>OZ220718.1:0-4800000 GCA_965116765.1 Vicinamibacterales bacterium | reverse complement strand
ACCGTCATGGGACGAATCGCCGAGCTCGCCGTCACCCGCATCGTCATCGCGCACCGCCTGTCCACCATCCGCGAGGCGGACCGCATCTACGTGCTCGACGAGGGCCGGGTCGTGCAGCAGGGGACGTTTGCACAACTGATCGAGACGCGGGGCATCTTTCGCGACCTGGCCAACCGCCAGATGACGTGAAGGCGCACTGGTGCCGCCGCCGCCGAGTGGCCGGTTGCCAGCGCCCGCGTTCCGGGGCAAGGCAGGCGCCCGAGACTCGCCGCGGCCCGAACGAACGGCGAGACGACCGCTTCTCGCCGGATCGAAGCAGGAGCGGACCAACGGGCAACCGCAGCGACCGCCGAGTACCGGCCAGCCCGATGCGCGGACGACCCGCTCAGGCGCAGAAGGGAAGCCCCGGTCGACGAAGAAGACCGGCAGGATCGACACTGCGCTGAAGCCGGACGAGACGGGCATGACGCGCCTCCCCGAAATGGGCTCGCCAGTCTGAAGCGTCGTAGCCGGTCGCGCCGGACAGGTAGGCGCAACCGCCGAGATCGCGAATCACGCGATCGGCAACGTCGAGACGGGCACGGGCCTCGAGCGCGTCCGCGCGTCGCTCGAACATGGGCAGGACGGAATACGAGAAGAACCGATCGCCCGGGGGCCGCACGAGCGCCGGCGCATCGAGGTGCGCGCTGCCGATGAAGAAGCATCCGGCCCAGCCGAGCTCGTCGGGGAGCAGGTCGAGGGGCACCGGCGGATGTGCGAGGAATCGACGGAGCGCACTCCACGGAAGAAACCAGTCGCGCCAGGGATAGAAGCGCTGCCTCGGAAACAGGTCGTCCCGAAGGAGGCCGGCGCGGCCGATGTCGTCGGCGTCGGCCGCGAGCTGCGCCTGAACGCAACCGAGACCGAGAAGAAGCTCGAGGGGCGAGGGTCCGGGAGGCTCGTACTCGATGCCGACGCGAAACAGCGCTTCTCCCACGTGCGGCCGAAGCTCGAGGCGCAGGTGACCAAAGCGAGAATCCGAATACAGACGCTCCACGTCGTCGGCGAGACGATCCATGTCGACGTAGCGCAAGTGATAGTAGCGAATACGCGAAGGGCACCGGCGAAGCCGCAGCCACGCGCGGGTGATCACCCCGAACTGGCCCTGTCCGGCGCGCACCGCGTCGAAGAGCTCACGCTCGGCCTCGCGTGAACAGGTCACGAGATCGCCCGCGGGGGTCACCACTTCGAGACGCTCGACGTGTCCGACCTGCGCGCCGAAGCGGACCGAGGCGGCGCCGAAACCACCCGCCGACAGCGTTCCGCCCACGGTCGGAAAGGCGCTGTCGGTGAGCACCGGCACCGTCGACCCGGTCCCGTGCAGCGCGTCGATGACGCCGCCCCACGACTGGCCGCCGCCGACTTCGAGGAGGCCCCCCTCGTGGAGCGTCACCCCGCAGAGGCGCGAGGTATCGATGACCAGCCCCTCGCGAAGGACGGTGTGGCCCGACTGGGAGTGTCCCGCGCCGCGCACCGCGACGGCGAGCCCGTCGGCGCGGGCCGAACGAAACGCCAGCGAGACCTCGCGGGCGGACGAGGGATGAGCGACCCGGGCGGGGGCGCCGTGGACGAGACCGCCGAAATCGCGTGAGTGCGAGGGCGGAGGACTGCCCTGCGAAGCGTGAGAGGACGAGGTCATGAGTTTGCAGAAGCGCGACAGACAGGCCTCCGGGGTCCGCCGCGACGGCGTTCGGATCCCGGCCCGCCAGATCGTCGCCTCCGGCTCCGCCTGACGCTCCAGCCGACCCTGCCACGAGCCTGTCCAGGTCTACGGCGCGGACTCCTGGCGGCGGGCGGCGTCCCGAATGACGCCGGCGTCGTGCAGCGTCTCGACTTCCGCGTCGTTCAGGCCCAGCTCCGCGTCGAGCACCTCGCCGGTGTGCTCGCCGAGCCGGGGCGGGCGCTTCATCGGCGCGCACGACGCCGAAGGCCCTGGAGCGAACCCCAGCATCCGCACCCTGCCGTGCACCGGCAGATCCAGCTCGTGGATGAAGCCCCGCGCGGCGAGGTGGCGGTCGCGGTGCAGGTCCATGGTGTCCAGACACGCCGAACAGGGCACGCCGGCGCCGGCGATGGTCTCCATCGCCTCGTACTTGGTGCGTTCGCGGATCCAGGCGCCGATCTCGCCGCGCAGCGCGCCGGCGTTCTGCAGGCGCCAGCGCGGGCCGCGGAAGCGCGGATCGGTGCGCAGGTCGAGGCGGTCCACGGCCCGGCACAGGGCGTCCCAGTGGCTCTCGGTGAGAGGTTGGAGATAGACGTAGTCGTTGGCGCCGAACGGCCTGCACGGATACAGGCCCGCCGGCGGCAGCCCCAGTTGGTTGCCGGTGCGCGGGGCGGCCCGCCCGCGCCGCATCGAGCGTCCGAAGAAGTGCGAGCGCAGGTAGTACGTTGCGGCCTCCTGCATCGACAGCTCGATGAATTGCCCTTCACCGGTCCGCTGCTTCTGGGCCCACGCCGCCAGCACCGCCAGCGCCGCCTGCAGGCCGGAGCCCGCATCGGCCATCGTCGGACCGGGCATCAGCGGCGGCCCGGTCGCCTCGCCGTTGACGGAGAATGCCCCGGCGGCCGCCTGCGCCGTCGGGTCTACGCTGTCGTAGCCCGCATGGGGGCCGCTGGCGCCGAAACCCTTGATGCGCGCGTAGACGAGGCCCGGGTTGATGGTGCCGAGGGTCTCGTAGCCGATGTCGAACCGCTCGATCACGCCGGGACCGTAGTTCTCCACGAAGACGTCGAACGCCGGTATCAGGCGCACCAACAGCTCCCGACCCCGGCGGCGGCCGAGGTCCACCGCCAGGCTGCGCTTGTTCGCGTTCCAGGCGCAGAAGAACGCCGAGTAGCCGCTCCGGCCGTCGCGGCCGAACACGCGGGCGCCGTCGCCCCGTCCGGGCGACTCGATCTTGACCACGTCCGCGCCGAACCACGCCAGCACCTGCGTGCAGGACGGGCCCGCCTCGTACTGGGTCATGTCCAGGACCTTCATGCCATCGAGGGCCGGCATCTCGCACCTCCCGCGCCGCCGCCGAGACGGAGCCGGCGGACCACGAGTCCCCTCAAGCCATCCAGTGCCGGCATCTCGCACCTCCGGGCGCCCGCCGCGTCGGTCGAGTCGCGGCGGGCCGCCGATGACCCCGGCGCCCCGCAGCGCATCGAGCTGCGAATCGTCCAGCGCGAGCTCGGCGCGCAGCAGCTCGTCGGTGTGCTCCCCCAGGCGGGGCGGGCGCTTCACCGGCACCCGCGATCCGGACAGGCGCGGCGCAAAGCCCGGAGCGCTCACCCTCCCGTGCACCGGCAGGTCCATTTCCTCGATGAAGCCGCGCTCGGCCAGGTGCCGGTCGCGCAGCAGCTCCGCCGTGTCCAGGCATGCGCTGCAGGGGACGCCCGCGGCCCCCAGGGCCTCCATCGCCTCGACCTTGGTCCGTGCCCGCGTCCAGACGCTGATCTCCGCGTGCAGCGCCCGATGGTTCTGGATGCGCCAGGGCATGCTGTAGAAGCGCAGGTCCGTCCGCAGCTCGGGGCGGCCCATGGCCGTGCACAGGGCGGCCCAGTGGCTCTCCGTCATCGGCATGAGATAGACGTAGTCGTTGGGGCCGAACGGCTTGCAGGGATAGAGATCGCCCGGCGGCGCGTCGCCGGCGTTGCCCCGGCGCGGCGCCGCCCGGGCGCCCCAGCGCGAGCCGATGGCGCCGCGCCCCCGCACGAAGAACGTCATGGCCTCCTGCATCGAGAGGTCGATCAGTTGCCCCCGACCGGTGCGCAGCTTCTGCGCCCAGGCGGCAAGCACCGCCACCGCCGCGTACATCCCGGCGCCGGCATCGCCCATCGATCCGGGTATCGTCGGGGGCCCGTCCGGTTGCCCGTTGATCGACAGCGCGCCGGACGCCGCCTGCGCGATCGGCTGCTGGACCGCGAAGCCGGCGTACGGGCCGCTGCTTCCGAAGCCCTTGATGCGTGCGTAGATCAGCCCCGGGGCAACGGGGCGTAGCGCGTCCGGGTCGATGTCGAGCCGCTCCATCACGCCGGGCCCGAAGTTCTCCACGAGGACGTCGAACCTGGGCACGAGGCGCAGGAACAGGGCGCGGCCCGGGTCGCTGTCGATGTCGATCGCCAGGCTCCGCTTGTTGGCGTTCCAGGCGCAGAACAGCGGGGCGTACGCTTCGTTGCGAGCGCTGTCCGCGCCGCGGGCCCGGTCGCCGCGACTTGGCTTCTCGACCTTCACGACATCGGCGCCCAGCCAGGCCAACGCCTGCGTGCACGCTGGACCGGCCTCGAACTGCGTCAGGTCGAGGACCCTCAGGCCGTCCAATGCTGGCAAGACTCTCCCTCCGCTGGTCGGCTCCACCACCTCATCCGCCGAACCGGCGGACGACCATGGTCACGTAGGCCTTGGCGACGATGCGGCCATGATCCACGATGGCCTTGATGTGGTTGATGTACTGGTAAACCCGGTAGGCGGCGTGGGGACCGAGCATCCGCTCGGTGCGAGGCCACGCGCGCAGGCCCTCGGCCTTCGCAGGCACGCACCACTGTTGGTCGATCAACCGCTCGATCATCGGCCGCCAGCCCGTGCGGTCGATGGGAAACTGCTGCGCCGGACGGAACAGCTCCAGCCCCAGCCGCGGCGAGACGCCGCTGGCCGAGACGTCGAGGCTGAGCACGGCGCCGGGCGAGGTCAGGTCGCTCGTCGCCGCCGTCACCGACAGGGCCGTATCGGCGGATCCCGGCCATCGGAGCCGATCGAGCAGGCCGGCAATCTCGGCGGTGTCGATGCGATGCACGACGAGGCGCACGGCCCGTTGCGGCCGCCCCGGCAGCACGCCGGCCTGGACGACCAACCCGGCGTCGGAGAAGACCTCGTACACGCGCTCGACTTGGCGCAACTCCGCGGGGTCGGCGCGCAGACCGGCCGCGGCCCAGAGCGCGGCGACGGCGTCGGCCGGATCGTCGAGGAGCTTCCGCGCCGCGTCGACGGAAGCGCGGCCGGGCACGAAGAAGATGCCCGGCGGTGGCGGTTCCTCCCGACGATGCGCCGGAACGTCGTACTCGAGGATGATGCTGCCGTCTCTGCCGGCCAGAAAAGAAGCGGGGTCGCGTGCACTCTCGGCGAGGCAGGCGCCCAAGGCTGCCGCGGCGGAACCGGACGGCGCCCCCGCGCCTGCACGGACGTAGTGCGCGGCGAGGGACGAGCCGGGCTCGGCAATCACACAGAAATCCGCGTCGGCCGCTTCGTTGCAGAGCGCGAACTCGAAGCCGAATGGCCGATCGATCACGCAAAGCGGCAATCGCTCCGCCACTGCCAGAAGGCGCTCGAGCCCGTCTCCGCTCAGCAAGGCACGTGGGAACAGCCGTTTCGTTCCCCCGAGAAGCCCCCCGAAGGACAGGCTGTCACTCACGCGCGCGCCACCCTCGAAACCCGTCGGCCAGACGCGTGTCGAGTTGCCGATCCCCGTCGACGCCAGCCACCGAAAACTGCCGGTCGACGGGACCGGACGGTCGCATGGATCCAGCTGGACAGCTAGACCGGGGAGCACCAGTGGCCACCGGCGACCGCGCGCATGTCCTCTTCTGCGAGCTTGGCCGAGGGCGGAATCACGAAGTGGGAGGTCGTGGCCGTGTCCTCGTGCACCTGGATGTCGAGACCGTCCGGAATGGACAGGTCCAGCTCTTCCTCGATCACGGCCCTGGGATCCGCGAGCAGGCGGGACCTGAACTCCTCGTCCTCCACCGACTTGTTTCGGACGTAGTTGTTGAAGTCCTCGAAGGTCTGAAACGACTGAGCCATCGGCGTCTCCTTCCTCTACGTGAATGAAACGAAAAAATCGCCATACAGGTTCGCGGCAAGTACGGAAGTACCAAACCAGTACCACAAGTGCGCGGCTTGCGCAAGGTTCTCCGGTGTCGGGGCGATTCCAGACACCAGACGAGCCCGGGCAGCCGGGCCCGCTGCACCTCACCGGTCTCGCGATCGACGACCGGCGAGGTCTGCCCGGCGCAGTCGACGAACAGGCTGGGACCGCTCAGGCCGGGTAGAGCTGGTAGAGCATCCAGTACACCGCGACGCCGGTCACCGAGACGTAGAGCCAGATGGGCAGGGTCCACCGGGCGAGGGCGGCGTGGCGGGCGTCGTCCCGGCGGAGGCCGCGGCGCAGGGTGACGATGGCCAGGGGCAGGATGGCGGCCGCGAGGACGATGTGGGAGACGAGGATCGTGAAGTACACGACGCGAACCGGCCCCTCGCCCGTGAACGGACGCGAGCCGACCTGCGCGTGATAGACGAGGTACGAGACCAGGAACAGGGCCGAGGTGGCGAACGCGGCGAGCATGCAGCGCCGGTGGAGGTCGATGCGGCCGCGCCGGATGCACGCGTAGCCGGCGGCCAGCAGGGTTGCCGCGATGCCGTTCAGGGTGGCGTTGACGGCCGGGAGCTGGGTGACCTCGAACATGGGCTCGCGCTCGGACGCGGTGCGGGACGCTCAGGCCGGGTCGGCCAGCAACAGCAGCCAGACCAGGGGCAGATAGGCCAGCGTGGCCCGGAACAGCGTCCGCGCCCGCTCGGACGACCGGTGGGCGGCGAAGCGGCCCGCGAGGGCGAGCAGGCCGACGCCGAGGAGTCCCGCCCCCGCGGCGTACGCGATTCCCGCCACGCCCAGCAAGGCGGGAACGAGGCTGACCGGCACCAGCAGGACGCTGTAGGCGATCAGATGCCGCGCGGTGCGCCGGCCGGTGGCGTCGACGACGGCGAGCAGCGGAAGCCCGGCCCGCCCGAAGTCGTCGCGGTACATCCAGGCCAGCGCGAGGAAGTGCGGCAACTGCCAGACGAAGAGCAGGGCGAAGAGGGACCACGCCTCGGCCGACAACGGCCGCGCCGCCGCCCAGCCGATGACCACCGGCAGGGCCCCCGGCACCGCCCCGACGAGGACCGCCCAGTGGGTCCTGCGCTTCAGCGGCGTGTAGACGGCGGCATAGCTGACCAGCGTGGCGAGCGCGAGGATCGCGGCCAGGAGGTTGGCCCCGGCCCCGATCTGCACGAGTCCGGCGAGGGCCAGCGGCACCGCGAACCCCGCCGCTTCACCCGGCTGCAGGCGCCCCGCGGCCAGCGGCCGGTCCCGGGTGCGGGGCATCCGCACGTCCAGGTCGCGCTCGGCGATCTGGTTGAACGCGGCGGCGGCCCCCGCTACGAGGGCGGCGCCGATGGTCGTGTGCGCCAGCACCGGCAGGTCCACCCCGCCGCGGGCCGCCAGATAGCCCACGCCGGTCGTCACGACGACCAGCGAGTTCAGCCGGGGCTTGGTGAGGGTGACGAAGTCGGCGAGCCGGCTGCCCGATGCGATGGTGGCCCCGGTGCCCGCCGCCTGCCTCGCGCGCATCATGCGGTCGCTCTCGTGTTGGCCGCGCGGCCCCGGGACGAACGGGAGAGATGCCCGCGAAGCCGGCCGGACGAACCGTCGGGCGACGGCGTCCGGCCGGCCGAACGAGGAGGAAGTCCGCCGGCGGCCTGCACCGTTCAACGGCGCAGGCTGCTACGAGACCGAGAAGGTGAACGACACCTCGGCGGTCCCGCCGGTGGTGACGGTCACGTTCTGGGTCTGGGTGCCGAGCGCCTCGTGCCACGCCTCGATGACGTAGTCGCCCGGGGGCAGCGAGCTGATGTCGAACATGCCGTCCTCGCCGGTGACCGCGAAGAACGGATGGTCGAGCACGCCGATGTAGGAGTTCATCCACCCGTGGACGTCGCACCGCATCGGCACCATGATCTCGGGCGTATCGAACGTCCGCTCGAACTGCATGCCCTGAATCGGCTGCCCCATGTTGAACTCCTGGTTCGCCTCGGGGATCGCGTGGATGTTGTGCAGGGTCGGGTCGCTGTTGACGATGTTGAGGGTCTGGTCGACCTGGATGCCGAGGACGTGCGGGATGTAGCGGCACCCCTCCTGGTTCAGCGTCACGACCTCGCTCGGCGTCGGGAAGGTCATGTCGCCGAGGCCCTCCCGCACGTACACGAACACGTTGCCGAGATGGCCGGCGCTGCCGACATAGGTGCTCGACATGGTGTTGGTCGCGGCCGTCACGCAGTTCGGGTCCGAGTTCATCATGAGCTCTTCCGGCGCCGGGAGCTCGCCGTCCACCATCACCATGCCCGAGACGTTGCCCGCGGTCGACGGGTCGAAGGCCGGCGCCGCCGGCTCCGCGACCGCCGCCGGTGCCTCCTCACCGCCGCCGCCGCATGCCGCCGCGGCGGCGACGGCGAGAATGGACAGAATCGACCACAGTCTTCGCTGCTGCATTTGCTCTGACTCCTGCAAAACCCTCGTGTGATTTGCGGATTGAAGCGGGCCGCACCTGCGTGCGCCCGATCCGGGAACCGGGAAGAATGCTCCACGCCGAGGCGCCCGGCACCCGCACTCCGGGCGTCTCCGAAGCGCCTATTTTGTATCACAGGCGACCGGGCGGCGTAAACCGGCGGCGGGGCGCATCCGGCCCGCCGGGGAACGCATTCGAAACGCCGGCGCCGGGGTCAGGACGCGTCCCGCAGCTTGCGGTCCACCCGGTCCTCGAGCCAGTGCGGGTCCCACCACTCGACCGGGGTGACGGGCTCGCCGTGCAGGAGCATCGTGAAGTGGAGGTGGTCGCCGCCGGCGAGCCCCGTCATCCCGCTCCGCCCGAGCTCGTCGCCGAGGGCCACCGCGTCGCCGACGCCGACGCCGATCGACGACAGGTGCGCGTAGAGCGACTGCAGCCCCAGACCGTGGTCGACGATGATGCAGTTGCCGTAGATGCCGAGATAGTCGGCCCAGATCACGCGGCCGGCATTGGCGGCGAGGATCGGCACGTTGGCGGTCACCGACAGGTCGAACCCGAGATGCACCTGCTGGTCCACCTCGCGCCCGTCGTACAGGTAGGTGCGGTGGTCGCCGAAGCCCGACTCGACCTGCGAGTTGGCCAGCTGCCGGAACGGCTCCGACCAGAGCCGCTCGTCGGCCGTGTCCGCGGCGATCTCCCGGATGCGCTCGGCGTTGAGGCGCCGGAGCGGGCCGTTGATGGCGAGGTACTGCTCGAGAAGTCCGGCGCCGGGCGGCAGCGGGATGGAGGAGAACGCGTCGCTCCGGGCCACGATGTCCGGCACCACCCGGGCCAGGAAACGGTCGCCGACGGTGAGGCGTGCACGCCGGAACCGGCGCGGGAAGACCCGATGATCGAAGCCCGCCTCGGTCTCGTTGCCGGCCCCGTCGCGGGCGTACAGGCGGATCCGGGCATCGAGCTCCTGCTCGTGCAGCAGCGCGAAGAACGCCACCCGCAGGGTCTCGTCGGGGCTGTCCACCCCCGCCGCCGAGGCGGGCCAGCCGCGATAGTCACGGTCCCCGACCCGGACCCCGGACTCCGCGTCGGGCGGACTGACGCGATAGACGGCCAGCTCGGCCCCGCCGTGGTTCACGAAGTGGAACGTGGACGCGATGGACAGCCGGGGCGGGGTGAACCGCGCCTCGACGTCGTGTCGGGCGGCAGCGCTTCGCTCCCGCAGCCCGAACAGCCGCGCGTGGGTCGCCTCGACGGCGATGGACGCCGGACCCTCCCCGAGCTCGCGGTACGCGTCCCGCGTCAGGCTGCGGCTGATGCGGATGCGGGTGTCCGTCTCCTGCGTGATCCGGGAGTCGTCGGGCGCCGACAGGGAGAAGATCGGCACCGTGACCCCGCCCTGCTCGATGGCCGCGGTGACCGCGATGAGCTCGGCGTCGCCGGGGTCGATCGTCGCCGCGAACTCGACCTGCCGGCCGATGAAGCGGACGGGCTCGTGAATCTCGATGGCCGGCCCGGGGCCGCGGCCCGCCCCCACGTAGACGCCGGCGCCGAGGGCGACGGCGCCGAGGAGGACGAGCGCGGCGACCAGGCGAATCACAGCCGCATTATAGGGCAGAAGTGTGCAGCGGCGTGCAGAAACGTGCGGCCGGACGGCTCGAAGCCGCCAGGCGACGCCTCCCGGCGGGCGCGCCGCGGCCCGAGGCCGACAACGTTCTCCCCGGGGAGGCGTTTGACCCCCCGGGATGCGCATTGGTAGGATAGTGGAGCGTCTCGTTCGAGGCGGCCCCAAGGGTGTGGCGGTATCGTCTAGGGGTTAGGATACGTGGTTCTCAGCCACGGGACCGGGGTTCGAATCCCCGTACCGCTACCAATCAACTCCCAGCTCGAGTCGCAGCCGGTTGCCTGAGCGCGGTTGCGCGGCATGGCGATCCACCGGATCCGCACCATCGACGCCCATGCCGCCGGCGAGCCCCTGCGGCTGGTGACCGAGGGGTTCCCCACGCCGGTCGGCGCGTCGATGCTCGACAAGCGCGCCTGGGTCCGCGAGCACTGCGACTGGCTCCGCACCGCGCTGATGCACGAGCCGCGCGGGCACGCCGACATGTACGGCGCGGTCCTGACCGAGCCGTGCAGCGACGGGGCGCACGCCGGCGTGCTGTTCATGCACAACGAGGGTTACAGCACGATGTGCGGGCACGGGGTCGTCGCCGTGTGCACCATCGCCCTCGAGCGCGGGCTGATCGGCGTGCCCGGAGAGCCGCCGGTCATCGCGCTGGAGTCGCCCGCGGGCCTCGTGCGGGCCCGCGCGGTCCGGGCCGCTCCGACCCGGGACGACCCGGCACCGCCCCGCGTGTCGGCGGTCGCGTTCGAGAACGTGCCGTCGTTCGTGTACCGGGCCGGGCTGCCGGTCGCGGCGAACGACCGGACGGTCCCGGTGGACGTGGCCTTCGGCGGCGCCTTCTACGCCATCGTCGACAGCGAGGCGGTGGGGATTCCCCTGCGGCGCGAGTCGCTCGCGGACCTGCGCCGCACCGGCATGGACATCGCGCGGGCGGTCGAGCGCGTGCTGAAGGTGAGCCACCCCCTGAACGGCGGTCTCGAGGGGGTCTACGGAACCATCTTCACGGGGATGGCGGATGAAGGCGAAGCGGACCTGCGCAACGTCACCATCTTCGCCGACCGCCAGGTGGACCGTTCACCCTGCGGGACGGGCACCGCGGCGGTCATGGCGGTCCTCGACGCGATGGGGCTGCTCGACCCGCAGCGTCCGTTCGCGCACGAGAGCCTCGCCGGCACGTTGTTCCACGGGCGCCTCCTGCGCCGCGTCACGGTCGGCGAGTTCGAGGCCATCGTCCCCGAGATCGAGGGGTCGGCCTGGATCACCGGCGAGCACACCTTCCTGATCGACGACGCCGACCCTCTCCGTCACGGGTTCCTGCTCCAGGAGTCTGCGCCGTAGAACGGTGCAGACTCCTGGCAGGGTTGGTTGGGCGCCCAGCGGAGCCGAAGGCGACGATGGGCGGGCTAGGCCGCCCCAACCTCACGAAGCACGGCCCCATCCGCGCTCGAGGCCGTCGAGGCCGCATCCGGGCAGCCTCGGGAGCGAGCGCGCCGCCCGCTGGCTACCGCGCCAGCCCGCGGGCGACGGAGAGAAAGTGCTTCAGCCGCCGGCGATGCTCGTTCAGGATCCGGTGCGACCACGTGTCGGTGAGCATCCGGTGCACGGACTTCTGGTACCAGACCATCTCGTCGATGCCGGTGGTGAAGGCGTCGAGGAACGAGGGGCCGCGGGCCTCGACCCCGGCGGCCAGGCTCGCGAGGTTGTGGATCTTGTCGGCCGAGGCCACGGCGCGGGCGGCGTCGCGCGGGCTCGCTTTCAGGCGCTCGATGTACGCCTCCTTGCGGGCCCGCCATGGCCGGGTCCGGGGCGGCTCGGTGACGTCCTCGACGACCGACAGCACGTGATCGCCGAAGCGGCGGCTGATGACGCCCGGCTCGAGGGCCGTGTCCTCGAGGGTGTCGTGCAGGATGGCGGCGATGACGGTGTCCTCGTCGAACCCGAAGTCCTGCACGATCAGGGCGACCGAGAGCACGTGGGTCGCCTCGAACCCGCGACCCGCCTTGCGGAGCCCGAGACGGTGCGCCTCGAGCATCGTCGTGATGGCCGACTCGACGCGTGGTGTGTACATGCGGATGTCGTGGCGGGACCGATCGAGGCCGCCTGCCGGAAGCCGCGCGGGCCGGCGCGGCTAGTCGCCCGGTGCGATGTAGCTCCTCCGGGCGCGGACGGAGGTGCCGCGGCGCTTGACGCGCACGTCGATCTCGTGGACGCGACCATCGCGGGTCGGCGGCACGAAGCCCAGGACGTACTGGCTGTGCAGCTCCTGGGCGACCCGCGTGAACGTCGGCCCCAGGTCGTCGGTGTCCTCCAGCTCGAAGTACCCGCCGCCGGTCTCCTCCGCGAACGTCCGGAGACGGCGGTCGGGCCGGCTGCGCACCCGCCGCACGCCGTTGAAGTAGTCGCTCTCGAGGCCGATGGTGTAGATCATCACCTCTTCGAGCCGGGCCATCTCGAGCACCTCGCGCCAGCCGATGTCGTTCTGGGTGTCCTCGCCGTCGGTGAAGACCAGCACCACCTTGCGGCCCTCGATGCCGGCGAGCTCCCGGATGCTCGCCGCGACCGCGTCGTAGAGGCGGGTCGGGTTGCCGAACTGCAGCCGGTCGAGCTCGCGGATCAGCGCGTCGCGGTCCCCGATGAACCCCGACTCCGGCAGGATCTGTATCTTGTCGTTGAACGCCCCGACCTTGGCGCGGTCGTCCGGGAGCATCCGGATGATGAACTGCTCGGCCCCCGCCATCAGCAGGTCGAGGCTCGGGGTCATGCTGGCGCTCGTGTCGAGCATGACGACGACGGTGATCGGCCGCACCTCGTTCTCGAAGAGGATGATCTCCTGAACGTCCCCCTCGTCGAAGACCACGAACTCGTCCTGGAGCAGATCGGGCACGAGGCGCCCGTTGCGGTCGGTCGCGGTGACGTAGAGGTCGACCAGCTCGGTGCCCGCACGGAAGATGGGAACGTCGTCCGGCTGAGCGACGGCCGGCGCCGCGCCAAGGAGGACCGCGAGAGTCAACGCCAGCGAGGTTCGTGCAGCCATGAGGCGAGCTTACAACCTATCCGGGATTCGCACAATCCACGGCCGGCGGCCGCGAACCGGGGGGAGTCGCCAGGGGACCAGGCCCGCGACGCCTGACCGGAGGAAGAGCCCGCGCATCCCGAACAGCGCCGACGTGTCAAGATGGATCGTCATGGGCGGAACGGCGTAGCGACGACTCGCGGCGTGACCGGCGTATCTCCCGCATCTCGGCCGCGACGCTCTCCCGCGAGCGCGTGACCGGCTCGTCGCGGAGGCGGTCGAGCACGTCGAGCATCCGGTGCCGCTCGGCCGCGGCCAACCGGTCCGTCGGCGGGTCGGCCCCGTGGGAAATCTCCACCATGGTCCGGCGACACTACCATGATCGGCGCGGCACCTGGAGTCCGCGACAGCCGAGTTGAGAATAGAGACGGCGAAATGGACGACGGCACAAAGAGAGACACACCGGAGGAAGGGTCGGTCGGGACGTCGACCGGCGCGCGGAGCGGCGACGTCCGCGCCCGGCTCGAGGCCCTGCTCGACGAGCGCATCCTGATCATGGACGGGGCGATGGGCACCATGATCCAGCGCCACGGGCTCGACGAGGCGGACTTTCGCGGCGACCGGTTCGCCGGGCACGGACAGGACCTGAAGGGCAACAACGACCTGCTGGCGCTGACCCGCCCCGACGTCATCGGCGGCATCCACCACGCCTATCTCGAGGCGGGCAGCGACATCGTCGAGACCAACACGTTCAGCAGCACCGCCATCGCCCAGTCCGACTACGGGCTCGAGGGGCTGGCCCGTGAGCTGAACGTCGAGGCGGCGGGGCTCGCGAGGGCGGCGGCCGACGACTGGACCCGCCGGACCCCCGACCGGCCGCGGTTCGTGGCGGGGGCCATCGGGCCGACGAACCGCACCCTCTCGATCTCGCCCGACGTCAACGACCCGGGCCTGCGCGCGAGCACCTTCGACGCGATGCGCGACGCCTACGCCGAGCAGGCGCGCGGCCTCCTCGACGGGGGCTGCGACCTGCTGCTCGTCGAGACGATCTTCGACACCCTGAACGCGAAGGCGGCCCTCGTCGCCGTCCAGGACGTGTTCGACGCACGCGGCGCCGCCGTGCCCCTGATGATCTCGGTCACCGTCACCGATCGCAGCGGGCGCACCCTGTCGGGGCAGACCATCGACGCCTTCTACGTCTCGATCCGCCACGCGAAGCCGCTGAGCGTGGGCATCAACTGCGCCCTCGGCGCCCGCGACATGCGGCCGTACCTCGCGGAGCTGGCCGCCATCGCCGAGTGCCGGGTGAGCTGCTACCCGAACGCGGGGCTGCCCAACGCCTTCGGCGAGTACGACGAGACCCCCGACGAGACGGCGGGGCTGCTGGGCGAGTTCGCGGCGAGCGGCCTCGTGAACATCCTCGGCGGCTGCTGCGGCACCACCCCGGAGCACATCGCGGCCATCGCCGGCGCGGTCGACGGGACGCCGCCGCGCGCGGCAGCCGCCGACCTCGCCGGCAGCCGGGTCGTCGGTACGGAGGCGGCCGTCGGCGGGACGCCGCCCCGCCCGGTCCCCGCCGGCAGGAACGGGGCCAGCCGGTTCAGCGGGCTCGAGACCCTCACCGTGCGGGACGACGGCACGTTCCTGATGGTGGGCGAGCGCACCAACGTCACCGGGTCGGCGCGGTTCGCCCGCCTCGTCAAGTCGGGCGACCTCGCCGCCGCCGCCGAGGTCGCCCTCGACCAGGTCCGGGGCGGGGCCAACATCATCGACGTCAACATGGACGAGGCCCTGCTCGACTCCGAGGAGACGATGACCCGCTTCCTCAACCTCGTCGCCACCGAGCCCGAGATCGCCCGGGTGCCGGTGATGATCGACAGCTCGAAGTGGTCGGTCATCGAGGCGGGGCTGAAGTGCGTGCAGGGGAAGCCCATCGTCAACTCGATCAGCCTCAAGGAGGGCGAGGAAGACTTCCTCGACAAGGCCCGGACCGTGCAGCGCTACGGCGCGGCGGCGGTGGTGATGGCGTTCGACGAGACCGGGCAGGCCGCCACCGCCGATCGCAAGGTGGAGATATGCCGGCGGGCGTACCGGCTGCTCACCGAGCGGGCCGGCTTCGACCCCGGCGACATCGTCTTCGACCCCAACATCCTCGCGGTGGCCACCGGGCTCGAGGAGCACGACGACTACGCCGTCGACTTCATCGAGGCGACGCGCACGATCAAGCGCACCTGCCCCGGCGCCCTCGTCAGCGGCGGCGTCAGCAACCTCTCGTTCTCGTTCCGCGGCAACAACCCGGTGCGCGAGGCGATGCACTCGGCGTTCCTCTATCACGCCATCGCCGCGGGCATGGACCTGGGCATCGTCAACGCCGGCCAGCTCGTGGTCTACGAGGACATCGAGCCGGAGCTGCTGGCCCACGTCGAGGACATCATCTTCAACCGCCGCCCCGACGCCACCGAGCGCATGGTGCGCTTCGCGGAGACCGTCAAGGGCAGCGGTACGACCCGGACGGAGGACCTGACATGGCGTCAGGGGACGGTGAGCGAGCGGCTCTCGCACGCCCTCGTGCACGGCATCGCCGACCACGTCGAGGCCGACGTGGAGGAGGCGCGGCAGGCCCTGGCCCGGCCCCTCGACGTCATCGAGGGGCCGCTGATGGACGGCATGAAGGTGGTCGGCGACCTGTTCGGCGCCGGCAAGATGTTCCTGCCGCAGGTCGTGAAGAGCGCCCGGGTCATGAAGAAGGCGGTGGCGTACCTCGAGCCGTTCATGGAGCAGGAGCGCCTGGCGACCGGCGCCGCGGCCGCCTCGAAGGGCAAGGTGGTGCTGGCCACCGTCAAGGGGGACGTGCACGACATCGGCAAGAACATCGTGGCCGTCGTGCTGCGGTGCAACGGCTACGAGGTCGTCGACCTCGGGGTGATGGTGCACTGCGACACCATCCTGCAGACCGCGGCCGACGAGGACGCCGACGTCGTGGGCCTGAGCGGGCTCATCACGCCGTCGCTCGACGAGATGGTGTTCGTGGCGAAGGAGATGCAGCAGCGCGGGCTGGAGCGGCCGCTGCTGATCGGCGGGGCGACGACCAGCCGCCAGCACACCGCGGTGAAGATAGCCCCCGCCTACGACCGGAGCACCGTGCACGTGGCCGACGCCTCGCGGGTAATCGACGTCGTGTCCGGCCTCCTGAGCCCGACGCGGCGGGACGAGCTCGACCGGGCCAACCGGGCCGACCAGGCCACCCTGCGGGAGCAGTACGCGGCGCGGCGGGACCGGCCGCTGCGGACCCTCGCGGAGGCGCGGGCGGACCGTTTCCGCGCCGTCGAGCTGACGGCGGCGGGCGCCCGGGCGGCGACCCGGACCAGCACCGTCGCCTCGGGCGATGCCGTCGAGCTGACGGACGCCGGCGCGCAGGACGACTGGGCGTCGGCCGACCTGCCCGTACCCGCGTTCCTCGGGCCGCGCCGGCTCGACCCCATTCCCCTCGCCGAAGTGACGCCGTTCATCGACTGGACGTTCTTCTTCGCGGCGTGGGAGATCAAGGGGCGCTTCCCCGCCGTCCTCGACCACCCCGCCTACGGCGAGCAGGCGCGCGCGCTGCACGCGGACGGGACCGCGTTGCTGCAGCGTATCGTCGACGAGCAACGCCTGACCGTCCGCGCCGTGTACGGGTTCTGGCCGGCCGTGAGCGACGGCGACGACATCGTCCTCTTCGAACCGGACGCGACCGCCGGCGACGGCGCCGAGCGGCTGCATCCGCCCCCACCGGGAGACGGCGTGGATGAGCCGGCACGAGGGACGCCTGCCGCCGCCCGGCCCGAGCGGCTCCGCCTGCCCATGCTGCGCCAGCAGGAGCCTCAGCCCGAGGGCCGGGCCCAGCGCTCGCTCGCCGACTTCGTGGCCCCGCGCGACAGCGGGCGGCTCGACCACGTGGGGGCGTTCGCGGTCACCGCCGGCGTGGGGGCCGACGCCCTCGCGGCCGAGTACGAGCGCGACCACGACGACTACCGCGCCATCATGGTGCAGGCCCTCGCCGACCGCTTGGCGGAGGCGGCGGCCGAGTACCTGCACGCCGAGGCCCGGCGCCAGTGGGGCTACGGCGCGGACGAGCGCCTGACCGGCGAGGACCTGCTGCGGGAGCGGTACCGCGGCATCCGGCCCGCCTTCGGCTATCCGGCGTGCCCCGACCACAGCGGCAAGCTCGCGCTTTGGGAGCTTCTGGACCCCGGCGCGATCGGCATGGGCCTGACCGAGAGCGCGGCCATGACCCCGGCGGCCAGCGTCAGCGGGCTCTACCTCGCCCACCCCGGGGCGCACTACTTCTCGGTGGGGCGCATCGGCGCCGACCAGGTCGAGGACTACGCCCGCCGCAAGGGGATGACGGTGCCCGAGGCCGAGCGCTGGCTGCGGCCGCTGCTGGGGTGAATTCGGGGGAGGCGAGGGAGCCGGCGGCCTCGGTTCAGGACGTAGCCCGGTCCCGTTCTTCCTGCCGGCCGCGCAGGAACGCAACGTCCTTGCCGAAGATCGCAACGTCTCTGCCGAGCCCTTCGACACTCTCGTCGAGCCTGCCGACCTTCTCGTCGAGCCTGCCGACCTTCTCGTCGAGCCTGCCGACCTTCTCGTCGAGCCTGCCGACCCTCTCGTCGAGCCTGCCGACCTTCTCGTCGAGCCTGCCGACCTTCTCGTCGAGCCTGCCGACCTCTCGGGAGACACCTTCCAGCTTGTCGTCCAGGTGCCCCATGTGGGCATCCATGGCGTCCAGCCTGGGGGTCATGAAGCTCTCGATCGACTTCTGGAGCTCGCTGCGGGCCGCACGTGCGTCCTGCCGTGCTGCGAAGAACACCCCGGCGACGGTCGCGGCAGCCGCGAGGGCGGCGGCGACAGCCTGTATCGAGATGGCGTCCATGTGAGAAATGTATCACAGGCGGCGCACACCTGCCAACGGAACGCCGACGGCCCCGATTGGCCGCCGCGGCCGGATCACTTTGGCGCGCGCGTCCGGCAGGCGCCGCGACGCGGTCGGCTCGTCTGCTCGTCGAGCGGGCGGGGCCAGTCGCTGCGGAGCAACGGCGACAGCGACCGGCCGGCGAGCAGCCGACCGTCGGGCGGGAAGCGGAGCCGCCCGGCGACGATTCCCGGGCCGGCGTCAGCGTGGCCGGGCGCCGTCCGCCGCCGACTTCGAGTAGAGCCGGAGCTCGCCGGCCTTCAGTCTCACCCGCAGGTCGTGCTCCCCGTCGCCGCGCCAGTCGAGCGAGCGAAAGAGCCCCCCCGTCCTCCTCCGGAAGGGCTCGGCCCGCAGCTCGCCCGCCCAGACGGAGCCCCGCACCCGCCGGTAGGCCGCGGGGTCCCCGACGTCGATGCGGACCTCGCCCGCGTGGAGGCGGATGTCCTTGTCGCCCACGATGTCCTCGATGGACAGCTCGCCGGCCGACAGCCGAAGGTGGAGGTCCGATCGCGCCGGCACCTCGATGACGGCGCGAAACTCGTTGGCAGGACCGTCCATGACGACGGTCGCCTCCTCACCGTCGACCTCGGCGTACGCCTCGACCTCGGAGAGCTGGCTCTGCCGCCGGACGCTCCACCGCAGGCGGATTCGATCGTCCCGTCCCGCCGAGATCCGGTACCCGCCCGCCGACAGCCTCATCGAGATCGTTCCGTTCGCCGCGAACGGCGTGTCGAGGGCATCCGATGGGCGCGACGGCGCATCGGACTGGGCGGCGGGGGCGGCCACGAGGGCACTCGCCGCGAGCGCGAGGGCGGGAAGAAGCAGACGCATGGCGTATCTCCAGGCTGGCAACCCTCCCGGCGCCGGCGGTGGGCGCTCCGTCTCCGCCCGACCGGCCGCCGCGTGGTTGCGTGGGCGCTGCTTGAAATGGACGAAACCGCCGGGGCTCCGGTTCCCCCGCCCGGGTCGCCGTCCAGGTCGCCGTCCCGCCGCGGTCGCGCCGGGAGCCTGTTGCCGGCTCTCGCCCAGTCCGGAACCCGAGCCATGTCCCGCGCGGCCGCGCAGGGGACCGCATGAGCGGCACGCGTCGACAGCCGCATAGTGCGCGTCGTGTGCGCGGGCTCGCGGGCCGGCGTGATCTGCCGGCGACCGTGGGGGTCCGCTCGCCGCTCGACGCCCGGGTCAGGAGGAAGGCCGCTGAGACGGGCGCCGCGACGCGGTCAGCTCGTCCAGCTCGTCGAGCGAGCGGGGCCAGTCGCTGCCGAGCAGCCGCGAGAGCGACCGGTCGGCGAGCAGCCGGCCGCCGGTCTGGCAGCGCGGGCAGTAGTTGGCCTCGTTGCTGGCGTACACGATGCGCTGGACCGGCGCCCCGCACGCGGGGCAGGGCCGGCCGTAGCGGCCGTGCACCGCCATGCCCTCGTGGAACGCGGTGACCTTCTCGGGAAAGCGGTTGCCGGTCTCGCGCCGCAGCCGCTCCGTCCACCCCGCGAGGGTCTCGCGGACCGCCTCGAAGAGCCGCTCGATCTCCGCGTCGCCGAGCCTGCGGGTCCACTTCAGGGGCGAGAGCCGGGCCGCGTGGAGGATCTCGTCGGAGTAGGCGTTGCCGATGCCCGAGAACAGCCTCGGGTCGGTCAGGGCCCGCTTGACGGTGTGGTTCTCCCGGGTCAGCCGCGCCCGGAACGCGGCGGGGTCCGCCTCGAGCACCTCCAGCCCGCCGGGGTCGTGCCGGCGCAGCGCGTCGGCGTCGCCGGCCACGTGCAGCGACGCCCGCTTCGTGCTGCCCTCCTCGGTGAACAGCACCGTGCCGCCCGTGAAGTCGAACGCGGCGAGGCCCCGGCGCCTCGGGATGGGCGCGCCGGGCGGCCGCCAGCGCAGCCGGCCCGCGATCATCAGGTGGATGACCAGCGACAGTCCGCCGTCGAGGCCGATGACGATGCGCTTGCCGAGCCGGTCCACCGCGCGCACGGGGCGGGACTCGGCCGCGCCGAGGGGCGGGTCCACCGAGCGCAGCACGAACGGGCTGCCGAGCCGCACCCGTTGCAGCGGCTCGCCGACGATGCGGGTCCGCAGTTGCTCCACGTACACCGTGACGTCGGGCAGCTCGGGCATGGGTCGGGCGACCACCGCCGGGAGCCGGTGGCGACAGTCTCAGCTGCATTCTACGGCGGTGCTCCCCCCCCGCCTCCTCGGGCGCCTCGACCGTGACGTCGGGCAGCCCGGGCGTGGGTCGGGCGGACGCCGCCGGGACTCGGTGGCGAGACTCTCCGCTACACCGGGGATGCACTCCGCGCCTCGGGCGTCTCGCCGGCCCGCGTCGAGATCGGCGCAGCGCAGAGTCTTCGCCATGCCCCCCGAGCGGAGATGTATGATCATGGATTCGCCGCCGATGGAGTATCACATCAGACAGTACGGGCTGCAGCAGGGCGCGCTGGAGATCCAGTACATCGAGGAGTTCTTCGGCGAGTTCCCGCGCCGCAAGACCTCTTCCGAGGTCGTGGCGAGGCTGGGCAGCCGCGACCACCAGATCGTCATGGCCGAGGCGGCGCTGCCCGACGATCCCGGCACGGTGGTGCCCGTCGCGTTCAAGGTGTCGCACGAGCTGCGCCGCCGCGAGACCGACGCCAAGCTCGCCGACCTCGTGGCCCGACTAGCCGACTGCGTCCGCTTCGACGGCCGCAAGGTCCTCTACAGCTGGATCGGCGGCACCCGCCGCGACTGGCGGGGCCAGGGGTTCTTCCGGGCCCTCACCGAGCAGCAGGAGTCTTGGGCCCTCGACAACGGCTTCGACGAGGTCGTCGTGAAGACGAAGAACCGCTTCTACGCCATGCGCAGCACCCTCGACCACCTCGAGTTCGACGTCATCAAGCTCGAGACCCACCCCGACGACCCGGGCGCGTCGAAGGTGTACCTGAGCAAGCGCCTCGGCCGCGAGGTCGTCGACCGCCACCGCAGCACCCGCGCCGTCGTCAACGTCGGCTAGGAGTCTGCGCCGTAGAACGGTGCAGACTCCTGGCAGGGTTGGTTGGGCGCCCAGCGGAGCCGAAGGCGACGATGGGCGGGCTAGCCGGCCCGGGATGACGCCCCGCGTTGCATCGCGCGGGGTCGGCGCCGGCGGACCGCCGAGGCGCCGGCCCGACCGGGCGCGACGAGAGAGAGAGAGATGTTCGACCTACCTGACCGAGGAGCAACGCAGCCACGCGGGATGCGTCGCCGCTCGAATGCAGCGGGGATTCCGCCACCGGCTGCCAGCCCACCGTGACCGCCCGTCCCTCCCCCGTCGCCCTCGTCGCGGCATTCGCCGCCGTCTACCTCATCTGGGGCTCGACCTATCTCGCCATCCGCTGGGGGGTGGCCGAAATTCCCCCGTTCTTCATGGCGGGGGTGCGCTTCGTCGCGGCCGGCCTCGTGTTCGCGGCCTGGGGCCTGCGCCGGGGGGCGGCGCGGCCCACCGCCCGCGACTGGGCGATGACCGGCCTCGTCGGAGCGCTGATGGCGGCGGGCGGGAACGGCGGGGTGAGCTGGGCGCTGCAGCGCGTGCCCTCGGGCCTCGGCGCCCTCCTCGTCTCGATGGTGCCGTTCTGGGTCGCCCTCGGCGACTGGTGGCGGCCCGGCGGCGAGCGCCCCGGCGGGCGCGTGGTCCTGGGGCTCGTGCTGGGGTTCTCGGGCATCGCCCTGCTCGTCAATCCGGCCGAGGCGGCGGGCGCGAGCGGCCTCGACCCCGTCGGCGCCGGCGCCATCGTCCTCGCGAGCCTGCTGTGGGCGACGGGCTCCATCTGCTCGCGCCACGTCCCCCAGCCCCACTCGCAGGCGCTCTCGTCGGGCATGCAGATGCTGGGCGGCGGCGCAGTGTTGCTGGCCCTGTCGGCGGGCGCCGGCGAGCTGGGGGGGTTCGACTGGGGCGCCGTCTCTCCCGGGGCGTTCGGGGCCTGGGCCTACGTCGCCGCCTTCGGCTCGGTGGCCTATGGCTGCTACCTCTGGCTGCTGAAGGCCTCGGTCCCCGCCAAGGCCGCCACCTACGCCTACGTGAACCCGGTCATCGCGCTGGTGCTGGGGTACTTCCTGGCCGGCGAGGCCCTGTCCGCCTGGTCGCTGGGGTGCTCGGCCGTCGTGATCGTCGGCGTGCTGCTGGTGGTGTCGAAGTAGGGCTCGGTCAAGCCGGTCGCCGCCCGCGAGAATCCGGCGTCCGCGAGCCGGCTTCGGGGTCCGATATCGATCCGGGCTCGCTGGGGCGGGCAGAGCTCGCCGTCGAAGCCGCGTGGCACCTCTCGTCCCGGGGGCGAACGCACGGTCGGCATCGGCCCCGATAGGGATAGAGGGTTCTGGCGACGTCAGGGATACGGTTGCCCCCGACGGAAGCAGTCGTGCGCGGATCTCGACGTACGTCGACTCCGACGCAGATCGCGAGTCGGTCGCGTGGCCGGGGCTATCGGGCAAGCGCCGCCCGGCGGAAGCAGTCGACCAGATGGTCGTTCACCAGCCCCGTCGCCTGCATGAACGCGTAGCAGATGGTGGGGCCGACGAAGCGGAAGCCGCGGCGCTTCAGGTCCCGGCTCAGCGCCCGCGACTCGGGCGTCTCGGCGGGGACCTCGTCCATGCCGCGCCACGCGTTCTGCCGCGGGCGTCCGTCGACGAAGCGCCAGACGTAGCGGTCGAAGCTGCCGTGCTCGTCCTGCACCCGCAGGAAGGCCCGGGCGTTCGCGACGGCCGATCCGACCTTGAGCCGGTTGCGGACGATGGCGGGGTTCCCGAGCAGGGCCTCGACCCGTCGATCATCGTAGCGGGCCACCACCGCGGGGTCGAAGCCGTCGAACGCGTCCCGGTAGCCCTCCCGCTTGCGCAGGATCGTGATCCACGCGAGGCCGGCCTGGGCCCCTTCCAGGACCAGCATCTCGAAGAAGTGCCGGTCGTCGTGGACGGGAACGCCCCACTCCGAATCGTGATAGCGCAGGTAGAGCGGGTCGGACCCGGCCCAGGGGCACCGGGTGGTCACTGCGCGTCCGCGAGGCGGTCGCGGGCCCGCTCGACGTCGCGGTGGAAGACGAAGAGGGCGTCGGCCGTCTCCTGCTCGTCGGTGAAGTTGTACGTGCGCCCGCCGCGCCGCTTCACGGTCAGGGTGTGCTCCAGATAATCGACGGTGTGCTCCTCGAGCTCGGCGAACGGGATCGAGAACGCGTCGTCGCCGTCGGTCTCGTAGTGGAGACCGGCGAGGTCGGCGCGCAGCGTGCCGCTGCACGAGCCGAACCGGTGCCGGTGGACGACCTCGACGCGGGCGTCGAGCCGGACCTGGCGGAACCGCACGTCGACCGAGACCGTCTCGTCGCCGATCTCGATGTCCCGCGCGAAGCCCTCGTAGCCCTCGGCCGACACGTTGAGCCGGTGGCGCCCCGGCTCGAGCTCGACCGCCTCGAAGGGCGTCGTCCCCAGGAACCGCCGGTTCAGGAAGACCGATGCGCCGGGCACGTCGCTCGACACCACGAGCTCGACCGCCTCGAAGGGCGTCGTCCCCAGGAACCGCCGGTTCAGGAAGACCGATGCGCCGGGCACGTCGCTCGACACCACGAGCAGCGGCTCGAGCCGCGACCTCGGGTTCCGGCGCCGGTTCCGGCTCGGGCGCCTCCGCGACGAGGGCCGGCTCGGGCTCGGGTTCCGGCTCGCGGGCGGCCCGGCGCGGCGGCGGGTCGGCCGCGCGTTCGGCGGGAGCGCCCTCCCCGAAGAACGTCGACAGCTCGGGGAGCCAGTCGGGGGGCGACGTCCACAGGTAATAGCCGCCGCCGGCGAGCGCGAGCAGGACAATCAGCAAGAAGCGCCCCTTGCGGGAGGGGGCCTCGGGCTCCGGTTCGTGCAGCAGTGACATCCGATCGATCCTATCCGAGGTGGCCTCGAGGGGACCATCCCGAACGGCTGCGCGCGCCTGCCGACCTCGACCCCTACGCCGGGGGGCCTGACAGCCCGTGGCGAAAGTCCCCGCTGCATTCGAGCGGCGATGCATCCCGCCTGACTGCGTTGTTCGTCGGTTACACATGCCCAATATGCGCCCTCCTCACGCCTTGTCAGGCGGGCGCCTCGCAGCTCTGGGTGCAACGCGGGGTTTCACCACGGGCTGCTGAGGTCGGGACGGGAGACGCCGACAGTCAGTCGGGGGCCGCGTCCACGGCCCCGAAGTACCGCTGGTCGTGACAAGACCGCTCGATGATGTCAGAGGTGACCCGCGTCCTGTACAGTTGCCGCCATGAACCGCGGACGAGAACCCGACCATCGGCGGCATGAGCGTCGATGTCTTTCGGCGACGGCGCGGCGTGGGGTCCTGACCGGTGACGCCGACGCCGCTACGCCCCTTCGCGCGCGACGCCGGCCGCATGCGCCGGGCGCCGCCCTGCTCGCCGTCTGCCTCGCCCTCGCCTCCGCCGCGATGTCCGCCGCCCAGTCCCTCGCGACGGTGCAGGGCTTCGTGAGCGACGACACCGGGGCGAGCCTGCCGGGGGCGACGGTCGAGCTCGTGGACCTCGATCGCGGCCAGAGCCGCACCGCGGTGACGAACCAGAGCGGCTTCTTCGCCCTCCGCGCCGTTCCCAGCGGCCAGTACGACCTCGTGGCGTCGCTGGCCGGCTTCCGTACCGCCCGGCGCGAGAACGTCCGGCTTCTGGTCGGGCAGAGCCTCGAGGTGGATCTGCGGCTCGGCCTCGCCGCGCTCGAGGAGACCGTCCTCGTCACCGGGCAGGCGCCGCTGCTCGAGACGGGGCGGACGGGGGCGGCGGGGTACGTGAGCGAGGACGAAATCGCCAACCTGCCCATCTCGGGCCGCGACTTCGTCCGGTTCGCCCTGCTCAAGCCGACGGTGCAGGTGGACGCGAGCGGCCGGCTCTCGCTGAGCGGCCAGCGCGCCGTGAACTCGGGGTTCACCATCGACGGGGCGGACGCCAAGAGCGCCTTCTTCGGCTTCGGGCGGGGCGGGCTCGCGAGGGAGGGCGGGGGCGCGCTGGTCGCGCAGGAATCCGTCCAGGAGTTCCAGGTGGTCACGAGCGGGTATTCGGCCGAGGCCGGCCGCTCGGGCGGCGGGGCCATGAACGTGATCACCAAGAGCGGCACCAACGACCTCGCCGGCTCCGGCGTCTTCTTCCTGCGCGACGACGACATGGCGGCGCGGCTGCCGCGGTCGCCGCTCGACGCCGCCCGCGGGGTGCCGGCCGACGACGCGCGGTACGAGGTGGACGAGTTCCGCCGCTACAACTGGGGCGGCTCGGTCGGCGGGCCGATCCGGCGCGACCGCACCCACTTCTTCCTCTCCTACGACCAGACCGCCCAGAGCCAGCCCTTCCTTCGGGACATCCGCGGCCGCGGGCAATACGACGCGGTCCTCGCCGCCTTCCCCGAGCTCGTGGCCGGATACCGCCCGAACGACGACGGCGTCGCCGCCGCCGACCCCGACCGCGGCCGCACCGCGAGCGGGCGGTTCCTGCGCGAGACCGACAACCTCATTCTGTTCGGCAAGCTGAACCACCGGGCAAGCGACCGGCACGCGCTGACCCTGCGCTACAACCTCACCGACTACTCGCGGGTTTCCGACTTCGTCGGGGAGGAGTCGCGGCGGTTCGTGGAGAGCCACTCCACGGTGGGCTCGGTCGTCTCCGTCGTCGGCGAGAGCGGGGTCAACGAGCTGCGCGTGCAGTACGCCTACGACGACTTCGACCGGCGCTCGCATCTGCCGGGGAGCGCGCTGCAGGCCCACTTCCGCATCTACAACCCGTCGTTCGGCTCGTTCGGCAAGCCCTGGTGGCTGCCCGTCACCAACGACGAGCGGAAGCTCGAGATCCAGGAGCGGTTCTCGTTCCTCTCGGGGAACCACGAGCTTCGCGCCGGCTTCACCCTGAGCCACGACCACCTGAGCGAGTTCTTCGTGGGGAACGCCGACGGGAGCTACGACTTCGACACCCTCGACGACTTCACCGCCGGCGACCCCGCCCGCGCCGTCATCCTCTTCGGGAGCCTGGAGGACCCCAACTTCGTGGTCTCCCAGCAGATTCTCGGCGCCTACGTCCAGGACTCGTGGAGCCCGAACCGGCGCCTCACCCTGCAGGTCGGCGCCCGCTGGGACGGCACCCTCAACCCGGGCGAGATCGAGCACGTGCTCCCCGAGGGGCGGCGCATCCCCGACGACCTCGACAACTTCTCGCCCCGCGCCGGGCTCGTCTGGTCGCCCGACCCGCGGAGCGTCGTCCGCGCCGCCGGCGGGGTCTTCCACGCCCGTACGCCGACGCTGCTCTTCTCCACCGCCCACACCGACACCGGCATCTACCCGCGCCTCGGGAACGCCATCGTGTCGCCGGGCGAGGCGGGCTTCGTGCCCCTGGGCGCCCCCATCGCCAACGACAGCCCGCCGGCCGGCCTCGTCCCCGCCCTCAGCCATTTCGACCCCGGCTACGAGGACCCCCGGACCGTCCGCATCAACCTGGGGTACGAGCGCGAGCTCGGCCGCGACCTCGCCGCCTCCATCGACCTGCTGCACGCCCGGAGCGACTCGCTCATGTCGAACTTCGACGCGAACGTCCCGCCCCCGGCTCGCGACGCCTTCGGCCGGCCGGTGTACTCGGGACGGCGGATCGACCCGGCCTACGGGCCCATCCTGGTGCGCGCCTCGCCGGCCCGGTCCGACTACCTCGCGCTGACCGCGGCGCTGCACCGGCGCTTCCGCGGCGGGGTGCAGTTCCAGGCCCACTACACGTGGTCGCGCGACCGCTCCAACGACGACAACGAGCGCTCGGGCAGCCTGACCCTGACCGACCCCACGGACCCCGACTACGACTGGGGGCTCTCGATCCGCGACGTCCCCCACCGCTTCGTGGCGAGCGGCGTCTTCGCCCTGCCCTTCGACGTCAGCGCGAGCGGCATCTTCACCGCCCAGTCGGGCTCGCCCTACACCGCCCTCGACCCCGCGGTGGGCTTCCACGACCACCCCGGCTTCGCCGTGGCCCCCACGGCGCCCAGGCCCGCGCGGTGGTCAACGGCGCGCTCGCGCCGATGAACGGCGAGCGGAACGCCCCCTGGACCAACCTCGACCTGCGGCTGACCCGGCGGTTCGGCTTTCAGGGAGGACAGGTCGAAGCGCTCTTCGAGGTCTTCAACGTGCTGAACACCGGCGCCTTCCGGGTCGGCCACGCCGACCAGCAGGAGGCCTTCGAGAACGACGGGGTCACACCGAACCCGGAGTTCGGCCTCGCCAGCCTCCTCGTCGGCGCGCCACGCCAAGCCCAGCTCGGCCTGCGCGTCGTGTTCTAGGAGTCTGCGCCGTAGAACGGTGCAGACTCCTAGCAGGGTTGGTTGGGCGCCCAGCGGAGCCGGAGGCGACGATGGGCGGGCTAGCTGAGGACAGTGATCGATATGACCTTGCCAACTACGTTCAGGACCGTCCCGCTAGCCTGCGGTTCCTGTGGGCGGCACGTGGCAAGGTGATTTCCGTCACCGTCCTCAGCTGCGGCGCTGGCGGGAGGTCGACCCGGAGGTCGCCCCCACTGCGGGGCGATGGCCGGTGGTTGCGGCCGGTGCACGCCCCGGCGGCGGCCGACATGACGGAAACGTCATTCTGATGTGCGTGTAACATTACAGCGAGGTATCCGGAGCCGGCCAGCCAGGATGAGAAGGCAGTGACCGACAAGACCATCGCACGCGGAGGCGCCGCGCGAACGGAGACAGGGCTCGAAGGCGTCGACGTCCCGCCCGGCGCCTTCGTCGATCATTCCGCCTTCATCGACGCGGCCCGCACGGGACTGCCCGGCGAGGTCGTGAAGCAGGCCATCGACGTCTTCGGACACCGGGAGCTCATCGTCCGTCTGGTGGGGACCACCTCCGGCAACCTGCACCGGGTGTACCGCCGCAAGGCGCTCGGGCCCGCGCAGTCCGAAGTGCTGCTCGATGCGTTGCGCGTCTTCTTTCGCGCCACGTCGGCGTTCGGGAACCGCGATCGGGCGAGCGAGTGGCTGGATACGGCCCTGCCGGCCCTGGGCGGCCAGCGTCCCGTCGACCTGTGCGACACGTTCGAAGGGCGCCGCCTCGTACTGGACGCCATCCACAGGATCGAGCACGGCGAGTTTCCGTGATGCGACTGTTCCGGGTATGCCATGCCGACCATCTCGAGGACCATCACGGGCTCGGCGTCAGCTACCGCCGCGGCGGCCGCTGGAACGAGCCCGGCATCCCCGTGCTCTACTTCGCGGCGACGGCCGGGGTCGCGATGCTGGAGATGGCGAACTATCTGCCCTCGCCCCGCCTCGTTCCGCCCGAGTATCGGTTGGGCGTCTACGAGATCGCCGGGGACCCCTCCGCCGAGCGCTGGACCACCGAACACCTGCCGGCCGACTGGGACCGGTTTCCGTACCCCCGGTCCACGCAACGGATGGGCTCGGACTGGTTGAAGCGCGGAAGCGCGCCGCTGCTCGTGTTGCCGAGCGCCGCCGTGCCCGGCGGGCTCGACGACATCGTCCTCGCCGCTCCCACCCGCCTCGACGCGGGGTCCATCCGCCTGATCGCCGCCCACGAGAGGCTCTACAATCCAAGGGCGTTCGCGAGATGATGTTCAGAAGGGTGGACCGACCCGTGGGGACCATCCGCATGACGTGGGGAGAGGGGACGTGAGACGACCAATCCTGACGATAGCGTTGCTCGTGCTGGCCGGGCCGGGGCTGTTCGGGAACGCGGCCGGCGCGCAGCCGGCGCAAGAGCTGTTCGTGAGCCCGCTCGGCCTCGACGAGATGCGGGACAAGCAGGCGGTGGTGGAGACCACGGCGGGGACGTTCGTCATCGACCTGCTGCCCGAGGCCGCCCCCAACCACGTCGGGCTGTTCCTGCAGACGGTCGAGGAGGGCACCTACGACGGCACCGCGTTCCACGCGATGGTGGCGCGCGGCATCGTCCAGGGCGGCGACCCGATCTCCGCCGACCCCGCCCGGCGCGACGAGTACGGCCGTGGCGGCCTCGGCCTCGTGGCGTCCGAGCCGAGCGACGAGCGGCACACCCCGGGCACGGTGTCGTCGGTGGGAGTGCCGGGCAACCCCGCCAGCGAGGGGCTCCAGTTCCTGATCTGCGTCGTCGCCCAGCCCGGCCTCGACGGCGCTCACACCATCTGGGGCCGCGTGGCCGAGGGGCTGCCGGTGGTGACGCGCATCTCCGAGACGCCGGTCGACGCCCAGGGCAAGGCGACCGAGCGGATCGAGATCGTGTCGGTGTCCGTCCGCGACTGGCAGCCCCCGCCCCCGCCGCCGTTCACGACCGAGACCGTCGACGAGCTGGCCGGGTACCGCGCGGTGCTCGAGACGAGCGCGGGGCCCATCACCCTCGAGCTCTTTCCGGATCGCGCGCCGGGGCACGTCCGCAACTTCCTGCGCCTGTCGCAGGCGGGGGTCTACGACGGCATGGCGTTCCACCGCGTCGCCCGCGGGTTCGTCATCCAGACGGGCTTCGTGCCCAGCCGCAACACGCCCCTCACCGAGGAGCAGCGGAGCCTCATCGCCAACCTCGAGCCCGAGTTCAGCGACACGCCGCACGTGAAGGGCATCGTGTCGATGGCGCGCGGCGACGACCCCGCGAGCGCGGACACGTCGTTCTTCATCGTGACCGGACGCGCGGCCGAGCTCGACGGGGTCTATACGGTGTTCGGGCGGGTCGTCGACGGCCTCGACACGGTAGACCGCATCGAGGCGACGCCGGTCGACGGGGAGACGCCGCTCCAGCGCGTCGATCTCACCCGCGTGCGGCTCGAGCAGGTGGGACAGCCCTGAGCCCGGGCCGGCCCTTACGCGTCCCGCTCGGCCTCCACCCGCTCGAGCAGGGCCGTCGCGATGCGCGCATAGCCGTCGACGGCGGCCCGCAGCTCGTCGATCTCCACGTACTCGTCGGCGGTGTGGGCCAGCAGCACCGACCCCGGCCCGAAGAGAAGCGGCCGCCCCCACGCGGACAGGAACGGGATGTCGGTGGTGAACCGGAAGGCCGCGCTGTCGAAGCCCGGCACCGTGACCAGCTCCACCGGCGGCACCTCGGCCACGTCCTCCAGGTCGACCCAGCGCTTCAGCGGGTCGAGGGCCGCCCGCACCTCCGCGGCGGGGCCCACGGTGCGGAAGTTGACCTCGGCGCTCGCCACCGGCGGCACCACGTTCGGGGCGATCCCCCCGTCGAGCAGGGTCACCGTGTAGCTCGTGGCGCCGAGCTTCGGGCTGGCCGGCAGCGGCAGCGTGCGCAGGGCCACGAGGGCGTCGACCAGCTTCTCGATCGCCGACACCCCCTCCTCCGGATGCGAGGAATGGGCGGTCTTCCCCGCGGCGGACAGCCGTACCCGGCAGACCCCGCGGGTCGCGATGCCGAGCCGGCTGTCGGTGGGCTCGCCGTTGAGGAGATAGCGCGAGCCGCGCGGAGTCCGGTTGGCGGCGTGCGCGCCGTGGCTGCCGCGCTCCTCTCCCACCACCAGCAGCAGCCCGACCCGGGTCTCCCCGGCCGCCCGCAGCCGCTCCAGCGCCCCGATCTGCGCCGCCGCGATGCCCTTCGCGTCGCAGGCCCCCCGCCCGTGGAGCCGCCCGTTCTCCTCGCGACTCGGAAAGTGAGGCGGGACGCAGTCGAGATGGGTCGACAGCACCACGTCCGGCGGCCCGAGGGCGACCCAGAGGTTGATGCGGTCGCCCTCGACCGGCTGCTCCTCGACCTCGTAGCCGCGCTCCCGCAGCCACCCTGCCAGCCACCGCGCCACCGGGCCCTCCCGCCCGGTGGTCGAGTCGAAGTCGATGAGCGACCGGGCCAGCTCGACCACGTCGAAGGGGGGCGCTGAAGCGACTCCGTTGTCAGGCGACATCCATCTGCTCCGTGCTGCCGTCCAATGACCGAGGATCCCGCCCCGCTTGAGGGGCGGGCTACAGGACGCTCTCGGCCGAAGGCGGGTCGACCCTACCTCAACCAGGCCTCCAGCTCGGCGCCGGCGTCGGTCTTCTCGTCGCGGTACTTGACGATGACCGGCGTGGCCAGGGCGAGGCCCCACTCGCGGCCGGCCTCGGCGGTGACGGCGCGGGCGCCGGGCACGACCACCGCGCCCTCGGGAATGACTACCGGCGCGCCCTCGCCGGGACGGATCACGCGGCGGCGCGGGAGGTCGTAGACGGGGGTCGAGCCGGTGAGGACGGTGCCCGCCCCGATGACCGCGCGCGACTTCACGACGGTGCCCTCGTAGATGCCGGTGCTGCCCCCGACGAGCACGTCGTCCTCGATGATGACGGGCATGGCCCCGATGGGCTCGAGCACGCCGCCGATCTGGGCGGCGGCGCTCACGTGCACCCGCTCGCCGACCTGGGCGCACGAGCCCACGAGGGCGTGCGAGTCGACGAGGGTCCCGGCCCCGACGTGGGCCCCGATGTTGATGAACATCGGCGGCATGCAGATGACCCCGGCCCCCACGAAGGCGCCGTCGCGGATGGACGATCCGCCGGGCACGAGCCTGACCCGCGACGCGGCGTCGAGCCGCTTCAGGGGCAGCGTGTCCTTGTCGAGGAACGGGACGTCGGGATCGCCCCCCGGGAACGCGGCGATCCCGCCGCAGCGGAAGCCGACGAGGATGCCCTGCTTGACCCAGCCGTGGACCCGCCAGCCGGCCGGCGCGCCGGGGTCGGGGGTGGCGGCCCGGACCCGGCCGGCGGAGAGCGCGTCCCGCAGGGCCGCGAACGCGGCCCGCGCCTCGTCCCGGTCGGCGTCCGCGCCGGCCGCGTGCAGCCGCTCGATGGTCGCTTGTAGCGATTCGGTATCCGTCGTCACTGTCGATGGTCTCCGTGCCGGGCGGCGGGGCCGGTCCGCCCTTGGGGAATCCGGCCCCGGGGCGTCTCGGGAGCGAGGTCGAGGGCGTGTCCGGCCACGGCGACGGTCCGCGCCCGCGGCCGCGAGGCGCGACGCGGCGAGGGCGAGTCGAACCGTGTCCGGCCACGGCCGGGCAGCGGCAGGGCCCGGCGGTGGACCCCGCCGGGAATGAACGCGGTCCCGGGCGCAGGTCGCCCGGACGGGGCCTCGCCACGCCCCGTCACACGGACGCCCCGCCGGCCGCGGCCTCGCGCGCCGTCGTTGACGGCGATCCGGTCGTCGGCCGCGATCGTCACGCGGTCGCCCCGCCGGCCGCGGCCTCGCGGGGGGCTGCCCCGTCGACCCCGAGCTCCTCGAGCACCCGCACGATCCTCTCCAGCGACGCCGGCCGCGGGGGCGCCATGGGCAGCCGGTAGTGCGGCTCGAGCAGCCCGAGGTGGGCCATCGCCGCCTTGACCGGAACGGGGTTGGACTCGACGAAGTTGATCTGCATGAGCGGAAGCAGCCGCGCATGAAGCCGGCGGGCGGCCGAGAAGTCGCCGGCCGCGGCCAGCGAGACGAGCCGGGCCATCTCGGCCGGGACCTCGTTCGACGCCACGGAGACCACCCCCGCGCCCCCCACCGCCATCAGGGGCACCGTGAACAGGTCGTCGCCCGACAGCACGCTGAAGTCGTCGGGAACGGCGCGGCAGACCTCGCACATCTGCGCCATGTTCGCCGAGGCCTCCTTCACCCCGACGACGTTGGGCAGCTCGGCGAGGCGGCACAGGGTCGCGGGCTCGACGTTGCACCCGGTCCGCCCCGGCACGTTGTAGACGACTATCGGCAGCTCCACGCCGTCCGCGATCGCCGCGTAGTGGCGGTACAGCCCCTCGGGGGTCGGCCGGTTGTAGTACGGCGTCACCGACAGGATGCCGTCCGCCCCCGCGCGCTCCATCTCGCGCGCCTGCTCCACGACCTCTCGGGTGTCGTAGCCGCCGGCCCCGGCCAGTACCGGCACCCGCCCCGCGGCCGTCTCCACCACCAGCTCGACCACGCGCCGGCGCTCGACCGCGGACAGCGTCGGGGCCTCTCCGGTCGTGCCGCACGGGCACAGGAAGTGGACGCCCCCGTCGATCTGCCGCGCCGCCAGCGCCCGCACCCGGGGCTCGTCGACGGCGCCGCCCGCCGTGAACGGCGTCACCAGCGCGGTGCCGCAGCCCGACCAGTCGCGTCTCATGCCGGAAGCCCCCGCGCGTCGCGCATCGAGAACCAGCCCTGCCGCTCCACGACCCGCGCGCTTCCGCGGCCCGTCCGCTCGCGTCTCATGCCGGAAGTCCCCGCGCGTCGCGCATCGAGAGCCAGCCCTGCCGCCCCTCCACGACCGGCGTCGTCCCGCAACCCGACCAGCCGCGTCTCATCCCCGAGGTCCCCGCCCGCCGCGCATCCGGAACCGCCCCGGCCACCCCCGGGCAATCCGTGCGGCGCCGCGGCCTGACCGGTCGCGCTTCATCCCGCGATCCCCAGCACGTCGCGCATCGAGAACCAGCCCTGCCGCCCCTGCACCCAGCGCGCGGCCTCGAGGGCCCCGCGGGCGAACGTGTCGCGGTCGCGCGTGGTATGCGTCAGCGCTATCGACTCCACCGGGCCGTCGAACGCCACCGTGTGCATGCCCGGCGCCGAGCCCGCCCGGCTCGAGGCCATGTCGATCGGGCCGCCGTATCCGCGCCCGGTCATGGCGTTCCGCATCGCCAGCGCGGTGCCGGAGGGGGCGTCCAGCTTGGCCGCGTGGTGCAGCTCGTGGATGTAGGCGCCGAACTCCGGCCGATCCGCGAACAGCTCCGCCGCCCGCTCCGTCAGGGCCAGGAACAGGTTGACCCCGAGCGAGAAGTTGGCGGCGGCGACCACCCCGATCCCGGCGTCGGCCGCGACCTGCCGCATCCGCGGCTCGTGCGCCGCCCAGCCGGTGGTGCCGACCACCACGTTCACGCCGTGGCCCGCGAGACGCGGCAGGTTCTCGGCCACCGCGTCGGGCACCGAGAAGTCGACGGCGACGTCGACGCCGGCCACCGCTTCGGCGGTGATGCCGCGGCCGCCGGCGTTGTCGTCGACGTCGAGCCGCCCCGCCACCGCGCATCCGTGCGACTCGCTCAGCCGGTCGACGGCCTTGCCCATCCGACCGTAGCCGATCAGCAGCAGGCGCATCGCTAACGCCCCGCGCCGTTCCCGTCCGCGCCGCGGATGACCTTGCGGATGATCGTCACCGCCTTCGTGGCGTCCGACTCGGTCTCGAACGTGAGGGTGGAGGAGAAGCGGCGGTCGACCACCCCTGCCTCGTAGTCGCGAACCCCGATGCCCGCCCACGCCACGGCGTTCGCGACCTCGTAGGCGAACCCCGGCCGGTTGTCGCCCTGCAGCAGCACCGCGGTGGCCGGCGTCTGGCTGAACCCGGCGGCCCGGGCCGCCATCGCCGCCCGCTGCCCCTCGCCGGCGTACACCTCGATGACGTTGCGCTTCGTCCGGCCGGGCGCGGCCCGGACGCGTATGACCTTCAGGTCCGCCCCGTGCTGGGCCAGCGGCTCGAGCGCCGCAGCCAGCGCGCCCGAGCGGCGGGAGACCTCGGTGCGCCAGAGCCTGACCTTCCTGACCTTGATATCCATATGGCTGCAGTGGGCCTGAAGCATGGGCCGGGCGCCCGGCGGCGCTACGGCCGCCGCAATTATAATCCCCGGGGCTCTCGGAGCGGCCCGGCAGGGCGCGGGATGTCGAGCCGTCCATTCCGCGTGCCGGCCCGCGACGGACCCCGGGGCCCCGAACCGGCGAGACGCCCGCTTGACGAGGCGTGACGAGACAGCAGGCGGGCATGGGCAACCGCCGGGCTCCGCCCCGCGAACGACTCCCGTCGGGCGAGATGCATCGCGGATCGAACGCCGCGGGCTCCGCCACGGAACGCGAGACATGACCGAGCTGCCGGCACGGATGCGCGTGATCGAGATATCGGAGCCGGGGGGGCCGGACGTGCTGGCCGTCGGCGAGCGGCCGGTCCCGGCCGTCGGCCCCGGGGAGATCCTCGTGCGGGTGGCGGCGGCCGGCGTCAACCGGGCCGACACCATGCAGCGCCGCGGCAACTATCCGCCGCCGCCCGGCGCCTCGGACGTGCTGGGCCTGGAGGTGTCGGGCACGGTGGCCGCGGTCGGGGGCGCGGTGTCGGGTTGGAACGTCGGCGACCCGGTCTGCGCCCTGCTGGCGGGCGGAGGCTACGCGGAGTACTGCGCGGCACCCGCGCCGCAGTGTCTCCCGGTGCCGGCCGGCGTCGAGCTCGTGGACGCGGCGGCCCTGCCGGAGGTGGCGATGACGGTGTGGACGAACGTCTTCGACCGCGCCGCCCTGCGCCCGGGCGAGACGCTGCTCGTGCACGGCGGATCGAGCGGCATCGGCACCATGGCGATCCAGCTCGCGGCCGCGTTCGGGTCTCCGGTCTTCGTGACCGCGGGGTCGGCGGAGAAGTGCGCGGCGTGCACCGCCCTCGGGGCCGCGGCGGCGGTGAACTACCGCGAGGCCGACTTCGTCGAGGCGATCCGCGCGGCGACGGACGGGAAGGGCGTCGACGTCGTTCTCGACATGGTCGGACAGGAGTACCTGCCGCGCAATCTCGCGGTCCTCAAGACCGAGGGACGGCTGGTCATCATCGCGTTCATGAGCGGGCCGGCGGCCCGGGTCGACCTCGCGACCCTGATGACGCGCCGGCTGACGGTCACCGGGTCGACGCTGCGGGCCCGCAGCGTCGCGCAGAAGGGCGCGGTGGCGGCGGCGGTCCGCGAGCGGGTGTGGCCGCTCGTCGAGTCGGGCCGGGTGCGCCCCGTCGTGCACCGCCGGTTCCCGCTGGCGCAGGCGGGCGAGGCGCATCGGCTCATGGAGTCGAGCACCCACGTCGGCAAGCTGCTGCTGGTGCCACAGGAGTCTGCGCCGTAGAATCGCGCGAACTCCCTGCAGAGTTGGTCGGGCGCCAGGGGAGCCGCAGTCGGCGATTGGCGGGCTGGAGCGTCGCCCGCAGCTCTTCCGCCGCCCTGGGGGCCGCCGCCCCGACCGACCCTGCCGGCAGGCCTCCGCCGTCGAGGAAGCACCCTTCCCGGCCGGGGGCGTGCAGTATACTCGTCCCGTCACCGCGGCACCGCGAGAAGGGACTGACGATGGCGCGTGTTACCAGGGTCGGCCGGAATCAGCTCTGCCCATGTGGCAGCGGCAGGAAGTACAAGCAGTGTTGCGAGCGCAAGGAGCGCCGGCTGAGCCCGACCGCGTGGCTCGCCATCGTGGGCACCGCCGCCGTCTTGCTGGCCGTGCTCGTCTTCAGCTTCTCCTCGGCCAACCGGGCCGCGAGCGGCATCTGCCCGCCCGGACAGGTCTGGTCGGTCGCCCACGGACACTGTCACTAGGCGGTTCGCACCGGCGGACCCCCGGCGCGGCCCCGGGGTTGCGCGGCAGCCCGCGGCGGAGCTCCGAGCTGCACCTAGGAGTCTGCGCCGTAGAACGGTGCAGACTCCTAGCAGGGTTGGTTGGGCGTCCAGCGGAGCCGAAGGCGACGATGGGCGGGCTAGGACCGGCACCGGCGCCCGCGAAGGACAGGACGCGGGCGACCCGAGGCGTGACGAGGGGCTCCACCGGCGCGCCGCCGCTACTCTCTCGCCCGTGAGGGACGCCTCCGGACCCTGCGGGAAGCAGCACCATCCGCGCGCCGGCCCGCACAGGCAGGATCGCCATGGAGTACGTCTCGCTCGGACGCACCGGCCTGAAGGTCTCGCGCCTCTGTCTCGGCATGATGACCTACGGCTCGCCGAGCTGGCGGGACTGGGTCCTGCCCGAGGACGCCGGCCGGCAGTTCGTGCGTCAGGCCCTCGACCACGGCATCAACTTCTTCGACACCGCCGACATGTACTCCCGCGGCGTGAGCGAGGAGATTCTCGGCCGGGCCGTCCGCGACCTCACCCGCCGCGACCAGGTGGTCGTGGCCACCAAGGCGTACTTCCCCATGGGCGACGGCCCCAACGACCGCGGCCTGTCGAGGAAGCACCTGTTCGACGCCGTCGACGCCTCGCTCCGGCGCCTCGGCATGGACCACGTCGACCTCTACCAGATTCACCGCTTCGACCCCGAGACGCCGCTCGAGGAGACCCTCGACGCGCTGAACGACATCGTCCGCTCGGGCCGCGCGCGCTACCTCGGGGCGTCGAGCATGTTCGCCTGGCAGTTCGCGCGGGCCCTCCACACCGCCGACCGCCGCGGCTGGGCGCGGTTCGCGACCATGCAGAACCACTACAACCTCGTCTACCGCGAGGAGGAGCGGGAGATGCTGCCCCTGTGCCGGGCCGAGGGCGTCGGGGTGATTCCGTGGAGCCCCCTCGCCCGGGGGTTCCTCGCCGGCAACCGCACCGCGGCGCCGGAGGGCCCCGCGCCGTCGAGCCGGGCGCGGAGCGACGACTTCGCGCGCAAGCTCTACTTCACGCCGGCCGACTTCGAGATCGTCGAGCGGGTGAAGACGCTGGCCGAGCGGCGAGGCGCCGCCCCCGCCCAGGCGGCCCTCGCGTGGCTGGTCCGCCAGCCGGGGGTGACCTCCCCCATCGTCGGCGCCTCGCGGCCCGAGCAGCTCGACCAGCTCGTCGCCGCCCTCGACATCACGCTCGACGACGAGGAGTGCCGATTCCTCGAGGAGCGCTACGTCCCGCACGAGGTGCTCGGGCATTCGTGATCGGTCCGGGCCGGCGCCCTCGCGCGCAACCGGGCCGGCCCGCGGACCCCGGCAGCACCGGAGAGGAAGCCATGCCGACTGCGACCCGCCGGATCGGAATCCTGACCGCGGGCGGCGACTGCCCGGGGCTGAACGCGGTGATTCGCGGCGCCGTCAAGTCGGCGGCGCGGCTCGGGTCCGAGGTGGTCGGCTTCCGGCGGGGCTTCGAGGGCCTGGTCGACCCCGTGACCTACGTTCCCCTCGACACGAAGAACACGTCGGGCATCATCAACCGGGGCGGCACCATCCTCGGGTCCACCAACACCGGCCGCTTCTCGGCCCGGGTCGGCATAGAAGACCGCCAGGACCTCGACCCCGAGCTCCTCGGAGAGGTCGAGCGCACCATGAGCCAGCTCGACCTCGAAGGGCTGATCTGCATCGGCGGCGACGGCTCTCTCTCCGTCGCCCAGCAGTTCCACGAGCACGGCATCCCCGTGGTGGGCGTGCCCAAGTCGATCGACAACGACCTGTCGGCCACCGCCTTCACGTTCGGCTTCGACAGCGCCGTCGCCTGCGCCACCGACGCGATGGACCGCCTGCACACCACCGCGGCCAGCCACGACCGCATCATGGTGCTCGAGGTGATGGGGCGTCACACCGGATGGATCGCGCTGCACGCGGGCATCGCCGGCGCCGCCTCGGTCATCCTGATTCCCGAGATCCCGTGGACCTGGGAGAACGTGTGCCAGAAGATCCTGGAGCGCGACACCCAGGGCAAGCGGTTCTCCCTCGTCGCGGTGGCCGAGGGGGCGGAGCTCCCGGGCGGGGGCCTCGTGACCCGCGAGGATCCGACGCCGGGGCAGCAGGTCCGCCTGGGCGGCATCGGCCAGATCGTCGCGCGCGAGCTCGAGGAGCGGCTGAAGCGGGAGACGCGGGTGGTCATCCTGGGGCACCTCCAGCGCGGCGGCCCCCCCACCAACTTCGACCGCGCCCTCGCCACCCAGTTCGGCGCCCACGCCGTCCGCCTCGTCTTCGAGCGGCGGTTCGGGGAGATGGTGGCCTACCACCCGCCGGCGGTGAAGGCGGTGCCGATTCAGGACGCGGTGAACCGGATCTCGCGGGTCTCGGCGGACAGCGCGGGGGTCGTGGCGGCCCGGGCTCTCGGGGTCAGCTTCGGCGAGTACCCGCCCAACACGTCTCCCGTGGTCAAGTCGCTGCGTCACACCGAGGAACGGCCGGCGCGCCGCTCCGGCTCCCCGGCGCCCCTCCGCTCGGCCTGACGGTGCGGCGCCGCCGCGGCTCAGGACCGCAGGTACGAGGCGCCGTTGACGTCGATGATGGTCCCGGTCGTGAACTCCGCGCCCTCCGACGCGAGGAAGCACACCGCGTAGGCCACCTCGTCGGGAGTCGCCACGCGGCCCAGCGGGCTCTGCCCGCGGACCGCGTCTCCGTCCGGGCCGTCGAGGAACGCCGCGGTCCGCTCGGTGGTGACGAACCCCGGCGCGACCGCCCCCACGAAGATGCGGTGCGGGGCCAGCGCCTTCGCCAGCGACTGGCTCATCGCGTTCATACCCGCCTTGCTCGCCCCGTAGGCGGGGGCCGCCGGCTCGCCCCGGAACGCGCCGCGCGACGAGACGTTGACGATGCGCCCGCCCCCCTGCCGCATCATGTGCCGCGCCGCGCACCAGGCGGCGTTGGCGGCCCCCAGCAGGTTCGTCTCGAGGGTCCGGCGCCAGCACGCCTGCCACTCGGCGTAGGACACCTCGGCGATGGGATGGGACTCGTGGATGCCCGCGTTGTTCACCAGCACGTCGAGCCGGCCGAGCTCCGCCGCGACCGTGTCGACCATGCGCTCGACCGCGGCCCCGTCGCCGACGTCGGCCTCGACGACCAGGTGCGGCCCGCCCGGCAACCCCGCCCGCGTCCGCTCCGCCGCCGCCCGGTTCCGGCGGCAGTGCACCGCCACCCGCGCCCCGCGGGCCGCGAAGTGCCGGGCGACGGCGCGACCGATGCCCTGCGACGCCCCGGTCACCAGCACCGCCTTGCCCGTGAACTCCATGCCCTGCCCCTCCTCCAGCAGCACCGGGCTGGCCCGGCCATCGTCGCCGTGGCTCCGCTGGGCGCCTAACGACCCCGCCAGGGCCTGAGCCCGCCCATCGTCGCCTGCGGCTCCGCTCCCCGCCCATCCAACCCCGCCAGGGTCTGAGCCCGCCCGCCGTCGCGCGCGGCTCCGCTCCCCGCTCAACCAACCCGCCAGGGTCTGAGCCGTTCTACGGCGCAGACTCCTGGGGTCGCCGACCTACCGCCGCGTAGTCCTGCTCGGCGAACATCAGGCCGTTCAAGCGGTCGGCGTGCTGGTTGAGCGTGTCCGCCAGCATGCAGACGGCCTTCCCCGCCGGCGTGGCGGCCACGCTCTCGTCCACGGCGGCACGCTGGAGCTTCGCCGCGTCGGGCACCGGGGCCCGGTAGACAATCGCGACGTCGACGAACCCGCTCGCCCGCAGGAGGTAGGCCAGCGTCTCCGGGTGCAGCGGGTGCCGGTGCGTGATGTCCCGCACGTACGCGCTGAAGAACGCCGTCCACGACGCGGGGTTGATGGTCTCCAGCACGATGCGGGAGCCCGGACGCAGGGCGCGGTGGGCGTTTCCGAGCATCTGCATCAGGTAGTCGGCCTCGAGGTGCTCCACCACCTGGGCCGAGAACAGACCGCCGATCGACTCGTCGGCGAGGGCCCTCAGATACGCCAGGGCGTCTGCCCGGGCGGCCTCGAGCCCTCGTGCCCGGCAGCGCTCCACCGCCTCCGCGTTGAGGTCGACGCCGCGGGCGGCGATGCCCTCGTCGCGCAGCAGGGCCAGGAACTCGCCCCGGCCGCAGCCGATGTCCAGCACGTCCGAGGCACCCTCGAAGTACGGCAGGTAGTCGCGCTGACGCGCCGCGATCTCGTCGGGCTCGCCGCGGAACACGTCCTCGAAGCAGACGTACTGATAGGCGTCCAGATCGGTCTCCGGCGGGGGCGGGCGGCGCGAAGCGCCTTCATCGGCATCGCCGGACACGGGGTCGGCGTCGGTGTGAGCGGCGCCGGCGGCGGCAGCATGACCGGCATCGGTGGGACCCGAGTCGGCGTGGCCGGCGTCGGCGCCCTCGGCGGAGACCCGGCCGGCGCGGTCGGTGGCGCCGGGCATCTCGGCGCGGCCGGCGCCGGCGGCCTCGGCGGAAGCCCGGCCGGCGCGGTCGGTGGCGCCGGGCGTCGACGGGAACCGGCTCCGCAACCGCTCGACCTCGCGCTTCAACCCGTGCGCCGACGCGGTGGCGAGATCGACGGATTGACGCAGATCCTCCGAGGCACGCTTCTGAGCGTCGACCGACTCGCGCAAGCCGTCCGTCGTTTGCTGCGTCCTCTGCTGCAAGGCGTCGATGGACCGCTGCAAGGCGTCGATGGACCGGCGCAGGTCCTCGCCGGACTGGTCCAGATGCCGGACGTACGCGACAAGATGGGACTGAAACGCCGCGAGGCCCCCCAGGTGGCGATCGAGCGTCGCCAACGCCGCGGCCTCGGACTCCCGCCTGTCGTATGCGGCGCGGATGTTGCCGTCGAGGTGCTGGACGAGAAGCGTGTTGAACTGCTGCTGGCGTTCGAGGATGGGCCGGAGCAGCCGCCACGCGAAGTCCCGGAGCCGGCGCCGCCACCCCGTGCCCAGATCGATTTCCTTCTCGACTTCTCCAGGGAGCAGGCGCCAGGCCCGGCTCAAGGCGGTGAGAAGCCGGTCCTCGAAGCCGGCCGCCGGCAGCGGCAGCTCCGGCTTCGGCGGGATGGCCTCCGTCAGCGCGGCGAGCGCGCTGTCGCCCGGGCGGTCCGCGTCCCCCGGCGACCGGGCTTCCCGGGCCGGGTCATCGTCTCGTTCGTGCATGGCGCCTCGTCGAGAGCCTCCCCGCCCGACAGTCCCCTTCAATGACAGCTATCGGCCAATCCCGCCCGCGCTTTACGTTCCGGACCACGACCGTCGCCCGAGAGCGGCGGTCGTCCCGCCCCGCCCCGGCGTCATGCGAACGACGGGCCAACGACTTCCTGTCACGGTCCGAGAGCGGCGGTCGCCGACGCCCCGCCCCGGCGTCATGCGAACGACAGGCCAAGGCCTCCTGTCACGGTCCGAGAGCGGCGGTCGCCGACGCCCCGCCCCGGCATCCGACCCCTCCGGTGATTTGACAACCGCCGTCGGCGTGGCTACGTTAATCGGACCCCTACATGGCGCGGGACGAGCTCCGTGGCGCTGGCCGCCAGCCGGGCGCGGGTCGTCGGCTCGGCGAGACAGCGTCCTTGGGGTGATGGATGTCTGCGCTTCCAGCTCGACCCGACGAGATCGACGTGGAGCGGATCATGGAGCAGATCCGCGCCCGCGTCGAGGCGCGAAGCCGGCGCGAGGCGGCCGAGGCGGTGGAGCCGGAGCGCGGACCGGCGCCGGACGCCGAGCCGGAACGCGAGGGCGCCGTCGTGGCGCGGCCGCCCTCGGAGTCGTTCGCCTTCCACGGCAACAGCATCTACTGGTCGTCGCGCGGCGGCGGGGTCGGGCAGCTGCTGCGCGCGAGCCGGAGGCTGCTCGCACCGCTCGTGAAGTTCGTGTTCAACGTCGACCCGATGGTGGACGCGCTCGCCACGCAGGCAAGGCGCAATGCGCAGCAGGCGGCGTTCGACGACGACGTGGCCCGGCGGCTGGCGGCCCGGGAAGAGCAGGACGCGCTGAACCGACGGGCCGTCGAGAGCTTGACGGCGGAGATGAAGCGCCTCGCCGCCGATCTGAAGAGCCAACGGACGCTCGTGGAATCGGTGCTCGAGCGCCTGGGCGCACTCGAGCGGGCCGGGGCCGGGGAGCCCGCGACGGGGCCGCACCGCGGGCGGGACGATGAGGGTCCGGACGTCGGCCCACCCGCTTCGCCGGCCACGACCGAGACGCCGCCGCCGAGCGGCAAGGACGACGACGAGAGCCCGGACGTCGACGGCCCCGCTTCGCCCGCCGCGGCCCGGTCGACGCCGCCGGGCGACCAGCAGGCGGACTCGCGGGAGGACGGCGCCCCCGCTCCGCCGCCCGCGGCCGACACGCCGCCGCCGAATCGATGAGGCTGGCCGTCATCGTCCAACGCTACGGGCTCGAGATCAACGGCGGGGCCGAGCTTCACGCCCGCTACGTCGCCGAGCGGCTGGCCCGGCACGCCGAGGTCGAGGTCCTCACGACCTGCGCCCGCGACTACGTCACCTGGCGGAACGAGTACCCGGCGGGCGCCGAGACCATCCACGGCCTGCCGGTGCGCCGGTTCCCCGTCGACCGCGAGCGCGACCCCCACGAGTTCGGCCTCCGCTCCCGGCGGGTGTTCGAGCAGCCGCACTCGCTTGCCGACGAGCTCCGGTGGCTGTCGAGCCAGGGCCCCACCAGCCCCGCCCTGCTCGCCCACCTGGTTCGGCACGAGGAGGACTACGACTACTGCCTCTTCTTCAGCTACCGGTACTACCACGCCTACCACGGCATCCGGGCCGTCGCGGGCCGCGCCCTGCTGGTGCCTACGGCCGAGCGCGACCCCGCCGTCGGCCTCTCCATCTTCGGCCCGACGTTCCGCGGCGTGCGCGGCATCCTGTACAACTCGTTCGAGGAACGGGCGCTGATCCAGCACGTTACGGGAAACCACGCGGTGCCCGGCGTGGTGGTGGGAGTCGGCTCGGAGGTGCCCGAACAGGCGGACGCGGCGCGGTTCCGGGCGCGAACCGGCGTCACCGGCCCCTTCGCCCTGTACGTCGGCCGCATCGACCCCAACAAGGGGTGCGCCGACCTCTTCAGCCACTTCCGGGGTTACGCGGCCGAGGGGGGACGGCTCGACCTGCTGCTCGCGGGGTCGACGGCCATGCCGCTGCCGGACGATCCGCGCATCCGGCACCTCGGGTTCGTGTCCGAGGAGGAGAAGTACGACGCCCTCGCCGCCGCCGACGTGCTGATCATGCCGTCGCCGTACGAGAGCCTGTCGATGGTGACGCTGGAAGCCTGGGCGATGGGGCGGCCGGTGCTCGTCAACGGCGACTGCGACGTGCTCCGCGGTCAGGCGGTCCGGAGCAACGCCGGCCTCTACTACACGAGCTACGCGGAGTTCGCCGAGACCCTGCGGCTCCTGGAGGACGACCCCCGACTGCGCGCCGGCCTCGGCGCCAACGGCCGCCGGTACTTCGAGCGGCACTACACGTGGCCGGAGATCGACCGGAAGTACCTGGACCTGCTGGACCGCCTGCGGCGGGAGGATGGGGCGGCGGGCGGACGGGCGATGGAGCCGATGCCGGGATGGCTCGGACGCCGCCGGCGGAACCTGCCGCCGGCCGCCGAGGTGGTCGATCGCGCACCCCGCGGGCCGGTCGCGCCGGCCGAGAGCCGCAATGGCTGACTCCGGTCCGACGCGAGAGGCGCACAAGCGGGGGTAGCGGTGTCCACCGGGACGGTCGACCGTGAGGCCCGCCGGCAGGGTCCGACGCGAGAGGCGCACAAGCGGGCGGGGAGGCAGCTGCCCGTCAGGCACGGGTCGCAACCGCATGCGGTCCTGAGCCTCATCGCCGATCGTGGGGGAGAGGGTGCTGCCCGGTGATCCGGAGTGATCCGGAAGCGACAGTCCTCGCAACCGTGCTCCCGGCTCGAGATTCCTCTCGACCGAACCGTTCCCGGTGCCGCCGGAGCTTGCGCAGCTCTCAGGGTGTCGCTTCACCGGTCTCGGGATCGACCTCGGCGTAGCGCGCCGTGAAGTGCGGCAGGCTCGCCGGCGCGTCGACGACGCGGAGGCCGCGGATGGCGTCGCGGCGGGCGTGGAGCTCGACCAGGGCCTCGACCACGTAGTCGAGGTGGGCGCGGGTGTAGACGCGCCGCGGCATCGCGAGGCGCACCAGCTCGAGCGGGGCGTGGCCGCCCGCCCCGACCATCGCCGAGCCCACCTCGCTCGCCCGCACCCCCGCCAGCCGGTAGAGGGCGACGACCACCGCCTGGGCCGGGAGCTGCTCCGGCGGCAGGTGGGGGCAGAAGCGGCGGGCGTCGATGTAGACGGCGTGCCCCCCCGGCGGCTCGACGATCTGGATGCCGGCGGCGAGCAGCCGTTCGCCGACGTAGGCGGCGGTGCCGATGCGGTGGCGGAGGTAGTCGGGGTCGAGCACCTCGCGCAGGCCCACCGCCATCGCGTCGAGGTCGCGGCCGGCCAGCCCCCCGTAGGTCAGGTAGCCCTCGGTGGTGATGAGCACCTCGCCGGCGCGGCGCCGAAGGTCGTCGTCGCGGACCAGCAGGAGGCCGCCGATGTTGACGAGGCCGTCCTTCTTGGCGCTGATGATCGCGCCGTCGGCGGCGTCGAACTGCTCGCGGGCGATGGCGGCGACGGGACGGCCGCGCTGGCCCGGCTCGCGCTCCCTGATGAACCACGCGTTCTCGGCGAAGCGGCAGGCGTCGAGGAAGAACCGCACGCCGCGCCGCCGGCAGACGTCCCGCGTTGCCCGCAGGTTCTCCAGGCTGACGGGCTGGCCGCCCGCCGCGTTGCTGGTGATGGTGCAGAGGACCAGGGGCACCCGCGCCCCCTCGGCCGCGAGCAGCGCCTCGAGCCCGGCCACGTCCATGTTGCCCTTGAAGGGGTGCCGGCTCGTCGGATCCGCCGCCTCGGGAATCGAGAGGTCGACGGCCCGCGCCCCCGTCCGCTCGATGTTGGCGCGGGTCGTGTCGAAGTGGGCGTTGTTCGGGACCACCCTGCCGGCGCCGCCCGTGACCTCGAAGAGCACCCGCTCGCTCGCCCGGCCCTGGTGCGTCGGCAGCGGCTCGTCGAAGCCGGTGACCTCGCCCACCGCCTCCTGAAGCCGCTCGAAGCTGTCGGCCCCGGCGTAGCTCTCGTCGCCGCGCATCATCGCCGCCCACTGCGCCGCGCTCATGGCGCCGGTCCCGCTGTCGGTCAGCAGGTCGATCACGATGTCGGCCGCCGCCACCCGGAACAGGTTGAGGCCGGCCCGTTCGAGGATCGCCTCGCGCTCCTCGGCCGTGGGCAGCCGGATGGGCTCGACCATCTTGATGCGGAACGGCTCGAACTCCGTTTTCATGTCGCTGCGTTTGCGCGCCCGTCTCCGGGACGGCGGGCGGATGGGCGGAGAGTTGCTCGTCGGATGGACGACCCGCTTCCGAGCCGCGAGACGCGGTGCCGGAGGGCGCCGGAGTCTCGCGCGCGAGACTTCCAACGCGACCGCCGGGTCGCGCGGTCGCGCTAGCCCGCCCATCGTCGCCTTCGGCTCCGCTGGGCGCCCAACCAACCCTGCTAGAAGTCTGCACCGTTCTACGGCGCAGACTCCTAGCGACACTCCGGATCGAGCGGCTGGAACGACGTGACGTTGAGCCGGAGCTCTCCGTCGCGGGCGAACCGGAGACCCTTTACCTGCACCTTGTGCCCGCCGTGGTTCCCGACGGGAAACTCTCCCACGCCGAGCAGGCGGTAGCTCAGCGAGCCGAGCGCCCGCCGCCGGGAGTCGTCGATCTCGTCCTCGCTGGTGAATGCCCGCTCGGTGGGCTCGCCCTCGGTGGCGCGCTCGAGCATCCACGCGCCGCCACTGCTCTCCAGACACCCCACGACGGTCCGGAGCTCGACCGCCGCGTCCTGGCCGGCCTGCGCCGCGGCCGCCGTGAACGCACAAGCGAGGAGAAGCCGAGCCGCGCGGCGGCAACAGAAGCGCATCATGGTCGTGATGACGACGCCGGGACCCGGCCGCGACCAGCACGGCCGGCGGCCCCGGGGGCCGCCAACTTGTACCATGGCCCCGGTGGGCGATCAACCGGACCGTCCGGGAATCGGTGACGGGACCCCGGGCGCATTCGAGTGGCCCGTGGTGCAACGGGGGGCTGCAAGGCCCCCGGGGCCGCGCCGCCGGCACGACCGAGGCTTGCCGCGACGCCCTGCGGCGTAGCGGCGACGACCGCAGCAGATGGGGCCCGGCGGAACGCGCCGGCCCCGCTCTCGCCCGTCGGTGTCGAGAAGACAGGCTCCAAGACCCGCCAAGACGGGATAGAATCCCCGCATGAGGCAGTTGCTTCCGGTTCTGCTGGCGATCGGCGTCGCCGCGGGGACGGCGGTCTCTCCGCTGCATGCCCAGCGGCAGCAGCCGGGGGCGACGCAGGGCGGGCCGACGACCGGCGACGAGATGATGCCGCCGTTCGACCTGCGGTACTTCCTCGGCGACTGGGAGATCGAGTGGTCTCCCCTCGACACCCCCCTCCTGCCGGGCGGCAGCTACACCGGGGTCGAGCGCGTCCGCCACATCGCGGACGGCCGCTATCTCGAGGTGACGGTCGAGCTCGAGGGGCAGGACCGGTCCCTGCGCGGCCAGGGCATCCTGTTCCTGGAGACCGGCCCCTTCGGCGCCCACCTCACCAAGTACGTGGTGTACGACGCGGGGTTCGCGCTGCTGCAGCCGGGCCCCCTCGGCGGGGACCTCGGCGGCTACTACAGCCAGTTCTGGGAGACGCCGGCCCCCGTTCGGCACGGCGACGCCGAGATGCTGATCCGGGGCCGGAGCTATCTCGTCTCGCCGTACGCGTACCGGGTCAACCAGGAGATCTCGGTCGACGGCGAGCCGTTCGTCAACTTCGGGGTCATGTGGTACACGAAGGTGCTGGAGGAAACGGGGCAGGAACGATGACGTGGAGACGGACACTGACGGCGGCCCTCGCGGCGCTCGTCGCCGGCGCGGCGGGCTCGACACCCGCCGCCCAGGCCGACCTGACCGGCGACTGGGAGATCCGGCTGACGACGCAGACCGGCGTGACGACGTGGCAGGCGCGGTTCGAGCAGGACGGCGATCGGCTCGGCGGCGAGATCGACCTCGGCGACAACGAGATCCTCGACGTGAACGGCACCGTCGACGGCACGAAGCTGGCGTTCGTCATCGTCGTGCCCGACCTCGACGGCGACCAGCCCATCGACTTCGCGGGCGAGGTGACGGGCGACCGGATTCAGGGCGCCCCCGGCAGCTTCAGCTGGTACGGGACCGGCGACTGGGAGGCGTCCCGCAAGTAGGAGTCTGCGCAGAACGACGCCGCCTCCGAAGGGGCGCAGACTCCTTGGGGAGGTTGGTCGGCCGCCGAGCAGAGTCGTCGGGGAACGGTTGGCGGGCGAGGGGTCCACGGCCCTTCGGCTTTGCGGGTCGCAGGGCGAAATGCAGGGAACCGGTGGCACGGCGCGAGGCCGGCCACACGTTCCGGGAAACGGAAGGGCAACCATGAGAAACCGCTTCGCAGGTGCGTTGGCCGTCGCGCTGCTCGTGTCGGCGGCGCTCGTCTCGTTCACCGCGTTCGTCGGCGCCGCCGAGGACGACATCGCCGGCGTCGTGACGAGCGCCAACGGCCCCGAGGAGGGCGTCTGGGTGATCGCCGAGACCACCGGGTTGCCGACGAAGTTCGTGAAGAGCGTCGTGACCGGCGACGGCGGCCGGTACCTCATCCCGGACCTGCCCGACGCCGCCTACGACGTCTGGGTGCGCGGCTACGGCCTCGTCGACTCCGCCCCGGTGCAGGCGTCGCCGGGCGACACCGTGGACCTCAAGGCGACGGTCGCCGCGACTCCCGCCGAGGCCGCGGCGGTCTACCCCGCCAACTACTGGTACTCGCTGATCCGGCCGCCCGCGCAGGACGAGTTCCCGGGGACCGGGGACGACGGCAACGGCATCAGCGCCAACCTCCAGCACCAGGACCAGTGGATCGACGTGCAGAAGCAGGGGTGCATGCTCTGCCACCAGCTCGGCAACCGCATCATCCGCGAGATCGACAACCTAGAGCAGTTCGACTCGAGCCTCGAGGCGTGGAACCACCGGGTGCAGATGGGCCAGCGCGGCGGCCAGATGACCAACGTCATGAACCGCTTCGGCCGCGCGCGCGGCCTGCAGATGTTCTCCGACTGGAGCGACCGCATCGCCGCCGGCGCGGTGCCCGAGGCCCCGCCGCGACCGCAGGGCATCGAGCGGAACGTGGTCGTCTCGATGTGGGAGTGGGGCACCGACATCGACTACATCCACGACGAGATCGCCACCGACAAGCGCAACCCCGAGATCAACGCGAACGGCCCCGTCTACGGGGTCAACATCTCGAACGACGCGCTGACCATCCTCGACCCCGTCACCAACGTGGCGACGAGCCTCGACGTGCCGCTCCGGGTCGATCCGGCCACGGTGCCGGGCATGATCGCGATGTCGATGCCCGCCCCGTCGCGGTTCTTCGGCGACGAGCTGATCTGGAACGACCCCGCGAACCCCCACAACCCGATGATGGACCAGAAGGGGCGGGTGTGGATGACCTCGGCCATCCGCAACCGGGCCAACCCCGACTACTGCCGCGAGGGGTCGGACAACCGGTTCGCCGGCTACTTCCCGCTCGAGAACGGGTTCCGCTCGGCCGTCTACTACGAGCCCGACACCGGCGAGTTCGTGATGGTCGACACGTGCTTCGGCACCCACCACCTGCAGTTCGCCGAGGACGAGAACGACACGCTGTACTTCAGCGGCGGCGGGCAGGTCATCGGCTGGATCGACACGAAGATGTGGGACGAGACCGGCGACGAGGTGGCCTCGCAGGGCTGGTGCCCGACCGTGCTCGACACCAACGGCGACGGCGTCGTCACCAAGCCGTGGAACGAGCCGCCCCGCGGCCGGCAGCCGGCCGAGGTCGACCCCGCCCTCGACACCCGCGTGGTGGTCGGGAGCTACGGGGTCATCGGCGACCCGACAGACGACAAGGCGGTCTGGATCAGCTCCACCCGGTTCCCCGGCCGCCTGGCCCGCCTGCACGTGGGCGACAATCCGCCCGAGACCTGCGTGACCGAGATGTACGAGGTGCCGTCGGTGCTCGATCCCGACGTGCCGAGGGACAAGATCGGGTTCGGCTCGCGCGGCCTCGACATCGACCGGAACGGGGTCCTCTGGACCGCCCTCTCGGGCTCGAGCCACCTCGCCAGCTTCGACCGCACGAAGTGCCCGGTCCACAACGGCCCGGAGACGGCCGACGGCCGCCACTGCGTCGACGGCTGGACGCTGTACCCGACCCCCGGCCCCGTCATCGCCGGCACCGATCCCCCGGTGCGGTCCGACTACCACTACTACAACTGGGTCGACCAGTGGGACACGCTGGGGCTGGGCCGCGACGTGCCCATCGCCACCGGGTCGAACTCGGACTCGCTGCTCGCCCTCGACCCCGAGACCGGCGAGTGGACGGTCCTGCGCGTGCCCTATCCCCAGGGCTTCTTCACCCGCGGGCTCGACGGCCGCATCGACGACCCCGACGCCGGTTGGAAGGGACGCGGCGTGTGGGCCACCTACGGCGCCGCCGCCACCTGGCACATCGAGGGCGGCCGCGGCGTGAAGCCGGGCATGCTGAAGTTCCAGGTGCGCCCCGACCCGCTGGCGGAATAGGCAGTCCGCGGCACGGCACGACGCCGCCTCCGGAACTCCACCGAGAGCCTTCGCGGGACAAGACCCGCGAGGGCTCTCTTTGTCAGACCGCGGCGGCGGGCCGCTGCAACGAGGCACCAAGGGGGCAACGAAGGCCATGAGTGACCGGAAACAGCCGCACAGCCGGCGACTCGGATGGGCTTGCGCCGCCGCGTCGCTGCTGCTCGCCGTCGGGGCATCGACGAGCCGCGCGGGGCAGGACTCGGGCGCCATCGCCGGCGTGATCGTCGACGAGAGCGGCGGCGTGCTGCCGGGGGTGGCGGTGACTGCCGTGCCCGAGGGCGGCGGCGCCGTCCAGGCCGGGGTCAGCGACGGGTTCGGCGAGTACGAGATAGCGAACCTCCCCGCCGGCCGCTACCAGGTGCGCGGCGTGCTGCCCGGCTTCAGCAGCGAGATCGCGTACGTGGCGGTCGAGGCGGGGGCCGTCGCCACCGCGAACCTGCTGCTCGGGCTCGCGCCGCTGACGGAGACGGTCACCGTCACGCGGGCCGATCAGGATCTGGCGGCCGTCCCCCAGTCGGTGGCGGTGGTCGCGCGCGAGCAGATCGAGTTCGCGCAGCGCCGCTCGTCGCTCGACGAGGCGCTGCGCGGCATTCCCGGGCTCTTCGTCCAGAACCGCCGCAACTACGGCCTGTCGGGGGGCATCGGCCTGAGCATCCGCGCCCCCGAGCCGCGGTTCGGGCTGCGCGGGCTCGCCCTGATCCAGGACGGCATCCCCATCACCACCGCCGACGGCACCACCGAGCCGGGCAACGTCGACCTCGGCTCGGTCGGCCGCATCGACGTCATCCGGGGGCCGAGCTCGGTGCTGTACGGGAACTCCGCCGGCGGGGTCATCAACCTGACCACGACGTTCGACACCTCCCGCCCCCTCGTCATCCGGCCCGACGTCCAGTTCGGCAGCTACGGCTACAACCGGCAGCAGGTCCGGGTGGACGCCGGGGGCGACGGACCCACCCAGTTCATGACGAGCGTGAGCCGCTTCGAGACCGACGGGTTCCGCGACAACAGCCACGCCGAGATCACCCAGGCCAACTTCGTGGTGCGGCGCGAGCTGGGCGACGCCACCGAGATCCGCGGCGTGTTCAACTACTACGACAGCCCCTTCGCCGAGAGCGCGAGCTTCCTCAACGAGGAGGACGCCCGCGACCCGGTGCGGCGGCGGATGGCGCGGGGCGTCGCCGCCGCCCGCAACTGGGGCGAGGGCGCGGGCCAGGGCCAGGGCGGCGTCACCCTGGAGCACCGCTTCACCGAGACCCAGATGTTCCGGGTGACGGGCTGGGGCATGTGGCGCGACCTCGACGCGGTGGGGGCGTTCCGGAACGTGAACCTGAGGCGGAACGGGCGCGGCCTGCGGTCGGAGTACGTCGGCGGCGCGACGGCGGGAACGGCGGGCGTCGACTGGGCGGCCGGGGTGGACGTGGCGTCGCAGAACGACGACCGCCGGGAGTTCGGACAGGTGGCGCCGGCGGTGAGCGGCGAGCGCGCCACGAGCGGCGACCTGCGGGTGGATCAGACCGAGGACGTCCGGTCGGCCGGCCCGTTCGCCCAGATCGGCGTCGCGCCGACAGATCGGGTGCGGTTCACGGCCGGGGTACGCTGGGACTACTACGACTTCCGGGCCGGCGACCGCAAGCTCGACGACGGCGACCAGTCCGGCGACCGCAAGATGGACGCGTTCAGCCCCTCCATCGGCCTGACCGTCGCCGCCGCCCCCAACGTCAACTTCTTCACCAGCTTCGCCACCGCCTACGAGACCCCCACCACCGTCGAGCTGTCGAACACCCCGACCGGCGAGGGCGGGTTCAACCAGGAGCTGGGGCCGCAGGACCTGCGGAGCTTCGAGGTCGGCATCCGCGGGCTCGCCGAGGCGGCGCGCCTGCGCTACGAGGCGGCCGTCTACGTGTCCACCGTCGACGACGCCCTCGTCTCGTTCCAGAGCCCGACCGAGGAGGTCTTCTTCCGCAACGCCGGCGAGTCGTCGCGCGACGGCGTCGAGCTGCTGCTCGAGTGGATCCCGGACCCCGCCTTCAGCACCCGGCTCGCCTACACCTACCAGAACTTCAGGTTCGTGCAGTTCGCGCCGGGCGGCAACGATTTCGCCGGCAACATCGAGCCGGGGTCGCCGCCCCACCGCATCTTCGCCGGCTTCAACCACACCGCCCCGTTCGGCCTGCGCTCGGGGATGACGGTCCGGTGGGTCGACGACTACACCCTCAACAACGCCAACACGGTGTTCAACTGGGCGTACACGGTCGTCGACCTGCGGTTCGGGTTCGATGCGACCGTGGGCGGCGTCGACGTCCGCCCGTTCTGGGGCATCGACAACCTGTTCGACGAGATCTACAACTCGTCGACCATCACCAACGCGTTCGGCAGCCGCTACTACGAGCCCTCCCCGGACCGCGAGTACTACGTGGGGCTGACCATCGGAGGAGGCCCGCGGTAGGCATCGGGGCGGCCGGCCCCGGCGCTGGCGCCGACCCCCTTCGCCTTGACGCGGGGCGGCGGTGCGGACACACTTAGGGGCTCGCTCCACGACACCGGTGTGAAGCGGCGCCCCGCGACCGGCGCCGGCAACCGGCGGATCGGGCGCGTCAGGCTCGTCGGCCGGGCGGCGGCGACCCGCCTGCGCCGCAGCATCGAAGGGAGACCAGGACGGACTCATGGCCGTACAACCGACGCGCGTAGTCGACTTCGACCGGGCCAACGACGTGGTCCAGCGGTTCCAGAAGGAGTCGACCAAGTGGCTCTACGGCCTCGACGATGCCGCCCGCATCCTGTCGTGGGCTTTCTTCACGCTGCTGCCGTACACCGACAAGCTGAGCCAGAGCAAGCTGCTGCGCCAGCCCCACGTGATGTTCCGGGGGCCGACGGGCACCGGCAAGACCGACCTCGTCAGCGCCTGCGCGATGGCCATCGACGCCAAGTTCGAGCGCATCCAGGGCCTGCCGACGTACATGCCCGAGGACATCCTCGGCTACGAGACCATCGTCGAGGAGACCGACGGCTCGCGGAAGCTGGTGTTCAAGCCCGGCAAGCTGATGGCCCACATCGTCCTCATCGACGAGGACAACCGGCTGTCGGGCAAGACGAAGGCGGCGGTGCTCGAGGGCATGGAGGAGAGCTCGGCGACCCTCAGCTCGGACTACGGCAACCTCGCCGAGGGCAAGATGCTGCCCCTGTTCCCGCTGTCGTGCGACTTCAACGACATCGACGGCCCCCGCTTCTTCATGGTCATCTGCACCGAGAACATCTTCGGGGAAGAGGAGGGCACGTTCGCCAACCCCGTGGCCCAGCTCGACCGCACCACCCTGTCCATCAACATGCTCGACCCCGAGGACGAGGAGGACGAGCTGAACATCAGCGCCCGCAACGTGGTCGGGCGCAAGGTCGAGAAGCTGACCGACCTCCACGAGGTGCTCGACATCGCCCAGTACATCTTCGACAACGTCGGGATGTCGGACTACGCGCAGCAGTACAAGGTGCGGCTGATCCGGAACACCCGCCCGCACCGGGTGATGGGGCGGGCGGCGCGGACCGTCAAGGAGTACATCCGGGTCGGGATCTCCCCGCGCGTGCACTTCCACCTCGAGGCGGTGGCCCGCACCTTCGCCTTCTTCAACGGCGACCTGACGATCACGCCGGACCACATCAAGGCGGTGGCCGGCCCCGTGCTCGCCCACCGCATCGTGCTGCGCGAGGGCATGGAGTTCTCCGTCGACAAGGACGACCTCCTCCAGCAGATCCTGCGGGACATGGAGGTTCCGCCGTGGAAGTAGAGGAGGTCTACGCCCGGTTCCGCGACATCAAGCACGGCATCCGGGCCCGCAAGACCTCCAACAGCATCCACTTCGGCGAGCACAAGAGCGGGTTCAAGGGGGCCGGCTACGACATCGTCGGCGTCGACCAGTGGAGGCCCGGGCAGCCGTTGAAGGACGTGGCGTGGACCCTGAGCCTCCGCACCTACCCCGAGAAGCTGTACCGCATCGAGCGGATGGAGCCCAAGGAGCTCCGCACCCTGGTCGTCTGCGACCTGTCGTACTCGACGCTCTTCCAGGTGTCGCAGGAGACCAACAAGGCGCTGCTGATGCTCGACCTGCTCGGCAACATCGGGCTCACCCGCGCCAACCTGCGCGACCCGGTGGGGCTGCTCGGCTACTCGGACCGCGTCGAGCTCTACCTGCGCCCGAAGCTCGGGACCTCGCAGGTCTTCTACATGGCGTACAAGATCTTCGAGAAGCTGAAGCTGGAGCGGGAGCACCCGACCCGCCGGAAGGCCCACCTGAAGGTCGCCGTCGACTTCATGCTGGCCCGGCTGAAGTCGCGCCATTCGATCATCCTGCTGACCGATCTGGTGGACCTCGTCAACGACCCCGACGCGGTCGACTTCAAGCAGCTGAGCACGCTGGCCGCGAAGCACGATATGATCGTGCTCGTCCTCGACGACCCCGACGAGTTCCGGGTCAGGAGCCGGCTCGGCTACATCCGTATCTCGGACATGGAGACGCGCAAGCAGACCGTGATCTCGGCCCGGAAGGCGGGCGCGATCCGGCGGCGCATCGAGGAGGCGCGGGCGTCGCTGCAGTACAAGCTGAAACACCAGGCGGGCATCGACTCGACGGTCCTGACGGAGCAGAACCACCTCGAGGAGCTGCCCAAGTTCCTGATGTCCCGCTTCGCGCGTTGAGCACCGGTCCCGGCCGACCCCGAGCACGGGGACGGCGTTGCGGGGCCTTCGCAGACTGGCAGGGATGATCCGGTGAGAATGACACGCCTACTCGCGCTCGCGACCGCGCTCCCGCTGATTGCGCCGCCGACCTCCGTCGCCCAGTCGCCCGACATCGGCCTGCCCGGCGCGGGCCTCGTGCGGGTCGAGACGCTGGAGCTCGAGCCCACCGTCGTCAAGACCGGCGACCGCATCACGCAGCGCTACCGGCTGCGCTTCCCCGACCTGATCCCGAGCGGCCAGGAGATCATCGTCCTCGAGGACCGCATGACCCCCGAGGCGCTCCCGGTCCACCCGTTCGAGGCCACGGCGCTGGTGGTCGAGAAGGACCGCATCGACGACACCCACATCTGGGACTTCGTGTACGAGTTCCGCCTCGTCGACCCCGCCAAGATGACCTACGCGCTGCCGAGCTTCAGCTTCTACTACCTGGTGCGGGACCTCGGCGAGGACATCGAGGACGCCGAGGTGCAGCAGGTCGACGGGGGGCAGGGGCTGGTGCGCTACGTGACGTCGATCACCGACGAGCCCCTGCTCGACATCCGCGACACCGTCGAGCTCGGCACCTTCTCCGGCCTCGCGACGTTCTTCCGCGCCCTGGCGTGGGTCGTCGCGCCCCTGCCGCTGCTCGTCTGGCTCGTGATGCTGGTGCGGTTCGCCCGCAAGCCGAAGGCGGTCTCGATCGAGAAGCAGCAGGAAGAGGACGAGCTCGCCCGCATCGAGGCGCAGATCCCCGTCCTTCCGTCGATCTGGGAGGCGCGCCGGGCGGTGGGCCGCGAGCTCACGGCGCTGCGACGGCTGCCCCGGGACGCCGCCGCGGACCAGCTCGCCGACCGGCAGCGGTCGCTCGTGCTGGCCCTGCGCGACTATCTGCAGGCCGACCTGCCGGGCCTGGTTCCCGGCGACACCGCCCTCGACATCCAGCGGCACGTCGACGGGCTGAAGGACAGCTACCGGAAGGCGGCGCTCGGGGTGCTCGCGGGCCGGCTCGTCGCCTATCAGCGGGGCCTCGAGACGGGGGCGCCGGCGCCGGTCGAGCACCCGGCCGGCGAGGCGCGCATGCTGGGCGAGGCGCTGTACCGGCTGCGTCCGTACGTGCGGATGTTGAACAACCTGAAGGCGCTGGTGGGCGCCGCGGCGCCGCGTCCGGCGAAAGGGTGACCAATCATGCTGATGCCCTGGTCAGAGTTCGTCGTGTTCGTCGACGGCGGCGTCCGCGAGCTGATCGCGACCGACTTCGCGGCGATCCGCTACGGCGACGTCGGCATCGCGATGGGGATCGCGATCGTGCTCGGGGTGGTGCTCGCCCTGACCCTGGTGCGGCTGGCCGCGGTCAGCAAGCGCCACGTGCGCGAGCACTCCGGGCACGACATCGAGCCGGGGCACCGCAAGCGCCTCTGGATCCGCGTCCTCCACACCGCGCCCAAGGCCCTGGCGGCCGGCGCCCTCGCGCTGCTCGTGTTCTCGGTCGCCGACCCGTTCCTCACCGCCACCGAGGAGGTCAGCGGCTACGTCGAGTCGCGGGTCCGGGTCGATCTGGTCGACACGTCGGGGTCGATGGCGTGGGAGTTCCCCGACACCAACAAGTCGAAGGCCGAGGTCGCCCGCGACGCCCATCTCGAGTTCCTCGAGATGCGGCGCGACAAGAACGACCGCGTGTCGCTGTGGCTGTTCTCCACCTATCCCTACAAGGTGGACGACTTCGTCATGGACGACGAGCTGTACTACTACCAGGTGTGGGACGCGCCCTACGTGATGACCCAGCGCCTCGACAAGGCGATGGTGGTGCCGCGCGACAAGGTGCGCATCGTGCCCGCCGAGGGCGACACCAACATCATCCGGCCGCTGCAGGACATCGTGAAGTACTTCGACCAGGACGAGGCGGCGGTGGGCCGCGGCACGAACCAGAACCGGGCCGTGCTCATCATCACCGACGCCGCCGTCGACGAGTTCCCGGACGCGGAGTTCGCCGAGCTGAACCGGCGCAACATCGTGCCGTACATCATCTACATCAACACCAGCGACGCGCGCACCGCGAGCTTCCTGCACCCCACCGTGCCGCAGCTCGTCGGGCAGATTCAGGAGTACGGCGGCGACTACTTCGACGTGACCGACGAGGACAGCCTGCTGCGCGCCTACCAGGCCATCGACGAGCGCGAGGCGGTGCGCATGGAGCTGAAGCACCGGGCCCTGAAGGTGCCCATCTACTCGCGGTTCCTGCTCGTGGCGATGGGGCTCCTGCTCGTCGGCATCCCCGTCGGGTTCGTGTCGGAGCTGCTGTGGGGGACGACCCCGTAGCGGGGTCCGCCCCGCGGAACGGACACGGGTGGACGCCCGCCGAGGGAGGTCCGCCACGAGACACGCGGCGCTCGAGAGAGAAGTGACATGCGACTGACAGACCTGCTCGACAAGGAGCACTCCTTCCGGTATCTCGTCGGCTTCGTGCTCGCCCTGCTCTTCTTCGCCGGCGTCTCGATACCGGCCCGCAGCCTGACCGCGTTCTACACGAACCTGGAAGGGTTGAGCGCCAGCGTCGAGCGCGGCGACTTCGAGACGGCCGAGACCCAGCTCGCCGAGGTGTCCGCCTTCTACCAGGGCAGCCGGGCGTGGGGCATGCAGTGGTTCGCCGACTCGTACCTGTTCCGCGACTCGTTCCTCCAGCAGGCGTCCTACAACTACCTGACCGGCGACTACCGGACGGTGGTGGACGACCTCGCCGACGAGATCGACGACCCGCGGGCGTCGCACCTGCTCGCGAGCGCCAAGTTCATGCTGGCGCGCCAGCGGTACCGGGCCATCAATCCGGAGGCCCCCGACGCCGCGACCCAGCGCGAGGCGATCATCCTCGAGGTGATGGAGACGGTGAACGCCGACTACGAGCGGGCCCTGCGCGGCGACCCCGGCGACCGCTTCGACTACAAGTGGAACTACGACCTGACCAGCAACGCCGAGGCGGTCCGGCGCGCCCTCGAGGCGCCCCGCGAGATCGAGCCGCCCGAGCTCGAGCAGATGAAGGGCGAGGGCACCCCGGTGCGCCGCCGCCGCGGCTAGTGCTGCGTCACGCCATAATTTTCGGGCGCGGGCCTGACCTTATGGCTACATCATCAACGACTTGCCAGCACCGCGTACCCGAACTCTTGGCTGTGGCGATGCACTAGGCGTCTGCGCACGTAACAGATGGACACCATCAGCCGCCTGCTCCGCGAGAGCGTCGAGTTCGCCAACCCCGAGTACCTGGCGATCGTGCCGCTCGCGGGCCTGCTGCTCGCCTTCGGGCTCGTCGTCTTCGCGCTCCGGCTGCAGCTGCGCCCGGCCCGCACCGAGGGCTCGAAGTATCCGCTCTTCGGCCACGTCAAGTTCTGGTTCCTCGCCATCCTCGCCCTCGCCCTCGTAGCCGTCGCCGCCGCCAGACCGTTCTGGGTCTACGGGGGCCAGACGTTCCGGCGGGGCGACGTCGACGTGGTCGTCGCCATCGACGCCTCCGCGTCGATGTGGGTCAAGGACCTCGGCCCCTCGCGCCTCGATCTCGCCGTCCGCGAGGCGCTGGGCCTCTACACCCAGGACATCCTCACCCCCGGCGACCGCACCGCGGTGTACGTGTGGGGCACCACGACCCTGCGCCGGGCCCACATGGCGTCGAACGCCGAGCGCTTCATCGAGGAGGTGGGCCGCATCGCCCCGCCCTTGAGCCTCACCGGCGACGCGTTCCCGTGGGACAGCGACATCGCCACCGCCTTCGAGTCGATCTACCTGTCGCTCGACAACCAGGACCGCTTCGAGTCGGGCGACGACGACTGGCTGCCGGAGGAGCGCAACGACCGCGTGCTGCTGCTGTTCACCGACGGCGACTTCCTCATCGACGCCGAGCAGATGAGCCGGCTCGACACCGCCCTCGCCGAGTTCCGGCGCCGCGGCCTCGTCATCTACACCATCGGCATCGGCAGCCGCACCGGGACCAACGTCGACTCGGTCCTCATCGACTACGTGCGCGGCATCGACTACGACGAGACCCTCGAGCAGGACCTCGCGGGGCAGCGCACCCAGCTCGGCTTCGAGGGCATCAACATGGTCGAGCAGCGCACCGGCGGCCGCTCGGTCATCATCGACAGCCCCCAGGTCGACGCCGCCACCTTCCTCCGCAACGTCATCGACTCGCACCGCAGCATCTCCTTCGAGCTCGTCCCCTCGGACGACCAGCAGGAGATCTGGCAGTGGTTCGTCATGCTCGCCATCGTCGTCTTCGTCCTCGCCATCGTGTTCTACTGAAGCCCGCAAGGGAGCCTTGGCGTGAGTGTTGCATCACGGGAGACGCCGGTCGTCACGGCGGACGAGCTGTTCCGCCTGACCGGCGACCACCGTCGCTACGCGCTCGTCCGGGGAGAGCTACTGCGCATGACGCCGGCCGGATTCGCCCACGGCGCCGTCGTCGTCAACCTGACGGCGCCCGCTCGCGCAGCACGTCAAGGCGCACCGCCTCGGCATCGTCTGCGGCGCGGAGACCGGCTTCGTGCTGGCGAGGGACCCCGACACGGTCCTCGCCCCGGATGTCGCCTTCGTCCGTCGTGAACGCATTCCGGCGTCCGGAGCGCCCGCGACCTTCTGGAACGGCGCCCCCGACCTGGCCGTGGAGGTCGTCTCGCCGGGCGATACCCGCCCCCAGGTCGCGTCGAAGGTGGACACGTGGCTCGCGGCCGGCGCCCGCGTCGTGTGGGTGGCGGACCCGCAGGACGAATCGGTGACGGTCCACCAGAGGGATCGTGCGCCGCGGCGCCTCACGGCGGGCGACACCCTGGACGGCGCGCCCCTGCTGCCCGGCTTCCGCCTCTGCGTCGCCGACGTGTTCGCGCTGTAGCGTTCAGCGAATCTGCCGGCCGGTGTCTCGTCGAGCATCGAGGCCGAGTTGACGCCGAGTTCACGAGTCAACTAGAATTCGACCTATGATCCGACTCAATATGCACGAGGCGAAGACCCACCTGTCGCGCTACGTCGCCCAGCTGCAAGAAGGTGAGTCGATTCTGCTCTGCCGCCGCAACGAGCCGGTTGCCGAAATCCGAGCCCTGCCCCGCGCACGCACCAAGCCGCGGCCGATCGGGTTGGCCCGCGGACAGTTCACGGTCCCGGACTCGTTCTTCGAGCCCCTGCCCGACGACATCATCGAGGCGTTCGAGGGGGGCGCGGTCCTGCCCGAGGAATGAAGCTGCTTCTCGACACCTGCACGTTCCTCTGGTGGACCGAAGACTCTCCCCGCCTCTCGAAGGGGGTTCTGTCCGGGGTGTCCGATCCGGCGCACGAGGTCTACGTGAGCACGGTTTCGATCTGGGAGATCTCCGTCAAGCACCACTTGGGCAAGCTGCCCCTTCCACAGCCGCCCGAGCGGTTTCTGCCGGAACAGCGGAAGCGCCACGGCTTTCTGAGCCTGCCCATAGACGAGGCAAGCGTGTTGCAGTTGCCCCGACTGCCCTCGTTGCACCAGGACCCTTTCGACCGGCTACTGGTCTGCCAGGCGATTGAGCACGGCATGACCCTGCTCACGCCCGACCGCCTGATCGCGCAGTACCCGGTGCGGATCTCCTGGTAGCCGACGGGGCGCACCGCCCTCCCCAGCGGCCCCGCCGGTTGATGCCCCGGGTCGAACTGACGATAATCGACCAGCCACTCCGAGGATCTGACCCCCGATGCTCGTTGCCCTGTCGATCAAGAACTTCAAGAGCATCCGCGAAGCGCGCGTTCGCTTCGGGCCGTGCACCTGCTTCATCGGCCACAACGGCGTCGGCAAGAGCAACCTGTTCGACGCGATCCACTTCCTGAGCGCGTTGACCGAACGCGACATCTCCGACGCGGCCACGGAGGTGAGGCGCACCAGCGACGGCGGCTACTCGCCTCTCGACCTGGTGTTCGGTCGACACCCCGATCGCCGAATCGAGCTGTCGGCGGACATGGTGGTGCCGCCACAGGTCCAGGACGACTTCGGCCAGCCGGCCGAACCGAGCACGACGCTTCTCACCTACCGGATCCGGCTGCGGTACGAGTCGACGTCGGACCGCCTTCTCGTGGAGCACGAGAGCCTGACCCACGCGAAGCTGCAAGCCTACGAGAAGTTCGTCGGTTTCGACTCTGCGCCGGAATTCAGAAAATCGGTAGCGCTGGGCGTACGACGAGGCGGACCGCTGATTTCGACGAAGGAGGACCGCATTCAACTCCACGGCGACGGCGGGAGCCGGGGTCGACCCTCACCGGTGGGCAAGTCTCCGCTGACGGTGGTCGGGGGCACGAACACGTCCGACTACCCGACGGTCCTGGCCGCGAAGCGGGAGATGTCGTCCTGGCGGATACTCCATCTCGAGCCGAGCGCGATGCGCACGCCCGACAACCGCTCTGCGCCGGCCCACGTTTCGGCTTCCGGCGGCCACCTCGCCGCCACGCTCCAGGGCCTCGCCACGAGGAACCGCAACGCGGAAGCGGAAGCCCTGTTCAGACTCCGGCAGCTCAACTCGGATATCGCAGAGCTGAGCGTCTACTCCGACGACGTGCGGGATCAGCTCGCCCTGCGGGCTCGCGTAACGGGGGTCGACAACTGGCTCTACGGTCGCTCCCTCTCGGACGGCACGTTGCGGTACGCATGCGGTGGACGTCGAGGATCGGTACATCGCCCTGGTCCTGATGCTGGTGGACGTCGAGGATCGCGCCGTGCTCTGCATCGAGGAACCCGAGAACGGGATTCACCCGTCGCGCGTGCCGAATCTGGCCGAGCTTCTGCGGGACTACGCCGTCGACATCCACGACTCGGTCCGTGCCGACAATCCGTTGCGTCAGGTCGTGCTGAACACCCATTCTCCGGAAGTGGCCCGCCAGCTCCCGTTCGACGATCTCGTGTTCGTCGAGCGGGCGCTCACCAGCCGGGACGGTCCCGTCAGCAGTTTTCGGCCGATCATCGGGACTTGGCGGGCCACGGCGGCGAACGGTCCCGAATCGACCGCGCAGCCCATCGATCGCCAAGCGGTAGCCGACTTCATCGGCGGCTCCCCGGTCAACGACGAGCTCGGTCAGTTGAAGCTCGAGTTCGGATCGGTCAAGTGAGTCGCCAGTTGACCTGGTCGGTCGTGGCCGACGGAGGAACGGACCGCGTACTCGTGCCCATTATCCAGTGGGCGATCCACCGGCTCGACCCCGATGTGGAGATCCTGGAGCCGGAGTTTCGCAAACGACACGGAAGTGTGGTCGACTTCATCGGCGCCTATGAGTCGCGCGCTATGGTGGTCTTCGTGCACCGGGACTCGGAGAACCTCTCGCTGCAGCGGCGCTTGAGGGAGTTCGAGGCGGTGACCCGGCCCAACGTCGTTCCCGTCGTGCCCGTCCAGATGTCGGAAGCCTGGATTCTCTTCGACGGCACCGCGGTCGCCAAGGCGGCCGGCTCACCCTCCTCGCACGTTCCGGTGCCCGCCATCGGCGACATCGAAGGCATCCGCAATCCCAAGGAGCGCCTGGAGGAGCTGCTCTTCCGAGCCGCGGGCTCGCCCACCGGCCGCCGCGGCCGGAACTTCAAGCGCTCGATCGTGGATCGGCGGGTGAGCGTCGCCGAGTACATCTCCGACTACGCTCCGCTGCGACATCTGCCCGCTTTTCGGAGGTTTCAGGAGTCTCTCGCCGAGCAATACCCCTACAGCAGCCTGCCGGGACGGTAGGGTCAGCATGGAGGTCCGGATACGCCGTCAGGTGGAACGTCGCCGCGCCTTGCCGCGATGACTCTTCAGGGGTCCCACACGGCGAGCCGCCACCGAGGAGAGAACCGGTCGGATGCGCTCCTCGTCGATGTCGAGCGGATCGAACGGCTTGAGCGCCGCTTCCAGAAACTCCATGAAGCCGGCAGGGCGCGAGGGAGGGGGCGGAGGAGGCACGAAAACAGCCGATGGATGGTAGTGCAGATGCCCGATGGATGGTAGCGTAGAGCGCCTCGGATCGGCGGCGCACCGCGGGTCGGCCGCCTCGCGCCAACCTCTTCCAGGACGCCGGCGTCGCGGCGGACCGGCCTCAGCCACGGTCCGCTGGTCTGATGACACGGCTCGTGGCGCCGTCCTGACAGGTTCCGACACGGCCCCGTGCTATCGTCCCGCGCCATGCACCTCGCCGACGGCCGCCTCGCGTTCTCGGCCACCGACCTCAGCCGCCACCTCGCCTGCGACCATCTGACGACCCTGCGGCGGGCCGTCGCGTTGGGAGAGATCGAGGCGCCCCCGCCGTACGACGATCCTCGGGGCGACGTGCTGAAGCAGCGCGGCATCGAGCACGAGGCGCGTCTACTGGAGCGGTTCGCGGCGGAAGGGCGCGCGGTGGAGGTCGTCACGGCGGCGGACACGCCGTTCCCGCACCGGAATCGGGCCGCGGCCGCCGCCCGCACGCGGGACGCGATGCGGCGCGGGGCCGACGTCGTCTACCAGGGGCGCCTGGAGGATGCGGACGGCCGGTGGAGCGGCTATCCCGACTTCCTGCTCCGGGTCGCCGAGCCGAGCGCGCTGGGCGCGTGGTCGTACGAGGTGCTCGACGCCAAGCTGGCCCGCAGCGCGAAGGGCGCGGCGGTGCTGCAGCTCCTGCTGTACTCGGACCTGCTGGCCCTGGCGCAGGGGACCGCGCCGGAACGGATGCACCTGGCCCTCGGCGGCGGCGACGGGCGCGACTACGCGAGCTTCCGGGTGGTGGAGTACTCGGCCTGCTACCGCGCCGTCCGCCGGGGGTTCGAGGTGCACGCCCAGGCGCCGCCCGAGACCTATCCGGAACCGGTCGAGCACTGCGGCCTCTGCGAGTGGAAGCACAGCTGCGCGGAGCGGCGCCGCGCCGACGACCACCTGTCGCGGGTGGCCGGCATCACCCGCGGCCAGCGGGGCCGCCTCGTCGAGCGGGGAGTGACGACGATGGCGGCGCTGGGGGCGCTCGACCTCCCGGTCGTTCCCCGCCTCGACGGCGTCGGCGCCGGCGCGCTGGCCCGCATCCGCGACCAGGCGCGGGTGCAGGACCGGGCGCGGCGGGAGGGCCGCCGCATCCACGAGCTCGTCACGCCGGTCGAGCCGGACAAGGGGCTCGCGGCGCTGCCCGAGCCGTCGGCGGGCGACGTCTTCTTCGACATCGAAGGCGACGCGTTCGCGGCGGACGGCGGCCTGGAGTACCTGTTCGGCGCCGCGGACAGGAACGGCGGGTACGACGCCGACTGGGCCCTCGACGCGGCGGGCGAGAAGGCCGCGTTCGAGCGCTTCATCGACCGCGTCATGGCTCGGTGGAAGCAACATCCCGGCTTCCACGTCTACCACTACGGCGCCTACGAGACGACGGCCGTCAAGCGCCTGATGAGCCGCTACGCGACCCGCGAGGACGAGGTCGACCGGCTGCTGCGCGGCCGAATCTTCGTCGACCTCCACCGCGTGGTCCGGCAGGGGGTGCGGGCCTCGGTCGAGAGCTACTCCATCAAGCGGCTCGAGCCGTTCTACGGCTTCGCCCGCAGCGTGGACCTGCTCGCGGCGACGCGGGCGCTCATCCGTCTCGAGGTGCGGCTCGAGTCGGGCGACGCCGCCGGGGCGCCGGACGAGCTTCGCACGGAGATCGAGGGCTACAACCGGGACGACTGCCTCTCGACGCTTCGCCTCGCCGAGTGGCTGGAAGAGCGCCGGCGCGAGCTGGAGGCATCGACCGGACAGCCGGCGCCGAGGCCGGCGCCCAGGGACGACGAACGGGACCGCGAGCAGGAACCGGCGGTGGAGGTCGCGGCGCTGTTCGAGGCGCTCACGGCGGGGCTGCCGGCCGACGACGCCGATCTAGCCCGGAGAGCGTCGCCTGCGGCTCCGCTCACCGCCCAACCAACCCTGCCAGGAGTCTGCACCGTTCCACGGCGCAGACTCCTGGACGACCGGCAGCGGGCGCGGCGGCTGCTGGCGCACCTGCTGGAGTTCCACCGGCGCGAGGACAAGTCGACGTGGTGGGAGTTCTTCCACCGCTGCGGCTTCACCGAAGAGGAGCACGTCGAGAGCCGGGCCACGCTCGGGGCCGTCACCTGGGGGGATCGTGGAGGAGATGAAGAGGTCCGTCGTCCATCGCTACCGCTTCCCCGAGCAGACGCACGATATCGGGATCGGCGACTCGCCGAAGAACCCCGACACCGCGGAGTCCGACGATCTGAAGCGGGGGTCCTGCGGGACGGTGGTCGACATCGACGAGACGGCCCGCACCATCGACCTGAAGCGGGGACGCAGCTCGCCGGTTCCGCACCCGACGGCGCTGGTGCCCCTCGACATCGTCAACGACAGGGTGCTGCGCGAGAGCCTCGCGCGTCTTGCGAAGGGCGTCGTGTCGACCGGCTTCGCACCGGACGGCCAGCGAAGGGCGGCCTTCGATCTGCTGCGGCGGATGCCGCCGCGCCTCACGCCACCGGCCGGTCACGTGGTTTCCGGACATCGGCCGAAAGGGTCGAGCCTCGTCGCTGGCGGCGAGACGCCGCTCGACGCCGTCCGTCGGCTCGCTCCGCGGCTCGACGGCTCGGTGCTCCCCGTCCAGGGACCGCCCGGCAGCGGCAAGACCTACACCGGAGCGCGGATGATCCTCGACCTGCTCGCCAGCGGGAAGCGGGTCGGGGTCACCGCCAACAGCCACAAGGTGATCTCCAACCTGCTCGGCGCGGTTTGCGACGCGGCCGACGAACGGTCCGACACGCGTGAACAGGCCGGGCGCGAGCCGGGGAGACGAGCGGCCGACGAGAGCGAACGGACCGGACGCGATGCGGAGACGCCGCCGCGAGGCGCGCCGGTCGAGGTCCGCGGCATCCAGAAGGCCAACGACGCCGACGGCTGCCCCGACGAGCGCATCGTCCAGACGGGCTCCAACCAGGAGGTGGCCGAGGCCCTCGCCGCCGGCGAGGCCAACCTCGCCGCCGGCACCGCGTGGCTGTGGGCGCGCGAAGAGATGGCCGGCGCGGTGGACGTGCTCGTCATCGACGAGGCGGGACAGACGAGCCTCGCCAACACCCTCGCGGTCTGCCAGGCCGCCCCGAACCTCGTCCTGCTCGGCGACCCCCGCCAGCTCGACCAGCCCGTCCAGGGGGTCCACCCGCCCGGCGTCGCCGTCTCGGCCCTCGGCCACCTCCTCGGCGAATCGGCGACCGTCGACCCCGCCCGCGGCGTCTTCCTCGACCACACGTGGCGCATGCACCCCGACGTCTGCGCCTTCACGTCGGAGCAGTTCTACGCGGGGCGGCTCCTCGCGCGGGAGGGCCTCGACCGCCAGACGGTGGTCGGGCCGGGCCCGCTGGCCGGGCACGGCCTGCGCTTCGTGCCGGTGGAGCACGCCGGCAACACGCACGCCTCGGAACAGGAGGCGGATCGCGTCGACGCGCTGATCCGCGAGCTGCTCGACGCCGGCGCGGCCTGGGTCGACCGGCAGGGCGTCCGCAAGCGGCTGACGCTCGGGGACGTCCTCGTCGTGGCGCCCTACAACGCGCACGTCGCGACCCTGCGGGCGAGGCTGCCCGAGGGCGCCCGGGTCGGCACCGTCGACAAGTTCCAGGGGCAGGAGGCGCCCATCGTGCTGTTCTCCATGGCCACCTCGACCGCCGACGAAGCGCCGCGGGGCATGGAGTTCCTCTACAGCCTCCACCGCCTCAACGTCGCCACCTCCCGCGCCCGCTGCGTGGCCGCCATCGTCGCCAGTCCCGCCCTCCTGACGCCGCCCTGCCGCACCCCGGAGCAGATGCGCCTGGCCAATCCCTTCTGCCGCTTCCTGGAGCTGGCGTCGGACGCCTCGCAGCCGAAGCCGCCGGCGCCCGCCGGCCGCCTCGTCGGTGGGCTCCGGCCTGAATAGCAGGCTGAGGCGAGCCTCTCGCCACGACCCCCGAACCGAAGGCGCCGCGCTTCAATCGCTGGCAAGCTCGTAGGCCAGGAGCACATAGCGGCTGCCGGCGCTGCCCACTCGTCTAGCAACCACGGTGATTCTCGTGGGACGATTCAGGACTTCGTTTATCGCGCCGGCGTCCATCAACGCAGGGTCGATCCTGCCGGAAACCACCCTGCCCGTATCCTCGTTCCGGAACTCGAACCAGCGTTTGGCCGGCAAGATTCCCAGAAAGCGCCCCGTCATCTGCTGCTCTTCATCCAGGACATGATCGCTGCCCAGCCGCTTCTCGACTCGGCGGACCTCGCCCACGCCCGAACGAAGTGTGCGCCCCTTGAGTTTCCGCACGTGAGCCGGCTCCTTCAGCACAGCCGGCCGTGAAGCGAGGATTTCGTCCACCTTCCGCTTTCGGAACTCGAGGCCCCGACGTTCGATCACGCTCGACGAGGGCAGCCGGTCGAGCAAGTTCTGGAGCGCAGTCTGCTCGGCGAGGATTCGGCGGTACTCTTGTATGGTCATGACCGGCCTCACTCGTTCGACATCAGGTCGAGATTCGCCATCGCCTCCCGATCGCCCGCCGGCGCAAGGTCCACCTGCAAGTACCCCTTCCACTGGCCGTTGCGCCGATGGGACCACAGCCGGGTGCTGCCGCGGGTCGCCGCTTTCGTGCACCGGCTCCTCGGCGGAAGCGTCAGCCTTGCGCCCCTGGCGCCGCCCGACGACGGTCCCGTGCCGGCGGAGGTCGCGTACGACGCGGACCTGAGCGGGCAGGTGTTCGTGTTCACCGGGTTCCGCGACGAAGTGCTGGCGGCGAGAATCGGAAACGCTGGCGGAACGGTCGCCGGCGGGATCTCCAGGAAGGTCACGACACTGCTCGTGGCGGACGCCGCCGCCAAGCCGACCGGCAAGGTGAAGAAGGCCATCGAGTACGGTATAGCGGTCCGCACGAAGGAGAGCTTCGAGCAGGAGTTCTACATAGCGCAGTGAAGTCACCCGCATGGTCCGGGCGCGGCGGAGTTCGCTGACGGAGAAGGAACATGGCCCGGACCGTGACCCCGCGATTGGAGCAGGACGCGTACGATGAGCTGCGGGAGGCGGCGGCCGCGGAGCGGCGCCCGCTGTCGGACTTCATCGCCACCGCGGCCCTGGAGCGGGTCCGGGAGGCGCAGTTCGTCGACGACGGGGAAATGGCGGAGATTGTGAACGACGATGCACTGGTCCGAAGCTTGCGGATCGGTCCCGGCAGGCTCGCCGACGCAAGGGCGACTTCGTCGCGTGAACATGACCGGATTGGGCTGGAGCGGAACATGCGAGAAGTGACGACTACCGAGGCCACGGCGCGTTTCGCGGAGTTGCTGCGGGAGGTCGAGTACGGCGAGTTGATAGCCATCACTCGCCACGGGAAGACGGTCGCGCGTCTGATTCCGGCGGTTGACCACGGGCGCGCCTCGCGGGAAGGAGCCGTGGAGCGCTTCCGCGCGTGGCGGCGGCAACGGCCCCGTACCGGCATGACCAGGGAGGAGATTCTCGCTGCGCGACACGAGGGCCATCACCGGTGAGCCGCTTCGTGCTCGACGCATTCCGTCGCGGGCGCTTGGCTCTGAACCGGAACCGTGGGTTCGGGACGGCGACGAAGGTCGCAACGGCCTGTGGCTTGATGCCACGGTTCCTGCAGTGCAGTGCGGACCCAGGAGTCGAACGCCCGCCGGAAGCCTCGATCGCGGCGACCGGCGGGGCGCCTCGCCGACCCGCGAGCATGGTTCGGACCTTCAGGCGGCGTGACGGCTTCCAGGGCCGTCGAGCCGCGCCAGACTGAGCCGCAGGCGGAGCGGCTTCAGCAGGCGGTTCAAGGTGGCCTGGGTCGGGTTGTGCCGCGGGTGAATCGCCCGGAGCACGTTCGGACCCGCCATCTGCGCCTGCTCGGCGAACTCCTTGACGCCCATCGCCCGAATCACTTTCCCGAGGGCGGTCTGGATCGAAACGCCCTCTTCCATGGCCGCGAGGAGAAAATCCCGCGCGAACTCGGGGTCGCGAAGGTCCTGCGCCAGTCCCTCGTTCCAGTCTCGGCTGCGTCGTGCCATGTCACGCCCTCTGCAGGTAGTCTCGCCAGTATTCCCGAGCTTGGCGGACGTCCTTCGCCTGAGACGCCTTAGTCCCGCCAGCGAGGAGCAGCACGAGCGATGCTCCGTCTCGGCCGAAGTAGATCCGGTAGCCCGAGCCGGTCATGACGCGCGCCTCAAGGACGCCGGCGCCCACACTCTTGTGGTCGCCCAGGTTCCCCGCCTCGAAGCGAAGCACGCGGGCCTGGATGCGGGCCCTGACTGAACGGTCGAGCGTCCCCAACCATCGCCGGAACGGGCTCTCTCCATCGGCAGTCTGGTACTCACGGACGCTCAGCGACATCGCGAACCACCGAGCATATATATCACAAATGATAATGCACGAGCGGCCGGGCGACCGGGAAACACCGGACCGCTACCCCCGCCCGCCGTCACCCCGGGGCAACGGCGTGCTGTCACGGCCCTCGACGGCGCTCTCGCGCCGAACAGCAACGCGTGGTACTCTGCCCGGTCGCAACAATCGCCTCGGTTCGGATAGCGTCATGCCCCCGAAGACCGCCGGCTGGGACGAGTTGCACCTCGCGGAGGACCCCGCCGTCGAGCTGCTGCAGTCGCTCGGCTACACCTACGTCCCGCCCGAAGCCCTCGAGCCCGAGCGCGCGAGCCTCAAGGAGACCGTCCTCAGCGGACGCCTCGCCGCCGCGCTGAAGCGGCTGAACCCCTGGCTGTCCGAGACGAACGTCGCCAAGGCGGTGAAGGCGGTGACGCAGGTCCACGCCGCCAGCCTCGCCGAGGCGAACCAGACGCTCTACACGTCGCTCACCTACGGCATCGCGCTCGAGCAGGACCGGGGCGGCGGGCGCAAGAGCCACACCGTCCGGTTCCTCGACTTCGAGCGGCCCGAGCGCAACGAGTGGGTCGTCACCCGCCAGTACCGCGTGCTCGGGTCGAAGAAGCACGTCATCCCCGACGTCGTCGCCTTCGTCAACGGCCTGCCGCTCGCGATCATCGAGTGCAAGAGCCCCACCTATCGGCGACGCCTGGAAGGCCGAGGCGATGAAGCAGCTCCGCCGCTACCAGGAGGCCGACTCGCGCTGGAAGGACCAGGGCGCGCCGCGGCTGTTCGAGGCGGCGCAGGTGCTCGTCGGCACCTGCGGTGAGCGCGCCGTCTACGGCACGGTGGGGACGCCCGAGCGGTTCTTCCTGGAATGGAAGGAGCCGTATCCCCTGACCGTGGAGCAGCTCGGCGATCGCCTCGGGCGCACCCCGACGCGGCAGGACGTCCTGCTCTACGGGCTGCTCGAGCCCGGCGACCTCCTCGACGTGGTGCGCAACTTCGTGGTGTTCGAGGTGGAGGGCGGCCGCACCGTCCGCAAGCTGACGCGCTACCGCCAGTTCATCGCCGTGAACGAGGCGATGCGGCGCATCCGGACGGCGCGGCGGCCGAGCGCGCGGGGCGGCGTGGTCTGGCACACCCAGGGGTCGGGCAGAGCCTGACCATGCTGTGGTTGGCCCTGAAGCTGCGCCGCGACGAGGCGCACGAGCAGCCGGCGGTGGTCATCGTCACCGACCGCACCAAGCTCGACCGACAGATCGCCGGGGTGTTCGAGGCGTGCGGGTTCCCGAACCCCGAGCGGGCCGACAGCGTCCGCGACCTGCGGGGCATCCTGGAGCACCCGACCGGCCGGACGGTCATGACGACCATCCAGAAGTTCCAGGAGGTCACCGGCGCCGGCGGCGCCGCGCGGCGGGGGGGCGGTCCATCCGACCCTGTCCGAGGCCGCCAACATCTTCGTCATGGTCGACGAGGCCCACCGCACGCAGTACAAGAGCCTCGCCGCCAACATGCGACAGGCGCTGCCCAACGCCTGCTTCCTCGGCTTCACCGGCACCCCCATCGACAAGAAGGACCGCAGCACCCTGCGGACGTTCGGGCCCTACATCGACACCTACACCATCGAGCAGGCGGTGCGCGACAAGGCGACGGTGCCCATCTTCTACGAGAGCCGGCTGCCCGAGCTGCAGATCATCGGGCAGACGCTCGACCAGGTGTTCGACCGCGTCTTCGCCGACCGTAGCGACGACGAGCGCGCCGCCATCCGGCAGCGGTTCGCGACCGAGCAGGCCGTCGCCGGCGCCCCGCGCCGCATCGAGGCGGTCTGCCTCGACCTCATCGACCACTTCACGCGGTTCATCGCCCCGAACCGGTTCAAGGCCCAGGTGGTCGCGGCGAGCCGCCACACCGCGGTCACCTTCAAGGAGACGCTCGACCGGCTGAACGGCCCCGAATCCGCCCTCATCATGTCGGCCGGCCACAACGACGAGGCGCGCCTCGCCCGCTGGCGCCTGCGCAAGGACGAGCAGGACCAGGCCATCGAGCGGTTCAAGGACCGCGGCGACCGGCTGTCGGTGCTCGTGGTCTGCGACATGCTGCTCACGGGGTTCGACGCGCCGGTCGAGCAGGTGCTCTACCTCGACGCGCCGCTCAAGGAGCACACCCTGCTGCAGGCCATCGCCCGCGTCAACCGTCCCCTCGGCGAGGAGAAGACCTACGGGCTCGTGGTCGACTACTGGGGCGTGTCGGCGAAGCTGCAGGACGCGCTGGCCGTCTTCTCGACGACCGACGTGCAGGGGGCGCTGACGCCGAACGTCGACGAGCTGCCGCGGCTCGAGAGCCGGCACGCGGCGGCGATGAAGTTCTTCGCGACGGTCGCGGACACGAACCACCTCGACGCCTGCGTGCGGGTGCTCGAGCCCGAGGACGTCCGGGCCGGGTTCGACCTCGCGTTCCGGCGCTTCGGCCAGTCGATGGACATGCTGCTGCCCGACCCGCGCGCCCTCGCGTACCACGCCGACCTGCGCTGGCTCGGCAAGATCCGCGGCACCGCGCGCGCCCGCTACCGGGACGACCGGCTCGACCTGTCGGGCTGCGGCGAGAAAGTGCGCGCGCTCATCGCCGACGCCGTCGCCGCCGACGGCATCCAGATCCTCGTCAAGGAGGTGCAGCTCTTCTCGCCCGAGTTCGACGAAAAGGTCGACGCGCTCGGGACCGACGACGCGAAGGCGAGCGAGATGGAGCACGCCATCCGCCACGAGATCAGCGTGCACGCCGAGGAGAACCCCGCCTTCTACCAGTCGCTGCGCCAGCGGCTGGAGGAGATCATCGCCCAGCGGCGGCAGGAGAGGCTGGACGCCGCCCGGCAGCTCGAGCTGCTGAGCAGCCTGCGCGACGAGCTGAAGGGCGAGCAGGCGCAGGCCGAGAACCTCGGGCTCGACGCGCGCGGCTTCGCCATCTACGGCCTGCTCGAGCAGCACCGGCCGATGACCACGCGCGAGGACTCCCCCACCTACGACGGGGCGAACCGCGACCTCGCGTCGCTCCTCGACGAGGCGGTCGCGCCGTTCACCGACCTCGTCGACTGGTGGCAGAAGGACGACGTGCAGCGGCAGATGCGCAGCCGCATCAAGCGGCAGCTCCGGGCCAGCGGCATCGGCGGCGACGCGGTGGAGAGCCTCGCCGCCGACATCGTGGACCTCGCCAAGGTGAGGACCGACCGATGAACGCGCCCGAGACTTGCGTCGTCGCCGTCCCGTCGAGCCGCGGAGACGACCGATGACCGCGCCCGAGAGCTCCGCCGTCACCTGGGGCGGCCGGCGACTGCCCTACGCCATCCGCCGCAGCCCCCGGCGGAAGAAGACGGTGGCGGTGACGGTGGACCCCGGCGGGCGCGTCCTGGTGGTGGCCCCGGTGCGCCTTGCCAGCGCCCGGCTCGACGAGATCGTCACCCGCAAGGCGCCGTGGATCGTGCAGCGCCTCCGGCGCGCCGAGAGCCACGGCCCGCCGCGCCGGCCGCGCGAGTTCGTCAGCGGTGAGAGCGTGCTCTATCTCGGGCGGCACTACCGCCTGAAGGTGCATCCCGACGAGACCGGCGCGGCGCGGTTGCGCGGCGGCTGGCTGCACGTGCCCGCGCCGGCCGGCACGGACAGGCCACCCACGTGCGGGCTGCGCTCGTCGCCTGGTTCCGGCACCACGCGGCCGAGCGGCTGCCCGAACGGGTCGAGGCGTGGCGGGCGAAGGCCGGCGTCGCGCCGCCCCGCGTCGTCGTGGCCGACCAGCGGAAGCGCTGGGGAAGCTGCGACCACCACGGCACCATCCGCCTGAACTGGCGCATCGTCCAGGCCCCGATGCGCCTCGTCGACTACGTCGTCGTCCACGAGCTGGTGCACCTGCGGCATCGCGGCCACGGCCGCGACTACTGGCAGGCCGTCGGCCGCGTCATGCCCGACTACGAGCGGCGGCGGGAGGAGCTGCGGAAGTGCGGGTTCGCGCTAGCATGGTGACCCTTCGGCCGAGAGAGGGCCGGCGGCCGTCGCGGCAAGAGCGGTGATGGCGACGTCCGGGCCGAGAACCTCCAACGCCCCGTTCGAGACCGTCCCCACCTGTCTACGCTGCAAACGGTGGAGCTCCGCGCCGCTCGCCGGCAGGAACCAGCCGGACCCACCTACGCCCATCTTCCTGGCTTACGAGAACCGGCACCGAACTCCGCGAGCCCTGTCCGCGTCAGAATAGCGTGATGAAACGAAGGGGGACCTATATACGAAGTGCCCATACGCCTAGAATCAAAGGGGCAACTGACGAAACCTGCCAGTACACACGAAGAGCCGGCTCAGGCCGGCCTTCAGTCGTCCCGGAGTTGCGGCCCCCTATTCTTGTCCCTTCGCCGCCATCGCGAGTCCGCCACTCTCGCCACCGGAAGTCGATCCGGCCGGGGGTCTTGGGGCCTTGCCCATGAAGCTGAACCGCTCTAGCGCCGCGCGCTGAAGGCTGACTTCTGCGGTGAGTTCGTCCAGGCGCTCATCGAGCCCCTTCAGCCACCGCTGCTATCGATGTTGTCGAGCCGGCTCAACACCGTCGCCTGGAACGGATCCTGCTCATCGGTCCCCGATTCGCCTCGGCCCAAATACCGCGGGGCGGCTTCCGCCGCCCCGCGCAGCCCGATTTTATCGGAAAACCTAGGCTTTTACAAGCCGACAAAAACGGAAAACGCCCGTTTTCATTGCGCAAAAACACCATTTCGGAGGAGCCCCACCCCATTTCGCTGCACACACAATGGGGGGAGGGGGGAGGGTCCCCCTTTCCGTACAATGAGGGGGGAGAGCGGGCTCGAAAGAACCCCTCCCCCCGCCGCGCGACTCTGCGTCACAATAGCGCATGAATCCAAACGCAGAAAGTCCGTCGTCCTGTTCCTGGGCGGCGCCGTCCTCGCGATCCTGGTTCTCCGGCTCACCGGCGGGGACGGCGAGACCGAGGTCGAACGCCTCGCCGAGTGCTCGACCTCCAGCCCGGCGACGCGGTGGCGGACGTCGGCGCCGGCGACGGATGGCTGAGCATCGAGATGGCCGCCATCGTCGGCGAATCCGGCCACGTGTTCGCCACCGAGCTGTCGGCGGACCGCCGCGACGCCATCCGGTCCGCCGTCGCCGCCGCGGGGCTCGACAACGTCACCGTGGTCGAGGCCGGCGAGCGCGAGACGAACCTCGCCCCCGAGTGCTGCGACGCGATCTTCCTGCGCCGCGTCTACCACCACCTGACCGACACGGCGGCCACGAACGCCAGCCTCCACGCCGCGCTCAAGCCCGGCGGCCGCCTCGCCGTCATCGAGCTCGAGTTCAACGGCCTCCTGCGCCCTCTCCGGGGATGGCCGCACTGGGCCGACGACGAGCAGGTGGTGGCCGAGGTCACCGCGACCGGGCTGACCCACGTCGAGACCGTCGACTGGCCCCTGGGCGCCCACTACGCGGCGGTGTTCCGGAAGCCGGAATAGCCGTCGAGCCGGCGCCGTCACCAAGGCCGCACCGGGCGACGGCACAGAACGAGCAGGGGAATCCTGCCGCTACTCCGCCAGATGCTCCCCGAGGAACGCCAGGGTGCGCGGCCACGCGTCCTCGGTCGCGCGCCGGTTGGCGTCCAGGCCCTCCTGGGCCTTCAGGAAGATGGTCGCTCCGTCGTAGACGATGCCCTCGAACGACTTCCCGGCGGCGGCCATCGCCTCCCTCGCCCGAGGCAGCGTCCCGGCCGTCTCGAGCTCGCCGCCGTACAGGCCGAGGACCGGGGCTTCGATTCGTTCGTAGTCGGACTCCAGCCGGGGCGCGTCGCCGTAGAAGACGACCAGGGCGTCCAGCGCGGGCTGCTCGACCGCGTAGGCGAAGCCGGCCGAACCGCCCCAGCTGAAGCCGACGAGGCCGAGTCGCCCGGCGGCGGCCGGCAGGTCGAGGGCCCAGGACCGGACGGCGTCGAGCCGGCGCGTGCGTGTCCCCGGCCCGATCATCGCGACGGCGGGGACGAGCCCGTCCTCGCCGCCGAGGATGCTCCCCTCCGGCGTCAGACCCGACGGGAGGTCCGGGGCGACCGCGAGGAACCCCTCGGCCGCGAGGGCGTCGGCGATGCTCCGCACCCAGCTCCCCACCCGGTAGAGGTCGTGAACGACGACCACGACCGGGGCGGGCGACCGCTCGGGCCGCACCACCCAGGTGCGGACGGGCACGTCGCTTCCCGGGACCGGGACGTCGACGAACTCGCCGCGCCGCGGCGACGCCGCGAGGTCGCCCTCCGCCGTGGCCCCGCTCGGCGGCAGATGGGCGGCGGAGACCGGGGCGGGCCGCTCGCCGCGGACGATCGTGCCCACCATCGTCAGCAGGCAACCGATCTGGAGCCCGGCGGCGGCGACGAGAACGACGAAGACGGCTCGCATCATTCGAAGCCTCCTTGTCGACTTGGACGCGCCGGAGAGATGGACCGTTCCCCGAACCCGTCCCCGGGTTCGCGTCAACGCGCCGGTTGGGCGGATGCCGCACCCAACCAGCGGTCCTGCGAGGGCCGTCCCGCGCCGGCTCCTCCCCTCAGACGTGGACCGTTCCACGAACCCCGTCTCCGGTCCCGTCACGGCGCCGGGTTGGCCGGATGCCGCGCCAGCCAACGGTGCTGCGAAAGCCGTCCCGCGCCGACCGCTTCCCCCTCACCGGCGGAACCGTCGGCCCCCGCCCCCGGGCTCAGAAGCGCGACGCCTTGATCCAGGTGTCCGACCGCGCCCAGCTCGCCTCCAGGTCGGCGTCGACCGCCGCGTCGGTCGGCCCTGCGCCTCGATCGCGGTCTTCAGGCCGAAGAGCGACCAGCCGTTGTGGGGGTGGTCGGCGATCTCGTCGCGGTACACCTGCTCGGCCTCGGCGTGCCGGTCGAGCTCGATCAGGAGCGCGCCGAGCCAGTGCCGGGCCGCGAACGGCAGCGGCTCGGGCTCGTCGTAGACCAGCGCGTCGTCCAGCTCGACCGCGCGCTCGAAGGCGGCGACCGCCCCGTCGGTGTCGCCCCGCTCGCGCAGCAGCTCTCCCTCGAGGATGCCGGCCACGACGCCGAGCAGCCTCTCGGCCGGGTGGAACCGCATCTGGGCCTCCGAGGTCTCGGCCAGGTGCTGCACGCGCTTCAGGTAGACCTCGGCGAAGTCGGCGGCGCCCGTGCGCAGGTGGGCATAGCCCTGGGCGAAGTCGTACAGCCCCGCGGAGACCTCGTTCTCGGGCCGGTCGGTCACCGCCAGCACCTCGTCGAAGCGCCCGAAGCGCAGCAGCGTCAGCACGTGGTGCACGCTGTCGCCGGTCAGCCGCTGGTAGTCCTTGCCGGCCTGGATGGCGACCGCGCCCTGGCCGTCCATCGACGCCGCGAAGAGCAGCATGTGCAGGTTGTGGGTCGGGTAGATGGCCACCCCCTCGCCGCCGCCGTCGGCCGCCTTCAGGTCCGAGTGCCAGGCGCGGAGGTTGGCCCGCACCCCGTCCGCCCACCGCCCGACCTCGTTCCAGGTGTGCGACGGCATGTGGTTGATGTGGCTCGCGCCGGGGATGGCGGTGCCGAGGTGCTCGGCGCACGCCTCCGCCTTGCCCGGGTCGACCGTCGACTCGGTGGCGTGGATGTAGAGGTGGCAGGCGCCGGGGTGCTCGATGTCGCGCGCGAGGACGCCCTCGAGCACGCCGTGCAGCCGCTGGACGTTGGGGTCGTCGAGGTCGCGGGTGCCCCGGCGCGGCTCGAGGAGGAACAGCGCGTCGCCGTAGAGGCTCGCGGCGTCGAGGTCGTCGGGGTAGCGCTCGGACAGCGCCTTCATCGCCTCGGCGTAGGCCTCGTCCTGCTCGCGCCGCTTCGCCACGTCGAAGTTCTCCACGTAGCGCACCGACAGCGCGTCGATGTAGTCGCGCTCGCGGGCGGTGCCGTGGCCGTCGGCGGCGAGGGCCAGCGCCTTCTGGAGGGCGGCCCAGGCGTGCGGGGCCTCCGGCGGCCGCATCGGCCCGTTGAGGTACGAGCCCCAGGCCCAGGCCTCGCCCCAGTAGCAGATGGCGCAGTCCGGGTCCTCGGCCCACGCGGCGCGGAACGACCGCACCGCGTCGACCTTGGCGAAGGCGTACATCAGCTGCATGCCCTGGTCGAAGAACTGCTGCGCCTTCTCGTCGTCCGAGGAGATCGGGAAGGAGTAGGGTCCGAGCACGGCGGGCTGGTAGGGAATCGCCTCCCGGTACGGCTCGGGCAGCTCCGGCCCCTCCTGGGCGGCCATCGGTATCGAAGCCAACGTCCCGGCCATCATCGCCGGGACCACCAAGCGCGCCGCGCTCCGGCCGCACCAAGTCGATTTCGTCATGCTCCTCCAACCTCCTCCGAATCGATTACACGGCAACTTCGGGAACGTCGCCGTCGACGAGCAGCTCGGGCTCGGTCGCGGCGCGGATCTCGTCGACGGACACGCCGGGGGCCCGCTCGAGCAGGCGCAGCCCGTCCGGGGTCACCTCGATCACCGCGAGCGAGGTGACGAGCCGGTCGACCACGCCCTTGCCGGTCAGCGGCAGGCTGCACTCGTCGAGGATCTTCAGGTCGCCCCGCTTCGACACGTGGTCCATGACGATGAGCACCTGCTTCGCGCCGCTCACCAGGTCCATGGCCCCGCCCGGCCCCTTGACCATCGCGCCGGGAATCATCCAGTTGGCGAGGTCGCCGGTCCGCGAGACCTGCATGGCCCCCAGGATCGCGAGGTCGATGTGCCCGCCGCGGATCATCGCGAAGCTCTGGGCGCTGCTGAAGTAGCTGGCCCCGGGCACCGCGGTCACCGTCTCCTTGCCGGCGTTGATGAGGTCGGCGTCGATCTCGTCGTCGGTCGGGTACGGCCCGATGCCCAGCAGACCGTTCTCGCTCTGCAGCGTCGCGTCGACGCCGGCCGGGATGTAGTTGGCGCACAGCGTCGGCATCCCGATGCCGAGGTTGACGTAGTAGCCGTCCTCGATCTCGCGGGCGGCGCGCGCCGCCATCTGCTCGCGGTTCAGTGCCATCGTCGAATCTCCGAAACGGGACAGCGTAGCAACCGGGCTTCCGGGGCGTCAACCGGCGAGCCGCTGCCTCACAGGGCCGGACGAGAACCCCCTCGGCGCCGCCTGCGCGCACGACCGGCCCGAAACGGCCGGCAGCTCGCTCCCCGCCCGGCCATCCAGGAAGTCCGGACCGACCGTCCGAGGTGGAGGCCGAGGCCGCCTGAGGCGAGTCCGGATCTGCCCGTTGACTCTACCCTGCCAGCTCGACGAGGGCGGCGGTGTACATGCGCAGGTTGAGCCGCAGGCGGTCGACGGTCATGAACTCGTGGTCGCTGTGGCCCGTGTAGGGCTCGTCGGGCATCGCGGGGCCGAAGTTCACGCCGTTGGGCAGCAGCCGGGCCTGGGTGCCGCCGCCCACCGAGATGGGTCCCGGCGCGGACTGGCCGGTGTAGTGGCGAAACACGTCGAGCAGCACGGGGACGTGCGGGGCCGAATCGACGTAGTAGGGGTCGCCGATGTCGGTGGTCCAGTCGAGCAAGAGGCCGGTCTGCCGCCGCCAGGCGTCGAGGGCGGCGCGGACGGTCCTCTCGACCGCGGGCGCGGTCCGGCCGGCGGGACGGCGGACGTTGAGGCCGGCGACGAGGCCGCCGCCGTCGGCCGGGGTCAGGGTCGCGAGGGTCAGCGTCAGCCGGCCCATGACCTCGTGGGCGTAGGCGAGGTCGCCGAAGCACTCGGCGTGGTAGCCGGGGCCGACGAGGTCGTTGACGAAGCGCACCATCGAGCCCGCCGCCGTCGGCGGCCACGGATGGCGGCCGAGGAGGGCGGCGAGCTCGGTGATGGCGTTGCGCCCCGTCCACGGGGCGGACGAGTGGGCGGCGACACCGTGGGAACGGATGCGGACGTTGTCGCCGCCCGCATCCGTTCCCACCGCGGCGACACCCCGATCGACCTCGAACCAGCCCGCCTCGGCCCCGGCCGCGTCCCGCTCGAGGGCGGCGGCCAGGGTCTCGTCGGCGCCGGCGACGACCGCCTCGGCGCGGCCCGGCACCTGCGAGAGATAGCTGCCGCCGGTGAACGACGCCAGCCGCGGTGTTCCCGGGGAAACGGCCGGGACCCCGTCCCGCAGGGTGACGCTGATCGCGCCGGCGCCGAACTCGCCGGTGACCACGGGGTACAGGGCGTCGAGCGCGATGTTGAGTGGCGGGGGCGTCCAGCCGGCGAGGAACTCGCGGAACGGGGTCCAGTCGGACTCCTCGTGCAGCGAGACGATCAACTCTACGCGGCGACGCCCGGGCAGGCCCTCGTCGCGCAGCGCCTTCAGACTGTAGAGCGCGGCGGCGACGGCGGCCTTGTCGTCTTCCACCCCGCGGCCGAGGAGACGCCCCGGCTCGGCGTCGCGGTCGAGGGTGAACGGCTCCGTCTTCCAAGCCGCCTCGTCGGCGGGCCGCACGTCGGCGTGCGTCAGCAGGCCGAGACGGTCCGCCGACCGGCCGACCCCCAGCACCAGGGCAGCCCCGTGGTCCTCGAAGTCGAGCCCCAGCCGGGCTGCGGCGTCGGCCAGATAGGCCTTCAGCCGGACGAACTCCGGGTTCCGCGGGTTGGGCATCCCGTCCTCGACGACGGTCCGGAAGGCCACGAGATCCGCCAGGGTTTCCACGACGGCATCGAAGTAGCGGATGACCGCGCGGTCTGCCGCCGCGCGCGCCTGCGCGGACGGAGAGTCTGGGGACGCAGGCGTGAGCTTGGCGTCGGTCATGGAGAGGAAGCGTTGAGATTATGTGCCGAACCGGGGTGGAGTAGGATCTGCCGTTCGCTGTCAACGCCCGATGCCAAGCCTCGACGAGTCCGCGACGTTCCGCCGCATCTGGGCCCTCGCCTGGCCGACGCTGCTCTACAACGTGCTCGAGCTGAGCCTCGGGGTGGCCGACCTGCTGATGGTGCGGGGGCTCGGGTTCGAGGCGACGGCGGCGATTGGGCTGACCCGCCAGATCGCGTTCCTCGTCGAGGCGTCGGCGCTGGCCGTCGCCACCGGGGTCATCGCCCTCGTCAGCCAGGGCGCGGGGGCCGGCGACCGCCGGCAGGTCGAAGGCGTGATGCACCAGGGCACACGCCTCGTGCTGCTGCTGAGCCCGCCCATCACCCTGGCCGGCTACCTGCTGAGCCGCCCCCTCCTCGTCGCGATGCAGGCGGACGAGGCGGCCCTGGGCCACGCCGTCCCCTACCTGCACATCTACTTCCTCGGCACGGTATTCCTCTGGGGCACGGTCATCCCCGCCGCGGTCTTCCGCGGCAGCGGCGACGCGAAGACGCCCCTCAAGCTCGCCACCGCTGTCGCGGTGCTGAACGTCCCCCTGAACTACGTGTTCATCTTCGGGGCGGGGCCGTGGGAGCCGATGGGGGTCGCGGGGGCGGCGGTGGGGACGGTGGTGGCCCGGGCCGTCGGCGCCGGCCTCTATCTGGCTCTCCTGACCCGCGGCACGCGGCACGGCCGGGTCCGGTTCCGGCCCCTGCTGGGGCTGGACTGGCCGCTGATCCGGCGCATGCTGAGCATCGGGATGCCCCCGGCCCTCGCCGGCGTCGCCCGCAACGGCGCCCGGGTCGTCTACCTGGGGCTGCTGGGGGCGGGCGCCCTCGGAGCGTCGATGCACGCGGCGGCGGGGGTTGGGCTGCAGGTGCGGCTGGTCAGCGTGCTGCCGGCCCTGGCGTTCCAGATCGCCACCGCCACCCTCGTGGGGCAGGCCATCGGGGCCGGCCAGCTCGACCGGGCCGAGGCGCTGGGGCGGCGCAGCGTGCAGCTCCTGTCGCTGATCATGGCCGGTGTCGTGGCCCTGACGTTCGCGTTCGCGCGCCCCCTCGCGGCCCTGTTCATCGCCGACGCCGAGGTCGTGCCCCTGGCCGCGACGGTGCTGCGGTGGTTCGCGGTGGCCCAGTTCTTCAGCTCGGTGAGCATCTGCGTGCAAGGTGCGCTGACCGGGGCCGGGGACACCAGGCCCATCCTGACCTACACGATGGTCACCCAGTGGGGGCTGCTGCTGTCGCTGACCTTCGTCGCGGTGGCGGGGTTCGGCTGGGAGCCGGAAGGGCCCCTGCTGGCGTGGGCGGCGGCGCCCCTCGTGCAGCTCTTCCTGATGCAGCGGCTGTTCCGGTCGGGGCGCTGGAAACAACGGCGCCGGAGCTGACGCCCGGATGCGACCGGCGGCGTCGCCCGCAGCGGCGCCCTGCGTTCGGCGCGGGCTGGTGCAGCGGATCTTCCGGCCCGGGCGCATCCCGGTACGGTTCCCCCCGGGCCCATCCGGTGCAGGAGGGCATCGCCAATGTTCTGGTGCGACAAGGGGCACCCGAACCCCGATGGCCTTGCGGTCATCGCGGGTTCGAGTGTGGAGCCAGCCAGGCCGGCTAGGCGGCTAGGCGGCTAGGCGGGTGAGACGTTCTCGGCGCGGGGGCCCTTCGGGCCCCGGCCAAGCGTAAACGTCACGTTGTCGCCTTCGCGCATCGAGTCGAACGGCGTGCTCGTGCACGCGGACTGGTGGAAGAAGTACTCGACACCGTCGGGCGCGGCGATGAAGCCGTAGCCGTTGGCCGTGATGCGCTTGATCGTGCCGGTTGTAGATTCCATGTGAGTCCTTTGAGTGTAGTCGGCCCGAAATGGCCATGAACGCGCCGAGGGGTTGTCGTCGAAGCACGGTCGAGTCGACGACGACAGTGCGCTCTGCCTCCTCATGAGGCCGCGCACCCCAACCCCGGCCGCCGACAATCCCGAAGGGAGAGCTTCGAGAATGCACGACAATTCTACCCTGAACGCCCCCACGAGTGCGCCCGTCGCATCGTCGGGGCGCTCAACGCTCGCGTTGCGGCCGTCGAACGGCGCCGGCGCCGAACTCCCTCCCGCGCAAGCGCCAGGTCCGACGTTCATCCGTTCACCCGGATCCAGGATCCGCCGTCGCAGGCGTCAAGGGGCAGCGCGTCGGCCGCCGCGCGACGCACGCGTCCGGGGTATACTGGGTCCGCACTGCTTTTCTGAGAACTGCCGTCGGCATTCTGCCGAGGCCGAAAGCCACAGCCCTCACCAAAGCTGAACTCCGCTGGCGGAACGTGTCAGTGCACGTTCCGTCGGTACCCGAGTCGGCGTCTTCGGCAACCGCCCGAGTCGAGTCCTTTCCGCCGCCGGGCGGCCGGCTCGGCGCCCAGCCTCAAGCCGCGCTGATCGCGGCCGGGAGAAACGACATGTCGACATGGTCTCGGTTCCAGGTGTCGCTCGCCGCGTGGTCGGTGCTGACGGCGGCAGTCTGGACTCTGTTCGTACCCGCTTCGCTCTCGGTCGGGGGCGGGGCCTGGCTGAACGCCGGGACCCTGGCCCTGGGGCTGACCGTCATCGTGCTCGCCGGGCACTTGCAGCCGGCGCGAACGATGTCACCGGTGCCGCACAAGGAAGCCGGCCGGACGGGCCCGCGATGGTCATGAACCGCGTGACCGCCGCGAAGGATCGGCCGCATCGTTCGGGGTCGCCCGGGCGCTCCGGTCCTCGGCACCGCATCTCGTTGCCGCCCTCCCCGGCGCCCGGCCCGGTGTTCCGCGCGGTCGGGGGGCCGGGGGCCACCGCCCTCCCCGGCCCGCGTCGCGACGGCGCCGGGCATCGGCCGGTCCCGCGTACGGCGCGGTCGCCGAGCCCGGCCCGGCCGGGACGACGCAAGTCGGCCATCATCTATTGCGAGGCCAACTTCGGGGGCGCGGACGGCAAGACCGCGAACGGGCTGGTCCGTCATTCGGAGCGGTACGAGATCCTGGCCGTGATCGACAGCGAGAAGGCCGGTCTCGATGCCGGCGTGGTGCTCGGCGACGGGCCGAACGACGTTCCCATCCGGCGCGACGTCGCCGAGGCGCTGGCCTGCGCCGGCTGCACGCCGGACTACTTCATCATCGGAATCGCGCCGGCCACGGGCCTGCTCTCGCCACAACAGCGCCGGGTGGTCCTCGGAGCGATGGCGCTGGGGATGAACGTCGTCAACGGCTTGCACGAGTTTCTGAACGACGACCCGGAGTTCCGCGCGATGGGCGTGGCGAACGACGTGGAGATCGTCGACGTCCGCCGTCCGCGCGCGAAGAAGGACCTGCGAATCTTCAGCGGTCGCCTCGCCGAGGTGACCTGCCCGCGCATCGCCGTGCTGGGGACCGATTGCGCCATCGGCAAACGGACCACGGCCACCATTCTGACCCGCGCCCTGAACGATCGGGGCGTGCGAACGGTGCTGGTCGGCACCGGCCAGACCGGCCTCATCCAGGGGGCCCGCTACGGTGTCGCGCTCGATGCGATTCCCTCGCAATTCTGCTCGGGCGAGCTGGAGGCGACGATCGTCGACGCCTTCGAACGCGAGCGGCCCGACGTGATCGTCATCGAAGGCCAGGGCGCGCTCAGTCACCCCGCGTTCTCGACGTCGAGCCTCATCCTCAGGGGCAGCCATCCGGACGGGGTGGTGCTGCAACACGCACCCGGACGACCCCACCGCTGCGACTACGAGCAGATGGCGATGCCGACCGCGTCCAGCGAGATCGACCTCATCCAGACCTTTTCGGACACGACCGTCATCGGCCTCGCGATCAATCACGAGAACATGACCGGGGCCGAGGTCTCCGCCGCCATCGCCAGCTACGAGCGCGAGCTCGGCATCCCCGCCACCGACGCGCTGACGCGGCCACCCGAGCGCCTCGCGGACATGGTCTGCTCGGCATTCCCGCACCTCGCGGAGACGCAGATCGCCGGCGTGCGATGAGCGCGCCGCGACTCGAGATCGACCTCGACAAGATCCGCCACAACGCGCGCACCCTGGTGGCGCGGCTGGCCGGCCGGGGAATCTCCGTCACCGGCGTCACGAAGGCGACCCTCGGATCGCCGGCCGTCGCCCGGGCGGTGCTGAGCGCCGGCGTGCGGGCGCTCGGCGACTCCCGCATCGAGAACATCGAGGCCATGCGTCGGGCGCGGGTCCGGGCCTCGATGACCCTCCTGCGCACGCCGATGCTCAGCCAGGCGGCCCGCGTCGTCGCCCACGCCGATGTGAGCTTCAACACCGGGATCGACTCGATTCGCGCGCTCTCGTCCGCCGCGCAGGCCGCGGGCCGGCGGCACGGCGTCGTCCTCATGGTCGAGCTCGGCGATCTCCGGGAGGGCATCATGCCCCGCGATCTCGAGCAAGTCACGCGCGAGACGCTACGCTGCCCGAACATCGTGCTCCGGGGCATCGGCGCCAACCTCGCCTGCCGCAGCGGCGTGTCGCCCGACGCCGGGAACATGTCGGAGCTGTCGGCGCTCGCGGACGCGCTCGATGCGATGCTCGGCCGGCGCGTCGACATCGTGTCGGGAGGCAACTCCGCCAACCTCGCCTGGGCCTTCGACGCCGAGGACACCGGACGGATCAATGACCTTCGCCTGGGGGAATCGATTCTGCTCGGTCGCGAGCCGCTGCGCCGCAGACCCATCGACGGGCTCCACCGCGACGCCATCACACTCGTGGCCGAGGTGATCGAGTCGAACGTCAAGCCGTCGCGGCCCTGGGGCACGATTGCCGAGACGGCGTTCGGCGCGGTGCCGCCGGGCGCGGACCGGGGTGATGTCTCGCAGGTGATCTTCGCGCTCGGACATCAGGACATCGATCCCGGCGGGCTCCACCCGCCGCCGGGCATCGAGCTCCTCGGGGCGAGCAGTGACCATCTCGTCGCGGCCTCCGTCCGCCAGCGGCTGGCGACCGGCGCCGAGACCCGGTTCCAGCTCGACTACAGCGCCCTGCTCCGCGCCATGACCTCCCCCTTCGTGGCCAGGATCATCCGGCATCCGGCCGCCGCCGGCCCGCGCGTCGGGCCTCGGCAGGCCTTGCCGCATCCGGCGCGTCTCCGAGGCCGAGCGGTTGCCGCGGGGGCCCCGGGACGGCCGGCGACGCGGCGCGAGCGCTTCGCTGGCTGAAGGGTCTGTCGATGGTGACGCACGCGGGCGGGCCCGCGCGCGGTTCGCCGCTCGAACGGGCGACGTCCCGTCCGGCGACCGTCACCGGCCCGGATGCTGCGCGCGGTAGTCCCAGGCTTCGGGATCGCCAGTCCACCGATCGAGCCCGCGCTCGCACCGGACGCGGCCCGCGTCGAGGGTCTCGCGGAGGATGCGCTCGTTCTCGCCGACCCGGCCCCGGTCCCCCTCGCCGTGGTGGAGATGGCAGGCCAGGGCCACTCCCCGCAGGTTGCGGCGCAGGCGCCCGTGGTTGCCCAGCCGCACCGCCAGCTCGTTGTCCTCGCGCCCCCAGCCCCACATCGCCTCGTTGAAGCCGTTGACGGCCAGCAGGTCCCGGCGCCAGAAGCCCTGATGGCAGCCACGCACCGTCATCGGGTCGCGGTGCGGACGGTTGAGCAGCCGCGCCGCCGCGACCGGCAGCCGCGCGAGCCTCGCCCGCCGCCGGACGCCGGGGCTGAACACCGGGGGCCACCAGCCCGGCCTCGCGGTCATGAGGGCGCTCGCCCGGGGTCCGAGCGGAATGCGCGACCCCTGGCAGAAGCAGGCCGGATCGCGAAGCCGGCCGTGGTCCTCGACGCACCGCGGGTGGCACACCATGTCGCCGTCGAGGCTCACGATGTAGTCGCCGGCGGCCCGGGCCATGGCCTTGTTGCGGATGCCGCCCAGCCGGAACCCCTCGTCGGGATGCCAGACGTGGTGCAGGGGGCACGGGCCGGCGGCCTGGTGGCGCTCGACGACGGCGCGGGTGCCGGGCCCGCTGCCGTCGTCGGCCACGATAATCTCGAGGGGCGCCTCGGTCTGCCGCCGGAGGGCGTGGAGGCAGGCGTCGAGGGCGGCCGGCCAGTTGTACGTGGCGACGACGACGGAGACCGTGGTCATGAGGCAACCCGCGGCCGGCCTCTGCGAGTGGTCATGTATTCGGCTCGTACGGCGGTCCGGCCCGCCCCGGCACGACGAGTGGTCATGATCGGCCGGCCCGCGAGCCGCCCGCCGGCAGGTCCGCGTCCCGCCCCGGCATGCCCCCGGAGAGCGGACCGGTCCCGCCGCGCCGACTCCCGGCGTCCCGGTAGAGCTCGTAGAGCCGCAGGCGCTTCATCACCGTGCTGTGGACGGTGATCCACGCCGCGATGACGCCCGGCCAGCCGTCGAGGACGCCGCGGCGGAGCACGAGGTCGCGAAGGAGGTACGCGGGCAGCGACAGGAACGTCCCCAGCAGCCTCGGCTTCCTCCCCCGCTCGAACGCCTGCCGGGCCCACAGGTCGATGTAGCGGCAGGCCTTCTCCTGGTGATGGGCGACGCTGGCGTAGCTGTCGTGGACGAGGGGCGCGGTGAGGCGGTGGGTGCGGCAGCCGGGGGCCGGGCGCAGGCGCTCGTGCACCTGGTCGGACGTCCACGCCGCCCGGCCCTTCCGGTAGCAGCGCCAGATGTGGTCGCGCGCGAACGGGCGGTAGTGGTTCATCGTCCGGCCGCAGTAGCGGGTGCGGCGCGAGAGCTGCAGGGCGTCGGTCCGCTCCAGCAGCCGCGGCAGCTCGTCGCGGCACTGCCGCTGCAGCTCGTCGCTCATCCATTCGTCGGCGTCGAGCATCAGGATCCACTCGTGGGCGGCGTCCTCCTCGGCCCGCTGCCGCATCGGCCCGAAGCCCAGCCACTCGCGGTCGATGACGGTCGCGCCGTGGGCCGCCGCCGCCGCCGCGGTGCCGTCGGTGCTGCCCGAGTCGATGACGATCTTCTCGGCCGCGAAGGGGACGCTGTCGAGGCAGCGGCCGATGTTCGCCTCCTCGTTCCTGGCGAGGACGATCAGCGAGAGCGGCAGGACCCCGTCGGCACGTTCCAATCGCGTCACTCGACGTTGTGGTAGGGCGGCCGGTGCTCGACGTAGGCCATCCACATGCAGTCGAGCATGGTCCACAGCACGTCGAGCTTGAACTGCAGCACGTCGAGCATCGCCTCCTGCTGCTCGCGGGTGCGGCAGTAGTCGAGGGTGATGTTCAGCCCGTGCACCACGTCGCGGCGCGCCTCGGAGAGCCGCTTGCGGAAGTAGTTGTAGCCCTGCTCGGAGATCCACGGGTAGTGCTGCGGCCAGTTGTCGAGGCGCCGCTGGTGGATCTTGGGGGCGAAGAGCTCGGTCAGCGACGACCCCGCCGCGACCTGCCACGGCTGCTGCCGCGCGAAGTTCACGTAGGCGTCGATGGCGAACTTCACCCCCGGCAGCAGGTGCTTCTGGGCCCACAGGTCGTCGCGCGAGAGGCCCACCGCCTCGCCGAGCTCCAGCCACGCCTCGATGCCGCCCTCGGCCCCGCCCGTCCCGTCGTGGTCGACGATGCGCTTGACCCACTCGCGCCGGACCTCGCGGTCGGGGCAGTTCGACATCAGCGCCGCGTCCTTGACGGGAATCGAGACCTGGTAGTAGAAGCGGTTCGCCACCCACCCCTGGATGGCCGGCCGGTCGAGCTCTCCGGCATGCATCCGGACGTGGAACTCGTGGTTCACGTGATAGTACTTCTCCTTCGCGCGCAGCCTTTGCTCGAACTCCTCGCGCGACCACGGCGCCCTCTCCACGTCGCTCACCTGCTCGACCTCCCCGGGTTTCCGCTGGTGGCGTCAGGCTAGCACGATCCGGCCGGGGCTGTCTCCGCGAGCGCGGCGGCGACCCGCCGACGGCATTCCGCCGGCCGGCGGGTCCTCGTGAGCGGTGCGCCGGGGCGATTTCCGACGGTGCATTTTTTTCTTGCGCACCCCCATGCGGCCGTGTATAGTCGGGCTTTCCGGTTGACCTTTTCCGACAGAAGGAGCGAGAACATGACCTGGACGAAGCCCGAGATCAGAGAGATCGCCCTCAACATGGAAGTGACTCTCTACGTCACCGCTCGCTAGACCGGGCTGGGGACGCCCCAGGGCGTCCCCGTTCGCGTCTTGGGGTATACGGGCTCTGGTTTCGAGCCAGGGATGTCGTGTTCCCCGGTTCTGCTCGCGCGTGTGCGGCTCTGCCGCGCACGCGCGTTTTTTTGTGTGCATGACCGATTCTCCGACACGGAACCCGTTCGCCAGCTCCGTCGTGCTCGGACTGCCCGGGGCCGAGACCGTGGACGTGACGCGCGACCGGCCGTGGGGCGACACCGGCCGCCTCGTCGACCTCTACCGGCCATCCCACGCCGCGGGGCCGCTGCCCGCCGTCGTCCTCGTGACCGGTTTCGCCGACCCCGGCTTCAGAGCCGTCGCCGGGTGCGCCTTCAAGGACACCGCACCGTTCAGCTCGTGGGCGCGGCTGCTGGCGGCGTCCGGCCTCGCGGCGATCACCTACTCCAACGCCGACCCGGCTGCGGACGCTCCCGCCGTCCTCGCCTACCTGCGCGACCACGCGGACGAGCTGGGCATCGACGCCGGGCGCTTCGGTCTGTGGGCGTGCTCGGGCCACGCCCCCAACGCGCTGGCCGTGCTCGGCCGCACGCCGAGCACGGCGATCCGGTGCGCCGCCCTGTGCTACGGCTACATGCTCGACGTCGAGGGCTCGACGGACGTCGCGGACGCAGGCCGGCAGCTCAGGTTCGCCGTCCCGGACATCGATGCCGACGAGATTCCGTCCGACGCCGCGCTGCTCATCGCCCGTGCGGGCGCCGACGCCACACCCGGCGTGAATGCATCAATCGACCGATTCGCCCGGTACGCGGCAACGCGCGGCCTCGACGTGGAGGTCGTCGAGCACCCGACCGGCCCGCACGCCTTCGACGTGCTGGAGGACAGCGACGCGTCGCGCGCCGTCATCCGGCGCGTCGTCGAGTTTCTGAGAGATCACCTCCTGACGTGACCCTACGGCGCCGACCCCGGCGACAGCGCGAACGTGACGATGGTGTCGGTCGCGATCACCGTCACGTACTGCCGCCCGTTCACCGCGTAGGTCATCGGGCTCGACCGGATGGGCCGGGGCGCGTCGTACCGGAAGAGCTGCTCGCCGGTGCCGGCGTGGAAGGCGTAGAACGCGCCGTCGTCGGCCCCCTGGAACACGAGGTCGCCGGCCGTCGCGAGGTTGCCGCTCGCCCCGATGTGGGTGAGGGCGGGGAACACCTGCTGCCAAGCCTCCTCGCCGCTCGCCGGCTCGTAGGCGGTCAGCGTCGTGGTCGGCGTGAACGCGGGGACCCGGCTGATCTCCTCGAAGTTGCCGCTGTGGCCGAGCCCGTGCGGCCCCGGCCGGAGGCTGTCGCCGAGCGGCCTGACGATCATCGACACGGCGGCGTTCTTGCCGGTGACGTAGAGCAGGCCGGTCCGCGGGCTGAACGCCGGCGAGCCGAAGCTCGAGCCGCCGTGGGCGACGATGAGGTGCTCGTTGATGGAGTAGGGCGTGTAGATCTGCCGGGTCTGCGCCTGCAGCTCGGGGTCGTCGAGGTGCACGAACGTCGCGCAGAACGGGGTCATCGGAATGCCGCGCGCGTTGTGGGGAATCGGCTGCGTCGGGTAGACCACCTCGCCCGGCACGTCGGTCTCGGTGGGCACCGCCGTCTCCACCATCGGGTTGATGGGCACCCCGGTCTCGCGGTGCCAGAGATAGAGCAGGCAGTTCTTGCCGGCGGCGCCGACGCCCTTGATGGTTTCGCCGTTCCGGGTCACGTCGAAGAGCACCGGCCCGGTCACGTGGTCCCAGTCCCAGAGGTCGTGGTGGATGGCCTGGTAGTGCCAGCGCAGCGCCCCCGTCTCGAGGTCGAGGGCGACGGTGGCGTTGGTGAACAGGTTGGCGCCGGGGCGGGCCGAGCCGTCGTAGTCGGGCGACGGGTTGCCGGTGTTGAAGTAGACGAGGCCCAGCTCGAGGTCGATGGCGGGCTGGGTCCACACCCCGCCGCCGGCCATCTGGCCGTCGCCCCACGTGTCGCGCGCGACGTCCCACCCGTCGTCCTGCGGGCGCTGGGGGATGGTGTTGAACACCCACCGGATGGCGCCGGTCTCGGCGTCGGTGGCGATCACCAGGCCGCCGGGGATGTGGTTCTCCGAGTTCGAGGTGCCCAGGTACAGCGTCCCGTCGTGGTAGGCGGGCGCGCTCGTGATGCGGTAGCCGATGTTGTGGGGATCGAGGTCCGGCGGATAGGCGTCCGGGTACTTGGCCTGCAGGGCGAGGGCGACGACCGGCAGCACGCCGCCGTCGCCGTACGACTCGACGAGCTCGCCGGTGCGGGCGTCGGCCGCCACCAGGTTCGGCCCGGTGTAGGCGTAGATCTTCCCCTCGGCGTACGTCGGCCCGCGCGAGCGGCTCTGCCGGGCCTCGTCGAGCTCGAGCGTCCACACCGACTCGCCGGTCGTCGCGCTGACGGCCACGACGCTCGCGCCGGCGTGGAAGTACATCAGGCCGTCGACGACGAGCGGCGTCACCTGGCCGACGTTGACCCCGGCCGGCACCGCGACCGACCACAGCTCGGTCAGCCGTCCGACGTTCCCCGTGTCGATCTCGTCGAGGGCCGAGTAGCGGCTGTTGGCGAGGTCGAGGTTGTGGCTCGTCCAGTTGGTCTGTCCGCCCGCGGTGATGTCGGGCGGCGCCGCCCCGCGCGTCGTCCGGCCCTGCGCCTCGGCCCCGCCGGCGCCCGCCGCGCCGAAGGCGGCCGCCACGAGGGTCGTCACCATCCCGCGCACGAGGTTGCTTGCCGTCATTCGGTCACCTCCCGGTCGTTCAACACGACGCCGCCAGGACGCTGGCCGGCTCCACCCACGGGGCGGCGTCGTCCCGCGGTCAGCGAATCGCCCCGCCCGTCGCATCCCAAGGGGCCGTTCATGCACACGCGCGGCCCTCGCCGAACCTGACGTCGATGGCGATCGAGACCCCTACAGCGTGATGTCCATGCCATCGTACGCGATCTCGATGCCCGCCTCGACGAGGGCCGCGTGCTCGGCCGACGCCTCGTCGAGGATGGGGTTGGTGTTGTTGATGTGGATCACGATCTTCCGCGGGCAGTCGAGCGACACCAGGGTCTCGACCATGCCCCCGGCCCCCGACTGGTTCAGGTGCCCCATGTCCTGCGCCCGCTTGTCGCTGATGCCCTCGCGCGCGAGCTCGTTGTCGGTCCACACCGTGCCGTCGACGAGCAGGCAGTCGGCCTCCTCCATGTAGCGCCGCACGTGCGGCTCGATCTCGCCGAGGCCCGGCGCGTAGAACAGGTTCCGGCCGGTCGTGGTGTCGGCCACCCGCACCCCGATGTTGTTGCCGGGAATCGGGTTGTGCCGGTGGGGCGAGTAGGGCGGCGCCTCGCTCTTCAGCGGCACCGCGGTGAAGAGCAGCCCGTCCGCCTTGGGATGGAGAAGGGGACCTCGTCCAGCCCCACCTCGTGCCAGTTCACGCCCTTGAAGTGGGACAGGACGTTCAGCAGCGGGTAGCCGGTGGTGAGGTCGTCGTACACCACCCGCGTGCAGTAGATGTCCCACGCCTCGGTGTGCTCGCGCAGCACCACGAGCCCGGTCGTGTGATCGACCTGCGAGTCGACGACGAGGATGGCGCAGATGCCGGTGTCGCGCACCGCGCGCCCCGGCTGCAGGGCGGGAACGAGGCGAGCTGCTGCCGGATGTCCGGCGACGCGTTGAAGAGCACCCAGTCGACCCCGTTGCCGCTGACGGTTATCGACGACTGCGTACGGGCGTGCCCCCGCAGGGTGCCCTCGCGGAGCCGCCGGCAGTTGCGGCAGTTGCAGTTCCACTGGGGGAACCCTCCCCCGGCGGCCGATCCCAGCACGTGTATCTGCATCGATTGCCCCGTTTTCTGGTGAGCGCGAGCGCTGTGCCCCCCGAACCGCGGCGGCGGCTCCCGAGGGCCGTGGCGGCGTTCGTTGTATCATCACTGCGGCGTTCGCCGCCACACCGAGTCGATGACGCAGCCGATCACCACCCCCGTCCTCGCCCCCGGCACCCGCTACCGCTGGGACAAGGTGCGCAACCAGCACCAGCTCGTGTTTCCCGAGGGGATGATGGTGCTGAACGAGCCCGGCAAGGCCATCGTGCAGCTCTGCGACGGGCGGACCACCGACGAGCTCATCGCCGCCCTGAAGGAGCAGTTCCCCGGCGCCGAGCCCGCCGGCGACGTCCACGATTTCCTCGGCCACCTGGCGCAGCGCGGGCTGGTCCGCGAGGGAGCCGCGCGTGACTGATACCGCTACCGCCCTGCCCCGGCCCCTCGCGCTGCTCGCGGAGGTCACCTACCGGTGTCCGCTGCAGTGCCCGTACTGCAGCAACCCCCTCGAGCTGAACAAGTACCGCGACGAGCTCGACACCGACACCTGGGTCCGCGTGTTCAACCAGGCGGCCGACCTCGGGGTCGTGCAGCTCCACCTGTCGGGGGGCGAGCCCCTGGTGCGCCGCGACATTCTCGACCTCGTCCGCGCCGCCGCCGCCGCGGGACTCTACTCGAACATGAGCACCGGGGCCACGGTGGTCGACGCCGCGCGGCTCGAGCAGCTCCGCGAGGCCGGCCTCGACCACTTCCAGGTGAGCGTGCTCGACACGCTGCCCGAGTCGAACGACCGGCTCGCCGGCGCCCCGTCGTTCGACCGCAAGCGCGAGGCGGTGCTCGGGGCCAAGCGGCTCGGGTTCCCGGTAACCCTCAACGTCGTGCTGCACCGGCAGAACCTCGACCGCATCGCCGAGGTCATCGCCCTCGCCCGGGAGTGGCGGGTCGACCGCCTCGAGCTCGCCCACACCCAGTACACCGGCTGGGCGTTCAAGAACCGGGCCGCCCTCATGCCGACCCGCGAGCAGCTCGACCGCGCCCACGCCGAGGTCGAGCGGGTGCGGGCGGCGGGGACCGACGGCCTCGACATCCAGCACGTCCTCCCCGACTACTACTTCGAGCGCTACCCGAAGGCCTGCCTCCAGGGCTGGGGCATGGTGTCGATGAGCGTCGCCCCCGACGGCTTCGTCCTCCCGTGCCAGACCGCCCGCGAGATCCCGGGGCTGGAGTTCCCCAACGTGCGCGACCACTCCCTGGAGGACATCTGGGTGCGCGCCCCCATCTTCCAGCGCTTCCGCGGCACCGACTGGATGCCCGAGCCCTGCCGCAGCTGCGACCGCCGCGAGATCGACTTCGGCGGCTGCCGCTGCCAGGCGTTCCTGATGACCGGCGACGTCACCGCCACCGACCCCATCTGCGAGCTCTCGCCCCACCACCACCTGGTGGCGGCGGCCCTCGAGGAGGCCGCGCAGGGCGACCCGCCGCTGGTCTACCGCGTCATGCCTCGCGACGCGGGCGCCACCTGAGCATCGAGAGGCGGGCGAGGTCCTCCAAGCGGCAAGCGGCCGTTTGGCCGGCACCGGCCGAACGGCCCGCCCGAAGTCCCTCGACCGCCCGGTGGGGTCCCGTAGAATGGGCGGTGGGGGACAGCAACGCGATGGGCAGCGCAGAGGCTCCGGGGCGCCAGCGGGACGCGGCCCCGCAGCAACGGCGGGCCACCTACCAGGACGTCCTCGAAACGCCGCCACACCGGGTCGCGGAGATCATCGACGGCGTGCTCTACACGCAGCCGCGGCCGGCCTCTCCCCACGCGCTCGCGACCTCTTCTCTGGGGTCCGATCTCATCGTCCCCTTCCAGTTCGGCCGGGGCGGCCCCGGCGGCTGGTGGATCATCGACGAGCCCGAGCTTCACCTGGGCGAAGACATCCTCGTGCCCGACCTGGCGGGCTGGCGCCGGCAGCGGATGCCGGAGTACCCCGACGTGGCGTACTTCACGCTGCCGCCCGACTGGGTGTGCGAAGTGCTCTCGGCGTCGACCCGCAGGATCGACCTGCACGGCAAGCGCCCGATCTACGCGCGGGAGGGGGTCGGCCATCTGTGGCTCGTCGACCCGGTGGACCGCACCCTGGAAGCGTTCGAGCTGCGCGACAGGGAGTGGGTGCTGTTCGCGACGGCGAAGGACGACGACCCGGTGCAGATCCGCCCCTTCGAGGCGATAACGTTCAGTCTCGGCGATCTCTGGCCCTGAACCGACCGGACCGATCCGGCTCGCCAGGGGGCGGTAGCCCGATGGCGCCACTACAATGGTGAGCCGGGGGTGACAAGGCGATGACCACGGCAGCGCGGCGGCGCGATTCCGACCCGCGGCCCCGAGCGACCTACCAGGACGTGCTCGACGCCCCGCCCCATCGCGTCGCAGAGATCGTCGACGGCGTGCTCCACACCAACCCGCGGCCGGCCATGCGCCACGCGCGCGCCAGCTCGTCCCTGGGCGTCAAGATCGGCGGCCCCTTCGACCACGACGCCGACGGCCCCGGCGGCTGGTGGATCATCGACGAACCGGAGCTGCACCTGGGCGAGCAAATCGTCGTCCCCGATGTCGCCGGCTGGCGTCGGGAGCGCATGCCCGACTTTCCCGATGCCGCGTACTGCACCCTGGCGCCCGACTGGGTGTGCGAGGTGCTCTCGCCCTCGACCCGCAAGCTCGACCTGCACGGCAAGCGCCCCGTCTACGCCCGGGAGGGGGTCGAGCATCTCTGGCTCGTCGATCCGCTGGATCGCACCCTCGAAGCGTTCGAGCTGCGCGAGGGCGAATGGGTGCTGACCGCGACCGCCGAGGACGACGACCCGGTCCGGATCCGCCCCTTCGAGGCGGTCAGCTTCAGCCTCGGCGACCTGTGGCCCTGAGCCGGCCGACCTGGCTCACCAAGGGGCGGTAGTATCCCAGGGGCACCCGCAGTGATTCGCGGCTCCTGATCCGACTGAACCCAGAGGAGTGGATGGTGGATAAAGCGCTGCGCCGCCGTATCTGAAACGAGATGACCGCCGCGGACACGCGTTGTCGGTACTTCGGCCAACTGGCCTCTCGAACCGAAACGCTCGACCGCATCCTGCGCGTTGCGCTGATCCTCTTCTCGAGCGCGACCGTCGCGACGGTGCTCGGCGAGTTCCCGCCCGGGGCCAACTGGCTCGCCCTTGTCTCAGCCGTTCTCGCAGCCGTTTCGGCACCATGCAACACGGCGCCGCGTTGAAGCTCGCCGAGTTCTCCGTCTTCTGGGGGCGTCTTCATCAGGACTATGAGGAACTGTGGAACGACGTGGAGGCGTACGCCGCTACCCCGACGACGCTGCACGCCGGTTCCGTTCGCTACGGGAAAAGCCCGACAGCATCGATCGGCAAGCCAGCACGTCCCGCACCCGGAGGAAGCTGCTCCGCGGCAAGCCTGCCCTCTGCCATATCGCCAGCGTAGCGTGGAAGCGTCGCCTTCCGGCCGGTACGCTCGTGACGCCACACTTCGTGACTCCCCCGCCCCATCCGATCGAACCGATGGCCCACGTCTCAGTCGATGCGCAATCTCCCGATACCCGAAACCGCCAAGTCGTCCCATGGGCGCGTGCGTGCTATAGACGCTTCCTCAAGAGCACGTCAGCGTCTTCCCGCTCCGCCTCGTGGTCGTAGCCCTTCGCGATGCGCTCCAGGATGTTCGCAACGTAGGGGTACTCCAAAGCCCACCGTTCGGCCCAGGCTCGATACCGAGCCGACAGCTCCCGCTCCTGTCCGCCGCCCTCGTCCAGACTGCGCCACCCCCCCTCACGAGCGTTGTACACGCCGACCTTGAATCCCCTGGCCACGTCCGGAGAAGCCACCCTCTCCAGAACCTCGCACACGGGTCGACAGGGCCACGAGCCGTCCTCCTCCGAAGGCGCCCTGGACAGCAGTTCGCCGATCTGTTCGTCGCCAATCTCACTCCGCCCATAGTCTCTGCACAGGTGTCGCGCCTCGTCGACCCATCGACTCAGCGCGTTACCGTTCACTCTGCCGTCGTCGCTAGCGCCAGGTATGCGCCTAACGTGTCGTAACAATCGAAAGGCGGCGCTCCCCAAGCCGGCACGCCGATGAGGATCGTCGACCCGCCACTCGGGCGGATCCTGACCGCGACCCCTGCGTTTGAACAGGAGAGCAAGGGCCTGCACAAAGACCGAGGGCGACTCGGTGACCTTCCGTTCCAGATTCGGAATGCCGTGCTCACTACGATCGAGCACCTGAATGAACGCGAACTCCAGTTGCGCCAGCTCATCCGCGCTGACGCCCCGACGTCCGCCCAGTGAATCGAGGGCCCTCGAGAGCCATCGCTCGATCCTGAACTGCCCGTCCGGCTCCGGGTCCACCTCGACCAAAGCCGTCAGCAGGCGTTTCAGGCGCGACGTCTCGACCCTGTCCCAATCGAACCGCACTGCGAGAAACGCTTCCCGTGGGCGACCCACCTCAAGAAGGCGGTCGACGAGTTCCGTAGTCTCCGACTGCGTGAACCGCGCCATCCCCGGTTGGATCTCGCGCCAGTACGCGTCGCGAACGAACGCATCCTGCCCGTCGAGGAGGCGCCACGTTTCGTCTCGGAACGGCGCGCACTTGAAGAGGCGAAGTCTCCGCTCGACCGTCGAAATATCCGCAAGGTTCGAGATCATCTTGGAACGGAAGTTCTCATCGAAGTAGGCCATGAACGCCCTCATGAAGGCGTCCAGCTCCTCAGGAGATTGCGTCTCGGTTGCCAGGCAGACCCGAAGAACTTCGATCGCCACGTCTGGATCCGTTGCACAGCGAGCCGCGTACCGCCCAACTGTCCACCCGTCGCTGTCCGGCAACAGTGCAAGAGCACCTTCGAAACCGCGTGCCGACCAGATGTTCGTCATTGCCTCGACGCGACGCTCGTGGACGCGCTTCTCGCGCTCGTGGACATCGAGATCGTCATCAAGTTCATCAGCGGAATACTCCAACCACTCCGCAGCGAACAGCCACGCATGACGGCGGACTGGATCGCGCGAAGCCAGCTTCTCGAAGGTCTCGCGCGCCCTGTCTCTGCAACTATCCTCGCGACCAACGAGAGGTCCTCGCCGCATGAGAACCGTGCGGCGAATGTTCTCGCGGAACTCGGCCTTGGCCTTCTCATTCGTCTCGGTCCTTGCCCAAACGTCAATGATGTCCCAGACCGACGACCGGTCCTGCTCTGACATCCCATCGAGCCGTTCCAGTAGATCGCTTAGTGTTGCTAGATTGTGCGACGGCCAAGAGACCGCGAGGTCGAGCGCCCTGCGGGCGAACTTGTCACGCTCTTCTGCTGTCACCCCGTGGCCAAACCCCGTCGCGTCATCCCGCCAGTGCGGTCGGGCGCTGAAGTGGCCGAACTGCGATCGCCTCTCGAACTGCTGAATGCAGATTCGCCAACCGATGTCGCGAAAGCGCTCGCACAGCGTCTCGAGAGCGCGGATTCTGTCGTCGAGCGGAGCGGCGGTCTGGGGCAGCCACGACCGGAAGAGGGCGGAAAGACTGTTGATGGGCTTGTTGACCCAGTTGTCGTTGATCGCCGTTTGCGAGAGCCTGGCGAGGATGAGGACGACGCGCGGGAAGGTCTTCGGGTCCCAGGCGAGGCGCTCCAGCGCCCAGAGCAGCCCGGTTCGCCAAGGGTGCTCGAATGGGCCGTGACCGACCGGCGTTAGAAGTTCTTCCAAGGCCGGTTTGGGCTCTCGGAGATCCTCCTCGATCAACGCGAGAAACTGGTCGGGAGCAGCCTCTGCGTATCCCGGAAGATCACCGTCCTGGGATCTCAGACTGCCGCTCGTGAGGGGAAACAGGAGGCGCTTGACGAGAGCGGCAACGAGAGCCGCGGGGTCGATGCCCAGCCCGTGGCGTAGCAGCGCGGTCCCGTGAACGGCGAGCAGGACCAGGGTCTCACAGACGCCGTTCCGCAACGCGCTCGAGTGTTCACGCACCTTGCCGTAGAGGCTCGCGGCCCACCGTTGGTCATCCGGGAGTTCCAACGCCGGATCGGACTCCGACAGGACGTACTCGGCGAAATCCACGAAATCGGTGATGTCCCGTTCCGTCATCCACGGACAGATCGCGAACAGAGCGTCGAGCTTGGAAACGACGCCGCGGTACTGGTCCACACGCCAGACCGGACAGTCGTCCCGTCGGAGAAGGTCGGCGACGCCCCTCTCGAGCTCCTCGTACGGGCGATCAGAGAGGACGGCAAGGATCTCGCGATCGGCCGGCGATCCGTTGTGCCAGACTCCCACCAGCGCGATCGGGATCAGGCTCCGTGCGACAGTCACGTCTCCGGCCCATGACGGCGTTCTGATCTCCGGGATCGGCGACAGCCGTCGCCGCAGCACGGTCGGCGATCGCCCAGACTCGCTCGCCAGCCGGTCCATGTGGTCGCGCTCCGTGACGCCCATGTTCTCGAGCGCCTTCCCGAACGCCTCGTGACCCAGCAACTCGACAACCATGTCGGGTTCCCGATCTACCGCGTTGCGGGGCCGCGCGACGATGCAGTGGCGTTGGCGATAGTGCGAGGCGATTTCGCGTTCCGTCTCCTCGCCGTACACGATCGGAATAAAGGGAGATCGCGACCCCGACAGCGTTCGCAGCGTGCCTGCCGACTCGAAGACGACGGCGTGGTCGCGGGCGGGCGACGGTAGATCGCCGTGCCGAAACAGGCACGCAAGAAAAGCTACGGCTTCCTCCCGGGAATCGGCGGCAACGGTCAGCGGACCAGCGCCGGGGGTCTTCGCGAGCCACGTCTTGAACCCGTCCGCGTGGGCGGCCACGGACGGCGCGAAGATCGCGTCGGTCATCGGAGGGTTGCTGCCCTGGGCCCACCAGTCCCAGAAGCGGTCGAGGGTCCGGAAGCCCTCGGTGGGAATCTCCAGCTCGCCGGCGAGCCAGATGCGCGGGGCGATCGTGTTCTCGAGCCACTGCTCGAGGTCGCTGGCGTCCACCGCTCTCACGGCCTTCCAGTCCCCGGCCGCCTCCTTGTCGCGCACCCATTCGTCCTTGCCCGGCCAGTTGCGCGGCGTCACGAACACGAACGTGCACTTCGCCCGCTCGCCGGGTGCCAGCGCCTCGAGGCGGGCACCATAGTCCCGCCCCGCCTTGGCCCTCGGGCGCCGGTTGACGCCGAACTCCCAGAACGATCTGCCCTCCGGCACCCAGAGCGTCGCGGCATCCGCCTCGACTTTGCCGTCCCAGCCGGGCCGCTGGGCGTTGTCGTAGCCGGGAAAGTCCACGCGGCGCAGCTCGCGTCCCGTCGCGTGAACCAGCCGGCGCAGCAGCACCGGCAGACGGTCGCGGGCGGCGATGTTCCCCGCCGCCCACTCCTTGATCTGCCGCGCCTTGATCGTGAGGAAGCTCGGGGCATAGGTCCCCACGGCCAAAGCCCGTTCTTCGTCGCTTCTGCGATCTCGGTCGCTGGCGGCCTGCAGCTCCAGCAGCCGCGCTCGGTTCGCACCGAACGTCGCCTCCAACCGGAGAGCCATGTTCTGCGACAACGCCGCCCGGCCGTTCAGCAGATTGGACAGCGCCGGCCTGCCGACGCCCAGCTTCCGGGCCGCTTCGGTGACCGTCATCCCCGGCGGGATGACCTGTTGCCGGATGAAGGCGCCGATGTCTGTGGAGCGGTTCCGTGATGATGCCATATCGAATTGTATCGTGATACGCTACAAGCATCAGAATCACGACATCCCCGAAGCGACGGCAGGTTGACGGGGCTGCGGAACTCCACGTACGATTGCAGGCGTGGCACGCGTTCATGCAGACCACAGCAGCGCCGTGCACCACTAGCGCGGCTTGCAGCGAGACATCCATCTGGAATAGAGTGACTCAGAATGCGGACAGATTACCTCTTTGCCGCGCCTTCGTTCTCGAGCGGGGTCGCCCGCCTGCTTGACCTGTTCGGCCGGTTCGACGACTACAACGACAGTCCCAACGCTGCTTTGGCTGACGCGCGGGCGATGTACAGCGACTGGCGCGTCACCGGTGAGGACCTCGCGGGCGCGATGATGGTGATCGAGCGTGAGCAGGCAGAAGCGATCCGGCAAACCGAACCGACAGCCGGCTCAAGCCGTGGTGCCGGCGGAGCCGGCGAGCCGACCAGCCAGCCCGCTCGCGGTTGAGCAAGCGTCCGTCGAGTACTTCCAAGGGCCGGTTCCTCCCCCTGAAGCGCTTGAACGATACGAGGCGATCCTCCCCGGCTGTGCGGATCGGATCGTGTCGATGGCCGAGGCACAGGCGACCCACCGACGCTCGCTTGAATCGAGCGTGGTTGCCGAGAAGATCGCGGCCCAGCGACGGGGTCAGGTTCTCGGCTTCATCGTGATTCTCCTCGTCATCGGCATCGGCGGCATGCTGCTGTACTCGGGCAGGGACATCTCCGGTCTGGTGACACTCGTCACAGCTCTCGTGTCCCTGGTCAGCGTCTTCGTGTACGGCCGTCGCAAGGAGGCGGAAGAGCGACAGCGGAAACGGGACGACTTCGGTCCCCGGTAGCGCCTCAACCGTGCGCCCGCCCGCCCGCGCCCCGGTTTGCGGCAGCAGCATCCGCACGCGCGACCGCGCCGTCTGACCGAGAGCCTCACCCGCTCGGGCGCGTCTTCCGCCGCTCGATCACCTTCTCCTGGTGCTCGCCGACCACCACGCGGTCGACGTAGATGCCGGGGGTGTGGACCATGTGGGGGTCGATGGCGCCGGCGGGGACGATCTCCTCGACCTCGGCCACCGTGACCTTCCCCGCCTCGGCCATCGGGGGGTTGAAGTTGCGGGCGGTCATCCGGTAGACGAGGTTGCCCTCCTCGTCGGCCTTCCACGCCTTGACGAGGGAGACGTCGGCGTGCAGCGCGGTCTCGAGCACGTACCAGCGGCCGTCGAACTCGCGGGTCTCCTTGCCCTCGGTCAGGGGGGTGCCGTAGCCGGTGGGGGTGAAGAAGGCGGCGATGCCGGCCCCGCCGGCCCGCATGCGCTCGGCCATGGTGCCCTGGGGGTTCAGCTCGACCTCGAGGATGCCGTCGAGGAACTGGCGTTCGAAGAGCTTGTTCTCGCCGACGTAGCTGGCGATCATCTTGTCGATCTGGCGGGTCTCGAGGAGCAGACCCAGCCCCGCCCCGTCCACGCCGGCGTTGTTGCTGATGCACGTCAGGTGCTTCACGCCCGAGTCGCGCAGCGCGAACACGAGGCTCTGGGGCACGCCGCACAGCCCGAACCCGCCGACCATCAGGGTCATGCCGTCGTGGAGCAGCCCGTCGAGGGCCTCCTTGGAGCCGGAATAGACCTTTCTGCTCATGCCAGTCCGCCTATCGTCGCGCGCGGCCGCGACGCCTCGCGGCGACGCCGCCCAACCAACCCTCCGGGGACCGCGCCGTTCCGCGGCCCCGATTTCCGGCCCAGCCACTCGTAGCCGCTACGCGCGGCGACACCGACCGCCTAGCCCGACGGCCCACGGTGCGGGCCTCGACTCGGCCAATCGTCGCCAAACGGCAACCGGTGCTGGCGGCGCCGCCCAACCGGGCCCCCCAACCAAGTTGCCCTACCCCTTCATCGGCCCGTCCGGAACGCCGGCCCCCTGGCGCACGCAGCGCGCGAGGTTCGACATGTCCTCGTCGCCGTAGCCCTGGGCGATCAGGCCGTCCTCGAGGGTGGCGACGAGGCTGGCGACGTGCACCGGCACCTCGAAGGTGCGCGCGGTGTCGAGGGCGATGCCGAGGTCCTTGCGGTGCAGGCGGGTCCGGAAGCCGAGGGGATAGGTGTCGTTCAGCATGTTCCCCGACCGGTTCTGGAGGATCCAGGAGCCGGCCACGCCGCCGCCGATGGCCTCGACGACCTTCTCGGGGTCGGCCCCGGCGCGGTGGGCGAGGGTCAGGGCCTCGCCGAGGGCGAGGAAGGTGCCGGCGATGACCACCTGGTTGGCGACCTTGGCGATCTGCCCCGCCCCGACGTCGCCGATGCGGGTGATCTTGGCCCCGAGCACCTCGAGCACCGGCTTCGCGCGCTCGAAGTCGGCCTCGGTGCCGCCGCACATGATGGCGAGGGTGCCCTTGATGGCGCCCTCGGAGCCGCCGGAGACCGGCGCGTCGACGTAGCCGATGCCCTTCTCGCGGAACCGGGCGGCGATGTCGCGGGTGGCGGCGGGCGCGATGGACGAGCAGTCGATGACCAGCCCCCCGAGCGCAGGCCGTTGATGGCGCCGATCTCGGGGTCGAGGAGCACGCGCTCGACGTCCGGGGTGTCCGAGACGCAGGACAGCACGATGTCGGCGCTGCCGGCGGCCTCGGCGGGGCTCGCGGCGCGGCTCGCGCCCTCGGCCGCGAGGGGCTCCTCGCGCTCGCGCGTCCGGTTGTGCACCACCACGCCGTGGCCGGCCTTCAACAGGTTCCTCGCCATGGGGGCGCCCATGGTCCCCATTCCGATGACCGCGATGCTCATTGCTGACTGTCTCCTTCGAACCGTGGATGGTGATGTGATCGGCCCCCGCTTCCGTGAACGATGCCGCGACCCGGTCGCGGGCGGGTCGTCAGCGGGGCCGGCGCCTTCTTCCGCCAGGGTCGTCTCCGTCGGCCAAGGGCCTGCCCCATCTCAGATCATGGACGATGAGCCCGTCGGCCCCGGCCTCGCGTGCACGATGCCGCGCCCCGACTGCGGGCGGGTCGTGACGAGGGCCAGCAGCTTCTTCCAGTAGCGGAACGACGGCCGGTACTTGACGTCGACCGAGGCGTAGCCGGCCGAAAGCAGCATCTCGGTCAGCGCGGTCATCGTGGGGATGCCGCACAGGTCGCGGGTCTGCTCGTCGACCCGGTCGTCCCCCGGAAAGAACGGCACCAGCGGGTACCGCTCGTGGATGAACGGCAGCAGGACGTGCGTCTCGCAGATCAGCAGCCGCCGCGTCACGCCGGCGATGCGCTCCAGCGCCGCCAGCGGGTTGCGCAAATGGTAGAACACGCCGAGCAGCAGGACCAGATCGAACTGGCCGAGGCGACGGGCGTCGAGGTCGTGGGCGTCGAGGCGCTCGTACTCGACCCGCGAACCGAGTCGCTCGCGGGCCGCGAGGAACTCGTCCATGCCGTGGCGGTCCCACGCGAACCGGTCGACGGCGAGCACCCGCTCGGCCCCCCGCCGCTCGCACTCGAACGAGAAGTAGCCGTGCCACGCCCCGATGTCGAGCACGCTCCAGCCGGTCAGATCGGCGGGGATGCCGAGCAGCCGCAGGCGCCGCCGGAACCGCCGCCTGACCCGCCACTCCTCCGAGAGCGGCGCCGCGCCCAGGTCCGGTTCGGCGATGTACTGGTGGGGTTGCCTGGCCATCGGCGGATGCGCGCGGTCGCCTCCCGGTGCTTCTGGTGTCCCCGGCTCACTCTCCGTGCAGGTCGTGGGCGTGGGGGTGCGCCGATCGTGGGCGTCGAGCGCCGGGGGTCGGCCAGCGGCAGCACCGGGAACGTCTCGAGGAACGCCGTGTACGACCGGAAGAACAACCCCGCCACCCCGGCCCCGACGAGCAGCTCGACGAGGCCCAGGGGCACGCCCTCGCCGTGCCACAGCGACGGCGAGACGAGCAGGAAGCGCTCGAGGCACATGCCCGCGAACGCCACCGCCGCGATCGCCGTCAGCCCGCGCGGGCTCGTCTTCACGGCCCGGCTCAGCAGCACCACGAACGGGATGACGAACGCCATCGCGAACACCGTCCACGCCACCGGCGCCCACGCCCCGTGCATGCGGTGGTAGATGAACTCGGTCTCCTCGGCGAGGTCGCCGTACCAGATGACGAGATACTGCGACCAGAACATGTACGCCCACAGGATGCAGAACCCGAACAGCAGCTTGCCGATGTCGTGAAGCTGGTGGGGACCGATGTACTCGGTCAGGTTCAGCCGCTTCTGCGCCCACACCGCCACCACCGACAAGAACGCCAGCCCCAGGAACAGGTTGCCGATGAAGTAGTAGCCGCCGGCCAGGGTCGAGAACCAGTGGGGGTCGAGCGACATGAAGAAGTCGAACCCGACGAGGGTGAACACCCAGCCATAGGCGATGAGGACGGCGGGGGCCAGCCGGCTCTGCGCCCGCTGGGCGGCGTCCCGCTCGTGGTGGATGCCGCGCCATCCCGCGATGAGGCGGCGCGTGAACCCGGTGGCGGCGTGCTCGCCCGACTGCTGGAGCAGCCCGACGTCGGGCCGCAGTGACCGGTAGACGTAGTAGAGGCTGAGGCCGGTCAGCAGCAGGAACGCGCCCAGCTGGCGGCTCACGAAGAACGGCACGTTGAGCCACGCCGCCTTGGCCTCGACCGGCTCGTGCACCCAGGGCGCCCAGCCCTCGACCCCGATCAGCAGAATCAGGAGCAGCCCGAACGCGATGGGCAGGAACGCGGCGGTGGCCTCGGCCATCCGCTTGAGGGCCCGGCCCCAGCGCGACGAGGTCACCTGCATGATGGCCGAGACCACCACCCCCGCCTGGGCGAGCCGCCGAAGACGAGGAAGCTGACGAGCAGCGACTGCCACGCCCGGACGGGGTCGCCGAGAAAGAGCGCCTGGAGAAACGCCAGGGCGCCGAGCACCGCGGCGATCGCGCAGAGCCGGCGGGCGCCGTCCGTGACGAGGGGGGTTCCGACCGCGATCATGTCCGGTGTCCTGCATCCACGGTTCGCATCGTGCTCGACGCGGTTCTCGTATCGTGTCTCCCGCGTGCCCGGGCCCGTCTCGCGGCCGACGGCGCTTCGCGGGCTTCCCCGAACGCTGGCCCGCCCTTCGTCGCCTTCGGCTCCGCCGGGCGCCCAACCGACCCTCCAGGAGTCCGCGCCGTTCTACGGCGCAGCCTCCTACCGCGCGTCCGGCTGCGTGAACGTCTTGACGTAGCGCACCAGGGCCCAGCGCTCGTCGGCGCTCATGGAATGGGCGAACGGTGGCATGCGGAACCCGCCGTCGCCGATGATGCTGAAGATCCACCCGTCGGTGTAGTTGTTCTGCACGTGGCGCGCCGCGAGGCTCGGCATGCGCGGGTAGTGCCCCGCGATCTGCCCGTCGCCGAGCCCTTCCGGGCCGTGGCACATCGCGCAGTACACGTCGTAGAGCCACTCGCCCTCCGCGAGGACCGCGGGAGTGTCGGGCACCGGGTTGGGCAGGTCGCGCGACTCGAGGCGGTCGCGCTGCCGCTCGCCGTCCACGGCGATGGTGTCCTCGACCGGCACCCGGGGGTCGACCTGGGGCAGCACGACGGGGCCGGTGTACATGTTCCGCATGAAGGCCGGCTGGGCCAGGACCACGGCGCCGGCCGCCGCAACGAGGACGACGGCGAGGGCGCCGCGGGCGCGTGGCATGCGCCGCGGTCGAGCCCGCAACCGGCGGACAGAGCCGGGCATGGTCGTCATCGGATCTCCACGGATTCTCGGCGTTCGAACGCCGGCTGGGCCAGAACACTCGCGCCCTCGGCGGCGGCGAGGCTCTCGACGAGGAAACGTTGGGCGCCCGGCAGGCGCCGCGCCGTGGGTGAGAACCGCCAGGCAGGGCTGGGCACGGTCATCCTCGGATCTCCACGGCCTCGTGGCGCTCGAGACAGGCCCGGACCGCCGCCGCGCGCTCGCCGGCGCAGGTCACCGCGATGCCGGTCATGTCGTTGGTGAAGCGGGGGTCGGGGGCAGGGCGGCCGAACGGACGCGGCAGGCCCGAGAGGACCAGGAAGCCGATCATGCCGCCGATCGCGCCCAGCAGTATCGTCAGCTCGAAGGCGATGACCACGAACGGGGGAATCGAGATGAGCGGCTTGCCCCCGGTGATCATCGGCCAGTCGAGCACCGTGTAGATGGGGAACGCGAAGCCGAGGAAGCAGCCGAGCAGCCCCCCGACGAGGACGAACACCCGCACCGGGCTCACCGAGACGTGCAGGGCCTGGTCGAGGGCGTGGTCGGGCACCGGCGAGTAGGAGACGACCTCGCCGAGCTCGCCCTCGAGGATCTCGCGCGTAGCCGCCGCCGCCGTCTTGCCCCGATCGAAGATGCCCAGTATCTCCATGCGTCGCCACCTACACCGGCTCGGGCCAGGCGCTGGCCGGGTCGGCCTCGGCCGACCGGTCCATCGTCTCCTTCATCTCGGCTATCGACACCGCCGGGAAGTTCTTCACGAAGAGCAGGAACAGGGTGAAGAAGAGCCCGAACGACCCCACCGTGATCGCCGCCTCGACCCACGTCGGCTGGTAGACCCCGGCCCAGTTGGCGGGGTCGAAGTCGTGCGAGAGCGACGTGACGATGATGACGTAGCGCTCGAGCCACATGCCGATGTTGACGAAGATCGAGATCACGAAGAGCACCGCGAGGTTGGTCCTCACCGCCTTCCAGAAGAGGGCCAGCGGAATGATGACGTTGCAGGCGAACATCGTCCAGCTGTAGGCCCGATACTGGCCGAACATGCGGTCGAAGAACGTGCCCTGCTCGAACGGGCTGCCGCTGTACCAGGCGATGAAGAACTCCGTCAGGTACGCGTAGCCGACGATGAGCGACGTCGCCAGCATCAGCTTCGCGAGGTTCTCGAAGTGGTGCACGGTGACGTAGTGCTCGAGCCGGAACATGCGCCGCATCGGCACGAGCAGCGTGATGACCATGGCGAGGCCCGAGAAGATGGCCCCGGCCACGAAGTAGGGCGCGAAGATGGTGCTGTGCCAGCCGGGCAGGATGGACACCGCGAAGTCCCACGACACCACGCTGTGGACCGAGATGACGAGCGGCGTCGCGAGGGCCGCGAAGAAGCCGTAGAGGGCGGTGTAGTGCCGCCACTGCCGGTCGGTGCCCAGCCAGCCGAACGAGAGGAAGCGGTAGATCGGGCGCCGCCAGTCCTTCACCTTGTCGCGGGCGGCGGCGATGTCCGGCATCAGCCCCAGGTAGAGGAACATCGCGCTGACCGTGAGATAGGTGGTGATGGCGAACACGTCCCAGATCAGCGGTGAGCGGAAGTTCACCCACAGCTCCCGCTCGTTGGGATACGGAATCAGCCAGTAGAAGAACCACGGCCGGCCGATGTGGATGATGGGGAACAGCCCCGCCGTCATCACCGCGAACACCGTCATCGCCTCGGACGCCCGCGCCACCGCCGTCCGCCACTTCGCCCGGAACAGGAACAGCACGGCCGAGATGAGGGTCCCCGAGTGGGCGATGCCGACCCAGAACACGAAGTCGGTGATGTAGATGCCCCAGAAGATGGGGTGCTCGTAGCCGGCGACCCCGAGGCCGGTCTGCGCCTGGTGCAGGAACGCCGCCGTCCCCGTGGCGAGGGCCGAGAGGGCCAGCGCCAGACCCACGTAGTACAGCGCCCCGGGAGGCCGGAGCGTGCGCAGGATGTCGTCGTGGATCTTCGCGAAGCTCATGGCGGCGGCGTCACGCGTCGCGGTCGACCTTCTTCAGGTAGGTGACGGCGGGGCGGGTGTTGAACACGCTGAGGGCGTGGTATGCGCGGGCGTCGGCCGAGAGCTGCGCGACGCGGCTCGCCGGGTCGTTCATGTCGCCGAAGACGATGGCCTGGGCCGGGCAGCTCTGCGCGCACGCGGGCGAGACGTCGCCGTCCCGCACCGGGCGGTCCTCGTCGCGGGCCCGCTCCTTGCCGTCCTGTATGCGCTGGATGCAGAACGAGCACTTCTCCATGACCCCGTCGCTGCGCGCGGTGACGTCGGGGTTGAGCTGAAGCTGGAGCGGGGCCTCGAACTCGGGCATGAACCAGTTGAACCGCCGCACCTTGTAGGGGCAGTTGTTCGAGCAGTAGCGGGTGCCCACGCAGCGGTTGTAGATCTGGGCGTTCAGCCCCTCGTCGGTGTGGTAGGTGGCGTACACGGGGCAGACGCTCTCGCACGGCGCGTGGTCGCAGTGCTGGCAGAGCATCGGGAGGAAGCGGACGTCGGCCCCGTCCCCGCCGGCCCGCGGCTCGTCGAACCGCTCGATGCGCAGCCACGACATGGTGCGGCCGCGGCGCATGCGGTCGGCCCCCATCACCGGGACGTTGTTCTCGGCGTAGCAGGCGGCCACGCACGCGTTGCACCCGTTGCACGCGTCGAGGTCGATGGCCATCCCCCAGCTGTGCACCGGGTGCTCGTGCTCGGGGTACAGGCTGAAGTGGTGCTCCTCGGGGTGGACGTCGCCGGCCGCGAGCGCCGCGAGCGACACCGACTGCGCGAGGCCCCGCCCCTCCTGGTCGAAGTTCCGCTGCAGCCGCGGGATGGGGCGCGACAGCTCGCGCGGGGTGACGTCGACGCCGGCGCCGACCCAGCGGACGCCGCCCGACGGCGCCTCCGGGCGGGGTCGAGCAGCGCCATCGGGCTGACCCCGCGGCCCGTCGCGTAGCGCCCGAAGTCGGTGTGCCCCTGGCCGATGGCGATGGCGACGACCCCCTCCGCGAGATGCGGGTTGACGATGACGCTCGCGTCGACCTGTCCGTGGTCCGACGCGACGGTGACGAGCTGGCCTTCCTCGGCCCCAAGATCCTCGGCGGTGGCCGGGGTCATCTCGACCCCGGTGCCCCACGTGGTCTTCAGCAGGGGGTCGGGGATCTCCTGCAGCCAGGGGCGGTTGGCGCCGCGGCCGTCGAAGAAGTGCAGCGACGGATAGGCGACCAGGCTGAGCCGCCGCCGGGGCGCGGGGGCGCCGAGCTCGGCCGCCAGATCGGCGTCGAAGACCCCGGGACGCAACGACACCTCCACGGGGGCGGCCGGAAGCGTGACGCCGCCGCGCCGGAGGGCATCCGCCCACCAGGTCTCGAAGTCGGGCGGCTCGGGGGGCGGGGCCTCGGCGGCAGGCTCCTGCGGCTCGGCGACGGGTGCGTTCGGGGCGGCAACCGGCGCCTGCGGGTCGGCGGCGGGTGCGTTCGCGACCGGCGCCGCGGCATCATCGGCGACCGGCGCCCCCGGATCGGCTTCCGGCGTGCCCGGGTCGGCCGCCGACGCCTGCGCGACGGGCTCGGGAACCGGCTGCATCGCCTCCCACGCGTCGCGCAGGTAGCGGTAGAAGTCGCCGCGCCGGGGCAGAAAGGCGGTCATGTCGCCGCCCAGCGCCCGCGCCGCCTCGATGAGCAGGTCGCCCACGTGCCGGGTGTCGAACACCGGGCGCATCGTCGGCTGCATGAGCCCCCAGACGCCGCGGCGGGGGTTGCTGTCGCCCCACGACTCGAGCGCCGTGTGCACCGGCAGCAGCAGGTCGGCCTCCGCGGTGGTCTCGTCGGGCAGACTCGACAGGGCGGCCACGAACGGCACCTCGGCCAGCGCGCCCCGGAAGTCGGCCGCGGCCGGCATCGCGAAGACGGGGTTGACGTCGTGGACGACGGCCAGCTCTATCTCGCCCGCCCGCATCGCCTCGGCCAGCCCCTGCATCTCGGCCCAGGTCGCCGGATCGGAGGTGGCCGCGGCGCCGAAGTCGACCGTCGATCCGACGTTGCCGGCGACGTGGTTCAGGAGCGAGACGGCGACCTGGGCCGCCGTCGCGTTGGCGCCCGACACCCCCACCCCGCCGCCCACCGCGAGGGTCCGGCCGGGGCCGAGGGCGGGGTCCGAGAAGGCGCGCGCCAGCTCGCGGATGCGGTCGGCGGAGAGACCGGCGGCGCCGCTCACGGCCTCGGGCGACACCCCGGCGACGAGCTCGCCGATGCGGGCCGCCTCTTCCGCCGGCACGCCCTGCGCCCGCTGCTCGCTCACGATGACCTGGACCATCGCCGCGGCCACCAGGCCCTCGGTCTGCGGCGCGACGGCGTGCCAGGCGTCGGCGCCGGCCCCGGTCATCGAGAGCCGGGGCTCGATCTGCACGAACTGCGTCGTGCGCCCGTCGCGGACGCGGCGCGCCCCCGCGTGGTCGCGGGCGAACCCGGCGGGGGAGCCGAACGTCTCCAGGAAGTCGGCCCCGAACGAGACCACCATCTCGGCCCGGGCGAAGTCGTAGTGGGGCACCTCGGCGCGCCCGAAGACCCGCTCGTTGGCGGCGCGGATCGCCTCGTAGCCGAACGGCTCGTAGCGGACCCACCGCGCGCCGAGGGCGGCCGACCAGCTCGACACCAGCTCGCCGAGCGTACCGGTCAGCGGCGGCGTGATCAGCGCGACGCGGTCGCCCCGGCCCGCCTCGTAGAGGGCCTGCAGCCGGTCGACGAGTGCCTGCTGCGCCTCTTCCCAGGCCACCGGCTCGAGCACGCTCCGCCCCGCCGCGGCGTCGGTGACGCGACGGCGGTGGGGACCGGTGATGCGATCGGGGTTGTAGAGCCCCTGCAGCGAGGCCTGGCCGCGGACGCAGAGCCCGCCCCGGTTGACGGGGTGCTCGGGGTTGCCCTCGACCTTGACGGCCCGACCCTCCCGCGTGCGGACGCGGACGCCGCAGCCGGCCGGGCACTCCCCGCAGACGCTGGCATACCAGGTCGCGACGCCGGGAATCACGTCGTCGGGGGGGACCACGAACGGGATGATCCGCTCGGGCGGCACCGGCGAGCAGGCGGCGGCCGCCGCCGCGGGGCCGGCGCTGCCCAGCACCTTGAGAAACGTCCGGCGGCCGACCCGGTCGACGAGCGGCGACGACGAGTCGGTCCCCCCGGCGTCCGTTCCGCCACCCCGTCGCGTCAGTAGTGACATGCCAGACAATCCCGGGTGGCGCCCCGGTCCTCGTGACAGCTCACGCACCAGCCCATGCTGAGGCTCTCCACCTGCACCGCCGCCTCCATCCCCGCCACGTCGCCGTGGCAGGTCTCGCAGCCGACCCCGGCCCGCACGTGCGCCTTGTGCGTGAAGCGCACGTGGTCGGGCAGGTCGTGCACCCGGACCCACGGGATGGGCTCCTCGTTCTCCCAGTACTCGAGGACCCTGAGAATCTCCGGCTCCTCGCTCAGCACCACCCGGTGGCACCCCGCGCAGCGCTGCACCGACGGGATCCCCGCCACCGGACCGCGCCGTGCGTAGGCGTGGCAGAACTGGCAGTCGATGCCGATCTCGGTGACATGGTGCGCGTGGCTGAACGCGATGGGCTGGACCGCCGGGTCCAGCGGTGCCGCCGTGTCACCGGCCCCGCCCTCGCCGGACGGCGCCATGGCGAGCTCGGCCTCGGCCGGCTCCGGCTCCTGTGCCATGAAGACGGTCAGGGCGCCGGTCCCCACGAACATCGCGAAGGCAACGCCGAGCGCGACGGGCGCCGGACGGACGTTGAACGAGTAATGAGTCATCTCCTGTCACGGACACGGAGTCGGCGCGTGATCTGACTGAGCAGGTGGGCACCGGCGTGCGGGACAACCCGCTATTCTAAACGCAAGCGCGCTTCACTCCGCAAGCGGGGCAGCATTCGGTCCGTGCGGGGACCGTCCCGGCTCAGCCGCCGCCATGGTCCGGCGGAACGGGTCCGAATCGTCCGGGCGAGCCCGCCACGGCCGGCCGGTCAACGCGTCCCGTCCGGCGGCTCGGGGCACAGCAGGGTCCGCAGGAGGCGCTCGACCCGTTCCCTCCGCGCCGACGAGGGAAACAGGTGTGCGTGGATCCTCGCGGCGATCTCGGGATCCTCGATGCCGAGCCGGTCGAGCAACACCCGGATGTCGTCGACGTCGGTCCGCCGGCCGGCCTCGAGCTTCATGGCCAGCAGGTGTCCGGCCGACGCTCCGGTGATCACGAGATTGGGCGTGTTGTAGAGCGTCGGCGCCCGGCGGTCCGGCTCGCTCGGGATACAGGCCGCGGCCTGCTGGTTCAGCCAGTCGTATTCCAGACCGTGCTCGGCCGCGACGTCGGCCACGGCGGCGACCACCGCTTCGTGGGCGGCGTCGATGCGCGCGTCGACGTCCGAGGTCGCGCGCGTGCGGCCGTAGGCCAGCAGCATCGCCGCTCCGCCGACCAGGTACAGGCTGGCGCGTACCTCCGCGCGCCGCAGCCTTTCGTCGAGGGCGTCGAGCAGACGGCCGAGCCGGTCGCGGTCAAGCGACCCAGTCACGCCGCTCTCCGCCGCGCCGGTCGAGGTCTCGCGGGTCGGGCAGCACGCCGTGGCGGATGAACGCGGCCGGCGCGTACCAGATGGCGTCGTGCCGCATGTCGTCGAGCTCGGGCTCCGGCAGCACCCAGGGCGGCTCGACGAAGCGCGCGGGCTCGTCGGTCCACGCCGGCGGCGGCAGCCCGTGGAGGCCCGCGACGTGCTCCGCGGTGGCTGCCAGCAGGGCGTCCCAGCGCGTAGCGGTCGCCGGCGGGCGTTCCCCAAGCACCCGCCCCTCGTTCCGTCTGCGTGAGCCGCTGAAGCCTGCGCGGCAGCTCGTGCAGGATGGCCCGCATCAGCTCGTCCTTCGTCCAGCCGCTCTCCACCGCCCGGGCGTAATCGGCAAGCGACACGCGACCGGGCGACCGGCCTTCCCGCGATGCCTCGGTCATCGTCCCTGTCCTGTCGGCGGATCCGGAACCGGCGCCGCCCGTGCCCAAGGGGGCGGCGGGGCTCCACCCGCCCTCATGATTCCCTCAACCCGCAATCGACTCCGGCGGCGCGACCGCCGGGCGTTGACCTTCCGCGGACCTCAAGGTAGAGTGATGGGCTCACTTTGCATTCGTGCGCTTGATTCAGGCTACGGCAGGGAGGTAGAGAGAATGCGCATCGATATCCGCAGGCCCGTGTCGCTTGCGCTCGGCGGCCTGCTGGTGGCGGGAATCGCCACCTGGAGCGTGACCGCCGGGGCGCGCCAGGCCACCATGGCCGACGGCGTCATCGCCGGCAGCGTGGCGAGCGCCAACGGCGCCGAGGCCGGGGTCTGGGTCATCGCCGAGACCGAGGAGCTCGAGACCAAGTTCGCCAAGATCGTCGTGACCGACGACGAGGGCAACTTCGTGCTGCCGCAGATGCCGGACGCGACCTACGACGTCTGGGTGCGCGGCTACGGCCTCGTCGACTCCGAGAAGGTCCGCCTCTCGACGGGCCAGGAGGACGTGCAGCTCGCCGCCGTCGTCGCGCCGACCCCGCGCGACGCCGCCCAGTACTACCCGGGCAACTACTGGTACGCGCTGATCGAGCCGCCCGCCCCCAGCGAGTTCCCGGGCACCGGGAACAGCGGCAACGGCATCAACCCCGCCATGCGCACCCAGTCGCACTGGGTCGACAACATGAAGCAGGGCTGCCAGCTCTGCCACCAGCTCGGCAACACCGCGACCCGCGTCGTGCAGCAGCGCGACGACTTCGACTCGACGATCGCGGCGTGGGACCACCGCGTGACCACCGGCCAGCGCGGCAACCAGATGAGCAACGCCATGAACCGGTTCGGCCGCGAGCCGGCGCTGCAGATGTTCGCCGACTGGACCGACCGCATCGCCAACGGCGCGATCCCCGAGGCCCCGCCGCGGCCCGACGGCCTCGAGCAGAACGTCGTGGTGACCCTGTGGGACTGGGGCGTCGACACCTCGTTCATCCACGACGAGATCGCCACCGACAAGCGGAACCCGCAGATCAACGGCAACGGGCCCGTCTACGGCGTCTCGGCCGGGCACGGCACCATCACCTTCGTCGACCCGGTGGCCAACAGCGCGACCGAGGTGACGATTCCCGTGCGCCCCGACCCCGAGACCATGCCGACCCGCTTCCCCGACGTCCAGGTCCCGTCGTACTACTGGGGCGACGCGGAGCTCTGGGGCGTCGGCGCCCACGAGCGGTCCGACCCCCACAACCCGATGCTCGACCACAAGGGCCGGGTGTGGATGACCTCGACGGTGCGCCCGTTCCAGAACCCCGACTGGTGCCGTGACGGCTCCGACAACCGGTACGCGCAGTACCACTCGATCGGCCGCGCCGGCCGGCACGCGTCGTACTACGACCCGTCGGCCGAGGGCGACGAGCAGTTCGTGCTCGTCGACACCTGCTTCGGCACCCACCACCTGCAGTTCGGCGAGGACGACGATGACACCCTGTGGTTCAGCGGCGACGGCAACGTCATCGGCTGGCTGAACACGCGCCTCTACGACGAGACCGGCGACGAGCAGGGCTCGCAGGGCTGGTGCCCGACCGTGCTCGACACCAACGGCGACGGCGTCATCACCAAGCCGTGGAACGAGCCGCGGGAAGACAACCCCGACCCCGCCCTCGACACCCGGGTGGCCGGCTTCGGCTACGGCATCATCGCGAGCCCGATCGACCACGCGGTCTGGATCACCCGGACCGGGCCGTTCCCCGGCTCGATCGTCCGTCTCGACCGCGGCGACAACCCGCCCGAGACGTGCATCGCCGAGATGTACCAGCCGCCGTCGATCGAGAACTCCGCCCTCGACCCGATGGAGACCGGGTTCGCCCCCCGCGGCATCGACGTCGACCGCAACGGGGTCATCTGGGCCGCCCTGTCCGGCAGCAGCCACATGGCGAGCTTCGACCGCAGCAGGTGCGCGGTGACCAGCGGCCCGGACGCCACCGGCCAGCACTGCCCCGAGGGGTGGACGCTGTACCCGGTGCCCGGCCCGCAGATGCAGGGCGTGGAGGGCCGCGTCGGCGCCGACTTCCACTACTACAGCTGGGTCGACCAGTTCAACACGCTGGGCATGGGCGAGAACATCCCCATCGCCAACGGCTCCACGTCGGACTCCCTCCTCGCGCTCGACCCGGACACCGGCGAGTGGGTGGTCCTGCGCGTGCCGTATCCGATGGCGTTCTACTCGCGCGGCCTCGACGGCCGGATCGACGATGCCGACGCCGGCTGGAAGGGACGCGGGCTGTGGGCCAACTACGGCTCGAACTACATCTGGCACACCGAGGGCGGCCAGGGGACCAAGAGCAAGATCGTGCACTTCCAGCTCCGTCCCGACCCGCTCGCGCGGTAGCCGGCGGATTCTCGCGGCCGGTCCGGCAGATCGCTGCCGGGCCGGCGCGGGATCGAAGCCCGGGCGCCGGGGACCGATGCGGCCCCCGGCGCCCCGTCTCCTTGCGGCGGCGGTCGCCCCCTCCTCGACCGTGACGTTCCACCCCCAGCTCACTTCGGGTCGCCGGATGCCCTGACCGGATGAAACCTCTTCCGACCGGATGAGCGTCTCCAGAACCGAATGAACGTCTTCCTCGTGCCCGTCGACCGGACCCGCCACGAGCTCTACTGCGAGCCGAACGACGCCGACCATCCCCCCGGCGCCGTCACCGGGAAGCTGCTGCGGCGCGCCCGCGAGGTGCTCGGGGAAGAGCAGGAGGCCCGCCGCGACCGCCGCACCGCGAGGGCGGCCGAAGCGGAGAAGACCGGCTGGGGGGCGCGGCTGCGCGCCGCCCTCACGCGCGGCCTCGCCGCCTGGATCTCCCAGCACCGGCTGCTGTGGCACATGCGCCACGTGCGCAAGGGCGTGCTCGTCCACGCCGCCGACCTGGACGCCGAGCAGGCCCTGTCGATTGCCCGGGGCCGCCTGCAGCGCCAGAGCGACCACCACCGGTTCTGGATGGTCATCGACGCCATCGCCACCGCGATCTTCGGACCGCTGTTCTTCTTCGTCCCCGGGCCCAACCTCATCTCCTGGTACTTCGCCGCGAAGATGGCCGGCCACTGGCTGTCGTTCCGGGGAGCGCGAAGCGGCGTGTCCCGCGTCGAATGGTCCGCACGGGTCAGCCCGGTCCTCGACGAGGTGCGCGAGGCCCTGGCCCTGCCCGCCGGCCAACGCCGCCCCCGCCTGCGGGAGCTCTCGCGCGAGCTGCACCTCGAGCACCTGGCCACGTTCGTCGAGCGCCGGACACAGGCCTGACGGGACCCTCCTCAACCGGGTGGTCGCCCATCGGGATTCGCCAGAGAACCCGCCCTGCCCACCTGGAATAACATGTTCGGGTAGGAGGCCCCGTGCCCAACACGAGCATTCATCTGCCGCAAGCGCTCCTGCCCGGCCTGGATCGGGTCGCGGCGGAGCGCGGTATCAGTCGGAACCGGCTGATCGTGGAATCGTGCCGGCGTGTGGTCGAGGAACGCTCGTGCTGGCCCCCGGAGCTGTTCTCGAACGATCACCTGAGCGACGTCGAGCTTCAGGAGCTCCAGGAGGCGGAGGACTTCCGAGCCGGGGCGACAGGGAACGAGCCCCGGTCGCGGGCGACGGGCGTGACCGAACGGAGGCTCCGCGGGTCGGCGGGACCGCCCCGGACGCGTGATACGCTTGCTCGTCTTGAGGCTTCGTGACTTGGCGGATCGCCTGGACTGTCGGCTGGAAGGCGACGGCGACGTGGAGATTCGCCGTGTCGCGGGCATCGAGACGGCCGAAGCCGGCGACCTCACGTTCTTCGCCAACCCCCGGTACACGACCGCGTTGCGATCGACGCGAGCGGCGGCGGTGGTCCTCGCCGACGACGCCCCGGCGGCCCCGTGTCCGATGCTGCGCACGGCCGAGCCGTACCTCGCCTTCGCCCGGGCGGTCGAGCTGTTCGCCGACGCCCCGACCCCGCCGACCGGCATCCACCCCGCGAGCTGCGTCGCCGACGACGCGAAGCTGGCCGCCGCCGTTTCGGTCGGTCCCTTCGTCTCGATCGGGGCCGGCGCCATCGTCGGACCCCGGACCGTCATCCATCCCCACGTGACCGTCGGCGCCGGAGCGACCATCGGCGCCGACTGCGTGATTCACGCGCAGGCGGCGCTTCGCGAGGGCGTCGTGCTCGGCGACCGGGTGGTGGTGCAGAACGGGGCGGTGATCGGCAGCGACGGCTTCGGCTTCGCCCGCCGCCCCGACGGGACCCACCAGAAGATCCCCCAGCACGGCGGGCTCGTCATCGAGGACGACGTCGAGATCGGGGCGCTGGTGGCCATCGACCGGCCCGCCCTCGGCGAGACCCGCATCGCGGCGGGCGCCAAGATCGACAACCTCGTCCAGATCGGGCACGGCGTCAGGATCGGCCGCAACGCGCTGCTGGCCGCCCAGGTGGGGATTGCCGGCAGCACCGTCGTCGAGGACGACGTCGTGCTGGCCGGCCAGGTCGGCGTGAACGGCCACATCACCATCGGAAAGGGCGCTCGCGCCACCGGCCAGACCGGCATCACCAACGACGTGCCGCCGGGGTCGTTCGTCTCGGGGCTGCCGGCCGTCGAGAACCGCGCGTGGCGCAAGGCGGCGAGCTCGTTCGTGCAGCTACCCGCCCTGCGCAAGCGCGTCGCGGCCCTCGAGCGCCGTTGCGCCGAGCTGGAGCGGGGAGACCGGCCGCATCCGGAGGACGCCGAGGCGCCGAGCGGGGCGGGACCGGGGAAGGCGGGGAAGTGAACCGGCTGTCGTCGTTGACTTTCGCCTTTCTTATGCTTAAGATGGCGCCATGGGCAGTTCGAATCGATCACGTGCCCCCGTCGCGGGTCCGTCGATGGCCGCGCGGACCTGCGACGGCGGCGGTGTCTGAGGACGGCCGTTCGACGCCGGGACGACCGTGATGGAGGCCATCGCCTCGGAGCCGCCGGGCCCCGCGTGGAAGGTCAGCCTGGGTCTCTCCACCCGCCAGCCGCCAGAGCTCTACGAGAGATCGGAACAGGTCGGGAATACGCCCCATGCCGGCGCGCTGCGTACGGCGTTCGACGACCTGGGCCTGTCGGCGGTCTTCTGCGTCGAGCACGTACCGACCGTCGCGATCCTGGTCGGCGAGTACGATCGAGGGGCCGCGGCGGCCCTGCACGCCGCACTCTGGAATCAAGGTCTCGCGAGCCTGCTCGTCGTCGTTTCCGGCCAGACCGTCCTCCTCTTTTCGCTGAGTCGATTTCCAGGCGAGGACGACTTCGACCGGTGCCTCGTCGACGAGCTGGACGCCGTCACCGACGCGCTGACGCTCCAGAACCTCGCCTACGCCACCGAGTCCGGCCGCTTCTGGGAGCAGGAGGAGTACCGCGAGTACTTCGACCCGCGGGAACGCGTGGACCACGTTCTGCTCGACAACCTCACCGAGTCGCATCGCCTGCTCTGCGATGGCGGTCTGCCAACCGAGGCGGCGCAAGCGCTGCTCGTGCAGACGACGTTCGTCGCCTATCTGGAGGATCGGGAGATCATCGGAACCGAGTACTTCCGGGGCGCCGCGAGCACGGACGCCGGGACGTTCGAGGCGCTACTGGAGGCCGGGGACGGCGAAGCGCTGGAGCGTCTTTTTGGGGCCCTGCGGAAGGGCTTCAACGGCGACCTGTTCGTCGCGCCTTGGTCGTTCGAGACGGGCGAACCTGGTCCACGCCTCGACGCGGCTCACCTCACGATCCTGGCCCGTTTTCGCTCCGGCCGCGAGGAGATGCACGGGCGAACAGGGCAGTATCGACTCTGGAAGTACAACTTCAAGTACATCCCCATCGAGTTGATCAGCGCCGTCCACGACCGGTTTCTCGCCGAACGGGGCCCCGAGCGCCGCACCAGCGGCGCCTACTACACGCCGATGTTCCTCGCCGACACCGTGGTCTCCCAGGTCTGGGACAGGCTGCCGGCGAGGGTCAGGGACGGCGGACGTTTTCTCGACCCCGCCTGCGGCTCGGGCATCTTCCTCGTGCGTCTGTTCCAACGCCTGTGCGAGCATCGACGCGAGGCCCGGCGCGACAGGACGGCGATTCCCTGGGCCGACCTGCTCGATCTCCTGCGGAGGGTGCGGGGCTGGGACGTGGACCCCGGCGCCGTACGCGTGGCCGTCTTCTCGCTGTACGTCGCGTTGCTTGAGGAGGTCACGCCGCCGGACATCCGGAGGCTCATGGCCCGCGGCTGGGCCCTTCCTCCGCTCCACGGGAAGACGCTGCACCGCGGCGATTTCTTCGCGGTCGCTCCCGACGATGCGCAGGCCGACGTCGTCGTCGGCAATCCGCCCTGGTCGAGGCGCCACGGCGCGCGCCGTTCTTCCCTGGAGTGGTGCAAGGAAGAAGGGTTGCCGGCGCCGGGCCGCGAACAGGCGTGGCCCTTCGTCTGGAAGGCGCTGCGACATCTGCGAGACGATGGCGTCGCAGCGTTGCTGCTGCCGGCCATGGGGTTCCTGCACAACCATTCCCGGCTGGCGGTGGAGGCGCGCAAGCGCCTGGTGCGCGAATCGCGCGTCTTCACCGTCGTCAACTTCGCCGATATGCGGTTCCAGTTGTTCGACGGGGCCGTACGTCCCGCCGCGCTGCTCGTCTTCGGTCGACCGCAGGCGGACACCCCCTACCGGTTCGACTATCTGACGCCCAGGGCCGACCTGAACCTGAAGTCCCGGCGCTTGATCACCATAGGCAGTGGTGATCGGCACCGGCTCGATTCCCGTCTGGTGGACACCGACCCGTCCGTCTTCAAGAAGCGTCTCTGGATGGCCGAGCCTGAAGCGCGGCTGTTCAACTACATGGCGCGCCTTCCGAGCCTCGGCGACTTGGCAGTCCAGTACGGAACGCTCGCACGCAAGAGAGAGTCCACGCGAACCAGTTGGGTCGTCGGGCAGGGCTTCCAGCCGGCCAACCGCGCGGGTGACGAACACAGACACAGCAGAATCGTCGCCACGACTCCCCACCTACCGGTCGACGAGTTGCGCATTCCGGCTCTCGATTGCACAGGATTACAACCGTGGAAAGACGGCCTAGTTCGACGAGCCGGCTTCGAAGCGGGGTTCTCGGGACCGCGCGTGCTCATTCCACACGGCGTCGCTGCCGGTCCCGGCGGGCGGCGGATGCGCGCCGCCTACGTCGAGGATCGGATGACATTCCGCCACGGCATCCAGGCCATCGTGGTCCCACCGGGCGACGAGCGCCGCGGCAGGCTACTCGCGGGATTGATCAACAGTAGGGTGATGGCGTGGTTCGCGTTTCACAGTACCTCGTCGTTCGGCTCGGATCGTCCCAAGGTGCAACAAGCAGAACTGTTGCGCCTCCCGTTCCCGGTCCCGGACGACCTGCCGAACCCGCGCAGAGCGCGATCAGCAACGGATGCTCTGGTGAACCTGACCAAGAGACAGGTTCAGCGAGCCGGGGACGCCTTGGCGCCACAACTGGACGAACACGCCGTGGTCGAAGAGATCGATGCTCTGGCGTACGAGTTCTTCTGCCTGTCCGAGACCGAGAGAATCCTCGTGGAAGACACGGTTGAATATACGATTCCCGCTGTGCAACCAACACGCGGCAGCCTGCCGGAGATCTGGAACGCCTCGACCCCGTCCGACCGTCGTGCGTATACCCGCACACTGGTCGACAACATCATGGACTGGCTCGACGACGACTGCTCCATCGGCGCGCGCCTCGTGGCCCGCAACGATGACCTGGCCGTCCTGCAGTTGTCGTTGCGGGACTCGGGTATGGCGTTCGACTACGCCGAGGACGACGATTCGCAGGTCGGGGCTGCGCTGTCCCGCCTTGCCCGCCGCATCGAGGAGCCGCTTCCGGGAAACTTCCAGTCTACGCCGGACTTCCGGGTGTTCCTGGACCGCGATCTGTTCCTCGTCAAGCCGGCCGCCAAGCGGTTCTGGCTCCGATCCGCAGCCGCGGCCGACGCCCACGCCATCGCACTCGACCTGCAGGGCTTCGTCGGACGCCGGCAGGACGATCGTCCGGGCACCGGCTGATGCTCACCGGCAACCCAGCCGCCTGGGGGAACCGATTCCGGTCGTTCGACGCGCGGTTTCTGGAACGTGTCACGGCCGTCTGGCGCCGGTGTCTCGACAAGTTGCCGAGGCATCCGGGCGAGGACACCATCACCACAAACCTGGTGGATCTTCTGAAGAACGATCCTGATGTTCTTCGGCGATTTCACTGGATCGAATTCCAGTACGAACCCTTTGGGCATACCGCAGAAGGAACGGCATACAGCACTGGCAGCGTGGACATCGCCGTCTTCCTGAATCAGGACCGCGATATTTACCTCGCGTACGAGTGCAAGCGCCTGAACGAAGTACGCAAGGACGGCAGGAGATCGCTGGCCGGCAGATACGTCAAACACGGCCTGTCACGGTTCGTCGAGGAGCAGTACGCGGAGGGTCTTCCCGTTGCGTGTATGCTCGGCTACGTTCTCGACGGCGACTTGGTGTACGCGGAATCGAACGTCCGCCGAAGGATTGTCGAACTGCGCCAGGAGGTCGGCCTCGTCGCCAGACCGCGAGACGCCGCAGCCATCGGCGAGTCGAAACGGTTCTTCAGCCGCCATCGCCGACAATCGGGGGGTGAGATCGAAGTTCGGCACGCCCTGTTGCCGGTCCGGCCGAGATCACAAGGGGCTGGACAAGCCGCGGCGGAACCCGGCCAGAGGAAGCTCAGGCTGCGGAAGTAGAGACGCCTGATCGGTCGGACGACGATCGGCTCGGCGCCGCCTGTGCGACGCACCCGACTGATGCCGAGCAGACCCGCTGTTCCTGCCGAGCGGCCCGTGTTGTGCCATAATTCGGCACATGCTTCAGACGATTCTCCCCGCGATCCGGCGGCGGCGCGGCGGTTCCGGCGCGAGCCCCCCCGTGTCCGGCAGAATGCTCCTCGTCGTCCTCGCCGGCCTGCTCACCGTCTCGTCCACCCTGGACGGCGCGGTCCGGCCGACCCCGCTCGACTACGAGATGCACACGCTGGACAACGGCCTGAGGGTGATCCTCTCCGAGGACCACTCGACGCCCATCGTCCACCTGCAGATGGTCTACCACGTCGGGTCGAAGAACGAGCCCCCCGGCCGCACCGGGTTCGCCCACCTGTTCGAGCACATGATGTTCAAGGGCTCGAAGAACGTGCTCCCCGACTCGCACCTGACGATGATCTCCCGGGTCGGAGGCGACGGGAACGCCTACACGACCGAGGACGCCACGACGTACCTGCAGACGGTGCCGTCGCAGTACCTGCCGCTGGTCCTGTGGCTGGAGGCGGACCGGATGGCCACGCTGCGCATCGACCAGCGGACGTTCGAGGCCGAGCGCGAGGTGGTCAAGGAGGAGCGCCGCTGGCGCTACGAGGACGCCCCGTTCGGCCTGCTGTCGGAGATTCTGTACGACCACGCCTACACGGTGCACCCGTACAAGCACTCGGTCATCGGCAGCATGGAGGACCTCGAGGCCGCCTCGGTCGACGACGTGCGCGACTTCTTCGACACCTACTACGTGCCTGAGAACGCGACCCTGGTGCTGGTCGGCGACTTCGACCCCGAGCGGGCACTGGCCTACATCAAGCTGTACTTCGACCGGGTGCCGAAGGCGAAGCGCCCGGTGCCCCGCGACATCCCCCGCGAGCCGCCCTTCACCGAAGAACGCCGGGTGACGCTGACGCAATCCGAGAACTGGCCCCTGCCCGCGGTCATCGTGGCCCACCACATCACCTACGACGGGCACCCCGACGCGTACCCGCTGCACATCGCGACCAAGGTGCTCTCCGACGGCGAGAGCTCGCGCATCTACCGCCGGCTGGTCTACGAGGACCAGCTCGCGGTTTCCGCGGTGGGCGACGGCCTGCTCATCGAGGACCCGAACCTGTTCTACGCCGTGTCCATCGTCCAGCCGGGGCGCACGCCGGCCGAGTCGGAGGCGGCGCTCATCGAGGAGCTGGACCGGCTGAAGACGGAGCTGATCACCGAGCGGGAGCTGCAGCAGGCCAAGAACCAGTTCGCGCGAGACTACGTGTTCGGCCGCCTCACCATCGAGCAGAAGGCCTCGCACCTCGTCCACGCGGCGGTGATGCACGACGACGTCACCACCGTCGACGCCGAGTTCGACGTCTTCATGAACGTCACCCGCGAGGACGTGCAGCGGGTGGCCCGGACCTACTTCACCGAGGAGAACCGGCTGGTGCTGACGATTCTGCCCGCCCCGCCGCCCGGGCGCTCCTTCTTCCGGCCGGGAGACGAAGAATGAGCAAGGCCCCTCGCGCGAGGTCCGGCACGGGCACCGCCGGCTTGGCCGGCCCCTCGTCGCCCCGGGAGCTTCGCGCCCGCGAAACTCCATCGCGACCGCAAGGTCGCGCCGCGGCATCCGATGGGCGCCCAGCCAATCCTGCCGTTGCACGGCGCGGGCTCCTGCTCCTCTGCCTGTCGGCGATCGCGACGGCGGCGCTGGCCCAGCAGCCGGTGGACTGGCCGCGGGAGAGCCCGCCGCCCCCGCTGCCGTGGCACCAGGCGACGTTCCCGCCCTACGAGGTCCGGACCCTCGACAACGGTCTGCGGGTGGTGGTGGTGATGCACCACGAGCAACCCGCGGTCAACCTGCGGCTGCTCATCGGAGCCGGATCGGCGTACGACCCGGCCGGCAAGCCGGGGGTCGCGACATTCACGGGCGCGCTCCTCGACCAGGGCACGACGAGCCGGGGCGCCACCGAAGTCGCGGACGCCATCGACTCGATCGGCGGCATTCTCAGCGCCGGCGCGGGCACGGACCTGACCTTCGTCAACGTCCTCGTCATGACCGACAGCTTCGAGTTCGGGCTGGACATGGTCGCCGACACCGCCCGAAACCCGGCGTTCGCGCCGGCCGAGATCGAGCGCGAGCGCCAGCAGGTGCTGTCGGGGTTCCAGGTCAGCTACGACGACCCGGAGTACCTGTCGGGGGTCGTCCTCTCGCGGCTGATCTACGCGTCGCACCCCTACGGGCAGCCGTCGAACGGCACCCCGGAGTCGGTGCGGCGGATCACGCGCGACGATCTCGTCGACTTCCACGCCGCGCACTACGCGCCCAACAACGCCCTGCTCGCGATCGTCGGCGACGTCGACGCCGAGTCGGCGTTCGCGGCGGCTGAACGGACGTTCGGCGACTGGACGCCCCGGACCGAGGCGGCGGAGCCCCCCGATCGGCGAGATACCCGAGCCCGCCCGCCGGATAGTCGTCATCGACAAGCCGGGCTCGCTGCAGACGGCCATCCGGATGGGGCACGCCGCCCTGCCCCGCGCCAGCCCCGACCACCTGCCGTTCGACGTCGCCATCAAGATCCTCGGCGGCGAGGGGGGCAATCGGCTCGGCAGCGTGCTGAGGACGGAACGGTCGCTGACCTACTCGGCCTCGGCCGAGATTGGCAGCCGCCGCTACGGCGGCGACTTCGTCGGCAAGACCGACACCCGCACCGAGGCCACGGTCGAGGCGTTGCGGCTGATGGTCGGCGAGGTGGGCCGCCTGCGGCGCGAGCGGGTGAGCCGGCGCGAGCTCGAGAACGCCCAGGCCTACCTGGCCGGGAACTTCCCGCTGACCATCGAGACCCCCAACGCCATCGCCTCGCAGGTGCTCGAGGCGCTGCTGTACGGCCTCGACCTCGACGATCTCCCGAACTACCCGAACCGGATCAACGCGGTCACGGTGGAGGACATCCGGCGGGTGGCGCGCGCCTACCTGCAGCCCGACCGCCTCGCGATCGTGCTCGTGGGCGAGGCGCGCGCGTTCGTGAACGACCTCCGGCGGGCCGGGTTCGGCAACGTCGAGGTCCTGTCGGTGGCCGAGCTGGACCTGTCGAGCCCCGACCTGCGGCGTTGACCCGACGCCGGGAGGGCGAAGCCGCCAGGCAGCGGTGGTCACCCACCATGCCGGCGCCCAGGGTGATGCTCTCGTGCGGCGAGCCGTCGGGCGACCTGTACGCGGGCGCCCTGACGCGCGAGATCCGCCGGCTGAGCCCGGGCGCGGAGGTCTTCGGGCTCGGAGGAAGACAGCTCGCGGCGGCGGGAGGACGCCTCACCGCCGACTACGCGGGGCTCGCGGCCACCGGGCTGACCGAGGCGTTGTCGGTGCTGCCGCACACCTGGCGGACCTACCGCCGCCTCGTGCGGGCGGCGCGGGCCGAACGCCCCGACGTGTTCGTGGCCATCGACTTTCCCGAGGTCAACTTCCGGATCGGCGCGGCCGTCGCGGCCCTCGGCATCCCCGTCGTCTACTACATCGGCCCCCAGGCGTGGGCGTGGCGGAGCGGCCGGTTCCGGACCATGCGGGGGTTCGTGACCCGGGCCCTCGTCATCTTCCCGTTCGAGACGCCGCTGTACCGCGAGGCGGGGATCCCCGTCTCGTTCGTCGGGCACCCGCTGCTCGACCTGGCGCCGGCCGCCGCGGACCGGGAGACGTTCCGCCGGCAGCACGAGCTCGAGGCGACGGCGCCGGTGGTGGCGCTGCTCCCGGGCAGCCGCCCCAACGAGGTGCGCCGCATCCTGCCGGACATGGCGGCCGCGGCCCGGCGCATCCGCGAACGCGTCCCGCCGGCGCAGTTCGTCGTTGCGCGCGCCCCCGGCCTGCCCGATTCCCTGCTCGAGCCGCTCGCGGTGCTGCGGGGCGCGGGGACGCCGCCGAGGGTCGTCGAGTCGCAGACCGACGCGGTGCTCGCCGCGGCCGACGTCGTGCTCACCGCGTCGGGCACCGCCACCGTCCAGACCGCGATACACGAGCGGCCGATGGTGGTCGTCTACCGGCTCTCGCCGCTGACGTACTGGATGGCGCGGCGGTTCATCAAGGTGAACGCGTTCGGCATGGTCAACCTGGTGGCGGGTCGGACCGTCGTGCCCGAGTACGCCCAGGCCGCGTTCACGCCGGCGGTGGTGGCGGACGACGCGGTGCGCTTCCTGTCGGACGAGGCGCACGCCGCCCGCACGCGGCAGGCCCTGCGCGAGGTGCGCGAGAAGCTGGGAGGGCCCGGGGCCAGCCGCCGCGCCGCCGAGCACGTCCTGACCGTTGCGGCCGGCGGATGACGCCATCGGCGGCGGGGGCGGCCGGCACAAGCTGGAGGGCCCGGGCCAACCGCCGCGACGCCGGGCGCGTCCTCGCGATCGCGGCCGGCAGGAGTCTGCGCCGTCCACGAACGCGGATTCCCGCCGGGTCGGTCGGGCGCCCGGCGGAGCCGTCCGGCGACGATGGGCGCGCTGGCGCCTTCCCGCCGGAGTCAGACCGGCCACCCACCCTGTAGCCGCTCTACCCTGTAGCCGCTCTATAGCCGCCCACCCCATGGCCGCCCGCCCTATAATTGAGGGATGCACCGACACGGATTTCGATGGCTGTCGTGCCGGCGGAGCGCCGCCGGCTGGGCCGGTGCAGACGCCGCGCGGCGAGGCCGGATCGTCTGCACGAATCGGACGCGATCGTGGGCCAGGTGGGCGACGGCCCTGCTGATGCTGCTGGCGGCCGGCGCGACCGCCACGGCCCAGACCAACACCGCCGAGCTGCTGGGCGTCGTGGCGGACGAGAGCGGCGCGGTCCTGCCGGGCACCCTCGTCGTGGCCACCCATCCCGCGAGCGGGACGGTCATCGAGCGGGTCACCGACGGCGAAGGACGGTTCTTCCTCCCCGGCCTCGCCACCGGCGAGTGGACCGTCACCGCCGAGCTGCCCGGCTTCCAGCGCTCGACCCAGACCGGCATCCGGCTCGAGGTCGGCCGCACCCTGCAGCTCGAGTTCACGCTGGCCCTCGGCGCGGTCAGCGAGGAGGTGACGGTCGAGGTCAGCGCCCCCTGCTCCAGACCACGACGGCCGAGATCAGCGACGTCATCGAGACCCGCGAGGTCGAGACGATCCCCCTGAACGGCCGGCAGTTCCTGCAGCTCGCCCAGCTCAGCGACGCGGTGGTCATCCCCCCCGGCGGCACCCGGGGCGGCGCCCTCCAGCAGGCGGGGCCCCTGCCCAACGTCGGGGGGCAGCGGGCCGGGCACAACATCTACATGCTCGACGGGTTCAAGGTCACCGACGAGCTCTTCAACAACCTCGTCATCAACCCGTCGGTCGACTCCATCCAGGAGTTCAAGATCCAGAAGTCGATGTACCCGCCCGAGTTCGGGGGGAAGGCGTCGGCCCTGATCAACGTGGCGACCCGCTCGGGCGCGAACAACTTCCACGGGAGCCTGTTCGAGTTCATGCGCGACGAGCGGTTCGACGCCCACAACTACTTCGACGACCGCAGCCTGCCGGTGCCGCCGCTCGACCAGGACCAGTACGGCGGCACCCTCGGCGGCCCCATCGTCCGCGACCGCACGTTCTTCTTCGCGAGCTACGAGCGGCAGGATACGCGGCGCTCGATCACCAAGACCTTCTCGGTGCCGAACGCGGCGGTCCGGGCCGGGGATTTCTCGGGCTGGGACCCCATCTGCGATCCGCTCACCATCGACCCGATCACCGGCTCGTGCCGGCCGTTCCCGGGCAACCGGATCCCGGCGGACCGCCTCGACCCCATCGCCGGCGAGTTCCTCGCGAACGTGCCCCTGCCGACGGGCGACGAGCGGTTCCAGAACCTGACCTCGGTCGAGCCGCAGGACAAGGACGTGCACCAGTTCAGCGTGCGCGTCGACCACCGGCCGGCCGAGGCCGACCACCTCTTCATGCGGGTCAGCACCTTCGACGCCGACGAGATCCAGCCGTTCGGCACCGGCGTCCAGCAGGAGTCCCTCGTGCCGGGGTTCGGCCGCACCCTCGACACCACGACCCGCAACGTCGGGGTGAGCTACACGAAGGCCATCGGCCGGAACAAGCTGAACGAGCTCCGTTTCGGCTACATGTCGGTGGACGGCGGGCAGCACAGCCTCAACGCCGGGGCCGACTTCGCCGACCGGGTGGGCCTGCTCGGGGTGAGCCGGAACCCGCGCGACGTCGGGTTCCCGCAGATCTCGACGGCGGGGCTGTTCAGCACCATGGGCGACCCCACGACGTTCGTGTCGCGCAACAACGAGCACTTCGAGGTCTACGACAACTTCCTCATCGACCAGGGCAACCACCGCTACAAGTTCGGCGGCTACCTGTTCCATCTGCGGTTCCGCCCCGTCAACGCCGACACCGCGCGCGGCGCGTTCGCCTACACCGGCCAGTGGAGCGGCAACGCCATGGCCGACTTCCTCCTCGGCTACCCGACCTCGGCCCGGGCCGGCATCGGCGGCGGCGACCAGGACTCGCGCACGACGTGGCTCCACCTCTACGCCCAGGACGACTGGCGGGCGCGCGACAACCTGACCATCAACTACGGGCTGCGCTACGAGTACAACGCCCACATGAGGGACGTCGACAACCGTCTGTCGTCGATCGACCTGTCGGTGCCGGGCGGACGCTTCGTCGTCGCGAGCGACGACGCCGGCAACATCTCGCCGGCGGCCGAGGCGCTGCTGCCGCTGATGCCCATTCCCTGGGTGACCTCGGCCGAGATCGGGTGGGACCGCAGCCTCCTGCGCCCGAGCCGGGTCCGCCTCGCCCCCCGGGCCGGGTTCGCGCTGCTGCTCGGCGACCAGCGCTCGGTGGTGCTGCGCGGCGGCTACGGCGTCTTCCTGAACCAGTGGGCGTACAGCGTGCAGACCGCGTTCAGCCGGAACCTGCCGTTCTTCTTCCTCAAGCAGATCGACACCCCGTCGGACCAGCTCGTCCCCACCCACCAGACCCGCGACATCCTGACCAGCGACGCCACCGGCAGCATCGGCGGCTCGATCATGGACAACGACTACCGGGTCGAGTACACGCAGACGTGGAGCGGCGGCGTGCAGATGGAGGCGACGCGGCAGACGATGGTCGAGATGTCCTACATGGGCTCGTACACCATCGGGGCCGACAACTCCACCATCCGCAACGTGCCCCTGCCCGGCCCCGGGCCCATCGACGAGCGGCGCCCGGTGCCCGAGCTGAGCGGCATCCGCGCCATCCGCTTCGACGGCGAGTCGATCTACCACGCGGTGACGTTCAAGGCCGAGCGGCGCTTCGACGGCCGGCACTCGTTCAACGCCGCCTACACCCTGTCGCAGTCGAAGGACGACGCCTCGAGCCCCGGCGCCACCGCGTTCGAGTCGAACGTCCCCCAGAACGTCAACGACATCTTCCCCGGCGAGGTGGCCCTGTCGAGCTTCGACCACCGCCACCAGCTCGTGGCCAGCGGCACCCTGCAGCTCCCGTTCTTCGAGGGGGCCGGCGGGGCCGCCGCGCTCTTCTCGGGGTGGCGGCTGAACGGCATCGTCACCGCGCAGTCGGGCGCCCCGTTCACCGTGAACCTCGGCATGGACCGCGCCAACATCGGCTCGGGCCCCGCCCAGCGCCCCGACCAGATCGGCGACCCCAACCTCCCCGCCGGCCAGCGCTCCCCCGACCGCTGGTTCAACACCGACGCCTTCGCCCTGCAGTCGCCCTTCACCTTCGGCAGCGCCCTGCGCAACAGCGTCTTCGCCCCGGGCCTCTTCAACGTCGACGTCTCGCTGCAGAAGGACTGGTTCGTCGGCGACACCGGCCGCCTGGAGTTCCGCTGGGAGATCTTCAACGTGCTGAACCGGGCCAACTTCGACGTGCCCAACCGCATCTTCGGCACCCCGAACTTCGGCCGCATCTTCAGCGCCCTGAACGCCCGGGAGATGCAGTTCGGGTTGCGCTACAGCTTCTGAGACGGTCGTGCCAGCAGGCCTTCGCGCCGAGCGCGGGCACCCCAACGAGCGAGTGTGATGCTGGACTACATCACCGTGCGGGGTTTCAAGAGCATCGAATCGATTCTGACCCTGGCGATAGGTTCGTTGACGGTGCTCATCGGCCCGAACGGTTCGGGCAAAACGAACTTCCTCGGCGTGTTCTCATTCCTCCACGCCATCCGCGAGGGCCGCCTGCAGGAGTATGTCGCCACGACCGGCGGTGCCGACAGAGTGCTGCACTTCGGATCACGATCCACCCCCAAGCTACAAATTCATGTTTCCTTCGAAAACGCAGTGAACCAGTACGCAATCGATCTTGTGCCTAACGACGCAGACAGGCTCGTCCCCCTCTCCGAAGCCGCTTTCTCCTCGCACACGTGCCCCTCCCCGGCGCATGCCGAAATGCTCCCGTCGGCGCCTGCGGGACGGGAAGCCGGGATCAGCAGGCGGGATCTGACGGCCCGTCCCGATATGTGCGAAAGTGCCTTCGTAACTGGCGCGTGTATCACTTTCACGATACCAGCGCCGCATCTCCCATGAAGAAGACCGCCGACGTGAACGACAATCGCCATCTCCGCCCCGACGGCTCGAACCTGGCACCCTTCCTTCACCTTCTGCGCGAGAAGCACGAGGATTCGTATCGATTCATCGTCGAGACGGTTCGGCAGGTCGCGCCGTTCTTTCGAGATTTCACCCTGGAGCCGCAGCGCCTGAACCGCGACAAGATCAGACTCGAGTGGAAACGCAGGTACAGACGCCTATTTCGATGCGTCACAACTATCAGACGGAACACTGCGCTTCATCGCGCTCGCGACGCTGTTTCTCCAGCCGGCAGAGTACAGACCGTCGATCATCCTGGCCGACGAGCCCGAGATCGGCATGCATCCCTACGCGATCACCTTGCTGGCCTCGCTGATGAAGCAGGCAGCGACCGAATGCCAGGTGATCGCCTCTACCCAGTCACCCCTCCTCGTGGACCACCTCGAACCGGAAGACGTGCTGGTGGCGGACCGCGTCGACGGGGCCACGCGGTTCACCGCACTCGATCCGGCCCGGCTGAAGCCTTGGCTGGAAGACTACAGCCTCGGTCAGCTCTGGGAGAAGAACGAGATCGGCGGACGCCCCGCGCCGGAGTAGCGAATGTCGCGGATACTGGTTCATGTAGAAGGCCAAACGGAGGAGACCTTCGTAAACCGGGTGCTTGCGCCGCATCTTTACGGGCTCGGCTACTTGAGCGTGAGCGCCCGTCTGGTGGGCAACGCCCGCCGACGGCACCGACGCGGCGGCATCCGGCCCTGGAAGGCGGTGCGCAAGGACATCCTGAACCACCTGCGGGAAGATCAGGCCGCGCTCGCCACCACCATGGTGGACTACTACGGGCTGCCGAACACGTGGCCCGGCCGCGAGCACGCCGGCCAGGGGCCGACCCCGAGCGAGCGCGCCGCCGCGGTGGAGCGGGCCGTCTTGCAGGACATCTCGACCGCAATCGGCCACCCGCGGCGTTTCGTGCCCTACGTGGTGATGCACGAGTTCGAAGGGCTTCTGTTCAGCGACCCCGATCGATTCGCGCAGAGCCTCCGCAAGCCCGAGTTGGCACCCGAGCTTCGGGCCATCCGCCGAGAATTCCAGACTCCCGAGGACATCAACGACTCTCCGGACACGGCGCCGTCGAAACGGATCCTCAACCTGTACAGGGGCTACCAGAAGCCCGCCAATGGAGTCCGGGCCATGACGGCGCTCGGTCTCGACACCGTGCGGGAGGCGTGTCCACTCTTCAACGCGTGGGTCAGCACGCTGGAACAGCAAGCTCGGCCGTAGCGCGACCAGCGGCCAGGCGTTGTCGCCGCGTTCGAGAGGATGTCGGGCCGCACGCTGGACGGAGGGGACATGCGGGCGGCCTTCGAGCGGCTGCACCGCAACCCTTAGGACAGTGATCAATATAACCTTGCCAACGGGATCGCGCAGGCGAAGCTGGCCTCGTCGTTCTCGGGTGAGGGAGGTGCGCCCATCGCTGCCGTCGTAGACCGCGACCTGCGGGTACGGGCAGACGGGGCGGCCGTCATCGTGACCTCGTCGTCCTCACCGCCTGGATCCGCGAGCTTGAAACTCCCGTCGCCACAGCATCGTCGCGCTCGGGGCCTCCGGCGCCCAACCAACCCTCCGGCCGTCCTCGACCCAGGCGCGGATGGCCTCGACCCAGTCGACGCGGTCGGGGCCGGGGCCGCCCGCGCAGTGGAGCACGCCGGGCAGCATGTAGAGCCGCGCGTAGTCGCGGGCCGCGGCGTCGTCGGCCGCGAGCCGCACGTAGTAGTCGATGGTGCCGAGGGGCGTGAGGGCGAGGTCGGACCAGCCGGTCCAGTAGATGATGCGGCCGCCGTTGTCCCGGAACCGGCCGAGGTCGGTGTCGGTGGCGTTGAGAATGGCGGCGGTCGGGGCGACGTCCTCCTGCCAGGTCGAGAAGTCGTACCCGGTGTAGTCCCAGTCGGGGTCGCCGAAGACGAAGTACTTGAAGAGCTCGGTGCCGAAGCCGTACTGCGCGCTGGGGGCCCCCGGCGGGCCTACGACCCATCCGGGCCAGCCGCCGATGGCGGACTCGCCGCCGTAGTTGAACCCGGGGTAGATCGGCTCGCCATCCACGGCGGGGCCGTCGTACACGGTCCGGATTGCGGCGAGCTGGGCCGCGGTGACGCAGCCGTCGGCGGGGCTGTCGCCGGCGCAGCGCGGCAGGTCGGCGGGGTCGAAGCCGCAGTGCCGGGGGTCGGTCATCATGCCGTCGTCGACCCCGTCGTCGGCGTCGCAGGCGGCGAGGATGCTCGACTCGAGCAGCTCGAGCACGGCCGCCGTCAGCACCGGCGCGTCGAGGTCGCCTTCGGGGTAGATGGCCTGCTGGTTCTGCAGGAACCCGGCGGTGATGCCCGTCCAGTCGTAGGCGGGGGCGGCGGCCACGATGCCGTCGAAGTCGTCGGGGTAGCGCTGCGACGCCATCATCGCCTGGCCGCCGCCGCGCGAGCAGCCGACGAAGTAGTCGTACTCGGACGGCCGCGCGTAGTAGTGCGAGATGATCGACTTTGCGGTCTCCGCCGTCAGGTGGACGGCGCGGTGGCCGAAGTTCTCCTGACGCTCGGGATGGTCGAGGGCCCAGGCGGCCGAGCGTCCCGGCCCGGTGTGCCCGGTGTCGGTCCCCGCGGTGGCGTAGCCGCGCTCGAGGGGGCCGCCCCCGTGCGTGTAGAGCGAGCGGGCCTGGTTCTGCACGCTGCCCACGAAGCCGCCCCCGCCCCCCATCAGGAACCGGCCGTTCCAGTCGTCGGGCAGCAGCAGCTCGAAGTTGATCTCGGTCTCGATGACCCCCGTCACCTTGCAGTGGGCCGGGACCTCCCCGTCGGCCACGTGCTCGGCCGCACCGATGCGCATGTCGATGAGCTCCAAGGCCGTCAGATCGGCGCAGGCGCCAGGAAGGTCCGCGGGATTCGCGGCGGGGGCCGCGCACGCGGCAGCCGCGGCGAGGCCGGCCGCGAGAGCGAGGTTCACGAGGCAACGCTGGCTGCGGGTCATCCTGTCTCTCCCTCGGTGGTCCGACACGAACTTCCGGCGGGGTCCCGATCAATCGACGCCGACTCGCCTACGGCTCCGCTGGGCGCCCAACCAGGCCTACAGGAGTCCGCGCCGTTCTACGCCGTGTTGCCGCCGGCGCCTGCTATCGGGGCGTCCAGAGGAAGACCTGCCATTCCCTCAAGGGCTCCGATTCGCCGACGATGACACCGCCCGAGAGGGTGCGGTCGAGGTCGGGCCCACCCCACCGGCGCAAGTAGGGGTACTTCTCCTCGCCGAGCACCTCGGTGGCCGTCATCGCGAACGTCGCGTCGCCGAGCCGCGCGTAGCCGTCGGGTGCGACCTGCGCCCGTCTCGACCAATAGCCGCCGTCCGGCCTCGTGGCGGTGATGAATCCACCCTCGAAGGGGACGAGCGCCACGTGCACCACGAACGGCGGAAAGCCACCGGTCTTGATCGTCCCGATGCCCCGTTCGAGGGTCGTGAAGTCTGCCGGCGGCGGCGTCAGGCTGCCACCGATTCTCACTCCAGCAATGCGGTTGTAGGGTGCCACGAAGACATAGGTGGTCGCTGCGGCGATCAGCACGCCTGCAACGGCGATACCGGCGATTCTCGTCCTGCTGGCCATGGAGTCGTCGTTCCCCCTGTCGCACGACGTTGCCCGATGACGAGCCGCCCTGACCACAAGGGCCGTGGCGTCGGACAGTTGCAGGAGCGGACCGCGGCGGTGTCCGACGCGCCGGCGCCTGGCGCCATGCACGAGCGCCGATCGACCGCCACATGCCGGTTGCCGGAATCGAGCCGGACGTGGGCGAAACCGCGGGGCAACGCTTCCGGGCCGTCCGGGAGCTCGTGAACGCCTCGCCGGACCGCCTCAACCCTACCAGCGTCCCGCTTCGCCCGCAAGGAGGCGTTCGAGGCCTGCCGCGCCGCCTGGACGACCGAGTGCGACCAGCGCATGTGGGCCGAGCTGCAGGGCGATGGCTCTAACACGGTGGGCCGCGCCTGCGACCGAACCGCTCGCGCGGGCCGACACGGTATGATGGCTGCTTGCGGCCGCTGGGGGAATGCACGATGAATCGACTGTTGATCGCGACGTGGATCCTGGGGGCGACGAGCGCGCCGCCGGCGCAGGCGCAGGAGCCGGTGGACCTGCTGCTGCACGACGGCAAGGTCTTCGCCGCCGACGAGCTGCTCTCCACGTACTCGGCGGTGGCGGTGCGCGACGGCCGGATCGTCGCCCTCGGCTGGGACGAGCTGGCTGACCGCTACCGCGCGGCGCGGACCATCGACCTCGAAGGGCGGCTCGTGCTGCCCGGGTTCATCGACACCCACATCCACATCCGGGGCAACCCCGAGCGCTGGGTCGACCTGGCGGGGCTCGATGACCTCGCCGAGCTGAAGGGACGGGTTACCCGGAAGGCGGAGCAGCTGGGGGCCGGCGAGTGGATCACCGGGTACGGCTGGTCGGAGGACGAGCTGACCGAGCAGCGCCGGCCCCTGCGGTGGGACCTCGACGACGCCGCGCCCGCCAACCCGGTGGTGCTGACCCGCGCCGGCGGCCACAGCTCGGTGGCGAGCTCGCTGGCCCTGGAGGAGGCGGGGCTGACTCCGGACAGCGAGACCCCGCCGGGAGGCATCATCGAGGTCGACGACGCGGGCCGCATGAACGGCATCCTCCGCGAGGGGGCGCAGGGGCTGGTGAGCCGCCTCGTGCCCGACCCGACCGCGGACGAGCTGCGGGCGAGCTTCGTCGAGAACCTGCGCGATCTGCTGCGGCTCGGCGTCACGAGCATCATCCACGCCGGGGTCGACATCGAGGGCTTCGCGCAGTGGGAGGCGGCCTACGCGGCGCACCGCGGCGAGCTGCCGCGGGCGGCGGTGCAGCTTCGGGTGCCGCCCGACCCGGCGCGCGCCGTCGCCATGCTCGACCGCTTCGGCCGCAAGACCGGCGACGGCGACGAGTGGCTGCGGGTCGGGCCCGTCAAGTTCTTCGTCGACGGCGGCTACACGGGCGCCGCCGCGTGGACGCTGGAGCCCTACCGGGGGCAGCCCGGCTACTACGGCACCGGCCCCCTGATCGACGAGGCGGGGCTCTTCGCCATCTCGAGCGCCGCCCACGAGCGGGGCTGGCAGCTCGGCTACCACACCATCGGCGACGCCGCCATCGCCATGACCGTCGACGCGTGGGCGCGCATGCTCGAGGCGTCGCCCCGCGCCGACCACCGCCACTTCCTGAACCACTTCACGGTCCGGCCCCCGGCCGAGACCATGCGGAAGATGGCCGACTGGAACATCCACGTCGCGCAGCAGCCCAACTTCACCTACACCCTCGACGGGCGCTACGCCGAGCACCTCGACGGCGACCGCTACCAGACCAACAACCCCCTGCGCTCGCCGATGCGGCACGGGGTGGTGGTGGCCCTGGGCAGCGACATCCTGCCCATCGGGCCGATGGTCGGGCTGCAGGCGGCGGTGACCCGCCGGGGCATGGGCGGCGACGTCGTCGGGCACGGCGAGGCGCTGACGATGCCCGAGGCCATCGTCGGCTACACGCGCATCGCCGCGCACCTGACGTTCGAGGAGGACGAGAAGGGCACCCTCGAGGTCGGCAAGCTCGCCGACCTGGTGGTGCTGTCGCAGGACCTGCTGACCATCGACCCGGAGCGGACCACGGACACCGAGGTCGACCTGACGGTGCTCGGCGGGCGGGTGGTCTACGAGCGCTGAGCCGCGGACGGCGCTCCGCACGGTGCTCGGCGGGCGCGTGGTCTACGAGCGCTGAGCCGCGGACGGCGCCGAGAACCTGTCTCCACCGGCTCCCGGTCCGCACGTTTCCCGCAACCGGTCATGACTGACGCCCCGGTCCACCTCCGCCGGTTCCTCGGCCGCGGCGACGTGCTCGCCGTCGCGTTCGGGGCGATGGTCGGCTGGAGCTGGGTGGTGCTGGCCGGCGAGATGATCGTGCGGGCCGGGGCGGTGGGCTCGATCCTGGCGTTCGGGGCCGGCGCGGTCATGGTGTGGCTGGTGGGGCTGACCTACGCCGAGCTGTCGGCCGCCCTGTCGCGCGCCGGGGGCGAGCTGAGCTTCACGTTCCTCGCCATGGGGCCCGTCGGCGCGTTCGTCTGCGGCTGGACGCTGGTGCTCGCGTACGTGGCGGTGTGCGCGTTCGAGGCGGTGGCCCTGCCCACGGTCCTCGGCTACCTCGTGCCCGCGTTCGGGAGCGGAGATCCGCTCTACACGGTGGCGGGCTGGGGCGTGCAGCCGGCGTGGGTGGCGGCCGGGGTGGCCGGCGCCCTCGTCATCGGCGTGGTCAACTACCGCGGCATCCGGTTCGCGGCGTTCGTGCAGCAGATCGCGGTCGGCGGCCTGCTGCTCGTCGGGCTGGCGTTCTTCCTGCCCGGCACGCCGCGCGGCGACCTCGCGAACCTCGCGCCCGCCGTCACCGGCTGGGAGGGCGTGCTGCGGGTCATGATCATGACCCCGTTCCTCTACGTCGGCTTCGACGTCATCCCCCAGCTCGCGGAGGAGATAGCCCTGCCGTTCCGCACCATCGGCCGCATCATCCTGCTGTCGATCGCGATGGCCTTCGTCTGGTACGGCCTCGTGCAGTGGACGGTGGGCCTGTCCCTGCCCCCCGACACCCTCGCCGCCCGCGCCCTCCCCACCGCCGACGCGATGAGCGCGGTCTGGGGCAGCCCCTGGGGCGGGCGCGTGCTCGTGCTCGGCGGCGCCGTCGGCATCCTGACGAGCTGGAACGCGTTCTTCCTCGGCGCGTCGCGGCTGCTCTTCGCGATGGCCCGGGGCGGGATGCTGCCCGCCGCGTTCGCCCGCCTCCACCCGCGCTACGGCTCGCCGGCCGCCGTCGTCGTGGTGCTGACCGCCATCACCGCCGTCGCCCCGTTCTTCGGGCGGCCCGCCCTTGTGTGGCTGGTCGACGCCGGTTCGCTGGCCACCGTGGTGGCCTATCTGCTGGTCGCGGCCGCGTTCCTCGTCATCCGGCGGCGGCATCCCGGTCTGCCCCGCCCGTACCGGGTCCCGGCTCCCCGGGTGGTCGGCTGGCTCGCGGTCGCGGCCACGGTGTTCTTCGTCCTGCTCTACCTGCCGGGCAGCCCGTCCGCCCTGGTGTGGCCGGAGGAATGGGCCATCGTCCTGCTGTGGGCGGCTGCCGGGGCGGCGCTGGGCGCCGGCCTGCGCCGTCGCGTCGCCGCCCTGGGCCGAAGCCGGCAGGCGCGGTTGATTCTGGGCGACCAAGCCGGCCTTGTCGAGCCGGACCAGCCGCGGGTGCGTGACGAGTAGTTCGGCCTCGCCGCTGATCGCGAGGGTGCTTTGTCGTATCATGGCCGTCTGCGATCTTCGACGCCTTGCACTCCTCGAAATGCGCGCTCCCCGACGCCGCCGCCAGCGAACGCGGGAGATTGCCCGCCCGCCTGAAGGGATCACCCTGAGTGAATTGGCAGAGCAGGTGCGGTACATAGGCAGCCCTGAGCACAAGGACGCAGCCAGCTTCGCCGGCGCCCCGCGGTTGCGGGCCGACGCGTCCTGTTGTCCGCGCGAGGTCGCGGAAGACCGCGCGACGATCGACGAGTGGCTGCGGGACGCGATTCGCCGGGGCGCGGTCGGGGCACCCTGGGAGGGCGCGTTCCCCCGCTACGTGTGGTACAAGCATGAGGGAACGGTCTTCGAGGGCCGGCTCGTGAACCGGGAGGCCGGCGAGTACAAGGGGTACCCGCTCGATTGGGACGAGTGGCCGGCCGGCATCGAGCACATCCATGCCGATCACGTTCGAGACTGAGTGGGTGCCGGCCGAGGGGATCAAGGCGCCCGAATTGGCCGAGACGTGGGCGTCCCTGTTGATTCGCGTCGGCGACTCGGTGGTCACGCGCGTCGTGGATCGGCGGGCGCAGACCGTTCGAGACCACGTCTACGTGCCGCTCTACCCGCTCGCCGAGTCGCTGGTCTCGAACTGGTGGTTCCTGCTCCACGAGGTCGGGAACCCGCTGAAGAACGACGACGCTGCATTCCGGCGGCGGCACGCCCTCGTGTCCGCCAGAGACGGCTACGCGTTCCCGAAGCTCCAGGTCGCATCGTCCGGCGCCCGAACGGTGCTCGCCTGGTCGCCCGAGTCGCTCCGATGGGCCAGGCTCGACTATCAGGGCGGGGACCAGGTCTCGGTCGACACGAACGCGTTCCGCGAGAGCTGCGCCGAGCTGGTGGACCGCGTGGTTCGCCGGCTCGTGTCCTGCGGCATCGAGGGGACGTTCCTCCAGGAGGAATGGGCGGCGGTTCAGGCCGCGGACGAGGACGAGTCACGGTTCTGCCGGACCGCCGCCGGCCTGGGTTGGGATCCCTACGCCCTGGGCGGCTCCGAACGCGAAGCCGTGGTCCGGCTCGCGCGGGTTCTCGACGAGTCGATCTTCGAAGAGGCCATCGCCGTGCTCGACGCCGAGTACCTGGAAGCGGAAACGACGGCCATCGCCGCCGCCCTGCAACCCGGCAACGGGACCCCGCTTCCATTGGAGCACGTTCGCGCCGTCGGTACGCAGCCGACCGTGCGCGGCGGCAGTCCATGGCTCGCGGGCTATGCGCTCGCCAGAGACCTGCGGCGGCAGCTCGGTCTCGACGGCGCACCTCTTCCGACCGTGGAGACCCTCGGCGATGCCCTGCGCGAGAGTCCGGCCGCGCTGGTCGAGGCGATCCGGCCCCGCGACCTCGGCGCCGCCGACCTCTTGAACGGCGTGGTGACGTGCAGTGAAGACAATCTGCCGGCGTTCGCCCTCCGGCGAGGTCCCGAGAGCAATCGGAGGTTCCACTTCTGTCGTGGGCTGGCCGAGATCCTGACCTCGCCCGGCTCGCCGGCATTGCTCACGCAGGCGCGTTCCGACCGCCAACAGCGGAACCGCGCCTTCGCGGCCGAGTTCCTGGCCCCGGCCGCGGCCTTGCAGGCCAGGGTGCCCCGCCCGGTCCTCGACGAGGAAGACGTCGACGAGCTGGCGGCGGAGTTCGGCGTCTCGCCTTGGCTGATTGCGCACCAGCTCGAGAACCACCAGATTGCCGGGATCTGGAGACAGACGTCACCGAGAGACGGCACGCCGTCATCGAGCTGAATCACCCGAGGGCCACCCGCGCGATCGTGCCTCCAACGACCCGACTGCCGCCCCCAAGTTCATGCGCTACGTGCCGGCGTGGGCGAGTCCCAGCCCCTGTGCCGGTACTTGACAGGGGGCGGGTCGACATGCCCCTCCGCGGCCGTCTGGAACAGCAACTCGCTTTTTTGCAGTGATTTACAGGGACGTGTTTTACTTGACGGGTACTTGATGATTTGGGCGGGCACGGCCACCGGGGGGTCTGTACTTGACGGGTACTTGATCGAAACCCGACGACCCGCCGGTCCAGGCGGCCGCCTGAACCGCAACCAGTTTCTCGTCAATGATTTACACGGGCACGGTCTACTTGACGGGTACTTGATCGGAGTACCGACGACGTGGCGCGCCAAGCAGCCCGCCGGAACGCAAATTATTTCTCATCAACAACTTGCAGCAAGGCTCGTCTACTTGACGGGTACTTGATGGAACCGCCCATGACGACCGACGACAGTCAGAAGAATACCGAAGACGAGAGCATGGCGGCAGCCCCCGTCCTCCCCAAGCTGGTCGGCCAGCGCGTGAAGCGGCGTGAGGACCCGCGGCTCGTCCGCGGGCGGGCCACCTTCGTCGACGACGTGAAGATCCACGGCCTGCGGCACCTCGCGTTCAAGCGGAGCGACGTCGCGCACGGCCGCATCCGGTCTGTCGACACCCGCGCCGCCGCCGCGATGGACGGGGTCGAGGCGGTGTTCACGGGGGCCGAGATCGCCGGGTTCCTCGACCCGATGCCCATCGGAACGCCGTTCCCCTCGCCCGAGCATCGCGCGGTGGCGGTCGACACGGTGCGCTTCGTCGGCGACCCCGTCGCGGTGGTGGTGGCCCGCGACCGCTACGCCGCGCGGGACGCGGCCGACGCGGTGGTCGTCGACTGCGAGCCGCTGCCCGCGGTGGTCGACCCCGAGGAGGCGATGACGGGGCGACCGGCGGTGCTGCACGCCGACTACCCGAACAACGTCGCCCTCGGCCCCCTGTCGCGGGGGACCGGCATCCGGCGCCGGCAGCCGGTCGACGACACCGCCGTCGACGAGGCGTTCGCGGCCGCCGACGTGGTGGTCTCGCAGCGGATGGTGAACCAGCGCCTCGCGCCCAACTCGATCGAGGCGCGCGGGGTGGTGGCCCACTACGAGGCGGGCAAGGACGAGATGACCATCTGGTCGTCGACCCAGAACCCGCACATCCTCCGGACGATGGTGGCGCGCATGGTGGGCCTCGGCCAGGACCGGGTGCGGGCCATCGCGCCCGAGGTCGGCGGCGGGTTCGGGGCGAAGATCAACATCTACGGCGAGGAGTACGTGGCGGCGGCGCTCTCGAAGCGGCTCGACATGCCCCTCAAGTGGGTCGAGGACCGCTCCGAGGCGTTCCTCGCCACCGTGCACGGGCGCGACCTCATCGGCTACGTCGACCTCGCGGCCCGGCGCGACGGGACGGTGCTCGGCCTGAAGCTGCGCCTCGTCGCGGACATCGGCGCCTACAACATGCTGCTGACGGCGGGCATCCCCACCAACAGCATGACGATGGCCAGCGCCACCTACGCAATTCCCGCCGTCCGCGTGACCCTGACCGAGGTCTTCACCAACAAGACGCCGACCGACGCCTACCGCGGCGCCGGCCGCCCCGAGGCCACCTACTTCGTCGAGCGGGCGATGGACATGCTCGCGCGCGAGCTCGCCATCGACCCGGCCGATCTGCGCCGGAAGAACTTCATCCGGCCCGAGCAGTTCCCCTACCGGACGCAGGCGGGCGCGGTCTACGACTCGGGCGACTACGAGAAGACCCTCGACCGCGCACTGGAGGCGGCGGGGTGGACGAAGCTCGAGGCCGAACGCGACGCGGCGCGGGCCGACGGCCGGGTCGTCGGGCTCGGGCTGTCGATGTACGTCGAGAGCTGCGGGCTGGGACCGTCCGCCATGGTGTCGCCCGGGGGCTGGGAGCACGCGCAGGTCACGGTCGAGCGCGACGGGCGCATCAGCGCCACCACCGGCGCGTCGCCCCACGGCCAGGGCAACGAGACGACCTTCGCGCAGGTGCTCGCCGACCAGTTCGGCGTGCCCATCGACCACGTGACCATCCGCCACGGCGACACCGCGGTGGTCAAGCAGGGCATCGGCACCTTCGGCAGCCGCTCGCAGGCGGTCGGGGGGGCGGCGCTGCACAACGCGGGCATGAAGGTGAAGGCGAAGATGGCCCGGTTCGCGGCGTTCCTGCTCGAGGCGCACGAGGAGGACCTCGTCTTCGAGAACGGGACCGTCGCCGTGAGGGGCGCCCCGGAATCGGCCAAGGCGTTCGCCGAGGTCGCGGCCTACGCCTACAAGCCGGTGAAGCGCCCCGCGGACCTCGACCCCGGCCTCAGCGACGAGGCGTTCTTCGAGCCCCTCAACAACACGTTCCCGTTCGGGTGCCAGATCGCGATGCTCGAGGTGGACCGCGAGACCGGCGAGCCGCGGCTGCTGAAGATGGTCGCGGTCAACGACGCCGGCCACCTCATCAACCCCCTCATCGTCGACGGGCAGCTCCACGGCGGCCTCGCCCAGGGCATCGGCCAGGCCCTCGTCGAGGAGGTCGTCTACGACCGCGACGGCCAGCCCCTGACAGGGTCGTTCATGGACTATGCCCTCCCCCGCGCGGCCGACTTCCCGCGCTTCGAGCTCGACCACACCGTCACCCCGACCCCCGTCAACCCGCTCGGCGCGAAGGGGGTCGGCGAGGCGGGCACCATCGGCTCGACCCCGTGCATCGTCGCCGCCGCCGTCGACGCCCTGAGCCCGTTCGGCGTCCGGCACGTCGACATGATGCTGCGGCCCGAGAAGCTCTGGCGGCTCATGCGCGAGCCTTCTTGACGACACGGTTCAAGGGAGGTGGACATGGCAACAGGATTGCAGTCGCGATTCCGCGAGTGTGATGCCGACCATTCTTCGCGACGGCCCCTATCGGTACTTCTTCTACTCGAGCGATGGACGTGAGCCGCCGCACGTTCATGTCGAACGAGACGATGCCGTCGCCAAGTTCTGGCTCCACCCGGTGAGGTTGGCGAGCGGAGGCGCGTTCAGTCAGCGAGAACTTGGGCGAATTCGCACGCTGATAGAATCGAGGCGCACGATGTTCGCCGAGGCATGGGATGACTACTTCTCCGGTTGACGCAGCTACCGCGGCCGCACGAGTCGTCTTCACCGACCATGCACTGACGGTCGAGCTCGGCGACGGCCGGCGGATCTCGGCACCGCTTGAATGGTACCCCCGTCTTGAGCACGCCACACGGCAAGAGCGCGACAACTGGCGGCTGACCGGTGGCGGCCAAGGCATTCACTGGGGGGACCTCGATGAAGACATCAGCATCGAGGGCCTGTTGGCGGGGCGCCGGTCCACGGAGAGCCCGACATCGTTCCGGCGGTGGCTCGCGGGGCGCATCTGAGCGCCGTACGGGAGCCTGAGATTCTGGTATGGAACCTGCAACCTCTACCCGTGAATCGACCCGGCTGCTGACAGGCGACGAGCTGCTGCGCATGCCGGGGGTGAACCCGTGCGAGCTCGTCGCCGGCCGCGTCGTGCCCATGACGCCGACCAACCCCACCCACGGGCGCATCGAGGCGAACGTGGCCGCGGCCCTCAAGCACTTCGTCCGTACGCAGAATCTGGGCATCGTCATGGCCGGCGAGGTGGGCATTTTCACCGCCCGGAATCCGGATACCGTGCGGGCGGCGGATGTCCTGTTCCTGTCCCACGATCGGAACGCGCGCCGAGAGCGGCAAGAGGGCTTTCTCGACGTGGCCCCAGAGCTGACGGTCGAGGTCCTTTCCCCGACGGATAGGCCGGACCAGGTGCGGCGCAAGCTCCGCGAGTACTTCGCGGCCGGTGTCCTTCAGGTCTGGGTGATCGACCCGGCCTCACGTACGGTGCAGGTCCATCAGGACCGCGGCGAGCCCGAGACGCTCGCGCCCGGTGCGGTGCTCACCGGCGGGGACGTGCTCCCCGGGTTCAGGCTGCCAGTGGACGACATCTTCGAATAGGACGATCGGTCCGCTGACGCAGGGCACCCACCATGGAGCACGTCATTGATACCCAACGGGCGCCGGCCGACCCCATCCTGGCGTTGCGTGGCGTCGGCCGCGAGCTCTGGGCGGACGAAGAGGCCGACGCCTACGTCTCGCGGCTCCGCGAGGGCTGGCCTGAGCCGCGTGTTCCGGGACACCAACGTGTTCGTCTACCTGATTGACGGCGGCGCGCGGGCCGAACAGGCGCCGGCGCTCCGCCGGCGCATCACCGGGGCGGGACCAGCGCCACGGCACGGACGGGAGCACCGGTGCCGTTCTCGATCTTCATCGGCAGGGCCGCGAGCAGGAACCCGGTGGGAGGCAGGCCGGAGAGATCGGCGAGGTTCTCCAGGTTGGGGACGCCGGCCGCCGCGCCGATCTGGTGGGCAATGAAGTCGGTCGAGGGACCGTGGTCGATGCTGGCGGTGTCGATGCCCAGCAGCCCGGCCCCGCGGTCCTCCACCAGCAGCCGGGTCGCGTCGGCGCCGATGCCCGGGAAGTGCAGGTTGGCCGTCTCGCCCGGGGTGTCGTCGCCGAGGTAGGCGAGGGCGTCGGGCCAGCGGGCGGCCCAGCCGGTGCTGATCAGCACGGCCGCCCCGGCCGGCACCGGGCCGTGCTCGGCCTCCCACGCGAGAACGTCCTCGGCCGCGAGCTGGTAGTCGGGGTCGGCGGCCGCCGCCTCGGTGACGTCGATGACGATGCCGGGGAGGATGAGGCGCTCCAGCGGGACGGCCGCCGCGTCGTCGCCGCCTTCGGCGAAGTGGGACGGCGCGTCGAGGTGGGTGCCGCCGTGCTCGGCCGTCGCGAACTCGCGCGCCGCGTAGAAGTAGCCGCCGGGCGTCGGGCCCTCGGCCAGCGTCTCCAGGTGGAATCCGGTCGTGTCGGTGGGCCAGTAGAGGGTGTCGCCGCCGTAGGCGTGGCTCAGGTCGACCATCCGCCATCCCGCGACGGCTTCCGGCCCGGGAGGCGGCGACGGGTCATCGGCGGGAGCACCGGCGCACGCGCCAAGCTGGACGGCAAGTAGCGCGGCCCCGAAGTGCCGGAGCTGGAATCGGGTCGCTTCCATTCCTGAACTCCAACGCGGTCCCGGCCCGTCAATCGCCTTGCGGCTCCCACCGACCGCTCCGACGGACCCTGCCACGAGTCGGCGTCCTCCAGCCGGGGCACGGTTCCGAGAGACGGATCCCTGACCCGGACTGACCTGGAGAGCCATCTGCGGCTCCGGTCGTCGCCGACCGCGTCCCGCTGGCGGCGGCGCCGGCCGCGGGAAGCGGCACCCTTCGCAGCGCGGACGCCTACCGGGAGCCGTCGTTGATGCTCGTGGCGCCGAGGCGGCGGAGCAGGCGCTCGGTGTCGGGGTGCAGCGGACGGGACACGGTGCCGACGTCGAGCGGGGTGAGGCCGCGGCCGTCGGCGATGTCCACGCGCGCGCCGTTCTCGGCGAGCACCTCGACGATGGCGTTCTTGGCGAGGCGGGCCGCGCCGTGCATGGCGGTGCGGCCGCGCCGGTCGACCGCGTTCAGGTCGATGTCCATGTCGACGAGCAGGGTCACGAGCTCGAGTGACTGGTCCAGAGTGGGCTGCCGCGCCTCGTTCAGCACCACGCCGACCGCGGCCATCAGGGGGGTGGTGCCGTCGTTCGCGGGCGTGCCGGGGTCGCCGCCGGCCGCGGCCAGCGCCTGCAGAATCTCGGGGTCGGGCACGCGCGCCGCCGCGGCCAGCCAGAGGGGGGTCGCCCCCACGTAGCGGCCGTACGAGATGAAGTCGCCCTTGAAGACGAACGGGGCCCGGGTGAGCCGGGCGTTGGGGTCGGCGCCGTGGTCGAGGAGCGCCTTCACGAGGTCGGCCTTGCCGGTCTCGACGGCCGCGTGCAGGGCGGTCCGGCCGATGCTGTCGGGCACGTTGGGATCGGCGCCGCGCTCGAGGAGGAACAGGGCGAGGGCCTCGTGGGTGCTCGGCGCGACGTCGAGCTCGTACTCCCAGCCGCTGATCGCCACCAGGCTGGCGCTCGCCACGAGCAGCGGGGTCCGGCCCGAGGTCTGCGATTCCTCGACGTCGACGCGGGCGTCGAAGGCCAGATACGGCTCGCCCGCGTCGACGTCGGCGCCGCCGTCCAGGAGCGCCCGCGCGGTCTCGACGTCGCCGTTGCGGGCCGCGAGCAGCAGGGCGGTGGTCCCGTGCACGGACCGCGCGTGCACGTCGGCGCCGGCCTCGATCAAGAGGCGCGCAACGCTCGCATGCCCTTCCGACGCCGCCCACATCAGCGGGGTCTGAGCCCGGAAGTGCGCGGTCCCGCGGACGTCGGCGCCAGCCGCTACCAGCAGCCGCACGAGGTCGGGGTTGCCGGTGCGGGCGGCGGTCATCAGGACCGTCTCGCCCCCGGGACGCGTCGCGCCGGGGTCGGCGCCGGCGCGCAGCAGGACGTCCGCCAGCTCCGCGCCGGCGTTGAGGGCGGCCAGGGCGAGGGGGGTCACGCCGAGGTCGTTCGCCGCGTTCACATCGGCCCCGCCCGCGACGAGCAATCGCGCGGTCTCGACGTCGTTCCAGTGCGCGGCCCAGTGGAGGGCGGTCGCCCCGTCGGGCTGCCGGGCATCGACGGCCGCCGACTCCGCCAGCAGCGCTCGCACCGCGCCCCGATCCTGGCGCTCCGCGGCGTCGGCGAGCGGCGCGTCCTCGGCCGCGGCCGGGGCGACCGGTAGGGCCGCGAGCGCCACCGCCATGACGGCGGCCAACGCCCACTCGTGGGACCGTCGCCCGCATCCGCGAGAGGCTCCGGCTACGGTTCGTCCCTGCATTCCCGTCACTCCCTCTGACCTGCCGCCAACGACCAGTCCAGTGTGCCCGCTTGAGGGATCCACCTGCGGTGCGGGGGCACGTGCCCCGACCGCGCTCCGCAGGCGCCTCGCTCGACCGATCCGCCTGGGCGCCCGTACGGTCAACGTGACCGACGCCGTCCCGGCGAACTGCGCCGCACGTGCGGCCGCCGCCCCGAGGCAACCCTGCCGAACTCCCGCGAACCGGCGCCGTTCCACCGCCCGGCGCCGACCGTCACACCGACAGCGCGTTCACCCGGCCGGTGCTGTCGCCCATCTTGTCGATGGGCACGCCCCAGCTTGTCGAGCATGGCCAGGAACAGGTTGGTGTTGGGCGTGTCCTCGGCCACCCGCACGTGGCGCCCGCCGCCGAGGCGGCCGCCGGCGCCGCCCACGAGCAGGGTCGGCAGGTCGTGGTGGTTGTGGCGGTTGCCGTCGCTCAAGCCGCTGCCGTACATCACCATCGCGGAGTCGAGCAGGGTGCCGTCCCCGTCCTCGACCGACGCGAGCCGGTCGATGTAGTAGGCGAACATCTCGGTCAGGTGGTGGTCGACCTTCTTCAGCCGCTCGATGAGCACCCGGTCGCCGCCGTGGTGCGACAGCGCGTGGTGGGCGTCGGGCACCCCGATCTCGGGGTAGGCGCGGTTGCTCGTCTCGTGCCCCAGCATGAACGTGGTGATCCGGGTCAGGTCGGCCTGCCACGCGAGCACCTGCAGGTCGAACATCAGCTTGGCGTGGTCCACGAAGCGGTCGGGCACGCCGGCCGGCTGATCCATCGCGGGCAGCTCGCGCGTCGACTGCTGCTCGGCCATCTGGATGCGCCGCTCGACGTCGCGCACCGCGCCGAGGTACTCGTCCAGCTTCACCTGGTCGCGGGGGCCGAGCTCCTTGCGGAGCCGCGCCACCTTGGCCGTCACCATGTCGAGCAGGCTGCGGTCGTGCCGGCGGGCGGCGAGCCACGCCGCGGGGTCGGTGGTGCCGCCGGTGCCGAAGAGCCGCTCGAAGACGGCGCGGGGGTCGCTGGCCATCGGCAGGGGCGTCGTGGGGCTGCTCCAGCACAGGGTGTTGGCGTAGGCGCAGCTGTAGCCGGGGTCGCACGACCCCGCCCGCTCCGCCGACTCGAGCGACAGCTCGAGCGACGCGAGCTGGGTCTCCTGCCCGAGCACGCGGGCCGCGATCTGGTCCATCGAGACGCCGGCCCGGATGTCGTGCCCCTCGGTCTTCTTCGGGTGCACGCCGGTCAGGAACGCGCCGGCGGCGCGGGCGTGGTCGCCGGCCCCCTCGCCGGGGCGGGCGATGCCCTCGTGGCTGCACAGCCCGCTGATCATGACCATGCGCTCGCGGTGCGCGGCGAGCGGCCGCAGGGTCTCGGTGATGTCGAGGGCCCCGGCGCCGGACGGCGTCCAGTTCTGCATGTACATGCCGTTGGGCACGTACACGACGCCGAGGCGGCGCACCGTCTCGGCCGCGCCGGCGCGCAGGCCGAACGCGGGCACCATGCCGTCGAGCATCGGCAACGCCAGGGTCACGCCGAGGCCGCGGAGGAACGTACGACGCGGGAGGTGCTTCCTGGTGACAATCATGGCTCTCGCGATCTCCTCATCTGAAACGGAGTGCTCTCGACGACGCCGAGAATCATCGACGACCAGCGGTAGTCGTCGGCCGCCGCCCCGCGCGCGACGGCGCGGACGGCGGGCCCGTCGAAGTACTCGACCCCCCGGCCCAGGGCATAGGTCAGGAGCTTCTCGGTCACGGTCTCGACGAAACGCTCCTCGGCGCCGAGCAGGATGTCGCGCAGCCCGGCCGGACCCGCGAACCGCGAGCCGTCGGGCAGGGTGCTCGACACGTCGATGGGGGCGCCCTCCTCGGTCGTCCGCCACGCCCCGATGCCGTCGTAGTTCTCGAGCGAGAAGCCCAGGGGGTCCATCAGCACGTGGCAGCTCGCGCAGACGGGGCTGATGCGGTGGACCTCCATGCGCTCGCGCATCGAGAGCCGGCGGGCCTCCTCGGGATGGTTCGCGTCGGGCAGCCCCGGCACCTCGGGCGGGGGCGGCGGGGGCGGCGTCCCCAGCAGGCTCTCGAGCACCCACAGCCCGCGCTTGGTCGGCGAGGTGCGGTTGGGGTACGAGGTGGCGGTCAGGACGCTGCCCTGGCCCAGCACCCCGCCCCGGCCGTGGGCGGCGACCGGCACCTGACGGAAGTGGTTGCCGTAGACGTTGGGCACGCCGTAGTGCCGGGCGAGGCGCTCGTTCAGGTAGGTGTACTCGGCCCGCAGGAGGTCGAGGACGCTGCGGTCGCCGCGCACCTGGCTCTCGACGAAGAGGGCCGTCTCCTGCTCCATCGCCTCGCGCAGGTTCTCGTCGAAGTCGAGGAACGCGTCGGGGTCGGGGGCCACCGTCCGCATGTTGCGCAGCAGCAGCCACTGCCCGAAGAAGTTGTCGACGAACGCGTCCGAGCGCGGGTCGTCGAGCATGCGCGCGACCTGGGCCTCGAGCACGCCCGGCTCGCGCAGCCGGCCGGCCGCGGCGACGTCGATCAGCGCGTCGTCGGGCAGGCTGCTCCACAGGAAGAACGACAGGCGCGACGCCAGCTCGAGGTCGCTGACCGGATGGGCCTTGCCGGGCGCCGCCCCGGCCGGGTCGCGCTCGATGCGGAACAGGAACTCGGGGTCGATGAGGACGCCCCGCACCGCGAACTGGATGCCCTGCTCGAAGCCGCCCTCGCGCCGGCCCTCCTCGTAGAGCGCGAGGAGCGGCCCGACGTCGGCGTCGTCGACGGGGCGGCGGAACGCCCGCCGGGCGAGGCCGGACAGGATCTCGGCCGCGCAGGCGGCTTCCTCGGCCGCCGTCTCGGGGTAGCACGAGAAGACCTGTCGCCGGCTGGGCGTGTCCTCGGGCGTCGCCCCGCCGTAGGGGCCGCTGATCTCGATGCTGTCGAGGGCCATCGCCGCGTTGCGGTCGCGCGAGTAGGCGAGGCTCGACACCCCCGGCACCGGCTCGAGGACGCCCTCGGCCACCGCCGCGCGGTCGAGGAACGCGGCGCTGACGAGGCGCGTGCCCGCCTTCACCTGCAGCCGCACCTCCAGCCCCTCGTCGGCGGTCTGCTCGTAGAGCGAGGGCCGCGACACCGCGTTCCACGGCGCCCGCACCCCGTCGCCGCCGACCGTGAACTCGCCGATGCGGGCGCGGTCGAGGCGCAGCTCGACGTCGTTCGGCTCCTGCAGCCCGCGGATGTGGTTGCCGTAGGCGCGCTGCAGCTCGAGGCGGATGACGTACTCGCCGTCGAGGGGGAAGTGGTGGCGCACCGCGAGGCCGCCGCGCGAGCCGAACGGCAGCTCCTCGCTCATGCGGCCTTCCTGCCACTTCGTGTAGGGGACGGTGTAGGTCTCGACGGCGGGCCGGATCGACGCGTCGCCGAGGGCGAGCCGGCTGATCTTCTCGGCCGCGACCATGTAGCGGTCGAGGAGGACGGGGGAGATCGCCAGCACGTCGGCGATGTTGTCGAACCCGTAGCCCGACTCGTCGGGCGGCAGCAGCTCGCGCTCGTCGATCTCCAGGGCGAGCAGGTCGCGGATGGCGTTGCGGTACTCGACGCGGTTCAGGCGGTGGATGGGCGGGCGGCCCGGGTTGGGGTCGGCCGCGGCGGCGGCGTCGAGGGCGGTCTCGAGGACGTGGGCGGCCGCGTCGTAGGCCTCGGGCTCGGGCCGCGGCCGGCCCGGCGGCGGCATCGCCCGGCCCCGCAGCTTGCGGACGACCTTCTCCCACGCCTCGACCTCATCGGCGACGTGGCCGACGCGATCGGTGTCGATGCTCTGCAGGGTCAGGCCGGCCTGGAGCGTGCGGTCGTTGTGGCAAGCCACGCAGTAACGGTCGAGCAATGCGCGCGGCGTGGAAGCGGCTTCCGCGACCCGTGTCGCCTCCGGCGCCGGCGGCGCCGCCGCGGGCGCCTGTGCTCGCGCCTGACCGGCCCCGCCGGCCACGAGCACGACACCGAGCCAACCCACCAAGCCTCTGGCCGTCATCGCAGTCAACCTTCCTGCGCGTTCAGACGCGGGTCGGAACACGCTCAGCGTACGCTCAGATCCAGTCGTGCATGGTAACCCAGATGCACCGGCGCACCAACCCCGCCACGGAGCAGGTCCCCGGCCTCGGTGGAAGCACGCTCGCTAACCGGTCGCCGTTCGATCGCGTTCCTCCTGCCGGCCACGAAGATACGCGACACCGACGGCGGTTTCCTCCTGCCGGCCGCGCAGGTACGCCACGTCGACGGCGATGGCGTCGACCTTGGCTCCGAGCGACGCGACTTGTCGCTGGTTCTCCTTGACATTCTCGGTGATGGCGTCGACCTTGGCCCCGAGCGACCCGATTTGCCGCTGGTTCTCCTTGACGTTCTCGGTGATCGCAGCGTGCGCCGCGGTGTTGTCGACCCTGATGGAGTCCAGCCTGGACGCGAGAAACCGGGCCGTGGCGAGGACCAGCGCCATGATTCCCAGTACTTCCGGAACCGTCAACGTCATGTGTGAATGATATCGCGCATGTGCCGACGGTGTCCCGATCGGGTCGGCATCGCTGTGGCCGCGCGGGGCGCGTCGCGGTCGAGGCGGGGCGGGGGCGCCGGCCGGAGGGTGCCGGGGCGGCGACGGCGTCACCGCCGGCGGGCGGCGCGGGTCAGCCCGTGGCCGGCGGGGAACCCGTCGCCGAGGGTGATGGGGAGACGCCCGCCGATGGCTGCCTCTCCGGCCACCGCACGCACCGCCGAGGCCTCGGCCAGATCGTAGAGGTCGTAGGTCAGCAGCATCGCGGGCAGCTCGGGCAGGGCCGTCGCGACGTAGGGGTTGCCGAAGAACACGGTGACGAACGGCTGGTCGCGCCGCGCGGCGCCCCGGGCGACGTCGCGCAGGAGCCGGACGACGCCGGGCGCCAGGTCGAGCCGCCCGCTGGACGAGGCGGCGCGTACGAAGACCGACGCGACGACCGCGTCGTAGCGGCCGGCGCTCGCCTCCACGAGGTCGAGCTCGTCCTGCGAGGTGTGGTCCGACACCTCGACCGCGGTCACGTTCCGCCACCGGGCCCGCAGCTCGGGGATGAACGTGCGGCTCGGGGCGCCGTTGCCCCAGCCCGAGGGATAGTCCAGCACCGACAGGTAGAGGACGGCCGCGGACCGGGGCAGCGTCAGGGGCACGTCGCCTCGCTCGTCGCGGAGGAGCGTCAGGCCGCGGCGGCTCACCTCGGCCGCCACCGCGCGGTGACTCCGGGCGCCGACCACCCGCGGCAGGTCGTCGAGGCTGACCGCCCGTGTCCGGTGCAGACCGAGCGCCGCCTTCGCCGCGAGGATACGGCGCACCGAGGCGTCGACCCGGGCCTCGGTCAACGTCCCCCGATCGACCGCCCGCCGGAGGCCCGCGAACGCGGCCGCGTCATCGGGAGAATGCACCACGACGTCGTGCCCCGCCGCCACCGCCGCCACCGCCGCCCGCCCCGGCGACATTTCGTTGGTGATGCCGCGCATGCGCATCGAGTCGGTGTACACCAGCCCGTCGAACCCCAGGTCGCCGCGCAGCAGGCCCGTGACTATCGGCGGGCTCACGGTGGCGGGCCGGGTCGCGCCGCGGTCGAGGCGCGGCATGGCCACGTGAGACGTCATGACCGCTCCCGCCCCGGCCGCCAGGCCGGCGCGAAACGGCGGCAGCTCGACCCGGTCGAGGCGCGCCCGGGGATGCGCGATGAGCGGCAGCCCGCGGTGCGAGTCGACGTCGGTGTCGCCGTGGCCCGGAAAGTGCTTGAGGGTGGCCACCACGCCCCCCGCCTGCAGGCCGCGCACCCAGGCCGAGGCGAGGCGCGCCACCACCGCCGGGTCCTCGCCGAACGAGCGCGTGTTGATGACGGGGTTGCGGGGGTTGTTGTTGACGTCGGCGACCGGCGCGAAGTTGACGTGCACGCCGAGGGCCCGCGCCTCGACCGCGGTGACGCGCCCCGCCTCGAACGCCAGCCCTTCGTCGCCCGCCGCCCCGAACGCCATCGCGCGGGGGAAGGTGGTGCCGCCGCGCAGCCGGAACCCGATGCCGGTCTCGAAGTCGGCCGCGTTCAGCAGCGGCAGCGCCGAGAGGGCCTGGAGCCGGTTGTTGATGGACGCCCCGGCCAGCGGCTGCCCCAGGGTGGAGCGCGCGTAGCTGGGGTTGAGGAGCACGTCGGGGGCGGGGTCGCGGCCGCCGAACATCAGGAACCCGCCGGGGTGCTGCTCGCGCACCAGGGCCGCGAGCCGGTCGAACTCGGCGCTGTCGGTGCTGAGGTACGTGGACCGGAACGACGGCATGACGAGCTGGCCGACCCTCTCGTCGAGGGTCATCCCGGCCAGGGTGGTCTCGACCCACCCGGCCGCCTCGGGCTCGAGCTGCGCGGCGGGGGTTGCGGCCAGGAGCGCCGCCGCCAGGAGGCCGGCGGCCGCGACGAGGAGCGACGCCGCGGGACCCGCCGCCGCCGGGGAACGCCGGGCGGACTGTCGTCGGCGCAGGAGCGGCGCCGAGGTCGCCGCCGCGGGACCGGCCGCCGGGGAACGTCGGGGGGGCTGTCGCTGGCGCGAGAGCGGCGCCGAATCCGCCGCCGCGGGGCCGGCCGCCCCCGGGGAACGCCGGGCAGGGATGCGCATGGCCGGATGGTAACAGGTATCATCACCGCCATGAGCCACGAGGAGCACCGCGCCGCCTCCCCCGACGCCGTCGGCTGCCACGTCATCACCGTCAGCGACACGCGGACCGAGGAGACCGACACCGGCGGACGGCTGCTGCGGACGCTGCTGGCCGAGGCCGGGCACCGGGTGCTGGGCCACGAGATCGTGCGCGACGAGCCGGTCGACCTGCGGGCCGCGATCGAGCGCCAGCTGGAGGCCGACGCGACGCAGGCCGTCATCACCACCGGCGGCACCGGCATCAGCCGCCGCGACGGCAGCTACGAGGTGCTCTCGGACCTGATCGAGAAGCGCCTCGACGGCTTCGGCGAGCTGTTCCGGGCGCTGAGCTTCGAGGAGATCGGGCCCGCCGCGATGCTGTCGCGCGCCGTCGCGGGCGCCGCGAGGGGCAAGATCGTCATCGCCCTCCCCGGCTCGTGGGCCGCGGTGCGGCTGGGCATGACCCGGCTGGTGCTGCCCGAGCTGGGGCACATGGTGCGCGAGGTGTCGCGGTAGAACCATGACCGGAACGAAGATGCGGCCGATACGCAAGACCATCCCCGTCGAGGAGGCCCTGCGGCTGGCCGACGAGGCGGCCCGGCCCCTCGACCGGACGGAGCGGGTCGAGCTGGACGCGGGGGTGGGCCGCGTGCTCGCCGCCCCGGTGGCGGCCGGCCAGGACGTGCCGCCGTTCGACCGCGCCGCCATGGACGGCTACGCGGTGGTCGCCGAGAGCACCTTCGGGGCCAGCCGGACGGACCCGCGGCTGCTCGACTGCGTCGAGACGGTGCACACCGGCGACGTCCCCACCCGGACCCTCGAGCCGGGGCAGTGCACGCAGATCGCCACCGGGGCGCCGATGCCGGGCGGCGCCGACGCCGTGGTCATGGTCGAGGAGACCGACCGCCGCAACCCCCGCGAGGTCGCGGTGTTCACCCCCGTCTATCCCCGGCAGCACATCGGGCGCCGCGGCGCCGACATCACCCGCGGCACCGAGCTGCTGCGCGCGGGCGACCTCCTGACCCCGAGCCGGCTCGGGTCCATCGCGGCCCTCGGCATCGCCGAGATCGACGTGTACGCCCGGCCGCGCGTCGCCCTCCTGTCCACGGGCGGCGAGATCGCGCCGCCGGGGCAGCCCCTCGGCCCCGGCCAGATCTACGACATCAACCGGTTCACCCTCGGCGCCGTCGTCCGCGAGCACGGCGGGGTCCCGACGCCGCTGCCCACCGCCCCCGACAGCCTCGACGAGCTGGGCCGCACCGTGGACGCGTGCCTCGACCACGACCTCCTCGTCTTCTCGGGCGGCAGCTCCGTCGGCGAGCGCGACCTGACCCTCGACGTCATCCGCGACAAGGGCGAGCTGCTGTTCCACGGCATCGCCGTCAAGCCCGGCAAGCCCACGGCGTGCGGCGTCATCAATGGCACCCTCGTCCTCGGCATGCCCGGCTACCCCACCTCGTGCCTGTCCAACGCCTACATGCTGCTGGTGCCGGTGCTGCGCAAGGTGGCCCGCCTGCCGCCCCACCGCTTCCGCACCGCCTCGGTGCCGGCCGCCCGGCGCTTCGTCTCGACCCCCGGCCGGCATCAGTTCTATACCGTCCGCGTCGTCGACGGCCGGGCCGTGCCCGCCTTCAAGGCCTCGGGCGACATCACGAGCATGTCGCAGGCCGACGGCTACATCGAGATCCCCGCCCGCACCGACATCGTCGAGGAGGGCGAGACGGTCGAGGTGAAGCTGTTCTGACTCGATCTTCAGCGCCCGTGCTCGCGCGGCGTGTCCTCGGGGCCCCCTGCTTCCCGGGCCAGCTCGCGGCTTATCCGCGCCAGCCCCTCGACGGCGTGCGCCTTCATCCGTTCCCCGGGGTACAACCTCGCGTGGATGCCGGCCGCTTCGGCCGCGTCCGAGATGCCGAGCCGCTTCATCAGCACCTTGGCGTCCTCGATGTCCTGCGGCCGTCCGGCGTCGAGCTTCATCGCGAGCAGGTGTTTCGGTGACGCTCCCGTTATCGTCAGGTACGGGGAGTTGTACAGGACCCGGGCGGCCGTGTCCGCTGCACGCGGCATCCACGCGGTCGCCTGCTCGTTGAGCCAGTTGTCGCTGAGCCCTCGCTTCCGTGCGATCTTCCGGGCGGCCTGGACCAGCTTGCCATGCCCCGCTTCGATCCTGGCGTCCACGTCCTGCGTGGTCCGGTCCCGGTCGAAGCTCATGGTCATCGCCGCGCCGCCGATCACGTAGAGCTGGACCCGCGCTCGCGCGAACCTGAGCTCTTCCGCGAGCTCCTCGAAGAGCCGCTCGATTGTCGCTCGATCAAGCAGGGGCCCACTCATCCGTGTCTCCCGCCCGTTCGTTGAACTCGTCCGGATGGGGGACGGCGCCGTGCCGCAGAAACGGGCCGGGGGCGTACATCAGGCACTGCCGTCGGTTCAGCGCGCCCTGGGCGAGCACCCACGTCTCGTCGAGGAACCGTTCGGGTTCGTCGACCCAGGCCGGTACGGGGAGACCGTGAGTCAGCGCGAGCTGCTCGCTCACGGCCGCGATCAGCGCGTCCCAGCGCGTTCCGGTCACGCCGACCCCCCGTTCCAGCTCTCGCCTCTGGGTCTCCCGGTTCAGGGCGTGGAACTGCCGCGGGAGGTCGCGCAGGATGAAGCGTTCGAGCTCGCCGTCGGTCCATCCCGCTCTGATCATGTTCGCGTAGTTCGAGAGCCGAAACGGCGGAAGGCGCCAGTCGTCGGCGTAGGTGGGCGCGCGCATGATCGTGTCATTCTACCGGTGCCGGCGGGTCGTCGCCTCGATACCGGCTCCTCGCACGGCGCGCACGCCCGGCTCACCGACCCAGGCCGGGGGACCGAGCTCCTGCGGCCGGGCGACCTTCTGACCCCGAGCCGGCTCGGGTCCATCGCAGCCCTCGGCTACTACCTGCGCGAGGTGGAGGCCGATCCGGAGACGTGAGCAGGCCGCACGCCGCCCCTTCCCTCCCGGTTCTCGACGCGGAAGCGGGGTCAGGGCGTATCGAACAGCGTGTGATCGAAGTTCGGGATGCGGGAGTAGTCGCGATCGAAAGTCAGCAGATGGCCGTTGCACTCCACCGTCGCGGCCGCGATCCACATGTCGTTGATGGGGATCGGCGTGCCGGCTCGGCGCAGGGCCGCATAGATTCGCGCGTAGTGTCGAACGGTCGAGGCGGTCACGTCGAGGACCCTGACGAAGGGCTCGTCGAGAAACTCGGCCAGGATGCGCCGGTTCTCGGGCGCCCGCCGGCCCAGCTCGAATCCGGCGTCCAACTCGCCGAGCACCGTCACCGGCACGACGACCGTGTACGCCAGGGCGATCCACTCCGTCACCTCGAGATGCCCGGAGCGAAAACGAGAGTACGCGCTGGTGTCCAGGACGACCTTCTCGGTGGGCGTCATTCCCAGAACCGCGCGTCGACGACGCGTTGCGCTCGCAACTCGGCGTCGAACTCTTCGAGGTCGTCGGCCGTCCAGCCGGCGTAGCGCCTGAGGCGTTCGCGGCGTGCGCTCACCCCCACGGCCTCGCGCAAGAGGCGCAACACCGTACCGTTCAAGCTGTCCCCGGTCTCCTGGCTGATGGCCCGAAGCCGCTTCGAGAGCTCCGGGTCGACGTTGCGGAGCGTCAGCTGTGTCGCAGGCATGACATCACGAACCTACATGCGTGCCTGCACCATGTCAAGCAGTCGGCGGCGGCGCGCCGCTCACCGGCCCAGGCCGGGGACGCCGTCGGGCTCCTCGTCCCACCACCACAGCGGCGGCAGCGGGCGCTCGCGCGGGTAGACCTCGTCGAGGGTGTCGCCGTCGTAGAGGCGGCCGTTCAGCATGACCTGCTCGACGGTGTTGGTGTTCCGCAGGTCGTCGAGCGGGTTGCCGGCGAGGACCACGAGGTCGGCGAGCTTGCCGGGCTCGATCGAGCCGAGGTCGCCGGCGAGGCCGATGGCGTCGGCCCCCATGAGGGTGGCCATGCGCAGCGCGTCGTGCGCCTTCATGCCCGCCGCGGCCATCGCCCACAGCTCCCAGTGATAGCCCAGCCCCTGGAGCTGGCCGTGGCTGCCCACCCCGGCGCGGCCGCCCGCCTCGACGAGGTCGCGCACGAAGCGCGCGTGCCGCTCGAACACGTGCTGCCCGTCGCGGAACCACTGCCCGCGCCGCAGGGTGCGCGCGTCGATCTCGTCGTGGGGCACGAAGCGCCGCAGCTTGGCGTCGTCGTGGGGGTTCTCGCGGCTGTAGAACCAGTTCTCGGCCCACGGTCCCCCGTAGGACACGAGCAGGGTGGGGGTGTAGACGCGCCCCGTCTCGGCGAAGAGCCGCACGTAGTCGCCGTACACCGGGAAGATGGGAATGGAGTGCTCGAGGCCGGGGTAGCCGTCGAGGGTCTCGGTCAGGTTCAGCCGGATGCTGAGCGCCCCCTCGGTGGTCGGCATGAGGCCGAGCTCGCGCGCGGCGGCGATGATGTGCTGGCGGCCCTTGCGCGCCGCCGCCACGTACATCTTGATGGTCTTGGTGTCGAAGTAGTCGGCATAGCGCTTGAGGGCGTCGCGCGCCTCGTCCTCGGTGTCGATGCCGTCCTGCCAGAAGACGCCGGGGCCGGTGGAGTAGATGCGGGGCCCGAGCACCGTCCCCGCGCGCACCATGTCGGCGTACGACAGCACCTCGGTGTTGCCGGTCTGGGGGTCGCGCGTGGTGGTGACGCCGTAGGCGAGGTTCGCCAGGTACGGCCACACGTCGGTGCGGTGCAGCTCGTCGCGCGCGCGCAGGTGCGCGTGGGTGTCGACGAAGCCGGGCACCACGGTGCGCCCCGACACGTCGATGACGGCGGCCCCGGCGGGCACGTCCACCGCGCCGCGCGCCCCCACCGCCTCGATGCGCGGCCCGCGCACCACGATGTCGGCGTCGTCGATGACCTCTTCGCCGTTCATGGTGACGGCGCGCGCGCCGCGCAGCACCGCCACGCCTTCCGGCAGGTCGCGCGCGGCGTCGATGACGACACGGACCTCGGCGGCCCTGAACTCGTCGTCCGCGTCCGCGCCGCCGCATCGTCCGTGTCGTCGGCGCCACCGCCGCCCTCGTCCTGGTCCGGCCCGGCGCCCCCGTCGTCCGCGTCGTCGCCCGGTCCGGCGTCCGCGGGCTCGTCCTCCTCCGCGGCCCCGTCGTCAGCCGCCTCGTCCTCCGCTTCCGCCTCCGCCTCCCGGCGCTCCTCGAACGCCCGCGCCTCGTCGAGGTCGTACGAGAACCACGCGTTGCCCAGCGACCAGTGCACCGTCCGCCCGTCCGCGCTCCACGCCGGGAACTCGCCCCCCAGGTCGGTCAGCCGCCGCGCCGGGAACGCCGCGTTCTCGGGGTTCGACACGTTGATGGTGGGGGCCGTCCCCAGCCGCGGGACGGTCACCGTGTAGACGTTGCGCTGCAGCTCGACCAGGGCCTGGTCGCCGCGCGGCGCCATGACGATGCGCGTCGGCCTCAGCCCGTCCGTCGCCCCGGCCGGGGTCGGGCCCTCGACCTTCACGTGCTCCTTCTCGTCGGTGCCGTCCCAGCGGATGGACACCAGCGCGTCGGGGGCCTTGAACAGGTGGATGCGGTCGGACCCGGCCGTGAAATGCGGCCAGGCGCGCCGGTCGGAGGGGGCGATCAGCGTCGCCGCCGACCCGTCGTCGCCCGCCGGATCGGCGGGCACCCAGACGATCTCGGTGCCCGGCGTGCCGCCCTCGCCCTGCGTCAGGTAGGCCCGCACCGGCCCCCGCACCGACACGATGCGGCCCCCCGGCCCCCACGCCGGCCGGTAGTACGCGGCGGCGTCGCGGGTCAGCCGCACCGCCTCGCCGGCGCCGTCGGCGCGCGCCTTGTAGAGGTGCCCCTGCTCGCCGTCCCAGGTCGAATAGGCGATCCAGGCCCCGTCCGGCGACCACGCGGGGAAGTGCTCGGACCGGTCGTCGCCGGTCAGCCGCCGCGGGTTGCCGCCGTCCGCGTCGGCCACCCACAGGCGGTCGAGGGCGGTGAACGCGATGCGCCCGCCGCCGGGCGACGGCGCCCCGTCGCGGATCTGCCGCACCGTGAACGTGGGCGTGTCCTCGATGGGATAGTCGAACTCGACCTTCGGCCCCAGCGTCAGGTCGAAGCGCACCCGGAACGGGATCTTCTCGGCCGCCCCGCCCGCCACCGGCACCTTCCACAGCCCGCCGCCCCACGAGGCCACGAGGTGCCGCGAGTCGGGCGTGAACGACATGCCCGGCAGCACGTCGAGGGTCGCCCGCGACTCCTGGTCGTCGTGCTGCACCGGATACGCCAGCCACCGCTCCTCCCCCGTCTCGAGGTCGCGCAGCACCAGCCCCGTGTGCTCGTCGTGCCGCGTCCCGAAGACCAGCCACCGCCCGTCCGGCGACAGGGTGGGCCGCAGGGCCGACCCGTAGCGCGACGAGCGCGGGTAGCGCTCGCCGGTCTCCACGTCGTAGGCCTCGAGCTGGTACTGGGGAAGCTGGGCGTTGTACTGCCAGTCGCCGGTGCGCCTCGAGTACCAGATGTACCGCCCGTCCGGCGACACGGCGGGGCCGAGGGTCTTCAGGTTGTCGGGCTCGGAGATGAGCTGGACGCCGCTGCCCCCGTCCACGTGGAAGAGCTTCAGCTTCGGAAGCCCCGAGAGGCGGAACGCGCCCATCGCCGCCACCACGTAGTCGCCGTCCGGCATCCACTCGGGCGACTCGGCCCGGTTCGACGCGCCCTTCGAGATCTGCACGGGGTCGGAGCCGTCGCTGTCCATGACCCAGACGTTCTGCCCGCCGTCGGCGTCCGACGTGTAGACGATGCGCGAGCCGTCGGGCGAGAACCGGGGCTGGGCGTCGAACGCCATCCCCGAGGTGAGCTGGATCGCGTCGCCGCCGGCGATGGGGACGGTGAACAGGTCGCCGAGGAAGTCGAAGACGATGGTCTCGCCGTCGGGGCTGACGTCGAGGGAGATCCAGCTCCCCTCGGTCATGTCGAGGGGAACGAGCCGGTCCACCTCCAGGGGCAGGCCCGTGTCCTCGGGCTCTTCACCGGCGTCCTCGTCCCCCGCCGACTGCGCCGGCGCCGGGCTCGGCCCGACGGGTTCGGCGGCCGTCACTGCCGCTGCACCCATCGCCGCCCACAGCACGAGCAGCAGGAGCACGACCCGGGTGGAACCGGGATCCGCGCCGCCGGCGATGCGGAAGAGGTTGCGACGAGGCCGGGAGCCGGAGAGCAGGGTCGGCATGCGCATCGTGGTGTTCTCCTTCGGTGTCGCAGGCATGGTATCAACTCGACGGCTGGAACGACACGCGTCCCCGAGCCTGACATCCGAAGTCAAATGACATCGGCCCCGGACGAGGCCCCGGCGCCGCGAGAGCCGTTGGATGCGCCCGGCAGCGGAAGAACCGATCACGACGTGTCGAGCAACGTGCGATCGAAGTCCGGAATGCGGGAATAGTCCCAATCGAAGGTCAATAGATTGCCGTGAATCCCACCATAGCGGCCGCGACCCACGCGTCGTCCCTTGCTCAGCCTCGGCGTCGACGGTCCTTCGCCGGGATGAGGTGTCGTCTGGCCGCGTGCTCGTTCAGCGTTCGCACCTTCTCCGGGTCAGTGAATCCTGCGTTGCGCATGGCGTTGGCGAGCATTCGCCAACTGTAGACGCGTTCGGCCCAGGCGAACCAGTGTTGCTCGACCGTCGCATAGTCGAGCCATGTTCGGATGGCGTGAGCCTGCTCCTCGGTCGGCGTCGCCGCGCGCATCCCGTCGTAGAGCGCCCGGCTGGTCGGTCGTTTTCGGTATCCCGCGCACCTCGAGTGGAACACCAGGTTGACGATGTTCGAGTCTCGGCCCGTAGTCGTGCGATCGCCCCAGGGCAGAGTGTCTGCCCAGTCCTCGGGCGCGAGGTCGTCGTCGAAAGCTTCCGGGGGTCCAGGCTTCGCCGGCAGGCTGTCGGGATGGGGTGTGATCACGAGGATCTTCGCGGATGGCGCTGCGCGATCCCGACTCCTTTCGTGGGCTGCCTGTCTCGTCATCGTCCTCATCCTCGGTTTCCTGGCGCTGGCGTCAAGCTGCTCGCTGGTCGCCGGCTCCTTGTCCCACGACCCTCGCCCGCGCTTGGGGGCGTTTTCATCCAGGTTCGCCCCCGGGCTGCTCGGTCTACTGCCACGGGCCATTCGGGGACCAGATCCAGAGCGATGACCGTACGCTTGGCTCTTCGCATCCTCTTCGTGGTGCCATGCGTTGATTCTCTCACGAGGTAGTGCGGAATTCGGTCGGAATTCTCCGGGTTCTCCAGCGATGCGGCGGCTCCGCAGGAACCCCCAAGACGGTCAGCGAAGGGGTCCAGGGCGCTGCCCCCCCGCTGCATCGGTCACCGTGAACGCAGATCCGGTTCGTTGGATCGCGCGGGACGTCAGTTGGGCATACGGACGCGCGTTCCGTTACTTGCGGCAGAACGGCGCCATGATCGGCGGCAACGATCTCTGGATCGCGGCGGTCGCGGTGGCGAACGGCGTTCCGGTGGTGACGCGCAATAGACGGGCGCCGGCCGTGAACGCCGCGCTCATCCGGCGGCGTACAACTACTCCACTCGTAAAGCGTCCATCAGGTCGATACGGGTCGCCCGCCTGCCCGGTAGCCAACAGGCGACGAGAGCGACGCCGGCCAACACGAGGGGCGCGGCCATGAAAGTCAACCGGTCGCCTGTGGCGACGCCGAACAGGAAGCTCTCGAGGAGGCGGACCGAGCCGGCAGCTGCGACGAGGCCGAGGAGGATCCCGACCGCGACGAGCGCCGCCCCCTGCCGGACGACGAGGCTGAGGATGTCGCCGCGCTGCGCGCCGAGGGCCATGCGGACCCCGATCTCGCGGCGGCGCTGCGACACCGTATAGCTGAGTAGCGCGTAGATGCCAAACGTGGCGAGGAAGAGCGCGCGGGCTGCGAAGAACCCGACGAAGATGGCGTAGAAGCGCGGCTGCGCCACCGCCGCCGACAGCCGGGCCTCCATCGTCATCACGTCATCGAGGCTCGCGCCGGGTCGGGCTGCGTTCACCGTCTCCCGCAGGAAGGGGACAACCGCCAGCGGATCGCCGTTGGTCCGGACCGCGATGGTCGGCGACGACGTCCCGACGAACACCGGCGCCCGCTCCAGCTGCCTCACAGACACGAACGCCTCAGCCGACGACTCCGCGGTCATCGGCCCGTCATAGCGGACGTCGGCCACCACCCCGAGCACTTCCCACGGCTCGTCCGGGCTGGCGCCGGTCAGGAACACCTCTGCCCCACCGCCGCAACGCCACCGAGGTGCTCGCGGGCGAGCGTCTCGTTGACCACCAGCGCCGGCAGCCCGTCGATCGCGTCGAGCCGGTTGAGAGCGCGCCCGTGCGGAGACACGGCCGCATCGCCTCGAAGCAGCCGGGGCTGACGACGTTGATCGCTCCCCGAGGGAGGTCGCGGGGGTCGGCCGGCGGCGGAGCGCCGGCCACGCGGACCACGGTCATGCCCCAGGTCATGCCCCCGAGACCGGGCGTGAGCGGCAGCCCGGAGGACAGGCCTACCGCCACCACCTCGTTGAAGGCCACCAGCCGGGCCGCCTCCTGCACGAGTGATTCCTTTAAGCGCCGGCCTGCCCCGCGATCGCCGCTCGCGTCGGAGCCGGCGTTCGGCCGAATCCTCAGATCCGGGTTACGGATGCGGGCGGTGATCACATTGGCCGGCTCGTAGCCGCGATCCACGGTGACGAGCTGCACCAAGCTGCGCAGGAGCAGCCCCGCCCCCACCAGCAGAACGAGGGCCAGTGCCACCTGGACCACGGCCAATGCCGTCCGCGCCCGGTTACGGCGGAGTAGCCGAAAGCCGCCGGTAAACTACACGAGCCTGCGGACCTCAACCGCCGCCTGCCCCACCGACCCCGGCGCGAGGCGCCCGACGGTGGCGAAGCCGAGCAACGTGAACGCCCGCGGCGGTCGCCCTGGTTCCGGCAACCGCGCGAAACTAAACCGGGCACAACGGCTCCGGTGGTGACCCGCAATACCAGACACTATCGCCGCGTGCACGGCCTCGACGTCAGCGGCTACTCGCCCGACGGCTGACCCGAGTCCCGCCGTAGCCGAACCCGACCTTCGGCTCCAGCGTCACGCCGAAGCGCACCCAGAACGGAAGCTTCTCGGCCGTCCCGCCCGCCGCGAGCGTGAACGACATGCCCCGCAGCACGTCCACGGTTCCCCGCCACTCCTGGCCGTCGTGCTGCACCGGATAACGCCAGCCACCGCTCCCCCTCACGCTCCTCCCCCGTCCCGAGCCCGCGCAGCACCAGCCCCTATGCTCGTCGTGCCGCGTCCCCGAGACCAGCCACCGCCGGTCCGGCGACAGGTGCGCCGCAGAACCCACCCGTGTGCTCGTCGGAACGTCGTAGGCCTCGGGCTGCTTCGGTCACACCCAACTGCCTTCACACACCCGGGACACTTTCGAAGCACGCTCAAAGCCTATACGCCATCACATACATAATGACTCCGCTGACGCATGTCACCCATAGCCCAAAGTACGTGGCCCGGCCGAAGCGACGGTGCGATCGGCTGAACTGCCCCGGAAGCACATGAGCGAAGCGCCGCCACGACACGCACGCCAGAACACACCAAACAAGAAAAGTCGGAATCGCTACCGCGAGATGGCAGATGAACAGTCCCGTCATCAGCCACGTGCCGTAGTACGCGCTCTCTGCGTAAGCCGCCGCCCCAATACCAAACCGCAGACCAAACTCCAGGACTAGGACCGAAACCAGCCCAACAGCCAGCAGACCCGCTTGCACCTTGCGATGGGCGTCGTGTCGCCCCTGTGCCGCAAGCCGCAAGGCATAAAGCATCACAATCGTAACGCCCACCAAAGCCACTATTCCAAGGTCGATTGGAAGATCCGCGCGCGTTCCCAGAAATCCCGCACCTGACATCTGCTCCCGCCTCCCATCCGCCGTCTTGCTGCACAACAGTTGACGCCCGACTCGATCGACTCTCTTCAGAACCGCCATCGAAACTCGCCCTGCCCTCCCCCCGTGCCCTATCGGCTCGACCCCGGTGCATCCATACTCGTTTCCCCCGCGTCCTCTTCCGTCAGTCACTCTTTGGTCGACTTGCCGCACCTTCCTCCGTGTCCGGCAGCCACAGAATAAAGCTGACGAGCCCAGCCCCGATCGCAACAAGCAACGCACGCAACCAGTTGTCGTCCACCACCCCAATGGAGATCCCGAAAGCAACACAGATCACCCAGTATGCCTGTCGCTTTCCCTTGCGCGGAACCGTACGATCGTGTTGCCATTGGACCAGGTACGGTCCAAAAACACGGTTATCCAATAACCGCTGGTGCAACTTTGGTGACGATCGAGCAAAACACGCGGCTGCGAGAAGCAAGAATGGAGTCGTCGGCAAGACGGGCAGAAACGCACCCGCGGTCGCCAACAACGTACACGCAAGCCCCGCACCAACAAACACCGCTCTCGCCACCACGCCCTTCCGAACCGCAGGTGGCTTGTACCGACCACTTGAGGTTCGGCCGGCCCGCGCTTGCTCGTTCCTCATTCCATCCATACCGCTCCCAATGCCCGTACCGATATACTCTCGCGCCGTACAACCGGCTATCGCAGTTTCTCTCACTCGTCAGAACTCAGATTTCTGCGAATAAAAGTCTACCGTTGGCAGTTTGTCCTGCGGAAGTGCAATTCTCTCGTATTTGGCGAAGAACTCCTCTGCAAATGCCGGATCACGCACCACGTGGCGGATCTTGACCTGGTCTATGGACGTTCCTTGTGACAGTCGATACTTCTTGAACTTCTCAAAAGACCCTCTCTCCAGAACCAAAGCCGACATCGGGTCCAAGGACCGGTTCTTCCTGCAGAAGGCATAGAAACTTCTCTCTCGCAGCTCTCGGTCGAAGTTCGCGAGAAACTCCAGCATCCGCTCTCGGCTCTCGCCCGCTCCTTCCTGCTCGATTAGAAGCAGATATTTCGGCGGAACCGATTTCCCGTCGATAGTAACTATGAAGTCAACAAAGGACACCGTAACCCGTCTGCAGGCCGCCAGAAATGCGTCAACTATCTGCGCCTCTGTCACCTTTTCGCCCGCGACATCGAGCACTTGACCCCGTCTCTCTACGAAGTCAATCACTGGTGTTTCCCCATACCAGCCGAGCACCTTGACGAGATCTCCCAGACGGTAGCGTACAAGGCCGGTGTAGGTCGTCATTACAATTTCGTAGATTCCGTTAATTTCTACATCTCGAAGGCCATGCGGTGTTGCGTCGGCCCTATCGACGTCTTCCACAGGCAAGAACTCAATATATGCCCCCGTCGGGGAAACGGCATATCCTGGCCGGTGAACCGAAACGCCTATTCCAACAATGCCCTCAGAAGCAGCATACGAAGAGGAGAAGACCGGCACTCCACCTAACATGGGGCCCAATTGCTCAATGTAAAAGCGGTAGGGTCCACTACTCGCGGAGAGCACGACCTGCAAGTTGGGCCAAATGTGTCTCGCGCTAAACCGGCCGCGAGTTATGAGCTTGCTCAGTGCCCTAGCTCGCTCGGGGTGCTTTCCCAAGAGCTGCGTCAGGTTTCTCTTCTGATCTGTCGTCAGCTCAAGGTCGCCAGTGAGTGTTCCGTCGGACAGGTCTCTCAAGAACAAATCCGCGTTGGTCGCCATATCGCGAAAGCCGTTCAGCAATATGGAAGGATACGGGCAAATGATGCTCCAGAGATTCTTTTCACGCAGCGCAAAAAGAAAATGAAGGCGCCTCGCGTTCAGTTGGTTAGCAGTTGCCGCCACGGCAGGCGGAGAACAAAGCATGAAGCCGGCGATATGGCGTAGCTGCTCAACGACCGCGTTGGTGTAGCTGCCTTTCTGAATTCCGCCGGACGTTGGAACCACGGGGGGCGTCGTGACAAGGAGGAGCCACCGGCCGGACAGTCGTCCAACGCTGCCCTCTCGAATTAGGGCGCCGATGGGCGTCAGCATGTGCCTTCGCAGGATCCCGGATTGCCGACGTGTAACTGGTATCACTTTGGGGCGGGCGGTTGTTCCTGACGTAACCAAGAAGCGAGAGATGGGGTCATTGGTAATGACTCCCTTCGCGCCACGAGCCGAAAGCTCGATATCCGTTAGATAGTCGTCAAACGTCGTCAGCGGGAGGTTCTGAAAACGCTCTAGGGCGTCCGCTCGATGCAGGTCAAGGGCGCGCCCGAATCTGGTGGCGCCGTTAAGGCTGAGGATGCGACGGAGAGTGTGGGTTGAGACGCGCCCCGCCGAGCGGGCGTCACGTTGGAACTGCCAAGCTAACCCCTGAAGTCCCAAACCCAGAACGGATCTGAAGAGCCTCACAAGAGATTCTTTGCCGGCCCCACGCATTTGCGTTCCTTCCTCAGCCAAATTCGGCCACGGACCCGCCGAGACCGCCCGGGGGTGTGTGCGGCCCTCTCGACGGACTGAGCGGATCCGAAACTCCTTAAATCAACTCTACTCGGAAGGCGCCTGGACGCGCGGGACGCCGTCTTCGTCATTGTCCTCCTCGAATTCGAACCGTGGCGGGGCGTATCCGAAGTGGTCGTCCCCGGCCCACGGAAAACCTAGGACGACGCATTCGGCGTTACCGATGGATAGTAGTGTCGGCGCCTCGAACGCAGTGGCGTTAGTCCGGATGATCGTGGGATCGTCGCGAGTGTTCATAGTGGACTCTTTCCAGATTGGTGTTACGGCTTGACGCTGTGTGAGGTGCGGAATCTCCACGACTCGCGGTTGCGCAGCCAATACTCAAGCAGGAGGATCTGTCTCAGTTGGTTCTGTTGGCATGCGAGCCCGCGAGTCAAGCGTTCCAGGCGCGAGGTCAGACTCGCGCGTTCGATCCATCCGCGCTCCACGACACGCCACCGGCGTGTCTGAAGAAGCTTGGCCGCCAGCGGCCTGAACGCCTTGAGATACGGCGCGCTGAAGAGGCCCTTCGATCGACGTCCCCGGAGCGCGGCGGGCCACATCGCCGACAGCGCCCGACGCATCAGGCGGCGGGGCTCTCCAGGCCGGCATACCACTTCGGCGGGAACGCTCAGCAGGAACTCGACGAGCGGCCGATGCATGAACGGGTGCCCGTAGTCGAGTCCGCCCATCGTCTCGGGCGCCTCGAGCAGACGAAGTTCCCGCATCACCGTCAGCGCGCGTACGTGCCGGCGCCGCCAGGGTCGTGCCGTCATCCACTCGTTGGAAACCACCGCGTCCGGCCCGGGGAAGCCAACTCGCTGGAAAAAGGAATCACGCAACGACGTGTCGCCCTGGCCGGTCATGCCTTCGAGTTGGTACAGCGAGACGGTGCGGCCGAGGTACGGGAGCGCCGCTCGGGAGGCGCGAGACAGAATCCACGCCGCGGGTGCGCCGGCAGCGCGGCTCCAGGCGAGAGCATCGCGGGAGGCCTGCAGGAGGCGTCCACGACCGAGCGGGCGCGCAACCTGCAGGCTGTCATCGAGCCAGTTGCCCGTGAGCTGGTCGCCCGCCTGCCCGGTGAGAAAGGCCGTTGCTCCCGTGTGCCGGGCGACGGCCGCCGCCGACTGCTGGAGTCGGGACCGGCCGTGGGGGAGCCCACCTAGAATGTCGGACTCTGCGAACAGCGGAATGTCGTCGACCGACAGACGCACGCTTCTGAGGTTGCAGTGTTCCTCAACCTTCCCGATGAACGGGACGTCCCGGGAGCCCCGGTGCACATAGCTGATTGCCGTGAGGCCGGAGGCAGCGACAGCGCCCCGGCGGATCAGCTCGGCGGCCAGGCACACGACCGACGACGAGTCGAGGCCACCGCTGAGCTCCGCGGCCACCGGGGCGCGAGCCTGAAGGCGCGAGGAGACGGCGTCGCGGAAGAGCGCGCGGAACTGCTCCTCGTACTCACGCTCGTCATAGCACCGGACCCCTTCCGATGTCGGCGGCCGCCAGAACGCCGACCGGGCGGCTCCGTCGACCGTCACGCTCACGGCGTATCCCGGGACGACCGCGTGGACGCCCGCGTACGGCGTGCGGCCCGGATACCCGCCAACCGTGAGGTAGCCGGCGACGTACTGCTCGTCGAGCGCATTGGCGTCTACCCGGCCCAGCAAGGCATCTAGGCTCCGCGACCACAGGACATCATGTCCCCGGTGGTGATAGTAGAGAGGGCGTACGCCGGAGAAGTCGCTCGCCAGCACGATCGCGCCACGTCGAGCGTCGGAGAGCACGGCGGCCCAGTCGCCGATGACGCGGCCGAGCCCGGCGATGCCCCACCGTTCGTAGGCCGTCCGGAGGAGCGATCCATCGCCCGACGGTTCGGCAACGGAGCCGCCGAGCTGTCGCACCAAGTCACCGCGGTTATCGAGACGGCCGTGCCACATCAGCAACTCGCAACGCGACCCCGGGGGAGCAGGCGCGGGAAGGCGGGCGCGTTGGGCGTTGTGTCGCATGGACCTCTTCGTGTCAGTCAGAGTACAGGACGAACAGGCGCTGCCGGTAGATGGGAGAGTCGTTCACCACGCGGTCGTCGACCTCGACCCAGGCATGAGAGAGAAACGGATCGGGGCGGTATCCGATCACGAGGCGGGCCGGCACGCCTCGTGCGCGGAGAAGCCGGACGGTGCAGACCGAGCGCTGCAGACACATGACCGGTTTCCAGTACAGACAGATCGCGGTGGCGACTGCGCTGCACACGGCGCTCGTCCGCTCAGCCTCGGTCGCTGTCTGACCCGGTGGGGCGACCCGCCGCAGGCGCAGCATCGAGCCGGTCGGCAGAGCGCAGAGCAGGTCGAAGCGGGCCAGCCCGCACCAGGCGCGGACGACCAGGACGACGTAGCGCAACCGCACCGTCATGGGAGGCGCCTCTCGGCGAGCCCCGCGCGCTCGAGCTCGTGGATGAACCGGATGACGTGCGCCCGCGTCGTTTCGTAAGGTGCGCCGTACCGCTCGTGAAGCTCCGCGGCGATGGCGTCGGAATCGAGCTGTCGCTCGAGTCCCTTCCAAATGTCGACACCCACGGAGTTGGCGGCGAACAGCCGGGCGTCCCGGACGTGCAGGAAGACGGCGCCCTCGCCGTGCACAGACGTCCTCACGCAGGGGTTGGGCTTCATTCGGTGCGTCATGTCATACCTGCTCACGAACGTCCACGGGGTGACGCTCGGCCACGTGAGGACGAATCATAGCCCGGCACGACGTGGCACGCGTCCCTCGTTCCGGCATGCGTCGCATACCACGGACGATGTGAGCGGCACTACTACCTTTTGGGTAGAGGAATCGAGATTTCCTTCCTGCCGAAGAGGGAGGCGTCGATCGAGTAGGCGCCAGGTCCGAGAAACACGAGGCTGACGGCCACAACCGTCGTCGTCAGCGCGAGCGGCCACGGGATCTCCAGGCCGGTGACTGCCGGCGGCGTCCGCATCGCGTCGAATAGCGTCATCACCCCCCCCGCCGCCGACATGCTCTGGGTGATCGGTGTCAGTATGCCTACGATCCCCAGGGCACCGCCCACGAGCATGGCAAGCGCCGTCGGTGCAGCGAGGATGGTGGGGGGCATTCCGGTGTTCACAAGTAGCACCATGATTCGTACGCCCTGCGCCATCAGGTAAACGCCGAGCGTCAGGCGAAGGAGCAGAAGCCCCGCCCCGGGTGCGCCCGCCGGGAATCCCGAAAAGAGGCGTTGCACCGATTATCAGGTTACACCCTGACTGTCGCAGGCCGCATCACCGGTGCGTGGAATGGCAGGCTACCCCTATAGAGGTAGTTCTATGATCCCGCGCCGGGCACCGATCCTGACCGCGTCGGTGCGATCGGCGGCGCCCAGCTTCGCCATGACGTGCTTTAGGTGGACCTTGACCGTGCCCTCGGAGATCGACAGGATGACACCGATGTCGCGGTTCCCGTTGCCGGCAGCGACGAGACGCAGCGTCTCGACTTCACGCGCGGTGAGCTGGTCGGTGGTGATATAGTCGGCGATCTCTGACGCGACCTCGGCAGGGATGCACTTCCGGCCGGCGTGGACCCGGCGGATGGAGGCGACGATCTCGGAAGGTGGCATGGTCTTGAGCAGAAATCCGCGCGCGCCGGCCTTGAGCGCGCGTTGAATCGCGATGTCGCCCCGGAACATCGACAGCATGACCACCCGCGCGTTCGGCGCGTCGCTACGAATCGCCAGGAGGGCGTCGATGCCGTTCATGTCCGGCAGGCGGATGTCCATGAGCGTGATGTCCGGTTTCTTCTCGTGGTACTCGCGAATGCCGTCGCGGGCGGTCGCGGCCTGTCCCACGAGGCACATGTCCTCCTGAGCGCCGATGATCGCGGCAATGCCTTCCCGAAGGAGCGGATGGTCGTCGATGCTCAGGACACGGATCGGGTGCGCCACGCTCACGGCGACCATTATAGGCCCTGGAGCCCCGGCAACCGCGCTCAACGCCGGTGCCGTCAACCAGTACGGACACGTCAAGTGGACCCTGCACGACGGCGGTTTGCGGGGGTATCCACGGTCCATCGCTCAGACCCTCGACGGCTTTCTCTGGCTGGCCACCGACTTCGGCCTCCATCGATTCGACGGCGTCCGGTTCTCCTCCTGGGAGCCGCCGCCCGGTTCGTCGTTGCCAGGCGTCGTCGGCAGGCTGCTCGCGACGCGGGACGGCAGCCTGTGGATCGGCACGGACCGAGGCTTGGCGCGCTGGAACGACGGCGTACTCTCGGCTTATCGTGAGCTCGACGGTGAGTTCGTCTCCGCGCTCGCGGAAGGTCGCCGAGGAGCCGTGTGGGCGGGCACCCATGGCGGGGCGGACAACGTGAGACTCTGCTCGATTCAAGGCGAGAACGTCGACTGCGAAGGCGACGGCGGCAGGCTGGGGCGTTTCGTCCTCGCTCTGCACGAAGATGCGGCCGGCGAACTCTGGGTCGGCGCGGACACCGGCCTTTGGCGCTGGGGGGAGGCGGCGCCAATGCAGTACGTGGTGACGGACCCCTTCAGCGACCTCAACGCGCTCGTCGACGACGAGGGCGGGGCAATCGTGGTGGCCATGACCCGGCAGCTCGGGCGTCTCGTCGATGGAACGCTGGAACCGTTTCCCGTCGACACCGGTCTCGAGGAGGTGAGGCCGATCTCGCTCCTGCGCGACCGCCGCGGTGCACTCTGGGTCGGAACCCAGGGCAACGGAATCCTCCACGTCCACAATGGTCGGACGGATCGGTTCTCGCGCGACGACGGGCTGTCGGGTGACTTCGTACTCGACATCTTCGAAGATCACGAAGGAAACGTCTGGGTGGGGACGGCGGGCGGGCTGGATCGTTTCCGCGACGTTGCCGTGGGGAGGCTCTCGACCGGGCAGGGCCTGGACAGCGACACGGTCCTGTCCGTGCTGGCGACTACCAGGGGCGACGTGTGGATGAGCTCCCTAAGCGGCCTGGAGCGGTGGAGCGAAGGAGTCGTGCAGGGCTACTCGCTTCCGGGCCCTGGCGACAACGGGGGCGTTGGCTCGCTCTTCGAGGACAGTTATGGCCGGATGTGGGCGTCGTCGTCGTTGGGGCTGTTCTCGTTCGAGCCCGGCGCGACCCGGCCTGTCCGGGCGGACCTGCCCGCGCGTCACGTTCATGCGATCGCGGAGGATGCCGGCGGCACCCTGTGGGTCAGCGACTTGACGAGCGGGCTCTTCCGTCTGCGCGGCAACGCCGCCGAGGTCGTGCCCTGGTCAGCGTTCGGCGGGGAGAGCGCGCGGGCGCTCTTCGCGGATCCGTCCGGCGGGCTGTGGCTCGGCTTCGTCGGAGGCGGGGTGTCCCGTCTCGGGAACGGGCGGCTCCAGGGAACGTACACGAGCGCCGACGGACTGGGCGCCGGCGACGTCAACAACATCCACGACGACCGGCATGGCGCGCTGTGGGTGGCGACCGAGGGCGGGCTGAGCCGAATCGCGGGCGGGCGAGTCGACACGCTGGGCGTGCGCAACGGGCTGCCGTGCGACGCGGTCAAGTGGTCCATCGAAGACCACGCGGACGCCCTTTGGCTGCAGACGGACTGCGGGCTGGTCCGCGTCGAACGAGACGAGCTCGACGGGTGGATCTCGGACCCGGCGTCCAGCGTCGACCTCATCACCTACGACGCGAGCGACGGCGCGGTGGGCTACGCCGATCTCGGGTCCTACGGCCCGAAGGTGACCAGGGCCGCCGACGGACGCCTGTGGTTCGCCGGCTTCGACGGCGTGGGCATCATCGATCCCCGGGCGCTGCCGTCGAACCCGGTGCCTCCGCCGGTGCACATCGAGCAGGTCGTCGCCGACGGCGTGACCCATGCTCCGTCGTCGGTCGCGCGCCTGCCCGCCCGCGTGCGCGACGTGAGCATCGAGTACACGGCGCTGAGCCTCGGCGCGCCCGAGAAGGTGGCGTTCCGCTACCGGCTGGAGGGGAGAGACGACGACTGGGTCGAGGCCGGAAGCCGGCGGCAGGCGTTCTACACCGATCTCCCGCCCGGGTCCTACCGGTTCCGGGTGATCGCCGCCAACGACCGGGGAGTCTGGAACGAGGACGGAGCGGCCTGGGCGTTCTCGATCGCGCCGGCCTACTACCAGACCAACGTGTTCAGGCTGGCCGCCGTCATGAGCGTCATCCTGGGCCTGACCCTGCTGTATCGACTGCGCCTGCGCCGGGTGACCGCCCAGATGCAAGTCCGGCTCCAGGAGCGGCTCGACGAGCGTGCGCGGGTCGCGCAGGCCCTGCACGACACGCTGTTCCAGGGGTTCGCGAGCAGCTCCATGCTGCTCCATGCGGTGGCCGACGAGATCGCCGACCAGAGCGCTCGATCGAAGCTCGCCCGCGTGGTGCAGCGCATGAACCGGATCATCGACGAAGGCCGCGAGAGCGTCAGCGGGCTCCGCGTCCCGGAAGACGACGACCTCGAGAGCGCCCTCGCACGCGACGCCGAGCACTTCAAGGGCGAGCGGCAGATCGACGTCCGGGTGGCCGTCAAGGGCCACCCGCGGCCGCTGCAGCCCCTCGCCCGCGATGCCGTCTACCAGATCAGCCGCGAGGCCCTCGCCAACACATTCCGGCACGCGCGGGCGAAGCACGTGGAGGTCGACGTGGAGTACTCGCGCGACGACTTGACCGTCCGCGTGCGCGACGACGGCCGCGGCATGGCGCCCCCCATCGTCGACGAAGGGCGCCCGGGCCATTTCGGGCTGCCGGGCATGCGGGAGAGGGCCGAGCAGATGGGCGCGGTCCTTCGGCTCTGGAGCCGAGAGGGCGCCGGCACCGAGGTCGAGATTCACGTGCCCGCGAAGACGGCGTTCGCCGACTGGTCGCCGGGCCGCCTCGGCCGCTGGTGGCGGCGCGCTCGCGGAGCCCCGCTGATGGGCCCTCCCTCGAGCCTCAGGGGAGCGGCCTGGGCAGGCTGCGCGAAGGCGAAGGTGGGCGCCGGTCACCAGGCCACCCCTCGCGGCGGGCCTCGTTCCAGAACCGCGCGTCGACGACACGCTGGGCCTGCATTTAGAACTGCACCCGCACCCCGCCGTTGACGACGCGGCCGTCGAGGGGCGCCCAGGCGTCGACGGTCCAGCGGCCGTCGGGGGCGCGGTCGGGGCGGAGGACGGGATCCCACAGGTGCTGCCGCACGTCGGTGAGGTTCTCGAGGTTGGCGAAGACCCGAAGCCGGCCGAGCCGCCGCTCGACGAGCACCCCCACCAGCGTGTAGGGCTCGCCGAAGCCGCGGTAGGGGTTGGCCTCGAGCCGCTGGCGGCCCGTGTAGTACAGCTCGAACCCGATGCGCCCGTCCTCGTTCTCGGCCATCGCCACCAGGCCCAGGCCGTGCCGCGGGGTCTGGGCGACGTCGGCGGTGACGCCGCCGGCGTGCTCGCGCGAGCGCACGTAGGTATAGCTGGCGGTGAGGGCGAACGGCGGCCGGCGGAACGTGCCGAGCAGCTCGGTGCCGAGGTTCGTGACCGGGCGGTCGAGGTTGCGCAGCACGTAGGTCGCGCGGTCGACGTGCACCGGGTCGGCGATGCGCGAGCCGAAGACGGTGACGGTCCAGGCAGCGGGGCCGTGGGTGCGGGTGAGGTCGACCGAGAAGCTGCGGCCCCGCTCCGCCCGTAGCGGGCCGTCGACGGCGAGGCGGGTCAGGCCCGCCGCCTCCGTCTCCTCGGTGAGCGCGGTCGGCCCGAAGAACCCGGTGCCCGCCGAGAGGCGGGTCGACCAGTCGCCCGACCGCAGGAGGGCCGAGGCGCGCGGGCTGACGAACCAGCCGTATTGGCTGTGGCGGTCGAGCCGGCCGCTCATCGACAGCGCCAGCCACGACCGTACGTCGACGTCGTCCTGCACGAACAGGCCGGGCGTGGTGAAGGCGTGGCCGAACCGGGGGACGTCGTCGGGACGGTAGGCGTCGCGCTCGACCGCGGCCCCCGCGACCCACGTGTGCCGCCCCGCCGTGCGCCGCACCGCGACCTCGGCAAAGCTCGTGTCGTGGCGGTCGCGCTCGAAGGCCTCGCCGAACCGGTGCTCGTGCCACCGCCGCGCGAGGGCCGCGCGAGCGGTCACGACGGCGCGCCCGGCCAGCGTCTGCCACAGGACGCCGAGATCCTGCCGGCGCGTATCGAGGACCTCCCGATATGGCGCTTCGACGGCGGGGAGCACCCGCCCCGGCTCGGTGCCGCCGCTGCGACTCTCGCGGGTCGCGCCGGCCGTGAAGAAGAGCGACCGGCCCTCGCCGTCGTCCCAGAAGAACCGCGGCCGCACGACGCCGCGGTCGTAGCCGGCCATGTCGGTCCACCCGTCGCCGTCGACGTCCGCCCGGGCCTGCCGGTGGCCGCCGCCGACCAGGGTCATGCCCCACGTCTCGGACAGCGGCGTCGACAGCCACAGCACGCCGTCGGTGGCGCCGCGGGTCGACTGGTTGAGCAGGATCTCGCGCTCGGCCTCGTCGCCGGGCCGCCGCGACAGCAGGTTGACGACGCCGCCCATCGCCCCCGCCCCGTGGAGGGCCGACGCCACCCCCTTGACGACCTCCACCTGCCCGAGGTCCATCGGCGGAATCTGGAGCAGCCCCAGCCCGCCGGGCTGGCTGCCGTAGAGGGGCAGCCCGTCGGAGAGGATGCGCGTGTAGCGGCCCCGCATGCCCTGGATGCGGACGCTCGCGGCCCCGAGCGACGGCGACGTGGCCTGCACCCGCATGCCGCCCATCTCGTTCAGCATCATGACGATGTCGCCGGGCGTCATGAGCATCTTCTCCTCGATCTCCTCGCGGTCGAGGGCCTCGACCCGCATGGGCTGGTCCTCGATGCGGCGCCCGGTGCGGGTGGTGGCGACCACCGTGACCTCCTCCTCGAGGGTCAGCTCGGATTCGAGGGCGACCCGGACCACGCGCTCGTCGCCGCCGACCAGGGTCACGGGCACGGTGACGGGGAGGAACCCTTCCCGTACGACGGTGACCTGCACCGTCCCGGCGGGCGCGGGCACGAGCGCCACCCCGGCCGCGTCGGTCACGTGCGTGGTTCCCGCCACGACCACCGTCGCCCCCGCCACCGCCTCCGCACCGGCGCGGACCTCGACGCGGATGCGGCCCAGCTCCTGGGCGGCGACCCCGGCCGGCGCTCCGAGCAGGACCGGCAGGATGAGGAGGATGCGGCTCGACATGGCTCTCGATTCGCGCGGGGGCGGGATGGCCGTGACCGCGCACGGCGGCGCCGGCCGCCGATGCCTCGGGGCCGACCCTCGACCATCTTACGCGGGATTCTCGTGGGGCACGGGGAACAGCGACGCGCCGCGGCGGGTGCACGTCAGGATTGTGAGATGACCGCCCCGGGGGCTGTCGGGCTCTGAATTCATGGGGAACGGCTTGGGCCGACACCCCGCAACACGGCGACCCATGGGCCTCGGCGCCCGCGCACGAGGCGGCAGCCCGGCCGGCGTGGCGGCACGCCACCTTCCTGACGTGCACCCCGCCGCGGCCCGGCTCTCGACCTCGCCGCGTGGTATAAGCAGCCTGGATTCACCCAAGGAGCAGTCATGACCCGACGACGACGCGCTATCGCCCCGGTGGCCCGGCGGCTCTCCGCCGTCGGCCTGCTCGCGGCCCTGACCGCCGGCGCATTCTGGGCAGCCATGCCGGAAGCGCAGACGCAGGGCTCGGCCCCCGAGTACCGCGTCGACCCCTTCTGGCCGAAGCCGTTGCCGACGACGACGGACGCCGACGGCCTCGCCCGCCAGTGGGTGACGGGCATGGTGGGGGCGAGCTGCATCGACTCGCGCGACCACGTCATCACCGTCAACCGCGGCTTCCTGCCCGGCGGCCTCCTGCCGCAGGAGGGCTCGCAGTCGGTCCCCTCGCCGCCCGTCATCCTGTACGACACCGAAGGCAACGTGGCCGCGAGCTGGGGCGACCCCGCCCTGACCCCGGCGGGGGCGGCGGCGGTGCTGCCCCACGGCATCCACGGCTGCGCGACCGACGAGATGGACAACATCTGGATCGCGGGGAACTCGGACGGCGTGGTCCAGAAGTGGACCCGCGACGGGTCGGAGATGCTGCTGCAGATCGGCACCAAGGGCCTCTGCGACGGCCCGCCGACCCTGAACCCCAACTCGCCGCACCCGACGTGCGGCGAGCCCGGCAACAACAGCAGCCGCACCCTGCTGAACGCGCCGGCGGACGTCGCCGTCGACCCGAACCCGGACCCGGTGACCGGCGAGACGGGCTCGGTGTACATCGCCGACGGCTACGGCAATCACCGCATCGTGGTCTTCGACCGCGACGGCAACTACCTGCGGCAGTGGGGCTCGGCCGGCAGCGGCGACGGGCAGTTCGTCGAGGGGGGCGGCGGGCACCCGCACTGCGTCGTGCTCGGCAACGACGGCCTCGTCTACGCCTGCGACCGGGGGCAGAACCGCATCCAGGTGTTCGACCGCGAGGGCAACCTGCAGCGCATCATCCGCATCGACCCCGCGGAGTACGGCGAGGCGACCCTGCGGGCCACCGACATCGAGCTCTCCCGCGACCCCGAGCAGCGCTTCATGTTCGTCGTCGACCTCGGCAGCAACCGCATCTGGATTCTCGAGCGCGAGAGCGGCGACATCGTCGGCAGCATCGGCGGCTCGGGGCACATGGCCGGCGAGTTCACCTTCCCCCACACCGTCGTCACCGACTCGGCCGGCAACCTCTACGTGGCCGAGACCATCGGCGGGCGCCGGAACCAGAAGTTCGCCCTGGTGAGCGACTGAATCTCGCGAAAGTCGCACCGACAGCCCCGGGAACACCGGGGGTGCATCCCGGCCTGCTTGCCCCCGGGAGTGCGACCGCTTACAATAGTCGTTGCAGCATGAAGACAATATCAATCACCATAGACGAACCGTTGCTCGGCCACCTGGACCTTGCGGCAAAGACCGCCCGCAAGACACGGTCCGAGCTGTTCCGCTTGGCGCTGCAGGACTGGCTGAACGCTCAGCGCCGGCGCCAGCAGGTGGCCGAGGACCGGGCCGGCTACGAGGCCCATCCGGTGGGTCCGGACGAGTTCGAGGGCCTGATCGCGGCCCAGGCGGTCGAGCTGCCCGCCCCCGACGACGAGGACGCCTGGTGAGGCGCGGCGAGATCTGGATGTTCCGGTTCGCGCCGCCGGACAAGCAACGCCCGGTGCTGCTGCTGACCCGTTCCGACATGATCCCGGTGCTGAACAGCGTCACCGTCGCGCCGCTCACGCGCACCATTCGCGGCGTACCTTCCGAAACGGTGGTGGGGGTCGAGTGCGGTCTGAAGAGCACGTCGGCCATCAACCTGCACCATGTCATCACCGTCCCGAAGACGGGCCTTCGACGCTTCGTCGGCTCCGTCCCTCCGGCGATGCTCCAGAGAGTCCGCGCCGCGCTTCTGTTCGCTCTCGGTTTCGACTGACGTGGCGGCGGTCGCCGCCCGGAACCGCGCACGATCGCGTTGTCCGGCCGATCGCGATGCGCTACGATGGCCTCGTCCATGCCTGTCACGGGGGACTCCGGAGTGCTCTTCCGAGCGCCGGAAGACGTCTGGCAGTCATGGACGCTTTGCGCAGGAGGCCGCGCCGAAACCGCCGCTCGCGCCACGGGCTTCCCGACCGGCAGTCACCCGTCATGAGCACCCGCTACGAAGAGCTCGTCGCCAGGCTGGACGGGGCGGACTTCTACACCCACGCCCTGGCCCTGGCGCGCAGCGGCGTCGACGCGCTGCCGGCCGTCCACGCGGCGATGAGCCATTCCGACTGGCGCATTCGCCGCGGGTGCGCGGCGGTGCTGGGCTACACCGATGACGCCGAGTCGTTGCGGCGGCTGGCGCTCCTGACCCGCGACCCCAAGAAGAAGGTGCGCAAGATGGCCGTGCTCTCGCTCGGCCTCGGCCGGATGCTGCGCAAGGACGACAGAGACCCCGTCGACCCCGTGCCCCATCTCGCCCACAGCGCCCTGCACGACCCGTCGGTTCGCGTCCGCCGCGTCGCCGTCCTCACCCTGCTGCTCCGGCCGCCGGCGCGCCGCGTCGCGAGGCTCCTGCGGAAGGTGCTCGCGACCGAGACGGACGTGAAGGCGCTTCGCGTTGCCGGATGGGGTCTCGCGCAGCAGGAGAAACGCGCCTGATCCTCCGGCCTCTCGACGCTCCCTTGACGTTCTACCCAAGTAGCGCTACTCTGGTAGCCGTTCTACCCGGTGGCGCACCGCCCGGCGAATCGCGCAGCCGACGGACGTCGTGGAAGGGAGGGCCGATCCCATGCTCGTGCGAGACTGGTTCCGCCGCGTCCTGCCCTATCTCGGCCGCCGTGAGGCCGACGCGGACCTCCAGGAGGAGCTGCGGCTCCACGTCGAGCTGGAACGAGAGCGGCTGCGCGACACCGGCGTTCCCGACGACGAGGCGGCCCGGGCCGCGCGGCGGAGGCTGGGCAACGCGACCCTGATTCGCGAGCGCACGCGCGACGTCTGGGGCTGGCGCTGGCTCGACGACCTCGGGCGCGACGTGCGCCACGCCCTGCGCGGGCTGCGCCGCAACGCCGCCTTCACCGCCACGGTGGTGTGCGTCCTCGCCGCCGGCATCGGCGCCAACAGCGCGATGTTCGGCATCGTCCACGGCATGCTCATCCGGCCGCTGCCGTATCCCGACCCCGAGGCCATCGTGCGGGTCGGGGAGCGGTATCCGGGAGGGTCGCCGTCAAGCGTATTCCTGACCAACAGGACGCTGCCGCGGCTGCGGGCGGAGTCGGAGTCGTTCGAGCAGCTCGCCGCCTATCAGACGCTCTCTTTCCACTGGAGCCATCCGGACGGCGCGACGACCCTGAGCGGCGCGCGGGTCTCGCCCTCGCTGTTCCCCCTGCTGCGGGCGAGGCCGCGGCTCGGCCGGCTCTTCACCGAGGCGGACGCCCGCGCGGGGGCGGAGCGGGTCGTGCTGCTGAGCCATGGGGCGTGGACCCGCCGCTTCGGGTCGAGTCCCGACATCGTCGGGAATGTCCTGACCCTCAACGAAGCGCCGCACACGGTGGCCGGCGTGCTCGCCGAGGGCTTCTACTTTCCCGATCCGGAGTCGGAGGTCTGGACGCCCTGGGTGTTGCCGTCCGCCGCGTCGTCGGGATCCGGAGAAGACCGGCGGATCGTCATCTCCCTGCGCACCCTCGGGCGGCTCCGCACCGGCGTCTCGCCGGAGCGGGCCGCCGCCGAAGTGCAGGCCATTCTGCTGCGCGCCGACGACGATTTCATGCGGTCGGTGCGCAGACAGGACAGCGATGCCGCGGGAGTTGCCCCGGAGCTCGACGCCCGGGTGGTTCCGTGGCAGGAGGCCCTGGTCGGCGAGTACCGGCCGGCGCTCGTGGCGCTGACGGCGGCGGTGGCGCTGGTGCTGCTCATCGCCTGCAGCAACGTCGCGGGGCTTCTGCTCGCGCGCGGGGTGACGCGCCGGCGGGAGCTGGCCCTCCGCGCGGCGCTCGGCGCGGGCCGCGGCCGCGTCGTGCGCCAGCTCCTGACCGAGAGCGCCGTGCTGGGCGTGGCCGGAGGCGCAGTCGGGCTGGCCGCGGCGACGGTGGTGCTCCGCGCGGTGCCGGCGCTGGTTCCGGGCGACGTCGCACGGCTCGACGAGGTGGGGGTCGACGGCGTGGTGCTCGCGTTCACTCTCGGGCTGTCCGTCCTCGTCGGACTGGTGTTCGGCGCCGCGCCGGCGTTCCAGTGGTCGGGCGGAGGCCTCCTCGGCACGCTGAGGGAGGGCGGTCCGCAGGCCGCCGGCGGGTCTCGGCGGCTGCGCTCGAACCGGATGCAGTCGGCGCTGGCGGCGGCCCAGGCCGCCCTCGCAATCATGCTGCTGATCGGCGCGGGACTGCTCCTCCGCAGCTTCGCGGGGCTCGTCGCGATCGACCGCGGCTACGACCCGACGGACGTGATCGCCGCCCGCACCCGCAATCCCGACCTCCTGAGACCCGGAACGACGAGCGCGCGACGGGCGGCCGGCCAGCGTTTTTCCGCGGCGCTGCTCGAAGAGATGAACGGGTTGGCGCGTCTCCCCCGCGTGGAGGCGGTCGGCCTGTCGTCCTGGCTGCCGCTCATGGGCGGCTTCATGGGCACGCAGGCGCGGGCCGCCGACCAGCCGATGCCGAGCGACCCGAACGACTTGCTGGTGGCGTGGACTCAGGTCGTCGACCCCGGCTACTTCGACGTGATGCGGCTGCGCTTCCGCAGCGGACGGCCGTTCACCCGCCTCGACGGGGCCGGCAGCCCGCGGGTCGTCGTGGTCAACGAGACCTTCGCGCGCGAGGTCTTCGGCGGCGCCCCCGCCGTCGGGCAGCGGGTGCGGCTCGGCGACGACGACGGCGACGAGCCGCTGGAGGTGGTCGGCGTGGTGGCGGACATCCGGTACACGGGCCTGCTGGGGGCTGAGTCGTCGGCCGAGGCGTACCTGTCGGTGCACCAACCGGACACCGCGTCGGTCTTCACATCCAGTCCCTTCATCTCCGTCCGGACCGCCGGCGACCCGTCCGCGATCGTCCCGCTTCTCCGCGAGGCGGTGGCGGCCGCGCACCCCCGCGCCTCGATCGAGGACGCGATGACGATGGATGCGCGGCAGTCGGCCTGGTGGTTCGCGCAACCGCGCTTCTACGCCGTCTTCGCCGGCTCGTTCGCGGCCCTCGCCCTCTTCCTCGCCGCGGCCGGCCTCTACGGCCTGCTCAGCTACTCCGTCGCCCAGCGCCGGCGCGAGATCGGCGTCCGGATGGCGCTGGGGGCGCAGCGCCGCAACATCGTCGCCCTGGTGGTCCGGCAGGGCGCCGCGCTCGTCGCCGCCGGCGCGGTCGCCGGCCTCCTCGCCGCCGCGGCGGCGAGCCGCATTCTCGAGAGCTTCCTCTTCGGGATCACGCCGTACGACCACCTGACCTTCGTCGGGGCCCCCTTGTCGCTGGCCGCCGTCGCGCTCCTGGCGTGCTGGCTCCCCGCGCACCGGGCGACCCGGATCGACCCGATGGACACCCTCCGCGCCGAGTAAGCGGGCCCACCCGTCGGCGGAGGCGCGGTCGTAGCGGCTACCACCACCACGAGAGGCCGACGGCGAGACCACCACCACGGCCGACGGCGAGACGGACCGACGCCGCGTCGAGGTCGAGCAGTGCGTCCGGCCGCCCGCGCGTCCCGTGCGCCGGGACGCCGCCCGCGGGAACGTCCTCGAACGTACCCCGACCCCACTTGACGTTCACGTCGAGGGCCCGCGCCTCGGACAGGTAGACGAGGAGCCCGCCGCCGACGCCGAGGGGCGGCATGCCCGTGAAGTCGGCACCCCGTTCGCCGTTCTCGACCACGTCGGTCACCGGCCAGAACGTCAGGGCGAGATCGCCGTAGGGGACCCACCGGCGGGGGCCACGAACCAGGTGCAGCCTCACACCGAGGTCGACGTAGCCGAAGGTGACGCTGTCGAACGCCTCGAGCCCGCGGCTCTCGATGGCCGCGTAGGCCACGCCCACGTAGGGCGCGACGACGGGGTTGAGGCCATGGCCGATGCGGGCGCCCACGAGCGCCGCCCCGTCGGCCGGATCGCTCCCGAAGGAGACGAACGCGGCCCCCGAATGCACGCCGGCCACCCACCCCTGCGTCCCGAACGGCTGGGCGCCGCCCTCGATCGCGCACGCGAGGCAGAACAGCACCGGCAACACGATGGGGCCGGGTCGCAAGCGGGTCCACGGCAACATGCTCACCTCCGTCTGACGGCCATCGCGGCCCCTCACGAACAGCTATGCCGACGACGGCATTGGACGGCCCGATTCCGGCGCCGAGCAGCGCCTGGCGGACCGTCGCCGCGGCCGCGTGGCCGCCGGCCCTGCCGGTCAGCTCCGGGGGCGCCGCTCCCGGTCTGCCGCGACCGCCGGCGACATCCGGCTCGAGCAGGCTCTCGCCGATCGTTGCCGGCAACTCCGAACGATGCATGGACGATGCCAGACGGAGGATGTGCCCGCTGGTGCCCGCCTGCAGTGTCGGGACCATGCGAAGACGGTTGTCCCCACACCGCACTCGCCGGTGGGGCGGAGCATTTCATGTCACTCCATGTACACACCATGTATGGTGAATGCCTCGCTGGCGCCGCGTCCGGACACGATAGTGGCCACCCGCCCCGGCCAGCGGGAATCCGTCGACCCACACGCATATCCGGACGCGACCGGCGGTCCTCGGCCCGCCCCCGTCCGGCTGCGCGTCGACCGAGGCGCACTCGGACGCGACCCTGACCCCGGGTTCCTTCCGCAGGCCCCGGGCACACAACGGTGGGCGGCGCCGGGTTCGGACGGCCGGACCGTTGGCATACCCGTTGCACGACTCTCATCAGCCTGGAGCGCCGCGGATTGTCCGCGGGCGTGCTTCCACCGGTGAAGGAGGAGCAGGGATGCAGATTGGCCACATCGTTCGGCGCGCCGCCGCCCTGGTGGCAGTGACAGGGGTCGTGGGCGGATCCGGGACCCTCGCGCAGTCGCTACCGGCCGACGGACGGGAGGGCGCCGTGGGCGGATCCGCGGCTCTCGCACAGTCGCTACCGGCCGGCGGACGGGAGGGGGTCGTGGGCGGATCCGCGGTTCTCGCGCAGTCGCTACCGGCCGGCGGACGGGAGGGATTCGTGGGCGGATCCGCGGCCTTCGCGCAGTCGCTGCCGGCCGGCGGACGGGAAGGGGTCGTGGGCGGATCCGCGGCTCTCGCGCAGTTGCTACCGGCCGGCGGACGGGAAGCGGTCGTGGGTGGATCCGCGGCCTTCGCGCAGTCGCTGCCGGCCGAGGGGCAGCGGCCGGCGGGCGTGCGCTCGCCGCGCCCCGGTCGGGCCCCGGTCGGACCGCGGGGCGGACGCATGGAACGAAGCGCGCAGCGTGACCAACCACCGCAAGCGACGTACTTCGACGGCGGGGGCCTCCATCTCGCCCTCGGCGCCGCGTCGTTCTGGCAGCAGCCGACGGCCCAGCCGGAAGCGGCGACGTTCCTGTCCGCCGGCCTGCACCTCGGCCGTTCGGTGGCTGTCGTCGCCGAGATGGGGAGGGGATGGTGGGCGGACGGCCGCCTGGAGACGCCGGGCGGAGCCGGGCCGGCGGCGGCGTGTAACGACATCCAGGCGGGGTTCCACACCTTCATGGGCGGCGTGCAGTACCGGCTGGCGCGCGTCCGGCGCGCCACGCGCTTCGTCCGGGTCCTCGCCGGCCGCGCGTCGTTCGCGGGAACCGCGAGCGAGCTCCGCGACGGCGTGCACGCGGGCTGCCTCGACGCGTTCTCCTCGGGATGGGCCGTGGCCGCCGGCGCGGGCGTGGACTTTCACCTCACCGATAGACTCGCGCTCCGCGTCGCCGCGGACTACCGGCGGGTCGCCATCCCGTCGCTCGACGGGACGGAGCGGGTGTTCATGAGGGACGACGCCGACCGCCATCTGGGCATGATGCGCGTGGCGGTGGGCTTCGCCCTCGGCATCTGAGCGGTTCGGAAACGCCGCGGGCTCGGCTTCGGTGCTCGGCGCGCGCTCCTACGGCGTGCGGCGCAGGCGTCCCGACAGGTAGCCGAGGCCGACGAGGGCCCGGTCGACGAGGCGCTCGCCGGCGCCGACCTCGACGATGGTCGAGCTGTCGGCGCCGTAGCCGCCCTCGCCCGCCGCCCTGATGGTGGGGAAGTAGCCGAGATGGCCGTTCGAGTAGCCGACGAAGAGGGTGTCGGCGACGAGGCTCTCACGCTTCAGCCGCAGCCCGTGCTCGACGAAGAACTCGCCGGGGAACGTCGCCAGGGCGAGGTCGGGCCCGATCATCAGCAGCGCGACCTCGGCCTCGCCCTCGCGCGCGAACCGCTCCAGGTAGTCGCGGCGCACGTTGGCCCGTATCGCGGGGTCGTCGAGGTCCCAGCGCGGGCCGATCGCCACGCGCTCGGCGGCGACCGCGATCGCGTCGACGACCGTGAACGCCGCCTCGCTTCGCACCCGCACGACCTCGGCGCCGGCCGCCTCGCCCATCCGGCGCGTCTGCTCCCGGGCGCCCTCGTCGAGCGGCGTCTTGTCCCAGAACGGGTTGATGTCGCCGGCCGCGCCCTGCAGGAAGATCGCCAGCCCCCCGACGCGGCGCTCGACCAGCGCGTTCATCGCGCCGGGGAAGTCGGCGGAGTAGTCCAGGTTGTCGGGCCCCAGCACGACGGGGTGAATCGCCAGGTTGATCAGGGTGGCGACGGGCTCGCCGTCGGGGGTGTCGAACGCCACCACCGCGACCGCCGGGTCGACGGGGCGGGTCGGCACGCCCTCCCGGTTCTCCCAGAACATCTCGACGGTGCCGTCGGCCCGCACCCGGCGGCGGTTGTGCCCCAGGTCGACCTGTCCCCACGCGACGCCCATCCGGACCTCGCGCCGCGCCCCGTACGCCTCGACCACCGCGCCGGCGATCTTCCGCCGCAGCTCCGCGACCCAGGGGCTCGCGGCGGTCGGGAAGTCGGCCACGAAGGCGGGGCCGGAGTGGGTGTGCGAGGCGGTCAGGAAGACGTCGTCGAAGCCGAGCGCTTCCGAGACCGCGGCGCGGACGTCGCGCGTCAGGGGCTTGTCGGCGTAGCCGAGGTCGAGGGCCACCCAGGCCACGGTCCGCGCGCCGTCGTCGAGCACGATCGCCTTGGCGTAGAGGGGGTCGTGGACGCCGGTGGACACGTTCCGCCCGCGCGCGCCGTAGCCGTACATCCGCACGCCGGGCGGGGGCGTGACGTCCACCCTCGCCGCCCCCGCCAGAAGCTGGGCCGCCGCGACGGCGGGTGCGAGCAGCACGAGCCCGGCGGCGAGCGCAACGAGTCTTCGCATCCTGTCCCCTCCTCGTGTCGGCTCCCCGCACCCGGGGCCCGGAGCGAGAGCTCGAGCTGCCGCCGCCCATCATGGCCCCTCCCGCGCGCCGACCGTGCTGGCGACGGCGGTCACCAGCGAAGCGACCGGGCTGCCGCCGCCCATCATGGCACAGTCCGCTTCGCCGCCGGCCGAGCTCCGTGGCCCCGAGCAGCTGGTGACCGAGCTCCGAAAGGTGCATACTTAGCCTACATGTGTGGGCTTTAGTGCTCGGGCACGGCAACATCCCGGACTCCTGACCGCCCCGGGCGCCCCGGGTTGCGTCGTGCGCGTCGAGGATCATCATGAACAGCAAGTACGCGCCGCTCGAGTCCCACCTGCGCGATTCGGGACGCGCGCAGGTGCCCATGACCTTTCGCGAGATCGAGCACGTCATCGGCGCGCCGCTCCCGCCGGCCGCCTTCAGGCACCGGGCGCTGTGGTCCAACAACCCCGGCAACTGGGTCATGACCAAGGCGTGGCTGGCGGCGGGATACGAGACGGAGAAGGTCGACATGCAGAACGGCACGCTCGTGTTCCGGCAGGCCTCGACGCCCGCGCCGGCCCCGGACGCCCGACGGGAACCGTCCCCGGCGGAACGCGGCGGGTCGTTCGAGGACGTCTTCGGCGCGCTGAAGGACACCGTGACGATAGCGCCCGGCACGCACCTGACGGACCCGATCGACGAAGACTGGGACGCGGCGCGCTAGGAGTCTGCGCCGTAGAACGGTGCAGAATCCTAGCAGGGTTGGTTGGGCGCCCAGCGGAGCCGAAGGCGACGATGGGCGGGCTAGGATTCCCGGGTGAGCGGCGATGACCGACTATCTGCTCGACACGTGCGCCGTCATCTGGACTGCACACGCCGATCCCCTGCGCGAACCGGCCGCCGGCGAGCTGCGGGACGCGTACCGCCGGGGGGCGCGGCTGTGCGTCTCTCCCATCACGGCGTGGGAGATCGCGATGCTCGCGGCGAAGGGGAAGATCGCGCTCGCGCTCGAACCCGGCCTCTGGTTCCAGCGCTACTGCGAGCTGCCCTCGGTGGCGCTGGCGGCGATGCCCGTATCCGTGCTGGTCGCATCGACGACCCTCCCGGGAACGCCGCCGCCCGATCCGGCGGACCGCATCATCATCGCCACCGCCCGGGCCTTCGGCTACGTGCTCGCCACTCGCGACGCGAAGATCCTGGACTACGGCGCCCAGGGCCACGTGCGGGTCATCGGATGCTGACGCCGCGGCGGGCTCCCGTTCAGGGCGCCATCGGGATCAGCTCGAGCGGGACCGTCGCGTGGCGGATGCGGCGGCGGTTCCACGTGTAGGTGATCTGCAGGTCCCCGTCCCCGTCCTGGATCATCGCCGGGTACGAGAGCTCGCCGCGCTCGCCCTCGGCAAGGGCCTCGACGACGAGAAAGTCGCGCCACGTGACGCCGTCGTCGAACGACACCGCCAGCGAGAGTGGCGTCCGGCGGGTGGTCGACGGGTTGTAGATCAGGATCGAACGCCCGTCGTCGAGCCTGAGCGCGTCGATGCCCGCGCCGGGATGATCGAGGTCGGTGAGCCGCAGCGGCTCCCACGTCCGGCCCCCGTCCCGCGAGAGCGACGTCGCGATCTTGCCCATGCGGTTCGTCCGGAAGAACGCGCGGACGACGCCGGGGGCGACCTCCAGCAGGGTGGGCTGGATGGTCCCGCGGCGGTCGCGCTCCCGGTCGCCGAACAGGATCGGGCCGTGCTTGCTCCACGATTCGCCGCCGTCGCGGCTGATCTCCATCCACGACGACCACGTCCGGTAGCTCTCGAGCGACGTGCCCGCGAGGATGTCGCCGTTGGCGAGCCGGATCGGCTTGGCCCGCACCGGCCCCAGCATGCCCGCCGGCAGCCACGCCGGGTCGGACCACGACTCGCCCGCGGTGGTCGAGGTCATGTACGCCCCGCTCCACGACCGGGGGCTCGGGCCGATCTTGAAGTAGAGGTGGATGGCGTCGCCCGCGCCGCGGAACAGCACGGGGTTCCACGCCGGCTGGTCCGGCTCCTTGTAGAGCTGCCGCGGGGGCGACCACTCGCCGCCCCTGGGCCTGCGCGAGGACCACACGCCGACGTCGGGGCGCCCCTCGCCCGAGCCGCCGAACCACGCCGCGACGAGCGACCCGTCGGGCGCCTCGACGATGGTCGAGGCGTGGGCGCGCGGAAAGGGCGCCTCGTCCCAGATGAAGCGCAATGTGTGCCCGGGCGGCTGGGCGCCCGCGATGGTTGCGAGGGCCAAGCCGGAGAGCACCACGGTTGCCCGTATCCGCATGATCTCACCCGTCCTTTTCGCCTGCCTGCCGGCCTGCCCGACCGCGGACCATCGCTCTCACCGCCACGATGAGCCGATGGGCCGCCAACGCAGCCTCTCTCTTCCGCCCGGGTGCCCCGATGGCCCAGCCGCCCGGGCGGGTCGAGAACGAACGCGCCACGCTCTCGAAACCGCGCGGCCCAATCCGCGATCCGTCGCGCGTACCCCGTGAGGAGCAGCGGCCGATCGTCGGCTCTCTCGCGTGAATCATAGTGGAAGCCGCGCGACGCACTTCATCCACCTCACCCGTGTTCGACGTTGTCGCCGGTCGATGAACCGAACCCGGACCGGCGGCGTCTTGCCTGATGAGAAGGGAATGGAGACGACAGCGGCGACTTTCGCGGGCGGCACCGAGGTGGAGCAGGACGAGCTGGCGCGCGAGTTCGAGACCCGCCTCGCCGAGTCGTCGACCCTCGCGTTCCGGGTGGCGTACAGCGTCCTCCTGCAACGCGAGGACGCCGAGGACGTCGCCCAGGAGGCCTTCACGAGGGCGTACCGTCGCTTCCGCCAGTTGCGCGACCGCACGCGGTTCCGCGCCTGGCTCGTGCGCATGACGTGGCGGCTGGCCCTCGACCGGCAGCGCGGCGAGCGACGCCGCGTGACCCGCGACACCGCCTGGGCCGACGATGCGGCCGCCGCGACGGCTCCGCCGGGACCGGTCGAGCGGCTCCGGGCGTGGGAGCTGTGGTGCGCCATCGACGCCCTGCCGCCGAAGCTGCGGATGGTCGTGGTGCTGGCCAACATCGAGGGGCATGGGGTGAACGAGGTGGCGGCCCTGCTCGAGGTGCCCGCGGGGACCGTCAAGTCGCGTCTCTTCGAGGCGCGGCGCCGTCTGAAGGAGATGCTGGCGTGACCAACGAACGACGAGGACACTCGCCGACCCCACGCGGGGGTGACGACCCGCTCGACGGGGAGATCCGGCGACTGCTCGCCGTCGACCCGTCGCCGTCGTTCGAGGCGCGGGTGCGGGCGCGGGTGGCGGCCGAGCCGGCGACGAACGCCTGGCGGGCCGGCCGGCTCTGGATGGCGTTCGGGGCCGCGACGGCGGCGCTGGTGCTCGCGGTCGCCGTGTTTCGGCCGGAGCCGCCGGCCGACACGGGCGCCGGGTCGGGGCTCGGGGCCGTGCGGAGCGGCGGCACGGCGGCACCGTCTCCCGGCGCCGCGGCGGGGCGGAGGGACGACCCCGCCGCCGTCAGCCTGCCCGTCGGGCTCGTCGAGACGAGCGCGGCCCCCGAACCGGCGTTGCCCCCGCGTGCCGGCGGAGTACCGCGAGGGGTAGGTGTCGAGACGAGCGCGGCCCCCGAACCGGCGTTCCCCCGGGTGCTGGAGGCCGGGCTCCGCGTCGCCGCCCCGGCGGCAGCGGGCGAGTCCCGCGGTGCCGGCAGCCCGCCGGCGCCGGCGGCCACGCCCCCCGGACCCCCGCGATTCACCCGGGTCGTGTTCTCGGAGAGCGAGACGGCCGCGCTCCGGCGGCTCCTCTCCCAGGCCCCCGACCGGCCGGTGATCGTACCCCTGCCGGTGGAAGCGCGTACGCCCGCCGTCGGCGAGCCGCGGGCCGAGGTCGTCACTCCGCTCATCGCCATCGAGCCGCCCGCCGAGGTCGTCATTCCGCCGATTGCCATCGAGCCGCGGGCCGAGGTCGTCATTCCGCCGATCGCCGTCGAGCCACCCCTCACCATCGAGCCGTTGAACATGGCTCTTCTCGACTCGGGAGCAGACCAATGACACGGAGAATCACGCTCGCCGTCGCCCTGGCCGCAATCCTCGCTTCGGGAACGGCCGTGCTGGCGCAGCCGCCGGCGCAGCCTGCCCAGCAGCCCGTAGCGCCGCCCCTGCCGCCGCCTCCGCCGCTACCTCCCCCCGGAACCCCGCCTCCGCCCCCCCGCCGCCGGGAGCGCCGTCCTCCGACGTGGGCGTGGACCTGAGGGTGGAGGTGACCATCTCGCGGTATCAGGCAGACGCCCTGGTCAGCAGTCTGCCGTACGTGCTGGCGTTGACGACCGACCGCGATGGTCGAGGCAGCCTCCGCATGGACGCAGAGATTCCCGTTATGAACAGGCCGATGCCCACGAACCCCGCAAACGCGGCAGAGCCCGACCCGGCTCGGTTTCTGCCCGGCATGGGGTACCAGTATCGGTCCGTGGGCACGCGGGTCGACAGCTTCGCGCGAAGCGCCGGCGGCGATCGCTACAAGGTCACCGTCGTCATCGAGGAGTCGTCGGTCTACGGGGAGGACGCAACGTCGATGGAGACGTTCAGGGCGCCCGGCGTGCCGGTCTTCCGCTCGTTCGAGTCGAGCAACACGCTGGTGCTGCGGGACGGGCAGTCGCGCCAGTACACCGCGGCGGCCGACCGCGTCACCGGCGAGAGCATCCGTGTGGACGTGGCGTTGACGGTACTGGACTGACCCTGGGGGAATCCGTGCGTTGCACCGAGACCACGGAGAGGCGTCGGGGCGGGCAGGGCGCCGGCGCGAAGACGCGACAAGTCGGCACCCGGGGGGGACGTGAACCGCTCGGGAACCGGGAGGCCGCCACCGCGACCGTCGAGGGCGGCGATCGCCGCGGGCTCGCGCCGGGCACCGGCGACGCAACCGATGGGGGCAGCCCACGTGACGGGCTGCCCCCGGGCAGGTCCGACCCCCGGCTACTTGAGCGCCGAGAAGTCGCTGGCGCTCATCCAGAAGACCTCGATGCCCTCGAGCGGAGCCGGGTACTTCCCGATGAGCTCGTCCCAATCGGGGTCCTCGCGGAACGCGGCCCACACCTCGTCCCGGTGCGCGCGGTCGCGATAGGCGAGCATCCAGACCAGGGTGTTCGGGTTGTCGAGCCGCTGCCAGACCGCGACCACCTCGGCCCCGTGCTTCTCGAAGATGGCGACCTCGCCGTCGCGGAACCGCTGGTGCAGCTCGTCGATGCCGCCGCTGCCGTCCTCGGCCTGCGGCTCGGCGGTGTACATGCGGACCTCGAAGCAGCGCGAGTCGGCCGCCACGTTGTTCGACAGATCGGCCGACAGGTCGCCCTTCGGGCCGCACGCGTCGGGGGGGGCCTGGGCGGCGGCGAGGCCGCTGACGCCGAAACCGATGACGACGGCGAGCACAACTGTTCGAATCACTGTTCTCCTCCTGGTTCGCTTCTGCCGAACGTTGCTCTGGTCGCACAACCGCGACCGGCTCACGGTACACCGTCCGTTCCCGTTTCGTCCACCGTTGCGGGCGGGCGGCTTCATCCGATGCGCGGCAACACGCCGGTACGCGCCTGCACAGGTCACAGGCATTCTGGGCGGGCGGCGCCTCTGACATACTGGAGTCGATAATGGTCGAGAACCGAACGAACCGGACCTGGCTGCAAAGCTCGGCGATGGCCCTGGCGGCCGCGACGGCGCTTGCGGGCGTCATCTTGACGCCGACCCACGCACAGCAGGGCGGCACGATCGCCGGGCGGGTGACCGATGCCAGCGGAGAGCCGCTGCCCGGCGTCACCGTTGCGGCCGTCGATTCCTGGGTGGCCGAACCGGAGCCTCGCCTGGCGGTGACCGACGGGCAGGGCCGCTACCGCATCGCGGGTCTGCGAGCCGGAACCTACACGGTGACCTTCCGGCTGTCCGGATTCGGCACCGCCCTGCGGCCCGGCGTCGACGTGCGCGTCTCGTCCACGCAGGCGGTGGACATCGAGCTCGGGCCGGGCGCGACGATCATCGTGCCGGTGCCCGGCGCGGACGCCGACACGCGGGTCATCACCATCGATCCCTCGGAGTTGACCGCCGACATGGGCTTCGGCCATGCCCTGGAGTGTGCGTTTCCGCCCTCCGGCGCCATCGAAGACTGCCGCCCCGTGCTCGTTGGCGCGCGGATCTTCCGATAGCAGCTCGCCCCGGAGTCTCGCACGCCGACGAGACTCCGATTCCGTAGCGGTCGCAGGGTGCCGCCGGAGTTCGCGCCAGCGAATCTCCCAACGCGACCGCCCGCGTCCTTGCGGCGTTCGCGCCAGCGAATCTCCCAAGGCGAGTGCAAGGTTTCGCGGCCACCGCAAGGGCTCCGCAGGAGTTACGCACCAGCGCAACTCCCAGCATGCCCGAAGGTCGTGCGGCTACCGCTTGCCGACCTGCCGCTCGTACTCCGGCTCGAGCAGGTCGGCGGTGTGCAGGTCGAAGGCCCCCGCCGTCCGGTCGTAGGCGCCGCGGAACTCGGCGTGGCACCGGTAGCAGACGGTGAGGTCGCTCAGCCGGCTGTAGATCGCGAGGTCGATGAGGGTGGCGGCGGCGAGGATGCCGTAGGCGACGAGGTCGAGGCCGAAGTAGTAGAAGCCGGCGCTGATCAGGGCCCCGATGACCACGATGGTCACCCCGAGCTTGGGGTCGAAGTCCTTCCGCAGGTAGAAGTCGCCCCCCTGGCAGACCGGGCACCGGTCGACCTCGCGGTCCCCGCGGACGGCGTCGGAGAACGACAGCAGGAAGGCCTGGCCGCACCGGCCGCAGTCGATCTGCGCCGACTCGTCGTCCGGCCGCACCGGGAGGGCGCTGTCGCACTGGTGGCAACGAACGGTGACTTCCATGGCGATCACACCGGCACCGAGGTCGCGACGAGCAGGTACTTCGCCAGCACCTCGCCGACGATGACGGTGAAGAAATCGACGTAGAGGATGCCGGTGGCCGACTGGGTGGACCGGATCTTCGCCGTCTCCCACGTCAGGTACGCCAGCACCACCGGCCCCAGCAGGCCGAAGAGCACCCGCTGCCAGAAGAACACGCCGTCGATCGAGAGAACGTAGCGCTCGAAAGGGACCCCCGGCAGCTCGGCCAGGGCGATTCCCCACCACACCGCGGCGCCCACTACGAGGATGCGCAGCGCCGTCGAGCCGATGTGGAACCGCACCACCGACTGCAGCAGCGACACGTCCATCGACGGCAGCACCAGGTACCAGTGGCCCAGGATCATCGCCGTGGACGTGCCACCCAGCAGGGCCGCCGAGGTCAGGAAGCTCGCGGCCGTCAGGGCCGCCGGCAGCCCCCCGCCGCCGGCCGCGGCCAATCCCTGGGCCACGAGGGCGGCGCCGCCGGAGAGCACCGCCGTCCATACCCATAGCGGCCGCAACCGCGCGAGCACGCGTCCGATGGTCGCCCAGTAGACGAGCACGGCGGCCGTCGCGATCAGGAGCAACGCGAAGGCCACGCCCTGGGCGTCCGCGCCCAGTCGCACCGCTTCCGGCCGCATGGCGAGGGCCACGAGCAGGAGCACCGCCGCGAAGCCGGCGTTGAACCGGAAGAACTTGACGCCGGCCTCCTTCCCCACCAGGACCAGGGTGAAGACGATGCCGACGCCCAAGTGGGCGAGGAAGAGGAACAGGACGAAGGAAAGGGTCATCGTGTGCGCGCCCGCCCGCGCGGCCGGAGCCGGACCGACCTGGAGTCCGGCTCTGCCGACGCGGCCACGGCTCTGGCGGCTAGCCCAGCCGGCGGTTGACCTCGTCCCAGTTCACGACGTTCCACCACGCCGCGATGTAGTCGGGGCGCCGGTTCTGGTAGTTCAGGTAGTAGGCGTGCTCCCACACGTCGAGCCCGAGCACCGGGACCCGGCCGCTCATGAGCGGTGTGTCCTGGTTCGGGGTGCTCTCGATGGCGACGCTTCCGCCGTCCTTGACGAGCCACGCCCAGCCGCTGCCGAAGCGGCCCACGGCGGCCGCCGCGAACTTCTCCTTGAAGGCGTCGAAGCTGCCGAAGGCGCCGGCGATGGCGTCGGCGGCGGCGCCGGTGGGCGCGCGCCCGCGTTCGGGGCCATGACCTGCCAGAACAGCGTGTGGTTGGCGTGCCCGCCGCCGTTGTTGCGCACCGCGGTGCGGATGCCCTCGGGCACCGCGTCGAGATCGCCGACGAGCTCCTCCACGCCCCGGCCCTGGAGGTCCGGATGGCCCTCGAGGGCGCCGTTCAGCTTGGCGACGTAGGTCGCGTGGTGCTTGCCATGGTGAATGCGCATCGTCTGCTCGTCGATGTGCGGAGCCAGAGCGTCGAAACCATAGGGCAGACCGGGAAGCTCGTGCGCCATGCGGGATTCTCTCCTTCGTGTTCCTTGGGGTTGAGGATGCGACCGTTTTCGTGCCGGGCCGCTCGGACGCGCACCGCCCGGACGCGCGTGGCGGCTCGTCCGGAGCCGGCTGGCCGGCGTCCAGTCGAACGCTCGAACGCGAGGACGCCGACAGAGCTGCCTCGCCGTGTATGTCGGGAGCGCGGGACCGCGGAAACGGCCTGGAGTCTAGCGTGCAGTTGGCAATTCCGTGTCGATCACCGTCCCTGTCGTGCTCGATCCGGGCCCCGAGCGGCGCGAGCTCACGCCGAGACGACGTTGTAGAGCGTGTCGCGCTCGACGGGGTCGCGGCCCGCCACCCGGATGAGCCGGCTGATGTCGTCGGTGGTCATCGCTTCCGGCGTCCGGGCGCCGGCCATGTGGTAGATCTGCTCCTCCTGGACCGTCCCGTCGAGGTCGTCGACCCCGAACCACAGGGCCGTCTGCGCCGTCTCGACCCCCGTCGCGATCCAGAACGCCTTGATGTGGGGCACGTTGTCGAGCACGAGCCGCGCCACCGCGTGCACCCGCAGCGTGTCGGCCGCGGTGGGGGCCGGCAGCTTCCGCATCTGGTTGTTGTCGGGGTGGAACGCCAGCGGGATGAACGCCTGGAACCCGCCCGTCTCGTCCTGCAGGGCGCGGGCCCGCAGCATGTGGTCGACCCGCTCCTCGTCGGTCTCGATGTGCCCGTAGAGCATCGTCACGTTCGAGCGCATGCCCAGCCGGTGCGCGGTGCGGTGGATGTCGAGGTAGCGCTCGGTGCCGCACTTGTCGTGGCAGATCTTGCGGCGGACGCGCTCGGCGAACACCTCGGCCCCGCCCCCGGGCAGCGAGTCGAGCCCCGCCGCCATCAGCTCGCGCAGCACCTGCTCGTCGGTCCTGCCGTAGAGGTCGGCGAAGAACGCGATCTCCACCGCCGTGAAGCACTTCAGGTGCACGTCGGGGCGGATGCGCTTGAACCCCCGCAGCAGCTCCAGGTAGTAGTCGAACGGCAGGTCCGGGTGCAGGCCGTTGACCACGTGCACCTCGGTCAGGGCCTGGTCCTGCCGGGACCGCAGCTTGTCCCACACCTGCTCGAGGGTCAGGGCGTAGGCGCCGTCGTCGCCGGGCTGCAGCCGCGCGAACGCGCAGAACAGGCAGCTCGCCACGCAGACGTTGGTCGCCTCGATGCGGATGTTGTGGTTGAAGTATGTCCGCCCCGCGTGCCGCCGCTCGCGCTCGCGGTTGGCGAGCCACCCCAGGGCCAGGAGGTCGGGGCTGGCGAACAGCTTCACGCCGTCGTCGTGGCTCAGCCGCACCCCGGCGTCGAGCTTCTCGGCGATGTCGAGGAGCCCGGTCCGCGCGAGCCGCGTCGGCGACGGCGGGGCGACTGCGACGTCCGGCATCCGCCTATCGTACGCCGGAGCGCCCGCCCCAGGCAACCGCGCTCCGGCGGGCGGTGAGGGTGGTCACGCGGCACCCGCGACCGGCGACGCCGGCTCCTCCACCGGCGGCCCCGGCGCCAGCGGGAGGGTGATGCGGAACCGGCTGCCGCGCCCGTCGATGCGCTCGTAGGCGAGCCGGCCGCGGCTTGCCTCGACCGCCCACTTGGCGATCGAGAGTCCGAGGCCGCTGCCCCCGGACGAACCGCCCTGCGCGCCGCGATAGAAGCGGTCGAAGAGCCGCGACCGGTCGCGGGCGGGGATGCCGGGGCCGGTGTCGCTCACCTCGAGCACCGCGTGCCCCGAGGAGACCGCCACGCGAAGACGGATCTCGCCTTCGGGCGGGGTGTACCGAATCGCGTTGTCGACGAGGTTGATCACCGCCTGCCGCAGCGCGATCTGGTCGCCGAGGCATCGAGGCCGCGCCTCGTGCTCGACCGTCATCGACTGCCTCTTCTCCTCGGCCAGCACCCCGAGGTGCGCGGCCACGTCGTCGGCGACGGCGCCGAGCTCGACCGGCCGGTGGGCCAGCGCGAGATCGCCGCGGTCGGCGCGCGACACGAGCAGCAGACGGTCGACGAGGCGCGTCAGCCGGTCTGTCTCCTCGAGCATGCTCTGGATGACCTGCTCGTAGGCGCCGGCGTCGCGGTGCTCGCGCAGGCCGACCTCGCCGACGCTGCGGATGGCCGTCAGCGGCGTCCGCAGCTCGTGCGAGACGTCGGACGTGAACTGCCGCATCTGCTTGAACGAGGACTCCAGCCGGCCGAGGGTGTCGTTGAACACCGCCGCGAGCCGGCCGAGCTCGTCGTGCGGGCTGTCGTTGGGCAGCCGCTCGTCGAGGTTCGCGGCGGTGATGGCGCGGGCCCGCTCGGCCATGCGGTGCAGCGGCGACAGCGCCCCCCGCGCCAGGAGATAGCCGCCGGCCCCGGCCACCGCCACCGTGAGGGGCAGCCCGAGGAGCAGCAGGATGGCCAGCTCGCGCACCTCGAGCCGCGTGAAGGCCTCGGAACGGCCCACCTGTATGATCACCGGCCGTCCGCCCACGGTGGCCCGGTCGCCGAGAATCCGGAACGGCGCCGGCTCGTCCGGCAGCGAGCGGATCTCGCCGTCCGCGCCGGCGACGAGCGCCTCGCTCGACGGCACCGGCAGCCGCACCGCTTCCGAGGTCCGGTAGATGAGGTCGCCGCCGGGGGTCCACACCTGGAGCCAGGGGCCGTCCGTCCACGGCTCCCCCTCGAACCAGGACAGGGACCCGTCCGGGCCCTGCTGGGCCATCTCCGCCGCCCAGCGGAAGTCGCTGCGGAGGCGCGCGTCGAGGGCGCCCGACAGGTTGCGGGCCACCAGGGCCAGCACCACCGAGACGTAGAGCGCCAGCACCGCCACCATGACCGCCATGTACCAGAACGTCAGCCGCGCCCGCAACGTGCGCGGCCCCCAGCGCCGGCTCACGGCTCACCCGCCCGCAGCATGAAGCCGACCCCGCGGACGGTGTGGATCAGCTTGAGGGGATGGTCGAGGTCGATCTTGCGGCGCAGCCGGGAGATGTGGACGTCGATGACGTTGTCGAGGGTCGTGCTGCGGGCCGTCTCGCGCCAGACCTCGCGCGCCAGCGTGTCGCGCGAGACGACCTGGCGGGCGTTGCGGCTCAGGTAGTGCAACAGGTCGAACTCCTTGGCGGTCAGCTCGATGGGCTGCCCGTCGCGCGTGACCCGCCGGGTCGCCCGGTCGATCTCGAGCGTGTCGACGGCCAGGCGGTCGGCGTCGCCCACCCGTCCGCGGCGGGCGACGGCGCGGAGTCGGGCGAGCAGCTCCGCGAACGCGAACGGCTTCACGAGGTAGTCGTCGGCCCCGGCGTCGAGCCCGACGACCCGGTCCTCAAGGGTGTCCCGCGCGGTCAGCACCACCACCGGCGTGTCGAGACCCTGCTTGCGCAGCGTCGACAGAATCTCCAGACCGTCGCGTCCCGGCAGCATCAGGTCGAGCAGGATGACCTCGAACCGGTCCCGCGCGAGGCGGAAGAAGGCGCCCTCGCCGGTGGTCTCGACCACGACGTCGTACCCTTCGCCCTCGAGGCCCTCTTGCAGGGCCAGGGCGACCTTCGCCTCGTCCTCGACGACGAGCAGGCGCCCGGCCGGCGCCGGCCGCGGCCCCTCGGCGGGGCCGCTCTCCGGCGAGCCCGTGGTGGTCGGCGGCATCTCTTCTCGCGGCCTCCGAGCGCGTCCGGCGGTCCCGAACGCGCCCGACCGTTCCCGAACGCGTCGGCGAGCTCCCGACCGCGTACTTCCGGACGTGGCCCGGACATCGCCGCCGGTGCCCGTCCCGTCGCGCCGGCAGCGGTCCGCGCCGTGCCCGCGGCGCCGCCGCCTGCCCCCGGACATCGTCGCCTCGCGGCGCCGCTGCCCGCCCACACCAAGCCTACAGCAGTCCGTGCCGTTTCCCGCCGCGAGGCCGGCCCCGCCGGCGTCCGTTCAGGCAAACTTCAGGAATGAACCGCGAGCGGTCCCGCAGTATGATAGCGATCGAATCGCCGGGACCGCGGCCCGCGGGGGCTTCGAGGGAGGGAACGATGACGCGCTATCTGGCCGTGCTGATCGCCGCGGGCGCCGGTCTGGCTCACGCCAATCACCCCATCTCGAACGTGTACGACGAAGACCGCACCATCGTCCTCGAAGGCGACGCGACGTCCTTCCTGTTCGGCAACCCGCATCACCCCATCTCGGACGTCTACGACGAGGAACGCACCATCGTCCTCGAAGGCGACGTGACGTCCTTCCTGTTCGGCAACCCGCACTCGATGGTGCACCTCCGGGTAGCGGACCGCGACGGCGACCTGCGCACCTGGGCCGTCGAGTGGCGCGCCGCGACCCGGCTGCGGAGCCTGGGATGGACGGCGGGCGACATCAACGTCGGCGACCGCGTGAGGATGTGCGGCAACCCCGGGCGCGACCCGGGCGCCTACCGGCTGTACCTGGTGCACGTGACGCGGGTCCTTCCCGGCGCGCCGGCGCCGGACGCCGAAGACAACTCGTGCGAGCCGGCGCCGCCCGCCACGCAGACCGCCGGTTCCAATGACCGACCCGGGTCGCCCCGTACCACCCGACGCTGACCGGCGGTCTCCGGACTCCGGCGCGGACGGCCCGACCGCATTCTCGTCGGTGGCGGACGTCGCGGGGGCGGTCGTCGAGGGCGGCCCGTCCCGGATACTCCTGCTGAGCGATTTCGACGGGACGTTGTGCGAGTTCCGGAACGACCCGGAGTCGGTGCAGCTGACCCGGTCGCGCCGCGCCGCCCTGTCAACGCTCGCCCGCCGGCCCGCGGTATGCGTGGGCATCGTCAGCGGGCGGCGGGCCGCCGACATCCTCGACCGCACCGCGCTCGACGGGCCGGTCTACTACGCCGGCCTCCACGGCATGGAGATTCTCGGACCCGACGGCGGGTTCACCGTCGGCCAGCTCGCCGCCTACCGGGGCCGGCTGCAGGAGCTGAAAGCGTCGCTCGCGGCCGCCGTCCGCCACCTCGACGGGGTCTTCCTGGAAGACAAGGACCTGTCGGTGGCCCTGCACGTCCGCGCCGCCGCCCCGGACGACCGGGCCCGCGCGGAGGAGACCTTCTGGACGCTCGCCTCCCCCGCCCTCGAGGCGGGACGCGCCCGCGTGCAGCGCGGCCACTGCGTGTTCGAGCTGCTCCCGGACATCGCCTGGAACAAGGGCAACGCGGTCCGCTGGATAGAGGGGGACGCGACCCGCCGGCTCGGGGCGCCCATGCGCACCGTCTATCTGGGTGACGACCGCACCGACGAGCACGCGTTCGAGGCCGTCGGCGACCGCGGCGTGACCGTGATCGTCGGCCGCGCCCCGTCGGCCGCCGCCCACCGGCTGCCCGACCCCGCCGCCGTCGAGCGGCTCCTCGACCGCCTCGTGTCCCTCACCGCGGATCGCTGACCGGGCGGCCTCGCGGTCGCGCCGGGGGTCTCGCCGGCCCGGCGCAGCGCCCCCGGGTGCTACACTGGCGGCCATGACCCCAGGCGATGTCGTGCGGCACCCGATGCGCGCCTACTACTTTCCCATCGGGGCCGGCCTGCTGCTCGGCGCCAGCACGTTCATGCCCTGGATCGAGGTCGGCGAGCAGCGCTTCGGCGGCGTGCCGGACCTCGCCGGGCTCTGGGTCCTGGGGCTCGCCGCGATGGCGATCGGGCTCGCCGTCGCGAGCATCGTGACGCAGAAGAACTCGCGGCATCCCCTGCTCCTCGTGGGGCTGCTCGCGTTCGGCATCCTGTTCCTCTCGGAGCGCCTGATGGAGCGGGCGGCCAGCCAGCAGGGCTGGGTCACCTCGCAGGCCCGCGCCATCGTCGAAGGGGGAAGCGCGGCCCCGGTCGTCGCCCCCACGATGGGACGGGGCGCCCGCCTGGGACTCGCCGCGTCCACCCTCATCGTGCTCTTCGGGCTGACCGTGGTGGTGAAGCGGGCGCCCCAGGTGTACGCGGAGGCAGAGGACGACGACGCGTAGCCCGCCCATCGCCGACTCCGGCTCCGCCGGGCGCCCAACCACGGGCTACAGGAGTCCGCCCCGTTCGGCGCGGCGCAGACTCCCGGCCCGGCAGTCGTCGTCGCGGGGGTTTGCGGCAGCCATTCCCCGAAGCGACTGCATGGTCGCCCCGGCGGCCGTCGCCGGCGCCCGACAGCGCCTCGGCAGTCCGTGCCGTTCCATACACGCAGATTGCCGAGGGCGGTCAGCGCCGGCCGGGCAACCGCCCCGGGGCGGGCGGGAGCGAGCGGGGATCGAGGTTCTCGAGCTGTTCCAGGATCTCGGTGGCCCACCGGAAGACGTCGCGGCCCGCCACCACCCGCCGCAGGGCCCGCATGCGCCGCTGCCGCTCGTCGTGCTGCATGTCGAGGGCGAGCTGGAGCCCGTCGGCGAATCCCTCGACGTCGTAGGGATTGATGATCACCGCTTCCGTCAGCTCCTGCGCGGCCCCGGCGAGCTCGCTCAGCACCAGCACCCCGCCGAGGTCCTCCCGGGCCGCCACGAACTCCTTCGCCACCAGGTTCATGCCGTCGTGCAGCGAGCTGACGATGCAGAAGTCGGCGAGCCGGTACAGCGCCGCCAGCCGGCGCATGCGCAGGGCCGACTTGCGGTAGCGGATGGGGCCGACGCCGTCCGCCCGGGCGTGCCTGGCGTTGATGTCGGCCACGCGCCGGTCGATGTCGGCCTCGACCGCGGCATAGCTGTCGAGCGTCGACCGCGACGGCACCGCGATCTGGACGAACGTGAGCTGGCGGTTGAGCCCGGGCCATCGGGTGAACAGCGCGTCGAGGGCGCTGAGGCGCTCGGGTATCCCCTTGGTGTAGTCGAGGCGGTCGACGCCCACCCCGACGAGCGCGGTGTCGATGCGGAGCTCGCGGCGCAGCCGGGTTTGCTCGGCCTCGAAGGCCGGCGCCCGGGTCACGGCCTGGATGCGGTCGTAGTCCACGCCGATGGGCACCGCGCAGACCGCCATGGTGCGGCCGCCGACCTCGAGCCGGCTGCCGCTCCCCCGGGCCCCGAGCTCGACCCGCGCCGCCGCCAGGAAGTTGCGCCGGTCGCGCTCGAGCTGGAACGCGAGGAGGTCGCAGGCGGCGAGACCCTCGAGGATCTCGCGGCGATAGGGGCAGATGCGCAGCTGGTCGGGGTGGGGAAACGGGATGTGCCAGAACAGGGCGACCCGCGTCTCCGGCCTGAGCCCCCGCAGGAACCGCGGGACCAGGGTCAGGTGGTAGTCCTGGACGAAGATCGGGGCGGCGAGGTCGGGCAGCTCGGCGTGGACGGTGTGGGCGAAGCGGCGGTTGACGCTCTGGTAGACCCGCCAGTCCTCGGTCCGGAACACCGGCTTGACGTGGGCGACGTGGCAGAGCGGCCACAGCCCCTCGTTGGCGAACCCCTCGTAGTAGTGGTGCTCTTCCGACTCGGTCAGCCAGATGCGCCGGAGATCGTAGGCCGGCGCATCGGGGGGCACCCGCACCCGGTCGTCGTCGTCGACGGCCAGCCGGTCGGCGTCGCCGGCCCCGTGCGCAATCCAGACCCCCCCGCGCTCGCGCATCAGGGCGTCGAGGGCCACCGCGACCCCGCCGGTGGTGGGCGACCAGGTGACGCCGCCGTCCTCGGAGCGTGAATGGATGTACGGCTCGCGGTTGGACACGACGACCAACGGGCGCGTGAGAGCCGGCTCGCCGCGTTGGTCGGGCTGCACCATCAGGCCTGGTTGTGGGCGGGTGCTCCTAGACGCCGAACGAGAGACCGCAGCCGCACTCGGCCTTGGCGTTGGGGTTGCGCAGGACCAGCGACTGCCCGAGCATGTTCGGGTCGCAGTCCAGCACCGTGCCGTCGAGATACTTGAAGCTCTTCGGATCGACGTATATCTTCGCGCCGTCGGGACTCTCGAACACTTCGTCCCGGGGGGTGGGCGACCGCTCCCACTTGAAGACGTAGCTCAACCCCGAGCAGCCGCCCGCCTTCACGCCGACGCGGAGACCGCCGTCGGTGATCCCTTCCTGCCGCATCGCGCTGTGGATGCGCTTCGCCGCCGCCTCGGTGATCTCGATCATGGCGCCCTTCAGTGTACCTCACTCCGCGGGCACGCCCGCGGGCAGACGCGGCCCGGCCATACGCGGAGCGGCAGGTCCGCCGCGTCGACGTCGCGCATCGCCTCGGCCTCATCGGTGAAAACCCGGCCGCACGCGAGGCGGCAGGTCGGCCGTGTCGACGGACCCGGCGCTGTTGGCCGCGACGACAGTGCCCGACGGCACGCGGAGCGCCAAGGCGGCCGTGTCGACGTCATTGTTGGTGGGGTCCTCCCTGTCTCGGGAGGGCCCGACGGCACGCGGAGCGCCAAGGCGGCCGTGTCGCCGGACCCGGCCTGCGGTCACGGCGTCGGCGACGCCGACCGGTGCATCGCGGTATAGTCATGAATATCACGATGGGTGTCACACATATCGACGTCACCGTCCGCAACCCTGCCGACCGGACCCGCAGTTGGGAGGGCCGGTTCCTCGTGGACACCGGCGCCATCGACTCTCTCGTGCCGAGGTCGTGCCTGGAGGCGATCGGCATCGAGCCCGAGGGGCAGCGCGTCTACGAGCTGGCCGACGGCACCGAGATCACGATGGACATCGCCGGTGCGCGGCTCGAGTTCATGGGAGAGTGGACCGCCGGCCTCATCATCTTCGGCGACCCCGATGCCGAGCCGCTGCTCGGCGTGACCGCGCTGGAGTCCGCCGGCATCGAGGTCGATCCGCAGAGCCAGCGTCTGAAGAAGCTGCCCGCCGTGCGGTTGAAGGGCGTGCGACGCTAGCCCGCCCATCGTCGCCCTCGGCTCCCCCGGGCGCCCAACCAACCGTCCAGCAGTCCGCGCCGTGCCACGGCGCAGGCTCCTGCCCCGCCCATCGTCGCCTGAGGGCTCCGCTGGGCGCCCAACCAGCCCTCAGGGAGTCTGCGCCTCCTCCGGAGGCGGCGCCGTTCCACGACGCAAGCTCCTACCGCCACTCCGCGGGCAGATCGTCGTCTTCGACCTCGAAGACGGGGGCCGGGGCGCGCAACCGTTCGACCAGCGCGCCAAGGGCTTCGGCCACGCGGTCGATCTCGGCCTCGGTGTTGAAGCGGCCGAGCCCGAAGCGGATCGACGCCCGGGCGAGGGCGTCGTCGACGCCCAGCGCGCGCAGCACGTGCGACGACTCTTCGCGGAGCGACGTGCACGCGGCCCCCGACGAGACCGCGACGTCGCTCAGCCCCGTCAGCAGCTGCTCGCCGTTGACGCCCTCGACGCTGACGTTGAGGTTGTGGGGCAGCCGCGACGCCAACGACCCGTTCACCGTCACGCCGCCCGGCGACCGCTGCAGCTTCTCCCACAGCCGATCCCGCAGGCCCCGCAAACGGACCGCCTCGCCCGCCATCTCCTCCCGGCAGAGGTCGGCGGCGCGGCCGAAGCCCACGATGGCGGGCACGTTCAGGGTCCCGGACCGGAGGCCGGCCTCGTGCCCGCCGCCGTCCATCAGCGGCGCCACCGCCACCCCGCGGCGCACGAACAGGGCGCCGACGCCCTTCGGGCCGTAGAGCTTGTGGGCGGTCAGCGACAGGAGGTCGACGCCCGCGGCCCCGACGTCGATGGGCACGAAGCCGGCCGCCTGCGCCGCGTCGGTGTGCATCGGCACCCCGCGCGAGCGGGCGACCCGCGCCAGGTCGGCGATCGGCTGCACCACCCCGATCTCGTTGTTGGCCAGCATCACCGACACCAGCACCGTCTCGGGGGCGAGCACCGCCTCGAGCGAGGCCGGGGTCACGAGGCCGTCCGCCCGCACCGGGAGGTACGACACCCGCAGCCCCTGCCGCTCGAGCCTCGCGCAGGGGTCGAGGACCGCCCGGTGCTCGGTCTCGACGGTGACGACGTGGTTCCCGCGGTCTCTCGACGCCTCGGCGACCCCCTTCAGGGCCAGGTTGTTCGACTCGGTGGCGCCGCTCGTGAAGACGAGCTCGCGCGCCGGCGCCCCGATCAGCCTCGCCACCGACGCGCGCGCCGCCGCCACCGCATCGCGGGCCTGCCAGCCGAACCGGTGATGCCGGCTCGCGGCGTTGCCGTAGTGCTCGCCGAAGAACGGCAGCATCGCCTCGACGACCCGCGGGTCGACCCGCGTCGTCGAGTGGCCGTCCATGTAGATGGGCAGGTTCACGCTCTGCGGCGCAGACGCCCTCAGCGGTCCTGGACCAGGGCCATCTCGCGGGCCGGCGGTCGTCTCGCCACCGAGATCGGCACCAGAGGCGGCTCGTCGGCGGCCAGCGCCTGGAGGCTGTAGGAGTTCAGGGCGTGGACGATCTGGTCCTTGATGCGCCACAGGGGGTCACGGATGTTGCAGGTAGCGTACTGCTCGCAGTCGTCGTCGGCGCTGGTGCAGGCGGTGACCATGACCGGACCGTCGATGGCCTCGATGACGTCGGCCACCGAGATGAGGCGGGCCGACCGGGAGAGCTGGTAGCCGCCGCGCGTCCCGTGGTGGGAGGCCAGCAGGTCCTGCCGCACCAGGCGCTGCAGCACCTTGGCCATCAGCTCGATGGGGATGCCGTACCGTTCGGCGATCTCGCGCGCGCTCGCCGCCTCGACCTCGGGACGCGAGGCGAGATCCTTGAGCGCCATCAACGCGTACTCGGCTTTCTTCGAGAGTCGCAGCATGGCCGTCCCCCGGGGCGTCCGCCCTTCCGCACCCGCCCGCCCGCGTCGCGGGAGCTGCGCCAAGGCGCACCGTTCCCCGCATTGTAGCGGACCGTCCCGCCTCGGGCCACCCCGCCCGGTTCGCGCATGGATCGCCAGGCCGAATGTGTATACTGGGACGACACATACACAACCATGACACTCCCATGCGAACCAACATCGAAATCGACGACCGCTTGATGGCTGAGGCGTTGAAGGCGGGCGGCCTGAAGACGAAGAGGGCGACCGTCGAGGCCGGCTTGCGCCTCCTGGTGCAAACGCGGGCCCAGGGACGAATCCGTGCGCTGCGCGGCCAGCTCCACTGGGAGGGCTCGCTCGACGACATGCGGCGGGACCGGTGATCGTCGTCGATACCTCCGTCTGGATCGACTACTTCAACGGCGCCGAGACCCGCGAGACGGCGCTGCTCGATGCGTTGCTCGGCGCCGAGCCCGTCGTCATCGGCGACCTCATCCTCGCCGAGGTGCTCCAGGGGTTCGCCTCCGAGCGGGACGCCCGCGAGGCGCGGGCGGCGTTGGACCGCCTGCTGTTCCAGCCAATGGTCGGCCGCGACGTCGCGCTGGCCAGCGCCCGCAACTACCGTGCGCTCCGCGCCCGCGGCGTGACCGTGCGGAAGACCATCGACATGCTGATCGCGACGTTCTGCCTCGAGAACGGGCATCGCCTCCTGCACGCCGACCGGGACTTCATTCCGATTGCCGAGCACCTGGGCCTGGAAACGCTCTGACGCAGCACCGGGATCCTATCGAGACAGATCGAACGCCGCCATCTCGCGGGCATTCCGGACCCACGCGACCGCCGGCGCCGGAACGCTCCGGGTCCCGCCGTCGAGGGGGCTACCGCGACAGATCGAACGCCGCCATCTCGCGCGTGTTGCGCACCAGGAGGCGGCCGCCGGCCAGGGCCGGGACGTTCCAGGTCTTGCCGTCGATGGCGCGGAAGCGGGCCACCTCGTCGTGGCGCTCGGGGGTCGCGCGCACCAGCACGAGGTCGCCGCGCTCGGTCAGGACCACGAGGTGGCCGTCGGCCTCGAGCAGCTGCCCGGAGCCGTAGCGGCCGCCCTTCCACAGGAGCTCGCCGGTCGCGGCGTCGAGGCAGGCCAGGATCGAGTTGTCGAGGCCGTAGATGTAGCCGTCGACGAGTACCGAGCTGCTGAACCGGTTGCGCATCCGGTGCGTTTCCCAGACGGTGGCGGCGGTGAACCGGTCGCCGTCCGGCGTCAGCTCCATGAGGGCCGCCCCCTTGCCGTAGCTCGCCGACAGGAACAGGCGGGCGTCGCCGACGACCAGGGGCTGGGCCATGTTCGGCACCGTCCGCACCCGCCACGGGTACTCCCAGAGCAGCGCCCCGTCGTCCGGACGGAGACCCGCGGCACGCGCGGCGGTGACCACCAGAACCTGACGCACCCCGCCCAGGGTGACCAGCATCGGAGACGTGTACGACTGCACGTCGTCGAGCCCGCGCCAGACGACCTCGCCGGTCAGCCGGTCGTAGGCCGCCACCGACCAGCCGTCGCGGCCGCCCGGCTGGACGACCACCACGTCGTCGACCACGAGGGGCGCGCCGGACATCGCCCACGTCAGGTTGGACGCGGCGGCGTCGTCCAGGATGTTCCGCGCCCAGACCTCGTCGCCGGTGGCGGCGTCGAGGCACACGAGCCGGCCCGTCGCGCCGAGGGCGTAGACCCGGCCGGCGTGCCACGTCGGGGTGGCGCGCGGCCCGGGGCCGCCCATCGCCTCCCGGAAATGCGCCGGCCACCGGTGGGTCCACCGCTCGACGCCGGTGTCGACGTCGTAGGCGGCGACGACCTCGTCGTTCCGGCGCTGCTCGATGGTGAACGCCAGCCCCCCCGCGACCACGAACGACGCATAGCCGCCGCCGATCGGCTGGCTCCACAGCGGGTCGAGCCCGGCGTCGGGCCAGTCCGTGCGAATGGGCGGCCCGGCGTAGCGGCCGTCGCGATGCGGCCCGCGGAAGTCGGTCCACGCGGCGTCGTCCCGGTCGGCGGCCGCACCGGGCGGGGCCGGCGGGTCTGCCGGCGCCGTGGCGCTGGTGGCGCCGACCGCTGGCCCGGCATCGGGGCTCGAGCTCGCCGCGCCGAGGCCCGCGGCCCTCGGCGCCGTCGCCGGCACGCGTGCGCCGCCGGCCACCGCGTCCGCGGCGCCGTCAGGCCGGGCGGCCGAGCTGTGGCTCGCGCGGTCCGCGTCGAGCCCGGCGAAGTGGTCGTCCGGATCGCCGAACGAGAACAACGGCCGGAAGCCGTCGCCGGCCAACTCGATCTGCAGGTCGAAGACGCCGATCAGGAAGGCCGTGCCGGCCGCCGTCAACGCCACGACGATGGCGAGGCCGACCAGTCCACGCAGGAGCAGTGTTCTCATCAGTGGTTCCGGAACCACGTTACCACGGGCGCCGTCCCCCTGCCGCCAACGGTTCCGCCGCTACGGTCCGGTCCGCGTCCAGCGGCCGCGGATCGTGATGCCGCTCGCCGCGCCGGGCATCGTCAGGTCGAAGACCTCCTCGAAGGTGCGGTCGTCGATCCGGTCGATGGTGAGGGTGGCGCGCGTGCCGGGCGCGTTCTCGGAGGCCTCGAGGACGAAGACCAGGCGGTCGCCGAGCGTGGCCGGATCGTCGAGGTAGAACGTGTTGACGAACCCCTCGCTGTTGAACTGGCGCAGGACGTAGGTGTCGCGGCCGGCGTCGTAGCTGAACAGGGTCCAGTCTCCGTGGTCGTCGCCGTCGGGCAGCCCGTCCTGCGGCGGGAAGACCGAGCGGTTCCGACCGAGGAGATACCGGTCCTGCAGCACGAGCTCGTAGGTGCGCTCGCCACGGCCGTCCCCGAAGGTGGCGGACTCGTCGCCGGTCCAGGCGCCGACGAAATACTCGAACTCGGCCCAGCGTTCGGTCTCATCCCCCTGCCGGCCGTTGACGGGCAGGACGGCGCAGGCGACGAACGACAACGTCACGAGGGTCCTCATCGGTTACCTCCCGGCGTCGCGCCGACCCTCCGGGAGCCGCCAGGGTGGCCGTCCGGCGGCCGCGCGCGGCGCGCTGCAAGAGCGCCCGATGCCTGAGCGAGCCGCATGGCCTCCTCCAGCCAATCCAGCCGCTGCTCTGCCGTGGCGGCGAGGCCGGCCTCGAGCTGCGCCTGCCTGACTCCATCCCAGGAGGCGACCCAGCGCTCGTCCTGCCCTGCCCTCTCATTCGTTTCGGCGTTCGCCATCCTGGCCTTTCAGCCGACGAATCTCCTCCAGCTTCGCGACGTCTTCGCGGTCCTGTGGCCGGCCCGCCAGCCGCTTGAGCTGAATGAGGTCGTCGATCGAGACCACCCTCACGGAGACGTCCCCCACCGCGCAAGTCTCAGATCGCGCGTACAGCCTCTCGAAATCGATGGGGTGATCCACGAATACGTCGACCGACAGCAGGGGGTCGTCGGGCTTGAAGAAAGAGAACACCTGCATGCCCTTGTCTCGAATCCAGTCGGCCCTGATCCGTTCATCCGCAAAATCCTCTGCGTCCACGGGAACCCTCGGTCGAAGGCCGAAGGCGACCAGGGCGCGAATGGCCTGCCTCGCCGCTTCTCGCTCCAGGTCGATCATCAAATCGACGTCGGCCGTCAGTCGTGTGTAACCATGCAACACCGTCGCGACGCCGCCGACCACCACGTAGCGGGTTCCCGACGCGTTGAGCACGCGAAACAGCGGTCGGTAGACAGACACCCGACGGTCCCCTCGAAGGCCGGCGGCTGTCCCTCACGGCATCGTCAGCAGCGGCGCCCGGTCCGCCGGCAGGTGCTGGTCGAACGCGATCAGCAGGGTGGCGTCGGACACGTGCTGCGCCATCAGGTCGACGAGGTCGACGAGGTTCGTCGTCCCCCCGACCGCCTCGACGGCGTTCGCGTAGGTCTCGGGGCTCACGGTGTGCGGACCGAAGAGCTCGCGGCCGAACGCGATCAGGGCCGCTTCGCGGTCGCCCAGCCCTTCGACCGGTCCGCCGTTGCGGGCGGCGGCGATGACCGCGGGGTCCAGGCCGTTCTCGAGTGCGACGGGCTCGATGAGGGTCCAGGCGTACTGGACGTCGTAGGCGCGCGCGGTTACCAGGACCGCCAAGTCCAGGAGCGGCCGCGGTACGTTCGCCTCGAGCGATGCGCGCCCGGCGCCGTGGCCGCGGATCTGTCCCGGCCCGGTTCCCTGGGGCGAGAGCGTGCGGCCGTAGAGGCTGGGGGTGGCCCGCGTCGTCTGGGCCGGCGCGGGCAGCAGCGGCAGGCGGCTTCGCGAGCGCGGGTCCACGTCGTCCGGCGGCGTGAACGGCAGGGGCAGGAACTGCGGCCACCCCGGCGGCATCTGCTGGTTGAACGCCGCGAGCCGGGCCGCGGTGCCCGCGTAGCGCGCCATCAGGTCGACGACGTCGACGAAGTTGGCCTCGCCGAACAACGTCACCGCGCGGCGGTAGGTCTCGGGGCTCAGGCGGTGGGCGCCGAAGATCTCGCGGCCCGCCTGGATGATGACGGCCTCCCGGTCGCCGAGCCCGGACAGCGGCCCGCGGTTCCGCACGACGTCGATGACGTCCGGGTCGAGGCCCACCGCCACCGCCTCCATCTCGTGCAGCGACCATTCAAAGGGGGCGTCGTGCTCGCGCGCCGTGATGAGGATGGCGAGCTCGAGGAGCGGGCGGCCCACCGGGGAATCCCAGCGGGCGTTCACCCCATTGCCCGCGCCCCGTATCGCGGCCGCGGCCGCCGAGGGCCCGCCGGCGGAGTCGGGAGCAGGGATGGCGAGCCGGTTGCGGGACTCCGGGTCGACGTCGGCGGGGAGCGAGGTCCCCGTCTGCGCGCCCGCACTCACCGGGACGGGCAGCACCGCAAGACAGAGGGCGGCGGCGGACATCAGGATGATCGGCAGTCTGGTGGATGCGTGCATCGGCTCAACCCCTGTCAGCCCGAGGCGGAAGTCCCCGCTGCATTCGAGCGGCGAGGCGCCGGCGGTCTCCACTGCCGATGCAACGAGACACCGACCGGCCGACGCGGGCGCTCGCGCGTTCCTCGTCAGCGCCAGTATACAAGGGCGTCCAGCCGGCGCCCGGCCCGGTGCGTCGGATCTCGGACCGGGCGCCGGCATTCAAGCAGGCGGCGACACCGGGTCAGCCGCGCCCGTTCCCCGGCGGCCTGTCGTCGGCGGACAGCGATCATTGTGGCAGCCGCGACTGTCGGGGCGGGGCCGGTCTGCGATCCCGTTGAACGCCCCGCGGCAAGGTGATACTGTGTCGCTGCTATCGCAAGGTGCATTCTGTCCCCATTGCGCGCACCTGCCGATCGCGGCGACTCGACGAGGGGCAGCCGCAGCGGCAGGCGGTTCGTGCCGGAGGGCATCGCCGGGATTCGCCGGTTCCCGGACGTGGACCGGAACAGTCGGAAGAGGGCGAGACCATGAGAGACGGAAGAGCAGCCCGGCGTCGGTCGGCTTCCCCGGTCGCGGTCTTCGCGGCCGCCATCGCCGTGCTGGCCCTGGCGCCGGCGGCGGCGGCGCAGGGCGGCGCATCGGGCGACGTCACCTTCACCCGGGACGTGGCGCCCATCCTCTACGAGTCGTGCGTGGTCTGCCACCGGGCCGGCGAGATGGCGCCCATGTCCCTGACGACCTACGCCGAGGTGCGGCCCTGGGCCCGGTCCATCCGGAACCGCGTCGTCGCGCGGGAGATGCCGCCCTGGCACATCGACAAGAACATCGGCATCCAGGCCTTCAAGGAGGACATCTCGCTCGCCGACGAGCAGATAGCCACCGTCGCGGCCTGGGTCGACGCCGGCGCCCCCATGGGCGACCCCGCCGACCTGCCCGAGATGCCCGAGTTCCCGGACTGGTCGCAGTGGCAGATCGGCGAGCCGGACCTCGTCGTGCGCTATCCCGACTACCTCGTGCCGGCGGAGGGGCCCGACCTGTTCGGCTCGCTCTATGCCCCGTTCGGCCTCGAGGAAGACCGCTACATCAAGGCCATCCAGACCCGGCCCGTGGACGAGCGCTCGCGCCAGGTCGTCCACCACGCGCTGTCCTACGCGGTGGATCCGGACTACGACGACCTGACGAACGACGGCACCCAGGACCAGGGCGTCTTCCTCGTGGAGTACGCCTCGGGCAAGGGCGCCGAGATCTACCCCGAGGACTCGGGCAAGCTGCTGCCCGCCGACATGAAGGCGCGGGCCAGCTATCACCTGCACTCCATCGGGGAGCCCGTCGAGGCCGGCATCGAGCTCGGCATCGTGTTCCACCCGAAGGACGTGGTGCCCCAGTACATCCGCTGGTCGAAGCAGCTCGCCCGGCACAACACCGACCTCGACATCCCGGCCGGGGCGGTGGTCCGGCAGGACGGCTACGAGCGGCTGAAGAACCCCGCGAAGCTGACCGCGTTCCAGCCGCACATGCACATCCTCGGCAAGTACCAGTGCCTCGAGTTGATCTATCCGACCACGCCGATCACGAGCGAGGTCGTCAGCTGCGCCAACTTCGACTACAACTGGCACCTCGTCTACAACTACGCCGACGACGCGGCGCCGCTCGTGCCGGCGGGGACCATCCTCCACACCATCAGTTGGCACGACAACACCGACGCCAACCGGGCCAATCCGGATCCGACCAACTGGACCGGCAACGGGGGCCGCACCATCGACGAGATGGGCTTCGCCTGGATCGGCTGGTACGACCTGACCCAGGAGGAGTACGAGCAGGAGCTGGCTGCGCGCAAGGCGAGACGGGAGGCCGCGGCCACCGACGACGAGTAGGAGTCTGCGCCGCAGGTTCATTCGCGTGAAGGTGCTGCCATGACGATGAGTTTCCGCTGGCGCCTCGGGGCAGGTCTGCTCGGGTTGGCGCTCGCGGCGCCGCCCCTCGCCGACGCCCAGCCGAACCCCTACAACCTGAAGTACCGCACCGGCCAGACGGTGCAGCCGATCTTCGAGGGCTGGTCGCGGAAGGCCGACGGCGGCTTCACCATGCACTTCGGGTACTTCAACCGCAACTTCGTCGAGGAGGTCCACGTCCCGGTGGGGCCGGACAACCACTTCGAGCCCGGCGTGCCCGACACCGGCCAGCCGACGTTCTTCTACCCGCGCGCGCATCGCCGCGAGTTCAGCATCGACGTGCCGAGCGACTTCGGCGACCGGCGGCTGGTCTGGAACCTGACCACGCAGGGCGAGACGCTGCGCGCGGTCGGCTGGCTCGAGGCGACGTGGGAGACCGCGGCCCGCTCGGCCGGCGGCCGGCGGCTCAGCCCCGAGGCGGCGAGGAACACGGCGCCCGGGATCGCCGTCGACGTCCCGGCCGCCGTCGCCCTCGAGGACGGCGCGACCCTGCTTGCCCGCGTGACCGACGACGGCCTGCCCGTTGTGCGCGAGATCGACCCGAACCGGCCCCGGCGGGGCTCGAACGATCCCCCCACGCTGCAGCGCGGCCCCGACGACATCGAGCCGCCGCACAACGTCCCGAGCGTGCCCCACCGGCGCGGCACCGGCCTGCAGCAGCCGCGCGTCCGCGGCCTCCGCGTGTCCTGGATCGTCTGGCGGGGACCCGCGGGGGTGACGTTCGAGCCGGCCGCGACCGTCGCCGTCGAGGACGGACAGGCGGCGGTGACGGCGGCGTTCACGGTCCCCGGCGACTACGTGCTCCGGGCGACGGCCAACGACAACCTGCTGACCACCGAGCACGACGTGGCCGTCACCGTCCGCTGAGGATCGCTTCCGCCGGATCCGCTCCGCCCTGGCGGGTCCCGACCGCTCCTCCAGGAGCGTCGGCGTTCGCGTACCCGATTACGTCCGGCCTCGGCTCCCGAGTCCCTGGGCAAGGAGTGCGGTCGCGAGCTGATTCAGGCTGACGCCCTCGACAGCGGCCCGCCGCGCGAGCTGCATGTGCAGGCTCTTCGGGACGCGCTGGATGAACTCACCCCCTGAAGCCCGAGGAGCGCATCCATGAACCGATACGAGAACGCGACCGCCGCGGCGCGGATCACCCTCTTGCTGGCGGCCGTCTCCGCGCTGGCCCCGGCCGCCGCCGGGGCGCAGCCGCCGGCCGACGACTTCGTGCCCGTCACCGACGCCATGCTCCAGGACCCGCCGCCCGAGGAGTGGCTGATGTGGCGGCGGACGCTCGACGGCTGGGGCTACAGCCCCCTCGACCAGATCGACCGCGGCAACGTCGGCGACCTGCGCATGGTCTGGTCGCGCGGCCTCGCCCCCGGCAGCAACCAGGGCACGCCGCTCGTCTACCGCGGGGTGATGTACATGCCGAACCCCGGCGACATCATCCAGGCCCTCGACGCCGTCACCGGCGACCTCCGCTGGGAGTACCGGCGCGACCACCCGGAGGACGTCTCGGACCACGTCTCCGGGCTGTCGCGCACCAACCGGAACGTCGCCATCCACGACCGGTTCATCATCGACACCAGCGTCGACGACTACGTCTTCGCCCTCGACGCGGCGACCGGCGAGCTCGCCTGGGAGACGGAGATCCTCGACTACCGCGTCCTGCCCGCGCACCAGTCGTCGGGGCCCATCGTCGCCGGGGGCAAGGTCGTGTCGGGCCGGGGCTGCATGCCCGAGGCGGGGCCTGACGCCTGCGTCGTCACCGCCCACGACGCGGCGACGGGCGCGGAGCTGTGGCGGACCCGGCTGATTCCCGCCCCCGGCGAGCCGGGCGACGAGACGTGGGGCGGGGTGCCGTTCGAGGAGCGGCGCCACGTCGGCGCGTGGATGGTGCCGAGCTTCGACCCCGCGCTGAACCTGGTCTACATCGGCACGTCGGTCACCTCGCCGGCCCCCAAGTTCCTGATCGGCGGGATCGAGAACACCCACCTCTACCACAACTCGACGCTCGCGCTGGACGCCGACACCGGCGACATCGTCTGGTACTACCAGCACCTGAACGACCACTGGGACCTCGACCACCCGTTCGAGCGGCTCCTCGTCGACACCGCGGTGGCGCCCGATCCGGGTGCCGTGACGTGGATCAACCCGCGCCTCCAGCCCGGCGAGCGGCGCCGGGTGGTGACCGGCATTCCCGGCAAGACCGGCGTCGTCTACACCCTCGACCGCGAGACCGGCGAGTTCCTGTGGGCGCGGCCGACCGTCGCGCAGAACGTCATCAGCGCCATCGACGGCGCCACCGGCGCGGTGACCGAGAACGCCGAGGTGGTGTTCAGAAGCGAGGGGCAGGAAGTGATGGCGTGCCCGACGTGGCAGGGCGGCAAGGACTGGGAGGCGGGCGCCTACAGCCCCCTGACCAACCTGATGTACATGCCCCTGCGCCACACCTGCGGCCGCATGCTGGCGACGGCCGGCGTCGGCTGGTACGCCCTGACGGTGCGGACCGAGGTGACGCCCGGCGAGGAACACCTCGGCACCATCGAGGCCATCTCCGCCGAGACCGGCGAGACCGCCTGGACCCACGACCAGCCCGCGTTCACGATGTCGCTGGCGGCCACCGCCGGCGGCCTCGTCTTCGGCGGCGACGCCAACGGCCGCTTCAAGGCCCTCGACCACGAGACCGGCGAGGTGCTGTGGGAGATCAACCTCGGCTCGCCGGTCACCGGCTTCCCCGTCACCTACGCGGTCGGCGACCGGCAGTACGTCGCGGTGAGCACCGGCCGCTCCTTGAACACGAGCGGCCTCCGGCGCCTGACGCCCGACCTGCGCCCCAGCGACGGCAACACGCTGTTCGTGTTCGCGCTTCCTGAATAGCCAGTCGGTTCACACCGAGGGCACCATCCAACAAGGCGCTCTCGGCCTCCCTTCGTCCGCTCCGCGCCGCCCGGACGCCACGCCGACGGCAAGGGCCCGCGGACGTGCTCCTGGAGGGTCGCGGGCCCGGCCTTGACAGGTAACTGCAGGTCTTTCGCGCCTTGGCCGACCCAACGCGCCGCCAGATTCTGGAATCGTTGCGGCAGAAGCCGCTACCCGTTCACGACCTGTCGGCGAGGTTCGCCATCAGCCGGCCGGCGATCTCCCGTCATCTGCGCGTCCTCAAGGTCGCATCGCTCGTACGGGCAAGGTCGACGGGTCGCGAGACCTACTACGCGCTGAACCGGGAGCCGATGACGCTTGTCCAGCACTGGCTCGACCGGTTCTGGACGGTTCGGCTGTCGGGTCTCAAACGACTTGCCGAGGAGGAGCACCGATGAAACCAACCGTCCTTGCCGACATCGAGCATCGCATCCTGATCGAGGCCAGCGTCGGCCGCGTCTGGGACGTTCTGACGGACCCGGCCCACGTCGTCGCGTGGCTCGGATGCTTGCAGTACCGGCCGGAGGTCGGCCATCTGTTCTACATGCAACCCGATGCGGCCAAGCGGGCCGCGGGAGACGCCGACGGGGCCACCCACTGCGAGATTCTCGAGATTGCGCGGCCGACGCGGCTGGTCTTCAGTTGGTTCCTGCCGGGAACGCCGAGGACCACCGTGACGCTGACGCTCGAAGCCCGGGGCGCTGCTACCACGCTGGTGACGCTGGCCCACACCGGGTGGGAGCAGTTCGACCGCGATCAGGTGCAGGCCATATACGAGCAACTGCAGCGTGGCTGGGGGGACTTCGTCCTGCCGGGACTCCGGAGAGAGGTCCTCGGCACCTCTGACGCCTCCAGCCTTCAGTCGCCCTGACCTCGCCCGGCCTCGATTCTCCAGGCCCCTGGGCGAGGAGTGCAGTCACCGCCACTCGCGCACGCTCACACGCGCCGCGTCACATTCCTCACGGCCGTCCGCGGGTGATCTCGATTCGCTTCTCCTGCGCCTACTCGTCTCTAATCGCGACGAGCGGATCGATCCGCGCGGCGTTGTGCGCCGGGAAGCAGGTCGACAAGAGCGTCAGCGTCACGAGTCCCGGCACGGCAAGCAGGTACGTGACCGCGTCGGCACCGGCGGCGTGCGGGAACACGCCCACCATCATGCCACCGACCGCCAGACTGCCGGCGACGCCGAGGGCGACACCCCAGGCCACCGGGACCATCCCGTGCCGCAGGACCATGGCGAGTATCGAGATCCGGCGGGCACCGACCGCCATTCGGATTCCGATCTCCCGCGTGCGTCGGGCAACGGCATGGGCGACCAGCCCGTGCAGACTGACCAGGGCGAGCGCGACGCCCATCAGTCCCATCCCGCCGACCAGACGGACGAGGCCGTTCACAAGCGCGACTGCGTTGCCGTCGTAGAACTCTTCGATCGTGCGCACCCTGGACATGGGCATGTTCACGTCGAGCCCCTGGACAACCATGCGTAGCGCAGGCGCCAGCGCGGCCGGATCGGCGTCGGTTGCGACGATGAGGGTGCTGCGCCGCCCCTGGGTGACGCCGGCCGCCGCCCGCGCCGCAGCCGCTTGCGCCTGAGTTACGTAGACGAACGGCGTAGGGGCCTCTCCGATCCAGTTGTACCGGCTGTCGGCGGTCACGCCCACGACCTCCACCCACGATTGCGTGTCGCGCCCGACGAGCCGCAGCCGTCTGCCCACCGGATCCTGGCCCGGCCAGTAGCGCGCGGCCAGCGTTTGATTGACGAGCACGACGCGCGGCGACTCATCCGTATCGGTCTCAAGGATGCCACGGCCGCTCACGATCGGGATCGCCATCGTGTCGAGATACCCCTCGTCGATGCGCGCCGCGAACACGGTGAGATACTCCATCCCCTCCGGCAACTCGTAGCCTTCGGGGACAACCCGCCGCACCTCGCGGTTGTCCTGATTCAACGGCATGACCGAGGTCATGCCGACCGACGTGACGCCGGTCAGTGCGCGGGCGCGGTCCTTGAGAAGCTCGTAGAAGCGCTCCGTCCGTGCCTCGTCGTAACCGGCGAAGCCGGGCTCGAACGTGGACAACAGCAGGCCGTCCGTCCGGAATCCCGGTTGGCGCAGCTCCGCCTCGAAGGCCCGGGAGACGGACACGGCGAAGGTCGTCATGATCAGCGAGAGCGCGACCTGCGCGGCCACCAGACCGTTGCGGCCCCACAGGCGCGTCGGTGCCCGTTTGCCACCGGCTGCCGCCGTGCGGAGCGTTCCCGCGAGGTTCGACACTCGCGTCGCACGCCAAGCCGGCACCAGGCTGGACAGCAGTGCACTCGCGGCCGCCAGTGCGAGACCGACCGCAATTGCGCGCCGATCGAGCTCGAACGTCACCCGCACGCCGATGTCGCTCACCAGCGACACCTGCTGGTAGAGGGCGACCGTCGCGTGGGCCAGCACGAGCCCCAGCAGGCCTCCGCCCGCCGCGAGCAAGACCGCCTCGGCGACCAGCTGCCGGATCACTCGGAACCGGCCGCCGCCTATCGCCAGCCGTAACGCAATCTCGCGCGCCCGCGCCGGCGAGCGGCTCAGCAGCAGGCCCGACACGTTCGCGCACGCGACCAGAAGCACCACGAGGGCCAGCGTCATCAGCAGGAAGGCGCTCGACGCCATCGGTCCGCGCTCTTCGAGGCGCGCCGCGAACTGAGTCCGGAGCAGCATTCCGTAGCCCCGGTTGGTGGCAGGATAGGCCCGCTCCAGGCTGGCGGCCAGCAGCCGGACTTCTTCCCGCGCCTGCCCGAACGGAACGCCCGGCTTCAGCCGGCCCCTGACCTCCAGCCTGCGGAGGTCGCGTTGCTCCAACACGTCCGGTGCGGAGCCGTCGAGCGCCGGACCCATCGCCAGCGGCACGTAGAACGTCGGCGGCAGGACCAGATGCATGCCGTCGAAGTCCTCGGGCGCGACCCCCACGACCGTCAGGTCGATCCCGCCGAGACGGACGGACCGACCGACCACGGCCGGGTCGCCGCCGAACTGGTCGATCCAGGTGTCGTGAGCGAGCACGATCACCGGATCGCGACCGGGAACCCGGTCTTCCTCCGGCAGGAAGAAGCGTCCCAGCGCCGGGCGCAGCTCGAGGACGTCGAAGAAGTTGCCGGTCACCACCAGCCCGAGTCTGGTCTGGGCCGGCTCGTCGCGCCGATGGGCAAGGCCCGTCACGAGGACGCGGTAGGCCGCCAGGCCGGCGAAGCTCCGGGCGCGATCGCGCACGTCCCGATAGTCGGGATAGGAGAGCCGGGTCGAGAGCAGGCCCTCGGTCACGCGCGGCGCCACCGCACCGACCGCCACGACCTCCCCCGGACGCGGCACACGCAGAGGTCGAAGCACCTGGCCGTCGGCGAAGCTGAACATCGCCGCGTTGACTCCGACTCCGATCGCAATCGAGAGCATCGCGATGAGCGAGAAAGCGGGATGCTTGACCAGCAGCCGGGCGCCGTAGCGCAGGTCCTTGATCAGGTCCTCGACATGGCGGAAGGCGAAGAGGTCATGGCTCTGCTCTTGAATGCGCGTGAGATTGCCGAACTGCCGGCGCGCCGCGGCCAGGGCTTCGTCGCGGCCGAGGCCGGCTCTTCGATGTTGGGCGGCCAACTGCTCGACGTGACACTCCAGCTCCTGTCGAAGCTCCTGCCCGTGCCGACGGTCGAGCAGCGCACGGAGGCGGACGCGCAACCGGGTCAGGAATCGCAACATGTCAGCCCTCCGCGAGCACGGCGGCCACTCCGTCCGCGATGGCGTGCCAGCGCTCGGTTTCCCGTCCCGGTTGCCGCCGGCCGCTGGGGGTGAGGCGATAGATGCGCACGCGCCGGTTGTTGTCGGAAGTGCCCCAACTGCCGGCGTTCCAGCCCGCGATCTCCATCCGGTGCAAGGCGGGGTAGAGCGATCCTTCCTCGACCTTGAGGGTCTCGCGCGACACCACGTGAACGCGGCGCGCGATCGCGAACCCGTGGTTGGGACCCGACGACAGCACGCGCAGAATCAGCAGCGGCAGGGTGCCCTGCAGAAGCTCGCCGGCAGTGGCTCGGGCTCGTTTATTGGCGCGGCATCATCGATGAACTGATGCGGCCGCTGGTCGGCACATGGGCCCTGCCGGACGTTGCCGGCGAGGTCAACGCCCGAGCTGCCGATGCCAGGCGCCGAACGCGACCTCGAAGGAACGGGCCAGAGACCCGAACGCGCCCCACGCCTCGAGGCCGGCCGGCAGCCGGAAGCCCGCCGCCGCCTCCGCGGGCGACTGCCCCGCCGCGAACGACCGCCGGCCTTCGGCCTCGATCGCGTCGAGCAGCGCCCGGTACTCGTCCAGGGCGTCGGCGTCGGGGAGGGGCCCGTGCCCGGGCACCATCGTCGCGGTGCGGGCGCCGAGCATGGCGTCGACGGTCCGGTCGAGGTCGATCGGCGTCGCGTGGACGTAGTTGGGCACCAGGCCGGTCCACAACAGGTCGCCGCAGAACGTGACGTCGTCGACGGTGGCGACGATGTCGCTGGCGGTGTGGCCGGCGTACGGCGTGATGGCCACCTGCCGGCCGCCGAGATCGATGGTGGTCGGGCCGTCGGCCGCGACGAGCGAAGCCGCCTCGAGCATGTCCCGCGCCTCGTTCCCGTCCTCGGACAGGACCGTGTCGCGCGTCGACGCGGTCGCCCACACCGTCGGCCGCGCGCCGGGCGCGCCGAAGCCGCTCAGGCCGCCGTGGTGGTCGCCGTGGCGGTGGCTGATGACCACGTCGGTCGCCGGCCGCCCCGTCAGGGCCCGCGCCTGCTCCGCCACCCACGCCGCGCCGGCGGGCGAACCGAATCCCTCGAACACCAGCACGCGCTCGCGGCCGGCGACGATGCCGCCGTTGCAGAGGGTGGCGAACGAGGTGCGATCCTCGGGACTCGGCGTGGAGACGACGGCCCAGACGCCGTCGCCGACGGCGTCGATTCGGGCCCACACCTCGCGGGCGGCCGGTGCCGCCTGCGCCCGCGCGGGCCGGCGCCGGCCGGCCGCCAGCCAGGCCGCGGCGCCTAGAAAACCACGGAGAACGTCGCGTCTCGTCATGTATCCGCTCCTTGGGAACCCCCTGGCGACGTCCGGGACATCGCGCCGGTACTCCCGCATGCCCGGCGGGTCCGCGCCTCGGCCGGCGCGGCGGCCGGGACTGTCCCGACGATATCCACACGGAAGACGGATCGTCAAGCTGGAGCGGAAGCGCCGGGGCACCGCCGGCAGGCCGACCGGGAGACCGGGAGCGTCCTTCGGGCGCCCGACCGGCGGGCATCACGTAAAGGGGATCGTCAAGCTGGAGCGGAAACCCCGGGGCGCGCCGACGGCAGGCCGACCGGGGCACTCGGAGCGTCTTCGGGCTGCCCGACCGGCAGGCATCCGACCCGGCGGCGGTCCCCGACACGGTGACTCGATGCGCGACTACTCGGCCCGCAGGGTCGTCATGGGATCGATCCGCGCCGCGCGCCGCGCGGGAACGTAGCCGGCGGCCACGCAGGCCGTGAGGATGACGAGCCCGGCGCCGACCCACGTCGCCGCGTCGAAGGCGCCCACCCCGAACAGCACCGCGGACAGCACGCGCGTCAGGCCGGCGGCGCCGAGCGCCCCGACGGCGATACCGATCGCCGCGGGCTGCAGGGCCGTGCGCATCGCGAGGGCGACGACCCGCGCGGACCCGGCGCCGAGGGCCGTGCGGACGGCGAGCTCCTGCCGGCGCTGGGCGACGGCCTGCGTGATCACGCCGTGGACGCCCGCGGCCACCAGCGCGAGGGCCAGCGTCCCGAACAGGGCGATGAGCAGCGTGCCGGCGCGCCGCTCGGCCTGCGAGGCGGCGACGACCTCGTCCATCGAGCGGACGTCGGTGACGAAGGCGTGCGGGTCGACCCCGCGGATGCGGGCCCTCACCTCGGCCGCCTCGGCCATGGGGTCGCCCGCCGTCCGCGCCACCAGGGTGATCGCCGCCTGCGGGTAGAGGCCCTGCGGCAGGTACACGTCGTCGGTGGGCGCCGCCTCCAGGCCGCCGTACCGTACGTCGCCGGCCACCCCGACCACCGTCATCCACCACTCCGCGTCGCCTATCAGCGAGCCGATGCGCCGGCCGAGCGGATTCTGCCCGGGCCAGTAGCGCCGCGCGAACGACTGGCTGACGAGCACGGTGCGGTTGTACCCCCGCTCGCCCACCTCGTCGCGCGCCTCGAACTCCCGGCCGGCGACGACGGGAATCCCCATCGTCTCGAGGTAGCCCGGGCTGACGACCCGCAGGCGGTAGATCGGCGGCTCCGCGCCGGCGGGCGGGACGTAGCCTTCGATGACCCCGGAGCCGAAGAACCCGCCGGCCCCCATGGGCACGCCCTGGACCACCGCCGCGCCGGTGACCGACGGCAGGGAACGGACCGCGTCGACCACCTCGCGGGCGAAGACCGCGTTGTGGTCCCAGTCGAACTTGTTCTCGGGCAGCGAGACGGTCATCGTCAACAGGTCGGCGGGCTCGAACCCCGTGTCCATTCGGGCCGCGCTCAGCGCGCTGCGAACGAGCAGCCCCGCCCCCAGCAGCAGGACCACCGTCAGCGCCACCTCGGCCGCCACCAGGACCCCGACGAGGCGGGTCCGCGACCCCTCCGACGCGGCGCCGCGCGCATCCCGTCCGGTCAGCCCCACGCCCCCCGTCCTCGCCGCGCGCAGGGCCGGCGCGGCGCCCGCGATGCAGGCGGTCAGGCCGGCGCTGACGACCGCGAACCCGAGCACGGTGGGGTTGATGGCCATCTGCTGCAGCGCCGGCAGGCTCGGCGGCAGCCACGGCCGCGCCAGGGCGACGGCCCACGAGGCGAGGACGACGCCGAGGGCGCCCGCGCCGAGCCCGAGCACCGCCGCCTCGACCAGGAACTGCCGCGCGATCCGCCAGCGGCTCGCGCCGAGGGCGGCGCGGATCGCCACCTCGCGGCGCCGCGCGACGCCGCGCGCGAGCAGGAGCGTCGCGACGTTGGCGCAGGCGATGAGCAGCAGCAGGGCGGTGCCGGCGGAGAGCAGCACGATGCCGTCCCGCGCCCCGGCCGCGGTCAGCTCGCGCAGCGGCGCCACGCGGACCGCCCAGCCCCGATGCTGCTCCGGATGGTCCGCTGCCTGGCGGCGGGCGATGGCGTCCATCTCGGCCTGCGCCCGGGCCGCCGTCACCCCCGGTCGCAGCTTCGCGACGACGTTGATGGTCCGGTCCTCGGCCTCGCGGGTGTCGGTCGGCGCGACGAACATCGGCAGCCAGAAGTCGACGGTGTCGACGACGGTGCCCACCCCGAGCTCGAAGTCGGCCTCGATCGGGGGGAAACGCTCGGGGGCCGCCGCCACGCCGAGCACCGTGAACCGGGTGGGCCCCACGCGCGAGAGATCGCGGACGTGGAGGTCGATGGTGCCGCCGACGAGCGATTCGTCGGCGTCGAAGAGGAGCCGCCACGCGTCCCGGCCGAGCACGACGGCGCCGGCCCCGCGGTCGCCGGCGGCGAAGACGCGCCCCGTGACGGGCACGCCGAACACCTCGAAGAACTCGGGGGTGGCCAGCAGCCCGCTCAACCGGTGGCTCCGCGCGCCGTCGATCACGTCGACCGAGACCCACCGGTAGCCGGCGACCGCGTCGAACGACGCCGCCTGGCGCTGCCAGTCGGCCAGCGTCCCCGCCGCGGCGCGGGTGGACGGGAAGTCGCCGGGCCGCCGGACGCTCCGCAGCGCCACGAGGCGGTCGCCGTCGGGATGGGGGAGGGGGCGCAGCAGCAGCGTCTCGCTGACGCTGAAGACCGCCGTCGTCGCGCCGATGCCGAGGGCGAGGACGACGACGGCGGCCGCGGCGAAGCCGCGGTGGCGTCGAAAGTGGCGCAGGCTGCTCCGCAGGTCCTGCCGCAGCGTGCCCATCACGCCACGCCCACGTCGCGCAACGCCAGGTCGATGGCGACCGAGACGCGCTTCCAGTTGCGGGCCTCCTCCTCGGTGTGCCGGCGCCCGGCGGGGGTCAATTCGTAGAACTTCGCCTTCCGGTTGGTCTCAGAACGCCCCCACTCGGCCGTCAGCCACCCCTTCTGCGCGAGCCGGTGCAGGGCGGGAAAGAGCGAACCGGGATTGACGCGGAAGGCACCCTCCGTAATCTGCTCGACCCGGCGGGCGATGCCGAGCCCGTGGTTCGATCCCGTCATGAGCGCGCGGAGGATCAGCAGGTCGAGGGTGCCGCGCATGAGGTCGGTGCGGGCCATGGGAAGAGGCTCCTTGGAACGATCTATCGAATTTCGGCAAGTCTAGCCCGATTCTATAGATTGTCAATAGATCGCATGCCCCGCGCGGCGCGACGGGTGCGATTTTCCTTGACCGGAAGGCACGAAGAGGACAAGACTGTTGACCTTCGTCGACAGCGCAAGAGAGTCAGGGCTGCGGCCCCCCCCAGAGGGCGCGCAGAGAGTAGGGAGCGTGAGCGCGCCATGCCGCCGCCGCTGCGTCTCGCTCGCCTTGTCTCGTCACTGTCCGGCCCCGCCGGCAGGCGGCGCCGGCCTGCCCGGCGCTCGTCTCGTCCGCCTCTACCTCCAGTCTCCGAATTCGCCGGCCCGTGCTCCGTGTGGCGCAGGGCTTCGGCGCGGCCGAGCCGCGGTCGGCGAAGAGTCGGCGGCCAACCTTCCCTGCGCCCGGCATTCCGCTCGGGAGAAAGGAGTCCAGCCCGCAAGACGCCGGCTCGCGTTGACCGACGGTTCGTCTCACCGGCTCCATGAAGGGAGAAGAAAATGGCAACCAGAGTCATCGTCGGCTTGACCGTCCTCGTCGCAATCGTGCTGGCCGTGGCGCCCGACGCGAACGCAGGCAACGCCCTGACGATCGTGCTGGTCCTTCTCGGCCTGGCCTATCCCGTGGTGGCGATCAACGCCGAGGACGCGACGGGGTTCCTGGTCTTCGTCCTGGCTGTCGGCGCCGCCGCCGGGGCGGACGTGCTCAGCAACATCCCGGCCATCGGCACCTATCTGGACGGCATCGTCGACGGCATGTCGACGGCGTTGTACGCGGCCATAGCGAGCGTCCTGGCGGTCCGGGCGACGAACCGGATCAAGGGCTGAAGAACGGCGAGGCGGGCCTCCCCGGCCGCCGCCTCGACCGGGTTCGACGCGCACGGCGCCGGCCGGACCCTCTGCGGGCCGGCGCCGCCAGCAGGACGGCCGAGCGGCCGGACCCTCTGCGGGCCGGCGCCGCCAGCAGGACGGCCGAGAGCTCCTGCCGCAGGACTCTCGCCCCGGCGAGAGTCCCGACGCGACCGGCAGACCCACCAGGGTCGGGGCGGCGCCCCGGAAGGCGGCCGTCGGGCTGGTGGTGTGCGCGCGCCTGCGCCCCGGGTCTGGCGGGCCGCGTTGGAGGACGGGACGGCCGCCTGGCAGTAGTGGTTTCGCGCGCGCGCCTGCGCCCGGGTCCGCGGGCCGGGTCGGATAGCGGGAACGGCCGCCTGCCGTAGTGGTTCGCCCGCGTTCCATGTCCCGTCCGTCACCGGCCACGACACCGAGCCGGAGACGGCCGTTCGTGGTAGCGGTTCGCCCGCGGACCGACGTCCGAAGCGTTCCCCACTCCCTCACGAGGAGCGTTCCCCACCCCCCACGAGACGGCCCGCGGGCTCGAATCAGTACTTGGGCAGGGTCGGGTCGATGCGGTCGATCCAGGCGAGGATGCCGCCCTCCAGGTTGCGCGCCCCGGCAAGCCCCGCCTCGTGCAGCAGGCGCACCGCCTTGCCGCTGCGGACCCCCGACTTGCAGTGCACGATGATGTCGTCGCGCCCCTCGAGCTCGGCCAGCCGCGACGGCAGCTCGCCCAGCGGAATGAGCACCGAGCCGGGGATGCGGCAGATCTCGAACTCGCGCGTCTCGCGCACGTCGAGGAGGAGGAACCCGTCGTTGCGATCGATGCGCCCCTTGAGCTCCTCGACCGTCGCCGCGCCCGCCGCCACCGGGTCCGCCGCGGCCGGCGCCGGCTCGGCCTCGATGGCCGGCACCCCGCAGAACTGCTCGTAGTCGATCAGCTCGGTCACCGTCGGGTGCTCGCCGCAGACCGGACAGTCGGGGTCCTTCCGCACCGTCAGCTCGCGGAACCGCATCTTCAGCGCGTCGAACAGGAGGAACCGCCCCACGAGCGGCTCGCCCGCCCCCAGGATCAGCTTGACCGCCTCGGTCGCCTGCAGCGTCCCGACGACGCCCGGCAGGATGCCCAGCACCCCGCCCTCGGCGCAGCTCGGCACCAGCCCCGGCGGCGGCGGCTCGGGGAACATGCACCGGTAGCAGGGCCCGTCGGCCGCCGCGAAGACCGAGGCCTGCCCCTCGAACCGGAAGATGCTGCCGTACACGTTCGGCTTGCCGGAGAGCACGCAGGCGTCGTTGACGAGATACCGCGTGGGGAAGTTGTCGGTGCCGTCGACCACGAAGTCGTAGTCGGCGAAGAGGGCGAGGGCGTTTGCGGACGACAGCGCGAGCTCGTGGGTGACGACCTCGACCTCGGGGTTGAGGGCGTTCAGCCGCGACTTGGCGGAGGCCAGCTTGGACCGGCCCACGTCGGGGGTGCCGTGGATGATCTGCCGCTGCAGGTTGCTGAAGTCGACGGCGTCGAAGTCGACGATGCCGATGGTGCCGACCCCGGCCGCCGCGAGGTAGAGGGCGACCGGCGAGCCGAGGCCGCCGGCGCCGATGCACAGCGCCCGCGCCGCCTTCAGCTTCTGCTGCCCGTCCATGCCGACTTCCGGCATGATGAGGTGCCGGCTGTAGCGGGCCACCTCGTCGTTGGTCAGCGCCGGCAACGTCGCCGCCACCGTCACGACGCCCTCCCGCCGGCCACCGAGGGGATGATGCTGACGGTGTCGTCCGCGGTCACCGGGGTCTTCTCCTTGTCGAGGTAGCGGATGTCGTCGTCGTTCACGTAGATGTTGACGAAGCTCCGCAGCGACCCGTCCGCGGCATACAAGTGCTGGCGCAGGCCGGTGTACCGCGCGGTCATGTTGGCGAGCAGCTCGCCGACCGTCTGCCCGTCGGCCTCGACGACGTCCTGCTTGTCGGTGAAGCTGCGCAAGGGTGTGGGAATCAGGATCCTGGTGGCCATGGTGTCTCGCCGTGCTCGCTCAAGTAGTTCCAGTCCGGGGTTGCCGCCGGCAGCTCCCGCCGCCGCCTCGCGCCGTCGCCGTCCCGGCCGGCGTTGCCGGGAGATCCACGTCGCCTCCAGCCCGCCAATCGTCGCCCGCGGCCGCGCTCGGCGCCCGATCGACCCTCCCGGAATCCGCGCCGTCCCACGGCGCAGGGCCCGCGGCCCCCTGGTCGTCGGCCGCGATTGCCGCCCGACCCACCCGGCCGGGGAGCCGCCGCCTTCCGCGCGAGGCGGCGCCCTTTCACGGCGCAGGCTCCGGGCCGTCGCCGCCCGGGTCTTCGATGACGACGGCCTCCTCGTCGAACTTCGACCGATCGTCGCGCAGCCGCCACGACGTCAGGGCGCCGGGCTCGCGATTCGCCACCGCCACGATGACGTAGGCGAACGCCGGCCAGGCCTGGTCGAGGTCGACCTGCGACGGCCGCGCCGGCCCGTCGGGATGCGAGTGATAGAACCCGAGCAGCTCGCCCCCCCGCTCGGCCGCCCGGCGCTCGGCCGCCCGGTAGTCGACCGGCCGCACGAGAAACCGCCGGCGCGGACCCTCGGCGGTGGCGTTCGGCAACGCGAGCGCCTCGGTGACCAGCCCGCCGCGCCCGATCAGCGCCCCGCAGCACTCGTGCGGATACGCGTCGCGGCCATGGCCGCGAATGCCGGCGTCGACCGCGGCCCGGATGGTCAGCATGACCCGACGCGGCCCTTCCCGGCCGGTTGCGATGAAACGCCGGCGTCGGCCGCGATCCGGATGGTCGGCATGACCCGACGCGGCCCTTCCCGGCCGGGTCCGAGGAGGGTCGTCGCCGGGAACCCGCGGCGAAACGCCGAGCTGCACTCGACCCGAGCGACGCGGGGCGTCACCACGGCCCTTACTCCGAGTCGGTGACGTAGCCCTTCTCGCGCCACGCCAGGGTGCCGCCGTTGATGCTCCGCACGTTGCGATAGCCGAGCGACTTCAGGAACAGCAGGCCCGACAGCGAGGCGTTGCCGCGCTGGCACACGCTCAGCACCGGCGCGTCGAGGTCCCGGGGCAGCACCGCGAGGTAGTCGGCGTTCTCGCCCAGCTCGGCCAGCGGGATGTTGATGGCGCCGGGAATGTGCGCCTCGTCGTACTGGCCCGCCGGCCGCACGTCGAGGACGAACGGCTTCTCCCGCCGCCACTGCTCGTGCGCGTCGTCGACGTCGATGGTCAGCTCGGAATTGCCCCGCACGTTCTCCCGCATGCGCTCGAGCAACGGGTTGGGTCCGGCGCCGTTGCCGGCCTGCGCCCCCGGCGCGAGCTGCGGCAGGTGCTTGACTACCGACGAGGCGTACTTGAAGGCGCTGTCGGGGAAGATCACGACGACGACGTGACCGGGCTCGTCGGGCACCACCGCGAACGCGCCGGCGAGGGCCATCGCCGAGCTGGGACCGGCCGTGATGCTCTCCTCGCGGTTCAGCCGCAGGCAGAGATCGAACGCCTGCTGGTTCGTGACCTCGACCTGGGCGTCGTACTCGTCGGGGCGGTAGAGCTGCGTCTGCTGGAGCTGCCGCAGGCTGCGCACCCCCGGGATGTCGTGCCCCTCGCTGGGATAGACGCCCACCACCTGCACGCCCGCGCGCTGCTCCTTCAGGAACCGGCCGGTGCCGGTGATGGTGCCGCACGTGCCCAGCCCGGCCGCGAAGTGGGTGACCGCGCCCCGGGTCTGGCGCCAGATCTCGGGTCCCGTGGTCTTGTAGTGCGCCTCGGGGTTGGCCTCGTTCACATACTGGTTCAGCATGTGGAAGTCGGGCCGCTCGCCGATCTCGGTCGCCTTGGCGATCGCGCCCTCCGGGGCGCCGGGGGCGGGGCACAGCGTGTCCTGAAGCTCCATGACGTCGGCCCCGAAGAACCGCAGCATCGTGCGCTTCTCCAGGGGAATCTCGCTCGACAGCGGGGTGGTCAGCGAGTAGCCCCGGGCGTTGGCGATCATCGCCAGGGCCATGCCGGTGTTGCCCGACGTCGGCTCGACGAGCTTCTGGCCGGCATGGACGGTCCCCCGTTCCTCCCCGTCCGAGACGAGGTTCGCGGCGACCCGATCCTTGACGGCGCCGAACGGGTTGTACCACTCGAGCTTGGCGTAGACCCGCGTGTGCTCGTAGGGGGTCACCCGGTTCAGGCGCACGAGCGGCGACGGGTTGTCGGCGTCGCACCGGAGACCGAGAATCGAGTCGTAGACGCGAAGCGCGTGATCGTTCATGGCTGTCGCTCAATCCGGCGAGCCCGCAACCGTTACATGTTAATTCGGCCCCGGCCGGGGCTTCAAGCCCGGCGCCCGCCCCCCCGGTCGGCCTGTCGAGCCGTCGGCGCCCTCGACCGTCACCCTGTAGTACACTGCTGCCATCAGGTCGGGCGATCGAGAGTCGGGAGGCTGCAGTGAAGAGCTGGGACTTGGACACGATCGCCAAAGCGGGAACGGCCGGCGTCAGCTTCGTGACACTGGCCCTGCTGATAGCCGGCTTCTTCGTCGGGATTGCCACCGATGCCGATCTCGACGACCTCAGGGAGGATCTCGCGCGGGCCGAGACCGCTCTGGAGGAGCGCATCGCTCAGGTCGAGGCCTCCCTCAAGGAGGATATCGCCCAGGTCGCTACCGGCATCGCAGAGTCGGAGGCCCGAATCTTCGCCGCCCTGGAGAGCCTGCGGGCCGAGATGCGCGCCAGCAACGCCCGCATCGACAGGCACCTGGAAGGGCACGCGGACTGACGTCGGCTCCGCCTGCCTCCCTTGGCGCCCTCGCTCCCGCCATGCGGAGCGCCGCTCAGGGGTCTGCACCGTAGACCGCTGGCCCGACGCAGGGTCTCTGCCGGAGCACCGCACACCCCCACGAAATGCGCATCGACCCCTTTGAGCTCGAACGCTGGCAGTCCATCCACGAGCACCACACCGGGATCAACCTGGCGGAGAGCGGCGCGCACCCCCTGCGGGTAGGAGAGCTCGCGGCCGGCGGCGATCGGGACGCGCTGCTCGGCCAGGCCCTGGAGTACACGCAGACCAACGGCACCGGGATGCTGCGCGAGCGCATCGCGGCGCTCTACGACGGGGCGTCGGCCGCCAACGTGCTCGTCACCAACGGCAGCGCCGAGGCCAACCTGCTGGCCTGCTGGCACCTGATCGAGCCGGGCGACGAAGCCGTCGTCGTTCATCCCGTCTACATGCAGATCCCGGGGCTGATCCGGTCGTTCGGGGCGACGGTGCGCGAGGTGTGGCTCGAGCCCGGACCGTCGCGATGGCGTCTCGACCTCGACGCGGTGCGCCGCGCGGTCGGGCCCCGCACCCGGTTCATCGCCGTCTGCAACCCGAACAACCCGACGGGGGCGCGCCTCGACGGGGCGGCGGTCGCCGAGCTGCGCCGGATTGCGGCCGACCGGGGTTGCTGGCTGCTGGCCGACGAGGTCTACCGGGGCGCCGAGCTCGACGGCCGCGACACGCCGTCGGCATGGAGCGGCGGCGAACGCGTCCTCGTCACGGGCGGGCTGTCGAAGGCGTACGGCCTGCCGGGGCTGCGCATCGGGTGGCTGGCCGGCCCGCCCGGGCCGATCGCCGCGCTGTGGGCGCACCGCGACTACACGTCGATCGCGCCCGGCGCCGTCAACGACCTGCTGGCGCGGCTGGCCCTCGAGCCGGGGCGCCGCGTGCGGTTGCTCGCGCGCACGCGGCGCATCCTGGCCGAGAACCAGGCCCTCGTGGCCGAGTGGGCCGCCGACCGCCCGGCCGTGCGCCAGATCCCGCCGGAGGCGGGGGGCGTCGCCCTGATACGCTATACGGTCGCCCGGCCCTCGGCCGAGCTGGCGGAGCGGCTGCGGGCGGACCACGGCGTGCTCGTCGTGCCGGGCGCCCACTTCGGCCTGGATTACTATCTCAGGATCGGCATCGGGGGCGAGCCGGGGCCGCTGCGGGAAGGGCTCGCGAGGCTCGGCCGGGTGCTCTGAACCACCCGCTGACCCCAGGGAACCGTGACAGGATCCCCCCGCCGCGACGCCGCGGACGCCTTTCGGAAGACTGGACGACCCCATGAACGACAACGTTGCGAACGCTGATCCGACGAGCGGAGGCCCGCTGGCCGGGTTCACGGTCCTCGACCTCACGCGGGTGCTCTCCGGCCCCTACTGCACGATGATGCTGGCCGACATGGGGGCCCGGGTCATCAAGGTGGAGCAGCCCGGCAAGGGCGACGACACGCGCGGCTGGGGGCCGCCGTTCCAGAACGGCGAGAGCTCCTACTTCATGAGCGTGAACCGCAACAAGGAGAGCGTCACCCTCGACTTCAAGCACCCCGAGGGCCGGGCCGTGCTCGACCGGCTCATCGCCGGGGCGGACGTCCTCGTCGAGAACTTCCGTCCGGGGGCCCTCGAGCGGCAGGGGCTCGGCTACGACAAGGTGTCGGCCGCGCATCCGCGGCTGGTCTACTGCTCCATCTCGGGATTCGGCCAGACCGGGCCCCGGCGCTCGGAGCCCGGCTACGACGCGGTGATGCAGGGGGAGGGCGGCCTGATGAGCATCACCGGGGCCCCCGACGGCACCCCGTACCGGCTCGGGGTGGCCATCGCCGACATCGCCTCGGGCATGTTCGCGGCCTTCGGCGTGGCCATGGGGCTGCTCGCGCGCGAGCGCACCGGCCGGGGCGAGTACATCGACGTGGGCATGCTCGACTCGGTCGCGGCCCTCCTCACCTACCAGGCCGGCATCTGCTTCGCCATCGGCGAGGCCCCGCCCCGGCTCGGCAACCAGCACCCGACCATCGTGCCCTACGAAACGCTCACCGCGTCGGACGGCGACCTCGTGGTGGCAGCCGGCAACGACACCCTCTTCGCCCGGTTCTGCGACGTCATCGGGGCCCCGGAGCTGGCCCGGGACCCGCGTTTCGCCGCCAACAAGGGCCGGGTCGAGAACCAGGCCGCGCTGCGCCCCCTCCTCGCCGAACGGCTGCGCACCGGGACGCGGAGCCACTGGCTCGACGGTCTGAAGCGGGCCGGCGTGCCCTGCGGCGCCGTCCGCGATCTGGCCGAGGTGCTGTCCGACCCGCAGCTCCAGGAGCGCATGATGGTGCTCCCCCTGAACCATCCGAAGGCGGGGCCGACTCAGGTGCTGGGGGTGCCGGTCAAGCTGGCCGGGGCCGCCGGCAGCGTGCGCACGCCGGCCCCCATGCTCGGGCAACACACCCGGGAGGTGCTCGGCGAGCTGGGCTACGACGCGGACCGCATCGCCGCGCTGGAGCAGGCCGGGGTGGTCTGACGGACGGCCGGTCCTGCGGCGCGGCACCGAAGAACTCCTCGGACCAGCGAACCTCCCACCGCGAACTCGAGCCTGCGCCCCGACCACGAGCTTGCGTCGTGACGGCGACGTTGCGCCCCGACCGCAGGGTCGCCGTGTGACCGTGAGGTCTGCGCAGCTACGTCCGCGCCGTGAGGTCCGCGCCGTGAGGTCCGCGCCGCGAGGTCCGCGCCGCGACCGACGTGCAGTGGCCGGGAGGCCGCGAGCCTTGTGACGGCGACGTTGCCCCCCGACCGCAGGGTCGCCGTGTGACCGTGAGGTCTGCGCAGCTACGTCCGCGCCGTGAGGTCCGCCGTGAGGTCCGCGCCGTGAGGTCCGCGCCGCGACCGACGTGCAGTGGCCGGGAGGCCGCGAGCCTTCACCGTTCCACGAACACCCGGATCGCGTCGAGGAAGAAATCGAGCACGTGCTGCTCGGTCAGGGCGTCGATGCCGACGTCGGCGGCGAGGGGCCGCTCGGTGGTCAGGACGCGCCCGCCGCGGACGTGGCTCACCGTGGTCAGGATGGTCACCGCGTCGTCCGTCGCGTCGACCGCGACGTCGATGAAGTCCTCGCGCCGCCGGTCCGACACCAGCCGCACCGCCCCCGCCGGCGTCGACAGCCGGAAGACGAAGCCCTCGGCCCGCAGCACCGACACGAGCTGCCGGGCCACCGGGGTGGCGACCCGCGCGACGAAGCGCCGGCCCTGCTCGTCGGCGACGGCGGCCCGGGCGCGGCGCTCCTCCGCGTCGAGTCGGGCCTGCTCTATCGTCTGGCGCACCCGCCGGCGCACCTCCGCAATCTCAGCCATGGTCGTCCCGGCGCGGCTCGGTGCCGACCTCGTATCGCCGCACCTCCGCAATCTCAGCCATCGGCGCCCCGGCGCGGCGCGGTGCCGTCCTCTCGCCGCCGCGCCGCCGCGGTTTTCAGCCGTCGTCGTCCCGGCGCGGCTCGGTGCCGGCCTCGTAGACGCGGACCAGCTCCACGAGCTTGTAGCCGCGGGTCTGGTAGGGCGGGACGATGCGCTCGGTCCGCAGGTACTGCAGCATGCCCTCGTCGGCGTAGTCGGGCGGCCCGACCGCCTCGAGCCCGCCCAGGGCCTGCTCCAGGTCCGTCACCGTCATCACCGGCTCGGCGACGGTCCGGGTCACCGGCAGCAGGCCCAGCACCTTCGTGCGCCGCACCGCCTCGCGCGTCCGGAAGCGGACGAACACCTCGTTGCTGATGAAGTTGTAGTCGACGTCGGACCGGGACGATCGGGCGTCCTCGACCCGGACAAAGGTCACCTGGCCCAGGCCGCGGACGGCGTCGATCAGGGTCTGGGTGAACGCACCCTCCCCCGACCAGTCGGTGGTGTCGAGATCCATGGTCGAGTCGGCGGCGGTCACGGCATGGGGTTGGAAGCTCCAGAGGCGCTCGTCAGCGTTCTCGCTGTGGAGCCATCCTCCGGCCGGGCACCCCGGGAGCCGTGAAGGGCCTCATCGGCTCCCTCCAGCTCCGCCAGGCTCGCACCACCACTACGAGGAGCCCGACGACCAACACGGCGGTTTCCATGCTCACCTCCGGAACCCGATCCTACCAGCCGCCGCCGACGCCGCGCGCGCGTCCCGCTTCGGCGGCTGGCGCCTTCCGCCGGCCGGCCGGCGCCAGGGTTGACGGTTCCCTTTCGGCGGGAGCACGATGCAGAATATCAGCCCCGCCGCGACCGAGGCGCGGCGCGGCGGCGATCAACCGGGAATCCCCATGCTCCCTTCCGCCACCGTCGAGAACTACCTGAAGGCGCTGTACCAGGCGGAGACGGCCAGCGACGACCGGCGACTCGTGCCGATGGGGCAGCTCGCCACCGCCGTCGGCGTCGCCCCGGGCACCGCCACCACCATGGTCAAGGCGCTCGCCGAGTCGGGGCTGGTCGAGTACGAGCCGTACGCGGGGGTCCGCCTCACGCCGGCCGGGGGCAAGCTGGCCGCCATGGTGCTGCGGCGCCATCGCCTGATCGAGCAGTTCCTGGTCGAGATCATGGGCATGAGCTGGACCGACGTCCACGACGACGCGGAGAAGCTCGAGCACGTGGTCTCCGATCGCCTGATCGACCGCATGGACGCCATGCTCGGCCACCCCTCGGTCGATCCGCACGGCGATCCGATTCCCACCCCCGACGGCGCCATGGCGTCGCGCCGATACCACTCGCTCCTGAAGTGCCCGATCGGGACCCCGGTGACCGTCACCCGCATCGCCGACCAGGACACCACGTTCCTCCGGTTCCTCGAGACGCAGGGGCTGAAGCCGGGCCAGTCGATAGAGGTCGAGGCCCGCGACCCCGTCGCGGACCGCGTCTGCCTCCGCGCCGGGGGCGAGCGCCGGGTCGTCCTGGGGACCCAGGCGGCGGCGAAGGTGCTGATCGAAGTCGCACAGGAACCTGCCCCGTAGCCATCGACCGGCCCGGGGCGTCAGCGTGAGCGCGATTCCCCGCGCCTGGGTCCGGCTGCACCGTTCTACGGCGCAGACTCCCGGCCGCCGGCCTCGCCGTAGGTCGCGAACGACGACGGGGTCTCCCACAGCGTCACCCGCACGACCGGGAGGCCGGCGTCCGCGGCGACGTCGTGGATGAGGCGGGCGATCCGCTCGGCGGTGGGGTTGGCGTCGATCACGTGGACGGGCTCCCCGAGCGACTGCAGCGCCTCGACGAGCGGATCGCCGCGCTTGAGGATCATCTTGTGGTCGAGCTCGCGGTCCACCCAGGCCTCGACGGCCCGCCGGACGTCGGCGAAGTCGCACACCATGTCGCGCCCGTCGAGCGCGGCCGAGCGCACCTCGATCTCGGCCACCGCGTTGTGGCCGTGGGCGTGCCGGCACCGCCCGGGGTGGCCGAGCAGGCGATGCCCGTAGCAGAACTCGATGCGGACGGCGACGGACCAGGCGCGATCGGACATGCCCGTCACTCCTCTCCGGGAGCGGTTGCGGACCGGGCCTGCGCCTCGAGCTCGTCCAGCAGCGCCTCGCGCCGGTCGAACAGCCGCCGCTGCGGGCGCCGGCCGCGCTCCGACCCGACGACGTACTCGCACAGGATAGGGAACGCGATGGTGGAGTCGCAGTAGGCGACCACCGCGTCGGGCAGGCGGCCCGGCTTGACCTTGCCCCAGCTCACCGCCTCGGACGGGGTCGCCCCCGACAGCCCGCCCCAGACGACCTGGTCGGTGGTGATCTGGATGAAGTAGTCGGTCCCCCCCTTGGGGATGCCGTAGATCTCCCACAGCGTCGGCTGGCCCTGCAGGTAGAAGTTCTTGGGCGACCCGCCGCCCAGGATCAGGCACCCGTTGGTGGTCCCGCCGAGAACGATGGCCGCCACCTCGTTGACGTCGCGCCCGGGGTCGAGCAGGCAGCCGCCGCCGCGCAGGAGCTGGTGCGACGCGATGTTCATGCCGATCGAGCTGTCGCCCGGCGACGACGTGTAGACCGGCACGCCCGCCGCCGCGGCCGCGGCCACCACCGAGTGGGCCTCGCACCCGGGCGTGCGAGCCATCAGGTCGCGCCCGATCTCGTGGTGGAGCACCGCCGACGAGACCGGGCCGTCGACGGGCCGGCGGGCGAGGAAGTCGCGGAGGTACGCGTCGGTCTCGAGCAGCACCCGGGCGGGAAACAGCACGTCGTAGATGCGGATGACACCGTCGTCGTGCAGCTCGACGTCGTCGAGGAACGGCGAGCCGCGGTGCAGCGTGAAGTTCAGGGCGTAGTGCAGGTCGTGATAGAGGTTGGCCCCGGTGCTGACGACGAAGTCGACGAGGCCCCGCTCCATCAGCTCGATGACGCAGCCGCCGAGGCCGGCCGGGGTCAACGCGCCGGCCACGGTGAGGCCGATGGTGGTGTCGTTCGCCGGATCGAGCATCCTGTCGGCGAAGACGTGACAGGCCTCGCGCAGGCGGCCGGCGTTGAACGCCTGGAACCCCTCGTCGACGAGGCGCCGCGTCTCGGGGCCGCCGCGGGGGCGGTAGTACCGGATCGGCTCGCCGGTCAGATGGCGGCTGGCCGCGGCCGGCGCGGAGGGGGGTACGGAACGATGGGGCACGGGTTTGCCGCCGTTCTACCACGCAGAGCGTCAGGCCGGGTCGATCCAGTCGGGACGGCGCCCCCCCAGCGCGGTCAGGATCAGCGCCGCTCCGGTGGCGAGGCCGGCCAAGCCGAGCCCGTCGGTGAGCCAGCTCTCCCAGGGGTGGTCGGCGGCCATCAACGCAATCGCCGGCGCGAGCAGGGCCGAGCCGGCCGCGAACGCGGCCGAGCGGCTGCGCGCCAGCCGCAGCACGCCGCCCCGCAGGCGTCGGGCCCGAACCGCCCACGGCCGGGACCGCCCTCGCGGGGCGCCCGACGCGCGCCTCTCGGTCACCTCTGTTCCGGTACTCCGGATTCCCGCCGGTATTCCGGATTCCGGCCGTGTGGTCATCCCGCCGCCGCGGCCGCGGTCATCGCGACCGGCTCTTGCCGCGGCTCCGGGACGAGGCCTTGTTGAACCGCTCCGGGCGCCCGTTCCCGTTCCGGCGGGCCGACTTCGACTCGTTCTTGCCGTAGCCCGACCGGGTGAACTGGCCCGGATGGCTCTCCGCCCGGTTCCCGTTCGGCTCGCCGCCGGGCCGCGACCCGTTGCGGCGCCGGCGCGACGCGTTCCCCCGATCGACGTTGCCGGCGCGACCCTCGTTCTCGCGCATGGTGAACACGGGCGCCGGCCGGGACGCCACGGCGGGGTCGGGCCGGCCGAGCGTGGCCCGGATCAGCGGACGGCGCACCGAGTCGACGTGCGCGGGTTGGGGGGGGCGGCTCACCGCCGGCAGGGGGACGTCCGGGAGCGTGGCGTCCGAGGCCGTGACGCCCGGAGGCGCGGCGGCGAGGGGCCTGGGGGCCGGAGGCGCGACGCCCGGGGACCCCGCGGCGAGGGGCCTGGGGGCCGGAGGTGCGACGCCCGGGGACCCCGCGGCGAGGGGCCTGGGGGCCGGGGACGCAACGCTCGAGGACCCCGCGGCGAGGGGCCTCGGGGCCGGAGGCGCAACGGCCGGGGACCCGGCCGCCCGCGTCGCGGCGGCCGGGGACGCATCGGCCGGCGCCGCTGGCGTCGCCGGCGCGGCAATCAGCCCCCCGTCGGCGCCCGCGTTCGAGAGGGCCGCCACCAGTCGCGTCTGCCGGCGCGGAGGCACGCGCGCCGCCTTGTAGGGGTGCTCGGTGTCACACGTCGTGCATCGGGTCAACTTGATGTCGCCGTCGACGATGGCCACGACGGCATGATTGGTCACCCGGCGCTCGCGTGGACAGTAGTCGTCCAGGACGTCACCCAGGCGCACCCGGCGCTGCTCCATGAATCCCTCTCAGGTTGGTTCAGATTGGTGGGATGGTTCGACGGTCGCTCGAAGTGCCGACGACTGATACGAACAGCGACGAGGATTGCTCCGGGCCCGTGTCATGCACGCCCGCGGCCCTCGCCAGGAGCCCGGCTGCGCGCGGCGGCGCAACGCGGCCCCCGACCGCGTCGTTCCCCGGTTGCATGGCTTCCGGTCTTCTGGTTCCGTCGTTCATCGACGAGGCGGAACGCCGGCCCCGAGGCCACGCCCCCCGCGGCGAGACACCCCGTTGCACTCGACCGGTGCAACGCGGGGATTCACCGCGGGCTCCCAGCCCCGTACGCCGGACGGATGTCCCGAGTTGCGAAAACGTGAACCACCAGTTCCGTCGCTTCAGGAAAGATTCGCGTTGCGCTGCAAGGACGGACACGCGAACGGCCGGCCACGAGTCCCTCGCTAAGGGCGGCTCCGGCGGTTGGCGATGCAGCGGCAACGCCATTCTACTACTCTCGTCCCCTCGCGTAAACGGCCCCGTGTCTCCTCGCGCAAAACGGCCCGCCGCCCAGAGCGGCTCAGCCTTCCGTCGCGTCGATCCAGCGGCGGGTCTCGCCGAGCGCCGCCGCCACCGCCGCCGGCCCCGTCGACTGGGGGGTCCGGCGGGCCTCGACGGAGCCGCGCGCGGTGATCCGGGCCGCGCTCTCGGCGTCGAGGCGCTCGTGGTAGCGCCGCCATTCCTCGGGGGTCAGCGACGCGAAGTCGCGCCCCCCCGCCACGAGGTCGCGGACGATGCGCCCCACCACCTCGTGCGCCTCGCGGAACGGGACGCCCCGGGCCACCAGCAGGTCGGCGACGTCGGTCGCGAGCGCGAGCCCCGAGGCCGCCGCGCCGGTCCGGGCCGGGTCGAGCGTGAGGGTGCGGACGACGGCGGCGGCGGCGCGAAGCGAGCCGAGCACGGTGTCCTCGGCGTCGAAGACCGCCTCCTTGTCCTCCTGCAGGTCCTTGTTGTAGCCGCTGGCCAGCCCCTTCGTCGTGGCGAGCCAGCCGGCGAGCCGGCCGATGACCCGGCCCGTCTTGCCCCGCACCAGCTCGAGGGGATCGGGGTTCTTCTTCTGCGGCATCAGGCTGCTGCCGGTGGTGACCGCGTCGGACAACCCCAGGAACCCGAACTCCTCGCTCGTCAGGATCACGAGGTCCTCGGCGAGCCGGCTCAGGTGGACCATGGTGCCGGCGCACGCGTGCAGGAAGCCCGACACGAAGTCCCGGTCCGCGGTGGCGTCGAGGCTGTTGGCGACCACCCGCGAGAACCCGAGGCGCCGGGCGAGGGCGGCGGTGTCGACGTCGTAGCTCGACCCGGCGATGGCGCCGGAGCCGAGGGTCAGCGCGTCGGCCTCGTCGCGCGCGACCTCGAAGCGCCGGTGGGCGCGGCGCAGGGCGGCGGCGTGGGCGAGGAAGTAGTGGGCCACGAGGATGGGCTGGGCCCGCCGCAGGTGCGTGTAGGACGGCATGAGCGCCCTGCCCGCCGACTCCGCCCGGCCTGCGAGGGCGTCGACGAGGGCCACCACCTCGTGCTGGATGACGGTGATGCGCCGGCGCAGGTAGAGGCGAAGGTCGAGCGCCACCTGCTCGTTCCGCGACCGGCCGGTGTGCAGCCGCTTCCCGGCGTCGCCCACGCGCTCGATCAGCTTGCGCTCGACGAAGGCGTGGACGTCCTCGTCCGGCCCGTCGACGAACGCGGGGTCGCCGCGGCCCCGGTCGCGGATCTCGATCAGGGCGTCGCGGATCGCGGCCGCGTCCCCGGCCGACAGCACGCCGGCGCCGGCGAGGGCCTCCGCCCACGCGAGGCTGCCGGTGACGTCGTCGTCGAACAGCCGCCGGTCGAACGCGAACGACGCCTGGAACGCGAAGACCTCCTCGTCGGGGGCGCCGTCGAACCGGCCGGACCACAGGTGAGTCATGCCGTGCGGAAGCCGTCCGGGAGTCTGCGCCGCATCGGCGCGGACTCGCGCCGGCTCGGTCGAGCGCCAAGCGGAGCCATGGGCGACGATTGGCGGACCAGGAGCCTGCGCCGCAACGGCGTGGGCTCCCGCGGAGTCGGTCGGGCGCCAGGCGGAGCCATGGGCGACGGGCTAGGAGACCGGCGCGGCCTTCGCAGGGACGGCCTCGGTGGGCGCGGCCTTCACCTCGGCGGCCTCGGTGGGCGCGGCCTCGGCCGGCTCGGCCCTGGCCGCCGCGAGCTCGACCGGCAGCCCCCAGATCCGGATGAAGCCCTCGGCCGCGGTGTGGTCGAACCGGTCGCCCTCGTCGTAGGTCGCGAGCGCCTCGTCGTAGAGGGCGTGCGGCGACTTGCGCCCGACCACCCGGCAGTCGCCCTTGAACAGCTTCAGCCGGACGGTGCCGGTGACCCGCTGCTGCACGTCGGCGACGAGGGCGTCGATGGCGCGGCGGGTCGGCGTGAACCACAGGCCGTTGTACACGAGATCGGCGTACACCGGGGCCAGTCCCGTCTTGATGCGATCGAGATCGCGCGGGACGACCAGGCTCTCGAGCTCGCGGTGGGCGGCGTGGAGGACGACGGCGGCGGGGGCCTCGTAGATCTCCCGCGACTTGATGCCCACGAGCCGGTTCTCGCACATGTCGATGCGCCCGACGCCGTGGGCGCCGGCGATGGTCTCGAGGCTCGCGATGAGCTCGACGAGAGGCATCGCCACCCCGTTGACCGCCGTCGGCACCCCGCGCGCGAAGTCGATGCTCACGTAGGCGGGCGCATCGGGCGCACCGGCGGGCGACTTCGTCAGGGTGTAGACCTCTTCCGGGGGCTCGGCCCAGGGGTCCTCCAGCACCCCGCACTCGATGGACTTGCCCCACAGGTTGAGGTCGGTGCTGTAGGGGCTGTCGACGGTGGCGGGCACGGGAATGCCCCGCTCCCGGGCGTACTCGATCTCGGCGGGACGCGACATGCCCCACTCGCGGGCCGGCCCGATGACCCGGATGGCCCGGTTCAACGCCCGCGCCGACACGTCTATGCGCACCTGGTCGTTGCCCTTGCCGGTGCACCCGTGGGCGATCGCCGACGCCGACTCCATCTCCGCGATCTCGACGAGGCGCTTCGCGATCAGGGGACGGCCGAGCGCCGTCGCCAGCGGGTACTGCCCTTCGTAGAGCGCCCCCGCCTGCAGGGCGGGGAGGACGTACGCGTCGGCGAACTCGGTGCGGACGTCGAGGACGTGGCAGCGGATGGCGCCCACCGCCATCGCACGCTCGCGGACGTCGTCGAGCTCCTTCCCCTGCCCGAGATCCAGGGTCACGGCCACGACCTCGGCGTCGTACTTCTCGGCCAGCCAGGGAATCGCGACCGACGTGTCGAGGCCGCCCGAATACGCGAGTATCACACGCTCCATCTACTTCTCTTCTCCTCTGCCTCTGGAAGCCGCCGCCTCGCGGCTCCACCGCTGCCGCCGGCCCGCCCCCCGCACGCACGCCCCTGACCCGCCAATCGTCGCCCGAGGTTCCGCCTGGCACCCGAACAACCGCCGGGGCCCGCCGCGGCCTCCGCTCGGGGCCCGCCAACCCTGCAAGGTCGCGCGCCGAGCTACGGCGCAGGCTCCTGGCCGGCCACCCACCGTTCGACCCGCTGGCCCACCGTCCTGGCGCTGCCCTCGGTCCGCAGCACGACGAGAATCGTGTCGTCGCCCGCAACCGTCCCCACGATCTCCGGCCACGCCGCGTGGTCGAGCGCGAACGCCAGCGGCTGCGCCTGCCCGGGGTCGGTCTTGAGCACGAGGAGCTGCTGCACCCGTTCGACGTGACGCAGGTACTCGGCCACCGCCCGGCGGACCCGCTCGTCAGGGATCGCCGGCGCCGCCGCCGGTCCCCGGGCCGACTGGTAGGCGCCGTCGGCGGAGCGCTTGACCAGCCCGAGCTCCTTGACGTCCCGGGAGATCGTGGCCTGGGTCGCCTGGATGCCCATCGCCGCCAACGACCGGCGCAGGGCGTCCTGGCTGCGGACCGGGCGGGCGGAGACGAGCTCGAGTATCGCGGACTGGCGGCGGCCCTTCATGTTTATTCACGCATCTGGATTTATATACATCCCCGCGATTCGATGTCAAGTGGCGCCGGGAGTCCGGCGGTCACCGCCTCGACGCCCGAACCCGCCCCCCGCCGCGCCATCCCGCCCACAGCCGCCATCCCGCCCACGCCGCTATTCCACCCGTAGCCTCCACCCCCACAGCCGCCATCCCACCCACAGCCGCTATTCCACCGACAAGCCTCCACCCGTAGCCGCCATCCTTCCACAGCCGCCACATGGCTCCTCCGGTCACCCCGGCCGCCATCCCGGCCGCGCCCGGAATCCCGAACGTCGGGGGCGAGGGCCGGCGCCACCGTCGGCAAGCTCGGCGCGGGGCGGGCGACGAAGGGTGCCTCCGCGTTGACGGCATGGCCGGCTGCGATGTATAAATATGCACAATGTCGTCCACGCTTGCCGTCGGGGTCGCCGGGGCCACCGGGTACGCCGGTCAGGAGCTGCTCAGGCTGGCCGCGCGCCATCCGTCCGTCAACGTCACCGCGGCCATGGGATCGGGATCCGCCGAGGGCGTCCGCCGCCTGCCCGCGCTCGCGCGCATCTGGGACGGCGACGTGACGCCGCTCTCCCTGGACCGGCTGGCGGCGGAGACCCGGGCGGTGTTCCTGACCCTGCCGGACGCCGTCGCGGCCGAGGTCGGCCCCGACCTCGTCGCCCGCGGGGTCCGGGTCTTCGACCTGTCCGGCACGTTCCGGCTGCGCGACGCGGCCGCGCGCCGCCACTGGTATCCCGCGACGCCGGACATCGACGAGCCGGTCGTCTACGGCCTCACCGAGCACTGCCGCGAGGCGCTGCCGGACGCGCGCCTCGTCGCCTGCCCGGGCTGCTACCCGACGGCGGCGCTGCTGGCCCTGCGCCCGTTGCGCGACGCCGGCCTCCTCGACGACGACGGCGACGTCATCATCGACGCCAAGTCGGGCATCTCGGGGGCCGGCAAGAAGCCGACGGAGCGCACGCACTTCTCGGAGTGCCACGGCAGCGTCGCCGCCTACGGCGTGCTCGCCCACCGGCACGGTGCCGAGATCGAGCAGGAGCTGGGGCGGCCGGTCACGTTCACGCCCCATCTCGTGCCCCTCGACCGCGGCATTCTCGAGACCATCTACGTGCGGACCCGCCGGGACGTCAGCGCCGCGCAGGTGGCCGACGCGCTGGAGCAGGCCTACGCGGGCGCGCCGTTCGTGCGCCTCACCGGCGACGCCCTGCCCGAGATCAAGCACGTCACCCACACCAACCTGTGCGACATCGGCTGGAAGCTCGACGCCGCGGCGCGGCGCCTCGTGCTCGTGGCGTGCCTCGACAACCTCGTCAAGGGCGCGGCGGGCCAGGCGATCCAGAACCTGAACGTCGCCTTCGGCCTCGGCGAGGCGACCGGCCTGTCATGACGGCGACGGCCAGGGTCGTCCTCAAGCTGGGCGGCGAGCTCCTCGCGGAGCCGGAGCAGCGCCGCGACGTCGCCGCGGCCATCGGCCGCCTCGCCGCCGGGGCCGCCCTCGTGGTGGTGCACGGCGGGGGCCGGGAGGTCGACGCGGAGCTGGCGCGGCGCGGCATCGCCAAGCGGGCCGTCGACGGCCTGCGGGTCACCGACGCCCCGACCCTCGACGTCGTGGTGGCGATGCTCGCGGGGCAGGTCAACACCCGGCTCGTCGCCGCCGCCCGCGCCGCCGGGGTCCGCGCCGTCGGCCTGACCGCGGCCGACGCCGGGGTGGCCGCGGTCGGGCGCGCCGCTCCCTACGCCGCCGCCGACGGGTCGGTGGTCGATCTGGAGCTCGTGGGGCAGCCGGAGGGGGACGCGCCGCCGGCCCTGCTCGAGACCCTGGGCGCGGCCGGGTTCGTGCCGGTCGTCGCGAGCATCGGGGCCGACGCGGATGGACAGTTGCTGAACGTCAATGCCGATACTCTGGCCGGGGACCTCGCCGCCCGGTTCCGGGCCGACCGGCTGCTGGTCGCGGGCGGCACCGCCGGCGTCCTCGATCCGCACGGCGACACGCTGCCCTCCATCGACGGCGCGATGCTCGAGGAGCTCATCGCCGACGGCCGCGCCAGCGCCGGCATGGTGGCCAAGCTGAACGCCTGCCGCCACGCGCGGCGCCACGGGGTCGGGCGGGTGGAGATCGTCGACGGCCGGCGAACGCGGGAACTCGACGGTCGCCCCGGGTCGGTGATCGCGTAGCCGCCCGAGTGGAGATCGGCGCGGGCCGCCCAACCCGGGACCTGGCCGTCGTCCCGCGTCCGTGGTCGCGGAGCTGCGGCAAGGGGAACGCGGAACGGCGGGCAGACCGGCGGGCAGACCGGCGCACCGGCCATCGGCCATGGATTGGCGCCGCGGACCGCGAGGGCATCGTCCGCACGGGAGGCGCCCGGCCCGAAGAGGCGGACCGAGAAGCTCGACCGGGGCGGAACGAAGAGAGAGAGAGAGAGCAGTCATCGATGTCGACTGGAACCACGGACGCGGCGGGGGCGCAGGAGGTCCGGGCGCTCGAGAGCGAGCACCTGCTGCAGGTCTACAAGCGGTTGCCGGTGGTCCTCACCCGCGGCGAGGGAAGCTACGTCCTCGACGCCGACGGCCGGCGCTACCTCGACTTCCTGTCGGGCATCGGCGTGGCGTCGCTCGGGCACGCCCATCCGGGGCTGGCGGCGGCCCTCGCCGACCAGGCCCGCACCCTCGTCCACACGTCCAACCTCTACTTCCATCCCCTGCAGGGACAGGTGGGAGCGCGGCTCGCGGCGTTGTCGGGCCTGCCGCGGGCGTTCTTCTGCAACAGCGGGACCGAGGCGGTCGAGGGCTGCCTGAAGTTCGCGCGCCGCTACTGGCACACGCGCGGCGAGACCGGTCGGACGCGCTTCGTGGCCCTCGAGCGCTCGTTCCACGGGCGCACGCTCGGCTCGCTGTCGGCGACGTGGGAGCCCGGGTACCGACGGCCGTTCGAGCCCCTCCTCCCGGGGGTCGACTTCGTGTCCCCCAACGACCCCGGGTCGGTGGAAGGCGCGGTGGGGCCGGACGTCGCCGCCGTCATCCTGGAGCCGATTCAGGGCGAGGGCGGGGTGTGGCCCCTGAGCCCGGCGTTCGCCGAGGCGGTGAACGCGGCGTGCGAGCGGACCGGGGCGCTGCTCGTGGCCGACGAGATCCAGTGCGGGCTGGGCCGCACCGGCCGCCCCTTCCACTCGCCGACGCTCGGGCTGCGCCCCGATCTGATGGCCCTCGGGAAGGCCCTGGGGGCGGGGATGCCGGTGGGCGCGATTCTGATGAGCCAGGCCGTCGCCGACGCGATATCGCCGGGCGACCACGGGACCACCTACGGCGGCAATCTCCTCGCCTGCCGCGCCGCGCTGGTGTTCCTCGACGCCCTCGAGCAGGGCGGGCTCGAGCGGGTGCGGGCGGCGGGCGAGCGGCTCGCCGACGGCCTCGAGGCCCTGTCGAAGCGCTATCCGATAGTCACCGACGTGCGCGGCGCCGGCCTGATGCGCGGCTTCGAGATGCCCGAGGCGGCCGCGACCCGCGCCGTCGAGCTCGCGCTGGAGCAGCAGCTGCTCGTCAACCGCACCGCGGGGCGCGTCGTCCGGCTGCTGCCGCCGCTCAACGTCTCGGACGCCGAGATCGACGAGGGGCTGCAGGTTCTCGACCGGGTGCTCGAGCAGATCGTTACCCAACAGCCTCAGTAAGTCTGCGCCGCAGAACTCGCGGACTACCGGAGGGTTGGTTGAGCGCCAAGCGGAGCCGCAGGCGACGATTGGGACGAGGATCGGGCGAGACCGAGTCGCCGTAGAACGGCGCGGATTCCTGGAGGGCTCGCCGAGGCCCGGCGGGCCGTCAGGCGACGATTGGCGGGCAGGACCCGACGCCTCGGGCCCGGCAGCGAGCATCCGCCGCAAGCGAGCACGACCCGATGATCACCACGTCCACCGTTTCCGTCGAGCCCGCCGCGGACGTCCGGCGCCGTCCCTGCGCCGCGGGGGCCGAGGTGTCGATTCGCCCGGCCGAGCGGGGGGACGTCGACGCCATCGACCGGCTGGTCGCCGCCAACGTCGGCCCCGGGATGCTGCTGCCCCGCTCGTCGGCGGACATCCTGCGCCACGTCTCCCGATTCCTGGTCGCGACCCGCGGCGGCGAGGTCATCGGCTGCGGCGAGCTGGCCCCGCTCAGCAAGACGATGTCCGAGGTGCGGTCGCTGGTGGTCGTCGCCGCCGAGCGCGGCGGCGGCATCGGCTCGCGGCTGCTCGCCGCCGTCGTCGCCGGGGGGCGCCGGCAGGGGGCCTCGAGGGTGTGCGCGTTCACCCACATACCCCGCGCCTTCGTCGCGCAGGGGTTCTCGATCGTGCCGCACACGTGGCTGCCCGAGAAGATCATGACCGACTGTCAGGCCTGCGAGTGGTTCAGGCGCTGCGCACAGTACGCGGTGGTCATCGAGCTCGGGGGCTCGCGGGGCCGCGGGCCGCGGCGGGGAAGCCCGTAGGAGGGTTGGTCGGGCAGCATCGGGGCCGCAAGCAACGATACGGGGCGAGCGAGACGCCACCCCGGTTTCGACGCCGGCGTCCCGCTGCCGAACGCAAGGCAGACGAGACTCATGCTCGAACGCATTCCCAGGGGAATCACCGCGCCGGCCGGCTTCCGGGCCGCCGGGGTCGCCTGCGGCATCAAGGCGTCGGGGCTCGACCTCGCGCTCCTCGTGTCGACGCCGCCGGCCCGGTCGGCCGGCATCTTCACCACCAACCTCGCGGTCGCCGCCCCGGTCACGGTGACCCGCGAGCACCTGCGGCGGTCGGACGCCACCACCGCCGCGGTGGTCGTCAACAGCGGCTGCGCGAACGCGTGCACCGGCGAGCGGGGGCTGGCCGACGCGCGCGACATGGCGGTCACCACCGCGGGCGTCGTCGGCTGCCCGGTCGAGCAGGTGCTCGTGTCGTCGACCGGGGTCATCGGGGCGTACCTCGAACGCGACAAGCTGCGGCAGGGCATCGGGCAGGCCGCCGAGTCGCTCGGCCCCGACGGGCATGCGGCGGCGGCCGAGGCCATCATGACCACCGATCCGTGGCCCAAGGAGGCGGCGGTGCGGGCCGAGGGGCCGTCGGGCCCGTTCCACGTCGGCGGCATCGCCAAGGGAGCCGGGATGATCGAGCCGAACATGGCCACGATGCTCGCGTTCCTGACCACCGACGCCGCCGTCGCCCCACCCCTCCTGCGGCGCGCCCTCGAGGAGGCGGCCGAGACGACCTTCAACGCCATCACCGTCGACGGCGAGCCCTCGACCAACGACATGGTCCTGGCCCTGGCCAACGGGTGCTCGGGGGCGGCCATCGACGACGCGTCGTACCCCGCGTTCGTCGAGGCCCTCCACGCCGTCTGCCACGAGCTCGCCCTCGCCGTCGTGAAGGGCGGCGAGGGAGCGACGAAGCTCGTCTCCGTCGGCGTGACCGGCGCCCGTACCGAGGCCGAGGCCAGGCAGGCGGCGCGGGCCATCGCCAACTCCCCGCTCGTCAAGACCGCGGTCCACGGCGAAGACCCCAACTGGGGCCGCATCGTGGCGGTGGCGGGCCGGGCCGGGGTGGGTTTCGACCTCGGCCGCGCCCGGGTCGCCGTCGGCGGGGTGGAGCTCTTTCGCGACGAGCAGATCTTCAGCGACCGCGAACCGGCGGCGGCCGAGCACATGCAGACCCCGGAGGTGGCGATCACGATCGACCTCGGCACCGGCGGCGCGGGCGCCGCCACCGTCTGGACCTGCGACTTCAGCGCCGAGTACATCCACATCAACGCGGACTACCGGACCTGAGGCGGGCGCATCCCGCGCACCCCGCCGGGCCGGCGAGACGGAGGGCGCGCGACGCCCCGACGAAGCCATGAGCACCACCGAGACGCTGCCCGACGCCGGCGTGGCCGCCCCGTCCACCCTGTCCGCCTCGGCCCGAACCTACCTGTCGGTGCTGGACCTGACGCCGGATGGGCTGGAGACGTGTCTGGCCCTCGCGGCGCGGCTGAAGCGCGAGCGAGGCATGGGCGCCGACGCCCCGACGAGCCGCGCGCTGGCCGGGCACTCGCTCGCCCTGCTGTTCGACAAGCCGTCGCTGCGCACGCGCACCGGGTTCGAGATCGCGATGCAGGAGCTGGGGGGCATCGTCACCTGCCCGCCGTCGGCCGACGCCCTGGGCACGCGCGAGGCCCTGGCGGACGTCGCCCGCACCCTCGAGCGGTGGATCTCGGTGGCCGCCATCCGCACGTTCCAGCAGTCGAGGTTGCGCGACATCGCCCGGGCCACGACGCGGCTGCGGGTCGTGAACGCGTTGACCAACGAGGAGCACCCGTGTCAGGCCCTCGCCGACTGCCTGACCCTGCGCGAGCGGTTCGGCGACGCGCGCGGCGTGACCCTGGCGTACGTGGGCGACGGCAACAACGTGGCCACCTCGCTCACCCACGCCGCCGCGATGCTCGGGGTCCGTCTGCGGCTCGCGTCACCCGCGGGCTACGCCCTGCCCGCCGCGACCGTGGCCGCGGCGCGCCGGGTGGCGCGGCACGGCGCCGAGATCGTCCAGTGCCACGACCCCGTCGAGGCGGTGCGGGGGGCGGACGCGGTCTACACCGACGTGTGGACGTCGATGGGGCAGGAGGCGGAGGCGACGGGGCGGCGGGAGGCGTTCGAACCCTACCGGGTGACCGGCGACCTGCTGGCGCAGGCCGGCCGCGATGCGTTCTTCATGCACTGCCTGCCGGCCCATCGCGGCGAGGAGGTGGACCCCGACGTCATCGACGGACCCCGATCCGCGGTCTTCGACCAGGCCGAGAACCGGCTCCACACCCAGAAGGCGCTGCTGATGCTGATGCTGGGCGCCGCGCCCTGGCCGCGCCAGGGGTCTGCACCCTAGAACGGCGGGCTGGTTGGCCGCCACGCGAAGGCCGCCGCGCGACCTTGCGGTCGCGTTCGGCGACGACCGGCGGGCCGGCTCGCGCGACCGCGTCACACCGGCTCGAGGCCGGCCGCCGCCTGCTCCACCTTCTCGGCCAGCCCGCGGCGGTACGCATCCAGGCGCGCGCGGACGTCGGGGTCGCCGAGGGCGAGAATCTGCGCCGCGAGCACGCCCGCGTTCGTGGCCCCCGCCTTCCCGACCGCCACCGTGGCGACGGGGACCCCCGGGGGCATCTGCACCGTCGACAGCAACGCGTCGAACCCGCCGAGCGGCGACGAGTCGACGGGCACGCCGATGACCGGCAGCGCGGTATGGGCGGCCACGACCCCCGCGAGGTGGGCGGCCGCCCCCGCCCCCACCACGAAGACCCGGACCCCCCGCCGGGCGGCTTCCTCCATCACCCGGCGCACCCGGTCCGGCGAGCGGTGGGCCGACGCCACCGTCATTTCCGAGGCGACGCCCAGATCGCGCAGCGTGCGCACGGTGTTCGCCATCACCCCCGCGTCCGACGCGGATCCCATCAAGACCTGCACCTGTATGTCACTCATCCGATCCTGTATCTCCCTGCTCCTGGATTCTCGATTCGACCCTGGCCGCGCCGGCGACGCCCCCGGACCCGCGCGCGGCCGCCAGGGCCTTTCGTCCGATGTCCGAACGGACGTGCTTGCCGGCAAAGGTGATGCACGCCTCCGCCTCGTAGGCCCGCGCGATCGCCGACGGGAAGTCCCGCCCGCGGCCCACCACCGTCAGCACGCGGCCGCCCGCCGTCACCACCGACCCGTCCCGCGCCGCCGTGCCGGCATGGAACACGAGCACGTCGTCGAGGGCCGACGCCGCCTCGAGCCCCGCGATCGCGGCGCCGGTCTCGTAGCGGCCGGGATAGCCCCCGGAGGCCAGCACCACCCCGACGTGCGGATCGGCCGAGTGCTCGCAGACCGACCCGTCCACCGCCCCCCGGGCCGCCGCGTCGAGCACGGGGGCCAGCTCGCCGGCGATCATCGGCAGCACCACCTGGGCCTCGGGATCGCCGAGCCGCACGTTGAACTCGACGACCTTCGGACCCTCCGCCGTCAGCATCAACCCGACGTAGAGGAAGCCCCGGAAGGGGTGCCCGGCGCGGCGCATTCCCTCCAGCACCGGCTCCACGATCTCGCGCCGGATGCGGCGGTCGAGCGCGGGGGTCATCAGCGGGCTGGGCGCGAACGCCCCCATGCCGCCGGTGTTCGGACCCCGGTCGCCGTCCCGGGCCCGCTTGTGGTCCTGCGCCACCGGAAGGCCGACCGCCTCGCTCCCGTCGCAGATGGCGAAGAACGACGCCTCCACCCCGGAGAGGTGCTCCTCGACGACGACGCAACGCCCGGCCTCGCCGAACCGCTCGTCGACCATCGCCTCGCGCACCGCCCGCTCGGCCGCGGCCCGATCCGGGGCCACCGTCACCCCCTTGCCGGCCGCGAGGCCGTCGGCCTTGACGACTACCGGGAACCCGAACTCGGCCCCGTCCACCGCGTCGAGGGCCTCGCCCGGGCTGCGGCAGACCCGGAAGCGGGCCGTCGGCACCGCGTGCCGGGCCATGAACTCCTTGGCGAACGCCTTGCTCGATTCGAGCCTCGCCGCGTACCGGCCGGGCCCGAAGAGGCGCCGCCCGCGCGCCTCGAACAGGTCCCCGACCCCGCGCGCGAGCGGCAGCTCCGGCCCGACGACGGTGAGGTCGACCGCTTCGGCCTCGGCGTACGCGAGCAGGGCCGCCGGATCGGCGACGTCGAGCGAACGCGCCGCCGCGTCCGGTCCCGTCCCCGCGTTGCCGGGGGCGCAGATCACCTCGCGGACGGCCGACTCCCGCCCCAGCTTCCACGTCAGCGCGTGCTCGCGCGCGCCGCTCCCCACGACCAGCACCTTCATCGGTCCCGCACCCTCCCGACCAGCCGCCGTCCTTTTGACACGCCGCCGGGCACCCCCTATAATGCCCGTTTGCTCCGTGCCGCACGAGGGCACCGGCCCCGGTCGCGTGGGCCGCCCGTCGCGCGGCACCATGCTACACGTTTCCGCGACGGCCGGCGCGCCCGTTGAGCGCGAACGGGAGGCGGGACGGCGACGCGAGACCACGCGCCGCCGCCCGACCGGCGCCGCTCGTGCGTCGGGCCGCCCGACCGCGGCCCCGGCGGGGGCGCGCCCCCCCGGCCGCCGGTTTCGAATCGCGACACTCGCCACGCAAGGGAGGTGAGGGACAGTTTGGCTGAAGTCAAGGTGCAGGAGAGCGAGTCGATCGAGAGCGCGTTGCGGCGCTTCAAGCGCAAGGTGCAGCAGGAAGACATCATCAAGGACATCAAGAAGCACTCGTTCTATCTCAAGCCGGGCGACAAGCGTCGCGCCAAGCAGGCGCTGGCCCGCAAGCGGACCCGGAAAAAGCAGCGCCGCGAGACCGAGTAGATCGGGAGTTTCGCGTGACGCCGCGCATTGACAGTGCATCGGGTTCATAGTAATTTTGCGCGGCTAGGAGACCGGCTACCAGCGCGTGAGCGCCCGGATCTCGCTTCACTCTTCCGGCGACGGCGTAAACCGCAGGCGCGGAGAAATCCATGGAAATCCAGGAACGAACGCTTCAGGACGTCGTGGTGCTGGACCTGACGGGAAAACTGACCATCGGCGAGGGCGACGAGCTCCTGAAGGAGCGGATCAGCAACCTGATACAGCAGGGCCACCGCAAGCTGCTGCTCAACCTCGAGGGCGTCCCCTACGTCGACAGCGCGGGGCTCGGCGAGATCGTGCGGACGTACACCACGGTGAGCCGCCAGGGCGGCAAGCTCAAGCTCGTCAACCTCACCAAGCGCATCACCGACCTGCTCGCGATCACGAAGCTGCTCACGGTGTTCGAGACGTACGAGTCGGAAGACGAGGCCGTGAAGAGCTTCAGCGCCTGACTGACGAAACGCGAGTCACCCATGCGGCGCCCGGCCGCGACGTTCCAGCCGTGCGCGGCCGCGCACGGCGTCGGCGCCGCGGGGCGGCCGGTCGTGTGGCTGAATTGACCATCTCCTTGCCGTTGGCCCGGGCGATCCGAGGTCCTCGTCTCGCTCATCGGGCCGGCCGCCTTCCAACGACCCTCCGGCCCGGCGACGGCGCAGCCCCGGACGGGCGCCGGACCCCGGGCCCCGGCCGAGTCCCGACCCCGGGCGGGTCGGTTGGACGCCAAGCGGAGCCGCAGGCGACGATCGGCCGACCGAGCCCACCTTGACGCCCCCCGCGACCCAACCATGGCCGAGTTCGACACCCGGACGGATTCCGTCGACGTGACCCGGCTCATGGAGCGCATCCGCCGGGGCATTCGCGACCAGCGGGGCGGCGACGACGCCGAACGGCAGGCCCGGGAGCTGGCCGAGGTCACCCTGGAGCGCTGCCTGGAGCCTCTGCGAACAGGTGCGCACCTGGTCGAGCACAACCGGCGCCTCACGCCTCCCGGACGGTTCGACCGGGACGGGCAGGGGAGGAGTCTGGCGCCCGAGCCCTTCGAGTTCGACGAGAACACCGTGTACGTCTCGTCGTCCGGGGGAACGATGGGGAAACTGATCTACCTGATCCGGAAGCTCCTGAACCCGATCCTGCGACTGTTCTTCAACCCCGACCCGATCATCCTCGCCATGGTGAGACAAGCGGAGATCAACTCGCGGCTCCTCGACCTGCTCGATCGGGTGAACACCGAGCTCGAGCGCACCGGCAAGAAGTTTGCGGCGCGCGAGGAGCTCGACGCCCTGAACTACGAGGTGACCAGCAACCTGGTGACGGAGATGACGCGGCTCGCCGTCGACATGAAGAACCACAGGATGCTGGTCGAGTCGGTCGCGGGGAGGCTCGGCTTCGAAGAGCGGCGGGCGCAGGCCCTCGAATCGACCGGGCAGGCCCGATCGACGCCGCAGGCGGGCGAGGCGGAAGGCGCGGAGAGCGACGGGACCGCGGCCGCGCCGACCCGGAGCCGGCGGCGCCGGCGGCGGTCGCGGCGACGCCCGGGCGCGGGCACGCAGGGCGCGTCGAACGAGACCGCCGGCGAGACGGCGGCGCCGGGCGGCGCCTCTCCGGGCGACACCGCGACGGCGGAAGCCTCGGGAGGTACTCCGGGCGGGCCGGCGCCCGAGGCGACGGATGGGGCGGCGGCGACCGACCGCGCGTCGACCGCCGCGGAAGCCTCCGCGGGGCCCGCCGGATCGCCGTCGTCCTCGGCCGACGCGGCTCCCGCGCCTCCCGACGCGCCGCCGGCCGCGGAAGCGAGCCGACCCGCGCCGCCGCCCGACGACACCGGGGATCGATGAGGCTCGCCGTCGTCGTCCAACGCTACGGCGCGGAGATCGCCGGCGGGTCCGAGTACCTCTGCCGCCTGATCGCGGAGCAGCTCGCGGGACGGCACGAGGTCGACGTCCTCACCACCTGCGCGCGGGACGACAGCACCTGGAAGAACCGCTATCCGGAGGGCGACGACCGCATCCGCGGCGTCACCGTCCGGCGATTCGCCAACGAGAGTACGCGGGACCCCGCCTCGTTCGAGGAGCATTCCGACTGGATCCACCGCCACGAGCACTCCGACGACGACGAGGCGGAGTGGCTGAAGCGGCAGGGGCCGTGGTGCCCGGGCCTGCAGGCGTACCTGGAGCAGCATCACCGCGGCTACGACGCGCTCGTCTTCTTCGACTGCCTCTACGCCCCGACGGTCCTGGGGCTGCGGGTGGACCCGGCGCGCAGCATCCTCGTCCCCGTCGCGCTGGACCGGCCGGCGATGCGCCTCGACCTCTACCGCGAGGTGTTCTCGCGGCCGGCCGGCATCGCCTACACCACCGCGGTCGAGCGCGGATTCCTGAAGCGCAGGTTCTCGATCGGCGCGAGGGTGGAGGAGACGGTGGGGTGCGGCGTCGACCTTCCGCCGTCGCGCCTGCACGAGAAGCCGCCGTCGGAGCCGTCAGCGTCGCCGCTGTCCGCCCGCGGCGCCGTCTTTCGCCGGCGTCACCGCCTGTACGGCCCGATTGCCCTCTACGACGGACGGATCGAGGCCGGTCAGGGATGCGAGGAGCTGCTCGACTACTTCGGCGGCCATGCCGAGTCCGACGGCGACACGTCGCTGGTGCTGATGGGCCTCAAGCTGATGCCGATCCCGAACGCCCCGCACCTGCGGTTCGCCGGCATGCTGTCGGAAGCCGAGCGTTCCGAGGCCCTGGAGGCGGCCACCGTGGTCGTGGCGCCCTCCCCGGCCGAGAGCCTGGCGCTGCTCGCCCTCGAGTCGTTCGCGGTCGGAACCCCGGTGCTCGCCAACGCCCGCAGCGACGTGCTGGTGGACCACTGCCAGCGGAGCAACGCCGGCCTGTACTACGCCGACCGGGACGAGTTCCAGGCGTGCCTGCGGCTCCTGGTCCGCGACGACGACCTGCGCACCGCCATGGGACGCCAGGGCCGCGCCTACGTTCGCGCGAACTACCGGTGGGAAGTCGTGCTCGGCAAGTACGACCGCCTGATCGCCGGCCTCCCGTCCTCACGGCCCGCGGGGCGGTCGCAGCGCGCCGGCCGCCGCCGCGGCCCGAGAGCGGGCTGACGGCCCCCGGGAGCCCGGCGCGGAGTCCCCGCGGCGGTCGAGGGGCGATGCACCCGCGCCTCGCCGATTCGTGGGCGCCCTCCAGGCACGGTGCAACGCGGGGGTCTCGCCACGGGCCGGGGCTCGACCGACACCACGCCAACCGCCGCGCACCGCTCGGCGGCCCGGCGCAGGGCGTCACGCCCCGCCGGCGTCCGGCGGCGGCTTCCGCCGCTCCCCGCCGGAGGCGCGCCCCGCCACCGCCCCGCCGCGGCCGTGGGCACCGCCCCGCTTCCGGCGCGGGAGGATGTCGTAGCGCTTGATCATCTCGTTGAGCGTCGTCGGCTTGATCTGCAGCATCTCGGCCGCGCGCTTCTGCACCCCTCCCGTCGCCGCGAGGGTGCGCTCGATCAGCTGCGTCTCGAACGCGGCCACCACCTCCTTGAACGGCAGACCCTCCGGCGGCATCGCGAACTGCGGCATCTGGAACGGCCGCGGGGTGCGCACCGCGTCGGGAATCAGCGCCGGGCCGATGCGCGGGCCGGTCGCCAGCACCACCGCGCGCTCGATGACGTTCTCGAGCTCGCGGACGTTGCCCGGCCAGTCGTAGGCCTCCATGAGATCGAGGGCCTCGGCCGTGAGCTCGAGGCCCTTCTTGTCGTTCTCCGCCCCGTACTTCTCGAGAAAATGGTGGGCGAGCAGGGGAATGTCCTCGCGCCGGTCCCGGAGCGGCGGCAGCTCGACCTTGATGACGTGGAGCCGGTAGTAGAGGTCCTCGCGGAACTTCCCCTCGGCCACGAGCCGCTGGAGATCGACGTTGGTGGCGGCGATGATGCGCGTGTCGACCCGCTTCGTCTCGACGCCGCCGAGGCGCATGAACTCCCGTTCCTGGATCACCCGCAGCAGCTTGGCCTGGGTCTCGACGGGCACGCTGCCGATCTCGTCGAAGAAGATCGTGCCCTTGTCGGCGAGCTCGAAGAGCCCCTTCTTGGCGGCCACGGCGCCCGTGAACGCCCCCTTGAGATGGCCGAACAGGTTCGATTCGAGCAGGTCGGGGGGCAGGCTGCCGGAGTTCACGGTGACGAAGGGATGGTCGGCGCGGGGCGAGCCCGCGTGCAGGGCGCGCGCCGCCAGCTCCTTGCCGGTCCCGCTCTCTCCCTCGACGAGGATCGTGGTGCGGCTCATCGCCGCCTGCGTGATCAGCTCGAACACCTGGCGCATGCGCGGGCTGCGCCCGATGATGTTGCGCAGACCGTCGTTCTGGGTGCGCAGGTTCGCGCGAAGGGTGCGGTTCTCGGTGACCAGCCGCCGCTTCTCGGCCGCGTTCCGCACCACGACCAGCACTTCTTCGTTCTTGAACGGCTTGGTGATGTAGTCGAACGCGCCGCGCTTCATGGCCGCGATCGCGTTCTCGAGCGAGGCGTAGGCGGTGATGAGGATGACGGGCAGGTCATCGTCGAGGCGGCGCAGCCGATCGAGGGTCTCGATGCCGCCGATGCCGGGCATCATCACGTCGACGATGGCGACGTCGAAGCGCCGGCTCCGGGCCAGCTCGAGCCCGTCGTGGCCGTTCACCGCGGTGGAGACCTCGCAGCCCTCCTTCGAGAGCAGGGTCTGCAGGACCTCGCGCATGACCTCTTCGTCGTCGACGACCAGTACGGATGTGTGGCGAAGCATCGGTGTGCGTGCCTGCACCGTTTCCACGGCGCAGGCTCCTAGCCCGCCGACTGCGACCGCAGATGCGACGGCACGGGCAGGGTGACGGTGAAGCGGGTGCCTCCGGCTCCCGTCCGGCAGTCGATCGCCCCGCGATGCTCCTGCACCACGCTGTAGACGATTGAAAGGCCGAGCCCGGTGCCCTGACCGACCGCCTTGGTCGTGAAGAACGGGTCGTAGATGCGGGACAGGTCCTCGTTCGCGATCCCGGTGCCGGTGTCGGCGACCTCGATCACCGCCCGGTCGCCGTCGCCGCGGGAGCTGATGGACAGCCAGCCGCCGGTGGGCATGGCGTCGCGCGCGTTGAGGATGAGGTTGAGGAACACCTGCTGCAGCTTGCCCTCCACCCCCTGCACCACGGTCGGGGCCGGCGACAGATCGCGCCGGATCCGGATGTTGGACGTCCGGAGCTGGTGCTCGACGAGGACCAGCACGTCGTTCATCACCCCGTTGACGTCCACCGGGCCCGCCACGTCGGACTGTCGTCCGGGCCGCGACAGGTTGAGCAGGCCGTTCACGATACGGGCGGCCCGCGACACCTGCCGTTCGATCTTCTTCAGCAGCTGAAGTCGGGAGTCTTCCGGGGCCGTGCCCTCGATCAGCATCTGCGTGAAGCTCGAGATGCCGGTCAGCGGGGTGTTGACCTCGTGGGCGACGCCGGCCGCGAGGAGACCGACCGAGGCCATGCGCTCGGAGAGCTGCAGCTGCTCCTCGAGCCGGACCCGCTCCGTGATGTCCTCGAGGAGAATCATCGTGCCGGCGGTGTCGCCGCCGGGGGTCAGCAGCGGCGCCTGCGCGGCGTTGACCAGCAGCTCCCGCGGCTCGCCGGCATGGCGCGAGGTCAGGGGAACCCGGTACAGCGTCGATCCGGCCGCGTGCTCGCGCCGCTCGCGCGCGAGCCGGTCCGTGAACGACGAGTCGAAAAGGGTCGCCAGCGGCCGCCCCACCGCGGCGTCGTGCCGCACGCCGTGCAGGCGCGCGACGGCCGCGTTCCACCGCACCACGCGGTTCTCGAGGTCCAGCACCACCAGCCCGTCGTTCAGCGACTCGATGATGTTCTCGTTGAACTCCCGAATCCGGTCGACCTCGGCCGCCTTGACCTGCAGCTGCGTGTAGAGCCGGCCGTTCTCGACCGCGGTCGCGACCTGCGCCGCCACCGCCGTGAGCAGCGCGACGTCCTCGCTGCTCAGGGGCTCTCCGCTCGTCTTGGCCCCGAGCGCGAGCACCGCGATGGTGCCCTCCTCGGAGACGCACGGCACGAAGTAGTGAATCTCCCGGTCCCGCCAGAACGCGACCTCCGCGTGGGGATACCGCAGCGCGGCCACCGGATCGTCGAGCAGGACCGTCCCCTGGCCGACCACGTGCCCGCCGATGGCCGACGCGGGATCCAGCCCCGGCCACTCGCCGCCCGCCCGCGCCCCCGTCGCCCGGAAGGGCCGGAACGGCGCGCCGGCCTCGGACTCCGCCGGCGCCACCATCAGGACCGTGTGGTCGACGACGAGGGTCTCCGTCACCCGGGTCACCAGGCGCTCGGCGAGGCGGCCCAGGTCGAGGTCGCTGTTCAGCTCGCGCGCGAAGCCGAGAAGCGCCCGCCGGTAGTCGTACCGGTCGCGGTAGTGGGCCCGGTCCAGCATCGACTCGATGGCGTCCTTCACGGGACGCGCCAGCAGCACCACCACCGCGGTCGCGAGCAGGGCGATTATCGAGCTGTGCCCGTCGGGCTCGCCGAGGAACATCGCCAGCGCCAGCTGCTCGAGGACCAGGTAGATGGCCACCATCGCGAACACGGCCGCGGTGTAGACCAGCCCCCGCTTGACGATGACCTCCACGTCGCGCAGGCGGTACTGGACGATGGCCGAGGCGAACGCGAGCGGAATCAGGCTCAAGGGAATCGCGGTGACGTCGAGGGGCACGGTGTCGAACCCGAGCGACCACGGGACCGCGTAGCCGACGACGAAGGGCAGCCCGCCGAGCATCGCTCCCCAGACGATCCAGCGGAGCTGGCGCTTCGAGGTCACCGACGGCACCCGCCGCAGGGTCAGAATCATCAGGGCCAGCCCGCCCACGACGCAGGCGGCGAGGTACGCGATCTCCAGCTTCCAGACGCGCTCGATGCCCGCCGTGAACAACGCCGAGCCGGCGTCGCCGGCCAACGACACCGCCTGGAGCAGCCCGAGGACCACGGCGGGGGCGTAGACGATCGGCAGCAAGAGACGTCCCAGGCGGTTCCGTATCGCGCCCGGGGCCCGTTCGGGGAACACGAGGGCGAAGTGCACGAACAGCGGGGCGAGGGCGAGGGTGGCGATGGCGTCCGCCCAGTAGAACACCCAGTCCAGCCGGTCCAGGCGGCCCGTGAACGAGAAGGCGAACATGCCGAAGAACGCCACGCTGAGCCAGAAGAAGTGGAGGGTGGCCTGGGTCCCCGGCCTCCGCAGCCGCACCGAGGCGCCCACCAGCAGCGTGAACACGCCGATGCCCGCCAGCACGAAGTAGATCCCGGTCCGGGCCGCCGGCACCGGCTGCAGGGCGACGTCGATCAGGCGCGACTGATCGAGTCGCAGCAGCGTATAGGCGACCCGGCCGTCGAGCTGCCGCGCATGGAGATGCGCCACCACTTCGCGCGTGGACCCGACGGGGACGCCGTCGAGAGCCAGCAGCACGTCCCCCGCCTCGATCCCGGCCCGGTCTCCGGCCTCGTCCGGCGCCACCTCGGCGGCGGTGATGCCGGCCGGCCCATCGACCCACAGCACGCCGTCGACCAGCTCGTTCCAGTCGGCCCGGACGAAGGCGTTGGCGGCGGCGAGGCAGAGGAGGCCCGCGACCAGGGCGACGGCCAGGACCGGAGGAACCCAGGCACCCCACCCGCCGCGCCCGGGGGCGCGCAGGGCATGTCGAGACGGTGGGCGGCTCATGGCATCGACCGGAGGGACAAGGGCGCGCACGAATCCCAATGAAGCGTATGCAATCGCTATTCCAGCAACCGCATCGAGTGCCACGACGCGCATGCCGGGCCTGGGCGGCGGCGCAACGCCGTTACCGCGCGGAAGCGGTCACCCCTATCCAAAATATCGGTCATTTCTATCCGATTTTATGGATAGGCCGCCCGGGAGGGTTTCGGCGGAAGGCGGACACGAGCCGGCGTGCGGCGCCCCCGCGCTCGACCCGGCACGGACCGGAATCAGAAGTACACCACGACACCGCCGACGACCTGGCGGGGCGGCTGGATGACCAGCAGCTCGCTGAAGAGCGACGCGGTCTCGCGGGGGTCGAAGAACAGGCTGCGGACCGCCAGCAGAGCCTCCCAGCGGCTGCTGCCCACCGGCGTGAACGGCAGGGCCTGCTGAATGAGGAGATCGAACCGGGCGTTCAGCCCGCCGGGATTCGCGGGGTCGGCGCCCTCGAACGCCCCGCTGACCCGGCAGCGGAAGGACACGCGGGTGGCCGACTCGGGAATCTCGGTCTCGATGGTGCCGCTGAGGTCGTGGAACTGCTCGACCGCGGGGCGGAGAACGCCGGGGGCCTCCAACGCCGCCACCGGTCCGATGTCGGCCTGCCCCCATTGCGCTTCGACGACGGAGACGTCCACCGATCCCTTGACTCGGCTTCCGAGATCGTGGCGCACGCTGACGGTCCAGCCGTGACTCTCCACCGACCCGGCCCGGGCGACGTGATAGAAGCCCGCGGGCACGGTCTCGAGACCGCCCGCCCCGAACAGCGTCACCATCTGGTTGTCGACGTCCTGGTGGAACCGCCGCAGCCCCACGACGAAGCCTCCGGCGAGGTCGCGCTCCACCCCCACGTCGAAGTGCCGCGTCCGCTCCGACCGCAGCCGGCCCTGACGGGACACGGTGGCGAACGCACGCTCGGGCGGAAGCCACAGTCCCGGTCCGGTGAAGGGCAGGAAGGTCTCGGCCCCGGGCGCGACCATCTCCTGCGCCCCCGCGATCCGGAAACGCAGGCCCGGCGCCGCCGTCACGGTGACGGCCGCGCGCGGGCTGACGAGCCCGCCATCGATGTAGTCGTACCGCGAGTAGCGGCCGCCGTACTCGAGCTGCAAGCGAGGCGACACCGTCCATCGGTCGAAGGCGCCGACGCTCGCGGCGACCCGGGTCTCGGGCGCGAGGCTGAGGGCGAGGGGGTTCAAGCCGTCGTAGCGCTGGCGCCCGTACGCCGCCTCGACCCCGAAGGCATGGGCGCTGCCGGCCTCGGCCAAATACGCGCCGGACGCGAACCACGACGAGACGTCGCCGGTGTTCATCGCCCCGTGGGCGGTCCAGTCGCCCCGCCACGCCGGCGCCCCCACCGACAGGTTGGCGAGCCCGCCGGGACGCGTCGACCCCATGAGGGGGCTGGCCGACTCGAACGTCCCGCGCGTCAGCAGATTGACCTCGCCGCTGAGGGGAAGGGCCCCCAACCCGGACGCAAAGGACGACGGGGTCGCCACGGCACGGGACAACCCCGCCACCCGGCCGTCGTCGGGCGGCGCCGCGCCGGCGCCCGGCGCCCGCTCCTTCTGCTTCAGGACGCTGCGCCGGGCCCGGCGCAGGCGCCATGCCTTCTCGGTGTGATCGTGGGTCGGGTCCGCCTCGCGCGCGGCGGGGGTCTCGCGGTCGGCATCGGGCGGCTGCCCCTCGGCCTCGGGGCGGGACAGGGCGAACCCCGCCATGGCCGGCAGCAACGGCGCGGACGACGGCGGGGCCTGGCTCACCGCAATCGCATGGACGACGTGCCGGCCTGCCGTCACGAGCACGAACTCGCGCCGCGACGTGGCGAACCCCGCCACGTGGGCCTGCACCAGGTATCGGCCCGGCGGCAGCGACGGCAGCACGAAGCGCCCGTCGCCGTCCGACACCACGAGCTCGGCCCCCAGGGGGCCGAACGCGGAGACCATCGCGCCGTCGAGCGGGTGCCCGTGCACGTCGGTGACCAGGCCGGCGATGCGCCCCAGCCGATCCGGCGCGGGCGTCGCGGCGGCGGCCGAGGGCGGCTCGTGTCCCTGTCCGGCCGCGCCCGCGGGGACGGCCGCGCACGCGAACAGGCCGGCCGTGACCACCACTACCCGTCGGAACGTGTCCATTGACGCCCTCCCTACCCGATCCCATCGAGGGACTCGGCGGCCTCGGCGACGGAGAAGCCCACGCTGTGGGTCAGCGACTCACCGCTGGTGTTGTCGGTGACGGTAATCTCGAGGCGGTACTCGGCCGGCGGGAACGAGCTCAACGGCACGGCCTGACCGGCCACCAACTGGTGACCGGCGTTCAGATCGAACCCCTGCGGCAGCGTCCGTTCGTTGAACGCCTGGGGACTGGTCCGGTTGAAGAACTCCTCCCCGGACTCGCCCACCACGTTGAACGCGTACTCCACGATCACGTCCGGCATCCCCGCCGCCGTCACGCCCGCGTTGTACACCAGGAACAGCATGGAGAGCTCGTCGCTGGCGAGGTACTCGGGGGTCGATTTGGGCACGATGCGCATCGTGCCGAGGGTGTAGGGGTTGGCCGGCAGCTGATCGGGCGGCGGCGGCGTGTTCAACGACTCGATGCTCTCGGCGAGGATGACGCTGCTCGTCGCGAAGCCGCCGGTCCACAGGTCGGGAACCGAGAGCGTCCGCCGGAGCATCATCGTCGCCGGGGTGGCCCCGGGCTCGACCTCGCTCTCGCTCAGGGCCACGTAGACGTCGTAGTCGCCCGCCGGCACCCAGAAGCCGCGGCTGATCAGATGAAAGCCCTCGTCGGTCGGCGTGCCGAGCAGGACGTGATACCCGTCCTCGAACGCGGCCGCCGCGGCACCGGCCCGGGCCCCCCGAGGCGTCACGAACAGGTACATCGCAACGGCGGCAGTGGTCAGCTTCGACTCGTCGACAGACAACGTGAACGGCACGAACGTCGTCTGCTCGCTGCTCTTCAGGAAGTCGTTCGCCCAGCCGAACGGCTCCTCCGCGGGAACGATCTCTCCCCGCAGGGCCGCGCCCACCACGTTGGCGAGCGACACGATCTCGCGCTCCTGCGCCACGGCGTCGACGGGCTGGGCACTCTCCGCCAGGCCCGGGCCCGCCGCGAGCCCGGCAGCGATCAGACACGCCGCCGACGTCCAGCGGATTGTCACCTGCCTCACCCCAAGTTCCCCGATCGACGCCGGTCGCGCCCCGCCGGGTCGCCGCCGGCCCGGAGCCGCTGCCGCGACCGGAAACCGCCGCCGCGCGGCGAGACGACGGCCCGATCCGGATCGGGACCCGAAGGGATAGTCAACCACAGGCGGGCGCCCCCGCACAAGGCCGGGCGGATCGGCCGTGGTAGCATGCGCGGTTCGGACCGCCCCCGAGGACCCTGCCGATGCCCCCATCGCGCCGTCCCCCGCTGGTGCTCGTCATCCTCGACGGCTGGGGCGAGAGCCCCGAGCCGGGCGGCAACGCCATCCGCCAGGCGAGGACGCCGGTCTACCGCGAGCTCCGCGACCGGTATCCGTCCGGCCGGCTGACCACCTGCGGCGAGGCGGTGGGGCTGCCGCCCGGCCAGATGGGCAACTCCGAGGTCGGGCACATGAACCTCGGCGCGGGACGAATCGTGTTCCAGGACCTGACCCGCATCGACCAGGCCATCGCGCGGGACGGGCTGGCCGGCAACGTGCCGCTGAACACCCTCCTCGATTCCTGCACCGGGAGCGGTCGCACGCTGCACCTCGTCGGCCTCCTCTCGGACGGCGGCGTGCACTCGCACCAGCGGCACCTCCACGCCCTGGTGCGGCTCGCGGCGCGGCGGGGCGTCGCCCGGGTGCTCGTGCACGCCGTCACCGACGGCCGGGACACGGCGCCGAACGGCGGCGTGGAGTACCTGGCCGCGCTCCGGCGCTGCTTCGCCGAGGCCGGCGTCGGACGGATCGCGACGGTGAGCGGCCGCTACTACGCCATGGACCGCGACCACCGGTGGGACCGCACGCGGCTCGCCTGGGAGGCGATGGTCGGCGGCATCGGCCACCGCGGCGCCGACCCCGTGGCCCTCGTCGAACGCGCCCATGCGCGCGGCGTCACCGACGAGTTCATCGAGCCGAGCGTCATCATCGACGCCGACGACCGGCCGGTGGGGCGGCTGCGCGACGACGACGCGGTCGTCTTCTTCAACTTCCGGGCCGACCGCGCCCGGCAGCTCACCCGGGCCCTGGCCTTCGCCGACTTCGACGGCTTCGAGCGGCAGTCGCCGCCGGCCCTGCGCGTGCTGACCCTGACGCAGTACGACGCCACGTTCGGCCTGCCCGTGGTCTTTCCGCCCCAGACCTTCTCGGGCAACCTCGCCGAGGTGCTCGCCGCGCACGGCCGGACCAGCCTGCGGCTCGCCGAGACGGAGAAGTACGCCCACGTGACGTACTTCTTCAACTGCGGCGACGAGCAGCCGCCGCCCGGCGAGGACCGCATCCTCGTCCCGTCCCCGACCGTCCCCACTTACGACCTCCAGCCGGCGATGAGCGCGGCCGGCATCACCGACCACCTCGTCGCGGACCTCGCCGGCCGGCGGCACGACGTCGTCATCTGCAACTTCGCCAACGCCGACATGGTCGGCCACACCGGCCGCCTCGACGCCACGGTGGCGGCGGTCGAGACGCTCGACGGCTGCCTCGCGCGCATCCTCGCCGCGGCCCGGGCCGCCGGGGCCACCGTCATCGTCACCGCCGACCACGGCAACGCCGAGCAGATGTGGGACGCCGAGCGCAACGGGCCGCACACCGCCCACACCACCAATCCCGTCCCCGTGGTGCTGGCGGGTCCGGACCTCGACGCGGGGATGCCGCTCGGCGACGGCACCCTGCGCGACGTCGCCCCGACCATGCTCGGCATCCTGGGCATCGCACCGCCGCCGGAGATGACCGGACGCGACCTGCGCGGATGGGTCGAGTAGCGGGGCGCGACGGGGCACGCTGCTAGAATCGCACCATGCCTCCCGAGACCGCCGCTCCCGCCCCGCCGCCCGACCGGGCCGCCGAGGACGCCCTGGGAACGCCCGGCGCGTTTCCGTTCACCCGCGGCATCCATCCCACGATGTACCGGGGCCGGCTGTGGTCGATGCGCCAGTACGCCGGGTTCGGCACCGCGGCGGAATCGAACCGGCGCTATCGCTACCTGCTCGAGCAGGGGGGCAGCGGGCTGAGCGTCGCGTTCGACCTGCCCACCCAGATCGGCTACGACTCCGACCATGCGCTCGCGCGGGGCGAGGTGGGCCGGGTCGGGGTCGCCATCGACTCCATCGAGGACATGAGCGTCCTCTTCGACGGCATTCCCCTCGACCGCGTGTCCACCTCGATGACGATCAACGCGACCGCCATCATCCTGCTCGCGCTGTACGTCGCCACCGCCCGGCGGCAGGGGGTGGAGCCGCGGGCCGTCGCGGGCACCGTTCAGAACGACATCCTCAAGGAGTACGTCGCCCGCGGGACCTACATCTTCCCGCCGCGGGCGTCGCTGCGCATCGTCACCGACGTCGTCGAGTACTGCGGGGCGGAGCTGCCCAACTGGCACCCCATCTCGATCAGCGGCTACCACATCCGCGAGGCGGGGGCGACGGCGGTGCAGGAGGTCGCCTTCACCTGCGCCCACGCCGTGGCCTACGTGGAGGCGGCCATCGCGGCCGGCCTCGACGTCGACACGTTCGGGCGCCGGCTGTCGTTCTTCTTCGCGGCCCACAACGACTTCCTCGAGGAGATCGCCAAGTTCAGGGCGGCCCGGCGCCTCTGGGCCCGCATCATGCGCGACCGTTTCGGGGCCGCCGAGCCGCGGGCCCAGCAGATGCGCTTCCACACCCAGACCGCCGGCAGCACCCTGACGGCGCAGCAGCCCGACAACAACATCGTGCGGGTCGCCCTCCAGGCCATGGCCGCGGTCCTCGGGGGCACGCAGTCGCTGCACTGCAACGGCCGCGACGAGGCCCTCGCCCTGCCCACCCGGACCTCGGCCCACATCGCCCTCCGGACGCAGCAGGTCATCGCGGCCGAGACCGGCGTGGTCAACACCGTCGACCCGGTGGCCGGCTCCCACGTCGTCGAGGCGCTCACCGACGCCATCGAGCGCGAGGCGCGGGCGATACTCGATCGCATCGACGCCGAGGGGGGGACGCTGGCCGCGATCGAGCGGGGCGAGATCCAGCGGCAGATTCAGGAGTCGGCGTACCGGGACCAGCAGGCGGTGGACAGCGGCGAGCGCACGGTGGTCGGGGTGAACCGCTACGACGACGACGGCGGCGTCGGCATCGACATCCTGCGCATCGATCCCGCCGTCGAGACCGGGCAGCGCGAGCGGGCGGCCCGGGTGCGGGCGTCCCGCGACCCCGTGGGGTGGCGCGCCGCCCTCGACGCGGTGGCCGGGGCGGCCCGCGACGGCGGCAACCTCGTGCCCCCCATCGTCGCGGCGGTGGAGGCCCGCGCCACGGTGGGCGAGATCGCCGACACCCTGCGTACCGTCTTCGGCGAGTACCGCGAGGACGGGATCTGACGACCCGGCGACACCAACGCTTCCGGCGGCGCCGACCGTCTGCGCCGCGGTGGAGGCCCGCGCCACGGTGGGCGAGGTCGAAGACACCGCCCGCGCCGACTTCGGCGAGTACCGCGAGGACCGGGTCCGACGGCCCGGCCGCCCCTGGCAGGACGCGCGGCGCCGAGAGCGGCGAGGCGCCCGGCCGGCCCGGAGCGGGCCGCCCGGTCAGGCCACCGGCGCCGGAGGCGGCGGGGGCGGCGGCACCGAGGACGGCGGCGGCGGCGGGTACGGCGGCGCCGGCGACGAAGGCCGGAAGATGAGCACGCCGAGCAGACCGCCGAGGGTGGAGAAGATCATGCCGGCGATCAGCATGACGACGAACCAGATCGCGACGCCGATGATGACGTCCTCGGAGCCGACGTTCTCGAGCACTTCGAGGACCTCGGGGGGGAAGTCGGTTCCCGAGTCGACCAGGAACTCCACCATGCCGCGCTGGAGCGGCGCGGTGACGATGCTGACCGGAATGGCCACCGCCAGGTAGACGACCGCGCCCGCGATGCCGGCCAGGAATCCGCCCAGGGCCCCCTCGCCGAGGGTGAGCGGCTCGGGCCGATCCCGCTGCTGCAGCCAGGCCGTCAGCATGCCGCCGCCGATGACCCAGAGACAGCAGCAGCAGTTGCCGATGTCGACGATCGGCAGACCGGACAGCACGCCGATGAAGAGGCCGCCGAAGAGGACCGGCTGAAGCTGACTCTGATTCATGCGTGGCGATTCCCGCGCCGCGACGCGCGCTTCCGGGGTGGAGCCGGCGGTCTCAGTCGTAGTACTCCAGACCGAGATGCGTGATCAGATCCTCGCCCCGCAGATAGCGCAGGGTGTTCTTGAGCTTCATCAACTGGATGAACAGGTCGTGCTCGGGATAGAGCCCCGGCGCATGCACGGGGCTCTTGAAGTAGAACGACAACCATTCCTGAACGCCGCTCATGCCCGCGCGCTTCGCCAGATCGAGAAAGAGCACGAGATCGAGCACGATGGGGGCGGCGAGGATGCTGTCGCGGCACAGGAAGTTGATCTTGAGCTGCATCGGATAGCCGAGCCAGCCGACCAGATCGATGTTGTCCCAGCCTTCCTTGTTGTCCCCCCGCGGCGGGTAGTAGTTGATGCGCACCACGTGGCAGAGGTCGTCGTACAGGTCGGGATAGAGCTCGGGCTGCAGGATGTAGTCGAGGACCGACTTCTTGCTCTCTTCCTTCGTCTTGAACGACTCGGGATCGTCGAGGACCTCGCCGTCGCGGTTCCCGAGGATGTTGGTCGAGTACCAGCCGGACACGCCGATGAGCCGCGCCTTGAGGCCGGGGGCGACGATGGTCTTGATCAGGGTCTGGCCGGTCTTCAGGTCCTTCCCCGCGACCGGCGATCCGTTGTCGAGCGCGAGCCGGTCGAGCGCGGGAATGTCCGCGCTCAGGTTCGGGGCCGCGTTGGCATAGGGAATCCCCTCCTTCAACGCGGCCCAGGCGTAGATCATGCTCGACGAGATGCTCTCGGCGTTGGCGTCCATCGCCGCCTCGAAGGCCGCGACGGACTCGTGCTCGGGGGCCGGGGTCATGAAGATCTCGGTGCTCCCGCACCAGATCATCACGAGACGCGCGAGGCCGTGCTCGTCCCTGAACGCGCGGATGTCGGCGCGCACCTGCTCGGCGAGGTCCCGCTTGGTCGCGCCGGTCTTGACGTTGGTGCCCATCAACCGCTTGACGTAGCGCTGATCGAACACCGCGGGCCACGGCCGTATCGCCTCGAGCTCGGGGCGCACCCGCTCGAGCATCGACGACTCGATGACGCCGGCGGTGGCGGCCGCCTCGAACCCGTCGTCCTCGAAGATGTCCCAGGCCCCGAAGACGAGGTCGTCGAGGGACGCGAGCGGCACGAAGTCCTTGATGAGCGGCGAGCGGCCCTCGTTGCGCTTGCCCAGCCGTACCGTTCCCCGCTCGGCGAGCGAGCCGATGGAGGGCGCCAGTCCTTTCCGGATGAGCAGGGCGCCGGCGATGAACGTGGTGCTGACGGCCCCCATTCCGACGAGAAGAACACCGAGCTTGCCTTGAGCGGACGCGATTTCGACTGGGCGTTTCACGACCGGCCACTATATCATGGCGGTTTGGGGCTCATTGGGCGCCGATTCCGCTCGTCAGGCCGCGTGGTGACGGCCGCCGCCGGGTCGGCTCCACCGTTGTCTTCATCTCGGATGACATGCCGATTCTCAAGAAGCTGAAGGGTGAGACCGACCTCCGGGTCTCGATGGCCGGGTTGCGGCTCGGCGACAAGGTGCTGCAGATCGGAAGCGGCGACCCGCGCCTCATCGCGATGCTCGCCGCCCAGGTCGGCATCAGCGGACAGGCGTCGGCCCTCGTCCCGGACGACGGCGGGACCCGGCCCATCAGACGCGCGGCCGAGGCGCGGGGGGTGCTGGTCGACGTGAAGGTGGCCCCGCTGCGGACGCCGCCGTTCGCGCAGGGATGGTTCGACGTGGTGGTCATACCGGCCCTGATCGGCGCCATGCGTCCTCACGAGCGCGTGGGGACCCTGCAGGGGGCCCGCCACGTGCTCCGGGTGGGCGGCCGGTGCCTGATCATCGAATCCGCACCGCGCGGCGGGCTGGGGGCGCTCTTCTCCGGGCGCGCCCTCGACCCCCACTATCGCTCGCAGGGGGGGGCCGAGGCCGCCCTCCGCGCCGAGGGCTTCAAGCCGGTGCGCACCCTCGCCGAGCGGCAGGGGCTGCAGTTCACCGAGGGCGTGAAGCCGGATCCCGCACCCGCGCCGTAGAACGGCGCAGACTCCTGGCGCCGTTCGACACCGGCGGCGTGGCCGACCCGATCCGCGGGCTCCCCCTACAGCACGGCGTCGGCGCGACCGACGAAGGGTACGAGGGCGCGGTCCGTACACCGGCGCCGCAGGGGAAGCTCGAGAGCATCATGGACGCTACGCTGGCCACCGTCGCCGTCGTTTCGCTGCTGTTGGCATGGGCTATGGCCATCGTCTCGTGGCAGCGCGTCCGGGCCGAGCGGCGGCGTTCCGACACCCGGGTCGCCAACCTGATGGCGGAGCTCGCGGAGCTGCCGGTCCTCCACGGCGGACCGGCGGAGCCCGGGCACGCCGGGTCGATGAAGACCCGGCCGGCGACGGCGGGAGGGCCGCCCGCGCGCCGGCGGGCGCACCTGGAGCCGCGCCTCCCCCTCGCCGCGACGGACTGGGGACGGCCCGACCCGGACCGCGGCGCGTCGGCGGCCGGGAGCCGCGCCGAGCCCGCGCGGGACGACGCCGGGGGCGGGGACGCTTCCCGCAGCGCCCCCCCCGGGTACCTCTCGTCCCTGGGGCGCGCGGTGCTCGCGCCGATGTCGTCGGCGCGGCCGAGCTGGGGCCACGGCGCGGGCGCCGTCGCCGCCGCCACCGTCCTCGTCGCCGTCGTGTCCCTCGCCGAGCGCATGCCGCTGACCGGCGCCGGCGCGGCGGCGCCGGTCGAGCTGCTCTCGCTCGACCACCGCCGGCAGGGAGACTACCTGGCCGTCACCGGCTCCTTGCGCAATCCCCCGGACGGCAGGGAGCGGGCGAGGCTGAGCATCACCGCGACCGCGTTCGACCGGACCGGCGCGATCGTCGGCAGCGGCCAGACCCCCCTGCCGGTGGAGGCGCTGCCGGCGGGCGACGAGACCGCGTTCACCATCTCGCTCCCCGACGCGGACCGGATCAGCCGATATCGGGTAAGCTTCATGGAGGACCAGTTCGGGCTGCCGCACGTCGACCGGCGCGGATCGAATGCCGCGACGGCGGCGGCGGGACGCCGACCATGACGAGGATCCCGCCATGACGAGGACCCCGCGGCGGCTGCTTGCGACGGCGCTCGCTCTGGCGCTCGGACCCTGCGCCGCGGGCGGGGCCGCGCGGGGCCCCGAGGCGGCCCCGCAGACCGGACAGCGCCCTCCCCGGGGCGCCGCGCCGGCCGACCCGGATGGCGTCTTCCGCGGCGGGATCGATCTCATCAACGTGAGCGCGACGGTCACCGACGCCCGCGGCCGCTTCGTCGACGGACTGACGAAGGACGACTTCCTCGTCTACGAGGACGGCGAGCCGGTCGAGATCACCCAGTTCGACAACGAGCGGGTGCCGGTCAGCCTGGGCATCGCCCTCGACACGAGCGGCAGCATGGACGGGCGCAAGATGGAGGCGGCCCGCCACGCGCTCGACCGGTTCCTCTACGACCTGCTCGGCCCCGACGACGAGTTCTTCCTCTACCGGTTCGACTACACGCCGGTGCTCCTGCAGGACTGGACCACGAGCCCGGACCGCCTCAGCCGCGCCATCCGCGACATCCGCCCCCGGGGCGGCACCGCCCTCTACGACGCGGTGGCCGAGTCGGTGCCGCGAGTGGCGGAGGGCCGCCACCGCAAGAAGGCGCTGCTCATCGTCTCGGACGGCAACGACACCAACAGCGAGACCGACGACCGGGACCTGCGGGCGCTCATCCGGGAGACCGAGGCGCTGGTGTACGCGATCGGCATCGACGCCCCCGAACGGCGGCGCCTCGGGATCTTCGGAGGACCGCTGCGGCCGGGGCTGCCGGGAACGCCGTTTCCGATTCCGGGTCGCGGGCGCGGACCGACGCGGAGCAACCCGTTCCAGAGGCTGCAGGAGGAACGGGTCAACGTCGGCGCGCTCCGCGACCTGACGGACGACAGCGGCGGAAGGACCGAGATCGTCCGCGACACCGACGACCTCGACCCCGCGACGGCCGGCATCGCGCGCGAGCTGAGCCGCCAGTACCAGCTCGGTTACCCGGCCCTTCACGCCGGCGACGGCCGCTGGCACAGCATCCGGGTCGAGGTGCGCAACCCCGACTACCGGGTCCGGGCCCGGCGCGGCTACCTCGCGGCGCGCTGACCTCATGCCCGCCCGGCCCCGCCCTTTCTTCGTCGACGGCAACCTCGCGGCGCCCTGACCCCATGCCCGCCCGGCCCCGCCTCTTCCTCGTCGACGGCAACTCCCAGATGTACCGCGCCTACCACGCGATCCGGGGGTTGACGGGCCCCGACGGGCGCTCGACCAACGCGGTGTTCGGGTTCATCACGATGCTGCGCAAGCTGATGGCCGAGCAGTCCCCCGAGCTCATCGCGGCCGCCTTCGACCTCAGGGGACCGACCTTCCGCCACGAGCTCGCGGCCGACTACAAGGCCAACCGGCGCCCCATGCCCCCCGACCTCGTCGAGCAGGTCCCCTGGGTGCACGACGCGTGCGCGGCCCTCGGCGTCCCCATCGTCACCCGCGAGGGCTTCGAGGCCGACGACGTCATCGGCTCTCTCGCGGCGCGGGCGGTCGAGGCGGGGCTCGACGTCGCCATCGTCACCGGCGACAAGGACTTCTTCCAGCTCGTCGACGACCGCGTCCACGTCTTCAACCCGCGGGACGAGGGCGCGTGGTTCGACGCGGCCGGCGTCGAGGAGAAGTTCGGGGTGCGGCCCGACCAGGTCGTCGACGTCCTCGCCCTCATGGGCGACGCCAGCGACAACGTCAAGGGCGTCCCCGGGGTCGGCGAGAAGAGCGCGCGCAGCCTCGTCACCGAGTTCGGCACCCTCGACCGCCTGCTGGAGGAGGCGCCCGGGCTGTCGAGGAAGAAGCTGCGGACGGCCCTGACCGAGCACGCCGACGACGCGCGCCGCAGCCGCGAGCTCGTCCGCATCCGAATCGACGTGCCGCTCGACGCGGCCCCCGCCGGCTACCGCTACCAGGGCGCGGACCGCGAACGGTGCTTCGCCCTGTTCTCGGCGCTGGGGTTCAAGTCGCTGCTCAACGAGTTCGCGCCGACGGCGGGGACGGTCGAGACCGACTACCGGACGGTGACCACCGAGGCGGGGCTCGAGGAGCTCGCGGCGGCCCTCCGCGAGGCCGGCCGGTGCGGCCTCCACGTCCTGACCGTCGCGGGCCCGCCCTCGCGCGAAGGGCTCGTCGGGCTCGCGTTCTCGACCGGTCCGCGGGCGGCCCGGTACGTCCCCCTCGCCGGCGAAGGGCTGGACCTCTCCGGGAGCCTCGACGCCGGCGCCGTCTTCGCGGTCCTCGGGCCGGTCCTCGAGGACCCGGCGGTGCGCGTCGTCGGGCACGACCTGAAGCGGTCGATGCGGTGGCTCGCCGAGCGCGGCGTCGGGCTCGGAGGTCTCGAGCTCGACACGATGATCGCGAGCTACCTGCTCGACTCGGCCCGGGCCGCCCCCACCCTCGAGACGGTGGCGCTGGAGCACACCGGGTACCAGGTGGTGACGGCCGAGGCGGTGCGGGGCAAGGGGGCGAAGGCGCCGGACTTCGACCGCATTCCCCCGGAGACGGCCCTCGCCTATGCCTGCGAGCGGGCCGACCTGCCCCTGCAGGCGGCCGCCCCGCTGACCGACGCGCTGGAGCGCGAGGGGCTCCTGGCGCTGTACCGCGAGCTCGAGCACCCGCTGATCCCGATACTCGACGGCATCGAGCGGGCCGGGGTGCGGGTGGCCACGGCCGCCCTCGCCGAGCAGTCGCGGGCGATGCAGGCGCGGCTCGACGATCTCCAGTCGCGAATCTTCGCCCTCGCTGGCGAGTCGTTCAACGTCAACTCGCCGAAGCAGCTCTCGGTCATCCTGTTCGAGAAGCTGGCCCTGCCGACCCGCAAGAAGACCGGCAAGACCCGGGCCGCCTCGACCTCGGTCGAGGTGCTGGAAGAGCTGGCCCTGCAGCACGAGCTGCCGCGGCTGGTGCTCGAGTGGCGGACGATCCAGAAGCTGAAGGGCACCTACGTCGAGGCCCTGCCCCAGCTCGCCCGGCCCGACACGGGGCGCGTGCACACCTCGTTCAACCAGGCCGTGGCGGCGACCGGCCGGCTCAGCAGCAGCGACCCGAACCTGCAGAACATCCCCATCCGCACCCCGCTCGGCCGCGAGATCCGGCGGGCGTTCACGGCCCGCGACGGCTGCACGCTCATCTCGGCCGACTATTCGCAGATCGAGCTTCGCGTGCTCGCCCACCTGTCGGAGGACGCGGCCCTGACCGAGGCGTTCGTCCGCGGCGACGACATCCACGACCGGACCGCCCACGCGGTGTTCGGGGCCGAGAGCGGCCTCGACCCCCACGAGCTGCGGCGCCGCGCCAAGATCATCAACTATGCCCTGCTCTACGGGAAGACCGCGTTCACCCTCGCCCGCGACATCGGGGTCACCCCCGCCCTCGCCCAGGCGTTCATCGACGCCTATTTCGCCGGCTATCCCGCCGTCAAGGGATTCCTCGACGGCGTGATCGACGAGGCGCGCGAGAGCGGCGAGGTCCGCACCCTCTACGGGCGCCGCCGCCTCGTGCCGGAGCTGCGCAGCCGCAACGGCCAGGTCCGGGCCGCGGCGGAGCGGGCCACCGTGAACATGCCCATCCAGGGCACCGCCGCCGACATCCTCAAGCGCGCGATGATCACCCTGTCGGGCGAGCTGCCCGACACCGTCTCGATGATCCTCACCGTCCACGACGAGCTGGTGCTGGAGGCGCCGCGGGGCGAGGCGGAAGCCGCGGCGGCGCTGGTGCGCGACACCATGGCCGGCGCCGCCGACCTGCGCGTGCCCCTGACCGTCGACGTGGGCATCGGCGACAACTGGATGGCCGCCAAGGGGTAGGAGCCGCCGGCGGCTATATAATGGCCTCCCGATGGCGGCGCCGACGAGCATCCCGCGGTCGGAACACATCCTCTCGCGGCGGCAGATCGACGACGACGCCCTCAAGGTCATCTCCCGCCTCCAGCAGCACGACCACGAGACCTACCTCGTCGGCGGCGGCGTGCGCGACCTGCTGCTCGAGCGGCGCCCCAAGGACTTCGACATCGGCACCTCGGCGCATCCGCAGCAGATCAAGGCGCTCTTCCGCAACTGCTGGATCATCGGCCGGCGCTTCCGGCTGGCCCACGTCAGGTTCGGCGACAAGACCATCGAGGTCGCGACCTTCCGCAAGCAGGTGCCGCCGGAGACCGACACCGAGCGGAAGGCGCGGGAGGAGGCGCGTGAGCGCGCCCGCCGGGAGGCCGAGGCGAGGGGCGTCCGCCCGCGGCGGCTCATCCGCGGCGACAATACGTTCGGCACCGCCGAGGAGGACGCCTTCCGCCGGGACTTCACCGTCAACGGGCTCTTCTACGACGCATCGAGCCGCACGATCCTCGACTACGTCGACGGCATGCGCGACATCCGCAGCCGCACTCTCCGCAGCATCGGCGACCCGAACGAGCGGTTCGTCGAAGACCCCGTGCGCATGCTCCGGGCGGTGGTCCTCGCGGCCCGGCTCGACCTGTCCATCGACCCCGCGGTCACCGCCGCCATCCGCCGGCATCGCGGCGAGATAGTCCACGCCTCGCCGGCGCGGCTGCTCGAGGAGCTCTACAAGATAGCGCGCAGCGGCGCCTCGGAACGCATCGTCCGCGACCTCGGCTCGATCGGCCTGCTGAAGCACTTTGCGCCCGAGGTCGACAAGGCGCGCTCCGACGCCCTGTGGCGCTCGCTCGCCGCGCTCGACCGCTATCGGCGCGGGTTCGACGACGCCCCGCCCACGCTGGGCAACGCGCTGCTGCTCGGGAGCCTCGTGTCCCCTTTCACCGCCGTCGAGCCGCCGCGCCGCCGGCGCGCCCCCGACGGTCGCTCCCAACGTCCTCCCGAGGTCACCCTCGGCGTCCTGCCGATAGCCAGGCGGGACCTCGAGCAGCTTCGCCAGATGCTCGACCTGCAGCGACGCCTCGCCGACGAGCGTCTGTCGCCGCGGGCCCGGCGCGGACTGCTGCACCGGGCCGCGTTCGAGCCCGCGCTCATGTGGATGGCGATTCACGGGCGGACGCCGGAGGTCGTCGAACGCTGGCGCGCCGCGGCCGACGCGGAGGCCTCCGGCGACACCGAGCGCCCGCGGCGGCGCAGACGCAGGCGCCGCCGGCGCCGGCGTCCGCCATCCGGTCCCCGGGAGCCGGAGAGCGGGGATCCGGAGACATGACGCCGCCCCGCCTCAGCCCTGCCGCTTCCGCCGTTGCGGCCCCAGGTCTACGCCGACCGGGCAATGGTCGGACCCCGTCACCGCGGGCCAGATGAACGCGTCGCGGACCCGGGCCGCCGCATCCGGCGAGGCCAGCACGTAGTCGATGCGCCACCCGACGTTGCGCTCGCGCGCGCCGCCCCACTGGCGCCACCACGTGTAGTGCCCCCCCTCGCCGGGATGGCGCGCGCGGAACGTGTCGACCCAGCCCGCGGCGAGCCAGCGCGTCAGCTCGGCCCGCTCCTCGGGCAGGAAGCCGCTGGTGCGCGTGTTCGACGCGGGCCGCGCGAGGTCGATGGGCTCGTGCGCGGTGTTGTAGTCCCCGGCCACGATGACCGGCCCGTCGCGCCGCAGCGCCTCGAGCCGCTCGAAGAGGGCGGCGTAGAAGCCGAGCTTGTAGGGCACGCGGCTGTTGTCGCGGTCGCGGCCGCTGCCCTTGGGGAAGTAGACCGACGCCACCGCCAGCCGCCCGAACCACGCGATGACGAGTCGGCCCTCGACGTCGAAACGCGGCTCGCCGAGGGCCGTCTCGACCCGCGCCGGCCGCTTCCGCGAGTAGATGGCGACGCCGCTGTAGCCGGCCCGCTCCGCCGGCGCGAACGCCGCGTGCCAGCCCGCCGGCGCCCGCACGCCCGCGTCGAGCTGGTGCTCGAACGCGCGCACCTCCTGGAGGCCGACCACGTCGGCGCCCGACGCCTCCAGGAAGTCGAGGAACCCCTTGCGCGCGCAGGCGCGCAACCCGTTGACGTTCCAGCTCACGATGCGCATCAAGCCGCGCCGGCAAGGATGTCGAGATACTTGCGCACCGCCGTCGACAGGCCCATGTCGAGCGCGTCGGCGATGAGCGCGTGGCCGATGGAGACCTCGGCGATGCCGCCGACGGCGACGAACGCCGCGAGGTTGTCGAGGTTCAGGTCGTGGCCGGCGTTGACGCCGAGGCCCAGCCCGGCGGCGTGCCGCGCCGCGCGCGCGTAGGCGTCGAGGCACGCGCGGGTCTGCGGATGGTCGAGGCCGTGACGCTCGACGAGATCCGCGTACGGTCCCGTGTAGAGCTCGATGCGGTCCGCGCCGCTCGCCTTCGCTTCGTCGATCCGGGCCTCGACCGGGTCCATGAACAGGCTGACGCGCGCGCCCCGGGCCCGGTAGCGCGCGACGCTCCCGGCCACCCGTCGCGCGCGGTCCGGATCGGAGAGGTCCCAGCCGTGGTCCGAGGTGAGCTGCGCGTCGGCGTCCGGGACCAGCGTCGCCTGGTGGGGGCGCGCCGCCTCGATCAGCCGGTCGAACCCGGGATAGCCGTTGTCGCGCGGTCCCGCGGCGGGGTTGCCCTCGATGTTGAGCTCGACGTGCGGATGCTCGTCGGCCAGCAGGCTCGCGAGGGCCTCGACGTCCGCGGGCCGGATGTGCCGCTGATCGGGGCGCGGGTGGACGGTGACGCCGTGCGCGCCGGCGGCGATGGCGGTCCGCGCCGCCGCGAGGACGTCGGGCCGTTCGCCGTCCCGCGAGTTGCGCAGCCACGCGATCTTGTTGACGTTGACCGAGAGCGTGGTCATGGCTTCTCTACTGTATCCCAGGCCACCCGGCCCGGAAGACGGCCCGACCCGCCCGCCGCCTCGCCCGACCCGCGACCGGAGACGCCGCGGACTGCTAACATGCAGTCCGAGCCCGTCATGACGATCCGGACATCCGCAACGCCGACCCGGGCGGCGGCTCCCGCCGGCCCCGCCGTCCACGCCATCGCGGCCACCACGCACGGCCGCTATCTCGTCGCCCCGGCCGACGGGCCGGGACCGGCGCCGCTGCTGGTCGGCTTCCACGGCTACGGCGAGCACGCGGAACGGCACCTGGCCGAGCTCGACCGCATTCCCGGGAGCGCGCGATGGACCCGCGTCGCGGTGCAGGCCCTCCACCGGCACTACAGCGAGGGCGCCCGCCACGTCGTGGGAAGCTGGATGACCCGCCAGGACCGCGAGCTCGCCATCGCCGACAACGTCGCCTACGTGCGGTCGGTGATCGACGAGGTCAGGACGGCGTATCCGGCCACCGCCACCCTCGTCTACTGCGGCTTCTCGCAGGGCGTCGCGATGGCCTACCGCGCCGCCGCGCGGTGCGGCCACCCCTGTCGGGGCATCATCGCCCTCGGCGCCGACTCGCCTCCCGAGCTGCGCGGGGACACGGCCGTCGCCTGGCCCCCGATCCTCATCGGCCGGGGCCGGACCGACGCGTGGTACACGCCGGAGAAGCTGGAGACGGACCTGGCCGCCCTCCGCGGCGCCGGCGCGACCGTCGAGTCGCTGGTCTTCGACGGCGGACACGAGTGGACCGACGACTTCCGCGCCGCCGCGGGCCGGTTCCTCGCCGCGCTCGTCCAGGGCGGTAACCGGTGAGACTCCGGCGCGAGCCGGAACCCTCTGGCCTGAAACGGCGTCCAATACGTCGTCACCAACGAGTCCGAAGCGAAACCGGGAGACATCCATGCACCGACTCGCCCGCACCGTGCTCGTCGTCTGCCTGCTCGCCGCCGCGCCGGCCGTAGCGCAGGAACCCGTCGACATTCCCTACACCAGGTACGTGCTCGACAACGGCCTGCGGCTGATCGTGCACGAGGACCACAAGGCGCCCATCGTCGCCGTCAACGTCTGGTACGACGTCGGCGCCGCCGACGAGGAGACGGGCAAGACCGGCTTCGCCCACCTGTTCGAGCACCTCATGTTCAACGGGAGCGAGCACTACGACGACGACTACTTCAAGCCGTTCGACCGAGTGGGGGCGACCGGCATGAACGGCACCACCAACCAGGACCGCACCAACTACTTCCAGGTGGTGCCGACCACCGCCCTCGACATGGCCCTGTGGATGGAGTCGGACCGCATGGGCCACATGCTCGGCGCCGTCGACCAGGCCCGGCTCGACGAGCAGCGCGGCGTCGTGCAGAACGAGAAGCGCCAGGGCGAGAACCAGCCCTACGGCAAGGTGTTCCTGACCATCTTCGAGAACACCTACCCCACCGGCCATCCCTACGACCACTCCACCATCGGATCGATGGACGACCTGAACGCGGCCTCGCTCGACGACGTCCGCACGTGGTTCGAGACCTGGTACGGCGCCGCCAACGCGGTGCTCGTGGTGGCCGGCGACGTCGACCCCGAGGACGTCCGGGCGCGGGTCGAGCGCCACTTCGGCCACATCCCCTCGGGGCCGCCCCTCATCAAGCCCGACGTCGACCTCGCCCGCCGCACCGAGGAGAGCCGCATCGTGCTCCAGGACCGGGTGCCGCAGGCCCGCGTCTACAAGGCGTGGAACGTCGCCGCCCTCGGCGACCCCGCCCTCGACCACCTCGGCCTGGCCGGCGACGTCCTGGCCGGCGGCCGCAGCTCGCGCCTCTACCGGCGGCTCGTCTACGAGGACCAGATCGCCACCGACGTGTCGGCGTTCGCCCTCTCGCGACAGTTCGGCAGCCTGTTCATCCTGCAGGCGACGGCCCAGCCGGGGCAGGACCTCGCGGCGGTCGAGGCGGTCCTCGACGAAGAGCTCGGCGCGTTCCTCGAGTCGGGGCCGACCGCGGCCGAGCTCGCGCGGGCGCAGACCCGCCGGCGCGCCTCCTTCGTGCGGGGCGTCGAGCGCATCGGCGGCTTCGGCGGCAAGTCGGACGTGCTGGCCGCGAGCGAGGTCTACCTCGGCAGCCCCGACGGCCACCTGCGGACCCAGCAGACGATCATCGACGCCACGCCCGCCGACCTGCGGGCCGCCGCCGTCGAGTGGCTGAGCCGGGGGGCCCTCACCGTCGAGGTGCGGCCCTTCCCCGACTACGCCGCGGGGGAGAGCACCGTCGACCGCTCGTCGGGACCGCCCGAGGTCACCGACTTCCCCGCCGCCTCGTTCCCGGCCCGCGAGACGACGCGCCTGTCGAACGGGCTCGACGTCATCCTCGCCCGGCGCGACGCGGTCCCGGTGGTCGACTTCAACCTGCTGCTCGACGCCGGCTACGCGGCCGACCAGCTCGCGCTGCCCGGCACCGCGCGCATGACCATGGACATGCTCGACGAGGGCACCGCGTCGCGGTCCGCGCTCGAGATCGCGGAGGAGCTCGAGGGTCTCGGCACCACCCTGTTCACCGGCTCGAACCTCGACAACTCGACGGTCCGCATGTCGACCCTCAAGGAGAACCTCGACGCCTCGCTGGACCTGTTCGCCGACGTCGTCCTGAACCCCGCGTTCCCGGCCGACGAGTTCGACCGCCGGCGCCGCCAGCAGCTCGCGGCCATCGCCCGCGAGCGGGTCCAGCCCATCGGGATGGCGTTGCGCGTCTTCCCCCGCCTCCTCTACGGCGAGGGCCACGCCTACGGCCAGCCGCTGAGCGGCTCGGGCACCGAGGCCACCCTGAACGCGCTGACCCTCGACGGCCTGCGCGCCTTCCACGACACCTGGTTCCGGCCCGACAACGCGACCCTCGTCGTCGTCGGCGACGTCACCCTGGCCGAGCTCGAGCCCGCCCTCGAGGCGCGGCTCGCGGCCTGGGAGCCCGGCGACGTGCCCCGCAAGAACGTCGGCGAGGTCGACCACCAGGCCGGGCCGTCGTCTACCTCATCGACCGCCCCGGCTCCGAGCAGTCCATCATCTTCGCCGGCCACGTCGCGCCGCCCCGGGGCGACCCCCGCAACCTGCAGATCGCGGCGATGAACAACGTCCTCGGCGGCGGCTTCACGGGGCGCATCAACATGAACCTGCGCGAGGACAAGGGCTGGTCGTACGGCGCCCAGAGCCAGATCATCGACACCGCCGGCCAGCGCCCGTTCCTCGTCCTCGCCCCCGTCCAGACCGACCGGACGGCAGAGTCGATGGCCGAGATCGACCGCGAGGTCAGCAGCATCCGCACCGGCGGCGACCAGCCGCCGACGGCCGACGAGCTCGCCCGCGTCAAGGACCAGCGCACCCTGACCCTGCCCGGCCGCTGGGAGACCAACGGCGCGGTGATGGCCGACATCGTTCAGATGGTGCGCTTCGGCCTCCCCGACGACTACTGGGAGACGTACGCCGCCGCGGTGCGCGAGCTGACCCTCGCCGATATCCGCGCCGAGGCCGACCGCGTGCTGCAGCCCGACCGGCTGATCTGGGTCGTGGTGGGCGACCGCGAGCGCATCGAGGAGAGCATCCGCGACCTGGACCTCGGCGAGCTGCGCTTCCTCGACGCCGACGGCAACCCCGTCGAGGGGTGATCTGCGCGTGACGGCGCGGTCCATCTGCGGCGGCGCGCGTCGCCCCGCCGCCCGCTCGCGCGGGGGACCGCGCCGGCCGACACGGGCTCGGAGAGCAAGGAAGTGCGGATCGGGACCACCCCTGTCGGGAGGCTCGCGGCACGCAAGAGGTCCTCTTTCAGCCCGTGGTACGATGCCGGACAGATGGAGCCCCCGCCATGGCGACCCTGAACGTGCCGGTTCCGCCATCACCCGGCAGCGGAGCCGTGCCCGCCCCGACTTCCGCGAACGCGCTCGAGAACGGCGACCGGCTGACTCGCGTCGAGTTCGAGCGCCGGTACGAGGCGCGCCCCGACATCAAGAAGGCCGAGCTGATCGAAGGGGTCGTCCACATGCCGTCGCCGACACGCTCCGCCAGCCACGCCCGGCCCCACGCCGCCACGATCACCTGGCTGGGAAGCTACGCGGCGTCCACGCCGGGCGTGCAGGTCAACGACAACCCCACGGTGCGCCTCGATCTCGACAACGAGCCGCAGCCGGACGCGGCGCTCCTCATCGACCCCGGCGCGGGCGGACGGGCCCGGCTGAGCGACGACGACTACATCGAGGGCGCGCCCGAGCTGATCGCCGAGATCGCAGCCAGCAGCGCCTCGTACGATCTCCACGACAAGCTCCACGCCTACCGGCGCAACGGCGTGCGCGAGTACCTGGTCTGGCGGACCCTGGACAACCGCATCGACTGGTTCGAGCTGGCCGACGGCGCCTACCGGCCGCTTCATCCCGACGCGGACGGCGTGATTCACAGCCGCGTCTTCCCCGGACTGCGTCTGGCCCGGGATGCGATGCTCCGCGGCGATCTCGCTACCGTCCTGCGCGAGCTGCACCATGGGTTGGAGGGGGACGCCCACCAGGCGTTCACAGCGCGCCTCGCGGACCGGTAGCCGTTCGACTCACGCGGCATCATGACGGAAGCCGAGCTCCTCGCGATCATCCGCGCCGGCGAAGGCTCGAAGACCGAGTTCAACCCGCTGTTGGTCGAGCGAACGCCGGTCCACGGCAGCACCGTGGACGAGCTGGACAGGCGCCGCCTGGACGAGTACTTCCGCCGGATTCTCGGCGACGACGACATGGAGGACTGGCGCCGAACCCTCCTGCGACGCGAGCTGCTCGTGGAGCCGACGCCCGCCGGAGAGCCCTGCTGCTCGTCCGCCGCCTACGTCCTGTTCGCGCTCCAGCCGCGGCGCCGCCTGCCGCAGGCGGGCCTGCGCCTGCTCGTCTTCCCCGGGACCGACATGGACTACGACGCCGGTCTCGACGAGGTGCTGGACCTCCCCTGCGTCGGCCTCGGCGACCAGAAGCGGGGCCGGTTCATCGAGCAGTCCCTGCCCGACCGCACCCTCGCCTACCTGCAGCCGCACATCAGCCGCGAGCGCCTGACCGGCGCCACCCGGAGCCGCCAATGGGACTATCCGCCGGAGGCGATCCGCGAGCTCGTCGTCAACGCCTTCGCGCACCGCGACTGGACCCGCCAAAACGACATCCGCCTGACCGTCTACCGCCACCGCCTGGAAGTGACGAGCCCCGGCGCGCTCCCCAACGGCATGACCGTCGACAAGATGAAGGGCGGCCAGCAGACGCCCCGCAACACCAACCTCGTCCGCATCCTGCGAGACTACGGCATGATGGACGACCGCGGCATGGGCATTCGGCGCAAGGTCATCCCGCTGATGCGTGAGCACAACGGCTGCGAACCGGAGTTCGAAGCCGCCGACGACTACTTCAGGGTGCGCCTGCCGCGCCGCGCGGGCTGACGGCCGGCCGCTCGGGAGGAACCGTTCGTGCCCGAACGCGTCCTCGGCCAGCGGCCAGGTCGCACCTCAGATTGCCTATACGGCGACCCCGCGCTCATGCCATTCCGCTGTAGCAGACCCCTCTTGATCAGGGACGCGGCGAGAATGGTCAGCGCGATGAACGGGAGGGCGGGTACGGCCAAAAGCACTCCCGGGTAGAAGACATACCCCCCGTAGTCATTCGCGGAAGACACCTGCCTGACCAATCGGATGTGGCGGCGAGCTTTCTCCGTGAAGACGGGTTGGCCCTGCGCCGGCTGGATCCAGGCCAGGCCTCTGCAGCGCCCCGTCCTGGACGAGGTGTCCGAGCACATGACGTCGTCGGGGTCCGATACGTGAGACAGTCCGACCGCGTGGCCGAGCTCGTGAGCGAGCAGGACCGTCCGGAGACACCAGTCAGGTCGATCACCCTGCCCCGTAGTCCTCAGTCGGGCTATTCCGCGATCCCAGACGCCGAACGGTTCCGGGAACGGTGGTTCCGCATATCCGTTGCCCCAATACCCTCCGGAAGCGCATCCGCTGTTGTTGAACGTGACGTCGATCCAGCCGTGAAGCTCCAACGGATCCCAGCCGACGGAAATGCTGCCCAACCAGGGAGCGCCGCCGGCCAAGTCGGTCATGATCCCCGGTATCACACGGCGGTAGGTCTCGATCCAGGCGTCCTCCAGGGGAGGGTTGGAGCCCGTGTCCGTAGCGATGTGGACGCTCATTTGCTGGACAGCTTCGGCCGAGGGGATCCGAGTGTGGTGCGGCTCGTACGGACCCGGGGGCACGTATCTGCACCTTGGACTGCCCTCGGCGCAGTCGAATACCAGCTCGTCCCAATACGGGAGGCTGAACCACGGTGGCGCCGGGACGGACGGGCAGGGCCAGTTCGGGTCCGGCAGACCGCAAGGACTGGCCTGAGTCGGGGCAGGCGCCGAGAGGACGGCGCCGACGGCGATGAGAATCCAGCGCAGCATGCTGTCCTCCGTGATCGAGCGGTTCAAGTGATCTGGCCGCGCCGGCCGGGCACCGAGTGGAAACGCGGGCGGGACGGCCCACGGACGGCCCACACTGGGTGAACCGCGAGCGGTCCTCGCTCCAGGTATGACGCGGCGGATCACGCCGCGTGCTTCAGGCCCGATCACGCCCAGGTGATGCGACTCGATATCAACGGCGGCGCGTCGCCTGGGTTCTTGTTGTCGCAGACCAAAACGGGGAGCCGGTTCCCAGGGTAACCGCCGCTCGCACTAGCCCGTGGTCGGCGTCGTCGATCCGGGCTCCCCGTCGTCGGCGCAATTCTCCTCGTCGGGCTGGCACTCGGTGTTGTAGCAGCCGTTGGCAGCGTCGCGTTCTCACCATGGCCCTCAGCCGCTGCCATCACCACCGCCACCGCCGCGCGAACCGCAGTCGTCGAATCATGAATGTCCGGCTGGGGGAACACGAACCGCCCGCGGGACTCGGATTCTACACTAGGCGAGGCTGAACGCAACCCCGGAGTCGATCATCACAGCCGCCCCGTCGCCAATCCTGGAATCGCGACCGCTGTGCGGCCCGCGACGCCCAGCCACGGACCTGCCGAACCGACGCCGGGGCGACGGTCACGGTGAACGCGATCCGTGGTGAAGAGCGAGGCAACGGGCGGCCATCGGCCCTGGAGGTCGGCGAGAACGCCATCGTGGTGGTGGTGGTGGTGACGGCCGAGGATGGGGCCACAACTGGCCACAACCCGGATCTACACGGTGACGGTGACGCGGCCGGTGCTGCCCACCGCGCTGACGCTGAGCAACGACCCGGCCCCGGCCGAGGGTGGACCGGAGATCACCGTGACGGCGACCCTCGACACGCCGACCCCGGAGAACGCGACTACGGTGACCCTGACGACGGGCGGCACGGCGACGCTGGACACCGACTACACGCTGTCGTCGAGCACCATCACCATGCCGAGGGCGACGCGGCGGGGGCGGTGGAAAACGATCGACGCTCGCGCTACGATCTCCAATCACGCCCCATCAAGGAGGCAAGGCGACCATGCCCTCATCGAGCCGACAGCACCCGGTCGAATACCTGTTCACGAAGCTGAAGGACCTCGACTACCCGGACGGACTTGTCCCGGTCCCGGAGGTAATTCGGGGAACTGCATTCTTCCCCGGCGGCTACGGCCTCTGGCGGGAGGTTGGCGAACACCTGCCGCCCCTGCCACTCGGAGAGGTGATGGTTCTAGGTCAGGACTTCGGGAAGAGGGAAGACTACAGGGAGGCATTGCGTATCGGGCACGAGCTCGACACCGCCACCACATGGCGCCACCTGTGCCCGCTCCTGCGAGACGCCCGCATTCCGCCCGAGTGCTGCTTCTTCACGAACGCCTACATGGGGTTGCGTACCGGCCGCTCCTCGACGGGTCCATCTCCGGGAACGAAGCACGAGGGATTCCGGCAATGGTGCCAATCGTTCCTCAGGGAACAGGTCGCCAAGCAGAAACCGAGACTCATCCTGGTACTCGGGTTGCCTGCCGCCGAGCTAATCGCATCGGTTTCGCCCGACTTGGCTGAATGGAGCAAGGGTGGGGGCCTGAAGTGGAAGGATCTGTACGACGCTGGTCCCCTGAAGCGCGGAGTTGACTTCGGCAACGGTGCGACCCGCGTGACCGTAGTCGCCCTGCTGCACCCCAGTGGCTACGGCTTGGGAAACAACCTCGCACGCCGCCGCTACGGCAAGAATACAGGAAGGGATGCCGAGCTAGCGTTGCTGCGAGAGGCCGCGGCATAAATCGACTGCCCTGACGCAGGGTCCCGTTCATTCCGCTACGACCACCGCCGGCCGGCCCGCGTTGTCCGACTGAGGTGCAACCCGAGCAAGAGGAGCGTGAGCGCCAACCCCCACGCCGCCAGCACCGGGAGCGTCGGCACCGCGCCACAGAGCGGAACGCCGTTCTGGTCGATGGCCAGTCGTCCGAATACCGTCTCCTGAATCTGCGGGGGGAGGCACAGTCCCGTATCGCCGTCGATGCTGAGGTACCGCAGCCCGGTCAACTGGCCGAGTTCGGGCGGAATCGAACCGCTCAACTCGTTGTCGCCCAGGTACATCACTTCGAGCGCGGTCAACTGGCCGAGTTCGGACGGGATCGGCCCGCTCAACTGATTGTTGCGCAGCCATAGCGACGCAAGCCCGCTCAACTGGCCGAGTTCGGGCGGAATCTGACCGCTCAACTGGTTGCCGGCGAGGCCCAGTACTTCGAGCGCGGTCAACTGGCCGAGCTCGGACGGAATCGGACCGCTCAACTCGTTATCGTTCAGGTTGAGGTCTTCGAGCGCGGTCAACTGGCCGAGTTCAGGCGGAATCGACCCCTGGAGGCCGTTGCCGCGGAGGGCCAATGACCGCACACCCGATCCGTTCGCGGTTGCCTCTACCCCGTACCAAGTCGAGAACGGTGCATCGCTCAGCCAGTTGTCATCGTTCCGCCAATCCGGCCCGCCGGTCGCGAAGTAGAACGCCCTCAGCGCCGCAACTATGGCAGCCTCGGTCGGCGACTGACTACAAAGCGGAACGTTGTTGATGACCGTCCACTTGCCATCAACGAGAATCTCAGCTCGCTCGGTCGCCAGTCGCCCAAACACCGTGTCCTGAATCTGCGGGGGGAGGCAGAGTCCCGTATCGCCGTCTATGCTCAGGGACCGCAACGCGGTCAGCCGGCCGAGTTCGGGCGGAATCCGCCCGCTCAAGTCGTTGCGGGCCAGGGACAGGTGTTCGAGTCTACTCAACTGACCGAGTTCGGGCGGAACCGGCCCGCTCAACTGGTTGTTGCTTAGGTCCAGAGATTGCCCTCTGAACCGACCAAGTTCGGGCGGAATCCGCCCGCTCAACTGGTTGTTGCGTAGCTCCAGGGAATCCGTCCCGATTTGGCCCAGTTCGGGCGGAATCGGCCCGCTTAGTCGGTTGCCGGCCAAGCTCATGCGGTGGAGCCCGGTCAACTGGCCGAGTTCGGGCGGGATCGGCCCGCTCAACTGGTTTTGAGACAGATCGAAGTACCGGGTTATTACTCTAGCAAGGTTTCGGCCCCGTAGCCCGCCGCCTTCTTGCGCATCTCGGCCAATCCGGCTGAGTTCGGGCGGGATCGACCCGCTCAACTGGTTGTTGTTCAGGAGCAGTCCCCGTGTTGCCGTTAATCGGCCGAGTTCGGGCGGAATCGGCCCGCTCAACTCGTTGCGGTCCAGGTACAGGTATTCGAGCCTAGTCAAGCGGCCGAGTTCGGGCGGAATCGGCCCGCTCAACTCGTTCCCGGCAAGGCCCAGTACCTCGAGCGCGCTCAACTGGCCGAGTTCGGGCGGGATCGGCCCGCTCAACCGGTTTTGGGCATCCGACGGGGTGGTGCCGAGGTCCAGGTATTCGAGCGCGGTCAACTGCCCGATTTCGGGCGGAATCGGCCCGCTCAGCCGGTTGTTGAACAGAGCCAGTCTCTGCGCATCCAACCCGTCCGCGGTCGCCTCCACGCCATGCCACGTCTCCAAGGGAGCGTCGCTCAACCAATTGGTTTTGTCCAGCCAGTCCGGCCCGCCGGTTGCGAAGTAGAACGCCGTCAGTGCGGCAAGTACCACGCTATTCACTTCGGATGACTCCTGTTGCCACACGGTGTGGCGCGATGGCGTCCTCCCGTCAGGCTGTGACGGGAGCCTGCGCCCACAGGTCTCGAACGCCGTAGCCGTCCGGCAGCGTAGCACGGTCGACCAAGCCGAGGACCGATGTCCTCGTGCTCGTGCAGGCACGCAGCCCGGGTAGCGGCCGCATCGGCGGACGGACGGCTTGGCCCGCCGCCGCTTCGTCCGGGGATCGAGGGGACGACGCGCCTGATCTCCGATCGGTCAGCGCGTCTCGGCTCGCGTCGGAGGACCCGGCGGGCGTCGAGGAGACGCGCCAGCTCGAACGCGCGCTTCTTCCGGACGAGCATCCGCCGCGAGTCCTGGATGGGGGCGTTGGACGAGTGCTTGTCCTCGAGCTCCAGAACGTCGTCGTCGACGGGGACGTCCGTGGAGAGGGTGTCCGAGGCGCCAGGATCGTCGTCGCCGTCCCTGGGCCGCGCTAGCGCCTCTTGCCGGCGGGAGGCGAACTCCCGGCTGCGGTGGCGCAGGTGCTCCACGACCTGCCGCGTCGGGACTGCGATCTCCGCGTCCGTCGCGAGCCCCCGGCGCTCGATCTCGTCGATGGCCGTTGCGACCCCCTGTAGCAGCCAGTCGATCACTCGCTCCAGGACCTCCCGCTTGGCGGCCGGCGATGTCCCGAGTCGCCGGCCGGTTGCGGAAGCCCCGCCCGGCGGCGGGCGCTTCGTCGAGCCGGCGACGGCCGTCGCACCGGCGCGGGCGTGGTAGGCTACGCGTCTCGAAGCTCTGCATGGATTGTGCCCTCTCGACGGAGATGAAGGAGGAAGCTCGATGAAGCGGTTTATCCTCGCGGCGACGGCGGCGGCGCTGATCGTGTCCACGGGCGGGGCGGCGTTCGCCCAGGACGTGACGAAGTACGTGCGGTACGACTTCGACGGCCAGGTCTCGTACGGCATCCTCGACGGCGAGTTCATCCACCAGCTGCGCGGCGACATCTACACGTCGGCCGAGAAGACCGGCGCGGTGGTCGCGCTCAGCGCGGTGCGCCTGCTCGTGCCGGCCGAGCCCCGCAAGGTGGTGGCGGCCGGGTTCAACTATCGGAGCCACCTCGGCGACCAGAACGTCGCGGCCGAGCCCGGGCTGTTCGACAAGCACGCGACGTCGCTCGCGCCCCACGAGGCGACCGTCACCTACTACGAGGGCGCCACGAACCTGCACTTCGAGGGCGAGATGGTCCTCGTCATCGGCAAGCGGGCCCGCAACGTGACCGAGGCCGAAGCGGCCGACTACATTTTCGCCGTCGCGCCCGGGAACGACATCAGCGAGCGGGTGTGGCAGAGCAACGACCTGCAGTGGTTCCGGGCGAAGGGGGCGGACACGTTCGGTCCCGTCGGCCCGGTGATGGCGCGCGGCGTCGACTACAACGACCTGCTGCTGCAGACCCGCGTGAACGGCGAGGTGATGCAGTCGCAGCGGACCGCGGACCTCATCTTCGGCCCCGAGTTCCTCGTCAGCTACATCAGCCGCTACGTGACCCTCGAGCCCGGCGACATGATCTTCACCGGCACCCCGGGCACCACGTCGGCGATGCAGCCGGGCGACGTGGTCGAGATAGAGCTCGAGCACGTGGGCGTGCTGCGCAACACCATCGGGCAGAAGGGCGCGCGGACCACGAACGACCAGTAGTTGGGCCCACCTCCCTCGACCGCGGCCTCGAATGGCGTCGGGGCCGCGGTGCCAGCGTCACCGGTACAGCGGGTTCGGGTGGTCGAAGCGGCAGCCGGCGTCCCACTCGGAGCGCTGGTTGCCGTGGGCGGGAATGCCCCCGGCGTCCTTGATCAGGCGGGCCAGGTGCAGCAGGTTCCAGGTCATGAAGGTGGTGTTCCGGTTGGTGAAGTCGTTCTCCGGCCCCCCCGAGCCCTCGTCGAGGTAGGACGGCCCGGGGCCCGCCTCGCCGAGCCACGCCGCGTCGGCCTGCGGCGGAATGACGTAGCCGAGGTGCTGCAGCGAGTAGAGGACGTTCATGGCGCAGTGCTTGGCCCCGTCCTCGTTGCCGGTGACGAGGCAGCCCCCGACGCGGCCGTAGTAGGCGTACTGCCCCGCCGCGTTCAGGTGGTGAGAGGCCGAGTAGAGCCGCTCGACGACCCGCGTCGCCACCGACGTCTTCTCGCCGAGCCAGATGCTGGTGCCGATGACGAGGATGTCGGCGGCGAGCACCTTCTCCAGGATCTCCGGCCAGTCGTCCCGGGCCCGGCCGTGCTCGCGCATGTCGGGGTAGACGCCCGCCGCGATCTCGAAGTCGACGGGCCGCAGCAGCTCGACGCTCACGCCGTTCTTCTCGAGGATGGCGCGTGAGATGCGGATCAGCCCCTCGGTGTGAGACAGCTCCGGGCTCCGCTTCAGGGTGCAGTTCAGGAAGAGGGCCGACAGGTCCGAGAAGTCCCAACGGCTCTCCGTGCAGAGGCGTTCCTGTCTCTCGTTCAGCATCGCTTCCTTCCCGTGGATTCTGTGGCAGGCGAGGCCGCGTGGGGGCGACGGAGCGCCGGCCGAGCTGGCTCGGAGACCGTCGCCGGCGACTCCGATGCCCGCGCGGGCAACCCCGCGGGCGGTCTGGCGCCGCTTCCGTGGCGCGTCCCCGCCGGCATCGTGACACCGAACCGGACCGGAGCCGCATCGGCACGCCGGCACGGTTCGGCAAGAACCGCACCGTGCCGTGAGCGGAACCAGGGCGTCAACCGAGCAGCTCGGCGGTCACCCGCACCAGCGAGAGGCCGAAGCCGACGACGGTGACGATGATCAGGGCCAGCGACGTCAGGAGCACCCAGCTGCTGTCCTGCCGGTCGTCGTCGAGGTTCATCAGGCTCGCGCCGATCCACCCGGCCGCGAACCCGCCGCCGTGGGCCCAGTTGTTGATGCCGGGCATGATGAACCCGAACACGCCGAGGATGATCGCCCACTGCCAGAGCTGCTGGGTGACGACCGAGCTTCCCCGGCGGCGGCCGTAGACGATGAGCGCGCCCAGAAGCCCGAAGATGCTGCCCGAGGCCCCGATGGTCGGCGCGCCGCTCATGACGTTGGAGACGAGGAAGCCGCCCGCGCCCGCGAGGTTGAAGAGCAGGAAGGCGCGTCCGGGGCCGTACACCTCGGTCACCGCCGGGCCGAGGTTCCGGATCCACATCATGTTGAACACGATGTGGAGCAGGCTGCCGTGGAGGTAGATGGCGGTCAGCAGCGTCCACCACCAGCCGAGCCCCAGCGTGACGGCGCCGCTGGTCATGCCGAGCTGGTACAGGGCCCGGCCGCCGGGCGAGAGAATCGACAGCAGCCCCCGCGACTCGAACAGCGCCTCGGGCTGCAGCAGGCACGCCACCGCGTAGAGGGTGACGCAGGCGGTGACGATGGCCGAGAAGAGGTCGAGCCGCCCCCCCAGGGCCCGGCGCAGGACCGTCGCCCAGCCGAAGAGCCCGGGGCGCCACGCCCCGCAGAACGGGCACTGCTGCTCGTTGACGCCCACGAGCCGGCCGCAGTTGGGGCAGACGACCGAGCCCTGAGTCTGTCTCACCGTGTCCTCCGCGGCTCAGCCGTGGACCCGCTCGAACTCGGCCATGAACTCGACGAGGGCGGTCACCCCGGCCTCCGGGAAGGCGTTGTAGATGGACGCCCGGACGCCGCCGACGGAGCGGTGGCCCTTGAGCCCGGCGAGGCCCGCCGCGGCCGCCTGCTCGAGGAACCGCGGCTCGAGCGCCTCGTCCCGCAGGCGGAACGTCACGTTCATGAGCGACCGGCTCGCGGGGTCGGCGGCGCCGCGGTAGAAGCCGCTCCGATCGATGGCATCGTACAACAGACCCGCCTTGCGCCGGTTGCGGGCGTCGACGGCGGTCAGCCCGCCCTCGTCGCGCAGCCACCGCAGGACGAGCCCCGCGAGGTAGATGGCGAAGACCGGCGGCGTGTTGTAGCGCGAGCCGTGCCGGGCCGCCACCGCGTACCGCAACGTCGAGGGCAGGGTGTCCGGCCCCCGCTCGGCGAGGTCCCTCCGGACGAGGACGACGGTCACCCCGGCCGGCCCCAGGTTCTTCTGGGCCCCGCCGTAGAGCAGGCCGAGGCCGTCGAGCGGCACCGGCCGGCTCAGCAGGTCGGACGACGCGTCGACCACCAGGGGGGCGCCCTCGGCCGCCGGCAATGCCGGCCACTGCGTGCCGGCGATGGTGTTGTTCGAGGTCACGTGCAGGTAGGCCGCGCCCGGCGTGCGCCGCAGCTCGCCGGGGGCGGGGACCCGGGCGAACCCCTCGTCCTCGGTCGACGCGCAGACGTTGACCCGCCCGAAGCGCTCGGCCTCGGCCGCCGCCTTCTTCGCCCACGACCCGGTCAGCGCGTAGTCCGCCACCCCGCCCGGGGGCAGCAGGTTCATCGGCACCATGGCGAACTGCAGGCTCGCCCCGCCCTGCAGGAACAGCACGTGATAGTCGTCGGGCAGGTCGGTGAGGGCCCGCAGGTCGGCCTCGGCCTGCCCGAGGATCCGTTCGAACGCGGCGGACCGGTGGCTGATCTCGAGCACCGACATCCCGAGTCCGGGCAGGGCCATCAGGTCGCGTTGCGCCTCCTCGAGCACCGGCTCGGGAAGCACCGCGGGGCCGGCGCCGAAGTTGTGCACGCGGTGGGTGGGTGAAGATGACATGTGTGCTAGATGAGGTGCGTCAGCAGGCCGTCGCGCAGCTTCGGCTCGAACCACGTCGATTTCGGCGGCATGATGCCGCCCGCGTCGGACACCGCGAGCAGCTCGTCCATGGTCACCGCGGCGAGGGAGAACGCCACCGCCGCCTCGCCCGAATCGACGAGCCGCTCGAGCTCGCCGGTGCCGTGCACGCCGCCGACGAACCGCACCCGGGGGTCGGTGCGGATGTCCTCGACCCGCAGCACCGGCTCGAGCAGCAGCGCCTGCAGGCGCGCGGCGTCCAGCGCCGCGGCGGGGTCGGAGGCGCCACCACCGCCGCCGGGATCCGAGGCGCCGCCACCGGCGCCTGGGTCCGAGCCGTCGCCACCGGCACCAGGGGCACCGGGTCCGAGGCGCCGCCACCGGCCGCCGGCGCCAACCCGACGCGGTGCCAGCGTCCGTCGACGTACATCGCCACCGCCCCCTTGCCGGGCGTGGCGGTGTCCGCCGGCGCGACCGGCAGCCGCGCCGCCACCGCCGCGAGAAACTCCTCGGCGCCGGCGCCGGCGAGGTCCGACACGGTGCGGTTGTAGGGCAGGATGCGCGTCTCCCGGTCGGGGAACGCCACCGCGACGAAGTGGTCGCGCGCGGCCGGCCCCGCGCCTTCCGCCCCCCTCCCCGCCAGCTCGCGGCGGGCGCGCGCGGCGCTCGCCGCCCGGTGGTGCCCGTCGGCGATGTAGAGGGCGGGGACCGCCGCGAAGCCGTCGACGAGGTCCGCCGTCTGCCCCGCGGTGGCCCGCCAGACCGTGTGCCGCACCCCGTCGGGGGCCTCGAAGTCGAACAGGGGCGCCCCCGCGCGGACCGCCGCGACGAGGTCGTCGATCTCCGCCCGCCGGCGGTAGGCGAGGAACACGATGCCGGTCTGCGCCTCGACCGCGGCCATGTGGTGGGTGCGGTCGTCCTCCTTGTCGCGCCGCGTCCGCTCGTGCCGCTTGATGGCGCCCCCGTCGTAGTCGTCGAGGGGAAAGCACCCGGCCAGCCCGGTCTGCTCGTGGTCACCGTCGCGCAGGCGGTAGACGTAGAGGGCCGGCTCGTCCTCGACCACCAGCGGGGCCTCGCGCCGCAGGCGCGCCAGGTTGGCCCGGGCGGCGGCGTACACCACCGGATCGTGGGGGTCGACGTCCGGCGCCAGATCGATCTCGGCCCGCGTCACGTGGAGGAAGCTGAGGGGCGCGCCGGCGGCGAGGGCCCGGGCCGCATCGGTGGTGACGACGTCGTAGGGCACGCACGCGACGGCGGCGGCCGCCGCCGGGGTCGGGCGCAGGGCGCGGAACGGGCGTATGCGCATGAGTGGCGAATGGCAAGGACGGCGATCTATACGAAGTTGCCAACTTGCGGCCGGCGCCGGCCCGCTCTCGGCGGAACGACACGCTCGGCACGTGGCGAGGTGATTCCCGCCGGCGTCCTGACGCGATGCGGGGCCGCAGGGTCGCGGGCCGGCCCCTATTGCCCGCCCGCCTCGAACGATGCGGGCGACTCGCGCCGGGCCAGGGCCGAGCCGGGCAGCCCGGCCTGCAGCCGGTCGCGCAGGGCCTCGAACGCGGGCATGTGGTCGGGGGGCACCGGTTCGCCGGGCGGCGTGTTCCGAATCTCGACGAGGGGGTTGACGAACATGCCGTTCTTGCGGATGCGGTAGTCGAGGTGCGGGCCGGTCGAGAGCCCCGTCGACCCGACGAACCCGATGGTCTGCCCCTGCATGACCCGCACGCCGGGGCGAATTCCCTGCGCGAAGCGCGACAGGTGCAGGTAGTAGGTCTGGTAGCCGTTGGTGTGCCGCAGCTGCACCATGTTGCCCGAGCCGCCGCTGCGCCCCGCGAACTCGACCGTCCCCCGCGCCACCGCCTGCACCCGCGTCCCCGTCGGCGCGCCGTAGTCCACGCCGAGGTGCGCGCGGCGGGTCCCGAGTATCGGATGCAGCCGCCGGTACGAGAACCGCGACGTGATGCGCGGCTCGAACGGCAGGGGCGACTTCAGGAACAGGCGCTTCAGCGAGCGGCCCTCCGCGTCGTAGTACCCGGGCTCCTCGCCGGGCACCTCGAAGCGGAAGGCCGAGAGGTCGCGGCCGTCGTTGTGGAACGTGGCGGCGAGGACGTCGCCGTAGGTCACGTGGACGTCGTCGCGCACGAACCGCTCGTAGAGCAGCTCGAAGCGGTCGCCGGGCTGCAGCTCGGTGTTGAAGTCGATGTCGGCCGCGAACACCTCGGCCATCGACATCGCGAGCCGGATGCTGCCGCCGCCGGCGTCCATCGCGGCCGTCAGCGAGTTGTTCTCGCGGTCGATCGTGCCCCGCATGGCGACCTCGTGGCGCTCCTTCTCGTAGTCGACGAGGGTCGCCTCGAAGCGGGGCTCGGCGTCGGGGCGGCCGACGACCTCGAGGTACCGGTCGTCGTCCACGTGGTACTCGAAGCGGCGGAACGCGCCGTCGCGGTCGTAGACGAGCTTGTAGGGATGGTCGATCTGCAGGTCGCGCGGATCGAAGACGGGGCGCACCGCCTCGACGAACGCGTAGGCGTCGCCGCCCATGTCGTGCTCGGCCAGCATCGTCGCGAAGGTGGCGTTGCGCGCCACCGCGTCCTCGACGACGCGGATGTCGGGCACGAGATGGATGTCGGGGCCGCCGGTGTCCTCGGGCAGCGGCGTCTCGACGTAGCCGCCGCACCCGGTGAGAAAGAGGACGAGAACCAGGAGGAATGAGGAGCGCTCAGGCATACGCCAACCCAGGTGACCGACGTAAAGTCCCACACGACTTCCGCGCCGGCACCTCGGGCTTGGCCAACCTGGGTGTAAACCGACGCAAGTCCCACACGACTTCCGCGCCGGCACCTCGGGCTACGCAGACGGTGGCCAGCGGACGGCGTTCCCAACACGATACAGTACCGGCACGGTTCCGCGACAGCGTTTTCTCGACGTTGCTCGTCCTTTCCCAAATCTTCGCCGTTTCTCCGCGCGGGCCACGCGTGCGCCTGCACCCGCCGCGCCGACCTCCCGGCGGACCCGCCGCACCGGGCATGGGGGGCACGCTTCCGCCCGCACCCCAAGGCCCGCGATCCCGCGCGGCCGCCCGGGCCGAGCCGCCCTGCGCGCCGCCTCCGGGTGGCCGCTCCTCCCACCCGGCACGGGCGCCCCGCGGGAGCGGCGGCGGCCCGCCGTCCGCGCTACGCCAGGCGCACCGGAGGACCGTGGTCGCCGCGCGGCTCGACGGCGCCGATGATCGCCGCCTGCGGATACCCCTGGCCGACGAGGTCGGCCACGCAGGCCTCCGCACGGTCCGCCGGCACCCCGGCGAGCAGGCCGCCCGCCGTCTGCGGGTCGTACAGCAGGCGGTAGCGCGGGTCGCCGGCGTGCGCCTCGGGGTCGTCGACCGCCCGCCGCAGGCGCACGTTGTGGGGATGGAGCGAGCTCAGCAGCCCGGCCCGCGCCGTCTCCAGCGCGCCGTCGAGCACCGGCACCGCGGCGAGGTCGAGCCGGGCGTCGACCCCCGACGCGCGGGTCATCTCGACGAGATGCCCGAGCAGCCCGAACCCCGTCACGTCGGTGCATGCCGTCGCCCCGTGCCGCCGCAACGCGGCCGCCGCGAGCCGGCTCGACTGGCGCATGGCCTCGATGGCGCCGTCGACCCACCGCCCCTTGGCCTGCATGCGCATCTCGGCCGCGAACAGGGTGCCGGTGCCGAGCCCCTTCGTGAGCACGAGGCGGTCTCCCGGGCGGAGGCCGCCCTTGCGCAGGACCGCGTCGGCGTCGACGAGCCCCGTCAGCGACAGCCCGAGGGCGAGCTCGGCCCCCTCCGAGGTGTGACCGCCGACGAGGGCCGCCCCGGCGTCGTTGAGCACCCCGACCGCGCCGGCCAGCAGCTGCACCAGCGTGTCCTCCACCTTCCGGTCGAGGCCGAACGGCACCGTCGCCACCGCCAGCGCCGTCTGCGCCTCGGCCCCCATCGCGAAGATGTCGCCGAGGCAGTGGTTTGCGGTAATCTGCCCGAACACGAACGGGTCGTCGACGATGGCCCGGAAGGCGTCGACGGTTCGCACCAGCGCCTTGCCCGGCGGGACCCGCACCACCGCGGCGTCGTCGGGGGCGTCGAGGCCGACGAGCACGTCGTCGCGCCGCACCGGCGTCAGCTGGGCGAGCACGCGGTCGAGGGGCGTCGCCCCCACCTTCGAGCCGCACCCGCCGCAACGCATCGCCGCCGTGGAGATCGCCCGCAGGTCCTCCGGGGCGGCCAGCCCCGCCGCGACGGCCGGACCCTCGGCGGCGCGCATCTCCGGCAGGTCGGCGTACTTCGCCATGAACCGGCGGTCGATCCAGTCCTTCCAGCGCCACACCAGGGCGCCCTCGCACGACCAGCGGCCGCGCCCCCCGACCGCGTAGCGGTCCCCGGTGGACACCAGGATGAGGAAGCGGCGCTGGGGGCGGAACGGCCGGGGCGGGCGCCCGAGGAGGACGCGGCGCAGGTTGCGGGCGAGGGGGGGGCCCTGGCGCACCGCGAAGACCCCGGCCTTCTCGCGGGGATGCCCGACCACGGCGGCGACGTCGCCGGCCGCGAACACATCCGGATGCGAGGTCGAGCGCAGGGTGTCGTCGACCTCGATGAACCCCTCGGCGTCGACCGCGAGGCCGGCCGCGCGGGGCCACGGCGGGGCCCCCGCCTGCGTCACCCACAGGATCTCGTCGAGCGCCACCGCCGCGCCGTCGCCGCACACCACGGCCCCGTCCCGCACCGCGGCCACCGGCTGCCCGAGGTGCAGGCGCACCCCGCGCGCCCGCAGCACCCGCTCGAGCCGCCGCCGCACGCCGCGGCTGCGGGTGGGCAGAATCGTCTCGTCCGCGCCGAACAGGTGCATCTCGGGGAAGAGCGCCCGCCGTTCCGCCCCCAGCGCCTGCTGCAGGGCGTGCTGCATGGCGAGCAGCAGCTCGACCCCCCCGGCCCCCGCCCCCACCACCCCGATCCGGACCGAGGCGTCGGCGGACAGGACGCGGGCGCGCAGCCGTCTCCACCGCTCGACGAAGCGGCTGATGGGCTTGACCGGGACCACGACCTCCGCCGCCCCCGGCACGCCGCGGAACGCGGGGGTGGAGCCGACGTTGATCGACAGCAGGTCCCAGGGCACCGGCGGGCGTCCCTCGCAGCGCACCTCGCGCCGGTCGAGGTCGAGCCCGACGGCCGGCTGGTGGTAGAGGCGGGCGCCGGCGAAGCGGGCGAGGCGCGCGAGGTCGATGTGCACCTCGTCGAACGTGTAGTGCCCGGCCACGAAGCCGGGCAGCATCCCCGAGTAGGGGGTGTGGACGTCGCGGGCGACGACGGTGATGCGCACCCCCGGCACCGGCCGCATGCCGAACCGCTTGAGCACCGCGACGTGGGTGTGCCCGCCCCCGACGAGCACGAGGTCCTTGACGACGGGCACGGCGCGGTCGTTCATCGCAGGCTTCTCTGCCGACCGGGATCAGCCGGACGCCGGATCGGAGCGCGGCGCGGCCGCCCGCCGGTCGGCGACGCCGGTCCGACGCCCCCGGCGGTCAGTGCGCGAGCTCCGGGACGCTCCGGCGCGGCGGACGGCGGCAAGCCGGCCCGCACGTTACCCCACATCCATCGCCGCGAGCTCCGGGGACGCTCCGGCACGGGGGCCTCGGCACGTCGCCGAGCGTCAGCCCACCCGCAGTCATCGCGGGCTCCGGGACGCCCTGGCCAGAACCCGAGTCGCCGCTCGGGCGAACGCGTCGACCGGCGGCAACAGGCTGAGCACGAGGAACGCCTCGCGTGGGAAATCGAAGAAGTAGCCCGGATGCGCCAGGACCCCGTCGTGCCGCAGCAGCTCGATGACCAGGGCCTCCTCCGAACGGAGCGCCGGCACCTGCACCACAGCGTACCATCCCCCCTCGGTGCGCAGCACCCGGCACGCGGGGAAGCGGTCGGCCAGCCGCCGCAGCGCCGAGTCGTTGCCCCGCACCCGTGCGAGAATCGCGTCCGCCACGGGGCGCGACCGCTCGAGCAGGGCGCCGGCCGCGAGCTGCACCGGGGTCGCCACCGAGAGATAGGTGTCGCAGACCAGCTCGAGATGGTCGCGGGCGCCGGCGACCAGACGGTCCGGCCCGCCCAGCAGGACCCACCCCAGCTTGAGCTGCGGCAGCCCCGCCGACTTCGACAGCCCGCCGAGGGTGAAGGTCAGCACCTCGGTGTCGCCGACCAGGGCGCCGGACCGCCCCGCCGCCGGCTCCTCCATGGGGTAGTCCGCGAACACCTCGTCGCAGACGACGGCCAGCCCGTGCCGGACCGCGACCGCGCGGACCGCGGCCAGCTCTTCCGCGCGCACGAACGAGCCGGTGGGGTTGTTGGGGCTCACCAGCAGCACCGCCCGGGTCCGGGCGTCGACCAGGCGGGCCAGCCCGCCGACGTCGATCTCCCACCGCCCGTGGTGCTCCAGCCGGTAGGCCCGCGCCTCGACCCCGTCGAGCCGCGTGAGGTGGTCGAACAGCGGATAGCTCGGCTGCGGGACGAGCACCGCGTCGCCCGGATCGCACAGCAGCTTGAACAGCAGCCCGTACGCCTCGCTGGTGCTGGCGGTCAGGACGATCCGGTCGGGATGGACCGGGACGCCACGCCCGGCCAAGTGCGCGGCCACCGCCTCGCGGGCGACGGGCAGCCCGAACGGCGCCGGGTCGTAGGCCAGGGCGTCCGGCGCGGCGAGGGGCGCGAGCAGGTCACGCGGGTATGGCAGACCGACCCGGGTGGGGTTCGACACCGTGAGGTCGTCGAGGGGCCGGCCCTCGGACCGAAGGCGGGCCAGCTCGCCCGCGACGCGATTGGCCCGGAGGGCGGGCACGCGGCCGGAGAACATGCGACAACCGTACCCCGAAATCTCCCCGGGTCGCGGGAGCTGACTGGGGGCCCGCCGTGCTGGCTTCTCGCACACGACTGACGTACGATGGCCCGGCGAACGTCGAGCCAGCAACCTGGAAGGCAACCATGCATCGAATCGCAACGCCCGGATTCCCGTACCCCGCGGCCCGACGGGCGGCGGCGACGGCCCTGCTCGCAACCCTGACCCTCGGCCTCGCCGCACCGGGCCTCGCGCAGGAGGCGACCGGCTATCTGACCCCGCCGGCGGCCATCGTCGACATCCTCGACGCCCCGCCGACCCCGCAGCTCCTCGTCAGCCCGAGCCGCGACACCGTGGCCCTGCTCGCGCGGCCGGCGATGCCGTCGATCGCCGAGGTGTCGCGCCCCATGCTGCGCATCGCCGGCTACCGGCTCAACCCGCGGACCAACGGCCCGCACCGTAGCGGCGGCGTGAACCGCGTCACCGTGAAGCGCATCGACGACGGCGCCGAGCACGTGTTCGACGCGCCGCGCGAGACCAGCCTCGGCGACTTCGAGTACTCGCCCGACGGCTCGTACCTGCTGTTCACCCTCACCCGCTACAACGGCATCGAGGCGTGGGTCATGGACGTCGCGACGGGGCAGCCCCGCCCCATCAGCGACGCGTCCGTCAACGCCGCGTGGGGCAACCCCTGCGACTGGCTCGACGAGGGCTCGACCGTCCTCTGCCGGTTCAAGGCCTCGGCCCGGGGGGCGCCCCCCGCCCCGCCCGAGGCGCCGGCGGGCCCGAACATCCAGGAGCACCAGGGCGGCGCCGCGCCCATCCGCACCTTCCAGGACCTGCTGCAGAACGCCCACGACGAGGCGCTGTTCGAGTACTACTTCACCAGCCAGATCGGCACCATCGACCTCGCCACCGGCCGGCGCACCGCCGTCGGCCAACCAGGGCTCTATCAGCAGGTCAGCGCCTCGCCGAGCGGCGAGCACCTGCTGACGGTCGAGGTCGAGCGGCCCTTCTCGTGGCTGGTCCGGGCCACCAGCTTCCCCAAGGACGTGACGGTGCGGAACCGCAGCGGCGAGATCGTGGCGTCGATCGCCCGGCTGCCCCTCGCCGACGCCGTCCCCATCGGCGGCGTCCCCACCGGGCCGCGCCGCTTCACGTGGGACCCCACCCGGCCCGCCACCCTCGTCTGGGTCGAGGCCGAGGACGGGGGCGACCCCCGCGCCGAGGTCCCCCACCGCGACCGCGTGCTCGCGCAGGCCGCGCCGTTCGACGGCGAGCCGGCCGAGATCGCCCGCACCGAGTTCCGCTTCAGCGGCATCGCGTGGACCGCGGACGGCACGGCGCTGCTGACCGAGAACGACCGGCCCACCCGGTGGACGCGGACCACGCTGCTCGACGCCGACGGAGAACAGCGGGTGTTGTGGGACCGCAGCACCGAGGACCGCTACGCCGACCCCGGCCGTCCCCTCGCCGTCCGGCGTCCCGGCGGCGCGGTCATCGGCCAGACCGGCGGCGCCATCTACCTGAGCGGCAACGGCGCCTCGCCCCAGGGCGACCGCCCGTTCCTCGACCGGCTCGACCTCGCCACCCTCGAGACCGAGCGCCTGTTTCGTAGCGCCGGCGACGCCTACGAGGTGGCGCTGGCCCCCCTCTCGGACGACGGCAGCCTCCTGCTCACCCGGCGCGAGACCCGCACCGAGCCGCCCAACTACCTGGTCCGCGACCTCGCCGCCGACACCGCGCAGCCGCTGACCGCCTTCGAGGACCCCGCGCCGCAGCTCGCCGGCATCTCCAAGGAGCTCATCACCTACGAGCGCGCCGACGGCGTGCAGCTCTCCGGCACCCTCTATCTGCCGCCGGGCTACCAGGACGGCGACCGCGTCCCCATGCTCGTGTGGGCCTACCCCCGCGAGTACGTCGACCCGCAACTCGCGGGCCAGGTGACCGGCTCGGACAACCGCTTCACGGCCATCCGCGGCGCCTCGCACCTGCTGTTCCTGACCCAGGGCTACGCCGTCTTCGACGGCCCCACGATGCCCATCATCGGCCCCGGCGAGACCGCCAACGACACCTACGTCGAGCAGCTCGTGGCGAGCGCGCAGGCCGCCGTGGACACCGTCGTCGCGCTGGGCGTGACCGACCGCGACAACATCGGCATCGGCGGCCACAGCTACGGCGCGTTCATGACCGCCAACCTCCTCGCCCACTCCGACATCTTCCAGATGGGCATCGCCCGCAGCGGCGCCTACAACCGCTCGCTGACCCCCTTCGGCTTCCAGAACGAGCGCCGCACCTTCTGGGAGGCGACGGACATCTACGCCGCGATGTCGCCGTTCTTCCACGCCGACAAGCTCGACGAGCCGATCCTGCTCATCCACGGCGAGATCGACAACAACTCGGGCACCTTCCCCATCCAGTCGGCGCGCATGTACATGGCCCTCAAGGGCCACGGCGGCACCGTGCGCTACGTGACCCTGCCGAACGAGTCGCACGGCTACATCGCGCGCGAGTCGGTGCTCCACGCCGTGACGGAGATGCTGAACTGGGCGAGCCGGCATTTGCGGCGGGGGGTAGCGACGACGGGCGGGAACGGGCAGTAGTTCTGTTGACCGAGCTGCCCACCAGGGCGGCCGCGGGCCGCTCCAATGGCTCGGGAAGCCTGGCGCCGGCCGAGCGCAGTATCTCGGCCGGCGACGGCGCTGGGCTCGTCCGTGTAGTCGGCGGCTGGAACGTGCGGTGTCAGGCCGGGCGGCCGGCGCCCTACAGCTGGCCCGCGGACATCTCCGATGACGATGCTCTTCGCGAGCCGCTGAAGCTCAACGGTTGCTACTGAATTGCGGGTTCGGCCTCCGCCGCAAACCACCGACCAGGATGGTGGGGTTCGCCGATGGTCTCGACGGCCTCAACGGCTGACTTGCCACGCCGCGGGGCCGGCGGCGACCAGTGGTGCGGAGGAAGTACGTGCAGACGTAGACACCAGCCTGCTGATCAATGGGGCGACGCTTCGACAAGTTCATCCTGTTCGGCCGCCGTGGCTTCTGAGCTGTAGCGGCGCAGGATTTCGGCTGCTGCAGGGGGGATCCCGGCCTTCCCCATGGCAATCGGCAGACCCAGCACTTGGCTGTCATCCGCAAACGGGAATCTACCCTCGACGCCGACCCTGACCAAACACGCAATCAGCGCACCCATCCCGAGCCGCAGGCTCCTGACCTCGGCTTCGAGTCGTTCAATCTTCTGCTGCGCGGTCTCGTCCGTCATCGCGCTTCCCTCCTCTCCATCCGGCCAGACGCGCCTCCACCTGAGCGAGTCGTCGCTCGATGCTCCTGTTTTCGGAGGTCAACTCTCTGCGAACCTGGTCGATCTTGTCATCCGTCCGGTTGACGCGTTCGCCCAATGACCGAATCCACTCGACGTTGCCCTCGAGCAGCCTGTGGGCGCTGGTCGTCAGGTCTCGATGGGTCGTCTCGTTCCTGAGCATCTCTCGGCGCAGAAACCAGGCGATAACGCCCAACAGTGCGGCGATCACGGCACCGGCTGCGCCGGCCACCCAGGCCAGCACCGTCGGCAATTCGACCGAGATGGAGGTCGCCCACATCACCCAAGCCACGATACACCATCCGACACGTCACAACCGCAGTTCGGCCCACCAGACCCGCGGCGCACCTCCGTGACAGTCTCGCGACCTCGGCTCATGCCCCGCCCTTGGCAAGCGGCAGCGGACCCCACGGGGCCAGTCGGGCCGGCTACGAATCAGGCTCTGCTCTTCCAGCAGCACCTCCAGCTCGGCAACGGCCACCAGGTCTCTCGGCCTTCCGGCGGCTCGCTTCAATCGGATCAACTGCGGGAGCGTGACGACCACGACCTCCGTATCGAAGACCCGGATGCGGCGCGTGTGCGGCAGCAGGTCCTCGTAGCCGCCGCCTCCCGTTACCTCGCCGAGCGGATCCAGGTCGCCCAAGGTGGTGGTCAGCGTGAAGTTCAGGCCACGGGCCAGAGTCTCCGCGTCGAGCACGAAGGGCAGATCGGGAGGAGCCCCCCGCAGCCGGGGCTGGAGGGCTTCGAGGGCAGTCGCGAGTCACTGGCGCAGTGTCGCTGGCGTGCTGGAAGCGGCCCGCGGCGTGCTGCTCGGCGGCGGGGAGGACACCGAGATCACGAGCTGCTTCATCAAGGATCGTGCGGTGACGCTCGCCGGCGGGTTCGCGCCGGCCGTCAGGAGCCGGATGCATCGAGCATTCGCTCGGCGACGCGGCGGGCGAGACGCCGGGAATGCCGGGCCTGCTCCCGCGGGTCGCCGGGGGTGCAGAGGGGGGCGAGGTCGGCGGCGGTCAGCCCCGGGAGGACCGCGCTGGCCGGGACCGGCCGGAAGCCCTCGGCGACATCCGCATCGGGTGTCCAGATGTCGACACCGTCCTTCCGATGCGACGTCCACGCCTCCTTGACGCCCATCCGGAAGTAGGGGGCGAGCTTGTAGCCCGACCGGCGGCTGCGGTCGATCTCGACGACGAGATCGGGCGGCGGCAGGCCCGCCCTGACGTCGAGGTACCCGTCGACCCGCCGGACGGCCCGTTCCGCCTCGGGGTCGAGATAGAGGCTGGCGTCGGCCTCGAAGGCGCCGTCGTCGCTGATCAGGCGAAGGGCGCCGGCCGGCGTCCACGAAACCTCGCGGCCCCGGTCGGCGAGCGCGTCGGCGATGCGTGCGAACAACTCGGCGATTCGCGAGGCCGCGCCTTCGTGCGCGAAGCCCGGCTCGGCCACGAACTCGGCGAGCGCTGTGTGCTCGTCGTACCGGCAGCGGGGCGCGTCGTCGTGGTCGGTCAGCCGGTCGAAGAGCCCCCGGGGCATGGCAACCTCGATCCGCACCGGGGCATCGGGTCCGCCGACGGGCGCCGGCTTGCTGAGGGGCGGGTGAACGACGTCGGGGGCAACGGTGGGCGGGGCCATGTACTCAACGTAACACAACGCCGCCGGATCACCGGCAACGTCAGCCGGGGCGAAGACCCGCCGGGACCACCGAGCTTGAAGGCTGAGCAGACGCGAGCCTCGCACCCGGTTGCAGTCGACGCACCGAGGGCGCAATAATCAAAGGACGAAACTGATGGGAGAGATTCACACCGACGTCATTCTCGAGAACGCAGGCGACCGCGAGTACTTCCGCCGCGGCGACCGGGCCGAGACCGACATCCGACGCACGACCGTCGACGGCATCGTGGACACCGGCGCCGTAACGCTCGTGCTGCCGCAGAACGTCGTCGAGCGCTTGGGCCTGCAGCCGCAGGGCACCGCCTTCGTCACGTACGCCGACGAACGGCGCGAGGAACGCCCGCTCGCAGGCCCAGTAGGGGTGCAGATCGGCAACCGCTCGATGACGATGGAGTGCATCGTCGGCCCCCCGCTGAGCGAGGTCCTCATCGGCCAAGTCGTGCTCGAACGGCTCGACCTGATCGCCGACTGCACGAACCGGACGCTGACACCGCGCTACGAGGACTACCCGCTGCTGAAGCTGAAGGCACTCGGGACTCGACAGGGACGTGCTCCACGAACGCTCGGTTCGCGGACCTGAACACGCGGATCACGGAGCTACGAACCGACGCAAGCGACTATGGAGCGGCTTTTCCGCCTTCGGGTGACCGATGTTCGCGGTGGCCAAGTCGGTTTCGGCCAAGCCACGGCCCGGCATTTGGGGAAGTCATCTCTGATTTGATTCGCTAGCCCGCCCATCGTCGCCTTCGGCTCCGCTGGGCGCCCAACCAACCCTGCTAGGAGTCTGCACCGTTCTACGGCGCAGACTCCTAGACCGCGGGAACTCACCGAGATGACCGAAGAACAGGCACTGCTCATCCTCGGCGTGGGACCCGACGCATCCCTCGATGAGCAATTGCGGCGCAGGTAGCCTCCGGGACTGGCGGCGGATATACGACAGCTCGATACAAGTCGGCCCACCGGCCAGCGCCACAGCGGCGCCCCAGCCGGGGCCACCACGCTCGGACCAGCTACACCTTCCACGCACCTCCACCAGCCGGGTCCAAACCGGGACCCTGGCCGATACCGTGGCCGGCGTCGCGCTCCCGACCCCACCACCGACATGCAGTACGACGCGCTCCGAGCCCTGGAGCTCCTGAAGCGGGGCACGGGGCGGCAGGACACCCGATTCCGCGACGGACAGGAAGAAGCCATCCGGCACCTCGTCGAAGGCCGCCGCCGGCAACTCCTGGTCCAGAAGACGGGATGGGGCAAGAGCTTCGTCTACTTCATCGCCACCCGGCTGCTGCGCGAAGCGGGTCTGGGGCCGACCCTCCTCGTCAGCCCTCTGCTGGCGCTCATGCGCAACCAGATCGCCGCAGCCGAGCGGATGGGCGTCCACGCGGAGACGATCAACTCGGACAACCAGGACGAGTGGAACCGCGTGGAAGAGGCGACCCGCGCCGGCACGGTGGACATCCTCCTCATCTCCCCGGAACGGCTGGCGAACGAGCGCTTCCGCGAGCAGGTGCTGGCGGACGTCGCCGGGCGCATCGCGCTCCTCGTCATCGACGAGGCCCACTGCATCTCCGACTGGGGCCACGACTTCCGCCCCCACTACCGGCTGATCGAGCGCATCGTGCGCGACCTGCCGCCCAACCTCCGCCTGCTGGCGACCACCGCCACCGCCAACGCTCGCGTGATGGCCGACCTCGAGGCGATTCTGGGACCCAACCTCGAAGTGCTCCGGGGCGATCTCAACCGGCCCTCCTTGTCGCTGCAGACCATCCGAATGCCCGGTCAGGCCGAACGCCTCGCCTGGCTGGCCGAGCGACTGCCGGCGCTGCCGGGGAGCGGTATCGTCTACACGCTGACGATACGCGACGCCGGGCTGGTGGCGGAATGGCTCCTGTCCCGCGGCATCGAGGTGGCGGCCTACACCGGCGAGACCGGCCCGAACCGGCAGGCGCTGGAGCAGGCGCTGCTCGACAACCGGGTGAAGGCGCTGGTGGCGACCACGGCCCTCGGCATGGGATTCGACAAGCCGGACCTGGCGTTCGTCATCCACTACCAGACGCCCGGCTCCGTCGTGGCCTACTATCAGCAGGTGGGCCGCGCCGGGCGGGCGCTGGAGGCCGCCCGCGGCGTGCTGCTCGGCGGCGGGGAGGACACCGAGATCACGAGCTACTTCATCAGGAGCGCGTTTCCCACGCGAGAAGAGGCGGGGCAGGTCCTGGCGGCGCTGGAGGCCTCCGACGAGGGGCTGACGCAACGCCAGATCGAGGCGGGGGTCAACGTCAGCGCGAGCCGGATTCAGAAGACCCTCCAACTGCTGTCGCTGGAATCCCCTGCACCCATCGTCAGGCAGGGCCCGTCGTGGCAGTTGACCGCGGCGTCGCTGAGCGACGCCTTCTGGGAACGGGCGGAACGGCTCACGGCGCTGCGTCGAGACGAGCAGGCGGACATGCAGGAATACGTCAGACTCTCCTCCGGCCACATGGCGTTCCTGATTCGGGCGCTCGACGGAGACCCGCAGGGCATCCCGCCGCCCCCGCTGCCGCCGCTGTCCGACACATGCAGTCCGGAGATCGTGGCCGAGGCGGTCGCCTTCCTGCGCGGTTCGAGCCTGCCGGTCGAACCGCGGCGGCAATGGCCTCCAGGCAAGCGCATCGACCCGGAACACCGGGCGCAGCCGGGAAGGGTGCTCTGCGTCTGGAACGACGCGGGGTGGGGACAGCTGGTCAGTCGCGGTAAGCTGCAAGACGGGCGGTTCTCGAACGAGTTGGTCAGCGCGTGCGCGGCATTGGTGCGCGAGTGGCGCCCGGACCCGCCACCCGCCTGGGTCGCCGCTGTTCCGTCACTGCGGCATCCGCGACTCGTGCCCGACTTCGCCCGCCGCCTCGCCGATGCGCTGGACCTGCCGTTCAGCGAGGTACTGAGGAAGACGGGCGACCGGCCCGAACAGAAGACGATGGAGAACAGCGACCGCCAAGCCCGCAACGTCGTCCGCTCGCTGGCCGTCGCCGAAGACGCCATCCTGACCGGACCCGTGCTGCTCGTCGACGACGTCGTGGACTCGCGATGGACCTTCACCGTCGCCGCCTGGGAGCTGCGCCGGCGGGGAAGCGGCCCGGTGTGGCCGCTGGCCCTCGCCAACGCGGGGGGCCGCACATGAACGACGCTCCCTCTCTGAACACGCAGGCGATTCTGCTGCTGACCGCCCCCTTGATCATCGGTCGGGAACGGCGATCGTCGACCAAGCCTCTGGCGCCCGGCGAGTACAACCGCCTCGCCAGCCGGCTCCGCGACTTGGGGCGCGAGCCCGCCGATCTGCTGGGCGACGGCGCGGGGGCGTTGATCGAGGAGTGCCGGCTCGACCTGGACGCCGACCGACTCGCCCGCCTCCTCGACCGGGGCTTCCTCCTTAGCCAGGCGCTGGAGCGCTGGCGTACCCGCGCGCTCTGGGTCACGAGTCGCGCGGATGCGGACTATCCGCGGCGGCTCAAGGGGTGCCTGGGAGGCAAGGCGCCGCCGGTGCTGTACGGTTGCGGAAACCGCGAGACCCTGGACGCGGGAGGGCTGGCCGTCGTCGGCTCGAGGAACGTGGACGACGACCTGATCACCTATACCGAGGGCATCGGGCGGCTGGCGGCCGAGGCCCGGCGCACGCTGGTTTCGGGTGGCGCCCGCGGCATCGACCAGGCCGCCATGCGCGGCGCGCTGGACGCCGGGGGGACGGTCGCGGGCGTGCTGGCCGACAGGCTCGAGCGCGCCGCCACGCATCGGGACCACCGCAACGCGCTGATGGACGACCGGCTGGTCCTGATCTGCCCCTACGACCCCGCCGCCGGCTTCCTCGCCGGACACGCGATGCAGCGCAACAAGCTCATCTATGCGCTGGCCGACGCGGCGCTGGTGGTCAGCGCGGAGCTCGAGAAGGGCGGCACCTGGGCGGGAGCGGTCGAGCAGCTCGACCGGCATCGATTCGTTTCGGTCTACGTGCGCACCACCGGCGAGACGGGCAAGGGTCTCGACGGGTTGGTGGAGCACGGCGCGAGACCCTGGCCGAATCCCGACGACGCAGGGGCTCTCTGCTCGCTCCTCGACGCGCCGTCCGAGGCTGGCCCCGCACCCGGTCCGGCCCCCTTGCTCCGCGAGGCCCGCAACGATCAGCTGCCGGCGGACGACGCCCCGCCGGCCCAAGCGGCGACACCGCAGCCAGTGGCGGAGCCTGGCTCCGGGGACGGGCTCACTCCGGCCGAGAAGCTGCTTGCCGCGGTGGAAGAACTGTTGTTGCCGCATCTGGCGGAACCCCGAACCGAAGCCGATGTCGCCGAAGCACTCGATGTCCGGAAGCCTCAGGCGCGCAGTTGGCTGAAGCGGCTCGTGGACGATGGGAGAATCGAGAGACTCTCCTCCAGGCCCGTGAGATATCGAAGAAGCCACGCCCTCCTTGTTTCCCGACTCGGTGGTGGAGAAACGCTGAGTCCGAGATAATCGGGCGTTCGTAGCGACGGAGAACATGAACCGGTTACTCGGCCGATCGCCGCTCGTGGTGTTCCTCCTGCTCGGGGCGGGCAGTGTTCGCCGTCGACCGGTGGCTGGACGACGCCGGGGCGGACCGCGTCGTCACGGTGACGGAGGAGCAGCTCGGGGCCATCCGCGAGCGGTGGGCGGCGCAGTGGGGGCGGCCGCCGACGGGACGGGAGCTCGAGGGGCTGATCGACGAGGCGGTGCGCGAGGAGATTCTCTACCGCGAGGCGCGGCGGCGGGGTCTCGACCGGGGCGACGCCATCATCCGCCGCCGGCTCGCGCAGAAGATGACGTTCCTGCTGGAGGACAGCGCGGAGGCGCCGTCGACGGGGCGGCCGCGGCCGGCGACATCGAGACGTACTACGCGGACCACGCCGAGCGGTACCGCGAGCCGCGCCGCACCACGTTCCGGCACGTCTTCCTGAGCACCGAGCGGAGGGAGGACGCGGGGGGCGACGCGGCCGCGCTGCTCCGCGAGGTTCGCGACGGCACCGGCGACGGCTGGCGGCAGCTGGGCGATCCGTTCATGCTGCTGCGGGAGTATGCCGACCGGACCGACCAGGAGATCGCGGAGCTGTTCGGAGGAGCGTTCGCGGCGGCCCTGCCTGCCCTCGCGGCGGGCGCGTGGCAGGGGCCGCTCGAGTCGGCGCACGGGGTCCACCTCGTCCTCGTGATCGGCCGCACCGAGCCGCGGGTGCCCGCCCTCGACGAGATCCGGAACCGGGTGGCGGAGGACCTGCTGGAGAGCCGGCGGCGCGAGCGGAACGAGGCCGCGTTGCAGACGCTGCGCGAACGCTACGAGATCCGGATGCCAGGTTCCGTGGAGGCCGAACGGGAGCCGGGGGCCGGCGGGGAACCGGAGCCGAGATGACCATGGCGAACGATCCGGAGCGGAGACGCCGATTGCGGGGCTGGGTGCTGGCGCTGCTTGGCGTGGCCGCGCTCCCGTCCGCGCTCGCGGCCCACGAGGTGCGGCCCGCCTACCTCGAGCTGACCGAGGTGTCGGCAGGACGCTTCGAGGTGCTCTGGAAGCAGCCGGTGCTGGCCGACGCCGAGCCGGGGCTGGTGCGCCGGCTGCCGCTACGGCCGGCGTTCCCGGCCCGGTGCCGCGAGGCGGGCCGGGCCCTGCCCGAGCTGACCGCGGCGGCGCTGCTCGAGCGCTGGACCATCGACTGCGGCGGCGAGGGGCTGGGGGCCGAGCCGATCGAGATCGCGGGCCTGCCCCGCACCCTGACCGACGTGCTCCTCCGGGTGCGCTTCGCCGACGGCGTTTCGGTCGACCACCTGCTGCGGCCCGAGGCGCCGCGCGTCGTGGTGTCGCCCGAGGGGAGCGGGGGGATGGCGGTGCCCGCGTACCTCCGCCTCGGGGTCGAGCACCTGCTCTTCGGGTTCGACCACATCCTGTTCGTCATCGGCCTGATGTTCCTGGTGCGCCGGCCGCTGCAACTGGTGCAGGTGGTGACGGCGTTCACGGCCGCGCACAGCATCACCCTCGCCCTGTCGACCCTCGGCGTGCTGACCCTGTCGCAGCGGCCGGTCGAGGCGGTGATCGCGCTGAGCATCCTCTATCTCGCCGTGGAGCTGGCCCGCGGCGCCGGCCGCGACCATCACACGAACGGGGCCGGCACCTTCACCGACGCGGGTGGTGCCGACCGCGACCAACACGCGAGCGGGGCCGGCACCTTCACCAGCGGTGCCGGCCGCGACCGTCACGCGAGCGGGGCGGGCGGCTCCGCCGGCGCGGGCTTCTCCCTGGCCCAGTTTCCGTGGGCCATCGCCTTCGGGTTCGGCCTGCTGCACGGGTTCGGCTTCGCCGGGGCGCTGGCCGACATCGGCCTCCCCGAGCAGGCGCGGGCGATGGCCCTGCTGCTGTTCAACGTCGGCGTCGAGATCGGACAGTTGATGGTCGTCGGCGTCCTGCTGGCGCTGCTGTACGGCCTCCGCGTCCGTCGGGTACCGGTGCCCGCCACCGTCGCGCTGGCGCCGATCTACGTCATGGGCACCGTCTCCGCCTACTGGTTCGTCGAGCGGGTGCTGTCGATGGTGCCGCCAATCCGTTAGAGGACTGCTGTAGGATGGGCCGGGCGGGGCTGCGGAGCCACGAGGCGACGCGCCCGGGCCAGGGAGGTGTCATGCCACGTCATACGCGTCGCTCCGGAGAGCCCCTCACGCCGTTCCCGCGCGCCGTGGCGGCAATCGCGACGACCGCGCTGGTCGGCCTGACCACCGCGGGCTGCGCCGGCGACGGCGGCGCGACGGTGCAGGCGTCGCAGGACGCCGGCGCCCGCGCCGAGGCCGGGTCGGCCGAGCCGAACCCCCTGCGCAACGCCTACTTCGGCGACCTCCACACCCACACCAACTTCTCCTACGACGCGTTCCTCAACGGCACCCGCGCCACGCCCGACGACGCCTACCGGTACGCGAAGGGCGGGGCCCTGACCCACCCCGCCGGGTTCGACGTCCAGCTCGACGCGCCGCTCGACTTCTACGCGGTCACCGACCACGCGAGCTTCCTCGGCATGCTGCCGGCGGTCATGGACCCCGGGCGGGACGTGTCGCATCCCGTGGGCGAGCTCGTGACCGACTTCGTCTCGGGGGCCCTGACCGGCGGCGCCCGCACCGCGGCGCGGCGCGACATCCGCGCCTACACCCTCGGCCTGAGCGAGCCGCCGCACGACACCGACGTGGTGCGCTCGGCGTGGCGCGAGACGGTCGAGGCGGCCGAGCGCCACAACGATCCCGGCCGCTTCACCACCTTCGTCGGCTACGAGTTCACGGGCAGCCCCGAGAACCAGAACCTGCACCGCAACGTGATCTTCCGCGGCAGCGCGGTGCCCGAGCTGCCGTTCAGCCGCCTCGACTCGTTCAACCCCGAGGAGCTGTGGGCGTGGATGGACCGCAACCGCGAGGCGGGCATCGAGGCCCTCGCCATCCCCCACAACTCGAACGGCTCGAACGGCCTGATGTTCCGGCTCGCGACCTACGCCGGCGACCCCCTCGACGCCGCCTACGCAGAGACCCGCAACCGCAACGAGCCGCTGGTGGAGATCACCCAGACCAAGGGCACCTCCGACACCCATCCCGCCCTCTCGCCCAACGACGAGTGGGCCGACTTCGAGATCTGGTCGTACCGCATCGGCGGCGGCACCACCCCGAGCCAGCCCGACGGCAGCTACGTGCGCCAGGCCTACCTGAACGGCCTGCGCCTCGAGGAGGAGAGCGGCTTCAACCCGTTCCGCTTCGGCCTCGTCGGGGCCACCGACAACCACGCCGGCGCCGGCCCGGGCAGCGAGTCGGACTTCTTCACGGCCGGCGGCGCCCCCCAGGTGGGCTCGTCGATACCGTTCGACCCGCCGCGGGAGGGCGGCCGGCTCTACAGCGCCTCGCCGCTGGGCGCGCTGCGCGGCGCGTCGGGGCTGACCGGCGTGTGGGCGGAAGAGAACACCCGCGACGCCATCTTCGACGCGTTCCGCCGCAAGGAGACCTTCGCCACCACCGGGCCGCGCATGCGGGTGCGGTTCTTCGCCGGCTACGACTACCCGGACGACCTCGCGGACGACCCCGACCTCGTGACCCGGGCCTACGACGGCGGCGTCGCCATGGGCGGCGAGCTCGCGGCGCCGGGCGACCGCGTGCCACGCTTCCTGGTGTGGGCGACCCGCGACGCGTCGAGCGCACCCCTCCAGCGGCTGCAGGTCGTCAAGGGCTGGGTGGACGGCGGCGAGGCCCGCGAGCAGGTCTACGACGCCGCCTGCTCGGACGGCCTCGCGGTGGACCCGGACACCCACCGCTGCCCCGACAACGGCGCGACCGTGAACCTCGACGACTGCGGCTTCAGCGAGGACGCGGGGGCGGCCGAGCTGCGCACCCTGTGGACGGACCCCGACTTCGACCCCGCCCAGCGCGCCGTCTACTACGTGCGCGTGCTCGAGAACCCGTCGTGCCGATGGTCGACCTGGGAGGCGATTCGCGCCGGGGTCGAGCCGCGGCCGGACCTGCCGGCGACCATCCAGGAGCGGGCCTGGTCGTCGCCGATCTGGGTCACCCCGTAACCGCGGCGCCCCCGCCGCACCCCGCCGCACCCCGCGGGAATACGCGCGGCTGGCGCAGCTCGGCGAGCCCTGGGTCACCCCGCAACCACCGCGCCCGCCGCACCGGCCTCCGACCATCCGAGGGTACCCGGCGAGCCGCCGGTCCGCGCGATTCACTTCACGGAGCCGCGGGTGGCGCAGTAACCCTGTGAGCAGGGCTCGCATCCCGTCCACCCCACGCCGGCCCCAGCAGCCTCTCGTACGTCCTCCTCTCGCTTCGTGTCGACAGCCTTGTTCATCGTTCCGGCCCCTCGTCGGATTCGCGGCGTGACCCGTGTCGACCGTGGTGCACGACGGCTCGATGAGGGCCAGGACGTGCGATTGCACCAGATGGTCACCGAAATAGAGCCATTTGACCTGTATAGTCACTAAATAGGCACGCAACATCCTCTATGATCGAATGGCCCGGTTCATCCAAACCAACGGGTGAGAGTCATCCGTCGACGGTTTTGATCGGTCGCGGCCGCTGCGCTCGGCCCGTGTAATCGTCGTCGCGCGGATCGACGCGCCGAACCATGAGGAGCTCTGGTGCGATGAGTTCGCCCCGGACGGCGCCGGCTCTAATTCGCGCAATCCGATCGTCCCGGGTGCTGCCGTTCGTCGTGCTCTGCGCGGCGTTCGCGTCGGACGCGGTCGCGCAGGGCAGCGCGGAGTCCGATCGACGGGTGCTGGAGGCGCTCTACGACGCGACGGATGGCGCCGGCTGGACGGTCGACACCAATTGGAAGTCGACCGCGCCGCTCAGGGAGTGGCACGGCGTAGCGACCGACGACGACGGTCGCGTCACGCGGCTGCGTCTCGACCGCAACGGGCTGACCGGTCCGATACCGGGCGCCTTGGGAGACCTGGCCCGTCTCGAGGAGCTGCGGCTGCAAGAAAACCGCCTGACCGGGTCGATCCCGGCCGCACTCGGCCGCCTCTCCGACCTCAGGTGGCTGAATCTCGTGCGAAACGACCTGACCGGGTCAATCCCGACCGCGCTGAGTCGTCTGGTCAACCTCCGGGGGCTGTACCTCGCTGCCAACGACCTCGAGGCGGGACCGGTGCCCTCGTGGTTGGGAAACCTCACCCGACTCGAAGGCCTGCGGCTCGACGGACCAACCGCACCGGGCCGATCCCCCCGGCGCTGGGCCGCCTGACCAACCTGCGCGACTTGAACCTCGGGGGCAACGACCTGACGGCTGGTCCGATCCCCTCATGGATACGCGACCTCGTCCACCTCGAGGTTCTGTCGCTCTGGCGTACCAACCGGACGGGCTCGATCCCGTCCTGGCTGGGGAACCTGCTCGACCTCTATTGGCTGAATCTCGCCTACAACGACCTGACCGGCCCGCTGCCGGCCGAACTGGGCCGTTTGGCCAATCTCCGGGGTCTGTTCCTGAGCGGCAACCACCTGATCGGGGACCGATTCCGGCGTGGCTGAGCGAGACCTCGAATGGCTGGCCTCTCGCGGACGAACCGAACCGGGCCGATCCTCGGGGAGCTTGACCAACCTGCGACGGTGCATCTCGGGCACAACGCGGGGTCTCTGCGTGCCGTCGGCCGCCGAGTGGATCCGGGCCTGACCGGCCTGGCCCTGACCGTCGGAGCTCCTGACGTCGACGTGCGCAGCGGGTCTGCGTTCCGTCCGCTTCGATCTTCAAGGCGCGCGGAGGAGGTCCGCGCCTCGTGCGACCGCGACGCTGGTGGCGTTCTACGACGCAACCGGCGGTCCCAACTGGACGGACGAGCACGAACTGGAAGTCCGAAGCGCCGCTCTACGACGTGGCGCGGCGTGACCACCGACGCGGACGGCCGGGTCGCGGGCTGTCGCTGCCGAAGCAACGAGCTGACGGGACGATTCCAGCGGTCCTCGCGGACTTGGCGAATCTCAGGATTCTGCGGCTCGAGGACAACTGGTTCACCGGCCCTATCCCGCCCAGTCTGGGGAGCCTGGCCAAACTCGAGGAACTGTCGCTATGGCAAACCCCTTCCGCGCCGGAAACGCGGAGACGAGGGCCTGACCGGGGCGATCCCGGCCGAGTTGGGGAATCTGACCAGCCTCGAGCGACTGAGCCTGTCGGGCCCACGACCTGACCGGGCCGATTCCGGCTGCCTTGGGCAACCTGATCAACCTCCGGGCGCTGCATCTCTTCGAAAACAGCTTGACCGGGACGGTCCCGGCCGAGTTGGGGAACCTGACCAGCCTCCGCTGGCTGAGCCTCGGCGGCAACCGGTTGACCGGGCCGCTTCCGGCCGCCCTGGGGCGGCTCACCCACCTCAGACGGGCTGGATCTCGACCACAACGACTGGACGGCGGGGCCGATCCCGGACGCGTGGAGCGGCTTGTCCAACCTCTCCAGACTGCGGCTGACTCGCGCCAACGTGACCGGGCCGCTCCCGATCTGGCTGGAGAACCTGACGGACCTTCGGGTGCTGGACCTGTCCTACAACTGGGGCCTTTCGGGACCGCTGCCGTCGAGACTCAACCTCTCGCATCTCGACGAGATCGACATCTTCGCCACGCGCGCCTGCGCACCCCCCGCCTGGCTGTCGTGGCTGGAAGCGACCGACTTCACCGGCGCGGTCTGCGGGGCGGAATCGGACGTGATCGACGTCGCCGTGTTCTATACGCCCGCCGCCGCTCGCGGCGCGGGTGGCGGGATCGAGGCGGTGATCGACCTCTGGATCGCCGAGACCAACCGGGCCTTCGAAGCGGCCGGCGTCCGCCATCGCGTCGCCGTAGTGGCCCGAGAAGTGGTGGACTACGAAGAGACGGGTGACAACGACTACATCAAGCACTTCAGTGACCCGTCGGATGGCTACATGGACGATATCCACACCGTGCGGGATCGGGTCGGTGCCGACCTTGCGCACCTGATCATCCGGAAGGTCGTCAGGGCGAGCGGGCAAGCCAACCTCGGCGGCCCCTTCGCTTACACGTGCCTCGACTGCGGGGCGGGTGTTTTTGCAATGAGGTGGGGCACAACCTGGGTCTGCGCCATGACCGGTACCAGAGACGGACGGATCATGGATGGGGACTCTCGTCGTATCCAGGGTACGGCTACGTGAACCAGCGGGCCTTCGATGACGGCGCCCCGGCGGACAGCGGCTGGCTCACGATCATGGCCTACTTCGATCAGTGCACGGACAACGACGTGTCCTGTACTCGGCTGTTCCGGTACTCCAATCCCCGGCAGACCTGGGGCGGCGACCCCCTTGGCGTGCCCGCCGACGTCGACTCGATGGGCATCGACGGCCCCGCCGACGCGGCGGCCGTGCTCGCGGCCACCGCCCCCGCCGTGGCGAACTTCCGCCGGAACCCGGCCGACAACCGGCCGCCGGAGCCGGTCGGGACGCTGCCCGATCGGACGCAGCCAGTGGACGGCGGTGCACTGGTCGTCGATGTCGCGGGTGCATTCCGGGATCCCGACGGCGACGCGTTGACCTACGGGGCCACCTCGTCGGCGCCGACGGTGGCGACGGTGCGGGTGGCGGGGAGCGGTGTGACCGTGACGCCGATGTCGCCGGGTTCGGCCACCGTGACCGTGACCGCCACCGATGTCGAGGGCTCGAACACGCCGGCCACCCAGTCGTTCGCGGTGACGGTGGTTGCGTCGTTCACCGACCACCCGATAGTACCCGGCGAGACGCCGGTCCGCGCGATTCACTTCTCGGAGCTGCGGTCGCGGATCGACGCGTTGCGGACGCGGGCGGGCCTCGCCGCGTACGGCTGGACGGATCCCGTGCTGACGGCGCGGGTGACGCCGGTCCGGCTCGTACACCTGCTCGAGCTCCGATCGGCGCTGGCCGGGGCGTATGCCGCGACGGGACGGCAGGCGCCGTCCTGGACCGACGCGGCGCCGGCGGCGGGGGCGACGCCGATCCGGGCCGTGCACCTGATGGAGCTGCGCGCCTCGGTAGCCGCCCTGGAGTGAAAGACCTGGCGGGGGCGGCCTGTTCGGCTCGCCGGTCGGCCACGTCGACGAGCGGCGCGCAGCAGGCAGGTGGACCGGGCGGCCGTTCGCTCATCGGATCGAGCCCGTCCATCAGCCGGCGCTCCCGGCGCGTCGTCGGCGCCCCGCGGGGCAGGCCTTCACGGGTCGTCCGGCCCGGGAGCACCGTGCCCCGGCCGGGCTCACCGGCGACCATTCAGAGCGGGCGGGGGCGACGCCGATCCGGATCACCCCGCAACCGCGGCGACCCCGCTCGGCTGAGAGCGACGGACTGACGGAACACGGTGAGCAGCTCTGATGTCATGAATTCCTTCCGCATGACACCGACTCGAGTTCGCGCGATCCGTTCGTCCCGGGTGCTGCCGTTCGTCGTGCTCTGCGCGGCGTTCGCGTCGGTCGCGGTTGCGCAGGGCAGCGCGGAGTCCGATCGACGGGTGCTGGAGGCGCTCTACGACGCGACGGATGGCGTCGGCTGGACGGTCGACACCAATTGGAAGTCGACCGCGCCGCTCAGCGAGTGGCACGGCGTAGCGACCGACGACGACGGTCGCGTCACGCGGCTGCGTCTCGACCGCAACGGGCTGACCGGTCCGATACCGGGCGCCTTGGGAGACCTGGCCCGTCTCGAGGAGCTGCGGCTGCAAGAAAACCGCCTGACCGGGTCGATCCCGGCCGCACTCGGCCGCCTCTCCAACCTCCGCGACCTGAATCTCGCCGGCAATGACCTAGAGGCGGGGCCGATACCGACGTGGTTGGGAGACCTCACCCGACTCGAAGGCCTGGGGCTCGACAGAACCAACCGCGCCGGGCCGATCCCCCCGGCGCTGAGCCGCCTGACCAACCTCCGCGCCTTGAACCTCGGGGGCAACGACCTGACGGGAGGTCCGATCCCCTCATGGATACGCGACCTCGTCCACCTCGAGGTTCTGTCGCTCTGGCGTACCAACCGGACCGGCTCGATTCCGTCGTGGCTGGGGAACCTGCTCGACCTCTATTGGCTGAATCTGGCCTTCAACGACCTGACTGGCCCGCTGCCGGCCCAACTGGGCCGTTTGGCCAATCTCCGGGGTGTGTTCCTGACCGACAACGACGTGCTCGCGGGGCCGATTCCGTCGTGGCTGAGCGACCTCACCGACCTCGAATGGCTGTCGCTCCGGGGGACGAACCGAGCGGGGCCCATCCCGGGCTGGCTGGGGAGCTTGACCAACCTGCGGTCGGTGGATCTCGGACACAACCACCTGACGGGCGCTCTGCCGGCCGAACTGGGCCGTCTGGCCAACCTCCGTGAGCTGAATCTCCGCTACAACGACCTCACGGGCCCGCTGCCGGCCGAACTGGGCCGTCTGGCCAACCTCCGTGAGCTGAATCTCGGATACAACGACCTCACGGGCTCGCTCCCGGCCGAACTGGGCCGTCTGGCCAACCTCCGTGAGCTGAATCTCCGCTACAACGACCTCACGGGCCCGCTGCCGGCCGAACTGGGCCGTCTGGCCAACCTCCGTGAGCTGAGTCTCCGCTTCAACCGCCTGACCGGCCCGATACCGGTGACCCTGACCGACCTCGGCGAGCTCCTGACGTTCGACGTGTTGGCGACCGACGTCTGCGTTCCGCCCGGTCCTGCGTTTCGGCGATGGCGGGCGGCAATCGAGGCGCGAGGAGGGAGGTTCGCGGGCGTTTCGTGCAACGGCCACAGCGGAACCGGTACGGCTCTCCAGTACGACGTCGCGCACGATGTTCCTCCGCGTGAGCTTGAAGCCATACGGGAAGGAATCGAGAAAGCACAGGGCTTTCTGGCAAGTCGTCGGGTGGGCGGAGACATCCCGGTGAATATCCAGCTGGGAATCACGGTGAAGGTCGTGGCCACTGGAATGGGTAATCAGCACCGTTGGGCCGGCGGCGCTTGCTGCACGGGCCATGATGAAAACGGTGCCCGTCCTTTCTTCGATGTGGAGCATTCCGACTGGCTGAATCGAGGAAGTCCTCCTTGGGGAGTTGATGTCGCGAAGCAGCAGATTGCCGCCCATGAATACGTGCATGGATGGGAGTGGTCACTGGGTGGTAGCGATATTTACCTAAACGTACTGGGTAGCTGGTTGAGTGAAGGAGTAGCGGAATACATCGCCTCCGAGACATTCATCAGCCGCGGCGAAATGCGAAGGTCGGCTGTCCACGACCAACATCTCAGGTTCGCGATGTCTGACGGGTCGGCTTCGCGATGCTTGGAGTCTCTTGAAGCGGCTATTCGAGATATCGGTGTTTGGCCGGGCAATATTGGATACATCGCCGTCGAGAGACTGGTAGCCGGAAGTCCTAACGGCATTCGTTCGCTGCGCATCGTCAGTCGACAAGCCAGAAGAAGCGGTCTTGATACGGCCTTTGAACGCGCCTTTGGGATAAGCAAGCGGACGTTCTATGACGCGTTCCCTGACTACCTGCGGAGTATTGGCGGACCGCCTTCATGCTTGGCGCCGCCGAACCGGCCGCCGGAGCCGGTGGGCACGCTGGCACCGCTGACGATCGGGGTGGACGAGGCGGCGGTGTCAATAGAGGTGCAGGGAGCGTTCCGGGACCCGGACGGCGATGCGTTGACCTATGGGGCCACCGCGTCGGCGTCGGATGTCGCCGCCGTGGCGGTGTCGGGGAGTACGGTGACCGTGACGCCGGTGGGCGCGGGAACCGCGAAGGTCACAGTGACGGCGACCGACGGGGACGGCTCCAAAACGGCGGCGACCCAGACGTTCACGGTGACGGTGACCCCACCGGCCAACCGGCCGCCGGAGACCGTGGGCGCCCTGCCCCCGCTGACCATCGGGCTCGACGACGATGCCGCGGCGCTGGACGTGTCGGGCGCCTTCCGCGACCCGGACGGCGATGCGCTGACCTACGGGGCGACCTCGTCGGCGCCGGCTGTCGCCGCCGCCGCCGTGGTGGGGAGTACGGTGACCGTGACGCCGCTGGGGGCGGGCACGGCGACGGTCACAGTGACGGCGACCGACGGGGACGGCTCGAACACCGCGGCCACCCAGTCGTTCACGGTGACGGTGGTTGCGCCTTTCACCGACCACCCGTTAGTCCCCGGCGAGACGCCGGTCCGCGCGATTCACTTCTCGGAGCTGCGGTCGCGGATCGACGCGTTGCGGACGCGGGCGGGCCTCGCCGCGTACGGCTGGACGGATCCCGTGCTGACGGCGCGGGTGACGCCGGTCCGGCTCGTACACCTGACAGAGCTGCGGTCGGCGCTGACCGGGGCGTATGCCGCGACGGGACGGCAGGCGCCGTCCTGGACCGACGCGGCGCCGGCGGCGGGGGCGACGCCGATCCGGGCCGTGCACCTGATGGAGCTGCGCGCCTCGGTAGCCGCCCTGGAGTGAAAGACCTGGCGGGGGTGGCCTGTTCGGCTCGCCGGTCGGCCACGTCGACGAGCGGCGCGCAGCAGGCAGGTGGACCGGGCGGCCGTTCGCTCATCGGATCGGGCCCCTCATCGGCCGGCACTCCCGGCGCGTCGTCGACGCGCCGCCGGGGCAGGCCTTTCACGGGTCGTCCGGACCGGGCATCCGGTAGCCGACCCCGCGCTCGTTGAGGATGTAGGTCGGCCGGGCCGCGTCCTCGCCGAGCTTGCGCCGGAGCTTCTTCACGAAGGCGCGCACCCGCTTCGAGGCGCCGGTGCCCGCATCCCGTCCGCCCCACGCCTGCCGCAACAGCGCGTCGTACGTCAACACCCGTCCCACGTTGACCGAGAGCACGCGCAGCAGCTCGTACTCGGTGACCGTCAGCTCCACGGGCCGGCCGGCCACCGTGACCCGCCGCTGCTCGTAGCGGATGGCCAGGTCGCCCATCACGAACGACGCCGGCTCCGCCCGCTGGCGCAGGGCCGCCCTGACCCTGGCCGCCAGCTCGGTCGGCGAGAAGGGCTTGACGATGTAGTCGGCGGCGCCGGCGTCCAGGGCCCGCGCGATGGTCTCGTCCCGGCCATAGGCGGAGATGAAGATGACCGGCAGATCCGCCAGCTCGGGGATGCGCTCCATCAGCTCGATGCCGTCCGTCTCGGGCAGCAGCAGGTCGAGCAGGACCAGTTGAGGCTTCTTCGCCTTGAGGAGGTCGGACAGCTCCGCCGGGTCGCCGGTCACGAGCGGGGCGTAGCCGGCCGCCACTAGAGCGTCCCGAACGTACCGAAGCGTCTGCGGGTCGTCGTCCACGACGACGATTCGCGTCTCCGCCCGCCCCGCCCCGGGCGCGCGGGAGGAGCTGGCGTGAGACCCCGCCGCGACCGCGGTCTCGTCGGCGGCCGGGATCGTGAAGGTGAACCGCGTGCCCCGGCCCGCCCCGCCGCTCTCGGCCCAGATGCGGCCCCCGTGCGCCTCCACCAGACCCTTGCAGATGACCAGGCCCAGGCCGTACCTGCCGCCCCCACGCTCCCGATCCCCGCCGGCGACGCCGGTGTGCTTCCGGAACAGGTGCGGCAGCTGGTCCGGCGGCACCCCCCGGCCTTCGTCGGATACCGAGACCGCCACGTGCACCCCCTCTGCCGCGGCAGCCACCCGGATCGGGGACGACTCGGGCGAATGCCTGGCCGCGTTGGAGAAGAGGTTGTTGAGGACCTGCGCGATGCGCTGCCGGTCGGCCATCACCGGCGGGAGGTCGGAGGGCAGGTCGATGCTCAGGGTGTGCCTGCCGCCGCCGCTCAGGAACGTCCTTCTCGCCTGGTCCACCAGGCCGGCCACCTCCGACGGCTCGGGCTCGACCGACAGGGCCCCGGTCTCGATGCGCCCCGCGTCGAGCAGGTCTCCGATCAAGCCGCGCATCTGGTCGGCCTGCTCGTCGATGATCCGGAAGAGCTGGAGCGTCTCGGTCGCCCGCAGGGCCGGCGAGGCGCCCAGCGCGGTGGCGGCCGAGCCCTTGATGGAGGTGAGCGGCGCGAGCAGCTCGTGGCTCACCATGCCCAGGAACTGGGTCCGCTGCCGTTCCATCTCCACCAGGGGGGCGAGGTCCTGCATGGTGACCACCACCGACTCGACGGCGCCCTCCGTGGAGCGAATCGGCGTGACGTTGATCAGCGTCGTGACGCTGCGACCGTCGGCGACCGAGAGCACGACCTCCTCGCCGCGCACCATCTCGGCGCTGCTCAGTTGCTCGGACAGCGGAAACTCCTCGAGCGCCAGCTCCCGCCCGTCGGCGCGACGACACGTCATCACGTCCAGCAACTGCTCGGCCGACTGGTCGGGAAGACGCAGGCCGTCGACGATCCGCCGCGCCTCGCGGTTGACCGACCGCGGCTTGCCGGTGCCGGCGTCGAAGACCACCACGCCGACCGGCGAGGTGTCGATGAGGGCCTCGATGTTGGCCCGGGCCCGCTGCTCGTCGCGGTGCGTGCGGGCGTTGACAATCGCCGTCGCCGCCTGCGAGGCGAACAGGACCAGTATCTCCTCGTCCTCGCTCGTGAACTCCCGGCCGCCCTCCTTCTCGCCGAGAAAGAAGTTGCCGACGTGCACGCCGCGCTGACGCATCGGCGTGCCCTGCAGGGTCTTCGACCGCATCAGGTCCGAGGAGAAGCCGAGCGCCCGGACATAGGCCGGCAGGTCGCCCAGCCGAAACGGCGCCGTCAGGTCGCGGAAATGCTCGAAGAGCCGGGGCCCGTCGGGCCACTCCGCGAACTGCCGGTGCTCTTGCGGCGTGAAGCCGGAGGTGACGAACTCCCGGGCCTGCCCGGCGTCGTCCACGGTCGTGATGATGCCGTAGCGGGCGCCCGTCAGCGCGCGCGCGCTCTCGACGACCTCGCGGAGGACGGTGTCGACGTCGAGACTGGCGCTGATGCTCAGGATGGCCGCGCTCAGCCGGGAGATTCGGTCGGCCGGCACGTCGTTCTCCCGCTTGTCGTCGGCACTGTTCATCGTTCCGGCCCTCGTCGGAATGTGGCGCGAACCCGTTTCGACCTTGGTGCGCGACGGCTCCAGCGAGCCCTCGACGATCTGAACGTGTCCAAGGTCACCGAAATGAAACCACATTATCCCACATAATCACCCAAGTATCACCAAATGTTCCCTATAATCGATGCACAGGTTCGTTCGAATCAACGGACGCGAGTCATCCCTCGAAGCGTTGACGGTCGCGCCTTCGGGCTTGGCCGGCTGTCGTCCGCATCGACGCCCGAGGTGCGCGCGTCGCCGCAGCGGGTGTCGAACCTCGAACGGGATCGGAATCTCGGCCCTTGCGTGCGGGCCGGGACGGTCGGGTCGGGAGCCAGTCAACCCAGCCACTCCCATGCTCGGCGCCGCTGGTTCCCCGGCTCGGCCCCAACAGCACTCGAGCTCGATCCGATGAGCCGTGCCAATCGACTGGTCCGGATGATGGGGTGCGGAACCATGACAGACGATCAGCTGCTCGCACAGTTCGGGGCCATGGGCCAGCGGCTCGACAAGGTCGCGGAGCGCCTGGAGGACATCGAGAAGCAGCTCGCGACCATCAAGGGCGACGTCGGGGAGATTCGGACCATCCTCGATATCGACCGGCGGATCGAGAACCTGAGAACCAACTACGTGAAGCGCCGCGCCCAGGCGTTCGAGTAGGCACCGTGGGTGCCGAGTTGATCGCGACCCCGACCGGCGTGGAGATCGCCGTCCCGCCATGGCGGGACCTGGAGCCCGTTGCGCGACATCCACTTCGACCATCTGCCGGCCCGCGCGGTTCCGAATGCGGTCCTGCTCATCGCGCAACGCCGTCGTCGACATCCGGGTTTCCGCCATCGGTGGCCGGTTCGGGCGCGTTCCCGTCGCGTTGCGTCTCCGTCCACGCGTAGTCGCGCCACCGCTGGATCGAAGCCTGCCGCGATCGGCTGAACAGGACACGGATGTCGGTGTAGATCTCGTTCTGGAGGATTCCCCAGGCGCCGTCCAGCACCGGCCCGCGGTCGAAGGAGCCGCGGACGCGATGGATGGTGCCGATCAGCCCCCACCACAGGCGCACGCGGTCCAACAGCTCGAACTCGACGCGGGCCACCTCGCGCGTCTCCCGGTCGATCCAGATCCGGCCGCGCAACCGGTTGAGGGCACGGTCCATCCCTCTTCGCACCGGCAGGTCGCCGTCGCGCGGCGCGAAGGCGATGCGTTGGCTCGGCCGGTTGCGCAGCGGTTCCTCGCCGTCGAGGGTCAGGTCGTAGCGGGAGACCAACTCTTCGTCGAAGACGATCGCGGTCTCGTTCTCTTCCGGCTCGATCTCGCCGGCCCGCAATCGACGGAGCCGGGTCCGGAACGCCGCCTCGCGCTCGCTCTCGCGGCCGCGCTCCTCCTCGGTCAGGGGCCGGCCGTCGATGGCGAGTCGCCGTCGAAACCTGCCGCCGTCGATCGGGACCGACTCCCACTCCACGCGAGTCTCCTCCGCAACCTCGCCATTGCCGTCGAACTCCCGGCCCTCGCTCGTCACCAGCGCGCGATAGTCTCCGGAGACGGTCTGCAGGTCCTCACCCATGCGCTCGATCGCCTCGACCACGATGGCGCGCACGTCGGCTTCGTCCTGCCGATTGGCGGCTTCAGCGGGGACAGTGGCGGCGCAGATTGCGGCCAGCAGGTTCAGCCGCCAGAACGAACCGGACCTCGCTACAGAACCAACGCTTGACTGGTCGTTCATGTCGTTTCCTCGCCCGCGATGGCGGGCCGCATGCCGCGCGCCGCCGAGAGGCGACGCGAGTCGCGTGTCACTCGAACGGAACACCTCGCTGGAAGCGCAGGAAGGCTCCGGTCGAGAGTCGCGGGAGAGGCCGTGATCCGCGACGGGCCCACCGCCCGGGCTCTCGCTCCCGCGGCCGCGCCCGAACAGGACGGAAACCGAGCGAACGTCCTCGACATGCCCATTCCTCTCCGGGATTCCGTGTCCAGCGAGCGCAGCAGGGGCTGACGCAGCGTGCCGTCGCCGTGGACAGGGCAAGACACATGCCAACGGGGGCTGAGACTCTCCCGGGCCTGTGGGTGTGGGACCGACCATTGGGCGGGGGGGACTGGTGTCTCCGGCTGACGACAAGGGTCCTGTTCCGTGGACAAGAGCCGCCCCCGACCCGCCGTCGGGCGGCGTCGGGCGCGGTCCGCGCTGAAGCGGTACTCGTCGGCTCGGGCCGAGAGCGATTCCGCCGCGTGCGCGTGCTGCCGGAGCGCGCGCAACCCGGCGGGCTCACTCCACCCGCAACGCCGCGGCCGGGGCCACGCGCACGGCCCGCCGCGCCGGGACGGCATGAGCCAGCCCACCGACCGCGACCAGCGTGAGGACCGCCCCGCCCCAGGCCAGCGGGTCGATCGCGTCGACGCCGAACAGCACGCCGGCGGTGGCCCGGGCCGCCGCGAACGCCAGCGCCGCGCCGACCGCGGCGCCGACGGCCACCGAGAACGCGCCCTGCCGGGCGACGAGCCCCAGCACGTCGCGGGGCGTCGCGCCCAGCGCCATGCGGATGCCGATCTCGCGGGTCCGCCGCACGACCGCATGCGCGATCACGCCGTAGAGGCCCAGCGCGGCCAGCCACACCGCCAGCATGCCCGCCGTCCCGAGCATCGCCGAGAGCAGCCGCACCGGCAGCAACTGCGTCGCGACGTTGTCGCGCAGCGTCAGTCCCTGCCAGAAGACCACGTCCGGATCGATCCGCCGCAGCTCCCGCTGCATGGTCGCGGCCAACCCTTCGGCGTCACCGCGGGTGCGCGCCAGGAGCACGGTGGCCGACACCATGAAGCCGGGCCGTTGGGACGCCGCGAAGTGGACGTACGGCGTGGGCGGTTCCTGAAGGGACCGGACCCGGTAGTCGCGAACGACGCCGACGATCTCCATGGCCGACTCGTCCATGCCGGTGCGAATCCGCCGTCCGACGGCACCGCCGTCCGGCCAGAAGCGCCTGGCGAACGCCTCGTTCACTATCGCGACCGGCGGCGAGTCCGCCGCGTCGATGGCGTCGTCGAACGGCCGCCCCGCGAGCACGGGAACACCCAGCGCGTCGAAGTACCCGGCGCCGACGACGGCCATCTCGACCGGTACGAGCCGTACGGACGTCGCCTCGGGGTCCGTCCACTCCGCCGGCCCGACGCCAACGCGGGTGAAGTTGACGGACAGCGGCCCGCGGCTCGCGCGGGCGACCGCCTGCACGCCGGGCAGCGCACGCACCCGGTCGCGGGCAAGCTCGAGGAACCGCGCCGCCTCGCCGCCGTCGTACCCGACGAGGCCGAGCCCGACGGTGACCGCCGCGACAGCCTCGGGCAAGAAGCCGGGATCGGCCCGGCTCGCGGCGGCCAGGTTCCGCGCCAGCAGCCCGGCCATGACCAGCAGCACCAGGCTGACGGCGATCTGGATGGTCACGAGCGCGTGCCGCGGGTTCCACCGCCGGCCCCCGATGGACCAGGTCGGCGCACCACCCGCCAATGCGCCCAGCACGCTCGACCGCGTGCCGGTCCACGCCGGCATCAGGCCGGCCGCGACCCCGGCCACCAGCGCCACCGCGACCGACAGCCCCAAGACCCGGCCGTTCAACGCCAGATCGAGAGCGACGGGCACCAGCAGCGGCGCGCGAATCGCGCCGAGGCCCTCGAGAAGCCCCCAGGCAAGGGCAACGCCGCCGGCGGCCCCGAGCAGCGACAGCACCGTGCTCTCGGCCAGCAGTTGCCGCACCAGCCGCCCCCGGGTCGCGCCGAGCGCGAGACGCAGCCCCATCTCGCGGCGCCGCCCCGACGCACGCTCGAGCAGCAGCCCCGCGACGTTCGCGCAGACTATGAGCAGCACCAGCCCCATCAGCGCGAGCAGGCTGACCGCGCCCGCGCGCAGGCGCCCCTCGATCATGGGGTGGGTCGCCACGTCGCCGGTCGGGACGACGGTCACGCGAACCCCTCGTTCGACCCGGGATACGCCGTTTCGAGACCCCGCATCACGCCATTCAGGTCGGCGGCGGCGCCGGCCGCGGTCTCGCCCTCGCGCAGCCGTCCCTTGACGAACATCCAGCGCACCCCGCGGCGTACGAGCCGCGTGGCCCCGGGCGACCGCCGGCTGCTCTCGAGCACCACCGGCTGGACGTCGTCGACCCAGGCCACGGGCATCCACAACGCCGGCGTCAGGACCGGCGCGTTCATGCCGCCGAAGGGCGCGGGCGCCACCCCCACGATGGTGTACGGCCGGGCACCGATGCGCAGCGTCCGGCCGACGGCGTCCGGATCGGCGTCGAACCCGGCGGACCAGAACGCCGCCGAGATCACCACCACCGGCGCCGCGCCCGGACGATCGTCGTCCGGCGACAGCGCGCGGCCGAGCGCGGCCGGCACGCCGAGCACCTGGAAGTAGTCGCCCGTCACCAGCTCGACGGACATCGCCCGCGATTCGTCACCGCTGCCGACCGCGGCCATCGCCGGCGCGTAGCCCATCAGGCCGGTGAGCGTGCGGGCGCCGTCGCGCAGGTCCACATAGTCGGGATACGAGCTCCCGTGCCAGGCAAAGCCGCCGGTCTCGCTGGCGTAGACGTCGACGAGCTGCTCCGGCCGGTCGACCGGGAGCCGCCGGAACAGGGTGGCGTCCACGAGTGCGAAGAGCGCCGTGTTGAGGCCGATCCCGACCGCGAGCGAGACCGCCGCGATCGTCGACAGCGCCGGGTGCTTCCGCATCAGCCGCAGCGCGCAGGCCAGGTCGCGGCCGAGGATGTCGAGCTGCCGGATGCCCCAGCTCTGCCGGCAGTCGTCCTTGACGGCGTCGAGCGGGCCGAAGTCGAGCCGCGCCCGCCGGTGCGCTTCCCGTGGCGACAAGCCGCGCGCCACGTGCTGCTCGACGGTTCGTTCGAGATGGAAGCGCAACTCCTCGTCCAGATCGTCCTCGGCGCGACCCCGGCGGACGAGCGCCCGCAGACGAAAGCGAAGATCCCTCAGCATCGGCGTTCTCCTCCGGGAGTCCGCGCCGCGGAACGGGGCAGACTCCCGGGGCTGCCTGGACGGCAATCGGAGCCGCGGACGACGACTTGCGGGCTATCCCGCATCGAGCACGCGCCCGACCGCCGCCGTGAGCACACGCCACGCCTCGACGTCGGACTCCAGCTGCCGGGTGCCCTCGGGCGTCAACGCGTAGTACTTGGCCCGCCGGTTGTGCTCGGAAGTTCCCCACGACGCACTGATCCAGCCACGGCGTTCGAGCCGGTGCAGCGCGGGATAGAGCGACCCCTGCCGGACGCGCAGCACGTCGCTCGACACCTGCCGAATCCGCTCCGAGATGGCCCACCCGTGCTGCGGCTCGAGCGCCAGTGTGCGCAGGATCAACAGCTCGAGCGTCCCCTGCGGCAGGTCGAGCCGACCGGCGGGCGGACTCTCCTTGTACTTCGACATGAGTGCAAGCATACGCGTGCTCTTGTCGAAGTGCAAGGGGTTTACCGGGACATCCCGACCGGCTCGGGTCGAATCGGCGCGCAACGGCGGGCGGCCCGTGGTAAATTAGCGGGCTAACGTGATTCCCGATTCTGGAGGTCTTGTGATGAGAGTTGGACGTTCGATAACGGTGGCGGCGATCGCGGCAATCGCGCTGGCGGGGCTGGCGTCGCCGGCCCTGGCGCAGGATGCGCCGAGGACCGGGTGGGGCGCGCCGGACCTGCAGGGGGTCTGGGACTTCCGGACCATCACTCCCCTCCAGCGGCCGGAAGACCTGGGCGACAAGGCGTTCCTCACCCCCGAGGAAGCGGCAGAACGCGAGCAGGCCGCCGTCCAGCGCGACATCGACGCGTGGAACGCCGACGCCCGGCGCACCGAGGCCGGCGGCAACGTGGGCGGCTACAACAACTTCTGGATGGACCGGGGCACCAACGTCATCCCCACCCGGCGCACGTCGCTCATCATCGACCCGCCGAACGGGCGGATGCCGGCATCGACCGACGAGGGGCGGGCGCGGGCCGCGGCCGGCCGCGGCTCGTTCAGCGACACGCCCCCCGCGTCGTACACCGACCTGAGCAACGCCGACCGCTGCCTGACGGGCTTCAACGCCGGCCCCCCGATCACCCCGGGCGGCTACAACCAGAACGTGCAGATCTTCCAGACCCCCGACCACCTCGTGATGATGACCGAGATGGTGCACACGGTGCGCAGCATTCCCATCGACGGCCGTGACGCGATCACGGACGAGCGGCTCGCGCAGTGGTCGGGCAACTCGATCGGGCGCTGGGAGGGCGACACCCTGGTCGTCGAAACCAGCAACTTCGACACCGACCGCAATTGGCGAGGATCGAGCACCACGATGCGCCTGGTCGAGCGGTTCACCCGCGTCGACGCGAACACCCTCGAGTACGAGTACACCGTGGACGACCCGAACACCTGGACCGAGCCGTGGACGGTGAACCTGCCGATGCAGCGGAACGACCTGCCGATGTTCGAGTACGCGTGCCACGAGGGGAACTACTCGATGGACGCGATGCTCGGCGGCGCACGGGCCGACGAGCGCGCGGCGGCCGAGGGCGGCCAGTAGCAGCGAACGGGAACGGCGGGCGCCGGTGTCCGGTGACGGACGCGGCGCCCGTCGTGCGTTCGCCGCAGCGTCACCCGATGGTCGGGCGGAAGCGCGGAACGAGCCGGGCCTGCACCGCCTGCTCGAAGGCGTAGGCGATGCGGATGAGGGTCGGCTCGCTCCACGCCCGGCCGAAGAACGACAACCCCACCGGCAGCCCGTGCACCGCGCCGGCCGGCACCGTGACGTTGGGGTAGCCGGCCACCGCGGGATAGCCCGAGCTGCTGCCTCCGAAGTGGTCCCCGTTCACCAGGTCGGTCACCCACGCCGGGCCCCCGGTGGGGCCGACGATGGCGTCGAGCCGGTGCTCGTCCATCGTCCGGTCGATGCCGTCCGCGCGTGAGAGGCGGCGGGACGCAGCGAGGGCCGCGAGGTAGCCGGGCTCCGACAGCGGCCCCTTCGCCTCGGCCGCGATCAGCCGTTCCTGTCCGAAGTACGGCATCTCGGTCTCGGCGTTGCGCTCGTTGAAGGCGATGAGGTCGGCCAGCGAGCGCACCTCCGCGCCGGGGCCGCGGGCCGCGAGATAGGCGTTCAGCCCCGCCTTGAACTCGTAGAACAGCACCTCGGCCTCGGCCATCTGGAGGCTCGCCCGGGCGGGGCCGGTCCCCAGCTCCACCGGTTCGACGACGACCGCGCCGGCCGCCCGCATCGCTTCGACGGCCTCGTCGACGAGGCGGTCGACCCCGTCGTGGAACCCGAGGAAGTGCCGCGCCACCCCGATGCGGGCGTCGCGCAGCCCCGCGGGGTCGAGGAACGGCGTGTAGTCGTCGAGGCCGCGCAGCCCGCTGTCGGCCGAGGCGGGGTCGCGCGGGTCCGGGCCGGCGAGCACCCCCAGCACCACCGCCGCGTCGCGCACCGTCCGCGCCATCGGGCCCGCGGTGTCCTGCGTGTGCGAGATCGGGATGATCCCCGCCCGGCTCACCAGCCCCACCGTGGGCTTGATGCCGACGATGCCGTTGGCCGACGACGGGCAGACGATGGAGCCGTCGGTCTCGGTGCCGATGGCCACCGCCGCGAGGTTGGCCGACACCGCCGCCCCCGAGCCCGAGCTCGACCCGCACGGGTTCCGGTCGAGGACGTAGGGGTTGCGGCACTGGCCGCCTCGCCCGCTCCACCCGCTCGACGACCGGGTCGACCGGAAGTTGGCCCACTCGCTGAGGTTGGCCTTGCCGAGCAGAAGCGCCCCCGCCTCGCGCAGCCGGGCCGCGACGCCGGAGTCCTCCGCCGCGACCCAGCCGGCCAGGGCCAGCGAGCCCGCCGTCGTGGTCATGCGGTCGGCGGTGTCGATGTTGTCCTTGAGCAGCACCGGGACCCCGTGCAGGGGACCGCGCAGCCTGCCCTCGCGCCGCTCGCGGTCGAGCCGGTCGGCGATGTCGAGGGCGTCGGGATTGGTCTCGAGCACGGATCGCAGGGTCGGCCCTCGCCCGTCGACCTCGTCGATGCGGGTCAGATAGGCCTCGGCGACGTCGCGCGTCGTCCATTCGCCGCCGGCCAGACCTGCCTGCAGATCCCCGATCGTCGCCTCCGCGAGCGGGAAGTCGTCGGTCGCCGCCGGGACCTCCTGACGCGCCGAAGCGGGAACCGCCACCCCCTCGGCGCACGCCGATTCGGTGACCGCGAGCGCGCCGGCGACCCCCGACGCGCGAAGGAAGTCCCGCCGGGACAGACCAGCCCCGCAATGCGCGGGCCGCGCCATTCGTTCGCCGAATCGGGTGTCATCGCTCATCTGTCGCTCCCGCTGCGCCAAACACTGGATCAACGAAGATCACGGCCGCGCTCGATGTCGGTGAGCATCTCGTCGATGTCGCCGGTAGGGTGGTTGCAGGCGAGGGCGCGTTCGAGCGCGCGCAACCGGCTCTCGGCTCCAGGAGTCTGCGCCGGGCTGGGACCGGCCTGTTCGTCCCGCGCGCGTCGCAGCGCCTGCCTCGCCCACTCGCTCACGGTCAATCCGCGACGCCGTGCCGCCTGGCGCAACGAGATCATCTCCTCGTCCGACACGATGACCTGAAGGCGCGTACTCATGAGGATAAGTCACCCGTCCGTGGATACGCGACCCTGATGGTCGCCTGTGTCGGGGGCATCCGGACGCCGCAGCGCGGCCGCCGCCGCCCCGCCCGCGAGGCCGAGCACGAGGAGGCCGAGGAACGGTACTGCATAGCTGCCGGTCGCGTCGAACGCCACCCCGGCCAGCCAGGGGCCGAGGCCGCCGAAGATGCCGGTGCAGGTGGTGCGGATGCCGCTCGTCACCGCGAACGCGCGGCGGCCGAAGAAGTGGGAGAAGACGACGGGGATGCTCACGAAGGCCATCCCGAAGCCGACCCCGAGCAGGGTGACGGCCGCCCAGGCGACGACGGTGCTGCCGGCGAAGACCAGCGCCCCCGCCCCGAGCCCCTCGAGCACGAGGGCGGCGGCGAGGGCGCGCTGGGGGGCGATCCAGTCGCCCACCGCCCCCGCGAGCCGCCCTGCGATGCTGACGAGGGCCATGGTCCCCACGAACCCGATGGCCATCGTCTCGGCGTGACCGCGATCGATGAGGTGCAGGGTGAGGTGGGCCACCGCGGTGTTCCAGGGCACCGCGTAGGCGACGCCGCAGACCAGCATCAGGGCGAACTGGGGCGTCCGCGCCGCCTGCCACGCCGTCCACCGGTCCGCCGGCTCCGCCTCGCCGCCGTCGTCCGCCCGTCCCCCGTCGCCGGGGCCTCGCCGTCGACGCGCTGGCCCACCGCCTCGGGGCCCTCCCGCACGAGCGACGCCGCGACGAGCCCGAGGACCACCGAGAGCGCGGCGATGAGCACCCAGCCCGTCCGCCAGTCGTAGCGCTCGAGGACCCACGTGTCCGAGCGCGAGACGAGCCAGCCCACGAGGCCGCCCACCGTGAAGATGGCCCCGATGACCCGCGCGCGGCGCCGCAGGAACCAGTTCTGCCCCAGCGTCTGCGCCGGCACCGTGGTCGAGAAGCCGACGCCGATGCCCCCCAGCACCGAGAAGCCGACGTAGCAGGCCCGCGCGGTGTCCGCCCCGGCGAGCACGAGGAGCCCCGCCGCGGTGACGCAGAAGCCGGCCGGCATCACCCGCCGCAGCCCGAAGCGGGCGATGGCCAGCCCCACGAGCAGGCCCACGCACTGGTGCAGGGTGTTGAACAGCCCGAAGACCCCGCCGACGGCGGCGCGGTCGATGCCCAGCTCGGCCGTGATGCGGGGCGCGAAGATGCCCCAGCTGTAGTACACCGGCGGCATCCCGAACCCGTAGCACAGGCCGGCCACGAGCAGGATGACCCAGCCGTAGAAGAATCGGGACGTCACGGCGCGCCCGACCCGGGAGTCTCGCCGTATTGGTGGGTGGTGGTCGTCATGCGGCGGGTCGCCTTCCCCGCCGTCAGCGCCGCCGGCGCGGGAGCGGCTTGCGGGGCAGGCGCTCGTCGAGCATCGCGGTGTTGTAGGCGAAGACGGCCGTGACCACCGCCATCTGGCGCGCGTCGTCGGGCTGCACGCGGTCGACGGTGTCCATGTTCGAGTGGTGGGTGCGCGAGTTGTACTCCAGGCGGTCCTGGATGAACTGGAACCCCGGCAGCCCCACCTGCTCGAAGGCCACATGGTCGGTGCCGCTGACCGCCCACGGCGACACGGTGGTGAACCCGAGGTCGGCGAGCGGCGCCGCCCACGGCTCGAAGACCGCGGCCGCGGCGGCGTTCCCCTGGGTCCAGATGCCGCGCAGGCGGCCCGTCCCGTTGTCGATGTTGTAGTAGGCCGAGAGCTTCGCGTGGGCCGGCTCGAGGGCCATCGTCGCCGCGTCGCCGAAGTGCCGCCGGACGTAGGCCCGCGCCCCCAGCAGGCCCTGCTCCTCGGCGCCCCACAGGGCGAGGCGGATGGTCCGCCGCGGGCGGGCGCCGACGGTCCGGAGTATCCGCATCGCCTCCATCATCGCGGCCACCCCGACCGCGTTGTCGGTCGCCCCGGTGCTGGCATGCGTGGTGTCGAAGTGGGCGCCGATCATGACGACCTCGTCGGCGAGGTCGGTGCCGGGAATCTCGGCGAGGATGTTGAACGCGTTCAGCCCCTCGTCGGCCTCCGCCTCGGGATGGAAGCGGGTCTCGACGTGCAGCTCCATGCGCACCGGCAGCCCGAGGTCGAGCAGCCGGACCATCCGGTTGTAGTGCTCGACCGCGAACGTCAGCCGGGGCACCCGGTCCCCGGGGGCTCCGCCGTCCACGGGCCGCCGCGCCCCACGAATATCGTGCCCCCGTCGGTGCGCTGCGTCCGGTGGGAGAGCCCGCTGCCGCCCTCCACGTGGACGAAGTCGCTGCCGCGGTCCACCTCCGCCACGACCCCCTCGTCGAGGTAGAACTGCCGAAGCCGCGCGAAGCCGAGCCCGCGGCGCGGCGGCAGGCGCAGCCCCCGGCGGGCCGGGGCCGGCCCGACGGGGCGCGCCGCCTCCGCGAGCAGCTCGTCGTCCATCCGCAGCACCACGTCGCCGGTCAGCATCGGCACCTCGCGCGCCGGCTGCGTCAGCACGATCTTGCCGCGCAGCCGCCCGCGGTAGCGCTGGAGGTCGGCCTCGGACCGCAGATCGACGCGGACCACGTCGGCCGTCACCATGCCGTCCGTCCCCGACGACCACGACTTGGGATAGCCGATGACGGGCATGACCTGCGGCTCGACGAGGTGGGCGTGGAACCGCTCGAGCGACCAACCCGTCCCGAACGCGAACCGCTCGGCGTGCACGTTCGAGAGCCCCCACCCGCGCAGCGTGTCCATCGTCCACGCCCCTGCCTCCTCGATGGCGGGGGTGCCGGTGAATCGCGGGCCGTAGACGTCGCTCAGCCACACGACGTGCTCCATCACCTGCGAGCGCTCGATCCCCTCCTCGCGGATCGCCGCGAGCAGCGCCTCGTCGGCCGGCTGGGCGGGCGCAGGGGCGGCAACCGCCAGCACTGCCGCGGCGCGGCCAGAAACCCGGCGCATCGCGCCACTCGCCGCGGACCGCTCGGTGCCCTTCGAGCCGGGTCCCCGCGCCGCCGAGGCGGCAGCCTCGGCGGAACGCGCCACCCGGCGACAGTAGGTCCCGCGAGCGGCCGACCCCGCGCCGTCAGGCAGTCGACACCCCGGCCGGCATATCCGGATGATGGGGCTGTCGCGCGCCGCATCGTGCACCGAATCGACGGCATCAGAGGCTCCATCCCTCGCGGTAGGGCTCGTCGAGATAGACGTTGGCCTCGGGCACGTTCGTCGCCTGCATCTTCCCGGCGTCCCAGTCGATGGCCTTGCCGGTGCGGACCGCGAGGTTGCCCAGCAGGCAGACCTCGGTCAGGGGGCCGGCGTGCTCGGCGAAGCCCGACCCGGCCTCGCCGTTCCCCTTGCACGCGTCGATCCACTCGCGGTACACGCCCGGCGACCGCGGGTACTTCTCGGGCGGCGGGCTCGCCATCACGTCCTCGTGGAGCGCGGTCGGGAACAGCCGCGGCTCGGTGGCGTACATGTTCGCCGCGATGAGGCCGTCCTCGCCCACGAAGAGCTGGCCGCTGTTGCCGCCGGGCAGCTCCTCGCCGGGGGCGAGCTGCGGCGGGCGGGGCGGGGCGAGGGCGCCGTCGCGCCACACGAAGCGCACCGGCGGCCGGTCGCCCCGGGCCGGAAAGTCGTAGGTGATGCGCGACACCGCCGGCGCCGTCTCCGCGAACAGGGGCGTCGTCTCGGCCACGATGCGGGTCGGCTGGTCGAGCTGGAGGGCCCAGAACGCGGCGTCCATCGAGTGGCAGGCGATGTCGCCGAGGGCGCCGGTGCCGTAGTCCCACCAGCCGCGCCAGCGGAACGGGTGATAGGCGGGGTGGTACGGCCGCTCGGGGGCGGGCCCCAGGAAGAGGTCCCAGTCGAGCCCCGGGGGCGCGTGATGGGCCTCGGTGGGCCGCTCGATGGCCTGCGGCCAGATGGGCCGGTTGGTCCAGTACTGCACCTCGCGCACCGTCCCGATGGCCCCCGCCTCGATCCACTCGCGGATGAGCCGGGTGCCGTCGTTGGCGTGGCCCTGGTTCCCCATCTGGGTGACCACCCCCTGCTCGCGCGCCATCGTCGCCAGGGCGCGCGCCTCGGCCACGGTGCGGGTGAGGGGCTTCTCGCAGTACACGTGCTTGCCCCGCCGCATCGCCTCCATCGCGATGACCGCGTGGGTGTGGTCGGGGGTGGCGATGATCACCGCGTCGAGATCGGGCTCTTCGTCGAGCATGCGCCGGTAGTCGGCGTAGGTGCGCGCCTCGGGATACAGGTTGAACGTGCGCGCGGCATGCCCGAAGTCGACGTCGCACAGCGCCGTGATGTTCTCGCTGTCGCAGCCCCGCACGTCGCCCCGGCCGCGCCCCCCACGCCGACGCCGGCGATGTTCAGGGTGTCGCTCGGCGCCTGGAACCCGCGCCCGCCGAGCACGCGGCGGGGCACGATCATCAGGGACGCGGCGGCCGACAGCCCGCCGAGAAAGCGGCGGCGCGAGAGGGGATGGCGGCTCATGCTGGCACTCCTCCTGAAGCCCGGCCGCAGACTGGCCGGCGGCACCGGCCCATCATATCGTGGCCGGTCGGCAACCGCGTCACGGCCGGACGCAGACACAGGTGCGGTTCCGGTAACCACGGCGGGGTCCGCCGCCGCCCGCCCGGACCGAACCGGCTCGCGCCGTCGCAAGGACGCTGACGGGAATCACCTTGCCGTCTGCGAAGCGCTCGGAACCGTGGAGGGCGGACCGAGCCCGAGCACAGTTGGCGAATCCGTATCGATCACTGTCGCGACAGGCCGCCCGCGGCCTCATTCGCGGGCGGCGACGACCAGGCTCTGGGCGCCGCGCCCCGCCACGCCGTCGGCGTCCCACAGGCGGGTCCGGCAGAGCCCGATGCCCGACGGCTCGGCCACGCTGCGGGACTCGAGGCCGACCCACTCGCCGCGCAGCGGGCGCACGAGGTGCACCGAGAGGTCGGCGTTGATGAAGGTGTACCGCTCGAGCGGAACCGGCACCGCGACCCCGTGGCCGGCGTCCGCCGCGACCAGGGTGCGCTGCCACCCGGTCGGCGCCTCGCCGGGCACGAGCGGACAGCGCTGCCGCATCCAGCAGGTGATGTCGGACTGCCCCCACGCACCTCGGACGTACCGCACGTCCATCGCCGTCTGGTAGCCGACGGGATCGGGGAAGAACGGGAAGGTGTACGGCTCGGCCGCGTCGGGCGGGGGCGGCGGAACGGGCTTTGCTTCTGTCGGAGGCAGGGTCACCTGCCTCCGATGAAGACACAGCGCCACCGCGGTCAGCACCAGATCGTCGCCGGACCACAGTCGCGCCGCGTGTCGCTCGACGAGGCGGCCGCGCTTGAGCACCTCGGTCTCCACCCGCAACCGAGCGATCGGCACCGGCCGCAGGAACTCCACCGTGAAGCGGACGATGGCGCAGTCCCGGTCGGAGAGGACCGCCTCGACGGCGCGGGCGAGCAGGGCCGCCGGCGGTCCGCCGTGCTGGTGGTCCCGGCTCCACGGGCCGCGGGTCCAGTCCGTCGCGCGAAAGCGGCCGGCGGCGCCGTCAGGCTCGTAGAAAGAGGTCGGCCGCATCCCGCCGTCACGCCCGGAGATGCGGCTCGAGGGCCGCGAAGCGGTGCTCGATCTCGTCGATCTCGGCCTTGCTGAAGCTGTACTCGCCGCGCCGCGACTTCGTCGTCTTGAACAGGCCGCGCTTCTGCAGCACGTGGAGCCGCACGCCGGGGATCAGCCGGTCGAGGTTCAGCATCAGCAGCAGCTTGCCGTAGAGGTCGCGCATCTCGTCGGGCCGGCCCGCCTGGTGCAGGTCCCACAGCCCCGCGTAGATGTCGGCGTACATCACCCCGCCGGTCATCACCCCGTCGGTGCCGAGGCGCATCTCGTAGGCCCAGGCCCGGCCGAAGTTGGCGCCGAGGATGCTCCTGATGGGGTCGGGCCGGTGCTTCATCAGCGCGAGCATCCGCTCCTGCACCGGCGGGTGCTCCTCCTTGACGTAGCCGCACTGCGGGAACTCGCGGGCCAGCGACACCAGGAAGTCGACCGTCGGCTCGATGTCGGGGGCCCCGCCGCTCGTCTGCACGAAGACGGGCCGGCCGGTGACGTCGCACAGGGCGGCGTAGTAGTCGCGGAAGTCGGCCAGCGACGACGCGGTGCGGGGCGGGATGGCGATCATCGCGTCGGGCTCGAGGGCCTCGGCGTAGCGGGCGTACTCGAGCATGCCGGCGGTGTCGTCGGCCTGCACCCCGAGCACGAGGGCGGGGGCCCGGCCGTGGTTGGCCTCGGCCAGCACGTCGAACCCGCGCAGGCGCTCGGCCTTGCTCAGGTAGCGCTGCTCGCTCGAGTTCTGCGGCCACACCAGGGCCTCGATGCCGCAGCGGTCGCAGAAGTCGACCTCGCCGGCGAGGTCCTCGTAGTCGACCTCGTCGGCGGCGGTGTACGGGGTGCTGAGAATCATGAAGGCGCCGCGCATCGGCTTGCCCTCGGTCGCCGAGCCGCGCAGGGCCGGGAACGCCGCGGTGGCGGCGAGCGCACCCAGGCACTCCCGCCGCGTCATCGTCAACCGTGCGTCCGCCATTGCCTTTCTCCCTTCAACTGTCGGGCCGCTCGTGCCCCGAGGGCTACTCGACCGACGATGCTCCCTGCCTCCCGCGCCGTCACACCTCGGCCCGACCGCGGGCAGCGGCATCCCGTCGCATGCGGCAGGACCAGCAGCCCGTGGCGAAAGTCCCCGCTGCATTCGAGCGGCGATCCATCCCGCCTGACTGCGTTGCTCCTCGGTCGAATATGCACCTCGGCCCGACCGCGCCCGTTTGGTGCTACTCTACATCGAATCATGAAGACCACGAGCCTGAGCAGCAACGCAGTCCACACGCGATGCACCGCCGGTCGGGGGCAGCGGGGCCTCGCCCGCGAGCTCCTGGGGCTGGCGACCGCGGCGGCGGTGACGCTGGCGGCCGTCGCGGCCGTCGCGCAGCCCGCGAGCCGGCAGGTCGGCACCGAGCCGTGGCCGGGCCCCGACACCGCGCCCTGGCCGGCCGGCGACGCCGAGGAGGCGGGCTTCGACCCCGCCGGCCTCGAACGGCTCGCCCATCTCGCGGAATCGACGCACGCCGATTCCCTGCTCGTCATCCGCCACGGCCGCCTCGTCTTCGAGCGCTACTGGAACGACCGCGGCCCCGACGACGTGCAGCAGACCTACTCGGGGACCAAGGGACCGTTCGCCCTCCTCGTGGGCCGCGTCCTCGCGCGCGGCGACATCGAGTCGCTCGACCAGCCCCTCGTCGACTTCGTGCCGGAGCTCGCCGGACAGACCCGCGACCTCATGACGTTCCGCAACGTGATGGCGATGGCGTCGGGCCTCGCCCAGTGGCCGGCCCTCGACCGGGCCGACCGCGAGGCGGGGCGCAGCCAGCTCGAGGCGGCGCTCGCGCGGGGCATGACCCACGCGCCGCTCGACTACTTCATCTACAACAACGCGGCCTACCGGGTGCTGTTCACCGCGCTGGAGCGCGCCACCGGCCTGAGCCTGCCCGACCTGACCCGCCGGGAGCTGTTCGAGCCGCTCGGCATGGAGGGCGCGTACTGGGTGGAGATCCACACCGACGAGCGCCTGCTCGGGTACCAGAGCATCCGCATGCGCCCCCGCGACCTCGCCAAGATCGGCCAGGTGATGCTGAACGACGGCCTGTGGAACGGGCAGCGCTACCTGGCGGCAGACTACATCGCGCAGTTGCGCACGGCCCCGGCCCCAAAGGCGAACCCGTCGTACGGCCTGTTCTGGCACCTCAACTCGGGCGACTGGTATCTCAGCTTCCGCGAATCGGATTTCGTGCGCCGGCGGCTGCTGCCGGGCACGCCTCCCGACGCCGTAGCCGCCTGGGGCAACAGCGGCCAGATCGCGGTCGTCGTCCCCAGCCTCGATCTCGTATGGGTGCGCACCGGCCGGCAGATTCCGTCGAACATCTGGACCCCCGGCGGCACGACGGCGCAGCTCTCGGCCGCCGCCGTCGCGGCCGTGAAGCAGTGAGGGAGGTTTCCGCAATGCGAGCGCTACTGGCCGTCACCGCCGTCACCGCCGCGATGTTCGCGGCAGTTGCCCCGGCGCGGGCGCATCATTCGTTCGCCGCCCAGTTCGACGCCAACCGGCCGGTGACCCTGGAGGGCACCGTCACCCGCGTCGAGTGGCAGAACCCCCACATCTGGGTCTACCTGGAGGTGGCCGGTCCCGACGGGGAGGTCGCGGCCTGGGAGTGCGAGGGCGACAACCCCAACAACCTCACGCGTCGGGGCTGGACGAGGAACTCGGTCGAGGTGGGCAAGCCCATCACGATCTACGGCTTCCAGGCCCGCAACGGCCGCACCGTCTGCAACGGCCGGACGTGGGTGTTCGGCGGGCGGACCGTGTACGCCGCCGCCAACGACGGCGGGCCGGCCGCCGGCCCGCCGCAACGCTAGCGCGGAGCCTGATGGAGATCGCCCCATGGGTAGCAGAGCCGGCTCGTTCGTCTTCTTCGCCACGCTCGTGACGGGGGCGCTAGGCCTTTCCGCGGGCGTCGCCGCCGGGCAGAGCACCCCGGTGCTGACCGAGCAGCCGCCGGGTGACGGCACCCCGATTCCGCGCGCGCCGGACGGCCGCGCCGACCTCTCGGGCTTCTGGAACAAGGGGACCCACCCCAACACCTCGGCGCCGATAGAGCCGCTCCCCTTCACCGAGGCGGGGCTGAAGGCGTTCAACGACGTGGCGAACCTGATCGACCCGACGAGCTACTGCCGCTTCCCGGGCATACCGCGGATGAACAGCTCGCCCTATCCGATGGAGATCGTCCAGCTTCCCGACCGCGTGCTGTTCCTGTACGAGTACATGCACAACTTCCGGGTCATCTGGACCGACGGACGGGAGCACCGGCCGACGTGGCCGACGACCCTGATGGGCGACTCCGTCGGCCGGTGGGACGGCGACACCCTCGTCATCGACACCGTCAACCTGTCGGGCTCCACGTGGCTCGACTCGCACGGCAACCGGCACAGCGACGAGCTGCACGTCATCGAGCGCTGGCGCCGCATCAGCGCCAACGAGCTCTGGTACGAGGCGACCATCGACGACCCCAAGTTCTACACCGAGCCCTGGACGACGGGATGGGTCATGCCCCTCGCCCCCCCGGACTGGGAGCTGATGGAGTACGCCTGCACCGACAACAACCGGGACGCCGAGGAAGGCTTCCTGCAACCCGGCGCCCTCGACGGCTCGGGACGGGACGGCAGCGCGATCGCCACGCCGCCCGTCTACCCCGCCGGCTCCTCGGGCGACAGGCCCGACTAGTGCTGCGTCACGCCATGATCGTCGGCCTGCTGGGCGCCGCGGCCGCGGCACGCGTCATCGAGAGCGTGCTCTTCGGCGTCCCGCCCGCCGACCCGCTGACGTTCGGAGCGGTCACCATGGTCCTGCTCGCTGTCGGCCTGCTCGCCTGCTGGCTCCCGGCGCGACGGGCCATTCGGATCGATCCGCTCGACACGCTGCGCGACGCATGAAACCGCCGCCTCCGGCGACCATGGGCCGCAGTGTGCGCAGGTCCTTGCCGGTGCTCGCGACGTGCTCACTCTCGGGCCGCCTGCGGCACGGCCTCGCGCGTTCGGCTACCGCATCCCGCCTCGGGTCGGGTCCGGCTCGGGCGCAGCCCGCCGCGGTCCCGGCCATGTGGACCCTCGCGATGCCCGTGCCACGGCGGCCACCCGTCACCCGGACGGGCCGGCGGTATCTCTCAGGAATGCGCTCCACGCGTCGGCATAGGGCCTGCCCCCGACGAGCCACGTGTCGTTGTGCCCGGCGCCCTCGATGACGTGGAAGCCCGCGGGGCGGGCGGCCAGCTCGAACAGGCGGCGGCCGTGCGCGAGGGGGACGATGGCGTCGCGGTCGCCGTGCAGCACGAGGGTGGGGATCTCGACCCGGCCGATCTTCGACTCGTTGTCCATCCGCGTCCGGACGACCGCGCTCGGGACGAACCAGTAGTGCTCGCGGGCCAGCGCCGGCACCGAGCGGAAGACCGACTCGAGCACGAGGCCGCCCGCGGGGCGCCGCAGCGCCGTCTCGATGGCGACCGCGCCGCCGAGCGACCGGCCGAACAGGACGACGTCGTCGGCCCGCACCGAGCGCGCCGTCACCGCGTCGTAGACGGCCAGGCCGTCGAGATAGACGCCGGCCTCGTCGGGCGTGCCCCCGCTCCGACCGTAGCCCCGGTAGTCGACGAGCACGACGTCGACACCGAGCCGGTCCACGAACCACCGCGCGTTGTGCAGCCGGTCGCCCACGTTCCCGGCGTTGCCGTGGTACCAGATCAGGACCCGCCGGCCCGGCCCCTCGATCCACCAGCCGTGGAGCGTCACGCCGTCCGACGCCGCGATCGACAGCTCCTCGGCGCGAAGCCCGAGATCGGCCGGGGCGCCGGCGAGCGTCCGGGTGGGAAAGAAGATGAGGCGGCGCTCCTGCAGTGCGAGCAGCGCCACCAGCACGAGCCACCCGACCGCCACGAGGCCCGCGATGGACAACGCCGTGCCGAGCATCTCCCTCAACGTCACCCTCGGCCGGATTCTAGCCCACCCATCGTCGCCTTCGGCTCCGCTGGGCGCCGGGTTCGTCGTGATTGGGGCGCAAATCCATACCAGCTGTGACCGTTTTACCTGTAGAATCAGTCACAGTGGAAACTGAAAAGCAGGTATTTCGTTGGCTCGGCACGCGGCTTCCATCGGCCGACAGGCGGCGTCTCGTCGTCCTCACCGGCGCGCGCCAGACCGGCAAGACCACCCTCGCACGACGCTGGTACCGCGATCTCCACTACCTGAACCTCGACGCGATCGAAGAGCGGGAAGCCGTGCGCGGCCTGCGCAGCGGAAGCTGGGGCCGCGCCGTCGGCCCCGCCGTCATCGACGAGGCGCAGAAGGAGCCGGTCGTCTTCGACAAAGTGAAGCTGGCCTACGACGAGCGGCAGATAGCGTTCTCGGTCCTGCTCGGATCGTCCCGGGTCCTGCTCCTCGATCGCGTGCGCGAATCGCTGGCGGGACGGGCCTTCGTCTACGACCTGTGGCCGCTGATGACCTCCGAGCTGCGCTCCCCGGCCGAGGAAACGCCGGCGCCTCCGCTGTTCGACCGGCTCATCACCGAGCCGGCCTCTTTCGCCGAGACCCTGGCCGCCGAGCCGCCCCGCCTGCTCGGCTACGAGGCCACGCGGCACATCGAGGCGCTCGACCACCTCGCCGCCTGGGGCGGCATGCCCGAGCTGCTGAGGCTGGACGACGAAGACCGGCGCGAGTGGCTCCGCTCCTACCAGCAGACCTGGCTCGAACGCGACCTCGCCGACCTGACCCGCGTCTCCGACCTCCTGCCGTTCCGCGCCCTGCAACAACTGGCCATGCTGCGCACAGCGTCTCCGACCTCCTGCCGTTCCGCGCCCTGCAACAACTGGCCATGCTGCGCACCAGCCAGCTCCTCAACTACGCGGACCTCGCTCGCGACGCGGCCGTCAGCCCCGCGACCGCGCGCCGCTACCTGGAGTACCTGCGGCTGTCTTACCAGGTCGTGCTGCTGCCGCCCTACAGCCGCAACCTCACCAGCGCGACGGTGAAGAGCCCCAAGCTCTACTGGATGGATCTCGGCCTGCTGCGCCACGGGACGCGCGCCTGGGGCGAGCTCACCGGACCGCAGTTCGAGACGCTGGTGGTCTCCGAGGCCCGGAAGTGGATAGACACCCTGGGTCGCGACACGTCGCTCTGGTTCTACCGGACGCGGTCGGGACGCGAGGTCGACCTGCTGGCGGCGACGCCCGCAGGCATCATCGGCGTCGAGGTGAAGAACCGCGCCCGCGTCGGCCCCGGCGACTGCACCGGTCTCCGGGCCCTCGCCGAAGCGCTGGGCGAGGAATGGGTCGGCGGCCTCGTCGTCCACCGTGGTGAAGAGCTGGCGCCACTCGGCCCGCGCGCCTCTGGGCGGTACCCGCTCACCGGCTTTTCTGACACGGTCGGGGCATGCCGTGCGCAGCCTGGAGCTCATCCAGACCGGCGTACTCCGTGAGATCCTCCTTTCGGGCGGCCCGCCCCAGCGCCTCCCGCGTCCGCCATCGAGGCGGCATCGGAACAGTCCGGCAAGGATGACCGCCACGGGGTATCATCCTGTCGGACCGGCGCGCGCGATGAACGCGCGGCCGGATGGAGAACAGAACATGGCGTACAGAACCAGGCTTTCCCTCGCCGCCCTGCTCGCGGCCCTGATGCCGGTCGCGGCGGCGGCGCAGGTCGAGTACATCGATCCCATGGGCGGCTTCACGCAGGTCGTCACGTCGACGCACGACGGCGTCAAGACCGTCTTCGTGTCCGGGCAGGTCGGACAGGGCGAGACGCTGCGCGAGCACGTCGAGTCGGCGTTCGCGGGGGTGGTGCGGCGGCTCGAGCAGGCGGGGGCGACGCCCGCGGACGTGGTGAAGGTCCGCATCTTCGTGAAGGACTTCGAGCCCGCGCAGTATCCGCTGATCGCCGAGGTGCGGCTGGCGACCTTCCCCGAGCCGCACTGGCCGGCGAGCACGATGATCGGGGTGCGGGAGCTGTTCGCGGAGCCGCTGCGAGTCGAGATCGAGGCGATCGCGGTGGTGGCGGAGCCGGGGACCGACCTCACGATCGAGCGCTTCAACCCGTCGAACGGCTTCCACGGCGCGGTGGCGGTGACCGCGAACGGCGTGAAGACGGTGTACGTGGCCGGGCAGGTCGGCGGCGGCGACGGCGTGGCGGCGCAGACGGCGGCGGTGTGGGGAAGGGTCGGCGAGCAGCTCGACGCGGCGGGGGCGTCGCTGGCGGACCTCGTCAAGGCCACCACCTACATCGTCGACTTCGATCCGGCGACGCACCTGGCCGAGTACCGCGCCGGCCGCGAGCAGGCGCTGGCCCTCGACGACATGCCGGCGAGCACGCTGCTGGGGATTCCCGCCCTCGCTTCCGAGCAGTTCCTGGTCGAGATCGACGGCATCGCCGTCGTCGAGGTGGACGGGAACGCCGTCGAGCGCGAGTTCATCGACCCCGCCACCGGCTTCACGCAGGCGGTGTCGTCGCGCGGCCCGGGCGGGCCCAAGGTGGTGCAGGTCTCGGGCCAGGTGGGTCAGCCCGGCGACTCCCTCGAGAGCCAGGCCGACCAGGTCTACGCCAACCTCAAGCGGCGGCTCGAGGCAGCCGGCGCCGGGCCGGAGGACCTGCTGAAGGTCGTGATCTACATGCCGGAGTACACCCAGGGCGACTTCGCGGCGGTCAACGCCGCCCGCCAGGCGCACGGCTTCGCCGACGAGACGGCGCCGGCCGCGACCCTGCTCGGCATCCAGTCGCTCTTCGCGGACGGGGCGCTGCTGGAGATCGAAGGGATCGCCGTCGTCGCGCCGTGAACAGGTTGATCGTCGGCGCGCGAGCAATAGAATGAGGCCGACGCGACACCGTTCGAGAACAGGAGACGCGACATGAGGCGATGGACACGGACTGCGGTCCTGCTGGCATGCGTCGGATTCCTCGCGGCCGGGACGCCGGCCGCGCACGCCGGCCAGCTTCCCGACGACGTGAACCCCGAGTCGCGCAGCCGACTGCCGCCCATCGACCGCGAGGAGCTCGATCCGGCGCGCCGAGAGGCCTTCGACGCGGCGGTGGCGGGCCCGGCCGGGGCCCCCACCGGGGCGGCGGCCCTGCGGCTGCACGGGTCGGGGGCGAGCCTGCGGTTCGAGGCGCCGATGGGCCGCCAGTTGACCGAGCTGACGGTGCTGACCACGGCCCGCGAGTACGACCAGCCCTACGAGTGGGCGCTGCACGAGCTCGAGGCGCTCGCGGTCGGGCTCGACGACGGCATCATCGACGTCGTGCGGCACCGGCGGCCGCTGACGGGGCTGAGCGACCGCGAGGCGATCATCATCGAGCTCGGCCGGGAGCTGTTCGGCACGCGGAAGCTGAGCGCCGACACCTACGCCCGGGCGCTGGCCCTGCACGGCAAGACGAACCTCGTCGACATCGTCGACGTGATGGGCCGCTACGCGAGCACCGCGGCGACCCTGACCGCGTTCAACCAGCGCATGCCGGCCGGCTGGCGGCAGTCGCTGCCGCTGCCCTTCACCCATCCCGACGACATCCACCCCGACTCGCGGAGCCGGCTGCCGCTCATCAGCCCCGCCAGCCGGACCTCGGTGGCCGAGCTGTACGGCCGCATGCTGTCGCCGTCGGGCATCGGTCCCGGGGTCATCCGCGCCTACGGCGCCGGGCAGGACACGCTCGAGGACCGGGTGGGGCGCCGGACCATGCAGATCGCCGTCCTCGTGACGGCGCGCATGCACGACTCGCAGGTCGACTGGACGCTGAACGAGCCGAAGGCGCTCGAGGCCGGCGTCGAGCCCGAGGTGATCGACGTCATCCGGCACGGCGGTCCGCTGACGGGGCTCGACGAGAAGGACGCCGCCCTCATCGCGTTCGGCCGCGAGCTCTTCGGCGCGGTTCACAACGTCAGCGCGGAGACCTACGCGCGCACGGAGCAGGCGTACGGCGTGCAGGACCTGGTGGACATCGTGGGCCTCATGGGGTCCCACGCGGCCGACGCCGCGGTGCTGGCCGCCTTCGACCAGCACCTGCCGGAGGGCGTGGAGCCGCTCCTGCCGGTCGACTAGGAGTCTGCGCCGTAGAACGGTGCAGACTCCTAGCAGGGTTGGTTGGGCGCCCAGCGGAGCCGAAGGCGACGATGGGCGGGCTAGCGTCCCGGCCGTGAAGTTCGCGAAGCTCTCGATCGCTGCAACGATGCCCGTGAACACTAGAGAACCGCAGCGCAGAACTGTTTCGCGAACCATGGTTTACGGGACACTGGCCGGCTGCGCCGTCGAACGGTGCAGACCGGTGGGAGGGTTGTCGGTGGGCGGCCCCGTAGCGTCGACGCAGCCCCAGGCAACGATTCCCCGGCCGGGAGCTCTTCGTGAATCGGCGGCCTGATGCCCGCTGCCCGAATGCAACGGGTCCTGCCGCGGCTGTCGGGCTGGCCGACGTCGCGGCACGGCGAGAGTCACTTAGAGAGCCGGCAACGGCTCATTCGGGAGGTTGGCATGAAGTTCAGACGTTCGGTACTCTTCACGGCGCCCCTGCTGCTCTGCCTGTTCGCGGTCGCCCACGCCCAGGACGAGCCCATCGGCGTGCCGGTGCCGCCGCTCGGCGACGGCCCCTGGGTCATCGACACCGCCGAGCAGCACGAGATACGCGTCAGCGTGGTGGCCCGAGAGGGCTGTCGCACCCGTGGGCCATCGCGTTCATGCCCGGCGGCGGCATGCTCGTCACCGAGCGCGACGGCCGCCTGCGCGTGGTGCGCGACGACGTGCTCGACCCGGACCCCATCGCCGGCGTGCCCGAGGTGCGCACCGACGGCAACGGCGGCCTGATGGACGTGGCCCTCCACCCCGAGTTCGCCGACAACGGCCTGGTCTACATGACCTACACCAAGGCGGCCCCGAGGCACGACGACGGCCGCGGCTCGCCCGCCCTCGCGCGGGGCCGGCTCGAGGGGCACGCCCTCCACGATGTCGAGGACCTCGTGGTCACCGAGCCCTTCTACACCAACTCGGGGCTGAACGGCCGCGTCGCCTTCGGCACCGACGGCAAGGTCTACATGTCGACCGGCGGCCGCATCCGGTCGCAGGACGGGGATCTGCTCATGGCCCCGCAAGACCCCATGAGCCTGCGCGGCAAGGTGCTGCGCCTCAACGACGACGGCACCGTGCCCGACGACAACCCCTTCGTGAACGAGCCGGGCCACCGGCCGGAGATCTACACCATCGGGCACCGCAACACCCTCGGCCTCGCGCTGCACCCGGGGACCGGCGACATCTGGCAGCACGAGAACGGCCCCAACGGGGGCGACGAGCTCAACATCCTGCAGTCGGGGCGCAACTACGGCTGGCCGCTGATGAGCTTCGGGCGCCTCTACCCCGGCGCGCGCGTCTCGTCGCATCCCACGCGCGACGGCTACGAGTCGCCGGTCGTGGTGTGGCTGCCCGCCATCGCCGCCGCCGGCCTCGCCGTCTACACCGGCGACGCGTTCCCGGCCTGGCAGGGCAACGTCTTCGTCGGCGCCCTCCAGGAGGGCGGCATCCCCGGCACCGGCAACCTCCAGCGCATCGTCATGAACGACCTGATGGAGGAGCTGCGCCGCGAGTCGCTGCTGCAGGAGTTCCGCCAGCGCATCCGCGAGGTGCGCCAGGGGCCCGACGAACTGCTCTACGTGCTGACCGACCACGTCGACGACGGCGCGCTGCTGCGCATCGAGCCGTCGGAGTAATGGCCGACGCGCACGACCACGGGTGGCGGGGGCGCTGACCGGGCCGCGCCCTCCGCTATCCACTTCACCTGGAACTTGCGGCAGGCCGGGGGCCTTCGGAGCCGGAGGGCCTATACTTGGCTCGTGGCCGAGGATAGACCCCCACGCCGGAGCCCCGATCAGAACGCCCTCGCGCGCCGCTGGGTGAAGACCTGGCAGCAGGCGGGGCCGCGGCTGGAACGGGTGCGGCGCGAGGAGCTGCGTCGGCTCGATCCGGAGCAGGCGCTCGCCCTCCTGTGCGGCGAGGCAGACTACACGGTCCCGCCCCGTGCGCCTCGACCGACGTCCGGCCTGGTCGAGCAGCAGCGATGGTTCATGAAGCTGGCCTCGCGTCGTGAATGAGCCTTGTGGGGGTCAACTCCTTGGCGAACGGAGCACACATCGTAGTGATGCGTGAGCGCGGCCGGATCGTCGTTGCACAGACTCCTAGCGCGACCCTGCCTCGGCGGCGGCCGCCGCCTCCTGCGCGCGCGAGCCGGCCATGATGCCCTCCATGCCGTAGTTGCCCTCGTGGCAGGCGAACTCGAACAGCAGGTCGGGGTTCCGCTTCATCGGGTGCTGGGCGGTCCAGGCGCTCGTCCAGATGGTGGGGTCGGTGACCGTGTACTCGTACATCAGGTTCTCGGGGTCCATCAGCGTGAACCGCTCGACGAGCGACAGGTTCTCGCCCGAGCTCAGGAGCGGGCGCCCGATCTGGTCGTGCTTGCCGTTGAAGTGGACGGTCTCGACGACCAGCGTCTCGCCGTCCCAGTAGCCGCGCGAGTCGCCCATCCACTGCGCCACCCGGGGCGACACGTGGGGGCGCCCGTCGAGGGGGACGATGCGCGCGTCGTGGTTCTGCTCGGCCAGGATGACGACGTGGTCGGGGGTCTGGAAGATCTGGATGTTGTTGTTGTAGCCGCCGGTGCTGATGGGCGGGCCGGCCTTGGCGTGCTGGATGCAGCGGTCTCCCGCGTCGAGGTCGGTGTAGCTGGCCGCGGGCAGCCGTCCCCGGCGCACGGCGGCGATGCGCTCGGCCTCGGCCGACTCCGCGCGCTGCCGCGCCGGCTCCGTCAGGGCCGGCAGGCGGCCGTCGGGGGGATCCACGACGAGCGACGTGCGCCGCGTGGCGATGGCGGTGGTGCCGCGGTCGAGCCAGAAGTTGTTGTAGAAGCCGGGCGTGCCGTCCTCCCGCCGGTCGACCTGGTCGCTGGCCGACGTCGTCTCGGGAGGCCGGTTCAGCAGCAGCTCGTTGCGAGCCAGGGTCTCCTGCTCCAGGCTCGACGCCTCCTCCTCGGTGAGGAACGCCTTGTCCCCCAGCTCCTCGGGCCGCTCGAGCGGGGTCAGCGTGCGGTAGTCCCAGATGCCCTGGATGTCGGGATGCCCCCACGGGGTCCGGGCGCCGGTCTCGTCCGCCGGCTGGGCCGCCGCGAGCACCGGCATCAGCGCCACGCCCGCGGCCACTGCGAACGTCGCCACCTGACTGCGATGATTCATCTTCGGTTCCCTCCTGCGCGTCTCTCCCGGAATGCGCCCATCATGGACCAGATGGCCGTTCTCGTCCACCCCGCTCCGACCGCGTTCACGCGCGACGCTGCGCTACACTGTGTCGCTGCCCCAGCAGGACGGCCGCCTTGCCGATTCGAGTCCTCTCCGCCGCCGACGTGCGACGCGCCCTTTCGGCCCGGGACGCGGTGGATGCCATGCGAGCTGCCTTCGGGGAGCTGTCGGGGGGAACGGCCACGGTCCCGGTCCGCAGCCACCTCGAGAGCGCCCGCGGGCTCATGCTCGTCATGCCGGCCGTCCTCGGCGCGCGGCCCGCGCTCGGCGCCAAGGTCGTGTCCGTCTTTCCCGACAATCCGTCGCGCGGCGCGCCGGCGGTGCAGGGCGCGGTGCTCCTGCTCGACGCGGAGACGGGTCGCGCCCGCGCGCTGCTCGACGGCACGTCGCTGACCGAGGTACGCACCGCCGCCGCGAGCGCGCTCGCCACGGACCTGCTCGCCCAGGCCGACGCCGACGTCCTCGCGGTGTTCGGCGCCGGCGCGCAGGGACGGTCGCACGTCGAGCTCCTCGCGCGCACGCGGCGGCTCCGCGAGGTGCGTATCGTGTCGCGCTCGGGCGCGAGCGCCGAGCGCCTGGCCGCCCGGCTGTCGGAAGAGGCCGACACCCTCGTGCCGGACGACGGCCCCGCTTCGCCGCCCACCGTCCGCGCAGTCCCCGACGCCGCAGCCGCGCTCGACGGCGCCGGCCTGGTGGTGACCGCGACCAGCGGCACGACGCCGGTCTTCACCACGAGCGACCTGGCGCCCGGGACGCACGTGAACGCAGTCGGCTCCTACCGCCCCGACATGCAGGAGGTCGACGTCGACCTCGTACGGCGCGCCCGCGTGGTGGTCGATCAGCGCGAGGCGGCCTGGTCGGAGACGGGAGACCTCATCGTGCCGGCTGACTCGGGACTGATCGGCAAGGATGCGGTCGACGCCGAGATCGGCGAGATCGTGAACGGGGCGGCGCCCCCGGGCCGTTGCGGCCGCGACTTCACCCTCTTCGAGTCGGTCGGCAACGCCGCCCAGGACATCGCCATCGCGGAGACCGCCGTAGCGAGAGCGGAAGCGGCGGGTCTCGGCATCCTCGCGCCCTTCTGAGCCTGGAGCAGCGCCGTGCCTGTCTCGACCGTGTCCCGCTTCCGACTCCCGGCCTCCTTCGGCCCCGGCCTGCTCTGGGCGGCCACCGCGATCGGGGTCTCCCACCTGGTGCAGTCGACCCGGGCGGGGGCGTCCGCGGGGTTCGGCCTCGCCGGCATCGTCCTGATCGCGCTGGTCCTGAAGTACCCGTTCTTCGAGTACGGCCCGCGCTACGCCGCCGCCACCGGCGAGAGCCTCGTCGAGGGCTACGGGCGGGTCGGCCGCTGGGCGCTCTGGCTCTACCTCGTCATCACGGTGTCGACGACGGCCACGGTGCCGCCGGCGGTGGTGATGTTCACCGCCTACCTCGTGGGCTTCACCCTCGGCCTCGACTGGTCGCTGCCGGTGCTGGCGGCGGCGGTGATGGCGCCGGTCGCCGCCCTGCTGTGGTGGGGCCGGTTCCGGGGCCTCGACCTCTCCATCAAGGTGATCGTGCTGCTGCTGGCGCTGTCGACGCTGCTGGCGGCGGCGGTCAGCCTGCCGCGCGCCGACGTGTCGACGCTCGCGCTGTGGCCGGGCGGGCTCGTCGGCTCGGCGGTGCCGTTCGTCTTTCTGCTCGCCCTGGCGGGATGGATGCCGTCGGGGGTCGACAGCGCCGTCTGGAGCTCGCTGTGGACCCTGGCCAAGAACGACGACACCGGCCGGACGGCCACGGTGGCGACGGCGCGGCAGGACTTCCTCGTGGGGTACGTCGGCACCGGGGTGCTCGCCTTCGCCTTCCTGACCCTCGGCGCCGCGGTGATGTTCGGGTCCGGGCAGACGTTCGCGCCGGAGGGGCCGAGGTTCTCCACCCAGCTCGTCGAGCTGTACAGCGCGACCCTCGGCGCCTGGACGCGGCCGGTGGTGCTGGCCGCGGTGGTGACCACCATGCTGTCGACGGCGCTGACCGTCCTCGACGGTGGCCCGCGCTCGATCGAGCGCACCCTCGCGGTCCTGCGGTCCGGACCGGCGGCCCCGCGGCCGGCGCCGTGCGGCCCCGTCTACTGGTGGAGCCTCGCCGGCGTGATGCTCCTCACCCTGGTGGTCCTGGCCCTGTTCATCGGCAACCTCACGACGATGATCGACTTCGCCACCACCCTCACGTTCCTGACCAGCCCGGTCCTCGGCTACCTGAACCTGCGCGCGGTCGGCTCGCCCGAGATGCCGGCCGAGCACCGGCCGGGCCGGGCGATGCTGGTCCTCTCGTGGGTGGGCATCGTCCTCCTCGGGGGGACGGGGCTGTTCTACCTGCTCACGTTCGTTCTGTGAGCGGCTCCGCGCCCCGCGCCGGAACCGTCCACGGCGCGAAGGTGTGGGGTGGACATCGTCCTCCTCGGGGGACGGGTCCGTTCTACCTGCTCACTCTCGGCCGACGAGCGGCTCCGCGCCCGACGCCGGAGTCCCGCCAGCACTTGCAGCTCCGTGCGTGAGGCGCCCTGCTGCGCCCTGCCGGCCGTTCTCCGGAGCATGATAATGTCCTTCGCCAACTGGCGGGAGTCGACCGCGGCGGCAAACGCACCCGCCCTGGCTGGCTGGGACCGCCCCGCGGGAGGGAGGCCGCCGCCGTTCCGGCCGCAAGTGGGCACGGGAGGAACGCCATGCCGCAGCGCATCGCCGCCGCCGTCGTGACCGCCGTCCTGCTCGGGAGCCCGGCCGCCGCCCAGCACGGCGCGCCCGCCGGAGAGTGGCCCGCCTACGGGGGCGACCACGGCAGCACGAAGTACTCGCCGCTCGGGCAGATCGACCGCGGCAACGTCGGCCGGCTCCGCGAGGTCTGGCGGTGGGAGTCGCCAGACAACCCCATCGTCACCGAGCACCGCACGACGCTGCCGGCCCTGCCCGCCGCCTTCAAGTCGACGCCGGTGCTCGCCGACGGCGTCCTCTACGTCAAGACGTCGCTGTCGCAGGCGGCGGCCGTCGACGCCGCGACGGGCGAGACCCTGTGGGTGTTCGACCCCGGAAGCTGGGAGGGCGAGCGGCCCGCCAACACCGGCTACAACGCGCGCGGCGTGGCCTACTGGTCGGACGGGCGCGACGCGCGCGTCTTCCTGCCCACCGGCGACGCCTACCTGTGGGCGCTCGACGCGCGGACGGGGCGCCCCGTCGCCGACTTCGGGGCCGACGGGGCCGTCGACGCCACCCAGGGGCTGCGCCGGCCCATCCGGCGGCGCGACTACCAGCTGATGTCGGCGCCGATCGTCGTCGGCGACGTCGTCGTGATCGGCTCGGTCGTCTTCGACGGCCCCCGCTACCAGCTCGACGCGCCCGGCGACGTGCGCGGCTTCGACGTGCGCACCGGGGACGAGCTGTGGGAGTTCCACACCATCCCCCAGCCCGGGGAATTCGGCAACGAGACGTGGGAGGACGGCTCGTGGGAATACTCGGGCGCGACCAACGCCTGGGGCATGCTGACCGCCGACCCCGAGCTCGGCTACGTCTATCTGCCCCTGGGCACCCCGACCAACGACTACTACGGCGGCCACCGCCTCGGCGACAACCTCTTCGCGGAGAGCATCGTGTGCCTCGACGCCGCCACCGGCGAGCGGGTCTGGCACTTCCAGCTCGTCCACCACGGCGTCTGGGACTACGACGCGACGGCGGCCCCGGTGCTCGTGGACGTCGAGGTCGACGGGCGGCCGATCCGGGCGGTCGCGGTGGTGACGAAGCAGGCCTACACCTACGTCTTCGACCGCGTCACCGGCGAGCCGGTGTGGCCGATCGAGGAGCGGCCGGCCCCGCCGTCGACGGTGCCGGGCGAGCGCCTGTCGCCGACCCAGCCGCACCCGACGAAGCCGCCGCCGTTCGACCGGCAGGGGGTGAGCATCGACGACCTCATCGACTTCACGCCCGAGCTGCGGGCCGAAGCGATCGAGATCCTGGACGAGTTCACGTGGGGGCCGCTCTACGAGCCGATCACGGCGGCGGGGGACGGCAAGCGGGGCACCATCCTCATGCCCGGCCAGATCGGCGGCGCCAACTGGCACGGCGCGGCGGCCGACCCCGAGACGGGCTGGCTCTACGTGCCGTCGCGCACGCAGCCCGGCGTCGTGCAGCTCGCGCCGCCGGACCCGGCGACGTCCGACTTCCGCTACCGCCGGACCGGCTCGGGCGGCCTGCGCGGCCCGCGCGGACTTCCGCTGTGGAAGCCGCCGTACGTCCGGCTCAGCGCGTTCGACCTGAACACGGGGACCCGCGCCTGGATGACGCCCCTTGGGGACGGCCCGCGGCAGGAGCTGATCGACATGGGGGTGCCCGACCCCGGGCCGCTCGGCGGCGGCTCCTATACGGGGCCGCTCCTCACGAAGACCTTGCTCTTCCTCGGCTTCCGGGGCCGGCGCGACAGCCCCGACCTCGCCTTCCGCCGCGCCGCCGACGGGCCCCTCGCCCCCGCGCTGTCGGAGACCCCGTTCCTGCTCGCCTTCGACAAGGCGACGGGAGAGACGGTGCACGCGGTCGAGCTGGACGTGGCCCCGACCGGCACGCCGATGACCTACCTGCAAGGCGGCCGGCAGTTCATCGTCCTCGCCTACGGCACCGCCAACGACGCCGGCCTCGTGGCCCTGGCCCTGGAGTGAGGCCTCCGTACCGTCGGCCGCCGTCGCGGGCTCGCTGAGCTCGCCAGTGCTCTCGACGGCGTCAAGGCGCGTCGTTTCGCTCCGCCCCCGCTTCGGGGAGCTGACGGCCTCGACGCCGGCTGCGCGCACGATCCCCGGCGATCCTGCCCGACAGCCGGGAACGCGCAGACAGGAGGGCCCAAATCTGACGTGTTGAGGGAGGACTGGGGGTCCCTCTTCGCGTGGCCACGCGGGCCCTTTTTCGGTTGCCATTTCCACGCGTGAGGCCCCCGTTCCCCCATCGGCCGTCGCGGCCGGGCGCGGCGCCGAGAAGCCCACGGCATGGCGTCGGGGACCGAACAACGGGGGCCCTCGATGCGTATACGGAGCATCGGGACCCCGGGGGGCGTCGTGCTACCCTGTGCGGCCACTCGTCGGAGAGCCCAGCGCCCATGGAAACCGCCATTCGCATGACCGGCGTCACCAAGACGTTCGGAGAGCTGACCGCGGTCGACGACCTCGATCTCGAGATTCCGCGCGGCGGGCTCTACGGGTTCATCGGGCCCAACGGCGCCGGAAAGACGACGACCATCCGCATCGTCATGTCGATCCTCTTCCCCGACGCGGGCGAGGTCTCCGTCCTCGGACGCGCGTCGGCGCTCGAGGCGAAGGACCGCATCGGCTACCTGCCGGAAGAGCGGGGCCTGTACAAGCGCATGAAGGTGCGCGCGTTCCTCCGGTTCATGGCGCGGCTCAAGGGCGCCGACGGACCCGACCTCGACCGGCGGATCTCGGCCGCGCTCGAGCGCGTGGGGCTGCCCGGCGTCGAGAGCAAGCGGTGCAACGAGCTGTCGAAGGGCATGTCGCAGAAGGTCCAGCTCGTGGCGGCGACGATTCACCGGCCGGACCTGCTCATCCTCGACGAGCCGTTCAGCGGCCTCGATCCGGTCAGCACGCGGATGCTGCGCGACCTCATCCTCGAGGAGCACGGCCGGGGGGCCACCATCCTCTTCTCGACGCACGTGATGCCGCAGGCGGAAGAGATCTGCGAGCACATCGTCATGGTCCACGAGGGCCGCAAGGTGCTCGACGACGCGCTCGCCGACATCCGCAGCCGGTACGACCCGCGGTCCATCCAGTTCGAGCCGCTCGACCCCGCCGCCGACACCGCCGCACTGGGGGCGATCGACGAGGTGGAGCGCGTGCGCGACACCGATCGCGGGTCGGAAATCCTGCTGCGGGAGGGGACCGACCCGGCCGCGGCGATGCGACGGCTCATGGAGACGGTGCCGGCCGCGCGCATCGAGCTCACCCGTCCCCGCCTCGAGGACGTCTTCATCCGCATCGTCGCAGGCGGGGCGTCAGGCGACGACGAGGACCGGCTGCGCGCCGCGCTCGGGGAGCCGGAGGCGGAGGAGGCGACCGCGTGACCCGCATCCTGCACGTCGCCGTCCGCGAACCGGAAGCGGAGGAGGGGGCCGCATGACCCGCATCCTGCACGTCGCCGTCCGGGACTTCCTCGCGACGGTGCTGACCAAGGGCTTCATCGCGGGGCTGCTCATCGCGCCGGCCATCGGCGTGGTCATGGTTCTCGTGGGGCCGCGGCTCTTCGACGACCGGAGCTTCCAGGTCGAGGGCGAGTACGCCGTCGTCGACCCCACCGGCGCCGTCCTGCCGGCGTTGAGCGCCGCCCTCGATCCGGAGGCGGTGGCCGAGCGGCGGAGGGACGAGTTCCGCCGCGGCCTCGGCGCCGCCCCCGAAGCGGTCCGCGGGATGGCCGAGGCGGCGATCGGGCAGGCGATGGACGACGCCCTGGGGCCGGCCCCGAACGTGCGGCTGCTGGCGCTGCCGGCCGGCACGGACGTCGAGGCGGCAAAGGCTTGGCTCAACGAGGAGCCGGACGGGCTGCGCCACACCGCGCTCATCGTCATCCAGGAGCACGCGGTGGCCTCCGCCGACGCCGGCGAGGCGCTCGGCACCTACGACCTGTTCGTGCCGCCAGGCCTCGACGACCGCGACCTCGACTTCATCCACGACAGCGTCCGCGACGCCATCGTCGACGCGCGCGTCGCGGCCCGGTCGCTCGACCGCGACGCCATCGACGCCCTGCTCCGGGTGCCGCGGCCGGGGTCGACGACGGTGAGCCCCGACGCCGAGCGCGAGACGGTCGACGGACTCAACTTCATGCTGCCCATGGCGTTCATGATCCTGATGTTCATGGGCATCATGGGGGGCGGCCAGACCATGCTGACGTCGACGGTCGAGGAGAAGTCGAGCCGGGTGGTCGAGGTGCTCCTGTCGGCGGTGTCGCCGATGGAGCTGATGGCCGGCAAGCTGCTCGGGGCCGTCGCCATCAGCCTCGTCATGATCGGCCTCTACGTCGCGATGGGGCTGGTCCTGCTGTCGACGTTCTCGCTGTTCGGCCTCCTCGATCCGTGGCTGATCGTCTACCTCGCGATCTTCTTCCTCATCGGGTTCTTCATGTTCGGGTCGCTGATGCTGGCGGTGGGGGCGGCCGTCAACGACATGACCGAGGCGCAGTCGCTGCAGATGCCGCTGATGCTGGTGCTCATGGTCCCCTGGTTCATCTGGCCCGCGGTTTCGCGGAACCCCGGCTCGACCCTCGCCGTCGTCGTGAGCCACCTGCCCCCCATCAACTCCTTCGGCATGCTCCTGCGGCTGGGGTCGAGCCAGCCGCCGCCGTGGTGGGAGGTCTGGCTGTCGATCGCCGTCGGTCTGGCGTCGGTGGTGGGCGCGGTGTGGGTCGCCGCCAAGGTGTTCCGCATCGGGCTGCTGATGTACGGCAAGCCGCCCGACCTGAAGACGCTGATTCGGTGGATCCGCGCCGCCTAGCAAGAAGCCCCGCGCAGCGAGCGTTCGCTGCGCGGGGCTTCACTTACCCGCCGCCGCCGAAGTCAGGTCCTCCTATTCCGCGTAGTCGCTCTCCACCGCCATCGCGATGATGGCGGCGTGCTCGTACGACTGGTCGAACAGCGAGGTCGCGGTGATCCAGTCGCCGGGCTCGGCGGCCTTGAGGGCCCGTAGCGCACGCGCGGGGATGGGGGTGCTGAAGGTGATGCGGCCGCTGTCCGCGTCGGAACCCTCGAACTGCACCGGCAGCACGTAGCCGTGCTCGAGCACCGACTGCTCGCGCAGCTCCAGGTACCGGATGGCGCGGTCGCCGTTCGCGGTGGGCGTCCAGATCAGCACGACCTGATCGCCCTCGCCGAAGCGATCGACGTAACGGAAGACATGCTCCTCGACCGGCGCCGACACCGTGATGACGGCGTTGGCCTTGTCGAGGGACGCCAGCTCGCCGTTCCACGCGTAGCGGCGGGCGCGGCGGGCGGGGTCGTAGGCGTCGACCAGGGTCACCGCCTCGGCCGCGAAGTCGGGCCGGTGGGGCGAGGTGCCGATGGCCCAGGCGCCGGGGGTGAGCCCCTGCATCAGCGGGGCGCTGTCGGCCGGGGGCTGGACCGTGAAGGTCACGTACTGGCCCTCGGCCGCGGCGAACTTCGCCTTCAGCAGGAAGCGGTCGCCGCCCCACAGCCCCGAGCCGTCGTCGCGCTTCACGGTGCGGATGCCGTCGGCCTGGTCGTCGAACCCGGACCAGGTGATGACGATGGGGTCGCCGGCGGCCAGGTCGGCCGCCACGCTCCCCGACGGCGAGACGATGCGGGAACGGACGTCGATGGTGCCGGCGTCCTCGTCGCGGGACACCAGCGCGCCCCGCCACTCGTAGGTGTCGCCGGCGGCCGGGGCCCGCCCGGCGAGCCGGGGAGCCATGGACGGCGCATAGGCGTCGACGTCAGCACCTGGGCCTTGCCGGCGGCGGGACGGTGATGCGACGACAGGGTCGCCCAGCTACCGCGGGTCATGGCCCGCAGCTCCGAGACGCGGTCCGCGGGCGGCTCCACCGAGAACGTCAGGTAGCGCCGCGCCGCGTCCGTCTCGACGAACTTCGCCTGCAGCAGGAAGCCGCCGTCGCCCCACAGGCCCGAGTCGCGCTCGACGGCGCGGATGCCGTCGGTCCGGTCCTCGAAGCCCGACCAGGTGATGACGATGGAGTCGCCCTTGTCGAGGGCCGCCGCCGACGCCGCGGCCTCGTTCGACACGAGGCGCGACTTGACGGTCAGGGTCTCGCCGGCGTCGTCGAGCGACACCAGCTCGCCGTGCCAGCGGTAGGCGGCGTCCGCGGTCTTGGGGACGTCGGCCGGCGACGCCGCGTAGGCGGCGACCGCCTTGGCCTTGGCCGACGGCTGGTGCGGCGACGTGCCCGTGGCCCACGCGCCCGGCCTCAGGGCCCGCACCGCGTCGATGCTGTCGGCGGGCGGCTCGACCGAGAACGTGACGTAGCGCGAGTCCATCGCGACGAGCTCGGCGTCGAGGAGGAACCGCTCGCTGCCCCACAGCCCCGAGTCGTCGGCGGGGCGCACGGCCCGGACGCCGGCCGCGCGGTCGCGGTAGCCCGACCACGTGATGCGGATCGCGTCGCCCGGCTCGAGCCCGTCGGCGGCCGCGGTCGGCGACACGAGGCGCGACCTGACCGTCAGCGACCGGCCCTCGTTGTCGAGCGAGACCAGCTCGGCGTTCCAGTCGTAGGTGTCGCCGGCGGCAGGCCCGTGGCCGTTCCCGGCCCCGTAGGCATCGACGGCGGTCACCGCGGCCGGCCCGTGCGCGGGCCGATGCGGCGAGGTGACCGTCGCCCAGGTGCCCTGCATGGCCGCCCGCAGCGGGGCCAGCTCGCTGGACGGGCCGCTGACCGAGAACGTCAGCGACTGCCGCGCCGCGTCGGCGGCCACGAACCGCGCCCGCAGCCGGAAGCGGTCGCCCGGCGCCAGGCCCGCGCCGTCGTCGGGCGCGACGGCGGCGATGCCCTGGGCGCCGTGGTCCGACCCCGACCACGTGATCAGGATGCGATCACCCGGCTTCAGCCCGGCGACGTCCAGGCCGTCGGGCGCCAGGACCCGCGAGGTGACGGTCAGCTTTCGCGCTCCCTCGTCGAGCGCCACCAGCTCGCCGAGCCACTTGTAGGTATCGACCCCGGCTCCGAACGTCACCGCGGGCTGCGCCACCACCGCGAGCGCCCCCGCCAGAACGACCCCGCGCCACGCCCACGGCGACGCGGTCAGACCAGCCACCATCCCGGTCCGGTTCGACATGCTCCCCTCCTCGACGGTTCCCATGACCTGCTCCCCGAAAGCCCCACCGGGCGAGTCCGAGCCTTGCTTGCGCAGAACGACCTGTCGGTGCGGCGGCGCCGAGGTTCAGCGCGACCGCGCCGTGGCGTCGTTGCCGCCACCGCGGGCGACGACGGCGTCCACGGACAGGCGCAATGACCCGCCCGCTTCGGGCGGCCACCGCAACAAGACGCTCTGTTCGGACTGTCCCATGAAGCACTGCTCCGCCGCGAACGACGGACCACGCCTACGTACTGCTCATATCGGCCCTGGGAAAAGCCGACGCCTGGAGGGATGGGCTTGACCGCGTACCCGACTCCAATTATGGGGCTGCCTCACGGCGCTGTCAAGGTGAATAATGGGGCCACGGACGGCCGACGGAACGCATGCGGCGGCTGCGAACGGGACGGAAATCCGGCGCGGATCGGACGAGCGACGGCCGGCTCGTCACGCTCGCCGACGGTGAGCGGGGCCTCCCGCGCCGGTCCCCCGATCCGATCGGCGGGAATCCGGCCGAATGCGACGAAGTGCGGGCGCGCGGCAAGGCCCTCGTCGGCCGCCATCAGCCCGCACGTGGACGCCGATGCGGCGAAGTGGTGAGCGTGCGGCACGGGCCGGACGGACGTTGCGAGTGCGGTGGGGATCGGGAATAAAGCGGCCGCCCCCGGGGTCCACGCCATTGCGCGTCGGCATCGGACGGCGCGGGCGGCGGAAGCGCCCGCGGGCCGGCGCAAGACCGAAGGGCGGTGCGACCGATGAAGCTCGCCTGTCCAGGGAGACCATCCATGACGAGACTCCGTATTGCGTTCGTTCCCCTCGCCCTGTTGGCGACGGCAGCCCTCGCGGCGCCGGCCGCGGCCCAGGGCACCGATTTCTCCGGCACCTGGCACCTCGACGCCGACGCCAGCGAGCTTCCCGATATCGGCGGTGGGGGCCGCCGGCTGTTCGGCGGCGGCCGGCGGCAGGGCGGGGGCGGACCCGCGGGCGGCGCCCGCACGCTGGTCATCGTCCAGACCCCGGCGATGCTCATCATCGAGCAGCAGTCCGACCGCGGCAGCCGGGCCGCGACCTACCGCCTCGACGGCGAGGAGAGCACCAACTCGGGACCGCGAGGCGAGCAGACGGCCCGATCGCGCTGGGACGGCGCCGCCCTCGTCACCGAGGGCACGCAGAGCGCCAGCACGCCGCTCGGCAACTTCACGGTGGAGTTCGCCGAGCGGCGGACGCTGAGCGCCGACGGGCAGACGATGACGGTCGAGGCGACGCGGTCGACCCGTCGCGGCGACATCGACAGCACGCTGGTCTACCGGCGCGAGTAGCCCGCGGGTGGGCCGGCGACGGTTGCGGGCCGGCGGCCGGTGCGGAAGTCCACGTGGCATCCGAGCGGCGGAGCAACCCGCCTTGCTCCCGGTGCAACGCGGAGCCGGCCACGGGCCGCCCCCCGGGTCCCGGGGCCGGCGCGCCTCGATGGGCGGCGCGGCTCGTGCGGTCCGCGGGAATCGTCGGCGACGGTCACAGGGCGGCCAGCGCGTCCCGCTGCCGGGCGAGGCGCGCGTCGCGCTCTTCGGCGAACCGCACGACCCCCGCGATGACGGAGGCCTCGTCGAGGTGCGCCTCGGCGATGACGTCCGGCTCCAGGCCGCCGGTCAGCCAGCGGTCGTGCCAGTCGGAGACGAGCGAGTACTCCCCCGTCAGCGGCCCCGCGTCGCGGAGCGGCCACACGCGCCGGGTCCCCGTCGTCACCACCATCAGGTCGTAGCGCGCCTCGGGCGGCAGCACCGCGTCGCGGTAGGCGGCGGGCTGGCGGTCGAAGAGCTCCTCGCTGATGGCCGCGACGACCTTCACGTTGATCCCCCGCTCCTCGAGGGCCGGCAGCGCCTTGACGAGATTGAAGGTCGAGCTGGCCCCCTGGGCGATCACGTACCCGTGCTTGGGCCGGCCCGGCGCGAAGTCGCGCAGCACGTAGAACCCCTTCGCCGCGGCGCGCAGGTCGGGGTCGGCGAACGTCGAGCGGTCGGCCACCGGCAGGTCAGGCCGCGCCACCTCGAGCACGATCACGCCGACCTGCGGGTCGCGCGCCGCTATCTCCGCCGCCGCGAAGTAGCCCGGCGCCACGTCGTTGTAGTCCCAGAAGCTCAGGGTGATGACCTGGCCCCGGGGGAACAGCTTCCACACCTGGGGCGCGAAGATGCCGAAGTGGGTGCGCGCGTCGGCCGCCGTCTCCGGCCCCGAGTGCCCGGCCAGGATGTGGAGCACGCCGACCCGGAACGGGCTGTCCTGGTTCTGCTGGCTCCAGATGCGCGCGGGCAGGTACATGAGCGGCGTGAACGCGCCGTAGCTGCCGCTCAGGGCCCACACCCCGCTGTGCACGGCGGGGTCGAGGGACGCGCTCTGGCCGACGAGGCCCACCGCCGTCGACGCGTTGCCCGCCTCCTGGATGGCCGCCTTGAGCCGCGTCCCCGCCTGGTTCGACCGCGGGTCGTAGTGGCCGGTCAGCGACCCCTTCTCGACGTTGATCGAGCTGGAGAGGTCGGCCGACAGGGTCAGGAAGCGGTTACCGGTCACGTGGTTCATCCACTTGATGACCTCGGAGATGGCCCGCCGCGTCCCCGCCATGGCGCCCGCCGGCTTGAACAGCTCGATGCCGATCTCCTGCGCCTCGCCGTTCAGGCGCGCGTTCACCGTCTGCGGCTCGACCGGCAGGCGGTCCACGCGCAGGCGGTCGTCGCAGAACGGGTCCCGCGTGACGTCGAAACGCAGCTTCGTGTCGTCGCGCACGCGGTCGCCGACGTCGACCAGGCGGTCGGTCAGCCAGTCGCCGAGGCCGTCGTGCCCGAGCACCGACATCACCACGTCGACGTTGGTCTTGAACTGCCGCAGCCGCTCGGCCTCGCCGGCCGGGGCGCCGTCGCGGATGCCCTGGAACTCGACCCCGTAGCGCCGCTCGAAGGTCTCGGCGAGGGCCACGAAGTACGGCGAGTTCATCTTCATCGAGTAGGGATGGCTGGGATAGCCCACCACCTGGGGGCCGAAGCCGGGGATGGCGCCGTCGCGCGCCGCCGGCCACCACCCCTTCGTGGTGCGGCCGACGACGATCATCGGGCGCCGGTCGTCGGGGTCCCAGCCCTCCATCGCCCGCAGCGCCGCCAGCACGTGGTCGTAGTCGTTCCCGTCCTCCACCGACAGCACGTTCCACCCATAGGCGGACCACTGGTCGGCGACCTCGTAGCCGTCCATCGACTCCGACACCACGCCGCCGACGAGCGAGTCGTCGATGCCCGCGTTGTTGTACGAGAGCAGGATGCGCAGCCGCTTGCCGACCTGCTGGGCGACGGCCTGGGTCTTCAGCTCCTGCGAGTGCCCCGAGGTCATCGCGAACTCGCCCTCGAGGGCCACGACCTTCGGCGACGCCCCCGCCCCCATGAAGTCCCAGAAGGCGGCCTTGCCGGCGGCGGTGGCGATGCCGATGCCGGACGGGCCGCCGTTGACGTCGTTGATGAGGTCGGTGGTCTCGGAGTGCCCGGCGAGCGAGCGGATGCCGCGCAGCCCGGCCTGGGCGAAGAGGGGGTCGCCGTCGACGCCGGCGTCGGCGAGCAGCGTCCCGAGGGCCCCCGCCCCGCGGCGGAAGCCCAGGCAGTCGATGGAGAGCATGGCGACGTCCGGGTCGACCCGGAACCGGTCGTCGCCGGTGGCGGCGTGGCGGCGGGCCATCGCCTCGCCCATGATGATCCACAGGGCGTAGAGGGTCGGGATGTTGTGGCCGCCGGCGAGCAGGAGCTTGTCGCCGAACGGGTGCTTCGGGCGGCGGTAGTCGTAGCACAGGCCGCCGTTCTCGGGCCCCGCCAGGTGCAGGGCGACGTTGTACGGCGTGTACGCCAGCGGCCCCCCGAAGTGCCCGGTCTGCTGGTAGTTGCCCAGCAGGGTCAGGGTCATGGCGGTCATGAACCCGACGTCCTCGAGCCGGCGGCGCTCGTAGGCGGGCACCTCGACGGGGAGCTCGGTGGACGCGCCGCGGCCCGCGGCGCTGCGAATCACGACCGGCGGGCGACCGCCCATTCTCACCCTCCGCGCCTACTGCCCGTCGCCGTCAGGGGGATCGACCGAATCTTCGGGCACGGGAAAGAGCTCGAGGCCCGCGATCGTCGACGAATCGCCCACGCACCCGAACCTTCGGTCCGCAGCATCTAGTCGGCCAGCGATCGGCACGGTCGCCAACTGGTCGTCCCAGTGCACGTACATCGTGCCGCCCTGCCGGGTCATGTCGAGGAACCCGATCTGCAGCTGGTCGAGGGATCGGCCGGCGGTCTCCACCGACATGGTCGTGCGCATGACGTCCCGGCTGTCGTCGTAGCCGTAGGCGCCCCACAGCGTATTCGGGTCGTCGTCCCCGAAGGTCTGCTTGACGCCCCACGTGGTGAAGATCAGCGTCCACGCCGACGGATCCGCCAGGTCGGCGAACATGGTGTATTCCCCGGCCTCCAGCCGCTGCCCGCCGATGACGAGGTCCGCCTCGGCGGTGAAGGTGGTCGTCTGGTCCGCGCCCACCCGCCAGAGCGGAGCCCCGGCGTAGATGCGCTGGCCGTACTCCCCGCCGTCGCGGAAGATGCCCTGCCTGCCGCGCAGGATGGGCCGGCCGTAGTGGATGTCGATCCAGCGGCCTCCCTCGTAACGGCCCTCGGCGTTGTAGCTGCCCCCGATCTGGGTCGCCGTGTGTCCGCGCGTGCTGAGCGCCCGATTCTGCGCCGACGCGGCGCCCACCATGACGGCCCCCGCCGCGGCCACCGCGACGACGCCGAACAACCGAACGCCCTGTCCCTTCACCGACGTACGCATGCTTGTCCTCCTGGCACGATCCGCATCGTCATCCGTGTGTTGTCGAGAACGAGATCCGGTCGTAGCCCTCGATTGTCTTGCGACGAAAGCAATTGGCGGAGAAGGGTGGATTCCGGACCCACGTGCCGACTACCCGACAGGACGCTCTCGAAGCGCCCCCGTCACGACCACTTCGGTACCTCTCCGCACAGGACGGACCCACCTCCGGTGGGCTGCGCCCCGGGCGGGGCGCCTTCACGCTGACGGGCCGATGAGCCGGAGTCGGGCCAGGCCCGCTCTCCCGTCGACGGCCACCCGCGCGGCGACGGTCGGGCTCGGCCGGCGCCTCGATCCATCTGCTGGCGCCTGCCGGCCGGTTGCGACCACCGCACGGTCGGTACTCGCGCCGCTCCAGTGTACGTTGCCGGCAAAGCCGTTCGCAACCGGTCCGGGATCGGACCCGGGAGGTTGGATTCCCTGAACCGAACGGCCGAACGAGGATGCTGCCTGGAGGGCGGCCACGCCGCGACCCATTGCGCCAGGGCCGTCAACACGGCCGAAACACACCCGCCGCGGGGATGACTGTTGCCGGTCGCGGCTTGCCGAGGTACCTTGTCCGGGTCGGGAACTGTCGCCACGGGTTCCCCGGTACGTCGTGCGGCTGCGTCCGTGAAAGAGGGAAGGTGCAACATGAGACGACGGCACGGCTCGATCGCGATCGTCTGGCTGGCGGCCTGCGCGGTGCTGGCGGCGGACTTCTGGGACGAGAAGGAGTTCACGGACTGGTCCGACCGGGACGTCCAGCGCATGATGACGAACTCGCCGTGGGCGAAGCGCATCACGGTGGTGTTCCCGCGGCCGCCGGGGACGGCCCTCAACGACCGGACGCCGGTTGCGGGGGGGATCGGCGGGGGCGCGGCCGGGGGCGGACGCGGCGGACGCGGGTTCGGCGGCGCCGACGGGTTCGGCCCGACCCGGCAGAGCCGGCTCATCGTCCAGTGGCGCAGCGGGCTGCCGATGCGGCAGGCCATCGTCCGCGGACGGATTGGCGAGGGAGGCGCCCTCGACCCGGCGGGACGCCAGCTCCTGGCCCAGCGTCCGACCGGCTACTTCATCGTCGTCGCCGGCCTGCCCCGCCCCTTCGCGCGGCTCGACCCCGCCGCGCTGGCGGCCGAGGCGCGCCTGGAGCGCCCCGGGAAACGGCCCATCCTGCCCATCCAGGCCGCGGCGGAGGCGGAAGGCAACGGGGCCGTCGTCCTGTACCTGTTTCCCCGCGACGACGCCATCACCCTCGCCGACGAGGAGGTCGAGTTCGTCGCGGAGATTGCCGAGGCGAGCATCGAGCGGACGTTCGAGCTCGAGGACATGGTCTTCAACGGCCGGCTCGAGCTGTAGGAGTCTGCGTCGTAGAACGGCGCAGACTCCCGGCAGGGTTGGTTGGCGCGCCGAGCGGAGCCGAAGGCAACGATTGGCGGACCGGGATCCGCGGACCCGCGCTCCGAAGCCCGGCCGGGCTCAGTCCCGACCGCCGGGCGCCGGGGCCCCGTCGCCGGCCGGCGGCTCGTCCGTCGCGGCGGCGGGCTCGGCCGACGCCACCGTGAACGGGACGTCGCCGGTGGCGGTCGCGCCGTCGGCGCTCACCGCGGTCCAGGTGAGGGTGTACTCGCCCGGGTACGTCGCCCCGCTGACGGCCGCCATCAGGTCGCCCTCGCCCATCGAATGGACCCCGACCAGCGAGATGCTGCCGTCGGGGCCCTCCAGCGCGAGCGAGCTCTGACCCACATCGGTCTCCTCGTTGAACCAGACGCGGACCGAGGTGAACGGTATGGTCGCGACGCCGCCGGGGCCGGGCAGCGTCCTCACCGCCGCGGGCGCCGGCCCGGCCGGCGCCTCGGCCGGCGGCTCGGCGGCGCAGGCGGCCAGCAGGCCGGCGGCCGTGAACGCCAGGGCAAGTCTGGTCATGGGTCTCTGCAGGGAAAGAGTGGCGGAGAGGGTGGGATTCGAACCCACGTGCCGGTTACCCGACAAGACGCTTTCGAGGCGCCCCCGTTACGACCACTTCGGTACCTCTCCGCAAAGGGCCGGAACCCACTCTCGGTGGGCTGCGCCCCAGGACCAAGGCGCCTGTTCACGCCAACGGGTACGACGACTCGGGGCCACGGCCCGAGCCGGGTTCCCGCCCGACCGCCACCCGCGCGGCTCTGCGATGGGGTTCATCCACCATCTCGACCGATTCGGCCTGCGCCCTTGGCGAGCCGGCCGGTGACCACCGGCGCGGTTGGTATTGACGTCCTTCTAGTGTACGCTGCCCGCGAAGCCGTACGCAACCGGTCGGGGATTCAATCCAAAAAATTGGAACCCTAGACCAACATAGTGAATGACTGGGCGCGACCCGGCTGGGTGGTCGTGACGCCGTTTCTGGCGCCGTAGCGTTGAAACACGGCCGAAACACACCCGTCGCGGGGATGACGATGGCCGGCACGCGCCTTGCAGCAGTACCGTTTCCGAACGACCGCGCCGCAAACGCCGCCCCCTCGGGTTTCCGGGGCTGCGCCTGCGCACTTGCCGTTCGCCGTCGTCAAGTCGCATCCATCAACGGGAGGTTTCACATGAAGCGAACCACGGCCGTCGTCGCCGCGGTCGCCCTGCTGTTCGGCGCAGGCGCCGCAACCACCCACGCCCAACAGGGGCGCGCCGAGCTGCGCGGCTCGGTGACGGACGAGCAGGGCGGCGCCCTGCCCGGCGTCAGCATCCTGATCACGAATCAGGATACGGGCACGTTCCGCGAGGTCGTCTCGAGCGCGGACGGCAGCTACTTCGCGGGGCAGATGCTGCCCGGCACGTTCCGCGTCACCGCCCAGCTCGCGGGGTTCGCCTCGTTCGAGCGCCCCGACTTCGCCATCGGCGTGGGCCGGACGCTCGACCTCGACATCGTGATGACGATCGGGGCCATCGAGGAGACCATCACGGTGTCCGGGGCGGCGCCCCTCGTCGACCTCACCTCGTCCGAGGTCGGGGGCACCATCAACACCGGCGACCTCACCGAGCTGCCCACCGGCAACCGCAGCTACTTCGCGGCCATCGCGCTGCTGCCGGGCATCCAGTTCAACCCGTCGTCGAGCCTCGGCAACGACACCATGATCGCCAACGGCCAGACGCCGGGGACGAACAACGTGTCGGTGGACGGCGCCGCCAACAACGACGACAACAGCGGCACCTGGGCCGGCGGCCAGACCCGCGTCCCCCTCGAGTCGGTCCAGGAGTTCCAGGTCCTGACCAACCAGTTCGACGCCGAGTTCGGGCGGGCCCGCGGCGCCGTCATCAACTCGATCACCAAGCAGGGCACCAACACGTTCACGGGGGCCGCGTTCGACTACTACACCAGCGAGCAGCTGACGAGCCCCAACTACTTCGAGGCGGCCAACGAGAATTTCGAAAAGGCGCCGAGCAGCAAGATGGAGTGGGGGGGAGTGATCGGCGGACCGATCGTGCCCGACCAGGCGCACTTCTTCTTCAGCCTCGAGCGGCAGGTCGTCGCCCCGAGCCGGCCCAAGGTGTTCCCGAGCCGGCCCGACCTGGACTTCACGACGGTCGAGAGCTGGGAGGCGTGGAACACGCTGATCCGCTTCGACCACCAGGTCAACGCCAGCAACTCGTGGGCGTTCCGCTGGCTGCGCGAGCTCGCGCCCCAGTTCGACCTGCTCGGCGGCCGCCAGGCGACCCTCAACTCGCTGGAGGACGAGACCGACAACGACCAGACCTACGTCGGGAGCTGGACCAGCGTCCTCGGAAACTCGCAGGTCAACACGTTCCGCATCTCGGCAACGCGCGAGCAGTGGTGGCGGGCCAACCCGTGCTGGCGCGACCTCGGCGGGTTCAGCGCCTCGGACGCCGACTTCCCGACCCTGCAGACGCAGTGCCTGCCGCGGTACAACTTCAGGACCTTCCAGGACAACGCGCACGACAGCGCGCGCGGCAACCGCGACCACCACTGGAGCTACTCGAACACGTTCTCGTGGTTCGTGCCCGACCGGATGGGCGACCACGACCTGAAGTTCGGCGCGACCTACCACCGCACCAACATGCTGTGGCGCGACCAGGGCAACCAGAACGGCACGTTCATCTTCGACACCGACATGCCGTTCAGCGTGAACGACTTCTCCACGTGGCCGGAGCGGCTGCACATCCGGGTCGGCGGCCAGTTGACGTCGCCCTCGGAGTTCCACACGCTGGAGTCGTTCGCGCAGGACAAGTGGCAGGTGACGGACCGGCTGACGATCAGCGCCGGATTCCGCTACGACCTCGAGATCTTCCCGATCGCCAACGACTACAACCCGTTCTTCGGCCCCGACGCCGTCGGGGTCCCCTCCGCACTGGGCGGACCGGGCATCGGCTCGCCGGCCGGCCTCGGCGGGCGCACGTATCCCATCGACTACGACAACTGGGCGCCGCGCACCTCGTTCGCCTACGACCTCACCGGCGACGGCCGGTCGGTGCTGCGGGGCGGCTACGGCATCTTCTACGACAAGACCCTGGGATACGCGGTCAACAACTACCGGCAGAACACGCCGTACATCGACTCGTTCACCGCCAGCTTCCCGCAGGACACCGCCGACCCCGGTCCCTCGAACGGCATGGCTCCCGGCGGCGACCTCTTCCGCCTGATCGAGGTCACGCCGGGAAGCTGCCCCGCGAACCCGAACGGCAGCGCGTGCCCCAACGTGAACCGGCAGGTGCTGAACGAGCTGTTCCCGGCGGGATCCCGCCGCCTGAACACCGGCTCGATCGAGTACGACAACCCCTACCGCGAGCAGCCCTATTCGCACCAGCTCACGATCGGCTACGAGCGCGAGCTGACCCCGGTGCTCTCGGCGTCGGTCGACTACGTCCGGCAGCTCGACCGCGACACCCACATGCGGCAGAACCTCAACCCGCGCCTGCGGGCCGGCACCGGCCGCACCGACCCGATCACCCGGTCGGACGCGTTCGGGGTGCTGGCGGGCACGCTGGACGGCGACGACTGGTACGCCGGCGACGTCCGCTTCACCACCAGCAACGGCAGCGGCACCTACAACGCGCTGAACTTCCAGGTGGAGAAGCGCTACGCCGACAACTGGGGCTTCCGCGCCGTCTACGCCCTGGCGAAGAAGGAGACCAACTCCCTCTGGTTCACCTACACCAACTTCTGCCAGGTCGGCGCCATGCTGAACGTCGACTGCCTCTGGGGGCCGAGCCAGTACGACCGCCGGCACAACTTCACCCTCAGCGGCCGGACCGAGATCCCGGTGCTGGGCGGCATCACCTTCAGCAGCGTGCTGCGCTACATGAGCGGCCAGCCGTTCCACCTGCAGGACAGCAACTTCGACCTCGACCAGAACGGCATCGGCCCCGACTTTCTGTCCGCCGGCAACTACAGCGGCTCGGGGCAGGACGCCATCAGCGTCGACTACGCGGGCGGGCCCTACGGCGCGTACGGCCCCGACTTCCTGCAGCTCGACGTCCGGTTCGGCCACCGGACGCGCTGGGCCGACCGCCAGACGCTGGACATCTTCTTCGACATCTTCAACATCACCAACCGGGCCAACTTCAACAACCCGAGCGGTGACATGCGCGGGAACTTCCTCGTGCTGACCGGACTGCGGGCGGGCAGCGGCTTCCCGCGGCAGGCGCAGTTCGGCATCCGCTGGGGCTTCTGACCTCGACGGCAGTCAACCCGTAACCGAAAGAAGGGCCGGGCGCTTTCGCCCGGCCCTTTCCATCGAGCCACCCGCCTCGCCCGCCGGTCCGGGCGCCGGCCGGTCGGCGCGCCTCCTGAATGGCCGCGCCGGCGAACGCGAGAGCGAGGGAAGGACAGCGGCCGCAGGCCGGTGCATCAGCGGCCGATTGCCGGTTGCGAGGCCGTCCGATTGTCGGTTGGAGGCCGTCCGATGCCGGTTGGGGAGCCGACGGCGCGATCCCCCGGCCATCCGAACAACCTGCGCTGGTCGGCTCCGCGCTGCGCGCGGCCTGGAAGCTCGTTCTGCGGTTGCCCGGCGGCAGCGCGACCCGCCACGTCGCCGCGACCACCTTCGGGTCGCTGTTCTCCGTACAAGAGATCGGGCCGGACGGCGCTTCCGCCGCCGGCCCGAATCGCGGACGGGCCGGACGGCACCTCCGCCGCCCGGCCCGATCACGCACGAGTTCTATCGGAAGCCGCCGGCCGCTCTACGGCTAGTACCCCCAGCGGATGCCGAACTGCGCCTGCCGCGGGAAGCCGCTGCCCGCCCACAGGGAGGTGAGGTTCAGGAAGTTGCTCGACCGCATGTCCCCCGTCGGGTTGTTGAAGTTCCCGCGGTTCGTGACGTTGAAGACGTCGAAGAAGATGTCGAGCGTCTGGCGGTCGCTCCAGCGCGACCGGTGGCCGAGCCGGATGTCGAACTGCATGAAGTCGGGCCCGTACGCGCCATTGGGCCCGCCGGCGTTATCGACCGTGATCGGGTTGCGGTTGGTGCCCGCCACGCCCTCGTACATGCCGGCCGCGATCGGGTCCGGACCCCACCCGTTCATGTTCGGGTCGAAGTTGGTGTCGTGGATCGTGAACGGCGCGCCGCTCATGTAGCGCAGGGCGCCGCTCAGGGTGACGCCGCCGAACACCGGAATCTCCGTCCGGCCGCTGATCGTCACGTTGTGACGGCGGTCGTACCGGCTCGGCCCCCAGAGCTGGTCGATGTTCAGGTCGTTCCCGACCTGCGCCCAGTTGTTGTCGAGGTAGTAGGCCGAGTTGCCCTCCGACTTGCTCAGGGAGTAGACCGCGCGCATCTGCCAGTTGCTGCTGTAGCGCTTCTCCACCTGGAAGTTGAGCGCGTTGTACCTGCTCGTGCCGAGGCTCTGCACGAAGTTGACACGGCCTCCCTCGTAGCTGTCGCCCGGCAGCAGCACGTCGTTCAGCCGGGGAACGAGCATCAGCGCGTCCATCCGGGTGACCGGATCCGCGCGGAGCGTGCCCGCACGGACCTGCGGGCGCGCCTCCATCAGCATCTGCCGGTCGCGGCCGTGCATGCTGACCAGGTCGACCGACGCCGACAGGACCGAGGTCAGCTCACGCTCGTACCCGAAGGTGATCTGGTGGCTGTAGGCCTGCTTCCGGTCCGGGTGGTCGAACCAGACCCGGCCGGTGTTCACGGCCAGGGACCCCGGCGGGAACAACATGTTCAGGTAGTCGCGGTTGATGGTGACGCAACCGCCGCTGTTCAGCTCGGCCGGGCAGCCGCTGGTCGAGGTGTTGATCAGGTTCCCGAGGTGACCGCCCGGTCGCATGCCCATCTCGGGGCCCGGATCGACGCCGGTCGCGGGAAAGCGCACCACGTAGGAATCGGAGTACGCCGAGAGCCGCGACGTACGGGTAACCTGCAGGCCGAGGGTCTTGTCGTAGAAGATGCCGTAGCCGCCCCGGACGACGGAGCGCCCGTCACCCTCGACGTCGAACGCGAACGACGTCCGCGGCGAGACGTTGTTGTAGTCGATCGGGTAGGTGCCTTCCGGGCCGCCGTTGAACTGGCCCGCCCACGGGTTGTTGGGGTTCTCGAGCGGGAAGACCTCCAGGTCGTAGCGGACGCCCAGATTGAGGGTCAGGCGGTCACTCAACTGCCACTTGTCCTGGGCGTACGCCTCCAGCGTGTTGTACAGCGTGGGCGTGTAAAGCTGCCCGCCAACGCGAATGCTGAGCACCTCCGGGTAGGTGGAGAAGTCGTCCCGGTGGAACGCCCGGTTGGTCCCGAACAGGAACAGGCCGTTCATGTCGCTCTGCTGGCGCCACAGCATGTTGGTGCGGTGGAACGTCCCCCCCATCTTGATGTCGTGATCGCCCGCCCTGTCGGGCACGAACCAGGAGAAGGTGTTCGAGTAGCTCCAGTGGTGGTCGCGGTTTCCTCTGGCGCTGCCCAGCGCGTTGTCCTGGAAGTCCTGGTAACGGTACTGCGGCAGGCAGTTCGCCTGCGCCGTGCTGCCCCGCGCGGTGAGGGTCTCGAAGTCGCCCTGCGCCCGCCAGCACGGATTGCCGCGCCAGTACTGCTCGCGCGTCGCCGAGACCCGGACCGTGTTCACCTGCGAGCTGCCGAGGACGCTCGTCCAGCTCCCGACGTAGGTCTGGTCGTTGTCGGTCTCGTCCTCCAGCGTCGCCAACGTCCCGGTCCGGCTGCCCAGCAGGTCGAACTGCGGCGCAAGCTCCCTCAGCCAGCGGAACGCCCAGGAGTTGCTGCTGTTGACCTGGTGGTCGGCACGGATGAGCGAGTTCCAGGCCTCCCAGCTCTCGGTCGTCGAGTAGTTCAGGTCGGACCGCTCGTCCGGGAAGACGCGCGTCCGGCTCGGGGCGACGAGCTGCCGCTCCAGGCTGAAGAAGAAGTGCATCCGGTCCTGGAGGATCGGCCCGCCGATGACGCCGCCGAACTCCTGCTTGCTGGCCTCGGGCTTGTCGATCCCCCGCTGGAGCGACAGCACGTCGGTCGTCGTCATCGCCGACGACGTGAAGTAGTTGAACAGCGCGCCGGTGAACTCGTTGGTCCCCCGCTTCGTGATCGAGTTGACCACCGCGCCGCTGGCCCGGCCGAACTCGGCGTCGAACTGGTTCGTGATCACCTGGAACTCCTGCACCGACTCGAGGGCGACGCGCGTCTGCCCCCCCGCCGAGGTGCCGGAGTTGTCGTCGTTGTTGGCCGAGCCGTCGACCTGCACGTTGTTGGTGCTGGGGTGCTGCCCGTTGGCGATGATCGAGTCGTTGCCCAGGCTGGACGAGGGCCTGAACTGGATGCCCGGCAGCAGGGCCACCGCCGAGAAGTAGCTGCGGTTGCCCAGCGGCAGCTCGGTCAGGTCCTCGGTGGTGATGGTGCCCCCCACCTCGGCCGACGTGAGGTCGACGAGCGGCGCCTCGCCCGAGACGGTGATGGTCTCCTCGAGCTGGCCGATCGTCATCACGATGTCGAGGTCGAGCGTCCGGCCGACGCCGATGGCGAAGTCGGTCCGCTCGAAGGTCGCGAACCCGGGCAGCTGGGCGGTGATGGTGAAGGTGCCCGGCAGCATCTGGCTGGCGAAGAAGCTGCCGTCCCCCCCGGAGAGCGCTTCCCGGAAGGTGCCGCTGTCCTGATTGGTGATGAGGATGGCGACGCCCGGCAGGGCCCCGCCCTGCTCGTCCGTCACGCTGCCCCGGAGCTCGGCCGTGCCCTGCTGGGCGAGGGCCGCTGTCGCCGTGAGGGCGACGAGGATGACGGCCGCCGTGAGTCCTGCGAGCTTCCGCACGTTCCACCTCCTGCAAGGACGAATCTCGAGGGAACGACGTGATGCCTGCTCGATCCGGACGGCGACGACGTTGGGTTGTCTATGTAGCTGCCCACCTCCTTCGGGGGACACCTGATTCGCGATTGGGTTGTCTATGTAGCTGCCCACCTCCTTCGGGGGACACCTGATTGGCCGATCAGGATGGCTCTTCGCCGGGCCGGGCGGCGGCAGCGAGAATCGCCATCTGTCGTTTCACGAACCCACCCTGATGGATGCGATATCGATTCGAACGGACTCGATGCGCCGGCGCCCCCGGAAGCCGACAGGGCGACCTGGGTCGATCTTCTTGCGGAGGGCCGTTCGAGTATCGTGCAAGACACGTGCCGGCCGTCGACGTTCCGGCCGGCAAGCCTGTTTCGGTCATGTTTACACGTCCCGGGCGTCGTCGTTGTGACGCGGCCCGACCGTACCGGGCCAGGACGTCCAACACATTGGATCTGACGCTACGGATTCTCGCAGTTGCCCCCTGACGCGGTTGCCATCCGCTGCGCTGGACGTGAGCCTGGCACCGGAGCAGCCCCCTGAACGGGGCAGCCAGGCCTGAGCAAACACGGGCGCGTACGTCAGCGGAAGCTGCGGAACCGGCGCGTCGGGTCGCGTATCGCCTCGTCCTGGCGCTCCAGGCACTGGGTGACGAGCGGAGAGCTCCCGAACACTTCGAAGTTTGCGCGTGCGCCGCCCGCGCGCACGTAGAGGTTGGCGGTGGTGCGGAGCATCCGGAGCAGCGCCTCGAGCCCCTGACCGCTGGTGAGGCGGACCACACGGTCACTGACGGGCGCCACCGCGATGTTCTGGCGCTCGCCGGGCACGGCACGAATCGAGGCGCTACCGGCGACTTCGAGGGGCTCCGGGAACTCGAACCCCGCGCTGACGCCCCCGAGCTGGCACGCGAGGATGATCGCCGCTCCCTCGTCGTTGCCGAGTCGAAACTCCGCCCCGCCGCCGCCGAGATCCCGGAAGTCCCAGACCGCCTGCGCGGCCGCTGGCGCGGCGGGGATGGCGAGGAGCACTGCCGCGGCGAGTGTCTTCAGCATGATCGTCTCCCTGGAGCGGCTCGTCGTCGTCGAAACCGGCTGGCGGCCCGGCGGGCGAGCCGATTGCGTCGGGTGAACCGCGGACTCGCGAGCGATGCGCTGTCGACGCCTGCAGGCTGGCAAGATCGATTCGATCTCACACTATAATCGAAGTCATCGCCGTGCGACACCCGCACCGATTCGGGCGGACCGACAGGGCCGCCCTCGTTGAAGCCATGTCGAAGCAAGGGAGAACAGGCATGCTCGCAACAAGCAGATTGTGCCGGTCGCTCGTCCTGATCATCGCGCTCGCGATGGCCACCGCGGCAACGGCCGCCGCGCAGAACAACGCCCGCGTGTTCGGGGTGATCACCGACGCCGCAGGCCAGGCCGTGGACGGCGTCACCGTCACGCTGGTGTACGAAGGCGGCCTCGCCCGGAGCTACGAGGTGACGACGAACGCCGAGGGCGAGTACCTGCAGATGGGGCTGGTTCGCGGCCCCTACACCCTCACCGCGATCAAGGAGGGCGTCGGCATCAACCGCGTCGCGGTCGACCTCAGCGCCGGGCAGGAGCTCGAGCAGGACCTGACGCTGCGGACCCTGGAGGAGGTGTACCGGGAGAGCGTGTCGGAGGAGGAGCGCGCCGCGCTCGACGCCCGCGCCGCCACCACCGACGCGTTCGAGCAGGGGCTTTCCGCGTTCCGCGGGGGCGATCTCGCGGCGGCCGTCGCGTTCTTCCGGGCGGCGCTGGAGACGACGCCGGAGTGCGCCGAGTGCCAGCGCAACCTCGGCATCGTGCAGGGCCGGCTGGGGGCCTACGACGAGGCGGAGGCGGCCTTCCGGGCGGCGCTGGCCCTGGAGCCCGACAACGCCCAGACCTACGACGGGCTGGCCGAGCTCTACAACGCGCAGCGGCGCTTCGACGACGCGGCCGAGGCGAGCGCCGCGTCGGCGCGGCTCTCCGGCGGAGGCGGGGCAGACGACCCCACCGCGGTGTTCGACCAGGGCCTCATCTTCTGGAACTCGGGACGCCTCGACGAGGCCCGGCAGCAGTTCGAGCGGACCCTCGAGCTCGACCCCAATCACGGCGAGGCCCACTACTGGCTCGGGATGGCGAATCTCAACGCCGGCCAGATGGCCGAGGCGGCGGCCGAGTTCCAGATCTACCTCGACCGCGAGCCGAACGGCCGCTTCGCGGCGCAGGCGACCGGCATCCTGTCGTCCATCCAGCCGTAGCCGCCGGCCGCGGTTCCGACGGCCCCCGCGACCTCAGCCGGGAATCTGCCGCGCGGCGCAGGTTCCCGGCTCCGCCGGAATCCGTCCAAGGAAACGAGCGCGGCGGCGCGGTGCGGGGTGCGGTACGATACCGTCGACCGCGAGAACGCCCTCCCGCGATCCCGGGGTGGGCGCCGACATCTCCTGCGGAAGCGCCCGGGCGGACGGACCGGGTCTCACGGCTCGGACCGCGGCCGGCCGGGCGCCCTCTCCTGCCGCAGGCGGCACTCCCGAACGACGGATCCGCTGCCGAAAACCGCGAACGACGCCTGCTCGCCGCCCGTGCGCACCTGGAGTCTCGCAGTGGCGGGGAGCGAGAGCAGACCCAGGAACGCGTCGAGGGCCGCGCCGCCGGTCAACTGCAGCAGACGCTCGCCCACCGGCCGCACCGCCACGTTCCGCCGCTCGCCGGGAATGGCGCGGAGGACCGCGCGCCCCCTCGCGTTCACCGGCGCCGGGAACTCGAACCCCGCGCTGACGACCCCCTGCTCGCACCGGAGAAGGAGCGATGCTCCGTCGTCGTTGGAGAGCCGGTACTGGGTCCCGCCGCCGCCGAGGTCCGTGGTCTGCCAGGCCGCCTGGGCGGTGCCGACGGCCGAAGCGACGGCCGCGAGCAACACCGCCGCGATAATTCTCGCCATGGCTCGTCCTCCCCCGCCCATCGAGAAATACTCAAGCGGCGGTACAGTCCCAGCAGGCGTTCGACGAACCCTTGCCCGGCACCGAGCCGGCCGCACGACGAACGGGCGCTGCGCGGTCGTCGCGCAGCGCCCGTCGAACCCGCGAAGGTCCCCCGCCTGTCCGGAATCAGAACCCGTACCGAATGCCGAACTGCGCCTGACGCGGGAACCCGCTGCCTCCCCGCAGCGTCAGCAGGTTGAGGAAGTTGCCGCTGCGAAGGTCCCCCGTCGGGTTGTTGAAGTTGGCGTGGTTCGTCGCGTTGAAGATGTCGAAGAACAGGTCCAGCGTCTGCGTGTCCGTCGGCCTCAGGCGATAGCCGAACCGCACGTCGAGCTGCATGAAGTCGGGCCCGCGCGCGCCCCCGTACCCGCCGTCGTTCTGCACACTGATGGCGTGGGTCCCGGTGCCGCTGTAGGAGCCCGGAGCGATGGGGTCGAACAGCACGCCGTTCATGTTGGCGTCGATGTTCGAGTTGTGGATGGTCAGCGGCAACCCGCTCATGTAGCGGATGGTGGCGCTGGCCGTCACCCCGCCCGGAAGCTCGGTGTTGCCGGCGACGGCCAGGATGTGCCGGCGGTCGGACTCGGCGGGCTGCCACAGCTCGTCGAGGTTCAGGTCGGCGCCCACCTGGGTGACGACGCTCTCGTATTGCTGCCAGGTGTCGCCGCGCGAGTACGCGAACGCGTACGACAGGCGGGCGCCCCAGCGGTCGGCGTACCGCTTCTCGATCTGGATGTTCAGGGCGTCGTAGTCCATCGCCCCCACGCTGTCGGCGGCGATGACGTTGTTCACGAACTGCCCGGCGCCCCCCAGCAGACCGAAGACGTCGTAGAAGATCAGGGAGTCGCTGCGCGCCGTGCCCAGTCGGGTCGGCATGTTGTAGTTGACCCGGGCGAGCATGTCGCGCCCCATGGTGCGGATGTAGTCGGCCGACACCGACAGCGTCGGGGCCAGCTCGCGCTCGTAGCCGAAGGTCATCTGGTGCTGATAGGGCTGCTGGCGCGTGGCGGCGTCGAGGTAGACGGTGCCGGTGTTCCTCAGCAAAGAGCCGGCCGGGTACAGCATGTTGAGGGCGTCCCGGTCCACGAAGGGGCACGGGCCGGCGGGGTTGGCGGGGCAGGCGAGCGGGCCGCTGCCGACCGCCGCGTAGTTCAGCAGGAACGGGTCGCTCGGGAGCATCCCGTTCGCGGGCCCCGGATCGGCGCTCGTCAGCGGGAAGCTCACCGCGAACGAGTCGGTAAACCGGGGGTTCTGCATGAAGTTGTCGAGGGTGCCGAGCAGGGTCTTGTCGTAGAAGATGCCGTACCCTGCCCGCAGCACCGAGCGCCCGTCGCCGGTGACGTCGTAGGCGATGGACGTGCGCGGCGACCAGTTGTTCTTGTCGATGGGGTCCTGCCCGTTGGGCACCATCGGGTTGGCGGGCTCTCCATTCGGCCCGTCGAGAAGAGCGGCCCGGAAGATCTCCAGGTCGTAGCGCATGCCGAGCCCCACGGTCAGCCGGTCGTTCACCTGCCACTTGTCCTGGAAGAAGAGCTCGGTCGTGTACACCGGGAACCGGTAGGGCCGGCCGAGGGGGTTGCCGACCCGGACGCTGAGGCGCTCGGGATAGGTGTAGGGGTCGGCCGGATCGAAGATCCGGTCGGTGTCGAACGTGAACGTGCCGTTCAGGTTGGCCTCGTTGAACTCCTGCAGTATCGACCGGTGGAACGTGCCCCCGAACTTGAAGTCGTGGTCGCCGCCCATGTCGGGCACGAACCACGAGAACGTGTTGGCGTACTGCCAGTTGTAGTCGTCCCGGCCCCAAGAGCCGGCGAGCTGGTTGTCATGGAAGCTCGGGTGGCTCCACTGCGGCGGGCACGTCACCTGGTTGCCGATGTTGTCGAACCCCCCGTTGGCCCGCCAGCAGGGGTTGCCCCGGTAGGCCGACTCGTAGGTCCTCGCGATGCGCACGGTGTTGACCTTGTTGTTCCCGAGGACGCTCGTGTACGTGCCGACGTAGATCTGGTCGTCGTCGGTCTCGTCCTGAATCGTGTTCAGCGTCGCCGACCGGTTGCCGACGAGGTTGAACTGCGGGGCGACCTCGCGGATCATCCGGAACGCCCACGAGTTGTTGGCGTTCATCTGGTGATCCACCCGGAACAGCGTGTTCCACGCCTTCCAGTTCTCCGAGAGCGTGAAGTTGAGATCCTCTCGCGTGTCATAGGCCCGAGAGCGGCTCGGGTTGACGAGCTGGCGCTCGACGCTGACGAAGAAGTGCGCCTTGTCGCGCACTATCGGCCCCCCGATGACCCCGCCGAACTCCGTCTTGTTGGTCTCGGGCTTGGTGAGGGTGTCGCTCCGGGCAACGAAGTAGTCCTCGGCCGTCATGCCGTCGCTGGTGTAGTAGTCGAACAGGGCGCCGCTGAACTGGTTGGTCCCCTGCTTGGTGATCGAGTTGACGATGGCCCCCCGCACCCGCCCGAACTCGGCGTCGAACTGGTTGCTGAGGACCTGGAACTCCTGTACCGACTCGAGGGGCACGCGCACCTGCCCGCCGGCCCCCGAGCCGCTGATGTCGTCGTTGTTCGTGGCCCCGTCGACCCCCATCGAGTTGCCGTTGGGCGTCTGCCCGTTGGCGATCATGGTGTCGTTGCCGAGGCTCGACGACGGCTGGAACTGGATGCCCGGCAGCAGCGCGACCGCGGCGAAGGCGCTGCGGTTCAGGGTGGGCAGCTCCACCAGCTCCTGGCTCGAGACGGTGCCCCCGACCTCGGCCGAGGTCAGGTCGACGAGAGGCGCCTCGCCCGAGACGGTGATGGTCTCCTCGAGGGCGCCGATCTCCAGGACGATGTCGATGTCGAGGGTATTGCCGACCCCGATGGCGAAATCGGTGCGCCGGAAGCCGCGGAAGCCGGCCAGCTCGGCGCTGATGGTGAACACGCCGGGGATGAGCTGGGCCGCGAAGAAGGTGCCGTCGCCGCTGGTGATCAACTCGCGGAACGTGCCGGTGTCCTGGTTGGTGACGACCACGTTCACGCCGGGCAGGGCGCCGCCGGTGTCGTCGGTGACCCGGCCGCGCAGCTCCGACCGGCCCTGTTGGCCCAGGGCCGTCGTCCCCATCGCGATGAGGGCCGCCACCGTCCACAGACACAGCAGTCTTCTCGCCATTTTTTCCTCCCGTGAAGCAGACCGACGTTGGAAAGAGCGTGAAGCCCGTCGACGTCCGTTCGCCAGAGAGCCGGCGCCGCCTGTGCGTGTCACCGCGATGTCATCTGGTGCAAGTCTCGATCCGCTTGCCCATCACCTCCTCGCCTCTGTCGTTCTGACCGCTTGCGTGCGGCCTTCGTTGCGATCTGCAACGCACTCACCGTTCAGCCGCAGGCCGGCGGACCTCCGGAATCCAATTCCGCGGACATCGATCCGATCCGCCGAAGTGCACCCGCCGGGCCTGGTTCCCCCGGCCCGCCGATCGTCGCCTTCGGCTCCGCTCGGCGCCCAACCGACCCTCCGGGAGTCCGCACCGTTCTACGGCGCAGACCGACTTGCAGCCACCGCATACCAGAACATCTAGCCGTGGCGCAGCCCTAGTCTAGCCGCCGCCGACCTGCAGCCGGTTGATCACCTGCTCGGACTCGAACGCCTGGCGGGCGATCTGCTCGAGGACCCGGCTCTCGACGCCGCTGCGCACCGATCCGACCAGAAGCACCTCTCCCTCGTGAACGAGGATGCGGAACGGCGAGTCGGGCAGCAGCTGGTACTGCGCGAACACGGGATGGCGCCGCACCCGCTGGGCGATGATCAGCCGCAGGTCGCGGTCGCGGCGGGAGGACGACTGGCGGAAGATGTCGAGAACCACGTCCTGGACGCCGGGGATCCTCGCGACCCGCTCGAACAGCTCGGCCGGCTTGTCCCGGTCCGGCGTGACGCTCCCGTTGAGGGTGACGACGCCGTCATCGACCCGGCCGCCGACGTAGTCCCAGATCGTGTTGTACCGGTACTGCCGAATCGCCGAGCCGACGGCGCGCGCGAGCGCATCGTCGTCTTCGCCGGCCGGGATCGTGAGCTCGGCCGCGACGCTGTCCACGCCGTCGACCTCGAGAACCCGGTCGATCGCGACGGTCTTGACCCAGAGAGTCGGCACCTCGCCCGACAGGGTGACCTCGGTCCCGTCGATGCGGTACTCGACCCCTCGCAGCTCGCGCTCGCCGCGAAGAGCGGCGCCGACCTCGGCGAGGGCGGCGGCCGGCGTCTGCGCGGTCGCCGGCGGCGAAACCGCCACGGCCGCGCCGGCGAGCGCCAGCAGGACGACCGGCGCGACCCGCGAGGTCACCGTCCCCCCCCGACGCCGAACGCCGGCGCCCGGCGGAACGTGTAGGAGGTGCGCGACTGGACGGAGAGGCCCTCGCGGGCGACGGTCACGTTGAGGTTGCGCCGCCGGTGGGCGGGGTCGGGATTGCTGGTGTAGTACCCGAGCACGTAGTAGTCGCTTGTCTCGGCGTCGATCTGCCGCAGCAGACCGTCGAAGTTGTTCGTGTTGACGATGGAGATACCGCCGGTGAGCTCGGCCAGCGTCCGCAGGCTGGAGCGCGTCGCCTGCATGTACTCGCGCCACGCGTCGAGCGGAACGTCGAAGTCGATGTCGGGGCTGGAGACGAGCCCGCGCGGGTCCAGCGTGTAGAACGTCGTGTTGGTGCGGTTGGCGGCGTCGGCCAGCTCCGCCATCTCGCCGATCAGCTCGGTGTCGGCGAACACCGTGCCCTGGCGCTCGACCCGCTCGAACGGGTCCATCAGCTCGGGCGGTATCCCGGCGCCCTCGGCGAGATCGACCGGCCGGTCGCGCAGGTACATGTCGGCCCGGGTGTCGCGATGCAGCCGCTGCAGCGCGAACGGATTCAGGTCGTAGCCGGTGCTGACGTAGATCAGGACCTTGCGCCGGTCCTGGACCGACTCCAGGTTCGTCAGCAGCCTGTTCACGGTCATGAACGCGCGGTGGGCGCGCCAGCGCAGCTCGGCCGGCCCCTCTCTCCCCTCCTGCATGTCCATGACCAGCTCGCGCGGCGTCAGGCCGGTGCCGATGATGCGGTCCACCGCCGACTTCACCAGCTCGCGATCGTAGGTGACGTCGATCGCGGTGCCCCCCGAGTCGTTCGAGATCAGCCCGACCAGGTCGCCGTCGTGCACCAGGATGTCGGCCACCTCCTTGACGAAGTGGCGGACCCGGGGCGTGCTCTCCGGCATGAGGTGCATCGCGTCGACGAAGAAGATGAAGATGCGCCCCGCGGTGTTGTTCACGTTGCGGCTGGTCGGCAGGATGATGCCCTCCTGCGCCGCCGGGGCCGGCGAGAGCTGGTTGAAGACGCGGCCGCCGTGCACGAGGACGAGCGACGCCACCTCCTGGGGCACGCCGTCTTCGTGGACCTGGAAGTCGGCGGGGGCGAGGTCGGGGACGAAGACGCCGTCGGCGTCGCGGACGATGACGTCGGTGCGAATCAGCGTGACGCCCGTCCGGAACGTGCCCGGCTGCCGCGGGGGAGGCGGCGCGGGGGCGCCGGCAGGGCGTTGGCGGAGCGCGGTCCCGCCCGGCGCGGTCTGGGCCGACGCGGTGGACGCGAGCATGGCGGCGGCCGCGACGCAGCAGCAACCCAGGCCGGCGCGCTTGAACTTCGACCGGAGCGGACGAAGAGATCGCATGCGGATACCCAACCCTTCTTGACGAGTTACGCCCATGTTAACCCGTCCTCGGAGAACGTCAACCAGGTGCCCGGCCGTACCCGGAGATGGCGCCCGGACGGGCGGTCGACGCACAGGCGCGTTCCAACCGGCTCGACACGTCGGGGCGCCGTGCACGGACCGCGGCCAACCGCCGCGGCGGCCGGCGGGCCCGCTCCGGGTCTAGCCGGCGGGCGTCTTCGGCCCTCTCACCTCGGCCCGACGCTGCGCGAAGAACGTCTGAATCAGCTCGGTGCACTCGGGCTCGAGCACGCCGCCGGCGACCTCGACGCGGTGGTTCAGCGCGGGGTGGTCGAGGGCGCGCATCGTGGAGCGGACCGCGCCGGCCTTCGGCTCGGCCGCGCCGAAGACGAGCCGGCCGACGCGGGCGTGCACCAGCGCGCCGGCGCACATGAGGCACGGCTCGACCGTCACGTACAGCGCGGCGCCGGTCAACCGGTAGTTGCCGGCGGTGAGGGCGGCGTCGCGCAGGGCGACGACCTCGGCGTGGGCGGTCGGGTCGGTCGCGTGAATGGGCTGGTTGCCGCCCCGCCCGACGACGGCGCCGTCGAGCACGACGACGGCGCCCACCGGCACCTCGCCCCGCCCGCCCGCGAGCCGCGCCTCGGCGAGCGCCTCGCGCATCCACCGTTCGTCGCCCTCCGAACCCCCGCCAGGCGGCGTGCGTTCCCGCGCCGCATCGAGGGGCTCGCCCATGGTCATTCCCGAATCCGCCCCGTAAAGGCATCGTAGTCCGGGTTGCCGCATCGAGGGACTCTCGCCCATGGTCATTCCCGAGTCTGCCCCGAAAGCGCCGACATCCGAGTTGCCGCGCCGGCGAAGACCGGGCCAGGGAGTGGGAACACCCGCGGAGGCGTCCGCCGTCCCTTGGCGCGCCACGCCGCCGTGCCGACGAAGGCTCGTACATGCGAACGGGGCGCCCGTCTGCGCGGGCCGCCCCGTCCTGTCCCGCCCCGCACCGGCCTTATGCGGCCGATGCGGAGTCGGGATGTCGTCGTTCCATGAACCCGCGCCGCCGGGTATCTCACCCCCGTGAAGCCCAAAAGGAACCGCGGGGCCGCGCCGCGGCCGCGAGGCGCCGCGGTCGCTATGGGGCAGCCGCGCTACTGGGTCGGGCTCTCGTCGATCCACACCCTGATGCTGCCCTCCGGATGGTTCACCTGGACCATCTCGCCCCGCAGCGAGCTGAGCTCCTGGATGGCGGCGCGGAGGTCGAGCGTCTCCCCGGCGCCCGACAGCAGGGCGTCGACCACGCTCACCGGCACCCGGACCTGCACCTCGCCCACGAAGCCGCGGCCGCGACCGCGCCTGTCCCCCCCGTGCTCCGCGCCTTCGTCGTCCGCGTGGTCCTCGGCCCCGGCCTCGTCCGTGTCGCCCTCGTGCTCGGCGTCCTCGTCGTCCGTTCCGGTGACGTCGACCACGATGGTGTCGCCCTCCCGGGCGATGCGGACGCTCTGCCGGTCTTCCCGGATGTTGGCGATCTCGACGTCGCCGGCCTCTCGAAGCTGGGCCCACGCGGCGCGAATGGCCGTCACCGGAATCTCGCGGTCACCACCGAGCTGAAGCTGCCCGTCGCCGTCGACGATGGCCTCCGGGGCCATCGCCATCGCCGCCTCGATGGCCGCGAGCGGCAGGTTGAGGCTCATGGTGGTCTGCCCCGTCATGTCGAGGTGGACCCAGGGTTGCGGCTGCTGCTGCGACTGCGCCGCGTGGAGACCGATGGCCGCACCCGACGCCACGAACGCCGTCATCACCGCGAGCGCCGCGCGCCGAACCGTCGTTGCCTTGATCACTGTTTCCCTCCCAGGTTCCGGGTCAGGCCGCACGACCGGGGGTCGATGGACGGCATGCGCCCGCGTGTTCACCCGAGGTACGCGGTCAGCCATGCCGCCAGCCGTCCCCGGTCCTGTCCGGTTTATACGGCGGGGCCGCGGCAAAGGTTCATCACAACGTCAGGTTCAGCATGACCCGGGCGGTACGCGGCAGCGACGGGTGGAAGTGGATGTCCTCTATCCCCGCGAGCGGCTCGCCGGGCAGCCGCGACAGATAGAAGTAGTCGATGTCGGACACGTCGCTGTTCAGCAGGTTGAAGCCCTCGACGGTGATGTTCATGCGCTCGTTCACGCGGAAGCCGACCTCTCCGTTCCAGATGGTGGTGGACTCGGAGCGGATCGAGGCGTCCTCGATGAGGGGGCGGGGGCCGAAGTGGCGCAGCCGGATGCCGCCGAACACGCGGCGGGCAGGCTCGACGGTGAGGCCGGCGCCCACGACCCGATCGAGGGCGCCGGGAATGAAGTTGCCGGCCGGGTCGACGTCCGAGAACCGCGCGCGGCTGAACGACAGGTCGACCTCGCCGGTCATCCACGGCGTGAAGCGCGCATAGTTGGTCCACTCGACGCCCCAGCGGCGGCTGGGCCGGCTCGCCTCGGTGATGCCCGCGTCGCCCACGAACAGGAGCTCGGAGTCGAAAGACAGGTACCACAGGGCGACCGTCGACTGCAGCCCCCGCAGGGCCACGGTGCGGAAGCCCACCTCGCCGCCGCGGGCGGGCACCAGGGGATCCTCGCGGCCGACGGGGTCGCCGCTGACGGGGTCGACGCGGACGGTCGCAGCCCGGGGGTCGTTGCTGTGGAAGCCGCGGCCGTAGTTGAGGTAGATCTCGCTCCCGGCCCACGGCCCGAGCACCGCGGTGAGCTTGGGGCTCACGAGGGCGGTGTCGCCGCTTCCCGAGTTCAGCGGGTTCTGCGCGACGACCTCGTAGCGGTAGAGGTCGCCGCGCATCCCCAGGGTGGTGCGGAACACCGGGTTCCACTCGATCTCGCTCTGGGCGAACAGGCCGACCGTGGTCTGCCCCACCGCGTCGTCGCGGATGGTGTTGGTGCGGCGCCGCGCGATGGTGTTGTAGAGGCCGACGGTGCTGACCTCGTCGTTGCGCACCGACGCCCCCACCGACGACTCGGCGGGCCGGTTCAGGACCCGGCCGAGGCGCCGGTGCACCACCCGGGCCCCCGAGCTCCAGCGCTGTCCCTCCTGCTCGACCTGGTCGCCGTCCACCGGGTTCTCCAGGAAGTAGGTGAAGTTCTGGAACAGGTTCAACCCGCCGCGCAGCGCGTAGGCGGTCACCCGCGTCGACTGGTTCGCGCGGGACCGCAGCCCGTCGAACGTCAGCGAGTAACGGAAGGCGTTGCCCGCGTCGGTGGGGTCGATGTTGCCGAACCGCGTGATGAGCCCCTGCTCGACCGCGCGCCGCGGGATCTGGTCGGTGGCGTTCCAGTGGCCGTCGTAGCCCATCGCGGTCAGCGAGAAGGCGTTCTGCAGATCGCCCCGGCTGTACCGGATCACCCCGTTCGCCTTTCGCATGTTGTCCTTGAGCTCCCACGGCCCGTCGTTCCTGCCGAGCTCGAGGGCCATCAGCAGGTCGCCGCCGGCCACCCGCGGCGACACCGCGCCGAGGGCCCGGCCCCAGCCCTGCCCGCCGGTGCTGAGGCTGAACAGCGGCCGGTCGAGGCGGTTGACGTAGCTGATGTTCGCGGAGCCGGCGGCCGAGAAGTCGCCGTGCTCGGCGAAGTACGGTCCCTTGGTGTACTGCACGCCGCTGACCAGCTCGGGGATGAGCTGGTTGACGTCGGTGTAGCCATGGGCGTGGGCGCCGGACGACTCGTTGAGGGGCACGCCGGCGAGGGTGGTGGCGAAGTCGGAGCCGTGGTCGAGGTTGAAGCCGCGCAGGTAGTACTGGTTGGCCTTGCCCTCGCCGCTGTGCTGGCTGACGATGAACCCCGGCACCGACTCGAGGACCTCGCCCGGCCGCATGATCGGCCGCGCCTCGAGCTGGGCCGCGGTGACGGCCCCGACGCTGGCCGAGCTCGCCACCCCCACGAGGTTCTCGCGCGGGTCGTCGAGGTCGGCGATGTTCCGGAACGTGCGGCTCCCGGTGACGACGACGTCGGCGGTGATGGCGAGGGCGAGCTGCACGTCGACGGTGACCGGCTCGCCCGCCGTCGCCGTGAAGTCGACGCGGCCGGTCGAGAAGTTGACCAGCCGCACCACCAGAGTCGCCGGGCCCGGCGGCACGTCCTGGACGGTGTAGCGGCCGGTCGCGTCGCTCACCGCGAACAGGTCGCCGGCCGCGGTCTCGACCGCCACCGCCGCCCCGGGCAGCACCCCGCCGGTGTCGTCGGTCACCACGCCGGTGACGACGCCCTGCGCCCGCGCGAGCACCGGAACCGCCGCCGACAGCAACACGACGACGAAGACCGGCGCAACCGCGCACACACGCCGGCGACCTCTCGCACTCCACCAACCGCCCAGACTCGGAATCACGGCGTCTCCCGCACCGACGCCGCTCGCATGCCCCATGCAGGCGAGGGGTCGACCCACCGACCCTGTAACATGCCGGAAACAGGAGAAACCGCCCCTGAAGAGTAGCTGAAGGATTCCTGAAGAGTTCCTGAACGGCCGTGGAACCGGAAGCTCGTCGGGAACGCCACGTTGCGCCGAGGGCCATGAGGCGCGCCGAGGGCGCCCAGCGGCGGCGGGCGTGGTCGGGCGCAATCGGAACCGAGGCGGCCCTTGCCGGGCTCAGGCGGGACACGGCGAGACAGCGGGGTTGGGGAACCCGTAGAACCGCGCTGCGCGCCGCCGGGCCGTCCCTCCGAGGAGAGGCCGCACGCGGCTCGAACTTCTACAGCGACGCGGTGAAGTGCTCTGCGAGCGACTCGGGGGTCGCGCGGTTCCAGGTCTCGTTGACGCCGACCAGGACGCGGCCGTCCGGGCCGGGGCGCCCGAGATCGACGCCGCGGTCGCGCAGCCTCGCGCGGAAGCCGGCCGGGTCGTCGCCGGACACCCGCAGCCGGAAGAGGTTCGTGGGGGCCGGCATCCGCTCCACCGCGAACGCGTCGTGCCGGGTGACCCGCTCGATGAACGCCTCGGACACCTCGACGGCCCGGCGGAAGCGACCCACGAAGCCCGGCACGTGGTGCAGGGCCACCGCCGCGAACGGCCAGGCCCCGGGCAGCCCCGAGCCGAACATCCGGCGCGTGTGGTACATGTCGTCGAGCAGCGCCCGCGGGCCGGCCAGAATCGCGCCCGACGCCGCGTTGAAGTACTTGTAGAGCGAGACGTACACGGTGTCGAAGGGCCGCGCGTACTCGGCCACGTCGACCCCCGTGCACGCGCTCTGCAGGAAGAGGCGGGCGCCGTCCATGTGCAGCCCGATGCCGCGCTCTCGCGCGAACGCGGCGATGCGCTCGAGCTCGGCCTGGTCGAACCGCTCGCCGAAGCGCCGGCGCACCGGGGTCTCGATGGAGATGACCGACACCGGCCGCGACACGCGGCCGCCCGCCGTGCGGTCGATGACGCCCTGCACTTCCTCGAGGGTGAACGTGGCGCGGCCCGGCGCCAGCGGCATGATGGTGATGCCGCTCAGCGTCTGCACGCAGTCGCCCGAGTCGTTGTAGAGGTGGCTCTCGGCCTGCAGGATGGCCCGGCCCCGGCCCCCGGCGAGCGCCCGCACCGCGAGGTGGTTGGCGAGGGTGCCCGTCGGCATGAACACCGCGCGCTCCTTGCCGAGCAGCGCCGCGAATCGCTCCTCGAGCTCGCCGACGACGCCGCCGTTCGAGTAGCTGTCGCGGGCGATGCGCCCCTCGTCGGCGAGCCGGCTGAGGATCCGGCCGTGGTCGGCCGGCGTCAGCCCCAGGCCGTCGCCGCTCATCCGGACCCGGCCGTTGTCCGGCTCGGCCGCGCTCCCCGACCCGATGCCGCCGCCCTGGCCCGCGGCCACGCCGGGAGCCGAGCGCGCCGGCCCCGAGGCCCAGCGCGCCGGTCTGCAGAAACCGCCGGCGGCCGATGGATGTCCCGTTGCGAGTCATGGCGCCGCTCCTTCGTGATGTCGCCGCTCGGCCGGGAATCGCCGGCCGGCTGCGCCTGCCTTCAAGATGGCGTGCGTCCCTTGTCTGCCCGCCTTCGACGCCCGAGCGCTTCCGACCCCCAGGAGTCCGGCGCTCCCGAGGCGCGGGTTCCCACATCCCGGCGGCGCGGACCCTAGTCCGGCGGCAGCCGGTACGCCAGCAGCCGGCCGGGCTGGCCGCTGCCGCTGGTGGCGACGACGATGTACTGCACGCCGTCGAGCACGTAGGTCATCGGCGACCCCGACTGCGGGGCCGGCATGTAGACCTCGCCGACCTCCTCGCCGGTCATCTTGTCGTAGGCGCGCAGCATCGCCCCGGGCTCGCCCGAGGGCGTGGTGAAGATGCCCCCCTCGCCGGCGATGACGAGGGTCTTCGTGTTCAGCGTCCCGATGCGCCCGACCCGCCCGGTGCGGGGGATGTCGACCCCCTCCAGCCGCGGGTGGTTGCGGATGTTGTCGGGCGTCTCGCCGTGCGGCACCTGCCAGAGAATCTCGCCCTGGTTGAGGTCGATGGCCGTGATCCGGCCCCACGGCGGCTTGATGATGGGGATGCCCTCGATGGTCAGCGACGCCTCGGCGGCCGAGATCTCCGGCGACCGCCCCCGGATGAAGTTCATGTCCGACTGCTCGGGGTCGTTGACGAGGCCCAGCGACACCACCTGCGTGTAGCTGTAGAGGTACATGATGCCGGTCTCGGGGTCGTACGACGCGCCCGGCCAGTTGGTGCCCCCCGCCTGCGACGGCAGCATCAGGGTGCCCCACGGCCCCTCGGGCACCGACACCGTCGGCGGCGTGAAGATGGGGCCCATGCGGTAGTTCGACACGATGCGCTCGGCCTCGGCCCGCAGCTCGGGCGTGAAGTCGACGAGGTCGTCGAGGCCCACCCCCTGCCGGTCATAGGCCGGGGGCTTCGTGGGAAACGGCTGGGTGAGCGACAGCAGCTCGCCCGGCACGTTCGACGCCTCGACCGGCCGCTCCTCGATGGGCCACACCGGCTCGCCGGTGACCCGGTCGAAGACGTAGAGCCACGTCTGCTTGCTGGGCTGGGCGATGGCCTTGATCTCGCGCCCGTCGACGGTGATGTCCACCAGGATGGGCGCGCACGGCAGGTCCCAGTCCCACACGTCGTGGTGGATGAACTGGAAGTGCCAGAGGCGCTCGCCGGTCTCGAGGTCGACGGCCACGAGGCTGTCCGAGAACAGGTTGTCGCCGTGCCGGTGCCCGCCGTAGTAGTCGTTGGTGGGCATCTCGGTGGCGAAGTAGGCGATGCCGAGCTCGGCGTCGACGGTCATCTGCCCCCAGACGCCGGTGTTGCCCGTGTAGCGCCACGAGTCGCCGAGCCAGGTGTCGTTGCCGAACTCGTCGGCCCCGGGCACCGTGTGGAAGATCCACTTGCGCTCGCCGGTGCGGGCGTCGAAGCCGCGGATGTGGCCCTTGACGTTCTGCATCGACCGCGGCCGGCCGCCCGGCAGGTGGGCGGCCCCGACCACGATGGTGTCGCCGGCGACGATGGGGGCGGCGTGCAGCCCCACCTCGCCCGTCACCGGGTCGATGTCCTGGTCGAGGGTCAGCTTCAGGTCGACGATGCCGTCCTCGCCGAAGCCCGGCAGCCGCCGGCCGCTGGCGGCGTCGAGGCCGATGAGCTGGTAGCCCGGCGTGACGTAGAAGATCTCGCCCGCCCCGCCGTCGTCGCGGTACGCCAGCCCCCGGCCCGACAGCCGGCGCGGCGCCGCCTCGCCCCGCTCGCCCTCGTCGAGTCGGTGCGTCCACAGCAGCTCGCCCGTCGCCGCGTCGGCCGCGACGACGGCCCGCCGGGTTCCCGCCGTCGTGTACAGCACGCCGCCGACCATGAGGGGCGTCGACTGCAGGTTGTACTCGGGCTCGGGGCCGAAGTTGTCGGTGCTCAGCGTCCAGGCGAGCTCGAGATCGGCGAAGTTGTCGGCCGTGATCTGATCGGCCGGCGAGTAGCGGGTGCTCGCGAGGTCGCCGCCGTAGGTCGGCCACTCGAGGTCGCCGGCCGGCTGCGCCTGGGCGGCCGCCGCGGCCACCAGCGCGAACAAGGCGAGGGTGCAACGCATCTGTCTGAATGACACCGGTCTCCTCCAACCGTGGAAGCCTGTCCGCAGGCATACTATCGCCGGGCGCCGTCACGTTCAACGGCGGAGCGGCTCCCCCGGGCCGTCCGTCCGATTCCGCTCGCACGGCGCCCGCCACGCCTTTCGGCCGGGCCGTTCGCCCATCTTCCTCAGATCGGGGCCGCCGGCCCGGCGCTGGTAAACGGCTTCAGCCCGTACCGCGTCTTCCGGGCATCCTGTCCCGCGTAGGATACGATGGTTGTCTCGTGGCGGCGGACGACGGCCGAACGCGCCGGGGGAACGTCGAGAGGCAGCACGCGATGACGCAGACGACGATACCCGGCCGGATGCCGGCGACCGCGCTCGAGACGGGGTTTGGATCGTGAAGGGAGGGAGTGGCGCGCCCTGCAGGATTCGAACCTGCGGCCTCCTGGTTCGTAGCCAGACGCTCTATCCAGCTGAGCTAAGGGCGCACGGCCGAGGAACCATCAGTATAGCAGCTTTCCGGATCCTGGCCGCCCTGCTGCTGGCGACGGCGGGCGCCGCCACCGACGCCGCCGCCCAGCAGGCCCTGGCCCCGCGGCCGCCGCAGATCTTCGGTCCGCCGCCCCCCGTCCCGCCCGCCGTCATTGCCCGCGACACCACCGGCGTGACCGTCCGCGCGGTGCGCATCGACACGCCCCTCCGTATCGACGGCCAGCTCGACGAGGCCGTCTACGACCGCATCGCGTCGATGTCCGACTTCATCCAGAACGACCCCGTGGAGGGGGCGCCGGCCTCGGAGAAGACCGAGGTGTGGCTGCTGTTCGACGACGACCAGGTCTACGTCGTCGCCCGCTGCTGGGAGTCGCGGCCGGACCGCGTCATCGCGAGCGAGATGCGCCGCGACAACATCCGCATCGTGCGGGACGACAACTTCGCGTGGTCGTTCGACACGTTCTACTCGCGCCGCAACGGGGTGCTCTTCGAGGTCTCGGCGGTCGGCGGCCGTCTCGACGCCGAGGTCGTCAACGAGTCGCAGATCAACCTCGACTGGAACCCCGTCTACGACGTCGCCGTCGCCCGGTTCGAGGGCGGCTGGGCGATGGAGACGGCGCTGCCGTTCAAGTCGCTCCGCTACCCCGGCGCCGGCCCGCAGACCTGGGGCTTCCAGGCGCGGCGCGTCAACCGCTGGCGGAACGAGTCGTCCTACCTCACCCCCCTCTCGGCCGCCCAGAGCCTGCGCGGGCACTTCCGCGCCTCGCTCGCGGCGACCCTGGTGGGCATCGACGCGCCCGAGGCGTCGCGGCTCGTCGAGGTCAAGCCGTACCTCATCGGGGACGTCACCACCGCCGCGGCGTCGGGGTCGACGACCAACGATCCGGGCGCCGACATGGGCATCGACGTCAAGTACGGCGTCACCCAGGGGCTGACCGCCGACTTCACCGCCAACCCCGATTTCGCCCAGGTCGAGGCCGACGAGCAGCAGATCAACCTGACCCGCTTCAACCTGTTCTTCCCCGAGAAGCGCGAGTTCTTCCTCGAGAACCAGGGGACGTTCAGCTTCGGGGGGGCGTCGACGAGCGGACGGCTCGCCGGCGTCAGCGACACGCCCATCCTCTTCTACAGCCGGCGCATCGGCCTCCACCAGACCCGGGAGGTGCCGCTGCGGGCGGGGGGCCGGCTGACCGGCCGGGCCGGCCTCTGGACCCTGGGCGCGCTCAACATCCACGCCGGCGCCCTCCCCTTCGAGCACGAGCCGCCCGCCGACCTCCTCGACCCTCGCGCGCGTGACGACGACCCGCCCGAGGTGCGGCCGACCAACTTCACGGTGCTGCGGGCCAAGCGCGACGTCCTGCGGCGGAGCAGCGTCGGGGCCATGTTCACGGGCCGGTCGCGCCACCAGCTCGGCGACGGGTCGAACGCCGCGTACGGCGTCGACGGCGCCTTCGGCTTCTACGACGACCTCACCGTCAACACCCACTGGGCCCGCACCTCGACCAGCGGCCTGACCGGCAACGACACCAGCTACCGGGGCCACCTCGACTACGCCGGCGACCGCTACGGGGTGCAGCTCGAGCACCTGTTGATCGGCCCCGACTTCCGCCCCGAGGTGGGGTTCGTGCGGCGGCGCGACATGCGGCGCAGCTTCGCCGAGCTCCGCTTCAGCCCGCGCCCCGCGTCGATCGCGGCGGTGCGGCGCTTCGTCGGCACCGGCTCGCTCGCCTACGTCGAGAACCTCGGCGGTGCGGTCGAGACCCGCGAGGCCACCGGCCTGTTCACCATCGAGTGGGAGAACAGCGACCAGCTCACGGTCAGCGCCATCGACTCGTACGAGTTCCTGCCCCGGCCGTTCCGCATCGCGCCCGACGTCGTCCTCCCCGTCGCCGGCTACGACTTCACCAACCTGCAGCTCGGCTACAACTTCGGCCAGCAGCGCCGCTTCTCGGCCAACGTCATGGCCGAGCACGGCTCGTTCTACGGGGGCACCAAGACCACCCTCGGCATCAGCCGCGGCCGCGTCACCATCACCAACCAGGTCTCGGTCGAGCCGTCGCTGTCGCTGAACTGGATCGATCTGCCCCAGGGCAGGTTCCGCACCGATCTCGTCGGCACCCGGGCCACCTGGACGATGACCCCGCTCATGTTCGCGAGCGCCCTCGTGCAGTACAACTCGCGGCTCGACCAGGTCTCGGCCAACATCCGCTTCCGCTGGGAGTACCGCCCCGGCAGCGAGCTCTTCGTCGTCTACAACGAGGACCGGAACACCGGGCTCGACGGGTTCGGACGGTTCCCCGTCCTGAACAACCGGGCGTTCATCGTCAAGGTGAACCGCCTGCTCCGGTTCTGAGCGGCTCCTGGCGATGTCTTCGACGGCGGCCGGCCCTCCGGCGCTCAGTTGCACGGGTCTCGTCAAGCGCTACGGCGACCTGACCGCGGTCGACGGGCTCGATCTCACCGTGCACCGCGGCGAGTGCTTCGGGCTGCTGGGGCCCAACGGGGCCGGCAAGACGACGACCATCGAGATCCTGGAAGGGCTGCTGGCGCCGGACGCCGGCGCGGTCGAGGTGCTGGGGTCGCGGTGGGGCCGCGACGACGACGCGCTGCGCCAGCGGCTCGGCATCCACCTGCAGGAGACGCAGTTCGACGAGAGGCTGACGGTGGCCGAGACCCTCGGGCTGTTCCGCTCGTTCTACCGCGAGGGGCGGCCGGTCGCCGACCTTCTGGAGACGGTCGGCCTCGAATCGAAGGCGGGCACGTGGGTCGTCCATCTCTCGGGCGGGCAGCGCCAGCGGCTGGCCGTGGGGTGCGCGCTCGTCGGCGACCCCGAGCTGCTGTTCCTCGACGAGCCGACGACGGGGCTCGACCCGCAGTCGCGGCGGCAGCTCTGGTCGGTGCTGCAGCGGTTCCGGGCGGCGGACGGCAGCATTCTGCTCACCACCCACTACATGGACGAGGCGCAGACGCTGTGCGACCGCGTCGCCGTCGTCGACGGGGGCCGCATCATCGCGCAAGGGACGCCGCGCGAGCTCATCGCCTCGCTGGGGGCGGCCCACGTCATCGAGTTCGACCTGCCGTCCGGCCAGGAGGGCGGGCCGAACGCGCACGAGCTCACCGCCCGGCTGGCCGCGCTGCCCGGCGTCGGGGGCGTGGGCCGTGAAGGAGACCGGTGGCAGCTCGGGGCCGAGGAGCTGCAGGAAACGCTGCCGGCGCTGATGCGCTTCACCGAGGAAGCCGGCATCGCCCCCGCCTCGGTCACCACCCACGCCGCGACCCTGGAAGACGTGTTCGTCTCGCTGACGGGAAGGCACCTGCGCGATGGCTGACGGCGGCTTCATGCAGCATCCCCTCGCCGCGCTCACCCTCGCCCGGTTCAGGCTGACGATCCGGGAGCCGGAGATGGTGTTCTGGATCTTCGTCTTCCCCATCCTGATGGCCCTGGCCCTCGGCATCGCGTTCCAGGCCCGGGGCGAGGAGCCGGTGCCGGTGGCGGTCAGGAACGCGCCGGATGCGGCGCCGGTCCTCGCCGCCCTGGCGCAGACCGGCGATCTCGAGGCGTTCGCCGCTCCCGAGGGGGACGAGCTGACCCTCCTGCGGGACGGCCGCGCTCACCTGGTGGTGGTGCCCGGATCGCCGCCCACCTATCGCTACGACCCCGTCCGCCCCGAGAGCCGCCTCGCCCGCCTGCTCGTCGACCGGGCCTTGGCCGGCGAGGCCGGTCACGACCCCGCGGGGGCGGCCCGCACGGAAGAGGTGGCGACGCCCGGCAGCCGCTACATCGACTGGCTGGTGCCTGGCCTGCTGGGCATGAACATCATGGGCTCGGGCATGTGGGGGCTCGGCTTCGGCATCGTGGTGGCGCGGTCGCGCAAGCTGCTGAAGCGGATGATCGCCACCCCCATGCGCCGCTCGCATTTCCTGGCGTCGCTGGTCATGTCGCGGCTCGCGTTCCTCGCCCTCGAGATGACCGCGCTCCTCGGGTTCGCCGCCTGGGTCTTCGGCGTCGGAAACGAGGGGCGCTTCGCGACCCTGGTCGTGGTGGCCCTGGTCGGCGCCCTCGCCTTCGGGGGCCTCGGGCTCCTGACGGCGTGCCGGGCCCGCACCATCGAGGGGGTCTCGGGCATCATGAACGTGGTGATGGTCCCCATGTGGGTCTGCAGCGGCGTGTTCTTCGCGGTGACGAACTTCCCCGAGGCGGCCCAGCCGTTCATCCGCGTGCTCCCCCTCACGGCGATGATCGACGCCCTGCGCGGCGTGATGCTGAACGGGCACGGGCTGGCCGGCATCGGCGGCGAGCTCGGCATCCTGGCCGGCTGGGGCGCGGTCTCGTTCGTGGTCGCGCTCCGCGTGTTCCGATGGCAGTGAGGCACTCGACGGACGGATGCAAGCCGGGTGGCCCTTCCGCCGTGCCGGCGCACGAGTAGAATGGGCCGTCAGTGCAGATTGCCCGGAATCACGACGGGAGCAGGACCATGAATGCAATGCACACCACTGTCCGTTGGCTGCTGGCCGCGGTCGTCGTCGCGACCGCCTCGGTCTCGCATCCCGCCGCGCAGACCGGCGACGACTTCGTTCCCGTCACCGACGCCATGCTCGCCGACCCGGCCGACGGCGACTGGCTCATGTGGCGCCGCACCCTCGACGGCTGGGGCTACAGCCCCCTCGACCAGATCGACCGCACCAACGTCGGCGACCTGCGCATGGTGTGGACCCGCGCCCTCGCCCCCGGCAGCCAGCAGGGCACGCCCATCGCCTACGGCGGCGTCCTCTACATGCCGAACCCCAACGACGTCATCCAGGCCATCGACGCGGTGACCGGCGACCTGCGCTGGGAGTACCGCCGCGATCTGCCCGACGACATCGACGACTACATCCGCGGGCTCGTCAGCGTGAACCGCAACATCGCCATCCACGGCACCCGCATCATCGACACGAGCAACGACGACTACATCTACGCCGTCGACGCCCGCACCGGCGAGCTCGTCTGGGAGACCGAGATCCTCGACTACACCGTGAACCCCGCCCGGCACTCGTCGGGCCCCATCGTCGCCGCCGGCAAGGCGTTCTCGGGCCGAAGCTGCCGCCCGTGGGCGGGACCCGAGGCGTGCATCATCGCGGCCCACGACGCCGAGACCGGCGACGAGCTGTGGCGCCGGCGGCTCGTGCCCGCCCCCGGCGAGCCCGGCGACGAGACGTGGGGCGACGTGCCCTACGAGGACCGCGTGCACGTGGGGTCGTGGACGGCCCCCAGCGTCGACCTCGACCTGAACCTCGTCTTCGTCGGCACCTCCGTCACGTCGCCGGCCCCCAAGTTCCTGCGGGGCGGCATCGAGAACACGCACCTGTACCACAACTCCACCCTCGCCCTCGACGCCGACACCGGCGAGATTCGCTGGTACTACCAGCACCTGAACGACCACTGGGACCTCGACCATCCGTTCGAGCGGCTCCTCGTCGACACCGCGGTGGCCCCCGACCCCGCCGCCGTGAGCTGGATCAACCCGGGCCTCACGGCCGGCGAGACGCGGCGCGTGGTGACCGGCATCCCCGGCAAGACCGGCGTCGTCTACACCCTCGACCGCGCGACCGGCGAGTTCCTCTGGGCCACGCCCACCGTCCCCCAGAACGTCATCACCGACATCGACGGCGCCACCGGGGCGGTCACCCCCAACGGCGAGATCGTCTTCACCGCCGAGGGCCAGGAGGTGCTGGCGTGCCCGAGCTGGTTCGGCGGCAAGGACTGGGAGGCGGGCGCCTACAGCCCCCTGACCAACACCATGTACATGCCCCTGCGCAACGTCTGCGCGCGCATGCTCGCCTCGACCGACGCCGGCAGCCACTACGCCCTCGCCGTCCGCAACCAGATCGCGCCGGGCATGGACCAGGTCGGCACCGTGCAGGCGATCTCGGCCGAGACGGGAGAGACCCGCTGGCTCCACTCGCAGCGCTCGGCCACCATGTCGCTGGTCGCGACCGGCGGCGGGCTGGTGTTCGGCGGCGACGTGAACGGCCGGTTCCGGGCGTTCGACCAGGAGACGGGCGAGATCCTGTGGGAGATCAACCTCGGCTCGGCGGTGACGAGCTTCCCGATCAGCTACGCCGTCGACGGCCGCCAGTACGTCGCCGTCGGCACCGGCTCGGCCGGCACCGCCTCGGGCTTCCTCGGGCTGACGCCGGAGCTGCGGCCCAGCGCGGGGAACAACCTGTTCGTGTTCGCCCTGCCTGAGTGACCAATGAGATTCCGTTGGGGTCCAGGGCTGTGCTGACAGTCACGTAAACCACTGACGTCTCGGCCCTCGAAGCGGAGATTCGCTTGCTCCGCAGGGAACGGCAGCAACTCGCCGACGCTCTCGCCACGGAGATGCTCCAGAATCCGTGCTGAACGCGTTGGTCAGCACACCCCATTCGGGTCGGACGCAGCGAGCTGACCGACGGGGTTGCCGGCCCAGCGGCCACGAATCGAGAACTCGCCCGGGACGGACATTCTGTAGTAGGATGTGCGTTCGGAACCAGGGTGTCCTGAGAGGTGTCGTTTATGCTGAACATTCCCCTCCACGCTTCGTCGGGCGGCCGGCTGGTTGCCTGGAGTCTTGGGGTCGCTGTCCTCAGTGTGACCTGGGGCGCGCCCGCGGCGGCCCAATCGCCCGGCGACGCGCCCGCGGTGACCTTCGCTCGGGACATCGCCCCGATTTTCCAGAGTAACTGCCAGCAGTGCCACCGGCCCGGCTCGATCGGCCCGATGTCGCTCACGACCTACCAGGAAGTGCGCCCCTGGGCTCGGTCGATCAAGCAGCGCGTGGTAACGGGCGAGATGCCGCCCTATCGATACGACCGCGACATCGGGATTCAGGAGCTGAAGGACGACCTCCGGCTGAGCCTGTCCGAAATCGAGACGATAGCCCGCTGGGTGGACGACGGGGCACCCCTTGGCGACCCGGCCGATCTTCCGCCGCCGCTGTCGTTTCCGGATCTCAGCGAGTGGGCCTATGCGGATGAGTTCGGCCCGCCGGACCTGGTGATCCGGACGAAGCCGTACACGCTGGCGGCCGATGGGTCGGACGTCTGGTGGCGGCCGATCGTGCCGACCGGCCTGACCGAGGACCGGTGCCTCAAGGCGGTCTCCGTCAAGCCGTCGCCCGAGGGGCGCGCCGCCGCGCACCACGCCAACAGCCAGGTGCTCGGTTTCGACGAGGAGAGCGGGGAGTGGGTCCAGGTCGAGCGGCTCTCCGAGTACGCGCTCGGGAAGGTCGGCGAGATCGTTCCGGAGGACGCCTGTCGTCTCCTCCCGGCCGACTCGATGGTCAGTTGGGACGTCCACTACTATCCGACCGGCGAGGTCATCGAGAACGACGTGGTCGAGATGGGCGTATGGCTCTACCCGGAGGGCCATCAGGAGCAGGTGCAATACCAACAGGATCTCAAGCTGTATTCCCTGCTGATGAAGGGCAGCGAGCTCGAGCTCCCACCGCATGGCACGGCGATGACGCAGGGGTTCCATTCCTTCGAGACCCCGGTGCGGATCGACAGCTTCCAACCGCACGGTCACTTCCGTCTAGTGGGCAAGACTCTTGAGCTCTTCCATCCGGAGACGGGCGAGCTGGAGATGGTGAGCTCGGTGTCCAACTGGACCAACGACTGGCACACCAGTCACATCTACGCAGAAGACGCCGCACCGCTCGTCCCGGCGGGGTCCGTCCTGGTGATCACCGGCTACTACGACAATACGGCCGGGAACCCGCAGAACCCCGACCCGACTCAGTGGGTGGGACCGGGCAGCCGTACGGCGGACGAGATGTCGCATGCATGGATCGCCGTGACGCATCTCGACGACGAGGGCTACGAGCGTCTGGCGGCCGAGCGGGAGAGTCGCAGGCAGACGGACAACGAGGAGTAGCAGCACGGAGACGTGCGGAATTGGTCTGTGGCGAGAGAGCCTCTCGGTATCGAGAGGCTCTCGCTTTTCGGCGGCAACGCGTTGATGGAGGGAACGCCAGTGCTCGGACGATGGCTCGCGGGTGGCCTCGCAGCCGCAATGCTCATCGGCTCCTTATCGCTGGGGGCCCAGCAACAACGACCACTTACCCCGCTGCCGCCGAACGGACTTCGGGTGGCCCCGTTCTTCGACGGCTGGTACCGGAATCCGGATGGAACCGTCACCCTGTCGTTCGGCTATTCCAACCTCAACCTGACCGAGGTCGTGGAGATTCCCCTGGGTCCTGACAACTTCATCGAACCGGCGGAGTTCGACGGCCGGCAACCCACGTCGTTCCCGCCTGTCGTGCGTGAGGGCGCCACGCGCACGCGCCGGCGAGACCGGCAGCGGGGGGTGTTCACCGTGAACGTGCCGGCCAGCTTCAGCGGCGACGTCGTCTGGACCCTGGTCAACCAGGAACGGACCTTCTCCGTGCCTGGAAGCGCCAAGACCGGTGCCTACCAGCTCCGATGGCCGATGGCTATGGGGTCGCAGCCCCCACTGGTCCGCTTCAGCCCCGACGGCCCTGCCGGCCGGGGTCCCACCGGGATCGACGCGGAGCCGATGCGCGCGTCGGTGGACACGCCGCTTTCGCTGACGGTCTGGATCCATGATGACAGCGTGCGGGACGAAGAACCGCTCCCGGTCAGACGGCGGGGCGACACGGCGGCGCTGAACGTGACCTGGTTCAAGCATGCCGGTCCGGGCGCGGTGGTCTTCAACCCGCACACGGAGCCGATCGCCGAGACAGAGGGGATGGTGACCACGACTGCGACCTTCCAGCAGCCGGGCGAGTACGTGATCCGTGTGCGCGCCGACAGCTTCGGCCGGGTCGACAGCTCCGCCGGCAACCAGTGCTGCTGGACGAATGGCTATGTGAAGGTCACCGTCACGTCGTAGCCGTCCAGAGCCCGGCCCATGAGCGACCTACCAGGGCTACGCCACGACTAAAGATTAGGGCACGCGGAATCTGTCAACAGACAGTCCGGAAGCTCAAGGGCAGCGGCCGGCACCGCGTCGGGGTTCCTCGGGCTGACGCCGGAGCTGCGCCCGAGCGCGGGGAACAATTTGTTCGTGTTCGCTCTGCCCGAGTGACCCTGTTGTTTCCGCCGGTCGTGCGCCACAGGAACAGGCTCGTGCCGTGCGGAGGCGCCGGGCCGTGACGCGCACCGCGCTCATCGTCGGCGCCGGCATCGGCGGCCTGTCGGCCGCCATCTCCCTCCGCAAGGCGGGCTGGAACGTCCGCGTCTTCGAGCGCGCCGCGTCGGCGCGGGAGCTCGGCTTCGCGCTGCTCGTCGCCCCCAACGCGATGGCGGCGCTGCGCGAGCTGGGCGTCGCCGACGTGGTGCTGGCTCGCGGGGTCGTGCCGACGCGGGGCGAGGCGCGGCGGATGGACGGCACGGTCCTGAAGCGTGCGGACTATCCACCGCCGGAGGTGATGGGCGGCCCGACGGTGGTGGCGTTGCGCCCGGCCGTCCACGGCGCCCTGCTGGAGGCGGTCGGGGAGGACGCGGTCACCCTCGACTGCGAAGCGACCGGGTTCTCGGTGGCGGGCGACCGTGTCGCTCTGCGGACCGCGGACGGCGACGTCGCCGAGGGCGACCTGCTGGTCGGCGCTGACGGCACGGGGTCCGTGATTCGGCGCGCGCTTCATCCGGCAGAGCCGCCGCCGCGGTCGAGCGGCCTCATCGCGGTGCGCGCAGCGGCGCACGGTGCCGTGGATCACCTCGACGGCCTGTCCGGGATCCACTACATGGGACGAGGGGTGGAATCGTTCCTGGCCCGGGCGAGCGACACCGGCATCTACTGGGGGCTCGGGCTGGCGCGGGAGCTGCTGCCGGCCGGCATGCGGGATGATCCGGCGGCGATTCTGAGGCACGTGTCGCCGCGGTTCGACGAGACGTTCCGCGCGGTGACGTCGGGGACCACCGACATGCGCGTCGACGAGCTCGTCGACCGCGACCCGCTGCCGTTCTGGGGCAGGGGCGTGGTCACGCTGCTCGGGGACGCGGCCCACCCGGTGCTGCCGCACACCGGCCAGGGCGCAGCGCAGGCGATGGTCGACGCGGTGGCGCTCGGGAAAGCGCTCGGCGAGAACGGGAACGTCGGCGACGCGTTGCGGGCGTACGAGCGCGACCGGCGCGAGAAGACGGCGGTGCTGGTGGCCCAGGGGCGCCGGACGGCGCGCATCATGGGAACGATGAACCCGGTGGCCTGCCGGCTGCGCGAAGTCGCCGTGAGGCTGACGCCCATCGAGCCGCTGGTGAAGATGTGGGCGGCCATCAATCGACGCGCCGGGACCGACGTCAGCCGGTAGTGTTGCGCGGCCGCATCCACGGCTGGGGCGTCATCGCCGCACCGGCCGTCGAGGAGCTCGAGCAGGCCCTCGATGTCGTCGAGGTCGAGACGCTTTCATCCATACCGACCTCGCCGAGACGGCACGCGGACGGCAATGGCCTGTTCTCGTTTGGAGGCTCCCGCGGATGAAGCGTACCGCCCTCATCGTCGGCGCCGGCATCGGCGGCCTGTCGGCCGGGATCGCTCTCCGGCAAGCGGGCTGGAACGTTCGGCTGTTCGAGCGCGCGGCATCGGCGCGGGAGCTCGGCTTCGGGCTCGGCATGGCGCCCAACGCCATCGCGGCGCTCCGCCGGCTGGGCGTCGCCGACGCGGTTCTGGCACGCGGCTTCCGGCCGACGCGCGGCGAGCTCCGCCGCATGGACGGCACGGTTCTGAAGCGCGCCGAGCTGCCGTCGTCCGAGGCAACGCTCGGCGGTCCGATGGTCGTCACCGTTCGCTCGGCGCTGTACGGCGCCTTGCTCGAGGCGCTCGGCCCGGACGCGATCGCGTTCGGAAGCAGAGTCACCGGATTCAGGGCGGACGGCGATCGGGTCGCCATCCACACCGTATCCGGCGAGACCGCCGAGGGTGACTTGCTGATCGGAGCGGACGGGGTCGGGTCCGCCATCCGCCGCGCGCTCCATCCCTCGGAGCCGCCGCCGCGGGCGTGCGGCATCGTCGCGGTGCGGGGCGCTTCCGACGCCGTGCGTCATCTGGGCGACCTGTCCGCCATCATGTATCTCGGTCGGGGTCTCGAGTCGGTCCTCGTCCGGGCCAGCGATACCGCGATCTACTGGTATCTGTCGCTCGCCCGCGAGATCGCCCCGCCCGATACCCGGGACCCCGCCGCCATCGTGGCGCACCTGTCGCCGCGCATGGATGCTACCTTTCGCGCCGTCGCGTCCGCTACCGACGAGCTGCGCCGTGACGAGCTGGTCGATCGCGACCCCCTGCCGCGCTGGGGCGAGGGGGTCGTGACGCTGCTCGGGGACGCCGCGCATCCACTGCTGCCGCACACCGGCCAGGGCGCGGCCCAGGCGATTGTCGACGCCGTCACCCTCGGCCAGGCCCTCGGTGAAGGCGCGAACGTGGCGGACGCCCTGCGGGCATACGAACGGGAGCGGCTCCCGAAGACGGCGGTCCTCGTGGCCCAGGGGCGCCGGACGGCGAGAGTCATGCGCGCCATGAACCCCGTCGCGTGCGGCATCCGCGAAGTGGCGATACGGCTGGCTCCGGTCGAGCTGTTCGTGAAGCTGTACGTGAGGATCAACCGCCGCGCGGGCACCGACGTCACGCGTGCGGCGTAACGGCGCTACGTCACTTGTGACGCAAGTGCCCCGAGCATTCCGCGGAGGCCCGGCCGCAGTTCGGCGCTTCCAGCATGCCGGCTTGGTGCGCCTCCCGGACGTTCCCGTGCGCCAACGTATCGCCCTGATGGCCGAGGTGCTGCAACGGCATCGGCGGGCGCTCGAGGCACGCCGCGGCGACGAAGAAGACCGGTGGGCGCCGGCGACGCTGCTGCCGCCGGAGGCCTTCAGCGACGCTGAAGCGACCCCGCGCGACTTCCAGCGGCTGTGCGAGCCCGGCGCGCGAACGGGCCGGCACGCCACCGCGGTGCACCGCCGGATCGCTGTGCCGGCCCGTTCGCTGGCCGACTGGCTGCGCGCCCAGGGGCATGACTGTCCTCGACTCCCGCCGGATCGAGCCCGATCCGGGCGATCAGGCATTGCTCGAACGAGCCACTTCCGAAGCCAGGATTCCGGTTACGATCGACGCTGACTTCGGAGAACTCGTGTGCGTCCGGCGCGCCGGGAGCCTGCCGGCCGCCCACCCTTGCGCGCCGCCGGTGGAACGAACGATCATGAACGACGTGAAGGGTGGAGACCATACTGTCGAACACGAGCCTGCGGCCCCCGGCGGCCGGCCACGGGCCGCTTCTCCGGCCCACGCTCCCACCCCTGTCGACGGCACGCCGGGGAACGTGCCCGCACGAGTACGGCAGGAGATCGAGCGGCGACTGCGAGAGCCCGATCAATGGGCGCCGGCGACGCTCCTCCCGCCCTCCGCCTTCAGCGACGACCCCGCGACGGCCCGGGACTTCGAGCGGCTCGAGGACCCGGACGCGCGAACCGGCAGGTACGCCGACGCCGTGCACTTCCGCCTGATGAGCAGCTGCGCCGGCTGGAAGACCCGGCCCACCGCGAGCGAGTTCTACGACGCCGTGCGGGCTACCCGTCCAACCGACCGCCAACGGGCCATCGTGTCCGCCTGGGGCCGCGAGGCGACGTTTCACGAGCTCCTCGAGGCGTGGGCGCAGCGGGCATACACGGACCGCGAGCTCGTGCGCGCGCTGCACCTGGCCGACTTCGACTGCGGCGAGCGAACCCGCGAGATCAACCGGTGGGCGAAGCACTCGCGCTGAGAACCACCGCCGGGCCCCTGTGGCGGCTGGTCCGGAAACCCGTCGCCGAGTGCCTCGCGGAGCTGCCGGGCGCACCCCACGAGTGCCGTCTCGGCGGAGGAACGACCCTCGCGGCCAGATTCCACCACCGCGACAGCTTCGACATCGACCTGACCATCGGGCCCGGAACGAACCTCGGCTACCTGCGGCCGCGGCTCGAGGAAGCCCTCGCGAAGCTCGGGGGCAGACCCAGGTACCGCGACGACCACTTGAAGATCGACTTCGGTACCGGCCTCCTCGACGTGTCGAAGCTCCAGCCGCGGCCGGCCGGCGCGCAACGGACCGCCATCGTCGACGGCGAACCGTTCGTCGTCCTGTCGAACGCCCAGATACTCCACGGCAAGATGGAGCGGGCGGCCAGGGCCCCCGTTCGTGACGTCTTCGACGTCATCAAGGCCGACCAGCTCGACCCCGACGCCCTCGCGATCGCCGTCAACGCGAGAACGCGCGTCGCCGCCGAGCTGGTGTGCATGTCGTGGGAGAAAGCCAACCGCCGATTCGGCCGTGAGGCCGACGAGCAGCTCCTCGGCGTGCCCGAGTCCATGCAGGACGACCCGGAAAGGCTGGGGCTCAGCGCCGCGGCCGCGGCGCAAGGCGCGATCTACCAGCGAGTGGCGCTCCACACCGAGGGCGACCGGACCATCATCGAGACCGAGACCAGGCACGGCAGACCCAATCGCATCGAGCTCGCACCCGACGAGCTCGACCGTGGCTTCGCGCTGAACGGCCTGAACGAGTACTTCTACTACAACGTTCTCGGCGGCGACCGCCTGCTCGAATGCGTCCGGAGCGCCGTCACGGACCCGTCGCTGCCCCCTGTCGAATGGGAAACGGGGCGCATGGCTCCCGTGCCGCCGACCCGGACAACGAGCAGGCGTCTCGACCCCGAGCGCTGAACGCAGGCCGGCCTCGACGCGACTGGTCGACCGCGACCGTGCGCTTCCGCCTCCGGCGGTCTCGATCGCGGCGCCGCGTCGCGCTCTCGCCGAGCTGCACGGCGGCGGCGGGGACGGTCATCGAGAAGGAGTCAAGCGACACTCGAGACGAAATCTCGACGATTGGCCCGGTCGAACCTACGGCAACGCGAACACGAAGACGCCGCTGCCGCCTCGCGGGTTGCGCTCTTCGGGAAGGAGGTCGGCCGGGAGGATCGTCGCCCAGCTCGAGCCGCCGATGGAGGGCCCGGCCACGAACGCGACGAACTGCCGGCCGTCGACGGCATAGGTGATGGGGAACCCGTTGGCCATGGTCGGGAGCCGGCTGTGCCAGAGCGGCTCGCCGGTCCGCACGTCGTAGGCGTGGACGCGCCGCCCCCAGTCGCCGATGAACACCAGGCCGCCGCCGGTGGTCAGCGCCGAGGTGTTGTAGGGCACCCGGAGACGCTGGCGCCAGAGGGTCTCGCCGGTCCGCAGGTCCAGCGCCTGGAGCTCGCCGAGCTGGTCGGGCGCCTGCGGATGAAAGTGGTTCAGCCGGCCGCGCACGGCGCCGCCCCCGCCGCCCCCGGCGCGGCGCTCGACGGGCGCGAAGGCGGCGGTCTCGCAGTTGAGGTTGAGCGGCACGTACAACGCCCCGGTCCCGGGGTGATACGCCATCGCCCGCAGGCTCTTGAAGCCGCCGGTGCTGGGGCAGAAGAAGAGCTCCTCGCCGACGTCGGACAGCATCCCGTCGCGATGCGTCACCTCGCCGGTCCGCGGGTCGACGTCGACGATGTTCTGGTAGCCGAGATCGATCGCGCGCCGGAACTCGCCGGTGACGCGGTCGAGCTCCCAGAGAATGCCGAGCTTGCCCATCGTGAACAGCGAGCGCCGGCCGTCGTAGTCGATGAGGATGCGCTCGAACGACTCGTCCATGTCGTGCGAGTCGCCCGGGATGTGCTGGTAGTACCACCTCATCTCGCCGGTCGCGGGGTCGAGGGCGAGGGTCGAGTTGCTGTAGAGGGCGTCGCCGGCGGTGCCGCGGGCGTCGCGGTTGTGCGGCTTGGGCTGCGACGTGCCCCAGTAGACGAGCCCGGTGACGGGGTCGTAGCTCCCGGTCATCCAGGCGTCGCTGCCCGCGCGGAACATGAGCGGCAGATCGCCCCAGGTGTCGCCGCCGCTCTCGCCGGGCCGGGCGATGGTCGAGGTCCGCCAGAGCAGCCGGCCGGTGCCGGCGTCGACGCCGACGACGTAGCAGGTGTCGTCGCGGTAGCGCCCGCAGCCCGTCAGGCCGGCGACGACCGTCCCGTCGACGACGATCGGTCCGTTCGAGAAGGTGTAGCCTTCCTGGCCGCCCGCGACCGGCGTGTCCCAGCGCGCCTCGCCGGTCCGGGCATCGAGGCCGACGACGTGCGCGTCGACGGTGTTCAGGATGACCAGGTCCTGGTAGACGGCGAGGCTGCGCATCTGCGCCGCGCTTCGCCGCCGCTCGTCCATCTCGCGGCGGTACTCCCAGATGAAGTCGCCGGTGCGGGCGTCGAGGGCCTGGACCACGTTGCCGGGGTTCGCGACGTACATGACGCCGTCGTGCACGAGCGGCGTCGTCTGCGACACCCCGGGCTCGAGGCCCCAGGACCAGGCGAGCCGCAGCTCGTCCACGTTGCTCCGGTCGATCTCGTCGAGGGGGCTGAAGCCCCACCCATCGAGGGTGCGCCGCCAGCTCAACCAGTCGGCGGGGTCGGGATTCTGCAGCATCGCGTCGGTGACCGGAGTGACCTCCGGAACCTGCGCCTGACCGGGATACGCCGTCGCCAGGACGACGCCGGCGTACATGCACACCGCGAGCAATGCGCGAGGCTTCATGTCAACCTCCTGCGAGTTCCGGGGCCGGGCCGACCCCGCCCGGCCGATCCGCGGTCCAGCACAGGACGGCCGGCGCGCAGGCGGCCCGTAGGGTGAGACGCGGCGGCCACCCGCAACCGCTCACTCGCAACTGTCCGTCAGACCGACCACGGACGTGAGGTTGATGCGCGATTCGCCGTCGGCCTCGATGAGGAGGCCCTTGACGAGCACCGTGCGGCCCGGCCGCAGCTCGCCGCTGGCGTTGATCTGATCGGGGTCGGTGAAGAGGGCGCGGTCGCCGAAGTTCAGCAGGCCCTCGGGGGTCAGGAAGTCGGCGAAGCCGATGAGGCGGAACTCGCCGTCGCCGAGCGCGGTCTCGCGCGCCTCGCCGACCTGGACCTCGTTGAAGACGCCCGCCCGCGTCACCGTGGGCTCGGCCGCCCGGGTCAGCCACCAGGTCGATTCATCCCGGATCCGGCGCTCGACGCAGCCGACGGTCTGGACGAACTCGACCTGCGGCTCCGGTCTCCCGCTCCTCGCCCGCTGCTCGCCCGAACCCGCGAGGGGAAGCCCCATGGCCGCGACGAGCAGCCCTGCCGTCAATCCCGTCCGAATCGTCATCCGTTCGCTCCCTACCTCGACGCCTGCTCCGCCGCCTCCGCCTCCGCCGCCTGCCTCTCCAGGTTCCGGTAGATCTCGAGGATGTGCCGGATGTCGTGGTTGCCCTCGTGGCAGGCGTACTCGTACATCGGCCCCTCGGTCGTCACCATCGGCAGCTCCACGCTCCACGGCGCCGTCCACGTGTTCGGATCGTCGACGGTGAACTCGTAGCGGATCTCGTCGGGGCCGATGCGCGTGAAGCGCTCCACCACGTGCAGGGCGTCGGTGGACCCGCGGAAGCGGCGGCGCGCGTTGTAGTTCGTGGTCTCGACGACCAGGGTGTCGCCCTCCCACCGGCCGCGCGAGTCGCCGGCGAAGTGGCGGATCCTGTCGGAGACGTGCGGGCGCCCGTCGAGGGGGATGATGCGCGGGGGGTTGGTGTTCAGCTCGGTGAAGATGACGACGTAGCCGGGGGTCTGGAATATCTGGTGGATGTCGTTGTAGGCCGGCGGCAGGTTGGGCGGACCCTCGTGCGCCCACACGATGCAGCGCTCGGGGAACGGCCGGGTCAGGTGGCTGTCGAACGCGCTGGGGAGCCGCCGCGCCTCCGCCTCGGCCGCCAGCTTCTCGGCCGCCTCCGGGGTCAGGGGCGGGAACCTCCCGTTCGGCGGATCGACGATGAGCGACGTGCGCCTTGTCGACAGGCCCTTGGGCACCGGGGTCCGCAGCCAGATCTCGTTGTCGTAGTGGACGTAGGAGGGGTCGCGGTTGACCTGGTACAGGGCGCGCTCCCGCTCCTCCGGATCCTCGATCTCGATCGCGCTCCGCGCCGACGGGTCGACGCCCTCGGCCGTGAGCTGCGCCTGCAGGGCCGACGCCTCCTCCTCGGTGAAGAACGCCTTGTCGCCCAGGTACTCGGGCCGCTCGAGGGGCGTGAAGGTCTGGGTGGTCCAGTAGCCCTGGAAGTCGGGCTGGCCGTCGGGCAGCCGCGGCAGGGTCCACGTGGACGGGGCATCGGCGTCGCCCGCGGCCTGCTCCGCCTGCCCGAGCGCCGCCGGCGGCGCCGTCAACCCGATCGCGATCACCGCCGCCCACGCCGCAAGACTGCGTTGGCTCATCGTCGTTCTCCCTGGCCGCGGCGCGCAAATGGGCGGCCCGGCCCCCAGTGCCGCCCGAAACCGGAACGAACGAATCAGGTCGAAGCGGGCTCCGGCGGCGGCTTCTCGTCGGCCAGCGCCGCCGCCGGTATCCCCTCGGACGCGCGCGGGCGCAGGATCTCGTCGATGAGGAACAGGTCCGTGAGCAACGCCCGCAGGTGGATCGATCCGTTCAGGTTGTCGATGACCTGGCTGCTGATGCCGGGCTGGGCCCGGACGAGAGCCAGCACCCTCCGCGCCCGATCGGCGTCGCCGGCGAGCACTTCGATGAACCCGTCGTACGCGGACGCCGGCTCGAGGCCCCGCTCGCGCACCGTCGCCGCGAGAAACGGGCCGAGTCCGTCGAGGGCCTGGTCCATGCCGTCGAGCAGGCGCCGCAGCTCGCCGTCTCCGACGCCCGGCTCGCCCTTGTAGCCCTTCGAGGCGTAGCTCAGAAAGTACTCGTAGCCCCCCTCGAGCGCGTCGATGCGTTTCCTCAGCCCCTCCGTGGTCGTCTCGGCCACCTGCGGCTCCTCGCCCGGGCATCGCCGCCGTGCGGCGCCGCTGCCCGCATCCAGTCCCTACGGGAGCTCGCGCCGTTCCACGGCGCAGGCTCCTACGACGCGGGTTGACTCTGGGCCGGCGGAGGCGCCGCCGGCGGGGGCGCGGACGCCGCGGGAGCCGGCGCCGGGGGCTTGGCCTTCGGCTTCGGCGGGGTGACGTCCCACCGCTGCGGGCTGTGATGCGCGAGGTAGTCCTCGCGGCTCACCGTCCCGAAGACCATCGACTTGGTGATCCACAGCTTCTCGGGGCGGATGGCGAAGTAGATGTGGGTGATGGTGAGCATCACGAACAGCACCGCCGAGAAGCCGTGCGTGGCGTAGAGGATGCCCCAGGCCTGGTCGTTCCCCATGGCCGCACCTTCGAAGAGCATCTCGTTCATCGGCACGATGGGGTTGTCGATCTTGAACATCATCACCAGCCCGGTGATCGAGACCACGAGACCGAAGATGGTGACGGCGAGGTGGTAGAGCTTGTGGTCGAGCGGGTACTTGCCGTGCTTGTCGATGGCGACGGTGGCCCCGAGCTGGCGCTGGGTGCGCTGGACCGCCTCCTTCAGGTCGCGGGGGAGAATCCAGATCGACCAGAAATCGAGGAAGAAGGAGGCGTGCACGATGTGGTAGACGATGCACAGGATCAGGATCAGGCCGGACACCCAGTGAATGGTCAGCCAGCTGAACTCGAGCCCCACGATGGGGAAGAAGCCGGTGATGAGGAGCGCGAGCATGGCCGCCGCCATCACCCAGTGGAACATCCGCGCGGCGCCGGTGTGGCGCACGATCTTCTCGGGAATGGCTGGGTCGGCCGCGGCCGACGCCGCCTCCGGCTCGACCCGCGGCTTCCACACCACGGCGTAGACGGCGTGAAACACGACGAAGCCGATACCGGCCCAGAACGACAGGGTCAGCAGGCCCCACGCGAGCCGGATGATGATCTCTTGTCCCCAGGGGTCGGTCCCGTACTGAAACAGATCCATGATTGCGCCCTCGTGATGCGACCCGTTCATGGACGGCGGCGCGCCGCCACCGATGCACAGCGGGTCCATGTGCCGGTGCGTGATCCAACGGCCCGCCTCCCGCGACGCGCCGCCCGATGCCGATGCACCAGGCGAACGATGGCCGCGGGCGGCGGGGCGACGCGCACCGCCCAGCCGCTCGCCGAACAGCTACGGGCTTGAAGAATACCGGGGTCGCAGTCAGGATTCAACTGATTCTTCGCCCGGAAGACCGCCGATTCCGGCCCCCGCGGCGCCGCCGCGGAACTTCCCGCCCGCCGACGCGGTATGATTCCTGAAGGGGACATGCGGCGGCCTTCCGGCGCCGCCACGCCCCGTACCACCATGGCGGCAGAGACCAGGACACTGTTTCCAGGCAGGACGGGCACCCTGATGGGCCTGCTCCTGTTCGCGGCCGGGTGCGCCACCGCCCCCCTCGAGGACCATCCCGCGCTCGGCGGCGACGTCCCGGCGGCGTGGTCCGCCCGCGCCGACACCGGCGGCGCGCCCGCCCTGGCATGGTGGAGCGACTTCGGCGACCCCACCCTCGACGACGTCGTGGCGTCGGCGCTCCGGCAGAACTACGACCTGCAGGCGGCGGCGTCCCGGCTCGAGCAGGCCCTGGCCGACTCGCGCGTCGCCGGGGCCGACCTCCAGCCCCAGCTCCAGGTGGGCCTGAACGGGTCGCAGCGCAAGCAGAACTTCATCGGGTTCCCCATTCCCGGGGCCGAGGACCGCGTGCTCAGCACCGTCTTCACCAACTACGGGGTCTCGCTCGACCTCACCTGGGAGGCCGACCTCTGGGGCCGGCTGCGCGCCGGCGCCCGGGCCGCGCTCGCCGACCTGCAGTCGCGGGCCGCGGACCTGCGGGCCGCCCAGCTCTCCCTCGCCGGCCAGACGACGAAGGCGTGGTTCGCGATTGCCGAGGCCCAGCAGCAGCTCCGGCTCGCCGAGGCCTCGGTGGCCAGCTTCCGGGCCTCGGCCGAGCAGGTCCGCGAGCGGTTCGAGGAGGGCCTGAGGCCGGCCCTCGACGTGCGTCTGGCCCTCTCCAACCTCGCCAACGCGGAAGCGCTCCGCGAGCAGCGGGGGCAGCAGCTCGACGCCGCGGTCCGGCAGCTCGAGGTGCTGATGGGCCTCTACGCCTCGGGCTCGATCACGATGCCGTCCGACCTGCCCGACGCGCCCACGGCGATTCCCGGCGGACTGCCGGCCGAGCTGGTGCGGCGGCGCCCCGACGTGGTGGCGGCCGAGCGCCGCATCGCCGCGGCCCGGCAGCGCCTGCGGGTGGCGCAACGCGACCTCTACCCGCGCATCAGCCTGACCGCGAACACCGGCACCGCCACCGGCGCCCTGCAGGACCTCGTGAAGCGGGACTTCGGCGTCTGGACCCTGCTCGGCAACGTCATCCAGCCGCTGCTGCAGGGCGGGCGCCTGCGCGCCGCCGTCGACCGCGCCGAGGCCCGAGCGGCGGAGGAGCTGGCCATATACGCCAACACCGCCCTCCAGGCCTTCTCGGAGGTGGAGACGGCGCTCGCGGCCGAGGAGTACCTGGTCGCCCGCGAACGCTACCTCGCGATCTCGGCCGAGCAGTCGCGGGCGGCGGAGATCATCGCCGACGACCGTTACCGGACGGGGCTCGACGACTACATCACCGTGCTCGAGTCGCAGCGGCTCGCGCTGCAGGCGGAAGGGGACCTCATCGCGGCCCGGCGGCAGCGGCTCGAGAACCGGGTGGACCTGTATCTCGCGCTCGGCGGCGGGTTCGACGCGACGCCGCCCATGCCCGGCGCCGCCGACTGACGGGCGACGCGGGCGTCGTCCGGAGGAACACATCGATGTCACCCATGCTCACTCGGATGCTCAAGGCCCTGCTCCCGCTCCTCGTGCTCGGAGTCGCCCTCGCCGCGGCCTTCGTCATGTGGGCGAACCGCCCGCCGGTGGAGACGCTGACCCCGGTGGTGACGCCGCCCGCGGTGCGGGTGCAGACGGTCGCGTTCGAGAGCGTCGACCTCACCGTGTCGAGCCAGGGCACGGTGCAGCCGCGCACCGCGAGCCAGCTCGTGCCGGAGATTGCGGGGACCGTGCTCGAGGTGTCGCCGGCCTTCGCGGTGGGGGGGTTCTTCGAGGAGGGAGACGTCCTGCTGGAGATCGATCCCTACGACTACCAGCAGGCGCTCATCGCGGCCCGGTCGCAGCTCGCCCAGGCCCAGCTCCGGCTCGCCCAGGCGGAGGCGGAGGCGGAGGTGGCCCGGCGCGAGTGGGAGGAGATCGGCCAGGGGGACGCCAACCCCCTCACCCTGCGCCTGCCGCAGGTCGAGGACGCCCGGGCCGCGGTGGCCTCGGCCGAGGCGGCGATCGACCGCGCAAGGCGGGACCTGGAGCGCGCCGAGGTGCGCGCCCCCTACGCCGGGCGGGTCCAGACGAAGGACGTCGACGTCGGGCAGTTCGTGAACCGCGGTACCGCGGTGGGGCGGATCTACGCGGTCGACTCGGCCGAGGTCCGGCTGCCCCTGCCCGACGACGAGCTGGCCTACGTCGACGTGCCGATGTCCTACCGGGGTGCGCAGCAGCAGGCCGGCCCCGCCGTCACCCTGTCGGCGGATTTCGCGGGGCGGCGCTATTCCTGGCGGGGGCGGATCGTGCGGACCGAGGGCGAGATCGACCCCGTGAGCCGGATGGTCCACGTGGTGGCCGAGGTCGACGATCCGTACGCGCCGGGCCCCGACCCGACCCGGCCTCCCCTGGCGGTGGGGATGTTCGTGGAGGCGGAGATAACCGGACGGCGCGTCGACGACGTGGTGGTGCTGCCGTGGGCGGCGCTGAACGGACGCGACCAGGTGCTGATTGTCGACGACGACGGCCGGCTGCGGTACCGGCAGGTCGACATCCTGCGCTCGACGACCGATCACGTGCTGGTGCAGGGCGGACTCGCGCCGGGCGAGCGGGTGTCCATCTCGGCCCTCGACGCCGTCATCGAGGGCATGGCGGTGCAGGTGGCCGGGGCGGAGCCCGCGACGATGGCGCGCGCCGGAGGCGGCAGCCCCGCGCCCGGAAGCGGCGCGGAGACCGCGGCCGCCCCCGCGGCGGCGGCGATACCGGCCGGCACCCCGGCGGCGACGACAGCGGCCGGCGCCCCGGGGACCTCGACCGCCCCCGCGGCGGCGACGACAGCGGCCGGCGCCCCGGGGACCGCAACCCCGGCTGACCCCGCCCGGACCGCGCCCCCGGCTGACGCCTCCGCGGCAGCGCGGCGCCCGGCGGCGGCGGCCGGCGCCGGCCCCGCGGCGGAATCCCCGGCGGAGCAACGCCCTGCGTCCGCGCGCGAGCCGGGTGCGGCTCCGGCGGCCGGGACGCCGGCGAGCACGCCGGACCCGATCAGGGCGGCGAGGCAGGAGATGGCCCGCTCCGATCGGCCGGCGGCCGGCGCCGCACGCGCCCCGGCGCCCCCCCGCGACGACTTCGAGCTCGATCCGACCCTGACGCGCGAAGAGCAGATTGCCGCCATCCGCGAGCGCATCGCCGCGCTGCGCAACGGCGGGGCCGCGCCGGTGGCGCCGGCGGGCGGTGCAGGCGCGCGACCGTCACCCCCGGCCGGCGCCGGAGAGACGATGGCCCGCGCCCGGCCGGGGCGACCTGGCTTCGGCGGCGGAGGCGGACCCGGGAACACGGCCGCGGGAGCCGCGCCGCCGACCGGCCCGCCCGGCGGCGCCCGCCCGGCGGGACCCGGCCGGCGGGATGCCCGCCTGACGCCGGCAGACGCACCGGGAGCACCCCCGGCGGCCGGCGCCCCGCCGACGCGGCGGCCCGGCGGACCCGGAGGCCGCGCCCCCGCCGCCCGCGCCGGCGTTGCGCCAACGCCCACCGCCGCGAGGCCGGCCCGCGCCGACGCACCGCCCGCCACGGGCGCCGCGAGGCCGGCCCGCGCCGACGCACCGGCCGCGGGCGCGCCCCGTCCGGTGGTGGCCCTGCTCCCCTTCCGCAACGTGTCGCGCAACCCCGCCGACGACGTCATCGGCGAGGAGATGCAGGCGGTGCTCCGCGTCGCCCTCCGGCGGGCCGCGGGCATGGAGGTGGTGCTGCTGGCCCCCGGCGACGAGTCGAACGCCATCCAGCGCGCGATGGCCGGCGGGGCCGCCTGGCTGGCGGGGGGCGGCTACCAGCGCGTCGGCGAGCAGCTGCGGGTGACAGGACGGATCGTGGACGTGGCCACCGGCGACCTGCTCGGATCGGTCCGCGTGGACGGCACCGTCTCCGGGCGCGACCTCCTGACGAGCCGGCTCATCGCGGCGCTGCGGTCCGAGCTGGCCGGCCACATGCCCGCGCCGGCCGCGCCCCGGATGGCGGCGGCCGCGCCCGGGCGTCGGGCCGCGGCCGCCCCGGGTGCGCGGACGGCGGCCGCTCCGGCCGCGGCCGCCCCCGATCCCGTTCCCGCCCCGCCCGCGCGGCCGGCGATCCGGATCGCCGTCTCCCCGTTCGCCAACATCTCGCGCAACCCCGCCGACGACGCCATCAGCGACACCATCGCGTCGGAGATCGCCGGGCGGATGGCGGCGTTCCCGGGCATCGCCCTCCTCACCCTCGACACGAGCGCCGCCGACGGACCGGCCGCGCTGTCGGTCGCCTCCGCCCGCGGGGCCGACTGGCTCGTCACCGGCGGCTACCAGCACGTCGGCGGACAGCTCCGCCTCACCGCCCGGCTGCTCCAGGTCTCCGACGGGACGTTCGTGGAATCGGTCAAGGTGGACGGCACCCTGGACGGGCTGTCCGGCATGCTCGCCGAGACCATCTCGACCCTCGGCACCGCCGTCGCCGCCAGCGCGGCCGGTTCGTGACCGTCGGGAACCGGCCGGTGCCGCAACACCGACATCCGCGGGTCACGCCGGATTGACGGAAGTAGAGGCGGCTACGCCATGAGCCCCTTCGCGAGGCTTCCGATCGGCTGGCCTCCTGCCACGGTTCGTCGGGATGTTGACGGGGTCGCCGACGCGATGGTATTCAAAAAGCATGAAGATGAATGTTCGTTCGAGCATCACGCTGCCGGCCGCGGAGGTCGCCCTGATCGAGCGGCTGAAGCCGCGCGTCGGCGAGAAGACCAACGTCGCGGTCGTGCGCCGGGCCCTGCGTCTCCTCGAGTCCACGACCGACCGTGACGAACTCCGGCGCGCCTACCGAGAGGCTTCGAGGGCCACACGGGAGACGTTGGCCGCAGAGCTGGTGGAACTCGACCATCTGGCGGCCGAGGGCCTCGGCGAATGATCCCTCGCCACGGCTGGCTTCACGTGGCCGATCTCAGCCCGCGCGCCGGCACCGAGCCCGGGAAGCTGCGCCCCGTTCTCGTGATTCAGTCCGATCTCCTCAACGCGGCGGGACACCCGTCGACCTGGGTCCTGCCGTGCACGACGCGGTTGGTGGGGACGAACGTGCTGCGCGTGCCGCTGCCGGCCGGAACCGCTGGAAACGCCAGCGATTGCGAGGTCATGATCGACCAGAGCCGAGCCATAGACAACCGGCGCTTTCGCCGACGGCTCCGCCCCGTTCCCCCTCCGCTGCTCGACGAGGTCAAGGACAAGCTGCGCCGACTCGCGGATCTGCAATAGCGCCCCGGGCCGCGCGCCGGCTCAGGAAGCGGCGATCTCCGCCACGAGCTCCTCGGCGAGGGGCAGGCTGAACCCGCAGGCGGAGTCGTTGATGCGGCACTGGGCGAGGGTGAGCTGGCACCCGCACGTGCAGCCCTCCTCGTTGAGCCGCTGCAGCGCGGTGACCCGCTGCTCGGGGGTCAGCACCGTGAGGTCGAGGCCCGGGATCTCCGTCGCGTGGGCGGCGTTGACGAGGCGGCCATGGCGGTCCTCCTCGACGAGGTCGACGGTGATGCCGGGGTCGATGGCGGCGAGGAAGCGGGTCTCCTGCTCGAAGATCCCGGGGTTGACGAGCCCGACGTGGGTCTGCACGACCCGCAGGTCGGGATCGACGATGAACGTGGTGGGCAGGGCCATCACGCCGGGGAACGCCCGGTCCAGCTCGGGCGTGACCATCACGATGGGGTAGTTGATGCCGTACTCGTCGGCGAAGCGCTCGACGAGCCCCACCGGCCCCTCGTCCTCCGACACGCCGATGATCTGCAGCTCGTCGGCATAGCGTTCCTGCAGCCGGATCAGGTCGGGAATCTCCGCCCGGCACGGGCCGCACCAGGTCGCCCAGAAGTTCACGAGGGTGACCTTGCCGCGCAGGTCGTCGGTGGTGATGGTCCGGCCGTCCAGGGTCTGCATGGCCAGCTCGGGCAGCACCGCGGGGTCGGCCACGAGCTGAATCGTGTCGGGCCGCGCGTCGAAGACCGCGCCGGGTCCCGCGGCGGTCTCCGCCCCGCCCGGCTCGCCGGGCGCCCCGCACCCCGCCAACACCGCGACCGCCGACACCGCAACGATTCCGAAGAGCCGGCAATGCATGACTAGTTCCCTCGGGGCAGAGGCGTCACCGTCGGCCCTCTGCCGCCGCCCAATCGACTGCGACCGCCGGAAACCAGCGTCTTGACTTCGGCCAGGCCGATCTCGACGGCTCGCAAGCGGTTTTCGATGCGATCCACGCGATCTTCGAGGCGATCCATGCGGTTGTCGAGCCCGGAGAACTGCGTCAGCAGCAACCCGGTCAGCAGGCCGGCCAGTGCGAGGGCCGTACTGACCGTCGTCCCGATTATCCACTTGGTGTCGCTGCTCATGCGGCGTGGTAACCCCGTGCCGAAGTCCCATCATCGTCCACCGTCACCGGGCCAGTCAACCCGGCCGCCGCCAACCCGAGACACGACAAGGACGGGACCCGACTAGACTCGTTCTCCAAAGCCCATACGGTCAAACACCGCCGCCAACCCGAGACACGACAAGGACGGGACCCGACGGACGTCATGCGCCCAGGCCCCGTTCCGCCCCCTTCGGAACAGGCGAGCTGCGACGCGGCAGCTCGATTGGAGCGTCCGTCAGTACCCCATCCGCACCGCCACCATCAGTGCCGCTATCGCCACCAGGTACAGCTTCAGGAGCAGCGGACCGACGAACTGCAGCCAGCGCTGGTAGGGAATGCGAGCGAGGGCCAGCATGCCCATCAGCAGGGGGTTGGTGGGCACCACCATGTTCGTGAACCCGTCGCCGAACTGGTAGGCGAGCACCGCCGTCTGCCGGCTCAGCCCGGTGAGGTCGGCGAGCGGCGCCATGATCGGCATGGTGACGTAGGCCTGCCCGGAGCCCGACGGAATGAACAGGTTGCACACGGTCTGGACCGCGAGCATGCCGACCGCCGCGGCCTGGCCGGGCAGGGCCTGCAGCGGCGTCGCGAGGCCGTTGATGATGGTGTCGATGACCTGGCCCTCGGTCAGGACGACCTGTATGGTGCGGGCGAACCCCACGATGACGGCGGTGGCGACGAGCTCGCCCGCACCAGCCTGGAACGCCGCCGCCGCCCGGCTCGGGGCGACGCGCGCGACCACCGCGGCGGCGAGGGCGATGCCCAGGAACACCGCGGTCAGCTCGGTCAGGTACCACCCGCGGGCGCTGACACCGTAGACGAAGAGCACCACCCCGGCCACGAACACCGCCACCACCCCAACCCGCGCCGGGGTCAGCCTGACGTCGGCCGGCATCTCGAAGCCGCCGGCGTAGGAGATGTCGTGCACCAGGCTCCGCGACGGATCCGCCCGCAGGCGGCGCGCGTAGCGCAGGATGTGGTCGACGCCGACCGCGAGGCACACGGCCAGCAGCAGCCAGCGCACCGCCTGCCCGGACGTCAGCTCGAGCCCCGCGATGTCCTGCGCGATCAGCACCGTGAACGGGTTGAGGGCGGCGCAGGCGTAGCCGACCCCGGCCCCGACGTAGACGATGCCCAGGGCCACCACCGCGTCCATGCGGAGGGCGAGGCACATGGTGACGAGGAGCGGTACGAACGGCATGTACTCTTCCGCCATGCCGACGGTCGACGACCCGAACGCGAACAGGGTGACCATGCCCCCGACGAGCAGCACCGGGCTGCCGCCGAGGCGCGCGATGGCCAGCCCGATCAGGGCGTCGATCGCGCCGGTGGCGCGCAGCACCCCGAACACCCCGCCGACGATGAGGATGAAGAAGATGATGTCGGCCGCGTCGGCCAGCCCCGCGGGCACCGCGGTGAGGAACGTGAACGGCGGCAGCGGCTCGGCCTCGACGGCCTGGTAGGTACCGCGGATCACCTGCCGCCCCTCGCGCTCGAACTCGCCGGCCGGGAGCACGTAGGTCGCGGCCTGGGCCAGCAGGATCAGCCCGCCGATGAGAACGAGGGCGTCCGGGAACCGTCGTGGAGTACTGTCGGTCATCTCACCGCCATCCGGGCGTCACCGACCGCCGGAAAGCTCGCGATCACCTCACCGAGTCGGATCGTCGGAAACCCGGACCAGGAGCTTGCCGAAGTTCTCGCCCCGCAGCAGCCCCAGGAACGCCCCGACCGCGTTGTCGAGCCCCTCGACGACGTGTTCGCGGTACTTCAGCTCGCCCGACCGTATCCAGCCGCCCACGTCCCGCAGGAAGTCGGGCTCGAGGTGCGCGTGATCGAAGACGATGAACCCGCGGATCGTCAGGCGCCGGACCAGCGCGAGCCCCATCAGTTGCGGGACCCGGTCGGGCCCCTCCGGCAGCGACGTCGCGTTGTAGCTGGCGATGCGCCCGCACACCGGCACCCGCGCAAAGGTGTTGAGCAGGGGCAGCACCGCGTCGAACACCTTGCCCCCCACGTTCTCGAAGTACAGGTCGACGCCGTCCGGGCAGGCCGCCTTCAGATCGCCGGCCAGGGTGTCGCTGCGGTGGCTGACGCACGCGTCGAAGCCCAGCTCGTCCACGACGTAGTCGCACTTCCTGCGCGCCCCGGCGACCCCCACCACCCGATGCCCCCGGATCTTCGCAATCTGCCCCACCACCGCGCCCACCGCCCCGGACGCGGCCGACACCACGACCACGTCCCCGGCCTTCAGCCCGCCGACCTCGAGCAGGCCCACGTAGGCGGTCAACCCCGGCATGCCGAGCACCCCGAGGGCGGTCGAGATGGGCGCCGCCCCCGGGTCCAGCTTGCGGACCCCGCGGCCGTCCGACAGGCCGTACTCCTGCCATCCCGCTCCGGCAAGCACGAGATCGCCCTCCGCGAACCCGTCGTGGCGCGACGCCACCACCTGTCCCACCGTCCCGCCGGTCATGACGTCGCCCAGCTCGACCGGCGCTGCGTACGACGGCCCCGCGTTCATGCGCCCCCGCATGTAGGGGTCGAGCGACAGGTAGATGGTGCGGACGAGCATCTCCCCCGCCGCGGGCTCCGGCGCCGGCGCCTCGACCATCCGGAAGTCGGCCTCGGTCGGAAAGCCGTCAGGGCGGGCGTTCAGCAGAATCCGGCGGTTCGTGCGGGTCGACATGCGCTACATCGTTCCACCAATGTCTGCCCGGTGGCAAACCCAGGACGAACCGGTCTTCAACAAGACGGTGGTGCCGGTGCGGCTTGCGCAGTACGGCAACGACCAGTTGATCTCCCGATCCCAGGCGAAACGCGTGCTCGCCCGCATCGACTTGTTCACCACCGTGCTTCTGGACTTCGAGGGCGTCCCGGCGATCGGGCGCGCGTTCGCCGACGAGGTGTTCCGGGTGTTCCGGCGGGAACACCCGGACGTGGGCATCGTCCCCATCAACGACGACCCCGAGGTGAAGCGTATGATCGCGCGGGCGCAGTCGGCACCGGAACGTGACCCGTCCCGGCGAGCCGCTTGCCGACGCCCGCTCGCGGGATCCGGGCCCTGAGCGCGAACGTCAACTCGTCAGTCGTCGCAGCGAGCCGCTTGCCGACGCCCGCTCGCGGGGTCCGTACGCGGAACGATGGCTGCAATCGTGGGCGGTCGCGGCGAACCGCTTTGCCGACGCCCGCCCGGTCGGGGGAAGGCCGCCGGTTCGACGTCGGTCGGGCGGGCAACCCGCCACCCGATTCAATGCCCCTCGTCCGACTCGTGGAGTCGCAGCATGGTCGAAACACCCTCGTTCCTTCGTTTCTGCGCCGCCCTGGCCCTCGCCATCGGACTCGCGGCGTCGGCCGGCGCGCAGGCACCCGGCGACGTCGACTGGCCGGTCTACCTGGGACCGGGCAGCAGCCAGTACTCGGCGCTGAGCCAGATCACCCGGGACAACGTCGATCGGCTCGAAGTGGCCTGGACCTACAACGCCGGCGACGCCGACACCGAGACCAACCGGACGCAGATGCAGACCAGCCCCATCGTCGTCGAGGGGGTGCTGTACGGGGTGTCGCCGGTGACGAAGGTGTTCGCGCTCGACGCCGCGACGGGCGAGCGGCGCTGGGAGTTCGACCCGTTCGCGCACGGCGCCACCGTGCGGCGGGGCGGCGTCAGCCGCGGGGTGACCTGGTGGGCCGACGGCGACGACCGCCGCCTCTTCGCCAGCGGCGGGTCGAAGCTGTTCGCCCTCGACGCCGACACCGGGACGCCCATCGAGACGTTCGGCGACGGGGGCAGCATCGACCTCCACGACGGGCTCGACGCCGGCCGCGACGTCTCGGACCTGTTCGTCATCTCGAACACGCCGGGGGTCGTCTACGAGGACCTGCTCATCCTGCCGACGCGGAACGCCGAGACCAACCCCGCCGCCCCCGGGAACATCCGCGCATTCGACGCCCGCACCGGCGAGGTCAGGTGGATCTTCCGCACCATCCCGCACCCCGGCGAGTACGGCCACGACACCTGGCCGCCGGACGCGTGGCTCCGCGTCGGCGCCGCCAACAACTGGGCGGGCATGTCGGTGGACCACGAGCGGGGGCTGGTGTTCGTCCCCACCGGCTCGGCCACCCCCGACTTCTACGGCGGCGACCGCGTGGGCGCCAACCTCTTCGCCAACACCCTGCTCGCCCTCGACGCGGCGACCGGCGAGCGGGTCTGGCATTTCCAGGCGGTGCACCACGACATCTGGGACCGCGACTTCCCGGCGCCCCCCAACCTGCTGTCCATCGTCGAGGACGGCCGGCGGCGCGACGTCGTGGCCCAGATCACCAAGTCGGCCCACGTCTTCGTGTTCGACCGCGAGACCGGCGAGCCGATCCACCCCATCGAGGAACGGCCGTTCCCGCCCTCGGACATTCCCGGCGAGGTCGCCTGGCCCACCCAGCCCCTGCCGGTGCGGCCGCCCCCGTTCACCCGGCAGCGGATGACCGAGGACGAGGTGACCGACATCTCGCCCGAGGCGCACCGTTACGTGCTCGACCGCCTGCGGCGGATGCGCAGCGACGGGCAGTTCGTCCCCACGAGCCGCGAGGGCACCATCATCCTCCCCGGCCTCGACGGCGGCGGCGAGTGGGGCGGGGCGGCGGTCGACCCCGACACCGGCATCATGTACGTCAACGGGAACGACATGCCGTGGATCGGCGCGATGGTCGAGATACCAGCCGACGAGCAGGGAACGCCGGCGGGGGCCGGGCGCCGCGTCTACGGCCTGCACTGCGTGCAGTGCCACGGCGTGGACGGGGCCGGCGACGAGCTGGGGATCTACCCGGCGGTGAACGACCTGCCGGGCCGCCTGACCCGGGAGGAGACGCGCGCCGTCATCGACGAGGGGCGGGGCTACATGCCCTCGCACGCGCATCTCTCCGAGCGCGAACGCACGGCGCTGCTCGCGTATCTCTACGACTCGGACGAGCCCGACCCCCGGGCGGCTGCCCGCGACGTCGGAACCGGCGAGTCGGAGTGGGTCTTCGCCGGCTACCGCCGCTTCCTCGACCAGGCCGGCCGCCCCGCCATCAAGCCGCCGTGGGCGACCCTGAACGCCATCGACCTGGCCGCGGGCGAGCTCCTCTGGAAGGTGACCCTCGGCGACTGGCCCGAGCTGTCCGCGGCGGGGCGCCCGCCCACCGGGGCCGAGGCCTACGGCGGCCCGCTGGTGACCGCGAGCGGGCTCATCTTCATCGGCGCCACCCGCGACGAGCGGTTCCGCGTCTTCGATACCCGCGACGGCGAGCTCCTGTGGGAGACGGCGCTGCCCGCGGCCGGCTACGCCACCCCCATCACCTACGCCGTCGACGGGCGGCAGTACGTGGCCATCGCCGCCGGCGGCGGCAAGATCGGCACGAGGTCCGGCGACGCCTACGTGGCCTTCGCGCTGGGCCGATGACGCCGGGATCCGGGGAGGGACCGAGGGGAGACCCTGCGCCAGATCAGCTCCGTACAGACCGGAAACGATGGGTCAGAGCCATGAGGCGACAATCGCGGAGGAACAGCCTGACCGAAGCGGCGTCGCTCCGCCGACCCGCCGCGGCGCACCTCGCGCGCCTGCTGGTCGTGTGGGCCGTATCGGCGAGCGCGGCCCCGCTCGAAGCACGGACCTGCCTCGGATTCGGCGGCCAGGGGTTCCTGGGTGCTTCGGGAGCGGTGAGGCGCGAGTGGTCCGAGAACATGACGGGCATCGGGGGATCCGGCGGTCTCCGAGTCGGGAGAGTCGCCGCGGCAGGCCACTACCTGAAGCTCTCGGGCGCCGACCGGTACGACCAGGAGTTCGGCTTCGAGAGGGCGCGGGCGACTCTCGCCTACGAGCTGCCCGCGTCTTCGCCCTCGCTGTGCCCGGTGCTGACCACGGGCCTGGAGGGCATCTCGTCGCGAGACTTCTCCTCCTTTCCCTACAAGAGCAGACCTTTCGTCGGAGGCGGGCTGGCGGCGGGACACGGTTCACGGCGACGGACTCCGGCGTGACGATCGCGAGCATCGAGAGCCACGTCGTCGAGCGCATCATCGAGGGCGACATCTCGATAAACGAGCGGGCAATGACCGTACTGCTCCACGGCGGCGTCACGGTGGAGTCCGGCCGGCTGTTCGTCCGACCCTACGCCGCCTTCCTCGCCGTCGGGAACGGCTGGCTGACGGGAGGGGCTACCCTCGGCCTGAGATTCTAGGAGCCGGGCGACCTCGCCGACCGAATTGAATTGCCGTCAGGCGCCGAGTAGTACGAACCCGGAAGAGGAGGCACCATGGCTGACGAGCACACGCCGCCGCCCGCAATGCCCGCCTATCCGGCCCGCCTGGAGATCGACTACCCGGAAGAGGGTCTGGACCCCGTCAGCACTGCGTTTCGCCTCGTCCTGGTGCTCCCCATCGGAGTGATTGCCGCACTGCTGACCACCAACGCCCTGGACTGGACCGGGGAGGACGCGGACGTCGGGCTGGAGATCTGGACCGCCTCGCTCACCGCCGGCGGCTTCGTGTTCCTGCCCGCGCTCCTCATGATCGTGTTCCGGCAGAAGTACCCCCGGTGGTGGTTCGACTGGAACCTCGAGCTGGTGCGCTTCACCACCCGGGTCAGCGCCTACCTCTTCCTGCTGCGCGACGAGTACCCCTCGACCGACGAGCAGCAGGCCGTCCATCTCGACGTCGACTACCCCGACGCCTCGCGCGATCTCAACCGCTGGCTTCCCCTGGTCAAGTGGCTGCTCGCGTTCCCGCACTACGTCGCGCTGATACCGATTGCGCTGATGGCCCTGGTGCTGCTCGTGGTCGCCTGGTTCGCGATCCTCTTCACCGGCCGCTATCCGCGCGGGATATTCGACTTCGAGGTCGGACTGCTCCGCTGGGGGTTGCGGGTTCAGGCGTACATGGCGCTGCTGGCGACGGACCGGTACCCGCCGTTCCGGCTCTTGAGTTGATGCTTCTGTCCATGGGCAGTCGGGATCGTCTGCCCGCAGTCCATCCTGGCCGCCGCGACCTGAACGAACCGTGGCGGCCGCCTTGCCGCGCCCCGGCACCTCCGCCTGACGCGCTTCGAGACAGCCGCCGCGGGCACCGGCCCCTCAGCCGGCCTGCGCCTGCTGGGCCTTCTCGATCTTGGCCCACGTGTCGCGCAGGGTGACCGTCCGGTTGACCACGAGCCGCCCGTCCGCCGAGTCGGGGTCGACGCAGAAGTAGCCCTGCCGCTCGAACTGGTAGCGGCTGCCGGCGGGGGCGCCGCGCAGGCTGGGCTCGACGCGGCAGCCGGCGAGGGTCTCGAGCGAGGCGGGGTTCAGGGCGTCCTTGTAGTCGCCGCCCTCCCCGGCGTCCTCGGGGTTGATGCGCGTGAACAGGTGGTCGTAGAGCCGCACCTCGGCCTCGACCGCGTGGGACGCCGACACCCAGTGGATGGTGCCGCGCACCTTGCGGCCGTCGGGGGCGTAGCCGCCGCGGGTCTCGGGGTCGTAGGTGCAGCGCAGCTCGACCACCTCGCCGGTGGCGGGGTCCTTCACCGCCTCGCGGCAGGTGATGAAGTAGGCGTAGCGCAGCCGCACCTCGCGGCCGGGGGCGAGGCGGAAGTACTTGCGCGGGGGGTCCTCGCGGAAGTCGGTCCGCTCGACCCAGAGCTCGCGCGAGAACGGGACCACCCGCGACCCCATGCCGGCGTCCTCGGGGTTGTTGACCGCCTCGACGTCCTCGACCTGCCCCTCGGGGTAGTTCTCGATGACCACCTTGAGCGGCCGCAGCACCCCCATCACCCGTAGCGCCCGCCGGTTGAGGTCCTGGCGGACGGCGTCCTCGAGCTGGGCGATGGACACGATGCTGTTGGCCTTGGCGATGCCGATGCGGTTGCAGAACTCGCGGATGGCCTCGGGCGTGTAGCCGCGGCGGCGGAACCCGACGATGGTGGGCATGCGGGGGTCGTCCCACCCCGCCACGTGCTTCTCCGACACGAGCTCGAGCAGCTTGCGCTTGCTGAGCACGGTGTAGCTGAGGTTGAGGCGCGCGAACTCGATCTGGCGCGGCCGGCACGGCACGTCGATGTTCTCGAGGAACCAGTCGTAGAGGGGACGGTGATCCTCGAACTCGAGGGTGCACAGCGAGTGGGTGATGCCCTCGAAGGCGTCGGACAGGGGGTGGGTGAAGTCGTACATCGGGTAGATGCACCACGCGTCGCCGCTGCGGTAGTGCGGCACCCGGCGGATGCGGTAGATGGTGGGGTCGCGCATGTTCATGTTGGGCGACGCCATGTCGATGCGGGCCCGCAGGGTGCGCGACCCGTCCTCGAACTCGCCGGCCCGCATGCGCGCGAAGAGGTCGAGGTTCTCGGCCACCGTCCGGTCGCGGAAGGGGCTGTCGCGGCCGGGCCGGTTCCACAGGCCGCGGTACTCGGAGACCTCGGCCCCCTGGAGGTCGCAGACATACGCCTTCCCCGCCTCGATCAACTGGACCGCGCAGTCGTGGAGCCGCTCGAAGTAGTCGGCGGCGTGGTAGAACCGGTCGTCCCAGTCGAACCCGAGCCAGCGCACGTCGTCCTCGATGGCCCGCACGTACTCGACGCTCTCGGTCGTCGGGTTGGTGTCGTCCATGCGGAGATTGCACAGCCCGCCATGCTCGGCCGCGAGCCCGAAGTTCAGGCAGATCGACTTGGCGTGCCCGATGTGCAGGTAGCCGTTGGGCTCGGGGGGGAACCGGGTGTGCACGCGGCCGTCGTGCTTCCCCGTCCTCTGGTCGTCGACCACGATCTGCCGGATGAAGTCGAGCCCGCCGGCCGCATCCGCCGCGGGCGTCCGCCGTCTCTCGTCGTACTTCAGTCGTCATCACCGTTCCATGGTGTTGCGCGGCTTGCCGCGAGATCTTCCGCTGTTCCGGTTCTCGGAACTCGAAGCCGTCTTCTTCAGGACGAAAGCTGCGCCAGGGCGCGGTCGATGCGGGCGAGGCAGGCGTCGGGGCCGAGGATGGCCAGCCCCTCGAAGAGGCCGAAGCCGACCGCCTTGCCGGTCACCGCGACCCGGACGGCGTGGATGATCTGGCCGATGCGGATGCCCTCGGCCTCGACGAACTCGTGCAGCGTCCGCTCGAGGGTGGCCGCGTCGAACGGCCGCGTCGCCTCGAGCCGGTCCCGGAACCGTCGCAGCAGCGGCGCGACCCCGTCCTTGCGCAGCCGCTTGTCGACCGCCTTCCCATCGTATGCGAGGTCGGCGTCGGCCTGGAAGAACTCGGGGTAGTCGAGCATGTCGCCGGCCACCTTGATGCGGTCGCCCGCCGCCTGCACCACGTCGCGCACCCGCGCCTGCTCGGCCGCCGACGGCGGCGTCGCGACGAGCCCCGCGCGCTCGAGGAACGGCGTCGCTCGCGCCACCCGTTCGTCGACGCCGAGGGCCTGCATGCGCCGCTCCTGGAACGCGGCCAGCTTGACCGGGTCGAAGCTGGCCGCGGCGCGGTTGATGCGCTCGAGCGAGAAGTGGGCGACCATCTCGTCGCGGGTGAAACGCTCGGTGCGGTCGTCGAGCGACCAGCCCACGAGAAGCAGGTAGTTGAGCAGCGCGTCGGGCTCGTAGCCCACGGCGCGGTAGAAGTCGACGACGACGGGGTTGAACGTCTCGGGCGACACCTCGAGCCCGGACCGCTCCGCGACGGCGAGGCCGCGGTCGTAGACGGCCTTGAACTCGTGATGCCGCAGGTACCGGTCGAGCTTGCGCTTGCTCAGCTTCTCGGCGCTGCCCGGCGCCGCCACGTACGGCACGTGCGCGAAGGCCGGCGGCTCGTAGCCGAGGGCGGTGGTGATGAAGAGCTGGCGCGGGGTGTTCGACAGGTGCTCGACGGCGCGGATGACGTGGGTGATGGCGAAGTCGTGGTCGTCGACGGCGCTCGCCAGGTGGTACAGGCACGTCCCGTCCGCCCGCCGCACGACGTGGTCCTGCTCGAGCCCCCACTCGAACTCGACGTCGCCCCGCACGAGGTCGCGGAACCGGCAGGCGCCCTCGCGGGGCATCTTGAGCCGCACCGCGGCCCGCCTGCCCTCGGCCTCGAACCGGGCCGCGTCGGCGTCGGTCTCGGCCATCCACCGGCGGCTGTAGAGGAAGCGCCGCTTCTCGCGCTGGGCCGCCTCGCGCTCGGCCTGGATCTCCGCGCCCGTCGCGTAGTCGCGATAGGCGGCGCCCGTCGCCAGCAGCCGCTCGACCGCCTCGCCGTACCGGTCGCCCCGTTGCGACTGGTAGTACGGCGCGTACGGCCCGCCGACCTCGGGGCCCTCGTCCCAGTCGAGCCCCAGCCACCGGAACCCGTCGAGGATGGGGCGGAGGGCGGCGGCGACGTTGCGCTCGGCGTCGGTGTCGTCGACCCGCAGCAGGAACCGTCCGCCGTGCCGGCGGGCGAAGAGCCAGTTGAAGAGGGCGGTCCGCACCCCGCCGATGTGCAGGTAGCCGGTGGGGCTCGGGGCGAATCGGGTGCGGACGGTCATCGGTCGAGGATTATAATCAGTGCTCCTCCCCCCCGACATGATGACGCCGGGTGAGAGACTGCGCGACCGCGCGACCTGCGGTCGCGTTGGGAGTTCCGCTGCCGCGGAACTCCTGCGGTGCAAGCGCCGCGCGACCTGCGGTCGCGTTGGGGGTTCCGCTGCCGCGGAACTCCTGCGGTGCAAGCGCCGCGCGACCTGCGGTCGCGTCGGGAGTTCCGCTGCCGCGGAACTCCTGCGGTGCGGCGGGAATCTTGCTGGGCGCGAGACTTCAGCAGCGTCGAGCCTGGTCGAGAACGAGATCCGGGAGCCCGACGCTCGGGCACGACCGAGAGGAGACGACGATGCCCTGGCTGTTGACCACCGTCCTGCTCGCGACGCTCGCCCAGTCGCCGCGCGAACCCGGCCTGCACAACGCCACGATCGACGTCGACGGGGTGGGCACGGTCACCTACGGCCTGTGGGTCCCGCGCGACTACGACCCCGCCGAGCCCCGGCCCCTGGTGCTCGCCCTGCACCCGGGCGGCTCGCCGGGCCCCGGGCTACGGCGCGCAGTTCCTCCGCGGGTTCGTCGCCCCCGCGCTCGCCGAGTGGGGCGCCGTCGTCGTCTCCCCCGACGCCCCGGGGCGGCGCTGGAACAACGAGACCAGCGAGCGCGGGGTGCTGGCCCTGATCGAGGACGTGCGGGCGACGTACGCCATCGACCCCGCCCGCATCCTCGTCACCGGCTACAGCATGGGGGGCCGCGGCACGTGGTACATGGCGGGGCGCCATCCCGACCTGTTCACGGCGGCGATACCGATGGCCGCGCGGTCCGAGCCCGACGAGGCCCGCAACGTCGGAGACATGCCGGTGTTCATCATCCACCCCCGCGAGGACGAGGTGGTGCCGTTCGAGCCGGCGGAGCGGACCGCGCAGGAGATGGAGGCGCGGGGGCAGAACGTGTCGTTCCTGCCCCTCGAGGGCGTCGGTCACTTCCAGATGAGGCCCGAGCCGCTGCGCCGCGGCGGCGACTGGGTGCGGCAGCGCTGGGCGGAACGGTAGTCATCGCCATGAAGTATCGCCGGCTCGCGAACACCGGGATCTACGTCTCCGAGCTGTGCCTCGGGGCGATGACGTTCGGCGGCTACGGTCCGTTCAAGGCCATCGGCGCCCTGGGGCAGGCGGAGGCCGACGCCCTCGTGCACCGGGCCCTCGACGCCGGCGTCAACTTCTTCGACACCGCCAACGTGTACTCGCTCGGCCGGTCGGAGGAGATGCTCGGGGCCGCCCTCGGCCCGCGGCGGAAGGACGTCGTCGTCGCCACGAAGGTGCGCGGGCGGATGGGCGACGGGCCCAACGAGATCGGGCTGTCGCGCGTGCACATCATGCAGCAGTGCGACGCCAGCCTGCGGCGGCTCGGCACCGACTACATCGACCTCTACCAGATACACGGGCCCGACCCGCGGACCGACATCCGGGAGACCCTCGAGGCCCTGACCGACCTCGTGCGGGCGGGCAAGGTGCGCTACATCGGCTGCTCGAACCTCCCCGCGTGGCAGCTCATGAAGGCCCTCGGGGTCTCGCGGCGGCACGGGCTCGCGGAGTTCGTCAGCACCCAGTCGTACTACGCCATCGCGGGCCGCGAGCTCGAGCGCGAGATGGTCCCGCTGGTGAACGACCAGGGCCTGGCCCTGCTCCCGTGGAGCCCGCTCGCGGGAGGGCTGCTCACCGGCAAGTTCACCCGCGACGGCGAGTCCGACCCCGACGCGCGGCGCGTGTCGTTCGACTTCCCGCCCGTCGACAAGGCGCGGGGCTTCGACATCATCGACGTCATGCGCGACGTCGCCTCGGCGCACGGCGCCTCGGTGGCCCGGGTCGCCCTCGCCTGGCTCCTCCACCAGCCCGCCGTCACCAGCGTGATCATCGGGGCCAAGCGGCTCGACCAGCTCGACGACAACCTGGGCTCGGTCGAGCTGACCCTCGCCCCGGACGAGCTCGAGCGCCTCGACGCGGTCAGCGCGCTGCCGGTGGAGTACCCGGGGTGGATGGAGATGATGCAGGCCGACCGCGAGCCGGGCACCACGCGCGACTGGAGCCGGTTCACTGGAGCCGGTTCACCCGGAAGTGACGCCAGGAAGGCGCCGCCGGACGAGGGTCCGGCCGCCGCCTGACCGGAAGTGAACACCAGGAGGGCGCCGCCGGACGAGGGTCCGGCCGCCGCGATGAATCGAATTTCCCCCCGATACGTAGTACAACCCGACGCCGGCGCGCGACTCGACACCGGCGCGCGCGCCGGTCCCGGCAGGACGAACGCGGGCTCGAAGCCGTCTCCGTTCACGTCGCCATCACCGCCGGAGCCGAGCCGGCCCGGCGGCGCCGCGGTAACTCGCGCGTTGCACAAGGAGAACGCCCCATGAACGACAACTTTCGCGTCGTCGACGCGGACGGGTTCCGGGTGCCCAGGATCCCGTGGCGGGGAGTGGGCGCAGGAGTCCTGGTCCTCGCCGCCCTCGTCACCACGGCGGGAGCCGTCTACCAGATCGAGCCGGAGGAGGTCGGGGTGGTGCTCCGGTTCGGCAAGTACGTGCGCACCAGCGAGCCGGGCCTGAACTTCAAGATCCCGTTCGTCGAGCAGATGGAGCGGGTGCCGGTGCAGCGGCAGCTCAAGCAGGAGTTCGGCTTCCGCACCACCGCGGCGGGCATCCGCACCGAGTACGCGGGCCAGCAGCAGGCGCTCGCCGACGAGTCGGTGATGCTGACCGGCGACCTCAACGTCGCCGTCGTGGAGTGGATCGTCCAGTACCGCGTGGACGATCCCTACGAGTACCTGTTCAAGGTGCGCAACCTCGAGGACACGTTCCGCGCCATGAACGAGGCGGTGATGCGGGAGACGGTCGGCGACCGCACCGTCACCGAGGTCGTCACGGTGGGCCGGCAGGAGATCGAGACCACCGTAGAGGACCGCCTGCAGACGCTGACCGAGCAGTACCAGATGGGCATCGCCATCGACCAGGTGGTGCTGCAGGACGTCAACCCGCCCGACCCCGTCAAGCCGTCGTGGGACGAGGTCAGCCAGGCCCAGCAGCAGCGCGACCGGCTGATCAACGAGGCCCTGGCCGAGTACAACGCGGTGATTCCGCGGGCCCGCGGCGAGGCCGAGCAGACCATCCTGCAGGCCGAGGGGTACGCCCTCGACCGCGTGAACCGCGCGCAGGGCGAGGCCACCCGGTTCGCGTCCATCGAGGAGGCGTACCGGGTCGCCCCCAACGTGACCCGGCAGCGGATGTACCTGGAGACGATGCAGCGCATCCTGCCGGCGGTCGGACGCAAGGTGTTCGTGGCCGAGGGCGCGACCGGGGTGCTGCCGCTGCTGTCGCTCGACGGCGGCGCGCGGGCGGCCACCGCGCCCCTGACCGGAGCCGCGGCGCGGACGGGAGGTGAGCAATGAGAAGCACGCGACCGACGTTGGTGATCCTGTTGGTGGTCGGCCTGTTCCTGGCAGCCAGCTCGGCCTACATCGTCAGCGAGACCAACCAGGTGGTCATCACCCAGTTCGGCGAGCCGGTCGGAGAGCCCATCACCGACCCGGGGCTCCACTTCAAGATCCCGTTCATCCAGACCGCCAACATGTTCGAGAAGCGGTTCCTGGAGTGGGACGGCTTCCCCAACCAGGTCCCGACCCGGGACCGGCGGTTCATCTGGGTGGACACCTACGCGCGGTGGCGCATCACCGACCCGCTGCTCTTCTTCCAGCGCCTGCGCGACGAGCGGGGGGCGCAGTCGCGGCTCGACGACATCCTCGACGGCGAGACGCGCAACGCGGTGGCGCGGCACGACCTGATCGAGATCGTCCGCACCAGCAACCGCGAGCCCGCGGACACCGCCGCCAGCGAGCTGGAGGAGGCGGAGACGCTCGATCCCATCGTGAGCGGCCGCGAGCAGATCACGCGGGAGATTCTCGGCGCGGCGGCCGCCGCGGTGGGCGAGCTGGGCATCGAGCTGCTCGACCTGAAGTTCAAGCGCATCAACTACATCGCCGACGTCCAGCAGGACGTGTTCGCGCGCATGATCGCCGAGCGGCAGCGCATCGCCGAGGAGTTCCGCTCGGAGGGCCAGGGCGAGTCGGCCCGCATCCAGGGCGAGCGCGAGCGGGACCTCGCGCAGATCCAGTCCGAGGCGTTCCGGGCGGCGGAGGAGATTCGCGGGAACGCCGACGCCGAGGCCATCGACATCTACGCCGACGCCTACGGCCGCGACGCCCAGTTCTACGCGTTCACGAAGTCGCTCGAGACCTACGAGCGCACCATGGACCCCAGCACGTTCTTCATCCTGGGGACCGACAGCGAGCTGCTGCGTTTCCTCGAGACGCCGCGGTAGCCGGGAGCCGTCGTTCGCGGCGCCGCCGCTACCTTGGGGCGGCGCCGCCCCCAGCCAGTCCTCCAGGGAATCGCCGCCTCCCGCGGAAGGCGGCGCGTTCCGCGGCGCAGACTCCCCGGCCACGGGCCGGTCGTGAGCGCCTACGCGGCCCCCGCCGGCCGCGGCGCACCGCGACGGTGCCGGCCCCGAGCGCGAACCGGACAAGCCCCGCCGATGCGGTTGCATCCCAAGGCGGGAACCCCGACCATACGGCATGCTCGAACTCGCCCTCGTCGTCGGCATCGTGGTGCTGACCTCGGCCGCCTGCTCGCTGTTCGAGGCGGTGCTGTACTCGGTGCCGCCGGCCCACATCGACACCCTCGAGCGCGCCGGCCAGCCCGCGGGGACGACGCTCCGGCGGCTGCGGTCGCAGGTCGACCGGCCCATCGCGGCCATCCTGTCGCTGAACACCGTGGCCAACACCGGGGGCGCGGCCCTCGCCGGGGCCATCGCCACGAGCGTCCTCGAATCGGTGTGGATCGGCTGGTTCTCGGCCGTCTTCACCCTCGCCATCCTCGTCTTCTCGGAGATCGTGCCCAAGACCGCGGGGGTCGTCTACGCGCGGCAGCTCGCCGGCCCCATCGCCGCCCCCCTGCAGGCGCTGGTGGTCGCCTTCGCCCCCGTCATCTGGCTCAGCCGCCGCCTGACGAGCCTCGTCGCGGCGGGCAAGGCGGCCGAGCGGGTCTCCGACGAGGAGCTGCTGCTGATGGTGCGGCGGGGCCTCAGCTCGGGCGACCTGAAGCCGCACGAGGCCGACGTCATCAGCAACGTGCTGGCCCTCGAGGCGAAGACGGCGGCAGAGGTGATGACCCCGCGCACGGTGCTCTTCACCCTGCCCACGGCGGCCCGGGTCGCCGAGGCCGCGGCCGACAAGCAGCTCCTGCGCCACAGCCGGGTGCCCGTCTACGACGACGACCCCGACGACATCGTGGGCATCGTGCACCGGCACGACATCCTGCGCGCGGCGGCCCGCGACGAGTTCGACGTCACCCTCGACCGGCTGATGCGCCGGGTCGTCTTCGTCGTCGAGACGGCCAAGCTCGACCACCTGCTGCGCAGCTTCCTCGAGCAGCGGCAGCACCTGATGATCGTCACCGACGAGTTCGGCAGCGTCAGCGGCATCGTGACCCTCGAGGACGTCCTCGAGGAGATTCTCGGACGCGAGATCGTCGACGAGTTCGACCACGTCGCCGACCTGCGCGCGTTCGCCCGCCAGCAGCGGGGCGCCCGGCGCACGCCAGCCCCCATCGCCTCGCCGGACCGGGGAACCGACCATGAGTGACGCGGTCGTGGCCGTCGACGGCCTGACGTTCAGCTACGGGATGGGCCGGGTCCTGCACGGGATCTCGTTCGCGTTGCGGCGGGGCGAGGTGGTGGGGCTGCTGGGGCCGAACGGGGCGGGGAAGAGCACCACCATCAAGGTCCTGACCGGGGTGCTCCCGCCGGGCGGCGGCACGGTCCGGGTGGCCGGGCACGCCCTGCCCGACGAGGCGGTCGAGGCCAAGCGGCGCATCGGCTACGTGCCCGAGGCGGCGGCCCTCTTCGAGAGCCTGACGGGTCAGGAGTTCCTCGAGCTGATGGGGCGCCTGCAGGACGTGCCCGAGGAGCGCCTGCAGCTCCGCATCGGCCGTTTCCTCGAGCAGTTCGGCCTGACCGACGACCGGCTCCGCCCCCTCGACGGCTACTCGAAGGGCATGCGCCAGAAGGTGCTGCTGAGCGCCGCCCTCCTCCACAACCCCGACGTGGTGCTGCTCGACGAGCCGCTGTCGGGCCTCGACGTCAACGCCGGGCTCATGGTCCGGGACCTCGTCGCCGCCCTCGCGGCCGAGGGGAAGGCCATCCTCTACAGCTCGCACGTGCTCGACGTCGTCGAGCGCGTCTGCGACCGCGCCCTCATCATCCACGAGGGTCATCTCATCGCCGACGGCTCGCTCGACGACTTGAAGGCATCCACCGAGCGGGGCAGCCTCGAGGACGTGTTCCGGCAGCTCACGCACACCGAGGGGACGATGAGCGGCGTCTCCGGCATCATCGAGGGCCTCCGGGCGTGAGCGGCCTCCTTGCGCTCGTCCGGCGCTTCTTCCACGGTCGGGCCTTCACCGCTCTGCTCGTGCGTTGCGGCATCGACGTGCGCCGCTTCTGGCTCCTCGTCGACCTGTTCGAGACCCTCGGGGCCCGGCAGGAAGTGGTGGGCCTGAACGACTACTCGATGCGCGGCCTCATGAACATCTGGTTCGTCCTGTCGGCCGGACTCAGCGTTTTCGCCGTCGCCATCGGCGCCTCGCCGGGCGGCTACCTCGCCTTGTTCCTGGCCCTCACCGTGTTCCAGCTCGGCGTCCTCCTGCTTCCCGAGATCGCCGAGAGCCTGGTGAATCCGGTCGACGGGCTGATTCTCGCCCACCAGCCGGTGGACGGCGCCACGTGGTCCGGGGCCAAGGCGGCGCATCTGACGAAGATCGTCGCCCAGGCGGTGACGGGGTTGAACGGGGTGCCGGCCCTGGTCGGCCTCGCCCTCCCGCACGACGACACGGGGCTGCGCCTCGTCTATCCCTTTCTCCATTTCCTGGCCGCCCTGGTCGGCGGGATGGTCTTCGCCCTGCTCTGCTGCAGCGTGTTCGGATGGCTGGTCCGCATCGTGCCGGTGCGACGCCTCAAGGCGGCGGCGGCCCTGGCGCAGGTCCTGCCGATGCTGGCGGTGCTCGGGTTCAATGCCCGGGACCTGATCCGCGAGACGGTCTCGGGCTGGACCGCCGCGATCGACGTGCCGGCGGGCTGGCTCGCCGCCGTCGAGACGGTGCCGGGTGGACTCGCGACGATGCTCGGGGCCGCGGGCGTCGTGGTCGCGCCGGTCGCCGTCGTCTTCGGGCTGCGGGCGTTCTCGCGGGATCACCTCATCCGCGTTTCGAGCCTGATGAGCGCCGGCGGGGCAAGGCGGCGAGGGCGGTGGAGGTGGGCGAACCCCGGGCCCTGGACGGCGGCATGGACCGGCGGCCAGGCCGGCCGCGCGGGCTTCGAGTACCTGCGCACGGCGATGGCCCGCGACTGGCAGTTCCGGCGCAACATGGCCCAGGTCCTGCCGGGGCCGATCTTCGGCTTCATCGCCCTCCTGGTCGCCGGGCGGGACGCGTCGCCCTTCGGCCCGGACTTCGCCTTCGCGCACTTCCTGCCCCACGTGTTCGGCATCACCGCCGTCTTCGTCTGCATGTTCCTCGCCTACGGCAACGACCACAAGGGCATCTGGTGCTTCGCCGTCACCCCGGCTTTCGCCGGTCATCCGTTCGCGAGAGGGATCCACGCCGCGCTCTCCCTCCTGCTGATCGTCGTGCCCCACGCCGGCTGGCTGCTCCTGCTGGCCTGGTCGTGGGGCGCGCGCGATGCGGTCCTGTTCGTGGCCTTCAGCACCGCCGTCGCCCTTCTGTACCTGGGGACGGGCCTGAGACTGATCGACGGCGTTCCGTTCGGCAAGCAGACGCCGCCGACCCGCAGCTCGATGCTGTTCGGGGTGATGATGCTGTACGCGGTGGCACTGGCCGTCGGGGTCGGCATCCAGTACGTGCTCTTCCGCTCGGTGGCCGCGGTCGTCGTCGCGACGGTGGTCGCGGGCCTGGGCGCCTACCTCGTGACCCGGCTGACCCTGACCGGCTTCGCGGCCCGCATGCTCGCCAGCCTGCGTCCCGACACGCCGGGGTCGCTGTTCGGCGCGGCGCAGGAAGACGCCGCGTAGGTCCGGAGCCCGTGGTGAAGCCGCCGCGCGGCGGCGGCGCGCGAGTGTCCTCGGAACGTGACACTTGCCTCGGCGGGAAGGCGACACGGCGGCCACCGGCGGCCCGAAGAAGCCGGCCCGCCGGCTGTCAAACCTTGGAATACACTTTGCAATGACAGTTGCCGTCCGGCAAATCGAAGGAGGATGATCCGGTGACTGTGTCGAAGAGACCCACATCCTGGCCATGCGTGATCGGCGCCCTGGCCCTGCTGGCTTCGCCGGTCGTGGCGGACGCGCAGCAGGCGGCGGGCGCGCAGCGGCGAGCGGCCCCCGCACCACAGGCGGCGGGGGCGCCCCAGGCGGCAGGCGCGCAGCGGAGGGCGCCAGGCGCACCGCAGGCGACAGCCGCTCCGCGGCAGGCACCCGCGGCGCCACGGGCGGCAGGCGCGCCACGAGCGCCAGGCGGACGGCAGGCGGCGGGCGCGCAGCGGGCGGCGGGCCCCCGCGGACGGGCGGTGCCCCGCACGTCGCGCCCCGTGCTGCGGACCCGCGCCTGGTACGGTCCCGGCTACGGCTACTACAGCCCCTTCTACTATCCGGGGTACTTCTACGGCCCCGGCTGGGGCCTGCATCCGTACGGTCCGTGGGGGGCCTATCAGTACTGGGGCGGCTACTACCGCGAGCGCGGCTCCGTCCGCCTGCAGGTCAAGCCGGAGGAGACCGAGGTCTACGTCGACGGCTACTACGCCGGCGTCGTCGACAGCTACGACGGGTTCTTCCAGCGGCTGAGCCTGCCCCCCGGCCGGCACGACATCGAGCTGCGCCTCGAGGGCTATCGCAGCATCCAGGAGCAGGTCTACCTCGGGGTCGGGCAGACCTATCGCATCGAGCACCTGATGGAGCCCCTCGGACCGGGCGAGACGACGCCGCCCCCGCCGGAGCCCCGGGCCGAGGCGGAGTTCGAGCCCGGCCTGGAGCCGGACGAGTTCTTCCCGCCCGGCCCCGACCCCGCGGCGCCCCCGCTCGCCCCCGCCGCCGGGTTCGGACGCCTCGTGGTGCGGGTGCAGCCGGCCGACGCGTCGATCTTCGTCGACGGCGAGGAGTGGTACAGCCCCGACGGCTCGCGCCTCGAGCTCGAGGTCGGCGCGGGACGCCACCGCATCGAGGTCCGGCGAGAGGGCTACGAGTCGTACGTCACCGACGTCACGGTACGCAGCGGCGAGTCGAGGGCGGTGAACATCAGCCTGCCGAGGAACCGGCCGGCGGACCCGGAGGAGCCCGGGCCGGATCCGGGAGCGTGAGACGGGAAGCCCGCGGCCGGCGCCAAGCGTCGTCGCCGCGGGCTTTCCCCGCACCACCCCTGACCGGATACCCGGCTATACTGCGCGGAACACGGGGCGCACAGGGAGAGAGGCACTCGCGAGTGGCTACCGTCAAGGCATCGCTGAAGCATGGGACCGCGGTCGACATCCGCGCCCGCCGCTTCCTCTGGCGCAGCGACGAGCCGAAGCCGGCGGGCGGGGCCGATTCCGGCCCCACCCCCTACGAGTTCCTGCTCGGGAGCCTCGCCGCCTGCACCGCGATGACCCTGCGGCTCTACGCCGACCGCCGGCAGATTGCCCTGGCCGGGGTCGAGGTGACCCTCGAGTTCGACCGGGTGCACGCGGACGACTGCGTCGACTGCGAGGAGCGCGGCGACGGCCTGATCGAACGCGTGCGCACCGAGGTCACCATCCACGGCGAGCTCAGCCCCGCCCAGCGTGCGCGGCTCGCCCAGGTGGCGCAACGGTGCCCCGTGCACAAGACCCTGGCACAGGGCGTGCACTTCGACGATGCGGTGACGTTCGTCGACCCTGCGGAGTGATCGCGCCCGGGCGGGCTCGCAGAGCGGCTCACCACGTGTCCCGCTCGAAGCGTACCTGGCGCCGCTTCGCGGTCGACTCGATGTCGGCGAGCGAGGCGGGATTGCCGCAGGCGAGCAGCACCGTCTCGTCCGGGGCGAGGCGGGCGGCGAGCTCGGCCACGTTCATGTGGGCGGGAAGCTGGGGGTGGACCAGCCGCTCCAGGGCCGCGTCGGCCGCCACGCGGGTGACCTCGCTTCTCGCCTGCGCCTGCTTCTCTTCCTCTGCCGCGGGCAGGCCGTAGACGTAACGGACCACGTTGCTGGCCCGTCCCAGGCCGATGCGGGCGTCCAGGCCCGCGGTGCCGGCCCGCCGGCTGACCGTCGGCAGGTAGAGAAAGTCGAAGCGGCCCGCCGCCTCGATCTCGAAGAGCTCGCCGCGGCAGGCCAGATCGGCCTCGGTCCGGGCGGTGTGGATCAACGTGTAGCGGCGGCCGTCGCCGCCGTCGTCCCGCGCCCGGAGCTCCCGGACCATCGAGACGAACGGCGCCACCCCGGTGCCGGTGCCGACCATGAGAACGCTCGCGGCGTCTCCCGCCCGCGCCGACAGCGTGAAGCCGCCGCCGATGCGGTCCTGATAGCCGACCTCGCAAACACCGGCGTCCCCCTCCTCCCCGAACAGCAGCTCGCTGAGACGGCCCGACAGCCCGTGGACGCCGTGCTCGAGGGTCACGAGAAACTCGAGCCAGCCGTGCTCGGCCGTCTCGGCGGGAGCGGAGGCAATCGAGTAGTAGTTCGTGAGGGGACCGACGGTCTGCCGCCCCCAGGGGTCGTACTCGGGCTCGCGGATGGGCTTGCCGTCCGGTCCGACGCCCGTCTTCCGGGTCAGCTTGCAGTCGTCCCGGCTCAACGCGATGGCCTGCCCCGCCTCGTAGTCGGGGAACGGGTGACCGCTCTCGGGGGCGAGCCGAAACCGGATCAGGGTGTCCGCGACGATCTCCCTGTGCACCACCGTCCCGGTTCTCAGCCCGACCATCCGTTCTCCATCGAAACGCGCACGGGGATCAGGCGCCCATGGCGAAGGGCCTCGCCGCACGCGACCGGTGCAAGGCGTGCTCTCACCGCCGTCGCCCCCGCGCGGAGTTGGCGCAACGTTCCCACATTGAAGGTGTCCATGAACTGCGAAGAAGGGTCGTCCTGGATTGCGCCGTGCGCCACCAATGCGGGACGTTGGTAGCCCCGCCAATCATAGCCTGCGGCTCCGTCCGGGACCCACCAACCCGCCAGGAGTCGGCGCCCTTCCAAGGCGCAGACTAGTTCCCGGCGAGCGACTGCAGCAGCTCGACCGTGCTCTGGCTCGGGGTGGCCCACGCGATGCCGAGGCGCCGCGAGCCCCGCCTCGCGATGTCGAGCGGGGTCTGCCCGTCGGCGTTGACGAGGCCGACGTCGGCCCCGTTCGCCACCAGCAGCTCGATGACCGAGTCGTAGCCGCGGGCCGCGGCCGCGTGCAGGGCGGTGTCGCCGCGGGCATTGGCGGTGTCGACGGGAACGCCGAGGGTCAGGGCGAGCCGGGCCGCTTCGAGGACCACCGCCTCGCGCTCGACGGCGTCGGGCTCGCGGCGCGTGCTCCTGACCGGCGCGCTCTCGGCGATGCGGCCCAGCCGGTCGACGGCCACCAGCGGGTTGCGCCCGCCGAGGCCGACCGCCGCCATCAGGGCGGTGGTGGCGCCCTCTCGCACCTGCACCCGCTCGTCCCGCACCGAGAGCGAGCCGGGCCAGTACGTCGGGTGGTGGACGGCCCGGGGATTGGCGCCGCGCTCGGCCAGCATGTGCATGATGCCGGGCGCCCCGAAGCGCGCCGCGAGCCAGAACGGCGTCGCCCCCACGTAGGACGGGTGCACGTAGAAGTCGACGGCGTCGCGCCGCACCGGCGTCGACGTCATGACCGCGGCGTCCGGATCCGCGCCGTGGTCGAGCAGCGCCCGCACCAGCGCCGCGTCCTGGTGCAGGATCGCGGCGTGGAGGGCGGTGTAGCCGGCCTCGGCCGCGTTCGGATCCGCGCCCTGCTCGAGCAGGTAGGCGGCGACGTCGCCGTGCCCGCTGTGGGCGGCGACGACGGTCGCGCTGGTGCCGTAGGGCGGGGCGTCGTCCACGTCGGCCCCGGCCTCGACGAGCAGCCTCGCCGACGCGAGGTCGCCGACCCGGGCCGCGAAGAGCAGCGGCGTGTAGCCGCCCTGCGGCACCTCCGTGACGTACTCCGGGTTCCACGGCTCGGGCGTGGTCTTGACCACCTCGGTCCAGACGTCCGACCGGGCGTCGACGGCCGCGCCGTGGTCGAGCAGCACCTCCACCACGCCGGGATGCCGCTGCGCGACCGCCCACATCAGCGCGGTCTGGCTGCGCGCCCCCGCCGCGTCCGCGTCCGCCCCGGCCGCGAGCAGCAGGCCCGCCACCTCGGCCGCCCCCACCCGGGCCGCCGTCATCAGCGGCGTCTCGCCCGACAGCAACGGCACGTTCGGGTCGGCCCCCGCCGCGAGCAGCCGCCGCACCATCGGCGCCCGCCCGTTCTCGGCCGCCGCCCACAGCGGCGTCACCCCGAGGTCGTTGGCCGCGTTCACGTCCGCGCCGGCGTCGAGGAGCAGGCCGGCCACGTCGACCTCGTCCCAGTAGGCGGCCCAGTGCAGCGCCGTCGCCCCGTCTCCCTGGCGCACCGTCGCGGCGGCGCCCTGCTCGACGAGCTCGCGCACCGCGCCCCAGTCGGCCCGCTGCGCCGCGTCGGCGAGCGGCGGCCCGGCCGCGACGACCGGTGCGGCGCCCGCCACGAGTCCGGCAGCCGCGAGCAGCGCCCCGGCCAGACTTCCACGAACCGCTGTGCAACGTCTCATCAGCATCCTCGTCCTGCTGCAACCGCGCTCCGCGACCATGTTAGCCGCCCCCGATCGGCCAATCAAGCGCCGTCCTCCCGCGCCGTTCGCGCCGATGTCGAGCGTCTGCGATGTCGAGCGTCTGCGACCTTTGACGGCGCCCCCGGGGCGTGCTAGCGTTCCTACGAGCCGTAGACTACGCCAGTCACGCTCGAACATCGAGCCGAGGAGCCGGCCGTGCAGTCGACCAACGTACGAGCGTTGAAGAAGAACCCCTCCCAGGCGTTGCGCATGGCTCGGGAGACGGGTCCCGTCCTGATCCTCAAGGGCGACCAACCCGATGCGCTGCTGGTGCATCTGGACGGATCGCTGACTGCCACGGAGGCCGGAATACGCCCCGCGCTGGCCGCGAGCCTCTACCGTGAAGGCTGCCTTTCGCTGGGCCGGGCCGCGACGGTCAGCGGCCTCTCCGTGAGCGATTTCGTCAGCCACCTCGGCAGCCTCGGCATCGACATCGTCAGCCAGGACGAGACCACACGCCACGAAACGGGAGACACGTCGGGGCCGGCGCAAGTCGCCGCTCGGATGCGCGCCCAAGGTCTCCGGCCCGTCCAACTCTGGGTCCCCGACACTCGAACGGCGGACTTCCGTGCCGAGGCCCACCGGCAGGCGACCGCGGTGGCGCTCAGCCCCCAGGAGCCCGAGGACCAGGCGTTCATCGATGCGGTGTCCGATCGCACGGAGACATGAAGCGCGGCGAGATCTGGACGGTATCGGGCACCGGCTACGCCGGTAAGCCGCGCCCGGCGGTCATCGTCCAGAACGATCTGTTCGAGGCGACCACCTCTGTAGGGATCTGCGTGTTCACGTCCGACGACACGGAGTCACGTTGGTTGCGGCTTCCGGTCTCCCCAAGCAAGAGCAACGGCCTGCGCTCGGTCTCCCGGATGATGGTGGACAAGATCACGACGGTGAACCGAGCCAGACTCGGCAAGTGCATCGGACGCCTCGAAGACACGGAGATGGTCCGGCTCGAACGGGCGATCCTGGTCTTCTTCGGTCTGGCGTGACATCGGCGCCTTCAGGGCGTCGGCCCGGCAGCCAGATCGAGTCGATGCCCTTGCCGCGCCCCGCCCTCCAGGCCAAAGGCCAAGGGGCCGACGAACACCGTCCCCTTGGTCACACGTCCGACAGCGTGTCGATGGGCAGCCTCGTGGTGCTGTCGCCCAGCCGGTCGAGGGGCATGTCGAGCTTGTCCATCAGGGTCATCAGCAGGTCGGCGTTCGACGTGTCCGCCGAGTAGCGCAGGTGGCGGCCGCCCCGGAGCTTGCCGGCGCCGCCGCCGAGGAGCAGCAGCGGCAGGTCGACGCCGAGGTGCCGGGTGCTGTTGGAGATGCCGGCGCCGTAGAGGATGGTCATGTTGTCGAGGAGCGAGCCGTCGGCGTCCTCGGCGGCGCGGAGCCGGGCGAGGTAGCCGGCCGTCAGCTCGGCGTGGTACGCGTTGATCTTCGACATGACCGCGATGCGCTCGGGGTCGTCCTCGTGGTGCGAGAGCGGGTGGTGGGCGTCGGGCACCCCGATCTGCGGATAGGCGCGGGTGCTCTGCTCGCGGCCCATCATGAACGTGACGACGCGGGTGAGGTCGGCCTGGAGGGCGAGGAACTGCAGGTCGAACATCAGCCCGAGGTGGTCCTCGAAGACCCGCGGCGGCGCCGACGGCTGCTCGGTGAACGACGGCTCGACGTCGCGCTGCCGCTCGGCGATCTCGATGCGGCGCTCGACGTCGCGGACCGCCTCGGTGTACTCGTCGAGCTTGACGCGGTCGCGCGGGCCCACCTCGACCTTCAGGTCGGCGAGCTTGTCGGTGACCGAGTCGAGGATGCTCTGCTTCTGCCGCCGGCGCGCCCGCCGCACCGCGGGGTCGGCCGACCCGCTGTCGCCGAAGAGCCGCTCGAACACCGCGCGGGGGTTGTTCTCCATCGGGAGCGGCATCGTCGGCGTGCGCCACGAGATGGTCTGCGTGTAGGCGCAGCTCAGGCCGGCGGTGCACTGCCCGGCGTTGGCGAACTTGTCCATCGACACCTCGAGCGAGCCGAGCTGCGTGGTCTTGCCGAGCTCGCGCGCGAGGATCTGGTCCATCGAGGTGCTGGCGAGCACGTCGGTCTCGTTCTGCCCGCCGCGCGGCGTCCCCGTGAGGAACGACGCCGAGGCGCCCGCGTGCACGTAGGCCCACGAGGCGCGGAGCCCCGAGACGACCAGCATCTGCTCGCGGAAGGGCGCCAGCGGCTCGAGAATCGGCGTCAGCTCGAAGTCGCGGCCCACGGTCTCCGGGGTCCAGTACTGCATGGCCATGCCGTTGGGCACGTAGATGGCCTGGAACCGGTGGACGGGCTTCGCGGCGGTCTGCGCCAGCGCGGTCAGCGCGGGCGACATCGCGTCGAGGAACGGCAGCCCCAACGTCACGCCGAGGCCCCGCAGCACGGTCCGGCGCGGCAGCGATTTCCTGCTGATGGTCATGGTGTCGTTCTCCTCACCTCAAATCCGCCGCCGCCGCGTTCCGCATCAGGAACGCGGGGCTCTTCACGATGCCGGCGACCAGCGCCGACCAGCGGTAGTCGTCCGCGGCGGCGTCGCGGACGACGGCGCGCACCGTCGGCCTGTCGGCGTGCTCCAGGCCGCGGCCGAGGGCGTACGACAGCAGCTTCTCGGTCACCGTGCCCGCGAACCGCTCGGGCCGCTCGAGCAGCCACGCGCGCAGGCCGGCCATGCCCTCCACCGTCCGTCCGCTCGGCAGGGTCGCCGACGCGTCGACGGGGTTGCCGTACTCGTCCCTGGTCCGCCAACCGCCGAGGCCGTCGTACTGCTCGAGCGCGAAGCCGGGCGGGTCGATGGACGCGTGGCAGGTGGCGCAGGCCGGGGCCTGGCGGTGGCGCTCGAGCCGCTCGCGCACCGAGGTGGTACGCCCGCCCCGCTCCCCCTCGGGCAGGGCGGGCACGTCGGGCGGCGGCGACGGCGGGGGCGCGCCGAGAATGGTGTCGAGGAGCCACTTGCCGCGCAGCACCGGCGACGTGCGGGTCGGGTACGACGTCAGGGCGAGCAGCCCCCCGTGCCCGAGGAGGCCGCCGCGCTGCGTCAGGTCGGGCAGCTCGACGCGCCGGAACCGGCTGCCGTAGACGCCGGGGATGCCGTAGTGCCGGGCCAGCCGCTCGTTGACGAAGGTGTAGTCGGCGTCGAGCAGACCGAGCACGCTGCGGTCCTCGCGCAGGGTGCTGGCGAGGAACAGGGTCGTCTCGTGCCGGAACGCCTCGACGAGGTTGTCGTCGAAGTCGGGATAGGGCACCGGATCGCCCTTGACGTCCTCGAGGTTGCGCAGGTGCAGCCACTGCATGGCGAAGTCGTCGACGAGCGACCGGGCGCGCGGGTCGGCGAGCATGCGCCGCACCTGCTCGTCGAGGACCGCCGGGTCGTTCAGCCGCCCCGCCTCCGCCGCGTCGAGCAGGGCGTCGTCGGGAATGCTGCCCCAGAGGAAGAAGGACAGCCGCGAGGCGATCTCGATGTCGCTCAGCGCATACGGGACGCCCGGGGCCGCACCCGCCGGATCGCGCTCGATGCGGAGCAGGAAGTCGGGGTCGACGAGCATCCGCTCGATCGCGAGCTGGACGCCGGCGTCGAAGCCGCCGCCGTCCCCGCGCCCGCTGTCGAAGAAGCCGAGCAGCGTGTCGAGGTCGGCCGCCGTCACCGGCCGGCGATAGGCGCGCCGGGCGAGCCTCGTCACGATCTCGGCCGCGCACGCGCGCTCGTCCGCATCCGACGCCCCGGCGGCAGGGCGACACGTGAAGATGGCGCGCCGGCTCGGCGTGTCGCCGGGGCCAGCCGCGTCGTAGGGGCCGCCGATTCCGACGGCGGCGACGGCGGCGTTGCCGTGATACGCCTCGTCGTTCGACAGCACCTCGCCCGCCTGCCGCGGCAGCAGGATGCCCTCGGGCTCCCAGACGTTGCGGACGAACGACACCCCCACGGTGCGCGGCCCCGCCTCGACCGGGAAGCGGACCTCGAGAACCTCGTCCGCCGTCTGCAGGTACGCCTCCCACTCGGGATCGCCCCGCTCCGCGATGGTGAACGTCAACGGCGCGGGCCGGCCGTGGTCCTCGCCGCCCACCGTGAAGCGCTTCACCAGCTCGCCGTCGATGCGGACGTCGAGGAGGTGCTCGCTGCCCATGCCGAGGATGTAGTCCTGCCAGTTGGACCGCAGCTCGATCTTGACGAGGTACTCGCCGTCGACCGGGAAGTGGTGGGGGATGGCCACGCCGCCCCGCGAGCCGAGGGGCAGGTCCTCGCTCTGGCGGTCGTCCTGCAGCAGCAGCAGGGGCACGTCGAACGTCTCGAACGCGGGCGCGGCCGGCGGCAGGCCCACCGCGAGGCGGCTGATGGTGCGCGCCGCCGACAGGTAGCGCTCGAGCTGCGCGGTCGAGATGGACAGCACGTCGGCGTTGTTGTCGAAGCCGGTGTCCGACGTCTCGTCGCCGGGCAGCAGCGGCGTCACGTCGAGATCGAGGGCGAGGAGGTCGCGAATGGCGTTGCGGTACTCGGTGCGGTTCAGCCGGTGGACGGTGCTGGTCCGGCCGGGGTCGGGGTTCGCCGCCGCCGCGCGGTCGATGTCGGCCTCGAGCCGGGCCGCCACCGCGTCGTAGGTCGCGCCGTCGGGCCGCGGCCGGCCCGGCGGCGGCATCGCGCCGGTGCGCAGCTTCGCGATCACCCGCTCCCAGACCCCGGCGTCGCGGCTCGGGTCGGCGGCGTCGACGGCGGCCGCCTCGAGGCTGAGCCCCCCGGTCAGCAGCCGGTCGTTGTGGCAGGCGACGCAGTAGCGATCGAGGACCGCGCGCGTGGGCTCCGCCGCCGCCTCCTGCGCGGCTAGCGGCTTGGTCGCCGCGAGCCCCACGACTGCGACCAGCGCCGGAACCACGAGCGTTCTCCCGAGCCGCATCGTCATCTCCTTCCAGAGGAAACCGGTCGGGCTCCCCGGGCCTTCGATCCTACCCCCGGCCCGGATCCGGCGCAATGGCCGTTGCGACTCTCGCGACGGACGCCTCGGCGGGGTTCGACGTGGAGCGGGGGCGTTCAACCGTCCGACCTTCTCCACGGAGATTTCGGTGTCCCCCGTCGTGTCGGAGAGACCTTGGAACCCGACCGCCATCTTGCCGATGATCAGGTATTCGACCCCGTGCCTTCAAGTGCTGTGCGGATAGCAGACCGTGATCCGGTATTGCCGATTCGCCCGAGCGGCGGCCATCAATCCGCCAGGCGCGCGCTGACCAGCCGGTTGAGGCTCACGCCCTCCTCGGCCGCCCGCAGCACGAGGGCCCGATGCGTCTCCGGCGGTACCCGGACCAGGAACTTCCCGCTGTACGCGCGGTCCGCGAGCGGGGCCGGCGGCGTCTCGGCGTTGGCATGCATGTCCGAGATCACGTCGTGCACGAGGCCGCGAATCCCGGAGAACGCCTCTTCCGCCGTGGCCGCCAGCCAGCTGAGCGAGGGAAACTCGGCGCAGAGCCCCACGTGCTCGCCGTCGTCCGGCGACCAGGTCACGCGATACGTGTAGTGATCGGTCATTCCGCGGCCTCGACCTTCTCGATCGCCCTGAGAACCTGACGCACCTGATACGCCTTGGCCATCCCGTCGGCGTTCTGGATGTTCACCCGCGGATCGCCCGGCCATGGCGTCCGGTACACTCGATGGCTCGTGCCCGCCTGCCGCGGCGGTCCGAAGTACGCGTCGCACACCTTCACGAGATCCCGAAAGCGGACGGTCGCCGGACTCTCCCGCGCCCTGCGGACAATGTCAGCGACCTGCGTCACCCGCGCATGATATCACTACCGATACCGCCGGCGGGGACGGCGAAGCGCGCGGCGCGACGGCCGACGGAAACCCGGACGTCGCCACCGCCTGCCCGAACAGCACGGCCTTGCGATGCCGATTTCCGCGCGGGCGCCGGACGGGTTGAGACCCCGGTCGAACGGGATGCTATGATTTTCGTCAGCTTCTTGCAAAAGCGAAGGAAACAGCCGGCATGCCGCAGCGCACACAGGAGGCGGACGATCGCTATTTCCAGATGTACGGCCTCACCGCCCAGGCGCCGCAGACGCTGAACATGGCCCTGCAGCAGGCGATCGCGAGCCTGCGCCGCACGCTCTACGCGCCGTCGGTCAGCGAGCTCACGGCGCCGGAGCTGGCGGTGCTCCGGCAGGCCGGCGTCGACGTGGACGACCACCCGGACCGCGACGACCCGCTGGCCACTTACGTCACCGCCTTCGGCGCCATCCTGGCCACGTGTCTCACCCCGGCGCAGGCTGCCGCGCGCCTCGGAGGCATCACGCAGGTTCGGGTCCGCCAGTTGATCCGCGAGGGCGCGCTGTACGCCGTCCGGATCGAGAACCGCTGGAAGATCCCCCTCTTTCAGTTCGACCGCGACGGCCTCGTCCCGAACGTCGGCCTGGTGAACGCGGCCGTGCCGCGCACGCTCGACCCCGTTTCGGTGCTGCGTTGGTACACGGCCCCGGATCCGCAGCTCGAGACGACCGACGGGGGCCCGCTCAGCCCGCTCCAGTGGCTCAAGGCCGGCCTGCCGCCGAAGCCCGTCATCGAGATCGCGCGCGACCTGTGACCCGCGCATGCCGAAGGTCCCGCGCACGCCGCCGTCCGACGCGCTCGCCGCGCTGTCGCCGGACGCGCTGCGCCGACCGCCGCGTCCGAGGCCGTCCGCGATTCCCGCGGGCCGGCGGGCGTCCTGACGCCCGCTTCTGCCGGCCCACGCCGCCACGCTTCATTGCTGTGGCATGATGGACCCTGAGCCGCAGGCTGGAGACAGCGCCGCGCATGGCTGAACTCGAGGTCAAGTCACCGTCCGGGACATCCGGCGCCCCCCCGCCGCCCAGCGCGCCGGCGACGACCACGCTGGAAAACGGCGACCGGCTCACGCGATGCGAGTTCGAGCGCCGGTACGCGTTGCGGCCGGAACTGAAGAAGGCGCAGCTGATCGAGGGAATCGTCTACATGCCGTCGCCCGTCAGCGTGGCCCATGCGGAACCGCACGCGATGATTCAGGCCGCTCTGCTGGTGTACGCCGCGTCCACCCCGGGCGTCCACGGCTACGACAACGCCACCCTCCGCCTCGATCTCGATAACGAGCCGCAGCCCGACGTGCTGCTCTGCCTCGCCCCCGAGGCGGGCGGCCGGTCCCGCGTGAGCGACGACGGCTACCGGAAGGCGCGCCCGAGCTGATCGTCGAGATCGCCGCCAGCAGCGCGTCGATCGACCTGCACGACAAGCTCCGCGCCTACCGCCGCAATGGCGTGCAGGAGTACGTGGTCTGGCGGTCCGCAGGAACAGCGCATCGACTGGTTCGAGCTGGCCGACGGCGACTACCGCCCCCTGCCTGCCGACGACGCCGGCGTCGTCCGACAGCCGCGTCTTCCCCGGCCTGCGGCTCGCGGTTCCCGCGCTGCTGACCGGCGACCTCGCCACCGCCCTTCGGGCACTGCAAGCTGGCATCGACACCGACGAACACCGCCGGTTCGTCGCCCGGCTGGCCGAGCCGTCCTGAGCGTAGGTGAACGCCACCGTTCCCCGTTACGCTCGTACATGTCCAGGATGCTCGGGAAGTGCCCCCCCGTAGCAGCTTCCCGGAGTTCGGCAACGCTGCCTGGCGGCTTCCGCTTGGCCGAGCCGTCCTGAACCGCCCACCGACCTTGCCTCGCCGGCAAGAGACCCGCCGGGAGCTTGATCTGTAAATTCGGATATAAACGGATGGACAAACGGGTGTTCTACATGGAATAGTCTATAAACGGATGTAAATGGACAAAAAAACGGCAGGGCTGCCGGATGCATCGTCGCTGCCGGTCACGGGCGAGCTCCTGACGGTCGTCAGCGAGATCGACGAGTTCAAGGGTGCCTGGCTGGCCATCGGGCGGCTGGCGCCCGAGCGACTGTCCCGCCTGCGTCGGGTCGCGGCGATCGAGAGCATCGGGTCGTCCACGCGCATCGAGGGGGCGAAGCTGAGCGACCGCGAAGTGGAACGCCTGCTCTCCAACCCCGAAACGGGGTCGTTCGCCACGCGCGACGAGCAGGAGGTCGCGGGCTACGCCCATGCGATGCAGACCGTCTTCGCGGCCTGGGACGTCATCGACCTCACCGAGAACCACGTCAGGCAGCTTCACCGCGATCTGCTCGAGCACTCGGAGAAGGACCAGCGCCACCGCGGCGCCTACAAGACGCTGCCCAACCACGTCGAGGCGTTCGGTCCGGACGGAAAACGGCTGGGCGTCGTCTTCGAGACCGCCTCCCCCTTCGACACCCCCCGGCTGACCGCCGATCTGCTGGCGTGGACGCGGACCCGCCTGGCCGACGCCGACGCGCACCCGCTGCTGGCCATCGCCGTCTTCGTCGTGGTCTTTCTGGCCATCCATCCGTTCCAGGACGGGAACGGCCGCCTGTCGCGCATCCTGACCACCCTGCTGCTGCTGCGGGCCGGCTACGCCTACGCGCCCTACAGCTCCCTGGAGAGCGTCATCGAGAGAAGCAGAGACGCCTACTACCTGGCCCTGCGCCGGACCCAGGCCACGCTCGGGACCGGCGCGCCGGACTGGAGTCCGTGGTTCGCCTACTTTCTGGGGGCGCTGCAACGGCAGAAGCGGCACCTGGAGCAGAAGATCGAGCGCGAGCGCGTGATGCTGGCCGACCTGCCGGAGCTGTCGGTGAGGATTCTGGACATCGCCCGCGACCACGGGCGGGTGACGGTCGCGGCGGCCGGGAGGGCCACGGGCGCGAGCCGCAACACGATCAAGAGCCACTTGAAGGCGCTGACCCGCGACGGCCGTCTGACGCGGCACGGCGCCGGACGGGGCACGTGGTACGCGCCCGCCTGAGCGTCCACAGGCGCCGCGCGGCGGCGACGGGCCGTGACCCGCCCGGTGACTTGTCGGAGGAAGGACTTCAGGCCCGGAGCGGCCGGGCCGTCACGCGGAGGTCATGACCCGCCCGCCGACTCGCCCTGGAGGAAGGACTTCAGGGCCGGAGCGGCCGGGCCGTCACGCGGAGATCATGACCCGCCCGGTGACTTGCCGGAGAAGACCGGATGGTCACCGCGGCGGGCGGCCGGGGCGGTCGCCCCGCGGCCCCCGCCCGCCGTCGGGCCCGCGGGGGCCGAACCGGTCGCGGCGATCGCGGCGCATCCTGACGATGCGGCTCTCGAAGACCTCCATCTGCTCGGCGGTCAGGATGGTGGCGATCTCGGCGTTCATCCGCGTCCGCTCGGCCTCGAACTGCTCGCGGACGCCGGCGTTGAGCTCGCGAAACCGAATCCGGCCGGCTTCGAAGACCTCGCGGATCCGCCGGCGCTGATCGTCGGAAAGCTCGAGGTCGGCGTCGAAGCGGTCGAGCAGCCTCTCGGTCATCCGCGCCGAGGGCGGCGGCCCACCCCGGCCCCGGAACCCGCGGGAGGTCTCGGGGTCGAGCCACGGCCGCACCGCGAACCCGGCGGCGAGTCCACCGCTGAACACGACGAGGACGAAGAGACCGGCCCACAGGCGCATACTGGTACGGTTCATCGCTTCATCCTTGTCCGACCCGCAAATCGTCGCGGAGCCCCGACCGCAACGTCGCTCTGCGGCCTCCGCTTCGCGTGGACAACCGGCCGGCAGTCCCCCGTCTGCGGCACAGCCTCCCGGCCCGGAAACCGCGCCGTGGGGCTACTGCCTGCAGGCCCCGGGCGGCCCCGGTCAGGCACCGCACCGCCAAGGACAGTGATCGATATACCTTGCCAACTACGTTCAGGATCGCCCGCGCGCCCGCGGTTCCCGTGCGCGGCACGTGGCAAGGTAATTCCCGTCACCGTCCTAACGGCGCCACCCCTCAGAAAGACCCGTCCGGACCCGACGTCAGCACCGCCTCGAGCAGGGTGTCGTCGCTCACCTCTTCCTGCCACAGCAGGCTGAGGGCGGGCGGCCCCGCCGCATCGTCGACCTCGACCCAGTCGGTCACGAGGTCCGAGAACTCGATGGGCTCGACCGCCGCGGCGGGCCGGAGCCCCACCCCCGCGGCCACCAGCAGGGCGGCCGCCACCGGCGCGAGCCGCACCGTCCAGCGGCGCCAGTTGATGACGTCGAGCCAGGTGGGCGGACCGTCGAGGCGCGCCATCACGCGGGTCGCGAACCCCAGCGACGGCGCCGCATCCGGCCGCGCGGACAGCAGCGCGGCCACGTCGTCCTGGCCGCCGGCCGCCTCGCGGCACGCGGCGCAGCCGGCGAGATGCGCCTCCAGGCGCTCGGCGCCGGCCGGGTCGAGGCGTCCCGCCGCGCGCGCGATGACCGCGCGTTCCACGTCGTCGCATCTCATGACGATCTCTCCATCAGCGGCTGCAGCAGCGGCCGGAGCCGGCGGCGGGCGCGGAAGATGCGGGACTCGACGGTCCCGATGGGCGCCCCCGTCGCGGCCGCGATCTCCTTGTAGTCGAGCCCCTCGACGTCGCGCAGGACCACCGCGACCCGCAGGTCCGGCGGCAGGGCGGCCAGCGCGCGGTCGATGGCCTCGCGCCGCACCAGGGCCGTCTCGGCGTCGGCGTCCCCGCGGGTACGTCGGCGGCGGCGAGGGGGCCGGCCTCGTCGTCCAGGCTCCCGTCCTCGACCCGGCTCCGCCGGCCCCGGCGGTCGAGCCCGGTGCGGGCGGCGTTGGTGGCGATGGTGTAGAGCCAGGTCTTGAACGAGCTGTCGCCGCGAAAGCGGGCCAGCGACCGGTAGGCGCGGATGAACGTCTCCTGCGCGACGTCCTCGGCGTCGGCGGGGTCCCTCACGATCGCCAACGCGTAGTTGACGATGCGGGTCTGGTGGCGCAACACCAGCGCCTCGAACGCGCCGCGGTCGCCGGCGACGGCGTCGGCGACCAGGGTCCGGTCCGGGTCCTCGACCCGCGCGTCACCGCGCACGTCGTCACGCCGCGCCGCCATGTCCGCACCGTCGGCGGCCGCGCCGACCGCGGCGTCGGCTTCCATTGCGACCCCCCCGGCGCCGGCGGCGGCCAGCCGAGCTGCGCCGGGCGCGGCGGCCGGCGGACGCATCGAAGCCCCCATCGACTGCCATCCGAACAGCGCGAAGCTCGACGCCTGGTGCATGGCGGGTCTCATCGGACGGGCCTTCAGTGCCGTGGACCCCTCCGCCCGCGCGTTTATTCCGTTCCCGCGATCGGAATCGACACCGTCCGGTCGCCGCCGGTCCGCGCACCGCCGCCGACAAATCCTTGCCGCCCAGTCAACCGGGCCGGGAGTCCGCGCCTCCCGCCGAGTCCGCCTCTGCTGCGCAGGCAGCGCCGATTCCACGGCGCGGCCGCCGCCGGCCGGGCGGCGTCGCCGCCATCTGCCCCGAACGCGGCCTCGAGTCGCACCGTCCTCGGCGCAGACGGCTACTCGGAGACGGTGACCTGCACGATGGCCGAGGTCCAGCAGCACTGGAAGCCGCTGCCGCCCACCCCGGTCGAGTCGAGCGCCTCGGCCCGCAGCCAGTACTCGCCGGGGACGCTGAAGGTCGCGGTGGTCCGCGGGTTCTGCGTGGACGTCTCCTCGTACTCGAACGTCGCCTCGGCGAACTCGACCTCGCCCGGGCCCCGCAGCTTGTGCCAGCGCAGGCTCATGGGCGGGCTGCGCCGGAACGGGCTCTCGCGCACGTGGGTGTCGGGGGTAACGTCCGACAGCCAGACGCTCAGCTCGACGGGGCCCCCGACCGTGCCGGTCAGGCGCTCGGCGATGCCGACGGGCGGGCCGGTGAGCGGCGGGCCGTCCTCGGCGAAGCGGATCGTCGGCGGCTCGTTGTTGTTGGACGCGTCCTTGAACGGCTCGACGAAGTACGGCGCCTGGAGGTGGAAGGGAATCGTGACCGGCTCGTCGTTGCCGACGAGGGTCCAGCTCAGGTCGCCGTCGAAGTCGCCGGGCACCTCGATGGTGAAGACGCCCCACGACCGGCCCGGGGGAAAGTGGGTCGGCTGCCCCCGGTCCTGCGGGCCGGGGCTGAAGTGGTTCAGCTCGCCGATGGGCAGATCCACCGACTGCTCGGTGTTCGAGTTGAAGAAGCCGATGAGCAGCGTCGCGGTGCCGTCGGGTTCCCGTACCAGCCTTCGAACGCGGGGTACACCGGCGCGCCGAAGCCCTGGAGCGTCCTGGGAATCTGCGCCGCCGCTCCCGCCGGCCCCAGAGCGACCCCGAGCAGGGCGGCAGCCGCCGCAAGGCCCACCGAACGATACGTCCGCATGACGAACCTCCTCTGTACGTAGCGGAAGCCGCCCCGATGGTGATGGGGCGGCTCCCTCGATTCCCGTCGCCGCCGGCCGGCCCGGCCCGCCAATCGCCGCCGAACGCGACCGCAAGGTCGCGCTGCGGCCTCCACCTGGCGCCCGACCGGCCCTACCCTCCAGCAGTCCGCGCCGTTCCACGGCGCGGATTGCTACTCGTCGTCGGCGAGGAACGCCTCGCGCTCGGCCACGGCCGCCGCGAAGTCCTCGTCATCCATGTAGGTCACGTTGACCCACGCGTGCCCCATCTCGTCCACGGTGCGGTCGCCGTAGCCGACCCACTGGTTCGGGTCGGGGTTGGCGCGGTTGGCCGAGGTGTTGTCGTACCACGACTTCAGGGCGATGACGGTGCCCTTGGGCAGCAGCGGCGCCGCGTGGTCGGCATAGACGTAGCTGTTGTGCCAGTTGAAGTTGAAGTCGCTGACGCGGCTCAGCACCTGCTGCGACCCGTCGGGCAGGATCGCGGTCATCTGCATGCCCTTGCCCCGCAGGTGCATGTGCGGCTGGTAGTTCTCGATGCGGCCGTTCTGCTTGAGAACGTGGAAGTTCTCGGTCGTCGTGATCTCGTTGGGCGGAATCGAGAGCTGCTCGTAGCCCCCCTCGATGGTCGACCACGCCGACAGCACCTGCCGGTGCCTCGGCTCCTGCCCCTTGGGATAGAGGTACAGGCCCAGCTCGGCGGTGTCGGTGATCTCCTCGCCGACGGCCGAGTAGTGGATGTCCCAAACGATGGTCGAGTCGGCCTTGATGAGCTTGCCGCTCCCCTCGCGCATGATCTCGCCCTGCTTGCCGACCGCCCACTCCATCAGGATGCCGGGGCCGACTTCCGAGGCGGCCCCGAGCTCCTCGTCGTCCTCCTCCTGCTGGAGGCGGGCGAGGGCGTGGTGGGTGATGCGTCGCCCGGCCACCGTCGACGGCCGGATCTCGATGGCGCGGATCCACCGGTCCTCGGTCAGCCCCGTCGGCACCTCGGGCTTCCACCAGGCGTCCTGGGCGACGGCGGGCATGGTGTACGGCGTCGAGTAGATGATCAGGTCCGGCGGCCCGCCGAAGAGCCCGGCGTAGTTCCAGACATCGTCGTCGGCGAACACCGCGGGCGGCGGCAGGTCGGCGAGGTCGCCCTGCGGCGCGCCGGCGTCGACCCACTGCACGATGGTGTCGATCTCGGCCTGCGTCAGCGACCGGTCGTTCTCGAAGGCCTGGATGCCCACCGACTCGTCGATGTGCCAGGGCGGCATCTGACGCGTCTCGACCCGGTTCCTGATGGAGCGCGCCCACGGCCGCGAGTCGGCGTAGGTCTGCAGCGACATCGGCGCGATGTAGCCCGGCCGGTGGCAGTTCTCGCACTTGGCCCGGAAGATCGGGGCCACGTCCTTGGTGTAGGTGGGAGTGGCGGCGGCCTCCGCGGCCGCCATGCCCGGAACGAGCATCAGGCCGCCGAGCGCGAGCGCCAGAGCGCCTCGAATCGTGCGTGTCCGTCTCATCACTGCTGCTCCTCTGCTCCTCGCCGCCTGCTCACGGCCATCCCGTCGACCCGCCGGGCCGGTCGCGGAAGGACGATCCGGGCTCGGGGGTCGGCGGCCCCGCGAGCGCAAGCGTTCGTACATGCTTGAACCGTCTATTATTCTAGTCCGACGCGTCACGGTCAAGACACCGTCTCGTCCCGCTGAGGAGTGGAGCCGGCTCGTCCGCTGTAGAAGTGAGCCGGAAGGGGAATCGACTCCAGCGGCACGAAGAGCCCGAGGGGCTGGGCCCCGAACCACCGGAGGACGAGCCCGACGCTCGACACCCAGCGCCTGCAGCCGAAGAGGAGATCGACATGACGAGCAGCAACGAACCGAGCCGGCGGCGGTTTCTGCAAGGCGCGGGGATCGCGGCGGGCGGGGTGGCGGGACACGCGCTTGCGGGCGGATCCGCGGGCTTCGCGGGCGTAGCGGCCCAGGCCCCGGCCGGCGCGAGCCCGGGGCCCGGTTCCGCGCCCTCCTCGGGGGCGCCGACCCCGCCCGGTGCATCAACTGCGGCGACGTGGCCACGGCCCGGCTGGCCGAGATGCACGGCTTCGAGATCGTGATGTCCGGCGGCAGCGCCCTGTCCCTCAGCAAGTACGGCACCGGCGACTTCGGCGTCATCACCATGGACGACCTGGTGGAGTTCTGCAACCGGACCGCGGACGCCGTCGGGGTGCCCATCATCGCCGACGCCGACGACGGCGGCGGCAACCCCCTCAACGTCTACCGCACGGTGCAGCGCATGGAGAAGGCCGGCGCCGCGTGCATCATGATCGAGGACCTGTACGGCGCGAAGCACCTCGCCGGCTATGATGAAGGCAAGATCATCGGCCGCGAGGCGATGGTCGACAAGGTGCGCGCGGCGGTCGACGCCCGGCGCGACGCCGACACCGCGCTGCTCGTCCGCAGCGACGTGGTGGCCGACGGCGGCCCCCTCGACGAGGCGATCGAGCGGGTCGCACTCTACGCGCAGGAGGGGGGCGACCTCATCTTCGTCCCCGGCATCCCCCTGGACCAGTGCCGGCGGGCGGTCGAGCTGGCGGGCCGTCCCATCCTGACCGGGGCGCCGTCGGTCGAGGCGGCGCGCGACGCCGGGGTCGGCATCCAGTTCATCGGTGCGATGGGGGCCATCGCCCTCGGCGCCGTCGACGACGCGATGGCCGTCCTCGCCCGCGACGGCAGCCTCGGCGACGCCGGCGCGGGGAGCCTCGGGGGCGCGCGGCGCCTCGAGCTCATCGGCAACGCGGCCGCCGTCGACCGGGCGCGCCGGTTCAACGCGCTGCGGGAGGACGGGCAGTAGTGATCGTCAAGCCGAGGATTCGAGGGTTCATCTGCACGACGGCGCATCCCGAGGGGTGCGCCGCGAGCGTGCGCGAGCAGATCGCGCGGGTGACGCCGTTCCCCGACGGCCCCCGGCGGGCCCTCGTCGTCGGCGGCTCCGGCGGCTACGGGCTGGCGTCGCGCATCGTGGCCGCGTTCGGGGCGGGGGCGGGCACTCTCGGGGTGTCGTTCGAGAAGGCGCCCCGGCGCAAGAAGACGGCGACGGCGGGGTGGTACAACAACGTGGCCTTCGAGGACGCGGCGGCAGCCCGCGGTCTCTACGCCCGCACGCTCGACGGCGACGCGTACTCGGACGAGATGAAAGCCCGGGCCGTCGACGAGATCCGGGCCTCGCTCGGTCAGATCGACCTGTTCGTCTACAGCCTCGCCGCGCCGGTGCGCCAGCACCCCCGCACCGGCGTCCTCCACCGCTCGGCCATCAAGCCGCTCGGCGACACGTTCCACGTGAAGTCGCTCGACCAGGACACCCGGGTCGTCGAGCAGGTCAGCCTGGAGCCGGCGTCGGATGCGGAGACCGCGGCCACCGTCGCGGTGATGGGCGGCGAGGACTGGGAGTTCTGGATCGACGCCCTCGACGACGCCGGGGTCCTCGCCCCCGGGTTCAGGACCATCGCCTTCACCTACATCGGCAGCGAGCTGACCTGGCCGATCTACTGGCAGGCCACCCTGGGCAAGGCCAAGGAGGACCTGGACCGCGCCGCCGGGGCCATCCGCGAGCGGCTGTCGGGGCTGGGGGGCGACGCCCGGGTGGCGGTGCTCAAGGCCGTCGTCACCCAGGCCAGCAGCGCGATTCCCGTGGTGCCGCTGTACCTGGCCCTGCTGTTCCGGGTCATGAAGAGCGCCGGCAACCACGAGGACTGCCTGGCCCACATCGACCGGCTCTTCCGCACCGCCCTCTACGCCGACGCCCCGCCGCCGTTCGACGAGGCCGGCCGCATCCGGATGGACGACCTGGAGCTGTCCGAGCCGGTCCAGGCCGAGGTCAACCGCCGCTGGCCCGTCGTCTCCACCGACAACGTCGCCGAGCTCGCCGACCTCGACGGCATCCGCGACGACTTCCTCAGGATCTTCGGGTTCGGCGTCGACGGCGTCGACTACGACGCCGACGTCGACCCCGCCGCCGGGCGCGGCCCGTTCGAGTGAGGCTGGTGCCCGTGCCCCCCTGCCGGCCGGTCGGCGGTCGGTGATCCGGGAGCCCGGGGCGAGAGGCCCCGCCGCACCCGACCGGCAATGCACCCCGCGTGGCCGCGTGGCTCCGCCGGCTGCGTGCAGTCCGCGGTCGCCCGTGCCCGGTACGCGCCCTCGTCGCGCCGGGTCGCGCACGGGCATTCTTCGGCCCGCGAGCGTCTTCCAGGCCGCTGCCGAGCTCGCCGAACCCGGCGCAACGCGATGTGTCACCACGTGTTCCTGGCCGCCCTCCTCGCGGCGGCCGCGTGCTCGGGACCGACACCGGACGGTGGGGCAGCAGACCTGCGCACCCTCGAGGCCCGGGCCGAGCAGGGAGCGGCGGAGGCCCAGGCCGATCTCGGGGCGCGGTACCTGCTCGGCGACGGCGTGCCGCGCGACGCCGAGGAGGCCCTGCGCTGGTACCGGATGGCGGCCGAGCAGGGCTACGCGCCGGCCCAGGCCACCCTCGGCGACCTGTACCTCAACGGCGAGGCGGTTTCGCAGGACGACGCCGAGGCGGCGCACTGGTATCGCCTGGCGGCCGAGCAGGGGCACGCCGGCGGACAGTACGGGCTGGGCTATCTGTACGGGGTCGGCCAGGGGGTGGAGCTCGACGCCGCCGAGGCGGCGCGGCTGATGCGCCTCGCCGCCGACCAGGGGGAGGTGCGGGCCCAGTACGCGATGGCCCTGCTCTACGAGAACGGCCAGGACGTGCCGCGGGACGACGCCGAGGCCGCGCGCTGGTACCGGCGGGCGGCCGAGCAGGGGCACGCCCGCTCGCAGGCGGGCCTCGCGGCGCTGTACCTGAACGGCCGGGGCGTGGACCGGGACGCGGCCGAGGGCGCCCGCTGGCTGCGCGAGGCGGCCGCCCAGGGCTACGTCGCGGCGCAGGTCGACCTGGCGTTCCTCTACGGCGTCGGCCAGGGCGTGCCCCAGGACGACGCCGAGGCCCTGCGCTGGCTGCGCCGGGCCGCCGACCCCGCCCACGCCAGCTCCGAGGCGAACATCGCGGCCATGGCGCGCGGCCAGTACCAACTCGCCCTCGCCTACGCCAACGGCCGCGGGGTCGCCGCCAACGACGCCGAGGCCGTGCGTTGGCTGCATCTGGCGGCCACCGAGGGGCTCGCGGAGGCGCAGGCCGACCTCGGCTTCATGTACCTGCAGGGTCGGGGCGTGCCGCAGGACGACGCCGAGGCGGTCCGGTGGATTCGCCCCGCCGCCGAGCAGGGCCGCGCCCCCGCCCAGCGCTACCTCGGCCTGATGTACCGCGACGGCCGCGGCGTCTCCCCCGCGCCGGGGGAAGCCGTACGCTGGCTGCACCTCGCGGCCGACCAGGGGGACGCCCTCGCCCAGCTCGACCTCGGCGTGATGCTCGCCGGGGGCGCCGGCGTGCGCGCCGACCCGGTCACCGCGCACCTGTGGCTCGGCCTCGCGGCGGCGCGGCTGACCGGCGCGGCAGGGACGCGGGCGGCCGAGGCCCGCGACACGGTTTCGGCCGGCATGACGGCCGCGCAGCGGGCCGAGTCCGAGCGCCGCGCGCGGGCGTGGAGGCCGGTGACCGAGCGGTAGCGCGCGTCCGGCCGACCACCCGGCGGGCAGGCGGGCGCGGAGCTTCGGCCCCCCGGGACGGAGCCGCCGGCCAGCCGGCGCGGCCACGCGAGGCGGCTGCTGCGAGGCTCCGCCGCCGGTCGGGATCCTCGAATGCTCCCCGCCGTCGACCGCGTACGCGTCCGCGCCGCCTTCTCAGAGCGCGAAGCTCATGACGTAGAGGGCCGCCCCGGTCACGCAGGTGAGCCACAGACCCGCGAAGGTGAGCCGGCCCCAGCGCCGGTGCCGCACGCTGAAGGAGCCCGGCAGGACGCGGGGAAAGCGGCGCCACGACAGGACGGCCAGCGTGCACCAGCCGATGAACGTCGGAACCGCGACGGCGAGATGGACCGCGAAGAGTCCCTCCATCGCCGTCGTGCCGTAGAACGCGCTCACCGTGAACGCGTCCACGGCGTCCCCGAATCGAATGCTGCCCTCCAGCAGCAGAACGGCCACGATCCCCGCGAGCAACACCCCCACCTGCAGCCGGCGGTGGGCGCGGTAGCGGCGTTGCGCGGCGAGGCGCAGCGCCCAGGCCATCAGGAACGGCGCGGCGATGAAGACCACCATCGCCACGTCCACGAAGGCGTCCGCCCGGGTCCCGAGAAAGCCCGTCGAAGGCATGCATCTTCCTTTCGCTGGGGGCTGCCCCAGGAATGACCGCCGGCCGTGGAACCACGGCCAATGGACGCGGGTCGCCCGCGTCAGGCGAAGGCCGGCGGCGAGGCCTTGGCCCGATCCACCGTGAACCTCCGATCAACCACCCAGCAGGTGTCGAAGGGCGCCGTCGAGATCGGGGTAGCCGAACTCGAACCCCGCTTCCAGCAGCCGGGTCGGCTCGACGCGGGCGCCGCCGAGGAGCAGATGGTCGGCCATCTCGCCGAACGCCAGCCGGGCCCCGAAGGCGGGCATCGGCAGGATCGTCGGTCGCCCGAGCACCCGGCCCAGCGTCTTCGTGAACTCGGCATTGGTCGCCGGGTTCGGCGCGACCGCGTTCACCGGCCCCGCCAGCCCGTCGGTGGCGGCCGCGTACAGGATGGCGGCCACGAGGTCGTCGAGGGCGATCCAGCTCATGAACTGCCGGCCCGACCCGATGACCCCGCCCACCCCCATCTTGAACGGCAGCAGCATCTGGCCCAGCGCGCCGCCGGCCGGGGTGAGCACGATGCCGATGCGCAGATGGACCACGCGGATCCCCGCCTCGCGCGCCGGCGCCGCCGCGGCCTCCCACTCTTGGCACACGTCGGCGAGGAACCCGCTCCCCGCCGGCGACGACTCGTCGAGCCGCTCGTCGCCGCGGTCGCCGTAGAAGCCGACGGCCGAGGCGGCGACAAGGGTCGCGGGGCGCGGATCGAGGGCGGCCAGCCCCCGGCACAGCGCGGCCGTGCCCTCGACCCGGCTGTCCCGGATGCGCCCCTTGCGCGCCGCCGTCCAGCGCCCCCCGGCGATGTTCTCGCCCGCGAGGTGGACCACCGCGTCGAGCGGCCCGCCGGCGGCCACGCGCCCCGCCGCCGGGTCCCAGCTCGGCGGACCGGCGGCATCGCCGGCCCCGCGCCGCAGACCCACCGCCTCGTGCCCCGCCCCCTCCAGCAAGGGGAGCAACGCCGATCCCACGAGCCCGGTCGCCCCGGTCACCCCAATCCGCATCTGCCGTCCTCCGTTTCGTCGTCGCCGCCTCGGCCGCGGTGCCTCGACCCGATGGCGACGAGCCCCGGGTACAATGAGCGCCCCGATGTCACGATATCAACTCTGTCGAATCGTCGCGACTGCCCTCGTCCTCGTGCCGACCGCCGCCGTGTGGACCGGAGCGCAGACCACCGTCGGGTCGGCCGGGGCGCAGACTGCCGCCGAGCCCGGCTACCGGGCGCCTCGCACCCCCGACGGCCAGCCCGACATCTCCGGCATCTGGACCAACGACACCCTGACCCCGCTCGAGCGGCCGCCCGAGCTGGGCGACAAGGCCTTCTACACCGCGGAGGAGGCGGCCGCGGTCGAGCGCCTCGGCACCGGCGCCCGCGACCGCGACAACGCCCCCGGCAGCCGGCGGACCGCCGCGGGCGGCTCGCTCGACCGCGGCTACAACTTCTTCTGGTTCGACCCCCGCGACCACATCGTGCCCACCCGCCGCACGTCCATGGTGGCGGCACCGGCGAACGGACGCGTCCCCACCCGCCCCGCCGCGGAGGAACGCGCGGCATGGCTCGTCGCGAACCGCAGCGACTCGTACCTGAACATGAGCCCCTACAGCCGCTGCATCACGCGCGGCGTGCCGGGCTCCATGCTCCCGAACTCGTACAACACCGGCAACCACGTCTTCCAGGTGCCCGGCTACGTGATCATCGTCTACGAGATGGTCCGCGAGCCGCGCATCATCCCCCTCGACGGGCGCCCGCACGTCGACCCGCGGATCCGGCAGTGGATGGGCGACGCCCGCGGCCGGTGGGAAGGCGAGACGCTGGTGGTCGAGACCACGCACTTCACGGAGAAGGCCTGGATCACCCCGAACCAGAACGCCGGCCGCATGCACGGCGTGCCCGTCGGCCGGTCGCTGAGGCTGGTCGAGCGCTTCACCCGCGTCGCCGAGGACGCCCTCGACTGGCAGGTCCGCGTCGAGGATCCGGAGGTCTACACCGGGCCGTGGACCCTGGAGCTGCCCCTGAAGCGGGACATGAGCTACACGCTCTACGAGTACGCCTGCCACGAGGGCAACCGGGCCGTGAGCAACATCCTCGGCAACGCGCGCCACGCCGAGCTCGAGCCGGCCCCCTGACCCGACCGACGGCCCGAGATTGCACCCCGCGACCGGACGAGGGTTCATCCCGAACCCATCGCGCTCATTCGTAGGCGGCGAACGCCTGCGCCGTCGCGAGCGCCAGCGAGCGGACCGCGTCCTCCGCGAACGACACGTTCGACGACACGGCGACCACGAGGTCGTGATCGGGGAAGGTCATGAAGGACGTCGAGCCGCCGACCGCACTTCCGCCGTGGCCGATCGCGCGGGCCTGGGCGTCGTCGAGCGGCACGCGCCGCACGAACCAGCCGAGGCCGTAGCCGGTCGGCTCGCCCGAGGCGAGCTGCGCCGCCGTCTGCAGGAGCTCGACGGTGCCGGGCTCGAGCAGGTCGCCTCGCACCAGCGCCGCACCGAACCGCACCAGGTCGCTCGGCGTGGACACGAAGCCGTCTGCGCCCATGAGACAGGTGTGGTCGATGTTCGGCGCGTCGTGCAGGCCGTACCGCGTGCGCATGGCGAGCGCCGGGAAGTACAGGCCGGCCCGGCCCGAAACGGTGTGCCCGTGGCCGCCCGGGCGCCCGCCCGGCGCGTCGAGCCGCGTGTCGGGCATCCCGGCCGGCGTGAAGACCTCGCGATCCATGAAGTCGGCGAAGGGCTCGCCGGCAACCGCTTCGACGAGCACGCTGACCAGGACCCATCCGTAGCTCGAATAGCGGAAGGCCGTGCCGGGCTCGAACCGCAGCGGGTCGCCGGCGACGACGTCGATCGCGTCGGCCGCGACCGCACACGTCCGGCGGGCGAACGCCAGCTCGTCGTCGGGGTTGACCTGCCCGTTCTCTCCCCCGCCGTAGTGGCCGAGCCCGGCGACATGCGCCATCAGCTGGCGCGTCGTGACCCGCCCATGCTCGTCGGGCAGCGCCGGGAGGTAGTCGCCCACGGGCGCGTCCAGGTCGAGGAGTCCCCGCTCGAGAAGCAGACCGACGGCGGCGGCGGTGAGGGGCTGGGACACACCGCCGATGCGGAAGCGCATCCCCGGCGTCAGCGGGACGCGCTCCTCGAGATCCGACCACCCCAGCGCCTCGGCCCACGCGAGCTCCTCATCGACGGCCACCGCGATCGACACGCCCGGCAGGTTGTCGTCGACGATCAGGTCCCGCGCACGCTGCCGGACCTGCTCCACCGCGGCGGCGTGCCGGGCCGCCGGCGGCGCAAGGGTCTCCGCGGGCAGCGCCCCCGGGTCCTCGCCCGGGCTCGGGGACAGGCCGCAGCCGGCGAGGATCGAGGCCGCGGCCAGGGTGAACGGCAGGCGAACGGTGCGTTTGTTCATGGGGGCAGTCTCCGCGATTCAGACCGCGAAGTCCTCACCGAGAAGTGAGCAACTCGTGAGATTCCCATGAAACCCCGCCAAGTCGGGTACCTCGAACGGCGGCTTGGCCTGCACGGTGAGGGCCGATGGCGTTCAGCGCAAGAGCCGCTCTCCGCCGGACACGCCGCTGGAGACGATCCGGGCGCGCCGCGCGCCAGCCTGCGGACGCTGCCGCGGCGCCGGCGCGCATGATGCCGGGGTATACCTCGAGCGGTCGGCCTGCGGCTCGTACGCCCCTGGTAGATCCGTTCGAGCTTGACTATCATCGGTCATCGTGACGGGGATGACGATCGCTCGCAAGAAGCCGGCAGCCCTTGGCAGGACCTTGCATTCGCTCGGACTCGTCGTCCTCTCCGTGGTGGCCGCGGGCGCGCTCGCGGGTTCTCCCGCCGCGGGGCAGTCGCCCCCCGCCTCGGCGCCGCTCGACCGCGTCCTCGCCTTCCCCGCGCCCGTCGGGGAGGAACGGCTGGACGTGGACGGCGGGGCGATGGGCGCCTGGCACCGCATCCGCAAGCTGGCCACAACGGCCAGCCTCCTCCACGTCACGGCCCACCCCGACGACGAGCATGCCGGCATGCTCACGCTGGCCAGCCGGGGTCGGGGAGTGCGCACCGCCCTCCTCAGCCTGAACCGCGGAGAGGGCGGCGCGAACGCCATCGGCCCGGAGCTCTTCGACGGTCTGGGCCTCATCAGGACCCGCGAGCTGGTCCTCTCCGGACGCTACTACGGCCTCGACGACCTCTACTTCACGACGGCGGTCGACTACGGCTACTCCAAGTCGGTGGACGAGGCCTTCCGAAGCTGGGACCGCGAGGCCGTCCTCGAGGACATGGTGCGGGTGATCCGCCTCAACCGCCCGTTCGTGGTCGTCGGCCGGTTCCACGGTTCGCGGCGGGATGGACACGGCCACCACCACGCGGCGGGCCTGCTGACGCCGGAAGCGGTGGCGGCGGCGGCGGACCCTGCCCGCTTCCCGCGCCAGATCACCGAGGAAGGGCTCAGGCCGTGGCGGGTCCTGCGCACGTTCCGGGGCGGGGTGCGGGCGGGCGAGCCGTTCCACGTGGAGGTGGACGCCACCGGGTCCAGCCCGTGGCTGGGCGACACCTGGCAGCGCTGGGCCAGCCGGGGGCTCGCGCTGCAGCGTTCCCAGACCGCGGGGCGCGTGCGCACGGGGGGCGGGCGCTATCTCTACGAGCGGCTCGACCCGATGGACGGGGGCGGCGCCGGCGGGGGAGAGGTCGCCGGCGCGGGAGAGGTCGCCGGTGCGGGAGAGGTTGCGGCTTCGTTCTTCGCCGGCCTGGATACGAGCCTGGGCGGGTTGCCCGCGCTCCTCGGCGAGGCCGCGCCGCGAGCGGGCTTGCTCCTCGACGAGCTGCAACGCTCGATCGCCGCCGTCGTCGAGGCCTTCGATTTCCGCGCACCCGAACGTTCGGTTCCGGGCCTGGTTCGAGGCCTCGGGCTTCTGCGCTCCGCGATCGCGGCCGCGGCCGAGGCCCCCGAGACCCGCTTCCACCTCCGGCTGAAGGAGCGCCAGCTCGAAGACGCCCTCGTGGCCGCGAGCGGGGTGCGGGTCGTCGCGGCGCTGGAGGGACCCGCGCGCGGCGCGGTGCTCGTCCCGGGGGAGTCCGCGGCCGTGCGGGTCGCGGTCGAGACGCCAGGAAACGGGGATGTCGCCGTGGGGGCGGTACGGGTGGCGGGCCGCGGCGGCGACATCCTGGCCCGGATTGCGGACGTGCCGCGGGACCCTCGGGGCTCCGTCGCGACATTGCAGATGCGAGTCCCGCGAAGCGGGCGGGACGACGCGGCCGCCGCGCCGTACTTCGGACGCGACAGCTTGGCGGAGAACCACTACCGGATCTCCGATTCGACGGACCTCCACCTCTCGTGGCGGCGGCCGGCCCTCTCGGCGGCGGTCGAGCTGTCCGTGGCCGGGCACGTCTTCGAGCGCACCGTCCCGGTCACCGCCCTGGTTCCGCGTCTGCCGTACGGTTCGGTGACGCGCGAGGTGGCGATCCTGCCGGCGCTGTCGGTCTCGGTCGAGCCCGAGGTCCGGATCGTCCCGGTCGTTCCGGAGCCGACGGAAGGCCGCGAGCCGGGGACCGCGGGCGCGGGCGGGGAGCCCGTCGCCTCCGCACCGGCGCAGGTGCGGGTGCGCACCAGCGCGAACGCCGGCCCTCTCACCGCGACGATCCGCCTCGATCTGCCCGACGGCTGGACCGCGACCCCCGAGACCGTGCTCCACGAGTTCCGGAACCGGGGGGAAACGGCGGAAGCACTCTTCATCGTGACGCCGCCGGCGGAGTGGCGGGGCACCGCCCAGCTTCGAGCCGTGGCTCGCGCGGAGGGTACGGAGTACCGCGCGGGGTACCGGACGATCGAGCATCGCGACCTGCCGCTCGCGCGGCTCTGGCGGCCGGCCCACACCGCCGTGCGGTCCGTGCCCGTCGCCCGCCTCGACGGGCTCCGCGTCGGCTACGTCATGGGGGTCGGCGACGAAGTTCCCGCCGGGATGGAGGCGCTCGGCGCCACCGTCGAGCTGCTCGACGGGGCCGCCCTCGCCGCGCTGGCCCGCCAATCGTCGCCCGACGGCTCGGCCCGGCCCCCGATCACTCCTGCCGGAGTCGGCGCCGATCCAGGGCAGAGACCGCCGGCGGCGCGCGCGAGCGCCGACGCCGCCGAGACCCGGTTCGACGCGATCGTAGTGGGCACCCGGGCCTACGCCGTCCGGCCGGACCTGCTCGAGCACAACCGGGGACTCCTGGAATACGCACGGCGAGGCGGCAACCTGATCGTGCTCTACCAGACTCAGGAGTACGTGCCGTCCGCGATGGCGCCCTACCCCGCTTCCCTGCCGAGGAGCGCGGAGGAAGTGTCCGAGGAGGATGCGCCCGTGCGCCTCCTCGCTCCCGATCACCCCGTGCTGACCGCGCCGAACCGGATCACGGCAGCGGATTTCGACGGCTGGATCGAGCAGCGCGGATCCAAGTTCTTCGCCGACTGGGACCCGGCCTACACGCCGCTGGTGGAGACCCACGACCAGGGCCAGGCCCCCCAGGAGGGCGTGTGGCTCACCGCGCCGGTGGGTGACGGGCGCTTCACGTATCTGGCCCTCGCCCTCCACCGGCAGCTCCCCTACGGCGTTCCCGGGGCGTACCGCATTCTGTCGAATGTTCTTTCTCGATCTGCGGTCGATCGCTGATTCTTTTGCGGCGCCGTCCCCCGGTGGCAGCCGTTCCCGGCAGCGCATGTGTCCCGTCGTCCGCATTGTTCCCGGCCGGGCAGTCGCATCGTCGAGCCGACCCGCGGCTCATCTGAGGGAAGGTCGACGACCGAGCTCGCAGACGAGGCCGCGGTGCGGCACGGATTGTCCCGGCAACCACATGGAAGGCCGCGCAGCGTGATGACGTTCGTCGACGGGGCTGCCGCGCGGCACGGACTGTCCCGCGTCCAAAGGAACCGGGCGCGCACATGGCGCTGACGCCGCTCGACTGGATCGTGGTCGGCGTCTACGGGGCCGTCGTTCTCGCGATCGGCTTCGGACTCGCCCGGCGCGCCGGCGCCAGCGTCGAGGACTACTTCGTGGCCGGCCGCTCGCTGCCCTGGTGGCTGGCCGGCACCTCCATCGCGGCCACCTGGTTCGCGACCGACGCCCCCCTCGCCACCGCCGCCCTCGTGCGCCGACAGGGCGTGTACGGCAACTGGCTGTGGTGGTACGAGGCCGCCGGCATCCTCATGCTCACCTTCTTCTACGCGCGCCTGTGGCGAAGGGCGGGCGTGCTCACCGACGCCGAGGTCATCGAGCTCCGCTACGGGGGCGCGCCCGCGCGGGCGCTGCGCTGCTTCTCGGCGGTGTACCAGGGGCTGCTGAAGAACGCCGTCGTCATGGGCTGGGTCATGCTGGCGATGGTGAAGTTCAGCCAGGTCCTGCTGGGCTGGGACCCGGCCATCACCCTCACCGTCTGCGTCGGATTGGCGCTGGCCTACACCGTGGCGTCGGGGCTGTGGGGCGTGGTGGTGACCGACCTCCTCCAGTTCGTGACCGGCATGCTGGGGGCGACGACGCTCGCGGGCATCGTGCTCGCACGCTTCGGGGGACCCTCGGCCATGGCGGACGCCGTCAGGGAGGCCCCCGGGGCGCCGCCGGGGGCCCTCGATCTCGTGCCCAACGCCGCCAACGCCTCGTCGCTCGAGATCGTCTCCTTCCTCTCTCTGATTCTGGTTCTCTGGCTGAGAAGCGGGCAGGGAGACGGCTACGTGGCCCAGCGCCTGTTCGCGACGCGCGACGAGCGGCAGGCGGTAAAGGCGTCGCTGTGGTTCGCCTTCGCGGGAACCGTGCTCCTCACCTGGCCGTGGATCGTCGTGGGACTGGGCTCGCTCCTCGTCTTCCCCCTCTCGGCCATGGACCCGGCGCTGGCCGCCGACCCCGAGCTCGCCTATCCGATGATGATCCGCGAGCTCATGCCGTCCGGGCTCAGGGGGCTGATGGTCGCCACGTTCCTCGCCGCGTTCATGAGCACCATGGACACGCACCTCTGCTGGGGCGCGTCGTACATGGTGAACGACGTCTATCGCCGCTTCCTGAGCCGGGACCGCTCGGAGCGGCACTACGTCGCGGCCTCCCGGGTCGCGGTGGTGCTGCTGGCCGCGGTCGCGGCGGGCGTCGCCTGGCAGATGGACTCGATACAGCGGGGCTGGATCTACATCATCGAGCTCACGGCAGGGGTGGCCCTCGTGTGGCTGCTCCGCTGGTACTGGTGGCGGGTCAACGCGTGGGCGGAGATCGCGGCCATGGCCGGCTCGGTGCTCCTGGCCAACGGCAGGGTCCTGCTGGCCGCGATCGAGCCGGTCCTGCCCGCCTCGGTGATGCGCGCCGCCGACGGCTTCTACGCGCCGGAGATGGACCTCGTCCGCGCGGTGGTCATCCTGGTGGCGTGCACCGCGCTGTGGCTGACCGTCGTGCTCGCCACGCGCCCCGAGGCCGACGACGTGCTCGACCGCTTCTACCGGCGGGTGCACCCGGGCGGCTGGTGGGGCCCGGTGGCCGATCGCACGGGGGTGACCTCGGCCGACCCGCCGGCGAGCCGCATGTGGCCGGGCTTCCTGCTCGGCGCGCTGTTCGTCTACGCGAGCCTCCTCGGGGTGGGGTACGTGCTCACCGGCCGCGCCGGCCTGGGCGCGCTGCTGCTCGCGGTGTCCCTCGGCGCGGGGGTGATGACCGTACGGATCGCGCACGCCGACACGCCGGCGCCGGAACGACCGGTTTCATGAACCGGAGGACCGCGTCATGACCGACCGCCTCAAGATCGTCCTCGTCGGCGCGGGGAGCCGCGAGTTCGGGCCCGCCTCCATCCGCGACCTGCTGCTCAGCGATGCGCTCTGCGACCGCGGTCTGAGCGTCATGAACCGGAGGACGACGTCATGAAGGACCGCCTCAAGATCGTCCTCGTCGGGGCGGGGAGCCGCGAGTTCGGACCCGCCTCCATCCGCGACCTGCTGCTCAGCGATGCGCTCTGCGACCGCGGTCTGAGCATCGTTCTCGTCGACATCGATCCGTCGGAGCTGCCCCGCATGCAGGCGTACGCCGAGGCGGTCGCGGAGCGGCTCGGCCGGCGAGTCGTGGTTTCCGCAACGACCGATCTCGAGCAGGCGCTCCCCGGGGCCCACGCGGTGGTGATGGCCATCGAGCTCCGCCGCTACTTCTACTGGGCGCAGGACTTCCACGTCCCCCGCCGCTTCGGCTCGCGGCAGATCTACGGCGAGAACGGCGGTCCGGGAGGCCTCTTTCACGCCCTCCGCAACATGAAGCCGGCCCTGGACGTGGCGCGGGCGATGGAGGCGCACTGCCCCGAGGCCTGGCTCCTCAACTACACGAACCCGCTCACCAAGCTGTGCGAGGCCCAGGGCCGGCTCTCCTCGATACGCGTCGTCGGGCTCTGCCACGGCGTCTTCGACGGCATGCGGCAGATGGCCCACCTCCTGGACCTTCCGGTGGACCGGCTCGACGCCCGTGCGAGCGGTCTCAACCACTTCTCCTGGTTCGAGTCGGTGCGCGACCGGGAGACGGGCGAAGACCTCTACCCGAGACTCAGGCGCCGCGAGCGCGAGGCCCACTGGCTGCACGACTGGGACGAGATCGCGCTGAGCCGCATCCTGTTCCGGGTGTTCGATCGCTACCCGAGCCCGGGCGCGAACCACATCGGCGAGTACCTGGGATGGGCGCAGGAGTTCCTGGGCAGCAGCCTGCTCCAGTTCTTCTACGACCCCGTGGAGGGTGCGCCGTGGGAGACGGGGAATACGCCGACCTGGCTCTACAACCTGTCGGACCACCCCACGGACGTGCCCGCGTTCCCCGACGCGCCGCTCGGCCGGCTGCGAGACAACGCGGGGAACGACGCGGACGGGCCCGACCCGGACGGGGACTCGCTCCCTCCGGCGAGCTGGGGGTCCCCCTCCTCGAAGGCGTGCTGTGCGGCATCGACACCGCCCTCGAGGCAGTCAACGTGCCGAACGCCGGCTACGTGCCCGGCCTGCCCGAGGGCGCCGTCGTCGAGGTCCCCGCCCGCGCCGACGCCAGCGGCCTCCACCCCGCCGTCATGGCGCCGCTCCCCGAGGGCATCCGCGGGCTGCTGAGGACCCAGACCAGCATCAACCGCCTGCTGGTCGACGCGTTCGCCAACGGCTGCCGCCGGACCCTGCTCCAGGCACTGCTGCTGGACCCGACCACGCACTCGTATCGCGCGGCGGTTCACACCATCGACGAGATGTTCCGTCTCCAGCAGGACGTCCTGCCCCCCATGGAATGGTAGCGGGGCGGAGCAGCGCCAACCATCGGGGCTGCCGGCCGTCGCCGCAGGCGCCTGCTCCGCGCCGATACGGAGGACAACCGGGCAGTGAGCAGCATCGTCGGCAACGCCGACGAACGACCGATGTGCCGAGCCGCGCACACTGCCGGCCGATGCTCGACCCGCCGGCGCGGTCTCGAAGCCATCGACTGACGGTCCGCGCTACGCGTTGCGAACCGCCGCGGCCATCGCCTCGCAGGCCTCCCGCAGCACCTGGCGGGACGAGGCCACGTTCATGCGCATGCGGCCTTCTCCGCCGGCGCCGTAGCTGGAGCCGGGATTCAGATAGACGCCCGACTGGTAGGTCAGCCAGTCGCGGAAGTACTCCTCGGCGGTGTCGCCGCCCTCCGCGGCCTTCTCCGCGGCGCCGATGCGCTCCATGACCTTGCTGAAGTCGAGGAAGGTCATGAACGTGCCTTCGTTGCGGGTATAGCCCACGTCGGGCATATGCTGCTCGACGAAGCTCTCGACGAAGGTGTGGTTGTCGTCCATGTACGCGTTGGCCTGGTCGAACCACTCGGCGCCGTCGCGATACGCCGCGGTGTTGGCCACCACGCCCAGCGTGCTGAGCTCCGCGCGGTGGAACTGGTTCACGCGCGCGAGCAGGGTGGGGCTCTTGGAGTAGTAGTAGGCGTTCTTCATCGCCGCCAGGTTGAAGGTCTTGCTGATGGCGTTGAAGGTCACGCTGTTGTTCACCACCGCCTCGTCCGGCACGCTCGCGAACGGGGTGTACCGGTGCCCGGCGCGGATGACGTCGGAGTGGATCTCGTCCGCCAGCACGACGACCTCGTGCTCGAGGGCGAGCCGGCCGATGCGGAGCAGCTCGTCCTCGGTCCACACGTTGCCGGTCGGGTTCTGCGGGTTGCAGACGATCATGGCGCGGACGTCCGCGGTCATCTTCGATTCCAGGTCGTCCCAGTCGATCTCGTAGCGCCCGTTCCGGTAGAGCATCGGGCTGTCGACGGTGTCGACCCGGGCGGCGCGGGCCATGCCGTAGAACCCCGAGTACGCCGGGGTGGTCAGGAGCACCTTGTTTCCGATGGGCACGAACGAGCGCAGCGCCGCGATGACGCCGGGATAGACGCCGTCGGAGATGACCACGGAGGCGGGGTCCAGGTCGAGGCCGTGGCGTTCCCCGTTCCACTTCAGGATGCCGTCTCGAAGCGGTTGGGTGGTGCTCAGGTAGCCCCAGTTGTGATGCCGGACTCTCTCGTGCAGCGCCTCGGTGATGCACGGCGCGCACTCGAAGTCCATCGACGCCACGCCCATGCCGTACTTGAACACGCCCTCCGGATAGCGGAGGGCCGGACCGTCCCACCGGGAACAGTCGGTGCCGACACGATTGTAGGGCGTGTCGAAGTCATACTTGCCGTTCGCCAGGCGCGGGATGCTGGTCGAGCCGGTCGAGCCGAGCTCTGCGCCGCCGCCGGGCCCGCGCCGCCGGCCAGGCCGGCGGCCCCGGCGATGGCGGTCGCGCCGGCGTTTCTCATGAAGGCTCTTCGATCGAGCCGGACGATGCCTGACATGGTTGCTCCTCCCGTCACCTCAAAGGCAGTGTTGCGGCCTGGAACCGACGTCGCAGGCCGTCGTGGCCCCTACGTCGGAGCCTCCTTGCAACCTTCATCCGGCCGCCGTCTCCTCAACGTAGAGTTGCGGCGGTACGGCGTGGAACCGGCGTCGCAGGCCGTCGTGCCCCCGGCGCCGGGACCTCCTTGAACACCTTCATCACCGCCGCCATCTCCTCAAGGTGGAGTTGCGGCGGCACGGCGTGGAACCGGCGTCGCAGGGCCGTCGTACCCCCCGACGCCGAGACTCCTCGAACACCTTCGTCGCCGCCGCCAACTCCTCGAGGCAGAGTTGCAACGGCACGCCTGGAACCGGCGTCGCAGAGCCGTCGCGCCCCCCTGCTACGCCAGGACCTCCTTGAACACCTTCATCGCCGCCGCCATCTCCTCGCGGCTGCCGATCGAGATGCGGCAGTGCGTGGTGTGCAGCGGCGGGAAGTCCCGGCCCACCAGCACCTTGCGCTCCAGGCACGCCTCGCGGAACTCGCGGGCGGGGCGTCCGATGTTGACGAAGATGTGGTTGGTGTGGGAGTCGGGCACGTCGAAGCCCATGTCGCGGAAGGCGGCGATGACGCCGTCGCGAATCTCGGCGTTCTCCTTCACTTCCCAGTCGATGTGCTCCTTGTCCTCGAACGCGGTGATCGCGGCTATCGCGCCCAGCATGTTGACGTCGCCCATGCCCCAGGCGCCGCGGATCTTCGCCAGGGTCTGCTCCTGGCCGAGGCCGTAGCCGACGCGCAGGCCGGCCATGCCGTGCGCCTTCGAGAAGGAACGGGTGACGAACACGCGCTCGTCCTCCAGCGCCAGGGGCACCGCGGTCTCGATGCTGTCGGGCCGGCCGTAGTTGATGTAGGCCTCGTCGACGTGAATCATCGTTTCCGGCGATTCACTCAGCACGCGGCGCACGAAACGCTCGACGTCTCCGGGTCCGTGCACCATGCCGGTGGGGTTGTTCGGATTGCAGAGATAGACCAGGCCCGCGCCGCGAGACGCCTCCGCCAGCGCGTCGAGATCGATGGCGAGCGAGCTGCTGTCCAGATCGATCTCGGTCGTCTTGGCCCCGATCCGCCGGGCGGTGGCCAGGCTGGTCGAGTAGGTGGGCATGGGGGTCACGAAGCCCTTGGTCGCCGAGCAGAACGCCCGCACCGACCCCTGCAGCAGGGGGGTGGAGCCGGTGGCCAGCTGCACGTTGCCGGTCCCGACCTCGTAGTAGTCGGCGATGACCGCTCTCAGCTCGTTGACGTGGTCCGGCGAATAGCCGCGGCCGATGCGCTTGTTGGTGTGGGCCTGAATGGCCTGGATGGTCTTGGGGCCGGGGCCGCGGGCGCTCTCGTTCTGGTTGAGCTGGATGACGCCGCCGTCGTAGATGCCGGACTTCGAGGCCTCCCGGGTCTGAGCGCTGACCCGCCTGCCGAACGGTGAAGCGCCGGTCAGGGCGCCGGCCGCGGCGCCCAGCGCGATGGTTCCCACGAATCCACGGCGTGTCGTCTTCATCTGGTTCCTCCCTGGACTTTCGGAAATGGTGTCGAAGCGGGATCGGCAGGCCGACCCGGCTATCACGAACGCAGGCGTCCGACGGTCGACATACCGGGCGGCCACTACCGTCCCGGCGCGCTCGGTGAGTGCCCGAACTCCTCCCACACGCCGGTGGCCGGCGACAGGCGACTCGCGTCCCGACGACGCCTGGTTCGGCCGCCGGCCAGCGGTGAGCACCTCGGCACCCGGGCAAGACGCTCCGGTCGACATGGAGCCGCCGCGCTCCGTGGACGCGGTCTGCTCGCGGGGGACGATAGCCCGTAGTGGCGCCCCTTGGGCGCCCCCTCGAACCGACCGTTCGCGCCCCCGCAGCCAACGCGGTGCCGGGATTCGCCCGATGTTGTCCAAACGAGGAGCGATAGTCAAGCCCGAACGGACCCACCAGGGGCGTACGGAGGCCCTCCGGCGGGGTGGCGCCGCGGTCGGGCGTGCTCGCCGCGTCGAGGAGCCGTCCGCCGAACGTTTCACCCTGCCACGGTCCCGAGCCGGGGCCGGCGACACGAGTCGGCTCACTTGCGGTACCAGTCGTAGAACGCGTCGCCCGGCGGCACCTTCCGCCGGATGTCCACGACGATCGTCTCCCCCTCCCAGGTGGTGACGAGCTGCTCCTTGCGCACGTGCCCGTAGAGGAACTCCTCGACGAACTCGATGCAGCGGTACTCCAGGAGCTGCATGTTCTCCTCCAGCCGGCGGTAGAGCGGCATGGAGATCGTCCAGGGCTCGGTGAAGGTGTTCGGATCCTCGATGGTCACCTCGTAGTGGATGGCGTCGGGCGAGATCGGCGTGAAGCGCTCCTCCAGCCGCAGCGCCTCGCTGTGGAAGTTGCCGGCCCGGTCGAACCAGCTCTTGCCGTTGAACTCGGTGACCTCGACCACCAGCGTGTCGCCCTCCCAGCGGCCGACCGAGTGCCCCATGTAGGTCCAGTCGGGCGGCGGCTCGACGTCGTCGAGGTGGATGGTGCGCGCGGTGCTGGTGAACGCGAACGCCATCTGGATCTTGTTCGTGCTCTGCACGATCTGGAACGGGTAGGGCATGTACATCGCCCGCGGGATGCCCGGCAGGTAGCACTTGAGCTCGGGGTCGCGGTCGATCCAGTTGGCGGCGTTCTCGTCCTTGACGGCCCGCGCCTCCGGCGTGTACGGGATGCGGCCGTCGCCCTCGACGACGCCGAGCGAGCCGGGGACGCCGCCGGCCGCGCCGAGCGCGAGCACCGGCGCCGCCGGGACCTCGACGAACTCGAACGGATACGCCCCCGGCTGCGTCACCATGCCGGGACGCGCGGCGTGGGCCTCCAGGTCCCAGTGCGCCTCGTTGTTCGCCTGCCAGATGCCGCTGAAGTCGGGCCGGCCGTCGACGGTGCGCACCGCGTCGGCCGCCTGGTCCTGACCGGCCGCGCCGGTCATCGACGCGGTGATGACGGCGGTCACGGCCGCCGTCACGAGCACCGCGGTGACTATCGAGCCTCCGTATATCACTCGGTTTCGCATGTTGAACCCCCTGGTCCGCCCATCGTCGCCGTAGGAGTTTCGCGCCAGCGAAGCTCCCAACGCGACCGCACGGTCGCGCCGCGGCATCCGCTGGGCGCCCATCCAACCCCGCTGGGAGTCTGCACCGTTCTACGGCCTAGATCCTGGGTCATTCCTCGCCCGCGGCCCCGCTCGCCGCCCGACCAACCCTCGCCCGCGGTCCGCACCGTTCCACGGCGCAGCCCCCTGGGCCGCCGGTCACCGGCGCAGCGGATTGACCTCGTCGCCCGAGTCGGCGAAGCCCGCGGCGAACCCGCCGCACCCGGCGCTGCACAGCGTGGCCGGATCCGGGCCGGTGCCCTCGGCGAACGCCTGCTCCTCGGCGCGCGCGCCCCTCAGCAGGGCGGGCATGCCGTAGTTGCCCTCGTGGCAGCGGGGCTCCTTGTAGATGCGGTTGAGCTGGTCGCTCTGCCGGCTCAGCTCCAGCGCGACGGTCCAGGGCGCCGTCCACGTCGTCGGGTCGTTCATCGTGACGACGTACTCCAGCGTCTCGGAGTCGACGCGGCGCCAGCGCTCCACCAGGTGCAGGTTCTCGCGCGAGCCCTGGTAGTCGGTCTTGGGCGTGAAGTTGGTGACGTCGACCACCAGCGTGTCGCCCTCCCAGCGGCCGCGCGAATCGCCCCACCACTGCCGGATGTGCGGCGGCAGGTGCGGGCGGTCGGTCACCGGGATGACCCGCTGCCAGCCCTGCCCCTGCCCGGTGTCGTAGAAGATCGACACCGTCTCGGGCGACTGCACGATCTGCAGGAAGTACCCGGCGGCGCCCCCGAAGTCGGGCAGCCGGGCCGACATGCACCGCTCGCCGAGGCCGCGGTCCTCCGGGCCGTCCGACCGGTTGAACGACCCGCCCGCCGCGGCGCCCGTCGCCGGATAGAACGGCGGCGGCTCGTTCCGGCGCGGCGACGGCGGGCCGTACTCGCCGCCCGCGCAGGAAGGCAGGCCGTCGCGGCAGACCGAGGTGGCCTGCAGCAGCGCGAGCTGGTACTCGCGGATGGCGTCGCGCCGCGCCTGCGCCTCGGGGTCAGCGGCGGGATCCGGCCGTCGGGCGGATCGATGATCAGCGACGTCCGCCGGCCCATGTACTTGTGCGACAGGTAGATGGCGGCGCTGTAGGCGCCGCCCACGTCCTGCTCGCTGCCGCGCTCGGCGTACCGGGTGTCCTGGTAGATGATGCGCGCCCGCTCCCGGTCCAGCTCGGCCCGCTGCTCGTCGGTCAGGAACTCCTGGTCGGCGAAGCGGGCGGGCCGCTCGAGCGGGATCTCGTAGTCGGTGGTCCAGATGCCCTGCAGGTCCGGCTCGCCCCACGGGGTGGGCATGGCCGGCGTGGCGTCGGGCCGGTCGGGCGGCTGCTGCGCCTGCCCTTCCACCGGCACCGGGGCCATCCGGAGAAGCACCGCGACGACGGCCACCGCCGCCGCCACGCCGAACGACTCCAGCACGCGTCGTCTCATGTCGAACCTCCCGTCCCGATGCCAGGAGCCCGTGGCGAAGTCCCGCTGCATTCGAGCGGCGATGCATCCGCCTGCGCGGCGGTCGCCTTCGGCGCCGATTGCCCGCCGGACTCCGTCGGCGCAGACTCCTGCGGCCAAACATGCCCGATACTCTCCCTCGCCGCGCCTCGTCAGGCGGGCGCTTCGGCGATCCGTCGACGCCCTCCGGGCGCGGTGCAACGCGGGGTTACCACGGGCTCCTGCAGCCCGGCAGGCTCCCATCCGCCGCCGTCCGGCCGCGCGGCCCGAACGCCGCGACGCGACCACCACGATGCCGCCTCGACACGAACGCCGCGGCGTATCACTTCGCCCAGGCGACCCCCTCCGTCCGGGGATCGACGCCGGCCGCCAGCACACCGTTCCGGTGGTCGCGACGATGGCGGCGTTCGAGCCCATCGACCACTCCGGCCGCACCCGCAGCGCGTGGCCCTTCGCCTCCAGCACCGCGCGCACCTCGGCCGAGATGCCCCGCTCCACCGACAGGTCGCCCGGATACATGGTGTGCGGGAACGGCGAGGCGGGGAAGCTGCGCGTCGACCAGCGCGGCGCCTCGATGGCCTGCTGCACGTTCATGTCGAACTCCACCATGTTCAGCAGCGTCTGCATGGTCCGCATGATCTGGTCGTCCCCGCCGGGGCTGCCCAGGATGCCCCACGGCTCGCCGTCCTTCATGACCAGCGTGCTCTGCAGGGTGCTGCGCGGCCGCTTGCCGGGCGCCAGGGCGTTGGCCTCGCCGTGGACCAGCGAGTAGTAGTCGCCCCGGCAGGTGAAGCTGAACCCGAGGTCGCCGACGACCACCCCGGTCCCGAAGCCGCTGTGCAGGCTCGGCTCGAAGCTCACCATGTTGCGGTCGCCGTCGACCACCGCGATGTAGCTGGTGTCGCCCTCGTGGTCGGCGTCCCCGGCGAACGTGACGCGCGGGTGGGCCGGGGTCGGCGGCGGGTTCTCCATGAACCGCTCGGGGCTGCCGGGCCGGAACTCCAGCGACGCCTTGTCCGGGTCGACCAGCGCGCGGCGCTCGGCCGCGTAGTCCTTCGACAGCAGCCCCTCGTAGGGGATGGGGACCACGTCCATGTCGCCGAGGTACTTGTCGCGGTCGGCGAAGGCGAGCTTCAGCGCCTCGGCGCTGGTGTGGACGTAGTCGGCGCTGTTGTGGCCCATGGCGGCGAGGTCGAAGCCCTCCAGGATGTTCAGGGTGAACAGCTCGGCCGGCCCCTGGCTGGCCGACGGGTTCTTGTAGACCTCGTAGCCGCGGTAGCTCGTCGAGACCGGCGTCTCCACCTTGGCGGTGAAGGCGGCGAAGTCCTCGTAGCGGTAGAGGCCGCCGTTCTCCTCGAAGAACCTGCCCATGTCGCGGGCGATGTCGCCCTTGTAGAAGCGGTCGCGGCCCGCCTTCAACGCGGCCGACCGGCCCAGGTGGGCGTTCTCGCGCTCGGCCTCCACGATCTTCTCCAGCACGCGGGCGGCGTCGGGATTGCGGAAGATCTCGCCCGGCTCCGGCGCGCGGCCGTCCGGGAAGTAGACCTTCATGGTCGTGGGGTACTTCCGGATCTTCGACGAGTTGGAGATGGTCCGGCTCAGCCCCTCGCTGATCGGAAACCCCTCGGCCGCGACGGCGATGGCCCGGCGCAGCGTCTGCTCGAACGTCATCGTCCCCCAGCGGTCGAGCAGGAGGTACCAGGCGTCGACCACGCCCGGGGTGGACGCGGCCAGCAGCCCGTCGCTGCGCGGCAGCTCGCCGTCGTTGTGCTCTTCGTACCACTCGATGGTGGCGAGTTCTGGCGCCATCCCCTCCGCATTGATCGAGAAGACCTGCTTCGCCTTCGCGTCGTAGACCAGCACCACGGCGTCGGCCCCGATGCCGTTCATGGCCGGATCGACCAGGGCCAGCACCGCCTGCCCCGCCACCGCGGCGTCGAAGGCGTTGCCTCCCGCGTCGAGTATCTCGACCGCCGCGGCCGTCGCCTGCGCCTTCATCGAGCTGACCGCGTAGGCCTGCCCGCGGATGACCGGGCGCACCGTGCGGAAGTCCGGCCGGGCGCGCATCGCCGCCGCGCCGGAGCCCTCCTGTTGCGCGGCCAGGGGTAGCGGGAAACCGAACGCCGTGAGCGCCATGAGGAACGTCACACCGGGCACGAGGCGGCTTGCAGCCATGGCTGCCTCCTTCAGATCCGGGTACATCGAGACACGGCCACCGAGACAGGCGCCGGCCGACGGTTCGCGCCGACGACTCGACGCCGCGCAACGAGCCAAGTCTACTCCCCGCCGGTCGCGCCCGCCGGCGCCGACCGGGGCCGACGCCGCGACCGCCGTCACCGTAGTCGCCGCAACGACGGTCAGGCGCTCGCGCCACGCTCACCGGCAGGTGAAGTTCCCGGCCACCCAGTTCGCCGGGTCGTCGGCCCCGCCGGCCGGTCCGGTGTAGACGGCGCGTTCGGGGAAGGCGCAGATCGGGCGCTCGTTGTCGACGACCCCGCCGGTCGCGTGGGTGGCGACGAGGGCGTCGGGGGCGATGCCGCGCTCGACCCAGTCGACGAGGGGGGCGAGCCGGTCCCAGGTGTCGGGCCCCGCGCCCCCGCGGCAATGGTTCATGCCCGGGGCCATGAAGAGGCGGGCCCGGTCGCGGGCGGCGGCCACGTCCCCGCCGAACGTGGTGTCGACCACGTCCCGGTAGTACGTCACCGTCGGCTGCGGCACGACGAGGGCGTCGGCCCAGCCGTGGTAGACGATGAGCTTCCCGTCCTGCTCGATCAGGTACCGGGAGAGGTCGGGGTCGACGGCGTCGGTGATCCCCTTCATGACGTCGCCCTTCCCGGCCGTCACGTCGTCGATGTCGAACTCCCACCACGCCCATTCCGGCGGGTTGGCGGCGCGGTCGGGCGGTGTCGCCACGTCGAGCAGATCGGCCGGCGCGACGCCGGGATCGGTGTCGTAGAACAGGTAGTTGAGGTGGTCGCCGCCCAGGCGCACCGCGCCGGGGGCGAAGCCGTTGCCGGCGTAGGGCACGAACAGGCCGGCCCACTGCCTCTCCGAGCCGAACGGCTTGCCGGCGTAGATGGCGTGGCCCCGGCTGTCGCGCGGGCCGGCGTGGAAGTCGGCCACGGTGCGGATCTGCGCGGCGGTGAAGCAGGCGTCGCCGTCGACGCCGCCCGGGCACCGGTGCGCGGCGAGGTCGCGGCGGGCGTCGAAGCCGCACGCCAGGGGGTCGTCGATCACGCCGTCGGCGACGCCGTCCTCCCCGTCGCACGCCGCGAGCACCGCGTCGGCCAGGATCTCCAGCTTGCGGACGCTGTCGAAGCGCCCGTCGCCGTCGGTGTCGAACGCCAGGGCGCCGGCGAAGTCGTCGCGGAACATCCGCTGCAGCAGCCACACCCGCACCGCGTTCATGTCCTGGTAGTGGTTGGCGGGGGCCCCCGCCACGATGCCGTCGAAGTCGTCCGGGTACCGCTGCGCCTCCATCAGCCCCTGCCGGCCGCCGGTCGAGCAGCCCTCGAAGTAGGCGTACTCGGGCGGGGCGCCGTAGTAGGCCCGGACCAGCGTCTTGCCCGCCGCCGTCGTCAGGTGGACGGCGCGGTAGCCGAAGTCGATCTCGGCCTGCCGGTTGTCGCGGGCAAACGACGACCCCGGCTCGGCCCCGTTGTCGTGCCCGGTGTTGCTGTTGGCCACGGCGTAGCCGGCCGCCACCCGGTGGTCGGCGAAGTCGAGGTCGCCGTCCTTCCCGCCGTCGCCCCACTTGAGGAACCGTCCGTTCCAGTCGCGCGGCAGCGGGAGCTGCACGTGGAAGTGGATGGCCGGCGGCAGAATGCCCTTGACGTAGCAGTACGGGACCCCGCCCGCCTCGGCGAGGCCGGAGTAGGTAAGGGTGAGGTTGCGCACGTGCAGCAACGCCTCGCAGCCGGCGCGATCGGCGTCGGTCGCCGCCGGCGCCTGCTCGGCGCCCCGCGCCGCCGGCGCGGCGTGATGGAGCCACACGGCGGGCGCCGCCGCCAGCAGGACGATGAGCATGCGTCGCATGGAGACCGCTCCTGGGGACCGCGTCAGTCGACGAGCGCGGTGTCGGGGAACTGGGCGTACCAGCCGAACCAGAAGGCACGGTGGGCGGGGACGCGGGGTCGCTGGTCGTTCGGGTCGGCGTCGCGCACCAGCGCGTCTTCGGTGACCCGCCACGTCCCGTCAGTCTCGTCGGCCAGCCGCTCGGGACCGAGATGCCGCGCGAAGCGGACGTCCCCGGCGTCGTAGACCCGGTTGGCGCCCTCCTCGCTCGTCACCGCCACCAGGCGGCGCCCCGCGAGCTCGAAGTGATGGACCCGGTTCCGGCCGAGGAACCGGGCGGTGATGGCGAGCGGGGCCGGCGCTCCGCCCCGCGCCGGATCGTCGAGCCGCAACACCAGCACCTCCTCCTTGTTGGCGAGGCGGTCGTCGCGGCGCGAGACCGGGAACATCAGGTCGTCGGTACCGAAGTAGCCGCGGTAGGCGGCCCCCTCCGAGTAGTCGCGCCGGTGGCCGGTGTCGAGCGACAGGACCGTCGTCGCGGGATGGCGCCGGCGCCACTCGCCCCAGGTCGTGGTCACGACCGCGCGGTGGGTCAGCCGCAGCCCGCTGCCCGCGAGCTCGCCGACCACCGGCACCCCCTCGAACGTGTTCCAGAGGCTGCGGGTCTGGTGGTCGAACATCAGCTTGTTCGAGCGATACAGGAGGCCGCTCGTGCCGAACCGCAGGTAGCGGCCCCCGGGCTCGCTCTCGAACGGGATCACCGTCCCGCACAGGGTGCAGTAGACGATGGTCAGCTCGACCCCGCCGACGCGGTCGAGGGCCATCTCGTGCCAGGCGAGGATGCGCTTGGGATAGGCCCGCGCCTCGCCGTTCAGGGCGATGCCGAAGACGACGTGGTCGTCCTCGAGGTAGTCGGCGTCATCGGCCTCGAGCCGGGCCGGGTACTCCAGGGGCGGGATGCCGTTCACCCCCACGCCGCCCCACTCGATCTCGTCGAGCCGGATGCGCGACTCCACCCCGCGGGGGAAGAAATCGGCGAAGCGCTGGTCTATCTGGCGGTACCAGAGGCCCTTGAAGAACCCGTGGTCCGGATGCGGCTCGTAGGGCCGCCCCCACATCCACCGCTGCCACGTCTGCAGGTCGGCGCCGAAGCTCTGGCCGGTCTGCTGCTCGAGGAAGCCGATGAGGGTGAAGAAGCGGGCGAACCCCCGCAGGTTGGGGGGACGCTGCAGCCACGCCATGTCCCACACGATGCCCGCGTAGCCGTCTCGCCACCGGTCGCCGAGCTGCTCCAGGGCGTACTCGGCCTGCTCGGGCTCGCCCGCGCCCGCCTGCAGGAAGAGCCGGATGTCGGGGTGCTCGCCCTGGGGCGGCTGCGCGGGGGCGGCGGCCGCCAAGGCAAGCAGGAACCATCCCACGGCGGCCGGCGCCAGCAGCGGTTTCGTCATGGCGTCACCATGCACCAGGTGAACTCGACCGACGGATGAAGGAAGTCTACACCGAGCCGGGCGGCAGCCGCGCCATTCCGACGTCCCCGGCGACCCTGGCCCGCCAATCGTCGCCGCAGGGGTCTCGCACCAGCGAAACTCCCGAGGCGACCGCAAGGTCGCCCTGCCCCCCGCTTGGCGCCCAACCAGAAGCTCATGGCCACGCTTCGCGCAACCACCCCGACCGCCCGATGGGCGGCAGCCCGTGTACCTTCACGGCATCCCACCAGGAATCCGCCGTTCTACGACGCAGACCCCTGGCGATCCGTGGGGCCGCCGGCCAGCCAGGTCAGGAATACCCGAATCCGCGCACGGAACATCTCGAGCACGACCGGCAGGCGTTCTTCGAGCGGGCGCATGCGCTTCCCCTCCAGCACGAAGCCGTACGCGTTGCGGAAAACGTGCCGAAACCGGAGAAACTCGCCGAGCGCGTCCACCAGCGCCGCATCGATCACCGCGGGACGAACACCCGGAATCTCCAGGCTCATATCGGTGACGAGCTGCCGGTGCCACCGGTCGCCCTGCGGCACGCCGCCGTTCAACTCCTCGGCGATGCGCACGAACACCCGTTCGATGCCGTTGTAGAAGTCGTGGAGAATCGACCCGCGCGCACGCAACGCGTAGATCTCGTCGTCGCGGGGCGCGGCGGCATTCTGTTCTCGAATGAGATCGAGGCTGTCGAGCTCGTGCTCGATCTCCGCGGCCAGCCGGCGCGCGAACGCTTCGTCGGGCGTCACAGGTCGACACCGTCTTCACGAACGATCCGGCGGAAGGTAACGGACGCCGCCTCGATCGGGATGAGATCGAGCGGGAAATCGGTCATCGCGGCGGCCTGCGCCGATACGCTGAAGAAGCACTCCGGGCGGAGCCCCTCGACCGCGAGATCGATGTCGGAGCGTGGCGTGAAGCGCCGGCCCGGCGCGAACACCGAGCCGATGCCCACGACGCGGCGCGCGCCGTGCTGCATGAGAAACCGCGCGATCCGCCGTGCGTCTCCGAGCGCCGCGTCCCGGCCGTGCGAGAGGAAGCGAGTCCGGCGAACATGTCGGAGGAACAGGTCGCGGTCCATCGAAGGCAGTATATAGCCGCAACCGCCTCCGCGTCCGCAGACGGCACGACCGGAACCCGGGCACATGGCACGGCGTCGCCGTCAGCCGCTCGCTGAACGTGCGGGTGGCGCACGGGCTCACGCGCGAACCGTTGTACGATCGGCGGCACTGCCGGCCCCGCCGTCCGGGCGCCGGAGACCGGTTCCGAGACACGGAGGTAACCTCATGCGCCAGTCGCCCTCGATCCTCGCGATGACCGTGCTCGCCCTGCTCGCCGGGGCCGCTACCGCCGCCCACGCCCAGCCCGGGGAGGCCGCCGGCCCGTGGCAGACCTACGACACGTCGGAGGGCGAGTGGCGCAGCTACGCGGGAGACGTCCGCGGCACCAAGTACTCGCCGCTCGACCAGATCGACGCCGGCAACTTCGCCGACCTCGAAATCGCGTGGGAGTGGACCACCGTCGACCGCATGGTGAGCCGCACGACCCCCGGCGGCGGCGAGTGGTGGGCGCCGCTCGACACCATCGTCGACTCGCTGGTCGCCGACACGCCCGACCTCTATCGGACCGGCCACCGGCCCATCCTGTCGCGGCTGCAGGCGACGCCGCTGATGGTGGGCGGCGTGCTCTACTTCAACACCCCGCTCTCGCAGGGCGTGGCCGTCGACGCGACGACCGGCGAGACCCTCTGGGTCCACAACCCGAAGGGCTACGAGGAGGGCACCCCGACCATGAGCAACCCGTGGTCGCAGCGGGGGGTCGCCTACTGGACCGACGGCGCCGGCGACGAGCGCATCTTCTGGGGCACCGGCAACGGCTACCTCATCTGCGTCGACGCGAAGACGGGCCGGTCGTGCCCCGACTTCGGCGGCGGGAGCGGCCGGGTCGACGCCATGGTGGGGCTGCCGCGAGCCGACCGCGACGAGCGCGACTACCTGAACGCGATGCTCTTCGGCATCCATTCGCCGCCCATCGTGGTGCGCGACCGCGTCATCCACGGCTCGCACGTCGCCGACCGCCGCATCACCAAGGAGGCAGTCCCGGGCTGGGTCCGCGCCTGGGACGTCCGCACCGGCGAGCACGCGTGGGACTTCCACACCGTACCGAACGGCACCGACGAGTTCGGGGTCGACACGTGGCTGAACGACTCGTGGCGCTACTCGGGCAACGCCAACGTGTGGTCGATGCTCGCCGGCGACAACGAGCTGGGCCACGTGTACCTGCCGACGGGGACGACGACCAACGATTACTACGGCGTCGACCGCCTCGGCGACAACCTCTTCTCGGAGACCCTGATCGCGGTCGACGTCGAGACCGGGCAGCGGGTGTGGCACTTCCAGGCCGTGCACCACGGCCTGTGGGACTACGACTTCGCGACCCATCCGAACCTGGTGGACGTGACCGTCGACGGGCGCGACATCAAGGCCATCGCGCAGGTGAGCAAGCAGGGCTTCGTCTACGCGTTCGACCGAGTCACCGGCGAGGCGATCTGGCCCATCGAGGAGCGCCCGGTGCCGACGGAGACGAACATGCCGGGCGAGGTGGTGTCGCCCACGCAGCCGTTCCCGACGAAGCCGGCCCCGTTCGACTATCAGGGCGTGGAGATCGACGACCTCATCGACTTCACGCCCGAGATTCGCGCGATGGCCCTCGAGGCGGTCGAGGGCTTCCGGCTCGGACCGCTGTTCACCCCGCTCGACCGTCCCATCGAGGGCGTGACGCTGGGCACCATCATGCGCCCGCCGCCCGGCGGCACCGCCGGCTGGTCCGGCGCCGCCGTCGACCCCGACACCGGCATGCTGTACATCCCGTCGCGCAACCAGCCCGCCGTCGTGTCGCTCTACTCGCCCGACCCGGCCCTCGGCGCCACCGTCACCTACACCCACGGGGCGCCGGAGGCCGACCGGCTGGCCGGGCGCGCCCCGCGCCGCACCCCCCGCATGCCGCAGGGGCTGCCCCTCGTCAAGCCCCCCTACTCGCGCATGACCGCCATCGACATGAACACCGGCGAGCACGCGTGGTGGGTGCCCACCGGCGACGGCGACCGCTTCCGCAACCACCCCCTGCTGCGCGACCTCGACCTGCCCCCGCTCGGCGGCGACAACGCCATCAACGGGCCGCTGCTGACGAAGACGCTGCTCATCTACTGCCTGACCGCAGGAGGATCGGACGGCGGGCCGCGCATCGTCGCCTACGACAAGGCGAACGGCGACGAGCTGGCGTCGGTGGACCTGCCCTCGGGGGCCATCGGCACCCCGATGACCTACCAGGTCGACGGCCGCCAGTACATCGCGCTCACGGTCGGCGGAGGGCCGAGGCTCATCGCGTTCGCGTTGCCGGGGGATGAGTGACGGCGTACGTGCAAGGACGCGTCGTGCGAGCACCGGCGCTCGCAACACGACGACCCGCGTGTGACCGCGCTGGCGGGAGCCGTGTGCTGGTACAGGTCTGATGCAGGTATGTGCATGGCAGCAACGGTCCGCGGGGCTCGCCGAACGGCGTTCTTGCCGAGGGAAGGCTCTGACCCGTGTCGGCACGGTCATTGCGTACGGAAATGCCATGCGTAGTTCGTCCGCCACCACCGACCGAAGACGACCGACATCGCGACCACAAGCTGTGGAACAGCGCAGACGCCCGTGGATTGGCTGGGCCAAGCGTAATCCGTAGGCGACGCTCGGCGCGCTACTGCGGGCCACCCGGCCCGGATCGAGGCGTTGGCATGGCCACAAGAACGACCGCACGGGACACCACCGATTTCGTCTCGCCCGAAGAGCTGCACTTCGATCTGTCGAACCCCCGGTTCGCCGACGCGGAACCGTTCGCGACGGAAGAGGACATCGTGCGGTACCTGACGCAGCACGTGGACGTCGACGAGCTGCTGCAGTCGATCCGATCCGCCGGATACGTCGACTTCGAGCCGCTGATCGTACAACGCGAGGACAGAATCGTCCTGGAAGGGAACCGCCGGTTGGCAGCGCTACGTCTCCTGAGCGACGCATCTCTCAGGAGTAAACTCAGGGTTCCCCTGCCCGAGGTCGACGATCCGAAGGCACCGCCAACCCGTGTTCGCGTCAAGTGGGTCGACAATCGCACCGACGCCCGCGCCTTCATCGGGTTCAAGCACATCAACGGACCTTTCAAGTGGGACGCGCTCGCGAAAGCCAAGTTCGCGGCCGAGTGGTTCGAGAGTGGCGGGAACATCGCGACGATCAGCCGCACGCTCGGAGACAGCCACAACACCGTGCGCCGACTCGTCAATGGGTGGTACGCCCTGAAGCAGGCGAGCGAAGACGGTTTCGATCGGGAGGATCGCTCCAAACCCCGTTTCGCGTTTTCTCATCTATACACGGCCCTGACCCGCGCGTCCGTACGCGAGTTCCTGGGGCTGAAACCAGAGGACCTGTCGGCACCGCCACGACCGGATCCGGTTCCTCCCGAGAGCCGCAAGGAGCTGCAGACGCTCATGTCGTGGCTCTACGGCCAGGAGAGACGAGGGGAACCGACGCTGATTCAGAGCCAGAACCCCAACCTGAATCAACTCAGCGACGTGCTCGGGAATGCCGAAGCGCAACAGATGCTGCTGGCCAAACGAGATCTACAAGCCGCCTTCGAGCGCGTCGAACCGCCGTCCTCACGATTCTCCGACGCCCTGATGAAGGCAGCCAAGCAATGCGAGGACGCAATGGCCGTCTCCGGGGCCTACGATGGGGACCCGACGCTGTACCGCGTCGCCACGAACATGAACGAAACGACCACCAGTCTCGTCGTCGTCATGCAGGCAAAGGCCCGTGGGAAGGGCAAGTGATGGCGGCCGTGTTCATCACGCCGCCGGAGCCGAATCACACCCGGAGCGCGAATGCCGACTGGATGGAATTGCGGGCTCTTCGCTCGGCTGCTCAGCGATCTACGCTCGGGGACATCATCGGAATCTTCGACATCAACGACCACGACGACGCCACAGATCACGCGAACGACGATCGGGATGACGAGTCGATTCTCGAGACGGGTCTCAACCGACCCATCGACCACCTGTTCGACGAACTCCAGTACCGAGCACGAGTCCTCGGTAGCACGTATCCCTTCAGCGTTGAGATGACGCCTCCCGCGCTCGCTCAAGTCCCCGACATCACTGCGACTCCCGGCCGTGTCGTCTACCTGTTCTGCCTGCTGGCATCCGCCATGCGCGAGAACCGGGTTCAGCCCTCCGAGCTGACGAATGGGGCACGCAAGGAAATCGCGAACCTGTTTCAGGTGTGCGCATGCCTCGCGGCCGGAGGCTATACCGTCGGGGCGGTGGCGTCTTTCGGTTTTCCCCGCGCCACGGGCAACGATTTCCTGTCTGCGCTCCGTGACACGTACGGACGATTCGGGGCCGGCGAAGTGAGGTCAACGGTACCACCGGGCCACCCGACCGCGACCAAGGACGACGGTATCGATGTCATCGGTTGGCGGCACCATCCCGATCGGATGCCGGGGAAACTCTACCTCCTCGGTCAATGCGCATCCGGACGCAAGTGGCAAGAGAAGTCCGTCGTCGACCGGATTCAGCAGTTCCACGGCTGGTTCAGTACACCGCCGGCAACCTACTACCTACCCTCGATATTCATTCCGTTCACGCTGCATCACGACCTCTCAGAAAACCCGACGACCGCATTCCGTGCCGTGTTGGCCAACAAGTACCTTCGCGAAGAACGTCGATACGGGATCGTCTTCGATCGTTTCCGAATCGCACACTTCGCGGACGCGTGTCTGGGCTCGAAGAACGACGAACTGTCGCAAGTGGACGGTCGCGAGCAGTTCAGAGATGTCGAAGCATGGGTGGAGGCGACACTCGAGATTCCCGGATTCATGGAGTCGGCATGAGGCATCCGCTCCACTCGATCTGTCCGTACTTCGCGATGTTCCCGGAGGACTTCGTCGCGCGGCAGATCTACGCCTACACGCGGCGGGGTGATGCAATCTTCGATCCGTTCAGCGGCCGGGGCACGACCGTGTTCGAGAGCCTCCTGCACGGGCGTACGGCGGCTGGCGTGGACATCAATCCCGTCGCGGCGTGCATCTCAGGGGCCAAGGCGGACGCGCCGGCGCTGGCTTCCGTCGAAAGGCGGCTGCATCGGCTCGAGGAGATGCAGCGGGAAGCGCAGCCGGCCGCCACACCGACCGGCGATTTCTTCTCCGCGTGCTTCCATCCGCGGACGCTCCAGCAGCTTCTGTTTCTGCGGAGTCGACTCGACTGGGAACGCGCACGCGTCGATCGCTTCATCGCCGCGGTCGTGCTGGGCTGCCTGCACGGCGAATCGCACAAATCGCGCAATTGCCTGAGCAACCGGATGCCGCGGACCATCAGCACCAAGCCGGACTATTCGGTGCGCTGGTGGGCCGAGAAGGGGTACACGGCGCCCGAGCGGGACGTGTTCGCCGTGGCGCGCCGCATGGCGCGCTACCGGCTGCGGCACCCCCGGGCGCCACTCCGGGGCACCGTCAGGCGCCGGGACGCGCGTCGCGCCGCCAGCGGATTCCCGAGGCTGCGCGGCTCCGTAGCCCTGATGGTCACGTCGCCGCCGTACCTCGACACGACGCACCATGCCGAGGACCAGTGGCTGCGTCTGTGGTTCCTCGGCGGGCCTGAGCGGCCTACCTCGCGGACGGCCGGCGACGACCGCCACACGAACCTCGAGGCGTACTGGCGGTTTCTGACCGAGGCCTGGGAGGGCTGTGCGGCGCTGCTACGCAACGACGCCGTCGTCGTCGTCCGAATCGGAGGCACGCGCGTCGACAAGGACGATCTCCTGGCGGGACTCCAGCAGTCGCTCGCCGACGGGCTCGCCGGGTTCAAGGTCCGCACGTTGCATGCCGGCGCCACGACCGCAATCAGGAACCGGCAGACCAACGTGTTCCGGCCGGGAACCACACGTGACCGATACGAACACGACTTCGCCTTCAGCCTCCAGTGACGCGCAGACACCGTCTCGAGACGCTTCCGGCCAGCGAGCCGTGGACTGGGCGGTCGGATCGGATCGCCGTGACTGCGGCTGCGGGGCGCCGCCGCAACGGCGGGAGCGGGCGCGAACGGCAGGAAGCCCTACCGGGGCGGGGAAGTGGCTGGGAGGCAGGGATTCGAACCCCGATTCCACGGTCCAGAGCCGCGTGTCCTACCATTGAACGACCTCCCAGCAATGGCGAACGCTCCATTATAGCGCGTCCGCGACTCCGCCGGGGCAAGCGCGATGCCCGCGGCGGCGGCGGCCGCCAACCGGGGCCCGGCGTCGATCAGAGGCGGTTGAGCTGGAACTTCTCCAGGGCCGCGGCCTCGGTCAGCCCCTCGCGGGCCTGCGCCTCGGTCTCGGCATCGGGGTCGAGGGCCAGCGCCTCGAGCAGGTGCTGCCTGGCGGCGGCGGGCTCGCCGAAGGTGCGCATCTGCAGCAGCCCCGCCGCGACATGGGCCGCGGCGGTCGTGGACGAGACGGGGTGGTCGCGGACATGCCGCTCGAAGAGGGCGAGGGCGGCGTGGGGATGTCCCCCGGCCGCCATCCACGTCCCGAGCATCATCGAATGCCGCTCGCCGAGGAGACGCCGGGTCTCGGCCGACGACAGCTGGACGTAGCGCCTCGCCGCGTTCTCGAAGTCGCCGTCCTCGACGAGGGCGGCGATGGTGCCGGGCGGCGGAGGCGCGGCGTCGTGGTCCGCCGCCCCGGCCCGCGCGGATCGCGCGGACCGCAGCCTGCGGTTGACGACCCACGCCGCGAGCAGTCCGACGAGGAACCCGCCGAGATGGGCGCCGTGGGCGTCGCCGCCGGCCCCCGCGCCGGCCGACACCAGGAACGGCAGCAGGTTCTGGACCAGCACGAAGAAGGCGAGGACGGCGCGCGCGGGAATGCGCACGACGTTCATGAAGAACGGGAACACCATCACCCAGAGCCGGACGCGGTTGCGGGGGAACCAGACGAAGTAGAGGCCGGCGAGGCCGAAGATGGCGCCCGAAGAGCCGAGCAGGGGCGCGTCGGCGCGGCCCGACAGCAGGGTCTGGAACGCGGTGGCGGCGATTCCGGTCCCGACGTAGGCGGCGAGGAACCGGGCCCGGCCGAGCCGGTGCTCGACGTTGTCGCCGCAGATCCAAAGGAACAGCATGTTCCCGAGGAGATGGAGGAACCCCGCGTGCAGGAACATCGCGGTGAAGAGCGTGGCGAGGCCGGGCTCGGCCGCCCGGAAGCCCCACCGGTAGACGAACAGGTCGTACTCGGTGATCTGCAGGTACATCGCGGCGACGTCGCGCCGCGACACCGGCTCGCCCAGCGCCTCGACCCAGGCGCGCAGATATTCCTGGACCCTCGGGTCGGCCCATTCGGGCCGATCGAAGCCGAGCGGCAGGGTGATGAAGACGTAGGCAGCGCAGTTGACGAGGATGAGGGCATACGTCAACAACGGCGTACCGGGCGGATTGGGCTCGTCCCCCAGCGGCAGCACGAACATGGCCTTGCGCCGATTCTACCCGCCGGCACGGGCCTGGTCGCGGCTGAACCCGGCGTCGCGGGCCATTCCTCGGCGTATTGCCCAGGCCGCGCCCCGGTCCGCGCCTGCACCGTTCCGGGCCGCCACGAGCCGCGCATGGCTTCCGGTCGCGGACTCCTTGGCGATCGGCGTCGACCTGCGCCGTGCCGAGACCGCCGGGAACCGCGGGTGATCCGCCGTACGGCCGGCCCCGCCGTGAACGAGCCCGGGGCCGCGCCATGACGCGTCCGTCACCCGCACACCGGCGGAAGCGTCTGACGCGGGCGCGGTTCCTCGAAGGCGTGGCCGCGCTCGCCGCCGCCGATCCGCAGCTGGGGCGCGTGGTGGCGCGCTTCGGCCCGCCGGCCCTGTGGACCCGCAAGCCGGGGTACGCGGCCCTGGTGCAGATCGTGCTCGAGCAGCAGGTGTCGCTCGCCTCGGGCCGGACCACCTTCGCGCGACTGCGAGACGCCTGCGGCGGCGACGTCACCCCCGACGCCGTCGCCGGCCTGAGCGCCCCCGCGCTGAAGGCAGCCGGAGTCAGCCGGCAGAAGGCGGGCTATTGCCAGGAGATCGCCCGTCGCCTCCTCGATGGCGACCTCGACCTGAAGGCCCTGGGCCGCGCCGACGACGACACGGTCCGCGAGCGGCTGATGCGCATTCGCGGCATCGGACCGTGGACGGCCAACATCTACCTGATGACGGCGCTCGGCCGCCCCGACGTCTGGCCCGAGGGCGACCTCGCCCTCGCCGCGGCGGCACAGCAGGTCAAGCAACTGGAGAAACGGCCGGGCGACCGGCGGCTGCGCGAGATGGCCGCAGGCTGGGCGCCGTGGCGGACCGTCGCCGCCCGCATCCTGTGGCATCACTACCTGTCGGAGCGGGCGGCGGGGTGACGGCCGGGCGGTCGCCTGCCGAGCCGGGAGGGTCGGTGCGCGTCCACCCAGAGGGGTGCGGGCGGGGCCGACGGCCGCAACGGCGACCCGGCGGCACCCGCCGAGCCCGCAATCGTCGCCTGCAACTCCGAGCGCGGGTACTCAGGACGGTGAGGAATTGCCTTGCCACGTGCCGCGCACGGGAACCGCGGGCGCGCGGGACGATCCTGAACGCAGTTGGCAAGGTTTATCGATCACTCTCCCAAGAGGCGCGGCTACTGCGTGAGGCCGGCGCCGCGGTAGCTCAGCGAGGCGTCGTACTCGAGGACGGTCCTCTCGACGCTGGTGACTACGCCGGTCAGCTCGTCGAGGGCGCGGGCGGCGTCGGCGTCGCCGAAGGCCCGGAGAATGCCGCCCCGCGACAGCTCGTCGTAGTTGCGCAGGTTCTCGACGATCTGCCACACCACCGGCCCCGGCCCGAACTGTCGATGATAGATGCCGAAGATGACTCCGGCCTGCCGGAAGCTCTCGTGATTGTCCCGCAGGAACGCCTCGAACGCCGGCGTCTGTCCGGGGGCGATCTCGAGGTTGGTGACCCGCGCGATGGGCAGACCGCTGACGTCGTCCGACTCCACGCTGAGGTCGCCGCGGTAGAGCACCGCAAAGCTCTGGCGCGCGTCGGTGTACTCGCGCAGCCTCTCGAGCACGCGGTCGAGCTGGCGCGCGCTGCGGAACCCCTGGGCCAGGGGCCCGCCCGCATCGAGGCTGAAGAAGCCGGAGAGCGGGTGGACGAAGGTGCGCTCGTAGAGCGATCCGAACGCGCCGGTCACCCACGCCGAGCGCCACGGCACGCCGGCACGCTGCAGGGCGGGGTTGATCTCGTCCTGGTAGAGCTCGCTGAAGTCGTCCAGCCGGTCGGGCTTGACCTGCACGATGTCGACCTCGTACCACACCTGCTCGCCCTGCGCCCGGGCCTCGGGCGCCATGCCCAGCACCGCGAGCGCCGCCACCAGGCTCGCCGCCATCCATTTCTGCACGTTCATGTTCTCCTCCTCGATTTCTCGAACCGGCCGAAGCTCCTACGGCGCGGCATCCGTCACGTCGACGTCGACGTGGGCCGTCGTCCAGCAGCACTGGTCGCCACCGCCGCCGTCGCCGGAGATGTCGTTGCCGGTGGCCATCAACCGGTAACGGCCCGGCTCGCTGAAGACCGCGGTGGTCAGCGTCTCGCCGCCGTCGATCGCCTCGAACGTGTGCCTGAGCTCGGGCCCCGCGTCCAACCCGTCCGCCGCGAACGTCACGTCGCCCGGGCCGCGGTACTTCTTCCAGGTTAGGCTGAGGGGAGGCCGGCGCCGCCGTCCGGCGCGCTGCTCGGGCTCGATGGCGAGAGGTCGGTCCGTCACCGTGGCCAGCAGCCCGAGCGGCTCGCCGACCGTGGTCGACCAGGTGGCCGCCACGCCGTGCGGCGGCCCCTGCAGCTCCGCCCCGTCGGCCCCGATGCGCAGCGTCGGGGGCACGTTGCCGTTCGCCTGGTTGAGGAAGGGGTCGGTGTAGTACGCCGGGTTCGCCCAGAACGCGATCTCCGAGAGCTGGTTGTTGACCCGGACCGTCCAGGTCAGCCTCTCCTCGGCCCGGTCCTCGGGCACCGTGATCGAGAACACGCCCCAGTTCCGGCCCGGCAGAAAGTGGGTCGGCTGACCCTTGTCGGCCTCGCCCGGCCCGAGCCGGTTGTCCTCGCCGACGGGGATCTCGACCACCTCGTCGTTCCGGTTGTAGTAGCCCAGGAGCAGCGTCAGGCTGCCGTCGGCGTTCCGCGACCACCCCTCGTAGGCGGGCCAGATGGCCTCGCCGGTGCTGCCCCGGGGCTCGAGGGCGAGCGGTGTTCGGGGCGGCTGCGCGGCGGCCGAAGCCGCGAGGGTCACGACGGCGCCGAGGGCCGCGAGAACGGTCACGGTGCGGGACCAATGCATGGGAAGTGCTCCAACCAACTGACCGGCGTCGTCGCGCGGAGGCCGGGCCCCAGAGACGCGAAAGGCGCCGCCCCGTCGTCAGGGCGGCGCCCCTCTCCGGAAATCTCGACGCGCCTAGTCGTCGCCGCGCGCGGCCAGCGCCGCCTCGCGCTTCGCGACCTCCTCGGCGTAGTCGTCCTCGTCGAAGTAGGTCACGTTGACCCACGCGTGCGCCATCTCGTCGACGGTGCGGTCGCCGTAGCCCACCCAGACGTCCGGGTCGGGATTGGCCCGGTTCGCCGAGGTGTTGTCGTGCCACGCGGTCACCTTGATCATCGTGCCCCGGGGCAGCAGCGGCGCCGCGTCGTCGTCGTAGACGTAGGTGTTGTGCCAGTTGAAGTTGAAGTCGCCCACGTGGCTCAGCAGCTGGCGCCGCCCGTTCGGCAGGATCGCCTCCATCGACATCGCCTTCCCGCGCAGGTGCATGTGCGGCTGGTAGCTCTCGACGCGGGCGCCGCGCTGCAGCGGGAAGAAGCCCTCGGTCACGGAGATGCTGTTGGGCGGGATGTCCACGCCGCCGGCCCCCATGATGTGCAGCACCTGCCGGTGCTCGGGGGTCTGGTCCTTCGGATAGAGGTAGACGCCGAGCTGGGCGCTGTCGGTAATCTCCTCGCCGGCCGCCGAGTAGTGGATGTCCCACTGGATCTCGGAGTCGGCCAGCATGAGCTTGCCGGCGCCGGGGCGCATGATCTCGCCCTGCTTGCCGACCGCCCACTCCATGAAGGTGCCGGCGGTGCGCGACCGATCGAAGCCGGCGGCGGCGTTGGCCTGGCGAATCGCCGGGTCGGTCTCCTCCTGCACGAGCCGGGCGATGGCGTGGTGGGTGATCTTGCGGCCCGCCACCGTCTTCGGGCGGATCTCGATGGCCCGGGCCCAGCGGTCCTCGGTCAGCCCCGTCGGCGACCGCGGCTTCCACCACGCGTCGTTGGCCTCGGCCTGCATGGTGAAGGGCGCCGACTCGATGACGAGATCGGGCGGCCCGTCGAACCGCTCGGCGAAATACCACTTCGACTCGTCGGGCCAGTCGACGGGGGCCGGCATGTCGGCGGGGTTGCCGCGGGGAGCGCCGCCGTCGACCCAGCGGACGACGGTGTCGATCTCGGCGTCGGTCAGCGACCGGTCGTTCTGGAACGCCTGGATGCCCACGGTGCGGTCGATGTGCCACGGCGGCATCTGGCGGGTCTCCACCCGCTCCCGGATGGACCGCGCCCACGGCCGCGACTCCTGGTAGGTCACGAGCGACATCGGCGCGATGGAGCCCGGCCGATGGCACGCCTCGCACTTGGCCTGGAAGATGGGGGCGACGTCCTTGGTGAACGTCGGCACCGCCTCCTCGGCCGCGGTCGCCGGGGACGGGGCGACGGCGACGACGCCGGCGGCGAGCAACAGAGCTCCGAGGCCTTTCCACGTGCCGTTCTTCATCGCCTTCATCCTTTCGGTCCCGTATCCCGTTCTACGCCCAATCAATGCTCCAAACGCCGGCCGAGCAGGTCGTGTTTACCCCGCGTTCCCCGCGGACGAGCCCGAGACGCGAAGTTCGGTCGCTGGCCCGCGCAACGCGGGCTTCACCGCGGGCTACCGTTCCCCGCGGCGCTGCGCCTGGAAACGGTCCCACAGCGCGGCGCCGTCGACGTGCAGCCCGTGTCCGGCCGAGACATCCACCCCCAGCTCGAGGTACCGGTCGGACCCCGGATCCCAGGCCGGCCACGCCGGCAGGCCGGGCCCGTTGGGGTCGCCGGCGGCGGCGAACCGTATCCAGTAGGCCCGCATGGTGTCCGACAGCCCGGTGTCGACCTCGGTGAACTCGCCGAGCGGAGACAGCCCCAGCGGCCGCTCGCCGGGCTCGTCGCTAGTCGTCAGGGTCCCGAAGACGTAGACGAGCTCGGCCGCGTGGTGCGCCCCCAGCGCCTCGCCCCAGGGGGTCGGAGGCACCCGCGTGAAATGATACATCCATACCGGCGCCACCGCCGCCTGATCTCTGGCGTGCGCCCGCACCGGCCCCGCGAAGTAGAGGTCGTGGACGAGGTAGTCGAACCTCTCGCGCACCGTCTCGGTCGTGGCGTCGTAGTGAGCCGCGAGTTCGGCTGCGAAGTCGCCCGGGTACACCGATTCGACGTGCTCGACGAAGGTCTCGGGGCCGTCCATCGAGAATCCCCGCGTCATCAACGACCCCTCGTTGCCGTTCATCCCCACCACGAGGGGCACGGGATGCTGCCGGCCCGCCGCGTACATGGCGAGCGGGTCGTCGGGAATCGCCCAGCCGTCGACGTTCGGCGCCCAGACGTGACCGGTGCGCAGGAACGGGCTGCCCGCCCCCGCCCCGATCGCCGCCAGCACGTCCCGGGCCGAAGCCGCGCGCATCGCCGCGAGCGCCGCATCCGCGTCGAGGTCGCCGGCCCCGAGGGCGGCGGCGACGGCGTTCCCTTGCGCCTCGGCCGGCGTCAGGTCGCCGGCGTCGCCCGCGAGGGGCCGGTCCCAGCCGTGGATCCAGTTGCTCTGGGCGATGGCGCGGTGGAAGAGCCCCGCGGACTGCGGCATCAGCATGACCGACATCACCGCGCCGGCCCCGGCCGACTCGCCGAAGATGGTCACGCGGCCGGGGTCGCCGCCGAACGACGCGATGTTGTCGCGCACCCACTCGAGGCCCGCCACCATGTCGAGGAGCCCGTAGTTGCCCGAGGCGCCGTGCCGCGACTCGGCCGACAGGGCGGGATGAGCGAGGAACCCGAAGACGTTCAGGCGGTAGTTGATGGTCACCACCACCGCGCCCTCGGATGCCAGTCGGGCGCCGTCGTAGATGGACGTCGACCCCGAGCCGCCGGTGTAGCCGCCGCCGTGGATCCAGTAGAGCACCGGCAGGGGCTCGGCCGTCTCCTCCGGGGCCCAGACATTCAGGAACAGGCAGTCCTCGCTCTGGTCGACGCCCTGCCCGCCGCCCTGCACGCAGATGGCTCCCGCCTCGCCGGCGTCGCGCACCCCGTCCCAGGAGACGACCGGCGCCGGGGGGCGCCAGCGCAGCTCGCCCACGGGCGGGGCCGCGAACGGGATGCCCTTGAACGCGACGACGCCGGCGACGGCGGCCTCCGTCCCCTGGACCAGGCCGCCGGTGACCGCCACCGGCGTGTCGGCCGAAAGCGCGAGCGCGGCCGAGCCGCCCTGGGCGCCGGCGGGCGCCGCGCCGGCCGCGAGCAGCCCCGCGACCAGCAAGCCCAGGCATGCCATCCGATTCCCCATCGATCTACTCCTTCGCTGAAGGCCGGTCACTCCCCTCTTCCGCCGCCAGGTCGCGTCTGCGGGCGCCCTCGAGGATCACCGCCATCGAGTAGTTCCCTCAAGGCCGATCACTGCCCCTCTTCCGCCGCCAGGTCGCGTCTGCGGGCGCCCTCGAGGATCACCGCCATCGAGTAGTTCCCCTCGTGGCAGGCGTACTCGAAGATGGGGTCCGGGTTGCGCTGCATCGGCACCTCGTAGGTCCACGGCCGGGTCCACGTCGACGGGTCGTCGACGGTCACCACGTAGCGCAGCACGTCGGACCCCTCACGGGTGAAGCGCTCGGTCAGGCGGAGGTCGGCGCTCGCCCCGCCCCGCATGAAGCTCGTCTCGCGCAGGAAGTTCACCGTCTCGACCACCAGGGTGTCGCCGTCCCAGTAGCCGCGCGAGTCGCCGGCCCACTGCCGCAGCCCCGTGTGGGGGCGGCCGTCGAGGGGCACCACGCGCGGGTTGTGGTTCATCTCGTTGTAGATGACCACCGTGTCCGGCGTCTGGAAGAGCTGGAAGTTGTTGTTGTAGCCGCCCGGGGTCATCGGCGGCCCCGAGTTGAACCCGGTGATGCACCGCACCTGCAGGCCGTTCGGCCCCAGGTCCTCGACCCATCCCCCCGGCGTCGGCTCGTGAGCGCCGGTGTTCGCCCGCGCCTCGGCCACCGCCGCCCGCGCCGCCTCGGCCTCGGGCGTCAGGGCGGGAATGCGCCCGTCCGGCGGGTCGACCACCAGCGACGTCCGCCGCGTCGCGATCACCGACGTCCCCCGGTCGAACCAGAAGTTGTTGTACGACCCCGGCGCCCCGTCGACCCCGCGGTCCACGTTCCCGCTCGGGTCGACCTCGGTGCGCCGCGCCTCCCGGCTCGCGAGGTCCTCGTTGCGCGCCACCGCCGCCTGGCCGCGCTCGGCCGCCTCCTCCTCGGTCAGGAACTCCTGGTCGGCGAGGTCCCGCGGCCGCTCCATCGGGGTGATGGTCCGGAAGTCCCACACGCCCTGCAGGTCGGGCGCCCCCCACGCCGTCCGCGGCGCCTCCTGGGCGCCCGCCGGCGCCCCCACCAGCGCCCCGCCAACCAGAACCGCCAACGCACCCGCGAGATGGCCACTTGTCATGAGATGCCCCCCTTCCTCCGTCACTTGCCCGCGCTTCCAGCCTTCAGATGATAGCCCTGCCGTTACTCGTCGAGGCCGAACGTGTAGACCGTGTTCCCCACCGCCAGCGTGACGTACTGGGCGCCGTCGACGGCGTAGGTCATGGGGTTGGCGTTGACGGGGCCGCCGAGGGGGATGTGCCAGAGCTCCTCCCCGGTGTCGGCGTCGAGGGCGAAGAAGTAGCCGTCGACGGTGGCGCTGAAGACGAGCTCGCCGGCCGTGGCGAGGACGCCCGAGCGGGCGCGCGGCTGCATCTCGAACTCCCAGCGGACGTCGCCGGTGGCGGGGTCGATGGCGCGGATGGCGCTGCGGTAGTTGTCCATCGGCCGGGGCGACTGCACGCCGCCCGCGGTGTAGCGCTCGCCCTCGACGTAGTCCTCGTCGCGCAGGAAGAACCGGCCCTCGCCGTCGAACGCGTTGACGTAGAGCAGGCCCGTGCGGGGGTTGAACGCGGGCGACCACCAGTTGGTGGCGCCGCCGGCGGTCGGGGCCACCACCGTGCCGTCGGCCGAGGGGAACATGCCGGGCACCCGGATGGGGCGGCCGTTCGAGTCGAGCCCCTCGGCCCAGGTCTGCAGCGCGAACGGCTTGCCGAGCAGGAACTCGCCGGTCGCCCGGTCGAGGGTGTAGTAGAAGCCGTTGCGGTTGGCCCAGAGCATCGCCTGGCGCGGCTCGCCGTCCATCTCGATGTCGGCGAGGACCGGAATCTGGATGGCGTCCCAGTCGTGCACGTCGTGCGGCGTGAACTGGAAGTACCACGACATCTCGCCGGTGTCGCCGTCGAGGGCGAGGACCGAGTCGGCGTAGAGGTTGTCGCCCAGCCGCACCTCGCTGCCGTAGTCGGGGCCGGGGTTGCCGGTGCCCCAGTAGACGAGGTTGAGCTCGGGGTCGTACGAGCCGGTGATCCAGGTCGGCGAGCCGCCGGTGCGCCACGAGTCGCCCAGCCACGTCCGGTTGTCGGGGTGGTCGGGCCCGGGAATGGTGTAGGTGCGCCACGCGCGCTCGCCGCTCTCGGCGTCGTAGGCGTCGAGGAAGCCGCGGATGCCGAACTCGCCGCCGGCGATGCCCGTCACCACCCGGTCCTTGACGATGAGGGGCGCCGCCGTCTTGCTGTAGCCGCCCCGGTAGTCGGCGACCTCGGCGTCCCACAGGAGGTTGCCGCTGCGCGCGTCGATGGCCACGAGGTGGGCGTCGAGGGTGCTCATGTAGAGCGTGTCGCCGAGGATGGCGACGCCCCGGTTGTTGCGCCCGCAGCAGATGCGCAGGTCGTCGGGCAGGGGGTGCTCGTAGCGCCACCAGGGACGCCCGGTGGTCGCGTCGACGGCAGTCAGGTTGCTGGGCGACTCGGTGATGAACATCACCCCGTCGACGACGAGGGGCGTCGTCTCGGCGCGGTCGAGCTGGCGGATGCTGTAGGCCCACTTCAGCTCGAGGTCGGCGACGTTCGACCGGTCGACCTGGTCGAGCCGGCTGAAGCGCTTGCTGTCGAGAGTGCCGCTGTACATCAGCCAGTTGTGCGGCTCGTCGGCGGCGTTGAGCAGCCGCTCCCAGGTGACGGGCGCGAACTGGGGCACGCCGCCGCCGGCCGGCCCCTGGGCGGCCGCCGTGAGGGTCGAGGCAGCGAACACGCCGGCGGCGACGAAGATGGCGACCCGCTTCATGGCTTCATGCTCCTCTGTTGGGGCCGAGCGCTTCCGGATCCGCTTGTTCTCGACGGATCGTGGCACCGTCCCCGGTCCAGTCCGAACCGCGGTACTCGCGGGCCTCGTTGCCGTCAGCGGCCGGCTTCTCCGCAGATTCTCGATCCGGGGCGGGGAACAAGGCAAGGTCCTTGACTGAACCGAATTATATCGTTACCATTTTCGTAACATAAAATAGTCGCCTTGAACATCTTCTTCAAGACCCGCAAGCTCGCGAAGGCGTGCAACTCGGAACGTGAGCTCAGGAAGCAGTACGGCGAGCGCATGGCGAAGACGATTGCGATGCGGCTCGCGGTCCTGAAGCACGCCCGGACGTTGTCGCTGGTGCCGACGACTCCTCCAGAGAGACGGCACGGTCTGGCCGGCAAGCGGAAGGGGCAATACGCCTTGGACCTCGTCCACCCGCACCGGCTCGTCTTCGAGCCGCGGCGGAGTTCGAGCGATCCGAACGACGCAGAAGACGGCGACGCCGGTGGCGTGACCGCGATCACCGTGATCGAGATAACCGACTACCACTAACCAGGTGAACCTGAGAGCTCGGGCAGGAGCGGTGTCGCCGCGTACAGTTTGTAGAGAATCCGCACTTCGACCGGACAAGGCGGCTAGGGAGAAGGGAGGCAGGATATGGCGGCGACCCCCAACCGGTACGAGCCGGACTACGCGGTTCCGCCGGGTCACGTTCTCAAGGAGCGCCTGGACGCGCAGGGCATGACGCCCGCCGAGCTCGCGCGACGGTGCGGCCGCTCGGCGAAGCTCATCAGCGAGATCGTCGCCGGCAAGGCGCCGATCGAGCCCCGAACCGCCCTTCAGTTCGAGAGGGTGCTCGGCGTGGACGCCGGGATCTGGCTCGGCATCGAGACGGACTACCGCCTGCAACAGACGCGCGCGGCCGCGGCGGAAGAGGCGGCCGCGGCCGGAGCGTGGTCGAGATCGTTCCCGCTTCGCGAGCTGGTGAAACGGGGCATCCGACCCGCTGCCGGCGGGGACATGGCGTCGGCGCTGCTGTCCTTCTTCGGCGTGGCGTCGGTCGACGCCTGGCACGCCAAGTACGGGGCGGCAAGCGTCGCCTACCGGCACTCGCCCACGTTCGAGAGCGACAGGTTCGCGCTGGCCGCCTGGCTTCGGCTCGCCGAGATCGATGCGGCCGAGCAACCGTGCGCAGAGTACCGCCTCTCGGCGTTCAGGAGCACACTCAAGAAGCTGCGTGGATTGACCCGCGAGCCGATACCGAAGTCGCTCGAAGGATCGCGGCGGCTCCTCAACCAGGCGGGCGTCACGCTCTCACTCGTCAAGCCGCTGCCGAAGACCCGCTTGAGCGGCGCGGCCTGGTGGCCCTCCGCCCGCCGTCCGGCCATCGCGCTGAGCGCACGCCACAAGACCGACGACCACCTGTGGTTCACCCTGTTCCACGAGGCCGCACACATCCTGCTGCACGGAAAGAAGAACGTGTTCGTCGACGGGACCGACCGGGACGGCAACGTCGAGGAAGCCGAAGCGAACGACTGGGCGGCCAACTTCCTCTTGCCCCGCAGAGACTGGCGCCGCTTCGTCGACCGTGGCTCGCACGACCGCGCATCCGTCCTGCGGTTCGCCGAAGAACAGGGCATCGCGCCCGGGATCGTCGTCGGCAGCCTTCAGCACAGCCGGCGTCTTCCGTGGAACCGCTTGAACGATCTGAAGGTGCGGCTGCAGTGGGGAGACGCTGCCTGAGCCCCTGTTGGGAGACTTCGAGAGCGCGGTAGGCGCGCCCTGCGCCGCCGTGGACCGAACCGTGAGCCGCCCTGGCATGCCTCACCCGCACCCGCCTGTCGACGGCGGATGCGCAGAAGGCGATGATTCCCGGGACCGCGAGGCTCGGCCGGCGCCCGTGGCGGGGCGCCCCTTCACGTTAGGACAGTGATCGATAACCTTGCCAACTACGTTCAGGATCATCCCGCGTGCCCGCGGTTCCCGTGCGCGGCACGTGGCCAAGGTAATTCCCGTCACCGTCCTTACTGCGGCTCGCTCAGCGCGGCCACGAACTCGCGCACGCGGCGGGCGTTGACGCCCAGGTCGCCCCCGCCGACGCGCGACAGCGAGCGGACGTCGACGCGGCTGTCGGCCTCGCCGGCGGGGGCGACGCGGACGACGACGTCGTCGGGGAACCCGAACCAGAACGAGCGGTCGGTCGCCTCGATGCGGAGGGCGCCGGCATCGTCGGCCAGGAGCTCCCAGCCCATGTCGCCGACCACCGCGAGGGCCCGGTCGAACGCGGCGGCCGGCGCCAGCGGCAGCATCGCCGGTGCGAGGTCGGGATAGGCGGCCCGCTGCTGCTCGGCCACGGCCGGGTCGTAGTCGGTGCGGCCCGGGGCGTTCAGCGGGACCGCGGCGACGAACGCCGGGGGGCTCTCGGTGTCGGTGGTGATGTCGTGGATGGGCGGGGCGCCCCCGCCCGAGAGCAGCGCTGCCAGCGGGAAGGCGCCCACGACGACGACGACGGCGAGGGCGGCGGCGGCCTCGCGGTCGCGAAGCCCCGTCTTGCGGAGCATCCGCAGCACGAGGAGAAGCCCGCTGACGGCGGCCGCGAGGAAGCCGCCGGCGAGCAGCAGGAAGGCCAGCCCCAGCGGCGCGCCGATGCGATAGAGGAGCGGCGCGAGGACGACGGCGGCGCTGCCCGCCGCCGCGCCCCGAGCCGTCCAGGACGTCATCTTCACTGCGCCATGCCCGTGTAGGTGAGCTTCTGGGCGCGGCGACCGCGCTGGGCCTCGGCCGTGTAGAGGTTGCCGTCGCTGTCGGTGTCGAGATGGTGCAGGGCCTGGAACTCGCCCGGGGCGGGGCCGTTGGTGCCGAAGGTGTCGAGCACCTCGAGGGTCGCCCGGTCGATGACGTGGATGTGCGAGTTGCCCTGGTCGGCCGAGTACATGAACCGCTGCTCCGCGTCGGGCGAGAACGCGAGGCCCGCCACCGTCGAGGCGCTCTCCGCCCCCTGGTTGACGAAGCCCTGGGTGCGGTAGGTGCCGTCGAGGTCGAACACCTGCACGCGGCTGTTGCCCCGGTCGGCCACGTACACCAGCCCGTCAGCGGAGACCTCGATGCCGTGCACGATGCCGAACTGCGACGGTCCCCCGCGGCCGTCCGGCACGCCGGTGCCCTCGGACGTGTCGAGCGGCTCGTTGGCGAACGCGCCCCAGCTGCGCTTGTAGGCGCCGGTCTCGGCGTCGAACACCACGACGCGCCGGTTGCCGTAGCCGTCGGCCACGAACACCTCGCCCCCGTGCACGAACGACTCGGCCGGCCGCATCGGGCTCGCGGTGTCGGCGTTGCCGCTGCTCCGGGCGCGCCCGCCGATCTGCAGCAGCAGCTCGCCCTCCGGCGTGAACTTCAGCAGCATGTCGTCCGACTCGGGCGCGGCGCTGTTGCCGCCGACCCACACGTTGCCGTCGGGGTCGACATGGATGCCGTGCTCGTTGGCGGGCCAGTCGTAGCCCTCGGCGTCGCCGCCCCAGGCGCGGACGAACGTGCCGTCCTTCTCGAACGCGATGACCGGCGGGGCCGGCGTCCCCTCGTCCTCGCCCACCGTGCGCGGCCGGTGCAGCACCCAGACGACGTCGTTCGAGTCGACCGTCACGGACGACACCTGGCCGGTCACCCAGTCGTTGGGCATGTCCGGCCACGACGCGTCGACCTCGAACTTCGGCACGCCGCCGCCCTGGGCCTCCGAGGCGACGGCAGCAGGACCGTGTCCCGAGCCGGACAGCCCGCCGAGGATGACGAGCAACGCGACGACCGACCACCCGGCGATGATTCTGCAGCGCATGTCTTCCTCCATTCCGAGCGGCGACCGGACCCCGGTCAGCGGGCGGCGCGGCCGACGTAGCCCTGAAACGTCCGTTCCACGAAATCGTCCACGCCCGGCACCAACAGGACCGCGAGGACGGTCAACACGAGTGCCCCGGCGACCCCCAGGTAGAAGTACTTCATGGGGTGTCCGGTGATGGCGTCCCGGAGATCGTCGCCTGCGAGTCCCATTTGCCCTACCCCCCAGCAGTCCGGACCTGCCTACGACGCCGGCCGCGGCGCCGCCTCGAACAACCACGAGTCGCCGGCCTCCACCCCGGCCCGGGTGAGCTGGGACGGGTACTTGGCCCTGATCGCCTCGGTGATGCCGTCGAGGACGGCGCCCGACTCGATGCGCACGAGCTGCCGCTCGTAGCGCGTGCCGTCGATGCGCAGTACCGCCCGGCCGTCCCGCTCGGCCTGGATCGGCCACTTCTTCCACATCCGGCCGACCATCGTGCCCATGTAGCCCGACCAGACGTAGAGCCTGCCGTCGTGCTCCTGGACCCAGATGAGCCGCGACCGCGGCGGGTCGAGCAGCTGCAGCTCGATGGTCGGGATGTCGGCGACGAAGCTCCAGTCCGGCTCGGGGCCGGCATACAGCTCGCCCGCCTCGAGGGGCCCGCCCGAGAACAGCCGGTTCGGGCCGTCGGCGAAGCGTTGCTTGGCGGCGGCGGTGAGGACCGCGGTCACCGGGATGAGCAGCAGGCACACCACGACGACGAGGGCTCGGATGGCTACTTGCATGGTGCGCCCAGTCTACCACCGGCGGGGAGCCGGCACGCTGGACTGCGGGACGTTCGGACGATCGTCACCATCTCCGTTGCGGCGCCGAAGCCGCTGGCCCGACGGACGAGATTCGGGTATAACCGTCGGCATGCTGCCGAAGACCATCGTCGTCGCGACCATCGGCTTGGCGCTGGGGCTCGTCGCGCCCGTGGCACAGGCACAGGTGGGGGGCAATCTCGCCGCCGGGCCACCGCTCGACATTCACCTGGAGATCGCGTCGGGCCCGGACGGCCCGCAGCTCTCGACCACCGAGCTCGACCTGATCACGGGCGAGTATTACCGGTTGAACGTCACGAGCGACGGCGCCGAGCCGTGGCGGCTCGAGGTCGACGAGCTGCTGCGCAACTCGCACCTTCGCCTCGTCACCATCAACGGCATCGAGGTGCACCTGCAGGCGATGGCGTTTCGCGCCATCGAGTTCGACGTCGGCGGGACGGCCCAGTTCAGCTTCACGCCCATCCGGACCGGCGCGTACGAGTTCACTGTCGGCGACGTCCCCTCGGTCCAGCGCCGGCGCGCGGACGGCGGCAGGAACGTGACGGGAACGTTCACGGTCAGATAGCCGCTCGTCCGCGAACGCGGCGGCTCACTCTGCCGCGCGGACGCTGTAGTTCTCGTTGCGCCACATCAGCATCCGGCCGTCGGGCATCTCCTCGAAGACGAAGGCCTCGCCCAGGTCGCCGTTGTCGCGCACCCGGCGGAAGGTGCCGTCCTCGACGTGGCGCAGCCGGGTCAGGGCGTTCAGCGGGTTGTCGGTGGGCAGCGACAGCACGTGCAGGTCGCCTTCCCGCACGAGCACCGCGCTCTCTCCCCCCAGTGGCCGCTGGTAGGTGCCGGTGAAGCGCTCGAGGGTCTCCCGGGGCGTCGCGGCGCCGCCCTCGGCGCCGGCGGGGGCCTCGGCGTCGGCAGCACCGCCGTCCGACTTCCCGGCCGCCCTGCGCAGGGCGGGGGCGACGATGTCGTAGGCGGTCTGCGAGAACCGGCGGGCGTTCACGCCCTGGCCGTTGGCCATGAACGCGGTGGCGACCTCGTCCTGCGGGCGCAGCAGCAGATGGCTGCGGTATCCCGGGCAGGAGCCGCCGTGGCCGACGAAGGTGTCGCCGTCCGATTTCCACACCGAGAAGCCCAGCCCGTAGGTGGTCTCGCCGTCGGGCTCGAGCCAGTGCACCCGGTGCATCTCGCGCAGCGTGTTGCGGTCGAGCAGGGCGTCGTCGCCGTCGAGCACCCGGAGCTGCCACGAGGCGAAGCGGGCCAGGTCCTCGACCGTCGAGATGAACCCGGCGGCGGGGCTGATGCCGCGCACGTGGTAGTCGGGGACCAGCTTGCGCTCGCCGTCGCGCCCCCGCGCGGTGTAGCCGCTGGCGAGCCGATTGCCGCGGAACCGGTCCTCGTGGTCGGTGAAGGTGCTCGTCATCCCCAGCGGGTCGAGGATGTTCGCGCGGACGTAGTCGCCGTACGCCTGCCCCGACCCGGCCGCCACGATCTCGCCGGCCAGCGTGAGCCCCAGGTTCGAGTACTGGTAGTAGGTGCGCGGGGGATACAGCATCGACTGGTCGGGCAGCCTCGCGACGATCTCCTCGTGGGTCGGGAAGGGATAGTCGGGGCCGGTCCAGTACGGCGCCTTCGCCTCGCGCGGGAGGCCCGACGTGTGGGTGAGCAGCCCCTCGACGGTGACCGGCCCCGCCTCGGGGTCGTCGTCCTGGATCTCGAACCAGTCGAGGTGCTTCGCCACCGGGTCGTCGAGAGCCACCTTCCCCTGGTCGCGAAGCTGCAGCACGCCGACCGCGGTGAAGAGCTTCGAGATGGAGCAGATGGAGTACATCGTCGACGCCGTCGCGGGCTCCTGCCGCTCGACGTGCGCGTACCCGTATCCCTTGGCCCACACGAGCTCCTGGTCGTGCACCACCGAGAGGGAGGCGCCGGGGATGCCGCCGTAGGCCTGCGCCGCGTCCATCCAGGTGTCGAGCAGATGAAGGGCGTCGGCGACGCCGGGATCATCCGCCAGCGGCTGCTGCCCGTGGAGCGCAGGCGCGGGGGCCAGGACGAGCGCAAGCACGGCGGCGGCCGCGGTGATACGGGACGCCGGCCGAAGCGGGATGCGGGTTGTCTTCATCGGATACTCCGGAACTTGGCCTGGACGCTGTCGGTCACCGTTCGGGGCGCGAGGCTCCGCCACCGGACCGGTACGAGGCCGCAGTGTAGAGCGTGTGCTCTGTCGCGACAACCGCCTAGCCGCGTTTCCCGAAGGCGATGTTCCAGGCGCGCGAGGTGCTCACGGTGAAACCGGAAACCGCGCCGGCGGCGTCGCGGCGGAACGTGAAATACCAGCCCCGGGCGTAGAAGCCGTCGGCGAACGTCGGCGCGAGCGGAATGCGGCCCAGCTTGCGGTTCCAGAGGACGAGCCGGCCGGCCTCCACCCGGAAGGTGTACCCCACGGCAAGGTCGTCGCTGTAGTACGACCCGGCGTAGGCCGCGAGCGCCTCCGCCGAGGGGCTGGCGGGCAGCTCACGGCTGTAGACGGGGCGGGACGGAACGCCGACGCGGAGTGTCGGGGGCGCGCCGCCGGCGCCGAGGGTGAACGTCACCTCGGTCGTCCCGCCGAGAAGGAACCGGCCCCGGCCCGCCGGTTGCAGCGACTGCTCCGCGCCGGCCCCCACCAGGCGGAGATCGTCGCCGCGGGCGAGCACCCTCAGCGGCACGTCGTTCCCTGGACGCAGGTAGTAGCCGGCCAGGGTGGCCGTATCGGCCGTCCCGCCGGCGGGCTCGCCGGGTCCGGCCGCCGGCGCGCGGGGACGCGGCGGAGCGGACGGCGGGCTCGCTTCCCGCGACGGGGCGGCCGCGCCGGGCGGCGGCGGCAGGAACACGTCGGCGATGTCGAGCGCCAGGCGTGCCGGGCTGGCGCGGTCGGTGTTGCAGAGCACGGCGACCGCGAGGTCCTCGTCGGGGAAGCGGAGGAACTCGCTGCGGTATCCGGCGTCGGTGCCGCCGTGGCCGATGGTGGGCCGGCCGCCGTGGCTCCCGTGCACCAGCCCGAACGCGTACGAGAGGCGCGCGCCGTCGTCGAGCGCTCCGCGCGCCTGAAGCTGACGAAGCGCGTCGGGGCCGCCGACCTCCTCGCTGGTGAAGTTGCGGTTCCACCGGGCGAGGTCCTCGACCGTCGTGAACAGGCTGCTGGCCCCGACGATGGCGAAGTCGGGGATGCTGAGCCGGTAGCGGCCGAAGCCGTCGCGCGAATAGGCGTAGGCGCGGTCCCGGACCAGCATGGTGTGGTCGTCGCGGAACACGGTGCGCGTCATCCCGAGCGGCCCGAACAGCCGCGCGCTCGAGAACGCGCGCAGCGACTGCCCCGACACCCGTTCGACGACCACCGCCAGCAGCGTGTAGCCCGAGTTGCTGTAGAGGTAGTCGCTGCCGGGGACGAAGTTGAGCGCCGTCTGGCGCGACAGCAGGTCCATCACGTCCGACTGGCGGATGACGTCGCCGCCCCAGCGCCAGCCCGCCATCTGCAGCATCGCCCACTGGTCGCGGATGCCGCTCGTGTGGTGGGCGAGGTGCCGCAGCGTGATCGGCGCGCCGAAGTCGGGCAGCTCGGGCACGTAGCGCCGGATGTCGTCGTCCCAGGAGACCTCGCCGTCGGCCACGAGCAGCGCGACCGCCAGCGCGGTGAACTGCTTCGACACCGAGGCGACGTGAAACACCGTCGACGGCGTGATCGGGACATCGTACTCGAGGTTGGCGTCGCCGTAACCCCTGGCGAACACCACGTCGCCGCCCCGCATGACCGACACCGCGCAGCCCGGGGTGCGCGGTCCGGTCCACGACGCGAAGAGCGCGTCGACGCGCGGCCCCGGCCCGTCGCGCTGCGCGGCGCCCGGCAGCACCGCGGCGGCGAGCCCGCCGATGGCCGCCACCGCCCCGATGGCGAACGTGAACCGCCAGAGCAGCACCTTCATCTACGTGCAGGCTAGTCGACCCGCGCCGCCGTCGCAACCGCCGGCGCTCATCGAGCGCCTGGCCGGGGCCGGTCGTCAAACGCGTGTCGGGCCCATCCGACGCATCCCGAGCGGCGAGCGGAGCCGCAGGCGACGCTCTCCGGGCTACTCCACGTCGATCCGTATCCGGCAATGGGTGCTCGGTCCGAATCCCGCGGCATCGTTCATGGCGTGTACGCGCACCCGGTCGTGGAACCCCCGCGAGGCGAACACGTAGTCGTACTGAAACCCGCTGACGATGCCCTCGTCGAGCATGCGACGCCGCTGCTGGCCGGCGAGGCAGGTCGGCACGTTCCTCGTGTCTCTCGGCAAGCCCGGCGGGAGCGGATCCGCCTGCCTGTCGGCATCGGGCCATTGGGGTCCCACGAGCTCCAGGCCCAGCGCCTGCATCCTGTCGAAGACGGTCCGTGCGCGGCCGGGATTCTCCATTCTGCTGTTGTCCGCCGCCTCGTGGATCGTACCGAGGTCGCCCGCCGCCAGCAGGCGGTGCGACGAGGGATTCGTGTGGGTGATGAACGCCGAGAGGTCGGAGATGATTCGGTGCGCCGAGCCGTCGGTGTAGGCGTAGACGGCACGGCCTCCTCGTGGACGCGCGCGCTCCGCCTGCGGATGCGGGTACAGCCAGCGCGCGTGCATCGAGAACACGAGGAACGACTCGAGGGCCGGTCTCCCGCCGCGCAGCGGCGTGACGCGCGCGGCGGCGAGCATGCGCGAATCGCTGACCGCTACCGCGTCCAGCGGCATGCCCTCACGTTCGAGAGGTACGGGTGTGAACAGGTCGACCCGGACCCGGTCCGACAGCCGAACCACCGCGGGCCAGATGCTCGACCGGTTCCAGTTCCAGGGCACCCGTTCACCGGTGGTGTCCGCGATGCGCCCGGCCGCCCCCTTGCCCACTTCCTGCAGCAAGGCGACGTCCACGTGGTCCATCGCGCCGAGCTCGGTGAACGCATCGGCGCTGCGGTTGATGTTCCAGCACACCATCCTGACCACGCCCGACCTCCTGGCGACAGTCTACCCGCGGGCCGCCGGCGGAATCCCCGCCCCGCCTCGCCCGGGTCACCGTTGCGCGTCGCCACCCGCTTCGTCCAGTCGTACGAAATGGCGAGGCGGAAAGCCGGTCAGGAGGAGGAACGCAAGGGGGCGTGGGTACTCGCTCGCGAGCCGCTCATGCTCCCCGCCCGTCACCGGAACGGCCCTGAAGTCTCGCGTCGCGCCGGCGCGTGTCACCTGCACCCCGGGATTCGCCAGGGCGCGACGGTACCAGGCGCGGGGCCAGTGATTGACCGCCACGTAGAGCTGCCCCTCGCTCTGCAGCGACTGGAGCACCCGGTCGATGGCGGCGCCGTCCTCGTTCACCGTGGTCAACACCAGCGTGTCCCCCGCCTCGGGCTGGAAGTAGCCGATCCCCGACTCGAAGGCCACGACGATCAGCACGTAGCCGACCAGCACGATGCCAGCGATCTTGACGGCTCTCACGGCACACTCCCTTCGCGCGCTCGGGCCCGCGCGGCCGGCGCCGGGTCGCGGCAGACGCGCGGCTACTGTACATTGGAACCGGCAGCCCCGACCCACGCCGGTCATCGAGATGAGACGGACAGCGGATCCTTCAGGCATGGACGGGACGCCCGGCCAAGCCGCCGACGCGCAGACCCGCGTAACGGACGCCATCGAGAAGCTCCTGCAGTCGATCGACAGGCCGGGCGACTTCTGCGTCCACGGCCAGCGGTTGGCGGCGTTGCCGCGGCTGCGGGTGCAGGGGGCGGGCGCCTTGTCGTTCCCGGTTCCCGAAGACCAGATTCGAGCGCTGATCGGGGCGGCGGAACCTGCCCCTTACGGCAAGGGTACCGAGACGGTCGTCGACAGGTCCGTTCGCAACTGCTGGCAGATCGGGCCCGAGCGCGTGCGCCTGACGGGCGCCGCGTGGCCGGAGACGTTCGCCGACATCCTCGAGACGGCGGCGGTCGGCCTCGGCTGCGCCCCCGATCGGGTCGACGCCCGGCTCCACCGCCTGCTGATCTACGAGCCGGGCGGCTTCTTCGCGCCCCACCGCGACACCGAGAAGGCCGACGGCATGATTGCCACCCTGTCGGTCTCGTTGCCCACGGCGGGCGCCGGCGGCGAGCTCGTCGTCCGCCACCGGGACCGCGAGCGCACCCTCGACATGACCACCGGCGAACCGTCGCAGCTGACGTTCGCCGCGTTCTACGCCGACTGCACCCACGAAGTCAGGCCGGTGACGGAAGGCCACCGCGTGTCGCTCGTGTTCAACCTGTGTCTTCGCCCCGGCGACGACGAGTCGCCCCGGGAAGCCCCGGACTACACGGCGCAGGTCGATGGTCTCGCGGAGCGCCTGACCGAGTGGAGGGCCCGGGGCGGGACCGACAAGCTGGTCTGGCTGCTCGAGCACGATTACAGCGAGGCCGGGCTGTCCTTCGACGGGCTGAAGAACGCCGACGCGGCGGTCGCGCGGGTGCTCACCGAGGCGGCGGAACGGGTGGCGTGCGAAGCGCACGCGGCCGTCGTTCACATCGAGCAGTACGGCGGCGCAGACTACGACGACGGAGACTGGGGCTGGGACGGCGAGGGCGAAGAAGGGTGGGAGATGGGCGACGTCACCGACAGCCGAGAATGGCTGGACGGCTGGGCGCGCCCCGACGGCCGACGGCCGCGGTTGGGCGAGGTCGAGCTGCTTCCCGGTGAGCTGCTCCCGCGCGGCGCCCTCGACGATGCGACGCCGGACGCGCAGCGGGTGTACGCGTCGGGCAACGAGGGCGTGAGCGTCGAGCGCGCCTATCGCCGTGCGGCCCTCGTCCTGTGGCCCCTATCGAAGGCGCTGGAGATCGTGGCACGGAGCGACATCGCGCCGGCCGTCGCCTGGGTCGCCGACGAGCTCGACCGGCTTCCGGATACGGGGGGCGAACGCATCCAGGAGCTCCTGAACCGGCTGATCGACATCTGGCCCACCGGCCCCGACGACGAGGACACCCACGCTCGCGCCCCGATGCTGCGCCTGCTGCACTCGACCGGAGACGAGAACCGGGCCGCGCGCTTTCTGGCGAAGGTGGTCTTGAGGCGCTACGATGGCAGCGAGAACGAACCATTGGCGCTCGTCGTGGACATGATCGGACCGTCCGCCGCCCGCCGATTCCTGACCGAGCTCGCGGCGGCGCATCTTCGGCGACGACCGACGGCCACGTTGGCGCTCGTCCGGTGCCTCGACGAGACGCGGGACCAGTCGTCGCGCGCGGCCTGGGACCGTGTGCTGCAGGCTACCGTTCGTGCCATTCTGCGAACGTTGCCCGCGGCGCTGCCGCCCGAGCCGCGGCGGCGCTCCTTCGAGCCGATGCTCCAGGCGCCGGAACGGTTCGGGGTGGAGGCCGTCGACGATCTCTTCACCCTGGCCTGGCGCCGGGGGTCGCCGGCCGAGGCCATGGCGGCAGCCGAGACCGTCGCCGGGCGGCCGAAGGTCGTCACGCCCGACCGGACGCTTCCCGCCGTCCTCGCCCGACTTCATGGCGAGGAGGACGCGGCCGCCACCCGCGCCTTCGCGCTACTGTGGCGCCACGCGGCCCACTTCCTCCTGGCGCGTAGCGCGAGGCCTCCGGAGGAGCCGCGCGACTGGACCATCGACGGCGACACCGGGTGCCGATGCGAGCACTGCCGGAGGCTTCGCGACTTCTGCAGGGACCCCGCCGCCCAGGTCGCGAGGTTTCGATTGCGCAAGGCCCTGCGCGCCCATCTGCACCAAGCCATCGACGACCGCGGGCTGGACATCGAGCACGTGACCGAGCGGCGCGGCAGCCCGTTCACCCTCGTGTGCACCAAGACCCGCGCGAGCTACCGGCGGCGACTCACCGAGTACGCGGAGGACATCTCCTGCGTGAGGGGCCTGATACGCGCGGCGCCGGGCGGAGAGCAGGCTGCGCCCTGCACACCCGACCTCGCCCGGCTGCACGACGCGGTGGCCGCCTCCGGGACCTGAGGAGGAGACCATGCGCCATGGGTCGACGCCGACCGCGACCCGTTGGCGGCGTGGCCCGGTTTCGTTCGACTTCGTGTGTTCGGTCCGGCGGCTCCCATCAACCGAGGAATCGAACCGCTCAGACGCCCGGCTCGCGTCCCAAGCCGAGCGACAGGTGATCGAGGTCGAGCGGGTCGCTCTCGACGTACTCGCGACCGGTCAGGTCGTCGAGCGTCTGAACCACCCCGTCGACGCGTGTGAAGCGGCCCTCGGGCGGGACACGGCGCAGCCACAGGTCCAGATAGTTGTCCCAGGTCTGCCCGGCAAGGGTCGGCGTGGCATCGTCGCGAACGAACAGGAACAGCAGAGCCACTTCAGCATTCCGCCAGGAGGGCTCGGCCCGCACTCGAATCTCACGCAACGCGCGAAGCGCGCGCCCCTCGTCGCTCTGCGCATCGTGCTTTCTCGACATCCGGCGCGTCAGGCCCGACGCCAACTGCACGAAGTCATCGGGAAACGCCACGCGGCTTCGGTTGCGGGTCAGTGCGAGCCGCAGAGTCCGGGCCTCCCCGTCGTCATGTGTGCCGGCGACGCGGCTCCAGTCGGCCACGACGGCCTTCTCCACGGTCATCACGCGATCGAGGTCGACAACGAGACCTTGGGGCGCGGTTCCGGGAAGGAACGCGTAGTTGGGTCTGCGCCCACGTCGGATCTCCGCGAGCCGGTCGGCGTCGACCGCCACCAGCGGGCAGACATGGACGAATGGCCGGCTTCCGCAGGCCCGGACGATATCGCACGTCTGCGTCACGACGGCAAACCCGTGCACCTGGGTTTCCGCGGCGTCTGCGCCGTCCAAGGCCGCGACCGCGGCCGCCTCGGATATCGGGGCGCGGGGGTTCAACCGGAACAGGAACGCCTGGTGGCCCAGCACACAGTCGCCCTGCCGCCACGAGCCGAGCGCCTCGTCGACGCGAACCCGGTGCGCCTCGTCGATGCGAGCGGCGGCGGGCGGATGAGCCTCATCCTCTCGATTCACGCCGCATGTTCCTCGTAGCGCCGGCGGCGCGACTGCTTCCAGCATCCCGATGGACCTGGTCGTTCATCGCATCGAGCAGGTTCTCGGGCGAGGGCGGCGTGCGCTCGGCCCGGGCCTGCGCATCGAGCTCGCCCAGCTCGACACGCCGCCCCCGCTGTCGGCGACCGAGCCGCGCACTCGCCTCGTCGAACGCCCGCGACATCAAGAGGTCGAAGGGCGCGTGCCCGGCGGATACCATGAGCAGCGCGGCGCGGTTGCTTCTGGCGTCTCCCCGGTCGGCTTGCCGCACGATGTCGAGCACCCTGAGGAGGTGCTGCTCGTTCGCTGCGTTCATCGCTCTGCCGCTGGCCCAGAAGTGCACGCTGCGCCGCGATACCCCGAAGAGCTGCCCGAGCTGCTCCCATGTCAATCCCGAAATGCGGCGCAACTCCGAGACCGCGCGGCTCGTGACATCCGACGCAGTCGCCGTGACTCGGTCCGTCTCCGCGGGCGCAGTCCAGGAGTCACCACCCGCGGTCCGTTGGCCGTCCCACGTGAACGGTTCCGGCCACACGCCCATGGAAGCGGTGGACGAAGTGCCGTCCGCCAGCGGCTGCCAAGCCGCAATGATGACCGCGATGGGGGTCAGCGACCCGCGAAGCCCGTATCCAGTGGATGCGCTCGTGTCCGCCCCGCGCCGCGGGGCGCGGGAGGCCTTGGAAGAGTACTGAGGGTTCACGACACTCCTCCGTAGCGGCGATGGAATTCGTCGGTGACGACCCAGCGGAAGAAGCTGTAGATGCGTTCGGCGAGCGTCCTCGCGCGTGAACCGATCGACTCCACGTCGAATGCGCTGGATTCCTGCCGGAAGGCATCGATGTCGAGAATCCAGCTCGGCTCGTCGACGGGATCGACCGCCGCCGGGTCAACCGTACTCCGCGCGGGCACGCGTCCCCACCGGGCCCTGAGCTGGCCGTTGCTGCCGGGCAGCCGGAACAGGGTCTGGGAAACCAGCTCGTGCGCGTCCTCGGCCAGCGGCGTCGCCAGGATTCCAGCCACCTCCGGCCGCACGAGCTGCGGCAAGGCACCGAGGTCCTCGCCGAGGATCCTGTCGATGTACCGAACGCCGAGGCGATCGACAGTCCGCGGGTTGACGTGCTCGTGGAGCTCGGTCAGTACTCGGCGGAACCGGTCGAGGAAGTCGTCGCGGCTCGTGTACCGCCACGTCTCGATCGCGAGGAAATCCGGCGCGAGCGTCACCCGCCAGGTCCCGCTCTCGTCACTGAACCGCCACGACACGTCGGACCGCGTGCTGAGTGGGCCCTCCGGGCCCAGCACCACGCTGCGGCTCTGCTCCGGCCTCAGCGTCGGATAATCGTTGCGGATCGCCTCTTGAAAGGGGCCGATGAAGCCGCGGTTCTCCACGGACGCGATCAACGGATAGCGCACCTGCGCGATGACGCGCACCAAGGGTGCCGCGTCCAGGGGAATCTCGGGTGGCGGGGGCCCCTTCAAGGGAGTCTCGGTCGCGTGCACCAGGTTGATCTGTCCTCCGACCAGGGAAATCCAGCCAGAACAGTGTACCGGATGTGAAGAGCAGTGTGAAGCGGAGCTCGACGGACGGAAGATGATGCGTCGGCTGGAACGGGTGGGAGTGCCTGGATTCGGATCACGGGTGGAGCCCGGAACGCAGCAGCGGCCGGCCGTGCGGCCGGTGGCCTGCGCGTGGCGGTCCCAGGACCGCCCCGACCGGGCTGTTCGGGGAAGCCCGAACCACCGCACCCTCACCGTTGACGATCACTTTTCGGCCGAAAGCGATCCACAAGGACCGTTGTGCGCAATACGTGAGCATCAAGCACCTCCCTGCCGCGGGCGGCACCCGCCGGCTCCGGGGCCTGCCCGTCCGGCGTTGGGTATCGTCGACGGGAGTCCTCGGACCTCCGGTTGCCGTCGCTGACCGACGCAGGCAGCCGCCGGCCGACAGCCGGCCCGTGCCATTGAGACAGACCGCCGGCCGGTTGTACGCTAACGGGTGACGGGGCCGGATGGCGGCTCCCTGCCCGGGTTCGTGCGACGGAGGTCCAGACATGGCGCGACGGCGGTCGGGGAAGCGGGCAGGCGAGGCGGGGGTGACCCCGAACGGGGCCACCGTCGGCCATGAAGCCGAGCTGTGGGCGATGGCCGACGCCCTGCGGGGCTCGATGGACGCCGCCGAGTACAAGCACGTCGTGCTCGGGCTGATCTTCCTGAAGTACATCTCCGACGCCTTCGACGAGCGCCATGCCGCGGTGCTGGCCGAGTTCGGGGAGGACGCCGCCGAGGACCGCGACGAGTACACCGCCGAGAACATCTTCTGGGTGCCGCCGGAGGCCCGCTGGACGCACCTGAAGGCCCAGGCGAGGCAGTCGACCATCGGCCTGACCGTCGATCAGGCGATGGCCGCAATCGAGCGCGACAACCCCGCGCTCGAGGACGTGCTGCCGCGCGACTACGCCCGGCCCGCGCTGGACAAGCGCCGGCTCGGGCAGTTGATCGACCTCGTCAGCAACATCCAGGTGGGCGACGAGGACGCCCGCTCGCGCGACGTGCTCGGCCGCGTCTACGAGTATTTCCTCTCGCAGTTCGCGAGCGCCGAGGGCAAGAAGGGCGGCGAGTTCTACACGCCGCGCTGCAGCCCCACGACGGCGAGCCCTTCGAGGCGAAGATGCGGCGGCTGGTCCGGGATCTGCAGGCGCACCAGGCCGAGGGGCGCGGCTGGATGCAGCCATCGCCGAGAACCTGAAGATGCTGGGGTTCGGAGGCGACAAGTGACCGCGAGGACCGCGAGCCGCCGCGCGACGGGCGACCATCCCAGGAGACATCGGACGTGAGCGAGAAGGTGAGCCCCGAGGAGCGAGAGGTCCTCGATCAGTTCGAGCGGCGAGCGTTACACTCCGTCGCCGACGCCGAGCAGGAGCTCGAAAGGGCGCGTCAGGCCGCCCGGAACACGCTCAAATCGACGCGGGATTCCACCGCCGTCGCGGGCAGCATCGTGAAGCAAGCCGGCCTGGACGAGTGAGGAGGCGAGGAGCAAGCATGGAGTACGCCATCGTCATCGAACAGACACCGCGGAACTTCTCGGCCTTCGCTCCGGACCTGCCCGGCTGCGTCGTAACGGGCGCCACCCGGGACGAGGTGATTGCCGAGATGCGTGCGGCCATCGCCTTCCACATCGAGAACCTGCGTGAACACGGCGAACTCGTGCAGGCGCCGCGCCGCACCACCACCTTCGTGGCCGTGCCCGCCGCTGGTTGACACACCCGTCTGAGGGCGCTGTGGCGCGCCGTCCCCCGAAGAGGGCCGATGAAGTGACAGACACGTTGTTGGGGGCCGGCGATCGCAAGGAGGCCTTGTCCCGGGTGTACGCCAGGGCTGTTGCTGCGGCCGCCGGTTATGCCGTCGGTGAATGCGACTTCGATAGAGACGGCGTCGATCTTCGGATTCATGCCGGTGGGAAGATGCGCCCCGCATTGGACTTGCAGTTGAAGGCGACGGTCAAACTGCCCGATCCAGTGGGCGGTTACCGACGGTTTCCATTGAAGCGTCGGAACTACGATTTGCTCAGTGAAGGTGTGCAGACGCCGCGCCTGCTCGTCGTGGTGGATCTACCTCAGAACGAAGCAGAGTGGATCACGATCGCAGAGGATGGGCTAACGATTCGGCGACGGGCGTACTGGCTGAATCTGAGAGACAGTCCCGCAACTGACAATACCTCTTCCGTTACGGTGGAGATTCCCGTCGGCAACCGGTTCAACGTGGCGACTCTTCGGTGGCTGATGGACCAGTCGAGACGCGGGAGGATTCAATGAGCGTGGATCTTCGGGACCATAGCACTCTGGTTGCGGTTTCGCCAGCGGCGCTTGCCGCGTATGCCCGCTCTGCGGGCTGGCGCAAAACTGAGAGCTACGGCGAACACTCGGATGTGTACGCGGCAGACGGCAAGCCGGAAGTGATCCTTCCACGAACCGGGCGTCTGGGAGATTATTCGAGAGTCGTATCCCAGCTTATCGGGATATTCGCCAAGGTTGCCGAACGGGAGGAACTGGCGTTGTATCGGGATTTGGCGACGGCTGATCGTGACGTCGTTCGCGTCCGCGCCGCGGAGAGCGACGACGGCAGCGTAACGTTGAACGACGGCGTGAACCTCATCGGCGGTGCCCGCGATCTCTTGCTGTCGGCGGCGTGTTCGCTTGGGAAACCGCAGCCGGTCTACCGGGCCGGCGCGAACCGGGAAGCGGCGGATCTGCTGAAGCAGATGCGACTCGGGCAGACGGACCAGGGCAGCTTCGTGGTGACGTTGCTGACGCCCGTCGTGCCGCCACCGATGCCCGCGTTGTTCCCGGACCCGGATGATCGCAACGGGCCGATCGAACGCCGGATGACGCGGCGGCTGGTCGAGGCCGTCACCGCGGCGCGTCAGGCGACGGAACGCGCGGCGGCCGGTGATGACGGCGCGTTCGAGGAGACGGTGGCCAGCGGAGTGAGCGCCAACCTGTGCGAGGCCCTGGTCCGGATCATCGAACCGTTTCCGACGCTGGACGTCGGCGTCTCGTGGGCTCGGACTCGGCCGGTTGGCGCAACGGGAGCCGTCGCTCGTTTCGGCCGGGCGGATGCGGCCGTGCTACGCGAAGCGGCGCGCTCGCTCCGCGAGCGCGCGCCTCGACCGGACGTGCGTCTCCACGGCTTCGTGCGCCGCCTGAAGCGGGGGGAGACCGAAGACGACGGGACAATCCGTCTCGCGACCGATATCGACGGGCAGCCGCAATCGGTCGTGGCGGTTCTGGAACAGGCGGACTACGAGCGGGCAGTTCAGGCTCACAAGGATCGCGCACTAGTCGTGCTGGCGGGCGATCTCGAACGGACGGGCGAGCGGTGGAGACTACTGAGTCCGCACGTTGAAGGCGTCCTTCGCGACGTCGGAGACGAATCGGGAAACCCTTGAAGGCCATGCCACCGTCCGGTGTCTCGGAGTCCACCGTCGAGTCCGTCGCCCTCGACTGGCTGGCGTCGCTTGGCTGGACCGTCCTCCACGGCCCGGACATCGCACCCGACACGCCGGCGGCGGAACGCGTGGACTACAGCGAGGTCATGCTGAACAACCCCCTGCGGTCCACGCTCGTCCAGCTCGATCCGAACCGGCCCGACAACGCGCTCGACGACGCCCTGGGCCGGCTCACCCGGCCGCCCGGGGCGACGTTGGAAGCCCGCAACCGCGACGTCCATCGGATGGTCGTCGCGGGCCTCGACGACCAACTGTTCACCACCTTCTCACGTTGCGCCGACCTGCTCGAGCTGCCGCCAGTCCAGGCGCAGAGCCGCGCCGATCTGCGGGCGAAGCTCGCGGTCGAATCAGGCGGCGTGGTGTTCACGACGATCCAGAAGTTCTTCCCGGAGGAGAAGGGCGACCGGCATCCGCTGCTGTCCAGCCGGCGCAACATCGTGGTGATCGCCGACGAGGCGCACCGCAGCCAGTACGACTTCCTCAACGGTTACGCCGGCCACATGCGGGACGCGCTGCCCAACGCTTCGTTCATCGGATTCACCGGCACGCCCACCGAGCTGGCCGACGCCAGCACCCGCGCCGTGTTCGGCGACCACATCCGCATCTACGACATCCAGCGGGCGGTCGCGGACGGGGCGACCGTGCCGATCTACTACGAGAGCCGTCTGGCGAAGCTGGCTCTCGACGAGACGGCGAGACCGGCAATCGACGCCGGCTTCGAGGAAGTGACCGCGGGCGAGGAGGTCGACCGCCGCGAGAAGCTGAAGGACGAAATGAGCGCAACTCAAGGCGATTGTCGGCGCCGAGAAGCGCGTGGCACTGGTCGCCCGCGACATCCTCGAGCACTTCGAGCGTCGCCAGGAGGCGATGGACGGCAAGGCGATGGTGGTCTGCATGAGCCCGCGGATCTGCATCGACCTCTACCGCGAGCTGGTCCGCCTGCGCCCGGATGGCGCGACGACTACGACAGCCGCGGCGGGCTGAAGCCTGCACTCGAACAAGCCGAAATCGTCTCCGTCGGCTGGGCGACGTGATCGTGAGCAGAGTTGTCCCGGGCGTTACCGTTAGTCAATTGGTGTTCCGTGAGCTTCGGGAACCCGAACTGCCCATAGACATAGAGACTACGCATAGGCGCTCAGCACTTCGTCGAGGCGGCGCGTCGCCTCCTGATAATGAGAAACGTCGCAGTGGGGGGCGACGAGAGTGCATGCAATTTGCCTGATGTCAGTGTCCGCCGTCTTGACCCGAGACGCGGCTGACCAGACGTAGTGAATGCGGCGCTGCCTGGTTGGTGCTCCCGACTACACAGTAGATAGTAGACACATTCAAAAAGACAATGAGACGCCGGCTTGCCCGGAAGAAACTCCCTGGCGTGCCCGCTGCCTACTGTAAGCAGCCGCTGATCACGCGGCCAGCGCCTCTCCGCAGATGCGGACAACAGTATCCTCGAGCCGAACGACCTGTCACGCTTCATGACTTCGACAGCGTCAATCAGTGCGGTACCGACTATTTGGGTACCGAAAAAATTAGGAGGACGACTGCCGGCATGCGAGTCGCGCTCCACAAAGCTGCCGTACCCTACCGAGCATTGAGGAAGAAGGCCATTAGACATCCACGCTGCGGTGGCGGTGACTACGAAATGAACGAAGGCAGCGGTGTCGTTGACAGAAGCTAATGCTATGCAGGAGTCTGACAACAAATAGACCTTCACCTGAGGGCTTTGGATCGCGGCGCAGAGTGTACCGCCGTAGTAGTCAGGAAGACTGTCCATTCCTCCCCTGGAAACCTCCATTGTGAATCCCAGGAGGTCACAATAGAACGCAAAGTACCCTTCAAGGGTAGCAGCCTGTCCTGCTCATCGATCCGTATCTTGGAAAGCGGCAAGGGGCGGGTGCCTTCGGGGAGTCCATCCAGCGATTGTGAAGGGGGGACTCCGAGGGTGGCGGCGTAATCGATGCAGATCAGATGGGTTTGAAGGTAGTGTTCGGAATTCAGGAAGGAGGGTCGAGAGTCATTGTCACCGTAGCGGTTCGAGGGTCGGTCGTGTTCGGTCATGTCAATGGCGTGCCTACGGGTTGTCGATGGCGGTTAGGTTAAACGCGGACGAGAGCGGCTACATGTTCGGCGCCGGTGTGGGGCGTTTTGACACGCCCCTTCTGGACGGCATTCCTGCGCAGTCTGGTCCATGGGCCTTGGCGTGCTCTGGCGCTCTCGGATCGCACGAAAGTCCCAACTAACGGAGAGATGCTGAGCAGGGCGAGTTTGCGGCGCTTCCGTGCACTTCATGCGGACTCTGCTGGCGCTGATGCCGCCCGCGGGCGCGAGCTGTCGCGGCGAGTGGGTCCGGACCGACTTCGCACGACCGGACCATGCCGGCGCCCTGGCGCATCTCAAGAGGAGATCGGCGTCCTGCCCTGCGGCCACCGGTCACCAAGGCCGCTTCTGCGCTGCGGGAAACGTCGATTCACGAGGCCCTCTATTGGCACTTGCTTACGCAATCGGAGTGGCGGTGAGGCAGGGATTCGAACCCTGGGAAGAGGTTTATGCCCCTTCAACGGTTTAGCAAACCGCCGCCTTCAGCCTCTCGGCCACCTCACCGCATCGACAGTGCGCGGGGCCCGCGGGCGCGGATCCAGCTGTGATTATACCTCATGTGGCCGGTCGCGCGCCTTCCCCGGGCGGCAACCGGGTGCACGTCCGGATTGTGCGGTGACGGCCCCTGACGCTGTCGGGCTCCGACTCACGGGAGTGGCTCGGGCCAGGACCCGGCGGACCCACCGCTGCTGGGGGCACACGGTCACGGGTCTGCCGGGGTGGCCGCAGCCGTGGCCCCGCTGTACGGGGCCGGCGTGACCGTGGTGCTCGACGAATTCCACGCCACCGCCGCGCAGCCCCGCGGTTGCAGGTTCTGCACTGTCGGCCTCTCGCCGCCCGCGTCTTCCTCGCGCCCGCGGGGTCGTCCCGCGTTGGCCCTGTTCTTGCTAGTGAAGACACCTCGTCGACCGCGGCGCCGGTCCGGGCCTCCATGAACCTCCGCGGACGCGGGAGCCGGGTGGAATCCAGATGCACGACGAGCACTACAAGCGCCTCTTCGCCTTCCCCCGCCTGGTCGAGGACCTGCTCCGCGGATTCGTCGGGGGCGACTGGATCGACGCTGTCGACTTCTCCACCCTCGACAAGCTCTCCGCCGAGTACGTCAGCGACGAGCGGCGCGCCCGCCGCGGCGACACCGTGTGGCGGGTCCGACGCCGAGACGCCTGGCTGCACGTGCTGGTCCTGCTCGAGTTCCAGTCCCAGGACGATCCCGACATGGCGCTCCGCATCCTGGAGTACACCACGTTGCTGTACCAGGAGCTGGCTCGCAACCGGGCCCTGGAACCTGACGGCCGCCGGCCCCCGGTGCTGCCCGTGGTGCTCTACAACGGGGCGGCGCCGTGGCGGGCGCCCCGCGACGTGGGCGGGCTGATCGCGCCGGTCTCGCCTTCGCTGGCCCCGTATCAGCCGGCGCAGCGCTACGTCGTCCTTGACGAGCGCCGCGTACGGAGCGACGATGCCCCCGAGGGCAACCTGATGGCGGCGGTGGCGGCGCTGGAGCAGAGCCGGTCGCCGGAGGATCTGCGGCGGGTGTTGGCGGCGCTTCAGCAGCGGGTGTGGGCGCGGGACGAGGAGCGTCTGGCGCGGGTGTTCGCGGAATGGGTGTGGCGGTTGGCGTGTCGCCTCGCGCCGGGCGACCCGCCGCCCGCGCCCGCGTACACGCTGGAGGACGTGAGAATGACGCTTGAAGAGCGGGTGAGCGAGTGGCCCCGGCAATGGCTTCAGGAGGGATTGGAGCGGGGCATCGCGCAGGGACTCGAGCAGCAACGGGCCCTGTTGCGCCGTCAGGCCGGGTCGCGGTTCGACGCCGGCGCGGCGGAACGCCTGGCTCCTGTCCTGAAACGCATCGCCGACCCCGAACGGCTGGCCGAGGTCGGCGACCTCATCGTGCGGTGCGAGACCGCCGACGAGTTGCTCGCCCGCGCAGACGCCGTGCAGGTGGGGCCCTCGAGAACCGGTTGACCACGGTCACCACCGCGCCGAGCATCTTCCATACGCTCCTCAGGTCGCCGTCTTGCCGGACTGCTTGCGCGTCAGTGACTCCAGCGATTTCCTCCTCGAATCTGACGTGCGCCCGCGGCAACCGGTCGGCGGACGCGCCCCGGCCCGTCACTCGATCACCCACAGCTCCGCCTGCGGCCCCGACAGGTACTCGGGCGGCGCCCCCGCCGTGATCAGCGTGTCCTCCTCCCGCATGATCGAGACCGCCTGCCCGTCCCACTCGGGCACGGGCACCGTCACCGCGAACTCCAGCGACACCCAGTCGCCGTCCTTGAGCGGGAACCGCGGGTGGTCGCCGTAGCGCTCGGGCCAGTCGAAGATGGCCCACATGCCGGCGTCGTGCACCCAGTAGCCCTGGACGTGCGAGTAGACGAGCAGGTCGATGCCGGCCTCGGCGGCGCGGCGCTCGGCCGACTCCTTGATGGCGATGCCGGTGCGGCCGACCCGCATCTCTTCGAGAATCAGCTCGGCCGCGCGCGACGAGGCCTCGAACGCCCGCACGAGGCCCTCGGGCGGGGCCGTCTCGCCCTCGCGGAGGACGTAGGCCATCTTCTGCTGGTCGGCGACGATGCCCGAGGTGCGGACCCCGAAGTCGACGTGCAGGAGGTCGCCGCGCTCGATGGTGGGGTCGTCCGCGTCGTCGAGGCTGACGCCGCCGGGGCGCTGGAGGTCGAGCGAGCCGGGGAAGTTGAACTCGAACCCGAGGCGCTTCCACTCGGCCGTGATCCAGTACCGCACGTCCATCAGGGTGGTGCGGCCGGGGGTGATGACGTCGGCGGAGAACGCGCGGCGCAGGATGTCGAACGTCGCCGTGCTGGCCTCGCGCTGCACCTCGTGCTCGGCCTCGGTGTGGGTCGAGGCGTAGTCGACGACGAGGGGCTCGGACGACACGAGGCGGCCGGCGCGGTCGGGGCCGAGGGTCTCGAGCAGGTAGTCCTTGAGCTCGGCCGTGAGGCCGTCGGCCATGCTGATGGTGCGCGACTGGTTGACGGCGATGCGCCGGGGGTCGCGCGCGTCGAGGTACTCGCGCAGGTGGGGCATCAGCCCCTCCTCGCCGTAGAGGGTCCGGGTGTCGTAGAACCGGCGGAGGTGGCCGCTCAGGTGGGTGCCGATGGCGGTGGTCTCGAGGCCGGCGTCGGCCCCCGCGTCGAAGAACAGGTAGGCGTTGCGGTGGCCGTACCAGCCGGTGATGCCGTAGCCGCCGAAGAGCTCGAGGACGGGGTCGGGGGCGTTCTCGCGGCTGAGGATGATCCAGAGATCGATCTCGTGGCGGCGCATGAGCGGCAGCAGGTGCCGCCGCATCTTGTCGGCCTTGATCGTCCACTCGCGCTCGGTGCGGGCGCGGATCAGCTCGGGCGTGGGCTGCGCGACGGCCGGCGCCCCCATCGCGAGGACGAGGGCGCCGGCGAGCATGATTCGCCGCACCGTGCGGAACGTCATCCTGCCGCTCCCCTGACGTGCGCCCCGCTCACCCGCCGTAGGCGATGCGGTAGATGGCCCCCGCCCGGTCGTCGGTCACCAGCAGCGAGCCGTCGGGCAGGACCTCGACGTCGACGGGCCGGCCCCACGAGCTGTTGTCGGGGTTCAGCCAGCCCTCGGCGAAGACCGAGTAGTCGGTGACCTCGTCGCCGTCGAGGGTGGCGACGGTGATGCGGTAGCCGGTGTGCCCGGCCTCGTCGGTGCGGTTCCACGACCCGTGCTCGGCGATGAAGATCTTCCCCTGGTACTCGGCCGGGAACATCGAGCCGGTGTAGAACCGCATGCCGAGCGACGCCACGTGGGGCCCGAGCACCTGGGCCGGCGGCGTGAACTCGTCGCAGCTCCGCCGGTCGCCGAACTCGGGGTCGGCGATGTCGCCCTCGTGGCAGAAGGGATAGCCGAAGTGCATGTCGATCGCGGGGGCGTGGTGCAGGGTGTCGCCGGGGCTCTCGTCGCCCAGCCAGTCGCGGCCGTTGTTGGTGAACCACAGCTCGCCGGTGTCGGGGTGCCAGTCGAAGCCGACGGTGTTCCGCACGCCGTGGGCGAAGACCTCCTGCTCGCTGCCGTCGGCGTTCATCCGGGTGATGGTGGCGTAGCGGATGTCCTGGTCGGTGTTGTCGCAGATGTTGCACGGCGCGCCGACCGGGATGTAGAGCTTGCCGTCGGGCCCGAAGCGGATGAACTTCCAGCCGTGGGCCCGGTCGGTCGGGAACTCGTCGTCGACGACCACCGGCTCGGGGGGGGCGTCGAGCCGCGACTCGATGCCGTCGTAGCGGAGGACGCGGTTCACTTCGGCGACGTAGAGCGAGCCGTCGCGGAAGGCGACGCCGTTGGGCATGTTGAGGCCGGTGTCGAGGACGTGCACCTCGTCGGCGCGGTGGTCGCGGTCGGCGTCGACGACGGCGTAGACGTCGCCGCGCGAGCGGGTGCTGACGAAGAGGGTGCCGCCCGGCGAGCGGGCCATCGACCGGGCGTTGGGCACGTCGGCCGCATAGACCTCGATGGAGAACCCCTCGGGCAGGGTCAGCCGGTCGAGATGGATGTCCTGGGCGGCAGCGGCGCCGGCGAGAACGGTCAGGCCGAGTGCGAGGCCGCAGATGGATCGGTGCACGTGAAACCTCCAACCTAGGGAAACGGAAGGATCAGCATACAGGAAGTCCGCCCGGGCGTCCGAGACCGGGGAACCGTGCACTCGCCGAGCGGGCTGGCCGCGCGACAATCCGCTGCGCCGCAGAAATACCGCGGCGGCGAAGTTCCCGACGTCGGTGGCCGCACGATCGCGCGGCGACGCCGGCCCGTCCAGCAGCCCGTGGTGAAACCCCGCGTTGCACCCGCGCCCGAACGGGCGCCGCCGAACGGCCGAGGCGCCCGCCTGACCAGGCGTGAGGGGGCGATGCCCCGCCAATCGTCGCCGGCGCTCGACGCCCAACCACCGTCCGGGAACCCGCGACCTCCTACCGCGGCGACTCTACGGCAGCGAAGCCAGTATCGCGGCCGCCTGCTGGCCCTCGGCCGAGTTCCTGTCCGCGTCGACGGCCTGCTGCAGCCACTCCTTGGCCCCCTCGATGTCGCCCAGGTTGAGCGAGACGAGCCCCAGCCTGTACAGCGGCAGCACCCAGCGCCGGTCCCGCTCGTGGGCCCTCTGGAACCACTCGACCGCCGCGGCGCTGTTGCCGGCCGCGAACTCCGCCTCGCCCTGGTTGAACAGCTCCTCGCGGCTGTTCCCCACCTCGGAGGCATCGGCGACGGCCGGCGCGGCAGCGCGGGGCCGGCCGCTGGCCGAGATGCTCAGCCCAACGCCCGACCGTCGGACGGAGGCCGAAGCGCTGGCTTCGGGGTCGGCGCCGCGCGGCACCTGGTAGGAGACCGCGTACTGGTAGCGCGTATCTTCGTACTGCCTCGTGATCTCGGCCGCCATCTCCTGGAGCTTGTCGCCGATGATCTGGCTGGGGCCGGGGACCGTGTCGTGCCAGCCGCCGGTCACCTGCGCCGCGTTGTTCGCGACCGCGGTCTGGTAGCCGCCCCCGGACGCCCGCGTCGGGAGCATCAGCATCAGCGAGTTGACGATCGCCCCGCGCTCGAACAGGCGCCGCATGGCGGCCTGGTAGCGGCCGTCGGTGGGCGGGTTCTGCGCCGGCCCGTCCGTCGCGACCATCGCGAGGATCGGCCACCGCAGGTCCTCGTCCCAGCGGTCCACGGTCTCCTCGAGACCGGCGAAGAATCCCGCCGCGCGGTCTTCCTCCACGAAGAACTCGCCGAGCGTCTCGATCACCGCGTCCCGGCCGTCGGTGTAGTCGACGACCGTGCGCGGGCGGCCCGACAGCAGGATCAGCCCGATCTCGGCGTCCTCGGGCAGGGCCCTCACGAACTCGGGCAGGTAGTCGCGGAGGTACCGGAAGAACAGCCCCGCGCCGTCCGCGTCGTCGACGACCAGGGCCACCCGCAACGGCTGGTCGACGAGCTCCACGCGCACGTCGTCGACGCGCCGGCCGTCGTGCTCGACCGTGAAGTCGCCCGCGCCGAGATCGGTCACCGGCTCGCGGTCGCGGTCGGTCACCTTGATGAATCGTTCGACCTCCTGCGCGTGGGCAACCCCGGATCCGGCCGCAACCAGGAGCACGGCCATGACGACGCCACAGAGACGACCGAATCGATGGTTTCTCACGAGACCTCTCCTGCTCTTTGGTCGAGGGGACACATCGAAGGAAGGAAATCGGATCGGCTGCTGCGTTTCCCTCGCTACCGTCTACGAGCTCCTGCGACGCCGGGTTCCGACGACGGCGCCCGTCGTGGTCACGGCTCCGGCAGCGGCTCCACCGCCACCTGGTGGACCTGGGAAAAGGGGGTGCCGTTGTCGTCCACGAAGTCGAGGCTCAGCGCGATGAGAGCCTCCCGCCCGCCGCTGGGCAGCGTATACCACACGTCGAACGCGCGCGACGTCTCTTCGTTCGCCTCTATCCGGTCGTCGCCCGACTGCGCCTCGAACCGCCAGGTCTCGCGGTCGACGCCGCCGCCGGGGCCTTCCACCGGCACGCTCACCAGCTGCTGGAGCACGACGCTGTCGGACGTCAGCATGACGCCGATCTCGTTGTCGGAATGGGCCCGCAGGATGAGGTCGAAGGAGACGCGGTACGCGTACTCCCGCACCTCGCCGTCGGCCACGAAGCTCACGCCGCTCGACGGGACGGCGTAGAGCGGCTCGGGCGCCAGGGAGATCACGACCGGATCGTGCCGCGGCGCCACGTCGGTCGGCGCGAGCGGAGTCTCCTGGCACGCGGCCAGCGAGACGCCGGCCGCCAGCGGGACGATGGGCCAGAATCTCTGCAGCATCCGGTCTTCCTAGAACCCTACCTGCACGCCCGCGCGGACGAACCGGCCCAGCGCGGGAAACCCGGCCCAGTCCTCGTACCGTTCGTCGGTCAGGTTCTCGCCGACGACCGACACGCTGATCCGGTCGCCGAGGCGCACCTGGGCGTACGCGTCCCAGCGCCGGTAGGCGGCCAGCATGTCGAGGCCGAACACCTCGCTGAAGAAGTCGGCGTCGGTCTGCCTCTCCCCGACCCAGGTCATCGTGCCGCCGGCCGAAACGGGGCCGAGGTCGAGGGCCGCGGCGAACACGGCCTTTTGCCTCGGCACGCCCGGCAACCATTCCCCGGTCGCGATGCGCCCGGTGCCGCGGGTGACGAGGCTGTCGGTGAAGGTGTAGGCCGCGACGAGCTCGATCCCCGACACCGGCGTCGCGGTGAACGACGCCTCCACCCCCTGGGTCCGGCTCGACGGCAGGTTGACGTAGCTCGTCCGCGCCTGATCGAAGGTCGCCGTCGCCACCAGCGGGTCGCGGAGCCCGGCCCGCACGTCCTCGACGAGCTGCCTCCGCGCCGACAGCCTCAGCCGGCGGTACTCGGGCAGCGTGTCGAGGGCGGGAATGTCCACGCCGCCCCACACGACGAGGTCCTCATAGGTATTCCGGAATCCCGTGAGGTCGGCCTCGGCCCGCCCTCCCCACAGCGCGGCGGTCAGGCCGCCGTCGAACGCCCGGCTCCGGGCGAGCTGCAGCTCGGGGTTTCCGCGGAACCACAGGGTGTCCCTGAACCGCTGCGCCAGCGTCGGCGCCGCGGCCGAGGTGCCGGCGCTGCCGTGCACGAAGACGCCGGGCCCGAGGTCGTAGCGGGCCGACGCGCGCGGCACCACCGCGATCGGGTAGGGCCCGTAGCGCTCGAAGCGCCCGCCGGCGGTGACCGTCAGGTTGTCGAACACCTGCATGCGGTCCTCGCCGTATGCGACCAGGTTGAGCCGCTGCTGGTCGAACCCCGCGGGGGCCCTCACGGCGTCCTCCATGGCATCGTCCATGGCGTCCGCCGCGGGGTCGACCAAGGGGGCGGCGAGCGGGTCGCCGAACCGGCCGGCCTGCACCTCGGCCCCGCCCCCGAAGACCAGCGTGTGGAACTCGTCGGGCCGCAACGACCACTCGTACGTGAGCTCGGCGGTCTGCAGGTCGTCCCGCAGCCCGTCCGCGAGCACGAAGTCGGGCAGCTCGAGCTGCATGCCGACGCGGTCGACCGGAAACAGGCTGACGGCGTGGGAATCCAGCGGGTTCAGGGTGCGTCGCTCGGTCCGCGACACGACGAGGCGCCCCTCGTGCAGGCTGTTGCCCCGCCGCAGCCCCAGCGTCACCCCCGTCATCAGCCGGGTGCGCTCTTCCGAGGCATCCATGTCCGCGCGCAGGAGCGAGGTGGGTCCCGACCGCCCGACGGCGGCCGTCTCGCCGCGGAACGTGAAGTCGACCGACAGGCTCTCGCGCGCGAGGCCGAGGGTGCCGGCCACCCCGGTCCGCATGAACTCGCTGTTCGGCTGCTCGTTGGCGGTCTCGAGGCGCTGGCCCGCGATGCTCCAGTCGTAGTCGCCCCGGCTGCCGGTGGTGGCCGCCTCGTACTGCCGCCAGCCCAGGTCCCCGGTCTCGACGCCCACCGACACGCTCCTCGCCCGCGGGTCGCCGGCGATCTTCGTCCGGCGCTGGACGCCGCCCCCGAGCCCCCCGTGCAGGGTCGACATCGTGCCGCGGACGGCCTCGAACCGCGCCCACTCCAGGTGCGACGACGCATCGAGCTCGGCCCCGAATCCGGGGAACGGCAACCCGTCGGTCAGGATAAAGCGATCGGTGACGGGCGCGCCGCGCAACCGCACCGCGGTCGGCTGGCCCACGCCCCCCGCCCGGCTCACGCTCACGCCGGGCACCCGCCGCAGGAAGGTCGCCAACGAGTGGTCGCGGGCCTCGAACGCGTCGAGGTTCTCCACCGTCGTGGTGAGCCCGGGGCCCGCCCCGAGCAGCCGGTCCCCGCCGCGCAGCCGGACCTGGACGTCGGCGGCGCTGCGCAACGTGAAGTCGCGGCGAATCGTGATGTCGGCGACCACCGTGACCGGGAACGAGGGCTCCACCGCCTGCTCCGGATCGTCGATGGTGGGGTCGTAGAGCCCGGGCTCCAGCCCCTCGAGCCGGTAGTCGCCGGCGCCGTCGGTCACCGCCGTCACCACCGTCACCACCGTGTCCGTCCCGGTGAAGGTCAGCCGCAGGCCCTCGACCGGTATGCCGGCGGGAGTCGTCACGGTCCCCGTCAGCGTCCCGAGGCCCTGGGCGGACGCGGTGGCGGCGACGGCCCAGCCGATGAGGGCGAGTCGAGTGACGCGGGCGCGGACGCGTGGTTGAGTCATCGTCGACGGAGCTCACTAAACAGCATACATGGCATCGGACCTTAGGACGCCATTCGACCCGCTCCGGCCGGCCCGGTTCCCCGTCGGGGCGCGGGCGGCCGGGAACCGCGGCCAGCGCCGCGGGGCGCTTGCCGGACGGCGGGGGGACACGCGTGCGGGCGGCAGGTCAGGGGACGCAACGGTGCTCGGGAGAGGCGTCCCGGCGCCGTGGAGAACCGCCTCCACGGCGCCGGGGTGCGTGATCAGTAGCGGAACAGGTACGAGATCTTGGTGAAGAACGCGCGGTTGGTCCGCATGAGGTCCGTCGTGTAGAACACGGGATTGCCCAGGTACGCGTACTGGCTGTTCGCCCTGTCGAATATCAGGTCGCCCTGCTGGTACCGGTCGTCGTAGCCGATGAAGAACACGGTCCCGGAGTTGATGCGGTACGTGAAGAGCACGTTCGCGCCCATCGTGCGCTGGAACGTGTTGTACTCCAGGATGTTCCGCAACAGGAGCCGGTCGGTGAACTGGAAGGTGGTCAGCGCCCGGTAGATCTTGACGTTGAAGATCTCGGTGTCCGAGAAGGGATCGACGAGGTTGCTCGTGCTGATGTTGACCTGCGACTGCAGCCGGCTGAACGGCCGGAGCGACATGAAGACCCCGCCCCGGCCGCCGGTCCCCAGGAACGAGCTCGCGGGGTTGGCGAGGTCGTAGCGCACCTGGTCGCCGTAGCTGAAGAACCCGCCGATCGAGAGCTCCCGGATCGTGCTGACGTTGCCCCCGAGCGAGTAGTACTCCTTGTCGAAGTTGATGCCGCCGAACCGCTCCATGTCGCGGCTGTAGCCGGCGTTCACCCGGATGTTCTTGGCGAACGAGAAGTTCACCCCGGCGTTGGCCATCTCGTCCTCGAGGACGTTCTCGAAGCTCCAGTTCCGGGTGTAGTTGAACGACGGCCCCCAGTTGATGAGCCAGCTCTCGGGCCACCAGCGGTAGCCGACGTTGCCGGTGCCGGCCTTGATGTCGCGCCGGCGGACGAACCCGACCGCGGTGTCGAACTCCGGATCGATGGTGTAGCCGGCCACGAAGTAGGTCAGGTTGCGGCCGTTGCTGCGGAGGCCGACGTCGAACATGTTCCCGGCCGTGTCGTCGAACGCGCCCGCGCAGCCCTCCGCGCCCCAGGACCCGCAGTCGCGGTTCTGCGACGTGATGGCCCGGAACCCGATGGACGTCGCGTCGCTCAAGCGGAAGTTGCCGTCGAGCCCGCCGAGGCGGCTGTACCCGCCGAGGAACTCGCGGTCGGTGACGATGGCCCCGATGTGCGACTCCGCGTACAGGTCGTAGCGCACCCGCCCGATGACCACGTCGGCGGTCTTCCCGTAGCGGAAGTCGCTGTCCCGGTAGGCGTCGCCGAGGTTGCCGGGCGCCTCGTCGTTGGCGACGAGCACGCCGACGGTGGTGTTGCCGACCTTGCCGGTGAGCTTGCCGCCGTAGCGGGGGTCGACGATCGTGCGGGTGTGCACGAAGTTCACCGGCCCCGGCATGTTGAAGATCTCCTGCCCCTCGAGGAAGAAGGGGCGCATCTCGGGATAGAACAGCGGGAACCGCTGGTTCACCTCGATCTGCGGGCGGTCGGACTCGATCTGCGAGAAGTCGGGGTTGTAGGTGACGTCGAGGGTGAGGTTCGACGTCACGCCGTACTTGAGGTTGACGCCGCCCTCCGGCTGCGCCTCGTCGGTCAGCCCGCCCGAGCTGCGATCGAGGCTGTCGACCCGGATGGCGGTGGCGGTGGGCAGGATCTCCAGGTTGCGGCTCGTGGACAGGTCGCTGAGCCCGTCGAGCACCCCCATCTGGGGCAGCAGGCCCGACACGTCGCGCGACATCGGCGACCAGACGACGGTCTCGTCCTTGCCGCGGATGCGCCGGGCGATCTGGAACCCCCAGCGGTGGGTGCTGCGGCTGGGATAGCGCAGGCTCTTGAACGGAATGGCCATCTCGGCCGTCCACCCGTCGTCGACGACGGTGCCGCCGGTGTCGTAAAGGGCGTCCCACGACCGGTCGCCCCAGCGCACGCCGGTGAAGCTGCCGCGGCCGCCCATCGAGAACCCGCCGCCCCGGCTGCTGCGGCCGCTGCTGCCGCTGCCGAAGCGCGCCTCGAGAATCGAGTCGTTCTGGACGCCGTAGCCGTTCACCGAGAACACGTACGCCCGCTGCTGGTCGAGGAACGGGTCGAAGTAGACCGAGATGATGTCGTCGCCGAAGAACGCCTGGTCGCGGTCGACCCGGTTCGCCCGCATCATCGAGGGCTCGGAGTAGTGGGCGTACAGCCCGAAGTAGATGTGAGTGTCGTCGTAGGCGAGGTAGACCTCGGTGTCCTCGGTCGCCGGTTCCCCCTCGAGCGGACTCTGCTGCACGAACTCGGTGATGCGGGTGGCCCGCTGCCAGATTGCGTCGTCGAGGTTGCCGTCGATCTGCGGCGGCTGGGCCGTCCGGACCGCGGTGACGCTCGGCCGCCCGGCGAGGATGCCCAGCGACGCGGCCGAGGCGAAGCCGGCGGCGGGCGTGCGGGGCATGGCAGCACCGGTGGCGGGACCGCCGGGCCGCGGCCCGGCGAGCCGCTCGGCTGCACCGGTGGGCGTTCCGCCGGAGGAACCCGCCGGCCCGCGACGCGGAAACCCGCCGGGGGCGGCCCGGGTGGCCGGATCGGCCGGCGGCAGAATGATGCCCCCGGTCACCTCGCCGTTACCCGCGTTCGGGGATGGGGCCGCGCCGGCGCCCGAGTCGAAGCGCCCCGGCCGGCCGAACTGACTGTTCTGGATCGCGCGCTCGAAGTCGAAACCGCCAGAGCCCTCATTGGAGGTTCCCGCGCGCCGGCCGGCGGCTCCAGGTCCGGAGCCGGCGCCGCCTTCGCGGAGCTGCTCCACCCGCCGACCGCCGCCGCTCCCGGGTCCGAAGCCGCCCGCGCCCACGCCGAGCGACTCCGGGCGCCCCCCGCCCACCGGTCCGAACCCGCGTCTCCCTCGCTGACGGGACCGAACGGGGCCCGGCCGCCCGCGCGGGCGACGCGCCCGAGGTCGGCCCGCCCGGCGCCGAACGGCGCGCGGCCGCCGCCCGCCGGCGCCGGAGCGGCGCCGAGCGCCACCTGCGCACCGGCGCTGCGAGTCAGCTCGCCGGCAATCCGGTCCTGCAGGTCGAAGATGTCGGCGAAGGATCCGTCGACCCTCGCGGTGGCGGCGAGGGCGCCGCTCAGCGTGTCGACGAGCCGCGCGGTGATGCGCAGCCGATCGCCGATCCGCTGGTAGCCGCCGGCCACGACCCACCGCGAGCCCAGCTCGCGCCCGAGCGCCGCCGCCGACGTGTCGTCCCGGGTCGCGGCGCCGCCGCCCATCGCGGCCGCGACGCGCTCCAGCGCGACCACCGCGAAGGCGTCCCGCGTCTCGAGGTCGGCCGCGACCGTCTCGGCGATGCCGTGCCCCAGCCAGTCGTCCCGCTCGTCGCGGGAGATGTTGGTGAACGGGACCACCGCCACCGAATCGGCGCCGGTCGATTCGGCGGAGCCGCCCCCCGCTACGGACCGGGCGGCGCCCCCCCCGGACAGGCGGGCAACCTGACCCGCGACGGCGGTCGCCGCGACGGTGGAGACCGCAATCAGCAACGTGACGCGGCCGAGGACGCCGGCGAGACAGCGGATTCTCATGATGCGTCGTTCCGACATCCCCGGTTCCGTCGCTGGAATCGCGGGGGGGACCCAGTCGACACCCCCGCGGCTCCATCGACGGAGCGGCCGGGGAACCCCTGACGTTCAGACGGATCGGGCAAACGCGCCGTTTACCGAACCGTCACGGCTGGTTCCCCGTCACGGCCCGTTCACGGCCGTTCCCGTCACGGCCGTTCCCGTTTCCCGGGCACGGCCGGTTCCCGGGCACGGCCGGTTCCCCGTCACGGCCGGTTCCCGGGCACGGCCGGCTCCCGTCACGGCCGGTTCCCCGTCCCGGGCCGGCTCCCGTCCGGCCCGTTCCCGACACGGCCGGTTCCGTTCGACCCGCACCGCCCCCGTCGCCCCGGGTGCGGAGGGCGCAACGTTCCCGCTCAGGCCCCGGCCGGCGCACCGTCCCCGATGCGGGTCGCGATCTCCCGGGTCATCGCGGAACCGCTCACCGCGGTCGTCCGCCCGTCCGTCACGAGATCCGCGGTCCGGTGCCCGTCGGCCAGCGCCGACCCTATCGCCTGCTCGACCGCGTCGGCCTCGGCGTGGGCCCCGAGGGCGTGCCGCAGCAGCATCGCGGCCGAGGCGATGGCCCCGATGGGATTGGCCGCGTCCCGGCCGGCGAGGGCCGGGGCCGACCCGTGGACGGGCTCGAACAGCCCGCCCCGACCCCCGATGCTAGCCGACGGCAGGAGCCCCAGCGACCCGACCACGGCGCCGGCCTCGTCCGAGAGGATGTCGCCGAAGAGGTTGCCCGAAAGCACCACGTCGAACTGCTTCGGGCTCGTCGCGAGGAGGAGGGCGCAGGCGTCGACGTACTGGTGATCGAGGGTCACGCCGGGGTGCCGGGCGCCGACCTCGGTCACGACCTCGCGCCAGAGGCGGGAGGTCTCGAGCACGTTCGCCTTGTCCACCGACGTGACGCGCGAGCGGCGCCCGGCCGCGCTCTCGAAGGCGACCTCGGCGATGCGCTCGATCTCGGGCCGCGAGTAGCGCATGGTGTTGAACGCCGACTGGCCGTCGTCGGCCACCCCGCGCGGCTCGCCGTAGTAGATGCCGCCGGTCAGCTCGCGGACGATGAGCAGGTCCGCCCCCGCCACGCGGTCGGGCTTGAACGCGCCGCCGTCCTCGAGCCCGGGCCAGACCCGCGCCGGCCGCAGGTTGGCGAACACCCCCAGGGCGCGGCGCAGCTGGAGGAGCGCGGTCTCCGGGCGGCCCTCGCTCGAGCCCCGGTCGAACGCGGGGTCGCCCACCGCCCCGAGCAGCACCGCGTCGGCGGCGAGGCAGGCCTCGCGGGTCTCGTCGGGCAGCGGCGGCCGTCCGGCCCGGAGGGCCGCCCCGCCCACCGGATGCGAGGTCATCGTGAACGCGTGGCCGAACCGCCCGGCCACCGCGCGCAGCACCCGCTCGGCCGCCGCCGTGACCTCCGGTCCGATGCCGTCGCCCGGCAGCAGCGCAATCGTCGCCTTCATGCCGACGACTCAGGCGGCGCCGGCCGACCGGTCGGCCTGGAGGCGGGCGACGATGGCGGCGAGGTCGGTGTCCTCGACCGTCTTCTGGCGGTCCGCGAGGTCGATCATGGCCCGGTACACGCGGTCGAGCTCGAGCCGGCTCAGCTCGAACCCGAGCTGCTCGCACCGCTGCTTGACCGCGTGGCGGCCCGAATGCTTGCCGAGCACCAGGGTCGACTGGGCCACCCCGACGTCGGCCGGGCGCATGATCTCGTAGGTGCGCCGGTCCTTGATCACCCCGTCCTGGTGGATGCCCGCCTCGTGGGCGAAGGCGTTGCGCCCGACGATGGCCTTGTTGGCCTGCACCGGCTCGTGGGTCAGCTCGGACAGCAGGCGGCTCGTGGGGTAGATCTCGGTCGTCCGGATGCCGGTGGCGAACGGCATCCGGTCGTTCCGCACCCGCGTCACCATCACCAGCTCCTCGAGCGACGCATTGCCGGCCCGCTCGCCGATGCCGTTGATGGTGCACTCTATCTGGCGGCAGCCGGCGCGCACCGCCGCGAGCGAGTTCGCGACGGCCAGCCCGAGGTCGTCGTGGCAGTGCGCGCTGAACACGGCCCGGTCGGCGTTGGGGACGCGGCCGATGATGCCGGTGAAGAACTGCTCGATCTCGTCTGCCGTCGAGTAGCCGACGGTGTCCGGCAGATTGATCGTCGTCGCCCCCCGGTCGATGGCGGTCTCGACGACGCGGCACAGGAAGTCGGTGTCGCTGCGCGTGGCGTCCTCGGCCGAGAACTCCACGTCGTCGGTGAACGAGCGGGCCAGCTTGACGTTGTCGACCACCGACTGCAGGCACTCGTCGCGCGAGATGCGGAGCTTCCGCTCGAGATGCAGGTCGGAGGTGGCGATGAACGTGTGGATGCGCGAGCGCCGCGCCGGCTTCACCGACTCGGCCGCGCACTCGATGTCGGCGGGGTTGCAGCGGGCGAGGCCGGCGATGACCGGTCCGTCGATCTCGGACGCGATGAGGCGCACCGCCTCGGCGTCGTCCTTCGACGCGATGGGGAACCCCGCCTCCATCACGTCGACCCCGAGCACCTGGAGCTGGCGCGCGAGCTGCAGCTTCTCGGCCGTGTTCATCGAGAAGCCGGGGGCCTGCTCGCCGTCCCGCAGGGTGGTGTCGAAGATGATCAGTCTGTCGTCCGCCACGGTGTCTCTCCCTCGATTGTGTCTTGTTGATGTTAGCCCGGAAACCGTCGCCGACGACGCCGATTGCCGCCAATTCCGCCGGCAGTCTGCGCCGCTCCGCGGCCACGGGCCGCCCGCACCGAAAACCGCCGCCCGCGGCTCCACTTGCCGCCCGACCGACCCTCGGGAGAGTCCCCCCGGCCGTGTCTCTAGTTCATGTTCAGCCGGGCGAGAAGTCAAGTTTATAATGATTACGATTTGATAAATACTGTTTATGGAGTGCCGGCGTAATGGAACTGCACGAGCTTCAGGTGCTCCAGGTGGTCGCGGCCGAGCGGAGCTTCTCGCGGGCGGCGGCGCGGCTGCACCGCACCCAGCCCGCGGTGAGCCAGGCGATCCGGCGGCTGGAGGACGAGCTGGGCGAGCGGCTGTTCGACCGGTCGTCGAAGGGGGGACGGCTCACCGAGACCGGCGCCATCCTGCTCGACTACGCCGAGCGGATGTCGCGCCTCAGGAACGAGGCGGTGGACGCGGTGCGCGAGCTGCAGGAGCTGCGGCGGGGCCGGGTGGTCGTCGGGGTGAACGAGGCGGCCGTCCACGTGCTGCTGCCCATCGTCGAGCGGTTCCGGCAGGAACACCCCCACGCCCAGGTCGAGATGCGCCGCGTGCATTCGCGGCAGATCCCGGGCGAGGTCCTCGACCGCAGCCTCGACTTCGGGCTGGTGACCTATCCGCCGGGAGAGCGGGGGCTGCGGTCGGTGCGGCTCGGCGTCGACGAGCTGGTCATGCTGACGCATCCCGAGCACCCGCTGGCGCGCCGGCACACCATCACCATGAGCGAGTTCGGGCGGCAGACGGTCATCGCGCACAACGACCCGTCGCCGCGGCGCGACCTCGTGCTGCGGCTCTTCGAGGAGCACCACGCGTCGATCAACATCCAGATGTCGCTGCCGAGCCTCGACGGCATCAAGCGGGCGGTCGAGATGGACCTGGGAGTGGCGCTGCTGCCGCGGCGGTGCGCGCTCTCCGAGATCACCCGGGGCCAGCTCGCGGCGGTGCGGGTGCCCGAGCTGCGCGCGCCCCGCGACCTCCGGCTCGTCTATCGCCGGACCGGGGAGTCGTCGCACGCCGCCGCCGCCTTTCTCGAGGCGGCCCGGGCCCACGCGGCCGACCGAAGGAAGCCCGGGACGGCAGGGCGGCCCCCGTCTCGCAAGCCGCGGTGACGGGCAAGGGCTCTGCGCCGCAGAACGGCGCGGACTTCCGCCGGGTCGGTCGGGCGGCTGCGCCGCGGGCGCTCGCGCCCGCAGAGCCCCGACGCGGCTCCCCGGGTCGCGACGCGACGATTGGCGGATCGGACCGGGCTGGCGAGTCGGGCGGGACGCCGAGCCGGCTCGAGCCGCCGGACCACGGGCGCCGCGGGTCAGAAGCCGCGCACGTAGGGCACGCGGGACGCGACGCCGCGGACGACGTCGAAGTCGTCGAGAAGCAGCCCGGTGGCGTCCCACGTTCCCGCGAGGAGGGCGTCGCGCACCTGGTCCTCGACGGTGACGGCAACCCGCTCCCCGCCCGCCTCGAGCACGCGATCCGACACGGACAGGGCCAGGGGGGAGGCGGGAGCGGCTTCGACCCGCGTCATCAGGCCGCCGATTACGTCGCGCGGCGCGGTCACGCACGCGAGGCCGATGGCGAGCGAGTTGCCCCGGAAGATCTCGGCGAACGACTCGCCGACGCAGGCGTCGATGCCCCAGCGCTTCAGCGCCTGCGGGGCGTGCTCGCGGGACGAGCCGGAGCCGAAGTTCTCGTTCACGAGCAGGATCCGCGCCCCCGCGTAGGCGGGGTTCGAGAACGGGTGATCGGGCATCGCCGCGCGGTCGTCCTCGAAGACGTGGTCGCCGAGTCCGTCGAACGTGATCGCCTTCAGGAACCGCGCGGGAATGATGCGGTCGGTGTCGATGTTGTCCCCGCGCACGGGGATTCCGGTGCCTTCGATACGGTCGATCTCGCGCGTGGACAACGGACTCCTCCCGGCGGCTAGAGCACCGCGCGCACGTCGGTCACCTCGCCGGCCACCGCCGCCGCCGCCACCATCGCGGGGCTCATGAGCAGGGTGCGGCCGGTGGGGCTGCCCTGGCGCCCCTTGAAGTTCCGGTTCGACGACGAGGCGCAGACCTGCCGCCCCTCGAGCCGGTCGGGGTTCATGGCCAGGCACATCGAGCACCCCGCGCCGCGCCACTCGAACCCCGCCTCGCGGAACACCTGGTCGAGGCCCTCGGCCTCGGCTGCCGCCCGCACCGCCTGGGAGCCGGGCACCACCAGCGCCTTCACGTGGCGCGCCACCCGCTGCCCCTTGGCGATGCGCGCCGCCTCGCGCAGGTCCGACAGCCGCGAGTTGGTGCAGGACCCGACGAAGGCGACGTCTATCTTCGTCCCCCGGATGGGGTCGCCGCCGGCGAGCCCCATGAACTCGAGGGCCTCGGCCACCCCGCCGTTCGACCCCGCGGCGGGGATGCGCCCGCTCACCCCCACCGACTGCCCGGGGTTGATGCCCCAGGTCACCCGCGGCTCGATCTCGGCCGCGTCGATGGCGACCACGTCGTCGTAGTCGGCCCCGGGGTCGGAGGCCATCGAGCGCCACCACGAGACGGCCCGGTCGAACGCCTCTCCCGCCGGCGCGAACGGCCGCCCCCGCAGGTAGTCGAACGTGGTCTCGTCGGGGTTCACGTAGCCGACCCGCGCCCCCCCTCGATCGACATGTTGCAGACGGTCAGCCGCTCGTCGATGCTCATGCCGTCGACGACCGAGCCGCCGTACTCGTAGGCGTGGCCGACGCCGCCCTTGACGCCGAGCCGGTGGATGATCTCGAGCACGACGTCCTTGGCGAACACCCCCGCCGCCAGCTCGCCGTCGACGGAGATGCGGCGCACCTTGAGCGGGCTCATGGCCAGCGACTGCGAGGCCAGCACGTCGCGCACCTGCGACGTCCCGATGCCGAGCGCGACCGCGCCCAGCGCCCCGTGGGTCGAGGTGTGGCTGTCACCGCAGGCGATGGTCATGCCGGGCTGGGTGAGCCCCAGCTCGGGGCCGATGACGTGCACGATGCCCTGGCGCTCGCTGTCGAGGTTCCAGAGCGGGATGCCGAACTCCCGGCAGTTGCGCTCCAGCGCCGAGAGCATCGCCTCGGCCAGCGGGTCGGCGAAGGGCCGGGCCTGGTCGAGGGTGGGGATGATGTGGTCGGTGGTGGCGAACGTCCGCTCCGGGAACGCCACCCCGATGCCGCGCGACCGCAGCATGTCGAACGCCTGCGGCGTCGTCACCTCGTGGATCAGGTGCAGCCCGATGAAGAGCTGGGTCTGCCCTGTCGACAGGGGACGCACCGTGTGGAGGTCCCAGACCTTCCGGAGGAGTGTTCTGCCCATGCGGCTTCCTGGTTCCCGCTGCCCGCGCGGCTGCGCGCTTCGGCGCGGGACGTGACGTCCGGACGGCGCGCTACACCGGGGGCTCTGCGGGTTCAGCCGCGGGCTCGGCGGGTTCGGCCGGGGCCGCGGGCTCGGCCGGTTCGGCCGGCGCCGCAGGTTCGGCCGGCTCGGCCGGTGGCGCGGGCTCGGCCGGCTCGGCCGGGGCCGCAGGCTCGGCCGGGTCCGCCGGGGCCGCAGGCTCGGCCGGGTCCGCCGGGGCCGCAGGCTCGGCCGGGTCCGCCGGGGCCGCAGGCTCGGCCGGGTCGGCCGCCGCAGGCTCGGCCGGGGCCGCAGGCTCGGCCGGTTCGGCCGCGGGCTCGGCCGGTTCGGCCGCGGGCTCGGCAGGTTCAGCCGGTGGCGCGGGCGCGGCATCGACCGCGTCCGCCGAGTCGACGGGCTCCGCCGCAGCCGGGTCCGCCGGGGCCACCGGCACGAGGATGTCCTCGGTCTCGAGGTTCAGGGCGTCATCGAGGGCGGCATCGGCGTCCTCGATGTCCTTCAGCAGCTCGTCGCGGGTCTTGTGCACCCGGTTGTAGCTGCCGGCCGAGATCACGTAGTACCAGCTCGCGAAGCGGGTGGCGAGCTCCTCGGCGCGGGCGCGCCCGTCGGCGGTGCGGCGCTCCCACTGCGCGTGCAGGTCGGCCCGCTCGCGGTTCTCGCGGTCGGCGTCGGTCCACTGCGACTCGGCCTTGTTCTCGAAGTCGCGGTTGGCGGGACGCTCGGGCTCGGGCAGGGCCTCGGGGTCGAACTCGGCGTTGATGAGGACGTAGCGGTTCTCGCCGCCGCCGGCCTCCTCGTCGTCGCTCGTCTCGTCGCCGATCGACACCGCGTTGCCGCTGCCGTAGAGGATCTCGCCGAAGCGCAGGGTGTAGAGCACCCCGAGGTCGGTGCGCACCGTGAGCTCGCCCTCGTTGGACAGCATGTCGCCGGCCTGGGTCGGATAGAAGCCGCGCGCCTGCATGGTCTGCAGGTCGGCGTTGGTGATGGTGCGCGCCTCGAACGCCTGCCGCAGGTTGCCCGACAGGCCCTCGGGCTTGGGACGCACCCCGACGATTCTCAGCCCCATCAGGCCGCCCACGAGCAGGTTCATCTGCACGTAGTCGACCTCCTTGCCCTCGGGCACGTCGCTGCCCGTCCACACGTCCTGCTCGACCCAGTCGACGGTGAACTCGCCCCGCCGCACCACGCTCCCGGTGCGCTCGTCGACCTGGTACTCGTTGAGCTCGACGCGCCTGACGTCGTCGCGCTCGACGCCGAGCAGGTTGGTCTCGATCCAGTCGCTGAAGTCGGTGGAGATGCCGATGTCGGTCCGCGCCGCGTAGACCCGGTTCTGGTCGGGCACCCGCACGAAGTTCAGCCCCGGCCGCCCCTCGACCGGGTTGCCGATGACGAGGTCGGCCAGCACCTCCTCGCTCGCCCCCCGGAAGGTGACCCGGCGGCCGCGGCCGCGCAGGCTGCTGACGCCCTCGTCGAGGGGGTCGATGACCCCGAACGCCTCGTGGTCGGTCACGTTGTCGGAGCGGAAGTCGTCCTTGGTGATGGCGATCATGCCGGCCGCGGTGTTCGCGAGCCGCTCCTCCCCGTCGGCGGGATAGTCGTGGTGCGACGGGATGGTCCACAGTCCGTTCCGGTTCATCACCCGGAAGGTGGCGGCGGCCGCGGTGTCCTCGTCGAACTCGACGACCTCGAGCGACGTGGCCGCCTCGGGGTCCGTGAAGTCGGGAAAGAAGGTCTCTCCGACGTCGAAGAACGCGTCCGGCGCCGAGCGGCTCGGCGCGGTGGTGAGGGCGAGGGCGACGACCAGGATGGCCGCGCCGCCGAATGCCGTCGTCTTTTCCAGCTCCGTCATGGTTCTACCCCGTCGATTCGCCGCCGCTTCCATCCGCGGCCGGGTTCGCGGAACGTCGAGAGTCCAGCCCCGCGCGCAGCCGCGTGCTCGGGCGTCCGCCGGGCGATGGTACCTCAGTCCCGCAGGCGCCGGGCCGCGGCCGCGCCCTCGCGCTCGCGCCGCTGCCGGCGCACGAAGATCGCCACCCCGAGCGCGAACACCGGCACCGGCGGCAGCAGGATCGCGAACGTCTTGATGGTGCTCTGGATGCGCCGGATCTGGGTCTCCATCCGCTCGAGGCTGGCCCGGATCTTGGTCTGCTTCTCGGTCTCGATGTTGGCCGACAGCACCGCCAGCCGGCGGTTCTCGACCTCCTCGAGGTTGCGGGCCATGATCTGCTTGGCCTGCGCGTCGATGTCGGTGCGGTTCTGCACCTCGGCCACCCGCTCGTTCAGCCGGTTCTGGGCGTCGGTCAGCGCCTGCTCCGCCTCTTCTTCCGCCTGTTGCTCGTCGATGGTGCGCTGCTCGACGAACTCCGCGGTCTGGGCCTCGACCTGCTCCAGGGTCCGGTGACGGGCGCGCCGGCTGCGCAGCCCGATGAACGAGTCGTCCTCGAGCAGCGAGTCCATCGCGTTGAGGAAGAACGTGACGTTGTCGAAGTTGAGGTTGCCGGGCGCGACCTCGCGAATCTGGAAGAACTGCTCGCTGATGAAGTCGAGGTCGGCGACCACCACGAGGTTCAGGGGGCCTTCGGTGGTCCAGTCCGAGGCGGGGGCTTCCTCCTCGGCCGCGGCGTCCTCTCCGGGGTCGGGCTCGTTCGCCGCGGGGGACTCGCCCGCCTCGGGCTCCCCGGCGGCCGGGGCCTCGGGCTCCGCCGCGGCCGGCTCCACCGCTTCGGGCTCCCCGGCCGCCGCCGCATCCTGCGGCGGCGCGGGCGCGGCGGGGTCGTCCTGAGCGGAAGCACCCGGCTCGGTCGCTTCCGTGCCGGCCGCGGCCCCCGCGTCCTGGCCGGACCCGGCGGGGTCGCCAGGCTCCGCCGCCTGCTGCGCCTCCGATGCGGCCGACGACTCGGACCCCGATGCGGCCGATGACCCGGACTCGGCCGACGACCCGGACGCCGACTCCGCCGGGGCTTCTTCAGCCGACGACTCCGATGCGGCGGCTTCTGCTTCGCTCGACGACTCGGCCGACGACTCGGCTTCTTCGGCCGCCCCCGCCTCGGGCTCGGCCGGCCCCGCGGCATCGGTGGCCGCGGCCTCTCCCGCGGCCGGGGCGCCTTCCGACCCCTCCGCGGCGGCCTCGTCGCCTGCCCCGGCCTCCTCGCTCGCGGGCTCCTCGCCCTCGGGCGCCTCGGCCGCGGTCTCCTCGGCCGCCCCCGGCGCCGCCGCGGCGGGACCCGCCCGCCACACCCGCGCCGCCACCACGAAGTCCTCGTCGTCCTGCTCGCGGACCGGGTTGGGGTTGATCGAGGGGCCGAAGAAGCTCTGCCGCACGATCGAGAAGTAGCCGGTGTGCCCCGACACGACGCCGGTCCGCAGCAGCGGCTCGAACTCTATCTCCGGATCGACGTCGGCACCGCTCGCCGGGCGCAGGAACCCGGGATAGAGGAGCACCAGCTCCTGCAGGTCGCGCACGACGTCCACGTCCGGGTTGAAGGTCTCGGGGTTCTCGTTGCCGGGGCCGAGGAAGACCACCTCGGAGGGCATGTACGACAGGTCCGGGTGCGGGTTGTAGCTGTCCCACAAGATGCGCGTCGGCTCCCAGTCGACGCCGAGGTCCCGTATCCACTGCCGGACGTTGCCCCGCGGGCCGGGCCGGGCCGAGCCCGGCGGGTAGGTGAACGGGTTGCCCTCTCCCACCCACTCGGTCGGGGCCAGGGTCGGATTGACGGCCGGGAACGGGTCGACCAGGATCATCGCCGGCCGCCCCCCGCGGATGTACTCGGCGACGTTGGCCATCTGGTCGGTCTGCATCGACGACGGCAGGGCGACGAGGAGCGCGTCGATGTCCTCGGGAATCGGGAACTCGGCGTTGACCTCGACCACCTCGTACTGCTTGCGCAGCTCGTTCACCACCGACCACTGCGGCAGCTGCTGGTCGCTCGCGAGGTTCTGGCCCCCGAAGATCTTCACCATGGTGTCGACGACGCCGACCCGCTGGCGCTCGGTGCCGGCCACCACCCGGATGGTGCGCACGACCTCGTACTCGGTGGGCAGCCCCCGGTCGAAGAACGGGATGACCTGCTGCTCGGCCCCCGACGTGAACGCGACGCCCAGGAAGACGTCGACGATCTCGGAACGGCCGCCGGCCACGTCGCGCATCTGACGGGGGCCGATGCCGAACTTCTCGCGCGCCCGCATCGCGGCGTCGCTGAACGGCTCGGTGTCCTCTATCAGCACCTCGACCCGGGGCCCGGCGAGGGCGTCGATCTCCTCGAGGGTCCGGATGAGGTTCGACCGCGCCTGCACGAAGAGCTCCGGCACCACCGGGCTCAGGAACGCCTGGATGAACACCGGCCGGTCCTCGGGCAGCTCGGCGAGGAGCTGCCGCGTCTCGGCGCTGACCGAGGAGAGCCGCTCGGCGGTGACGTCGAGCCGGACGGCGGCGCGCGCCACCAGCATGTTGACGCCTGCCAGCACCACCGCCACCGCCACCACCCGTATCGCCTGGTGGGCCCACATCGGGAACCCGTCGGGGTCGCGCGGCCAGTGCCGCCGCCCCGCGATCATCGTGTTCAGGTAGAGGAAGAGCGCGGCCACCGACGCGAACATGGCGAGGCCCGACAGGGTCAGGACCCCCCGCGAGAAGTCCCAGAACGGGGCGAACACGCCGAACGGGGCCACGAGCCGGCCGGCGTCGACGCTGACGGCGGCGACGACCGGGTCGACGAAGATGACCGCGCCGCAGAACGCCGCCCCCAGGATGAACGCGACGGTGACGTTGGCGGTCAGCAGCGACGCCAGCATGCCCACCGGCACGAGCGCCGCCCCCACCAGCCAGAAGCCGATGTAGTTGCCGAGCATCAGCCCCAGGTCGGGGCTCCCCAGGAAGAACAGGACCACCACGTGGCTCAGCGACAGCACGAGCGAGGCGGTGTAGATGCCGAGGGTGGCGAGGTACTTGCCCAGCACGACCTCGAGCTCGGTGGCGGGGAGCGTGAACAGCAGCTCGGCCGTCCCCAGCCGGCGCTCCTCCGACCACACCGACATCGTCAGGGCGGGGACGAACAGCAGCAGGAGGAACGGGAAGACCTGGTTGAGCTGGTCGAGGTTGGCGAGGTTGTCGAGGAAGAACCGGTCCTGCCAGAACGCGGCGGCCGCGCTCAGGAAGATGAACAGGGTGATGAAGACGTAGCCCGAGGGACTGCTGAAGTAGAGCCGCAGGTCCCGCTTGGCCAGCGCCCGGACGATTGCGAAGTTGACCTTGGTGCCCATCGTTCGTTAGTCGTCTCCCATCGGGGGTTCGGTTCGCCGGCCTCGCCCGCCAATCGTCGCTTGGCGGCTCCGCGCGGCACCCAACCAATCCTACCGGAGGCCGCGCCGTCTACGGCGCAGCCTCCTGTGCCGGCGCGGCCTCCTGCGGCTCGCGCGTCAGCCGATAGAACGGCTCGTCGAGCGACCCGTTCTCCTCGAGGTCCCCGACCGCTCCGTCGAACACGAGGCGGCCGTTGTGGATCAGCAGGACGCGGTCGGCGACCGCCTCGACCTCCTGCAGGATGTGGGTCGAGATGAGGAGGGTCTTGGTGCGGCCCAGCCGCTGCATGTTCTCGCGGAACTGCTTGATCTGGTTGGGGTCGAGGCCCGCCGTGGGCTCGTCCATGATCAGCACCTCCGGGTCGTGCAGCAGGGCCTGGGCCAGCCCCACCCGCTGCTTGTAGCCCTTCGAGAGCTTGCCGATGGGCTTCTCGAGCACGAGGTCGAGGGCGCAGATCTCGACGACCGCCTCGATGCGGTCCCGGAGCGTCCGCGGGGCCATCTCGCGGGCCTCGCCGAAGAAGCCGAGCAGCTCGAGCGGCGTCATGTCGGGGTAGAGCGGCCCGTTCTCGGGCAGGTAGCCGAGCCGCTTCGACGCCTCGATGCGCTGCTCCCGCACGTCGAACCCGGAGATCGCGGCGCGTCCCGCGCTCGGCGCGAGAAAGCCGGTGAGCATGCGCATCAGGGTGGTCTTGCCGGCCCCGTTCGGCCCCAGGAAGGCCACCACCTGCCCTTGGGGAATCGAGAACGACGCGTCTTCGACCGCGACGAAGGGCCCGTAGTACTTGCTCAGCCCGCGCGCGTCGATCATGGCCGCGACGCCCGCCGCCTCCGCGGCCGGCTCCGCCGCCGGGCCCGTCTTCGCTACGACTTCCCCATCCATGTGGCTCTGCCTCGTTGTCTCACCCGCGTGCCGCGGCGGGGGCGAACACGTTCACGTGCGCACGGGCGGCGACGCCGACCGCATCTCGCTCCTGGGACGGTGACCGATACGAGCTCGCCGAGCTGCCCGGGCGCGGCCCGTCCACGATTCCTGCGCCGGCCGAGGTGGCGAGGCGAATCTCCCGTCACCGCCCTTGGACGCACGCTGGACCCGAATGGTCGGGACCGCGTCGGCTCGGCCGACCTTCCCGCCTCGACTCGGGCCCCCGGCTCCGACCGGTCGGCAACCCAAGAGGATAGTCAATCGGGCCGGCGGCCATCAAGTGGCGTCGCCATTGCGCGACCGGGCCGGAAACGGCCGCATCCGCGGCGGCCGAGAGCCCGGGCGGCTCCCGCCCGCGGGCCGGAGCCGCGCGCGCTGCGATAAGATCGACGGGACTTCCGGACCGCCGACCATGCAGCACCGCTCTCAGACGCTCTCCTGGCGCCTCTTCGTCCCCCTCGCCGCCGGGCTGGCGGTCGTGGCCCTCGCCGGGGGCCAGCCCGCCCCGCCGGACCCCGTGGACCCCGAGCTGCGCGAGATCATCGACCGGGCCCTCGAACGCGCGGCCTGGGCCGAGGAGGAGGGCTTCGAGACCCGCTACCGCCGCGCCATGACGCAGCGCATCCGGCAGTTCGACGGAGACGGCGAGGTCACCGACGACGAGACCCTGCTCTACGAGTTGGAACCGTACCAGGGCGCGCTGTTCAGCCGGCTGAAGGCGAGGAACGGGGAGCCGCTCGACGCACGCGGCCGGCGCGAGCAGGACGAGCGCTGGGAGGAGTTCCAGGCCGAGATCGCCGACCCGAGGAAGCGCGCCGAGCGGGAACGGGAGGCGGCGGAGAACGAGATAAAGTTCGACGAAGAGATGGTCAGCCGGTTCACGGCCCGGCTGGACGGGGTGCGGGACCTGCGGGGCCGCCCCAGCTACGTGATCTCGTTCGAGCCCCGGTCGGGGAACCTCCCGGTGCGCAGGCGCCTCGACCACGCCCTGAACAACTCCCGGGGCGAGGCCTGGATAGACCGCGAGACCTACGAGATCGCCCAGGTCAGCTTCGAGCTGATGGAACGCGTGCGCCTGTGGTGGGGCATCCTCGGCTCCATCTCCAACGCCACCGGCCGGCTCGAACGCCGGCCCGTCGCCGGAGACGTCTGGCTGAACACCGAGTTCGACGTCTACTTCCACGTGCGGGTGCTGTTCCGGACCACCCGACGGAACACGACGACGCAGTGGAGCGAGTTCGAGCTCGCGGACTGACGGGGCGGATTCGCAGGAAGGGCCGGCGCCCCCGGACGCGGGCGCGCCGGCTCGTCCCGCGAAGCGCCCGGGCGCCCGGCGGCGGCGCCACGACATGGCGCCACCGCCGGGGCGACCGACTAGCGGGTCAGAGCCCCGTAGACGAAGTTGCGCGAGATCGACTGCACCTCGCCGACCGCGCTTCCGCGGTGCTGGATCATCCCCACGAAGGCGAGGTCCGTCTTGGGATCGATCCAGAACCACGTGCCGGCCGCCCCGCCCCAGCGGTAGGTGCCGTCGCCGTAGGCTTCGCCCGCCGCCGCGGCGTCGGTGACGACCTCGAACCCGAAGCTGAAGCCCCGTCCGGCCGGCCGCGTGCTCAGAGGCCCCGGCAGCAGGTGGTTCGTGCGCATGATCTCGACCGAGCGCGGCGACAGCACCCGGGCCCCGCCGAGCTCGCCGCCGTTCAGCAGCATCTGCATGAACCGCATGTAGTCGCCGGCCGTCGAGTAGAGGCCGCCGCCCCCGGAGGGGCCGGCCGGCGGCAGAGTGCGCACCTCGTTGTCGGCGAGCTCGAGCCCGTCGTCCCCATCCTGGTGAATGCGGGCGGTCCGGTCGACCTCGCCCGCCGGCACGAAGAACGCGGTGTCGACCATGCCGAGCGGCTCGAAGATGCGCTCGAGCAGGAACTCGTCGAACGGCTGCCCCGACAGCTTCTGGACCAGGTAGCCCTGCACGTCGACCGAGATGCTGTAGAACCACTCGGTGCCCGGCTGCGACCGCAGCGGCAGCGCCCCGAGCTTGTCGATCATGTCCTGCAGCGGCGCGTCCGCGTCGAGGACCCCCTTGTCACGGTACGCGCGGGCGACGGGGTGGTCGTCGAACCCGTAGTCCAGCCCCCCCGAGTGGGTGAGCAGCTCGCGCATCGTCATCGACCGGGTCGCGGCCTCGTGCACCGGCGAGCCGTCGGCGTACTCGCCGGCGTGCACGCGGAGGTCGGCGAGCTCGGGGATGAAGTTGGACACCGGCTCGTCGATCTGCCACTTGCCCTCTTCGTAGAGGATCATCAGGGCGGCCGCGGTGATGGGCTTGGTCATCGAGTAGATGAGGAAGATGGAGTCGGCGGCCATCGGCGTCTCCGACTCGACGTCCTGCACCCCCACGCTGTCGACGAACGCGATCTTGCCGTTCCGCGCGAGCATGGTCACGACGCCGGCCAGCTGCCCTTCGTCGACCATCCGCTGCATGCCGGCGTCGAGCCGCTCGAGGCGCTCGGCAGAGAGGCCCACGGCGGCGGGGTCGGCGTGACCCAGATCGCGCGCGAGCCCGTGGTGCCCGTGGTGCCCCTGGGCCGAGGCCGGCCCGGCGGACAGAAGCCCGATTCCGAGGACCAGCGCGGCCAGCGGGAGGAGAATCGGCAAACGGCGGATGGCAGCTCTTGGCATGGTGATGACTCCTGGACGAAGGGACTTCAGGCGCCCTGCATGGCCCCGTGTCACGCGGCCACCGGACCTCGTGCGCCACGCCCGGCCACGCGCCGGACTCCCGGTCCCGAGAGGCGCAGTGATGGCACGACCCGATAAGCCTACCCCAAACCGGTGGTCGACAGATCGGCCGCGCGACGGAACCTTGACATCCCGGCCCGGCGGGTGCAACATCCTTCTTGTCGGGTGTCTAGGGGTCGCCGCCGCGAAACGGCGGCCGCTCCCATGGGGCCGGGCGCGGAGTCGGGCCGCGGACGGCGGTTTCCGGAGAGAGCTTCGTGCTGGTGAAGAAGTCCGACCTGTTGCAAGGCACGCTGGCGCTGTTGATCCTGAAGACCCTGTCGACGGGGCGCATGCACGGCTGGGGCATCTCGCAGCGCATTCAGCAGATGTCGCACGACGTGTTGCAGGTCAACCAGGGGTCGCTCTATCCGGCTCTGCACCGCCTCGAGCAGCAGGGGTGGATTCGGGCCTCGTGGGGCAAGTCGGAGAACAACCGCCAGGCGAAGTACTACGAGCTGACGGCGGGAGGGCGCGACCAGTTGAACGTGGAGACGGAGAACTGGATGCGGATCTCGGCGGCGGTGGCCGGCATCGTGGAAGCCTAGAAGTCTGCGCCGTAGAACGGTGCAGACTTCCAGCAGGGTTGGTTGGGCGCCCAGCGGAGCCGAAGGCGACGATGGGCGGGCTAGGGCTCATGGTGAACCCCGCGTTGCATCGCAGCCGAAGGCCGCCGGCGAACAGCCGGGGCGCCCGCCTGACAAGGCGCGACGAGGGAGAGTACCGGGCATGTTCGACCGGGGAGCGACGCAGTCCCAGGCGGGGTGCATCGCCGCTCGAATACAGCGGGGACTTCGCCACGGTCGCCAGGCGTCTGCGCCGGCGCAACTTTCGGCATCGGGTCAGCGTCTAATTTCGCGGGGGCGCGGCAACCGCGGCTCGGTGGGTCGCGGCTCCCGGAGGAACTCGTGATGGTCGACATCGCACGTCCTGACATCGCCCGGGCCAAGCGGGTGCGCCAGATCGCGTACGGCGTCGTGACCGGCGTCGTGGTCATCCTGATCACGGTCGGGGTGTCGCGCCTCGAGCCGGCCGCGCCCGGCGTCGACCGGGACACCGTCTACACCGACACCGTGCAGCGGGGCGAGATGCTGCGGCAGGTGCGGGGGACCGGCACCCTCGTGCCGGAGGAGATCCGCTGGATCTCGGCGATCACGAACAGCACCGTCGAGCGCATCGTCCTCAGGCCCGGGGTCACCGTCGAGCCCGATACCGTCATCGTCGAGCTGAGCAACCCCCAGCTCGAGCAGAGCGCCCTCGACGCGCAGCTCCAGCTCGCGGCGGCGCGCGCCCGGTACAAGAGCCGTCAGGTCCAGCTGGACCGGGAGGTGCTGACGCAGCGCGCGCTCGTCGCCTCCGCCGAGTCTTCGCTCAATCAGGCCGAGTACGAGGCGAGTCTCGACGAAGAGCTGTTCAGGGACCAGCTCGTCTCGGAGCTGCAGCTCCGGCAGAAGCAGACCGTCGCGAACCAGGCCCGCAACCAGCATCAGCTCGAGCAGCAGCGGCTCCAGATCCTGATCGACTCGATGGAGACCGAGCTCGCGGCCGAGCAGGCCGAGGTGGACCGCCTCGAGACCATCTACGACCTGCGCCGCGACGAGGTCGCGGACCTGCGGGTCACGGCGGGCGTGGCGGGGGTCCTGCAGGAGGTGCCGCTCGAGGAAGGGGCCAGCGTCACCCCCGGCACGAACCTCGCGCGGGTCGGCGACCCGACGCAGCTCATGGCCGAGCTGCGGATCGCCGAGACGCAGGCCAGGGACGTCCAGATTGGCCAGCCCGCCTCCATCGACACCCGCAACGGCATCATTCCCGGACAGGTCATCCGCATAGACCCCGCGGTGCAGCAGGGCACCGTCACCGTGGACGTGTCGCTCGACGGCGCGCTGCCGCGGGGCGCCCGGCCCGACCTGACCGTCGACGGCACCATCGAGCTCGAGCGGCTCGTGGACGTGGTCTACGTGGGCCGTCCGGTGTACGGCCAGGAAGACAGCGTGGTCACCCTGTTCAGGCTGCTGCCCGACAGCGACGAGGCGGTGCGCACCCGGGTCAGCCTGGGCCGCAGCTCGGTGAACACCATCGAGGTGCGCGACGGCCTCCAGCCCGGCGACGAGGTCGTGCTGTCGGACATGTCCCAGTGGGACGAGTTCGACCGCATCCAGCTGGACTAGTGCTGCGTCACGCCACGATTCTCGGGCACGGGCCTGACCTTATGGCTACATCATCAACGACTTGCCAGCACCGCATACCCGAACTTTTGGCTGTGGCGATGCACTAGCCGCAACCGGCGTCAGACGGAGTGCAGCGGGAACGTGCCGCAGGTCACCGGCAGCTCTCAGGAGAATCCACCAAAATGAACGACGCAGCCCAGCCGCTGATTCATCTCGACAAGGTGACGAAGATCTTCTTCACGGACGAGGTGGAGACCCACGCCCTCGCGGAGATCGACCTCGACATCTACCCCGGGGAGTACATCGCCATCTCGGGGCCGTCCGGCTGCGGGAAATCGACGCTGCTGTCGATTCTCGGGCTCCTCGACTCGCCGTCCGACGGTCAGTACCAGTTGAACGGCCGCCCGGTCGCGACCCTCAAGATGTCGGACCGCGCCCGGACCCGGAACCGCGAGATCGGGTTCATCTTCCAGAGCTTCAACCTGATCGGCGACCTCACCGTCTACGAGAACGTAGAGCTGCCCCTGACCTATCGCGGCATGCGCCCCGCCGAGCGGCGGCAGCGGGTGGACGAGGCCCTCGAGAAGGTGGAGATGGCCCACCGGGCCAAGCACCTGCCCAGCCAGCTCTCCGGCGGCCAGCAGCAACGGGTGGCGGTGGCCCGCGCCGTCGCCGGCCAGCCCTCGATCCTGCTCGCCGACGAGCCGACCGGCAACCTCGACTCGAAGAACGGCGAGGCGGTGATGCAGCTGCTCGCGGGCCTGCACGCCGAGGGGTCGACCATCTGCATGGTGACCCACGACCCCCGCTACGCCCAGCACGCCGGCCGCGAGGTGCACCTGTTCGACGGGCGGGTGGTGGACGGTCCCCCCGACGAGAGCGAGCCGACGGCGCCGCAGGCGCCCGCGTCGTAGCCGACGCGGCACTCGGACCCGCGCGGGCAGACATGAGACCAGCCTTGCGGGTCGAAGCCGGTTTCTTGCGGGCCGCCAGGCCGCGGCGGCCGACCGCCCCCTGCATCGGACGGCGCGCAGGCCGAGCCCGGGACCCCTCGAGGCCCCCGGGCACACGTCGGCGGAATGTGCCGCCGGAAGCGGGCTACTCGGGACGCTCCACGGTGGTGTAGTCCAAGTACGATCGGCCGTCGACCTCCGACACGATCGCCGTGAGCCGGTACCCGCCGTCCGCCGACTCGACCCGCACCTCGGACAGCTCGACCGCCACCTCGGACGGGTCCGGACCCTCGCGCAGGGCCTCGTGGAGCACCCGCCCCTGCATCGAGTCCGGAACCTCGATGCCGAGCGTGTGGAGGAACGTCGGGGCGAAGTCGACGTTGCCGCTCGGCACCGCGATCTCGACGCCGGCCTTCAGGTCGGGACCGACCCCCACCAGCGTATTGTGGATGTCGAACGGGCTCGAGCTGCCGTGGCCGGCGACGCCCGGCTGCGCCGTCGTGCCGCGGAAGCCGTACCGGCCTGCCGCGGCGGTCCAGCTCGGCGAGAAGAGAACCTGGGCGGCGCGGGGATGGCCCCAGCGTGCGAGGTCGAACGACAGGGTGCCGGGCGCCGAGCCCTCGGGGACGCCGGGGCGGGCGCCCCGGGTGAAGACCGCCCCCACCCCTTCGGTCGCCTGCAGGGCGGCAGCGACGCCCGACACCGCGGCCGGGTCGTCGTCGCGCACGTAGACGGCCCCGGCCCCGGCCACGATGCGCGGGGCGCCGTCGGCGAGGGACCCCGCGAACGGCGCCAGCACCGCGTCGAGGTCGATGCCGCCGGTATGCTCCGAGAACCCGTGGTCCGAGGTGACCCAGACGTTCGTGGTCTCGGACAGGCCGGCTGCGGCGAGGCCGTCCTGAAGGCGCTGGATCTCGGCGTCGAGCCGGAAGAGGGCCTCGACCACCAGCGGGTGGCCCATGCCGTGCCGGTGGGCGGTGGTGTCGGGGTCGCTGAGCCACAGCACCGTCACCGTCGGGTCGACCGCCGGCAGCGCGACCTCGAGGAACGCGTCGACGATCCAGCGGTTCCTCGCGTGGTTGGGGGTGCCCGCCTCGGGGACCGGCCCTAGACGCTCGAGGGCCTGCCGGTGCAGATCGGCCGGCAGGCCGTACTCGTAGTGGAGGATGGCCCCGCCGGCGACGGTGTGGTTCAGCAGATAGGACGACCCGCTCGAGCCCGCGCTCACGACGAGGAGGCGCTCGCCCGCCGATTGAAGGGCCTCGCCGAGGGTCGTCGCCGTGAGCAGGCGCTCGTCGCCGCCCGCCTCGATCCGCAACAGGTTGGCGCGGTCGCTCGTGGAGAGGAACCGGGCGGCCTCGACCCCGGGAAGAACACCGAGTTGCCCAGCAACCCATGGGTCTCCGGCCAGGCCCCGGTGGAGATGGACGCGGCGTTGACCCGGGTCACGGTCGGAAACACCGCGTGATGGCTGGTCATGACGACGCCCCGCCGCCCCAGGGCGTGGAGCGCCGGCATGAAGTGGGGCTGCACGTAGTCGGGGCGCAACCCGTCGAGGACGATCAGCAGGTGACGGGGCCCCTCCGCGGGGGCCTCGTCCTCCTGACCGGCCGTCCCGTGCCAGGGCACCGCCAATACGAGAGCCAGCGCCAGCAGGTGGCGCGCCAGTCCGGCCATCGCGGCGATCAGCGCTTGACGAGGTTCACGAGGGCGCAGCCGACAACGACGACGAACGGGAGCACCGCGCCGGCGGCGAACATGAACGTGGCGAGAGCACTCGGCTCGGGGAGCATCTGCGATCTCCTCTCGATGGCGGCCCGGATCGACCGGGACGACGGTTGAACGACGCGGCGACGCTCCGCAGCCTCCGTCGAGGTCCGCGGCAGATCGCACGCTTCAGATTCTAGCAGGCCGGGGCGGCTGCTAGTGCGACCCGAAGGGAAACGCCGTGAGCCAGGCCCGCGCGTGGTCGATGTCGTCGGTGCGCAGCGTGTCGGGGTTGAAGCCGCGCTCGGCGCCGAGGTAGTAGCCCAGCAACTGAAAGGCGACCGCGGCCAGGGGCGGCATCAGCAGCTCGCGCGTCGCGCCCGGCACGGCGATGACGAAGGTCGCGTCCGGGGCCACCGTGTCGTCTCCGTCGACCACCAGGGCCAGGCTCGGCGAGCCGGCGGCCCGGGCCGTGCGCACCGCGTCGTGCAGCCGCGCATACGAGGTCCCGGGGGGCGAGACGACCACCGTGCCGACGTCCTCCGACAACAGCGAGATCGCGTTGTGAGCGTACTCGGCCGGCCGGTAGGCCTTGCAGAGCAGGCTGCTCTCCTCCTCTATCTTCAACGCGCCCTCGCGGGCGGAGAACCAGTTGGCGCCGCCCCCGGCCATCAGCAGCGCCCGCTGGTCCTTGAGGGCGTTGGCGATCTGCGACACGTTCACGTCCTCTTCCTCGAGGAACTGCGCCGCCGCGTTGGGCAGCTCGGCGACCGCCGCGCACAGCTCTTCCGCCTCGCGGGCGTCGAGGGCCCCGGCGGCGGCCCCGATCTCCAGGCCCAGGAGATACAGACCCACGAGTCGCGTCGTCAGCACCGACACGTCGGGGCCGCAACGCTGGCCGGCCGGGAAACAGACGTTCTCGTCGCACAGCTCTTCCAGCGCGCTCCCGGGCGTATTGGTCAGGCCGACCGTGAGAAGCCCCCGGTCGCGGGCCAGCCGGCAGGCCTCGAGCGTCTCGAGGCTGCCGCCCGTCGCCGACTGCAGGACGAGAGCGGCCGGCTCCGCCGCTCCGCGCCAGTGGTTCGAGAACTCGTGGGACTCGTGGCTCTCGGTGGACCAACCGGTCCACTGCCGGAACAGGAACGCCCCGAGATCGGCGGCGTGGAACGCCGACCCGCACCCGGTGAAGACGAGCCGGCGGACGCCCCGCTCGACGAGGCGCCGGGCGAGGGCGGCCAGCTCGGGTCGCAGGCCGGCCGCCTGCCGCATCAGCGCCGGCTGCCGGCGGACGTCCTCGATGAGGAGATAGGGATGCCCCTGCCGAATGTCGCTGCTCCCCCGGATTCGGGCCCAGAGCGGCACGCGGGTGAGCTCTTCCTCCAGCCAGGCCGGCAACGGGTCGTCCGGCGTGGGGGGCGGCGCCCCCGGGTTCGCGTCCATCAGGTCGCGCGCCCATTGCGGCAGTCGTCGCTTCGCAGGTAGTGGCATCACGTGTGGGTCCGCGGGGCCGTGCGCCCGAAGGACGGTGCAGGATACTAGAAACCTCGTCGGGCGGAAACCTCCGGAACCTCCGGACCCCCGCCGGGCGGGCGCCCGCACGCCGGAGGCCGACGGCTGGTGCCGTGCCACAGCCGAGATTTCGGGCATTGCGGTGCTGGCAGGTCGTTGACGAAGGGACCATGGAGCCTGGTCCATGCCCGAAGAGTCATGGCGCGACGCAGCACCAGGGCGGGAAACGTCGTCAACGGTCGGCGGAACGACTCGCCAGGGCCTGGGCGCGCTCGAAGTGGGCGGGGACGTTGAGCCGCGCGCACAGGTCGAAGAGAGCCGGCCGCGGGCCTCGCCAGCGCAGGTCGTCGACGGAGTCGAACAGCCGTGCGTCCGCCCGCAGCGTGGCGAGGTCGCGGAAGCGCCGGGCGAGGTCGCGGCGGCCGGCGAGCTCGGCCGCGAGCCGGCCCGCGCCCCGCACCGCGACGTCCCAGTCGGCGGGGTCGTCCGGTATGGCGTCGATGTGCCCGTACCGCCCGATCACCGCCGCCGCCGACTTGGCGCCCCACCCCCGCAGCCCCGGGAAGCCGTCGGCGGCGTCGCCGACGAGGGCGAGGTAGTCGGGAATCGACGCCGGGGCGACCCCGAACTTCGCCCGCACGCCCGCCTCGTCCCGCAGGGCGCCGGCCCGCCGGTCGAACTGCACCACCCGGCTCCCGGTCACGCACTGCGCGAGGTCCTTGTCGGGGGTGCAGATGAACACCTGCTCGACGCGGGCGTCGCCGGCCGCGCGGGCCGCCGCGGACGCCAGTCCGTCGTCCGCCTCGAGCTCCGTCATCGGCCACACCGCGACCCCGAGGGCGTCGAGGGCCTCCTCGAGCAGACCGAACTGGCCGAGCAGGGCGGGGTCGACCCCGTCTCCCGTCTTGTAGCCCGGCCAGAGATCGTTGCGGAACGACTCGATGACGTGGTCGGTGGCGACGCCGAGGTGGGTCACGTCGTCCTCGAGCATCGACAGCACCGAGCCGAGGACGCCGCGGACGGCGCCCACCTCGCGCCCGTCGACGTCCCTGGCCGGCGGCACCGCGTAGAAGTGGCGGAACAGCTCGTAGGTCCCGTCGACCAGGAACACGTTCATGCGGGCAGGAGCGGGGGGACTCAGCTCTCGCGGCGGGTCGGGGTGGCGGCGGTGGGGCAGGGCTCCCATCCCAGGCGGATCAGGTCCCGGCCCAGCTTCCTGGCCGCCTCGGTCAGGGCCGCGAGGTCGTCGTAGTGCTCGCTCTCCTCCGATCCGTCAGGATACAGCACCACGAGCTCGCAGGTCTCGGGACGCGAGTCGCAGTGGATACCGATGAACCGGGGCGGCCCCTCGGCCGCCTTGAAGAACCACAGCATCACCGTGTTGTATCGGGCCGGATCGGGCGCTCTACAGCCGCCGGGGGCGTTTTGCGTGCAATCCTGGGCCATACCGGGCGTTGGCAGGAAGCCGCGGTCCTGACGCCCGTCGTCGAGCCGCCGAACTCGGGGGAACCACGGCCCCGGCCTCGCCGTAGGTCCGACCAGAAGCGCAAGATCGCGACGCGTGCGGCCGCCGCGAATATCGGAGCGGCCGATACGTAGGAGGGGATAGTGCATACCGTGATGGTTGAGTCCGCGACGCCGGCGCTCGTCGCCGGCGATGCCGAGTCCGACCGGCAGCTCGTCGACCAGGCCAAGGCCGGCGAGGCGGCCGCGTGCGACGCCCTCGCCCGGCGCTATCGCCGGGCCGCGTACCTCCTGGCCCTCCAGATGCTCGGCAACCGCGACGACGCGATGGACGTGACCCAGGACGCGATGCTGCGGTTCTTCACCACCCTGAAGAGCTTCGACGCGACCCGCCGCGTGCAGCCCTGGCTGTTCACCATCGTGCGGAACCAGGTGCGCGACCTCTGGCGCCGGCGGCAGCGGCGGCCGGCCGACGCCGGCGGCGAGTCGGACGCCCTCGTCGGCCAGCTGGCCGCCCCGCAGCCGGGGCCGGAGGCGGACCTGCACCGCCGCGAGCTGAAGGAGCGCGTCTGGCGCGCCCTCGCCGACCTGCCCGCCCAGAAGCGCGAGATCATCGTGCTGCGCGACTTCCACGACCTGTCCTACAGCGACATCGCCCAGGTGCTCGGCATCCCCATCGGGACGGTGATGTCGCGGCTGCACGGCGCCCGGCGGCAGCTCCGGGCGCGGCTCGAAGAAGGAGGACGTCATGCCTGAGCCCTGTGGGCGGACGTTCGACGAGGCCCTGCTCTCCGGCTACGTCGACCGGGCGCTGGTGCAGCGCGACGAGCAGCGGGTCAGGGTGCACCTGGAGCAGTGCGCAGTCTGCCGCGCCGTGGTCGAGGACCTGCGCGCGGTGCGGGAGGCGACGATGACGTCCGAATTCCTGACGCCGCGGGACGACGAGTGGTCCGAGACCCCGCGTACCGAGTCCAGCCGGATGCTGGTCGGGCTGGGGTGGCCGCTGGTGACCGCCTGGGCGGTCCTCATGATCGGCTACGCTTTGTGGGAAGGCTGGCACGAGACGGAGAACCTCGTCGAGCGCCTCCTGCTGGTGGGCGGGGTCACCGGCTTCGCGCTGCTGTTCTTCGGCGCGTTGCTCGACCGGTTGAAGGCCGTGAAGACCGACCGCTACCGTGAGGTGCACAAATGATCGTGGTCACGGCGAATCGAGTGGCGGGCAGGCGGGTGGCCCGCACCCTGGGGCTCGTGCGCGGCAACACGATCAGGACGCGTCATCTCGGCAAGGACATCATGGCGGTGCTGCGCAACGTCGTCGGCGGCGAGGTCGCCGAGTACACGAAGCTGCTCGCCGAGTCGCGCGAGCAGGCCCTGGACCGGATGGTGGAAGAGGCCCACGAGCTGGGCGCCAACGCCGTCATCTCGCTGCGGTTCTCGACGTCGATGATCATGGGCGCGGCGGCCGAGCTTCTCGCCTACGGCACCGCGGTCGTCCTGGAGGACGAGGAGGAGGGAGCGGGCGGCGGCGGGCCGGCGGCGGCCGGACCCTGACGGCGCCGTGGGCGGTCACTGCCGGTACTCGCTCAGCATCTGCTGCAGGGCCTTCTCCTCGGCCTCCCAGGCCGCCTGGATGTCTCCGAGGGCCGCCGCCGCGGTCGGCGCCTGGCGGGCGAGCGCGCGATTGCTCTCGAGAAGCAGTCCCTCGGCCGTCGCGTGGTCCAGGAAACGGAAGAGGTGGTCGTAGTAGCCGTCGACGTTGACGAAGACGCACGGCTTCTCGTGCAGCAGCAGCGGCTTCTGCGCCCACGTGAGCGCTTCGAAGATCTCCTCGACGGTGCCGAAGCCGCCCGGAAGGGCCAGGCACGCGTGGCACAGCGACTGCATCCTGTACTTGCGCTGGTGCATGGTGTCGACGACGTAGAGGCGGCTGAGCCCTTCGTGCGCGAGCTCCTGGTACGCCAGCTGCCGCGGGACGACGCCGGTGGCGAAGCCGCCGTTCGACAGCACGGCGTTGGCCAGCACCCCCATCAGGCCGACGCGGGCCCCGCCGTAGACCAGTCCGACCCCGTCGGCCGCCATCCGGCGGCCCAGGGTCTCCGCCTCGTCCACGTACCGTTTCCGGTAGCCGACGTGGCCCCCCAGGTACACGCAGACGTGCTTCATGCCGTCGGGCGGTTCGACGCCCACGTGATCGGCGGCCGGCGGGGGCGGGTCTGCCATCCGTCAGATCTCGCGTCGCTTCATCCCGCCCGACTCCGGCTCGGCATCGGGCATCCCTCCGTCAGGCGCACCGCTCGAGCGCCGCCGCGCGCGTCGCCTTCACGGGAATGAGCCGATCGAAGCCGCTGACCCGGAGCACCTCCTCGATGTGCGGCTTCATGCTGCAAACCACCAGGATCCCCGAGCCCGCCTTCAGCGCCTTCGCGGCGAGGAGCAGCACGCGCAGGCCCGAGCTGCTGATGAAGTCGAGACGGCTGCAATCGACGACCACGCGCCTCTCCCCGCCGCCGATCCGCTTCATGACGTTCGCCTCGAAGGCGTTGACGTTCCCGCTGTCGAGCCGGCCGACGGGCGACAGCACGAGGACGCCGCCGTGCCGCTCTTCCGCGACCTCGGCATCCACCGGCGTATCCGCTTCCTCGGGCCGTTCCACGGGTGAATGGTTGTGCTCCAGCGTCAACCGGTTCTCGCCCTCGGTGAACTGGTAGGTCACGCGGTCGGCGAACGTGCGGACCAGGTGCAGCCCCAGCCCCCCGGGGGACCGGTCCTCGAGGGGCGCCGACAGGTCCGGCCGGGCCCTCGCCGTCGGATCGAAACGGCGCCCGTTGTCGGTGATCGTCAGGACCAGCAACCGGCCGCTGATCCACAGCGTGATCTCGATCCTGGGCTCGGCGACCCCGTCGAAGCCGTAGTTGACCGAGTTCGTGACCAGCTCGTCGAGGGCCAGATTGAGCATGTAGACCCTGGACTCGTCCAGCCTGTGGGCGGCGCCGAAGGCCTCGACCGTCCGGGAGACGTCGCTGAGCGCCGACAACCGTGGAGGCGACAGCGAAATGCGCAGCTCGTCGTTCGACATCCGGTTTCCCTAGCCCGCCCATCGTCGCCTTCGGCTCCGCTGGGCGCCCAACCAACCCTGCCAGGAGTCTGCACCGTTCTACGGCGCAGACTCCTAGCCCGCCCATCGTCGCCTTCGGCTCCGCTGGGCGCCCAACCAACCCTCCAGGAGTCCGCGCCGTTCCACGGCGCAGACTCCCGGCCCCGCGTCGAGACGCGCTGATTCGGAGCACCTCGTGCCGGTGACCGTGGTTCCCTCATCGAGCACACCGCCTCGGCGTGCTCTTCGACGGCGCAGGACCGGTTCGGTCCTACTGTAGCAACTACCGGCGCCGGGCGCCACGCGCGGAGCCGGACGGCGCTACAGCCCCAGCAGGTTCGTCCGGAGCTTCGAGAGCCCCTGCCCGGCCGCCCACAGGTCCAGCTCGACCGACGCCAGCTCGTCGACGACGGGGACCGCGAGGCCCGCCTCCCGCAGATCGATCGCCTTGAGGTAGGTGCGGCACGACCCGCACTCCTCCAGGCGAACATGCGGCCACGACTCGGAGACGTGGTGCGGGCGCCGGTCGGGGCGCTCCTCCCCGCAGGCCGGACAGCGCGTCCGCGGGAACCCCCATTCGGTCAGGCAGAGCGAGCAGAGCAGGGTCCGCCGGCCCCTGGCCTCGGGCAGGTCGCGCAACACCGCGGCGATCGGCGCCGCCCCGCAGTGCGGGCACGCGGCGCGGGCGTCTCCGGAAGCAGGACTCCCCTCGTCTCCGGCCGGGCCGACGCCGCCCGGGGCACTGTCCGCGAGGGCCTCGGCGATGGGCTGCAGGAAGGCGCGCGGAAAGAACTCGAGCGCCGCCGCCTCGCAGTCGAGCGACGCGGCGACGGCGGCGACCGGGGTTCCGCCCAGCACCGCGCCGAGCAGGGCCGACATCGCCGAGGGCTCCGCCGAGAGCCGCCCCGCCACTGCCCGCAACAGGTCCGTAGCCGACGCCGGGACGGCCCGCACGAAGCGCGCGAAGGCCCGCTCGCGCGGCCGTTCCGGCAGCCGGGACAGGCGCAGGCGAGGCGGCCGGCCGTCGCCGGCTTCGACCGCGCCCAGCCACCGCGAGCCCAGCGCCTTGACGTACAGCCGCTCCTGGAGGGCCAGCACGTCGCCGTAGAAGGCCAGCAGCTCCGCCGCGTGCGGATGCTCGCCCCCCAACCGCTCGACGCGCCGGCGACGTGCCGCCCAGACGGCGTGACGTGACATGGGACGAGCGATCGTACACCGGCTGCCGGCGGCCTTGATTCATGCCTTTGACATCCCGAGGCGACAAGCGGCAGGCTCGCCCTGGCATCGGAATGCAATGCGGAGGCGATTCGTCATGTTGAAACGCGCACGCTACTGGTTCGGGGCCCTCGTCGGCCACCGACGCTTCGAGAAGGACCTGGCCGACGAGCTCGCCTTCCATCTCGAATCGCACGTCGACTCGCTCGAGAGCCGGGGCATGTCACGGGCGGAGGCTCGCCGGCGGGCCCGCATCGAGCTCGGCAGCGTCGACAGGATCAAGGAAGAGGTGCGCGACGCCAGGCCGGGCGCGTGGTGCGAGCAGCTGGGACAGGATCTCCGCTACAGTCTCCGGCTCTTCCGTCGCGACGCGGGCCTCTCGCTCGGCATCGTGCTCATTCTGGCCGTGGCCCTGGGCCTCGCGACCGCGATCTGGAGCTTCGCCGACAAGTCGCTGCTCCGCCCGCTCCCGTTCGAGGACGCCGGCCGGCTCGTGTGGGTCCGGGGAAGCGACACGCGAATGGGACTGCCGCGGCTGCCGCTCTCCCATCCGGACTTCCGCGACTGGCGGGAGCGCAGCCGGGGCCTCGACGACCTCGCCGCCTGGCGGCACGAGATGCGGATACACTCGGACGGGGAGCTCCAGGCTCGCATGCGCGTCGGCGCCGCCAGCCCCAACCTGTATGCCCTCCTCGGCGCGACACCCCACCTGGGCGCCTTTCCGCGGGCCGAGAACGACGTCGTCCTGACCCACGCGTTCTGGAACGCGCGGTTCGGCGCCGACCCGGAGGTCATCGGCTCCAGCCTGCGTCTCGACGACCGCGGATTCACCATCGTCGGCGTCCTCGGCGAACGCTTCACGTTTCCTCCCATCCCGGCCGGCTTCGGTCCCGAGGCGTGGGTCTCGCTCGACCACAGCCTGGACCCCGCGGCCCGCAACGACCGCGGCGCGCGGGACCTGTGGGCGGTGGGGCGGCTCGCGCCGGGCGCGGGCATCGACGAAGCCCTGACCGAGCTGAACGCCATCGCGGGCGATCTCGAGCGCGCCTACCCGGAGACGAACCGGGCGACCGGCGCCAGCATGGGCCCGCTCGAGCACCTCTGGATCGACGGGCTCGTCACCGGACTCCCGGTCATCCTGCTCGGCGCGGCGTTGGCCCTGCTCATGGCCGCCAGCAACGTGACCGGCCTCCTCGTCAGCCGCACGCTGCGGCGGCGAACGGAGCTTGCCGTGCGCTCGGCGCTCGGCGCCGGCCGGCTGCGGCTCGCCCGGCAACTCGCGGCCGAGGTCGGGCTGCTCTTCGTCGCCGGCACGGGCGCGGGCCTCGTCCTCGCCCACGTCTCGCTGCCGTTGCTGGTGCGGCCGTTCTCGGAGGGCGGTGCGTTCCTGAGCGACACCCCGCACATCGACTTCCGCGTCTTCGCGGTCATGGCGACGGTCGCCGCCGCCACCGCCGTGCTGGCAACGCTCGGCCTCATCGCCGGCGTGCGGCCGGGCCGAGGCGCCGCGTCCATCACCACGGGTCCCACCGGCGCGCCGCGGCGCTCGGTCCTGCGAAAGGGCATGCTGGCGGTTCAGGTGGGCGTCTCGATGGTGGTCGTCTTCGCCGCCATCCTGCTGACGGCCAGCCTCCGGGCCGCCGTCACCGAGCCGGTGGGCTTCGACATGGAGAACCTGCTCGCCCTGCGGATCGAGGCACCGGCGGAGCTTCGGAGCGAGCCGGAGCGCCTCGCCGCCGCCCTTCGCGAGGTCGGAGAGCGCGCCGACCTCGTCGCCCCCGGCGATTCCGCCGCGCTGGCCGACTCCGGTCCCTTCGGCAACCGCGGGCGGGCCCATTTCTACGAGATCGCGGGGCGGCCGGCCGGGGGCGCGGATCGACCTCCGCTGGCCGACTACCGACTGGTGAGCCGCGACTACTTCGACGTCCTCGGCATCCCCGTGCTCCGGGGAAGCCGCCCGCCGGCGCGGGCCGAGGGGGCGCTGCCCATCGTCGTCAACCGGACCTTCGTGGACCGGCACTTCGGGGACGAGGATCCGGTCGGCGCCGGCGTGAGTCTCTTCTCCGAGCTTCAACAAGGCCTGGACCGCTCGCAGGCGACCGCGGCCGTGATCGTCGGCGTCGTGGGCGACGAGAAGATCTGGCGGCTCGACGGTCGGCAGCGGCCCCAGGTGTATGCGAACATCGAGCTGGAGCCCCCGGCCGGCTTCGATCTGATGATGCGCACCTCCGACCCGGAAGGCGCCCGCGAGCGCCTGCGGGCCGAGCTCGCGCCCCTGCTGCCGGGAGCGTCGATCGACGGCTTGCGGCGCATCGAGGCCTCGGCTCGAGCCACCGTCCGGGGACGGTGGGTGGCCGCCGTGGTCATGGACATGTTCTCGGTGCTGGCGCTCGTGCTGATGGCGATCGGCGTCTACGGGGTGCTGAACAGCGCCGTGCAGGAGCGTCTCCGCGAGCTCGCGACCCGAACCGCCCTGGGCGCACCGCCCCGCGCCCTCGTCGGCCTCGTGGTGCGCGACGGCCTCCTGATCGCCGCGGCCGGCGTCGCCCTGGGCGCGGCGGGCTCCCTGGCCGCCGGCCGGGTCCTCGCCAGCCACGTCTACACCGTCTCCGCGACGGATCCGCTGACGATGGCCGCCGCCGGCGCGCTCCTGCTCCTGCTCGCCCTGGTCGCGGCGTGGCTCCCGGCGCGCAGGGCCGGCCGGACCGCGGCGGCCACCCTGTTGCGCCAAGTGTAGCGGCCCGTGGTTCTTCACCACGGGCTCCCGGCTACCTCGCTCTCGGGGCGCCCGGGGTCAGCAGCGGCTGGAACGGCGCCGACAGCGACAGCGTCTCGGTCCGCGGCGTGTAGCAGATCGTCTCGCTGCAGACCTGGTACAGCACCGACACCGGCACCTCGACCACGTCCGGCCGGTCGGGGTTCGACCGGTGGAACACCTCGACGTTCGGGGTGACGGGAATCGCGACGTCGACATCCCCCTCGTAGACGTTGAGGGTGACGCCGAGCTGCGGGAACTCCCGCGGCCGGGTCGGCGGGTACCGCGCCGCCCCCACCCGCAGGCCCGGGGTGTCGGGAATCGTCGCCTCCGAGGCGATGTAGCCGTCGGGCAGCGGCCGGCCGTACATGTGCAGGCCGTCCGCGAGCTCGAAGCGCACGTGGACCATCGACTGGGTCTCGAACTGCATCGCCGCGTCGGACAGGAAGGCGGAGACCCGCACCTGATCGCTCCCGAGCTCGACCACCGGGACCTCGTGGCGCGCGAGGATGTCGCCGATGGCGGTGTCGCGGATCGTGCCGGCCGACTCGCGGGTGGCGTAGTGGCGGTGGAAGAACTTCTCGGTGACCACGCCGTCCCCGTCCGTCACGTAGACGCCGGGGAACGGCAGCCCGTAGAAGCTGCGGCCGGCGCCCTGCTCCGGATCGTCGGGGGATATCAGGGTGTTGAGGATGCCGAACTCGCGGATCACCGCCGAGTCGACGTCCGACAGCAGGTCGTAGGTGACGCCGTACTCGTCGGCGAACGCCCGGAGCTGTTCCGGGGTGTCGTAGCTGATGCCGTAGACGCGGATGCCCGCCTCTTCGAAGAGTCCCAGGTTGTCTTGCAGCTCGACCAGCTGCGTTCGGCAGTACGGTCACCACACGGCCGAGCGGTAGAACACCACCACCGACTTCGAGCCGCCCCGGTCGGCGTGGTAGTCGACCGGGCGCCCCTGCTGGTTCGGCAGCGAGAACTCGGGAAGCCGCTCGCCGATCTCGGGCCCCGTCGGAAACTCGTGGGACGCCGGGTAACGACGCGCGGGGAAGCTCGCGGGCATGCCGATGGTGATGCCGAGGTCGTCGGTCCGCGTGCCCGGCTCCAGGTCCTCGTGCGCCGCGCGCACGGGAGCGGCGTCCTGCGCCGCGGCCGCGGCCGGCGCCGACAGCAGCGCAAGCGCCGCCAACAGTGTCCAGCGTGTCATCGTCTCGTTCTCCCTCTTCGGAACCCGGCCACGGCGACCAGGCCGGCCGCCCCCGCGCCGAGCCGCACGCATTCTATACGCTGCCTTCCGTCTTCCGAAGCACCGGCACCCCGCCCGCGCATGGCCACCGCTCTTCTCCTTTGCTCGGCGGGTCTCAGCGCATCAGCCTCACCTCGATGGCGAGGTGAACCTCGTGCGATTCGTCGCCGCTCGTGACCCTGGCGGTTTCCGAAGCGGTCCCGGTCAGCACATCGCCGGCGACGGTTCCGGAGAACAGTACCGAGAGCGTCTCCTTCATCCACTCGCGGAGGTCTCTCTCGCGCGCGCACGCGGGGCCGAGCACCTGCCGGATCCGCTCGGAGATGCCCCAGCCGTGCCGCGGCTCCGGCGCCAGCGTCTTGAGAATCAGCAGCTCGAGCGTGCCCTGCGGCAGGTCGAGTCGGTCGGCCGTCATCGGGCCGCCTCTCGATGGTGCGAGGAGGCCGGCGGCTCCGAGGGCGCAGGGGCGGGGCCGCGCAGGCGGAGGTCGGGCGCGAACCGCGTGTCGAGCTCGGGACGGTCGCGCGCGGACCGGTCGGGCCACGGCGCGAGCCGGGTGCGCACCGTATCGGGATACTCGAACCCGTCGCCGGTCAGGAACAGGTCGATGACGAAGCCCCAGCCCGCCAACCCGAGGAAGGTCTCCTTGTCCCCGCCCCCGACGGCGGTCAGCAGCGCCGGCACCGCGATGTTGCCGATCAGCCACGGGCTGAGCGACCGCCGCGGCCGCACCACCTGCGGCGCGAACCCGTCCTTCCGGAGCCGCAGCGCCGCCTCGCCGTCACCGCGGTCGAGCCGCACGTCGGTGGGGGTGCGGCCCGCCTCCTCCGCCCCCACCAGGACCTCGGCCGCCGGGGGGTCGGACACGATGGTGACGGGCTGCGTGGACGGGTTCATCAGCGTGGCGCAGCCCGACGAAGCGGCCAGCGCGGCCGCGGCCAGGCAGCAGCCCAACCTCTTCTGCATCTCTCACTCTCCCTTTCACTTCGACAGGAATCAACCGTAGCACGGACTCTTGTCGAAGTGCAAAGGCAACGGCGCGACCCCACCGCACCGCGTCCGAGTACCACCCCTTGCAAATCGCGACGAGGAGCGTGCGCGGCACGGTCACGTCGGCGTCGAAGAAGACGAGCACGTCGCCCGCGGCGCGGCGCGCGCCGGCGTTCCGGGCCCGCGCGATGCCTTGCGCCGGTTCGCGGACGACCGCCGCGCCAAGGCCGCGGGCGACGACCGCGGTCCCGTCCACGCTGGCGTTGTCGACGACGAAGATGTCCGCGTCGACGCCGGAGGCGGCGCGCGCCTCGTCGGCGGCAGCGCGGATCGAGCCCAGGGTCGGCGCGAGGTACGCGTCCTCGTTGAAGGCGGGGACGACGATGGTGAGCCTCATTCCGAGCGCAGGGCGACCATGGGATCGACGCGCGCCGCGCGACGCAGGGGAGCGGCGGCGGCGAGGAACGCTACCGCGCCCAGCAGCAGGACGCTCGCGACCATGGTCGGCGGATCGGTCGCGGCGACGCCGAAGAGCACGCCCCTCAGGACGCGCGCGCAGGCGAACGCGAGGAACCCGCCGGCGGCCACGCCGACGAACAGCAGGACCGCGCTCTCGCGGCCCAGCATGAGCACGACGTCGCGGCGCTGCGCGCCCAGAGCGAGCCGCAGCCCGATCTCGCGGGTGCGTCGCACGACGTTCGAGGCCAGCACGCCGTACAGTCCGATGCCCGCGAGCAGCAGGGTGAGCCCCGCGAACAGCGCCGACAGGTAGCCGAGCATCCGCTCCGACGAGATGCCCGCCTCGACGTCCACGTCCAGCGTGTGCACGGAGGTGACGGGCATGCGCGGGTCGATGCTGCCGGCGAGGGCGAGCAGGGCGGGAACGACGCGCGCCGCGTCGCCGCCGGCCCGCGCCAGCAGGGTCATCCCCGCCGGAGGTCCCTGCTTCCGGTGCACGTACACGGTATCGGCGGGGCCGCTCCTGACCGCCCGGTCTCTCGAGTCCGCGACGACGCCGACGATCTCCAGCTCTTCGGAACCCTGGCGGAGCCGCCGTCCCAGCGCGTCTCCGCCGTCGAGGTAGTGCTCGACGAACGTCTCGTTCACGATGGCGGCCAGCGGACGGCCACGCTCGTCGCGCTCGTCGAGATCCCTGCCGCGGACCAGGGCCTGGCCCAGGGTCTCGAAGTACCGCGAGCTGACGAAATTGAAGGCGACGACGCTGTCTCCGCGCCCCGGCGCGGGAACGTAACCGGGGACCTCGATGCCCATCGTGACGGACATCGCGCCGTAGGGCGGGCTCGCCGCGAGGCTGGCCGCGGCGACCCCGGGGACCTCGCGGGCGCGCGACAGCATCTCGTCGAAGACGGCCGAGACCTCCGCGGCGGACCGGCCGGTCGCCGCGGGGTCGACCCGCAGCGCGATCACCTTCTCGGGCTCGAACCCGAGGTCGACGGTGGCCAGCGTCCGCAACGTCTGCGACAGGAGGCCGGCCGCGAACACCACGGCCAGGCACACCGCGATCTGAACGACGACCAGCGCCCCGGACATGAGCCCGCGGCCCGCGCACCCGCCCGCCGCGGGGACGCGCTGGACACCCGAGACCAGGTCCGGGCGCGTCGCCCGCCACGCGGGAGCCACCCCGCAGAGAATCGCCGTCGCGACGGTCGCGAGGACGGAGAACACGAGCACGTCCGGGTCGACCGGCACCTGCACCGCGGATACGGCGGTCCGGCCCGCGTTCAGGATGCCGACCAGGGCGCCGCGAATCCAGAACGACAACGCGACCCCGGCGAGCCCGCCGGCGGCCGCCGGCACGAAGGCCTCCACCAGCAGTTGCCGTACGAGTCTCGCCCTCGAGGCGCCGAGGCACAGGCGCACCCCGAGCTCGCCCGCGCGCGCCCGCGCCCTCGCGAGCAGGAGATTCGCGAGATTGGCGCACGCCACCAGCAGGACCAGGGCGGCGAGGCCCATCGCCGCCAGCACGGGGGCACCGAACGTCGATCTGATGTCAACCATCATCGAGAACTGACAGATTCTCGACGCTCGTCGGTGCGCTGGCCCCGGGCACCGATCTCTTCGTGTTGATCTGATGAAGAGGAAGATCTCGGCTGTGGGCGCTGTGGGAAACCGCGTTCTTCGCGGTTTTCCAAGCTCCCTGAGGGCGCGTTCTTTGCGTCCTTGGGGAGCGGCGGCGTCCACAGCCCCGGCGCTGGCGGCCGGCACGGCGTTCGGGTAGCGTAGGAGCGGACTCAGACGTGGGGGTGAGGGCCCGGTGCTGCCCACCGGGACCCTCGTGACCGCCTCGAGCTCCGACAGACCGAGCCGATCGCTGCTGTTGTGCCACGGTTCACGCTCGTTGTCCAGTCGGAGACCGCCCCGCGCGCTCCGACGCCGTGGACCAGCCCCTCCGACAGAGAGCCTGTCGTCACTGCAGCCGTCCCTTCGCCGTCTGCGCGGCGTGTGACCGCGGTCACGCCTACTGCACGCCGTCGTGCCGGACGGCCAGTCGTCGCCAGTCGGTTCGAGCCGCCAGGGCCCGCCATCAACGCAGTCCTGAAGGGCGTCTCGACCATCGCGACCGTCAACGCGCCTACCGCGCTCGCCGCCGCGTGACGGATCACACTTCCCCCGCCCCCCGGCCATCGGACAGACTCCCCGTCCCTGCCGCCGTTGCGGTTCCCGCACCCGCGCGGTGCGTGGTCTGCGGCCGGTCGAGCCGCTGGCTGACCCCGATGCGGGAGCCTCGCGCCGTGCGGGGAAGGAGGGACGATGATCACGCCCGCCCAACGCGCCGAGATCCGGCGCCTGTACTACAGCGAGCACTGGAAGCTCGGGACCATCGCGGCCGAACTTGGCCTCCACCGTGAGACGGTCCGCGCCGCCGTCGAGCGCGAGCCGGGAGCCGGCCGCCCCGGCCTGTATCGACCCAGCGCTCTCGACCCCTACCTGCCGTTCATCCGCGACACCCTCGCCCAGTACCCCCGCCTCCGCGCCACCCGCATCCACGAGATGGTCCGCCTGCGCGGCTATCCCGGTTCCGTCAACCAACTCCGACGCATCGTCAAGCGCCTGCGGCCCGAGACCGGCCGGACCGTCTACCGCCGCGTCGTCACCCTGGCCGGCGAGTCGGCGCAGGTCGACTGGGGCTCCTTCGGCAAGGTCAGCATCGGACACGGCACCCGCGCCGTCTCCGGATTCGTCATGGTCCTCGGCTACTCCCGCGCCATCGCCGCCCTCTTCACCCTCGACCAGACCCTCGAGAGCTTCCTCCGCGGGCACGTCGAAGCCTTCGACGCCCTGGGCGGCATCGCCCGCACCCTCGTCTACGACAACCTCCGAACCGCCGTACTCGACCGCCGCGGCACCGCCGTCCAGTTCCACCCCCGCCTGCTCGAGCTCGCCGGCCACTACCACTTCGCCCCCCGACCCTGTACGCCGGGACGCGGAAACGAGAAGGGGAAAATCGAGAGGCAGATCCAATACCTACGCCACGCCTTCTTCGCCGCCCGGCCCTTCCGCGACCTCGACGACCTCAACGCCCAGTTCCGGCGCTGGCGGGACGACGTCGCCCATCAACGACGCCACCCCGAGCAACCCGACCGTACCGTCGCCGAGGTCTGGGCCGACGAGAAGCCCCGCCTGCTGCCGCTCCCCGCCCACCCCTTCGAGACCGAACTGGTCCGCGTCGTCCGCTCCGGCAAGACACCCTACGTCCGCTTCGACCGCAACCTCTACTCCATCCCCCACACCCACGTCCGCAAGCCCCTGACCCTGCTCGCCAGCGACACCCGCGTCCGTATCCTCGACCAGCAGACCGAGCTCGCCCGCCATCGCCGCACCTACGACAGCGGACAGACCGTCGAGGACCCCGAACACCTGGAAGGCCTGCTCGCCGCCACCCGCCAGGCCAACGTCCACACCACCCGCGACCGCCTCCGCGCCAACGTCCCCGGCGCCGCCGCCCTCTTCGAGCGGCTCGCAGAGCGCGGGGAGGCGCTACGACCCCACGCCACCAGGCTGCTCGCGCTGCTCGACGACTACGGGCCGCAGGAGCTGGCCGCCGCCGTCGACGACGCCCTCCAACGGGACGCCCTCGGCGCCGGCTCCATCGCCCACATCCTCGAAACCCGACGCCGACAGCGCGGACTCAAGCCGCCGCTGCGGCTCACCCTGCCCGACCGACCGGGGCTCCGAGACCTCGACGTCCGGCCCCACGACCTGGAGACCTACGATGCCATCGGACAACACGACCCCGACGACGCTGCCGACTGACCTTCAACGCCTCGGACTCAACCGCACCGCCGAAGACTTCGACGACCTCATCGCCCAGGCAACCCGCAAACGATGGAGCCCTGCCGTGCTGCTCGAACACATCGTCGCCGCCGAACTCGAAGACCGCCAACGCCGCAGCGTCGAACGCCGCCTCACCCGCGCTCGCCTCGGACGCTTCAAGCCCCTCGCCGACTGGGACTGGGACTGGCCCACCGCCTTCGACCGGCCAGCCCTCGAACGCATCCTCTCCCTAGATTTCCTCGAACGCGGCGAGAACGTGATCCTGGTCGGGGCCCAGGGCCTCGGCAAGACCATGCTCGCCAAGAACATCGCCCATCAGGCGGTCCTCGCCGGCCACTCCGCCCTCTTCACGACTGCCGCCGACCTCCTGCTCGACCTCAACGGTCAGGAGACCGCCCGTGCGCTCGAACGACGCTTCCGGCATTACACGCGGCCTTCACTTTTGCTGGTCGATGAGGTGGGCTACCTCGCCTACGACGCGCGCGCCGCCGACCTCCTCTTCCAGCTCGTCAGCCGCCGTTACGAGCACCGGTCCCTGCTCATCACCACCAACCTGCCCTTCAAGGACTGGGACACCGTCTTCCCCAACGCCTCCTGTGCCGTCGCCCTCATCGACCGTCTGACCCACCACGTCGAGATCCTCGTCGTCGAGGGCCGCAGCTATCGCCGGCGCGAGGCCGAGCTCACCCAGCAGAAACGCAAACGTCCTCGCCGCAACCGACCCCGCCCATGACGACGACCCACCACCGCGTCGTCGTCAACGAGGTCCGTCGACGAGCGTCAAGAAATGATCACTCCTTGATGGTGGACAACAATCTGACCGTGTTGAAGCCCCGGGCCCCGTCGTCCAGCCCGAGCTCGCCCTGTCTTTCCGGGTCGATCGCCCGAAGCGCGAGCCGCGCCTGCCGTTCCGCCTCGGCCCTCGTGACCCCGTCCTGAAGCCGCGCCATCGGCAACAGCCAGGACAGGCCGTCCAGGCGCAACGCCCCCGCGGCGCCGCTGAACGCGGGCAGGAAGTCGCCGGCCCGCGTCGCGGGCACCCCGACGTCGAAACGGCGGTGGGGCTCGGCCCCGTGGAAGCCGCGCTCGGTCACCCCGACGACGCGGTAGCCGCGGCCGTTCAGGAACACGGTCCGCCCGACCACGCCGGGGTCGCCGCCGAACGCGCGCTCCCAGAGCCCGTGGCCGAGGACGCAGACGGGGTCGGCGCCCGCGTTCCGCACGTCGTCGTCGTCGAAGAGGCGCCCAACGGCCGGGCTCACCCCCAGCGTGCGGTAGTACCGGCCGGTGACCAGCTCGCCGTTGACCCACCCGCCGCCGGCACCGCCCGCCGAGAAGTTCATGGGCCTCGAGAACCAGCCGAAGACGCCGGTGAAGGCCGGGGTCCGCTCGGCGAGGGCGTCAACGGTCCCCGTGGTCCACACCACGCCGCTGCGCTCGCCGCGATGGGTCCGGGCGAAGGTGACGAGGCGGTCCGGCTCGGTCACGGCGAGCCGCTGGAGGAGGACGGCGTCGACGAAGGAGAAGATGGCGGTGTTGGCACCGATCCCGAGCGCGAGCGAGGCGACGGCGACCCACGCGAACACCGGGCTCCGGCGCAGGCCGCGCAGCGCGTACCGGCCGTCCTGCCCCAGCTCGCCGGCGAGCCGCGGGACGCGCGCGCGCCGGCGGTCGTTCCTGGCGCCCTCCACGCTACCGAGTGTACGCGATGGCGGGCGCCGGGCAGGACTCCACCACCGCGGGGTCGCGGCCGCGGCGCCGAGCTACGGTCGAGATGCGATAGCGAGATTCTCGTCCAGGAACTCGAGCATTCGCTCCCAGTGGTCCGCGCGTGCCCGCGCGTTCCCTCTTGGCGTGCCTCCGAACACGGGAACATCCGATAGTGGGGCCTGCCGATCGCGTGGCCGGCGTCCTCGTACGACAAGTGCATCACGGGGTGCTGGAAATCGTGGCTGCGCAGTCGCTCGACCACCTGGCCGGCCATGTAGCTCGAGTCGAATCGTCACGATACGTCCACGGTCGAGCCCGGAGAGATGCGCGTTCGGCCAGAGATTGAATCGGGAGCAGGATCGGAATCAGCAGGATCGGAAGAAGAACGAGCCGGCGAGCGAGACTGGAGCGCGTCATGAGCGACGGTAGCATGGGCCACACCTTTCATACGGAGACTGTCCGGCCAGAACCCGGGCGAGTCGCCGACCGCCTCTATCGCGTCCCGGGCGGAGCGACCCGCGAGGACCGACAGCGGCACCGTCGGCGCCTGCTGCACCGCCACGAGCGCATCGCGCAGGACCCGGCGGCGCCGGCCAACGCGCGGCGGCCGCGACGGGGGTGTTCGCCGGCCAGGGTGCGCAGATCGACACCGCGACCACGGCCGGCCGCCTCGTGTTCGGCATCTCGCGGCACCGGCCGGCCGCTGTTTCAATCGACCTGAAGGGCCCGCTTCAGGTCGATTTTCACGACCCGGCGTGCGGGTCCGACGTGGGCGGCCGCGGCGACGCCGGCGACCAGCAGGATGGCGCCCGCCCACACGACCGGGTCGGAGGCCGCGACGCCGCCGGTCGCCCCCGCGACGACACGCGCCGCCGCGAGGGCCAGCACGGCGCCGCCACCCACGCCGAGAACGACCACCCGGCCGCCGGCGGCCAGCACGAGGCCGAGCAGGGCGGCGGGCCGGGCGCCCAGCGCCGACCGGATCGCGAGCTCGCGCGTCCGCCCCGCGACCAGGAAGGCGACGACGCCGTAGAGGCCCACCGCGCCCAGCGCCATGGCCACGACGCCCGACGCGCTCGCCACCGACGCCCCGACCCGATAGGGGAGCATCGTGACATCGGCCTTCTCGCGCAACGTGTCGCCCTGGAGATAGAAGAAGACGTCGGGCTCCCGCCGGCGCAGCTCGCGGCGGATGTCCGCGGCGAGGGCCGCCGCGTCGCCGTCCGTGCGGGCCAGCAGCACCGCGTCTGCCCGCGCGCGCTGCGACGCGGCGAAGTGCAGGTAGGGCGCGGGCTCCTCGGTCGGGAACCGCACCCGGTAATCGGCCGACACGCCGACGACCTCGTATTCGACGCCGCCCCAGTCCTCCAGCCGGAAGCGCCGCCCGACCGCCGTCCCGTCCGGCCAGTACCGGCGGGCCATCGTCTCGCTGACGACGGCGACGCGCGGCGACTCCGGCGTGTCGGCGGCGGTGAACGTCCGTCCCTCCAGCAGCGGTACGCCGACGGTGTCGAAGTAGTCGGCCGACACCGCCGCCGCGTCCATCGAGTCGCCCTGGTCGGCCGAGCCGTGGACGCCGGGGACAAGGACCACCCGCCGGGTTGACGACAGGTCGAGGGGAGCGCGCGAGGCCAGCGCCGCCGCCTCGACCGCCGGCATCGCCCGCACTCGCTCGAGCGCGTCGCGCAGAAAGCGGTCGCCGCGCCGATCGTCGTAGCCGATCACGTTCAGGTCGGTATCGACGACGGCGACGCGGTCCGCGTCGAACCCGAGCGAGACGTCTGCCGTCACCCCCGCCGCGCCGCGGGCGAGCAGCCCCGCGAGCACCAGCAGCGGCACCGTGACGGCCAACTGCGCGGCCACCAGCGCGTCACGCAGGATCCACCGCCTCCCACCGGCCCGCGCCACCGACACGCCGCCGTTCACGTCGCGTACCAGGTTCCGCCGCGTGGCGTCGAGGGCCGGCGCGAGGCCGGCCAGCACCCCCGCGCCGGCGGCCACCGCCGCCGTGAACACGAACGCGCGAGTGTCGAGCGTGAACTCGAACGAAACGGGGAGCGGGATGGGCGGCTCCACGCCAGCGAGCAGGCGCAGGGCGCTCCAGGCCAGGCCGAGCCCCGCCCCGGCGCCGAGGGACGAGAGCACGAGGCTCTCCGTCAGCAATTGCCGCACCAGGCGTCCCCGGCTCGCGCCGACCGCGAGCCGCACCGCGATCTCGCGACGGCGCGCGGTGCCGCGCGCCAGCAGCATACCCGTGACGTTCGCGCACGCCACCAGCAGGACGACGCCGACCACCAGCATCAGGCCGGCCGCCCCCAGCCGTGCCGCGCCGGCCACCTGCGGCGGCAGGCGCGCGTCGTCGGTCAGGATGAGCGAGAGCTGCCGATCCTCGTTGGACCGGGGATACGCGGCAGCCAGGTCGGCCATGATTGCGTCGAGGCTCGTCGTGGCCTGCGCCACCGAGACGTCGTCGCGAATCCGTCCCTTGACGAACATCCAGCGCTCGCCGCGGCGCTCGAGGAGGGTCTCGCCGGGAGAATCCGCCGACGTCGTGATGCCGGTCGGGGTCACGTCCTCGGCCCGAGTCATGGGAATCCACAGGTCGGGCCCCGGTATCGGCGGCATGCCGAGGAACTCCGGCGGCGCCACCCCGACGACGAGATACGACTGCGTCCCGATGCCGAGGCTGCGCCCCACGACGCCCGGGTCGCCGCCGAAGGCGCGCGCCCACAGCCCGCTGGAGATCACGGCGACGCGGGGGGCGCCCGGTCTATCGTCCTCCGGCGCCAGCAGCCGACCCCGCGCTGGCCGCACCCCCAGGAACGGGAAGTAGTTGCCGGTCACCGCCTCGCCCATCACGAGGCGCGCGGCCTGGTCCACCCGCGTCAGCGCGACCATCGGGGCGTGCGCGGCCATGTCCGTGAACACGCCGTTCTCCGCGCGCAGGTCGAGGTAGTCCGGGTACGAGCTCGTGGAATAGCGGCCGACGTTGGGGTCGCTCGTGTAGACGTCCACGAGCTGGGCGGGGCGAACGACCCCCAGCGGGCGCAGCAGGAACGAGTCGACGATCGTGAAGATCGCGCCGTTGAAGCCGATGGGAATCGCCAGCGAGACGACGACGGCCGCGGTGAAGCTCGGGCTGCGGCCTGCTACCCGAAACGCGTAGCCGAGATCGCGCAGCAGGTCCTCGACCAGCCGCGTCCCGCGCGCGTCCCGGACCGCTTCGCGGATGACCTCCACGCCGCCCAGGCGCACACGCGCCTGCCGGCGCGCCTCGATCGGGGCCATGCCCGCTCGCAGGTTCTTCTCCGTCTCCATCTCCAGATGGAACTCCAGCTCCTCCCGCGTCTCGGCATCCTCTCGTGCCCGCCGGAAGACGCCGCGCAGCCGTGCGACCGCGTTGGCAACCAGGTTCACTTCGGACCCTCCTTCGTGCGGGAGCGGACAAGCCGCGGGCGCCGATCTCGCCCTCCGGCCCGGTTCGGCACGCCGTTTACCGCGAGCGTCGGACGAGGTGCCGCGGGTCCAGGCGGAGCTTCTTTTGTTGCTCAAAAGATAGCTTGCCACCGGACCTTCAGATTGTCAAAAGAAAAGGTCAGGTTTCCTGGCGAAAACGGGGCAAGGCCGCAAGATCGAGCCGGCCGGGCGCCGCCAGCCGTACCGGCTGACGCTGGCGGGTCGACACCGGTCGCAGTCGCTCAACGAGCGCTCACCTCGCTGACGCCCACGCGTTGGAGGCCGCCCGGAACACTGGGGGCGGCAGATTCGTCCTCCCGGAGAGCGAGGAAGCGAATCGCGTCACCCCCCAGACTCGCGAGCGCAATGACATGACCAGACCCTGGTTCGCGATCGGCTGGTTTCTCCTCTGGAGTCTCTTCCAGACGTTCGCGGTCGTCTCCGTGCTCAACGGGACCTGGGTGCAGCCGGAAGCGTTCCCGGCCGGCGCCGTCTACGACTCGCTGATCTGGCCCGAGGTGTTCTTCGTCCCCCTCTACGTGGCGGCGGCCGTGCTCCTCTGGCGGCGACACTGGCTCGGGAGCGTCCTGGCGTTCGTGGCCGGCGGCGGGATCATCTACGTCATGATCTATCTCCTGGCCCTGTCAGGGCTCTCCGGCACCGTCAACCTCGTCGCCGACGGTCTCTTCCTCGGCTGCACGCTCGTGTCGTTGTGGCAGGTCGGGGTCCGGACCCGCCGGCACGCCGCGGACCGACGACATCGGGACGTCTCGCCGGGTTGAGACGTTCGACAGGGGTAGAGCTTGCGCCGGGACCGGCTCGCGTTGGCAGGTCCGTGCCCCGTCACTTGTGCCGCAGCGCTTCCATCGGGTCGACGCGGGAGGCGCGGTGAGCGGGGACGACTCCGGCCGCGAGCGCCACCGCGGCCAGGCCCGCGACGGCGGCGGCGATGACGGCGGGGGGCAGGCGGTCCATCTCGTAGAGCACCGACCGCAGCACGCGTCCCACGCCGAGTGCGAGGACGAGACCGATGGCGCCGCCGGCGAGCGCCATCCTGCCGACCTGGCCGAGCACCATCGCGCGCAGCCGCCGCGCGTCGGCGCCGAGGGCCATGCGCAGGCCGAGCTCGCGCGTGCGCAGGGCCACCGCGTAGGCGAGCACGCCGTAGAGCCCGACCGCCGCGAGCAGGGTCGCGAGGGCCGCGAAGGCGGTCAGGAGCACCGTCGCGACGCGGGACGGCTCGTTCAGCTCGGCCATCTGCGCCAACGGCATCAGGAAGATCACCGGCAGGTTCCGATCGATGCCGGCGACGAGCCCCGGAATCGAGCGCATCACGTCGTCGAGCCGCCCCGAGCCCCGGACGAAGAACCACAGGGAGCCGGGGTCCTCCTGTCGATAGGGAACGAAGGCGAGCGGCGGCGGAACCGTGTTCCCGAAGCTGAGCTTCGTGTCGGCGACCAGCCCGACTATCTCCGTGTCCAGCTCCGCGTCGAGGCCCCCGCGCCCGATCAGCGCCCCCACCGCGTTCCGGCCGAGATCGAACCTGCGCGCGAACGCCTCGTTCACGATGGCGACGCGGGGGGCGCCGGCGGTGTCCGACGCCGAGAAGGTCCGGCCGGCGAGCAGCGGGATTCCCAGGGTGCGGAAGTAGCCGGTCCCGACGTGGTTCAGCCGCGCGGTGCGGTTCGTGTCGGGCCCGGCCTCGAACCCCTGGACCATCATCTCGGCCGGCGACCCCGAGCCGGTGAACGCCAGCACGCCGCCCGTGGACGCGGTGACGCCGGCCACGCCGGGCTGCGCCGACAGTGCGATCTCGACGCGTTCGAACAGGTCCCGGTTGCGCGCGGCGCCGTAGCCGTTCAGCCCGGGCTGCAGGCTGAACGTCACGACGCCGTCCATCCGGAACCCCATGTCGATGCGGCTCATGTTGCGCAGGCTCTGGATGAAGAGTCCCCCCACCACCAGCAGGGCCAGGGCCAGCGCGAGCTGCGCCACCACCAGCCCCCGGCGGAAGCGGGCCGCCGACCGGGTGCCGCCGGAGTGGCCGGCCTCGTCCTTGAGCACCGCGATCGGGTCCACCCGCGTGCTGTAGAGCGCGGGCAGGAGCCCGAAGACGACCGCCGTCGCCAGCGACACGGCAGCGGTGAACGGGATGGCGTTCGGGTCGAGCTCGAACGCCTCTCGGAGGACGTCGGACACGGCCGCGCCCGGCATGAGCGTCCACACGAAGCCGAGGGTCCAGTGGGCCAGGACCAGCGCCACCGCCCCCGCGAGGAGCGCGAGCAGGCACGACTCGGTCAGGAGCTGCGTCAGGAGATGGCGCCGCGAGGCGCCCAGCGACAGCCGCACCGCCATCTCCCCGGCCCGGGCGGCCGAGCGGGCGAGCTGCAGGTTCGCGATGTTGGCGCAGGCGATGAGGAGGACGGCGCCGGTGATGCCGAGCAGGAACAGCAGGGCCACGTTCTGGACCCCGCGGCTCATCCGGCTCTGCCCGAGGCGGCCGGGCGCGATCTGAAGGGGCCGCTGGCGGAACTGCGCCAGCGTCTGCGCGCTCATCGCGGTCTGCAGCGGCGCCTCGACGTCGGCGAGGATGCCCCGGTACAGGGGCTCGAGGGCCGCGCGCGCCTGGTCGATGGACACGCCGGGCGCGAGGCGGGCGAAGAGGTAGGTCGAGTAGGCGCGCCGGTCCTCGAAACGGCCGTCGCGGCTCGGCGCGAGCAGGCCGCGCATGGTGATCGGCGCGAAGAAGTCGCACGGCATGTTGATGGTCGTGCCGCGGAACCCCGGCGGCCCCACCCCGACGATGGTCAGGGACGTGCCGTTCACGACGAGCACGTCGCCCACCGCGTCGGGCGATCCGCCGAACTCCGCCTGCCAGAAGTCGTGGCTCAGGACGACGACGGGGTGACCGCCGACGGCCCCGTCGACCTCGGGGCCGAACAGGCGGCCGGCCGCCGGCTGCAGGCCCAGGGTCGCGAAGTACGAGCCCGAGACCTGCGTGCCCTGCACCGTGACGGCGCGCCCCTGATGGGACACGTTCGCGCGGAGCCCCTTGTGCGCGGCGAGGCTCGTGAAGACCGCCTGCTCGCGCTCCAGGTCGCGGAACATCGGGTAGCTGAACGTCTCGTCGCACGTGCCCGCGTTGTCGGCGCTGCAGCGTCCCGGCTTCGGTCCGGGGGACGCGAGGTTGACCAGCCCGTCGGGGTCGGCCACCGGCAGCGGGCGCAGCAGGAGCTGGCTGTACAGCGAGAAGATCGCGGTGTTCGATCCGATGCCCAGGGCCAGCGACAGGACCGCGACGCCGGTGACCACCGGGGCCTTGAGCATCATGCGCAGGGCCAGTCGGATGTTGGTCATGACGTGTCCCGCCTCGTCCGCGAGCCGCAGGCCGCGCGCCTGCCGGCAGCCGTCCTTGGCGCCCTCCACGCTGCCGAAGTGGAGCCGGGCGCGACGCCGCGCCTCGGCTGGGGGCACGCCCGACCGGATCAGGTCCCGGGCATAGGCGTCGAGGTGGAAGCGCACCTCTTCGTCGAGCGACTCCTCGAAGCCGCCCCGCCGGGTCCAGGCCGTCACGTACGAGCGCAGGCGCGAGAACATCGAGTGACGCCTCCTCGGGGTCGGCGCCGGGCATGGCCGCCGACCGCCGTCCCGACGAGCCGGAAGGCGACCATCGCCAGCTTGCCGTCTCCCAGGCACACAAGGGAGACTAGCACCACTTTCCTAGCTTCACAAGGGATCTCGGTGACGCGTGCCAGGCGGTGGCCGGCGACGAACGCCGGGCTGTGGATCGCGACGGACGACTGGCCGCTGGTTGGCGACCGCCGCGGGCGACCGGCCGGTGATCGCCTACCGCAGGTCGTCGAGCATCGGCACCGGGTATGCCGCACTCCTCGGCCAGGTCGGCACGGTGTTTGCTCCCAGTCTTCCCGACAGCGGACGGCTTGCGACAGTCGAGATGGCTGGAGACATGCACGACGAGACCTACAAGAAGCTGTTCTCCTTCCCGCGCATGGTCGAAGACCTGCTGCGCGGCTTCGTGGCCGGTCCGCGGGCGGACGACATCGACTTCTCGACGCTACAGAAGTTGTCGGCCGAGTACGTCAGCGACGAGCTGCTCAAGCGGCGCGGCGACGCGGTGTGGCGGGTCCGTCTGCGTGCGCGTTGGCTGTACCTGGTGGTGCTGCTGGAGTTCCAGTCGCGGGACGAGCCGCGAATGGCCCTGCGCATCCTGACGTACACCGGTCTGCTGTACGGGGAGCTGGTCCGCAACGGGGCGGTGGAGGCGGGCGAACCCCTGCCGGCGGTGCTGCCGGTGGTGCTGTACAACGGCGCGCGGCCGTGGCGGTCGGCTCTGGAGATGCGCGAGTTGATCGCGGCGGTGGGGCCGGACTTGGCGCCGTATCAGCCGGCGCAGCGGTACCACGTGGTTGACGAGCGGCATCTGGCGGAGGACGATCTCCCGAGCGGCAATCTGATGACGTCGGTGGTGCAGCTCGAACGGATCGGCGGGGCGGCGGACCTGGTTCGCGCCGTGGAGGCGTTGCAGGCGAAGCTGAGCGATCCGCGGGAGACCGGGTTGCACCGAGTGTTCCTCGACTGGGTGCGGCAGTTGGCGGAGCGGTTGGCGCCGGACGGCGGGGGGTTGCCGCCGGTGCAGACGCTGCAGGAGCTGAAGATGACGCTGGTGGAACGCGTAGCCGAGTGGCCCAAGCAGTGGCATCGGGAAGGCGTCGAGCAGGGTGTGAAGCAGGGCATCGAGCAGGGTGTGAAGCAGGGCATCGAGCAGGGTGTGAAGCAGGGTATCGAGCAGGGGCATGCTCAACAGCGCGCGCTCTTGCGCCGGCAGGCGGCGTTGCGGTTCGGCGCCGAGGCGGCGGCGAGCGTGTCTCGGGCGGTGGAGCGGATCGCCGATCCGGAGCGTCTGGCCGCAGCGGGCGACTGGATCGTGCGGGCCGACACCGGCGACGAGCTGGTCGCCCGGCTGATGCAACTCGCCGAAGGACGGGACACGCCCTGAACACGCCCGGGCGGCAGGCGGGCCGCCGCCCGGGCATCCGGCAACGGCCCGGCAACGGTCGGCCTCCGCTGGACGCGCGCGCGACCGCGGTCGTCCGTCACGCGGAATCCTCTCCGCGATAATCGTTCACGCCCCCGCGTCCATGTCGTCAGCGGCGGCGGCTCAATCCGCGTGCAGCGCCCGCGTCAGGTCGAGCCTCACGACGCGGCGCGCCGGTCCGATGTGGGCGGCGGCGGTCACGGCGGCGATCAGGAGGAGCGCGCCGGCCCACACGGCCGGGTCGGGAGGCGGAAAGCCGTCCGAGGTCATGTTCGCGGCGACGCGCGTCGCCGCGAACGTCAGAGCCGCGCCGCTGCCGCCGCCGAAGGCGACGACCCAGCCGCCGGTGGCCAGCACGAGACGGAGCAGGGCGCCCGGCCGGGCGCCCAGGGCGGCGCGAATCGCAAACTCGCGCGACCGCCGCGCAACCAGATAGGCGACCACCCCGTAGAGCCCGACGGCGCCCAGCAGCAGCGCCACGAGGCCCGAGGCGATGACCAGGGACGCCGCGATCCGGTTCGGACGCAGCCTGACGGCCGCAGTCTCCCGGAGCGTGTCGCCCTGGTTGGAGAACAAGAGGTCCGGCTCCATCCGCCGGAGCTCGCCGCGGATGCCTCCGGCGAGCGCCGAGGCGTCACCCGCCGTCCGGGCGAGCAGCACCGGTTCCATGACGAACTGCTGCGACGCGGCGAGGTGCAGGTAGGCCGCGGGATCCTCTTCCGGGGCGTTGACCTCGTAGTCGGCGGACACGCCGACGACCTCGACCTCCCGTCCGTCCCACTCGTCCAGCCGGAACCGCCGCCCCACCGCCGTCCCCGCCGGCCAGAACCGCAGGGCCATGGCCTGGCTGACGACGGCCACGCGCGGCGAGTCCCGCGTGTCGGCGGCGGTGAAGGATCGCCCTTGCAGCAGCGGAACGCCCAGCGTGTCGAAGTAGTCCGCCGACACGTTCGTCGTGTCCACCGGCGCGCCGCGGTCGTCCGGCCCGTGAACGCCGGGAACGAGGACGTTCTCCGAGTCGGAGACGATGTCGAAGGGAACGCGCGACGCCAGCGACGCCGACTCCACGCGTACCCGGTCGAGCGCGTCCTCGCAGCAAGCGTCCCACTCGTCCAGAGGCCGGAACCGCCGCGCCGACCGCCCGCACCGCGTCCCCCGCCGTCCAGCCGCCGGCCAGAACCGCAGGGCCATGGCCTGGCTGACGACGGCCACGCGCGGCAGCAGGATCCACGCGAGTCTCCGCGTCAGCAACTGCCGCACCAGGCGGCGGCGAGGCGAAGGATCTCCCGCCGCCGCGCCGCCGCGCGGGCCAGCAGCATGCCCATGACGTTTGCGCACGCCACCAGCAGTACGACCCCGACCACCAGCGTCAGGCCGGCCGTCAGCACGCGCACCGGGCCCGCCGCCTGCGGGGGCAGGCGCGCGTCTTCCGTCAGCGTCAGGGACACCTCCCGATCTCCGTTCGAGCCGGGCCAGGCGGCGGCCAGGTTGGTCATGATCACGTCGAGGCCCGCGGCCGCCCGAGCCGGGGTGACGCCGTCGCGGAGCCTCGCCTTGACGAACAACCAGCGTTCTCCCCGCCGTTCGAGCACGGTCCCGCCCGGGGAGTCCACGGACGACCGGATGCCCACCGTGCTCACGTCGGCCACATACGTCAACGGCGTCCACAGGTCCGCCTCGAGCACAGGCACCATGCCCGCGAAATCGGGCGGCGCGACGCCCACGACCAGGTACGGCTCGGACCGGATGCGCAGGGTCCGGCCCACGACGCCCGGGTCCCGTCCGAAGGCCCGCTCCCACAGCCTGGTCGAGATGACGGCCACGCGCTCGGCCCCCGGCCGGTCGTCGTCCGGCGCCAGCAGCCGGCCCCGCAACGGCCGAACGCCGAGGAGCCCGAAGTAGCTCCCCGTCACAATCTCGCCCACCACGCGGTCGACGTCCCCGTCCACCCGCACCGCCGCGACCATCGACGAGTGCGCGGCCATGTCCGTGAACACGTCGTTCCCCGCCCGCAAGTCGAGATAGTCCGGATACGACGTCGTCGAGTACCGCTCGACGCCGGGGTCGCTCGTGTAGACGTCGACGAGCTGCGCGGGGCGCGCGACCGGCAGCGGCCCGAACAGCAACGCGTCGACGGCGGTGAAGACGGCGGTGTTGAAGCCGATGGGGATGGCCAGCGACACGGCGGCGGCGAGAGTGAATCCCGGGCGCCGGCGCGCGCCCCGCAGCGCATAGCCGATGTCGCGGAGCAGGTCCTCCGCCGGCCGCATCCCGCGCGCCTCCCGGACCGCCTCGCGGACGGCCTCGACGCCGCCCAGGCGCGCGTGCGCCCGCCGCCGCGCCTCGCGCGGGTCCATGCCCGCGCGCAGGTTCTTCTCCGTCTCCATCTCCAGATGGAACTGCAGCTCCTCCCGCGTCTCGGCGTCCTCTCGTCCCCGCCGGAAGACGCAGCGCAGCCGCGCGATCAGGTTGGCAAGCAGGTTCATGCGGATCCTCCTCAGGCGAACGTCCCCGCTGCATTCGACCGGCGATGCATCCCGCGTGGCTGCGTTACTCCTCGGGCGCATATGCCCAATATGCACCCTCGTCGCGCTTTGCCACGCGGGCGCCTCGACGATCTGCTGGCGCCCTCCGGGCGCGGTGCAACGCGGGGTTCACCATGGCTCCCGCAGTGCGCTCCCGACCGCCGGCAAACCGTCCGCCCGCCGCCCTCACTCGGCCCGCAGCACGCGCATCGGGTCGACTCGCATGGCCGTCCGCGCCGGGCGCCAGCAGGCGGCGAGGGCCACCACGAGCACTGCGCCGGACGCACCGGCCAGAACCATCGCGTCGGTCGCCGCGACCTCGTGGAGGACGCTCGCCATCGCGCGCGCGAGCAGCAGGGAGCCAACCAGGCCGACGAGGACGCCAACGGCGCCGACCCGTGCCGTCTCGAGCGCCACCGAGCGGAACACCGCCGCCGGCTTCGCACCGACGGCGATCCGGATCGCGAACTCGCGCGTCCGCCGCGCGACGAGGTACGACGTGACGCCGTGGACGCCGATCGCCGACAGCGACAGGGCCAGCGCCGCGAACAACCAGAGGAGCAGCGCGTTGAGTCGCGGCAGGGCCACGACGTCCGACAGGATGGCGTCCATCGTCTTGAGGTCGTAGACGCCGAGATCGCCGTCCACGGCCCGGATCTCGCCCTGGACGGCGTTTGCGATACCGGTGGCCGGCCCCCGCGTGCTCACGATCAGGCTCAGCAGGCGGGACGGGTTCTGGCGCTGCGAGAGATAGACGACGGGCACGACCGGCTCATCCATCCGATGCTCGCGGAAATCGCGCACGACCCCCACCACCGTGAACCAGTCGGTCCTGCCCTCGGGGATCCACGGGGCCGCGCCGGGCTGGAAGCGCGGCCGGAGCTGCCGGCCGACCGGCTCGACCCCGGGCCAGTACCGCGCCGCCGCCGCCTCGTTGACGACGGTGACGGCGGCGCCGTCGGCCCGGTCCGCGGTCGAGAACGCCCGGCCCTCCGCCAGCTCGGCGCCGAGCGTCTCGAAGTAGCGGTCCGAGACCACGCGGTAGGTCAGCATGTCGCCGTCCTCCATCGTCTCGGGCGGGATGTAGCCCGGCACCTCGACCTGTGGCAGCGCGAGAGACCAGCCGAGGAACGGCCGCGTGTTGACGGTCGACGCGCTGCGCACGCCGGGCAGGCCCTCGACCCGCTGCAGCACGTCGTCGGTGAACCTCCGCACGCCGGCGGGGCTCGGGTACTTGCGTTCCGGCAGCCACACCTGCATGGTCAGCAGGCGTTCCGCCCGGAAGCCGGGCTCGACCCGCTGCAGGTTCCAGAGGGACTGGACGAGGAGCGCGGCCCCGGCCAGCAGGACGACCGAGAGGGCGAGCTCGACGACGAGGAGGGCGCGTCCGGTGGACCATCCCCCCACGCTCGCGCCGACGCGGAGCGTGTCGGTCCGGCTGGTGCGAAGCGCCGGCAGCAACCCGAAGAGCACGGTGGTCAGCAGCACCGCCGCGACCGTGAAGGCAAGCACCCGGTAGTCGATCTGCGGCGAAGGGTGCGTATAGCTGCCGACGACCGGCAGCAGCGGCGCCATCAACCGGACGCCGACGCCGGCGAGGACGAGGCCGCCCGCGCCGCCGAGCATCGCGAGCAGCCCGCTCTCGGCCAGCAGCTGCCGGACGAGCCGGCCGCGGGAGGCGCCCACGGCGGCGCGCACAGCGAGCTCGCGCCGGCGCGCGCCGGCGCGCACGAGAAGCAGATTGGCGACGTTGGCGCAGGCGATCAGCAGCACGCACCCGACCGCGCCCAGCAACACGAGCAGGGCCCGCTCGAGCACGCCGTCGTCGTCGTAGCGTTGCGGATGGATCGGCACGAGGACCGCGCCCCAGCCCGCGTTGGTATCGGGGTAGGCGACCTCGAGACGGCCGGTGATGGCGTCGAGCTCGGCCTGCGCGGCCTCGCGCGACACCCCCGGGGCAAGGCGCGCCCACACCGACACCGAGTGGTCGTCGCGCACCTGGAACTGCTCGTCGACCGCGAGCGGCATCCACATCTCGAAGTCCGTCTGCAGGAAGTGGAAGCCGCGCGGCAGCACCCCGACGACGGTGAACGGCTCGCCGTCGACGAGGAGCGTCTCGCCGACGATGCCCGGGTCGCCGCCGTAGCGGCGCTGCCACAGCCCGTCGGTCAGAACGACGACCCGGTCCCGGCCGGGCGTCTCCTCCTCGGGCAGGAAGGTGCGGCCGATCGCCGCCTGCACGCCGAGCATCGTGAAGAACGCCGGCGAGGTGCGCACGCCGCGGATCTGCTCGGGGACGGTGTCGCCGCCCACCGGCCCCGCCACCGAGTAGAACCAGTTGCGCCACGCGATCATGTGGTCGAACGACCGGCCCTGCGCGCGCCAGTCGAGGAAGTTGCCGGGCGACGCCGGGACGTTGTCGTCCACCGTCCAGCCCTGCTCCGGGTTCACGTCGCGGATGCCCACGAGGCGATCGACGTGCGCGAACGGCGGGGGGCGGAGGAGGAAGTTGTCGGCGACCGTGAAGACCGCAGTGGTCGCGCCGATGCCGAGGGTGAGGGTCAGAACCGCGACGAGGGTGAAGCCGGGGTTCCGGCGCGCGCCGCGCAGCGCGTAGCCGAGGTCGCGGATGAGGTCCTCCAGCCGTCGGGCGCCGCGCGCGTCCCGGACCGCCTCGCGGATGGCGTCGACGCCACCCAGTCGCACGTGCGCCTGTCGCCGCGCCTCGCGCGGGTCCATGCCCGCGCGCAGGTTCTGCTCGATCTCCATCTCCAGATGGAAACGCAGCTCCTCCTGTGTCTCGATGTCCTCGCGGCTGCCGCGGAAGAGGCCCCGCAACCGCCGGACGAGGGTTGTGAGCGTGCTCATTGCGTCCCCCCCGCCCAATTCAGCACGCCGTTCACCGCGTTCACGGTCCGCTCCCAGTCGGCCCGCTCGGCCGCGAGCTGCCGCCGACCGACGTCGGTGAGGAAGTAGTAGCGAGCCCGGCGGTTGTTCTCGGTGACCCGCCACTCCGACTGCACCCAGCCCTTGCGCCTCATGCGCTGGAGGGCCGGGTACAACGTGCCCTGCTGGATCGCGAAGACGTCGCCCGACATGGTCTCGATGCGCTGGGCGAGCCCCCAGCCGTGCATCGGCTCGAGGGCGAGGGTGCGCAGCACCAGCAGCTCGAGCGTGCCCTGCAGGACGTCGGATCGGTCGGCGGTCATGGGGGGGGACTCCTTTTGCTGATCCAAAGGAATCGTGCCACCTTTTCTCCAGATTGTCAAAAGAAAGGTTGGCGTGGCGGGCTTGGACGATCGGGGAGCGAGTCCCGATGCCGTTCAGGGCGTCAGGGAGGGTGGCCTCAGCGCAGGCCGGTGAATCCGGCGAAGGTCCCGACCGACGGTCACGAACTCGCAGCCGGCCTCGACTCCGCGGCCATCGAGACACGCATCGACCGGCCGGCCCGCGCCGCTCACGCGCCAGCTCGGAGGACGATCTCGCCGCGGCCGGCTTCCGCCGCCGCCGTTGCAGCTCTCCGGACCTCGGCGCCCAGCCCCCGCATCACGCCGTTCAGGTGGTCGCTCCGTTTCCACAGCGCGAAGTCGGCGCCGGTCACGACGTCGATGTCCCTGCTCTTCCGGTGGCGCCAGCGTGCGGCGAGGATCGTTCCGCCCCCGAGCTTCATCCGCGGCTCTGCGCCTGCCCGGGGGACGAGGGCGGTCTTCAACGGATCGCGGATACGGGTCCACAGCGTTCGCGCCGGTTCCGGCAGGCGCAGCGTTTCTCTGCTCACCGGTCCCGCGGCCCGGCCGGCCGCTCTGCCCAGCGGTTGACGCTCCGCGCGATCCGGCACCGCGCGAGGCCGTTCCGGCGCAGCGCCGCGACCAGTTCCCGCATCGTGAAGGCATGCTCGGCCCAGGCCTGCAGGACCTCCGTCCAGTCTGCCTGGTTCGCCCATGCGTCCAGAATCGCTCTCTGCCGGCTCGTCGGCCGCTTCGCCCGGACGGCGTCGTAGAACTCCCTGCCCGTCGGCGTGCGGGGCCATCCCGCGCAGCGGCACCCGAGCCAGAGCGCGATCGTCGGGCTGTCGGGCCCCGAAGCCGTCACGGGCTCGTTCAGCCTGAGCAGCTTCGTGAAACGCTCGCCGGCCGGTTCGTCGCCGAAGCTCTCGGCCGGCAAGAGGGTCTCCTCCCGGTCCTCCGGCCACAGCCCCGCCTCCTGGTCGCTGCGCGTGGCGAGGGTCTCCTCCCGGTCCTCCGGCCACAGCCCCGCCTCCTGGTCGCTGCGCGTGGCGCCGCCGCGCGCTTTCGGGCCGATCGGAGTCTCGCGGTCGCGCCGGCCGCCGTAGCGACTGGTCCCCTTCGGTCGGAGTCCGGCCGCAGTCTCTTGGTCGGTCACCTGGAATTCCTCTCCGCGATTATCGCTCCTGTCGACTTCGGCGGCTGTTCCGGAAGCGCTCAGTCCACCTGCAGCGCCCGTTTCAGATCAAGTCTCACGACCCGGTGCGCGACCGCCGCGCGCGTCCCCGGACCGCCGCGCGGATCGCGGCTCGCGGTCCATGACCTCGAGCAACGCGGCATTGCTGTCGAGGGTGACCCCCGGCTGCAAGCCGCCCCGGCCGCCGGTGGGCAGCGTCACCGGTGCGGCCGGACTCGGCGCGGCACGGCGCGCCAGCAGGTCCCGGAGCCCTTCGTCGATGAGCGACGTCAATGTCCGACCCGATTGCAGCGCGTAGCGTTTCGCATCGGCCAGGAGCCGATCGTCCAACCTCACGGTGGTACGCATGCCGCTCAGCCTAACGGGCGTATGTCGATACATCAAGACACCGTCGAGAGCCGCCAGTTCTCCAGGTCGAGCCCCTTCACCCGGCCGAACTCGCGAACGTTGTCGGTCACCAGCACGAGACCGAGCGACAGCGCGTGCGCCGCGATCAGCATGTCGTTGGGGCCAATCGGCCGGCCGCGCCGTTCGAGATCCGAGCGCACCTTGCCGTAGGACTCGGCCGCGGCGCCGTCGAACGCCCGGCAGTCGATCTCGTCGGTCAGGGCATCGAGCATCCGGTGGTTGCGTCGCGGGTGCGCGCTCCTGTCCGCGCCGTAGCGCAGCTCCGCGACGACCACCGAAGACAGGCACAGGTCGGACGGACCCAGCGCGCGCAACCGGGCGGCGACCGACGGATGCCGGCCGGTCAAGTAGTCGACGCACACGTTGGTGTCGAGCAGGTATCTCATTCGTCGAAGTCCGGCCCCGGCTCGGCAGCCGGCAGATCGGACGGATAGGGGAAGTCGCTCGCGGCGCCCGCGAGCTCCAGAAACGCGGCGCTCCAGGCCGGGGAGCACGGCTCGAGAATCACGCGCCGGCCATCCCGCGAGATGACCACCTCGTCCTGTCCCTCGAAGCGATACCCCTTCGGCAGCCTGACGGCCTGGCTGCCCCCGTTCCTGAAGAGCTTGGCACGGTCGGCCATCTCACCTCCGCATTCAGGCGATTTCGTCGCTACATAAAGTATATACAATGCCGTGCCCGCCACGTCGGCGTGCGAAGGTGGCGCGAGCCGGCAGCCAGGGTCATGAGGTGGCCGCCGCCAGCGTTGCGCGGTGACCGAGCGGGAACCTGCGCGGCGGAAGACCGATCGCACGCCCGTCCCCACACGGACGCGCATCTACGGAATGCTCCGGGCGGAAGGCCGGCCGGCGCCGCTACGGACGCGTCTTCTCCTCGTGCCAGCGGGGATGGTGGTGGCGGGCCCAGCGCTCGGTCACGGTGCCGTCGATCATGGCGCGGGCGGTGCCGGGGTAGGCGACGGTGCCGAGGTAGACGTGGACGATGAGGAAGAGGCCGCCGCCGAGGGTGGCGAGGTAGTGGGCGAGGCGCATCCACTGCAGGAAGGACGCGCCGAACGCGGCGGGGAACCAGAGGGCGACGCCGCTGGCGACGAAGACGACGGCCAGCGCGCCCTGCACCCAGAAGAACATCTTCTGGCCGGCGTTGTACTTGCCGGCGGGCGGCACGTTGGCGCTGTCGCGCGTCGCGTAGGCGCGCACCGCGCGCAGCCAGCGCCGGTCGCTGTCGCTCAGGAACATGTCGCGGAACCAGACGACGATCATCGCGGCCATGCCCGCGGTGAACAGCACCCCGACCCACGGGTGCAGCACCCGCGCCGACGGCCCCCCGCCGAGCAGGGCGGTCAGCCAGAAGAGGGCGGGGTAGGCGAACGCGAGGCCGGTCGCGAGCAGCAGCACGAACGTCACCCCGACCACCCAGTGGAGGATGCGCTCGAAGAAGGTGAAGCGGGTGAGCAGCCGTTCGGCCATGGCTTCAGCGATGCGCGACGGGTCAGGCGGACGGCGCCTCGCGGGCCGGGCCGACCCCCTGGCCGTCGTGACCGCCGGGCCGCGCGGTCGGCGCCTCGCGGGCCGGCCCGTCCCCGTGGTCGTCGTGCTCGTCGAGCCGCTCGGGCCCGTAGCGCAGGAAGTGGACCAGCGCCCCGAGCACGCCGAAGCCCATCATCCACGCGCCGAGGCGCTTCATGAACATGAGCCCGGTCATCGGGGCGGGGCTCGCCGTCGGGTCCGTCGGCAGGCTGTAGTCGGCGAGCCGGTCGCCGTGGGGCACGACGTACATCATGTGGGTGCCGCCCACGCCGGCCGGGTTGTAGACGGCGGCGTTCTGGTAGCCGCGCGACTTCAGGGTCTCCACCTGCTTGTCGGCGAGGGCCAGCATGTCGTGCTTGCTGCCCCACGAGATGGCGTTGGTCGGGCACGTCTTCACGCAGGCCGGCTCCAACCCCGCCTCGACCCGGTCGACGCACATGTTGCACTTCGAGACCTTGCGCGTGTTGGCATCGAAGCGCGGGATGTCGAACGGGCAGCCGGTGACGCAGTACTGGCAGCCGATGCAGCTCTCCTGGTTGAAGTCGACGATGCCGTTCGTGTACTGGACGATGGCCCCCGGCGCGGGGCACGAGAACAGGCAGCCGGGGTCCTCGCAGTGCAGGCAGGCGTCCTTCTTGATCAGCCAGTTGAGGTTGCCGTCGACCTCGACCTCGTTGAAGCGCATCAGCAGCCACGTCTTCGGGCTCAGGTCCCGGTGGCTCTGGTAGCTGCCGAAGTTGGCGGTCGGCTCGACCCCCAGGTCGTTCCACTCCTTGCAGGCGACCTCGCACCCCTTGCAGCCGATGCACGCCCCGATGTCGACGAGCTTCGCGTAGGTCGGCCCGCCCGAGCGCAGGGCGCTGATGGGGATGAAGGCGTCGGGGCTCGCCGAGACGCGGCGGATGGTGAGAGAGTCGGCCATCGCTCAGGCCTCCACCCGGGCCGGCCCGGCTGGCTCGATGTTGACCAGGAACGCCTTGAACTCGGGGCAGCGGGTGTTCGCGTCCCCGATAAACGGCGTCAGCAGGTTGGCCATCGAGCCCTGGGTGATGCCGACGAAGCCCCAGTGCACGGGGATGCCGACGGTCCAGACGACCTTGCCGTTCACGCGCAGCGGCTTGATGCGCTTGGTGACGATGGCCGTGCCCTGCACCTCGCCCCGCTTCGACCAGACGCGCACTTGGCTGCCGTTCGGGATGCCCTTCTCGGCCGCGAGCCCCTCGGGGAGCTCGACGAAGAAGTCGGGCATCGTCTCGACCAGCAACGGCACGTTGCTCGTGACGAAGTGCTCGCGCTCGACGACGCGGTAGACGGTGCAGGCGTAGGGATAGTCGTCGTCCCCGTTCGCGAGCGTCTCGCGCACCCCGTCGTACCAGCGGATGACGGGGTTCACCGCCACGTTGTCGTGCATCACGTTCGGCGACGGGCTCTCGACCGGCTCGTAGTGCTCCGAGAACGGGCCGTCCGCGAGGTGCTGGCTGCTGAAGAGCCGCGCCACCCCCTCCTCGGTCATGATGAACGCGCCGGCCGCGTCGGGCGGCGTCGTCCGGCCGTAGTCGGGCACGTCGCCGATCCACTCGCGGCCGTTCCAGGCGATGCCGGCCCGGCTCTGGTCCCAGGGGCGCCCCTCGGCGTCGGCCGACGCCCGGTTGTAGAGCACGCGGCGGTTGGCGGGCCAGCTGAACGCCCAGTCGTGGTGCATGCCGAGGCCGGTGGGGTCGGCGGTGCCGCGGCGCTGCATCTGGTTGCCGGCCTCGGTGTAGCTGCCGGTGTAGATCCAGTTGCCCGAGCTCGTGGTCCCGTCGTCGGCGAGCTCGCCGAACGACGAGAGCAGGCGCCCCGTCCCGGGTCGTAGCCGTTGATCTCCTTCGCCAGCTCGACCATCGTCGGCTCGCGCGGGTTCAGGTAGTCCCAGGTCAGGTGCTGGATGGCGTCGTTCCAGGCCCCGCCCTCGGCCTGGTACAGCTCCTTCACCCGCCAGAAGAGCTCCGACAGGATCCAGGTGTCGGGCTGCACGCCGATGGGCGGGTCGACCGCCTTCTCCTTCCACTGCGCCCAGCGCCCGCTGTTGGTGAACGAGCCGTCGCGCTCGATCCAGTGGGACGACGGCAGGTACAGCACCTCGGTGTCGATCGAGGCCGGGTCCATGCCCGGCGCCTTCCAGAACTCGGCCGAGTCGAGCATGAAGGGGTCGATGACCACCTTCCACTTCAGCTTCGACATCGAGTCGAGCAGGCGCGGCACGTCGGGGCCGGCGAGCAGCGGGTTGAACCCGAGGGCGACGAAGCCCTCCAGGGTCCCCTCGCCGCGCCTTGTCCCAGATGGTGAGCCACGTCGCGTCGCCGTCCTGCTTGGCGAGGTGGTGGTAGGCGAAGTCGTTCTCGGGCGTCGCGTGCTCGCCGAACCACGCCTTCATCTGCGACACGTAGAACTTCGAGGGTAGTTGCCCCAGTAGTTCACGGTGTCGGCGACCAGCGGCCGCGGCGTCGAGTCGCGCAGGTGGGCGGCCAGCGACGTCTGCGGCGGCGTCGGCACCTTCAGGTAGCCGGGGAGGATGCCGGCGACGATGGCGTGGTCGGTCGCCCCCTGCACGTTGGCGTGGCCGCGCAGGGCGTTGATGCCGCCGCCGGGCCGGCCGATGTTGCCGAGCAGCAGCTGCAGGATCGCCGCGGTCCGGATGATCTGGCTGCCGACGGTGTGCATGGTCCAGCCCACCGCGTACATGATCGTCCCGACCCGGTCGGCGCGCCCCGTCGAGCAGATGATCTCGGCCATCTGCAGGAACTCGTCGGCCGTGCACCCCGCGATGTCCGCGACGACCTCCGGCGTGTAGCGGTCGTAGTGCTGCTTCAGGAGCTGGAACACCGAGCGCGGGTGCTCGAGCGACGGGTCGCGGCGCACGTAGCCGTCGGGGCCCCGCTCGTAGTCCCACGCCGTCCTGTCGTAGTTGCTGGCGGCCTCGTCGAAGCCCGCGAACAGCCCGTCGGCGAAGCCGTACTCCTCGCCGACGACGAACGTCGCGTTGGTGTGGGCGCGCACGTAGTCGGCGTGGTGGAGGTCGTTCTCGAGGGCGTATCGGACGAGCCCGCCGAGGACCGCGATGTCCGACCCCGGCCGTATCTGCATGTGCCGGTCGGCGACGGCCGACGTGCGGGTGAAGCGGGGGTCGATGGTCAGGAGCTTCGCGCCCCGCTCGTCACGCGCCTCGACCGCCCACTTGAACCCGCAGGGGTGGTTCTCGGCCGGGTTGGCCCCCATCACCAGGATGACGTCGGTGTTCTTGATGTCCTTCCAGTGGTTGGTCATCGCCCCGCGGCCGAACGTGGCGGCCAGACTGGCCACCGTGGGGCTGTGTCATATGCGGGCCTGGTGGTCGATGTAGACCAGGCCCATGGCGCGCATCGTCTTCGTGATGAGGTAGGCGTCCTCGTTCGAGACCGTCGCGCTGCCGACCCAGGCGATGCCGTCGGCGCGGTTGACGACGCGGCCGGCGTCGTCGCGTTGGCGGAACGAGGCGTCGCGCGAGTCCTTGAACTTTCGCGCGAACCAGTCCATCGCGGTGTCCCAGTCCACCTCTTCCCAGTCGGCGGCGCCGGCCCGGCGCAGCAGCGGCTGGTGGCGCAGCCGCGGGCTGATCGCGAGCTCCATCTGCGACGCGCCCTTCGGGCAGAGCGTCCCGCCGTTGATGGGGCTGTCGGGGTCGCCCTCGACGTGGATGACGGTGTTCTTGGTGTTCAGGCCGCCGCTGCCGTGGACGTAGGCGATGGTGCCGCAGCCGACCGCGCAGTACGGACACACGGTCCGGTACTCGGTGGCGTTCCGGATCTTGAGCTGGCGGACGGCGGCGTGGGCCGGGCGCAGGTCGAACCCGAGGGCGCTGACGCCCACGGCGCCGCCGGCAGCCGCCTTGATGAACGTGCGTCGAGAGATGTCCATGCGTCTGTTCGGGTCGGGTCCCGTTATACCACAACGCGGCGACGGCGCGGGCTGTCGTGCTCGGTCGCCCGGTCGTCTGCGGCGGACCCGGAGGCCGGCAGGCGGATGCCGCCCGCGGCGTCGACGGAACGGCCGCCGCATGGCCCGCTCGCTGCCGCGAGGCGGCGCACGCCGTCCAGGACGGCCTCGACACGACGTCGAGGTCGGCACGATACATGCTTGAGACATGCACGGACGCCCGGACGAGCCCGACGTCCGGGACGCGACAGCGGCGGCGCACCGTGTGGTAGGTTGGGGAGAGCCGTGGGCGCCGCCGCGCCGCCCGGAGATGCCCGATGACGACACCCGCACCGGCCGCGCCGATCGAGTATCCGAGCTCGGACGGCCAGCCGATGGCGGAGAACGACGCCCAGCGGAACGCCATCATGTACGGCATCGGCGCCTTGAGCCGCCACTTCCGCGACCGCCGGGACGTGTACGTCTCCGGCGACCTGCTGATCTACTACGAGGAAGGCAACCCGCGGGTGTCGATCGCCCCGGACGTCTTCGTGGTGTTCGGCGTGGAGGACCGAGAACGGCCCAACTACAAGCTGTGGGAGGAGCGGCACGCGCCGGCCTTCGTGCTCGAGGTGGCCTCGCCCAGCACGTGGCGGGACGATCTCGGGCGAAAGCGGTCGGTGTACGCGCGGCTCGGGGTGAGCGAGTACTGGCAGTACGACCCGGCCGGCGAACACCTGCCGGCGCGCCTGCAGGGAGAACGCCTGACGCGCTCGGGCTACGTGCGTCAACCGGTGGTGACGGGGCTGGACGGCACGTTGACGCTGCGCAGTGAAACGCTCGGCCTGGAGCTGCGGGCGGCGCCGGGGCGGGAGATGCGCTTCCGGGACCCGGCGACCGGCGACGACCTGCGCAGCCACGCCGAGGAAGCCGAGGGCCGTCTGGCGGAAGCGGCTGCCCGTCTGGCCGCCGAAACACGGACCGCCGACGCGGAGACACGGGCCGCCGACGCGGAAACACGGGCCGCCGACGCGGAAACACGGGCCGCCGACGCGGAAACACGCGTAGCCGAGCTGGAAGCGATCCTCCGCGGGCGGTCCGGTTGAGCCGTATCGCCAGGGGCCCGCGCCGTTCTACGGCGCAGACTCCCTGGGTGAAACCGCCCGCCACGGGTCACGGCAGGTGCCGTCAACCGGGTGCGATGGGCCGAGGGCAGCGACCCGCCGATGACGAAGCGCCATGACCACGGTCGCACGGCTGCAGGACTGGAGGGGTTCGAGCTGGGCGATGGCCAGGGGGGTGCCGACTGCGGCCGCGAGGACGGCGACCCGGCTCGGGTGCGGCCCTTCGAGGCGGTCACCTTCAGCCTCGGCGACCCGAGACCCTGAACGGTCGTGACCCCTGATGATCGCATCATGACCGCGAACGCCGCCCTTTCGCCCGCGCTCAGGACCGTCGCCGTGCGGCGGCGCGGCGAGCGGCTCGACCAGGACGTGGTCGTCGTCGAGGAGCCGCTGGAGATACGGGTCGACGGCAAGCCGCTCGTCGTCACCATGCGCACGCCGGGCAACGACGAGGAGCTCGCGGCCGGCTTCCTCTACGCCGAGGGTTCGATCTCGGCCGGCGCGGACATCGCATCGTTGCGGGCGGTGGCCGGCGACGGGCCGGCCGGGGCACCGCGACGAATCAGGGTGACGGACTTCGCGGGAGACCGGGTCGAGGTGACGCTGGCGGACCCCGCGACCGTGGCCGACCCTCCGGCCCCGGCGTCCGCGACGGTCGAGCCGGCCCGCGAGTTCCGCGCGACGGCCGCCTGCGGCGTCTGCGGCAAGACCTCGGTGGACGAGCTCGACCGCGAGCTGCCGCCGATCGCGCCGGTCGAGTGCCGGCCGGCGCTGCTCGAGACGCTCCCCGGCCGGCTCCGTGCCGAGCAGGCCCTCTTCCACGCCACCGGCGGCATCCACGCCGCGGGCCTCTTCACGCTCGACGGCGAGCTGCTGTGCGTACGGGAGGACATCGGCCGCCACAACGCGGTCGACAAGGCCATCGGCCACTTCGTGCTGCGCGACGCACTGCCCCTCCGCGACCGGATCCTCGTCGTCAGCGGCCGGGCCGGCTTCGAGCTGGTGCAGAAGGCGCTGATGGCGGCCGTTCCCGCGATGGTCTCCGTGGGGGCGGCGTCGAGCGTCGCCGTGGACATGGCGACGGCGGCCGGCATGAAGCTCTACTCGTTCGCCGGACCCGGGCGGGGCAACCTGCACGTGTGAGTGCCGGTGGGCCGGGATCTCCTGCGGTTCCCAGTCCCGCCGTAGCGGCGCGTTACGCAGGCGCCTCGCCGGTCTCGGGGCGCCTCGGAGTCTCGCTATGGGACCGTCAGCGCCGGTCGAAAGAAGATCCTCGCGGGGTGGCTTTGGCAGATCCCCGACAAGGAGATCGAGAAGAATCGGAGCTCCTGATGTGGTACAACTAGCCAAGCAAGCGCTCATGCGCAACGGAGCAACAACCGGACGGCGAGCCATGTTCCAAGAGTATCCGCAAGAAAGGGTGAACGAACCGATCGCGTTGTATCAGGGCAAGTTTCGTGTTCATCGGGGCGATCGAGTCATCGAGGGAGCCGGATCGGCGGCCTTGAAGTGGTTGCCGGCACCGAGCATCGAGATCGAAATCGAGACCCCGTCCCCGGATTCCGCTGTCGATTTCGATTCCAGGGTGGAATTGCCGGGTTTCCGGACAGAAAACCCGCTCGTTCATTCGATTAGGACGGGATCGACCTGTCGCATCGGCGCCTGCGTCAGCCTGCTGGAATCGGCCGACGACCATGATCTTGTTTCTGTTGGATTCCAAGTCGCCAATCTCAGCGACATCATCACCCGCGAGCTGTCCGCCGCGCCCGGCGATCCGACGACTGTCACCTGTGGACGTCAACCGACCGAACGACTCCTGGACGGCGCAGGCGCCGTTACCCACGAAACCGCCAGACTCCGCCACGATGGCTGGCAGGCCGATCTGGTTGCGGTACCCGAATCCGCTGACGTATACAAGAGCCTGAAGGCTTCCGGCGGATACGGGTTCACGCATGTCGGCCAGTTGACGAGGGCGGACGGATCACCGTTCACCGCGCAGCAGGCGAATATAATTCTCGAATCGCTGACCGCCTTTCTGTCGTTCGCACACGGGGCCGCATGCAGTCTTCCCATTCGTTGGGGGCGCGGGACGACGGGCGAGGTCGTCTGGCGGCAATTCGGGTCACCGGTCGTCAACAGATGGACTCGTGGTCTAACGTCCTGGTTCGATGAACATCATGGCGCACTCCTGACTGAACTGTTCGACGCGTTCTGCCGGATGTACAACGATAGAACGCTGCGCGAGCCGTTGGTCGTCGCGCTGCACTGGTACCGTCACTGTAACACTCAATCCAGCGGCACGGAAGGATCGCTCGTTCTCGGCATGGCGGCGCTCGATCTCCTGAGCGCACTCGTTGTCGTCGATCGCTGCCGGTCGATGCCGGCGAACCAGCACGACAAACTCGGCGTAGCCGAGAAACTTCGCGGGCTGTTGAAGGCACTCGGCGTTCCGGCGGATATTCCGTCTCGGTACGCCAGCCTGGCGACGTTCGCCAGGGAAAACGACCAGCGCGACTCCTGCGGGGCGCTGGCGGAATTTCGAAACGGACTCGTCCACCCCAACGAGAAACGCAGGAACATCGTGCTCCGGGCGGCCGACCTGGCGTCGTTCGAGGCGTGGCAGTTGTCGCTCTGGTATCAGGAACTGGCGTTGCTCTACCTGCTGGATCATCAGGGGCGTTACAGGAATCGGACGACCGCCAAATGGGTGGGCGAAGTGGAGCCGGTACCGTGGAACAGTGGTTGTGGTCCGGCTCCGGAAGAGCGACGCGAAGCGTGATCGGACGCCGAGCCTTGGAACCCGTATGGAGGACCCGCCATTCGTGACACCCGAGGCCGCCACGCTCCACGGGGAAGCGCGGCGCCGCCTGCTCGAGGCAGACGGCGCTTGGCGGCCGACTCCGCCCGAGTTGATTGCCCGGCATCTGCCGTACCCGTGCCGCTGGCCCTGCGAGCTGGGTCCGCCCGAGGCGTTCAGCGACGAGCCGGGGCCGGCTGACTACTTCGACCTGTGGCCGGACCACGATCCGGCCTGCATGGGCGCGGAGAGCGAGGCCGTCGCCCGCCGAATCGCCTCGAGCTGCGCAGGCTGGCCGCATCGGCCGACGGGACAGGAGTTCTACGACGCGCTACGCGCCGAACGGCCGACAACACGGCAGAGGGCGATCGTCGGCATGTGGGCGGTGGAAGCCTCCCGCCTGGACATGCTCGACGCCCACGGTGAGCGCGTCTACTCGTGGCGCAGGCTCGTCGCCGCGCTGCATCGCTGCGGGCCTTTCGCCACGTTCGCGACGTTCCGCTGGTTGAACCGCCGGGCCCTCGCCCCGGAGTACGACGGAGTACGACTGTGGAGCGGCTGACACTGCCCCACGCGGCCCACGCGCTCTGGACGCGCGTCGAGCAGCCGTTGAACCTCGCGCTACGCCATCTGAGAACGGCCGGAGTCCAGTGGACTCTGGGCGGCGGGACCGTCATGGCGGCGCGTTGGCGTCACAGAAGAAGCAACGACATCGACCTGACCGTTCCCCAGGGGTCGGGAATCCACGCGTTGTCCGACGAGGCCTCAGGCTTCACGGCGCAGATGATGGCCGCCGGCGCCCGCCGGACGGCGCTCGGAACGAGACACCACGTCATCGAGTTCTCAGGAACGACCGGGAGCCTGGAAATCACCGAGATGGACCTGCGGCCCGCCGGCGGCGCCACGTTGATGCGATGCGGAGCGAGCGAGGTCTTCGTCTGCACGAACACGCAGATAATCCGCGGCAAGCTCGAACGGTCGCTGCGGCACGAGGCGCCGGCACGAGACCTCTACGACACGGCCGTCGCGGCCCGGCTCGACCCGCAGTCGCTCGCCCAGGCCGTGAACATGCTGCCGCCGGAAGCCGTGCGGGAGATCGCGAACGAGTGGCGGCAGAACGAGCACAGGCTTCGGCACGAAGCCGTCAACGCCCTGGAAGATGTCGATCCGGAGCACCAACGACTGCTCAGCGACCTCGTCGGGGTAGCCTCGCAGGCCATCCTGGACGCCCGTTACACGGTCATCGAGATCTCCCGTGGCCAACAGGCGATCGCAATCCGCGCGGCGACCAGCGGCGGCAGTCGACACACCCTGCGAGCGACATCGGAAACACTCCGCGAGACGCTGGAAGCCTCCGGACTCGACGAGTACCTGCGCTCAGGCAACGTCGGCGTTGGCGGGAAGCGCGAACAGATCGACGACCTCGCGGCGGGCCGCATCCCCGGTCCGATCGTCGTCTCCTCGATCTGAGCACAGCCCGGCGGACCGAACCGACGCTTCGCCCCTCGCGGTCGAACGACGCACCAAGAATGTCGGTCGACGACGACATTCTGGACGGCGTCCATCGCCCGGTGCGGCGGGGCCTTCGCAAATCCACGCCCGACGGAGCGTCCGATCCGGACCGGCCGCCAGTCGCGCGCTCCGCCCGGGCTCAGGGCTTCTCGAAGACCGAGTGGTCCACCTCGCCGTTGATCTCGACGGCGTCGATGCGCATGTCGATCCTGAACGCGCCCTGGACCTCGACGGTGTTGCTGGCCGACCACTGCACGCCGCCGTGCTCCTCGTAGTCGGAGGCGTCGGCGGTCACCGCCACCGTGCCCATGCCGGGCACCTCCTGGGCGAACTGGATGCGCGACACCAGCAGGGTCTCGGCGTCGACGAGGACCTGGAAGTCGACCCCCTGCCAGCTCGCCTGCACGACGTGGTGGTTGCGGCCGTTCAGCTCGGCGTCGTCGAGACGGCTGTAGGAGGGCGCGAACGGCCCGGAGCCGCCGTAGTCGGCGAACGGGTGCAGCGACGACTGCGCCACCAGCGCCGCCAGTTGCGCCCCGGTGACGTCGACCACGCCCTGCGTGTTGTCCGACTGCCAGGCGGCGGTCCCGTTCCAGCCGGTCCTCTGCTGGAACAGGTCGCTGTCGAAGCTCTGGTAGAGCTTCTGGTTGGGGATGACGAGGTTCTCGAAGTCGCCCTCCAGGTCGCCGAACGGCGTGCTCATCGTGAACGTGCCGGTCTGCCGCACGCTCTCGACGCTCGCGAGGGCGTCGCGCCCGCCCGTCGCCTCCAGGCTGCCGTTGGCGATCTCCTCGAGCGTCTGCGCGCGCGCGTTGCCGGCGTACGACAACACCGACAGCGCCAGAATCAGGCCGGTCACGCGTTGGAATCTTCCCGTCGTCATTGCAGTCATGCTCCAGTCCAACCGTCCGTGCCGCCGACATGGCCCCGGACGGCGCTCTCTCGCTCGCGGCGTGCTACCCTGACGGGGCGCGCCGGCCGCCGGCGACGGCCGCGAGCCAATCGCCTGGCGGACATCCTCGGTGGAGATACGGGCCTGGGGGCGAGGGGTTCCCACCCTCGAAACGACATCAGGACGGCGTCATGGCACTTATACCACGGACCTCGCTGCCGACGCTGCTCGGGCTCGGCCTCCACGCGTGGCTCCGGCTGGGGCTGGTCGGCTGCGCCGTCGCCCTCCTCGTGCTGAACTGGAACATCCGCCGCCTGCCGCCGGACGCCGGCCGGGCGGCCCCGGCCGGCGAGGCGGACAGCGAGTTGGAGATCGTCACCCTCGACGCCCTGCCCGGGCCGGCGCCGGAGCGCGCCGCCGACCCCGACGAGCCCTCCCTCGTCAACGAGGGCTGGTACGTGCGCAACATGGCGACGGCGCACGGCGCGTTCGTCATCGAGGTCGAGGCGGAGGACCCGGAGCAGGCGGAGACGATATCCCGGGCCCTGATCGAGCCCATCAAGGACGACTACGCCGAGATCCTCGTCTACGTCAACCGGATGGGCGACGACTCGGACCTGCCGGCGCGGCGGGTGCAGTGGACCCCGCGCGACGGATACGTCGAGCTGAGCTACGACCAGCCGGCGGCCGGAGACCGGCCGGAGACCGGCGACCGGCCGGAGACCGGGCGCTGACGCCCGCCGCATCACCGGAGAACGACGCGTGCCGACACCGCCTTCCGGAAACAGGGTCATGTCCCTCGCCGAGATGGCGGCGCGGGTGCCCGACGGCGCGTCGGTGGCGCTGGGCGGCAGCTTCCTCCACCGCGGCCCCTTCGCCTTCGTGCGCGAGCTGATCCGGCAGGGCCGGCGCGGCCTCGAGATCGTCAAGCAGTCGCCGGGCTACGACATCGACGTCCTGTGCCGCGCCGGCTGCGTGGCGCGGGCGCGCGCCGGCATCGTGGCCATGGAGGGCAACTTCGGCCTCGCCCCGTGGTACCGGCGCGCGGTCGAGACGCAGCAGATCGAGCTCGAAGAGCACGCCTGCATGACCCTGACGGCGGGCCTGCGGGCGGCCGCCTACGGGGTGCCGTTCCAGCCCGTGGGCGGCGTCCACGGCTCGGACCTCGCCGCCCTCAACCGCTGGGCGTCGGTCACCGATCCTTACGGATCGGGGCAGGACGTCTGGGTGATCCCGGCGATTCGGCCCGACGTCGCGGTGATCCACGTCAACGAGGCCGACGAGCACGGCGACGCGCGGGTCCGGGGCACGACGCACTGGGACCGCATCCTCACCCGCGCCGCGCGGCAGGTGTTCGTGGTGGCGGAGAAGCTCGTTCCCGCCGCGTCGTTCGAGGACTGCCCCGAGCTGACCCTGGTGCCGGGCTTCATGGTGCAGGCCGTCTGCGTGGCCCCGCGCGGCGCGTGGCCGGGGTCGTGCTGGCCGCACTACGAGATCGACTATCCGGCCGTCGAGAGCTACCTCGACTCGGGCCGCCCCCTCGATGCGCATCTGGAGCGCGCCCCGGAAGCGGCGGAGCGCGTGCGGGCCGAGGCGGCGCAGCCGGTGCGCGCCCATGCGGCGGCACCCGTGCGCGCCGAAGCGGTCGAGCCCGCGCGGGCCGAGGCGGCGCAGCCCGTGCCCACCGAAGCGGCCGAGCCCGCGCCTACCGACACGACGGAGCCGGTGGGTGCCTGAGGGGTGGTCCGGCTTCTCGTACATCGTCACCAACCTCGCCCGTTTCGTGCGGCCCGACGAGGTGACGTTCAGCGGCGTGAACTCGACGCCGCCGATGCTCGCGTGCCTGCTCGCCAAGCGGGCCTACGACTTCGACTTCGTGTACCTCAACGTCGCCGGCGGGGTGCAGCCCCGGCCTTCGAAGATCCCCCTGTCGAGCTCGGACCCGGTGCTCGCCGAAGGGTCGACCGCGATCTTCGCCAACGAGGACTTCTACGACCTGTGCACGCGCGGGGGCATGGACCTCTGCTTCCTCGGGGCCGCTCAGGTCGACGGGCTCGGCCGCACCAACGTCTCGGTGATCGGCGACTGGCAGCGGCCCAAGGTGCGGCTGCCGGGCGGGGGCGGCGGCGCGGTCATGCTGCCGACGGCGCGGCGGGCCGTCACCTGGCGCACCGAGCACTCCACGCGCATCCTCGTCGACCGGCTCGACTTCGTGACCGCGGCCGGCGGCCTGCACGGGGTGGTCACCCCAATCGCGGTGTTCGTGAAGCGCGAGGGCCGGCTGGCCCTGCAGTCGTGGCATCCGGAGGTGTCGCTCGACGATGTACGCCGTCGGACCGGCTTCGACTTCGACCCGGCCGGCGCGGCGCCCACGACGCCGCCGACCGAGCGCGAGGCGGCCGCGCTGCGCTCCCTCGACCCCGACGGGCGGTTCGAGCGCGATGCCAACGTCTCCATCCACTAGCCCGCCCACCGTCGCCTTCGGCTCCGCTGGGCGCCCAACCGACCCTGCCAGGAGTCTGCACCGTTCTACGGCGCAGACTCCTGGCGACCCGTTCGACGGTCCCTCGCTGAGCCACCTGCTGCGCGACCGCATCGCCCGTCACGCCGGGGCCGGCCGAACGGCGCTGCTCGGCCGGTTCGGGTCGGTGTCGTACGCGGGGCTGCGCGACCGCATCGAGCGCTTCGCGAGAGCCCTGCCCGATGTCGCCCGCGGGGAGATCGTCGGCCTGCTCGGATCTCGTTCTCCCGAGACCGTGGCCACGTTCTTCGCCATCGTGCAGGCGGGCGGGTGCCCCTGCCTCCTGGCGCCTCATCCGCGGGTCGAAACGGTCCGCGCCCGCCTCGACGCCGCCCGCGCCCGCAGCGTCTGCCTGGAAGGCGAGCACGAGGCCCTGGCCCCGGCGCTCGCCCGCGCAGGCATCCGCACCCGCCGGCTCTCGCGCCTCGACGCGATGCCGCCTTCGCGCGGCGCGAGCGAGGAGCGGGCGCGCACGACCCACGAGCCGGCCGCGGTGTCGGGACCCACGCCCGGTGCGGCGCCCGGCCGGTTCTGCGAGTCGCTGACCACCACCGATCCGGCGATGGTGCAGCTCACCTCGGGCAGCACGGGCGAGGCCAAGGGCGTCGTGCTCACGCACGGCAACCTGATCTGCAACGCCCGGGGCATCGTCGCGCGAACCGGGATCACCCCGGCCGACCGGCTCCTGCACCTGATGCCGCTCCACCACACCAACGGGGTGAACAACCAGCTCATCGCCCCGCTGCTCGCCGGCGCAACCGTCGTGCTCGCAGACCGCTTTCGCGCCGAGGCGGTCGAGGACCAGATCGCCGAGTACGGCGTGACCTTCCTGACCGGCGTGCCGACGATGTTCTCGCGGATGCTGCCGCACCTGCGCGACCCCGGCCGCCGCCGGTCCCTGCGGCTCCTGCGCTGCGGCTCGGCGCCGCTCCCCGAGAGCCTCCACCGGCGCATCGAAGCCGCGTTCGGGGTGCCGCTCGTCGTCTCGTACGGCCTGTCCGAGGCCACCTGCACGTCGACCATGAACCCGCCCGGCGCCCGGCGCATCGGCAGCGTCGGCACCGCGCTGGCCGGCCAGCGGGTGCGGCTGCTGCGGCCGGGGGCCGGGGACACCGTCCCCGCAGGCGCCGAGGGCGAGGTCTGCATCGCCGGCGCGGCGGTGGCGAAGGGCTACGTGGACGGGTCCTCCCCCGTGATCCTCCGGGACGGATGGCTGCGGACGGGCGACCTGGGCCGGTTCGACGCCGACGGGTACCTGTTCATCACCGGCCGTCTCAAGGACGTCATCGTCCGGGGCGGCGAGAACCTGTCGCCGCGGGCCATCGAGAGCGAGCTGGAGAGGCACCCGGCGGTCGAGTCGTGCTGCGTCGTCGGGGAGCCTCACGCCGATCTCGGGGAGGTCCCGGTCGCGTTCGTGCAGCCGCGGGCGGGAGCGGCGCCCGACGCCGGCGAGCTCGACGCCCTCGTCGCCGCCCGGCTGTCGAGAGCCCACGTCCCCGCCCGCATCCACGTCGTCGCGGCGCTGCCCGAGAACGCCGTCGGCAAGGTCGACCGCGCCGCGCTGGCCCGACGGATTCGCGGCCATCTATAATCGGATCATCGCTTGATTGGCCGCCGCGGACGGACGCCCCCTGTCGCCCTTGTCCCGCGCCACCGCTTCCGCTCGGAAGTGACGCGAGACCCGCTCGTGACGCACGGCGCATCCGCGGCCGCACGGTGGCGTTTCCGATGCCTCGACACGACCCGCGCGCAGACGTCGCGGCGGGGCGGCCCGCGCCGACCTGCGCCGAAGCGCTCTGCCTGCTGCTGCTCGACCGTGACAGCGGCCGGCTGCCCCCGACCGGACGGCGAGCGGTGCACTATGCCCTCGCCGGCTCCGTGCTGGTCGATCTCGCCCTGGCCGACCGCATCGGCACCGGCCCCGCGCAGGTCCGCTCGACCGACCCCACTCCTCTCGGCGACGACCTCCTCGATCCGACGCTCGCGCGCATCGACGCCTCCGCCAACGGGCGCGGCGTCTCAGACTGGGTAGAGGAGACGGCCGCGCGCGCGCACGAGATCCGCGAGACCGCGTTGAGCCGGCTGGTGGCGCGCGGGGTTCTCGCCGTCGAGCCGAACGGCGGCCCCGTCTTTCGCGCGCGCCGCTACGACCTGATCGACGACGACGCCGATCGTGACCTCCGGCAACGCCTCGCCGGCGGGCTGTCGGACGGCGAGGTCCCCGCTCCGCGGGACGTCGCGCTCATCCGTCTCGTCGACGCCTGCGGCCGCTTCGAGCAGCTCGTGCCGCCGCGCGAGCTGACGCGCGCACGGCAGCGCATCACCGAGCTCCGCGCGGAGGCGCTCGCCGGCCACGCGGTCGCCGACGCCGTCGAGCGGTCGGTGGCGGGCCTGACGCCCCCCGCGGCCCCGGGGATACCGGTGGCCGGCAACGCCTTCAGCCTCGCCGGCGACATCCGCGCCTTCCTGACGCGCGAGTACCAGCGATGGGGACCCGTCTTCCGCGTGCGCGCGTTCAATCGCAGGCTCACCGTCCTCGCCGGCCCCGAAGCCAACATGTTCATGGTGAAGGAGGGCCGGACCCACCTGCGGAGCGCCGCGGCCTGGAGAGACTTCGCGACGGAGCTGGGCGCGGAGCGCGTGTCGATAGGCATGGACGGCGCCGAGCACGACCGCATGCGCCACGCGCAGAAGCGCGGGTACTCGAAGGCCGCGGCCGAACGGTGCATCCCCGCGATGGTCGAGATCGTGCGGCGCGAGATCGCGGCCTGGCCGACCGGCCGGCCGATACCCGCGCACTACGCGCTGCAGCGCATCGCCACCGACGAGCTGGGCATTCTCGCCGCCGGAACCTCGCCCCGAGACTACCTCGACGACCTCATCGTCTTCGTGCGCGGCCTCCTGCTCGCAACCGTCACCCGGCAGCGCCCGCGCAGCCTGCTCAAGGGGCGCCGCTTCCGGCGGGCCCGGGCGCGGGTCGAGAAGCTGTTCCGGGAGGTGTCGGCCTCGCACGATCCGGCGCGCCGCCGCGACGCCGCGCCCGACCTGGTCGACGACCTGCTCGAGCTGCACCGCGCCGACCCCGCGTTCCTGCCCGAGGCCGACCTGCGACCGAGCGTCCTCGGCCCGTTCATCGCCGGCCTCGACACCATGGCGGGAGTCTGCTCGTTCATGCTCTACTCGCTCCTGAAGCACCCCGAGGTGCTCGCGCGCATGACGGCCGAGGCCGACGCCATCTTCGCGAACGGCGGGCCGACGGTGCAGGACATCCGCAAGCTCGACGTCACCCACCGCGCGGCCCTCGAGACCATGCGGATGTACCCGACCGCGCCCGCCCTTCACCGCACCGTGTCCAACTCGTTCGAGCTCGGCGGCTACCGCCTGCACGCGGGCGACCACGTGCTCATGGCGGTGGCGGTGCCCCACTACCTGCCGCGGTACTTCCCCGACCCCGAGCGCTTCGACATCGACCGCTACGCGCCCCCGCGCAACGAGCACCACCAGGTCGGCGTGTACGCGCCCTTCGGCCTCGGGGCCCACACCTGCCTGGGGGCGGGGTTCGCCGAGGTCGGCATCGCCGTCACCATGGCCACCCTCGTGCACGAGGCGGAGCTGACGCTGGACCCGCCCGGCTACGAGCTGAAGATCGATCCCATCCCGATCGCCCACCCCACCCGCTCGTTCAAGTTCCGCATGAAGCCGCGCAACCGCGGCTGAGCCGGGACCTGCCAGGTCCGGCCCCGGCGCTTTGCATCGCCCGCGACCCCGCAGTATGCTCGCTTCCGCGCACAAGAGAGACCCCATGAGCCTGCCATCCTACGTGCACGGCGCGAGCTCCGTGGCCCTGCTCGGCGAGACCATCGGCGAGAACCTGCGCCGCACCGTCGAGCGCCACGGCGACCGCGAGGCCCTGGTGGTGCCGTCGCAGGGCTACCGGGCCACCTACCGGCAGCTCTGGGACGCCACCACGGCCCTCGCCAAGTCGCTCCTTCGGCGGGGCATCGAGCGCGGCGACCGCGTCGGCATCTGGGCCCCCAACCGCTTCGAGTGGGTCGTCGCGCAGTACGCCACCGCCCGCGTCGGCGCGATTCTCGTCAACGTCAACCCCGCCTACCAGGCGCGCGAGCTGCAGCACGCGCTGAACCAGTCGGGCCAGCGGCTGCTGCTGCTGTCGCGGGGCTTCCGCGAGCGCGACTACGTGGAGATCGTCGAGCGGGTCCGCCCCGAGTGCCCCGCCCTGGAGCAGACGGTGGTGCTCGACGACGGGTGGGAGGCGCTGCTCGAGGAGGGCGCGCCGGTCGAGGACGGCGAGCTCGCGGCGCGCGAGGCCGCCCTGACGTTCGACGACCCCATCAACATCCAGTACACGTCGGGCACCACCGGCACCCCGAAGGGCGCGACCCTGTCGCACCACAACATCCTGAACAACGGCTTCTTCTGCGGCGAGATCCTCGGCTACACCGAAGAGGACCGCGTGTGCATCCCGGTGCCGTTCTACCACTGCTTCGGCATGGTCATCGGCAACCTCGCCTGCACCACCCACGGCGCGTGCATGGTGACGCCGGGCGCGGCATTCCGGCCCGACCACACGCTGGCCGCCATCGAGGCCGAGCGGTGCACGTCGCTCTACGGCGTGCCGACGATGTTCATCGCCCAGCTCGACCATCCCGACTTCGAGGGCACCGACTTCTCGTCGCTGCGCACCGGGGTGATGGCGGGGTCGCCCTGCCCCGCCGAGGTCATGAAGCAGGTGCGCGAGCGCATGAACATCCGCGAGATCACCATCTGCTACGGCATGACGGAGACCGCGCCGGTCTCCACGCAGACCCGCGTCGACGACCCCGTCGACAAGCGCGTGAACACCGTCGGGCGGATTCACCCGCACGTCGAGATCCGCATCGTCGACCCCGAGAGCGGCCGCGTGGTGCCGCGCGGCGAGCGCGGCGAGCTGTGCACGCGCGGCTACAGCGTCATGCTCGGGTACTGGAACGACGACGCGGCCACCCGCGCCGCCATCGACGACGCGCGCTGGATGCACACCGGCGACCTCGCGTGCATGGACGACGAGGGGTACGTCAGCATCGTCGGCCGCATCAAGGACATGATCATCCGCGGGGGCGAGAACATCTACCCGCGCGAGATCGAGGAGTTCCTCTACACCCACCCCGACGTGGCCGACGCCCAGGTCATCGGCGTGCCCTCGAAGCGGTACGGCGAAGAGGTGGCGGCGTGGGTCATGCCGAGGCCTGGCGCGACCATCGACGGCGACGCCCTCACCGCGTTCTGCCGCGGCGCCATCGCCACCTACAAGATCCCCCGGCACTGGAAGATCGTCGACGGATTCCCGATGACCGTGACCGGCAAGGTCCAGAAGTACCGCATGCGCGAGATCTCGACGGCGGAGCTGGCCGCCGCGGACGCCGGCGGAGACGCACGGCCATGACCCCGCTCGTCGGAGCGACCCCGCGACCCGGCGGCTTCGCGGTCACCACCCGGGGCGGAGACATCGGCATGACGCCCATCGTCGGAGCGACCCCGCGACCCGGCGGCTTCACGCTCACCACCCGCGGCGGAGACACACAGGCATGACGCCCATCGTCGGCGCGACCCCGCGACCCGTCGGCTTCACGCTCACCACCCGGGGCGGAGACGCACACCTTGAAGACCTGAGACGGCGTGGAGGAGAGGCTGGAGTCGTTTCCGCGCTCACCACTCGGAGCGGAGACGCACAGCCATGACGCCAATCGTCGGCGCGGACCACGAGTTCCACGACCCCGAGTACGCCGCGGACTGGGCGGGGCGCTTCGAGCCGACCCCCGACCGCCTCGCCCTGTTCGACCTCATGCTGTCCGAGCTGCGGGGCCGGGTGCCGCCCCACGGGCGCATCGTCGAGCTGGGCATCGGCCCGGGCTACCTCGCGGCCCACCTGCTCGACGCCCTGCCCGCCGCCCGCTACCAGGGCCTCGACTTCTCCCGCCCCATGCTCGACATCGCCGCCCGCCGGCTGCGACGCCACGCCGACCGCGCCGCCTTCACGCAGGCCGACCTGCTGGCAGACGGATGGTGGGAGACGCTGGACGGCCCCGTCGACGCCATCGTCTCCACCTGGGCCCTGCACGATCTCGGGGGCCGAGACCAGGTCGAGCACGTCTACGCCGGGTGCGCGAAGGCCCTCGGCAACCGCGGGCTGCTGCTGAACGGCGACTTCATCAAGCCCGACGGCGCCCGGCAGCAGTACGAGCCGGGCCGCTTCCCCATCGCGACCCACATCGACATGCTGTGCCGCGTCGGGTTCCAGACGGCCGAGTGCCTCCGTGTGTTCGAGGAGGAGCTGGAGGCGCCGACCCCCGCCCAGAACTACGCCTGCTTCCGGGCCGGCTAGACCGCCAGCCATCGTGCTGGAATCGAACGGAGTCCGCGGCGTAGAACGCGACGGTCGATCCGTTGCCGGCAAAAGTTGTCTTTCAGCACAATTAGCTGACTAGCCGTCCCGAAGTGCGGATTCTGTACAAACTACGACCCCGCTCCGGGCTGCCGGCGAACCCTGCCGCACCACGTCGCGGGCGCCCGGCCCTGCTTTCAGGTCTACCTGGCTAGTATGAGTGGAAATGACACCATGCCCCTGCGCGCTGTCAAGCAGGGAGGAGAAGGGCGTGGACAACGGTGGGTGCATCGCCGCGAACGTTGTCCGGCTACGGCTGGACCGGCGGCTGACGCAGTGGCAGCTTGCCGGAAAGGCGGGTATCTCGCGGGTCGCGCTGGGGAAGATCGAGCGGGGGGCAGTGGTCCCGCGAGCCGGCACGCTCGCCGACCAGGCCGTGGGGGTGCCGGTCGGCGAGTTGGTGGTCTTCCCTGCGACTCTTGCGTTACGGCCGATTGGCCGACGTAGCGGCGCGCTCCTCGGCGCGATGGCCGGCCAGGATGCCGGGCATGCCGTAGTTGCCCTCGTGGCAGGCGTATTCGAAGAGCGGACCCTCGCGGGCCGTCATCGGCACCGCCGCCGTCCAGGGTGCGGCGTAGACGGCGGGATCGTCGACCGTGACCTGGTAGTCGATCGCGTCCGGGCCGCGGCGGGTGAACCGCTCGACGACCCGGGCCGCCGCGCTCGTGCCCAGGGTGATGACCCCGAGGCCCCGGCTGATGGTGGTCAGGTCCACGGCGCGCAGGTTGGTGGTCTCGACCACCAGCGTGTCGCCCTCCCACCGCCCCCGCGAGTCGCCCAGCCACTGCCCGATCCGCCGGTCCACGTGCGGCCGCCCGTCCAGCGGGACGATGCGGGCGTCGTGGATCATCTCGGCGACGATCGCGACGTGGTCCGGCGTCTGCAGGATCTCGTAGTTGTGGTTGTAGAAGTTGCCCATCATCGTGCCGGGCAACCCGCGGGTCACGCACCGCTCGAACAGGTCGCGGCTCTCCGGTCCGTCGGCGGGGCCCGTTCTCCGCGCCGCCGCCAGCCGCGACCGCGCCTGCCGTGCTTGCGGCGTCAGCGGCGGCAACCGTCCGTCGGGAGGATCCACGAGCAGCGAGGTACGCTCGAGCAGCACACCGCGCTCGCGCCAGTACTCGTTGTGAGATCCCGCGCTGCCGGCGGGCGGCGCGGCGTCGGTGCTGGTTTCCAGGGTGAACTGCCGAAACCGCTCGGCCCGCTCCTCCTCGGTCAGCACCGGCTTCCCGGCGAGATCCCGCGGCCGCTCAAGCGGCGTCGCGGTGACGTTGGTCCAGGTGCCCTGCAGGTCGGGGTCTCCCCACGGGGTCCGGGGCGCGCGCCACGCCGCGCTCGTCTGCTGCGCGTCGCTCGGGACCGCGGACCCGCCCACCAGGAACGCGGCCGCCAGCCCGAACACGGCGAGAAGCGGGCGAGCGCTCCCCCGTAGCGGCCTCACTCCGTCAGCGTCCATCTCGACCGGCATGGCCCATCCCGGCGGGCCGGGGAGCCAGCACCGCACCGCCGCCGGATCCGTGAAGGCCGAGTACGCCGGCAGCCGCGGCACCCGGAACGATCGCGTCACCGTCACCTCGTGATCGCGCATCAGCGACTCCTGGGCTCGATGTGCTTCTCCATCATGCCACCCGCAGGGCCGTGTTCAAAGGAGACCCTCGGTGGTTGCCGTTACAATTCGCCTCGCACGACTTTCATGCGACGGTGTGGTCACTCGCTACGCGGCCATGCGACTCCGGCCGCAAAGACCGGAGGGCCAGGACCCGAGTGGGCGGAAACCGAGGCAACGACGCGGGCGAACCGGGAGTGCGTCGGGCGACAAAGCGGTGCCCAGGACCTGCAGGGCGGGGGGACACGAGATGATCAGACGGATGATGAAGCTGTTCGGTTGGGCCGCGGCGGCGGCGCTGCTGGCCATGACGGTTGTTTCCACCCAGGAGGCCGCCCAGACGGGCAGCGCGGCCCGGCCCGCGGAGCCGGTGGCCTGCGCGGCACTGGCCGAGCTCGCCCTGCCCGACACCGTCATCCGGCTCGCCGAGGCGGTGCCGGGCGGCGAGTTCACCCCGCCGGGCGCGGCGCGGCCGCTCGAGATGCCGGCGTTCTGCCGGGTGGCCGCCACCAGCGAGCCCGCCGTCAACTTCGAGGTGTGGCTGCCCACGGACACCTGGAACGGCAAGTTCCACACCGCCGGCAACGGCGGCATGGCGGGGACGATCAGCTACGGGGCCATGGCCGGCGCCCTCGGCCGCGGCTACGCCACGTCGAGCACCGACACCGGGCACGTGCAGCGCGCCGGCGGGTTCGACGCGAGCTGGGCCCTCGGCCGCCCCGACCTCGTCGACGACTTCGGGCACCGATCGCTGCACCTCACCGCCGTCCACGGGAAGGCGATCACCGAGGCGTTCTACGGCGCGGCGCCCGCGCAGGCCTACTACGTCGGGTGCTCGAAGGGCGGGCAGCAGGGCCTGATGGAGGCGCAGCGGTATCCCGACGACTTCGACGGCCTCGTCGTCGGCAACCCCGCCCACGACTGGACCCGCTTCTACGCCGGCGCCCACCTCTGGTACGCGCTGGCGACCCTCGACGACCCCGAGAGCTGGATCCCGCCGGCCAAGGCGGTGCTGCTCGGCCGCGCGGTCACCGCCGCCTGCGACGCCATCGACGGCATCGAGGACGGCGTGCTCGACGATCCGCGCGCCTGCGACTTCGACCCGGCGGCCCTGACGTGCCGCGCCGGCGAGGACGAGGCGGCCTGCCTGACCCCGAAGCAGGTGCAGGCGGTGAGGGACATCTGGCGCGGCCCGACGAACGCGGCCGGCGAGGTCATCTACCCCGGCCTCGTGCCGGGCGGCGAGGACGATCCCGGCGGCTGGTCGCGCTGGGTCACGGGGCCTGAACGGTTCCGGAGCACGCACTACCTGGCCGCGAACGACTTCATGCGCTACATGGTGTTCGGCGACCCCGACTGGAGCTTCCGCTCGTGGGACTACGACCGCGACCTGCCGGTGGCCCTGGAGCGGACCGGTCCCGCGCTGGACGCGAACGACCCCGACCTGCGCCCGCTGCGCGACGCCGGGGCCAAGCTGCTGCTCTATCACGGGTGGAGCGACGCCGACATCTCGCCCCTCGGCACCATCGATTACTACGAGGAGGTGGTCCGGACGGTGGGCGAGGAAGCCGACGCCGACGCCGCGCTGGCCGAGACGCAGGAGTTCTTTCGGTTGTTCATGGCGCCGGGCATGGGCCACTGCCGGGGCGGCCCGGGGCCCGACACCTTCGACGCCCTGTCCGCCCTCGAGGCGTGGGTGGAAGACGGTCGCGCCCCCGAGCGCATCGTCGCCTCGAAGCTCGAGGGCGGCGAGGTGGTGCGCACCCGGCCCCTCTGCCCCTACCCCCAGGTGGCGCGCTGGGACGGCGCCGGCAGCACCGACGACGCGGCGAGCTTCCGCTGCGTGACGCCGGACTGATCCGGAGGCTGGCCGCCCGGGGTGGAATGCCTCGACAGGTTCCACCCCGGGGGGCTCGCCGCCGTCACCGCGGGATGTCGTACCCCATGATCCGGGGCCGCTGATCAGCCCAGCTGTCGACCACCGCCTGGGTGACGACGTTGGTGAACCGCTGCCGGATGTTCAGCGGCCCATGCCCCGGGAGCTGGATGAACATGAGCCCCACGAGGTCCTCCACCGGGTCGGCCCAGTAGAGCGTGCCGTAGGCGCCGCCCCAGCCGTAGCTGCCGGGCGACAGCGCGTCGAACGACTTCGTGGGGTCGACGAGCACCCCGAAGCCGAGCCCGAACCCGTAGCCGGGCCCGCGGACGTAGACGTCCTTGGCGCCGGTGTGGTTGCTGATCATCAGGTCGACGGTCATCCGGCCGAGCAGCCGCACCCCGTCGAGCTCGCCGCCGTTCGCGATCATCTGCGCGAAGCGGAAGTAGTCGGTCGACGTGCCGTTCAGCCCCGCCACCCCCGGGAAGTACGTCGTCGGCTCGCGGAACTCGGGCGCCCGCATCAGCTCCGACCCACCGTCCCCGGTCGGGCGGTACACCGCCGCCACCCGGTCGACCTTCTCGCGGGGCACGTTGTAGAACGTGTCGTGCATGCCGAGGGGCTCGAAGATGCGCTCCTTCAGGAACACGTCGATCGGCTGGCCCGAGATCTTCTCCACCAGCACCGCGACGTAGTCGGTGGACGACCCGTACTGCCACTCGTCTCCGGGATGGAACGCCCCCGGAATGCCCGCGGCCCGGGCGACCCGCTCGCCGATGGTGGCGAACGGCTCCCCGTCGTTGGTGACGTGGCGGCGCTCCTCGTCCGACAGCCCCGCGTCGTTCGGGTTCAGGGTCAGGCCCGAGGTGTGGGTCAGCACGTGGCGTATGGTCACCGGCCGGGCCTCGACGACCCGCCGCCAGCGCGGCCCGTCGCGCTCGAGGACCATGTGGTCCGCGTACTCGGGAATCCAGTCCGCGATCGGATCGTCGAGCCGGAAGCGCCCCTCCTCGAACAGCATCATGAGGGCGGCCGACACGATGGGCTTGGTCATCGACATCAGGGTGAAGACGGCGTCGGTGGTCATCGGCACCTCCGCCTCCCGATGCCGCCACCCCAGGGCGGAGTGATGAACCACCTGGCCCCGCCGGGCCACCAGGGTCACCGCCCCCGCGATCTGCCCGTCGTCGATGAACCGCTGGAAGTACTCGTCGACCCGCTGCAGCCGCTCGGCCGACATGCCCACCGACTCGGGCGGGGCCAGCGGCAGGTCCTCCGCCGCCGCGAGCGGGGCGGTCGACGGCAGGGCGAGGCCGAAGCCGACCACACAGACCGCAACCGCCGCAAGACACGCCGCCCAACGCGCGCCGCTCCGGCGCAAGCTCCTGTCCTTCATCTCACACTCCCTGTCTCCGGAGGCCGCGTCCGCCGCGCGGACCGCTCCGCACGCCATCGAGGACCGGCACCAGCACCGACGGCCCTCGCAAAACCCCGCCGCTCTCCATCCTCTCTCCGTCACCGACGCGAGCATTATCCTTGCAATCCTTCCACGCTTTGGACAATTTGCAAGGTAATCGTGGACGCCCGGCGCGGGCCGGGTCCAGTCCGGAGGATGAGAGCGGGCGCACCGCGTTTCGTGTCGGACGCCCGGTACGGCCCGGGTCGGACGCGACGCATCGGCGACACCTTGGTGCCGCCGCAGGACCGATCGCTGGTATGGTCACACCATGCACCGCGCACCCGGAGGCGGCGACCGCCGATGACCGGGCTCGTCGATTGGGCGCCAAATGCCCATGCGCTGATCGTGCATCTGCCCATCGGCCTGCTCGTCGCCGCGTTCGCGGCCGAGCTCGTGGCCCTGCTGCGCCGTCGGCCCGAGCCGGTCGCCACCGTGTCGACCGCCCTCTACGCGGCGGGCTGGCTGACCCTCGCCGCCGCCTACCTCACGGGGCGCGCGGCCGCCCCCGAGGTCTACACGCCGGGCCTCGCGGTGCCCGTCGTCGACCGGCACTGGAACGTGGCGCTGTGGTGCCTCCTCTATTTCGGGGCCCTGACCGCGGGCCGGCTGTGGGTGCTGGGCATCCCCGGCCGGCCCCGCGCGGGCGGCACCGGCGAGACGCCCGCGGGGGCGGTTGCGACCCGCCGGGCGGCCCGCTTCGCGTTCGGCGCGGCCGGGCTCGCAGGCCTGTTGCTCCTGGCCGCCACCGCCGAGCTCGGCGGCCGGCTCGTCTACCAGTACGGCGTCGGCGTCGCCGCGCCGCTGGCGGAGTGAGCCGCCGGCGCGGCCTCCGCGCGGGCGCCGCAGTCGGCGCGGTGGTCGGCCAAACGGCATGCGAGGGCCGAGAGGCGGCCGAGCCCCTCGACGTTCCCCGGGGTGGGCCTCTCAGTGTCGCCGCGGCCCACCGCCGGTCAGCGGGCCGCTTCCTGCTCGGCCAGCATCTCCAGGAACCGCTGCTCCTGCATGTCGATGTGGGCGAGATAGCCCTCGCGGTCGATGAACGGGTTGGGGTCGTCCTCGCCCCGGCTCATCGCCCGCTCGAGCTTGCGCTCCATGTCGTACCAGAAGCCGTGCGACCCGAGGAAGACGTCGACCGGCAGCGAGCGCGCCTTGGCGAAGGTCGCGCGGTAGTCGTCGGCGATCTCGGGGTAGTCGGGGTTGTCGACGAGCACGTAGCCGGGGTTGACGCCGAAGCTGCACACGATCAGGGCGAGGTAGCTCCGCCCCGCCTCCTCGACGTTCATCGCCCAGCTCGTGCACCCCTTCGTGTGCCCCGGGGTGCGGTGCGCCACCAGCGTCGTCCCGCCCAGGGTCACCTCGTCGCCGTCGTCGAGAATGCGGTCGACGGGATGCTCCTTGCCGCCCGGCCTCAGCGTGCGCACCCGCTCCACGTCCTCGCGCATCACCATCACCTCGGCCCCCGTCAGCTCCTTCACCAGCGCGTCGGCCTCCATGTGGTCGCCGTGCGCGTGGCTGCCGAGGATGATCTCGATGTCGGTGAACTCGAACCCCAGCCGCTCGACGCCCTCGCGGATCAGCGGCACCGTCGTCTCGAAGTCGCTGTTGATGAGGATGTGCCCCTCGGGCGTCGTGACGAGGAACGTGCCGAGCTGCTCGGTCCCCACGAAATAGATGTTGTCGATGACGTGATGCGCGGGGAACGGCGCGTTCCAGTTCCGCTGCGCGGCTGCCGGCGCGGCACCGAGCAGCGCCAGCACGACGACGAACAGGATGCATCCCTTCATGGTCTCCTCCCCCATGTCCCACCGCCGGAGCCCCGCCCGTTTCAGCCGTAACCCGTCGAGGTCGTCGTGGATGCCTCGCCAACGACCACCATGGGCAGGTGTCCGGGCCAGCCGCCGGCTCCCGGCCTCATCCCGCACTTGCCCTCATTCTCCAACCCCGCCTCGGGGACCTCTCCTGACGCCTCCCTTGCGCCGCAGGTTCAACCCCGACAGGTACAGGTCCGGCACGTCGATCCTCTCATCCGACCGCCGCCGAAACACTCCCAGGTCAATCAGGTAATCGACGAAGTCCGCCGGCTGATCCACCGGCGGCCGAACGTCCCGTCCCTCACTCCGTCCCCATGCTCCCGCCCAACCGGCGTCGAACAAGTCGACGACTTCCCTACGTAGCCAGGGCACGAGTCGATTCCGCGCCAGTCTCGCCCTCAACCCGTCCAGCCACGGCCACTCGTTCGAGATCCCCTGTGTCACGTGATTGTCGGATACGTCGTCGAGCGCCTGCCGGAGCGCCGTGGGATGAATCAGCCGGGGCGGGCTCGCCGCCTGATTCACTGCTTCCTTGCCCGCGGCCTGCTCGATCAGCCTCACCAGGGTGCGGGGGCTGACCCGGTCATTGCCGTCCCGCAGGTGAGCCAACACCCAGTTGCGCACGAACCCCTTCTTCTTGTCGGCCCCCATGAACTCGCCCGACAATCGCTCAAGCAGCGGATGAGCGCTTCGGGCTTCCCTGATCTCCGGAATCAGTCCGAGCACCCCGTGCTCATCGAACCGGATGCGGGCACCCCGGCAGTAGGCGGCGAGACCGCTCGACGTATTCGCAATGCGCTTCACCAGCATGGCCAGCAACGCCGCATCCGACCACGCCAGCTCCGCCCGGTTCGCCGCGAGCTTCGCGAAGTCGGCCGTCCCCATTCCAGCGTGGCGCCGAAAGAGATCCGAGCGCAGAAAGACCTTCGCGCGAATCCGCCGCCAGCGGCGGCTGTAGTCGGACCAGAACGCCACAAGCCCCCGTACCATCCGCGCCATGACCGCCCAATCGAAGCCCCCGAGCGTGTCCAGCTCGTCGTAACCCACGTATATTCGCGAATCCTCGCGCCGCAGCCGTTGCTCCAGCTCGTCCAGCGCCGCGGTCGGACTCGTCTCCGGCATGTCGTACGCGCGCAGAAGATCGCCGACGGCGACCGCGGGCGGGCTCAGCACGGTCCTCAACGCCTCTCGCTGCCCCGGCTCGAACCGATCAGCGAGTTGCCGCACCAGCATCACGTGCCAGATCTTCTTCGCCGTCTCGTCCGAGTCCGTCCATTTCGCCAACGCCTGGGTATCGGGAAAATCGGTACCGGCCGGGTACGCCCCCCTCCATTCCGATGTCGCCGCCTGGGCTTCCAGCATCGGAGCCCGCGGCCGCCACTCGGCGACAGAGTCCGCGACGGCGCGGTCTTCCGAGAAAAAAGCCTGGAAAAGTGCGCTCTTCCCCGACCCTCTCGGCCCCACCACCAACACGACGTTCGGATCGAGGGCGCGCAGATGCTCCGACACGGGATACAATCGGCGTGCGAACAACTCCGGCGTCTCCGCCTCGGCCTGCCCGTATCCGAGATCACCGAGCTGAACCCGCAGGTCCACGCAGTCCCGTTTGGTGAGACGCCTCGACGTGATGCTCATCTGTCGCGTCCCCCGGCCCTCCTGACGCCGGTCCGCAGCCTTTCGGCGAGCTCGCGGTAGGGCCCCCGCAGCAGAATCGGCTCCGCGACGTCCGTCAGATCCCGGAAAGTGGCCAGACGTTCCTCATAGGGCAACACGACGGGAACGTGGGGCGCGTCCGCGCTTTCCAGATCGTCCAGATTCCAGAATTCGTCCCCACCTTCGGGCTCTGCATAGTAGTGCTGACTGAACGCCTCGCGCGCCCGGTCCCTGAACCGCTCGTCGCAACCCCTGAAAACGGCGGCGTCGGACCTCGGAACCATGGAGGCGACCAGCATACACTCCGCCTGAGGCCCGCCCCGCCTCACCCGGTCGCCGCCGAGTCGCTCCAGAACCAGCTCCAGCCCCCGCCAGCTGGCTTCCGCGAGCGTGCCCAAAAGCACATGGAAATGGCACATGCCCCCCGTCAGAAAACCCGACACATCGCCCAGCCCTGCACGCGCATCGATGAGAATCCACCGTGGCGCGAGGTCGCGGCGAATACGCTCCAGCAGCACGACGAACGGGTGCGGCGCACCGTCGGGCGCCGCTCCGTAGTCGATCCGCGCGAGCTTCTCGATGTACCGGGGATCGAAGCGACCGGCGGGATACACGAAAATGTCTTCCCCTTCGGTACCGCCACCGGCCGCGTAGCGATGATGGTAGTCCTCCGTGCCGATCCCGTCCGGGTCACCCAGGATCCGCTGCTCCAGCAGATAGTCGGTGATCCCGTACGGCGCCACGGCGCCGTCATAGCCGGCGAGCAGTGAACCCACGCCGGGCGCATCCAGGTCCATGTCGAGGACCGCGACCCGTTCACCGGCCGCGGCCAGATACAGGGCGGTAGCGGCAAGCGCCGTCGACCGTCCGGCTCCACCCTTGAAGGAATAGAACGAGGCGATCGCGGGACCGGCCTTTGCGCCCAGCCGCCACGGCGGTTCGTTCGGCGCATCGAACCAGCCCGTCTTCGTCAGGTGTCTGTCAACCACCCGGAGCCGATCCGTCGCATCGTGCGGTCGTGCCGTCCGCCACGCCTGCTCCTGCCAAGCCGCGTCTGGATGTTCTCCGGTGCCGCCTCGAAGAACGGACTTCGACCAGTAGACGGACGCCGCTTCGCCCAACTGTCTGTCGATCTCCCCACGGGCTGACTCCCAGCTCTTGTCCGGGCACCAGAGAACCAGCCGGAGTTGAGCGAGCACGTCCTTGACCAGCAGCGCGCGCCACTCACCGGGCTTGCCCATCAGCCACGCCGCCAAGTGTTCCTCCGCCCGCTCGTGGGCGGCATCCAGGTGCTGCATCAGATCACTCCCGCGAGCGTGAGCTGGCCGATGACCCGCCGATAGACGTCCGCGGCCTCCCGATGCCAATCTGCCGCAGCGGTGGCGCTGACTCCGGGGCTGCGATAGCGCTGTTCCGCCATCCAGCCGTTGAGAATGGTCGACGCTCGCAACGACGCCTGGGCCTTGAGATAGAACCTGCCGACAACGGAGCTCGCCTGAGCCGCAAGGAGGTCGAGATCCCGGTCCAGTCTCGACAAGTCGTGATGGCGGTGGCGGCGGTCCACTTGGCCCGCTTCCAGTTGAATCAAGGTCTTCAGTGCGCACTCGACGACATAGCCCGCCAGATACGCGGCGCCGTCGGGGCGTCCCTCTGCCAGAAGCGTCCCTGAGTCCTGAAGGTGCTTCCTTGCCGCCTCAGGGTAGTCGTCACCGTTCGCTTGCCGCAAGTGGCTCATCGTCGTCCTCGTCTTGACGCCGTGTCGTTTCCCCGGGTCGCCTTGGGATCCCGTTTCCCGGGTCGCCTCGGGATCCGGAAAAACGGCGTGTCCGTGTCGCCACAGGTCGGCCTGCCCGGCCTTGGCCGCCGAGGCCGCGCGCCCTATCGGGCATCACCGGCGGCGAGACCGAAGAAGAGCACGAGCCATCCGTGCAGGTCCTCATGAGCCACGGCCTTGCCGGTCGAGTGGAGATAGGCTCTCATGTTGTCGGAGAATCCGGGTCCCGCGAAGACGACGATCCCGGGAATGGGCCACGCCGCGATGTCCTGGATGGTGGCCGGGATCTTCTCCTCGGCTGAGCCGCTGACGCCCTGGTACTTGCATTCGATGCCGAGGCTTCGGCCCGAGTCGAGCTGGCGCAACACGAGGTCGATGCGACGCTCCGCGCCCCAGAGTCTCCGGCCCACCCGGATCTGCTTGCCGACTCGCAGCCCCAGGCTGTCAGCCAGGCTCGCCACCTCCCGCTCGAGGTCCGCACCGCTGGATGTCGCCGTCTGCCCGCCAGACATCTACGCGGCCCGCCTCGGCAGGTTGGTGATGACGTACTCTTCGACGCCGCCCCGGCGGGCGGCATTGGAGTTGATGGCTCGGCGGGCGGGCACCGTGTGCGCCCGGAGGCCGGCTTGCTCGGCGTCGGGGTTGCCGTCGTAGAGGGCGGCGATCGCCGGCGCCGTCGAGTTGCTGAGCAGCACGTGGCATCCCCGCTTCGCCAGCTCGATGACCACCTGCTGGAGGTGACGCTGATCCTCGCCGTCGAAGCCGTCCGCCGTGTACGACGTGAACTCCGACGTGGCGCTGAGCGGCGCGTACGGTGGATCCAGGTAGATGAAGTCGCCCGCGCGGGCCGCGCGCAGCACGGCATCGAACGCGGCGTGTTCCACGGTCACGGAGCGCGCCGCGAGGGTCGTGGACACGCGCCTGAGGTTGTCCTCGTCGCAAATCCGCGGGCGCTTGTACTTCCCACGGGGCACGTTGAATCCTCCGCCGGCGTTCAATCGAAAAAGACCGTTGAACCCGGTGCGGTTGAGGTAGACGAACATTGCGGCCAGGTCCGGCGAGTAGGCCTCGGCGCGCGGGCCGGCCCCGTTCCGGATCGCGGCGCGCGCCCGATTGAACCGGGCCCTGACCCGGTAGTACCGCGAGCCCGGGGCGGCCTCGTCGGCTTCGAGGAAGCGCAGGCCCTCGACCATCGCGTCCGGGGCGTCGCGCAACTGACGCCAGCAGCCGATGAGGTCGGCGTTCACGTCGGTCAGGCGGACCCGGCGGCCGCCCAGCCGGCCGGCGTTGGCAAGGTCGAAGAAAACGGCGCCGCTGCCCAGGAAGGGCTCGTGGTAGCTCTCGAACTCCGCCGGGTAGAACTCGCGAAGCCGGGGCAGGAGCTGCCGCTTGCCGCCGGCCCATTTCAGGAAGGGCCGAAGGGGTCGCTCGACGACCGGTGCCTGCCCCCGAGCCCGACCGGGGGCGACCGTGGCACGCGGTGAAGCGCCGAGGTCGCGTTGCGGAGCCGATCCCATGGCTGAAGCGGGAAGCCGAGGACGGTCCATCTTAGCACGCGCCCGGCGGGCCGCCGCACTGACGGCGGCTACCCGAAATCACTCGGGCGCGGCATCGATCGCACCACGAGCCCCGGGCTCGTCGGCCGTGTCACCGCCCCCGTGCAGCGCGAGCAGGAGGGCCCGGTCGCGCGCCGTCAGCGGCAGCCACCCCCCGGGGCTCTCCCGCGCCGCCAGCGACGAGCAGGGGCCGCACATCAGGGAGGCGCCGCCGCGGTTGTGCCTCAGCCCGAGGGTGTGGCCCAGCTCGTGGGCGATGACGTTGCGGAGGACGGTGTCCTCGCGCGGCCGGCCGATCCGGGCGGTCCGGATCGCCACGAGGTGATCGGGCGAGCCGATCAGGGGCCACGCGAACGGCAGCAGGGGCTGACGCGACAGCAGAACCACCACGTCGCCCCCGAGCGCGGTCAGCTCCGGGGGCGGCTGCGGGCCGTCCCGCCCCTTGGGAATGCGGCCGCCGCGCTGCGACACGAACCGGGCGAACGTCTCGATCGCCCGCATGCCGGGCGGGCCGGCGAGCAGTGCGACCTCGCGCAGCCGGACGTCGAGCCCGAGGTCGGCCAGGGTGCGGTTCCAGAACGCGATCGCGGCCCGGGTGTGCCCGACCCGCGGGTCGTCGGCCTCGGGCACCACGACGACCAGCCGCCGCTCGATCCCCTGACCGGCCGCCGGGGCGTCCGTGGCCAGCGTGACGAGCAGAAGCACGAGCACGACTCGGAGAATCCGCATCGTCAGCCTCGCCCTCCAGGGGTCCGCGCCGTTACCACGGCGCCCGCTACCGGGTCACCGGACGGTACAATCGGCTCGAGCGTACTTCGTTCCCAAGAACCCGGTGTGCCCGGCCACGAGTCCGGCCGCTCCGGCACCGGGCGTTCCCGGAAGGAGACCCGTCATGCGCGTATCGACAGGTGCCGCCCTCGCAATCACGCTCCTCGCGTTCGTTCCGTCGGAAGCGCAGGAACGACCTGCTGCCGAGACGCGGCTGTTCGTCGCGCCGATTGCAGAACGCGAGCTGGCGGTCGGGCCGACGACGTACGAATACCTCGATCGCTTGATGAAGGCACCCGAGTGCTCCGGCATCGTGCCCGTCGGCAAGGAGGGAATCGCCGACTTCTCTGTCTGGCTCGAGTACAAGCGGGGCTTCGGCGGGGGCCACTTCATGACCCTGTGGGATGCTTCGGGCCACTGGATCGCCGGCGGCCGGGCCGGGGGAAGCGACGAGATCATGGCGGCCGTCTGCAACACGATCGCGACCGAGCCCAAGCCCACGGAATAGCCCCGCCATCGGTCACAACCTGAACAGGTACCGAATCTTCGTGAAGATCGCCCGGTTGGTGCGCCGCAGGTCGCTGGTGAAGAAGAGCCGCTCGTCGAAGCCGTCGCCGTCCGGGTCGCCGTAGAGCCGGTCGGCCTGCCGGTAGTGGTCGTCGTAACCGATGTAGAACACGGTGCCGGCGTTGACCCGGTACGTGAAGAGCACGTTGAAGTCGAGGTCCTTGTCGAAGGTGTTGTACTCGGTGATGTTCCGCATGAGCAGCCGGTCGGTGAACGTCAGCACGCTCTGCGCCCGGTAGATCTGGACGTCGAAGACCCGCTCGGCGCCGCCGCGGCGCGAATCCGTCAGGCGGCTGGTGTTGACCCCGACCTGCGAGCTCAGCCGGGCGAGGGGCCGGACGGTGACGTTGAGCCGGGCGGTGTCGCCGTGCCCCAGCCACGGGTTGTCCCAGTCGTAGAAGACCTCGTCGCCGCGGCGGTAGCTGGCGTTCACCGAGAAGGCGCGCGAGCTGCTGACCCCGCCGTTCACCGACACCACGTTCTTCCGGAAGTCGATGCCGCCGAAGCGCTCCATGTCCTGCTGCACGTCGGCGCTGAACCGGATGCTCCTCGCGAAGTCGAAGCTCAGCCCCAGCCCGGTGTTCTCGTCCTCGAGCACCCGGTCGAAGTTCCAGTTGCGCCCGTAGCTGAGCTGCGGCCCCCAGTTGATGAGCCAGCTCTCGGGCCACCACCGCCAGCCCATGTTGGTGATGACGCGGCGCTGGTCGACCCGCCGCGCGAACCCGACGTCGGTCCGGAAGTCGGGGGTGAGCTCGTAGGCGGCCGCGAACCACCGCAGGTTGCGCCCGCTGCTGCGGATGCTGGCGTCGTAGATGTGACCGGAGCGATCGACCCCCTCGAGGTCGCGGTGCCGCGACTCGATCAGGCGGAAGTTGGTCGACATGGTGCGCGACAGCCGGAAGCTGCCGTCGACGCCCCCCAGCCGGCTGCTGCTGTCCATGAACGAGCGGTCGGTGAAGATGGCGCCGACGTGCGACTCGGAGTAGACGTCGTACTTCACCCGCCCGATGAAGTTCTGCGCGGTCTCGCCGAAGAGCGGGTCGTCGGCGTCGCCGACGTTCCCCGGCGCCTCGTCCTCGGCCGACAGGAGCCCGATGGTGAAGCGGCCCGCCTTGCCGGTCAGCTTCGCCCCCCACGTGGGGTCGACGATGGTCCGCGTGTGCACGAAGGTCACGGGGCCCGGCAGGTCGAAGATCTCCGCCCCCTCGACGAAGAACGGCCGCAGCTCGCTGAAGAACAGGGGAAAGCGCTGGTTCACCTCGATCTGCGGCTGGTCCGACTCGATCTGCGAGAAGTCGGGGTTGAGGGTGAAGTCGGCGGTGAGGTTCGAGGTCACCCCGTACTTGACGTTGAGGCCGGCCTCGGGATTCATCCCGAGGTCGCTCCACCCGCCCGTCGACCGGTCGAGCCGCCCGAAGTCGATGCCGGTGAACGTGGGCAGGAACTCGAGGTTGCGGCTGGTGGAGAAGTCGGTCATGCCCTCCATCAGCCCCATCTGCCGGTGGAAGCCGGCCACGTCGCGCGACATCGGCGCCCACACCGCGTTCTCCTCGTTCTTGCCCTTGATCTCGCGCACGATCTGGAAGCCCCAGCGGTGGGGCTCGCCGGGCCCGCGCTGCGGATAGCGCAGGCTCTTGAGGGGAATCGCCATCTCCGCGATGTAGCCGTCGGCGACGATGCTCGCGGCGCTGTGGAAGAGGGCGTCCCACGACCGGTCCGCGAAGGGAATGGGCGAGCCGCGCATGCCGCCGCCGGCGTTGACGATGCCGTCGCCCTGCACGTTGTAGGCGTTCAGGTCGAAGTCGTAGGCCCGTTGCTGGTCGAGGAAGGTGTCGATGTAGATGGTGATGAGGTCGTCCGCCCACGCGGTGTCGCGGTCGACGCGGTTGGCCCGCATGATGCTCGGGTCGGTGTAGTGCAGGTAGAAGCCGAAGTACACGTGGTCGCTGTCGTAGGCGATGTAGACCTCGGTGTCCTCGGTCGCCGGCGCCCCTTCGAGCGGCGCCTGCTGGGTGAACTCGGTGATGGTGGCCGCCGTCCGCCAGGCGAGGTCGTCGAGGCGCCCGTCGATGTCGGGCGGCGTGTCCGTGCGCGTCGGCCGCACGGTGGGTCGGCCCGGCACGAGCCCGAAGCCGGCCATCGGCGGCGGCTGGGCCACGGCCGCTTCGCCGGCGGCGGGCGGTGGGACCGGGCCGGGGGGCGGCGGCGTTCCGGTGGGCGGAATCGCCAACCCCGCGGTCGGCGGCGCCGTACCTGAACCGCCGGCGTCCGCCGATGCCTGCTCCTGGGCTTCCGCCGACGCCAGGCCCACGACCGACAGAGCCAGAGCCAGACTGCCCGCCACGAGTACGGGAACCGCGCCCCGGCGGGCCGCCGCCGCCCCGGCGCGACGGTCCCCCCCGCCGACCCCGCCGGGAGTCCGCCCCGGTCCACGCCGCGGACCCCTGCCGCCGTTCATCGACATCGTTGATTCTCCAAGCCCATCGTCGCTCTCGGCTCCGCTGGGCGCCCGACCGTCGAGGAGACCGCCACGCTCTGCGGCCCGGACTCCAGCTCGCGCCGGCCGCAATCGGCGGCGCACGAACCGCACCTTGAAGACAGACCTCCGCGGCAGCGGCTCCGTTTACCGTGTCGACGGTCCGGGCCGGGAACCGGGCCGAACCCCTGCATCGGGAAACAAAAAAAGGGACGGAGGCGCCGGCTTCCGTCCCCTCGTGAACCGCCGCGGCGGCGCGTGAAGCGCCGCGGCAACCGTCAGTCGTTGGTGCTGCCCTTCGGGCCCTCCGCGTCGACCCCGAACTCGAAGAAGGGATTGAACATCTCGTCCCAGCTCTGCTCGGCCCAGTAGACCTCGCGGTCGGGCGAGGGGTTGTAGCGGTTGCGCACCGAGTTGTCGTAGTAGCCGACCGTCACCAGCTTCGACCCCGCCGGGAACACCATCGGCTCGGCCAGCTCGTAGAAGGTCTGCCAGTTGAAGTCGTAGCGCGGCACCGTCAGCAGGGTCTGCTCCCGGCCGTCCGGGTGCACGAGGGTATAGGTGAACCGCTTGCCGCGCAGGTGGGCGTGCGGCGACAGCGAGAAGACGGTGGTGTCCTCGGCGAAGAGCTTCATGGTGACGATCTTCCAGTCGTCCACGAACGGGGGAATGTTGGGGATGACCGGCCGCCGCTGGCCGGCCCCGGTCACCACCTCGACCCCGCCGACGATGGCGATGCCGTCGCTGGCCACGATCTCGTGCACGTCGGTGGCCACCGGCTCGTCGTGGAACCACAGCCCCAGCTCGGACCGGTCGGTCTCGGGCCGGCCCGTCGGCTGATAGTGCTGGTTGAGCACGAAGTACCAGCCCGGCGGCAGCACCCGCCCCGCCCCCTCGGGATATCGCTTGTAGCCCTTGCCGGGGGCATAGCCGGTCAGCTTCACCGACCGCTGCGCGAACTCGAACGACGCGTTCTCGTCGACCACGATCGACGGGTCGCGCACCGCGAGCCCCTTCTCGTTCAGACGGGTCCCCGGCGGCAGGCCCGAGCGGATGTAGGCGACGGTGTGATGCGTGACCTCGCGGTTGCCCGGCTTCGACTCGAGCGCCCGCGCGTACCTGGGCTCGTCCCACGGCACCGGGATGTAGTAGTTGGTCATCGGCAGCTCGCCCGAGGCGGGGATCTGCTCGGCCACCGGCATCCGGATGACCGCGTCGGGCTCGCCGAGGTCGCGGATCTGCCAGCCCGCCGGGATCGGCGGCAGGGCGGGCAGGTCGGCGGGGTTCCCCCGGGGCGCTCCGCCGTCGGCCCACGCCGCGATGGTGTCGATGTCGGCCTGGCTCAGGCGCCGGTCGTTCTTGAAGGCGAGCGAGCCGGCGGGGTCGGCGTGCCAGGGCGGCATCTCGCGGCTGACCACCTTGTCCTTGATGGCCCGCGCCCACGGCCGCACCGCGCGGTACGACGTGAGGGCCATCGGGGCCACCTCGCCCTCGCGATGGCAGACGACGCAGCTCTCGAACAGGATGGGCGCCACGTCCGCCGTGAACGTCGGCGTCTCGGCGGCGGCGACGGCGGGCACGAGGACGGCGAGCGCGAAGATCGACCGCATGGCTTCCCCTTTGGTTGCCGGTTGGCGGACCGGGTGTCCCGAGCGGGCCGGCCGCGGCCGGCGCCGGTCTGCCGGATCGTATCAGACCGGCCCGGCCGGCGCGGGCCTTCGAGGCGGTCCTGCCGGCCGGGGAAAGGGGCGGGGACCACAAGCGCCGCACCCGTCCCTTCGGCACACCACAACATCTTGTGGCTCACCGGTTTTTCCTTGACATGAAGGCGGTTGTCCCCAATCATCGTCGTGGGGCACCGGTCATCGCTCTCCCCTCCCCCCGGACGGTTCCCAGCCGCCGGGATCACGTCGTGTTGCTCTCCTCCGGAACGAGGCATCGCGTGCCGCGGAACGGCCCGGCTTCTCGAACCGCCGGCCGCGGCCAACGTGGGTTTCGAGAGCGACCTCGTTTCAGACATTCCATGTCATTCATCCATGTGACGGCGCGAACCGCCGGGCGGATGATCCGCCGGGTCGGCCCGCGCCTCTCGTTCACCCAGTAGGAGGAGAACATGACCACCACACCCACCCAGCCCGAGCCGGCCAAGGCGAAGACCGTCCAGCCTCCCCCGGCGCCGCGGGCCGAGCCCGAGATGCGTCGGCCGTCGCGGGTCGGCCGGTTCTTCAGCCGGCTGATGATGCTGGCCGTCTTCTGCGCCGTCTCCTTCGGCGGCGGCTACTACGTGATGGACCAGGAGGCGCGGCTGCACCGCGACGTCCTCATGCAGGAGCAGTCGACGGCCCAGGACCGCATCGCCGCCCTCGAGGAGCAGATCCGCGAGATGCAGCTCAGCCGGATCCAGGAGAACAGCGTCGAGGTCGACCTGACCGAGGTGTTCGCCCCGATCCGGGAGGCGGTGAGCCGGCTGGCCGAGGCCCAGATGACCATCGTCGCGCGGCAGATCTCGACCGAGATCGCCGAGCGCGTGGACGCCGACGTGCAGAACCTGAACGCGTCGGCGCCGCTCGCGGCGATCGCGGGGGCGGCGGTGGCCGCCCTCGAGCCGGCCATCGCGGCCGCGCCGCCGTCGGGCGCGAAGGCCGCGGCCCCGCCCCCGGAGCCGGTGGCGGAGCTGACGCCGGGCGAGCCGCCCGGCAGCCCCGACATCGAGCCCGCGGCCGGCGGGCCGGGCGCCGGCCCCGCACCGGACAGCGGCCAGGCCGCGCCGGGCGACGCCGCCGCCGAGGAGCCGGCCGCGGGCGAGCCGCGCCCCGTGGCGGAGCTGTCGGGGCCGGCACCCGGCGGCGGGCTTCCGACCGTCGGCGCGGCCGGGGATCGCTTCCCGAGCCGCGTGCCGCAATGGCTGACGCGCCTGGCCGACTCGCTCGAGAACGCCCGTTCGCGGCTCGACACCGCGACGTCGGCCCCGGCGCCGGGCGCCGCACGGCCGGCGGCCCCGCACCGGTTCGGCGGGTAAGAGCGTTCCTCGGCGACACCACGCACCGGGCCGGGCGACGGGTTGACGCCGTCGTCCGGCCCGGTGTCGTTTCCGCACCCTGCCCCCGCCGTTCTCCCGAGCTCCCGCCGAGGCCGGCCACCGCGTCAGGCCGCGCACGCGGATGAAGACGAGTCGAAGAAGTACTATGGAGGCAGGATCCATTGGATGCACGCCGTGCACGGAACCCGACCCTACGACGGCGCCCTCGGGATGTCGTTCGCGATCGTGACGGCGGCCCTCGCCCTGGGACTGGCGACTCCCCTCGCCGCGACCGCGCAGCCGGGCGCCCGCGAGCCGGGGGCGGCCGCGGATCCGGCCGGCGCGGACCCCGTGGTCGGGAAGGCCGCCACCGAGGGGCCGTCCGTCGAGACGCCGCCCGACGAGACGCCACCCGACGAGACCCCGCCTGACCAGGCCCCGCCCGACCAGGCCCCGCCCGAGGCCCCGCCCGACCAGACCCCGCCCGACGAGCCGCCGACCTTCCTCGATTCGGTCACCGTCTCCGCCAACCTCCGGCCGGCCCCGGTGCGGGACACGCCGGGGGTGGTGTCGGTCATCGACGGCGAGACCATCCAGGAACGGATGGTCGAGGACTTCGCCGACCTCGTGAAGTACGAGCCGGGGGTCTACGTCGAGAACAACGTGACCCGGCTCGGGCTCAACGGCTTCAACATCCGCGGCATCGGCGGCAACCGCGTGATGACGATGGTGGACGGCGTCCAGACCTCGGAGCAGTTCGATTTCGGCCCGTTCAACGTCCACCAGGCCGGGCTCGACGTGGACGTCCTGAAGACGGTCGAGATCGTGCGCAGCGCCAACTCCGCCCTCTACGGCAGCGACGCCCTCGGGGGCGTCGTTTCCCTGTTCACCAAGGACCCCGCCGACTACCTGAGCGACCGGCGGTTCTACGTGGGCGGGAAGACGTCCTGGGACAGCCGGGCGGACGCCGTGGGCGCCAACGTCACCCTGGCCGCGGGCGGCGAGCGGGTCCAGGCATCGGTGTTCACCAGCCTCGACCGGGGCGGCGCCATCGGCAACCAGGGCGTCGTCGACACGAGGGACCACACCCGCACCGCCCCGAACCCGCAGGACGTGGAGGGCCGGCAGGTCCTGGCCAAGCTGGTCTACAGCGCCTCGCCCGACAACCGGTGGCGCGTCGCCGCCGAGCGGTACGACAGCCGCGTCGAGACCGACTGGCTCTCGAACAACCGGCTGCTCGACTTCGGCCGGTTCGCCTATCTCATCGAGGAGTCGGCCGCCCTCGACACGCAGGGACGCCAGCGGCTGTCGCTCGACCACACCCTCGCCGGCCGCGGCCTCGACCTGCTGTCGTGGCGCGTCTACGGACAGCGCAACGACACCGCGCAGGTCCTGGACGAGGCGCGGATGACCACCGGCTTCGGACCGACGTTCTCGTCGGCCCGCCACGGCACCCTCGACTACGAGCAGGCCGGCTACGGGGGGTCGGCCCAGGGCCAGCACTGGCTGGGCGGACCCGACGACGGCATGCTCGTCACGTTGGGGGGCAGCTACAAGACCGACTACTTCGACATGCGGCGCCACCGCACCGAGACCGACATCGACACCGGACGACCGGTGCCGACCGACCTGATCTTTCCCACCAAGTACTTCCCGGAGAGCGACGTCGTCGAGGCGGGGGCGTACGTCCAGGGCGAGATCCGGTTCGGCCGCTTCACCCTCGTGCCCGGCGCGCGTTACGACCACTTCTCGCTCGACGCCAACCAGGCCGACCCCGTCTTCGTCGCGAGCCTCAACCCCGAGGCGGCCGACTTCTCCGACGGCGCCGTGTCGCCGAAGATCGGCCTGGCGGCGCGGCTGACCGACGTCGTGACCCTGCACGCGCAGTATGCCGGCGGGTTCCGGGCGCCGCCCTACAGCGCCATCAACACCGGCTTCGCCAGCCCGCGCGAGGGCTATACGACGCTGCCCAATCCGGATCTGCGGGCCGAGACCAGCGACAACCTGGAGGTCGGGGTCCGGACCGCGTTCGACCGCGCGAGCCTCGGCGTCAGCGCGTTCTCCAACCGCTACCGCGACTTCATCGAGCTGACCGAGCTCGGCGTCAACCCCCTGACGGGGCTGCTCGAGTTCCAGGGCCGGAACCTGGAGGAAGCGCGAATCGACGGGATCGAGGTGTTCGGCGAGGCGTACCTGACCGACAGCCTGACGGTCCGGGGCAGCTACGCGCGCATCGAGGGCCGCGAGTTCCTGCGGGGCGCCGCCGCCGCGGCGCCGATCGCGCAGGAGACGCCGCTCGGCTCCGTCGCGCCGGACGAGGCGGTGGTCGGGCTCCGCTACGCGCCGCGGGCCGGCCGCTGGGGCAGCGAGCTCTCGGTGCGGCTGGTCGAGGCCTACCGCCGGCAGCGCGTGGCGCAGTTCGCGCCTGAGGCCTACCGGGTCGTGGACCTGGTGGGCTTCGTTGCCCTCACCGAAGTCCTCAAGCTCCGTCTCGGCCTGCTCAACCTGACCGACGCCAGGTACTTCGAGTGGTGGAACGTCCGGGGACGTCAGGCCAACGACCCGGTCATCGATCGGTACTCGAGCCCCGGCGCCAGCCTGATCACCTCGCTCGCCTTCGATTGGTAGCGCGAGCGGCGCGAGCGGGCGTCCGGCGGCGGGCCGCGGCGGTCTTGCCGCACACCTACTCGGCGCGCAGGATGGTCATCGGATCGATGCGGGCGGCGCGCCGCGCGGGCACCCAGCTCGCCAGCAGGCAGATCGCGGCCAGCAACGCCGAGACCGCGCCGAAGACGACGGGGTCGAGGGGGGCGGTCTCGAACAGCAGGGCCTGCAGCCGGCGGGTCAGCACCACCGCCGACGCCACCCCCAGCACCACGCCGATCAGGGCCATCGCGCCCGCCTCGGACAGCACGAGGCGGCGCACGTCGATCACCTGCGCGCCGACCGCCATGCGGATGGCGATCTCGCGCCGCCGCTGCGCCACCATGTAGGAGACGACGCCGTAGAGGCCGATCGAGCCCAGCAGCAGGGCGAGGGCGGCGGCGATGACGAGCAGCACCATCACGAACGCCCGCTCCCCCCGCGCGCGGCCGACCAGCGTCTCGAGGGTCTCGACGTCGGCGATCGGAAGCGTCGGATCGAGCCCGCGCACCGTCTCCCGCGCCGCGCCGGCGAGGGCCCCGGCGTTCGGGGCGCGCACCACGTACTGCATCACGGGCGGGACGCCCACGCCCCCGACGACCCCCGGTATCGGGTAGTACGCCATCGGCGGCGGGTCCTCGTGCAGCGCCGTTTCGTGGACGTCGCCGACCACGCCGACGACGCGGGACCACTGCTCGCCCTCCTCGGCCGGCGGGCCGCCCAGCCGGATGCCCTTGCCGAGCGCGCTCTCCCCCGGCCACTGCGCCTGCGCCACCGTCCGCGACACGACGACGACCGGCGCGTCGCGCTCCCCGTCGAGCGCGTCGAACACCCGCCCCTCGACGAGCTCCATGCCCATGGCGTCGAAGTAGCCCGGCGAGACGCGCTTCCACATGAACACCGGCGGCACCTCGCCGTCGGCCAGCGGCCGGCCCTCGATGGTGTGCCCCGAGCCGGCCAGCTCCCCGCCGAGGGGAATGGTCGTCGCCGACGCGGCGGCCGCGGCCCCCGGCAGGGCGCGCAGGCGGTCGACCACCTGGCGGTGGAAGCCCAGCCGCGACTCGGCCGTCTCGTAGTCGCGCAGGGGCAGCGCGAGCCCGAAGGCCAGCACGTCGGTCGCATCGAAGCCCGGATCGACCGCGGCCAGCCTCTGGAACGAGCGCACCGCGAGCCCCGACCCCACGAGCAGGGTCAGGGCCAGCGCAATCTGGACCACCACGAGGCCCCGCCGGGCGAGTTGCCGCTCCCGGCCCGCGGAGGCGCCGCGCGCGCCCGCCGTGGTGTGGCCCGCGGCGGCCACCGCGCGCGTCCGCCACGCCGGCAGGACCCCGAACAGCACCCCGGCCGCGACCGACGCGGCGAGGGCGAACAGCAACACCGGCGCGTCGATCGAGACCTCGTCGAGGCGCGGCAGCGCCCTCGGCCCGAAGCGCCCCAGCAGGCCGACGGCGAGCCACGCCAGCGGCAGCGACGCGAGGCCGCCGGCCACGCCCAGCGCGACGCTCTCGACCAGGACCGACCCCGCGAGCCGGCCCCGCCCCTCGCCGAGGGCCGAGCGAATCGCCACCTCGCCGTGACGCGCCTCGGACCGCACGAGGAAGAGGTTGGCGACGTTGGCGCACGCGATCAGCAGCAGGAAACCCACCGCGCCCAGCAGCATCCACAACGTCGCCTCGATGTCGCCGACGACCACCTCGCGCGCCCGGTCGACGAGCGGCCGGAACCCCGCGTTCGCGAGAATCGGGGCCGCCCCCTCGTCGGGAAAGACCTCCGTCAGGTTCGACAGCATCGTGCCGAGCTCGGCCCGCGCCTGCTCCAGGGTCGAGCCGTCGGCGATGCGGGCGACGCCGCTCATCCCGAACGCGCCGAGCTGCGTGTCGTCGCGGTTCAGCGCTATCGGCATCCAGAGCTCGGCGTTCGGCCGCGAGAAGGAGAAGCCGGGCGGCATCACGCCGACCACCTCGACGCTCGCCCCGTCGATGTCGACCACCGTCCCCACCACGTCGGGGTCGGCCCCGAACCGGGTCCGCCACAGCCCGTCGGCGAGCACGGCGACCGGTGCGGCGCCGGGCCGGTCGTCGTCGGGGGTGAAGCCACGCCCGATGCGCGGCGGCGTCCGCACCACGTCGAAGAACGACGCGGTGACGCGGGCCGCCTGTACCCGCTGGGGGTTCTCAGGCCCCGTGAAGCTCGCCTGCAGGTCGCGGAACACCGCCACGCTGTCGAGAGTGCGGCTCTCCTCGGCGTAAAAGAAGTAGAGCGCGTCCGACATCGGCAGCTCGTCGAGCTGCGACAACCCCGGCGCGGCGTGCCGCAGCATGACCAGCCGCTCCGAGTCGGGGATCGGCAGCGGCCGCAGCAGCACCGCGTTGACGACGGTGAAGATGGCCACGTTGGCGCCGATCCCGACCGCCAGCGTCGCCAGGGCGACGAGGGTGAAGCCCGGGTGGGCGGCGGCGCGCCGCCACAGGAGACGAAGCTGCAAGAAGCGTGACATCCGTATACCTCCGGCCGCACCTGCTCGCGGATCCGCTTCCGATCCACCGGCTCCCAACGACCCAACGGCCCGGCGGCAGCGGCCGCCTCGATTTCTACTTTCCGAGCGTGCGCTCGACGTAGGCGCGGACGGCCTCCAGCACTCGCGGAGACATCCACGCCTCGGTCACCGCCGCGTCGGCCGCCTGCATCTCGCGGACGCGGGCCTGGCTGGGCTCGCGGATGATGCGCTTGGTGAGGGCGAAGGACGCCGGCGGCAGCGCCCCGAGGTGCGCGGCCATCTCGACCGCGCGGTCGACGACCGCCTCGGGCGCGGCGAGCTCGTCGACGAGGCCGTTGTCGACGGCCTCGGCCGGGGTGCACGTCAGGCCGCGGTAGATCAGGGCCTGGAGCCGGTGCGCGGGCACCGTCAGCCGGAGGATCTCCAGGGCCATGCTCGGGAACGGCACCCCCACCGACAGCTCGGGCGTGCCGATGCGGCCCCCGCCGTCGGCCATGATGCGGTAGTCGCACGCGCAGGTGAGGACGCAGCCGCCGGCGATGGCGTGGCCGTTCACCGCGGCCACCACGGGCTTGGGAAAGGTGAACGCCTTGTAGAAGGCCCCGCCCAGCAGCGGCAGCAGCCTCTTCACGTAGTCGGGGCCGCCCGCGGTGAGGCCGCGCAGGTCGACGCCGGCCGAGAAGACGCGGCCGGTGCCGGTCAGGACCACGGCCGAGGTGTCGGCCTCCTCGAGGGCGTCCAACCGGTCGATCAGGCCGCTCATCAGCTCGGGGTCGAACGCGTTGACCTTGCCGTGCGCCATCCGGACGACGGTGACGCGGTCTCGGGTCTCGGTCGTGATCTCGGTGCTCCTCATTGCGCCCCGGCAGGGTCCGGGCGGAACGCGACTCGACGGTCGCGGGTCCCGACGGCGCCCATCGAGTGCTCTTCCCGCACCGCTCGGGCTACCGGCGCGCCGTCGGGCCCGTAGATCTGCTTGAGGTTGAACGCCTCGGGCGACGGCCCGTCCCGCCAGAGCCGCTCGATGCGGGCCATCGCCTCTTCGACGTCGGGGCGCGCCCCCTCGGGCACCCACCACAGGGCCACCGGCTCGCGCGGCGGCGGCAGGAACCACTCGCGGCGGCGGCGGAAGAACTCGACGTGCTCGCTGTGGTAGACGTACCGCCGCAGGTCGGCGACCGTCTCCCAGATGGTCAGGTTGAAGAGTACCCGCGGATCGTCCAGCACCCGCACGTCGGTCGCGTCGCCGGCCGCGGTCTCGAAGCGCCACACGAAGCCCGGCGAGCGGTCGCCGAGCCGGTTGATGCGATCGATCTCGTCCCGCATGCCCGCCATGCGCGGGTCCTCGAACGGATACCGCATCCACGCGAGGTTGTTCTCGGCCAAGTGGTAGCGGACCGCGGTCGTCGATTGCGGTGCGCGGCCTGAACTCATCGACGGCGCTGCATCGAACAGGAGGTCGCGAGGTGGTGAAGCGCAAGAGGCGCCCGCCGCTCCGTCGTCACGCCACCCCATGCAACCGGGAGCGCTTCACGGCCACGCTACTGGCGGTCGGCTTCAGGCGGCGGTGGCGGAGTCCGCGGCACGTACACTGCTGCTCGCAACTCCCGGATGTCGGCCTTGAGCTCGTCGACACGTTTGTTGACGGCGTCGAACTGCGGCCTGAGCAGCCACTGCATCAATCCCACTGTCAGCCCTGCCGTACTCAAGATGGCCAAGGCAACCGGGGCGAGCGTTGCGACATCCAAGGTAACGGTCCTCTCCTGCCTTCCAACCCTATCACGGCCTGACCGATGCGCACCGCATCAGTACATGACGAAGGCGAAGAGCTGCTGGCCGGCCGCGATCAGGACGTGCTGGCGGCCGTCGACCAGGTAGGTCTGGGGCGCGTTCGAGATGTTGCCGATGCGGGTGTGCCAGAGCAGCTCGCCGTCGGCGGCGTCGAAGGCCACGAAGTTGCCGCTGCCGTCGCCGGTGAAGACCAGCCCCCCCGCGGTGGTCAGCACCCCGGCCCCGCCGCCCCCGCCGATGGGCCAGGCGTGGCGCCACCGCGGCTCGCCGGTGCGGTAGTCGATGGCGGTGAACGCGTTGCCGCCGGTGCCCACGGTGACCCGGTCCTTGCCCCCGAGCCCCATCGAGCCGCGCGGATCGGGGTCGGTCAGGTAGAGCAGGTTGAAGCCGTTGTTCTCCTGCGTGTAGAAGAGGCCGGTGTCGGGGTTGAAGGCGGGCGGCTGCCAGTTGGCCACGCCCCCCTCGACGGGCGAGACGAGCGCGCCGGGGATGATCGCCTCCTTCGCGGGGTTCGGTTGGGGCGACCCGCTCTCGCGGATGTGGCTGGCCCAGTTCGAGGTCGCGCCGTAGCGGGTGGTCACCACGTGCTCGCCGGTCACGCGGTCGACGGTGAAGAAGAAGCCGTTGCGCGCGGCGGTGGAGACGAGCTTGCGGGGCACCCCGTCGATCACCCCGTCGATCAGGATCGGGGTCTGGGCCGAGTCCCAGTCGTGGGTGTCGTGGGGCGAGGTCTGGAACCACCACGCCATCTTGCCCGTGGACACCTCGACCGCGACGAGCGTGCACGTGAACAGGTTGTCCCCGCGCCGGGCGATGCCGGTGTAGCCGGGGGTGGGGTTGCCGGTGCCGAAGATGTAGAGGTCGGTCTCGGGGTCGTAGGAGCCCGGCACCCACACCTGCCCGCCGCCGTGCATCGCCGCGTCGAGGTCGGGCCACGTCTCGATGCCGGGGTCGTCCTCGCTCATGGGGACGGTGTAGAAGCGCCACACCCGCTCGCCGGTGGCGGGGTCGAACGCCTGCAGGAACCCCGGCGCGTCGAGGTCGTTGCCGGTGCCCACGAGCACGAGGTCGCCGACCACGATGGGCGCCATCGTCGAGAAGTACTGCTCCTCGAAGCTCGCGATCTCGCTGTGCCAGCGCTCCTCGCCGGTGCGGGCGTCGAGCGAGACGAGGTAGTTGTCGACGGTCTCGAAGATGATCGAGTCGCGCCACATCGCCGCGCCGCGGTTCCCGATGTGGGGGCCGCCGCGGGTCTTCCAGAAGTAGTGCCAGCGCGTGCCGCCGTCGCGCACGTCGATGGCCCACACGTGGTCGGGGGCGGTGACGTAGAGCAGGTCGCCGACCTGGAGAATCGAGCCCTTGATGCGCTGCGACCCGATGGTGAAGTCGCCGGTCCCCACGCCGCCGGTGAAGTCGGGGGCGTTCGGCCCGGTGAGGCGCGGCATGCCGGTGTTGAAGCTCCGGGTCCAGGCGAGCGAGAGCTGCCGGACGTTCTCCGTGGTGACCTGCTTCAGCCGGCTGTAGCGCCGGCCGCTGTAGTCGCCCGAGTAGGTCGGCCACGACTCCTCGAGCGGCTCGACGAGCGAGGCGGGGTCGAGGCCGCCCTCCTGCGCGGTCCCCGCGGCGGGGGCGGCGACGAGGGCTGCGGCGAGGAGCAGGCGGATGGCAGTCATTTCAGGGTCACCAGGTACGCGGTCACGTCGTGGATGTCGGCGTCGCGGTACACCTGCAGCATCTCGCGGTGGGCGGCCATCGGGTCGTCGAGCTCGACGCGGGGGGTGTCGCCCTCGCGGCCGAACGACCGGTGCCGGCCGGCGCCGTCGGTCAGCACGACGAGAAAATCGTTGAGCCGCTCGAGCTCGCCCTCGATCCGCTCGCCCGAGGCCAGAGTGACTGTCACCGTCACCGGCGGGCGCTCGGTGTTGCGGCCCGCGCCCCGCACCCAGGTGTTCTGCAGCTCCTTCGGCTCGGGAATCCGGGTGGCGATGCCCTCGAGGTCGCCGGTCGGGGAGTGGCAGGCGGCGCACTTCTCGGCGAAGTAGGTCCGGCCGGCGGCAGCGTCGCCCACGAGGATGTCGAGCTCGAGCTCCTCACCCAGCGGCGGCCCCCCCTGGCGGGACGCGGTGCCGAGGACGTCGTGCACGTAGGTCACGACGGCCTGGACGTCCTCGTCGGAGAGCGGCACCGGCGGCATGTACGACCCGCCCGGCCCCGATTGGCCGTCGCGAATCACCGGCTCCATCAGCTCGCCCGCCTCGTCGCGCAGCACGAGCTGCGACCGCAGCAGGTTGGGCCCCCCGAGGTCGCCGCCCCGCAGGTCCATCCCGTGGCACGCCCGGCAGTTGATGCCGTAGAGGGCCTCTCCCCGGGCCACCACCTCGGGATCGCCGGGCGGGCGTTGAAGCGACGGGTAGAGCCGCTGGCTGCGGTCGTCCTGCTGCCCGGCCGCCGCCGGCGTCTCCCCGAGCCCGACGAGCAACGCGACCGCGCCCGCCGCCATCGCCGCCCGCGCCCACTGCACCATGGCCGGTTCCTTCCTCACTGCGGATCCCATCGCATCACCAAGCGCCCCGGCGTCGCGGACAGGCAGTCCGCGAGCCCGGACATCACGCCGGAGGCGGTCTCCGGCCGGAGGCCGCCTCGGAGGCGACGCCGTTCCACGGCGCGAGTCCCTACTGCTCCGCCTGCGCCTCCTGCACCCGCTCCACGGTCAGGATGTTGGTCATCGCGTAGTTGCCTTCGTGGCAGGCGTACTCGTAGATGATGTAGCCGTCGAGCCGCGGCATCGGGCGCACCGCCGTCCACGGCTGCGTGTAGACGGTGGGATCCTCGATGGTGAACCGATAGTCGATCTGGTCGGCGCTCACCCGGCGGAACCGTTCCACCGCCTTCGTGTTCCGCGACGTCGGGAACCGGTGCACGGTCTGGTCGCTGAAGTTGGCGGTCTCGACCACCAGGGTGTCGCCGTCCCAGTACGCGCGCGAGTCGCCGTTCCACTGCCGAATGCCGTCGTCGAGCTGCGGCCGGCCGTCGATGGGGATGATGCGCACGTCGTGGATGTTCTCGACCCGGATCGCGACGTGGGTCGGCGTCTGCAGGATCTGGTAGGTGTTGTTGTAGCCGGTCGAGATCGGCGGCACCCCGTGGTAGGTGATGCACCGGTCCCAGTTGCTGCGGTCGAGCCACGAGTCGGCGGGGTGGTCGCGCAGGTAGGCGCGCCGCGCCGCCTGCGCCTCGACCGTCTCGGGCCGCAGCGGCAGCCGGCCGTTGGGCGGGTCGACGATGAGCGACGTCCGCATGTCCGAGCTCACCCGCCCGCGGTCGAACCACAGCGCGTTGTACGAGCCCACGCTTCCCGGCGGGGGCTCGCGGTCGATGGTGACCGCGAGGTTGCGCTCGGCCGCCTCCTCGGCCGTGAAGAACTCCCTGTCGCCCATCGACTCGGGGCGCTGGAGCGGCGTCAGCGACGCGTACGACCACGTGCCCATCAGGTCCGGGTCGCCCCACGGGGTCCGGAACTCGCTCTCGCCGGCCGGCTGGCCCGCGGCCGCCGCCGGCAACAGCAGCGCCGCCGCCACCGCCGCGAGCGCCGAAACAGTTCGCTTGTGCATCTGAACCTCCCTGGCCCGGGCTGCGCCGCCCTGCGCCCCCCGGCGGCGCCGACAACCGGCAGGCCGGATCGGAATCCGACCCGCCGGGAACACGGTTCGAGCCTGAAGCTCGAATATACCTCAGTTGCCGACCAGCTCGCCCTTCAGCCACGCGAGCAGCGCCGGCTCGAGATCGGCGTTCTTCCCGAACATCGGCAGCCCGTGCTCGGGGCCGGGGTAGATCTTCGCGGTGGAGCTGGCATGCGGCGACCCGTCGACCGCGCCCTGCAGCGCGTCGGCGACCCCGACGGTGACCGGGTCCTCGGTCGCCGCCGCCGCGAACACCGCCAGGTCCGCGTTCCCCGCCATGTTGGCGACGGCCGCCTCGCTCGGCGGCCCCGACAGCAGCATGAGGGCCTCGACGTCCCGGCGCGCCGCGAGGTCCGCGGTCAGCATGGCCCCGCAGCTCGCCCCGCCCGCGCCGATGCGCGCCGCGTCGACACCCGACTGCGCCGCGAGGTAGTCGTAGGCCATGTCGACGTCGGCCGACGACGTCTGGAGGAACGCGGGGAACCCGGCCCCGATGCCCTCGCCGCCGCTCTCGCCGAAGCCCCGCAGGTCGAGGGTCAGCACGTGAACGCCGGCCCCGACCAGCTCGGCCGCGATGTCGTTCCACGACGTGCGGTCCATGTTGCACTGGTGCACGAGCAGCATCCCCGGCCCGGGCTGGCCGGGCGACGTGTACGTGGCCTTGAGGGTCACCCCGTCCGCCGCCTCGAGGTCCACGTCGCGCGACTGCGCGCTCGCCGAAACCGCCACCAACGCGGCCAGCGCCGCCGCCATGAAGATCCTGGTTCTCATTTGGGTTCTCCTCCCGGTCGTTCCGGGGCGATGTGTAGAAGTCTCGCTCGCTGCGCCGGCGCGAGACACGCTCACCTGCACTCTGACGTCAGGGTCCTCGGAATCCATGAGATCCCGGAGCGCCGCGTTGTCGGTCGAGTCCACGCCGGGCTGCACCCCCCGCCCGCGAGAGACGGGAATCGTGGTTCGCATCCACAACAGCATATTGGCCCATACGGCCTTCCTGCAACGCCGGATCTGCCGCGTCGACCGTCGCGAGCGCCGCGCGGACTTCAGGTTGCGCGCATCGGCCGGCCCCGGACGCGGTAGAGTCAACTTCATGCGGGGTCGCACCCTCACCGGCCTGTCGGCGGTGATCATCCTCGGTCTGAACGTGGCGTTCGGCCCGGCGCCCCTCGGCGGGGCTCGCGCGCCGGCCCAGCCGGTGGCGGCCGACCGGCTCGACGAGCCCCGGCTGCCGGCCGTCCCGTACCGTGGCGTACGCCGTCGAGCTGCCGGCGCACCGGTTCAGCGTCGCGGACGGCCCCGACAGCATCGCCGCCGCCGACAACACGCCGGCCGACAACCCCGTCACCGACCGCGGCGCCGCCCTCGGCCGCGTGCTCTTCCACGACACCCGGCTGTCGGCCAACCGCCGCGTCTCCTGCGCGTCGTGCCACCGCCAGGCGCACGGGTTCTCGGACCCTCGCAGGCTGAGCATCGGCTTCGACGGGCGGCCGACCCGCCGCCACGCCATGAGCCTCGCCAACGCGCGCTACTACGCCCGCGGCCGGTTCTTCTGGGACGAGCGGGCCGAGAGCCTCGAGGCCCAGGTGCTGGCCCCGATCGAGGACCCGCTGGAGATGGGCTCGTCGCTCGCCTCGGTCGAAGCGCGACTCGCCGCAACGTCGCTTCTACCCGCCGCTCTTCGAGCGCGCCTTCGGCAGCCCCGACGTCACGCGCGACCGGATGGCGCGGGCCCTCGCGCAGTTCGTGCGGGCGCTCGTGTCCCATCGTGCGCCCTACGACGACGCACGAGCGGCCGGGCCTCCGGGGTCGCCGGCCTTCCTCGACCGGCTGACGCCCGCCGCGCGGCGTGGCTGGCTCCTGTTCACCACCCCGCCCGGCCCCGGCCGCCGGGGCGCCGGCTGCGCCCGGTGTCACACCGGCGACGCGCAGATCAGCCTCGCGCCGCGCAACATCGGCCTCGACGAGCTCGAGGGAAACGTCGAAGGGAACTTCGAGGCGCTGCACCGCGTGAGCGGGGACGACCCCGACGGGTTCGACCCCGGCGCCGGCGACGGCCGCTTCAAGGCCCCCTCCCTGCGCAACGTGGCAATCCGGCCGCCCTACATGCACGATGGCCGCTTCGAGACCCTGCGCGAGGTCATCGGGCACTACGACGCCGAGGTGGCGCCGCACCCGTTCCTCGACATGAACCTGCTCGACCGCCGGCTCGTCGTGACGGGCGGCCCCGTCCGGCCCGTCCGCCTCGGCCTCACCGGCGACGAGATCGACGCCCTGATCGCCTTCCTCGAGACCCTGACCGACCCCGCGTTCCTCGCCGACCCCAGGTTCTCCGATCCGTTCCTGCCGGCCGTCAGGCAGGACCGACGCTGACCCTTACCAACGCCACCTTCCTCGACCCGGAGTCCGGCCCGCTCCTGCCGGCCGTCGGGCCGGGACCGACGCTGACGCTGTTCCGCCTCGCCCGCCGGGGCTGCGAGGACGCGCGCAGCCGTTGGCCCGACCCGGATCGAGGGCGGCGACTCCGCTCGCTCGGATCCGCCACGATGCACGATCAGAACGTGATCCTCGTGCCGACCTGGATCTGCCGGGCCGCGAACGCAGAGTTGATCAGGCCGAACTCCGTGCTGTTGGGATTGTGATAGCGACCGATGTCGAAGTTGACGCGGTTGAACACGTTGAAGGCATCCACGCGAATCTGCATCCGCGCCCCGGCCGAGAGCGGCAGGGCGATGTTCTTGCGCAACCCGAGGTCCACCGTCGCGTACCACGGCCCGCTGATGGGCGACAAGGGCAGTGTCCCCGCCTCGAGCATTCCCGGGTTCCGGAAGATGTCGAGATTGCCGCCGCCGCCGGTGGCGAGCAGGCTGTCGTCGAACAAGGTCACGCGCCCGTCGGAATGGCGGTGGACGCCCGTGCGGTTCTGGGCCCTCTTCACCTTCGATCCCGACCTGCAGACCCCGTACGTGCAGCAGTGGAACGGCGGTGGGATCGGCCAGGATGCCGTCCCGCGCGGTCCGCGGTATCTGGAACTCGGGCTCCGCCACGGGAACGAGCCCGCCGCCGCTGACGGTGCCGCCGAGGCCCGGCAGGAACACCTCCTGGGTCAGGCCGGCATTGGCGCCGAGCGCGTTCGACACCGTGGTCATGTTGTTGTCGAGCACGTAGTTCAGCGCGTAGCCGCCGCGCACGACCATCCTGTCCGTCAACCGGTGGGCCAGGCCGACGTTCGGCGCGAAGTTGTTCCAGTCGGTGTCGAAGAAGGGCCTGCCGTGGGACGATCCGGCGAAGTCGACGACCGCGTTCGGGTCGAGCACCGCGCCGACCCCGCCCACCGGCAGCAGAGCCAGACCCTGCGTCTCGTCCGGCACGGAGTGCAGCTCCCACCTGACCCCCATGGTGAGGCTCGTCGCCGGGGCGACCCGCCACGTGTCGCCGGCATAGAGGTGGAGGAAATCCTGTTTCAGCACCCGTCTCTCCGTGGCCCCGTCCACGAACCCCGAGGTCGTCGAGGTGACGTTGAAGACCTGATAGGCCGAGTCGACGACGCCGCCGAGCGTCGCCAGCAGCGCCGCCGCCGAGTCCAGCTCGTCGGACGAGATCCCCCCGGGGAACAGCGAGGGGACCAGCGGATCTGGGTTCCCGGCGCCGAAGCCCAGGTCATAGCTCGGCAACAGCCCCCCGTCGTTGAAGGCATCCACCCGGGTCCGCCGAAAGCCGCCGCCCAGCCTGACCGTGTGCGCTCCCTTGACCCACGTCAGGCTGTCGCTCGCCTCCAGGTTCAGCACGTCGCGTCCCTGGTCCAGGAAGTTCCGCACGGGATTGTCGAACGCCCCGAAGCTCAGCTGATAGCCGTTCGAGAAGGTTTCGTTGTTGGCGAACCGCGCACCGTAGGTCTGGACGCCGAACCGCGCCTCGTTCACGACGCTCGGGCCGAGCGTGCTGCTCAAGGTGAAGGACCCGAGCCGGCGGTTCGAGCTCTGGCCCGCGCCGGGCAGGCCGGGGTAGATGGAATCGATGTCGTTGAACACGGAGTTCGGCACGTCGAGGCGGAACTGGTGGAAGGTCGCCGTCGCCGAATGACTCGGGTTGATCACGTAGTCTCCCCGGAAGATCAACCAGTCGGAGTTGGACGGGTCGGAGGCGTTGAAGCGGAACCCGGCCGTGTTCCGCCCGTCGCCGACGCTGGCGTCGTTGGGGACCGGGGTCAGATCGACCAGCGACCGGACGGCGGGGTCGGGGCCGATTCCCGTCAGCCGGTGCAGGTTCACGGTGGCCACCTGGCCGTTGTCCTGCCTGACGTAGCTGAAGTCGCCGCCGCGCGCGGAGCTCGTCAGAACGCGCCGCACGACCGACGCGGTGCTGGGCTCCCGCTCCTCCTCGTAGTTGACGAAGAAGAAGAACTTGTCCCTGACGAGGGGCCCGCCGACGTTGACGCCGAACTGGTGGACCCGGGTCCGCTCCTTCTCCAGGCTCGCCGCCTTGTTGAAGTAGTCGTTGGCGTTGAGGGCCTCGTTCCGGTGATTGAAGAACAGCTCCGAGTTGAACGTGTTGCTGCCGGAGCGGGTCACGAACTGGGTCTGCGACGCCCCGAGGCCGGCGTCGACGTCCGAGTTCGCGGTGGTGATGTTGATCTGGTCGATGAAGGTCTCCCTGAGGGGAATGATCCCGAACAGGGAGTCGGTCCGGATGAAGCCGTCCTGGTTGTTGACGCCGTCCAGGGTGAAGTTGTTGAAGGTCCCCCTGGTGCCGTTGATGGAGGCGCTGCGCGCCCCTCCCGGGCCGGTGACCCCCGCCTGGGTGAGGGCGAGCTGAGTGACGTAGCCGCCGTTCAGCGGAAGCTCGCTGACCTGCTCGCGGGTGAGGTTGGTGTTGAGCTCCGCGTTGACCGTGTTCATCAGCGACTGCGCCTCGGCCGCCGAGACGAGCACCGTCTCGGTCACCCCCCCGACCGCGACGACGACGTCGATGGACGTGGGCGCGCTCAGGACGACCCGGACGTCCTCGATCACGGTGGTGCTGAAGCCCGGGGCCGCCGCCGCGACCCGGTAGGTGCCCGCGGGAACCTGGGGGAACAGGTACAGGCCCAGGTCGTTCGTGAAGGCTTCCCGCACCACGTTCGTGTCGACCTCGGTCATCGTCACCGCGGCGCCGGGGATGACGCCGCCGGCTTCGTCCTGCACGGTGCCCTCGACGCGGGAGGTGAGGGTCTGCGCGCTGGCCGGCGCGGCCGCGGCCAGGAGGATTCCCGCGACCAGCGCGATCGTCGTCCAGCCGGCGGCCGAAGAAGTGAAGCGTCGAACGAAGCTCCGAGTCATGGTGTTCCCCATGGTTCAGAAACCTGAACCTGTCCTCACTCCTCGTCTCCGTCGAGCATCTGGCGTAGCGCGTCGGCGTGGGTGGCCAGGAACAGGCGGTCCTTCGGCCGGTTGGCGGCGGCCTTCGACCGGATGATGTGGCTGAGACGGGCGACCGGCAGCTCCTCACCGTCGACCAGGAACACGCGGCGCTCGTCCCAGACCGCCTCGAACTCGAAGGCGGTCATCACCAGCGAGAGATCGACGGTGAGCTCGTCCGAACCGGTTGCTCTGACCGAAGCCCGCCGATGGATCACCGCCGCCGCAAGCGTGCGGTCCCGCGGCGTATCGAGGGGTTCTCCACCGGCCTCGAGAGACAATCCGATCTCGTCGCACGCCTGCCAGGCGTCCAGCAGGTTGTCGGGAGCGGGCGGCAGGAACAGGTCGTAGTCGAGCGTGGTGAACAGGGCCGAGGCGTCCTGGGCATGGAAGTTGGCGCCCCACACCCCAATCAGCACGAACCTGACGCCCCGCCGATTGAGGGCCCCGACGAGCGCCGGGAACGAGGCCATGGCCAGCCCTCACCGCAGACGCCTGGCGCCGGCGCGCACCCGCATGGCCGCACGGAACTGGCGCAGCACCCAGGACTTGTCGGCGCCGGTACGGTTGGCGGGCAGCGCTTCGACCCGCTCGACGGCCTGCAGATACCCGGCCGACAGCGGCGTGAACCCCGCGTCAGGGGTGTCACGAACCAGCGCGTCGAGGATCTCGCGGGCGGAATCGTGCGAAGGAGATCGGCCGGTCATTTCATGTCGATGTACTTCACCGGAACCAGGCGATGGCCGAGCATGTCCACCGCCGCCGGCGCCTGCTCGAGAATGACGTATCCCAGGAGCGGTTCGTAGTCCGCGTTCTCCTCCGGCTTCATGTCCACGAAGATGACCTCGTTCGAGACCGAACGAAACCCTTCCATCTTCACCTCCACCGGCGAGCACGCCTCTCCCCGCACGACCTCCCGGTTGGCCATCAGCAGCTCGACGGCTTCGGACCGCTTGAACCGGCCGAGCCGCTCCTTCCACGCCGCGGGGAGGATCAGCGCCCCTGCCCCCGTATCGACGAACATCCCGCATTCGATCGACTTGTCTTCGTCGAACACATTGGTGACCTTGGTCTGTACGACGATGCGTCCCATCCCGTCCCGTCCTCCATGTCTCACGGCGCGCCGTCGATCACGCGGGCCGAGGCAACGCACATCACGGCCTTCCGCGATCCCATCGTACCACCGGCGTCGGCCACCAGTCGGCGCCCGCCCAGCAGGAGCGGAGACCGCATCATGGCCGTGGTCGCTCGAGCGTGGTCGGCGCCCGCCAAGCAGAGCGGAAGCCCCGCCCGAACCGGACGATCGGGTCGAGAGCAGACGGTTCGCCCCCCCGCCTCAGAGCACCCGCCACCACGGCGCCGCCAGCACGCCGGGCGCGATCCAGTCGACCGTTTCGCCCGCGTGCAGGAGCAGCCCCGAACGGGCGGTCTCCCCGTACTCCGCGCGGAAGCTGCGCAGATTGGCGGCGTCGCGGAGCCGCGGCCGCGAAGTGGACTTGACCTCGATCGGCAGCAGACGGCCGTCCGCCTCGATCACGAGGTCCACCTCCTCGCCCGGCGCGGTTCGCCAGTAGAGCAGCTCGGCGCGTTCGAGCCGCGCGTCGCGCCAGGCCAGCAGGTCGAGGAGCACGATGTTCTCGAGATGGGCGCCGCCCGGTTCCACCCCCCCGGCGAGATGCAGGGCCAACCCCGTGTCGCCCCAGTACAGCTTCGGCGACTTGATCAGCCGCTTTGTGCGGTTCACCACGCACGCCGGCAGCCGGACCAGCAGGTACGCGGTCTCGACCAGGTTGAGGTAGCGGCGCACCGTCGGCTGCGGCAGCGCCACGTCGCGGCCCAGCTCGGTCTGGTTGACGACCTGTCCGATCCGCAGGCACGCGGCCCGCATCAGGCGGCGGAAGTCGGGCAGGCCCGATACGGACGAGAGCGCCTGCAGGTCGCGTTCGAGGTACGTGCGCACGTAACCGTCGAACCAGACGGCGCGGTCTTCGTCCGTCGCCAGGTGCAGGGCCGGCGACGGGAAGCCGCCGCGGCGCGCGAGCGCGCGCCAGTCGTCCGGCTCGCCGGGCTGCGCCGCCACGAGGTCGAGCCAATCCCGGTCGCGGGCGCCGAGCAGCTCCTCCCAGATGCCGCACACCCCGAGCCCGCGCTGCTCGCGCCGGGTCATCGGCCAGAGCGTGAGGTAGCTCGCCCGGCCCGCGAGCGACTCGGACACGCGCTTCATGAGCAGCAGGTTGGCGGAGCCGGTCAGCAGGAACCGGCCCGGCCGCCGCGACCGGTCGATCTCCCGCTTGACGGCGTGCAGCAGATCGGGCGCGCGCTGCACCTCGTCCAACGTCACCGGCTCGCCGCCGCCCAGCAACTCGTCCGGGTCGCGGCGCGCCAGGTCCAGGACGTCGAGGTCGTCGAGCGAGTGGTAGCGCCTCGTCCCCGGCGCGAGGTCCTGCGCGAGGGTGCTCTTCCCGGTCTGACGCGCGCCGGCCACGACCACGGCCGGCATCACACGGAGCCGACGGCGCAGGTCGCGCGCCACGAGGCGGGGCAGCAACCGATCATTCATGCCGTGAATGATATCCATTCACAGCACGAATGGATATCATTCACGTGCGGCCGCCTGAAGAGGCGCAAGCGCCCGTCCGCCCTCGCGCGACGACCATCGGACCACCGGACGACGTTCGCGAGGCCGCCCGCGTCTCCTTGCGGCCCTGCCCGCGCCCGCGCGGTCGTTCATGGCCCGCCATCCGCCGCCGGGCGCGTGCCGGCGAGGCGGCGACTCGGTATAGACTTTCACCGGAAACGGACCGCAAGACAGCGTTCGACCCGCCCCCCGGCGGGACGAGATTCGTGAGGAGCATGGCATGAGACTGCACGACGTCGACCACTTGGCCCACCGCACCCTTCGCCCGCTGGCCTTCGCGGCGCTCGCCCTGCTCGTGGCCGCCCCCGGGTTCGCCAACGACTGGCCGCAGTGGCGCGGCGAGGACCGGCGCGGGGAGTGGACCGAGACCGGCATCGTCGAGGCGCTGCCCGACGAGCTGAAAGTCGCGTGGCGGGTACCCATCAACTCGGGCTACTCCGGCGCCGCCGTGGCCGACGGGCGCGTCTTCATCACCGACTGGAGCGAGGACCCCGAGTCGCGGACGGTGGACGGCACCGAGCGGGCCCTCGCCCTCGACGAGGAGACCGGGGAGGTGCTCTGGGTGCAGGAGTGGCCCACCACCTACCGCATGCTGATGTTCTCGTACGCCATCGGCCCGCGCGCGACCCCGACCGTCGACGGCGACCGCGTGTACGTGGTCGGCGCCGCCGGCGACCTCTACTGTCTCGACGTCGAGACCGGCGACGTCCTGTGGGAGAAGCACTACATCGCCGACTACGACAGCTTCATCCCCACCTGGGGGGTGACCAGCGCGCCGATCGTCGACGGCGACCGGCTGATCACGGTGGTCGGCGGCGAGCCGGGCGGCCTCGTCATGGCGTGGGACAAGCGGACCGGCGAGGAGATCTGGCGGGCCCTCGACGTCGTCGGCGAGATGGGCTACGGCCAGCCCATCATCATCGAGGCCGGCGGGGCGCGGCAGCTCATCATCTGGCACGCGGCGGCCCTGGTGTCGCTGAACCCCGAGACCGGCGAGGTCTACTGGGACGAGGAATGGGAGGCGGGGGCCGGCATGTCCGTCGCGACCCCCGTGGTCAGCGGCAACTACCTGCTGGTGTCCCAGTTCTACCGCGGGTCGATGATGATGCAGCTCAACCAGGACCGGCCCGACGCGACGCTGCTGTGGCGCGGCCAGAGCCGGAGCGAGATGCCCGGCGAGACCGACGGGCTGCACGCCCTGATCACGACGCCGCTCATCGAGGGCGACTACTTCTACGGCGTCGGCAGCTACGGCGAGCTGCGGGGCCTCGACGCCCGCACCGGCGAGCGGCTGTGGATGAGCGACGAGATGACCGCGCAGGCCCGCTGGGGCACCGCGTTCATGGTGAAGCACGGCGACCGCTACTTCGTCGTGAACGACGACGGCTTCCTCATCATGGCGCAGTTCACGCCCGAGGGCTACGTCGAGCACGGCCGCATCAAGCTCATCGAGGCGACCAGCGACGCCGCCTTCGGCCCCACCCGGCGGTTCGCCCGGCCGGTGAACTGGTCGCACCCGGCCTACGCCAACGGCCACATCGTGCACCGGAACGACAACGAGATCATCCGCGTGTCGCTGCGCGCGGCGGACTACCAGTGACCTGGCTCGGTGCCGGACGGACGGCGGCGATCCCCGAGACGGATACCGTCGTGGCGTAAGCACTGCCCTGGGTCGTACGCACTATCGCGGATAGAGACGGAGAGACGGGAGACGCCGTGGCGAACGTGACCGTGACCCGGCGGATCGATGCGTCCGCCGACGCAGTGTTCCGCACCGTAGCGCACATCGAGCAGTTCTCTCAGGCGGTGCCGCACATCCTGCGCGTCGAGTTCCTCTCGGAGGTGAAATCGGGCGTCGGCGCGCGTTTCCGCGAGACCCGCATGATGATGGGGCACGAGGCGTCGACCGAGCTCGAGGTCACCGAGTACGTCGAGAACGAGCGGGTGCGCATCGCGTCCGAGGCGGGCGGTGCGCATTGGGACACCGTCTTCACGGTCGCCCCCGACGGAGAGGGGACCGAGCTCAAGATGGTGATGGACGCCAGACCCCTGACCACGAGCGCCCGGATGACACTGCCGCTCGTCATCGGCGCGGTCCGGAAGGCGGTCGAGCAGGACATGGACTCGGTAAAGGCGTTCTGCGAGCGGCAGCAACCATGAAACCGGCCGTACCGACCGGCCGACGATGAACGTCGAGGGGGTCGAGATGCTCGCTTCACGCTCCGGAGTCGCCGCGCGCGTCCTGTCGCTCACCGCGGTCCTGCTCGCGTCGGCCAGCGGTCTTGCGCACGGCCAGGACACCGGGATCGCCCCCGTCACCGACGCCATCCTGCAGGACCCGCCGGCCGACGACTGGCTGATGTGGCGGCGCACCCTCGACGGCTGGGGCTACAGCCCGCTGGACCAGATCGACCGCGGCAACGTCGGCGACCTGCGCATGGTGTGGTCGCGCGGTCTCGGGCCGGGGCTGCAGCAGGGCACCCCCCTCGTGCACGACGGCGTGATGTACATGCCGAACCCGCGCGACGTCATCCAGGCCATCGACGCCGCCACCGGCGACCTCCTCTGGGAGTACCGGCGGGACCTGCCCGACGACCTCCGGGACTACATGCTCGGGGCCCTCACCGACCTCAACCGGAACCTCGCCATCTATGGCACCCACATCATCGACACGAGCGGCGACGACTACGTGTTCGCCCTCGACGCGGCCACCGGCGAGCTGGCGTGGGAGACCCGGATCCTCGACTACCGGGTGAACCCCGCCAACCAGAGCTCGGGCCCCATCATCGCCAACGGCAAGATCGTGTCGGGCCGCGGCTGCACCCCGCGGGGCGGCCCGAACGCCTGCGTCATCGTCGCCCACGACGCCGTCACCGGCGAGGAGCTGTGGCGGCGGCGCACCATCCCCGCCCCCGGCGAGCCCGGCGACGAGACGTGGGGCGGGGTGCCGTTCGAGGAGCGCAAGCACGTCGGCGCGTGGATGGTCCCCAGCTACGACCCCGAGCTGAACCTCGTCTACATCGGCACCTCGGTGACCTCGCCGGCCCCCAAGTTCCTCATCGGCGGGGCCGACCTGCAGCACCTCTACCACAACTCGACCCTCGCCCTCGACGCCGACACCGGCGAGATCGTCTGGTACTACCAGCACCTCAACGACAGCTGGGACCTCGACCACCCGTTCGAGCGCATCCTCGTCGACACCGCGGTGACCCCGAACCCGGAGGCGGTCGAGTGGATCAACCCCCGCCTGCAGCCGGGCGAGGTGCGCCGGGTCATGACCGGCATCCCCGGCAAGACCGGCATCGTCTACACCCTCGACCGCGCCACCGGCGAGTTCCTGTGGGCGCGGCCCACGGTGGCCCAGAACGTGGTGGGCGGCATCGACGGCGCGACCGGCGCCGTCTCCGAGAACCAGGAGGTCGTGTTCCGCCGCGAGGGCCAGGAGGTCTTCGCGTGCCCGACCCTCACCGGCGGCAAGGACTGGGAGCCCGGCGCCTACAGCCCCCTCACCAACGCCATGTACTTCCCCCTGCGCAACGCCTGCGCGCGCATCATGGCGACCAACGACGGCTCCCTCTACGGGCTCGGCGTCCGCAGCGAGATCGCCCCCGGCACCGACCAGGTCGGCACCGTCCAGGCCATCTCCGCCGAGACCGGCGAGCTGCTGTGGATTCACGAGCAGCGCGCCGCCACCAGCTCGCTCATGGCCACCGGCGGCGGCCTCGTCTTCGGCGGCGACTACAACGGCCGCTTCCGCGCCCTCGACCACGAGACCGGCGAGGTCCTCTGGGCGGGTCGGCCGGTGACCGGAGATCAACATCGGCTCGCCGGTCACCGGCTTCCCCGTCACCTACGCCCACGAGGGGCGCCAGTACGTCGCGGTCAGCACCGGCCGCTCGCTGACCTCCGGCGCCTTCAACCGCCTGACCCCCGAGCTGCGCCCGAGCGCCGGCAACACGCTGTTCGTGTTCGCCTTGCCGGAGTAGGGAGGTGGCGGCGGCGCCTCGATGAAACGCAAGCTTCCCATCGGCATCCAGACCTTCCGCACGCTTCGGGAGCAGGGCTGCTACTACGTCGACAAGACCGGCTACGCGAAGCGCCTGGCGGACGAGGGAGGCCGCTACTTCCTCTCGCGGCCCCGGCGGTTCGGCAAGAGCCTGTTTCTCGACACGCTGAAGGAGCTGTTCGAGGGCAGCGAGCCGCTGTTCCGCGGCCTGGCCGTCCACGACCGGTGGGACTGGTCGGTCAGCCATGCCGTGGTCCGGCTGAGCTTCGGGGCGGGCGACTTCACGCAGCCCGGCTATCTGCAGGAGGACCTCGCGGATCAGCTGGAGGCCCACGAGGAACGCGCTGGCGTCCCGGTGCGGACGGCCAGCGCGCCGGTGCGCCTGCGGCGTCTGATCGCGGCGTTGCACGAACGCACCGGCCGGGGCGTGGTGGTGCTGGTGGACGAGTACGACAAGCCGATCCTCGACGCCCTCGAGGACCCCGAGCTCGCCCGCCGCAACCGCAACCTGCTGCGCGGGCTCTACGGGACCATCAAGGACTGCGACGCGCACGTCCGGTTCAGCTTCCTCACCGGCGTCAGCGGCTTCTCGAAGGCCGGCATGTTCTCGGGCCTCAACAGCCCGGAAGATCTGACGCTGAACCCGTCGTACTCCGCCGTCTGCGGCTATACCGAGGAGGACCTGGAGACCGTGTTCGCGCCCGAGCTGCCGGGTCTCGACCGCGCGCGGATCCGGCGCTGGTACGACGGCTACAACTGGCTGGGCAAGGAGAACGTCTACAACCCCTACGACGTGCTCCTGCTGTTCAGACAGCGCGAGTTCGAGGCCCACTGGTTCGAGACCGGCACGCCGGCCTTCCTGGTGAACACGTTGCGGGAGCGCCGGGTGAGCTCGCTCGACCTGGAGGGGATGACCGGCGACCGCTCGCTGCTGTCGAAGTTCGACGTGGGCGACGTCGGCACCGAGGCGCTGCTCTTCCAGTCGGGCTATCTGACCATCAAGGGGGTCGAGCGGGACGCGGGAGGCCTGGCCCGCTACCGCCTGGGCTATCCGAACCAGGAGGTGCGCCAGAGCCTGAACGAGAGCCTGCTGGACGCCCTGGCTCCGAACGCCTCGGCCCAGCTCTCGAACGGCGCGCGGTTCCGGGAGCTGCTGGGGACGAACGACTTCGCCGGGCTGAGAGAGCTGATCCAGGCCCATTTCGACGGCATGCCGCACCAGTGGCACGTACGGAACGACATCGCCGACTACGAGGGGTACTACGCCAGCGTGTTCTACTCGTGCCTCGCCGCTCTCGGGTTCGACGTGGTGGCCGAGGACAGCAGCGCCCGCGGGCGCGCGGACCTGACGCTGCGCTTCGGCGGGGCGGTGTACGTCTTCGAGTTCAAGGTGACGGAGCTGGCGGGCGCCGGCTCGGCGCTGTCGCAGTTGAAGGCCAGGGGCTACGCGGACAAGTACCGCGGCCGCGGCGCGCCCATCCACCTCGTCGGCATCGAGTTCAGCCGCGAGACGCGGACGATCGCAGCGTTCGACGTGGCGTCGGCATGAGGCCGGCCGGCGATTCCGCTGGCTCCATTGCCGCGTCCTCCCCTCGGCTTGGCGCCCGAATCGGGCCGACAACGCCGTATCTCGCCGGCTTGCTGCCATCAGACATAGCGATTATCATGATTTATTGCCATGTCTGACAGCACCATGCCGTGGATTCCGCGGCATCTGGACATCGAACGTCTCCTGGCCCGGCGCTCGGTGCTCCTGTTCGGGCCCCGGCAGACCGGGAAGACCACGTACGTCCGGCGCCAGCTCGACCGCACGGTGGCGCCGACGTTCTCTCTCCTCGATCAGGGGCTGCTGACCGCGGTCCTGGCCGATCCGACCCGCATCCGGCGGGAGATCGAGGCGCGCGGCCTGCGCGATACGGTGGTCTGCATCGACGAGATCCAGAAGTGCCCGCCCCTGATGGACGAAGTGCATCTGATGATCGAGGAACGCGGCATCCGCTTCCTCCTCACCGGGTCGAGCGCGCGGGCGCTGAAGCGCGGCGGCGTCAACATGCTCGGCGGGCGCGGGAGCGACCGCGTCATGCACCCGTTCTCGTGGACGGAGATCCGCGACCGGTTCTCCCTCGACCGGGCCCTCAATCACGGTCTGCTCCCGCCGCACTACCTGTCCGACGACCCCGACGAGGGCCTCGCGTCGTACGTCGATCGCTATCTGACCGAGGAGATCGCGGCCGAGGGCCTCGCACGCAGCCTGCCCGGCTTCGCCCGCTTCCTGCAGACGGCGGCGTTGACCAACGCGCAGATCCTCAACTACTCGAACGTGGCGCGGGACGCCCAGGTGCCCCGCCAGACCGTCGTGCAGTGGTACGCGGTGCTGCGCGACACGCTGATCGCGTTCGACCTGCCGGCCTGGACGCGCACCGCCCGGCGCAAGGCGGTCGAGACGGCCAAGTTCTACTTCTTCGACACCGGCGTCGTGCGGGCGCTGCGCCGCCTGCCCCGTATCGGCGAGACGTCCGCCGACTTCGGCGAGCTCTTCGAGCACTACGTGTTCATGGAGCTCCGCGCCTGGATAGACTACCGGCGGCCCCGCACACCGATCGCCTTCTGGCGTTCCCGATCCGGCCACGAGGTCGACTTCATCCTCGACGACCGGGTCGCAATCGAGGCCAAGGCGACGCGCCGAGTACAGCAGAAGCATCTGCGGGGCCTGCTCGCCCTCGCGGACGAGGGACTCGTCGAGCGTTCGATCATCGTCTGCCGCGAAGACCGCCCGCGCCTCGAACGGGGCATCGAGGTCTGGCCGCTCGAGTTCTTCCTGGCGGAGCTGTGGCAGGATCGGCTGTGACCGATCGCGAACGCCCTCCCCCTGATCCCCGAGCCCGGTTATACTCGGGGTATGAAGACGGCGGTTTCCATCCCGGACGAGGTTTTCGAGAAGGTCGAGCGACTGGCCGAGCGCGAGCGGCGATCACGAAGCGAGGTGTACAGCGCCGCGTTGCGGGAGTACGTGGCCCGCCACGCACCGGACGAAGTCACCGAAGCCATGAATCGGGTATGCGATCAGGTCGGTGCCGAGTCGGATGAGTTCCTGGCCGTGGCGGCGCGCCGCGTTCTGGAGCGCGTCGAGTGGTGATCTCGCAGGGCGAGATCTGGTGGGCCGATCTGCCCGCCCCCGTCGGATCGGGCCCCGGGTTTCGACGACCGGTCGTGGTGGTGCAGGGCGATGCCTTGAATCGAAGCCGCCTCGCCACCGCGGTGTGCGTGCCGCTCACGAGCAACCTGCGGTGGGCCGACGCGCCGGGTAACGTGCTTCTTGCCGCAAGAACGACAGGTCTTCCGCAAGACTCGGTGGCCAACGCCTCGCAGGTCATCGCGCTCGACAGAAGCCTGCTCGATGAACGGGCCGGCAAGCTCCCGCGGGCCAAGTTCGAGCTTCTGCTGTCGGGGCTCGATGTCGTCCTCGGCCGTTGACCGGACGTCCACGGGTGGTCCCGCGCTCCCGTCTCGGTTGGGGCGTTGCCTGGATCGCACTCGCAGGGCGCGAGCGGGTCGCTGCCGGTCGAAAGACTGACATAATGCACGGCAGGACACTTCGGGAGAGACGACGATGAACCAGTCACGGACAGCATGGTGGGCGGCCCTCGCGGTGGTCGCGGGCGCGATGGCGGCGGCGCCGGCGGCGAGCCTTGCGCAGGCGGGAGAGGAGCCGTGGACCCTGCCGCGCACGCCGGACGGCCGGCCGGACCTGCAGGGCGTCTGGGCCAACAACACCGCGACGCCGCTCGAGCGCCCCGAGGCGCTGGGCGACAAGGCGGTGCTGACCGACGAGGAGCTGGCGCGGCTCGAGGCCCGCTACGCGGAGATCTTCGCGAGCGGCGAGAGCGACGCGGCGTTCGCGGACAGCGTGTTCACCGCCGCCCTCGGCGACGACGACTCGTTCTCGTCGCGCGACGCGGCGACCGGCAACTACAACCAGTTCTGGCTGGTCGACCGGGACTTCGACAACCGCACCTCGCTGGTCGTCGACCCGCCGGATGGCCGCCTGCCGCCCTTGACGCCCGAGGCGCAACGGCGCGTCGACGCGCGGGCCGCCCACCTCGCCGACAACCCGGCGTCGTCGTGGACCGACCGCCGGCTGCAGGAGCGGTGCATCACCTTCGGCATGCCCAACCTGTTCGCCGGCTACAACACCTACTACCGGATCGTCCAGACCCCGGACCACGTCGTGTTCCTGCACGAGATGATCCACGACGCCCGCATCGTCCCCATCGACGCCGGCCCCCACGTCGACGACGCCATCCGGCAGTGGCACGGCGACGCGCGCGGCTACTGGGACGAGGACACGCTGGTCGTCGAGACCCGCAACTTCTCGCCGAAGAGCGATTCTCCGGCCGCGCTGTACGAGCGCATCCGCGGGTCGGCCGAGCAGCTCCGGCTCGTGGAACGCTTCACGCGGGTCGGCCCCGACACGATAGAGCACGAGTTCACGGTCGACGATCCGGGCACCTACTCGGGCCCGTGGACCGCGATGATCCCGTTGACGCGGAAGGACGAGGACATCTTCGAGTACGCCTGCCACGAGGGCAACATCGGCATGGAGGGCATCCTCGCCGGCCACCGCGTGGAGGAGCAGGCCGGCTCGGAACGGGATGCGACCTCGCGATGACCACCGAAGGGCCGACCCGGCGTGACCCGCCCGCGCCCCGAGCGCGGGCCGGGTACCCGCAGATGGAGCCGAAGCGCACCGTCACGGTGACGGGTGACATCGTGAGGCGGCCGGTCCCGCGGGCTCGGCCTCGGCAGCCGGCAGTTCCGGAGCCGGTGGTTCCGGAAGACCATTGGGACAGTCTTCGGCCACGGGAGCCGAAGGGCACCGTCACGGTGACGGGTGACATCGTGAGGCCGGTGGTTCCGGAAGACCATTGGGACAGTCTTCGGCCACCTCGTGGGTCCCGGAAAGCAGCTCGGGGTGACGTAGCGCCGCGAGTTCCGTAGAATCGTGTTCGCCGAGTCGGTCACGCCGCCGCGTGCCCGGCCACGACACGCGAGTCCACCGTAAACCGGAGGCAAGTCACGCAGCAAGAGGAGCGTACCGATGACCGAGGAACAGAAGAAGATCGACCCGCGCGTCTTCGACCTCTACGACGAGTACTGCCACGGCCGGATCACCCGGCGCGAGTTCCTGAACCGCGCCGCGGCGATGACCATCGGCGGCGTCTCGGCCCTGTGGATGGCCCAGGCCCTGCTGCCGCGCTACGCCGAGGCGCAGACGATCTCGTTCACCGACCCCCGCATGAGGGGGACCTACGTCGAGTACCCGTCGCCGGGCGGCACCTCGGGCGAGATGCGCGGCTACCTCGTGCAGCCGGCCGGGGACGGGCCGTTTCCGGCGGTGCTGATCATCCACGAGAACCGCGGCCTGAACCCGCACATCGAGGACGTCGCCCGCCGCGCCGCGGTGGCCGGGTTCCTCGCCCTCGCGCCGGACGGCCTGTCGCCGGTGGGCGGCTACCCCGGCAACGACGACGACGGCCGCGTCCTGCAGCGCGGCCTCGACCCCGACGAGCTCGACCAGGACATGATCAACAGCGCGCGCTTCCTCAAGGGGCACGCGCTGTCGAACGGCCGCCTCGGGTCGACCGGGTTCTGCTGGGGCGGGGGCATGACCAACCGCCTCGCGGTCGAGCTGGGCAGCGACCTTCAGGCCGGCGTGCCCTTCTACGGCGCCTCCGCCCCGACCGAGGGGGTGCCGAACATCGAGGCCGCGATGATGATCATCTCGCATCAACGCGATGTGGCCCGAGTACGAGGCCGCCCTGCAGGCGAACAACGTCGAGCACGAGATGCACATGTTCGAGGGCACCCTGCACGGCTTCCACAACAACTCGACCCCGCGCTACAACGAGGCGGCGGCCGCCCAGGCGTGGAACCTGACGGTGGGCTTCTTCCGCCGGCACCTCACCGCGTAGCCCGTTCCGGGAGCCCGCGGCGACGCGGGCTCCCGGCGCGGCTGTCCCCGCGCTCGCAGCCCCGAAACGGCTCCACCTCCGTCACGTTCACGATCTGGGTTTCCCGCAGCTCGGGCGTTCCGTCCGGGGCCATGCTCAGCGACGACTCCGCCAGCGTCAGGCTGGGGCCGAGTCGAGTCCCGACCCCGGTGTCTTCCACTCCACTCTCGCAGTCCGGCCCCCGAACGCGTCTCAGCCCCCGCGTTCCGCCGGCCGGAGCGGAGGTGGCGGTCGTCGGGCGACGCCGCCGGCCGGCTTCTCGAATACTGCGACGTCGTACTGATGCAGGAAGTCGAACGCTGCGCCGCCGTCGAAGCGCGCTTCCAGCTCGTCCACGGTAGCGGCGATCTCATCCGGACCGAGTGCCGAGAACACCGACCACGTGTCCCGTCCGCGCACGCCGTCGATCCACTCCCGGGCCGACGTGGGGACCGCCTTCTCCCAGCGCGTGACCGCCACCTCCCGCCAGTCCGGGACCTTGCGCATCGCTGCCAGCAGATCGCCGAGCGACGTGTACAGGTCGGGCCACCTGCGACCCGCATCGCGCCCGACCGGCACCAGGGCGGGGTCGGGCGGCGTGCGCACCACCATCAGGTAGCGTCCGCCGGGCTTCAGCTTCGCACAGAGTCCGCGGTGCACGCCGGTCAGGGAATCGACCGGGAAATGGTGGGCGGTGTCCTTGGTATAGACGAGATCGAACGCACTGTCGGGTGCATCGCGCGCGAATTCCGCGGCCCCGCCATGTACGGCGCGCACGTTGGCGAAACCGGCGGCCGCTTCCAGCAGCTCCGCGACCGGCTCGTAACAGACCACGGGGAGCTCGAGGCCCATGCGGCAACCCAGCTGGGATGCAAAGACGCACGTTCCCGCGCCGACCTCGGCAATCGTGCGGGCGTCGGGCTTCACACCGGCGATCTGCCCGAGCACCCAGTTAGTGTACTCGCTGTCGGCCCGGGTGAAGTGCTTGTCGCCGTATTCCTTGCCGACCCTGGCGTAGTGCTCGAGCTGCCAGTCTCGCGCGCCTCGTCCGGTCTCTTCGGTCATGCGCCTCCCCTTCCGCGCGCGGCTCCGGCGCGGCGGTCACCCCGCGCCGCGCCGCCCTCGCGGCTGGGTCAGGAACGTTTGCAGGAACTCCCGCGTGCGCGGATGCGCCGGGTCCTTGAAGATCCGGTCGGGTGGCCCCGCTTCCACGATACGGCCTTCGTCGAGGAACAGCACACGGTCGGCGATGTCCCGCGCGAACGTCATCTCGTGCGTCACGATGATCTTCGTCATGTCGGTATCGTCGGCGAGCCGCCGGAGCACGGCCAGCACCTCGCCCACGAGCTGCGGATCGAGGGCCGACGTCACCTCGTCGAACAGCATGATGCGCGGCTGCACGGCCAGCGCCCGCGCGATGGCGACGCGCTGTTTCTGCCCGCCGGACAGGGTGGCCGGGTACTGGTCCGCCCGGTCCTCGAGGCCGACCATCGCGAGCAGTCGGCGCGCCCGGTCCTCCGCCTCCCGCCGCGCGAGTCCGAGGCGCAGTCGCGGGGCGAGCGTGACGTTGCGCAGCACGGTCATGTGCGGAAAGAGGTTGAACTGCTGGAAGACCATGCCGACCCTGCCGCGCACGGCGCGCAGGTGCGCCTCGTCGGCCGGCACCTCCCGGCCGCCGCGCCGTGCCGTCCACATCGGATCTCCGTCGATCTCGATCGTGCCGCCGTCGGGCTTCTCGAGCGTCATCAGCAGCCGCAGCAGCGTCGACTTGCCCGAGCCGCTCGGGCCGATGACGGCCACCCGCTCGCCGTGGGCGACGTCGAGGTCGACGCCGCGCAGGACCGGGCGATCTCCGTAGGCCTTGCGGAGGCTCCGCACCCGGACCAGGGGCCGGTCCGCGCCGTCGCGCCCCCTCACGCCGGCACCACCTTCAGGCGCCGCTCGAGCCACCTCACCAGGCTCCCGGCGAGGAGGCTGAGCACGAGGAAGAAGACGCCGACGAGGGTGAGCGGCTCCAGGTACCGGAAATGCTCGTTCCCCAGGTTCCGGGCCGTCGAGAGCACCTCCTGCACCGTAATCGCCGACAGCAGCGGCGCGTCCTTGAACATGGCGATGAGGTAGTTGCCGAGGGCCGGCACGACCGGGGGCAGCGCCTGGGGCAGGACGACGTGGCGATACGTCTCGAAGCGGGTGAGGTTCAGCGCCCGGGCCGCCAGCCATTGCCCGCGCGGCACCCCGTCGAGGCCGGCGCGATAGACCTCCGAGGTGTAGGCGCTGTAGTGCAGGCCCAGCGCGGCGAGGCCGGCGACCCACGGGTCGACCACCACGCCGGCGGCCGGCAGCACGTAGTAGACGAAGAACAACTGAATCAGCAGCGGCGTGCTGCGCACCGCCTCGACCAGCCCCGCGACCGGCCACGAGACCCACGGCCGGCGCGCCCGGCGGCACAGCGCCCAGGCGAGGCCGAGGACGAGCGCCAGCGACATGCCGCCGGCGACGGCCTGGAGCGTGACCCGCAGCCCGCGCAACAGGTCGGGCAGGACGTCCACGGCGAACTGCCAGTCCCAGATCAACGGGCGTCTCCCCGCTCGCGGCCGCGGGACAGCCGCGCTTCGAGGCCGCGCACGGCCGCCGTCAGCAGCAGGGCCAGCGCGAGGTAGATCAGCAGCAGCAGCGACAGGATCTCGGTCGTCAGCAGGGTGTTGTCGCGGATCTCGAGCCCGGCGCGGGTGACGTCGGTCACCGTGATCATCGAGACTAGCGCCGTGCTCTTGAGCAGCTCGATCGACAGGTTGCCGACGGGCGGGAGCATCGCCAGGCCGGCCTGCGGCAGGACGACGTGGCGCAGGCGCTGCCACGCCGTCAGGTTCAGGGCGACCGCCGCCTGGTGCTGCCCGGCGGGGACCGCCTGGACGGCGCCGCGCACGATCTCCGCGCCGTAGGCCCCCGCGTTCAGGCCCAGCACGAGGATGCCGACCACCATGGCGTCCAGGTGGACCCCGAACAGCAGCGGCAGGGCGAAGTAGGCCCAGAAGAGCTGCACCAGCGCCGACGTGCCGCGGAAGGCCTCGACGTAGCCGGCGGCTGCTCCCCGCACGACGGGATCGGTGGACGTGCGGGCCACGCCGGCGACCAGGGCGCTGGCCGCGGCCAGCAGCGCGCTGCCGGCGAACACCTGGAGCGTCACCTGCAAGCCCCCCAGCAGGTGCGGCAGGTGCGGGACGAGCTCGGTTTCCGAAATCATGCGACGGGACCCGCTCAGGTGCGCCCGCACAGCTCGCGGGTGGTGACGTCGCCCGGCAAGGTGTCGCGCGTGATGCCGAACGGAGCGGTCAGGCGCAGGTGCTCGTCGCTGCCGACGAAGTCGTCCAGCTCGCGGTTGAACGCGGCCCGCAACGCCCGATCGCGCAGGCGAAAGCCGAACGCGCCGTACCCGACGATCGTCTGCCCGCCGATTACGGGGTCGAAGAACGGCTCGGCCAGCTCGAGCTGCGGGGTGCTCGCCTTGCGCAACAGGTCGAGCGTCGTCAGCCGGGTCGCGGCCCACGCATCGATGCGCCCGGCGCGCAGGGCGGTCAGCGCACTGATGTTGTCCGGGAACACGGCAACGCGAGCCTCCGGTATCCCGACCGCCCGCGCGTAGGTGTGCTCGATGGCGCCGCCCACGACGCCCAGCGTGGCGGCCGGGTGGCGCGCGACGTCCTCGTAGCCGTGCAGCGCCAGCGGGTTGCCGGCCCGCACCGCGAAGGCCTCGCCGATCCGGTAGGTCGGCTCGGAGAAGGCGATCTGGCGGCAGCGGGCGGGGGTGATGTACATGCCGGCCGCGATGATGTCGAAACGGCCCGCCCGGAGGCCCGGAATCAGCGCCCCGAACTCGGTGACGACCGCCTCGATGCGCTCGAGCCCCAGGCGCCGCAGCACGACGCGCGCGACTTCGGGAGCCTCGCCCGTTATCCTGCCGGTCGCGGTGTCGCGGTAGCCGTAGGGGGCCTCGTTGGCATATCCCAGGCGCACGGTCCCGGCCTGCCGGATGCTCTCCAGCCCGCCTGCGTACGCGCGGTCGGTCGCGGGGTCGCGGGCCAGCGTCCAGAGGCCCGCCGCCGCGAGGATCAGGCCGGCCAGCAGGCCCCGGCCGAGCCACGTCACCCGCCCGTGCATGTTCCGTGACTGCTCCCGCCGGGGCCCGCCGGACGGATTCCCCGGTGCAGCGGGCGAGGCCGTGGCGAAATGGGAAACGGCCCGCTGCGTATGCTAGATTGGGTCCACGGATGATTCACGACGAGCAGGCCTCTTCCTCGGCGAGCGGCCGGCCGGCCGAATCGAGGAGTGCCGCGCCCCGCTACCATGACCGCACGCTGAAGGCGATCCGCCGCATCATCCGTGCCGTGGACAGCTTTTCGCACCGACTCGAGAGCCAGCACGGCGTGACGGTTCCCCAACTGTCCTGCCTCCTGCATCTCGCCGCGAACGGACCGCTGTCGCTCACCGATCTGGCGACGGCAGTCGAGATCTCGCCCAGCACCGCCGTCGGCATCGTGGACCGCCTGGTGCGCAAGGGGCTGGCGACGCGGCTCCGTTCCGACGTCGACCGCCGCCGCGTTCTGATAACGGCTTCTCCCAAGGGCCAGACTCTGGTGAAGGTCTCCCCCTCACCCATGCAGGATCGCCTGGCGTCGGCCCTCGACAGATTGCCGGAGATCGAGCGGGCCGCCATCACGCGGTCGCTGGAACGCGTCGTGGGGTTGATGGGCATCGAGCACGGCGACGCCTCCACGATTCTCGACACCGGCGTCTCGCTGGCCGCCGACCCCCAGCTCGAGCCCGACCGCACCACGGTCGAGCTCGCGACTCCCTCCGCACACGCCGGCCGGGCCGCCGGCGCCCCCGACGTGGAGTAGCCGTCGTCGGGGACGGCACGACGGGTGTTGTCCCGACCATCGGGCATTTCTTTCGTATGATACACTTTCGCGCGCAAATGATTCATGAGGGAACCAATCGCGAGCAAGGGGGTGACCCTCCACCGGCCGTCCGAACCGGCGTGACCGTCGCATCGGCGGGACGGACCGTCGGTTCTCCAGTCCACTGTCGCGAGCCCGTTGCCGCCGATGCCGTCGCCATCTGCGCGCTGGTCGGCCGTTGCGGCGTGCTCGATCCCAACTCCACCTACTGCTACCTGTTGCTGGCCACGCATTTCGCCGCTACCTGCGCGGTGGCGGTGCGGGCGGGCCGAATCGTGGGATTCGTCTCGGGCTACCTCGTGCCCTCGGAGCCGTCCACCCTCTTCATCTGGCAGGTTGCCGTCGACCCTGCCACCCGGGGACAGGGCGTCGCCCGCCGCCTGCTCGCCGCCATCCTCGATCGCCGGGCCTGCCGGGCGGTGCGGTACCTCGAAGCCACGGTCACGCCTTCGAACACGGCTTCCCGGGCCTTGTTCAGCGCGCTGGCGCGCGACCGGGGGGCAAGCCTCGAGCGGCGCCCCCGCTTCACTTCCGCGGACCTCGGCGGTACCCACGAGCCTGAGCACGTGGTGCGCATCGGACCGTTCGGCCCCGGGCCGGAACCCCGGGAGTGAGAAATCCATGAATGTCTTCACGGAGCTGGAATCGAGCGTACGGAGCTACAGCCGGGCTTTCCCGGCCGTCTTCTCGCGGGCACAGGGTGCGACCCTGATCGACGAAACGGGCAAGGAGTACGTCGACTTCCTCAGCGGCGCGGGGGCGCTCAACTACGGACACAACAACCCGCTGCTGAAGCGGGTGCTGCTCGACTACATCGAATCGGACGGGATCGTGCACGGGCTGGATCTGGCGACCGAGGCGAAGCGCCGATTCCTCGAGTGCTTCCGCACGACCGTCCTCGAGCCGCGGGGGTTGCGCTATCGCGTCCAATTCACCGGGCCGACCGGGACCAACGCGGTCGAAGCGGCGCTGAAGGTCGCCCGCAAGGCGACCGGCCGGTCCACGATCGTCGCCTTCACGAACGGCTTCCACGGGGTTACGCTGGGAGCGGTCGCCGCCACGGGGAACGTGCACTACCGCGGCGCCGCCGGCGTCGCGACGAGCGGGGTGACCTTCGTGCCCTACGACGGTTATCTGGGCTCCGACGTCGACACCACGCAGTACCTCGACCGCGTGCTCTCGGACCGCGGCAGCGGCGTCGACCGGCCGGCCGCCGTCATCGTCGAGACGGTGCAGGGCGAGGGGGGGCTCAACGCCGCCCGGTCGACCTGGCTCCGCAATCTGGAACGGGTCTGCCGCCGGCACGGCATGCTGCTGATCGTCGACGACATTCAGGCCGGGTGCGGCCGCACGGGCCCCTTCTTCAGCTTCGAGGCGGCCGGGCTGTCGCCGGACCTCGTGACGCTGTCGAAGTCGCTGAGCGGCTACGGGCTGCCGTTCTCGCTCCTGCTGCTGAAGCCGGAGCTCGACACCTGGCAGCCCGGCGAGCACAACGGCACGTTTCGCGGCAACAACCTCGCGTTCGTGACCGCGACGCAGACGCTGGCGTCGTACTGGCGCGACGACCGGTTGCGTGACGCGGTAGAACGCAAGGCGCAGCGCGTGAGGACCAGGCTGGGCGACATCGCGACCCGGGATCAGGACGCGCGGCTCACGGTGCGCGGGCGCGGCCTGATGCAGGGTCTCGACTGCTCGACCGGGGCACGCGCCACCCGCATCTCGGCGGCGAGCTTCGAGCAGGGGCTCATCATCGAGACCTCCGGCGCAGAGGGCCAGGTGATCAAGTGCCTCTGCCCGCTGACGATCGGCGACGCCGATCTCGAGCGCGGGCTCGACATCCTGGAGCGGAGCGTCGCCGGGACGCTCGACCGCGAGGCGGCCGCGAGCGGCGCGCTGGCCGGAGTCGGCGCATGATCGTCCGACACCTCGAGGAGGCGGAGCGGACGGAGCGGCGGGTGACCGCCGCCAACTGGGAGAGCACCCGGCTGCTGCTCAAGGCCGACGGCATGGGGTTCTCCCTGCACGTGACGACCATCCGGGCGGGCACCGCGACGCCGATGTGCTATCGCCACCACCTGGAAGCCGTGTACTGCGTGGAGGGAGAGGGCCAGGTGGAGACCGAGGACGGCACGGTGCACCAACTGCGCCCCGGCACCCTGTACGCGCTCGACCGGCACGACCGGCACGTCCTGCGCGCGACGACCCGCATGCGGATGGTGTGCGTGTTCAACCCGCCGCTGCTGGGCAGGGAAGTGCACGACGAGGACGGCGCCTATCCGACGACGGCAGAGGAGATCGCGCCCGGTGCATAGCAACCCGTCCACGGCCATCCGCGAAGACCGCTATCCGTCGCGCGTGGCGCCGCGCCCCCGGCTGATCCCCCGCGTCGAGCCCGTGCTCTACCCGGACGGGCCCGTCACCGACCGCCTCTCGAGAGACCGGATTGCGTTCTACGAGTCCAACGGCTATCTGTCGGAGCCGATCCTGGACGAAGAGGAGGTCGCGGCGCTCACCGCCGAGTTGTCCCGGCTCGTCGCCGGCGGAACCCTCCGCGACGCCGAGGAGACGATTACGGAGCCGTCGAGCGACGCGGTGCGGTCGATCTTCCGCATCCATGCGCTCAGCCCGCTGTTCGCGCGCCTGGCGCGCGACCGGCGGCTGCTCGATGTCGCGCGTCAGATCCTGGGCAGCGAGGTCTACCTGCACCAGTCGCGCGTGAACCTGAAGCCGGGATTCGTCGGCAAGGAGTTCTACTGGCATTCGGACTTCGAGACCTGGCATGTCGAGGACGGCATGCCGCGCATGCGCGCGCTCAGCGTCTCGCTTGCGCTGACCGACAACCACCCGTTCAACGGCCCGCTCATGCTCATTCCGGGATCGCACAGGACCTACGTGGCCTGCGTGGGAGAGACACCGCGCGACCACTACCGGCAGTCGCTCCGGAAGCAGGAGTACGGCGTGCCCGATCCGGCGAGTCTGGACCGCCTGGCGCAGGCGGGCGGCATCGCCGCGCCCACCGGGCCGGCCGGCCGGGCCGTCTTCTTCGAGTGCAACACCATGCACGGATCGAACTCGAACATCTCGCCCTTTCCGCGCACGAACGTCTTCTTCGTCTACAACAGCGTCGAGAACTCGTTGACGGAACCGTACTGCGGGCACGCGCCCCGCCCCGAGCACATCGCGGCACGGCAGGATGTCGTCCCGCTGCGACCAACGTCGTTGTCGAGCGGGTCGCCGGCGTAGCTGTGGCGCCTCGACTCTCGACCGAGGGACCTCGACCGGATCGCAGGATCATCGACGCCGGACTGGTCGATGTCCTGCCTTGATCTCTATCCCACGACCGGCCGACGCGCGGTGGCCGCGGCGAGGTACGCCGTCGGCACCACGATCATGTTGAGGACCGTCGACGAGACGAGGCCGCATACGACGACCAGCGCGAGGGGGGCCTGAATCTCGCTGCCCGGCTGGCCCGCCGCCAGCGCCACCGGCAGGAGGGCGAGGCCGGTCGAGAGGGCGGTCATCAGGACGGGGACGACCCGGTCGACCGCTCCCCGCACGACCGCGGCCCGGACGTCGCTGCCCCGGAGGTCCTGGAGGCGGCGGATGCGGGTGACCACCATGATGCCGTTGCGGGTGGCGATGCCGAAGAGCGCGATGAAGCCGATGAGGGCGGCGATCGACAGGGTGCCGCCCCCCATCACGACGCCGACCACGCCCCCGATGAGGGCGAGGGGCAGGTTGATCATCACGATGGCGGCGTCGCGGGGCGAGCGCAGGGCGCCGACCAGGAGCAGGAAGATGCCGACCACCGCGGCCAGCCCCAGCCAGAGGAGGGCGCGCGCCGCCGTGGCCTGGGCGTCGAACTGCCCGTCGAGCTCCACGCGGTAGCCCTCGGGCAACGCCACCGCGGCCTCCACCCGCTCGCGGATGTCGGCGACGGTGCTGCCGAGGTCGCGCCCCGCGACGTTGCAGGTCACCACCAGCCGGCGCTGCACGTTCTCGCGCCCGATGAAGTTGGGGCCGCGGTCCTCGACGATGCCGGCGAGGCTGCCGAGGGGGACGCGGGGGCCGGCGGGGGTGTCGATGCGCGTGTCCCACAGCGCGTCGAGGTCGGCCATGTCGGACCGCGGATAGCGCACCACCAGCGGCACCGCGATCTGGCCGTCGAAGATCTGTCCGACCTCGCGCCCGTGCAGCGCCGTCTCCAGCGTCAGGGCCGCCTCGCCGGCCGGGAGCCCGTGCCGGGCGAGGGCGGCGCGGTCGAAGCCCACCCGCACGGTGGGGATGTCCGACTGCGGCTCGAGGGCGAGGTCGACGACCCCGGGAATGCCCTCCATCGCCGCGAGGGCCTGGTCGCCGAGGCCGCGCAGCACCGAGAGGTCGTCGCCGAAGATCTTCACGGCGACGTTGGCCCGCGAGCCCGACAGCATGTGGTCGATGCGGTGCGAGATGGGCTGGCCGATGGTGATGTTCGTGCCCGGCACCAGCGACAGCCGCTCGCGGATCTCCTCGAGCACGACCTCCCGCGGCCGCCCCTCCTCTTCCAGCTGCACGTCGATCTCGGCCGACTCGACCCCCTGCACGTGCTCGTCGAGCTCGGCCCGCCCCGTCCGCCGGCCGGTGCCGGCGACCTCGGGCACCTGGAGCAGCAGCCGCTCGATGGCGCTCCCCAGCGCGCTCGACTCGGCGAGGCTCGTCCCCGGCAGGGTCACCGCGCTGACCACGAGGGCGCCCTCGTTGAACGCGGGCAGGAACGCCCGCCCCAGTAACGGGGTCGACGCGGCCGCCGCCACCGACAGCGCGCCCGCGGTGACCAGCACCGTTCGGGGGTGCCGAAGGGCGTGCGGCAGCAGCCGCGAGTAGCGGCGCCGCACCGCGGCGGCGATGGCCGGCTCGTGGGCGCCCGAAACGCCGCGGCTGCCGGGCAGCAGGTAGTAGCAGAGCACCGGCGTCAGGGTCAGGGCCACCAGCAGCGACGCCCCGAGGGCGATGAGGTAGACGAGCCCCAGCGGCTGCAGCAGGCGCCCCTCGACCCCGGAGAGGAAGAAGAGCGGCAGCATGACGAGCCCGACGATCAGGGTGGCGAAGACGATGGACGTGCGTATCTCGCGGCTCGCCTCGAACACGACCCTGATCACCGGCCGCTGCCGCGCGGCGGGGCGGCGCGCGTTCTCGCGCAGGCGCCGGCCGACGTTCTCGACGTCGATGATGGCGTCGTCGACCAGCGCCCCGACCGCGATGGCCATGCCCCCGAGGGTCATGCTGTTGATGGACAGCCCCAGGGCGCGGAGCCCGACGATGGCGGCGAGCAGCGACAGGGGGATGGCGAGCAGGGTGATGGCGCCGGCCCGCAGGCTCGCGAGGAAGAGCAGGGTCACCGCGACCACGAGCAGGGTGCCGTCCCGCAGCGCGCGGGCCAGGTTGCCCATCGCGAGCTCGATGAAGTCGGCCTGCCGGAACAGCCGCGTGTCGAGCTCCATGCCGGACGGCAGGTCGGCCTGGATGGCGTCGAGCACGCCGTCGAGCTCGCGCGTCAGCGCCACCGTGTTGACCTCGGGCTGCCGGAGGATGCCGAGGATGACGGCGGGCTCTCCGTTGCGCGATCCGTCCCCGCGCCGCAGCGCGGCCCCCACGCCCACCGCGGCGACGTCGGCGACCCGGATGGGACGCGTGCCCCGGGCCCCGATGACGGTTGCCGCGATGGCCTCGACGTCGCCGAGCCGGCCCACCCCCTGAATCAGGTACTCCTGGCCCCCCGCCTGCCGGAAACCGGCCGACGTGTTCCGGTTGGCGCGCCGCAACGCGTCCTCGACCTCGGTCAGCGACAGCCCGTAGTCGGACAGCCGGGCCGAGTCGACCCGCACCTCGAACTGCCGCCGCTCGCCGCCGAGCACCGTCACCTGGGCGACGCCGGGGGTGGCGAGGAGCCGCCGGCGCACGACGACGTCGGCGGTGGTGCGCAGATCGATGGGCGAGTGCGCCGACGACTCCAGGGCCACGAACATGATCTCGCCCATGATCGAGGAGAGCGGCGCGAGGATCGGCGGGGCGATCGCTTCCGGAAGCTGGGGAAGCACCGACGACAGCTTCTCGCTGACCGTCTGCCGGGCCCGGTAGATGTCCTCGCCCCAGTCGAAGTCGACCCAGACCACCGCGAGCCCCACCGCGGTGGCCGACCGCACCCGCCGCACCCCCGACGCCCCGTTCATCACCGCCTCGATGGGCAGGGTGACCAGCGCCTCCATGTCGGTGGGGGCCATGCCCTCCCCCTCGACGAGCACCGTCACCGTCGGCGCGGTCAGGTCCGGCAGCACGTCGACGGGCATCTGCCGCAGGACGACGCCGCCCCAGACGAGGAAGACGGCGGCGCCCGCGATCACCGCGAGGCGGTTTCGCAACGACCAACGAATGAGCCCGTCCAGCATCGGTGCGGTTTCCTGTGGGCCGGCACCCGCGGCAGCGCCGCAGCCGGCCCGTCCGGCGTCAATGCGTGCGCCCGTGGGCCGGCGACCGCGGCGAGAGCGCCGCAACCGGCCCGTCCGCCGTCAGTGCGTGTGCCCGTGGGCCGGCGACCGCGGCGAGAGCGCCGCAACCGGCCCGTCCGCCGTCAGTGCGTGTGCCCGTGGGCCGGCACCTGCGGCGACAGCGCCGCCAGGCGGATGAGCGGCGCCCCCATCGTGACCACCCGGTCGCCCGCCGCCACGTCGCCGATCACCTGGACGTCCGCGCCCTCGCGGTGGCCGAGCCTGACCGGGCGCCGCTCGAAGCTCTCGCCGCCGACCTGGACGAAGACCACCGGTTGGCCGGCGTCGTCGACGATGGCGCTCGCGGGCACGGTGACGGCGGCGGTCCTCGAGGCGCCGAACACGCGGAGGGTGACGGCCTGGCCGATGGCGAGCCTGCGGTCCGGGTTCGCGAGCGCGTAGATGATGGGGACGGTGCGGGTGTCGGCGTCGACCACGCGCCCCACCGACACGAGCCGGTCGAGGGGCAGCGGGTCCCCGCCCCCCGGCACCTCGAGCTCGGCCGCGGCGAGGTCGTCGAGGCGCGGCAGGGCCGCCTCGGGCAGCGCCCCGACGACGTGGACGCGGTCGACCGCGATCAGCTTGAACAGCCGCGCGCCCTCGTCGACGCTGGCCCCGGGGGTCGCCCCCGACTCCGCGACGACGCCGCCCATCGGCGCGCGCAGCACGAACCGCGTGTCCGCCGTGCCCTCTCCTTCGCCCCGGCGCGTCGAGTCGAGCTGGGCGAGGTGGGCCTCGGCCGCCGTCATCCGGGCCTCGGCCGTCTGCGACGCGAGCCGCGCCTCGAGCCGGCGGCGGGCAGGCAGCGCGCCGACCTCGACCAGCCGCTCGACCCGCGCGTGCTCGGCCCGCGCCAGCTCGAGGGCGTCGCGGGCCTCGGCCACCGCGAGCTCGAGGGCGGGGCGGTCGTCGGCGTGCTCGCTGCGGGGAACGACCTGGGCCAGGGCGTCGCCGCGGCCCACGACGGACCCCACCGGCCGGGGCGGCAGGTCGGCGGCGAGGCGGCCCGCCACCGGGCTCGTCACCTCGGCCTCCCCGCCGGTGCGCGGCTGGATCTGGGCCGGGATGTCGATGCTGTCGGCCATCGACCGGCGGCGGGCCGCGGCCGTCGCGAAGTCGAGCGACCACTGCTGCTCCTTGAGGAAGGGGACGGTGCCGTCCTCCTCCTCGGCCGCGGGCGGCAGCGCCGCCGCCTCCGCCGCCGTCAGCACCCGGACCTCGCCGAGGTCGTGCCGGTCCTGCACCGCCGCCGCGTCGAGCAGCAGCTCGAGCCGGGCGCGGCCGGCGGCGGCGGGGGTGACGTCGACCCCGAAGATGCCGGGGCTTCCCGGCTCGTCGACCTCGAACTCCTCGACCCGCGCGCCGGTCAGGCGCACCGTCGCGCGTCCCTCGCGCAGCGGCGCGAAGGTGGCGAGGTCGGTGAAGTGGATGGCGAACCGGCTCGTGGCCCCCGCGACGAGGGGCGGAAACTCGACGAACAGCTCGCTGCGGTCGGTCCACTGGCTCACCACGACCGGGGCCGGCCCCTCTGCCGCCTCCACCTCCGCCGGCGGCGCGGAGCCGCACGCCGAGAGCACCGCTGCGTCCGCCGACAGCAACACCGCCGTCGCCAGCCAGCCTGTTGCGTGCCTGCTGTTCCTCATGGCGTCTTCTCCCGCTCCGACACACGGCCGAACTCAATCGCGGCCCGACGCGCGCGACAGCTCATGGCGTCGCTTCCCGCCCCGACACACGGTCGATCGCGGCCCGGGCGCCGTCGCCGACAGCACGGCGACATCTCCCGCCCCGCCATCCAGCTCGACGGGGCCCGGCGCCCGCGCCGCTCCGCGGCTCACGGCGTCAACTCCCGCCCCGACACACCGTCCAGCTCGACGGGGGCCCGGCACCCGCCGCCCGCGGCTCACGGCGTCAACTCCCGCCCCGACACACTGTCCAGCTCGACGGGGGCCCGGCGCCGGCCGCCCGCGGCTCACGGCGTCAACTCCCGCCCCGAAGCGCGGTCGAGCTCGACGGCGGCCCGACGCGCCGCCGCCGACAGCTCGAGCGACCGCAGCTCGGCGCTCAGGGCGACCCGATGGGCGTCGAGCAGCTCCAGGATGCCGAACTCGCCCTCCTCGTAGCCCGCGGTCGCGATGGCCACGAGCTCGGCCGCGCGCGCCACCGAGTCCTCGCGATAGCGGTCGGCCAGCTCGCGGGCGCCGGCCGCCGCGGCCGAGGCGGCGTGGACCTCGGCCGCGATACGGGCGGCGAGGCTGCGGCGCTCGGCCTCGACACGCGCGCCGGCCGCCGCCGCCCGCGCCGCCTGCGCCTGGCCGCGATTGAAGACCGGCACCGACAGCGAGGCGCCGAACACGAACCCGCTCTCCATCGCCCCGAGCACGCCGCTGCGCTTCATGCCCCCGGTGAGCTGGGCGGAAGGCAGCCGCAGGCGCCGCGCCGCGCGCTCCTCGGCCCCCCACCGCTCCCCCTCCAGGCCGAGCGCCCGATAGTCCGGGCGGCGTTCGGGCGTCCCGCCAGCCGCGGGGGCGAGGACCGGCGGGGCCGGAAGGTCGTCGAGACGGCCCGCCGCGGCAAGCCCGTCGGGGTCGGTCCCCGCGGCGAAGAAGGCGGCGAGCCGCGCCTGCGCCCGCCGCCGGTCGATGCCGGCCAGCGCGAGGTCGGCGTCGACCTCCGCCACCTCGCGCTCGGCCCGCAGCCGGTCGAACCGCGAGCCCTCGCCCTCCTCCTCGCGCGTCCGCAGCACCGCAATCAGCGCGTCGAGCCGCACTACGCCGGCCTCGAGCGACTGCACCCGTTCCTGAGCGAGCAGGAGATCGGTGAACACCAGGCGCAACTCGGCCTCGATGGCCAGCAGGCGGGCGTCGGCGTCGGCCGAACGGGCCGCGACCCCGCGCCCGGCCGCCTCGCCCAGCAACCCCCGCCGCCCCCACAGGGGCAGCTCCTGGCTCACGAGCAGAAAGTCGTCGACGACGGCGCCGGCCTCCTCGCGCGTGTACGCGACGGCCGGGTTGGCGACCAGGGTCCGTTCGCGGGCGTCCGCCTCGAGCTCGCGCACCCCGAGCCGCAGCGCGGTCACGTGCGTGTACTCCGCCCGCATCCGCGCCACCGCCCCGGCCTCGGTCAGCGGCTGTGCGGCGCCCGGCGACGCGATCGCCGCGCACAGACCGGCCAGCACCCACCGTCGAGCCATATCGTCGTCTCCTGCCGTCGCCGCCCGCCGCCGACGCGCGGGCGTCAGGTTGCCGGCCCGGCCTGCACCGCGTCAGAGGACGGTTTGTACCCGAACCGGTACCACACCGGGCACAGCGCCAACCCGACGACGAGCAGCCCGCCGATCCAGAGCGGGCGCGCGGGAATCCAGTCCGGGGCCGGGCTGCCCACCAGCCACGTCCCGAGCCCGACGAGCAGGCAGAACAGGGTCGCCGAGCACAGCGCCATGGCCGCCACGGCGCGCCCGAGCCGCCGCGCCCCGTCCTCCGCGCCGGCCCCGGCGCCGTCGACCGCGCGGGCCACCGGCCCCCAGAAGCCGACCGGCCGCACGCGCCGGTAGAACGCGGCCAGCCGCGCCGGGTCCTCGGGCGCCGTGAAGCGAATCGCGGCCAGCGCCGCCGCCGTCGAGGCCGCCGCCGCCAGCAGCAGCCGCAACGGCTGCTGACCGTCGTCCAGAAAGAAGATGAGCAGCGGGGCTACCGCGCACGATACCACCATCGCGGCAATCTCGGCCCACGCGTTCATCCGCCACCAGATCCAGCGCAGCACCAGCACCACCCCGAGGCCCGCCCCGAACAGCAGGTTGATCTGCCACGCCTGGTTGATGGACGTGAGCCGGGTCATGATGCCGAGGGCGATCACCAGGGTCAGCACCGCGGCGGCGCGGGCCACCCACACCAGGGCGCGGCCGCTCGGCTCGGTCCCCAGCCACGCCCGGCAGATGAACCGCTTGTAGATGTCGTTGGTCCAGTACGAGGCGCCCCAGTTGAGGTGGGTGTCGACGGTCGAGGCGAGGGCCGCGAGCATGCCCGTCAGCATGAGGCCGCGCACCCCGGCCGGCAGCAGCTCGGCCATGCCGCGGACGTAGGTGGCCTCGCGGTCGGCCTGCACGAAGCCCGGGGCCAGCCCCGGGTCGGGGGGAAACAGCACCAGCAGCCCCACCCCCAGCGGCAGCCACAGCAGGCTGCGCACCAGCACCTGCGCGAACGTGAACACCACCGCCGCGGTCTTCGCGTCGCGGTCCGTGCGGCACGCCATCGACCGCTGGGCGAGGTAGCCGCTGCCGTCCGACACCGCGTTGATGAGCCACAGCAGCCCCAGCAGCGACAGGACCGTGAAGGTGACGTCCTTGCCGTGCCCCGGCGTGAACGCGAGGATCTCGTCGGGCCGGATGCCGCCCGGCCCGCCCGCCGCGAACGTCTCCTGCACCCGCCCGGGCAGCGCGCCGAGGCCGCCCGCCTCGGCCACCACGAACGCCGCGAACGCCACCGTGCCCGCGCCCATGACCGCGATCTGCCCCATGTCGGTGGCGACCACCCCGCGCAGCCCCCCGGTGGCCGAGTAGAACGCCACGACGGCGAGGATCAGGACCAGCGACAGCAGGTTGTTGGCGGTCTTGACCCACACCTCGGGGTCGCCGGCGCCCCCGATGGCGAGGGGCGTGCCGATCGCCTCGACGAGGGCCACGACCGGCTCGAACAGCCCGGCGGGCAGCCACGCGTGCCACAGCAGGAAGGGCTCGGCGATCTTCGCGGCCGCGAAGAGCACCCAGGCCAGGGTGACGCAGTTGATGACGGTGCCGAAGTAGAGCGCCTTGACGCCGCGCAGCGCCGCCGCCGGCGCGCCGCCGTAGCGCACCTCGGTCAGCTCGGCGTCGGTCACCACCCCGGCCCGGCGCCACGCCCCGGCCAGCACGAACCCGAGGAGAAGGAAGGTGACGCCGAAGATCCAGAGCTGCCACAGCCCGAAGATGCCCGCGGTGGCGATGATGCCGGTGACGAGCAGCGGGGTGTCGGCCGCGAACTGCGTCGCCGCCATGCTGAGGCCGGCCTTCCACCCCGGCAGGGTCCGGCCCGCGAGGAAGTACTCGTCGAGGTTCTTCGACGCCTGCCGGCGGTGGCGGACGCCCGCGCTGACCGCGTAGGCGACGAAGGCCAGCACGATGAGGGCGTCGACGGGATGCACGCGTCCGTCCTGTCGCGGCCGGCTAGCCGGTGAGTCCGTGTGCGACGCGGGGCTTCACCACCAACGGCCACTCCAATACGTCCATTCTAGCCCGAACGCGTGCAGCATCGTCCAGGGTAAATAGCCCTGTAGAAAAGGGTTACCGGAACACGGCGACCCTTTGCAGGGTCCAGTACGGGCCAACTCGGTCCGCCCCATTCCAGGATCCACGGTGAGCAGTCGCGGCCGCGATGGTCGCCGACGGCGAAGGCCGGACCGGGGTCTGCGGACGGTCGACCGCAGCTGCCTCTATGGGTACATTTCCGCCTCCCATGGGATCGCGGGACTTCAGAATCCGACCATCGTCTGCAGGTAGAAGAAGTCCGCGGTGTCCAGCGTGAAGTCCGCGTCCCGCAGGTAGGCGCCGCCGAAGAAGCGGCCGTAGCCCATCTCCAGGCCGACCGGCCCGACCGGGAGCCGGACCGTGATGTCGAGCTCGTTGCCGACGTGTGACGAGATGGCCGCATCGGCGGACTGGTGGACCACGGCGCCGCCGACGTTGTACCAGGCGTCGGCGCCGGGTGCGACCAGGGCGAAGTCCTGCAGGCGACGCGCAGCCGCGCGCGGCCCGGCAGCGCCGCTTCCGCCGTGACCTCGGTGTTGCGCAGGTTCTGGAGCGCGAAGAGGTCCATGTAGCCGTAGTAGGCGTGGCCCAGCGGGTAGAGCTGATCGAACGTGCGGTGGACGCTGTCGGACGGGTCGTCGTCGCCGCTGCCGAGATTGAACGCCGTACCGAGCTTCAGGCGGCCCGGCAGGGCGGTCGTGTAGGAGCCGCCGACGTGCACCAGCGCGGCCCGCTGGTCGAGACCGCCGTAGCGGCCGGTCTGGGCGGCCAGCTCGGCGTCGAACGCCCAGGAGCCGTGGCGCGTGTCGACCCGCGTGCCGACGGTGTGGACGGCGTCGTCGAGGCGCGCCGCGCGGCGCAGCAGCCAGTAGCCCTCCACCGTAGCGCCGGCGACCAGGGCGGTGTCGGTGTAGTAGACGCCGTGGAGCTGGCTGTCGAGCATCCGGCTTGCGGTCGGCGCGTGGTCGTTCAGACCGGTCGGCGTGACCGGCACGAGGCGGGTCGCGAAGGCGTCGAGCCTGCGGCCGGGCCCGGCGTCGGCGGTGATCCGCGCGCCGTCGAACACCCGCGCGGTGTTGACCCATTCGAGCGGGGACACCATCCGCTGTGAGCCGTAGACCAGCTTCTGGCGGCCGATGCGCAGCGTCACCGGCAGCGAGCCGGACGCGGGTGATCCGACGTCCAGGTACGCCTGGTGGACGTCGAGCTGGTCGGCGAAGATGTTGGGCGTGCGCGTCTCGCTGATCGCCCGCTCGCCGTGGATCCGCGCGTCCTGCAGCTCGACGACACCGGCGACCCGGTCGCTCGGTTGCCAGGTCAGGTCGAACCGGAACCGGGAGAGCAGGTAGTCCTCGTCGTTGCCGGGCCGCGCGCCGTCGAACTTGGCGTTGCGGCGGCTCTCGGTCCGCAGGCGAAGCTGCGAGCCCATGGTGAGGCCCGGCAGGATCTCGCGCCAGTCGGACGGTTCCTCCACTGCCGCCTGGGCCGTGGCCGCGGCCTGCTCCGAGGAGCCGGATGACGGCGCGTCGGAGGCCGCCCCGGTTGCGGACCGGAAGTCGTCGTCGTCGACGCCGGCCGCGGCCGGCGCAACGATGAGACCGAAGGCGAGCGCCATCACCATGCCCGGACGGCGGCGCGTGGGCAGTGCGCAAGAAGAGTCGCAGGTAGTCATGTCCAGAGCGTGAATCAAGACGCGTGCCATCTCCGGAAAGGACCCCGGCGGCCGGGCGGCCGCCATCGGCCCGTGCCCATGAACAAGGGCACAGGCCATCTCCAAGCCTCGGCCGCGGCAGGCTTCCGGCGTCTTCGGGTCGGCGCCTCTTCTTGTCGATTTCCTGCTTCACGGCCCACAGTTCTGTCGAACGACACCTGCGTGCGCCGACCCGGTGCGCCGGCCTCGGGGATGTCTCACCTGCTTCCTGCCGACAAATCTGTAGATGAATGGCTGCGAGCAACACTCTTGTGCGAACAGTCGCGACCAGGGCATCCTCCAGGCCTTGCTCATGCGCCGTCGCGACGCGTGCATACTCCACAACGGCGTCAAGCGGTAAAGCAGGGTACTACATTCCTGTCGGTGTCCGGTGACGAAGCACACCGGCGCGTTCCTCTTCGCCGATACGAGACAAGTCATTGATTCCAAACGGTTAATGGAAACGGCTCGGGTCGGGGGGGCTCTTGGCCCACGCTTTGCAACTCCCTGTGGCCAAGTCGCCAGGCGCTGTCGCCACGGCGGTCGTTCGAAGGCCGGGAGACGTCGACATGAATCGCACGAGGTTACCGGCCGTTCGGCGTTCCGGCAGTCGCCATACCCATTCCACTCGCTCGCGCGTCGAAGGCGCCTGATATGGAAGTCACCAGCAAGGCTACGCGGATTCGGCTCTTCAGCATCGGCACCCCGCAGATGCGCGCGTTCCACATGTCGTGGTTCGCGTTCTTCCTTTGTTTCTTCGCCTGGTTCGGCATCGCGCCGTTGATGAAGATCGTCCGCGACGAGATGGCGCTGACCCAGTCGCAGATCGGCTGGCTCGTCATCGGATCGGTTGCCATCACCGTCGTCGCCCGGCTGCTCATCGGGTGGCTCTGCGACCGCATCGGGCCGCGGCGGGCCTATACCTGGCTGCTCATCGTCGGGTCGCTGCCGGTGATGGGCATCGGCCTGGCCCAGGACTTCCAGACGTTCCTCGTCTTCCGGTTGCTGATCGGCATCATCGGGGCGTCGTTCGTGATCACGCAGTACCACACGTCGGTGATGTTCGCGCCGAACGTGGTCGGCACCGCCAACGCCACCACCGCGGGGTGGGGCAACCTGGGCGGCGGCGTGACGCAGCTCGTCATGCCCATCGTGCTCGGCATACTGACCGTGGGAGCGTACATCCCGTTCACGAACATCCAGTTCCTCCCCGGCCTCGGGCTGAGCGACGCGGCGGGCTGGCGGGCGGCGATGGTGATCGCCGGGGCGATGTGCGCCCTCGTCGGCGTGGCCTACTACTTCCTGACGCAGGATGCGCCGGAGGGGAACTACCGGGAGCTGCGCGCGGCCGGCAAGCTGCCGCCCAAGCAGAGCGTGAAGGGCTCGTTCGCCAGGGCGGCGCAGGACCCGCGGGTCTGGGCGCTCTTCGTCATCTACGGCGCGTGCTTCGGGATCGAGCTGACCGTCAACAACGTTCTCGCCCTCTACTTCATCGACTACTTCGATTTCTTCGCGTCGATGACCGCGGTGCAGGCGGTCCAGTGGGCGGGCGCGGCGGCGATGCTCTTCGGCCTGATGAACGTCTTCGCGCGCACCCTCGGCGGCGCGCTCGGCGACGTGTTCGGACGCCGCTGGGGACTCTCCGGGCGCGTGCGCTGGCTCTTCATCGCGCTCTTCTTCGAAGGGCTGGCCCTGATGCTCTTCTCGCAGATGCCGGCGCTGGCGCTGGCCATTCCCGCGCTCATCGTCTTCAGCCTGTTCGTGCAGATGTCCGAGGGCGCGACCTATTCGGTGGTGCCGTTCATCAACAAGAAGGCGCTGGGCTCCGTGGCCGGCATCGTCGGCGCGGGCGGCAACGCCGGTGCGGTCGCCGCCGGGTTCCTGTTCCGGGGCGCCATCCCGTGGCCGACGGCGTTCCTCGTCATCGGCGCGCTGGTGACGGTCACCGCGTTCCTCGCCTTCGCGGTCCGTTTCGACAGCCAGACGGAGATCGAGGCGCGGACGGCGCTCGACGCGGCCCTGGCGGATCGGGCCGGGCTCGCCGCCGGGGGGGTGGAGCCCGCCGAGGCCGCCGGATAGACGGGAGAGGACGATGGTCAATCCGGCGGAAGTCTGGAAATCGAAGAAGCACAGCTTCGACGTCTGGCCCGACGTGCTGCGTCACGCCGGGGCCCGCACGCCGATGGGCGAGATCGAGACGCCCGATCTGGAGCGCATGAAGTGGTACGGCTTCTTCTACCGCAAGCGCGACAAGCCGGGCCGGTACATGAACCGGATCCGGATCACGGCGGGGGAGCTTACCTCCGCTCAGGCGCGCGAGATCGCGGCGATCGCCTACGAGCACGGCCACGGCATCGTCGACGTCACCACCCGCGCGAACCTCCAGGTGCAGGGGCTCGGCATCGAGCAGCTTCCGGAGGTCGCCGAGCGGCTGGCCGCGGTCGGGCTGACCTCGAAGCAGACCGGCCACGACAACATCCGCAACGTGTTCGCGCACCCGTTCAGCGGGCTGCTCCCGGACGAGCTGATCGACACGCGCCAGCTCTGCCGGGACGTCACGTCGCTGTTCGTCGACAGCCGCGAGTACTCCGACCTGCCGCGCAAGTTCAACATCTGCCTGAACGGGACGGCCGGGCACTCGGTGCATTTCTGGACGCAGGACCTGAGCTTCCTGGCCCACCGGGTCGGCCGCGAGGTGCTGTTCCAGGTGCTGGTGGCCGGCACCCAGGGACAGAACCCGCACCTGGCGTGGCACCTGCCGGTGCTGGTCCACCCCGATCAGGTGGTGGCGGTCACGGCGGCACTGCTCGATCTGTTCCGGGCCCAGGGGTCGCGCGAGAAGCGCCACCAGGCCCGCCTGCGCTACCTCGTCGAGCGGATCGGCATCGACGCCGTCAAGGCCTGGGTCGTCGAGCGGGTTCCGTTGCGCCCGTGGCCGGACCTGCCGGCCCCGACGCCGGCGGCCCGCAACGACGATCTGGTCGGCTGGTTCCCGCAGGCGCAGCCGGATCTCTGGACCCTGGGACTCTGCGTGCCGCTGGGCCGCCTGAGCTGGCGGCAGCTCGAGGCGCTGGCGGTGCTCGCGAAGCGCTGGGGCGACGGGCAACTGCGGACGACGCACGAGCAGGGGCTCGCCGTGATCGACATCCCCGGGGGGTTCCGGGACGCGGCGGCCACCGACGCCGCCGCGGTCGGGCTCAGCATGCACGCCGACACCCTGGCCCGCAACACGGTGGCGTGCACCGGCACGCAGTTCTGCAACATCGCGGTGACCGAGACCAAGGGCGCGATGTTCCGGCTGGTCGACACCCTGCGGCAGCGGGCGCTCGCCCTGCACGGCATCCGTATCCACATGAGCGGCTGCCCGTCGAGCTGCGCGCAGCATTTCACGGCCGACATCGGCCTTAAGGGCGTCCGGGTGCGGCGGCTCGTCGGCACGCGCGAGGGCTTCGACGTCTATCTCGGCGGCGGGGTGGCCGGCGACATCCACCTCGGCCTGCGCTACAAGCTCGGGGTGGACGTCGACCAGCTTCCGCTCGTCATCGAGGAGGTGGTCAACGAGTACTACATCCGGCACCGGGAGGGACAGACCTTCAGCGCCTACTGGCGCGCGAAGCTGCGCGAGGCCGAGGCCGCGAAGGTGGGTGAGGACGACTACCGCCCGGCGACCTGGATCTGCGAGCGGTGCGAGTACCGCCACCTGGGCGAGGACCCGCCGGTGTTCTGCCCCGGCTGCGCCGGCGTCCGCCGGCTCTTCGCACGGCTGGAGGAAGACGCCGCCCCCCCTGCCGACGCGCCCGTCGAGTCGCCTCCCGCTCGCGACGACGGCTTCGTGTTCGCGGCCCGCGAGGCTGCCCTGGCCGAGGGCGCCGCGGTGTCGGTGGAGGTCGGCGGTCATACGTATGCCCTGTTCCGGATCGACGGCCAGGTGCGGGCGATCGACGGCCTGTGTCCACACGAGGGAGGACCGCTGGCCGAAGGGACGGTGAGCAAGGGGGTCGTCACCTGCTCCTGGCACGGCTGGACGTTCGACGCGTGCACGGGATGCAGCCTGGAGCCGGCCGGCAACGACGTCGCCCACTATCCGACGCTCGTCGAAGAGGGAAACGTCTACCTGAAGCCGACGACGGCGTCGCTGACCGTGGCGCAACCGTCCTCCGGCGGCAGCGTCACGGCTCCTGTCGGGTCGCCTTCCGCGGGCACGACCTGATGGGCAGCCGCTGCTTCCTGTGCGGACCGTCCACCTTCATGGACGTGATTGCCCGCTGGCTGAAGGCGGAAGGGGTGCCGGCCGACCGCGTGCACACCGAGCAGCTCCACGCCGCGCCGCGGCTGGCGCGGGCGGGATGAAAGTGATGACTGCGACAGCGACCCTCGTCGACCGCTATCTCGAAGAGCAGCAGGTAACCGCCGTGGCGCGCTTCGCGCAGGCGCACGACGCCGCCCGCGCCGGTGGTCCGGCGCTGGCCGAGCGCTACTCGGCGTTGATGCCGGCGACCCCTCCGGCCGCCGGCCAGCAGTACGCCTTCGACGTGGATCTCGACGCCTGCTCGGGCTGCAAGTCGTGCGTCGCGGCCTGCCATTCCCTGAACGGCCTCGAGGAGGAGGAGTCGTGGCGCGACGTCGGGCTGCTGCACGGCGGGAGCGGGAGCCTGCCGGTCCTCCAGCACGTCACGACGGCCTGCCACCACTGCCTGGACCCCGCCTGCATGCACGCGTGTCCGGTGGAGGCCTACGAGAAGGATCCGGTCACCGGCATCGTCAAGCATCTCGACGACCAGTGCTTCGGGTGCCAGTACTGCACGCTCGCCTGTCCCTACGAGGCGCCGAAGTACAGCCGTTCCAAAGGGAATAGTCCGCAAGTGCGACATGTGCAGCGACCGCCTCGCCGAAGGCGAAGCGCCGGCCTGCGTGCAGTCGTGTCCGAACGGGGCCATCGCGATCCGCGTGGTGGACACGGAGCAGGTGATCGAGGAGTCCGAGACCCACCTGTTCGTGCCGGGGGCGCCGGAGCCGGCCCTGACGCTGCCGACCACCGCCTACCGGACCGAGCGGGTGCTCCCGCGCAACATGGTGCCGGCGGACTACCACACGGTACGCCCGGAGCAGGCGCACTGGCCGTTGATCCTGATGCTGGTCCTCACCCAGCTCTCGGTCGGCGCGTTCCTGGCGGAGCGGCTGCTGGAGCTGCTGGTTCCGGGGGCGTTGACGGCGAGCATCCGCCCGGTGCACAGCGCGAGCGCGCTGGTGTTCGGCCTGCTGGCGCTCGGGGTGAGCGTGCTGCACCTCGGCCGGCCGCGCTACGCCTACCGGGCCGTTCTGGGGCTGCGGCACTCGTGGCTCAGCCGCGAGATCCTGGCTTTCGGCGTGTTCGCGGGGCTGGCGGTGGTCTATGCCGCATGGCCCTGGGCGGGATCGGCGGGCTGGCTGGGACGGCTCGCCGGTTGGGGACTGGCGGCCGGCCCCGGAGCGGCGGTCGAGGCCGGCTTCGGGTGGTGGCTCGGCTGGGCCGTCGCGTTGTCGGGCGTCGTGGGGGTGCTCTGCTCGGTGATGGTCTACGACTATACGAAGCGCGATTTCTGGAACGGTCCGGCCACCGCCGGCCGTTTCTTCCTGACGACGGCCGTGCTGGGCCTGGCCGCGGCCTGGCTGCCGCTGCTGATCGTCGCCGCGGGCAGCGACGCGGAGCTGGCCGGCGCCGCCGTCGACCGCTACGGCGCCATTCTGTGCCGCGGACTCGTCGTCGCCTCGGCCGCGAAGCTGCTGTTCGAGGCGGCGCTGTTCCGCCACCTGGCGTCCCGGTCGACCACCTCGTTGAAGCGCACGGCGTGGCTGATGACCGGCGCGCTCTCCAACGTCACGATGGCGCGCTTCGCGGCCGGACTGCTCGGCGGCCTCGCCATGCCGGGCCTGCTGCTGCTGAGCCGGGTCCCGGCGCCGCCGGAGCAGGGCCAGGACCTCGTCTTCGTCGTGCTCGTCGGCATGCTCTTCGTGGGCTGCCTGGCCGGCGAGCTGCTCGAGCGCTACCTGTTCTTCGCGGCGGTCGCCTCGCCGCGCATGCCGGGAACCCTGTAACCGATGCTGCATCAACGCGACGGGCGCCTGACCCGCGATCTGCTGCGGACGCCCGGCGGCTTCGGCCTCGGGCAGGTCCCCGCGAAGGGCAAGCCCGACGCCACCATCGACATGGTGTGCGGCTACTGCTCGACCGGCTGCAGCCTCACCGTCCATCTGCAGGAGGGCGTGGCGGTGGGTCTCACGCCGGCCGCCGACTACCCCGTGAACCGCGGCGTCGCCTGCCCCAAGGGCTGGGAAGCCCTGACCGTGCTCGACGCCGGCGACCGCGCCACCACGCCGCTCCGGCGCGACGCGGCCGGCGTCCGGCGCCCCGTGAGCTGGGACGAGGCGCTGCGGACGATGGTCGAACGTTTCAGGCGATTCAGGCGCGGCACGGACCGGAGTCGGTGGCGTTCCTCAGCACGGGGCAGATGCCGACCGAGGAGATGGCCTCAGCTCGGCGTCGGTCCATCCGTCCTTGAACGCCTGCGCGTAGAGCGGCAGCTTCGCGTCCATCCGGGCCCTTCCGTACCGGCAGCCGCAACGACTTGCGGGGCGGACCCCAAGCCGGCCGGCTACCGCTCACGCCTTGGTGATCCGCTCGTAACACTCAGTCGCAAGGCGCATCAGCCTGGTCGCCTCCGGGCCCTTGCACACGTCGGGGTGAATGGTCCTCGAGACATTGCGGTACGCGGTGCGCGCCGCGTCAGGCGTGACGGCGGCCGCAGGCCGAGAAGGGCCAACCCAACGGCGTGACCTCCCGGATCCGCGCGGCTGTTCTCAGCCCGCCTGCAAGCGCCGCACAAGGCGCTCGAGGCGGTCGCATTCCGCCTCGGCGCGGACTCCCGGGACCGGTCAGGCGGTACCGCGGTCGTGGCGCCGGATCACCCACACCGCAGCGGCCGGGGGGTCGCTCTTCGCGAGGTCGACCTCCAGGCGCAGGTGCTCCTCGAAGGCGAGCCACTGCCGGTCGGTCCAGCGCCGGCGGTGGCTCCGGGGCTGGACGGCCAGCTCCGCCCCGTCGGTGCCGGCGTACACCGGCATCGGCTTGCGCACGTGGGAACGACTCACCCGGCGCGCGTCCACGGCGACCGCGTCCGTCACCTCGTGGGTGGGAAGCGGCACCGGGACGTACTCGACGCCGCTCTCGTCTCGGTAGATCACGGTGCCATTCTACGCGCCATCGGCCGGCCGCCGGCGACGATTCCGGCGAGCGCGATGCGGGCGGGCAGCTCGACCCGCGGCGGCGGCGCGGCGGCGGTCCGCGCCGGGCGCCGATTTGACAGGGGAACGCGGCTTGTCCGACGATGGGATCAGTGCTGACCCGCGCGATGGCGCGGCGGTCTCCGGTCGATGCGGGGCGGATCGGCGGCCGGCCGGGTTGGGACCCGACACTCAGATGGCTCGCCCCAAAAGGAGGTGATCCCGTGGACGACTATGGCAGCGGTTCTGCGGAGGTGGCGTCCTCGTAGGGACCTCCAGCGCACACGCGGCGCCGGGACCCCGCGCGGGGTAACCCAACGTCGCTGACGCAGACCGACCTGGGCCCCGGTTCCCTCAAGGGGGAACCGGGGCTTTTTCGTGTCCGCCCGCGAAGGCACGCGACAGCTCAACCCGCCTCCCGCACTGCGGGGAACCACCGGCACCGGGAAAGCGGCGCAACTCGATGCCTCCGGGCGGCGGCGCGTGACAACCGGCACCGACCGCCGCGCGGCTGCATGGATCTCTTGTCCATGAGTCTCTGGTGGTAGCATGGGCCTCGCGGGTGCCGGGGCGGGCCGAGGCCAGGCGCGGCCGCCCCGCGCAGCGCCCGTTCTTCGAGCCGCGGGTGTCCCTCGGCACCGGTTCTGCCGAAAGAACAAGGGACGAGGCGCGGTGCGAGGAAGGAGCGGGCCGGTGACGAATCGACTCTCGGCGACGGCGTGCAGTTTCGGGTTGGTCTGCGTTCCCCTTGCAGCGGCGGCTCAGTCTCCCGACGTCGGCCCCCACGACGCGGCCCCGGTTGTCGCGACCATCGACGCGGCCCCCGAAGTCGGCGCCCTCGATGCAGCTCCTGACGTCGGCGCTCTCGACGCCGTTCCTCAAGTCGTCGGCGCCCTCGACGCGTCACCGGAAGTCGACGCCCTCGATGCCCTCTACGCCCCTGCCGCCGCGCATCAGATCATCGATCGCGCTCTCGAACAGGCGGCCGGGCAGCGGGTGGTGGCGTTCGAGCTCGGCTTCGAGTACTTCACCGACGGCCGGGTCGAATCGCTCGACGGCGACGGGCGCGTGACCGACACCGAGACGACCCGCAACCGCCACTATCCCCTCGAGGGCCACTTCTACTCGGAGGTCATCGGGCGCGACGGCGGCCCCCTCGACGAGGACGAAGCCCGGGACGAGCGGGAGAAGAGGGACGACTTCGTCCGCGAGGCGAGACGCCACGCCGAGCGGGGCGAGCGTTACCAACCGGACGAGATGCGCGTCGACTTCGACCGCGAGCTGATGGACCGCTACGTCACCACGCTCGTCGGCACCGACGTCGTCGGCGGCAGCGTCTGCTGGGTCATCGGGTTCGAGCCCCGCGAGGGACGGCTGCCCGACAACCGGCGCCTCGACCGGGCGATGAACCGCTCGACGGGCCGCCTCTGGATCGCGCAGCACGACTACGGCGTGAGGCGGGCCGAGTTCGAGATGCAGCAGCCCGTCCGCTGGCTGTGGGGAATCGCCGGCACCCTCCGCCGCGCGACCGGCCGGCTCGATTTCCGCCGAATCGAATCGGGCCTCTGGATTCCCGACCGGACCCTCGTGGAGATCGAGCTGGGCGTGTTCTTCGGCCTGAAGACGATTCGGCGCCGCGTCCGCAACGAGTGGGTCGAGCCCGAGATCCCGAAGCCGGACGCGCCGACCTCGCTGCCCTGACCCGGCGCGCCGGGGCCGGCCAGGGTCACCCGGAGGGCGCCCCACCTCGATCGGAATCGATGGCGGCCACGCGGGCCGGCGGCGGTCATCCATCGGCTATGATCCGCCTCTCGCTCATGGGCGCGGGTCGGCCGCAAGCCGTCGCGCCCCGGCGACATGCCCGGTCGTCGACACTCTCGATGCGTGCCGGCGCCGAAGCGGCCGCGTGGACAGCGGGAAGGAGAACAGAACCATGAACAGACGCCAGTTTCTCGCAACGTCGGGCATGACGGTGATGGCGGCGGCCCTCAGGGAGCTGCCGCTCGTCGGCATGCAACAGCTCACCACGTCGTTCGAGGACCTGCGGCGGGGCGTGGGCATCTTCAACGGCCAGGGCGGCACCATCGGGTGGCTCGTGAACTCGGACGGGATCCTGATCATCGACAGCCAGAACGCGGCCGCGGCGGCCGCCTGCATCGAGGGCATCCAGGAACGGTCGTCCAACGCCATCGACATCCTCGTCAACACCCACCACCACGGCGACCACGTGGGCGGCAACCAGACGTTCCGCCCCGTCGTCGGCACGATCGTGGCCCACGAGAACAGCGCCGCGTGGCAGCGACGGACGGCCCAGGAGGCGGGCAACGAGGACGCCCAGGCCTATCCGGACGAGACCTTCAGCGACGAGTGGCGGACGACCATCGGCGACGAGACGGTGGTGGCCCGGTACCACGGCGCCGGCCACACGAGCGGCGACTGCGTGGTGACCTTCGAGCAGGCCAACGTCGTGCACATGGGCGACCTGATGTTCAACCGCCTGCACCCGTTCGTCGACCGGGCCTCGGGGCGCGGATCTCGGGCTGGATCGAGGTGCTGGAGCAGGTGGCGGCCGCGCACTCCGCGGACACCATCTACATCTTCGGGCACGGCACCCCGGGCGCCGGCGTGACCGGCGACCAGGGCGAGCTCGCGCACCTGCGCGACTACTTCACGGCGGCGCTCGATCTGACGCGCCGCGAGATGCAGGCGGGCCGATCGCGGGACGAGATCACCGCCACCGAGGCCCTGCCCGGGTTCGAGGACCACGTGTCGCCGTTCGCCCTGCTCAGCCTGGAGGGCGTGCTGGGGGTGGCCTACGACGAGCTCAGCGAGGGGTAGCAGCGACCCCAAGCCGGCGTTCCCGTGCCCGCGCCGCGGTCCATCGGCGGACCGCGGCGCGAGGCGGCGGCCACCGTGGGGCGACGGATTGCCGCGTTCGCGGCCCTCTTCGCGCTGCCCGGGCTCGTGCTCCTCGGCGGCACCGTCCGGCACTACGAGCAGGCCAAGTCCACGACGTTCTGCCTGTCGTGTCACCTGATGGAGCCCTGGCGGCAGAGCCTGCGCATCGACGATCCGCGGTTCCTGCCGGCCGCGCACTACCAGAACCGGCGGGTCTCGGTGGACCGCGCCTGCTACACCTGCCACACCAACTACACGATGTTCGGCGGCGTCGACGACAAGCTGCGGGGCGTCCGGCACGTGTGGCACGCCGTGTGGGGGACGGCCTCCGATCCCGTCCGGCTGTACGAGCCGTTCGAGAACCGCGCGTGCCTCGCCTGCCACCAAGGCAGCCGATCCTACGAGGAGCAGGCCGCCCATGCGCGCTTTCTCGCCGACCTGCGGGACGGAACCCGGTCGTGCGTGATGTGCCACAACCTGGCGCACGAAACGGCGCAGCTCGACCGGTACCCGCTCCTCGACCCCGGGAGGCTGCCATGAGCCGGGTGCGCCTGCCGGGGCCGCGGAACGGGCTGGCCGGCCGACTGCAGATGTCGGGCCTGTTGACCGCATCGGGGCTGGGCGTGGCGCTGGCCACGTTCCTCTGGAACCACCCGGTCTCGTTCTTCCTGTTCGCGGTTCCGGGCGCAGCGCTCATGAGCGCCGGCATGCTGCTGTACCTGTGGTCCGTGCTGACCGGCGGCAAGTGATCCAGGTCATGACATTTGTCGAAGAGTTCTACACCCACCTCCCGGAGTGCGTCGCGCGCTCCTTCCGCGATCTCCACGGGCTCGCCCTCGTGTTACGCTAGCCCGACGGACGCACTGCATCGGGAGGCGCGGTATGCGCTGGATTCGGCCGGTTGCCCGGTTCCTCCTCGTCGTAGTCGCGTTTGCGGCGCTGGCCGGCCGACCGGCTGCGGCGGGTCCACCCGAGCCCCGCGCCGCGGGCGCCGTCGAAGCTCACGCCGCCGATGAGCGTGACGACGGCTCGCGCCCGCAGCGGAACGGCGACGAGGCTCGACGTGTCCGGTCCCTCCGCAGACCGCTCCGCGACCCGTGGTCCGTTGGCGTCCACGCCATCTTCCGTTCGTGGGGCGTCTCGACCGGCGGGGGCGGCAGCTCCTTTCACGGAAGCTGCCTGCCGGGCGGGGCCTGCTCGCCCGGCGAACTGCGGTCGCAAGCGGGCAAGCCGATCGACCCGGTGCAGGGGAACCGTCACTTCGTGGAGGGGGTCGCGTTCTACGCGGGGCGCTTGCTCACCGCGGGCGTCGAGGCCGGCGCCGGACTCGACCTGACTACACACCCCGTGATGGACGCCCAGTCCGTGGCGTCGCTGGCGACGCCGGGCAGCCGGCTCGGGGAGTTCTCTGCCGGAGAGCACGCGGCGCAGGTCTTCACCGGTGAGCGCGCGATGCAGGTCGATCTCGCGGGCCGGTTCACGTACCGTTTCGGCAACCACGACGGGCCGGCCCCGACCCTCCCGACCCTGCCGGTCGGCAAACCCTACCTCGGTTTCGGGGCCGGGGTGTCGCGGTACTTCCCGGGGGCTTCCGGCTACATCCCCTTGGGGCTCGCGACCGAACGCCAGCCCGCGGGCGTGCTCGACCACGCCCTGTTCAAGGCGTGGACGCCGAACCTGCAGCTCTACGGCGGCTTCACGGTGCGGTTCCCGAAAGCAGGCCCGATGCTCGACATGGATCTCCGCTACGTGCGGGCCTCGCTCCATGGGCTCGACCTCGGCGGCTTCCGCTTGGGCACCGGCGTCCGCTTTGCGTTCTGACGCCGCCGGCACCACTGCTCCGCGTGAATTCCGGCACCCGATCACGAGCAGTACGGCCGCGCAACGCTAGAGTGATGGCGTCGCCATGAAGACCTCCTTCACCCGCTTGTGCCTGAAGCGGCGCCGGATCGGCTCGGCTGTCGTCCCTCGTTCCCTCGACCGTCCCCGCGCAGGCCATCCACGGCTTGTCGCTCGGCGCGCGCCGCGGTAGAGGAAGACAAGGAGCGGTGGTTCAGGCGGACGTCTCGCGCCCATCCGCGCTAGAATCGGTACAGTCCCACCGTCATCGCGAACGCGGTGCCGAGTCCGGTTCACCCGGGGACCGTCGGATCGACGTCGATGAGTCTGCCGCCGAAGAGTTGGCTCGATCAGGCCAACGAGCCCGACTGCGACTTCCCGGTTCGGAATCTGCCCTACGGCGTGTTCGCTCGGGGCACGGAGCGGCCGCGGTGCGGAGCGGCGATCGGCGACGCGGTCGTCGACCTCGCCGTGCTCGAAGCGGAGCGGGTGCTCGACGCCGGCGGGTCGGCGCCGGTCTTCCGGGAGCCGGGGCTGAACGACTTCATGGCCCTCGGGCCGCGGGCCTGGGCGGCCGTCCGGGCGCGGCTCACGGAGCTGCTGGCGGCGGGGGGCGACCCGAGGCTCGAGCGCGACGCCGCCCTCCGCGAGCGCGCGCTCGTTCCGGGGCGCGACGTCCGGCTCGCGCTCCCGTTCGCGGTCGCCGAGTACACCGACTTCTACGCGTGCCGCCAGCACGCGTTCAACGTCGGCACGATGTTCCGCGGCCCCGACAACGCCCTGCCGCCCAACTGGCTGCACGTCCCCATCGGCTACAACGGCCGCGCGTCGACGGTGGTGGTGAGCGGGACGGACGTGCGGCGCCCGCTCGGTCAGACGAAGCCGCCCGGCGCCGACGTCCCGCGCTTCGGGCCGAGCCGCCGCCTCGACATCGAGCTCGAGCTGGGCGCCGTCGTCGGGGCCGCCAACCCCATGGGGCAGCCGGTGAGCGTGGCCGAGGCCGACGAGATGATCTTCGGCTACGTGCTCCTCAACGACTGGTCGGCGCGCGACATCCAGGCCTGGGAGTACCAGCCCTTGGGCCCCTTCCAGGCCAAGGCGTTCGCAACGTCCATCAGCCCCTGGGTCGTGACGAAGGCGGCCCTCGAGCCGTTCCGGGTGGCGACGCCGGAGCGCGAACGCCCGCTGCTGCCGTATCTCCACGAGCCGGGCGCGATGCTCTACGACATCGAGCTCGCCGTGGACATGCGGCCCGAGGGAGCGAACGCGGCCACGACGATTGCGCGAACCAACTATCGTCACATGTACTACTCGTCGGCCCAGCAGCTCGCCCATCACGCCGTCGGCGGCTGCCGGATGAACGTGGGCGACCTGCTGGGATCGGGGACCGTGTCGGGCCCCGAGAGGGGACAGTACGGGTCGCTCCTGGAGCTGAGCTGGGGGGGAAGGGAACCGATCACCCTGGACTCGGGAGAGACCCGGAGCTTCGTCGAGGACGGCGACACGATGAGCCTTCGCGGGTGGGCGCAGGGCGACGGCCACCGCATCGGTTTCGGCGCCTGCACCGGCAAGGTGCTACCGGCCCAGGACGTGCCCTGGGACGAGCTGGAGAGGAATCCGCGGTGACCAGAGCCTTCGCGTCCACGGGCGACCTGAGCGAGAAGAAGATCTCGTTCTCGGAGATAGCCCGCGATCTCTATGGCTTCACGACCGAGGGGGACCCGAACACGGGCGTCATCATCGGCGACGACTCGGTGATGGTCATCGACACCCAGGCCACGCCGGTGATGGCGCAGCAGGTCGTCGAGCGCGTGCGCGGGGTGACCGACAAGCCCATCAAGTACGTCACGCTGAGCCACTACCACGCGGTGCGGGTGCTGGGCGCCTCGGCCTACGGGGCGAGCGAGATCATTGCGTCGGAGGCCTGCCGGGCGATGATCCGCGAGCGGGGGCAGGAGGACTGGGACAGCGAGTACGCGCGCTTCCCGCGGCTGTTTCGGGCGGCCGAGTCGATCCCCGGGCTGACGTGGCCGACGGTCACGTTCCGCCGGCGCATGACGCTCTACCTCGGCCGCCGCCGCGTCGACCTGGCGTGGCTCGGACGCGCCCACACGGCGGGCGACATCGTGGCCTGGGTGCCCGACGCGGGCGTCATGTTCAGCGGCGACATCGTCGAGTACCGCTCGGCCTGCTACTGCGGCGACGGTCACTTCGGCGACTGGCCGGCGACGCTGGCCGCCGTCCAGGGCTTCCGGCCCGACGCGCTGATGCCCGGCCGGGGGGACGCCCTCGTGGGGTCGGACAGGGTCAGCGAGGCGATCCACCTGACCGCCGACTTCCTGGCCGGCACGTATCGGCCGGTGGCGCGGGTCGCCGCGCGGGGAGGCAGCCTGAAGGAGGCGTTCGAGGCCTGCCGCGCCGCCTGCGATGGCCGGTTCTCGGACTACGCCATCTACGAGCACTGCCTCCCGTTCAACGTGGCCCGCGCCTACGACGAGGCGCTGGGCATCGACACCCCGCGCATCTGGACGGCCGAGCGCGACCAGCGCATGTGGGCCGAGCTGCAGGGCGATGGATAGTGACGTGGCCCGCGCTTGCGACGAGGCGCTGGGCATCGACACCCCGCGCATCTGGACGGCCGAGCGCGACCGGCGCATGCGGGCCGAGCTGCAGGGCGATGGACAGCCCTGACGCCGCGGCGTCCGACCCGGCGCCGCTCTACCCCTACCGGCGGTCGCCGGACCAGGACGCCGACCCCGTCGCGTTCCACCCGGTGGTGGTGGTCGGCGCGGGCCCGATCGGGCTCGCCGCGGCCATCGACCTCGCGCAGCAGGACGTGCCGGTGGTGGTGCTCGACGACAACGACCGGGTGAGCGGCGGCTCGCGCGCCATCTGCTTCGCCAAGCGGCCCCTGGAGATCCTCGACCGGCTGGGTTGCGGCGACCGCCTGGTGGAGAAGGGCGTGACCTGGAGCACGGGGAAGGTCTTCTTCGACCGCCGGCAGGTCTACCGGTTCGACCTCCTGCCCGAGGCGGGGCACAAGCGGCCGGCCTTCGTCAACCTGCAGCAGTACTACTGCGAGCAGTATCTCGTCGAGCGGCTGCGCGCCCTCGAGCGCCTCGGCAAGCCCGTCGAGCTCAGGGGACGCCACGAGGTCGTCGGCGTCGACCCGCGCCCCGACGGGGTGGGGGTGGAGGTCGGCACCCCGGACGGCCCCTACCGCCTCGAGGCGGGCTGGCTGCTCGCCTGCGACGGGGCCGGCTCGCCGGTGCGGCGCATGCTCGGCGCCGACTTCGTCGGCCGCGTCTTCGAGGACAACTTCCTCATCGCCGACGTCGTCATGGAGGCCGACTTTCCGACCGAGCGGTGGTTCTGGTTCGACCCCCCGTTCAACCGGGGGCAGTCGGCGCTGCTCCACAAGCAGCCCGACCACGTCTGGCGCATCGACCTCCAGCTCGGCCGCGGCGTCGACCGCGACGAGCAGCAGAAGCCCGAGAACGTCGTCCCCCGGTTGCGGGCGATGCTGGGCCCCGACGTGCGCTTCGAGCTCGAGTGGGTGTCGGTCTACACCTTCCAGTGCCGCCGCATGGAGCGGTTCCGGCACGGTCGGGTCGTCTTCGCCGGCGACTCGGCCCACCAGGTGTCGCCGTTCGGGGCGCGCGGCGCCAACAGCGGCTTCCAGGACACCGACAACCTGTGCTGGAAGCTCAAGCTCGTCATCGAGGGACTCGCGCCCGAGCGGCTGCTCGACAGCTACGACCACGAGCGCATCCAGGCCGCCGACGAGAACCTCGTCGCCTCGACGCGGTCGACCGACTTCATCACCCCCAAGTCGGCGACGAGCCGCCTCTTCCGCGACGCGGTGCTCGACCTGTCGGAGAACCTGCCGTTCGCCCGGCCCCTCGTCAACTCGGGCCGCCTGTCGGTGCCGTGCGTGCACGACGGCTCGCCGCTGAACGGCCCCGACCACCCCGCCCTGCCGCGGCGCACCCGGCCCGGCGCGCCGGCCTCGGACGTCCCGCTCGAGGACGGCTGGCTCGTCGACGCTCTCGGCGGCCGCTTCCGGCTCCTGGCCGTCGACACCCCGGCGCCCGACCGCCTCGAGGTCGACGGACTGCCGGTCGACGGGCTGCGCCTCGACGCCGCGGCGGCCCCCTCCGACGCGTTGCGCGAGCGCTACCTGGGCGCCGCGGCCTCGGCGGTCTACCTGATTCGTCCCGACCAGCACGTCGCCGCGCGCTGGCCGTCGTTCGACGAGGCGTCGGTCGCGCGCGCGCTACGAGTGGCAGTGGGGCACCCGGCATGAGCGAGCTGCGCACCGGGCCGAACATCGACGATCCGGACGGCTTCTACGAGGAGCTGCTGTCGCTGCACGAGGGCCGCTCCAAGGCCGAGAGCGACGCGATCAACGCCCGCCTGGTGCTGATTCTCGCCAACCACGTCGGCGACCGGCAGGTCCTCCGCGAGGCGTTCCGGGCCGCCGAATCTCCGACGGGCGGCGGCGACGAGAGCGGCGCCGCGCGCGGGATCGCCGGGACGCCATCCGAGTCGCGCACGGAGCCGACGGACGGCGATGCCGGGAACCGCCCTCGGCGCGATGCCTGACCGAAGAGAGGACCCCGATGAAGCTCGAACGGATCCACCACGTGGCCTACCGCTGCCGGGACGCCAAGGAGACCGTCGACTGGTACGTGAAGAACCTCAACATGGACTTCGTGCTGGCCATCGCCGAGGACCGCGTGCCGTCCACGCACGAGCCCGACCCCTACATGCACGTCTTCCTCGACGCCGGGCAGGGCAACGTGCTCGCCTTCTTCGAGCTGCCCACGAAGCCCGAGATGGGGCGCGACCCCAACACGCCCGAATGGGTCCAGCACATCGCCTTCAAGGTGAAGGACCGCGAGACCCTGCTCGCGTTCAGGGCGCGCCTCGAGGCCAACGGCGTCGACGTGCTCGGGGTGACCGACCACGCCATCTTCCACTCCGTCTACTTCTTCGACCCCAACGGACACCGCATCGAGCTCGCGTGCCCCGACCCTGAGGAGGAGGCCAAGCTGGCCAGGCTCGACGCCGTGAAGTGGGATATGCTCCGCGAGTGGTCCGAGACCAAGCGCGCGCCGCGGCACGCGGCCTGGATGCACGAGAAGGAGCTCGACAAGTGACGAGCCGGCGCACCGGCGGCGGGCGCGCGGCCCTGCTGGCGCCGCAGGACCGAAAGGAGCTCGACGAGTGATGCGCGGGCGCACCGGCTGGGAGTGGACGGCCCTGCTGTCGCTGGCGGTCCTACCGGCCGTCGCCGCCGCGGCCTGCGCCCGGGAACCTGCCGCGAACGGCCCCGCTGCCGTCGGCGCAACTCAGGGTCTCACCACGGGCGCCAGGACCGAGCTGGTGATGTCGTCGTGGCTCCCGCCGCGGCACCCCATCGTCGCCAACGCGTTCGTGCCCTGGATCGAGCAGATCGAGGCGGTGACCGAGGGCCGGGTGACGGTGCGCCTGCTGGCAAGGCCGCTCGGCTCGCCGCCGTCGCACTACTACCTGGCCGTCGACGGCATCGCCGACCTGACCTACGGCCTCCACTCGTTCACCCGGGACAACCGGTTCCCGCGGTCGCGGTTCGCCCAGCTCTCGTTCATCGGCGACGACGCGGCGGCGGGGTCGCGGGCATTCTGGCGGGTGTACTCCGGCCGGCTCGACGCCCAGGCCGAGCACGAGGGCGTCAAGCTGCTGGGCCTCTTCGTCCACGGCCCCGGCATCCTCTACAACAACGTCCGACGCATCGAGCGCCCGGCGGACCTCGCGGGGCTGAAGATCCGCACCCCCGGCGGCTACGTCGCCGAGCTCATGGACGAGCTCGGCGCGACGACCCTGTTCATGGACAGCGGCGACGTCTACCAGAAGCTCTCGCGCGGCGTCATCGACGGCCTCACCATGACCTGGGAGGCGACGACCGCCTTCCGCCTGACCCCCCACCTTCGCTACGCCATGCGGGTGCCGGGAGGCATCTACAACACCACCTGGTACGTCGTCGCCAACGAGGACGCGTGGCGGAAGATATCCGCGCGGGACCGGGCCGCCATCGAGGCCGTCTCGGGCGAGGCGCTGGCCGAGCGGGTGGGCCGCGCGTGGAACGACGCCGACACGCGCGCCATCGAGGCGATCCGCGCCGCGGGCATCGACATCTACGACGCGCCGCCCCCCATGCTCGACGCCATCCGGTCGCTGGCGCGGGAGCACGAGGCCCGGTGGACGGGGAGAGTGGCGACCCGGGGCTACGACGGCCGGGCCGCGCTCGCGGCCCTGCGCCGGGGCGCCGGCATGGGCAGGTAGCACCGTGCCGGCTTCCGCCTCGCCATTGCGCGCGCTCGACCTCTGGCTCGGCGGGTGCTGCGCGTGCCTGTTGATGGGCCTCGCGGCCCTCACCGTCATCGACGTCATCGGCCGCTACGTCTTCACCGCCCCCCTGCCGGGGGCGTTCGAACTCACCGAGCTCATGCTGGGGGCGCTCGTCTTCGCGGCCCTGCCGCTCGCGACGATGACGGGAGAGCACGTCGCCGTCGACGCCCTCTTCGACGCCTCGCCGCCCCGCGTCCGGACCGCGCTGACGTGGCTCGGCGGCCTCGCGTCGGCGGCCGCCCTGTGGGCGATCGCGTGGCGGCTCGCCGTCTACAGCACGCGGCTGGCCAACGACGAGGCGGCGACCGACGCGCTCCTCGTGCCGCTCGCGCCGCTCGGGTGGTTCGCGGCCGGCATGGCGGCGCTCAGCGGCGTGCTCGCCGTCGTCAGGAGCCTGCGCCATGGAACAGCGCGGACCGGTGGGGGGTTGGTCGAGCGCCGGACGGAGCCGCCAGGCCACGATGGGCGGGCCGGCCGCGTGACGCCGCCGGCGCGGAGCGCTTCGTGACCGAATCGCTGCTCGTCCATCGCCGGCGCGGTACAGGGCCTCGACCTGCCAGGTCCACACGGAGCGCCTCGTGACCGCGTCCCTGCTCGGGTTCGCGGCGCTGCTCGCGCTCGTCTTCCTGCGGGTGCCCATCGCGTTCGCGATGGCCGCGGTCGGCGCCGTCGGCTTCGCCCTGCTCCGAAGCTGGTCCGCGGCCTGGGCCATGGTCGGGAACGTCGCCTTCGAGACCGGCCTCTCCTACTCGCTGTCGGTGGTGCCGCTGTTCATCCTGATGGGCAATCTGCTGACCATCTCGGGCGTCAGCCACGGCCTCTACGCCGCCGCCAACGCCCTGCTCGGGCGGGTGCGCGGCGGCCTCGCCATGGCCTCGGTGGTCGCCTGCGGCGGGTTCAGCGCCGTCTGCGGCTCGTCGCTCGCCACCGCGGCCACGATGTCGAAGGTCGCCATGCCCTCCATGCGGCGCTACGGCTACGCCGACAGCCTCGCCACCGGCTCGATCGCGGCCGGGGGCACGCTGGGCATCCTCATTCCCCCGAGCGTCATCCTCATCGTCTACGGGCTGCTGACCGAGGCCGACATCGGCCGGCTCTTCATCGCCGGCGTGGTGCCGGGCATCGTGGGCGTCGTCTTCTACGTCCTCGCGGTGGCGGTGGTCGTCCGCCTCGACCCCGCCGCGGCCCCGCGCACCGAGCACCGGGAGCCGTTCTCGACCCGCGAGCGCTTCGGGGTCGTGGCCGTGGCCGCGCTGTTCGTCCTCATCCTCACCGGCATCTACGGCGGCCTCTTCACGCCCACCGAGGCGGCGGGGGTCGGCGCGGGCGCCGCCCTGTGCATCACGGTGGCGGCCGGCGGGGTGACCGCCCGTCAACTGTTCGACGCTTGCGTGCAGACCGCCCGGACCACCGCGATGATCTTCGCGATCCTCATCGGCGCGGAGATCTTCTCGAGCTTCATCAACTTCGCGGGGCTGCCCGAGGCCCTGGGCGCGTGGATCGGGTCTCTCGGGGTGAACGCCTGGGTCGTGATGGCCGGCATCGTCCTCATCTACCTGGCCCTCGGCTGCGTGCTCGAGAGCCTGTCGATGATCCTGCTGACCGTCCCCGTCTTCGCCCCGCTGATGTTCGAGCTCGACTTCGCGTCGACGGCCCTCGCGACCCCCGACGCGGCCCTCATCTGGTTCGGCATCGTGGTCGTGGTCGCGACCGAGATCAGCCTCATCACCCCGCCCGTCGGCCTCAACGTGTTCGTCCTGCGCAACGTCCTGCCCGACGTGCCGTTGAACACCATCTTCCGCGGCGTCGTGCCCTTCTGGATCGCCGACATCCTGCGCCTGCTGCTGCTCATCGCGGTCCCGTCGCTGTCGCTATGGCTGGTCGGGCTGATGTGAGCCGCCCGGCGGGGCACTCGCGCGTTGGCGCCGAGCCTGCCCAACGCGTGGCGGAGTGCCGCTGCATTCGAGCGGCGACCGCTCATCCTCGCTGTCGCTCCGAGAACACGACCCGCCGCCGACGGTGGCGACACGGTAGCCGTGGGCGGACACGGCCGGCGTCATTGTCGGCGTCATTCGGTTGTGTCCCCGATAGAATACCTATGCGATGCACGGCATACGTGCTCCGATGATCGGTGGCCCACGATGAAGAAAAAGCTGACGATTACGGTGGACGGCGAGCTGCTTCCCCGCGCCAAGCAGTTCGCGCGTTCTCGCGGCGTCTCGCTGTCGTCGCTCATCGAAGCGTCGCTCAGAGAGATGGCGGCCGAGGAGACTCCCTCGTTCGCGTCGCGGTGGCGGGGCCGGTTCGAGGCGTCCCGCCGGAACGACGGCCGCTACGAGGCGCTCGCCCGCAAGTACCTCTGATGCCGCTCGACACCGACGTGCCGATCTCCAGCTGGTCTCGTCCGACGACCGAGCCTCAGACCGGCGCCATCACCTGCCGCACGTCGCCCGACGGCGATGGCCGCAGCCGCCAGCCGGGCACGGCGGTCACGCCCGGTGTCACCTGGAAGGCGCTCGCCGTCGTGCAGGCCACGAAGCCGTCCGCGACCGCGCTGCCGTAGAGCGCGCGCAGGCGCCCGATGCCCGCCGCGTCCCCGGCACCGGGACGCTCCTTCCACTTGCACTCCACTGGCACGAGCCGCCGGTCGGCTTCGATCAGCAGGTCCACCTCGCGGCCGGTCCGGTCCTGCCAGAACCAGAGCTGCAGGGCCGGCGCGAACCAGTCGCGATAGCGGATCCACTGGCCCACCACGTGGTTCTCCCAGAACGCGCCGATGGCCGGCGAGCCGAGGAGCGCGGCGGCGGACTGGAACCCGGCCAGGTACGCGGCCAGCCCGGTGTCGGCGAAATAGAGCTTCGGGCTCTTGACGAGACGCTTCCCGAGGGACCGGTGATACGGCTCGAGCAGCACGATCTGGCCGGACGTCACCAGCACGCTGATCCACTCGCGCGCCGTCGTGGGAGAGACGCCGACGTCGCGTCCGAGCTCGGACATGTTCAGGAGCTGCCCGGTACGCGCCGCGCAGGCACGAAGGAAGCGTTCGAAGTCGCGCAGCCGCGCGACGTTGAGCAGACTGCGGACGTCGCGCTCGAGGTAGGTCGCCACGTAGCCCTGGTACCACCGGTCGCGGGAGGGTACAGTGTCGGGAGGCGCCCAGAGGCCGGGATAGCTGCCGCGCCACAGGAACTCCGGCGGCGCATGCGTCGCCGCCAGCTCCGGGACCGACAGCCATTCGTCGGCCGACAGGCCGAGCAGCGGCACCACCGCCGCCCGGCCGGCGAGGCTCTCGGAAACCGACTGCATCAGCGGGAACGTCTGCGAGCCCGTGAGCAGGTACTGTCCCGGCTCGCGGTGCCGGTCGACCCGCGCCTTGATGTCGCGGAGCAGTCCGGGCGCGTACTGGATCTCGTCGAGTATCACCGGGGGCCGGTGCGTGTCGAGGAAGTCCCCCGGGCGGGTCTCCGCCGCCTCCGCGTTCTGGCCCGCGTCGAGCGCGACGAAGCGGTGCGCCGGAAACGACCGCTCCAGCAGGGCCGTCTTGCCGACCTGCCGGGGACCGGTGAGCACCACGACCGGGAACGACTCCGCCAAGCGTCGCAACTCGGGGGTCAGCCCGCGTGGAATCCACATGCCGGGCAATTTTAAGGCAGCGCCGTGGATTTGTCACGGCGGCGCTCTGGCAGCGACTGTCCGGCAGCCCGACGCGGCCCACGGGGAGCACGGCGCGTCATCGGAGAACGGCCTTGAGCGCGGTGAAGGCGCCGGTGAAGAACTCCACATACAACGCGCTCAACGACTCTCCGCGCATGCGCAATTCCTCGATCTCACAGGCCCATAGTTCGGCTGGAGAAGGAGGGCTGGTCCATGCCGAGTCAGCCCCTGAAGACGCTGCTCGTAGGACCGCAGTTGAGAGCCCTCGGCCGGCGGCCCTGGGAGCGGCCGTGGGACGTGACGCCGTAGGGCGATCCAGCCGTGTGGGGAATCCGTGTGCCGGGCAATCTTGCGGTGCTGGCGCAAAACTGTCACGCCGTCGCTGGCAAGTCGACTGCCCGGCAGCCCGCAGCCGGCCCGGCGTCAGGCCGGGCGACGAGTCAGAAGGCGATCTCCTGGAGGTCGCGGCCGACGATGACCTCGCCCTCGAAGTGGCGGCGGACCCCCTCGCGCCAGAGCTCCGGCCGATCGAACTCGGGAAGGCCCGACGGCACGAAGTGCGTGAGCACGAGCCGCTCCACGCCGGCCCGCGCCGCCACCCGCCCCACGTCCTCGGCCGTCGTGTGGGCCTCGACGATGTGGCGCAGGAGCGCCTCGTTGCCCGGGTCGAGGCGCTCCACGATGGCGGCGGCGCCCTCGACGCTGACGACCTCGTGCACCAGCACGTCGGCCCCCGCCGCGAGCTCGACGAGGGCGTCGCTCATCGTCGTGTCGCCCGAGAACACGACCGAGCCGTCGGTGGTGTCGATGCGGTAGGCGTAGCTGGGCGCGGCGGCCCCGTGCGGGACCTCGGCCGCCGTCACGGCGATGTTCTCGTCGCGGTAGACGACCCCGTCGCCGCCGATGTCGTGGGCCTGAATCAGGTCTCCCAGCACCGGCCGGCCCTCGTCCACGACGCGCAGCCGGACGTCCCAGTCCATGTACTCCAGATACGACCGGGTAATCCGCTCCAGCGGGGGCGGCCCGTAGGTGGCCACCGGCCGCCGCAGGCCGCTGGCCCAGGCCCGCAGCAGGAGCGTGCCGTAGTCGGCGTTGTGGTCGGAGTGGTGATGGGTGATGAAGACGGCCCGGAGGGCGACCACGGGCAGCCCGGCGAGGGCCATCTGCCGCGCGACGCCGTCGCCGGCGTCCACGACGTAGACCGATCCGTTCACCACCACCGCATTCGCCGGCTGCGCGCGGGACGCCTTGACCGCCGGTCCGCCGCCGGTCCCGAGCAGGACGAGCCGGTGCGGACGCTCCTGTCCCGGGAGCGGGGACGCGGCGAACAGGGCCGCGATGCCGACCGCGGCCACGAGACGGCGGGAGATGGGACGGCTGGTCACGAGACCTCCTTCGGCAGGTCGATGCCCCCGTCGCCTCGTCCATCCGGCAGGGCTGCAGGCCTGGGCGGAGTGTCCGGGGCGCGGGACGGGTCGGATGCCCCCTGTCGCCTCGTCCATCCTGCAGGGGACGTGAGCGTCACGGCCTCCGATGGTACACCCCGTTCTCCTCGGCGGAACGGTCCGGCGCCTGCCTTGCAGCAGCCGGTCGCGGCGCGCGGCGATCCTGCTCGGCCGCGGGCGCAACCTCGGGCCGGGCCGGCTTCACCGAGAGCGCGTGCGGTGGGCCGATGCGGTTATCATCGCCATGTGTGGCGGTTCCGGCGCGAGCCCGGGGCGAGACCGCGGTCACCCCTCGGAGCTTCGAGGCGACGCGGTGCTCGATCTCCTGCCGTCGGCACGGCGGCTGCGGCACGGCGCGACGCCGAGCGGAACTCGGCCGTGCCTCGGCCTCGCAAGCCGTGAGGTCGCTGCCGTCGGCCGGGGCCTCGACGCCGATCGGGGTTCCTCGATTCGCCGTGACGTCGGCGTCGCGGCTATCATCATCGGGCTCGGCGTGGACGCAGCGAACCGCCGGTTCTCGATCTCCGCAACGGAGGCACCATGAAGAGACGCGACTTCATCAGGACGACGGTCGGCGCCGGCCTGCTCGTCTCGGCCCACCCCCGGTCGCTGTTCGCGCGGTTCCAGGCGCAGGGCCGCCGCGGGACCCTGTTCGACAAGGTCTGGGACGCCCACGTCGTCGCGAACCTCGGCGGCGAGACCGACCTGCTGCAGGTGGACCGCTGCATCGGCGGCAGTCCCACCCAGGTCATGCGGCTCGTCCGGGAAGGCGTCGAGCTCCGGAACCCGGAGATCTTCTACAGCGTGCCGGACCACACCGTCTCCACCTCGCCGGACCGGTACGACGACCCGTCGCTGGGATGGGGCTGGCAGCCGTACGAGGAGCTCGCCGACGAGATGCGCGAGCTGGGCTTCACCAAGGCGTTCGGCCAGTCCGATCCGCGATACGGCATCATGCACATCGTCGGCCCCGAGACCGGGCTGAGCCAGCCCGGCATGGTGCTCTGCGCGGGCGACAGCCACACCTGCACGCACGGGGCGATGGGCCTGATCTCGTGGGGCGGCGAGAACTCCGAGAACATCCTGCGCACCGGCACCGTCATCCGGCGCCGTCCCCGCACCATGCGCGTGACCATCACCGGCGCCCTGGGTCCGGGGGTCCGGGCGAAGGACGTCATCCTGCACACCATCGCCCGGCTCGGCACCGACTCGGGCACCGGCTACGCGGTCGAGTACGCGGGCCCGGTGGTGCGGGCGCTGTCGCAGGAGGCCCGCTTCTCGGTCTGCAACCTCGCGGTGGAGATGGCCTCGCCGACGGGCATGGTCAGTCCCGACGACACCACCTTCGAGTATCTCGCGGGCCGCGAGTTCGCCCCCTCGGAACGCTACTGGGACCAGGCGGTCGCGTTCTGGCGCACGCTGCCGACCGACGACGACGCGGTGTTCGACCGCGAGGAGACCATCGACATGACCGGGGTCGAGCCGCAGGTCACCTGGGGCATCAACCCCGAGCATGCCATCGGGATCGGCGAACGGATTCCCGACCCCGACCAGGCCCCTCCGGGCAAGCGCGAGACCTACCGGCAGGCCATCGAGTACAGCCGCCTCACGCCGGGCGAGCCCATTCTCGGGACGCCGGTCGACGAGGTGTTCATCGGGTCGTGCGTCGAGAGCCGCATCAGCGACCTGCGCGCGGCCGCGGCCATCGTCGAGGGACGCCGCGTCGCCTCGACCATCGCCTCGGCCTGGGTCGTGCCGGGATCGAACGCGGTCAAGGCGCAGGCCGAGGCGGAGGGCCTGGACCGCACCTTCAGGGACGCGGGATTCGAGTGGCGCGAGTCGGGCTGCTCGAAGTGCTACGGGTCGAACGGCGACTACGTCGAGCCCGGGCACCGGTGCATCTCCAACTCGAACCGCAACTACATCGGCCGGCAGGGGCGGGAGACGAACACCCTTCTGGCGAGCACGACCACCGTCGCCGCCTCGGCCATCGCCGGCAGCGTCGCCGACGTGCGCGCGTTCCTGTAGAGGTAGAGAGGGGTCGAAGCATGGGACAGGAGATACGGCGCGGCGGGCACGCCTTCGACGTGCACGAGGGCCTGGCCGCGCCCTTCATGTTCGACAACGTCAGCACCGACGTCATCGCCCCCGCCCTGACCAACCTGACCGAGGGGCTCGACGCGCCCCGCGGCGGCCTCGGGGCCAGCCGGGGCGCCACGGCGTTCGCGAACATCCGCTACAACGCGGACGGCTCGCCGAGGCGCGACTTCGTCTTCAACCAGGAGGCGTACCGCACCGCCTCGATCATGATCGTCGGCAGGAACTACGCCACCGGCAGCTCGCGGGTCACCGGCGTCACCCGGCCCCTCGCGGCCTGGGGCGTCAGGGTCTACATCGGCGAGAGCTTCGGGCCCATCTTCCTCACCAACGCGGTGCAGTACGGCGTGCTGACGGTCGAGCTGCCCCGCGAGACGCTGAACGAGATCGTCGAGTGGGTCGAGTCGCACCACGGCGTCAGGATGAGGGTCGATCTGGAGCGGCAGCTGATCGAGATGCCGGGACGCGACCCCATCCCGTTCGAGACCGACCCCCGGGTGCGGAACAAGCTGCTGAACGGCCTGCACGACCTCGAGGAGATCGAGCCTCACCTGCCGGCGGCCCGGGCCCTGCGGGAACGCGACGAGCGGGAGCGCCCCTGGATCTACCGGTCGGGCGACCCGCGGCCTGACGCCCGTGGTGAAACCCTGCACCGGCCCGAAGGGCGAAGGGCCGAGACCCCGTGCCGCGACGAGGGAGAATCGACCCATGCCGCCGGAATGCAGCGGGGACTTTCGCCACGGGCTGCTGAGGCAGCGAGCGCCGTGCCTCGACCCATGGCACACCGGCACCGCGGCGCCCTTCCGGCCGCGAGCCATGCCCCGGCTCGTGCGGCACGACGGCACCGCGGCGCCCTTCCGGCCGCGAGCCATGCCCCGGTTCGCGCGGCATGCCGGCACCGCGGCGCCCTTCCGGCCGCGAGCCATGCCCCGGTTCGTGCGGCATACCGGCATCGCGGCGCCGTTCCGGCAGCCCGATCTCGAGAGCGAGCTCATCGCCCCGGTCGGGGCCGATCTCGAGGACCTGCACGCCGTGCACCTCGCCCCGGGCGACCTGCTTCTCGAGGACCACCCCCACGACGGGTCCTGGACCGGCCCGCATGCCTTCCACGGCTTCCGGTACCGACCCGACGGCACCGAGAACCCGGACTTCGTCCTCAACCGGGCGCCGTATCGCGACGCCTCGATCCTGATCGCGGGGCGGAACTTCGGCCAGGGCAGCCAGCAGGCGTTCGCGGTCATCCGCCTCCTGCAGTGCGGCATGCGCGTGGTCATCGCGCCCAGCTTCGGTCCCGTGTTCCATGACGACTGCTTCGACTTCGGGCTCCTCCCGGTGACCCTGGACGAGCCGGTGGTGGCCGGGCTCGCCGACCGGGTCGGGGAGCATCCCGAGGTCGAGGTGACGGCCGACCTCGCGAGGCAGGTCATCGAGCGCCCCGGCATGGCGCCCATCCCCTTCGAGATCGACTCGAGACGGCGCATGAGCCTGCTTCGGGGGGTCGACGTGACGCTCGACGAACGGCTCGATCATCGCGACCGCGCCGAGGCGATGCGGGAACGGGATCGGCGCCTCCGCCCCTGGCTCTACGACGACCCCGACCGTCGCGACCGCTGACGGCGCGAGCGTGCGCAGCGAAGCTCGCGACCTCGACCCGGTCGACGGCGCAGACGGTGACGGGCACCGCGCGCGATGACGTCAGCCCGACGACGGCCGCCGCGGGGCGGCTCGACGATGCCCACGAACGAGCCTCTCAGGCGCGACCTTCTGGAGATGGCCCGGCTGGACCGCGACACGCGGGCCGAGCTCGCGGCCTCGGGCGACCTGTTCGACGCCGGCTACGAGCCTCGGATGGCCCGCGTCCATGCACGGAACGCGCGGCGCCTTCGGCGCGTGATCGAGTCCGTGGGGTGGCCGGGAACGGACCTCGTCGGTGCCGACGGCGCCGAGGCGGCCTGGACGATACTGCAGCACGCGATCGGCGAGCCCGACCTGCTCCGCCGGGCGTTGCCTCTCCTCGAGACCGCCGCACGGGAAGGCAGGGCCGACCCTGCCCACGCGGCCATGCTGGACGACCGCATCCGGTTCTTCGAGGGCCGGCCCCAGCGCTACGGCACCCAGCTCGATTGGGACGCCGAGGGGAACCTCTCTCCCGGCGAGGTGGAAGATCCGCAACGGCTGGCCGAGCGCCGGCTCGCCGTCGGCCTCCCGCCGCTCGAGGAGCATGTCGAGGCGCTGCGCAACCGGGCGGCCGCCGAGGGAGAGCGTCCGCCGGCAGATCATCAGGCGTACACGAAAGCGCGGGACGAGTGGGCCGCAAGCGTCGGCTGGCGCGCTGGCTGAGTAGCGCACAACTCCACGGCCGCGCCGAGCACGAATCTGTCGTGCACTCGCCGCGTCGTCAACAGCGGCCCCGTCCCATCACCACGCTCGAAACGCCGCGTTGCCGGGTCGAGGCGCTCCACGATGGCGGCGGCGCCCTCGACGCTGACGACCTCGTGCACCAGGACGTCGGCCCCCGCCGCGAGCTCGGCGAGGGCGTCGCTCATCGTCGTGTCGCCCGAGAACACGACCGAGCCGTCGGCCGTGTCGATGCGGTAGGCGTAGGACGGCGCGGCCGCCCCGTGCGGGACCTCGGCCGCCGTCACGACGATGTTGTCGTCCCGGTAGACGGGTCCATCACCGCCGATGTCGTGGGCCTGAATCAGGTCCCCCAGCACGGGCCGCCCCTCGTCCTCGACCCGAAGCCGGACGTCCCAGTCCATGTACTCGAGATACGACCGGGTGATCGTCGTCACCTGAAGCCGAATCGGGTGGCGACGTACAGGCCGCCCGGGGCACTCACACGCGCAGCAGGCGCCGTTGCAGCAACGTTCGCATGTCACGCCGTCCGTCCGCGATCACGAGAACGTAGACGCCGTCTCCCATGACGCGGTAGATGATGCGGTACGGTTTGAAGAACACCTCCCGGTACTCCCGAATCCCGAGCTCCAGCAACTCCGCCGGGTGGCTGCCGCGTTCGGGGAACGCGGACAACGCGTGGAAGGCCTGCTCGATCCGTTCCAGCACGTGCTCCGCCCTGCCTGGCGCGTCTCGACGGGAGAGGTAGTCGAAGATCTCCTCGAGGTCGTGGGCGGCCTCATCGGTCAACTGGACCGCGAAGGACATTCAGTCGGCCCGTCGCCGGTCCCGAAGCTGCGCAACGACCTTGCCGGCGGGCTGCACCTGGCCGGCTTCGATCTGACGGTTGCCCAGGGCCAGCATCTTGAGCAGAGCCACGGTCTCCTGCGTCCGCTCATAGCTGTCGATGTCCTGCACGACAGCCTTGGCTTCGCCGTTCTGGGTGATGATCAAGGGCTCGGACCGGTCCGCGAGCGTGCGGAGGATCTCGGCAGCGTGCGCCTTCAGGTAGCTGATCGGCTTGATCTGTTCGGAAAGTGACATGGCGCCTCGTGAGACCGAATATAGTCCATGAACGGGTCTGACGGCAACCCGGCGCCGGCTGCCGGCGCCCACCGGCTCGGACTTCATCGTCATTGCGGGTCGAATCGGGTAGCGACGTACTCGGCGACATCCGCCCCGGCGAGCCGCACCGTTCCCGGGCCGCTCCGCACGTAGAGATCACCCTCGGCCGTCTTCTCCAGCCCCTTCCAGCGCAGGTACACCGGCTCGGGGCTCCGCTGGCAGCTCACCAGGCAGACCGTCTTCCCCTCGACGATCTGCGTCTTCGGGTCGATGCACGTCCCGGCGCGGGCGCCGAGGCCGTTGCGGACGGCCTGGGCGAGGTGGCGCATGAACTCGTCGTCGTTCTCGAGGCGGTCGTGGTCGATGCCAAGGACGGTGCGGTCGTCGGCGACGCCGATCAGGAGGTCGCCGCCCTCGGTGTTGAGGAATGCGGCGATGGTCTTGAGGGCGGCGTGGGTGACGCGGCGGTCGTCCTTGCGGTCATCCTTCACGTTCCAGCGCAGGCTCGACTTGAACTCGAGGGTCTTCGATTCCTGGAGCTTCAGCAGCTCCTCGACGCGGCGGTGCCGCCGGATGTAGTCGTCGAAGAGGAAGTTCTTGAGGGCCCGGCCGAAGTCGGGGTCGTCGGTGATGCGCTTGTAGAGGTCGAAGTTGGTCTCGACGATCTCCTGAATCTTGTCCTCGACCTTGGGGTCGAAGGTCAGCCGCACGTTCTCGCGCGTGTTCACGCGGGCGCTGGCGTCGAGGCCGGCGTCGCCGTCGAGGGCCGAGCGTATCTGCTCGAGGGCGACGCGGTGCTCGGGGCCGAGCTGCAGGCCGAAGCGCTCGTTCAGGGCCTCGATGATGCGCGACAGCGGCTCCAGCTCCTCGGGGGCGGCGCCGCTCGCGCGGCTTGCTGCCGGCGGGGTCGAGCGCCCCGCCCTGCCGTTCCAGCGCGATGCGGCCGCGGCTGGTCTGCTGGATGCGGAACGACTCCATGTCGATGCTCTGCTGCACCTCGCGCGGCAGCTCGTCGCCGTCGACCGGCAGCAGGCGGCGGAGGTGCCGGGCGAAGACGTAGAGCTTCTCGAGATCGACGTCGGCGAACGTCAGCACCTGCGACAGGAAGGCGTACAGCCGCACGTAGTCGCCGAGCTGGCCGCGGAAGTCCCGCCCCTCGTCGGCGGCGAGGGCGCCGAAGCGCTGGCGCGGCGGCTCGAGCGCCGCGTAGAGCCTGTCCTGCGTCGCCCCGGGGTCGAAGCACACCCGCGCGAACGCCTCGACGTCGCCCTCCGCGAACACGCCGAAGCCGAGCAGCCGGTCCTGCACCTCGTAGAGCAGGTTGGGGTCGGTCGCCTCCGAGAGCAGGGTGGTCTCGTAGTAGGGCTCGAAGGCCTTCCGGATCTCCTCGGCCTCGTTGGCGAAGTCGAGCACCATCACGCCCTGCTTGCCGGGGTGGGTGCGGTTCAGGCGCGACAGCGTCTGCACAGCGTTCACGCCGCCGAGCTTCTTGTCCACGTACATGGTGTGCAGCAGCGGCTGGTCGAACCCCGTCTGGAACTTGCTCGCGACCACCAGGAAGCGGCAGTCGGGCTTCTCGAACTCGGCCGCCGTCTGCCGCTCGCCGACGACGCGGTCCTGCCCGGCCGAGTTCATGCCCGACTCGGTGTAGGCCTGGCCGCCGTCCTTCACGGTGCCCGAGAAGGCGACGAGCGCTTTCCAGGGGTGGCCCTTCTCCGCGAGATAGGCGTCGAGCGCGAGCCTGGTGCGCACCGCGTGCAGGCGCGAGCGCGTCACCACCATCGCCTTGGCCCGCCCGTCGATGGCGGAGGCGACCTGCGCGGCGAAGTGCTCGACGCAGATGGCGACCTTCTCGCCGATGGCGTGCGGGTGCAGCTCGACGAACGACTTGAGCAGGTACTCGGCCTTGCCCCGGTCGTAGCGCGGGTCGTCCTCTATCGTCTTCAGCAGGCGCCAGTAGGCCTTGTACGTCGAGTAGCTGCCGAGCACGTCGAGGATGAAGCCCTCCTCGATGGCCTGGCGCATGCTGTAGCGGTGGAAGGGCTCGAACTTCCCGTCGTCGGGCCGTTTCCGGCCGAAGAGCTCCAGGGTCCTGGGCTTGGGGGTCGCGGTGAACGCGAACGTTGACAGGTTGGGCAGGCGCCCCCGGCGGCGGATCTCGTCGTGGACCCGGTCGTCGATCTCCTCCTCCGGGGTCCGGGCGCCGGCCTCCTCCCGCTCGGCGTCCTCCAGGCTGCCGGCCGCGAGCACCGCCTTGAGGCTCTTGGTGCTCTCGCCCGACTGCGACGAGTGCGCCTCGTCCACGATCACCGCGAAGCGCCGGCCGGGCAGCTCGCCGATCTGCTCGGCGATGACCGGGAACTTCTGCAGGGTGGTGACGATGATGGTGCGGCCCGCCTCGAGGGCCTCGCGGAGCTGACGCGAGGTCTGGTCGATGTTCTCCACCACCCCGAGGGTCTGCTCGAACTGCCGGATGCTGCGCTGGAGCTGGCGGTCGAGGACGCGCCGGTCGGTCACCACCACGACCGAGTCGAAGACGCGCCGGTCGCCGCGGTCGTGCAATACCGAGAGCCGGTGGGCGAGCCACGCGATGGTGAAGCTCTTGCCGCTGCCGGCCGAGTGCTGGACGAGGTAGCGCTCGCTGGGGCCGTGGTCGCGCGCGTGGCGCACGAGCCGGCGCACGCAGTCGAGCTGCTGGTAGCGCGGGAATATCAGGTGGCGCGCGCCGGTCTTGCGCCCGCGGTCGTCCTCCTGCTCGACCTCGTGGATGAACTGGCGGACGAGGTCCAGCACGCTGTCGCGGGCCCAGACCTCCTCCCAGAGGTAGTCGGTGGGGAAGCCGTCCCGGGTGGGCGGGACCGGCGGGTTGCCCGCCCCGCCGAAGCGTCCCCGGTTGAACGGCAGGAACCGGGTCTTCGGCCCGGCGAGGCGGGTGGTGACAAACACCTGCTCGGGGTCGACCGCGAAGTGGGCGAGGCAGCGGGCATACCCGAAGAGCGGCTCGCGGGGGTCGCGGTCCTCCCGGTACTGGCGGATGGCGTCGCGGACGTCCTGGCCGTTGAGGGGGTTCTTGAGCTCGGCGGTGAAGACGGGGATGCCGTTGAGGAAGAGCGCGAGGTCGAGGCTCTGCTCGTCGTGCTCGCTGAAGCGGAGCTGGCGCACGACGGCGAAGAGGTTGGCCGCGTGCAGGCGCTGCAGCTCCTCGTTGAGTCCGCTCGCGGGGCGGAAGTACGCGAGGCGGAACTTGCAGCCCGAGTCCTTGACGCCGTTGCGCAGCACGTCGAGGGCGCCGCGGCGGGCGATCTCGCGGGAGAGCCGGCCGAGGAAGCGCGACTTCACGTCTGCGCCGTGGTGCTGCGTGAGCTTCTCCCACTGCCTGGGCTGGGTGGCCAGGAGGAAGTCGACCACGTCGGCCGGGACCAGGCAGAGGGCGCGGTCGTAGTCGTCCGGCCGGCGCCGGTGGTAGCCGCCCGGCGCCGGGTCGTCGCCGAACGTCGGCGGCGACTCTCGCACCGCCGCTGCGTCGCCCGGGCATGCGTCGGGGCCGTGGCGCAGCAGCGCGCATTCGATGGCGGCCTCGAAAGCCCGTTCGGAGATGTCGGGAGTCATGGGACGGTGACGCGCGGTCGTGTCGGCCACGCTGTTCAGCGTGGTTCCGGGACCGAAAGACCCGGATCGTCCCGGCCGTATCGGCCTGAGGTGAAATCGATCGGATCGTCGACCTCACGCGCCGGCAGGTCGAAATCGATGGCATCGTCGCCGACGATGCGGCGGATCATCGCCCCGACCGGCTCGACGTCGACGACGGCGTCGGCCAGGATGCGACGCACGGTCTCCTCCACGGACAGGCCGTCCCGTTGCGCCCGGATCTTCAGCCGCCGCATGATCTCGCCGTCCAGGCGCCGCACACTCAAGCTCGCCATGGCCCCGCTCCTCTGCTTTGCAGCCATCAGACGCACAACTCCGCGCTGGCAGCAGAGAACCTGCATCGACACTGTCAGCCGCGCGTTCAAGTCGTTGCCCTTCGACGATGCGGCAGCCGAACGCTTACAGCGTCATCCGGGCTCAGCTGCGGCGGGAAGGACGCCCCATAGGCGCACCGTTGATCAACGGGGTGTCGAGGAGCATCATTACCGAAGCGGCTCGATGTCCTCGGGCGGCGGATCGTCGGGTTCGACTAGGTCGCCGGAGCCCCGGTGCAGGAGATCGACGAAGCTCCGCGCCCAGTCGCTCGCGACGGCGTCCTGTACCCATCCGCCGATCGACGCCGACAGGCTGCGGTTCCCGCCGCGCGCCTCCTTGCGCGCGGCATCAATCAGGTCGCCCGACAGATGGATGGTCACCGGAGGCATGTCGCACAGACAAGCTACCACATATATCAGCAGTGATAGCGTGGGTGACCGTGAAGATCGGCTCCAAGCTGATCGCGGGACGGCCTCCCGCACGTCGACCTTGCCCGTGAACGCCGCGGCGCGGATGATCGTGCACGGGCCGCACCCGGCGCTGGACACGGGTCGCGGTGCGGTCCGCGCCATCGTCGCGTTCCTCGAAGCTGCGGGAGTGAAGCCATGATGCATTACAAGGGCTACGTGGCCGCCGTCGAGTTCGACGAGCCGGAGGGCCGTCTTCACGGCCGGGTCGTCAACAGCGGCGCCTATCCCATCGCGACGTTCGAGGCGACCGACGTCGACGGGATCCGGCGCGAGTTCCAGCGGTCGATCGACGAGTACCTCGCGTCGTGCCGCGAAGACGGTGTCGAGCCGAAGAAGCCGTTCTCGGGCACCCTCAACCTGCGACTCGGCCCCGACCTGCACCAGCGCGCCGCGCTCTCCGCGACCGCGCACGGCGTGAGCCTGAACAGTTGGATCAAGCAGGCGGTGGAGGAGAAGGCGTCGCGGTGACGCGCATCGGAGATGCCGGGCTGGCCGGGGCCGTTGGCCGCGATTCGCGGTAGACTGGGCTGTCTCGCCTGTCGGTGCCGACCCGAGACGCGACGGTGCGGGCGACGGCCCACGGACTGCGGAGCAGCAATGGCGCGGAGCGACCTCCTCGTTTCGCTCGTCAAGGCCGGATCGAGCGGCGACACGGCGCGGGCGCTTTCCGTGGCCGAGGCGATCATCGCCGAAGAGCGGGTGAAGCGCCACAACGTCCTGGCGGATCGGCTGACCGACGCCATGCGCGTGAACGGCGCCGATTCCGCCGCCGCGTTCATCAACCCCGACCAGCGGCCGCACCGCCGGTTCCTCGCCGAGTTGACACCGCGGAAGAAGCTCTCCGATCTCGTCCTGACCGCCCCCGCCCGCCGCGCCTGCGAGGAGCTGATCGAGGAACAGCACCGGGCCTCGGTCCTGCGCACCCATTCGCTCGAGCCGCGACACCGCGTACTGCTCGTCGGGCCGCCGGGCAACGGCAAGACCTCGTTGGCCGAAGCGATCGCCGAGGCCTTGTCGGCGCCGTTCTTCGTCGTGCGCTACGAGGCGCTGAGCGGCAGCTTCCTCGGCGAGGCCGCGTCGCGCCTCAAGCGCGTGTTCGACTACGCCCGCACGACGCCGTGCGTGTTGTTCTTCGACGAGTTCGACGCCGTGGGCAAGGAGCGCGGCGACGTTCACGAGACCGGCGAGATCAAGCGCGTAGTGTCCTCCCTGCTCATGCAGGTCGACGGCCTGCCGAGCTACACCGTGGTGGTCGCGGCCACGAACCACGCCGAACTCCTCGACCGGGCGGCCTGGCGGCGGTTTCAGGTGCGTCTCGCTCTCAATCCCCCGACGCGCAAGGACCTGACCGCCTACCTCGCCCGATTCGCCGAATCGCTCCACCAGCCGTTGGGGCGGACGCCAGCCACGATCGCAAGGCGGCTCGGCGCCGTCCGCTACGCCGAAGCCGAGGAATTCTGCCGAGACGTGCGGCGGCGCGCGGTGTTGACCATGGGCGAGAAGACGCTCGCCGTCATCGTCGCCGAACGCCTGACTCTCTGGCAGGAACGGCGACGGGCCTCCGCACATCCCGGGCGCATCGCCCGTCCGGCGCCGCAGCCCCCGCCCGAGGTTACATTTCCCCGCCTGGGTGACCGCCCGCCCGCCGACACCCCCATGGCCCCCACCCACCATCATGACCGGGATTGCCGAGAAAACGCTCGCTGACTTCCAGGCGTTCGAGACGTGGCTCCACCAAGAGCGACTTTTCGATTCCGACGTACTGTACCGGGGCCATGGAGACAGCACGTGGAGCCTCGAAAGTACACTGTACCGACATCGGCGCGCCCTATTCCCCCGAGCGCATCCCGCCCTCCACGTTCCCGTTGCCGGGTACGAGGATGCCGCCCAGAACCTGCACGCCATCGTAGAAACGCACACGAACAGGAACTATAGTGCCATCGCGAAGAATGACGATCCCTTTCCGATGGACACCGCAGGGCTGTCGTTTCGATACGCGGTTTATCTCCGCCACCACGGGTTCCCGTCTCCGCTGCTGGACTGGTCGCTTTCGCCCTACGTAGCCGCGTACTTCGCCTTCAGAGAAGCCATCATAAGGAATGGTACCGCGAACGGTCACGAAGACCACCAGCCTCGCGTGGCGATCTACGTGATGCGACCCCCGAAATACCCATACATGGACTATACAGCCGGGAAGGGCGCATTACCAGGAAAAGAAACCGGAATCCGCTATTGGCCGAATGCCGTCAAGGGAGAGACCAGACACTACGATCAACAATCGGCGTACACGACGGCCATGTATCAGTACCGTGACGAAGGCAGAGATGGGACCTACTGTTACGTCTCGCACGAGCACCTGCTACGCAATTTCCGCAGGAACTCGCTCCAGGCACAAACTCCGTTACTTATGATAACACCATAGACCGTGAAATCTGCTGGAAGCTCACGCTTCCCTGCCACGAGCGTGACGATGTATTGCAGCGATTGGACCGGATGAACGTGAACGCCTATACGCTTTTTCGTACGGAAGACGCACTTGTGAAGACGTACGGCGAGCGAGAGCTACGTCGGATGCTCAACACCTTGTAAGGGCCTTATGGAGAGAGTCGAAGATTCCGAAGATCGATTCGAAGACCGCGTATTCCGGTTGATTCAGCCCTCCATGTCTCCGGCGACGCGCCCTCGCCACGCGAGAGAGTCGGCCCCGTCCGTCCGAAACGTCGCTCGACCGCGCAGCAATTGCTCGTCTTCTCCGTTGTGTTCCCGCAAGCGGGGACGCCTCGATCGGCGAGTTATGGTTCGGCACTACAGCCGGTGTCACAGCTCGATGTCACAGCTTGTCACAGCTCTGGCCGCGACTCCCGTGTCACAGCGACGAACTCTTCCAACGTCAGCCTGGCGCCTTCAATGGGAGTCGTATGGTGCGCCTCAAGGACGAGCGCCCGCGCACTCATCTCGCGGATCCCGTCCTCGGAGAGCGTCGCCGCCTCGAGGAACCCCCGCGACCGCTCGATCCGCGTGAGATCGGCCGTGATGGCGTGGGCGACGGTAAAGCTCGGCTCGAAGCTCATCGCTACGCGGCCTCCCGCATGTCGATGATGGCGCGGGTCACGGTGAAGCTCGGTTCGAAGCTCATCGCAGCACCACCTCCCGCACGTCGATCTTGCCGGTGACCGCCGCGGAGATCAGGGCGGCGCGGAATTCCCTGAGCTGGTCGATGGCCTCGCGAACCTTGGCAATGAGCACGTCAACTTCTTCGCTTTCGCTTCTCACTGTCCGCGAAATCTCGTCCTGTTCGCACATCAAGGGAACGGGGATCAGCGACGACTTCAGATGGGAAGCCTTGATCCCAAGCGCGGTGGATCCTGTTGCCCGCGTACGGAGTTCCATGCGGCCCGAATCCGCTGCAAAGTGATACTTGAGGTAGTCGTTGATGATCTTCGTCGCGTCTACTTTGAGTAGAATAACCCGCTGAGCGAGCGCGATGCCTGTGTCGACGACCTGCGCCGTTTCGCCAAGAGGTGCTTCCGTTGTAATGACGACGTCCCCGCGTTCGGGGCGTCCCCGAACCATCCACCGCGGGTACAGCTCCTCTGGAATGAACTCCTCTGACAGAGAGAAATCGATCGATTGGTTCTTGATGTTCCTCGCCGTCACGAGGGGAACCCCTGATACCGATTTCTCCGGCGTTTTTCCTCGGTAGTCGACGAACTTGGAAACGACACGCCGTAGGTGGCACACTTCCCAATGCGTCGGGATCCAGCCCAGCCACTCGACGCCGGAGTCCTTCATGAGGACGTTCGGGTCGAGGCCCCGGGTGACGGCGCGGGTGATGAGGGCGGTGCGTTTCTCCTGAAGCAGCTCGATCAGCCGCTCCTTCCTCTCCACCAGCGCATCGATCTTCGCCGTCTCGCGGTCGAGGAAGGCGGCGATGGCGCGTTGTTCGTCCATCGGCGGGACGGCAAAGAGGCTGCCGCGGATGGCGTCCCCGCCCAAGCCGAACCGCGTTATGCCGTTCGCCGCGACGTGGAACTGGTCCCGCGCGCCAATCGCAGCGAACTGGCGGGCGAGGAACCGGCCATCGAGGCCCGGCGCCGGCCTGATGTGCGCCAAGTGGTATCCGCAGAGCACGTCCGCCAGGTCTTCCGCCACGACGGCGGGAACCGCGATGTCCGTCCAGGACTCCGAGTCCTTGGTGATCAACACGTCGCCGACGCGGAGCCGGAATCGCCGCGCCTGGTCGGGTGTAGCAGTTGCGTTCATGAAGTCGAGCTCGGCCGTGATGAAGTCGTTGTAGTACACATCGACGTAGTTGCAGAGCTTGACCGGAACTTGACCTTCTTCTGAGTGCTTGTCGACGTTGCTCAACTGCACCGCGGCGATGGCCTTGAGTCGCTTCATCTCCCAGTGCGCGGGGACCTCACGGAGCCAATCGACGCCGGACTCCTTGTAGTCAGGGTACCGGCGGAATCGGTGAGGCCGCGCCGTCTCGATCCGGTCGGCCGGCTTGGTCACGGCCCTTCGCTCCCCGTCGGAGCCTGAACCCCCGGCCGCCACGGGCCGCCGGCGGGCCAGGACTGCGGGAACGCCGCGCCCTCGATCAGGCTGTCGCAGAGCGGCCCGAGGAACCGGCCGAGCTCGACGCCGGCGTCTGCCAGCCGGGCCGGGCCGGCGGCGCCGGTCGGGATTTGCCGGTGGAGCACGCGCCAGCGCTCTCGGCGGGCGGGGTCCTCGTAGTAGGCGGGGCGCAGCGCTGGCGGTCTGTCGGCGGTGAACGTGGTGGCGCGGCGGCGGAACGTCTCGGCGACGGCGCCGCGCAGCGTCTCGCCGTCGAACGCGAAGCGACGGGCGAGGCACGCGATGTCCCACAGGTCCTTGACGCGCGAGTTGGTCTCGCCGCGGCTCGCCAGCGCGTGGAACTTCTCGGCGACCATGGCTTCGCGCGGGTAGGTCCACAGGCGCGGGGCCGGCAGGTCGAGCAGGGTTGGGTAGTCGCGCAGCTCGCGCGCGGGCGTGACGACGTCGCCGAACCCGATGTCCATCTGCAGCGACAGGCGGATGTTGCCGAGCGCGCCGGGGAGCCGCACCCGCAGGCCGCCGTCCGGCTGGTCGACCCGGATGGCGTCGATGCGGAGCGCCCCGGCGTCGAAGAGAACGCCGTCGGCGGCGCAGGGCACGGCGCACATGGTTTCGATGGCGGCGCGGGCGCTGGTGTGGTCGGCGGCGGCGAGGAAGTCCACATCGCGGGTCGGTCGCATCTCCTCCTCGGCCCACACGCGGAAGAGGGCTGCGCCCTTGAGCGTGAACCGGTGCATCTCGTCGGACGCCGAGAGGCGGTACAGGAACCGTTCGGCGGCGTAGCGCCCGAGCAGGAGCATGAAGTCGACGTCCCGGCGCCGGGCGAGATTGCGAAGGCGGGCGCGCACCGAGGCGGGCACGTCGCGGGGCGGGCGTTTCGCGGTCATGCCAGCAGCGTGTGGAGGACGGGGCGAACCAGCGACAGCGCCCGGCAGGCCTCTGCGGCGCGCAGAATCTCGGAGGGAGTCGTCTTGCGGTCGACGAGGGCGTCGCGGATCGCCTCGAGGGCGACATCGAGGCCCACGAGGCGGCGGAGGCGGAAACAGTCCACGATGGTGCGGGCGGGGCTGGTGATTCGGCCGGGAACGCCCTCGAAGTCGGCGTCCTCGACGCCGTACCGTAGCGCCGCCCCGGAGAAGCGGACGATGCGGATCGGCAGGGACGGCACGCGGGGCGTGCGCGCCTTGTGCGGGATGGCGATCCAGACTTGCGCCGGAAGCTGGGTGCCGATGTCGTGTATGTGCAGCGCGGTGAGCAGGCAGATGATGGCGCCCGGTACGCGGGCGGACACGGCGCCATGCGTGTGGTGCTCGGTGATCTCGGCGTCGGCGCGGCGGTAGAGGCCGCGGCCGAGGCGCTCGACGACGCCTTCGTCCACGAGCCGCCGCAGCGTCCGGGAGTCGACGCCCCGGTCGGCGGCGTCGCGCGCCCGGAAGAAGGTCAGGGCGCCGAGGTCCCGCAGGTCGGCGGCCTCGCGCCGCGAGGTCGGCATCGAAATGTCGGCAACCGGGTCTGTCTGCCAACGATTCCGTTCAGGCATCCCGCTTCAAGCATATAACGCAGCGTGGGCGGCTGCCGTAAATCGTCGGCAGATATTTTTTGTTGTATGCACATTAGAGCCGACCGCGGCCGCTGCGCGATCGGTCTCCACGTTCAACGTCGAAGCCGCGCCGCCAGCGCCGGACCGTCACCCCGACATCTCCTGCAGCATGGCCACTATCTCCTGCTCGACCCGCTGAATGTCGGCCTCGATCTCCTCGAGGGGGCGGGGCGGGCGGTACTCGTAGAAGTAGCGGTTGAAGTTGATCTCGTAGCCGACGAGCCCGACCTCGCCGTCCTGGGGGTCGCGGCGGTTCGTGTCGATCCAGGCGTCGGGGACGTGAGGCTTCACCTCGCGCTCGAAGAACAGCTCGACGTCGTCGCCGAGGGGCACGTTCTCGGTGTCGCGCAGCTCGGGGTCGGGCTCGGGGCGGCCGTCGCGGTCGCGGCAGATCTCGGCCTCGGGGTTTCGCTCGGACAGGGCGGAGAGAACGGCCTTGCGGATGGGGGCGGCGAGCTTGAGCTCGGCCCGGCGGGCCGCCTCGGAGAGCGCGTCGTCGAAGACGGCCCGGTCGAGGAAGAGCCGGTCGGGCAGGCGGCCGAGCATCGCCCGTATCGCGGCCTGCCGCTTCCGGCCCGCCTCCTCGTCGCTGGCCCCGGCCTCGCCCCGCTTGCGCGACACCGCGAGGTTGGCGAAGGCCCGCTGGTCGTCGAGCCGCGCGATGCGCTCGGGACTGGCCTGGAAGTCGAGCCGGAGCGGCCGTTCGACGGTGATCTTGCGGAAGCCGAAGTGCGTGGTGGGGTAGACGCGGCTGACGACGGCGTCGCGCTCCTCGCCGTCGCGGTCGACCCGGCGGGTGGCGCCGTCCTCGAAGTCGGCGAGCAGCCGCACGATGTCCTGCTTCCGCTCGAACGGCACCTCGCGCCGCTTGGCGCCGAGGCTCTTGCGCAGCAGGGTCCAGAACGCGGTGGCGTCGACGAGCTGGACCCGGCCGCGCCGCGCCGGCCGCTTGCGGTTCGTGAGCACCCAGACGTAGGTGGCGATGCCGGTGTTGTAGAAGAGCTGCTCGGGCAGGGCGATGAGCGCCTCGAGCAGGTCGTTCTCGAGAATCCAGCGGCGAATCTCGCTCTCGCCGCTGCCGGCGTCGCCGGTGAAGAGCGGCGAGCCGTTCATGATGATGGCGATCCGCGAGCCGCCCTCGGCCCGGCTCCGGACGTGCGCCAGCATGTGCAGCAGGAACAGGAGCTGGCCGTCGCTGATGCGCGGCAGCCCCGGCCCGAAGCGGCCGGCCGCGCCCCGGTCGTGCTCGGCGCGCACCGCGTCCTGGTCGCGCTTCCAGTCCTTGCCGTAGGGCGGGTTGGCGATCATGTAGTCGAAGCCGCCGCCGGCGTGCCGGTCGTTGGACAGGGTGCTGCCGAAGACGACGTTCTCGGCGTCGCGGCCGTCGGCCGACTTCATGAAGAGGTCGGACTTGCAGATGGCGAACGTCTCGGGGTTGACCTCCTGGCCGAACAGGTGGATGTCGGCGCCGGGGTTCACGGCCGGGGCGCAGGGCCGGCCGTCGCGCGTCTCGCCGGCGGTGACGTGCTCCTTGGCGATGGTGAGCATGCCGCCCGAGCCGCAGCACGGGTCGTAGACGCTGAGCACGACCCCCTTCGTGCGCAGCCGCCGCCGGTCGCCGGCCAGCAGCAGGTCGACCATGAGGTGGACGACGTCGCGGGGCGTGAAGTGCTCGCCGGGGTTCTCGTTGAGCGCCTCGTTGAACTTGCGGATGAGCTCCTCGAAGATGGTGCCCATGGCGGCGTTGTCGACGGCGTCGGGGTGCAGGTCGACCCTGGGGTCGCCGAAGCGCTGCACGACCTGGAACAGGAGCCCCGCCTCGTCGAGCTTCGAGATGGTGTTGTCGAAGTCGAACATCTCGAGCACTTCGCGCATGTTGGGGCTGAACCCGGCGATGTAGTTGCGCAGGTTCTGCGCGACGTGGGGCGCGTCGGCGAGCAGCTTCTCGAAGTCGTAGCGCGACGTGTTGTAGAAGGCGAACCCCGAGGCGCGCCGGAGCTGCGGGTCGAGGTTGTCGAGCCTGCCCTTGAACCGGGCCTGGACGGCCAGCACCTTCCGCCTGGTGGGGGCCAGCACGCAGTCGAGCCGGCGCAGCACGGTGAGGGGCAGGATGACGTCCTGGTACTTGCCGCGCTTGAAGGTGTCGCGGATGAGGTCGGCCACCCCCCAGATGAAGCTGACGATCTGGCTGTGGTTCATGTCTCCTGCGTTCCGGTGTGCCCCGATGCCGTCCTCAGCGAGTCGACGGTAGCTCCACGGGAGAATGCGTGGACGCGGGCGAGCAGCGCCGCCGCCGTGGCGCACTCGATGATCGTCGTTTCCTGCCCTGTCAGACCTGCGGGAGCCGGTAGACCCGCAACGCGGTGTCGTGGAACATCGCCGCCCGCTCGTCGGCCGAGAACCCCCGCGTCAGCTTCTTGAACTGGTTCCAGAGCACGGTGTACGAGCACGACAGCTTGTCGACCGGGAAGTTGCTCTCGAACATGCAGCGCCGCGGCCCGAACGCCTCGATGATGTGGCGATACCAGTCGCCGTTGGCCTCGAGCAGCTCGTCCGAGGTCGGCGGCCGGTCGCGCTCGTGCCAGCCGTAGCCGTTCACCACCATCTGGATGCCGCCCACCTTCGCCACCACGTTCTGACGCCGGGCCAGCTCGGTCACGGCCGGCTTCCAGACCTCGAAGACCTCGTCGCGGCGTCCCGCGTAGGGCCCGATGCCGATGGGCCCGCCGAGGTGGTTGAAGATGATGGTCGTGTCGGGGAACGCGTCCGCGAGGTCGGCCAGGTCGGCGATGTGGGTGTGATAGATCCAGCCCTCGAACGTGAGCCCGTAGGGGCGCAGGTGCGCGTAGCCGCGACGGAACTCGGGATCGAGCAGCAGATGCTCGGGCCCGGTCGGACGCCGCGCCACGACGGGCGGCTCGGCCCAGGCGGCCCGATGGCGGACGCCCCGGAAGCGCTGCGGGCTGGCCGCGATCTGCGCCTCGAGCACCGGCGCCACGCGGTCGCCGAGGAGCAGGTTGGCCGACCCCACGATGCCGGTCGCCACCCGGGTCTCGCCGTACTGGCCGCTCGCGCTCATGGCGGCGATGCCCTGCACGAACTCCGTCTCGCCCACGACGCGGAGCTCTTCCGGACCGTCCGCCCGGTACATCGAGCTGCACTCGACGAAGACCGTCTGACGGACGTTGTGCGTGTTGGTGTCCTCGAGCAGCTCGTCCAGCAGGTAGCGGTTGCCGGGGCGCTCCCACAGATGGTGGTGCGGGTCGATGATGGGCAGCTCCGGCTCGAGCACCGCCTCGTCGGTCAGCGCCAGCCAGTCGGCGCGAGGACCGCTCGGCGCCGCCGTGCGCGGGGTCTGGGCACGAGCCCCATCGAGCCGGGCAGACCGGCCGTCACCGCCGCGGCCCCGAGGGCCCCCGCCGCCGCTCGACCGAAGAACGTCCGTCGCGTCATGTCATCCATGGTCGTCACTCCTTGCTCCCTTTGCGAGCACCTCGCCGTCACTCGGGCAGACTTCCGCTGCACCCGCGGACGCGGGCGAGCAGCTCCGACGCCGTGCCGCACTCGATGATCCAGTCGCCGACCCGCGCGAGGCGGTCGGTGACGCCGGCGAGGGCGGCGGCCAGCCCCTCGGCCGCGCCGGCGTCGAACGCAACCAGGCTTGCCGCCTCGGAACTTCACACGATCGGCTGTCGTTCGTAGCGCTCGACGTTGATTCCGTCTTCACGCTTGCGCGCCTGGACGAGATCATAGGTGGTCTGTCGGCGCAGCCAGAACTCGGCATTGGACCAGCCCGCCTTCTCCAGTCGAATGGCCATCTCCGGGGAAATGGCCGAGTGGCCGTTCAGGACTCGCGACAGGGTGTGACGGGCGACGCCGAGCACCTTCGCCGCATCGGTCACGTTCAGACCGAGCGGTTCCAGGCAGTTCCGCCGGATGCTGAGGCCGGGGTGCGGGGGGTTGGTCATCGCCATGTCGCCGCCTCCCACTTCAGTGATAGTCGACCAAGTCGACATCGTACGCATCGCCACCGTCGAAGCGGAAGACGATCCGCCAGTTCCCGGAAACCGAGATGCTCCAGAATCCCTTCAGATTGCCCTTCAGCGGGTGAAGCCGGTAGCCCGGCAGGTCGAGGTCCGAGGGCTTGCCGGCATCATCCAGGTCGGCCAGGGCGAGCGCGACGCGGTCCGCCAAGCCGGCGCCCACCCGGCTCGGATCTCCGCGCTCGTAGAGGCGCCTCAGCCCGCGATGGCGAAACCCTCGGATCATGATCGAGTGTACCGGATGCCGGTACACGGGGCAATCCGCGCCGGCGGCGCCGGGTTCGAGCCCGATGAGCAGGGACGCCGGCGAGGTTGGGTAGGCGCCTGCGGTTGCCGATCTCTTCGAGGTGGCGGGCGGCGTCATCGCGTTCGGCGCCGATGCCGCGCCGCCGACCCGTCCGTGCCGCCGGAGCCTCAACCGCCCGATCCGTTGTCGCCGCGGACGCGGGGGAGCAGCTCCGACGCCGTGGCACACTCGATGATCCAGTCGCCGACCCGCGCGAGGCGGTCGCGCTCGGTGACGCCAGCGAGCGCGACGGCCTGCTCCTCGGTGGCCCCAGCGTGGTGGTCGTTCGCGAGCACCCTGCCAGAGACGACCAGCTCTTCGCAGCCACGCGCCGGTTGCCGCAGCATCGGTTCATCCGTCCGCGGGTATCAGGCCTACAGTGAGCCGCGTGCCGGTGGCTTCAGCGTACCGGCGCAAGGTCGCAAAGGAGGGCGACACGCGGCCCCCCTCCAGACGTGCGATGGCAGACTGGGTGGTGCCGAGTCGGCGGGCAAGTTCCTCTTGCGTCAACCTCGCCGTCGTGCGGGCACGAATCAGCGCCTCGATGAGGGCGAACTCCTCGTCGACACGGGCGTACTCCCTCCGAAAATCAGGGTCCTCCAGGAGACGGTTCTTCAAGTCCTCCAGTTTCGTCATGGCGTCACCTGCTTCATGCGTTCTCTGGCGATTGCGAGCGCCCGAAGCGGCGTCCTTCGTGACTTCTTCGCGAAGACATGCAGCACCACAACGCGGCGTTCGGCCAGCGTAACGTAGATCCCCCTGGCGATTCCGCCCTGGGCTCTCGCCCGCAGCTCCCAGAGCTTGCCGCCCAGATGCTTGGCATGCGGTTCGGGAGCGCCTCCAGGCCGACGTTCTCGATGGCTTCGAGCAACCGGAGCAGCCGCGCACGCAGCTTCACCGGCAGAGTCTCGATCTCGGCGTCGACCGCAGGGTGAGTCTCGACCCTCCAGCCCATCGACAGCAATATAGCGGATCCGCTATATTGCAACGATGGTCGCGAAGGGATCGACCCTCGCGGCGGAGGCGCCGAACCCGAACGCGGCGGCCCTGAAGGGCGGGCCGGGCTCGCCTCCGGTCCGACTGGCGCGTGCTGTACGTCGTCGAGTCCCCCGAGAAGCTGCTGCGCGTGGCCGCGATACTGTCACGCGGGGAGGCGTACCGATGACCACCACGCCGCAGACCCTGACCCTCGCCGGCGAGGACTACGTCGTGATTCCCCGCGACGAGTACGAGCGCCTGCGCGCCGCCGCCGATGAAGACGCCGCCGACGTCGCCGCCATCCGGCGCGTCCTCGACGACCCCGACGAGACATGGGCGCCGGCAGAGCTCGTGCGCCGCATTGTCGAAGGGGAGCACCCCGTGCGCGTCTGGCGCACCCACCGCGGCATGACCGCCCGCTCGCTGGCCGCCGCCGCGGGCATCCCGAGCTCCTACCTTTCGGCCATCGAGCGCGGCGTGAAGCCCGGATCGGTGAAGGCGCTCAAGAGTCTCGCCACCGCTCTCGACGTGCCGCTGGACGATCTCGTGTGACCGCCGCGGGCCGTCCCCGGACCTCGCGCACCTGTTCCCTGGTCCGGAGAGACAGATGGCATGCCGCATGACGGCATCGTCCGGCGGCTTCGATGTCGCCCGATGGCGGCTCGAGGCCACCGTCGTTACGACCGACTCCGGACGGTGACCAGCACGAACGCGTTCTGAACGTCGAATTCCGGCGGCGGATTGCCGTTCTCCGCCAGCGCCCGGCGCGCGGTCTCGATGCCGATTCCGAACCGTTGCATGAAGCCCATGTTCTTCATCGCTTCCGCGATGGTGGGGTTGCGGTACGAGGTCGCGCCCTGTCCGAAATTGTCGCGTCCGACTTCTCCGAACGCCGAGCCCGGACTCAGGATCTCCACGCGGTCGGCGAACCACGAAATCCGCACCGGCGTGTTCGAGTTCTCGTAGTTCCGGTGTATCACCGCGTTGCGAAGGAGCTCGCGCAGGGCCTCGTAGGGATAGCTGCGCTGCTCGACGTGTCGTTCTCCCCGCGTGTCGAGTGCGTGAGAGATGTTCAATCTCAGCAGGCGGTCGGCATCGCGCAACTGCTCGGGCAGCGGCCCCGACAGCTCGGCATGGTCGACGATCCCATCCGTCACCGCCGTCCCGGCGTAGCGGACGAACTGCATGTACGCCCCGGGGAACCAGTACCGCGGGTCCCGGCCCAGCACGAGGACTGCCGTCACGCTCGGCGCGCCGTTCCGGGCCACGAGGCGCAGCGCCCTCAACTGTTCCCCCCGGTCGCGCCGGTTCTCCGCCAGCACCTCGGGGGAGATTGCGCAGGGCAGGTACTCGGCCTCGAACGCCCGCATGTCGAGGTCGGCCTCGACTCCACCCGGTCGCTCTCGCGGCTCTCGATGCGTTCGATCAGTTCAGTGTCGCCCAGCAAGCCCTTCCCCTTCCGCTCACATGCCGCGCCAATCCCGCCGATCTTGCCGACCAGCCGCCGGAAGCGGAAGCGGTCTCAACCGCCCGACCCGTTGTCGCCGCGGACGCGGGCGAGCAGCTCCGACGCCGTGGCGCACTCGATGATCCAGTCGCCGACCCGCGCGAGGCGATCGGGGTCGGTGACGCCGCCGAGGGCCGCGGCCAGCCCCTCGGCGGCCTCGGCATCGAACTTCCGCCCCGCCTGACGGCAGAGCAGCGCCCGCTCTTCGCGGCGGCCCTGCTCGATGCCCTGCTCGAGCCATTCACGGGTCCATTCCCGCACGTTCTCTTTCAGCATCGTCTGCGTCTCCTGCAACGCTGTCAGCGGGTCCCCCTCGCTTGACGGCAGCCGACCCGCAACTCGCAGTCCCTCGTGGAGCCACGTCACGAACGCCTGGGTCAAGTGGTCGTCCCCCTGCGCCCGCAGTAGCTCGCCCGCCGCCTCGAGCGCCTCGCCGATACGCGCCGCGTCGCGCGTCTTCTCCAGAGCGATGAGCGCCGACACCAAGTTGTCCGCCGGCAGGTCCGCGTCGGCCATACGCGCCCCGTCCAGAAGATAGTATCGCTGCGACGGCTGGTACGGCGCCAGCACGTCGCTCCCCACCGCCACGATGTCGGTCATCTCGACCGGCGCCTTCCACGGCCGGCGGCCGTTGTAGAGGACGACAGGCAGCACCGGCGGCAGGGCCCCGTGGTCGCGCAGCACGCCGTCGGCGTCCAGCCGCTGGTAGAGCAGCGCGGTGTAGGTCAGCATGCGCAGCGCCATCGCCGCGTCGACGGTGGCCTGGAACTCGAGGAGCAGGACCAGATAGAGCCAGCGGTCGTCGTGGAAGCGAATGCGCCACACGAGGTCGCCGTGGCGCTGCCGGAGGTCTTCGCTGACGAAGCTGGCGGGCAGGGGGGCCAGGGTGTCGAAGTCGAGGGCGCCGCTCCAGCCGCGGGCGGCAAAGCCGTCGAGCAGGTCGCGGACCATCCGGGGGCGCGAGAACAACAGCTTGTAGGCGGGGTCGTGCATTCCGCTCCCTCTCGATCCCGAGTCAGCGGACCGGCGGCGTGCGGGGCGCGGCGCTCTCGCCGGGGTTGCCAGAACGCCTCGGGGTCCGGCAGCCGGTCGACGCGGAGCTTCAGGAGCAAGAACGGGGCCAACGCCGGACGGCCCGCGTGCACGGGGAACGAGCGGGCGGCGAGCGGCCGATGGCGCAGAAACCGCAATCCCGGGGCGGCGCGGACGTCGACGCTCTGGAGCGCAGTGGAGGTCCCGGAGAGGTGCACGTTGGCGGCCGAGTCCGCGGTACGGCTGCTCCGCGGGCCGTCAGCACGACATCTGTCGGCATGCCCTTGACAGCATATGTGTCTGGGGTCATATTGGCGGCGTGGCCTGGGAAGTCGTCCTCCATCCCGGCTTCGATCCGGGGTTCGACGCCCTGGCGCCCGAAGTGCAGGACGAATTGCTCGCGCACGCGAAGCTCCTCCAGGCGTTCGGGCCGACGCTGGGCCGCCCGCGAGCCGACACCCTCAAGGGGTCGCGGCACGCCAACATGACGGAAGCTCTGCTTCACCGCCGACGGCGGGGTCTGGCGGATCGCTTTCGCCTTCGAGCCTGAGCGCAAGGCCGTCCTGCTGGTCCGCCGCGGACAAGGCGGGGTCGCGGAACGACGGCTCTACCGACGGCTGATCGGCCAGGCGGACAAACGCTTCGATCGGCACCTCGATCGCCTGAAGGCCGCGAGGAGGACGAGATGAGCACGTTGACCGAGAGAATGGCCCAGTTGCCCCCGGCGCGCCGGAAGAGGGTCGACGAACGCGCCCAGGCCCTGATTGCCGAGGAGATGTCGTTGCGCGACCTGCGCAGGGCCCGGAAGCAGACCCAGGTGCGCGTCGCCGAGAAGCTCCGCATCAATCAGGAGAACGTGTCCCGTCTCGAACAGCGCAGCGACCTGCTGATCTCCACCCTCAGCGGCTACGTCGCGGCGATGGGCGGCACGCTGAGTCTCGTGGTGGAGTTCCCCGACCGGCCGCCCGTGGCGCTGACGGGCCTCACGGCGCTGGACGACCCATCGGAAAGCGACCCGTCCAGGCCTTGACGGCCTCTCGTGGACTGCGGGAGGCAGCGATACTGTCACGCGGGAAGACGTACCGCTGACCACCACGCCGCAGACCCTGACCCTCACCGGCGAGGACTACGTCGTGATTCCCCGCGATGAGTACGAGCGCCTGCACGCCGCCGCCGATGAAGACGCCGCGGATCTGGCTGTGGTTCATGCCCGGCCCCGTTCCCCGGGCACGCCACTTCAACGCCAACACGACACGCACCCCCCCCGTTCCCCCGCGAACACGTCGGGGCACGACCAACTCCCCGCGGCACAACGCGGCCCGAGCCAGCCTTCACCTGCTCAATGCCGACGCGTACGACTCCTGCAGCACTCGCCCAACTCCGCTCCGTGTGCTACACCCCCACTCCTGCGCCGAGCTCCTGAATCATCGCCTGTAGCTCCCGTCTAGCCGCGGCGGGCAAAAGCGCTTCGTCCACGACACCCTCGTCTAGCAGCCCCGCCAGTGGCATCAAGAAGGGGCCCACGTAGATCTTCCTGCAGCGACCCTGTTGCAAAACCAGCACGCTCGCCTTCCTCCCGTTCACTCGCTCACAATCCTCCTCGGCCACACAGAATCCCGCACCCACCTGCCAAAGGAGCTCACCGCCCACCACCTTCGCCCGCTTGACGCGACCGCGCAGCTCACCCACTCCGACGCGAGAAACCGCCCTCTCCAGTCGATCCAGGGCATACCCCCGCCGCGCCAGCTTCAACCACCGGCCTCCAATGCCCCGCCAATCCACGCCCTCACCCCCCCACGCATACCGGATCATCTCAATCATTTCCCTACCGATACGCCTCGTACCTCCCGCCTGCCAAAGCCACGGAAGCCGCGCCATCCCCTGTGCGGCCGCTAGGTCAAAAAGCGCACGCTTCGCGCCGCCCGTCTTGAGCGGAACTGCGACAGCCCAACAACCCAGCGCCGCCGCAAGCTCCACAGACCCCATCGCGTCCGCAAACGCGCTCGGGTCCGGCGCACTCAAGTACCGCTGCTCAAGCCATCCCCTATTCTCCCGACCCACAGCGCTGAAGAACAGCGGCAACCAAATCTTCATGGTCCCGTCAACAAACTCTTCCTCCGTCAGCCACCCCTCCGCCAGTCCCACACGCAACAGCACCGCTGCAATCTTCAGGTCAGCCGCGAGCGTCTCCGGCGCCCGCTCCCTCAGATAGTCCGCCTCCCCCAACCTCGCCGCGATCCGCCGGACCAATAAACGGGCCCTCTTCCTCTCTCGCTCCGACGCCGGCGGCGCCACCCACTCCCGAACCGCCTTCCGTACTTTCTCAATCCTGTCAACGCTATCCCCGCCGTCATCTACCCGAACGCCTTCTGAGCCGGCCGAATCATCGTCGCCACCCCGCTGCTCTCGCTCCTCGTCCGGCCGGGCGATCCCGTACCAACGTAGCAGCATAGACCGCAGTCCGCCGACTTGCTCCTCGCAACCGACCCGCAGCCCCCTAATTACCCTCGCCTCCGTCGGCAGCCCATAGGTGTCCGAAAAAACGTCACCCCACTCGAACTTTACACCGCTACTTGACCGCTCTCTGTCCCTCACGGGAGCCACCCGCTGCGCCGCGCCCGCCTTCGGCATGTACTGCAAGTGCTTGGAAAGCTCCGAAAGTACGTCCGTCCACGCGCCGATCCCCCAACCCTCCCCACGAACGCGCGCCTGAATGGCTTCCGCCAACGATCGGCCGCGGGCCGAGGCCCGCAAGGCCCGCTCGTCATCTATCCAATGCGGTTGCGACCGAATCTCCTCTCCTCCACTCCCGCCCACCAGCACCACCCTACCCGCACTGTCGTTCAACTTGAACCCGACCCACCCCCCCTCAACCTCCACCGAATCCACCAGCCGCCCGTCGACCTCCGCGTGACTCACCGTGGTCGCTTCGTCCGATTCGAATGCGACCCGCAGCACCAGCCCCTCCATGCGAGCCGCCCTGACATGAATGAAACCACCGCGCCGTGGGGCCACGTGGCCCTCGTCCACCGCCCCGCCGAGCACCGGCTCCTCTTCCTCAACCACCAACTCACTGAGGAACGCCTCTTCGAACGCCACGGTCGTCATCGTCGCCTGGGCCATCAGCTCAGCGTTGCCTGCCGACCCTGGCACCGTCATCGCTGCCCGCGAGCAATTCGCGCTGCCCGCGAGCACCGTCACCTCCTCCGCCCGCCGCACTGCGTAGAACTTCGCGTGCAGCAGAGCCTCCCGCGTCCGCTCCTCCCCATCGGCATCCCTGGCCTCCATATGCCGGTACGTCGCCGCCTTGAACGCGACCGACGAGCCAAGCGCCTCTACCGCCGCCGCGCGAAGGTTTGTGCGCTCACTCTGGACCAGCACCCTCGTCGGAGGTGAACCAAGCCGCTCACGGAGACTCCTCAGGGCGGCAGCACCCTCGTCAAAATAGGGAGCGCACACATACAACTCGTCGACATCGCTGTCGCCGAGGACCGCCACCATCTTCTCGATCATTGGCTTCCCGTGCCCGATCCTCCGCACAAGCACACCCGGCTCTTCCATATCCACCGCCCACGCCCGGGTACCAGCATCGAACGTCTCGTCAACCTCGGCCATCAACGTCTCCGGACCGGGGCACATCCGAACGACCTCCTGTAAGTAGTTCCGGAATGCCGCGAAGACGGCCGTACCATCTTCGCCGCTGTCGTAGCGAAACCAGACCTCCCCATTCTCCCGCCAGCCGCCAAAGGTCAAGTTGCCGCTTCCCACCAGAAGGGTCGCGGATTCTGGCCCCGCCAAAAGTAATGCCTTGGGATGAAAGCGATAGCCGGTCCGCATCGCGACCGGCACGACCCGATACCTCCGGCCCAAGTCCGCCAGTACCCGAGCCTGGTATTCGTATGCCTCGGCAGCGCAATCCGCGTCCGCAAATATCGTCAGCGACGGCGAGCCACATTTCCGAAGAGTAGGGATGACAACCGCTTGAACGAAGACGAAGTCTATATTGTGGGTGAGGATAATGGCATTCGTAACGTTATTTGCTCCAGCGACAATCTTGAGCAGGTTCTGGCGCATCAATCCTCAACCTTTAGTAGACGCTTTCGCCCGGCCTCCGTGAGGCTAAACCGCCCGCCATCACGGCGATCGCACAATCCGGCGTCCGCGAGCATCCCGAGCACATTCCCGAGCCGGCTGCCGCTAAACCCCGGCGTGACGCGTACTCCAGTCGGGTGTAGGAGTTCCCCTTCCGGAAAGAACCGAAGTGAACATTTCTGGCCCTGGCCCATCTTGCGCAGGGTGGTCGCGAGATGCGGCTGAATAGCAAGACGTCGAGCCAACTCTCGCATCGCTTGGATGATGGGTCGATCGGCGAACCTCGTGATGAGCTCGAAAGCCCGTTCCATGCCAGCGCGCCGGTCCTGGAGGGTCTTCGTAGAGCGGAGCCGTTCTGATGAGCGGTAACTCGCGAGCAGCAGCGCAAGGCCGTAGAATGCCATGTTCCCGCGAGGCGGCTGGTTCCGACCCTCCTCCACCCGAAGACGGCCTTCCGAAAAGGCAGTGTGTGGCACCGTGTGCAGCACGTCGCCCAGGGTCATCTCCTTGGAGATCCCACCAACGCCTAGAACCTCGCGGACCGCGGGAGACAGGCTATCGACCGACAACCATCGCTCGGCGATGGCATTGGGGGTGCTGGCGGTCAGGTCTTGCAGGGTATCCGTGACGTCGGCGAGCAGCAGCTCGCAGGCGAAGTGGACGCGACGGCGCAGGTCGTATTCCATCCAGATCAACTGCACTGGCCTGACTGACGATGGTGCTGCTGCGACTACTTGGCCAAAGTTTGAAGCGATGATGTCCGCCGCACTCATGGCGTCACTTCCGATGAGTCGCGCGGCCCACCTCGTTGTCATCGTGAAGTTCTTGTAGGACTCGACGACCTCGGGAGTATCTCGGTACTGCTCGAACATCGATCGCAGCAGCATATCTCGCTCAATCGAGTCATTGGCGAGGCCGTTGACAGAAAAATGCGGGCCAGCGAGTCTGAGATGCTCCCGAGTCAGGACGCCACCTTCAAGCAGCAGGTCACGAGTCGTCTCGTAACGGGGCATCGCCACCCTGGGCTCCAGGAGACCACGGCCCCTGGGAGCGATCGCGATGGGCATTCCATCTTGACCGTCGCTGGAATCCGTAAGGAGCCCGAATCCTCGACACGGCATGACATAAGTGCCGTAGACGTCGACCCCCCGCTGGGAGGGGAGCTCCAGAGCTCCCTGTTGCTTGAACTCAGCGAGGTGGTCGGTGTAAACCGTAGAACCCAGCACACCAAATGTACTCCCGGACTCACCCCACTCGGTGCCAATCGTGCTAGCGGCCAGTACGAGGAATTTGAGGCGAGCCAGAACTTCGGAAAGACGGTCTTCGGTGAGCGTCGCCCTGCCGTTGTGTCGTCTGAGCTCGTACTCATAGAGTTCGGCCAGCAACCAGGGCAGCAGAGTCAGATAGCGGGCACGGAAGGAAATCGTGGTGATTCCAGCGACCCAGCGACGCTCGAGGTCCTGGTCGAACTGGCGCAGACCGAGGATGTCGAGGCCCTGGATCTTGTCGCGTTCGCCGGAGTTCCAGAATGTGTTCAGCTCGCCCTCTCTCGATGAGGTTCACTATTCCGCCGAGAAAGCGGCCGCCGGTCGAGCCCAGGACCGGACTACGGCAACGCAAACACAAACAGATTATTCCCCGCGCTCGGCCGCAGCTCCGGCGTCAACCCCGTGAAGTGCGACGACGTCCCCCCCGAGCCCGTGCTCACCGCCACGAACTGCTGCCCGCCGACCGCGTAGGTGATCGGGAAACCCGTCACCGCCGACCCCAGGTTGATCTCCCAGAGCACGTCGCCAGTCTCCTGGTCGAACGCCCGGAACCGCCCGTTGACGTCGCCGCCGAACACGAGCCCGCCGCCCGTGGTCACGAGCGACATCGTCGCCGCGCGCTGCTCGTGGAGCCACAGCGTGGCCCCGGTCTCGGCCGAGATGGCCCGCACCGTGCCCGCGTTCTCGTTGCCGGGCGCGAGCTGGTGGCGGTAGGCGATGGCGTACAGCTCCGAGCGGCTCTCGTTGCGCTCGGCCGGCGGCGCGTCCTCGGGGAAGACCCGCGTCGCCATCATGCGGGCGCAGGTGTTGCGCAGGGGCATGTACATGGTGTTGGTCAGCGGGCTGTAGGCGCCGGCCTCCCAGTCCTTGCCGCCGTTCCAGGTGGGGCACGCGAAGACCTGCTGGCCGACCGCGGTGAAGGTGACCTCGGCGTTCTCGGTCACCGCGCCGGTCGCCCCGTCGATGCCGCTGATGACGTTCTGGAGGACGGTGGGCGTGGCCCACAGGAACTCGCCCGTCGCCCGGTCGAGGGTGTAGACGACCCCGGTCTTGCCGGGGATGCCGGTGACGACCCGGCGCGTCTCGCCCGGCTGCAGCCGCGGGTTGATCCAGCTCACCTGCGAGGGGTCGGGGGCCACCGCGGTGTCGACGAGGATGCGCTCGAAGGGATGGTCGAGGTCCCAGTGGTCGTTCAGGTGCTGGTAGTACCAGCGGATGTCGCCGGTGCCGGCGTCGAGGGCCAGCGTCGAGTTGTGGTAGAGGTGCTGGAGGTCGACCCCGCCGAGCATGAACTTGGGGGCCGGCGAGGTGACCGACGTGCCGACGTAGATGAGGTCGAGCGCGGGGTCGTAGCTCGGGACCATCCACGCGCCGACGTGCGTGCGCTCCTCGAACGGCACGCCGCCCCAGCTCTCGTCGCCGGGCTCGCCGGGGGCCGGAACCAGCCGCCGCCGCCACGCCTCGGCCCCCGTCAGCGCGTCGTGGGCGACGACGACGCACGCCTCGGGCCCGCCCCGCGGCAGGCAGCTCCGGCCCGAGACGGCCTTCCCGTTCGCGATTATCGGCCCCGCGCCCTGCATGGCGGCGTTCTCGCGGTAGTCGAGGACCTGCGTCTCCCACACCATCTCGCCGGTCTCGGCGTCGAGGGCGAAGACGTGGGTGTCGACGCTGGTGTCGATGATGAGCCGGTCGTAGATGGCGATGTTGCGGTTGTTGGTCGCCAGGCCGCCCAGCAGGTACTCGCCGACGTCGTCGGGCACGTCGCGCCGGTGCTCCCAGATGAGGTCGCCGGTCACCGCGTCGATGGCCTGGATGACGTCGTTGGGGTTGGGCATGTACAGCACGCCGCGGTAGGCGAGCGGCGTGCCCGACTGGAACCCCTGGGTGAGCCCTCGCGACCAGACCATGCGCAGGTCGCCGACGTTCTCGCGGTCGATCTGGTCGAGGGGGCTGTAGCCCCACCCGTCGGTGGTGCGGCGCCACGTCAGCCAGTCCTCGGGGGCCGGCGCCTGCAGCATGGCGTCGGTGACGGGCACGAAGTCGCCGGCGGGCTGGGCATGAGCGAGCGCCGCGCCCGACACGAGCGCCAGGAACGCCACACCGATCACCGCCACGCTTTGCGCCAGGACACACCTGCTGTTCATCGTCCGCTCCTCTTCCCCGAGATCGGCGACGTTAGCGCCGATATCGGCCGAATACCATTGACCTGCATCAAGCCCGTCTCTGCCCCGAGCCGCGACTGACGAGCGGATATCGCTCCGGGTGATCCAGCGAATCGACCGCCAAGTCGATGTCGAGCTCCGGCCAACGGAGATGGCGCGGACTGAGCAACTCGACGGTAGCGATCTCCCGGAAGGACGCGTCCTTGAACCACGGGAAGTCCCTGAACGATGCGTAGACTTCCCGTTCGCCGATGCGGATCCGGAAGCCGTGTCGCGAGACGTTGGTCACCCGTGTCGACACGGCTTCCGCCTCCTCAGTTCACTGCAGAAGCGCTGCGATTCCCGTCAGCGTCTCCGCCAGGCCGACGAGCCGCTGCTCGGTGCGCCCGCTGGCGTCCGCCGCGTCGTCGGCGAGCGCCTCCGCCGCCGCCGTCAGCTCCGCCGCGAGCGCCGGGTCGGTGTCCGCGCCGCCGGCGCGGTCGAGCAGGGCCGACAGCGCCGCGCGGCGGTCGGCGCCGAGGGTGTCGCTGCGCTCGAGCTGGTCGAGGTAGGCGCGCGCGATGACCGGCCGCGCCGGCCAGTCGATGGCCCGCTGCTGCTGGGCGTTGAACGCGGCGGGGACGATCGACGCGGCGGCGGCGAGCTCGTTCTCGGTCAGGTGCTCGCTCGGCAGCAGCTCGAGGACGTCGAGGCCGCGGGCGATCTCGCTGCCGTAGATGTAGCCGCGGTACCAGTAGGCCGACCAGTGGCCGCCCATGACGAAGCGGTCGGCGTTGATGGGGCCGCGGTCGAAGAACGCGATCTCGACGGGGTTGGCCGAGTCGGTGAAGTCGAAGACCGAGATGCCCCCCTGGTACCAGGACTGCACCATGATGTCGCGGCCCGGCACGGGGACGAGCGAGCCGTTGTGGGCGACGCAGTTCTCGGTCTCGGTCTGCGGGGCGGGCAGCTTGTAGTGGCTGCGGAACTCCATCCGGCCGTCGACGATGTCGTAGATGGCGTTGGCCCCCCACTCGCGCGGGTCGGACGCGCGGCAGCGCGGGCGCCCGCCGCCGCCCCACTCGTCGGTGAAGACGACCTTGGTGCCGTCGTTGTTGAACGTGGCCGAGTGCCAGTAGGCGAACGACGGGTCGACGACGTCGTCGAGGCGGACGGGGTTCACGGGGTCGGAGATGTCGAACAGGATGCCGTTGCCCGAGCACGCGCCGGCCGCGAGGCCGATGTCGGGGAACGCGGTGATGTCGTGGCAGCGGCTGGTCTCGGCCGTGCGCTGGGTGCCCGGCCCGTGGTCGCCGCCGGGCCAGAGGCCGCCGGCCCGGCCGGTCTCGGGGTCGCGGAACACGAACGGACGGTTGACGACGGCCGAGTCCTCGGGGTTGGCCAGCGGGACCTGGATGACGTCGATGCGGAAGAGCGCGCTGTCGGGGTTCTCGGCCGGCGACTCGTCCGAGCAGCCCGCCATCTCGTCGGCCGAGCGGACGCCGGCGGCCCCCGAGCCGTAGACGTAGATGTTGCCTTCGTCGTCGGGGTCGGAGATGACGGTGTGGGTGTGCGACCCCCGGCAGGTCTGCACCGCCGCGACCTGCCGCGGCATGCGCATGTCGGAGATGTCGAAGATGCGGACGCCGCGGAAGCGCTGCTCGCTGACCGGCTCGGCCACGCCCTGCAGGCCGCAGTCGAGCCGCCCGCGGGTCTGCTCGACCGACATGATGAGGAGGTTGCCGACGACCGAGATGTCGCCCTGGCCGCCGGGGCACACCACCGAGCTGACGAGGGTGGGCGAGGCGGGGACCTCGACGCGGTAGGTGTTGAAGCCGTGGTAGCTGCCCACGAAGACCTGGTCGCCGGCGAACGCGAGGTCGGTGTTGCCGAAGTTGAGGAGGCCGCGGCGCTGGGGGCTGCCCTGCGCGTCGTCCTCGTCCTCCGCTTCCTCTTCCTCGGCCGCTTCGGCCTCCTCGCCTTCCTCGGCGTCGGCGTCGCCCTCCTCGGCGTCGGCGCCCTCCTCGGCGCCTTCACCCTCCTCGGCGTCCTCGCCTTCTTCGGCGTCGTCACCGGCCTCGGCCGCCTCCGCCGCGTCGGCCTCCGGCTCCGGGTCGGGCCGCACCGGCATGGGCCGTCCCGCCGGGTTGTTGGGATCGAAGAAGCCCTCGGGCTTCGGCCGCGTCGCCACCAGCGCCATGTTCCACAGCGCCTGACCGGCGTCCTCGAAGCCGGCCGCGAGCTGCACCCGCGGGTCGGGGGTCAGCTCGGCCATCATCGCGTCCATGCGGTTGATCTCGGCCGTCTGGTCGGCGACGACGTCCGACGTGAACCCGAAGAGCACCGAGTCCTGCGCGGCGCCGCGCTGGCGCAGCAGGTTCTCGACCATGGTGACGGCGCCGCGGTGGTGCTTGATCATCAGCTCGAGGAAGAGCCGGTCGAACGCGGCGCCCTCCGCCTCGGCGAGGCTCGCCATCTCGTCGGCCGTCAGCATGCCGGGCATCGGCTGGAAGCCCTCGGCGTGGTGCGCGTCGACGGCGGTGACGTCCTGGCCGCGCTCGCGCAGCCAGTCCTGCATCATCTCGATCTCGTCCTCCTGCGAGAGCTCGATGCGCCGCGCCGTCGCCCGCATGGCGTCGCTGGCGGTGTTGGTGTCGAGCAGCGCGGTCATCTCGAGGGCCTGGGCGTGGTGCGAGATCATGCCCTGCATGAACCGCACGTCGGCCTCGCTGAACCGGATGCCCGCGAGGTCGGACGCCTCGGCAACCGAGATGGTCCGGCTCGGCTCGCCGGGGGCGCCGGGCTGCACGATGGGGGGCTGCGCCCGGGTCGACGCCGAGCCGAGCGTCAGGAACGCCATGCCGGCCGCGAGGGCCGCGGCAGACAGCGGGCGAGAGAGATTCTGTCGGGTCATGGGTAGCAGTCTCCGCCGACCAGGGTCGGTCCGTGTTCCAAGAAACTCACATTCTACTGCCGGGAGAACGGCGTCGAGCGAGCTGGTGCGCCGTCTCGACTACGACTTCAGCGAAGTGAAAGGGCGGGCGGAGCGTGAAGCGCGCGATGCTCCGCGCGCCCACGTTCGACCGCTGCGTCGAGGACTTCCTGGCCGCCTGGACGCCGCGCGAGAATCCCTCGGCTATCCTCACCCTTCACGTCATCGCAGGCGTTCGGCAAGACCCGTCAGCGTCTCCGCCAGCGCGGCCAGCCTCAGCTCGGTGCGCCCGCTGGCGGCCGCCGCGTCGTCGCCGAGCGCCTCCGCCGCCGCCGTCAGCTCCGCCGCCAGGGCGGGGTCGGTGTCCGTCGCGCCGGCGCGGTCGAGCAGGGCCGACAGCGCCGCGCGGCGGTCGGCGCCCAGCGTGTCGCTGCGCGCGAGCTGGTCGAGGTAGGCGCGCGCGATGACCGGCCGCGCCGGCCACTCGATGGCCCGCTGCTGCTGCGCGTTGAACGCGGCGGGGATGATCGACGCGGCGGCGGCGAGCTCGTTCTCGGTCAGGTGCTCGCTCGGCAGCAGCTCGAGGACGTCGAGGCCGCGCGAGATCTCGCTGCCGTAGATGTAGCCGCGGTACCAGTAGGCCGACCAGTGGCCGCCCCTCATCTGGCGCTCGGCGTTCATGGGGCCGCGGTCGAAGAACGCGATCTCGACGGGGTTGGCCGAATCGGTGAAGTCGAACACCGAGATGCCGCCCTGGTACCACGCCTGCGCCATGATGTCGCGGCCCGGCACGGGGACGAGCGACCCGTTGTGGGCCACGCAGTTCTCGGTCTCGGTCTGCGGAGCGGGCAGCTTGTAGTGGCTGCGGAACTCCATCCGGCCGTCGACGATGTCGTAGATGGCGTTGGCCCCCCACTCGCGCGGGTCCGAAGCGCGGCAGCGCGGGCGTCCGCCGCCGCCCCACTCGTCGGTGAAGAGCACCTTGGTGCCGTCGTGGTTGAACGTCGCCGAGTGCCAGTACGCGAACGCCGGGTCGACGACGTCGTCGAGCCGGACCGGGTTCACGGGGTCGGAGATGTCGAACAGGATGCCGTTGCCCGAGCACGCCCCGGCCGCGAGGCCGATGTCGGGGAACGCGGTGATGTCGTGGCAGCGGTTGGTCTCGGCCGTGCGCTGGGTGCCCGGCCCGTGGTCGCCGCCGGGCCAGAGGCCGCCGGCCCGCCCCGTCTCGGGGTCGCGGAACACGAACGGACGGTTGACGACGGCCGAGTCCTCGGGGTTGGCGAGGGGGACCCGGATGACGTCGATGCGGAAGAGCGCGCTGTCGGGGTTCTCGGCCGGCGACTCGTCCGAGCAGCCCGCCATCTCCTCGCCCGAGCGGACGGCGCCGGTGCCCGAGCCGTAGACGTAGATGTTGCCCTCGTCGTCGGGGTCGGTGACCACGGTGTGGGTGTGCGACCCGCGGCAGGTCTGCACCGCCGCGACCTGCCGCGGCATGCGCATGTCGCCGATGTCGAAGATGCGGATGCCGCGGAAGCGCTGCTCGCTCACCGGCTCGGCCACGCCCTGCAGGCCGCAGTCGAGCCGCCCGCGGGTCTGCTCGACCGACATGATGAGGAGGTTGCCGACCACCGACACGTCGCCCTGCCCGCCGGGGCAGACCACCGAGCTGACGAGGGTGGGCGACGCGGGGACCTCGATGCGGTAGGTGTTGAAGCCGTGGTAGCTGCCCACGAAGACCTGGTCGCCGGCGAACGCGAGGTCGCTGTTGCCGAAGTTGAGGAGGCCGCGCCGCCCGGGGCCGTCCTCTTCCTCTTCGGCCTCCTCGGCGTCCGCCTCCGCATCGTCGCCTTCCTCGGTGTCGGCGCCCTCGGCCTCCTCGGCGTCCTCGGCCTCTTCGGCGTCCTCGCCCTCCTCGGCGTCGTCCCCGGCCTCGTCCGCTTCCTCAGCCTCGGGCACCGGCTCCGGGTCGGGCCGCACCGGCATGGGCCGCCCCGCCGGGTTGTTGGGATCGTAGAACCCCTCGGGCATCGGCCGCGTCGCCACCAGCGCCATGTTCCACAGCGCCTGCTCGGCGTCCTGGAAGCCGGCCGCGAGCCCGACCCGCGGGTCGGTCGACAGCCCGGCCATCATCGCGTCCATGCGGTTGATCTCGGCCGTCTGGTCGGCGACGACGTCCGACGTGAACCCGAAGAGCACCGAGTCCTGGGCCGCGCCGGGCTGGCGCAGCAGGTTCTCGACCATGGTGACGGCGCCGCGGTGGTGCTTGATCATCAGCTCGAGGAAGAGCCGGTCGAACGCGACGCCCTCCGCCCCGGCGAGGCTCGCCATCTCGTCGGCCGTCAGCATCCCCGGCATGGGCTGGAAGCCCTCGGCGTGGTGCGCGTCGACGGCGGTGACGTCCTGGCCGCGCTCGCGCAGCCAGTCCTGCATCATCTCGATCTCGTCCTCCTGCGAGAGCTCGATGCGCCGGGCGGTCGCCCGCATGGCGTCGCCGGCCGTGTTCGTGTCGAGCAGCGCGGTCATCTCGAGGGCCTGGGCGTGGTGCGAGATCATGCCCTGCATGAACCGCACGTCGGCCTCGGTGAACCGGATGCCCGCGAGGTCGGAGGCCTCGGCGGCCGAGATGGTCCGGCTCGGCTCGCCGGGGGCGCCCGGCTGGACGATGGGGGGCTGCGCGTGGGCTGACGCCGCGCCGAGAGCCAGGAAGGCCATGCCGGCGGCGAGGGCCGCGGCAACGAGCGGGCGAGAGAGGTTCTGTCGGGTCATGGGATCGTCTCCGCCGACCGGGGTCGTGGCGTGGGTTCGAATTCCACATTCTACCGCCAGGACTGCGGACGAGACGGTCCCGATTGCGCTCGAGCGATCGGCGCGAGGGCGGGACCAGGGGCCTGCGCCGTCAGACGACGCGGACTCCTGGAGGGTTGGTTGGGCGCCCGGCGGAGCCGAAGGCGACGATGGGCGGGCTAGCCCGCACCCCCGCCGCCACCACCGCCACCACCACCGCCACCGGCCGAGGCGCCGCCGCCGGCCCCGGCCGACGAGCTGACCGCGGCCGTCGCGGCGGTCACCATCGAGGTCATCGACTGGGCGAACTCCGCCGGCGAGGCGGCGCCGTCCGCGTAGACGTACCAGGGCAGGTACGCGGCCCGGTCCTGCTCGGACAGCGAGTCGAACAGCCCTCCGATCGGCCTGGTTCCCACCCCCAGCGCCAGCCCGTAGACGAGGTATTCGCCGATCTGCCCGCCCACGCTGTCCTCCGGGCGCTCGTGGTACGTCTTCAGGTAGCGCCGCAGCGCCTCGAACTTCTTCTGGCGCAGCTTCGCCTCGGGCGTCAGCCGGAGAATCGTCAGGGAGAGGGCCAGGCACACCACGCCGGCGAGGACGGCTACCACGCCCATCCGCCCGACGGTGACGATGAGGGCGACGCCGGCGGCCAGGACTGCGCCGGCGACCACCCCCGCCGCCACCGCCGCGCGCGTGCTGGGCGGATCGTAGTAGGGGCGGTCGCCGGCCGCGGCCCCGACCATCGGCTTCCAGGCCTCGAACCACTTCAGCATCTTGTCGTGCGCCTTTTCCACCTCGCGCGAGTGCAGGCTGTCCCGCCCCTCGGCGACGTCGTCGAACAGGAACTCGACGAGGCTGCGTTCGTACCGCTCGAGCCCGTCCGACCCGCTGCGCCACGCCCGCCGGTCGAGCCGCATCGTGAACGGCGCTGCCGACTCGTACCACTTCTTCGGCTGCGCATCCGGCTCCATGCGGACGAAGCCGCGGCGCGCCAGGTCGAACAGGGTGGCGCCGAGCGCGGCGCCGGTCACCTGCTTTCCGTGGTAGAGGTAGCTGGCCACGGCCGGGGCCTCGTCGGGAAGGGTCGAGTCGATCCGCAGGCGATAGTCGACCTTGTGGCCCCCCCCTACCTTCAGATGGCCCGCCACCACCGCCAGCAGCCCGAGCAGGGCGAGGACGCCGGCCATGCGGCCGGCCGTGCGGTCGCTCTCCGCCCGCGCCTCGGCCGCCGCGAGGGCCCGCTCGCGGCGGTCGTTGGCCTCGCGGGCCCACGCGTCCTCTTCGGCGCGGATGCGATCGAGCATCGGATCGCCGGCCACCGCGGCCACCGACGCCGCCATCCAGTCGACGGGAAACGTGACCCGCGCCTCCCACATCTGCCGGGCCGGCAACGGCGCGACCGCGAACGACAGGCGGCCGGTGTCCAGGAAGTCGACCCCGCCGTGCAGCGGCCCGTGCGCCCACGCCCGCACCTCGCCGAACGCCGCCGGGCGCGGCAACTCCAGCTCCACCGCGACCCGGCCGATGGCCTGGGGATTGATGACACCGACGAACTGGTAGTAGAGCTCGGCCACGTCGGCGTGGAGGCGGACGACGTCGCCGATTCGGTAGCGCAGCCTGAACGAGCGCGTCTCGTCCTCGGCGACGTAGTGCCACCGGACGTGGAGCTCGTCGTCGCTCGAGTCGAGCCGGTACGTGCCCGGCGCGTCGTCCGTGCCCGGCGTGAACGTGCGCCCGCCCTCGGTCAGCGAGAAGTCGCCGACCCGCCCGACGCGGTCGAGGGGCAGCCGGAACTCGGCCCACGAGTACCGGCCGTCGTAGGTGTAGGTGCGGGTCTCGTCGATCCAGAGACTGCCGTCCGGGTCCACGCGCGCGTGGACGACGACCTCGTCCAGCGAGTAGCTCCTGGCGCCCGCCGAACGGGCCGAGACCACGAGCGCCAACCCGATCAGCAGAACGGTGGTGAACCGCCGGCGCGCCGCTTGCAGTTGGGTCATCGGTGCTCCTTCGAGCACCAATACGCCGGCGGCGGCGCGACAATTCGTTCCCGACCACCGCGAGACGCGATGCCGGCGCGCGCCGCCCGCCCTTGACGGCGGCGCGCGCTTCTGGTCTAGTGAGGCTCATGGCGCCGTTGAAACGGGCGGCGGCGTTCACGGCAGCACTGCTTCTCATGGCGGCGCTCGCTGCGACGAGCGTCGTCCCGCACGGGCACGGCCCCGACGCGCACGGCGCCGCCGACTGCGATGCCTGCCACTTCCGGCATCCGTCGGTGATCGAGACGGACAGATCTCCCGCGCCGTCCGCGCCGGATCTCGTCGCGCACGCCGTCCCGTCCGCTCGCCCGCGGGGCGAACAGCGCGCGGCTGTCGACATCCGGCCCACGCGCGGCCCACCTGCGTAGTACCCCTTCCGGTTCGTTCGCGACTCCTGCGTGCGTCACGACCGTCCGCGTTCGGCAGCGGTGTCGGGCGCGCGCGCACGGGCGGCGTCGATCCGCGGTGACGCGGCCGCTCCGACCCAGCGGGCCGCGAACGACGGCGGATCGGCCCGGTGCCGACGACCGTCGACCCGAGGCGCGATTCACCTCGATCGACGCCTGGCCGTCGTTCGAGCGGACGCCGACCGACAACGTCTGGCGGAGCGGCGGGAACGACTGGCTGACGGAGGCCTTGTCGTTCCTCACCCGTCCCGGGCGGCCGGTGGAAGGGAGATCGAGCCACGCCATCGAGAAGCATGGCTCGCCGGCAACGCGGCGAGGACCGGCCCGACGAAGAGCCGGCCCGCGCGCGTTGCACCACACGGAGGCAAGAACACCAATGGGCTTGGCAAGGCGCCGCTTTCCGGGCGCCATCTCGCCTGACGGCTTTCGTTCTCCCCGTCAGCCTGGCCGCGGGATCCCTGGCTCGACACCTTTTCCGACCTTTCGACGGAACGGCTCCTGCGGGACGCGAGCGCGGGCGGCTTCTCGGTCGGCACGCCCGACGCGCTGAGCCGGAGCGGCGACGTCGGCCGCGCCTTCGACACCGACGCGATACGGTTCTCGCCCTCCCAGGGGCGGTTCGAGATCAGAACGTCCGGATCATGAGCATGGAAGAGCGCATTACCTGCGCCAAAGCGCAAGCAGATGCGAGGGAGACGTGATGTCGACGCAAACGACGCATCGGTTCGCGGCGCGTGCCTCACGAGGTTGGCTCCAGCATTTCGTGCTGTCGTGGCGGGCACTGCGGCGCACGCCCTCCTTCACCGTTCCCGCCGTGGTGACCATCGCCTTGGGAATCGGGGCTGCGACGGCGGTCTTCAGCCTCGTCTACGCCATACTCCTCCGCCCATTCCCCTATCCCGACGCGGACCGCCTGGTGCGGGTGTTCACCGTGGCGCAGAGCGAGCAGGGGGCCGAGAGAAACGCCTCGCTGCTCGATATCGAAGACTACAACCGGCGTTCGAGCCTGCTGGAGAACATCGGCGGCTACACGGTCTTCAACTCCCAGATCGAGGGCGACGGCCTGGCGGAGGCCGTCGTCATCGCGCAGCTGAACCAGGAAGCCATGCACGCGGTGGGCGTGCAGCCGGTCCTGGGCCGGCTCTTCACCGAAGAGGAGGATCGCAGGGGCGGACCGGTGAACAAGGCGCTGCTCGGCCATGGGCTGTGGCAACGTCGTTTTGCCGGTGCGCCCGACGTGCTGGGGAAGATGATCCGGCTGCCCATGGGCGAGTTCGAGGTGGTCGGGGTGATGCCCGCGGGATTCGGGTACCCGGACCGGGCGACGCTGTGGCTCACGATGGAGGCCTGGTACGCGCTGGGGCTGGAGAGCTATCGCGAGAAGCAGCGTGATCAACGGTGGTACGCGACCGTCGCGCGCCTCGCGCCCGGCGTTTCCCTCGAGCAGGCGCAGGACGAGATGGGCGAGGTGGCCCGGCAGCTCGCGGCGGAGTTTCCCGCCACCAACCGGGACGTCGGCGTTCGTCTCGTGCCTCTGCGCGACGCCGAGGTCGGCGAGGTGCGTCCCTACTTGTTGTTGCTGACCGGGGGCGTGTCGTTGGTCCTGCTGATCTGCATCTTCAACGTGGCCAATCTGCTGGTCGCACGCGCCCTCACGCAGCACAAGCAGTACGTGCTGCAGACCGCGCTGGGGGCGGGACGGTTCGAGCTGACGAAGGGGTTCCTGGCCGAGAGCCTGCTGCTCGCCTCCGCCGGGGGTGCCGGCGGGGCCGCCATCGCGTGGGTGGCCGTCCGCGCGTTCCAGACGCTGCTGCCCGACTCGCTGCCGATGTGGATGCACTTCGCGGTCGACCCGTACGTGCTGGCGTTCTGCTTCGCGGCGACGGTGGTCAGCGGGCTGGCGCTCGGGGTCGCGCCGGCGGCAATGGGCTCGCGAGTGAACCTCACCGAGGCGCTGAAGGACGGGACGCGGGGGAGCGCGGGCGATTCATGGGGGCGTTCCGTGCTCGTCGTGGCGGAAGTGGCCGCCTCGCTTGCTGCTGTTGCTGGGCGCGGGGCTCCTGATGAAGACGTTCGTGCAGATGCAGAACGCGGATCACGGCTTCGAGGCCGAGAACCTGATCGTGGCGAGCGCGCGCAACAGCCTGTTCCCGCAAGCGCCGCGCGCGGAGCGGGCCGCGCTGCTCGCGGCGCATCACGAGCGCGTGCTGGCGCGACTGCGCGCCATCCCCGGCGTCGACAGCGCGGCGGTCACCAACTCGCTGCCCTACGCGGGCGGAACGTTGCGGAACGGGCGGCTTCGGGTCCAGGGCCAGGCGGAGGAGGAAACGCAGTTTCTGCTGCCGACGGCCGGAGCCGACGTCTCGTGGGACTACTTCGAAGCGATGCGGATTCCCCTGACGGCGGGTCGGTTCTTCGAGCGCACCGACGCGAGCGACCAGGCTCCGGTGGTCATCGTCAACGAGGTCGGCGCGAGGGCGCTCTTCGGCGAGCGGAACCCAATCGGGCAGATGGTGCAGTGGGGAGACACGGTGGGGCCGTCGAACCCGTACACCCGCGTCGTCGGGGTGGTGGGCGACGTCAGACACGAGGGCGCGGAGCGTGACGCCATCGAGCTGTACTACCCGTTCACGCAATGGCCGGTGGGCGGCGGCTACTACGTCCTGCGCACGCGTCTGGACCAGGCCGCGGTATCGGGGGCGATTCGGGCCGCGGTCTCGCGCGAGGACCCGAACGCGGCCGTCGTCTCGATTCGGAGCATGACGGAACGAATCGACGCCGCGCTGTGGCAGCGCCGGCTGTGGGGGGTCCTGTTCTCGGTGTTCGCGGCGTTGGCGCTGTCGCTGGCCGGCGTCGGGTTGTACGGATTGCTGAGCTACTCCGTGTCGGTGCGCGCCCGGGACATCGGGATCCGGCTGGCTCTCGGGGCGACGCCGGCCGGCGTGCGGACCATGGTGGTTCGACGCGGAATGGCGCTGGTCCTGCTCGGACTCGCCGTCGGGTTGGTGCTCTCGGTGGGAGCTCTCCGAACCATCGCTCACCTGCTGGTCGACGTCGCGGTGCTCGACTGGGCCGTCTACGCGTCGGTGGCCGGCTGTCTGGCCGCGGCCGGACTCCTGGCGTCGCTGTGGCCGGCCGTCCGGGCCTCGCGGCTCGACCCCGCGCAGTCACTGAGGAGCGAATAGAGGAAGGGCGAGCCGGCTCTCGCCCTCCCGAGTGTGGTTCGAGATCAGAACGTCCGGATCCACGTAGCTGCGGCGCAGACTCCTACCGGGCACCGCCGCCGCCGCCGTGGTGGTGTCGAGCGAGAACGGATCGGGGCCGCTCCCCTCGGCGAACGCCTGCTCCATCATGCGGTGGCCGATGAACATGGCGGGCAGCCCGTAGTTGCCCTCGTGGCACCGCGGCTCGTAGTAGATGCGGTTCTGCACGTCGCTCTGGCGCCTCAGCTCCTGCCGGACCGTCCACGGCGCGGTCCAGGTGGTCGGGTCCGAGAGGGTCGCCTCGTAGACGAGGGTGTCGGCGTCGACCACGGTGTACCGCTCGACGAGCCGCCGGTTCTCGGCCGAGGCGCGATAGGGGAACTTCGGCGAGAAGTTGGTGGTCTCGATGACCAGCGTGTCGCCCTCCCAGCGCCCCCGCGAATCGCCGTGGCGCAGGCGGACCCGGCTCGGCGGGTGGGTCCCGCCCAGGTTGACGACGCGCTGGAAGCCCTGGCCCTGCCCGACGTCGTAGGCGATGGCGAGGGCGTCCTCGCCCTGGGTGATGCGCCGGTGCCCGTTGAAGTCGGGCGTGCCGCCCAGCATGCACCGGTCGCCGAGGCTCTGGTCCTCGGGCCCGTCGTGGCGGTTCATCCGCAGCGTGTTGTAGAAGGGCGGGATGCCGAACCGGCGCGGCGACACCGGCCCGTACTCGCCGCCCTCGCAGCCGGGCGCCTGCTGCTCGCAGGTCGGCGTGTTCCGCATCAGCATCGTCCGCCAGTCGCGCTTGACGTCCTCCCGCCGCTGCGCCTCGGGGGTCAGGGCGGGGATGCGCCCGTCCGGGGGATCGACGACGAGCGAGGTGCGCGGGCCCGCCGGCTTCGCCGAGCTGAAGACGGCGTTGTAGGCCCCCGACACGTCCTGCGCGCTCCCCCGCGGACCGCGGTTGTTGCGCCCCGGGTCGACCTGGCGCGACAGGTCGCGGGCGGCGCGCTCTTCATCGGTCGCGAACTCCCGATCGCCCAGATCGGGCGACCGCTGGAACGGAGTGTCCCAGACGTCGAGCCAGATGCCCTCGAGATCCGGATGTCCCCATTCGGTCCTGGCGATCTCCTGGGCCGCCACCGGGGCGGCGGCGACCTGGAAGACCACCACGACGGCGGCCAGCGCCGTCGCGACACGGAGTGAATCGAGCAGTTGTCGCTTCATGGTCCCGACCTCGTCGAAACGGCCGTTCCGCGGCCCGCGAGCTGGACGCGGGCCATGCAGGGAAAGTTGACCGGACCATCATAGTGCTCCGGCCGCGGTTGGACAAATAGCGCTCCCGCGGCCCGGCGCGCGCCCGGCGCGGGCCGGCTAGAATTCCAGCGCCACGCCGATCTGCGGGCTCACCACGTTCACGGATGAGCGCACGGGCTCGAACGTCGCGCCGCTCTCGTCACGGCGGATTGCGCCCTTCGGGAGATAGCTGAGGTCGCCGGTCGCGAAATAGCGGACGCCGAGATTGAGGCCGAGGACGGCTTCGCGTCCCGAGACCAGCAGGACCGTGACGCCGACGCCGACGCCGAGGCTGGGTGCGAAGTCGCCGAGATGCGTGGTCGTCTCGGTCCCATGGCCCCGATCGAATCCGGTGTTGGTGTAGACGTAGCTGACCCTCAGCAGTCCGCCGGGGTGGACACGCACGGCGTGCGTCCCGAAGACCTCGTTGCCGGTGTCGGCGGTGCTGACCACGGTGCCGGTGAAGGCGTAGCTGAACCCCAGCAGTCCGTCGGCGTAGGGGCGTACGCGACCCCTCCGGGGCTGGACACGCACGAGGGCGTGCGCCCAGTAGACGTTGTTGCTGGTGCTGATGTCGCTGACCAGCCCGGGCAGGCCGGTGAACAGCGCCACGCGCCGGGTCTCGGTGCCGTAGCGCAGGTACTCGAGCGCCGCGCCGACGGAGACGGGCGTGTCGCCGAGGCGCACGCTGAAGTCGACGGCACCCCCGAAGCTCGCGCCGACGTTGTCTCCGAACGCCCCCACGGGAACGCCGGCCGCGAATCTCGGCTCGAGCCGGAAGCGTCGAAGCCCAGGGTCCTCGGCCTCCCGAGCTTCGGGAATCTGCGCCGCCGCGGGAGCGGACGGGTCCGCCCGCAGCTCCCGCGTCGGCGCCGGCGGCATGCCGGTCGCCATCTGCGCCGCCGCGGCTGACGTGCCCGCGAGCCACGGTCCGCAGGCGAGGATGATGACCGCCACGCCGCGAGTGGCCGGGTCGATTCGCATCGCCGTGTCTCCTCGCAAATGGCGAGTGCCGTGTCTCGACGTGCGCCCGCGCTCGGGCAGCTTAGCATCTGCAAGCCCTGTGCCCCTCCCACGGGAACGCGCTTTCTCGTGATGGAGGCGTCGCCGGTCCCGCCTGCCCGTGGTGAGAACCTCGCGTCTCGCCGAGCGGGGCGGGACGCCCGCCTGACGAGGGTCGAGGACGGCCCGGATGAGCGTCTGGCAACCGCGGGCCGCGAGCGGTCGGAGCGAGGCACGCGGGCAGAATGCACGGTCGCTCGATTGCAGCGGGGAACTTCGCCGCGGGCCGTCATGTCCCCGGCGGCGGACGGCCTTGTCCCCGCCCGGGGACGATTCCCGACGCCGGAGCACCCATGGCGGTAGGATGTTGGGGTACGCCGCGAAGGCGCGGCGCAACCTCGTGGCGGCGGCCCGGCGGCCCCGCCCACCGTCGGCGATTCGGGCGGCGCCGGTCACGGTCCGAAGGGAGGGACACGATGCGCTCGATCCGTGCAGGTACGGCGGCGGTGCTCATCCTGCTCGTCACCGGCGCGGCGACCGCGGCGCAGGAGCGGATCTTCGTCGACCAGTGGAGCCCGACCGAGTCGGTGCTCTACATTGCCGATGCCGACGGGGCGAACCCGCGCAAGCTGGTCGCCGGATCCGAGCGCGACTACAACGCGTCGTTCTCGTTCGACGACGAGTGGGTGGTGTTCACGTCCGAGCGCCACGGCTCGGCCGATATCTTCCGCGTGCGCGCCGACGGCATGGGGCTCGAGCGGCTGACCGACCACGCCGCCTTCGACGACCAGGCCGCGCTGTCGCCGGACGGCCGGTCGCTGGCCTTCGTATCGACCCGCGACCACGGCTCGACCGACATCCACGTCCTCGACCTGCCGACCGGCGAGGTGCGGAACCTGACCGACACGCCGGGCGGCGACTACCGCCCCAGCTGGTCGCCCGACGGCCGGATGATCGCGTTCTCGTCGGAGCGCGGGAAGCCGCCGCGCATGGCGGCGGGACGCTGGGAGCACGTGCACGAGCCGAGCGTCCACGTCATGCGGGCCGACGGCAGCGGCGTGCGCAGGCTGACCGGCGACGGCCAGCTCGCGGGGTCGCCCAGGTGGTCGGCGGACGGCCGGCACGTCATCTTCTACGAGCTGGCCGTCGAGGACAGCTTCCGGGCGCGCGGGCTCGGCGGTCAGGCCCGCGTCGAGTCGCGCATCGTGTCGGTCTGGGTGGATGACGGCGAGCGCATCGAGCACGCGTCGGGCCCGGGGCTGAAGCTGTCGCCGCAGTTCGTCTCGCCGCACCGCGTCGCCTGGCTCGCCAAGTCGGGGCCGGCCGCGACCCTCGCGTTCAGCGACGGCGCGAAGGGCGCCACCGGCGACATCGGCAACCCCTCGTGGTCGCACGACGGGCGGCGGGTCGTCTACCAGCAGGGGCCGATCGCGACCATCGCGAGGCCGCGCGCGCCGGGCAAGGTGCTGGCGGGGCGCGACCCGGGGTTCGAGCTGCGCTACGCGAGCGGCTTCCCCGCGGTGTCGCCCGACGGGCGCCGGCTCGTGGTGAGCGAGCGCACCGGCCGCGGGCGGCCCGACGACCGGACGGGGCTGGCGGTCTGGGGCACCGACGGCGCCGACCCCGGCGCATCTACCGCGGCGACGGGTCGGTCATGAGCCCGCAGTGGTCGCCCGACGGCGAGTGGATCGTCTTCGGGGCCGGCGGCTACTTCGGGGCCCGCCGCACCCGCCCCGGCCGCGTGATGGTGGTGCGGCCCGACGGGTCGGACCCGCGCGCGGTCACCCACGGCCCCCTCAACGCGGGGTTCCCGAGCTTCTCGCCGGACGGCGCCGAGGTCGTCTACCGCGTCTGGGGCGACACGGCCGAGGGGCTCCGCATAGTCAGTCTCGCGGACGGCACCGTCCGCACCCTGACCACCGGCTACGACAACTTCCCGGCGTGGTCGCCGCGCGGCGACCTCATCGTGTTCAGCCGCCTCGCCGAGGGCGACTTCGACATCTTCTCCATCCGGCCCGACGGCAGCGGCCTGCGGCAGCTCACCACCACCCCCGGCGGCGACTCCCACCCCGCGTGGTCTCCCGACGGCGAGCACGTCCTGTTCAGCAGCTCGCGCCACGGGTTCAAGGACGAGGCCCCGATGCACGACATCCCGCAGCCTTACGGCGAGCTCTTCATCATGCGGGCCGACGGCTCGGAGCAGCGCGCCCTGACCGACAACCGCTGGGAGGAGGGCACGCCGGCGTGGGTGCCCGCCGCCGCGCCCTGAGCCGCGCGGACCGCCACGAGGCATGTGATTCCATGCGACCCTCTACATGGATCGAGGCCATCCAGGAACACCTCGACGACCTGGAGGACCTCTACGTCGCCGAGCAGCGACTCATCGACCTTCGCGCGGGGAAGTCCCGGACCGTGCCGTTGGATGAAGTGATGAAGCGGTATGGCCTGGACGACACGCACGGTCGTCACGTGCATAGCCGATCCCGAGCATCGTCAGTCCGCGCGGCCGATCAGTGACTGCTGCCACGGCAGCAGAGCGTCGAGGCCCTCCTTGCCTTCGGTGGCGATACGCTCCAGCGCCGCGCGCGGAGCGATCAGGTCCGCGTCGATGGCCAGCTCGTTCGCGGCGCGGTCCCGCTGCTGCCTGAGCGCGGCGACGTGCTTCTCCTGCGACTTGGTGAGCCGCGCGCGCAGCTTGCCGACTGGACGCTTCGGCCACTCCGCGCGGTCCAGGGCCAGAGCCGCATCCGCGGCCTGCGAGAAACGCGCGCGCCGCGGCCCCCGCAGTGCGCGCGGGGCGGCCCCCTCCCCGCGATCGAGACGCTGCGCGGCGCCGACGAGGTCCGCGTTGGACATGACGTGGAACGGGGGTCTGTCGGCGGCGCGCGCCTCGTCTTCGCGCCAGTGCCACAGCGCGCGCAGGACCGCGCTCGCGCGCGGCCCGAGCACGTAGCTGCCCTTTACGCGCCACTCGGTCTCGGGGTCCCGCTCGCGTACGATGCGCGCGGCGGCTACCGCGCGGCGGCACGACTGCTCCAGCCATTCCCGCCGGCCCAGTTCCTCGAGCCGCCGCTCCAGCCGCTCTGCCAGGCACAGCAGGTAGTGCGTGTCGTTGCGCGCGTACTCGGCGAGCTTGGGAGCCAGAGGACGGCGCGCCCAGTTGGCGGTCTGCAGACCCTTCGGCAGGGTGACGCCGAAGTGCTCGGCGACGAGGGCGGCGTAGCCGTACTTCGCGGCCCCGGTGAGCCGCGCCGCGATCATGGTGTCGAACACCGCGCGCGGGGCGCCGAGGCCGAGGCGGTAGAGCATGCGCAGATCGAAGTCCGCGCCGTGCATGACCATCTCGGTCCCCGCCAGCGCCTCCAGCAGGGGCGCCAGGTCGAGGCCGGCAAGCGGGTCGACGAGCTCGTCGGCGCCCGGCAACCCGATCTGCACCAGGCAGACCTTCTCCCGGTAGCAGTGCATGCTGTCGGCTTCGGTGTCGACGCCGACACGCTCGGCGACAGCGATGCGCGGGACGAGGGCGGCCAGGGCGGCGGGGGTCTCGATCACGGCGCGTCGGCCACCCACATGTCGGCCTGCACGCGCGCTGCGGCCGGGCGAGCCGCCGGCCACGTAGAAGCGGCCGTCGATGATGGCGGCGGCGGGCGACGAGAGCGGCATCGGCAGCGTGCCCACCACCTCCCACTCGCCGCCGGGCGACAGGGCGAGGATGTCGGCGTCGACCTGCTTCGACTCGCCGGGCGCGGTGGTGTGGCCGCCCGCCATGTAGATGCGGCCGTCGTGGACGAAGGTCGAGCCCTCGGCGTGGGAGTGGCCCTTGGCCAGGGGAGGGCCGCTCGTCCAGGTGTCGGTGGCGGGGTCGTAGACGTCGACGCGGGCCTGGTCGAGCTGCTCGCTGTCGTGGTGGAACTGGCCGGCGATGGCGTAGATCTTCCCGTCGAAGGTCACGCACGAGAACTGGTTGCGCGGCACCGGCATCGGCGCCGCCGGCGTCCATTCGGCGCGGCGGTCCGCCTCCCACGCGTCGAGGTCGAGCACCCAGTGGTCGGGCGAGTCGGTGTCGCGGTCCTCCTCGACGCCGCCCATGTAGTGCAGCCGGCGGCCGACGAGGGCGAGGCCGCCGCCGCCCCGCGTCTCGGGCAGCAGCGGCGCCGCCGTGTAGCGGTCGAGGTCGACGTCGTAGCGCCACACCTCGGCGATGGTGTGCCCGCGGTAGCCGTCCTTGAACCCGCCCGCGAACCACACGGTGCGGCCGTCGAGCACCATGTTCATGTGGGTGATGGCGCTCGGCAGGTCCTGGATGCGCGTCCAGCTCCCGTCCCCCGGGTCGAAGACGTGCGACTGCTTGCTCGACCGCACCCCGTCGGTGTAGCCGCCGAACAGGTACAGCTTGCCGTCGAGGACGACGGTGCCCGGCTCCCACTTCTCGACCGGCATGTCGGGCAGCCTCTCCCAGTCCTGGGCGGCGACCGGCGAGGCGCTCAGCACGCCCACGGTCAGCGCCGCAGCGAGCACGGCCCGCGGTCCGGGCCGGCTACGGGGTCGGTTGGCGGTCGATGGCCTGGCGACGTGCATGGCTGGCAGTCCTTTCTCGATGGGTCGAGGAAAGCAGGAGCCGATCATACCGGCGGTCAGTCTCGACCGCCCGCAACCGGTGCGGGTGGGAAGGGGGGATTGGTGCCCCTACCCCCCCACCCCGAAGACGCGGGCGAGCTGCACCACCGAGAGCCCGAGGATCACGAGGACGACCAGGGCCCCGGCGATGTTGGCGAGCCGCGAGTTGCGGTGTCGTCCCATGATGCCGGTGTGGTTCACCACGACGAGCAGCAGGACCAGGGTCAGCGGCAGCACGACCGCGTTGCCGGCCTGCGCGAGCAGGATGATCTGGTACGGCGACGCGCCGAGGAAGATGCCGAAGACCATGCCCGTCAGCAGCACGCCGCCCCAGAGCAGGCGGAAGCGGTTGCTCTTGAGGTCGGAGCCCCATCCCAGGGCGCCGCTCGCGGCGTAGGCGGCGGCCAGCGGGGCGGTGACCGACGAGGTCAGGCCGGCCGCGAAGAGCCCGACGCCGAAGAACAGCGGCGCCGCGGGCCCCAGCACGGGCTCGAGGCGCGCCGCCACCGCCGCCACGTCGGCGTCGCCGCCCTCGCCGAGCAGGGGCGAGGCGGCAACCACCACCGCGGCCGTGATGAGGCCCCCGAGGGCCACCGAGAACAGGGTGTCGCGCCGGCTCTCGCGGAGGTTCTCGTCGTTGTTCTCCGCGTCGGGCCACCGCTCGAGGACGGCGCTGGCGTGGAGGAACAGGTTGTAGGGCACGACGGTGGTGCCGATGAGGGCGAGCACCGTGAGCAGCGCCCCCGCCGGCACCCGCGGCACCAGGAGCCCGGAGAAGAGGTCGACGAGACTGGGCGCGGTGAGGACCGCGGTGAGCACGAAGACCACGCTCATCAGCCCCACGAGGGCGACCAGGGCGTTCTGGATGGTCTTGTAGGTGCCGGTCATCAGCAGGGCGCCGGCCAGCCCCCCGATAACCGCCACCAGGAGCGCCTGCGGCAGCCCCGTGAGCAGGGTGACGCCGAGCGACGCGCCGAGCAGGTTGCCGGTCTGGAACGCGGCGTTCCCGACGAGGATGGTCGTGGCGATGAGGCCCAGCGCGCCGGCCCGGAGCCGCGGGTTGGCGAGGCTGTCGCGGATGGCCTCGGCCAGCCCGCGGCGGCCCGCGAGGCCCACCCGCGCCGCCATGTCCTGCAGGATGGCGGTCGTGACCACCGAGAACAGCACCGCCCAGAGCAGCGCGGTCCCGTACCCCGCGCCGGCGCGGCTCGCGGTGACGAGGGTCCCCGGTCCGATGAAGGCGGCGGCGACCAGGAAGCCCGGTCCGGCGCGAAAGCGGCTCATCGTGTCGTTCCTCCGTGGGGTCGGATCGCCGGTGCCCGTCATTCGTCGGGACGAGCCCAAGACGCTCCAGTCTATATGACGTTCACGAAGTCGACGACGACGGGGCGCCCCGAAGCGAGACGGGCGCCGGTGCTCGAGGGTGCACGGGCAGGCCGTTCGGCGACCCCGTCACGCACGTTTCGCCGCGGGTGTACCCGCGAGGTCGCCGAGCGGCTCCGGGAACTGAACTGGGCGGCCCGCCACGCTCATTTCGTGGCCGAGTAGGCGACCACGGGCGGGTTGTCGAGGAAGTCGTTCCAGAAGGGGTTGTCCCGCTCGCCCGGCTCGAGCGAGACCCCGAGCCAGCGGAAGTCGCGGAACCCCAGGGTCCGGAACGCGTCGCGGTAGGTCTCGGGCTTCAGGAAGAAGTTGTGGAACCCGAACTGGCGCCCGTCGGGGTTGGTGAACCGGTAGCGGATGGGGTCGCCCTCGTTCGGGGGCGTGAGGGGGCCGGTCTTCTCGATGCCGTACTTCAGCCACGACACCGTTCCCCGGGGCGGCTTCATGACGTTGTCGTTGAAGCCGACGAGCCGCCCTCCCGGCCGCAGCGCGCGGTGGCAGACCCGGAGGAAACGGAGGAGCTTCTCTCTGCTCCCCGCGTAGTGGAGCAGGTACATGGCCACGACGAGGTCCGCCGACCCGGGCGCGGGCTCGAGGTCCGCGACGTCCCGGCAGTCGTAGGCGCAGCCCAGCGGCTGCCGCTCCTCCTCGCGACGGGCGAGACGGATCATCTCGGCGGACACGTCGACCCCGGTCACCCGCCCGGCGCCGGCCCGCTTGAGCAGCCGGGAGTAGAAGCCCCCGCCGCAGGCGAGGTCGAGCACCGTCAGGCCGCGGATGTCGCCCAGCGCCTCGAACAGCGTGTGGCGCTCGATGGCCTTCCGGAACGGGAGCTGCTTGGAGTCCTGGTAGACCTCGGCGATGTCGTCGTACTGGGCCACGTGACTCCGTGCCGGGAGACTGCCGCGGCACGGACAGGCACCGTGGCAGGTGGGGTGGACGGCGTCGCCGCGAGGCGGCGGGGCCGCAACGCGACGGATGCCCGGGCCGGGCGCCTGCCGCCGCAGAGAGCGATGCAGAGGCCTGGCGGGTCGGCTGGGCGGCGACCGGAGCCGCCCGGCGGCGTTCCCGGGTCCAGGCGCCTGCGCCGTGGAACGGTGACAGGCGCCTGGCCGGGTTGGTCGGGCGGCAACCGGAGCCCGCAGCCGACGGTTTCCGACGCCAATCGTCCTTTCGCTCCGCTTGGCGCCCAACCAATACAGGCACCATCGCGCGCCCCGATGTTGTTCGTGTCGGTGCCGAACCAGATCGCCCGCGTCGGTGCGTGGAAGTACATGTGCCGCACGGTGCCGCCGCCGCTCGCGATCGCGGTCTCGGTGAAGAACTCCTCGGTGGCCGGGTCGAACCCGACGAACCGGTTCGGGCGCACCCCCGACTCGACGAAGTAGAGCCGGTCCTGGTCGTCGACGGCCATCCCGTAGGGACGCGCCTCGGCGCCGCCGGGGACCGGCCACTCGTCGACCTCGCCGGTGTCGGGGTCGAAGCGGCCGAGGTTGCCGCCCGCGTAGTCGACGTACCAGAGCTCGCCGGTCGACGTCACCGCGAGCCGGCGCGGCCGCGCCTCGGCGCGGGGCAGCTCGAACTCCTCGAGCTCCAGCGTCTCGGGGTCGACCGAGGCGAGCCGGTTGGTGCCGAACTGGCAGAACCACGCGCGGTTGTCGGCGTCGACGACGATGCCGTAGGGCCGCCGGCGCTCGCCCTCGACCGGAATCAGGTCGACGGTGCCGGTGCGCGTGCCCAGCTTGCCGACGAAGCTGCCGCCCTGCACCGAGAACCAGATGTCGCCGTTCTGGTCGAAGATGAGGGTGTGGGGGTCACGCGCGTCGGGGGTCGGCATCATGTGCTTCTCGATCTCCCCCGTCTCCGGATCGAGCCGGCCGATGTGCATGGCGCGGTTGCCCGCGTACCACACGAACCCGTCGTCGTCGACGATCAGGTTGTGGGGGCCGGTGCCCGGGTCGAGCTCGTATCGCCGGAAGTCGCCCGACTCGGGGTCGAGATAGGCGAGGTAGTTGCCCACCTGGCCGACGAACCACACCCGGCCCTGGCCGTCCACGTAGGGGTCGCGCGGCCGGGTGTTCTCCCAGGGAACCACCCACTCGGTGATCTCCAGGTCCTCGGCCGGCGCCGGGGCCGCGCCCAGCGTGCCGAACGACCCCACGGCGATGATCAACGCCGACAACGCCGGAATGCTCTTCCTCATCGTGCACCTCACGTTGGACTTGCCGCCCTGTTCCCGCGTGCGCGGCGCGTCTCGACACGGCCGGGGGCCCTCGTCGCGGAGCGCCGGTTGTCCATACTACTGTGAAACGGCCCCTCTGCTGACGACTTCCGCCGGACGGGGCGCGTTTACCGACCCGGGGCGGACGGGCGGCCGACAGGCGGAATCGCGGCGCCGCTTCCAGGAACGCGGGCCTCGGCCGTATGATTCCATCCGACCGTCTCGCGGGGTGGGGGTTCGCAGTGACCCCCGGGAATGGCACCCCGCGCGACTGACTCCCGGGAATGGCACCCCGCGCGACGTCGAGGGTGACAGCCCCCGCCAGCGCGGGGTTTCGACCACGACCCGGAGCTGCCGCTGGGGTTCGCGGTGACCCCCGGGAATGACGAACGACGATCCCACCCGGCCGTCCCGCAGGGTGGGAGGCTGGAGCGCAACTCGGAATCACGAACGATGGAGGGGCCGTTCCGGGCAGACCGCCCGTCACGGCCCACACGCGTCAGACCGCCGCAGATCCGCAGGAGAAGCCATGCAGACCATCCGCCGCTCGGCACGTCCAGTCGTCACGCTCGCCGCCGTGCTCGCGCTCGGGGCCCTCGCCCCCGCCGACGCCCTCGCCCAGCGCGAGGCGCGCGACGACGAGTACGCGGTCAACGACCCGCGCGTGCAGCACCGCACGTACGTGATGGAGGAGACCGGCGAGACCATCCCCTACGCCCTCTTCGTCCCGTCGGGCTACGACCCCGCGACCCCCGCGCCGCTGATGGTCTCGCTGCACGGGGCGGGGCGCCAGTACGACTGGCTGATGAACTACGCGGGCTTCCTCGACCAGGCCGAGCACCACGGCTACGTGGTGGTGACGCCCCTCGGCTACACGCGGCGCGGCGGCTACGGCTACCGCGGCGACTCCGAGCAGGACCGTCGGGCCGAGCAGGACGTCATGAACGTCTTCCGGCTCGTCACCGACGAGCTCGCCATCGACGAGAACCGCATCTATCTCTGGGGCCACTCGATGGGCGGGGCCGGGACCTACTACCTGGCCAGCCGCTACCCGGACATCTGGGCCGGCCTCGCCGCCGTCGCCGGCGGCAGCATGAACGCGGGCTACGTCGACGCCGAGGCCATCCGGCACATCCCGTTCCTGGTGCTCCAGGGCTCGGACGACCGCGTGGTCCCCACCGCGGGGGTGCGGGAGTCGGTGGCCAAGATGCGGGAGCTGGGCATGCAGCACCTCTACATCGAGATCCCCGGGGGCGACCACTCGCTGTTCATCTCGCGGGACCCCGAGGTGGTCGGGCACCTGTTCTCGTTCTTCGACCTCGTCTCGAAGAAGACGCAAGGGAAGTGATCCGCCCGCGGCATGGCGGGCATGTCTCGGCGCGGCTCGGTCGGGCAGCCGCCGGGCCGGCAGGTCGCGGCCGCCCTGGTGGAGGGTCGGCCCCGCGACCGCGTCGGTAGATCGGGACGACGGGCTGACCCGTGAGCCGGGCCGCTCCGGTCTCGGCGATGACGGCTCGCGTTCAGTGCGTCATCGCGTAGACGAGCACGTTGATGCCCAGCGAGTAGCCGTCGGGGGCGAACGACTCGAAGAAGCGCGGGTCGTCGGCCTCGCGCTCCCAGGCGTCCTGGATGTCGGTGTTGTGGGTCATCGCGACCATGATGCGGCCGTGCTCGTCGAAGATCGCGCGGAAGTGCGGCTCGGCGCTGTCGAAGCCGCGCTCCGACGTGCGCCCGCCCGAGCGCCGCCAGAAGCCGATGTTGGCGATCTGGGGGACCTCCCAGATGTAGAACATCGTGTGGAACAGGGGGTGCTCGATGGGGAGGTCGACGATGGGGTACTGCGCGGGCGGCAGCACCTTGCTGATCTGGCTCACCCACTGGTCCCACTCCCAGCTGCCCCAGAAGTCGTCGGCCCAGAGGAAGCCGCCCTTCAGCAGGTAGTCGCGCAGGCGGTCGGCGTCGTCGTCGGAGAGCACCATCGACCCAACCGCCGACGCGATGATGAACGGGCAGCCGAACAGCGCGTCGTTGGTGACCGGCACCACCCAGTGGATGGGCTCGTCGTCGGGGTCGAAGTTGACGGCCGTGGTCGACATCTCCGACAGCCGGATCATGAAGTTGATGTCGGCGTAGGGGTAGTCGGTCGACCAGCGGCCCATGCCGCGGCCCCTGTACTCGCTCGCGTACATGAGCCGGCAGAACGAGAAGCCGGCGTCGCGCTGCTCGGGGGGACGGATGCGGGGCGGATAGCGCGAGCGCCAGCCCCACTGCGCGGACACGGCCCCGGCGGCGATGGCCAGGATGACGGCCACCGCCACGCCCGCGACGGTCAACCGCTTCATGCCGCCATTCTGCCACAAGGCGGCGCGTCCGGCCGTGATTTCCTCGCGGCGCCGGCGGTCGCGCCCCCCTGCCGGGGTGCTGGAGCGGCAGCGCTCGAGGCCCGCCGATCTCCTCGCAAGGCCCGGGGGCGTGCTACCGTTGATCGGGCGGCCGGCCGGCCTCGCAGGCCCGGCGAGGGCGGGCAGCGCCTCCTCCGGACGAAGCCCGCGCCCGCGCGGCCGGAACGGCGGCCCGCGGGAGGAGCCATACGCGCCATGGCCGAGCTCAAGACGAAGAAGAACGAGGCGGACGTCGGGGCCTTCCTCGACGGCATCGAGAACGAGAAGCGCCGGGAGGACTGCCGGGCCGTCGTCGAGCTGATGGCCGAGGTCACCGGCGAGCCGCCGGCGATGTGGGGCGACAGCATCATCGGCTTCGGCAGCTACCACTACCAGTACCCGACCGGCCGCGAGGGCGACTGGATGGCGACCGGCGTCTCGCCGCGGAAGCAGAGCCTGACCATCTACATCATGACGGGATTCCCGCGCCACGAGGCGCTGATGAAGAAGCTCGGGCGCTACACGACCGGGAAGTCGTGCCTCTACGTCAAGAAGCTCGAGGACGTGGACACCGGGGTGTTGCGGGAGCTCGTCCGCGAGTCGTTCGAACGTGTGTCGAAGGGGGAGTACGGCTGGTGACGCCGGCGTTCACGGGTTCGAATCAGCGCCGCCAGGAGTCTGCGCCCGTAGAACGGTGCAGACTCCTGGCAGGGTTGGTTGGGCGCCCAGCGGAGCCGAAGGCGATGGGCGGGCTAGTGCTTGTCCGAATCGTCGTCGGGCGACGGGTCCGGGCCGGTGCCCGTCGGGTCGGGTGAGGTTCCGCCGTCGAAGCCGCCGTCACCCTCCGGGCCCGAGGCACCGGACCGGCGATCGTAGATCCCCAGGAAGTCCCCGAACTCCGCATCCTCCAGGACTCGCGCCGCTTCCTCCAGGTCGCGGTCGGCCTGGCTCCCTTTCGGCCGGCGCCTTCTCCACTTGAACATTGCGTTCCCCGTCCGCCGAGAGCGCACGTCGCGGGTCGAACCGGTTCGGTACCCCTGCAATCTACTGCATAGCCGGTCTGGGAGACAAGCGCGCCGCCCGGCGGTGGGGGGCGGACGGCGGGCCCGTCCGGCGGCGCCTGGCGTTCCGGCGGGATGCTCGGTCCCCGTCCGGCAGGGTGAAGACGAAGAGATTGTTGCCGGCGCTCGGGCGCAGCTCGGGGGTCAGGCGGATGAAGCCCGACGCGGTGGCGGCCGAGCCGGTGCTCACCGCTCACTGCCGCCCGCCGGCGTTGCGACGCGAGGTGCTCGCGCGGGCCTCCCGACCGCCGCGTCCGCCGGCCAGCGCCGCCGCCGGCCGACGAAGCTCGATGTTCGCCTCACGCGGGCTGTTAGTGGTCCGTCACGCCATATCTTCGGGCACGGACCTGACCTTGTGGCCGCATCGTCAACGACTTGCCAGCAGGGCGTATCCGAACGTTTGGCTGTGGCGCTGCACTAGTCCTGGTACCCCTCCAGCACCGGGAACCGCTCGTCGTCGGGCAGCGGCTGCACGCCGAAGGCGTTCAGGGTCATCGACACCTTGCGGTAGCGGGCCGCGGTGGCCGCGATGCTCACCAACTGGTGCTCGTCGTAGTGCTCGGACAGCCCGGCCCACGTCTCGTCCGAGATCATGGTGTCGGTGTACATCTCGTCGGCGGCGTCGATGAGCAGGCGCTCGCGCGCGTTCCACCCGGGGGCGTCCTGCCCCTGGGCGATCCACCGCGGCTCGAGGCCGTGGTCGCGGGCGCGGCCCACGCTGCCGACGTGCTTGGCCCACTCGTAGACCGCCTGCGCGTTCCAGCCGGTGCGCAGGATGACGAGCTCGCGGTCGTGCGGGGTCAGGCGCGACTGCTCCTCGTCGAGCACGTAGCGGGGGTTGGAGTACCACACGTCGGCCATCGCCGGGTGCCGGCGCAGGGTGCGGCCGACGCGCAGGCCGTCGCCGGGGACGGGGTCGATGCGCGGCGCCGTCAGGGGCGGCTCGCGGTCGGGCGCGTCGATGCGGTAGGCGACGTCGTCGGTGGGGATGAGGTGCTCGGCCCCCGCGTCGGGCTGGACCCCGAGCGAGTTGAAGAGCACCGACGCCGCGGTGATCTCGTTGACGGTCACCACCGCGTCGGCCAGGTTCTCGAGCGAGTACATCCGCGTCAGCTCGGCCCAGGTGCGGTCGGTGACCGCGGCGTTGCGGAACAGCTCGTCGGCGAGGCCGATCAGAGTCTGCTCGAACGAGCTCCAGCCTTCGTCCGACCCCTCCGCGATGCGGCGCACCTCGTCGGCGGTCAGCCCATGGTCGCTCCGGCCGGCGTGCGACGACCACAGGTAGCCGTTCTGCGCGAGCCACGCCGTCCGCAGGACGAGCAGGGCGCGGTGCCGCGGCGAGAGCGTCGAATCGTTCGACACGTACGTCAGGAACGGCATGACCCGGTCGGCGAGGACCGGCAGCCGCGCGAGGGTGCCGAGGCGTTCCCCGCGTCGCCGTCCGGCGCGTAGCGCTCGACGACGGCCCGCTGCTCGGCCGTCCACTCGGACTCGGGCAGGGGCGCCACCCGCGGCGCGTCGGCCCGCTCGACGAAGATGGCGCTGCCCGGCGGGTCGACGATGGCGCGGGCCGGCTCGATGCGGAAGAGCACCGCGTCGTCCTCGTCGGTCAGCACGTAGAGGTAGCCGTCGGGGCCCTGCCGCACGTCGCGCACCCGCTGGCGCAGCTCGGTGAGAATCGACTCGCGGCGGATCTCCTCGCCCCGGCGGTTGAACACCACGCGGTCGATGTGGCCGGTGCGCGGCATGCGCCCCTCCATCATCGACCCGACCATCAGGTTGCCCTGCCACTCGGGGAAGTGGGGGCCGGTGTAGAACGTCAGCCCCGACGGGCCGATCGACGGCCACCACACCACCGCGGGGTCCTCGAACTCGGGCCGCCACGGCGTCTCGCTGACCCGCACCCCCGAGTACTCGCGGCTGTAGGAGGCGAGGGGCCAGCCGTAGTTGGCGCCGGCCCGGATGATGTTGGCCTCGTCGCCCCCCTGCGGCCCGTTCTCGGTCGCCCACAGCTCGCCGGTCTCGGGGTGCCACGCCAGCCCGAGCTGGTTGCGGTGGCCCAGGGAGAAGATCTCCGGCAGGAAGTCGGGGTCGCCCGCGAACGGGTTGTCGGCGGGGGCGGCCCCGTCCTCGGTCAGGCGCATGAGCTTGCCGAAGTGGTTCTGCGGATCCTGCGCGTAGCTGCCGGTGTCGGCGAAGACGTAGGACCCGCCCACCGTCATGTAGAGCGAGCCGTCGGGGCCCCAGACGATGCGCGAGGCGGCGATGCCGCGGTCGAGCCCCTCGGCCACGAAGATGTCCCGCACCTCGGTCAGGGCCCCGGTGTCGAGGCGGCCGCGGGCGAGGGCCACCGTCACCCCCTCTTCGCCGTCGCGCACGATCGGCTTGCTGTAGGTCAGGTAGACGAGCCGGTCGTCGTCGGGATGCACCGCCACGTCCATGAGCCCGGCGCGGTTGGACTCGGCGAAGACCTCGGGCACGCCGGGGACGTCGCGCTCGAGGAGCCGGCCGTCGCGCACCACCCGCAGGGCGCCGCGGTCGCGCTCGGTGACCAGGATGTCGCCGTTGCCGCGGAACGCCATGCCCCAGGGGTGCGAGAGCCCGGTGGCCACCGGCACCACCCGGATGCGGGGCACCTCGGCGGTGTGCAGCACGCGCGCCGCGGTCGGGGCGGGCACCGCCGGCACCCCGTCCCGCCGCTGGGCCGATGCGACCGAGCCGGCGAGGACGACGGCGAGGCAGAGACAGAGTGCGGGCAGGGGACGGCGGCGGGAGCGGCGCTGGCGCATGGTTCCTCCTTGGGTGCCCATCAATCTACCCGATCCGGGGTCCGAAGGGCAGCACCGACGAGGGGGGGACGGCCGCCGGGGCAACCAGGCATCCGCCGGCGGCGCGCCGGACCGCCGGTGAATCAGGCGTCGGGGAGGGTCAGGACCTCGACGTCGAGACCCTCCACGAGCCGGAAATGTCGTTCGTCGGACGGACCCACCAGCACCGGGAACCCGAGATGCACCGCGGTCGCGGCCACCGCGAGATCGGCGGCCGGAATGAGCGTGCCACCGCGGCGAAGGCGCGCGAAGAGGCGCGCCCAGGCGTCGGCGATCGCCGCGTCGAACTCGACGACCGGCACCCGGACCGTCAGACCTTCCACGCGGGCCCGGCGGGCGGCGGCGCGCGCGGCGCTGTCGGCCAGGTAGACGCCCGCCAGCAGCTCCGCGTAGGCGGCCGCGGGCAGCACCGCCCGTTTGCCCTCCAGTCGGCCGATCACGTCGGCCCAGGCCGCACCCGTCTTCCCGGGGCGCCGCTCGGCTGCGACGAGGGCGCTGGTGTCGACTACGACGCCCATGGATCGTCCGGCGGCCGGTCAGATTCGCGGACCGCGGCGAGATCGTCCGCGAACCCCGGGTCGGCGTCCGCCCCGCTCAGCCAGGCATCGAGCGCCTCACCCACCGTGGCGGCGGCCGCCGTCGACGAGATCGGCGACAACCTCGCCACCCGGGCGCCGTTCCGCTCGACGACGAACGAGTCGTTCCGATAGCGGACCCTCGCCAGGACGTCGCCCAGGTTCCGGGCGAGATCCGTCGCTCGAATCGTGTGTTCCATAATTGCGAATTATACACAAAGCCGAACTACAAGCCGGTCCACCACTCGACCAGGCTGCCGGTCGCCCAGACGTAGAAGGCGACGAGGGGCAGCTTGCCGAGGGCGACGGCGCCGGCGAACCTGGCGACGGGCATGCGCAGCGTCCCCGCCGCGTAGCAGATGACGTCGGTCGGCGTCAGGGGAAACGCCGACCACCCCGCCACCAGCCAGAACCCCCCCTTGCGGGCCATCTGCGCCTCGAGCCGCCGCACCCGCGCGGCGTGCCGCCGCTCGAAGAGGTCGCCGAGGCCGAGGAAGTCGAAGAAGTAGTAGATGAGGAGGGCCGAGGCGACGGCGCCGCCGAGCGCGCTGCCGGTCACGAACCACGGCCGGTCGGGAAAGAGCAGGGTGCCGGCGACGACGAGCACGGTGGCGGGCACTAGGGTGAACGCCCGCACCACGTTGAGGACGACGTAGCCGAGGAGGACGGACTGGCCCGAGCCGCGAAGCCCGGCGGCGACCCGCTCGGGCTCCAGGAGATCGGGGCGCACCGCATACAGCGCCGAGAGCGCCGCCACGCTCGCCGCCCAGAGGATCAGCGCGATGAGGCGGATTCTGGGCATGCGCTCCCCATCGGCGGCGCCGCCACTCGATCAGGGAATACGCACGCTGTTCAGGGTGACGTCGAACACCAGGGTGGCGTTGGGAGGAATGCGGGGCCTCGCCCCGGTCTCCCCGTAGGCCATTTCGGGCGGGATGATCAACCTGCGCTCGCCGTTCTCGCGCATGCCCACCAGTCCCTCCTCCCAACCTTCGAGGACTTGCCCGAGCCCGAGGCTGAAGCTGAACCCCTGGTTGTTCACCTCGAACTGCCGGCCCTTGCCGTCCGGCCGGCTCGCCTCGTAGAGCCACCCCGCGTAGACGACAGTCAGCACGTAGCCGTTGAGGGCCGTCTCGCCGTCCCCTTCCCGGAGGTCGATGACCTGGAACGGCGCGCTGTCGGTGAGGTAGGGCCGCACCGCGAGCAGCTCCATCTCGATGACCAGGGTCGAGTTCGGCGGAATGTTGCCCTGCCCCTCCCCCCCGAGGCCGTACTCGGGCGGCACCTGCATGCGCCGCAGCCCGCCGACCCGCATGCTGGCGAGGCCCTCCTCGAAGGCGGACAGGACCGGGTCGACGCCCAGCACGAACTCGAGCTCCCCGGAATCGACCTGCTGGCCCTTGCGGTCGGGGCCGTCCTCCTCCCAGAGCCATGCCACCCAGCGGATGGTCACCCAGTCGCCGGGGACGGCCAGCTCGCCGGTGCCGATCACGACGTCGTCGATAGTGAAGAAGACCCGTTCGGACGGCGACAGCGTGGCCTCGCACCCGGCCAGCCCGGCCAGCGCCAGCACCAGCGCGCCCGCGGTTCCGATTCGTCTGCGGATTCTCGGCTCCATGTGCCTCACCTTCCCGCCTGCGTGCGGGTGCGCCGGAGAACGGCCCCGCCGCGACGCCCTCGCCGTCCCGGAAGCGCCATCGCCCATTATCGCCTTTCCTCGACGTGCGCTGTACCGGTGGAGCTCGGTGGGGCAGTGCGGATCAGGGCGTTGCTGTATACTGCGCTGTATGTCCGCGACGCGCACGCAAGTATACCTGGAGCCGCGCCAGCGGCGGCGGCTCGACGAGATCGCGGGCGCGCAGGGGCGGAGCTTCGCGTCGATCGTCCGTGAAGCGGTCGACCTGTACATCGAGCAGGCCCCCGTCGACCCGACGCGCGCGCTCGCGAGCACCTTCGGAGCCGCGCCCGACGCGGAGACCCCGGCCCGCGACGACTGGACGGCGCGTGACGCCCGGCTCGGGGCCGACGAGTGATGCGGTGGCCGGACTGCTCGTCGACACCGACGTGTTCATCGACCATCTCCGCGGCGCGAGGAAGCTGACGGCGGGAAGGCACCGGCTGCACTACTCCGTCATCACCCGGTGCGAGCTGCTGTCCGGCGCCGTGGGATCGGCGCTCGTGCAACAGCTCCTGGAGCCCTTCCGCGAGCTGCCCGTGGATCGCGACGTGGCGGACGCACGCGGGGCGCATCCGCCGGGACACCGGCATCGCGACCCCTGACGCCCTGATCGCGGCGACCGCCATCGAGCACGACCTGGTCCTGGTCACCCGCAACCGCAGACACTTCGAGCCGGTGAAACGGCTGCGGATTCGCAACCCGAACCGGGCCTGACAAGGACAGGCCCGCACGCCCGAGAAGGCTCGCCGGCGAGCTCGACCGCTCGGGAACTCGTGCCCGTCCGATTTCGCCTGTCGCTGCAATCGCGAGGGCCGGCCAGGGGGTCGAATCGGCCGTGCCCGGGCCGGAGGGGGCCGGCGACCGGCCAGGAGTCCGCACCGTTCCAACGGCGCAGACTCCCGGGTCGAGGATCAGTCCACACAGCCGCCGTCGGAGCGGCGCAACAGCGTGCCCGTGGCGTCGCGGCACACGAGGTCGGAGGGCGACGCCCCGTTGTTGTTCCTCCAGTACAGCTCCCCACCGTATTCGACCAGGAGCTCGACGACCGTCAGGTAGCCCAGCCTCGTTGCGGCGTGCAGCGCGGTGTTGCCGTCGGGATCGGTCGCATGCACGTTGTTGCCGAGCTCGAGGGCGAGCCGGACGCCCTCGCGCGTCCGGGGCTCGCCGGCCGAGACCAGCAGGCGGGCCGCGTCGACGCCGATGCCCATGCCGCGGCGATTGCTCGACCGGGTCGTCCACCCCGCTCCCGCCACCGCCATCAGCGGCGTGATGCCGTTGTCGGGCGACAGGAGGGGATCGGCCCCGCACTCGGCGAGGGAGCGCATGATGTCGACCTCGGCGAACTTGGCGGCGAGCCAGAACGGCGTCGCCCCCGCCAGGGTCGCCGACAGGGAGTAGTAGTTGAGGTTGCGCTGCAGCCGGCTCCCGCCGGTGAGGCGGACGTCGGGGTCGGCGCCGTGCGCGCAGAGGGCCTTTACCAGCTCGCCGTCGCCGCGCAGCACCGCGGTGTGCAGGGGCGTGTAGCCCGTGGTGGCGTCCCCGGCGTCGGCGCCGCGCTCGAGGAGGAGCTCGGCGACCTCGCCCTGGTCACTGAAGCTGGCCAGCACCAGCGCGGACTGGCCGTTGGGCGCCCTGTCGTTGACGTCGGCGCCGGCGTCGAGCAGGAGCCGCGCGTTCTCGACATGGCCGTTCCGGGCCGCGATGAGCAGCGGCGTCGACCCCCGCTGGGGCTCCAGCACGGACTGCTCGAAGGCGTTCCCCACGCCGCGGTTCACCGGCAGGAGGTGGCTGTCGGAACGCGCGCCGACGTCGGCGCCGCCGGCCAGCAGCACCCGGACCGCCTCGGGGTCGGCCTGGGCCGCCGCCCACATCAGCGCCGTCTGCCCGTGCGACTTCTCGCGCGCGTCGATGTCGGCGCCATGGTCGAGGAGCGCGGTCAGGGCATCGGCGGTGCCGGTCCCCGCGCACGTCATCAGCGGCGTCTCGCCCATCGAGGTCGCGGCGTTCGGGTCCGCTCCCGCGTCGAGGAGCTTGCCGACCACCGTCGCGCCGCGGTTCGTGCAGGCGAGGTTGAGGGCCGTCACCCCGTAGTCGTTGGCGGCGTCCGGGTCGGCGCCGGCGCCGAGCAGGGCCTCGACCACCTCGACGTCGTCGCGCAGGACCGCCCAGTGCAGGGCCGTCGCCCCGTCGCCCTCGCGGGCGTCGACGTCGACCTTCTCCTCGAGCAACGCGCGCACCGCCTCGTGGTCCTGGGCCTGCGCCGCCTCGACCAACCGGAGGTCGGCCTCCTGCGCCGACACGCCGGCGGCGCACAGCCAGACAACCGCCGCAAACGCCATCCACTTGCCGTTCAGCCGCATGCCGATCCTCCCTCCGCCCGTGATCCGACTGCCGGCACCTGGCCCGCCCATCGTCGCCCGAACGCGACCGCACGGTTGCGCTACGGCCTCCGCCGGGCGCCCAACCAACCCTCCGGGAGTCCGCACCGTGCTACGGCGCAGACTCCTGGTGGCGGGAATCCGCGCTGCCTCGAGCGCAACACGGAGTTCCACCGCCGACTGTCGGCGGCGTCACCCCGGCCCACCGGGATGCGGCGGCCGCCCTGCCGACGGCGCTCCCCGGCCGCGAGCGAGAGACGAACAACGACGCCGGGCGGCAATGTCGCCCGCGGCTCCGATTGCCGCCCGCCCGGCCCGCCCATCGTCGCCGAACGCGACCACACGGTCGCGTTCGGCCTCCGCTGGGCGCCCAACCGACCCACCGGGAGGGTCCGCGCCGTTCCACGGCGCAGACGCTTACGCGATCTCCGAGAGCTCGCGGATCAGGCCCTTGGTCCCGCTGAAGCCGTCCACCGGGACGCCCAGCTTCGCCAGCATCGTGTACTGGAGATCGGTGAGCGGGGTCCCCTCGGGGCAGACGATGTGCCGTCCGCCCTTGATCGCCCCGCCGCCGCCTCCGGCGACCAGGATCGGCAGGTTCTGGGTCGTGTGCCGGTTCGAGTTCCGCAGGGCCGAGCCGTACATCACCATCACGTTGTCCAGCAGCGTGCCGTCGCCGTCCGGCGTCGACTGCATCTTCTGCAGGAAGTCGCTGAAGAACTGCATGTGATAGGCGTTGATGCGCGCCAGCTTCTCGATCTTCTCCGGGTTGTCCCGGTGATGGCTGAGCGGATGGTGCGGCTCGGTGACCCCGATCTGCGGGTAGGTCACGCCGCTCTCCTCCCGGCCGACCATGAACGAGATGACCCGCGTCATGTCCGTCTGATAGGCGAGGATCATCAGGTCGAACATGAGCCGCGCGTGCTCCTCGTACGACAGCGGAATGCCCGCCGGCGACGAGACGGCCGGCAGCTCGCGGTCGGCCTGCTGCTCGGCGAGCTGGATGCGCCGCTCGATGCCGCGGACGGCCTCGAGGTACTCGTCGAGCTTCCGGCGGTCGTAGGGGGCGAGACCCGCCTCGAGATGGCCGACCTTGCCCTTCACCGCGTCGAGGATGCTGCGCTGCTGCTCGATGCGGCGGCGGCGCGCCTCGACGCTCGTGTTGCCCACGTCGCCGAACAGCCGCTCGAAGACGATGCGCGGATTGGTCTCGCGCGGCATCGGCGTCGTGCGGTTGGCCCACGAGTTGTTGAGGTACGCGCAGCTGAAGCCGCCGTCGCAGGTGGACACCCCGTACACGGTGTCGCCGCCCTCGAGCGACAGCTCGAGCGACGGCAGCTGGGTCTCGCGGCCGATGCCCTCCGCGTTGGCCGCCACCTGGTCCATCGAGATGCCCAGCTCGAGCGCCGCGCCCGCCGTGCGCCTCGGGCGCGCCCCGGTGAGGAACGCCGACGCTGCCTGGGAGTGGGTGGTCCCGCGGCCCGGCTCGGCCCCGACGCTGTCGAGGTTGGTCATCACGAGCACCTGCTCGCGGACCGGGGCCAGGGCCTTCAGGCTCGGCGTCCACTCGAAGTCGGCGCCCGCCGCCTTCGGCTGCCAGTACTCGACCGGCGCGCCGTTCGGCACGACCACCACGCCCAGCCGCTTCGTGGGCGCGGCCGCAGACCTCGTCAGCGCCGTCAGGGCCGGCACCATCCCGTCGAGGAGCGGCAGCGCCAACGCCGTTCCGACGCCGCGCAGCACCGTCCTACGCGGGATTGCCGTCTTGGTCACGATCATCAGCCTATCCTCCTCGTCTGAAATGGCGCGCTCTTCACGATCGCCAGAATCACCGCCGACCAGCGGGAGTCCTCTTCCTCGGCCTCCCGCAGGATGCGCCTCACGTCGGGCATGTCGGCCGCTTCCAGCCGGCGCCCGACCGCGTACGTCAGCAACCGCTCCGTCAACGTGTGGATGAACTCGCCCTGGCTCGCCAGGATTTGCCGGAAGCCGCTCGCCCCCGCGAACGCGGTGCCGTCCGGCGCCACCCCCGACGGGTCGATGGCGGGCCCGAGCTCGCCCGGCACCCCGGTGTCCTCGGTGGTGCGCCAGCGGCCGATGCCGTCGAAGTTCTCGAACGAGAAGCCCAGCGGGTCCATGGTCCGGTGGCAGGCGGCGCAGGCCGGGTTCGCGCGGTGGACCTCCATGAGCTCGCGCAGCGACGTCGGCGGCTCGCCCTCCCCCCGGGACTCGAGGTCCGGCACGTCGGCCGGCGGCGGCGGCGGCGGGGCCCCGAGCAGGTTCTCGAGCACCCACTTGCCGCGGGTCACCGGCGACGTCCGGTTCGCGTAGGAGGTCAGGGTCAGGATGCTCGCCTGCCCCAGGATGCCCGCCCGCCGGTCGTCGGGCCACGCCACCCGCCGGAAGTGGTTGCCGTGGACGTCGGGAATCCCGTAGTGCTCGGCGAGGCGCTCGTTCACGAAGGTGTAGTCGGCCGTGACCAGCTCGGCCAGGGGCCGGTCGTCGCGCACCTGCGCCTCGAGGAAGAGCTCGGTCTCCCGCTGCATCGACGTGCGCAGGTTCTCGTCGAACATGGGGAAGACCGTCGGGTCGGGCCGCGCGTTGCCGAGCCGGCTCAGCCCGAGCCACTGGGCCGCGAAGCTGTTGGCGAGCGTGCGCCGCGCGCGGGGCTCGGCGAGCATGCGGCGCACCTGCGCCTCGAGCACCGCCGGCTCCTTCAGCGTTCCGGCGATCGCGGCGTCGAGCAGCTCGTCGTCGGGGATGCTCCCCCAGAGGAAGAACGACAGGCGCGACGCGAGCTCGAGGTCGCTCACCGGGTAGGCGATGCCCGGCTCGACCCCCTCCGGCGCGTTCTCGACGCGGAACACGAACTCCGGATCGGTGAGCAGGAACTCGAGCGCGGACTGGATGCCCGCCTCGAACCCGCCCTCGCTCCGGCCCGCCTCGTAGAAGCTCGTCAGCAGGTTGACGTCCCGGTCCGTCACCGGGCGCCGGTACGCGCGCCGCGCCAGGTTGGTGAGGATCTCGTCGGCGCACGCCGCCTCTTCGCCCGGGCCCGCGGGCCGGCAGACGAAGATGCGCTCGCGACTCGGCGTCGTCTCCGGCTGGACGCCGTCGAACGGCCCGGTGATGGTGAGGCTGGACAGCGCGGGGTTCCCGTCCTGGCGGTCGTCGGTGCTGTACCCGAAGGTCGCCGGACTCGGCCGCGGCTGCAGGACCCCTTCGTCGATGGCCGGCCGCCGGAGGAACGCCGCCCCCACGAGCCGCATGCCCGCCTTCACCGGCACCCGGACCTGCAGCTCGTTGTCGGCGTCGACCGAGTACGCCCCCCACTCGGGGAAGCCGCCGCTGCCCGAGCCGCAGTAGCTCGTCGCGCACCGCGTGCCCTCGAACGCGCCGCCCACCATGAAGGTCGCCACGTGGGCCTTGTCGATCCGCAGGTCGAGCTGGTGCGGCACGTTGCCGAGGCCGACGATGTAGTTGTAGAAGTTGCGGCGCAGGTCGAACTTGAAGAGGTACTCCCCGTCGAGGGGGAAGTAGTGCCGCACCGCGAGGCCGCCTCGCGACCCGAAGGGCAGGTCCTCGCTCGTGCGGTCGTCCTGGTCCTCGAGGTTGGGCACCTGGTAGTTGGCGGACCGCGACGTCAGGTCGGGGTCGGCGACGGCGAGCTGGCTGATGCGCCGCGCCGCCGTCAGGTAGCGCTCCATCAGGGTCGTCGAAACCGACAGCACCTCGGCGTTGTTGTCGAAGCCCTCGGCGTCGGCGTCGTCCGGCGGCAGCAGCTCCGCGATGTCGACGTCGATGCCGAGCAGGTCGCGCACCGCGTTCCGGTACTCGGCGCGGTTCAGCCGGTGCGCGGTCATCGGCCGCCCCACGGGCGGACTGTCGGCGGCGGCGCGGTCGAGCTCGGTCTCGAGCCAGGAAACCAGCGACACGCGGACCGCGTCGTCGGGCCGCCGCACCTGCGGCGGCGGCATCAGCCCGCCCCGCACCTTCCGCACCACCCGCTCCAGGACGTCGGCGTGGGCGCCGACGTCCGTCATGTCGACGCCCTGCAACGACACCGGCACGGTGCCGCGCTCGAAGCCGGCGTCGCTGTGGCAGGCGACGCAGTACCGGTTCACGAACTCGCGCGCCGACGCCCCGTCGGAAACCGCCTGGGCATGGCTCGCCGGCGGTGCGAGGGCGCCCAGCAGCACGGCGGCCCCGACTCCGCCCGTCACCTTGAACAGCCACGACATGGTCACGACCCTCCCGTCCCGAAACCTGCTACCAGCGGTAGCGGAAGAAGCGCGCCGAACGACACACGCCGCCTTTTTTAGCCGATTGGCACACCCTATGCCGATCGGCCAGCCGTTGTCAACGCCGAGGCCGCGGGGGAGATTGCACGTCCCGGCCCAGGAGAGCTTCAGGATCCGCAAAGGACGAAGGACCAGCGGCGGGACTCGATCAACCGATGGACCTCGTCGAGCAGCCCCGGCGCCTTCTGGATCTCGTCGATGACGACGGGGTGGACGAGGGTCTCGGGGGCGACGGCTTCGAGTCGTTCGCCGAGCCGGGATGGGCGGGCGCTCAAGGCGATCCGGGCGTCGAAATCCAGCAGGTCGATGTGCAGGCTGGCCGGGAACCGCTCGCGGAGGAACGTCGACTTCCCGGTCTGCCGGGCACCCCAGAGAAACGCCGACTGCCGGGCCGGCAGGTCCATCGCGAGGGTCCGGGCGAAACTCATCTGGAATGCGTTCCTGATTGGTTCGACCAATCAGGAACTTGCCCTGACGGGTTGACCTGTCAACCCGGCCGCGGCGCGTGCGAGGCAACCCGGTCTGACGAAGGTGCGGGGTCGCCCGACGTCGTTGTTGGACAGGACCACGTCGCAGAGGCGCAGAAGAGCTTCCCCGGCGCGCGCTCGACGATGAAGCTGCCCAGTCTTCGGCCCAGGCGGACCTGGATCTCCTCCTCGGATTCGGCGCAAGAGCCGGGACGCACGAGGGCCGTGCGATTCGGTCGATCGCACGGCCCCCCGGTCACACGCGGAAGTGTTGCGGGCCGCCCTACTGCTGCTGCGTCGTCTCCGCCGCCGCCTCGTCGTCGATCAGGTACGACAGCGCGGTGAACATCATCTCCTCGTCGGTCTGCTCGCCCCACCGCACCTCGGCCGTCGGGTCCGGGTTCGAGCGGTTGGCGGCCGAGTTGTCGTACCAGGCCGAGGCATGGATCTTCGAGCCGCCCGGCAGGGCCAGCGGCTCGTCGAAGATGTAGTCGATCTGCCAGTTGAAGTCGTAGTCGGGCACCGAGAGAATCGTCTCGCGACGGCCGTCCGGATACTCCGCCTCGTACTGCCAGCGCACTCCCCGCAGGTGCGAGTGCGGCAGCAGGTTGAGCAGCTTCACGTCCTTGGTGAACGTGAGGTCCGCCTCGATCCTGTAGTCGGCGGCGCCGGGCGGAATCACGAACTGCCCGTGGGTGATGGCGCCGTCCCAGACCTGCTGCCGGGGCGGCACATCGGTGAAGACGAGGCCGATTCGGGTCTCGTCGACGTGGGGCTCGCCGGTCGGCGTGTAGTGCATCTCGAACACCAGCGTCGTGCCCGCCTCGAGCAGGCGCGCGGTGCCGGGCTGGAACAGCGAGACGCCGTCGTTCCCGACGGTGGTGCCGCCGAGGGGGTCGCCCTTCCCCCGCCCCTCGAGCTGCGCGACCCCCGGGTTCCACTCGATCTCCCGCCCCGGCAGGATGTCGTAGTCGAGGCGGAAGCCCGGATCGACCCGCCGCCGGGCCTCCCGCTCCTCGGGGGTCCATTCGGCCCGCGCGGTGACGATGACGTGGTGCACGGCGGCCGGGGCGCCGGGCCGCACCTGCACCGCGGTCACCCACTTGTCCTCGGTGAGGTTCGTGGGCACCTCGAAATAGGTGTAGTCGACGGTCCCCGCCGGCGGGACCTCGAACGGGGGAATGGCGAAGACCGCGTCCGGCTCGCCGATGGTCCACTCGCTGTCCGCGTAGGCGGGCGGGGGCGGCTGCAGGGCGCGGTCGCCGCGCGGCGCCCCGCCGTCGGCCCAGGCCGCGATGGTGGCGATGGCCTCGTCGCTCAGGCTGCGGTCGTTGGCCCAGGCGCCGACGGCGGGGTCGGCGTCCCACGGCGGCATCTCGCGGTCGACGACCTTCTGGCGGATCGCGCGGGCCCAGGGCCGGGCGTCCTCGTAGGTCAGCAGCGACATCGGGGCCACCTGACCGGGCCGGTGACAGGTCGTACAGCTCTCGTAGAAGATGGGCGCCACGTGCTCGGTGAACGTGACCGTCTCCCCCGCCGGCTGCGCGGCGGCCGTCGGCGACGGTCCGAGCAGGGCGAGGGCGGTCAGGACGGTACCGGCGGCAACGACTCGCATGAGGCTCCTCCGAATGGAACGATGAGACAGGGCATGGACGCGATACGGGACGACGGCGCGTACCGGGCCGACCCGTACGCCGTTCGTCAGTCCCTACGACGACCCGACCACCGTCGAAGTTCCCGCGGGCACCGTTCCGCAGCAACCCGGACCAAGAGTGCGCCGCTAGCGAAAACACGAGACGAGAACACGAAACAACCGGATCAGTCACGCAGTGCGATCAGCGGGTCCACGCGCGCCGCGCGCCATGCCGGCAGCGCACACGCGATCAGGGTGACCGCACCGATGACGATGGGGACACTCGAGAACGTCACGAGGTCGAAGCGGGACACCCGAAACAGCAGCGCTTCGAGATAGCTGCCCATCGCAAGCGCGACGAGCAGGCCGCATGCCGTGCCGACAGCCGCGATGCCTGCACCATGGCAGAGGACCGTGCCGACGATATCCGAGCGGGTCGCGCCCAGTGCGGTCCGTATGCCGAACTCCCGGGTGCGCTGGGTGACGAGATAGCTCATGACCGCGAACAGCCCCGCGCTCGTGAAGACGACGGCCACCGTCCCGAACCCGAGAAACAGGAACGTCCACAGGCGGCGCTGCCAGAGCGCCTCCCAGGCGATGCGATTGAAGGGCACGACGCGCTCGACGACGAAGTTCGGGGCGACCGATTGCAGCGTGCGCCGCACGGAGGTCGCCAGCAACGCGGGGTCGTCTCTCGTCGAGATCAGGAAGCGCATCGTCTCCGCGGGAAACTGTCCGTGGTGGAAATAGAGCTCGACGCCGCCGTCTTCGGCCTGATGCCATGTCGTGTTCGGGACGATACCGATGACGGTCGCCCAGAAGTACGGATCGACGCCCCACCGAATCTGCTGCCCCAAGGGATGCTCGCCCTGAAACAGGAGCTCGCCCGCCCGCCGGCTGAGAATCGCCACCGGCGGTGTCTCGAGCGTGTCGGTATCCGCGAAGTCACGCCCGTCGAGCATGGACACGCCGAGCGTTCCGAAGTACTTCGGCATGGCGTTCGACGTTCGCAGGGCGCCGCGATACGCTGTCGCCGGCGTGTCCCGCTGGCGCGAATAGAGCTCGTAGACCGGGCGCTCTTCGGGCGCGTTCAGAAACGGAATCCTGGTGGCGGCGGTTACCGCGCGAACGCCGGGCAACGTCCCCAGCGCCTCGCGCATCTGCCGAAACCCGCGCGCGTGCCGAGCGATGGTCTCCTCGCGCGTGGCGCTCAGCACCACGTCGCCCGTGACCGACGCGACGAGCACACCGTCGGTGCGAATGCCCGTGTCGACCCGACCGAGGTGCAGCAGTGACCGCACCGTCAGTCCCGTGCCGACCAGCAGCGCAACCGAGAGCGCGACCTGCACCATTATCAACTGCCGGCGCAATCGGGATGACGGACCGGTTTCGAGGCCTCCCTTGTCGCCCTGGCGCAGCGCGTCGGCGAGATTGGGGCGCATGTGCCGGGCGAGCGATGTCGCGCCGATGACGAGTCCGGTTCCGACGCTGGCGCTCGCCGCGAACGCGATGGTCCGGCGATCGAGGCGGAACTGCATCCACGCGGGGAGATCCACCGGGATGAGGGCGTACAGAGCCGGAATGGCGGCGGCGGCAACGGCGACGCCCGCCGCGCCCCCGAGAAGCCCGTACAGCAGGCCCTCGACGATGTGTCGGCGCATCAGGTGCCCGGGTTCGGCACCGAGCGCGGTACGCACCGCGACCTCCTGCGCGCGGGCGGCCGCGCGCGCCACGAACAGGCCGCTCACGTTCACGCACCCGAGCAGGAAGAGCAGCACCGCCGCCGCCGTGACGCCGGAGACCCGGGATCCGAGCTGCCCGACCTCCGCCTCGCGCAGGTGCCGCACGCGGATACGCGTGTCGCGGTTCGTGGCGGGATACTCCTCGGCCTGCCGGCGGGCGATGGCATCCATGTCGGCCTGCGCCTGCTCGATCGTCACGTCGGGCGGGCGGCGGGCGATCACGCCGTGCGAGTACAAGTCCCGCCGTTTCCACCAGACTTCCGTGATGGCGTAGCGGCTCATGAGCGGCATCCACGCCTGGGTGCGATCGGGATAATCGAACCGGGGCGGCAGCACGCCGATCACCTCGTGCGGGCGGCCGCGCATCCGGACCTGCCGGCCGATGACGTCCGACGATCCGCCGAACGCGTCCAGCCACAGCCCGTACCCCAGCACCACCTTGCGGAGGTCGCCTCCGTGCACGTTCTCGTCGTCGCGAAACGTGCGGCCCAGGATCGGCCGAACGCCAAGCGTCTCGAACAGTTGGGGCGTGGCAAAGGCGGTCCTGACCATCCGCGCCGGGCCGCGTCCGGCGAGGTGCGTCTGCATCGAAACCCACGCCGCGATCCCGGAGAGCCCCTGCACCTGCCGTTGCCAGTCCTGGAAGTCCGGGAGGGAGGCGCCATGCAACGATTGCGGCGCGTCTCGGTTGAACGTGAAGACGCGAACCAGGCGATCGCTGTCGGCGTAGGGCAACGGCCGCAGCAGAACCGCGTCGAACAGGCTGAATGCCACCGTGGCAAGGCCGAGGCTCAGCCCGAGCATCGCGGTGACGAGGAGCGCGAACAGCGGGCGCGAGAACCGAAGGCTGTCGCGGACGTCGCGGCGGAGTCCCGACAGCCACGCCCAGCCGCGGCCGTCACGCACCGCGTCCTTGTGCGCGTCGACGCCGCCGAACGTGGCGCGCGCCCGACGCCGCGCTTCCCGCGGGTCGACTCCCGCGCGCACCAGCCGCTCCGTCTCCATGTCGAGATGAAAGCGGAACTCCTCGTCCATCCGCTGCTCGACCTCTTCGCGGAACAGCAGCAGGCGGAGACGGGCGCGGGCCGCGTACGCCCACCGCATCACGTGCTCCGCAGCACCGCGCCGAGCCCCTCGGCGAAGCGCTCCCAATTGTCGATCTCGTCGCCGAGCGCCCGCCGGCCCGACGGCGTCAGCCGGTAGTAGCGCGCCCGCCGGTGGTTGTCGGTCGTTCCCCAGTCGCTGCCGATCAGCCCCTGCTTCTCGAGACGCTGGAGGGCCGGATACAGCGAGCCCTGGTTGACCGCCAGCACCCCCGAGGACATCTGCCGGATTCGCTGGCCGATGCCCCAGCCGTGCATCGGCGCCAGCGAGAGCGTCTTCAGGATCACGAGGTCGAGCGAGCCCCGAAGGTCCTCCTGTCTTCTAGCTGTAGCCATCTAGAGGAACAATAGCCCGCAGCTTCTCTAGATGTCAAGAGGACAGTCGGGGAACGTAGCGGTTCTCTCCGGGGTCGCGGGGACTCGCTACCCGCGGCCGCCCGCCGCTCGGGCTCCCTGTTCTTCGCGAGCATCATGAGGTTGCCGTAGTCGGAGGCGTCGCCGACGAGGACGCCGCCGAGGAGCCGCTCGTCGCCCCCGTCGAAGGCCATCCCCTGGACCCGGCCGTTGCCGAGGATCGCCCTGGTGGCGGCGCCGATGCGCACCCGGACCCCGAGCTTCTCGATCTCCTCGACGAGCAGCCGCGACCCGGCGTCGTCCACCTGCCTCGGCATCAGGCGGGGCATGAACTCGATGACGTGGGTCTCGACGCCGAGGTCGTGGGCGGCCTTCGCCGCCTCCAGCCCGAGGAGCCCGCCGCCGATGACGGCGGCGCTCTTGCCGATGACGACGACGGTCTCGGGCCGGCCCGGGGACGACGCGCGCGCTGTATCTGCCATGCCGTTGTTCCTCTACCTACACGGGTCCCACGTCGACGGCGCAGGCCTTGTAGGACGGCTGCTTGGAATAGGGATCGAAGACGGCGTCGGTCAGCCGGTTCGTCACCGCGTAGTGCATCGGCACGAACAGGTGCCCGGGCTGGACGGTCCGGGTGACGAACGCGGTCGCCTTGATGCGTCCGCGCCGCGACCGGATCTCTACGCGGCCGTCCGGCCGGATGCCGCGCGCGCGCGCGTCGGAGGAGTTGATCTCGACGTAGACGTCGTCGGGATAGAGCTTGCGCAGCACCGCGGACTTCGCGGTGCGCGTCTGCGTGTGCCACTGCGCGGCGGTGCCGCGCCCGGTGAGGAGCAGGAACGGGTAGCGCTCGCCGGGCGCCTCGGGCAGCGGGCGCGGGTCTTCGAAGAGGAACCGCGCGCGGCCGTCGGGGTGATGGAAGCGCCCGTCCTCGAACAGGCGTCGTTCCGACCCCGGCGCGGGGGGCGGCCCGCCGGCGGGGCAGGGCCACTGGATGCCGCCCCGCTCGTCGAGCATCGCGTAGTCGTCGATGCCGGTGATGTCGCAGGGCTGCCCCGCCGACAGCCGCTTGAGGATCTGGAACGTCGCCTCGGGCGACTCCCACGCGCGGAACATCTCGCCGCAGCCCCAGTACTCGGCCACGAGCTTGAAGATGGCGAAGTCGGCGAGGGCCTCGCCGGGGGCGGTGGCCACCTTCCTGATGGTGCCGATGCGCCGTTCCGAGTTGATGAAGGTGCCGTCCTTCTCGCCCCACGCCGCGGCCGGGAGCACGAGGTCGGCCATGCGCGCGGTCTCCGTCGACGCGTACATGTCCTGGACGACGAGGAAGTCGAGGCGGCCGAGGACGTCGCGCACCTGGGACTGGTTGATCCACGAGTGCGCGGTGTTCGTGGCGACGATCCAGAGCCCCTTGATGCGCTCCTCGAGGATGCCCTTGACGATCTCGTGGTAGGCCCGGCTCGCCTCGCGCGGAATCACGCCGGGGTCGATGCCGAGCACGCCGGCGACCTTCGCGCGGTCGCCCGCGTCGCCGAAGTCGTGGCCGCCCAGCAGGTTGGTGGTGTTGCTGAACAGCCGCGACCCCATCGCGTTGCACTGCCCGGTGATGGAGTTGGCGCCGGTGCCGGGCCGGCCCAGGTTGCCGGTCAGCAGGGCGAGGTCGATGACGGCCTGCGCGGTGCGCACTCCCTGGTAGCTCTGGTTGACCCCCATCGTCCACCAGAACGACACCCGCTCGCCCGCGTGGATGGTCGCCGCGAGCCGCTCGACCTCGCCGGGCTCGAGCCCGGTGTCGGCGGCGGTGCGCTCGAGGGTGAACCGCCGCACGAAGTCGGCGTAGGCCTCGTAGCCGCGGGTGTGGGCCTCGACGTAGCCGGCGTCGATCCAGCCGCGCTCGATCAGGATGCGCGCGACGCCGTAGAGCAGCGACTGGTCCGACTTGGGCCGCAGCGGCAGGTGCTGCGCGGCCTGCATGGCCGTCTCGGTGAACCGGGGGTCGACGACGACGACGGCGGGGTTGCGGCGGTTGCGCAGCACGCGCTCCCACAGGATGGGGTGGGCGATGCACGGATTCGCGCCGACGAACACGATGACGTCCGACTCCTCGAAGTCGCGGTAGGTGTAGGGCGGCGCGTCGAACCCGAACGCCTGCTTGTAGGCGACGACCGACGTCGCCATGCACTGGCGGGTGTTCCCGTCGCCGTGCAGCATGCCCATGCCGAACTTGGCGAGGGCGCCGAGCAGGGCCATCTCCTCGGTGGGCATCTGCCCGGTGCCGAGGAACGCCAGCGACCCGGCCCCGTGGCGGGCCTGGATCGCCTTGAACCGCCCGACCATCGCGCGCAGGGCGGCGTCCCAGCTCGCCGGCCGCTGGTTGCCGGCGCCGTCGCGCAGCAGCGGGGTGGTGGCGCGATCGGGCGCGTCGAGGACCGTCAGCGCCTCCCAGCCCTTCGGGCAGGCGGTGCCGCGGTTCACCGGCCAGCCGGGCGTCGGCGTGAGGTTGACGGGCGCACCGTCCTTCAGGTGCACGGTCAGCCGGCAGCCGGTGGAGCAGTAGCCGCACACCACGTCGGCGGTGGCGTCGGGCTTGTGCCGGGCCGGCACCTGCCCGAGGCCGAACCCGCCCGGCGTCCTGGCGAGGTCGCGGGTGAGATGACCGTCGCGCTGGCGCAGCATGTCACACTCCTCCCGGCATCTGCCCGAAGCCGAACCCGCCCGGCGTCCGAACGAGGTCGCGGGTGAGGTGCCCGTCTCGCCGGCGCAGCATCAGACCCCTCCCGGCATCTTGGGCGACGCGACGGCCGCGAAGAACAGGTAGCGCTCGAGCAGCTCGCCGGCGAGGCACGCCTCCTGACCGGCCGGGGTCCGGCTGAGCAGCACGGTGGTGGCAGGCGGTGTGACAGGCCGCCACGCAGGACTTGCAGCCCGAGCAGGCATCGAGATCGACCTCGAAGGCATACTGCCGGCCGGGGCCGGGCGGGGACGCGGGCATGAGGGCCGAGTAGCGCCCCGCGAGCGCCGGCCCCCCGTCCGCCGCCTCGTCGTGCGCGCGCGCCCACCGCCCGCCGGCCATTCCCACTGGCGCCGGATCGCCGGCCGCGCCCTGCGCGCGCTCGAACCGAACCACGCGAAGAAGCAAAGGAAGAACGCGAGCCACGTCATGTGGAACGCGCGCATCTGCGGCGTCGACACGCTGAACAGTCGAATGCGCGTCGCCTTGTTCGTCACTTCCACTACCGCCTCCGTTCCTCCCGGCCCCCGCGGTGGAACGCCCCGTCGTCCCGAGGCGTCGCCTCGCCGGCGGCCGGTCACGCCAACGCCGAAACCGGCGCCAATCCGCCATTGCGGGCTCGTCGGCTCGCTCCCCCGGCGATCGCCGCACGACCGTGGCGCCGCCATCCCGGATGGTCAGTAGCAAGAACGGGGCCAAGAGCGCGCAGCTCCCCGGAAATGCGCGGAACTGCGCGGGAAGGCCGTCTCGCGGGGAGTCCGGAAGGACGGTAGGGTCCGCTTCGGGCCTACAACCGTGTCGGCCCGAACGACAGATCGACACAATCGTGGGCGGGGAAGTGGTATGGAGCCCGATTCGGCGCGGAGGGCCGGCCAGCCGTCGACCCGAACCGACGATTTCGTGCCTTCCGGCGGCGCGTTGCCGACAAGTGCGGCCCGCCCCGGGCGCGGTCCCGGCGCCCGCGGAGCGGACGGGTGGGGTGCGCAGGGGGAGGCGCGACCCGCGAGACGCGGCGCCCTCGTGACACGGGGACGGGCAGCGAGGCGACGGCACCAACGGTGGCGCCGGCGGCCGCCCGCGAGACCGCGGCGCCCTTTACGACACGGGGGCGGGGCCGCGGCCGGAGCGCAAACGCCGCATGACCATCTTGACGAGGAGGGGGAACACGCCCAGCAGCACGAAGGCGGCCAGCACCTGCGGCGACACGATGCCGCCGAGGCCGCGCTCGCTCAGGACCTGGAGGTCCGGCACCGCCGCGCCGGCGTAGACGTAGACGGCGGTGCCCGGCAGCATGCCGACCTGGCTGACCCACCAGAAGGTCGCGAGCCGGAGCGGGGTCAGCCCCATGACGAGGTTGATGACGAAGAACGGGACGGCCGGGACGAGGCGCAACGTGAAGAGATAGAGCGCCCCGTCCCTCGCCAGCGCGTCGTTGAACGCCCGCAGCCGGTCGCCGAAACGGGACTGCACCGCGTCCCTGAACACGTACCGGCTCAGGAGGAACGCGAGCGAGGCGCCGGTCGTGGAGGCGAAGCTCACGAGGACGACGGCCCGCAGAAAGTCGAAGTACCAGCCGAAGACGAGGGTGAGCACGGCCGCGCCCGGCAGGGACAGTCCGGTCACCGCGACGTAGACGAGGAACGCGGCCCCGTAGACCAGCCAGGGATGGCCCTGCTGATACTCCCGCAGCGCCGCTTCCTGCTCCGCGATGGCCGCGAGCGAGAGCGCGTCCCCGAACCGCAGGTAGCCGGCGACGGCCACCGCCGCCACCACGAGCAGGACGCCCAGCCTGCTCCTCGAGCCGCCCCCGGCCCCGGCGGGGGCGGCGGCGGCACCGGCGCGGGGGGCGGCGGCACCGGCGGCCGGAGAGCCTGTGTCGGTCATGGGGTGCTCCGCGTCAGAAGACGAACGACCCGAACCGCAGCAGGTTGGTCAGGTTGGAGATGGCCGTCGACTTCGGGCGCTTGAAGTAGAACCTCTTGCCCTGCGGCTCGTCGCTCACGTGGTAGGCCTCCCATCGCTCCTGGCCCAGCGCGTTCAACTGATCGTCGAGGGTCCCGAGGTCGGCATGGGGCACGAGGAGGGTCCGGTACTCGATGGCCCAGATCTCGCTCAACTCGTCCGCCGACAGCTCGCCGATGGCCTGGGCGCGGTTGCGCGCCTCGTCCAGCACGCCCTGGGCATCTCCCCGCAGATCGTCGAGCGACGCCTCCCGGCACCCGGCGGCGAGCGTCATGACGGCCAACAACGGGATCAACGCGGTTCGCATGGCGGAACCCTCCCTGCTATTCTCAGTATCGTCCCGCCGCCGCGAAAAAGGCAACGGCGGCGGCCGCCCGAGCCGGCACCGACCGAGGACCGACATGACCGACCGCGCTTCGACCACCGCCGCGATCCTGCTCGCGGTCGCCTGCCTGCCCACCGCCGTCGTGGCCCAGGCCCCGCCCGAATCGGACGTGAAGGCCGAGGTGCGCGCCGCCTGGGACGCCTACATCGAGGCGTTCTCGGCCGGCCGGACCGACGTCATCGCCGAGGAGGTATACGCGGCCCCCTCGTTCCAGCTCGGCCCGGCCGGCGCGGCGGTGAGACTCGGCGCCGCCGAGACCCGGGCCGCCTTCGACGCCACTCACCGGCAACTGGCTCCGGAACGCTACGACCGTTCCGAGACGGACCGGGCCGAGATCTGCGTCATCAACCCGGCCGCGGCGCTGCTGAGCGCGCACTTCACCCGATACCGCACCGACGGCAGCGTGCTGTCGCGGGGCGCGTCGAGCTACCTCTTCGCCCGCGTCGACGGCGACTGGCGCATTCTCGCGATCATGGCCAACCCGGCCGGGAAGCTCATCGCCTGTGACTGAGCGCCGCACGGCCGGCCCGCCGACCGCGGCATTCGACTGGCGGGCGCCCGCCCTGGTGATGGCGGCGGCGTGCGCGATCGCCGTCGTCGGGTTCGGCGCGCGCTCGATCTTCGGGCTGTTCCTCGAGCCGATGTCCGCGGCCCGGGGCTGGGGACGCGAGACCTTCGCCCTCGCCCTGGCGATACAGAACCTCGCGTGGGGCGCGAGCCTGCCCGTTGCCGGCGCCCTGAGCGACCGGTTCGGACCGTCCCGCGTGCTGGCGGCGGGCGCGGTGGTCTACGCCCTCGGCATCCGGGCGATGGCCCACACCGAGAGCCCCGCCGTGCTGCAGCTCACGGCGGGGATTCTGGTGGGCGTCGGCGTGGCCTTCACCGCGTTCACCATCGCGCTGGCGGCGATGGCGAAGGTCGTGGGTCCGGAGCGGCGCTCGCTGGCCCTCGGGCTGGGGACCGCGGCCGGGTCGTTCGGGCAGGTCGTGTTCTCGCCGCTGGGGCAGGCGCTCATCGCCGCCCACGGGTGGGAGGCGGCCCTCGTGAGCCTGTCCGCCACCGTGCTCGTCATCGCGCCGCTGGCGTTGCTGCTGCCGGGGGTCGGGAAGCGGCCGGGCGCGGCGGAGCCGGGCGCGACGGAACCGGGCGCAGCGGAGTCGGCCGCGGCGGCGCCGGGCGCGACGGAGCCGGAGCAGTCGCTCGGGGCCGCGGTGCGCGAGGCGATGGGTCACCGCGGGTACGGCCTGCTGACCGCCGGCTTCTTCGTCTGCGGGTTCCACGTGGCGTTCATCACCGTCCACTTCCCCGCCTACGTCCTCGACCTCGGCCTGCCCGCCGCGGTCGGCGCCGGCGCCATCGCGGTCATCGGCCTGTTCAACATCGTCGGCTCGCTCGCGTCCGGCGCCATCGGCCAGCGGTGGAGCCGGAAGTACGGGCTCAGCGCCATCTACTCGCTGCGCGCGGTCGCGATCACCGCGCTGATGCTCGCCCCGAAGACCACCGGGGTGATCTACCTCTTCTCCGCCGCCATGGGCCTGCTGTGGCTGTCGACGGTGCCCCTGACCACGGGAATCGTGGGCCGCATCTTCGGGCTGCGCTACCTCGCGACGCTGTTCGGCTTTGTCTTCCTGAGCCACCAGCTCGGCAGCTTCCTCGGCGTCTGGCTGGGCGGCCGGCTCTTCGACGCCACCGGGTCGTACGACGCCATCTGGTGGGCGGGGGTCGTTCTGGGCCTCGCCGCCGCGCTCATTCACCTGCCCATCGACGACCGGCCGATCGCGCGCGCGTGCCCGCCCGTCCCCGCCGGCGCTCGAGCCGTGTAGTGCGCCGGCGCGGGGCCCCGACACATTCATCGGTGATGACGCCTGGGCGAAGAAGAGGGCACCGCCGCGGCCGCGATACCCGACCGCGGGCGGGAGGCCGGACGCAACGACGGATGACCCCCGGACGCACGCTTGGCAGGGACAGTGATCGCCGTATGGGTTTGCCAACTGCACGCAGGGCAGCCCGTTCTTCTGCGGGACGACGCGCTCGGCACGTGGCAACGTGATTCTCGACAGCGTCCTTGTGCCGGCCCGCGGAGTCCGGGCGTACCGGCCTGATCATCCCGCCGCCTCGCGCCGGCGGCCGCCATCGCCGGCCCCGTCCGCCGCCCCGGCCACCGACACCGGCCGCGCTTCGACGTCCACGGCGTCCGGCCGCTTCGGCTTCGCCGCCGCCCCGGCACCGAGATCGGCCAGGCGCCGCGCCGAGACCATCACCCGCGACTGGTAGGCGCCCACGCCTTCGTTGAACGACCGGACGGCCTTCGCAAGCCCCTTGCCCATGGCGTCGAGGCTGTTTCCGAGGCGCGCGAGGCGCGCGTGCAGCTCGCCGGCGACCTCGAGGATGTCGTCGGCGTTCCGCTGCACGTCGTGACGCTCCCACGCCAGCGCCACCGTGCGCAGGAACGCAATCAGCAGCCCCGGGGTGGTGACGAGGACCTTGTGCTCGGTCCACGCCCGCTGCCACAGCTCACCGTCGACGTCGACGGCCGCGTCCAGCATCGGGTCGGTCGGCACGTACATCAGCACGAAGCCCGGCGACCCCCGCCAATACCGCGCGTAGTCGCGCCGGCCCAGCTCCTTCGCATGGGCGCGCAGCGCCGCCGCGTGCGCCTCCACCGCGTGCCGCCGCGCCGTCGCCGTCGGCGCCTCCACCGCCCGCCGATACGCATCGAGCGGGGCCTTCGCGTCGATGACGACGCTCGCGCCCCCCGGCACCGACACCACCGCGTCGGGCCGCAACCGCTCCTCGCCCGCCGCCACCTGCTCCCCGAAGTCCACGTGGCGGGTCACGCCCGCCGCCTCGATCGCGTTCCGCAGGTGCTGCTCGCCCCATGCGCCCCGCATCCTCGCGTTGCCCAGCACCCGCTGCAGCCGGCCCGTCTCCTCCGCCAGCCTCCCCACTTCCTGCGAGGTCCGGGCCGAGCTCGCCGCCGCCGACCGCCGCAGGTGCTCCAGCTGCTCGCGAACGGGCTCGACCAGGGCCTTCACGACGGCGCCCGCGCCTTCCGCCTGCTGCGCGGCCAGCCCGCGGCACTCGTCGACGAAGGCCGCGCGCGTCGACTCGGTCACCTCCGCCGCGATGCCCTTGAACAGCAGCGCGAACCCCGCCGCCTGCTTCCGCCCGTACCACGTCGCCACGAGCCCACCCGCGACGAGACCGACGATGAATCCCAGCAGGCCCGCGGTTCCGCTCGTCATGCCGTCTCCCGGGGTCGTTCCCCACGCGCACGGGCCGCTCGTCGACCCGTTCATCCTCTGGCTGGCAGCACTGGTCGTTCCACCGCCGGCACGGGCCGCTCCCCCCTCGCCACCCGTCGGCTAACGTTGCCGACCGCTCACGAGCCCACGATAGACCTCCGCCACGCGGCGGGCCTGCGCGTCCGGTGTGCGAGCGCGTACGCGCGCACGTGCCGACGCCCCCATCGCCTCGCGCGCGCGCGCATCGCGCAGCAGACCCGCGAGAGCGTCGCCCAGCTCCGCAACGTCGCCGACGGCCACGAGCCGCCCGCTCGCCGCGTCGCCACCGAGAATCTCGCGGGCGCCGTCGGTGGCCGTGGCCACGCAGGCGAGCCCCGCCGCCATCGCTTCGAGGAGCGCGATCGGCTCGCCCTCCCAGCGGGAAGAGAGCACGAAGACGTCGAAGGCGGGCAGGAGACGCGGCACGTCTCCGCGCGCGCCCGTCATCATCACTCGCGCGCCGCCGGCCCCCGCGCGCACGCGCCGCTCGAGGTTCGCGCGCAACGGCCCGTCGCCGACCACGACCAGCGTCAGCGACCCCGCCGGGCCCCGGAAACCGGCCGCGATCCGCGCCACCGCGTCGACCAGGTCGCCCACCGCCTTCTGCGGCACCAGCCGCGACACGGTGCCGACCACCAACGCGCCGTCCGGCAGCCCGAGGCGCCGCCGCGCCGCCGGCCGGTCCCCCGCGTCGTCCGCCGGCAGTCGCACCGCGTTGGCGACGTGGAACCCGGGCCGGCCCCCGAGGAAACCCCGGCCCTCGAGGTCCGCGAGGTCCGCCCGCGAAACCGAGGTGACCGCGTCCGCGCCCCGGCACGCGACCCGCTCCGCCCACAACGACACCTGCCGCCCCACCCGCCCCGCGTCCTTGCGGTAGGCGAGGCCGTGCGCCGTGTAGACCACCGGCGGCGCCCCGCGACCGCGCCCCCGCTCCGTCACCCGCCGCAGCGCGGCCCCCACGGCATGGAAGAATGCAGTCCGGGTCCCATGCAGATGGACCACGTCCGAACCGAGCCCCGCCGTCAGGCGCGCGAGCCGCAGGGCGCGCAGCGGCGCGAGGCGCCGCCCCATCAGGTCGACGTAGTGCACGGGAATGCCGGCGGCGGCGAGATCGCCGCCGAGCGGCCCGTCGCGACCCACCGCCGCTTCGCAGTCCCAGCCCGCGCGGCGCAACGCGGGCAGCAGGTCGACGAGATGGGCGGCCCCGCCCCCGCGGGCCGCCGACGCCATCACGTGCAGCACGCGCATCGCTCTACCGCCGCTTCGCAGTCCCGGCCCGCGCGCCGGGCCGCGGGCAGCAGGTCGACGAGAGGGGCCCATCCCCGCGGGCCGCCGACGCCATCACGTGCAGGACGCACATCGAGCCACTTTCGCACCCGGGCCGGCCACGGGTCCGCTACATGCTAGACGAGGGAAGCGTACGCGTCCAGGGTCCGGCGCGCGGTCGCCTCCCACGAGAACTGCCGCGCCCGCGCGATGCCGGCCTCGCGCAGGCGGCCGCGCAGGGCCGCGTCGCGCAGCGACCGGGCGATGGCGGCGGCGAGGCCCTCCCCGTCGCGAGGGTCCACCAGCGTCGCGGCGTCGCCGGCCACCTCGGGCATGGAGGAGACGTTCGAGGTGACGACGGGCACGCCGCAGGCCATGGCCTCGAGCAGCGGCAGCCCGAAGCCCTCGTGCAGCGAGGGGAAGACGAACAACGCCGCTCCGCTGTAGACGGCGGGCAGGTCGTCGTCGTCGACGAACCCCGTGAAGCGGACCGCGTCCTCGAGCCCGAGGGACCGGACGGTCGCGAAGATGGGCTCGTCGAGCCAGCCGCGCGCGCCCGCGAGCACGAGCCGCAGATCCGCGTCGACCGCGCCGTCGCGCCGGAGGCGCGCGAAGGCCTCGAGCAGGGTCGTGAGGTTCTTGCGCGGCTCGAGGGTGCCCACGGCCAGCACGTAGCGCGGCGGCAGGCCGTACCTGGCCGCCACGTCGCGCAGGGCCCCTTCCGACCGGACCGGCCGGAACCGCGGCTCGCACCCTTCGTGGGTCACCACGACGCGGTCCTCGGGCAGGCCCACGCGCCGCACGACGTCGCGCTTCACGGCGTGGGAAGGCACGACGACGAGGTCCGCCTTCCGCCGCACGCGGGCGAGGGCCAGCCGCACGACGAGGCGGTGGCGGGGGGTGAATGTCTCGGGCAGGATGAGCGGGATCACGTCGTGAACGGTGACCACGTACTTGCCGCTGCGGCCGACGAGCGGAATGCCCACGTGGTCCATGCCGTGAAAGACGTCGACGCGCAGGCGGCGCAGCGCGGCGGGGACGAGGGTCAGCGAGCGGATCACGCTGCTCTTCGCGCTCAGGAAATGCTCTTCGCAGCGGCCCCGAAACTCCTCCATGACCTCGCGGGACGTCTGCGGACCGGTGAGGACGACGAACTCGAGGTCCGGACGGCGCGCCGCCGCCTCGGCGAGCATCGCCCGCGTCAGGCTGATGGCGTAGCGCCCGGTGCCGCCGGCCCGCAGGGTCAGTATCTTGCCGTCGAGCCCGATTCTCACCCGTGCTCCTCCGCGCGGTGACGACGCCGGCTCCATCCCCGGCGGGCGGGCCCGCCGGGCCGCTTCGCTCCGTGCCGATCATGGCGAGGGCGGCAGCCCTCCCCACGGGGCGGCCTCAGTAGACGCCGAGCCGCTCGAACCGGACACTGCCCTCCCTGACCGGGTCGCCGGTGGCCGGGTCGAGGTAGAAGACCAGTCCGACGATGCGCCGGAGGTCGAGCTCGCGGTCGACGTTGGTGCCGGCCGGATACAGGCGCTCGAACGGGATTGCGTGGCGGCGCCAGACGGTCGACGTTCGGACCGATGTCTGCCACCAGTCGGGCTCGCCGCCGGGCTCGCCGGGCCGTTCCTCCCAGAGCGCCACCCAGATGCGGAACTCGCCGTCGGCCCTGACGTCGAAGACGAGTCCCGAGTCCCCCGACAGGTCGCGCCGGGACCGGTCCACGAGCGCGCCCCAGACCGCCGAGGGGTCCGGACGCGGCTGGCGCAGGCAGAAGCGGAGCCGCGCGGCGGCGCCCGGCGTGCGCTCGCCGGCGACCCGCACGTCGGGGTCGATCCACGTCGACGCATCCGACTCCGCGGCGAGGGCCGACCCGTCCTCGAACGCGTCCAGGGTCCGCGCCAGCCGGGGCGGGGGGGGCGGGCGGCGGCCACCGGGCTCGGCGGGAACGGACGATTCTCTCCACCGCGCCGTGGACGTAGATGGGGTTGGACAGAATCCAGGGAACGTCCCATCCCGCCGCCCGCACCTCGACCCGGTAGGCGCCGGGCGCCGGGGCCGCGACCTCGAGCCCGCCCTCGCCGGACGCGATGCGTTCCCCGTTGCGGTACAGCTCGATGCGCGCCCCGCGCGCCAGGCGCCCCCCCGCGCGCAGGACCAGATCCGGCGCGGGCGCAACGGTGTCGCCCATCTGCCACCGGTCGTCGCCCCGGGCGGCATGGAAGAAGAAGCCGCCGGCCGGGGCGAGGGCCTCCACCGCCATGTAGGATCGCCCGCGAGCGAGCGCCTCGTGGACCGCGGCGGCGTCGCGCGCGGCTTCTCCCGAGAGCGGGGCATCGAGCAGGACGTAGTTGCGGAGCACGCGGAACAGGTTGTCGTACGACGGAAAGCCGTGGGCGTCGACGCCGGCGACCCCCGCCGCGTCGCGCCGGCGCAGCAGGGCGTCCCAGCGCGCGATCGCGGCGTGGGGGCGGTCGAGACCGCTCGCGAGCGCGTAGGCCGGGTCGAACGGATAGGCGACCACCCCCCCGAGCAGGGTCGACCACGACGCCCGTCTCCACAGGCTGTCCGCGTTGAGCACCTCCAGGCCCCACGCGCCGCCGAGCTCCCAGCCGCTCCACGCGAGCTCGGCGCGCGGGCTGGTCGGGTGGGCGGCGAACGCCGAGCCGCCGAGATGGCGCACGTCGTCGAGCGTGTTCCGGGCGTCCACGGCGGGAGGAAACGCGAGCGGCGCCATGCCGAGGCCGAGGAGATGCCCCTGATGCGTCGAGAGCTCCGCCCCCACCATCACCAGGACCCCATCGCGATAGCCGGAGAACGTCCGCGCCGCGTCCGTGTCGTGGTCGGTGACGACGACGAAGGCCGCCCCCGCCTCTCGCGCCGCCCGCGCGACCTCCTCGGGCGTCCCTGCACCGTCGGACAGCGTGGTGTGGACGTGCGCGACCCCGGAGACCCGCGCCCACCCGTCGCGCGGGACCTCGCCCTCCAGAGGCGGCGGCCGCCACAGCAGGGCCGGGCCGACCCAGAGCGCCGCGGGTATCATGACCACCGGCGCCACGAGCAGCCACCGCCGATGCCGGCGAATCATCCCTTCACCCCGCGTTCGGGGGCCCGACCGACCCGGAGCGCCGCGGGTGTCATGGCCACCGGCGCCACGAGCAGCCACTGTCGATGCCGGCGAATCATCCCTTCATCCCGCGTTCGAGGCCGGACCGACCCGGAGCGCCGCGGGTATGATGGCCACCGGCGCCACGAGCAGCCACCGTCGATGCCGGCGAATCATCCCTTCATCCCGCGTTCGAGGGCCGGACCGACCCGGAGCGCCGTGGGTATCATGACCACGGCGCCAGGAGCAGCCACCGCCGATGCCGGCGAATCACTCCTTCATCCCGCGCTTGCACGTGCTGGTCGACGTCGCGAGGCGATCGTACCGCATCGCCCGCACCGGATTCCCGTTCGCGTGGCCCACGCCGCGCCGGGTCGCCGCCACCTGGCGATGGGGGCGGCGGCTCGCTGCCGGCATCCGGCGCCGGCGCGGCGAGGACGGCCTGACGGTGGCCGTCGACGTCTCGCCCCTGTTCGACTCGCTGACCGGCGTGGGCTGGTACCTCCACGAGCTGCTGCGCGAGCTCGCCGACCGCCCCGGCCTCCGCCTGCGGCTCTACGGCCCCACGATGTTCGTCGGCCCCGGCGGCCCGCGGCCGGCGGCGGCCATCCCCGAGGGGCGGGCCGTCGAGTGGGTACGCCACGAGGTCGCCGACGACCTCCTCGTGCGGCGGTCGTGGCTGACACCCCTCATGCGCATCGTCGAGCCCCGGCTGGTCGCGGCCGACGGCAACCGCGTCGTCTTCGCCCCCAACTTCGTCCCGCCGCGCCCTCTCGCCGCCTCGCGAGGCCCGCTCGTCGCCACCGTCCACGACATGACCCTCCACCGGACGCCCTGGGCCATGCGGGAGGAGACCCGCGCGGATCTCGAGCGGAAGCTCGAGCAGACGATTGCCCGCGCCCGCACCGTCATCACGCCGACGGAGACCGTCCGCGCCGAGCTCCTCGAGCGTTGCGGCGCGCCGGCCGGCGCCGTCCATGCCGTCCACGAGGCGGGCCGGCTCGACCACGTGACCCCCGGCGAGCCGCCCCCGGACGTCCCGGCGCGCTTCGTCCTGCACGTCGGCACCATCGAGCCGCGCAAGAACGTCGCGACCCTGCTCGACGCCTGGCCCCGTCTCCGCGCCGCGATGCCCGACGCGCCGCCCCTCGTGCTGTGCGGAAAGCTCGGCTGGCGGCGCGAGTCGATCGAGGGCGGGCTGGCCCGGGCCGCCGCCGAGGGCTGGCTGCGGTGGCTCGGCTACGCGCCGGACGCGACGCTGCGCGCGCTCTACGACCGCGCCGCCCTGCTGGTCTGCCCCTCGCACTACGAGGGCTTCGGTCTGCCGCTGGTGGAGGCGATGTCGGCGGCCACGCCCATCGTCTGCAGCGACATCCCCGTGTTCCGGGAGGTCGCCGCCGACGCCGCCCTCTTCGTGCCGCCCGACGATGCGGCCGGGTGGGCGCGCACGGTGGGCGAGGTGCTCTCCGACCCGCAACGGGCCCGCGACCTCGCGGCCCGCGGCTCCGCCCGCGCCCGCGACTTCAGCTGGCGGCGCACCGCGGAGCGGACGCTGGCCGTGTGGTCCGACGCGGCCGGGGAGTAGTAGCATTGTCGGCGTCCCCAAGGGAGCCGGCACCGCATGCAGGACACCGCGAGCACGACCCCCACCGCCCCGCCTACCGGGGCCCCGGGCGCCGACGGGCTGCTCTACCCGCTCGACCTCGTCTACGAGCGCGCCGGCATCGCCGCCCCCGAGGTCACCGAGGTCTCCCCGGAGGAGATCCCCCTCCCGTACCGATCGCTGCTCGTCCACCGCGACGACATGACGCCGACGCTGGAACGTCACTTCGGGGGACGCGTGGTGCTGCGTCCGCTGTCCGTCTTCACGAGCGGGAGCTCGTACTTCCGGCGCGTGCTGCTCGTCAGCGAGTACGCGGGACAGCCGGTCGAGATGGGGGCGATCCGGATGCAGCTCGACGCCTTCGACGCCCCGATCCGCCGCAAGATCCTCGAGAACGAGATCCCCTTCGGCCGGGTCGTGCGCGACGGCCGATTCGACTGCCGCAGCGAGCCGACGGCGTTCCTCGCGGTGAAGCCGAACCCCGAGATGATGGGTGTCTTCTGGATGCGCGAGCCCAGCACGCTCTACGGCCGCCGGACCCGCATCGTGCGCCGCGGCGCCGTCATCGGCGACATCGTCGAGGTGCTGCCGCTGGTCATGCGGTAGCCGGCGCCGGCGACCCCGGAGGAACGCACCCAGGGCATCCGCGCGTGCGCGCTCCGGCGCGGCTCGATCTCCGTGGCCGCGCGCCTACCTCGATTCAGGCAAGACGTCGGCGAATGCGACGGGGCCCTGCAGCAACCCGGCCGCGGCGTAGACGTCGATGGTGCTCTGCCATCCCGCCGCGGTCTGGTGCCCGATCTCGTCGCCGACCAGCTCGCAGACCCGCCCCAGGCTCGCCTCGACGTAGCGCGCGTCCCGGTCGGGGAACAGCTCCAGGAAGACCCGCGCGGCCGCGGGCCGATCCGCGCACGCGCGCCGGTATCCCTCCACGATCGCCGCCGTCAGTCCCTCGATCAGGTCGCGGTCTTCCTGGTAGGCCGCGCGCGAAGCGATCACGTTCAGCCCGTAGGCGTCGACGCCGTGATCGGCGAGCGAGAGCTGGAAGGTCTCCTCCTGCAGCGCCAGCTCGGTGGGGCTCATCTCGACGTAGTTCACGGCCGCGTCCACCTGTCCGCTCCGAATCAGCGGCAGGTCGGGTCCGTCGATCGACACCGTCTCCACGTCCTCCGCCCCCAGGCCGGCGCTGCTCAGGAGGACCGCGAACTCGTGCCGCGTCGTGCTGTCGGGATAGATGCCGACGCGCTTGCCGGCCAGATCCGAGGGGGCCTCGACGCCCTGCGCGGCGAGACCGTAGACCACCGTCGGGAGCCTCTGGTAGAGGACGGCCGTCGACACCAGCGACGCGCCCCGGCCGACGGCGGTGATCGTCGCACCCCCCGACGCGGTGGCGATGGGGTAGCGGCCTTCCGCCACCGCGGCCGCGGCGGCGTCCGCGCCCGACGACTCGACGATCTCGACGTCGAGCCCGAGTCGCTCGAACGCGCCGGTCTCCCGGGCGAGATAGACGCCGATGTAGGTCGGCTCGGCCTGCCAGTCGATGAGGAACGCGAACGGCTCCAGGGCCTCCGAGGTCGGGTCGGCCCCGGCTTGCGGTGAGGGCGCGCCGCATCCGGACGACAAGCCGATGGCAGCGCCGCAGCAAACGGCCGCAAGGCTCTTCATGGCATGCAAGGTGGTTCTCCCTCCAATGCTCGAGGCCTGCCAAGCGCGGGACTCGACCCGGACAGCCGTGTTCGCCGGCACAGCACGGCGGCAGCGGCATCTGATGGACTCGGTCAGGCGGGGGTTGAGCACCGTCGCGCCAATGTCCCATCTATATCTATGGTCCAACCGCGAGGACCCGGACGGCAGCGTGGCAGCGTCTCCTCGCCGAGGGCCGGCCACCTCTTGATCGATGGCGGGGCGTTGCGTAGGCTGAGTCGAGTGGCGAACATGGATCGAATCACGATCGAGCCCGGAAAGCGTAGCGGCAAGCCCTGCCTCCGCGGCCTGCGCATCACGGTGTCCGACGTGCTCGACTACTTGGCGTCCGGCATGTCCGAGGAGGACGTGCTCCGGGACTTCCCAGACCTGACGCGCGAGGACATCCGGGCCTGCCTCGCGTTCGCCGCTGATCGCGAGCGGCGACTGGGGTGAGTTACAAATCACAAGGTGGCGGAGGGACTGGGATTCGAACCCAGGAGACGCTTTCGCGCCCAACGGTTTTCAAGACCGCCGCCTTCAACCACTCGGCCATCCCTCCGCACGGGGGGTCGCCCCCCTTCATCCTACCTCGTGGCGTAGTCCGGACGCCCCAGGGCCCCGCCCGGGCTGGCCGCGTCCGCCTCTCTGGACACGATTCGACCAAGGTTGCCCCCGCGGAGGCAGCTCGACGCGCAGACCCGGCCTCGGGCGTGCAACGGCGCCCTGGGGTGGGCCACGGTCACACCTGGCAGACACGACAGGAGCCGACGCGCGACGCCCGGCTGGCCTCCAGCTCCCGCCACCGAGTGCCGGAGCCGGGCACGAGCGTGCTCCTCGGATCTCCCGGTTCCGGGATCGATGGGAGGAGCAATCGACGAGGTGCACAGCAGACACAGGATGTCCGCGTCGAACACCACGATCGCCGGCTACTCGCTGGACCCGCTCACTGCGGGGCGATGACCTCGAGGCCCCGCATGTACGGGCGCAGCGCCTCGGGCACGACGACGGAGCCGTCGGCCTGCTGGCAGTTCTCGAGGATCGCGATCAGGGTGCGCCCCACCGCGAGGCCCGAGCCGTTGAGGGTGTGGACGAGCTCTGCCTTGCCCTTGCCGTCGGGCCGGTACTTGATGCCGGCCCGGCGCGCCTGGAAGGCCTCGGTGTTGCTGCACGACGAGATCTCCCGGTATTTGCCCTGCCCCGGCAGCCACACCTCGATGTCGTAGGTCTTGGCGGCAGCGAACCCCATGTCGCGGGTGCAGAGGGTGACGGTGCGGTAGGGCAGGCCGAGACGCTGCAGCACCGTCTCGGCGTGGCCGGTCAGGGTCTCCAGCATCGCGTAGGAGTCCTCGGGCCGGGTGAACGCGACGAGCTCGACCTTGTCGAACTGGTGCTGGCGGATCAGCCCGCGGACGTCGGCCCCGTAGGACCCCGCCTCGCTGCGGAAGCAGGGCGTGTAGGCGGTGTAGAGCAGCGGCAGGTCCCGCCCGTCGAGGAACTCGCCGCGGTGGAGGTTCGCCAGCGGCACCTCCGCGGTGGGGATGAGGTACAGGTCCCAGCCCTTGACCCTGAAGAGGTCCTCCTCGAACTTCGGCAGCTGCCCGGTGCTGACGAGCGAGTCGGGGTTGGCGAGGAACGGCGGCGACACCTCGACGTAGCCGTGCTCGCCGGTGTGCAGGTCGAGCATGAAGTCGATGAGGGCCCGCGACAGCCGCGCGCCGGCGCCGCTGAGCACCGTGAACCGGGCCCCGGCCAGCTTCACCCCGCGCTCGAAGTCGACGATGCCGAGGGCCGGGCCCAGCTCGGCGTGGGACCGGGGCTCGAAGTCGAACGCCGGCGGCTCGCCGTGACGGCGGACCTCGACGTTGTCGGCCTCGCCGTCGCCGACGGGGACGCTCTCGTGGGCGAGGTTGGGGAGCTTCAGGAGCAGCGCGCTCCGGGCCTCCTCGACCGCCGCGAGGCGCCCTTCGTGGGCGTCGATGGTGGCAGTGTGGGTCTGGCCGGCCGACATCAGGTCGTCGACGGGCTCGCCGGCGCGCTTCGCTCTGCCGATCTGCGCGCCGATGGTCTTCTTGGCGTGCCGGGCCTCTTCGAGCAGGGGGATGATGGCGCGGCGCTCGCCGTCGAGCCGGCGCACCTCCGCGAGGATGTCGGCGAGCCCGTCGCCGCGGACCGCGAGACGGGCCTCGACCGCGGCGGGATCGTCCCGAAACAACCCTGGATCGAGCATCCCGACATTGTACCCGGCCGCCGACCGCGGGAAGGCGCCCCGAGGCTCCCGTGAGCCCGGGACCATCCCGGCCCGCCGCGGCGGGCGCCCTTCAGCATCCGGCCGGCGTCCGCGGCTACCTCGCGACGCGGGGCGGCCTGCCCCCTGGGGCGACGCGCGGCGCTGCCGCCGGCGGCCGGGGCTGCCATGACGCGGGGGAGCCCTGTCTCCGACGTGCGGCGCTGCCGCCGGCGGCGACGGGGCTGCTATCATGCGCGCCGCGATGTCGACCTCCGCTCCGATTCGCAAGGCCGTCTTCCCCGCCGCCGGGCTCGGCACGCGCATCCTGCCCGCCACCGCGGTGCTCCCCAAGGAGCTGCTGCCCATCGTCGACAAGCCGATCATCCAGTACGGCGTCGAGGAGGCGGTTGCCGCCGGCCTGTCGCACATCGTCCTCGTGAACAGCCCGGGCAAGCGGATGCTCGAGGACCACTTCACCCCGCACGCGGCCCTCGACGCCGTGCTCGCCCGGCGGGGGAAATCGGCCCTGCTCGGCGGGCTCCGCGACCTCGCGGCGGGCATCGAGCTGTCGACGGCCTTGCAGGCGGAGCCCCTCGGCCTCGGCCACGCGGTGCTCGTCAGCCGCGAGAGGGTCGGGGACGAGCCGTTCGCGGTGGTGCTGAGCGACGACGTCATCGACGCCGACCCGCCCGCGCTCCGGCAGATGCTGGACGCGTACGCCGAGGTCGACGGCCCGGTCCTGCTCGTGGAGCGGGTGCCGCGCGAGGCGGTGGGCCGCTACGGCGTCATCGCGGGCGACCCGCTGGGCGGCGGCCTCTACAAGATCACCGATCTCGTCGAGAAGCCGGCCCCGGAAGAGGCGCCGTCGGACCTCGCGATCATCGGCCGGTACGTGCTCACGCCCGACGTCCATCCCGCCCTGGAGCAGACCGGCCGGGGTCGGGGCGGCGAGATTCAGCTCACCGACGGGCTGCGCCGGCTCCTGGCGCAGCGTCCCATCTTCGCGGTCGAGCTCGACGGGGTGCGCCACGACGCCGGGAACAAGCCGGGCTATCTGCGGGCTATCCTCCACTTCGCGCGGAAGCACCCCGAGCTTCGCGGCGTGCTGGCGGAAGCGGCCGGCCACGAGCCTGCGCCGTAGATCCCCGCGTAGCTCGTGGGTGGGTCGCGCGCCGGGCGGGGCCGCGGACGACAATTGCGGGCCGGCCGGCCCCGCGGACGCGGGCGGACGGGACTTCAGGACGAGGCGCCGGCAGATGCCGGCCTGGCGGATCCGGACGCGGCCGCGGCATCGGACGAGCCCGACGAGGCGCCCGACTTGCCGGCGTCCGGCTTCTCCGACTTCTTCTCGGACTTCGACGCGCCGTCCGACGACGCCCCGGCCTTCGACTCACCCGACTCGGCCGGGTCCTTCTTGCCCGGCCTCGCGTAGTCGGTCACGTACCAGCCGGTGCCCTTGAACTGGATGGCGGGCGAGGAGAGCAGCTTGCGCACCGTGCCCTCGCACTCGGGGCAGGTCGTCAGCGGCGGATCCGAGAACCTCTGGATCTGCTCGAACCGATACGCGCAGGCTTCGCACTGGTATTCGTAGAGTGGCATGGGTCCTGTACCCGAACGCGGCTCATGGTACCCGGCGGGCGGTTCGCGAATCAATCGAGGAGGTCGTCGCCGGTGTCGCCGAGGAGCAGCGTCCGGTGCAGCCAGAGCGGGACCGAGCCGTGCCCCAGCAGCCGGTCGTGGAACGACTTCAGCGAGAACGCCGAGCCCTCGCGCGCCTCGAGATCGTCCCGCAGCTTCGACAGCATCAGCCGCCCGACCGAGTACAGCGTGTAGTCGGGGTCGAACGTCCCCCGCTCCGCCTCCCGCCGCGCGCTGCCCTCCTCGAGATAGGCCTCCTCGCGAAAGAACCGCACCCCCTGCTCGACCGAGAGGTCGTCCGCGTGCAGTCGGATGCCGACCACGAGCCGGGCCAGCCGCAGCAGCCTCTCGACGATCTGCCCGAGCCCGATCGCATCGTCGTCCCGCGCGAGGCCGGCCTCCATCACCATGTGCTCGGCGTAGTGGGCCCAGCCCTCGACGAACGAGACCGGCGCGAACAGCAGCGACTTGCGCAGCGTGCTCCGGATGCCCCGCTGGTGCAGGAAATGGAGGTAGTGGCCCGGATAGGCCTCGTGGGCGGACACGGACCAGAGCGTGGCGAAGTTCAGGTCGCGCAGGTGCTCTTCCCGGCGTTCGGCCGGCCAGGCGGCATCGGCGTCGGTCAGGTAGTAGTAGCACGACAGGGCCTTCGGCTCGAACGGTCCCGGGGACCAGACGCCGGCCTGGGTCCAGCGCAGGAAACCGGGGGTCGAGGCGACGATGATCGACCGGTCGTCGGGCAGGGTGACGAGGGCGTTGCGCTCGATGAACGACACCAGGTCCGTGAGCTGGTCGCCCACCGTCTGCACGAGGGCGCCGGGCTCGGGGTGCCGCGCCTTGACCCGGCGCCAGACGTCCGCCGGCTCCGCCTTGGCGTCGATGCGCGCCGCGACCTCGCAGAAACGGCTCTGCTCCCGGACGAGCTCGCGCTCCGCGACCGCGAGCAGCGCCTCGGCCCCCAGGCCGATGCCCTCCCGGTGGCGCAGCCGGCCGTCGAACCGCTCCCGGCCGAGACGGAACGTCGCCCGGCTCCGGGGCGCCAGGGTCTCGCGCAGGTGCTCGTTGTGGCGGTTGATGGCCTCCGTCGCCTCGGTGGCGGCGTCGGCGAGGTCGCCGAGCAGGTGCAGGTCCTCGAGCCGCCGGAAGGCCCGCGGCAGGTCGCGCTCGATGAACCTGACCACCCCGTCGAACATCTCCGCCCCGGTCTTGATGAGGATGCCCGGCGGGTCCTCCACGTTGGCGGCGGCCGCCTCGAGGAAGCGCGGCGTCTGCCGCAGCTTCGACACCACGCGCCGGGCCCGCTCCTCGACCGGCGCGTGGTCGAAGAGGGCCTGGCCGGCGAGCGAGGTGGCCAGCAGCTCGGCGTAGTGGCGGGGGTCGCGCTCCCACGGCCTGACCTCCTCGAGCTCGTAGAGCCGGCCGCGGATGTGGTCGGCGAGCATGCGCCGCTCGAGCTGCTCCTCGGCCGTCAGGCTGCGGGTGGTGATGCGGTCGAGGCGCCGCGCAAACCCCCCGAGCTCGCGCCCCTGGGTGTCGATGGCGGTGCGCGAGACGTCCTCGAGGCGGTCGTCGTGCGCGTGCATCCCGTCGCCGCAGGCGGCGGTGGGAGCGTTCTCGTAGAGAAACTCCAGATACTCGTCCACGAAGTGCGAGAGGGGTTCCGAGGTGTGCATGGGTGTCGGCGCGAGGTCTTGCGTGGCCGGACGCGTACCGCCGGACTGACGCGGAACGCCGGACTCGGGCCGGCGGACGGCGGACCCTTGAATGTTACAATAACGCAGCTCTACTGCATGGCTTGACGTCCCTCCCTGGTCGTGTCCCGGCATGCCCGGCACGCTGTATCTGGTCGCGACGCCCATCGGGAACCTCGAGGACGTCACGTTCCGCGCGGTCCGCATCCTCGAGGAGGTGCGGCTGATTGCAGCCGAGGACACCCGCCGGACGGGCAAGCTGCTGCGGCGCTACGGCATCTCGACCCCGTCCACCAGCCTCCACGACCACAACGAGCGCCGGCGGACGCCCGGCCTCGTGAAGCGCCTGCTCGACGGCGACTCGATCGCGCTGCTGTCGGACGCGGGGACGCCGCTGGTCTCCGATCCGGGGTTCAACCTGGTGCGTCAATCTCTTGACGCCGGCGTTCGCGTCGCCGTGGTTCCCGGTCCCTCGGCCGTCACCGCCGCCCTCGTCTCGTCGGGCGCGCCGGTCGCGAGCTTCACCTTCCTCGGCTTCCCCCCCCGCGGGCTGAACGACAGGAAGCGGTGGTGCGACGAGCTGGCCCGCGAGCCCCGGACCCTCGTGTTCTTCGAGTCGCCGCACCGTCTCGTCACCACCCTCGGGCTGCTCGAGGAACGGCTCGGCGAGCGGACGGTCGCGCTGTGCCGGGAGCTGACCAAGCTGCACGAGAGCACCCTCGTCGGAGCGGTGCCGGCGCTGCTCCGGTCCGTGGGGACGCCGCGGGGCGAGTACACGTGCGTGGTCTGGCCCGCCGGGCGCGGCGCCGGCGCCCGGCCGCCGCGGCCCGCCGGGCCGGCGCTGCTCGACGAGCTCGACGGGATGGCGGTCGACGGCGGCTCCCGGCGCGACGCGGTGAAGGCGCTCGCCGCCCGGTACGGCCTGAGCGCCCGGGCCATGTATCGGGCGCTCGAGGAGGCCAAGGGCGAAACCGGCCCGTGACCCTCCCCGGTTCGATTACACTGGGGGGCGCGGTGCCGAACCACGTCATCATCCTCGCCGCCGGCCGCGGCACCCGCATGCGGTCCGCCCGGCCCAAGGTGCTGCACCCCCTCGCCGGCCTGCCCCTGATCGAGCACGTCGCGCGCGCCGCCGACCCCCTGCGACCCGAGCGCACCGGTCTCGTGATCGGCCATCAGGCGGCGCTGGTGCGGGCCGCCCTCGCCCACCGCCCCTCGCTGGCCTTCGCCCGCCAGGACGAGCAGCGCGGCACCGGGCACGCGCTGCTGCAGGCGGAGCCGCTGTTCGCGGGCCTCGCGGGGACCCTCGTGGTGCTGTCCGGCGACGTGCCGCTGATTCGGCCCGGCACCCTCGAGCGGCTCGTCCGCACCCACGAGCGGGCGCGGGCCGCCCTCACCGTGCTGACGGCGGCCGTGGCCCGGCCGTACGGCTACGGGAGAATCGTCCGGGCCGACGGGCGCCTCGCCCGCATCGTCGAGGAACGCGACGCGTCGGCGTCGCAGCGGCGGCTGAAGGAGATCAACGGCGGCATCTACGCCCTCGACCTCCCGCCGCTGTTCGACGCCGTCCGGGAGATTCCGCCCGCCGGGGCCTCGAACGAGATCTACCTGCCGGACCTCGTGCGCATCTACCGGCAGCGCGGGCGGCCGGTGGAGACGGTGGAGGTGGCGGATCCGGACGAGGTGCGCGGCATCAACAGCCAGACCGAGCTGGCGGAGGTCAAGCGAATCGTGCGACAGACGAGGAACGAGGAGCTGATGGCGGCCGGCGTCACCATCGAGGACCCCGCGACGACCTACGTCGACATGGACGTCACCGTCGGCCCCGACACCGTCATCCACCCCGGCGTCTTCCTGCAGGGGCACACCCGCGTCGGGGCGCGGTGCGAGCTGCACGCCGGGGTGCGCATCGTCGACTCGACGGTCGGCGACGACGTGACCGTGCGCAACCACTGCGTCATCGAGGGCGCGACGCTGGCGCGGGGCGCCGAGGTGGGGCCGTTCGCCCACCTGCGCCCGGGGGCGGCCATCGGCGAGGCGGCGAAGGTCGGCAACTTCGTGGAGATCAAGAAGTCGTCGCTCGGCCGGGGATCGAAGGCCAACCACCTGAGCTACCTCGGCGACGCCGCCATCGGCGAGGGCGTGAACGTGGGCGCCGGCACCATCACCTGCAACTACGACGGGAAGCGGAAGCATCCGACGACGGTGGGCGATCGGGTGTTCATCGGCAGCGGCACCCAGCTCGTCGCGCCGGTGACCCTCGGCGACGACGCCTACGTCGGCGCCGGGTCCTGCGTCACCGACGACATCCCCGCCGGCGCGCTGGCCGTGGCCCGCAGCCGGCAGGTCGTGAAGGACGGCTGGAACGGCCGCCGGGAGGCCGGGGCGGGCGACGGTCCCGACGCCTGACCGGGCGAAGCCCCGGAAGAATCGGTCGCACGAGAAGGGCCCGGATCAGTCGCCGGGGAAGGGCCCGGAAGGTCGGCCGCAGGAGAAGCCGCAGAGGAATCGGCCGCGAAGCGATGTGCGGAATCATCGGCTACATCGGGCACAAGCCGGTCGTCCCGATCCTCCTCGAGGGGCTCCGGCGTCTGGAGTACCGCGGCTACGACTCGGCGGGGGTCGCCCTCGTCCGCGACGGCGCCGTCGAGCTGCGGCGCAGCGCCGGCAAGCTGAACCGGCTGGTCGAGGTCCTCGAGAACGATCCCGTCGACGGCGACTACGGCCTCGGCCATACGCGGTGGGCGACGCACGGCCGGCCGACGGAAGAGAATGCCCACCCCCACCGCGACAGCACGGGACGCATCGTCGTCGTGCACAACGGCATCATCGAGAACCACCTGGCCCTGAAGCGCGAGCTCGAGGCCGAGGGCCACCGCTTCGCGACGGAGACCGACACCGAGGTCATCGCCCATCTCGTCGAGAGCGAATGGCGCGGGGACGGGCTCGAGGGGGCGGTGCGGCGCGCCCTCGCCCGGGTGCGCGGGCTCTTCGCCCTGCTGCTGCTGGCGACCGACGACCCCGGCAAGCTGGTGGCGGCCCGGCAGGGTCCGCCGATCCTCGTGACGGAGGGCGACGGCGGGTACCTCGTCGCGTCGGACGTCCCCGCCATCCTTGGCCACAACCGCGACATCGTGTTCCTCGGCAACGGCGAGATGGCGGTCGTCACCGCCGGCGGCGCGACCTACACCGACTTCGAGGGCGAGCCGGTCGCCGCCGTCACCCAGCACGTCAACTGGGACCCGGTGATGGCGGAGAAGGCCGGCTACCGCCACTTCATGCTGAAGGAGATCTTCGAGCAGCCGTGGGCGGCCCGGGAGACGGTGCTGGGGCGGACGTCGGTCGAATCGGGCCGGGTCTACCTCGGCGAGCTGGAGATTCCCGCCGAGCGGCTGCGGGCCGTCGACCGCGTCGTCGTCCTCGCGTGCGGCACCTCCTGGCACGCCGCCCTCGTGGGCAAGTTCCTGATCGAGCGGCTCGCGGGGGTGCCGGTCGAGGTGGACTACGGCTCGGAGTACCGCTACCGCGACCCCATCGTGACGCCGGAGACCCTCGCGGTGGTCATCACCCAGTCCGGCGAGACCGCCGACACCCTGGGCGCGCTGCGCGAGGCCCGCGGCCGGGGCGCCGCGACCATCGCCGTCTGCAACGTCGTCGGCAGCATGGCCACCCGCGAGGCCGACTTCACCGTGTACACCCACGCCGGGCCCGAGATCGGGGTCGCGTCGACGAAGGCGTTCACGTCGCAGCTGGTGGCCCTGCACCTCCTCGCCCTCTACCTGGCGCAGGTCCGCGGGACGCTGACGCCGGAGGCGGCCCGGCCGCACCTGGAGGACCTCGACCACCTGCCGCGCTGGATCGAGCAGACCCTGCAATGCGAGGCCGCCGTCGAGTCGGTGGCGCAGCGGTTCCACCAGCGCCGGAGCTTCCTGTACCTGGGCCGCGGCATCAACTACCCCATCGCCCTCGAGGGGGCGCTGAAGCTCAAGGAGATCTCCTACATCCACGCCGAGGGGTACCCGGCCGGCGAGATGAAGCACGGCCCCATCGCCCTCGTCGACGAGGAGCTGCCGGTGGTGACCCTGCTCCCGAACGGATCGGTCTTCGAGAAGATGGCGTCCAACCTGCAGCAGGTCCGGGCGCGCGGCGGCCCGATCATCGCAGTGGGAGCCGACCACGGCGAGCCGGCCATCGAGACCCTGATCGACGCGGAACGGGACGCCCTCGTGACCATTCCGGCCACGCCACCGCTGATCACGCCGATCGTCATGGCGGTTCCGCTCCAGCTGCTCGCCTACCACATCGCGGTCCGCCGCGGCTGCGACGTCGACCAGCCGCGCAACCTCGCCAAGAGCGTCACGGTGGAGTGAACCGGCGAAGACCGGCGGCCTCCGAATCCCGCGGCCTGTGGAATGATCCGGGGAGGACGGACGACCTCCGACGTTGACCGTGGCCTGCCATGCGCTGACGCCCGCCCCGTGCGGGAACGAACCGACGACTCATGGACTTCATTTCGGATCTGAACGACGAGCAGAGACAGGCGGTGCTGCACACCGACGGTCCGCTCCTGGTCCTGGCCGGGGCGGGGTCGGGCAAGACCCGGGTCATCGCCTGCCGCGCCGCCCGGCTCATCGCGGACGGGCTGGCCGAGCCCGACGAGCTGCTCGCCGTCACCTTCACCAACAAGGCGGCCGAGGAGATGCGCGAGCGGGTGAAGTCGCTGGCCGACGCCGGGGCGCGGCGCCCGTGGATCTGCACGTTCCACGCCTTGTGCGCACGGATACTGCGCCGCGAGGGCGGGGTCCGGGTCGGCCGCGATTTCGTCATCTACGACAGCGCCGATCAGTCGGCGGCCATGAAGCGCATCCTGCGAGACCTCGACGTCGACGACAAGCTGCTGTCGGCCCGGCAGGCGCTCGCCGAGATCAGCGAGGCCAAGAACCACATGCGCTCTCCCGGGAGCCTGCGGGGCGAGGCCTGGAGCGCGCGCGGCGACCTGATCGCCAAGGCGTACGAGCGGTACCAGCGCGCTCTCGACGCCGCCAACGCCCTCGACTTCGACGACCTGCTGCTCGAGACCGCGAGGCTGTTCGAAGGCGGCGAGGCGGTGCGGCGCCGTTACGGCGAGCGCTTCCGGTTCATCATGGTGGACGAGTACCAGGACACCAACCCGCCGCAGTTCCGCCTCGTCCGACTCCTCACCCGCGAGCACCGCAACCTGTGCGTGGTGGGCGATCCCGACCAGTCGATCTACCAGTGGCGGGGCGCGGACCTGAACAACATCCTCGACTTCCAGAAGCACTTCGACGGGGCGACGGTGATCCGCCTCGAACGGAACTACCGCTCGACGCAGGTCATCCTCGACGCCGCCGGGGCGGTCATCGAGCGGAACCGGCGCCGTCTCCGCAAGCGGATGCGGACCGACCGCGCGGGGGGCGACCTCGTGCGCTGCTTCCGGGCCGGCGACGATCTCGCGGAGGCGGACTGGGTCACCATGCGGCTCCGCGAGGCGCTCGACGCGGGAGACACCCCGGCCGGCGTGCTGTACCGCACGAACGCCCAGTCCCGCGTCCTGGAAGAGGCGCTGGGCCGCGCGGGCATCGCCTACCGCATGGTCGGCGGCGTCCGGTTCTACGAGCGCAAGGAGATCAAGGACACGCTCGCCTATCTCCGGCTGCTCATCAACCTGGACGACGACGTGAGCCTGCGCCGGGTGATCAACGAACCGAGGCGGGGCATCGGCAAGGGAGTGATGGCCGCCCTCGACAAGCTGGCGCCCGAGCCGGCCGCCGCGGGACCGCTGTTCGCGCCGGCCCCGGGGGACGCGGGGGCGGCCGATTCGCTCTGGGGGCGGCTGAACCGGGCCGTGAACCAGGAGCTGGTGCCGCCCCGGGCGGTCGGCGCCCTCCGGAGGTTCCGCGACCTGGTGCAGACCCTGCGCGCCCTCGCGGCCGCCCGGCCGGTCTCCGACGCCATCGGCGAGGTGCTGGGCCGGAGCGGCTACCTGGAGAGCCTCCGCGAGACGATGACGGAAGAGGCGGAGAACCGCATCGACAACCTGATGGAGCTCGTCGCGGCCGCCCGCGACTACGAGATCCGCGAGACGGAGCCGTCGCTGACCGGCTTCGTCGACGGTCAGTCGCTGCTGTCGGAGGCCGACGAGGCGCAGGGCTCGGTCGACGCGGGCGTCTGGCTGATGACGCTGCACGCCGCCAAGGGCCTGGAGTTCCCGGTCGTCTTCATGGTCGGTCTGGAAGAGAGGCTGTTCCCCCACGCACGGGCGGTCGGCGACGAGCGCTACGAGCCGATCGAGAACGACGACCTCGGCGAGGGGGGCGCGCACGGCGGGGCGCGCGTCGACGAGGGGCACAACGAGGCGATGGAGGAGGAGCGCCGGCTGTGCTACGTCGGCATGACCCGGGCCCGGACCCGGCTCGTGCTGACGAGCGCCGCCCGCCGCCGCGTGTACGGCGAGTACCGGGACACGAGGCCGTCGCGCTTCCTCGACGAGATTCCCGCCGACCTGATCGACGTCGTCGAGCCGGTCTTCTCGACGCCGGTGCGGTCCCCCGCGACCTACGGGCGCGGGGCCTACCGCGGGCAGCGCCGGGGCCCCGCCGACGACGAGCGGATACAGCCCGACTACGGCTACGCCTACGAAGACGAGGACCAGTCGGTCGTCAGCATCGCGCCGGGCGACCGCGTTCGCCACCCGACGTTCGGGGAGGGCACCGTACTCTCGGTCGAGCCGCTGACCGACGACATGAAGCTCACGGTCCGCTTCGGCGACATCGGGCGCAAGACGCTCCGCGCCCGGTTCGCGAAGCTCACCCTGGCCTGACCCCGCGGCGCGCCGTGCTCGCGCCGAGGCCGGACTTCCAGCGCCGGAACGAGAAACAGCCCGGCGCCCATGCCGCATCCGGCGGCACGGTGCCGAGCCGTTCCTGTCTGCGAAGCGCGGAGGGACAGCGCCCTGCCCCAACAGGGCAGAACCCCGCGACGCCGGTGCGGCGAGCCGTGCGGGAAGTCCGCGCCGCCCCGCGGCGCCGACCCCCCTAGCTGATGTTCCGAATCACCCAGCGGCCCTCCATCGGCAGGCCGTCGGCGCCGGTGAGGATGGTCCGCTGGAGGGTGATGGTCAACATCTCCTCGGTCTCGTTGCCGTCGAGCTCGATCCGCGCGGAGAGCTCCACTTCCTTCGTCACCAGCGCGCCCTCGTACTGCGTCACGTCGATCGGGTTGCTCGGATCGAACATGCTGAGCTGGGCTTCGTTCACCTCGGCGTTCAACTCGTCCCGCGCGGCCGCGACCGCCCGGGAGTGCTCGATCGTACGGTCGCGCCAGTCGGTCCACGCCTCCTGGACCTCGCGGTCGGCGCGACGCCGCAGGTTGTTGCCCTCGCGCTCCGCCTCGAGGACGCGGTTGATCGCATCGAAGTTCTCGTCCTGGTAGACGATCTTCTCCTGCGTGAAGACCTCCTCGGCCTCCTCGGCCTCGGCCAGGGCCTGGCCCAGCTCCACCATCCGGAGCGGGCGGCTCTGCTCTTCGGACACGCTCTCGACGCTGGGTCTCGACACCACACCGCGCTGCTGGGTGTCCCAGGCATACATCGCGATGTTGTTCAGCGAGTCGCGGTCGCCGAACCGCGCGGCCTGGAAGTACGACCGAATGAGCGTCTCTTCCTCTCCCCCGCCGCCGCAGGCGCCGAACAACATCCCCATGCACAGCGCGAGCACCGGCACTTTCATCCTCGATCGAGCCATCTCACCGCCTCCTTGCACTGGCAGCCACCACGAACGGGCCGGCAGGCGGCCGTCCTCCGTGCTGACCGCGTTGTCCTCTTACGACTGCGTCTCTTCGCCCCCGAACATCCGGACGGCCGACGCGCTCAACTCTCGTCCGCGTCCGGCGCCGTCCCGTTTCCGCTGTCGCCGTCCGCCTCGTCCGCGCTCACGTCACCGAGGCGCGCGAGCGACACCACCCGATCGTCGCTGTCGATCCCGATCAGCCGCACCCCCTGCGTCGCGCGCCCGATGGTCCGGAGATCCTTCGTGTCCATGCGGAGCACCTTCCCCTGCTGGGTGATGAGCATCAGCTCATCCTGGTCCTCCACATGGGCGATTCCGACGACCGAGCCGTTCCGTTCGGTGGTTTGGATGTTAATGATACCGACTCCCCCTCGCGATTGCACGCGGTATTCGTCGATCCCGGTCCGCTTGCCGAAACCGTTCTCGGTCACCGTGAGCAGCGTGCCCCCGGCCCGGACCACGGCCATCGCCACCACCTCGTCGTCGGACCGCAGCCGGATTCCCCGGACGCCGCGCGCGGTCCGCCCCATCGACCGCACGTCTCCCTCGGCGAAACGGATGGCCTTGCCCCGCCGCGTGCCCAGGAACACCTCGGCGCTCCCGTCGCCGATCTCGGCCGAGATCAACGCGTCGTCCTCGTCGACCCCGGCCGCGATGATGCCCTTCTGCCTCGGGCGCCGGAAGGACCGGAGGTCGGTCTTCTTGATCATGCCCCGCCGCGTTCCGGTCAGGATGTAGCGCTCTCCCTCGGCCTCGGGCCACTCGCGGACCGCGAGCAGGGCGGCGATTCGCTCGTCGGGCTCCATCGAGACGAGGTTTGCGATGGACTTCCCGCGCCCGCTCGGGCCCACGTCGGGAATCGTGTGCACCTTGAGCCAGTACAGGCGGCCCCGGTCCGAGAAGATGAGGATGTAGGCGTGGGTCGAGGCCACGAAGAGGTGGGTCAGGAAGTCGCCGTCGCGGGTGCGCATGCCGAGCCGCCCCTTGCCGCCCCGCCGCTGGGCCCGGTACTCGGTGAGCGCGGTCCGCTTGACATAGCCGGTGTTGCTCACGGTGATGGCCATGTCCTCTTCGGCGATCAGGTCCTCGATGCGCAGCTCGCCGGGGTCGTCGACGATCTCGGTGCGGCGCTCGTCGCCGTACTTCCCCTGCACCGCCCGCAACTCGTCGACCACGATGCCCATCAGCAGCGCTTCGCTGCCGAGAATCTCGCGCAGCCGCCGAATGACCCCCTGCAGCTCGGCGAGCTCGTCGAGCACCTTCTGCCGCTCGAGCCCGGTCAGGCGCTGGAGCTGCATGTCGAGAATGGCCTGGGCCTGAATCCGGCTCAGCTCGAACCGCTCCATGAGGCCCTCGCGCGCCTCGGCGGGGTTGCCGGCGCCCCGGATGAGGGCGATGACGGCGTCGAGGTGGTCGAGAGCGATCTTGAGCCCCTCGAGGATGTGGGCCCGGGCCTCCGCCTTGCGCAGATCGTGCTCCGTGCGCCGCCGGACCACGTCGTGGCGGAACGCGATGAAGCGTTCGACGAGGTCGAGCAGGCCGAGGACGCGGGGCCGCCCGTCGACGATCGCGAGCATGATCACGCCGAACGTGGTCTGCAGCGGCGTGTGCTTGTACAGGTTGTTGAGGACGACCTCGGGCACCTCGCCGCGCTTGAGCTCGATGACGATGCGCATGCCGCGGCGGTCGGACTCGTCGCGCAGGTCGCTGATGCCCTCGATGGCCTTGCCGCGCACCAGCTCGGCGATCTTCTCGATGAGGCGGGTCTTGTTCAGCTGGTAGGGAATCTCGGTGATGATGATCGCCTGGCGCTCTCCCTTGCCGATGTCCTCGATCTCGGTCCGGCCCCGCACCGTCAGCGACCCGCGGCCGGTCTGGTAGGCGGCGTCGATGCCCGCGTGCCCGACGATGAACCCGCCGGTCGGAAAGTCGGGGCCGCTGATGCGGGTCCGCAGCCCGCGGCGCTTCTCGTCCTCGCCTTCCCCGCGGTGCTCGATGGCCCACACGATCCCGTCGATGACCTCGCGCAGGTTGTGGGGCGGGATGTTGGTGGCCATGCCGACCGCGATGCCGGCCGAGCCGTTCACGAGCAGGTTCGGATACGGCGTCGGGAGAACGGTGGGCTCCTCCGTCGTCTCGTCGTAGTTCGGGACGAAGTCGACCGTCTCCTTGTCGAGATCGGCCATGAGGTCGTCGGAGAGCGGCTGGAGCCGGGCCTCGGTGTACCGCATCGCGGCCGGCGGATCGCCGTCCACGGAGCCGAAGTTCCCCTGGCCGTCCACCAGGGGGTAGCGCATGTTGAACTCCTGGGCCATCCGCACCAGGGTGTCGTAGATGGAGGCATCGCCATGCGGGTGGTAGTTCCCCATCACCTCGCCGACGATCTTGGCGCACTTGCGGTAGGCCCGGTTGGACGCCAGCCCCATCAGCCGCATGCCGTACACCACGCGCCGGTGGGCCGGCTTCAGCCCGTCCCGCACGTCGGGCAGGGCCCGGCCGATGATGACGCTCATGGCGTAGTCCATGTACGAGCGCCGCATTTCGTCTTCGATGTTGACCGGCGGCCGGCTGTCTGAAACGTCGGGCATGGTGGGTGGTGTGCCTGGAATCCGTTTTCCGGCCGCCGCCGGCGCCGGGCGCGCCGGGCGCGGTCTCGACCTCGTGCGAGTACGGTGGGGGCGTCAGGGAACGCGCGTCAGGCCGGCGCCCGATGCCCGCTAGACGTCGAGGTTCTTGACGTCGAGGGCGTTGTCCTCGATGAACTTGCGCCGCGGCTCGACCTGATCGCCCATCAGCGTCGTGAACATCACGTCCGCCTCGGCGTCGTCCTCGGCGCTGACCTGCAGCAGCGTCCGGTTCTCCGGGTTCATGGTGGTGGACCAGAGCTGATCGGGGTTCATCTCGCCCAGTCCCTTGTAGCGGTTGATGGCGACGCCCCGCTTCCCGGCCGCGAGGAAGTGGTCGAGCAGCTCGTCGACGCCGCCGACCTCCACCTCCCGCGGCGGGGTCGACGCATCTCCCGACTCCTCCGCGGCGGCGGACTCGCGCGCGACGCTGCCGACCCGCATCGGCCCCTTGACGCTCCTGATCGCCTCGAAGCTGGACGACAGGGCCCGGTACTCCGCCGACTCGACGAACTCGGCGCCGACCGACTGCTGCCGGGCGAACCCGCCGCTGCGGTCCTCGACCACCAGGGCGTACGCGTTGTGCTCCTCGTCCACGGCCACCCGCACGGTGCGCAGCGGGGTGGTCAGCTCCGCGGCCAGCGCGTCGAGGGCGGCCCGGGCCTCGAAGAACGTCTTGTCGACGGCGCCCGCGTCGAGCAGGGCCTGGACGATGTCGGCGGCGGGGCCGCGGCGCTCGACGATGGCCCGGTAGCGCTGGAAGGCGACCACGCGGTGCAGCAGATCCTCGAGGCGCCCCGCGGTCAGCTCGTCGGCCGGGAGTCGCAAGACCCGGGACTCGGCCGCCCGCTTGAAGAGCCACGACTCGAGATCGCGGTCGTCCTTGACGTACGTCTCGCTGCGGCCCCGCTTGACCCGGTAGAGCGGCGGCTGGGCGATGTGGATGTGGCCGCGCTCGATCAGCTCCCGCATCTGGCGGTAGAAGAACGTCAGCAGCAGGGTGCGGATGTGCGAGCCGTCGACGTCCGCGTCGGTCATGATGATGACGCGGTGGTAGCGGAGCTTGTCGGGCTGGAAGTCGTCCTTGCCGATACCGCATCCGAGGGCCGCGATCATCGCGCGGATCTCGTCGCTGCCGAGCATCTTGTCGAAGCGCGCCTTCTCGACGTTGAGGATCTTGCCCTTGATGGGCAGCACCGCCTGGAACTGCCGGTCGCGGCCCTGCTTCGCTGACCCGCCGGCCGACTCCCCCTCCACGATGTACAGCTCGGCCTTCCCGGGGTCCCGCTCCTGGCAGTCGGCGAGCTTCCCCGGGAGGCTGCTGTTGTCGAGGGCGCCCTTCCGCCGCACGAGGTCCCGCGCCTTGCGGGCCGCCTCCCGGGCTCGCGCCGCGTCGATGGTCTTGTTGACGATCCGCTTGGCCTCGGCCGGGTTCTCTTCGAGAAACGCGCCGAGGTTGTCGTTCACGATCGCCTCGACGATGCCCTTCACCTCGGTGTTGCCCAGCTTGGTCTTCGTCTGGCCCTCGAACTGCGGATGGGGAATCTTGACGCTGATGACCGCGGTCAGCCCCTCGCGGATGTCGTCGCCGCCGATGCTCTCCTTGAGGTCCTTCGCGAGGTTCTGTCGGGTGGCGTAGCTGTTCAGGGTGCGCGTCAGGGCGGCCCGGAGCCCGGAGACGTGCGTGCCCCCCTCCTGCGTGTTGATGTTGTTGGCGAAGGCGTGCAGGATGTCGGAGTAGCCGTCGTTCCACTGCAGCGAGATCTCCGCGTCGACCCCGTCGCGCTCGCCCCGCATGTAGATCGGCTCGGCGTTGACGGCCACCCGGTTCTTGTTGAGGTACCGCACGAACGAGTTGATGCCGCCCTCGTAGCGGAAGTCGCGGTGCTTCCCGTCCTCGCGCTCGTCGTCGATGGTGATGCGCACGCCGGCGTTCAGGAACGCCAGCTCCCGGAGGCGGTGGGCGAGGGTGTCGAAGCTGTACTCGACCGTCTCGAACACGTCGGCGTCGGGCTTGAACGTCAGCTTCGTGCCGCGGCGACGCGTCGTCCCCGTGACCTCCAGGTCGGCGTCGGGAACGCCCCGCGCATAGCTCTGCTGGTAGACCCTCCCCTCCCGGTAGATCTCCAGGACGACCGACTCGGACAGGGCGTTGACGACCGAGACCCCGACCCCGTGCAGCCCGCCCGACACCTTGTAGCTCTCGTTGTCGAACTTCCCCCCGGCGTGCAGCACCGTCAGCACCACCTCGGCCGCGGGCCGGCCGCTGGCGTGCAGATCGACGGGGATCCCGCGGCCGTTGTCGACCACCGTGATCGAGTTGTCGATGTGAATCGTGACCCTGATGGTGTCGCAGAACCCGGCCAGGGCCTCATCGATGGCGTTGTCCACCACCTCGTACACCAGGTGATGCAGCCCCAGCGCACCGGTGGACCCGATGTACATGGCGGGACGCTTGCGTACCGCCTCGAGCCCCTCGAGCACCTTGATCTTGTCGGCGCCGTAGTCGGCCAGGTCGGCGGACGTGATCTCCGGCGCCGCCGTCGCCACGGCATCTCCCTCGCCGATCGGGGACGTCGCCACGCCGACCGCCTGCTTGCTCTCCTCCAGCTGCGTCATCTGTCCTGGTCACCTCGGCCCGGCGGTCTCCTCGCCCTCTCTCGGGGCGCGCGGGACCTCGCCAAGCGCCCCCCGGCCGCCGATCGACGCCCTTCTTCCGGCGCAGACGCCTAGACCCGCATCGGCATGATCACGTACGTGTACTCGCATCCCTCGGTCGACAAGGGCGACAGCACCGCCTGGCTCACCTCGTCCTTGAAATCGAGGACCACGCTGTCGGAGTCGACGACCCCCAGAAAGTCGAGGACGTACTGGGCGTTGAAGCAGATCTCCGTTCTCGGCCCCTCGTAGTCGACGGCCAGGGCCTCCGACGCTTCACCGACGTCCGGACTGCTCGACGAGATCTCGACGCCGCCGGCGTCGATCTGGAACTTGACCGCCCGCGACCGCTCGTTCGACAACAGGGCGACCCGCTTCAGCGTCCCCACCAGCCGATCGCGGTCGAACTCGATGCGCTTGTCGTTGCCCTTCGGCAGCACCCGCTCGTGGGCCGGGAACTGCGCGTCGATGGTGCGCGAGATCAGCTGCCGCGCGCCCACGTCGAAGAACAGGTGGTTCTCGCCCTGCTCGTAGGTCACCTCCTCGGCGCCGTCCTCGCCGAGAAGCCGGACCAGCTCCGACAGCGTCTTCCTCGGCAGGATGACCCGCGACGGATCCCCCTCGTCTTCCCCGCCATCGCTCCCGCGGCCGTCCTCCGCCCCCTTGCCGGCGGCCGACGCGAGGGCGAGCCGGTGCCCGTCCGTGGCGACCAGGCTCATCGAAGACGGCGACAGCAGGAACAGGGCGCCGTTCAGGAAGAACCGGGTGTCCTCGCCGGTGATCGCGAACTGCGTCTTGGCGATCATCTCGGCCAGCCGTCCCGCCGCGAGACGGGCGGTGGCCTCGCCGGCCGCATCCGGCATCGACGGGAAGTCCTCCCGCGGCAGCGTCTGGATGCGCGAGTTGAACCGCTCGGCCGTCACCTTCACGGTTCCCGCCGACGGCTCGGCGATCCGGATCTCGGTGTCCGGCAGCGCGCGGACGATCTCGTAGAGCTTTCTCGCCGGCAGGGTCACCGAGCCGCCCTCGACGACGGTGGCGGCGCACCGGCTGCGCAGGCCGACCTCGAGATCCGTCGCGGCGAGGCGGACCTCGGAGGCTCCGGCCTCCGCCTCGATCAGGACGTTGGCGAGGATGGGGATCGTGTTCTTCCGCTCGACGATGCCTTGGAGGAGTTGCAGCTCTTTGAGGATTTCGGTCTGGCGGATGTTGAGTTCCATCGAGGGAGAGGCCTTCGGGGTTGTTGGCGTCGATCATCAGTGAACACGGATCTCTCAATTATAACATCAACAAGGTGTGTCGAAAACCGGGTCATGCTGAAGTCAAGTCCTTTGTTTTCAGTCATTTGAGCTGTTGAGGGTCCTTTGGATTTGGTGTGGACCCCGAACTGCGCCTTCCACAGGTCGGCCTCGTGCCGGGGAAGCCGGGCGGAACGGCCGACCCTGTGGAAGGGTTGTTGTGGAAAAGCCGGGTCGTCCCTTCCCCGGGTCCGCGGGGGGAGGCCGTCCCGCGCCCGGGACTAGCCCGCCCATCGTCGCCTTCGGCTCCGCTGGGCGCCCAACCAACCCTGCTAGAAGTCTGCACCGTTCTACGGCGCAGACTCCTAGGCGACCGACTTCCTGATGGACTTGACCAGGCCGTCGATGACGGCGTTGAGGCCGGAGTCCTTCGCGCGCTCCTGGTCGATCTTGTCGTACGCGTAGATGACCGTGGAGTAGTGCTTGCCGAACTTCCTGGCGATCTCCGGGTACGAGGCCGAGGTGAGGGTCCGGGCCAGGTACATCGAGATCTGGCGCGGCAGCACGATGGTCTGCGTGTTGTTCCGCGACTTGAGGTCGCTCAGCTTCAGGGAGTAGTGGCCGGCGACGAGCTTCTGGATCATCTCGATGGTCACGACGGGCTTGTCGCGGTCGCCGATGTTGGGCAGGACCTCCCGGGCCAGCGACAGGGAGATCTTCTGGCGCCACAGCGAGGCGCGCGCGATCAGCGTGGTCAGCGAGCCCTCGAGCTCGCGGATGTTCGACTTGATGCGCTCGGCGATGTAGAGCGCCACGTCGTCGTCGATGGGGATGGCGGGGGCCAGGTGCTCGGCCTTCTTCTTGAGAATCGCGACCCGCGTCTCGAGATCCGGAGGCTGGATGTCGACCGTCAGCCCCCACTCGAATCGCGATCGGAGGCGTTCCTCGAGGAACTGCAGCTCGTGAGGCGCGCAGTCGCTGCTGATGACGATCTGCTTCTGCGCGTCGTAGAGCGAGTTGAACGTGTGGAAGAACTCGATCTGGGTGCCCTCGCGGCTCGCGAGGAACTGGATGTCGTCGACCAGCAGGATGTCCGTGCTGCGGTACCGCGCCCGGAAGTCGATGGTCCGGTCGAAGCGGATGGCGTTGATCATCTCGTTCATGAAGCGGTCGGACGAGATGTAGGTGCGGGTGGACTGCGGCGAGTGGACGTCGAGGTACTCGCCGATGGCGTGCATGAGGTGCGTCTTGCCGAGGCCGACGCCGCCGTAGATGAACAGCGGGTTGTACGACCGCGCGGGCGCCTCGGCGACGGCGCGGGCGGCCGCGTGGGCGAACTGGTTGGACGCTCCGACCACGAACTCCTCGAAGGTGTAGCGTTGCTGGTGCCGGGCCGGTGGTCCGGGGGCCGGTGCGGGCGGGTTCGGCGAGGTCGGCGCGTCCCGATCGGCGGCGGTCGGTGCGGAATCGTCGGTGATCAGCGAGATGGTCGTTCCCGGCCGGCCCAGCTCGTCGGTCGCCTCCCTGATGACGCCGGCGTAGTGGCGGGTCAGCCACTGCTTGAAGCCGTCGTTGGGGACGAGCACGGTGACGGCGTTGTCGTCGTTCTCGATGAACCTCGTGGGCTTGAACCAGGTGTGGAAGATGTACCGGCTGACCTTGTTCTCGACGCGCGCCAGGATCTCGTCCCAGAGGTTGCTCGACATTGGCGCCACTCACGTCGGTACGCCCTGCGACCCGGTCATCGGGGATGACCGTGTACCGTCCGCTGGAACGTTGCGATTGAGCCCGTTGAGCGCCTCCGTGCGGACACTGGTTGCTGCCTGGGAGGCGCGGGGAGCAAAGACGGACACCATACCACAGGCGGTCCGATGTCGGAACCTCGATCACCGAGGATCGCTTCGGGTCCGTGAGGCGGCGTTGCGGGCGCCGTGATCGGTGCGGGAAGAGGCTCTCCCGGGGCGGGTCCGGCGGTGTCACGGACTTCCGGCTCCGTCGGACCGCCGGCTCCACCGAATGGCGGTGAAGTCTTCAAGTAATTGAAAACAGGGTATTTATCGAAGCCACGGCGGCGACGCTCATCGGTGCCAAGCGGGAAATCTCCGTGAAACATCGATTTTCCATAACGTTTTCCACAGGTGTGGAAAACGCCGCGGGAGGAGCGGGGCCGGGGCGGTCACGAGTGCTGAAAACGGGGACTGGCGTGGGGTCTCGGGCGCGTCCCGGGGGCGGGAAACGGGCGGGATTTCAACAACCTCGGACAACCGGGGGAAGGGCGCGATTCTTGACAACGCGAGAGGGACGACCTAGTGTAAAAGGTTGCCGCAGGAACGGAGGAGCCCGGTTCGATGAAGCGCACCTTTCAACCCAATCGCCGCCACCGCAAGAAGACCCACGGATTCCGGGCCCGGATGAGCACGCCGGCGGGCCGGCGGGTGATCAGTCGCCGCCGTGCGAAGGGCCGCCACCGCCTGACGGTCTCCGACTAGTCGGCCACGGGCGAGGGGCGGGCGAAATGCGCGGGGGCCGGTGACGGCGGCGACCCGGACGCTGGCGCGTGGAGAGCGGATTCGCCGGCGTCGGGACTTCCTGCGGATTCAGCGGCGCGGCACGCGAACGCGGGGACGCTACATGACGCTGATCGGCCTCCCCGGCGACCAGGGCTGCAGCCGCCTGGGCATCGTCGCGCCCCGCCGTCTGGGGAACGCCGCGCGGCGCAATCTCATCAAGCGCCTGGTGCGCGAGCTCTTCCGCCACGAGAAGCCGCTCCCGGTGACCGACCTCGTGGTGCTGCCTTTCCGGGAATTCCCCGATGCCCCGTTCCGCTTGCTGCAGGGCGACTACCACCGAACCCTGCTCCGGCAACTCCGCGCTCGGGTCCGGCGATGAGGGTGGCGTGAGACTCCTTTGCGGCGCGTGGCGGCAGGTGGATCGCGGGTTGATCGCCCTGTCGGCAGTCCTGCTGAACGCCTATCGGGTCACGTTGGGTCCGCTGTTCGCCGGGGCGTGCCGCTTCCAGCCGTCCTGCTCGCACTACGCCGAGGCGGCGTTCCGGCGTCACGGCAGCCTTCTCGGCGCCTGGCTCACTCTCAAGCGCCTGTGCCGCTGTCACCCGTTCCACCCCGGCGGCGTGGATCCGGTGCCGCCGGCCGGCGATTCCGCCGCGCCGGCAGGGCCGCCCGCGGCGTCACGGCCGGACGTCTGATCTGTCATGGAGCGTCGAGTCCTTCTCGCGGTCACCCTCTCCTTCCTGGTCCTCGTGCTGTACCAGCAGTGGATCGGCCCCCCGCCCGCGGTCGAGAGGGTGGGGGACGACCCCGTCGCCGGGACTGCCGGCGACATCGGCCCCGAACCGTCGGCGGCCGGCGTCGCGGCCGTCGACACGCCGGGGGTCGTGCCGTCGCCCGCCGCCGTCGATCCGCCGTTGCCGGCCGGCGCACCGGCGAGCGCACCGGTGGTCGCGGTCGTTGCCGACGACCGGCAGCGAACCGTCGTCGTGGAGAGCGACTTCGTGCTCGCGGAGTTCGACAATCGCGGCGCCGAGCTCGTGAGCTGGAAGCTGAAGCACTATGACGACGAGAACGGCGACCCGGTCGAGCTGGCGCTGCCCGAGGCGTCGGCGGGCCGGGCGAGGCCCTTCTCGTTGCTCGTGCCGGGGAATCCGAATCTGACGGCGCGCCTCGATGACGCCCTGTTCCGGCCGTCGGCCGACCGCCTGCGGCTCGGCACGGAAGCCGAGGCGCTCTCTTTCGAGTACGAGGACAGCTCGGGTCTGCGGGTGCGGAAGACGTTCCGCTTCCAGCCGTCGGCGGAGCAGCCGTACGTCGTGGAGTTCGACGCCGCGGTCACGACGGAGGACGGCGTCCAGCCCACGACCACGGCCTGGGGAGCGGGTCTTGGGGGGGTGCGCAGCGACACGTCGTGGTTCGTGTTTCAGCAATTGCCGGCGGCGGTGCTGTACGGCCGGCCGATCGAGGCCGGGCTGGCGCAGGACGTCGACGTCTATCGCGCCTCCCCGGCGGACGTACCGGAGCGGCCGAGCTACGAGGGTCAGCTCGACTTCGCCGGCGTCGACAACCACTACTTCCTCGCCGTCGCCCTGCCGGGGGCGCAGGCGAGCCGCGTCGACTACCGTCCCCTCTCCGTCGCCGGGCTGGACCACGATCTCGTCGAGTTCGAGGTCACGCTCGAGCCGGGCGCCGGCGAGATACCCTTCTTCATCGGCCCGAAGGACTTCGACCTCCTCGCGGCGGTGCACCCGGACCTCGTGCGGGCCATCGACTTCGGGTTCCTGTCGGTCATCGTCGTCCCCCTCCATCGGACCTTGAAGTGGATCCACGGGTTCGTCGGCAACTACGGGTGGTCGATCATCCTTCTGACGGTGCTCATCAACATCGTGATCTTCCCGCTGCGCCACAAGAGCGTGGTCTCCATGCGCAAGATGCAGGAGCTTCAGCCGGAGATGAAGGCGATCCAGGCGCGGTACGCCGGCCTCAAGACGACCGATCCGGCCCGGCAGAAGATGAACCAGGAGGTGATGGAGCTCTATCGCCGGCACGGCGCGAACCCCGCGAGCGGGTGCCTGCCGATGCTGCTGACGATGCCGATCCTCATCGCCTTCTACCGGCTGCTGTCCATGGCGGTCGAGCTGCGGGGGGCGCCGTTCATGGGCTGGATCGACGACCTGTCGGTGCAGGACCCGTTCTACGTGACGCCGTTGATCATGGGCGCGTCGATGGTCTACCAGCAGCGGCTGCAGCCGGCCGGCGCGGCCAGCCCGGAGCAGCAGCGGATCATGACCCTCATGCCGGTGCTCTTCACGGTGATGTTCCTGTGGGCGCCGAGCGGGCTGGTCATCTACTGGCTGACGAGCAACGTGCTGGGCATCGGTCAGACCGTGGTGACCAACCGCATCGCGGGTCCGCCGCGGGTGAAGCAGGTTCGCCCCCCCGCCGAGCGGCAGGTCAAGAAGGCCGCGGCCGAGACGCCCGCGGCGACGGAGCCCCCGCGGGAGGGCGGCGGAGACCGTCAGGCGAGAGGCCGCTCGGGGTCGAAGGCGGCGCGGGCGGGCAAGGGGTCGCGGCGCTCGCGCGGGAAGGGTCGGTAGGCGGGCAGGCGGGTCCGCGGCGGGAGGGCCGCGGGCGAATCCGGCTGTCGCGGCCATCGCGGCAACGACCGGGAGGTTGGCGTGGCAGCGGATCTCGAAGCTCGGATGACGGCTTTCGTGGAGGCGGTGGCGGCGGCGCTGGGTCTGTCGCTCGAGGCGGAGTGCACGCCGCTCGAGGACGGGACCCGCGTCACCCTGAAGGGGGACAACGGTGAAGTGCTGTTGCGCCGCAAGGGCGAGGGCCTCGACGCGCTTCAGCACGTCGTGAACGCGGCCTTCCGCGGCGACCACGGCCGGGGGCGCATCGTCGTCGACTGCCTGGACTATCGGAAGGGCAAGGACGAGGAGCTTCGACAAACCGCGATCCTGCTCGCGGAGAAGGCCCTCAGGACGGGCGAGACCCAGGAGATCGGACCCCTGAACCCGTACGCTCGGCGGATCGTGCACCTGGCGGTTGCGGACAACCCGAACGTGTCGTCGGAGAGCATCGGCGACGCGTTCCTGAAGACGGTGTTGATCTCGATCGCGCGCCGGCCGTGAGCGGCCCGGCGTCCGGGCCGTCGACGCCGCCGGCGGCCCACCCCCGATGTTCGCTCCCGACGACACGATCGTCGCCATCGCCACGCCGCCCGGCCGCGGGGGGCTCGGGATGGTCCGCATCAGCGGCTCGCAAGCCGCCGCGGTCGCCCGCGCGCTGCTCGACGGCCCGCGATCCCTCCGGCCGCGCCGCGCGACGGTGACGCGCCTCGTCGTGCGCGCGGGCGACGCGGCGACCGCCATCGATCGGGTGGTGGCGACGTCGTTCCCCGGGCCGGGATCGTACACGGGCGAGGATGTCGTGGAGATCTGCGCCCACGGCAGTCCGGTGCTCCTGGAGCAGATCGTCACGCTCGCCTGCCGGTCCGGGGCCCGCCTGGCGAACCCGGGGGAGTTCACGCTCCGGGCCTTTCTGCACGGCCGCGTGGACCTCGTGCAGGCGGAAGCGGTGGCCGACCTCGTCGATGCCGTCACCCCGCTTCAGGCCCGCGTCGCGTTCGACCAGCTCGAAGGCACCGTCACCGATCGCATCGCCGACCTCGACCGGCGGCTGCTCGACCTGACGGCGCGGCTCGAAGCGTCGCTCGATTTCCCCGAAGAGGGCTACCACTTCATCGAGACGGCGGAGGTCGCACGCGGCATCGGCGAGCTGCGCGAACGCGTGCAGGCCATGCTGGACGGCGCCGCCGCCGGCCGGCTGATCCGGGAGGGGTGCCGGGTGGTCGTCCTCGGCCGACCGAACGTGGGCAAGTCGAGCGTCTTCAACCGGCTGCTGGGCTCGTCGCGCGCCATCGTCGCCCCCGTGCCCGGCACCACCCGCGACCTCGTGACCGAGACCCTCGATCTCGGCGGCCTCGCCGTCGGCCTCGTCGATTCCGCCGGCATTCGCGCGACCGGCGATCCGGTCGAGGTCGAGGGCGTGTCGCGGGCCCGCCGGGCCATCGGCTCGGCCGCCGCCAGCCTCGTGGTCCTCGATGGGTCGGCGCCGCTCGGCGGAGACGACCGGGACGTGCTGCAGGAGACGTCGGCGTCGCCGCGGGTGGTGGTCGTGAACAAGATCGACCGCCCGGCCGCGTGGTCGCCGGCCGCCCTGCCTCTGGGCGAGGGCGCGAGGGCGGTCGAGGTGTCGGCGCTCACCGGAGAGGGATTCGGCCGGCTGCGAGACGATCTGCGGCGGGTGCTGGCGGGGGAGACCGCGACCCGGGAGACCCCGATGGTGGCGAACATCCGGCACATCGAGCTGCTCGAGCGGGCCGACTCGGCCCTCGGGGCGGCGGCGGCGGCGGCGGAGCGGGGAGCGGCCGAGGAGTTCGTGCTCGAGGACCTGCAGCGGGCGCGGCGGGCGTTGGAGGAGCTGACCGGGAAACGGACGCCCGACGACGTGCTCGAGCACATCTTCGAGCGTTTCTGCATCGGAAAGTAGGGTGTGGCCGTCGCGCCCGGGGCGGGTCCGACGCTCATCGAGCGAGCCATGACAACGGATCACGACGTCATCGTCATCGGGGCCGGGCACGCCGGCATCGAGGCGGCGCACGCGGCCGCCCGCCTGGGGTGTGCGGTGGGGCTCTGCACGCTGTCGCGGGAGACGGTGGGGCAGATGCCCTGCAACCCTGCCGTGGGGGGCACCGCCAAGGGCCACCTCGTGCGCGAGATCGACGCCCTCGGCGGCCTGATGGGCGAGGCCATCGACGCCACCGCGATCCAGTTCAAGCTGCTGAACCGCAGCCGCGGACCGGCCGTGCAGTCGCCGCGGGCGCAGGCGGACAAGCGCCGGTACGGCGCGTGGATGCGGTCGAGACTCGAACGGGAGCCCGACATCGACTGGATCGACGGCCGGGTCGGCGCCGTCGTGGTCGAGGACGCGCGGGTGGTCGGCGTCGAGCTCGAAGACGGCGCCCGTTTCGGTTGCCGCGCGGTGGTCGTGACCACGGGGACGTTCCTGAACGGGTTGATCCACGTCGGCCCGGAGCAGCGCTCGGCCGGTCGGGCCGGCGAGCCGGCGTCCCGGGTCCTGGGGGAGTCGTTGAAGCGCCTGGGTCTGGCGTGGGGGCGGCTGAAGACGGGAACGCCGCCCCGGCTCGACCGCGCCAGCATCGACTTCGGCCGCTTCGAGGAAGAGCCGGGAGACCGCCCCCCGGTGCCGTTCTCGTTCCTGAGCGGGGTCATCGACCGTCGCCAGGTCTGCTGTCACATCGTCCACACGACGCCCGAGGTGCACGAGCTCGTCCGCGGGAACCGCGAGCTCTCGCCGCTCTACAACGGGCGGATCACGGGCATCGGGCCCCGGTACTGTCCGTCGCTCGAAGACAAGGTGATGCGGTTTCCCGACCGCGAGCGGCACCAGGTCTTCCTGGAGCCGGAAGGGCTCGACGTGCCGGAGATCTACGTCAGCGGGTGCTCGATGTGCCTGCCGCGAGACGTGCAGCAGCAGATCATCGCGGCCCTGCCGGGGCTGGAGGACGCGGTCATGCTGCGTCCCGGCTACGCGGTCGAGTACGACTTCATCCAGCCGACGGAGCTCGGGCTGACCCTGGAGGCCCGGAAGGTCGCGGGGCTCTATCTCGCCGGGCAGATCAACGGCACCTCGGGATACGAGGAGGCCGCGGGGCAGGGCCTGGTGGCGGGGGTCAACGCGGCCCGCCGGGCCCGCGGAGAGAGCGGCTGGGTGCTGCGGCGCGGCGAGTCCTACATCGGGGTGATGGTGGACGATCTCACGGCCCGGGGATGTCTCGAGCCGTACCGCATGTTCACGTCGCGGGCGGAGCATCGCCTGCTGCTGCGCATCGACAACGCGGACCTGCGGCTGACCCCGCGCGGCCGCGAGGTCGGGCTCGTGGACGACGCGCGATGGGACCGCTTCCGCGACCGTCGTGCGAGGTTCGAGACGAACCTGGCGCGCGTGCGGGCGGCGCGAGTCCGGGAGGGCGACCGCACCGTGGCCGCGACGCGGGTGCTCCGGCGGCCGGAGGTCAGCCTGGCCTCGCTGGCCGAGCAGGGGGTCGTGGCGATCGAGATCGGCGAGGACGCCGCGGGGGCGGAGCGGTCGAGCGTGGAGACGGCGGTGAAGTACGAGGGGTACCTCCGCCGGCAGGAAGCCACGATCGCCCGATCGGCGAAGGAGGAGGGGCGGCTCATCCCGGCCGGCTTCCCCTACGCGGACGTGCCGGGGCTGTCGACGGAGGTCGCGTCGAGGCTCGGTGCGGCCCGGCCGTCCACCCTGGGACAGGCCGGCCGCATTCCCGGCGTCACCCCGGCCGCCGTCGCGGTGCTCGGGGCCTACGTCAAGCGATGGAGCGGTCGCGGGGCCGGCGCCGGGGACGCCGAAGACCCGGAACGCCGCCGAGCCCGCTCATCGTCGCCTTCAGCTCCGCCGGCCGCCCAACCGACACAGCAGTGAGTCCGCCCGTTCAGAGCGGAAGACTCCTGTCGGCTCCGGCCGGCGGTGTCCGGGGGCTGATCCTTCGCCTCCGTCGCGGGTCGCACGTTCAGCCGTGGCGGTGCTTCCGCAGGACCACGAGGCGGCTGGCCGGACCGAGCAGCGGATAGGCGCCATGCACCCGCCAGGGTGCGGGCACGGGATCGACGCTCCCGCGAGTATTTCTGAAGAGGAAGACGACGCCGTCGGCCTTGAGCAGAGGCTCGAGCTGGCTCAGCATCCGGACACCGGTCCGGACCGCGCGGACGCTCACGACGTCGGATTGCGCCGCGAGCTCCTCGCGCTGCGCCAGCTCCTCGAACCTGCAGGCGTCCACCGCCGTTTCCTCCAGGGCGAGCCGGCGCACGACCTCGCGCAGGAACGCGGCCTTTCTGGTTCTCGATTCCACCATGCGCAGGCGCAACGAGGGGACGGCGAGCTTCATCGGGACCGCCGGAGATCCCCCGCCCGATCCGATGTCGGTGACGACGGCATCGGGCATCGGCAGACGTTGCGCGGCGACGAGCGGCTCGATGACGAGCCTGTCGACGCCATCGTCGTCATCGGCCAGCGCGGTCAGGTTGATGCGCCGGTTCCAGCGCAACAGGAGGTCCAGGTAGGCGGCGAGGGCCTCCCGGAGAGGAGCGTCGATCGACAGCCCCGCCCGGTTGGCGCGCCGGGCGATCCGGTCGGCCACCTGTCGCCGTTCGGTTCCGGGAGTCGTCATCGGACGGCTGCTGCGGCTTGCGGATGTTCCACGTGGAACATTGCATGTCCCGTGGCGAGGCGTCGGGAATCGATGCGACACGCGGGCGCCGCGGCGTTCCCGGTCGTACTCCGCTTTGTCGGTGTACATTATTGACCTCGTTCGCCGTATCCGTCTCGGATCGTCGACTCTGCCGAGAGGACCATCGAAAGGCAAACAGACTTGACCGGTGGAGACCGCCTGATCGTCGCCCTGGATGTTCCGAGTGTCGAGACCGCGCACGCCATCGTCGACGAGCTGTCGAACGTCCAGTCGTACAAGATCGGCTGGCGGCTGCTCATGGCGGGGTTGCGGGCCCGGGGCCTTGCCGCCCTGTGGGAGAGGATCGCCGGCGACGGCAAGCGGATCTTCGTCGACCTGAAGGTGCCGGACATCGGCAACACGGTGGCGGACGTCGTTCGCGACCTGCACGGAGATCCGAGCATCCGGTTCCTGACCCTGCACCAGAACATGCAGCCGCGAGACATCGCGATGGCGCGCGATGCGAAGGGCGGCAGCCGGTGGCCGGCGCTCCTCGCCGTCCCGTACGTCTCCAGCCTCGATGCCGACGATTTCTCGCGAATCGCCCCGGCCGAGGCGGCGCGCGGCGTCACGCTGAACGACTGGATCGTCGCCAGGACCCGGGAAGCAATCGACCACGGGTGCAACGGCGTGATCGCCTCCGGCGAGACCATTCGGCTGTGCCGCGAAGCCTGGCCGCGGGAAACGGGCGTGCTGATTGTCAGCCCGGGAATCCGCCCGGCGGGCGCGACGCGGAACGATCACAAGCGCTCGACCACGCCGGCCCAGGCGATTCGCTGGGGATCAGACTACGTGGTCGTGGGCCGGCCCATCCTGAACGCGGCCGACCGGACAGGTGCGGCGCAGGCCATCATCGACGAGATGGACGGGGCGCTTCCGGCTGAGTCCCCATGAGCCGACGTTCCACAGCCGACGTTCCGCGTGGAACCCATCGTCGCGTGGCCCCAAGACGGGACCGGTGCGGCGCAGGCCATCATCGACGAGATGGACGGGGCGCTTCCGCCTGCGTCCCCTTGAGCCGGGGTTCCACGTGGAACCGCCATCGTCGCGCGGCCCGCCGGAAGCCCGGGCCGGCGATGACCCGAGGGCCCATCGGGTTGTCCCGACACCGGCATCGCGGTACCATCTTGCAGTGGCTCAGCGTGGCTTGAGGTTTAGGTCGTTCGCCAGAACGTAGCGCCGGTTGCCGATGGGCAGGATTATCGCGATCGCCAATCAGAAGGGGGGCGTCGGCAAGACGACCACGGCGATCAATCTCGCCGCGTCTCTCGCCATGGGCGATCAGCGGGTGCTCCTGGTCGACCTCGATCCGCAGGCGAACCTCACGAGCGGCCTCGGGCTGCGGGACGGGGCCGGCGAGCGGCGCAGCATCTACCGGGCGTTGACCTCGGACGCGGCCGTCGCGGACGATCTCGCGCTCGACACGCAGGTCACCGGCCTGCGCCTGATTCCCACCGACCACCATCTGACCGGCGCCGAGGTGGAGCTCGTCGGGATGTCGCGGCGCGAGAGTCGCCTGCGCCCGCTGCTGCGCGCGGCCGTCGAGGGTTACGACTACATCTTCATCGACACGCCACCGTCCCTGGGTCTGCTCACCCTGAACGCCCTCGTCGCCGCGCATTCGGTCCTGATACCGCTCAACTGCGAGTACTTCGCCCTGGAGGGGCTGACCGAGCTCATGGCGACGATGAAGGCGGTGCAGGGCCGGTTGAATCCCGAGCTCGAGCTGGAGGGCGTCCTGCTGACGATGTCGGACTCGAGGACCCGGCTGGGCCAGCTGGTGGCCGGCGACGTCCGGGCGCATTTCCGCGAGAAGGTGTACCGCACCGTCATTCCCCGCAACGTGCGGCTGGGAGAGGCGCCGAGCCACGGGCTGCCGGCCATTCTCTACGACGTTCGGTCGACGGGGGCCGAAGCATACCTGGCCCTGGCGCGCGAGATGCTGGGGCCCGCCCGCGGGGCGGCGCCGCGGGTCGCCCCCCGGGGGACCGGGGCGCAATCGTGAGGCCGGGGTCGCGCCGGCGTCCGCGAAGCCGCGCCGAGTGGACCCGCGACCACCGGGACCGCCGCGCCGGGCAGGAGGCGGGCTGGGAGTCTGCGCCGTAGAACGGCGCAGACTCCTGGAGGGTTGGTTGGGCGCCCAGCGGCGCCGCAGGCGACGATGGGCGGGCGAGGTTCATGGCCAAGACACGACGTGCCCTGGGGCGCGGGCTCAGCGCCCTGATTCCCGAGACGGCGCCGGCGCCGGCCCCGTCCCCGTCCCCCCAGGGGACCGAGGTGGACCTCGACCGGCTCTCTCCCAATCGCGCCCAGCCCCGCACGGTTCTCGACGAGCCGAAGCTCGAAGAGCTCTCCCGGTCGATCCGCGCCACCGGCGTCATCCAGCCGATCGTGGTCCGCCGCATCGACGGAGACCGCTTCGAGATCGTCGCCGGCGAGCGCCGGTGGCGGGCGGCCCAGATGGCGGGTCTGCTGCGCGTGCCCATCGTGGTGCGCGACGTGCGGGACGACCAGCTGCTGGAGATGGCCCTCATCGAGAACCTGCAGCGCGAGGACCTCAATCCGATCGAGGAGGGAGAAGCCTACCGCCGGCTCATCGACGAGCGCGGGATGACCCAGGAGGAGGTGGCCGCGGCCATCGGCAAGGACCGCGCCACCGTCGCCAACTACGCCCGGCTCCTGCTGCTGCCGCCGGAGGTGCAGGCGGACGTGGCGTCGGGCGCGCTGGCCATGGGCCACGCGCGCGCGCTGCTGGGCCTGGCCGAAGCGGACGCGCAACGCCGCGCCGCCCGCGAGGTCGTGGCCGCCGGCCTCTCCGTGCGCGACACCGAGGCCCTCGTCAAGAAGCTCGCGGCCCCGCCGTCGCCGCCGGGCTCGAAGACGGCGACGGTCGACGTCCATACGCAGGCGGCGCAGGACCGCCTGCGGGTCGTCCTCGGCACGCGCGTGCGCATCGTCAGAAAGGGGCGCAAGGGCCGCATCGAGATCGACTTCGCGTCGGAGGACGAGCTGCAGCGTCTCTTCGAGCGCCTCACCGATTCGTGACCGGGCCCCCCGCCGGCGCCCTTGGCCGGCCGCCCCGCGGGATGGTAGAATGGGACGTTTGTGCGTTCAGAGCCGAGCTCTGACAGGTGTGTCCCCGGCGCCACGGGTCGCTTCCGCGAAGGTCGCGACGGCCGGATCCGGCCGGCCATGGGTCTGGCGGATTCCCGTTTCTGGTGCAGGCGGAGCTCGCCGGCTCGGCGCGTCAGAACGGGCAGCTCGGATGAACGGTGACGCGGGCCGGCGGTCTTGCGGACCGCGCCCCCGGTCCGGCTCGTGCTCGAGCCGGCCACCCGACCAACCATGACGAATCGCACGGCGGCTGTGCGCTACGCCCGCGCACTCTTCGACGTCAATCTCGAGAGCGGCGACCTCCGGAAGGCCGAATCCGATCTGGATCTGTTCGCCCGGCTCGTCGAGGAGCACGAAGGGCTGCGGCGCGTGCTCTTCGCGGCGGCGGTTCAGCCGCCGAAGAAGCGGGCCATCATCAACGATCTGCGGAACCGCTTGCGGGAGGTCTCGCCGACCGTCACCCGGCTGCTGACGGTGCTCGCCGACCGCGGGCGCCTGGCCCTGTTGCCGGACATCCTGCGGTTCTACCGGGCCCGCGTGTTCGAGCACCTCGGGATCGTCGACGCGGAGGTGACGACCGCGCAGCCGCTCAGCCAGGCCCAGGACGCCGAGGTGCGGCAGCGGCTCGCCGCCGCGGGCGCGGGCGACGTGCGGATCACGACGCTCGTCGATCCGGACATTCTGGGCGGAGTGGTCACCCGGATCGGCTCGACGGTGTACGACGGCAGCGTCGCCCGGCATCTCGAGCGGATGCGGCAGACCCTCCTCGAGCGATGACGCGGGCGACCCATCACCGGTAACACCTTCATCGGGTACACGGCCGCACGGCGGTGGAGAACCGGAACACCCAGGACGAGAGTTTCTGCGATGACCATCAAGGCGGACGAGATAACGAAGATCATTCGCGAGCAGATCGGCGGCTACGACGTCGAGGTCGACGTGGCCGAGGTCGGCACCGTCGTGTCGGTCGGCGACGGCATCGCCCAGATCGACGGCATCGAGCGGGTCATGGCGACCGAGATGCTCGAGTTCCCCCACGGCATCTTCGGCATGGCCCTCAACCTCGAGGAGCAGGGCGTCGGCGCCGTGCTGCTCGGCGAGAGCACCGAGATCAAGGAGGGCGACGTCGTCAAGCGCACCGGGCGCATCATCTCGGTGCCGGTCGGCGAGGCGATGCTCGGACGCGTGGTCAACGCCCTCGGCCAGCCCGTGGACGGGAAGGGCCCCATCGCGGCCACGGGCACCTCTCCGGTCGAGCGGATTGCCCCCGGCGTCGTGGATCGACAGCCGGTGAAGCGGCCCCTGCAGACCGGCCTGAAGGCCATCGACACCATGGTGCCGATCGGGCGCGGGCAGCGGGAGCTGATCATCGGCGACCGGCAGACCGGCAAGACCGCGGTCGCCGTCGACACCATCCTGAACCAGCGCGGCCAGGACGTCGTCTGCATCTACAACGCCATCGGCCAGAAGCAGTCGACCATCGCGCAGGTCGTCAAGACCCTCGAGGACGCCGGCGCGATGGAGTTCACCATCGTGGTCGCGGCCGCCGCCGCCGACCCCGCGCCCCTGCTCTTCCTCAGCCCCTACGCCGCCTGCGCCATGGGCGAGCACTTCCGCGACAACGGCAAGCACGCGCTCTGCATCTACGACGACCTGTCGAAGCACGCCCAGGCCTACCGCGAGATCTCGCTGCTGCTGCGGCGCCCCCCGGGTCGCGAGGCGTACCCGGGCGACGTGTTCTACCTGCACTCGCGCCTGCTCGAGCGGGCGGCGATGATGCGCGACGAGCTCGGGGCGGGCTCGCTGACCGCGCTCCCGGTCATCGAGACCCAGGCCGGCGACCTGTCGGCGTACATCCCGACCAACGTCATCTCGATCACCGACGGGCAGATCTTTCTCGAGTCGGACCTGTTCCACCAGGGCGTGCGCCCCGCCATCAACGTCGGCAACTCGGTGTCCCGGGTCGGCGGGTCGGCGCAGGTCAAGGCGATGCGCCAGGTGGCGGGCACCCTGCGCCTCGACCTCGCGCAGTTCCGGGAGCTGGCCGCCTTCGCGCAGTTCGCCAGCGATCTCGACAAGTCGACGCAAGACCAGCTCAACCGCGGGAAACGCCTCGTCGAGGTCCTGAAGCAGGGCCAGTACGCACCCCTGCCGGTCGAGCGGCAGGTCCTCATCGTGTACGCCGGCACCAACGGCCATCTCGACGGGGTCGAAGAGAGCGACGTCGGCCAGTACGAGACGGAGCTCTACCAGTTCGTCGAGGCGCGCGAGCCGGCCCTCTTCGCCGATCTCGCGCAGCGGGCCGTGATCGACGACGATCTCAAGGCGCGCGTCATCGCCACCCTCGAGGAGTTCACCGAGCAGTTCATCGCCGCCCGCAAGACCGCGGCGGCCTGACGCCCCGTCGAGCGCCCCGGCCCCCAGCAGAGAGCAGCCAGCCAGTGCCTTCTCTTCTCGACCTTCGCAGACGGATTCGCGCGGTCAAGTCGACCCAGCAGATCACCAAGGCCATGAAGGCGATCGCGGCCTCGCGGCTCCGCCGGGCGCAGGACCGCATCCTGGGCGCCCGGCCCTTCGCGATCCAGATGCAGCGCGTGCTCGGCGGCCTCGCCGCCCACGTCGACGCCGGGGCGCACCCGCTGCTGGCCCGGCGCGCGGCCGACGCCCCGCCCCGCCCCACGCTGCTGGTGGTGGTGACCGCGGACAAGGGGCTGTGCGGGGGGTTCAACACCAACATCGTCAAGGAAGCCGGCGGCGTGATCGCCGCGGGCCCCGGGTCCGGCGTCTCCCTGGGCCTGGTGGGCCGCAAGGGCCGGGACTTCTTCGGGAAGCGCGGCTTCGACGTGCGGTTCGAGCTCGTCAACATCTTCTCGCAGCTCGAGTACGGACACGCCCAGGCGATCGCCCGCGAGGTCGTCGCGGCCTACACCCGGGACGAGGTCGACGGCGTCAAGCTCGTCTACAACGAGTTCAAGAGCGTGCTGCAGCAGCGGGTGGTGGTGGACCAGGTGCTGCCGATCCAGCGGCTCGAGCCGGACGACGGCGGGGGCGATCGCCTGCCCGACTACCTCTACGAGCCGGCGCCGCAGGAGATCTTCGACGCCCTGATTCCCCGGCACGTCGAGATTCAGTTCTGGCGAGCCCTGCTCGAGTCGGCGGCGGCCGAGCACGCGGCCCGGTTGACGGCCATGGACGCGGCCAGCAACAACGCGACGGAGATGATCGAGGACCTGACGCTCTACATGAACAAGGTGCGCCAGGCTTCGATCACGAGGGAGATCATCGAAGTGGTGTCGGGCGCCGAGGCGCTCTAGGAATCTGCGCCGCAGGACGGCGAGGACTCCTGGAGGGATGGCGGGGCGCCAAGCGGAGCCGCGGGCGACGATTGGCGGGCAGGGAGCCTGCGCCGCAGGACGGTGCAGATTCCCGGCGGTGTCGGTCACGCGGCCAGCCGGAACCGCGTGGCGGCGTCGCGGTCGCGTGGCGTTCTGCACTCGGCGCCGGCACCATGGGTTCGTGCGGGTCGACGGACTCGGGAAACGGGCGTTACAGAACGTCGGAGGGGCGTTTCGAGACATGGCGAACGAGACAGCGGCGGCACAGAGCACCGGCAAGGTGGTGCAGATCATCGGACCGGTCATCGACGTCGAGTTCCCGGGCCGGCTGCCCGCGATCTACAACGCCCTGCAGGTCAAGTCGGACGCGGACGGGGTGACCATCGACGTCATCGCCGAGGTCGCGCAGCACCTCGGGGAGAACCGGGTGCGGGCGGTCGCGATGAAGCCGACCGACGGCATGCAACGCGGCATGGAGGCGGTCGACCTCGGCCAGCCGATCTCGGTGCCGGTGGGGCCCGAGGCCCTGGGCCGGGTGCTCAACGTGCTCGGCGAGCCGGTCGACTTCCCCGACCGCCCGGTGCAGACGAAGGAGCGCTGGCCGATTCACCGGCCCGCCCCGAAGCTGAACGACCAGTCGACCGAGCTGCAGATGTTCGAGACCGGCATCAAGGTCATCGACCTCCTCGAGCCGTACCTGCGCGGCGGCAAGATCGGCCTGTTCGGCGGCGCCGGGGTCGGCAAGACCGTCATCATCATGGAGCTCATCAACAACATCGCCCTCAAGCACGGCGGGGTGTCGGTGTTCGGCGGGGTCGGCGAGCGCACCCGCGAGGGGAACGACCTCTGGCTCGAGATGCAGGAGAGCGGGGTCGTCAACATCGAGGAGCGCGAGAAGTCGCGGGCCGCGCTGATCTACGGGCAGATGACGGAGCCGCCGGGCGCGCGCCAGCGCGTGGGGCTGTCGGCGCTGACCGTCGCCGAGTACTTCCGCGACGCCGAGGGCAAGGACGTTCTGCTCTTCATCGACAACATCTTCCGGTTCACGCAGGCGGGGTCCGAGGTGTCGGCCCTGCTCGGCCGGATGCCCTCCGCCGTCGGCTACCAGCCGACCCTGGCGACCGAGATGGGGGCGCTGCAGGAGCGCATCACCTCGACCACCCAGGGGTCGATCACCTCGGTGCAGGCCATCTACGTGCCCGCCGACGACTACACCGACCCGGCCCCGGCCACCACGTTCGCGCACCTCGACGCGACCACGAACCTGTCGCGGGCCATCGTCGAGAAGGGCATCTATCCCGCCGTCGATCCGCTGGCGTCGACCTCGCGCATCCTCGACCCCAACATCATCGGCGACGAGCACTACAACGTGGCCCGCGACGTCAAGCAGGTGCTGCAGCGCTACAAGGACCTGCAGGACATCATCGCCATCCTCGGCATCGACGAGCTGTCCGAGGAGGACAAGCTCGCGGTGGCGCGGGCGCGGCGCATCGAGCGGTTCCTCTCGCAGCCGTTCTTCGTCGCCTCGCAGTTCACGGGCCTCGAGGGCAAGTACGTCCCCATCGCCGACACCATCCGCGGCTTCAGGGAGATCGTCGAGGGCAAGCACGACGAGCTGCCGGAGCAGGCGTTCCTGCTCGTGGGCAGCATCGAGGAGGCGGTGGAGAAGGCCGAGCGGATGAAGAGCGAGGCGGCATAGTGGCCATACCCGATCACCTGACGCTGGAGATCGTCACCCCCGATCGCTCGATCGCCCACGGGGAGGTCGACGAGGTGGTGGTGCCGGGGTCCGAGGGATCGTTCGGGGTCCTGCCCGGCCACACGCCTCTGCTGGCCACCCTCTCGGTCGGCGAGATCGAGTACCGGAGAGGCGACGAGACGTCGTACGTCGCGGTGTCGTTCGGGTTCGCCGAGGTCCTTCCCGACCGCGTCACCATCCTCGCCCAGATCGCCGAGGCGAGCGACGAGATCGACGTGACGCGGGCCGAGGCCGCCGTGAAGCGGGCGCGGGAGCGGCTGGACCGTCCGCTGGCCGAGATGGACTACGAGCGGGCCCGGCTCTCCCTGCTGAAGTCGCTGGTCCGGCTTCAGGTCGCGTCGAGAAGAGGGCATCGCTGAGCGGCGCGGCGGCTTCCCGCCCCCCGGTCCGGTTCGCGGCGGTGGTACGGGCGATTCGCCGTGAGAATGGACAGGACCCCATGCCCGTCTTCTCTGGTTCCGCCACCGACAAGGGCCTTCGCCGGTCGACGAACGAGGACAATCTGCTGGTCCGGGGCGACCTCGGGCTCTTCGTCGTCGCCGACGGCATGGGCGGGCACGCCGCCGGCGAGGTCGCCTCGCAGGTGGCGGTGGAGGGCATCGCGGCGTTCGTCGAGGCCACCGTCACCGTATCGCCGGACCAGACCTGGCCGGTGCCCTTCGATGCGCGGGAGAGCGTCAACGCGAACCGCCTGCGGGCCGGGTTCTCGATGGCGAACGGCCGGCTCGCGGCGCAGATCGCCTCGTCGCGCGAGCTCCGCGGCATGGCGACGACGGCCGTCGCGGTGCTCGTCGACGAAGCCGCCGTCACCCTCGCCCACGTCGGCGACAGCCGCGCCTACCGGCTGCGGCAGGGGGCAATCTCCCGGCTCACCCGGGACCATTCCTGGGTCGAGGAGCAGATTCAGGCGGGCACGCTGACCGAGGCGGCGGCGCGCCGCCACCCCTGGCGGAACGTGGTGACGCGGGCGTTGTCGGGGGCGGCCGATCTCGACGTCGAGATCCAGGAGCTGCGCCTGGAGCCGGGCGACCGCATCCTGCTGTGCACGGACGGCGTCTTCTCGGTGCTCAGCGACGAACGGATCGGCCGGATCCTGGGGGACGGCGCCGGCCTCGACGACGTGTGCAACGCGCTCATCGAGGAGACCAACGAGGGAGGAGGACCCGACAACGCGACCGCCGTCGTGATCGAGTTCGATGCTGGCTAACCTCATCCGGCTGTTCCGCTATCGAGGTCTCGTCCAGATCCTGGTGGCCCGGGAGCTCAAGGCCCGCTACCGCGGGTCGGTGCTCGGGTTCTTCTGGTCCTTCGTCAATCCGCTCCTGCTCCTGCTCGTCTACTCGTTCGTCTTCACCGCCATCATCCCCCGCGGCGACCTCGCCGGCATCGAGCCCTACGCGGTCTTCCTGTTCTGCGGCCTCCTGCCCTGGACCTGGTTCTCCTCGTCGCTCAACGAGAGCGCCAACATCCTCATCGTCAACGGCAACCTGATCAAGAAGGTGGTGTTCCCGGTGGAGATCCTGCCGGTGGTGGCGGTGGCGTCCAACCTGTGCCACTTCGTGCTCGGGTTGCCGATCCTCTTCGGCTTCCTCGTCTGGTACGACGTTCCGCTGCGGCCCGCCGACCTCGTCTGGTTCCCCGCGGTGGTGGCGGTGCAGCTCTGCCTGACCCTCGGGCTGGCGATGATCCTGGCCGCGTTGACGGTGCACTTCCGCGACGTCAAGGACCTGCTGGCGAACGCCTTGACCCTGTGGTTCTTCTCGACCCCCATCCTCTACGAGATGTCGACGGTGCCGGAGGGCATGGTCAGGGCGGTCATGAACCTGAACCCGTTCGCGCACCTCGCCATCTCGTACCAGCAGATTCTCTTCCACGAGGGCCCGTTCGATCACTGGCGGTGGCTGGGCGCCCTGGCCGGCGCGAGCGGGGGGCTGTTTCTCCTCGGCTACTGGTTCTTCGATCGGCTGCGCGACTCGTTCGCCGAGGAGGTGTAGGGGCTTGTCCGCGATCGCCCTCGAACGCGTCTCGAAGGTCTACCGGCGGTACGGCTACCAGCGGCGGTTCGCGACCCTGAAGAGCGCGCTGCTGACCGGCAGCCTGGTCCGTCACCTGCGCCCCGACGAGTCGTTCCGGGCGCTGGACGACGTGTCGTTGACGGTCGCGGCGGGCGCGACCTGCGGCGTCATCGGCCGCAACGGGTCCGGCAAGAGCACCCTGCTGAAGCTGGTCGCGGGCATCACCCGGCCCACCGGCGGCCAGGTGCGGGTGGCCGGGCGGGTGTCGGCCCTCATCGAGCTGGGGGCGGGCTTCCATCCCGAGATCAGCGGCCGCGAGAACGTGTTCATCAACGGCGTCATGCTGGGCCTGTCGCGGCGGGAGATCGACCGGCGGTTCGACGAGATCGTCGAGTTCGCCGAGCTCGAGGACTTCATCGACGCCCCGGTCAAGACCTACTCGTCGGGCATGTACATGCGGCTCGGGTTCGCGGTGGCGGTGCACGTCGACCCCGAGATCCTGCTCGTCGACGAGGTGCTGGCGGTGGGCGACGAGGGCTTCAGCCTGAAGTGCCTCGACAAGTTCGCGGAGTTCAAGCGCCGGGGCAAGACCATCCTGCTCGTCACCCACGCGCTGCCGATGGTCGAGCGCTTCTGCGACGAGGCGGTGTGGCTCGACGGCGGGCGAAAGCGCCTGACCGGCGACCCGAAGCGGGTCGTGCAGATGTACCTGGCGGACGTCGAGCAGACCGAGGACCGGCATCTCGCGGCCGAGGACGCCAAGGCGCAGCAGAACCGCGCGCTCTCCGGCGCCGCGCCGCCGCCGGCGGGAGAGGCGCCGGCGGCTGGTGGGCGTCGCCCGCTACGGAAGCGCCTCCGGCGGTTGAGACCGAGCCGGCGGCCCGGACCGTGCCCGCTGCGGAAACGCGTCCTCCGGCCACGACCGTGCCTGCCGCGGAAGCGCCTCCGGTCGCGGAAGCGCCGCGCCCCGCGGAGACGCCGCCCCCGGTCGAAGTGGCGCCGCCCGCCGGGGCGCCGCCCGGCGCGGAAGCGCCTCCGGCCGCGGGAGAGTCCCCGTCACCGGCGTCGTCGCCTGTGGCGCCGCCTTCCGCGGAGGGGGCCCGGCCCGATGCGGCAGCCCCGGATGCCGCCGGGGAGCAGCCGCCGGCCGACATGTTCAAGGCGAGGGAGGGCCGGTGGGGCTCGGGCGCCGTGCGCATCGAGCGGGTGACCCTCGAGGGCCGGCAGGGCGCCGCGCACGTGTTCCAGAGCGGCGAGCCCATGACCGTCCGCATGCGGGTCGTCGCCGAGCGGCCCGTCGCCGACTTCGCCTTCGGCATCAGCATCTTCAGCAGCGAGGGGGTGTGCTGCTACGGCACGAACACCCATCTCGAGGAGCTGGAGCCCACCCGGCTCGACGGCGACGGCGAGGTGGCGTTCGTCGTCGACCGGCTCGATCTGGTGGCGGGCACCTACAAGCTGGACGTCGCCGTGCACAAGCGCGACGGCTTCTCGTACGACTATCATCGTCTGCTCTACACCTTCCGGGTGAAGTCGGGCACCAGGGACGTCGGCATCTACCGCCCCCGGCACGCCTGGCGGTTCAGCGGGAACATCCGCTTCAACAGCCCGTGATGGAAGCCCCGCGTCGCACCGCGCCCGCAGGGGCGCCGTCGGACCGCCGAGGCGGGACGCATCGCCGCTCGAGGGCGGCGGGGGCTCTCGCCTCGGCCTGTCGAGCCGCTCCAGCCATGAAACGGACCACCCGACGGTGACCGGCACATCGCTCGCGCTCCAGGCGGCGTTGCGATCGGCGGCGGCCCGCGCCGGGCTCGGGGGCCCCGCGCGGTCCCTGGCCGGCCTGTCCGCGTCCGCCAAGGGGTTCGCGGCGGCCGCGGCCGCGAGCGACGCGCCGGTGGTGGTCATCGTCCCCGGCGCCGGCGACGTCGAGCAACTGGTGGCCGACACGAGCTTCTTCCTCGGCAGCCTGACCGCCGCCTCGGCCCGCGAGCTGCGCCACCAGGTGCTGCCGTTCCCGTCCCACGAGGTCGATCCGTACCGCGGGCTCGCCCCCCACTTCGACGTCGCGGCCGCGCGGGGGCGGGCCCTCCACGGGCTCGCGGCCGGCACCGCCCGCGTGGTGGTGGCGGCGGCGGCGGCGCTCCTGCCCCGCGTGAGCCCCCCGGACCGCCTCCTCGCGGCCGGGACCAGGCTCGTCGCGGGCGCGTTCCTCGAGCCGCCCGACCTCGGCGATCTCCTCGCCGACGCCGGGTTCGTCCCCGAGGATCCCGTGGATGGGCACGGCCAGTTCTGCGTGCGCGGGGGCGTCGTCGACTTCTTCCCGGCCGGGGACGAGCACCCGATCCGGGCGGAGTTCGCGGGCGACAGCCTGGAGTCGCTGCGGCGCTTCGACCCGGCCACGCAGCGCTCGACGGAGACGCTCGACCAGGCCGAGGTCTTTCCGCTGCGCGAGCTCTTCGAGCCGGCGCCGGGGCAGGGCCCCCCGGACGCCGAGCCCGACCGCTCCGCCTGGCTCCGCGACTACCTGCGGCGCGTGCCCGGCGTCCGCGTCTTCCTGTCCGAGGGCGAGGCGTCGCGGGCGGCCATCGAGTCGCGCACCGAGCAGGCCGCGGCCGGCTTCGCGAACGCGCAGGCCCAGGGCGACCCGGCGCTTCCGCCGGAGGAGCTGCTCGTCGAGGGGCCGGTCCTCGACGCCTGGCTCGGGTCGCTCCCGCGGCTCGAGCAGCTGTGGGAGGACCAGGACACCGCCCCGGCGGCCCGGCACGTCGCCTGCCAGCCGGTGGTGGAGATGCACGGGCGGATCGGCGACTGGGCGGCCGAGATCGCCCGGTGCCGCGAGCGGGGCGACACCGCGCTCCTCGTCGCCGGCACCCCGGGCCGGGCCGAGCGGGTCATCGAGCTGCTCGCCGACTACGACCTCACCGCCCTCTCCATCGATCACGCGGAGGAGACCGGCGGCGCCGCCCTGCTGGTGGCGACGGGCCAGCTCACCCGCGGGTTCCGCCTGCCCGACGCCGGCCTGCAGATCTTCGCCGAGCCGGACGTCTTCGACGAGGAGCGCCGGGTCCGCGAGCGCCGGCCCGCGGGTCCCGCCCGCTCGTTCCTCTCCGATTTCCGCGACCTCAAGGCGGGCGACCGGGTCGTCCACGTCGACCACGGGGTCGGGGTCTTCGTCGGGCTGAAGCAGATTCCCGTCGGGCTCGAGCACCACGAGTTCATGGAGCTGCGCTACGCGGGCGAGGACAAGCTGTTCGTGCCCGTGCAGCAGGTCGACCTGCTGCAGAAGTACTCGGGAGCGGCGAAGGCCCTCGACCGGCTCGGCGGCACGTCGTGGGCCAAGACCAAGACCCGCGTCCGCCGCGCCATGCGCGACATGGCCGAGGAGCTGCTGAAGCTGTACGCCGCCCGCAAGGCGATGCCCGGGCACGCGTTCAGCCCCGACGCCCACTGGCACCGCGAGTTCGACGACGCCTTCGAGTACGAGCTCACCGCGGACCAGCAGGCCGCCATCGAGGACATCCGCCGCGACATGGAGTCGTCGGTGTCGATGGACCGGCTGCTCTGCGGCGACGTCGGCTACGGCAAGACCGAGGTGGCGATGCGGGCCGCGTTCAAGGCGGTGATGGACGGCAAGCAGGTCGGCTTTCTCGCCCCCACCACGGTCCTCGCGTTCCAGCACTGGAAGACCCTGACCGACCGGTTCGCGGCGTTCCCCGTCCGCATCGACCTCGTCAGCCGGTTCCGCACCCGCGCCGAGCAGAAGCAGACGCTGACCGACCTCGAGGCGGGCCGGGTGGACATCATCGTCGGCACCCACCGGCTGCTGTCGAAGGACGTGCGGTTCAGCGACCTCGGGCTCCTCATCGTCGACGAGGAGCAGCGGTTCGGGGTGGCCCACAAGGAGCGCATCAAGCAGATGCGCCGCCGGGTCGACGTGCTCACGATGACCGCGACCCCGATTCCCCGCACCCTGAACATGTCGCTCGCGGGCATCCGCGACATGTCGGTCATCGAGACGCCTCCGAAGGACCGCCAGTCCATCCAGACCAACGTCGTCCGCTTCGATCAGCAGGTGATCGTCCGCGCCATCCGCACCGAGCTCGAGCGGGGGGGACAGGTCTACTTCCTGCACAGCCGCGTGACCTCCATCTACGCGATGGGCGAGCTGCTCACCCGTCTCCTCCCCGACGCGCGCATCGCGGTCGGCCACGGACAGATGGAGGAGGGCGCGCTCGAGCGGTGCATGGTCGACTTCGTGCAGCACAGGTACGACGTGCTCCTGGCCACCACCATCATCGAGAACGGCCTCGACATTCCCAACGCCAACACCATCATCGTGAACCACGCCGAGCGGTTCGGCCTCGCCCAGCTCTACCAGCTGCGGGGGCGGGTGGGGCGATCCGACCGAAGGGCCTACGCCTACCTGCTGGTGCCGCCGGAGGGATCGCTGTCGCCGGTGGCGCGGCGTCGGCTGGCCGCCATCCGCGAGTTCAGCGACCTCGGCAGCGGGTTCCGGGTCGCCGCCCTCGATCTCGAGATCCGCGGGGCGGGGAACCTCCTGGGCGGCGAGCAGAGCGGCCACATCGAGTCGGTGGGGTTCGACATGTACGTCAAGCTGCTCGACCAGACCGTCCGCGAGCTGAAGGGCGAGGAGGTCGAAGAGGCCGCCCGGGCCGCCGTCAACCTCGACGTCGACCTGAAGATCGACGCCGACTACATCCCCGACACCAACCAGCGGCTGACCGTGTACCGCCGGGTCGCCTCGGCCCGCAGCGAGACCGAGCTGTCGGCGCTCGCCGACGAGCTGCGCGACCGCTACGGGCCGGCGCCGCCCTCGATCTCGATGCTCGTCGAGTACGGCCGCGTCCGTCTCGTCGCCGACGAGCTCGGCATCGAGTCGCTCGATCGGAACGGCTCGCAGCTCGTCGTGAAGTTCAGGACCACGACGGCGGTGGACCCGGTTCGGCTCATGCGGTTCGTCGAGCGGAGACGGGACCTGGAGCTGAAGCCGCCGGCCATGCTCACCGCCGACCTCCGCGCCGCCGGCGCCGCCCGGGGGGGCCGCGAGTCGCCGTCGTGGTGGACGGCCCGGGCCCGCAGCGGCGAGGTCGAGGCGGGGTTCTCGCGGGCCGAGTTCCAGCGGGCCCGGCGCGACCGCGAGGGCCCGGCCTCGCTCCTGACCCGCGTCGGGGGCCTGCTGGTGGAGTTGCGCGGGCTGCAGGCGGTAGAATCGTGAAGAAGGTGATCGCCATGCCAAGAGACCTCTATCGAGCCGCGACTTCGCTCCTGGTTCTCGGCGTCGTCCTTTCGGGCGCCGCCACCGCCGCCGCGCAGGCCCTGACGTCGGGCATACCGGGCGCGGTGGTGTTCCAGCGGATTCTCGTGAAGATCAACGGCGACCTCATCACCCAGACCGATCTGGAGCAGGCGCAGATCAACGCCCTGCGCACTCGACCGGTGACGCCCCAGACCGACGCCGAGCTGCAGATGGCGTTGCGGGAAATCACCCCCGATGTTCTCGTGAACGCCGTCGACCAGATGCTGCTCGTGCAGCGCGGGCGCGACATGGGGTACTCGCTCGACGACGAGACGTTCGAGGAGCTTCTGGACGGCATCAAGGTCGACAACAACATGACGGACGAGGAGCTCGTCGTCGCCTTGCGGCAGGAGCAGGGCATGAGCCTCGCCGAGCTGCGCGTCGTCATGGAGGAGCAGATGCTGGCCGGGCAGGTGCAGCAGGACCAGGTGCTGCGGCGGGTCTCGATGACCGACGTCGAGGCCCGGGAGTACTACGAGTCGAATCTGGCCCAGTACACCCGGCCCGCCACCGTCATGCTGCGGGAGATCCTGGTCACGGTCCCGGCCGAGGGCGGGGCGTTCAACGTCGCGCGGGACAACCTGGCGCGGAGCCGCGCCGAGTCGGCCCTGGCCAGGGTGCGCGCGGGCGAGCCGTTCGAGGCGGTCGTCGGCGAGCTGTCCGACGGCGTGTCGCGGGCGAACGGCGGCCTGATCGGCCCCATCGCCCTCGGCGACCTCGCCGAGGAGATCCGCGCCCGCATCGAGGCGCTCGAGGTGGGCGAGGTGGGCGAGGTCGCCCGGACGCCGGCCGGCTACCAGATCCTGAAGCTGGAGTCGTCGACCGCCGCCACCCCGACGCCGTTCGAGGAGGTACGCGAGCAGATCGTCAACAGCGTGTTCAACGAACGCCGGCTCGAGGCCCTCGACCGCTACCTGACCACGCTTCGCAACGAGGCGATCATCGAGTGGCTGGACGACGGGCTGAAGGTGATCTACGACGAGCGCCTGACCCGCCCGCGGACCCCGCCTCCCGGCTTCTGAGCCGCCCCGACCGTCCGAGGATCCGGGCCGCGATTCGGTCGCGGTCCGGATGAACGACATGTCCCACCCCGCGCCGGACGCGGAGCCGCGTCCATCCGTCAACATCGGTTCCGTCGCCCTCGACTCGCCGTTCGCCCTCGCCCCGATGGCGGGGATGACCGACACCGCGTTCCGCCGCCTCGTCAAGCGGGGCGGGGGCTGCGGGCTGGTGGTGACCGAGATGGTCAGCTCCGAGGGCCTGGTACGCGGCATCGACCGGACCCTCGAGTACGCGGAGTACACCGAGGAGGAGCGGCCGGTCTCGATCCAGATCTTCGGCGGGGACCCGGGCAAGATGGCGGCGGCGGCGCAGATCGTCGAGGGCATGGGCGCCGACATCGTGGACGTGAACATGGGCTGCCCCGTCCCCAAGATCGCGAAGCACCATGCCGGGTGCAGCCTCATGCGGACGCCGGAGCACGCGGCCGAGGTCGTCGGGGCGATGACGCGGGCGGTGTCCATTCCCGTCACCGTCAAGATGCGGGCCGGCTGGGACGGCGAGCACGTCAACGCGCCCGACCTCGCGAAGCGGGTCGAGCAGGTGGGCGCCGCCGCGGTGGCGGTGCACGGCCGGACCGCGGCGCAGTCCTACACGGGGCGTTCCGACTGGTCGCTCATCGACGAGGTGGCCCGCGGGTTGTCGATCCCCGTGTTCGGCAGCGGCGACTGCGTGACGCCGAGCGACGTCGTGGAGCGGATGCGCGAGACCGCCGTCGCCGGCGTGCTGGTGGGCCGGGGCGCGCTGCGGAACCCCTGGATCTTCGACCAGGCGCGGGCCGCGTGGGGAGGCGGCGCCCCGCCCCCGGTGCCGCTGCACGAGCGCGGGCGGTTCCTGCTCGCCTACATCGACCTGCTCCTGAGCGAGGCGACCGAGATCGAGCGCGAGGGCTTCCGGCACACCGCGGGCCTCGACCGGCAGGTCGGGCCGAAGCGCCGGAGCCCGGCGAGCCGGGAGCGGTGGATCGTCAACAAGCTGCGCGCCCTCGGGTCCTGGTACACGAAGGGGATCGACCGCGGGTCGCACCTGCGCACCGCGATCAACACGTCCCCGTCGCTCGACGCGCTACGCGGGGTCATCCGGGAGTTCTTCGAGCTCGGCGACCCTATACCGGCACCGGGCCCGGTCTCGGACGGTGCCGGGCCGTCGGCTGCGCGTGCGCCGGCCGGGCCGTGATTCGAACGGCGGCAGGAGCGATGGAGGGGAGGCGGTGACGGCGGATCGGAGGTTGATGACGCGCGTCGTGCTTCGAAACTACAAGAGCATCGCCGCGTGCGACGTCTCGCCCGCCCAACTCTCGTTTCTCGTCGGCCCCAACGGTTCGGGCAAGAGCAACTTCCTGGACGCCATTCGTTTCGTGGCCGACGCCCTCCGTTTCTCCATCGATCACGCGCTCCGCGACCGGGGCGGGATGAGCGAGGTTCGCCGGCGTTCCGGAGGGCATCCGACGCACTTCGGAATCCGCGTGTCCTTCGAGCTCGCAGAATCGCGGGGTCACTACGCGTTCACGGTGGGAGCCCGGCCGCGGGGCGGTTTCGAGATACAGCGGGAAGAGTGCTACGTGGCCCATCGGAGCGGAGACGGAGCCCAGTTCTACGAACTCGCGCGGGGGCACGTTCTCAGGAGCACCTTGTCTCCGCCCCCGGCCGCCGCCGTCGACCGCCTGTATCTCGTCGCCGTATCGGGCAGCAGCGCGTTTCGGCCGGTCTACGATGCGTTGTCCCGCACCGGGTTCTACAACCTGAACCCCGCGGCCATCCGCGACCTGCAGCCGCCCGATCCCGGCGACCTGCTGAAGCGGGACGGGAGCAACGCCGCCAGCGTTCTGTCCAACCTGGCGATGCGCTCGCCCAGGTTCAAGGCCCGCATCGAGGAGTACCTGGGTGAGGTCGTTCCGGGGTTGACCGCCGTCGCCCGGCGCCTGATCGGTCCCCGGGAAGCCCTCGAGTTCCGACAGGTCGTCCGAGGCGCGCAGCACCCCTGGCGCTTCTTCGCGAGCAACATGTCCGACGGCACCCTGCGAGCGTTCGGCGTGCTGCTGGCGCTCTTTCAGGGAGCCGGGGACGATGGATCGATCCGGCGGCTGGTCGCCATCGAAGAGCCGGAAGCGGCACTCCATCCGGCGGCCGCGGGGGTCCTCATCGATGGACTGCACGAAGCCGCAGGGCACGCGCAGGTTCTCGTCACGAGCCACAGCCCCGATCTGCTCGATCATCCCGACATCTCCGACGATTCGGTTCTCGCCGTCGTCGCGGAGGACGGGGAGACTCGCATCGGCCCGCTCGATACGGTGGGACGCTCGGCCTTGAGGGAACATCTGTTCACGGCCGGCGAACTCCTCCGAATGAACCAGCTGGATCCGGACCCTGCCATCTCGAACCTCAAGCCGAACCAGCTCGACCTCTTCGGCCGCGAGTCGTGAGCCGTGCTCAGAATCGCTTCCATCGTCGAAGGCCACGGTGATGTGAAGGCCGTTCCGATCCTGCTTCGGCGGATCGCGGCCCGTGTCGTGCCGGCGCGCGCCCTGGACGCCCTTCGACCGATTCGTGTAAGACGGCAGCGGTTTCTCAAGGAGGGAGAGCTGGAGCGGGACGTCGAGCTCGCCGCCCGCCGGGCGGGGGCCGGCGGGGGCGTCCTGATCCTGATCGACGCGGAGGGGGATTGTCCCGGAGAGCTTGCCCCGGAGATCCTGCGGCGCGCGAGGGCGACCCGGGCTGATCGGGCCATCCGGGCCGTGCTGGCGAAGATGGAGTACGAAGCCTGGTTTCTGGCCGCCATCGAGTCTCTCGCCGGGAAACGGGGCATCTCCGAGTCGGTTGGACCGCAGCCCGCGCCGGAGTCGATTCGGGGCGCGAAGGAACGATTGAGCAGGCTCATGCCCGACCAGCCCTACAGCGAGACGCTCGACCAGCCCGCGCTCACGGCGATCTTCGATCTCGACGCCGCACGGGCCGCGCCCTCGTTCGACAAGCTGTGGCGGGACGTGAGCTCGTTGTTGACGGTGGCGGGAGAATAGCCCGCGGCTGTTCGTGTCGAGCAGGAAACACCCGGGACGGTCGACCGATGCCCAGATTGATCGAGCACCCCACCGTCGTGCAGGCGGCCGGCAACCTGCCGAAGCGCATCGAGGAGTACGCCGGGCGGGTGAACACCGGCCACGAGGACCTCAGCGTCGCCCGGATGGTCTCTCCCGAGGGGTGGATCGAGCCGGGGCAGCGGCCCGAGTTCCGCGAGCTCACGGTCGTGCTTCGCGGCCTGCTGCGGGTCGAGCACGAGGCGGGCGTCATCGACGTGCGGGCCGGGCAGGCGGTCGTCGCCGAGCCCGGGGAGTGGGTCCGCTACTCGAGTCCCGAGGCCGGAGGCGCGGAGTACGTGGCCGTCTGCATGCCGGCCTTCGCCCCCGGCACCGTCCACCGCGATCCGGCCTGAGCGGCCCGTTGGTGAACCGCCGCGGCAGCGGCGGAAGGCAGCACTTGCTCGAGGAACCCTCTACGTCTGCACCACAACCGGGTTGGTGAACCGCCGCGGCAGCGGCGGAAGGCTGCACGGGCTCTCGCCAGGGGTTCCAGCGGTCGGGACTTCCCGATCGGGCGATCGGCCGCCGGTGGGGGACGGGTCGACGCGCCTCCGTTCGCCGCATGTGGCAGAGGTCGCGCGCTGGGCGGGTGGGCGCCGCGCCGCGCCCCCCGGCACCCATGCTCCTGCACCGCGGATTGGCGTATCATGCACAGGTTGGCCCGTTTGCGCGGGGCGACGTGGCCCGGTTGGCCGTCGGGGGAAGCCGAAGCGTGCGGCCCGGTTCGCCGCCGCGGTCGCCTCTCCCCGACTGCGCGGTCGGGCGTGCCGTGAGCCGGGCCGGGGCGCTGGTGGCGGTGTCTCTCTCCCCCGCGCGCCCGGGCGTGCCTGCGGCTGCGGAGAGCGGCTGCCCGACGAGCCCCTCTCTCCCCCCCGGCGCGGTAGGGCGTGCTCGTTTCGGAGGCCGGTCATGACGAAGCTGCGCAACGACTACGACACCGCCGCGGCGGGGCCCGACTGCTGGTGCATGGCGATGCTCCGGCCCCTCGGCTGGCTGCTCGCCGCCGTCCTGCTGGTGGCCCCCGAGCACATTCGGGACCGTCTGCGCGTCCGCCGGCGTCTCGGCTGGCTGCTCGCGGCCGCGGTCCTGGCCGCGCTCGGCGCCGCCGCGGCCCTCGCGGCGGAGTCGGGCCCCGACGAGTGGGTCGACGACCTGACGCCGATCACCGCCGCCGACTGGAGCTACGAGGGGGCCGCGCACCTCGTCGAGCGCGCCGGTTTCGGGGCGACGCCGGCCGAGATCGAGCGGCTGGCCGCGATGACCCCCGAGGCCGCCGTCGACGCCCTCGTCGAGTTCGCCGCCGTGGACGACGCGGCCGCCCCCGCGTTCGAGTCCTCGCCCATCTGGGACGCGGGGATGGACCCGTTCCCCAAGAGCCGCGCCGAGGCGGTGCGCATCGCGCGGGAGACGGGGACGTCGATGGGCGTCGCGATGCTGCCCGAGGGCGAGTCGCGCCGGCTGCAGCCCGTCGTCAACACGTTCTTCTACGGCCTGCGCGCCAACGCCATCGAGACCCAGCGCCTCGCGACGTGGTGGGGCGGGCGCATGCTGACGACCCGCCGCCCCCTCGAGGAGAAGCTCACGCTGTTCTGGCACGGGCACTTCGCCACCGGCGCCGGCAAGGTGCGGGACGCCCGCATGATGCACCGCCAGAACGACATGCTGCGCGCCAACGCCGCCGGCAACTTCCGCGACCTGCTCGTCGGCATCCTCACCGACCCCGCGATGCTCGTCTATCTCGACAATGGCGAGAACCGCAAGGACCACCCCAACGAGAACTTCGGGCGCGAGCTGCTCGAGCTGTTCACGATGGGGGTGGGCAACTACAGCGAGCGGGACATCCGCGAGGCCTCCCGCGCGTTCACGGGATGGACGAACGACGGCGTGGAGTTCCGGTTCGACGCCGGCAACCACGACTTCGGCGAGAAGACCTTCCTCGGGCGCACCGGCCCCTTCGACGGCGAGGACATCATCGACATCATCCTCGAGACGCCGGTGACGGCCGAGTTCATCGCCGGCAAGCTCTACCGGTTCCTGGTGCGCGAGGAGCTCGACCCGGCGACCCGCGCCGAGCTCGGCGACACGTTCCGCGAGGCCGGCTACGAGCTGCGGCCCCTGCTGCGGCGGATCTTCCTGTCGAGGGACTTCTACAGCCCGGCCTCGGTGGCGACGCAGATCAAGAGCCCCGTGCAGCTCGTGGTCTCGACCTACCGGAAGCTCGGCCTGACCCGGCTGCCCACCATCCCCGACTTCAACCGGCTGACGGCGGGCCTGGGCCAGACGCTGTTCAATCCGCCCAACGTGGCGGGGTGGGCCGGCGGCCGGACGTGGATCACGCCGGCCCTGCTCCTCGAGCGCGGCAACCTGTTCCGCGGCGTCCTGTTCCCCGACCGCGACGGCTTCTGGGCGCCCGACCGGAACGTCCCCGGCATCTACGCGCGGGTCGGCCGGCGCATCGAGCAGGGCATGAACATCACCGCCGCCACCCAGGAGGGCGGCGACGCCGAGTCGAGCCGGCTCGTCGACCGCGACGAGGAGTACAACACCCGCTACGGCGGCTACATGGGCTACGTCATGGCCTTCGACCGGCTGATTCCGATTCCGAGGGCCACCGCCGACCTCGATCTGTTCGCCATGGTGACGGCGGCCGGGGCCACGACGGCCGGGGACGTCGTCGACCACTTCGTGCGGCGGTTCCTCCGCGTTCCCGTCGAGGACGCGGCCCGCGCGGTGCTCGTCGAGCGGCTGCGGGAGGACCTGGGCGGCGACCGCCTGCCGGGGCCGGGGCCGCGGGTGGAAGGGGCGTTGCGCTCGCTGCTCTATCTCGTGCTGAGCGCGCCGGAGTACCAGCTCGCGTAGCGCGGTGACGGGGACCGACCGCGTCACGCGCCAGGCGCCGGAACCGCGAGAACGGGCTGCGTCCGGGTGCAAGGTTGGCAAGCTCGCGTCGATGGCCGTACCTGGCGCGGCAACTCGTCGCCCGGCGGTCGGGTCACCGCGCCGCGGCTTCGCCCCCCGACCCCGCAGGAGTCCCCGTCGTCCGAGGCGCAGACACTTCGGGTGTAGTGGAGAGAGGAACGATGACTATCCGCCAACTCAACGGCTGTGGTTGCTCGCGGCGCGACTTCCTGCGGAAGGGGCTGTACGGCATCGGGCTCACCGCCGGGCTGCCGGTGCTGCTCGACCGGACGTCGGCGGCGCTGACCGCGCAGGCCCTCGAGGGCACGAGCGCCGAGAGCCGTCCCGAGCGCATCCTCGTCGTCGTCGAGCTGTCCGGCGGCAACGACGGCCTGAACACCGTCGTCCCCTACGGCGACGACGAGTACTACCGCGTGCGGCCGAACCTCGGCGTCCGGCCCCGCGACGTCATCCCCATCGCCGACGGCTACGGGCTGCACCCGTCGATGACCGGCTTCGAGCGCCTCTACAAGGAGGGCATGCTCGGCGTCGTGCACGGCTGCGGCTACGACAACCCCAGCCTGTCGCACTTCTCGTCGATGGGGTTCTGGCACACCGGGGTGCCCAACGGCGGCGAGCCCCTCGGGTGGCTGGGCCGCCTCGCCGACGGCGTCTATGACCACGACGCCCAGGGCAACAGGATCGTCAACATCGGGACCCGCCAGTCGCTGGCGGTGCAGGCGCGCCACCACCAGCCCCTCGTCTTCAACAATCCCCGCGGCTTCCGCCGGGTGGGCACCGAGACGGAGAAGCAGGCCATCGAGCGGCTGCGGCCGACGGCGGCCGACAACCCCGCCCTGGAGTTCCTGGCGTCGACGGCGGCCAACGCGGTCGAGAGCGCGCAGCTCGTCCGCGAGGCGTCCGCCGCCTACCGCACCCCCGTCGACTACGGCATCGGCGGCCTCTCGCCGCAGCTCCGGCAGGTGGCGGCGCTGATCCACGCCGACATGCCGACGCGGCTCTACTACGTCGCCTACCAGGGCAACTCGTTCGACACCCACGTGCACCAGGCCGACCCGCACTCGCGCCTGCTCGCGTACACCGCCGACGCGATCCGGGGGTTCATGGACGACCTGCAGCGCATCGGCCGCGCCGGCGACGTGGCGATGATGGTGTTCACCGAGTTCGGCCGCCGCGTCGAGGAGAACGCCAGCCTCGGCACCGACCACGGCACCGCGACCCCGATGTTCGTCGTCGGCCCCGGCGTCGCCGGCGGCCTGCACGGCCGGCACCCCAGCCTGACCGATCTCGACGACGGCAACCTGAAGATGACCACCGACTTCAGGCGCGTCTACGCGTCGATGATCGAGGGGTGGCTCGGGTTCGACGACAGCGCGTCGATTCTCAAGGGCTCGTTCGAGCCGATGCGGCTGTTCGCGTAGCAGCCCGTGGTGGTGCGCCGTGACGGCGCCATTCCTCAGCGGGTGCGAATCCCGCCCGGCAACTGTCGCTCCAGCCGGTAGCAATCGGAGCGGACGATGGAGGCAACGATATCGCCCGAAGCACTCCGACGACAAGGGCCGCCGTGGGCGGTTCAGCGACCATGCGGGCCGTAACGCGACTGAACGCCGAGCAGGCCCCGAAACCTGTGATGCGGAAGCCGACCCGCCTGCCACACGGGGAAGGCTGCCAGCGGTCGGGAAGCGAGCGACGGGAGCACCGACCGTTTCCGCCGGGGTATTGGCGACAGCACGCATGGAAGAGGGGAATGGACGCAACACGGGAAGCCCTGCCGGTGGCGTGGCACGCGCCAACCGACAGCCCGCGAGGGTCAGGTTGGGCCGGCGAGGGTGGCGGAGAGGCCTGTAGTACCGGGGAAGCCGGGTAACGCCGGTGGAGGGAAGGGGCCTCGGTTCGAGAGCAGCGCATGACGGAGGAAGGGACGTGGGGACTGGCGAAGGCCTAGCAGCCTCAGAACGTGTTCAGCGACTCCAGACGGTGCTACATGCGAAAGCGAAGGAAGCTCGCCGACTTCCGGTTCTACTCGCTGAGCGACAAGGTGTGGCGCGACGACGTGCTTGCGGTCGCCTGGCAGACCGTCCGCCGCAACGGCGGCGCGGCCGGGGTGGACGGCGAGACGGTCGCGGACGTCGAATCGCAGGGGGTGGACGGGTGGTTGGGCGCACTGGCGCGGGACCTGAAGGAGGGGACCTACCGGCCGCGTGCGGTTCGGCAGGTGCTCATCCCGAAGAAGCAGCGCGGGAAGTTCCGGCCGTTGGGCATACCGTGTCTCCGGGACCGGGTGGCGCAGACGGCGGCGATGCTGGTGTTGTCGCCGATTTTCGAAGCGGACCTGGAACCGGAGCAATACGCCTACCGGCCGGGCCGGAGCGCGAATGACGCGGTCAGACGCGTACACCGGCTGCTGAACACCGGGCACCGGGAGGTGGTGGACGCCGACCTGACGAACTACTTCGGCGAAATCCCGCACGCGGACCTGCTGAAATCGGTCGCCCGTCGCGTGAGCGACGGTCGGCTGTTGGGGTGGGTCAAGGCGTGGCTGGAGATGGCGGTCGAGGAGGACGACGGTCGGGGCGGACGCCGCCGGACGAACCGTGCGCGACGCGAGCGGAAGGGTACCCCGCAAGGGGCGCCGATTTCGCCGCTGTTCAGCAACGTCTACATGCGTCGCTTCATCCGGGGCTGGAAGGTGCTGGGGTACGCCCGGTGCTTCGGAGCGGAAATCGTCAACTATGCGGACGACTTCGCGGTGCTCGGCCGAGCGCCGGCATCGATGATGCTGGCGGCAGTCGAGGGACTGATGAAGCGACTGAAGCTGCCGATGAACGCCGAGAAGACCCGCTGCTGCCGGGTGCCGGAGGAACCGATGACGTTCCTCGGCTACCGGATTGGGCGCAACTATCGACCGACCACGGGAGCCGCCTACATCGGCACGCGCCCGAGCTCGGCGAGCGTCCAGAGCATCTGCCGCCGCGTGAGCGAACTGACGACGCCGCGTAGTGGGCACCTGCCGCCGGGCGTTGTGGTGGCGCGCCTGAACCGTCTGTTGACGGGATGGGCGAACTACTTCACCCTGGGGCAGGTCAGCCCGGCCTACGAGGCGGTCGACCGGCACGCGACCCGGCGGCTGCGCCAATGGCTCTGTCGCAAGCACCAGGTGCGGACCGGGAAGGAGGTGCGATTCCCGGCCATGCGGCTCTGGTCCGACTACGGGCTCACGCGCCTTGGGTTGCGAACGGCGAGCTTTCCGTGGGCGAAGGCATGATCTCGTCCGAGAGCCGGATGCGGGAAATCCGCTCGTCCGGTTCGATGAGCGGCGACTGGAAACGGAGCCATGGCGAGGAGTGAGGCACCGACAGCGGGCGAAAGCCGCCGGGAACAGCTACCCCCGTCCGCCTACCGCCACCGCGCCAGTCGTCGACTCTACAAACCCCGCGTTGCACCGAGAGTGCATGCTCTTGGGGGAATAGACCTGGAGGGGCCACGACCCTCGATCGTTCTCTTCCCCGAACACCTCGGCGCGGGATGCATCGCCGCTCGAATGCAGCGGGGACTTTCGCCACGGGCTGGTAGGCGTCGGTGACGTAGAGCGGCCGACTCCTCGACGGTCGGCGGGGCGCCAGGCGGGGCCGCTGTCGACGATTCGGCGGGCGAGGTGTCGGCGCCGTAGAAGCGGTACGGGCTTCTGCAAGGTTGGCCGGGCGCCGGGCGGAGGCCGTAGCGCGACCTTGCGGTCGCGTTCGGGGCCGATTGGGCAAGCCGGGCGGGTCAGGGGCCGTGGCGTTCCGTTGCGGCTCCGACCGTCTTTCGCCGGAGGCCCTGCTCACCGCTCCGCACGCGGCCCCGCCCGTCCGCCGTCGGCTTCCCCCAGCCGCCTCAGCTTCTCGACCAGGGTGGTCCGCTTGAGGCCGAGCCGGCGGGCCGCCTGCTGCCGGTTCCCCCCCGTGTCGTCGAGCGCCCGCCGTATCAGCTGGCGCTCGATGCCGGCGATGTACGCGGCCATGTCGAAGCCCTCCTCGGGAATGGCGGGCAGGGCCGCCGGCTCCGACCACGAGGCCTGCTGCAGCTCCGGCGGCAGGTCGCCGACGTCGATCCAGGCGCGGTTCCGGCTCAGGGTGAGCGCGCGCTCGATCGCGTTCTCGAGCTGGCGGATGTTTCCCGGCCACTCGTACGCCATCAACCGCCGCATGGCGGCCTGCGTCACCGTCACCTCCCGCGCCCGGCCCTGCTGGCGGCCGAGGGCCTCGAGGAAGTGCCCGACGAGCAGCGGGATGTCCTCGCGGCGTTCCCGCAGCGGGGGGAGGAAGATGGGGATGACGTTCAGGCGGTAGTACAGGTCGTCGCGGAACCCGCCGTCGCGAACGAGCTGCGCCAGGTCGGCGTTGGTGGCGGCGATGACGCGGACGTCGATCCGGATCGGCCGGGTGTCTCCGATGCGCTCGAACTCGCGTTCCTGCAGCACCCGCAGCAGCTTGGCCTGCAGGGGGGCGCTCATGGTGCCGACCTCGTCGAGGAAAAGCGTGCCCTCGTGCGCCGATTCCAGCCGGCCCTGCCGGGTCGAGACGGCGCCGGTGAAGGCGCCGCGCACGTGGCCGAACAGCTCCGCCTCGAGCAGGGTCTCGGGCACCGCGCTGCAGTTCAGGGCCACGAAGCGGTGGCCGCGCCGCGCCCCGTTATGGTGAATCGCCCTCGCCGCCAGCTCCTTGCCGGTGCCGGTCTCGCCGGTGATGAGGACGGTGCTCGGGCTCGCGGCCACCGTCTCCAGCAGGTCGAACAGCTCGCGCATCCTCGAGCTGCGGCCCACGAGGCCCTCGAACCGGTAGCGTTCCTGGATCTGCGACCGCAGCCAGGCGTTCTCGGACCGGAGGCGGCGCTGCTCGAGGGCCGACCGCATGACGTGCAGCAGCTGGCCGAACTGGAACGGCTTGGTGATGAAGTCGGCCGCCCCGCGCTTGATCGCGCCCACCGCGTCGGTGACGGTGCCGAAGCCGGTCACGACGATGCAGACGATGTCGGGATAACGCTCGAGGGCGGCGTCGAGCACCGCGGTGCCGTCGATGCCCGGCAGCCGCAGGTCCGTCAGCACGACGTCGAAGGCGCACTCGGCGAGGCGCTCGACCGCCGCCTCCCCGTTGTCGACCTCGACCACCCGATAGCCCTCGTCGGCGAGCCGCCGGGCGGTGACCTCCCGCAACGAGGCCTCGTCCTCCACCAGCAGCACCGGGACCTCGCGATCAGGCATGGGCGCCGGCCTCTCTCGACACCCCCGGCCCGCCCATCGTCGCCTTCGGCTCCGCCGGGCGCCCAACCGACCCTGCCGGGAGTCTGCACCGTTCGACGCCGCAGACCCCGGGCCCGCCCATCGTCGCCTTCGGCTCCGCCGGGCGCCCGACCGACCCTGCCGGGAGTCTGCACCGTTCGACGCCGCAGACTCCCGGGCGGCGGCGACGCCGGCGCGGACCGGCTAATGGAAGGGTCGCCAGCTGCCGATACCATCCTTGAGCCGGGCCGGGAGTGAAGGCGAAGGCGAGACCGGGCCGGGCGAAACGCGAGCGTCTGTCATGATTGGCGATAGAAAAACCCTCTCGATCGCGCAGGCGTGCGAGTTGGTGGGAGTCAGCCGCCGCACGATCTACAACTGGATCGCCGGCGGCAAGGTCGAGTACGTGCGGACGGCCGGCGGTTCGGTGCGGATATTCGTCGATACGCTGTGGCGCGACCCGCGCGCCGGAGCCGCCCCGACGGAGCCGCCGCACGCGGATTGACGGCGGGCCGGTCCCGCACAACGCTCCCGTGTCCCGGCAACGATGGACCTTCCCCAGATGGACCAGCCGACCGAACTCGGCGATCTCTTCCATCGGTTGAACAACCAGCTCGGCATCATTCTCGCGAACGCCGAGCTCCTCGACGCGCAGCTCGAGGACGACGCGAGCCGCGCCCGGGCATCCCAGATCGTGACGAGCGTCGTCGAAGCGATCAGCGCCGCCCGCTACATCCAGCAACGCTTCCGCGACTGACTCCGCCGGCCCCCCGGCGCCCGGCCGGTCCTCCCCCTCCACGCCCATCGTCCCGCCCGGCCCAGGCGTCAATACGATGACACGCCGGAGCGCGACACGTCAATTCCATGACGGCCAGGTCGAGTTCGGCCCGCGAGGAAGCTCGATGGACCTTCGCGGGATCGGGCGCATAACTCACTCTTCAACAGCAGGTTACAGAAATCACGGCTTCACGGGGGCCTTCGTCGACGGCGCTCGTCATGAGCTGGCACGTCACTTGCTTTAATCGTCTCCATGCGCGGCGGCTGTCTCTCTCCGGCAGGCAGCGCGCCGCGGTTGACCGATGTCCTGGAGGCGACCATCATGAAGGCGCAAGCAACCGACGGCAAGGGTCACGACCGCATCGCCGCGGGCGTGCCGTTCGTGGAGGCGATGGCCCGGCGCATGGCGGCTTCCATGCCGCACTCGATAGACCTCGGCGACCTCGTGCAGGACGGCATGATCGGGCTCATCGACGCGGCCCACCGGTTCGACGAGGGGCGCGGCATCAAGTTCGAGACCTTCGCGGAGCGCCGTGTCCGCGGCGCGATGATCGACGCCCTGCGCCGCGACGCGTGGCCCCGCGGGGTCCGCAAGGTCAGGCGCGAGCTCGAGGCGGCCCGCGAGAAGCTGCGCCACGAGCTCGGAGACGAGCCGTCGCTGGCGAACCTCGCGCAGCACATGGGATACGACGAGGCGGCGCTGAGCCGGACCATCGTCCGCATCAAGGCGATCGAATCGACGTCGCCCCTCGCCTCCGTCGACCCCGGGCAGAGCGCCAACCTGCCTCCGGTCATGATGCCGGCGGAGCAGCCGAGACCCGATCGCGTGTGCGAGCAGGGCGACGTCGCCAGGCGGGTGCGCGATGCCATCAAGTCGCTGCCGGCCCGCGAGCGGAAGGTCATCGGGCTCTACTACTACGGCGACGTGACGATGAAGGAGATCGGCAGCGAGATCGGGGTCAACGAGTCCCGCGTGTCGCAACTGCACGCCCGCGCGGTGCAGCGGCTCCGCAAGGAGCTGGGTCCGGACCTCGATCCGAGGGCGATGGCCGCGACGACGACCGGCGGGGGACCGGCGGGCCGCCGCCGCCTGAACATGGCGAAGGCCCGCGTGCCCGCGGTCGCGGAAGCGGCCCCATCGCGCGTCGCCGCCGCCCCCAGGTCGAACGCCGCGTGACCTCCCGCCCGTCCCCCGGGCGCGCCGATTCCCGGCCCGGCGAGCGGAGTCCCGGCTCCGCTCGCCGCCGAACCGACCCTCCCGCCCGCGCCGCGCGATGTCGCAGACGTCTACCTCATCACCTCGTTGGCCATGCGGAGCAGGTCGCGGAGCCGGAACGGCTTGGCCAGCCATCGGCATCCGCTCTCGACGAGAAAGCGCTCGGCGTCGGTGCCCGCCACGTCGCCGGTGACGAAGATCATGCGGCGGGCGAGCGACGGATTCTCCTCGCACAGCCACCGGTAGAACGCGCGACCGTCGAGCCGCGGCATCTTGAGGTCGCAGATGACGAGGTCGAAGGGCCGGGCCTCGACCCGCGCGAGCGCCTCTTCGCCGTCGGCGGCGCGTTCCACGCGGTAGCCGGCGTCGCCCAGCGAGTCGGCCACCGCCGCCGCGAGGGCCGGCTCGTCCTCCACGAGCAGGATGCTGGCGCCGGCGGTGGGCGCGGGAAGGGTCGGCGCCGGGGCCGCGCGGGACAACCCCGCGCGGGCGGGAAACGACACGAAGAACGACGCGCCGGCGCCGGGCGTCGAGTCCACCCGAATCCGCCCGCCGTGCTCCTGAACGATGGCGTAGGCCACGGTCAGCCCGAGCCCGGTGCCCTTGCCGACCGCCTTGGTGGTGAAGAAGGGATCGAAGATCCGGTTCCGGACCTCCTCCGGAATCCCCGGCCCGTCGTCGTTGATCTCCAGCGTGACCATGTCCCGGGCCTCGTCGTACCAGCTTCGGGCGACGAGCGACCCGCGGCCGTTGGCGGCGAGCATCGCGTGCTCGGCGTTGATGACCAGGTTCAGCAGCACCTGCTTCACCTGGTGGGGGTCGGAGAAGATGGGGGGCAGCCCGGCGGCGAGGGCGTCGAGGGTCGAGATGTTCGACACCCGCTGCTCGTAGGCGCGCGAGGCCAGCGTGTCGTGCACGATCTCGTTCATGTCGACGAACGCTCGCGTGGTGTTGCGCTTGCGGGCGAACGTCAGCAGGTTGCGCACGATCTTGGCCGCCCGCTCGGCCTCGCCGAGAATGGTCTCGACGCCGCGCTTCGTCTCGGGTTCGACGGGGCGCGCGGCCAGTCGTTCGGCGCACGTCAGGATGGTCGCCAGCGGGTTGTTGAGCTCGTGGGCCACGCCCGAGATGGTCTGGCCGAGGGCCGCCATCTTCTCCGACTGCACCAGCTCGTGACCCGGGTCGCGCCCCTGCGCCTCGAGCTTCCGCCGCTCGCTGACGTCGCGCACGAGAGCGTCGAGGCGCGGCGGGCGCGAGCCTTCCCCCGCGCGCAGGGCGGCGGTGACCTCGACCCACATCGAGCTGCCGTCGACCCGCCGGAGACGGACGAGGTAGTTGGTGACGGCGCCGTCGCGGCGCAGCCGCGCGATGAAGTCGGCGCGGGCCCGGTCGTCGAGGAACCGTTCGGCCTCGAACGGCCGCACCCGGTCGTCGGGCTCGTCCGGGTCGAACCCGAACATGAGCTTCAGGTGCGGGTTGGCGCCCAGCGTCTCGACGCCGGCGGCTTCGAGGGCGCCGACGTAGATGCCCTCGGGGATGGACTCGTACAGCCCGGCGAGCAGCTCCGCCGGCGGGGGTGGGGAACCGCGCGGACCCATTCGGGATGGTCACGGCGGGCTCCCCGGGCACGGGTCACTCGGACCGCCGACGTACCCGGGCAGCCACGTCTTCTTCAGTTGCCGCGCGGCGCGGGCGGCGTCGGCGTGGCATAGGCCGACTGGGACGCGTACTTGTTCATGACCGCGTCCTGGATGTCCGAGGGCGAGGCGCCGAGGGCATGCATCTGCATCGCGTCACGCGCGACAGCAAGGCAGTGCGATCAGGTCATGCCGTGGATGTCCCACTCGGTCACGGCCCCGTTCGGGGCCCGCGACTCGACGAAACAGTCCGTGTTCCCCACGTGCCCGTCGGTCTGGCCGCAGCCGCAATAGCAGGGCACGTAATCGAGCACGTCCGGGTTCCGGGCCGCGAACACGTAGGCCTGCCTCATCAGGTCGGCGGGGCCGGCGGTCTGCGGTACGTAGGGGAGCGGCGGCATCGGCAGTCCCTCGAGGTCCTCGCTGTCGAACTGCGGGGCCGCCGACGCCGGTCTGGCGGCGGTCCCGGCCGTCGCGGTGGAGGACGCAGGGGCCGTCGACGCCTCGCCGGCCTGCTCGGGGGCCACCGCGGTCCGGTCACCCCCCAACAGCAGGAGTGCCCCGGCGCCGGCGACCGCGACGACGGCGAGAGCGATCAGCCCCCACCGCCCGCCGCTCGAGCGGGGCTCGGCCGGAGGAGGGGCCGGAGGTCGCTGCCTGGGCAGCTTGCGACGTTGCTTGGAAGCCATTGGCGCATTCTATCAGAAGGAGATGCGCCGTCACTGCGCGGGGCCGAGGGCGAAGGTCATGCGGCCGTCGAGCGCGATCCTGCCGTCGTCGGTCTTCGCGATGCCGTGCAGCTGGCCCATGCGGCTGCGCAGGCGCTTCACGTTGACCTCGATGTGGACGACGTCGCCGGGACGGGCCGGGTGGCGATAACGCACCCGCTCGATACCGACGATGTAGATGAGCTTCTCGCGGTTCTCCGGCTTCGAGAGTATCAGGATGGCGCCCACCTGGGCGACCGCCTCGGTCAGGATGGTCGGCGGCAGCACCGGGCGCTCGCGGGGCCGGCGCGTGAGGTAGCGTTCGTTCAGGGAGACGTTCTTGATGCCGACGATGCGCTTGTCGACCTCGAACTCGGTGATGCGATCGACGAGGAGGAACGGATAGCGATGGGGAAGAATCCGCTCGATGGCGGCGTAGTCGAGCGGCAGGCTCAACGGCTCCATCGGGGCGTCGCGTCAGGACGACGCCGGCTTGACGGTCTCCGTCCCCGTGGCGGAACCGCTCGTGTCGTGGGTGCCGGTGGCGGAGGCGGCGACCGGTTCCGCCGCCGCGGCGTCGGCAGGCAGCAGCGGCGCCAGCTGTGCAGCGACGATCGAGGCGGTCGCCTGAACCGCGTCGCTCGACTCCCAACCCTCGCGCAGCTCGGCCGAGAGCACGCCGATGCACCGCTCCGACACCATCAGCGGCGCGGCCAGGGCGCCCCCGTCCGACCCTTCCGATTCGACGACCTGAATGCGCCTGCTCGTGAACGCGGCGGACGTCGGGTTGGTCCCGACGTGCGGAATCGAGCCGATGCGCTCCAGGGTCCCCTGGGCGTATCCGTGCCCGAGGGCGGGCTGCAGCGCCCGCGCGTTCTCGTTGCTGACCCAGATGATGATGCCGCTGGCGTTCATCAGCGCCGCGGTCCGCGCCAGCAGGCCGGGCAGCTGGTCCCGGGTCGTCAGGTTGCTGAAATCCGTGCACAGCGCCGCGGTGGCCGCGAGATCCGGCGCCGCCGCCGGTGCGGACGGCTTCCGCGCCGGTTCCTCGCCGGCGCCGGCCGCCGGGGAGGCGGGCGCCGCCGCCGGGTCCCCGCGGTCGACCGGCGGCAGATCGAGCTCGTCGTCGCCCGAGTCGCCGTCGAGCGACAACAGCGACAGTCCGTTGGTCTCGGGGACGTGGTACTCGCCGTCGTCGGGCGACGGATCGTCCCGGTCCGAGGAGGCGCCCGCCGGCGCGAGCACGAGCATCGACAGGATGATGACGGCCACGGCCGTCCACATCATCCGCGACTGGTTCGCCCGTGCGGTGCTCATCAGGTCGAGACGCGACGTGCGCTCTTCCTGCTGGGCCGCCTGCACGTGCGCGTGGGCGCGATCGACCAGATCGAACCCCTGGGTGAAGATCAGGTCCGATGCCTGCAGCGGTTGATCGGAGCCGATGTACTCGCGGGCGTCTTCATCCAGGTCCCGGATGTCGCCGACCGCCGCGACCGCGTCGTCGAGGGCCGCGAGGGTGTCCGGGTTCGAGACCTGGCGCTTGAGGTTGTCGAGGCTGCCGAGGACCGCCTGGAGATGAGTCTCGACCCGGGAGGCCCAGTACTCGCGGTCCTGTCCGTCCGCGACATAGGCCTGCTGGGCGCTCCTCAGCTCGGCGAGCGTGAGCTTGAGCGTCCAGCCGAGGTCGGTGAAGACCCGCTCTCCGCCCTGCTCGTCGGCGAGGGCGGCGTTCAAGAGGCGGATCTGGTTACCCGCGAAACCCAGCGTCGCGAGTGCTACGATGACGACGACGGTGCGAACCCAGCGGCTCCCCATAATTGGGAGGCTACTATACCACCGTTGGCGCGCGAGTCGTGCGCATCGCCGCACGCCACGGCCGGCGGTCCTTCGCTCGCCGTGCCGGCGGGGTCGGCGCGGAACAGGCTCTGACGGTGCGGTCTCGGCTTGCGTTCATCATCAATCCGGTTGCGGGATCGTCGGCGCGCCGGAGCGGGCCGGCCGATCTCGTCGACGCGATCCGACGGCGCTGCGCCGCCGCCGGCGCCGACCACGAGGTGGCCTTCACGGAGCGGCGGGGCCACGGCCGCGAGCTCGCGGCGGCCCTCGCGGGACGCGGCTTCTCCCCGGTGGTCGCCTGGGGAGGGGACGGCACCGTCAACGAGGTGGCCTCGGCCCTGATGCGCCGGGACGCGGTGCTGGGCATCGTGCCGGCGGGCTCGGGCAACGGCCTGGCGCGCGAGCTCGGCATCAGCCTCCGGCCCGAGGAGGCGATCGACACCGCGTTGCGCGGCCGCGACCGCGTCATCGACGTGGGGGAGCTGGCCGGCCGACCCTTCGTGAACCTCGCCGGGGTGGGGCTGCCCGCATCGGTGGCCGACCTGTTCGCCGGCCTGGCCGGCCGCGGACTGGCCGGCTACGCCCTGGCCACGGCGCGCCGGCTGGTCAGCTACCGGAGCCAGCGGTACACCCTCGCGATCGAGGGGCGCGCGGTCGAGCGGAGGGCCCTGTTGATCGAGGTGGCCAACGGCCGGCAGTACGGCAACGGGGCGGTGATCGCGCCGCGCGCCCGGCTCGACGACGGCCTGCTCGACCTCGTGTCGGTCGACCCGATCGGCCGCGCGCGGGCCGTCCGGGGCCTCTGGCGCCTCTTCAACGGCACCGTCGACCGCCACCCCTACGTGCACTGCTCACGGGTCGGCGAGGTGACGATCTCCGCGGACCGGCCGCTCCGGTTCCACGTCGACGGAGAAGCGGTGCAGGGCGGACGCACGCTGTCCGCCGCGGTCCATCCGAAGGCGCTGCGGGTCAGGGTGCCGGCGGCCGCCGGCGGATGATCCGCGGTCGCGGCGGGCCGGCTACCAGTCCCAGGCGTTCGACGCCTCGTCCCAGAGCGCGTAGCACTCCTGCGCGAGGCCCGTGTCGAAGAACGCCTCGGGGAGCGTGTACATCGAGCCCATCATCTCGACCAGCTCTCCGTCCCGATACCAGGACGACACCACGTGACCCTCGAGCGGCCGCCCGTCGTTCTCGACCAGCTCGGTCGACTCGATCCGTATCCGCCACGCGGCGATCCCGTCCCGGCCGTCCGGGCCCATGAAGGTGATCTCGTCGCCGTCGTGCTCGAAGTCGGTGACACCGTCGACCGCCGCGATCTGCTCCCCGAAGGAGCTCACGAGGTTGACCTCGCCCGGCTGCATGGCGCACGCCGCCAGCACCGGGACCGCGACGAGCAGCAGGCTCCGAAGGCGTTCAATCACGGTCCTGTCCCTTCTCGCTAGCCCGCCCATCGTCGCCTGCGGCTCCGCTGGGCGCCCAACCAACCCTGCCAGGAATCTGCACCGTTCTACGGCGCAGACCCCTAGTCGCCGGCATCGGCGGTCCGGGCGTCAGGCCGGGGCCGCAGAATCGCGTACGTGGGCAGGCCGATGCCGTCGAGGTGCCTCAGCACGTCCCCGGCGGGCGAGGCGTCGAGATCCTCCGCCTGGAACTTCACCTTCACGTAGTCCTCGAGCCCGGCCTCGACCTCCGGGGCCTTGAGGGTGGTGCGGTCCATGGTGAGGCAGTTCTTGCACCACGTGGCCCACATGTCGACGAGCACCAGCTTGTCCTCGGCCTTCGCCGTGGCCAGCCCCTGGCCGAGCGAGGCATGCCAGCCCTCCTCCAGCAGCGCCTGGACGCTGCTCGCGACCTCGTCGGGGTCGACCCAGCGCTGCGCGAACAACCCGTAGCCGACGTAGCCGTAGTACACCGCGGTGCCGAGGATGAACACGCCGAAGGCGTGCTTGACGTGGACCATCCAGGCCCCCGGCTTCGGCATCCACGAGAGCCCCGCCCCCGCGACGGGCCACGGCAGGGCCATGCCGATGCCGAGGACGAACGGCAGCGCGAGGGCGATGGTGGTGCCGGTGCCGTAGAGGTTGCTCGAGAACACGATGACCTGGATGACCACCGGCGCCACGCACGCGCCCGCGAGCAGGGCGGCGACCGCGCCCATGCCGAACGCGACCAGGAACGACCCGGCCCGGTTGCCCCCGCCCGCGAACCGCGACTGCAGCCGCGAGAAGTCGATGGCGAGGACGTCGAACATCGCGAGCCCGAGGACGACGAAGAGGGCCGCGATCCCGACGTTGAACCACGGCGACGAGTTGATGGTGCCGAACGACCCGGCGGTCAGGATGACGGCGAGGCCGAGGCCCCCGTAGACGAGGGCCATCGCCGCGCCGTAGGCGCCGCCGAGGGCGAATCCCCGCAGGCGCGAGCCGGCCCTGGCGCCGGCGCCGATGATGGCGAGGTTGATGGGGATCATCGGCAGCACGCAGGGGGTCAGGTTCAGGGCGAGGCCGCCGACGAGTATCAGCAGCAGGATCGCCAGCGGCCCGCGGCCCTCGAACCAGCCGCGCTCGCCCTCGCCCGACTCCGAGGCCGCCATGAAATCGAGGAACGCCTCGGTGCCGAGGTACCCCCCGGTGCTGCCGAGCACCTCGAAGTCCTCGAGGTCGGCCATCACCGACAGGTCGTCGAGGACCGGGGCGGGCGCCGCCGGCGGCGTCGCCGGCGCGTCGCCGCCGGGGTCGGCCATGGTCAGGCCGGCGAACAGGTCCGGCCGCACCGTCGTCAGCGGCCGGCTGTCCGGCGCCACCTCCACCGCGAAGTCGACGGAGGCGTTCACGGGGTTGAAGCACATCCGGTCGTTGCACGCCTGGTAGCGCAGCGTGCCGGGCACCGTGTAGGCGCCGGGGGCCACGGACGCGTCGACGCGCAACGCCGCCCCGATCGTGAACTCTTCCTCGAACACCGCGAGGGGTTCGTCCACGCCGACCTGCTCGAGCAGGATCGCCTCGGGGAAGGCCACCCCCTCGAGGGTGAACCCCTCGGGCGGATCGAGCCTCAGCACCGTCGGAATCAGGAGATCGTCCAGGGGCGCGTCGGAGTTGACGTGATAGCCCGGGTCGAGGGCGATGTCGAGGCCCACCCGGGCCGTGCTGTCCGGGTGGACCGCATCGGTCTCGGCGACCGGGTCTATCAGCACCTGGGGCGGCTGGGCGAGGCCGGACGTCGCCAGCCCCGAGAGAATCAGCGTCAGCACGGGCCCGGTCCAGCCGCGGAACGAGGTTGTCGAGCTCAAGGTTGCCTCCCATGCGCCCGGGGGCGCACCGTAATCATATCGCCGTGGACGGCGCGGCCGGTCGCCCGGCCGGAAACCGCCCCGGTCCGGCGTCCGTCGATCGGGGCGCGAGCGACCCCGCCCGCCCATCGTCGCCCCGACGGCTCCGCCGGGGCGCGCAGCCAGCCCTCGAGGGGGCCGCGGGCTCCGCGGCGCGGCCCCCTGACCCGGCGTCCGCGCCTCGCGTGGCCGGGCGGCGCCTCGGAGCCGCGCAGGCCGCCTACTGGTCGATGTTCGCCAGCGCCATGCGGTCGCGGTTCACCGACACGCGGCGCACGCGACCCCGCGCCGGCAAGCGGTGCTCGGTCACGCGCTCGCTCACGGGAACCACCACCGATTGCTCCTCGCCCGACCGGTACTGCACCGTCACGGTGACCGGCAGCTCGAAGAGCCGCTCGCTCCGCTGCTCGAAACGCAGCACCACCTCTTCGCCGCTCCCCGTCCTCTCGGTACGCGACGAGAACCGCACGTCCGGCAGGGCCGCCTCGTGGATCCACCGGTCGAAGAAACGGCTCAGCGATCGCCCCGCCTCGATCTCGAACGCCAGCTGCAGCGCGTCGGTGCCCGCCTTCCGGAAGCGCCACTCGTGGTAGAAGCGGCGCAGCCCCGCGAAGAAGGCGTCGTCTCCCACCAGCCGGCGCAGCATGTGCAGCACCATCGCGCCCTTGTTGTAGACCAGGGCCCGGAAGATCCGCGGCTCGCGCTCGAGGTGGCCGAGGCGGTAGCCGAGATAGACCGGCCCCTCGTCGGAGTGCCGCATCGCCCAGCTCCGCATCCGCTCGATGATGTCCTGGAAGACCTCCGGCCCCTCGTCGTGCTCGGCGTAGAGGGCCGCGAAGTACTGCGCCAGCCCCTCGCTCAGCCACTGCTCGTGGTAGTTCTTCCAGCCGACCGCCTGTCCCCACCACTGGTGCGCGATCTCGTGGGCGAGAAAGAAGGGCGGGAAGCCGGTGAAGACCGCCGGATCGGTCTGCCAGGTGACGACGGTGCCCGGCTGCCGGGGCAGCTCGTGGTTCATCAGGGCGAAGTAGGCGGGGCTGTGCCCGCCGGGCAGGCGGCTGTCGGTCAGGGCCACCGCCATCGACGGGTACGGGATGTCTCCGAGGACCGACGCGTAGAAGGCGGCGATGTCCGCGGCGCGCTCGGCCGTCTCGTCGATGTCGCCCGCGCTCCGCGGCGTGCCGTGGGCGCTGATCGCGAGGGTGCCGTAGAAGACCCCCCCCTCGGCCTGCGCGGACGCCGGCCGGGGCGCGGAGTCGTCGAGGCGGACCTGCCGAACCGGCGAGGGGTGATCGTCGAACCTGGAGATGACCGCCGACAGGTAGCGCGCGGGCTGGAGGGCCGTGAACGAGAACTCGCGGGGCCCGCCGTCCGCACCGCCGTCCGCCAGCGGCGGGTTGGTGCCGGCCGGGGCGCCGCTCGCCACGACGCCCCACCCCGGCGGGACCGACAGATCGATGGTCGCCGTGGCGTAGTCGGTGACCAGCGACTGCGGATACCAGTAGCTGCGGTTGCTGTAGACGTAGCGGGGCTCTCCGAGGCCGAACAACGGCTCGAGCTCGAGGAGGACGCGCTGCCTCCCGATCCAGTTCTCGTCGAGCTCCTGCGTCGCGAGATCGCCCTCGTAGGTCACCGTCACCGTGAACTCGGTGCCGCCGCCGACCTCCTCGGGCAGGTTGACCACGAGGTTGTTCTGCCCGTTCATCCGGAAGAAGAGCAGGGGGCCGAACTCGTTCGAGGTGACCGAGCGCACCGCGAGCTCGTCGGCCAGGCGCAGGCTGAACGACGTGATCGGCAGTCCCTTCACCCGCGCCGCGAGGCGGGTGGTGCCCACGATGCGGCACTCGACGAACTCGCGCCTCGCCCGCAGCCGCTGCTGGGTGAAGCCCAGGGGCTCGAACGACGCGCTGATCTCGTAGTCGAGGATGTCGAGCGACACCGAGTCGTCGTCCCCGAAGTAGCGTCCCCGGGTCGCCCGCTTCCGGGCCGACGGGTACAACGAGATGATGCGGTTGGTTTCCCGCTCGAACAGCGAGATGTCTTCCGGCTGCCGGACCGACTGGATGTAGGTCAGGGTGCCGTGGTCCTCGGTGCGGATCTCGGCGAGAAGATCGCCGCGCCCCGGCGGGAGGGACCAGACGCGGTCGCTGATGTCCGAGAGGTCGAGGGTGAACGACAACGCGACGAACTCGTCGAGCACCGCCTCGGCGTCGCGCAGGGTGCCCCGGTCGACCTCGCGCGCCCGCAACGCGCCGGTCGACACCCGGGACCGGAACGCGTCGGGGTGCAGCCGCACGAAGGCCGTCTCGAACTCCGCCTCCAGCGCCTCGCGTCCGCTGAAGATCTCCACCTGCCCGCGCTCCGCCTCCGGCTGCGGCGCGAAGCGCATGACCCCGTCGCCGAGGAGAACGAGGCCGGTGACCCCGTTCTCGGTCTCCGCCACGAACGCGGAACCCTCGGCGAGCGTCAGGGTCAGGTCCTCGGCCCTGACGACCAGGTCGTCGGCGGCGTACTGCGTGGTGGGGGTGATGCGCAGGTGGCGCAGGCTGTCGATCGAGTCGACGGCGTCCTGGTCGAGGATGCGCCATCCCCGGCCCGCGTCCTCCCGCACCACGTCGAGCTGCCAGGTCTCGAGCCGGCCGCGCGGGCCCGACTCGAGGAACAGCTCGACCATCACCCGAAAGCCGTCGCCCTCGGCGCGGCCGTCGAGCGGGGTCTCGAAACGGGGCGTCGCGGTGACCCGGTCGACGCCGGGCCGCACGTGCTCTCGCGCGAACTGCGCCGTGGCGTCGCGGTCGGCGGCCGGTGACGCCAGGGCGGCGTAGGCGCCGGGATCGCCGGACAGCATCGCCGCCTCCAGCGCCTCGACGAGCGGTTGGTAGCCGGCGGGCGCTCCTGCGTCGTCGTCGAGCGGTTGGGCGCCGCCCGGATGCGAGAGCAGAAGCAGGAGCGCCGCCGCGCCGAGCAGTCGACAGGAGTTCATGGCTGGTTCACCCCACGCCCCATCTTATAACCGAATGGCGCCGGGCACCCGCGGGCCGGGTCGTGCCCGGCCGGATGCACCGCCGGTCGACCCCCATGCGCCCCGACGGCCGGTCGACGTGGTCGTCGCGGCAGGGCGTCGGGGCGGCCCGCGAGGCCGGTCGCGGCGCTCCGGGCCGGGCCGCGCGGCCACGGCCCGTGGGCCGCGATCGCGGTGATATGCTCCCGGGCATGGCGATTCGTACCGAGCTCACCCTGCGGCTGGAGAACTCCCCCGGGGCGCTGGCGCGGCTGTGCCAGGCCCTGCGCGACGAGAAGGTCAACATCCTCGCCCTGAGCCTCGACGCCTCCGGTGTCCTGCACCTCGTCCCCGACAATCCGGTCCACGCGGCCGGGCTGCTGCGCGGGCGCGACTACGCGGTCGGCGAGCGGGAAGTGCTGTACGTCACGGTGCCCAACGGCCCCGGCGCGCTGGCCTCGGCCGCCCGCATGCTGAGCGCCGCCGCCGTCAACATCGACTACGCCTTCGCGTCGGCCCTCGCCGATCACGACATGACCGCGGTCGTGGTCGGCGTCGACGACGCGCAGCGCGCCTCGACGGCGGCGGGCATGTGAGCCCGGGCCGGGAAGCGGCGGCGCCGCCCCGGCGTGTGCGGTGAGGGAGCGGTCGAGAGATGCGCCTCTACATAGAGACGATGGACGCGGTGCTCGTCGATTACGACCACGACGGCCGGGTCGAGCTGGACGGCGAGGGCTGGTCGTCGCCGACGCTGCAGGAGCGCCGGGCGATTCTGCATGCCGCGCAGATGGAGATCGAGCGGCTGCAGGACCTCGTGCTCGCGCTCGAGGGCGAGGCCGGCGACTGACGGCGAAGGCTGGTCGCCGCCGACGTTGCAGGAGCGCCGGGCGACTCTGCACGCCGCGCAGACGGAGATCGAGCGGCTGCAGGACCTCGTGCTCGCGTTCGAGGACGAGACCGGCGATTGACGGCGGGCCCCGGTGCGTTTCGCCGCGGGGGCCGGGCCGCGTGACTTCGACGTCGCCACGAAGAGGCCGGGCGTCATGGACACTCTCTTTCGCGACCTCCGCTACGCCCTTCGCCAGCTCGCGCGGCAGCGCGCGTTCACCCTCACCGCGGTCGCGACCCTCGCGCTGGGCATCGGCGCCAACACCGCCATGTTCAGCATCGTCTACGGCATCCTGCTGCGGCCGCTGCCCTGGCCGGACGCCGGGACGATCGTGCGCGTCGGCGAGTCGTTCGGGGGACGCGGCCGGGGCGCGTTTCTCTCGAACCGATCGATGGCCCTGCTGCAGGAAGACGCCCGGTCGTTCGAGCAGCTCGCCGCCTACCGGGCCGCCGCGGTCGACTGGGCCGGCCCCGACGGCGCCGTCACCCTGCGCGGCGCGCGGGTGTCGCCGTCGCTCTTCCCGCTGCTGCGGGCGGCGCCGCACCTGGGCCGCCTCTTCACCGAGGAGGAGGGCCGGGCCGGGGCCGACCGGGTGGTGCTGCTCAGCCACCGCGCCTGGACCAACCGCTTCGCGGCCGACCCCGACGTCGTCGGCGCCGCCGTCGACCTCGGCGGCGACCCCTACACGGTGGTCGGCGTGCTCCCCGAGGGGTTCTACTTCCCCAACCCGGACGGCGAGTTCTGGATGCCGTTCGTGGTGCCGCCGTTCACCCCGCCGACCCTCGATCCCTCGGGGCGGTTCACGGTCTCGGTGGTCGCCTTCAGCGCCCTCGGACGGCTCGCCCCGGGGGTGTCGCCCACGCAGGCGGCCACCGAGGCCGGCGCCATCCTGCAGCGCGACGACGGGTTCCTGGCCGCGCGGGCCGGCGGCGCGAACCGGCCCGCCGACGGCGCGCCCGCCGTCGAGGCCCGGGTGGTCCCCCTGCTCGAGCAGATGGTCGGCGGCTACCGGCCGGCCCTGCTGGCCCTGACCGGGGCCACCCTGCTCGTGCTGCTCATCGCGTGCAGCAACGTCGCCGGCCTGCTGCTCGCGCGCGGGGTGACGCGCCGGCGCGCGCTGGCCGTGAGCGCGGCCCTCGGCGCCGGCCGCGGCCGGCTCGTGCGGCAGCTCCTGACCGAGAGCGTGGTGCTCGGCCTGCTCGGCGGCGCGCTCGGGCTGGCGGCGGCGGCCGGCGTCGTGCGCGCGGTGCCGGCCCTCGTGCCCGGCAACATCGCGCGGCTCGACCAGGTGGCCGTCGACGGCGTCGCCCTCGCGTTCAACCTCGGGCTGTCGGTGGCGGTCGGGCTGCTGTTCGGGGCCGCCCCCGCCCTGCAGTGGTCGCGGCTCCACCTCGTGCGCACCCTCAACGAGGGGAGCGGGCAGTCGGCCGGCGGCTTCCGGCTGCTGCGCTCGAACCGTGTCCGCGCGGCCCTGGCGACGGGGCAGGTCGCCCTCGCGCTCGTGCTGCTCGTCGGGGCGGGGCTGCTCCTGCGCAGCTTCGTGGGGCTCGTGACCGCCGACCGCGGCTACGATGCGGCGAACGTCGTCACCGCCGTCACCCGAAACCCCGACTTCCGCCTGCGGCCGGCCGGGATGACCCCCGCGGAGATGGCCGAGGCCCGGGCCGCGAACCAGCGCTTCCAGGACGCGCTGGTCGAGGCGGTGACGGGGCTCGAGCGGCTGCCGGACGTCGAGGCGGTGGGGGTGACGTCGCGCGTCCCCCTTGCGGTCACCGACGCCGCGCAGGTGCGCGTGCAGTTCCGCGTGGCCGGCCGCCCGGTGGCGAGCAACCCCGCCGACATCCCCCAGGCGCAGGTGCAGCTCGTCAGCCCCGGGTACCTCGAGGCGATGCGCCTGCGCCTCCGCGCCGGCCGCCTCCTGACGCGCCTCGACCGCGCCGACGGCCCCCCGTCGTCGTCGTCAACGAGACCCTCGCGCGGCAGCTCTTCGGCGCCGGGCGGGCGGTGGGCGAGCGGGTGCTGTTCGCCCAGGCGGCCGAACCGGCGGAAGTGGTGGGCGTCGTGGCCGACGTCAAGTACCGCGGGCTCGCCATCGAGGAGTCGCAGGCCGAGGCGTTCATTCCCCTCGATCAGGCCGAGGCGGCGGGGATGGGCGGCGCCGTCGCGCTCCCGATGATCGCGGTCCGGACCGCCGGCGATCCGCTGGCCGTCGTCCCCTTCCTCGCCGAGGCGGTGACCGAGGCCCACCCGCGCGCGGCGCTCGGCAGCGTGATGACGATGGCGGACCGGCTGTCGGCGGCGGTCGCGCAGCCGCGCTTCTACGCCGTCTTCGTCGGGTCCTTCGCGGCCCTCGCCCTCTTCCTCGCCGCGTTCGGCGTCTACGGCCTGCTCAGCTACACCGTCTCCGAGCGGCGCCGCGAGATCGGCGTCCGCATGGCCCTCGGCGCCCGGCGCGCCGACATCCTGGCCCTCGTCGTCCGGCAGGGCGGCGCGCTCGTCGCCGCGGGCGCCGCCCTCGGCCTGCTCGCGGCCGCCGCGTCGGCCCGCGTCCTCGAGCGCTTCCTCTTCGGCATCGCCGCCAGCGACGGGCTGACCTTCGCCGCCGCCCCCCTCGTGCTGGTCGCGGCGGGACTCGCCGCCTGCTGGCTGCCGGGCCGCCGCGCCACCCGCATCGACCCCATGCAGGCCCTCCGCGTGGAATGACACGCCGAGCCCACTTGCGCATGTCCGCGGGCCCGGTCAACGCTTCGAACGACACCGCCGGAGCGTTTCCCGCCTGAACAACGGCGGCCACGCGCACGCGCGGTCGTCCGTCGGCGGCGGGTCAACCGCGTGGTAGAATGCAGGCTGATTTCTACCCAAGGGGTCAGCGTGAGCCTGAACATCAAGAACGAGGAAACACACCGGCGCGTCCGCGAGCTGGCCGGTCTGGCGGGCGAGACGATGACGCAGGCCGTCGACCGGGCCGTGACCGAGCGCCTCGATCGGCTGGCGAGGGCAAGCAATCGAGCGCAGAGGGTGGACCGGCTTCTGCAGATCGGCCGCGAATGCGCGGCGCTGCCCGTGCTGGACGAGCGGACCCCGGAAGACATGCTGTACGACGAACGGGGCCTGCCGCGATGATCGTCGTGGATACATCTGCGCTCGTCGCGATCCTGCGGGGCGAGGCCGACGCCGGGCGTTTCGCGGCGGCCGTCGCCGACGCCGACCCCGCGCTCGTCTCGGCCGCCACCGTTGCTGAGACCGGCATCGTCATGCTGGGGCGGCACGGCCGGGAAGGGGCGGACAAGGTTCGCACGCTCCTCCAGGAAGGCAGGTTCCAGGTGGAAAGCGTGACCGAGGAGCACGCCGAGCTCGCCATCGATGCCTACGACAGGTACGGGAAGGGTCGCGGGGGGAAGGCGAAGCTCAACCTGGGCGACTGCTTCTCCTATGCGCTGGCGAAGGCGACGGGATCGCCCCTCCTGTTCAAGGGAGACGACTTCACGCACACCGATCTCGTGGCGGTACCCTGACGCGGGAGACCGAACGCCGCCCTCCTGACGGGATACCAGGCCCGTTACGCCGACCCGCGCCTTGTCGGCGGGCCGGTGGTGGGATCGAGTCCTCGGGGAATCTGTCAACGGAATGACGTTCTGGCTGCCCGTCGGACTGGTCGTCGTCATTCTGGCGGGCTTCGACCTGCTGGCGCGTCGCCGCCGACGAAGGCTCCTGGAGCGACTGCGCGCCGAGTGGGGCCGCCCGGCGGAACGGACGCGGGACCTGCCGGAGATCTCGCACTATCACCGTGTCTTCGCGGTCGACCGAGAGTCCCCGCTCGATGCGCGCACGGGGGAGGATCTGGACCTCGACGCGGTGTTCGCGGTTCTCGACCGGACGGAAAGCGACATCGGCCAGCAACTGCTCTATCACCGGCTCCGTACGACGCCCACCCCGGACGATCTTGCGGCGTTCGAAGCGCTGACGACCCGCCTCTCGGAGGACGCCGCGTCGCGGGAGAGCATCCTGGTGTCGCTGTCCGGCCTGCGCGGGCATCCCGGCCAGGTGTGGTGGCTCACACAGCCCGGCATCCTCGAGACCAGACGGCGGGACGTGATGTTCCCGGTCATCGGGCTGGTCGTTCCCGTCGCCCTGATGCTCACCATCGTCTGGCCGGTGGCGCTCGTGGCGGTGATCCTCGGGGTGATCGCGAACATGATCGTGCGGTACGTGACAGCGCTACGGCTGGGCCCACCGTTGGGCCCTTTTCGACAAGTGGCCCCGCTGCTCGCCGCCGCCGAAGCCCTCCGTCCCCTGGTCGCGACTTGCGGACTGCCTTGCGGTTCCACCCTTTCCTCCGATCTGGCGGAGATGCGCCGCCTCCGCCGGATCGCCCGTTGGGTGGGCCACGACCCGATGACGTCGGACGACCTGACCAATGTGATTCACGAGGCCGCGAACATGCTGTTCCTGCTGGACCTCGCTCTGCTCTTCCTGGCGTCGAGGGAGATCGGAGCGCATGGCCCGGCCCTGGTCCGCACGGTCGCTTCGGTGGGAACGGTCGACGCGGCCATCAGCGTCGCGTCGTACCGCGTGGGCGCCGCGGGTTGGACCCGCCCCGTCTTCGAGTCCCCTTCCGGCGCCTCGACGATGCTCGGGTTGCGTCACCCGCTGCTGCCGGAGGCCGTGCCGAACTCCGTCGAGCTGGGGCCGCCGCGGGGAGTGCTCGTCACCGGATCGAACATGTCCGGCAAGTCCACGTTTCTCAGGACCGTCGGCGTGAACGTGATTCTCGCGCAGACCATCAACACCTGTCTGGCGACCAGCTATCGTGCGCCCGTCTTCCTGGTGCGAAGCCTGATCGGCCGGAGCGACGATCTGACCGCGGGCCGGAGCTACTACCGAGACGAGGTTGAAGCCGTTCTGTCGCTCGTGAGGGCGAGCCGAAGCACCCGCCCACACCTCTTCCTGTTCGACGAGCTCTTCCGCGGCACGAGCACGATCGAGCGCATCGCGGCCGCCGAGGCGACGCTCGCGGAGCTGATCCACGAAGACGGCCGCACCCCGTCACCACATATCGTGGTCGCGGCGACCCACGACCGCGAGCTCGTCGCCCTTCTCGAACGGACGTACGCTTCGTTCCATTTCGCGGATGGTGTCGATGCGAACGGGCTCTCGTTCGACTATCGCTTGCGCCGAGGGCCCGCGCGGTCCTGGAACGCGATAGCCCTGCTCGAGGTGTGCGGCGCTCCGCCGCGCCTCGTCGAACGCGCCCAGGCCCGCACCGCGGGTCTTGCTGAGCAGCGCCGTCTCGGCGGGACGGTACCGGCAGGCGAGTAGGGCTTCCAAGCGCCGGCGCTCGCTTCTCCGCGGTTTGTTCTCACGCCAAGTAGTCCCTGAGCGAGACGATGCGTATGCCCTCGAACTCACCCGCCGCCAGCATCGCGCGGTCTCCGGTCACGATGATGTCCGCGCGAGCCGCGAGTGCGCATTCCAGGATACGGTTGTCGGGCTCGTCGGAGAAAACGGAAACCGGGTCCGACGGTTCGACGAATTCCGCGAGGTCGGACAGGAAGAGGGCGATTCTGGCAAGTTCTTCCGGGTCGCGGGCGAACTTGCGGGCGAGCACCGACAGAAGCTCGTCGATGATCGGCCTGGAGATCGCGATGGAGTCTTCACCTGCGACGATCCTGCCGAGTGCATGTTCGGCGCGGCCGCCGCGCAGCGTCAACGCGGAAACGAAGACGTTGGTGTCGAAGACGACCTTCACGACCGGAGGTATCTCTCGAGATCTTCTTCGGTGAGGATGCCGCGTTCCTTCGCCCGGCGGCTCCAGTACCCTTGCAGCGCCTCCAGGTCATTGCGTAAACGGACGGCCCGCGCTGCGCGCAGGGCGTCCTGAACGACGGCGCTCAGTGTCTTTCCGTCGTCCTGCGCCATCCGCTCGGCGGCGCGAGCGAGCTCCGGCGGGAGGGAGATGGTCTTCTTGACAGCGGTCGCCATGGTGACTCGCACCCTTGAACCAAGTGTGAATTCATCATACCAGCTTCCCGCCCATCGGTGCCTGATGCGGTCGAAGGGTGCCCCCGCGGATGCGGGTACCGGTGGCGTGAGGCGCCCTATTCGTCCTCGTCCGGATCGTCGGCCGGCGGGTTCGGCTCGACGTCGAACCGCAGGGCCTCGCCGTCGAGGCCGATGCGCACCGTCCCCCCGTGCTCGAGGCGGCCGAAGAGGATCTCGTCGGTGAGGGGGTTGCGCACCTCGGTCTGGATGAGGCGGGCGAGGGGGCGGGCGCCGTAGGTGGGGTCGTAGCCCTTCCCGGCGAGCCAGGCGCGGGCCGCGGGCTCGAGGGTGATGGCGACCCGGCGCTCCGCGAGCTGCGTCTCGAGCTGGAGGACGAACTTCTCGACGATGGTCTCCACCACGCCGGGGGCGAGGCTGTCGAAGGTGACGATGGCGTCGAGGCGGTTGCGGAACTCGGGGCTGAAGGCGCGCTCGATGGCCGCCTTGGTGCGCCCCTTGCCGCTCTTCGCCCGATCGTCGCCGAACCCGATGGGCGCCGCGCTCGCCTCGCGCGACCCCGCGTTCGACGTCATGATGACCACGACCTGCCGGAAGTCGGCCTTGCGCCCGTTGTTGTCGGTGAGGGTGGCGTGGTCCATCACCTGCAGCAGGATGTTGTAGACGTCGGGGTGGGCCTTCTCGATCTCGTCGAGCAGGAGCACCGCGTAGGGATGGGCGCGGACCGCGTCGACGAGCAGGCCCCCCTGCTCGAAGCCGACGTAGCCCGGCGGGGCGCCGATGAGCCGCGCCACCGCGTGCTTCTCCATGTACTCGCTCATGTCGTAGCGGATGAACTCGTTCCCGAGGTGGATGGCGAGCTGCTTCGCGAGCTCGGTCTTGCCGACGCCGGTGGGGCCGGTGAACAGGAAGCACCCGGCGGGGCGCTCGGGCTGTCCGAGCCCGGCGCGCGCGCGCTTGATCGAGGTCACCACCGCCGCCACCGCGTCGTCCTGGCCGAACACCACCCGGCGGAGGGCCTCGTCGAGGGTGCGCAGCCGCTCCTTGTCCGACGCCGTCGCCTGCTTCTCGGGGATGCGGGCCATGCGCGCGATGACGCGCTCGATGTCGGCCGCGGTGACCCGGGGGAGCGCGGGGTCGCTCTCGGCCGCCTCGTTCTCCGCCAAGGCCGCCGCGGTGCCGCCCGCGGCCGCTTCCGTCGCCTCGGCGGGGGCCGCCTCCGCCGGCGCCGCGACCCTCGCCGCGGTTTCAACCGTCTCTTCCGTCCCGTCCGCCGTTTCCGCGGGCGCCGCAACCTCCTCGGCCGAGCTCGCAATCTCGGCCGGCGCCGTGACCTCCGCGGCTGTTTCCGCCGGCTCGTCCCCAGCCACGCCCGCCGCCCCGACTTCAGCGGCTGTTCCCGCCGCCTCGTCCACGGCGGCCCCTGCGGCGACGTCACCCGCGGCGTCCGTCGCTTCGGCCGGCGCCGAGGCCCCGCTCGCGCCGGCCGCCGCTCCTGCCGCCGTCGCGGCGGCCGCCTCGTCCGGCCTGACGACGGCGATGCCCGCGCCCGCCTCGTCGAGCACGTCGATGGCGCTGTCCGGCAGCCGCGAGTCGCGCAGGTGCCGGCGCGCCAGCTTCGCGGCGGCGCGCAGGGCGCCGTCGGTGAACGTCACGTGGTGGTGTTCTTCGTAGCGCGACCGCAGCCCCGTCAGGATCTCGACCGTCTCGTCGACGCTCGGCTCCTCGAGGACCACCCGCTGCAGCCGCCGCGCCAGCCCCCGGTCGCGCTCTATCTGCTTGAACTCGTCGAACGTCGTCGACCCGATGAGCCGGAGGTCGCCGGCCGCCAGCAGCGGCTTGATCAGCATCGCGAGGTCCATGGTGCCGCCGGTGGTGGCCCCCGCCCCCACCGTCGCGTGCACCTCGTCGATGAAGAGGATGGGCAGGGGCCGTCCCGCGAGGGCGTCGATGACGGCCTTGAAGCGCTCCTCGAAGTCGCCGCGGAACCGGGTGCCCGCGAGCAGCGCGGCGGTGTCGAGGGCGAAGATCTCGGCCCCCTCGAGGCGCGCGGGGACGTCGTCGTCGAGCAGGCGGCGGGCCAGCCCTTCCGCCAGCGCGGTCTTGCCCACGCCCGCGTCGCCGACGAAGACGGGGTTGTTCTTGCGCCGGCGGCAGAGGATCTGCAGGGTGCGCCGCAGCTCGTCGCGGCGGCCGATGAGGGGGTCGAGGCGGCCCTGCCGGGCGCGGTCGGTCAGGTTGACGGCGAACGCCGAGAGGGGGTCGCGCGATGGGGCGGGGCCGTCGCCGGCCGGTCCCGCCGGCGCCGGCGCGGAACGCGGCTCGTCCTTGCCCGCCGGCGCCTTGGTGATGCCGTGCGAGATGTAGTTCAGGACGTCGAGCCGGGTGATGTCCTGCGACTGCAGCAGCTCGGCCGCGTACGAGTTCGGCTGCTGCAGGATGGCCGCGAGCACGTCGCCGAAGCGGACCTCGTCCTTCCCCGCGCTCTGGACGTGGAGCACCGCGGTCTGCAGCACGCGCTGGAACGCCAGGGTCTGCTGCGGCTCGCGCTGCCGGCCCTTCTTCGACTGCTCGAGGCCGTCGAGGAACGTGTCGAGGGAATGCCGCAACGCCGGGAGGTCGGCGCCGCAGGCGGTGAGGATCTTCTCGCCCTCGGGGTCGTGGGCCAGCACGTAGAGCAGGTGCTCGAGGGTCAGGTGCGTATGCCGGCGCACCGTCGCCTCGCGGTACGCGACGTTCAGGATCAGCTCGATGGCGGCGCTGAACATGGGCCGGTCCCGTCACTCCTCCTCGAGGACCGCCTGCAGGGGGAACCCCTCGCGCTTGGCCAGCGCCCGGGTGGTGGCGACCTTGGTCTCGGCGATCTCGTGGGTGTAGGTGCCGCAACGCCCGCGGCCCTGCGTGTGGACCTGCATCATGATGCCGTAGGCCTGGGCCGGGCTCTTGTCGAAGACCGACTCCAGCACCTGCACGACGAACTCCATCGTCGTGTAGTCGTCGTTCAGCAGGGTGACGTGGTACCGGGTCGGCTCGCGGGTCTTCCGGCGGGTCTCGTCGAGGACGCCGTGCTCGGACCGTGGATCGTGGGCCATCCTGCTGCCATCAGACTATGGAGACGGCGGCGGCGTCAAGGCGGGCGCCGGACCGGAGGCCCTCGATCGACGTGTTGCGGGTCTCGGCCGCGGGTTCCCCCGCCCGGCGGCATAGTAAGATCCCGCTCCCATGCCAACGATCGCGCGCGGCATCACCTACACCGACCTGAACTTCCTCGGCCAGCCCCGGGTCATCGCCACCGCCGTCCTCGAGGACGCCGGCGGGGCCGCCCTCGTGGACCCCGGGCCGTCGACGTGCCTCGACACCCTGCGCTCGTCGCTCCGCGAGCAGGGCATCGGGATGGCCGACGTGCGGACGATTCTCCTCACCCACATCCACCTCGACCACGCCGGGGCCACCGGCACCCTGGTGCGCGAGAACCCCGACATCCGGGTCTGCGTGCACGAGGCGGGGGCGCCGCACATGGTCGACCCGGCCAAGCTGCTGCACAGCGCGGGCCGGCTCTACGGCGACGACATGGACCGGTTGTGGGGCGAGTTTCTGCCGGTGCCCGAGGGGAACGTGCACGTCCTCGCCGGCGGCGAGCGCCTCGCGGTGGGCGACCGCGAGCTGGAGGTCCTGTACACGCCGGGGCACGCGTCCCATCACGTCAGCTTCCTCGACCGCGCGAGCGGGGTGGCGTTCGTCGGCGATACCGCGGGGGTGCGGGTCGGCCCCGAGCGCTTCGTCCTGCCGCCGACGCCGCCGCCCGACATCGACCTCGACGTGTGGAAGGAGAGCCTCCGGCGCATCGCCGAGTGGCAGGCGGATACCCTGTTCGTCACCCACTTCGGCCCCCACGAGGACGCCGCCGACCAGCTCGCGGGGATGAGCGAGCATCTCGACGGACTGGCCGCCCTCGCGCGCGCCATCATCGAGGAGGACGTCCCCGCCGAGGAGCGCGCGGACCGCTTCGTCGCCGACACCCGGCGCTACCTGATGCGTCACATGCCCGAGGCGCAGGCGGCGCTCTACGACATGGCCGCCCCGTTCTCGATGTGCTGGCTCGGGCTCGCGCGCTACTGGAAGAAGCAGGGCCTCGGCGCGCGCTGACCGCGGCGGTCGGACAGGCCGATTCCCGCTGATCCCGCCGACAACCGCGAGAACGTGCCGACGCGGACGCCGGCCCGGCGGGCGCAACCAGCCGCCGCCGCCGACCCGGCCGCTCACCGCACGGCAGAAACGGACGACAGATGCAGCTCGGCTTCATCGGACTCGGGACCATGGGGCGCCCGATGGCGCTCCACCTGATGAACGGCGGCCACGCCATGGCGGTGTTCGCCCGGCGCGCCGAGTCGACGCGCCCCCTCGCCGACGCGGGAGCGGCCGTCTGCCCCACCCCCGCCGCGGTGGCCGGGCGCAGCGAGGTCGTCTTCACCATGGTGACGGGGACCCGCGACGTCGAGCAGGTGCTGCTCGGCCCGGAGGGCGTCGTCCACGGCGCGCGCCCCGGCAGCCTCGTCGTCGACATGAGCACCATCGATCCCACCGCCACCCGGGACATCGCGGCCCGGCTCGGCGAGCGCGGGGTCGACATGCTCGACTCGCCGGTGTCGGGCGGGCCGCAGGGCGCGCGCGACGCGACGCTGACCATGATGGTGGGAGGACCGGCGGCCGCGGTGGACCGCGCGAAGCCCCTGTTCGCGCTGCTGGGGCCGAAGGTGATCCACGTCGGCGAGTCCGGCACCGGCCAGACCACCAAGGCGTGCCACCAGCTCGCGCTGCTGGTCAACGCGCTGGGCGCGGCCGAGGCCCTGGCCCTCGCCGGCCGCTGCGGGCTCGACGTCGAGCGCGTGCGCCAAGTGATGATGGGGGGCATGGCCTCGAGCCGCGTGCTCGACGTGTTCGGCGCGCGCATGGCGTCGCGCGACTTCAGCGCCGGCATCGAGTCGCGGCTGTACCACAAGGACCTCGACATCGCCCTCCGCCTCGCCCACGACCGCGGCGCCGCCCTGCCCGCCGCGTCCCTGACCATGCAGTTCGTCAACGCCCTGATGGGGCGCGACCGCGGCCGCGACGACCTGTCGGCGCTGATCACCCTCGTCGAGGAGATGAGCGGCGCCGTCCGCCCCTTGCAGATCCCCGGGACGACGCCGCAATGATGACGAAGTGGAATCCGTGGAGCCCGCAGGCGGCCGTCTACCGGCTCGACGAGGAGACGGGCAAACCCGTACCCCTGCCGCGCGACCGGGCCGGACTCGACGCGACGGCATGGCTGAAGCTGCGACCACGCCACCACCGGGACTGGGGGCCGCTGCTCGAGCCCAACGTCCTGGCGCCGGCCGAGCTCTTCGACAGCCGGCGGGGCAAGCGCGAGCCCCCGGCGTCGAGCACCGCCCTGGGAGTCCGACTGGCGCGTCTCAGCGCCGGGAGACCGCGGCATATCACGGAAGCCGACTTCCAGGCCGCGCTCGATGCCGACCGGCGGGAGCCCGCCCACCGCCGGATCCTCCTCGCGTGGCTCCTCGAGACCACGGCAGACGAGATCGACGACGCCGTGAGAGACGGGGCATTCACCATGCGCCGCCTCGCAAGAGCCCTGCACACGCAGGGGCTCGAACACGGGCCCCGCATCCAGACCATCAACACGTGGGCCCACCGCTGCTACGCGGAGACCCCCGAGACTCGACCGTGACGCGCACCTGGCCGGAACCGGCGGCTACGCTGTACAGAACGACGAGACAAGTCGTTCTGGGACCGATCCAAGAGGCCGCAGACGACGGATGGGGCGTGAAGATCGGCGGCGGAACCGTACTGGCGCTGCGATGGAGGCACCGGGCCAGCGAGGACCTCGACCTCACGGTGTCGACAACGCCGACCAGAGCATGGTGGCGGCGCGTGACAGACGCAATGGCGCAGGCCGGGTGCAGAAAGCACCGAACCGCAGACGACGGGCTCACGCCGGGCGCCGCGCCGGCGGTGATGGCGTTCATCTTCGAGAACGGGAAGATCGACGTATCGACGAACGTGCTGTCACTGCCGGCCGGCCACGCGGCCGGCACGGTCCAAGGGGACCGGCTGACGCTGCTCAGCAACGCCCAGATACTCGCAGGGAAGTACTGGGGCCGAAGCGGGACCGCGCCCGGCCGCGATCTGTACGACTTCGCCGTAGCGGCCGAGCTCGACCCGGCAGCGCTTCAGGTCGCCGTCAACGGGTATCCCCGGTGGCACGCCGAGGCCGCGATGGAAAGCTGGTGGACCCGCCGCAACGAGCACCCCGAAGACCCCGAAGAGATCATCAAGCCCAACGGCCGGTGGGCCGCCGCGGCCAGGGAGCCGGCACGCCACGCGATAGCCGCGGTGATGGACAACGTCCACGACAACGTCTCAATCCGCATTGAGAGAGGCGTGACAGTCATCGAGACGTCCCGGGGAGAAACCACGAAACGGGCGCGGATGTCCGACCCCGCCGAGGTCACAAGGTGGTGGTCCGAGACCGCGCAGAGCCAGCTGTGGCGCACGGTCGAGCCGGGCGACATCGGCGATCAACCCCGACTGGAAGCCATACTCGAGGCGATGAGCACGAACGAGTCAAGAACAATCGCCGACTGGACGCCCGACCCCGTGAGGCCCCCCGCCGGATGGACGAGACCCAACGAGCCCGCGGCACGAGGCCCGGACACGATGTCGCCACCGACCCCCGGAGGCGGAAGCGGAGGAGACGGAGGACCGCCGCCCCCGCCGAGTGGAGGGGACCTCGCCGAAGACGAGGTCAACAACCCTGTACGAGGAGAGGGCGAACCCCCCGGCGGTTTCAGAGCCGACCAGCGAGACACCGCACAGTCAGAGGTTTAGCCACCAACTGAACAGACGACGCTCCTCGCGATGGCTCTACGCCACCGCGATGAGGTTCCGAACGAATCCCCATCTTCGAGGCCAACGCTTCGAGACCGAGCAGGCGCAGGCCGTAGTAGGGGAGGGGAGTCGCCGGCCCGGCCGCCCGTGCGGTATCCTTGGGGCCCATGACCAGCCCCGAGAGCGTCGCCGGAGGCTCCGCTCGGCCCCCTGCCGTGGCTGGCAGGAGCTTGCTCCGTTCCACGGCCCGGACCCCTCGTCGCCTTCGGTCCGTCCTGCTGTCGGCGGCGACCGCCGCCGTTCTGGGCGGTGTCGGCATTCTCGCCGCGGCGGGCGAAGCGCCCGCGGGCGGAGGAGCACCCGGCGCTCGGCCGGCCCAGGCGGGCGACGCGTGCGCCCGCATTGCCGAGGCAGGGCTCGGCCTGCCGCACACCACCATCACCGTCGCCGAGGCGGTCGCCCCGCCGTTCACCCCGCCCGAGACCTTCTCGTCGCGCGGCTTCACCGTCGACGACGTCTCGTTCTGCCGGGTCGCGGGGACGTCGAGCCCCGAGGCCGGTTCGGAGATCCGGTTCGAGGTGTGGCTGCCGCCGGCCGACGCGTGGAACGGGCGCTTCCAGGGCATCGGGTCGGGCGGCTCTGCCGGCGCCATCCGCTATCCCCAGCTCGCCGACGCGGTCCGGAACGGCTACGCGGCGGTGGCCACCGACAACGGCCACACCAGCACGAGCGGCTTCGACGGAAGCTGGTCGCTGGGGCACCCCGTCCGCCTCGTCGACTTCGGCTACCGGGCGCAGCACGAGGCCACGGTGGCCGGCAAGGCGGCGACCCGCGCCTACTACGGCCGCCCCGCCGACTACGCCTACTTCGTGGGCTGCTCGCAGGGCGGCCACCACGCCCTGATGGAGGCGCAGCGGTACCCCGACGACTACGACGGCATCGTCGCCGGGGCCCCCGCCAACTATTGGGTCGGCCTGATGACGGGCGAGCTGTGGGCGGGGCTCGCCACCACGAGGACCCCCGGGCAGGACCTGCCGCGCGAGAAGCTGCCCCTGCTGGGCAACGCCGTGCTCGAGGTCTGCGACGCCCTCGACGGGCTCGAGGACGGCCTGATCGACGACCCCCGGGCCTGCGACTTCGACCCCGGCGTGCTCGAGTGCGCCGGCGCGGACGGCGACGACTGCCTCACCGCGGGGCAGGTCGCGGCGGCCCGCGCCATCTACGCGGGGCCGGTGCGCCCGAGCACCGGCGAGCAGATCTTCCCCGGCTATCCGCCGGGCAGCGAGTGGTTCGAGGCGCCCGACGGCCGCGGCGGCTGGGGGCGCTACTGGGCCGGCATCGAGCGCCCGGGCGGCAGCACCGCCGACTTCATGCGCTACAGCGTCTTCGAGGACCCCGACTACGACATCGCCGGGTTCGACTTCGACGACGACTGGGTGCTCGCCAACAACCGGCCCCTCGGGGCCGGCGCCGACGACACGCTGGGCTCGGCCCTGAACGCCGTCGACCCCGACCTCTCGGCGTTCAAGGCCCGCGGGGGCAAGCTGATCAGCTATCACGGCTGGGCCGACGCCCTCATCACCGGCTACTACGCCGTCGAGTACTACGAGAGCGTGATGGCGGAGCTGGGCGGCCTGGCCGAGACGGCCGACTTCTACCGCCTGTTCATGGCCCCGGGCGTCGCCCACTGCCGGGGCGGGCCGGGGCCCGACCGCTTCGACGCGGTGACCGCGCTCGAGCGCTGGGTCGAGGACGGCGTGGCCCCGGACCGGATGGTGGCGTCGAAGGTGACGGACGGCGAGGTGACGCGCACGCGGCCGCTTTGCCCGTACCCGCAGGTGGCGCGGTACATGGGCAGCGGCAGCGTCGACGATGCCGCGAGCTTCGCGTGCGTCGCGCCCGACTGAGGGCTCGATTCGGCTGAACGCCCGCGACGCGCGAGACGCGGTGGGGCAGGGCCTCGCGGCGGCGGCCCGGCCCGGGCGACGGTTTCCAGGTTCGTGAGAAGACAGTCAGGAGTGAACGAGATGCAGAGACGATCTTTCGGCGCCGTGCTGGTGCTGGCCGCGCTGGCCATGGTCCTGTCCGTCCCCGCCGGCGCCCAGCCGGCGCCGGGCGTGCCCCGCCTCCCCGACGGCACCCCGGACCTCCAGGGCGTCTGGGACTTCCGGACCCTGACCCCGCTGCAGCGCCCCGAGGACGCGGCGGCGGAGCTCACGGCCGAGGAAGCGGCCGAGGTCGAGGCCGCGGCGGTGCAGCGCGCGGTCGAGGCCGACCGGCCGAGCGAGGTCCGCACCGAGCCGCTGCCGGCGGGCGGCGACGTGGGCGCCTACAACAACTTCTGGTTCGACCGCGGGGCGGGGGTCGTCGACGACCGCCGGACCTCGCTCATCGTCGACCCTCCCGACGGCCGCGTGCCCGAGGCGCAGCCCGGCGCCGACCGGCAAGGCCCCGGCCCCGGGGCGACGCGGCCGGTCCGGTTCCGCGTCGGCGGCATCGGCAGCGACGGCCCCGAGGACCGCGGCATCGCCGAGCGGTGCCTGCTCGGCTTCAACACCGGGCCGCCCATCACGCCGGGCGGCTACAACCAGAACATCCAGATCTTCCAGACCGGCGACCACGTGGTCATCCTCAACGAGATGGTGCACGACTCGCGCATCGTGCCCCTCGACGATCGGCCGCCGCTCCCCGACGACCTGCGCCAGTGGCTGGGCAGCTCGCGCGGGCGCTGGGAGGGCGACACCCTCGTCGTCGAGACCACCAACTTCACCGCCAACACCGCCAGCTTCAACCCGTCCGTCGTGCAGTCCATCGGCTCGGGCGAGACGCTGCACCTCGTAGAGCGGTTCAGCCGCCTCGACGCCGACACGCTGCTCTACGAGTACACCGTCGACGACCCGGCGACCTTCACGCGGCCGTTCACGGTGGCGCTGCCGATGAAGCGCGGTTCCGAAATGTTCGAGTACGCGTGCCACGAGGGCAACTACGGCATGATGAACCTGCTGTCGGGCGCCCGGGCGGAAGAGCTGGCCGAATCGGGGCAGCAGTAGCGAGGGCCACTGGTCCGCCGGTAGTGAGAGGCAGTCAGGAGTGTACGAGATGCAGAGACGATCTTTCGGCGCCGTGCTGGCGCTGACCGCGCTGGCCGCGGTCCTGTCCGTCCCCGCCGGCGCCCAGCCGGCGTCCGACGTGCCCCGCCTGCCCGACGGCGCCCCCGACCTCCAGGGGGTGTGGGACTTCCGGACCCTGACCCCGCTGCAGCGCCCCGACGACCGGGCGGATCAGGCCGAGCTGACGGCGGAGGAGGCGGCCGAGATCGAGGCCGCGGCCGTGCAGCGCGCCATCGACGCGGACCGGCCCAGCGAGATCCGCACCGAGCCCCTGCCGGTGGGCGGCAACGTCGGCGGCTACAACAACTTCTGGTTCGACCGGGGGGCCGGGGTCGTCGACGACCGCCGGACCTCGCTCATCGTCGATCCCCCCGACGGCCGGCTGCCCGAGACGCGGCCGGGCGTGGAGCGGCAGGGCGACGGCGCCGACCCCGCGTGGCCGGTGCGCATCCGCGTCGGCGGCATCGGCGCCGACGGTCCCGAGGACCGCGGGGTCGCCGAGCGGTGCCTGCTCGGGTTCAACACCGGTCCGCCCATCGTGCCCGGCGGCTACAACCAGAACATCCAGATCTTCCAGACCGCCGACCACGTGGTCATTCTCAACGAGATGGTCCACGACTCGCGCATCGTGCCCCTCGACGGCCGCGCGCCGCTCCCCGGCGACCTGCGGCAGTGGCTGGGCAGCTCGCGCGGGCGCTGGGAGGGCGACACGCTCGTCGTCGAGACCACCAACTTCACCGCCAACACCGCCAGCTTCGCGCCGTCCACCCGGGTGGCCATCGGCTCGGGCGAGACGCTGCACCTCGTAGAGCGGTTCAGCCGCATCGACGAGGACACGCTGCTGTACGAGTACACCGTCGACGACCCGGCCACCTTCACGCGGCCGTTCACCGTGGCGCTGCCGATGAAACGCGGGTCGGCGATGTTCGAGTACGCGTGCCACGAGGGCAACTACGGCATGCAGAACCTGCTGTCGGGCGCCCGCGCGGAGGAGCTGGCGGAATCGGGGCAGTAGCCGGTGGGCCCGCGGGAACCTGCCCGGCGGGCCATCGGTGCGCCGATGACACCTTGCACGACGGGTCGGCACGTCGTCCTCACCGGGGTTGGGCGAGCAAACCCCATCGCGGTTGCCGCCGGCCATGGCGTGGGCTGTGCCGTCGAAAGGGGCAGCCCGGAAGTGTCGTTCGAGCGGCGGGAAGAGCCGCCGGGCGACGATTGCCGGACCGGACGGTCCGGCTCGTGAACGGAGCAACCGGCGTCCCGTCGAGGGGCGTCACCCATGCCAACAGGGAGACCATTCCATGAAGCGCACCACCGTTTTCGCCCTTGCCCTCTTCACCGCCGCCACCCTCGGGCTCTCCGCCCCGGCATCGGCCCAGGACGCGGGCTGGACCACGCTGCTCGACGGCTCGTCCCTCGACGGCTGGAACCAGATCGGCGACGCCAACTGGTCGATCGTCGACGGCGCGGCCCAGGCCGACAGCGGGGCCGGGTTCCTCGTGACCCCCGAGTCGTACGGCGACTTCGAGCTCGTCCTGCAGTACGCGGTCGAGGAGCCCGCCAACAGCGGCATCTTCATCCGTTGCGCCGACCCCGAGAGCGTCAACGACCGCAACTCGTACGAGGTCAACATCTTCGACACCCGCCCGGACCAGACCTACCGGACCGGCGGCATCGTCCACATCGCCGCCCCGGCCAGCCAGGTCGACAGCCCCGGCCGCTGGAACACCTACGAGATCAGGGCCGAGGGGCCCCGGCTGCGCGTCTGGCTGAACGGCGAGCAGATGGTCGACGTCGAGGACGAGCAGTTCGCCTCGGGGCCGATTGCCCTGCAGTACGGCTTCGGCGTCGTGAAGTTCCGCAACGTGATGATCCGGGGGCTGTAGTCGCCGCCCCCGAATCGGAAGCGCACGCAGCCCCGGGTGGTTCGACCGATAGAACCGGTCGGCGATCCGGGGCTGCCGGACTGGCCCTGCGACCGCCCGCCTGGAGTCGGGGTGGCACGAGAGAACGTGGACCGACAGCTCGTCGCGCGGTTGACCCGCGCGCTGTCGCCGCGCGAGGAGATCCTCGAAGCCTACCTCTTCGGCTCCCGCGCCCGCGGGCAGGCGCGCCCTGACAGCGATGTCGACGTCGCCGTGTACGTCGACCAAGCTCGCGTCCGCACCAGCAAGTGGGGCTACGAGGCGGATCTGACGACCGATCTCATGGTCGCGCTCGGCACCAACGACGTCGACGTCGTCGTCCTCAACCGGGCGTCGATCCTGCTGTATCACCGCGTGCTGCGCGACGGCGTTCGCCTGCTCTCGCGCGACCTGCGGGCCACGACCACCCGCGCCGGCCAGACCCTCTCGCGCTACTTCGACTTCCTGCCCCAGCTCGACAAGATGGACGCGGCGCGGCGCTATGCCGCGAAGTTCCGGGAAGATCACCGGCCGTGACTTCCGCCGCGTCTCCGCCGGCTGACGGCGGGCCATTCGACCCCGATGACCGTGTTATCGTCCGATTGTTGTTGCGCGGGCGAGTTTCCGGTGCGAGGAGCGCGCTTGGCGTCGAGATCGCTCGGTACAGGGGCCTCGACTCGGCGCACCGCCAGGGCATCCTGAGGCTTCCGTAGTGGGCGTCTGGGTGGATTCCGTGGAAGCTCGGGCGCGGATCATCCGCGACCAAGCCGCCGCGGCCCGGGCCTTGGCGTCGCGAAGCGGTGCCGACCCCGACGAGTTCGCACGTCCCTATCTCGATCTGTTGAGCTGGCTGTACCGCGAGGAGTTCCCGTTGGCGCAACTCGTGGATTCGTCCGATCCTCACGGCAACGAGGCCTCCGGGTCCTGACCGAAGGAGGGCGGTGGGCGTGATCGACCGCATCGTCATCGAGAACTTCAAGAGCCTGCGCAAGGTCGATCTGTCCCTGGGCCGGCTGAACCTGTTCATCGGCGCGAACGCCAGCGGGAAGTCGAACTTCCTCGATGCGCTCCGGGTACTGCAGGGTATCGGCAACGGTTTCACCATCGGCGAGATCCTCGACGGAAAGGCCCGGAGCGCGACCAGCGAAGTATGGGACGGCATTCGCGGCGGGACCGGCAATGCCTGCTTCGCGGGGGCCGGCGGGACCGGCGACCCGGCATCCGCAACGTCGGTTGGTCAAGTGACAGTCGAGGCGCGCGGGGGTCTGCAAGGCGTGGTCGCCGGAGCCTGGGAGTTCTCGATCGCGTTTTCGCCCGATGCCGGACGGGTGGCGGGCGAACGGCTCAGTGTCGGAACGGTCGTCTACGACTCGGGCTGCGACCACGCCTTGAACGTGTATTCGCCCCGGGGCGGCCCCGGTCTCGAGGTGCGGTGCTATCCGAAGGAATCGGGGGATCCGGTTGTCGCGACCTTCGAGCGTGCGCGACCCGTACTCGGGCAGGTTGCCGGCGGTGGCTTGTGGGACACGGTATCCCTTAGCACCCTGACCAGGGTGGACGATGTCAAGTGGCAGACCGACCGTGCGAGCAGGATGGCGGCCTTGCTGGCGAGCGTGCAGTGTCTCGACCCGATACCGGCGCGTCTGCGGAACTACGCGGCGGATGCTCGCGCGCGGCGCATGGGCGAGCACGGGGAGAACTTTGCCGCGCTGGTCGAACTGCTGTGCGGGGAGGACGAGACACGGAAAGCGTACCTGTCTTGGCTCCAAGAGCTGCGCCCCGAGGAAGTGAGCAACGTCGGCGTGCTTCACGGGGCGGTCAAGGAGCCGCTGTTCAAGCTGCACGAGGGCGATCGGGAGGTTCCGGCCCCCGTTCTGAGCGACGGTACGTTGCGGTTCGCGGCGTTGGCCGCCGCCTTCTTTCAACCCGACATGCCGCAGGTCATGACGATCGAGGACATTGAGAACGCAGTGCATCCCAACCGCCTGCGGCTGATCCTGGAGCTGTTCCGGAGCCAGGCGGAACGAACCGGCACCCAAGTCTTCGCCACCACGCATTCGCCGCTCGTGCTGGCATGGCTTCAGGAGGAGGAATACGAAACGACGTTCTTCTGCCGGCGCAACGAGCAGACGGGTGAGTCGCATATCCTGCCGTTGACCGAAGTGCCTCGCCTGATGGACATTCTCAGGAGACCGGGACAACACATCGCGGACCTGTTCTCGGAAGGCTGGCTGGAAGCGGCACTGTGAGCTTCAGGGTTCTCGTCATCGCGGAAGATCCGACCTGGAACGGGTACATCCTCAAGCCGTTGACGAAGGCCCTTGTGGCCGATGCGGGAAAGCCCGCGGCTCACGTGGAATTGCTGACCAATCCGCGGGTTCAGGGCTACGACCGTGCTCTGACAGTCATCCGGAAGGAGCTTCCCGGCCGCTACGACTTCTTCGACCTGTGGCTCTTCTTTCCCGACGCCGATCGCGCGACGCCGGACGCGGCGCGACAGTTGGAGGAGAATCTCGCCGCACGGCGGATCAAGCTGTTCTGTTGTCCAGCACAGCCGGAAGTGGAGATCTTCGCCTGCGTCGCGTACCGCAACGATCTGAAGGAATCCTGGAATGAAGTCCGCGAGCATCGGCGGATGAAGGAGGATATCTTCCAGCCGCTCGTCGAACGTCGGGGTGACAGGGGCGAGGTGGGTGGGGGCAGAAGAGCGATGATCGAGATGACGCTCAAGAATCTGCCGCTGTTGTACCGATTGTGTCCCGAGACGAAACACCTGCGAGATCGAATCGTGGCGTATCTCCAGGGTCGGTGAGGTGATGGCTGTTTCCCGTAGTCTCTCGGTGGCCGGTCAGGCCGGAGGGCGGCGACATTCTCGGCTCGCGCGGACCCGCTTCGGAGGAACTCATGACGGTCCGGCGCGATGGCGGCGAACAGAGGAGAGCCGGAGTGCACGGGCGATCCGTTGACTTCCGTGCGCTTGGCGTCGGAGAATCGGTGAACCATGCCGGGAAGGGCAGATCGCCGTCCAGCCGGTGGAGGGACCGATTCTGTGTCCTCCGTACGTGGAACCGAGCGCCCGAGCGGCGCTCGCGACGCCCACATGCGGGCCGCCGCCTCGAAGCTCCGCCGCCAGGCCGGACGCGAGGTCGAGCGCCTGCGGTCGAGCGGATGGGCGCAGGTTGACTTCGCGCAGGCGCTTCGCGGGACACTCGGCTCCGGCGAGGACGGCCCGCCGTAAACGTCGGCCCGTGTTTCAGCGTCACCCTCGACACGAATGAGATCATCCCCCGGTGCGATGCAGCAGCCGGGGTCTGCGGCTCACGACAACGCTCGCCGTCCTGCTGGCGGACCCCGCGGCGGGACCCACCCCGGCGCTGGCGGCGGACGGCGAGTTCAGCATTCCCGCCCGCCGGGCCGAGCCGCCGCCCGTGATCGACGGCCACGTCAGGGAACCGGAATGGCGGGGCGCGGCGCGCGCCGAGAATTTCCTGCAGTTTCAGCCGCAACGGGGCGCCCCCGCCGAGCTGCCGACGGTGGTCCACGTCCTCTACGACGACCAGTTCCTGTACGCCGGCTTCCAGGCGTGGGACCCCGAGCCGCCGCTGTCGCAGATGATCGAGCGCGACGACCCCATCTGGAACGACGACTCGGTGCAGGTCTTCCTCGACACGTTCCACGACCGGCGGACCGGCTACTACTTCATGGTCAACCGGCTCGGGACCCAGACCGACGGGCGCATCGCCGAGGACGGCGGCAGCAGCGACGGCGCGTGGGACGCCCCGTGGCGGTCCCGGGCGCAACGGACCGACTACGGCTGGTCGGCCGAGATCGCCATCCCCCTCGCCTCGATCCAGTACCGGGCGGGCGACGACGTCACCTGGGGCATCAACTTCGGCCGCAGCCGGCGCCGGTCGCTCGAGCGCACCTTCTGGGCGGGGCCGGTCGACTACTGGGCCCGGCTGTCGATGGCCGGCACCCTCGTCGGGCTCGACGTGCCGCGGCAGTCGCGCCGCCACCAGGTCATCCCCTACGCGCTGTCGCGCGCCCAGGAGCGCGAGTCGCCGATCGGCGCGGTCGGGCTCGACGTGCGCTACGCCCTGACCCCGCACCTGTCGGCGTACGGCACCGTCAACCCCGACTTCGCCACCGTCGAGGCCGACCAGGAGCTCGTCAACCTGACGCGCTTCGAGGTCTCGCTGACCGAGAAGCGGCAGTTCTTCCTCGAGGGCGGCGAGCAGTTCGGGCAGGGCATCCGCACCTTCTACTCGCGGCGCATCAGCGACATCGAGGGCGGCGGCAAGCTGCTCGGCAAGCAGGGGCCGTGGGCGATGCACGTGCTGGCGGCGCGGGCCGAGCCGCTCCTCGCCGGCAGCCGCGCCGGCTACGCGGTGGCCCGGGCGCAGCGCGACGTCGGGTCGCGGTCCACCGTCGGGGTCCTCTTCGCGAACCGCACCCTGGACGGCCTGAACCAGGGCTCGATCGGCGCCGACACCAGCCTCTACTTCACCGAGAACTGGGGCCTGACCGGCCAGCTCGTCCACAGCTACGGGCGGTTCGACGAGGGGGCCACCGCGTTCTTCGCCCGGCCCGCCTACGACTCGGCGACGGCCCACTTCCACGTCGGCTACACGCACCTCGGCGACCGCCTCGCCGACAACGTCAACGCCATCGGGTTCATCTTCGACGACGACCGGCGGCAGCTCGACTCGGCCCTGAACAAGACCGTGTGGCCGGCGGACGGCCCCGTCGAGCGGGTCCAGTACGACTCGGCCTACGACGTCTACTGGGGGCAGACCGGCGTGCTCCGGAGCTGGCAGGTGGACGAGTCGGTCGCCGTCGACTTCCGGAACCGCTGGACCGCCACCGCGCGGCACACCGAAGAGTTCAAGCGCTTCGAGCGCGACTTCCGCAACCGGCAGACCGGCCTCGAGATCGGCTGGAACACCCGCTCGTACCAGTCCTTCCGCGGCGGCGTCTCCACCGGCCGCAACTTCGACGCCGACTTCGTGCTCGCGAGCGCCGTGGCCCAGTTCAAGCCGACCGACCGCACCTCGACCGAGTACGAGCTGCAGCGGCTGACCCTCGACCCCGACCCGGGCGGCGCCGGCACGTGGATCCACGTGGTGCGCGCGAACCAGTTCTTCACGCCCGACCTGTTCCTGCGCCTGTTCCTCCAGACCAACTCGGCCATCGACCGGCGAAACGTGCAGGCGGTCTTCGTCTACCGCTACCGCCCCCCGTTCGGGACCCTGCAGGTCGCCTACCAGCGCGGCACGGCCGAGTTCGGCCAGCGCTCCGAGCAGGGCCACACCCTGTTCGTGAAGCTCACGACGGTGCTGTGAGCGAGGGCGCCGGCCATCCGGGCATACCTGTACCAGGTATACTGTCAGCGCGTCGTGGCGATTCGGGGATTCACCCGTCGGTCCGTCGAACGGTTCTTCGCGGATGGCGTCGTACCGCGCGGCGCCGGCTGGGCGCGCGTAGCCCCGCTCGCTTCCCGGAAGCTCGACATGCTCGACTATGCAGGTGCGCTGAGCGACCTGAGGTCGCCGCCCGGGAATCGACTGGAACGACTGAAGGGCCGGCTGGCCGGTCTGCACAGCATCCGGATCAACGAGCGGTGGCGCGTCGTCTTCCGCTGGAAGGCGTCCGGGCCGACGGACGTCGACATTGTCGACTACCACTGAGACCGGAACGGAGGACCCCATGACGATCCGTCGCGGACGACGTCGACCGACGAGCCCGGGGGAAATCCTCCGAGAAGAGTTTCTCCTGCCGCTCGGCATGACGCAGAAGCGATTTGCCGACCACCTCGGCTGCGACGTCAAGGTGGTCAACCGCATCGTGAACGGCAGGACGTCGGTGGGCGTGGGGATGGCCCTGAAGCTGGGCGCCGCCCTTCGAACGACACCCGAGTTCTGGTTGAACGCCCAAAGGGCTGTCGACATCCACCGCGCGTCGCGCGACGTCGTGGAGTTGCCGAAGCCCATCCTGCGTGCGAGTTGATCCGGTGGTGACGCCGGGTCGGCCGGCCGAAGACGCCACCGCGCACCCGGCGGCGCGCCCGGCCGAGGCCGAAGACTTGAGGACACAGCCATGCAGATTCCGAACCGATCGCAGCCGCCCCGCGCCGCCGCCGGCGCACTCGTGACCGCCGTACTGCTGACCCTGACACACGCCATGACCGCCACCGCCCAGAACCGCATGCCTCCGCTGACGGAGGCCGAGATGACCCCCGAGCAGAAGGCCGCCGTCGAGGTGTTCAAGGAGGCGCGCAACACCGACCGCGTCGGCGGCCCGTTCATGGTGATGCTGCGCAGCCCCGAGATGATGAACCGGGCGCGCAACGTCGGCGACTACGTGCGCTTCCGGAGCGCGCTGCCGCCGCGCCTCAGCGAGTTCGTCATCCTGCTGACGGCGCGCCACTGGACGCAGAACTACGAGTGGTACGTGCACGCGCCGATCGCCGAGCGCGAGGGGCTCGACGCCGCCATCATCGAGGCGGTCGCCGACGGGCGCCGCCCCGAGGAGCCTCGCCGCCGACGAGGCCGCGGTCTACGACTTCTGCATGGAGCTGCTGCGCAACCACGAGGTCAGCGACCCGACCTATGCGCGCATGGTGTCGCACCTCGGCGAGAAGGGCGTCATCGACGCCATCGGCATCCTGGGCTACTACCAGATGCTGGCGATGGTGATGAACACCGCGCGGACGCCGCTGCCGGACGGGGTGGAGCCGGGCCTGCCGGCGTTTCCGCGGTAGGGGAGTCGCTCAAGGAGCGGGCCGCGCCAACGCGGCGAGGGCCGCCGCCGCCGCGAGCTTGTGGCGGGCCTGCCAGGGCGGCCCGACCGATCGACCCATCGCCGCGAGCGCCGCGTCGACGTCCTCGCGGCCGAGCGCCGCCGCCGCGTCGCGGAGCACGCGCGCACGGTCGTACCAGCGCACGGACCATCCGCGGGTTTCGGCCGCGGCCGCGAGGGCCTCGCGATACATGACGGAGTCGGCGACGGCCTGCGCGCGGTTGTCGGCGATGCGTTCCTCGGTCGTCGGCGGAAGCGCGGGGCAGACGCGGATGGCGATGGCGGCAATCGGCACGGGCACCGCCGCGGCCAGCGCCTCGAGCCCCTCGCGCGCCCCGCGCGCCGCGGCTGCGCGCACGCGCTCGACGAGCTCGACGGCCTCGGCGAGCGAGATCTCCCGCGCCCAGGGGCTGTCCCGGTAGCGCCCCACCGCCCACGACCCCTCGTGGTGGTGCGGATGAGTCGGCAGTCCGCTCGTCAGGTCGATGCTGCGGCGATCGAGGAGCTCGCCGCCCGGCGCGACGGTGACGAGCACTGCCGAGTTGCCGTGCTCGGCGACGCCGACCGCCGCCATCTCCTTCGTTCGTCCTCTCGCCACGCCAGTCGGGTGTATCCTGAAGAGGTGAGGTTGCTGGTGAAGATGTCTCGGTTGATCGCCGCGCTGCGCGAGCGCTTCGCTCCCCCGCCGCCCGCGGGTTCAAGGAGCTGCTCGCCGCCTGTCCGCTCGAAGGTGTCGACCTCACACGACCCCGCGACTTCGGCCGGGACGTCGACCTCTGACGTCGCTGCTCGACACCAGACCCCGGCCGGCGCGCACGTCACCCTACGCCGCTCACGTCACCCTACGCCGCTCACGCGTCCCGGAGCTTCCGGCGGATCCAGTCCAGCGTCACGCGGTCGAATTCCTCGGGCTTCTCCTGCTGCGTCCAGTGGCCGCAGTCGGCGATGACGTGGCGCTCGAGGTCGGGGATGAACGACGGCATGCGGTCGGACGAGGACGGGCGCAGGATGGTGTCGTTCTCGGCCCCCACGTAGAGGCACGGCACGTCGATGTCGCCGCCCGGCGCCGCCGCGCCGCCGCCGCCCATGTTCGCCCGGTAGTAGCTGAGGCCCCCGGTGAATCCGGTCGCCTCGAACGTCTCCACCCAGTAGTCGAGGACGTCCGGGGGCATGATGAGCTCGCCCTGGTAGTTGCCCTCCTCGATCATCCGCAGCATGTCCATCGTCTTCTCGGCCGAGTCGGGCGGGTAGCCGCGCATGTTCTCGACGTCCCAGTACCAGCCCCGCCGGAAGATCATCTCGAGCGCCCGCCGCACGTCGCGCGACATGACCGCCTCGGCCCGGCCAGGCTCGAGAAACGTCCGGGCGTAGTAGTTCTCGGTGAAGACGATCAGCGGCTCTTCGGGCGGCTCGCTCGGCGGCGGACCGCCCGACGCGGGCGTGTTGACGCCGATGACGCCGAGCACCCGGTCGGGGTAGAGCCGGGGCATCGCCCACACCGCCGCCCCGCCCCAGTCGTGGCCGCAGAAGAGGGCCCGCTCGACGTCGAGGGCGTCGAGCAGCCCGACGAGGTCGGCGCAGAGGTTGGGAATGGCGTAGCCCGCGACGTCCGCCGGGCGGTCGGTCAGGCCGTAGCCGCGCATGTCGGGGGCGATGGCGCGCAGGCCCGCCGCCGGGTACGAGCGCATCTGGTTGCGCCACGAGTAGGCGAGCTCGGGGAAGCCGTGGACGAACACGACGGGAAGGCCCTCGCCCTGCTCGTACACCGCCATCCGGATGCCGTTGGTGCTCACGAGCTGCGGCTCGGGCATGCCCGGCGCCGGCCGCACCGCGGGCTGGCCGAGCAGGGCCAGGGGCCGGACGAAGGGCGCCGCGGCGAGCGCGGCGGCGGTCCGGCCGAGAAAGCGGCGCCGGGAAGCAGCGCCGGGGGCGGCGGTCCGGTCCATGCGGGTGCGGCTCTGATCAGCCAAGGCGATGTGCTCCTCTCTCGGTATGGCGGGCGACTGTCATCAAGTGCTCCGGAACCAGCGCGTAGCATACTCCACGGCTCGTGGTGGGCTTGTCCGGCGGTGAACGCCCCATGTGTGCGGTCGCGGTTTATGACGGACCGGCAATCGTGGTCCGTGCACGGATAAGACATGGTAAGATTTGTCAATCCATGGACCGTCTCCAGAACCCGTACCAGCCGGGAGCAGGCACGCGCCCGCCTGCGTTGATCGGTCGCGACGAGCTGATCGACGGGTTCGGCGTGACCCTGCGGCGGACGTTGACCGGCAGGTCGGGCAAGAGCTGCATGCTCGTCGGCCTGCGGGGCGTCGGCAAGACGGTCCTGCTGAACCGTTTCGCGGAGATCGCGGAAGCCGAGGGGGTGAAGGTCGGGTTCATCGAGGCGCCCGAGAACGGGGACTTCCGCACGCTGCTGGCGGTTCGGCTGCGGAGGATCCTGCTGGAGTGGAACGGCCGTGTCAGCCGGGCGGTCACCACCGCGCTGGGCGTGCTCAAGTCGTTCACGCTGAAGCTGCCGGGCGGGGCCTCGATCGCCGTCGGCGTGGACGCCCTGGCCGGGCGCGCCGATTCGGGGCTGCTGGCGGAGGACCTGACCGATCTCCTCGTTGCGGCCGGCGAGGCCGCCGCCGCGTGCGATTCCGGGATGATGGTGGCGGTCGACGAGGTCCAGTACCTGTCCGGCGAAGAGCTCGCGGCTCTCGTCACGGCCATCCACCGGACGACGCAGCTCGGACTGCCGGTCCTCCTGACCGGGGCGGGGCTGCCTCAACTGCCGGCTCTGGTCGGCGCCGCCCGGTCGTACGCCGAGCGTCTCTTCGAGTTCCCGGCCGTGGGTTCGCTGCCGCCCGGCGAGGCCGCCGCCGCCATCGTCGTTCCCGCCGAGGATCTCGGCGTCGAGCTGACCTCCGCCGCGGTGGACCGTGTCGTGACGGAATCGGGCGGCTACCCCTACTTCCTGCAGGAATGGGGCCATCACGTCTGGAACGCGGCGCCGGCGAACCCGATTACCGACGACGACGTCAACGCGGCCAGATCGAGCGTCATCGATACGCTCGACCGCGACTTCTTCCGCGTCCGGTTCGACAGGTTGACCCCCAAGGAGAAGGAGTACCTGCGCGCGATGGCGGTTCTCGGGCCCGGCCGCCACCGCTCAGGCGATATCGCGGCGGCGCTCGGGGTCAAGGTCGAGTCCGTCGCTCCGCGCCGGTCCGGTCTCATCGCCAAGGGCATGATCTACAGCCCCGCGCACGGGGATACGGCGTTCACGGTTCCGCTCTTCGATCAGTTCCTCCTGAGAGCCATGCCGGTCCGGTGAGACCTGGCGCGTCCACGGGCCGTCCCGGCAGCGGCGCGAAACGCCACCGTTCAAGCGTCCCCGAACTTCCGGCCGATCCGGTCCAGCGTCACGCGATCGACACCCACCTGCGCGCCGTCGACCTCGCTCGGTCGCACGATTTCAGCTTCCACGACGCCCTGATCGTGGCGTCTGCGCACGCCGCCGGTTGCGACACCCTGCTGACCGAGGACTTCCAGGCCGGGCGGCGCATCGCCGGACTGACCATCGTCAATCCGTTCGCCTGAAGGTGCTCAGCAAGATGGCGCTCCATGTTCCACGGCAGTCGCAGCCGGCCGTAGTGCAGTCGCAGCAGGACGCCGAGCAGGTCCGACACCCGCTTGATCGTCTCGGGCGTGATGCCGAAGACGTGGCGAAGCACGAACTTCCGCGTCCTGAACTGGTCGGACAGCGCCATCCTCCTGCGTGCGGACCGCGACCGGTGACGCCGACGGTCGATGCCAGCCTCGTCGTCAAGTGGGTCGTGAAGACCAGGGTTCGACGAGCTCGGCAATCTGTCGTCTTTCCGCATCACCCAGCGTAGCGGTAGTCGAACACGCACGAGGCGCCCGCCATCTCGCGGAACCACACGGTGGCGCTCGCCCCGAGCGAGTCCGTCAGCCGGACCGGTTCGTTCAGCGCGAAGCGCACCGGCTGGGTCTGGCCGTCGTTGACGGCGACGTTGTCCGCGTAGAGGTATGTGCGATCCAGCGTGTCGATGATTGGGTTCAGCCGCCCCTGGATGCCCGGCAGACGTCCCGTTCGGTCCGCGATAATGAGCGAGCCCCCGTCTGCGACCGGCTCCATGCGGACTTCCAGCGGCTCGTCGGGCCGATGATCGCGCGTCACGTGCGCCGCGAGCCCCTTCGCCGCGCACAGCACGGTCATCGGCAGCTTCGCGTAGAGCACGAAGTCGGCGCGCCCCGCCGCGTCGGTGCGCGCCTCGCGATACGTCCGGTTGGGGTAGAGCATCAGCACGTTGACGTCGGGCAGCGGCCGGCCCGTGGCGCCGTGCCGAACCGTGACGCGGGCCGCCACTCCTTCCGCCTGCGGCGGGCTGGCCGCCGGCAGAACGACCTTGAGCTCGCGCTCGCCGATCAGCTCGAAGACGGGCCGCTCGCCGGCCAGCGCGAACGTCTCGTCCTCGATGACGGCGATGCCCTCGCCCCGCCGCTCGATGAAGCACCGCCGCCCGCCGGCGCCGGGCACGTCGCCGACCGGGCACTGTCCGAGCCGCGACGCCAGCAGCTCGTTGCGCGTGAACTGGCTGGTGCGGAGGTCGTCGGTCGTCATCGAGTTGCACAGCCCGCCGGGCGAGTACAGCTCCAGCCGGTCGTCGAACATGAACAGCCGTATGCGCGACCCCGACACCGCATAGTCGCGGTGTACAACGGCGTTGACCACCGCCTCGAAGACCGCGCGTTCGCTGAACTGCGGCACGTCGGTGCGGGCCGGGTCCTTGAACGCGGCCACGCGCCGGTTGCGGACCACGAAGCGCACGGCGTCGCGTATCTGCCGGTCGAGTGGGCCCGCAATGTCCTGCGCGTCGATCTGCCGACCGGCGTCCATCCCGAAGCCGCGGTAGCAGACGGCCTGAATCCAGGCGTTCGGCAGCCATTCCCGCGGATCATCCGCCGCCAGCAGCACGCCCCCGACGGTAGCCCGGAGCGCCCCGTGCCGGTCGTCCTCGACGAACTTCAGCTTCGACAACGTCACCTCGGCAGGCCCGTCCGCCCGCGAGCTTGTGTACTGCCGCCACAGCTCCGGCTTCAGGCTGTTGACGCCGGTGCTCTGGACTACCTGCGTATCGGTGGACGCGACGTCCGACTGCCCGCGCGCCTGCGCCAGCCGGCGGACTTCCGCCGCATCCATCAGGTGTTTCCGGTTTCCCCGACGGCGGAAATGCCCGCCGGGCGACCGATGCACGGTCGCGCCCTCCGGCACCTCGACGACCAGCGCGCCTCCGCCCGGCGGCCCCGGCGCCGCCACGCGGAACAGACTGAAGTCCAGGGGCGGCTTCACGCTGTCCGAACAGATCTCGGTCACGAGGTCGGCCAGCGCATCCAGTTGCGCGGGGTCGAGCCCCTGCGGCTGGCGCTCGTCGGTCACACCGAGGACGAGCCGTCCGCCCCGGCCGTTGGCCAACGCCGCCAGCCCGTCGGCCAGGTCGTCCCGTCTCGGGCCGACGACCCGGTCGCCGCGAAAGCGAGCCTCCTTCAGCTCGAGCTCCGTGTCCTCGCCGAGTGAGACCTGCCGCCAGAGATGCGAGGCGTCGATTGGCATGTGTCGCTCGTCTCGTCCCTCCGTCCCGGTTTCTCTCGCGGCCGCGGTCCCGCCGTCCCTGGGCGGGTGAACGGCATGGAGGGCCTGGCGGTCGGGCGATGGCCAGGGCCGCAGGCACCGTCCCGGCCATGCGCAGTCGGCGGTCGCTCGATCACGATCCGCACCTCGGCTTCGTCCATCAGCCGGTGGTACAGCGCCTCGGCGGCGGCGATGCGGGCCAGCACCCTCTCGGCGAGAGCATCCGGCATGGCTCCTCGCGAGCTCTCAGTGCCGTGCGGTGGTACCGGTCGACTCGGTGGCGAGAAACCGGCTCGGCTCGGCGTCGACCGACCGCCGGCGCCACCGCGGGTGGGGCCGAGCGGGAGCAGGGCGCCGCCGGTGAGCCTCGCTCGACCGGCGGCGCCCGATTCGAGTCCGTTACTGCCCGTCCGTCGTGGCGGCGCCGGTCGCGAGGAAGCGGATCAGCTCGGCGTTGACGATGTCCGGCACCTCCTCGTGGGGGTTGTGCCCCACGTTGGGGATGAGGAACGCCTCGCCGTTGGGCAGAATCTCGGCCGCCCGCCGCACGTTGTCGGGGAAGCCGGGCCCGTCGATCTCGCCGCCCAGGATCAGCGTCGGGGTCTGGATGTGGGCCCAGTCGTCGACCACCGTGTCCATCGAGCGCAGGTTGCCGCCGAGCCGGCGCACGTAGGCGAGGCGCGGCCAGTCGCCGCTCAGCCGCTGGCCGTGGCGGATGCGCAGGTGCTCGATGAGCTCGGGCTTCCACTCGACGTAGCGGTTCACGTCGGTCCGCACGTCCCGCTCGTAGGCGGCCTGCAGGTCGGGGTCGGCGTCGATCTCGCCGTCGAACGGGGCGTAGCCGCGCCCCGCGCGCCGGTCGGTCAGGCCGACCTGGTTGACGGTGACGAGGTGCGTGGTCCGCTCGGGGTAGAGGAAGGCGAACCGGGTCGCCATCTGCCCGCCGATGGAGTGCCCGACGATGGCCGCCCGCTCGATGCCGAGGTGGTCCAGGAGCCGGGCCGTGTTCGAGGCGTGCAGGCTCATGCTGTAGGGCAGGATGGGCTTCGACGACTTGCCCCAACCGAGGCGGTCCTTCACGACGACCCGGTAGCCGTCGGCGGCGAGGGCCTCGATCTGGCTCGCCCAGTACCAGCCGTAGTAGCTGCCCCCGTGCTTGAAGAGGACGGTGCGGCCGTTCGCGGGCCCCGTCGGGGCGACGTCCATGTAGGCGATGCGCACGTCCTGGCCGAACACGTCCTGGGGGTGCGGGTACGAAGGTTGATCGACGCGGAAGTTCATGAACTCGACGGGGTGCGGGTACTCGTACCCCTCGAGGTTGATCGAGATCGGCCCCCAGTCGGCCGGCGGCTCGGGCGGCGGCTGGTGCGACTGGGCCGAGGCGGCGCCGGGCAGGGCGAGGGCCAGCATGGCGGCGAGGGTGAGCGCGATGCCCGTGCGGGCGACGTGGCGTTCGTTGGTCATGGGTCCTTCTCCAGGTTTCTGCGTGGTTGCCGATCCTAGCACCTCGGCCGTGCCCGGGAGTGCCCGGGGTGCCCGGGGGCGGCCGGGGCCGCCGGGCTTGCGGCCGGCAGGCACATGAGCGATCATGGCCCTTTCCGGACAACGACGACAGCCTCCACGGAGGGTTTGAGCATGGACCATCGTCTGCGAACCGTCGCCGCGTTGCTCGCGGTCGCCCTGCTGGCGTCCGCGCCGGCCCTCGCCCAGAGCCAGTCGCAGAGCGCCCCCGAGGGCGACGCCAACTGGGAGATGCCCCGCCTGCCCGACGGCCAGCCCGACCTGCAGGGCTACTGGACCACCCAGACCTTCACGCCGATGGAGCGGCCCGAGTACCTGGGCGACCAGGCGTTCTACAGCGAGGAGGAGTTCGCGCTGCTCGAGTCGCAGCTCACCGTCGACGGGGCCGACCCCCTGGCCCGCTTCGTCATCGAGATCGACGATCCCGAGGAGCGCGCGCGGGTGCTCGACCAGAGCCACCGCGACGAGAGTCCTACGTGCACTACGACAACGCCATCTGGCTCGGCACCCGGTGCCCAAGGGGCTGTCGACCCGGCGGACGTCGCTGATCGTCGACCCGCCGAACGGCCGCATCCCGGCCCTCAACGAGCAGGCCCGGGCGCGGGCGGCGGCGATTCGCGCGGAGCGCGGCGACCGGGGGGCCTTCGACGGCTACGAGCTGCGCCCGCACAGCGAGCGCTGCCTCAACTACCGCTACAACGCACCGCCGCTGCAGCCGCCCTCGTACAACGACATCCACCACATCCTGCAGACGCCGACCCACGTCGTCATCTTCACCGAGCAGAGCACCAACGGGCCGCGCATCGTCCCCATCGGGACGCCGCCCATGTCCGAGAAGATCCGCCAGTGGCCGGGCGACGGGCGCGCGCGCTGGGAGGGCGACACCCTCGTCGTCGAGAGCGGCCACTTCAACGACAAGAACCGGTGGCAGGGCTCGAGCCGCGACCTCAAGGTGGTGGAGCGGTTCACCCGGGTCGCCGACGACGCGATCCACTACACGTTCACGGTCGAGGACCCCGCAACCTGGGACCGGCCGTGGAGCGCCGAGGTTCCGATGATGGCCACCGAGGGGCCGATGTACGAGTACGCCTGCCACGAGGGCAACCACGACATCCGGCACATTCAGGAGGTCTACCGCAACATGGAGCGCCAGGAGGCCGAAGCGGCTCGGTAGACTGTCGCGGGGCGGAGGGGCCCCTACCCGGGGCCTCTACCGCGGGGTCCAGTAGAACACTTCCCACGTGTGGACGGGCTCGTTCACGCTGGGGATGATCTCGCCCTCGAAGTCGTACCCCATGCCCATCCCGTTCTTCCCGGCATAGCTCTCGAGATACGGGATGCGCTCGTCGCCGACGATCTCGGTCGCCCTCAGCGCGTAGGTCGCGTCGCCGAGCCGGATCCACCCGTCCTGCCGCCCGCCCCGCACGCGCGCCGCCCAGTAGCCGCCGTCGGGCCGGGTGGCGGTGATGACCCCGCCCTCGTCGGTCGAGTACACGATGCGGATGACGAACGGGGGGAACCCGGCGAGCTTCATCAGCACCTCGCCGTGGTCGTTGACGGTGTTCCAGTCCGCGGGCGGCGGCGTCGGCTCGCCGCCGATCACCACGCCCGGGAACCGCTCGTAGGGCGCCGTGGCCGCGTACGCCGCCGCGGCCAGACCGACCAGCGCACCGACAACGAAGTACCACGTGTTCTTCGACAGGGTGTTCTTCGACATGCAGCCCTCGCAGGGACGATACGGAACGATCGGCGCCGTGCCCCGACCGGGTTCGGCGCGTCGGCCCCGGCGCCGTCAGGCCCGATCATACGCCGACCTGTGTGTCGCGTCGTGGAGGGCCGCTGGCGGCCCGCCCAGGGTCTGCACCGCAGAACGTCGTGGACTCCTGGAGCGCAGGTTGGGCGCCAGGCGGAGCCCGCAGGCGACGATGGCGGGCTACGCCGCGGTATCGCGGGGACTGCACGCTCTCGGCGATCCGGTTGCCCACCGCGATTTCGGCCCGCCGCAGCTCGTTGGTCTGTTGCAGGTTCAGCCACACCTGCGGCGTGGTCCCGAACACCGCGCCAGCCGCAACGCCGTGTCCGGGGCTCGCTCTCGTCTTCGCTGACCGTAGCGCGCCGACACCCTGGACGGGCCGCCTCCAACCTGCGAGGATGGGCTGCATGGCGACCGCCGACGACTTCCGCCGGCTCGCGCTCGGCCTCGACGGGGCGGAGGAGCGCTCGCACATGGGCGCGCCCGACTTCCGCGTCGGCGGCCGCATCTTCGCCACCCTCGCCCACGAGGCGCAGGGCTGCGGCAATCTCATGCTCACGCCCGAGGTGCAGGCGATGTTCGTCGGCGATGCGCCCGAGGTCTTCGTGCCCATCGCCGGCGGCTGGGGACGCATGGGCATGACGCACGTCCGCCTGGAAGCGGCCGACGAGGAGACCCTGGCCGGCGCGCTCCGCACCGCGTGGAAGCTCCGCCTCGAGAAGAACGCAAGAGCCCGGCGGCCGCGGACAGGCCGTCGGAAGTGACCGGCCACGAGCCGGCCCGCGCGGTCGCGTCACGCGAGAAGCTCCTCTTTGCCGCCACTTGCGGTTTCGTGCCCCATGCGCCGCGGGGCGTTCGAGGTCACGTCACCATCGGAGCTCCCTCTTCGTCGCCACGGGTCAGATGCTCAGGGTCGACCCCTGCTTCCGCGCCAGGACGAGACCGAACAGCGTGCGCGACACGAACACCGCCGTGAACACGTTCGAGACCAGCCCGAAGAACAGCGTCGTCGCGAAGCCCTGGATCGGCCCCGACCCGAACTGGTACAGGAAGGCGGCAGCGATCAGCGACGCGACGTGCGTGTCGAGAATGGTCACGAACACCCGGTCGAACCCGGCCGCCACGGCGGCCCGCGCCCCCTTGGCGGTCGGCAGCTCTTCCTTGATGCGCTCGAAGATGAGGACGTTCGAATCGACGCCGATGCCGATCGTCAGAATCAGCCCGGCGATGCCCGGCAGCGTCAGCTCGGCGCCGGCGGCGGCGACGCCCGCGAGCAGGATCAGCAGGTTGAGGGCCACCGCCACCACCGCGTTGACGCCCGAGGCGCGGTAGTAGAGCAGCATGAAGACGGCCACCGCCATCAGGCCGGCCATCGACGCGGCGAGCCCGGCGCGGATCGAGTCGGCCCCCAGGCTCGCGCCGATGGTGCGCTCCTCGAGGTAGTCGAGCGAGGCCGGCAGGGCCCCCGACCGCAGGATCAGGGCGAGGTCGGACGCCTCCTGCGAGGTGAAGTCGCCGCGTATCCGCCCCTCGCCGCCGGTGATCGGCTCCTCGATGACGGCGACCGACTGCACGCGGCCGTCGAGGACGATGGCGAGGTCGCGGCCGACGTTCGCCCGGGTGAGGGCCGCGAAGGCCCGCGCGCCGTCGCGGTTCAGGGAGAACCCGATGGCCGGCCGGTTGAGCTCGTCGACCGTCGCCCGGGCGTGTCGCAGATCGCGGCCGGAGATCGGCGCGGCCCGGGGCACGAGGTAGAAGACGTCGGGCCCGTCGCCGGTCGGGGCGTCCCCCGGCACGACCTCGAGCCCGGATCGCGGCACCCCCCGGGTCGGCTCGAGGAGACGGGCCCGGGACGGCGCCGGCCCCGCCTCGATGAGGTTGAGCTCGAGGACCCCGGTCGAGCGGATGACCGCCTTCGCGCCCGCGACGTCCTCCACCCCCGGCAACTGGACCAGTATCTGGTCGCCCGCGGCGCCGTGCCGCGCGATGACCGGCTCGGTGACCCCGAACGCCTCGACCCGGCGTGCGATGGTCAGGCGCGCCTGGCGGACCGTCTCGTCCCGGCGGGCCTGCGCGACGTCCGCCCGCAGCCGATAGCGGTGGGTGCCGCCCGCGGCCGAGACCCGGTCGTAGCCGGCGAGCTGGTCGTCGGCCAGGCGGCGGAGCTCGGCGTCGCGGTCGGGGGGCACGCCGTCGACCAGGATCTCCGTCGGCGAGGCGACCCGGATCGATCCGAGCGCGATGCCGTCGAGCCCGGCCCGCTCGCTCAGCCGCCGAGCCTCCACTTCCGCCTCGACCTGCAAACCCTCGTCGGTGTGGACCCGCAGGACGAGGTGGACCCCGCCGCGCAGGTCCAGACCGAGCCGTATGGTCTCACCCGGGGGCCATAGCACGCCCGCCGCGACGCTCACCACGACCAGCACCGCCAGCATCCGCCATCGAAGCTGCTTCTTCATCGCTGTCCCCTGTCTTCTGCTCCCGCCGGACGTGCCGGACCAGCCGGATCGCGCATTCGCGCGCGGCCCGGTGGTCGTCTTCAGGCGTGGGGGTGGGGTTCGCAACGAAGCCTGTCGAGACGGCGGACCGGAGAGGCGTTCCCCGCCCGGCCGCCCGCATGGCGCGGCCACGGGGCGACGTGGGCGCACGGGCCCCCCGAGCTCGCGGCTGGTTGGCGAAACCCCGTCGAGCAGCTAGATCCGGAGACTGACGGTCAGCGGGGAGATGTGCTGGCGGGAACGGGGGTCCGGGTAGCGCGAGGGCTCGGACGAGACGGGCCGCGGCCGCGCCGGGTGGATGCGCGCAGCCGCCCGGAGCGCGCCGCCGGCCTGCGCGCCGTCCACGAGGACCGCCCGCCAGGCGCGGCTGGCGGGCGCCGGCGGATCGGTGCTGGTGCTGGAGTGGTCGTCGGACGTCGCGGGCGCCGAACCGACGTCCGCTGCCTGCCGCCCGGCCAGGTCCGCCGCCGGCACGGGCTCGAGCGCCGTCGGCAGCGAGCCGCAGAGCGCGACGACCGTCGCGACCATCACCAGACGGCGCATGGACCCATCATACCGCGAGGCCCCGGAGGGTCGCGTTGCGGCGGCAGCGGCATGGGCGCACGGGCCGGGAATCAGGGGAGCAGGCTCTCGACCGCGATGGACGCGCCCGCGTGGGGCAGAGCGCCATTCCTCCGTGGGGGCCCTGGCCGTGGTGGCGATTGGCCGCCCCCGCATGGGGCAGGGAGGGCGACCGACTCGCAGGCCCGGTGGATCGAGACGGATCGGCAGCTGTGACGCAGCACGGGGCCGGACGACAGGGAAGGCCTCCCCGGGGCCCCGTCCTCACCGATCGAAGGTCCATGTGCGGGGCTCGCGTCCCGGCTCCGCCCGAACCTCTTCGACCACGACGCGAGGCGTCTCGGCGTGCCGGTAGCGCAGCACCCACTTCAGGCCCGCCCGGTTCGCCTCGGGCACCGGAATCTCGTGCGTCGCGTGCTCCGGCCCCTCGAACACGTTGATCTCGCAGAGGTCCTCTCCGGCGCAGAGCGCCACGGCCTCGTCGACCCAGTCGTCGACCGCGGCCCCCGGCGTGACCCAGGCTCCCCAGGCGTGCGCGGTGGTGCCCACCCAGCGGAACACCACCGGCTCGGCCTCCGCCCCGCGGTCCCCGGCGGTCTGGCCCGCGGCCGTCGCGCCCAGGCTCAGCATCAGCAGCGTCGTGCTCAGCGCCAGCTTCATGGCGTGCTCCTCACGTGATACCGGGCCAGCAGTCCGCGTCGTAGAGCGGCGCCGACTCCTGGCAGGTGGTCGGGCGGCGAGCGGAGCCCCGGGCGACGCTCTCCGGTTCGGCGCCTGCGGCGGCGGGGGAGAGAAGAGACGCCCATTCGGTCGTGCTTCCAGGCCGCGCGGTTCGGCGCCCGATTCGCTGAACAACATCGCGATAGGCGCGGGTCAGGGCTCGTCCGGGGGGAGGGGACGGCGCGTTCGCCCGGCCGCGGGCCGGCGAGCTGTTGCCCGGGTCGTGTTCAGAAGGACGACGCGACCGGGGCCGCAATTGCCGGCGGCCCCGGGGTCATGTGTCGAGGCGGCCACGCACGGGCGTGGCCGGCCTCGGGTCGGCGGTCGCCGACTCAGTTGGTCATCTGCGACGCCGGCCAGCGGTCATCGATCGGCTTCGACGGGTCGGCGGTGATCCTCAGGTCGGCGCAGTGATGGTAGGAATAGCCGCCCGGCGTGTTGTACACGTGATCGGCCATGAACTGGATGACCTGCAGCGTGCACTTCTCGCAGTTGATGTTCGGGATGTCGATGTCGGCCTCCCAGGGGTCCATCGGGGTCTCGGGCCGGAACGAGGCGCGCTGGTCCCCCACGGGATAATGCGGGAACAGGCCGTCGGCGAGAACGGGGATCTGCGGCGGGCTCTGGATCACGCCCCAGACGGAATAGAGGCCCCGGTCCGTCCACTTCTCGACCGCGGTCGTATCCGCCGGCAGCTCGTTGCGCGAGTTCACCGAGAGCGCGACGCGGTAGTGACCCGAGTGGAAGACCGTCTCCTGGATCTTCAGGTGCAGCTTGGACCCGCCGGTGACCTCGGTGACGATGCCGGACAGAATCTCGGCGTTGTCGCCGTTCGGGTTTCCGCCGCAGGGGCCGACCTTCTGGGGATTGCCGAGGCGGTCCAGGACGATCCAGGGCGCCGGCTCCAGCAGTTGGAAGTGCGCGTCCGCACCGATCGGGACCATCACGACTGCGGCAGCCAAAGTGAACAGAACGGGCAGTCGGTACTTCATGTCGTCGTTCCTCCTCGATAGACCGATGAGCCGGCGGTTGCGGTACCGGCCCGAGCACGAAGGCCGCCGAGCGCGAGGGCCGCGCCCTTCGTGCGATTCGTCGCTTCACTGCGCCCGGTGACCTCGAGCGCCTCCGGCGGACGCCCGGCGCAAACGGTAGCACGAGTCGCCGGAACCCACAATCCCGCCTGCCGGCGGCGTCCCGCGCCCCGCCGCGGGCCGCGATGGCGGGATTCTGCCGGGTTACCGGCGGGACGAGCGGCACCCCGACCCCGGGCCGGGGGTAGGGCGTCGAGCCGGAAACCGGAGTCGGCCGACCCGACCGTTCCCCGTGATCAGTTCGTCCAGCGTGCGCGCAGGGCCGCGCGGTCGATCTCGACGCCCCGAAGATACACGGCGGCGATCTGCCGCGTGTTCATGATGTCGTCGAGCGGGTCGGCCTCGAGCACCACGAAGTCGGCGTTCCGTCCCGCCTCGATGCTCCCGGTCCCGGTCAGCCCGAACGCCCGCGCCGCCCGCGACGTGGCGGCCACGATGGCCTCGGCCGGCGTCATCCCCAGCCGCACGAAGAGCTCCAGCTCCAGGTGATCGGCGTAGCCGAAGAAGTCGCCCACGGCGCCGGCGTCGGTACCGAGGATGACGTGGTCGCGCAGCCGCATGAAGTTGTTCCGGATGACCCGGGCCCGCGCCTCGTCCGCGGCGGTGCGCGGGGCGGCGTCGTCGCCGGCCGCGGCGTCCCGCAGCATCGCGACGACCTCGTCGGGCACCTGCTCCTGGAAGAAGGGGTCCTCGTACACCGGCCGGCGGAACGGCTCGCGCCGGGTGACCATGCCGATGGTCGGCACGATGAAGGCGTTGCGCGCCGCGACGAGCTCGAGATACTCGTCGTCGACCGGCGTGTCGTAGGGCATGTGGATGAAGCGCCGGTTGCCGGCCCGGAGCAGCCGCTTGTGGTCCTCCAGGGTGGTCGCGTGCGCAATGACCCGGACGTCCTGCACCCGGGCCTCGTCGAGGGCGGCCGCGTAGATGTCGGGATGGAGCTTCACCCGCGCGCCCCGCCGCTCGTCGCGCGAGTCCACCCAGATCTTCAGGATGCCGATGCCGCGCGCGGCCTCCGCCCGCACCACCTCGCGCGCCTCTGCGGGGGTCGTGACCGCGTGCAGCCCCCACCATCCCGCGTCGTCCGTGAACCGGGGGTTGGGCCCGCCGCCGGGCGTCCCGACCCCCGGCGACACCAGGTAGCGCGCGCCGCCGACCTCGCCCACCCGCTGCGCCAGCCGCACCTCGAGGGCGATCTCCTCGAGGTCGCTGCCGGTCGAGATGACGGTGCCGACGCCGTACCAGGCGTGGCGGTGCAGGTGGTCGACGAGGTTCTCGCGCGTGAAGTTCTCCGAGCCCCAGCTCGAGTACGCCTCCCAGCCGAGGTGCGCGTGGGTGTTGACGAGGGCCGGCATCACCGTGCGCCCGGACAGGTCGACGACCGGCGCGTCGGGCGGCGCCGTCACCTCGCCGGCGCTGCCGACGCGAACGATCACGCCGCCGCGGACGAGGAACGCGGCCTCGTCGATGACGCGGCCGTCCCCGACGATCACGCGCGCACCGGTGAACACGCGGAGCGCCGGGGTCGAGGCGGTGGGATCCGGCGGTTGGCCGTCCGCACCCCGCGGGATGCCCGTCAGGAGCGCGAGCACCACCAGCCCCACGGCGCGCCGCCGGGCACGGTTCCTGCTTGTCGATCGAGTCATGCGCATGCCCATGGATCGCTGAGCGCCATGAAGCTGGTACGCGGACCGCAGAGAGAGCCGCAGAAACGCAAGGCCCTCCCGTAGCTCCCTCGGCGTATCGGGCCGCACCCACTCCATCGCTCGACTTCCTCTGCGTGCGCGCTACCCTCGCGACTCGACGCGGAACGTCCACCAGCTCTCGGGTCGAGGCGTGTCGAGCGGAGGCGGCTCGCCGCCGCCGCCCGGCTGCCGCGCCTGCACCGCGGGCTTCTGCAGCTTGCGGATTCGCGAGGCCCAGACGTGGTCGAGCATGGCCGGGTCCATCTCGCGGTTCAGGACGACGGGGTAGACGACGCCGTCGAGCCGGAGGCGGCCCGGGTGGTCCTCGCCCACCCGCGGGCACCAGTACTTCTGGTCGCCGACCGAGCAGCTGATGAAGAGCTCGCCCTCCGGCGTCGCCATGCAGTTGACGTTCACCGAATGGGGCCTCCCCCAGATGCCGATCTGGATCGCGCACAGCGAGACGTCGTTCGCGAAGCTCCAGTCGTCGACCGGCTCCTCGTGGGCGTCACCCAGCAGCACGAAGCCCGGGGTGGTCTCGCAGGGGCAGTTCACGGTCCACACGACCCCCCCGGCGACGACGACCACCCCCAGGGCAATCGCGACGCCCAGGACGATCTGCCGGACGGACTTCGACGACAGGCCGGCGGCCCGTGACTTTGCGCTCATGTTCAATCTCCTCCCGCGGCGCCTCCCCGGACGGCGCGTTCCCTGCCGCCGCCGCGACCGCTCTTGCCGGCCGGCGGAGGCTCCGGTCCCGGATTCCTTGCCCCGGCCGGCTGCCTGGATCGGACCACTTATACACCCGTTCCCGTTCCTGACGCCACGGGAGCCGGGACGGCCGCCGTCCCCTCGCGGCCCCCGGGCCCGCTCGCGGATGCGGCCGGTCGGCGGCGAATGACCGCCAAGCCGGCCGGCGCGGTGGTATCTTCTCAGGCACGCCGAAGTCAGCCGGGAGTCTGCGCGGTAGAGCGGCGCGGACCCCTGGAGGGTTGGGCGCCAGGCGGAGGCCGCAGCGCGACATGGCGATCGCGTTCGGCGACGCTTGGCCGGCCAGGAGCGATCCGATGATCACGACCCGTTTCCGCACCCGCCTCCGGTTCCTGTTCGCGGCGGCGCTGGCCGCGGCCGCCGTCGCCGTCCCGGGCGCGCAGACCTTCGACGGCGAGCCCGACCCCCAGCCGGCGGCGGCCGATCTCGCCATCGTCGGGGGGCTGCTCATCGACGGGCACGAGGGGCCGCCGCTGCCGGGCGCGGTGGTGCTGGTCGAGGGCGACCGCATCGTCGCCGTCGGCAGCCGCGACGCGCTGACGGTGCCGGACGGGGCCGAGGTCGTCGACGCCCGCGGCATGACCATCCTGCCCGGCCTCATCGACGCCCACGTGCACCTCGACATCCTCGGCCACTCCGACTACCAGCACTGGCACGGCCGGTACCGCGACGGCCGCTACGCCGAGATCATGGCCATCTCGACCCGGCAGCTCCTCATGAGCGGCGTCACCACCGTGGTCGACCTGGCCGGGCAGCCGGACGCCCTCGGGCAGATTCAGAAGGGCATCGAGAGCGGCGAGCAGCCGGGGCCGCGCGTGATCGCCAGCATGGGGTGGATTACGAACTGGACCGACGGGCAGGTGGCCCGGCATCACCGCCGGTCGCACACCGTCAACGTGCGCACGGTCGACGAGGCGCGCGCCGCGGCCCGGACCGCCATCGCCCAGGGGGCCGGCATCGTCAAGGTGCACACGGGGCTGACCGAGGCCCAGTTGCGGGCCATCCGCGAGGAGGCCGACGCCGCGGGCATCCGCATCACCGGCCACGTCGGGACCCGCGACGACCTCCTCATGCGCATCCGCACCGGCCAGGACGGCATCGAGCACCTGTCGCTCGGCGCGGGGGCCAGCCCCGTCATCGCGCCCGAGGTGCTCCAGGGCCTGGTGGACGAGGGCACCTACGTCATCCCCACCATGATCCAGACGGCGATCCAGGGCCGGGCCGTCGAGTGGCCCGACTGGCGGGACAACCCGCGGGCGCGCGCCCTGACCCCGCCCGACATCTGGGCCGACATCCGGCGCAGCATCGAGAACCCGCGCCGCTTCGGCTACTTCGGCGGCAGCCTGCGGGTGCGGCGCATGGCCGAGATGGGGGCGAAGCTGCGCCAGCTGCGCGACGCCGGCGTGCGCGTGCTCGTCGGCACCGACAGCGGCACCCCGCTCAACTTCCACACCGACGCCCTCTGGCAGGAGATGGACCTGATGGTGTCGTACGGCTACCCGCCGATGGAGGTGCTGGCCATGGCCACCCGCCGCAACGCCGAGTACCTGGGCCGCGGCGGCGAGCTGGGCACCGTCACGCGGGGCAAGCTCGCCGACCTGATCGTGGTCGACGGCAATCCGCTGCTGACCATGCGGGACTTGCGTCACGTGGTCGCGGTGGTGAAGGACGGCCGCGTCTACACGCCGTGAGCGGGCGGGCCGGGCCGAAAGGGGCCTCGCGGGGGACGGACACGGCCACACCGGGACCACGCGGACACGGGTGACGACCATGAAGACACGCACGCTCGGAACGGCGGCGCTGCCGGCGCTGGCCGCGCTGGCGCTGACCGCCGCCGGCGCACCGGCCCAGGACCCCGACCCCTACGAGGTCGTGCTGCACGCCGGCGACGTCATGGTGCCGATGCGCGACGGCGTCCGCCTCGCCACCGACGTCTACCGCCCGGCCCGCGGGGGCGTCCCCGTCGACGCCCCGCTCCCGGTCCTGCTGCAGCGCACCCCCTACGGCAAGGAGGGGCGCGGGCTCGTCGAGCGCGCCGGCTACTTCGTCAGGCACGGCTACGTCGTCGTGCTGCAGGACACGCGGGGCCGCTACGAGTCGGAGGGCTCGTTCTCGAAGTACCACGACTTCGACGCCACGGACGGCTACGACACCGTCGAGTGGATCGCCGACCTGCCCTACACCACCGGCGGCGTCGGCATGTTCGGCACCTCGTACGGGGCCCACACCCAGGCCGACGCGGCCAAGATGAGCCCGCCGAACCTCGGGGCCCTGCTCCTCAACCAGGGGGGCATCTCCGACCCCTGGCTTCACAAGGTGCGCAACCACGGCGCGTTCGAGCTGGGGCAGCAGCTCGGCTGGGCCTTCGACCAGCTCCGCCTGTCGCCCGACCCCGTGGTGCGGGCCGCCTTCGAGGCCGAGCGCGTGGCCGACTGGTTCGCGGCGATGCCCCTCCGGCGCGGCCTCAGCCCGCTCGCGGCGGCGCCCGAGTTCGAGGACTACGTGCTCGACCAGCTCACCCGCGCCGACCACGACCGGCCGAACGCCGACGTCCGGCACTGGACGCGCCTCGGCGTCAACTGGAGCGCCTACTACGGCCGCACCGCCGACGTCCCCATGCTGCACGTCGCCGGCTGGTACGACCCCTACGTCGGCAGCATGTTCGAGAACTTCCTCGGCCTGACGCGGGCCAAGACCTCGCCCATCCATCTGCTCGTCGGTCCCTGGACCCACGGCGCCAACACGCGGTCCTACGCGGGCGACGTCGAGTTCGGCCCCGACGCGGCGATCCCCGACTTCGCGACCGGGTTCCACCGGCAGTGGTTCGACCGCCACCTCAAGCAGACGCCCACCGCGGTCGACGACTGGCCGCCCATCCGCCTCTTCGTCATGGGCACCGGCGACGGCCGCCGCGACGCCGACGGCCGGCTGGTGCACGGCGGCTACTGGCGCGACGCCCCGGCCTGGCCCCTGCCCGAGGCCGAGCCCACGCCGTACTACTTCCACGCCGACGGCGCCCTGAGCCCACGCCCGCCCGCCGAGGCGCCGCCGACCACCTACACCTACGACCCCGAGCACCCGGTGCCGACCATCGGCGGGTCGTTCTCGGGGGTGCTGAAGCGCGGCGCCTACGACCAGCGCGAGCGCGAGTTCAGGCGCCTCGGCGGCGGCTCGGAGAACGGCTTCTACGGCTCGCGGCCCCCGTACCTGCCGCTCAAGACGCGGCCCGACGTGGTCGTCTTCCAGACCGGGCCGCTCGAGGCCCCGGTCGAGGTCGTCGGCCCCATCCGCGTCGTCCTCTACGCGTCGTCGACCGCCGTCGACACCGACTTCACGGTGAAGCTCGTCGACGTCTACCCCCCGAGCGAGGACTTCCCGACGGGGTTCGAGATGAACCTCACCGACGGCATCCTGCGGGCGAGGTACCGCAACGACCCGAGCCGGCCCGAGCCGATGACGCCGGGCGAGGTCTACGAGCTCGTCATCGAGCCCTACCCCACCGCGAACCGCTTCAAGGCCGGGCACCGCATCCGCATCGACGTCTCGAGCAGCAACTTCCCGCGCTTCGACGTCAACCCCAACACCGGCGAGCCCCTGGGGCGGCACCGGCGCTCGGTGCCCGCCGACAACGCCATCCACCACGAGCCGGCCTACCCGTCGCACGTGGTGCTGCCGCTGGTGGCGGTGACGCCGGAGTGAGCCGAGACGGTCCATGGACCCCCGATGCCGACGCGGGCACGGCACACTGAGACGTGCGGTCATCGTCTCGCCGTGTCGATCTCACCAATGGTAGAGTTGTGCAAGATGCCGGAAATCACGGGCCTCCTGACACCCGCCCTGGTAGTCGCCCTGTTCGCATGGCTCCGAAGCGACATCCGGAAGCTGCACGACCGCGTCGACGCAACCGCGAAGGGCTTCAACGAGCGCCTCGACGCAACCGCGAAGGACTTCAACGAGCGCTTGGATGCCACCGCGAACAATTTCAACGAGCGCCTCGACGCGTCGATCAGGGACATCCACGACCGTCTGGACAAGCGGTTCGATGCAGTGCTTCGGGAGATCGGCGACCTGCGGGAGCGCATGGCGAAGATGGAGGGCTCGCTGGAAGGCTTCCTGGCCGGGCGTCGCGACCGCGACGCAGCATGAGCCCCCGCTCCGGCGAGAACATCCGTCTCGACGCATACCCGGCGCAAGACAGCCACGAACGGGGTCCCACGAGCTCGAGGCTGCCACGGTTCAGCTACGTGTCACCGCCCGCGAGCGGGCGGTGACGACCCGCCCACGCTCAGTCGAGGCGGCGGGCGGACCCGGCGAAGGCGGCGGTCCGGCTCAGTGCTGGTCCAGCTCGCCACCCTTGTCCCGCATCGCCGAGAGCGCAGCCAGGCTGATGAGCGCGCTCGCCGACATGAACGCGGCGATCGCCGTCGACGTCCCGAACGCCTCGAACAGGTAGAGGGCGACGATGGGCGCGGGCCCGCCGGCGGTGATCGACGCGAGCTGGTACCCCAGCGACACCCCGCTGTACCGGCGCGACCCCGGGAACGTCTCGGCGATGAACGCGGCCTGGGGCGAGAACTGCATGTCGTGCACCGGCCCCGAGAGGACGATCGCCGCCGCCAGCAGCGCGAACACGCCGCTGTCGACCATCGCGAAGTACGCGAACGGGTACAGGACCATGACGCCGCAGCCCAGCATGATCAGCCGGCGGCGGCCGTAGACGTCCGAGAGGTGCCCCCACAGCGGCACGGCAACGAGCGACCCCGCCGCGTTCAGCATGACGAGGTTGAGCAAGGCGCCGCGGGCGAGGCCGAGCTGCTGCGTGCCGTACACCAGGATGTAGGTGACGAAGATGTAGAACGGCGCCATCTGGCCGGTCCGCATGAACGCCACCAGCATGATCTCGCGCCAGTTGTGCCGGACCACCTCGGCCACCGGCGCCTTCCGCACCTTCCCGCGCGTCCGGAGCCGGGCGAAGACGGGGGTCTCGAGAATGCCCACGCGGATGTAGAGCCCCACCGCGATCAGGGCGACGCTCGCCAGGAACGGGACGCGCCAGCCCCAGGCGGCGAACTGCGCCTCGGTGGTGAGCCCGGCCATCAGTCCGAGGGCGCCGTTGGCGAGCAGCAGCCCGGCCGGCCCGCCCCATTGGGGCCAGCTCATGGCGAAGCCGCGCCGGTCGGGGTCGGTCCACTCGCCCGCGAGCAGAATCGACCCGCCCCACTCGCCGCCGAGGCCGATGCCCTGCAGCGTGCGGCCGACCACCAGCAGCACGCCGCCCCAGATGCCGATGGCGTCGTAGCCCGGCACGAGGCCGATGCCGACGGTGGCCGCCCCCATGAGCAGCATCGTGGCCACGAGCGCCGCCTTGCGTCCCAGCCGGTCGCCCACGTGCCCGAAGACGACGCCGCCCAGCGGCCGCGCCGCGAACCCGACGAAGTACGTCGAGAAGGCGAGCAGGGTGCCCGTGAAGGGGTCCGATTCGGGAAAGAACAGCCGGGGGAACACCAGGGCCGCGACGATGCCGTAGAGGAAGAAGTCGTACCACTCGATGGTGGTGCCGATGGTCGCCGCCGCGAGCGCCCGCCGCCACATCCGCCGCCGCGCCGCCGGCTCGAGATCGGACGGCGTGAGCGGCGCCGCGCGCCTGGTTCGGAAGGGGCGATGGGCTGGTTGGTCATGGCGCGGTCCGCGGTGACGGTCGGTGGCGGTGCGCGGATCTCCCTCCCGGGCGGTGGTCACGCCCACGTGGCGATCGAGCCTGGTGATAGTATCGAAACATTGCGCCAGGAATCGCGCGGCACTGGTCGAACGCACCGCGGCCGTTCGCAACGGGTCGCCGGCGCACCGCCGAGGACCTGATCGTGATGGACGGCGCCGCATCCGCACCACGACCGCTCGAGGCCGACGCGAGCCGGTCGACGCGCCGCCTCGACGTCGAGAGCGTGGCCGAGGGCCTGCTCGAGCTCCTGGAGTCGCGCGGGGTCCGCTGCTTCTTCGGGGGCGGCGCCGGCACCGACTTTCCCCCGGTCATCGAAGCGTTCGCGAGGCGGCAGGCCCTGGGCCGGTCCGGTCGCCTGCGGCCGATCACGGTCGCCCACGAGATCACCGCGGTGGCCATGGCCCACGGCTACGCCATGGTCACCGGCGAGCCGCAGGCGGTGATGGTGCACACGCTTCCGGGCACCGCCAATGCGCTCGGCGGGGTGATCAACGCCGCGCGCGCCCGGGTCCCGATGCTGGTTCTGGCGGGACGGACCGCCATCACCGAGCGCGGGCTGCCCGACTCGCGCAGCCTGAGCATCCACTGGGCCCAGGAGTCGTTCGACCAGGGGGCCCTGGTGCGCGAGTTCGTGAAGTGGGACTACGAGCTGCGCCGGGGCGATCAGCTCGAGACGGTGGTCGACCGGGCCCTCGCGGTCGCGTGCAGCCCGCCGGCCGGCCCCGTCTACCTGACCCTGCCGGTCGACGTCATCGGCGCCCCGATGCCGCCGCTGACGGTCGGCGCATCCGCCCGCCTCCGGCCGTCATCGCCGTCCCTGCCCGTCCCCGCCGCGTTGCGCCGGGCGGCCGAGACGCTCGCGGGGGCGGCCAACCCGCTGGCGATCACCTCGTCGCTGGGACGAGACCCGGCGGCGCCCGGGGCGCTGGTCCACCTCGCCGACCGCTTGGGGCTGCCGGTAGCCGAGACCTGGCCGACCCATCTCAACTTCCCGCGCGATCATCAGATGCACCAGGGCTTCGACGCCGGGGCCCTCGTGGGCGAGGCCGACGTCGTCCTTGCCCTGGAATCGGACACCCCGTGGTTCCCGGCGCGCGCCGAGCCGCCCCGCGACGCGGTCGTGATTCAGATCGACGACGACCCGCTCTACGCGACCTATCCGATCCGGGGCTTCCCGACCGACATCGGTCTGGCCGGGGACGCCGCGAGCACCCTGCGGGCCCTGTCGGCCGAGCTGGAGCGGCTCTCCCTCGACGAGCCCGCGATCGCGGCCCGGCGACGCCGTTGGGCGGAGGCGCACGAACGACGGCGCGAGGCCTGGCGGGCGGTCGGCGAGGCGGCGCGGGACACGACGCCGCTCGACTATGCCTGGATCTCGAAGTGCCTCGGCGACGTTCTCGATGCCCGGGACATCGTCGTCACCGAGATCGTGATCGACCCCACGCAGGCCTGCTTCACGCGTCCCGGCACGTTCTTCAACCACGCCCACTCGGCGGTGCTCGGGTGGGGCCCGGGCGCCGCGCTCGGGGCCAAGATGGCGCATCCCGACCGCACCGTGGTCTGCGCGGTGGGCGACGGCAGCCACGTCTTCGGGGTGCCGACGTCGACCCACCACACCGCCCGCGCCTGCGACCTGCCGGTGCTGTTCGTGGTCTACGACAACGCCGGCTGGGCGCGCACCCGGCAGGCCACCCTCGAGCACGCCCCGGACGGCTGGGCGGCCCGCAACCCGTCGATGCCGCTGTGCGATCTGGCGCCTTCCCCCGCCTACGACCGGATCTGCGAGGCGAACGGCGGGTACGGCGAGCGGGTCGACGACCCCGCCGAGCTGCCCGCCGCGCTGGCCCGCGCCCTCGACGTGGTGCGGCGCGAGGGGCGGCAGGCGCTGCTCGACGTCATCGCCCGCTGACGGGCATCCTCGCCGCCGCCGTTGGGTCCCCTCTGGGCGGCCGGCCACCAGGCCGGCGGTGACCGACGGCTTCGACACCATCGAGTGGAACGCCGCCCCGCCCTACACCACCCGCGGCGTCGGCATGTTCCTCACGTCGGGCGGTGCCGGCACTCGTTTCACGCCGCCGCGGCATCCGGGCCCCTGGGCGACGGGACGTTAGAATGCACCTTCATCTCGACGACATCGGCGCGAACGGTCGGACCAGGAGCGTACCCATGCGTCATCGAACTTTTTCCGCCACCTTCCGGAGGCCTGCCGCCAGCGTGCTGCCGGCCATCCTGTGCGCCGCCTGGACGAGTGCGCCCGCGCTCGGCCAGCCCGCGGGCGAGACGACGGTGCTGCGCGCCGCCCGGATCCTCGACGGGCGCGGCGAGGTGCTCGAGGACCGCGACCTCGTGGTGCGCGACGGGCGCATCGCCGAGATCGTCCCGCGCGGCGCCGGCCGCGGCGACCGGGTCTACGACCTCACCGCCCTGACGGTGCTGCCCGGCTACATCGACACCCACGTGCACATCGGCAACCACTTCGACGACGACGGCCGGGTGCACCGGGCCGAGAACGACCCGAGCGCCGCCCACCTGACCCTGCACGGGGCCGAGAACGCGTACCGCACGCTGATGAACGGCATCACCACCATGCAGAGCCTGGGCGCGCCCGAGGACGCCGAGCTCCGGGCGTGGATCGACCGCGGCGAGGTCCCCGGCCCGCGCCTGCTGTCGTCGCTCGGGGCGGTGCGCGAGGACACCGGCACCCCGGACGAGATTCGGGCCTGGGTGCGCGACCGCGCCGCCGCGGGGGCCGACGTCGTCAAGGTCTTCGCGTCGACGAGCATCCGCTTCGGCGGCGTCACCAACCTGACGGCGGCCCAGCTCGAGGCCGCCTGCGGAGAGGCGCACGCCCAGGGGCTGAAGGCGGTGGTCCACCTGCACCGGTCCGACGCGCTGCGGCTCGCCGCCGACGCCGGATGCGACCAGGTCGAGCACGGCTGGCTGCTCGAGCCCGCCGACGTCGAGGTGTTCGCCGAGAGCGGCATGTACCTCGGCAACCAGATCGACCTGCTCTTCCGCAACTACGAGGACAACGGCGACCGCTTCGCCGGCGTGGGGGGCTACACGATGGAAGGGTTCGCCAACCTCCAGGCGGCCCGGCCGGGCGCCCTCGCGGTGTTCCGGCGGGCGGCGGCCACGCCGGGCGTGCGCATCGTCTACAGCACCGACGCCAACGCCGGCAGCCACGGCGCGAACGCCGACGAGCTGGTCGCCTACGTCGAGCAGGGCGGCCAGGCCCCGATGGACGCGGTGGTCTCGGCCACCTCCCTCGCGGCCGAGTCGCTGGGCCTCGGCGACCGCATCGGCGCCATCGCCTCCGGCTACGAGGCCGACGTCATCGCCCTCGACGGCGACCCCCTCGCCGACCCCGCCGCCCTGGGCCGCGTCGTCTTCGTCATGCGCGGGGGACGGGTCTACAAGAACGACCCGCCGCGGACCGGCGACCGCTGAGGAGTACCGGCCGGGAGTCAGCGGCTCCCGGGCGTCGACGCGTGACGAGGAGGACGACATGAACCGACACCGGGTCGCCGCCACTCTGGCCGTCACGTTGGTGTGCGTGGGACCGGCGCTCGCGCAACCGTCGGAACGTGAAGCCTCTCCGCCCGGGCAGCTGTCAGCCGCGGTCCGGGCGTCGATCACGCCCGAGCGACTCGAGCAGCAGGCAGCCGCCATCGTGCGGCACGAGCGGCCCTCCGGCAGCGCCGGCGAGCGGGCCGCCATCGATCACGTCGTCGAGACGCTGCGCGCCGACGGCGTCGACGTCGAGGTGCACACGTATCAGGCGTACGCGAGCACCCCCGTCTCGGCGAGCCTCGACGTGGTGGGCTCGTCCTTCTCGCCGGACGCGATCACCTACTCGTTCTCGGCCCCCGCCGACGCGCTCGAGGCCGAGCTGGTCGACGGGGGGGCCGTTCGCGACATTCCGGCCCTCGAGCCGGGCACCGGCGAGCGCCTGGTGCTGGCCGGCGACATCGATGCCCCCGGCTCGGCCCGGAGCCGCTACCCCGACGTGACCGGGGCCATCGTCCTCGTCGACGGCAATCCGGGACGGGCATCGCTCGATCGACTGGCGATGCTCGGCGCGGTCGGCGTCGTCTACGCGCATCTGGAAGAGCGGCTGAACGATCTGATCGTCACGAGCACGTGGGGCACCCCCTCGCTGCGCAGCTACCACCGCCTGCCCTCGATCCCGGCCGTCCACGTCAGACGCAGCGACGGCGACGCGCTGCGCGCCCGGCTCGGACAGGGTGAGACGCGCGTGCGGATCACGGCGGAGGTGGACGTCGGGTGGCGCCCCCACCACCTCGCCGTCGCGCGCATCCCGGCCCCCGACCCCGACGCCCCGTTCGTGCTGTTCGGCGGGCACATCGACTCGTGGTACTTCGGCGGCACCGACGAGGGGGCGTCCAACGCGGCCATGGTCGAGCTGGCCCGGGCCTTCCACGCGAACCGGCAGGGTCTTCGACGCGGCCTCGTGGTGGCGTGGTGGCCGGGGCACAGCAACGCCCGCTACGGCGGCTCGACCTGGTTCGCCGACCACTACTTCGACGAGCTGCGGACCCGGGGCGTCGCCTACCTCAACATCGACGGCATGGGCCAGACGGGCGCCCGCCGCTTCGGCGCCACCGCGAGCGCCGCCCTGGGCGGCCTCGCCGCCGACGTCGTGGCCGGGCTCACCGGGGAGGCCGTCGCGCCGTCGCGGCCGGGGCGCAACTCGGACCAGTCGTTCAACGGCGTGGGCCTCCCGCTGCTGCAGCTCGATCACCGGCGGCTGGCGGAGGACGGCGGGTACTGGTGGTGGCACACGCCGGACGACACCTTCGACAAGATCGACTTCGACGTTCTGAAGACCGACACGGACCTGTACGCGGACGCGCTGGCCCGGCTGCTGAGCGCCCCGCGGCTCCCGGTGGACCTCGTGAGCCAGGTCAATGCGCTGGGAGCGGCGCTCGAGCGCAGGGCCGGGGAGGCCGGCGCTCGTTTCGATCTGGCCGAGGCAATGCGACGACAACGGCGCCTGCTCGAGCTGGTGTCGGAGGTCGACGGAGCCGCGTCGCTGCCGCCCGGCGCCCCGCTCGATCTGGCCCTCGTGCGCATCCTCCGGCCGCTGCACCGGGTGCTCTACTCGCCCTCCGATCCGTTTCACCCCGATCCCGGCCTCGACTCGAGCGCGCTCCCCGGCCTCTCGCCCCTGCGGACGCTCGCGACGTCCGATCCGGGGGGCGACGCGTACCGATTCGCCGAGGTCACGCTGGTGCGAGAGCGCAACCGGTTGCTGGAGGCGCTCGACGCCTCGATCGACGGAGCGCTCCGGCTGCTCGGCCGCGCGCCTTGACGGGCACCGGTCCGGGACGTTGCGGACAGGCGCGCGCCGCACTGATCGAGGAGCGCTCGGGCTGCTCGGCCGGACAAGGGGCAGGATTGAAGGTGGCCGCGGACCATCGGCTCACACGAGCGCCGGGCCGCATCGTCGAAAGAGAGGAAGAGGAATGAAACGGTGGTCGATCCTGGTGATGGCAGTCGGGCTCCTGGCGATCGGGGCGCCCGCGGATGCCCAGTCGCTCGACCCGGCCGCGCGGCAGGCCCTGCGCGCCGAGGTGGACGCGTTCTTCGACCAGTACTACGCCTGGTACTCCGCGGGTGCGGCCGACGAGATCGCCAGCCATGCCTACAACGTCCCGTATGTCCGCGGAGACGGCAGCGCGCTCGGGACCCGCGACGAGGTCAGGCAGTGGGTCGCCGACGCGTGGGCGCGTCTCGACGCCCAGGGGTACGCAGGGTCGGACATGCCCGAGCGCAACATCTGCATCCTCGGCGCCGGCGCGGCGATCGTCAGCGGGCGGGGCGTGCGCTACCACAGGGGCGGCGGCCTTCTGGGCGAGTACGGCTGGACCTATACGGTCGTCATGACCGACGACGGCTGGCGCATCCTCTCCATCTTCGGACACGATCCCGCGCTCGCCGTGCGGTGCCCGTAGCGCACCCGCAACACCAGCCTGACGGTGCGGGTCGACCCCGACAAGGTGGTGCCGCTCATGCACAAGGCGGCGTCCCGGGGCGTATCCGGCGAGCGCCAGTGACGTCGCCGTGGTCGTGAGAGCGAGCTTCGCTCCTTCAGCGGTAGTCGGCGGTTTCGGCCTCGATCCCGAGAGCGGCTACTCCCCTCCCGATGTTGCGCTGTGCGTGCGCCCCGGCCCGCCGCCTGCCGCGCCTGCCGCCCGGTGATGGAGCGGCCGTGATGCGATAAGCTACGGGTCCGGTCGATTCTCGAGCAAAGGAGTTGCTGGTGCGCGCCAACAGTGTCCGTGACGTAGCCCGCCTCGTGGCCCGCCTGTCGTCGATGTTCGTGCTCGTCGCCCTGCTCGCGGTCCCCGCCGCGCGGGCCCAGGTGCCGGCCGGGAAGCCGGACGACGTGGGGCTGTCGGCGAAGCGCCTGGAGCGCATCGGCGAGATGATCCAGCGCGCCATCGACGCGGAGCAGATCTCCGGGGCCGTCACCGTCGTCGCGCGGCGCGGGCACGTCGCGCACTTCGAGGCGCACGGGCTGATGGACATCGAGGCGAACGCCCCGATGCAGAAGGACACCATCTTCCCGATCGCGTCGATGACGAAGCCGGTGACCGGCGTCGCCATCCTGATGCTGGTGGAAGAGGGGAAGGTCCGTCTGTCCGATCCCGTGTCCCGCTTCATCCCGGAGTTCCGCGACACGAAGGTCGCGATGCCGCGAACCGACGCGGCGGGCGGGGAGGGCGCCATCTACACCGTGCCGGCCGACCGCGAGGTCACGGTGCACGACCTGATCACGCACACGTCGGGTCTGGTCAGCGGCGGCGCGGGGAGCCGGGCGGCGGGGCGCATCGCGCCGCGCGACACGACCGGCACGGTCGCCGACTGGACGGCCGCGCTCGGGGCCGCCCCCCTCGACTTCCAGCCGGGCACGCGCTGGGCGTACAGCGGGCTGGCCGGCATCGACACGCTGGGGCGCATCGTCGAGGTCGCCTCGGGGATGACGTTCGACGAGTTCCTGCGGCAGCGGATCTTCGAGCCGCTGGGGATGAAGGACACCGCGTTCAACGTGCCCGACGACCGGCAGTCGCGCGTCGTGACCCTCTACGGGCGCACGCCCGACGGCCTCGCGCGCCGGCCCGTGCCGGAGTGGGTGGCCACGACGACCCTGTACGGGGGCGGCGGGGGCCTCTGGTCGACGGCCGGCGACTACCTGCAGTTCGCGCAGATGCTCGTCAACCGCGGCGAGCTGAACGGCACGCGGCTGCTGGGCCCGCGCACCGTCGACCTGATGGCGTCGAACCACGTCGGCGACCTCTACGAGAAGGCGGGCCGCACCGGCGGGGGGCCGGGGAAGGGCTTCGGGCTGACCGTCGACGTCATCCTCGACAACGCCGTGGCCCGCGGCGACCACCGGTCGACCGGCAGCTTTGGCTGGAGCGGGGCCTTCGGCACCACCTACTGGGTCGATCCCGAGGAGGAGATGACCGCGATCCTGATGGTGCAGACGCCGGGCGGTCCCCTCCGGGCCGATTTCCAGAACGCCGTCATGCAGGCGATCGTCGACTAGCGCGCGCAGTGGAGGAGAGACGATGACCAGCGTCGCAACCCGCTCCGTCCTCGCGGCCGCCCTCTTGCTCGCGACGGCCATGGGCGCCGCCGCGCAGGACAACTACGAGACGACCGAGATCGCGGACGGCGTCTACCAGTTCCGCTGGATCGCCCACAACGCGATGTTCGTGACCACGGAAGCCGGCGTCGTGGTCTTCGACACCATCAGCGTCGATGCCGCCCGGCAGCTCGCGGCCGAGATCCGGAGCACGGCGCCGGGCTCGCCGCTCGCCGCCATCGTCTACAGCCACAGCGACGCCGACCACGCGACCGGCGCCGCCGCCCTGATGGAGGCGATGGACGCGCCCGGTGTCCCCATCATCGCCCACGAGCTCGCGGTCGCCCCCATCGAGGCCCGGGGCAGCGCCGACCAGCCGGCGCCGACCGTGACTTCGCCGACACGCTGCGCTTCCAGATGGGCGGGCGCTGGATAGAGCTCCACTACCTCGGGCCGAGCCACACCGACAACATCGCGGTGCCGTTCATCCCCGACGTCGGCGTCGCCTTCGCGGTCGACTTCGCCTCGAACGACCGCGCGGGGTTCCGCGACCTCGCGACCTGGTACTTCCCCGAGTTCTTCGACGCGCTGTCGGGCCTGCTCGGCATTCCGTTCGAGACCATCGTCTTCGGCCACGGGCCGGCCGGGGACCGGGCCTCGATTCAGCGCCAGATCGCCTACTACGACGACCTCACGTCGGCGGTCCGGGGCGCCGTCGAAGCCGGATTGACGGAGGACGAGGCGGCCGAGAGCGTGCGGCTCGACGCGTACGCCGGGTGGGGCAACTACGAGCAGTGGTTTCCCCTCAACGTGCGCGGCGTGTACCGCTGGCTGGCCGCCGACGGGCGCTGAGCCGTCGCGGCCCCGGACCGGGCGGCGACAGCCAGAACGGACTTCGCCGCCGGCGGTTTGTCGGGTGAGTTACAGATGGTCCGGTAGACCGCGCACCCTCGGGCGCACCCCGCGGGGGCCGCCTGCCGTGAGGTTGCCATGTCGATGCGAGCCAGACCGTTCGCGGCCGCGATGTTCTCGGGACTCGCCGTAGCGGCGGGCGGCTGCTCGCCCGCGCCGGAGGCGCGCGTCATGGCGACGTTCACGCTCGAGGAAGCCACCATCGCCGACGTCGGCGCCGCGTTCGACGCCGGCGTGCTGTCCTGCGAGACGCTCGTCCAGCGGTACCTCGACCGCATCGCCGCCTACGACGACGCGGGCCCGCGCCTGAACAGCATCATCACCGTCAATCCCGGTGCGCTCGACGCGGCGAGACGGCTCGACGAGGAGCGGGCCGCCACCGGTCGCCGCGGTCCGCTGCACTGCATTCCCGTCCTGCTGAAGGACAACATCGACACCGCGGACATGCCGACCACCAACGGGTCGGTCATCCTGCGGGGCGCGACGCCGCCCGACGACGCGTACGTCACGCAGGCGTTGCGCGACGCGGGGGCGCTGATTCTGGGCAAGGCGTCGCTGGGGGAGTTCGCGGGCGGCAACAGCTACAACTCGGTGGACGGGCAGACCCTCAATCCCTACAACCTGCGCCGCGGGGCCGGCGGCTCGAGCAGCGGCTCGGCCGTCGCCGTCGCCGCCAACCTCGCCGTGGCCGCGGTGGGGACCGACACCAGCACCTCGGTCCGCAACCCGGCCGCGTTCAGCGGCATCGTCGGTCTCCGGCCGACGACCGGGCTCGTCAGCCGGGACGGCATCGCCCCCAAGAACCTCACGTTCGACACCGCCGGCCCGATGGCGCGGACGGTGACCGACGCGGCGATCCTGCTGAGCGCCATGGCCGGCCCCGACCCGGCGGATCCGGACGGCCGCAGCGCCGAGGTCTTTGCCGCGCATCCCGCCGGCGCGGAGGCCGCGCGCCTCGACTACACCCGGTTCCTCGAGCGGGGCTCGCTGCGGGGCGCCAGGCTGGGCGTCGCGCGAGACTACTTCGGGGGCGACCCCGAGGTCGACGCGCTCGCCGAGGCCGCCATCGCGGCGATGCGCGAGCTGGGGGCGGAGATCGTCGACCCGGTGACGTTCGACGGCTCGTTCGTGGACGGCGTCAGGGTCATCGCCGACTACCGGTTCAGGGAAGACTGGGAGGCCTATCTCCGGACCCTCGGGCCCGGCGTGCCCGGGACGGTGGCGCGGTTCATCGAGATCTACGAGACGGAGGTCGCCGGCTCGGCGCTCCCGGCCGAGGCGTCGGTGCTCGATCTGCTCGGCCGCGCCAGCCGGACGTCGCCCGACCACCCCGACCACGTCGACCTCGTCGAGAACGTCCTGCCCCGGAACACGCGGCTCAAGCTCGCCGTCTTCGATGCCCACGACCTCGACGCCCTGGTCTTTCCCTACCACCCCGCATTCGCTCCTCCCGTTCGCGACCCGACCGTCACCGTGGACGATCCGACGTACGTGCCCCCGGGCGGCGTGCGGAGCCCCGCGACCCTGGCCGGGTACAGCTCGGTCGGCTTCCCCGGCATCGTCGTCCCCATGGGGTTCGGCTCAGCGGGGTTGCCGATGGCCGTCGGGTTCCTGGGCCGGCCATATGAAGAGGGGAAGCTCATCGGCTACGCCTTCGACTATGAACAGGCCACGACGATGCGGCGTCCGTCGCCGCTGGCGCCGCCCCTGCCGGGCGAGACCATCGAGTATTGACGTGCTCTGCCGCGAGGCGTTCGCGATGGGGCCGGATCACTCGTCGAGCGGGGCTGCCTCTGCGCCTCCCCGAATCAGGATGGCCCGCGTGTAGAGCAACTCGAAGCCCTGCCGCTGGGCGTTCTGCTGGGACTTCGAACCCGGCTGCGTGGTTACGACGGCGACATCGCAGCCTTGGCGCGCCGCGTCGACCAGCCGGGCCGCGAGCAGCGCGCTCTGCACGCCGCGTCGACGATGGACGGGCGCGGTCGCGGCGCCGCACAGTTGGGCGACGCCCTCGCAGACACGCAGGCTCGCGCCGCCGGCCAGGACGCCGTTTCGATGCGCGAGGTAGCGGGAGAAGCCCGAGGCCGTGGCCATGTCGCCGACGGTCCGGTCCAGCACCTCGCGCGAGAGCTCCTCGTGCGACGGGATCCCCTGCACGTCGGGGTTGGCGAAGCCGGCGACGATGACGTCGAGCCAGGCTTCATGATGCGTCTCGTCACCGACCGAGACGTCGACGCCGTCGCCGGCAGCGGGCAGGTCCGCGGCCGGCAGCCGGAGGCCGAGGACGTTCTCGAAATTCTGGAGCACATAGCCGCGCCGCGTCAGCAGCGCGCAGACCGACGGGTCCGCGAGGCTGGCGACCTCGGCCTGGACCGGCGCGCCGCGTTCCGCGAAGGCCCGCTCCACCCCGGCGACACGCTCCTCGTCGACTGCATCTCCGAAGCCGAGGCCCGCGAGCTTGTTGAACGGCGAGTCGGGCCCCGTGTACGTGGCGACGCCGCCGGCGAGCTCCCGGACGAAGGCCCCGGAGTCCGCGCGTCGACGCGCCGCGACTGCACCGCAGTCGGCCAGCAGCCGGCACTCCGCCAGCTCGATGCGGGCCGCGAGGGCGACGTCAGCGAAGAGCATGTGCAGGTTCGGGTCGGGAGTCGCAACAATGCTGCTGCCAGACATCCGTATCCGCCCGAGGCCACTACCGGACGAGGCGGTAGCTCTCGTCGAGGCCCGGCGCGTGCACGGGCGGGCTGCCGTACGGCTCGCCCCGGAGGAACTCGATGGAGCGGCCCTGCGTGAGGCCGTCCAGCCGGGCCGTCGCGCTCGTGAACGCCTCGAAGTCGGGCCCGTCGCCGCCCATGCCGGCCGCGTCGTCGCGCACGGCCAGGAAGTGCTCGTAGCCGGCGTAGCGGGCCAGGTAGTACACCTCGTCGTAGGCTTCGCTCTCGACCGCGTCGCCGTTCGGCAGGTAGGCCACCCGCCACATGCCCACCGGCCGGACGCCGATCTTCTCCGCGTAGGGCCAGACCCGATCGCGGGCGATGGCGTGGTACTCCTCGAAGGCGCCCTTCCTGATTCGGGAGTACTCGAGAACGAAGATGCCGTCCCCCGGACGTGCCCGGCCGAGCCGGACGGGGCGGGGCGCGGGAGAATCCGGATCGGGGCTGCCGTCGACCCGCTCGTAGCGTTCGACGAGTCCCGGCATGTAGATCGGCCGGGTCTCGGCCAGGTGGCCCTGCAGGAAGACGCCCCCGCGGGACCCCTGTGCATATTGCCGGCGGGTCCGCAGCCCTTCTCCCGAGGCGTCTCTCAGGCCCCCGTCGCCGCCGAGCCGCCCGGCCCCGCCGGTGTCGCCGGCCGCCGCGCCGCCTCGGGTGGCCTGCCAGTGCTCGTAGCTGGCGTAGCGCGCGAAGCGCAGCGCCTCGTCGCGGCCGGGGGTGGCGTCGGCCCCCTGGGGATAGACGACCTCGAAGTCGCCCAGAATGCGCGCGCCCAGCCGCTCGAACCAGGGCCACACGCCCGACCGGCTCGCTTCGAGCCAGGCCTCGTAGCTGCCCGCCTCGAGATAGGCGTGCCGCATCATGACGACTTCCTGCTGCCCCACCCGCGGCACGTCGTTCCGGACCGGCGTGGGCGGCTGGGCCCCCGGCGCCGGAGCGAGCGCGAGCACCGACAGGCCGACCGCCGCGAAGCTGCCGGCTCTTGCGGCCACTCTTCATGATTGCTGCTCCTCGCGCGGGTTGAGGCGAATCGTCGGGTCTCCCGGGCTTCGGCGTCGACCCGAACCCGCGCGGCGTTTGTCTCCCCACCGGTGTCCTTCCGAACGTTCCGACTCGCCGTCGCCCAAGCGCGGCAAACCCCGCGCGGCGCGGCTCCGCCCGCCGCGGTCCGGCGTCCCTGGCGAACTGCTCCTACCCCCCGTCGTCGAAGCCGCGCGCCAGCGGGCGCGGCGGTCCTCGGGGCAGTCCCACGAGTAGTCGGCCGGCGCGACGGGTCCCCGAAGCCGCCGGCCGGCGGGGCGCGGCGCCACTATCGATCCGCCGCCCAGCGCACGAACGACGGCCCCTCGATGCCGCGCGGCTCGCCGCCGTGCTCGGGGTAGACCGAGGCCACGTAGATGTCGCCGTTGGGGGCCATCGCCATCTGGTGGACGTAGACGTTGGCGTTCGGAATGCGGAAGACCTCGTCGTCGGTCTCGGCGTCGACGACCACGAGGTCCTGCCGCCCCGGCTCGGCCCCGGTCACCCCGGCGTAGATCCGGTCGCCGTAGACCGCGACGCTCAACGGGAGCCCGGGCTCGGGCACGCCGTCCCAGGGGCCCACGTACTCGCCCTCCCGGGTGAACACCTCGAAGCGGCTGACGCAGCCGGGGACGGGCTCGAGACGCTCGGGCGCTATCTGCCCCGGCGCCGTCACGTACGGGTGCAGGGCGGTGCCGCACACGTTGCCCACGATGAGGCGGCCGGCCGGGTCGAGGGCGATGGCGTGCGGAAGCGCCAGTTGGCCGGGGCCGGCGCCGAGGCCGCCGGCCTCCTTCAGGTAGTTGCCCTCCTCGTCGAACCAGACCAGCCGCGAGTTCCAGTAGCCGTCCGAGACCACGACGCGGCCGTCGGGCAGGAACGCGATCCCGGTGGGCCCGTTGAAGTGGCCCTCGTCGTCGCCGAACACGCCGTACTCGCCCAGCGTCAGCACCGGCTCGCCCTCGGGCGTGAGCTTGACGACCTGGTGGCCCTCGCGGTCGACGACCCAGACGAACCCCTGGGAATCGACGTACATCGAGTGCGGACCGATGAACTCCTGCTCGTCGCCGAACGTGCCCAGGAACCGGCCCGAGGCGTCCCACTTCGCCACCGTGCCCCTGCCCCTGTAGCGGCTCATCGCCAGCGGGTGCGCGGCCCAGTGGTCGACGTCGCGGGAGATCGTGTAGATGACCCCGTCGCGGCCCACCGCGACGCCGGTGCCCATCTCGAACACCATGTCGCTCGGGTACCGCGGCCAGCTCTCGTCGAGCGTGTAGGCGTCCTGGGCCGCCGCCATCGCCGCCCCGCCCCACGCCGCCCCGACCACCATCGCGGCGACGAGCGCCGCCCGCCCCAATCGACTCTGCATCATGACCGCCTCCCGGGCCGGTGGTCGCAAGACGTCGGCCCTCGCTGCCGGTGGGAGCGTCCGAGTATACCCCCGACGCTCGCGCCTCCTCGTCCGAGCTTCACACATCGTTGGCTTCCGCCTCGAGAGCCGCGCAGCGGTCGACGAGCAGGTCGAAGGGCTCGGCTTCATCGAGCAAGCCGTCGGAGACCATCCGTTCGTAGTCTTCCTGGAGCGCGTTCCGGGCAAGTCCTTCGGGAACCAGTTGCAGCTCGCCGGAGACTGCGGCCCTGTAGTCGATCCACCGGCCCCGGGCGTCCTTCTCGCGAAAGAACGCCGCCTTGTGCCGCGCCACCGAAAGGGCAAGCGGTCGGTCGGCGAGCGCCTTGCCAGCGTATCCTGTCTCGTCCAGACGCGCGACGTCATGCCAGTGACGAGACAGCCGATCGCCCCGTCGGCGTTGCTGGCGGCAGAACACGTGCATCGCGGTCGCCTTCTCCCAGAACGTGCGCTCGGCGAGCATGACCGAAGGCGAGGCCGTCGGAAAGACGATGTCGGGCAGATGAGGCGCCGCGTCGCACGCGACCGCGCGATTCTCGTGGGGTTCGCCGGTCGCTCGCGCTCCGAACTCGATGATGACCTCGGGCCTGACGAATCCCCGGCCGTCGAGCAACGACTCGTAACGCACGACGAGCCGTTCGCCGGAAGCGCCGACCGCCGCGGCGAGGCCCGCCCGGCCCAGGCCCTCGCCAACCGCCGCGAGCGCCTCGCCCCGGACCCACTCGGCGAGACGCGAGCGGGTGGCCCTGCTCCAGCGTTGGCCCTGGCTCCGCGTCTTCGGTAGCGCCTCGGTGCCGGCGCCGGCCACGAGATCCGGTGCGAAGGCGCGGATGTCGTAGGTGATGTCGATGTCCTCCGAGAACCGGCGAATGGCGTGGTAGGCCTTGGCGAGCGACGTGCCTCCCTTGAACACGATGTGGGGGCCGAACGGCGCGCCGAAGAGGACGCGCAGCGTCTGGACGATCCAGACGTCCTTCTCCAGGAGAAACGCCCGCCGCCCACTCGCTTCCTGCGCAGCTCTCAGCGCCTCGCGCCGGTCTCGAGCCGACAACGACTGGAACGGGGTCTCAGCCATTCGCGACGGCCAGGCTTACCGGCTCGGCCATCCAATGCGGCATGGTCGCCCGCGCCTCGGCGAGATCACTGACGTCCTCGGGGGACAGCCTCGGCAGAACCGTTTGGAGCGCCGCTCGGACCTCGGCCGGGCCGAGCCAAGCCAGGGCGCGGATGACGTCTCCCGCGGGGCGGCGGGCCGCCGCGAGTTGCCAGCGTGGCGCGTGGCGCAGTTCTACTTGCAGATTGCCGAAGCGCAAGCGGCGCCCGGCCCCGGAGGTGAGGTAGACCGGTCGCACCGGTATCTGGGTGGTGAGGCCGAGCACATGCGCCGCGGCGCCGCCGCAGGGGACGATGGTTACGTTCCATAGATTCGCGAGCGCGTCGAGCGCCTCGTCGACATTCGGGGCGCAAGGCCCGAAGCGGGTCTCGACGGGACGCATGTAGACCCCTTGGCAGACCCGCATGAGTCTACCGGCGCGGGCGAGCCGCGAGAGGGCCTGATCGACCGCCGTGCGGTTGCCGAGATGAAGCAGTGCGCCTGCGCAGATCGGGGCGGCCTCCGGCAGCGAGCGGGTGTACGCCGCGATGCGCTTCGACACGCTGGGCATGGCGCTCTCCGGTCGAGCGGGTTGTCAGAAACATGCTATCGGGACTGACATTTCTCCGCAAGGCTCAAGCGCCAGCCAAGCGCCCGGCTCGTTCGCGCCGACGTTCGAGAACCGGACCCGCTTCCGGAATCGGAGCACCGTCGAGGCGGCCAGGCGCCGCTTCGGTCGGGGGCCGCCCGTTGAAGCCGAAGCCCCGGCACGGCTGCCGCCTGCCGCCCCACGAGACGGCCCCCATCGTGTCTCCCCGCTACTTGCCCAGCGACTCCGTGCCGTCGAGCGTGCCCTGGCCGGCGGCGGGCGGAAAGCTCTCCCCGCGCAGCTCGGCCATGGTCATCGCGTTGGCGCGATCGAGGGCGGCCGCAAACGCGCGCGTGCTGCGCTCGAGGCCGCTCGCCGGCACCAGCTCGGGGGCGTCGAGCGAGGTGTGGTAGATGACGTGGTCGATGATGTGGAACGAGGGCGCGTAGCTCCCGTTCTTGGGGCCGTTCTCCAGCGCGTACACCGACACCCCGAACTCGCGCAGCGTGTCGAAGATCATCTGCTCGAACGCCGCGCTGCCGAGCGCGTTCCAGCGAAACGCGCCGACCGCGTTGGTCGGCGTCAGCGCGTCGTTGTACATGTAGAGCAGCGTCTGCGCCGGATGCTCCATGGTCAGCTTCACCGCCACCCGGTCCCAGGGCCAGGTGGCGTCGATGCCGACGCCGTCGCGGCCGCGCGCGACCTCGCCGTGATGGTGATCGGGGAACTGGATGAACTTCATGGTGCGCGGCCGGTCCCGCAGGGGCCGCGCGGCGAAGAAGCGCGCCAGCTCGAGCGCGCTCGCCATCCCCGCCGCGTTGTCGGTCGCCGCCTGGAAGTACCCGTCGGTGTGCGACATGACGACGATCTGCTCGTCGGACACGCCCGGCAGCGTGGCCACCGTGTACTCGGTGGCGATGTCCCGCGGCTCGTCCGCCTCGAGCCGGAACGAGAGCTCGACGGTCTCGCCCGCGGCCAGCCGATCCCGGAGCGCGAACCCCTCGTCCATGCTCAGGGTGAAGTGCGGCACCTCGCCGAGGCCCCCCTCGGGCTGGAACTGCCCGTTGCCGGGCACGCCCATCACGTTCACGACCATCGCCGCGCCCCGGGCGACGGCCCGGCGGTTGGCGTCGAAGAGCCCGGCGCGGCCGCTGGCCGAGTGGCTGCGTCCGCCCGGGACGAAGACGCTGTAGACGACGACCGCCTTGCCCTCGACGTCGCGGCCGAGGAAATCGGCCCCCGAGCCGACGCCGACCCACACCGCCTCGGCGGTGACGCCGCGGGGGCCCGTGGCCTTCGTGCGGGCCACCGGGAACGCCGTGGCCAGGGCCGTGGTCGAGCCGTCGTCCGACCGGTAGCTCGCCGCCCAGTCGGTCGCCCGCCAGTCGTAGGGCAGCTCGTAGGGGAAGTGCTCGACGGTCATCCCGAGGGCCTCGAAGGCCCGCGTCATGTACGCCATGCCCTCGCGGTCGGCCGAGGTGCCGGGCAGCCGTCCCCACCACTTGTGTCCGGCGTCGCGATAGCGAAGGGCGATGTGCGCGAGCTCGACGACGTGCCGCTTCATCCGGGCGCCGTCGATGCCCGCGTACTGCTGTTGCTCGGGCGTCAGCGGCCACACCGGGTACTGGTCGTCGTCGAAGATCAGCCGGTCGCGGTCTCTCGGCAGCCCCGAGCCGTAGGTCTTCTCCACGCGGGGGCCGAGATCCATCTGGGCCGACGACGCCCCGGGCGTCGAGAGCACCGCGACTGCCGCCAGCGACGCCAGCATCGCGCCACGCCGGCCCGGAATCGCGCCACGCCGGCCCGGACGCGTCGAACGCGGGGGTGCTGCGGTCATGATGTCCTCCTCGGGGGACGTCCCGGCATGGCAGGCGGCGCCAAACGCGGGCCGCGGCCACGGCCGGAAACGCCTCGACGGTCGACCCCGATGCCTCGAATATACAACGTGGGCCGCGCTGGACCCCGGCAGGTTCCGAGCCCGCCAGTCGTCGCCGTCGGCTCCGCTCTACACCACGTCTCGAGGCGCCTTCCTGCGCGTCGGCGAGACCAATAGCGTCGCTCGCCGCGCCGACTGAGGCCATTCCGCTGGCCGACCTGCTTCCCCAAGCCGCCCCGGCCACCGAGCTCGTCGCCGGCGCGGCGGGGAGACGTGTCGACCCCGGTCCTCGGCCGCCGAGCTCGTCGCCGGTGCCGCGGAGGGGGTGACGCGTCGACCGCAGCCCTCGCTTGACCTCTCCGCGGCGCGGCCTTAAGGTGTCCGAGACTTCGGCCGAACCCCGGCCCGCCGCGGCGGGCGACCCAAGAAGGATAGAGCGTGATGCGGATTCTCCTCGCGGTTCTCGTCGCCGCCGTCGTCGCCTTCGGCTTGCTTCCCGCCGAGGTCGGGCGGGCCCAGGACGCCGCCTACCGGCTCGTGGCCGACTGGCCGACCCTGCCCGAGGGAGTCTTCTTCGGGCAGCAGCGCGGCTGGCCCGACCAGGCGGCCCGCGACGCCGCCGCGGCGGCGCGGCGCGCGACCGCCGGCGGAGGGCCCGGCGCGCGGCCGGCGGCGCCCCCCATCTACGGGCAGGGCATCTCGGGCATCGCCATCGACGGCGACGACCACATCTACGTCTTCAACCGCGGCGAGCAGACGGTGATGGTCTTCGATCGCGACGGCAAGCTCGTGCGGGCCGGGGCCGAGCGCGACATGCACGGCGAGCGGGTGGCCGGCGGCTGGCTGCACTCGGGCGAGGTCGACTGGGACGGCAACGTCTGGGTGGTCGAGCGCATGAACCACCGCATCATCAAGTTCGACCCGACCCTCGAGCGGGCGCTGATGCAGATCGGCGTCACGGGCGAGCCCGGCAACGACCCCACCCACCTCAACAGCCCGTCCGGCATCCTCTTCACCCGCGAGGGCAACATCGTCGTCACCGACGGCTACGGCAACAACCGGGTCGTCCTCTACGGGCCCGACGGCACCTTCATCAAGCAGATCGCCCGGGGGCGCGGCGGCCCCGACGACAAGGGCGCCGGCCCCGGCGAGTGGGACCTGCCGCACCAGGGCGCGGTCGACGCCGACGACAACCTCTACATGGTCGACCGCGAGAACCGGCGCATCCAGGTGCTCGACAACCGGTTGAACTACGTCCGCGAGTTCGCCAACGAGGGCTGGAACCCCTGGGACATCGCCATCTCGCGCCGCGGCGACGACGGCTTCGCGTACATCGCCGACCACGCCGGCGAGCGCGTCCACAAGATCGCCCTCGACGACGGCCGCATCCTCGCCACGTGGGGCGAGCCCGGCCGCGGCCCCGGCCAGTTCGACTGGGTCCACGGCATGGCGGTGGACACCCAGGGCGCGGTCTACGCGGCCGACACGTACGGCCAGCGCGTGCAGAAGTTCGTGCCGGTGGCGCCGTAGTTCCCGCGCGGGGAGCCTTGTTGCGGAGAGTCCCTCGATCGCGGTCGACGGCGCCGAGGACGAGTCGAGTGACTCGGTGGTCGTTGTGCTGCCTGACATGGGCCCTACGGTCGTGTGGCACCCGTCGAGCTGCACGTCCTCCGGGAACTCGGGCGAGCGATGGCGGCATAAGTTAGTGTGTTAGGATAACTTGGCGTACGAGGAACGTGACGAATGCTGACCAAGAGATATCTGCCCAGCGTCAAGAACCTGCCCGCGATAATGGCCAAGGTCGTGGAAGGTACGGCTCCGACCAGGTTCACCATTTCTCACCTGAAAGGGCTGGGGTTCAAGAGCAGCAATGACAATGCAGTGATACCACTCCTTAAGGACCTCGGCTTCCTGTCGGACGATGGCACGCCCACGTCACGCTATCACGACTACCGAGACAAGTCTCGTTCCAGACTGGTGATGGCCGTAGCGCTTCGAGAAGCATACGAAGGCCTGTTCCACATTAGCGAAAGGCCAGGAACGGCCGACCGCGCAGCCATCGAGGGAAAATTCAAGTCCGAGCACAATCTGTCCGACCGCCTTGCGCAGCAGTGTGCGATAACATTTTATGCGTTCCTCAAGTTGGCAGACCTTGATGCGTCAACGGCTTTATCTCAGAAGACAAATAGGGATGAGCGCAAGGAAAGAGATTCGAAAAAAGACGCTCTTGATTCTGGGGATGTGGATGCACCGCCACGTCCCTTCGCCGGCACGCTTGGCTTGCGGTACAATGTTGAGATTCATCTTCCAGCCTCTAAGGACATCGAGGTATACAACTCTATCTTCAAATCACTGAGGGAGCATCTCCTTGAAGACTAAGCGTGGTGATGTTCGCGAATGGATGTTCAGACTCCTTATGTTCGAAGCGGAGGCTGAGCAGTTTAGGTCAGCTGGTATTCGTATCGGTGCGGATGAGTCTGAGTCAGAACGGTCGCTGCTTGGCGAAACGCTGGGTCCTTTCGGAGTTGATCTCAGAAATGAGGCGCTTCGAATGACACGACTGTATGCACTCATCTACTGTTTCGAAAACTCCGTGAGGCTGTTGATCGGAGATCGCCTTCGGGAACGCCACGGTCTACATTGGTGGCAAACCAAGGTGCCGAAGAAGGTAAAAGATTTTGCGGAGTCTCGGCAGAAGGACGCGGGCGCGACATCGTGGCTTGAGGGTGAGAAGCGCGACGTGCTTGGCTTCGTGGAATTCGGGCATTTGGCGGATCTGATTACCAACAATTGGGACGATTTTTCGGACCTGATCCCATCGCAACAATGGCTAAAGCAGAGATTCGACGAATTAGAAAAGACGAGAAACTTCATAGCCCACAATCGACTGCTTCAGACTGGCGAGTTTAGGCGGATCGAGATGTACGTTGCGGATTGGAATCGCCAGGTGGGCTTGTAGCTTGAGTGTTTATGGCGGTGAGAGGAGATTGCCGTTCAGGTGTTACATGGAACGAACGGTGGGAAGAAAACGGCGGTTCGTGGCTCCCGGGGGCTAAGGTTGGTCGGGAAGGGAGGAGGCATGGACATCCTGGGCCCGGGGCCACGAAGACCGCAAGATCGACAGCGGGTGGCTGCTACCGTTCATTGGCGCGGGCAGCACGGCGGCCTCGTCCCTGTTCGCGGGCAACGTCTTCCTGGCGACCGCCAATCCCGCGACGCTCATGAGGATCGGCGCCGGGGTGGGGTCCGCGGTCATGGGGCCGACCGGGATCATCGCGCAGGCGCCGTTCGTCGCGGCCAGCTCCGCCCTCATGCCGGTCGTGGCGCCGGTGATGCTCTTCATGACCGTCTCGTCGGCGATGATCGGCGCGCGGCTCGACCGGGTGCAACGGGCTCTCGGCGCGCTCTCCGAGGAGCTGGAACGGGTGCGTCACCTGATGGAAGCCGAGGACTACGCCCGGCTCGAAAGTGCCGCCGAACAGCTCGACGAAATCGGCTCGCAGTTCGAGCACGGCCAGCGGTTCACGGAGGGCATGAAGATCGCCCTCATGCTCGCCAAACGTGACGTCAACCGGCTGCGCCGCAAGTTCGGACACCTCGCCAGGAGAGACATGCGGTCGGATCAGGACGCTAAGTCGGCCGTGTCCGACATCAATCTGTTTGTGCTGTCAACACTCGCGGACTTACGGGCCGACGCACTCCGCCTCCAGTTGACTCTTCAGGATGATCCGCATGTACGCGGAGCGTAGAGCGGTGGTGCTGCGCAGGAGAGTCGAGCAGTGCGGAAACACGTTCAAAGGAATACTCGATCGCAATCCGGTGGAGTCGTTCCGGGAGGAGTTGCAGGAGGAGCTGGACGAGCTGAGCTGGTTCTTCCGAGCTCTTGGACGCGGTCGGAGTCTTGCGGAGACAATAGGGGCGGTGGAAACCATCCTCGACGAGGACTTCGCCCCGGTGAGGTCGCGCATGGAGCGGTGGGTCAGCGAGCTCGAGTCGTCGTCGGTGGCGGCCCGCGAGGAGGCCATCGTGATCTACCGCGAACGGGACGGCGGGCGAGACTTGAAGGCTCACCACACTCGGGACCTGCGATTGGTACAGACGGCCGCCTGAGGGACGTCCCGCTCCGCGGAGGCCCGCTCGTCGCTCGGTCGCTTCCTGCGCGGCTCTCGGCGCCTCTTGCCTGGCATCCGGCAGCTGGTAGCTCACTGACCCGGTGAACCATGTGCGACGGGATTCGCCCTGCACTGCAACGGCTCGGCACGTGGCGAGTAGTCGTCTTGGCGGGGCTGACCGCGCTGCTCTGTGTGGCTGCGTTCCAGTGGCGGGACGCTCGGTTGGGTGGCCTCGAGCTCCTCGACACCAGGCAGTGGTACACCCCGGAACAGGCCGCCGCCCTGTTCGGCGCGCTCGATCGGCTCGACCCCCGCGCAAAGGCGGTATACGCCTGGACCGAGGTGTCCGTCGACCTGCTCTTCCCGGTGGCGTACGGCCTGCTCCTCGCCCTCGCGCTGCTCCGCCTCTACGGGAACGGACGGCCGCTCTACCTGCTGCCGCTCGCCGGGGCCGCGGCGGATGTCCTCGAGAACATCTCCATCGCGTTGCTGGCCGCGACCTACGACGGCGCCCCGTCGCCCTGGACCAGACTGGCTGCCGTCTTCACGCTGCTGAAGAGCGCGCTACTCCTGGCTGCACTGGCCGCGGCGGTCGGCGGCGTGATTCGATGGCTGTGGGCCGTTCGCCGAGTCGCATGAGCTCGGGCGTGCAGCAAGGGGCGAGGTGCTCGGCGCGTAGCGCGTCGACCGGATCGATTCCGGCGGCGTGGCGTTCGAGCAGCAGGTGGCCGAGAGGGCGACGCCACCCCACACCGCCGCGGCTCGGTGGCGGCGAGGGGCCGCCCGCGCAGATGATAGACGAGCACCCGACGCGTCGAGCACCGGTCGCTTCAGGAGCGTCCCGTCGTCTGCGACAATCGGCGGGAGCCTCGGATGCGCTCGACGTACTCCGCACCGGTTTCCGGGAAGTCCTTCCAGGCGCCGGCCGTATGCCGGGCCAGGCGTATCCGGTCCGCAGTGGTCAGCTCGCGTCGCCAGGCGTACACGCCGTCGATGGCCGCGCGGATGAACTCCGACATCGTACGGCCGGTAGCCCGGCTCCGGCTCTGCAAGAGGCGAGGTTCGCGGGACGTGAGCCGATCCGCCATCAGTTCCGGCGCTACCGCTCCGACCCCGTGGCCAAATTGGACCGGTTGGTCCAGAAGATGTCGATGCCCCCGAGGCTGTTGTCGTCGCGGTTCGAGAACCACGTGAAGGTGGCGCCGTCGGGCGGCAGGGCCGGGCACATGTCCTGCCCCGGGGTGTTCACGTGGGGCCCCAGGTTCACGGCGGGGCCCCAGCTGTTGGGACCGGTCTGCATCGCCGACCAGATGTCCATGCCGCCCTGGCCGCCGGGGCGGGCCGAGGTGAAGTAGACGCGGCCGTCGGCGTCCTGCGAGAAGTGGAACTCCTCGGCCGCGGTGTTGATGTTGGGGCCCTGGTTGACGGGCTCCTGCCAGACGCCGTCGGCGTCCTGCCGCGAGCACCAGATGTCCGACCCGCCGTAGCCGCCCTCGCGTCGCGAGGCGAAGCACAGCGTCTCGCCGTCGGCCATGATGGCGGGGCAGTGCTCGTTGCCGGCGTCGGTGCTGATGGGATAGGGGAGCAGCTCGGGGGTCGTCCACGCGCCCTCGACCTTGCGGGTGACGAACAGGTCGCTGGCGTTGCGGGGCTCGCTCGTCGCGAGCCGGTCCGACTTGAAGTAGATGGTGTTGCCGTCGGCGGTGATCCACGGCTCGCGGTCGTCGCCGAGCCGCAGCGGGTCGACGTCGGTGGCGGGGGCGGAGTTGACGGGCTGCCCCATGTTGACCGGGGTGTTCCAGCGCCCGGTGTCGGCGTCGAACGTCGCGATGTAGAGGTCCTTGGGGTCGCCGGGCGCCGCGCCGAGGTCCTCGCGGGCGCTGCAGTAGACCATGGTGCCGTCGGCCGCGAACGACAGCTCGCCCTCGGCCCACAGGGTGTTGATGGGCTCGCCGAAGTTGTGCACGGCGCGCTCGACCCAGCTCTCCTGCGCCGCCGCGGGCGCGGCCGCGGCCAGCGCGGCGACGACGACTCCGATTGCCCACGACGCGCGGTTCATCCGCCTGGTCATGTCTGCTCTCCTCGTTCCGTCCGCCGGCGTTCGGCGTTGGCGTTTGGCCGCCGGCGTCGCAGCGGTCGGGCCGAACGGGTCAGCCGCTCGCCGCCGCGCCACGCGTCGGTGTCACTGCCCGGGCGGCCGCCTGATCTCTATCGTGGCCGTCAGCCACTGGTCGGCGGCGGGGAGCTCCCACGATGCGGGGCCCGAGGGGCCGGCGGTCCGGTGACGCGTGTCCGACACCGCCAGCGCCACCGCGCGATCGGTGTCGCAGCCGGCCATCGGCGGGCCGCAGCCGTTCTCGGGATCGTCCGCGGCGGTGGGGAACGAGAGGATGTTCACGCGCTCCCCCGGAGGCACGTCGGACATCGCCTCCGCCTCGCGGACGAACGCCCCCGCCTCGTCCAGCTCGACGACGGCGATCCGCAGGGCGCGGGACCCGTCGCGCGTGGTCTCGACCACCGGCGCCGTGACCGTGTCCGCCGACCCGCGCTGCTGGTTCGACGCGCCGATGGGCCGCTCGGCGTCGACGTTCGAGTACCGCAGCACGGTGGCCGCCACCTGCCGGCTGCCGCCCCACGAGAAGGTGGCGGCGGACTCCGATCCGTCGGCGATCTTGTAGAAGACGGTCAGCTGGCACGCGGTCCCCTGTCCGTCCGCCTGGCACATGGCGCCGTTGAAGCCGCGGAAGCCGGGCACCACCGTCCATCCCTCGGGCCCGGACGTGTTGGGGTTCCCCGGCGCGCCGAGGATCGCCACGAGGAGATCCCCGTTCCCGTCCTCCCGGGCCGGGACCGAGATCGACACCTCGCCCGCGCCGCTCTCGCCGGTCCGGCCGATACCGGCGCTCTCGAAATTCGGCGTCGGCCCGCACCCGACCAGGACGAGGCTGGTCAGGACGCCGCCACACCACGGTAGCCGGCGAAACCCCGCGTGCGCGTGACGGGCCGGCCGGATTCGCATCGAGCACATGAGTGTTCCCCCTTTGGCTTCTCGGCCCCACGATAGCGACACGATGGCGAATCGTCAAACCCGAACCGGCGCCCCGCGCGGCGCGCGGGCGGGGGCGTGCCTCAGCCGCCGCCGAGGGCCCGGGTGACGGTCCAGTACACGCCGACGGCGGCGATGCCCAGCGACAGCGGGACCACCGCGGCGCGACGGTACCACGGGGCGTGGCGGGCCCAGCCGAGGGCCGCGAAAAGCCCCGCGATGACCGCGAGCTGCCCGCCCTCGACCCCGAGGTTGAAGCTCATCAGGGCCGCCGCGAACTCCCCGCGGGGGAGCCCCAGCTCGGCGAGCACGCCGGCGAACCCCAGCCCGTGCAGGAGCCCGAACCCGAAGACCAGGGCGAGCCGCCACGGCTTGAGCTCGCTCGTGACGATGTTCTCGACGGCGACGTAGGCGATGGAGAGGGCGATCAGCGGCTCGACGACGCGGGCCGGCAGCGAGAGCACCCCGACCATGCTGAGCCCGAGGGTGATGGTGTGGGCGACGGTGAAGGTGGTCACCTGGGCCAGCATCGGGGTCAGACGCGTGCCGAGGAGGAAGATGCCGACCACGAACAGGATGTGGTCGAGCCCCTTGGGGACGATGTGGGTGAACCCCAGTCCGAGGTAGGTGCCCACCACCTGCCACCGCGTGGGCGGCGTCAGCTCGCCCAGGAGCATGGGCTCGGTCTCGTACTCGCCCACGTTCCAGTAGGTGATTACCTCGTCGCTACGGTCGCGGATCAGGAGCGGATAGGCGTCCATGATCAGCCCGTAGGCGAAGCTGAAGGTCTCGGTCCCGGGCGGCACCCGGCCGTCGAGCCGCATCACCCCGAGCCGGGTGCCGTCGGGCGCGGCGGGGCCGTCGTCGTCGGGCGGCAGGTAGGTCGCGGAGATCGGGGCGCGCTCGCCGTCGAAGTACAGGTGCACCCACTCGGCGAAGGTCGGCTCCATCCGGGCCAGCCGCTCGTCCCGGTCCGGGGGGTCGAGCCGTCCCGAGAGCCCCAGGCCCGAGAACGGCTCCACCCGCATGAGCAGCCAGCCGGGGTCGTTCATCACCTCGATGCGGAACGTCCCGTCGCTCTCGAAGGTGACGTGCACCTCGGTCAGCTCGAGCTCGTGCGCCCGCGCCGATTGGCCCCAGGCGCCCCAGGCGACAGCAGTCACCGCGACCACGGCCAACCAGCGCCGCCTCACCGCAGCTCGCGCGGCAGGGCCTCGCCCTCCAGCAGCAGGTAGAGGTGGGCCTCGAGCTGCTGCATGCCGGCCTCGCCGTCGAACGACAGCCGCCCGTCGCCGTCGACGTCGAAGCCCTCCGCGATCTGGTAGGCGAGGGCGCGGACGCGGGCCACGAGCGGCGCCGCGCGCCGGATGGAGACGGCCTCGCTGAGCTGCCGGGCGAGCCCCGCGGCCTGCCGTGCGTTGGCGAGCAGGCCGGCCGCGATCGCCGAGACGTGTCCGGCGTGGGTCCGGAGGTTGTCGGACGCCCCGCCCTCGGCGGCCGCCCGCTCGAGGTGGCTGACGAGGGCCTCGACGGCGGGGATCACCCCGAACCCGAGACCCGGCCCCGACGCTCCCTCGGCCGGCTCCAGCAGGTGGTGCACGTGACCGGCGTGGCGCCGCATCGCGCCGTAGTCGCTCAGGTCGCCGGCCGCGAAGTTGGCGTGCAGCACCAGGGTGCCGATCTCGGCCGCGGCGGTGGCGGCGAGGCTCCGTCCCGCCGGGGCGCCGGGGAAGGCGTAGGCGACGTGGCCCACGTGGGCGGGCGCGTCCCCGCCGGGCAGGGCGGTGGCCTCGCCGTTCGGCACGTGCTTCTCGATCATCCGGCGCCGGACGACGCCCCCGTAGACGTTGCCGGCCGAGTCGACGCCCACACCCTCGGCGCCGCTGTGCTCGATGGCCGTCGGCTCGAGGTCCTCGATGAGGTACTCGACCGACCCGTCGCGCGCGCTCCCCACCCGGATGCCCTTCTTCCACCCCGGGTTGTCGGTGCCGTACGACTCGGAGTCGGCCACGTAGATGCGGTCGTCGGCGCCGATGGCGATGCCGCTCGGCCGGCCGAACTGGTACCAGACGTCGAGCAGCGTCCCCGCCTGGTCGAAGATCTGGATGCGGTTGTTGGCCCGGTCGCCCACGAAGACGCGGCCCTCGGAGTCGAGCGCGATGGTGTGGGGCACGTTGAACTCGCCGGGCCCCGAGCCGGTCTCGCCCCACGACAGGAGGAACGAGCCGTCGGCCGCGTACTTGGTCACCCGGTTGGCGCCGGACGCGAAGCTGTGCCCCTCGGTGATGAAGATCTCGCCGCTCGGGGCGACCACGACGCCGGTCGGCTCGTCGACCAGCGGCGGCTCTCCGGCCGTGCCGCGCTCGCCGATGGTCATGAGCAGGTTGCCCTCGGCGTCGAACTTCACCACCTGGTGCCCGCGCTGGTCGGCCACCCAGACGTTGCCCTCGCCGTCGACGTCGATGCCGTGCGGGAAGTCGAACATTCCCGAGCCCCAGCTCGCGAGCAGCCGGCCCGACGGGTCGAGCTTCAGCACCGCCGGCTCGGTGCGCCCCGTGCACGAGTTCTGCAGGCAGCGGCTCAGCAGGTAGATGTTGCCGTCGGGCCCCTCGTCGGCCCCGATGAACGACGCCCGCTCGTCGTAGGCGCCGGGCACATAGGGGTCGGGCAGCTCGCCCCACGGGTGCACGCGCGCGTAGGGGTTGGGCAGGTCATTGGTCGGCGCCACCCGGGTCTGGTCCTGGAGCTGGGCGTGCGCCGGTGCAGCAGCCGCCGCGATCAGCAGAGTGCCGGCTAGCGCGCCGGTGGTCAACGCGGCCATCCTGCCACCGGGCAACGGAGAAGGCATCAGGAGCCTCATGAGCTGTCCTCCCTGGTTGTCGACGGCATCATCGGCAGACGCGGTGCCTCGAGCGCTCCGGCCGTCAGCGCCTGCCGGTCTTCCGACTTCCCTCACGCGCGGCGCGGACGGCTTCCGGCTGCCCGCCTCGTTCGCTCGCCTGCAACAGGAGCTCACCGCGCCGTCGTCGGATCGCTCCCGCCGCACTCGGACGGAATCGGCGCTTCCGCGCAAGCCCCCCCATCGCCTTCGGCTCCGCTTGGCGCCCGACCACCCTCTCGGGAGTCCGCACCGTTCCAGGGCGCAAACCGCTGGCCCCGACCGCCCGTCAACTGTAACATCGGCGGTCAGCAGGACGCCGTGTCGTCCGGAGGAGGAACCCCATGTCACGAGGCACCGTCATGAAGCTCGCTGCCGGGGCGGCTATCGCCGCCGTTGTCGGGGTGGGCATCGCGTCTTCCGCGCAGGAGCCGTCGCCGCTCTTCGAGCTGTCCCGGCGCCCGACGAGCACGATGTCCAACCCCTACCGCCTGATCGAGAGCTGGCCGACCCTGCGGCCGGGCATGGAGTGGGGCGCCGCCATCGGCCTCATCCCCGACGGCACCGGCGGCACGTGGATGATGTTCCGGTCCGAGCCGCCCATCAACTACATCAACGCCGACGGGCAGATCGAGAAGAGCTTCGGCGACGGCCTGATCGTCCAGGCCCACGGCTTCTGCATGGACGGCGACGGCAACCTGTGGGCCGGCGACAGCGGTCCGTTCGGGGACGACCCGTCGACGGCGGGGCGCGGCTTCCAGCTCCACAAGTTCAGCCAGGACGGCGAGCTGCTGATGAGCCTGGGGCAGGCGGGGGTGTCGGCGGCGGGCGAGGACACGTTCATCGGCCCGACCGCGTGTGCGGTCGCGCCCAACGGCAACATCATCGTCGCCGACGGGCACTGGCCGCGGCCCTCCACCGCCCAGCAGGACGGCGACCGGCTGGTGGAGATCACCACCGACGGCGAGTTCGTGCGGGCGGTGGGGCGGATGGGGCTCGGCCCCGGCGAGTTCATGGGGCCGCACGCGCTGGCGTTCGACTCGCAGGGGCGGCTCTTCGTCGCCGACCGGTCGAACAACCGCGTGCAGGTCCTCGACGGGGACCTGAGCTTCGTCGACGAGTGGCGGCACTTCGGCCGGCCCAGCGGCATCACCATCCTCGCCGACGACACGATGATCGTGGCCGACTCCGAGTCGGGGGCGTCGATCCCCGGTCCCCCGGTCGCGCCCGACGGGCCCGGCCGCTCGCCGCGGAATCCGGGGTGGCAGGTCGGCATCCGCATCGGCAGCGCGCAGGACGGCTCGCTCCACCACTTCATCCCCGGCACGCGCCCGGAGGGAATGGCGGCCGACGAGGCGGGCAACATCTTCGCGGGCCTGACCAGCGGCTGCGACGTCAGCCCGTCCGGCGGCTGCCTGCAGAAGTGGGTGCCGCGGTAGGCATGCTAGGACTGGTTGGCGATGCCGAACCGCGATGCCCAACCCAACCGAGCGAGCGCGTGGGCAGCGCCTCCTGCTGCCCACCGTCCTCGGCCGCCGCGGGCTAGCCCGCCCACCGTCGCCTTCGGCTCCGCTGGGCGCCCAACCAACCCTGCTAGGGCTCTGCACCGTCGTTCCACGGCGCAGAGTCCTAGGGCCGGCCGCTAGTCGTTCGTCTCGGCCGCCGCGCGGGCCGCCGCCATCTCCTCGTACTCGGCGTCGTCGAGATACGTGATGCCGATCCAGGCGTGCGACATCTCGTCGACGCCGCGGGCGCCGAACACCACCCACTGGTCGGGGTCGGGGTTGATGCGGTTGGCGGCGGTGTTGTCCCACTTGGCGCGCAGCATCAGCACCGTGCCCTTGGGCAGCAGCGGCTGCGCGTCGTCGTCGTAGATGTACGCGATCTGCCAGTTGTGGTCGTAGCGGTTGACGTTGCTGAGCAGCTCGCGGCGGCCGTCGGGGTAGAGCGCGGTCATCGACATCTCGGTGCCGCGCATGTGCATGTGGGGCCGGAAGCTCTGGATGAGGGCGGGCCGGTCCATGACGTACTGGTCCTCGAGCACGAGGTGCCCGTGCGGGGGGATGAGGATGTCGCTGGCCCGCAGCCGCTCGCGGTGGGTGCCGTCGACGTAGAACTGCCGCTCGCCGGCCGTGATCTTGTCCGGCTCCTCGCCCTCGGGATAGAGCCACACGCCGACCTCGGCGACCTCCGTCACCGGCTCGCCCACCGGGAAGTAGTGGAGGCTGAAGCGCAGCGTCGCCGGCCCCGGCGGCAGCAGCTTGCCCACGCCCTCGGGCAGCAGGTCCCACCGCTTGCCGATGCCCATGCCGACGAGATGGGTCCGCACCGACTCTTCACCCTCGGCCGCGGTGCTCCGCAGGTTGGCGTGCCCGTGGTGCGTGACCTTGATGCCCACCGGGTAGGAGGGCTTGAACTCGGCCGCGCGGATGTAGCGGGGCTCGTCGAAGCCCTCGAACTCGATCTCCGGGTTCCACCACTGGTCCTGTCCGTTGGCGAGCACGTCGTAGGGGGTCGAGCGCACGACGAAGTCGGGCGGCCGGCCCAGCATCGCCTCGACCTCCCACGCGTCGGCGCGCGGGAACTCGAGCGGCTCGGGCAGGTCGGCGGGGTCGCCCTCGGGCGCGCCGGCGTCGACCCAGCGGACGACGGTGTCGATCTCTTCCGGGGTCAGCGAGATGTCGTTCTTGTAGTTCTGGATGCCCACCGTGGTGTCGAGGTGCCAGGGGGGCATGAGGCGCCGCTCGACCCGGTCGCGGATGCTGCGCGCCCACGGGCGCGCCTCGCGGTAGTTGAGCAGCGACATCGGGGCGATGCCCGCCGGCTGGTGGCACTGCTGGCACGACCGCTGCAAGATCGGCGCGACGTCGCGGCTGAACGTGGGCGCCGCGTCGGCCGCCGCCACTTCGGCGTTGCCGCTCTGCGCGCGGGCGGCGTCTGCGCCGGCCAGCAGCAGCGCCGCCGCCAGCCCCGCGACCACCGCCCGACTCCAGCTCCCGAACGTATTCGCTTCGGCCATGATTGTCTTCTCCCGCGCCGTCCTGATGTCCGGACCCCGAGATGCCCCTCGCAACGAGCGCTGTCGGTTCCGATGCCGGCGACCTGCCGAGCGCGTCGACGCCGGCGGCCCGCCGAAGCGCGTCGAACCCGGCGAACGGCGTAGCCGAGCCGGACCAACCTGCATCAGCGTGGAATCATCCAGCGACTTGCGAGACGGTATGCTGTACGACAGCCCCCGCGGACCAATGATGTCGGCCGCAGGCATGTCCCACCTCCGGCACCCCTACCGGATACACACTTCCAGGAGTCAGCCATAGTTTCCTGGAGTCGAGCGGGGCGCCCCAGGATAGCACGCCCAACCTACACCGTAATCTTCACGACCTGTTCACGACATTGCTCCGGGGGCCGCGGAGGATCGGCGGTCACGGAACCACCGTGACGGGCACGAACCCGTTGGTCCAGCAGCAGTTGAACTCGAAGTCGCGGATCACGTTGAACGCGAGCACCCGCAGCAGATAGTCGCCGGGCGCGGAGAACGTCGCGGTGGTGGCCACCCGCGCCCCGCCCGCCTCGGCCCAGGCACCGGGCTCGACGCTGGCCGTCCGCTCCGCGAACGCGACGTCGCCGGGCCCCTGGTGCTTGAACCACTTGACGTTGATGGGGCGCTCGCCGCCCGCCTCCGCGTCGCGGGCCACCCACGCCGCGAGCTCGAGGGGCTCGCCCACCCTCGCGCGCCGTTCCTCCGCGGCGGCGATGCCCCGCGGCCCGCGCCCCTCCGGCCCGTCCGGCGCGAGGCGCAGCCGGGGCGAGACGCTCGACCGCCCCGGAACTCCCAGCCCGCCAGCTCGTAGGCCGAGCTCGTCAGCCGCCCCGGCACCGAGAGCGTCTGCCCGTGGGCGCGCAGCGTCCACACCACGTCGCGGGCGCCGAAGTCGGCCGGCACCGTCACCGTGAACGCGCCGCCGTGGCGCCGGTCGTTCTCGGGGACGGGCTCGAACCGGGTCGGCTGGCCCCCGTCGAACTCGGCCGGCTCGATGAAGTTCCCGGGCCCGAGAGGAATCTCCAGCGTCTCCTCGGTGTTGACGTTGAAGTAGCCGAACGACAGCTCGAAGGTGCCGTCGGGGTTCCGGTACCACCCCTCGAAGATGGGCACCACGGGTCCGCCCGACGGCCGCAGCAACTGCAGCTCGAACTGCGTCTCGCCGGGGTTCGCCACCCGGCGCTCCGACGAGCGTTGCGCCGCGCCTTCGGCCGCGCTCAGCGCGACGATCGCCGCGAGGGCGGCCGCCGGCAGTCGCATCTGTCTCATTGAGTTCCCGTGCGCCTCCGGCCCGGCCGGAGGCCTCTCCACCCGTAGCCAGGAATCATAGCGCACTCTCGCGGTCCGGACGGGCCGTCTCGACGAAGTGGTCGGTGGCCGGAGGCGAAACACGGGCGCCGCCCCAGCCGCTCTAGTCGTCGCCGGCCGCGGGCCGGAGCTCGTCCGGCGTGAGCCGGCCGTCGCCGTCGCCGTCGAGCGCGCGCAACGCCTGCGCGGCCGAAGCGAGCTCCGCCCCGGACACCGTTCCGTCGCCGTCCGCGTCGAGCGCGGCCATGAGCGGAGTGGCCGGCTGAGGAGGCCGGCCTTCGCCGCCGGCTCCCGGAGGCGCCGCCTCGCGCCCTTCGGCCTCGCCCCGCTCCCGGTCGCCCGGGCCCTCGGCCTCCGCCGTCATCAGCGCCAGGATCTCGGCCTCGGAGGCGGCGCCGTCCCCGTCGGCGTCGGCGCGCGCCAGGAGGCTCTGGAACTGCGACCCCAGCTCTGCGCCCGCGAGGGCGCCGTCCCCGTCGGCGTCCATCGCCAGGAACGCGGCCGTCGCCTCCTGCGGGGTCCGCGCGGGACCGCCGATCGCGCCGCCCCGGCGGGGCCGCAGCTCGGCCGCCGCGAGGGCGCCGTCCCCGTCGGCGTCGAGCGCGGCGAGCGACTCGGGCGCCGCGTCGATCTCGCCCGACGAGATCGCGCCGTCCTCGTCCGCATCGAGGGCGCCGAAGGCCGGCAGCCCGCGCAGCGGGCCGAGGTCGTCTCCCGCCTCGGGCGGCGCGTCGCCCGGCGCCCGCTCTCCCGCGGCGCAACCGGCCAGCCCCAGCGCCGCCGCCAACGCCGCCGCCGTTCCCAACGTCAGCGCCCGTGACAATTGCATCGTCGCCTCCCGCGAGCGGTTCCCGTGCGCGGCGATCGGAAGGTCCGGCCGAGGCCCCGGCCGCAACCGGAACCACGAGGTCCGGGTTCAGCCGCAGCGGATGCGGCGATCAGGACGTGCGGCCGAGGCCCCAGCCGAGGGACCCGTCCTCCAGCTCCTCCACCGTCCACCCGAGCACGATCAGGACGTGCGGCCGAGGCCCCAGCCGAGGGACCCGTCCTCCAGCTCCTCCACCGTCCGCCCGAGCACGATGTCGAAGTGGGCGGTCAGCTCGCCGGTTTTCGACCCGGGCAGGGGATCGAAGTCGACGAGAATCGTCTCCTTCGCCACCGGGTCCTCGATGCGCTGCGTCAGCCGGTCCCGGGCGTTGTCGGGGTGGCCGTTGACGAGCATCTGCGACGTGAAGATGCGCTCCCCGTGCCGGCTCACCGCGAAGTGGATGTGCGGGGTGCGGAACACGTTGCCGACGACGTAAGGCACCGGCTTGATGGTGCGGAAGTAGTACTCACCCTTCACGTTGGTCAGGAAGCGGCCGTACCCCTGGAAGTTCGCGTCGGGCGCGTGCTCGTCGTGGAGGCCGCGGCTGTGCCGGTAGTTCTGGTTCGCGTCGCACTGCCAGATCTCGACGAACGCGTTGCGCAGCGGCGTCCCCGCCCGGGTGGTGACGGTGCCGGTGAGGTGCGTGACCTCGCCGACCGCCGGCGTGATCGAGTCGTTGACGATGAGCAGGTCGTTGTCGGTGTCGAGGGGCATCTCGTCGGGGTAGAACGGCCCCTCGAGCGAGCGGCTGCTCGGCGTCGCCGTCAGCTCCTGGGCGAGCACCCCCGGCGTCCACAGGGCCGCCGCGCCGACCGCGCCGGCCAGTAGCGACTGCTCGAGGAAGACGCGCCGCGGCAGTCCGCGCGCGAGCCGTGGGTCACGCCGCGGGAACGGACGAATCGGCTGGGTCATGGTCTTCTCCTCCACGCGATTCCCGATGCGCCGACCGGCCTTCCGCCTCGACCGGCGGCCCCGGCCAGCGGGCGAGCCCGCCGACGAGGAACGCGGCCGTCAGGCCGAAGTGCCAGGCGGTGCGCAGCGACGGCTCCCAGAGCGGCAGCGCGCACCAGACGGCGGCGCCGACGACGCACGGCAGCCGGCCGCCGCCCCGCGAGCGCCACACCATCAGCGTCACGCCGGCGAGCCAGAAGACGAGCGTCGCGAGATCCCGTTCGTTCATGGTGGATGCCTCCGACACCATGGGCGGTCACGTCCCGTTCGAGCCCTCATCATAGCTCCGCCGCGCACCCTCTGCCGCCGGATCCAGCGTCGCGGCTCTCTACGAGCGCTCAAGGCCGGTCCGACCCGGCTCCCGTCGGGTCGCCCTGATGACACTCTCGTGGGCCCGCAGGCAGCCAGGGATATTCCCCCCAGCACCTGGCTCGCTGCTCATGGAAGGCGGCGGATCGTGGAGACGACGACGGGACGAGAGGGGCAGCCCCATCGCGCAGTGGACCCCTTGCGGAACTCCCGCGCCGGTTGCGCATCTCGACCGGGTCCTTCCGGCTTCTGCCGCTCGGCGAATCGGCGCGAGCGATGCGTCCAACACCGGCAGTGCTCGAGGCTCAGCACCTGCGTCCAACACCGGCAGTGCTCGAGGCTCAGCACCTCGTCGCGCTGTCAACGCCGGCAGGCGGGCAATCGTGTCGGAGGCGGGCTCGAACGCGGCGCGGTCAGAAGGGTGGGCGGGCGCACCCGGTGGCGAGGCGCGTCATGAGTCGGATTCTCGCATCATGGCGTGGACGAGCGGGGCGGCCGTCGGGTTCACTGGCTACCCAGCAGCTCCTGCAGCTCGGCGAACCGTTCCTGCAGCTCGGCGAACGGTTGGACCAGCTCGCCCGCCGCGGTCTCGTCGTTCCCCAGACGGTCGGCCATGGCGGCGAGCGCTTGCTGCAGCTCTTCCATGACCGCCGCGGTCCGGGCCCTCGCGTTGGCCTGCTCCGGTTCGTCTCCCCGCGCGAGGTTCTCAGCGATGGCTCTGGCAATCCTTGCCAGGCGGGGCGGCGCCTCCGGGAGCGCCCCTCCTGCCGAGACGGAATAGACGATTCCCGGAACTGCGATCTCGATCGGCACGGGCCCCGGCAAAGTGACCGGTTCTCCGCCGACCGTGACGTCGACCGCACCCAGCTCGCGGTCGGGGTCACTGTCCATGTCGAACACGGTGACCGTGACCGTGCCCCCCGCGGCGCCCCTCCGCGCCACGAACCCCAGGGTGTCGGCATTCACGGTGACGCTCGCGAGCTCGCCCTCCGGGCTGCTGATCCGCGGCAGGCGGCCGCCCGGCAGCGTGAACTCGAGGAGGAAGATGTTGTTCGGGGCCCGGGGGGCCGTCCCGCTCGTGCGGGGCTCCTGCCTCGCCGGCCCCGTCGGGGCCCCACCCGGGGGAGCCGCCGCGGCGCCCGGCGAGATGGTAGCGGTGACGCGTGGCGGGACCGACGCGGCGGACCCGGGTGGGACGGGCTCGGGGCCGTCCGACCCAACCATCGCTGGCGTGCCGCCGGTCGCTGCCGGCGTCCCGACGGGTCCGGACGGAATTGGCGCGGGGCCTTCCAACCTGCCCCATGCAAGGGAGCCGCCCACCGCGACCGTCACCGCCGCGGGGTCCGGTGGAACCGGCGCGGCGCGCAGCGGAACCGTCGCCGCCACCGTCCAGACCGTCACCACCAAAGCCGCGCACAGCCCCATCGCGAGCACTGTCGTGCGTCGTTTCGACATCGTTCCCTCCTTCTCGAACAGGGCGTCGGTCCGGGCGCGCAGCTCCGTCGACCGCAGCATCGGCGCCGCCGGCCCGAGCGCGCGCGGATGCCCCGCCAACGCGACGAGGCACCGCACGTAGGCGCGCCTATCACCGGTGCAGCGCACGACCGCGGCGTCGACCGCCTGCTCCCGGTGCAGGCGGATGCGCCGGCGAACCAGCCAGACCCACGGGTGAAACCAGAGCAGCGCCGCCACCGCTTCCTCGACCAGCGTGGCGACGAAGTCGTGGCGCCCGACGTGCACCAGCTCGTGGCAGACGACGGCGCGCTGGAACGCCGGCTCGAGGCCGCCGAAGGCGGCCGGCAGCACCACGGTGGGTCGGAACAGCCCGAAGCTGCACGGCATCCGGACTTCCGGCGGCTGAACGAAGGCGGCCGACAGCCCGAACCGCGTCAGGAACTCGCGCGCGGGCTCGGGGGGCGCGATTCGGTGCGCCGAGCGGCCGAGCCGGTTGAGCCGCACCAGCCCCATCGCGAGCCACGCCAGCCGGACGACTACGCCCGCCGCCGCGATCCCCAGCATCCACGTCCACGGGTCGATGCTCCAGCGTTCGGCGGGCAGGGCGACGACGCTCCCGGCGACCGGGAGATCGGCCACGCCCGACAGCGCCAATTCGAGGTTGGCGGACGGTAGCGGTTCGCTGGCGGGAGCTTCCGCAACCGGCTGCCGGGGCTGCATCCACGGCGCGAGAAGCAGCAGCAGGAGGACCGCCTGCCAGTACTTCAGCAGGAAGCGGGGCTCACGGAGCCGAAGAACGGCGACCCCGAGACACGCGACCACCGCCAGGGCGCCGGCCTGCATCCAGTGGGCCGCGACGTTGTGGGCCAGCAGCTCAGCCGTCATCGTCCTTCTCCGGCCCGTTCAGCCGGCCGGCGATGTCGCGCAGATCGTCGGCGCTGAGCCGCTTGTCGCGAACCAGGTGCTGCACGAGGGGCTCGGCCGCGCCGCCGAAGACGCGGTCGACGAAGTGGCGCACCATCCCGCGCAGCACCCTCTCGCGGGTGGACCGGGCGCGGTAGACGTGCGCCCGGGCGGCGCGGCTGACCTCCAGGTGCCCCTTCTGCTCGAGAATCCGCATCGTGGTCAGCACCGTCGTGTAGGCGACGGGCCGGCGCTCGCGGAACGCCTCGTAGACCTCGCGCACCGTCACCGCGCCGCGGTCCCACACGACCTGCATGATCTCGAGCTCCTGGTCGGCAAGGGGAGGGCGTTGTCGCGGCATGTCTACTAGCGCATTAGTACTTGATGGCTGATTGTTTGTCAACCCCGGCCACCCGCTGCTCTCGCGCACGTCGCGAATCTTCCCGGCCGGCCGCGCGCCGTCCGCCGGCGACGCCGCCGAGCTCCGGCGTCACCGGCCGCGGTTCGGCTCGGCCCGCAGCGGGAAGCAGTGGCGGCCCGCCTCGTGCCGCGAGAACGGCCCCCCGCGGCGGAGCTCGCGCTCCGTGGTGGCCAGCGCGAAGGTGGCGCACAGCTCGTAGGCGGTTCCTTCGCCGGCCTCGTAGCCGTACGGCTCGCCCGTCACCGGATCGGTGACGACGACCTGCACGTCCGAGCCGCGCTGCAGCTCGTCGAGCGACTCGGGCAGCCGCTCGCGCGTCGCCTCGTAGCGGTCGACGGCCCGCGAGATGGCGTCGAGGTCCTGCGCGCGCCGCGCGTCCAGCCGCTCGAGGCGCTGGTCGGCCGGCGAGCCGAGGGCCACGAGGCCTCCGATCACCGCCAGCCCCACCGCCCCCGCGCCGAGGGCCGGCAGGGGGTCGCGGCGCCGCGGCGCCCGCGCCTTCCCGGGCTCGTGCTCCGCCTCGCGCAGATCGCGCAGGTAGTAGCCGAACGCCCCGCCGGCGATCGCGGTCACCGTCAGCGACTTCAGCACGAAGCGCGCCGTCAGCTGGCCGCCGAGAAAGCTGTAGACGAGGGCGGTGACGGCCCCGACCAGGACGCAGGAAGCGACGAAGAGCGTCAGGTAGGTGAGCTGCACGCGGATGCGCGACGCGCGGGCGCTGGGCTGGGCCTCGACGCCGCGGCGGATGACGCGGGTGACGAAGGCGAAGACCGGGCCCGCCACCACGAGCGCCGACACCGACAGCCGGAGCAGCTCGCGGATGACCTCCGGGGGCATGCCGGCAGGGTCGGGCAGCGCGATGTCGATCAGCCTGAACAGCACCGCCCCCAGGTTGAAGGCGCTGACGAAGAGCGCCATGAACATCACGACGTACAGGAAGGCCTCGCGCGGCCGGGTCGAGACGGCCGGCCGCGGGACCGGGATCGGCGACTCGACGTCGGCGAACCCGGCCAACGCCCGGCCAACCTGGTCGGCCGGCCACCCCGCGCGGATCAGGATGTCCTCGATCCGCTCCCGCGGCAGGCCCCGGTCGAGAGCCTCCCTGACGAAACCGACGAGCTCCGGGTTGAGCGCCATCCTCGTGCCTCCTTCCGCAGAGCGGCGGCGATGCCTCGCCGCGGCCTCGGGGTCACCCGTCACCGCCGCGTTGGCCGCCGCCGCAGTTTTGGGACAGGGCGCGACGTCCTACCGCAACTCACCATCGCGGAAGCGATGAAGAACATGGCTTCATGCAACGGTTCGGAATCGGCATCGAGACGGCGCGCAGGGCGCCGGCGGAGAACGGCAATCCGCCGCCGCTCCGCGGCGTCCCGAGCGGTCTCGCGGGTCGCGGTTCGCGATCTCTCGTGGTCCTCCGGTTCGGGTATTGCCGCGAACGACAATGTAGCAGCATGGACCATGCCAGCCGGCGGGCGCCCTCCCAAGTGTCTGGATTGCAATGTGATGGGTCGACGACCCCGGGCTCGCACACCCGCACGCGCCGGTGGGGCAGGGCGTGCAATGTCAGGCCCTGTACAGGACATGTACATCGGCAGATCGGGCGAGCGCCGAATCGACGGGCAACGACGCCACCCCGCTCAGCCGCCGCCAGCCGTGCGACGGAACCGCGAGGTCGAACACGTTCGCCTCGGCCGCCGTTCGAAGTACAGTATCGGCTCGGATCAACTACCTGAACGTGTTCCGTCACCTCGAGCGCAGGGGCTACGAGAGCATCCTCGGGATGGGGCACGGCAACGCCGGCGAGGGAAGGGCGGGCAAGCGCGCGGTCATCGACGCCTACGTGGCCGGCGATCAGCAGGAGCGGGTCGGAGACGGGGCCGCGAGCAGAGCCGGTCGTACAGCAGCCAGCCGGCAGCCCGGTCGGGGCACGGCTGGTAGAGCCGGTTGGACGACACGGGCCGACCGACAGCCCTTGCGGAGATTGGGTAACGCCGCTCCTGCCGGCTGCGCCCACGCTTTCGCAACGAGCCGGGCAACAGCGTTCCGCCCCCGGGGCGGAACGACCCGGCTGACGGCGCCGGGCAGACGCCCACGCTACGGGCCGCCGTCCACACTTTCGGAGGGGAGTTCCCAGATGCTGCAGCCGCGCTACTCCGTCTCGGCCCTGCTCGCCGCCGCCGTGGTCGTGTCCTTCGCCCTGTGCGCGCCGGCCGCCGCCCAGGCCCAGCCCGCCCGCGACTTCGTGCCGGTCACCGACGAGATGCTCCAGGACCCCGACCCCGCCGACTGGCCGATGTGGCGGCGCACCCTCGACGGGTGGGGCTACAGCCCCCTCGACCAGGTGAACCGGGACAACGTCGGCGAGCTGCAGCTGGCGTGGTCGCGCGCCCTGCCGCAGGGCACGCAGGAGGTCACCCCGCTCGCCTACGGCGGCGTGGTGTACATGCCCACCCTCACCGACATCATCCAGGCCCTCGACGCCACGAACGGCGACCTCATCTGGGAGTACCGCCGCGACCTCCCCGACGACGTCTACGAGTTCGTCGGCGGCAACTCGCGCAGCATGCGGAACATCGCCATCTACGACCGGCAGATCATCAACATCAGCGACGACGACTACGCCTACGCGCTCGACGTCGAGACCGGCGACCTCGTCTGGGAGACGCAGATCTTCGACTACCGGGAGACTCCCGCCGGGCACAGCTCGGGGCCGATCATCGCCGACGGCCGGGTCATCTCGGGGCGGAGCTGCCGCCCCCTCGGGGGGCCCGAGTCGTGCGTCGTCGTAGCCCACGACGCCCGCACCGGCCGCGAGCTGTGGCGGCGCCGGACGGTGCCGGCCCCGGGCGAGCCGGGCGACGAGACCTGGGGCGGCGTGCCCTACGAGCGGCGGGTGCACGTGGGCTCGTGGATTCCGGCGAGCTACGACCCCGAGCTGCGGCTCATCTTCCAGGGCACCTCGGTCACCTCGCCGGCTCCGAAGTTCATGCTCGGGGGCGTCGAGAACACCCACCTCTACCACAACTCGACGCTGGCCCTCGACGTCGAGACCGGCGAGATCCGCTGGTACTACCAGCACCTGAACGACCACTGGGACCTCGACCATCCCTTCGAGCGGCTCCTCGTCGACACCGCCGTCGCCCCCGACCCCGACGCCGTGAGCTGGATCAACCCGCGGGTGCAGCCCGGCGAGGTCCGCAGGGTGGTGACGGGCATCCCCGGCAAGACCGGCGTCGTCTACACGCTCGACCGCGAGACCGGCGAGTTCCTGTGGGCCACCCCCACCGTCTCGCAGAATGTCATCAACGACATCGACGGGGCCACCGGCGCGGTGACCGAGAACGCCGAGGTCACCTTCACCGCGCTCGGCCAGGAAGTGCTGGCGTGCCCCACCTGGGCCGGCGGCAAGGACTGGGAGGCGGGCGCCTACAGCCCCCTGACCAACACCATGTACATGCCGCTGCGCAACACCTGCGCGCGCATGCTCGCCACCGACGACGTCCGCAGCGAGCGGGCCCGGGCCCTCACCGCGGGTGGCCAGGGGGGCCTGGAGATATACGCCCTCGCGGCCCGGCACCAGATCACCCCCGGCGAGGACCAGCTCGGCACCGTCTACGCGGTGTCGGCCGAGACCGGCCGCACGACGTGGCTGCACGAGCAGCGCGCGGCCACCATGTCGGTCATGGCGACGGGCGGGGGCCTCGTCTTCGGCGGCGACGTCAACGGCCGCTTCCGTGCCCTCGACCAGGAGACCGGGGCGGTGCTGTGGGAGATCAACCTCGGCTCGCCCGTCGTCGGCTTCCCCATCACCTACGCCGTCGACGGCCGCCAGTACGTCGCCGTCAACACCGGCGCCGGCGGCGGCATCAACCTGCGGATGACGCCGGAGCTGCGCCCCAGCGTGGGGAGCGTGCTGTTCGTGTTCACGCTGGCAGAACGGGCTAGTGTTCCGTAGAGCACCGTGGAAGCCGATTCATCCCGAATTTCACTCCCTCATGGCGTTTGAGCATCGCGAAGCTCGCCGTCTCGCTGCTCGAACGACTCACCGTCGTGGCATGGAATGTGAACTGGAACTACTCGAACGACAGTGTGGCGGCGGATCGGAGCGGCCCCCACTGCTGTTCGTTCACGGCTCGGGTCACGCAGCGTGGTGCTGGGACGAGCACTTCCTGGACTTCTTCGCCGAGCGTGGTTTCAGCTCGTACGCCGTGAGCCTCCGCGGTCACGGGAACAGTGGTGGCCTCGAACGTCTCCGGTGGGTGTCGGTTGCGCAATACGTGAGCGACGTCGCCCGCGTGGCCGCAGGATTGCCGCGCGCGCCGATTGTCGTCGGGCATTCCTTGGGCGGACTCGTCGTGCAGAAGTACCTCGAGAATCACGCCGCGCCAGCCGCGGTACTGCTCGCGCCGCCGCCCGTGGTCGGAATGCTGCGCCCGGGCGTGAGGTTGTTCCTGCAGAATCCGTGGCTCTTCGTGCGGGTATATCTCACTCTCGAGCCCAGCACGTTGTTCTCGACGCCCGAGCTCGCCAGGAAGTTCCTCTTCTCACCTGATCTGAGCGAAGAGCAAGTGCAACGGTACGCAGGGCAACTCGGGCGTGAGTCCTTCCGCGCCTATCTCGAGATGATGTACAACCTGCCGAGTCCAGAGCGCATCCGAGGCACCCCCATGCTGGTGCTGGGAGGGGCGCTCGACTACCTCATTCCGCCGTCCGAGATCAGGTCTACGGCCGACGCATATCATGCGGAGTCGACGATCGTTCCGGGGCTTGGGCACGATTTGATGCTGGACGCGGGGTGGGAGCGGGCGGCTGAGGTCGTGCAGGACTGGCTGGCCCGAACGCTGGCGCCTTCATCGGCAGGGTCGCATTGACTGGACCAGACCGACAGAGTACGCCGCTCGGGCGGGGGCGGGCACGACGGCGAGTCCGAGGACGGGTTGGACCAGTTCGCGTGGTACGCGAAGAATCCGATTCGGCGGAAGGGAGACGTCCCCGACCCCGCCGATCCACAGCGCACCTGGCCCGTCGGCCAGCTCAAGCCCAACGGGCTGGGGTTGTTCGATGTGTACGGCAACGTCTGGGAGTGGGTCCACGATCGGGCCCGGGACTACTCGACGGGTGTGGCGCGGGTGGATACCGAGGACCCCGTGCTCGTCGTGCGCGACGAGGTGGCCCGAACGAGACGCGGTGGCTCGTTTCCGTACGGGGCGGACGTCATGCGCTCCGCGCACCGCGGTGGCGCGAGTCGTCGGACGTACTTCCCGTCGCAGCGCCGCGACACTGTCGGGTTCCGCGTCGCCAAGACCGTCGTCGATGCGCACGAAGCCCCCTGACGACGCCCTGGCTGACGCGGACGGAGGGCGAAGCTCTGCGGCAGCGGGAGGCGAGAGGCCGCAGACCCGGCGCTCTTGCCGCGTCGAGTCGTCGATCGACTCGTGGTCGACGCCGGGCAGCGGTTCCTGCCACAGGAGCTGTGGCTCGACACCGCCCGCAGCACCGTGAGCCGCCGGACGGTGACCGGCAGCCCCTGCCGCCTCGGGAGCCGCCTGGCTCTCTCGTCCACGCCATACAGTCAATCGGGCTCGATGGGCCGTCGTTGCGCCGTTTACCGGCGCGGATACGCCGCTCACCGAAAAGCTCTGGCGCCGTCCGGCCGCGGGCGCCAGGATGGACGCCAACGACCACCGAGGAGGTGCACGTTGACCGATTCTCTCCCGAACCACGACGACGGCCGCCGCTCCGGGCGCCGATGGCAGATCGCGTTCGGACCGCTCCTGCCGGGTATCGTCCTGACCGCCGTGGGCCTGGCGTTCCTGCTCGACAACCTCGGCCTCGTCGACAGCTGGGCCATCCTGCGGTTCTGGCCGGTGATTCTGCTCGCGGTCGGTCTCAGGAACCTCGTCGACGCGCGGGACCGCGGGTCGGCGGTGAGCGGCAGCCTGCTGGCCGCGGCGGGGGCGCTGCTGCTGCTGAACAGCCTGGACCTGATCGACGTGGACCTCGGGGACCTGTGGCCGCTCATCCTCATCGCCGTCGGCGTCCGGGCGCTAATCAACGTGATGTCCGACTCGAAGGGCCTCACCGAGGTCTCCGAGCCGGAGGAGGCCGCCGCGGCGTTCCTCGGCGCGGTCGTGCGTCGGAACCGGTCGCCGGACTTCCGCGGCGGATCCGCGTCGGCGTTCATGGGCGGGGTCGACCTCGACCTGCGGGAGGCGGACATCGCCGACGGGCCGGCCGTCATCCACGTCTTCGCGATGATGGGCGGCGTCGAGATCCGCGTGCCCGAGGACTGGACGGTCGAGGTGGGCGTGACGTCGCTGATGGGCGGCGTGGAGGACAAGACGCGTGGGCCGGCGGCGGCGTCGAAGCGGCTGGTGCTGAAGGGGACCGCGTTCATGGGCGGGATAGAGATCCGCAACTGACGGGTTGGAGGGGCGTCGACCGGCGCCGACGTTCGGCGCGACGGCGCGTCGAGCTGAAGTCCGCACCGTGGAACGGTGCCGCCTCGGAGGAGGCGCAGGTTCGCGGTGGCTGGTCGGGCGCCGGGCGGAGGCCTCGGCACGACCTTGCGGTCGCGTCGGGAGTCTTGCCGGCGCGAAGCTCGCGGGCGAGGATTGGCGGACTGACAGGGGAAGGACAATGACCAGAGGACCGTACGTTGGACGGGGGCTGCTGGGAGTCGCGGCGTTCGTGGTCCTGGGGGTGGCGCTCGCCGAGATGGGCGCCACGCGGGGTCTGGACGGTGAGGAGTCCTCCGTTTCGCGCGGCGGCCGTCTCGACGCCTTCGCCTTCATGGGCCGGTACGAGCAGCGCGTGGCGACCGGGGCGTTCCGCGGGGGAGACGCCGTGGCGGTCATGGGACGCCTGGTGGTCGACCTGCGCGAGGCGGAGATGGAAGGGGACTCGGCCGTCATCGACGTCCGCGTCGCGATGGGCCAGGTCGAGCTGCGGGTGCCCGAGCACTGGGCGGTCTCGTCCAACCTGGGTCCGGGGCTGGGCGGCTCGTCCCGCATTCGCGCCGCCCGTCCCGAGGCGATGGCCGGCGCGCCGGAGCTGAACCTGCGGGGGCCCATGCTCATGGGATCGGTGGTGGTCGAGAACTGAGCCACGGGCGCAACCAACCTCCTGGAGCTCCGGGAACGGATGCTCGTGGAGACGGTGGTGGTCGAGAACTGAGCCGTGCATCCCATCCTCGGGTCAACCCGGCGGCGCAACCTCTACCTGGCTGCGTGGGTCGTAATCGGGTCGCTTGGCGCCGTCGCCTGGTCGGCCGCGAACCCCGGCGCCGGCCTCGGCGTCGCCCTCGCCGTCGTCGTGCCGCCCTGCCTGGTCCTGGCGTTCGTCTGCCTGTCCGCCCGGTACGTCTGCCGCGCCGCGCCGCTGGAGGCCGCGTCGCTGGGCCGGACGCTCGTCATGCACGCGGTCGCGGCGGTGGTGGCGGCCACGGTGTGGGCCGGGGTGTGGGCCGGATGGACGGGAGTGCTGGGTGGCCGGCCCGGCCTCGGCGACGCGGTGCCCCTCACACCCGCGCAGCTCGCGGCCGTCGCCGCCGCCGGGGTGCTGCTGTTCTGGCTCTCCAGCCTGCTGCACTACCTGCTCGCCGCCTTCGAGCAGTCGCGCCGGGCCGAGGCGCGCGAGCTCGGCCTGGAGGTGCTGGCCCGAGAGGCCGAGCTCAAGGCCCTGCGCGCCCAGATCGACCCGCACTTCCTCTTCAACGGTCTCCAGTCGATCAGCGCCCTGACCTCGGCCGACCCTGCCGGCGCGCGGCGCATGTGCCTGCGGCTGGCCGACTTTTTCCGGAGCAGCGTGCGGCTCGGGGCCGAGGAGGAGATCCGGCTGGAGGACGAGATGGCGATGGTCCGCGCCTACCTCGACATCGAAAGGGTCCGCTACGGGCCGCGCCTGGAGAGCGAGGTCGTGCTGGAGCCCGGATGCGGCTCGTGCCGGGTCCCGCCCCTCGTTCTCCAGCCGCTCGTCGAGAACGCGGTGCGGCACGGCATCCGCCCCCTCGTCGACGGCGGCGTCGTCCGCGTGACGGCGCGCTGCGACGAGGCCGCGGTGCGCGTGCGGATCCGGAACCCGGTCGACGCGGAGGCGGCGCCGCTGCCCGGGACCGGGGTCGGCCTCGCCAACGTCGAGCGCCGCCTCGCCGCCCGCTTCGGCCGCGAGGCGATCGCGCGCTGGCGGCGCGCGGACGGCTGGTTCGAGGTCGACCTGCAGTTCCCGCGCATCGAGGATGGCGGCGCGGCGAGAGAGACGTCCCGCGGAGGTGGGCGGTGAGCGCGCCTGCGCGCCGCATCCGGGCCGTCGTGGTCGACGACGAGGAGCTCTCGCGGGTGCTCGTTCGCGAGTACGCCGCGGCGCACGACGACGTCGAGATCGTGGCCGAGTGCGCCAACGGGTTCGAGGCGGTCCGGGCCGTCAACGACCTCGAGCCCGACCTCGTCTTCCTCGACGTCCAGATGCCCAAGCTCGACGGTTTCGAGGTGCTCGAGCTCATCGGGCCCGACGTCGGCGTGATCTTCGTCACCGCCCACGACGAGCACGCCCTGCGCGCGTTCGAGGTCCACGCCGTCGACTACCTGCTCAAGCCCTTCGGCCCCGAACGCTTCGCCGAGGCCCTCGACGAGGCGCGGGCGCGGCTCGCCCGCCCGCGGCCGACCCCGGTCTCGCGCGTCGTCGCCAGCGCGCGCCCGGCCGGCGCGCATCTCCGGCGCATCCTCGTCCGCACCGGCGCGCGAGTGGAGGTCGTCCCCGTCGCCAGCGTCGACTACGTCCGCGCCCGCGACGACTACGTCGGCGTCGTCGCCGGCGGCCGTGAGAGACTGAAGCAGCAGACGCTGGCCGACCTTGAGAGCCAGCTCGACCCCGCCCGGTTCGTGCGCATCCACCGGTCCTACCTGCTCAACGTCGACCGCCTCACCCGGCTCGGGCCGGCCACCCGCGACAGCTACGTCGCGGTGCTCGCCGACGGGACCGAGCTGCCGGTCAGCCGGCGCGGCTACGCGCGGCTGAACCAGTTGCTGTGAGGCGCGCGCTGGTCGACGCCGAGGTGCCCGAAGAGCAAATCTCCAGCGTCGCCAACAGGGCGTCTGCGGGTAGTCCTGCGGGATCTACGCCTGGGCACCGTACGCCAACTGGGCCGCGTACTCATGTCGGCGCCGATCATCGGCAGCCGTTCGCCTTCGGCCCACGAGATCCGCAAGTACCGGCAGACACACGGGACGCAGAACGACCTGGGCGCGGGTCTCTCCCCGAAGCGGGTCCGAAATCGCAATCCGCGCCTCGCGTGCCGCGGGATTCGTGGTCGCGTACAGAATCACCGCGGTTCGGCAGTGTGCCTGACTCAACGCGTATACACTGAGCTGGTACAACATGCCGGCTGGCAGGCTCTGTTCCCACAGATCTCGGTACTTGGCATCCGCGATGGCGACCACACGGCCCCGACGGCACAGCACATAATCAGGTCTCGGCGTCGGCGACTGCTGTTGCCGGGGATTGAAGCCCGGGTCGTAGCGAAACACATTCCGCAATCGGTACTGCGGCACGACGGTCGCGCCGTCGAGCCACTCGCGTAGGAAACGTTCCAGGGCATCCTGAAACAACCGATTCATGTCGACCAGATAGCCCGTCAACTCCGCCCGCTCGGCGCCGCCAACGAATCCGACACCGGATCCGGCAACCAGCAAGCGAATCAGGGAAAAGGCCGTCTCGTACGCACTCGTCAGACGGCTCGCATTCCGGTGAAGCGCCCGAAAAGTAGCCTGGGTCAACGGAACCGTTTGCACGCGGCCCGCCAGTGCGGCCATGAGCCGCAAGACGCACGACTTGACCTCAGGAGCGACGGCCAACCGTGCTGCCAGCTCCAGGCCGGCAAACAATACGCGATTGGGGAGCACGTTTTCGTGCCGCTCGTCAAAGCGGCACGGCAGAGTCTCCGTCGTCACGGGCTCACGTGCGAGACGCGAGAAGAGGATGCGCCCGCGGGGATTGGCCACGGAGCGCCGACGTGTCTTGTACGCACGGTGGATTCCCCCGGTGAGCAGCCGCGAGGTCTCCGACGCCAATCTCGAGACGACCAAGTCCTGAAACGCCGCGTTGGTGAGAGGCACATCGTGCTTCGGCAACGGGCCGATCGGCAAGCCGACCGCATAATTCAACAGTTCGGAGAACGGCCGTCCCGTGAGTTTCGGTGCGATTCTGAGAGTAAGGCGACCTACGCGAATAGACCCTACGTACGACGTGGTGCCGATCACCACTCCGTCCCGGAGTTCCTGCACCGCGACCATCGGCTGCTGGTTGAGACGGGCCAGGAGGCCTCGCTCCCGCGGTTCCAAACCAAGACCGAGATTGCGCAGCTCCTCGTGTGATTCGGGCGTCGCACGCTGCCATTCCAACAGATCGAGCGTGGGCACGGGCTAGGTGTCCTCCTCCTCGTCCTCGCTCTCAGCCGCATCCTCCTCCTCGGCGGCCTGTGCTTCGACGGCGGTCGCGGACGCACTAATGTCCGGCGTGACGGCAAGGATCGCACGGACCAACTCCGGTTGCCTCTGGGGTTCGAACAACTCGGTCTTGAATCGGCGCCCGCCGACATCCACCAGCCCGGCTCCCAGGATGCGTTCCAGTGCATCCCATTCCTCGTAACAGTATTCCTCGAGCAAGGGAAGAACATCCTCCTGCAGGACGCGGGCAAGGTGTCGGAACTCGCGAATCGGGCGTCCAGCGGACATGAGATAGGAGTGTCCAATCTGGAGGTTGCGCCCGTCCCTGCCCGCATGCGCGACAACCTGCTGATTCAAGGCAGCCAGCCAGGGGCCCAGCGCGATTCCCTCGATGACGCCGTCACCCAGGGTAGTGGGGTCGGGCATGAGTTCGATGAAGCCGAAACGTCGACGCAGGGCGGCATCGAGCAAGGCGATCGAACGATCCGCCGTGTTCATCGTGCCTACGATGAACACGTTGCCCGGTACGACGAAGCGGTTCCGGCTCAGGGCCAGCAAAACTGCGGAGCCGCGCTTGGGTTTGTCCAGGAGCGTCAGCAGTTCGCCGAAGATCCGCGGAATATCGCCACGATTGATTTCGTCGATGATCAGATAGTAGCGGCCTTCGGGATCGTCCGATGCCACGCGGCACACCGTCCGGAAGATTCCCTCCTGGATGGCGAAGCTCAGTCTGCCCGCGGTTGCGGTCGGACGGAAGCCCTCGACGAAATCCTCGTAGCCGTAGCTTGGGTGAAACGTGCAGGCTCGAACGAATGCGTCTGGCCGATGTCCCATCAGCCGCTCGCGTTGTTTCTCCGACAAGTCGGCGAATTTCACGCCGTAGTTCCAAAGAGCGGCGAGGTTCTGAACGGCTTGCTCCGCCCAGTACGTCTTGCCGGTTCCCGGAGGACCGTAGAGGATGGTCTGGCCCTTGCGGTTCAGCAGGTCCTGAATGCGGCCGACGGTTCCGCCGTCGGACCAGGGGGCACGCTTGGTCGGGCCTGGGCGGGGGCGCGGCCGGGGGAGGCGGCGGGTTGGTGTCAATATACGTCGTTCGATGGCGACCCAGTTGTCGAAGTGTTTTCGGTATTCGTGCACGGTCGTGCGAAGCCCCTCGGTGGTGGGCAGTCGCCACGGCGCGAGATCGATCCACTCGACGGGTCGCTGGTGTGGGAGCTCTTCGTGCGCGGAGTACCGATAGGTACCGTTAACCCGACCGATGGCGAGTACCTGTGCGCCGTCGCGGGCGAGCACGATGTCGCCGTCGACCATGCGTTTGCAGAAGCTGGTGAGTTGCTGCACCGCGCGACGGGTGGCGGCCGGCGTTGCTGGATGGAGTCCGGCGAGGCGCGACTCAATGACGTGGCGAAATCTCTCGTACTGCAGCAACGGCGAGAGGTCGCCGAGTTTCGGCCAACCGACAGCGACGACGGATTCGCGGAGCATGCGGTCCCAGTGGTCGGGGCCTCTGTCGGCAGCAGGGGTGCCTACGCTCCAGTACCGGTGCGGGCGCCCGTTGCGGCGGTTCAACACGGTAGTCAGGTGGTTGATTGGCCACCCGAGGGTTCGGGCCAGAGAGAGGAAGCGAGAGGCGTTGATGTATCTGCCCGGGCGAGGGCTCGATCAAGAGTTTGGCGGGCGTTGATGTGACAGGGAGTGATAGTCGGAGCTTGTCGGTCGTGGCGGAATCCTGGACGTCTGGTGCCACGAATTCCTGCTGCCAGATAGTCCTGCGGGGAGGCACCGGGCGGAAACTGGGAGAGAACCCGGGAAAGGAGTTGGTGGCGATCGCGTTGGGCGAGTGAGACTGCTTCTGGAGTTTCCCCGGTCTCGTGACGGCGGTAGAAGCCGTACTTGAGGGCGGAACCTCCGGCAATGCTGCCGAAGATCGAGGGGAACTCGTCGTCATCCTTGAATTCGAGCCAGTAGATCAGGCCGTCGCGCTTGGTCTCGTGGGTGAGTGAAAGCAGCGCCTCGCCGTCATGGGCGGATAGGGCGGTCGGGCCGAATCGCGCCTGGAAAGTCTGATAGTACTGGTGGAGTTTCTCTGGAGGCGGAAGTTCACCGCTGGTACGAAGTTGATCGTACACGTGCTGGAGGTGGTCCTGCAAGAGTGGGTGGAGTTCGACGGGGTCGGTCATCGTCATGGGTGCGGGGCAGTTGGCGGTCGTGGTCCGGGGGACAGGTGGAGTCGCCAGACGTCCCGTGAGTCGCGTTGGGTGTGCGAGGCCCGCAACGACATCCATCAGCGCCCGACGGGAACGTGAACGCACGGCGCCACGGCGGCCGCGCTGTCCAGGTGCAGCTTCTGGTCGTCGAAGAAGATGTGGGGGCGGAAGGTCTTGAGTATGCGCGATTTGTCCATGCCTCCGAGAAAGAACGTCTGATCGACGGTGATGCCCCACGCTCGAAGCGATGTCACCACGCGCTTGTGAGACGGGGCGTTCCGGCTCGTGATGATGGCGACCTTGAGCCTGCGCTCGTAGTCTCGGGCAGTTGCGGCCCGTGCCTTCTCGACTTCCTGAAGCTCGGCGATCTTGACGAAGAGCTCCTGCAGGGGGCCCGCGTCGTGCGGGATGTCCGCCCGTTCGCTCTCGGATCGCTGGAATGCCTCGAGCCCATTCGATTGGTACACCTGCTCTGCGGCGTCGTCCGCCAGGACGCCGTCGAAATCGAAGGCGACACGAAGCTCGACGTCATCCGAGTCGTCGTTGATCACGCTGTCGAGCACGAGGCCAGCGGGGTATCCGGCCATGATCGCTTCCTCCACGTTATGCTCGTTCGCTGAGAGAAAGATACTGGCGTTGAAGTCGGAGATGTACCGAAAGGGCGGGTTGCCGTTGAGAAACGCGGCACGCGTGATGTCGAGACCGTACGCCTCGATGGAATTGAACACGCGCAAACCGGTGTCCGGGTCGTTCCTGGACAAGAGAACGACCTCGACCGGCGAGTCGTCCGGCGACCGATTGAACGACAGCAGCCGCTTGACGAACGGGAACGCAACGCCGCGCTCCAACACGTCATCTTCGTGCTCCCGCTGATAGCGCCGATAGGCGTCCTCGCCCTGCTGCGTGAACACCCGATCGGCTTCCCCCAAGTCGAAAAGGGCGCTGGACGCGATCGCGACGACGAGCTTCTGCTCGATCTCGAATGGCATTCGTCCCCAATGGCGGGCGATCGCCCGATACTGCCGCTCCGGAGTTGTTCATGGCCGTTCTCGACGCGGCGTGCCGCCATCGGTCGGGGCGCGGCGCGTGGTTCGGCAGGAGGTCCGCCACGGCTCCCGTGATCGAGATGCACATGCCGTGCCAGTCGATGACGCCGACCTCGGGCGCGGGGATCTGCCTGGGTGGTCGTCGAGCTCGGCGAGCGGCCTTGAGCGGAGAGACAACTCCGGTTGGCGGGAGGTCGATCGAACGGGCATGGAGGGATGATACCGCGAGCGGGAACATCGGGGCCGGGCCCGTCGACCGCGTTGATGTGTCGGACGGGGGCATCGCCAAGCCTCGGGGCGCCCGCGCGTACCTCCCCGTATCCTACCGGCGCTCGGGTGGACATCGTCGGCGTCGGCAGCGTGATCGCATCGGCGCCCGCGCCACGGGTTCGGGCGGCGGCCAAGAGCAGCGAGACGCCAGTCCACGCAGGTCCCGCGCCGTCCGGCGGCCGACCGCGCACTCGCCGCCCGTGCAGCTCGCCGGCCCCGTAGTGATACGCTGAGAGAGTCGTTCTCGCCCTGGTCGGCGGTGGTGCGCGGACCGGTGCCCGCCACGCCGAGGAGGACTTGCCGATGGCCACGCAGACGGTTCCGGGACCGGTTCGGCATCTTCTGTCGGTTCATGATTTTCACAAGATGGGCGAGGCCGGCATCCTGGCGGAAGACGATCGCGTCGAGCTCATCGACGGAGAGCTGATCGACATGGCTGCGATTGGGAGCGCCCATGCCGGCACGGTCATCCGGTTGACCGATTGGTTCGCCCGGGCGCTGGCGGGACGAGCGCTTGTCTCTTCGCAGAATCCGGTCCGGCTCGACGAACGGTCGGAGCCGCAGCCGGACATCGCCGTGCTGCGGAACCGGAGCGATTTCTACCGGCAGTCGCATCCGGGTCCGAGCGATGTGCTCCTGGTCATCGAGATCGCCGATTCGAGCCTGCAATTCGATCGGGACGTCAAGGTTCCTCTCTATGCGCGGCACGGTGTACCCGAGGTCTGGCTGGTCGACCTGAACGCTCGCCGTGTCAGCATCTACCGGCGGCCGGTTGGCGGCGCGTATCGCGAGGTTCTTCGTCCCGACCGCACCGAAACCGTCGCCCCGGTGCTTCTGCCCGACCTGTCGCTCTCCCTGGCCGACTTCTGGAGCTGAATGCACCGAAGGGCCCCGCGAGCGTCCGGCGGCGTTCGCGGGCTGCCGCGACCTCGCGCCCGTGAACGGCCGCCGATGCGGGCCGACGCCGTGAATCCGAGAGACACGCCATGAGCTTCGACGCCGTCACCGACTTCATCAACGCCAACCGCGACCGCTACGTGCGGGAGCTGACCGAGTACCTCGCCATCCCCAGCGTCAGCGCGCTGCCGGACCACGCCGCCGAGGTGGCCCGCTGCGCCGAGTGGACGGCGGCCGAGCTGAAGCGGGTCGGCCTCGAGAACGTCCGGCTGATCGAGACGCCCGGCAACCCCGTGGTCTACGGCGACTGGCTGCACGCCGAGGGCGCGCCGACCATCCTCTTCTACGGGCACTACGACGTGCAGCCCGTCGACCCCGTCGACCAGTGGGAGTCGCCGCCGTTCGAGGCGACGGTGCGGCAGGGGGAGATCTACGCCCGCGGCGCGGCCGACGACAAGGGCCAGATCTTCATGCACTTCAAGGCCGTCGAGGCCTGCCTGCGCGAGGGCGGGCGGCTGCCGGTGAACATCCGGCTGATTCTCGAGGGCGAGGAGGAGGTGGGCAGCACCCACCTCGACGGGTTCGTCCGCGGGCACGAGGACGAGCTCGCCGCCGACGTCGTCGTCATCTCCGACACGCCGATGTTCGACCGCGGGGTGCCGTCGATCTGCTACGGCCTGCGGGGGCTGACCTACTGCCAGATCGACGTGCGGGGGACCGCGAGCGACCTCCACTCGGGCTCGTTCGGCGGCGCCGTCGCCAACCCCGCCTTCGTCCTCGCCCAGATGCTGGCGCAGATGAAGGACCGCGGCGGCCGGGTGAAGATACCCGGCTTCTACGACGACGTGCGGTCCCTCTCGGACGCCGAGCGGGCGGAGTTCGCGAAGCTGCCCTTCGACGAGCGGCGCTACCGCGCCGAGCTCGAGGCGCCGAAGCTGTTCGGCGAGACGGGTTACACCACGCTGGAGCGGCTGTGGGGGCGGCCGACGTTCGAGGTCAACGGCGTGCTCGCGGGGTTCACCGGCGAGGGCGCCAAGACGGTGATCCCGGCCACCGCGATGGCCAAGGTGAGCATGCGCCTCGTGCCCGACCAGGACCCGGACAAGATCGGCGAGCTGTTCGAGGCCTACGCCCGGAAGGTGGCGCCGAAGACGGTCGAGGTGAACGTCACCCGCATGCACACCGGCAAGCCGTGGATGACCGACTTCGACAACCCGTTCGTCCGCGCGGCGGGGCGGGCCATGGAGACGGGGTTCGGCCAGGCGCCGGTGTTCAACCGCGAGGGCGGGTCGATCCCGGTGGTGGCGACCTTCCAGGAGGTCCTCGGCCTGCCCGCCGTCCTCTTCGGCGTCGGCCTGCCCGACGAGAACGCCCACGCCCCGAACGAGAAGCTCGACCTGGGCAACTTCCACAACGGCATCGTCGCCTCGGCCGCGCTCTACCGGGAGATCGGCGCCCTCGGCGGGTGATGCTTGCGCCCCTCGTCACCGGTTCTCGGGTAGCGGGAGAGGCCGCCGCGCCATCACGGGGCGCCGACCGCCCCGGTCGGCGATCCGTCGCCGGGTGACGGCGGTCTGTCTGTCGCCGTCGGTCGCCCCGCTGCGGGCCGGGCTCGGGCGCGGCCCGACGTTCACTGGCCGCCGACCGCCACGCCGGTGTCCGCGTGCTCGACGCGCTCGCCCCGGTACTCGCCGCGCCGCCGGCCGCCGCGGGGCATTCCCCGCTCGACGAGCCGCTCCTCGTGCCGGTAGCCGTGGAAATGGAACGGGATTCCCTCGCCGAACCAGGGGCGCGGCGAGTCCTGCAGGTGCAGGTGCACGTGGGGCTCGCTGCTGTTGCCGGAGTTGCCGACGAGGCCGAGCAGCTGCCCCGCCGCCACCCGGTCGCCGACCTCGACGGCGACGGTGCCGGGTTGCAGGTGGCCGATGAAGAGGAACTCCCCGGGGGCGACCTCGATGCCGACGTGGTTGCCGAGCCCGGCGAGGCTCCAGCGCCGCGCGCCGATGGCGACCTCGGGCTCTCCGTCGAGCGTCGCGAAGACGGTGCCCGCGGCCGGGGCGTACACGGGCAGGCCGTAGGCGAGGTAGTCGTCGAGGGCGACGCCGTCGGTCCGGAACGTCCGCCCGCCGCGGGTGACCACGAGGTCGTAGGCCCACCGCTGGTCGGGCAGGTACACGTGGTAGTTGACCTCGGCCGTCGGCCCGCCCCACGCGACGGTCACCGGACCGTCGAGGGGCAGCCGGAACCGGACGCGGCTCGGCCGGTCGTCGTGGGACGACGGATACGGGTCGTACACCGGCAGCGTGAAGATGACCGACACGAGCCCGACGTAGCCGAGCACGTGCCAGCCGTTCATCCCGTGCTTCCAGCGGCGGGCCGATCGCAGGGAGCCGACGAGCAGTCCCGCGGTGACGATGGCGAGGGCGATGGGCCCCGCGTACCAGATCCAGAGCGCGATCCACCCCGGGCGGGCCCACAACGTCAGCATCAGCAGAGCGTGCACCACGACCACGACGCCGGCCGCGCGCACCCACCCGTCGAGCGCCCGCCGCTCGGCGGGGTCGGTCTGCGGATACGGTCGCAGGGGGTGCCGGGGCCGCCACGAGGGCTCAGGCATCCAGGTCATGCGGATCGCACGGTGCCGTCGATGGACACGGTGACGTTCATGGAGCACACGCTACGGTCAGGGGAATCGCATGTCAACCGGCCGCCCTCGGGTGCTGGCGGGCGGTCCCCCCGGCGGTCGCGGGAACGCGGCGCGCAGCAAGGGCGGGGTCGCGAGGGTCGTCACCATGACCATGGCGACGATGGCCGCGAAGGTCTCGGCGTCGAAGACCGGCGCGCCCGCGGCCATGGCGGTGGCGCCGACGCCGGCGAAGATCCCGCGAGGGCCGGAACCGGGCCACGTCAGGCTCATCTCACGTTGGAATCGACTCCTCGTCAGGCTCACTTCTCATTGGAAAGACGGACGGCGCGGGTGACCGCGGAAGTGCGATACTGACGGGCCATGCGCATCGCGACCTGGAACGTCAACGGCCTGCGCGCCCGCCTCGACTTCATCGCCCACTGGCTGAGGAGCCGCGAGCCCGACGTGGTGGGCCTGCAGGAGCTGAAGACGACCGGCGACGAGTTTCCCCACGACGACTTCCGGGCCCTCGGCTACCACGCCGTCGTCCACGGCCAGAAGAGCTGGAACGGCGTGGCGGTGCTCAGCCGCGCCCCGGCCGAGGCGGAGACCCGGGGGCTGCCCGGCCGGGAGGACGAGGGGGCCCGCCTGCTGCAGGTCCGGGTCGCCGGTCTCCACTTCGCCTCCGTGTACTGCCCCAACGGCAAGACCCTCGACCATCCCGACTACGCGATGAAGCTCGCCTGGTTCGAGGTGTTGCGCGACTACCTCGCCGGGGTGGACCGGGACGCCGCCTTCGTCATCGGCGGCGACTTCAACATCGTCCCCGCCCCCCTCGACGGCTGGGAGGGCGAAGACGCCGACGGCTCCATCTTCTGCACCGTCGAGGAGCGGTCCCGGTACCGGGCCATCCTCGATCTGGGGCTGACGGACCTGTTCCGCCACCTGTATCCGGAAGAGCGGAAGTTCTCGTGGTGGGACTACCGCGGCGGCGCCTTCCACCGCGGCATGGGGCTGCGCATCGACCACCTGCTCGGCACCGCCGCCGTGGCGTCCCGCGTGCGCCGCGTCGAGATAGACCGCGACTACCGCAAGAAGAAGGACGGCAACATCGCGTCCGACCACGCCCCGGTGTTCGCCGACCTGGATTGACGGTGCCCGGCGTCGTCAGTCCAGCCCGGGAAGCTGTCGCCGGCCATCGCGCCCGGCCGTGCTCGATGCGGCGGCTGGCGGGGGGGCCCTGGGGGGGGCCCTGGGCGGCCCCCCCCACCACATCTTGTGGCGTTGCGATCGGCAAGCGGGTGGATCGAGAATCGGATCAGCGGGTTTCCGCGCCCGAGGGTCGATGCCGTGAGACGGACGAATGGCGGACTGGCTGAATACTCTCTTGATCGTGACGGCTTCGCTAGCGGTCATCTATGCCGTCGTGAAGGTCATCCGTTGGACCGCAACGGTCGATCTCAAGCTGAATCAGTTCACGGATTTCGCCAAGGAAGTGCGGGACGACATCAAGCAGATCTTCCTGCGGTTGCCGCCCGTGCCCGTTGTCGGCAGCAGCCCGCTCCGACTCACCGATTTCGGCGAGAGGATGGCCGACTTCATGAAGGCGAAGCCGTGGGCGTCCGATCTCGCACCATCCCTGCAGGCTGAAGTTGCTGGGAAGCGTCCGTTCGAGGTCGACGAGCTCAGCCGCGGCTACGTGCAGTCGCGCCTGAACGACGAGCTGACGGAAAGCGTCGCCGCCTGTGCGTACGAGTTCGGCGTCGATCGCGACGCCGTGCTGAGAGTGTTGCAGGTCGTCCTCCGCGACGAGCTGCTCCGCCGGATCTGAACCCCCGGGCTGCGATTCCGACCGTCGCCGCCGGGCCGCTCGACGGCCCTCCCCCGCACCATGATCACGTCGTCCGGCTGCACCGGATCGTCCTCGGTGACCGCGCGCGAGACAAGCCGCCCCTCGACCATGCGCTGGATCTGCAGCTCGTCGGCGGAGCCGCCGTCGGCGTACCCGCCGGCCGCGGCGACGGCCCGGCCGACGGTCATGCCCGTCGACCAGTCGTAGCGACCGGGCGATTCGACGAGGCCGAAGACGTTGAACGTCGATTCCGGCTCGGTTTCCTGCGCGGACGTGGGTGCGGGCGCGGTCCCACTCGGGTGGGCGGGGCGGTAGCGACGGGCAGGGTCCCGAGCAGGAGAGCGGCGCCGATGACGATCGACGCCGCTCCCGGTCGCTTGATGCCGCCGTGCATTCTGCTCCGTCCCGCGGCTACGGCAGGGCCAGGGTCAGGACGGTGTTGGTGGCCACGACGGTCACGTACTGCCTGCCGTCGATCTGGTAGGTCATGGGGCTCGCCCGGATCGGCCGCGGCGCGTCGTGGCGCAGCAGGATCTCCCCGGTCGCGGCGTCGAGGGCGTAGAATCCGCCGTCCTCGACCCCCTGGAACACGAGGCCGCCGGCCGTCACCATGTTGCCGCTCGCCCCGATGGCGCTCTGCGCGGGCAGGATGGTCTGCCACGTCTGCTCGCCGGTGACGGGGTCGTAGGCCGACACGGTGACCTCGGGCGGGAACGCCTCGGTGAGGCGGTCGAGGCTCGACAGGCTCTCGGTGTGCCCGCGCGAGTCGGGCCCCGGCTCGAGGGTGTCGCCGACGGGGTTGACCACGAGCGCGATCGCCCCGTTCTTGCCGGTGACGTAGACGAGGCCGGTGGCGGGGCTGAACGACGGGGCCCCGAAGCTCGACCCGCCGTGAGGGACGATGACTTCCCGGCTGATCCAGTAGGGGCTGTAGAGCTGGCTCGACCGCGCCATCAGCTCGGGGTCGTCGACCTCGACGAAGGTGGCGCAGAGGGGCGTCATCGGCACGCCGGCCGCGTTGTAGGGAATGGGCTGCGTGGGCCAGACCTGCTCGCCGGGGACGTCGGTCTCGGTCGGCACCACCGTCTCGACCATCGGGTGCAGGGGCTCGCCGGTCTCGCGGTCCCACAGGTAGAAGAGGCAGTTCTTGCCGGCCGCGGCCACGCCCCGGATGGTCTCGCCGTCCTCGCCCGTCACGTCGAAGAGCACCGGCCCCGTCACGTGGTCCCAGTCCCAGAGGTCGTGGTGCACGGCCTGGTAGTACCAGCGCAGGGCGCCGGTCTCGAGGTCGAGGGCGATGGTGGCGTTGGTGAACAGGTTGATGCCGGCCCGCGCCGACCCGTCGTAGTCGGGAGACGGGTTGCCGGCGTTGACGTAGACCAGGCCGAGGTCGGGGTCGACCGCGGGCTGGGTCCAGATGCCGCCGCCGGCCCGCGCGCCGTAGCCCCAGGTGTCGCGCGCGATCTCCCAGCCCTCGTCCTGCGGGCCCTGGGGAATCGTGTTGAACACCCACCGGATGGCCCCGGTCCCGGCGTCGGTGGCGATGACCAGCCCGCCCGGGATGTGCCCCTCCGACAGCGCCGCCGCCACGTACAGGGTGCCGTCGTGGAAGGCGGGCGGGGTGGTGATGCGGTAGCCGATCTGGACGGGGTCGAGGGTGGGCGGGAAGTCGTCGGGGTACTTCAGCTGCAGCGCGTTGCTGACGACGGGCAGCACGCCCCCGTCGCCGAACGACTCCACCGCGGCCCCGGTGCCGGCGTCGCGCGCGTAGAGGTCGTTGCCGCGGTAGGCGTAGACGTTGCCGCCCGCGAACGTGGGGCCGCGCACCGGGCTGCCGCCGGGCGAACCCGCGTCGAGGGGCGACGACCACAGCTCGGCCCCGGTCGCCGCGTCGAGGGCGAAGAGGGTCGAGCGCGAGTGCAGGTACATCACGCCGTCGACCACGAGCGGCGTGGCCTGGGTGATGTTGTCGGCGGGGCCGGCCACCCAGGTCCACCGCTCGACGAGCCCGCCGACGTTCGAGGCGTCGATCTCGTCGAGGGGCGCGAACCGGTTGTTGTCGAGGTTGAGGTTCTGGCTCGACCAGTCGAGGGACGGCGCCTGGGCGAACGCGGGCAGACCGAAGCCGCCGGTCCCCAGGGCGAGCGCGAGCACCGCCGCGAGCACCGCGGGTCGGGTGGCCCCGAAGCCGCCAACGCCCGGCTCGGCGCGCCGTCCGGCCAGCCCGCCAGGAATCCGCGCCATTCCAGGGCTCGGGCTCCCGGCATGAGGCCCTTGGTTCTTGCCCATCGTCACTGCTCCGTCAACGCTGTGGCGCCGACGCGCCTGGTTCCTGGGCATCGTCACTGCTCCGTCGCCGCTGCCGCTTCCTCGGCCCGGGCGCCGCTCAGCGAGTTGGGCACGGCCCAGTTGCCCTCGTGGCAGGCGTACTCGTACTGCTGGTAGGCGTCGTCCCGCTTGTAGGGGAAGGCGACGGTCCACGGCTCGGCGTAGGTCTCGGGGTCGTCGACGGTGAGCGTGTAGTTCAGGGTGTCGGCGTCGGCGAAGGTGAAGCGCTCGACCATGCGCCGGCCCTCGTGCTGGGGCGCGCGCGAGCCGGGCGCGCGCATGTTGCCGACCGCCTTGAAGTTGGCCGACTCGACGACGAGGGTGTTGCCCTCCCAGCGGCCGCGGGGGTCGCCCTCCCACTGGGTGATCTTCGCGTCGACGTGGTCGCCGCCCTCGAGGGGGATGATGCGCGCGTTGTGGATCATCTCGCTGTGGATGATGATGTGGTCCTCGTTCTGCACGATGAGCTTGCCGTTGTTGTAGGCGGTGGGCATCATCATGCCGAAGACGCCGCGCGACAGGCAGCGGTCGCCCGACTCCATGTTCGCGGCCTGGTCGTGCAGGTGATCGCGGTAGTAGCGCACGCTCTCCTGCGCCCCGGGCGTCAGGTCCGGCCTCCGGCCGTCCGGGGGATGGACGATGAGGGCCGGGGCCTCGCCCGCCACCGGCTCCTTCCAGAACCAGTCGAACCAGTAGTTCGCGTAGGCGCCGACCCCGCGGCTGTTCTCGTGGCCCTCCCACTCGACCGCCTTGGCCCGGTCCGACCGCGCCGTGAACAGCTCGAGGCGCTCTCCCGCCGTCAGGTCCCGGCCCACCAGGTCGGGCGACAGCTCCAGGGGCACGTGCGACGAGCCCACGTTGTTCCACATGCCGTTGATGTCGGGGTGCCCGTTCGCGAGCCGCGGGGGCTCCCAGTCCTGCCCCGACGAGAGCGCGGGCGCGCCGGCGATCACCGCCAACGCGAGCAGCGAGGCGCAAGCGAGAGTCTTCATCTGGACCTTCCTTTCCGAGAGTCGCCTCAATTGTACGGCAATGCGGCAACGGGGACGCCGGGGCCTCAGAACGCGATGCGCTCGACGCCCTCGACCCGGTCGAAGTGCGTGTCGTTGCTCAACAGGGGGAGGGCGTGCTGGCGGGCGAGCGCGGCGATCCAGACGTCGTTGGCCGGAATGGGGTTGCCGGTGTGCTTCAGCTCCAGTCGGACGGCGGCGTAGACGGCGGCGGTCACGTGAGTCGCCGGAGCGATATCGGCCATCGACACGTAGCGGCGCAGCCAGTCCTCGTACCGCCGACGCCGGCTGGATTGGCGAATGCCGAAGTAGTACTCGCCGAGGACGATGCTCGGCACGACGAGCCGCCGGGCGGATCGCAACGGGGCCTGGACGGTCGTGAACCCCTCCGCCCAGGCCGACAGGGCGTTCGTGTCGAGAATCATCCGACGTCTTCAGCTTCCAGCTTCCCGAACTCTGCCTCGATTGCGGCGTTGACGCGCCGGTGTTCGCTCGACAGATCGGAGAGAGCGCCGAACCCGGCCATCCAGGGAGGCTCGGGTTCACTCTCGCCTCTCTCGCGGGCGCAGCGACGCAGCTTCTCGTCGAGCGCGTCGGTGAAGAACTGCTTCAAGGTCGTGCCGCGGGCGGCCGCGAGCGCCTTGGCCTGCCGGAACGTGGCATCGGGCAACTCGATGGTGGTCTTCATGGCTCCCCATATTTCCATGTTTACGGGGCCCGGTCAACGTCGTTCGCCTCGTGAACTCGACCCCATGGCTCGCTGATCGAGCTCGGTCTCGAGGCGCTGGAGGTCGACGCCCCCGTTCGCGTCGTAGTCCTCGATGGCCTCGAGCGCGTCGGCGAGGTCGAGGCGATCCTCGAACTCGTCGAGAAACGCCGCGTCGTCTACCGGCACCAGGGCCGCGACCGGCTTGTCGTGCCGTGTGATGATCACCCGTTCCTTGCGGCACCGAACCTCGTCGATCAACGACGCGAGGTTCTTCCGAACCGACGCGATAGTCACTGCATTCATGGTTGCGTTCCAACGCCGTACAAGAACCGACCAGGCGTACCGTTGGTGTCGCCCTCGGTTCAGTCGTCGGCCGGCGGCGGCGCGGATGAGGTGGGAGCCGCGGGCCTCGCCGGCTCGGGGGAAGCCGGGGCCCTCTCGGGCTCGGCGCGAGCCGGGGGCACAGCGATCTGAACGGGGGCTGGTGGGGGCGGCTGCGCATCAGCGGTCCCGGCCGGGCGCTCGCTCTGCCGCTGGTACAGGTACGAGGCGGCGAGGAGGAGCAGCCCCAGCACCACGCTGCTGGCGATGCGGTAGACCGAGTCGAGCTGCGAGAAGTCGACGAGGAACACCTTGAGCACGGTGACGCCGAAGATCACGATGGCGAGGTAGCGGACGGGGGCGTACTGCCGCCGGATGCCCGCCGCGGTGAGGGCGGCGGCGTAGGCGGCCCAGGTCGCCGACAGCATCATCTGCATGGCGAGCTCCGCGTTGGCGGCGATGCCCTGCCGCAGCTCCCAGAACGCGCGGATCTCCATCGACAGCGTGAACAGCAGCAGCCCGTTGGCGCCGACCACGGCGGCGGCGAGGGCCGGTTCGCGGTGGGAGACGTCGCGGTCGTCCTCGCGCCGGTGCAGCCACGCGACGAGGGCCAGCACGCCGACGACGAAGAGGCCGAGAAGGGCGCGCCGGTTGACGAGAACGGCGTGGGCGGCCGGCACCGGCGCCGCCATCGCCGCCATTGCCAGCAGCGCCGCCGTCGCGAGGAGCCCCGCGCCGGCGGCGCTGATCCACGCGCGCCGCTCTCGAAGGCCCACCCAAGCCAGACCCCCCGCCTCGGCCGCGCACGCCAAGGCGCCCCAGTGGCCGTCGAGCTGCAGGCCGATGGCCGCCACCGCGAGGGCGGCGGCGAGCACGAGCACGTGCATGGCGGCGCGGGAGTCGATGCGCCGCACGCCGGCCGCCACCGCCCACCACGCCACGGCCAGGAGAGCCGTCACCAACCCGGTCGCGCCGGGGAAGTGCGGCTCGAGCACCGCCTGCAGGCCGAATGCGAGGCCGAACCCGTTGACGGGCACGAGGATGACGTCGGCCGCGTGCAGCCGCCCGCCGCGCCGACGCAGCAGCTCGATCTGGGCGGCGGCGTGCAGACTCGCGACCGCGATCCAGGTCACGACGGCGGGGACCAGCCACGTGCCGTCCTGGTCGGCGCCCGTCCAGCCGAGCAGGGGTCCGGCGACGAGGGCCCAGAGTCCGACGCGGGCCCACATCGCGCCGGCCCGGGCGGCGATCGCGACCCCGGCGCCCGTCAACGCGATCAGGTAGACGAGGAACGCGAGCCAGTGGTCGCCGAGGATGCTCAGCGAAGCGGTGTGATACCAGAGCGGGGTGGTCGCCAACGCCCACCGCGTCGCGCGGGCGTACGGGCGGGTCGACTCGCGCGACCGGTACAGCACCCAGAGGAACAACGTTGCGTACAGCGTCAGGAACAGCTCCGTCCGCAGCCAGGCGCCGGGCTCGTAGAAGCGGAGGTACCAGACCGAGACGGTCAGCCCGGTGAGCAGGAAGCTGGCCAGGGTCAGGGCGGGCCAGTCGCGCCGGTGGGCCAGGTAGACGATGGCGGCGACGAGCAGGGCGACGTAGGTGAACAGGACCATCTGCGCGTCGGCGCCCCCGCCGACGAGGAACGGGGTGGCGAACCCGCCGACCACCGCCATCATCGCGAGGGGCTGGGCGCGCAGCCGGTCCGCCTGGAACGCCGCGAAGGCGGTCACTGCCACGAGCATCGCGAAGCCGGTGGCGGCGTCGACGAGGCCGTACAGGTTCAGGGCGGCGTAGACGGCGAGGTACCAGGCCGCGACCCCCCCGCCTGCGAGCGTCGTGCCGAACCGCGCGTGGCCGCGGGCCGCGAACCGCCGGCCCGACACGATCAGCATTCCGCCCGCGAGCACCCCGGTGCCGACCCGCATCGGCTCCGTGACCCACTGGTTGGCGAACGCATAGCGAATGAACAGACCCACCCCGACGACCAGGGTGGCCACGCCGGCATAGAGCATCCAGCGGGTGCCGATGCGGGTCTCGAGAAGCAGCGGCTCTGGCTGAACGTCCGGAGACGCGAGGGCCGGGGCCTCCGCCGCCGGTGACGCGGGCCGCGAGGCGGACGCGGGGGAGGGCGGCGCGGCCGGCCCCGTGGCAAGCGGCGGGGCCGACGTCGACGGGGGGCCCCCGCCGGTCGCGATGTCGGTCGGCTCCGGCGGCCGGGCCTCCGGCGTCGTCGGCGCCTCGCCCAGCATCCATCGTTCGAGGCGGGCGAGGCGTTGCTCGATCTCGATGACGCGCGCTCGCACCGCCGACGCGTACAGAAAGGCGACGACGGGCAGAACGAGGGTCAGAACGAAGCCGACCGCGGCGACGACCAGGACCTCGAGCATGACATTCACGCCGAGGGCGACGCCCTCGGCCCCTCCGCGCCTGCCGTGAGGCGACCCAGGGCTTCCGCCGAGGCCGACTCCGGCCAAGCCGGGGCCGGAGCCGCGACGTAGCCGGCGTGGGCCAGCCGGCTCTGGAACCAGGCGACCTCGGTGGCGTAGAACAACAGCCGGCTCGCCAGGCGCGCCACGAGGTAGAGGTGGCCGGCGAGGAACGCCCCCCACGTCGGGCCGCCGGTCGGCGGCGGCCCCGCGGCGGCGTAGGCGACGATGACGGCGGCCAGGACCAGGCCGTTGGCGGCATACAGTCCCAGGCAGCCGGCGGGATGCCGCCGCACGAAGCGCCAGCCGGCGAGCAGGGCCCCGAGCATGCTGCGGCGGTCCTCGACCACCGCCCGCACCCGCGCGTAGTCGAAAACGAGCCCGGCCGCCGCCAGCAGCAGCCCGAACCCGAGATAGCGGAGCGCCCCGCCCGCGGGCACGCCGGCGCTGGGCGGGGGGGGAGCGCCGACGATCAAGGGCTGTACGGCCCTGAAGAGCACCCAGTACACGACGCCGGCGATGAGGGCCAGGCGCAGCAGCCGCGGCCCGTAGGCGCCGCAGGCGGCGAAGAACCCGGCGCCGCGGGTGGGGCGGTCCCGAGCGAGGCGGTCGATGGCGCCGGCCGAGAACAGGGTCCAGGCCGCGATGAAGACGACGGCGACGGCGCCGAGCGCGGGGTCGGGGCCCTCGGCGTCGAGCAGGGTGCGCAGACTCGCGAGCACGGCGTCCGTCCCCCCGTTCCCGGCCGCGCAGGGCCTGCCGTCGACCGAGTACTCGGCGGCCGGGAATCGCCACCACTGGAGCGGGATGCAGTCGGCTGCGGCGCCCGCGGCCGCCCGGTTCTCGGGCAGGGCCCCGGGCCGTCGGTCCCCGACGAGCAGCCCCGGCGGCAGGGCCACGGCCGCCGTCAGCACCGCGGCGCCGGCCAGGACCATCGGTGCCCGCGCCACGCGCCGCAGCCCGTCCGTCAGGGGCGCGATGAACAGCATCACACCGGGAGGCCGCGGGACGTCGGGCGAGCTCGCCGGCCGGCTGCCCGCCCCGCGGCCGCCCACGGCGGGGTCGTCGCCACGGCCTTCGCGAGTGCGAGGATCACGGCCCGGACCGTGGCCGGCCGGGCCCGGCCGGGGTAGAGACGGTTCCGTACGCACCATGAACGGGGGTGGCTCGGCATGGGCCGCTACAGTATCACCCTCCGGCCGCCCGCGGCAGGCGCCCGCGGCCCGCGCAGGACTACGGTCGCGGTCCTCTCCGCGAAAACGAAAGGGGCGCTCCAGCGGGGAGCGCCCCTTCGACGAAACGGCCGCGGTCCGAGTCCGGCCCGCGCGGTCAGCGGTAGTCGTCGCGCACGGGGTGGAACACGTCGATGATGCGGCACCGGGTGACCGCCCGGCCCGAGTGGACGGCGTTGGGCGGGATGACCGCCACCATGCCCGCCCCGAGGCGCTGGGTCCGGTCGTCGATGGTCAGCTCGAACTCCCCGTCGAGCACGTGCGCCACCTGCTCGTGGGGGTGGGAATGCTCCGGCAGCTCGGACCCGGCCGCGATGGTCCAGGTGACCGAGGTCATCGTGACCCCGTTGGCGAACCGGCCCACGAAGCCCGGCATCGGCTCCTTGCGGGCCATGTCGGTCGGTGACAGGAACGCCACGGCTCAGTTCCTCAGACCGAAGGTGAACACGACGTTGCCGGCCGCGATGGTCACGTACTGCTGTCCGTCGACGGCGTAGGTGATCGCCGCGGAGTGGACGCGCCGGCCCACGTTCATGTGCCAGAGCTCCTCGCCGCTGACCGCGTCGAGGGCGAAGAAGTAGCCGTCGACGGTGCCGCTGAACACGAGGTCGCCGGCGGTGGCGGTGACCCCCGCCGTCGACCGCGGCTGGATGGGATACTCCCACCGCACGTCGGCGGTTCGCGGGTCGATGGCGCGGATGGCGCTGTGGTAGTTGTCGGCCGGCAGCGGCCGCTGGGCGCCGCCGCCCGTGAACTGGTCGCCCTCGACGTACTCCTCGTCGCGCTTGAAGTAGATGTCCTCGCCGTCGTAGGCCTGCACGTAGAAGAGCTCGGTGCGGGGGCTGAACGCGGGCGAGAACCAGTTGGTGCCGCCGCCGACCGGCGGCGAGACGAGGGTGCCCTCGGGCGTCGGCGCGGTGTCGGGCACGCGGATCGGGCGGCCGTTCGAGTCGAGCCCCACCGCCCAGGTCTGCTTGGCGTAGGGCTTGCCGAGGAGGAACTCGCCGGTCTCGCGATCGATGGTGTAGAAGAACGCGTTGCGGTTCGCCCACATCATGACCTTGCGCTCCTCGCCGTCCATCGTCAGGTCGGCGAGAATCGGCACCTGGATGGCGTCCCAGTCGTGCACGTCGTGGGGCGTGAACTGGAAGTACCACTCGAGCTGGCCGGTGGTGCCGTTGATGGCCATGGCCGAGTCCGAGTAGAGGTTGTCGCCGAGCCGCACGTCGCCGTTCCAGTCCGGCCCCGGGTTGCCGGTGCCCCAGTAGACGATGTCGAGCTCGGGGTCGTAGGCGCCGGTGATCCAGCTCGCCGAGCCGCCGGTGCGCCACGAGTCGCCGGCCCACGTCTGGTTGTCGGGATGGTCGGGGCCGGGAATCGTCCACGCCCGCCACACCTGCTCGCCCGACGCCGGGTCGTACGAGTCGATGAAGCCGCGGATGCCGTACTCGCCGCCCGCGATGCCCGTCACCACCTGGTCCCCGACGATGAGGGGGGCGGCGGTCTTGCTGTAGCCCGACCGGTGGTCGGCGGTCTCCCGGTCCCAGACCAGGTTGCCGGTGCGGGCGTCGATGGCCACGAGGTGCGCGTCGAGAGTGCTCATGAAGAGCGTCTCGCCGAGAATGGCCACGCCGCGGTTGTTGCGCCCGCAGCAGATGCGCAGGTCGTCGGGCAGCGGGTGGTCGTAGCGCCAGTACTGCCGGCCGGTGGCGGCGTCCACCGCCACCACGTTGCTCGGCGCCTCGGTGATGAACATCACCCCGTCGACGACGAGGGGGACGGTCTCGGCCCGGTCGAGCTGCGGGATCTGGTAGGCCCACTTGAGCTCGAGCTCGCCGACGTTGCGGTTGTGGATCTGGTCGAGCCGACTGTAGCGCTGGGCGTCGAGGGTGGCCGAGTACATCAGCCAGTTCTCGGGCTCGTCGGCCGCGTTCAGCAGGCGCTCCCAGGTGACGGGCGAGAACGAGGGGCCGTCGCCGGACCCTGACTCCTGGGCGCCGGCCGGCGAGGCGGCGAGCGCGCCCGCGAGGACGAGGGCAAGCCGTTTCATGATCAGGTCTCCTCCCGTCGGAGCGAGTACAGATAGGCGACGAGGTCTTCCACCTCCGCCTCGGTCAACAAGGCGTTCACGCTGGGCATGATCGAGCTGGTGACGCGCTCGTACGACCGCACGCCGCCCTTCGAGAACGACCAGAGGTCCTCGTTCTCGTCCATGATCCGCATCGTGAAGGTGTCCTCGCTCATGCGCAGGCCCTCGACGACCGAGCCGTCCTCGCGGGTCACCCGCAGGGTCCACCAGCGCGGCGCGAGGTCCTCGTCGGGGGTGCGGAGGTCGCTGACCAGCTCGTCGGGGGCGCGGCGGTCGCCGACCCGGGTCAGGTCGGGGCCCCGCCGGCCGCCGGCGCCGTTCACCATGTGGCAGCTCGAGCAGTTGCCCTTGCCCTCGAACACCATGCGGCCGGCCGCGACGTCGCCCGGCAGGTCGACGGCGGGGGTGCTGTTCAGCGAGTTCAGGTAGCTCACGACCATCCACACCGACTGGTCGGTGGCGTTGCGGCTGATGCCGATCATCTGGGTGTTGGGGATGCCCTCGCGGACGATGCGGAACAGGCCCGCGTCGGTGCTGGCGCTGCTGAAGCCGTTGGTCAGGGCCGGCCCCAGCTCGCCGCCGTCGCCGGTCTGGCCGTGGCAGCGGGTGCACTGCTGCTGATACAGCCGCTGGCCCATCCGGATGTCGAGCGACGTGGTGAACGGATTCTCCGTGGTCTCCTGAGCGCGGGGGGTGGCCGGCGCCGTCACGATGACGGCGGCCGCCAGCACCGCCGACGCAGGAAGCACCCACAGGCTGCGCATTCGCATGATGCCCTCCGGGAAGTCGGTTTGGTCTCGGTGCGGTCCCGCCCGCACGTCGACGCGCACTGATATCACGAGGCGGCTTCGCCGGCAGTCGCCCGCAGACTGCCTGGAGCGTCCAGGGGGATGGACCGCGCCCGGGACACCCGCCCTCGGAGCACGGCCCTTCACGAGCGATTTCTGCCGACCGAGCCGTCGAATCCTGACGATATCATGCAGCGTGCCGCCCGCGCCACGTGACGGCGGGGCCCGGCCGCGCCGGCACGGCCAGCGGCTTGCCGGGTCAGACTCGCCGTTGCCATGTCCTCGGGTCGCGCGACTGGTGCACGACGGCAACGACTTCGATCCACTCGGGGAGGATCCGATAGAAGACCGAGAACGGGAACTTCCGCACCGGAGCGCGGCGGACGGTCGACGCCACGATCCGATACGATTCGGGTCGCTCGGAGATCCGGCCGAAGGCTCTGTCGGTTTCTTCCTCGAACGATGCCAGCACGCTTGGCGCCTCGTCGAGATACCACCGTTCGGCGAGGGTCAGATCGCGCACGCGGCAGACGTCAGCCGGACGGGCAGGATCACGATTCGTCGGAGAAGACCCGCCTGCGGACCGCTTCCCAAGGCACCGAACGCTGCTCCGACGGGATGTCCTCCAGCGCCGCCAGGCGATCACGAATCAGGTCCCGCTGCCAGTCGGGGACCGGAATCTCCCCCGGCGCCAAGCTGTCCCAGAGCTCCACGACGAGCTCGATGCGCTCCCGGGCGGGAAGATTGAGCGCCTGTCTCTGAATCTCGGACTTGGCCAACATCGTCTCAGCATACCCGTTTCTTCTTCCGGACGGCGAAAAGCAGGTCCTCTCGGCGATCGCGTCCGGATCCGGCGGTGAGGCCGTCGCAGCCTCGTGTTCCCGCGCCTGGCGGCAGCACGGGCGCAGCCCGCCAGGCCGCGTATACTGCCGACCGTCGATGCCAACGCCCCCCGGCGCGCCCCGCTACCGATTCGCCGGCCACACCCTGTCGCCCGCCCGCAGGACGCTCATCCGCGACGGCCGGGAGCTGCCGCTGATTCCGCGGTGCTTCGACTTGCTGGTCCTGCTCGTAGAGCGGCGGAACGAAGCGGTGTCGAGGCACGACATCCTCGACGCCGTGTGGCGCGACGTGGTGGTCACCGACGGTGCCCTGAGCCAGGCGGTCCGGATACTCCGGCGCACCCTGGGGGACGACCCGCGCGAGCCGTCGTTCATCCGCACGGTGCCGCGGCACGGCTACCGCTTCGTCTGCGACGTCGTCGAGGAGCCCGACGAGGGACCGCCGGAGCCCGCCGTGCGGGGCGCCACGGAGCCCCTGGGGGCGTCGGCCGAGCCGGCGGCGGCAGCTTCGGCGGAGGACGTGCGGTCCGCCCCGGCGGAATCCGCCCGGGCCGTTGCGGCGGAGGGCATGCGGCCCGCTCCGGCGGCGCCCGTGCCGCCTCCCGCGGAACCGGAGGCCGACGCCGCCGTCGACCGGGCCCTCGAGGCGCTGCTCGACGACGGTTCCGGCGACGCCGAGGAAGCCGACGTCCGGCGCCGGGAGGCGGCCGAGACCCTGCACCGGCTGGGCACGGCCGCGGCCCTCGACCGGCTCGACCGCAGGCGGGGGCACGCCGTGGCCCGCGCCTACCTGCGCGAGACCCGGTGGGACGTCCCGGGGGCGGGGCCGGTCCCCCTGTTGGGACATCCGGGCTGGCTGGCCGCCGCGAGAATCCTGTTCCTGCTGCGCATCCGGCGCGTCGCCCGGCTGGCCGGGCGACGGTGGGTGGCCGCGGCGGCGGGAGGAGCGGCGGCCGGGGCGGTCGCCGGCTTCCTCGGCGGCCTCGTCCTCCGCTTCGGACCCGGGTCGACGGCCGGCGCCAGCGTGCTCGCGATGCTGCCGCTGCTCGGCACCGCGGTCGGCGGCGTCGCGGCCGCCGGCGTGGGGGCCGGCCTCGCCGCCGCGGAGGCCGCCTTTCGCGCGCGGCGGCGGCTGGCCCTCGCCGTGGCGGGTGCGGCAAGCGGTCTCACCGTCGCCGCGGCCGCCCACCTCCTGGGCCGCCTCGTGCTCGAGGGCCTGTTCGGCCGCGACCTCTCGCCGCTGACCGGCGCCGTGGAGGGTCTGGTCCTCGGGGGAGCGGTCGGGCTGGGCTACGGGCTCGCGACACCCACCGCCGAGGGCGGCATGGCCACCCCCCACGGGCTCGCGCGGGTCCGCGCCGCCCTCCTGACGGGGCTCGCCTGCGGCCTGGCGGCGGGGATGCTCGGCTGGAGCGGCCGCTTCCTGGGCGCGATGAGCCTCGACTTCATGGCGCAGAGCTTCCCCGGCTCGCAGGTCGGCCTCGCGCCCCTCGCCCGCCTGCTCGGCGAGCCCGAGCCGGGAGTCGTGACCCGGGTCGCGATAAGCGCCTTCGAGGGCCTGATGTTCGGCTCGGGCCTCGCCGCGGGGCTGACCCGGCGGCCGCGCTGATCCCTCCCGCGCAGCAGGCCCCTGCCCGTTTTCGGCCCCTCTCAGCGGAATATCACCGACCCGTCACTTCTCCCTCATGTCTCGGGGCGGCCCTCCGCCCATACTGGCCTCGAGCGAATCCGATCGCGGCCCCGCCGCCGACAAGGAGCGAGAACGAATGGCGTTGCGACTTCCCCTTCAACCCATCCCCCCGTCCGCGTGGGTCGTCGACCACGAGCGCCTGACCCTCGCGACCCGGGAGCCCCAGCAGTTCATCGACGTCACCGAACTCGTCGTCCGCTGCGTGCGCCTCTCCGGCGTGGGCGACGGCACGGTGACGGTGCAGTCGCTGCACACCACGGCCGCGATCCTGGTCAACGAGAACGAGCCCCTGCTGCTCGACGACCTCGGCCGGGTTCTCGCCGGCTGGGCGCCCGCCGATGCGCCGTACGCCCACGACGACTTCGAGCGCCGGACGGTCAACCTGACGCCCGACGAGCGGCCCAACGGCCACGCCCATGCCCGCGCGATGGCCCTGCAGGCCTCGACCACGCTGGCCGTGATCGGCGGCGAGGCCCAGCTCGGACGGTGGCAGCGGATCCTCCTGGCCGAGCTCGACGGACCGCGCTCGCGCGAGGTTGTCGTCACCACCGCAGGCCTGCTCGGGGCCTGGCCGCCGGAGCGATCCGCTCCATGCCCGGTACGGCCGGCGCTCGCGGAGGAGCCGGCGTGAGGGTCGGCATGTTCCCGCCGGCGCCACCGAGGCGAAGAGCCCGTTACCCCGCCACCAAGGAGTGACACTAATGCAACCAGCGCTGAGTTCCCTGCACGACCGGCTGGCTCCCGCCGAGGAGATCTTCTTCACCTGGCTGATGCGGGTGTTCGCCGCCGCGACTCTCGTCGGTTCGGCGTGGATCGACGACGCGCCTCCCCTGGAGCTCGCGGCCGCGATCATCACGATCTGGGTCGCGATCCGGGTGGCCACCCAGTTCGGCCGGCTGGCCGCCGCCGCTCCCTTCGAGAGCCGACCCTTGCGGGTGACGTTCGCGGTCGGCGCTCTCCTTCTGCTCGTCTTGTCGTTTCTCGCCGTCGTCACCTTCGTCGATCGCCTGGCCGTGTCGGTGGCCGGCTGAGGTCGAACGGGATGCATCGACCGATGAACGGCGGGCTGCACGTGGGCCTGATCATGGACGGCAACGGCCGGTGGGCCTCGGCGCGCGGCCTCCGGCGCACCGAGGGCCACCGCCGCGGGGCCGACGCAGTGCGGCGGGCGGTGGAGGCGGCGCCGGGGCTCGGCGTCACGACCTTGACGCTCTACGCCTTCTCCGCCGACAACTGGCGGCGGCCGGCGGCCGAGGTGTCGGCGTTGATGGCGCTGCTGGAGTCGTTCCTCGTCCGCGAGCGCGCGAGCTGCCGCCGGCAGGGCGTGCGGCTGGCGCTGATCGGCCGGCGGGACCGTCTGTCGCCCGCGTTGATCCGTGCGGTCGAGGAGACGGAGCGCGCCACGAGCGACGGCGCCCGCCTCTACCTGCGGCTGGCTGTCGATTACTCCGCCCGATCGGCCATCCTCGCCGCTGCCGGCGCCCTGAGGCCGGACGAGCCGTGCGACGAGCAGGACTTCCTGCAGCGGGTCAACCGCGCGTGCCACTCCGACCCGGAGACCCCGCCGGTCGACCTCGTCATCCGCACCAGCGGCGAGCAGCGCCTGAGCGACTTCCTGCTCTTCGAGGCGGCCTACGCCGAGCTGCTGTTTATCGAGACGCTGTGGCCGGACTTCGACGGCGAGGACCTGCGCCGCGCGGTCGAGGCGTTCCGCCGCCGCGAACGCCGCTACGGGGGGCTCGCGCCGGACCCGGGCGATTCGAGAAGGCCGACCGTGCGCCGATCACCGCCGGGGACGGGCGAGCCCGTCCATGTCGAAGGCGCCGGCGTCGCCGCGCTTCACGGCCCGGCCGGCTGAAGCGTCAGCCGGTGCGCGGCGTGCTCCTCCACCGCTTCCCGCGTGTAGAGCAGCGGGAAGTACTGGCCGTTGCCGAGGTTCTCGGCGAGGTTGCCGTAGAAGGGGCTGCCGGGCTGGGCCGACTGCCCGGGGGCGTTGCTGGCCACCGAGCGGTCGGGGTCGGCGAGGTCGATGATGCGGCGGAAGTTGGCGCCGGTGGCGTTGAGGGCGCCGAAGCCGCCGGGGCGCTCGACCGCGGGGAGGTCGAACTCGGGGACGAACATGTGCTGCAGGGCGCTGGCGTGGACGCGGCCGTGCCGCCACTCCTCTCGGTCGGGGCCGAGCTCGCGGGTCAGCCGCTCGATCGCGGCCGCGAGGCCCTGCCCGATCAGGGCGCGGCGCTCGGCCTCCGGGGTCTCCGCATCCCGGGCCGCCGCGTCGACCTCCGCGTTCCAGCGCACGTAGAGCGCCCCGGCGGTGCTCTCGCGCGAGACCGTGCCGTCCCACTCGGCGATCAGTCCGCGCGCCCACTCGACGTCGGGGTCGTCCGACTTCCAGCCCTGGAACGCCGGGATGTCCCGTTCGGCCGCGAGCAGCCGCGCGTCGTGCTGGATGCCCTTGTGGTCTTCCACCGAGAGCGTCTCGCCGGCCCCGAGAATCTGGTGCAGGCGGGCGATGCGCGAGGTCTCGACTCCGCGAGACGAGTGGTAGAAGACGGGGCGCCCCTCGTAGTCGGGCGGGTGGACGTTGTTGTTGGCGGTGGCGACGTAGCCGCGCTCGGGGTTGAACTCGCGGGGCAGGTCCTCGCGGAACCCCTTCCACTCGTAGTCGCCGTTGCCGGGCACCGGCAGCCGCCCGTTCCAGCCGTCGCGGTCGGGCGTCAGGCCGGTCACCTGGAGGGCGATGTTGCCGTCGGCGTCGCCGCAGACGAGGCTGTGCGTCGGCACCAGCCAGTGCATGGCCCGGTCGAAGAAGTCGGCGCAGCTCTCGGCCTGGGCGAGCTGGAAGCTGCCCTTGTAGGCGGCGGTTCCGGGCTCCTGCACCACCGAGCGCACCGCGTAGGCGACGCGGTTCTCGAGGTCCTCGTGGAAGACGGGGCCGTGCCGGCTGAACTTCAGCACGACGGGCTCCGGGTCCCGCCCCTTGACGGGTATCTCCTCCTCGATGACGCGCAGCGGCTCCCAGCCGTCCTGCCACCTGACCATGTCGGGCTCGTCGGGGTGCAGCTCCTCGACGTAGACGTCGACCATGTCGGTGCCCGCGAAGGTGAAGCCCCACGCCATGCTCGCGTTGCTGCCGGCGTCGACCCCCGCGAACGGCGGCTCGCCGCCCCCGATGACGTTCCAGCCGGGGGCGTTGAGGTGCACGAAGTAACGCAGGGCGGGCATCTCGATGCGCCGGTGGGGGTCGTTGGCGAGTATCGGGACCCCGGTCGGCGACCGCGAGCCGGTCATGACCCAGTTGTTGCTGCCCTCGGTGGCGACGACGCCGGGCAGGACCCGCGCCGCTTGCGGATCCCGCGGGCTGACGAGGCCGCGGTACGGCTCGACGATCTCCAGGGCGGGCAGCCGCCCCGCCGTGAACGGGTCGCCGTCGCCGGTTCGCATCGCGTCGAGGATGTCCTCGGTGATGATGGAGACGTCGAGGCCGTCGGGCACCACGAGGTCGTCCCAGGGGTCGGGGGCGAAGCGCCGGTTCGCCTCCTCGGCCCCGTAGCGGGCGACGTTCAGGGCGAGCTGCATCTCGTGGATGGCGTGCCCCCGCACGCTCGGCACCCCGAGGGCGGCCCAGCGCAGCACCGCGGTCTCCGCCGTCCACGGCTCGGGCTCGACGCCGGTGAGCTGGAACTCCACCGGCAGGTTGTCGCGGTTCTGCTCGACGAACGCGTTGACGCCGGCGGCGTGGGCGGTGAAGAGGCGGTGGGCGTCGGGGTGGTAGCTGGTCCACTCGGTCTCGTCGAACGGCCCCCGGAACATCATCAGCCGCGTGCGCCGGTCGTAGTCGAGGGCCTCGGGCCCGAAGACCTCGGCGAGCCGCCCCTCGCGCCAGCGGCGCCACATCTCCATCTGCCACAGCCGGTCCTGGGCCATGACGTAGCCCTGCGCGAAGAACAGGTCGTCGTCGTTCTCCGCGTAGATGTGGGGCACCCCCCACTCGTCGCGGATCACCTCGACCGGGGCCTTCAGGCCAGGCACGGCGAGCTCGCCGTCGATGGTGGCGAGGGCGCGGTGCGCGAGGGCGTCGAGCGACGGCGCCTGCCCGGCGGCGGCGCGGACGGCCGACGCGGCCAGCACCAGGAACGCGAGCGCGGCGACGCGAGCGGCGGTGGAAACGAGGCTGCCGGAAGTCCGTGTGGCAGAGGTTCGCATCATCTTTCTCCTGAAGATCCTGTCGTTCCGGGCTCCCGCGCCTGCGCGGCCCTCCTCGCAACAGGATTCGTCGCGCCGATCACCGGAAGCGCCCCGAAACCGCCCCGCTTCTCCATTGCCGTCACCAGAACAGGCTCCGGACCATGCGCAGCCCGATCAGCAGGACCATCGGCGAGAAGTCGAGCCCGCCCATCGGCGGCAGGGCGCGCCGGATGGGGTCGAGCAGCGGCTCGGTCAGCGCGTTCGTGAAGTTGGCGACGGGGTTCGTCGGGGGCAGCTGCATCCACGAGGTGACCACCGCCACCAGCACGATGAGCGAGTAGATGTCGATGAGCTGAATCAGCAGCGGCATGGCGCACCCTCATCCGGCCGTCCGAACGGTCTCGTAGGTGGGGACGCCGTGCTCGTCGAACCAGCGGAAGGCGGCCGTCGGCGCGTCGCCCGGGGTCACCGTCACCTCGAGGAAGCCCCCGGTGGGCTCGGGCGACGAGAAGGGCTGCACGATCAGCCCGTCGGGATCGTTCGACTCGGGGTCGCCCGGGGCCCGGCCGAGGCGCGCGTTGGCGTCGACCAGCGCGCCGGTCGAGAACTCTTCGAACCCCCGCGGGTGGATCGAGTGGTACTGCCAGTGCCGGTCGCCGCTGACGATGTAGAAGTGCCCGTCGTCGAGGAAGCCGTTCTCCTCGAGCCAGTCGAAGAAGAGGTCGCGCTCGTACTGGAACCCCATGGGGTTCGACTGGTTGTCGCGCTTGAAGGGGTCGTGCCCCAGCGCCTGCCGGCCGGCCTGGTTGGCGTCGTCGGGGCCGATCATCGGGGTCGGCGAGATGAGGATCTTGAAGGTGGCGTCGCTCGCGAGCAGCGTCTCCTGCAGCCACGCGAGCTGCTCGGCCCCCCACATCGTCTTGTCGGGCCCCGGCTCGGCCATGTTCGGGCTGCGGTAGTCACGTCCCTCGGTCAGCCATATCTGCAGGTCGCGCGAGACCCGGTGGGTGCGGTAGGTGCGCGGGTCGGGGTCGTTCGGGTCGACCACCGGCACCTGCTCGAGGAACGTGGCCCGGCCCAGCTCGGGCGAGGGGTCGGGCTCGAGCTCGACGGTATTGTCCGAGTCGTTGAAGCGGTAGTCGTGGTCGTCCTTCTCCCAGTAGGTGGGCACCGAGGCGAACAGGTCGATGAAGCGCGGCTGCACGAACTGCTGGTGCCACTTCCTGCGCAGGAACGACTGGGTCCGCTCGAACTCGCTGAACGGGGCGTCGTAGTAGACGTTGTCGCCGGTGCCGACGAAGAACGCCGGCTCGCGGGCGAGGATCGACGCGAGCCCGGGGTAGCCGAGCGGCCGGTCCTCGGGCGAGCCGGACCGCGGACGGTCCCCGTGGAAGAGGGCGTAGTTCATGCCGGTGACCACGACGAAGCTCACCTCCTCGGCCGCCTCCGCGCCGGGCAGGGTGCGGAACGAGCGAGTGGGGCCGAGCCGGGTGTTCTCGGCGGTGGGGCCGTACTCGAGCCGGTAGAAGTAGCGGGTGCCCGCGGCGAGCCCGTCGACGGCGGTCTTGACGATGTAGTCGCCCTCGGCGGTGGCGTCGAGCCACGCCGTCGTCGTCGAGTCGCCGAAATCGTCCGACACGGCCAGCTCGAACCGCGCCGTCCCCGGCGCCCCCGCCACGTCGCCGTCCACGAGGCCGTCGAGGGTCGTCAGCCGCGACTGCAGGATGACGCTGTCCGCCGTCACCTCGCCGGCCATCTCGCCCTGGCCGTTGGTGATGGTGATGGGGTCGGGCGCGGCGCCGCCGCAACCCGCCAGCAGGCCCAGGCCGACTGCCAGTGCCACCGCCTTCGTCATCGTCGCCCCTCCCGGAACCGGCGCGCCGCCCGGTGTGCGCCCGCCGTTCCGTTGCGTGCTCGGCACATCTCGGATCTGCATCCTACACGCACCGGGCCCCGGATGCCATGCGCGGCTTCCTCGGCGGTCGGGGAGAGCACGCCGGCCCCGTGCGAGGGGCGCCCGGCGCTTCCCGTCGGTCGGGGTGTTCGACGCACTGCAGCCCGGCCCGCCCGTCGTCGCCTTCGGCTCCGCTGGCGGCCGACCAACCCTCCCGGGGTCCGCGCGTTCCACGGCTCCGACTCCCAGCCCGCCCATCGTCGCGCTCGGCTCGGCTGGGCGCTCCAACCGACCCTCCAGGAGCCCGCGCCTTCTACGGCGCCGACTCCCGGCAGGCGGGTTCGCATGCGCAACCGGGGCGGCGCCGCCTCACCGGTTCAAGGGGAACGGCAGCCCGTCGAAGCGGTAGCCGAGGTGCCAGGCGATGTAGTCGTGGCTGAAGTCCTTGCCCCGGCTCATGAACCGGAAGCTGACGTCGCTGAACCACCGCTCGGCGAAGCGCATGATGGTCCCCACCCGGTAGTACGGGGCCGGCCGCTCGTCGGACCGCGTGCGCGCGAGGTGGGTCCCGAAGTGCAGGTAGATGGAGAACGGTCCGGCTATCTGCTCGTACCCCGTGTAGAGGCCGAGGCTGCCGCCGCCGCTCAGATCGGCGTCGGGCGCGCGCGCGGTGCCGCGCGGCCGGCCCGTCTCCAGCGACCCTTCCAGACCCCCGCCGACCTGGCCGAGGCGGTAGAACCGGCGCCACACCGACCCCTTGAGGGCGGCGACCTGGACGTACCCCCGCGGGCCGAACCCTTCCTCGCGCCAGAAGAACCCGACCCCCCGCACCGCGAGCCCGCCGTCGAGGCGCGTCTCCCAGCCGTCGACGAACGGCGGCCGGTCCTCGCGCCGCCGCGGCGGCCCGCGCACGCCGAGGCTGCGCTGGAGGGCGACGCGGGGGGCGGTCACCGTCAGGCCGCGGTTGGGGCTGCCGACCCCGCCGTTCGAGAAGTGGTTGAGCGAGAAACCCGCGAGCAGGTCGAGGCGGTCGGTGAGGCGCCGCCGGGCCTGGAAGCCGAGGTCGATGTAGCTCGTGAGCCGGGTGGTCGGGTGCCGCTCGAAGGGAAAGTCCTCGAACGCCGGCGGGTTCCAGCCGCTCGTCACCCCCATCCCGATGGTCGTGAGCACGTCGACGGTGGCGACGGGCGGCAGGATGGGGGTCTGGATGAAGCCGTAGACCGACACCGGCCGGCCCCGGTCCGTCGGCCCGCCCCCGAAGTCGGCGAGCTGGACGCCCGCGCCGTAGGACGGGAACCGGTAGGTGTGGTGCCACAGCGCCGACCCGTCGGTGTGCCTCACCAGCTCGACGCGATACGAGCGGAACGAGTTGCGCGGCAGGGGGTGCGTCTTGCCGACGACCCCGGGCTGCAGGTCGAAGCGCAGGGACCAGTCCTCGGGCGTCTCCGGCCGGAGCCTGCGCTGTATGGCCCGGAACGCCTTCGGCAGGAACCAGTCCGCGCCCGGTTCGGGGCCGGAGCCCTGGACCCCGGCGGGGACGCTCGCGTCTTCGTCGTCCGCCGGCACGAACTGGCCCCCGTCCGTTTCGGGGGCGGATTCCTGGGTCGTCGCAGGGGCTCCGGCGCCGTCGTCGTCCGGAGACTGGGCCGCCGCCCCGGCCGCGAGGACGGGGCACAGCAGAAGCCCGACGAGGGTCAGGAGACGGTCACGCACGCCAACAGCCCGGTAGTCCGCCGCCCGCCAGTTTCCCCACCCACCCGTCAAGACCCCGGCGTACGTCTTACGACGTCGGCTCCTCCGGCAGCGCCAGCGCGATCAGCTCGGCGTTGCTGCCCCCGCTGCCGACCGCCACCAGCAGGTACTGCCGGCCCTCGTGGCGGTAGGTCACGGGGTTGCCCCCGGGCGGCGCCGGCAGGTCGAGCGAGCCGAGGTGCTCGCCGGTCGCCTTGTCGTAGGCGCTGATGGTGCGCGAGCCCGCCGCCACGTCGTCGTAGCCGCGGCCGCCGTGGTTCATGATGAGCAGCGACGGCGTCACCAGCGGCCCCGAGCTGATGCCGCCGCCCCCGCCGAGGGGCGGCAGGTTCAGGTGGGCGAGGTCGGGATGGTTCCGGGGCCCGTCGCCGTGCGGCTGCATCCACGCCCGGTCGCCGGTCGTCAGGTCCAGCGCCGTCACCCGCTTGTAGGGCGGCTTGAACAGGGGCAGCCCCCGCGGCCCCGGCAGCCCGACGCCCCACGGGTCGGTGAAGTAGCCCACCGTCGCCGGCGCCTCGTACTCGACCACCTCGACCACGATGAGGGTGCTCGACGACGACACGAAGAGCCGGCCCGTCTCGACGTCGACGGCCGCCCCCTGCCAGTTCGCGCCCCCGCCCGCCCCCGGCACCTGGATGAACGGGGTCTCCGCCCCGCGCAGCACCGGCGGCGAGAAGATCGGCCCGAACCGCGCCCGGCTCCGCACCAGCTCCAGGGCCTCGGCCCTCAGCTCGGGCGTGAAGTCGATGACGTCGTCGATGGCGATGCCCTGCCGGTCGAACGGCGGCGGCCTGGTGGGGAACGGCTGGGTCGGCGAGTACCACTCGCCGGGCACGTTCCCCTGCGGGACGGGGCGCTCCTCGATGGGCCAGACGGGCTCGCCCGTCACCCGGTCGAAGACGTAGGTGAACGCCTGCTTGCTGACCTGGGCCAAGGCCTTGACCTCGCGGCCGTCCACGGTGATGTCCACCAGGTTGGGCCCCGTGGGGAAGTCCCAGTCCCACAGCCCGTGGTGCACCGCCTGGAAGTGCCACTCGCGCCGCCCGGTCTCGATGTCGACGGCGACGATGCTCTCGGCGAACAGGTTGTCGCCCGGCCGCATGCCGCCGTACCAGTCGTTCGACGGGGTGCCGGTGGGCAGGTAGACGAGGCCGAGCTCCTCGTCGACGGCCATGTACGACCAGACGTTGGTGTGCCCGCTGTAGCGCCACGACTCGTTCTGCCACGAGTCGACCCCGAACTCGTCGCCCTGGGGGATGGTGTGGAAGATCCACTTCATCTCGCCGGTGCGGGCGTCGTAGGCGCGCACGTCGCCCGGCGACGCCTCGCGCAGGGTGATGTAGGTGTCCTGGATGATGCTGCCGGTGATGATGGTGTCGCCGGCCACCGCCACCGGCGACGAGTAGGTCATGCGCGACGCGTCGATCTCGCGGTTGTAGCCCTGCGTCAGGTCGACGTGGCCGTTCTCGCCGAAGTCGGGGTAGAGCTCGCCGGTGCGGGCGTCGAGGGCGACCAGCTTCAGGTCGTGGTTGCTCATGAAGATGCGCGCGTCGCCGCTCTCGCCGTCCTTCCAGTACGAGAGGCCCCGGTGGTGCCAGCCCATGTTGGGGGGGCGGTCCATGTCGTCGTAGATGCGGGGGTCGTAGGTCCACACCGTCTCGCCGGTGCCGGCGTCGAGGGCCGCCGCCTGTCCGAGGGCGGTGCTGACGTAGACCAGCCCGTCCGCCATCAGCGGCGACGACTTGAACGCGCTGGGCCGGATGCGGTCGTGCTCCTCGGCCACCGCGCGCGACAGCGACGTCCACCGCCACGCGACCTCCAGGTCGGTGAAGTTCTCCGCCGTGATGTCGTCGAGCGGCGAGTACTTGGTGTTGGCGGCGTCCCGGCCGAAGTGGTGCCACTCGCCGTCCGGCACCCGCGGCTGGGCGCCGGCGGGTGCGGTAGTGACCGCCAGCACGGCGGCCAGCACCGCGCACGGGACGAGGAATCGAAGCCGGGTGCCGGTGTCCATCGAGCCTTCTCCTCTTTTGCCGATCCTCGCTTTGCCGCTTCCGCCCGGCCAGCCCTCGGGGAGCCCGGCCGTCCTCGTCCTGCGCGGGCCCTGTCCCGCCAATCGGCGCCTGCGGCCGCCTGGCGCCCAACCTCCCCAGGCATCCGCCCGTCTGCGGCGCGGATTCCTGTCCCGCCAGCTGGCGTCTGCGGCTCTGCTCGGCGCCCGAACGACCCTCCAGGAAGTCCGCGTTTTCTACGGCGCAGGCTCGGGCCCCCGCAGGTCGAAGAGCGGCTCGGCCACCGTCATGCCCGCCCGGTGCGCCTCGGCCGCGGCGACCACCGCGGCGAGCGCGTCGGGGCGCTCGGCCGCGATGTCGTAGCGTTCGCCCGGGTCCGCCCCGAGGTCGTACAGCAGCGGCGGGTCGTGCTCCATCCGGCCGGTCGGCGGGTTGCCCAAGATCCGGCTGCGGTCCGTCTGCTGCATCCACGCCCTGGGGGCGCCGTAGCGGCTCTGGGTCGTGAAGTGCGCCTTGTAGCGGCCCAGCCTGAACGCGTACAGCTCGCCCATCCGGTAGTAGGCCATGGTCTGCCGCGGGGGAGGCCCCGTGCCCAGCAGCACCGGGCTCAGGTCGACGCCGTCGATGGGCCGATCGTCCGGCGCCGCGCCGCCGCCGAGGGCGATGGCGGTGGTGAAGAGGTCCATGGCCGAGCCGATGGCCTGGACCACGCCGGGCGCGATCGTCCCCGGCCACCAGAACAGGCCGGGCACCCGCATGCCGCCCTCGAAGGTGGTTCCCTTACCGTTCCGCAGCGGGCCGGCCGAGCCGCCGTGGGACCGGTAGCTGAGCCAGGGGCCGTTGTCGCTGGTGAACACCACCAGGGTCCGCTCCGTCAGCTCGAGGCGCTCGAGCGTCTCGAGCACCTGCCCCACCGCCCAGTCGATCTCCTCGATGACGTCGCCGTAGACGCCGGCGGTGCTCCGGCCCCGGAAGCCGTCGGACCGGAACAGGGGCATGTGGGGCATGGTGTGCGGCAGGTAGAGGAAGAACGGCGCGTCCCGGTTCGCCTCGATGAACGACACCGCCTCCTCGGCGTAGCGCCGCGTGATGGTGTGCTGGTCGGCGGGTCGCTCGATGACCCTCTCGTCCCGCATGAGGGGGACGTGCCAGTAGTCCGTCCGCGGATGGAACATCGCGGCCCGGCGCGTCGCTCCGCCCGGCAATCGCCAGTCCATGTCGTTCGAGTAGGGGATGCCGAACCACGAGTCGAACCCGTGCCGGGTCGGCAGGAACTCGGGCAGATGGCCCAGGTGCCACTTGCCGACGATGCCGGTCGCGTAGCCGGCGTCGCGCAGCGCCTCGGCCAGGGTGATCTCCCCGGCCGGCAGCCCCCCGCGCGAGTCGGGGAAGAAGACCCCCTGCCGGCGTCCGAACATCCCGCTCCGCAGGTGGATGCGGCCCGTCAGCAGGGCGGCCCGGCTCGGCGAGCACACCGGGGCCTGGCTGTAGAAGCTCGTCCACCGCTGCCCCTCGGCCGCCATGCGGTCGAGGTGGGGGGTGCGGATGTTGGGGTGGCCGTACGACCCCAGGTCGCCCCAGCCGAGGTCGTCGGCGGTGATGATGACGATGTTGGGCGGCCGGTCGCCGCCGGGCTGGCCGGCGGTCGCGCCGGCGAGGGGGGCGGCGCCGCGGCTCGTGGCCGCGAGGAGGGCGAGGCCGCAGATCGCGGCCAGCGATGCTCTTCGTCGGCTCCGGGGGGCATTCCTGCTTTCGGGCATCGGCGCATTATAGTACGGCATCCTGCGGGCCCCGAGGTGGGCACCGGGCGTGCCAGGGCAGTCGCGGTTCCGGGCGACGGTCCTGTCGGCGGCGGGGCTCGGCGGCCGCAGTCTTGCGGGCACAGGCCCGTCGGCGGGCGCGCCCGCACGCGAGGCGTGCCGGCAGAGCGATCACGGGCGCTCGAGTGCCCCGTTGGCTGGTGTTCACGGTTTGCGGAGAGATGTTCTGCGAGGAGAGAAAGCCGATGCGACAGTTCGGACGTGCCCTTGGTTGTCTGGCGTTCGCGGCGCTGGTCAGCGGTCTGGCCGCGGCTCCGGCGGCGGGGCAGGTGCAGGATCTCTGGTTCGACGAGCCTCTCGACGGCGCCACGTGGCACCGCGGCGACGTGATAAAGGCCCGGATCGTGCCCTCCCTGACGATCCCGGGGGCAGCAGACACACGTCCGAAGCTGGAGCTGGTCATCGGCGACAAGACCCACGAGGTCGAGGGCCGCTTCTACCAGAACGGCAGCCGGGCCCAGTTCTACTACACGGTGCAGAGCGACGACGCGGCCGCCGCCGACGAGGTCCGCATGGCCAGCGTGTCGTTGGGCGGCGTCGAGGTCGACCTGAGCGGCTACACTCCCACCACGGGCCCGTTCGCGGTCGACGGCAGCTCCCGCGGCGTTCCGCCGGTCATCGACGGCATCGGGCTCAGCTCGGTGTTCTTCGTGCCGTCCGACGGGGTGTACCGACCCGGCGAAGAGATCTACTGGTTCGTCCGGTTCCACAAGAAAGTCACGGTGAGCGGTGCGCCGGTGCTGACGCAGCGCATCGGCGAAGAGATGGTGGAGGCGCGCTACCGCCCCGACGTCACGTCGCTCGACGGCGTGATCTACTTCACCTACACCGTGCAGGAGGGCGACTGCGACATGGACGGGGTGGGCATTCCCGCCAATGCGATCCGCGGCGGCTCCATCAACGAGGCCGACGGTGCACGCGGCGCCGATATCTCGCACCGCGAGCAGGACCCGGCCAGGGACCTGCAGGCCGACGCCACCCGGATGGTGGCCTGCGCGGCGGTGCCGGCGGCCCCGGCCCCGTGGCTGGCCCTGCTGGCGTCGCTCCTGCTGGCCTCCGGGGCGCACCTCGTCAGGCAGCGCCGTCTGGCCTGACGAGCGCCCGACACCGTCGAGGAGGTGCGCCGCCGCTTCGAGTACTGCAACGACGTGCTCGAGGCGTGAGCGGCATCGCGATCCCATGACTCCACTGACGCGCGCCAAGCTCTCGGCCATGATGTTCCTGCAGTTCTTCGTGTGGGGCGCGTGGTCGGTGCCGCTGGGGACCTATCTCGGCGAGGCCCTCGCCTTCCCGGGGCAGCAGATCGGGCTGGTGGTCGGCACCACGGCGGTCGCCGCGATGATCTCGCCGTTCTTCGTCGGCATGGTCGCTGACCGCTGGTTCGCGACCGAGAAGCTGCTGGCGGGGCTGCACGTCGCGGGCGGGGCGGTGCTCTTCCTCGCGTCCACGCGCACGTCGTTTCCCGCCGTCTACGGGGTGCTGCTGCTCTACGCGCTCTGCTACATGCCGACCCTGGCCCTGACCAACTCGCTGTCGTTCCGGCAGATGGCCGAGCCGGCCCGCGAGTTCCCGCCCGTCCGGGTGCTGGGCACCGTCGGCTGGATCGTCGCGGGCCTCGCGGTGGGGTTCCTGCGGCTCGAGGACACCCAGCGGCCGATGCAGATCGCGGCCGCCGCCTCCGTCGTCCTCGGGCTCTACTGCCTGCTGCTGCCCCACACGCCGCCGAAGCGGGCGGCGGCCCGGGTCACCGCGCGGGACGTCCTCGGGCTCGACGCCCTGCGCCTGCTGCGCGAGCCGTCGTTCGCGGTGTTCGTGGCCGGCTCGATGCTGCTGTGCGTCCCCCTGCAGTTCTACTACGCGTTCGCCAACCCGTTCCTCAACGAGATCGGGGTGGTCAACGCGGCCGGCAAGATGACCCTCGGGCAGATGTCCGAGATCGGGTTCATGCTCGCGATGCCGTTCTTCTTCCGGCGGCTCGGCGTCAAGGGGATGCTGCTCGTGGGCATGGCCGCGTGGGTCGCCCGCTACCTGCTGTTTGCGTGGGGCGACAACGGGTCGATGGTGTGGATGCTCTACGGGGGCATCCTGCTCCACGGCATCTGCTACGACTTCTTCTTCGTGACGGGGCAGATCTACGTCGACGAGAAGGCCCCGCCGGACCTGCGGGCGGCGGCCCAGGGCCTCATCGCGTTCGTGACCCTCGGGGTCGGCATGTTCGTCGGGTCGTGGCTGTCGGGGCTGGTGGTCGACCTCTACGTGGAGGGCGCCGGCCACGCCTGGGGCCGCATCTGGATCGTCCCCGCGGTGTGGGCGGCGGCGGTGCTGGGGCTGTTCGCCCTGTTCTTCAGGGCCCGGCCCTCGCGGCCGCCGGCCGCGGCGGCCGCCGCGGCCGCGTGAACACGAGGACAGGTGGAGCGATGCAGGACAGGACGCGGTTCTTTCCGTTTCTGCGGTACGAGGACGCCCCCGCGGCGTTCGAGTGGCTCCATCGGGCGTTCGGGTTCGAGAAGCAGATGCTCGTGCCGGGGCCGAAGGGCACCATCGCCCACGCGCAGCTGCGCTACGGGGCGAGCGTGGTCATGATCGGCACCGCCGAGGACGACTTCATGAACATGAAGAGCCCGAAGGCGGTGGGCGCGGTCACGCAGGGGATCTACGTGCAGGTGGACGACGTCGACGCCCACCACGCGCGGGCGAAGGCGGCGGGGGCGGAGATCGTCATGGAGCCCGAGGGCACCGAGTACGGCTCGCGCGAGTACGCGGCGCGCGACCCCGAGGGGCATTTCTGGAGCTTCGGGACCTACCGGCCCGACACCGGTGCCGCCGCGGACGGCGGGTCGGAGGATGCCGGGGCGGACGAGGAAGGAGCAGCTCGTTGACAGCGTTGCGGAACACGTCGTGCGCGTTCATCGGGGCGGGGGCCATGGGCGAGGCCATGATCGGCGGCCTCGTGCACCACGATCTCGTCGCCCCGGAGGCGGTCACCGCGTCCGACCCCCACGAGAGCCGTCTCGGCGCCGTGAAGGAGCGGTTCGGGGTGCGCACCACCGGGGACAACCGGGACGCCGCCCGCAACGCGGACCTCGTGGTGCTGTCCATCAAGCCGCAGGTGCTGTCGGCGGTCTGCGACGACCTGCGGGGGGTGCTGCGGCCCGAGGCCCTGGTCATCTCCATCATCGCCGGGGCGCGCATCTCGTCCATCGCCGACGGCCTCGGTCACGACGCCATCGTGCGGACCATGCCGAACACGCCGGCCCAGGTCAGCGAGGGGATGACGGTGTGGACCGCGACCGAGGCGGTGACGGCCGCGCAGCGCGAGCAGACCGGGGCGCTGCTCGGCGCGCTGGGGAAGCACCTGTACGTGGGTGACGAGGAGTTTCTGGACAAGGCGACCGCGGTGAGCGGCAGCGGCCCCGCCTACGTCTTCCTGCTGATCGAGGCCCTGATCGACGCCGCCGTCCACCTCGGCTGGTCGCGCGCCGCCGCCCACGACATGGTCATCCAGACCGTGCTCGGCGCCGCCGTCTACGCCCGAGAGACGGCGCTCCACCCCGCCGAGCTGCGGAACCGGGTGACGTCGCCGGGGGGGACCACCGCCGACGCGATCTACCAGCTCGAGGAGGGCGGCTTCCGCACCGTGCTGAACAAGGCGGTCACCGCCGCCTACCGCCGCAGCGTGGAGCTGGGGGGCGGCTAGCGAGGCTTGGCGGGCTAGCGAGGCTAGCGCCCGCCCGGTCCTTGCCGCAGGGGCCGCGCGGACGCCCGGGGGCCTATCCTGAACGGAGTCGGCTCCAGCGCGAGGTGGCAGCGCTCTGCGGGCCTACTTCTTCTTGCCGACGAGCACGAAGATCATCACGATGTGGAGCAGGAACGCCCCCGCGGTGGTGAGCAGCACCAACAGGATCGGGTTCATCGACTGGGTCCTCCCGGAGCCGGCGCGAGGCCGGCACGCACGCCCGATGGAACGAACGGGCAGACTGAAACACGCCGGGAGACTCGCCACCGGCCGCCCTGGGGCGATGAGCGGACCTTCCCGGCGCGCCCATTGTACCCGGTTCGGGTGCTGATGCCGTTCCCCGGGGCCGAGTGCCGGACTCCTCGCCGGACCGGTCGACCGCACCCTACGGCGCAGACGCCCGGTCGCCGGAACGTTCGTCGCCCACCGCCGCGCAGGCGGCCAGCTCCCAGCCGTGGAACACCACGGCCAGGCCGACGTGCCGCACCCCCGGCTGGCCGCCGCGCAGTCCGGGGTCGGCCAGGTAGCCGCGCAACTGGGTTCGGGCCTCCTCGGTCGTCCGTCGGTTCCCGGCCGATGTCGGTGCCGTCGAAGACCGCGCCCCACTCGTCGGCCCGGCTGCGGTCGTAGTAGTTCTCGAGCACCGACACCCACAGGCTCTTGCCGAAGCGCCGGGGGCGGATCAGGAAGACGTAGCTCTCCTCCTCCAACCGGCGGCCAGGAACCGCGTCTTGTCGACGTAGAGCCAGCCCTTCAGGCGGATGCGCCTGATGTCGGCTTCACCGCAGGGGATGCGGGGGCGGGCCGTGGCCATCCGTGGCGGTCCTAGTGCCGGCGCGGGACGACGTCGTGCCCTAGCCGCGCTTCGTCCCGCTCGACCGGCCGTGGCGATCCTCGCGTCGTCGGACCGGTGTCAGCGGGCACGTCGATCATGCCACACGCGGTCCGCGGCATCCTGGCGCGCGCGGCCGGGGCGCGCGCTGCGCCCGGCCTCCGATCCGTGGTTGCGAATCGGTCGGGCACGAAAAATGCATGTAACAGCCGCATGAAGGACACGACAGGTCTTGACGACGGGTGCGACGTGAGGCTGCGACACGGCCGGCGGCGGCATCGGTGCGACGCGCGCACCATGCTGGCGGCTGCGCTCGGGACGGGGCCGGCCGTGGTGGGGCGGGCGCCGGGCCGGAGGGCCGTGGGCGGCGCAGTGCTGGTAGGGCCGGTGATCCTGGCGTTCGGCCGGTACACGGCGGGCGCGCGGTGCCGGCTGGCCGCGGCGGTCCGGTGGCTGCACGAGCACGGCGCCGGCCGGGTCGACGTGGTGCTGCGGGACGCCGGGAGCGTGCTCCTGGTCGCCTGGCCGTGCGGGGTCGCCGCCCGCCGGCCGCAGTCAACCGAAGGTGACGCCGTGCGCGCTGCCATCGGCGTGCCGGCCCGCCTGGAACGAGCGCGCTCCCGGGTGCGTTCAGGCGGTGCGAGCCGAGCGGACCGACCCGGCCGCCGTTGATCGGGCGCCCACTCAGACTTGCGAGCCGCAACGCCAGCGCGCGATCCGCCTTCTCGTCGTCCCGCGTGACGATCAGGACGCCGCCGGTGCCTCCGCCGCCCTCCTCGTGGGCGGCGTGGAGTGTTGGCGAGGGTGACCCTCGGCCTACACCGTGGCCGCCGGAACCGCCGGCCGCATGCCGGCGAGGCGCGCGTCGATGATCGCGACGGCCTCGCGCATGATGCGGTCCACGAGCTCGCGGCAGGTGGGGACGTCGTGGATGAGCCCCGCCACCATGCCCGCCGACCAGATGCCGGCGTCGGTGTCGCCGGTGTCGAGGGCCTGCTTGCCGCGCTCGCCCGAGACGAGGTGCCTGATGTCGTCGATGGTGGCGTCGCCGCCGGCCTCGATGGAGTTGACCTCGTCGGAGACGGCGTTGCGGAAGACCCGCGCGGTGTTGCGCAGCGAGCGGAAGATGAGGGCGGTGTCGCGCTCGGTGGCGGCGACCAGCGCCTGCTTGATGTTGTCGTGAATCGGGGCCTCGCGGGTGGCCATGAACCGGGTGCCCATGTTCATGCCGTCGGCCCCGAGGGCGAGGGCGGCGACGAGGCCGCGGGCGTCGCCGAAGCCGCCCGAGGCGATCATCGGGATGCTCACCCGGTCGGCCGCGCACGGGATGAGGACGAGCCCGGGGATGTCGTCCTCGCCCGGGTGCCCCGCGCACTCGAAGCCGTCGATGCTGACGGCGTCGCAGCCGATGGTCTCGGCCTTCACCGCGTGCCGCACCGACGTGCACTTGTGTACGACCTTGATGCCGGCCGCCTTGAACCCGGGCAGGAACCGCTGCGGGTTGTTGCCGGCGGTCTCGACGATCCGGATGCCCGACTCGACGATGGCCTGCGCGTACTCCTCGTAGGGGATCGGCTTCAGGGTCGGGAGAATCGTGAGGTTCACCCCGAACGGCCGGTCGGTCATGCCGCGGGTGCGGGCGATCTCGCGCGTCAGGGCCTCGGGCGAGGGCTGCGTCAGCGCGGTCAGGAACCCGAGGGCGCCGGCGTCGGCGACGGCCGAGACGAGCTCGGCGACGCCCACGTTCTGCATGCCGCCCTGCACGATGGGGTGCTCGATGCCGAAGATTTCGGTGAAGCGGGTCGAGATCATGGTCGAGAGTGCGGTTTCGTAAGCCCGTGGTGACAGTGCCCGCTGCAGTCGATCGGCGATGCATCCCGCGAGGCTGCGTCGCTCCTCGGTTGCATATGCCCAATCGCCCCTCGCCACGCGGGCGCCTCGGCTGCTCGCTGGTGCCCTTGCGGACGCGGTGCAACGCGGCGTTTCACCACGGTCTCCTGGAAGGGTCCGCCGCCGGCGGTCAGGGCGCGAACGGGATGTCGTTCAAGGTCTCGAGGTCGTTCGACAGCGCGGTGTCTCCGGCGGGGAACCGGTTGCCGGCGAGGATGAAGGCGACGAGGCTCGCGGTCTCGTCGTTCGACAGGCTGCCGGGGGCGTCCTGCGGCATCTCCTCCTGGATCAGCTGGAACAGCTCGCCGATGGAGCGGCCCTCCCACCGTTGCCGAAAGGTGTGGTCGCCGAGCAGGGCGGCCATCTCGGGAAAGAAGGCGCTCAGGGTGCCGTGGCACGAGACGCACTGCTCGTCGTACAGCACCTCGCCCGCGTCGGCCTGGGCCGACGTGTAGAGGGCGCCCGCGGGGGCCTGGCCGTTGGCCGCGATCGCGACGGACCCCGCGAGGACCGCCCCTGCCGCGGGAAGAAACACGCGCATGTTCGAGTCCGTGGGCGACAGCGGGGGAGCTCGAAGGCCCCCCCGCTCCCGCGTGCTCCCGAAGCCGGTCTGGCCCGCCGATCGTCGCTGGTGGCGACCGCGAGGTCGCGCCGCGGCAACCGCTTGGCGCCCAGCCGACCCGGCCGGAGTCCGCGCCGTTCTGCGGCGCAGACCCCGGCTCGTCGAGTTCTAGTCGTCGTCGACGATCAGCGTCGCGTTCCGCTTGGGAACCTGCCCGCCGGTCTCGATCTTGGTCACCAGCTCGACCGTCGCGATGTCGATGACGGCGACGTTGTTGTCGCCCGACATCGAGATGTACGCGTACTTGCTGTCGGGGGTGATGGTGACCCAGTTCGGCGAGTGGCCCACGCGCACGCCGCCCACCAGCTCGCGTTCGGGCAGGCTGTAGACGTACACGCTGCTGTTCAGGCTGCTGTTGGCGACCAGGTAGTTGCCGTCGGGGGTCACGCCGATGCCGTGGGCGGTGTTGCCGCCGTGCCCCGGGGTCCGCTCGTTGTTCGGCAGCTCGGGGTACTCGACGCGGTCGACCCACTTGCGGGTCTCGAAGTCGAGCACGCCGAACCCGTTGAAGTTGGAGAGCTGGGCGTAGATGTGCTTCGTCGACCCGTCCTCGTTGACCTCGAAGGTCATCGGGCGGATGCCGAGGTCCGAGTACGTCGTCCACACCGGGAAGTCCTGCTCGGTGCTTACGACGGTGATGTTGCGCCCGCCGACCATGCCGGCGATGGCGTACTTGCCGTCCGGGGTCACGTAGGTGTTGTGGACCCCGCCGTGCACCGAGATGACCGCGGTCATCTCCTCGGTCTCGGTGTCGAGGACCTGCAGGGCCCCCGGCGACTCGGCGATGGCGGTGTAGACCTTGCGGCCGTCCGGGGTGATGGCGATGTTGTTGGGACGGCCGATGAGCTCGACCTTCTTGACGACCTCGAGCGACTGCATGTCGACGATGTCGACGGTGTCGTCGGACTCGTTGGCGACGTAGAGCTTCTTGCCGTCGGGCGACGGCGCCGCCCCGTGGGCGCGCTCGATCCCGTGGATCACGCCGATCACCTCGTTGGTGAGCGGATCGATGACGTGCACGTTGTCGCCGGCGCTGTTGGTCTGGATGATCCGGACCGTCTGCGCCGCCGCCGCGACCGGGATGACGAGGGCGGCGATCGCCGCCAGAACCACCAGTCTGCGTGTCGTGACCATTGCTCGAACTCCTTCTCTTGAAGCGCGGTCCTTCCGGCTGCTACTGAGCGGTCTCCCCGAGCACCCAGGCCGAGAGGGTCTGGAACCAGGGATCTTCCTGCGACGTGAACTGCCGCCCGCCGTTGTGGAACTCGTCGCCGCCCGCGTCGCGCTCGAGGGGATGCATCAGCAGCCGGCTCTCGAGCGGCTTGCCGGGGATGACGAGCCTCGACACCGCCTCGAAGTTCATGCGCGACTGCTCGTCGGTCCAGCCGTCGGCGCCCCGCTCGAGCTCCTGCAGGAACCCGACCCGGCCTTCCGTGTGGCACACGACGCAGCGGGTGAAGCCCGGCTTCCTCTCGGTGAAGATCGGCTCCACGTTCGCCTTGTAGTACCCGTAGTCGAGGGTCGGCGGTTCCTCCTGCGGCAGCGCCAGCAGCGCGGTCAGAGCCAGGACGATCGTCATGGTGGCCTCCTTGGATAGGGCTGTCCCCGCCGATCAGGGCCGGGGCCGCGACGGGCGGGGCACCGCTGCGCCTGCCGCCGCGCCACGAACGCGCACGTGGAATCGATCCGACTCGTCGACGCCGCCCGCCGCGCGATCACCGCGGTTCCGGGTACATATCACGATTGCCGCCGGCCGGGACGCAAGAAAGCTCCTACCGTGCGGCCCGTGCCGCTCCCCCGGCCGATGGCGGATCGGAGGCGGGCGCGCCGCCGCCGCGCATCCGGCGTCGGGCGAGCCTGCCTTGAGTGCATCATCATACCGCGGGCGGGGCCGTCCGGCTTGCCCTCCGGCGCCGGTGCGCCGACAATGTTGGCAGCCGGGAGTCCTTGCCGAAGAACCGCGCGGACCCCCGGAGGGTTGACCGGGCGCCCAGGCGGAGCCGTAGACGACGATCGGCGGGCCAGGAGTCTGCGCCGTAGAACGGCGGCGCGGGGGCCGCGCCCCGTCGGACGCCGGATCTCGCCGCCGGCTGTCGAATGGAGACGGGACCCGGGTCCCGGGAAGACGGAAGGTCCACAGTTGCAGAATCACATTCGGGTCGAGCCGGTAACGCCGGTCATCGGGGCCGAGGTGTCCGGGGTCGACCTGAGCCAGCCGCTCGCCCCCGACGCCGTCGACGCCATCCGGACCGCGCTGATGAAGCACCTGGTGCTCTTCTTCCGCGACCAGAAGCTGACCTGGCCGCAGCACAAGGCCTTCGGCCGCCGCTTCGGGGACCTGCACGTGCACCCCGCCGCCCCGAAGGACGCCGAGCATCCCGAGATCCTGGTCGTGCACGCCGACGGGGATTCGAAGTTCGTGTCCGGCGAGCTGTGGCACTCGGACGTCTCGTGCGACGTCGACCCCCCGATGGGCAGCATCCTGCGCGTCGAGCAGGCGCCGCCGTCGGGCGGCGACACGCTGTTCGCCAGCATGTACGCGGCCTGGGAGGCCCTCTCCGACCGCATGCAGCGGCTGCTCGAGGAGCTGACCGGGGTGCACGAGGGCCGGCAGTACTACATCGGCCGCTACGGCGGAGACAATCTGCGCGACGGCGTCTACCCGTCGGCCGAGCACCCCGCGGTGCGTACCCACCCCGAGACCGGCCGCTCCGCCCTCTACGTCAACGAGGGTTTCACCACCGGGTTCAAGGAGCTCAAGCGGGCCGAGAGCGACGCCCTGCTCGCGTTCCTCGTGCGCCACTGCGCCGCCCCCGAGATTCAGTGCCGGTTCCGCTGGCACGCCGACTCGGTCGCGTTCTGGGACAACCGGTGCACCCAGCACCACGCCGTCTGGGACTATTACCCGGAGGTCCGCCACGGCTACCGGGTCACCATTCAGGGCGATCGGCCGTTCTATGCGCCCGCTCGGGCCGGTCAGGCGGCTGCGGCTGCGACGTAGGCGGCGGCTGCCGTCGCGGCTCGCGGCGGCGCGGCCGGGGCGGGGGTGAACGGGAGCCCGCCACGGCAATCCGGTCCCTTCCCGCCGCGGCGGAGCCCGGTCTCGCGGCACAGGGGTGAACCGTGAGCCCGCCGCAGCGATCCGGTGACGGAGATCGGCACGGGCTTCCACCGGAGCGGTTGCGCGGCCGGTGCGCCGACCGGTGACCGCCGCCTGCAGCGTCGCCGTCTCCGGCTTTCCCCCGGCGCCGGGCGGGCATGTCGCGGGCGTCTGGCACGGCCCTTGCTCCCGTGATGGCATGGAGCGACGAAGGCCATGAGCGGATCGGCAGTGGACGGGGCGGCCGGCGAGCGGCGGGGTGTCGACGTGGACGGCTTCGTCCACGCCCTCGCGAGCCGGCGGCAAGACCTCCATCAGTTCATCGTCGACACCATCGCGGGCGCCGTCGCGGCGCGGCGGGCGGTGCTCGCCGTCGGTGACGACGCCGGCGGGGGGCTGACCGTCACCGCCACCCGCGGGACTCCCGTGCCGTGCGTCATCGGCTCCGTCATCGCGCCCGGGGCGGGCGTCACCGGACGGACGTTCGCGATCCGCCGCTCCCGGATCGTGCCGGACGCCGCCCGGGAGCCGGGGGAACCCTGGTTGTCGTCTCGCGAGGGCTCCTGCCTCTCCGTGCCGCTGGTGGTCCGCGGGTCGGCGCTCGGGGCCGTCACCGTGACCGACCGCGCGGACGGGCGGCCGTTCGAGGGGGCCGACCTGCCGGTCGTGGAGGGGCTGGCCGCGACCGCCGCCCTCGCCCTCGCCTACGAACGGGCGCAACAGGACAACGACCGCCTCGAGCACGCGGTGACCGTCGATCCCCTCACCGGGCTCCTCAACCGCGGCGGTCTCGACGCCCGGCTCGGGGAGGAGCTCGAGCGGGCGCGGCGGCACCGCGAGTCGGTGGCCCTCGTCGCCATCGACATCGACCGGTTCAAGTCGGTGAACGACGCCCTCGGCCATCCCGCCGGCGACGCCTTCCTGAAGGGGCTGGCCGCCGTCTTCAACGACTCGGTGCGGGCGGGCGATCTCTGCGCGCGGTTCGGCGGCGACGAGTTCGCCATCGTGATGCCCCGCACCACCGGCGCCGGCGCGTGCCAGAGCGCGGACCGGATTCGGCGGCGGATCCGGGACTACTGGCCCGACTCGGTTTCGCCCCGGCCGGCCGATCTCCGCGTCACGGCCAGCTTCGGGGTGGCCGTGTCCGGGCCCGACACCACGCCGGCGGGGCTCGTCGAGCGGGCCGACCGGGCCCTCTACGCGGCCAAGGCGAACGGCCGGAACCGGGTCCAGCTGGGCGCCGGGGACTGAACGCGGCGACCGCAAGCCGACAGGAACCGCTCCCTTGGCGCGAACCAGTTGAAGTCGTTTGTGTTCAGTGGGTTACCTGGAGTCTTGAGTTCCCGGAACGGTGACCGTTGCAGCGAGGAGCCGTGGTATCGTGAGGAGCGAAATGAGCGACACGACAACGATCATCATGTCGATCGTCGGCACCGGAATCGGGACGATCGGAATCATGGGCTTGATGGTCCGTATGCTGGCAACGAACGTGACGGCGCGAATTGCCGACCTCCGAACCGACATGAACCGGCGCCTCGACGATGCGAGCAATGGCCTGCAGACTCTGGGGAATCGGCTCGACGAGACGAACAGACGCATCGAACCGATCGGGCGAGACATCGCCGACCTGCGCGACCGCACCGGAACCCTCGAGGGGACACTCTCCACCTTCATGGCGGCGGGCAAGAGCCCGAACGCCGCATGAAGACCGACGTGCGCATGCGCCGCCGGACCGGCGACACCTCGGCACTTTCCCGCCGCCGCCACGGTGGCGCCCGGCGGGTGGCGTGCGGTACGCTGTCTGCCATGATTAGCGACGCGAAACGAATCGTCGGCGCCGGGGTGATCGTTGCCGGTCTGCTGGCTGCGCTGGCCGCCGTGCCGGCCGGAGCATCCGCCCAGTCCTCGGCCGTCGGCGCGCCGCCCCCGCTGACCCTGGACGCGTTCCGCGGCGACGGCGCCGCGTGCTACGACCGGTCAGTGCAGCCGCAGACGACGGTCGTCGACAGCCACATCCACTTCCGGCCGTTCGGCGGGCCCGCCGTCCCGTTCGAGGAGATCGTGCAGTATCTCGAGGCGACCGGCGTCCTCTTCGCCAACGTCTACGGCATCGGCCAGATGCTGCCCGCGTCTTCCCCGTGCACCTACTACCTCGACTGCCCCGGCACGCCGTTGGCGCCGACGCTGAGGAACGACTTCGTCAACGCCGCCAACGCGGTCGTCAAGACGCCCGAGGGCCTCCACCTGACGCTGGCCATGACCTTCCCGGACCTCGCCGACCCCGAGTCGGTCCTCGACGGCATGGCGCTGCTCGACACGGAGTACCCCGGCCTCTTCCGATGGATGGGCGAGGTCAACCTCGTCAAGCAGGCGGTCTTCGCCAACGGGCGGGGGCCGGTGCCGGCCGAGGCCATCGCCGCCTGGGCCGGCTTCATGGCGGTGCTGCGCGAGCGCGGCATCCCCATCGCCATCCACGCCGACCTCGGGAGCGACGAGGAGCCGACTCGCTACCTGCCGCTGATGGAGCAGGTGCTCGACGCCTATCCCGACAACCCCATCGTCTGGGTCCACATGGGGCTGTCGCGCGAGCTGACCACCATGGACCCGGTGCGGCACGCCGAGCTGATGGCGTCGATGCTCGAGCGCCACCCCAACCTGATGCTCGACATCACGTGGCGGGTGCTCGACGACGCCTACTTCTCGACCCCGGAGGGCCGGGCCGCCTACGTCCCGTTCCTGAACGCCCACTCCGAGCGGATTCTCCCCGGCACCGACTTTCTCGCGTCGCGCGACAAGGACTTCGACGTCTACCGCGAGGAGCTCGACGTCAACAGCCGCATCCTCGGCTACCTGAACGACGGGGCCTTCCGCAACATCGCCCTCGGCGAGAACTACTTCCGCCTGCTGGGGCTGGACTACGAGGCGCCGCCGGTCTGCAGCAATTGAAGCCGCTCGTGTCCCCGAGACAGGTCCGGCGGCACGGCATCGTGAGCGGCCGGCGTTCCGACCTCCGGCGCGAGCGCCTCGTGTCCTGGGTACCGCGGAGCCGCGCGGTCGGCGGCGCAACTCCAGCGCTTCGAGGCCGGCCCGGTCCTCGAAGAACGTCTTGTCGACGGCGCCCGCGCCGAGCAGGGCTTGGACGATTCAGCCTGGGCGGGACGCATCGTCCGTCGATTCGGACATGCCTCGGCCGAGGCTCCCGTAGTCGCCGTGCCCCCGGATTCCGCGGCTGACGCCCGCGTGGGGCGCCGTCCTTCCGGTTACCCCCCGAACAGCCCCACCACCGTGACTGTCACCGTCACGCACACCGCCGCCCCCAGGGTCATCCAGATGCCCACCTTCGCCATGTCGCGGATGGAGAAGTAGCCGGCCGAGTAGGGCAGCACGTTGGTCGGGCTCTCGGTGACGAGGATGAACGCGAGGGTCGAGGTGAAGGCGGCGGGGGCCGCGATGGTCCAGGCGTCGAGGCCGAGGTCGAGGGCGAGGGCGAGCAGGATCGGCATGATGAGCGAGCCGGTCACGGTGTTGCTCGAGAACAGCAGGTGCAGCGCCGCGACCGCGAGGACGATGACGAAGGGGCGCAGCATCGGCGGGATGAGGATGAGGTTGCCGAGCAGGAGCTGGGCGAGCCAACGGGCGGCGCCGGTCTCGAACACCATCAGGCCCAGCGACAGGCCGGCGACGATGAGCATCACGCCGCCCCAGTCCATGTTGGCCTGGGCCTCCTTCCACGACATGACCCGGATCATGGGGAGGAACAGGGTCAGGCCGCCGGCGAGGGCCACCGCCTGCACCGGCGGGTCGACGAGGCCGCCGGTGAGATCGGCGAGCGAGGGGGTGACGAGCCACGCGGTGATGGTCATCGCGAAGATGACGAGGGTCTTGCGCTCGACCGGCTTCAGGGGGCCGAGGGCCTCGATCTTGGCCTCGATCTCGCCCTCGCCGTAGGGCAGGGTCTCGATCTCGGGCGGGAACATGCGCAGGAGCAGCCACCAGCCCACCGGGATCATCAGGATGGCGGCGGGGACGCCGAGCACCATCCACTGCCCGAACGAGATGGTCACGCCGGAGATCTCCTCCAGGTAGCTGAGGGCGAGCACGTTGGCGGCGGTGCCGGCGGGGGTGCCGATGCCTCCGATGAGGGGGCCGTAGGCGCACGAGATCATCAGGGCCCGGCCGTAGTTGCTCTGGAGCGGCTTGAGGCCGGCGTCCTTCAGCACGCCCACGCCCAGCGGCAGCATGACCGCGGCGACGGCCATGTCGGTGATCCACATCGAGAGCAGCGCGCCGACGATGAGGAAGCCGAGCAGCACGCGGTCGGCCCGGGTGCCCGCCCACCGCAGCACGTGGAGCACCATGCGGGTGCCGAGGCCCGAGAACGTGAACCCGGTCGACAGGAAGAGCACCCCGATGAAGAAGACGATGAGGGGGTTGCCGAACCCGGCGTTCACCGCCGACGCGAAGTCGGTGATGCCGAAGGCCGCGATCAGAATCACCACGAGCAGCGAGGTGACCGCGAACGGCATCGCCTCGCCGACCCACAGGGTGACCGCGAAGAGCAGAATCGCCAGGCAGGTCTTGCCCTCGGGGGTCAGGGGGATCAGCTCGCCGGCCCGCTCGAGCGGGGCCGGGACCGGTAGCAGGTGGACGACGGCCATGAGGGCGGTGGCGCCCACGAGGATCAGGAGCGCCCGGTAGTCGCTGGTCGGTGCGTTGGGGTTGGACATGGTCGACGCCTTCGCTTCGAGTGCCCCTGCTGAGATGTCGCCGCGCGAGCGGGGGCGGCGGGGAATGATACTGCGATGGGCTCCCGGAGACCCTCGGCCCGCCGCCGCCGGCAAGAAGTCCCGGCGAATGTGGTCGGTTCGATGTCCCGGCCCTCAGCGCTCCCGGGAGCCTGCCCCCGCGGCCGGCCGGCGCACCGCCATCACGGCGAGCGTCGCCGCCAGCGCCGCGCCGAGGCCGAGCATCGCGGGATCGAGTCCCAGGACGCCGTCCTCGCCGCCGGCGAGGCGGACCGCCGCGAACACGGCGACGCCGGCGGCGATGGAGGCGACCGCCTCGGGGGTCCGCACCCGGCCCACGTAGAGTCCGACGATGACGGGCACGAACAGGGTCACCGTCAGCACCGTGTAGAAGATGCTGAGGGCCGCGATGATCGAGCTCAGCGCGATGGCGAGGGCGGTAGCCCCCGCCCCGCCCGCCACCGCGGCGCCGCGGGCGACCCGCAGCAGCCGTGCGTTGTCCGCCCCCGGGTCGAGGAACCGCGCGTAGAGGTCGCGGGACAGCGACGTGGCGAGCATGAACAGGATGGCGTCGGCCGAGCTGAGCTCGGCCGAGAAGACGGCCGCGAGCCCCAGGGCCCCCAGGAGGGGCGGCAGGGTCTCGATGAGCACGGTGGGCAGGGCCAGGTTGTGGTCGTCGAGATCGGGGGCCACGGTGCGCGCCATCATGCCGAGCAGGGCCGGCGCCGCCGCGAACACGAGCAGGGCGGCGGCGTTGAGCCCCACCCCCACCCGCACCGCGCGGTCGTCGCGGGCCGCGTAGACCCGCTGCAGGATGCCCGGCGAGACGATGAACGAGGGGCCGATCATGGCGAGCAGGAACCAGCCCGAGCCGCCGCCCCGCCACGGGTTCCAGTAGCCGTCGATGCCGCGGGTCTCGGCGGCGACCTGCGACAGCCCGCCCACCGAGGCGAGGACGAGGGGGCTGACGACGACGAAGCCGGCCAGCAGCACCACGAGCTGGACGGCGTTGACCCGCACCGAGGTCAGCAGTCCCCCGGCCGTGAAGTAGACGGTGACCGCGGCCCCCCCGACCAGCGAGCCGACCCACGGCTCGAGCCCGCTCACCGCGTGGAGCACCGCGCCCATCGCGATGATCTGACCCGCGAGGATGGCGAGGGTGGCCACCCAGAGAAGGGCCGCGATGAGGGCGCGCACCTCCCGCCCGTAGCGGTGCTCGAGGAAGTCGCCGACGGTCTGCAGGTCGTGGGCCTCGGCGAGGCGCCGCAGGCGGGGGCCGACCCAGAACGCGAGGAAGAGCGAGCCGATGCCCGCCGACCCCACCCACCACCACGCGCTGAGGCCGTCGCGGTAGCCGAGGGCGGCCGCCCCCATCGTCGAGCCGGCCCCGATGTTGGCCGCGAGCAGGGTGGCGAAGAGCAGCCCGGGCCCGAGTCGGCGGCCCGCGACGAAGAAGTCGCCGGGGCCGGCGACCCGGCGGCCGTACCACAGCCCCACCGCCATGAGCAGTCCGGCGTAGGCGAGGATGACGGCGAGGTGGAGGTTCACGGATGACGCCTTGTCAGGCCGGTCCGCCTCGCGGTGGCGACACGCGGGCTTCTACCGAGGCGGCGGTCTCCCTGCCGGTGGCGGGCGCGGCACTTCCCATGGTGATGCTCGCGGGCCTGCAGGCAAGGGCGCTCCGGACCATGCCCGTGAACTGCCGGCACCCGGGACACTACGGATGGGGCGCGAGGTCCCGCGCGGCGGGGTAGCCGGGGATGCCCGTGGCCGCGCGCACCGCCCGCACGATGGCCTCGGCCATCGCCTCGGCCGCGAGGGCGCCCACCGTCCCCACCCCCGCCGGTTCGTCGTGCCGGCCTGTCGCCAGGGCGAATATCGCGTCGCCGTCGCTGGGCGTGTGCGCGGGGACGATGGCCCGGGCGAGGCCGTCGTGGGCCATCCGCGCCACCGTGGTCGCCTCGGCCTGGGTCAGGGCGGCGTTGGTGGCGACGACCCCGAGGGTGGTGTTCTCGCGCGGCCGCCCGGCGCCGCCGGTCCCCGCCCGCAGCAGGGTGCGCGCATCGGCGAGGCCGGCCCCGTCGGGAGTGCGCACCCCCACCACCACGCGGCCGGTCGCGGGGTCGACGACGTCGCCGACGGCGTTGACGGCGGCCAGCGCCGCCACCACGAGCCCGCCGGGCACGGTGATCGCGGCCGACCCGACGCCGCCCTTCATCGCCCGCTCCGCGCCGGCGAGCTTCCCCACCGTCGCCCCGGCCCCCGCGCCGACGTTGCCCTCCGCCACCGGGCCCGCGGTGGCGGCGGCGGCGGCGCGGTAGCCGCAGTCGGCGGTCGGCCGGATCGTGGGGTCGCCGACGCCGAGGTCGAAGAGGATCGCGGCCGGCACGATGGGCACCCTCGCGACGCGGGTCTCGAAGCCGATGCCCCGCTCCGACAGGTACCGGACCACCCCCGCGGCCGCGTCCAGCCCGAACGCGCTGCCGCCCGCGAGGACGACGGCGTGCACCTGCTGCACGGTCCTGGCGGGGTCGAGCAGGTCGGTCTCGCGCGTCCCCGGGGCGCCGCCCCGGACGTCGACGCCGGCCACGGCGCCGGCCGCGGGCCAGCACCACGGTGCAGCCGGTGGGGCGCGCGGCGAGGGTGTGGTGGCCGACCTCGAGACCTGCGACTGCCGTCAGTCCCTGGTAGGGCTGGGCGGCCGGCGCGGGCGGGGTCAGAAGCCCTCCCGCGAGACAGGAAGCTGTCGCGAGCAAGCGGCGGCCCATCGCTCCGATCGGTCCTTCCGCCGGGTTCCCCCGATGACAGCCCGGTGAGTTGCGCTCCCGGCTACTCGTCGCCGTCGTCGGTCTCGATGCGCTGCAGGGTCTCGCCGGCCAGGTACCGCTCGTACTGCTCGTCGGTCATGAACGCGACGTCGGTCCAGCCGTGGCCCATCTCGTCCATGGTCCGCGACCCCCAGCCCACCCAGCCCGAGGGGTCGGGGTTGTGCCGGTTGTTGGCGGTGTTGTCGTGCCACGACACCGTGTGCAGGATCGTGCCCTTCGGGAACACGTGCGGCTCGTCGTAGGCGTAGACGATCTGCCACGTCTGCTCGTAGTTGACGACGTCGGTCAGCACCTCGCGGCGGCCGTCGAGGTGAATCGCCTCGAGCAGCATGCGGCTGCCCCGGAAGTGCATGTGGGGCTGGAAGCTCAGGATCAGCGCCGCCTGCGGCAGCGGCCAGAACCGCTCGTGGCGCGCCACCGTGTTGGGCGGAATGCTCAGCAGGGCGACCCCGTTCAGGGTGTTGTCGTCGATGAGGAGCCCCGTCGGCATGCGCTCCGCGTGCAGGGGGAGGTCGTGGCCGGCCGCGAGCAGCCGGTCCTCGACCGCCTCGCGGTTCAGCCGCCAGTCGTGGCCGATGCCGGTGCGGATGCGGTGGGCGGTGACGATCAGCTCGGGCACCTGCCCCCTGGGGTAGAACTTCACGCCGACCTTCTGCCGGTCGATGGTCTCCTCGCCCCACGGGTGATAGTGCGGGGCGAACCGGAACAGACCCCCCGCCGGCAGCTTCCGCCCCGTGCCGTCGGGATAGTACTGGCCGGTGCTGCCCATGGCGTACTCGATGAGGTCGATCTCGCGGGTGTTCGACCCCATGCCGAGCCGGAACTCGTCGCGGTTCTCCACCGTCTCGGGCACGCTGACGTAGACGTGCGAGTGGTGCACGCAGCAGTACGCCTCGGGGATGATCTGCACCCACTTCACGTAGCGGTCCTCGGTCAGCCCCGGGTCGACGATCTCGGACGGGTAGAAGTCGGGGCCCTCGGCGGGAATCTCGAAGCCCTTCTCCATCTGGACGATGAGGTCGGGCTCGCCGTAGGTCCACTCGTCGAGCGCCGCGAACTCGAGCGGCGGCGGCGCGTCGGCGGGGTTGCCCCGCGGGGCGCCGGCCGCGACCCACTCGACGATGGTGGCGATCTCGGCGTCGCTCAGCGACGGGTCGGCGACGTACTCGCCGATGCTGCGGTCGATGTGCCACGGCGGCATCTGCCGGGCGACGACGCGGTCGCGGATGGCCCGCGCCCAGGGTCGCGTCTCCTCGTAGGTCAGCAGCGACATCGGGGCGCCGGTGCCCGGCCGGTGGCACTTCTGGCACGACCGCTGCAGCAGGGGCAGCACGTCGCGGGTGAAGGTGGCGCCGTCCTCGGCCTGGCCCCCGGCGGCGAGGTTCGGGCCGAACAGGCCGGCCGCGAGGGCGATGGCGACGGCAACGGCGACGCGTGTCGGGGCGGCGCGCATGGCGATGACCTCCAGAGATGCAACCGAGCCGATGTTCGTCCAGTCTAGTGGACTGCACCGCCGAAATCCACCGTGCGACGGCCCAAAAAAGGGGGCGGCAAGGTCGCGACTCGGTCGCCGGCCCTTGTCGCGGGTTGCGGCGGCGTGGTAAATGGTTCGATCCGCGCGCCGCTCTTGCGCGGTGGGGCAGGCGATGCGGCGGGCCGACCACCGCGGCGCAAGGAACGCGCTCGGGCGGCGCGGAGGAAGCTAGGAGTCTGCGCCGTAGAACGGTGCAGACTCCTAGCAGGGTTGGTTGGGCGCCCAGCGGAGCCGAAGGCGACGGTGGGCGGGCTAGGGGAGAATCAACGCCATGACGGTTCGCGGTACGCGTCCATGGTCCGGGCCGGCGGCGGCCCTCGTGCTGGCGGCGGCAGTGGCCGTCGGTCCGGGGGCCGCCGCCGCGCTGGCGCAGAACGAGCCCGTGTACCCCGTCTACGACGGGTTCACCGTCACCGAGGACGGGCTGTACGTGGTGGCGTTCGCGTACTTCAGCCACAACTTCGAGCCGGTGACGGTGGCCCCCGGCCCGCGCAACCGGTTCGAGCCGGACGCCGCCGACCGCGGACAGCCGACGACGTTCCTGCCCGGGCACCACCGGTTCCAGTGCATCATGGTCCTCGGCCCCGACTTCGCGGGCGGCCTGCGGTGGACGCTCGACCACGCCGGTGTCACCACCGCCACCAGCGACGACATGCTGCAGTACAACTGGGAGTTCGAGGAGCGCTCGATGGGCCGCCTGATGCGCGACGTCGAGCCGGCCGAGGCGCCCCGCGGGGTCTGCCTCAACCGGTCGCCGACGGTGCGGTTCCTCGGGTTGCGGAACGGCCCCGGGGGCGCCCCGCCCGAGGTGTCGGCGGCGGTCGGCGAGGAGCTGAAGCTGTTTGGCAGCGTCCGCGACGAGGGGCTGCCCCGCGAGGGGACGCTGGTGAGCCGGTGGCGGATGCTGAGCGGCCCGGGCGCGGTGGCGTTCAGCGCGCCCGACGAGCCGCGCACGCTGGCCTCGTTCGACGCGCCGGGGCGCTACGAGCTCGAGCTGTGGGCCGGCGACGGCGAGCTGGAAGGGGCGAACCGGGTTGCCGTCACGGTCGAGCCCGCGCCGTGACGGCCCGACCGGTCCGCACCAGGACGAGGACGGGCGAGATCGCCGTCGACGTTGAGCCGGTGGCGTGAGGGTCAGTCGGGACTCTCCGCCGGAGGCTCGGGCCTGGGCGGCGCTGGTTCACGATGTCGAGGACGGCGCAGGCGCCCCTCTCAGGCCGGCTCCACCTCGAACGACGCGATGTCCCGCTCCTCGGCGCTGATCTCCACGCCAATCAGGTGGACCGCGCAGTCCGGCGCGCGGTACTTGTCCGCGTATCGGCGGGCCTTCAACTGCGCCAGGGCCGCGGTTTCCTCCGAACGGTCCGGCCGGGGGCCGGGGCGCGTCGGCAGGGTGTCCCCGCCCGCGACGGCATTCGCCCGCGGGCGCGCCGTCACCTTGAACTCGAACAGGTACGCGTTCCCGTCCAGCTTCATCGCCAGGTCGAGACGCCCGCGGCTGGTGGCGTCCTCCACCGCCACGCCGTTCACCGACGCCTGGTAGAAGGCGTAGAACACGCTCGACCAGTACCCTTCGTAGCGGGCGATCTCGTTCCGGCGGTGCCAATCGTGGGGGATGCCCGCGAGCAGGCGCCGGAACAGCGCCTCCAGCCCCGTCCAGTCCTCCGCCGCCAGCAAGCGGCGCAGCGCCGCGCCGTTGCCCGCCGCCCGCCAGCGCGGTGCCAGCGCGTCGAGCAGGCTGCTGTTCAGGCTCCGCCGCACCTCCCGGTTCGGGTAGCCCAGCCGGTACGACGGTAGACCGTCCGCATCCTCCTCCTCTTCGACGATCGTCAGGTAGCCGGTCTGGAACAGCAGCGCCTCGGGGGCCACGGCGTCGATGTCGAAGGCCGAAAGCAGCGCGGCGCTGGCGTGGACGCCCTCGAGGTCCGGGGCCGGGAAGTTCCGCCGCAGCAGGGTGTCGATCAGGAGCCGCGGCGTCGCCGTCTCGAACCAGTGCGCCGCGAACTCGCGGCGGTCGAAGAGGTGCAGGATGGCCCAGGGGTTGTACACGCGATCGTCCCCCCGCCAGTTGTAGCCGTTGTACCACGCGCGGATGCGGGCGCGGTCGAGGCCGGGGAGCTCCGGCGCGAACACCCGGTCCAGATCCGCCTCGGTGTAGCCGCAGACGGCCGAATAGCGCGGGTCGAGGGTGAGGTCAGTGAGGAAGTTGAGGTCGGAGAACAGGCTCACCTTGCTGAACCTGGTCACGCCGGTGATGAACGTGAGCTCGACGTGGGCGTCGCACGCCTTGAGCGCGCCGTACAGGCCGCGCAGGTCGTCGCGGTTGGCCCCGGCGGTCTCCGGCGCGTCGTGCAGGGCGTCCACGATCGGCTTGTCGTACTCGTCCACCAGCACCACCGTGCGCCGGCCCGTGCCGCGGTGCAGCGCCGCCAGCAGGCGGGCGAGGCGCCCCGGCGCGGTGGCCCCCTCGGAGCTCGGCGTCCCCGTCTCGCGTTCGATGTCGTCCAGTTGCTCCCCGACGCGCGCGTCCAGCGCGCCCGGCCGCTTGTAGTTGCCGCCCGCGAAGTCCAGCCGCACGACCGGGTGGCGCTTCGACCAGTCCCACGCGTCGTGGACCGCGAGGTCCCGAAACAGCGCTTCGGCGCCCTCGTACAGCTCCTTGAGGGTGTCCAGGAACAGGCTCTTGCCGAACCGCCGCGGGCGCGACAGGAAGTAGTGCTTGCCGGGTGAGTCCGCGAGGCGGCGGGCGTAGGCGGTCTTGTCGACGTAGTAATAGCCTTCTTCCCGGAGCTGGCGGAACGTCTGGATGCCGGTCGGCAGTCGGCGCCTGTCCACGGCGGCATCATACTACCGGTGCCGGGTGCCGCCCGGCGCCGGTCCGGGCGGTCCGCCAGCCCCATTCGCCGCCCGTCGGCCGGACGCCCGGCGCCCTCGTGCGGGCCTCGGGCGGACCACCGGCAGGGAACGCGGCAACCCGCTGAAACGCGCCGCACCGGCCGGGCGGACGGTCGTCGGCGGCAGGCGCCGGCCCGGCCGGGAATCCGCCGGGCGCGCGTCGCGAACGCCTGTCGGGTCGGCTGGGCGCCGAGCCATCGGCCGACGATTGCCGGCTCGATTCGGACGGGGCCGGTGGTTGCCGCCGGTCAGCCGACGGTCTACAATCGACCGTTGCCGGCGTGTCGGACCGCCCCGGCCCTCCCGGCGCTCGCGGCTCGGGGGAGGCGGGACGTGCCGGTGGCGGCCGATGGCGCGCCCGCCACGGCGTGACGGCGGGCCTGCCGCCGGGCGGCCGCGTCCGAAGGCGACAGAACCCAGGAAGGGATTCCGTGCGAGTCTTCATCGTCAACCCCAGCCACTTCTCGTTCGGCGTATCCGTCATCACCCCCCGCTGGCTGTACGTGCTCGCGGCCGCGACCCCCCGCAAGTGGGGCGATCCGATCGTGGTCGACGAGTGCCTCGAGCCGTTCGACGACAGCCGGATCGAGCCCGGCGACGTCGTCGGCGTCGGCATCCACACCGGCAACGCGCTGGTCGGCTACGCCCTCGGCAAGCGGGCGCGCGAGCGCGGGGCGTGGGTCGTGTACGGCGGCATCCACGCGACGCTCTATCCGGAGGAGGCGCACGAACGCGGAGGCGCCCACGCGGTGGTCAAGGGCGACGGCGACCTCGCCTGGGGCACCGTCATCGACGACTGCGTCGAGGGCCGGCCGCAGCGCATCTACGACGCCGGCCAGGTCGACGCCGGCCGTTTCAAGCCCGCGCGCTGGGACCTCCTGAACCGCGAGGACTACATGTGGGCGTCGGTCCAGACGGTGCGGGGCTGCCCCAAGCACTGCTCGTTCTGCTCGGTGTGGCGGACGGACGGCCAGAAGCCGCGCCAGCGGCCGGTGAACCCCGTCGTCGAGGAGGTCGTCGAGCTGCGGCGCATGGGGTTCCGGTTCATCGCCCTCGCCGACGACAACTTCTATCCCGTCACCCTCGAAGACCTGCGGATGGCGGACCGGCGCGAGGACAAGACCCGCTACGAGCAGCTCAAGGCCCTGCGCGACGAGCGCTTCGAGCTGATGGCCCAGCTCGAGAAGCTGCCGAAGGACCTCGTGTTCTACACCCAGATCACGATGGAGGCGGCCGAGGACCCCGAGTTCCTCAAGGCGATGCGGCGGGCCCGCATCTACGGCGCCCTCGTCGGCGTCGAGGCGGTCACCCCCGACGGCCTCAAGGACGTCTACAAGGACTTCAACCTCGCGGGCGAGGAGCTCGTCGAGCGGCTGAGGATGTTCAAGGCCCACGGCGTGCACGTCCTGGGGTCGTTCATCTTCGGGCTGCCCAGCGACCGCCCGAGCACGTTCAAGGCGACCCTCGACCTCGCGCGCCGGGCCGACATCACCTTCGCGCAGTTCGTCACCCTCACGCCGTTCCCGGGCACCATCGACTTCGAGCGGTGGGAGCAGGAGAACGCCGAGAACATGCCGCACGTCGACGGCATCCCCATCTCGCGGCACTGGCTCATCCCGCAGTCGAAGCGGCCCAAGCTGATGACCCCCCACCCGGTGATGTCGGGCGAGGAGATCCGCGTCCACACCCAGGAGGTGTGGGACCATTTCTACAGCGTCAGGGAGGCCTGGCGCCGCTCGTCGGTGGTCAAGTCGCTGAAGGCCCGCCTCGCCTTCATCCTGGTCTCGAAGCTCTACCGGCAGATGTTCGCCAACACCGGCCTCTCCACCGACAGCGCCCGCGTGTCGCGCTCGACCCGCTGGGCCCGCATGATGGCCAAGCCGGCCCACCGGCTGTTCGCGGCCGAGCCCATGCCCGACCTGCAGGTGCCGGCGCCGTAGCCGGGAACATGGCCGCGTGTGTTATATTAAGCACGTGGTCGAAACCCTCACCGCCGTTGCGGCCGTGGTCGGCGCCGTCGGTTCTCTCGCAGCCGGGGCCGGCGTGCTGGTCGTCAACGGCAAGCTCGACCGGCTCACCGGCCGCGTCGACGCCGTCGAGTCGACGCTGCAGACCCTCATGGTCGGCCTGATCGGCCGCTCTCATACGAAGTAGATGGCTGGACGCGGGCGCCGAGCCCATGCGGGATCTGCAGGTGCCGGCGCCGTAGAGGCCATGAGGAAAGCCCGGCCTTCGTCCGACGGCGATATCGCCGCCCCAACCCCACGAGCCGAGTGGTCGGACGCGGCGCGGCAGATGCACGCGGCCGGGGACGACCGGCTCCTCGACCCGCCGCAATCGAGCACTTTCGACGAGCGGGAGTGGGAGTGGTAACCTGCGGAGGGTGGGCGGGCAGATGTCCGCTTCCGGGTAGCGACTCTGGACCCGGTCACGGTAAGTCCAGAGTCGTGGCCGGCTACCCGCCCGATCCAGGCGATAGCCACGAACACGACAGATGCCCAGAGTCGAGGCCACCCCGAATCCGGACGTGCTCAGGTGGGCTCGAGAGAACGCCGGCTACGCCATTGCCGATGTCGCCCGGCGGCTGAGGACCTCCGAGGACCGCGTGCGGGCGTGGGAGCAACGCGGGCAGCGCCGACCGACGCTGGGCCAACTTCGCAAAATCGCGGCGATGTGTCGTCGTCCCCTGGCCCTCTTCTACCTCCCGGAGCCACCCCGCAGCTTCGAGCCGATGCACGACTTCCGCCGTCTGCCGGGCTTCGTGCCGACAGAATCGCCCGCGCTGCGGCTGGAGATCCGAAGGGCTTGGGAGCGCCGAGACATCGCACTGGAACTTGGCGCGGACCTTGGCGAAGAACCAGCGCGGATCCCCGTGACGGTGACGCTCGACGACAACGTCGACGATGTCGCCGCCCGGGTTCGGGAGTGGCTTGGCGTCTCGTCCGAGCTTCAGACGGCTTGGGGTGCCGCCCCGCATACCGCGCTGAGCCAATGGAGAGCCACCCTTGAGGCCAAGGGCGTCCTCGCTCTCCAGGCCATCGGCGTCGCGCTCGACGAAATGCGCGGATTCTCCATTGCCGAGCGCCCGCTTCCAGTTGCGGTTGCCAACATTCGGGACGCTCCCCGAGGCCGCGTGTTCACGTTCCTTCACGAGCTTGTGCATATCCTTCTCCGTGAGAACAGCCTCTGTGATGAACACGATGTCGACGGCGTCGACAGAGGGACGGAGGATTTCTGCAATCGCGTCGCCGCGGCGATTCTCGTTCCCGAGACCGAACTTCGCAAGTCCGAGCCGGTCGTGCATCACGCACCCGGCTCCACTTGGTCGGAGCGAGAGTTGTCCGCCCTGAGTCGGTGTTTCGGAGGGGCAAGCGAGGAGGCCCTGTTGCTTCGGATGGTGCGCCTCGGCCTGACGACGCAGCAGTTCTACCAGGCACGTCGGAAGTACCTCCGCCAACGCTACGCGGAGCGACGCGAGGCCAATCAGGACGGCTTCGTACCTCCGCATCGCGTATCGATGGCGGCACTTGGCCGAACCTTCACGGGACTCGTCCTCGAGGGCTTCGACCGGGAGAGGATCTCGGCCAGTGATGTCGCAGATTTTCTCGGCGTGCGCCTGAAGCACCTTGACGAGGTGCGTGGCGGAATGCGCCGGCGGCTGTCTTGACCACATGGCCACCTACAGTTGCGACACCAGTGCCTTTCTCGATGCGTGGGTTCGACACTACCCCCCAGACACGTTTCCCGGCGTATGGGAGCAAATCGGCAATCTCGTGGTCCGCGGCCGGATTCTGTTCATTGACGAAGTCGTGGCTGAATTGGGGCGGAAGGACGACGGTGCGGAACAGTGGGTCCTCGCCAGACCGGAATCCATCATTGCGATAGATGGTCGGATTCAGGATGCCGTCACGGACTTGCTCCGAGACCATCAGCGCATGCTGGATACGCGCCGCAACAAGTCGGGTGCCGACCCGTTCGTCATTGCCCTCGCACAAGTTCGCCGGTGTTCGGTCCTCTCTGGCGAGCGTAGTACGGGGAGCCTGCGCCGCCCGAAGATTCCCGACGTCTGCGCCGCTATCGATATCAGCTGCGTGAGTCTCCTGGACATGTTTCGAGCGGAGGGGCTGCAATTCCGTTGATGCTCGTGTGCCGTGCCGTGTACATGTACCTTTGCACGAACCGAGGAAACGCTCCGGCACTGTCTTTGACGTTCTCGGCGGGTCGACGATGCTGTACCGCACCGGCTCACAAGACGGGGACTTCCCCGTCGTGGCGGAGGTGCTGCGAAGCCTTCTGGAGATGTTCGCGGATGCGGGGCAGAAGGTGTCAAGGCCCGATCCACTGACCGCCGTCGTCCACGTGTCGTGGACGGGCGGGAGCGCCCGTGCAGATCATGCGTCTTCGGCCAGCCGCGCGATGAACCGGCGGTGCTCGTCGGAGCCGATGCCCTTCTGAAGCTCCGCGAGGGCGGCGGCGAGGTCGCCGGCGAGCAGGGCGCGGCAGGCGATTCGCAGCCCGGGGAAGACGCGGCTGCGGACGACGCCGGCGTCATCGGCGGGCAGGAGGCGGTACTCGCCGTCCGCGAGCTCGAACCAGTCGATGCGCTGGTCCCGGGTCCGCCACACGACGTACTCCTGCACGCCGTTGCGGCGGTAGGCGCGGAGCTTGTCGTGCAGGTCGATCGACGCGCTGCTCGCGGAAACCTCCGCGATCAGCTCCGGCGCGCTCTCCAGATAGCCGTCGCTCACCCGTGCTCGGCCGCCCGCCGTTGCGTCGATGCACAGCAGCACGTCGGGTTGAGGTTCGTTCTCGAGGTCGAGACGAACGGTAGCATTGCCGGCGACGCGAACCCCGTCGGTCGAGGCGGCGTAGACGCCGAGCACGCTGTGGATCGCGGAATGGGCCTCGGCGTGGACGAGGCCGACCGGCGACGGCATGTAGACGATTCCCTCTATCAGCTGCGCCTTCTTGAGGTCCGGCCGCATCGCGTAGCGCCGCTCGAACTCGCATCGCGTGAGCCGGTCTCCGTTCTCCAGGGCGGGCGCCGCCGACGCCGGAGGGTGCGGGGGCGGGGGCGCGGGCCCGGGCGTCCTGGACCGTGGCGTGACGTCGAGCTCAGCCATGGGCGATAGTGCCTCGGGCCCGAGATCTCGGTTTACCGCTCCCCCGTCCGGCCGCGGGCCCCCCGGCATCCTCGAGCCCCAACCCCTGCAGTGCGACTCGGTTCGCCGCTTCCCCGTGCGGCCGCGGGCCCCTCGGCATCCTCGAGCCCCAACCCCTTGCAGTGCGACTCAGTTCGCCGCTTCCCCGTGCGACCGAGGGGCGTCTCGGCATCCTCGAGCCGCGACCCCTTGCCGTGCGACTCAGTTCGCCGTTTCCCCGTGCGGCCGCAGGTGCTCGAGGGTGAAGTCGAGCATCTTCTGGCGCAGGTGGGCGTTCTGGTCGGGGTCGACGATGCCGTGGCGCTGGCGCGGGTAGAGCATCAGGTCGAACTGCTTGCCCGCCTTCTGCAGCTCGTAGGCGAACTGCAGGGTGTTCTGCATGTGGACGTTGTCGTCCATGGTGCCGTGGATGAGCAGCAGCGCCCCGTGCAGGTCGGCGGCGTTGAAGCGGGGCGAGCTCTCGCGGTAGCCGTCGGGGTTGTTCTGCGGGGTGCGCATGTAGCGCTCGGTGTAGATGGTGTCGTAGTCGCGCCAGTCGGTGACGGTGCCGCCGGCGATGCCCATGGCGAAGCTGTCGCTGTGGGTCAGGGCGTAGCTGGTCATGAACCCGCCGTAGCTCCAGCCCTCGATGCCGATGCGGGACGCGTCGACCCACGGCTGCTCGCGCAGCCAGGCGATGCCGTCCTCGATGTCGGCGAGCTCCTGCTTGCCGAACTGCTGGTAGACGGGCCAGGTCGACACCGCGCCCTTGCCGCTCGCGGTGCGGTTGTCCATGACCCAGACGACGATGCCGTGCTGGGCGAGGAGCTGGTAGAACAGGTTGGCGGTGCCGCCCCAGCGGTTGCGGACCTGCTGGGCGTGGGGGCCGCCGTAGGTGTGCTGGAACACGGGGTAGCGGCGCGCGGGGTCGAAGTCGGGGGGCCGGATGAGCATGGCCTCCATGACGAAGCCGTCCCGCGCCGTCACCTGCAGGAACTCGGGGCTCGACAGGCGGTAGTCGTCGAGGGCGCGGACGCGGTTCTCGGCGATGACCCGGGCCTCGTCGCCGTCCGCGGCGTGCAGGCGCACCTGGATCGGGGTCTCGACGTCGCTCCACGTGTCGATGTACCAGGTGAAGCCGGGGCTGAAGCGGGCGGCGTGGGTGCCGGGGCGCTCGGATAGCCGGGTCAGGCCCTCGCCGTCGAGGCGGACGCGGTAGACGTCGCCGCCGATGGGGCTGCGGCGGGTGCCCGAGAAGTAGACCCACCCGTCGTCCTCGTCGACGCCGTGCAGGGTGCGCAGCTCCCACTCGCCGTCGGTGACCTGTCGGACGAGCTCGCCGTCGGGCCGGTAGTGGTAGAGGTGCTTCCACCCCGAGCGCTCGCTGAGCCACAGGAACGTGCCGTCGTCGAGCCACCGGGGGTCGCCGTTGACGGAGACCCAGGCCGGGGTGGTCTCGCGGAAGAGGTGGGTCATCTCGCCGGTGGCGGACTCGGCGAGGTTCAGGTCGAGCCACGTCTGCTCGCGGTTCTGCACCTGGAAGACGACCTCGTCGCCGCCGGGCGTCCAGCCCACCGAGACCACCAGCATGTCGGTCGGGGTGTAGCGGCCGAGGTCGACCCAGGTCGTCTCGCCTCCCGCCGCGGGCACGACGCCGAGGCGGACGAGCGGGTTGCGGTCGCCGGCCTTGGGGTAGTTGGTGTGCTCGAGGCCGAGCCGGTAGGGCAGGTGGTCGACGACGGTGAACGCCTGGACGGGGCTCTCGTCGGTCTGCAGGTAGGCGAGCCGGGCCGAGTCGGGGCTCCACCAGAAGCCCTTGAAGTTGCCGCGGCCGTAGATCTCCTCCTGGTACACCCAGTCGAGCTCGCCGTTGAGGAGCTCGACGCCGTCGCCGCCCTCGGTGAGCGCCCACTCCCGTCCGGTGTCGACGTCCGCCACGAAGAGGTCGTAGTCGCGGACGAAGGCCACCGTCCGGCCGTCGGGGCTGAAGGCGGGCATCTTCTCCTCGGCGGGGTCGCGGGTCAGCCGCCGGACGCGCACCTGGTCGGCGCTCCGCCGGTCGAGGTGGTAGAGGTCGCTGGAGATGTTCATGACGGCGGCCGAATGGTCGGCGTTCCACACGAACCGGCCCCGCGCCGCGCTCCGCGCCGCGGCCGCGCTCATCCCCGGCAGGTCGGCGAGCGCCTGCTCGAGGGCGCCGGCGTCGAGGAACGGCTCCGTGTCGCCGGTCGCGGCGTTCACCGCAAGGAGGTCGCTGCGGCCGCCGCCGCGCTCCCGCTGGAGGTAGCGCGCATCGTCGATCCAGGTCAGCCCGGTCGGGGCGTCGCCGTTGAAGTCGACGCGCCGGTCGGGGTGGTAGATCGCGTCGATGGTCAGCGCCTGCTGCTGCGCCGCCGCCGGTCCGGCGAGCGCCAGCCCCGCGAGGGCCACCGACATCACCAACGCCGTTCGCTGCCAACGGGTCATCATGCCTCTCCTTGCAACACGGGACCGCACGGTTCCGTACGGGATAAACTGGCGCATGCGAGCCCCTTGGCGCGGGGGCACCGGCTGGATGTCCCGTGCCGGGGGGCGGTAGACTGCCCGGCAGCCGGCGGCTGCCGACAGTCGCACCAAGGTTGGTAGCTTAGCAGAGATGAACGCGGCGACGGGCCGCGGTCGGGGAGGCTCCATGCGGTATCAGAAGTGGCTCGGGACGGCGGCGGCGCTGGTCTTGGCGGCGGGGGTCGGCGCGCCCCCGGCGGCGGCGCAGGAGGAGGGCGAGCGGCGTCACCTGCTGGAGCGCATCGACGACGCCTCGGTCGTGCAGCTCTACGCCGACGGCTTCGAGGCGCTGACGTTGCGCGAGAAGACCCTCGTCTGGCATCTCTACCAGGCGGCGCTGGCGGGGCGCGACATCTACTACGACCAGCGCTACGAGCACAACCTCGAGATGCGCGAGGTCCTCGAGGAGATCGTCACCCATCCGGACGGGATCGACGAGGGGACGCTGGCCGCGGTCGAGAAGTACGCCAAGCTCTTCTGGATCAACACCGGCCCGTTCAACAACCTCACCGCCCGCCGATTCGTGATGGAGACGACCCCCGCCGCGTTCGCCGACGCGGTGCGGGCGGCGGCGGCCGACGGGGCCGAGCTCCCCCTGCGCGACGGCGAGGACCTCGGTGGCATGGTCGAGCGGATGACGCCGCTCTTCTTCGACCCCGACTTCGAGCCCATCGTGACCAACAAGACCCCGGGCCCCGGCGAGGACATGCTGCTGGCCAGCGCCAACAACTTCTACAAGGGCGTCTCGATGGCCGACCTCGAGACGTTCGACGAGGAGTACCCGCTGACCTCGCGCCTCGTGAAGGTCGACGGCCGGCTCGTCGAGGAGGTCTACAAGGTCGGGGGCAAGTACAGCGACGAGATCTCGGAGATCATCGGCCACCTCGAGGCGGCCGTCCCCTACGCGAGCGAGGCGATGGCGAAGGCGCTGCGCGCCAACATCGCCTACTACAAGACGGGGTCGCCGGTCGACCAGCGCGTCTACGACATCGCGTGGGTCGAGGACCAGGACTCGTCGGTCGACACCATCAACGGCTTCACCGAGGTGTACATGGACGCCCGGGGGGCCAAGGGGGCGTGGGAGGCCCTGGTCTTCTACGTCGACCCCGAGAAGACGGGGGCCATCCGGACCATCGCCGAGCACGCGCAGTGGTTCGAGGACCGCATGCCGTGGGATCCCCGCTACCGCAAGGCGGGGGTGACCGGCATCACCGCCAACGCCATCGAGGTCGTCATCGAGATCGGCGACGCCGGCCCCCTGACCCCCATCGGCATCAACCTGCCCAACGACCAGACGGTGCGCGAGCAGCACGGCAGCAAGTCGATCTCGCTCGCCAACGTCATCGAGGGCTACGACCTGTCGCAGCCGGGGGGCTACCGGCAGGAGTTTGCCTGGACCGAGGAGGAGGCCGAGCGGTCGCGGGTCTGGGGCAGCCTCGCGAGCGAGATGACCACCAACATGCACGAGGTCATCGGCCACGCCTCGGGGCAGCTCGCGGAGCGGCTCGGCGGCTCGGCCCAGCCCTACCTGAACGAGCAGTACTCGGCCCTCGAGGAGGCGCGGGCCGACCTGATCGGCCTCTACTTCATCGCCGACCCGAAGCTGGTGGAGATCGGCGTGCTCCCGGCCGACGCCCACGACGACATCGTGCTCGCGCAGTACGAGGCGTACACGCGCAACGCCCTGCTCCAGCTCCGCCGCATGCGCGAGGGGAACCAGATCGAGCAGGACCACATGCGCAACCGCCAGATGATTGTCCACTGGCTGATGGCCAACACCGAGGCCATCGACCGGCGCGAGCGCGACGGCAGGACCTACTACGTGATGGTCGACGCCGAGGCGTTCCGGGCGGGGGTGGCGACCCTGCTCGCCGAGGTGCAGCGCATCAAGTCGGAGGGCGACTACGACGCGGCCCGGACGTTGTTCGAGACCCACGGCATCTACTTCGACCCCGCCCTCCGCGACGAGGTCGTGGCCCGGGTCGACGCCGTCGGGCTGCCGTCGTACTCGGGGTTCGTGCAGCCCCGGTTGGAGCCGGTGCTCGACGACGCGGGGGAGATCGTCGACGTGGCGATCTCCTATCCGATGGACCTGACCGCGCAGATGCTGGAGTACTCGGGCAAGCGGCTGCCGTAGGACGGGCTCATCGCAGCCAGCCCGGCGGGACGCCGGCCCGCCGGGCCTCGTCGCGCAGGTCGGCGACGGCCCGGGCGAGCTCCTCGGCCTCGGCCCGGGTCTCCTCGAGCTCGGCCAGCGCGGCCAGGCGATCCTGCTCGATGGCGGCGCGCTGCGCCGGGTCGTCGCGGGCGGTGAAGTCGGCCCACAGGCGGTTCACGCGGGTCTGGAGCTCGGCGGCCCGGCGCTCGGCCTGCTCGACCGCCTGCCGGGCCTCGGCCATGCGGTTGCGCCACCGGTCTTCGTCGCCGGCGGCTGCGGCCTCCGGAGGCGCCGCCGGGGTCTCCGGATCCGTCGCGGCCTCCCCGGCCTCTGCGCCCGCGTTCGCCTCGTCGTCGCCGACCCGCATCGTGAGCCTGCCGCTGTACACGAGGTCGGCGTCGGTGTAGACCCTCGGCGGCGCCGCGTCGGGGCCGGCCTGCCGGGCCAACGCCTCGCGCCGCAGCCGTTCCTGCCGCGCCACCTCGACGAGAGACTGGGCTGCGGTGTCCGCGCCGGCCGCGGAGAGGAAGACGAGCGCGGGCAGGACGTGAGACGTGATCGACTTCATGTGGCTTCCTCCAGTCCGGATCTGTAGGAATGCAGGAACCATGCCGGTGAAACGCTCCGGGCCGCCGGCTCGTCCTTCGACGTGCGGGCGGCGCCCTCGCCGCGCCGGGGACAGTCGCACCGAGGAGACACCGAGCGGATGAACGTCGGCATCGTCTGCTATCCCACCGTGGGCGGCAGCGGCATCGTCGCCACCGAGCTCGCCAAGGCCCTGGCCCAGCGGGGGCACGAGGTGCGGCTCATCAGCACCGAGATGCCGTTCCGGGTGCCCGACTTCCAGGTCGGGCTCGTCTTCCACGCCGTCCACACCCCGGGGTATCCGCTGTTTCGCGAGCCGCAACACCTGTTGTCGCTCGCCAACAAGATCGTCCAGGTCAGCCGCGAGCACCGCCTCGACGTCATCCACGCCCACTACGCGATCCCCCACGCGGCGGCCGCGTACCTGGCCCGGCAGATTCTCGCGAACACGGCGGGGGCGCGCGTGCCGCGGGTCATCACCACCCTGCACGGCACCGACGTGACCCTGATCGGCAGCGACCGCTCGTACTCGGAGACGGCGGCGTTCTGCATCGACCAGTCCGACGGGGTGACCGCGGTTTCCGACAGCCTGCGCGCCGACACGTACCGGCAGCTCTCGGTGCGGGCCGACATCCGGGTCATCCCCAACTTCCTCGATTGCGACATCCACCGCCGCTCGGAAGACGCCGCCCTGCGCGCGCGTTTCGCGGGAGCGGCCGGCGCCGTCCCGGGCATCGGCATGGCCGCCGTCGCCGGCGCCGGCGACGCGGCCGGCGCCGGCGAGACGCGCCTCGTCATCCACGTCTCGAACTTCCGGCCGGTGAAGCGCGTCGAGGCGGTGATCGACGTCTTCGACCGCATCCGCCGGCGCGTGCCGTCGAGGCTGCTCCTGGTCGGGGACGGACCCGACCTCGACCGGGCGGTGCGCCGGGCCCGGGACCTCGGCCTGAGCGACGCCGTCGTCCCCCTCGGCGAGCAGGAGCGGGTGGTGCCGCTGCTCTCGGTCGCCGACCTGTTCCTGCTGCCGTCGGCGCAGGAGAGCTTCGGGCTCGCCGCGCTCGAGGCGATGGCGTGCCAGGTGCCGGTGGTGGCGTCCCGCGTCGGCGGGCTCCCCGAGGTGATCGAGCACGGGGTCACCGGCTTCCTGCACGACCCCGACGACCTCGAGGGCATGGCGTCGAGCGGCGCGGCCCTCCTGGCGGACCGGCCGCGTCACCGCGAGGTCGCGGCGGCGGGGCTCGCCGCCGTCCAGCAGCGGTTCTGCGTCAACGCCATCGTGCCCCGCTACGAGGCCTTCTACGCCGAGGTGCTGGCACGCGAGCCGGTGCTCGCGGCCCACTGACGGGAGCCGCTTCCGTTCCGGGATTCCGGCTCGCTCAGCGTGCCCGCCGCGGCTCGCGTCGCCCGCGACGAGTCCGAACGCGTGCGGGCTCGGGGCGGCCCGCGCCCGGACCGCCGCCGGACGCCTGCCCTCACTGCCGGCTCCGGACGCCGGCATCCGCCCGCGGACGCCGCCAGCGGGTATACTCGGGGGATCATGATGAAGACGCGCGCATTGGCGGCAAGCGTTGCCTTGCTTGTATTCCTGTCAGTCCCGGGGGCGACCCCGCGGGCGCAGCCCGCGGAGCCGGTCAACGGCCGGACCGAGCTCGGGCTCGTGCTGCGGCAGCTCAACAACGTCGGGACGTTCATGTCGGCGGTGGCGCACCCCGACGACGAGATCAACGGGCTGCTCGCGCTGCTGAGCCACGGCGAGGGGGTGCGCACGACGCTCGTCAGCGCCACCCGCGGCGACGGCGGGCAGAACGAGATCGGCCCCGAGCTCTTCGACGCCCTGGCGGTGCTGCGGAGCGAGGAGCTGGAGGCCGCGCACCGCCTCGACGGGGCCGAGCAGTTCTTCACCCGCGCCGTCGACTTCGGCTACTCGTTCAGCCGCGAGGAGACGTTCGAGAAGTGGGGGCGCGAGATCATCCTCGGCGACTTCGTCCGCCTCATCCGCACCATCCGGCCCGACGTCATCGTCGCGATGAGCCCCGACGGCGAGGGCGGGGGCCAGCACCACCAGGCCTCGGCGATCATCGCGCGGGAGGCCTACGCGGCCGCCGCCGATCCGGCCCGGTTCCCGGAGCATCTCGCGGACGGGCTGCGGCCGTGGCAGCCGAAGAAGTTCTACTTTCGCGAAGGGTTCCCGGCCTTCCGTTTCGCCGGCGGGTTCGGGCGCACCGGCGGCGGGCCCGGCGGGCCGCCCCCGGGCTTCGGCCGCGAGGCCGCGCGAGCGGCGACTGCTTCCATCGATCTCAGCCGGTTCGACCCGCTGCTGGGCCGCACCTACGCCGAGATCGGGAGCCACGCCCGCGGCATGCACAAGTGCCAGGGCATGTCGCCTCTCGTCAGCCTGCCGGGGCCGGCGTCGATCCGCTACCGGCTCGACGACACCGTCATCCCCGGCCACGCGGGGCGCGAGGAGCGTTCGCTCTTCGACGGGGTCGACACCTCCATCGCGGGCCTCGCCCGGCATGCCGGGCCCGAGCCCCCGCGGGCTCTCGTCGAGGGCCTGAGCACCCTTGCCCGCCACGCCGCCACCGCCCTCCAGGTCTACGAGCGGGGCGCGCCCGAGGCCCAGCGGGTGACCCTGCTCGCGGGGCTCGGCGCGGTCCGCACGCTGCGGGACGACCTCGACACGTTCGGCCTGTCCGACGAGGCGGTCTTCGAGATCGACTTCCGGCTCGCGCGGAAGGAGGCCCAGTACGAGCGCGCGGTGGTGCTGGCCCACGGCCTGCGCCTCGACGTCTTCGCCGACGACGGCGTCGTGACCCCGGGCCAGGGCATCACGGTGATGGCCCAGGTGGCGAACCACGGCGGCGACCGCGCCACCGTCGAAGGCGTCCGCTTCCAGGGCTTCGACGCGGCCGAGTCGACGTGCGGGACCGGGGCCCTCGTCCCCGGCGCGGTGTACCGCTGCGAGACCCCGCTGAGCCTGCCCGCGTCGGCGGCGGCGACCGACATCTACTGGGAGCGCTGCCCGACGCGGCGCGGTACCGGGTCGACCCCGACGTGCCGTTCGGGGCGCCGTTCCGGCCCACGCCGTTCCTCGCCGCCTTCGAGCTCGACTTCGGCACCGCCTCGATCACGGTGGAGCGGCCCGTCACCTTCCGCTACGGCAGCGACATCTTCGCGGGCGAGAAGCGGATGGAGCTGCACGTGGTGCCGCCGTTCGCGGTCGAGATTGCGCCCGAGATCGCCATCGCCCCCGTCGGCGCGGCCGCGCCCCGTGACGTCCGGGTCACCGTCCGCAACGGGGGGGTCGGCGCCGCCGCGGCGTCGTCACCCTCGACCTGCCCGACGGCTGGCGGCAGTCGCCGGACCGGATTCCGGTGGCCTTCACCCGCGAGGACGAGGCGCGGACGGTCCGCTTCGCGGTCGAGCCGCCCGCCGACGCGCCGGCCGGCGACTACCGCATCGGCGCGCGGTTCGAGGCCGGCGGCGAGCGCTTCGACCGCGGCTACCAGGTGGTGGAGTATCCCCACGTGGCGCGGCGGCACCTCGTGCACGCGGCCGAGGCGGCCATCAAGGTCCTCGACGTCCGGCTCGACCCGGACCTCCTGGTCGGCTACGTGGACGGGGTCGGCGACGAGGTGCCGCCGGCCATCGAGCAGCTCGGGGCGCGGCTCGAGCACATCACCGGCGACGAGCTGAGGTTCGGCGACCTCTCCCGCTACGACGTCATCGTCACCGGGGTCCGGGCCTACGAGCGCAACCTGGTGCTGCGGGCGAACAACGACCGGCTGCTCGAGTACGTCGAGGCGGGCGGGACGATGGTCGTGCAGTACAACAAGTTCGAGTTCAACGACGCGCAGTACGGACCCTATCCGGCCCGCGTCGGCCGCGGCCGCGTGACCGACGAGTACGCGCCGGTGCGGATCGTCGCGCCCGACCACCCGGTGTTCGGCTATCCGAACGCGATGGTGGAGCGGCTGGGTGCAGGAGCGCGGGCTCTACTTCCTCGGCGACCGGGATGGCGTACGCCGACGGCTGCGCGACCCGTTCCCGTCCACGCGGGCCGTCGAGGCGGCCATCGAGCCAGCTCGGTGCTGACGCGGCTCGAGCCCGGATCACCTGGCGGCTACGTGCTGAGGTTCGGCGTCGAGGGTCGACCGAGGCGCCCATCGAGGGCTACGCGCCCTCTCGCCATCGTCACCGGGGTCCGGCTCTACGAGCGCAACCTGGTGCTGCGGCTCGAGCAACGACCGGCTGCTCGAGTACGTCGAGGCGGGCGGCGACCTCTCCCGCCTGGGCGTCAGGGGTCCGGGCCTTCGAGTTCAACGACGCGCAGTACGGACGACTTCACCTCCACGGTGCAGTCTACATGCTGGTTTCGCCGGAGCGTCCGGCCCGCGTCGGTCGCGGCGCGGACCGACGATGGTCGCGCCGGTGCGGATCGTCGCGCGCCCGACCACCGGTGCCGGCTATCCGGCCATCTCCGACGGCTGGCCGCGGCTGGGTGCCGCGGGCCGACGAGTACGGACGCTCGGCGACGGACCTCCGGGACACTCGCGCCCGACCACGGACCTCGCGTCGAGACCTCGTCCGGACGTTGTGACCGCGTGTCGTAGAGCTGCGCGACCCGTTCCCGTCCAACCCCGGACCTGGAGCGGCTGGGTGCAGGAAGCGCGGGCCCTCGGCGAGGAACCGCCCGCGTACGGCGGGGATCGCTGGCTCTACGTCGGCCTCGGCCTCGTGGCCGAGCCAGCGCGCTCAAGCCCGGCCGGGGCCTCCCCCCGGAACCCCGGGGTCACAGGGGCGCAGTTGCCCTGGTCGAGGCCTGCTGAGGCGGCGGGACGCTGCCGCCGAGTGAGCCGGGGGCCCGCGTCGCGATCGCGGCCGTGCGAAGTTGCCGGGCGGCCCGCCCACCGGAGTCGGCCTTCGGGTCCGCTTCCCGGGAGCCACCGTCGCCTTCGGTGCGGTCCCGCCTGGGCGCGCGCGTCGTACGTGGTCGCAACCAACCCTGCTAGGACTCTGCAGGGTTCTACGGCGCAGGCCCGGGTGTCCGACAGCAGGTAGACGTCGCCGGTGGGCTGCGACGCGCCGCCGGCGGGCTCGCGATGGTGACCGCCATCGCCGCCGGCGTCACCCCCTCCGGGATCTGCAGGGTCACGGTGGCATCGCCGCCCGCCTCGGGGAGGACCAGCGCGGCGGGGACGGGGGCGGCCTCCGGCGTGACGAACCAGAGCTGGTAGGTCTCGCCCTCGGGCGGGGGGGGAGCCCGGTGGCCAGGAAGGCCATCAGGCCCGACTCGGTCCACAGGGCGCGACCCGTGCCGACGGGGGCGAGCGGCTGCCCGGCCAGGGTCAGCGACCGGACCGTCGGATCGATCGCGATCGCGATCACCTCGTCCCGCCGGGCGGCCTCGAGGTCGGCGACCTTCGCTTCGAGCTCCAGGATGTCGGCGCGGGTGTTGGCGGACTGCGCGTCCGCCTGCAGGTCCGCGATCTGCCGGTGCAGCGCGGCCACGTAGGATCCGCCGCCGCCGGCGACGGCCACGAGCAGGAGCGCCACGAGCCAGAACAGGGGGCCGAGCCCCGACCTCGCCGACGGGCTGGTGACGGGCTTCCCGCGCGGGGCCGGCCCGGGCTCTCGAGGCTCGGGGTGCGCCGGCGTCCAGCCCGCGACCTCCCGCAGCACCCGTTCGCGCAGGGCCGGCGGCGGATCGATGGGAAGCGCCGTCTGCGGCAGGTGGTGGGCCACCGGCAGCAGCGACTTCACCTCCCGGACGCAGTCCATGCTGGTTTCGAGGTGCTCCTCGAAGCGGCTCCGCTCGGCTTCGCCGAGGGCCCCGAGCGCGTACAGGGCGGCGCGGTCGCTCCAGGTGTCGTCGATCCGATCGATCATGCCGTCAGGGCCTCCCGCAGGCTCAGCAGACCGTTGCGTATCCGGGTCCGGACCGTCTCGGGGGGCTGCTCGAGGCGCTCGGCGATCTGGACCGCGGTCATGCCTTCGAGGCCGGCGAGCTCGATGGCGGTGCGCTCGATGACGGGGAGATCGGCCAGCGCCGCCCGCAGCCGGGCCACCGCCTCGGCCGACAGGGGCGGGCGCTCGTCGGCGATGGCGGGCATGGGCAGCTCGACGACGGCGGGGTCGTCCGGGGGGGGAACGGAAAGGGCCCGAAGCCGCTCGATGGCGCGGCGACGGGTCGCCGCGAGCAGCCGCGTTGCCGTCGGCTCGGGCTCGCCGTCGGCCTCCTGCATACGGGACCAGGCGTCGGCGAAAACCGCCTGCACCACCGCCTCCGCTTCCCCGTGGTCCCGGAGGATGCGCAGGGCCAGCCCGTACATCGCCCGGACGTGCCGGTCGTAGAGCACCTCCAGGTCGTGTGGGTCCGCTTCGGCCATGTATGGGAGTTTACTTCACCCGCTCCCGGCGCGCGGGCCGGCGGGCACTCCCGATCTCGGCCGCTGACCGTCGGGCGTGGCCGGCCGTCCGGTGGGTTCCGTCCCGAGCGGGTGGCCCGAGTCCGATTCCGCACGCGGTTCCGAATCGTCGGGCGTGGCCGGCCCGGTGCCGGTCTCGTGGCCGGAGATCGTGCCCGCTCGCGGCGCCGCCCCGTCCGGTGCGGGCGGAGGCGGCTCGGTTCCCGGCACCTGGCCCGGGCTCGCGTCCGCTCGCGCGGTCCGGCCGTCCGGTGTGGCCGGCCCCGGCCCGGGCTCGCGGGTGCTCAGCCACTCGTGGACGCGCTCGAGCACGGCCGCGATGGCCGCCCGCTGGCGCTTCAGCCGGGCGCGCGCCCGGAGCGGCGTCTGGCGGGTGGCGAGGAACGCCCGCACGAGCCGGACGACCGCGGCCTGCCGCTCGATGGCGCTCAGCCCCGTGAACGCGAGGGCGACGAGCCCCGCCGCCGTCGCCGCCCCGATGCCGCCGCCGAACCACAGCCCGCTCGCGACGGACAGGGCCGCGATCCACGCCCCGTAGACGACGGCGCCGCCCACGACCTCCCACGCGGCGCGGCTCTGGGGGTCGGGCGCCCGGCCGCTGAGCGCCCACGTGCCGTAGTACGGGACCGCGAAGCACGCCAGGGCGAGCACCGCGATGGGACCCGTCACGAGGGCCCGGCCGCCCTCCCGCAGCACGAACCGCAGCACCCGACCCGCCGGCATCCGCCGGTCGAGGTCCTGCTCGCGCAGCCCCAGGGCGCGGAGCTGCTCGTCGTGGGCGAGCACGTCGCCGAGGATGGCGTCGTAGCGGTCGGGGTGCTCCTCCCGCAGGCGGTCCATGCCGCGGGCGATGAGCCGCCGCCGGCGGACCCGCTCGGCCGGGTCGCGCGAGACGCCGCGGGCGGCGGCGTAGAGGCGGTCGACGCGGTCGACGAGCGGCAGGTCGGCGCGCGGGTCGGCCTCGATCATCACCCGCCGGAGCCGCGCGGCGATGCGCTCGGTCAGGATGCGGGTGGCGCCGTGCGGGTCCGCGCGGAAGGCGTCGACGAGGTCGCCGGCGTCGAACGGCCGGCCGTACATCGCGGTCATCCGCGACCGGAACATCGGCAGGCGGTCGAAGTTCAGCCCGACCGGCACGATCGCGACGCGGCGGCCGGCCGCGGCGGCGGCCAGCGCCATGCGGGCGGCGCCGGTCCTCAGCGGCTCGAGGCGGCCGCTGACGTGGCTGATGCCCTCGGGGAAGAGGCAGATGGCGTCCCCCCCGGCCAGCGCCCGCTCGACCGCCGCGAACGTCTCGGCGTTGCGCGAGGTGTCGACCCCGGGGTCGATGCGGCGGTAGACGGGTATCGCCCCCGACCGCCGCACGAAGGGGCTCAGCACGTGCCGCTCGAACAGGGTCGACTTGGCGAGGAACCGGATGGGCCGGGTCGCCGTCCCCTGGATGACGGCGGGGTCGAGGACGGTGTTGGGATGGTTGGCGACGAGGAGGACGGGGCCCTCGGGCAGCGGGGGGCCGACCCGGTCGATGCGGTAGAAGATCGATGTCCCGAGCACCGCGAGCCGCCACAGCACCGGGCTGCCGGGGTACCGGCGGTCGGGCGCCCTCCCTTCCGGCGGGGTCATGACGGGCGCATTGTAGCCCGGAGAGCGTCGCCTGCTGCTCCGCTCGCGGCCCAACCAACCCTCAATCCTCCAGGAGCCCGCGCCGTTCTACAGCGCCGACTCCTGGCCCCCAGTACTTGAAGGCATTCGCCGCGATCCGGACCCTTCGCGAGCTTCACGGCCGGGACGCTAGTCGCCCCAGTCGTAGCCGATCCGCGTGTAGTAGTAGGCGCCGCTGTAGCCCCACGGCGTGTACTCGCTGTACAGCTCGCCCACGTCCGTGGCGAGCTCCGAGACCTGCGAATAGGTGTCGAGCACGTTCTGGCCCCCGACCGCCAGCGTCGTTCCCCGCCCGAGGTCGACGCTCAGCTCCAGGTCGACGATGGGCCGGCCCTCGAAGAAACCGTTGTGCAGGCCGCCCGCCGGCACGTAGATCCCGGTCGCGCGGCTGAGCCCGCTGTCGAAGTCGTACCAGCCGCCGTAGTAGCTCACGCGGCCGAGCAGGCTGGCCGCCCCGAGGCGTTGCGTCACCGCCGCGTTCCACCGCGTGCGCGGCAGCGCGTAGGCGTACTCGGCCGTGCGCCGGGCGTTCAGCAGTCCCCGGTCGTTGTCGGTCACCTCGGTGCGCGTGTAGTTGAAGGCGGCGCTGACCACCGTGTTGCCGCGCAGCGCGATCGGCGTCCACGTCGAGACCACGTCGATGCCCTGCGACGTCGTGCCGAAGGCGTTGGTGAAGAACTGGAAGTAGCGCAGGTCGCGGGCGGACTGCACCCCGCCCGCCAGCAGGCCGACGACCTCGGCGTCGGTCAGCGTGAAGATGCTCGTGACGCCGATGCGGTCGGACACCTCGACGCGGAAGTAGTCGGCCGTGAGGGTGAACGCGCCGCGGTCCAGCACCACGCCGCCGGTGTAGCTGATCGATTCCTCCGGCCCGAGCGGCGCGCCGCCCCGCAGCTGCGCCACCGGCGAGTTCGGCGGAATGACCGCCTTGATGATCAGATAGCCCACCGAGGGGTCGAACCAGCTCGACAGGTTGAACCCGTTCTGCTGTCCGGGCGTCGGTGCCCGGAACCCGGTGCTCACGCTGCCGCGCACGAAGCCCAGGCGGCCGGACACCTTGCCGTTCGTCGTCGCGCCGAAATCCTCGAAGCGCTCGGCCCGGATGGCCCCGCCGACCGTCCAGTCGCCGTCGGCGCCGGTCACCTCCAGGTCGCCGTAGGCGGCGAAGTTGCTGCGACTCCATTCGCCGACCGCCAGCGGCCCGTAGCCGGGGAAGCCGTGTGCGCCCGCGAAGAAGCCCTGCTCGTGGAACGGGCCGACGGCCCAGGAAGCCGGATCGCCGCGGCCGGCCCCGAACTGCTCGTCGCGCCATTCGATGCCGGCGGCGAGGTTGACCCGGTCCGTGACCGCGTACGACACGTCGGCGCCGAAGTTGATCTCCCGCTGGCGGTTGGTGCCGAGGTCGAACGAGGTCGGCGTATCCGGACCGAGAGAAGCGTTGACGGTGTCGTAGCTGAACAGGTCGGCGTCGTGGACCCCGAGCGATCCGCTCACGTCCCAGTCGAGGTCGCCGGCCGTGCCGCGCGCGCCCCCGACGATCGCCACGTCGCGCACGGTTCCGCCCATCCGCGGCGTGTAGCCGCCCGGGAATACCTCCTGCACCGAGAAGCAGTCGGGATCGTCGCGCACGCGCCGCAGGGCGACGGGATCGGGCCGGTCGTCGGTGACCCTCACCGTCGGGCAGCCGGCCGACCCGGCGCCGCGCGCGGCCCGCGCATCGCCTATCAGCAGCGTGCGGCCGTTGTCGTTGCTGTAGATGCCGCGCTGCACGTTCGGGTTGCGGAAGAAGAAGCCACCGGTGACCGTCTTGCCGGCGTAGTTGGTGTGGGCATAGAGCTCGACCCCGGCGGGCAGGGTGTAGCCGAAGTTCCCGAAGAGGGCCAGGTCGTCGTCGACGTCCGGCGCGCCCCAGAGCTGCGGCGCTTCGGAGACGACGTGGGTGTTGCCGGCGTCGATGAGCGCGATCGCGTCGCGGCGGGGCGCGGCGCGGTTGGTCGGGTTCGACGCGCCGGCCTGCAGGCTGAGGTTGGCGAACCCGCCGGGGCCGAGGGGCAGGCCGACGTTGCCCGCCAGCCGCCAGGACTCCCCGTCGCCGGCGCCGAACATGCCGGTGTCGAGCTGCAGCGACCCGCCCGACGCCGCGTCCTTGAGCTGGAAGTTCATGACGCCGGCAATCGCGTCCGAGCCGTACTGGGCCGCCGCGCCGTCGCGCAGCACCTCGACCTGACGCAGCGCGATCGACGGGATGGTGGAGATGTCGGGCGCCTGCGAGCCGTACGCCACGCCGTTGCCGCCGTGCCAGTCGATGATCGACGCGCGGTGGCGCCGCTTCCCGTTGACCAGGATCAGCGTGTGATCGGGCGCCAGGTTGCGGAGCATGGCGGGCCGGACCACGGTCGAGGCTCCGCCGATCGGCTGGGTGTTGACGTTGAACGACGGAATGACGTTGCGGAGCTGGTCCTTCAGGTCGCCCCCGCCCTGCCGGCCGAGGTCCGCGACCGTCAGGACGTCCACCGGGACGGCCGACTCGGTGGCGCTGCGCGGCTCCGCGCGGGAGCCGACGACTACCGTCTCCTCGGTGAAGCCGGCGAGCAGGCTCCGCATCTCGGCCGGCGACAGTCCCAGCGCCTCGACCTCGGCCGGCGTCATCTCGAGCGCGCGGCCGAGCTCCTCGACCAGCGTCGCGCTCTGCTCGTCCCTTGCGCCGGTTTCCTGCCTCGCGGCGCCGCCCGCCTCCGCCGACGCCGGCCCGGCGAGCGCCGTGGCCATCAGCAACGTGGTCAACCCGGCCAGTGCATGCTCGTGCCTGATGTACAAGGTTCCCCCGCCTTCCCGGATCGGACAGGGTCCGGCCCGCCCCGCGCGCCGGCGCATGGCCCCAATGAGATGGATGCCGGGACCACACGCGCGGCGGGCGAATTTGCCCGGAATCGCTCTCGCCCGGCCGTGTCAGGCGCAGCATCCACCACAGTGATTATTCGGCCGTTGCCGCCGGCCAGTCCAGCCCGCGTGAGCCGGCGTGCGCGACAAGACAGTGAGACGCCGGCGAGAACGACACGGCAGCAGCGCGCCCGACGGCGCCGCCTCGCCGCCGGCGAACCGACCCGGATCGGACGGCCGCGCGGCTACCGCCGGGCGGCGGCGAACCGCAGGCGGACGTAGTCGACGACCCACGTTCCGTCCGGGCCCTGGATGCGCGGGGCGAGACGCTCCCGCATCTCGGCGAGCAGGGCCGGCCGCTCGGGCTCCGGCACCGCGGTGATGAACGGCTGGGCGAACACCTCCAGCCAGTGGACCACGTCGCCGGGGAGCGGGGTGGGGCGCGGGAACCGCTGGATGGAATCGACCCGGAAGCCGCGCCGCTCGAGGCGGGCGCGGTACTCGTCTTCCGTGGGGAAGTACCAGGGATCGGCGGCGGCGCTGTCGACGCCCCGCGCGCGCAGCGCCTCGGCGAAGCACTCCCGGACCGAGGCGACGCAGCCGGCGCCGCCGCACTCGGCCACGAACCGTCCCCCCGGCCGCAGGGCCCGCCAGACGCCGTCGATGGCCGAGTCGGCGTCCCGGACCCAGTGGAGGACGGCGTTGCTGAACACCGCGTCGAACTCCGCGTCGAACGGAAGCTCGCGGGCGTCGATGATCCGCGCGTCGAGCCCCCGCTCGAGGGCCGCCCATACCTGCTCGGGGCTGCTGTCGACGCCGACGACGAGGCAGCCGGCGTTCCGCAAGCGCTCCGTGAGGGCGCCGTCCCCGCACCCGAGGTCCAGGATGCGCTCGCCGGGCCGGGGGGCCAGCAGGTCCACGACCGGCGCGCCGAGGTCGGACACGAACCGGGCGTGCGTGGCGTAGGATTCGGGGTCCCAGTGCTGAGTCATGACTGTGTCGTCGAGCTGTCCGGAACCCGCGTCCGGAGCCGTTCGCGGTTCACGCTCGGGGCACCGTTGCCCCCGGCTTCCCGCCGCGTCGACCCACCCGGCCTCTGCACCATGCCCTACGGAGCAGAATCCTGCGCGTAGTCGAGGGCGCCGGTGTAGATGGCCATGCCGACGACGGCGTCGATGCCGGCGGCGTCGAGGGCGTCTATCTCCTCGCGGGTGGTGATGCCGCCGGCCGCGGTGACGCGCCGGCCCGTCGCCGCCGCCACCGCGCGCGCGGCGTCGAGGTCGGTGCCGGTCATCAGCCCCTCGCGGTCGACGTGGGTGTAGAGGAACTCGCCGCAGTAGGGCTCGAGCTGCCGCACCGCCTCGACCGCGGTCACCTCCACCGGCTCGGTCCAGCCGCGGATGACGACGCGGCCCGCCTTGCTGTCGACGGCGCCGATGATGCGCTCGACGCCGACCGCGTCGGCGAGGGAGCGCGCGAACGTCGGGTCGGGCCGGCCGTCGCGGAAGAGGGCCGAGCTGACGATGACCGCCTGCGCGCCGTAGCCGAGCACCGCCTCGGCCCGCGCGATCGAGCGGATGCCCCCGCCCATCCGGCAGGGCAGCCGCGGCGCGACCCGCCGGACGAGCGCGTCGTTGTCGCCCGACCCCATGGCGGCGTCGAGGTCGATGAGCTGGACCTTGGGGAACCCGGAGAACCGCGCGACCCACCCGTCGAGGTCGTCGCTCTCGATGGCGAGCCGCTCGCCCTGCACGAGCTGCACCACGCGGCCGTTCTTGAGGTCGATGGACGGGATCAGCATGGGGTCTTCACCACGCGGCGGTGGTACGGGCCTCCACACGCTGCGTTGGACGGGAAGCGGCGTGGGTCTTCACCACGCGGCCGTTCCCGCGGTCGACCGACCGGATCAGCATGGTCTGCCCCACGCGGCCGTGCTCGGGGTCGATGGACGGGATCAGCATGAGGTCGGGTCCGCCGCCGGGGTGCGGTCGGCGCGCCCGACCGGCCGCGGCAGCCGCACGGGGATGCCGTGCGCGTGCAGGTGCGCCTTGAGGTCCTCGACCGCGTGCTCGGCGTAGTGGAATATCGAGGCGGCGAGGGCGGCGTCGGCGCGGCCCGCGGTGAAGACGTCGACGAAGTGGTCGAAGTTGCCGGCGCCGCCCGACGCGATGACGGGGATGGGCACGGCCGCCGACACCGCCGCCGTCAGCTCGCAGTCGAACCCCTGCTTGGTGCCGTCGCGGTCGATCGAGGTCAGCAGTATCTCGCCGGCGCCGCGGTCGGCCGCCTCGCGCGCCCACTCGACGGCGTCGCGCTCGGTGCCCTGCTGGCCGCTGCGCACGTAGATGCGGAAGCGGCCGCCCTCGCGCTTGGCGTCGATGGCCACGATGACGGCCTGGCTGCCGTAGCGGCGGGCCAGGGTGGTGATGAGCTCGGGCTGGGAGAGGGCCGCGGTGTTGATGCCGACCTTGTCGGCGCCCGCCTCGATGGCCGCCTCGGCGTGGTCCTCGCCGCGGATGCCGCCGCCGACGCACAGGGGCAGGAAGATCTCGCGCGCGACGGCGCGGATGGTCTCGGCCAGCGCCTTGCGCCCCTCGATGGTCGCGGTGACGTCGAGGATGACGACCTCGTCGATGCCCTCGCGGTTGTAGCGGGCGGCGAGGGTGGCGGGGTCGCCGGCGTTCCGCAGGCCCTCGAAGTTGATGCCCTTGACGACGGCGCCGTCGCGAACGTCGAGGCAGGCGATGATGCGTTTCGACAGCATGGCGCTCCCCGTTGCACCCCGGCTATCGCACCCGGCGCAGGAAGTTGCGGAGGATGCGGAGTCCCACGTCGGACGACTTCTCGGGGTGGAACTGCACGCCGCCGACGGCTCCGCGCTCGACCGCGGCCGCGAACTCGACGCCGTAGCGGGTCGACCCCACGCAGCTCTCGGTGACGGGGGCGGCGTAGGAGTGCGTGAAGTAGACCTGGTCGCCCTCGCCGACGCCCTCGAGCAGCCACGAGTCGCGGGTGCGGTGCAGCGAGTTCCAGCCCACGTGCGGCACCTTGAACCCGCCGGCGTTCCCGAGCGCCTCCGCGGCGTCGCCGCCGCCGGCCGGCGCCCCGCCGGCCGCCGCCGCGCCGTCCTCGTCGGTGATCAGGTCGCACGTGCCCGGCAGCAGCTCCAGGCCGGGGTGGCCGGGCGCCTCGGCGCTGCCGTCGAAGAGCCACTGCATGCCGACGCAGATGCCGAGCATGGGCCGCTCGCGCGCGATGTGGCCGCGGATGGCGGCGCGCCAGTCGTCGCCGAGGGCGGCCGTCACCTCGAAGTTGCCGACGCCGGGGACGATGACGCCGGCCGCCTCTTCCAGGTCCGCCGGCGCGGACGGGGTCGTCACCGGCGCGCCCAGGTGGGCGAGCGCCTTGCGCACCGACGTCAGGTTCCCCGCGCCGTAGTCGATCAACGCAATCATCTCGGCAAACCGTCCCGCCGCCCGCCTACATCAGCTCCTTGGTGCTCGGCAGCCGTTTCGCCATGCGGTCGTCCTTGTCGCACGCCACCCGCAGCGCGCGCGCGAACGCCTTGAAGATGGCCTCGACCTGGTGGTGGCTCGACCGTCCGTAGAGCACCTTCACGTGCACGTTGGCGCGCGCGCCGAGCGCGAACCCCTCGAAGAAGTCGTGCAGCAGCTCCGACTGCAGGTCGCCGACGAGCCTGACGCGCAGGCGCAGGTCGACCACCGCGTGGGGGCGCCCGCCGAGGTCGATGGCGGCGACGCCGAGGGTCTCGTCCATCGGCATGACGAAGTAGCCGGCGCGGTTGATGCCGCGCCGCGTCCCGACGGCCTTCGAAACCGCCTCGCCGAGGGCGATGCCGACGTCCTCGACCGTGTGGTGCTGGTCGACGTCGAGGTCGCCGGTCGCGTCGATCCGCAGGTCGAAAGCACCGTGGCGCGCCACCAGCTCGAGCATGTGGTCGAGGAAGCGGATGCCGGTGCTGACCTCGTACCGGCCCTGGCCTTCGATGCCCAGGCGGACGGTGATCTGCGTCTCGGTCGTGTGGCGCTCGATCCTGGCGCGTCTCATGGCAGCATTCCGCCGTTGATGACAGCCGGCGGTGTCATCGGCGCCCCTTCACGCGCACCCGCACCGACTCGGCGTGGGCGGTCAGCCCCTCCGCCTCGGCGAGGGTGAGAATGGTCGGGGCCAGGGCCTCGAGCCCCTCCCGCGTGATGCGCTGCGCGCTCTGCACCGACACGAAGTCCGACGCGCTGAGCCCGCCGCGGAACCGGGCCGCGCCCCCGGTGGGCAGCACGTGGTTCGACCCCGTGGCGTAGTCGCCGGCCGCCTGCGCGGCGTGCGGGCCGATGAACACGGTGCCGGCGCGGGTGGCGCGCGCCGCGACGTCTTCGTCGAGGCACACGAGGTGCTCGGGCGCGATGTCGTTGGCGAGGTCGACGGCCTCGTCGAGCGAGCGGGTGACGACGATGACGCCGTTGCGCTCGATGGACGTCCGCGCCGGCCCGTCCGCCGGCAGCCGCTTCTCGACCTGCCGGGCGACGCGCGCCGCGAAGCGGCGGTCGGGGGTGAGCACGATGGACCGGGCGTCGGGGTCGTGCTCGGCCTGTGCGACGAGGTCGGCCGCGATCCAGCGCGTCTCGCCGCGCGCCGCGACGATGACGATCTCGGTCGGGCCGGCGTGGAAGTCGATGGGGCAATCGGCCGACACCAGCGCCTTGGCGGCGGCGACCCACGCGCTGCCCGGTCCCACGATCTTGTCGACGCGGGGGACGGTGGCGGTGCCGTAGGCGAGGGCGGCGACGGCGTGGGCGCCGCCGAGCCGGAACATGCGCGTGACGCCGGCGATGGCCGCCGCCGCGAGGGTCGCGGGGTCGGGTCGCGGGCAGACCACGACGACCTCGGGCACCCCCGCCACCCGCGCGGGGACGGCGGTCATCAGCAGCGACGACGGCAACGGGTAGCGCCCGGCGGGAACGTAGCAGCCGACGCGCTCGAGCGGGGTCACGCGCTGCTCGATCTCGACGCCCCCGGTGACCGTCGTCCGCCAACCCCGCGGAAGCTGGCGCCGCGCGATGCGCCGGATGTGGCCGGCCGCGGTCCGCAACGCCGCGCGCAGCTCCGCGGGGACGGCCTCGAGCCCCGCCCGCATCTCCTCCGAAGAGACCTCGACGGGGCCGTCGAGGCCGTCGAAGCGCCGCGCGTAGCGCAGCAACGCCTGGTCGCCGGAACGCCGGACCGCGCTCACGATACGCGCGACCCGGCGGGTGAGGCCGGGGTCGACGTCGTCGCGGCGGTCGACCAGGCGCCGGACCGCCGTCCGATCCGACGAATCTACGATCCGCATCGGAGCACAATCCTGTCGATCGGGAATTCGGCGGCGTGTTCCGTGCGCGCAGCTTGGCGGACGGCCGGGCGATCCGACGAGTCGATGATCCGCATCACAGCACGATCTTGTTCAGGGGGAACTCGACGATTCCCTCCGCCCGCGTCGCCTTCAGCTTCGGAATCAGCTCGCGCACCGACGACTCCTCGATGATCGTCGACACCGCGACCCACGCGTCGTTGCTGAGGGGGGCCACCGTCGGGTCGTGCAGGGCCGGCAGCAGCCCGAGCACGGCGTCGAGATCGGCGCGCCGCACGTTCAGCATCAGGCCCACCCGGCCCTGGGCCTCGATGGCCGCGCGCAGCAGCAGCGCGATGTTCTCGATCTTCGTCCGCTTCCACTGGTCCTCGAGGGCGGCAGGGTTGGCGATGAGCTGGGGGTTCGACTCGATGACGGTGTCGATGATGCGGAGCCGGTTGGCGCGCAGGGTCGAGCCGGTCTCCGTCGCCTCGACGATGGCGTCGGCGAGCAGCGGCGGCTTGACCTCGGTCGCGCCCCACGAGAACTCCACGTTGACGGGCACCCCGAGCCGCTGGAACCAGGCCTCGGTCACCCGCACGAGCTCGGTCGCGATGGTGGCGCCGGCGAGGTCCTGCGGCGTGCGGTACTTCGAGTCCTCGGGCGCGGCCAGCACCCACCGCACCTTGCGGAAGCTCTGCTTCGAGTAGACGAGGTCGGCGACGTCGACGACCTCGTCGCCGGTGGCGGCGTGGTGCTCGGCAATCCAGTCCTGGCCGGTCAGCCCCGCGTCGAGGGCGCCGTGGGCGACGTAGCGCGCCATCTCCTGGGCCCGGATGAGCGTGCACTCGATCTCGGGGTCGTCGATGGTCGGATAGTAGGAGCGCGAGCTCGTGTAGATGTTGAAGCCCGAGTGCGCGAAGAGCTGGATGGTCGAGTCCTGCAGCGAGCCCTTGGGGATGCCGAGCCGTAACGTCGTGTCAGCCATGATCGATGCGCGGGTGGGTGTCAGCGGGGCGAAGGGACGGCCGCGGCGTCGTCGGCGGGCTGCTCCAGGGTCCGGAAGAAGCACGTCCGCTCGCCGGTGTGGCAGACGTTGCCTTCGCCGTTGCGGGTGACCTTCAGCAGCACCGTGTCGTCGTCGCAGTCGACGAGGATCTCCCGCACCGAGAGGGTGTTGCCCGACGTCTCGCCCTTCATCCACAGCTTGCCGCGGGTGCGGCTGAAGAAGGTGGCGAAGCCCGAGCGGCGGGTGAGGTCCAGCGCCTCCTGGTTCATGAAGCCGACCATCAGGATCTCGTCGCTCGAGGCGTCCTGCACGACGGCGGGGATGAGTCCGTCCAGTTTCGAGAAGTCCATGTCGTGTCCTGCCGCGCGCCGGCGGGTGGCGCGGATCGCTTGCCCGATGGGCCTCCAAAAAAAAAGCCCCGCCGTGGTTGTCGGCGGGGCGGTCGCATGCGTTGGCGGTGACGGGCGGTCGAGCTACCTCACATGCAGATCCGCAGCCCCGCCCCGGTGGACGGTGGGCTGCGCCGTGTGGTGACCGTGCCGCAGTGCCATGATCTGAGGTACCCTATCCGACACGGTCCGAGCGTGTCAAATCGGCGCCGACCGGCTGGATCGGGGCGGTGGAGTGCGATGCCTGAGAACGCGGGGTCGATCGGGGCCGCGGGCGACGATTCCCGGGCTGGTCCACGGTGGGTCGTCCTTCACTCGTACAACGTCCGCATCTGCCACTGGATCAACGTCGTCGCCGGCGCCTACCTGCTGCTCAGCGGCATCCACATCTTTCTCGACTTTCCCGAGCTCTACTGGGGCCACACCGGCTACCAGGGCTATCCGGCCATCTTCCGCCTCGCCGACTGGGGCATCTCGTGGGACGAGGCGGGGGCGATGGGCGACCGCCGGTGGGGGCGGAACTACCACTTCACCTTCGCGTGGGTCTTTCTCGTCAACGGGCTCGTCTACTTCGGCTGGAACCTCGCCACCGGCCGCCTCCGCGAGCGCCTCGTGCCGCGCCGGGACGAGCTCACCGCGGCGCGTCTGCGAGACGACCTCCGCGCGCATCTCCCCTGGCGCCTGCGCGCGCGCGCCGCGGCCACCCGCTACGGCGTGCTGCAGAAGCTGTCCTATCTCCTGCTGCTGGTCGTCTACGTCCCGCTGATGACGCTGACGGGGCTCGCGCAGTCGCCCGGCTTCACCGCCGCGATGCCGTGGCTGCTCGACATGTTCGGCGGCCGGCAGTCGGCGCGGACCCTGCACACCATCGGCACCGTGGTCTTCGTCCTCTTCGTCGTCGTGCACGTGCTGGAGGTGGTGGCGGCGGGCGCCGTCAACCGCATCCGTGCGATGATCACCGGCAAGCTCCGGTTGCCCGCGGAGGAGTCATGAGCACTTCCAAAGCCGCCCCGCGTCGCATCGCCCGTCCCCGCATCCTCTCGCGGCGCCGCCTGCTGGCGCAGGTGCCCGCCCTCGGCACGCTGATGGCGGCCGGATGCTCGCGCGACGTCTACGTGCCGCCCCGCGTCCGCGGCGGCCTCGTCGGCGCCGCCGACGTGCTCACCATGAGCACCAACCGCCTGCTGCTCCGAGACCAGCCGCTCGCCCGCGAGTACGGGCCGGAAGACATCGCCCCCGACTTTCCGACCTGGGGCCAGACCAACCCCGACGACGAGGAGTACCAGCGCCACCGGCGCGAGGCGTTCCGCGACTGGCGCCTGCCGGTCGGCGGGCTCGTCGGCCGCCCGACGTCGTTCTCGCTCGACGACATCAGGGGGCTGCCGTCGCGCACCCAGATCACCGCGCACGTCTGCGAGCAGGGCTGGTCGGCCATCGCCGAGTGGACCGGCGCGCCGCTGCTGCAGGTGCTCGAGGCGGCGGGCGGCCTGCGGCCCGAGGCGCGCTACGTGATGCTCGACACCGTCGACGGCTGGTACGAGGGCATCGACCTGTTCGAGGTCGTGCACCCGCAGACCATCCTCGCCTACGGCCTCAACGGCGGCGACCTTCCCGTCGGCAACGGCGCCCCCCTGCGGCTCCGCGTCGAGCGCCAGTGCGGCTACAAGAACCTGAAGTTCCTGAAGTCCATCCAGGCGGTGGACTCGATGGCCGGCTTTGGCCGCGGCACCGGCGGCATCAACTCCGACTGGGGTTTCCACTGGTACGCCGGGGTCTGACGGCCGGTGCACGACAGACGCGCCGGATGTCGGGCCTGACACTGGCCGGGCCGGCGATTCCGGTGTCGTTCGCCGCGGCGTCCTGCTGCCTCGTCGTGCACCTCCGGCGGTGATTTTTCGCTGGCGAACTCGGACGGAATGCAGCTAGAGTGGAACGCTGCCCTGGACGGCGGGGTGCGCCACCGAGGGTACGTTGCGCGGAAGTGAAGCCGCCCGGCGGCGTCCTCCGCGTCGGATGACAGCATGCTCGACGGACCATCTCGCGCGTCGGGACATCGATTCGGAGCGCCGCGCCCGCGGCCTGCGTCGGCCGGCGGGCCGAGTCGGCTGCTCGCGGCGGTCCTCGCGGGGGCCGCCCTCGCCGGTGCGGCCTCGCCGGCGGCGGGGCAGGCCGCCGCCACCGTGGTCGTGGCGCCTTTCACGAACGTGAGCCGGCAGCCGGCCGACGACTGGATCGGCGCGGGCATCGCCGAGACCATCGCCATCGACCTGCAGGACGCGGGACTCGAGGTCGTCGAGCACCGCCCCGCCGGGGCGAAGGGCATCGGCTCTCGCGGCGCCTCGCCCGGTGCGGACCCCGCCGCGACCCTCGAGGCCTACCGCCGCCGGGGCGTCGCCTGGATGATCGACGGCACCCTGCAGCGGGTGGGAGACGCCCTGCGCATCACCACGCGTATCGTCGACGTCGCGACGGGCGCGGTCGAGTTCGGCACCCGGGTCGACGGCGGCATCGCCGACCTCTTCGTTGTCCAGGACGAGGTGGCGGCGGCTCTCGCGGCCCGGCTGTCGGCGGGCACCGGCAGCGCGCCCCCCGCGGCGGCTCGGAACGCGCCGGCGGGGCCCGAGGCCGGGTCGGCACCGGCTCGCGGCCCGGCCCGGCTGGCGTCGCCGGTGCGGAACATGCCCGTCCCGCCCGTCGCGGCCGCGGTTTCTGCCGCGGCCCCCGAGCTCTCTCCCCCGCCGCCCGCGCTTCGGCCCACGGTTCCCGAGCCTCGGCCCACCACCCCCGCGCTTCGGCCCACGGCCCCCGCGCCCGGGTCCGAGCGGCCCGTCAGCGGCGACCTGGCCTTCGGGTCGGCTCCCGGCGGCGATTCGACGCCGCCCCCGGACGCCGGCCCGCGCCGCCGAACCGGCGGCGGAGGCGGCGGCTTCGCCCCGACCCCGCTGGGCCGTCCCACCGCGGTCATCGGGCGGACGAACAACCCGCCCGAGATCGACGGCCGGCTCGACGACTCGGTCTGGGAGACCGCCACCCACATCAGCGACTTCGTCCAGATCGCGCCGGTCGAGGGCGCGCCGGGGTCGGAGGAGACCGAGGTGTGGATGGCCTACGACGGCGACCATCTTTACTTCGCCTTCTACGCCCACTACACGCGGCCCGAGACCATGCGCATCAACCGGGCCGACCGCGAGGAGATCCGCGGCGACGACCGCATGGCGATCCTGTTCGACCCGTTCCTCGATCAGCAGCGGGCGTACCAGTTCGAGGTGAACGGCTACGGGGTGCAGGCCGACTCGCTCGTGAACGCCGACGGCAGCACCGGGTTCTCGCGGTCGAGCGGCAGCGGGTCGGCGAGCCGGGGCAGCGGTCCGCGGCGCAGCGGCGGCAGCGGCATGAGCAGCTCGGGGCAGTTCGGCATCCGCGGCGACGACTCGTGGAACGCGCTCTTCGACACCGGCGGCCAGGTCGTCGCCGACGGCTGGACGGCGGAGATGCGGATCCCGTTCAAGAGCCTGCGCTATCCGTCCCGCGGGGCGGGGGTGGGCCACCGGTGGGGGTTCCAGATCACCCGGGTCATCCGCGACAAGTCCGAGGCGCAGTCGTGGTCGCCGATCTCGCGCGGCGTGGCCGGCCAGCTCACGCAGTTCGGCACCCTCGAGGGCCTGTCCGACATGTCCCTGAGCCGCAACCTCGAGCTCCTGCCCGAGGTGACCGGGTTCAGGCTCGGCTCGCTCGACACCGGCAGCGGCGAGTACTCGACCGACGACCCCACCGGCGAGCTGGGGTTCGGCGTCAAGTACGGCATCACCCCGAACCTGACGGCGGACATGACCTACAACCCCGACTTCTCGCAGATCGAGTCGGACCGGCCGCAGATCGAGACCAACCAGCGGTTCGCCCTGTTCTATCCCGAGCAGCGCCCGTTCTTCCTCGAGGGGCAGGAGATCTTCCAGACCGCGACGCCGCTGACCCTCGTCCACACCCGCACCATCGTCGACCCGCGCTTCGGCGGCAAGCTGACCGGCAAGGTGGGCCGGACCACGCTGGGGGTGGTGGTGGCCGACGACGAAGCGGCGGGCCGTCTCGACGACACCGCGCACCCGCAGTACGGCACCAGCGCCCAGACCGTCCTCGGCCGCGCCCGCTACGACTTCTACGCCGAGTCGTATCTCGGCGCCATCATGACCGCGCGGGAGTTCGGTGCCGACTACAACCGGGTGGCCGGCGTCGACGGGCGGTTCCGGCTGGGCCGGACCCACCGCATCAGCTTCCTCGCGGCGGGCTCCGAGACCGCGGACGAGACGCTCGGCTCGCTCTCCGGGGGGGCGTTCGAGGCCGACTTCTCGAAGCAGGGGCGCAACGTCAGCTACAACGTCGCCCACAGCCGCATCGATCCGGGCTTCCTCACGAGCACCGGCTTCCTGCCCCGCGTCGACCTCCAGCAGACCAGCGGCACCGCGGGATACCGGTGGTGGCCCGAGTCGACCCTGATGACGTGGGGGCCCTCGGTGACCTATCTGCGCCTGTACGACCACTCGGGGGTGCTGCAGGACGAGCAGATCCAGGCGATGGCCAACTTCTCGTTCCGCAACAACATGGCCATCACCGGCATGGTCAACCGCGACCTCGAGCGCTACGGGGCCATCGACTTCCGGAAGACCGGCTTCGGCTTCTTCGGGGTGATGAGCGCGCGCATCCTGTCGATCTACGGCGGCTACAACTGGGGCGACGGCATTCTCTACGACAGCGACAGCCCCTACCTCGGGTGGTCGACGGTCGGCAACGTCAACTTCCGCTTCCAGCCCACGTCCCGGCTGCGGACGGAGTTCAACATGGTGTCGAGCGACTTCGTCGAGCCGATCTCGCAGACCGACATCTTCAACGTCAAGATCTTCCGCACCCGCACCACCTACCAGTTCACCGACCGGCTCCTCGCCCGCTACATCATGGAGCACAACACGGCGGCCGCGACCCTGGGCAACAACGTGCTCTTCACCTACCGGGTGAACGCCGGCACCGTCATCTTCCTCGGCTACGACGACCGCTACCGGCAGGGCATGCTCATCGACAGCCTGCTGTTCCCGACCACCGAGATGCTGCGGACGAACCGCGCGTTCTTCGGCAAGATCTCGTATCTCTTCCGGTACTGACCTTCACGCCGCCCATCCATGTTCCACGTCTGAGCTCGCGGCCGGTTGTCCGTCACCGTCGGCCGAGTGGCGGCGACCACCCGGCTGGCCACGCAGGGGAGCCCCATGAGCGAATCGGATCCCGGCATCACCCTCGGCATCGAGGAGGAGTTCTTTCTCGTCGACCCCGAGACGCGCGACCTGCTCTCCGATCCGGACCGGCGCATCTTCGAGGCCTGCGAAAGGGCCTGCGGCCCCCACAACGCGGTGCCCGAGTTCCTCCGGTCGCAGATCGAGACCGGCACGAAGGTCTGCCGGACGGTGGGCGAGGCGCGCGAAGCGCTGCGCGAGACCCGCCGTCTGGTCATCGAGGCGGCGGCCGAGCACGGCGCGGCGGTGATGGCCGCCTCGACGCACCCGTTCGCGGCCTGGCGGGCGCAGATGGTCACCCCGAAGCAGCGCTACGAGCGCTTCGTGGTCACGTTCCAGGAGAGCCTGCGGCGCCTCGTCGTCGGCGGCATGCACATCCACGCCGGCTTCGGCGACCCGGACTCGCGCATCCGGGTCATGACCGCGCTCCGGCGTTACCTCCCCCTGCTGCACGCGCTGTCGACCTCGTCGCCGTTCACGGGCGGCCGCGAGACCGGGTTCAAGAGCTACCGGCTGACCATCATGGGGGCGATTCCGCGCACCAGCCTGCCCGGCCCGCTGGCGACCCGCGCCGACTACGACCGGCTGGTGGGGGCCTATCAGCGCATGAGGTTCATCGAGAGCGCGAGCGAGCTGTGGTGGGACATCCGCCCCTCGGAGGCCTTTCCCACCGTGGAGATGCGGATCTGCGACACCTGCCCGCGCATCGACGACGCGGTGAGCATCGCGGCGTTGTACTCGTCGCTCGTCCGGCACCTCGTGCGGCTCGATCGCGAGGGCCGGCTGCCGCCCGAGCCGCCCACGGAGATCATCGCCGAGAACCGGTGGCTCGCGCAGCGCTACGGCGTGCTCGCGTTCTTCGGCAACGAGGGGAGCGAGGGCCGGGTGGACATCGAGGAGTACGCCGCCTTCGTCGTGGAGCAGCTCGCCGACGACGCCCGCGCCCTCGGCTGCGAGCCGGAGCTGCGCCGCGTGCTCGAGATCATCCACGACGGCACCGGCGCCGACCGGCAGATAGACCACTTCCGCCTCCGCCGCCTGGAGGGCGACACCGAGGAGGAGGCCCTGCGGTCCGTCGTCGATCTGGTGGTCGCCGAGACGCGGGAGGGCATGGCGGCGGGCGTCCAGGAGTCTGCGCCGTAGAACGGCGCAGACTCCTGGCAGGGTTGGTTGGGCGGCAATCGGAGCCGAAGGCGACGATTTCCGGGCTGGCGTCTCGCCACGGCGTTCAGGTGGGGCGGGTCGTCGCGCTCGCGACGGGCGCCGAGCCGGGCCGCTTCCCGCCAACCCGTGTCACCGCCCCCCGCTCCGCTGCGCGGGGGACGGCGGTCCCAGCGGCAGGGCGGTCGACGCCTTCACCTCGTTGACGACGATGCTCGTGTGGATGCGGTCGACCCCGTCGATGCGCATCAGCCCCTCGAAGAGCACCGTCTCGAGCGCCTTGTGGTTCGGCACCACGATCTTGATCAGGTAGTCGGACTCCCCGGTCAGGTAGTGGCACTCGAGGACCTCGGGAATCGCCTGCACCTCGTCGCGGAAGCGCGCCACGCAGTCGGGCCGGTGGTGGGCCAGCTTGACCTCGACGAAGCAGAGCAGGTCCAGGCCGACCGCCTCGCGGTCGACGAGCGTCGTGTACCCCCGGATGACGCCCACCGCCTCCAGCCGCCGCATCCGCCGCTGGAGCCCCGGGGGCGACAGGCCGAGCCGTCTCGCAAGCTCGACGCTCGTCGCCCGGCCGTGCCGTTGCAGCAGCCCCAGCAGCCGGCGATCGAGGTCGTCGAGCCGCGGCGGCCAGTCGCCGCCTCGCGTCCCCGTTGCCCGCCGTCCCTGCGTTTCCGCCTGGCCGTTCATCGATGAAGCGCCTGGGTGATTTCGTTCTTCAGTCATCAGGGCTCCGTGAGTTAAGAAAAAAAGCACAATGAGACTAAACGCGATTTTTGTCGTTGAATGATATCAGAAGGAGTTGCTATCGTGAGTACATGACAGTCGCCACCCTCGATCACCCGGGGAGCCCCGCCGCCGCCGTCCCGCCGCCCGGAATGGCCCGCTCGCGTCTCCGCGAGCTCGCGCTGCTGCCGCCGCGGCCCGGCTTCGTGTCGCTCGCCGGGGGCCTCCCCGCTCCCGAGCTGATACCCCGCGCCGCCTACGCCCGGGCCCTCGCTGACGTCCTGACCGACGACCCCGCCGCGATGCAGTACGGCCCGCCGCACGAGCCGCTCCGCGAGCGCATCGTCGAGCTGATGCGCGAGCGGGGCATCGACTGCGACCCCCGGCAGGTGCTGCTGACGTCGGGGGCCCAGCAGGCGCTGAGCCTCGCCGCCCAGCTGCTGATGGCGCCGGGGGCCGACGTGCTCACCGAGGAGCACGTCTACGCCGGCCTGCGCCAGGCGTTGCTGCCGCACCGGCCGTCCTTCCTGACCGTCCGCACCGACCCCGGCACCGGCATGGACGTCGACGGCGTCCGGGCGCGGCTGGCCCGGGGGGCGCGGCCCGCGTTCATCTACGCGATGGCCGACACCCACAACCCGTGCGGCGTCCGCCTCGGCCGCGGCCAGCGCCGGGAGCTCGTGGCGCTGGCGCGCCGGTTCGGCGTCCCCGTCGTCGAGGACGACACCTACGGACTGCTGCGCTACGACGGGGACTGGCTGCCCGCCCTGCGCGCGCTCGACCCCGAATGGGTCGTCTACGCCGGCAGCTTCTCGAAGATCCTCGCGCCCGCGCTGCGCCTCGGCTGGCTCGTGCTGCCGCCGCGTCTCGCGGCCCGAGCCGGGGTCCTCAAGGAGGCGGCCGACCTGGAGTGCTCGGCCCTGACCCAGCGCGCGGTGGCGCGGCTGCTCCGTCACGGGTTCCGGGGTCATCTCGACCGCGTCCGCGCCGCCTACCGCGGGCGGCGGGACGCGCTGCTCGCGGCCCTGCGCGACCACTTCCCCGAGGGCGCCCGGTGGACGCGCCCTCCCGGCGGCTTCTTCGTGTGGGTCGAGCTGCCGGGCGGGCTCGACGCCGACCGCGTCTGCGAGGAGGCGCTGGCCGAGGCCCGCGTGGCCGTCGTGCCCGGGTCCGCCTTCGCGGTGGCCGCGGCGGCGCCCGCGAACCGTCTGCGGCTGAGCTTCTCGAGCGCCGAGCCCGACGACATCCGGGCCGCCGTCGCCCGCCTCGGACGGCTGCTCCATCGGAGACTGCGCAATGGCTGACCGTTTCCCGCATCCGCCGCCTCGGCCACATCATCGGAGACTGCGCAATGCCTGACCGTTTCCCCATCCGCCGCATCGACCACATCGAGCTCTACGTCGGGAACGCCCGGCAGGCGGCCGCGTTCTACCGGCACGCGTTCGGCTTCCGCGTCGCCGCCTACCGCGGCCTCGAGACGAGCTGCCGCGAGACGACCTCGTACGTCCTGGAGTGCCGGGCGATCCGCCTCGTGCTGACGAGCGGCCTCGCCCCGGACCACCCGGCGGCCCGGTTCGCGCACGCGCACGGCGACGGGGTGGCGGTCATCGCCCTCGAGGTGCCCGACGCCGCGTACGCCTTCGCCGAGGCGCGGCAGCGCGGGGCGGCGGGTGCGGCGCCCTTCCGCGACGAGCGCGACGCGCACGGCGTCTTCCGGTCCGCCGCCGTCCGCGCCTACGGCGACACCGTGATCCGGTTCGTCGAGCGGCGCGGCTACGACGGCGTCTTCGCCCCCGGGTTCGAGCCGCACGGCGGACCCGAGGTGCCGGCGGACGACGTCGGCCTCGCCGCCGTCGATCACGTCGTCGCCAACGTCGAGCTGGGCCAGATGGACCGCTGGGTGCGGTTCTTCGCGGAGACGATGGGGTTCAGCGAGATGCTGCACTTCGACGACGAGGCCATCTCCACCGAGTACTCGGCCCTGATGTCGAAGGTCATGCAGGACGGCGCGGGCCGCATCAAGTTCCCCATCAACGAGCCCGCGTCGGGCCGCCGCAAGTCGCAGGTCGCCGAGTATCTCGACTACTTCGGGGGCCCCGGCGTGCAGCACGTGGCCCTCGCGACCCGCGACATCGTGGAGACCGTCTCGCGGATGCGCGCGCGCGGCCTCGCGTTCCTGCCCGTGCCCGACGCCTACTACGACGACCTCGGGGCCCGCGTCCCCGACATCGCGCCGTACGTCGGCGAGCTCGCCCGCCTCGGCATCCTCGCCGACCGCGACGACGACGGATACCTGCTGCAGGTCTTCACGCAGCCCGTCCAGGACCGGCCGACGCTGTTCTTCGAGGTCATCGAGCGGCGCGGGGCGAGGGGCTTCGGGCAGGGCAACTTCAAGTCGCTCTTCGAGGCGATGGAGCGCGAGCAGGCGCGCCGCGGCAACCTCGTCGAGACGGCGGCGTGAGCGGCGGCCCTTGAACGCGGCGCCGTTCCGCGCGGGCGGCGATTGGCGGCGCCGGAATCCTGCGCCGCAGAAACGGCGGGACTGCTGGCGGGTTGGCGGGCGCCAAGCAGAGCCGGAGGTGGCGATTGGCGCTGGCCGCGGTGACGATGGACACTGACCGGCCGCCGCGGCTGACCGCCGGGGCGGCGGCGTTGAAGCGCCAGACCCTCGCCAGCCGCCGGTCGCCGGCGTGGCGCGGTGACGAAGGAGGAAGACCATGAGCGGCAGGGACTTCGAGACGTTCAAGGACACCGTCGACCGCGAGCTGATGCGCCACCCGGTGGTGAGGGACAACGCCTACACCGCGTGGTTCGCCGAGGGCCGCATTCCCCTCGACCACCTCCGCCGCTTCACCGTGCAGTTCTCGGTGTTCTCCAACCAGTTCCTGCTCGCCGCCCTCAACCGCGTGATCAACGCCGGCACGCTGGAGGCGGCGCGCGAGAGCAAGGAGATACTGCTGAACGAGCTCGGCGTCATCTATGCCGCCGGCGGGCGGGCGGCCGGCGGGGACGGCGCGCGCGCGCGGGGCCGGCGGACGCAGTCTCAGGCGGGCGGGGGCAGGTACGCGGCGCAAGGGCGCGGGGCCGGCGGACGCAGTCCGGCGAGGGCGGGGTCGGCCGACGCCCGCGCACGCCGGCTCGGGGCCGGCCGACGCCGACCGCGAGGGCGATCCCGCGCTGGTGTCGACCACCGGCACCGTCGACGGCGGCACGTTCCGCTTCCGGGCCGCCCACTTCGAGTGGCTGCTCCGGTTCGGCGCCGCCCTCGGTCTCGGGTTCGCCGACATGGGCCAGCGCCGCCACGGGGACGCCGCCACCCTGTTCTTCTGCGACGAGCTGTTCCGGCTATACGGCAGCGCCGACTACAACGAGGCGATGGGGGCGTCGTTCGCGGTCGAGAACTGGGCCGCCGCCGGCTTCTGGAAGGAGCTGATCCGGGGCCTCGAGCGCGTCAAGGCCGAGCAGGTCCCGGCCCTGCCCCTCGCGTTCTTCACCTGGCACGACCGGCTCGAGGAGAACCACCGCGAGCACGTCTGGCACGAGCTGCGGGCGTGCTACGACTCGCCCGCGTTCGAGGAGGAGGCGTTCATCGCGGCCGGGATCGAGATGCTCGACGCGGTGGGGGCGTTCTGGGGCGGCCTCTACGCCGCGCGGCCGCGGGATACCGGGGAGGGCTTGGCGGCGACCGCGTAGGGCCCAGGCAGGGGACGGGTCGGAGCCCGCGGGACGCGGGGGACCGACCCGTCTCCCCCCACCGCTCCGGCAGCGTGTCGAGGCCGTGCCCGCGGGATCGGGGACGGTCCATCGACACTGCACATCTTCCCCCGATGACCAGGTCGAGCCCGCGGGACGCGGGAGCGGAGCTCCAGGCGACCGGGTGAAGGGCCCGGTACGGGACGGCCGAGAAACGAAGCGCGGGGCAGGTCTGTTGGCGGCCACGTAAAGGCCGGGGACGGGACGGCCGAAACCAGACTGAACGGTTTCCATGTCCCTGCACCCGGCCTTCCCGGCCCCCGGGCGTGCGCCGCGCCCGGCCGGCGCGGCGTCCATCGGCGAGCTGAACGAGCGGTCGCTGCACCGTGCCCTGAAGGCACGCTACGCCGCCGGCGGCGCGACCGAGCAGGCCGTCGACGGCTTCGTCGCGGACGTGATCGTCGCCGGCCGCCTCGTCGAGGTCCACACCGGCAGCTTCCGCCCGCTCAAGCGCAAGCTGCCGCGGCTGCTCGAGCGGCACCGGGTCACCCTGGTGCATCCCATCGCCCGGGACCGGTACATCGTCAAGGTCCCGGCCGACCCGAACGCGGCGCCGACCCGGCGCAGGTCGCCGAAGCACGGTTCCGTCTTCGAGGTCTTCCCGGCCCTCGCCAGCATCCCGGCCCTGCTCGCGCATCCCAACCTGACGCTCGAGGTCGTCATGACCGTCGAGGAGGAGGTCCGCGCGATGAACGGGCGCGGCAGTTGGCGCCGCCGCGGCTGGGCCATCCTGGACCGCCGGCTCGTGGACGTCGTCGAGTCGTACGCCGTCTCGTCGATGGCCGACCTGTTCGCGCTGCTCGACGTCGATCTGCCCGAGCGGTTCACGACCCGCGACGTCGCCGCGGCCATGCGCTCGTCCCGACGCCTCGGCCAGGTCGCCGCCTTCTGCTTCCGGGAGGGCGGCGTCAGCGAGGTCTGCGGCAAGGAGGGCAACGCCCTGGTGTACCGGCGCGTCGCCTGACTTCGGGGCACCGGCCCGCATGATCTTGCCGATTGCCGGTCGTTGGTCGGCAACCGCAGACGGGCCGACCGGGAGAGTGTGAATCCCGTAGCGGCCAACGTCACCGGTTGTCCGCGCTCTGGTCTGCACCCAACCTCAGCCGCCCAGCCACCGGCTGACCTGCGCAGCGGTCGGCAGGCGCGGCACCGCGGGGATCGGGACGCCGGGGTGAGGCCCCGACCGGCCGCCGACCATGACGGAAGCAGGCCTCACGCCCGGGTCAGCGATGGCGATCGAGGTAGGCGCGCAGCCGCGCCGCCTCGTCGGCCGCGGCGGGGTCGTTTTCCACCTGGTGGAGCCGGGTCCGGACCACGAACAGGTCCATGTCCTTCTCGCTCGGTGCGTCGCGCTCGACGATCTCCCGCACCTTCCGCGGAAAGAACGTGCCCCAGTCGGGCCGGCGGCCGTCCACGTCGGTGAAGCCGTACTCCTTCGCCAGCCCCCAGCTCGAGAACAGGCCGCCGTTCTTGGCCCTCACGTCCGGATCGGCGGCCAGCGCCGCCACCCCCCGCCCGACGTAGCACGGCGTCTCGGACTCGGCGAAGTAGGGATCGTCGGCGATCGCGTCCCGCCAGCTTGCCTCGGTGACCCCGAAGTGGTCGAGCACCGCCTCGGACCGCAGCATGCCCGGCGTGAGGGCCACCGCCGTCACCCGGTGCGCGTGCAGGTCGGCCGCCATCGCGTAGGCGAGGCGGATGACCGCGTTCTTCGCGAGGTCGTAGAAGAGGTTGCCGCGGTAGCCGAGGGTGTCGCCGTCGGTGACCTCGACGACGAGCCCGGCGTTCCGCTCGACCATCAGGGGGACGCCGTGCCGACTCGTGACGATGTGGCTGTGGACCGCCCGCTCGAGCAGCGCGAGCCCCTGCGCGGTGGAGAGCTCCCAGAACGGCTTGCCCCACTCGGTCAGGGCGTCGCCGCCCCAGACGTCGTTGACCAGCACGTCGAGCCGGCCCTGCTCCTCGCGGACGCGGGCGAAGAGCCGCTCGACCTCGGCCTCGACGGTGTGGTCGGTCCGCACCGCGATGCCGCGGCCCCCCGCCGCCGTCACCAGCTCGGCCGTCTCCTCGATGGTCTCGGGCCGCCCCGCGGTGGCGGGCCGCCCCCGCGCGCTGCGGCCGGTGCAGTAGACGGTGGCCCCGGCCGCCCCCAGCATGCGGGCGATGCCGCGCCCGGCCCCGCGGGTGGCGCCGGCGACGACGGCGACCTGGTTCAGGAGGGGTTGGTCGGGCATCGGGCCTTCGGGTCCGGCCTGTCGGTCGGTTCGCCGATTCTACGAGGGGCCTCCAGCCCGCCCCTCGTCGCCGTACGCTCACGGGGCCGGCGACCGGCCGCTCGCCCCGCCCCTCAGCGACGACGGCCCATGAGCGGAGGCGGCCAAGGGCGAGGTCTCGCTGATCGAGGACGGCTCGGAACGGGTCGCGGCGCGATCACCCGGGTCGTCGGCGGTACCCTCGAAATCGCTCCGCCGGAAGATCGGGATGAAGTGCTCGACTTCGCGGCGGATGTTGGCGGCGCCGTGCTTCTCCTCGCGGTCGACCAGCGCCATCGCTCCGACGACCCTGTAACCGGCCTCGCGCGCGGCCTTCACGGCCTGGAGCAGCGACCTCCCGGACGTGACGACGTCGTCGACGATGACGACCTTGGCTTCCTGTCCAGGCGGATTCTCGATGAGGCGCTTCGTGCCGTGGCTCTTCGGCTGCTGTCTGACGTAGAAGCCCTGGATCGGGCAATTCCGCACCCGCGAGAGCACGATCATCGCGCTCACGATCGGATCCGCCCCGAGCGTCAGTCCACCAACGGCATCCGGACGTTCGGGAAGCTGATCGAGCGCATCGAGGAAGGCCAGTCCCGCGAGGTACGCCCCTTCAGCGTCCAGCGTTACCAGCTTGCAGTCGAAGTAGAAGTTCGACTTCGTGCCGGTGCTGAGCGTGATCTCGCCGGTCTGCCGGGCCCGGGTCGCCAGCAGGTCCCGGAGCTGTCGGCGCGTTCCCGCGTGGGTGTCGATCATGGCACTCCCCTACCGAACGGTGACGATATCGATGCGCGGATTATACGTCTCAACGCTCGTGACCCGTGAGGGGCTGCGGCGGCTCGCTTCGCCAAGTGTGAGAATGGACACCTCTGTCTTCGCGGCGTCACTCATTCAGCTCGACGTCGTCTGGCGTGGCCGTCGCGCGGGCGTTGCGCTCGACCTCGTCAACTCGCCGTCGTTCAGGGTGAGGGCGCAATCGCGCCGTGGATCGCAGTCGCGGTGGATGTCGATCCGATCGGGACATGCCGGTCCCGCGGTGCGGGGCAGTCTGATCATGATGGGTCGCCGGGTGAGGCCCGGCCGAAGTCGGGCAACAGGAATCTGCACGTGGGGCCGGGTGCTCGGCTCAGGCGGGCATCGAACGTAGCCAGCGGTACGGCCAGCGCTTCTGCGCAGCCGACGTACCAGGCGTCGTAGGGGGTCAGGTTGAAACGCAGCTCCCAGATTCGTTCGGCGTATGGTCCGAAGGGCAGCAGATCGATCGGCAAGCCGATGATGTGCCGGTAGCCACCTGTCGCCTCCAGGCTGGATATCTCGTTCGCCAGCTCGGCGCGCCGCAGCACGTGACCGGCCTCGATCGGAGCCAACTGGGGCGCGATCAGGTGCTCGCTCGCGACGATGCCACGAGCCCAGCGGCCATCGGAACCGGGATCGAGCGCCGCCGCAACCAGCAGCGAGGCGTCGATGACGACCGATCCCATGGCCTGTCAGTCACGGCCACGGACAACGTCGAGGTGACGGAGAATGTCCTCCGCCGGCATGCGTGTCCCGGACTTCCCGACCCGTTCGCGCACCTGCTCGAGCCACTGGTCGATGGACGGCCGCGAAGCCAAGCGCTCCAGCTCGTCCCGCAAGTACACCTGCATCGGCTTGTTGGCCCGGGCCGCGCGGGCGACCAACTCGTCATGCACCACTTCGGGGATGTCGCGCACCGTGATGTGCACCGCCATGATTGAGATTATGTCGCGCTTCCGGACGCTACGCAATCGCGGCCGGACGGGTGATTGCAGGAGTCATCCCGACGCCTTGCGGTGGCCCCGACGCTCGGGGCCGGCGTCCCCGCTGGCGTCCCGGCCTGGAGTCCGAGCACAACAACCGCAGGTTCAGCCCCGGTTCGTGCTTCGCGGCGATCGGGTGTCCGAGGTGCCGTCCTTCCGCAAAATGTGGGAGTAGCGGCGGCGTGAGTCGCTGGCGGATCTGCCGTCCTGTCAGTCCCGCGGCGCCTCCTTCGCAATCATCACCTCGGTCGCCTTGATCAGGGCCGTCGCCTCGTCGCCGCGCTTCAGCCCCAGCTCGTCGAGCGCGTCGCGGGTGATGACCGCGGTCAGCCGCTGGTCGCCGATGCGGAGGCGCACCTGCGCCACCAGGCCCTCCCGCCGCACCTCGTCGACGATGCCCTGCAGGCGGTTGCGGCCGCTGATGCGGACGAGGACGCCGCCGCCGGTGCCGCCGCCCCTGGTGCGGGTCGGCGGCCGGTCGGTGCGGGCGAGCAGGCGCTCGACCTCGGTCTCGGCGAGGCGGTGGTGTCCGCCTGCGGTGCGGGTGGTGCGGACCGTGCCGCGGTAGATCCAGTGCTTCAGGGTCGAGTAGCCGATGCCGAGACGCTCCGCCGCCTGCCGTACCGTCAGCGTGGCCATCGCGCTGTCGCTCCTGCCGTGTCCGGATCGCGCTTGGTCCGATACCAGTCGGCCCAATTCACTCTGAATCGTTTGGTGAATCGGATTGAATCATACTATATTGAGCAGGTGGGCGGTGGGCTGACGTCCGGGCGTCGCTGGGGCGGCGTGCCCTCGGGGGGCGGCGTGCGCTTGCGGGACGGTGGACGCCCGCCGGGCGGTATCCGCTTGCGGGGCGACGTGTGCCGGCGGGACGGTGGGCGCGCGCGCGGCGGGCGGGAACCGGGGGGCGTTGCGGGCGCCGGCCGCGGGTGGCGGTCGGCTTGGGGGATGGCGTGGGTTGCGGCGTTCGTCGCGTCTGCGGCCTTGTCGGCGTGTGGCGGGTCGGGTGCGTCAACGCCGGCTCGGGTGCGCGTGTCGGCCGCGGTCAGCCTGACGGAGCCGCTGGAGCGGGTGGCCGCCGAGTTCGAGCGGGAAACCGGCACGCCGGTCGAGCTGAACCTGGCCGGCTCGAGCACCCTGGCCGCGCAAATCGTGGCCGGGGCGCCCGTCGACGTGTTCGTCAGTGCCGACGAGCGGCAGCTCGACCGGGTGGCGGCAGAATCGCTGATCGACGCGGAGACGCGGGTGGTGCTGCTGTCGAACCGGCTGGCGGTGGTGGTGCCGGCCGGCGCTCCCGGCCCCGCGCGACGCGGCGGGGCTGCGCGACCCGGCGTTCCGGCGCATCGCCGTCGGAGACCCGGCGGGCGTGCCGGCGGGCGTCTACGCGCGCACCTACCTGGTCTCGCTCGGCCTCTGGGACCGGCTGGCTCCCCGCCTGGTGCCGACCCGCAGCGTGCGGGCGGCGCTGGCCGTGGTCGAGGCGGGCGACGCCGACGCCGGCATCGTCTACCGCACCGACGCGCTCTCGTCCGGCGAGGTCGCGGTCGCGTTCGAGGTGCCGGCCGACGAGGGGCCGGCCATCGCCTATCCCGCCGCGGTGCTCGCCGACGCCCCGAACCCGGCGGGGGCGGCACGGTTCCTCGCCCATCTCCAGCGCCCGGCCGCCCGCGACGCGTTCAGGCGGGCCGGGTTCGTCGTCCCCGAGCGCCCGCCGGTCTCCGGGGCCGCCGCGCCATGAACGACGTCCTCTCGGTCGCCCTCTTCACCGCGAGCATGGCCGCCCTCGCCACCGCCGTCATGCTGCCCCCCGGCCTCGCCGTCGCGTGGGTGCTGGCCCGCCGCCGCTTTCCGGGGCGCGCGGTGCTCGAGACCCTGGTGTCGCTGCCCCTGGTGCTGCCGCCGGTGGCGACGGGGCTCATCCTCATCACCGTCCTGGGACGGCGGGGGCTGCTCGGGGGGCTGCTCGAGCGGATGGGCCTCGAGGTGATGTTCACCTGGCGCGCGGTGGTGGTGGCGATGGCGGTGATGGGCCTGCCCCTGCTGGTGCGCTCGGCCCGGGCGGGGTTCGAGCAGGTGGACCGGCGTTACGAGCAGATCGCGGCGACCCTGGGGGCGCGGCCGGCGCGCGTCTTCTTCACGGTGAGCCTGCCGCTGGCCCGGCGCGGGGTGCTCGCGGGGGCGCTTCTGGGGTTCTCGCGGGCGCTCGGCGAGTTCGGGGCCACGATCATGGTGGCGGGCGCCCTGCCCGACACCCGGACCATCGCGGTGGCCATCTACACCTACACCGAGACCGGCCAGGACGCCGCCGCCGCGGTGATGCTGGCGGTGTCGGCGGCCATCGCCTTCGGCGCCCTGCTGGCGTCGAACCGGCTGGTCGCGCATCGAGCCGCCTGACGCCTGTACCGCCATGACCGGAACGCCCGCCGCCGACGCGCGCCCGCCGACAGCGCGGCTCGCGCCCCCCCGCCCGATCCGTCGATGCCCGGCGGGCCGCGCGGCGCCCGGGCGGCCGGCGCCATCACCCTCGACTTCGCCCTGCACCAGGGCGGCTTCGTGCTCGAGATGCACGAGCGCATCGACGCGCGGGTCGTTGCCCTGTTCGGCCCGTCGGGGTCCGGCAAGACGACGGTGCTCGAGTCCATCGCGGGGCTGCGCCGGCCGCGGCGCGGGGTCATCCGCATCGGGGCACGCACCCTCTTCGACGCCGAGGCCGGGGTCGACGTGCCCTGCCACCGCCGGCGCGTCGGCTACGTGCCCCAGGACCTCGCCCTCTTCCCCCACATGGACGTGCGCCGCAACATCCTCTACGGCGCGGGGGCGGGGCCGGCCAGCGAGCTCGAGCACGTCATCTCGCTGCTCGAGCTCGGCCCCCTGCTCGACCGCGGCGTCGCCGGCCTGTCGGGCGGCGAGCGCCAGCGCGTCGCCCTCGCCCGCGCGCTGGCCGCGTCCCCGGCCCTCCTGCTCCTCGACGAGCCCCTCGCCGCCCTCGACGCCACCCTGCGCTCGCGCATCCTGCCCTACCTGGAACGCATCCGCGACGATCTGGCCATCCCCATGCTCTACGTGTCGCACGCCGAGGCCGAGGTCCGCGCCCTCGCCGACTGGGTGGTGGTGCTCGACGCCGGCCGCGTCCTGCGGTCCGGGGCCGGGCTGTGAGCGCCTGGTGCGGAAGGCGCCTCGAGCTCGTGACGTGCGCTAGGATCGGACTGAAGTCCGATCGTCTGAGGAAACCATGCCAAGCGCAGACGTCCATCTGAGCGAGCTCAAGGGCAAGGCGGCACGGATGCTCGCCAAGATGAGGGCCTCGGAGCCCGAGAGCGGTCTGACCCAGGGGGGCTCGGTCGTGCAGGACTTCGACGCGCACCAGGGCCAGCGACGCGCACTGCTCATGTTGACGCTCATGATGCAGGCCGAGACCGACATCCAGGCGGGACGGACCATTCCGCAGGGTCGGGTGTTTGCGGAGCTCGCGGATCGACCGGCCCCATCGGAGGATGGCTGACTCGACCTCTGTGGACCGACGGCCTCGTCGCAGACCACGGGCCGCGATCTGAGGAACAGGGCCATGAACTGGCGGAACCACATCACCGTCGATCCCCGAATCTGCCACGGCAGGGCCTGCATCACGGGGACCCGGGTCCTGGTGACCACGGTTCTCGACAACCTCGCGTCTGGGCTGAACCCCGACGAAATCACCAGAAGCTACCCGTCACTGACTCGGGAGTCCGTCCAGGCCGCGGTCTGCTACGCGGCGGAGCTGGCGAAGGAGCGCGTGATTCCGATGTCCGGATAGGAGCTCGGCTTGCGATTCAAGCTGGATGAGAATCTGCCGATCGAGCTGACCGAGCTGTTTCGCCGGAGCGGACATGATGCGCAGACCGTCTTCGACGAAGGGCTTGCCGGGGCGGAAGACGCCGACATCGCGTCGGTTTGCGTCCGCGAACGCCGGGCCATCGTTACGCTCGACATGGACTTCGCCGACATCCGCGCGTATCCACCGCCCGAGCACGCAGGAATCGTAGTGTTTCGGATCGTGGATCAGGCGCGGGACCATGTTCTCGATGTCGGATCGCGGTTCCTGCGGGCGCTCTCGCGTACTTCGCTGGACGGCCAACTCTGGATCGTGGAAGAATCGAGAATACGAGTGCGGGCTTGAGGTGTCGAGTGACGTCGGAAAGCGAGGCAACCCGCCGTAGCACCGGTGCTGCACTGGGCCGGGCCAGTTCACCATGATCCGCCTCCAGAAGTCCGTCGCGTGGCTGTGCATCGGCCTCGTGGTGTTCGTGGCGGTCACGGCCACGGCGGCGGGCGAGATAGCGGCGCTGCTCGCGCCGCTGTGGCTTCTGTGCGTGGATCTCGCCGCGCGCCTGCGGCGGCGTGGCGCCGCGCGGCGCGACGAACGCCTCCTGTCGCTGCTCGCGCTCGTTTCTTCCCGCGCGCCTCCCGCGCGATTCGCCCTCGTGAAGCTGCCGTCGTCCTGACGGCCGGCGAGTCCGTCCAGCCCCATGGCGGCGGCTCGTCGCGTTACGGGTGAATCCGCAGGAGGTTTCCATGTCCGCATCGCCTCGTGTCGGCCCCCGCGTGCGCAACCGCGTGGGATGGCGCCACCGGGTCGCGCGCCTCGGGGGCTCGCCGGTCCATCTCGACCTGCGCGCGTTCGACGCGCCGCTCGAGACAATCGCCCACCTCGGGAACGACGTCGCCGGCCTGTCCGACGAGCAGATCGCGCATCGGGCGGCCGGGCTGCGCGCCCGCGCTCGGGCCGGCTGCGACCTCGACGAGCTGCAGGCCCTGCTCTTCGCCCTCGTTCGGGAAGCCGCCGCCCGCACCGTCGGCCTGCGGCACTTCGACGTTCAGGTGATCGCGGCGCTCGCCCTCGCGCAGGGGCGGGTGGTCGAGATGCAGACGGGCGAGGGCAAGACCCTGGCCGCGGTGATGCCCGCCGTCCTCCACGCGCTGTCGGGCCGGGGCGTCCACGTCCTGACGTTCAACGACTACCTCGCCCGCCGCGACGCCGAGTGGATGGGACCGGTCTACCACATGCTCGGCCTCTCGGTGGACGCCGTGCAGCAGGGCATGACCCCGGCGGAACGGCGGCGCGCGTATCGGGCCGACGTCACCTACGTCACCGCCAAGGAGGCGGGCTTCGACCACCTGCGCGACCTGCGGGCGACGGATCCGGACGACGTGGTGCACCGGCCGTTCCACATGGCCCTGGTCGACGAGGCCGACAGCCTGCTCGTCGACGAGGCTCGGGTGCCCATGGTCATCGCGGGCCGGGCCGAGCCGCGCGAGTCGCCTGCGCGGCGGCTCGCCGAGGTCGCGGCGGGACTGGCTCCGGGGGTCGACTTCGACACCGACGAGTACGGCCGCAGCGTCGAGCTGACCGAGGCGGGGCTCGCCCGGGTCGAGCGCGAGCTCGACGTGCCCAGCCTGCACGACGATGCGCACTACCCGCTCCTGACCGAGATCAACTGCGCCCTGCACGCCCGCGTGCTGCTGCGGCGCGACGTCGACTACCTCGTGCGCGACGGGCGCATCGGCATGATCGACGAGTTCACCGGCCGCGTCGTCCCCGACCGCCACTGGCCGGACGGGCTGCAGGCGGCGCTCGAGGCGAAGGAGGGCATCGAGCCCGACGCGGACGGCGAGATCCTGGGCTCGATGTCCCTGTGGCACTACCTGCGGGGATACCCGTTCCTGTGCGGCATGACGGGGACCGCGCAGGACGCCGCGGCCGAGCTCGAGGAGCTGTACGACCTGGAGACGGTCGTCGTGCCCACGCACCGGCCGATGATCCGCGTCGACCGGCCCGACGTCGTCTTCACGCACCGCGAGGCCAAGGAGCGGGCGGTCGTCGACGAGATGCGCCGGGTGCACGCCGAAGGGCGGCCGATGCTCGTCGGCACCCTCACCGTGGCCGAGTCGGAACGCCTGGCGGGGCGGCTGCGCGCGGAAGGCGTGGCTTGCGAGGTGCTGAACGCGAAGAACGACGCGGCCGAGGCGCGCCTCGTGGCGCGGGCGGGGAGGCCGGGCGCCGTCACCATCTCGACCAACATGGCCGGGCGCGGTACCGACATCCGGCTCGGGGGCGCGGACGAGGCGGAGCGCGAGCGGGTGGTCGCGCTCGGCGGGCTGTACGTCATCGGCACCAACCGGCACGAGAGCCGGCGCATCGACCTGCAGCTCCGGGGCCGGGCCGGCCGGCAGGGCGACCCCGGGGAGTCGCGCTTCTTCGTGAGCCTCGAGGACGACCTGCTCGTGCGCTACGGCATCCACGACCTGATTCCGGCGCGATTCATGCCGGCGCGCCAGGACGGCCCGATTCACCACCCGGTCATCCGGCGCGAGATCGCCCGCGCGCAGCGGATCGTCGAGGGCCAGAACCAGGAGATCCGCCGCACCCTCTCGCGCTACAGCGAGATCGTCGAGCAGCAGCGCCGGCGCCTCATGGACCGCCGGCAGGCGCTGCTCGACGGCTCGGCCGCGCCCGACGTCTGGCGCGGCGTCCCCGGCCGCCACCGCGCCCTGGTCGAAGCCTGCGGCGACGAGGCGGTGCGCCGGGCCGAGGTCGCGGTGACCCTGCACCACCTCGACCGGGCCTGGGCCGGGCATCTCGCCCGCTGCGCCGACCTGCGCGAGGGCATCCACCTCGTCCAGCTCGGCCAGCAGGACCCGTTGAGACGCTTCACGGACGAGGTGGTCGAACTCTACGAGCGCATGGAGATGGAGATGGACGACGCGGTGCGCGGCGAGCTCGACGCCGTGCGCGTCGACGGCGGCCGCGTCGACCTCGGGAAGGTGGGCATCAAGGGCCCGGCGTCGACCTGGACCTACGTGGTGAGCGACAACCCGTTCCGCGACCAGATCGGCCGGCTCCTCACGGGTCCGGGCCGGAACAGCATCGCGATCTTCGCGGCGATGTGGCTCATGCCGCTCATGATCGCGTGGGGCCTCGTCGACCGCTACCTGCGCAAGCGTCCGCGCCGCCGGGCCAACCCGTACCGGTGAGGTCGCGCACAGGCGCTATGATCGTTCTGCGATGCCCTTGCAGGAGACGCGGAGATGACGAAGCCTGCACCGCCGCGGGTCGAGTCTCTGACGGTGAGGAACTACCGCGCCCTGCGTAGCGTCACGCTCGACCGCCTGACGCCGCTCACCGCACTGCTCGGCCCCAACGGCAGCGGGAAGTCCACCGTCTTCGATGTCTTCGCATTCCTCTCCGAGTGCCTGTCCGACGGCATCCGCAAGGCCTGGGACCGGCGCGGCCGCTTCCTGGAGCTGCACAGCCGCGACAGCACCGGCCCGATCGTCATCGAGCTGAAGTACCGCGAGCGCAGCGAGCGGCCGAAGTCGCCGCTCATCACCTACCACCTGGAGATCGACGAGGATCGGGGCCGGCCCGTGGTGTCGCACGAGTTCCTGCGCTGGACCCGGGGCGGCGGGGCCGGTCGGCCGTTCAGGTTCCTGGACTACCGGCGCGGGGACGGCGAGGTGGTCACCGGGGAGACTCCCGAGAAGGACGACAAGCGGGTTCCCCGCCGGCTGTCGGGTCCCGACGTGCTGGCGGTCAGCACGCTCGGCACCCTGGCAGAGAACCCTCGCGTGATCGCGCTGCGCACGTTCATCACGGACTGGCATCTCTCCTACCTTTCGGCCGACGACACCCGCGGCAATCCCGAGGCGGGGGCGGAGGAACGCCTGTCTCCTAACGGCGACAACCTCCCGAACGTCATCCAATACCTGCGCGAGCAGCATCCCGACCGCCTGGATCAGATCTTCGCGGCCATGCGGCGGCGGGTCCCGCGGATCGAACGGGTCGAAGCCGAGACGCTTGCCGACAGCCGCCTGATGCTGCGGATCAAGGACGCGCCGTTCGATAAGCCGGTGCTGTCGCGCTTCGCCTCCGACGGCACCCTGAAGCTGCTGGCCTATCTGACGATCCTCCACGACCCCGCCCCGCCCGGGCTCATCGGCATCGAAGAGCCCGAGAACTTCCTGCACCCGCGCCTGCTGCCCGAGCTCGCCGAAGAGTGCCTGGAGGCAGCGGAGCGCGGGCAGCTCATCGTCACCACGCACTCGCCGTACTTCATCGACGGGCTGCGGCCGGAGGACGTACGCGTGCTCTCCCGCGGTCGCGATGGCTACACGCGGGCCCATCGCGTCTCGAAGATGCCGGGGATCAAGGCGTTCATGGATGAAGGCGCCAAGCTCGGCGAGCTCTGGATGGAGGGGCACTTCGAGCACGGCGACCCCCTGGCCGAGTCGAACTGATGCCCCGCCTGGAGGTGCTGGTCGAAGAGCCGTCGGCCGAGGCCGCACTACGCCAACTGCTGCCCAAGCTGGTGCCCGTTGCCGTGCGCTGGAAGATCGTGAACTTCAGAAGCAAGTCGAGGTTGCTGAAGGAGCTCGCCACGCGCCTTCGTGCCTACCGGGTCCGCGTGGACGGAGGCGAGGACGTCCGGATTCTCGTGCTGGTGGATCGCGATGATGACGACTGCCTCGCGGTGAAGCGCCGACTGGACAACGCTGCGGCGCAGGCACGATTGTCGTCGCGGTCCCGCCCGGATCCGGACGGGGGATTCCGGGTCGTCAACCGCGTCGTCGTGGAAGAGCTGGAGTCGTGGTTCCTGGGCGACCCGGCGGCGCTTCGCGAGGCATTTCCCAGCCTGCCGGCCGCCAAGCCGGCCTCTGGCCCGTTCCGCAGCCCGGACAGGGGCGACTGGAAGACGCTCCACCGCTACCTGAGAAAGCACGGCATCTACCGAAAACACTATCCCAAGATCGATGCGGCCCGGAGAATCGCCTCGAGGATGGACGTGAACGCGAATCGTTCGCCGAGCTTCCGCCAGTTTCGCGCCGGCCTCGAGGGGCTCGTGTAGTGGGCTGCGGCCTTGGCTTCGACTTCGCGAATCAGTATCTTATCAAGCCATCGTCCCATTCCACCGCTCACCCGAGGTTCTCGAATACTCTCACCCCAAGCGTGTGCCGTAGCGGCGTCAACTCGCCTGGAAAAGAGCCTCCCAGGGCCAACACCGCCTCACAGTCCGCTCGACTACCGGTCACACGGGCCTCGGCGTCCAAGACCGCCTCATATTTGACACATTGGAAGAGGCCACGAATTACCTCGCCGACCGGCGCGCTTGAGCCCTTTACCTCTACAGCGATTCGTCTATTACTGTCGGAAAAGAGCACGTCGAGTGAATCACCGGAGCGAAGGCTTGTCTCTACTTTGCCTGGGCTGAGTCCACTTGGAAGTCCGATCCATCGCGGGTTCACTGAAACGGCCTCTTTGAGACGCCTATGCTCGGCACCCTCGCCTCCTCCTCCGCGCGCCGAAATCTGATCGGCTGGAGGAAGCTCAACCGCTGGCGTACCAGGAAGTGCGAAGGTGTCGAGCACTCGGTCCCAGTCTGAAAAAGTGAATACCTCTTCGAGCATGCTGTCCACGATCAGGCGACGTTCACGCCTTGGCAACCGCTTGAAGTCCCTCTCGCCACGTGCATAAGGGGAGAACCCTTCTCCAGGATACCCGGATGACTTGTTTATCACCAACGCCTGAATCGGCGGCACTCGACGGCCCCACCGCTTCCCGAGGCCCAGCAGTGCGCGACCTATCGAATCAAGCGGGTAGTTCAATGTTCTCGGGTTGGGGATCCCCATTTCGAGAGCGAGTTGACTGTAGAGCATTGTCCGATGGGCTTTCGCCTGTCGCACCAGGATCGGAAGTGCAGCGCGCGCCCGTTGTTGGTATGTCTTTGCTCCTCGGGCGAATTCCGAGGCGGCTATCTCCGGGGCGTCTGGCATCGGTTGGCTCCCTCGCTGACGGTTCTTTGCTGACAACGCACGCCATTGATTGTATTGTAGCCGACTACACGGCCCACACTGTGCGTCCGCGTGCGGACCCCGTGGCATCAGTACTTCCCGACGGACTCTGGCAGGCTCCAATCGGGTCAGCGCGGCCGTGGCAAGCGACCGTCGCTGCATCGAGACGAAGATCGCTGAACTGAGAGGCCGTCCGTTGTGGGACACGGAGACCGGCGGCGAGGTGATGGCCGGGCGGCTCGGCGGAGGGGGGCGTCAGCCTGTCCGGCCGGAAGGCCTCGGGGCGCGCGGCGGGCCAGTCGTCGGGTGGGAGGTAGAGAGGGCCGCTCAGCCGCGGTAGCGGCGCGAGCCGCCGTCGCGGTGCCAGAGCCGCAGCATGAGGCGTCTGCGCTCCGGGTCGTCGACGTAGGCGGTGCGCCCGTGGCCGCACCAGCGGTTGTTCACGAACTGGAGCTCGCCCGGCCGCAGGGTGAACTCGCAGCACAGGTCGGGGTCCTGCACCACGCGGGTCATCGTCTCGAACGCGGCCCGCGTCACCTCGTCCATCTCGACCCCCGCGGTCTCGTAGCCGGCGGGGATCGTGAAGTGGGTGTAGCGGCAGCGCAGGTCGGGCCGCAGCTCGAAGACGGGGAAGAACACCGTCGGCGGCTCGTCCGGCCAGAAGTCGCCCTGCCGGTCCTGATGGAAGGGGCGATAGAGGCGCTCGAGCAGCCGCGGGTGGTCGGCGAGCAGGGCGTTGTGGACCGAGCAGAAGCTGACGAAGCGGCTCGCCCCGCCCTCGCGGGCGGCGCGGAGGCAGAGCAGGCTCACGTGGTCGGGCGGCGCGTGGTTGAACGAGTTGTCGACGTGCGGGGGCTGCGCGACGTTGGTGCGGAACCCGCGGACCCCGATGCGCTTCTTCACGCCGGTGTCGGTCACCTCCACCAGGATCTCGCCGTTGCGGCTCTGGACCACGGGACGGCCGACCATCGAGGCGAGCAGCCAGAACATGGCCTCGATCTGCGGGCGGCCGGACAGCGCCTCGATCGGGAGCCGGTCCACCACCGCCACCCCGGGGCCTTCGTCCAGGCGCCGGCGCACCTCGCCCAGCAGGCTGCGGCAGGCGTCGAGCTCGTAGTCCGCGGGGTCGAGCAGCCACGTCGGCACCGGGTCGCGCTCGAGCGCGCGCGCGAGCCGCTCGATCTCGTCGAGGCAGCTCGACGGCAGCGGGATGCGCCAGTCGCTCTCGCGGATCGTGCGACGGGTCCAGGCGCGCGGACCGGCGATCGGCTCGCGGATCATGGCCGGCGCCGGCATGCCTCGCATGGAGCCCGCCGATCAGCGCGCGCGGGAGTGTCGGCGGAGGAAGGAGGCGATACGCTCGCTGGTCCCGCGCGGGTAGACGTGGGCGCCGCCATGGATCCAGGTCATGACCGGCGCCGCCGTGCCCGCTCCGTACTCCGCGCAGCCGGCTCCACAGGGGGTCGCCGCATCGACGCCGTTCACGTCCATGGCGACGGCTATCGCGGCTTCCTGATCCGAGAAGCGGACCACCAGATCGCGTTCCCCGGCCACATGGAAGACGGGGCGGGGCTCGGTGGGCCGCACCGAGGGGCGGAGCCGCGCCGCCACCGGCGCGTACGCGGCGAAAACGCCGGGACGCTCCGCCCAGAGGAGGTAGGTGAACATGCCGCCGTTCGAGTATCCCGTCGCGTAGATGCGATCGTCGTCGACGTCGTAGGTCTCGCGCAGCGACGCCAGGGCCGCGTCGACGAGCGCGAGGTCGCGGTTGCCGCCGCCGGGCTCCACCTGCCAGCCGGGGAGGCCGCGGCGCGTCGGCAGTCCCTGGAAGTACACCACGATTGCCTCGGGCCACGCCGCGTGGAGGTTCGTGTACTGGAAGTTCTGCGCGTTGTCGCCGAACCCGTGGAACGACAGGACCAGCGGAGAACCTTCCGCTCCGGGTGACGCGGGGGCGTGGACGATGGCTTGGCGCGTCGCGCCGTCGACCTGCCAGCGCATGACCTGCGCGGCGGCGTCGGGGACGCCGGGCATCAGCAGCAGGCCGACGAGAGCCGCGAGCGTCAGACGTGTTCTCATCGATATCTCCATCCCTACACCCCTATGCCCAGCACGCTGAACAGCAGCCACGACACCAGCCCGCCCACGACGGTCATCGACAGGCCCCACGCCATCAGCTTGTTGAACAGGTCGCGGGTGTCCACGCTGGGATGGGCGGCGGCCATGCACAGGGCGCCGAGGGTCGACAGCGGCGAGACGTCGACCAGGTGCCCGCCGACGTTCATGGCCGAGGCGAGGGCGATGGGCTCCACCGACAGCCGCTGCCCGAGCTCGGCCACGGTGGGGAGGAACGCGGGCAGCACGACGCCCGAGGTGCTGCTGTAGATCGAGATGAACCCGGTCGACGCGGCCATGATGAACGTGGGGGCGATGGCCGCGGGGCGCTCGATGAGGTCGGTGAAGAGGTCGAGGCCGCCGGTCTGGCCGAGCACCTCGATGAGCACGGTTACCCCGCACACCATCATGATGACCCGCCACGGCATGATCTTCACCGCCTCGAGCTCGTCGCCGGCCTTGAGCAGGCTCAGCAGCACCGCCCCCGCGAACGCCCCGAGCCCGACGTCGACGTCGAGGAAGATGACGCTCACGATGAGTGTCGCGATGACGGCCAGGGTCACGAGGTGCGTCCGCGAGAACGTGACCGCGCCGGTGTCGTCGACGGCGTCGCTCCCGTCGCTCGACGGCACGTCCACCGCGCCCTCGTGGTAGCGGCCGAGGAGCTTCAGGCCGCCGAAGGCGAAGTAGGCGGTGAACACGACGACGGTGTGCGCCATCATGTTGTTCAGGTAGTTGTAGAGCTCGTACCCGCCCATCCCGAACTGCTCCATCACCCCGTTGACGATGACCCCGGTCGGGGCGATGGGGGAGAGCGACCCCGCGTTGGCGCCCATGCCCGTCATGATCGCCATCAGGAACGCGGGCACCCCCACCTGTCCCGCCACCGCCATCGACATGGGGGCGATGATCGCGGTCGCGGCGATGTTGCCGGGCCCGATCGACGCGAGGAGGAACGCGAGCAGAAAGAACATCATCGGCATGACGCCGACGTTGCCGCGGGCGTAGCTGACGGCGCGGTGGGCGATCCGGTCGAGGGTGCCGTTGAGCTGGGCCATCGAGAACAGCAGGGTGACCCCGGCCAGGGTCAGGAACAGCCGCGCCGGGAAGCCCGCCATCACCTCGCGCGCGCTCATCCCGGCCGCGTAGACGCCGACGAGCCAGGCCAGCGAGATGGCCAGGAAGCCGACGTGGAGCCGAATGGTGCAGCTGACGACGATGGCCACCGCGAGCGCGCCGAGGGAGATGGCCGCGACCGGGTCTACCGAGCTGAACAGGTCCATGGCGGGCGATCATATCGCGGATGCCGGCGCGCCCCGGGGTTGACCCCGCGCCCCCGCCGCGCCATCCTCTGACGGCCGGCTGATGTTCTTCTATCTCGCCCATCACGGAGACGCCCTCGGCCCCGAGGTCGATCCCCAGCGGCCCCTGTCTTCGCGCGGGCGCGGGCAGGCCGACGCCCTGGCCGCGCAGGCGGCGGCGCGGGGGGTGCGGCCCGTCGCCATCTGGCACAGCGGCAAGCTGCGGGCCCGGCAGACGGCCGAGGCGTACTGGCGCGCCTGCAACCCTCTCGCCGAGTTCACGGCCACCCGGTGGGCTCAGCCCGGTGACCCCCCGCGGCTCGCCGACCTGCTCGAGGTCGAGACCCGCGACGTGATGCTCGTGGGCCACATGCCGCACGTCGACCGGCTGCTTCGCCGGTTGCTGGGCGAAGACGAGGGTCTGTCGCCGTTCCCCGTGAACGGGCTGGTGGCGGTCGAGCGGGTGGCCGAGGCGTGGGTCGAGCGCTGGCGGCTCGCCGCGCCGCGGCCGTGAGCTGGCGCGAGTCGCCGCCGCATCGGGGCCGCGCCATCGGGCCGGCGGGGTGCGGTCGTCGCGGCTCCGCACTGTCGGCACGGCCATCAGGCCGGCTGTCTGGGACGGTTGACGGCGGCGGCGTTCGGGCGGGGCATAAGGCGGGCTGTCGAGGACGGCGTTCGGGGGGCGTCAGGCCGGCCGCGGGCCCTGGTGCAGCCGGTCGAGGTGCTCCTGCAGGAGCTCCCACGCCCGCTGGACGTGGCGCTCCTCGGTGCGGATGTGCCCCACGGCCAGGCGCAGGGCGAAGCGGCCGTCGAGCCGCGTGTGCGACAGGAACACCTCGCCGGTGGCGTTCACGGCGTCGAGCAGCCGGGCGTTCAGGTCGTCGAGGTCGCCGGCCGGCTCGGCCGGGTGCGCGCGGAAGCACACGACCGAGAACGGGGCGGGGGCGAGCCGCTCGAAGCGGCCGTCGGCGTCGACCCATTCCGCGAAGAGCCGGGCCAGCCGCATGTGCTCGGCGAGCCGGCGGCGGATGCCGTCGGCCCCGAAGTAGCGCAGCACCATCCACAGCTTCAGGGCGCGGAAGCGGCGCCCGAGCTGCACCCCGGTGTCCATGAGGTTGCGCGCCGCCCCCGGCTCGCGGCTCTGCAGGTAGTCGGGGGTCAGGGCGAAGGCCTCCTCCAGCCGGTCCATGCGGCGGCAGTAGAGGGCGCTGAGGTCGAAGGGGATGAAGAGCCACTTGTGGGGGTTGACGACGAGCGAGTCGGCGCGGTCGCATCCCGCCAGCGTCTCCTCGTGGCCCGGCACCATGGCCGCCGCCCCCGCGTAGGCGGCGTCGACGTGCAGCCACAGCCCCTCGTTGGCGCAGACGTCGGCGATGGCCGGCACCGGGTCGACGCTGGTCACCGCCGTCGTGCCCACCGTCGCCACCACCGCCAGCGGGGTGAGCCCGTTCCGCCGGTCTTCCTCGATGGCCGCGGCCAGCGCGTCGGGCCGCATGCGGAAGCGCTCGTCGGTGGCGATGCGCCGCAGCCCGTCGTGGCCCAGCCCCAGCGTCATCACCGCCTTGTCGACCGACGAGTGGGCGTGCTCGGAGCAGTAGATGCGCGGCGCCGGGAGGTCGGGGCGGCCCGCGAGGCCGCGCTCGCGCACCTCGGGCACCGCCTGCCGGGCCGCGGCCAGCGCGTGCAGGGTCGAGATGGAGGCGGTGTCGTAGATGACCCCCTCGAAGCCGTCGGGCAGCCCGAGCAGGCGCCGCAGCCAGCCCAGGGCCACCCCCTCGAGCTCGGTCACCGCGGGCGAGGTGCGCCACAGCATGCCCTGGGCGTTGAACCCCGCGCTCAGGAAGTCGGCGAGGATGCCGGGGCCGCTGGCGCTGATCGCGAAGTAGGCGAAGAACCCGGGGTGGTTCCAGTGGGTCAGGCCGGGGACGACGATGCGCTCGACGTCGTCGCGGATGGCGCTCCACGGCTCGCCGGCGTCGGGCGCGGCCGGGGGCAGGGCGTCGCGGACCTCGCCCGGCTTCACCCGCGACAGCACCGGGTAGCGCTCGGCCTCTTCCAGGTAACGGGCGATCCAGTCGACGAGCTCGTGGCCGGCCCGCCGGAACGCCGCCGCGTCCATGTCGCCGAGATGGGGCGGGGGAGGCGGTGAGCCGCCGGGAGGGTGTTCGGCCATCGGTCCTTGGTGTGCGAGGACCGAAAAACTGGTATTCGGCCATCGGTCCTTGGTGTGCGAGGACCGAAGATTGTAGCATCAGGTTCCGGAGGCGCCGGGGCGGGGACCGGGGGCGGCGGACGCCCCGGGTCGGTGGTCGTGCCCCGGCCATGTCGGCGCCCGCCCGGAACCCGTGGCGAGACCCCCGCGTTGCACCGCGCCCGAGTGGGCGTCGGCGGCGCGGCGTGCAGCAGGTTGCATCGCCGGTCGAACGGAGCGGCGACTTCCGCGGAACTCCCCGGCGCGGGCGCACGGAGGAATCTGGTGGCAGAAGCAGCAGTAGTGCACACGAGCCGGCTGCGGATCGAGCGAATCGGCGGTCCGTTGCGGCATGCGTATCTCGAAGGATTCGACGAGCCGATCCGGTTCGGCGTCCATGGGGGCATCAAGGCGTTCTACGGGGTCGAGCCGCCGGAGGACGTGCCGGCGACCCTGGACTACATGGTCGGCTCCGTCGGCGGTTGACTGCTCGGCACCCTTGCACGCGCACTGGAGGTGCGCGACATCCCGGCGCCGAAGGACAAGCTGCAGGCCAGCGTCGAGGGCGACATCCAGGCCATCGACAACGTGCTGCGCATCACGACGATCCGCGTGCGCTACCGCATCCGCGTCCCCGCCGGCAGCCTCGAGCGGGCCCAGCGGGCGGTCGACACCCATGCGACGAAGTGCCCCGCCGCCAACAGCGTGCGCGGGTGCATCGACCTCGATATCGACGCCGACATCACGGAGGAGTGATCGCCGCCGGGTCGCCGTCGCGCGGCATGCTTCTGGCATGTCTCTGGAGTCGCGGCGGCGCGGCGACCGGGTGTTGCGCGCGCGTCGGGGAGGTGGAGCGATGTTCAAGCGTGAATGGGTGAATGCCGGCGCGGCGGTCGTCGCCGCGACGGCGGCGGTCGGACTCCTGGCGGTGGGCATGGTTTCGTTGGCGGCCGGATTCACGGCCGACGTGCAGGCATCCATCGACGCCGTCCGGGTGGAGATGCGGACGTCGATCGAAGCGGTGCAAGTGGAGATGCGGGCATCGATCGAAGCGGTGCAAGTGGAGAACCGGGCATTGATCGAAGCTGCGCAAGCGGAGAACCGGGCCGCTCACGCCGAGCTGGGCCGGAAGATCGAGAGCAACGGAGAGCGCATCGACCGGTTGTACGAGCTGCTGCTGGCCCGGGCGAACCCGTAGCCGCGCTGCGCGGTGTCGCCTGAAACCGTGGTTGGCGCGGCCTGCAACAGCGGTGGTCATGTACTGTCCGCCGATCCCGCGCTCCCGTCCTCGTCGGGCGCCGAGCGCGAGCGCGCGACGAATGCTCTCGCAGACAGCGGCTCCGGGTTCGAAGGTGCGGCCAACGGAGGTGTCGGCCCATACACGGTGATGCCTGCGGCCGAATCGATCGCCTGGCTCGACTGGGGAGCCGACGCCCTCGCGCGCGCGACGGCGGAACAGAAGCCGATCCTGCTGTTCATCGGCACCGCGTGGTGCCGGTGGACGGCGGAGATGGACCGCTTCAGCTACCGCGACCCGCGTGTCGTGCGTCTCGTGGCCCATCGCTTCGTGGCGGTGCGGGTCGACGCCGAGCGGCGCCCCGACGTCAGCGCGCGCTACACCCTCGACGGCTGGCCCACCACCGCGTTCCTCACGCCTGACGGTGACCTGCTTGGAGGCGGCACGTATCTCGATGCGGACGCCCTGGCCAAGGTGCTCGCCGACGTGGCCGAGGCGTTTGCCAAGCGGTGGGCCGACATCGACGTCCGCGCGGCCGCGGCCCGGACCGCCGCGCTCGGGAAGGCCGACCCCGGGGGAAGAGTGGACCCTCGCGAAGGGGCGGCGGCGGGCGGCAGGACGGGGCCCGGGCAGGAGCCGGCGCGGGGCGCGGCGGCGGCTCGCACGGCCGGCGCCGAGCCGACCGACCGCCCTCCGGCCGGCGGCGCCGGGCTGGACGACCGCGCCGGCCCGTGGCTCCGCGATCTGCTGCTGACGCGCTTCGACGAGACCTCGGCCGGCTTCGGCGACGGCCCCAAGCGGGTCGAGGCCGACGCCCTCGCCGCCGCGCTTCGCCTGTGCCGCGGGACCCGCGACCCCGACCTCGCCCGCATCGTCACCCGCACCCTCGACGCCATGGCCGGCGGCGGCCTGTGGGACCCGGTCGACGGTGGGTTCTTCCGCTACTGCACGGGGCGCGACTGGTCGGACCCGGCGCCCGAGAAGCTGCTCGCGCCGAACGCGCGCCTCCTCGATCTGTACCTGACCGCGTCGACCCTCTTCGAGCGCGAGGACTACGCCGACCGCGCGCGCGCCCTCGTCCGCTTCGCGCACGGGACGCTGGCCGACCCCGAGGGCGGGTTCTTCGCCAGCCAGCGCGGGACGCCCGATCCGGACCGCCCCGGGCGCTCCCCGGCGCCGGGGGCCGGGGCCGTCGACCGGACCGTCTACACCGACGCCACCGCGGTCATGGCCTCGGCCTACGTGCACGGCGCGTCGGTGCTCGACGACGACTCGCTGCTCCAGTTCGCGGCCGAGTCGGTCGACCGCGTGGTGATGGCCACCTACGAGCGCGGCGCGGGCGTCGGCCACGCGGCGACCGGCGGCTCGAGTCCGCGCGGCCTCCTCGCCGACCAGGTGCTGGCCAGCACGGCGCTGCTCGATCTCTACGAGGCGACCGGCCAGCCTGTCTATCTCGACATGCCCCGCGAGCTGATGGCCTACTGCCGTCACGCCCTGTGGGACGATACCGGCGGCTTCGCCGACCGGGACCCGACGCTGCAAGGACCCGACGCCCCGGTCGGCCTGCTGCGCGATTCCCGCTACCCGCTCGACCTCAACTGCCGCGCCGCCACGGTCCTGGCCCGCCTCGCCGAACTCGCCGAGGACCCCGCCTGTCTCGACCTCGCCCGCCGCACCCTGACGCGGCAGACCCCCGCGTACCGCGAAATGGGCCTGGACGGCGCCGCGTACGTGCTCGCCCTCGACGCGGTGTCCCGGGGTACCGAGTCTGGCCGGCCGCGCCGACGGCGATGACCCCGCGCACGGCCGAGGGCCGAGACGCCGTGGTACACTGCGCCGTTTCGGAGGTGCCGTGACCATCGATCGCCCCACGCTTCCCGCGCTGCGCAACGTCGCGACCAGGCTCCGGATCGAGTCGGTCCGGGCCACGAGCCGGGCGGGGAGCGGTCATCCCACGAGCTGCTGCTCGGCCGCCGAGATCATGGCGGCGCTGTTCTTCGGGCAGATGCGGTTCGACCCGCGCGACCCCGGCCACGAGGACAACGACCGGTTCGTGCTCTCGAAGGGGCATGCGGCGCCGGTGCTATACGCGGCGTGGGCCGAGGCGGGGGTGATCGGGCGCGACGAGCTCGCGACGTTGCGGGAGATCGCCTCCGACCTGGAGGGGCACCCGACGCCGCGGCTGCCGTTCGTGGACGTGGCGACGGGCTCGCTCGGCCAGGGCATCTGCGCGGGGGTGGGCATCGCCCTGAACGCGCGGCGCATCGGGTCGGCCTATCGCACTTACGTGCTGCTGGGTGACGGCGAGTCGGCCGAGGGGTCGGTGTGGGAGGCGGCGCAGGCGGCGGCGGCGATGGGGCTCGACAACCTGTGCGCGATCACCGACGTCAACGCCCTCGGGCAGAGCCGGGCCACCCAGTGGGGGCACGACATGGCCGCCTACGAGCGGCGGTGGCAGGCGTTCGGCTGGCACGCGCTCGTGGTGGACGGGCACGACCTCGCGGCCCTGCTCGACGCGCTGGACGAAGGCGCGCGCACCGCGGGGCGGCCGACGATGATTCTCGCGCGCACCCTGAAGGGCAAGGGCGTGTCGTTCGCCGAGGGGCGCGACGGCTGGCACGGCAAGCCGTTCAAGGGCGACGACCTCGAGCGCGCCCTGCGGGAGCTGGAAGGTCAGCTCGGCGCGCCGACGGCGAATCCGCCGATCGCGGCGCCCCCGGCGCGATCGGGCGTACCCGCCGCCGCCGAGGGGCTGCGCCTTCCCGGCTACGAGCTCGGCGCCAGGGTGGCGACGCGCGAGGCCTACGGGGCGGCCCTCGCCGCGCTGGGGACGGCGGACCCGCGCGTCGTCGCCCTCGACGCCGACGTCAAGAACTCGACCTTCAGCGACCGGTTCGAGCAGCGGCATCCGGAGCGCTTCTACCAGACCCACATCGCCGAGCAGGTCATGGTGGGGGCGGCCCTCGGCCTCGCGAGCCGCGGCGCGATCCCGTTCCCGTCGACGTTCGCGGCCTTCCTCACCCGGGCCGCCGACTTCATCCGCATGGGGGGCATCGGCAACGTCAACGTGAAGCTGGCCGGTTCGCACGCGGGAGTGTCGATCGGCGAGGACGGGCCGTCGCAGATGGCCCTCGAGGACCTCGCGATGATGCGGGCGGTGCCGGGGTGCGTGGTGCTCTATCCGTGCGACGCGGTCAGCACGTCGGCGCTGGTCGCGGCGGCGGCCGCGCACGACGGCATGACCTACATCCGGACCTCGCGGCCGAAGACCCCGGTCATCTACGCGGCCGACGAGGCGTTCCCCATCGGCGGGTCCAAGACCCTGCGCCAGAGCGCGTCCGACTCGTGCACGGTGGTCGCGGCGGGGGTGACCGTCTTCGAGGCGCTCGCCGCCTGCGGCACGCTGGCCGAGGCCGGGGTGCGCATCCGCGTCGTCGACGCCTACTCGCTGCAGCCCATCGACGCCGGCGGCCTCGTCGCCGCCGCGCGCGCCACCGGCGGCCGCCTCGTCACCGTCGAAGACCACTACGCGGCGGGCGGGCTGGGCGACGCCGTGAGCGACGCCGTCGCGCCCCACGGCATCGGCGTGCGCCGCCTCGCGGTGCGCGACGTGCCCCGCAGCGGCAAGCCGGCCGAGCTGCTCGACCGCTTCGGCATCTCGGCCCGGCACATCGTGGCCGCGGTCACCGCCCTCGTCGATTCCACGTCCGGGCCAGTCACGACCTGACGGCCTCGTCGCGGTTCCGTTTCCCCCGCACGAGCGGCACTCGACTCGAAGGGGCCGTGAATCGGGAAACAGGGCTCCGGCATTTCCCCCGCATGAGCGGCACTCGACTCGAAGGGGCCGTGAATCGGGAAACAGGGCTCCGGCACTCCACAAGTGCGTGGCCGGGCGGCCGGCAGGGCCGGACGCGGCGGCCGTCTGCTTGCCGTCCGAGTATGCAGTGCCTATACTTGATGCATGCAGTACACCATCCGCGGCATCCCGGCTGTCGTCGACGACGCCTTGCGCGCGCGTGCGCGGGCGGCCGGCAAGAGCCTGAACGAGGTCGTCGTCGATGCGCTCGCGGCGGGCGCCGGCGTCACCGTGGCGCCGCGAAAGCGCCGGGATCTGGGTGACGTGGCCGGCACGTGGAAGACCGACGAGGCTGTCGAGTCGGCGCTCGCCGCACAGGACGAGCCGGATGAGGACCTCTGGAGATGAGGGTTGCGCTCGACACGAACCGTTACGTCGATCTCCGCAAGGGCGTCGCCGAGACGGTGGAGCTCCTCGAATCCTGTGAAGAGGTCCTGTTGCCGTTCGTGGTGCTCGGCGAGCTTCGGGCCGGCTTCGCCCACGGGCGGCGTGCCGCGGAGAACGAGCGGCTTCTCCGGCGTTTCCTCCTGAAGAACGGCGTCAGCGTCCTGTACGCGGACGACCAGACGACCCATCACTACGCCGCCGTCTTCCGTCAACTCAGAAGACAGGGCACGCCGATTCCCACGAACGACATGTGGTTGGCGGCCCTGGTCCTGCAGCACAATCTGCTGTTGCACGACCGGGACAGGCACTTCGATCGCCTGCCGCAGCTCGCCCGCGTCTGAACCGGCGCAACCGTCACGGCGGCCCCGGGCTGAGCGGACGTGGGTCCCCGGGCGTTCTCGCGTTCCGGCTGCGCGCGTGCCGCGTCCGTCCGCGCTCGCGGAGGACGAACCGTTCCGTGCCCTGGCTGTTGTTGTTCTGGGTGCGTCTCTCCGCGCTCGCGGAGGGCGAACCTTCTCGGACCGCGTGCGTTGTTCTCCACGGGGCCCGGAACGAGTGAGACCGGGCGTCCCGGGAGGCGCGGATTCTCGATGGACATTGACGAGGCGGCGCTCGTCGAGCGGTGCCGCCAGGGCGACGACCTGGCGTGGGAGTGGCTGGTGCGGCGCTGTCAGGGCCGGGTCTACGGGTTGGCCTATCACTACCTGGGCAGCGTCGAGGATGCCCGGGACGTGGCCCAGGAGGCGTTCGTGCGTGTCTACCGGCAGCTCGGGTCCTTCGATGGAGACCGCTTCATGGCGTGGCTGCTGCGCATCACCCGCAACCTCTGCATCGATCAGCTTCGCCGCCGCCGGACCCGGCCGCCGGCGGAAGACGTCCAGGCCGACGCGGACGGCGACACGGCGCCGCGCGACGCCGCGCCCGGCCCGGAGCAGGCCTGGCTGATCGACGCGCGACGGAAGCTGGTCTACCAGGCGCTCCGGCGCCTCGACGGCGCGTACCGCGAGGTGATCCTGCTCAAGGACATCCAGGGGCTGAAGCTCGACGAGATCGCCGGTATGCTGGGGCTGCCGGTCGGCACCGTGAAGTCGCGGGCGCACCGGGCGCGCCTGGAGCTGGCGCGGCAGGTCGTCGCGATAGACCCGTCCTACGCGGACGCGCCGCGGGCCGGGGGTGGACGATGAGCTGCGCCTGGTTCGACGAGCGCCTCGACGCGCTGCTCGCCGGCACGCTTCCCGCGGCCGATCGGGCGCGGGCGGCGGCGCACGCCGCGGAGTGTCCGCGGTGCGGGGAGGTCTACGGCCTGGTGGCGGGCGCATCGGGAAGCCGGCTGGCCGAGGCCCCCGGCGATCTCGCCGGCGCCGTCCTGTCGCGAACGACCGGGCAGCCCTGCGAGCGGGCGCGCGCCTGCCTTGGCGACCTGCTCGACGGTGCGCTCGACGACGTCGACCGCCAGCTCGTCGAGGCGCATCTGCATCACTGCCCCGACTGCGCGGCGCTCGCGGCGGCCGCCGCTCGGCTGGCCGGCGAGCTGCCGGCCCTTGCGGAGCTGTCGCCGCCGCCGGAGCTCGCCGAGGCGGTGCTCGCGCGAACCAGCCGGCCTGCCGCCCGCCGGCGCGCCGCCGTGGATCGATGGCGCGCCGCCGCCCGCCGGCTCTTCGCCAGGCCCCGCATCGCCTGGGAGGCCGGCTGCGTCGCGGCGCTCCTGTTCTGGCTGGTCTTCGGCGCGTCGTGGTCGCCGCTGCGGACCACCGCGGTCGAGGCGCGGGTCCTGCTCGAGCAGGGCGTTTCCGTCGCGCGCGACGCGGGCGCCGGTTCCGTCGCGTCCGTCAACCGGGCGATCGCCGCGGTGAGCGAGCGGACCGTGCGCGCCGCCCACGACGTGAGCGGCGTCGCGGGCCGGTTCGCCGGCCCCTGGCACCGCCGGGTCGCGGCAGCGGCGCCGGATGTCGGCCGCCACTGGCGGCAGCTCGCGCGGGCGTTGGAAGACCGCGACCTGTTCGCCGGCGTGGACGCGCTGCGGTCGCTGAGCCGCGACGCCGGCGCCATGCTGGCCGAGCTGCTTTCCCCTTCCTCTTCCACCCCGGCCGCGGACGACGCTTCGCGTCCGGCCGAAAGGAGCAGACGATGAACGGTTCCCCCGAGCACCCGGATGCGCCGGCGGCGTCCCCGACGCCTCCCGCCGTCCCCGCGCCGGCGGCCCCCACGGCCTCGCCGGCGACCCCGGCCGCCCCTTCCGCGGCGCCTCCCGCGGCTCCGGCCCCGGCGGCTCCGGCCCCAGGGGCCCCGGCGGGTGCGGCCCCGGCTGCGCAGGCCCCGGTGCCGGGGCCGGCCGCGCCGACGTTCGCCGCGACGCCTCCGCCCCCCGTCGGCCAGGCCGTTCCCGGGAGCATGCCGGGCGCGACGCCCCGATTGCAGCGCAAGTCGCCGTTCCTCGCGGGCCTGCTGTCGCTGATGCCCGGGATTGGCCAGATCTATGTCGGGTATTACGCGCTCGGGTTCATCCACATCGCCGTGTTCGTGACCACCATCTTTCTTCTGGTCCGCATGAGCCTCAATCCGTTCATCGCCCTGACCCCGGCGCTGGGGGTGTTCCTGGGGTTCTTCGTCGTCTACAACATCGTCGACGCGGCCCGGCGCGCCGTCCTCTACAACCTGGCCCTCGACGGCGTGCAGGGCATCCGGCTGCCGGACATGAACGCGTCTCTGCCGAAGCTCCAGCTCCAGGGGTCGGTGCCCGGCGGCGCGGCGCTGATCGCGCTCGGCGTCGTCCTGCTGTCGAACACGTTGCTCGGGTTCTCGCTCGACTGGCTGGCGAGCTGGTGGCCGTTGGGGCTGGTCGGCCTGGGGGCCTGGCTGGTGGCGAAGGCGAGGCAGGAACGCCGCGACGCGGCCCGCCGGCCGGCGGCGGGGAGCGATGACGCGGTTCTTCCGCCTTGCCGCGAGCACCTGGAAGAGATGCTGACGAGGCTTACGCGAGGGGATGAGCTCGATCCGGGCCGGCCGGGCCGCCTCGGCGTCCGCCGCCGGACTCAGGGCCGGCCGGCGCGCCACTCGGTGACCCCGTCCGGCGTCCGGGCGGTGCCGCTCATGGCCGATCCGGCGACGCGGCCGGTGTAGAAGACGCCGCCGGCTTCGAAGCCGATCTCCTCGCCGCGCAGCCGTCCGCCGGTGATGGGAACGGTCCCGTCCGGGGTGCGGAGCTCGCCGGACACACGCTGGAAGCGCTGCTCGAGAACCAGCTCGCCGGTGTCCGTCCGCCAGGTTCCGGCGACCTTGGCGGGCACGATCCACAGCAGCGACGTGCACCAGGTGGGGCACGGGTCGAGCACCACGGTGGCGTCGGCGGCCCACCCGGGGGCGTCGGGGTCGGTCTCGGACCCGCGCAGATCCCAGGTGTTCGAGACGATGCGAGTGCCCGGCCGGAGGTCGAAGAGGGTGGGCCGCAGCCGGTAGTTGATGTCCGGCAGCAGGAACATCGTGACCACGGTGGCCGGCGACAGGTCGAAGTCGAACAGGTCGGCGGCGACGAACTCGGTCCGGTCGGCCACGCCCGCCTCGGCTGCGCGGCGCTCGGACAGGGCCACGAGGTTCGGCGCGAGCTCGACCCCGACCGCCCGCGCGCCGAGGCGGGCCGCCGCGATGACGAGGCGGCCGTCGCCCGACCCGAGGTCGACGACGAGGTCGTCGGCGGTCACCTCGGCCATCTCCAGCATCTTGTCGACGAGCACGTCCGGCGTCGGCACCCAGGGGACGTCCTTGCCCTCCTGACCGATGTCGGGCTCGGACGCCGGCTGCGCGGGCGCCCGGGGCGGCCGCGTCGTCGCCTCGGCCGGCTGCGGCGCCGCCGCCGGCGACCATGGAGCGCCCGCCAGCGACAGGGCGATCAGGACTGCAGTGGTCCGCGGGAGCGCCCGGCGACGTCGACTCGCCGCCTTGGGTGGCATCGCGCGGGGAGGTTGACTCGGCATCGGGGTCATGGACCCTCGGCCCGTGACGAAGTTCCTGCGGCGTTCGAGCCGCGATGCACCCGGCGTGATTGCGCGTTTTCGCGCCCGCTTCACGCGGGTCCAAGTGGTGCGCTCACCGCTCTTGGTGCAGACCCGAAGCCTCAACCGCGCTCTTTCTTGGCAGGTTCAGCGGACCGTGTCGCTCTCCAGGCGGTCGTCGGGGACGAACCGGTCGCGCGCGGGCATGACGACGTCGGGCAGGGTCGCGGCGTTCATGACCGCCTCGTCGTCGACGATGTCGTTCCTGTTCAGGATCCAGGCGACGAGGCCGTACACCTCGTCCGGGGTCAGCGTTCCGGGGGCGTTGCCCGGCATCGCGCGGTAGATGTAATCGTAGAGGGTCGTGGCGTACGGCCAGTAGTTGCCGACGGTGGGCGGGCGCGCGGCGGGGTCGCGGCCGACGACGGGGGCGGCGATGCCGCCTTCGCCTTCCGGTCCGTGACACGCGCGGCAGGCGCGGTCCCAGACGCGCGCCCCGTCGGCGACGGTGCCGCCGCCGAGGGGCAGCCCGGCGCCGTCGGGCCGGACGTCGATGTCGAGGGCCGCGATTTCCTCCGCCGTCGCGGCGCGCCCCAACCCGAGCGAACCCGTCGCGGCCCCGTCCGGCGGCTGGGCGGCCGCCGCTGCGGGGACGCCGGCCAGCATCAGCAGTACGAGCCCCCGGCGAAGGCCCCGCTGCACTCGGCCGGCAGAGGGCGCGGACTTGCGGGGGATGGCTGAAATACACCCCCCCACGGCAAGTCTGCGGCCTGGAACGGCGCGGGCACTCGAAGGGCCGGTCGCGCGCCGAGCCGAGCCCCCGGCCGACGATTGGCGTCGTGCCGGGGCGGCGCCGCCCCGGCGGTGGCGACCTTCTCCGTGGCCCGGTGGGCTCCACGGCTGGCCTGATGGCGGGGCGGCGAGTGTCCGCGTCATGACCGCAGCCTCTCCGCCCCGAACAGCACCCGGCCGTCGTCGCCCACGGTCCACGAGGTGATCGGGTTCCAGTGATACCGGGTCCCGGGCCCCCGGGCGGCGACCAGCGCCTCCCAGGTCGGCTGGACGTAGCCGGTCTCGTCGGTCGCCCGGCTCATGATCTCGGCCGCGCCGCCGTCCCAGCGCCACGGCGTGCGGAAGCGCACGTGCGCCTTCGGCAGCACCGGCGCCTGCAGCTCCGCCTCGCGCCACGTCGCGCCGCCGTCGGTGCTGACGTCGACGCGGGCGATGCGGCCGCGCCCGCTCCACGCGAGCCCGCGGATCTCGTGCCAGCCGGGCTCGATGACGCGGGGGAAGGCGGGGTCGGTGACGATGGACCGCGCGTCCATGACGAAGCTGAACTGGCGCGAGCGGCTGCCGTCGCCGAGGGGGTCGGTGTACTTCGACGTCTCCTCGCGGGTCATGAACGGCCCGTCGGCGAGCTCGATGCGGCGCAGCCACTTGACGCTGGCGTTGCCCTCCCACCCCGGCAGGAGCAGCCGCACGGGATAGCCGTTGCCGGGCATGAGGGCGTCGCCGTTCTGCGCGTAGACGAGCATGGCGTCGTCGAACGCCTTCTCCATCGGGACGCTGCGGGTCATCACCGCCGCGTCCTGCCCCTCGGCGAGGAACCAGGTGGCGGCGGCCTGCGCGCCGACCTCGCGCAGCACGGTCGACAGCAGCACGCCGGTCCACTCGGTCTGGCTCGTGAGCCCGCACACCATCTGGGGCAGGGTCTCCGGCCCGCCCCGGCGGAGGTTGCCCGAGCACTCGAGGAAGCAGATACGCGAAGTGGCGGGGAAGCGCTTCAGGTCGTCGAGGGTGAAGACGGTCGGGCGGTCGACGAGCCCGTGGACGAGGAGCTCGTAGCGGTCGGGATCGACGGTGGGAATGCCGCCGTGGTGCCGCTCGAAGTGCAGGTCGGCCGGGGTGATGGTGCCCCGCAGGTCCTGCAGCGGCGTGCGCGACGACGTCGAGCTGGGGTCGCGCCGCGGGTCCACGAAGGGCGAGCGCTCGCCGCGCTCGCTCGGCAGCGGCCCGGGCCGCCGGGTGGTCTCGATGGCCTGCTGCGCCGCCGCCGGAACCGCCGCCGCCCCCACCGCGCCGGCCGTCCCGGCGAGCACTTCCCGGCGGGTCAGGCCCGTTTGCCGCGGTCGAGAGGAGTCTGCCGATCGTTCGCGGTGCGCCATGGCCGAGCCACCCCCTTTGTCCGCCGTCTGTTCGCAGCCGGCCCGCCGGCGGTTTGGCCGCGGGCCGGCACCGTTGTGCGCCGCCGATTCGCGGCCGGCCCCACGGGCGGTACCGGCGCAGACCGATGCCGCGTTGGCCACCGTCCATTCGCGGCGCCCCCGGGCGGTACGGCCGCGGGCCGGCGCCGGCTTGCGTTGTCCGCCGGTATTATGACGCACTCCGGTCGTGAGCGGCCCGGGGGGCGCAGGAGAACCCAACCGGCAGTCTGCGCCGTGGAACGGCGGGGACTGCCGGCGAACTAGGCAGTGGGGACGGCGAGCGACCGCAGCGCCCCGATGACCTCGTCGGGCTCGGGGAACCGCTGCTCCTTCTGCTTCGAGAAGATCAGCTCGCCGTCGGCGACCACGTCGAACTGTCCGCGGCCGCCGACCACCACGTCGGTCTCGACGCCGAGCGCATCCTGAATCGCGGCCGCCAGACTGGTGGCCTTGGGCAGGTAGTTTCAAACCTTGCAGTAGCTGATCGATACCTTCATGGTGCCCCGATCGTACCGCATGCAACCCCTTCCCGCAACGGCCGCCGGTCGTCGGCGCCGGCGTCAGGGCATCAGGCCCGCGACCCGGGTGCTCACCCGGTAGAGGCCGGTCTGCGCGGTCATGTAGAGGGTCGTGCCGTCGTTGCCGAACGCCGCGTTCGCGGGCTGCTCGGCCAGCCGCACGGTGCCGAGATGATCGCCCTCCGGACTGATGACGACGATGCCGCCGGGGCCGCTCGCCCACAGGTTCCCCGACGCGTCGACCGCGAAGCCGTCGGGCACGCCGCCGTCGGGGCTGTCCGTCAGGTCGAGCAGCACGCGGCCCTCGCCGACCCCGAGGTCGTCGTCGACGGGATAGGCCACCCACTGCCGGGCCGCGCCGTCCGAGTTGGCGACGTAGAGGGTGCGCTCGTCGGGCGAGAGCCCGATGCCGTTGGGCCGGGTCTGGCCGTCGGCCAGGAGGTGGACCGAGCCGTCGGGGTCGAGGCGGTAGACGCCGTTCCAGTCGAGCTCGGCCGCCTCGGGCGAGGCGAGGCCGTACGGCGGGTCGGTGAAGAACGCGGCGCCGCTCGAGTGGTAGACGATGTCGTTGGGGCTGTTGAGCCGCCGGCCCTCGTAGCGGTCGGCCAGCGTGATGCGGGAGCCGTCGGCCTCGATCCGCGCGAGGCGGCGGTTGCCGTGCTCGCACAGGACGACGCGGCCGTCGAGGTCGAGGGTCAGCCCGTTCGAGCCGCCCTGCCCGCCGGTCTCGAGCTCGGGCAGGAACACCGGGTTCAGGAACACGCTCGTCCCGTCCGCCTCCGACCACCGGTAGACGGTGTCGGCGGGGATGTCGCTGAACAGCAGGTGGCCGTCGTCCGCGTCCCCGACCCACACCGGCCCTTCGATGAACTGGAACCCGTCGGCGACCTGTTCGACCGTCGCATCGGCCGCCACCAGCTCGTCGAGCCGCGGATCGAGCCGCTCGACGGCCCCCGCCTCGCCCGCCGCCGGCTGCGCCGCCGCCGCCCGCGCGAACGCCGCCGCCACGATGAGAATCACGCCAACACCGATAGCCGTCCGTCGTCTCATGATGCAGTCCTTCCGCAGAGTCACCGGTTCCAAGGCCGTGACATGATAGCGCCAACGCATTGCGAGCGTGCCACCGATGGTTGAGAGTCCGATGTCCGACCGGCGCAGTCTGGAGGCGGTGCGGGGAGTCGTCCTCGACCTCGACGGGACGGTGTACGACGATCGCGGCGCCGTTGCCGGGGCGGCCGAGGCGATCGCGGCGGTTCGCGCCGCCGGGGTCGGGCTGCGGTTCGCCACCAACACGTCGCGCCATCCGCGAAGCGTGCTCGTCGAGCGCCTGCGCGGACTCGGCATCGCGGCCGAGGCGGACGACGTGCTCACCGCCCCGCGCGCGGCCGCGGCGTGGCTCGCGGCCGAGGGCATCTCGCGCGTCGCGCTGCACGTCCCCGCCCCGACCCTCGAGGAGTTCGCGGCCTTCGACGTCGACGAGGAGCGTCCCGGGGCGGCGGTCGTCGGCGACCTCGGCGACGACTGGACGGTCGACCGGTTGAACCGTCTCTTCCGGCAAGTGCTGGGAGGTGCACGGCTGCTCGCGATTCAGAAGAACCGCTACTGGCTCCACGGCGGCGCGCTTCGCATGGACGCGGGGCCGTTCGTGGCGGCCATCGAGTACGCGACGGGCGCCGCCGCGGTGGTGGCGGGCAAGCCGAGCCCCGAGTTCTTCCGCGCCGCCGCGGCGTCGCTCGGCCTGCCGCCGGCGGCGGTGCTGGTGGTCGGCGACGACGTGCGGACCGAGGTCGAGGGCGCACGGGCCGCCGGCGCGTTCGGCATGCTGGTCAGGACCGGCAAGTTCCGCGAGGCCGACATCGCCCACCCGGCGATGTCGTCCGGGCTCGTGATCGACTCGGTGGCGGACCTGCCGGCCGCCCTCGGTTTCTGAATCGGATCCTCGCCGGCCAGGGGCGCCTTCCCGTTCCCCGGCGATGTCGCTCCCGCCGTCACCGCCGGCTCCGGCGTTCCCGGAGGCGGATCTCGTTCAGCAGGCGCTGCGGCCCCGGTGCGCCGGGGACGAGCCGCACGAGGGCGGCGGCGAGCTCTTCCGCCTCGCTCCAGCGCTGCCGGTCCATCAGCAGGCGGGCGAGGGCGAGGACGACGTCGGGGTCGCGGTCGTCGCGCCGGCGGGCCTCGCCGAGCGCCGCCTCCGCCTCGTCGAGGCGTCCCGCCAGCTGGAGGGCGAGCCCGTAGTTGTAGTGGACGCGGGCGCGGGCGGTGGGGACCGCGGCCCGGGCCAGGCTCTCGACCGCCTCGTCGAGCCGATCTTCTTCGGCCAGCAGGAGGCCGAGCGAGTAGTGCAGCTCCGGCTCGTCGGGGTCGTAGCCGATGCCCCGCCGCAGCACCGTCTCGGCCTCGCTGTTCCTCCCCTGGGCGTTGAGGAGGTTGGCGAGGTTGAACCGGGCCGGGGTGAGCCGGGGGTCGAGGGCGAGGGCGGCGCGGTACTCGGCCTCCGCCTGGTCGCGCGCGCCCTGGCGCTCGCGCACGGCGCCGAGGCCGAGGCGGGCCGGGGCCATGTCGGCGACGGCGGCCTGGGCGTCGAGGTACTCGGCGGCGGCGGCCGCGAGCGGGTCGCCCGGCACCGGTGCGCCGTCGCCGCTCCACGCCTCGGCGAGGACCCGCGCGGCCTCCAGGCGCACCGCGCGAACCGGATCGGCGAGCAGCGGCTCGAGGGCGGCGCGTCGCGCCGGCAGCCCCAGCGGATCGAGCCCACCCGCCGCCGTCGCGCGCACCAGCGGGTCGGGGTCGTCGAGGGCGGCGCGGGCGGCGGCGACGGCGGTCCGGCCGAGCGGGCGCAGCAGCTCGAGAGCGGTGGCGCGCACGATGGCGGGCTGGTCGGGGTCGGCCGCGAGGGCCGCGAGATCCGGTCGCGCCGCCGCGTCGCCGGCCCGCCCGGCCGCGAAGGCGGGGGCGAAGTGGGGCGCGGGCGGGGCGTCGGACCAGCCGGCCACCGCCGCCGCCGCCCACGCGTCGTCGCGGTCGTCGTGGCAGCCGGTGCAGGGGTTGGGGGTGCCGAGGGCCGCCGACAGGTCGGGGCGGGGCACGCGGAAGCCGTGGTCGCGGCGGGGGTCGACGACCATGTAGGTCCGGTCCGGCATGTGGCAGCTCACGCACTGCGCGCCCGCCGAGCCCGGCTCGTGGCGGTGGTGCGCGGGCGTGTCGTAGCGGCCCGGGGCCAGCGTCGGGAACCGGTCGACGGGCCGCTCGCGGTGGCACTGCGTGCAGACGGCGTTGCCCTCGGCCCGCAGGGTCAGGCGGTGGGCATCGTGGCAGTCGGTGCAGCGCACGCCGGCCGCGTGCATCCGGCTCTGGACGAACGAGCCGTAGACGTAGACCTCGTCCAGGATCTGGCCGTCGGGATGGTAGAGGCCCTCGGCCAGCCGCGCCGGCAGGTAGTCGTCGAGCAGGGGACCGCCGTGGGCGGCCACCCGGGTCAGCTGCTCGCGGCGCGAATGGCAGGGGGCGCACGCCTCCAGCTCCGTCACGGGGTCGCCGGCCGAGAACGGCGCGACGAGGCCCCACCCGCCGGCTGGCTCGGCGCTCTCTGCCCGGGACCCGGCGGCTTCGACCATCGCGCCGGCAGTGCCTGGCGCCGTCGCCCCCGCCCCGTCTCCCGCGCCGTCCGGCGGGACGGCGCGTCGGCCGTCCGCGCCCCGCGGGACATCACTCCCGTCGCCCCCGCCGACGGCCTCGCGGGCCAGCGCGACGTGGCGCTCGCCGGGGCCGTGGCACGCCTGGCAGCCGACGTCGATCTCGGCCCAGGTGGTGTCGTAGGCGTCCGCCTCGACGTCGTAGCCCTTCCGCAGGTCCGTCGAGTGGCAGGCCGCGCACTGCAGGTTCCAGGTCTGATAGCGGCCGGTCCAGTGCAGGGGGTCGTCGGGCTCGATGCGCTCGTCGGGATAGAGGTGGAACCACTGGTTCCGGGCGGTATCCCAGGCGATGGGCAGGCTCTGCAGGCGCCCGCCGGGAAACGGCGCCAGGTACTGCTGCAGCGGCTCGACCCCCAGGGTGTGGGTCAGCTCGAAGTCGGCCGGGGCCCCGTCCGGGCCCTCGGTGTTCACGAAGAACCGGTCGCCGCGCCGGAAGAACCGGGAGGTGACGCCGTGGTGGGTGAAGGCGGCGTCGTCGAAGTCGCCGAGGACCGTTTCGGGCGTCGCGACCTGCATGGCGAGGTCGTGGTGCGAGCCGGTCCAGGCGTCGAGCTCGGGCCGGTGGCAGGCGGCGCATTCGGCGTCGGCCACGTAGGCGACGCCGGAGGCATCGGTGCCGCGCGACTGTCGGGGGCCGTCATCGCCCGGCGGGGCGCACGCGGCGGTCAGCGCGACCGCCGCGGCAAGCGGGCCGGGTACACGACGAGCCGAGCGCAGCCGCCTCACCGCATCGTCTGCAGCTGGTTGTGGACGCGCAGCACGCCGAAGGTCTGCCGGGCGATGTTCTCCATCTCGCGGCGCTCTATCTCGCCCTGGACGTACCCGACGAGGATGACCACGCTGCGGTCGACGAGGATGCGGAAGGGGGGGTTCTTGTACGACGCGAACCGCTGGAAGTGGATGTTGTTGAATATCTGTGCCGCGAGGGCGTTCCGGAGGCGGTTGTCCGCCGTCGACGGGCTCATCTGGATGATCTCGTTCCGCACGTCCTGGACGCCGCGTACCTTGGCCACCCGTTCGAAGACCTCGTCCCGCTTGTCGCGCTCGCTCGTGACCCGGCCGATCAGGGTCACGACCCCGTTCTCGACCCGCCCGTCGAGGTAGTCGAAGACGGTGTAGTACGGATAGTTCAGGACGGCGCGGGAGACGCCGTCGATGATGCTCTCGTCGCTCCCGTCCGGCAGCGTGATCTCGCTGACCACCGTCTCGACCCCGTCGACCTCGAGCGCGCGCCGTATCGCCTCGCTCTTCAGCCAGAAGCTGTCGAGCCGTCCCGTCAGCGTGACCTCGCTGCCGTTGACCGCGATCTCCAGCCGCCGGAGGCCGCGCTCGCGGCGCAGCTCGTCCCGCACGCGTTCGAGCCGTTCCGAGGGCTGCGCCGCGGCCGGCGCAGACCCGCCAAGGAGCCCGCCGAGAAGCAGCAGGCCGCAAAAAGCGACGGACAGATGGCGGTGCATGGGTTCTCCTTCCCTCCCGGCGGGCGCGGGCAGAGCCGCTCCGCGGCGTCCGCTCCGCGGCCCCGGCCGGACCCTGCGCGACTCGGCGCGCCGCTTCCGCGGCGCAGCTCCCTGCGCCTCCTTACACTCCCGGCACCGCGTTGCCCGCGATGTACACCGACTCGAGGCTGTGCGTGTTGCCGATGTCGTCGAGCGGGTTCGCGCCGAGCACGAGGAAGTCGGCCCACTTGCCGGCTTCGAGCGACCCGAGGTCGGCGTCGACCTGCATGCAGCGCGCGGCGTCCAGGGTGGACGCGACGATCGCCTGCATCGGCGTCAGCCCCGCCTCGACCATGATCGCGAGCTCGCCGTGCTCGAAGTAGCCCTGGAACCGCGCCGCGGGGCCGGTGTCGGTCCCCATCGCGATGGGGATGCCGGCGTCCGACAGGGCCTTCACGTTCGCCTTGGCCACCTCGAGCTGGGCCTTGTAGGTCTGCGCGCTGCGGCTGTTCTGCAGCCGCTCCTGGTAGGCCGGGTCCTCGAGGGCGGCGACGACGTCGGGGTCCGCCTCCTTGAGGAAGAACGGATCGTCGAACCAGTCGGGCCGCGACTCGTAGACGTAGGTCGAGACCTCGCGCATGAGGGTCGGGCAGTAGCAGACCCCGGTCTCCCGGAGCTGGTCGATGAGCTCGTCGTCGACCGGGAGGTCGCGCACGCTGTGCGCCAGCAGGTCCGCGCCCGCCGCGAGCAGCCCCTTGGCGTCCTCGAGGTAGTACATGTGGGCGGCCAGCCGCAGGCCGTTCTCGTGCGCCGTGTCGATGACCGCTTGATAGGTCTCGGGGGTCATCTTGGTGCTCGCCCCGAGGTTGTCGTCGACGCGGATCTTCACCATGTCCGACCCGAGCGCGATCGCCGCGTTGGCCTGGTCGATGGCTTCCTCCGGCGAGGGGCCGGTGGGGATGTTCCCCGAGAGGAAGAAGCGCGCCTCGTCGATGTCGGAGTCCGTCCGCTGCCGGTCGCGCACCGCCACGCCCGCGGGGCCGTCGCCGCCGAGGCTGAAGACGGTGGTGACGCCGTAGCGCGCGTAGAGGCCGAGCTGCGCCTCGACGTGCTCCTCGGTGTAGAAGGAAGGATCCGCCTCGAGGCCGCGCACGTTGTTCACGTGTCCGTGCGCGTTGATGAGGCCCGGCATGATGGTCCGGCCGCTGACGTCGATCTGCTCGGCGTCGGCCGGCACCTCGACCGCGTCGGCCGCCCCGACCGCCTCGATGCGGCCGTCGCGCACGACGAGCACGCCGTTCTCGACGGCGCCGGCGCCCGTGCCGTCGATGATGCGCGCCCCCACGAAGGCCTGCAGGCCCGGCGTCGTCTCGACCTGCGCCTCGCCGCCGGTGGCGGTGCCGGCGACGATTCCGAACGCCAACAGGACAACAAGACTCTTCGCGCGCATTCCTTCTCCTCCCGCGGGTGTCGCTTCGACCACCCCGGCGGCCAGGCCGCCGGCGGCGTCGTCAATCCAGGACCGGTCCCGAACCCAACTGCTCGAGCACCTCGCCCAACTGTTCGATCTCTTCGCCGTACTCCGCCCAGTCTCCGTCGCGCTGCGCCTGCAGGGCGCGGCGGTAGTGGTCGCCGGCCTGCGATACCAGCCTGCCCGACCCCGCGGCCGGAGCAGCCGCCGCCGGCTGGGCCTGCCCGGCGTCGGCGACCAGCGTCCCGACCGGGGGCGTCCTCTCCGGCGGCGCCCCGGTTCCCGAACCGAAGAGGCGGCTCAGGGCCCCGTCGAGCGTTTCCTCCATCGCGATCTCGTTCTGATACGCGACGATGACCTGCTTCAGCTCGGGAATGCGTCCGCCCGAGGCGCGCAGGTACAGGGGACGTATGTACAGCAGGGCCTCTTCGATGGGGATGACCAGCAGCGTGCCCTGGATGACCTCCGACCCCTGCTGGTCCCACAGGGTCAGCTGCGGCGAGATGTCCGGGTCCTGGTTGATCCGCGCCACGATCTGGCTGGGGCCGAAGACCACCTTCTGCTTCGGGAACTGGAACACGAGGATCTTGCCGTACTGGTCGCCGTCGCTGCGCGCCACCATCCAAGCCGCCATGTTGTTCCTGCCCCGCGGCGTGAACGGCAGCATCTGGATGAACTCGGCCCGCGGCTCGCCGGGCAGGCGCATCATCGTGTAGTAGGGCTGCATCTGCTCGCCGTCGATGACCGGCACCTCCCACTGGTCCTCCCGGTTGTAGAAGACGGCGGGATTGGTCATGTGGAACGTCGAGTAGATGGCGGTCTGCAGGGTGAACAGCCCTTCCGGATACCGGATGTGCCGCCGCAGGTCTTCGGGCATCGCGTCGAGCGGTTGGAGGAAGCCGGGGAAGATGGCCTGCAGCGTCCGGGCGATGGGCTCGTCCGGCTCGGCCAGATAGAACGTCGTGGTGCCGTCGTAGGCGTCGATGACGATCTTGACGGCGTTGCGGATGTAGTTGATGCGGTTCGAGGCCGGCGTGGCGTAGGGATACCGGCTGCTCGTGGTGTAGGCGTCCACCATCCACACCAGACGGCCCTCGGAGATCACGAGGTAGGGGTCGGTGTCGTAGCGGAGGAACGGGGCGATGGTCGTGACCCGGTCCATGATGTTGCGGTGATAGATGATGCGGCTCTCGCTGGTCAGCTGGCTGCTCACGAGGATCTCGTAGGCGCCGAACCGCGCCGCGAAGAGCAGCCGGCGCAGCAGCGACGGCATGGCGACGCCGCCCGACCCGTCGTAGCGGGTCGACACGTTGTCGTCCCCCTGCGGATAGTGGAACTCGTCGGTGCCGGTGTTCACGATGACGTAGTCGTTCGACAGCTCGCCGAAGTAGATGCTCGGCTGCTCGACCTCGAGGTCCACCGACGACGTCGGCGGCAGGTCCCCGATGAACAGCACCGGCAGCCCTTCCTGCGTGACCTGGTTCACGGGGCCCATCGCCACCCCGAACCCGTGCGTGTACTGGAGCCGCTCGTTGATCCAGGACCGGTTGGGCAGGCTGTCCGAGTTGAGCTCGCGGCTCGACAGCATGATCTGCCGGTACTCGCCGTCGATGAAGTAGCGGTCGTTGTCGACCGAGGCGAAATCGTAGTAGGTGCGGATTTCCTGGAGCTGTCCGAACGTGTCGAGCAGGGGCTCGTGGTCCCAGAGCCGCACGTTGTTGATGGTGTCGGTGTTGTTCTCGATGTCGGCCAGGGTCAGGATGGCGTCGCCCGACACCCCCCGCTCCTCGACGTTGTCGAGGCCGAACGCCTGCCGCGTGGCCGCGATGTTGTGGGTCAGGTAAGGGGCCTCCCGCTGCTGCTCGTCCGGGGTCACCACGAGGCGCTGCAGGGCGACGGCGCCGACGTTGCCGCCCACCGAGATCAGCGCATAGAGCCCGATGGCGGCCATGAGCGGCCGGTTCCGCGGGGTCAGGGCGGAGATGACGCTGAGGCCGGCGCCCACGAGGGCCGCGGCCAGCAGCACCCGGAAGACGGGCACCCGCAGCATGACGTCGACGTACGACGCGCCGTAGACGGTCCCGGCCGGGGTGGTGAGAACTCGCGGGATGTCCAGGTACGCGCCCCAGGCGAACAGGAGGAAGAGGCCCGCGATGATCAACCCCAGATGGCGCCGCGCGTCGTGGCTGATTATCGGCCCGCGCGCGGGGTCGATGCCGAGCTGGTTCGAGATGACGTAGAGGGTCGCCGACCCCAGCAGCGAGAGCATCACCACGCCCAGCGCCAGGTTCCGGACGAGGTCGATGAACGGGAGCGAGAAGACGTAGAAGCCGATGTCGCGGCCGAAGAGCGGGTCCGCCTGCTCGAACGGGACCGCGTTGCGGAACTGCAGCCACGTGAGCCACTCGTTCGAGGCGAACACCCCGAGGAAGAGCGCCATCAGGGCCGCGACGCCGGTTCCCAGGCGCTGCAGCTGCTGCGGGGTCAGCACCACCGCCTGGATCTCGCCGTTGCCGGGGAACAGGGTGTAGGGCTGCCGGAAGCCGCGGAGGGCGAGGCGGAGATTCAGCGCCAGCCCCGCGAACGCGAACAGGAACACCGTCGCGCCCAGCGCCAGCCTGGTGCCCAGGGTGCGCGTGAAGATGCCGGTGTACTCGACCTCGTTGAACCACAGCCACTCGGAGAGCAGGTCCAGCGCAGACGGCACGACCATGAACGCCGACAGTAGAACCAGCAGAAAAACGAGTCTCGCAGGCATGGCTCAAGCCTCTGGCGGCACGCTGCCGCCACCAATCTACCGCAACATTAACATGACTTCAGGGAAACGGCGCGGTCGGACGGCGCCCCCGCGGGGCGCGGAGCGCCGCCGGTCCGGGGGGCGGCCGCCGCGCGCCGGCCGCAGCCGGGGCCGGGACGGGTCGGAGCCCCGCTATTCGAGCACCGTCACCCGATCGCCGTCGGCCAGATCCTCGGGGCCCTCGACGACGACGCGTTCCCCGGCGGTGAGGCCGGCGACGACCTCGACCTGGTTGCCGACGTCGGCGCCGAGCCGGACCGCGCGGCGTTCGACGAGGTCGCCGCGCAGCACGTACACGACGTCGCGGTCTTCCCGGCTGCGCGCGGCGCCGGCCGGGACCAGCAGTCGGGTGGCCTCGGCCCGGGGCTCGGGGGGCTCGTCCTCGAGGAACGCGACGTTGACGCCCATGTCCGGGAGGATGCGCGGATCGAGCTCGTCGAAGGCGATGCGCACCAGCACCGTCGCCCGCTGCCGGTCGGCGGCGGGCACGGTGGTGATGACGGCGCCGGGGATGTCCCAGTCGGGATAGGCGTCGAGGTTGGCCACCACCCGCTGGCCGTCGCTCACCCGGTTGATGTAGCTCTCGTTGACGTCGACCTCGATCTCGAGCGAGTCCATGTCGACGAGGGTGCTCACCCCGGTCCGGGTGAAGCCGCCCCCCGCCGACACCGGCGAGATCATCTCGCCCTCCTCGGCGTCCTTCGAGATCGCCACGCCGTCGAACGGGGCGCGGATCACCATGTCGTCGAGCTGGGTGCGGAACACGTCGATCTCGCGCTCGGCCACCACCACCTGCTCGCGCGACAGGGCGATGCGCGCGGCGAGCGAGTCGACCTCGGCGGTGTCGGTGTCGAGGTCGGCGGCGCCCACCACCCCCTCCTCGACCAGCCGCCGCGTGCGGGCGAGGTTGAGCTGCGCCTCGTTCAGCCGCACCTCCTGCTCGGCGATCGCCCGTCTCGAGGCGCCGAGCCGGGCCTCGGCGAGGGCGAGCTGCGAGCGCACCGTCGAGTCGTCGAGCCGCGCGAGGACCTGCCCTTCGCGCACCGTCATGCCCTCCTCGACGGGCACCGCGACGAGCTTGCCGGTGACCTTGGACGAGACCGTCGCCTGTCGGCGCGCGGTGACGTAGCCGGAGGCGTTGAGGACGGCGGCGTCGGCGGGGGCGACCGTCGTCTCGCGCGCCACCGCGGTGCGGACCGCCGCCGTCTGCGCCGGTCCGGTCCACCACCACCAGCCGCCGCCGGCGGCCGCGAGCAGCAGGACGAGGGGGGCGAGCCACCGCCACGGCCGCCCGCCCTTGTCGTCCCGGCGTTCGATTCTCAGGCCGTCGAGCGAAGGGGGTGCGGCAGCCACGGTTCTGAATTTCGTTGGAACTTCGGCCGAAATGTGCGATCAACTAACTGTACCATGCCGGGTGAACGGCGTGGGGCCGGTCGGGGTATTGGACGAGGCGGCGGTTCCGCCGGTTCCCGAGCCGGAGTCGGCGCCGAAGAACGGTGCGGACTTCCGGAGCGCCTGGCGGGACGCCGGGCGGAGGCGGCAGCTCGACGTTGCGGTCGCGTTCGGCGGACGATTGGCGCGGCTGCCGGCGGCGGACCTGCGACGGAGCGGGCGGCCGCGACTCGTTCGAGGCGCTATCGCTCCCGCGGGCGCCGACCGGCATTCCAGGACGGACCAGAGCATGGGCGATCGCAAGTACCGGCAGCGGGGCTATCAGGACGACTACGCGGGCCGCGAGCCGGAAGAGCGGCCCCGTCAACCCCGCGGCGACGGCGCCCCGCGCAGCGTCATCAACCGGCAGCACCGGCCGCCGAACATGCCGGGGTTTCACGACGTCATGCGCTGCGCGCGGTGCCGCCGCACCCTGAGGACCGCGATCGGCCCCGCCACCACGTGCCCCGCGTGCGGAACGCCGCTGCACTGCTGCGCGCAGTGCGCTTCTTTCGACAGCGGCAGCCGTTTCGAGTGCCTGCAGCCGATCCCGGCCCGCGTATTCCCCAAGGATGCTCGCAACGACTGCACGTACTTCTCCCCCCAGGTGACGGTCGAGCGCCAGACGCGCTCGGAGATCGCCCCCGCCGGTCCCCGGAGCGCCCGGCAGGCGTTCGACGACCTCTTCAAGTGAGCACTTCAGGCGGGACGGGAGATGCTGCCATAATCCAGGGATGAACGCCCGCAACCCCGCCGACCTCGAAGCGGCGCTCGCCGATCTCGCGGCGCCGGTCAAGCTGCTGTTCTTCACCCAGACCTTCGGCTGCGACACCTGCGTGCCCGCGCGGCGCATCGTGGACCGGATTGCGTCGCTGTCGGAGCACGTCACCGTCGACGAGTTCAACCTCGTGCTCGACAAGGACGCGGTCCAGGCGTACGGCATCCGGCGCGTGCCCGCGATCGCGGTCGTCGGCGAGGCCGACACCGGCATCCGGTTCTACGGGGTGCCCGAGGGCCACGAGCTGATCTCGCTCGTCGACGCCATCCTGCTCGTCGCGTCGCGCGACTCCGGCCTGAGCGACGAGAGCCGCGCCCGGCTCGCCGAGGTCGACGAGCCTCTCGACATCCAGGTCTTCGTCACCCCCACCTGACCGCACTGTCCCCAGGCGGTCAGCCTGGCCCATCGCATGGCCCTCGCCAGCCCCCACGTCACCGCGTCGGCGGTCGCGGCGGCCGAGTACCCCGACCTCGTGCACCAGTACCGCGTGACCGGGGTGCCGAAGACGGTCGTCAACGAGCGCACCGAGATTCTCGGCGCGGTGCCCGAGGCCGAGTTCGTCGGCCAGGTGGTGGGGTCGGTCGGATGACCGCGCGGGGCGGCCGGACGGCGGCGCGGGGCGGCCGGACGACGGCGCGGGGCGGCCGGACGACGGCGCGCGGCGACGGACGGCGGCGGGCGGCCGGACGGCGGCGGGCGGTCGGACGGCGGCGCGGGGCGGCCGGGTCGTGGTGCTGCGGGCGGCCGGCCTGATAGCGCTGGGCCTCGCCGCGGCGTGGTTCATGCCGCGCCCCGGCGGGCAGACCGGCTTGGCCGGGCAGGCCGGCGCGGGCGGCGCAGAAGCCCCCCCGATCGCCTACGAGCTGAGCTTCCCCCGGCCCCAGCAACGCTGGATGGAGGTCGAGATCACGGCGACGGGGCTGCCGCCCGAGCCCCTGAGCATGCGGATGAGCACCGCGTCGCCGGGGCGTTACGCGAGGCACGACTTCGCCAAGAACGTGTTCGAGGTACGGGCGGCGGACGGCGCCGGCAACGTCCTCGACCCCGTCCGCGCCGCGATGGCGCGCTGGGAGGTGGCCGGCCACGACGGCACCGTCCGGTTCACCTACCGCGTGTACGGCGACCGCGTCGACGGCACCTACCTCGCGGTCGACGACACCCACGCCCACCTGAACATGCCGGCCGGCCTCATGTGGGGGGACGGGCTCGAGGACCGTCCGGCCACCGTCCGCTTCGAGCCGCCGCCCGACCGCGGCTGGCGGGTGGCCACCCAGCTCTATCCGACCGGCGATCCGCTCGTCTTCACCGCGCCCAACCTGCCGTACCTGCTCGACAGCCCGGCCGAGGTGAGCGCCTTCGCGGAGCGGACGTTCACGGTCGCCGATCCCGCCGATTCCGGGTACCGCCCCGAGTTCCGCATCGCCCTGCATCACACCGGCAGCGAGAGCGATCTCGACCGCTACGCCGAGGACGTCGAGCGCATCGTGCGCGAGATGGTCACCGTGTTCGGCGAGTTCCCGCGGTTCGAGACCGGCCGCTACACGTTCATCGCCGACTACCTGCCGACGGCGTCGGGCGACGCCATGGAGCACCGGAACAGCACCGTGCTGAGCGCGCCGGCGACGCTCGCCGGGCAGGGCCGGCGCCTCCTCGGCTCGGTGTCCCACGAGTTCTTCCACGTCTGGAACGTCGAGCGCATCCGTCCCCGCTCGCTCGAGCCGTTCGACTTCGAGGACGTCAACCGGTCGGGCGAGCTGTGGCTGGCCGAGGGCTTCACCAACTACTACGGGGCGCTCGTCCTGCAGCGGGCGGGGCTCGCCGGGCTGCCGGAGACCCTGGCCCGTTTCGGGTCGGCCATCGAGACGGTCGAGCGCGGCCCCGGCCGGCGCTTCCGGTCGGCGGCGGACATGAGCCGCCTCGCCCCGTTCACCGACGCCGCGACGGCCATCGACCCCACCAACTGGGGCAGCTTCTTCATCTCCTACTACACGTGGGGCGAGGTGCTGGGGCTCGGGCTCGACCTGATGCTGCGCGCCCGCGCCGCCGACGGCGTCGGCCCGGCCGTCACCCTCGACGACTACATGCGGCTGCTCTGGGAGCGGTTCGGACGGGGCGGGGCGACGACGCCGGGGGTGGTGGACCGGCCCTACACGGCGGACGACGCCCGCGCCGCCCTCGCCGATCTGACCGGGGACGAGGCGTTCGCCCGCGAGTTCTTCGACCGCTACGTCGACGGGCACGAGGTCGTCGACTTCGCCCCCCTCTTCGAGCGCGCGGGGCTGGTGCTGCGGCCGCGGGCCCCCGGCCGGGGTTGGCTGGGCGGGCCGGCGCTGCGGTTCGAACGCGGCGGGGCGCGGGTGGCGGCCCCGCTGCGGCTCGGGACGCCGCTCCACGACGCGGGGCTGGCGCGCGACGACCTGATCGTCGCCGTCGACGGCCGGGGCGTGTCGTCGCCGGCGGGGCTCGACCGCCTGCTCCGCGACCTCGGCGACCGGCGGCGGGTGACGGTCCGCTACGAGCGGCGCGGCGAGCCGATGACGGCCACGGTGGAGGTCGTCCCCGATCCCGCCCGCGAGCTGGTGTCGCTCGAGCAGCTCGGTCGCCGTCCGACCGCGGCCCAGAGCCGGTTCCGCGCCGACTGGCTGGGCCCGAAGGCGGGACGGACCGCCCGGTAGCACTGGCGCCGCCCGGCTGGATCGGCCGGTTGCCGGCGAGGTTGGCGCACAGGCCACGATTCTCGCGCTGGAGTTCCATGGAGAGCGAAGTCCGGGATCCGGTTTGCGGCATGCGGGTCGACCCGGCGAAGAGCCGGTTCAGCCACGAGCACGAAGGGCAGCGCTACTACTTCTGCTGCGGCGGGTGCCGCGCCGCGTTCGCGAACGACCCGACCCCCTTCCTCGCCGCCGCGTCGTCCGCCGAACCCGCCGCGGCCCGGCCCGAGGCGGCGACCGATCCGGTGTGCGGGATGTCCGTCGATCCCGCCGCCGCCGAACATTCTCACGCGCACGCGGGGACGACGTACTACTTCTGCTGTGCGGGCTGCCGGGCGAAGTTCGAAGCCGACCCGGACCGCTACCTGGCTGCCGCCGCGAGCCCCGCTGACGGGTCGGGCCACGGTGCGGCGGCGGCCGAGCTGCCGGCCGACGAGGCGGCGGAGACGTGGTACTCCTGCCCGATGTGCCCGGAGGTGCGCCAGCTCGGGCCGGGGGCGTGCCCGAAGTGCGGGATGGCCCTCGACGCCGAGATCGGGGCGGACTCCCTGCAGCCGACGGTCGAGTACACGTGCCCGATGCACCCCGAGGTCGTGCGCGACGGGCCGGGGAGCTGCCCCGAGTGCGGCATGGCGCTGGAGCCGCGGACGGTGGTGCCCGACGCCGCCAACCCCGAGCTCGACGACATGACGCGGCGGTTCCGGTGGGCCGCCCTTGTCGGCTTCCCGGTCTTCGCCCTCGCGATGGGCGAGATGCTGCTCGGCGAGCGCGTCGCGGCCGCGCTCGGCCGCACCGCGTCGAACTGGTTGCAGCTCGCGTGCGCGACCCCCGTGGTGTGGTGGGCGGGGTGGCCGTTCTTCGCCCGCGCCTGGGCGTCGGTCGTCAACCGCAGCCCCAACATGTTCACCCTCATCGCCCTCGGCGTCGGGGCCGCCTACGCCTACAGCGCCGCCGCGACGGTGGCGCCCGGCCTGTTTCCCGACGGGTTCCGGATGGCCGGCGGGGTCGAGCCGTACTTCGACACCGCGGTGGTCATCGTCGCGCTGGTGCTGCTGGGGCAGGTCCTGGAGCTGCGGGCGCGCGGCCGGACGGGGGCGGCCCTGCGGGCCCTGCTGGGCCTGGCCCCGGCCACCGCGCGCCGGGTCGCGGGCGGGCCCGGCGAGGCGGCGGGCCGGGAAGAGGACGTGCCCCTCGCGGCGGTCGCGGCCGGCGACCTCCTGCGGGTGCGTCCCGGCGAGCGGGTGCCGGTCGACGGGGTCGTCGTCGACGGGGCCAGCGCCGTCGACGAGTCGATGCTGACCGGCGAGCCGCTGCCGGTCGAGAAGGGACCGGACGCGCGGATCGTCGGGGGGACCCTGAACGGGACCGGCACCCTGCTCATGCGGGCCGAGCGCGTGGGGACCGACACCCTGCTCGCCCGCATCGTCGCGATGGTCGGCGAGGCGCAGCGCAGCCGGGCCCCGATTCAGCGCCTCGCGGACCGCGTCGCCGCCGTCTTCGTCCCCGCGGTGGTGGCGGTGGCGGTGCTCGCCTTCGCCGCGTGGTCGGTGTGGGGTCCGGAGCCGCGGCTCGCCCTCGCCCTCGTCAGCAGCGTCGCGGTGCTCGTCATCGCGTGCCCGTGCGCCCTCGGGCTCGCGACCCCCATGTCGATCATGGTGGGTACCGGCCGGGGGGCGGGCGCCGGCGTCCTCATCAGGAACGCCGAGGCCCTCGAGACGCTGGAGCGGGTGGACACCCTCATCGTCGACAAGACCGGCACCCTGACCGAGGGCCGCCCCGAGGTGGCGGCGGTGCTCCCCGCCGATCCCGGCCCGGCCGCGGGGCACGAGAACGACAGGTGCTCCCCGCGACTCCGGAAGGGCCGCGGCGGCGGCGGGTTCCCTCCGGAGCCGCGGCAGCGAGCACCCCCTGGCCGGCCCTGGAGCGAGGCAGCCGACGCGATCGTCCGGGCCGCCGACCGCCGGGGCCTGAGCGTGCCGCCCGTCGCCGGCTTTCCGGGCCGAGATCGGCCGCGGGGTCCGGGGAACCGTCGAGGGCCGGGACGTGTCGCTCGGCACGCCGGCGCTGCTCGAAGCGGGCGGCGTCGACGCCGCGCCGCTCGCCGCGCGCGCCGACGAGCTGCGCCGCGAGGGGCAGACGGTGGTGTTCGTCGCGGTCGGGGACCGCCTGGCGGGGCTGATCGGGGTCGCCGACCCGGTGAAGGCGACGACCCCGGAGGCGGTGCGGCAGCTGCGGGCGGAGGGGCTCGACCTCGTCATGGTCACCGGCGACAACCGGGTGACGGCCGAGGCGGTGGCGGCCCGGCTCGGCATCGGCGACGTCGTCGCCGGCGTCCTTCCCGCCGACAAGCGCCGCATCGTGGCCGAGCGCCAGGCCGCGGGCCGGGTGGTGGCGATGGCCGGCGACGGCATCAACGACGCCCCGGCCCTCGCCGAGGCGGCGGTGGGCATCGCCATGGGCACGGGGACCGACGTGGCGATGGAGAGCGCCGGCGTCACCCTCGTGCGCGGCGACCTGCGGGCCATCGCGCAGGCGCGCCGGCTCAGCCGCGCCACCATGCGCAACATCCGGCAGAACCTGTTCCTCGCCTTCGTCTACAACACCGTCGGCGTGCCGGTCGCGGCGGGGCTGCTCTATCCCGTCCTCGGCCTCCTCATCAGCCCCATCTGGGCCAGCGCCGCCATGACCCTCAGCTCGCTGTCGGTCATCGCCAACGCGTTGCGGCTCCGCCGCGTCGATCTGTGAGTCGAGCGGTGAATCGGCATGGGCCTGCCGCACCCCCGCCGGGTGGGCCGCGGCAGGGCGGAATTCGGCGCACGCTCTGGCGGGGGGCGCGTCGGCGTTGCCCCCACTGCGGCCGCGGACCGCTCTTCATCCGGTGGGACACGCTGCACGATCAGTGCAACGTCTGCGGGCTGCGGTACCTTCAAAACCAGGGCGACCTCTGGCTCTACGTGATCGTGATGGACCGCATTCCCATTGCGATCGGATTGATCCTGATCTACTTCTTCGGCCTGCATACGCCGACCTGGCCGCAGGCGCTGCTGTTCTTCGTGGCGATGGCGGCGCCCCTGGTGGCGACCACCCCCCAACGCCAGGGCATCGCGGTCGCCCTGAATTACCTGTCACGGGTCCATTTCCGCGACCCTTCGGACAACCTGCCGCCGCCGTGGGAGAAGTGAGAGCGCGCCGGCGACGGGGCCGGCCACGCCCTGCAGCAGCGCCGGCAGCTTGGGCAGGGCGACGGTGAAGATGATGATGACCCCGCCCCAGCGGGCCACCCGCCGGGCCGCGACGCCGGTCAGGTCGGCGATGGAGATGCTGGCGGAGGTGGTGTCGGGCACCGTGCCGGCGAGGCCGGAGAGCAGGTTGCCCACGCCGTCCGCGATCAGCGCTCGCCGGACGACCTTGGAGTCGACCGGCACCGCGGTGCGGTGCGCGACCCGCTGTATCGCGATGGCGTGGATCAGGCGCCCCACCTTCCGTCGGGGCCGCGCCGGACGTCGACGACCATCGAGCCGCGGGCCGGCAGCCGGGCGCCGGTGAACGACCCGATGAGCCACGACACCAGCCCCACCGCGAACGCCCCGAGCACCGCCGAGAAGAACGAGGCGACGCTGAACCCGGGGACGAGGAACGCGGCGAGGCCGAACGCGAGGCCGTTGACGACGAAGTAGAACAGCCCGAGCGTCAGCACCGTGAAGGGCAGGGTCACGAGGAGCAGCAGCGGGCGCACGACGGCGTTGACGAAGCCGAGGACGAGCCCGGCGAGGGCGAGCGAGAAGAGGCCGTCGACCCGGACGCCGGGGAGGACCCAGGCGGTGACCGCGAGGGCAACGGCGGTCGTCAGCCAGTGCGCGAGGAACAGGGTGCTCATGCCGGTGCCTTCCCGCCGGCCGCGGCGGGGAACAACACCCCGGGGGCCAGCTTGTTCTCGGGGTCGAGGGCGCGCTTGACGGCCCGCATCTGCTCGATGCCCGCGTCGCCGTGGAGCAGGCGCAGCAGCGCCTGCTTGACGGGGTTGCGGCCCACCCCGTGCTCGGCGAGGGGGCTGCCCCCGAGGCGGATGACCTCGCGTCCGCACGCCAGGATCGCCTCCTTGCCCGCGCGCACGTCGTCGGCCGAGCGGGGGATGACGTTGGGGTGCAGGTTGGCGTCGGACAGGTGCCCCCACACGGCGTGGTCGAGGCCGCGCGATTCGAAGGCGGCGCGGAAGAGGCGCAGGCAGTCGGCGAGCTTCGGGAAGGGCACGATCATGTCGGCGGCGGTCTTCTCGATTGTGCCATCGACGGTGCGCTTGGCGACAGCCACCCGCCGGTTCACCGCCTCGGGCACCGCCTCGCGGAAGGCGAGCAGCTCCGCCGCCCGGGCGGTCTCGCCGGGGGCCGCGAGCTCGGTGCGGTCGAGGAGGCTGTGGGCCTCGAGGAGGCGGCAGAGGTGGACGATGGGGCCGGCCGGCGCCGCCGCCGAGGCCGCGAGGCCGATCTGCTCGTGGACCTCTGCGGCGGTGGCGCCGGGGGGCAGCTCGACCTGGAGAAGGAGCACCGCGCCGGCCGCGGCCGGGATCGACGCCGCGGGGCCGCGGTCGGGCCCCGCGGCCCGCGCCAGCTCGAGCGAGCGCCGGTCCAGGTACTCGATGGCGGTGACGTCGAGCCCCGTCGAATCGGCCCGGCGGCGGGTGTCCTCCGACACGTCGCGAAGCCGCGCTGCGAGCGCCGTCGCGTGCTCCTCGCCGTCGAGCGCGATCAGCACCACACAGAGCTCCGGCCGCCGGGGCAGAACGTCGAGGGTCACGGAGGTCAACACGCCCAGGGTGCCCTCCGAGCCGACGAAGAGGTCGACGAGGTCCAGATCGGGCGCGGCATGGTAGCCGGCCGAGTGCTTGGGGACCCGCGGCAGGCGATAGTCCGGGGCGGGAACCGCGATCTCCCCTTGCCCCGTCTCGACGACGAAACGGCCGTCCGCCGCCCGCACCTGGCCGCGCTCCAGGTCGAGCACCTCGCCCGAGGCGAGGACCACGGTCAGGCCGCGGACCCAGTCCCGCGTCGTGCCGTACTTGAACGTGGCGGCCCCCGCCGCGTTCGTCGAGACCACCCCGCCGACCGTCGCCCCCTCGAACGTGGGCACCGGCGGGTATGCCTTTCCGGCCGCGTCGAGGACCTCGCGAAGGGTGGTCAGGGCGACTCCCGGCTGCAAGGTGATCCGGTCGTCCGCGGGATGCTCGACCGCGTTCATCCTCGACGAGCTCAGCACCAGCTCGCCCATCGGGGTCGCCCCGCCGGTCAGGGACGACTGCGCCCCGACCGGCAGAACGCGCTCGGCGCCTCGGACGAGCTCGGCGACCTCCGCCTCGTCGCGGGGGAACGCCGCCGCGGGCGCGTGGCCGCCGGGGTAGTGCGCCGCGTCGTCGAGGAAGCCCGAGACGTCGCCGGTGACGAGGGGCGGGCGGGCCGGGTCACGACCGGCGGCGCGCGGAGGCCGGGTGCGGATGCGGTTGGTCGCCATGCTCGTCGGACTTCGTCGGTCCAGGGCTCATGATAGAGTGGCTTGCTCGTTCCGGACAGAATCGTGGACACGGGGGCCGTCGGCTCCCGGTACAAGACACGGGGACCATCGGCCCCGGTACAAGACACGGGGGCCGTCGGCTCCCGGTACAGAAAGGTATCCCCCAATGTTTCAGCGGCTTTGCGTTCTCGGCGCCGTCCTCGCGGTGACCGCGGCCTGCGGCGCTCCCACGCTTGCGCAGTCCGACGACGAGGTGGTGGGGCGCGTCGGCGACCGCGCGGTCACCATGGCCGAGCTCGACGAGGCGTGGCGCAGCAACGACGCGCCCTCGCGGATGCGCATGCTGCAGGAGCTGTACGAGACCCGCAAGCGCACCCTCGACATCGTCATCGGCGAGATCCTCATCGAGCGCGAGGCCATCGCCCGGGGCACGTCCCGCGACGAGCTGCTCGCCGGGGAGCTGCCGGCGAGGACCCTGCCGATCACCGACGAGGACGTCAGCCGCGTCTACCAGCAGAACCGGCGCGCCTTCCCCAACATGACCGAGGAGCAGATGGCGCCGCAGATCCGCGCGTTCCTCGCCCAGCAGCGGCCCATGCAGGCCCTCCACGCCTACATGGCGGAGCTGCGGGCGGGCGCCGACGACATCCGGGTCGAGCTCGAGCCGCCCCGCACCCCCGTCGAGGTCGTGGAGGGCGATCCCGTCCTCGGCCCCGCCGGGGCGCCGGTCGAGATCGTGGAGTTCTCCGACTTCCAGTGCCCGTTCTGCCAGCGGCTGACCGACACCCTCGACCGCCTGAAGGCGGAGTACGGCGACGACATCCGGCTCGTCTTCAAGGACTTCCCGCTGCCCAACCACGCCCAGGCGTTCAAGGCGGCCGAGGCCGGCCTCTGCGCCAACGTGCAGGGCCGGTTCTGGGAGCTGCACGACGTGATGTTCTCGGACCAGGACGACCTGGAGGTGAACGACCTGAAGCGCCACGCCGGCGAGCTCGGCCTCGACCAGGCCGCGTTCGACGCCTGCCTCGACAGCGGCCGCTTCGCCGAGCAGGTCACCGCCGACCTGCGGTACGGCGAGTCGCTCGGCGTGCAGTCGACGCCCACCATCTTCATCAACGGCCGCGCGGTGATGGGGGCGGCGCCGTACGAGGTGTTCGACGAGATCGTGCGGGACGAGCTGGACCGGGCGCAGTGAAACCGGGCCGGACCGAGTCCGAATGGACCGACGAGCGGGTCCGGTCAGGGAGCCGGGCCCGCTCGTGCGCAGGGCTCAGTCGGCCGCGGCGGCGATGCGGGCGCCCTCGGTGGCGAGGAAGTCGTCGAACTCGGCGCGGCTCTGGACGGTGACGAAGCCGCGCATCCGGTAGTGGCCGAGGCCGCAGAGCTGCGAGCAGTTGATCTCGTAGTCGCCGGTTTCCGTCGGCACCCACCACACCGGGATCTCCATGCCCGGTATCGCATCCTGCTTCACCCGCATCTGGGGAATCGCGAAGCTGTGGATGACGTCGAGGCTCGACAGGTACACGATGACGGGCTCGTCGACCGGCAGGTTGAGCTGGTTGATGGTGGCGACGTCGTCGGCCCCGGCGGGGTCGCTCCGGTCGAGGCCGGTCGCGTTGGTCGGGGTGATGAGGCTCGCGTCGCGGCGCCCGAACATGCCGTCGGGGCCGGGATAGATCGAGTGCCACTCGAACTGCTTCGCCACGACGTGCACCACCGTCGCCCCGTCCTCGGGCGGGAACGCGTTGACGCGCACCGTCCACGCGGGGATCGCGAAGAAGATGAGGATGATGGCCTCGACGACGGCCACGCCGATCTCGAGGCGCGTCGAGGTGTGGCTCGTCACCCCGGTGTAGTCCGCCTTCGGGTTCGCGGACGCGCGGAAGCGGATCAGGGTGTAGACGAAGAAGATCCCCCAGCCCACGAACAGCACCGCCATGAGCCAGTGGACGATGACGATGATCCGGTCGATCTCCGCGGCGTGAGCCGAAGCCTGCAGCGGCAGTCCGAGAAATTCCTGCATCGATGCACTCCCTCGCCCGTCACGTAGCCCCGCGCCGGCGAACCGCGCCTCGGGGCTACGAGTGGCTCCTGGCCTGTGACGACGGCGACAGGTCGACGCGCTCGCCGATCGCCATCCTCGATCGCTTCAAGAGGTAGAGAAAAAAGCGGGCGAAACAACCCAGCACGCCCGCGGTGATGCAGATCATCACGAGAATGCCCCAGCTCGCGCCGATCGACATCGCCGAGTTCGGGTCGCCGAAGCAGACCTGGCAGGCCCATCCGACCTGCGGCGCGGCCAGGACGAGCCCCGCCGCCACCACCGTCGCCCGCAGCACGTGTCGCAATGATCCCAGCATCTCAGCGCCTCGCATGTGTTCCGGGCTCACTTCAGCCCGATCTCGCGTGTCTTCCGAACGAACCGTACCGCGTAGGCCGACAGCAGCCCCGCCGTCGCCAGCGACCCGACGGCGGTGACGAGATGCCAGCCGGTGCCGCGGACCGTTCCCCACGTCACGCCGCCCCACACCGCCATCATCAGCGCCAGCCCGATCGACGCCACGATGAAGAGGACGTGGAAGCCGCGCAGCGACATCAGTGGGCCTCGTCCTCCGCGTGCGCCGCGTTCGCGTTCGGCAGCGGCTTGTGGACGCCGTAGGTGTCCGAGACCGTGAAGATCGGGATGAGCATGAGGGCCAGCCAGAAGAACACGGTCAGGGCCAGGGCGATGGCGAGAGTCCGGCTCTTCTCGTCGACCAGGTGCATGAAGTAGCTCACCACCAGCGAGCCCTTGGCGGTGGCGATGATGAGGGCGATGATGATCGCCAGCGGCACCGCCACCTCGATGTACGAGGCGAGGACGGTGATCACCGTGAGGACCGCCAGCGCGCCGGCGACCTTCATGTAGATGTCGATGTGCTTCTTGGTTTCTTCAGGGCTTCCGCTCATGACGCCTCCGCAGTGTCCCGGGGGCCGCCCCGGGCGATCGGGCCGGCGACGCCCGCCGGCCCGGGCCGGCGGGCATCCCCCCTCGCCCGCCAATAGTCGCCTTCGGCTCCGCTTGGCGCTCAACCAACCCTCCAGGAATCCGCGCCGTTCCACGGCGCAGATTCCTACAGCAGGTAGAGCACCGGGAACAGGAAGATCCAGACGAGGTCGACGAAGTGCCAGTACAGGCCGGCCGCCTCCACCCGGTTCTCGAACATCTCCCGCTTCTCGTGCCACAGCTTGCTGCCGGGGCCCCAGAAGTAGCCGTTCACGATGACCCCGCCCACGATGTGCAGCCCGTGCAGCGCCGTCATCGTCCAGTAGATGGCGAGGAACGTGCTGTGCGAGGGCAGATGGTCGTGCGTCACCTTCTCGTAGTACTCGAAGAACTTCACCACGAGGAACGTGAGGGCGAGCAGGATGGTCACGCCCATGTACGTCTTGTACTTGGCGAAGTCGCCGAGCTTCAGCGACGCGAAGCACATGACCATCGTCACGCTCGAGCCGATGAGGACCGCGGTGTTGAAGGCCCCGATCGGGATGTTCAGGTACTCGGCCCCCAGCGGCCAGTCGACGCCGCCCACCCGCAGGATGACGTAGGTCGAGAAGAGCCCGCCGAACAGCATCACCTCGGAGGCCAGGAAGAGCCAGATGCCGAGCTTGACGTTGTTCAAGCCGGTATCCGGCCGTTCGGCTACGGTGTACGGAATCTCCATCCTGGTTACCTTTTCACCTGGGTTACACCTTGGCGGCTGCGGGCGCGGCGCCGGCCGCCTGTCCCTGCATGGTGAAGTCGTCCGGGGCGCCGGGCACGCTGTACTCGTAGGGCCCCCGGTGCGCCTCGGGCGGCGCGGTGAAGTTGCCGTGCGGCGGCGGCGAGGGCGCCTGCCACTCGATGGTGGTGGCCTTCCACGGGTTGTCGTCGACCTTCTTCCCGTTCCGGATGCTCCAGAAGAAGTTGACGATGAAGAAGATCTGGAAGAACCCGAGGGCCCAGGCGCCGTAGGACATCACGGCGTTCCACTCCATCACTTCCTGGAAGTGGGCGTACTGCATGCCGCCGTCGTAGAGCCGCCGGTTCACCCCGACGAGCCCGGTGTAGAACATCGGCATGAACACGACGTTGATCGCGATGAACGAGCCCCAGAAGTGGATCTTGCCGAGGGTCTCGTTCATCACCCGGCCCGTCGCCTTCGGGTACCAGTAGTAGAGGCCCGCGAACAGCGCGAAGATGGTGCCGGGGGCCACCACGTAGTGGAAGTGGCCGATCACGTAGTAGGTGTCGTGCAGGTGCAGGTCGGGCGCGGAGAGGCCCAGCGGCAGCCCCGTGAGCCCCCCGATACCGAACATCGGCAGGAACGCCAGCGCGAACAGCATCGGCACGTTGTAGCGGATGGACCCGCCGTACAGCGTGATGAAGAATGCCGACAGGATGACCACCGACGGCACCGAGATGATCATCGTCGTGGTCTGGAAGAAGGCGCTCATCGTCGTGCCCATGCCGGTCAGGAACATGTGGTGCGCCCACACGATGAACGACATGAAGCCGAGGAAGATGACCGACGCCACGAGGACCCGGTAGCCCCACAGCGGCTTCCGGGTGTTGTTGGCGAGGATCTCGGCGACGATGCCCATCGCCGGCAGGATCAGGACGTAGACCTCGGGGTGGGCGAGGAACCAGAACAGGTGCTGCCAGAGCAGCGGGCTCCCGCCGCCGCTGATGTCGAGGGGGCCCTCGGTGGTGACGAGCCCGCTCGGCATGAAGAAGCTGGTCTCGGCCACCCGGTCCATGAGCTGCAGGATGCCCGCGACCTCGAGGGGCGGGAACGCCAGCAGCAGCAGGAACGCGGTGACGAGCTGCGCCCACACGAAGAACGGCAGGCGCGTGAAGCTCAGCCCCGGGGCCCGGAGCTGGAAGGTGGTGACGATGAAGTTGATCGAGCCCAGCAGCGACGAGGTGATCAGGAAGATCATCCCGACGAGCCACCACGTCTGCCCCTCGAGGGCGATGACCGAGAGCGGGGCGTAGGACGTCCAGCCGGAGTTGGCGGCCCCGCCGGGCACGAAGAAGCTGGCGAACATGACCACGCCGCCCAGGAAGAACGCCCAGTAGCTGGCCATGTTCAGCCGCGGGAACGCCATGTCGGGGGCGCCGATCTGCAGCGGCAGCACGTAGTTGCCGAAGCCGCCGACGGCGAGGGGCACGACCCCCATGAACACCATGATGGTGCCGTGCATGGCCCCGAGCTGGTTGTAGAACTCGGGCAGCATGATGCCGCCCGGCGCGTTCGCCTGCCCGAGGAAGTTGCCGATGAACGGGATGGGCGCGCCCGGATAGGCGAGCTGCCACCGCATCACCATCATCAGCGAGAAGCCGAACAGCAGGAACAGCATCGCGGTGATCGCGTACTGGATGCCGATCACCTTGTGGTCGACCGAGAAGACGTACGCGCGGAGGAAGCTCAGCTCGTGCTCGTCGTGGGCATGTTCGGCATGCCCGGCCTGCGAGACCTGTTCGGCCGTGGTCACGTTAGCCAACGTCGTGACTCCTTTCTGGACCTGCCTGCGATCCGGTCGCCGCCGCGGCGGGCGGCGCGGGTCGGGCGTGAGGCAGTGACGTGACCGGCGTCGCGGCCCGCGGACCCGGCGCGGGCGGCCTCGCGATTCCCGTCGTGATTCGACACCCGTCGGCGACGGCAGCGATGCCGGGGCCGGCTCGGGCCGGCCCACGTGCATCGGTTCACAATCACCTGTCGCCCGGCAATTCTATCGGCGCCTTCCCGCCCATGCAACCCTGCCCCGCGCCCCCGGCGCAACCGTCGACGGCGGCGTTCCGAATCGCCGGCGGCACACCCCGCCCCCGCGCCCCGGCGCAATCCTGCCCCGGCGCCCCCGTGCCCCCGCCCGCCCGCCGGCCGCCGCCCCGCGGGTATACTCTGGGCCGACGGCCATGACTCTGCAGCCCGAGGACGTCCCGAGCGTGCTCGACACCCGGGGCGACGAGCCCCTGGGCGCCACCTACGTCGCGGTGGTGGTCGTCGAGGCGCTCGTGCTCGCGGCGCTGTGGCTGTTCTCGCGGCACTTCTCGGGGTAGGCGCGCCGGATCGCCGGCCGGAGGCCGTCGCGCGACCTGGCGGTCGCGTTCGGCGGCGGTCGACGGGCCGGCCGTCCGGGGCGGCGGCGTCCCCGGGCGGGAGAGCCTCGATCGACGACTGGCGGCCAGGTGTCCGCGCCGTGGAACGGCGCCATCCCATGCATCCCATCGACTGGATCATCATCGGCGCCTACCTCGGGTGGGTCCTCTACGACGGGGTGAAGCGGTCCCGGGGCACCGACGCGGTCGAGGGGTACTTCCTCGCCGGCCGGTCGCTGCCGTGGTGGGCGGTCGGGCTGTCGGTCATGGCCACCCAGATGAGCGCCATCACCCTGGTCGGCACCACCGGCCAGGGCTACGCCGACGGCCCGCGGCTGGTGCAGATGTACTTCGGCCTGCCGCTCGCGATGATCCTCCTGTCGGTGACCCTCGTCCCGTTCCTCTACCGGGCCCGGGTGTTCACCGCCTACGAGTACCTCGAGCGCCGCTTCGACCGGAAGACGCGGGCCCTGACGAGCCTGATCTTCCTCGTGTCGCGGGGGCTCGGGGTGGGGGTGATCATCTCCGCCCCGGCGGTGGTGCTCTCCGTGGTGCTGGGGTGGAACCTGACCCTCACCGCCCTCGCCATCGGGGTGCCCACGACCTGCTACACCATGCTGGGCGGGGTGCAGGCGGTCGCGTGGGCCGACGTCAAGCAGATGGTCATCATCGTGGGCGGCCTCCTCGCGGTGGTCGCGGCCCTCGTCCTCGGGCTGCCCGGCGGGGTCGGCCTCGGCGACGCGATGCACCTGGCCGGCGCGGCGGAGCGGCTCACCACCATCGACTTCTCCCTGGACCCGGGGGAGACCTACACCTTCTGGTCGGGCCTGCTGGGCGGGCTCTTCCTCGCGCTCGGGTACTTCGGGTGCGACCAGAGCCAGGTGCAGCGCCACCTGACCGCCGACTCGGTGGACGCCGCCCGCCGGTCGCTGCTGATGAGCGCGTACTGGAAGATTCCCCTGCAGGCGCTGATCCTGCTGACCGGCGTGCTGGTGTTCGTGTTCCACCTGTTCAACCCCGCGCCGATGCTCTTCCACCCCGTGCGGGACGCGGCGGTGCGCGCCGGCGACCGGGCGGCGGAGTACGCGGGCCTGGAGGCGGAGTTCGAGGAGGCGTTCGCGGATCGCCGCACCGCTGCCGACGAGATGCTGGCCGCGCGCCGGGCCGGCGGCGCGGCGGCCGTCGCCGAGGCGCGGGCGGCGTTCGCGGCGAGCCAGGAGCGGGTGGGGGCGGTCCGCGGCCGGGCGGCGGGCCTGGTGGAGGAGGCCACCGGCGAGGAGTACACCGACGTCAACTACGTGTTCCCCACGTTCATCGTCAACCACCTGCCGGTCGGGCTCGTGGGCCTGCTCATCGCGGCCATCTTCGCGGCGGCGATGTCGAGCGCGGCGGCCGAGCTGGCCGCGCTGTCCACCACCAGCGTCATCGACTTCTACCGGCGGTACCTGAACACCGGGGCGACCGACCGCCACTACCTGCGGGTGTCGAAGCTCGCGACCGCCCTGTGGGGGGTGGTGGCCACCGTCTTCGCGGTGTTCGCGGCCAACCTCGGGTCGCTGATAGAGGTCGTCAACCAGGTCGGCTCGTACTTCTACGGGTCCCTCCTGGGGGTGTTCGTGCTCGCCGTCGGCTTCCGCCGCGCCACCGCCGACGGGGCCTTCGTGGGCCTCTTCGCGGGCATGGCGTCGGTGGCCCTGGTCGAGAGCGCGGCCGACGTCTCCTTCCTGTGGAACAACGTCATCGGCACCGTCGCGGTCGTCGTCGTGGGCCTCGCGGTGAGCCGGCTCCGGCCCGGGAGCCACCGCGGTTCCACCGCGCCGGCTCCCGAAGGGGCCGGGCGCTGAGCGGAAGCCGCGCCGCGACCTCGCGGCCGCGTCCGGCGACGCCTCCGGGCGCCGGAGCCGGGCGCCCCGCGGGCGTTGTCGCCCGGTCCCGCCCCGTGATATGTTGATATACGACCGTTCTGGTCGGCAATCCGATTGGCAGCCGTCGATCGTGATTGACGGGCCGTGGGCGAGTTCGGGCCGCATCGGATCGGCCGGGGCCCCGGCTCGCCGGAACCGTTGTCGGTCACGCGCCGGGAGAGCCTCATGAGCACCGCGATCCAGACCGTCGAAGAGCTTGCGAAGCAGGAATACAAGTACGGTTTCACCACCGACGTCGAGACCGACTCGATCCCCGTCGGCCTGAACGAGGAGGTCATCGAGCTGATCTCGGCCAAGAAGGGCGAGCCGAGGTGGCTGCTCGACTGGCGCCTCGACGCGTTCCGGGTCTGGTCGAAGATGACCGAGCCGACGTGGCACAACGTGCGCTATCCGCCCGTCGACTACCAGGCCATCAGCTACTACGCGGCCCCCAAGAAGAAGCCGAAGCTCGAGAGTCTCGACGAGGTCGACCCCGAGATCCGCGCCACCTTCGACAAGCTCGGCATCTCGCTCGACGAGCAGAAGCGCCTGTCCGGCGTCGCCGTCGACGCCGTCTTCGACAGCGTGTCGGTCGCCACCACGTTCAAGGACACCCTGGCCGACCTCGGCATCATCTTCTGCTCGTTCTCCGAGGCGGTGCGCGATCACCCCGAGCTCGTCCGCCAGTACCTCGGCACCGTCGTACCCCACACCGACAACTTCTTCGCCGCCCTCAACTCCGCGGTGTTCAGCGACGGGTCGTTCGCCTACATCCCCCGGGGCGTGAAGTGCCCGATGGAGCTGTCGACGTACTTCCGCATCAACGCCGCCAACACCGGCCAGTTCGAGCGGACCCTGCTCGTGGCCGACGAGGGCGCCGAGGTGAGCTACCTCGAGGGCTGCACCGCCCCCCAGCGCGACGAGAACCAGCTCCACGCCGCCGTCGTCGAGCTCGTGGCCCTCGACGACGCCACCATCAAGTACTCGACGGTGCAGAACTGGTACCCCGGCGACAAGGACGGCAAGGGCGGCATCTACAACTTCGTGACCAAGCGCGGCAAGGCCCTCGCCAACGCCAAGGTCACGTGGACCCAGGTCGAGACCGGCTCCGCCATCACCTGGAAGTACCCGAGCTGCATCCTGCAGGGCGACAACTCGGTCGGCGAGTTCTACTCGGTCGCGGTGACCAACAACCGCCAGCAGGCGGACACCGGCACGAAGATGGTGCACCTGGGCCGGAACACCCGCAGCACCATCGTGTCGAAGGGCATCTCGGCCGGGCACGGCCAGAACACCTACCGGGGCCTCGTGCGCATCGGCAAGGGGGCGCGGGGCGCCCGCAACTTCTCGCAGTGCGACTCGCTGCTCATCGGCGACCGCTGCGGCGCCCACACCTTCCCGTACCTCGAGGTGAAGAACACCTCGTCGCAGGTCGAGCACGAGGCGTCGACGTCGAAGATCGGCGAGGACCAGATCTTCTACTGCCGGCAGCGCGGGCTGTCGACCGAGGACGCGGTCAACCTGATCGTCAACGGGTTCTGCAAGGAGGTCTTCCGCGAGCTGCCGATGGAGTTCGCGGTCGAGGCCCAGAAGCTGCTGAGCGTCAGCCTCGAGGGCAGCGTCGGCTAGACAGGGACAATCGATGCTCGAGATTCGCAATCTGCAGGCGAAGGCCGGGGAGCGGCAGATCCTGAACGGGATCGACCTGACGGTGAGCCCCGGCGAGGTCCACGCCATCATGGGGCCGAACGGCTCCGGCAAGAGCACCCTGGCGGGGGCGCTCGCCGGCCGCGACGGCATCGAGGTCACCGCCGGGTCGGCGACGTTCAAGGGGCAGGACCTGCTGGAGCTCGACCCCGAGGAGCGGGCGCGCGAGGGCCTGTTCCTCGCGTTCCAGTACCCGGTCGAGATTCCCGGCGTCAACAACGCCTACCTCCTCAAGGCGGCCCTGAACGAGGTGAGGAAGCACCGCGGGCAGCCCGAGCTCGACGCGATGGACTTCATGACCCTCGTCCGCAAGCGCATGTCGCTGCTGGAGATGGACGACGCCCTGCTGAACCGTCCCGTCAACGACGGGTTCTCCGGGGGCGAGAAGAAGCGGAACGAGATCTTCCAGCTCGCGGTGCTCGAGCCCACCCTGGCGATTCTCGACGAGACCGACTCGGGGCTCGACATCGACGCCCTCAAGACCGTCGCCGGCGGGGTCAACGCCATGCGGAGCCCCGAGCGCTCCATGGTCGTGGTGACCCACTATCAGCGGTTGCTGCACTACATCGTCCCCGACTTCGTGCACGTGCTGGCCCGGGGGCGGATCGTGAAGTCGGGCGGCAAGGAGCTCGCGCTCGAGCTCGAGGAGAAGGGCTACGGCTGGCTCGACGCGGAGCCCGCCGCGGCGACCGCGTAGCAGAATCGCGCACCGGAGCTTCGCGGCAGCGAAGCTCCCAACGCGGCCGGAAGGTCGCGCCGCGACCGGAAGGTCGCGCCGGAACGTCTCATGCCGCAGATCGCCGTCGGCGCCGACAGCTACGCCGCCCAGTTCGAGGCCCTGAATCGGACCGCCCCGCCCGGCGGCCCGCTCGGGCCCCTGCGCGACGACGCGTTCCGCTGCTTCGACCGGCTCGGGTTCCCCACCACCCGGCTCGAGGAGTGGCGGTTCACGAACATCGCCCCCATCGCCCAGACCCCGTTCCAGGCGCCGGCCGCGGGGCCGGGGCCCGGCCGCGAGGTCCTCGACGCGTTGCCCCTGCCGAGGTCCGGCGGCCCCGAGCTGGTCTTCGTCAACGGCCGCTTCGCGCCGGAGCTGTCGGACGCCTCGGGCCTGCCGCCCGGGGTCCGCGTGCGCGGCCTTGCGTCGATGGCCGGCGAGGCGGGGGGCCTCGATGCGGTCGCGCCGTACCTCGGGCGCCTCGCGCGGTTCGAGCGGCACGCGTTCACCGCCCTCAACACCGCCTTCCTCGGGGACGGCGCGGTCATCGAGGTCGACGGCGGGGTGGTGGTCGAGAACGCCATCAACCTCCTCTTCGCGTCGTCGAGCCCGGCGGCGCCGGTGCTCAGCCAGCCGCGGGTGCTGGTCGTGGCCGGGGCGAGCAGCGAGGTCCGGGTGGTCGAGAGCCACGCGGGGGCCGGAGAGACCCCGTATCTGAGCAACTCGGTGACCGAGGTCTCGGTCGCCGAGAACGCGGTGGTGGACCACTACACGGTGGTGCGCGAGGCCGACGCCGCGTACCACGTGGGCAGCCTCGCGGTCCGGGTCGGCCGGGCCGGCAACTTCTCGTCCCACGCCATCACCGCGGGCGGGGCCATCGTGCGGCACGAGGCCGCCGTCGTCCTCGGCGGCGAAGGCGGCGAGTGCACGCTGAACGGGCTGTACCTGGCCAACGGCCGTCAGCTCGTCGACAACCAGACGACCATCGACCACGCCATGCCCCACTGCGACAGCCACGAGCTGTACAAGGGGATTCTCGACGGCCGGAGCCGCGCCGTGTTCAACGGCAAGATCATCGTCCGGCTCGACGCCCAGAAGACCGACGCCAAGCAGTCGAACAAGGCGCTGCTGCTGTCGGAGGACGCGCAGATCACCACCAAGCCGCAGCTCGAGATCTTCGCCGACGACGTGAAGTGCACCCACGGGGCCACCGTCGGCCAGCTCGACCCGGACGCGCTGTTCTACCTGCGGTCGCGCGCCCTGTCGGAGGCGCAGGCGCGCCAGCTCCTGATCCACGCGTTCGCGGCCGACCTGCTCGGCCACATCAAGGTCGAGGCGATCCGCCGCCAGCTCGACGCGCTGCTGCTCGAGCGGCTCCCGATGAACGGGAGCGGGGCGTCCGCGCGGTAACGAGGATGTCGATGGGCAGCGTGACCGCATCGGAGCCTGCCGTGCTCGACGTGGCCCGGATTCGCGGGCAGTTCCCGATACTCGCGCAGACCGTCCGCGGCAAGCCCTTGGCCTATCTCGACAACGCCGCGACCACCCAGAAGCCGCGGCCGGTGCTCGACACGCTGGCGCGGTACTACGCGGCCGGCAACGCCAACATCCACCGCGGCGTATACGCCCTGAGCCAGGAGGCGACCGGGGCCTACGAGGGCGCCCGCGGCAAGGTGGCGGCCTTCCTGAACGCGGCCGAGCCGGCCGAGATCGTCTTCACCCGCAACGCGACGGAGGGCATCAACCTCGTCGCGCAGACGTTCGGCCGCAGCCGCATCGGGGCGGGCGACGAGGTGGTGATCTCGGGCATGGAGCACCACTCCAACATCGTGCCGTGGCAGCTCGTGTGCGAGGAGAAGGGGGCGCGGCTGCGGGTGGCGCCGTTCTCCGACGCCGGGGAGCTGCTCGTCGACGAGCTCGAGGCCCTCCTGGGGCCGAGGACCCGGCTCGTGTCCGTCGTGCACATGTCGAACTCGCTGGGCACCGTCAATCCCGTCGCGCGGGTGGTCGAGCTGGCCCACCGGCAGGGCATCCCGGTCCTCGTCGACGGGGCCCAGGCCGCGTATCACATGCCGGTCGACGTGCAGGCGATGGGCTGCGACTTCTACGTCGTGACCGGGCACAAGCTGTACGGCCCGACCGGCATCGGCGCCCTCTACGGCCGCCGCGCGCTGCTCGAGACGATGCCGCCGTACCAGGGCGGCGGCGACATGATCAGCTCGGTGACCTTCGAGCGGACGACCTGGAACGAGCTGCCGCACCGGTTCGAGGCGGGCACGCCGCACATCGCGGGGGCGATCGGGCTCGGGGCGGCGCTGGACTTCATCGACGGGGTCGGGTTCGACGCCATCGTGGCCCACGAGCGGCGCCTCCTCGCCTACGCGACCGAGGCGCTGTCGGCCGTGCCCGGGCTGCGCCTCGTCGGGACCGCCGCCGAGAAGGCGAGCATCCTGTCGTTCGTGATCGAGGGGGTGCACCCCCACGACATCGGGACCATCGTGGACGCCGAGGGGGTGGCGATTCGCACCGGCCACCACTGCACCCAGCCGGTGATGGACCGGCTCGGGGTGCCCGCCACCGCCCGCGCCTCGCTCGCCATGTACAACACGACCGGGGAGGTCGATCAGCTGGTGGCGGCATTGGCGCGGGTGAGGGAGCTGTTTGCGTAGGAAGCGGGTGCCGCAGAGCTTCGCGTCAGCGAAGCTCCCGACGCGACCGCAGGTGGCGCCGGCGCTCGCCCGGGTGAGGGAGCTGCTCGGGTAGGCTCCAGCCGAATCCGGAGACGACATGTCCGATCTGCGGGACCTGTATCAGCAGGTCATCCTCGACCACAACCGCAGCCCCCGCAACTTCGGGCGGCTCGACGACGCCGATCTCCACGCCGACGGCCACAATCCGCTCTGCGGCGACAAGCTTTCGCTCACCGTGAAGGTGAACGGCGACCGGGTGACCGACCTGCGCTTCGAGGGGTCGGGCTGCGCCATCTCCAAGGCGTCGGCGTCCCTCATGACGGAGGGCGTCAAGGGGCGCACCTTCGACGAGCTGCGCGGGCTCTTCGACCGGTTCCACCGGCTCGTCACCGACCAGGGGGCCCCGGTGGACGATGCCGAGCTCGGGAAGCTGGCCGTCTTCGCCGGGGTCCGCGACTATCCCGCCCGCGTCAAGTGTGCGATCCTGGCGTGGCACACCCTGCGGGCGGCGTTGGACGACCGCCACGATGTCGTCTCGACGGAGTAGCGGCGGGTCTTCGCCTCGGGATGCCGGGGGCGCCGTCGCCCCGTCGCCGATGGTGTGCAGGTTGCCGGTCACGATCTACAGCCAGGGAGACAGCGCCAGTGGGAATCTTCAACTTCAAGGCCGCGCCGCAGGGCGGCGAACCGGCGTCCGGCACTGCCGCCCGCGCCTCGGACGGCGGCGAGGCGCCGTTCAGCCCTGTCGCGCAGGCCGAGCCGACGTCCCCGACCACTCCGGCCGCGGCGGCCGGCTCCGCGCCCCCCGAGCCGCCCCGGCCGATCCTGCCGAGCGAGCCGCCGGCCCCGCCGCCGGCCGTCGCCCACGACCCCATCGAGCCCGACCCCCTGAAGACGCTCGAGCTCAAGCCGAAGCTCATCGAGGCCCTGTCGACCGTCTACGACCCCGAGATCCCGGTCAACATCTACGAGCTGGGGCTCATCTACGACGTCGACGTGAACGCCGACGGGCTCGTCGGCATCCGCATGACCCTGACCTCGCCGGCGTGCCCCGCCGCCCAGTCCCTGCCGGGCGAGGTGAAGGCGAAGGCCAAGGCGGTGCCCGGGGTCAGCGACGCCTGGGTCGACGTCGTCTGGGAGCCGCAGTGGGACATGAACAAGATGTCCGACGCGGCCAGGCTGCAGCTCGGGCTCCTGTAGGCGGCGGGTCGCGTCGTCAGGCGGCTTCCCGGGCGCCTTCCCGCGGGACAATCGCGACTCGACGGTTGCGCCTCTCCCGGGTTTGGGACAGAATGCCCCCTTAGTCAGACAGTGTTCCCTGCGGCAGGCGTATTCGACCCCGTTGCGCCGAAGTCCGTTGCGGGTCCGTGCGCCTTTGTCGGGCCGCTCGTGGTCTTGTCGTTCGTGGGCGAAAGGAGTGCGGACTCATGAAGAGGTGGAAGTACCTTCTCGTATCGTGCGTCCTGTTCGTCGGCTGCGGGCCGGCAACGCCCGAGCTGGGGCTTCTCGAGGAAGCGGCGGAGGCGATGGGGAGCCTCCGCGCCGTCAGCGAGACGACGGGGATGATTCTCGAGGGGTCGGGGCAGACGTACCGCCTCGGCCAGAACCAGACCCCGCGGGCCGACCTGCCGTACTACGAGATCGAGAACTACCGCCTGGCGGTCGACTTCGCCAACCAGCGGTGGCAGCTTCGGCAGGACCGCACCACGACGTTCTTCACCGGCAACCCCCTGTTCGGGGTGCGGCAGACCTTCGGCCTCGACGGCGACGTCGCCTACGACGAAGGGGACGACGGGTTCGTTCAGGCGTCGGACCGGGTGGCGTCCCAGCGCCGGGCCGAGCTTTACCACAACCCCCTCGGCATCGTGCTGCTGGGGCTCGACGAGACCTCGACCGCGAGCAACCTGCGCGACGAGGGCGGGGACCACGTCGTCGACATCGCGGCCGCCGACGGCGCCCAGTTCACGCTCTACGTCAACGCCGACACCCTGCATCCGAGCCGGGTCGTCTCCGCCCGCTACCACCCCATGCTGGGTGACGTCACCTACGAGACGATCTTCGAGGACTATGCCGAGAGCGGCGGATTCGGCGGGTTCCAGGCGCGGCTGACGCTGCCCCGGCAGTACACCATCAACCTCGACCAGTACACGATCGCCGAGTACCGGGTGACCACCGATACCCAGGGCCAGGTGGGCGACCTGTCGGTCTCGGCCGCCCCGGCGCCGGCCGAGGAGGTGGTGGTCGAGTCGGAGGAGGTGGCCAACGGGGTCTGGCACCTGACGGGCGGCTCGCACCACAGCGCCCTCGTCGAGTTCGACGACTTCCTCGCCCTCATCGAGGCGCCGCAGAGCGAGGCCCGCACCCTGGCCGTCATCGAGCACGCCCGCGGGCTGGTGCCGGACACGCCGCTGCAGTACGTGGTGAACACCCATCACCACTTCGACCACTCCATGGGCATCCGCGCCGCCGTCTCCGAGGGGCTGACGGTGATCACCCACGAGATCAACGCGCCGTTCTTCGAGGACGTCGTGGCCCGGCAGCACACCATCGAGCAGGACGCCCTGGCCCGGAACCCGCAGCCGCTCAACATCGAGACGGTGGAGGGCGACGACGTCTACGAGCTGAGCAGCGGGCGCCGCACCCTGCAGATCTCCCGCATCGTGGGCGACCGGCACAGCGACGGGATCGTCATGGCGTACCTGCCGGCGACGCGCGAGCGGATCCTGTTCGAGGTGGACTCGTTCACGCCGGGGGCGGCGGCGGCGCCCTTCGCGGGGGCCCTGCTCGAGAACATCGAGGAGAAGAGGCTGCGCATCAACACCATCGTTCCGCTGCACGGTCCCGGCACCGCCAGCCTCGACGATCTCGAGGAGGCCGTGGAGCAGGAGGGACGACGCTAGGCGATTCCCCCGCGACTCGACCGGGTAATCGGATCCGCGCCGGCTCCCGTCTCGTCGGGAGCCGGCGCCGCCCGATCTCTCAAGCCATCGCGTCCGGTCGTCCTGCGCCAGCCAGGTCCATGTCCACGCCCACGCCCGTACGGGACCGCGTGCGCGTCTTCGCTCCCGCCACCCTGTCCAACCTCGGCCCCGGCTTCGACGTGCTCGGGCTCGCCATCGACGAGCCGGGCGACTTCGTCGACGGGGAGTGGTCCGACCGGCCGGGGGTCGAGATCGCCGGCATGCGGGGCAACGCGGACCGGCTGACGACCGACCCCACCCGCAACGTCGTGGGCATCGCCGCCTCGGCCGCCCTCCGCCTCGCCGACGCCGGCGCCGCGGGGCCGCGGCGGCCCGGCGTCCGGCTCTGGCTGGACAAGCGCATGCCGCTGGCGAGCGGGCTCGGCAGCTCGGCCGCGAGCAGCGTCGCGGGGGCCCTCGCGGTGAGCGAGCTGCTCGGGGGCGCCTTCGACCGGGACCAGCTCATCGCCTGCGCGCTCGAGGGAGAGCGCGCGGTGTCGGGCGGGGTCCATGCCGACAACGTCGCCCCCTGCGTGACCGGCGGGTTCGTCCTGATTCGCAGCTACGACCCGATGGAGCTCCTGTCGCTGCCGGTCCCCGAGGCATTGCGCGTCGCCGTCGTGCACCCCCACGCCGCGGTCTCCACGGCCGAGGCGCGCCGGCTCGTGGCCGAGCGCCGCTTCACGATCGGGGACGCGGTGGCCAACCTCGGCCAGCTCGCGGCGATGATCACCGCCCTCCACCGGTCGGACCTCGAGCTGCTGGGGCGGTCGATCAGCGATGCCCTCGTCGAGCCCGTCCGTGCGCCCCTCGTGCCCGGGTTCACCGAGGTGAAGCGGGCGGCCCTCGAGGCGGGGGCCCTCGGCTGCTCGCTGTCCGGGTCGGGCCCGTCGGTGTTCGCGTTCGCGGCCTCCGACGAGCAGGCCCGGATGCTGGCCGCCCGCATGGCCGACCGGTTCCGCGAGGCGGCCGGCCTCGAGTGCGACAGCTACGCTGGCGGCGTGAACGTGCGCGGCGCCTGCCGCGTGGACGACGGGGCGTGAGCGGCGCGGAGGGGGCGCCCGCCGTGGGTGCGGTCACGCTTCATCGGTCCGCGAGCGCGGCGGCGCGGCTGGCCGTCGCGCACCGCTTCGTCGAGAGCCTGCCGGCGGCGTCCGAGGCGCTCGTCGTCGGCGCCTCGCGCGACGCCGTCGACGACTTCGTCCGCGACAGCGCGGCCCGCCGCGGCGCCGCGTTCGGCCTCCACCGCTTCAGCCTGCGCCGGCTCGCCACCCGCATCGCGGCGCCGCGCCTCGCCGCCCGCGGGCTCGCCCCCGCCACCCGCCTCGGCGCCGAGGCGGTCGCCGCCCGCGCCGCCTTCGAGCTGCTGCAGCCATTGACGGACCCGGCCACGCCGGCCGACCCGGTCGCCGCCCGCGCCGCCTTCGAGGCCGCCCGCCCCGCCGCCGACGAGGCGGAGCGCGGGGCGCTCGGTTACCTCGCGCCGATCGCGAAGCTGCGCAGCTTCGGCCGGACCCTGGCGTCGACCCTCGAGGACGTCCGCGCGGGCGGGGTCGAGGCCGAGGCGCTGTCGGCGTGCGACCCGGTGGGGGCCGACCTCGATGCGCTGTCGCGGGAGTACGCGCGGCAGCTCGACGAGGCCCGTCTCGTCGATCTGCCCGAGCTGTACCGGCTGGCCGCGGCCGTGGTCGAGGCCCGGGAGCCCGTCGACGTACCCCTCGGCGTACCGGTGGTGCTGCTCGACGCGCCGGTGCACGACCGCGCTGCGCTCGGCCTCGTCGCGGCCCTCGCCGGCCGGGCCACGCGGCTCCTCGCGACGGTGCCGCGGGGAGACGACCGGACCTGGGCGGCCCTCTCCGGGCTGCCGCACGCCGAGGCAGCGGCGCCGGCGCCGGATGCGGCCGCCCCCGACACCCCGCTGGCGCGTGTGCGCACCCGGCTCTTCGAGCCGATCGCGGCCCCGGAGGCGGAGGGCGCCGGCCCCGCCGGCGACGAGGTCTCGTTCTTCTCGGCGCCGGGGGAGTCGCGCGAGTGCGTGGAGATCGCCCGGCTCGTGCAGAAGGAGGCCGCCCGCGGCGTGCCCCTCGACCGGATGGCGGTGGTGCTGCGGTCGCCGCAGGTCTACAGCGGGCTGCTCGAGACCGCCCTGCGGCGGGCCGGCGTCGAGGCCTGGTTCGTCCGGGGCACCCGGGCCCCCGACCCGGCCGGCCGGGCGTTCCTCGCCCTGCTGGCGTGCGCGGCCGAGCAGCTCTCCGCGCGCCGGTTCTCGGAGTACCTGTCGCTGGGGCAGGTGCCCGAGCCCGATCCGGAGGGCGCGCCGCCGGTCGATCGCGCGCGGTGGGTGCCGCCGGCCGAGGCCGAGCAGACGCTGCCGGGACCCGCCCTGCCGGTGCAGGGCTCGCTGTTCGACGTCGCCGACCTCGATCCGGAGCACGACGACCCCGACCCGGGCGCTCCGCCCGACGCCGACGACCGGCCGGTCGTCGGGGGGACGCTGCGCGCTCCCTGGCACTGGGACCGGCTGCTCGTCGAGTCGGCCGTCATCGGCGGCCGCGACCGGTGGGCCCGCCGCCTGGCGGGGCTCGAGCAGGAGCTGCGCCTCCGCCTCGAGGAGTGCGCCGCCGACGACCCCGGTTCGCCGCGGGCGCGGCGGCTCGAGCGCGACCTCGGCGACCTCGGGCACCTGCGCCGCTTCGCGCTGCCGGTGATGGACCGGCTCGACGCGTTTCCGCGCGAGGCCCCGTGGGGAGACTGGCTCGACCGGCTCGAGGCCCTCGCCCCGATGGTCCTGGGCCGGCCCGACCGGGTGCTGGCGACCCTCGGCGAGCTGCGTCCGATGGCCGGCGTCGGTCCCGTCTCGCTGACCGAGGTGCAGGACGTGCTGGCGGAGCGGCTGACCGAGCTGCAGGCGGAGCCGCCCGCCCGGCGCTACGGCCGGGTCTTCGTGGGCGGACCGGAGCACGTGCGGGGCCGCGTCTTCGACGTCGTGTTCGTGCCGGGGCTCGCCGAGCGCATGTTCCCCCAGAAGCCGCGGCAGGACCCCATCCTCCTCGACGACGTCCGCCGGCGGCTGAACGCGGCGGACGACCCCCTCGGCCTGCCGGTGCTCGACGACCGCGCGGCCGGGGAACGGCTGCTGCTGCGCCTCGCCGTCGGCGCCGCCGCCCGGCGGCTCCACCTCTCGTACTCGCGCCTCGAGCTCGGCGAGTCGCGCCCGCGGGTGCCGTCGTTCTACGCGCTCGATCTGGAACGCGCCCGCACCGGGCGCGTGCCCGACTTCGCGATCACCGAGCGCGTGGCGTACGAGCGCGTCGAGTCGCGGCTGGCGTGGCCGGCCCCGAAGGACCCCGCCGAGGCCATCGACGACGTCGAGCACGATCTCGCGGTCCTCGGACCGCTGCTGCGGCAGCGGAACACGCCCGAGCTGAGGGGGCGGGCGCGTTACCTCCTGGCCCTCGAGCCGGCCCTGCGCCGGTCGCTGCTGAGCCGCTGGGCGCGCTGGACGACGCGGGCCTGGAGCCGCTACGACGGCCTCTATCGGCCGGAGGCGGGGGCGCGGGCCGCCCTCGACGCGCATCGGCTGACGGCGCGGCCCTACTCGGTGACCGCGCTCCAGCGCTTCGCGGCGTGTCCGTACCAGTTCCTGCTGGCGGCCGTCCATCGCCTGCAGCCGCGCGAGGAGATCGAGCCGCTGGAACGGCTCGACCCCCTGACGCGGGGGCGGATGTTCCACGAGGCGCAGGCCGAGCTGGTGCGCGGGCTCGAGGCCCGCGGGCGGCTGCCGGTGACCCGGGACGGGCTCGCCGAGGCCTGGGCCCTCCTCGACGAGACCCTCGACGCCCTCGCGGCCCGCTACCGCGACGATCTGGCCCCCGCCATCGAGCGGGTCTGGGCCGACGAGATCGAGAAGCTGCGCCTCGACCTCAAGGGCTGGCTCCAGCAGGTGGCGGACGAGGACGGCGAGTGGGTGCCGATTCGGGCCGAGCTCGGGTTCGGCTTCGCCCCCGGCCCGGGGCGCGACCCCCGGAGCGCGGCCGAGCCGGTGCGGCTCGACGGCGGCTGGCAGCTTCACGGCGTCGTCGACCTCGTCGAGGCCCGGGCCCGGCCGACGGCGGCCGGCGAGCTGCGGGTGACGGACCACAAGACCGGGAAGGACCGAACCGCGGACCGGATGGTGGTCGGGCACGGCGAGGTGCTGCAGCCGGTGCTGTACGGGCTGGCCGTCGAGCGGGTGCTGGGACGTCCCGTCGCCGAGTCGCGGCTCTTCTATTCGACCCTGTCGGGAGGCTACGGCGTCCGGTCGGTCTCCCTCGACGACACCGCCCGGCGTCACGGCGCCGAGGTGCTCTCGATCGTCGACAGGGCGGTCGAGGACGGGGTCATCCTGCCCGCCCCGCGCCGGGGCGCCTGCACCTGGTGCGACTACCGCGTGGTGTGCGGACCATGGGAGGAGACCCGCGCGCGGCGCAAGGACGACACGAAGCTGGTCGACCTGCAGGCGTTGCGGAGGCTGCCGTGAGAGCCGCCGCCCGGCGGGGCCCCGAGTCATGACGGAACCCGAGCTGGTCGACGCCGCTGCGCGCGCCCGCATCCGGACCTCGCTCGACGAGAGCCTCCTCGTCGAGGCGGCGGCCGGCACCGGCAAGACGTCGGAGCTGGTGACCCGCATCGTCAACGTGCTGGCGACCGGCGCGGCCGAGGTCGGCGAGATCCTCGCCGTGACGTTCACCGAGAAGGCCGCCGGCGAGCTGAAGCTGCGCCTGCGGGAGGGGCTCGAGCGTGCGCGTCAGGCGGCGCCGCCCGACGGGAAGACGGCGCCGGGCGCGGCCCGTCCCGAGAACGTCGAGCACGCCATCGCCCATCTCGAGGAGGCCCAGGTCAGCACCATCCACGGCTTCTGCGCCGACCTCCTGCGCGAACGGCCGGTGGAGGCGAAGGTCGACCCGCGCTTCGAGGTGCTGGCCGACCCCGCGCCGGTCTTCGGGCAGGCCTTCGACGCCTGGCTCCAGGCGTCCCTGACCGACCCCCCGGAGGGGCTGCGGCGCGCGTTGAGCCGCCGTTCCGCGGGCGGCTTCGGCGAGCCGGGGGCGAAGGAGCGCCCCACCGAGCGGCTGCTCGCCGCGGCGTCGAGCCTCGCCGAGTGGCGCGACTTCCAGACCCCGTGGCGCCGCGAGCGCTTCGATCGGCCCGCCATCATCGATCGGATCGTCGGCCACCTCGTCGATTTCGCGGCGCTGGCCGAACGGGCGGACAACCCGCGCGACCGGCTGTATCTGGACGTCAGGGCGGCGGTGCTGCTGGCGCGCGAGATACGGAAGCAGGACGAGCTGCGGTCCACCCGCGACTACGACAGCATCGAGGCGGCGCTCGTCGAGCTGGCCGGCAACCGCAAGTTCACCAACCCCCGGAAGGGATCGGGGACCCGGTACGGTGGGCCCGTCGACCGGCGCAAGTCGGTGGATCGAGACAGGTTCCCGAGCGGGAGAGGGCCGGGAACACAACACGGAGACGACGTCACGAGGGAGACGGTGCTCGACCGGCACGGCCGGATGGTGGACGTGCTGAAGGACTTCCGGCGGGTCGCCGACGCGGACCTCGCCGCCCTCCTGCGGGACGAGCTGCAGGCGCCGATAGCCGGCTTCGGCGAGCTGAAGCGCGACGCCGGCCGCCTCGACTTCGTCGACCTCCTCATCGAGGCGCGCAACCTCGTGCGCGACTGCGACGCGGTCCGCGCCGACTTCCAGCGCCGGTTCACCCGCATCTTCGTCGACGAGTTCCAGGACACCGATCCGCTGCAGGCGGAGATCCTCCTGCTGCTCGCCGCCGGCGATCCGGCGGAACGGGACTGGCGCCGGGTCCGGCCGGCGGCGGGGAAGCTGTTCATCGTCGGCGACCCCAAGCAGTCGATCTACCGGTTCCGGCGGGCCGACGTCGGCGTCTACTGGGAGGTCAAGCGCCAGTTGGAAGCGGCCGGGGTGCCCGCCCTCGCCCTCACCACCAGCTTCCGCGCGGTGCCCGGCATCCAGCGCCTCGTGAACCGGGCCTTCGCGCCGGTGATGTCGGGCTCCGGCCGGCCCCCCGCCGCCGGCGGCGCGGGCCGGCGCTCCGATGCCGCGGTCGGCGGCGCGTCGCCCGGCTCGGCCCGCCGGCCCGACGGCGACGGCCCGCATCAGGCCGACTACGTGCCGCTGTCGCCGCATCGGGACGACCCGGAGCGGCAGCCCGGCGTCGTCGTGCTGCCCGTCCCCCGCCCCTACGGCCGGTGGCGGGTCGCCGCCTCCGCCATCGAGGGCTCGCTGCCCGACGCGGTCGGCGCGTTCGTCCGCTGGCTCGTCGCCGAGAGCGGCTGGCGGGTGACGGAGCGGCGGTCGGCGGGGGAGGACGCGGCGGGCGACGGCGCCGGGCCGGCGGGGGTCCCGGTGGCGGCCCGGCACGTGTGCATCCTGTTCCGGCGCTTCGAGAGCTTCGGCAAGGACATGACCCGTCCCTACGTCGAGGCCCTCGAGGCCCGCGACCTCCCGCATCTCCTCGTGGGCGGCCGGGGCTTCCACGACCGGGAGGAGGTGACGACGATGCGGGCCGCCCTCGCCGCCGTCGAGCACCCGGACGACGAGCTCTCCGTGTTCGCCACCCTGAAGGGGTCGCTCTTCGCGGTCGAGGACGCGGCCCTGCTCGAGTACCACCAGCGGTTCGGCCGGCTGCACCCGTTCCGCATTCCCGCGGAGCTCGGGGCCGGAGAGGGCGGCGACGCCGGCCTGCGGGAGCGGCTGGGGCCGATCGCCGATGCGCTGGCGGTGCTGAAGGACGCCCACCGGCGGCGGAACGTGGTGCCGGTGGCGGAGACCGTCGGCCGGCTGCTCGAGGCCACCCGCGCCCACGCCGGCTTCGTCATGCGGCCGGGGGGCGAGCAGGCCCTCGCCAACGTGCTCCTCGTGGCGGAGCTGGCCCGGCGCTACGAGGCGGGCGGCGGGCTCTCGTTCCGCGGGTTCGTCGAGCAGCTCGAGAGCGAGGCCCTGGCCGGGCAGGCGGGCGAGGCGTCGATTCTCGAGGAGGGCAGCGACGGCGTGCGCATCATGACCGTGCACCGGGCCAAGGGGCTCGAGTTCCCGGTGGTGGTCCTCGCCGATCCGACCTGCCGCCTCCACCGGAAGACGGCGGGCCGCTTCATCGATCCGGCCCGCGGGCTGTGCGCGCTGCGGCTCGCCGGCTGGCCGCCCCTCGACCTCCTCGACCACGAGGACGAGGAGGTCGAGCGGGACCGCCAGGAGGGCATCCGGCTCGCCTACGTCGCCGCCACGCGCGCCCGCGACCTGCTGGTGGTGCCGGCCGTCGGCGACGGGCCGTACGAGGGGGGATGGCTCGATCCGCTCAACCCCGCCGTCTATCCTCCCCCGGCCGAGCGCCGCGACCCCGGCCCGGCCCCCGCCTGCCCGCGGTTCGGCCGCGACAGCGTGCTCGTGCGGGCGGACGGCGACCCCGCGGGCCCCGACACCGTCGCGCCGGGCGCGTACCGGTTCGACGAGGACGGGGCGGGGCCGCCGTGGTGTCGTTTCCCGTTCCCGGCGGGGCCCCTGCCTCCGGCCCTCCCCACGCTGCCGGCGCCGGCGTTCCTTCCTCGGGCGGACCGCCGCCGTCGGCGGCACCCGCGCCTGACGGGGCGCCCCCCGGGCCGCGGCGGACCTCCGCCCGGCGCGCCGCCTCCGCGGGCGTGACGCCCCCGCCGGGTCCGGGGCCGGTCTCCGCCGGGAGGCCCGCACCGGCGTCGGGACCGGGCGCCGCGTTGCCGGCCGCCGCCGGCGGTGCGCCGCGCGCCGGGTACTCGGTGGTGTGGTGGGACCCCAACGCGCTGGACCTCGACATCGAGGCCCGGTTCGGCATCCGGCAGGCGGAGCTGTTGTCGAAGGACGTTCCCGAGGACGTCGTCGACGGGGACCTCGACCGCTACCGCACCTGGCGGAGGCGCCGGGACGACATCGTGGCGAAGGCGGAGGTCCCGAGCGTCAGGGTGGTCACCGTGACCGAGCTCGCGCGCCGCCAGATCGCCGACGGCGTGCCGGCCCCGACGGCCGAGCCCGAGCTGCTGGAGCTCGAGCGCGGCCGCCGCCGCCCGGCCGGCCCCCGCTTCGGCGCCCTCGTGCACGCGGTGCTCGCGGCGGTCCCCCTCGACGCGGACCGGGATGCGACCGAGCAGGTCGCCCGGCTGCAGGGCCGGCTGCTGGGGGCGTCCGAGGACGAGGTCGAGGCGGCGGCGAGAGCGGCGGCGGCGGGGCTCGCCCACCCCCTCTTCGACCGCGTCCGGCGCGCGGCGGCGGCGGGCGAGTGCCGGCGCGAGGCGCCGGTGACGATGCGGGGCGACGACGGGGTGCTCGTCGAGGGCGTGGTCGACCTCGCGTTCCGCGACGGCGACGCCTGGGTCGTGGTGGACTTCAAGACCGACCAGGAGCTGGAGACGGCCCTCGACGTCTATCGCCGCCAGGTGCAGATCTACGCCGACATGGTGGCGCGGGCGACGGGCGGCCCGGTGCGGCCGGTGCTCATGCGGGTGTGACGGTGCGCGGTCGCCGCCGCGGCGGTCGCGCGGCCGGTGCGCGGCATATAATCGAGCCGAACAGGATTCCGGGGACTGGAGCCGCACGTGGGCAGGAAACGACACAAGAGACGCGGACCGGCCGAAGGTGGCGCTCCCGCGCCGGCGGCCCCGCCACGATCGTCGCGGACGTGGGTCGCGGCGGCGGTCCTGGTGGCCCTCGCGGGCGGCAGCGTGCTGCTGTGGCGCTCGCCGTCGGCGTCGCAGGCGTCGCCCGGCGAGTCCGCCGGCGCGGGATCGGCCCCCCCTGCCGTTGCGGCGGCGTCGGGTGCCGCCGCCGCGACCGAGCCCGAAGTCCGCGTGCGGCGCGTCGAGGTGCTGCGCGAGCTGTCGCACGAGCGCGACGCCTACACGCAGGGGCTGGTGTGGTGGGACGGCGTGCTCTTCGAGAGCACCGGGCGGGAGGGCGAGTCCACCCTGCGGCGCGTCGACCCGCGGACGGGCCGGGTGGAGCAGCGCATCGACATCCCTCCCCAGTACTTCGGCGAGGGGCTCGCCCTCGTCGACCGCCGGCTCATCATGCTCACGTGGCGGGCCGAGCGCGCGTTCAGCTACGACCGCGACTCGTTCGAGCTGCTCGACACGTACCGCTACCGGGGCGAGGGCTGGGGCCTCTGCCACGACGGCGACCGGCTGATCATGAGCGACGGCAGCGATCGGCTGACCTTCCGCGACCCCGTCACCTTCGAGCCCATCGGCGAGCAGCGGGTCCGGCTGCAGGGGCAGCCCCTCCACGAGCTGAACGAGCTCGAGTGCGTCGACGGGGCGGTCTACGCCAACGTGTGGCAGACCGACTTCATCGTCCGCATCGACCCCGCGGACGGCCGGGTCACCGACTACATCGACGCGGCGGGCCTGCTGCAGGGCGCCGACCGCCTCGGGGCCGAGGTGCTGAACGGCATCGCCTGGGACCCGGAGGCCGACACCTTCTACATCACCGGCAAGTGGTGGCCGAAGATGTTCGAGGTGCGCTTCGTCGAGGCCGCGTCCGGGCGTTGAAGCCCTCCGCCTTCGCGTGTTGCGCGGCGGCTCCGGGAAGGACGAGGGGGGGGCGGCAGCGGGTGCGGCCGGCGGGGCCCGCCGGCTGAGCCATCGTCAGGCATACGCAAGCTCAAACCCATCCGGGTAACCGCCGTGCGGCTGTGCTATGCTGCCCCTCGGCGTGTAAAGCCCCTGTAACATCCCGGGGGCTGACACCTGCGGGCTGCGCGGATCGTTGACGGGCCTCTTCAACTGGAGCAGTCGAGTGCGGCTACCGGTATTCGCGCGTGCCGGAGTGGTGGCGGCGACCGTGGTCGCCGTCGGGTGGGGAGCCCTGTGGGCGGCCGGGCGCTTGGCGCCGCCGGTCGGCCCCGAGCCGGCCCGCCTGGCGGCCGTCGTTCCCGAGGCTCTCGTGTCGGCGGCGGCAGCTCCCGCGGCGCCCCGCCTCGCGGGCGTGGCCCGCCCCGCCTCGGGGCGGCCGGCGGCGGCCGCCGTTCCCGAGGCCCTGGGGTCGGCGGCTGCTGCTCTCGCGGCGCCCCGCCTCGCGGGCGTGGCCCGGCGCGCCGCGGGGGCGCCGGCCGCGCAGCGGCAGCCGATCTTCCGGCGGAGCGACATCCGGCGGTCGTCGCGCGGGAACCTCAACGCCGATGCCCGCGAGTTCTTCTTCACCCGGGCCGTCTACAACAGCGGCTACCGCTGGAGCTCGTGGGCCACCGACTACCCCAAGGCCGACCGCCAGTTCCTGATCATCCTCGAGCGGCTCATCGACCTCGACGCCTACGAGGCAGAGAACGCGGTCCGGCTCGACGACCCCAACGTGCGCCGGTTCCCGTTCCTCTACGCTCTCGAGGTCGGGGACATGTACATGAGCGAGGCGGAGGCCGAGGGGCTCCGCGACTACCTGCTCGCGGGCGGGTTCCTCATGATCGACGACTTCTGGGGGACCTGGGAATGGGCGAACTTCGAGTCCGAGATCCGCCGCGTGCTGCCGGAGCACCCGATCGTCGACATCCCGCTCGATCACCCAATCTTCAACACGGTGTACAACATCGAGGAGATCGTGCAGGTCCCCTCGATCGGCAACGCGCAGGGCGGCCCGACGTGGGAGCGGGACGGCTACGAGCCGCAGGTCAAGGGGATCTTCGATGACGACGGCCGGTTGATGGTCATCATCAACTGGAACACCGACATCGGCGACGCGTGGGAGTGGGCCGAGAGCCCGTACTACCCGCTGCGCTACTCGACCTACGCCATCGAGATCACCATCAACATCATCGTCTACGCGATGAGCCACTGATGTTCGAGTTTTCCTGCTTCAAGTACCGGCCCCTGGCGTTCGAGGAGGGCGTCTTCGCGTTCCGGCCCACGGCCGCGACGTACGTGGCGACGCTCCTCGTCCTGGCGGCGGCGGTGGTCGCCCTGCGCACCTACCGGCAGGTGCGGGCGAACAGCCGCCCCGTCGACCGCGGCATCCTCACCGGCATCCGGCTCGCCGTCCTCGCGCTCCTCGTGGTGTGCCTGTGGCGGCCGGTGCTGGTGCTGTCGCAGGTCGAGCCCCAGCAGAACTTCCTCGGCATCCTCGTCGACGACTCGCGCAGCATGCAGATCGCCGACGTCGAGGGCGAGTCGCGGGCCGACGTCATCCGCCGCGAGCTCGGCGACGAGAGCCCGCTCCTCGCCGCCCTCCGCGACCGGTTCGCGGTGCGGCTCTTCGGCTTCTCGTCGCGCACCGACCGCGTCGGCGCGATGGGCGAGCTGGCCCACGACGGCACCCGGACCGACGTCGGCCAGGCCCTGACCCGGGCCTGGGAGGAGCTGTCGGGCGTGCCCCTGTCCGGCCTCGTGCTCGTCACCGACGGCGCCGACAACGCCGACGGCGCCATCGAGGAGACGCTGCTGCCGCTGCAGGCGGCGGGGGTGCCGGTGTTCACGGTCGGGCTCGGGCGCGAGGCGTACTCGCAGGACATCCAGATCAGCCGCGTCGACACGCCCCGGTCGGTGCTGCGGGGGGCGGCCCTCGTGGTCGACGTGGTCGTCGCCCAGACCGGCTACCGCGGCGAGCGGGTCAACCTGGTGGTCGAGGACGAGGGGCGCATCGTCGCCGACGAGATGGTCACCCTGCCCGCCGACGGGGAGCCCACCACGGTGCGGGTCCGCTTCACCGCCGCCGACGCCGGCCCGCGGCTCTTCAGCTTCCGCATCGCCCCTCAGCCGGACGAGATGGTGACGCAGAACAACGAGCAGAACGTGCTGATCGTGGTCGAGGACACCGCCGAGAAGGTCCTCTACTTCGAGGGCGAGCCGCGGTGGGAGGTGAAGTTCCTGCGCCGCGCCGTCGCCGACGACGAGAACCTCCAGCTCGCGGTCCTGCAGCGCACCGCCGAGAACAAGTTCATGCGGATGGGGGTCGAGTCGGCCGAGGACCTCGTGGGCGGCTTCCCCCGCACCCGGGCCGAGCTGTTCGAGTACCGGGCCCTCGTTCTCGGGGGCATCGAGGCCAACCACTTCACCCCCGACCAGCTGCGGATGATCGCCGACTTCGTGGGCGAGCGCGGCGGGGGGCTGCTGATGCTCGGGAGCCGCCGCTCGTTCGCCGAGGGGGGCTACGCCGGCACCCCGGTGGCGGACGTGCTCCCGGTGGTGATCCCCGAGCAGGCGGCCGACGACGAGAGCCGCTTCTTCGTCGAGACCGACGTCCGCCCGACGCGGGCGGGGCAGACCCATCCCGCGACGCAGATCGCCGAGACCGAGCAGGCGTCGGCCGCGCGCTGGCTCGAGCTGCCGCCCATCACCCTCGTCAACGCCGTCCGCGACGTCAAGCCGGGCGCGACCACCCTGCTGACGAGCGGCGACGAGTCGCTCGTGGTGCTGGCGTTCCAGCGCTACGGGGCGGGCAAGGCCCTCGCGTTCCCCATCCAGGACTCGTGGATGTGGCAGATGCACGTCGACATCGACGTCGAGGACCAGACCCACGAGACCCTGTGGCGGCGACTCCTGCGGTGGATGGTCGACGGCGTGCCCGACCAGGTGGTGGCGGACGTGCCGGCCGAGCGGGTCGAGCTCGACGAGCCCCTGACCCTGGGGGCCGAGGTCGACGACGCCAACTACGAGGAGATCAACACGAGCCAGGTCTCGGCCTGGATCACCGATCCCGACGACGAGCTCTTCGAGGTGCCGATGGACTGGACCGCCGACCGCGACGGCGAGTACCGGGCCAGCCTGACCCCCCGCAAGGAGGGCCTCTACGAGGTGCGCGTCGAGGCCACCCAGGACGGCGAGCTCCTCGGCACCGACACCACCTACGTGCGGGTGGCCCCGAGCGACGCCGAGTACTACGACTCGACGCGGCGCACCGCGTTCCTCGAGCGCATCGCCGGCGAGACCGGCGGACGGTTCTACACCGCCGACACCATCGACGGGCTCGCCGAGGACATCCAGACCGTGGGCGGCGGGGTCACCGTGATCGAGGAGCGCGACCTGTGGGACATGCCGGCGGTGCTGCTGGCGTTCCTGTTGCTCGTGGTCGGGGAGTGGGGCTACCGGCGGGCGCGGGGGTTGGCGTGATCCGGCGCGGCTCGGGGGTGTCAGCCGGCCCGGTGCAGACCGGGCGTGTTGACGTGGGTTCGCAGGGTTTCTCCCTGTTCGTTCACGCGGCCGGTCAGGCGGTCGAGCTTCGCATTGACGAGCAGCACGCCGACGGCGGCGACCACGGCGGCGAGGTTCCCGATCATGTCGGCGACGGCGGCGAACAGGTCCATGCGCTCCATGTTACAGCATCCCGTGTCGGCACAACATCCCGTGTCGGCGCCCTCGCCGCTCTGCGGGCAACGCGGCGTCTCGTGCCGCGCTGCCTGCTCGCGCTGGCCCTGCTGACCCTGGCCGGCCCGGCCGCCGCGCAGCAGACCCACGTTCTCGTCGTCACCGGCCTGAGCGGCGACCCCGCCTACGCCGAGCAGTTCCACGGGTGGGCGACGACCCTCATCGACGCGGCGGCCGAGCGCTACGAGCTGCCGCCCGAGAACATCACCTGGCTGGCCGAGCGGGTCGAGGCCGACCCGGAACGCGTCGACGGCCGGTCGACGAGCGAGAACGTCGAGGCCGCGGTGGCGGCCATCGCGGAGCGGGCCGAGCCGAACGACCACGTGCTGATCGTGCTGATCGGTCACGGCAGCTACCAGAACGGCGAGTCGCGGTTCAACCTGCCGCGGCGCGACCTGACCGCCACGGACTACGGCCTGCTGCTCGACCGGCTCGGGGCGCAGCGGGTCACGTTCGTGAACACCGCCACGTCGAGCGGCGGCTTCATCGAGGCCCTCTCCGGCGAGGGGCGGACGGTGGTCACCGCGACCCGCAGCGGCGGGCAGTGGAACGAGACGGTCTTCGGCGGCCATTTCGTCGCCGCGTTCGCGGACGGCTCGGAAGAGTCGGACCAGAACCGGGACGGCCGCGTCTCGGTGCTCGAGGCGTTCGAGTATGCCGTGGCCCAGGTGAACCGGTTCTACGAGGCGGACGGGCTGCTGCAGACCGAGCACGCCCTGCTCGACGACAACGGGGACCGCGAGGGCACCCGCGAGCCCGATCCCGTGAGCTCGGACGGGGCCCTCGCCCGCACCCTGTTCATCACCGCCGGCGAGGGCGCGGGCATCCCCGGCTGGCCCGAGGACCCCGCGCTGCGGGCCCTCTACCAGGAGCGGCTGGAGATTCAGGAGCAGATAGAGGCGCTGCAGGCCACCCGCGGCGGCACCGACGAGGCGATCTACCAGGCCGAGCTCGAGAAGCTGCTGGTGGCCATCGCCCTGAAGGGCCGCGAGATACGGGAAGCCGAGGCGGCGGCCGGGGAGCCACGCTAGGATGCGCACGAGGGCGGTACGGGTGTGGCTGGCGCTGGCCGTGCTGATGGGCGGCATGGCCGTCGAGGCCGGGGACGATCCGCCGCGCCCGCCGGTATCCGGCCCCGAGACCTTCGACGGACGCTTCGTGTTCGCGCGCATCCGCTACGCCGACGGCTACGTCGGGGGCGGGTTCGCCTTCCGCCAGGACCTGCCGTGGGCCCACGACTACCCGCGGGCCGAGGCCAACCTGATGCGGATTCTGGAGTCGATCTCCTACGTCAACCCGTATCTGGCATCGGACGGCGGGACCATCCTGACCCTCGACGACCCGAACCTGTTCAAGTACCCGTTCGCGTACATGTCCGAGCCGGGGTACTGGACGATCGTCTCCGACGACGAGGCGCGCGGCCTGCGGAGCTACCTGCTGAAGGGCGGCTTCCTCATCTTCGACGACTTCCGGGGCGACTGGCACTGGGCCAACCTCGAGGCGCAGATGCGGCGGGTGGTGCCCGAGCTGCGGTGGCTGCCTCTCGACGCCACCCACCCCGTGTACCACTCGTTCTTCGACATCGACACGCTCGACGAGTACGAGCAGGCCTACCCCGGCTACGACCCGTTGTTCTTCGGCCTGTTCGAGGACAACGACCCGAACGGGCGGCTGATGGCGGTGGCCAACCACAACAACGACATCGGCGAGTACTGGGAGTACTCGATGACCGGCTGGCTGCCCATCGACCTGTCGAACGAGGCGTTCAAGCTCGGCGTGAACTACATCATGTACGCGTTGACCCACTGAACCGCCGGTCGGCCGCGCGTCCTCGCCGGTTGGGCCGTCGCGGCGGCGCACGGTCGGCGACGGGCGGCCCGTGGCGGGGCCCGGCGTCGCATCGCGCCCGGAGGGCGTCGGGGGATCGCCGAGGCCCCCGCCCGACAAGGCGCGGCCATGGAGAATACCGGGCGCACTGTTGAATCGGGAGCAACGCAGTCAGGCGAGACGCACCGCCGCTCGAGTGCAGCGGGGTTTCGCCGCGCGCTGTTGGGAACGAAAGCCTGCGACGGCCCCCGCGGCCGAGGAGAGTGTCCGCCGTGAACGAATTCGCCGATCAACCGACCGACCTCGAAGATCCCGACGACATCGCGCTCGCCGACCGCATGAAGACCGGACGCGAGCAGATTCTCACCGAGATCCGCAAGAAGATCATCGGCCAGCAGCGGGTCATCGAGGAGACCCTGTTGACGCTGTTCGTCGGCGGCAACAGCCTCATCATCGGGGTGCCGGGCCTCGCCAAGACCCTGCTCATCCAGACCATGGCGCAGGTCCTCGACCTGAAGTTCGCCCGCATCCAGTTCACCCCCGACCTGATGCCGTCCGACATCACCGGCACCGACATCATCCAGGAGGACGCCGAGACGGGCGGGCGCAAGATGGTGTTCGCCCCCGGCCCGGTGTTCACCAACGTGCTCCTCGCCGACGAGATCAACCGGACCCCGCCCAAGACCCAGTCGGCCCTGCTCGAGGCGATGCAGGAGCACCGGGTCACCGTGCAGGGCCGGACCTACACCCTGGAGGAGCCCTTCTTCGTCTTCGCCACGCAGAACCCCATCGAGCTCGAGGGCACCTATCCCCTGCCCGAGGCCCAGCTCGACCGCTTCATGTTCCACATCGTCATCGAGCACCCACCCGAGGACGAGGAGATCGAGGTCGTCCGCACCACCACCGGGCTCGCCGAGCCCGAGTACCGGCACGCGGTCACCGGCGCCGACCTCGTCGAGTTCCAGAAGCTGGTCCGGAAGGTGCCGGTGTCCGAGCCGGTCATGCGCTACGCGCTGGGCCTCGCCCGGACGAGCCGGCTGAAGGGGGAGGGCGCCCCCGAGTTCAGCAAGTGGATCGCCTACGGGGCCAGTGTCCGGGCCGCGCAGTACCTGACCCTCGGCGGCAAGGCCCGCGCCCTCACCCAGGGCCGCTACCACGTGAGCTTCGAGGACATCCGCGCCCTCGCCCACCCCGTGATGCGGCACCGCGTGCTCCTCAACTTCCACGCCGAGTCGGAGGGCATCACCACCGACCAGATCATCGACCAGCTGATCGAGGTGGTTCCCACCCCGTCTCGCAGATGTAGGCATGGCGACCCACGCTCCCCCCGCGTCGCCCGGCGCCCGGTTCATCGACCCGAAGGTGCTGGCCCGGGTCGGCAGCCTCGAGCTGGCCGCGCGGTTCGTGGTCGAGGGGTTCATCAACGGCCTGCACAAGGCGCCGTACCTGGGGGTCTCCATCGACTTCGCCGAGCACCGGGGCTACATGCCGGGCGACGACATCCGGCGCGTCGACTGGCGGCTCTACGCGCGGACCGACCGGTTCTACGTCAAGCAGTTCGAGGCCGACACCAACACCAACTTCTCGGTGATCTTCGACGTGTCGAAGTCGATGAGCTTCGGCAGCCACGAGCTGACCAAGCTCGACTACGGCCGCTTCCTCGCCGCCTGCCTCAGCTACCTCAGCTCGAAGCAGCGCGACCGGGTGGGCATCGTGACCTTCGACGACGACATCGTCGAGCGGGTGCCGCCGTCGGCCAAGCACTTCGAGGTCTCGCTGCACACCCTCGACCGGATGACCGCGGGCCGGCCCGGCGCGCTGGGGCCGCCCCTCTACAAGGCGACGGAGTTCTTCAAGCGGCCCAGCATCGTCGCCATCATCTCCGACTTCTACGAGGAGCCGGAGGAGGTGTTCGACGCCGTCAAGCCGTTGCGCTTCGCGGGCAACGACGTGATCATGTTCCACGTCCTCGACCCCGCCGAGGTCGACTTCCCCTACGACGACTCGGTCAGCTTCCAGGACATCGAGACCGGCCGGAAGGTGCCGGTGGTGCCCGACAAGCTGCGCGACCAGTACCGCCAGCTCGTGCGGGACCACATCGAGGCCCTCACGAAGCTCGCCAACCAGAACCGCATCGACTACCACTTCATGAACACGCGGGTCCCGCTCGACCACGCGCTGTTCCGGTACCTGGCGATGCGGCACAAGCTGACCAAGGGGCGCTGATGGCTTTCCCGCTCCTTCGTTCCCCGGCCGCCTTCGACCACACGGTGTTCAGGCGGCACGAGCTCACCAGGGTGCGCTGATGGCTTTTCTCGCTCCCCTCTTCCTCGCCGCCCTCGCGGTGCTCTCCGCGCCGGTGCTGCTGCACATGATCCAGCGGCAGCGGACCGAGGTCGTCGAGTTTCCGTCGCTGATGTTCGTGCGGAAGATCCCGTTCCGCTCGCTGCGCCGGCAGCGCATCCGCCACTGGCTGCTGCTGCTCCTGCGGTGCGCGGCCCTCGCCCTCATCGTCGCCGCCTTCGCGCGGCCGTTCTTCCGGTCCACCGCCCTCGCGGTGGCGGGCGGCGGGCGCGAGGTGGTCGTGCTCCTCGACCGCTCGTGGAGCATGGCCTACGGCGACCGGTGGGACCGCGCCCGCGCCGCCGCCCGCGGCGTCGTGCAGGACCTGGGGCCGGAGGACCGGGCCACCGTCGTCCGGTTCGACAGCGGCGCCGAGGCGGGGGCGCGGTCGACGAACGACCGGGCCAGCCTCCTCGCGGCCGTCAACGAGGCCGAGATCGGGGCCGCCACGACCCGCTTCGGGCCGCCCCTGCAGCTCGCCCAGGGCATCCTGGAGGACTCCGATCTGCCGCGGCTCGAGGTCGTGCTCGTCAGCGACTTCCAGCGGACGGGCATCGACAGCGCCGCCAACACCCTGCTGCCCCCCGGCACGGTGCTGACCCCGGTGGCGGTGGCCGAGGAGGAAGAGACCCGGAACGTCAGCGTCGTCGGCGTGTCGGTGCAGCGCGACACGTTCGCGGGGGCGGAGCGCGCCACGGTGACGGCCAGGCTCGCCAACCGCGGCTCCGAGCCGGTCGAGCGGATGCGGGTGGCCCTCGAGCTGAACGGCTTCGAGCTCGAGGCGCTGCCGGCCGCGGTCGAGCCGGCGAGCGTGGCCGGCGTCACGTTCGCCCCGTTCACCATCGACGATGCGGCGATGCCGGTGTCGGTGCGGGCCCAGGCCGACGCCCTGCCCCACGACGACGTGTTCCACTTCCTCGTCTCGCCGGGCGACGTGGTGTCGGTGCTCGTCGTCGTGAGCCCCGGGGCGCCCGAGTCGAGCCTGTACCTGGAACGGGCCCTGGACATCGGGACGAGCCCGTCGTTCGCGCCGGTGGTGCGGCCGGTGGACGAGTTGACGGTCGAGGACGTCGAGGCGGCGTCGGTGGTGGTGCTCAACGACGTGGGGCCGCCGCCGGGCGAGATCGGGGCCGCGCTGACGCGGCTCGTCGAGGGCGGCGGCGGGCTCTGGATCGTGCTGGGCGAGAACGTCCGGTGGCCGGGCGGCGACTTCGAGCTGCTGCCGGGCGCGGCCGGGGAGCCGGCCGACCGCGACGGCCGGGGCGGCGTGCTGGGGTTCATCGACTACACCCATCCGGTGTTCGAGCTGTTCGGCACCCCCCGCAGCGGCGACCTCACGACGCCGCGGTTCTTCCGCTACCGGCCGCTCGACGTGCAGGCGGACGCGGCGGTGCTCGCGCGCTACGACAACGGCGACGTCGCCCTCGCCGAGCGCTCGCTCGGGGCGGGCCGGGTGCTGGTGTGGACGTCGACCCTCGACAGCTTCTGGAACGACTTCGCGCTGAAGCCGATCTACCTGCCGCTCGTCCACCGGGCCGTCGAGTACCTCGCCTCGTACCGGCCGCCGACGTCGTGGCTGACGGCGGGGCAGGTGCTGGACCTGGCCCAGTACCCGGGCGCGGACGGCCTCGACCTCGTCGACGGCAACCTCGTCGTGCGGGACCCGACCGACGACCGGGTGCCGGTGGGCTCCGGCGGCCGCGACGGCCGGTCGGGGTTCATCGACCTCGTCGAGCCCGGCTTCTACGAGATCCGCGACCTCGACGCGGAGGACACGTCGGTGGTCCGGGTGGCCGTCAACGTCGACCTCGCCGAGTCGAACCTCGCCGTCGCCGACCCCCAGGAGCTCGTGGCCGCGGTCACCGGCCGCGCCGCCGGCGACCGCACGGTGGCCGGCCAGCGCGAGCTGCGGCCGGAAGACCTGGAGCGCCGGCAGACGATGTGGTGGTACCTCCTGATCGGCGCCATGGGCTTCCTCGCCACCGAGACCGTCCTCTCCAACCGCCTGTCGCGCCGCGCCCTCGACCCCGACGCGTAGCTGAAGGGCGCGCTGGTCGGCAGCCGGCCGCGCGCGGCGCGGCGTACGCCGGGGTTCTTCTTCGCGGACCCGCGCGCGCGGGCGATGTCGGCGCGGCGCTACGAGGGCCGTCGCCACGGGCTGCACGGCGCCCACGAAGCCGCGCTGCCGCCGCACAGCGACACTTCGCCGACCCGATGGCGGAGACTGCGCGACTGCACCGGTCGCGCCCGTCGGCCGATACGCAACATGATGGGCAGCACGTGGCCGGCGGCGCGGCGCGCCGCGACCGCGGTCCCGGTGGCGCTTGCCGTCGCCTTCGCGGCGTGCGCGCCGGCCCGCGTCGGGACACCCGTGCCGCGGCCGTTCCCCTCGCCGGCGGGGGCGGTGACGGACGGGGCCGGCCGCCCCGAACGTCCGGTCTCGATCTCGACGGCGCGCTGGCGCGGCCCCGACTTCCCCCGCTATCTGGCCCTGGTGGAGGAGGTGGAGACGGGAGGCGACTGCCTCGCCAGACCCGCCGGCGGCTCGGCCCTCGGCTGCTATCAGATGACCCGCGCCGCCCTCGTGGACGCGGGGTTCAACGACGCCGCCGGCGGCTGGCTCGACAACCCGTGGGGCATCGACTCAGACCACGCGTTCCAGAGAGACCGCGGCGCGCAGGACGCGGCCATGCTGCGGTACACGGTGAAGAACTGGCGGGAGCTCGAGCCCTGCGTGCGCGACGTGATGGGCAGGACGGTCGGCGGCGTCGCCCTCGACCAGGCCGCCCTGGTGGCCGGCGCGCACCTGCTGGGCGCCACCGGACTCGTCCGCTTCGTCCGTTGCGGTCTGCACGAGCACTGCGTGTCGCCGCGGATGGCCGCCGTCAACGGCGGGCCGCGCCGGCTCCGCGCCAACGCCGTGCGGCGCATGCTCGCCGCGCAGGGGCTGCGCGTGCTGGCGTCGACGTCGACGGCCGGCCCCGGCGCACGTTGCGCCCTCCGGGGTTGACCCCCCCCCCGGCCACCACGACCCGCGGCCGCAGGGTGGCGGCGTCGATGCCGTATGTGATAACTTCTGTGCCATGGATATGCACATGAGAATGCACCTGGAGATGGACGACGGGCTCGTCGCCGAGGTCGATGAGCTCGCCGGTCCGCGGGGCCGGAGCGCGTTCGTGCGCGAGGCGGTGCAGGAAGCCGTCGATCGGCGGCGCCGCGCGTACCGGATTCGCCAGTCGGCGGGCGTGGTCGGGGACGGCGGACACGAGTGGGACGCGGACCCCGCCGACTGGGTGCGGCGCCAGCGGTCCGGCGACCCGAAGCGGGTCGGATGACGCGGTGCTCGTACTCCTCGATACGACCGTCCTGATCGACTACCTGCGCGGGCGACCCGCCGTCGGCCGCGTCAACGCGCTGCTCGATCGCGGCGACCCGCTGTGCACGACGCCCATCAACGTCGAGGAAGTGGTCCGCGGGCTGCGGCCGGAGGAGATCCCGGCCGTGGACGCTCTCTTCGACGGTCTCCGGGTCGTGCCCATCGGGCGCGAAGAGGGCCGCCGCGCCGGCGAGTGGCGCCGCCGGTTCGCGGGCCGGGGGACGACGCTCTCGCAGGCCGACTGTCTCATTGCGGCGGCCGCGTGCTCGACGGCGGCGGTGCTCGCCACCGGCAATCCGCGGCACTTTCCGATGCCGGAGGTCGCGGTCGAGCACTGGCCGGTCGGAGAGTGAGCGGGTTCGAGCTTGCGGGCGTCAGCGTAACGCGTTACCGTTTCCTGCATGGACGAACGCCGGAGAGGCATGGCGGCATCTCCCGCCGAGCGGATGCGGGTTCTGCGTACGCGCCGCCGGGCGCGGGCTGAACGCGAGATCCGCATCATGGTACCGGACGCCCGCCGGAGCGAGGTGAGGGCGCGGGTGGCGGCGGCCGTCGCCCGGCTCGATCCCGTTGCCGAGGCAGACGCGCTGGCGTGGGTCGAGGCCGTCTCGGACTTCGATGCGCATCAGTCGCGGTGACGTGGTGACGGTCGCCGCCTCCGGCGACTTCGGGAAGCCGCGGCCGGCGGCGGTTGTCCAGAGCGATGTGTTTCCGCAGGAGCATGCGTCCGTCATCGTGTGCCAGATGACGTCCACCCTGGCCAATGCCGCCGATTTTCGCATCACCATCGAGCCGTCCGAGACGAACGGCCTGCAGCGGACCTCTCAGATCATGGCCGACAAGCCGGTAACGGTCCGGCGCGAGCGGGTCAGCGCCCGGATCGGACGATTGGACGCTCCGGATGTCCGCCGACTGAACCGGGCGCTAGCGTTCTGCCTGGGCCTGGCGGATTGACCCGTCGAGCTGCAACAGCGCCCGGGCGGCGGATTCGTCGAGATAACCGGTCGGGCGCAGGCCCTGCGCCGTCTGCCAGCGGCGGAGGGCGGCCCGCGTGCGGCGACCGATTATCCCGTCGAGCTGGCCGGGGTCGAAGCCTCTCTCCCGCAACCCCCGCTGGATGAGCCGTTGTGCCTCCCGGTCCAGCCCCAGCGCCCTCTCCGATGCAAGTCCCCCCGACCGTGTCCGCGATGGGGGCTCGGCCGCCGCCGGCCGTCTCGCGACCGGGGGCGCCGTCTCTGCGGCGGGCGCGCCGCCGGGCCCCGGCGCAGCCGCGCCTCCGGGCATCGCCCCGGCCGCGACCCCGCCGGCCGGCGCCGCGGCCGGGCGAGTGAACGTGAACCGGCCGGCGAGTGCGTCGACGATGCCGGCGGCGACCATGTCCGACCCGTGGAGGCTGAGGTGCATCCCGTCGGCGGCGTGGACGATGCGGGTGCGGCCGTCCACCTCGGCCCGCGCGAGGGGGTTTCCGGCCGCGTCGGCGGTCATCGCGAAGGTGTCGACGAAGAACGCGCCGGCCCGCTCGCAGGCGGCCCGGGTGACCGCGTTGATGCGGGCCATCTTGCTCTGGTGGTAGTCGTTCCGCATCGCGGGCATGCCCAGTATCACCACGGGCACGCCGTCGTCCGAGAAGAGGTCCACGAACGCTTCCAGCCGGGCGCCGTACTCGGCGTCCCAGGCGTCGGTGAAGAAGCGGGCGACGGCCCGGCCGGTGTCCCGGTCCGTCAAGCCCTGGCCGTCGTTCCCCCCGAATTGCGCGATCACGAGGTCGGGCCGGAAGTCGGCGTTCAGCTCCAGCGCCCTCGCGTTCCAGTCGAAGTAGTCGGGGCGGGCCATCCCCGTCGAGTGGCGTCCGTGGCGGAGCACCTCCATCCCCTCGAAGACCTCGAGGTGCCGCTCCAGGGCGCGGCCGAGGTCGGTCTGGATCGACGAGGCGCCCACGAGCAGCACTCGCCGCGGGGCCGGGGCGACGGACTCGGCCTCGGCCGGGACGGGAACGATGGATTCGGTCTCGGCCGGGGCGGGAGCGACGGGCTCGGCTTCGTCCGGGGCGTCGGCCGGCGACGGGGCAGCAGGGACCGGCGGCGAAGCCTGCCGGCCGCCCACGGTGAACGCGGTCCCGGTGAGCGCGGTCCCGTAGAAGGCGCGCTTGCGCTCTTCCAGCGCTTCCCGCAGGCGCGCGAGGCCCGTCACCGCGCCGATGCGGGCGAGGGCGGCGGTGGCCCCGACCTGCCAGCGCGGCCCCTCCCCGAGCGCGTGGTTCCTCTCCGCCTCGGCGTGCAGCTCGCCGCCGACGAGCGCGCCCATGCCGAGGGCCAGGGCCCAGCCGAGGGCCAGCATCGCCCAGGGGGCGAGCGACGTGACGCAACGCGGGTCGTGGGGAGGGGGAGCAGGGGCCACTCGGTGGTCGACTCTCCCTGGGGCGGCGCCCGCCGCGCCGCCCAGGCAAGCTGCGTTCATCTTACCAGACGATCGGGCGCACGCTCGACTGACGGAGTGACCGCCGGTGACGGCGGCTCAGAAGCTGAAGTAGGCGTTCGGCAGGACCCCGACGGGTCGCAGCACGGGTCGCAGCAGCAGCAGAAGAACATCGCGAGCCAGAACGCCCAGCGCAGGGCCAGCGGCAACGCCTCGCTCCCCCGCACGAAGCGGGCGCGGACGCCGTCTCCGACGAAGTTCAGGGCGAAGCCGGCCAGTGTCAGGGGCAGCAGGAGCAGCGAGAAGCCGCCGCCCCGCAGCCCCGGGGTGCACATGCGCGCGACGAACGTCCAGGCCGTGGCCAGATCGGCGCACACGAAGAAGACCCGCGACGTGCACACCACCAGCATCGTCCACGCCCAGCCCCGCAGCCACTCCGGCGCGGTCGGCCGCCGCGCCGTGTCCCCGCCGCGCGCGCGGCGCCGGTCGAGCAGGAGCTTGTAGAGGGCCAGGGCGGCCCCGTGGACGGCGCCCCAGAGGACGTACCCCCACGTCGCGCCGTGCCAGAGCCCGCAGAAGACCATGGTCAGGAACAGGTTGAGGAGGACCCGGGGCTCCCGGCGTCGCGACCCCCCGAGCGGGTAGTAGATGAAGTCGCGCAGCCACCGGCTGAAGGTCATGTGCCAGCGGCGCCAGAAGTCGCCGACGCTGGCCGCCGAGTAGGGGTTGTTGAAGTTGTCGGGGAGCTCGATGCCGAACAGCAGGGCGCAGCCGCGCATGAGGTCCACGTAGCCGGAGAAGTCGCAGTAGATCTGCGCGGTGTAGCCGACCAGCGCCACCCACAGCGCCGCCGCGGTGTAGTTCTCCGGCGACTGGAAGACGTCGGCGACGCCGAACTCGAACAGCAGCGACGCGATCACCATCCGCTTGAAGAGGCCCGACAGGATCAGGGAGACGGCGAGGGGCAGCTTCTCGATGCGGGCCGGCGCCCGCGCCTCGATCTGCGGCAGCAGGTCGCGCCCCCGGCAGATGGGGCCGATGAGCAACTGGGGGAAGAACGCCATGAACAGCGCGAAGTCGACGAGGCTCTTCGCCCTCGGCCCCGACCCGCGGTGCACCTCGATGAGGTAGGCGATGGCCTGGAAGGTGTAGAACGAGATGCCGACCGGCAGGACGACCTGCGGAATCGTCAGGCCGCCGCCGAGCCCGAGGGCGAAGACCGCATCGTTGACGGTCTCGGCGAAGAAGACGGAGTACTTGAACCAGGCCAGCAGCGCGAGGTTCGCCCCCACCGCGGCGGCGAGCCAGCGGCCTCGCGCGCGCCCCGTGCTTCGGCAGACGACGCCGGCCAGCAGGTGGTTGCCGACGACGGAGAGGGCCAGCAGCCCCACGAAGTCCCAGCGGTAGCTGCCGTAGAACCACGCGCTCGCCGCGATCAGCAGCAGCTTCTGCGCCGTGCGCGACGGCCGGAGCGCCCAGAAGGCGGTGAGCGTCAGCAGCAGGAACAGCAGGAACTCGGCGGATTCGAAGGGCATCGAAGGGGATGGATGGCCCGGTGGGCGCCGCCGGCGGTCTGCGGACCCTCGTCCATTCTACCCGTGGCAGTCGTTCACTCCGTCGTCGGAAGGTTGAAGAATCGGATCGGGTTTGGGATAAGATGGGCAGCCAGTCCCGTCCGTTGATGGAGAGGGCACCCATGTTCAGCAACCTGTGGTCGTCAGGCGGTCCGGAAGACCTGGTCGGCGTCATTCGCCGCGTACGGAACCGGTGGCGCGTGCGGATTGCCCTGCGCGGCCTCGCGGTCGTGCTGGCGGCGGGGCTCGGCGCGTTCCTCGCCTCGTCGTACGGCCTCGAGTTCTTCCGGTTCTCGTCGGGGTCGGTCGTCGCGTTCCGGCTCCTGACGTGGCTGACGGTCGCGGGGCTGGCCTTCTGGTACCTGGTCCGGCCCCTGACCCGGCGGGTGCCCGACGAGCGGGTGGCCCTCTACCTCGAGGAGCACGAGCCCTCGCTCGACGCGAGCGTGCTGAGCGCCCTCGAGGAGACCAAGCGGGGGGCCCGGACCGAGAGCCCCGACTACTCTCCGGCCCTCGTCGAGCGGCTCGTGCGCCACGCCGTCGAACGGTGCCACGACCTCGACCTGGGGTCGGCGGTCGAGCGGCAGAAGATGAGGCAGTCGTCGAGCTGGCTCGCCCTCGCGTCGGCCGCCGCCCTCCTCGCGTTCATCCTGGCGCCGTCGCAGCTGCAGCACGGCGCGGCGGCCCTGATGGTCCCGGCCGGGAGCCTCGACGAGGCCAGCCCCTACAGCATCCTCGTCGAGCCCGGCGACGTCACCATCGCCCGCGGGGCGGACCTCACGGTGACGGCCCAGCTCGTCGGGTTCGAGACGAACGACGTCAACCTGTTCATGCAGTCGGCGCCCGGCGCGCCCTGGGACATCGTGCCGATGATCCCCCAGGACGTCCTCGGCGACGCGCCGCCGGCCCTCGGGGTCTTCGAGACGGTCCTGTTCGACATCCGCGAGGTGACCGAGTACTACATCGACGCGACCGGGGTGCGGTCGGAGACGTTCACGGTCGACGTCATCGACCTGCCGTACGTCGACCACCTCGAGCTCGAGTACCACTTTCCCGCCTACACCGGACTCGAGCCGCGGCTGATTCAGGACGGCGGGGACATCGCGGTCCTGCAGGGGACCGAGGTCCGCATGTCGGTGTTCCCGACCATGGGGACCCCGGCCGGCCGGCTGGTGTTCGACGAAGATTCCGATGCCGAGCTGACCCTCCGGGAGGACGGGGTGCTGACCGCCTCCTTCATGATCGAGGAGGACGGCTTCTACCAGGTCGAGCTCGAGGGGCCGAGCGGCGAGCTCGTGGAGGCCTCGCCACGCTACACCATCGACGTGCTCACCGACCAGGCCCCGTCGGTCATGTTCGTCAGGCCGGGGCGCGACACCACCGCCAACGCCATCGAGGAGGTGTTCCTCGAGGCCCGCGCCGACGACGACTTCGGGGTGCGCTCGCTCAGCCTGACCTACTCGGTCAACGGCGGGCCCGAGGAGACGGTGGAGCTGTTCGACTCGGAGGAGGGCGGGCTGCGCGAGATCTCGGCCGGGCACACCCTCTTCCTCGAGGAGTTCGACCTCGAGCCCGGCGACTTCGTCTCGTACTACGGCAGCGCCGGCGACAACCAGGGCGATACCGGCCGGGTCGTCAAGAGCGACCTCTACTTCGTCCAGATCCGGGCGTTCCGGCGCGACTTCCGCGCCGCCCAGTCGCAGGGCGGCGGCGGTGGGGGCGGCGGCGGCGGCGGGGGCGGCGACGCCCGCGCCCTGTCCGAGGCCCAGCGACAGGTCATCTCGGCCACCTTCAACGTGATCCGCGATCGGGACACGTTCACCGACGACGAGTTCCGCGAGAACGCCGTCTTCCTGACCCTGGCCCAGGGGCGGCTGCGCGAGCAGGTCGAGACCCTGGTGCGGCGGATGAACAGCCGCGTCATGCCCGCCGACCCCGCGTTCCGCTCGATTCTCGCGGTCCTGCCGCGGGCGGCGGAGGAGATGCGGGCGGCCGAGGCCGCGCTCCAGGAGCAGGACGTCGACGGCGCCCTGCCGGCCGAGCAGCGCGCCCTGCAGCAGCTGCAGCGGGCCGAGGAGGCCTACGACGAGGTCCGCGTCCAGCAGGGCGGCGGAGGCGGCGGCGGGGGCCGGGGCGGCCAGACCGCGGCCGAGGACCTCGCCGACCTGTTCGAGCTCGAGCTCGACAAGCTGCAGAACCAGTACGAGACGGTGCAGCGCGGGCAGCAGCAGGCCTCGGACGACGAGGTCGACGCCCTGATGGAGCGGCTGCGCGAGCTCGCCCGCCGGCAGGAGCAGGAGGCGGAGCGGCAGCGCCGGCGGGCGCGTGGCGGCCAGACCGCGCGGGCCGGCGGCGGCGCGTCGCAGCGCGTGCTCGCCGACGAGGCGGAGGAGGCGGCGCGGCGGCTCGAGCGGCTCGCCCGCGAGCAGCAGTCGCCCCAGATGATGCAGGCGGCGCGGCGGCTGCAGGAGGCGGCCGACGCCATGCGCCAGGCCGCCGCGAACGCCGACAACCAGGGCTTCGCGGAGGCGGCGGCGGCCCTCGACCGCCTGCGCGAGGTCGAGCGCCAGCTGCAGGGGCAGCAGAGCGAGCGGCTGTCGCGCGACATCGAGGACTTCCAGCGGCGGGCGGCGGAGCTGTCGGCGGAAGAGGCGGACGTGGCGGGGCAGGTGTCCGGCCTCGGCGACCTCGACAACCAGGAGCGGCTCGAGCGCATCGGCCGCCTCACCGAGCGCAAGAACGAGATGGAGTCGCGGGTGGCCGACCTCGAGCGCGACATCGACTCGACCTCGGCCGAGTTCCGGCGCGAGGAGCGCGGCGCGTCGACCGAGCTCCAGGAGGCCGCGAACGGCATTCGCGAGAGCAAGCTCAAGGAGAAGATCCGCTACTCGCGCGGCCTCATCCGCGCCCGGTCGCCGGCCTACGCCGAGCAGTTCGAGGCCGAGATCGGCAACGACATCCGCGATCTCGAGCAGCAGCTCGCCGAGGCCGGCGAGGCGGTCGGCACCGCCGGGGCGACCGGGCTCGAGCAGGCCCTCGACCAGACCCGCGATCTCATGCGCGGGCTCGAGTCGCTCGAGCAGCGCATACGGCAGGGTCAGGCCCGCGCCGAGAACGGCGAGCCGCAGGAGGGCCAGCCGGGTCAGGCAGGCCAGCCGGGCCAGGAGGGTCAGCCGGGTCAGGCAGGTCAGCCGGGCCAGGAAGGCCAGGCGGGTCAGCCCGGGCAGGAAGGGCAGAACGCGCAGGCGGGCGGACAGCCGGGCGGCGCCGACGCGGACGGCGCTCGGCGGCAACCGCTTCGGGAGCCCGTTCGGTTGGGGCGGCCCCGGCGACGCGCGGCCCGGCGACTGGGCGTTCGACCCCCGCGACGTGCGGCAGTGGCAGCGCGAGTTCCGCGAGCGCGGGGCCGACGCGCAGGAGCTGCAGCGGATGCTGCGGGCCGAGAACTTCGGCGACGTGGGCGACCTCGCCGAGATCATCCAGGCCATGCGCGAGCTCGACGACCCGCGCATCTACCAGAGCGCCGAGGCCATCGCGCGCATGCAGTCGTTCGTCATCGAGGAGCTGAAGCGGTTCGAGTACCGGCTGCGGCGCGAGGTCGACGGCGACCGCGAGGACCTGTTCCTGGCCAGCAGCGACGAGGTCCCCGACGGGTTCCGCGAGCTGATCGAGGAGTACTTCCGGGCGCTGGCCGAGGAGTAGCAGCGCGTGAGGCGCATTGCGGCCGCCGTGGTCGCGGCGGTGCTGCTCGGCGGATCGACCGTTGCGGTCGCGCAGTGGGGCTGGCGGCGCATGCCCCCGCGCTATCCGTCCGCCGAGCCCACCCACCGGTTGTTCACGTTCGCGCGGGGCCTCTACCAGAGCACCCACCGCGAGCGGGGCGGCCAGGGCTGGCACACCGACTATCCCGACGCCGACATCAACTTCTCGATCCGGCTCTCCGAGCTGACCCACGCGCCGGTCGGCGTCGACCGGCGGAACGAGCCCGACCACGTCGTGGTGCGGCTCACCGATCCGGAGCTCTTCGACTACCCGTTCTTGTTCATGTCCGACGTCGGCACCATCTGGCTCGACGCCGCGGAGGCGGAGGGCCTCGGCGCCTACCTGCGGAAGGGCGGCTTCCTGTGGGTCGACGACTTCTGGGGGCCGTACGCGTGGGAGCAGTGGGCGGCCGAGATCGGCAAGGTTCTGCCGCCCGGCCAGTACCCCATCGTCGACATTCCCATCTCCGACCCCATCCACCACGGGATGTTCGACGTCGACGAGGTGCCGCAGGTGCCGTCCATCCAGCACTTCCGTCGGGTCGGCGGCATGACCACCTCGGAGCGCGGCTCGCTGAGCGCCGAGGTCCACGTGCGGGGCATCTACGACGACCACGGCCGGCTGATGGTGCTGATGACCCACAACACCGACATCGCCGACGGCTGGGAGCGGGAGGGCGAGGACTACGAGTTCTTCTACCGCTTCTCGGTCACCTCGTACGCCATCGGCATCAACTTCCTCCTGCACGCGATGTCGCACTGACGGCCGCCGGCCCGGCGTAGGAGGGTGCTGCTCTCGCCGGGAGGCGCGGGGGGTCGGCAGGACCGGTTCGGGCCGGCAGCCCGCCGCCGGAGACGCCGCCCCCGTGCAGGAGTCGTGAATGGCGCGGCCCCGAGCGTCTTCCTGCCCGGCGGCGGACTCCTGTAGGATCGGTTGGGCGGCCCCGTGGGGACGGCGGCTTCTGCGGCGGGCTCCTGGCTCGGCGCCGTTCGGACATCCTCTTCGCCGCGGGCCGCCCGCTGGACACTGAGCAGATTCCCGTGACCACGACACAGCAACCGCTACTCGAGACGGTCGAGCAGCAGCCGGAGCGCGCGGCCGACGCCGCGGTGATCTGGCTGCACGGGCTCGGCGCCGACGGCCACGACTTCGCCTCGCTGCCGCCGCAGCTCGGCATGCCGCCGGGGTCGGCCATCCGCTACGTCTTCCCCCACGCGCCGGAGATGCCCGTCACCTTGAACATGGGCATGCGCATGCGGGCCTGGTACGACATCGTCAGCCTCGACTCGCGCGGGCAGGACGAGACCGGCATCCGGCGGTCCGCCGCCGCCGTCGACGCCCTCATCGCCCGCGAGATCGAGCGCGGCGTCCCCTCGTCGCGCATCGTGCTGGCCGGCTTCTCGCAGGGGGCGGCGATGGCCCTCTTCACGGGGCTGCGGTATCCTCGCCGGCTGGGCGGCGTCATCGCGCTGTCGGGATATCTGCCCCTCCACGAGGCGCTGGCGGAGGAAGCGGCCCCCGCGAACCGGGAGATCGAGATCTTCCAGGCCCACGGGCAGCATGACGAGGTCGTCCCCCACGCGCTGGGGCACGGCAGCGCCGCGCGTCTGCGGGCGGCCGGCTACCGGGTAGACTGGCACGAGTACACGATGGCGCACCAGGTGTGCCTGGAAGAGGTGCAGGACATCGGGCGCTGGCTCGCGGCGCGGTTTCGTCGAGAAGGAGAGGATTGATGACCGTGAGCAGGTTGTTTGCCGTGGTTGGAGTGCTTGCGTGCATCGGTTGCGGGGGCGCGGCGGACGAGTCGGGGAGCGGGGCCGCGATCGCGGCCGGCATCGGCGCCGACACCCTGATGGCCGGCATCGAGCGGCTCGCCTCGGACGAGTTCGGGGGGCGGGCCCCGGGGTCGGCGGGGGAGACCCTCACCGTCGACTACCTCACGGAGCAGTTCGCGGCGCTGGGGCTCGAGCCGGGCAACCCCGACGGCACCTGGGTGCAGGACGTGCCCCTGGTCGGCATCACCCCGCAGCCGGGCGACGGTCTCGTCGTCTCGGGGGGCGGCCCGGCCCGCACCCTGGAGCCCGGCGCCGACTACGTCGCGGCGACCAAGCACGTCGTCGACGTGGCCAGCGTATCCGATGCCGAGTTCGTCTTCGTCGGCTACGGGGCGCGGGCGCCCGAGTACGACTGGGACGACTTCGGCGACACCGACGTCAGCGGCAAGATCCTGCTCTCGCTCGTCAACGACCCGCCGCTCGACGACATCTTCGGCGGCCCGGCCATGACCTACTACGGCCGGTGGACCTACAAGCACGAGATCGCGGCCGAGCTCGGGGCGGCGGGCTCGTTCGTCATCCACGAGACCGGCCCCGCCGGCTACCCCTGGGAGGTCGTCGGCAGCGCCCCCTGGGGCGAGTCGTTCGACCTCATCGCGCCCGACGACAACCTGAGCCGCGCGACCGTCGAGGGCTGGGTGCAGCGGGCCACCGCCGAGATGCTCTTCGAGCGGGCCGGGCTCGACTTCGAGGCGGCGAAGCAGCAGGCCGCGACCCGGGAGTTCCAGCCGATCCCGCTCGGGGTGACCGGCAGCCTCGAGATCCGGAACGAGCTGCGCACCATCGACTCGCAGAACGTGGTGGCGCGGATTCCGGGGACCGAGGCGCCCGACGAGGTGGTGATGTACGTCGCGCACTGGGACCACATGGGCACGGACGAGAGCCTCGAGGGCGACCAGATCTACAACGGCGCCGCCGACAACGCCACCGGCACCCAGGGGCTCGTCGAGATCGCGCGTGCGTTCATGGAGGGCGAGCCGCCGCGCCGGTCGGTGGTGTTCCTCGCCGTCACCGCCGAGGAGCAGGGGCTGCTGGGGTCGCGCTACTACGGCGAGCAGCCGTTGTATCCCACCGCCCAGACCGTCGCCGCCGTGAACATGGACGTGCTGAACCAGTGGGGGCGCACGCGGGACATGACCATCGTGGGCATGGGGCAGTCCGAGCTCGACGACGTCGCGGCGGAGGTCGCGGCCGAGCTGGGCCGGGTGCTCAACCCCGACCCCGAGCCCGAGAAGGGGTTCTACTACCGCTCTGACCACTTCTCGTTCGCGCGGGTCGGCATCCCCGCGTTCTACGGCGATCCGGGGATCGACTACATCGACAGGCCGCCCGGCTACGGCATCGAGAAGCGGAACGAGTACAACGCCAACGACTACCACGCGGTGTCCGACGAGATAAAGCCCGACTGGGACCTCTCCGGCGCCCTCGAGGACCTGACGTTCATGTACCACATGGGCGCCCGGCTCGCCGCCTCGGACGAGTGGCCCGCGTGGAGCGCCACGAGCGAGTTCCGGGCGATTCGCGAGGCGCAGCGGCCAGGGGAGTAGGGGCCGCGCAATCGGCTTCGTGGTTGCCCTGGCAAGCCGGGGATGGCCTGCTGCTTCGCTTCAGCGAGCCCGCCGACTCGCCTCGGGCGAAGTGACGGAGGTCGAACGCGGGTGCTCCTCACCCGCTCCGAGCCTGCCGGCCGATCCGCTCCAGGCAACGGAATCACTCCTCCAACCTCTCCTCGGATTCTCGTCCCCGGGAATCTCGAAGTGCGCGGGCGGTGCGGCTCGAGTGGCAAGATGAGGAGGCCCATGCGCCGATTCTCCTCCTACGGTCCCGTCGACACCGACCTGCACTTCCATGCGCCGAGGACGGCGCTGGTCGACCGGGTGCTGGGCGCGCTGGTCGGGGGTGGAGGGCCGGAGAACGGCGGAGGCTACATCACCGTCTGGGCGCCCCGGCAGCGCGGGAAGTCGTGGATCGTGGGGCAGGCGGTGCGGCGGCTGCGGGACGATCCGCGGTATCGGGGGCTGGACGTCGTCGCCACCAGCGTGGAGCACCTGAAGACGGTGCAGGACGCCGGCGTGGTGATCCGGCGCATCGCCGCGGACGTTGCGGGCGCGTTGGGCGTCGACGCGGGGCCGATCCGGTCAGCGGACGAGTTCGACGCGATCTTCAGGGCCGAGCGCGGGTCGAAGCCGCTCATCCTCGTGCTCGACGAGTTCGATGCCCTGCCCGCCGAGGCCATCGAGGGCATCGTGGGGGTGTTCCGCCGGATTCACGGCCATCGACGGCTGCAGGGCGGCCGGCCGGCCGGTGGGACGGACTACCGGCTGCACGGCGTGGCCCTGGTCGGGGTCCGTAGCGCCCTCGGCGTGGACAGCGCCACCGGCTCGCCGTTCAACGTTCAGCAGAGCGTGCACGTGCCCAACCTGACCGAGGAGGAGGTCCGCGGCATGTTCGCCTGGTACGAGCGCGAGAGCGGACAGGGCGTGGACCCCGCCGTCGTCGAGCGGGTGTACCGCGAGACCGGCGGCCAGCCGGGGCTGACCTCGTGGCTGGGTGAGCTGCTGACGGAGACGTACAACCGGCGGGGTCCGTCGATCACGATGGACGATTTCGACGCCGCGTACGCCGATGCGGTCGACGCGCTGCCGAACGCGAACGTGCAGCACCTGATTGGCAAGGTCAGGGAGGCGCCCTACCGGGACGTGGTTCTCGACTTCTTCCAGACCGGGGAGAGACGGCAGTTCCACTTCGACGAGCCCCACGTCAACTTCCTGTACCTGAACGGCGTCATCGACCGCGAGCCGGCCGCTGACGGCCGGCAGTACGTCCGGTTCTCCTGTCCCTTCGTGCAGAGGCGGCTGTTCAACTACTTCTCGTCGACGCTCGCCGGCTACGCCGGCTCGGTGTTCAACGGGTTCGAAGACCTGTCCGACACGATCACCGACGACGGGCTCGAAGTCCGGCGGCTTCTGCGGCGCTTCGAGCGGCACCTGCGGGCGAACCGCGAGTGGCTGCTGAAGGACGCGCCGCGGCGCCGCGACCTGCGGGTGTTCGAGGCGGTCCATCACTTCGTCCTGTACTCGTTCCTCGACCGGTTCCTCCAGCCGCGCGGCGGGCGGGTCTACCCGGAGTTCCCCGCCGGCAACGGGGCCATCGACCTGCTGATCCGCTACGCGGGCAAGGTGTACGGCCTCGAGGTGAAGAGCTTCACCGATGCGTTCGGGTACCGCCGGGCGCTCGGGCAGGCGGCGCGGTACGGCCGGCAGCTCGGGCTGGCCGGGGTCACGCTGGTGTTCTTCGTCGACGCGGTCGACGACGCCAACCGCGGCGCGTACGAAGCGGTGCACGTCGACGATACGGGGGTGGCCGTCGATCCGGTCTTCGTCGAGACGGGCTGAGTGCCGGGTCTCAGGGGGCCGTGGCGCAGACCCCCGACAGACTCCGGGGGGTGCACGACATCATTGTGAGGGTACCGCTGGCATTGGGTCAGGTCGGCGGGTTCGGCCTCGTTCTCCGCCGTGTCTCACTTTCTTGTCGTGCCCGGGGCCGAGCTTTCGATTCGAGAGCGAGGGGAGTAGACTACGGTACTTCGTGGTTGGGCGAGCGCCGTCCGCTCGTGTCGACATCAGTTCGCCTTGCGAAACTGGAGTGCCGATCCCGCGGACCGCCTCGGTCCGTTCATGGGGGGGATGGCCAAGCGATGTCGAGAACCTGGGCAGCACGCGTCGTCGGCATCGTCGTCGCGATGGCGGGGGCCGGCTATCTGCATGGATACGCCGCCTCGTCGCCGAATGCACTGGCGCCGCCGGCACCTGCTGCCGAACCGCGGGTGGAAGCGGCCGAGCCTTCCGGCGCCCCCGGGACGGCCGGCGAGTCCGCGACGCAGCAAGCCGGTTCGCCCGAGCCGGTCCGCGCGGTCCTCGACCGCTACTGCGTCACCTGTCACAACGAGCGCTTGCTGACGGCCGGGCTCGCCCTCGACACCATGGACCCCGCCCGCGTCGCCGACCACGCCGCGGCGTGGGAGCAGGTGGTGCGCAAGCTGCGCACCGGGGCGATGCCGCCGGCGGGCCGGCCGCGGCCCGAGCCGGCCGCCTACGCCGCCGTCGCCTCGACGCTGGAGACAGCCCTCGACCGCGTCGCCGCCGCCGACCCCGAGCCCGGACGCACCACCGTCCACCGGCTCAACCGGCGGGAGTACGCCAACGCGGTGCGTGATCTGTTGACGCTCGACATCGACGCCGCGGCCCTGCTGCCGGCCGACAACGCGGACCTCGGCTTCGACAACATGGCCGACATCCTCTCGGTGTCGCCGGCCCTGCTCGACCGCTACATCTTCGCGGCGCGGCGCATCAGCCGGCTCGCGGTCGGAGACCCCGGCATCGAGCCGACCACCGAGACCTGGGTCCTCCCCTCGATGCGGTTCCAGGACCGCCGCATGAGCGAGGACCTGCCGTTCGGATCGCGCGGGGGCATCGCCATCCGGCACAACTTCCCCCTCGACGGCGAGTACGACGTCCGCATCCGGCTGCGGCGGCAGCTCTACGACTACGTGCGCGGCCTCCAGAACCGGCAGCGGCTCGAGGTGCGGCTGGACGGCGAGCGGGTGGCCGCATTCACCATCGGCGGCGCCCCCGGGACGCCGCCCCCGCGGACGTTCGCGGGCGCGGTGCTCGGCGACCGCGCGTGGGAAGAGTACGCCCTGCACGCCGACGACCACCTCGAGGTGCGCATCGCGGCCCGGGCGGGGCCGCGGGTGCTCGGCGTCTCGTTCGTGCAGGGACGGTCGGAGCGCGACGGCGTGCTGCAGCCGCGGGCGACCGGCAAGGTCCTGGCCATCGCCGAGCGCTGGAGCTCGACGTCCGAGGCGCCCGAGGCGGCGGTCGATCGGGTCAGCATCGCCGGTCCCTTCGACGCCATCGGCCCCGGGGAGACGCCGAGCCGGGAGCGCATCTTCACGTGCCGGCCCGCCGGCGCGGCCGAGCCCGCCAGCGCGGTTGACGAAGAGTCGTGCGCGAGGGAGATCCTCTCGACCCTCGCGCGCCGCGCCTGGCGACGGCCGGTGACGGGGCGCGACCTCGACATCCTGATGGGCTTCTACGAGGCGGGGTACGGCGACGGCGGCTTCGAGAGGGGCATCCAGCGCAGCCTCGAGAGCATCCTCGTCGATCCCGAGTTCCTGTTCCGGGTCGAGCGCGCGCCGGCGGGGACGGCGCCGGGGACCGTCCACCCCGTCAGCGACCTCGAGCTCGCCTCGCGCCTCTCGTTCTTCCTGTGGAGCAGCATCCCCGACGACCAGCTCCTCGAGGCGGCCGCCGGCGGGGGGCTGCGCGACGCCGAGGTGCTGGAGGCGCAGGTGCGGCGCATGCTCGCCGACCCCCGCGCCGACGCCCTCGTCGACGGGTTCGCCCTGCAGTGGCTGGCCCTCGGCACGCTGCCGAGCGTGGTCCCGACGCCGGAGCTCTATCCCGAGTGGGACGACAACCTGCGCGAGTCGTTCCGGCGCGAGACGGAGCTCTTCGTCGCGAGCCAGATACGCGAGAACCGCAGCGTCCTCGACCTCGTGGGCGCCGACTATACCTTCGTCGACGAGCGGCTCGCGCAGCACTACGGGATACCCGGCGTCTACGGCAGCCGGTTCCGGCGGGTGGCGTTCACCGACGGGGTGCGCGGCGGCCTCCTCGGCCAGGGCAGCATCCTCACCGTCACCTCGTATCCCACGCGGACCTCGCCGGTGCTCCGCGGCCACTGGCTGCTCGAGCACCTGCTCGGCGCGCCCCCGCCGCCCCCGCCCCCCGACGTGCCGGACCTGCCGGACCGCGGGGAAGGAGGCCGGCCCGCGTCGGTGCGCGAGCGGCTCGAGCAGCACCGCGAGAACCCCGTCTGCGCCGCCTGCCACGCCCCCATGGACCCGCTCGGCTTCGCCCTCGAGCACTTCGACGCCATCGGCAAGTGGCGCGCGACCGGCGAGGGCGGCGACCCCATCGACGCCTCGGGGGTCTTCCCCGACGGGACCGAGTTCGAGGGGCTGGCCGGGCTCAAGGCGATGCTCCTCGACCGCGACGAGCAGTTCGTGCAGACCGTCCTCGAGAAGCTCGCCACCTACGCCCTCGGGCGGGGGCTCGAGCACTACGACATGCCCGCCGTCCGGCGCATCCTGCGCGAGGCGGCGCCCGGCGGCTACCGGTGGTCGGACCTCGTGCTCGGCATCGTCGAGAGCACGCCGTTCCAGATGCGGAGATCGGAATCATGATGATCAGCAAGAAGGCCCTTCCCCGGCGTACGGTGCTCCGCGGCGTCGGGGCGACGCTGGCCCTGCCGTTGCTCGACGGCATGGTGCCGGCCCTGACCGCGATGAGCCGGACCGCGGCCGCGCCGGTGCGGCGGCTCGGCGTCGTCTACGTGCCGAACGGCATCGTCATGGAGCAGTGGACGCCCGTGGGCGAGGGCGCCGGCCTCGAGATCACGCCGATTCTCAAGCCGCTGGCGCGGTTCCGCGACCGCCTGCTCGTGGTGTCGGGGCTCAGCAACAAGGGGCCCGACAACATCCACGAGACCGGGGCCACCAGCTTCCTGACCGGCGTGCCGCCGAAGCGCACGCAGGGCTCCGAGCTCGGGGCCGGCGTCTCGATGGACCAGCTCGTGGCGCGCGAGGCGGGCCGGCACACCCAGCTCGCGTCGCTCGAGCTCGCGCTGGAGTCGGGCGACGACGTGGGCACGTGCGGGGGCGGCTACACCTGCGCCTACACCAACACCATCTGCTGGCGCAGCGCGACGACGCCGCTGCCCATGGAGACCAACCCGCGGACGGTCTTCGAGCGGCTGCTCGGCGACACCGGCGGCACCGACCCCGCCGCCCGGCTCGCCCGCATCGAGCAGAACCGCAGCCTGCTCGACGCGGTGACCGACAAGGTGGCGCAGCTGCGCCGCGACCTCGGCCCCCGCGACCGGCACAAGCTCGGCGAGTACCTCGACGCGGTGCGCGACATCGAGCGCCGCATCCAGAAGGCCGAGGCCCAGGTCGACCAGCCGCTGCCCGACATCGCGGCGCCCCTGGGCATTCCCACGTCGTTCGACGAGCACGCGAAGCTGATGTTCGACCTGCAGGTGCTGGCCTGGCAGACCGACCTGACCCGCGTCGTCAGCTTCATGATCAGCCGCGAGTACAGCGGCCGGACCTATCCCGAGATCGGGGTGCCCGAGGCGCACCACCCCACGTCGCACCACCAGAACGACCCCGACAAGCTGGACAAGCTGACCCGCATCAACACGTACCACACGACGCTGCTCTCGCACTTCCTGGACCGGCTCGAGGCGACGCCCGACGGCGACGGCACGCTCCTCGACCACGCGGCGGTGCTCTACGGCGGCGGCCTCAGCGACGGCAACCGGCACTCGTCCGAGAACCTGCCCATCCTGCTCGCGGGCGGCGGGGCCGGCGCCCTCCACGGCGGCCGCCACGTGCGGTGCCCCGACCCGACGCCGATGTCGAACCTGCACGTGACCCTGATGGACAAGCTGGGGGTGCCGGTGGAGCGGTTCGGGACGAGCAACGGGGAGATCGGGGAGCTCTCGGCCGTCTGACCCGGCCCGCCTGAACGCTTCGTGTGCACAGGCGGAAACGCATCGCATCGAGCGCATCGAGACGAGGCATCGAGATGAGCGCGCAGGGCGACGCTTCAGGAGCCTGCCGGGACGCAACGGAATCGGGACGAGGTCAAGGGGCGAGCGGGTTCCCGGCAGTTCGCGCCGTTCTGCCGCTCGGGTTCCTGCTCGCGTCGTGCCTGATCGGGTCCGCGTCGGCGTCCGCCCTCACGGAGTCACCCGATCTCCGGCTCCTGAACGCGGTCCGCGAGACCGACCGGCCCGCCGTGCGGGCGCTGCTCGACGAAGGAGTCGACGTCGACGCGGCGCAGCCCGATGGGGCAACGGCACTGCACTGGGCCGCCTACCTCGATGACCTGGAGACGACGCGCCTGCTGATCGAGGCCGGCGCCGCGGTCGACGCCGCCAACGAGCTCGGGGCCACCCCGCTCTACCTGGCCTGCGAGAACGGCAACCCCGCGCTGGTCCGGGCGCTGCTCGAGGCGGGCGCCGCGCCCGACGCCACGCTGCCGAGCGGCGAGACCGCGCTGATGACCGCGGCCCGCACCGGCAGCGCCGAAGCGGTGGCGGCCCTGCTCGCCCACGGCGCCGACGTGCATGCCCGCGAGGCGATGGAAGACCAGACCGCGCTGATGTGGGCGGTGTCGCAGCGGCATTCCGGCGTGGTCGAGGTCCTGCTCGACGCGGGGGCCGACGTGCACGCGCGCTCGCGCCTCCGGCCCGTGGTGGTCGCGCACTCGCCCCGCACCGGCGCCCCCGGCGCCGTCGTCACCGTCGACGAGGGCGGCTACACGCCGCTGCTGTTCGCGGCGCGCAGCGGCGACCTCGCGTCGGCCCGGCTGCTGCTGGCCGCCGGCGCCGACCCGAACGACACCGCGCCGGCCGGCACCAGCGCCCTCGTCGTGGCCACCCACAGCGGCCACGCGGCGCTCGCCTCGGCGCTGCTCGAAGCGGGCGCCGACGCGAACGCGTCCGGGGCCGGCTACACGCCGCTGCACGCGGCCATCCTCCGCGGCGACGAGGGGCTGGTGGGGGCGCTGCTCGCCCACGGCGCGGACCCGAACGTCCCCCTGGAGCGCGGCACCCGCTACGCGCGCCAGGGCAAGCTCTTCTCGCTGGACACGGCCTGGGCCGGCGCGACCCCCTTCTTCCTGGCCGCCAAGTTCGGCGAGGGCGGCATCATGCGCCGCCTCGCCGAGAGCGGCGCCGACCCCCACGCCGGCCTCCACGGCGGCGTGACCCCCCTCATGGCCGCCGCCGGCATGCTCACCCGCGGCTTCGGCCGCGCCGGCAAGGACCGCCGGGGCCGCGAGATGGACTCGGCCGAGATGGAGGTCGCCCTCACCCAGGACCCCGACCTCCGCCGCGTCATGGGCAGCGGCCTCGATGCCGTGAAGGTCGCGGTCGAGCTGGGCGCCGACGTCAACGCCGCCGACGCCAGCGGCGACACCGCCCTCCACCTCGCCGCGTTCCACGGCTTCGAGTCGGTCGTGCGCTTCCTCGTCAGCCGGGGGGCCAGGCTCGACGCCGAGAACTACCGTGGCGAGACGCCCCTCGAGCGCGCGCTGAACCCGCGCGCCCCCGCCCGCCTCACGCGCAGCCTGACCGACTACTCCGACACCAGCACCGCCGACCTGCTGGCCGCACTGGCCGCGGCGCAGTAGCGTACGGCGAGCGTTGAGTCCTTCGGAACGCCATCTTCCGCGAGCGCTCGCCCAGCGGTGCCCTTCGAACGCGCAGCATCAAGTCGTCCAGTTCTCCACCCGCAGGCTGGGCACGCGTCCGAACTCGCCGACATTGTTCGTCACCAGCGTCGCACCCAAGCTCCGGGCGTGCGCTGCAATCAGCAGATCGTTGGCGCCGATGGGCCGGCCGCGCTTCGCCAGTGCATGACGAATCTCGCCGTAGTGATTCCCTGCGCCCTGGTCGAACGACCGAATGTCGAGGTCGAGCCGGAACGCTTCGAGCTCCCGCGCGTTCCGCGCGACCCTGGCCGAATGGGCAACGCCGTAGCAGAGCTCCGCGTACGTGATCGAGGAGATGCATATCTCGCGGGCGTTCGCCTCGAAGCGTTCCCGCAGCGCTTCGTCGCGCTCGTTGATCAGGTAGATGCAGATGTTCGTGTCCAGCATGAACATCAGCGAATCCCGTCCCTCTCATCGAGAGGAGGCTCGCTGCGTGCCGGCAGGGATCCGCGCGTGGGGGAGTCGAAGTACGCGCCCCAGTCCTTCCCGCGCGGCCGCAGAGTGAGCGTGTCACCCTCCTTGATCACTTCGACCTCGGACGCGTCGAACCGACACGGCGCGGGCAGTCGGACCGCCTGACTGCGGCCGCTCCAGAACACCTTGGCGATCCCCCTGTAGCTCACCGTCTTGGGCATGATCTCGCTCCTTCGCGTGGAGATATCTCACGATATATACCAGTGGCCCGATCGTCAAGGTCCGGCGGGCCGTCGCGGCTTCCCGAGCCGGGCGCGTTGGTCGGCGCGGGGTCACCGCCCGGTCGGCGCTGCGGCTCGGTCGGTTGCCGGGCACCACGCCCATGTTCTGGATGAACCTCCAGGCCAACTGGGACCTCTGGCACGCGCAGGAGGAGCGGCAACGGGGCCTGACGCCGGAATGTCGGGGACTCGCCGTCGCGGAGTATCCTGGAAAGGAGCGTCCCGCGGTCGAGCACCGGCCCGGCCGGCCCGCGACAGCCGGCAGCGGTCGACTTGGCACGCGGCTTGCTCATCCCAACCGGGCGCCAGGCGGTCGCGGGGACCGACAGGACGGGAGGGATGACCATGGATGCGACGATACTCACGGTGATCGGGACGGGGCTGGCGGGCATCGGCACCGCGACCGGGCTGTTCGTGGCCCTGTGGCGCGTGCAGCAGACCGGATTCGCCACGCTGAACCGGCAGATGGAGAATCAGTTCGCGGCGGCCGACAAGCGCTGGACCGAGCGCTTCGAGGGGCTCGAAACGCGCTTCGAGATGGCAGAGAAGCACAACCGCGAACGCTTCGAGATGGCGGAAAAAGCCAACCGCGAACGCTTCGAGACGGCGGAAAAAGCCAACCGCGAACGCTTCGAGACGGCGGAGAAGCACAACGACGCGGCCCACGCCGCCATCTGCGAGCGCATCGACAAGCTCGACCAGCGCACCCACGCCGACGCCGTGGCCCTGAACAACCGCCTCGACGCCCTGCACGGCCGCTTCGACAACCTCTACCGCCACCTCGCGGGCGCTCCGCCCGACACCGGGCCGGCCGCCGCCGCCCCCGCCGAATAGCCCGGCGCACGACAAAGCCGCTTCCGCACCTTGGCCAGCGCGTCGGTCGTGTGCCGCCGCCGGGTCGGTACCTTCGGCGCCGTCAGCCGCCCGACCGCCCGTCGCCGCGGACGAGGGCGAGCAGTCGTGATTGGGAGACGGCGGTGCCGACATCGAGTGCGTGCCGCACGAAGCCGAAGGTCCATGAGGCGACCAACAGCCCAAGGAGAACAGCGATGACGGAGCCCCGCAAGACCCCGCCGACCGACCGCGCGCCGGAACCGCCCCCGGTGCCGACCGAACGGCCGGCAACCGCCACCGTCCTGAACGAGCGGGAGCGGACGTCGGTCGGGGTGAGTGATACGATCGAGCCACCACCCCCGCCGCCCCCGAAATCGGAGGATGGATGAGATGGTCGATACGACATCCGCCGCTTGGTCGCTGCTGTTCGGGGTTCGCCGGTCCGTGCGGTACCACATGCGCCGCCAACGGTTCTTCGACCGCCTCGACCGGGCGGCCGCGCTGGCGTCACTGATGGCGGGCTCGTCGACCGTAGTCGCCCTGCTGGCAAGCGCCGGCGAGGGCTTGGTGTTGGCGGCAGCTGCCGCGACCGCCGCCGCCGGAGCCTGCGCCGCGGTCTTCATGCCGGGCCGCCGCGCCCGGCAGCACAACGACCTCGCCCGCGAGTTCATCGGCCTGGAGCGGGACCTCGTTGGGACGGCGGGCGACCTGACGCCCGAGCGGTTGGCCGAGCTGACGGACCGCCGGCTTGCCATCGAGGCCGGCGAGCCGCCCATCCTCCGGGTCCTCGACGCCCTGTGCCACAACGAGCTGCTGACCGCGGTGGGCGGCAGTGACGACCAGCGGGCGACCGTCACCCGGCTGCAACGCTGGCTGGCGAACTGGACCGACTTTCGCGCCGACCGCCTGCGGAAGCGCGCCGCGGCCTGACGGCCGCGGGCTCCTTCGAGGCGGACACGACGAAGGGCCGCACGGCAAGGTGGCAATCGTTCACGCCGCCAACCGGGACATCCGGCCTGCTCGGAAGGGGAGGAACGGTAGCGGAGCCGACGGCTTCTGCAGCGCCGCAGTGGCACTCATGAGCACGCCCTGATCGACCATCGGTGATCGTTATGACTGAAGCCGTTGACTTCGTCCGCTCGACCGACTGGCGAGCGCGAGCTTGGCGGGATTGACCTCCGGATTGGCGCCCCGCGGCACCGGCGCGGGAACGCCGGAAGTCCGGCGCGAGGCGGATTGACCGCCACTCGTAACGGCCTGCCCGCGAGGCGCGCCGTGACCCTCGGGGCGGCCGGCGCCCGAGAAGCCGGGCTACGGCGCGGCTCACTCCGCGGTCGGCTCGCGGCGGGGTCGCCACAGCACGTGCATCGCCCAGTCGAGGTCGAGGCGCTCGCCGCCCCACGAGGGCGTCGCCGTGTCGGCGCCGATCTCGATGCCCGCCTCGGCCAGGGCGTCGTCCGTGGGCCGCAGCGCCGGCCCCGCCCACGCCGGGGCCGGCGGCGCCTCGACGAGCGGACGGCCGTCCGGGTGCGCGAAACGCACGTGCCCGGCCGCGTCCATCGCGACGCGGAACCCTACCTCGTGCACCGCCCGGTGGTGCCGGCGGCAAAGCAGCACCAGGTTGTCGAGTGCGGTCCGGCCGCCGTCGGCCCAGTGTCGAAGGTGGTGAGCATCGACGCGGCGGTTGTCGCAACCCGGGAACCGGCACCGCCGGTCGCGGGCGGCCAGCGCCCGGCGCAGGGCCGGCGAGATGGTCCGGGTGCGGCGTCCGACGTCGAGGATCTCGCCGCCGGGCCCGTGCCGCATGGTCACGGTGGCGGCGTCGCAGGCCAGGCGCCGGGCGGTCTCGGTCGAGACGTGGATGCCGCCCGCCTCGTCGAGCACCGTCTGGCTGTCGCCGGCCGGTGCCGCCGGCACCCCGAGACATGAACCGGACATCCGGCGGCGGCTGCTCGCCGGCGTTCCCGCGGGAACGTAGCCGGCGTCGGTCCGCTGCTCCGACGGGGACGCCGGATTCCCGGACGTTCCCGCGGGAACGCGATCGTCGCCTGCCCGCGGTTTCGACCCGCACATCGCATCCGCGGAAATGCCGTCCGACGTGGCCGCCGCGCCCCCGGACGTTCCCGCGGAGACGTCCGGCCGCGCCGGCAGCGCCTCCGCGTCCACGTGCAGCACCACCTGATAACGGTCGCCGGCCGTCCCCCGGTCGAGGCCGCCCGCCAGCGCGGCCTCCGCCACCGTCCCGATGGCGTCCGCCTGCCGCTGGGCGAACGTCGGCTCCTCCACGTCAGCCGCGCCGACGGCCGCCACGCCGGCGGCTTCGCCCCTCCCGTCGGCGGTCGCGTCGTACGCTTCGCCGTCCCCGCCGCCATCCGGGGCCGGCGCACGCCGCGCCTGGTCGCACGCCGCCTCCAGCGCCCGCCGCAGCGCCGCCCCGACCTCCGGCGTCAGCCGCCCGCGGACCACCACCATCCCGTCCTCGTCCACCCACGTCCGAAGCTCCCGGCCCGCGTTCCGCAGCCGGTCCTCGGCCTGCTCCACGTTCCGGTCGATGCGCCGCCACGCGCGTGCGATGCGCTCCACGTGCGCCGCCGTGCCCGCTTCGCACACGTAGAGCAGGTCGTCCTCGTTGTCCGGCGTGGCCACGCGCGTGACCGCGCGCACCTTCGAGTAGGAGATCCGGCCGCGGCGCATGGCGTCGCTCAGCTTGGGCAGCTTGCCGAGGGCGCGGGCCACACGCACGTGCTCGCGGGCAGCTCCCGGCGCGAGCCCGGCCCGCCAGCTCAGCCACTGCGCGCACGACACGCAGCCGTCCCAGCCCTCCCGTTCGTCGAACTCGCGGATGAGGACGAGCAGCTCGTAGGTGGCGGCCTGGATGCGGGCGGACAGCTCGGCGATGCGGTCGCCGAGTCGCGCGAGCCGGCCTCTGCCGTCGCCGGGCGCTGTCGCCGGCTCAGGGAGCCGCGTCTGGTCGGGCGATCCGCTGTCGCCGATGCCGTCGCCGACGCGCGGGCCGTGCGTCTCCGCCGGGCCGGGGACCGGCGCTTCGTCGGGCGATCCGCTGTTGCCGATGCGGCCGGGGCCACGCGCGTCAGACGTCTGGGTCGGCGCAGGGGGAGGTGCCCCGTCGGGGAAAGCAACAGTGGCCGGATGCGTGCGGGATTCGAACGGCGCGCGAAGGTTGTCTGCGAGCATGAACCATTGTAACCCCCTCATTTTCAATAGCTTGAGGTGTCCGCTGCTGGGCGATCTCCATCCGGATCGAGGTTCGTCGTGCCCCGGGGGAGAACGTGCGGCCTGCGGCCGGGGAAACCGTCCGAGAGGCATTCCCAGCGGCATGCTCGACTTCCGCTGACCCGCCCCCCCCGGGAAGCTGTCAAGTACAAAACGCAGGCCCGGCCCAAAAAAAGCGCCAACGCAGTGGTTTTCGTTCACGCTGGACTCGGACCATCGCCGCACTCAGCCGTGGTCGCCGCGAGTTCCCGGAACTGGCCATCGGGGACGCGGGGGGTTCAGAGCGGTGTGTGCGTTATCGTTGACGTCAGCGGTTCTGTGGAGTGACGGGTGTCGGGATGAGCGGGGCGCAAGGTCCAGAACGAACCAGCGGTGCCGAGGAAAGCGAGCGCCGTAGCAACGGCGGGCCGGTGTCGCCGGGCATGAGCCCCTACGCGACGGGCGGTGGCGGCGTGACCTTCGAGCGGAAGGTGGCGGTCCAGTATCTTGCCCGATTGCTGACGGGCGATGGCGCCAGCGAACTCGGCGACGGCCGGCGCGTCGTGAGCGTCGCGTTCCAGCAGGCGCCGGAGCATCCGGTCGACGATCTCGTGGTGAGCGCAGCCCGCCCCGACGAGCAGGAACCATCGCGGGTGCTTGCGGTCGCGGTTCGGCGTGCGCCGGAGTTCGTTGCGAGCGACGAGTCGACGCGAAAGCTCGTTCGGGCGTTCGTCGATGCCGTCCTCAAGGTGCCTGCGGACGGGCCGGAACACCGCCGGTGCCTCGTTGTCGCGGGGTCGCAGCCGCACGCCAAGCAGCTCGCCGAGCTGGCCGCCCTCGCGGCGACCCAGATGGACACGCGGGGCTTCTTCGACCTCATCCGCACGTCGGGCAAGTTCGACGCCGGTGTTCGCGGCAGGCTCGACCAGATCGAGAAGCTCGTCCAACGCGCGCTCCACGACCTCGGCCGAGTCGACAGCGACACGGCCGACGCGGTGCAGGTACAGCAACACGCGTGGCGGTTGCTGGCCGGGCTCTCGGTCTCGATGCCGCGACTCGAGGCGCCCGACGAGACGGATTGGGCGGAGGTCGTCAACAAGCTCATCCCGGTCGCGGGGGATTCCGATCTTCCAGCCGCGTCACGGCTTCGCGATCGACTCGTCACCCTTGCAGCCGAGTATTCGCCGAAGTCCGCGCGGGTGGACCTCACGGTCTTGCGACGTGACGCGCACGACGCCCTAGATCCGACGGCGAGGCGCCACCAGCAAGGCTGGCAGACTCTCGACCATCTTCATCGCAGCGCTGTTGCAAACGTGCGCGACGAGATCAAGGAGATCGACGGCGACCGCCGCGTGCGCCTCGACCGCAGCGCTGCCGCTGCGGCTCTGACCGAAACGGTGGCCGGCGCGGCGGCGGTGGTCGTGGGCGGCGAGTCCGGCGTCGGCAAGAGCGCGCTTGCCCTGGGTCTTTCGGGTGCGGACGCGGGAGACGCCGACCGCATACAAGCGTTGTGCATCAACTTGCGTCATGTCCACAAGCTGACCGTCGAGTTCGAGAGGACGCTGGGCTGCCCGCTTTCGACGCTTCTGTGCGAACTGAGTGCTCCTCAACGCATGCTCGTCATCGACGGCGCGGACGCCGTCGCCGAGGGCAGCGCCGACGCGCTGCGCTACCTCGTTGACGCGGCGCATGCAAGCGACGTGAAGGTGGTCGCTGTTGCGTCGGTCGACAACAAGCACGTCGTGCGGGACACGATTGCCGACCGCCTCGGCACCGACGTCAAGGAGTATGCCGTCGCGCCACTGACGGACGCCGAGATAGCCCAGATCGTCGCGACCTTCGGAGAGCTGGCCCAACTCGGCGCGAACCCGCGATCTCGCGAACTCCTTCGACGGCTCGTTGTGGTCGACCTGCTCGTTCGTGGCGGGGTCCGCGGCGTTCCCCTGAGCGATGCAGACGCGATGAACGAGGTGTGGTCAGGGCTCGTCCGCCGACCCGGGATGCCCGATAGAGGGTCCTCCTACGCCCGCGAGTCGGTACTCCTCCGGCTGGCGACCCTGGCGCTCGATGATGTCGACGACATGGAGAGGCTCGACGCCGTCCAGGCTCTGGATTCGGAGGCGCTCGCCGGATTGCGTCAGGATGGGTTGCTGAGGGAGCCCGTGGACGACGCGTTCGGAATCGGTCCCGAGTTCGGCCACGAAGAGGTGCGCCGCTACGCCGTCGCGCGTCTCCTGCTGGCCGGCAGAAACCCAGCTTCGCGAATCACGAGGGCCGACGCTCCCCGGTGGTCTCTTGCCGCTGCACGGCTCGCTTGTCAGGCGCTGCTGGCAGAGCCAGACGGGTCCGCCAATCCACTGCGTGGGAGGTTCGCTACTCTGCAGGCGTCATTCGACGCCATCGTCGCCGCCGGCCATGGCACCCGCTGGGGCGACGTCCCCGGTGAGGCGATGTTGAAGCTCGGGAATCCCAACCCCGTGCTTCGCGATGCTTGGCCCGTGCTGCAAGCCGACGACGCGGCGGGGCTACGCCGGCTCGCCCGCTTGGTCGAACAGCGGCTATGCACAGACGGTATCGTCGACATCGTCGCCGTGGAGCCGGTCATCGCGCTATTGCTCGAGGACTCCGTTCCGTGGCGGCGCGGTGAGCACGTGCAGCGTCTGCTGCGAGACTGGTTGCGAGCCCATGTCATGGCCGAAACCCCGGATGGGCACCCGCTGCGAGTGCAACTTCGCCAGCGCCTCGTTGACGCGTGTTCAGCGGCGGAGCGCCGGGTTGCCGAGGAGCGGAAGGCTGCCGTTGCCGCCCGCGCCGCGCGAACGCCAGAGGACTTGGCAGAAGAGCGGCGGCGCGAGGAGCGCCATCAACACCTCATGTCGGAGATTGGCTCCGGCGGCCGACGCCGCCGACAGCGACCCGAGATCGCACCGGACATCACAGACAAGGTTGTCATTGAATTGCTGGCCCTGCTTGGCTCGGACATTGGCGAAGACGGCGAAGCGATTCTTCGCCGAGTCGCGCGGGATGCACCGCAATGGCTCGCGCCCGCGGTGGAGGAACTGCTGACTGGCCGTGCCCTTGGCGCCAACCGACGCGGGCTTCTGGCTGCACTGACCGAAGCGTACTACCTCGACGACGAGGCCGACGGTTCTGGTGTCTTCGACGATGGAATCCGCGGGCACCATGCTCGACATCTCGGCTTCGCGGCGCTCGCTGCATGGCATTTTGGACCGTTCATGCCGCTGTTCCAGACCGATTTCCGCAACGGCGCCGCAGTGCTCAACCGGCTGCTCAACCATGCGGCGCGCATCGCGCGCGCATCACCCTCACCCGTCTGGACCCAGCGAGGCTGCTCCAAGACGACGCCGTCGGCTCATATCAGACCGAGCTCAAGATCACTGGTACTCGTCAAGTCTACCTTGGCGATGAGCACGTTTGGCGCTGGTACCGTGGGACCGGAGTCGGACCGTACCCGTGCTTCAGTGCACTGCAGGCATTGGAGCGCGTGTGCGACCAACTGATCACGCGCGGCACAGCGATTGGCAGGATAGTCGCGATGCTGCTCGACGGCTGTCGGAACCTCGCGATGGTCGGTCTTATAGTAGGACTTCTCGTTCGACACCTTGAGAAAGCGGACCGTGTGTTGGACCCGTTCCTGGTTGAACCGCTCATTTGGCGCTTGGAGTTCCGGCGGATCGTGCACGACCGGGGCCCTTTCGCGGCCGACTCCGAGGGACTCGCAGCACCGGAACGCCGCTCCTGGTCGCTCCGGGACGTGGCGATGCGCCTTGTGTTGGGAGCCAAGGAAGAACGCGTGGTAGAGCTGCGCGAACTCGGCGGCGAGCTCGTAGCAAACGCGCGTCGGCACTTGGAGCCGACATGCGATGACGAATCAACCGAATCCGACGTCGATGCAGGTGATTCGGTCGAGCGGCAGTTGGCAACGGTGCGTGCCTGGGCAAGTTGCCTGGATCGCGCCACCTATCGCGCCTATGTAGGCGCAGATGGTCTGTACGTCCAGGCCGCGCCGCCGGAGGACGTCGGTCAGGCACTACAGCACGGCCGGGAGCATCTGGAGTCGGCGCAAGAGGCCTTTCGATTGGTCGCTCACTACGGCATCGGGCCCTGGAAGGGCGGCCCCAAGACCATCGACGGCGAGGAGCTCGAGGCCGATATAGCTGTTGCCCGCAGACTGTTCGACGATGCACGATCGTCAGGCGCCGACGGTTCCTGGGACGCGCCGGCCTTGGTGGCCGCGACAGCCCTCGAAGCACAATTCGTGGACGGTACTGATGTCTCGATGGAGGCACTGTCCTTCGCTGCGAACACCGTGCTTCGGATCGGGGAGTGCGAGCCGGGCCGGCGGCCGTTCGACGTCGAAGAGACCTACTTTGAGGACGGCGCGGACCGGAGCGCTGCACGAGCCTTGCCGCTGCTGCTCCTTCCCATCGCCGCGAAACTGCGAGCGCTCGCGGGCGGAAGGGACGAGACGGCCATGTTCGATCGGACGGCGCGCGCCTGCATCAGGCTCGCGGGCGCTGTCCCGAACGAAGTGCGGCTGCACCTCGCGCGTGGACTCGATCACGTTTGGGATGCGCCGTGTGCGGAGGCGGGCTCGTGCCACCACGAGGTAGGGCTGCAGATCGCCACGGAGTCCATGCGTGACTGCGTGGTGGGAGGTTGGGAACCCGGCATCGGACGACGTGTTCTCGTAGAGTTGGAAGAGCCGTTGGCTCAATCGATAGCGAACGCGGATGGAGGCTCCATTCTGCCGTCTCGGCTCGACGCAGCGATACGGGCACTCGCGCCTGCATCCATGGCCGCCATCTGCGTATCTGCGCGCGCACGAGCATTGCTCTTGGCTCTCATGGCGGCTCAGCGCCGGTCGCTGCTGTGCGGAGAGCGAGACAGCAGGGATCATCGAGGCTCCCATACACTCGTGAGTGCTCGAGCGCTGCTGACGCTCGGTGAAGATGGCGACGATAGTGCGACGTACGAACATATCGATGCATACGCGGACAACTCGGTCTTGTTGGGTACCTTGCTGCGCGCTCTGTCAGCGGCGGCCGAGGAAACGTCAAGGCGGGCGGAGACGGCGCGCCGGATTTGGACGGGGCTCATGCGCCATCTACTTGAGTCGGGGGTGAAGGAGAGCGCCGTATTTCGAGATCACTACCACGGCGTCAGGACGCTCGCCGCCCTCATCCCGAACGCGGCGCCGGAGAACCGGTACCTTTACCCCGAGATCCGGGTGAAGCCGATCCCATGGTGGCAGCCACTTGCGTGGCGTTCCGAGATCGAGGCGTGGCTGGAGCTCGCGGCCGGCAAGGCGGAATGCGTCGACCAGTTGCTCGGTTTTCTCCGCGTTCTGACGGCCGAGGACCAAGTACGCACAGGGCTGCGTTGGGTGGCGGGGCTTGCGCTGGCGGACACAGCGCGGGTCGCGAGAGGTACGTATCTCCTGCCGCAGTGGCTGATAGACACGCGCTCTGCGGCTGTCGATGCGAGCCTTGAGGCCCTCTGGCAGGAGGTCGTCGATGCTCTGGTCGTCGAAGGGGTTGGGCAACTCGCGCCCTATTCGGAATAGTCGCGCCAAGATGCGGAGGCGGGCCCTTGGCCGGACGAGGGGGCCGTGGAAGGCGGGTACAAGGAGGGGCTGGCGGGATCGTGTAGGCGGTGAGGGTGGTGGCATCAGGATTGGAGCAGGACTGACTGTCGGCCGCGGAGGTGACGATCGCGTATCGCGGTGGACGTTCTCGACGGATGGAATCGGGAACATCCGCGATCAACTGAGGACGATGGTTCTGAACGACGCGGCTGACGTCGGCCCTCATCCGAGCGTCTTGCGCCCGGCGCTACCCGTGTGAGTCTCGGTAGGTGCCGCTCGGCCTTGGGCCCGTGGGTCACGGAACGCTCGGCACCGGATTCCCCCGCAGGTCGGTCAGGTCGTGGTACCCCGACGCCCGCGAACGCCCCTCGTGGGCGTTGGTGTAGAACCCCGCGGTGTGCAGGGTGATGGTGATCTCCTCGGTGCCGGTGTTCTCCCAGTACCAGCCGTGGATGCCGGTGAACGGGGCGGTGTAGGTGCCGTGGCCGTCCTCGAGGGCGCGGGCGTCGAAGCTCTCGGCGTAGCCGGCGGGGGCGCCGTCGGGCGAGGCGTGGAAGTTGTACTCCACCGGCCCGCTCGCGTTCCAGGTGAAGAGCATGGTACTGCCCTCCTCGAGCCGGTAGAAGTACTCCACCCATTCCGCCGGATAGAGGCTCAGCTCGGCCTGGTCGACCCGGTACTCGCCCTCCGCGGGGCTGATGGGCTGGGCCTGGCCGAGGGCGAGGAGGCCGAAGAGCCGGCCGGTGCCCAGGGGGTCGACCGCGTACTCGGCCGGCAGGATGGCGCCGAAGAGCACCGCGGCGGCGGTGAGGAGGGCGCTGCCGGTGGTCACCAGGATCTTGCGGCGCGACGGCGGCGGCGGAACGTCGGTCATGGCGGCACCCGTGCGGCTACTCGGCCGGCAGGACGGTCGGGAGCAGTGCCGCGGCGGCGGCGCTGCCGGGGGCGAGGATCGTCCGGCGGGAGCGTGCGGGCTGAACGTCGGTCATGTCGGTACCCGTGCGGCGATGCATGGCTCGATCACGAGAACAGCACGAACCCCACCATCTGGACGCCCGCGAACAGGAAGCCGCCCACCATCAGGGCGGTGTTGGTGGCGAAGCTCCAGCGCGAGAAGCTGGGCCGGTGGCGCCAGTAGCCGAGCACCGCCACGACCCCGAACAGGGCGAGAATCTGGCCCATCTCGACCCCGGCGTTGAAGCTCAGGATGTTGGCCACGAGGCCGTTGTCCGACACCATGAACTCCTGCAGCTTGGTGGCGAGGCCGAGCCCGTGGAAGAGGCCGAACACGAGGACCGCGATGCGCGTGTCGGGGGCGAAGCCGAACACGCGCTGGAACCCGCCGACGTTCTCGAACCCCTTGTAGACGACCGACAGCCCGATGATGGCGTCGATGACGTAGGCGTTGACGTCGACGTTGGCGAGCACGCCGTAGAGCAGGGTCAGGCTGTGCCCCAGCGTGAACAGGCTGACGTACAGGATGACGTCGCGCAGCCGGCGCAGGAAGAAGATGACCCCGACCAGGAACAGCAGGTGGTCGTAGCCGGTCACCATGTGCTTGGCGCCGAGGTAGAGGAACGGCCCCGGGGCGGGCCCGTCCACCGACTGCACGAACCCCGCGTTGGCGCCCTCCATCGGGTGCGCGTGGACGGGGGCGTCCAGGACGGCGGCGGCGAGTCCGACGGCGAGCAGGCCGGGCAGCAGGCGTCTGAACATGTGCACAGTCTATGCCAAACGGCGGCCGTTCCGAACCTGCGATGTCGGGAGGCTCGGGGCGGGGGGCGCCGCCCGCCGCATTCCTCCGGAACGCCGCATCGTCCGACGGCCGGTCGCGGCGGCGGCACAATCGGCGACCCGGTTCCGGAGCGCTGGCGCTATGCACGGCGCACGCTTCGCCGGAACTTCGCAGCGCTAGAATCAGGATTACGCTTCACAATACGCGTCTCGCGGGGCCCGCGCCGTTGCGGGGCCTCGCATCAGATTCGCACGTACCATGGCCGACTTCCACTACCAGCCGCTCTTCGAACGGGGCGCCGACGACACGCCGTACCGCAAGCTGACCGCCGACGGCGTCTCGACCGTCACCGTCAACGGCCGCGAGCTGCTCGCGGTCGAGCCCGACGTGCTGCGCATGGTCTCGCGCACCGCGTTCGACGATGTCGCGCACCTGCTGCGGACGGCCCACCTCGCCCAGCTCCGCTCGATTCTCGACGACCCCGAGGCGTCGCAGAACGACCGCTTCGTCGCCCTCGAGCTGCTGCGCAACGCCAACATCGCGGCGGGCCGGGTGCTGCCGGGGTGCCAGGACACCGGCACCGCCATCGTCATCGGCCACAAGGGCGAGAACGTGGTGACGGGCGGCGGCGACGCCGAGGCGCTGTCCCGCGGCGTGCACGACGCCTACGCCGAGCGCAACCTGCGCTACTCGCAGATGGCCCCCCTCGACATGTTCACCGAGAAGAACACCGGCTCGAACCTGCCGGCCCAGATCGAGCTGTACGCCGAGCCCGGCGACGAGTACGAGCTGCTGTTCATCGCCAAGGGGGGCGGGTCGGCCAACAAGACGTTCCTCTACCAGGAGACCAAGGCGCTGCTCAACCCCGAGACCCTCTTCGCGTTCGCGGAAGAGAAGATGCGGTCCATCGGCACCTCGGCCTGCCCGCCCTACCACATCGCGCTCGTCGTCGGCGGGCCGTCGGCCGAGTTCACCCTCAAGACCGTCAAGCTCGCCAGCACCCACTACCTCGACAACCTGCCCACGTCGGGCAACGAGCACGGCCGCGCCTTCCGCGACCTCGAGATGGAGCGGCAGCTCTTCGACATCTGCCGCAACATCGGCATCGGCGCCCAGTTCGGGGGCAAGTACTTCGCTCACGACGTGCGGGTCGTCCGCCTGCCGCGGCACGGCGCCTCGTGCCCGGTCGGCCTCGGTGTCTCCTGCTCGGCCGACCGGCAGGCGCTCGCGAAGATCACCCACGAGGGGGTCTTCCTCGAGCAGCTCGAGGAGAACCCGGCCCGGTTCCTGCCCGACGTGACCCCCGACGACCTCGGGGGCGACGTCGTGCGCGTCGACCTGAACCGGCCGATGCCCGAGATACTGGCCGAGCTGCGGCAGTACCCGGTGGCGACCCGGCTGTCGCTGAGCGGGCCGATGATCGTGGCCCGCGACATCGCCCACGCCAAGCTGAAGGAGCGCATCGACCGCGGCGAGGGCCTGCCGCAGTACTTCCGCGACCACATGATCTACTACGCCGGCCCCGCCAAGCGGCCCGAGGGGCGCCCCTCGGGGTCGTTCGGCCCGACCACCGCGGGGCGCATGGACTCCTACGTCGACCTCTTCCAGAGCCACGGCGGCAGCATGGTCATGCTCGCCAAGGGCAACCGCTCGCGCCAGGTGCGCGAGGCATGCGGCCGGCACGGCGGCTTCTACCTGGGCTCGATCGGCGGCCCCGCGGCCCGGCTCGCCGACCACAGCATCAGGAAGGTCGACGTGCACGAGTACCCCGAGCTGGGCATGGAGGCGATCTGGCGGATCGAGATCGAGGACTTCCCCGCCTTCATCGTCATCGACGACAAGGGGAACGACTTCTACGCCGAGCTGATGGAGAGGAAGCCGGCCGCGTTTGTGCGGCCTTGAGCGGCCGGAGGTGGCTGATGGCGCCGAGGTTGACGGAGTTCGAAGGGCAGGAGGAGAACCGAGCGTTCGTTCGCGCGGTCCTGGAGGGGCTGTCGGATCTCGAAGAGGGACGCGAGCTGACGCTGCGTGAGGTCAAGGCGCGGCTCGGTGTCGGGCAGCAGGCGCCGTCCGTCGGGCTCGCGACTAGTCCTCGCTGATTCCGCGGCCGATGCGGAAGACGTGACCATCGGGGTGCCGCACGTGCATCTCGCGGACGTTCCAGGGCATGTCGGTGGGCGGCCACGTCACCTCCAGGCGCTGCTCGACGCAGCGGCGGTGAACGGCGTCGACGTCCTCGACCCAGATCGACATCCACGCTCCCTGGTCGGCGGCGTCGTCTCCGTCGGGGCCGAAGGTCCTCGCGACAGCGCTCCGGCCCCGGCCGCCCTGACCGTCCTGGCACAGGAATATCTCGCACTCGCCCGAGCAGACGCCTCCGAACGTCGGGGGCTCGCCCCAGTCCCAGCCCTTCTTCCACCCCAGGCGCTCGAACCACGCGAAGCTCTCCTGGATGTCCGAGACGTTCAGGATGGGCGTCAGTCCCTTGGCGATCATGGGTTCCGTCTCCGTTGATGTGTTCCGTTCATGATAGCGTGGCGCCCAGTACGAGGCAGGCTCATGAAACCCGAATACGATTTCAGCCAGGGGCAGCGGGGCGCCCCCATCGAGGCGCCGCGGGGCAAGACGCGGATCACCATCCGCATCGACGACGACGTCCTGGCGTGGTTCCGGGGCGCGGCGCACGACCGGGGCGGGGCGAGCTACCAGACGCTGATCAACGCGGCGCTGCGTGAGCACGTCGCGGCGGACGAGGGGCACCCGGAGCGTACGCTGCGGCGGTTGATTCGCGAAGAGCTGCCGGGCCGACCCTCGGGGATCGCCGGAAGCGGTACGCCGTAGTCCGTTCCGGATTGGAGAATCGGCGCGGCGTCGCGTCGCGGCGGCTAGGGCATCGCCTCCCAACGGTGCTATGGTGAGCCGTTCCCTACCGCTTCGGCGCGAGACGACGCATGGGCATCCTGAAGATGGCGTGGCGCAACATCGGCCGCAACCGCCGGCGGACGGCGGTCACGGTGGGCGCGATGACCCTCGGGCTCTTCGCCATGGTGGTCTACATGGCCATGATGGAGGGGATGCTGAACGACATGGAGGAGACCATCGTCGAGATCGACCTCGGCGACCTGCAGATTCACGCGCCGACGTATCTCGACGACCCGTCGCTCTACACGGTCGTCGACGACGTCGACGCGCTGCTCGGCGGGCTCGACGCGGCGGGGTTCCGGGCGAGCGCCCGCCTCGTCGGGGCGGGGCTCGCGGCCGCCCACGACTCGGCCGCCGGCGCGTCGCTGCGCGGGGTCGACGTCGAGGACGACGCGCGCGTCAGCGTCATCCCGACCCGGCTCGCCGAGGGGGCGTGGCTCGACGAGGGCGATCCGTTCGGCGTGGTGGTGGGGCGGCGGCTCGCCCGGTCGCTCAACCTCGCCCTCGGCGACGAGCTGGTGGTGCTGAGCCAGGCCACCGACGGCGGCATCGCGAACGAGCTCTACACGGTGCGCGGCATCCTCGGCACGGTGAGCGACGGCGTCGACCGCGCCGCCGTCTTCCTCACCGAAGGGGCGTTCCGCGACCTCTTCTTCATGCCGTCGGGCGCGCACGAGATCGTGGTGCGCAAGCCGGACGAGCTCGAGCTGGACGCGGCGCTGGAAGTGGCGCAGGGCCTGGCCCCCGGCCTCGACACGCGGTCGTGGCGGTCGCTGGTGCCGACCATCGCGACCTACCTCGACTCGGCCCGCGCGGCGAACGGCATCGTCTCCGCCGTCATCTACATCGTCATCGCCATCCTCATCCTCAACGCGATGCTGATGGCGGTGTTCGAGCGCATCCGCGAGTTCGGGGTGCTGAAGGCGCTGGGGGTCGAGCCGCGCCAGGTGGTGGCCCTCATCTTCGTCGAGAGCGCGCTGCAGACCGGCCTCGCCCTGGCCGCGGGCATGATGCTCACGGTGCCGATGCTCTGGTACCTGAGCGAGTTCGGCATCGACACCGGGGGGCTCGGCGGGGTCACGGTCATGGGCTCCACGTTCGCGACGGTGTGGCGGGCGTCGGCGTCGTCGGCCGCGTTCGTCATCCCGACGATGACCCTGGTCGTGCTGGTCCTCCTGGCGGTGATCTATCCCGCCCTGAAGGCGGCCCGCATCAGCCCGGTGGAGGCCATGCGGCATGCGGCACTGACAGTGAGGAGAGCGCGATGAAGGGCAGCAGTCTCGCGAAGATGGCGTGGCGCAACCTGTGGCGGAACCGCCGCCGCACGGTCATCACCCTCTCGGCCATCGTCTTCGGCGTGTTCCTCGCCGTCCTGATGATGGCGATGCAGGACCGGAACTGGGAGGACATGATAAGGCTCGCGGCCCGGCTCGGCGCCGGTCACGTGACCTACCAGCACCCGGAGTACCTGGACAGCCCGACGCTGTCGCGCCCCGTCGAGGGGAGCGGCGAGCTGAAGCGCCTCGCCGAGGGCGACCCGCGGGTCATCCGGGTCGTCGAGCGCATCACCGGGTTCAACCTGCTGTCGACGGCGCGCGAGAACGTCGGGGCCGGCTTCATCGCCGTCTCCCCCGAGGACGAGGACGAGGAGACCCTGTCGCTCCTCGAGGCGGTGGTCGAGGGCGAGTTCTTCGCCTCGTCCCACGACCGCGGCATCATCCTCGGCGAGCGGCTCGCCTCGAACCTCGACGTCGAGCTCGGGTCGAGGGTGGTCTACACCCTCACCGACCGGGAGGGCGAGATCGTGAGCGACCTCGCCCGGGTCAGCGGCATCATCCGCACCGGCTCGCCGAGCGTCGACGGGAGCATCAGCCTGCTGCCCATCGGCACCCTGCGCGAGACCATCGGCTTCGGGCCCGACGAGGCCATCCAGGTCGCGGCGTTCGTCGACGATCAGCGCGTCACCGACCGCGTGGTGGCGGACCTCGCGGCGGGGGCCCCGGCCGGCGTCGCGGTGCTGCCGTGGCACGAGCTGCAGCCCGACCTGGCGGTGTTCATCGCCATGAAGGTGGGCGGCGCCAAGGTCATGATGCTGCTGCTCGCGGTGCTCGTGGCCGCCGGCATCTTCAACACCCTCTTCGTCAGCGTGATGGAGCGGCTGCGCGAGTTCGGCATCATGCTCGCGGTCGGGTTCAGCCCGTCGCAGCTCTTCCGGCTCGTGATGATGGAGAGCGCGTGGCTGGCCGTCGTCGGCCTCGCCGGGGCCGCCCTCGTCAGCGTCGGGCCGTACCTCTATCTCGCCTCGACCGGCATCGACGTGTCGGGGCTGATCCCGGCCGAGCAGATGGAGGTCGCCGGCGTCGGCATGTCGACCGTCATGCAGGTCGGCATCTACGGCGAGAGCGTGGCCCTCATCGGTATCTCGGCGCTGACCGCGATCATGCTGTCGGGCGTCTATCCGGCGTGGAGGGCCGGGCACGCCGATCCGGTGGAGACGATTCGCCTGGTCTGAGCGTCGGCGTCGCGCGGAACGGCGGTGAAGATTGCTGCCGCCACGGTTGGTTGGTGGACAATCGGCCGCCGGCCATGATGTGCGGGGGCCGGGAACCGCGGTGGACCCCGGCGTATCGCATCCGGCGAGTGCGCCACCGGGCCGGTCGAGGCCCCGATTCCGACGGGGCTCGACGGCGACGGGTCGGCCATCCGTCCGCGGACCCCGAGAGGTAATCCCCGATGAGCGGTGACAACGGTACCGATCCGGTCGTGGAGCTCGAAGACGTCACCAAGGTCTACCACCAGGGCGATCAGCGGGTGGAGGCGTTGCGCGGGCTGACGATGGCGGTGGAGAGCGGCGAGTTCACCGCGATCAGCGGTCCCTCCGGATCGGGCAAGACGACCGCCCTCAACCTCATCGGCGCGCTGGACACGCCGACGTCGGGCACCGTCCGCCTGGAAGGGGCGGACCTCGGCACGCTGTCCCGCCAGGAGCTGAGCCGCCTGCGCCGCGACCGCATCGGCTTCGTGTTCCAGGCCTACAACCTGCTGCCCATCCTGAGCGCCTACGAGAACGCCGAGATCGTGATGGCGGTGCAGGGGGTGGCCGAGGAAGAGCGGCGCCCGCGGGTCATGGAGCTGCTCGCCCGCGTGGGCCTGAAGGGCATGGAGGACCGGCGCCCGTCCGAGCTCTCGGGCGGGCAGCAGCAGCGGGTCGCCATCGCGCGGGCCATCGCGGCGGGGCCGGCCGTGGTGCTGGCCGACGAGCCCACCGCCAACGTCGACTCGGCCACCGCCGACGCGCTGCTCGAGATGATGGAGACCCTGAACCGCGAGCAGCAGGTCACCTTCCTCTTCTCGACCCACGACCCCCGGGTGATGGCGCGGGCGCGCCGCCTCGTTCGCCTCGTCGACGGCCGCATCGAGAAGGACGAGGTTCGCGGCTGACGGCGAGGCTTCCGAAGTCCTTCGGCTCCCCCACGCACCTCAAGGCGAACAGCGCTCGCACCGGCGGAGACAGGGCCGGATCCCTTGAGGGATGTTTCGGTGAACGTGGGGGCCGTCGGTCTGTCTGGATGGGTTCCCGACCCGGCCGCCAGCCCCGCGACAGAGTCCGTGCCGCGGGGTTGGCGGGTCGGTGAGACGCCGGGCCTAGTGACCCGGAATCATGATGTGGGCGGTGGTGGTGCCGGCGGCCATGAGCCAGGCGCCGCCCTGGCCGGGGTTGTCCGGCAACCCGAGCGACTCGGGGGTGGCGCCGGGGACCGCGATGGTGGTGTGGCTCCTCGCGCTGGCCTGGTCCTCGCCGTTCATCGACGTGAAGAACGAGCCGTACTCCGGCGCGATGCGCGTCCCGTTCGCTTCCGCCTCGTCCACCAGGGCGCGCTCGGCCGCCCGGTCCCGCCCCGCCTCGGCCCGGAACCGGCGGCTCTGGGCGACGCGCTCGAGATTGGCCACGCTGGTGCACTGCACCGCGAAGGACGGTCGTCCGACCTCGTCCGACCGGTGGTAGCAGACGATCCGGTTCGTGCCCTCCTTGAGGGTCTCGTAGGTGAAGTCGGCGTTCCACTGGATGACGGCGGCGGCGTCGCGGGCCCGGGCCGGGGCGGCCGCGAGGGCCCCTTCGATGAGCTCGGCGTTCGATTGCGCATGGGCGCCGGTGGCGACCGCGGCGACGCCGAGGACGAGAAGCACGAGTCGTTTCATGACGGATCTCCCTTCGAGATGGACGGACGTACGCTTCCGCATTCTGTGTCTGTTCGACGTTTCGGGGGCAGCGATCGTTTCGTCCATCCCGTGTCCGCGTTCCGAGGCGCTTCCGGGTGTGGGCCGCGGGGTCCGGCGCCCGCGTCCCGACGTGGTCCCGATCTCCATGCCGCCGTCCCGCCCGCCGCCGGCAAGCCTGCGTCGGCCGATGGTCCACGCCCGCGGCTGACGAATCGACAGGGATGTCGCCGTCCCGCCGGCCGCCGGGGCCCTGCTTCGGGCCCGGTGCGCAACCGCGGCCGCGTTGCGGGCGCGGCGGGACCACTTTCGGGGATGTAGACGCCCGGCGGTCCTGATACAGTGCGCTCATGTCAGAGGGACCTGCGGCCTCGCGCCGCCGGGGACGTCCCCGCCGCGGACACCGGTCCGGCTTGGCCGCCGCCCTGAGCGGCGCGATCCTCGCCGGTTGCGCCGGCGGCGCGACCCCGGAGCGTACGCCCGGCGCGCTCGAGCCGACGTCGGCCGGCTTTCCGCGGGGGCCGCTGACCCTGCTCGCGCCCGCCAACCCCGGCGGCGGCTGGGACCAGACCGCCCGGCAGATCCAGCAGGTGTGGACCGAGGCGGGCATCCTCGGGGTGCCGGTCGAGGTGGTCAACCGGGGCGGGGCCGGCGGCACCATCGGGCTCGCCGACCTCGTCACCCGGCAGCGCGGCGATGCGCACACGGTGATGGTCTTCGGGCAGGTCATGCTGGGATCCATCCGCACCAACCGCTCGCCCGTCTCGATCGACGACACGGTGCCGCTGGCGCGGCTGCTCGACGAGTACGAGGTGATCGCGGTGCCGGCCGGCTCGCCCCACGAGACCCTCGCCGACCTCATGGAGGACCTCCGGGCCGAGCCCGAGCGGGTGAGCTGGGCCGGGGGGTCGGCCGGGGGCATCGACCACATGCTGGCCGGCCTGCTCGCCCTCGCCGCCGGCGTCGACCCCACCCGCGTGAACTACGTGGCCCACTCGGGCGGGGGCGAGGCGGCGGTGGCGGTGATGGGGGGGCACGTCACCGCGGGCATCTCCGGCTTCGGCGAGTGGAAGGCCCACGCCGAGGGCGGCCGCATGCGGGTGCTCGCGGTGTCGTCGGCCGAGCGCATCCCGGGGAGCGACGTCCCCACCATCCGGGAGAGCGGGCTCGACGTGGTGATCGCCAACTGGCGGGGCGTGCTGGCCCCGCCCGGCACCGACGACGAGACCCGCGCGTGGCTCATCGAGGCGCTGGCGCGGATGCGGGCGTCGGACGCGTGGCGGGACATCCTGCGCCGGAACGACTGGGAGGACAGCTTTCTCGCGGGCGCCGACTTCGAGCGCTTCCTCGAGGAGGAGACCGCGGCCGCCGACGAGATCCTGCGCTCGATCGGTCTTGCGGGGCCGGCGGGGTAGCTGCCGGTGCCGCCGATGAACCCCGACCGGGTCTTCGCGGCGGCGGCTCTCGCCGCGAGCGGCGGCTATCTCGCCGCCGCCCTGTCCATCTCGGCGCCGGCCGGGGGCTACGACCTCGTCGGGCCGCGCACGTTCCCGCTCGCGATCGGCGCGGGCCTCGCCGCGAGCGCCCTGTGGATCGGATGCGTCGCCGGCCGCCCCGCCGCCCCGGCGTCCATGGACTGGCGCGCGGCGGGGGCCTCCGCCGCCGTCTTCCTCGCCTATCTGGCGTGCCTCGTCCCGCTCGGCTATCCCCTGGCCACCACCGCGTTCATCGCCGCCGAGTCGCGGGCCCTCGGCAGCCGCGCCTGGCGGCGCGACCTCGCGGCCGGCGCGGTCATCGCCGCCGCCGCGTACCTGGCGTTCCGGCTGCTGCTCGGCATCCGCCTGCCGGCGGGTCCCTTCGGCTGAGGTGGACGTCCCGGTGTTCCTCCTCGATCAGCTCGCGGTCGGCTTCGGCGCCGCCCTCGCGCCGGCGAACCTGCTGCTGGGGCTCGTCGGGGTCACCCTCGGCACCGCCATCGGGGTCCTGCCCGGCCTCGGGCCCGCCCTCACCATCTCGATGCTGCTGCCGCTGACGTTCGGCCTGCCGCCGGTCGGCGCGTTCATCCTGTTCGGGGGCATCTACTACGGGGCGATGTACGGCGGGTCGACGACGTCGATCCTGGTGCGGATGCCGGGCGAGGCGTCGAGCGTGATGACCGCCCTCGACGGGTTCGAGATGACCCGGCAGGGGCGGGCGGGGGCGGCGCTCGCCACCGCCGCCGTCGGCTCGTTCATCGCCGGCACCTTCGCCACCGCGATGCTGATGCTGCTGGCCCCGGCCCTCGTCGAGGTGGCGCTGGGGTTCGGCCCCGCCGAGTACTGCGCGCTGATGCTGTTCGCCCTCACCGCCCTCGGGGGGCTGTCGGGCGGCTCGCGGGCCAAGGGGGCGTTCGCGATCTGCCTCGGGCTCGCCCTCGGGACCGTCGGCATCGACGGCCAGACGGGGCAGCCGCGCTTCACCTTCGGGGTGGCGGGGCTGCTGGGGGGCATGAACGTGGTGGTGGTGACGGTGGGGCTCTTCGCGGTCGGCGAGGTGTTCTGGTACGCGGCGTCGCGGCGGGCCGCGGGCGAGGCGCGGGCGGCGGTGGCGGGGCCGGTGCGGATGACGCGGGAGGAGTGGCGGCGGTCGTGGCCGGCGTGGACGCGCGGCACCCTGATCGGGTTCTTCACCGGCGTCCTCCCCGGCGCCGGGGCCACGGTGGCGAGCTTCCTGTCCTACGCGGCCGAGCGCCGGGCCGCCGCCCGCCCCGACCGCTTCGGCCGCGGCGCCATCGAGGGGGTCGCGGGGCCCGAGGCGGCCAACAACGCCAGCGCCGGCGGCAGCCTCGTCCCCCTGCTCGCCCTCGGGGTGCCGGGGTCGGGCACGACCGCGGTCATGCTCGCGGCGTTCCAGCTCTACGGGCTGCAGCCGGGGCCGCTGCTCTTCACGCAGGATTCGACCCTCGTGTGGGGGCTCATCGCCAGCCTCTACGTCTCGAACGCCCTGCTGCTGGTCCTGAACCTGCCGCTCATCGGGCTGTGGGTGCGGCTGCTGCGGGTGCCGCGGCCGCTGCTCTTCGCGGCGGTGCTCGCGTTCTCGACCCTCGGGGTCTACAGCCTGAACAACAACCTCTTCGACGTGGCCGTCGCCTACGGGCTCGGCGTCCTGGCCGTCGTCCTGCGGCGACACGCCGTTCCCCTCGCGCCGATCGTGCTGGCGGTGGTGCTGGGGCCGCTCCTGGAGCAGGAGTTCAGGCGGGCGATGGCGATCTCGGTCGGCGACCCGACGGTGTTCCTGACCCGGCCGGTCGCCGCCGCCATCCTCGCCCTGACGGTGCTCGTCGCGGCGGGTCCGGTGCTGCTTCGCGCCGCCGCGGCCCGCGGCCGGGCCCGTCGCGGACATGGGGCGGATGGCGGGGCCGGCCAGGGCGGGGCGTGACGGACTCGGCAACGGCCGCCCGCGGCTTGCGCCCCGGCCGTCATCTCGCGGCGCGGTGGCCGGTTGCGGCGGCGGGGGCTTCGCGCTGCGAGATCAACCCGCGCGGCTCTCCGCCGCGGGCTCCCGGGCCGGCGCGTCCGACCACTTCTGGAACGCGCGCCTCATGTTTCGCACCGCCTGCTGCAGCCGCTGGCGGTTCTCGATGAGGGCGAGCCGCACGTGGCCCTCGCCCTCGGGGCCGAAGCCCCGCCCCGGCGACACCGCGACCTCGGCGTCGTCCATGAGGCGGCGCGCGAAGTCCATCGAGCCCATGGCGCGGAAGCGCTCGGGCAGGGGCGCCCACACGAACATGCCGGCGCGCGGGGCCTCGAGGTCGGCCCAGCCGATGCGCCGCAGCCCGTCCACCAGGGTGTCGCGCCGCTCCCGGTACTTGGCGGCCTGCTCGTGCGCGAAGGCGTCGCACTCGCGCAGCGCGATGATCGAGGCGATCTGTATCGCCTGGAAGATGCCGTAGTCGTAGTACCCCTTGATCGCGCCCAGGGCGTCGATGATCGTGGGGTTGCCGGCGCAGTAGCCGATGCGCCAGCCCGCCATGTTGAACGTCTTCGACATGGAGGTGAACTCGACCCCGATCTCCATCGCGCCGGGGGTGGCGAGGAAGCTCGGGGCCCGGTAGTCGTCGAAGCAGACCTGCCCGTAGGCGAAATCGTGCACCACGATGAGCTCGTGCCGGCGCGCGATGGCCACCACTTCCTTGAAGAACTCCGGCGCCACGCAGTGCGCGGTGGGGTTGTGCGGATAGTTGAGGAAGAGGACCTTGGGGCGCGGCGAGAGCTGGCTCGATATCTCGCTCACCCGCTTCAGGAACACCTCGTCGTCGGCGACCGGCACCCCCAGGTAGCTGCCGCCCGCGAGCACCACGGCGTAGGCGTGGATGGGGAACGACGGGGCGGGCACCAGCGCGGTGTCGCCGGGCCCGAGCAGGGCGAGGCAGAGGTGGCTGAACCCCTCCTTCGAGCCGATGGTGGCGATGACCTCCTTGTCGGGGTCGAGGCGGACGCCCCAGTGCTTGTCGTAGTACTTCGACACCTCGCGGCGCAGGTTGTAGAGCCCCGCCGCGGCCGAGTAGCGGTGGTTCCGCGAGTCGTTGACCACCTCGCAGAGCTTGTCGACGATGGGCTGCGGGGTGGCGTCGGTGGGATTGCCCATCGCCATGTCGATGACGTCGATGCCGGCGCGCCGCTTGCGCGCGAGCAGCGCGTTGATGCTCCCGAACATGTACGGGGGCAGGCGCGACATGCGCTGGCTGAGCTCGATGGTGCCGTTTCCGTCGCTGGTCATGGGGTTGCCGCCGAATCCGCGGGCGCGGTCACCGCGGGCCGCCGTTCCCGTCGGGGGGCGGGTCCGGGTTCTCCGACACCGTGACGCCGAACTGCCGGTGGTTCCGGTACCGGGCGATGCCGACCATGCGCCCGCCGTCCTCTTCCGACACGCTGTCGCGCATCTCCAGGGGAACCCAGAGATTCAGCCGCGGCTCGAACCCGAACGTCACGCGGGCGGTGGTGTCGGTCGCCTCCACGGGGCCGATCCGTGGGTGACGCAGCCCGAACTCGGTCTCGATCACGCGGCCCGACGCCGGGTCGAGGCAGAAACGGCCGCTGGCCGGGAGGCTGATGTTCTGGAAGCCTCGCGCGATCGTGGGGAACCCGACCTCCTGGAAGCTGACGTCCCAGGCCGTCTCGACGCCGGCGCAGCCCGCGCGCCCCGTGAGCATCCGCTCGAAGCGGAAGCGATCGACGTTGGTCGGGTGGAGGAAGAACAGGGAGTAGGTGGGCACGTTGAACGTGCGGCGGGTCGCGCCCAGGTTGTAGCGGGCGCTCTCTTCGGTGATGCGGCGGACCTGGGCCATCGCGCTCGCCCGGCCATCGGTGAACAGCGCCGCCAGCCGGTTGCCCCGGTTCTCCAGCTTCCGGCCGTTGAGCTCGACGATGTCGCGGAAGCCGACCCACTGGCCGTCGTCGCTCAGGCGCGTCAGCAGGAACTCGGAAACGAGCTGCGAGTGGGCGGGCGCGTCGCCGTAGTCCTCATAGTAGGTCTGCTGGTACTCCTCCTCCATCAGCACGTTCGAGAGCTCGTCCACGTACACCGCCACGAAGGCCGCGGCCCGTCCGATGACCTCGTCGAGCTCGGCGCCGTCCTGGGCCGCGGCCGGCGTCGGGTGCAGGGCCATGCCCATCGCCGCCGTCAGCAGGGCGGCCCGGACCGCCGGCCGGCGACGCTCGACGCCGCCGCGTCCGCTCCGCGGATGCGGTGTCTCGTCCATCCTGGTGCTCAGGCCCACGAGTGGGATTATAGTGCCGAGTCCGAACCCCGGGGGGTTGGGCGCCCCATCGGCCCGACACCCGCTTCGCCCCGGTCGCCGGATCTCCGTCGTGATTTCCGATTCGGTCGGTGTCACAATGGCACCGTGCCCGCATCTATGGGGACGACGGTCGGTGAGCGGCCGCTGCGCGACACCGACGTGTCGCTGAACGCCGCCGGAGGCATCATGGACAGACGATCATTCCTCAAGCTCGCCGCCGCGAGTCCGGCGCTGGCCGGCCCCGTCGACGCCAGCGGTCGGGAACGCAACGCCGAGAGCTACGCGAACGAGGTCGCCGTCGGCTCGCAGTCACCTGATTTCACCTTCCATTCCCCCCTCGCCGAGGCCTGGTACCGCGCCGGCGAGTACTTCGAATGGACCTCGACGACCCCCAACAACGAGGGCCGGCGGGTGAGGGTCTTCCACCGGACCTTCGGGGACCGCGCAAACCCCGCGCTGGTGTTGCTGCACGGTTATCCCACGTCGAGCTTCGACTTCCGCGAGATGATTCCCTTTCTGGAAGACGACTACTTCGTCGCCATTCTCGACTTCCCCGGCTTCGGCTTCTCCGACAAGCCCCAGGACGGCTACTCGTACATGCTGGAGGACGACGCGAAGCTCGTCGACTACTTCGTCAGGGAGATCGTGGGGCTGAGCCGGTTCCATCTCCTCACCCACGATCGCGGCGGCAGCGTCGGCTTCGCCTTCCTGGGCAACTACCTGGCGGCCGAGGAGAAGCCGTACGAGATCACCTATCACTTCATCTCCAACGGCGGGCTCTTCCTTCCCCTCGCCAACCTCTTCCAGGGCCAGTACGACATCCAGCACGCGGTGCGGGGCCCCGAGCTCATCCGGGAGCAGCAGGCCCGGCCCCGGGTAACGGAGGGCACGCCGCAGCAGGTGGCCTACGCCGACATCCAGGCGTTCAACGACGGGATCGGGGCGCGCCTCTACGTGGGCAAGTACCTGCTGGAGAGGACCGCGAACGAGTACCGCTGGCTCGACAACCTGCGCGAGAGCCCCATCCCGACCGCGCTCGTCTGGGGGCTCCTGGACACCGTGAACCCGCCCCGCATCGGCAACCACATCTGGTACGAGTACCTCGACAAGCGGGCGGTCGAGAGCAGCTACTGGCTGCTGCCGACGGCCGGCCACTACCCGCAACGCGACGAGCCGGAGGAGATGGCGGGGATCGTCCGCGCCTGCCTGGAGACGGGCATCCCGGACCCCGAGAACGAGAACGCGTTCATGCGGACCCTGGCCCGGAGCCGGACCGCGACCTCGCCCGTCTACATGGGCCGCTCCATCATCGAGAACGTCCACTTCCCGGGCGCCGTCGCGTACTCGCCGGACGGGTACAGCTTCTGAGCTGCCCGCCGTGCTTCGGCCGCATCCGCGCGCCCGCCGTCGACGGCCGGCAGCCCCGAGCGCTCCCGCCGCCGCGCCGCGCGAGGACCGCTCGTGCGTCACCGCTGACCGGTCGCGGTTCACGGGCGCGTTGCTCCGGCCACGATGATGGGACCGGCGGCCACGAGTTTCTTGCCGCGGGCGTCCACCCTCAGATTCAGGCCCTCCAGCGTCCGGGCGCCGAGCAATTGCAGATCTCCCGGCTGTCCGAACACGACCTCGTCTATCGTCAACGTTCCGCCCGCTCGGACTACCGCGAATCCGATCGAGCGCACGACTTCCTGTCCATTGGCCATGACGAAGCGCAGGTCTCTTTTCTCGGGCTCGATGCCGATCCGATCGAGGTGCTCCTGGTCGATCCAGGTCATTTCGCTGCCGGTGTCGACGATGACGTCGGGCACGCGAACGGACCGGGTCCGATCCCGGTAGTTCTCGAGCTGGCATGCCACTCTGAACAACCCCATGGTCTGCAGTCTCTCCTCTGCCGTCCGATCCCGCCGCGGCGCGGAAGCCGCTTCTCCAACGATAGTCGATTCGACGTCGTTCCCGAGCCCGCCCATCGTCGCCTCGGCTCCGCTGGGGGCGCCCAACGAACCCTCCCGGTTCCCGCCGCTCTACGGCGCAGACGCCACCGCCCCTGGGTCGAGGGAGTATGCGTCGGCCGCGCACCGGGGCCTTCAGCTGGAGAGGCCTCTGCTCGGTCCCGGATGCTCCAAGGCTTCATGCAGTCGGCTTCGATGCGTGTGCGTCGGGGCGTTCAGGGGCGGCCGCGGTCTCGGGGACGTCGAGGCCGACGGCGCGCATGATCGCGAGGGCGTTGCTGCGCGTCACCGGCCCCGGTTTCAGGCGGTAGTCGAAGTGCATCTCTCCGCCGGCCAGGTGGTCGTCGAAATGCACGTTGCGGGCGGCGGGCGCAAGCGCGTCGGCTATCTCGGCCAGCGACAGGTCGTGGGTGGTCACGAGGCCGAGGGTGGGCAGATCGAGCAGCGAGCCGAGCAGGCCGCGCGCGCCGTCCCGGCGGTCGTGCGAGTTGGTGCCGTGGAAGAGCTCGTCGAGCAGGAACAGCGTGGGGCCGGTGCGAGCCGCTTCGACGATCTGTCCCAGCCGGAGCACCTCGGCGTAGAAGCGGGACCGGCCCGCCTGCAGCGAGTCCTCGATGCGCAGGGTGGCGCCGGGCGTCATCGGTGACAGGCGCAGGCGGGCCGCGCGCACGGGGGCGCCCATCAGCGCGAGGACCGCGTTGATGCCGACCGACCGCAGCAGCGTCGTCTTGCCGGACATGTTGGAGCCGCTGACGATCAGGACCCGGGGAGCCTTTCCGAGGACGACGTCGTTGGGGACGGCGGTGGCGGCCGGCAGCAGGGGATGAGACAGCCCTTCGGCCTCGTACGCGGGCGGATCGGCGGCGGCGATGTCCGGGAACGGATCGGCGGGGTGCTCCCAGGCGTAGGTGCCGAGCGCCGCGAGGGCTTCGAACTCACCGGTATCCCGGAGCCAGTCGACCACCTGCGGGCCGTGCCGCCGGCGCCACGCCTCCACCGCGAACGCGCAATGCAGGTCCCAGAACAGGACGGCGGCGAGCGGCAGGAACATGATGTTGTGCTGCCAGTCGTGCCATTCGACGACGCGACGAAGCCGTCGGGCGGCGTCGTGGACCTCGCCGTCGGGCGCTGCAAGGGACGCGTGGAGCGCCTGCAGCCGGGCCGTCTCGTACGACTCTCCCCGGAGCACGCGACACACCTGCCCGAGGATGAGCAGCTCGCGGGAAGGTTCGTCCGCGCCGTGCATGACGCGCGTCGTGCGGGCGTGAAAGCGATAACGGAAGACGGCGCCGGCGACCAGCGCCGCGAGCAGCGGCCCGAGGGTGATCGCGCCCTGGAGCCAGGCGGCCAGAGCGGCCCCGATCAGGGCGGTGAATCCGATCGCCGCGAACCGGGGCCAGACAGCCTGGAGCTGGTCTTCGCGGGTGGCCCACGCGGCGAGATGCGCCGGCCGCACGGCGGTCCGCATTTCCTCGGCGGCGACGTTGATCTCCTCGCGCAGGGCGACGCGCGGCCGCAACTCGCGGACGGCCGCCTGCCGTTCGGCGATCTCGTCGGGGCCGGTTGGCGTCTTGAGCCACGCGGCCAGCGTCTCTTCTCCGGCCTGCGTCCGCGCGGTGCACAGGAGCTGGAAGAGCGAGCCGCCGCCGAACAGGTCGAGGTCCTGGGCGTAGAGATGGTCGGTATCGGCGAAGCGTTTGCCGACGGGGCCCGTTCCCGACCAGCGATCCTCGATCCGCGCGATGCCGTGCTCGTACCAGACGACGGCGCGCTCCGCGCGCGCCTCGCTCCGGAGCGCCCGGTCGTGCCAGACGACGAGCGCGACGAACGCGCCGGCCGGCGCAGCGAGCCACCACGCGGACGGCCAGCTCCCGAACGCCGCGCCTCCCGCGATCAGCGCGCCGATCGCGAAAGTGGTCAGGCGCGCGTTGCTCAGCCGGTCGGCCCGGCGCTGCCACGACGCGGCCGCTTCCCGCCGCTCAGCGAGCAGACCCCCGTAGGTCGCGAGCGGGTTCACTGCCGGGAGCCCGCCGGGAGCCACCGCGTTGCGCCGCGGCCCGCGGGGCGCCGGGCCGCGAAACCCCCGCGGGCTGCGGGACGCCGTCCCGCAAGGCGCGCGCGGGCCGCAGGACGTCGCCCCGTGAGGCATGCGTCGGCCGCAGGACGCGCGCGGGCCGCCAGGCGCCTGTGCGACAACCCGCGAAGAGTCGTCATCGACGGTGCGGCAGATGGCGGTCGAACCACTCGACCATGGCGCCGATGTAGTCGGGCGGATTCTCCGCGCCGGGGAACGTCGGTCCGTGACCGGCGCCGGGGATGCGCAGCAGGTCCACGGGAACGCCGGCCTTCTCGAGCGCGGCCTTCATGACCTCGGCGTTGCGGTAGGGCACGACGGCGTCGGCGTCGCCGTGGATGAGCAGCACCGGCGGGTCGTCGGCGGTGACGTGGGTCACCGGCGACGCCTCGACGAAGCGCCGGTACTCGACCGAGTCGGTCCGGTCGGAGCGGCGGAACCCGAACAGCGGGTGGTTGCTTCCCGCCGCCGCGAGGGTCAGGTCGGTCGGCGCGGCCCGCGCCACCACCGTCTGCACCTTCGCGCTCTCGCGGTTCACCGGGCTCCCGTCGTCGGCGTCGCCGTGGCCGTCGAGCACCCCGAGCAGGCTCGCGAGATGGCCGCCGGAGGAGCCGCCCATCGCCCCGATGCGCTCCGCGTCGATGCCGTACCCGGCCGCGTGGTGGCGCACGAAGCGCACCGCGCGCTGCGCGTCCTCGAGATGGGCGGGATGCCGGAACCGCGGCGAGGCGCGGTGGTTGATGGCGAACACCGTGTAGCCGGCCGCGGCCAGCGGGACGGCGTAGAGGTCCTCCTGTCCGGTCTCCTTGAGGGGCGTCGCGTCGAGGCCGAGCTCGCGGGTCCACCCGCTGCCCGAGATGAACACGATGCCGTACCCGTTCGGCTGCTCAGGGTGGTAGACGTCCATCAGCAGCGCGAGCCCGGAGTACATGCCGAAGACCACGTTGCGCTCGACGCGCTCCTCGGCGCCGGCGAGCCCGCCGGCCAGGACCATCGCGAGGACGGTGGCTCCGATCGGTCGTGTCATGAAATCTGCTCCTCTTGCCTCGTCCGCCAGCACGCTCGTGCATGGACTACAGACGAGGCCGAATCATACCGCGGCCTGAGTTCCGCCCCGTTCCGCCCCTCCGGGGGGCGCCGCGAGCAGCGGCCCGTCGCTACGGCTCCTCGTCGGCCAGCGTGAACACGAAGAGCCCGTGGCCGCCCGCGTCGGGGCGCTGCTTGTCGGGCGTGAGCTGCCCCGAGATGCCGCTCCAGAGCGACGGGTCCGTCCCGACGGGAATCGCCAGGTACTGGCGCCCGTCGACGGCGTAGGTGACGGGGAACCCCGACACCGAGCTCGGCATCCGCGCCTGGAAGAGGATGTCGCCCGACCGCGCGTCGTGCACGTAGAGGTTGCGGTCCCAGTCGCCGGCCACCACCAGGCCGCCGCCCGTCGTCAGCACCGCGCTGTCCATCGCGGTGCGGGTGCGGTGGCGCCACAGGACGTCGCCGTCGACGTCGATGGCGACGAGCTCGCCGACCCCGTCGGGCCGGTCCGGGTGCATGAGGTGGGCGCGGCGCGACAGGCCGACGCCGCCCCCGCCCTCGACGAGCTCCGGCCCCGGGCCGAAGGTGGTGCGCTCGCAGCTCACGAGCAGCGGCACGTAGAAGGCCTGCGTGTCGGGGTGGTAGGCCATCGACCGCCAGCTCTTGAAGCCGGCGATGCTCGGGCAGAACTCGAGCTCCACGCCCTCCTCGGGCATCATGCCGGGGCGGTAGGTGATCGCGCCGGTCTCGGGATGGACGTCGAGGATGGTCTGGTACCCGAGATCGTGAGCGGCGCGGAGCTGCCCGGTCGTGCGGTCGAGCTCCCAGAGAATCGCGAGCTTGCCCATCTTGAAGAGCGAGCTCCGCCCGCCGTGGTCGACGAGGAGGTTCTCGAACGTCTCGTCCATGTCGTGGGTCTCGCCCGGCAGGAGCTGGTTGTACCAGACGATGTTCCCGCTGGTCGGGTCGAGCGCCAGCACGCTGTTCGTGTACAGCGCGTCCCCCGAGTGGCCCCGCTGGAACCGCGCCCACGGCTTCGCCTGCGCCGTCGCCCAGTAGATGAGGTTGGTGTCGGGGTCGTAGCTGCCCGCCGTCCAGCTGTCGCCGCCGATGCGGAACATCAGCGGCGTGTCGCCCCAGGTGTCCCCGCCGGGCTCGCCGGGCCGCGCCACCGTCGACGTGCGCCACACCTCGTCGCCGGTTCGCGCGTCCCGCGCGGAGATGAAGCAGGGCATGTCCTTGGCCTCGTGGTACCGCTCGCAGCCGTTGGTGCTGGCGATCACGTTCCCCCGGACGACGATGGGCCCCGCCGTGTAGCGGAACCCGAGGGTATGGTCGGCCCCGGCGACGTTCCACACCACGTCGCCGGTGCGCGCATCGAGGGCGACGATGTGCGCGTCGACCGTCGTCAGGTAGACCTTGTCGTCGTAGATGGCGAGGTTCCGGGTGGTGACGATGCCGGTCAGGTCGTCGGCCTCGTGCTCGTGCCGGTAGCGCCAGCGAAGCTCGCCGGTGGCGGCGTCCAGGGCTTCGACGATGCCGGGGGGACTGGCGACGTAGAGCACGCCGTCGTAGACCAGCGGGTTCGGCTCGGGCCGCCCCTCGGACGACAGGGCCCACGACCACGCGAGCCGCAGCCGGTGCGCGTTGCCGGTGTCGATCTGGTCGAGGGGCTGTAGCCCCACCCGTCGAGCGTGCGCCGCCAGTTGATCCAGTCGGCGGGGTCCGGGTCGAGGAGCATCGCCTCGGTGACCGGGGTGAACGACGGCTCCTGCGCGTGGGCCGGCAGCGCGTGCGCGGCGACGGCGAGAGCAACGCCCACCATCAGCGACCTTGCTCCGATTCGCATGCATCCTCCTTTGTGCGCCGCGCTCCGGCGCACGGCCGCGTTCGCTACTTCGCCCAGTCGGCGAAGCTCTTGCCCTGCTCGGCGAGGCGCTTGAGCAGCGGCGCCGGCTCGAGCCACTCGCCGTGCTCGTCGTGGAGCCGGCTCATGGTGTCGTAGATGTTCTTGAGCCCCACGAGGTCGGCCCAGAACATCGGGCCGCCGCGGTAGCGGGGGAAGCCGTAGCCGTGCATCCAGATGACGTCGATGTCGCTCGCGCGCAGGGCGAGGCCCTCGTCGAGGATCTTCGCGCCCTCGTTGACGAGGGGGTAGAAGAGGCGCGGGACGATCTCGTCGTCGGCGACGGCGCGGCGCTCGATGCCGAGCTCGGCCGAGACCCCGCCGATGAGCTCGTCGATGACGGGGTCGGGGATGGGGACGCGGCTGCCCGGCTCGTAGCGGTACCAGCCGGCGCCGGTCTTCTGGCCGTAGCGCCCCATCTCGCAGATGCGGTCGGCGATGGGCGAGTAGCGCAGGTGGGCGGGCCGGGTCGCCGCCTGCGCCTTGCGCACGCGCCAGCTCACGTCGAGGCCGGTGAGGTCGCCCATCTGGTACGGCCCCATCGGCATCCCGAAGTCGTGGACGACGCGGTCGATCTGCGGGGGCAGGGCGCCCTCCTCGAGGAGGAAGTCGGCCTGGCGGCGGTAGGCGTAGAGCATGCGGTTGCCGACGAAGCCGTCGCAGACGCCGACGAGCACGCCGATCTTGCCGAGGGTCTTCGACAGCTTCATGACGGTGGCGATGGTCTCGCGCGAGGTCCGGGCGCCGCGCACGTTCTCCATCAGGCGCATGACGTTGGCGGGGCTGAAGAAGTGGGTGCCGATGACCTGCTCGGGCCGCGACGTCGCGGCGGCGATGGCGTCGACGTCGAGGGTCGAGGTGTTGGTGGCGAGAACCGCGTCGGGCTTGCACACCCCGTCGAGCTGCGCGAAGACCTCCTTCTTGAGGGGCATCTCCTCGAACACCGCCTCGACGACGATGTCCGCCTCGGCGAGGTCGGCGTAGTCGAGGGTCGGGGTGATGCGGGCGAGGCGCGCGTCCATCTCCGCCTCGGACAGCCGGCCCTTGGACACGGTGGCGGCGTAGTTCCTGCGGACGGTGGCGAGGCCCCGGTCGAGGGCGTCCTGCGAGGACTCGAGCACGGTGACGGGCAGGCCCGCGTTGGCGAGGCTCATGGCGATGCCGCCGCCCATCGTGCCGCAGCCGACGACCGCCGCCGAGGCGATGGGCCGCGCCGGCGTGTCCTTGGGCACGTCGGGGATCTTGGCGACCTCGCGCTCGGCGAAGAAGGCGTGGCGCTGCGCCGCCGACTGGTCGGACGCGCGCAGGCGCTGGAAGACCGCGCGCTCGTTCTTCAGCGCCTCGGGGTAGGGCAGGGTCAGCGCCGTCTCGACGCAGTCGACGCAGGCGTAGGGCGCGTCGAAGCCGCGCGCGCGCTTCGCCATCTTCTTGCGGAAGGCGTCGAATATCTCGGGCCGTCCGCGCGCCGCGTCCAGGTGCTCCTCCAGCTTCGACGCGCGCCGCAGAGATGCGCCGCTCGCGGCGAGCTCGCGCGCGCGCGCCACCGCCGTCTCCTCCAGGTCGCCCTCGACGCGCTCGTCGGCGAACCCGAGGGCCACCGCCTTCTCCACCGGATGGAGCTTGCCGCCGACGATCACGTCGAGCGCCGCCTCGACCCCGATGAGCCGGGGCATGCGCTGGGTGCCGCCCGCTCCGGGCAGGATGCCCAGGGTCACCTCCGGCAGCCCGAGCCGGGTGCCCGGCGCGGCGAGCCGCAGGTGGCACGCGAGGGCCAGCTCCATGCCGCCGCCGGCCGCGACGCCGTGGATGGCCGCGACCACCGGCTTCGGCGACGCCTCGATGTCGTCGAGGATCGCGGGCAGATGCGCGGCCCCCGGGGGCGGCGGCGCGCTGAACTCGCGGATGTCGGCCCCCCCGCAGAACATCCGGCCCGCCCCGCAGATGACGACGGCGGCGACGGTGTCGTCGGCCAGCACCTCCGCCATCCGCTCGCCGAGGGCGGCGCGCATGGCGAAGCTGAGGCCGTTGACGGGGGGGTTGGTCAGGCGCAGCAGCGCGACGTCGCCGCGGCGTTCCAGCGCGATCGAACCGGGCATGCGTGATCCTCCGCGCCGGCATTTCTGCCGGCGATTGCGAGTGGCTCGGGCGCCGTCAGTCCAGCCTGGCGAGCTCCGCCGGCCCGACGGGCTCGGCGGGGCCGTGGAAGATGGCGTTGAACAGAAGCTTGAAGGTGCCCCGGGTCTGGGTGCGGAAGGCGATCTGGCTGCCCATCGTCACCACCTTCCCCGCCCCGACGTCGAACGCGACGACGTTGGCGCGGTTCCGGAGCAGCTCGTCCCCGAGCAGCCAGCCGCTGGCCACCATTTCGGCCTCGTCGGGATAGCGCGAGACGGTCTCGGCCCGGATGTCGAAGCTCGGGGTCAGCCGGTAGGCCTGGTCGAAGCGGAAGAACACCGGCCAGCGCTCGGGCATGCCGAACGCGACGGGGTGTTGCGGGTCGAACTCCTGCTTCAGCAGGGTCCCCGGCGAGTAGAAGAGCGACGTCGGCTCGACGACCCGGTCGCGCAGCGTCCCGAGCAGCTGGGCGGGACTCTGGAAGGCGTCGCGCAGGGCCTGCCGCGCGTCCTCGTCCCCGGTCGTCGCGGCGGGCCGCGGTCCGGTCGGCAGCACCGGCTCGATCGGCAGGTCGAGCAGGGCGCGGGCGGCGCCGACGGCGCTGCCCAGGGCCACCAGGGTGCCGCCGTCCCTCACCCACTCGGCGAGCTTGCGCCACCCCGCGTTGCCGACCCCGAAGGCCCAGCGCCACGACTCGTCGTGCCGCTCGGGATCGAGGCCGGCCACGATGCTGCGGCGGGTGGTGCCCGACGGCAGGACGATGACGTCGTAGCGGTCGGCGAGGTCGCCCTCGAAGTCGAGCGACGAGACCTCGACGTGCCCGAGCTCGTACTGCTCGAACAGCCAGCGCATCCAGCCGCCCGGCATGTTGTTGGCGGCCCGCCACAGGCCGACGCGGGTCGGAGAGCGCAGCCGGAACCCGGGGACCGGCGGCGCGGCGTCGGCGGCGTGGACCTCGCAGCCCCGTCTCCCGCGACACCGTCTCGAGGATCGAGGCCGCCTCGGGCGACGGCGGCACGAGCCAGGCGCCCGGGGCATGCTCGCGCCCGCCGCTGGCGAACCCCTCGGCCGCGCGGTACAGGGGCACGCCGGCCCGCTGCAGCCGCGCCGCGGCCAGGAACCCGGCGTTCGACCCCGGGCCGACCACGTAGGCCCAGTCCGGGGTCGGGGGCATCGGGGGCGCGTCGGGCCGAATCTCCTCCCACCGGACGAGGTCGGCCCTCACCGGATGGTCGATCTGCTCGACGTCGACCCCCATCAGCAGCCCCAGGGTCTGCGCGGTCACGTCGTAGGGGGGGATGGGGGGACCGCCGGGGTAGTAGCGCAGGTCGGGGTAGACCTGCCGCTCCAGCATGGTCTTGGCGAAGGCGCCGGCGGGCTGGGCGAGCTGAATCACCCACGAGCCGGCGGGAAAGCGCCGCCCGCCGGCCGTGAACCGGGCGCGGGCGCGGTGAATCTCGACCTCGCCGGTGTGCAGCAGCTCGAGGAGCTCCCACGTCGCGTAGGGGTCACGCTGCTCGGCGGAGACCACGAACGCCCAGGGCGCCTCGTCGCGGCTCGTCCAGTCGCGGTGCACCCGGTAGTAGCTCTCCATCCAGTCGACGCGGTTCCTCGCCACCTCGGTGAGCCCCGCCCAGGCGGCGGTGAGCCCGTAGTCGACGATGTCGCCGAGCCGCCACACGCCGCGGTCGTAGGGCACCGGGAAGTTGATGCGGGCCTCCTGGGGGCCGAGGGGCACGTCCGACCCGGCCGGGTTCACGTAGGGATCCGCGAGCCGGGCGCTCGCGATCTCGGTGAGGATGCGGGGCTGGCCGTGGTAGAGCATGTACTGCCGCGCCGGCGCCCACAGGTCGTACTGCTGGCCGTAGACCACCCCGGTCTTGTTCTCGACCGCGAGGGCGGCGGCCATCGCCATCCCGATGCGGGCCTGGCCCTGCAGCAGGAGGGGATGGATGTTGGGGTCGTGGGGGTCCTGGAACGGGGGCACGAACATGCGCGCCCCGTTCGGCCCCATCTGGTGCATGTCGTGGGTGACCTGCGGCTTCAGCTCGCGGTGGATGTCGAGGGCGAGCCGGGTCTCCTTCTGCGTGAACATGAACCAGTCGCGGTTGTCGTCGTGCCCCGTGTAGTGGTGGTAGAGGTCGGGATAGGTGCGGTCGTAGCCGGTGCCGCGGGTGTCGTACCAGTGGTCGATGACGAGGTGCTGGCCGTCGGGGTTCTGCGACGGCACCATGAGCAGCACCACGTTGTCGAGAATCTCGGCGATCTCGGGCGACTGCTCGGTGGCCAGGCGGTGGGCCACCTCGATCAGGGTCTGGGTGGTACCCACCTCCGTCGCGTGGATCGTGGCGTAGAGGAAGTAGAACGGGACGCCCTCGCGGGCCAGGGCCATGGCGTCGGCCTCCGACAGGCCGCGCGGGTCGCCGAGCCGGTGGTTGATCTCGACGAGCCGGTCGAGGCGCGCGAGGTTGCGCGGGGCGCTGATGGTCGCCATCACGTAGGGATGGCCCAGGGTGCTCGTGCCGCGCTGCTCGTAGGTGACGCGGTCCGAGCGCTCCGCGAGGAGCTGCAGGTACTCGAGGATGCGCGGATAGCGCGCGAGCTCGCCGTCGGTCCCGATCTCGAAGCCGAACCAGTCGGTCGGATGCGGGATGCCGGGGGCCTGCGCGCGGGCGGCGGAGGTCGCCGCGACCGACAGCACGACGATGCAGACGGCGGTTCTGATGTGTCGCATGGCTTTGCGTGCGGTTCCGTCGGGGGGACCGCTTGCCCGTCCGGGCCGCTCGAAGCCCGCTCGAACGGCCCGGACGGGCGGTCTCGAAACTCGCAGATTATCATGTCCAGCAGTGCCGATGGCGCCGATGGGCGGGCCAGGATGAAGCGAAACCGCCGGTTCCTCCGATGTCGCATCGTCGCCCTCGCGGCGGGTGCGTTGTTCTCGGTATCGGCGGCCGACGTCGTCGCGCAGGACGACGTCGCCTCGGACCGGGCGGCGCTGGAAGCGCTGTACGACGCGGCCGGCGGCGACGGCTGGACGAACCGCACCAACTGGAAGACGGCGGCGCGGCTGGGCGACTGGCACGGGGTGACGACGGACGCCGACGGCCGGGTCACGGGCCTCGACCTCCACCGGAACGGGCTGGCCGGCCCGCTTCCGCCCGCGCTGGGAAGCCTGACGCGCCTCCAGTCGCTGGACCTCGGCCGGAACGGGTTGAGCGGCCCGATTCCCGCCGCGTTGGGGAGCCTGACGGGCCTCCGGGAGCTCATCCTGTCGCGGAACGACTTCACGGGCCCGGTGCCGCCGGCCCTGGGCGGCCTGGTGAACCTCGAGCTGATCTCGCTCGGCTCGAACGCGCTGACCGGTCCCATCCCCGACGCGCTGGCGGGCCTGACGAAGGTCAGGGAGCTGTACCTCTACGACAACCACCTGACCGGGCCGGTCCCGGCGTGGGTGGGGGACCTGGCCGGACTCGAGACGCTGGTGCTGGCCTTCAACCCCCTGACCGGGACGCTGCCCCGGAGCTTCATCGGGCTGTCGCGGCTCGCGGATCTGGACATCGGCCGGACGGACGTGTGCGTTCCCGGCGACGACGAGTTCCGCGCATGGCTGGCGGGGATCGACGACTTCTCGGGAGCCACGTGCAACGGCCCGCCCGAGGCCGTCGGCACGATCCCGGCGCAGGGGCTCGTCGAGGGCGGCCCCGCGAGCGGCGTGTCCATGGAAGCCTGGTTCAGCGATCCCGACGACGACGAGCTGACCTACGCGGCCGCGTCCGGCAACGCCGGCGCGGTCAGTGTCACGGCGTCCGGCGACATCGTGTGGCTGGCTCCGGGGACGGCGGGGACGGCCACGGTGACGGTGACCGCGAGCGATCCGGACGGCCAGAGCGCCACCCAGACGATGACGGTGACGACCGCCGCGTCCGCCGGCCCGCAGGGCGACCGCGAGGCGCTCGAGGCGCTCTACGAGGCGACCGGCGGCGCGGACTGGACGAACGCTGCGAACTGGACGACGGACCTGCCGCTCGACTCGTGGCACGGCGTGACCGTCGACGAGGACAACGGCCGCGTCACCGGGCTGACCCTCGTCGACAACGGCCTCGTCGGCCCCCTCCCGTCCGCCCTGGCGAACCTCGGGAGACTGGAGGAGCTGGACCTGCGCAGGAACGCGCTGACCGGCCCGCTCCCGGCCGCCCTGGGCAGGCTGACGCGCCTCGAGCTGCTGAACCTCGAATCGAACGACCTGAGCGGTCCGATTCCCGACGCGCTGCAGCGCCTGTCGGACCTCCGCCGGCTGCGCCTCTCCTGGAACGACCTGAGCGGTCCCGTTCCCGCGTGGCTGGGGAACCGCGGGGGCTTGCGGACGTTGTATCTCCTCGGGAACGACCTGACGGGCCCGATCCCGAGCGAGCTGGGACGCCTGGTCGACCTGGAGGGGCTGGGCCTCTCCTGGAACGACCTGGACGGCGGCCCCTTCCCGGCGTGGTTGGGGAACCTGACCCGGCTCCGGTGGCTGTACCTCTCCGGGCTCGAGCTGACCGGCCCGATTCCGCCCCGGCTGGGGCGGCTGACCGATCTCCGGCAGCTGTACCTCGGATGGAACGAGCTGACCGGCCCGGTACCGGGATGGCTGGGGGACCTGGGCGATCTCGAGGAGCTCTCCCTCGCGGGGACCGCCCTGACCGGGCCCGTTCCGGACGCGCTGCAGCGCCTGCAGAGCCTCGAGTCGCTCTACCTGAACCATGCCTGGGGCCTGGCGGGGCCGCTGCCGCCCGGCCTGCGGCGGCTGCCGGATCTCGCGAGCCTGAACGTCTTCCTCAGCCAGTCGTGTGCGCCGGCCGATTGGGCGGACTGGCTGGCGACGATCGATTTCGTCGGGCGGGTGTGCGGCGCGGGCCCGGCGACGATCGACGTGGCCGTGGTCTACACGCCGGCCGCGCGCGCGGCGGCGGGCGGCCCGGCCGGTATCGAGGCGGTGATCGACCTGATGATGGCCGAGACCAACCAGGCCTTCGAGGCGAGCGGGGTCGGCCACCGCCTCGCGCTCGTGGCGCGGTCCGAGGTGGCGTACACCGAGTCCGGCGAGGGTCGCGTCGATCTCGTCCGCCTGGGCAACCCGTCCGACGGTCATCTGGACGAGGTGCACCCCCTCCGCGACGGGGTCGGGGCCGACCTCGTGCATCTGATCGTCGCCGGCGAGCTGGGTCGCATCGGTGAGCTCAGGATCTGCGGGATAGCCTTTCTCAACGGCGCCTTCAGTCTGACTCGCCACGATTGCGGGGGACGGATCTTCGCGCACGAGCTGGGGCACAACCTGGGCCTCCGGCACGACCGCTATCAGGACCGAGACGCCGGGCTCGGCCTGACGTCGAATCCGGCGTACGGCTACGTCAACCAGCGCGCGCTTGCGGAGGCCGCCGAGCGGTCTCATCGCTGGCGGACGATCATGGCCTACGGCACCCAGTGCGCTCACGCCCATGCCCTCTGCGGGCGGCTGCTCCGTTTCTCGAATCCGCGCCAGCGCCACGCCGGCGACACGTTGGGCGTCGCCTACGAGCCCGGCGCGTCGGACGTCGCCGGCCCGGCCGACGCGGCGGCGGTGCTCGAGGCCACCGGCCCGGCGGTGGCGCGGTGGCGGGACCGTCCCGCCGACGCCAATCAGCCCCCGGCCGCGGCGGGAGTCCTGCCCGACCGGGACCTGATGCGGCACGACAGGCTCGACCTCGACCTGTCGGCGGCGTTCGCCGATCCCGACGGCGACGCGCTGAGCTACGCGGTGACGTCGTCGGCGCCGGAGGTGGTGACGGTGCTCGCGTCCGGCGCGCGCCTGACGCTGGCCGCGGTGGGCACAGGCGCCGCGACCATCCGGGTGACCGCGGTCGACCCCGGCGGCCTGAGCGCCACCCAGGCCTTCGCGGTTACGGTGACCCTCGGCCCGAACCTGCCGCCGGCGGCGGTGGGCGCCCTCCCGGACCGGACGCTGCAGGTGGGCACCGCGCTCGACCTGGACCTGTCGGCGGTGTTCGCCGACCCCGACCAGGACCCGCTGGTCTTCGCGGCGTCGTCGTCGGCGCCGGAGGTGGTGGCGGTGCGCGCCTTCGGGCGCCCGCGTGACCCTGACCGCGGTGACCCTCGGCACGGCCGCCATCGGGTGTCGGCGACCGACGCCGCTGGCCAGAGCGCCGCGCGGTCGTTCACGGTGACGGTGACGCGGTCGGCGCCGTTCACCGACGATCCGTTGCGGCCCGGGGTGACGCCGGTGAGGGCGGTCCACTTCACCGAGCTGCGGACGCGCATCGACGCCTTGCGGCGAGGGGTGGGGCTGGGGCCGTTCCCGTGGACCGATGCCGTCCTGATCCCGGGAGAGACGCCGGTCCGGCTCTCGCACCTGCTGGAGCTGCGGTCGGCGCTGGCCCCGGTGTATGCGGCGGCGGGCCGGACGGCGCCGGGCTGGACCGACGCGGCGCCGTCGGTGGGGACGACGCCGATCCGCGCGGCGCACGTGACGGAGCTGCGGGCGGCGGTGATGGCGCTGGAGTGAGGCGGCCCGGCGCCCGCCGGACGGACGTCGCGATGCGTATGCGGCGGCGAACGTGGGCGGCCCACCCGCCGTGGACGCGGTGGCGCGCATCGCATCGGATCCCGCTGCCCCGCGGAGAACGGCCAGGCGACGAGGAGCCGTCGGCGGTTGCACGCCGGGGCGGACGAGGCGCTCGCAGGTCCTCCTGCCGCCTGTGCAGGCCGGCGGATCACCACCGGCTGGTATGCTGACGGCACAGGGGGAAAGCATGTACATGGACAGGCTCATCCGGGCGTCGTTCGCCGCGCGCGGGATCGCCGCCGCGCTCGCGCTCATCCTGACGGCCGCGGTCGGCGCGCCGGCCCAGACGCCGCCGGCGGACCGGGCCGAGCGGCACCGCGTGCCGGCCGACTTCATGAGCTTCCAGGGTGCGGGGTGGCTCGAGCGGGCCGAGCGCGAGGTGGAGGAGCAGCCGGAGGCGGTGCTCGACGCCATGGGCCTCGAGCCGGGCGACGTGGTCGCCGACGTCGGCTGCGGGTCGGGCTACTACGCCCGCCGCGTCGCGGGCCGGGTCGCACCGGGCGGGCGCGTCTACTGCGTCGACATCCAGCCCGAGATGCTCGACATCATGCGCGATCTGGCCGAGCGCGACGGGGTGACGGGCATCGTCCCGGTGCTGAGTGAGCCCGACGACCTGAAGCTGCCGCCGGGCTCGGTCGACTGGATCGTGCTCGCCGACGTCTACCACGAGATGTCCGACCCCGAGACGATGCTCGCCGACATGCGCGCGGCCCTGGCCCCCGGCGGCCGCGTCGCCCTCCTCGAGTACCGGATAGAGGACGGCACCGGCGACAACCTCAAGTCCGACCACGCGATGTCCGTCCGGCAGGTCCTCGCCGAGTGGCTGCCGGCCGGCTTCGCCCTCGTCGACCTGCACGAGTTCCTGCCCGGGCAGCACCTCTTCATTCTGAAGGCGGCGGGAGACGACTCGGTGCCCGGCGGCCCCGTCCGGAACCTCGATCTGCCGGATGCGCTCGCCGAGGGCCTCGTCGAGGCGGAGGCGCGGGGGGCGGGAGAGACCGGCGTCACCGTCCGCATCCGCAACCTCTCGGGCGAGCGGCTGGTGGTGACGATGCCGGTCGGCGTGTCGTTCCCGGCCGAGGCCGGCCGCCGCGACATGGTCTCGCGCCGCGACGCCGTCGTGAGGCTGTTCGACGACGAGTGGCACGACTGGGCCGTGCGCTCGGTGGGGCGCCAGCTCGACCGGCCGGCGGCGGGACCCCGCGACGGCCTCGGCATCGAGGCCCCAGAGAGCCTCGGGGTCATCGAGGAGCTGACGTACGCGATGCAGGTCGGCACCTACCGGGTGTCGAACTCGCCGCTGCTCTACATCCCCCGCACCCACGGCATCGAGCAGGCCGCGGTGTGGATTGCCGAGGCCGACCCCCGCTATGACGACATCGCCGCCGCCCTCAGGGACGAGCGGATGCCCGCGCAGTACGCGGTGGCGTTCGCGCTCGTCTACTGCGACCTCGCCATCTGGCATCGACGTCCGGTCGCGCAGGGGCGCATCTGGGCGGACCGCGAGCGCGTCTTCGGCCCGCTCCGCGATCAGGGGCTGAACGTCTGGTACCGGATCAAGACGCGCTGAGGAAGCGAGTCCGGCCGAGCGTCAGCGCGCAGTGAGGGTCTCCGAGCGCACCGTCAGGTCTTCCACGCGGTCGCGGTCGACGGCGACCCCGAGGCCGGGGCGGTCGCGGGGCACGGTCACCAGGCCCGCCGCGTCCATCGTCCACTCGGGGCTCACGATGTCCGACTGCCAGTAGCGGGCGCTGGGGCTGAGGTCGCCGGGCAGCACGAAGTTGGGCAGCGAGGCGAGGGCGACGTTGCACGCGCGGCCGACCCCGCTCTCGAGCATGCCGCCGCACCACACGGGGATGCCCGCGGCGGCGCACCGGTCGTGGATGGCGCGGGCGGCGGCGAGGCCGCCGACGCGGCCCGGCTTGATGTTGACGATGCGCCCGCTGCCGAGCTCGATCATGTCGTCGACGCGGTCGAGGCTGGTTATCGACTCGTCGAGGCACACCGGGGTGGACAGCCGGCGCTGCAGGGCGGCGTGGCGCAGGAGGTCGTCGCGGCCCAGGGGCTGCTCGATCATCATCAGCCCGAAGCGGTCGAACCCGGCGAGGTGGTCGAAGTCGGCCGTCGTGTAGGCGCTGTTGGCGTCGGCCATCAGCGGCGCCCCGCCGCCCACCGCCTCGCGCACCGCGGCGAGGTAGGCGACGTCGGCCCCCGGCTGCACCTTGATCTTCGCCTTTCGGTAGCCCTGGGCGAGGGCGCGGCGCACCACGTCGACGAGCCGCCGGGGATTGTCCTGTATGCCGATGGAGATGCCCGTCGCGATCTGCGGCCGCGTCCCGCCGAGGAGGGCGGCCAGGCTCACGCGCCCGCGCTCGGCGGCGAGGACCCAGACCCCCATCTCCACCGCCGCCTTCGCCATGTAGTGGCCGCGCACCGCCGCCTCGAGGCGCGGGTGCAGCGCCTCCGGACCGGCGAGGGGCTCGCCGAGGGCCAGCGGGGCGACCCACTCGCGGATGGCCAGCCACGCGGTGTCGATGGTCTCGGGCGAGAAGTAGGGGCGCTCGCCGGCCACGCACTCCGACCACGCCACGGTCCCGTCGGCGTCGCGGGTCTCGAGAAGGAGGATGCGCCGGAGGTCGGCGGTGCCGGACGAGATGCGGAACGGCTCGACGAGGGCCATGCGGATCTCGCGCAGGGTGACGGACTGGAGTCGGATGCTCATGCGGGTGGCACCGTGCCGGGACAAGTGCTCGCTACGGTCTTGCCCACCAGTGTCCTGCAACTGTGGTTCGCGGAGCGATTCTGCCCGGCATTACTTCTGTTCTTGCAGTCATTTGCAGAGATTCCAAGCGTTCACGGACTTCACGGCCGGCACACTGGGTTCGGGAACTTGTCCCGTTTTTCCTGCGGCTCCCGTGCGCGGCACGTGGCGGGGTGATTCCCGTCACCGTCCCGACCCGCGCGTCGAGAGCGGGGATGGGAATGGCCGCCCGGCGGACGTTTCACGCCGCCGCCGGCGTTCTCACCACATAGAACCACCGTCCCGCCGCGTCGCGGTCGAGCCCGACGATGCCGGGATCGTCGAGGCGGTCGCCGAAGACGCGGCGCAGGTGCCGCTGCCAGCGCCGCGCCTCGTCCGGCGCGGCCGCCTTCAGGTGCTCGATGTCGGCCGGCAGCTCCACGCGCAGCCACGGCGCGCGGGGCGACCGCGCCGGCTCGACCCCGGCCGGGGGCGCGGTGACGACGGGGGCGGTCCGCGCCGCGTCGGGCACGGCGGGCGGCTCGCCGCCCACGATGCGCTCCACCGCGGGGTCGCGCAGCCGCCACTCGACGATCAGCCGGTCGGTGGCGAGCCCGCGGTGCAGCACGCTGCCGGTGTCGCCGTACATGTCCGGCACGTACTCGACGGGCAGCGCCCCGAGCTCCACCAGGTTGAGCCGGGCGTTGCGTGCCACCAGGGGATCGTACGACCAGCAGGCGCGCTCCACCCCGTCGGCCAGCAACTGGCGGCGCTGGTGCAGCTTGAGCCGCCGCCCCAGCCCGTGACCCCGGGCCTCGGGGCGCACCGCGAGCATGTCCGACCAGTGGGCGGTAACGCCGTTGCGCACCCCGCTGATGCCGAACACGAACCCGACGAGCCGCCCGTCGGCCGCGAAGGCCCCGGCCGCCACCGCCCCCACCCGCTGGCTCACCTGGAGGATGGTGGCCGGCACCACGTCCGCGAAGTCGCGGCCCCAGGTGTCGCGCTGCAGCTCCACGCACGCCTCGCAGTCCTTGCGGCTGCTCAAGGGACGAATGGTGGCGTCCTCGGCCGGCACGGGGGTTAGGATACCGGAGAAGCCGATTGTCCCGCCCTCGGCGCCGTGCACCGACGGACGCGGGCGGCCGATAGAATGAGGGAGTCTCATGGCCGACGCGAGCTCCACGTTGTGCCGCACGCTCTCCGAGAGGGCGACCGCAACGGCGTCGACGTGCGTCGCCGTGGGGGCAGGCATGGAGAGTGCGGCGCCATGAGAAGCCTGCGCGCGGGCGGGATGGGTCGGCGCCCGCGGAGGCGGTCGTGGGCGGCGCGCCTGCGCAGGGCCTGCCTCGCCCTCGCCCTGCTCGGCCTCGTCGTCCCGCTGCTCGCCGTGCTGACGCTGCGCTGGGTCCCGCCGCCGACCACCGCGTTCATGGTGCGTAGCGCCCAGGCGCGCGCGGACGCGCCGGGGCGGGCTGGAGCGGCCTACCGCTGGACGGCCTGGGACGACATCGCCCCCTACGCCGCCCTCGCCGTGATCGCGTCCGAGGACCAGCGCTTCCCTCGCCACCGCGGCTTCGACGTCGACGCCATCCGCTCCGCCCTCGAGGAGGCCCGGCAGGGCGAGCGCCTGCGCGGCGCCAGCACCATCTCGCAGCAGACGGCCAAGAACCTCTTCCTGTGGCCCGGCCGCAGCTGGGTCCGCAAGGGGCTGGAAGCCTGGCTCACGGTGCTCGTCGAGCTCTGCTGGAGCAAGCAGCGCATCCTCGAGGTCTACCTGAACGTGGCCGAGTTCGGCGACGGCCTCTTCGGCATCACCGCCGCCAGCGAACGCTTCTTCGGCAAGCGCCCCGCCGACCTCGGCCCCGACGAGGCGGCGCGCCTCGCCGCCGTCCTCCCTAACCCCAAGTGGCTGCGCGCCGACGATCCGTCCCCCTACGTGCGCTCCCGCGAGGCGTGGATCCTCGGGCAGATGGACGCCCTCGGCGGCGTCGCCCTCGTCGAGTCGCTCGCCGCGCGGTGACCGCATCGCTGCTATCGCTCGTGGCTGTCCCCGCCGTCGCGCAGGCGCTGCAGTGCGACGCGGCCTCGCGGGGACAGCTCGTAGCCGACGGTGAGGCTGACCGTGAGCCCGAGGTTCTTGAGCTTGCGGACCTGCGGCTTCAGCCAGTCCCTCTCGCAACCCAGCCGCCGCGCCAACGCCTGGGCGGCGACACCGGGATTGGCCTCGATCTCGGCCAGCACGCGCAGGGTCCACGGACCGGCCGGCGACCTCGTGTCGAGGCGTTCCAGCCGGCGTAGCAGATGCTCGGTGTCCGCTTCGGAGAGCGCGTCCTGCTGCCGGAGCGCGATACGCGGATCGGCGCCCCGGTACTCCACCGCGATGCGGTAGAGCTGCCCGGCGCGCGAGCCGAGATCCGCCAACAACGCGGCCCGCGAGGCGTATCCCGCCGCCGCCGCGTCCGCGGCGGAGACGTCCCGTTCCTCGACGGCGGCAACCTCGACGATGCGGAGTACGCCGAGGGCGGTGCGCAGGCTGCCGCCGGTGCGGACCGTCGGCCTTCGCCAGCGGCGGAACACCAGTGAAACCTCTCCCCGCACGATGCGCTCGAGCACGGCGGTCCGCAGCAGCACGGCGTGTCCTCGGTCTTCGGTCGTTGACGCTCCACGGTCAGCGCGGCGACGGTGGCTCCGGCTCCGAGCGCGTCAGCGCCGCTCGGTCAGGGCGGCGACGATGGCCCCGGCTCTCAGCGCGTCCGGCGTCGTCAGGCAGGTGGGCGTCGCCACGTCGTAGCGGGTCAGGACCAGCAACTGGCGATCGTGGTCCACCTCGACGTCGAGGATCTTGCCGATCGGGAACGAGGTCACGCCCTGGTGGACGAGCGCCACCCGACGGCTCGTCACCACGAGCGTGCCCTCCTTGTCGATCACGTAGCCGCGCACCTTGTAGCGCTGTCCGCCCCGCGAGAACGACCGCAGCACGCGGCGCTTCAGCAGCCGTCCCTCGCTCTCGAGGTGGCACACCTCGCGGCTCGTGAGCTTCACGGTGGAGTCGACGACCGGGAGGTCGCCGTCGCGAACGGCCCGAAGCTCCCGCAGCCGGTCGAGGAGCGACAGCTCGTCGGCGAGCTCCTCGTCGGTCAGCTCGAAGGCGGTCCGCACCCGGTCGAGCGCCTGCTCCTCCGCTTCGGTGAGGTCGTGGTCGCTCACGGCCTCGACGTGCGCCCGGGAGTACACGTCGAGCCGTGCGCGCCGCCGGAACGCGGGGTCGAGGCCGACGAGGCCGTCCACCTCGGGGAGCCGCTCCAGGGCCCGCGGATCGCTCGCGCCGTTGGCGGCGGCGTCCTCCAGCACGGCGAGGTACGTCCGCTCCTCGAAGTAGCGGGCGTCGGCGGGGGTGAGCCGCGGGTCGCGGCGCGCCGCGTCGATGGCGTCTTTCTCGCCGTCGGTGATCGGATCGGCGGCGGCGACGCGGCCATCGAGCACGCGGCCGTACGCGTCGCCGGCCGCCCTCCGCCTCCCGCGCCGCACGCCGAGGCCGACGAGGGTGGCGAAGACCGCGGCCGCGACCGCCGCGGGGAAGGGCGACGGCAGCAGCAGGCCGGCCCCGACGGCGGCCAGGGCGAGCCAGCCGTAGCTCGGCGGCGCCTCCCGGACCGGCGCGGCCATGGCCTCGGCCGCCTGCTCCTGCTCCCGGAGCGCGCCGTAGGTGGCCCCGGTATCCTCGGTCAGCTCGATGACGGGGCCGCGGGCCCGTGGCGACGTCGGAACCGGCGCGGTGGCCGGAGGCGCAACAGGCTCGAGTGCGGCGGGGCCCTCCGCGCCGGGCCCGCCCTGCCGGCGCCGGCCGCCTCCGAGCGTCTTCCGGTAATAGACGCCGCCGCGCCCCCCGTGCACGTAGGCGCGCCCTTGCGAAGACAGGCCGACGCGGGCCCCGGTCACCCCGAGCGACGCCCCGATGCCGCTCTTCGAGAGGTTGAACCGGATCGGTCCGGCGCGAAACGACTTCCTGAGATAGAAACCCAAGTCCCGATCCCCCGGGCCGCTGCCGCCCCGCGGGCGGCCGCGCGCCGGTCAGAGGAGCTTCTCCAGGTAGCAGACGTCGCGGAACCCGCCCCCGAGTCTCACGTGTCTCCGGGCGGTGCCGACCGTCTCGAAGCCGAGGTTGCCGTAGAAGCGCAGCGCCCGCCGGTTGTCCGCGAGGACCTGAATGGCGATCTTGCCGTAGCCCTGCGCGCGGGCGAAGGCGAGGGACGCCTCGGCGAGCCGCGACCCGATGCCGCGGCCGCGGGAATCCGCCCGCATCCAGCTGCCGACCGTCGCGACGTGACGCATCGAGTCGGTGTAACGCGCCGACGCGTCGGGTTCGATGCTCTGGATGCCGGCGATCTCGCCGGCGACCTCCGCGACGAACAACGCGCTCCGGTCGCACAAGCCGGCGATGAAGGCCCGCTCTTCCTCCACGGTGAAGGGGCGGGTCAGCGCCGTGTGCTCCCGTTCCAGGATCACCGAGTTGAGCACCGCCGCCACCGCCGCCGCGTCCTCCGGTCCGGCCTTCCTGATGACGGGTTCCATGGGCTTCGCTCTCCTGCCGTGCTGCCCGGGCACCGTTTGCTTCCGGGCCTCGTCATGCGGGCGTCGCGTGCCGGGCGGTGCCCTCCGCGCGAGGTGCAGCGCGGAATTGCGCCTCGGGCGGCCGGGCGGGGAGCCCTGCGACTTCGAAGCCCCGCTCACCACGAGCCCTGTCCGGGCGGCCCCGTCACGCTCCACAGCACCACCGCGGCGGCGGCGACGTGCTGCACCATCAGGATGGCCACGGCCGGCACCGTGGCGCCGGGGAACGCCGCGGCGCCGCCTTCGGTGAGCATCCAGAGATCGGGCAGCAGCGAGAGCAGCAGGGCGGCGACGACGATCCGCCGGAACAGCGGGACCGGGCGCGCGGACAGCCGGCCGACGGCGACCGCGACCCCCAGCCCGGCCGCGACGCCGACGACGGTCAGGAACACCGTCGGCCCCGCCATCGCCAGAGGCTCGAACTCGGGCGGCACGTCGAAGGCCGCGAGCCCGCCCGCTCGCACGACGAGATTGGCGGCGACCGCGCCGAGGATCGTCCGCAGCCACACCGTCCATGCCCGTGGTCCTGCCGTCGCCAGTCGGTCCACACTCATCGACTCGCCCTTTCTCTGGTCCCCGATGGGAAACGCCCGGTTCACTGCCGGGAGGTTCGAATCTGCTCGAGCTCTCGTACGAAGCGCGGTTCGTCCGGCAGCCGTTCGATTGCCTTGCGGTAGGCGTCATCGACTTCTCGAACCGGCGCGCGCAACCAGTGGAGTGTCCGCGCGAGGTCCCGCCACGCCCAGCCATGGCGGGCGGGCGATGCATCGAGCTGGACTACTCGTTCCAGCAGCGGGCGCGCCTCGGTCAAAAACCTCCGGGACTGTTCACCGCGTCCTTGCCGGTAGGCTTCCGTGGCCAGCCAGATCTTGGTCTGTGCGAACTCGTGCGAGGTGCGCGGGTCGGCGAGGATGCCGTCCCCGGCGCGTTCGAAGTACCGATGTGCGAGACGGGAATCCCGGGCGCGGCGAGCCAGGATGGCCGCGTCGATCGCATCCTGGCCGAATACCAGAGCCTGGGGGCGCTTCAGCAGCCGTAGCGCCTTGCGTTCCTCGCCGGCTTCCATGAGTGCTTCGATCAGGGTATTCACGACGTGGGGAACCGCGTTCTCGGCGCCTTGGCTCTCGAAGGCGTCCAGGACGCTCTCGGCCCGCGCAATCTCTCCGGATTCCGCGTACGCACGGATCATCTCCGAGGCCAGAACGGCAGATGCCTGATTGGATGACCACGCGGACCCGATGCGGCGAAGGGCCTCCGCGGACTCCCCCAGCGCCCGCAGGTGCGCCGCGTCCCGCAACGCGGAGAGGGCGCCATACTCGGGGTGCGCGGACAGGGTGGCCTGGAACCACGTGCGCTGCTCGTCGAAATAGAACCGCGGGACCGGGGAGCCGTTGGCCTCCATGGCCTGGAACACCTTGGGCAATCCGGAGAGCCTTCCCTCCGCGAGTCCCAGCTCCTTGAGGAACTCGCCGATGCGGCGGTTGCGCGCGGGTGCCGGCGGCACTGACGCGTCGGGCGCCAAATGGTGGGACTCGATGCCGGGGACCGGTCCGGGATAGCTGATGACCTCGATGCGGCCGGGGTGAAGATAGACCTTGGTGGGCTCCGGTTGGTCGACGTCGTAGCCGCGGTGATACACGGCGTTGACGAGCGTCTCGCGGAGGGCCGGCAGCGGATAGCTGACCCAGCCGCGTACCTGGCTCCGGTCCCGTTGCTTCTGCAGGTGGAACGTCGAGAGATTCTCGAGGTAGTTCAGGCAGTCGCGAAGCTGATCGACGAGTCCACCCTCGAAGGTGCGTTCCTCCTGCACGTCTCCCGCGCGATCGGCGGCGAACTGGACGACCTCGATCTTCGCGCCTCGAAACCACTGCGTCGGCGCCTTCGAGAAGAAGAGGAGCCCCGCGTTCCGCGGCACCTCGTGAGCGTTGACCCGCACCACGAGTCGCATCCGGCGATAGATGTCCCTCTCGTCCGGCTGGTCGAGGAGACCGCTGCGTATGTCGCGCAGGTACTCGCGGACCTTCGCTTCGCGCAGATCCTCGACGTGCGCATCCGGCGCCCGGCGGTCGTCCCAGGGCACTCGGGCCGTCGGCTGAACGAGTCCGGGCAGCACGCCGCCGCGCTGCTCCGCGTCGACGGTCTCGGCGCCGAGCCGGACCCAGAACCGGCCTGGACGTTTCCCGACGTCGGGCGCCCGATGAGGTCTCGTCTCGCTGGCCGGAGCCCACACGACGAGGATGATCCGATCGTCGGCCGTCTCGGGCGACAGGATGGGCTGATAGGACGGATCGAGCCGGTTGCAGTTGCCGCGAATCCACTGCTGCGCCGCTTCGAGTTCCGTGGCGGAAAGACCGGCGGGCGGTAGCGCGGCGCGTCCGTCCTGCTCCCCGACGCCGATGATGACGTAACCTCCGTTCAGGTTGTGATAGTCGTTCGCGAACGCACAGATCGTCCGCAGCACTTGCGGACCGGTCCTCTTCGAGTCCCACGACGCCTTGAACTCCACACGCTCCGACTCCACGCCTCGGCAGCGGAGGAGATCGTCGAGGTTGATCTGGAGGATGGTGCTCATGGGCTCAGGGCAGTGGTTCGGGTCGACCACGCTGTGAGCGCCGGCGGTTGGTCGGATCGCAGGCCGACATCAACGGACCTCGAACGACTCGACCTGCAGCCGGCCGGGGCCGTCCGGCGGACCGTTCCAGTGCCCGCTCACCGTCAACAGGCGGTCGCCCCCCTCGCTCACCAGCGCCGCGGTCGGCTCCCCGACGAGCGGGAGGGCGAAGTCGGGCGAGAGGGCGAGGGCGGGCGCGCCGTTCACGTCGGCCAGGCGCCCGACCGCGACGACCTGCACGCCGTCGGGAATGAAGCCGGCGTTGCGCACGGTGTTCCTCACCGTGTCGAGGTCCAGGCGATGACCGGGCTCGACGGTGAGGACGATCCGCCCGTCGGCCGGTCGGACCTCGACGCCGGCGACGTGATCGAGGCGGTTCAACCGGCGTTCCAGCCCCAGGGCGCACGAGGGACACGACAGCTCGGCCTCGACGGTCACCGTCACCATGCCCGGCTCGTGGGGTGACTGCGGGGCTGCGTCCGCGCTCGTCGGCGGCAGAGCGAGCAGCAGCGCGGCCAATCCGAACGGCAACGCCGAGAGTGAGGTCGACCCGACGAGTCGAGGTCGGTTGAGCATCGCCGATTCCATCGTCTGCCTCCTGAGGTGGGTGGCGGGGTTTCCGCACCACTCCGGCAATGATACAGGCCGGCGGACGCCCGCCGGGACGGAGCGGGGCCGCACACCGCGGAACTCCGGGCGCGGCCAGGTCGCGCCGCCGCGCTCTCAGAAGCTGATGACCAGGGCGGTCCGGAAGATGCTGTCGAGGCGGCCCTTGCGGATGCGGCTCGTGCCGAGGGCGACGGCGGCGCCGCCGTCCGTCACCGTCTCGAAGAGCTCGTCGCCCGTGCCCGGCACGCCGTCGGGGTCGACGACCTCGACGCGGGCGACCACCGCCACGTCCTCGGGGGCCGGCTCGTGCTCGTACAGCCACTGCAGGCCGACCCGGAGGGCGAGGTGGGTGCCGAGGGCCGCGCTCAGGGCGTGGGTCATGTTGAACGAGTAGTCGGAGGCGGCGGTCAGGTTGACGTTGGCGGTGAGCTCGTTCTCGTACACGGTCGACGCGCCGAACCGGTGGCGGTAGCTCCAGCCGAGGCGGGCGCCGGCGAAGCGGGGGTCCTTGCCGGGGTCCGCGGTCTCCTCGGCCCGGTTGGTGTAGCTGGCCGCGTAGCTGGTCGAGAAGCGCACGGTGTCGTTGTCGCTCCAGACGTTGCCCACCCCCGTGAACGCGGTGTAGCGGTTGAGGATGCCGGCGTCGCTGTTGCGGTCCCAGCCGCCGCCGGCGTTCCAGAAGAACCGCTCGCTGACGTCCATCTCGTAGCGTCCCGAGGCGAGGTAGTTCTCGACCTCGGCGTCCACGCGGGGCCGGACGAGGCGCGTCTCGGGGTCCTCCGGGGCGCCGGCGATGGGGAAGCGCAGGCCCGGGCTCACGAGGAGGAACCGGTCGCCGCCGGTGCCCGAGCGGATGCCGCTCACCCGGATCTGGAGCCGGGACCCTTCGCGGGCGTGACGGACGGTGTCGCCGAACCCGAACGTGCGGGCGGTCGAGTTGCCGCCGGTGAGGGCGAGACTCAGCTCGGTCTCGTTGGTCCAGCCCGGGGTCCCCGCCCCCTCGTTCTGGGCCAGGGCCGGCGCGGCGGCGCCGAGGCCGTGGACGGCGACGAGCAGCAGGGTGAGCCGCGCGGACCGGAGCACGGGGTCGATGCGACGGCGTTCGGGCTTCTCCGGACCTGGTCCGCCAGTCATCGCCTGCGGCTCCGCCGGGGGCCCGGCCGACCCTGCGGGAGGGCGGCGCCTCCGGGCGGGAGGTGGCGCCGTTCCACCGCGCGGGGCTCCTGGACACCTGTGCTCCGAGCCGATTCCGGGCCGGTTCGCGCATTTCGGGTAGAACCGAGATGAGGACGCCATGACGACGATGCCGCGGGTGGGCGGTGCTCGACCGGTGGAACCGACCGGGGAAGCTCGACGGCGGCTTCGCCGCGGTCGCGAAGAGCTCGAAGGAACCGGGTGTTCTCCATACTGATATCATTGCAGGTTGCATTCTTCGCCCCCGCCGCGAACGCCGGGCGCGCCATCGTACGCATGCACCGCTCACCGAACCGATTTCGCCACCCGACCGGGCCGCGCCGCGGCGCCCCCGCCATCCCCGTCCTCCTGGCGGTGACGATGCTCGCGTCGTCGGGGTGCTCGTTGCGGACGATGGCCGTCAACGCCGTGGTGCCGGTGCTCGCCGACCCCGCCGTCTACCTGTCCGAGGAAGATCCCGAGCTGGTGCGCGAGTCGCTGCCGTTCCTGCTCAAGACCCTCGAGTCGATCATCCTGGCCGAGCCCGAGCAGGACGAGGCCCTGGTCTCCGCCTGCTCGGGGTTCACCCTCTACGGCAACGGGTTCCTGCAGGTCGACGCCGAGGCCGCGAGCTGGGACGGCGATTACGACCGCGAGATAGAGCTGCGCGACCGCACGTGGAGGCTCTACGTGCGCGCCCGCGACTATTGCCTGCGCAGCCTCGAGCTGAGGCACTCGGGCATCGGCGCCGGGCTGCGGGAAGACCCCGCGTCGGCCCTGTCGGTCACCGGCGCCGAGGACGTCGAGGTCCTGTTCTACCTCAGCGCGGCGTGGGGGCTCGCGATCTCCAACGCCCTCGACCAGCCGGATCTCGTGGGGGACCTGCCGGTGGTGCGGGCGCTCCTCGACCGGGCCCTCGAGCTCGACGAGGACTACGGCCGGGGCTCGATTCACGCCGCCCTCATCACGCTCGAGTCGCTGCCGGCGCAGCTCGGCGGCTCGCCGGAGCGGGCCCGCGAGCACTTCGAACGGGCGGTCGAGCTGTCGGACGGGCTCGACGCGGGGCCCTACGTGACCTTCGCCCTCGGCGTCTCGGTGCCGGAGGAGAACCGGGCCGAGTTCGAGGACCTGCTGAACCGGGCCCTCGCCATCGATCCGGACGAGAACACCGACCAGCGGCTGCTGAACGTGGTGAACCAGCGGCGGGCGCGGCTGCTGCTCGACGTCGTCGACGATCTGTTTTTCGAGTAAGGAGAACCGTTAGATGAAACCGCGATCCCTGGTCGTCACCGTGGTCCTGGCGGCGCTGCTGGCGGCGCCGGCGATGCTGCTGGCCCAGCGCGCGACCCGCATCCAGCTCGGGTCGATCCTGCCCGCCAACTCCATCTGGGACCGCTCCCTGAAGGAGATGGCGGTCGAGTGGCGCGACGAGACCGACGGCCGCGTCCAGCTCCGCGTGCAGAGCGGGGCGTTCCGCGACGAGGCGGCGCTGGCCCGCCGCCTGCGGCGGGGCCGGCCCCAGGCCGCCGTCTTCGGGCTGCCGGGCGACATCCACGAGGCGTTCAGCGTCCTGAACATCCCGTTCTTCTTCGAGTCGGACGAAGAGGTGATGCACGTGGTCGAGGCGCTCAACCCGACCTTCGAGCGCATTCTCGCCGACGAGGGCATGGTGCTGCTGAACTGGGGCCACGCGGGCTGGGCGCACTTCTTCACCGAGAGCCGGGTGGAGAACCTCGACGACCTGCGGCGGACGAAGGTGTTCACGGCGGCCGGCGACGACCGCATGCTGCAGTGGTACAAGGAGAACGGGTTCGACCCCCAGCCGCTGGCCGTCACCGACGTCCTCCTCGGCCTGAACACCGGGCTCATCAACGCCCACCCGAGCCCGCCCTACGTGGCCCTGCTGTTCCAGTGGTTCGACCAGACCCCGTTCATGCTCGACGTGCCCCTCGCCCCGGTGCTGGGGATCACGGTGATGGCCGAGCGCACCTGGAGCCGCATCGACCCCGGGGACCGGGAGGTGCTGCTGGCGTCGGCGAAGCGGCTCGAGGAGCAGTTGCTGCTCGACGTGGCCGAGCAGGAGCGCGAGTCCATCGAGGAGATGAGGCGGCGCGGCCTCAACGTGGTCGAGATCGACGACGCCGGGAAGGCGGCGTTCCGGGCCGTCGCGGCCGAGATGACCGCGTCGTGGCGGGGCGACCTGATTCCCGCCGACGTCTACGACATGGCGGTCGAGGCGCGCGACGCCTTCCGGGCCGGCCGCTGAGAGAGGGATTGTCGACGACTGCACGCCGGCGCCGCCCGCTCTCCGCGGCTCGACGCGCTTCGTGCATGGCAGGGTGATGGTCGTCGGCGCCCCGACGATCCCGCAGACGGCCGAGCCTCATGACTGAGAGCACCCCCGCCGCCTCGCTCCCGGCCCCGGTGGTCCGGGTCCTCGGCGGGGCCGAGCAGGCCGTCGCCAACCTCGCGCTGGCCGCGATGGTGGTGCTGCCGCTGGGGGAGATCGTGGTCCGGCCGCTCGTGGCCGGCGGCATCCCCGGGTCGATTCAGTTCGTCCAGCACTTCACGCTGTGGGTCGGCTTTCTCGGGGCCGCCCTCGCCGCGCGCGACGGCAAGCTGATCGCCCTCGCGACCGCCTCGTTCGTTCCCGAGGGGCGGGTCCGCGACGCCACCCGGGTCTTCGCGGCCGGCGTCGGCGCCGCGGTGTCGATGATGCTCGCGGCCGGGGCCTGGGACCTGATGATGCTGGACCGCGAGGACGGCACCATCATCGCGGCCGGGGTGCCGGTGTGGGTCGCGCAGCTCGTCCTGCCCGTCTCGTTCGCGGTCATCGCGGCGCGGCTCGCGTGGCGGGCGTCGCCGGCCTGGACGGGGCGGGCGGCGGCGGCGCTCGGCATCGTCGTCGGACTCTGGCTCGGCCTCTCCGAGGGCCTCCTCGCCGACCTGCCGCGCTGGCCCCTGATCTCGCTGGTGCTCGCCGCGGCGGTGCTCGGGGCGCCGATCTTCACGGTGCTGGGCGGGGCCGCGGTGCTGCTCTACCTCGGCGACGGCGACCTCCCGGTGCTCGTCACCATCGAGACCTACTCGCTCGCGGTGCAGCCGCACCTGCCGGCGATCCCGCTGTTCACCCTGGCCGGGTTCATCCTCGCCCAGGGCCGGGCCTCGGAGCGCCTGCTCCGGGTGTTCCGGGCCGGGGTGGGGTGGATTCCCGGCGGCACCGCCATCGTCTGCGTGCTGCTGTGCGCATTCTTCACGGTGTTCACCGGGGGCTCGGGGGTCACCATCCTCGCCCTCGGGGGCCTGCTCTTCCCGGCCCTCCTCAAGGACGGCTACCGGGACCGGTTCTCGCTGGGCCTCCTCACCGCGTCGGGGTCGCTGGGGCTGCTGTTTCCGCCGGCGATGCCCCTCATCCTGTACGCGATCGTCGCGCAGGTCGCGCCCGACGAGCTGTTCGTGGCCGGCATCCTGCCCGGGCTGCTCCTGGTCGGGCTGACCGCGGCCTGGGGCATGCGCGAGGGCGTCGTCACCGGGGCCGGCCGGCGCGACTTCGGGTGGCCCGAGCTGCGGGCCGCGCTCCGGAACGCGAAGTGGGAGCTGACCATCCCCTTCGTGGTCCTCGGGGTGCTCTTCAGCGGCTACGCGACCCTCGTCGAGACCGCCGCCTTCACCGCGCTCTACGCCGCCGTGATCCAGGGCATCGTCCACCGCGACTTCCCGCTCGGCCGGGGGCTCTACACGGCGTTCAGCGAGTGCGTGGTGCTGGTGGGCGGGGTGCTGATCATCCTGGGGGTCGCGGTCGGCTTCACCGCCTACCTGAACGACGCCGAGGTGCCGTACCTCATCGTGGAGTGGGCGGACGAGAACGTCGGCTCGCGGCTGGTGTTCCTGCTCGGGCTCAACGTGTTCCTGCTGCTCGTCGGCTGCCTGATGGACATCTTCTCGGCCATCTTCGTGGTGGTGCCGCTGGTGGTGCCGGTGGCCGAGCAGTTCGACGTCGACCTGCTGCACCTGGGCATCATCTTCATCGCGAACCTCGAGCTCGGGTTCCTGACGCCGCCGGTGGGGCTGAACCTGTTCCTGGCCTCGTACCGTTTCGACCGCCCCCTGCTCGAGGTCTACCGCGCCTCGCTGCCGCTGCTGCTCATCCTGGGGGTGGGGGTGCTCATCATCACCTACGTCCCGTGGCTGACCCTGGGGCTCGTCGAATGGCTGCGGTAGCCGTCGGCGACCCGGTCCTGGCGCTGCTGCGCGACCTCGTGGCCATCGACTCCGTCAACCCGGCGCTGGCGCCGGGGGGCGCCGGCGAGGCGGCCATCGCCGGGCACGTGGCCGAGGTGATGCGGCGGGCCGGGCTCGACGTGGCGGTGACCGACGCCGCCCCCGGCCGCCCCAACGTGGTCGGGGTGCTCGACGGGCGCGCGCCGGGGCGCACCCTCATGCTGTGCGGGCACCTCGACACCGTCGGGGTCGAGGGGATGGACGATCCCTTCACGCCGGTCGTGCGCGAGGGGCGTCTCTACGGCCGCGGCGCCCAGGACATGAAGAGCGGCGTCGCCGCGATGATCGACGCGGCGGCCCGGCTCGCCCTCCGCGTCGGGCTGCCGTCGGGCCGGCTGGTGGTGGCGGCCGTCGCCGACGAGGAGCACGCGAGCCTGGGCGCCGACGCCCTCGTGCGTGACCACGCGGCCGACGGGGCGGTGGTGACCGAGCCGACGGACCTGCGCATGGCGACGTGCCACAAGGGCTTCGAGTGGGTCGAGGTGGAGACCCGCGGCAGGGCCGCTCACGGGAGCCGCCCCGCCGACGGGCGGGACGCCATCCTGCGCATGGGCCGGGTTCTCGCCCGTCTCGAGGCGGTCGACGCCGGTCTGGCCGCGGGACCGGCGCACGCCCTGCTGGGGCCGGCGTCGCTCCACGCCTCGACCATCGAAGGGGGGCGCGAGCTCAGCGTCTACCCCGACCGGTGCCGCCTGTCGTTCGAGCGCAGGACCCTGCTGGGAGAGCCGCCGGACGCCGGCCTCGCCGAGGCGCGAGCCATCCTCGACGCGTTGGCGCGGGACGATCCCGAGTTCGAGGGCTCGGCCCGCCCGATGTTCACGCGCCCCCCGCACGAGCTGCCCGCCGGCCACCCGCTGTGCCGGGCGCTGGTCCGCGTGCTGGAACGGCGGGGCGAGTCGCCCGAGCCCACCGGCATGTCGTTCTGGACCGACGCGGCGATCCTCGCCCGGGCGGGGATTCCCGCGGTGCTGTTCGGACCCCGTGGCGCAGGCCTGCACAGCCGCGAGGAGTACGTGGACATCGATTCCGTGCTCGCGTGCCGCGACGTCCTCGTCGACCTCGCCCGCGATTTCTGCTGAACCGCACCGAGGATCCGAGCGCGTCACGTCGAGTCCGACGACTCGTATCGGGCTCAGTGCGTCAGCCGGGAGCCGCCGCGGTCGTGCAGCAGGTGGTCGAGGGTGCGCGCGTAGTAGCGCAGGATGTGGCGGTTGCGGACGCGGTAGCGGTCGCCGTCGACGGCGATGACGCCCCGGGTGACGAGGGGCTCGGTGGCCTCGTCGACGGCGTCGCGGCCGCATTCCACGGCGAGGTTGGCCGGCACGTGGCGGAGGGCGTCGAGGAGCTGGTCGATGCGGTCCTCGAGGTCGCGCCGCCGCGTGGAAGGCCGCAGGGCGGCGGCCACGAGGGCGGTCGGCAATACCTTGTAGAGCCGTCCGATGGCCTCGCGGGTGCGGCGGGTCAGGGCCACGAGATCCTGGCGCGATTCGGGGGCGACGGTGGCGAGCGGGATGGGCTGCCCGAAGGTGACGAACGCGCGGGTCCGGTAGCCCACCGCGAAGTTCACCATCTCGGCCACTTCCGTCGTGAAGAGCCGCTGGCGCCGCTTGACCCGCTGCCGGGCCAGCGTCTGGTCCTCGAGCACGAGGTCGTAGGCGATGCCGACGGGCACGATCACCACGTCGGGGCGCCGGGCCTGCAGGACCGCCTGCAGCAGTCCCGTCTTCAGGGTCTTGAACTCGCCGTTGTAGCTGCGTCCGCCCTCCGGGTAGAGGAACAGGTCGTGCCGATGCACGAGCTCGGCCACGTAGGCCCGCAGGGTGGCGAGGTAGGCGGGGTCGCGGGAGTTCCGGCGAATCGGGACGGCGCCGGTGACGTAGCGGTTCAACAGCCCCATGGCCCCGTTGAACAGGTTGATGCCGGCGGTGATGACGGGGGGCCGGATGCCGTGGTCGTCGAGCACAACGAGCTCGACGAGGTAGTCCATGTGGCTCTTGTGGTTCGAGGCGTAGACGATGCGGTGGGAGCGGGCCGCGGCCTGGGCCCGCTCGACGTGCTCGGCTTGCGGCTGTATCTTGCGCAGAATCGGGTACAGGGGGTGCTTCAGGGCGCGATACATCTGGTATCGCTGGGTCGTCCTGAGCTCCTTGAGGTAGGCGGCAATCCGCTCCTGCGCCTCGTGGGGACTCAGCCGCGTGCCGCCGCGGAGGTACCGCGCAACCTCCTCCCGCGACAGCACCGCCTGGGTAATCTCGTCGTCCACTCTCGAAACTATATCACCGGCCTGCCGGGAGGACGGGTGGGGTCGAGGGTCGGCCGGGGCCTGCGTCGCCGGAGCCTTCGCCCGGGGAACCCGCGCCGCGCGACCCCAGGACGGGCCGCTTCAAACGGCAGGCCCCGACGGGGCGGATACGGCGCAGTCGGCGTCGCCGGGGCCCTCGTGCCGCCCGGGGGGGGGCTAGCGCGGCGCCATGACGAGAGCCGGGCGCGACAGGCGCACCGTCAGCCTCGATCCCGCCGGCAGCACCGCGGGGTCGGCTTCTCCGTTCATGGCGGCGGCGGTGCCCCCCGCGGCGCCGATCGAGCCCCCGATGGCGGCGCCGCGCTCGCCCCCGAAGATTGCCCCGAGAATGGAGCCGGCGACGGCGGCGCCGCCGATCTTGGCGACGCTGTCGCCGCCCGGTGACTTGCCCTCCCGGTAGATGGTCTCGGTGGCCAGCCTGACCTCGGCGCCGTCGTCCATCAGCAGGGTGTGGAACCGCACCCCGAGCCGGGACGCCGAGCGGAGTCGGCCGCCGGTCTCGACGAGGACCACCGAGCCCCGCAGGCGCGCGCCCGAGGGAATCGCCACCCGGTCGCCGACGTGCACGTCCCGGATCACCCGGGCCTCGACCGGGTCCTCGATCCTGGCGCTGCGGGTGGAGACGGCGGCATCGAGCTGGATCCCGATGACCGAGTCGGCGGCGACCTCCAGCTCGTCGAACGACGGCCAGGGATCGGAGGCGACGACGGGACCGACGCTCCGCGGGGCGAGGAAGCCGGTGCCGGCCAGCGGCGCGCGCTGCGGCTCGACCCGCGGCGGCGCGACCGGCTCCACGCCCCGCTCGGGGCTCGGCGCGGGGGCCGGCTCGTCGACCCGGACCCATCCCTCGACGACGGGGAGGTCGCCGGTCGGACGGGGCGGCTCTCCCCCCGCGGCGCCGGTGCGGCCGCCGGCACCGCGATTCCGTCGCGGCGTCGCGTTCGTGGCCGGCTCGGGTTCCGGTGCCGGTTCGGGCTCCGGCGCCGGTTCGAGCTCCGCGCGCGTCGGCGGCGGGGCGGTCGGGCGCGACCGGGGGCGTGGCTCGGGGACGGCCGGCCTGGCGGCGGCCGCCGGCGCGCGGCCGGTCGTCGACGCGGCCGCGTCGGCGGGCCGCGGGGCGGGACGCTCGGGCCGGGGCGCGGGGGAGATCGACGCGGGCCGGCGCGCGGGCTGCGGTTCCTCGGGCGTCGCGGCGGCCGCCGGCTCGACCTCGATCACCGTCTCGGCCGCGGCGTTCGCGGCCGGCGGCGTCTCCGCGACGGGAGACGGCCCGGCGAGGGCGACGGCGGATTCGGTGGCCGTGGACGGGGGCGCGAGCCCGATGGCATGCCGCACCGCGAGGTAGGATCCGACACCCGCCGCCGCGACCGCGGCGATGGCGATGCCGGCTACCGCGACTATCGGTTTCGTCATCGGGGGTACGTCCTTTCTCTCTCTACGCGAATGATAAAGCAATTGTCGTGCCCGCCGGCACGGAATCGCCGCTCCGAAGCGGCGCCGGTGGTTCCCTGCCTGTTGTATCGGGCGGGCCGGCCGTTTTCAGGCCGTGGGAGCGTCATCGGCGGGTGACAGTCGGCGGCGGGAGGGGACAGTGTGGGAGACTGAGAGCATGTCCTCGGGCGAGCGACCGGACGTCATCGTGATCGGGGCCGGCATCATCGGCTGCGCCGTCGCCTGCGAGCTCGGCCGGCGCGGGGCGTCGGTGAGGGTGCTCGAGAGCCGGGACGTCGGGGGCGGGGCGACGCAGGCGTCGGCCGGCATCCTGGCCCCGTACACCGAGGCGGATCGGCCGGGTCCCCTCCGCACCCTGTGCGCGGAGAGCCTCGGGCGGTGGGACGACTTCGTGGCCCGCGCCGTCGCCGACAGCGGCCGGGACGTGCTCTACGAGCGGACCGGGACCCTCGAGGTGGTCACCGACGAGGCGTCGATGCGCCGGCTGGAGCGGACCGGACGCGCCCTGACCGCGGCGGGGATCGAATGCCGACCGATGACGGGGCGCGAGGCCCGCGCGGCGGAGCCCTCCCTGGGGGCGGCGGTGGCCGGGGCCCTGCTGGTTCCGTCCCACGGGTTTGTCGGGGTCGGGACCCTCATGGAGGCGCTCCGGGAGGGCGGGGCGGCCCGGCACGGGGTTTCGTTCCTGACCGGCCGGCCCGCGCGCCGCGTGCAAGCGAGCTCGGATGGCGCGATGGTCGTCGAGACGGCGGCAGGGACGTTGACCGGCGATGCGGTCGTGCTGGCGGCGGGAAGCTGGTCGGGCGGCGCCGCCGGCGACGACGGGAGGCTGCCGGTGCGGCCGGTGCGTGGCCAACTGCTGCACCTTGCGTGGTCCGGGCGCCCGCCGGCCCGGGTCGTCTGGGCCCCGAGCTGCTACGTGGTGCCCTGGCCCGACGGGTCGATGCTGGTGGGGGCGACGGTCGAGGAGGCGGGGTTCGACGAGCGCGCCACCGTCTCGGGGGTGGCGGGCCTGATCGAGTCGGTCGCCAGCGTGCTGCCCGCGGCCCGCGACGCCGGGTTCGAGGCGGTCCGCGTCGGCCTGCGCCCCGGCACCCCGGACGACCTGCCGGTGGTGGGGCGCTCGGCGGCGGTGCCCGGGCTCGTGTACGCGACCGGCCACTACCGGAACGGGGTGCTGCTGGCCCCCCTGACCGCCCGCCTGGTGGCCGACCTGGTGCTCGACGGTCGGGAAGACCCGCTGCTCGCGGCCGTCTCCCCGGCCCGCTTCGAGGCGGCCTGACGGGCGCCGCGGTGGCCGCGCCCGCCGCGGGCGCTGCTCGCGGCCGTCTCCCCGGCACGCTTCGAGGCGGCCTGACGAGCGCCGCGGTGGCCGCGCCCGCCGCGGGCGCTGCTCGCGGCCGTCTCCCGGCCCGCTTCGAGGCGGCCTGACGGGCACCGCGGGACCGCGCCCGCCGCGGGCACTTTCGGACCGCACGGGAGAAGTGATAACCTCTCGGCGGCGCAGGCACAGGATGCGTCGGAGCACCTCCCGGTGGGCGCGGCCCGCCGGGGCGGGGCGACCTATTCGTTGCGGAGCGAGACAGGATGGAACAGGTTCACTTTGCAACCCCGGTCCGCCGGTGGGCGGAGACTCGACGGCTCGACGCCTGGCTGACGCAGCCGCTCGGCGTCTTCCTGGCCTTTTCCGCGTTCATCGTGTACGCCACGTGGGCGGCGTTTCAGGGCGACCACTACCACTTCGGGCCGTATCTGTCGCCGTTCTATTCGCCCGAGATCTTCGGAGGCTCGCCGCACAGCCTCCTGGGGCCGAGGCCGGGCTGGTGGCCGAATCCGGTGCCCTTCTCGCCGGCGTTCCTGATTCTGTGGGCGCCGGTCGGCTTCCGGGTGACCTGCTACTACTATCGCGGCGCCTACTACAAGGCGTTCTGGCACGACCCGCCGTCGTGCAGCGTGGGCGAGCCGCGATCGAGCTACTGGGGCGAGAACTCGTTCCCCCTGATCGTGCAGAACCTGCACCGCTACTTCCTCATCTTCGCGCTGGCGCTCCTGGTGTTTCTGAGCCTCGACGTCTGGAACGCCCTGTGGTTCGAGGACCCGGCGACCGGGGCGGTGTCGTTCGGCATCGGGGTCGGGACGCTCGTCCTCGCGACGAACGTCGTCCTGCTCGGCGGCTACACGCTGGGGTGCCACTCGCTGCGGCATCTCGTCGGGGGCGGGTGCGACCGTATCGCAGGTCTGCCCATCCGCCGTCCGACCTACGACTGCGTGAGCTGCCTGAACCGCCGGCACATGCTCTTCGCCTGGATGAGCCTGGTCTGGGTCGGCTTCTCCGACATCTACGTGCGGCTCTGCGCAATGGGCATCGTGACGGATCTCCGAATCCTGTAGGAACCGGCGCCCTGGAACCGGCGCGGGCCTGTCGGATTGGGTTGGGCCGCGCAGCGCGCGGCAAGCGCCGCTGCCCGGGCGAAGGGCGCGACCGCCGCCCGGGCTCGTTCCTCCCGAGGGGCGGCCGACAGCGGGGCGGTGGATGATGGACGGGGGCTGCTCGTGGCGCGCTGCCGGGTCGCCCCGGATGAAGATTGCCGAATGGACAACGAATACCAATCCTTCGAACACGACGTGCTGGTGATCGGGGCCGGCGGGGCGGGGCTGCGGGCCGCCATCGAGGCGTCGGCGGCCGGGGTTTCGGTGGGGCTCGTCTGCAAGTCGCTCCTCGGCAAGGCGCACACGGTCATGGCCGAGGGGGGCATGGCCGCGTCTCTCGCCAACGTGGACGACCGCGACGACTGGACGGTGCACTTCGCCGACACCATGCGCGGGGGCCAGTACCTGAACAGCTGGCGCATGGCCGAGCTGCACGCCAGGGAGGCGCCGGCGCGGGCGCGCGAGCTCGAGGCCTGGGGGGCGGTGTTCGACCGCACGAAGGACGGGCGCATCCTGCAGCGCAACTTCGGCGGTCACAAGTATCCGAGGCTCGCGCACGTCGGGGACCGGACCGGGCTCGAGATGATCCGGACCCTGCAGGACCACGGCGTCCACCAGGGCATCGACGTGCACATGGAGTGCACCGTCGTCGAGCTGCTGAAGGACGGCGACCGCGTCGTCGGGGCGTTCGGCTACGACCGCGAGCGCGGCCGCTTCCAGTTGTTCAAGGCCCGCGCCGTGGTGCTCGCCACCGGCGGCATCGGGCGCGCCTACAAGGTGACGAGCAACAGCTGGGAGTACACCGGCGACGGGCACGCCCTCGCGTACCGGGCCGGGGCCGAGCTGATGGACATGGAGTTCGTGCAGTTCCATCCCACCGGCATGGTGTGGCCGCCGAGCGTCCGCGGCATCCTCGTCACCGAGGGCGTGCGCGGCGAGGGCGGGGTGCTGCGCAACAGCGACGGCAAGCGGTTCATGTTCGAGGACATCCCCGAGCTGTACCGGAGCTCCACCGCCACCGACGAGGAAGAGGGGTGGCGCTACACCCAGGGCGACAAGAAGGCAAACCGCCCTCCCGAGCTGCTGACCCGCGACCACGTGGCCCGCTGCATCGTGCGCGAGGTCAAGGAGGGCCGGGGCAGCCCCCACGGCGGCGTCTTCCTCGACATCGCGTGGATCAAGAAGCGGCTGCCGAACGGGGCCGAGCACATCCGCAAGAAGCTGCCGAGCATGTACCACCAGTTCAAGCAGCTCGCGGGCATCGACATCACCGAGGAGCCGATGGAGGTCGGCCCCACCACCCACTACGTCATGGGCGGGGTGCGCGTCGACCCCGACTCCCAGATGTCGAGCGTGCCCGGGCTGTTCGCGGCCGGCGAGTGCGCGGCGGGGCTGCACGGCGCGAACCGGCTCGGCGGCAACTCCCTCTCCGACCTCCTCGTCTTCGGCCAGCGCGCGGGCAAGTACGCAGCCGAGTTCGCGAAGGAGCAGGCCGCGGCGAAGTCCGCGCAGTACCAGATAGAGGCGGTGGCGCGCGAGGCCCTCGCCCCGTTCGAGCGCGGGGGCGGCGACGCCGAGGGGCCGTACCAGGTGCAGTACGACCTGCAGGACATGATGCAGTCGCAGGTCGGCATCGTGCGCACCGAGGAAGACATGCAGAAGGCCATCGACGCCTTCGAGGGGCTGCGCGCGCGCGCCGACCGGGTCGGCGTGCAGGGCAACCGCGAGTACAACGCGGGGTGGCACACCGCCCTCGACCTGCGGAACCTGCTGATGGTGTCGGAGGCGGTCGCGCGCTCGGCGATCCTCCGCAAGGAGAGCCGCGGCGCCCACTTCCGCGAGGACTACCTCGAGAAGGACGCCGAGCAGGGGCGGGTGAACACCGTCATCCGGCGCGGCGACGAAGGCGGGATGCAGGTGACGCAGGAGCCGATCTCCGAGATCCGGCCCGATCTGCAGCAGATCATCGAAGACAACAAGTGACGGCGCGCGGCGCGGGGCGGTCCCGCGCGTGTCGAGCGGAGACCGAGGCCGGCGGCGACGCCGGCGGGCGCGCCCGGGCGTTGACGGGGCGCGCACAGCGGAGACAGCGTGATGAGCAGCGCGACATTCCGGATCTGGCGGGGCGACTCGGAGGGCGGCGGGTTCGAGGACTACACCACCGAGGTGTCCGAGGGCATGGTCGTCCTCGACGCGGTGCACCAGATCCAGGCCGAGCAGGCCAACGACCTCGCGGTGCGCTGGAACTGCAAGGCCGGCAAGTGCGGCTCGTGCTCGGCCGAGGTCAACGGCAGCCCCAAGCTGATGTGCATGACCCGGCTCAACTCCCTGCCCCTCGATCAGCCGGTGACCATCGAGCCGATGCAGGCGTTTCCGACCGTCCGCGACCTCGTCACCGACGTGTCGTGGAACTACGAGGTCAAGAAGGCCATCAAGCCGTTCGCGCCGCGCGAGCCGGACGCGGCGGACGGCACGTGGCGCATGGAGCAGTACGACGTCGAACGGGTGCAGGAGTTCCGCAAGTGCATCGAGTGCTTCCTGTGCCAGGACGTCTGCCACGTGCTGCGCGACCACCGGCTCCACGGCGAGTTCATCGGCCCCCGCTTCTTCGTCTACTCGGCCGCCCTCGAGATGCACCCCCTCGACACCGCCGACCGCACCACCGAGCTCGCCGACGACCACGGCGTCGGCTACTGCAACATCACCAAGTGCTGCACCAAGGTCTGCCCCGAGGAGATCACCATCACCGACAACGCGATCATTCCCCTGAAGGAGCGCGTGGTCGACAAGATGTACGACCCGCTGACGAAGCTGCTGCGGATGTTCCGGTCGTAGGCGGAGGGCGGGTCCACCCCAGCCGGTGGGGTTCCGCGGGCCACGACGGCGAGGGTCCGTCCAACGGCGTTCCCTCGCCTCGGTCGAGCGCGAGATGGATAGTCGGCCGACCTGCGTGTGCAGGGAACAGCAGGAGGTCGTAGACGTTCCCGGAAGGGACCGCGCGAACGGTGCGCTACATCTGGAACTACGGGAAGAAGAGCCACCGAACCGCTCTCGCGTCGATGGTTCAGACCACCGGCAACCTAAGCGTGATCTGCCCATACATTCGAACACAGCAGATCGAGGACCTACTCGCGCACCGAGAGTTGGAATCCTTCAGGGTGATTACGCTCTGGGACATTCACTCATTCCTAGTGGGAGCGTCAGAGCCAGGGGCACTCCGCCGTACCCTTCAGCTCGGTGGCGAGGTCCGAGCGATGAAATCTGGCCTTCATGCCAAGGTGTACATCGCTGATGGGGCGGCGATGATCACCTCGGCGAATCTCACGGCCGGGGGGTTGACCAACAACCTGGAATGCGGTGTTCTCGTCCGGAATCCGAAGGCTGTTAGCAGGCTGGCGGATCGCTTCGATCGCGAGTGGCGCCGGGCTGCGCCGGTCAGGAAGGAAGACATTATTGTGCTGAGTGCCGAACTCGAGGGAAAGGGCACTCGTACACGAGCAGTGCTCAAGAGTCTGCGAGAATTGGAACGGAAGTTCTCTCTTCAGGCGCTGGTTGCACCGACAGTCTGGACGCCGCGGGCGGACGAGTTGCTAGTTGAACTGACAACGGATCAGATCGGCTTTCTGGAACTGCCGGTGCGGGGGAAGGGTGGCCATCAGTCGTTGCTCCGGCGGCTTCAGAGCAATTTGTCGGGTAAGCGGCTCAGGTTGACCCGGACCGACTGCGAGAGAGTCGTGCGGTACTCCAAGGAATACGGTCAAGGTGGTTTCCAGACGCGACTGCGGGCAATCGTTCAACTGGCCGAGCGGTTTATCGCTGACTGACGGAATTGAGGTATGGGCAAGGAGACGGAGTTCCGCAGTACGTCGCACGGTACAGAGACGGTGGTCTACTGCGGTGATTGCGTCGAGGGAATGCGGGAGCTGCTGGAGCCGGAGTCGATTGACGTCGTCGTGACCTCACCCCCGTACAACCTGGGCATCACCTACGGGTCCTATGACGACACGGTGCCGCGGGACGAGTATCTGAACTGGATTGCGGCCTGGAGCGAGGTCGTCGAAGGGCGGCTGAGCCGGGGCGGCTCGCTCTTCCTGAACGTCGCGGGCAAGCCTTCGGAGCCCTGGGGTCCGTTTGAGGTCCTTGAACGCCTCCGGGAACGCTTCGTGCTGCAGAACACCATCCACTGGGTCAAGTCGATAGCCATTGATGCCGACCTCGTCGGCGCGACGAGTGGCGTGAGCCAGAATCTCGCCGTCGGGCACTACAAGCCGATCAACAGCAAACGGTATGTGAACGACTGCCACGAGTACATCTTCCACCTGACGAAGGCCGGTGACGTGGAGCTGGATCGACGGGCTATCGGCGTTGAGTACCAGGACAAGTCGAACGTCACCAGATGGGAAGCGGCGAAGGGTGACCTGCGGTGTCGTGGCAACACGTGGTTCGTGCCCTACCGGACCATTCAGAGCCGCGACCGGGAACGGCCCCACCCTGCGACGTTTCCGGTTCGGATACCGATGATGTGCGTCCGCTTGCACGGAGTGCAACGGGTGAGGCGGGTCTTGGATCCGTTCCTGGGACTCGGACACAGCGCGCTGGCGTGCAAGGCGCTGGGGCTCCCGTTCGTGGGGTTCGAGCTGGATGCTGGCTATTTCGGGGATGCGTGTCGGTCGATTGAGGCGTTCGATCCGGCGGCGACGGCGGTTGAATCCTCCAGTCAGCTGCCTCTCTTCTGATCCCGAGCGGCGGCCCGCGAGTCGGTCGGCGTGGGCGCGTCTCATGGCGGCGGTTGTCAGGAGTGGTGGCCTTGCGGCGGCAGGGCTGAGAGCATGGTGCGGTGGTTCGTCTCCTGGGCCACGCTGCTGGTGTCGCCGAACGCTCGGCGTTGGCCTCCAGGGGTTCGGCCCGCGGCAGACCCCGCCGCCGGGGTGGCGGTTCTGAAAGGCGCACTGGCTGTTCGAGGGACGGAGAACCCCGCGGGCATCGTCGCGGCAGTGCACCTGCTCGGGTGCGCGCGGCTTGTGCTGGACAGTCGGGGGCCGGCCGCGATCATCGAACGGACCGGCGGCGCGTCGCGACCCCGTAGTGTCGCGACGAGTGTTCGTCGGTCGCCCTCTCCGCTGACGGTTCGAACCTGTACCAGTTGTCGAATCCGTACGCGTGGGCCGGCGCAGTTGGCTGTAGTGCAGGGCGAAGGCGGCCGTGCCCGCCTCCGGATCGTGGGCGGCGACCTCGGCCACGGCTTCCGTTTCTCCGGTGCGGAACCCCTCAATCAGGCGGTGCGGCTGTGTCGGGAGCTGATCCGGTCGGTTGGCGAGCGTGCGAGTCGGCAGAGCGCCGTGGGTCACGATGCAGCTCCTCTCCGTCGGCGTTCACGTCGGGCGCGCGCCGTTCAGCTCACTCAGGAGGTGTACCGAGCGGTGACACCCAGGACCCGACGGAGAGTGGGAGTATAGAGCGGAGCTGGCCTTTTCTTCCGCCACCATGCATTTTTTCCTTGACAACTTCTGAGAGGCCGGTTCGAGCGATTGCTGCACGCGGCCAGAAATGCCCCTCTGACGCGCTCAGTGGCCGGAGGTTGAGGACTGCGGCCGGGAGAGCCGAATCCGTCGGATCGCGGCCCGTTCGGCGCCCTGACGGGCGTACAAACCCCTCAGAATCAGCGGGTTATGATGGGGTATGCACCTTGAGACGATACCGGCTGCCCCACTCACTGCACCGCATCCCGCGGACTCGTTCGTGCCCTCGGGCGACGCGTCCCCGCCTCGGCCCTGGTGCCCTGACGGTCCCCAGGCCGAGGTCGTGGCGCTCGGCGACCGCATCGCCGAGCTCTCGGCCCGGATCCAGGCGGCCACGTGGGAGCTGCTGGAGCTGATCCGCCGGTTCGACGAGCGCAACGGCTGGGCTCCGTGCGTGTCGTGCGCAGAGTGGCTCGGGTGGCGCACCGGGCTCGCCCCGGGCGCGGCCCGTGAGCACGTGCGGGTGGCCCGCGCCTTGGCCGATCTGCCGAAGCTGAGCGACGCGATGCGGCGCGGCAAGGTCTCCTACTCGAAGATGCGGGCGATCACGCGGGTGGCGACAGCGGAGTCGGAGGACGACCTGCTGAACGTGGCGCTGTCGGGCACCGCCGCCCACGTGGAGAAGATCGTGCGGGCGTGGCGGTGCGTTGACCGCGAGACGGAGCAGGCCGAGGACCGGCGGCGGCACGAGACGCGGTCGCTGCGGACGTGGGTGGACGAGGGCGGGATGGTGGTGGTGCGGGGCCGTCTGTCGCCGGAGGTGGGTGCTGTCGTCCGTCGGGCGTTGGAGGCGGCGTGCGACCAGGCGCGCGGCGAGGACACGCCGGTCGCGGCCGGGGGCGCGGATGCCGGAGGCGCCCCGGGCGCGGACGCCTGCCCCGGGCAAGCGGCGGAGAAGTCGGCGCCGTCGCTAGCCCAGCGGCAGGCCGACGCGCTGGGGGTGATTGCGGAGTGCGCGCTGGCGGGCGGGCTCGACCGGGGGACGGCGGGCGACCGCTATCAGGTGGTGGTGCACGTGGACGCGGCCGCCCTGACGGACTCGTCGGACGTTCCCGCGGGAACATCGGCGCCGGCAATGTGCGGATCGAAGCAGGCCGGCGCCGGCCTGGGCGTATCCGCGGGGCCGTCGACGCCGGTCGCGGCCGAGCCCGAGCGACGCGGCAGCTGCCTGGACGTTCCCGCGGGAACGCCGGGAGCGGCGTCGTCGGAATCGGAGCGGCCCGGCGGCGACCCCGGAGTGCGTGCGGATGCAACCCGGGATGCGGGTCACGACGGGCGGTCGCTCAGGGCGCTCCACGCTTGTCCGGCACCTCGGACAACTGTGTCCGCCTCGACCGGCTGCGGTCAGACGGTGCTCGACGAGGCGGGTGGCATCCACGTCTCGACGGAGACGGCGCGTCGGTTGTCTTGCGACGCGGCCATGGTCAGGATGCAGCACGGTCCGGCCGGCGAGATTCTGGACGTCGGTCGCCGGACCCGGACCATCTCACCCGCGCTGCGGCGCGCGCTACGGGCGCGCGACCGTCAGTGCCGGTTCCCGGGGTGCCGGAACGTCCGTGTCGACGCCCACCACGTGGAGCACTGGGCCGACGGCGGCCGGACTGCGCTCGACAATCTGGTGCTGCTCTGCCGCCGGCATCACCGGGCGGTGCACGAGGAAGGGTTCCGCGTGACCCTCGATGCCGCCGGTGACGTGGAGTTCATTCGGCCGGACGGCCGCCGCCTGCCGGAAGCGCCGGCCGCGCCCGTGTGGACCGACCCGCCGCTGGCGCCGGTGACGGCGCGGCTCGAACAGGAGGGCATTTCGATCGACCCCGACACTCTGACGCCGGACTGGCGCGGTGAGCGCCTGGATCTGGATTGGGCGATCCACGTGTTGTGGCGTCCGCGGTCGCAGGCCGAGGCCGACACGGACGGCGATGCCGGTGAAGATGCCGGCCAGCCCCGTCCCGGTGGTTGGCTCTAGCGCCCCGAGGACCGCGCCAGCTCCTTCACTTCTTCCACCAGGACCCGGCGGGCACGGTCGAGGTGATTGTGCCAATGCCGCCCGGATGATGGGTGGTACATCAACTGGACGCGCGGCCCCGATTCCGTCGACCTGACGGGATCGTCCAGGGCGTCCTTCATCTCGATTCGGTGCCACTCTCCGCCCGGCCCGAAGAGATCGCACCACACCCGTGACCAGATGTCGCGCCGGTAGTCACTCAGCTGCCTTGCCCCCAGCAGCACGACCAGATCCGGTTTCTGCTCCTGTAGCCACCGCCGGTGCGCATCACCGCACTCTCGGAGGTACCCCTTGGCGTCCGGGCTGGCGTACGCCTTGTGGGCATCCGTGCTCTTCTGGACCCGTTCTGTATGCTTCGCGAGCGCCAGCACGGCGTTAGACAGGCGACAGCGGCACGCCAGATCGTTGATGCCAGTGTCATCCGCGACCTCGTCGATCAGACACCGAAGCGCGCACAGCGTTGCCTGCGTCCGCCTCTCACCGCCGTTGGCCACAACCTTCTCCCGCCAGTACTTCTCCAAGCCGAACTCCGTGCCAAAAAGGACGATGCGACTTGAGCATGTTGAAGCGCATCCGTGGAAGTACCCGCCGGCACCAGGGAAGAACCCGGGGCCGTCCACGGGCTCGAACTCGGTCACGAAATCTCCGTTGTCACCGTGCCCGGGCCTCGTCGGGTGTACCATCGCTCATCCTCCTTCTCGGGCCTTCCCGGCCCGCGGCGGCCGATCCTACCCGCATCGGCTGGCGGCCCGGGAGTCGGCGCAGCAGCGCGACAGTTCCGACACGGCCCGCCGCACGAGGCGCAGCGGCCCTCCTGCACGCGGTAGGGGCGCGTGCTCCGGCACTGGACGTCAAGGCAGTCGGGGGCAGCTGTCAAGCGACACCAAACCTGACCCCAGAAGAAACGGTGAATCGAGTGGAATCCTGTGGTCGGCGTTCCGCCGCCGCCAAAGCCCGGTGTGGGAACGCGCTTGCTCGATGCGACATTGGATCGAAGGGGGGCCGCCCGTTCTTCCACGCCGCTGGCGGGTTCCATGCGCACCTCGGAGTTGATGCGAGCGTCGTACGCCGTCGGCCGCGGTTCGCGTACCGCAGGCCGACGCGCCCACAATCGGCACGCCGGCCGACGAGCGGCGTGCCGCGGCAGCGGGCCGCTTTCCGCCCTTCACGCATGATCGGAGTGTTGCAATCTGGGAATGGATTCCCATACTGCAAGCATGCGACCGCGCATCTGCACGCGGCGGGTTCGGGAGGTCCTGCAGCGGTTACCCGCCGCGGCCGTCCTCGGTCCGCGCCAGAGCGGCAAGACCACCCTCGCGAGGCGCCTGGGGGGCGTCTATTTCGACATGGAGGCGGCGGGCAGCGCGGCTCGCCTCGATGCCGAGTGGGACGCCCTGGCGCGCGGGCGGAAGCTGGTGGTGATCGACGAGGCGCAACGGGAGCCGGCCGTGTTCACGCGCCTGCGCAGCACCATCGACGCCGACCGGAAGCGAAACGGCCGGTTCCTGCTGCTCGGGTCGGTGTCGCCGACGCTGATGACCAACGTCGCCGAGTCGCTGGCGGGCCGGCTGGGTCTGGTCCGGCTGACGCCGTTCATTCTCCCCGAGCTGCCGGCGGGGCGTCTCGACGACCTCTGGCTGCGCGGGGGGTACCCCGACGGCGGCATACTCGAGCCCGAGATGTTCCCGGACTGGCAGGCGCGCTACCTCGATGCCCTCGTGAGCCGCGACCTGCCCCAATGGGGCCTGCCGGCGAGGCCGCAACAGACGATGCGGCTCCTGGCGATGCTGGCGGCGTCGCACGGTCAACCGCTCAACGCCTCGCAGATCGGGGCTTCCCTCGCCCTCGACCACAAGACGGTGCTGCGTTACTGCGACTTCCTGGACGGCGCCTTCCTGATTCGGCGGGTGCCGCCGTTCAGCGGCAACGTCCGCAAGCGCATCGTCAAGACCCCGCGCGTGTACTGGCGCGACAGCGGGCTGCTGCACGCGTTGATGAACGTCGTCGACCTCGACCAGCTCTACCGGCAGCCGTGGCTTGGCCACAGCTGGAAGGGGTTCGTCATCGAGCAGACGCTGGCGACCCTCGCGGCGGCCGGCAAGCGGGCGCAGCCGTTCTTCTTTCGGACGTCCGACGGCTACGAGCTGGACTTGCTGTTGGACTGGGGAACCGACCGCTGGTCCGTCGAGGTGACGCTGACGAGCGACCCGTCGACCGACATGATCGCGCGGCTGCACAAGACCGCCGACCTCGTCGACGCGAGCCGGCGCGTCCTTGTCTGCCGTATCGGGCGCCCGATCGAGAATCCGACGCTGCTGGTCACCGACCTCGCGGGTTGGCTGAGGTGGCTGATGCGTAGAGCCCCTCGCTGAACCGCCGACAAGCAACGTCACCCGACCGCCGGAGCTCCGAGTCCGGGCTGAGCAGTTCCGGCGCCAGCCGGCACGAGCGCGCCGGCCGCGGCGTTCGCCCGATCTCCTCATCCCGCCGGCGCGGGGTTGGGGTCGAGGCGCGTCACCCCAACGCACACGGCGACGTTGACGAGCAGCGCGACCACCCCGGCGTGGACGTTCCACGGCTCGGGGTGGCCGGCCGCGAGGAGGCCGGCGTAGACGAGGGTGCCGGTGACCATGCCGGCCAGCGCCGCCCGCGTCGTCAGCCGGTTCCAGCTCACGCCGAGGATGAAGAGGGGGGCGACCTGGGCGAGGATCTCCATCTTGAGCTCGGTGAGGCCCCAGAGGGTGATGCGCGGGTCGAGGGCGATGCCGACGAGGGCGGCGACGAGCACCCACGAGACGAGCTTGCCGGCCCGGGTGAGGCGCGCCTCGTCGGCCCCGCGCAGGACGGTGGTGCCCAGCACGTCCTTGGCGAGCATCGACGACAGGCTCAGCAGCACCGAGTCGGCCGTCGACATGATGGCGCTGACCACCGCGACGATGACGATCAGGCTGAGGACGTACAGCAGGGGCGAGCTCGAGCCCCACTCGGTCAGGAGAAGCGGCAGCACCTGGTCGCCCGCGACGGGGCCGGCCGCGGCCAGCCGTTCGATGGCGAGCACCCCCACGAGGAAGACGGGCCCGGTGGTGACCATGGGCAGGAACACCATGATGCCGAACGAGCGGCGCAGGGCGGCGCCGTCGCGCGCCGCGTAGATGCGCTGGACCGCCTGCGGATAGACCGCGCCCGAGAAGCCGATGAGGGCGAGGGTGCTGAACCAGTTGCGGCAGGTCTCCCAGCCGGGGACGGCGACCTTCTCGGGGGCCTCGACCGCGAGCCAGGCCGTCACGTCGGCCACGTGCGACGGGCCCGGCACCGCCGCGAGCAGCAGCCCCGTCAGGCCCGTCACCAGCATGAGGCCCTGCACGAGGTCGGTCCACGCGACCGCCCGCATGCCCCCGACGGTCTCGTAGACGAGCACCACGAGAGTCAGCAGCACGACCCCCGCCCAGTAGGGGACGGCGCCGCCGGAGAGGCCGGCGGTGATGTGGCCCATCGCCATGAGCTGGGCGAGCAGGTAGTTGGAGATGGCCGCCACGAGCAGCAGGTTCGCGAGGAGGGTGAGGGCGGGCGAGCGGAAGCGGTGGGCGAGCCAGTCGCCGGGGGTGACGAAGCGGTGCCGCCGGGCCAGCCGGTGGAGCCGCGGCGCGTAGAGCAGGTAGGCGACGATGATCGCCATCATGAAGCCGACGCTCATCACCCACGAGTAGCCGAGGCGGTACGCCTCGCCGGGATAGCCGATGAGGGTGTTGCCGCTGTACTGGGTCGCGTAGAGGGTGAGCAGGAGCACCGGCCCGGTGAGCTGCCGGCCCGCGAGGTAGAAGTCGGCGAGCGACTCGCCGGTGCGCCGGCGGCGCGCGGCGTAGCCGACGCCGAGGATGGCGGTCAGGTAGAGCCCGACGGCCACGACCGCGCCCGCGCCCAGGGACTCGCTCATTCCTCGGGCCAGAGGCGGTGCACCACGAAGGCGGTGAAGACGGCGACCCCCGCCGTCGCCGCGAGCGAGAGGACCACCCAGTGGGGCAGGCCGAGCCAGATGCGCAACGGCCCGTCGGCCGGCAGGTACCAGGGGACCGACGCGCTGAAGAGCACGAGGTAGACGGGCCAGATCCAGGCCGGGAAGCCGCGGTGCGGGTCTTCGGCGGGACCGGTCCGCGGACCGGGGGGCGAATCTGCCATCGCGCCGATCATCCGCGTCTGCCGCGAAGATATCAACCGTCCTGTCGGCGGGACGCGGGCGTCCGCGAGGATCGGCGATGTGGTGATATGGTGTCGCCTTCGGCCGATCTCTCAATAGAGGAGCAGCTTCATGTCCGTGACGCGACTCGCTACGGTACGCGCCGTCGTCTTCTGGCTGGCGGCAGGTCTGGCGTTTCCCGGCGTGACCGCGGCGCAGGATCAGCCGCCGGAGCCGGCGCCGGAGGAGGAAGAACAGGAGACGGCCGAGGACCCGGAAGAGGATGAAGAGGCCGAAGAAGAGCGGCCGCGCCGGGGTCGCGGTCGCGACGACGGCATTCAGCCCTACGACGAGGTGATCACCGACGAGGCGGAGACCGACGAGGGGGTGTTCCTCGTGCACCGGCTCGACGACAAGGTGTTCTACGAGATTCCCGTCGACGAGCTGGGCCGCGAGTTCCTCTGGGTGAGCCAGATCGAGCGCACCAGCGAGGGGGTCGGCTACGGCGGGCAGGCGCTGGGGAGCCGGGTGGTCAAGTGGGAGCGGCGCGGCGACCGGGTGCTGCTGAAGAGCGTGTCCTACGCCATCGTCGCCGACGAGTCGCGGCCCATCGCGCGGGCGGTCGAGGCCGCCAACAACGACACCATCCTGCGGGCGTTCGACATCGAGGCGCTGTCCGAGGCGGAAGCACCCGTGATCGACGTCACCGCGCTCTTCAACACCGAGGTGCCCGAGTTCAGCGCCCGGTCGCGGCTGCAGGCGCGCGGCTTCGCGCGGGACCGCTCGTTCGTCGAGTCGGTGGTGTCGTATCCGCGGAACATCGAGGTCAGGGCCACCCACACCTACACCGCGCCGCCGGCGTCCACCTCGGCCAACCGGCCGAGGGTGGTGTTCCGCCGCGGCATGCGGCCGGGCAGCGCGACGGTGGTGCTGCACTACAGCATGGTCAGGCTGCCCGACGAGCCGATGATGCCGCGGCTCTTCGACGAGCGGGTCGGCTACTTCTCGGTGCGGCAGATCGACTACGGCCGCGACGAGCACCGCTCGCCGCGCCGGCGCTACATCACCCGCTGGCGGCTGGAGAAGCAGCACCCGGACCGGGCGCTGTCCGATCCCGTCACCCCGATCACGTTCTGGATAGACCCCGCGACCCCCGCCAAGTGGGTGCCGTACATGAAGGACGGCATCGAGCAGTGGCAGCCGGCGTTCGAGGAGGCCGGGTTCAGCAACGCGATCGTCGCGCGCGAGGCGCCGTCGGCCGAGGAGGACCCCGACTGGAGCGCCGAGGACGCCCGCTACTCGGTCATCCGGTGGCTGCCGTCGACGGTGGAGAACGCCTCCGGCCCCCACGTGAACGACCCGCGCACGGGGGAGATTCTCGAGGCGGACATCCAGTTCCACCACAACGTCATGAACCTGCTGCGCGACTGGTACTTCGTGCAGGTGGGGCCGCTCGACCCGCGCGCGCAAACGCTGCCCCTGCCCGACGAGCTGATGGGCGAGCTGCTCGCCTATGTGGTGGCCCACGAGGTGGGGCACACCCTCGGCTTCCAGCACAACATGAAGGCGAGCTCGCTCTACCCGCACGAGCGGGTGCGCGACCCCGAGTGGGTGCGGACGATGAGCCACACCCCGACCCTGATGGACTACGCGCGCTTCAACTACGTCGCGCAGCCCGAGGACGGCATCGCCCCCGAGGACCTGATTCCCAAGATCGGCCCCTACGACAAGTGGGCCACCCGGTGGGGCTACGCCCCGATCGCGGGAGCGGAGACCCCCGACGACGAGCGGGCGACCCTCGACGCGTGGGCGCGCGAGCAGGACGAGACGGCGTGGCTCCGCTTCTCGACCCCCGGCGCGCGCGGCGCCGACCCCGGCCAGGTGACCGAGGCGGTGGGCGACGCCGACGCGGTGGCGTCGACGGCGCTGGGGCTGAAGAACCTCGAGCGCGTCGCGGCGATGCTGCTCGACGCCACCGCCGCGCCGGGCGAGCCCTACGACGACCTCGACGAGCTGTACGCGCGGCTCGTCGGGCAGTGGACGCTCGAGATGAACCACGTCGCCGCGGTGGTGGGCGGAGTCGACTCGCAGCAGAAGCACCACGGCCAGGACGGGGTGCGCTTCTCGACCATCGCGCGCGACGTCCAGGCGAAGGCGGTGGCGTTCCTGAACGAGCACGCGTTCATGCCGCCGGCGTTCCTGACCGACCCGGAGATACTGCGCCGCATCGAGCCGGTGGGGGTGCTGAACCGGATTCGGATCAGCCAGACCCGGGTGCTCGGGACGCTGCTGTCCGCCGCCCGGCTGGCCCGGCTCGTCGAGCAGGAGGTGATAGACGGCGACGCCGCCTATCCCGCCACCGAGTTCCTGGCCGACGTGCGCGGCGGCGTTTGGAGCGAGCTGGACGAGGCGGAGGTCGGGGTCGACGCCTACCGCCGCAACCTGCAGCGGGCGTACCTCGACCTGGTCGAGGGGCGGCTCGGCGGCTCGTCGCAGGCCAACGGCGACGCGGGGCCGTTCCTGCGCGGCGAGCTGCGCGCGCTCGACGCCTCCGTCGTGCTCGCTTTGGACCGGACGTCGGACCGCGCGACCCGGCTGCACCTCGAGGACGTGCGGCACCGGATTGCGCGCACGCTGGATCCCTCGGCCGGTTCGGCCGGGGCCGCGCGCGCGCTGAGGGCGTTCGCGGATGACGTGCTCGAGCCGCTCCACGACGGATTCGATCCGTGGAATCGGCTCGTCGGCGACGTCGAGTGGTGCTGGCCCGACTACGCGGTGCACGTGCACTGAGGCACGCGCAGGACTGCTCGGCGACGTCGAGTGGTGCTGGCCCGACTACGCGATGCACGTGCACTGAGGTACGCGCAGGACTGCCTGGAGCGGCGCCGCCGTCTGCGGCGGCGCCGCCGACCCCGAACCACCCCGCCGGACCGTTGCGCCTTCTTGCGCCGGCCGCGCCTGCCCAGCGGAGCGCGCGCCTCTTGGCGGCGCCGCCGTTTTGCCGACCCCGGCTCGCGGCCCCGGAGAACCCGTCATGGAATGGCTGTTCAACCCCGAGATCTGGATCGCCCTCGTCACCCTCACCATTCTCGAGGTCGTGCTGGGCGTCGACAACGTCATCTTCATCTCCATCCTGTCCGACAAGCTGCCCCACCACCAGCAGAGGCTCGCCCGCCGGGTCGGCCTGGGGCTGGCCATGCTGTCGCGCATCGTCCTGCTGATGTCGCTGAGCTGGATCATCCAGCTCACGGAGCCGCTCTTCGCGGTGTTCGGCCGCGAGGTGTCGGGCCGCGACCTGACCCTGCTCGGGGGCGGGCTCTTCCTGCTGGCGAAGTCGACCTACGAGATCCACGAGAGCCTGGAGGGGGAGGAGGGGCACCGATCGCGGAAGACGGCGACGTTCGCCGGCGTCATCATGCAGATCCTGGTGCTCGACGTCGTCTTCTCGCTCGACTCGGTGATCACCGCGGTGGGCATGGTGGACCAGCTCGGGGTGATGGTCGCGGCCATCATGATCGCGGTGGTCATCATGCTGGTCTCGGCCGAGGCGATCAGCGCGTTCGTCAACGAGCGCCCGACCGTCAAGATACTCGCGCTGAGCTTCCTGCTGCTGGTGGGCTTCTCGCTGGTGGCGGAAGGGTTCCACCAGGAGATTCCCAAGGGCTACCTCTACTTCGCGATGGCGTTCTCGGTCTTCGTCGAGCTGATCAACCAGCGCATCCGCCACGTGGCGCCGGTGCGCCTGAAGAAGCCGATCACGTCGTGAGCCACCAGGCGGCGGCGCCGACCGCGACCCCGAGCACGGTGTCGGCCGCGTAGTGGTAGCGTCCGACGACGGTGGCGACGGCGATGGCCCCCGCCGTCGCGAGGAGGGGGACGAGCAGGTCGGGCCGCAGCCCGGCCGTCGCGAGGGCGGCGGCGACGGCGGTGGCGGCGTGGCCGCTCGGAATCGTGTTGACCTGCACCGACGCTCGGTCGAGCACGACGCGGTTCAGCCGCCGGAGGGCGAGGCGGCGCTGGTCCATGGAGCCCGGCGGCTCGATGGTTCGCGGCGGCCGTGTCTGAATCCACGGCAGGAGGCCGTAGCAGGCGTAGGCGGCGAGGAGCACCGCCGTCCAGTACTGGTCCGCTTCTCCCCGCAGGCCGGCGCCGTAGAGCAGGCCCAGGGTGATCGGCACGAACGGATACGCGCACAGGTAGGCCAGCTCGATCAGCTCGAGGACCGGGCGCGGCGTCCGCCCCACCACCGCGTCGAGCCGCATCGCCCCGAGCAGGCGCCCGTCGAGCCGCAGCAGCCGGTCCTCGACCGCCTCCATGGGGCGCCGGAAGAAGAGCCCGCTCATCCAGTAGCCCTGCAGCAGGTAGATGCACGGCACCCAGTCGCGCGCGATCCGCATGGGGAGCTGCAGGCGGAGCTGGGAGAGCACGAGCACCAGCCCGATGCAGGCCACCCCCACCGCCAGCACCCGGTTGCGGCGGGTCGCCGACAGCGGCTGGACGCGGGCGAGGACGATGAGATACGCGAAGTAGCCGCAGACGATCCACTCGTAGGCGCGCACCGATTCATCGTGGCAGCCCGGCGCGGGAGATGCAAGGACCCCGGACTCAGGCGCCGTCGGCGGCGACGGCGGCCGCCTCGTCGACGGGCGCGGGCCCGGCGGCGGGACTCACCGGGGCGTCCGCCGGCTCCGGCAGCCGGCGGAACAGCCGCACGAGAAGGACCAGCGACACCGCGAACAGGGCCGCGCCGAGGAGGAACGGCGCCCCCGGCAGGTGGATCGGCGCGCGGGTCGACGTGAAGTAGCTGAAGAGCCCCGCCGTGAAGAGAAGCGGCGCCGCGATCGCGGTCAGGCTGATGAGCGAGGTCAGCGCGCCCTGTATCTTCCCCTGCTCGGACGACGGCACGGCGCCGGCCACGAGCCCCTGTATCGTCGGGTGCGCGACCCCCGCGACCGACCCCAGCACGATGATGACGAGGACCACCCAGCCCGCCGACGCGAGGCCGTAGCCGAGGAACGCCAGCATCGAGACGCCGATGCCGAAGAGAATCGCGCGCCGCTCGCCGAGGCGGGCGACGATGGGCCGGACCAGCAGCCCCTGCACCAGCGCCGCCATCACCCCGACGAGGGCCAGCGTGAGGCCGTTGGCCTGGGCGTCCCACCCGTAGCGGTAGCCGGCGTGCAGCACCCACACGTTCTCGAGGCCCCGCTGGGCGAGCGACGCGAAGACGAAGACCACCGCGATGCCGGCCACGAGGGGATAGGCGCGCAGCCGCCGCAGGCTGCCGAACGGGTTCATCCGGTCCCACGAGACGGGGCTGCGCTGGTCGGGGGGCAGCGACTCGGGCAGCACGAAGTACCCGTACAGCCAGTTGACGAGGGCCAGCCCCGCCGCGACGAAGAACGGCAGGCGCAGGTGGATGCCGCCCAGGAGCCCCCCGAGGGCGGGGCCGAAGATGAAGCCGAGCCCGAAGGCGACCCCCACGAAGCCGTAGTTGCGGGCCCGGGTCTCCGGCGTCGACACGTCGGCGATGTACGCGTTGGCGGTGGTGACGCTGGCCCCCATGACCCCGGCGATCGCGCGGCCCAGGAAGAGCCAGCCGATGGTGGGCGCGAAGCCCTGCACGAGGTAGTCGACGCCGAACCCGAACAGCGAGCCGAGGATGATGGGCCGGCGGCCGAACCGGTCGGAGAGGGCCCCGAGCACCGGCGCGCACAGGAACTGCATCAGCGCGTAGAGCGCGATGATGACCCCGTAGTACACGCCCGCCCGCGAGTCGTCGCCTCCCGTGAACTCCCTGATGAGCTCGGGCAGCACGGGGATGATGATGCCCAGGCCGAGGATGTCGATGAACAGGGTGACGAAGATGAAGATCATCCCCGCCTGACGCGTGCGTCGTCCGAATGCCATCGCGCTCCCCCGGGGCGCGGCGGCGCCCCGATCTCCCGCCCGGGCGGCGAGAGGGCCAAACTCCCAGTATGTCACGAACGCCGGCCCGCCGGACTCATCGGGACCCATCGGGGCTCATCGGGGGCGATCGGGACGGCCGGGGCGCACGCCGGACAGCGGGACACCGGCCGCTGAAGCGCCGTGCGGCGTCGAGGCTCCGGAGAGCGGCCGGCTCGGCGGGCCTCCGGCGGGCGGTCGAGGTGGCCGGCCGGGTCGATGCGTGCCGGCCGGGGCCGACACCGGGACCGCCAACCTGACGGCGCCGGCGGCAATCACCCGGCGGGGCCGATGCGCGCCCGGTCATTCCGCGGCGGGGCGGGGAGTCGACTCGCGCTTCACGATCGAGACGTCGGCCCATCCGTAGAGGGCCGCGACCAGGGGGTTGATGAGGTTGAAGAAGCAGAACGGGGCGTAGGTCAGGGTGGCGACCCCGAGAGTGCCGGCCATGTATGCCCCGCAGGTGTTCCAGGGGACGAGCACCGAGGTGATGGTGCCCCCGTCCTCCAGGGTCCGCGACAGGTTGCACGGGTCGAGCCCGCGCCGCTCGTACTCGGCCCGGAACATCCGCCCCGGCAGCACGATGGAGATGTACTGGTCGGACGTGACCACGTTGGTGCCGAACGCGGTGGCCAGGGTCGCCATGGTGAGGCTGCCCGCGCTCCGCACCGCGCGCAGGATGCGCCGCGCCACCGCCTCGAGCTGGCCGGTCGATTCCATGACTCCCCCGAACACCATCGCCGACATGACCAGCCAGATCGTCGTCAGCATGCTGCTCATCCCGCCGCGGCTGAGGAGGTCGTCGAGGGCGGCGTTGCCCGAGTCGAGGGCGAACCCGTCGAAGAGGGCGATCCAGCACCCCTTGACGATCGCGACGGGCCGCGAGAGGCCGGGCTCGGCCACGAACGCCACGACCGTGTCGCCCTGGAAGAGCCCCGCGAAGAGCGCCCCGGCCAGGGCGCCGGCGAGCAGCGCGGGGAGCGCGGGGACGCGCCGCAGCACCAGGGCCAGCACCAGGGCCACCGGAATCAGCAGGTGTGGCCCCAGCGCGTACTGGGCGTCGAGCGCCTCCAGCACCACCGCGAGCTCGGCGGTGGTGGCGGGGGCCGGGGCCACGAAGCCGGCCGCCGTGAACAGCACCAGCGCCGCCGCGATGCTCGGCCCCGTCGTCCACGCCATGTGCCGGATGTGGGTGAACAGGTCGGTGCCGGCCACGGCGGGGGCGAGGTTGGTGGTGTCGGACAGGGCCGACATCTTGTCGCCGAAGTAGGCGCCCGAGATGATGGCCCCCGCGGCCAGGCCCAGGTTCAGCCCCTGCGCGGTGGCGATGCCGACGAGCGCGATGCCGATGGTGCCGGCGGTGGTCCACGAGCTGCCGGTGGCGACCGAGACGAACGCGCAGATGACGCAGGCGGTGGCGTAGAACACCGCCGGCGACAGCACCAGCAACCCGTAGTAGATCATCGTCGGGACGACCCCGGCGAGGATCCACGTCCCGATGAGGGCGCCGACCACGAGCAGGATGAGGATGGCCCCCGTCGACACCGAGATGCTGCGGCGGATGCCCTGCTCGATGGCCGGCCACGGGTGCCCGTTGCGCAGCCCCACCAGGGCCGCCGCCGCTGCCGCGAGCATGAGGGCGATCTGGTTCGGGCCGCTCGACGAGCCGTCCCCGAACAGGTAGACCGAGCCGGCGAGCAGGGCGACGAGGAGGCCGAGCGGCCCCAGCGCCTGCAGGGCGGTGGCGGGGCGCACGGCGTCGGCGACGGGGTCGGTCATGTGGGTCCAGTCGGGGCGCTCATGCTAGCCCGCCAATCGTCGCTTTCGGCTCCGCTTGGCGCCCAACCAATCCTACAGGAGTCCGCGCCGTTCTACGGCGCAGACTCCTAGCACGCGGCCCGCCCTGCGGGACGGCAGGCCCACGCGCGCCAAAGGGGCTCGACCGGTCCTCGCGACGGTGACGGAAGCTGGCTTTGCCGCGTGCCAGGCACGGAACGTCGTAGAGACGCTCCTCGCCCTGCGGCAGTTGGCGGCTCCGTATCGATTGCTTTCCTTGCCGTCCGGACTCGACCGGTCCTCGCGACGGTGACGGAAGCTGGCTTTGCCGCATGCCAGGCACGGAACGTCGTAGAGACGCTCCTCGCCCTGCGGCAGTTGGCGGCTCCGTATCGACTGCTTTCCTTGCCGTCCGGACTTTGCCGGACCCTGCCGGTGCTCAGCGTCCCGCGAAGATGTCGAGCGGCAGCAGCGCCGTCACCCCGACGTTGGGGGCGTCGACGAGCTGGGCGATGCGCAGGTCGACGGCGACGCTGGCCACGACGTAGGCCTGCTCGGGGGTCAGGCCGTACGTGTCGGTCATGTAATCGATCATCGCGAGCAGGGCGTTGCGCGCGGCGAGGGAGACGTCCTTCGACAGGTTGCGCAGGCCCGCGATGCGCTCGGAGGCGCCGAGGTAGCGCATGTCGGGGGGGACCTCGCCGACCGCCTTGAGGGGGAAGCCGGTGGTGGCGTAGAAGCGGCGCGAGGGGATGTCGAGGACGCGCGCGGGTCCCTCGAAGTGGGGGCCGCGGGTCAGGGCGGGGCCGTCGGTGATGAGCCGGGTGGTCACGGTGAAGTCGGCGTCCATCTCGATGGCGGTCCCGGAGACCTCGCCGTCGCCCTGCGCGAAGTGGGGGTCGCCGATGGCGAGGCCGCAGCCTTCGACGTAGCAGGGCAGGTACACCGTGACGCCGACCTGCAGGTAGCGGATGTCGAGGTTGCCGCCGTGCTCGCGCGGGGGGAGGGTGCGCAGGCACTCGTCGGCGTGCGACCCGCCGGGGCCGCAGACGGCGGCGGGCGAGGCGTGCAGGGCGTGGGGCGGGAAGCCGGCCCCGCCGAGGGCGCGCAGCTCGGCCTCGCGCGACAGCATCGCGGCGTGCTGCTCGGGGCCGGGCAGCACGGTGAGGATGCCGGGGAAGCTGGCGTTGGGGATGCGCACCCCGGGCACGTCGTCGCTGACCGCCTCGGTGCGGTCGAGCCGCCACTCGGCACGGAACGCTCCGGTGACATGGTCGGAGACGAAGCCGATGGGGCTGACCGACGTGTAGCCGAAGCGCCCCGGGGCGATGTCGAGGAGGGTCACCGCGAGGACGTGGCCGGGCTCGGCCCCCTCGATGTGCACCGGTCCGGTCAGGGGGTGGACGGTCCCGATCTGGGCGTCCCCCTGGCGCGGATCGTCGTAGGTGCTCGCGGGGTCGAGGTCGAAGTCGCTGGCGTTGCGGACGCGGAAGACGATGGTCTGGCCCGGCTGCGCGCGCGCGGCCATGGGAATGGCGGGATGCAGACGGTTGACGCACTGCGGGTCCTCGCCGCAGTGGCGTCCCTCGCCGCCCACCACGAGGATGCCGTCCTGCGCCGCCGCCGGGGCGGCGGCGGTCAGCAGGCACGCCGCGATGCACGCGGTCAGCCAGAAGGAGAGCCGGGAGCTCGCGTGCGCTCGTCGAAGTTGCGTTGCGGTTGTGGTCATGGTGTCGTTCCCTTCGCGGGCGCCGTGCTCCGCCGCACCGGTTCCTGCGGCTCGGCCGGCGCACTCGACCGGTGATGACCGATGTTCCCGAACGGGGTCCTTGCTCCGCCACCCGGGTCGCGAGTCTCGTGGACGCCCCCCGATTCACGCCGGCGCCTCGCCGATGTCGGTGCGGCGCCCTCGACCTGTGGCGGTCGATGTTCCCGAACCGGGTCCTTGCTCCGCCGCCCGGGTCGCGAGTCTCGTGGACGCTCCCGATTCACGCCGGCGCCCCGCCGGTCTCGGTGCCACGCGCGGTCTCGTCGTGGCTCGACAGCACGTCGTCGGCTCGCGGCGGCGCGGTGTCGGCGCGCGCCGCCGCGCTGGCTCGCGGCGTTGCCGCGTCCGCCCGCGGAGTCGGGGCCGGCGAGTCGGCGGTCTCCCCGATGGCGCGCGACTTCTCCGGTGCCGCCGTGTCCGGCAGCGGCATCAGGCCCAGCGCGGCCACGGTGTCCGCGACGGCCGCGTCGACGGCGGCGACGGCGCGCGCGGACTGTCGCAGGGTGCGCGCCCCCCAGGCCGCGAGCAGCGCCCCGGCACCGGCGATCCCCGGCCAGTACGGGGCCGGGCCGAGGGCGGCACCGGCCAGCGCGCTTCCCGCGAGGCACCCGCCCAGAAGCCACAGCCTGGGGGTTGCCCGCAGCCGCCGCGCGAGGCGGACGAGGCACCGTCCCTCGTGGTGCTCTTCCACCAGCACCCGAAGCTGCAGCCGCGTCCACCGGTTCAGGCCGACGCTGACGTCGCGGTCGGCCTGCCAGCCGTCGTCAATCTCGACCGTCCGCACCTCGCGCGTCCGTTCGAGCCGGGCCGTCAGGTGCGACAGCAGCGATTCCGCCGCGATCCAGGTCTCGCTCCAGAAGCGCCGGGGCGGGGTGCGGCGCGACACGGCGGCCCTCAGCGCCCCGATGGCCCCGGCCGCGGCGGTCGGGGCGCGCCGTCCGTTCGCCGGTGCGCGCAGGACCTCGGGCGGAGACATCGCGCCGCGCAGGCGGCCCCACGCGCGCGCGAGGGGCTGGACGAAGTAGAGCCCCGCGATGCGCGACCGGTAGAGGATGCGGCTCAGGCGGCGCGGGCGACGGACCAGCGGCGGCAGCCCCTCGATGTCGGTGACGCGGGCGTAGCGCACGCAGCGCGCGACGGTGGTGGCGAGGGCGCCCGTCCCCACCGTCAGCAGCGCGAGGGCCAGCCCGATCTGGCTCGTCAGCAGGGTCGCGGCGCCGAGCACGATCAGGGCGGCGGCGGCGACCTGCCAGCGGGCCGAGTGGGGCATGAAGGCGAACGGGTAGGTGTCGATGGTGTAGACCGACGGGAACGGCGCGGTGCCCCACGTCCCGCTGTTGACGCGGGCGCGCGTGAGCGAGCGGTGAAACGGCAGCGGCCCGTAGATGCGCCCGCGCCACCCGATGTGCAGCCCCTGGAACTGGTCGGGATGGTGGGGCTTGAGCCAGGACTCGCCTTCGCCGTACCCGACCTGCTGGCGCCAGTAGGCGCGCAGCGACGCGCGGTGGCGGTGCCAGACGAGCGCGGACGGCGCGAACCCGATCTTCCAGCCGCGCGCCTGGAGGCGCCAGCAGATGTCGACGTCGTCGCCCGCGCGCAGGTAGATGGGGTTGAATCCGCCCACCGCGAGGAGCGCGTCGCGGCGGAACGCCATGTTGCAGCCGGGCACGTGCTCGGCGATGCGGTCGTCGAGCATGACCTGGGTGGGGCTGCCGGGCGCGCGCGCGATGCACTGGGCCATCGGGGGGTCGTCGGCGGGGACCAGGTTGGGGCCGCCGGCGCCGACGACGTCCGAGGTCAGGAACGGGCGGACGAGGTGGGTCAGCCAGTCGGGGTCGACCCGGACGTCGCCGTCGGTATAGGCGACGATCTCTCCTGCGGCGTGCTCGAGCCCGACGTTGCGGGCCGCGCTCAGGCCGCCGTTGGGGATGTCGAGCACGGTGACCGACGCGTGCCGGCGCGCGATGTCGCCGGTGGCGTCGCGCGATCCGTCGTTGACGAGGATGATCTCGTAGTCGGGATAGCTCAGGTTCTCGATGGACGTGAGGCACTCGTCGATGGTGGCGGCCTCGTTGTAGGCGCACACCACGACCGAGATCTTCGGCCACGTCCGCCGTTCCGCCTCGGGGAACGGCGCGTCCGCGAATGCGCGGGCGACCGCGCCGAGGGCCGGCTTGGGCCTGCGCGCGGCGTCGACGAGGCCGAACGCCCAGTCGTCGACCGGCCGTCCTCCCCGCCACCACTCGTCGGTCCACGCGAACACCACGGCACCGCACGCCCCCTCGGAGAACGCGGTGCGGACGTGCATGGCGGCGATGGCGGCCTGGCCTTCCCCGCCCTGTCGGCGGCTGTCCGCCCCCGCCTCGGCCAGGAGCAGCGGGCGGTGGCCGGCGAGGTGCTGCAGCCGGGCGAGGTAGCGGCGCAGGTCCGCCTCCGCGTGCAGGTAGACGTTGAACGCGCAGACGTCGAGGAACGGCAGCGACAGGTACTCGGTCGGCGGGTAGTTCACGTAGGTCAGCAGCGCCTCCGGGGCCGCCGCCTTCACGTCGTGGTAGAGCTCGCGCAGGAAGCGCTCGACGCGGGCCTGCCCGTGCCAGCGGACGATGGGGGCGGGAATCTCGTTGCCGAGGGCGAAGACGAGGGCGGCGGGGTGGCCCGACAGCTCGCGCACCCGCGCGATGATGTCTTCCCGGATGCCGCGGCAGAGGTCGGGGTCGTCGAGGAACGCGACGTGCTGCGGCCAGGGCAGGCCGATCATCATGCGCAGCCCGTGACGCGCGGCCTCGTCGAGCACCCGGGGAGGGGGCAGGGTGTAGGTGCGGACGGTGTTGAAGCCCGCTTCCCGCATTTGCGCGAAGTCCGCCGAGACGACGTCGGGCGCGGGGAGCTGGTCGCCCGCGGCGTCGGGTGCGAAGGTGCCGTAGGAGACGCCCTTGACGAGAAACCGATCACGCCCGAGCGACAGGAACTTGCCGTCGACGGCGGCTCGCGTCTCGGGGACCGCGGTAGTCATGGGAAGAATACGGGCGTGGCGCCGGTCCCCTCACGCCCGGGCGACAGGAACCTGCCGTCGACGGCGGCTCGCGTCTCGGGGACCGCGGTAGTCATTGGGCGGAATACCGGCGTGGCGCCGTTCCCTCGCGCCCGGGCGACAGGAACCTGCCGTCGACCGCAGGCTCGCATCCCGGGACCGCGGCAGCCGTTTGCGGACGACGCGAGTGGCGCCGGCCCTCCCGACGTCCGGGGTGCGCCGGCGGCGCACCCCGCGGCGTCACGCGCGTCCCTACTCTTCTTCCTCGCGGATCGTCGGGTACTCGATCCCGAGCTGCTCCAGGTAGGTGTCGTACCGCGACGGGTCGTAGTAGTACTGCTCGAGCTGCGGCTTGAACGTCCGCATGATCTCGGCGTTCAGCCAGATCGCGGGGTCGTCCTCGGGCCGCAGGAACGAGGTGTACTCGGTGTCGGCCTTCTGCACCGTCTCGAAGTAGTCGCGCGCGTCGTCGGCCAGCGACGGGGTCAGGAGGATGTCGAGCAGGGTCCGGGCGAAGACCTTGGCGCCGGCGGTGGCCCCCTTGTGCGCAATGGGGGTGGCCATGGCGATGCTCTTGTTCCAGTTGTGGTTCTGCCCGCCGGGGATGTTCGACGGGAACCGGAGCACCACGGTCGGCACCACCCACGAGATGTCGCCGATGTCGTCCGACCCGCCGCCCCGCCGCTGCGAGTCGGGGATGTCCGCGCGGCCCCGCAGCTCCTCGCCGAGCTCGGTCGGGAGCCCGCGCTCCTCGACCCCGAGCTCCTTCTGCAGCGCCCGGGCCAGCCGCTGGTCCTTCTCGCTCCACTCGGGCATGCCGACGTCGAGCATGTTGGCGTGAAGCGCCTCGGCCAGCGGCCGGTTCATGTGCTGGGGCCACGCCGCCCCGAGGACCCGCGACTCGACGGTGGTGCCGGTCATGAGGGTGGCGCCCTCGGCCATGCGGTCGCCGATCTCCCACATGCGCATGATGCTGGGATAGTCGGTCTCGCGGAAGAAGTACCAGACGGCGGCGGTCGGCGGCACCACGTTGGGCTGGTCGCCGCCGTCGGTGATGACGTAGTGCGAGCGCTGCTGGATGCGGAGGTGCTCGCGGCGGAAGTTCCAGCCGATGTTCATCAGCTCGACCGCGTCGAGGGCGCTGCGCCCGTCCCACGGCGAGCCGGCGCCGTGGGCGCTCTCGCCCTCGAACAGGTACTCGACCGACACCATGCCGTTGCCCCCGCTCTCGCCCCAGCTCGTGGTCATGTCGCTGCTGACGTGCGAGTAGAGGACGATGTCGACGTCGTCGAACAGGCCCGCCCGGACGTAGTAGGCCTTGGCCCCGAGCTGCTCCTCGGCGATGCCCGGCCAGATGACGAGGGTGCCGGGCAGGTTCTCGCGCTGCATGATCTTCTGCACCGCGAGGGCCGCGGTGATGTTGAGGGCCTGGCCCGAGTTGTGCCCCTCGCCGTGGCCGGGGGCGCCGGGGACGAGGGGCTCGCGGTACGCGACCCCGGGCTTCTGCGACGACTGGGGGATGCCGTCGACGTCGGTGCCCAGGGCGATGACCGGGGAGCCCGAGCCCCACGTGGCCCACCACGCGCTCGGGATGCCCGCCACGCCCTGCTCCACCGTGAACCCGTGGTCCTCGAGGATGCCGGTGACGTAGCGCTGCGTCTCGAACTCCTGGAAGCCCAGCTCGCCGAAGCTGAAGAGCATGTCGACCATCTGCTGCGTGAAGTCGCGGCGGCTGTCGACGTCGACGACGACCTCGGCCTTCAGGTCGGCGAGCCGCGGCGACTCCTGCCGCGACGCGGCCGCGGTGGTCGGCGGCCCCGGCTGCGGCAGGGAGAGCAGGACGAAGGCGCCGGTGGCGGCGGCGGTGGCCCAGGTGAGCGGAGCAAGGCGCATGATGTTCTCCCGAAGTGGCGATCCCGGTTCGACAGGGCCGGTGGACGGCCTGCCGGTGAAGCGTCGAATACGCGATCCTATGGCATTTCGCCCGGTTCCGCACCAGGGATCCGCACCGGCTGCTCGGCGGTCGAGGGTTCCGTGTGAGAATGGGATCGGCAGAGAGGAGCCGTCTTGCGACACGCCGGAGCCGCCCCGCGCTACGCCGTCACCACCTTCGGTTGCCGCGTCAACCAGGCCGATTCGCTGCAACTGGAGCTGCAGCTCCGCGCCCGCGGCGCCACCCCGGCGCCGGTCGCGGAGGCCGACGTCGTGGTCGTCAACAGCTGCTCGGTGACGGCGGCGGCCGACCAGGGCGTCCGGCAGGCGCTGCGGCGGGTGGCGCGCGAGAACCCCGGGGCGCGGGTGGTCGCCACCGGCTGCTACGCGACCCGCGCCGGGGAGGAGATTGCGGCGCTGCCGGGAGCGCCGGAGGTGGTGCCGAACGACGGGAAGGAGACCCTCGTCGAGCGGCTGCTGCCGGGCGCGGAGACCACCGCCGAGCGCTTCGGGGACGGCGCGGGGCCGTGCGGCGCCCTCGTCTCGCCGTCGAGCATCGGGCGCGTGGCGTTCATGCTGCGGGTGCAGACGGGCTGCGACGAGGCCTGCTCCTACTGCATCATCCCCACGACGCGGGGGCGCGGGCGCAGCCTCGACCACCGGCGGGTGCTGGCCGCCCTCGGCCACGCGGCGGAGAGCGGCTTCCACGAGGTGGTGCTGAACGGGGTCCATCTCGGCTCCTACGGGCGCGACCTGGACCCGCCGTCGAGCCTCACCGCCCTGCTGCGGGCCATCGACGGCCATCCGTCGGACGTGACCTGCCGCATCAGCTCGCTCGAGCCGATGGACTGCCCCCCCGAGCTGATCGACCTCGTCGCTTCCAGCGGACGCTTCGCGCCGCACTTCCACTTGCCGTTGCAGCACGCGAGCGACCGCGTGCTCGCGCGCATGCGGCGCCCCTACACCCTCGACCGCTACCGGCGCGTCGTCGACCGGGTGCGCGAGCGGATGCCCCACGCCGGCATCGGGGCGGACCTGATCGCGGGGTTCCCCGGCGAGGGGGACGAGGATGCGCGCCGGACCCTGGACTACGTGGCCTCGAGCCCCCTGACCTACCTGCACGTCTTCCCCTGGTCGCCCCGCGAGGGCACCGAGGCGTCCGGCCTGCCCGACCGGGTGCCGGGGCCGGTGGTGCGGGAGCGGGCCAGGGCCCTGCGCGATGCCGGCGCCGAGCTCTCCCGCCGCTTCCGCGAGGGCCAGGTCGGCGCGGTGCGGCCCGGCCTGACCCTCGACGGCGGAGCGGTCGTCGCCACCGACAACTACCTGAAGGTGCCGGTGCCGGCCGTCGGCGCCGCCAACCGGCGCGTGCGGGTGCGCGTCACCGGGGCCGACCCCCTCGCCGGCGCCCTGGTGTGACGCGGCCGGGAGGCCGTTCCTGGCATGCTTCTTTCATGGACCTGGGGGTGTCGTGCCGCCGGGGCAGGATGGCGGCCGGATCGGGCGCGTGGCCGGCTCGGGCTGTGCAATACTGGCGGGTACCCGTCGTGAAGGGATGGTGAGACCGTGAGCGCCGAACTCATCACGCTCGTCGTCGGCATGCTGACGCTGGCCGGGGGACAGGTCGCTACGGCGCTGGTCCTCGTCGGCCGAATGGACCGGCAGGCGGACCAGACGAACCGTCGTTTCGACGAGGTCTACCGGCGTTTCGACGATTTCAACGACAACATCAACCAGCGTTTCGACGGCGTCAACCGGCGTTTCGACGATTTCAGCGACAAGATCAACCAGCGTTTCGACGGCGTCAACCGGCGTTTCGACGATTTCAGCGACAAGATCAACCAGCGTTTCGACGATTTCAGCGACAAGATCAACCAGCGTTTCGACGGCGTCAACCGGCGTTTCGACGATTTCAACGACAACATCAACCAACGATTCGACGACTCCAGCGACCGCGGCAGCCAGCGTTTCGACGGCGTCAACCAGCGTTTCGACCAGGTGGGCCGCGAGTTCGCAGATCTGCGGGAGCGGATGGCGCGGATGGAGGGGGCCCTCGAAGGCTCCGTCGGCATCCCGGGGGACCGGGGGGCGGCCTGAGCAGGGGGCCCGGCGTCTTCCTCGAACCCGCGGGACCCGCAGGGAGCACACCATGAGAATGTCGATGTCGTCCGTCGCCTGCCTGGCCGGGGGGCTGCTGGCGGCCGCTTCCGCTCCGGTGTCGGCCCAGTACGGCGCCACCGGCGGCGAATGGCGCACCTACGCCGGCGACCAGGGCAGCACCAAGTACTCGCCGCTCGACCAGATAGACGCGGCGAACTTCCAGGACCTGCGCATCGCGTGGCGCTGGCAGTCGGCCGACGGCGCGCTCGATCTCGAGGCGTTGCGCGAGCGCCTGGGGCAGTTCTCGATCCGGGGGTTCCAGGCGACGCCGCTGATGATCGACGGCACGCTGTACCTGTCGACGGCGCTGTACCAGGTGGCGGCCATCGACGCCGGCACCGGCGAGACCCGCTGGGTCTACGACCCCCAGGTGTACCAGGAGGGCCTGCCGACCCACGGCTACGGCTCGCGCGGCATCGCGTACTGGGCCGACGAAGAGAGCGGCGACGAGCGCATCTTCTGGGGCACGAGCGAGGGCTGGCTGCACGCCGTCGACGCGAGAACGGGGCGGCCGGTTCCCGGGTTCGGCACGGGCGGCCGCGTGGACCTGACCGAGGGCATTCCCCGCGCGGACCGGGGTGACGTGAACTACCAGGGGCGCAACCTGCTCGGCGTCAAGTCGCCGCCGGTGGTCATGCGCGACGTCGTCGTCACCCCGACCATCATCTCCGACTTCGTCATCCGCCGGGAGGCGCCGCCGGGCTGGGTGAAGGGCATCGACGCCCGCACCGGCGACACGCGGTGGGTGTTCCGCACCGTGCCGCAGGCGGACGACTTCGGGGCCGACACGTGGCTGAACGAGTCGTGGCGCTACTCGGGGAACGCCAACATCTGGCCGCCGATGAGCGGCGACGAGGAGACCGGCTACGTCTTCCTCCCGACCGGCACGCCGACCAGCGACTACTACGGCGGGCACCGGCCGGGCGACAACCTGTTCGCGGAGAGCATCGTCGCCGTCGACATCGAGACCGGCCAGCGCATGTGGCACTTCCAGGCGGTGCACCACGGCGTGTGGGACTACGACTTTCCGGCCGCGCCGACCCTCGTCGACGTCACCGTCGACGGGCGCCCCGTCAAGGCGCTCGCGCAGGTGAGCAAGCAGGGCTTCACGTACGTCTTCGACCGGGTAACCGGCGACCCCGTCTGGCCCATCGAGGAGCGCCCGGTCGAGACCGACACCGACCTCGAGGGCGAGGTGCTCTCGCCGACCCAGCCGTTCCCCACGAAGCCGCCCCCGTTCGAGTACCAGGGCATCGGCATCGACGACCTCGTCGACTTCACCCCCGAGATCCGGGCCCTCGCGGTCGAGGCGGTGCGGAGCTTCCGGCTCGGGCCGCTCTTCACGCCGCCGATGCTCAGCGTCGAGGGCGGGCTGCAGGGCACGATTCAGCGGCCCCACATCGCGGGCGGCGCGAGCTGGAGCGGGGCCGCCGTGGACCCCGAGACGGGGTTGCTGTACGTGCCCTCGGAGAACCGCTTCTCGGTCATCAAGTACTACACGCCCGACCCCGCCGAGGGCGGCAACCTGCGCTATACGCAGGCCGACTTCGACAGCGGCACCCAGCCCGTCATGCCCCAGGGCCTGCCGCTGCTGAAGCCGCCGTACTCGCGCATGACCGCCATCGACCTGAACACCGGCGAGCATGCCTGGATGCGGCCCAACGGCGACGGCGACCGGCTGCGCAACCACCCGCGGCTGCGCCACCTCGACCTGCCGCCGCTCGGCGGCGAGGGCCACGGCGGTCCGCTGCTCACGCGGACCCTGCTGATCAGCGCGCTGTCGGCCGGCGGGTCGGACGGCGGCCCGCGTCTCGTGGCGCGGGACAAGGCGACGGGCGAGATACTCGCCTCGCTCGACCTGCCGGCCGGGGCCATCGGCACCCCGATGACCTACCTGCACGAGGGGGCGCAGCACATCGCCCTGACGGTGGGCGGCGAGGTGCCGGAGCTGATTGCGCTGCGGCTGCCCTGACCGCGCGACCCGCGGTCGCGTTGGGAGCTTCGCCGGGCGCCAGGACCTCTTCCGGCGAGGCTGCCGGCTCGGCAATCGACGCGTGGCTCCGCTGGTCCCCCGGATGCGCAGGCAAGCAGAGCGGGACCGGACAGAACGCGCCCTGCGTCCGCGCGGGTACGCGGCACCGACTGTGTAAGGCCCGCGAGGGCTTGAGCTGACTGGCCTGCGTCCGCGCGGGTACGCGGCACCGACTCCTATCCGTCCAGGAGGGCGGCCGCCTGCTGGGCGGACGAGCGGCGGGGGCCGCCCTCGAGGATGAGCTGGCCGCAGGCGGCGCGGATGTCCCGCCCCCGGCTCTTGCGGACCGAGACGGTCATCCCGCGGGCGGCGAGGCTGCGCGCGAAGCGGTCCACCTGCCGGTCCGAGGGCCGCGCGAACGGGATGCCCGGCGCCGCGTTGAGCGGGATCAGGTTCATCTTGGCGCGCAGTCCGCGCAGCAGGGCGCCGAGCCGCGCGGCGTCGGCCGCGGTGTCGTTGACGCCGTCGAGCAGCACGTACTCGAACGTGATCCGGTCGCGGTGCTTCAGGGGAAAGCGGCGGCAGGCGGCGACGAGGTCGGCCAGGCGCTGGTTCCGGCTCGTCGGGATGAGGGCGTGGCGCGCCTCGTCGGTGGTGGCGTGCAGGGAGACCGCGAGGTTCGGGATCCACGGCTCTCCGGCCAGCCGATCGAGGCCCGCCGGCAGGCCGACCGTCGACAGGGTCACCCGCCGCGGGGTGAGCGCGAGCCCGCTCGGGGCGGCGAGCATGCGCAGCGCCTTCATCGTCGCGTCGTAGTTGTGCAGCGGCTCGCCCATGCCCATCAACACGATGTTGAAGCGGCGGTCCTGCAGGCCCAGCTCGCGGGCCAGCACCCGCACCTGGCCGGCGATCTCGCCCGCCGTCAGGTGCCGGGCGAGCCCCATCCGCCCGGTCAGGCAGAACCGGCAGCCCATTGCGCACCCGACCTGGGTCGACACGCAGAACGTCATCGCCGGGGTGTCGGGGATGAACACCGACTCGATGCCGCGCCCGTCGGCGAGGGTGAGCGCGAACTTCTGCGTGCCGTCGTCGGAGAGCTCGCGGCCGGCGATGCGCGGGGTCGAGAACGACAGGGTGCGGCCGAGCGCCTCGCGCAGCGGCCGGGAGAGGTCGGTCATGCCGTCGAACCCCTCCAGCCCCCGCCGGTAGACCCAGCGGTAGATCTGCCGGCCGTGGTAGGGCTCGGCCCCGAGCCGCGACAGCTCCTCCTCGAGCTCGCCCGGCTCGAGCTCCGCGACGTCCGGGGGCGCGTCGGCCATGCGTCAACGGTACCATGCCGGCTCCGGGAGCCCGTGCCGAGAGCTCGCGCACTCGGCGTGGGGCATCCCGCGTGGCGGCGTCGCCCCGGCGACTGCCTGCCGTCCGCGGTCGCGCCGGCCCACACGTGCCTCCGGGGCGCGGGGGACGCGGTTCTCGCCGCGCGTCTCCGGCCTCCGCCGCCGGTTGATGCCCGAGGCGGTTCGTGATAGACTCCCATCGTCGTGGCCAGCATCTAAGTATCTCTATCAAAACCAGTTACGCTGAACGTCAGTCCGCCGGCTCCGACCGGTGGACGGACCGTATCACCCATGGTCGTCTTCGAGCAGTTCGACAACGGATTGCGTCTTCTGACCGAGCCCATGCCCGGCGCGCGCTCGGTCAGCTTCGGGGTCTGGCTGACCCGGGGGTCGCGGCACGAGCGCGCGGCGCACTCGGGCATCGCGCACCTCGTCGAGCACATGCTCTTCAAGGGCACCGCGACCCGTTCGGCGCAGGACATCGCGCAGGAGATCGACTCGATCGGCGGCCAGCTCGACGCGTTCACGGCCAAGGAGTGCGCGAGCTACTACGTCAAGGTCCTGGACGAGCATCTGCCCCGTGCCGTCGACGTCCTGGCCGACCTGCTCCTGCGCCCCGCGTTCGACCCCGCGGAGGTGGCGCGCGAGAAGAAGGTCGTGCTCGAAGAGATCAAGATGGTGGAGGACACCCCCGACGATCTCGTGCACGAGCTCTTCACCCAGCGCTTCTGGTCGGGGCACCCCCTGGGCCGCCCGATACTCGGGGTGCCCGCCACCGTCGGCCCCATGGACAGCGCGACCCTGCGCGACTACTTCTCGCGCGTCTACACCGCCGGGAACCTGGTGGTCGCGGCGGCCGGCAACGTCGAGCACGAGGCCGTCCGGGACCTGGTGGGGGAGGCGTTCGCCGACTTGCCGGCGAACGGGGAGGCGATGCCCGTCACCCCCCCGCGGGCGGTGCCCGGTCTGACCGTGCGCGACAAGGCGATCGAGCAGTGCCACGTCTGCCTGGGGATGGACGGCTACCCTCAGCAGCACGACGATCGTTACGTCTGCTATCTGCTGAACATCGTGCTCGGCGGCTCGATGAGCTCGCGGCTCTTCCAGAACATCCGCGAGCGGCGGGGGCTCGCCTACGCCGTCCACAGCGGCCTGGTCTCGTACCAGGACGGCGGCGCGCTGACCATCTACGCCGGCTGCGACGCGGACGCGGTGCGCGAGGTCATCGATCTCGTCGTCGCCGAGCTGCGGGACATGCGCGACAACCTCGTCTCGGAGGAGGAGCTGCGGCGCGCCCAGGACCATCTGAAGGGCAGCCTGGTCCTGAGCCTCGAGAGCTCGTCGAGCCGGATGTCGCACATGGCGCGCCAGCAGATGTACTTCGGCCGGCAGTTCACCGTGGAGGACACGCTGCGCGGGGTCGAGGCGGTGACCCGGGAGGACGTCAGGCGCGTGGCGCGCGACCTGCTGCCGCCCGGATCGCTCTCGGCGACGGTGCTCGGGCCGGTGAACGGGATTGGGCTCGGTGACGATCAGCTTGCGCTGGCGTAGGAGTCCGCGCCGTGGAACGGCGCGGACTCCTGCAGGATTGGTTGGGCGCCAAGCGGAGCCGCCAGGCGAGGATTGGCGGGCGAGGCGTCCGCGCGGATCGGCCGGCCGGGCCGCCGCGCCGCAACGCCCCGCGGTCGGCGACGGGATTCCCGCGTGATGCCTGTCCTGCTGACGGTTCTCGGCAGCGGGAGCGCGGGAAACGCGACGCTGTTGCAGGAGGGCGAGTCGCGGGTGCTCATCGACGCGGGGCTGAGCTGCAAGGAGACGGCCCGGCGGCTGGACGTGATCGGGGTGGCGCCCGAGAACGTCGCCGCCGTCGTCATCACCCACGCCCACGGCGACCACACCCGCGGCGCGGCGCTGTTCTCCCGCCGCTACGAGGTGCCGGTACACGCGACCGCGGCCACGCGCGCCGTCTGGCCCGGTCCCGACGTCTGGTCGTGGGGCGGACTCGAGTGCGACGCCCCGGCCGAAATCGGCGCCTTCCGCATCACCCCGTTCGAGGTTTCTCACGACGCCGACGCCGAGACGGTGGCGTTCCACATCGAGACGCCGGCCGGGGACATCGGCTTTGCGACCGACGTCGGCGTGACGACCGCCGCCCTGCGTTCCCGGTTTCGGCGGTGCCGCCTGCTGGTGATGGAGTCGAACCACGCGGAGGACCTGTTGCGGGTCGGTCCGTACTCCGCATCCACCAAGGCGCGCATCGCCGGCGAGCGCGGCCACCTGTCGAACGAGGCGCTCGCCCGGTTCGTCCGCGAGGACCTCGGGCCCTCGGTCGAGTGCCTGGTGCTCGCCCACCTCAGCCGGGTCAACAACCTGCCCGAGCTCGCCGAGATGACCTGCCGCGAGGCCCTCGAGGCGTCGGGCCGATCCGAGGTACGGGTCGTCGTGACCCGCCAGGACCGGGTGACGGAGACGGTGCGCCTCGATGCCCGGGGCGCGCGTCCCGGCCCCGCTGCGCTTTCCGGGCGTCAGATCGCCCTGCCCTTCCAGCAGCCCGCGGCGAAAGCCCCGCGTTGCACCGAGAGTGGCGAGGCGCCCGCCTGACAAGGCGTGAGGAGGGCGCATGTTGGGCACATGTAACCGACGAACAACGCAGTCAGGCGGGATGCATCGCCGCTCGAATGCAGCGGGGACTATCGCCACGGGCTGCCAAGTGTCCGCAACGTCATGATTCCACGCTACACGAACCCCGAGATGGGTCGCATCTGGAGCGACCAGCGCCGGTACGAGACGTGGCTGCGGGTCGAGGTCGCGGCGGCCGAGGCGATGGCCGCCACCGGGCTCGTGCCCGAGGCGGCGGCGCGCGACATCGCCGCGTGCGCCGGCGTTCGGGCCGAGCGCGTCGAAGAGATCGAGCGGACCACGCAGCACGACGTCATCGCGTTCACGACCGCGGTGGCCGAGCAGGTCGGCCCCTCGGCCCGCTGGCTGCACTTCGGGCTGACGTCGTCCGACGTGCTCGATACCGCGCTCGCCCTGCAGATGCGCGAGGCGTGCGGGCTGATTCTGGCCGGGCTCGACGGGGCGGTCGCGGCGGTGGCCGAGCGCGCCCGCGAGCATCGCGACACCCCGATGATCGGCCGCACCCACGGCGTGCACGCCGAGCCGATGACCTTCGGACTGAAGCTCGCCCTGTGGCACGCGGAGCTCGGGCGGGCGCGGACGCGGGTGGAGCGGGCGCGGGAGGTGGTGAGCGTCGGCAAGATCTCGGGGGCGGTGGGCACCTACGCCCACCTCGAGCCGGAGATCGAGCGGCGGGTCTGCGCCGCCCTCGGGCTGACCCCGGCCCCGGTGGCGTCGCAGGTCGTGCAGCGCGACCGGCACGCGGAGCTGCTGGGCGCCCTCGCCCTGACCGGCGCCTCGATCGAGAAGTTCGCGGTCGAGGTGCGGGGCCTGCAGAAGACCGAGATCGGCGAGGTCGAGGAGGGCTTCGCGAAGGGCCAGAAGGGCTCGTCGGCCATGCCCCACAAGCGCAACCCCATCGGGTGCGAGCAGTTGACGGGCCTCGCCCGGGTGCTGCGGGCCAACGCCATGGCCGCGCTCGAGAACGTGGCCCTGTGGCACGAGCGCGACATCTCGCACTCGTCGGTGGAGCGCGTGGTCATCCCCGACAGCTTCATCGTGCTCGACCACATGCTGCGGCGGCTCGCCCGCATCGTGCGGGGGCTGGTGGTGCATCCCGAGCGGATGCGCGAGAATCTGGAGCGGTCGCGCGGCGTCGTCTTCTCGGGCACCGTCCTGCTCGAGCTCGCGCAGCGCGGGGTGTCGCGCGAGCAGGCCTACGCGTGGGTCCAGCGGGCGGCGATGCGGTCGCACGACGAGCGGCTCGACTTCAAGGCCCTCCTGGCCGAGGACCGGGAGGTGATGGCGGTGCTGTCGGGCGCCGACCTCGACGCGGCGTTCGACCTCGAGCGGCAGCTGCGTCACGTCGGCCCCATCGTCGACCGCGTGCTGGCCGGCGTCGCGTCGGGGGGCGACGGCGGGGGGCGCAGTGGTCGAGAACCGGCTGAAACGGAGACGCCGACGGCAGGGGCGTAGAGGCGCAGAGACGGGCCGGCGCGGAATCGGGCGCGCCGTCACCGGATCGGGGGGAGCCGCGGCGTGAGAACGAGAGTGTTCGTCACCCTGAAGCCCTCGGTGTTCGACCCGCAGGGCCGGACCATCGTCGAGGCGCTGGGCTCGATGGGGTACGGAGCGGTGCGGGACGTGCGGCAGGGGAAGTACTTCGAGCTGGACGTCGACGCGGAGACGCCGGCGGCGGCGCGCACCCTCGTGGCCGAGGTCGCGGACCGGCTGCTGGCCAATCCGGTGATCGAGAGCTATCGGGTGGAGGTCGACGGTTGAAGTTCGCGATCATCGAGTTTCCCGGCTCGAACTGCGATCACGACGCCTGCCACGCGGTCAGGCACGTGCTGGGGCAGCAGGCGGAGCTCGTCTGGCACAAGGACTCGGACCTGCGGGGCGCCGACGCGGTCGTGCTGCCGGGGGGGTTCTCCTACGGGGACTACCTGCGGACCGGGGCGATTGCGCGGTTCTCGCCGGTGATGCGCCGGGTCCGCGAGTTCGCGGACGCGGGCGGGCCGGTCATCGGCATCTGCAACGGGTTCCAGGTCCTGCTCGAGGCCGGCCTGCTCGACGGCGCCCTGCTGCGGAACCGCCGGCTCAAGTTCCTGTGCCGGCACGTCCACGTCCGGGTCGAGCAGACCGACACCCCGTTCAGCTGCGGGGCGGCGGCCGGGCAGGTGCTCAGGCTGCCGATCGCGCACGGCGAGGGCAGCTACCACGCCGCGCCGGAGACGGTGGACGCCCTCGAGGCGAACCGGCAGGTCGTCTTCCGCTACTGCGACGCCGAGGGCGCGGCCACCGACGCCGCCAATCCCAACGGGTCGCTGCGCCGGATCGCCGGCGTGTGCAACCGCCGCCGCAACGTCGTCGGGCTCATGCCCCATCCCGAACGGGCCTGCGAGTCGGCCCTCGGGAGCGAGGACGGCCGGGTGGTGCTCGAGTCCGTGGTGGCGGCGATGACCGCGACGGGTGCCGCGTGATCGAGCAGGCGACCATCGACGCGCACGGGCTGAGCGCGGACGAGTACCGCCGGCTGGTGGAGATTCTCGGCCGCGAGCCGACGCTCACCGAGCTGGGGATCTTCTCGGTGATGTGGTCCGAGCACTGCAGCTACAAGAGCTCGCGACGGCACCTGCGGCGGTTTCCCACGGACGGCCCGCGCGTGCTGCAGGGGCCGGGCGAGAACGCGGGCGCGGTCGACGTCGGCGACGGCCTCGCCGCGGTGTTCAAGATCGAGTCCCACAACCATCCCTCGTTCATCGAGCCCTACCAGGGGGCCGCAACCGGCGTCGGCGGCATCATCCGCGACATCTTCACGATGGGGGCGAGGCCCATCGCCCTGCTCGACTCGTTGCGGTTCGGCGCCCTCGAGGACGAGCACGGCCGGCCGACCCCGGAGACCGTCCGCCTCGTCGACGGGGTTGTCGCGGGCATCGCCGGCTACGGCAACAGCATCGGCATCCCCACCGTGGGCGGCGAGGTCGCGTTCGAGCCCGGATACGCCGGCAACCCCCTCGTGAACGTGTTCTGCCTGGGGGTGGCGAAGGCCGAGCGGCTCGCCAAGGGGGTCGCCTCGGGGGCCGGCAACCCCGTCTACTACGTGGGGGCGAAGACCGGGCGCGACGGCATCCACGGGGCTACCATGGCCTCGGCCGAGTTCGACGACTCCTCCGCCGACAACCGGCCGGCGGTGCAGGTCGGCGACCCGTTCATGGAGAAGCTGCTGCTCGAGGCCTGCCTCGAGGTCATGGAGACCGACGCGCTCGTCGGCATCCAGGACATGGGGGCGGCGGGGCTGACCTGCTCGACCTGCGAGATGGCGGCCCGGGGGGGGACCGGCATCGACGTCGACGTCTCGCGGGTGCCGCAGCGCGAGACGGGCATGACGCCCTACGAGATCATGCTGTCGGAGTCGCAGGAGCGGATGCTGCTCGTGGTCAGGCGGGGGCGCGAGGCGGAGGTGGAGCGGATCTTCGACAAGTGGGACCTGCACGCGGTGCCGATCGGCGAGGTCACCGGCGACGGCCTGCTGCGGGTGCGCGACCGCGGCGAGGTGGTGGCCGAGATTCCGAACCGGGAGCTGGCCGACGCCGCGCCGCTGTACGACCGCCCGACGCGGTACCCGGCCTGGCTGGACGAGGCGCAGCGCCTCGACCTGTCTGCGCTTTCCGTTCCTGCCGACCTGGCCCGCACCTGGCTGGACCTGCTGGCGTCGCCGGTCATCGCGAGCAAGCGCTGGATCTACCGCCAGTACGACCACATGGTGCGCACCAACACGGTGGCCCTGCCGGGTCTCGGCGCCGCGGTCGTGCGCATCAAGGGGACCGGCCGCGCCCTCGCGATGTCGGTGGACGGCAACGGGCGCCACACCTGGCTGGACCCGCGCGAGGGCGGCCGGCTCGCGGTGGCGGAGGCGGCGCGCAACGTGGCCTGCGCCGGGGCCGAGCCGATCGGGGCGACCAACTGCCTGAACTTCGGCAACCCGGAGCGCCCCGACATCATGTGGCAGTTCGTCGAGGCGGTGGACGGCATCGCCGAGGGGTGCCGCGCCCTCGGCATTCCCATCACCGGCGGCAACGTCAGCCTGTACAACGAGACCGACGGGCAGGCCATCGATCCCACGCCGGTGCTCGGGGTGGTGGGGCTTCTCGAGGACGCCGGACGGGTGCTGACCCGCCTCTTCCCGGCCGCCGGGCTCGACGTCGTCCTGCTCGGAGACGCGGTTCCCGACCCGGCCGGCGCGGGGGGGCTCGGGGGCAGCGAGTACCTGAAGCGGGTGCACGGCCTGGTGCGGGGACGTCCCGCCCCCGTCGACTTGGACCGCGAGCGGGCGCTGCAGCGCCTGGTGGTGGATGCGGCCGGTTGCGGGATGGTATGTTCGGCCCACGACTGCGCTGAAGGCGGGCTCGCGGTGGCCCTGGCCGAGTGCTGCATCGAGAGCGGCGGCATCGGCGCGCGCGTCGAGCTGCCGGGGCCGACCGGCTCGAACGACGGATTCGACGTGGTGCGGGTCCTGTTCGGGGAATCGCCGTCCCGGATCGTCGTCTCGGTGACTCCGGCCCGGCGGGCCGAGCTGCTCGCGCGGGCGCGCGGCGCCGGCGTGCCGGCGGCGGCGATCGGCCGGACCGGGGGCGATCGGCTGACGGTAGCGGTGGCCGGCGACGTGGTCGCCGACCTGGCGCTGGAGACGGCCGAGCACGCTTGGGCGACCGGGCTGACCCGTCATCTCGACCCGGCAGAGGTGGAGGGGTCTGCGCCCCGGGAGTCTGCGCCGTAGAGCCGTAGAACGGTGCAGGCTACTGGCAGGGGCGGTTGGGCGCCCAGCGGGAGCCGAAGGCGACGATGGGCGGCTGGAACGGCGCGGACGCCTGGAGGGGCGGCTGGGCGGGCGCCAGGTGGAGGCCGCAGCGCGACCTTGCGGTCGCGTTCGGCGACGATAGGCGGGGCAGGCGTCAGCGCCTGGAACGGCGCGGACGGCTGGAGGGTTTGGCCGGGCGCGGACGGAGGCCGCAGCGCGACCTTGCGGTCGCGTTCGGCGACGATTGACGGGCTGGTCATGGACGACGACAAGTTCCACGACGAATGCGGCGTCTTCGGCATCCACGGGCATCCGGAGGCGCCGGCCCTGACCCGTCTCGGGTTGTACGCGCTGCAGCACCGGGGCCAGGAGAGCGCCGGCATCGCCACCAGCGACGCCGAGCGCCTGCACCTGACGCGGGCCATGGGGCAGGTGTCGGAGGCCATCGACGAGACGGCCCTCGCCGCTCTGGGAGGCGACACCGCCATCGGCCACGTGCGGTACTCGACGGCGGGCGACAGCCGGATCGTCAACGCCCAGCCGCTTCTCATCGACTGTGCGCACGGCGAGATCGCCCTCTGCCACAACGGGAACCTCATCAACGCGGTCGAGCTGCGCCAGGACCTGGTCCGGCAGGGGTCCATCTTCCAGACCGGCAGCGACACCGAGGTCGTGCTGCACCTCTACGCCCGGTCGACCGCCGATACCCCCCCCGACGCCGTCGTCGAGTCGGTCCGGCAGGTGCGGGGGGCGTTCTCGCTCGTCGTCCTGACCCGCGACTTCCTGATGGCGGTGCGCGACCCCTACGGGTTCCGCCCCCTCGTGCTCGGCGCCCTCGGCGACGCGACCGTGGTGTGCTCGGAGACCTGCGCCCTCGATCTGATAGGGGCGGAGTACGTGCGGGACGTCGAGCCGGGCGAGCTGCTGGTCATCGGGCGCGACGGCCCGCGCTCGTTCCGGCCGTTTCCGTCCGCCGCGCCCTCGCACTGCGTGTTCGAGCACGTGTACTTCGCCCGGCCCGACAGCGTGGTCTTCGGCCAGAGCGTTCACGAGGTGCGGACCAACTTCGGCCGGCTGCTCGCACGCGAGATGCCGGTGGACGCCGACGTCGTCGTGCCGATACCCGACTCCGGCATCTGCGCGGCCATGGGCTACGCCGAGGCGGCGGGTCTGCCGCTGCGGATGGGGCTCATCCGGAACCACTTCGTCGGCCGGACGTTCCTCGCGCCGCAGCAGGAGATCCGCGGGTTCCGCGTGCGCGTCAAGCTGAATCCGGTGCGGAGCGTTCTCGAGGGGAAGCGGGTCGTGCTCGTCGACGACTCCATCGTGCGGGGAACGACCAGCCGCAAGATCGTCGGGATGATCCGCGCCGCCGGCGCCCGCGAGATCCACATGCGGATCAGCTGCCCGCCGACGGTTTCTCCCTGCTACTACGGCATCGACACCCCGAGGCAGTCGGAGCTCATCGCGGCGAACCACGCCGTCGAGGACATCTGCCGGTACGTCAAGTCGGACACGCTCGCCTACCTCAGCCTGGAAGGGTTGCGCGAGGCGGTCGGGGCCCGGAACGGGGACTACTGCACCTCGTGCTACACCGGCACGTACCCGGTCGCGGGCCCGAAGGACGCGGAAGCCTACATGCAGATGGCGCTGAAGCTGCCGGACGTGCCATGACGACCCGGGCCGCCCTCGATTACCGGTCCGCGGGCGTCGACATCGACGCCGGCGCGGAGGCGGTGCGGCGAATCCGGGCCCTCGCGCGCGGAACGTTCACTCCCGGCGTCCTCTCTGAGATCGGCAGCTTCGGCGGCCTGTTCCGCCCCGACCTGACGGGGCTGGCCGACCCCGTGCTCGTGTCGAGCGCCGACGGGGTCGGGACGAAGCTGAAGGTGGCGTTCCTCGCCGGCCGGCACGACACGGTCGGCCGCGACCTCGTCAACCACTGCGTCAACGACATCCTGGTGCAGGGCGCGAGGCCCCTCTTCTTCCTGGACTATCTCGCTACGGGGCGGCTCTCGCCGGACGTCACCGAGGCGGTGGTCCGCGGCATCGCGGCCGCCTGCACCGAGAACGGGTGCGCCCTCCTCGGCGGCGAGACGGCGGAGATGCCGGGGTTCTACGCCGACGGCGAGTACGATCTCGCGGGGTTCATCGTGGGCGTCGCAGACCGTGATCGCCTCATCGACGGCCGCGGCATCCGCCCCGGCGACGAGCTGATCGGCCTGCCGTCGAACGGCCTCCACACCAACGGCTACTCGCTCGCCCGCCGCATCGTGTTCGACACCCTGGGCCTGGACGTCGACTCGGAGCCGGACGGCCTCGACGGGCCGGTGGGCGACGTGCTGCTGCGGACCCACCGCTCGTATCTGCCACTGGTGTCGCCTCTCCTCGCCGAGGGGGCGGGGGCCGTGAAGGCCATGGCCCACGTCACCGGCGGGGGGCTGACCGACAATCTTCCCCGCGTGCTTCCCCCCGGCGCCGGCGTCGACATCGACCGGCGCGCCTGGGCGCCGCCGCCGGTGTTCGCGTTCCTGCAGCGCCACGGCGGCCTGACCGACGCCGAGGCGTTCCGCACGTTCAACATGGGCATCGGCCTCGTCGTCTTCTGCGCACCGGAAGAGTGCGACGCCCTGCTCGCGTGGTTCGGCCGGCGTGGCGAGCCGGGCGCTGTCGTCATCGGCCGGGTCACGGACGGCGGCGGCGCGGTGCGGTACCCATGACCCGTTCGGACGCGGGGGGGGCGGGCCTCGGCGCGGCAGGCGGCGGCGTGGCGAACCGGCGCCTCGGGGTCCTGATCTCGGGGCGCGGCAGCAATCTGCAGGCGATCATCGATGCGATTGCGGCGGGACGGCTGGCCGCCGAGATCGCGGTCGTCATCTCGAACCGGCCCGACGCCCCGGGGCTCGAACGCGCCCGTCGCGCCGGCATCGAGACGGTGGTGCTCGACCACACCGCGCACGGGTCGCGAGAAGCCTACGACCGCGAGCTCGCGGCCGCCCTGCGCCGATACGACGTCGCCCTCGTCTGCCTCGCCGGGTTCATGCGCCTCCTCGGCCCGGCGTTCGTATCCGTCTTCCGCGACCGCATCCTGAACGTCCATCCCTCGCTGCTGCCCGCGTTCTCCGGCCTGCGCGGTCAGGAGCAGGCGTGGCGCCACGGCGTCAAGGTCGCCGGCGCCACCGTGCACATCGTCACCGCCGAGCTCGACGCGGGGCCGATCGTGCGGCAGGCGGCGGTGCCGGTGCACGAGGACGACACCCCCGAGACCCTGTCGGCCCGCATCCTGACCGAGGAGCACCGCATCTATCCCGAGGCCATCGGCGTCGTGCTCGACGGCGGCTGGCGCGTCGAGGGGCGCCGGTTCGTGCGCGCGGTCGGCCTGCGCGGCGCCGCCGGCCGGTGATCCGGCCCGCGTTCTTCGGATAGACTGATCTGATGCCTGCCGCCGCGGAGACCGTCGCCGAGCAGATGGCCTACCTGACCAAGGGGGCGGTCGACGTCGTGCGCGAGTCCGAGCTCCGCTCGAAGCTCGAGCAGGCGGCGCGGAAGGAGCGGCCGCTGGTGGTCAAGGTCGGCTTCGATCCGACGGCCCCGGACCTGCACCTCGGACACACGGTGCTGATCCGGAAGATGAAGCACTTCCAGGATCTGGGCCACACCGTCGTGTTCCTCATCGGTGACTTCACGGGGCTGATCGGCGACCCGACCGGCCGGTCGAAGACCCGGCCGCCTCTCACGCGGCAGGAGATCGACGAGAACGCCGACACCTACCGGGCGCAGGTGTTCAAGCTGCTCGACCCCGACCGGACCGTCGTCGAGTTCAACAGCCGCTGGCTCGGGGCGCTGCGCAGCGAGGACTGGATACGGCTCGCGGCCAGCTACAACGTCGCCCAGATGCTCGAACGCCGGCATTTCCGACAGCGCTACGACCGGGGGCAGCCGATCGCGATCCACGAGTTCCTCTACCCGCTCACGCAGGCCTACGACTCCGTCCACCTGGCTGCGGACGTCGAGCTCGGGGGGACCGATCAGCTGTTCAACCTGAACGTGGGCCGGGACGTCATGCCCTCGTTCGAGCTGCCGCCGCAGGTGGTGATGACGGTGCCGCTCCTCGTGGGCCTCGACGGCGTCGAGAAGATGTCGAAGTCGGCCGGCAACTACGTGGGCATCACCGAGCCCCCGGACGAGATGTTCGGCAAGCTCATGTCGATTTCCGACACGCTGATGTGGAGCTGGTACGAGCTGTTGACCGATCTCTCGGTGGCCGAGATCCAGCGCCTGCGGGCGCAGGTCGACGCCGGCGACCTGCATCCCAAGCGGGCGAAGCAGGCGCTGGGCCGCCGCATCGTCACCGATTTCCATTCCGCCGACGCCGCGACGGCGGCCGAGCGCGAGTTCGACCGGCGGTTCAGCGGCGGGGCCCTTCCGTCCGAGCTGGGTGAGCGGTCCGTCGCCGTGCCTCCCGGCGGCGCCCCGCTGCCGGCGGTGATGGTCGAGGTGGGCTTCGCCGGCTCGAACAGCGCCGCCACGCGGCTCATCGAGCAGGGCAGCGTGCGGGTCGACGGCGAGCGGATCCGCGATCGGGCGGTCCGGTTTGCGCCCGACGCCCGCCCGTTCGTCCTGCAGGTCGGCAAGCGCCGGGTCGCCCGGGTGGTCCCGGGGCCTCCGGGCAAAAAAAGTTGTTGACAGGTCCGCGGGCTGTGGTAATCTAGCACGGTTCCCCTGCGGACTGACCCCGCGGTGGAGCGGCCGGACGGGTAGACCGAGCCGGCGCCGGTTCTTTGAAAACTGGATAGGACGACGAGAAGCACACTCGTCGAGTATCAGCCTGACACTCAGACTGAACGACGGAGCCATCACGGCTCTCTCGTTGAAGTTGTCCGAGGGCGGCCCGAGAGGGCGGCCCGAGGCCACGCCTTTAACTTGAGAGTTTGATCCTGGCTCAGAATCAACGCTGGCGGCGTGCCTTATACATGCAAGTCGTACGCGAAAGCGGCCTTCGGGCCGCGAGTAGAGTGGCAAACGGGTGAGTATCGCGTGGGTGACCTGCCTTCGAGTGGGGGATAACCTTCCGAAAGGGGGGCTAATACCGCATAACATCCCGCCCTTGGATGGGTGGTGATCAAAGTCGGGGATCTTCGGACCTGGCGCTTGAAGAGGGACCCGCGTCCGATTAGCTTGTTGGTGGGGTAGCGGCCTACCAAGGCGACGATCGGTAGCCGGCCTGAGAGGGCGGACGGCCACACTGGGACTGAGACACGGCCCAGACTTCTACGGGAGGCAGCAGTAAGGAATTGTTCGCAATGGGCGCAAGCCTGACGACGCAACGCCGCGTGGAGGACGAAGATCTTCGGGTTGTAAACTCCTGTCAAGCGGGAAGAACAGCATGCGGGTTAATACCCCGCGTGCCTGACGGTACCGCTGAAGGAAGCCCCGGCTAACTCCGTGCCAGCAGCCGCGGTAATACGGGGGGGGCAAGCGTTGTTCGGAATTACTGGGCGTAAAGGGCTCGTAGGCGGCCAGCCAAGTCGGACGTGAAATCCCTCGGCTCAACCGGGGAACTGCATCCGATACTGGTTGGCTTGAAGCCGGGAGAGGGATGCGGAATTCCAGGTGTAGCGGTGAAATGCGTAGATATCTGGAGGAACACCGGTGGCGAAGGCGGCATCCTGGACCGGTCTTGACGCTGAGGAGCGAAAGCCAGGGGAGCAAACGGGATTAGATACCCCGGTAGTCCTGGCCCTAAACGATGAATGCTTGGTGTGGCGGGTATCGATCCCTGCCGTGCCGGAGCTAACGCATTAAGCATTCCGCCTGGGGAGTACGGTCGCAAGGCTGAAACTCAAAGGAATTGACGGGGGCCCGCACAAGCGGTGGAGCATGTGGTTTAATTCGACGCAACGCGAAGAACCTTACCCGGGCTTGAAGTGCGAGTGGCAATCGGCGAAAGCCGACTTCCGCAAGGACACTCGTAGAGGTGCTGCATGGCTGTCGTCAGCTCGTGTCGTGAGATGTTGGGTTAAGTCCCGCAACGAGCGCAACCCTTGTTCGCTGTTGCCATCAGTTCGGCTGGGCACTCTGCGAAGACTGCCGGTGACAAACCGGAGGAAGGTGGGGATGACGTCAAGTCAGCATGGCCTTTATGTCCGGGGCTACACACGTGCTACAATGGCCGGTACAGAGCGTCGCGAACCCGCGAGGGGGAGCCAATCGCAAAAAGCCGGTCTCAGTTCGGATTGCAGGCTGCAACCCGCCTGCATGAAGCTGGAATCGCTAGTAATCGCGGATCAGCATGCCGCGGTGAATACGTTCCCGGGCCTTGTACACACCGCCCGTCACATCACGAAAGCTGGCTGTACTAGAAGTCGCCGAGCCAACCCGCAAGGGAGGCAAGCGCCTAAGGTATGGTTAGTGATTGGGGTGAAGTCGTAACAAGGTAGCTGTAGGAGAACCTGCGGCTGGATCACCTCCTTTCTAGAGAATCCGGATCGGCGTTACGCCGTTCCGGCATCCTCAGATCGATCTGATGCTCGATCACGTTCGCCCTTGCCTTCGGCGGGGGCGGCGTCGCGGCCCGAGAGTCGGGCTCGGAGCCGTGGAGCGTGCGTCGTCCTGTCCAGTTTTGAGAGAATCGGCATGTCGCCGCGTGCCGGCCCCGGAGCCGGCGGTCGGCATCATGCGGTGTCTTTTGACGGAGGGCCTGTAGCTCAGCTGGTTAGAGCACACGCTTGATAAGCGTGGGGTCGGTAGTTCGAATCTACCCAGGCCCACCAGCTCCGGGCCGAGTCGGCGTCGCGGCGGTCGACGGGAAACGGCCGGCCGGCGACAGGATCGGCAGCGACAGGCTCCCTTGGGGAATTAGCTCAGCTGGGAGAGCGCCTGGTTTGCAACCAGGAGGTCACCGGTTCGAGCCCGGTATTCTCCACCAGAACCGCTCGCGCGGAGGCGGAGTGGCCGGCGGAACGAAGTCGGTCACCATCGACTCCGCGGGTTTCGGTGGCGGACGGGATGGCGGCCCGGCAGGGTGCTCGATGCGCCCCGGGCGCCTTCGGCGGCTCTTTGACAACTGAATATCCTGCAAACGGTAGTTTTTTCCGACCACACACGCAGTGTGTCAAGCGGTCCGGTGGCGTCGTGCTCTTCACGTCGGGTTCGTCCCGGCTCGAAGCGCGGGCGGCACCGGTTCCGAGGGTTGAAGGTCAAGCTACTAAGGGCGTACGGTGGATGCCTTGGCGCCAGGAGTCGATGAAGGACGTGGCAAGCTGCGATAAGCTTCGGTGAGCCGCAAACAGGCGTTGACCCGGAGATTTCCGAATGGGGAAACCCACCTCGGTTAATACCGAGGTATCCATGGCTGAATACATAGGCCATGGAGGACAACGCAGGGAAGTGAACCATCTCAGTACCTGCAGGAACAGAAAACAACAGTGATTCCGCTAGTAGCGGCGAGCGAACGCGGACCAGCCCAAACCGTCGTGCATGCACGGCGGGGTTGTAGGGCCTGCCGGACCTTCGGGTCGGCGAGTCACAAACCAGCGCGCTAGTCGAACGGTCTGGAACGACCGGCTGTGGAGGGTGAGAGCCCCGTAGACGAAAGCGTGCTGGCTCGCTGGGTAGGTTCCTGAGTATCGCGGGACACGTGGAATCCCGTGAGAATCTGCGAGGACCATCTCGCAAGGCTAAATACTCCCTGGCGACCGATAGTGAACCAGTACCGTGAGGGAAAGGTGAAAAGAACCCCTGCTAGGGGAGTGAAACAGTACCTGAAACCGTATGCCTACAAGCAGTGGGAGGGCTATGCTGGCGCTTCGGCGCCGGAACGCCTGACCGCGTGCCTTTTGCATAATGAGCCGGCTAGTTACTCTCAGTGGCGAGGTTAAGCATCGAGCGAGCCGCAGCGAAAGCGAGTCTGAACAGGGCGTTCAGTCGCTGGGAGTAGACGCGAAACGAGGTGATCTACCCTTGGCCAGGGTGAAGCGCGGGTAACACCGCGTGGAGGCCCGAACCAATATCGGTTGAAAACGGTTTGGATGAGCTGAGGGTAGGGGTGAAAGGCTAATCAAACCTCGTGATGGCCCGTTCTCCTCGAAATAGCTTTAGGGCTAGCCTCGGGAGGTTGGCGCTGGTGGTAGAGCACTGGATGGACTAGGGGGCCCACAAGCTTACTGAATCCAACCAAACTTCGAATGCCAGCGACTCATATCCCGGGAGTCAGACAGTGGGGGCTAAGCTTCATTGTCGAGAGGGAAACAGCCCAGACTACCGGCTAAGGTCCCCAAATCTGTGCTAAGTGGGAAAGGATCTGGAGACGCCGAGACAACCAGGAGGTTGGCTTAGAAGCAGCCATCCTTGAAAGAAAGCGTAATAGCTCACTGGTCAAGCGGCTCCGGGCCGACAATGTAACGGGGCTCAAGCACAGTACCGAAGCCGTAGATTGCCGCGCCCTGCGGGGGGCGGCTCTGGTAGAGGAGCGTTCTCTGGGCAGGGAAGTCAGACCGAAAGGACTGGTGGAGCGCAGAGAAGTGACCCTGCCGGCATAAGTAGCGATAAGAGAGGTGAGAATCCTCTCCGCCGAAAGCCTAAGGTTTCCTGAGGAAGGTTCGTCCGCTCAGGGTTAGTCGGGTCCTAACGTGAGGCCGAAAGGCGTAGCGGATGGATATCAGGTCAACATTCCTGAACTACCTGAGAGACGTTATTACGATGGGGGGACGCAGGAGGCTAGCCCAGCCTACGATTGGATGTGTAGGTTCAGGCATGTAGGGGGATCCGCCAGGCAAATCCGGCGGGTCGCGACACCCTGAGGTGCCATGGCGAGGCCGAAAGGCCGCAAAGTGGGTGACGCCACGCTGCCGAGAAAAGCCTCTAAGGAGTCTCTCGGGTACCCGTACCGCAAACCGACACAGGTAGGCGAGGAGAAAATCCTCAGGCGCGAGTGTGAACCCTCGTAAAGGAACTCGGCAAACTCGCCCCGTAACTTCGGAAGAAGGGGTGCTCCATTAGCGTGATGCGGCGAGCCCGCTGAGCGCGAAGGAGTTGCAGTTAAGAGGCCCAGGCGACTGTTTACTAAAAACACAGGACTCTGCCAAGTCGAAAACGACGTATAGGGTCTGACGCCTGCCCGGTGCCGGAAGGTTAAAGGGAGGGGTTAGCCGCAAGGTGAAGCTCTGAACTGAAGCCCCGGTAAACGGCGGCCGTAACTATAACGGTCCTAAGGTAGCGAAATTCCTTGTCGGGTAAGTTCCGACCTGCACGAATGGCGCAACGATCTGGGCGCTGTCTCTACGAGGGGCACTGCGAATTTGTGGTACCGGTGAAGACGCCGGTTGCCCGTGGCTAGACGGAAAGACCCCGTGCACCTTTACTACAACTTAGTAGTGAGTGCTGGCGTGTTATGCGCAGGATAGGTGGGAGACGTCGAACCGGGCCTCTTGGGGTCCGGGGAGTCAACGGTGAGATACCACCCTTAGCACTCTGGCGCCCTAACCTCGCTCTGTTATCCAGAGCAGGGACATTGCTAGGCGGGTAGTTTGACTGGGGCGGTCGCCTCCCAAAATGTAACGGAGGCGCGCGAAGGTTCGCTCAGGCTGTTTGGAAATCAGCCGGAGAGTGCAAAGGCAGAAGCGAGCTTGACTGCGAGACCTACAAGTCGAGCAGGTGGGAAACCAGGCCTTAGTGATCCGGTGGTTCCGCATGGAAGGGCCATCGCTCAACGGATAAAAGGTACGCCGGGGATAACAGGCTTATCTTGGCCAAGAGTTCACATCGACGCCAAGGTTTGGCACCTCGATGTCGGCTCATCGCATCCTGGAGCTGTAGCAGGTTCCAAGGGTTCGGCTGTTCGCCGATTAAAGCGGTACGTGAGCTGGGTTTAGAACGTCGCGAGACAGTTCGGTCCCTATCTGCCACGGGCGCAGGAGATTTGAGGGGGGCTGTCCCTAGTACGAGAGGACCGGGATGGACGGACCTCTGGTGTACCAGTTGTCGCGCCAGCGGCAGCGCTGGGTAGCTACGTTCGGAAGGGAGAAATGCTGAAAGCATCTAAGCGTGAAACCCTCCCCAAGATGAGATCTCCCCGAGCTTCGGCTCCTGAAGGCTCCTGGAAGATGACCAGGTGATAGGCCAGGTGTGTAAGGCCCGCGAGGGCTTGAGCTGACTGGTACTAATCAGCCGTGAGGCTTGACCTTATCCTCATTTTCGCACTGTGTGGAGGGCGGGAGAGGCTGCCGTTTGCAGGATATTCAGTTGTTGCTGGGCGCCCGGCGTATGTCCGGGGTCCAGCGTTCTCGGTTCTTTGACAGACGGGCCCCGGTCGGACGGGGCCCCCTGCGTTTCCCGGTGGCGATAGGAGAGGGGTCACACCCGTTCCCATGCCGAACACGGCCGTTAAGCCCTCTACCGCCGATGGTACTGCACGGGAAACCGTGTGGGAGAGTAGGTCACTGCCGGGATTTTTTCTCTGACGCCCGGGGTCGCGCGCGGCCCCGGGCGTTGGCATGTACGGAGGAGGGCGGCGGCGGCCGGGCGGGGTGCGCGGGTTCCGGTGCGCGAGGACGGCGGCGCCGGGGCAAGGGGGCACGGGGTCCGGGGGCGCCGCGGAAGCGACGGGACGGACGTGACGAGAGAAGCGAGGCGGCGGGCGGACGGGGGGAGCATTCCGGTCGAGTTGGCCGGTGAGCGGAAGATCCGGCACCGGAACAAGGTGTACTACCGGATCAACCACTGGCCGATCTGGGTGTTCGTCTTCTTCATCCTGCCCGGGCCCCTGACCCTGGATCTGTTCGACCGGGGATTCGACGGGCGGATGGCGTTGTGGCTCGGGGCGGTGGTGGTGGGCACGGGCGTCGCGGGCGTCCGGGGCCGGCTGCCGGGCTGCGAGGCGCGGCCGTACATCATCAGGTTCACGGAAGATCGTCCGAATCCCCTGTACAGACGGGTGTGCTACACGTGCGCGTGGAGCGCGGTGCTTTCGTTCGGAGTGCTCAACCTGGCAGGGCTCGTGACCGCGGTGGTGACGGGGGTGTGGAGCGTGCGCCAGATGTACGAGGCGGCGTATTTCCCCCTGGCCGGGGCGGTCTGGGTGCTGGGGGCGTTGGGGCGCTTGCCGCGGGTGAAGCCGTCGACGAAGGGAGAAGGGCACGAGCGGCGCTACTTCTACGGGTCGGTGTGGGCGATGTGCATCGCGCAGCCGGTGCTGTGGGGCCTGTGGCGGGGGCTGCCGCCGGGGCGGACGGGCGACGTCGTGAAGCTCGGCGCCTTCGTGGGCATTCTCGCGTTGGTGGGATGGCTGTCGTACCGGGGCAGGCTGCCGCGCACGCGGCCGATTGTGCCGGGAGAGCTCGCGGTGTCGGACTGAGGGGGCGGCACGGACGGGATCGGGTCGGTCCGGCATCAGGCCCCCGGCCGGCGGGCCGGGAACGGGGGGGCGGGGGCGCGTGGCTCTCGGGCCGGGTCAGGAGCGCGACGTCAGGAGGTGCCAGGCGTAGCGCAGGGTCACGACGGCGATGGGGACGCCGACCAGCACCCAGGCCCACTTGTAGTCCTCGGATCCGGCGTACCCGTAGCCGATGAGCGCGAGCAGCAGGAGGTTGAGGCAGACGCCGATCGCGGTGTGCTTGTTGGCGACCGGGTCGCCGTGGGGCGGAGAGGGCGGTGTGCTCATGCGCGGGTCCCCGCGTGGGGTGGAGCAGACCGGTGATTCGCCGGTCCGGGGGCGACGCCGGGTCTCGACGGCCGCGCTCGGGGGCGGCGGCGCGGACGCGGTGAATTCTAGCAGGTCGGTGGGAAGACGACGGCCGGCGGCCGGGCGGGGTCGGTCGTGACTCTCGGCGACGGTGGGACGATGGAGAGGGGCAGGCCCGCCGGCGGGGCGGAGCGGCCCCCGTCGGGGCGGGGATTCCGTTAGAATTGGCGCATGATGCGAGTGCGTGCCTGTCTGCTCCTCGTGGTGGTCGTCGCGGCCCGCGGCGACGCGTTGACCGGACGGCAAGCGGGGTTCGACGCCTGGTTCCTGGACAAGACCATGCGGCTGGACTACGTCCACTCCGGTGGGCTGGGTCAGGAGATCTTCGCCCTCGACCAGGTGGTCTCGGACGGACCGTGGGCGGGCAGCCGGACGCGGCTCCTCGACGATCTCGACCTGGGCAAGTACCGGTTCGAGGTGATCGACCGGCGGACCAACGGGATCCTGTACTCCCGCGGCTTCGCGTCCATCTACGGCGAGTGGGAGACGACGCCCGAGTACCGCGAGGTGCACCGCAGCTTCCACGAATCGCTGCGGTTTCCGTGGCCGAAGGCCCCCGTCCAGGTCGTGCTCAAGGGCCGGAACGCGGACAACAGCTTCCGCGAGCTCTGGTCCACCCTCGTCGACCCCGCCTCGCGGTTCGTCAACCCCGCGGATCGGGAGCCCGCCGGGGAGGTCTGGCCCCTGTTCGAGAACGGCCCGCCCGCCGAGAAGGTCGATCTGCTCGTGATCGGCGAGGGGTACACGGAGGCCGAGATTCCCAAGTTCCACGCCGACGCGACCCGCCTCGTGAACGCCCTGTTCGAGGAGGAGCCGTTCCGCAGCCGCAGGAGCGACTTCAACGTGTGGGGCCTCGACCTGCCGTCGGCCGAGTCGGGGGTCACGCGGCCCCGGGCCGGCGAGTTCCGGCGGACTCCGTTGTCGGCCCAGTACAACATCTTCGATTCCGAGCGCTACGTCCTCACCTACGACAACCGGGCCCTCCGGGACGCCGCGTCGGCCGCGCCCTACGAGTTCATCGAGATTCTCGTCAACGACGAGCAGTACGGCGGCGGGGGCATCTTCAACTTCCAGGCCACGGCGGCGGCCGACACCGGGTTCGCCGAGTACGTGTTCATCCACGAGTTCGGCCACCACTTCGCGGGGCTCGCCGACGAGTACTACACGTCGGACGTGGCCTACGAGACCGGCGCCGCCGTCCATCCCGAGCCGTGGGAGCCGAACGTCACCGCCCTGCACGATCCGGAGCGGGTCAAGTGGGGCGACCTCATCGAGCCGGACACCCCGGTGCCGACGCCGTGGGACAAGGAGGCGTTCGAGGCGGGCAGCGTCGAGGCCCAGCGGCGCCGCGGCGCGCTGCGGGCCGAGGGTGCGGCCGAGACGGTGATGGATCGGCTGTTCACCGAGCAGATGGAGCGCGAGACGGCCCTGCTCGGGGGCATGCGGTACGCGGGGCGGGTCGGAGCGTTCGAGGGAGCGTCGTACGAGCCGACGGGGCTCTACCGCTCCGAGGTCGACTGCATCATGTTCACCCGCAATCCCGTCGGCTTCTGCCGCGTCTGCAGCAGAGCCATCGAGAACGTCATCGACCAGTACGCCAGACCGTGACCGGCCGGCGCGAAGGAGGCGGTGCCCCATGCCCGTGAACGCGCAGTTCCTCGCCGAGCTCGAGCGGATCGTCGGGCGCGACGGCCTCGTCCGCGACGAGGGCGAGCTGTCCACCTACGAGTCGGACGGGCTGGTCTCGCACCGCTCGCGGCCCCGGGCGGCGGTGCTGCCGGAGACGGCGGAGCAGGTGCAGGCGGTGGTGCGGCTCTGCCACCGCGACCGCGTCCCGTTCGTGGCGCGGGGGCAGGGCACGGGGCTCTCGGCCGGCGCCCTGCCGCATCCCGACGGCGTGCTCATCGTCATGACCCGCATGAACCGGGTGCTCGAGGTCGACATCGCGAACCAGCGGATCACGGTCGAGCCGGGCATCATGAACCTGGAGGTCACCCGCCGGGTGGCCCCCGACGGCTACTACTATGCGCCCGACCCGTCGAGCCAGGTCATCTGCTCGATCGGCGGCAACGTGGCCGAGAACTCCGGGGGCGCCCACTGCCTCAAGTACGGCTTCACCGTGCACCACGTGGTGGGCGTCGAGGCGGTGCTGCCCGACGGCGAGGTGGTCCACCTCGGGGGACCGGCGCTCGACAGCCCCGGTCTCGATCTCCTCGGGGTGCTGGTGGGGTCGGAGGGGACGCTGGCCGTGGTCACGAAGGTGGTCCTTCGGCTGCTGCGCCGTCCCGAGTCGGTGCGCACGCTGCTGGCCGCGTTCGATTCGACCGACGCGGCGGGCAACGCGGTCTCCGACGTCATCGCCGCCGGCATCATCCCCGCCGCCATCGAGATGATGGACCGCACGACGATCCGCGCCGCCGAGGCCGCGGTGAGCCCCGGCTTCCCGGACGCCGAGGCGGTGCTCATCGTCGAGCTCGACGGTCCGGCGCCGGAGGTGGCGGCGCAGTTCGAGCAGATCGAGGCGATCTGCGACCGGAACCGGGCCTGGGGGGTGCAGGTCGCGCGCGACGAGGACCAGCGCGCCCGCATCTGGCGGGGCCGCAAGGCGGCGTTCGCGGCGATGGGGCGCGTCGCTCCCAGCTACTACGTGCAGGACGGGGTGATTCCCCGCAGCACCCTCCCCGAGGTGCTGCGCCGCATCCGCGACCTCGAGAAGCGGTCGGGGCTCACCATCGGCAACGTCTTCCACGCCGGCGACGGCAACCTGCACCCCCTGGTCTGCTACGACGACGCGGTGGAGGGGCAGGCGGAGCTGGCCGAGGAGGTCGCCACCGAGATCCTCTCCTACTGCCTCGACGCCGGCGGGTCGCTGACGGGCGAGCACGGCATCGGGGCCGACAAGGCCTGCCACATGCCGAAGATGTTCGACGAGACGGACCTGGCGACGATGCGGTTGCTGCGCCGGGCGTTCGACCCGACGGACATCTGCAACCCCGACAAGCTGCTGCCGACTCCGCGGCTGTGCGGAGAGGTGCCCGGGCCCTACCGCGCCCATCCGGCGGAGGCGGCGGGCGTGGCCCAGCGGCTGTAGGTGCCGGTGGTGAGGGTTCCCGGCGAATCCGACCGGCGACGCAATTCGCCTGACTGCGTTGCTCCCCGGTTGCTTGTGGCCGATATGCGCCCTCGCCGCGCCTCGTCAGGCAGGCGCCTCGGCTGTTCGCCGGCGCCCTTCGGGCGCGATGCCATGCGGGGGTTCACGACGGGCTCCTTGGCCGAGCCTGCGCCGCGGAACCGGAGGATTCCCGTCAGGCCGGTCAACGGGCCGGGAGCCGTGAAGAGACCGGTCGGCGCCCTTCGCCGCCGGCTTCCAGAGGTGACATGACCGAGGTCGTGGGGTTGCGTGACGAGCTGGTCAGCCAGATCGACGCTTGCGCCGGCGGGGCGGTGGCTCGGCCGGGGACCGACGGTGACGCCGTAGACGGCGTGGTGCCCGGAATCGTCGCCGAGCCGGGCTCGCCCGACAGGGCGGCCGCGGTGCTGGGATGGGCCTCGGACCACGGGCGTTCGGTCGTGGTTCGCGGCGGTGGAACCAAGCTGGGCTGGGGCGCCCCCGCGGGCTCGATCGACGTGCTGCTGTCGACCCGGCGCCTCGACGCCGTCGAGGCGCACCGTCACGGCGACCTGACGGCCACCGTGCAGGCCGGAGCGGTGCTGGCCGACGTCAACGCCGCACTCGCCGCCCACCGGCAGTGGCTCCCTCTGGACCCGCCCCGCGCCGAGCGCGCGACCATCGGCGGCATCGTGGCCGCCAACGACAGCGGTCCGCGACGGCAGCGCCACGGGGCGCCCCGGGACCTCGTCATCGGCATGACCCTGGCCCGCGCCGACGGGGTCACCGCGAAGAGCGGCGGCATCGTGGTGAAGAACGTCGCGGGCTACGACCTCGCCCGCTTGTTGACGGGGTCGTTCGGCTGCCTCGGGGTCATCCTCACCGCTACCTTCAAGCTGGCCCCGGCGGCCGAGGCGTCGCGCACGGTGCGGGTGACGCTCCCGGAGGCCGGGCAGATCGATCGCGTCGCGGCCGCGCTGCTCGCCCACGGGTCGACCCCGACCGCGGTGGAGCTGGCGTGGCCGCCGGCCGCGCTGCTCGTCCGATTCGAGTCGGCCGCGACGGTGGCGGCCGAGCAGGCGGAGCGGGCGGCGGCCCTCGCGCGCGACGCCGGCGGCGTCGCCGACGTGCTGGCGGAGGCCGACGAGGCCGAGGCATGGCGCGGTCACGAGGCCCGGGTGTTCGGGGGCGAGGGCACCATCGTCAAGCTCGTGGTCCTGCCGAGCGACCTGTCGGCCACCCTGGCGTGGCTCGACGAGTCGGTGCGCGCGCAGTCGCTCGACTGCGCGATGGTCGGCCGGGCGGGTCTCGGCGTGCTGTATCTCCGTCTCGCGGGCCCGGTGCCCGCCCAGGCGTCGCTCGTGCGCGCCCTGCGCGGGCGCATCGACCCCGGCCGCGGCAGCGCGGTCATCCGGCAGGCCGAGGGGGAGCTGCGAAGTCTCGTCGACGTGTGGGGATCGCTCGGCGACGGCTTTCCCCTGATGCAGCAGGTCAAGCGCCGCTTCGACCCCGGCGGCATCCTCAATCCCGGCCGCGGCCCCGGCGGCCTCTAGCCCGTTGCGGAGGCGAAACCCGCGAACCGGTGTCCAACCGGTCCCCGGTTGCGCGGAAGGCGCGAGGGCCTTGGCCCGGCCGGTACGGCTCCCGCGGAGCTCTTCGGGCTTCACGATGAGGGCCGGCCGGGCCGCTTCCTCCGAGGTTTCCCACGCAACCCGACCGGGCAGGGAGGGCGCAGGCCCGCCGCCACGCCTCGATCGCCTACGACGGCAGCGAGGCGCCGCGGATGGAGGCGTCCACGAGCTCGACGAGGTGGTAGGTGGGCGCGCTTTGCCCGGCGGCCTCGAGACGGTTCGCGATCTGCAGCAGGCAGCCGGGGTTGCTCGACACCACGGCCTCTGCCCCCGTGCTCCGGATATGTCGCGCCTTGCGGTCCCCGAGCTCCCCCGCCGCCTCGGGCTCGACGAGGTTGTAGATGCCGGCCGAGCCGCAGCAGATGCCCGCCTCGGGGACCTCGCACACCGTGAGCTCGGGAATCGCGCCGAGCACGCGCCTCGGCTCCCGGCTCACGCCCTGGGCGTGCTGCAGGTGGCAGGCGTCGTGGTAGGCGATCCGGAGCGGCAGGGGGTGCCGCGGCGCCCGGGGCTCGAGCTCGTCGAGCACCTCGGAGATGTCCTTGCACTTGTCCGCGAGGGCGCGGGCGCGCGCCGCGTAGGCCGGGTCGTCGCGCAGCAGATGGCCGTACTCCTTCAGGGTCGACCCGCAGCCGGCGGCATTGATGACGAGAGTGTCGACGTCGGCCGCCTCCGCCTCGAAGGCGTCGATGAACCGCCGCGCCATGTCCGCGGCGTCTCCGTCGAGGCCGGCGTGGAGCATGAGGGCGCCGCAGCAGCCCTGGGCGCGGGGGACCACGACCTCGCACCCCTCCGCCGCCAGCACCCGGACGGTCGCGCGGTTGACCTCGTCGAAGAAGACTCGCTGCACGCAGCCGAGGAGCAGGCCGACCCGGCGGCGGGGCGTGCCCTCGGCGGGCACGAGGACCGGCATCCGCGTCCAGCCGGCGCTCAACGAGACCGGGGGCAGCAGCGCCTCCATGGCGCGGAGGCGGGCCGGCAGCAGGTCGAGCAGGCCGCTCGCGCGGACGAGGCGTTGCAGCCCCGACCGCTGATAGGCCCACAGCTTGCCGATGCCCAGACGCATGCGGCCGGGGTAGGGGAACAGCGAGAAGACCAGGCGCCTGAACAGCCGGTCCGCCCGGGACCGGGCGACCTTCCGCTCGATCTGCGGGCGCGTGGCCTCGAGCAGCTTGTCGTACTGCACCCCGGAGGGGCAGGCGGTGAGGCACGCCATGCACCCCAGGCAGGTGTCGAAGTGCCGGGCGAAGCGGTCGGTGACGGCTGTCTCGCCCTCGAGGCCTCCCTTGATCAGCACGATGCGGCCGCGCGGCGAGTCGGTCTCCCGGCCCCACAGCACATAGGTGGGGCAGGTCGGCAGGCAGAATCCGCAGTGCACGCAGTCGGCCACCAGCGACGGGTCGGGCGGGGCCTGGGCGTCGAAGGCGGAGCGGGCCGCGGTCGGGGCGGCGGCCGGCGCCGGCGAGGCGGTGGTCACGGGCTCGGGATTCCCCCGTCGTTGCGGGCCGGCGGGCGGTCGCCGACGCGATGACGCATCGTACCCGACCCGCGGCGCGAAGGCCAAGCGCGGCCCGGACTGCACGGCGGGCGGCGGGCGGAATCGGCGCGACCGCAGTATGATCCCATGGCCGTGGCGCGGTCGGGGCCGCGCCCCGCCGCCGCGATCGAAGCCGCCGGTCGCGCGGGCGACCCGACGGGCCGTGGTCGCGCGTGGCGGGCGCCCGTGGCATGCCCCGGCGGTCGGGCCGGGCGCGCGTGCCGCCGGCCGCGACCGCGCGTGGCGGCCTCGCGCCGTGCGGTTCGAGGGCGGCAGCCGGGGACGCCGGGCCCGAGCCGCCGGCGGCGGAGGAGGACGAGAACAGACGATGACGAGAGCGATTCGCATTCACGAGCACGGCGGTCCCGACGTGCTGCGGTGGGAAGAGACCGACCCCGGGTCTCCCGGGCCCGGTCAGGCCCTCGTCCGCCAGACGGCGGCCGGGTTGAACTTCATCGACGTCTACCACCGGACCGGCCTGTACCCGGTGCCGGGGTGGCCGGCGATCATCGGCAACGAGGCGGCCGGCGTGGTGGAGGCGGTCGGCGACGGGGTCACGGAGGTCGGGGTCGGCGACCGCGTCGCGTACTGCATGAGCCTGGGCGCCTACACCGAGCGCCGGGTCATCGACGCCGCGAAGCTCGTCCGCCTGCCCGCCGCCATCGGCGACCGGCAGGCGGCGGCGATGATGCTGAAGGGGTGCACCGTGCAGTACCTGGTGCGGCGCATCCACCCCGTGAAGCCGGGCGACACCATCCTGCTTCACGCGGCGGCCGGGGGGGTGGGCCTCATCGCCTGCCAATGGGCGAAGCATCTGGGCGCGACGGTCATCGGCACCGTCGGCAGCGACGCCAAGGCGGAGCTGGCGCGGGCCCACGGCTGCGACCACCCCATCGTGTACACCCGCGAGGACGTGGTCGAGCGGGTCCGGGAGCTGACCGGCGGCGCCGGCGTGCCCGTCGTCTTCGACTCGGTCGGGAAGGACACCTTCGCCGCCTCCCTCGACTGCCTGCGGCCGCGGGGGCTCATGGTCAGCTACGGCAACGCGTCGGGCGCGGTGGAGCCGTTCAGCCCGGGGCTGCTCGCCGCCAAGGGGTCGCTGTTCCTGACCCGGCCGACGCTGGCCAGCTACATCGGGACGAGGGCGGAGCTCGAGGAGACCACCCGCGAGCTGTTCGAGGTGGTCGAGAGCGGCGCCGTCAAGGTCGACGTGAGCCTCGCCCTGCCGCTCGAGGACGCGGCCGAGGCGCACCGACGGCTGGAGGCGCGCGAGACGACGGGGTCGACGGTCCTGGTCATGGAGGGAGAGTCGTGATGAACCTGACGAAGAACATGCGCATCTTTGCGGCGGGTCTCGTGGTCGGCGGTCTCGGGGCGGGGGCGCTCGGCACGGTGACGGCCCAGCCGGACGACGGACGGCGGGCGGTGAACCTGCCCGGCCGGACGACGCAGAACCCCTTGTTCAGCGACGCCATCCAGGTCGGCGACACCCTGTACCTGGCCGGCCGGCTCGGTCTCGATCCGGAGACCGGCGCGCCCCCCGCCGACGCCGGCGACGAGGCCCGCATCGTGCTCGACCAGATCGCCGCGGTCCTCGGCGAGGCCGGCATGACGATGGACGATCTCGTCAGCGTGCAGGTGTTCTGCTCGGACGTCGCCCTCTACGACGACTTCAATGCCGTCTACCGCACCTACTTCACCGGCGACCCGCCGGCGCGGGCGTTCCTCGGCAGCGGCACCCTGCTGCGCGGGGCGCGGTTCGAGGTGATGGGCATCGCGGTGCGAAGCTGAGGGACATGGAGGCCGCCGATCGCCGGTCGGAGCTCGGACTCCGGGGGCTCGCCGCGGCCCTGCTCCTGCTGACGGCGGCCGGGCTGCCCGTGGAGGCCGGGCAGGCCGCGCCCGATCTCGGATGGGTGCGCGTGCCCGCCGGCAACTTCGAGATGGGGTGCGTCGAGTCCGATCCCGACTGCCTCGACATGGAGCGGCCCCGGCATCCGGTCCGGTTCCCCGTGCCTTTCGAGATGATGGCGACCGAGGTGACGGTCGCGCAGTACTTCCGGTTCGTGCGCGACGCCGGGCATCGCGCCCCCGCCGCGCCGGGCTTCGCGCAGACCGGGGACCACCCGGTCGTGCTCGTGAGCTGGGACGACGCGGCCGCCTTCTGCGCGTGGGCCGGGGGGCGGCTGCCCACCGAGGCCGAGTGGGAGTACGCGGCGCGGGCGGGCCGGCCGGGCCTGGTCTACGGGTGGGGCGACGAGATCTCGCGAGACCGCGCCAACTACGGGGCGGAGCAGTGCTGCACCGGGGCCACCGGCGGGGCCGACGCCTGGATGACCACGGCGCCGGTGGCGTCGTTCCCCCCGAACGACTTCGGCCTCTTCGACATGGCCGGCAACGTCTGGGAGTGGGTGGACGGCTGGCTCGACGACGACTACTACGCGACGTCGCCGCTCGTCGACCCCCCGGGGGCGGCGGACGGCTATGCGCGCATCGCCCGCGGCGGGTCCTGGCTGAACTTCCCGGCCGCCCTCCGCACGTCGGTCCGCCTGCCCTTCGCGCAGACCGGCCAGACGAGCAACGTCGGCTTCCGGTGCGCGCGCCGATCGGGCGCCGTTGCCGCCGAGTAGCCGTCCGGGGCGGCGCCCGCGGGACCCGGCTTCGGACCGCGGGCCTTGCGCCGGCGACGGCCGGCGTGCGATTCTCTGTGAACCCGGCGTTCGTGAGGGAAACCCAACTCAGGAGCGAACGATGAAACGTGCTGGCCAGGGAAGCTCGCGGCGGCGGTTCATGAAGCAGGCGGTGCTCGGCGCGGGGGCGGCGACGGTGGGGGGCGGCGCGTCGGCCCTGGCCTCGGCGGCCGAGGAGGACGTCAGCCCCATCACGGTGCCGGCCGAGTTCGAGGCGGCGAAGCACGCCTCGTTGCCCGACGTCGACTTCCCGATGACCGGCGCCCAGGTGTTCGCCCGCGCCTGCAAGGCGGAGGGGGTGGCGGCCCTGTTCTGCTGCCCCGGCAACTACTCGGTGGTGCACGCGATGTCCGACACCGGCATCCCCACCTACGGGGGCCGGCACGAGGGGGCGATGTGCCACGCCGCCGACGCGTTCACCCGGGTCACCGGGGAGATCGTGGCGACGTCGGGGACCGAGGGCCCCGGGTTCACGGACATGATCTGCGGCATCGCCGCCGCCAACTCGGCGCGGTCCCCGATACTGGTGCTGGCGAGCAACAAGACGATCTTCGCGGAGGACACCGAGCGGGGCATCCAGGACGCCTACCAGCAGCCGACGACCGAGGGCATGCGGAAGTACGGCAAGCGGATGATCACGCCCGCCCGCATCCACGAGTACGCCGGCTACGCGTTCCGGCAGCTCCGCAGCGGCGTGCCCAAGCCGGTCCACCTCGACTTTCCGGCCGAGATCGCGAACGCGCGGTTCCGCGACGCGCTCGAGATCGAGTACTACTTCGACAAGTCGAAGTATCGCACCGAGACCCGGCCCCATCCCGACCCCCGGGCCATCGACCGGGCCGTCGCCCTGCTGAGCGAGGCCGAGCGGCCGATCATCGTCTCGAGCAACGGCGTCTTCCACAGCCGGGCCTGGGACGCGCTGCGGCGGCTCGCCGAGCGCGCCCACATCCCGGTGGTCGAGTCGGGCGCCACGAAGGGGCAGTTCCCCGCCGACCACGAGCTGTCGGCGGACACCGCGCCGCGCGCGCTCGCGAGCGCCGACCTCGTCCTCCTCGTCGGCCAGTACTGCATGCCGACCCTGGGCGAGTTCGCCTTCGGGCCGACGCCCGCTACATCCGCATCGACCCCTGCGCCGAGGACATCGGCCGCAACCTCCCCATCGACCTCGGCATCGTCAGCGACGAGCGGGCCGCCCTCGAGGCCCTCGCCGACGGCGTTCCCCGCATGCGGCACGACGCGTGGGTGGCGGAGGTGGCGGAGGCGCGGGCGCAGTTCGAGGCGCAGAACGACGAGTACTACCGGACCGGGCTCGGCTACGACGACGCGGTGCATCCCGCCGTCATCGGCAGGGAGCTGGCCGACTTCGTCCACCACGGCGCGCTGCCCCCGGACCGCACGACCATCGTGCAGGGGGGCTACGGCATCGCCCGCTACACGCGGCGGTACCTGCGGAGCTTCCGCCCCGGGCAGATCATGAACGGGGCGTACCAGTACGGCGCCATCGGCCCCGACGTCGGCTACACCGTCGGGGTCGCCGCCGCGGTCCGGCAGGGGACCGGTCCCCAGGCCGACTATCAAGGGCATCCGGTCATTGCCGTCACCGGCGACGCGGGCTTCGGCTACACCGGCATGGAGATGGAGACCCTGTCCAAGTACCGGATGCCAGCGGTGGTCGTCGTCTACAACAACAACGCCTGGGGCACCTGGCAGGGGCAGCGCAACAACCAGGTGGGGCTGCCGGTGCACCTGTTCCAGGAGAACCTGCGCTACGACAGGATGGGCGAGGCCCTCGGCGCGCACGGCGAGTACGTGACCCGGCCGTCGGAGTTCCGCCCGGCCCTCGAGCGAGCCTACCAGGTCGCCCTCGACGAGAGCCGCCCGTCGGTCGTCAACGTGCAGGCGAAGAAGGAGTTCTGGCTGCGAGACCAGTACGCGCCCGGCTTCCTCGGCAAGATCGAGCCGGGGGTGATGTCCTACTATCACTAGGGGCATCGTGCCGCGGGTCCGCAGGACGCGTGAACAGTCGCTCGCCCTGGTGCGGCAGCGGCTTCAGGCCTACGCCGACCGGCGGGTCTTCAGCGGGTTCAGCGAGGGCCGGCCGGTGGCGGGCCGCCACCGGTTCCGCTTCTCGTGGCTGGGGACGGAGCCGCTCACGCTCGACTACACGCCGTCGAGCGGGACGTTCGTCTTCCGGGCGCTGCTGCCGAGCGTCCCGGCCCGGTCGCGGCTGTTCTCGGACCTCGACGCGTTCGTGGCGGGACGGGCGTCGACCCGGCTGCCCGAGCATCGGCGCATCGATCGGCGCCGCGCCCGGGTCCGGTGCGTCGCGACCCGGGGGGCGGTTTCCCTGGAGCTGGTCGCGACGCGCAACTTTCACGACTACGGGGTGAACCGCGTGGTCAATCTCGTCCACGAGGTCTTCCTGTATCTCCAGGAGCACCGGCCGGAGTACCTCTGGACGAACTTTGCGGCGCCGGAGGAATGAGCAGACGCCCGATCGCCTGCGGCGGGGAGCCGGACACCGGGACGGCGCCGCTCGAAGGCGGCGGGGCATTCACGATGGGCGGGGCCAGGGGCTCGACGTGAAGCCTCCCGATGCCTCGTCAGCGGAGCCCAGCGGGGATTCTCGCCGGAGGACCGTGGCCGGCGCCCGTCGGGGGGAATCAGCCATGACCCGATCCGTACGCCCGTGGCAGCTCGCGGCGCTCGCCGCCGTGGCCCTCGCCGTGACCGCGCTCGCGCAGCCCCTCCACCCGCCGGAACCCCACCGGCACGCCGAGGGGCAGGCGCTGGAGAACCCCGTGCCGGCGACCCCGGACTCCATCGCTACCGGCCGGCAGCGCTACGTGTTCATGTGCCGGGAGTGTCACGGCAACACCGGCCTCGGCGACGGGGACATGGCCCATGCCGGCGGGGACATTCCAGACTTCACCGACGACGTCTGGTTGCACGGCTCGAGCGACGGGGAGATCTTCCTCGTCATCAAGGAGGGGGTGACGGCCGACATGCAGCCCTACGCGGACCGGCTCGACGACGAGGACATCTGGCACGTCGTCAACTACCTGAGGACGCTCGCCGACCCGCGGTGAGTCGTGCGCTCCGGCGGTCGCCCGGAGTCCGGTCCCCCGCGCGGGAGACGCGATGCCCAGTCCGATCGTCTATCGCCCGATGGAGCCCGCCGACGCCGAGGCGGTGTCGCGGCTGATAGTCGAGTCGTTCACCGAGTTCATCGGGCCGGAGTACACCGAGGAGGGCCGGGCCGAGTTCCTGCGCCACGTGGAGCCGGGCGCGCTGGTCGAGCGGACGCGGGCCAACCACTTCGTGCTGGTGGCGATGGCGGGCGAGGAGCCGGCGGGGGTCATCGAGGTCCGCGACAACGACCACGTGTCGCTGCTGTTCGTCGACACCCGGCATCAGCGGCACGGGGTCGCGCGCGAGCTCCTGGAGCGCGCGCTGGCCATCGCCCGTCCCGCGAAGCCCGGTCTCGAACGCGTGACCGTCAACTCGTCCCGCTTCGGCGTCCCCGCCTACGAGCGCCTGGGGTTCCGCCAGACCGGGCCCGAGCGCACCGTGAACGGCATCGTCTTCATTCCCATGGCCCACCGGATCGAGGCCGACGAGTCCTGAGGCGACGGGGCTCGCGCCGCGCGCTCTCAGGGGACCCGCGGGTCGGGGTCGCCGGTCCCCGCCGGGGCCCGGCCGGGCATCGTCCAGGGCGCTCCGGCCGTGGGGACGGCCTCCACCCCGAGCCCGTACTGGAACACCAGCCGGCCGCCGTGCATCGCGGTCGCGGCCAGGAGGAGGAGACCGACGAGGGAGAGCGCGCAGGACGCCGCGAGGGCCCACCGGGCCGTCGTGCGCCAGATGTAGGACATCGCGAGGCGCAGCGAGGCGAAGAAGACGAAGAACCAGGTCGTGCGGTCGGCCCATGCGAAGTGGGTCGTGACGGCGAGACCGGCATCGGGCGTCACCCGGACGGCTCCGGCCGCGCTCAGCCCGCTGAAGTATGCCGCCATCGCCGTGAACGCCCCCGCGCAGAAGAGCCAGGTGGCGGTGTCGCGCGTCGCCCCGTGCGCCGGCCGGAGAAGGCTCATCAGATCGACGGCGGCCCCGGCGGTCAGGAGCGCGATCGGAAAGTGGACGAGGAACGGATGCGGGTTGGGCGCCCAGTCCGGCATGGCGGGTGCGAGAGTCCTCCAGATGATACACCGGCGGCCGCGGCGCCGGCCCGCGCCCCGGGAGCTCCGCATTGGTCGCGGCGCCGTTCTCCCGCGTTCGCCGGAGGGCTTCCGACCCTTCGGCGGATCCGCGTCGTGTTAAACTCTGCGCTACTGCCGATTGGCGCATTCACGGAGTCTCGCCGATGTCCGGCCATTCCAAGTGGCATTCGATCAAGCACAAGAAGGGCGCGGCCGACGCGAAGCGCGGCAAGCTGTTCACCCGCATCATCAAGGAGCTGACCGTCGCCGCGCGTGACGGCGGCGGCGACCCCGACAGCAACCCGCGCCTGCGGACGGTCATCGCCGACGCCAAGGCCGCCAACATGCCCGCCGACAACATCAAGCGGGCCATCCGGCGCGGGACCGGCGAGGAGCCGGGCGTCCACTACGAGGAAGTCACCTACGAAGGCTACGGCCCGGGCGGCGTGGCCCTGATGGTCGAGGTGCTGACCGACAACAAGAACCGCGCCGTCGGCGAGGTCCGCCACCTGCTGACCAAGCACGGCGGCAATCTCGGCTCGACCAACAGCGTGGCCTGGCTCTTCGACAAGCGGGGCTACGTGCTGGTGGACCGGGAGGCGGTCGACGAAGAGACGCTGATGACCGCGGCCCTCGACGCCGGCGCCGACGATCTGCGGGACGACGGCAGCCACTGGGAGATCATCAGCGCGCCGGAATCGTTCGACGCGGTCGCCGCCGCGGTCCGGGCCCTCGGGGTCGAGCCGGCGTCGGCGCAGGTGGCGATGCTGCCGCAGAACTCGGTGGTCCTCGAGGGGAAGCCGGCCCAGCAGATGATGAAGCTGATGGGCGCGCTCGAGGACCTCGACGACACCCGCCACGTCTGGTCGAACTTCGACGTCAGCGAGAAGGAGATCGAGGCCTCATTGGCGTGAGGATCTTCGGGATAGACCCCGGCTCCGAGCGCACCGGCTACGGCTGCATCGACTCCGACGGCAGTCGGTGCGAGCTGGTGGCGTGTGGAGCGATCACCGTGCCCTCCGGCTGCCCGTTTCCCGACAGGCTCGTCCGCATCTTCGATGCGCTGGCCGCGAAGCTGGTCGAGCACCGGCCGGCCTGCGTCGCCGTCGAGGAGGTGTTCCACGGGCGCAACGCGCGCAGCGCGCTGAAGCTCGGTCAGGTCCGGGGGGTCGCCCTGCTCGCCGCCGCCCGGGCGGGACTGCCGGTGGCCGAGTACGCGGCGGCGTCGGTCAAGCAGGCGGTGGTCGGCTACGGGCGCGCGGAGAAGCGGCAGGTGCAGCGGATGGTCGGGCTGCTGCTCGGCCTCGACGAGCCTCCCACCCCGCACGACGCGTCGGACGCGCTCGCCGTCGCCGTCTGTCACGCCCATGCCGGCGCGCCGGCCGCGCCGACCGCGTCGGCGGGCGGCGCCAACGCCGGGGTGACGTCGTGGCGCCGGTTCCGGGTGCCGGGGTGACGGATGATTGCGCGGCTTCGCGGTCGGATCGCCGAAAAGCACCCCCATCGCGTGACCCTGGACGTGCACGGCGTCGGTTACGAGCTGCACATCCCCCTGTCGACCTGGTACGGCCTGGGCGAGCCGGGGGCCGAGGCGGTGTTCCAGGTCCATACCCACGTCCGCGAGGACACCCTGGCCCTGTTCGGCTTCGCGACCGCCCTCGAGCTGCGGATCTTCGAGCAGTTGATCGGCATCTCGGGCATCGGCCCGCGGCTGGCCCTGGCGGTGCTCTCGGGCATCGAGCCGGCCGAGCTGGTGCAGGCGGTGGGCCGCGGCGACGTGCGCCGGCTGACGGGCATCCCCGGCATCGGCAAGAAGACGGCCGAGCGCATGGGGCTGGAGCTGCGGGATCGGCTGCCGTCGGTCCTCGAGCCCGATCCGGGGGCGGAGGCCGCCGGCGAGCCGGGGGCGGCGCGCGGCGACCTCGTGTCGGCGCTGGTGAACCTGGGCTACGGCCGGCCGTCGGCGGAGCGGGCGGTCGACGCCGCCCTCGGCGCCGGGGACGGCTCGTTCGAGCCGGCCCTCAGGCGGGCCCTGAAGGAGATCGCGCGGTGACCGCCGAGGACGTTCCGCCGCGCGTGGTCAGCTCGGCCCGGCTGGGCGACGACGATCAGTTCGAGGCGGGCCTGCGCCCGCGCAGCCTCGACGCGTACATCGGCCAGGACCGCCTGCGCGAGAACCTCGGGATCGCCATCGCGGCGGCGCGGCAGCGCGGCGACGCCCTCGACCACGTCCTGCTGTACGGCCCGCCGGGCCTCGGCAAGACGACCCTGGCCCTCGTCGTCGGCCACGAGCTCGGGGTGGCGGTGCGGACCACGGCGGGGCCGGTGCTCGAGAAGCCGGGCGACCTGGCCGGCATCCTGACGAACCTCGCGGAGCGCGAGGTGCTCTTCATCGACGAGATCCACCGCATGAGCCCCGTCGTCGAGGAGATCCTGTACCCGGCGATGGAGGACTACGAGCTCGACATCGTCATCGGCCAGGGCCCCGGCGCGCGGTCCGTGAAGGTGCCGCTGAAGCCCTTCACGCTCATCGGGGCCACGACCCGCGCGGGGTTGCTGACCTCCCCGCTGCGGGCGCGGTTCGGCATCGTGCACCGGCTCGACTTCTACCGCGCCGAGGACCTGCAGGAGATCGTCCGCCGGTCGGCGGGCATCTTCGACGTGCCGATCGAGGACGCGGCGGCGGTCGAGATCGCCGGCCGGTCGCGCGGCACTCCGCGGGTCGCCAACCGGCTGCTGCGCCGCGTGCGCGACTTCGCCCAGGTGCGGGCGGACGGCCGCATCACGCGCGACGTGGCCCTCGACGCGCTGAAGATGCTCGATGTCGACACCAACGGGTTCGACGAGGCGGATCGCCGGCTGCTGCACGCCATCATCGACAAGTTCGGCGGCGGCCCGGTGGGGCTCAACAGCATCGCGGCCGCGATCAGCGAGGAGAAAGAGGCCATCGAGGACATCTACGAGCCCTTTCTGATCCAGGTCGGGTTCCTCGACCGGACGCCGCGCGGGCGCGTGGCGACCGCCCGCGCCTACGACTACTTCGGGGTGCCGGCGCCGAGCCGCGGGGGGCGGCTGTGGTAGGCACGTCGACGGCGACCGCCCCCGCGCGTCGCCGGGAGCCGGGGGCCGGCCCGCACGCCGCCTCGCGGGAAGCGGAGCCCCCGCCGGAGGCTCCCGGACGGGACACCAGATGAGCAACGCCACCGCCAGCCGCCGGCCGGGCGCCCTTCGGCCGGTCCGCATCGCCTCCCTCGGCACCTACGTGCCGCCCCGCGTCATGACCAATCAGGATCTGGAGAAGCTCGTCGCCACCTCCGACGCGTGGATCCTGAAGCGGACCGGCATCCGGACCCGCCACATCGCCGACGCCGACGCCGCCACGTCCGATCTCGCGGTCGAGGCCGCCAGCCGGGCCATCGACGGGGCGGGGCTGACGCCCCGGGACGTCGGCTTCCTGGTGGTCGGCACGACCACCCCGGACATGTTCTTTCCGAGCACCGCGTGTCTCGTGCAGGACCGCATCGGCGCCGCCGGGGCCTGGGGCTTCGATCTCGGGGCGGCCTGCTCGGGCTTCACCTACGCGGTCACCACCGCGGTGCAGATGGTGGCCGGCGGGACCCACGACCACGCCCTCGCGATCGGGGCCGACGTCATGTCGCGCATCATCGACTACCAGGATCGCGCCACCTGCGTCCTCTTCGGCGACGGCGCGGGGGCGGTGGTGGTGTCGCCGGCGACGGACCCGGAGCTCCGGGTCATCGACTTCGCCCACGAGGTGGACGGCAGCGGGGCCCCGGCCCTGCGCATGCCGGCCGGGGGCAGCCGTATGCCGGCGACGCGGGAGACGGTCGACCGGCGGCTGCACTTCGTCCATCAGGACGGCGCCGCCGTCTACAAGTTCGCGGTCCGCAAGACCCGGGACATCAGTCGGCGGGTGCTCGAGCGCAACGGGCTCGGGCCCGGCGACGTCGACCTCTTCGTGTCGCACCAGGCCAACCGCCGCATCATCATGGCCGCGGCCGAGCAGCTCGGCCTGCCGGAGGAGAAGGTCATGATCAACATCGACCGGTACGGCAACACGACCGCCGCCACGATTCCCCTGGCCCTGGCCGACGCCATAGCGGAGGGGCGCCTGAAGAAGGGCGACCTCGTGCTGCTCGCGTCGGTGGGCGCCGGGTTCACCGTCGGCGCCGTGCTGCTGCGGTGGGCCTGCTAGCGGCGCGTCGCGCGAGTGCCTTTACCGTTGCCGGTTGTGCTCGACCCGTCGTGCTGGCTTGATTCCGGGCCCGACGGTCGGAGTGTCCCGACGATCAACCGCAAACCGGTGACGGTGACGTACCACCAGCTGTATCGCGACAGTCGAAGTTTCGCGCCAGCGGAACTTCCAACGCGACCGAAGGTCGCGCCGCCGCCATGCGCGTTGCCGACTTCGACTTCGACCTTCCCGCCGACCGGATCGCCCAGACCCCGGCGGCCGAGCGCCAGGCGGCCCGCCTGCTCGTCCTCGACCGAGCCACCGGCCGCCTCGAGCACCACACCGTCGGGGCGCTTCCCACCCTTCTCGGGCCGGGCGATCTGCTCGTCGTCAACGACACGCGGGTGGTCCCGGCGAGGCTGCTGGGGCGGCGGGTGCCGAGCGGGGGGGCGGTCGAGTGCCTGCTCCTGTCCCCCCGCGGCGACGGGTGCTGGGACGCCCTCATGCATCCCGGGCAGCGGCTCCGGACCGGCGCCCGCGTCGTCTTCGAGCGCGGCGGGCGCCGGCTGTGCGGGGAGGTGCTCGCCCGCCGGTTTCACGGCCGCCGCACGATCCGCCTGTGGACCGAGGACGGCGCCGCCGTCGACGAGGCGATCGACCGCGTGGGGCACGTTCCCCTGCCGCCGTACATCCGGCGCGGCGACACGCCCCTGGACGCCGAGCGCTACCAGACGGTGTACGCGACGGAGCGCGGCTCGGTGGCGGCGCCGACGGCCGGCCTGCATCTGACCACCGACCTGCTGGAGCGGCTTCGGCAACGGGGGTCGGGGTGGCCCGGGTGACCCTGCACGTCGGCTACGGCACGTTCGCCCCGATCCGCGTGGACGAGGTCGAAGCGCATCGGGTCGACCCCGAGCCCTACCGCGTCCCGCCGGAGACCGCGGCGGCGGTGCGCCGGGCCCGCGCCGCCGGGCGGCGGGTGGTCGCGGTGGGGACCACCACGACGCGGACCCTCGAGACCGCGGCCCGGGCCGGGGGCGGCGAGCTGCGCGCCGGCGACGGCGTCAGCGATCTCTACCTGTACCCGGGCGCCGCGTTCCACGTCGTCGGCGGGTTGCTGACGAACTTCCATCTGCCTCGGTCCTCGCTGCTCATGCTGGTCAGCGCGTTCGCGGGGTGGGAACGGATTCGCGAGGCGTATGCCGAGGCCCTGCGGGCCGGCTACCGGTTCTACAGCTACGGCGACGCGATGCTCATCCTCTGACCGCCCTGGAGAAAGCCGGCGTTGCAGCGAGAGCGGCGATGCGCCCGCCTGACAAGGCGCGACGAGGGTGAAACCCGCGTCTCATCGCGCCGAAGGGCGCCAGCCAAGGGCCGAGGCGCGGCCCGACAAGGCGTGAGGAGGGCGCATGGAAGAGTCTCTGCCGCGTTCCGGCGGCCGCGCGCGCCTTCCGCCGAGCCGGCACGAGGGGCGGCCGGTCCCGGCGACGCCGGGCGGCGGGGGGGTGGGCGTTCGAAGAATCCTGCTACAATGGTCGATGCCAGTTACGCCGGTGTAGCTCAGTTGGTTAGAGCACGCGGCTCATATCCGCGGCGTCCGGGGTTCAAGTCCCTGCACCGGCACCATTTCTCCCGGCCCTTCGGTCAACGGTACAGGGGAGCCCGAATCTGACCGTTTCCAGGCTGGCCCCCGGGATCCGCCCGTGTCACTCGCCGACCGCGTAGCCGCGTCGGTAGAAGCACAGGCGTTGATCCCGCGCGCGGGGCGGGTCGTGGCGGCGGTGTCGGGGGGCGGCGACTCGGTCGCGTTGCTGCATCTCCTCGCGGAGCTGGCCGGGCGGTCCCTCCTGACCCTGGCCGGCGTGGCCCACGTGAATCACCGGTTGCGCGGGTCGGCGTCGGACGAGGACGAGCGCTTCTGCCGGGACCTCGCGCGCCGGTTCGGGGTGCCCTGCCTGGTCGAGTCGGCGGCGGTGGCCGACCTGGCGCGGTCGCGCCGCGTCTCCGTCGAGCGGGCCGGCCATCACCTGCGCCACGCCTTCTTCGCGCGGGCGGCGGCCGAGCTGGGGGCCGGCCGGGTGGCGCTGGGGCACACCATCGACGACCAGGCGGAGACGGTGCTGCTCCGTCTCATTCGCGGAGCCGGGGCGGCCGGGCTCTCGGGGATGCGGCCGCGGGCCGGGGTGCTGGTCCGGCCGTTGCTGGGGGTCGGCCGGGCCGAGCTGCGCCGCTATCTCGCGGACGGCGGGATCCCGTTCCGCGAGGACGCGTCCAACGCCGACCTGCGCGTGCCCCGGAACCGGGTGCGGCACGAGCTGCTGCCGCATCTGCGGACCTACTCGCCGCGCGTCGTCGAGGCGCTGGCGCGTCAGGCGGACATCGCGCGGGCCGACGAGGCCTGGTTGAGCCGGCGGGCAAACGAAGCGGCCGCCGATCTCGTCTCACACGGAAGGGGCCTCGTGGAGCTGGACGCGGCCGGCCTCGCCGCCCTGCCCCCGGCCCTCGCCCGTCGCGTGGCGCGCGACGCCCTCGCCCGGGTCGAGCCGAGGCGGCGCGAGGTCGGGTTCGACGCCATCGAACGCGTGCGGCGAACGGCCGCGGGCGGTCCCGCGCCGACGGACGTGCCGGGCTGCCGGGTGGAACGGGCGGCCGGCCGCGTGCGTCTCGTGCCCCGCCGTGGCCGGACCGGCCCGGCGCCCCGCCCGGGCTTCGCCTACCGGTTGCCGATTCCCGGCGAGGTCTCGGTGCCGGAGGCCGGCGTGCGGGTCCGGGCCGAGGTCGTCGAGGCCGCGCCGGGCGCCCGCGGTGACGGCGGGGGTGGGCGGACGGCGCTCGTCGCGCTGCCGGCGGCGGCGCCGCTCGTCGTGAGGAGCTGGCGATTCGGGGACCGGTACCGGCCGCTGGGCCTCGGCGGACGCAGCCGGAAGCTCCAGGACCTGTTCGTGGACCGCAAGGTCCCCCGCGACGAGCGCACGCGCATTCCGCTCGTGCTCGACGCCGACGGGCGCGTCATCTGGGTCGTGGGCTTCGGGATCGGCCACGATTCTCGCGCCGGCGAGGGTGACGAAAGCGTGTTATTCTTGAGGGTCAGCGGTTTGGGGGAGATTCTGTGAACTCGACGACACGCAGCCTGCTGTTCTGGATGCTTCTCGTGGTCGTGGTCCTGGCGATCTGGAACCTGTCGTCCCAGTTCCGGACCGCAGACGACGACATCGCGTTCAGCGAGTTCATTCGGTGGGTGGAGACCGGCCAGGTCGACCGGGTCGAGTTGTCGGGCAACGAAGTCACCGGAACCGACTCGAGCGGCGAGCAGTTCCGCACCTACGCGCCGCCGCAGTACGAGGGACTGGTCAACCAGCTCATCGAGCGCGACGTGCGCATCGAGGCCCGGGAGGCGGCGGGCAGCCCGTGGGCGACGCTGCTCTATTCGTGGGCCCCGATCCTGCTCGTCATCGGCTTCTGGGTCTTCTTCATGCGCCAGGTCCAGAGCGGCGGCAACAAGGCGCTGTCCTTCGGCAAGAGCCGGGCGAAGCTGTCGTCGAGCGCGCAGAAGAAGGTCACCTTCAAGGACGTCGCGGGCGTCGACGAGCCCAAGGAGGAGCTGCAGGAGATCATCGAGTTCCTGCGCGAGCCCCAGAAGTTCCAGAAGCTCGGCGGCCGCATCCCCAAGGGCGTCCTCCTGATGGGGCCTCCGGGAACCGGCAAGACCCTCCTCGCGCGGGCCGTGGCCGGCGAGGCCAACGTCCCGTTCTTCTCCATCAGCGGGTCCGACTTCGTCGAGATGTTCGTCGGCGTCGGCGCGTCGCGGGTGCGGGACCTCTTCGAGCAGGGCAAGAAGAACGCGCCCTGCATCGTGTTCATCGACGAGATCGACGCGGTCGGGCGGCACCGGGGCGCCGGCCTCGGCGGCGGCCACGACGAGCGTGAGCAGACGCTGAACCAGCTGCTCGTCGAGATGGACGGCTTCGAGTCCAACGAGGGGGTCATCCTCGTCTCCGCCACCAACCGCCCCGACGTGCTCGACCCGGCCCTCCTGCGGCCCGGCCGGTTCGACCGCCGCATCGTGGTGAACCGCCCCGACGTCAAGGGGCGCGAGGGCATCCTCGGCGTCCACACCCGCAAGATACCCCTGGCCGACGACGTCGACGTGCACGTGCTCGCGCGGGGCACGTCCGGCTTCTGCGGGGCGGATCTCGCCAACCTCGTCAACGAGGCCGCCCTCAACGCCGCCCGCTACAACCAGAAGACGGTGGCGATGCAGGACTTCGAGTTCGCCAAGGACAAGGTGATGATGGGGTCGGAGCGCCGCTCCCTCATCATCAGCGACGAGGAGAAGAAGGTGACGGCGGTGCACGAGGCGGGCCACGCCCTCCTCGGCGTCGAGCTCGAGAACGCCGACCCCGTCCACAAGGTGACCATCATTCCCCGCGGAATGGCCCTCGGCGTCACCCAGCAGCTGCCCCTCGACGACAAGCACAACTACTCGGCCGAGTACCTGCACGACCAGGTCGCGGTGCTCCTGGGCGGGCGTATCGCCGAGGAGATCACCAACACGACGGTCACCACCGGGGCCGGCAACGACCTCGATCGGGTGACGGACCTGGCCCGCCGGATGGTCTGCGAATGGGGCATGAGCGAGACGGTGGGGCCCCTCACCTTCGGCCGCAAGGACGAGGAGATCTTCCTGGGCCGCGACTTCGCGCAGCACAAGGACTACAGCGAGGAGACCGCGATCCGGATCGACCAGGAGATCAAGCGCATCGTCACCGAGAACTACGAACGCGCGCGATCGATTCTCAAGAGCAAGAAGAACGAGCTGTTGCGCATCGCCGAGGAGCTGTTGACGCGCGAGGTGTTGTCCGGCGATCAGGTCCGGCGCATCGTCGCCGGCCAGACGCTCGAAGAGCCGGTGGCTCCCGCCGCGCCTTTCGTCTCGGACAAGCCCGCCAGCCCGGAGGCGGCGCGGCCGCCGGTGGTGCCGCCGCTCGGCAAGCCGCTGCCGCAGGAATAACGGCATCCGGCGGCCCGCCACGCCATCCGCGGGTCGCCAGCACCCTGCCGCATCGGGCAGGGGGTCCGCTGCTCCGTCCATCGAGAGACAGGTTTTCCGCCGCGACCTCGGGGTGCCTGTCCGCGTCGTCGAGGGGATAGTCCGCGATGCAGGTTCGCCGCTGCTACACGCTGCCGCTGCCCGCCGCCCCGCCGCTCGTCCTCGGAGAGCGGACGCTGGTGATGGGGGTGGTCAACGTGACCCCCGACTCGTTCTCGGACGGCGGCCGGTGGCAGGATCCGGAACGCGCGGCCGACCACGCCCTCGCGCTGGAAGCGGCCGGCGCCGACCTGCTCGACGTCGGCGGCGAGTCGACGCGGCCCGGCGCCGATCCGGTGCCGGCGGCGGAGGAGCTGCGACGCGTCGTGCCGGTGCTCGAGCGGCTGGCCGGACGGGTCCGGGCGCCGCTGTCCGTCGACACCTCCAGGTCGGCGGTCGCGCGGGCCGCCGTCGGTGCCGGCGCGTCGATGGTCAACGACGTCTCGGGCCTGCGGCGCGACCCGGGCCTGGTCGGGGTCGTGGCGGAGAGCGGCGCCGCCCTCGTCCTCATGCACAGCCGCGGGCGTTCGCGCGACATGTACCGCGACGCGTGCTACGGCGACGTCGGGACCGAGGTGGCGCGCGAGCTGCAGGCGTCGATCGCGGCGGCGGTCGCGGGCGGCGTGGACCGGTCGCGGATACTCGTCGACCCCGGCCTCGGCTTCGCCAAGCGGACGGGGCAGTCCTACGCCGCCCTGGCCGCGCTCGGCCGGCTCGCGGCGCTCGACCGGCCCATCCTCGTGGGGCCGTCGCGCAAGTCGTTCCTCGCCGGCCGCGCCGACGGCGGGCCCGCGGATCGCGACTGGGCGACCGCCGCCGCGGTGACCGCGGCGATTCTCGAAGGCGCCCACGTGGTCCGGGTGCATCGGGTCCGGGAGATGCGGCAGGTGGCCGAGGTCGCGGACCGGTGCCGGGGCGCCCTCGAGGCCCGCCGGCGGGTCCTTGCGGGGGGGGCGGGGGCGGCGCAGCCCTCCGCGCTCGTCGAAGTGCCGAGGTCGGTGTGATCGAGAGCCTCACCGGGCTGCTGCAGCCGAGCCGGATCGGGTGGTGGGACCTGCTGGACATCGCGATCGTGTCCGTGCTGATCTACGAGCTCCTGAAGCTGCTCCACCGCACCCACGCCGTCCAGATTCTCATCGGCGGCGGGCTCATCGTGCTGCTCTACTACGCGGCCCAGTTCACGCCCCTGCAGACCCTCAACTGGCTCATCGGCGACATGTTCGGCTATGCGGTCTTCGCGGTGATCGTCCTGTTCCAGGGCGACATTCGCCGCGCCCTCGCCCGTCTCGGGCGCGCGCCGTTCTTCCGCTACGTGAACCGGCCGGCCGCGATCGACGAGACCATCGACGAGGTGGTGGTCGCCCTGCGCATGCTGGCCGAGCGGAAGACCGGCGCCATCGTGGCCATCGAGCGGGCGGTCGGCCTCCGCAACTACGTCGAGAGCGGCATCCCCGTCGACGCCAGGGTCAGCTACGACCTCCTGGTGACGCTCTTCCAGCCCGGCTCGCCGCTGCACGACGGGGCGGTCCTCATCCAGCAGGATCGCATCGCCGCCGCCGCCTGCTTCCTTCCCTTGAGCGTCGACACCCCGGTCGCCCGCAAGTTCGGGACCCGCCACCGGGCCGCCATCGGACTGAGCGAGGAGACCGACGCCATCGTGCTCGTCGTGTCCGAGGAGACGGGGTTGGTGTCGCTGGTGGTCGACGGGCAGATGGAGCCGGACCTGCAGCCGGAGCGGCTGCGCTATCGCATCGAGGCCCTCATGCAGCATTGGCCGTTCGGGCACGGACGCCGGGCCGCGGTCGGAGGGGAGTCGTGACGACCCTCAGAAAGCTGGGGCTCAAGCTCTTCTCCGTGGCCCTCGCGGCGGGGCTGTGGCTCGCCGTCTCGGGCGAGCCCATCGCCGAGCGCGGCATGCGGATTCCCGTGGCGTTCGAGAACCTGCCCGAGTCCATGGAGATTCTCGGCAATCCGCCGGAGAGCGTCGAGGTGCGCCTGCGGGGTCCCTCGGGGACCCTGCGGCGCCTCCAAGGGGGCGACATGGCCGCGATCATCGATCTCGACTCGGAGCATGCCGGGACGAGGATGTTCGACATGAGCTCCGATCGCGTGCGGCCCCCCCTGGGAATCGACGTGACCCAGGTGATTCCGTCGACCATCTCGTTGACGCTGGACGTGTCGGCGAGCCGGGTGGTGCCGATCGTCCCGGAGGTCCGGGGGGCGCCGGCGGCCGGCTTCATGGTGGGTGCGGTCGAGGTCGAGCCGGCCAGCGTGGAGGTGGAGGGGCCCGCGAGCCGGCTGCACGATCTGGTCGAGGCGATGACCGAGCCGATCGACGTGACCGGCATGTCGGTGCCCATGCGCCGGATGGTCACGGTCGGCGTCGACGACCCGTACCTGCGGCTGGTCACGCCGGGGTCCGCCCGGGTGACGATTCCCATCGTCCGGGCCCCGGGCGGCGGGGGCGCCGCCCGCACGGGGGCCGGCGCCGCCCGGACCGGGTGGGGCGCCCGGGACTGAGCGGTCCCTGCATCGATGGCCGGCCGCCTCTTCGGGACCGACGGGGTGCGGGGCACCCCCGGTGAGCCGCCGCTGGACCGGTCGACGCTGATTCGCCTGGGGACCGCGGTCGCGGCGGCGTGCGTCGGCGGCCCGGGCCCCCGCCGGGTCCTCATCGGCCGCGACACGCGCGAGTCCGGCGAGTGGATGACCGAGGCCCTGGCCGAGGGCGTGGCCGGCGCGGCGGCGGGGCCGGTCGACGCGGGGGTGCTGTCCACCCCCGCGGTGTCGTTCCTCACCCGGGACGGGGGCTACGACGCCGGGCTGGTCGTCTCCGCCTCGCACAATCCCTATCAGGACAACGGCGTCAAGGTGTTCACGGCCGGCGGCGAGAAGGCCGGCGCGGACCTCGAGGCCCGGATCACCGCGTCGGTCGCCGAGCCCGGCCCGGCGCCGCCGGCCGCGTCGTCTCCGCCGGTCGAGCGGGTCTCCATCGCCGAGGCCTATCTCGATCACACCGCCGGGATTCTCCGGGGGGTCGAGGTTCCGGCCGCGTTCCGGATGGCGATCGACTGCGCCAACGGCGCCACGAGCCGGCTCGCGCCCGCGGTCCTCCGCCGCCTCGGGCTCGCCCCCGTGGTCCTGCACGATCGACCGGACGGGCGGAACATCAACCGCGGATGCGGCTCGACGCATCCCGCCTCCCTCGGCCGCGCCGTCGTCGAGCAGGGATGCGACCTCGGGGCCGCCTTCGACGGCGACGGCGACCGCGTCGTGCTGGTGGACCATCGAGGGGCGGCGGTCCCCGGCGATGCGGTGCTGCTCGTCGCCGCCCGCTGGCTCGCGGCGCGGGGCCGCCTTCCGCATCGCGGCGTCGTGGCCACGGTGATGAGCAACATCGCCCTCGAGCAGGCCCTCGCCGCCGAAGACGTCACGCTGCATCGCTGCGCGGTGGGCGACCGGCTCGTACGGGAGGAGATGCGGCGGCGCGGGCTCGTCCTGGGAGGAGAGCAGTCGGGGCACGTCATCCTCGGCGATCACCTGCCGACGGGAGACGGGCTCGCCACCGCCCTGACGATCGTGCGGGCGATGCTCGACAGCGGGCGGCCCCTCGCCGATCTGGCCGCCGACCTCGCGCTGCGGCCCCAGGTGCTGCTGAACGTGGAGGTGCGCCGCCGCGCGCGGCTCGACGAGCTGCCGGGGGTGTCGGCGCTCGTCGACGCGGCGGCGGGGGACCTCGGCCGCGACGGCCGGGTGCTGGTGCGCTACTCGGGCACCGAGCCGCTGCTCAGGATCATGATCGAGGGGCCCGACGAAGCGCGGATTCGTGGCCTCGCCGAGGCGATCGCGGAGCGCGTGCGGGCCGAGATCGGCGTCGGGCCGGGCGTCCGCGGGTGACCTCGGGTGTTCGGGAGCGTTTCGAACGGGGGCGCCCCGGGCGGGCCGGGGTCCGGGGGGCGACCTCGTGCTGGCCGACATGTCGCAGTAGGGCGCCCCGGGCGGGCCGGGGTCCGGGAGGCGCCGCCCCGTCGCCGGTTCGGTCCGGTGACGGGGCCGAGGCTGCGGGCGTGCTCCGCCTCCGGTCGGCCCCGCCGGCGAACGAGTCCTGAACGGCCCGCGAGCGCGGCATCGTCCCCGGTGCGGCGCCGTCTGTGGACGGCGTCACGGTGCGTTGCTATGATCAGCCGATCCCGACTGTTTGCCCGTCAGGTCCCGATGAATCGAACCGAGCCCCTCCCTCTCGCCGTCTCGCTCCTGCTGGCGGTCGGCCTCATGGGCTGGATCGTCTGGAGCCAGCGCCCCGAGCCGCCGCCGCCGGTCGAGGAGGCGCGGGCCGCGCCCGCACCGGCCCCGGCGGAGGTCGCGCCGGAGCCTGACGTGCCCGAGCCGCTGGCCATCGACGAGGACCGCGCCGCCGCCCTGCGCACGGCCGCCGGCGAGGCGCCCGACGACGTCGAGAGCCGCGTCGACCTCGGCAACCTCTACCACGAGGCGCGGCGTTTCGAGGACGCGGCGCCGTGGTTCGAGGCGGCCCTGGCCCTCGACCCGGATCTCGTCGAGGTCAGCACCGATCTCGGCGTGGCGTACTTCTACCTGGGCTCGGTCGACCGCGCCCTCGCCCAGTTCGATCGCTCGCTCGAGATCGACCCCGCCCACGCCGGGACGCTCCTGAACATCGGTATCGTGCGGGCCACGGGCAAGCAGGACTTCGCGGGGGCGATCGAGGTGCTGCAGGAGCTGCAGCGTCTCGCTCCCGACACGCTCGAGGGGCTCGCGGCGGCCGACGTCCTCGAGCGCCTGCGCGCGGCGGCGCACCCGTGACCGGCTCGCGGCCCGGACGTCCGCGCCGCGAGCTGGTGCGGGCGGCCGGAGGGTCGCCCCGGCGCGGAGCGGAGCCGCGGGAGTTTCGCGTCAGCCCGAGCTTCGCGCGCCGCCGCGGGCGGTGGCGTCACTGCAAGGTCGTGCGGCGGTGGATTCCTGGCTGGGTGACGACATGGCGCTTGGCTGGCTCATCCGGTTCCTGATAGCGGCGGTCGCGGTGCGCATGGCCTGGAAGTTCTTCAGCGGGCTGCTGGAGGGCGCGGCCGAGCGCCCCCGGGTGGCCCCCAAGCAGGGCGCGATGCTGGCGCGCGACCCCGTCTGCGGCACCTACGTCGACAGGACCCGGGCCGTCAGCGCGCGCGGCGGCGGCGAGGTGCAGTACTTCTGCTCCGAGGAGTGCCGAGCCGCGTACCGGCAGGGCCGGCGCAGGTCCGCCGCCCGGGCGTGACGCCGGCCAGGAGTCCGGGCCGCATGGCGGTGCGGATTCCCGGTCGGGCCGGTCGGGGCAACCGGAGGCCGCGGCCTTGCCTCACGGTCGCGTTCGGCGACGGTCTTCGGGTTCGGATGCAGGCAGCGATGGGCAACGACGAGCGGCTGCGGGCGGACATCGTCGAGATCGGCCGCCGGCTGCACGACCGCGGCTTCGTGGCCTCGAACGACGGCAACATCAGCGTCCGGATCGGCGACGACCGGCTGGTGACCACGCCCACCGGCGTGTCCAAGGGGTTCATGACCCCGGACATGATGGTGACGACGGACCTGTCGGGCCGCAAGCTGGCCGGCGACCGCGAGCCGTCGTCCGAGCTGCTGATGCATCTCGCCGTCTACGAGCACCGGCCCGAGATCCGGGCCGTGGTCCACGCGCATCCGCCCACCGCCACCGGCTTCGCGGTCGCCGGCATCGCCCTCGACCGCGCGGTCCTCGCCGAGGTCGTCTGCACCCTCGGCAGCATTCCCATCGCCGACTACGGCACCCCGTCGACGAGCGAGCTCGCCGACGCGGTACGGCGTCACATCCGCGCCCACGACGGGCTGCTGCTGGCCAACCACGGCGCGCTGACCATCGCCGACGAGCTCTACGCCGCGTACTACAAGATGGAGACGGTGGAGCACTTCGCCCGCATCAGCCTCGTGGCGCGGCAGCTCGGGCGCGAGCACCTGCTGTCGCGCGAAGAGGTGGACCGCCTGCAGGGGCTGCGCGACCGTTACGGCATCGCCGCCCCGGCCCCCCTCTGCCCCCCGGACGGCGGGGCCGACGAGGACTGCCAGGTGCTGGAGGCCCCGTCGAGCCCCGGCCGGAGGCTCGTCGACCCCGCCGCCCCGGCTCCCGCGTCCCCGGACGTGCCGCCGGCGTCCGCCGACGGGCCGCGGTCGGGCGGCGGCGGCGTTCCTGGTGACGGCGACGAAGTTCGACTAACATACCGCGAGCTGACGGCGCTGATTGCGGACGCCGTCACGCAGTTGCGCTAGGAGCCCGTGATGGAACCCCGCTTGCCGCCGGTCGACGGCGGGGGCTGTCACAAGGGCTCCCGGATGCGCGGGAGGCGTGGCGATGGGTGAGGCGCTCGGCATGGTGGAGACGAAGGGGCTCGTCGCGATGATCGAAGCGTCGGACGCCATGGTGAAGGCCGCCAACGTCACCCTCGTCGGCTGGGAGAAGATCGGCGCCGGCTTCGTGACCGCCATCGTCCGCGGCGACGTGGCGGCGGTGAAGGCGGCGACCGACGCGGGGGCGGCGGCGGCCCGCCGCGTCGGCGAGCTCGTGTCGGTGCACGTCATCCCGCGGCCTCACGCCAACCTCGAGGACGCCCTGCCCATCGGCAAGAGCACCGGCTCGTAGGACCAGGCTGCTCCGTCGCCATGATTCTCGGGAAGGTGGTGGGCACGGTCGTCGCGACCCGCAAGGACGATCGTCTGGCCGGCAGCAAGCTGCTGCTCGTGCAGCCGGTGCTGCCGGACGGGTCCGCGCGCGGCGCCCCCCTCGTGGCCGTCGACACCGTCGACGCCGGCGCCGGCGAGCGGGTGCTCGTGGTCAGCGGCAGCTCGGCCCGGATGGCGGAAGGGATGACGGACCGCCCCGTCGACGCCGCCATCGTCGGCATCGTCGACACCGTCGCCACAGACTGACGCGCGGGAGATCTCGATGCCGGCGGGCCGGGGCAGACCGGGCGCGCCGGAGCCGGAGAGCAATGCAGCTCGCACGGGTCATCGGCAACGTGGTCGCCACCCGGAAGGACCCTGGACTCGCCGCCGCGACGCTGCTGGTGCTGCAGCCGTTGTCGCCGGCCCGCGAGCCGGTGGGGCCGCCGCTGGTCGCCGTCGATTCGGTCGGCGCGGGAGTGACCGAGGAGGTGTTCTTCGTGCGGGGGCGGGAAGCGTCGCTGCCGTTCCTTCCACGGCGGGTGCCGGCGGACGCCTGCGTCACGGGCATCTGCGATCACTGGAGCGCCGGCGCGGTTCCGCCGCCGGACGAGATGCCGCCGGGCGAACCCCGGCAGGAGTAGACGGTGCGGCTGGCGCGCGTGATCGGTTCCGTGGTCGCGACCCGCAAGCAGCCCGCACTGACCGGCGCCCGGCTGCTGCTCGCCCAGCCGCTCGACGCCGGCGGCGTCCCTGCCGGGGCCGCTCAACTGGCGATCGACGCGGTGGGCGCGGGGCCCGGCGAGATCGTGCTGCTGGTGCTGGAGGGGCGCGCGGCGGGGGCCGCGCTCGGCCGGCCCGGCGCCCCCGTCGACGCCGCCATCGTCGGCATCGTCGACCCGCGCGACCCCATCGCGTCCTGAACCGCCGCCGCCGGACGACCTCCGCGCTGTCGACGACCGATGGACCAGACGACGCCAGCCGTCCTCGTGACGCGCCGCATGCCTTCGTCGGTGCTCGCTCCTCTCGAGGCGGCATTCGCGGTCGACCGGCACGACTCCACCGAGCCGCTGTCGGGCGAAGAGCTGCGCGCGCGTGTCGCGGGCAAGCAGGGCCTCGTCTGCATGTTCGACGACCGCATCGACGCAGCCATCCTCGCGGCCGGCGACCGGCTGAAGGTGGTGGCCACCGTCGCCGTCGGGTTCGACAACATCGACGTCGCGGCGGCCGCGGCCCGCGGCATCGTGGTCACGAACACGCCCGACCTCGTCACCGGCGCGACGGCCGAGCTGACGTGGGCGCTGATTCTCTCGGTCACCCGCCGCCTCGGCGAGGGCGACCGCACCATCCGCGGCGGCGGGTGGCGGGGCTGGACGTTCGAGTTCCTGCTCGGCTCCGAGCTGCGCGGCAAGCAGCTCGGCGTCGTGGGGGCGGGGCGCATCGGCCGCGCGGTGGCGGCCATCGCCCCCGCGTTCGGCATGCGGCCGGTCGTCGCGGCGCGCCCCGGCCGGGCGCCGGCGGAGGGCGCCGACGTGCCGGTGCTGTCGCTCGACGAGCTGCTGCTGACCTCCGACGTGGTGTCCCTCCACGTGCCCCTGACGGCCGAGACCCGGCACCTCATGGACCGCCGGACGCTGGTCCGCATGAAGCGCTCGGCCGTCCTCGTCAACACGTCGCGGGGGGGCGTCGTCGACGACGAGGCCCTGGCGTGGGCCCTCGACGAGCGGCTCATCGCCGGCGCCGGCCTGGACGTGTTCGAGGGCGAGCCCCGCGTCCATCCGGGGCTCGTGGGGCGGGACAACGTCTGCCTGACCCCCCACCTCGGCAGCGCCACCCGGGAGACCCGCACCGCGATGGCCCAGCTCGCGGTGCGCAACGTCGTCGAGGTGCTGGGCGGCCGGCCGGCGGTGACCCCGGTCGCCCGGCCGTGACCGGCGGACCCGGCGGATGCCGCGATGCTGACCGTCAACGAGATCTTCTACTCGATTCAGGGCGAGTCCGACTACGCGGGCCGCCCCTGCGTCTTCGTGCGCCTGACCGCGTGCGACCTCCGCTGCGTCTGGTGCGACACCCCCTATGCGTTCCACGAGGGCCGCAGGCGCGAGGTCGACGAGGTGGTGGCCGAGGTCGAGGGCTACGGCTGCCGGCTCGTCGAGATCACCGGCGGCGAGCCCCTGCTGCAGCCCGACGTCTATCCCCTGATGGACCGCCTGCTCGCGGGCGGGGCGGCGGTGCTGCTCGAGACCGGCGGTCACGTCAGCCTCGAGCGGGTGCCGGCCGGGGTCGTCAAGATCATGGACGTCAAGTGTCCGGGCAGCGGCGAGTCGCACCGCAACGACTGGGGCAACCTGGCCCGCCTGGCCGGCCGCGACCAGGTGAAGTTCGTCATCGCCGACCGCGCCGACTACGAGTACGCCCGCGACGTGGTGCGCCGGCACGCGCTCGACGCCCGATCCGTCGCGGTCCTGTTCTCGCCGGTGCACGGGGTCCTGCCGCCCGAACGGCTCGCGGAGTGGGTGCTCGCCGACCGGTTGGGGGTGCGCCTGCAGGTGCAGCTGCACAAGTACCTGTGGGGAGCCGAGACTCGCGGTGTGTGAACGCCATGACCGGTTCACCGCAACGCCCCGCCGTCGTGCTGCTCAGCGGCGGCCTCGACTCGTACACCGCCGCCGCCATCGCCCGGGCCGAGGGGTTCGCGCTGTTCGCGCTGACCGTCCGCTACGGCCAGGTCCACGCCTGCGAGCTCGAGGCGGCCCGCCGCGTCGCCCGCGACCTCGAGGTCGCCCGCCACCTCGAGATCGAGGTCGACCTCGCCGCATTCGGCGGATCGTCGCTGACCGGCGACGGCGCCGTCGAGCAGGACCGGCCCCCCGAGCGCCCCGGCATCCCCTCGACCTACGTGCCCGCCCGCAACACCGTCCTGCTGTCCCTCGCCCTCGGCTGGGCCGAGGTGCTCGGCGCCGCCGACCTCTTCATCGGGGTCAACGCCCTCGACTACTCCGGCTACCCCGACTGCCGCCCCGAGTACCTCGAGGCGTTCGAGCGGACGGCCCGGCTCGCCACGAGGGCCGGCGTCGAGGGCGCGCGCTTTCGCGTCCACGCGCCCCTCATCGACTGGACCAAGGCGCAGATCATCGCCAGGGGCGCGTCGCTGGGGCTCGACTACGGCCTCACCCACAGCTGCTACGTCCCCGCGCCGGACGGCCGCCCCTGCGGCCGCTGCGACAGCTGCCAGCTGCGGGCCCGCGGCTTCGCCGAGGCCGGCCTGACGGATCCCCTGTCGGTGTGAAGAGCGCCAGCCGGCCCGGGCGGTGATACGCTCCGGACCGGCCGACAAGTTCGGGAAGGCGCGAAACCAGGAGTCTGCGCGGTAGCGGCGCGGACTCCTGGAGGTTTGGTTGGGCGCCAGGCGGAACCGAAGGCGACGACTGGCGGGCTCAGCCTTCGAGGACGGCGTTCAGCGAGATGGCGGCGTTCATCAGCTTGGAGATCGGGCAGCCGGTCTTCGCGTTGTTGGCCGCGGTGTCGAACGCCTCCCGGCTCGCGCCGGGGACCCGCGCCGTCGTCTCGAGGTGAATCTTCGTCACCGTCGGGCCGCTGTCGAGCATCTCCAGGGTCACCGTCGCGGTGGTGGTGACGTGGTCGGGGGTCAGCCCTGCCTCGCCGAGCTGGGCCGAGAGGGCCATCGAGAAGCAGCCGGCGTGCGCGGCCGCAATCAGCTCCTCCGGGTTCGTGCCGGCGCTCCCCTCGAACCGGGTGGCGAACGTGTACGCGGTGTCCGACAGCTCGCCGCTCGCGCTCGAGATCGCGCCGCTCCCGCCCTTCAGGCTGCCCTTCCAGACGGCCGATGCCTTGCTGTCCATGTGTCCTCCTGAGACTCCGGCGCCGCGCCCCGCGGGGCGCGCGCGCCGGACGGTTGTCGATGGTTGCCGGACCCCGGCATGGTGACGCCAAGGCGCACAGACTCTAGATCGTTCGGTCGGAAAGCGCAACCGGCGCCACGCCGCCACGCGGTCGGGGCAGTGGGTCGCCCCGCCGGGGTCGTCATCGAGGGGCGGCGGTCGAGGCGTAGTGAGTCCTTCGTCGACATCGAGCCGCCCACGCCGGCGTCGTCGATTGAGGGACGGGCAGGTTCGCGGTCGCGCCCGCTACTGGAGCAGCACCGGCAGCCTGACGATCCGGCCGCCGTCGACGGTGACGACGAGGGCGTGCACGCCGGTCTGCCAGCGCCGGTCCGGCGAGACGAAGAACGCATCGCCGCGGACGCCGCCCCGCGCCTCGATGCGGAGCATCCGGTCCGGAATCCTGTCGGATTCCTCCACCCCGAAGTCGAAGCGGTAGAAGCCCCTGTCGATCCGGCTCCGGGGGAAGGCGAAGCTCAGCGAGTCGGGCCAGCCCGCCCGCTCGTCGAGAAGTCGCCGCACCCCCTCGACGTCCCCGTCGCGCTCGCGCTCCGTCGCCGGCGGCACCGCGACCCCGTCCGGCCGGACCAGCACGATGTCCTCGCGCCGGATCGTCAGGGCCTCGGCCGCGGCGAGACCGAGGGTGACGACCAGCCACGGCGAGTCGTGGTGGCGCTGCGAGTAGCGGTACGAGGCGCTCGCCAGCAGGTCGCCGCCGTCGTATACCACGAGGTAGGGCTCCCCGAAGCGGGCGTCGGGGAAGCGGACGTTGGGAAAGTCCTCCTGGCTGAGGCGGAAGGGTTGCGCGAGGGCCGCCGCGGCGCACGTCAGCAACGCGACGCTGACGGCGACGATTCTCAGGGGTCGGCGGGCGGCGACGATGGTCCGCGTGGGCATGCTCTCGCCTTCCCGTCTTTCGGCCGTCGCCGGATGCTGCACCGTTCCGGCCCGCCGGTCGTCCCCCTGAGCCCGGTAATCGTCGCCTTCGGCTCCGATTGCCGCCCAACCGACCCGCCGGGAGTCTGCACCGTCTACGGCGCCGACTCCTGGCGCAGCCAGACCGGCAGCTTGATGATCCGGTCGTCGTCGATGGTGACGACGAGCGCGTGCACGCCGGCCACCCAGCTGCCGTCCGGCGAGACGAAGAACACGTCGTTGCCGCCGCGAGCGGCGACGCGGGTTTGGAACCGGCGACCGGGGTCTACGAACCGAACGCCGGGTTCTTCGAACCGGAGGTCCCGCTGCAAGAAGTAGTAGCCGCCCCTGGTCCTGTCCCCCGGAAAATCGAACCTCACCGTCTCGGGCCAGTTGGCGCGCTCGTTCAGCAGCCGCTGCAGTCCTTCGCGGTCGCCGCGGCGCTCGCGCTGCGTCGCCGGCGGCACCTCGATCCCGTCGGGCCGGATCAGCCGGATGTCCTCCCGTCGGAGCTCCAGGTTCCTCCACACCCTCTCGGATCGCGCGATCCGTAGCGTGACGACCAGCCACGGCGAGTCGTGATGGCGCTGCGAGTACCGGTACGAGGCGCTCGCCAGGAAGTCGCCGTCGTCGTACATGACGAGGTAGGGTTCCCCGTGGCCGGTGTCGGGGAAGCCGGTGTCGGGGAAGTCCTCCAGGCTGAGGCGGAACGGCTGCGCGAGGGCCGGCCCGCCGCCGGTCAGCGCAGCGATCGTCGCGAGGAGAGCTCCCCGGAGCAGGAACGTGGCGACGGCTCGGCGCTTCGGCAAGGGCCAGCTCCTCTCGGTCGTTCGGCCGGTTCCCGAATGCTAGTCACGCGGGAGTGCGAGCGTCAAGGTCCGACGGCGGAGCGAGCCATGCGCGGCGTAGCGAGGGGGCGATGCTCGGCGGCCGACGGTCGGGGCCCCGCCCGCGGACCCTCGGTCGCCGCCGGGTGCCCCGCACGCGGTCGCCTTGCGGCTCCGCCGCCCGCCCATCCAACGGCGGTCGCCGCAGTCCATGGCGGGCTCGATGTCGCGACGCCGGCACTCGCGGGCCGCCGCTGGACCGTCCCGCCGCGACCCCGTATGATGGCCGACACGCGCGCCGGGCGGCGTCGCCGCCGCGCGCGCCGGGATCTCCGCGGGCGCCGCTCCGCCGGCGGCCGCGGGACGACGGGAGGTCGATCATGAAGAAGACGGCAGGACTGCTCGCGTTCCTCCTGATTCTGGGGCCGGGGCCGGGCCTCGCCCAGACGGCGGAAGACCTGATCAACGACGCGCGGACCCCCGAGGACGTGCTCGTCCACAGCATGGGCTACGACCGCAAGAGCTACAGCCCCCTCGACCAGATCGACAAGTCGAACATCCACCGGCTCGTGCCCATCTGGAGCACGAGCCTGATGAACCAGTCGGGCGAGCTCGCCGCGCCGGCCATTCACGACGGGGTCCTCTACGCCATCAACGGCAGCTGGACCTTCGCCATCGACCTCGAGACGGGCCGGCAGATCTGGCGCACCCCGGTGGTCCTCGAGGAGGGGTCGCGGCGCCGCAGCAGCTTCAACCGGGGCGGCCCGGTGATCTACGAGGGCCGGCTCTTCCGGGTCACCGTCGACAACCACGTCCTCGCCCTCGACATGGAGACCGGCGAGGAGCTGTGGAACCAGAAGTTCGCCGACGGGGCCGAGGGCTACTACGCGACGGGCGCCCCCATGATCGCCAACGGTGTCCTCATCTCGGGGATGTCGGGCGGCGAGTCCACGACCCGCGGCTTCCTCGACGGCTGGGACCCCGCCACCGGCGAGAAGCTGTGGCGCCGCTACACCATCCCCGGCCCCGGCGAGCCCGGCCACGAGACGTGGCCCGCCGACAGCGACGCCTACCTGTACGGCGGCGCGCCCACGTGGCGAACCGGCTCGTACGACCCCGAGCTCGACCTCGTCTACTGGGGGACCGGCAACGCCGAGCCCTACGACCCCGCGACGCGGGGCGGGCTCGACAGCCTGTACGCCTCGACGGTGCTCGCCATCCGCCCGAGGACGGGCGAGATCCACTGCCACTACCAGTACACCCCCAACGACGTGTACGACGTGGACGGCATCGACGAGCAGGTGCTCGCCGAGCTCGAGGTCGACGGCGAGATGCGCAAGGTGATGATCCAGGCCAACAAGAACGGCTTCCTCTACACCGTCGACCGCACCGACTGCTCGCTCATCGCCGCTCACCCCTACGTCTTCGTCAACTGGGCTACCCACATCGACCTCGAGACGGGCCGGCCGGTGCTGACCGACCTCTACCGCGACTTCCTCGCCGGCGAGGAGGTCTACATCTGGCCGTCGCGCGGCACCAACGCCGTGCCCATCGCCTTCAACCCCGACACCGGCCTCATCTACTCGACGACGTGGCACGTGCCGCGCATCCAGCGGCTCCTCCCCGAGCCGCAGGAGTTCGTGCTCGGGGCGAGCTCGACCGGGGTCACCAACCGGTTCCCGGTGGTCGAGCCGGGCGACCTGCTCGGGCACATCGTGGCCATCGATCCGCTGACCGGCGAGAAGAAGTGGGAGATCCCGATGCACGACTTCCCCAGCTCGGCCGGGGTGCTGGCCACCGGCGGGGGGCTGCTCTTCACCGGGAAGATCACCGGCGAGTTCGTCGCCCTCGACGAGGAGACCGGCGAGACCGTCTGGGAGTTCCAGACCGGGTCGAGCGTCAACGCGACCGCGGTCACCTACACCCTGAACGGCCGCCAGCAGATCACGGTGGCGTCGGGCCTCGGGGGCGGGCTCGCCAACCGCTACGCGCGCGGCCTCGTGCCGGCCGGCGGCTCGATGTGGACGTTCGCCCTGATGCCCGAAGAGGACCCCGGGCGGTAGGAGCGCCCGCGAATCGCGAACGCGCGGCGCGCAGCCAAGGGGTCGTGCCGCAGCACGGCGCGGACTCCGCAGGGTTGGCCGGGCGCCAAGCGGAGCCGCCGGCGGCGTCGGCGGGCTCGGCGCGGACTCCGCTGGAAGCTCGCGGCCGCGTGGCGGCGCGGCGGCAGGGGCGTCGGGTCAGGGGGCGGCGGTGGCGGCATCCCCCCGGAGGGGGGCGAGGGCCTCGATGGCGTCTTCCCAGCTTCGGGTGTTCACCCGGGCGGCGCCGGGCTCGCCGCCGCTCACCGCGAACACGTCGTCGCCGTTGCGGCCCACGGTGACGCTCTCCCGGTCCCCGTCGTCGATCGTGACCGTGATCTCGGCCACCGGCGCGTCGAGGCCGGTGCCGTTGCGGGACGGCTCGAACGACTCGGCGCGCAGGTTGGACAGCCTGCCGAGCAGGTCGTCCATGTCGGCGCGCTCGACGTCTCCGGCGTCGGGCGCGGTCCGGCGCCAGGTGTCGCCGTCCTCGTCTCCCTCCGCTTCCTCCCGCGCGAACGACCAGCGTTCGCCCTCGTGCTCGATCTCGAGGGCGGCGGCGTTGAACGGGCGGAACGCGAACAGGTCCTTGCGGCGGTACTCGCCGACGCCCTGCTCGAGCTCGCCGGCGAGCGACGCGTCGACCGTGAACACCAGCTCGCGCGCGCTGTCCCGGGCGTAGACGGCCCCGCCGGGGGCGGTGCCGCCGAGGAGCAGGGTCGCGGCCGAGCTGCCCAGCCCCACCGTCACCGTCAGCCGCGGGTCGTCGAGCCCGTACGGCGCCAGGGCGTCGGCGTCCACCGACTCCTCCTCGATGGCCGTCATCCGGCCGTTGCTCAGCCGGCCCACGAGGCCGTCCGTCACCCCGAGGTCGGCCCGGGCCTCGATGGGGCTCGCCAGAGACCACTCGCCGTCCGCCTTCCGCAGCCGGACCGAGAGATCCGGGCCCTCGATCTCGAGCGAGTCCACCTCGTTGCGGGTGATGTCGAGGATCGACTTGTCCCGGAGGTCGAAGGTGGTCTGGTCGAACGTCGTGTCCAGGAAGCCGGAGATGAGAAAGACGCGGTTCGAGCCCGCGACGGTCGCGTAGAGGTCGTTGCCGGCGGGGCTGCGCTCGCCGATGAGGAGCCGGGCGTCGTCGCCGTCCGCGGTGCCGAAGCCGACCTCGATGGCGGGCGTGGTCAGTCCGAACGCCGCCGGATCCGGCGCGTCCTCGGGCCCGGCGACGACGCGCTGCACCTCGAGGCTGGCGAGGCTCGACGTCAGCGAGACGACCTGGGTGACGTCGACGTTGACGGCGAACGGCTCGACGATCCGCCAGCGGTCGCCGTCCTTCTCGATGACGGTGCGGTCGCCGTTGCTCGCCGTCACCGACAGCGAGTCGATGTCGTCCGACTCGACGTCGAACGCCGGCTCCAGGGGGTCCGCGGTCCCCGCCGGCGGCCGCTCCGACTCGACGAAGTAGATGTAGGCGCCCAGCGCGAGGGCCACCCCCAGCAGGACCAGCGTCGATCGCACTCCGCGCATGTCGTTCAGCCTCGGTCGGGGCTCAGCGCCGGCTCATCCAGGTGTAGACGCCGGCCCCCAGGATGGCGGCGGGCAGCAGCAGCACCGAGAGCCAGAAGAGGCGGCGCTGCGCGCTCGCGGTGAGGGTGAGCCGGCGGTCCTCGGGCTCGCGGGCCCGGATCGAGATGAGGTTCTCCTGCTGGGCCAGCCAGTTGACGGTGTTCAGGAACATGTCGCGGTTGCCCTGGATGCCGACGACCGCGTTGCTGGCGAAGTCCGAGTCGCCGATCACCGCGAGGCGGGTCTCCGGCGGGGCGGCATCGGTCCCGTCGTCGTCCCCGGAGCCGCCGTCCGCCGCGTCCCCGTCCTCGTCGTCCCCGGCCGCGTCGTCACCCGCGCCGGCGGGCGACGGCGCGGGGGCGGAGACGGCCATGCCGATCGTGGCCGGGCCGGGGCGGTCGCCCGCCTCCTCGTCCAGCTCCACCTGTCCGGTGGCGAGGCTGTCGATGTCCGCCTCCTGCCAGCTCTGCGGGCCGGTCTCGATGAACGGCTGCGCGACGCGGCCGTCGGGGGCGCCCGACGCGGCCGACACCGACCGGGCCAGGGGATAGGCGGTCAGCAGGTTGAACCGTTCGGTGATCGGATGGAACGGATAGCTCGCGGCGACCGGCACCGACGCGTCGGCCCCGAAGAGCTGCCCCACGCCGCTCGCGTCGACCACGACGTCCGCGCCCGCCTCGATGCCCCACTCCCGCACGAGGCCCAGCAGGCCCTCCGGGGCCGGCTCGTCGCCGGTGAGGGGCGGGTCGAGCAACAGCAGCAGCTTGCCGCCGCCGTCCAGGTACGCGCGGAGCGCGTCGACCTCCCCCGGCAGCAGGTCCGTCTGCGGCCCCGCCGCGACGACCACCGTGGCGTCGTCGGGCACCGCGCCCTCCTGGGCGAGGACCAGCGACTCGACCTCGAAGTTGTCGAGGGCGAGGGCGGCCGAGACCGTGCTGTAGCCGTCCCGGTCGGTTCCGGCGTGGGTCTTCTCGCCGTGGCCCTCCAGGAAGTAGACGGTCTGCTCCGCGCCTTCCACGACCGTGATCAGGGCGTTCGTCAGGTCCTGCTCCGCGTCCGACTCCACCCGTTCCACCCGGCCCTCGTACTCGAACACGATGGTGCCGTAGGTCTGCACCTCGTACTGGCGGGCCAGCACGGGCTGCCGGTCCGCGTCGATGTAGTCGACGGTGACGCGGCTCGTCTGGTAGGCGTACTCGTCGAGCCGGTCCCGGTACCGGGGAAAGTCCGGCTCCCGCGCGAACACCAGTATCCGCACCGGTCCGGCGAGGGTGTCGAGCACCTGCCGGGTCTGGTCCGACAGCGAGTACTGCCCCCCCGCGGTCAGGTCCCAGCGCAGGTTCTGGCGGGCGAGCACGTAGTTCACGGCCACGACGATGGCCGCCACCAGGACGATGCTGGTTCCGGCGAGGGCGCCGTACCGGGTCTGCCGCCGCTCGAAAGACCGGCCGACCTGGCGCCAGTGCCCGGCGCCGTAGAGAAGGATGCACGCGAGGCCGGCGAGGGCCAGGGTCCGGCGCAGCGCCTCCAGGTCCGGCGCGACCAGCCAGGCGAGCACCGCCGCGAAGACGAGCAGGGAGCCCGCCCAGCCGAGGAAACCGAAGATTCTGTTCAGCATCGTGGTGGGGCGGCCTCAGCCGTTCCAGCGTTCCTGGTCCATCGACTTCGCGGTCAGGAACAGGCCGACCACGATGAAGCTGAGGTAGTACGTCACGTGCTTCGTGTCGATGACGCCCTTCGAGAAGTCGTCGAAGTGCTCGAGGATCGAGAGGTACGCGAGCACCGCTTGGGACGTGGTGCCCGAGGCGTCGCCGATCCAATTGATGATCCAGAAGAGCAGCAGCACCGCGAAGGTGGCGACGCCGGCCACGATCTGGTTCTTCGTCGTGCTCGAGATGGCGAGGCCGACGGAGATGAACGCGCCCCCCATCAGGAGCAGGCCGAGGTAGCCGCTGGCGATCGGCCCCCACTCCGGCTCGCCGTACCAGAACAGCAGCCCGACGTGCAGCAGCGTGAGGGCCAGCATCAGGCAGTACAGGGCCAGCGCCCCGAGGAACTTGCCGAGGATGATCTGGAGGTCGGTGAGCGGCGAGGTCAGCAGCAGCTCCATCGTGCCCGAGCGCTTCTCCTCGGCGAACGACCGCATGGTCAGCATCGGCAGCAGGAACAGCAGGATGACCGCGGTGTTCCCGAACAGGGGCCGGATCATGAACTCGTTGATGTTGACGACCTGCGGCCCCATGCCGAACTGGCCCATGCTCAGCTGGACCATCACGTTGATGCTGGCCACGTAGAACCACCCGAACAGGAGGGCGAAGAACACGAGCAGCACGTAGGCGATGGGCGAGACGAAGTACGCCCGCAGCTCCTTTCCCGCCAGGGCCAGGATGTTACCCATTCGTTCGCTCCTCCGCCTCGGTCGGTTCCGCGCCCTCGTCGGGCGCGCCGGCATCGCGCCCGGGCCCGCCGTCGCCGGCCGCGTCCTCGGGGGGACCGCCGGGGTCGGTCCCGTCCGGCTCGCCGCCCGCCTCCTCCGTCGTCAGCTGCAGGAAGATGTCCTCGAGGCTCATCTGCTGCGCCCGCAGCTCGAGCAGGCCCCAGCCGTTCGTCACCACGGTGCGCGACACGTCGCGCCGGACGTCGCGCCCGGGGGCGATCTCGATCTGGAACCCCGATACGCCGTCGCGCCGGTCGGCCTCCGACACGCCGGCCACGCCGGGAACGTCCCGGAGGGCCGGCACGGGGTCGTCTCCGCCGCTGTCGACCTGCAGGTACAGGCTCTGCGAGCCCTGCAGGCGCGCCGTGAGGTTGTCGGGGCTGTCGACCGCGACGACCCGGCCGCGGTTGATGATGACCACCCGCTGGCACGTCTGGGAGACCTCGGGCAGGATGTGGGTGCTCAGGATGACGGTGTGGTCGCCGGCGAGCTCGGTGACGAGCCGCCGCGTCTCGATGATCTGCCGCGGGTCGAGTCCGGCCGTCGGCTCGTCGAGAATCAGCACGTCCGGCTCGTGCAGCAGGGCCTGGGCGAGGCCGACCCGCTGCCGGTAACCCTTGGACAGGGTGCCGCAGAAGCGCTCGGCCATGTCCGTGATGCTGGTGCGCTCCATCGCGGCGCCGACCCGCGCGGCCCGGTCGCCGCCCGCGATGCCGTTGATGCGGGCGACGAACCGCAGGTACTCGCCGACCCTCATCTCCGGATACAGGGGCGGCGTCTCCGGCAGGTACCCGGTCCGGCGCTTGGCCTCGATGGGCTCGTCGAAGACGTCGAAGCCCGCGATCCGGGCGCGGCCCTCGGTGGCGGGCAGGTAGCCGGTCAGGATGCGCATGGTCGTGGTCTTGCCGGCGCCGTTCGGGCCGAGAAAGCCCAGGATCTCGCCCGGCTCGACCTCGAAGCTCAGGTCGTCCACGGCCGTGAACGAGCCGTACCGCTTGGTCACGTGCTGCACTTCGACCACGATGCGCTCTCCCTCGCGAGCTGCCCGGACGCCGTTCCGCGCCGCAAGCGCCCGCCCGCCGGTCGTCGCCTGCGGCCCCGGCCGGCGCCCGACCGACCCTGCACGCCGTTCCGCGGCCCGGACTCCCGGCCCGCCAATCGTCGCCGAACGCGACCGCAAGGCCGCGCTGCGGCTTCGCCCGCCGCCCCCACCGACCTGCCGGGCGTCCACGCCTTCCCTGGCGCGGACTCGTGGCCGCGAACGGGGCCGGCCGCGCCGGTGATGGTGGTTTAGACGCAGAGCCTGGAAGAAAAGACGTCCAGCCGGCCCAGGGTGCAAGCGTATTGTAGTGTCCGCCTCCGCCCGTTCGCAACCGGCGCCGGCGCGGTTCCGGGCCCTTGGCTCAGGCTTCCTCCTCCCCGCCCCGCGGCGTGTCCTCGAGGTGCCGGTCGACGTAGTCGTCGATGGCGGCCTGGTCCGCGGGGTCGACGCGCTCGAACTGCAGGCCCATGCCGACGCGCGGGTCGCTCCACGCCACCCGGCACTGCGCCTCGACGTCGAGGGCCGATCCGGGGAGGCGGAACCGGGTGTGGACCTTGGCGGGGGGCCGCAACGGGTTCATGGTGCGCACCGCCAGTCCGCCGGCGCCGATGTTCAGGGTCACCGCGGTGGCGATGGTCCGGTCGACCCGGTACGAGACGGGGATGGCGAGGACGACGCGCGGGCCGCTGCGCCGGTTGAAGTTGTCGGGGAAGAGATGAGGGGCCAGCGACGGCAGCACGTCCTGCGCGTCGCAGTGCTCGTTCACGTAGCCGGCGACGCCGAGCGGCGCGAGGGTGCGCACCTCGGCGGCGCTGTCGACCGACCCGCTGAAGACGACGATCGGGAGCCGGGCCGCGCGCGCGCGCACCTGCCGGAACAGGGCCGCCCCGTCGTCGGCGAGCCGCAGGTCGAGCAGGAGAAGGTCTATCGGCGCTTCGTCGCGGCCGAGGCGGTCCAGCAGGGCCGAGGCGCGGGTCGCCTCGAGCGTGCGGTGCGCGGCGTCGTGCAGGGGCCCGGAGAACCGATCGCGGATGCCGCCGTCGCCGGTGGCGAGGAGCACGGTGCGCGCGCCGGTCGACGAGAGGGTCACGGCGGACATCGTAGCACCGCGCCCCCGGCGGTCTCCGTGATCCGGTTTGACAGATTTCTCGGTTCCTTTGTAAGCTGTGCGCCTCTGGTGTCGTCTATCCGGCGCAGGGCGCCCGAGGGGGGCAGTCTCGGGCCTCGGGCGGGCGTCGCGAGCTGCGGGATCAGAGGCGACGGAGGGAGCATACCGGCCGGCCGGACCTCGGTTCGGGATCGCCGGGATGCCGCGCCGGGTGGAAAATGCCGAGGCTGCGGTTGTCAGGAGCTGCCAGTCCCCGGATACCTGTCCAGCGGTGCCGGGGCGCCGAGAACAGGAGACGCCACATATGAAGTCGTCAAATTGGCTAGTCACTGTCTGTCTGGGCCTCGTGCTCGGGCTGGGCGCCGCAGGATGCGCGGACAATCCGCCGCCCGAGCCGCCGCCTCCGCCCCCGCCGGCGCCTCCTCCCCCGCCTCCTCCCCCGCCGCCTCCGCCTCCGCCTCCGCCGCCGCCGCCGGCGCCGCTGACGGAAGAGGAGCTGTTCGCGCGAATGTCGCTGGACGAGCTCAACGACTCGGCGCCGCTCGCGCCGGTTTACTTCGAGCTGGATCAGTCGGAGCTGCTGCCGGCGGGCCAGGCCACCCTGCAGCGCAACGCGGAGTGGATGCAGCGGTGGACCTCGACCACGGTGCTCGTCGAAGGACACTGCGACGAGCGCGGGACGAACGAGTACAACCTCGCCCTCGGCGAGCGCCGCGCCGCCTCCGTCCGCGACTATCTGGTGAGCCTCGGCGTGGCCGCGGGCCGCATTCAGACCACGAGCCGCGGCGAGGAGTCGCCGTTCTGCACGGAGTCGACGGAGGGCTGCTGGTCGCAGAACCGCCGCGGCCACTTCAACATCATCGCGAAGTAGGAGCAGCAGGGTCGGGCGGCGCAATGCGCCGCCCCGATCACGCCGTCGAGCGGTCCCGAGAGAACGGGTGTGCGCGGGTCCGCCCGCCCACGCCCGTTTCGAGTGTACGCGCGGGCCTCGATTCACCCTGACTGGCGAGGGGGCGGCGCCGGCCCCGCGCCGGGGCGCCGGGACGTCAGGGTCTCCACGAGCTCGGCGAGCCCGATGCGGGTACGGGCGACCTCGACGCCGTCGGCGAGCAGGACCGGAATGTGGTGGCGGTACCGCCGGAGAAGCGTCTCGTCGCGCGAGATGTCCACCTCGTCGAGCTCGCACGCCACCTGACCCCGGGCCCGGCGGATCACCGCCTTCATCTCCTCGCACAGATGGCACCCGGGACGGGTGTAGAGCGTCAGCTGCATGCCGCCTCCGGCGCGGACCCCGCGTCGCGGGCCGAGAGGTCGAGCGAGCCGACGACCTCGGTCACCCCGGCCATCCCGTGGCGCTCCAGGTAGTCGGTCAGGCCCGCCCGCAGCTTCTCCCAGATGAACGGATCGACGAAGTTGGCGGTGCCCACCTGCACCGCGGTGGCGCCGGCGATGAGGAACTCGAGGGCGTCGTCGGCGTTCATGATGCCGCCCATGCCGATGAGCGGAATCGACACCGCCTGGCGGCACTCGTGCACCATGCGGACGGCGATGGGGCGGATGGCGGGGCCGCTCAGCCCGCCCATCACGTTCGAGAGCCGGGGGCGGCGGGTCTCGACGTCGATGGCCATGGCCAGGAACGTGTTGACGAGCGAGACGGCGTCGGCCCCGGCGTCGCGCGCGGCCGCCGCGAACGCGGCGACGTCGGTCACGTTCGGGGTCAGCTTCGGGACGAGGGGAAGGCGGGTGACCCGGCGCACCGCGGCGACGACGTCGTGGGTGCCCTTGAGCGAGCAGCCGAACATCATGCCGCCCTTGCGGATGTTGGGGCACGAGATGTTCAGCTCGATCGCCCCGACCCCCTCGGCGTCGTCGAGAATCCGCGCGACCTCGGCATACTCGTCGATGGTCGAGCCGCAGATGTTGACCATCACCACCGCGCCGCGCTCGCGCAGCGGCGGCAGCTTCTCGGCCACGAAGCGCCGGACCCCGATGCCCTGCAGGCCGATGGCGTTCAGCATCCCGCTCGGGGTCTCGACGATGCGCTCCGGCGGGTGCCCCTCGCGCTCGTCGAGGAAGAGCCCCTTGACCGCGACCGCGCCGAGGGTGGAGAGGTCCACGACCTCGGCGTACTCGACGCCGTAGCCGAAGCACCCGCTGGCCGCGATGAAGGGGTTGGCGAGCTCGAGGCCCCCGACGTCCACCGACAGGTCGACGCTCATTCCCCCAGCCCGTCCCAGACCACCGTCCCGCCGTCGAAGACCGGCCCGTCCAGGCAGGAGCGGACGAAGTGCGGGGGGGCGGCGTTGCGCCGCACCGGCACGACGCAGCTGTAGCAGCCGCCGAGGCCGCAGCCCATGACCTGCTCCAGCGACACCTCGGTCCGGCGCCCGCGGGCGCCGGCGAGGTCCGTCACCGCGCGCATCATCGGCGTCGGCCCGCAGGCGTAGAGCCTCAACGGGGCCGCGGGGTCGAGCCGGCCGAGGGCCCGTTCCAGGGGCGCGGTGACGAGTCCGTGGTCGCCGCGGCTCCCGTCGTCGGTGGCCAGGGCCAGGCGGACGCCGAGCCGCCGGAACGCGTCGAGGTGAAAGAGCTCGCGGGCGGAGCGGGCGCCGTAGAACAGCGTCGACTCGACGCCGCGGGCGCGGAGCGTGACCGCGAGGGTGTGGAACGGGGCGAGGCCGACGCCGCCGGCGACCATCCACGCCTCCTCCGGCGGGGCGGCCGGGGTGAACGGCCGGCCGAGGGGGCCGAGGCAGCGGACGGCGGCCCCCGGCTCGAGGCCGAAGAGGGTCCGGGTGGTGACCCCGATCCGCTTGTTCAACAGCGACAGCCCGGTCACGCGGCCGGCGTCGTCCTCGATCACCTCGAAGACCGAGAACGGGCGCCGGAGGAGCGGATGGTCCCCGAGGCCGGGCTTGACCATCACGAACTGCCCCGGCTCGGCCCGCGCCGCGATGGCCGGCGCGGCCAGGCCGAGGACGTTGTAGTCGGACGAGAGGCGCGTGTTCGACAGGACGATCGCGTCCACATCGACGGGCATGACGCGGCGATCATAGCAGCCCGTGGTGTGGTCCGGCGTTGTGGAGAGGGGCGTGGCGCCCGCCTGGCAAGGCGCGTACATTCGACCGGCGAACAACGAAGTCGAGCGGGGTGCAGCGGGGCTCGCGGGAGTTCCTCGACGGGCTGCCATGCGAAGACGGCCAACGCTCCCGCCGCCGGGCAGGAGCGCGCGGGCGGTTGCGTGCCGTCGAAGCGGAGAGCTACAATGCGAAGGCTCTCCCGCAGAAAGCCCGTAGCGAGCGGTGACCGGCTGCGACCCCAGCCATCGCGGAGTCGCGCCGCGTCCGGAGCCGCGGAGGTTCCGTGCCGGTGGTGATGGCGGCCGAGCAGGTCGCGCGCACGATTGCCCGAATCGCCCACGAGGTGGCCGAGCGTCATCGCACCCTCGATGATCTCGCGCTGGTCGGCATCCGCACCGCCGGCGCCCCCCTCGCGCGACGGCTGTCGGCCGAGCTCCAGGGCATCACCGGGGTCCGCGTGCCGACCGGCGCCCTCGACATCACCCTCTACCGCGACGACCTGATGCGCAGCCAGGTCGGGCCGCAGCCCATTCTGCGCCGGACCGACATCGACTTCTCCATCGACGAGCGCCGCATCCTCCTCGTCGACGACGTGCTGTACACCGGCCGCACCATCCGGGCCGCCCTCGACGCCCTCATCGACTTCGGGCGCCCCCGCGCCATCGAGCTCGTCGTGCTCGTGGACCGGGGGCACCGCGAGCTGCCGATCGAGCCCGACTACGTGGGCAGGACCGTTCCCACGTCGCCGGACGAGAGCGTGCAGGTCCGCCTCGACGAGGTCGAGGGCCGCGACGAGGTGATCATCGAGCGATGACGCCCACCGCCGAGCCGTCCCGCCGCGCCGCCGATCCGCCGTTGCCGCTCGACGTGCCCGCCCGCCTCCGCACCAAGGACCTGCTGAGCGTGGCGGACCTGTCGCCCGACGAGATCCTGCTGGTGCTCGACACCGCGGAGGCCATGAAAGAGGTCGGCACGAGGTCGATCAAGAAGGTGCCGGCCCTCCGCGGCCACACCGTCGTCAACCTCTTCTGCGAGCCGAGCACCCGCACCCGGACCTCGTTCGAGATCGCCGAGAAGCGGCTCAGCGCCGACACCGTGAACATCGCGGCCGCCGGCTCGAGCGTCTCGAAGGGGGAGACGCTGGCCGACACCGTCCGCAACCTCGAGGCGATGGCTCCCGACATGCTCGTCCTGCGGCACGCGTCGGCCGGGGCGGGGCACCTCGTGGCGCGCCTGTGCGGGGCCCGCGTCATCAACGCCGGCGACGGCATGCACGAGCATCCGACGCAGGCCCTTCTCGACGCGTTCACCATTCGGGAGCACAAGGGCGGGTTCGCCGGGCTCAAGGTCTCGATCGTCGGCGACCTGCTGCACAGCCGGGTGTTCCGCTCGAACCTGCTGCTGCTCCGGGCCCTCGGGGCCGACGTCTGCGCATGCGGGCCGGCCACCCTGATGCTGCCCGACATGGCGCGGCTCGGGGTGCGCGCGACCACGTCGGTGGACGAGGCGGTCGAGGGGGCCGACGTCGTCATGCTGCTCCGCGTGCAGCTCGAGCGCATGCGCGGCCACTTCTTCCCGTCGCTGCGCGAGTACTTCCAGCGCTTCGGCATGACCCCGGCCCGGCTGCGCCGCGCCGCCCCCGACGCCATCGTCATGCACCCGGGGCCGATGAACCGCGGGGTCGAGATCGCATCGGAGGTCGCCGACGGGTCCCGGTCGGTCATTCTCGATCAGGTGGCCAACGGGGTCGCGGTCCGCATGGCGGTGCTGTACCTGCTGTCGGAGAGCCGCCGGGAGGAAGCGGGGGCCGCGGCCGGCGGTTCGGCGCCCGACGTGGTGGAGGACCCGGAGCCGCGGACAGGGCGGGTGCCGGCGCCGAGGCCCGCCTCCGGCGGTGGCGGGCCCGATGGCGAGGGCGGACCGGGGGCGGGCCGGTGAGCGAACGGACCACGCTGCTGAAGGGGGGGCGGGTCGTCGACCCCGCGGCCGGCCTCGACGGCCCCGCCGACGTGCTGATCCGGGACGGCCGGGTGGCGCGGGTCGGTCCCGGCCTCGAGGCGGAGCCGGGGGCCGTCGTCATCGACGTCCCGGCCGGCTGCGTGGTGTGTCCGGGCTTCGTCGACATGCACGTCCACCTGCGCGAGCCCGGGGCCGAGCACCGGGAGACGGTCGCCACGGGGACCGCGGCCGCGGTGGCCGGGGGCTTCACCGCGGTCGCCTGCATGCCCGACACCGAGCCCGCCAACGACGAGGCCGGCGTGACCGGGCTCATCCTCGCGAGGGCGGCCGAGGCCGGCCTCGCGCGGGTCCACCCGGTCGGGGCGGTGACGAAGGGGCGGGCGGGGCGGCAGCTCGCGGCCATCGGCGAGCTGCGCGACGCCGGCTGCGTCGCCGTGTCCGACGCCGGGCGCCCGGTGGCCGACGCGATGCTGATGCGGCGCGCCCTCGAGTACGCGGCGATGTGCGGCATGGCGGTGATCGACCACTGCGAGGACGCCGCCCTCACCGCCGGCGGGGTCGCCCACGAGGGCGGCGGCGGCGCGGCTGGGGCTGCGCGGCATGCCGGCGGCGGCGGAGGCGATCGCGGCCGAGCGCGACGTGGCCCTGAGCGGGCTCACGGGCGGGCCGGTCCACCTCGCCCACGTCAGCACCCGCGGCACGTTGCGGGCGGTGCGGTCGGGGAAGGCGCGCGGGGTCCCGGTCACCTGCGAGGTCACCCCGCACCACCTGACCCTGACCGACGAGCGGCTCGCCGGCTACGACACCAACTGCAAGACGAACCCGCCCCTGCGCGGCGCCGCCGACGTCGAGGCCCTGCTCGCCGGCCTCGCCGACGGCACCGTCGACTGCGTGGCCAGCGACCACGCGCCGCACCACTTCGACGAGAAGCTCGTCGAGTTCGACCGGGCCCCGTTCGGCGTCGTCGGTCTCGAGACCGCGGTGTCGGTCTGCCTGGACCGGCTCGTGCACGCGGGGCACGTGTCGCTGGGCCGCCTCGTCGGACTGCTCTCCGCCAATCCGGCCCGCATCCTCGGGGTCGAAGGCGGCGCCCTGACCGAGGGGGCGCCGGCCGACGTCACCGTGCTCGCCCCGGATCTGCCGGTCACCGTCGACGTCCGGACCTTCCGTTCCCTGGGCCGCAACTCGCCCTTCGACGGCTGGTCGCTGCGGGGCGGGGTGGCGGCCACGATCGTCGGCGGGCGGACCGTCTACGTGAACGACGCGGTGGCCGGGGCCGGGGCCTTCCTCGCCGCCGCCGGCGGCACGGACGCCAGGGGAGCCGGCGCCAGGGGCGGCGCCGACGTCACGGGCGGCGCCGACGCCCAAGGCGGCGCCGACGCCAGGGTCGACCCCGGCGCCGGGCGCGCCGGCGACGATCCCGGGCCGGACGCGGTCGCCGCCGCCGACGCCCCGGCCCGCGCCTGATGCCCCGCCGCCGCGTGCCGGCCGCCGTCCTCCGCCGGCTCGCGGCACCGCTCGATCGACTGTACCGGACCTTCGATCATCCCGAGTCGGCGGTCGATCCGGTCCACCTCGTCAGGCGGTACCCCGCGCCGGCGGATCGCGAGGTGGTGGGGTTCTGCGCGGCGGGGCTGGCGTTCGGCCGGGTCGCGGCGGTGCTGGAATCCATCGAGGCGGTGCTGGCGGTGCTCGGACCCCACCCCGCCGCCTTCGTGCGGCGCTTCGACCCGGCGCGGAACGCCGACGCCCTGCGCCCGTTCGTGCACCGCTGGATCCGCGGGCCGGACGTCGCCGCCCTGCTCTGGATCCTCAGGCACATGCTCGCGGCCTCGGGCTCCATCGAGCGCTTCTTCCTGGAGGGCGACGACCCGTCCGCGTCCGACGTCGGGCCGGGGCTCGACCGGTTCGCGGCGCGGGCCCTCGCCGTCGATCTGGCGCCGGTCTACGGCGGCGGCGGGCGGCGGCGGGTGGCGTGGTTCTTCCCGCGCCCGGCCGGCGGGAGCGCCTGCAAGCGGCTCAACCTGTTCCTGCGCTGGATGGTCCGCCGCGACGCCGTCGACCTCGGGGCCTGGTCGGGGCTCCCGCCGTCCCGCCTCGTCGTCCCCCTCGACACCCACGTGATCCGGGTGGGCCGGTGCCTGCGGCTCACCCGGTACCGCAGCCCGGGCTGGCCGATGGCCCGCGAGATCACCGACTCGCTGCGGCGGCTCGACCCCGCCGACCCGGTCCGCTTCGACTTCTCGTTGTGCCACCTCGGCATGATGGACGCCTGCGGCTTCGACCGGCCGCAACGCGACGACCGGTGTCCGTTGCGGGGGGTGTGCCGGCCCGGCGGGCGCCGGCGCCGCCCGCCGCCCGGGTCCCTGGTTCCCGGCTGACGGGTTCCGCCCAGGGGCCGCCGTCGCCGCGGAAGGCCCGCGGAGGGCTAGGGCTAGGGGACAACCCCGCCCAGGGGAATCTCCTGCACCGCTTCGAAGTCCACCAGCGACCGGATGTAGTCGAGAATGGCCTGCTGCTCGGTGTTGCGCGCCGTCGCCAGATCCCGCTGCGACTGGAACACGAAGAAGTTGGTGGACAGGCCCACCTCGAACTTGCGCTGCTCGGCCTCGAGGCGGCGCTCCGCGAGCTCCCGCGAGGCGCGGGTGGCCTCGACCCGCTGCAGATTGGTGCGAACGTTCCGGGCCGCGTCGCGGACCTCGGCGGCGATGCGCAGCTCGAGGCTCCGCCGCCTCGCCTCGCTCCGCGACCGCTCGAGCCGGGAGCGCTCGAGGGCGGCGTCGGCCGCGCTCGTCCCGAAGGGGTAGGAGACGGTCACCCCGACCGTCCAGTTCGGGAACTCGTTCGCCAGGATGTCGCCGAGGGTGCTGCCGAACGACCTCTGCTCCCGGTCCACGACGGTGCCGGGGAACCCGCCGGCCCGGATCAGCCGCTCCCCGCCCTGCCCCGTCAGCCGGTAGTCGACCCGCAGGTCCACGGAGGGCAGCTGCTGGTTGCGGAAGTAGCGGATGTCGGTGTCGGTCATCTCCAGGTTCTTGTCGAGGGTGTCGAGGTCGGTCCGGTTCAGCAGCGCGTTGCGGACGGCGGCGTCGACGTCGATCTCGCGCGCCTGCAGCACCGGGCTGTCACTGGGCTGGAGGCTGATCGACCAGAAGTCGGGCGTGCCCTCGGGGTCGAATACCAGGGTCCGCAGCTGGTCCTCGGCGCGCTCGAGGCCCGCCTCGGCCCGAATCACCGCCTCGATGTTCCGCGCGACCTCGTTCTCGGCCTCGACGATGTCGATGGGGGCCATGGTGCCCACCTCGACCCGGGTGCGGTTGTTGCGCAGCGACTCCTCCGCGAGGGCCAGCGACTGCCGCTGCACCTCGAGGAACGACCGGGCGAAGACGAGCTCCCAGTAGGCGTTGCGGACGGTGCGCTCGGTCAGGACGACGGTGCGCCGGAGGTCGATGTCGGAGATGTCGCGGTTCGCGCGGCTGATCGCTATCTGCTGGCGGAAGCCGTCCATGCCGAAGTTGCGCACCAGCGGCTGAATGTAGTTCAGGTTCAGGGTCGACTGCACCAGCGGGTTGAAGCTGGTGAAGATGCTGGTCGTGGTCGATCGCTGGCCGGTCCATCCCGCCGAGTACTGGCCGCCCCGCCAGGGCACCTGCTGCACCACGCCCACGTCGTCCCGCACGTAGCGGTTGGTCACCACGTCGCCGCCGTCGAAGATGTTGCCGGCGGGGCGGTCCCAGTCGTCGCCGGTGACGGTCGTCGACAGCTCGGGGGTGTACACCGACCGCGCCTCGGCGACCATCGTGTCCTGAATCAGCGGGTTGATGCGCTCGACCCGCAGGTCGAGGTTCTGCTCGAGGGCCAGGGTCACCGCCTCGTCGACCGACAGGCGGCGCACCGGGCGGTCCGGCTGGAGGGCGGGCCGGGGCAGGATGACGCCGCCCGCGGACGCCGCGTCGGGCGGCGCGGCGGCGGCGGGGAGTCCCGCCGCCGTCTGGGCGTTTCCGCGCGTGGGGTGCAGGCCCGCCAGCGCGAGCGTCATGAGCATCGTGACGACCAGTCTGCGCATCTCCATCTCCTGACAACGAAGCGTCGTTCCGGCATCCCGCCGGTCGGCGATGGCATGAACGCCGCCTCCCTCGGACGACGTGCCGCCTCCTGTATATGACGTTCGCGAAGGGCTCAGGTTCTGGCCGGCCCGTTCCGCGCAGAATCCCGTGCGGGATCGGCCTCGTCCGTGCGGCGGCGGCCGGGCGCCTGGGGCTGGCCGGCACCGCCGTTCTGGCCGGCCCGTTCCGCGCAGAATCCCGGGTGGGATCGGCCTCGTCCGTCCGGCGGCGCCCGGGGTCGGCCGGCACCGCCGCGGGACGTCCGCGCGCGGCGGCGTGACGCGGGCCGGCGGCGTGACGCGGGCTCGGGGAGCTTCCGGGACCGGCGAGGCCGGCAGGTGCTCAGACCTCCGTCAACCGCACGACGCGGGTGATGGCCTGCGACAGCCGCTCCCAGCTCTCCGACTCCTGCCGCAGGTACCGGCGTCCGGGCGGCGTCAGCGCATAGGTCTTCCCGCGCCGGCGGTTGCTCGTCTCCCGCCACTCCGCCGCGATCCAGCCCTGCTGCTCGAGCTTGTGGAGGGCGGGGTAGAGCGAGCCGTCGCTGACCTGCAGCACGTCGTTCGAGACCTGCTTGAGGCGCTGGCTCAGGGCCCACCCGTTCATCGGCTCGAGATCGAGGATCTTCAGGATCAGCAGATCGAGCGTGCCCTGCACGAGGTTGGACGGCTTGGTCATGTCATGCCTCGGTTACCGAGTATACCATCCGCCGCCGCGCGCCGGGGGGGACCGACCGGGACCTCCGGCTGCCCGACGTCCACCGCCGGGCATCCGAAGCGGTGGAGCGCTCCCGGGAGGAGTGGCGCCGTCGTTCGGGATGGCGTTGGGGACCCGGCGTCGCGGTCGCGGCCCCGGCCGGCCCCCGCCGGCGCCGCGGCGGGAGGTATACTCCGGCGGCGGTCGTGATGCGCACGTTCAAGCTGACCGTGGCCTACGACGGCACGGAGTACGTCGGTTGGCAGCGGCAGGCGGCCGGGGCCTCGATTCAGGGATGCCTCGAGACGGCGCTCCGCGACATCGAGGGGGCGCCGGTCTCCGTCGTCGGCGCGGGACGGACGGACGCCGGCGTCCATGCCCTCGGCCAGGTGGCGGGGGTCCGCCTCGAAGCCGGCATCGACCCCGGGGCGCTGGCCCGCGCGTTGAACGCGAGGCTCCCCGCGGACATCCGCGTGGTCGCGAGCGAGGCGGCCCCCGACACGTTCCACGCGCGCTTCGACGCCGTCGCCAAGTCCTACCGCTATCGTCTCGCCCACGGCCCGGTGATGAGCCCGTTCCTCCGGCGATACGCCTGGCACGTCCGGGAGCCTCTCGACGTCGCGGCCATGACCGAGGCGGGCCGGATGCTCGTCGGCGAGCACGACTTCGCCGCGTTCCAGGCCGCCGGCAGCAGCGTCAGCACCACCGTGCGCACGTTGTTCGACCTCACCGTCCGCCGTGTCTCCCCCGGCGCCCGGGCCGAGGCGGACGGCGGCGCGGACTCGACCGTCATCGAGGTCCGCGGCAGCGGCTTCCTCCGCCACATGGTCCGGACCATCGCGGGGACCCTCGTCGACGTGGGCCGGGGCCGGCGGGGCCCGGGGGAGGTCGAGCGGGCGCTGCGGGCCGCGGACCGGGGCGAGGCGGGACCGACCGCGCCCTCCCGGGGCCTCTTTCTGCTCGGGGTCGAGTACCCGGGGTGACGACGTCCGGGCTTGCGCCGGCCCCGGAACCCGCCCAGCCCCCCGGGTCGGCTTGAACGGGGCGCGGGCGGTTCCGTATCATCAAGCGTGGGCGGCTGTGCCCGCGGTCCGGCCGGATCGCGCGGCGGCCCCCGAATAGTGCGCGGATGAGTCTCGAAGAGCTCCTGACCTGGACCCCGGCCGGCTCGCGGGAAGCCTCCCTCGCCCGGGAGGTCGACTTCGACCGCCTGCCGGTGCACGTCGCCGTCATCATGGACGGCAACGGCCGGTGGGCGGCCCGGCGCCACCTGCCCCGGGTGGAGGGCCATCGGGCCGGCATCGACTCGGTGCGGGACGTGGTGGAGGCCTCCGCCCGGCTCGGGATACGGGTCCTCACCCTCTATGCGTTCTCGGTCGAGAACTGGAAGCGGCCTCCCGCCGAGGTGTCGGTGCTGATGGGGCTGCTCAAGAAATACATGTGGCTCGAGCTGCAGACCCTGCTCGACAACGACATCCGCTTTCGGGTCATCGGGTGCCAGGACAAGCTGCCGGTCGACGTCCGGCGCGAGCTCGACCTGGGGCAGGAGCGCACCCGGGGCAACCGCGGCATGCTGTTCAACATCGCCCTCAACTACGGCGGGCGGGCGGAGATCGTCGAGGCGGCGCGCCGGGCCATCGCGGACGGGGTCCGTCCGTCGGACCTCGACGAGCGGCGCTTCGCCGAGCTCCTCTACACGGCCGGGCAACCGGACCCCGACCTCCTGATCCGCACGAGCGGCGAGATGCGGGTCAGCAACTTCCTGCTCTGGCAGATTGCCTACTCGGAGATCTGGGTCACCGACACTCTCTGGCCCGACTTCCGCGCCCGGCACCTGCTCGAGGCGATCGTCAACTTCCAGAAGCGCGACCGGCGCTACGGCGGCATCACCCGGCCGGTGGCGGCCGGGGGGTAGGCGCCTGCGCGGTGGGGCGGGGAACGTCCCCCGAGGGCCCCTCCGGCGGCAACCCGGACGCGGAAACGAGGAGTCCCGGCAGCATGCCCGCAACCGGCAGGAGGCCCGAGGCATGAAGCGCGTCCTGAGCGCCCTGGCCCTGCTGCCGGTGGTGGTCGCGGTGATCCGCTTCCTGCCCCCGGCCGCCACCGTGGCGCTCGCGTCGGCGGCGGCGCTGGTGGCGCTGCACGAGTACGCCGGGCTCGCCGCCGCTCTCGGCGCCCGGGTGTTCCGCGGAGCCGCCGCCGGCGTCGCCGCCACCGTGGTCGGCGTGGCGTACGGCGCCGCCCCGGCCGTGCTGCTGGCCGCGCTGCTCGCGGTCGGCGCAGCGAGCCTGGCGGCGGGGCGTGGCGACCGGGTGCTCGGCGACGCCGCCGCGTCGGCGTTTCCGTTGCTGTACATCGGCCTGCCGCTGGGGGCGGTCGCGGCCGTGAGCACGTCGGCCGGTCCGTCGGTCGTCCTCCTGCTGCTCGGGTTGGTCGCGGCCAGCGACACGGCCCAGTACTACGGGGGGCGGTGGCTGGGGCGCACCCCGCTGGCCGCCGCCGTCAGCCCCGGCAAGACGGTCGAGGGGGCCCTGTTCGGGTTGGCCGCGGGGGGTGGGGTGATGGCCGCGGCGGGCTTCTTCGCGCACGCCGCGTTGAGCTGCCGGCCGGCGCTCGGCGCGCTCCTCGGCGTGGTCATCGCCGGGCTGGGCATCGCCGGCGATCTCTTCGAGTCCCAGCTCAAGCGCGGCGCGGGCGTCAAGGACGCCTCGGCGCTCATTCCCGGCCACGGCGGGCTGCTCGATCGCATCGACGGCCTGTTGTTCGCCGGCCCGGGCTTCTATCTGATGTTGCAGCTCCTGGACCGGGTGTACCGGTGATGCGCGTCCGCGGCGACGGTGCATCCCGGCCGACGGCATGTCCCGGTTCGGGCGTACCCGGTGATACACGTCCGCGGCGACGGTGCATCCCGGCTGACCGCGTGCTTCGGGCCGACCGCGTAGCGGTCCGCTGTCGACGCATGCCCAATCCGCGTCCTCCCTGCGCCTCGTCGGGCGCGGTCGCCCGGTGGTCCGCCGGGGCTCCCGCCGCTCGCCGGGTGATGCGCTGTTCCGAGGGGGAGAGCCGATCCGGCGGCGCGGGGCGGGGTGGGGACCGCCCCCGGCGACCGCGACGGGCGGAGCGGCCCTCGTGAGACGCATCGCGATTCTCGGGTCGACCGGGTCCATCGGCGTCAGCGCGCTGTCGGTGGCGGCGGCCCACCCCGATCGCATCGAGGTCGTCGGCCTCGCGGCCGGCGCCAACGCGGCCCGGCTCGCCGAGCAGGTCGAGCGCCATCGGCCGCGGGTGGTATCGACCGCCGCCGACGAGGGGCTGGCCGCGGTGCGGGCGGCGCTGCCGCCGCCGGTGCGGGCGGGCATCGAGCACGCGGCAAGCGGCGCCGACGGGCTCATCGCCGCCGCCACCCACCCCGCCGTCGACCTCGTGCTGTTCGCGACCACCGGGACGACGGCCCTCGACGCCGTCTTCGCGGCGATCGAGGCGGGCAAGACCATCGCCCTCGCCAACAAGGAGATCCTCGTCATGGCCGGCGGCCTCGTCATGGCGGCGGCGGCCCGGCGCGGCGTCGCGGTGCTGCCCGTCGACAGCGAGCACAACGCCATCCACCAGTGCCTCCACGGCCGGCCGGCGGCCGAGGTCCGGCGGCTGATCCTGACCGCGTCCGGGGGGCCGTTCCGCGGCTGGAGCGCCGAGCGCCTCGCGGGGGTCCGGCCCGCCGACGCCCTCGAGCACCCGACCTGGCGCATGGGCCGCAAGATCACCGTCGACTCGGCGACGCTGATGAACAAGGGGCTCGAGGTCATCGAGGCCCGCTGGCTCTTCGACACGCAGGCCGACCGCATCGACGTGGTCGTGCACCCGCAATCGGTGGTGCACTCGATGGTCGAGCTCGGCGACGGGTCGGTGATCGCCCAGATGGGGGTCACCGACATGCGCCTCCCCATCCAGTACGCGTTCTCCTGGCCCGACCGGTGGGACAGCCGGCTCCCGCCGCTCGACCTCGCCGCGTGCGGCCGGCTCGAGTTCGCCTCCCCCGACCTCGACCGCTTCCCGTGCCTGGGTCTCGCGTACCGGGCCCTGCGCGGCGGGCCGGCCCTGCCGGTGGCCCTCAACGCCGCGAACGAGGTCGCGGTCGAGGCGTTCCTCGACGGGCGGCTCGCGTTCACCGCGATCCCCCGCGTCATCGCGGGGGCCCTCGACGACGCGGAGGCCTCGGCGCCGCCGGACCCCATGACCCTCGACGACGTGCGGGCCGCCCACGCCCGCGCCACCCGGTATTCCCGCCGCCGCACGGGCGAGTTACAATCGCAATGATGACCACCCTCCTCGCTTTCCTGTTCGTACTCGGGGTGCTCGTGTTCGTGCACGAACTGGGGCACTTCCTCGTCGCCCGGTACCACGGCGTGCGCGTCCTGACGTTCTCGCTCGGCTTCGGGCCGAAGATCCTGCAGACGAAGCGGGGCGACACGGTCTACTGCGTCAGCGCCATCCCGCTCGGCGGCTACGTGAAGATGGCGGGCGAGACCGTGGAGGACAAGCGCGAGGGCCGGGAAGACGAGTTCCTGTCCAAGACCAAGTGGCAGCGCTTCCAGGTCCTGATCGCGGGGCCGGCGATGAACGTCGTGCTCGCGGTGGTGGTCATGACCTTCGTGCTCCTGCAGGGGGCCCAGGTCCCGCTCTACGAGGAGGGGCCGCCGGTCATCGGGTCGGTGGCCGAGGACTCCGCGGCGGAAGAGGCCGGCATTCTTCCCGGCGATCGCATCCTGACCGTGGCGGGGCGGCCGGTCGACACGTGGGAAGAGCTGATGCTCGCGGTCGTGGAGCGTCCCGACCGCGAGGTCGAGGTGTCGCTGCGGCGCGAGGGCGAGGTTCGTGCGCTGCGCGTGACGCCGGTCGGTCAGGGCAGGTACAACCTGGGCGACCTCGGCGTCGGGCCCGAGCTCTCGCCCCAGGTGATCGCGTGGTCGCCCCAGGCCACCGCCGCCCGCGACGCGGGCATCGAGATAGGCGACGCGATCGTGGCCGTCGATGGCCGGCGAGTCACCCAGCAGTCGTTGATCGAGGTGATCAATGCCAGCGCGGGCGCGCCGCTGACGTTCGAGGTTCGGCGGGAGGGCGTCACGCGGGAGGTTCCGGTGGCCCCCGAGCGGGTCGGCGATGCCTGGATGATCGGCATCAGCTTCAGCCCGTACGAGGTGCGCGTCGTCGAGCCGGGGTTGTTCGAGGCGTTCGCGCTCAGCCTCGAGCAGAACCTCGAATGGTCGCAGCTCATCTTCCGGACCCTGTGGGGGCTGCTGACGCGGGAGACCCCGGCGTCGCAGCTCGTCGGGCCGGTGGGCATCGCCCAGCTGTCCGGCGACGCCGCCCAGATCGGGTGGACGACGCTGTTCCAGCTCATGGCGATGATCAGCCTCAATCTCGGCATTCTGAACCTCCTGCCGATCCCCATCCTCGACGGCGGCCACATCACCGTCCTCGCCCTCGAAGGGGTCGCCCGCCGGGACTTCAGCGTGAAGCTGAAGGAACGCATGCTCCTCGCGGGCTTCGTGGTCCTGATGACCCTGATGGTGACCGTGATCTACAACGATCTGACGCGGGTCGCGTGGATCGAACGCCTCATGATCTGGCGGTAGCTGCGCGACCCTTCGGGTCGCGTTGCGAGTCCGCTGCGCGAGCTCCTCGCGCGATGAAGCCGTTGTCCCCCGGCTCGCGTCGGGGGCTTCGCTGCGCGAAACCCCTCGCGCCACAGGCCTGCGACGGTCACTAGCTCGCCTTGCGGTTCAGCTCCTTCTTCCGCCAATCTCCCCTGCTGGCGCTCCGCCGCGAGCTGCCGCCGACGATGCGCCTCGCGGGGCCGATCGTCGGGGCCGAGCTCGGCTGGATCGCGATGGGGCTCGTCGACATCGCGATGGTGGGCCGGCTGGGGCCGGCCGAGATCGGGGCGGTGGGCGTGGGCAGCGTCCTCTGCTTCGCGGTCGTGGTGTTCGGCATCGGCATGCTGCTGGGGCTCGATCCCCTGGTGGCGCGGGCCCACGGCCGGGGACGCCCCGACGAGTGCAGGCGGTGGCTCGTCCAGGGGACGGCCCTCGCCGCGCTGCTGGCGGTGCCGCTGACCCTCGCGGCGGCTGCGGTCGCCGCGAGCCTCGGCGCGTGGGGCATGGACCCCGCGGTCCGGCGGCTCGCCGCGCCGTACTTCTCGATCGTCCTGCTGAGCGTCCTGCCGCTGCTCCTCTACACCGCGTTCCGCCGCTATCTGCAGGCGGTCGGGCTCGCCCCACGGGTGACGGCGGCGCTGGTCACCGCCAACGCCATCAACGCCGCCGCCAACTGGGTGCTCATCTTCGGCCATCTCGGCGCGCCGGCGCTCGGGGTCGACGGCGCGGCGTGGGCGACCGTCGTCTCGCGCGTCTACCTCGCGTTGTTCCTCGCGGCCGCGATTTGGCGCCACGAGCGCCGCGCCGCCCGCCCCTGGCCGCGCCCGGAGCCGCGCCGCATTCGACGCCTCGCCCTCCTCGGGCTGCCGGCGGCGGGCCAGGTGAGCCTGGAGTTCGGGGTGTTCGCGGTGGTCACCGCCCTCGCGGGGCGGCTGGCGCCGGCCACCCTGGCCGCCCACCAGATCGTCCTCAACGTCGCCAGCGTGACCTTCATGGTGCCGCAGGGCGTCGGCGGGGCGGGGGCGGTGCGGGTGGGACACGCCGTGGGCCGGCGCGACCCGGCCGGCGCCCGGCGGGCGGGGTGGGCCGCCCTCGCCCTCGGGGCCGCGTTCATGAGCGGCGCCGCCCTGCTCTTCGTGCTGGCCCCGCTGACCATCCTGCGGCCGTTCACCGACGACCCGGCGGTGACCCGCGCCGGCGTGGCGCTGCTGCTGGTGGCCGCGTTCTTCCAGCTCTTCGACGGGCTGCAGGCGGTGGCGACGGGGGTGCTCCGGGGGGTGGGCGACACCCGCACGCCGATGGTGTGCAACCTCGCCGGCCACTGGCTCGTCGGCCTGCCCGTCGGCTACTGGCTCTGCTTCGTCGCGGGCTGGGGCATCGTCGGCCTCTGGGTGGGGCTGTCGATCGGCCTCACGCTCGTCGGCGCGGCGCTCGTGACCGCGTGGTGGCGCCGGACCCGGAGTCCGCGGGGGACGGCGCGGGCTGCGGGCGGGTCGGTCGGGCGCGAAGCCGAGCCGTAGGAGCCCGCGGCGCAGGCCGGCGCGGACTCCTGCAGGACTTGGGTTGGGCGCCAAGCGGATCCGGGGCGACGATTGGCGGGCCGGGCGACGCTCGGCGGGCCCGGAGTCGGCGGCGTGGAACCGCGCGGGACTCCTGGCGGGAGGGTCGGGCGCCCGGGAGAGCCCGGGCGACGCCTGGCGAGTTCGGCGCCCGCGGCGAAGGCCCCCGCCGTTCGACGGCGTCCGCGACGGTCACGGCGTAGCGCGGGGTCTCGCCGCCGTCTCCTCGCCCGGTCGGGGCCGTGCCCGGAGCACCCGATCGTGAATCGCGCGCGCCAGCCCCGCCTCGTCGTGGCCGTCCGTCAGCGGCCAACCGCGGCGCTTGAGCTCGGCCACCGCGTTGCCCATGACGACGGGGTGGCCGGCCAGCTCGAGCATGTCGAGGTCGTTCAGGTTGTCGCCGACCGCCATGATGGCGGCCCGCGGGACGCGGCGCCGGGCCGCCCAGTCCCCGAGGGAGGCGCCCTTGGAGCAGCCCTCGGCGGTGACGTCGAGGAGGGAGAAGTCGCGCTGCTCGTACTCGGTCAGGGTGACGGTGAGGCGGCGGGCGCAGGGCAGCCCGCGCACCCGATCCGCGAGGACGCGCATGTGGGCGACCCCCCCGGTGAAAGCGACCTGGACCGGGTCGTCGTCGAGCGCCGTCTCGAGCGGCTCGACCCTCGTCATGTAGACGCGGTTGCGGTCGTAGTACCACTGCCGCTGGGGGTGCGACCAGTCGATGCGCTCGTAGACGTACTGCCGGTCGTCCGGCCGGTCGAAGATCAGCGCCGCGCCCTCGCGCGCGGGCCGGGTGTCGACGACGAGGGCGCGGGCGAGGTCGCGCGGCACGGGCCGGCGGGCCAGCGTCTCCCCGTCCCGGGTCTTGACGAGGGCGCCGTTGTTGACGATGAGGGTCACGGGGGCGTCGAGCCGCTCCGCGACGGGGCGGGCGTGGTGGAAGGCGCGCCCGGTGGCGAGCACGACCTCGATGCCGCGCGCGGCCGCGCCCCGGATCGCCTCGCGGTTCGCATCGGGCAGACGGCTCGCGCCGTCGAGCAGGGTGCCGTCGATGTCGACGGCGATCAGCCGGACGGGTTCGGGAGCCGGCATCAGCCCGCCGGCTTCTCCGTGTAGCGCCGCGCCACGTAGTCGTCGACGAGCCGGCGGAACGCCTCGGCGAGCTCGTCGTACGAGCCCCGCAGGGTCGTCGTGTGGCGCCCGTCGACGTAGACCGGGCAGGTGGGCTCCTCGCCGGTGCCGGGGAGGCTGATGCCGATGTTCGCGGCCTTCGACTCGCCGGGGCCGTTGACCACGCAGCCCATCACCGCGACCCGCATCTCCTCGACCCCCGCGTGGCGGGCCTTCCACACCGGCATCATGTCGCGCACGTACTGCTGGATGCGCTCGGCGAGCTCCTGGAACGTGGTGCTGGTGGTGCGGCCGCAGCCGGGGCACGCGGTGATGCTCGGGGCGAACGACCGCAGCCCCAGCGACTGCAGCAGCTCGCACGCCGCGTAGACCTCCTCGCGCCGGTCGCCGCCCGGCCGCGGGGTCAGCGAGACCCGGACGGTGTCGCCGATGCCGGCGGCGAGGAGCACTCCCATCGCCGCCGCCGACCATATCTGGCCCTTCATGCCCATGCCCGCCTCGGTCAGCCCCAGGTGCAGGGGCTGGGTGGTCTCGGCCGCGAGGCGGCGGTAGATGGCGATGAGGTCGGGGGGGGACGACACCTTGCAGGAGATCACGATGCGGTCGGGGCCGAGCCCCGCGTCGATGGCGAGCGCGGTGGACTCCACCGCCGAGATGACCATGCAGTCGCTGATGATCTCCTCCGAGGTGCGGCCGAGCTGCCGGTCGGTGTTCTCCTGCATCTTCGCCATCACCAGGTCCTGGTCGAGCGACCCGCCGTTGACGCCGATGCGCACCGGCTTCCCGTTGTCGCGGGCAATCCGGCAGATCGTCGCGAAGTGGTCGTCCCGCCGGGCCCCGGTGCCGACGTTGCCGGGGTTGATGCGGTACTTGTCGAGGGCCCGGGCGCAGTCGGGATGCCGCGAGAGCAGGAGGTGGCCGTTGTAGTGGAAGTCGCCGATGAGGGGCGCGCGGCAGCCCGCGTCGAGCATCCGCTGCCTGATCTCGGGGACCGCGGCCGCCGCCGCCGGGTGTTCACGGTCACCCGCACCAGCTCCGATCCGGCCTCGGCCAGCTCGACGCACTGCGCGGCCGTCGCCGCCGCGTCCGCGGTGTCGGTGATCGTCATCGACTGCACGGCGATGGGGGCGCCGCCGCCGATCTGGACGTCGCCCACGCGGACGCCGGTGGTGCGGTGCAGCCTGACGGTGCTCATGGGGTCGGGCGATCTGAAGGCGGGCACAGGCGCCGCGGAAAGCGTACCACACCGCCCCGGCCGAGGGCGGAGGGGCGGGCTTCCGATCAGCGGCCGTCCGCCGCCCGCGGGCGCCGGCGGCGCATGCCGGTCAGGGTGGCGCGCGCGGCCGCCACCGCCTCGTCGACGTCGCGGGCGGTGTGGGCGGCCGAGAGGAACCAGCCCTCGAACTGGGAGGGCGGCGGATAGACGCCGCGCGCGAGCATGCCGCGGAAGAACCGGGCGTAGGCGGCGGTGTCGGCGGCAGTGGCGCTCTCGTAGTCGCGCACCGGTTCGGCCGTGAAGAACGGCGTCAGCACCGAGCCGAGCACGTTGACCTGCACGTCGACCCCTGCCTCCCGGGCGGCGTCGGCGAGCCCGGCCGCGAGCCGCGCTCCCAGCTTGTCGAGCCGGGCGTACAGGGCGGGCGTGAGCTTCGACAGGGCCCAGCCGCCCGCGGCCATCGCCAGCGGATTGCCCGACAGGGTGCCGGCCTGGTACACCGGTCCCGCCGGGGCCACCTGCTCCATCAGGTCGCGCCGCCCGCCGTAGGCGCCCACCGGCAGCCCGCCGCCGATGATCTTGCCGAGGCAGGTGAGGTCGGGGCGGACCCCGAACCGTTCCTGGGCCCCGCCGCCGGCGGCGCGGAAGCCCGAGATCACCTCGTCGAAGACGAGGATCACGCCGTGCTCGTCGCACAGCCCCCGCAGCCCCTCCAGGAACCCCTGCCTCGGGGAGGACGACGCCCATGTTGCCGGCCACCGGCTCGACGACGAGCGCGGCCACCCGGTCGCGATGCCGGCGGAGGATCCGTTCGACCGATCCGAGGTCGTTGTAGCGCGCCACCAGCGTGTCCGCCGCCACCGACCTCGGGACCCCGGGGCTGGTGGGGACGCCGAGGGTGGTGGCCCCCGACCCCGCCTGCACGAGAAAGGCGTCGCCGTGGCCGTGATAGCAGCCGGCGAACTTGACGACGCGGTCCCGGCCCGTCGCCGCCCGCGCGAGCCGCAGCGCGCTCATCGCCGCCTCGGTGCCCGAGTTCACGAACCGCACCCGCTCGAGCGACGGCATGAGCCGACGCACCTCGGTCCCCAGCTCCACCTCCGCCGCCGTCGGGGCCCCGAAGCTCGTGCCCTGCTTCGCGGCGGCGGCCAGGGCCCGGGTCAGCCCGGCCGGCGCGTGCCCGTGGATGAGGGGCCCCCACGACATGACGAAGTCGATGTACGAGCGGCCGTCCTCGTCCTCGATGCGGGCGCCGCGGGCCCGCCGGATGAACGGCGGAGCGCCGCCGACGGCGGAGAAGGCGCGGACGGGGCTGTCGACCCCGCCGGGGAGAATCCGCTTGGCGCGGGCGAACAGGCGGGCGGAGCGGCTTCGGCCTGCAGTGCTCATCGGCCGGGAACGATATCACGGCGGCCGCCCCGTGCGGCCCGTGGCGACAGCCCCGCTGCACTCGATACAACCTCGTCACCTGCGTTCAGGACCGTCCCGCTTGCCCGCGGTTCCTGTGCGCGGCGTGGCGAGGCAACCCCCGTCGCCGTCCTGCCCCGTGGTCACCGGCCGCCGTCCGGGTTGATCGGTCGCATGCGGAGTGCCAGAATGGCATGCCTGGAATGGCGACCTTCGACAGGAGACGACGGATGAACAGGTGGTTGACCGTGGGATGTCTGGCGGCGGCGGTGGCGGCGTTCGTCCTGGCGGGCGGTGCGGCGGTCGAGACCTCGTCGGGGGCCGGTGCGGGGCTCCCCGCGGCGATGCAGGAGACGACCAGCTCGACGCTCGACGGCGTGTTCACGCCCGCCCAGGCGCGCCGGGGGCGGCGCGTCTACAACCAGAACTGCTCGTCCTGCCACGGGCAGGGCCTGCGGGGCGGCGAGATGGCGCCGAGCGTCGCCGGCAGCGACTTCATCGTCTTCTGGACCGAGGTGCCGGTGGGGGCCCTGTTCGATCGGATCAAGTTGACGATGCCCGAGGACGGGCCGGGACGCCTGTCGGACCAGGAGTACACCGACGTCGTGGCCTACATGCTCGACCGGAACGACTATCCGGCGGGAGAGAACGAGCTGTCCACGGACAAGGCGGAGATGGACAAGATCATGATCGTCGCCGCCGAGTGAGTGACGGCGCGGCGACCACGTGCGGCGCGGCGGGCGGCTCCGGCCGCCTGCCGGTTCAGCCTTCCGATCCCGTCGGAGCGCGCATCGCTGACCGCGGGGGCGCCACGTGCGGCGCCGGCCGGCGGGAAGCCCTGGCGGCTTCGCGCGGTTCCGCCGGCCTCAGCCTTCCGATCCCGCCAGCACTCGCGCCGCCTGCCGGGCGTAGTAGGTGATGACGATGTCGGCGCCGGCCCGGCGGATGGCGGTCAGCGTCTCCATCATGACCCGTTCGCTCGTCCAGCCAGCCGAGCCGGGCCGCCGCCTTGGCCATCGCGTACTCGCCGCTGACCTGGTAGGCGGCGGTCGGCAGCTCGAACCGGGCCTTCACCCGGTGAATCACGTCCAGGTAGGGCATCGCCGGCTTGACCATGACGATGTCCGCCCCCTCCTCGAGGTCGAGGGCCACCTCGCGCAGCGCCTCGTCGGTGTTGGCGGGGTCCATCTGGTGGGTCCGCCGGTCGCCGAACGCGGGTGCCGAGTCGGCGGCGTCCCGGAACGGGCCGTAGAAGGCCGAGCAGTACTTCGCCGCGTAGGACATGATCGACACGTCCTCGAAGCCCGGGCGTCGAGGCCTGCGCGGATGGCGCCGACCCGCCCGTCCATCATGTCGGACGGGGCGACGACGTGGGCGCCGGCCTCGGCGTGCGACGCCGCCACGTCCACGAGTCGGTGGACGGTGGCGTCGTTGAGGATGGTCTCGCCGTCGAGGATGCCGCAGTGGCCGTGCGACGTGTACTCGCACAGGCAGACGTCGGTGACCACGGCCACGTCTTCGAGCCGGCCGCGTATCGCGCGCACCGCGGTCTGCACCGGGGCGGCCGGGTCGGCGGCGGCGGTGCCCCGCTCGTCCTTGTGGGCGGGCAGCCCGAACAGCAGCACCGCCCGCACGCCGTCGGCCCGCGCCGCGGCGGCCTCGTCGACCGCTGCGTCGACCGAGAGCTGAAAGACCCCCGGCATCGACGGCACCTCCCGGCGCACGCCGCTTCCCTCGCACACGAACAACGGGTAGACCAGGCTGTCGGCCGAGAGCCGGGTCTCGCGCACGAGGCCGCGGATTCCGGCGGTGCGACGCAGCCGGCGGGGTCGGTGGAGCGGCCCGGCCGCGTCCCCGCGGGCCGGCGCATCGGCGGCGGGCGCGTCGTCGACGCGGGTGTCGGTGATGGTGGCCATCAGGTGTCCTCCTCGCCGTTCCGGCGGTTGCCGAGCCGCTCGACGATCGCCTCGAGCAGCGCCGGCACCGTGGACTCGGCCGGCATGACCGTAGTGGCGATGTCCAGCCGGGTGGCGGCCTCGGCCGTCACCGGGCCGATGCACGCGACCTCGACGTGCCGCAGCAGGTCCGCCGCCTGCCGCTCACCCAGCGCCCGCGCGAAGTTCCTGACGCTGGACCCGCTCGTGAACGTGACCACGTCCACCCGGCGCTCCCGCAGCATCCCGCGGACGTCCGGGCCTTCGCCGTCGAGCTCGGCCGGCACCGTGCGATAGGCGGTGACCGTGGTCACCTCGGCCCCGGCCCGCCCGAGCTCGGCCGGCAGCAGGTCGCGGGCCAGGTTCCCGCGCGGCAGCAGCACCCGGACGCCGGTCAGCTCGCCCTGCTCGCGCAGCGCGCGGAGGACGCCCTCGGCCCGGTACTCGTCCGGCACCAGGTCGACCCGCAGCCCGTGGCCCGCGAGGGCATCGGCGGTGACCGCGCCGACCGCGCAGAGGCGTGGACGCTCCAGGCCTCGGACGCCGGCGGGAGCGGCGGCCAGTCGCTCCGCGACGCGGGCCACCGCGTTGACGCTCGTGAACACGACCCAGTCGAACGTCCCGATGTGGTCGCACGCGGCGTCGAGCGGCCCCGGATCTTCGGGGGGCGCGATGGCGATGGTCGGAACCGCGATCGTCTCGGCTCCCAGAGCCTCGAGCCGGGCCACCATCTCCGCCGCCTGAGCTTTCGCGCGGGTCACCACGACCCGCACCCCGGCGAGGGGAAGCGTCGCGGAGCCCGCCCCGGCCCGGGTGGCCCGGTCGTCGCTTCCCTGCGCGAGCCGCGCCGTCAGTGCCCGGAAACGCTCGATCTCCATGGCGTCGTCCAGATCGCCGAGCCGGGTCGGGTCGAGTCCCGGCCGCAGACGCATCGGCTTGGCCGCGACCGTGAACCGCGGTTCCCCATGGGATCTGCCCTTGGTCATGAGCGTCGTCGAGGATCCCCGTTCCGAGCCATCGTAGCATCGGAGACAGGGTAGAGTATGTAGAGCCGGCGGGCTCGATTCGATCGGCAGGACGGCCGCCCGCCGGCGCTCCCGTCCGGCTTGCCGTTCACTGGATGCACCGAAGATGAGCACGATCTCGCTGGCCGACGTCGCGCGCGCCCTCGACAGGATGCTGGACGGTCAGATGACCGCGCAGGCGCGCATCGCCGCCCACCTGGTGGCGGCCGAGGAGGCCGCCGGGCACGACCCGGCGCGAATCATCGAGTCCCTCGACGCCGTCGCGGCCGACACCGTGCTCGACGAGGTGTGGATCTCGGACGAGCGGGGCGTCGTCTATCTCACCAACGTGCGCGACGACAGCGGCGCCCCGATGCCGTTCGAGTTCTATCCCGATCCCGCCATTCAGCCCCAGGCCTGGGAGTTCCATGCCCTGCTGTCGTTCCCGGTCGACGGCGACGGCGTCGTCGCCCAGGCCGCGCAGGTGCGCGAGATCGACAACGAGGTCTACAAGTACGTGGGGGTCAGCGGCGTCGACCGGCGCCGCATCGTGCAGGTGGGCAACGCGCTCGCCTTCGAGGAGCAGGCCCCGAGCGACGCCTACACGTCGCCGGTGATGACCGCGGTGCTGGCCGCGTTCGGCGAGCCCGAGCTGCTCAGCGCCTCGCACACCGATCGGCTCGCCGAGATCCGGCCCGTCTTCGAGGCGATTCTCGGCCGCCAGATGGTGGTGCAGGCCGCCCTCGTCGACGCCCTCGTCGCGGCGGCCGAGGCGGCGGGGTGGCCGGCGAAGGAGATCGACGGCCGGCTGCGGCGCATCGTGGCCACGAGCCCCACCGGCGAGGTCCACGTCCTGGTCCCGGGCGGCGACCCCGTCTACGCGAGCGGGGCCGGCGCCGCCGACGCGCCGCCGGCCGGCCCCACCGGCGGGGATTCCGCGCGGCCCGTGCCGGACCGGACGCCGGGAGCCGTCGAGCACCCGGTAGCCCCGCGCGCGTCCGATGGCGCCCTCTACAAGTACGTCACCGCGGCGGGCGCGCAATCGGGCCGGGTCGTGCGGGTGGGGCTGCCCATCGACGACGCCTCGCTGGTCTCCCCCCGGTTCAGGCCCGCGGCGGGTTGACGGTCGGGAAGTCGGGTCACGCGCCGGGCTTCGCGTTTCCTTCCGCCGCGGCGCGTTCGGCGGCCTCCAGCAACGGGCCGGCGCCGTCCGCGAGCAGGCCGCGGGCGACCTCCGCGCCGAGGGCCTCGGCCGCGTGGGCGGGCATCGCGGCCTCGCGGCGAAGACGCCGGGCCCCGTCGAGGGACGCCACCATCGCCCGCAGGCGCAGGCGGTCGCCGTCGGCCTCCGCGAGGGCCCCGATGGGCGCGTGGCACCCGCCGCCGAGGGCGGCGACGAGGGCGCGCTCGGCCGTGAACGCGGCGCGCGTCGGCGCGTCGTCGACGGCGGCGAGGGCCGACTCGGTGTCGGCGTCGCCGGCGCGGGTCTCGACCGCCACGATGCCCTGCCCCGGCGCGGGCAGGCAGGCGTCCGCGTCGATGGGCATCGAGACGCGGTCGCCGAGGCCCAGCCGCTCGAGCCCCGCCACCGCGAGCACGAGCAGGTCGTGGTCGCCCGCGTCCAGCTTCCGGAGCCGCGTCCCGACGTTGCCGCGCACGAGGCGGAACTCGGCGCGGGGCCACGTCCGGCGCAGCTGGGCGACCCGCCGGACGCTCCCGCTGCCGACGCGGGGGGCGGCGCCGCCGGGCGGGCCGTTTCCGACCGCCGAGAGCGTGGACGGCGGCGCGACCCCGGCCGGCAGGACGACGGCGTCCCGGGGGTCCGCCCGCGGCAGGACCGCGGCGATCGCGAGCCCCTCCGGCAGCTCCGCCGGCATGTCCTTGGCGCTGTGCACGGCGAGGTCGACGTCGCCGCGGACGAGTGCCTGCTCGATCTCCTTGACGAAGACGCGCTTGCCGCCGACCTGCGACAGGTCGGCCTCGCGGAGCCGGTCGCCGGTGGTGGTGATGACCACCAGCTCGCACTCCCGCCCCCCGCGGCGAATCCGGGCCGCCACCGCGTTGGCCTGCCAGAGCGCGAGCTCGCTCCCGCGGGTCCCGAGCCTCAGCCGGTTCACGACGTCACCGGGGTCTTCGACGGCGCGGAAGGTGGGGGCGCCTCGCCGATCCCGGCGGCGCGGGAGGCGGCGCCGGACCCGTTCTCGCCGGAGCCCGACCCGCTTCCGTCGAGGTCGAAGAGCCGGGTCACGGCCTCGGCGTACTGGGCCGCGGTCGTCGCGTCGCCGGCCGACTTCAGGCGCTCGGTCGGAGTGAGGAGCAGCTTCTGGACGAGCAGCCGCGTGATCTCCTCGACCCGGGCCCGGGCCTCCGGGGTGAACCGGCTCAGCTTCGGCTCGAGCCGTTCGAGCTCGGCCTGTCGGACCGCCTCGAACCGGCGCCGCAGCGCGACCACGGTGGGGATGGCCCCGCGCGAGCGGAGCCAGACGACGAACTCCTCGGCCGCGTCCGAGACCATCGCCTCGGCCCGGGTCGTCTGCTCCCGCCGCCGCGCCAGGTTCTCGCTGACGATGGTGCGGAGGTCGTCGATGTTGTAGAGGAACACCTGCTCCAGCTCGCCGCAGTGGGGGTCCACGTCGCGCGGCAGGCCGATGTCGATGACGAACAGCGGCCGGTTCAGGCGCGCGTGCATGACCTCCTCGAGCCGCGCCCGGGTCAGGATGGGGGTGGCGGCGCCGGTGGCCGTCACCACCACGTCCACCCGCAGCAGCTCGTCGTCGATGGCCGACCAGTCCACCGCGACGCCCCCGACCGTGTCGGCGAGGTCCCGCGCCCGGGCCAGGGTTCGGCTGGCGACGGCGATGCGCCGCATCTGTTGCGACCGCAGGTGGGTGGCGGTCAGCTCGGCCATCTCGCCGGCCCCCGCCACCAGCACCGAGAGCCCCTTCAGGTCGCCGAAGATCTTGCGCGCGAGCGAGATCGCGGCGTAGGAGACCGATACCGCCCCCTCGCCGAGGCCGGTGTCCGCGCGTACCCGCTTGCCGACCGCGAACGACCACGGGAAGAGCTTGTTCAGCAGCGTGCCCGTGCACTGCTCGCTCGCCGCGGCCGCGTAGGCTTCCTTGACCTGGCCGAAGATCTGCGGCTCGCCGACCACGAGCGAGTCGAGGCCGGCCGCGACCCGGAACAGGTGCTGCGCGACCTCGCCGTCGGTCCGCGCGTAGAGATGGGGCGCGAGCTGGTCTTCGGGAACCTCGTGGAACCGGCTCATGAAGCCGGCGAGGTCGTCGCGCGCCGCCTCGGTGTCCTGGCAGGCGACGTAGATCTCGGACCGGTTGCAGGTCGTCAGCACCACCGACTCGGCCGGGGACGGGCGCAGGGCGAGCTCGCGCAGCGCAGTCGCGACGCCGCGCTTCGAGAAGTCCACCCGCTCGCGCAGGTCGACGGGCGCCGTGTGGTGGCTCACGCCCAGCAGCAGCAGGTTCATGCCCAATCAGAAGTTGTGGCTCTCCGTCAGGAAGTACCCCACCGGCACCAGGGTCACGAGCACGATGGAGAATCCCACCGCCGACAGCCAGGCGGCGCGGCGGCCGTTCCATCCGATGACCCGGCGCGCGTAGAGCTCGAACGAGTAGACGGCCCAGACCAGCACCACCATGAAGATCTTCGGGTCGGAGAACGTCATCGCGAGCACGCGGGGGTCCGACGTGCCGGGCTGGAGGCGCAGCAGCCACACCACGCCGACGGCGAGGCCCAGGGTCAGGAACAGCCACCCGATGCCCACCGCGCGCCCGTTCATCGCGTCGACCGCGTGCAGGGAGGGCAGCCTCGCCGCAAAGAACCCGAGCTGCTTGGCCTTCAGCTCGCGGAACAGCAGGACGTAGGTGATGCCCACGACGCACGCGAGGGCGAAGGCGGCGTAGGCGAACAGCAGCGAGAGCACGTGAGCGGCGAGCAGGGGGCTGTCGAGGATGGGGGCGGGCTCGCTCGCCGTCGCGCTCAGGCTCGAGATGGTCTGCAGACCCACCAGCAGGGGGGCGATGAAGACGCCGAGGGCCCGCTCGTCGGTGGTGACCTCGGTGTAGAGGTAGGCGACCGCGAGCATCCACACGAACGCGGAGATCGCCGAGGCGGTGCCCACGAACGGGAGGTGGCCCATCTCGACCGTCCGCATGCCGATGACGAACGTGTGGATGAAGGCGGCGGCGGACAACGAGGCGGTCGCGAGTCGTCCGGCGCGCGGGCTGCGCCGCACGAAGAACACGGTGTAGACGGCGCCCGCGATGAAGTAGAGGAGAAGCGGGAGAATCGTCATGGGTTCGTGGCCGTCCGCCCGCCCGGCGACCTCCGGCCGGGTCCGGGGGCCGGGCCGGTCTTCGCCCGCGGCTCCGCCCGGGCCGCACCGTCCCCGCGGCGCCGTGGTAGCTAGTTCATCCTCGGCGCGTAGTAGCCCTGCTTCGTCCGCGCGGCGACGTTCGGCTGGTCGATGCGGACGACGAGCCGCCGCCACTGGCCGTTGCGCAACGGGTTCTTCGACGTGTAGCCCAGCGTGTACTGGCTCGACAGCTCGTCCGAGATCTGCTGGTAGATCGCCGGCAGGTCGTCCACGCGCTCGGGGAAGAAGGCCCGCCCGCCGGTCTCCTGGGCGAGCTGGCGCAGCACGAAGTCGGCCTCGCGGAACCCGCGCCGGGTGCGGATGTCCCGCGAGCGCAGCCCGATCGAGTAGATGACGGTGTCCGAACGCTTGGCGAGCTCGAGGACCTCCTCGAAATCGACGAGGCTCGACGTGTCCTCGCCGTCCGAGAGCACGACGATGGCCTGCCGGCGGATCTCGCCGGTGGCGGCCGCCGCGATCTTGCCGAGCTCCTTGAGCGAGATGTAGATGGCGTTGTAGAGCGAGGTCGAGCCGCCCGCCGACGTGCGGCGGATGGCCGCCGCCAGCTCGTCGAGCGAGTTGGTGAAACCCTGGCGGATCTCGACCCGGCTGTCGAAGTCGATGACGCTGGCCAGGTCCTCGTCGCGCAGCCGCTCCGAGAACCCGATGGCGGCCTGCTGGGCGGTCTCCATCCGCTCGGTCATGCTCGCGCTCGTGTCCATCAGCAGGGACAGCGCAATGGGCAGCTGCGTGCGCGTGAAGAAGGTGATGTCCTGCAGCGCGCCGTCCTCGTAGACCTGGAACCGATCGACGTCGATATCGGTGACGTAGCGGCTGTTCCGGTCGGTCACGGTGACGTTCAGCGAGACCAGGTCGACGCCGGCGCGGAAGGAGGGCTCCTGGGGCGCCGCCTCCTGCGCACGCGGCGCGGCCGTCGCGGCCAGGGCGGCCAGCGCCGTCGCGGCGAACACGAGGCGGAAGCGCCCCGCGGTCGCGCCCTGGGCCGCCGCCGGCCGGCGGTCGGGGCGACGGGCGCCGGCGAGACCGCGGCCGGTCCCGCGGGCGGAGCGGCAAGAGGCCGCGGCGGGGTGGCTGCGACGGGAGGCGCCGGTCGACGCTCGCACTTCGGTCGTCATGGGCTGCCGTCTCCTGTCCATATGTCCGGGGTTCCACGGGCCGTCAGGTCCGCCCGCCGCATCCGCACCGAGATCGTCTCGGGCGGGATCAGGCCGGGCGGCCGCGAGTACACGACGCGGTACTGGTTCGTCATCACGTCCGCGAGGGCGTCCATCGCGTCGGGCACCGCGGTGCTCAGCAGCAGGTCGTGACGCTGCCCGCCGGTCGCCTCGGGCAGCTGCGCGAGGGCCCGGTCGCGCTGGAGGACGTCGCCGGAGAAGCCGAACGGATCGCCGCGCAGCGCGGTGTTGCCCCGCTCCTGCACCACGACCACGTGGGCCGCGACCCCCGAGGCCTGAAGCGCCTCGCGAGTCCGCTGATAGTCGTAGCGGCTGAAGTCGAGGCCTTCCGAGGCCACCACGACGATCGCCGGCCGGGCCGCCTCGCGCCGTTCGAACCCCCGCGCCGTCTCCACGAGCGCGTCGAGGAGGTAGGCGGCGCTCTCCGGGTACGAGAACACGAGGCCGATGCCGTCGCGGAGGCGGTCGAGGCGGCGGGTCGACTCCACGAGCACGCGCGGCGGGCCGCCGTAGCTGATGAGGGCGACGTCGTTGCCTTCCGCGAGCACCGGGATCAGCCGTTCCAGGCCGTTGCGGATGTCCCGGATGGCGAACGCCGCCGACGCGCTCGTGTCCACGAGCACCGCCACCTGCATCGGGCTTCGCGCCGGCCCCGCCCGCAGCACCTCGCGCTCGACGCCGTCCTCCTCGACCACGAACTCGCCGGGGGCGAGGTCCGGCACCGGCGCCCCGTCGTCGTCGAGGACGCTCACGAACAGCGCCCGCTCGTTCTCCTGTCCCCGGAGCGGCGCCGCGAGGGCGCCCAGCAGGCACGCGAAGGCCGCGAGGCCCGCCGCGAATCCACGGCGGCGGAATCGGGGGGTGCGGCGGCGGAACGCCCGCCCGGACGCCGGTCGTCGCATGCGCATGGTGCTCCTGGCTGACTCCACCCCTCGAAGTATAGCCGCATTCGCCTCGGCGGCGCCCGCCGCGAACGGCCCGCGACGCCTGCGCGGACGCTGGGTCGTCGGGCGCCGCGGGGACGCCCGCCGGTTTCTTGACCCTCTGCGCGCGCATGCTATAAGATTCGGCGTCCGCACCGACCCTGCCGCATCGAAGCTCTCCGGGTACATGGCTTGCGCACACAGGGGGTGTCGAATCACCGGTCGTCAACGGACCGTACACAGGGTGAGATCCGATGATCGAGACGTATGTTCCGGTCCTGCTGTTCATCCTCGTCGCGATCGGCTTCGCCATCTTCACGTTGATCGTCTCGTCGCTGGTCCATTCGTCGCGCTACAACAAGGTGAAGCTCGAGCCCTACGAGTGCGGCATCGAGCCGGCCACCGACGCGCGCGACCGCTACAGCGTCCGCTACTACCTGATCGCGATGCTGTTCGTGATCTTCGACATCGAGACCGTGTTCATGTTCCCGTGGGCGGTCATCATGGACGAGCTGCTCCTGTTCGGCCTCATCGAGATGCTCGTCTTCCTGTTCATCCTGGTGCTCGGCTACGTCTACGCGTGGCGCAAGGGTGCGCTGGAGTGGGCCTGAGACGGCCGGTCGCCGCGGGCCGCGAGCCCGGGCCGTCGAACGGCGCGGGCTCGTGCGGGGTGGGTCGGGCGCCGAGCAGGGCCGAAGGCGGCGAGTGGCGGGCCGGGAGCCCGGCCGTGACCGGCGCCGGCTCGCGCAGGGTCGGTCGGGCGCCCGGCGGAGCCGAAGGCGACGAGCGGCGGGCCGGCGGTTCCGTTCCGTGACACCGGCCCGCGGGCAGCGCGGAGTTTTCCTGGACCATGGCAGACGAACCGAAATCGGGTGAACCGACGGCCGAGCCGCCCGACGCCGGGCCTCGGGCGGAGGCCGCCGCCGCGGCGAAGCCGGACGGGCAGGCCGCGACCTCCCCGGCCGAGGGGGCGGGCGCCGCTCCCGCGGAGCCGCCGGAAACGGCCGGGACGCCCGCCGCCGCGAAACCGGCCGCTCCCGCGGCCGCGAAGCCCGCGGCCGCGTCGAAACCGGCGGCTGCCAAGCCGGCCGCCGCGAAGCCCGCGGCCGCGTCGAAACCGGCGGCTGCCAAGCCGGCCGCTGCGAAGCCCGCGGCGGCGAAGGCGGGCGCGGCCAAACCGGCCGCCGCGAAGCCGAGACCCAAGCCGAAGCCGAAGGCGCCGCCCGAGGCCCCCAAGGGGCCGGCCGATCCGCCGCCGCCCGAGGACCTCGAGAAGCCGGCGTTCCTCGCCGCCCTCGAGTCCGCGCTCCCGGACCGCATCGAGCAGCTCTCCTGGTGGGTCGGCGACTGGACGGTCGTCGTCGCCCCCGAGGCGCTGCCCGAGGTCGCGGCCTTCCTGAAGGACTCCGACGAGGGCTCGTTCGACTACTGCGCCGACCTCACGGCCACCGACTGGCCGCCGCGCGAGAAGCGTTTCGATGTAGTGTACTGCCTGTATTCGACCCGGCGCCGGCAGCGCGTCCGCCTCAAGGTGCGGGCGGCCGAGGGCGAGCCCGTGCCGTCGGTCACCGGGTTGTGGCCGGCCGCGAACTGGCTCGAGCGCGAGGTGTGGGACATGTTCGGGGTCAACATCACCGGGCACCCGGACCTGCGCCGGATCCTCATGCCGCCGGAGTGGCAGGGGCACCCGCAACGCAAGGACTATCCCCTCGAGGGCCCGGGCGAGCTGTTGCTGGAGAGCCCCATGGAGTGGCTGCGCCTGCGCAACGCCCGCGACGAGGCGGAGATCGAGTAGGCGACCATGACTGGCCAGGCAGCGGCGGCGCCCGCGGCGGCGCCCATCTTCGACACCGACGAGCTCGTCATCAACATGGGGCCGCAGCACCCCAGCACGCACGGCGTGCTTAGGGTGGTGCTCCGCCTCGACGGCGAGCGCGTCGTCGACGCCGACGTCGTCATCGGCTACATCCACCGCGGCATCGAGAAGCTCAGCGAGAACCGGGACTGGACGCAGATCATCCTGCTGACCGACCGCATGGACTACGTGGCCGCGGCCACCAACAACCTCGGCTACTGCGAGACCGTCGAGAAGCTGATGGAGATCGAGGTGCCCCGGCGCGCCCGATACATCCGCACGGTCCTCGCCGAGCTGCAGCGCATCGCGAGCCACTGTCTCTGGCTGGGCACCCACGCCATGGACATCGGGGCGATGACCGTGTTCCTCTACGCGTTCCGCGAGCGCGAGCTCGTCCTCGATCTCTTCGAGGACTACTGCGGGGCCCGGCTCACCTACAACTCCATGCGCATCGGCGGGCTCCCCCTCGACATCCCCACCGGGTGGGACGTCAAGGTGCGGGCGTTCTGCGACCTCATGGAGGGGAAGATCGAAGAGTACGAGACGCTCCTGACCAACAACCGCATCTGGCTGGAGCGCACGCGCGACATCGGGGTCATCTCGGCCGAGGACGCCGTCGGCCTCGGGCTCTGCGGCCCCCCCCTGCGCGGCTCCGGGGTCTACCGCGACGTGCGGAAGGACGAGCCCTACGCCGCCTACGACGAGCTCGAGTTCAACGTCCCCCTCGGCACGCGGGGCGACACCTACGACCGCTACCTCATCCGGCTCGAGGAGTTCCGGCAGTCGATCCGCCTCATCCGGCAGGCCCTCGACGGGCTGCCCGAGGGGCCGGTGATGGGCAAGGTGCCCCGGCTCATCAAGCCGAAGGCGGGCGAGACCTACCACGCCATCGAGTCGCCCAAGGGCGAGCTCGGCTACTTCATCGTGAGTGACGGGCGGGCCACCAACCCCTACCGGTTCCGGGTCCGGCCTCCGTCGTTCTGCAACCTGCAGGGCCTGCGGCCGCTGATAATCGGGCACCTCGTCGCCGACGTGGTCGCCCTGATCGGCACGATCGACATCGTGCTCGGCGAGGTCGACAGATAGATGATCGACACCATCGTCATCCCGCTCCTGAAGATCGCCGTCCTGCTGAACGCGGTGCTCGTGGCGGTGACGTTCATGACCCTGCTCGAGCGCAAGGTCATCGCGTGGGCGCAGTCGCGGCTGGGGCCGATGCGGGTCGGGCCCTACGGGGTGCTGCAGGCCATCGCCGACCCCATCAAGCTGATCCTGAAGGAGGACATCACGCCGGCCCGGGCCGACCGCATGATGTTCACCCTGGCCCCCATCATGTCCCTGGTGCCGGCCCTCGTGGTGTTCTCGGTGGTGCCGTTCGGGGGCGACGAGCTCTTCTATGTCACCGACATCAACGTCGGCCTGCTGTTCATCATCTCGGTGACGTCCATCGGCGTCTACGGCATCATCCTCGCGGGCTGGGCGTCGAACAGCAAGTACCCGCTGCTCGCGAGCCTGCGCGCGTCGGCCCAGCTCATCAGCTACGAGATCGCGGTGACGATGACCCTCGTCAGCGTCATCCTGACCGCCGGCACCCTGAGCATGGTCGGCATCGTCGAGGCCCAGGAAGAGGCGGGCCTGTGGTTCGGGTTCGTGCAGCCGGTCGCCTTCGTGCTCGTGCTCATCGGGGGGCTCGCCGAGACCAACCGGGCGCCGTTCGACCTCCCCGAGGCCGAGCAGGAGCTGACCGGCGGCTTCCACACCGAGTACAGCGGCATGCGGTTCGCGCTGTTCTTCCTCGCCGAGTACGCCAACATGATCGTCATCTCGGCGGTGGTGGTCATCCTGTTCTGGGGCGGGTGGCTGGCGCCCTTCCCGAACGTCGAGGCCCTCGGGTTCCTCGACCTGATTCCGGGCTGGATCTGGTTCTTCGGGAAGATGTTCGTGTTCCTCTACATCTTCATCTGGATCCGGGCCACGCTGCCGCGCTACCGCTACGACCAGCTGATGCGGCTGGGGTGGAAGGTCCTCATCCCCATCGCCATCGGCAACATCGTGGTGACCGGCGTCTTCAAGGTGCTGCTGTAGAGCCATGGCCGAAGCAATCGCCTTCTACACGCTCGCGGTCCTGATTCTCGGGTTGGGGATTGCCGTCATCACCACCCCGAAGACCGTCCACAGCGTGCTGTTCCTCGTCCTCAACTTCCTCTGCGTGGCCATCCTCTACGTGGTGCTCCGGGCCGAGTTCCTGGCCGTCATCCAGGTGCTGGTGTACGCGGGCGGCATCGTCGTGCTGTACCTGTTCGTGGTCATGCTCGTGAACCTGAAGCGGGCCCCCGAGGCGCACGAGGACCCCCGTCGGCTGGCCCGGCTCGGGCTCGCGCTCTCGGGCGCGGTGCTCCTCGAGCTCGCGGGCATCGTGGTCTACAGCTACGGCCGCGTTGCGCCGGCGGTCCCGGCCGCCGCCGAGGCGACGCCGGTCCTCGGCCGGGGCAACACCGAGGAGCTCGGCTGGCTGCTCTACACCGACTACCTGATTCCGTTCGAGGTGGCGTCGGTGCTGCTGCTCGTCGCGATGGTCGGGGCCATCGTGCTGGCGAGGCGAGAGTCGTAGACGATGGAAATCACGTCCGCCCACTACACGGTTCTCTCGGCCGCGCTGTTCAGCATCGGGGTCATCGGCGTCCTCGTGCGGCGCAACGTCATCATCATCTTCATGGCGATCGAGCTGATGCTCAACGCCGTCAACATCAATCTCGTGGCGCACGCCCGGTACCTGGAGGACCTCGCCGGCCAGGTGTTCGTCGTGTTCGTCATCGCGGTGGCGGCGGCCGAGGCCGCGGTCGGGCTGGGCATCCTCCTGGCCTTCTTCCGGAACAAGGAGACCGTGAACATCGACGAGATGAACATCATGCGCTGGTAGGCCCGCGCCGTTCCCCCGACATCAATCACGACAGACGATGGATCTCATCTGGCTCATTCCCGTGCTGCCCGGCATCGGCGCCGCCCTGAACGGGATCTTCGGCGTGCGCTGGTTCAGCAAGCAGACGGCGGCGTACATCGCCTGCGGCACCATGGGCGGCGCGCTGCTGCTGTCGCTCTACGCGTTCGTGCAGCTCCTGGGGCTGGAGCACCGCGAGCACCTCGTCACCCTCGCCCAGTGGATTCCCCCCATCGCCCTCGAGACGGCGTCGGGCATCGGCGCGTTCGAGGTGCCGTGGGCGTTCCGGCTCGATCCGCTGTCGGGGATGATGAGCCTCATCGTCACCGGCATCGGGTTCCTCATCCACGTCTACTCGGTCGCCTACATGGACCACGAGCCGCGGGGCGGCTACGTGCGGTTCTTCTGCTACCTCAACCTCTTCTGCTTCTTCATGCTGACGCTGGTGCTCGGCAGCACCTTCCTCGTCATGTTCGTGGGGTGGGAGGGGGTCGGGCTCTCCTCGTACCTGCTGATCGGGTTCTGGTATCACAAGAAGAGCGCGGCCGACGCCGGCAAGAAGGCGTTCGTCGTCAACCGCATCGGCGACTTCGGGTTCATCCTCGGCATCTTCCTCGTCTTCTTCACGTTCGGCACCCTCGACTTCCGCGCGGTGGCGGAGGCGGCGGCGGGCATGCCGATCGAGGAGGGGACGTTCGGCGTCATCTCGCTCATCTGCCTGCTGCTCTTCGTCGGCGCCGTCGGCAAGAGCGCGCAGATCCCCCTCTACGTGTGGCTGCCCGACGCGATGGAGGGCCCCACGCCGGTGTCCGCCCTCATCCACGCCGCGACGATGGTGACGGCCGGCGTGTACATGGTCGCCCGCAACGCGGTGCTGTTCACCCACGCCCCCGAGGTGATGTTCATCGTCGCGGTCATCGGGGTGCTGACGGCGCTGATGGCGGCGACGATCGGGCTCGTGCAGACCGACATCAAGCGGGTGCTCGCCTACTCGACGGTCTCGCAGCTCGGCTACATGTTCCTCGCCACCGGGGTCGGCGCCTTCGCGGCCGGCGCGTTCCACCTCATGACCCACGCCTTCTTCAAGGCCCTGCTCTTCCTCGGCAGCGGCTCGGTCATCCACGCGATGAACGAGGAGCAGGACATGCGCAGGATGGGGGCCATGCGGCTGTACATGCCGGTGACCTTCATGACGATGGGCATCGGCACCCTGGCCATCGCCGGCATCCCCCCGTTCTCGGGCTTCTTCAGCAAGGACGAGATTCTCTACCGGACGTTCCTCGAGAGCCAGTGGCTGTGGGGACTGGCCGCCATTACGGCGGGGATGACCGCGTTCTACATGGCGCGGCTGATGTTCATGACCTTCTGGGGCGAGTACCGCGGCCCGGCGTGGGGTGACGCCGGCCACGGCGATGCCGGGCACGAGGCGCAAGGCGGCGCCGGGCACGAGGCGCAAGGCGGCGGCGACGCGCACGGCCACGCCTGGCACGGGCCGCACGAGTCGCCGAAGATCATGACGCTGCCGCTGCAGGTGTTGGCGATCGGCGCAATCATCGCCGGCTTCGTCGGCGTGCCGTCGGCCCTGGGCGGGGCCAACTGGATCCACGGCTTCCTCGAGCCGAGCTTCGTGGCCGGGGCCCACGTCGCCGAGGCCGAGGAGCACCACTACGCCATCGAGTGGGGGCTCATGGCCCTGTCGGTCCTGGTCGCGGCCGGCGCCATCGCGTTCGCCTATCGACTCTACGTGCAGCGCCCCGAGGAGTCCGAGCGGCTGGCGTCCGACTTCGCGGGCGCCCACCGGGTGCTGACCAACAAGTACTACGTGGACGAGCTGTACGACGCGACCGCGGTGAAGGGCACGATGAGCGGCGCGCGGGGCTTGTGGACCGTCGACCGCAACGTCGTCGACGGGGCGGTGAACGGCACGGGATGGACGACCCGGGCCTCGGCGTGGGTGTCGCACGTCGTCGACAAGTACGTCGTCGACGGGCTCGTGAACCTCGTGGGCAGGGTCTGCGCCGAGGGCAGCTATCGCTTCCGGCACGCGCAGACCGGTCTGATCCAGAACTATGCGTTCGCGACGCTGTTCGGGGTCTTCGCCGTCGTGACCGCGTACATCGCCGTCCGCTACTTCGGGCAGTGAGGGCGCGGACGAGGGCCGACTCGCGGGCCTGCGCCGCCCGACCCGAGTCCGGACGGATCGACGGAACGAGAAGGAACGCACCAGAGAGCGAGGGCCCGGCCGGCCCCGAGACCGCATCGAGAATCGGCTCATGAGCAACTTCCCCTATCTGTTGTCGCTGATCATGTTCACGCCGCTGGCCGGCGCCGTGATCCTGCTGTTCGTGAACAAGCGCAGCGAGGACACGATCCGCTGGATCGCGAACGTGACGGCCGGGGCCGGCTTCCTGGTGTCGCTGCCGCTGTGGTTCTCGTTCGACGCGTCGGGCGCCGAGTACTGGCAGTTCGTCGAGCGGCTGCCGTGGATTCCGTCCATCGGGGCCGAGTACCACCTCGGCGTCGACGGGTTCAGCGCGCTGCTGGTGCTGCTCACCACCCTGATGGGGGTCATCGCGATCCTCTCGTCGTGGACCGCGATCACCGTGCGGGTCAAGGAGTACTACGTCTTCATGCTGGTGCTCCAGACCGGCATGATCGGCGCCTTCGTCGCCCTCGACTTCCTGCTGTTCTTCGTGTTCTGGGAGGTCATGCTGGTGCCGATGTACTTCCTCATCGGCATCTGGGGCAGCGACAACCGGCTCTACTCGGCCATCAAGTTCTTCCTGTTCACCCTCGTCGGCAGCGTCGTCATGCTGCTCGGCATCCTCGCCGTCTACTTCTACAGCGAGTCGGTCACCGGGGTCTACACGTTCGACATCACGCAGTTCCACGAGCTGAACATGCCGTTCGACCTGCAGTGGTGGGTCTTCCTCGCGTTCTTCCTCGGCTTCGCGGTCAAGGTGCCGATGTTCCCGTTCCACACCTGGCTGCCCGACGCCCACACCGACGCCCCCACCGCGGGCTCGGTCATCCTGGCCGCGGTGCTCCTGAAGATGGGCACCTACGGCTTCATCCGCTTCTCGCTGCCCATCCTGCCCGAGGCGACGGCGGCGTTCGTACCGTGGGTGGCGGCGCTGTCCATCATCGGCATCATCTACGGGGCGCTCGTCGCGATGGCCCAGCACGACTGGAAGCGGCTCGTGGCGTACTCGAGCGTCAGCCACATGGGCATGGTCATGCTCGGCATGTTCGCCCTGACCCCCGTCGGCATCACCGGCAGCATCGTGCAGCAGCTGAACCACGGCATCTCCACCGGCGCCCTCTTCCTCATCGTCGGCATCGTCTACGAGCGCCGGCACACCCGAGAGATCGCCGAGTACGGCGGATTGTCCAAGATCATGCCGGCCTTCGCCGCGGTGTTCCTCATCATGACGATGTCGTCCATCGGGCTGCCGACCCTCAACGGGTTCATCGGCGAGGTGCTGATACTGCAGGGCATCTTCGTCGTCAACATGTGGTGGGCGGCGGCGGCGGCGACCGGCATCGTGCTCGGGGCCGCTTACATGCTGTGGCTCTACCAGCGCACCATGTTCGGCAACGTCGACAACCCGAAGAACGAGAACCTGCCGGACCTGAACCTGCGCGAGTGGGCGACCTTCGTGCCCCTCATCATCCTCGCGGTGTGGATCGGGCTCTACCCGAAGCCGTTCATCGACCGCCTCGACACCTCGGTCGATCACGTGATGTCCCGCGTCGACGCCGAGTACGAACCAGTCAACGTGGAGGGCCCCGAGGCGGGAGCGCCGGCCGCGCTCGCCCGGGACGGCGGGTCCGATGACGCCGGCGCGCCGGTGCGCGGGGGCGCCCGATAATGCCCGAGGGATTCTCCGCCGCCGACTTCTACTACATCCTGCCCGAGCTGGTGCTCACGGGCGGGGCGCTGGTCGTCCTCCTGCTGTCGGTGGTGACGCCGCGCCGCGACGACGTGCTGCTCGGCATCTCCCTCGCCACGGTGGCCGCGAGCCTGTACTGGGTGGCCGCGTTCGCCGGCCTCGACCTGGAGGTGTCGAAGGGGCTGCTCGCCATCGACGGGTTCGCCGCGTTCTTCAAGGTCGTGGTCCTCGTGTCGGCAGCGGTGACGATGCTCATGTCGTCGCCCTACCTGCGCGTCGAGGGGCTGCGGGCCGGCGAGTACTATTTCCTGATTCTCTGCGCCACCCTCGGCATGATGTTCATGGCGAGCGGGGTGGACCTCATCACCCTGTTCATCGGGCTCGAGACCATGGCGGTCTCGTTCTACGTCCTCGCCGGCTATCTCAAGCCCAACCCGCGGTCGAACGAGGCCGCCGTCAAGTACTTCCTTCTCGGGGCGTTCTCGCTGGGGGTCCTGCTCTACGGCATGTCGATCCTCTACGGGGTCACCGGCACCACCCGGCTCGACGAGATCGCCACCGCCCTCGCCGGGCAGGGGCCGAACCTCGTGCTGGTCCTCGCGGTGGTCCTCGTGGGCGCCGGCATGGGCTTCAAGATCGCCGCGGTGCCGTTCCACATGTGGGCGCCCGACGTGTACGAGGGCGCGCCCACGCCGGTGACCGCGTTCCTCTCGGTGGGTTCGAAGGCGGCGTCGTTCGCGATGCTGATCCGCATCTTCCTGGAAGGGCTCCCCGCCCTCGGCGCGGAGTGGACGTTCTTCTTCTGGGGGCTGGCGGTCGTCACCATGACGGTGGGCAACATCGCCGCCCTGACCCAGAGCAACATCAAGCGCATGCTGGCGTACTCGTCCATCGCCCACGCCGGCTATCTGCTGATGGGCGTCGTCGCCGGCACCCAGCGCGGCGTGGCGGCGATGCTCGTCTACGTCGGCGTCTACCTCTTCATGCAGCTCGGCGCGTTCGCGGTGGTGGCCGCGATGCGGCGCAGCGACGTCGTCGGCGACGAGCTGAAGGACCTCACCGGGCTCTCGCGGCGCAGCCCGATGATGGCCTTCGCCATGCTCTTCTTCATGCTGTCGCTCGGCGGCATTCCCCCCACCGCCGGCTTCATGGGCAAGGTGTGGCTCTTCGGGGCCGCCATCGACGCCGGCTTCGTGTGGCTGGCCGTCATCGCCGTCGCCAACAGCGCCGTCTCGCTCTACTACTACCTGCGGGTCGTCGTGTTCATGTGGTTCAACGACGAGACCGCCCCGGCCGCCTCTCCCCTCGCCGTGGGGCCCGCGATGACCGTGGCCCTCGCCGTCGCGGTGGTCGGCACCGTCGTGTTCGGCCTCTATCCCCAGTTCCTATTCTCGAGCGCGGAGGCGGCGGCGACCGCCATCGAGGGCCTCGGCGCCGGCGCGGCGGCCCTGCGCTGACCGTCCGGCGGTATCCGTTTTCCTCTCGACTGCGGCGCGCTCACCGTCGATTAGCTCCGGATCCGCACCCATTCCGCCCGCCGGAGCCTTCTACGACGAAACCCGTGGCTGGGCCGCGAAGAAACGGGTGCTCGCTTCTGAACGAGCTGAAGGCGTGACTGCTCGGGGGCCGTCCGCACCAAGGGTCCGCGGTGGCGGTCGATCGACGTGCTGGGCAGTGCCGCCGCGTGGCGGTGGGCTCAGGGGGCGGCCATGGAGGCGCGGTCCGCACTGTTGGCGGCGTCGGCAGGCCCGGCGGCTCGTCGCCGCCGGGCTGACTGACCCTCGTCAGTGCCGAGCGTCGATCTGGGCGAGCGACTCCCTGATCAGGGCGTCGTTGTCTTCCGGCGTCAGGTTCTTGCGGATGAGCTTCGATGCGATCTGCAGGGACAGGTCGACCGTCTCCCGGCGGATCTCCTGCATCGCCCGCGCCGTTTCCTGTTGAATCTGGCGTTGGGCCGCCGCCACCACCGCCTCGGCGTCGGCCTTGGCCTTCTGTCGCGAGTCTTCCTGGAAGGACTCGGCCGCGCTGCGGCTCTCGGCGAGGATGGACTGGGCCTCGACGCGGGCTTCGGTGATGACCCTGGCCGCCGTCTCCTGGGCCTGCGCCAGCTCCTGCCGGGCCTGCTCGGCCTCGTCGAGCGACTTGCGTATCGTTTCCTGACGCGCGTCGAGGGCCCGCAGCAGGGGGCCCCAGGCATACCGGCGCAGGGCCCAGAGCAGGGTCAGGAAGGTGATGATGGTCCAGATGTACAGCCCGACGTCCGGCTGGACCAGGGGATTATCCATGAGGCGCTCCCTCCCGCGGCATTGTCCGTCGCGTTCCGGGGAATGCGGCGGTCACCGCATCAGGACGACGACGAAGACGAAGACCTCGGCGAGAATCGCGACCCCTTCGAGCAGGAAGAGCGGAAGCTGCACGGCCCCCGTGATCTGCGCGGCGGCCGAAGGCTGGCGGGCGATGCTCTCGGCCGCGGCCGCCGTGAACCGGCCGATTCCGAGACCCGCGCCGATGACTATCAGGCCGAGACCGATCGCGACGCCGGCGATGTACAACAGTTCCATGCAGTCAACCTCCGTGTGAGTTGTGCCGTCTCGTTTCGAGTGAGTGTGCGTGGTTCGAGGAAGCGATCGCTAGTGGTGCACGTGGATGGCCATGCCGACGAAGACCGACGTCAGCAGGGCGAACACGTAGGCCTGGACGAGGACGACGATGATCTCGAGGGCCAGGATGCCGGTCGCCAGGGGCACCCCGACGAAGGCGCCGACCCCCATCGAGAGCAGCGGGCTTCCGAACTGCTGGTTGAAGATGAAGACCAGCGACAGGATCGCGAGTATCGCGATGTGCCCCCCGCTCATGTTGGCGGCGAGCCGCATCGTCAGGGCGAACGGCTTGACGAACAGGCCCATCACCTCGATGGGGATGAGCAGGATGTAGATCGGCCACGCCAGCCCGTGCGGCACCAGGTTCTTCCAGTGCGTGACGAAGCCGTGGGCCATGCTGCCGGCCACGATGATCGCGAAGAAGGTGATGGTGGCGAGCGCCGCCGTCACGTTGTAGTTGGCGGTCGCGGTGGCGCCGCCGTGGAGCATGCTGTTCAGCAGCGACTCCTCCGAGGTGTGCAGCAGCGCCTTGTCGACGAGGCCCAGCACCTCGAACATCGGCACCAGGCCGACCGCGTTCGCGGTCAGGATGAACACGAAGAGGGTCAGGATCATCGGCGTCCAGGTGTTCACCCACTTCGCGCCGACGTTCGGCAGCACCATCGAGTCGCGGACGAACTGGACGACCGCCTCGAGCGCGTTCATGAACCCGGTCGGAATCGGTCGCTCCTGCGCGAGGAAGCGCCGGGTCGCGAGGGTGATGACCACGAACAGGAAGCCCGCCACCAGCCACAGCATCATCACGTGCTTGGTGACCGAGAAGTCGATGCCCGCGATGTGCGGCCCGTGCAGGATCGGGTGGTCGAGCGGGCTGTTCGCGATGTGCTCGATGATGACCTCGCCCGCGTCGAACTCACCCTCGCCGTGCCCGCCCGCGGCGTGGTCGGCGGCGGCGTGCGCGTCCTCGACGTGCGTGTCCTCGGCGTGCTGTGCGGCGTTCATCATGATGTCCGGTGGCGGCGCCGCGTCAGCGCCCCGCCGACGGGGTTGCGCCGGCGTTCGCCAGCAGGGTCCTGAAATACAGCGCCTCGGTGATCTGGAGCGCGACGAAGTAGAAGGTGAAGCTGAGCGTGAAGGGCACGGGCTCGACCCGGAGCAACCCGATGACGACGGAGACGTACACCGCGTAGAACACCAGCTTCACCGCGAAAGCGGCGGCCATCCGCGCCGTCAGGCGGGTCACGTCGGCGCGCACCGTCCGTTCGACGAGGCGAATCGTCGCCAGCCCCACCACGAGCGGCGCGGCCATGCCGAGAAACGCCGCCGCCGCCCCCTCCGGGGCCAATGCCGCCGCCGCCCCCCAGGTGAGCACGCACGCCGCCGCCAGCGCGGCCGACAACTTCATGGCTTCCAGACCGTCTTCGCCAGCTCGTAGAACCCGACGACCATCCCCGTCAACAGACCCGCCAGCAGGAACCACGGCTCGGTCGCCGCCCACCGATCGAGCAGGTACCCCAGCCCTCCCAGGAGGAGGATGGCGCCGATCAACGTGTACCCGGCAGAGGCGGCCGGACCCGCCCGACGCACGTTTTCCTGCAAGGCCTCGAGCGATCTCGCGAGAAAATGGTCGTCGGGGTCGGGCATCGTGAAGTCCCGCCAGCGAGCGTGCGCGGCTGTGTACCTCAGTCCGCCATCGCCGTCAGGTCACGGTGCATGCCCATAGGATGGCCGTTCCTACACCCTTTACAAACGCATAATCATAGCAGGGGGACCGTTTCCGTGGCAAGGTCGCCGGCGACCCCTTGGCGCGCGGCTGAACCCGTGGCCGGAGCGGCCCGCGGCCCCGTCGGGGAGGGCCGGATGCCTCGTCGGCAATGCCCGGGGCTCGCGTCAGGAGACCCGATCGCAACGGTCGCGCCGATGCGGCCGGGGGGGGGCGCCGCGTGCAGCGTCAGTACGCGGCGGCCGCCTCGATCGCCCGCAGGATGTCGTCCGGCTGCGGCAGGATCGCCTCTTCCAGGTCGGGGTGGTAGGCGACGGGGCAGTCGAGGGCGCCGACGCGCTTGACCGGGGCGTCGAGGTGGTCGAAGAGCTCGTCGGCGATGCGCGCGGCCAGCTCGGCCCCGAACCCGCACGTGAGCTGGTCCTCGTGGGCCACGACCACGCGGCTCGTGGCGGCCACCGCCGCCGCGATGGAGCTCCAGTCGCAGGGAGCCAGGGTCCGCAGGTCCATCACCTGCACGCTGACGCCCTGCCGGGCCGCCCGCTCCGCCGCCAGCAGCGACCGCTGGACCAGCGAGCCCCACGTGATCACGACGACGTCGGTCCCCTCGCGCCGGGTGCTCGCCCGCGCGAAGGGAACCTGGTGGTCGGGCCCGTGGTACGGGGCCTTGCTGTAGGTCTGGCGGTAGAGGTGCTTGGGCTCGAGGAAGAGCACCGGGTCGTCGCAGCGGACGGCGGTGCGCAGCAGCCCCGCCGCGTCGGCCGCGTTCGACGGATAGGCGATGCGCAACCCCGGGCAGTGGGCGAAGATGCTCTCGCCCGACTGGCTGTGGTAGAGCGACCCGCCCCGCAGGTAGCCGCCGATCGGGGCCCGGATGACGAGCGGGCACGAGAACGCGTTGTTCGACCGGTAGCGCAGCATCGTCAGCTCGTCGCGGATCTGCATCATCGCGGGCCAGATGTAGTCGAAGAACTGGATCTCGACCACCGGCTTGAGCCCGCGGATGGCCATCCCGACGGCGCGGCCCACGATGTTGGCCTCGGCCAGCGGCGAGTTGAACACGCGCTCGCGCCCGAACCGCCGCTGCAGCCCGAGGGTGGCCTTGAACACCCCGCCCTTGCCCGGCACCGCCGACAGCACCTCGGCCCGGCTGCAGTCGGCCACGTCCTCCCCGAACACGACGATCCGGGGGTTGCGGGCCATCTCGTCCTCGAGGGTGCGATTGATGGCCGCCACCATCGTGATCGGCTCGCCCTCGGGGGCGCCGGGCACGTCGAAGCGCCCGGCCGCCGGGTCCACGTCGGGCGAGTACACGTAGCGCAGCGCCGTGGCGGGGTCGGGCGGGGCGGCGGCCAGCGCCTCGTCGGCGGCCGCCCGGATCTCGTCGTCCACGCCCCCGGCCAGCCGCGCCAGCTCCGCGTCGTCCGCGATCTCGTGACCGGTCAGGAAGGCGGCGAGCCGGGTGATGGGGTCGCGGGCCCGATCCGCCTCGCGCTCCGCGTCGCTCTTGTACTGGCCGTCGTCGTCCGACTCGGAATGCGAGTGCAGCCGCACCACGCCCGCCTTGACGAGGACCGGACCGCGCCCCCCCCGCGCGTAGGCGAGGGCCCGCCGCATCGCCTCGACGCTCGCGAGGGTGTCGGTGCCGTCGACGGTGACGACCTCGAGCCCCGGGAAGCCCGACACGAGGCGGGCGACGTCGCCGCCCGGGGTCTGTATCTCGACCGGGACCGAGATGGCGTAGCCGTTGTCCTCGATCAGGTAGATCACCGGGAGCCGGCGCGTGCACGCGGTGTTCAGCGACTCCCAGAACTCGCCTTCGCTCGTGCCTCCTTCGCCGAGCGACACGTACACGACGTCGCCCTCCGAGCAGGCCCCGGCGGCGTCCGCGACGTCCGGGAACCGGAGATGGAGCTGACAGGCCTCGGCGCACCCCACGGCATGGAGGCACTGCGTCGACACCGCGCTGGAGGGAGAGACCAGGTTGAGGGCCGGCTTGCTCCAGTGGGCGGGCATCTGGCGCCCCCCCGACGACGGGTCCGCGGCGGCGCCGACCGCCGCCAGCAGCATCTCGCGGGTCGTCATGCCCAGGGCCAGGGCCAGGGCCCGGTCGCGGTAGTAGGGGAAGAACCAGTCGCGGCCCGCCGTCAGCAGCGTGCCCGCCGCCACCTGGATCGCCTCGTGGCCCGCCCCGCTGATCTGGAAGAAGCTCTTGCTCTGCCGCTTGAGCTGCAGCTCCTTCTCGTCGAGTCGGCGCGCCAGGAGCATCGTGCGGTAGAACCGCAGCAGCTCATCCCGCGACAACCCCCCGTACAGCCGCTGTGAAGTCGCGGCAGGCGCGTTCCCCGAGCCCGTCGAGCGCTCCATCGTGCAATCCTGCGTGCCAAGGTGGGACCGAAGGCTGGCCCGCATTGGCAGTAAATTATAGCATCGCGGCGGCGGCCGGCCCCGGCCGGAGCCGGGCCGGGCCCGCCGGCGGCCGGTCGGTCCCTTTTCGGACGATGGCGAGCGAATTCGACGGCGTGACGGCGTGGGACGATCTGGAGCTCGAGAAGGTCACCGCGCTCATCTCGCGGAAGGCGGTGGCCGGCGACGGCCAGAGGCTGACGCAGATCTACCTGAAGCGCGGGGCCCTCGTACCGCTCCACGCCCACCGCGGCGAGGAGATGATCTACGTCCTCGACGGGGCGCTGAAGCTGCGGATCGCGGGAGACGAGGTCGTCGTGCGGGAGGGCGAGGTGGTGCGCGTTCCCGGGAGGACCCTGCACCAGATCGAGGCCCTCGCGGACACCTTCGCGCTCGCGGCCCGCGGCACCGCCCCGCGCCGCGAGGAGACCGGCGCCGGGGCGCGGCCGGACGCCGATGCGGCGAGCGGCGGCCAATGAGCCCGCCGGTCGCGGGCGGTCACCGGACGGCGCGGCGGCGGGGAAGCGGCGGCGGCGTCGCCCCGGCGCGTCAGTGGACGGTGCCGTCCCAGTCGTCGCGACCCGGCAGGACGCGGAACTTGCGGCGCAGCCGGCCCATCTTCCACTGGAGGTAGCGGTACTTGATCTCGGCCTTCAGCCCGAACCGGCCGAGCCGCGGCAGGCCGATGCCCGTGCCCCGCTTGAGGTAGAGGTAGCCGACGACGAGCCCGGCGAGGTGGGCGACGTGGGCGACCCCGGCGTCGCGCGGCACCGACAGGAACGCGATGGCCCCGATGATCATCACGAAGTAGCGGGCCGGGATCGGGAACACGAAGAACACCAGGATCGGCGCGTTCGGATAGTAGACGGCGAACGCCATCAGCAGGCCGTATATCGCCCCCGAGGCGCCGATGGTCACGCCGTAATACGTCGGCTCGCTGAACGCGAACGGCAGCAGCCCCGCGACGATGGTGGCGATGCCGGCCCCCACGCCGGTCACCAGGTAGAAGCGCAGGAAGTACGCGGGCCCCCACAGGCGCTCGAGCTGGACGCCGAACATCCACAGGACCAGCAGGTTGAAGAAGATGTGCCCGATGCTCCCGTGCAGGAACATGTAGGTGGCGGGCTGCCAGAACCGCCACCCCGTCACCACCGCCTCGGGGCGCAGCCCGAACACCTCGACGAGGAGGCGGCCGAGGGGCGGGACGAGGGCGCCGGCCACGAAGACGCCGACGTTCGCCCAGAGCAGCATCTTGACGGCCGGGGTCATCGGACCGGGGCCGAACGACATGCCGGACGGACGCTGGGAGTAGTAGTACCCGCGGGGCATGGCCGCCATCGTACCACGGCCATCGCAGCCGCGGGCCGGAGCATCGCCGGCGCGAGACGCGGTTGCTCCGGTCGGGAGTCTGCGCCGCACGGGCGCGTGCTCCTGGAGGGTCGGCGGGGGCGCCGAGCCGATGCCGCGGCGGGACCTCGTCGTCGGCCGGGAGCGGGATCGCCGGCGCAAGACTCCTACGGCGATTGGCTCCCGCCGCCGCCCCCGGCCGGCCGACCGGCGCCCAGCCGGCCGAGGATCTGCGCGCGGACCTCGTCGAGCTCGGTGATGCCGAGGCGCCGGGCGAAGGCGGCGAGCACGACCAGGCCGAGGGCGATCTCGCCGCCGAGGACGAGCCCGGCGGTCAGGAGGCCGCCTTCCGCCGCGAGCTCCGCGGCCATGCCCTCGGCCGCCCCGACGGCCGCGCCCATGACCCCGGCCGCGAGGCAGATCCGCGCGAAGCGGTCCGCCAGGCGGCGGGCGTCGATGCCGCCGAGCCGGCGGTGCAGCAGCACCATCAGGCCACCGGCGTTGAACCACGCCGCGAGGGCCGTGCCCAGCGCGAGTCCGGGATATCCCATGATCCGCACGAGCACGAGATTCAGCCCGACGTTCAGGGCGACGGTGAGGACGCTGACGAGGGCCGGGGTCAGGCTGTTGCCGAAGGCGTAGAACACCGGGGCGGTCAGCCGCACCGCCGCGTAGCCGACGATGCCCGGGGCGTAGAACACCAGCGCCCGCGCCGTCGCCGGGGTGTCGGCCGCGGTGAACTCGCCGTGCTCGAAGACGAGCCGCACGACGGGGGTCGCGAGCACCGCGAGGCCCACCGCCGCCGGCACCATCACCGCGAGCATCAGGCGCAACCCGTGAGACACGGTCTCCCGCACCGCCGCGAGGTCGCCGGCCGCGGCGTGCCGGGACACCGCGGGCAGGGTCACCGTCGCTATCGACACGCCGAGCACCCCGAGCGGCAGGTACATCAGGCGGAACGCCAGCGTCAGCCAGGTGACGGCGCCGGTGCCCTCGCCGGTGGCGAGGATGGTGTTGACGAGCAGGTTCACCTGCAGCGCCGCCCCCGCCACCGTCGCCGGTCCCATCAGCCCCACGACATCGCGCAGGCCCCGGTCGGCCGGGTCGAGGGCCGGCCGCCAGCGGAACCCCTCGCGGCGCAGCGCCCACCACTGCGCCGCGATCTGCCCCGCCCCGCCGGCGACCGCCGCGGCCGCGACCGCCGCGATGGGGTCCATGCCGTCCTCCGGCATCAGGGGCACGACGAGGAGGGCGCCCGCGATGAGGCAGACGTTGTAGGCGGCCGGCGACACCGCCGCGACGAAGAACCGCCGCAGCGAGTTGAGCATGCCCATGCACGCGGCGGCGACCGCCACCAGGGTGAGGAACGGCAGGACGATGCGGGTCAGCTGCACGGTCAGCTCGAGCTTGCCGGGGACGTCCTGGTAGTCGGCGGCGAACAGGCGGGTCAGGGGCTCGGCGAAGACGATGCCGGCCGCCGCGATGACCCCGGTGACCACCACGAGGGCGTTGATGAGCTGCGCCCCCAGCCGCCACGCCGCCTCGCGGCCCTCGCGGGTCAGGCGCCGCGTGAAGACGGGCACGAAGGCGGCGTTCATCGCCCCTTCCGCGAAGAGCTCGCGCAGCAGGTTGGGAATGCGCAGGGCCACCAGGAAGGCGTCCATCCGGTCGCCGGCCCCGAAGCGGTAGGCGAGGGCCTGGTCCCGCACCAGCCCCAGCACCCGGCTGGTCACGGTGGCGAGGCCCACGATGCCGGCCGCGCGAGTCAGGCCGTCGCCGGGCGGGGTGGGGGGCGTCATCGTCGGGGAAGTGTCGAGGCCCGCGCCTCGACGGGCCTCGGCGGGCGATCCCGTCAGGAGGTCGGCGGGGCTGTCACGTGGCGAACCGGAAGTTGATGACGTCGCCGTCGCGGACCACGTATTCCTTGCCTTCCAGCCGCACCTCGCCGTGCTCGCGGCACGCGGCGTGCGAGCCGTCCCGGGCGGTCAGGGCGTCGTAGTGGACGACCTCCGCGCGGATGAACCCCCGCGCGATGTCGCTGTGAATCTCGCCCGCCGCCTCCTGAGCGGCCGTCCCGCGCGGTATCGACCAGGCCCGGCACTCGTCCTTCCCCACCGTGAAGAAGGAGATGTAGCCGAGCAGCCGGTAGGCGGCCCGAACCACCCGGTCGAGCCCCGAGTCGGCGAGGCCGAGGTCGGCGAGGAACCCGGCCCGGTCCCCCGGCGGCAGCTCCGCTATCTCCAGCTCTATCTTCGCGCAGACGGGCACCGTCTCGATCCCGCTTCCCGACAGGGCGTCGGCGAGGCCCGCCCGCGCGACGGCCCCCTCGGGGTCCGCCACGTCCGCCTCGTCGAGGTTGAGCACGACGAGCAACGGCTTGGCGGACAGGAAGCTGAAGCCCCGCAGCCGCCGGGCGTCGGGCGCGTCGAGGGCGAGCGCGCGCAGGGGCCGGCCGTCCTCGAGGGCCGCCCGGCACTGCTCGATGACCCGGAGCTCCTCGTCCAGCTCGCGGCTCCGGCCCTTCTTCATGTCCTGGCGGATCTTCTCGACCCGGCGCTCGGCGACCCCGAGGTCGGCCAGGATCAGCTCGTCCTCCATCTGCCGGGCGTCCCGGGCCGGGTCGAGGCTCCCCGACGCGTGCGGGACCCGCTCGTCCCGGAACATCCTCAGCACGTGGAGCAGGGCGTCGGCGTCGCGGAAGCCCGACACGTCGAGCATCGCGGCGGCCGAGCCGCGGCCCGCGAGCTCGCTCACCTCGACCGTGGCCGGCACCCGGCGCCGCGGGTCGAAGAGCGCCGTCAACCGGTCGAGGCGGGGGTCCGGCACCTGCGCGACGCCCACCTGCGCCGCGGCCCGGCGCGCCGCCGGCCCCGACTCGCCCGCCGCCTGCGTCAGCAGGCGGAACAACGTGGTCTTCCCCGTCGACGGCAGCCCCGTCAATCCGGCCCGCAGCATGATTCCCGCCGCCCTTCCTCCGCCGAGCGGAAACGCGAAGATAAAACGTAAGTTCTAGATTTCACGGCACTTGTTGACACCGGTGGTGGTCGGTTCTATAGTGTGGGTGGACTTTATTGGACCGCAGTGGAGCATAGTGGTGCTTCGGGGCAACTATTCAGTCAAGATCGACGAGAAGGGACGACTGAAGATCCCGGCCCTGTTCCGGTCCGCCATGCAGGACCGGTACGGCACCCAGGTGTACGTGACCTCCCGCAAGCACGAGGGCGTGGTCGTCAACATCTATCCGATGCCGGTCTGGGAGGAGATGGAGCGCAAGCTGGCGACGCTGCCGCCGTCGCTGCCCGAGCTCGCGCGCTACGTCGACCTCGTGAACTACTACGGCCAGCCCGGCGAGATCGACAAGCAGGGCCGGGTCTCCATCCACCCCCTGCTGCGCGAGTCGGCGGCGATGGCGGGCGACGTGGACGTCCTGGGACAGCTCGACCATCTCGACGTGTGGAATCACGAGCGCTTCGCGACGCGCATGGCGAACGAGCCGTTCACGGACGCCGATGCCCGGAAGCTGTCGGAGTACGGCATCTGATGGCGACGATCCTACACGAGCCGGTCCTGCGGGCGGAGACGGTCGAGCTTCTCGAGCCGGCCGGGCGCGGCCTCCTCGTCGACTGCACGGTGGGGACCGGGGGGCACGCGGCGGCGCTGCTCGAGGCGGGAGCGGACCGGGTCGTCGGGCTCGACCGCGACGCCGAGGTGCTGCCCCTCGCCCGCCGGCGCCTCGCCCCCTGGAAGGACCGCGTGGACCTGGTGCACGCCGACTACCGCGGCCTCGACGACGTGCTCGACCGGCTGGGGGTCGACCGGGTCGACGGGGCGCTGGCCGACCTCGGGTGCTCCTCCGTCCAGCTCGAGGCCGAGGGGCGGGGCTTCAGCTTCCGCCGCGACGATCCCCTGGACATGCGCATGGACCGGACCTCGGGCCCCACCCTCGCCGACCTGCTCGCCGAGGCGACCCCCGAGGGACTGGCGGACGTCATCTTCGAGTACGGCGAGGAGCGCCGCTCGCGCCCCATCGCCCGCGCCATCGTCGCCGCGGCGGCGGGGGCGGGAATCGGGACGACGGCCGAGCTCGCGGCCGTCGTCCGCCGCGCCGCGCGCTACCGCGGGCGGTCCCGCATCGACCCCGCGACCCGTACGTTCCAGGCGCTGCGCATCTGGGTCAACCGCGAGCTCGACGGGCTCGACGCGTTCCTGCGGGCGGCCGTCGGGCGCCTGAAGGCGGGTGCGCGCCTCGCCGTCATCAGCTTCCACTCGCTCGAGGACCGCATCGTCAAGCGCACCCTGCGGGAGCTCGAGCGCGGCGGCGAGCTCGCGCTGCGCATTCTGACCCGCAAGCCGCTGCGGCCGGCCGAAGAAGAGCTGGCCCGCAACCCCCGTGCCCGCTCGGCCCGGCTGCGGGCGGCCTGGAGGGTGGCGTGAATCAGCAGAACCTCGACTTCCGCGTCACCCGCGACATCCGCAACGCGCCGATCGTGCGCGAGATCGACCGCCGGCGGCAACGCGAGCTCTGGCGTTCCACGGCGGTGGGGGTCTGCTTCGTGGCCGTGATCCTGTTCTCGGCCTGGCAGAACTTCGAGCTGATCCGGTACGGCTACGACATCGAGCAGATGGAGCAGGAGCGCTCCGAGCAGCTCGATCTGAACCGGCACCTGCTCCTGGAGATCGAGACGCTGAGCGCGCCGCCGCGGATCGAGCGCATCGCGACGGCCGAGCTGGGGCTGGCGCCGCCGACGGGGGGCGGCGTGCAGGTGGTCGAGCGCCAGGTGGCCTCGCCGCCGCCCGACGGCGCGGTGACGGCGGACCGGGACGCGGAGGCGGGCATGGTCCCGCTCGCCGCTCGTCGAAGGCGACCATGACACGCGACCGAGGCCCGGCGGCCGGCCATTGGCGGGAGGTCCTCCACCCGCGGGTGCGGGTCGCCGCCTGCGTCATGGTGCTGTGGGCAATCGCCATCGCGGGCCGGCTCGTCCAGCTCCAGGTCGTCGACCACGACTTCTACGTCCAGCGCGCCGGCGACCAGCACGAGCGCGCGATCGAGACGCCGGCCCGCCGCGGCGAGCTCCTCGACCGCGAGGGGCGGGTGCTCGCCCGGGACGTGGCCGCCGACACCGTCGTCGCCGAGCCGCGGAAGGTGGTCGACCCGGCGGGGACGGCCCGGCGGCTCTGCGCGGTGATGGCGTGCACGGCGGAGCGGGAGGAGCGGCTCGCGTCGGTGCTCGCCCGGGACAGCGCCTTCGCCTACGTCGAGCGGCAGATCTCGCCGCGGATCGCCGAGCGGCTGCGCGACCTCGACCTCGACGGCATCGGCTTCCTCAAGGAGAACCGGCGCTACTACCCCAACGGACGCCTCGCGGCGCACGTGCTGGGCCACGCCGGCGTCGACAACCAGGGCCTCCACGGCCTGGAATCGCTGTACGAGGAGACCCTCGCGGGCGAGCCGGGGAGAATCCTGGTGCAGCGCGACGCCCAGCAGCAGGCCTTCAGCCGCGTCGAGCGGCGGCCGACGGCGGGGGTCTCGCTCGAGCTCTCCATCGACAGCACCATTCAGCACGTCGCCGAGCGGGAGCTTCGCGCCGCCGTCCGCGAGCACGACGCCGACGGAGGCAGCGTCGTGGTGCTCGACCCGCGCACCGGCGACATCCTCGCGCTCGCCAACGAGCCCACGTTCGACCCCAACGCGTGGCGGGGCGCAGCCGCGGACGCGCGCCGGAACCGGGCGGCGCAGGACGTCTACGAGCCCGGATCGACCTTCAAGATCGTCACCGCCTCGGCCGCCCTCGAAGAGCGGGTGGTCCGGCCCGGCGACGTCATCGACGTCAGCCCCGGCGTGATCTACTTCGGGGGGAGGCCGATCCGCGACTTCCGCGACTACGGGGCCCTCACCTTCGCCGACGTCATCGTCAAGTCCAGCAACGTGGGGGCCAGCCAGGTCGGCGTGGCCCTGGGGTCGGACCGCCTCAACCGCTACGTCCGGCGCTTCGGCTTCGGTCAGACGAGCGCCCGCGACTTCCCCGGCGAGAGCCGCGGCATCGTGCACGACGGCTCCCGGCTCCGCGAGGGCGAGCTGGCCCGCGTGGCGATGGGCTACACCATCTCCGTCACGCCGCTGCAGATGGCGGTCGCGATGAACGCGGTCGCCAACCGCGGGGAGCTGCTGGCCCCCCGCCTCGTCCGGGCGGAGCTGCGCGGCGGCGTCCGCGAGGAGATCCCGGTGCGGGTCGTCCGGCGGGCGATCACGGCGCGGACCGCGGCCACCCTGACCGGGATCATGGAGGACGTCGTCGCCCGCGGGACGGCCCGGGCCGCCCGCATTCCCGGTTACAGCGTCGCCGGCAAGACGGGCACGGCCGAGAAGCTCCTCCCCGGCGGCCGATACTCCCGGACCGACCACGTCGCCTCGTTCGTGGGGTTCGTGCCGTCCACGCGGCCCGAGCTCACCATTCTCGTCGTGGTCGACGGCGTGAGGGGGTTCGGGGGTGCGGTGGCCGCCCCCGTCTTCCAGCGCATCGGCGAGTCGGTCCTCCGGCATCTCGGCGTCGCGCCCAACCTGGACGCGGCGCCGCCGCTGCTCGTGCCCCCCGGACCCGCCCCGTTCCCGGGCGTGCGGACCGTCCTCGCGCGCGCGGACGGAGCGGACGCGGCCGGGTCCCGCGCCGCGGCGCCGGGCGTGATGCCCGATCTGCACGGGCTCGGCGCGCGGGCGGCGGTGGCGGCGGCGACCGGCCTGGGCCTGTCGGCCCGCCTCAGGGGGCGCGGGGTGGTGGTCGGGCAGGCCCCGGCGGCGGGCGAGGCGGTCGTCCCGGGGCAGGCGCTGGTGCTGACGCTCGAGCGGCGCCGGGCGGGGGCGGGATCATGACCGTCGGCGACCTGATGCCGCGGCTGTCGGGCCGGGTGGACGCCGGCCGCCCGGGCTCGCCGGTGGACGCCTCGGTGCTGACGCGGGACGCGACGGCCATCGCCTTCGACTCGCGCCGGGTCGAGCCGGGGGCCGTCTTCGTCGCGATCAAGGGGCAGCATGCCGACGGCGCCGACTTCGCGGACGAGGCGGCGCGGCGCGGGGCGGTCCTGGTGGTGGCGGAGTCGAGCGTGCGGCCGGGAGGGGAAGGGCGGTGGGTGCAGGTGACCGACGCCCGGCTCGCCCTCGCCGAGCTCGCCGCGGCCTTCTACGGCAACCCGAGCCGCGACCTCACGGTGGTGGGGGTCACCGGCACCAACGGCAAGACCACCACCACGTACCTGCTGGCGGCCATCTTCGAGGCGGCGGGCGGGCCGTGCGGCCGCATCGGCACCGTGACCTACCGCATCGGCGCGGCCGAGGCGGAGGCGCCGCACACCACCCCCGAGGCGCCCGACGTGCAGGCCCTCCTGCGCGAGATGGTCGAGCAGCGCGTCGCCGCCTGCGTGATGGAGGTGTCCTCGCACGCGTTGTCGATGCGCCGGGTGGACCGCACCCTGTTCAGCGCCGCCGTCTTCACCAACCTCACGCGGGACCACCTCGACTTCCACGCCGACATGGAGGACTACTTCGAGGCGAAGCGTCGACTCTTCGACATGCTGCCGCTCGGGGCGCCGTCCGTGGTCAACGTCGACGACCCCGCGGGCCGGCGGCTCGCCGGCCTGGCCGGCCGCCCCGTGACCTACGCGGTCGAGCACGACGCCGCGGTGCGCCCCGAGCGGGTGGAGTCGACGCGCGCCGGGACCCGGCTCGACGTCCGCACGCCCCGGGGGCGGCTCGAGCTGCGCTCGCCCCTCCCCGGGCGGGTCAACGCCTACAACGTGCTCGCCGCCGCCGCCGCCGCCCTCGCCCTCGACGTGCCGCTGCCGGCCATCGAGCAGGGCGTGGCGGGGCTCGGCGGCGTGCCGGGCCGGTTCGAGGTGGTGTCCTCGTCCGACGACGACGTCTGGGTCCTGCTCGACTTCGCCCACACCGACGACGCCCTGCGCGGCGTGCTCGGGGCGGTGCGGGAGCTCGCCGCCGGCCGCCTCGTCAGCGTCTTCGGCTGCGGCGGCGACCGCGACCGCGCCAAGCGCCCGCTGATGGGGGCGGTGGCGGCGAGGCTCAGCGACCTCGTGGTGCTGACCTCGGACAACCCGCGGTCCGAGGATCCGGACCGCATCATCGACCAGATTCGCAGCGGGGTCCTCGCGACGGCGGCCGAGACGGGGTGCCGGCACCTGGCCATCGCCGATCGCCGCACCGCCATCGAGCGGGCCATCGCCGAGGCCGAGCCGGGAGACGCGGTGGTCATCGCCGGCAAGGGGCACGAGCGCGAGCAGGTCATCGGCGACGTGCGGCTGCCGTTCGAGGACCGCGCGGTCGCCCGGGAGGCGCTCGCGGGCCGGCGGGCCCGGGCGGGGGTGTCGTGATGGGGCCCGGACGGCGCGGGTCACCGGGTGGCGGGGCGGCCGGGGCGGGCCGCGGGAGATGGCGGAGCCGTGGTCGATGACGTTGGGCGAGCTGGCCGGGGCCGTCGGAAGCCGGCGGATCGCGGGGGCGGCCGAGACCCGCGCCGGCGGCGTCTCCATCGATTCCCGCTCGCTCCGCCCCGGCGATCTGTTCGTCGCGATTCGCGGCGCCCGCTTCGACGGCCACCGCTTCGTGGCGGACGCCCTGGCCCGCGGCGCGGTGGGGGCGCTCGTCAGCGATGCGGCGGCCCTGGGCACGCCGCCGGCGGCGCCGGGGATTGTCGTCGATGACACCCTGCGCGCGTTGCAGGCGCTGGCCCGGCGGGTCCGGCGGGACTCGGGCGCCCGGGTCGTCGCGGTGACCGGCAGCGTCGGGAAGACCACGACCAAGGAGCTGTCGGCGGCGCTGCTCGAGACGCGGTACCGCGTGTTTCGGAATCGGGGCAACCTGAACAACCACATCGGGTTGCCGTTGTCGTTGCTGGAGCTGCGGACCCGGCCGGAAGTGGCGGTGGTGGAGCTCGGCATGAGCGGCCCCGGAGAGATTCGTCGACTCGTGGAGATCGCGGAGCCCGACGTGCGGGTGTGGACCAACGTGGGCGAGGCGCACGCCGAGTTCTTCCCCTCGACGGAGGCGATTGCCGACGCCAAGGCGGAGATCCTGACCGGCGCGTCGCCGGACGCGGTGGTCGTCGCCAACGCCGCGGACGACCGCGTCATGCGCCGGGTGGCGGGGTTCCCGGGGCGGGTCGTCACGTTCGGCGTCGAGGTCGAGGCGGAGGTGAGCGCGCAGGCCGTCGAGGACCTCGGGCTGGACGGCGTGCGGGCCCGCCTCCGCACCCCGGTCGGGGCGGCGCCGGTGCGCACGCGGCTGCTCGGCCGCGGCAACCTCGCGAACGTCCTCGCCGCCGTCGGCGTCGCGCTGACCTTCGACGTGCCCCTGGCCGCCGCCGTCGAGCGGGCCGCCGCGGTCGAGGCGCCGCCGCACCGGGGCCGGATACACCGGCTGGCCGGCGGCGTGGCCGTGATCGACGACTCGTACAACTCGAGCCCCCTCGCCCTGGAGACGGCGCTCGCGACCCTGGCGCGCGGCCGGGCGGGACGACGGGTGGCGGTGCTCGGCGAGATGCTCGAGCTCGGGGCCCGCTCCGAGGCCCTGCATCGCGCCGCGGGCCGGGCCGCGGCGGCGGCGGGGGTGGGCCTGCTGCTGACCGTCGGCGGGGAGCCCGCGCGGGTCCTCGGCCGCGCCGCCGTCGAAGCCGGCGCGCCCGCCGCCGGGGTCCTCCATTGCGAGACCGCCGAGGAGGCGGCGTCGCGCGCGGCGGCGTCGGTCCGCGACGGCGACGTCGTCCTCGTCAAGGGGTCGCGGGGCGTCCGGACCGATCGGGTGGTGACGCGGCTCTGCGCCGACCGGGCGGCGGGATCGGAGCGGACCTGATGCTGTACCACCTGCTCTATCCGCCGCTGAACGTCGTCCAGTACATCACCGTGCGGACCGCCGCCGCCGGCATCACCGCGTTCCTGATCAGCCTCGTCGTGGGGCCCTGGCTCATCCGGACCCTTCGCGGGTTCCAGATCGGTCAGGTCGTGCGGGACGATCTCGCCGGGCACCGGTCCAAGGCCGGCACCCCGACCATGGGGGGGGTGCTCATCCTGACCGCGGCGACGGTGCCGACCCTCGCCTGGGGCGACCTCACGAACGCCTACGTGTGGATCGCGATCCTGTCGATGATCGCGTTCGGGCTCGTCGGCTTCCTCGACGACTACCTCAAGATCGTCCGCCGCGACCACAACGGGCTGCGCCCCCGCTACAAGCTCCTCGGTCAGGCGGTGGTGGCCCTCGCCGTCGGCCTCGCCCTGCTGTGGATGACGGGGCGCGAGATCTACGACACCGAGCTCGTCCTGCCGTTCTTCAAGCAGCTCACGCCCGACCTCGGCTGGCTGTACGTCCCGTTCGGGATGCTGGTGATGGTGTTCTTCTCGAACGCGGTCAACCTGACCGACGGGCTCGACGGCCTCGCCATCAGCCTCTTCATCGTCGCCGCGGCGGCGATGACCGCGCTCGCCTACGTCACCGGGCACGCGACCTTCGCCGAGTACCTGCTGCTGACCCACGTGGCGCCGGCGGCGGAGCTCACCGTGTTCTGCGGCGCGCTGGTCGGGGCCGGGCTCGGGTTCCTCTGGTACAACTCGCACCCCGCCGAGATCTTCATGGGCGACGTCGGGTCCCTCGCGCTCGGGGGCGCCCTCGGCACCGTCGCCATTCTCATCAAGCAGGAGCTCCTGCTGCCCATCGTGGGCGCGGTGTTCGTCATCGAGCTCCTCTCGGTCGTCATCCAGGTCGGGTCGTTCAAGCTCACGGGCCAGCGGGTGTTCCGCATGGCCCCGCTCCACCATCACTGCGAGCTGATCGGGTGGAGCGAGCCGAAGGTGATCAGCCGGTTCCTGATCGCCGCGGTGGTCTTCGCCTGTTTCAGCCTCGCGACCCTGAAGCTGCGATGAACGCGTTCTCCGTGCGGGGGTCGACGGTCGTGGTGGTGGGGGCGGCGCGCAGCGGCGCGGCCGCGGCCCGGCTCCTCGCCGACCGCGGGGCACGGGTGGTCCTGAGCGAGCGGCGCCGCGAGGTCGCCGAGCCGGTCCGCCGCCTCGCGGACGCCGGCGTCGAGCTGGAGCTCGGCGGCCATCGGCCCGGCACGCTGGCGCGGGCCGACCTCGTGGTGCTGAGCCCGGGGGTGTCCCCCGCGCTGGCGCTCTTCGACGGCGTCCGGCGGCGGGGCGTCCCCCTCATCAGCGAGCTCGAGCTGGCGAGCCGCTGGCTGCGGGGGCGGGTGGTGGCGGTGACGGGGACGAAGGGCAAGTCGACGACGGTGGTGCTGGCGGGCCGCATGCTGGAGGCCGGGGGCCGGGACGTGCTGGTGGGGGGGAACGTGGGGACCGCCCTCAGCACCCAGGTGGACGAGTCCACCCCCGAGACGGTCCACGTGGTCGAGGCGTCGAGCTTCCAGCTCGAGCTGACCGACACGTTCCGCCCCTCGATCGCGGTGCTCCTCAACCTGCATCGCGACCATCTCGACCGGCACGGGGGCTACGCCGCCTACGCGGCGGCCAAGGCCCGCATCTTCGCCAACCAGACCGGGTCCGACACGCTCGTGGTGAACGCCGACGATCCCGAGGTCCTGCGGATGGCGCGCGGAAGCCGCGCCCGGCAGGTGCCCTACGGCCTGTCGGCGCCCATCGACGCCGGCGTCGCGGTCGCCGGCGGGGCCATCGTCCGCCGGACCGCGGCCGGCGAGGACCCCCTGGTGCCGCTGTCCGCGGTGCACCTCATGGGCCGTCACCTGCTGAGCGACGTCCTCGCCGCGAGCGCGGTGGCGAGCCTCGTCGGGGTGTCCGCCGGCGAGATGACCCGGGCCGTCGACGGGTTCACGGGGCTCGACCACGCCCTCGCCCCGGCCGGCGAGGTGGGCGGGGTGCGCTTCGTCGACGACTCGAAGGCGACCAACGTGGCGGCGGCGCGATGCGCCATCGAGAGCTGCGGCGACCGCCTCGTCGTCATCATGGGCGGACGCTTCAAGGGGGGCGATCTCGCGTCGCTCGTCCCGCTGCTCGAGCGGCGGGCGGACGCGGTGGTCGCCATCGGCGAGATCCGCGGGCGGATCCGCGAGACGTTCGAGGCGGCGGTGCGGGTCGTCGAGGCCGCCTCGCTGGACGACGCGGTCCGCGCCGCCTACGGGCTGGCCGCCCCCGGGGGCACGGTGCTCCTGTCGCCGGCGTGCGCGAGCCTCGACATGTTCAGGGACTACGCGGAACGGGGCCGCGTGTTCATCGAGGCGGTGGGGCGCCTGCGGGAGGAAATGGAAGGGAAGCGTGAGCAGTGAGCAGTCATCAGTCGTGTCGCGGCGGAGGAGAGTCGACCGCTGGGAACGCAGGCTGCCTCGGTCTGCGAGGTCGGTGTCTTCTCCTCGCGCGCGGCTGATGACTGCTGACCGCTCACGCTTCCGGTTTTCGGGTCGAGGCGCCCCGGACTTTAGGGCCGCCCCGAAGCTCCGCCGTCACGAGCGGCGACCAGGACCATGGCGCGAAAGCTGAAATCCGACAAGGTGCTGTTCCTCGCCACCCTGATGCTGGTGTGCGCCAGCGTGGTGATGGTCTACAGCGCCTCGGCCGTCCTCGCCATGGGCCGCTTCCAGCAGCCGCCCTGGTTCTTCCTGCTCAAGCAGGTGGTCTGGGCGGTCATCGGCATCGGGCTGCTCGGCGCCGCGATGCGGGTGGACTACCGCCTGCTGCGGCGCCCGCTCGTGATCCGCGCGGGTCTGGCGATCTCCGTCGCGGCCCTCATCGTCGTCTTTTTCGGCCCCCCGATCAACGGGACGCGCCGGTGGTTCTCGATCGGCGGCATCGGCATCCAGCCGTCGGAGCTCGCCAAGGTCGCGGTCATCGTGTTCACCGCCGCCATCCTCGAGCGGCGCATGGAGACGACGGACCGGGTCGCGCATGCGCTGGCGCCGGTGGTCCTCGTCACCGGCCTCGTCTGCGGCCTGATCGTGCTCGAGCCCGACTTCGGGACCGCGTTCACCCTGCTCATGATCGTCGGGACGATGGTGTTCGCGGCGGGGGTGCCGTACCGCTACCTCGCGGGGCTGACGGTGGTCATGGCGCCGCTGATTCTCGCGGTCCTCGTCAGCGCCCCCTACCGCGTCCAGCGGCTGCTCGCGTTCCTCGATCCCTGGGCCGATCCGCAGGGCGCCGGCTACCAGGTCATCCAGTCGCAGATCGCGGTCGGCACGGGCGGGCTGCTGGGGCAGGGGTTGATGGCCGGCGTGCAGAAGCTGTTCTATCTGCCGCATCCCCACACCGACTTCATCTACGCCGTGATCGCCGAGGAGACGGGGCTGCTCGGGGCCCTGGTCGTGCTGCTCTGCTTCGGGGTCATCCTGTGGCGCGGCCTCGACATCGCCGCGTCGGCGCCGGACCGGTTCGGGGCGTTCCTGGCCGTCGGCATCACCATGATGGTGACGTTCCAGGCGTTCTTCAACATCAGCGTCGTGCTGGGGCTGCTGCCGACCAAGGGGATTCCGCTGCCGTTCGTCAGCGCGGGCGGCTCCTCGCTGCTCATCAACCTGCTGGCGATGGGCATTCTGCTGAACGTCTCCCAGCACACGTCCGAGCCGAGAAGGATGCCGATGGTGCAGCCCCGATGACCGTGGTGACGTCGGGACGGCGGGCTCCCGCCCGGCCGTCCGCCGGGAATCTGCGCCGTGGAGCGGTGCGGGCTCCCGGAGGGCGGCAGGGGGCGCGGAAGGCGGAGCGGGCGATGTCCGGACCTTGCGTGCTGATGAGCGGCGGCGGCACCGGCGGGCACCTCTATCCCGGCATCGCGGTGGCGCGGGAGATCCGGCGCCGCCGCCCGGGGGCCCGCATCGTCTTCGCGGGCACCGGCCGCGGCGCCGAGGCCCGGACCGTCAACGATCAGGGGTTCGAGCACGTGCTGATTCGCAGCGCCGGGTTGAAGGGCACGTCCTGGCCGGCCCGGGTGCGGGGGCTCTCCCTGCTGCCGGTGAGCGCCTGGGATGCCTGGCGGCTCCTCGGCCGGGTCGGCCCGGATCTCGTCATCGGGCTCGGCGGGTACTCGGCCGGTGCGGTCGTCCTGCTCGCGGCGCTGCGCCGGATTCCCACGATGGTGCTCGAGCAGAACGTGAAGCCGGGCATCACCAACCGGCTGCTGGCGCCGGTGGTCAGCGCGGCCGCCGTGTCCCACGACGCGACCCTGCCGCAGTTTCGCGGCAAGGGCTTCGTGGCGGGGAACCCGGTCCGGCCGGAGTTCTTCGAGCCCAGGGCGGCGTCGGCGGCGCCGCCGACGCCGCGCCCGCTCCACGTGCTGGTGCTCGGCGGCTCGCAGGGGGCCCACGCCATCAACGTGGCGATGACGGCGGCGGCGCCGGTCCTCGCCGGCTCGGGCGTCGCCCTCGCGGTCACGCACCAGACCGGCCGGCGCGATCGGGGCCTGGTGGAGGAGGCGTACATCCGGGCCGGGGTGTCGGCGCGCGTCGCCCCGTTCTTCCAGGAGATGGCCGACATCATGCGCCGCGCCGACGTCGTGGTCAGCCGCGCGGGCGCGACCACCCTCGCCGAGCTGGCCGCGTCCGGCCGCCCGTCGCTGCTGGTGCCCCTGCCCGGCGCCGCCGACGGGCACCAGCAGGCGAACGCCGAGGTGCTGGCGGAGCGGGGGGCGGCCGAGGTGCTGCCGGAGGCCGGCCTGAGCGGCGAGCGGCTGGCGGCCCGCGTGCTCGCCCTCGCGGGGGACGACGAGCGGCGCCGCCGGATGGCGGCGGCGGCCCGCACTCTCGCGAGGCCGCGCGCGGTCTCCGTCATCGTCGACCGGGCCGAAGGCCTGATCGGAAGGGCCAGCGGCGCGTGAGCGGGTGGGCGAGCACTCATCCGGGGAGCACCGGCCGGAAGCGGGACCGGGGGCGGCCGTCCACGGCCTTCCCGCGAACGCCCGCCGGGTGCATTTCGTGGGCGTGGGCGGTGTCGGCATGAGCGGTGTGGCGGAGATGATGAGCGGTCTCGGCTACGAGGTCAGCGGCTCGGACCTGACGGCGTCGGCGGCCACGGAGAGGCTGCGGGCGCGCGGGATCGAGATCGGTGTCGGCCACGACCCCGGCCGGGTCGCCGGGGCCGACGCCGTCGTCGTCTCGGCCGCGGTGCCCGCCGACGATCCCGAGGTCGCCGAGGCCCGGCGCCGCGGCCTGCCGGTGGTGCCGCGCGGCGTCATGCTGGCGGGGCTCGCGGCTTCGCGATCGACGGTGGCGGTGACCGGTACGCACGGCAAGAGCACCACGTCGTCGATGGTGGCGGTGATGCTGGCCGAGTGCGGGCTCGATCCGGCGGTCCTGGTGGGGGCCCGGGTCGATGCCTTCGGGAGCAACGCGAGGCTCGGGGACGGGCCCCACTTCGTGGTCGAGGCGGACGAGAGCGAGCCGTCGCTGCTGGCCCTGCGGCCCCGCGTCGCGGTCCTCACCAACCTCGAGCCGGAGCATCTCGACCACTACGGGACCTTCGACCGCCTGCGCGACACCCTGGTCGGCTTCGCCAACCGGACCGTCGAATCGGGCGCGGTGGTGGCGTGCGGCGACGACGCCGGGGTCGCGGGCCTCCGGGACCGCATCGAGCGGCGGGTCGTCACCTACGCGATGGAGGACGGGTCGGCCGACGTCGTCGGCGGGGACGCGGTCTGCGGCGCCGGCGGCTCGCGGTGCCGCGTCCGGTTCAGCCGGGGCGGGCGCCCCGAGACGGCGGGGCTGGAGATCGCGGTGCCGGGAAGGCACAACCTGCTGAACGGCCTCGCGGCCTTCGCGGTGGGTGTCGAGCTGGGGCTCGAGCCGGACGCGGTCGGGGCCGGCCTCCGGCGGTTCACCGGGGTGGGCCGGCGGTTCGAGCATCGCGGCACCGCGGCCGGCGTGCGGGTCGTCGACGACTACGGTCATCATCCGACCGAGATCGCGGCGGTGCTGGCGACGGCCCGCCGGCAGCCGCACCGCCGGCTGGTGGTGGTCTTCCAGCCCCACCGGTACTCGCGGACGGCCCGGTTCCTCGACCGGTTCGCGGCGGAGCTGGCGGCCGCCGACGTCGTGGTGCTCGTGGACGTCTTTCCGGCGGGGGAGGCGCCTCTCCCCGGCATCACGAGCGGGCGGCTCGCCCGCGCCCTGCGCCGCGAGACGGACCGGCCCGTGCACCACGTGGGCGGTCTCGACGAGGTCGCACCGCTCGTGGCCGGGCTGGCGCGGCCGGGCGACCTGGTGCTCACGCTGGGGGCCGGACCCGTCGGCGGGGTCGGCGGCCGTCTCCTCGAGGCGCTCGAGACGGCGGCCGGGAGGTCGGAGGAGGCATGAGCATGGCGCCCCTCGACGTGGTGTCCACCCGGTCGCCCGCCAACGAGCTGGAGCCGCCCCCCCCGCGCCTGCGGCGGCTCGCGGCCGGCGTCGGGCGGCACCGGGCGAGGGTCGCGCGCGGCCTGCTCCTGGCCGCCGGCCTGTCCTTCGGCGGATGGATGGCGGCGACGGAGCTGCCCGGCGCCCCGTTTCTCGCCGTCGACGACATCGTGGTGCACGGCAACGAGCAGTTGTCGGCGGGGGAGGTGCTGGCGTTGATGCCGGACCTGCGCGGCGCGGCCATCCTGTCCGTCGACCTGGATGAACAGCGGCGGCTGCTCTCGGCGTCGCCGTGGCTCACCGGGGGCACGCTGCGCCGCCGGCTGCCGTCGACGGTCGAGGTGTTCGTGACCGAGCGCCGCCCCGTCGCCCTCGCGCGGTTCGGCGGCCGGCTGTTCCTGCTGGATGCGTCCGGGACGGTCGTCGACGGCTACGGGCCGCGCTTCGCGCATCTCGACTTCCCGATCGTCGACGGCCTGGAGAAGGAAGGGGGGCATGGAGCGTCCGCCGTCGACCCGGCGCGCATGGCGCTGGCCGCGCGGCTGCTCGCGGAGCTGGCGGGCCGGCCGGACGTGCTCGACGCGGTCTCCCAGATCGACGTCGCCGATCCCGGGAACGCGGTGGTGCTGCTCGACGACGACGTGGTGCTGCTGCACCTGGGCGCGGAGCGCTTTCTCCCGCGGCTGCGGCTCTACGCCGAGCTGGCGCCCCTGCTGAGCGAGGAAGTCGCGGACATCGACGCGGTCGATCTGCGCTTCGACCCGCGGGTGTACGTCCGGGAACGGGCGCGTGGCCGCGGGCCGGGCGGTCGGCGGGAACCGGCCTGGAGCCGGCAGGGCGCCGGGGTCGCCGATGCGGCCGCGGCCGGTCGGCCGGCCGGCGCCTTTGCGTCGCATCGTTGAGGCGTGAACGGGGGGTCCATGGCACGAAAGGAAAACCATCTCGTCGGCCTCGACATCGGCACGTCGAAGGTGGCGGCCATCGTGGCCGAGCCCGTCGGGGACGGCGGCGGCCTCGACGTCATCGGGGTCGGGGTCGTCGAGGCCCAGGGCATCCGGGGCGGGGTCGTCGTCAACGTCGAGGCCGCGGTCGAGTCGATCAAGCGGGCGATCGAGGAGGCCGAGCTCACCGCCGGCGTCGAGATCGACTCGGTCGCCCTCGGCCTCTCCGGGGCCCACCTGCGGGCGTTCAACAGCCGCGGGGTGGTCAGGGTGGCCGATCGGGATCGCGAGATCACCGGCGGCGACGTGCGGCGTGCGATCGACGCCGCGAAGGCGGTGACCCTCCCGAAGGGCCGCGAGATCGTGCACCTCCTCGCCCAGAGCTTCGTGGTCGACGGCCACGACGGCGTCAGCGCCCCGATCGGCATGACCGGCTCGCGCCTCGAGGTCAACGTGCACGTGGTGACCGGCAGCATCTCGTCGACCCAGAACATCATCGCCTGCGTGAACCAGGCGGGGGTGGAGGTCGCCGACATGTTCATCGAGCAGCTCGCGGCGAGCGAGTCGGTGCTGACCAGCGCCGAACGCGACCTCGGGGTCGCCCTGGCCGACATCGGCGGCGGCACCACCGATCTCGCGATCTTCGAACGCGGCAGCCTGTGGCACACCGCGGTCGTGACCCTCGGCGGCGGCCACTTCACGAACGACGTCGCGGTCGACCTGCGGATGCCGATCCCCGACGCCGAGCGCATCAAGCGCCTGCAGGGGTGCGCGCTCGACGCGATGGTCGACGAGGACGAGCGCATCGAGGTGGCGAGCGTCGGGGGCCGGCCGCCGCGGGAGATGTCCCGGCGCGTGCTGTCCCGGGTCCTGCAGCCGCGCGCCGAGCAGCTGTTCCACAAGCTGTGGGACGAGATACGGCGCGCGGGCTACGAGGACTCCCTGAACTCGGGCATCGTGCTCTGCGGCGGGGGGGCCCTGCTGGAGGGGATGGCGGAGATCGCCGAGCAGATCTTCGACCTGCCGATCCGACGCGGGTGTCCGGCCGGCGTGGGCGGGCTCACCGATCACGTCAGCAGCCCGGCCTTCGCGACCGCGGTGGGGCTCGTCAAGCACGCGCACCGCCGGCAGATGCAGGAGCAGGCGCACGAGAGCGGCTGGTGGAGCGTCGAACGCGGCCTCACCGGTCGCCTGAAAGGGTTGGTCCGGTTCCTGGGGCGGGCCCGGGGCCGCAGCTGGGCATGACGGGGCCCGAGGAGTGCGCGCCGTTCCGGGGCGCAGGCTCCCAGGCGGGAATGCGCGCCGCGCCGCCGCGGCCGCACGTTGGCGGAAGGACAAGGGGGAGTAGATGGGATCTGCTACTGAGCATGGGGATGCACCGGTCGACGAGGCGACTCGCCGGGAGCCCGCATCCGACCGGAAGGGCCCGCGTCTGACGATCCACGACCCGGTCGACGCACTCGGGGCGCGCATAAAGGTCATCGGGGTCGGCGGCGGGGGCAGCAACGCCGTCAACCGCATGGTCCGCTCCGGCGTCACCGCGGTGGAGTTCATCGTCGCCAACACCGACGCCCAGGCGTTGAGCCACAGCGAGGCGCCGCTGTGCATCCAGATCGGGGCCAAGCTGACGAAGGGGCTGGGCGCGGGGGCGTCGCCGAGCGTCGGGCGGCAGGCGGCCCTCGAGGACACCGATCAGATCATCTCGGCCCTCGACGGGGCCGACATGGTCTTCGTGACCACCGGTCTCGGGGGCGGCACCGGCACCGGGGCGGCGCCGGTCATCGCCAGCCTCGCGAGCGAGCTGGGCGCGCTGACGGTGGCCGTCGTCACCAAGCCGTTCAAGTTCGAGGGGCGGCGGCGGCAGCAGCAGGCGGAGCGCGGCCTCGCGGAGCTGCGCGACTGCGTCGACACCATGATCACGATCCCCAACGAGCGGTTGCTGGCCACGACCGACCGCTCGACGACCCTGCCCGAGGCGTTCGCCACCGCCGACGACGTGCTGCGGCAGGCCATTCAGGGCATCTCCGACCTCATCCTCAAGCCCGGCCTCATCAACCTCGACTTCGCCGACGTCAAGGCGATCATGTCGGGGGCGGGGCTGGCGGTCATGGGCACCGGCGTCGGCCACGGCGAGAGCAAGTCCGTCGACGCGGCGACGCAGGCCATCTCCAGTCCCCTGCTCGAGGACGCCACCGTCGAGGGGTCCCGCGGGGTGATCATCAACATCACCGGCGGCAACGATCTCTCCCTGACCGAGGTCCACGAGGCGACCTCGATCATCCAGGAGTCGGCCCACGAGGACGCCAACATCATCTTCGGCGTGGTCATCGACCACGACGTCGACGACGAGGTCAAGGTGACGGTGATCGCGACCGGGGTCGGCGGGCCGGACGCCGCCGTCTCCAAGCACGACCGGGCGGCCGCCGACACTCCCGTGGACCTTCAGCAGTACGCGGACTGGAAGGACGATGCGATCGCCGTCGGGGCGCCGGCCCGCGAGTCGCCGTTGCGGCGCCGGCCGGTCATCACCCTGCCGTTGCCGTCGTCCGGGACGAGCCGGGACGCGGAAGAAGAGCCGGAGCCCGGGAGCGACGTGCCGCTCTTCCTGCGCCAGCGCGCGGAGTAGGGGCTCGCGCCCCGGAAGGGCGGGGGACTGCCGGACGGTCGGGTGGACGGCAATCGGAGCCGGCGGCGACGGGCGGGCCGGGTCACCGTGCCGGGCCGTCCGCCGGCGGCTCCTCCGCCGCCGGTTCGGGCGGGCGGTCCGGGTCGTGATACAGCAGGCGCAGGCAGCTCTCGCAACGAATCAGCTCGGTGTTGAGCAGGACCTGATTGAACACCTGCGGGCGCAGCCGGACGTTGCACACCGTGCAGTGCCCGTTCCTCGCCTCGACCACGGCCAGGCCCCGGCGCTGGCCGGCTATCGACTCGAAGAGCCGGAGGCTGCCGGCGCCGATGCTCTCGGTGAGCTTCGTCCGCTCGTCGGAGGCGCCGTCGAGCCGCCGCTCCATCGCGGCCCGCTCCTCCTCGAGCCCGGCCCGCTCGCGCTCGACGGCCGCCGCCTCCTCCCGCTCCGCGCGCTCGGCCGTGTCGACGGCGGCATCGAGCTCGTCGGCCTGCAGCATGTGCTCCAGCATCGTGTCCTCGAGCCGGGCCACCTCCGCCTCGGCGGTGGCGATCTCGTGCTGCATGGCCGTGTACTCCTTGTTGGTCTTGACCGCCATGAGCTGGTCCTTGAACCGGGCCAGCCGGCCCTGGACCTCGCCGAGTCGCTTCTCGACCTCCCGCCGGCCCTTCCGCTCTTCCTCCTGCTGCCGGCGGGCCTCCTCCGCCCGGGTGCGGCTGGCGTGCAGCCTCGCCTCGAGCGCGGTCATCCTCTCGGGAATGGCGGCGACCGCGCGCCGGGTCTCGACGGTGGCGTTGTCGAGGCGTTGCAGGCGGATCAACCGTTCGAGGTCGGGCAGCATCGGGGGTCAGGTCCTCCAGGGCGGGGCCGCGGTCGGGGCAAAAAAAACCCCGCCGGGAAGGCGGGGCGGGCACGCCGCTCGCGCGATCGTCGAGCGTGCCGGCGACACGCGCAACATGCTGACAGGCATCGCGTTGCAGCTGCTCCTTCAGTTGGTGGGCCCACCAGGATTCGAACCTGGGACAGACCGGTTATGAGCCGGCGGCTCTACCGCTGAGCTATGGGCCCGATCGGGGCCGGCGAAAGTGCCCGCCTACGTGCCCTCGAGGAACGCGCGCAGCCGGCGGCTGCGTGACGGATGCCGCAGCTTGCGCAGCGCCTTGGCCTCTATCTGACGTATGCGCTCGCGGGTCACCGCGAAGTTCTGACCCACCTCCTCCAGCGTGTGCTCGCTGCCGTCGCCCACGCCGAAGCGCATCTTGACGACCCGTTCCTCGCGGGGGGTCAGGGTCCGCAGCACGCTCTCCGTCTGCTCCTTCAGGTTGAGGTTGATGACCGCGTCGGCGGGAGAGACCTCCTGCCGGTCCTCGATGAAGTCTCCGAGGTGGCTGTCCTCCTCCTCGCCGATCGGCGTCTCGAGCGAGATGGGCTCCTGGGCGATCTTCAGCACCTTCCGGACCTTGCCGACGGGGATGTCCATGCGCTCGGCGATCTCCTCCGACGTCGGCTCCCGCCCCAGCTCCTGCACCAGCGCCCGCGACGTGCGGATCAGCTTGTTGATCGTCTCGATCATGTGCACGGGGATCCGGATGGTCCGCGCCTGGTCGGCGATGGCCCGGGTGATGGCCTGGCGGATCCACCACGTCGCATAGGTCGAGAACTTGTACCCGCGGCGGTACTCGAACTTGTCGACGGCCTTCATCAGGCCGATGTTGCCTTCCTGGATGAGGTCGAGAAACTGGAGGCCGCGGTTCGTGTACTTCTTGGCGATCGACACGACCAGCCGCAGGTTGGCCTCGACCAGCTCCTTCTTGGCCATCTCCGCGAGCATCTCCCCCCGGAAGATGGCGCGGTGGGTCTGCTCGATCTCCGGCACCGGCTGCTGGAGCCCCTCCGCCCGGCCGCGCAGCCGCTGGCGCAGCTCGCGCTGCCGCCGCGTCAGCCGCTTCCGGTCCTCGTCCCGCCGGGGGGTCCTGGTCTTCAGCTGTCGATCGACGTGCGCGAGCTCGCTCTGGATCGCCTGCACGCCTTCCACCGCCTCCTTCGCGCCGTCGGTCAGGCGCCGCTTGATGCCCTCCGTGAGCTCGAGCCCGCGGACGAGGCGGGACAGCGCCACGCGGGCCCGCAGCACGCTCCGGTAGCCGCGCCGGTACTTCTTCTTCTCGCGCTTCGAGATCTCCGCGAGCTGCGTCTCGCGGTCCCGGGCCTCCTCCCGGGCCTTCCGTATCCGCTCGATCCGATCCAGCACCCGGCGGGACAGGCGGCGCAGCTTCTCCTCGGTCATCTCGTCGTCCTGAAAGACGACGAGCTCGCGGATGGTGCGTTCGCCGTTCTTCATCTGGTCACCCATGTCGATGACCTGCTGGACGACGACCGGCATTCGCGAGACCGCCTTGAGGATCGACAGCTTGCCGCGCTCGATGCGCTTGGCAATCGCGACCTCCCCTTCGCGGGTCAGGAGGGGCACCGTGCCCATCTCGCGCAGGTACATCCGGACCGGGTCGTTGGTCTTGTCGATCGCGCTCGGCGTCAGGTCCAGCTCGATGTCCGAGCCTTCACTGCGGCGGTCGAGCAGCTTTTCCTCCCGGTACTTCTGCTCCGAGTCGACGACCTCGATGCCGGCGTTGCCGAACGTCGTGAACAGCTCGTCGAGCTCGTCCGACGTGGTGATGTCCGGCGGAAGCAGCTCGTTCACCTCGTCGTAGAGCAGGTACCCCTTCTCCTTGCCGATCTGGATGAGCTGCCTGACCTCGTCGTACTTCTCTTCTAGCGACAAAGGCATTCCTCCTCGGGACCGCTTCACGATCTCAGGGACTCCAGCTTCGCGGACAGGTCTCTCTTCTTCCGCCAGAGCAGATCGATCTCGGCCAGGGCCGACGGGGTGCCGATCTGCTGGCAGCGGTCGATCTCGCCCTGCACCGCGGCCCGCTGGCGCCTGTAATGCAGGTACTTCAACTCGTCCCCGCAGTCGGCGGCCGGCGCCGGCGGGCGTTCCCCGGCGCCGACCCGCGCCATCCAGGCCGCCTCCTCCTCGGTAAGGCGTTCCCGCAGGGTCTCGAGCACCGCCTCGCGGGGCCAGTCGACCAGCGACCGCGCGGCCGCGAGAATGGGCTCCGTCGCCAGCCCCGCGATGTCGTCGCCGTCCAGCGCCGCGACGGCGTCCATCGCCGCTCGCGTATCCCGCACCAGGGCCCATACCAGGCCCTTCTCCGCCGGGAGGGGCTTCCGCCCGGTCGAGACCCGGCGCTCGTCGACGGTCGTCCGCCTCGCCACCGCCGCCCTGCGGATCTCCCGCCGCGCGACGTCCTCGAGAATCCGCGCCCGGAGCGCGAGGGTGTCGGCGAACCGGTCGCGCTCCGCCGCGTCCGGGATGCGTGCCGCCACTTCCAGCATGCGGGTCAGGAACTCGCGGCGGTGGTCGCCCCGGCCCAGGTCCCGCGCCGCCGCCTCGCGGTCGAGCACGTACTCCAGATACGGCTGCGAGGCGCGCAGCGTTTCCCGGTACCGGTCGATCCCGTGCTTCCGGATGCACGTGTCCGGGTCCTCGCCGTCCGCGAGCACCGCCACGTTGACCTGCAACCCCTGGGCCGTCAGCAGGTCGCCGGACCGGGCCGCCGCCCCCGCCCCGGCCGGGTCGGGGTCGAAGCTCACGACCACCTTCGGGGCGAACCGCTTGAGCAGCCGGACCTGCTGCTCGCCGAGGGCGGTGCCGCAGCACGCGACGACGGGGGCCACCCCGCCCTGGACCGCCTGCGCCAGATCGAAGTAGCCCTCGACGAGCACCGCGTACCCCGCCTCCCGGATGGCGCGCTTCGAGAGGTGGAGTCCGTACAGCGTACGCGCTTTCGAGTAGATGGCGGTCTCGGGCGAGTTCAGGTACTTCGGCTGCTGGTCGGGGTGGAGGGCCCGCGCCCCGAAGGCGATGATCGTCCCGCTGTCGCGGGCGATGGGAATGACGAGCCGGTTGCGGAACCGGTCGACGAGCGGCCCCCCCTCGCGGGAAACGGCCAGTCCGCTGCGTACGAGGAGATCGTCCGCGTGGCCGCGGGCGCGCAGGTGCGCGGTCAGGCGGTCGTGGCCCGCGGGCGCGCAGCCCAGTCCCAGCCGTTCCGCGGTGTCCGGGGCGATGCCGCGGTCCGCGAGGTGCTTGCGGGCCGTCCCGCCCGCCTCTCCGGCCAAGCCCTCGGCGAAGAACTCGGCCGCGGCCTCGTGGATGCCGACGAGGGCCTCGCGCTCGGCCTCCGCCGCGGCGTCGCGATCGGTGGCGGGCTCGGGAACCCGGACCCCGAACCGCTGCGCCAGGTGGCGCACCGCGTCCTGGAACCCCAGCCCCTCCTGGAGCTCGACGAACTTGACGACGTCGCCGCCCACGCCGCAGCCGAAGCAGTGGAAGAAGCCCTTGTCCGGATTCACGTTGAACGAGGGGGTCTTCTCGCCGTGGAACGGGCAGAGGCCCACGTAGCTGGTCCCCGCTCTCCGCAGGGAGACGTAGGACTGCACCACCTGTACGATGTCCGCCTGCGACTTCAGGTCGTCGATGAACGACTGGGGGAACAGGCCCATGTCAGCGGATCATTCCTTCAGCTCGGCGATCGTCACGGCGCCGCCGCCGTCCTCCGGGGGCGCCGCCGACACGCGGCGGACGCAGGGGTGCGTGTCGAGAAACCGCGTGATCGAGCGCCGCAGCTGTCCGGTGCCGTGCCCGTGGACGAACCGGACGGTGCGGGTCTCGCTCATCAGGGCGTGGTCGAGGTGCTTCTCGACCCGGGACAGGGCCTCCTCGACCCGGCAGCCGATGACGTTCAGCTCCTCGAGCGGGCCGACGGGCTCCTCGACGTGGATGGCGACCCGGCTGTCCGGCCGCCGCGGCGCCCGGGGGCGTCCGCTCGCGGCCCGCAACGAGGCGAGGGGCACGCGCAGGCGCTTGCCGTTCACCTCCACGTCGGCGTCGGCGCCGTGCAGCGACCGCACCGCCCCGTCGACGCCGAGCGTCGACACCCTCACCCAGGCCCCGACCTCGACGTCGAGGGCTGGCGGGGCGGGGGCGGGGGGCGCCTCCTCGGCCCGGACCTCCATCTTCCGCGCGACCTCTTCGACGGCCGACTGCGCTTCCGCCCGCAGGGCCCCGCTGTCTCCCGTCGACAGGGCGCGCTCGCGGTTGTCGATCCGGCCCGCCGCCTCCTGCTCCAGCGCCGCCACCCGCTCGCGCAGGCCGGCCACGATCGCGTCGATCTCGCCGCGGGCGCTCCGGAGCCGTTCGCCGAGCGACTGGTCGAGCCGTTTCCGGCCCGCCGCCTCCCGCTCTTCGAGCTCGCTCTCGCGGCCGGCCATCTCGGCCGCGCGCGCGGTCAGCGACCGGTCCCGTTCCGCGAGCTCCTCGCGCAGCTCGTCGAGCTGGCGGCGGTCGGCGTCGATCCGGGCGAGATGCTCCGCGAGCTGGGCCTCTCGGGCGCTGCGCCGCTCGGCGGCGGCGGTGATGATCTCGGGGGCGAGGCCCAGCCGCCCCGCGATCTCCAGGGCCAGGCTCCGGCCGGCCGATCCGTAGATCAGCCGGTACGTCGGCGCGAACGTCTCGGGGTCGAAGCCGAACGCGGCGACCGCCGCCCCCGCCGTCGTGGCGCCGTAGGACTTGAGCACGTCGTCGTGGGTCGTCGCGATGACGTGGGCGCCGCGCGCGCGAAAGTGCTCGACCACCGCGCACCCGAGGGCCCCGCCCTCCACCGGATCGGTGCCGGCGCCGACCTCGTCGAGCAGGATCAGGCCCGGGAGGGCGAGCCGGCGGTCCATCGCCACGATGTTGCTCAGGTGCCCCGAGAACGTGCTCAGGTTGGCGGCGATCGACTGCTCGTCCCCGATGTCCGCGAACACGGAGCGGAACACCGGGAGCACGGAGCCGGGGGCGGCGGGGACGTGCAGGCCGGCCTGGGCCATGAGGGCGAGCAGCCCCGCCGTCTTGAGGGCGACGGTCTTGCCGCCGGTGTTCGGCCCGGTGACGATGAGCGCGCGGTCGGGCGGCCGCAGCACGATGTCGACGGGGACCGGCTCGTCCGGCGCGTCCGTGCGCGGGGGGGCCTCGAGGCGGCTCGTCACCGCGGTCATCAGCAGCGGATGCCGGGCCGCCCGCAGCTCGAAGGTCTCGTCGGCCGCCAGCGTCGGCTCCACCGCGCCGATGGCGGTCGAGAAGGCCGCGCGCGCCTGCACCACGTCGAGATCCGTCGCCGCCGTCAGGGTCCGCCGCAGGTCCGCGGCCCGCCGCCGGAACCCCGACGAGACCCCCATCAGCACCCGCCGGACCTCGTCCTCCTCGTGCTGCTCGAGGGCCACGATCTCGTTGTTGAGGTCCACGGTGCTGAGCGGCTCGAGGAACAGGCTGGCCCCGCTCGTCGAGCTGCCGTGCACGATGCCGGGGATGGCGGTGCGGTGCTCGGAGCGGACGACCAGCACGAACCGTCCGTTGCGCTCGGTGACGACCCGTTCCTGCAGGTACTTGACCGTCTCGCGGCCCCGCAGGAACGACTCGAGGTTCCCTCGCAGCCGGTTTCGCTGCTTCCGCAGGCGGCCGCGGATCGTCTTCAGCTCGGGGCTCGCGTCGTCGTTGACCTCGCCCGCGGCGTCGATCTTCCGGGCGACGTCCTCGCACTCCCGCGTCCAGGCGGCGCTGCCGTTCGCGATCGTGGTCAGGGCCGGATAGGGCCCGCCGCCGGCGGTGCGGACGGCCTGACACGATCGTTCGAGCGACTGCAGGAAGTCGGCCAGCCTCCGCAAGTCGATGGCGGCGAGGGGATGCGCCTCGATCGCGAGCCGCGACAGGATCGCGGCGAGGTCGCGCGGGGCCTCGAGGGGAAGACCGCCCTCGTTGACGGCGAGAAAGCGCACGCCTTCGGTGGTGTGGGCGAGGGCGGTCTGGACGGCGCGCCGGTCGGTGAGGGGCCGCATCTGCGCGAGCGCGTCGGCTCCCAGCGGAGTCAGGGCATGACTGGCGACCACCTCGACCACGCGGTCGAACTCGAGGGCCGTCTGGGTTCCTGCGTGCATCGCGGTAACGGCGCCGGTGCTGTACGGACGCTGACCCGGCCCGGGTCCTGCGGGACGTCCGGCTTGGCCCGGAAATCGTCGCCTTCGGCTCCGATTGCCACCCAACCAACCCTGCCGGGAGTCTTCGAACGGCCCGGACTCCCGGGCTTCCGAGCGGCCCGCGACCCACGACGCTCGAGGGGCCGGGAGCGCAAGCTACGGAACAAGAAAGAATATCACGGGGCCACGACGCGCTCAAGCGCCCGGCCCCGGTCCGATCCGGTTGATCAGGTTGGCCATGGCGGCGGCCCCGAAGCCGTTGTCGATGTTGACCACCGCCACCCCCGACGCGCAGCTGTTCAACATCGTGAGCAGGGCCGCGACGCCCCCGGTGCCGGTCCCGTAGCCGACGCTCGTGGGCACGGCGATGACGGGGGCCGCGACCAGTCCCCCCACCACGCTCGCCAGCGCCCCCTCCATGCCCGCGACGACCACGATGACCCGGGCCCGCTCGAGGCGCGCGCGTTCCGAGAGCAGCCGGTGGAGGCCGGCGACCCCGACGTCGTAGAGCCGGTCGACGTGGTTCCCCATGACCGCGGCGGTGACCGCCGCCTCCTCGGCGACCCGCTGGTCGGCGGTGCCCCCGGAGACCACGAGAACGGCGCCGCGGCCGGCCGCCTCTCCGTCCCGGACGCGGCTGATGACCCCCGCCTCGGCGTGGAAGACCGCGTCCGGCACGCGCTCCCGCACCGCGTCGAACGCGGCGGCGTCGGTCCGGGTCACCAGCAGGGTGTGGTCCGCCCCGACGATCCGGGCCGAGATCTCCGCCACCTGGCCGGGCGTCTTGCCGGCGCCGAAGACGACCTCCGGGAAGCCCTGGCGGATCGCCCGGTGGTGGTCGACGCGGGCGAACCCGAGGTCCTCGAACGGCGCGCGCCGCATCGAGGCGGCCACCTCCGCCTGGGCCGCGTCGACGTCGAGCGCCCCGGCGCGGACCTGTTCCAGGAGTGAACGAAGCCGCTCGGGTTCCATGTCCCGATCATACAGACGCCCGCGGCGCGAGCACGGCCGGTGCGCCGTGTCGCCGGCGGGGCGGTTGCGGTTCGCGCCCCGGACCACTATTCTTCGGGACCCATGGCCACACGGTCGGCGGCGGGGCTCGACGAGGTCGTCGCGGCCACGTCGCGCATCTGCCACATCGACGGGCAGCGCGGCGTGCTCGCGTACCGCGGGCACGACATCCACGATCTGGCGCGGCACGCCACCTTCGAGGAGGTCTGCCACCTGCTCTGGCGCGGCCGGCTGCCGACCCGGCCCGAGCTCGGCGACCTGCAGACCGAGCTGGCCCGCTACCGCGCCCTCCCGGAGCCCGTCGTCCGGCTGCTGCGGTCGCTGCCGCCCGGCGACCTCATGGACGCGGTGCGCTCCGGGGTGTCCGTGCTCGCCCACCACGATCCCGACGCGGGCGACGACTCGGCCGCCGCCTCGCGGCGCAAGGCGGTGCGGCTGACGGCGCAGACCGGCACCCTGGTGGCGACGCTGGGCCGGCTCGCGGCGGGGGGCGCGCCGCTCGTCCCCGACCCGGTGCTGGGCCACGCCGCCAACTTCCTCTACCTGCTGACCGGGGAGCGCCCGGGCGCCCTCGCCGCCCGCGCGTTCGACGTGGGGCTGATTCTCCACGCCGACCACGAGCTCAACGCGTCGACGTTCGCGGCGCGGGTGGCCGCGGCCACCCTCACCGACCTCCACTCGGCCGTCGTGGCGGGCATCGCGGCGCTGAAGGGCCCCCTGCACGGCGGGGCCAACGCCGCCGTCATGCGGATGCTGCTCGCCATCGGCGACGACGCGGACGACCGGCGGGTCGAGGACGCCGTCCGCGGCATGCTCGCCGGCAAGCGCCGGGTGCCCGGCTTCGGCCACCGGGTCTACCGCACCGAGGACCCCCGCGCCACCCACCTGCGCCGGATGTCGCGCGACCTCGGCGAGCAGGCGGGGCGGCCCCGCTGGTTCGCGATGTCCCAGGTCATCGAGAAGGTGATGAAGGACGAGACGGGCATAGACGCCAACGTCGACTTCTACTCCGCGTCGACCTACCACGTGCTCGGCATCCCCGTCGAGCTCTTCACGCCCATCTTCGTGGCGAGCCGGGTGGCGGGCTGGACCGCGCACGTCCTCGAGCAGTACGAGAACAACCGGCTCATCCGGCCCCGCGCGGAGTACGTGGGGCCCGAGCACCCGCAGCCGTTCGTGCCGTTGGCCGACCGCCGGGCCCCGCCGCCGTAGGAGCCTGCGCCGGGGAGGGCGCGCAGGAGTTCGCGGAGCGAAACTCCCAACGCGCCCGCAGGGCGCGCCGCCGGGTCGGACTATAATGACGGTCCGTCCATGGACCAGCGCCGCATCCGCAATTTCTCCATCATTGCGCACATCGATCACGGCAAGTCGACGCTCGCGGACCGGTTCCTCGAGCTCACCGGCGCCCTGCGCCCGCGCGAGATGGAGGCCCAGGTGCTCGACTCGATGGACCTCGAGCGCGAGCGCGGCATCACCATCAAGGCCCACTCGGTCCGGCTGAGCTACACGCCCGAGGGCGGGGTTCCCCACGTCCTCAACCTCATCGACACGCCGGGGCACGTCGACTTCTCGTACGAGGTGACGCGGGCCCTGACCGCGTGCGAGGGGGCGGTGCTGCTCGTCGACGCCTCCCAGGGGGTCGAGGCCCAGACCGTCGCGAACGCCTACCTCGCCGTCGACCAGGACCTCGAGATCGTGCCGGTCGTCAACAAGATCGACCTCCCGGGGGCGCAGCCCGACGAGACGACCCGGCAGATCGAGGACGTCGTCGGCCTCGACGCCGCCGACGCCATCCTCGCGAGCGCCAAGGAGGGCGCGGGGGCCCGGGCCGTGCTCGACGCGGTGGTGGCCCGCGTGCCGCCGCCGGGCGGGGACCGCGACGCCCCCCTCAAGGCGCTGATCTTCGATTCCTGGTACGACGCCTACCGCGGGGTCGTCGTGCTGATCCGCGTGGTCGACGGGGTGATCCGGCCCAGGGCGAAGGTCCGCCTGATGGCGCGGGGGCAGGACTACGAGGTCGAGCAGGTCGGGGTGTTCTCGCCCAAGCCTCTCGTCGTCCCGCAGCTCGGGGCGGGGGAGGTCGGGTTCGTCATCGCGGGCATCAAGACCGTCAGCGACGCGCAGATCGGCGACACCCTGACCGAGGCGGCGCGACCCGCGGCCGAGCCCTGCGCCGGCTTCACCGAGATGAAGCCGATGGTGTTCGCGGGGCTCTATCCCGTCGAGGGGCACCAGTACAGCGACCTGCGCGAGGCCCTCGAGAAGCTGCGGCTGAACGACGCCTCGTTCTTCTTCGAGCCCGAGACCTCGAACGCGCTCGGCTTCGGGTTCCGGTGCGGCTTCCTCGGCCTGCTGCACCTCGAGATCATCCAGGAGCGGCTCGAGCGCGAGTTCGACATGGACCTCGTGACCACCGCCCCCGGGGTCCTCTACCGGGTCACCACCACCGCGGGCGAGACGTTCGAGGTCGACAGCCCTGCCAAGCTGCCCGACCCCGGGAGCATCGCGGCCCTCGAAGAGCCCGTCATCACCGCGATGATCCTGACCCCGTCGGACCACGTCGGCGGCATCCTGCAGCTCTGTCAGGAGAAGCGCGGGGTGCAGAAGGGGCTCGAGTACATCGCCTCGAACCGGGTCATGATCACCTACGAGCTGCCGTTCAACGAGGTCGTCCTCGACTTCTACGACCGGCTGAAGACCCTGTCGCGGGGCTACGCGTCCCTCGACTACCACGTCACCGGCTACTGGACCTCGCCCCTCGTCAAGCTCGATCTCATGGTGAACGGCGACCCCGTCGACGCCCTGTCGGTCATCGTGCACAAGGACTCGGCGTACTCGCGGGGCCGGGCCCTCGCCGTCAAGCTGCGCAAGCTCATCCCCCGGCAGATGTTCGAGGTGGCGATACAGGCCACGGTGGGGGGGCGTATCATTGCCCGTGAGTCGGTCAAGGCCCTCCGCAAGAACGTGCTCGCGAAGTGCTACGGCGGCGACATCACCCGGAAGCGCAAGCTCCTCGAGAAGCAGAAGGAGGGCAAGCGCCGCATGAAGCGGGTGGGCCGGGTGGAGATTCCGCAGGAGGCGTTCCTCGCGGTGCTGACGGTGGACACGGACTGAGCTCTGCGCGCCGTGGAATGGCGCGCGGGGCTGCCGGGTCGGTTGGGCGGAGGGCGGCGCCGCAGGCGGCGACTTCGGGGCGAGGGGGTCATGGCTGGAGAGACGACGTTCAGGAAGTCGACGGCGAGGGAGTATTTCGAGTCGATCGTCATCGCGGTCATCCTCGCCCTGTTCGTGCGCACGTGGGTCGTGCAGGCCTTCAAGATCCCCACCGGGTCGATGGAGGAGAACCTGCTCATCGGCGACCACCTCCTGGTGAACAAGTTCGTCCACGCGCCGTCGGCGACCGGGCTCGAGCGGGCGCTGCTGCCCATGGGCGACGTCGAGCGCGGCGACGTCCTCGTCTTCAAGTTCCCCGAGGACCCCGAGCGCGACTTCATCAAGCGGGTCGTCGGCCTCCCCGGCGAGACCATCGAGGGGCGGCAGGGCCGGGTGTTCATCGACGGCGAGGCCATCGACGAGCCCTGGCTCGAGGTGATGCGCCCCGACGGCCGGCTGCCGCTCGACATGCGGGGCACGTTCGGGCCCACCGCCATCCCCGAGGGCCACCTCTTCATGATGGGCGACAACCGCGGCGACTCCGAGGACAGCCGCTACTGGGGGCCGCTGCCGATGGGGTACGTCAAGGGCCGCGCGTTCATGCTCTACTGGTCCTACGAGGCCGGGAGCGACTACTACGCCGACGTCGGCGTCGGCGCCACCCTGCGCCGCCTCGGCTCGGGCGCCGCCCACTTCTTCACCCGCACCCGCTGGGACCGCCTGTTCATGGCGGTGCCGTGAGGTCGGCCGACGAGCGGCGCGGCTTCGTCCTGCACGTCGGACGATCCGGCGAACGCGCTTCCTGGTGTCAGTCGCTGTTGCCGGAGTTGGGTCGGAACAGGGCGCCTTCGAGATGGGCGACCCGCTCGGCGAGGCCGGCGACCCGTTCCGCGAGGGTGCCGAAGTCGCGGCGCAGGTCCCGAATCTCCTGGCGTATGTCGCGCAGGTCGGAGCGGAGCCAGGCGGCCAGGGCGACGATCAGGGCCGGCGTCAGCCAGGGAACGAACGCTTCCATGGTTCCGATTGTAGCAAACGCGTTATCGGCGTCAGGCCACTCGACTTGACCTTCCGGGCTGCGGCCCCCCGCCGTCAGCCGCTGGCGGGGCGCTGCCGCCGGCCGAAGATCGCGGTGCCGACCCGGACCATGGAGGCGCCCTCCTCGATCGCGGCCTCGAAGTCGTGGCTCATTCCCATCGAGAGCTCGTCGAGGCGGACCGAGGCGGGGGCGCCGGCCTGCAGCTCGTCGCGGAGCGCGCGCAGGCGGCGGAACCAGGGCCGCGCCGCCTCGGGGTCGTCCGACCAGGGCGGCAGGATCATGAGCCCGCGCAGGCGGACGGCCCGGCAGTCGGCCGCCGCGTCCACGATGCGTTGCGCCTCGTCCTCCCGCGCGCCGTGCTTGGTCGCCTCGCCGGCGAGGTCGACCTGAACCAGGGCCTGCGGCGACCGTCCCGCCTCGGCCGCGGCCCCGTCCAGCCGCGCGAGGAGGGCGGCGCTGTCCACCGAGTGGATCCAGTCGAAGGCGACGGCCTTGCGCGCCTTGTTCGACTGCAGGTGTCCGACGAGGTGCCAGCGGACGGGCAGCGCCGGCGTCGCGGCCTGCTTCTCGAGGGCCTCCTGGACGCGGTTCTCGCCCAGGTCGCGCAGCCCGGCCGCGGCCGCGGCCTCGACGTGGGCGACCCCGAACGTCTTCGAGACCGCGATCAGGCGGATCTCGTCGGGGCCGCGCCCCGCCGCCGCCGCCGCGCAATCGAGCCGGGCGCGGACGGCCGCGAGGTTGGCCGAGATGGCGGCTTCGAGGTCCATGGTTTCTTGATTCCGTGGGGTGGTCGAGGCCGGTCGGTCGGAACGAAGCGTCGGGAGGGGCTGGCGAGCCGACCCGGACACCGCCGGCTCGCGCCACTGTCGCCGGAGCCCGGCTTTCCCGGCGCGGTCTTCTCAACGCCGCAGGGCGCGCAGCCGCTCCCGGGCCACCGCCGCGTGCTCGCCGTTGGGGGCGGCGCCGACGTAGCGGGCGAACGAGCGCCGCGCGCTCGCCGGGTCGCCGCTCGCCTCGTAGGCGAGCCCCAGCCAGTAGTGGGGATCGGCCAGCGCGGGGTCGGTCTCCGACGCTTCGCGGAACAGCCGCAGCGCCTCGCCCACGTCGCCCGAGTCCCACGTCGCGATGCCGCGGGTCAGGGTCTCCCGGGCCGCCGCGCGTCCCGCCGCGAGCCGCCGCACCGCGATGCGGTTCGCCTCGCCCCGCGCCGCTGCCGCCGCCTCGGGGCGGTCCTGGCGGGTGAAGATGTCGGCGAGCCCGTAGTGGGCGGGGGCATAGTCGGCCCGGATGGCGAGGGCCTCGCGGTAGGCGGCCTCGGCGTCGTCGTAGCGGTTCAGCCGGCTGTGCGACACCCCGATGTTGAAGTGGCAGTCGACGCAGGTCGGGGTGACCCCCAGCACCGTCTCGAAGTGCGTGATGGCGTCGTCGTAGTTGCCCTCCCGGTTGGCCCGGACCCCCGCCGCGAACGCGGCGGCCGCGGTCTGATCGTCCTGCAGCGCGCGCAGCCACGGGGCCGCGGTCCGCCCCGCCTCGAGCACGAAGCGCACCTCGACGGAGCCGGCGGGGTGCACGAGCACGCGGAAGATCTGATCGCCGAGCTCGGTCTTGCCGGCGCTGACGCTGTACTGGCCGGGGGCGAGGTCGACGTCGCGGAAGCGGCCGTCGGCGTCGGTGACGGTCTCGATCCCGGCCTCCTGCGTCTCCAGCGAGACCACGGTCACCGTGGCCCCGGCCACGGGCTGCCCGTCGCCGGTGGTGACGCGGCCGTGCACCGATCCCGTCGACTGGGCCCACGCGGCCGGCTGCGCCAGGCCCACGACGGCCACGACCGCCGCGAGGCGCAGCCGGGAGGCCGCCGCCTCACGGCGCCGCTGCCCGCGCAACCTGTCGCGCGCGGCGTCGGCGCGTCCATGCCGGGAGTCGGCTCTCACGGTGTCGTCACTTCCTCGTCAGGCTCCCTGCCCCGAGTTTACACCCTCCGGCTGCGTCATGAACGCCCTGACGCGATCCAGGTCGCGCACGATGGGGGTGGGGGGCAGGGAGGCGAGAAAGCGGCGCCCGTATCCCTTGCTCAGCAGCCGCGGGTCGAGCACCGACAGCACCCCGCGGTCCTGCCGGTGCCGTATCAGCCGGCCGAGCCCCTGCAGGAGGCCGAGGACGGCCAGCGGCACCTGGTACTCGTCGAACGGGCTGCCCCCGGCGCGGGCGATCGACTCCATGCGCGCCGCCGTGATCGGGTCGCCGGGCGGCGCGAACGGCAGCTTGTCGATGATGACGCAGCTCAGCGCGTCGCCGGCCACGTCGACCCCCTGCCAGAAGCTCGAGGTGGCCAGCAGCACCGCGTTCGGGGTCGCGCGGAAGCTGCGCAGCAGCACCGGGCGGGGGGCCTCCCCCTGCACGAGCAGGGGCCAGGGGCTCGACGGCGCGATCAGCCGGTGCACCTGCCGCATGTTGGCGTAGCTCGTGAAGAGCACGAAGGCGCGCCCCGCGGTGGCGTCGAGGAGGGCCCGGACCTGCAGGGCGGCGTCGCGGGCGAACGCCGGCGACCGGGGCTCGGGCATCTCCCGCGGCAGGTACAGCACGGTCTGCGCCGCGTAGTCGAACTCCGACGGGAGGCGCAGCTCCACCGCCTCGCCGATGCCGAGGCGCGACCGCTGGTACTCGAACGAGCCGTCGACGGCGAGGGTCGCCGACGTCAGTATCGTGCCCTGCAGGCGTTCGAGGAGCAGCTCCCGGACGATGGACGACACGTCGATGGGAGACGCCCGCAGGAACGTGCCGCGGCCCCGCCGCTCGAGGAAGTACACGAGACGGTCGTCGCCGGCGTCGAGCACGAGGTCGACGTCGTCGGCGAGCTCGCGGGCGCGGCGGCCCAGGGCCCGCAGGTCCTCGGTGGCGGCGGGGAACGACTCGACCGCGGCGTCGAGCGCCCGCGCCGCGCTCGCGAGCCGCCGACCCGGCTCGGCCGCCGGCTCGAGGATGTCGGCGTTCAGGCGGGTCCGGTCGGCCGTCGCCAGGTGCAGCCGGACCGCCGCGAAGAACAGCGCGGCCCGCTGGTCGATCTCGTTCAGCACCTTGTACAGGGTCTGGGCGGTCTCCGCGTCCTCCTCCAGGTCGCGGCCCGTCCAGCGGCGACCGTCGCCGACCAGCCGCTCCAGCCGGTAGTTGCTCACCGAGACGCCGAAGTACTGCGTCGCCACGTCCTCGAGCTGGTGCGCCTCGTCGATCACCGCGTAGGCGTACGACGGGATGACCTCGCCGTAGGCCGACTGGCGCACCGCCGCGTCGGCGCACAGCAGGTGGTGGTTCACGATGACGAGATCCGACTCCGCCGCCCGCTGCCGCATCCGGGTGATGAAGCAGTCCGCGTGCTGCGGGCACTCGGTGCCGATGCAGGTCTCCGACGCGGCCGAGATCTCGCTCCAGAACGGCAGGTCTTCCGGCAGGTCCTCGATCTCGGCGCGGTCGCCGGTCGAGGTGCGCGCGGCCCACGCCGCGATGGCGTTCACGTGGGCGCGGTCGGGGGCGAGGCCGAGGGGGTCGCCGTCCCGCAGCGCCTCGAACCGGTGCAGGCAGAGGTAGTTCCCCCGCCCCTTCATGTAGGTGGCGGTGAAGTCCACCCCCAGCGCGCCGCGCAGGGCGGGGAGGTCCTTGTCGAATATCTGGTCCTGCAGCTGCTTCGTGCCGGTGGACACGAGCACGCGCTGGCCGCTCAGGATCGCCGGCACCAGGTAGGCGAGGGTCTTGCCGGTGCCGGTGCCGGCTTCCGCCAGCAGGACGCCGCCGTCCTCGAAGGTCCCGGCCGCCGCCGACGCCATCTCCCGCTGGCCGGCCCGGGGCTCGAACGACGGCAGGGCCGACGCGAGGGGGCCGTCCCCGGCGAACGCGGCCTCGACCTCGTCGACCAGGGAGCTCCGCGCGGGGGCGGCGCGGGACCCCGGGCCGGCCGGTCCGGGATCGCCGGCCCGCCGCCCGGTCACGCCGTCTAGTCCGGGTACAGCGGGAACTTCCGGCACAGGGCTTCGACCCGCGACCGCACCTCGGCCGCCTCCGCGTCCGACTCGGGCTCCGCGAGCACCCGGCCGATCCAGCCGGCAATCTCGTCCATCTCCGCCTCCGCCATGCCCCGGGTGGTCACCGCCGGGGTCCCGATGCGGATGCCGCTGGCCACCATCGGCGGGTTCTCGTCGAACGGAATCGCGTTCTTGTTGACGGTGATGCCGGCCCGTTCCAGCGCGGCCTCGGCGACCTTGCCGGTGATGCCGCGCGAGAACACGTCGACGAGCACGAGGTGGTTGTCGGTGCCGCCGCTCACGAGCCGGAAGCCGTGCCCGCGCAGGGCGTCGCCGAGCCGGGCCGCGTTCCGGACGATCTGCTGCTGGTACTCGCGGAACGCGGGCTCCGCCGCCTCCTTGAAGCACACCGCCTTGGCCGCGACGACGTGCATGAGGGGGCCGCCCTGCACGCCCGGGAAGAGGGCCCGGTTCACCGCCTTCGCGTGCTCCTCGCGGCACAGCACGAGGCCGCCGCGGGGGCCGCGCAGGGTCTTGTGGGTGGTGGTCGTCACGATGTCCGAGTGGGGGACGGGGCTGGGGTGCAGCCCCGCCGCCACGAGGCCCGCGATGTGGGCCATGTCGGTGACCACGTACGCCCCGACCTCGTCGGCGACGGCCCGGATGCGGGCGAAGTCGATGACCCGGGGGTAGGCGCTGGCCCCGACCATGATCAGCTTCGGGCGGCGTTCGCGCGCGAGCCTCGCCAGCTCGTCGTGGTCGATGCGCTCGTCGTCGCGCCGCACCCCGTAGGGCACGATGTCGTAGAGCTGGCCCGAGAAGTTCAGGGGATGGCCGTGGGTCAGGTGCCCGCCGTGCGCGAGGTTCATCCCGAGCACGGTGTCGCCGGGGTCGATCAGGGCGAAGTACGCGGCCATGTTGGCCTGGGCGCCCGAGTGCGGCTGCACGTTGGCGCGCTCGGCCCCGAACAGGGCCAGGGCCCGCTCGATGGCCAGCGACTCCGCGACGTCGACGTGCTCGCAGCCGCCGTAGTAGCGCCGTCCCGGGTACCCCTCGGCGTACTTGTTGGTGAGCACCGATCCCGCCGCCTCGAGCACCGCCCGGCTGACGAAGTTCTCCGAGGCGATCAGCTCGAGGCCGGTGTTCTGGCGCGCCGTCTCGTCGGCGAGGACGGCGGCGATGGCCGGGTCGGCCTCGGTCAGGGGGCGCTCGCGTGTGGTCGGGGTCGCTTCGGTGAAAGGGCTCATGCGGTCCTTCGGTCCCGAGTCCCGGCCATGGGCGCCAGCCCGCCAATCGTCGCCTTCGGCTCCGCTTGGCGCCCGACCCGTCCTGCGGGAGCCCACGCCGTTCCACGGCGCCGACTCCGGGGCTCCGATTCGCCGCCCCTACCGACCCCGGCGGGCGTCCGAGAGCCGCCGCGCGAGGCGGCACGCGGTGGCGCCGACTCCCGGCGCGGAGTGGAGAATCGGGCGGCGCGGCAGCTGTGAATTGTACTACGGCCGGCCCGCGGCTTCCGGTTCCCGGACGTGCTCCGGCCGGCGGTTTCGCGTGCTATAGTCGGCCCATGGCGCAGAAATCCACCCTCCCGTCGTCACCGTCCGTCCGGTACGAGGACGCGTTCCCGAGCTCGCGTCAGGTCCTCGTCGATGGAGACCGCGTGCGCGTGCCGATGCGCGAGGTCACCCTGTCCGGCGGCGAGCCCCCCCTGCGGGTCTACGACACCAGCGGCCCCCGGGGCTGCGACGTGCGCCAGGGCCTGCCGCCCCTCCGCGAGGCGTGGATCACCGGCCGCGGCGGCGTCGAGGCGCGGCCGGACGGGGCCGGGCCCGCGGCGGCGGGGCTGCCCGGCGCGGGCCGCCGCCCCCGCCGGGGGACGGCCGGGGTCACCCAGCTCCACCACGCGCGCCGGGGCACCGTCACCGAGGAGATGGAGTTCGTGGCCCTGCGCGAGGGCTTCGCCCCCGAGTTCGTCCGCGACGAGGTGGCCCGGGGCCGCGCCATCATCCCCGCCAACATCAACCACCCCGAGCTCCAGCCGATGGCCATCGGCCGGAACTTCCTCGTGAAGATCAACGCCAACATCGGCAACTCGGCGGTGTCGTCGTCCATCGACGAGGAGGTCGAGAAGCTGCGCTGGGCGACCCTGTGGGGCGCCGACACGGTGATGGACCTGTCGACCGGCCCCGACATCCACGAGACCCGCGAGTGGATCGTCCGCAACTCGCCGGTGCCCATCGGCACCGTGCCCATCTACCAGGCCCTCGAGAAGGTCGGCGGCCGGCCCGAAGACCTGACGTGGGAGATCTACCGCGACACCCTGATCGAGCAGGCCGAGCAGGGGGTCGACTACTTCACGGTGCACGCGGGGGTGCTGCTGCGCTACGTCCCGATGACCGCCCGGCGGGTCACCGGCATCGTGTCCCGTGGCGGGTCGATCATGGCCAAGTGGTGCCTCGCCCACCACGAGGAGAACTTCACCTACACGCGCTTCCGCGAGATCTGCGAGATCATGCGGGCCTACGACGTCTCGTTCTCGCTCGGCGACGGCCTGCGCCCGGGGTCCATCGCCGACGCCAACGACGAGGCGCAGTTCGCCGAGCTGAAGACCCAGGGCGAGCTGACCCGCATCGCCTGGGAGTACGACGTCCAGGTGATGAACGAGGGGCCGGGGCACGTTCCCATGCACCTCATCAAGGAGAACATGGAGCACCAGCTCGACTGGTGCGACGAGGCGCCGTTCTACACGCTGGGGCCGCTGACGACGGACGTCGCCCCCGGCTACGACCACATCACGTCGGCCATCGGGGCCGCGATGATCGGCTGGTACGGCACCGCCATGCTCTGCTACGTCACCCCCAAGGAGCACCTCGGCCTCCCCAACCGGGACGACGTCAAGGCGGGGGTCATCGCCTACAAGATCGCGGCCCACGCCGCCGACCTCGCCAAGGGGCATCCGAGGGCCCAGGCGTGGGACGACGCGCTGTCGAAGGCGCGCTTCGAGTTCCGCTGGGAAGACCAGTTCAACCTGTCGCTCGATCCCCGGACGGCGCGCGCCTTCCACGACGAGACCCTGCCGGCGGAGGGGGCCAAGGTCGCCCACTTCTGCTCGATGTGCGGCCCCAAGTTCTGCAGCATGGAGCTGACGCAGCAGGTGCGCGACTACGCGGCCGGCAAGGGCATCGACGCGTCCGAGGCGATCGGCGCCGGCATGCGCGAGAAGTCCGCCGAGTTCCGGCAGGAACGCGAGGTCTACGTGCGGGCGGCCAAGCAGGGTTGAGGCGGTCGAATCGGAGGTCGCCGGCGCGAAAACGCCGGCGGCGCAAGGCTCTCAGCGCCGCGATTGCGGGGGAGACGGGACGATCTGTATGATCGTCCGGAACCGGGCGGGCTCCCCGCCGGCGGGGTTCAGGTACCCCTCCGACCCGTTCCACGCATAATCCTTGATGGTCACGCTCGGGGGAAAGGCCATCTCCCGCTCGCGGAAGCGTCCGACCTCGAAGATGTGGGTCGGCGGCTCGTCGAAGACCCGGTTCCCGCGTTCGCGGAGGACGTTGCGGTAGTAGCGCACCATCGCCTCGAAGTCGGAGTTGGTGCCGAAGAGATAGTAGCGTTGCCGGCGTCCGGCGTCGTACGACGTGATGAACTGCGCGGCCGGGTAGATCGGGAGCCCCAGCGCCGCGTCCGTGGGCGCGGCGGCCGGCTGCGCGCCGGGGGCCTGCACCGGGGCCGGGCCCCCGGCGCGAGGCCGGGCCTCGTCGCGGGCCGGCTCGGACTCGCCCGGCCGCGGGAACGGCCGGGGTACGGGACGGCGTTGCGGCTCGCCGGCGGGCGCCGCGTCGAGCGGCGCCGAAGCCGCCAGCAGGGACACGAGACAGCCTCCGACGAGGGTGCGGAAGCGCATGCCGACATTATGCGGCGGCGACGGCGGCCGCGCAACCCGACCGAGGCCCGGCCGCGGCCGCGACCGGGCCTCGCGGCAGCCCGCCTGACCGCGTCACCCGCAGGATCGAGTAGGCTGGAAGTACGATGGGCACCGGACTGGACACGTCGAGCGCCGCGGTCGAGCAGGCGCTGCTCGCCTACTGCGAGTCCCGGCGCGAATGGGTCGTCGAGACCACCCTCGCCCTCGCGCGCCTGGAGTCGCCCACCGACAACAAGATGGCCGTCGACAGCTGCGGCCGCGAGCTGCGGGAGCGCATGGAGGCGATCGGGGGGACCGTCGCCCGGCTGCCCCAGGCGCGGGCCGGCGATCATCTCCGGGCCGAGTTCGGGAGCGGCGAGAGCCAGGTGCTCCTGCTCGGCCACTTCGACACCGTGTGGCCGGTCGGACAGCTCGCGCGCATGCCGCTGGAGTTCCGGGACGGCCGGCTCTTCGGCCCGGGGGTCTTCGACATGAAGGCGGGCGTCGCTCTGGGCCTGCTCGCGGCCCGCGCGGTGCTCGAGGCGTCGCCCGCCGCGGGGCGCATCGTCATGCTGTGGACCTCGGACGAGGAGCGCCGCAGCCGTACCTCCCGCACCCTCATCGAGGAGGAGGCGCGGCGGAGCCGGGCCGCCCTCGTGCTCGAGCCGGGGCTCGCCGGCGGGGGCGTGAAGACGGCCCGCAAGGGCTGCGCCGAGTTCCACGTCGCCGTCCACGGGGTCCCCGCCCACGCCGGGGTCGAGCCCGACAAGGGCGCCAGCGCGGTCCACGAGCTCGCCGCCCAGATCGTCGACCTGCAGCGGGTGCGCGGCCTGGCGCCCGGCGTGTCGCTCAACGTCGGGACGATGACCGGCGGCACCCTGCCCAACGTCGTGGCCGAGGAGGCCCGGGCGGTCGTCGATGCCCGGGTGGTGGCGGTCGCCGACATGGATCGGGTGCTCGACTTCGTGCGGAACCGGACCCCCACCGTGCCCGGCACCCGCATCGAGGTGACCGGCGGGTTCGACCGACCGCCCCTGGAACGAAGCGCGGCGGTGGCCCGTCTCTACGAGAGGGCGCGGGACATCGCCGGCAGGCTGGGCCACGACCTGTCGGAGGGCGCCACCGGCGGCGGATCGGACGGCAACTTCACGGCCGCCGTCGGCACCCCCACCCTCGACGGCCTGGGGGCGGTCGGCGCCGGGCCGCACGCCCTTCACGAGCACATCGAGGTCGACTCGCTGCCGTGGCGGGCGGCGCTGGTGGCGGCGCTGGCCGTCGACGTCCTGCGCGGCGGCCCGGGCCCGCCCGACGGGAGTCCCGGGGCGTGACGAGGTATCTGACAGGGTGGTGAGATGTCGTCGCCGACGCGCCGCACCCACCCGGACCCCGGGCGTGACGGGGAAGCGGAGCCGGCGAACAAGGAGGGCTGCAACCCATGGGCAACTCGGTGAAGACGGTCGTCCTGCTCGGTCTTCTCAGCGGGCTCCTGCTCGTGATCGGCGAGCTTCTGGGGGGCCAGGCCGGCCTGATGTTCGCGTTCGTCATCGCGGTCGCCATGAACTTCGGCTCGTACTGGTTCTCCGACCGCATCGTGCTGCGCATGTACCGGGCCGAGCAGGTGGGGCCCGAGCATCCCCTGCACGAGATGACCGCGCACCTCGCGAGCCGGGCGGGCCTGCCGACCCCGAAGGTCTACGTCATTCCCGACGACTCGCCGAACGCCTTCGCGACGGGGCGGAACCCGCGGCACGCGGCGGTGGCGGCGACCCGCGGCATCCTGCGCATGCTCGACCGGGAAGAGCTCGAAGGGGTGATCGCCCACGAGCTCGCCCACGTCAAGCACCGCGACATCCTCATCGGCTCGGTGGCCGCCACCATCGCCGCCACCGTCATGATGGTCGCCCGCATGGCGCAGTTCGCGGCGATCTTCGGCGGCCTCGGCCACCGCGACGACGGCGAGGGCAGCAACCCCCTCGCCCTCATCGCCACCATCATCCTCGCGCCCATCGCCGCCATCCTCATCCAGTCGGCGATCTCGCGCTCGCGGGAGTTCGCGGCCGACCGCGGCGCCGCCGGCATCGTGGGCAGCCCTCACGGGCTCGTCCGGGCCCTGCGCAAGATCGACGCGGGCTCGCGGCGGGTGCCCATCGACGCCAGCCCCGCCACCGCCCACATGTTCATCGTCAAGCCGTTCTCCCGCGCCGGGGTGATGTCCCTGTTCAGCACCCATCCCCCGACCGAGCAGCGCGTGGAGCGCCTGTTGCAGCTCCGCTAAGGGAGCAGCCCCGGTTGCCGCGGCCCCGGGTCGGGGGCGCCCGGGGCCTCCTCCTGCCTGGCGGCGCCGCCCCGGGTCGGCAGGCGGTAGCGGCGCCGCATCAGCTCCAGCACCCCGTGCACCTGGTCGCGGTAGCGCCGCGGGGCGTACTTGCCGGCGTAGAGCCGGTCGACGCGCGGGGCGAGGTCGGGGAACTCGCGGTCGAGAAACCGCAGGAAGTGCTCGCGGGCCCCGCCCTCGAGATGGAGGACGACGGCCCCGCAGAAGCGGGCGCCGTGGTCGGCGATGGCCTTGACGGTCCGCTCCATCTTCGCGGGGTGCGAGGTCAGCCCCGGCACGATCGGGGCCACCAGCACCCCCGCCCGGATGCCCCGGTCGGCCAGCGCCCGCACCGCGCGCAGCCGCTGCAGGGGGTGGGCGGTGCCCGGCTCGAGGGCCGCCCACGCGTCCTCGTCGACGGTCGGCACGCTCACGTGCACGGTGCACTCGGTCTTTCGGGAGAGGTCCTGCAGGAGGTCGGCGTCGCGCACCACCATCGGCCCCTTGGTGATCAGGCCGACCGGCGCCGGGCGCTCGACCAGGGCCTCGAGCACCCCGCGGGTGAGCCGGTAGCGCCCCTCGATTGGCTGATACGGATCGGTGGCGGTGCCGAACCCGATCGGTCCGGGGCGCCGCCGCGGCCTCGCGAGCTCCCGACGGAGCACCTCGACGAAGTTCACCTTCACGAGAATGACCGACGCGAACTCGTCGCCCGCGTCCAGCTCCAGGTGCGGCTGGTACCGGCGCGCGAAGCAGTAGTGACAGCCGTGGGTGCAGCCGCGGTACGGGTTCAGGGTCCATTCGAACGGCATGCCGCGCACGCGGTTCAGGGCCGAGCGGCAGGTCACCTCCTGGTAGCGCGCGTCGTCGGCGCGGCGCACCGCGGCCGGCAGATCGGCGGGGCGGGCGGGGTCGCCGGCGCGGCCCTCGCGGACCCGCTCCGCGACCTGCCGGGTCGTCGGCCGCGAGGGCGACAGGTCGAACAGGGTCGCGGCGGCCCGCCCGGGTCCAGTATTCGGCTTTTGTTCGCCCACGGCCGCATCGTGCACCGGACGCGCCCCGCGCGTCAAGGGGAGAGCGAGGGGGTCTCGCCCGCGAGCACCCCGCGCCAGTAGCCGAGCAGGTCGGACAGGGTCTCCGACAGCGGTCGCCGCGGCTCCCAACCCAGCTCGGAGGTGATGCGCGATCGGTCTCCGAGCAGCACCGGGTTGTCGCCGGGGCGCAGGCGGTCGGGGTCCTGCCGGATCGCGATGGGGACCCTGGCGAGGGCGAGCAGGGCGTCGAGCACGTCGCCGATGCGGTGGGCGGCGCCCGAGCACACGTTGTACGGCCGGCCCGGCGTCCCGCGGGCCATCAACGCCCGGTAGGCCCGCACCGTGTCGCGCACGTCCGTCAGGTCCCGGCGCGCCTCGAGGTTGCCCACCGAGAGCACGGGCTCGGCGAGCCTCGCCTCGATGCGGGCAATCTGCTCGGCGAAGCCCGAGGCGGCGTAGGCGGGGGCCTGCCCGGGGCCGATGTGGGTGAACGACCGCGTCAGGACGACGGCGAGGCCGCCCTTCCGGGCCGCCTCGAGTCCCACCCGTTCCTGCTCGAGCTTGCTCGCGCCGTAGGGGCTGACCGGGCCGAGGGGCGCGGTCTCGTCGAGGGCCGCGGTCGAAGGCCGGTACACGAGCGCCGAGCCGGGAATCAGGACCCTGGGCGGGGCGGGCAGGTCGCGGAGCGCCGCCAGGAGGTGCTCGGTGCCCGTCACGTTGCCCCGCAGGGTCGCCTGCCGCTCGGCCCACGACCCGTTCACGTTCGCGATGCCCGCGCAGTGGTACACCCGGGCCGGCGGCCGCTCCGCCACCGCCCGCCGCACGGCGGAGCCGTCGAGCAGGTCCACGTCGCGCCACGCCGCCCCCGCCGGGAGCGGCCGGGGCGGCGCCGCCTCGCCCCGCGCGCCGGACGCCGGAGGCCGGCGCCACGCCAGCAGGTCGGCACCCGGCGCGTCGCGTTGCAGGAGGGCGAGCAGATGGCTGCCGGCGAAGCCGGCCGCGCCCGTGACGAGGATGGTGTCCGACACGGTCGGGCCGTCAGTACTGCCGCGACCCGGTCCCGGGGCCGAAGGCGCCGAGCAGGTTCGCGAACGTGCCGAGCCCGGCCAGGGTGAACGAGACGTTGAGGCGCTTGTCCTGCGCCGCCTGGGCCCGGAAGAACCCGAGGTTGGCGAGATTGTAGGTCTGGTACTCGACGCTGAACCCGCAGCACTGCGCGTTGTAGTACGCGAGCATCCGCTGCTGCACCATGCGCCCGAGCTGCACGTCGTAGTTGAACTGGTAGACGCCTCCCCACTTGTTGTCGCGCGCCCGGTAGTTGGTGAACGAGTTCAGGGTGTGGTCGAGGAAGTCCTTGTTGTCGAATCCCGAGAGTCCCTCGATGAAGCGTCGCTGGCTCCAGCCGGTGCGCTGGAAGAGCCGGTCGCTGAACGCGATGTCGGCGTCGGCCCGGATCGTCCGCAGGGCCATGAAGTGGGTGTCGTACTCGGCCCGCAGCGATCCGTTCATGCCCTCGGTGATGGCGGCGCGCACCGTCAGGGCGAGCGGCGACAGGTTGCTCGGCGCCGTCTGCTGGAAGCTGGTCAGGAACTGCTGGTCGAACTGCGAGGCGCGCTCGTCGGTGTAGTAGGTCTGCTCGACCCCGATCGTCAGGAACTCCTGCGCCCCGCTGTCGCCCCGCCTCGCGTACAGCCGGTTGTCGATGCCGTAGCGGAGGCGGGTCGTGTTGCCGACGATCGAGTCGGTGCTGTCGATTCTGACGATCTGATCGAAGTTGTCGACGGCGGTGGTCCGCTCCACCGAGATCCACGGCTCGATGAGGTGCTTCATCCGCTCGGAGTAGCCCGTGTCGGGCGTGTCCCAGATCTTGACGAACACGGGACCGGTGATCTCGGTCGACATCTCGACCATCGACCGCGAGATGGGGGCGTCGACCTGGTCCATGGTCGCGAGGTCGATGCTCTCCCGCCAGTGGGTCCGGCGGTACTCCACCGACGAGTTGAAGGTCAGGAAGGGCCAGCGCGTGAACGGCACTCGGACCAGCGGGCTGACGTCGAAGCGGGTCAGCCCCGAATCGGTCACCGTCCCGCCGAAGCCCTGCCTCTGGAGCAGGTTGGCGTACTCGCTGTTGAAGCCGTAGTAGACGGGCAGGGTCCCGATCTGCCGCTCCGACTGGCTGAACGAGACCCGGGGTCCCGCCCCGTGGAGCGACGAGTCGTCGAGCCCGAAGAACGTCTCCCGGAAGTCGGCGGTCCCGTTCAGGGTGTACGCATTCCACGAGCCGGTCACGTTGCCGCCGTACGAGCGCGAGCTGTTGGTCGCCTGGAAGATGTCGCGCTGGTACGTCTGCTGCACCTCGATGTCCGAGAAGTAGTCGACCTGGCCCCGCGCCTGGATGGCCTCCGTGAACGTGTGCTGGAGGTTGCCGCGCATCCGGAAGCTGCGGCGGGCCGGCAGCATCGCGTCGCCGCCGCGGAACGGGTCGGGGCCCGCGTTCTCGTTCAGCAGGTACGCCTCGGCGTCGCCGCGGCCCTCCCCGAGCACGTAGCGGTACTCGCCTCCCGTGCCCTGGCCGGTGGTCGTGAGCCAGTCGTGGAAGACGGTGGCGTCGTGGCTGCGGTTGATGGCCCAGAAGAACGCGTTGCTGATCGACGACCCCTGCACCGTCGAGTTGCCGTAGGTGGGCATCAGGAAGCCGGTGGCGCGGTCGTCCGCCTGAACCGGGTAGTACATGTACGGCAGATAGAAGAGGGGGACGCCCTTCACCAGCAGCAGCATGTTGCGCAGACGGGCGTACTGGTCCAGGTCGATGTCGACCGAGGTGGCCTGCACCTCCCAGCGCGGGGTCGGCTGGATGCACGAGGTGAAGCCCCCGTTGGTCAGGCGGTAGCTGCGCGTGCCGGTCTTCTCGATGAGCTCTCCCCAGAACCGCATCTCCGGCTCCTGGGTGCCGAACATGCTCGGCTCGATGTCCTCGACCAGCTCGGTGGAGCCCGACGCGCTGAAGAACATGCCGGTCCCCGACTCGTAGTCGAACTCCGCCCGGTCCGCCGCGAGCCGGGCGTTCTCGCTCGAGAACACCACGTTGCCGGTGGCCACGAGCAGCGACTCGTCGGTGTAGATGTTGGCGTCGTCGGCATGGAAGCGCCAGCTCTCGCCCCCGCCGCCGTCTATCTCGACCTCGCCGCTCAGCCACAGCTGGTTGGGCGCGACCCGCTCCCAGTGGAACTGCCTCGACCCGCCGATGGCGGCCGGCAGGTCCTGGGCGCCGACCGGGACGGTGGCGGCGAGGGCGGCCGCGAGCCCGAGGGCCCCGAGGAGCAGGCCCGGCCGCGCCCGACCGGCGCGACGCGCGGTTTCACCACGGCTTCCCGGACGGACTGGGCGGTTCATGGAGGGAGGGGCGCCGAGCGAGTTGCCGGGGCCCGAACGTTCCGAGAATACCACGGCTCCCGCGCGCCGCGCGCGGGTTGCGCCGCCGAGGCGGGCCCGAGGCGGACGCTCTCGGCGCGGGGGGCGGCGCTGCCCCGCGGAGGACGGCGTCGGGAGTCGTCCGGGCTACGGCTCGCGCCGCCGGCGCAGCTCCGCGAGCAGCTCTCCCACGAGGAAGATGGAGCCGGTCGCGCAGACCGTCTCGGCCGTGCGCCAGGCCGTCTCGAGGGCGTGGCGGGGGTCGTCGTCGGCGGTCACGGGAAGCCCCGGCGCCCGCGCCCGCACGCGATCCGCGAGGGCGCGGGCCGGGGTCGCCCGCGGGTTGCGCGGCGCGGTGCAGACGATCCGGCTCGCGCAGGGGGCGAGGCGGTCGATGATGCCGTCGGCGTCCTTGTCGCGCATGACCGCGCAGACGATGGGCAGCCGTCGGGGAAACGCGTCCCGAAGGTGCCGCGCCAGGGCCGCCGCCGCCGGGGGGTTGTGGGCGGCGTCGAGCAGGACCGCCCCGCGCCCCGGCGCGCGGACGAGGTCGAGGCGCCCCGGCCACGCCACTTCCGAGAGCCCGCGGACGACGGCCTCGGGCGCGACGGGCAGCCCGGCGCCGGCCAGCGATTCCAGCAGGCGGATGGCGCCGGCCGCGTTCGACCGCTGATGCGCGCCGGCGAGACCCAGGGGGAACGCGGGGTAGCGGCGCCGGGGGGTGGTGACCTCGATCCGGGGGCGGGGGCCCTCCCGCCGCACCGCGATCGCGGTGTCCTCTCCGGCCCGGACGAGGCGGGCGCCGCGCCGCCGGCACGCGTCGTCGATGACCGCGACGGCCGGCGGGGCGGTCTCGGTCGTCACCACCACCATGCCCGGCTTGACGATGCCCGCCTTCTCGGCCGCGACCGCTTCGAGGGTGTCGCCGAGGTGCTCCCGGTGGTCGAGTCCGATCGACGTGATGACCCCCGCCGCCGGGGTCAGCACGTTGGTGGCGTCGAGCCGCCCCCCCAGTCCGACCTCGACCACCGCGACGTCGACCGCCGCGCGCCGGAACCACGACAGCGCGATTGCGGTCGCCGCCTCGAAGAACGTCGGAGGATGAGCCAGCCCGCCCGTGCGCAGGAGCACGTCGGCCTGCTGCAGCACCGCCGCCGCCTCCTCGCGCAGCGCCGCCTCGCGGATCTCGGCGCCGCCGGCGGTGAACCGTTCGGTGAGCGACGTCAGGTGGGGCGAGGTGTACCGGCCCGCCCGGTACCCGGCCGCGCGCAGGGCGCTGTCGAGCATCGCCGCCACCGAGCCCTTGCCGTTCGTGCCCGCCACGATGATGGACGGGTAGGCGGCCTGGGGGTCTCCGAGGGCCGCCATCAGGCGCCGGATGGTGTCGAGCCCCGGCCGGATGCCGAAGCGCTCGAGGCCGAGCAGGCGGTCCAGGGGGTCGCGGGGCCGCCGCGACGGTGGGAAGCGGTCGGAAACCACATGGTATCGTATACGCGCCCGGCCGCGGCGGAGCCGATGCCAGCATCCCTCACCCTTCCACGTCGCCTCTCCAGACTCGTCGTCGCCGTGTGCATCGCCGCCGCCGGCGCCGGCTGCGCGTCCTCGCCGTCGACCGTCGGGGCGCCGGCCCCGGCGACCCGCGACCAGAAGCTGGCCTGGATTCTGTGGCTCGAAGATCAGCGGCTGCTGCGCGATCCCGCGTCGCCGCCCCTCGACCGGCCGGCTCCCGGCGGCGCGGCGGGCGGGCCCGGCGCCCCGGCCGGCTTCGCGCCGGCGACGGTCCCCGACCTCCTCGGGCTCGCCCGCGACCCCGCCGCCCCGGTCCGCTATCGGGCCGTGCAGGCCATCGGCCGGGTCGGACTGGCGGCGGGCGCGCCGGCGCTCGACGCGGCCCTCTCCGATCCCGAGCCGGACGTCCGGGCCGTCGCCGCCTTCGGGCTGGGGCTGCTCGCCGATCCGGCGGCGGCCGGGCCCCTGATCGCCGCCCTCGAGGACCCGTCGCCCCTCGTGCAGGCGCGGGCCGCGCACGCCCTCGGCCGGCTGCCGGCCCGGGAGGCGGCCGGGGCCATTCGGGCGATGGCCGCGTCCCACGTCACGGTGGCCTACGACGTCGATCCCGACGAGATGGGATACCCGCTGGGCCCCCGGGTCGAAGCGTTCCGGTCGGGGATCGGCGCGCTGGCCGCGCTGGGCGACTTCGACGCGCTCGCCGCGGTCGTCCTCGGCGAGTCCGGCGATCCCCTGCTCTGGTGGTGGCCGGTCGCCGACGCGCTGGGGCGGGTCGGCGATCCCCGGGCGGCCGGCCCCCTCCGCACCCTGGCCGGCGTCGGCGGCACCGTCGGGGTCTCGCTGGCCGCCCGCGGCCTGGGGGCGCTCGGCGACGCGTCGGCGGTCCCCGTCCTCGTCGAGCTCCTCGACCGGGACCGGCGGGACCCGAGGGTGGTGCTGTCCGCGGTCCGGGCGCTGGGCGCCGTCGGCGACCCGTCGGCGACCCCGGCGCTGCGCGATCTGCTGCGGAGCCGCGACCTCGACCCGGGCCTGCTCGTCGCCCTCCTCGACGCCCTCGGCGCCGCCGGCGCGCCGGAGACGGTCGAGATCGCCATCGAGCTGCTCGCGCACGGCGCGCCGGCGGTGCGGGGGGCGGCCCTGACCGCCCTCGCGGAGCTCGACCCCGAGTCGTTCCTGCTGCTCCTGTCGGGCCTGCCCCCCGACCCCCACTGGCAGGTCCGGGCCGATCTCGCCCGCGCGCTCGCCCTCGCGGACCCCGACGCGGCCGCCTTTCGGCTCTCCCTGCTCCTCGAGGACGACGACCGGCGGGTGGTGCCCGCCGTCCTGCAGGCCCTCGCCGCGGTCCGCGCCCCCGGTCTCGACGCGGTGCTGGTGGACCATCTCTCGGACGGGAACGCGGCCGTCCGCGAGGCCGCGGCGCGGCTGCTCGGCGACGTGGGCGGCCGCCGGGCCGTCGAGTTCCTCGCCGCCGCCTACCGCGGCGAGGTCAACGCGGCGTCGCCGGCGGCGCGGGCGGCGGCCGTCGAGGCGCTGGCCCGCATCGGCGGCGGCCCCGCCCTCGAGGCGCTGCGGGACGCGCTCGACGACCCCGACTGGGCGGTCCGGGTCGCGGCCGCGGCGCGTCTCGCGGGCCCCGGCGGCCCCGACGATCCCGCTCGCGAGATCCGGTCGACGCCCCTGCCGCAGCCCCTCGGGACGTACGAGTCGCCCGAGCTCGTGCGGCCCTCGGTCTCGCCGCACGTGTACGTCGACACCGACCGCGGCACCGTTCAGATCGAGCTGGCCGTCAACGAGACGCCGCTGTCGAGCGGCCACTTCATGCGCCTCGCCCGATCCGGCTACTACGACGGGATGCTCGTGGACGAGGTGGCGGACGGGCTGGTGCGCGCAGGCGACCCCCGCTCCCGCGCCGACGGCGGGCCGGGCTACCGGGTTCGCGACGAGCTCGGCCCGCGGCCCCATCTGCGGGGGACGGTCGGCCTCGCCCTCGACGGCCCCGACACCGGCAGCAGCGGGTTCTTCATCGCCGCGTCTCCCCAGCCCGGGCTCGACGGCCGGTACCCGGCGCTCGGCGCCGTGATCGCGGGCATGGACGTCGTCGACCGCCTGCAGCGCGGCGACGTCATCCGCTCGGTCCGCGTGTGGGACGGGCGCACCCCGTTCGAGTAGCCGCGCGGCCGCGCCCGTCCATCATCGTCTCGGCTCCGCCGGGCGTCCGACCAGACGCTCACGGCCTCCGCGCGGATCCTGGCGCGGGGGTCGCCCGGCGCGAGGCTCCCGCCTTCAGGGGCCGCCGATGCGGGACTCCCGCCGGTCGGCGTGCCGCTCCATCGCGAGCTCGATCAGCCGGTCGAGCAGCGCCGGGTAGCCGACGCCGCTGGCTTCCCAGAGCTTGGCGAACATGCTGATGGTGGTGAACCCGGGGTGGGTGTTGATCTCGTTCAGGAAGATCCGGCCGGCGTGGTCGAGGAGGAAGTCGACCCTGGCCATGCCCGCGCAGTCGATGGCGCGGAACGCGGCGACCGCGTAGCCGCTTATCCGCTCCGCCTCGCGGGGGGCGAGGTCCGCGGGGACGATGGCCCGCGACCGGTCGTCCAGGTACTTCGCCTCGTAGTCGTAGAAGTCGCCGGCGGGGACGATCTCCCCCGGCACCGACGCTTCGGGCTCGTCGTTGCCGAGCACCGCGCATTCGATCTCGCGGCAGGGGGACACCCCTTCCTCGACGATGATCTTCCGGTCGTAGGCCGCCGCCTCGTCGATGCCGGCCGCCAGCGAGGCCTCGTCGGCCGCGCGCGAAATGCCCAGGCTCGACCCGAGGTTCGCGGGCTTGACGAACAGGGGGTAGTCGAGGCGCGCGGTCAGCTCGGCGAGAATCTCCCCGCGGTCCTTCCGCCAGGCGCGGCGCAGCACCGTCTCGTGCTTCACGATGGGCAGGCCGGCCGCCGCGAACAGCGCCTTCATCACCGCCTTGTCCATCCCCGTCGCGGCCCCGACCACCCCCGCCCCCACGTAGGGGATGTCCGCCAGCTCCAGCAGGCCCTGCAGCGTGCCGTCCTCGCCGAAGGGACCGTGCACGATGGGGAAGATGACGTCCAGAGTCATGGTGCCGGCCAGCGTCTGCCCGTCGTCCCTCTCGCGGGCGGGCGGGTCCGCGGCGCGGCCGACGACCATCAGGGTCTCGTCGCCGGGGTGGGCGATGGGATGCACCTCGCGGCCGTCGCGCAGGGCCCGCCGCGCCGCCCGGGTCTGCCCGATGACCTTCGCCGCCGACTCCTCGGCGGGGGCGCGGTCGGCCACCGACCAGCGGCCGTCGCGCGAGATGCGGATGGGTACGGGGTCGTAGCGCCCGCGATCGAGGTTGGCGAAGACGGCGGCGGCCGACGCCAGCGACACCTCGTGCTCGCCCGAGCGGCCCCCGTATATGACCCCGATGCGAAGCCGTCTCAATGCCCTGTCCTTGCCCGTCCTGGTGCCCCGACGCGACCCCGCGGGAGTCGCCGTTCCCCGGCGCCGACTCCCAGCCCGCCCATCGTCGCCTTCGGCTCCGCTGGGCGCCCAACCAACCCTGCCAGGAGTCTGCACCGTTCTACGGCGCAGACTCCTAGCCCCGCATGGGCCCGTGGAACGCGTAGTATACGGCAGGCGCCGGGGCCCTCAGGTGATGCCGAAGTCCGATTGCGCTCTTTCTTTCCGGGTGACCCACCGCGACGGGGAGGCGCGGGCGGGGGAGATGGACACCCCGCACGGGGTCGTCCGCACCCCGGCGTTCGCCCCGGTGGGCACGCGGGGGGCCGTCAAGGGGTTGACGCACCGCGACGTCATCGGCCTCGGGGCCGAGCTCGTGCTCGCCAACACCTACCACCTGCATCTGCGGCCGGGCGCCCGCCTGGTGGCGCGGGCCGGCGGCCTCCACCGCTTCATCGGCTGGGACCGGCCGATCCTCACCGACAGCGGCGGCTACCAGGTGTTCAGCCTCGGCGAGCGCCGCACCATCGACGAGGACGGCGTCTCGTTCCGCTCGCACCTCGACGGCAGCCGGCAGCGGCTGACGCCCGAGAGCGCGACCGACATCCAGGCCCGGCTCGGCTCGGACATCGCCATGGCGTTCGACGAGTGCACCAGCTATCCGGTGTCCGAGCCCGAGGCCGAGGCCTCGATGCGCCGGACGCTGCGCTGGGCGCGGCGGTCCCGCACGCGGTTCCTGGCCCTCCGCGACGACCCGGGCAGTCTGGGCGGCGAGGTCACCAACCCCGGTCAGGCGCAGTTCGGCATCGTGCAGGGCAGCGTCTACGAGGGCCTGCGGGAGGCGAGCGCGCGGGCGACGACGGCCCTGGGGTTCGAGGGCTACGCCATCGGCGGCCTCAGCGTGGGCGAGCCGGTGGACGTGATGTACCGGGTGGTCGCGGGCACCGCGCGCCTGCTGCCCGACGACCGCGTGCGGTACCTGATGGGGACGGGGATGCCCGACGACCTCGTCGAGAGCGTGGCCGCCGGCATCGACCTGTTCGACTGCGTGCTGCCGACCCGCAACGCCCGCAACGGCCAGATCCTGACCCGCGAGGGGCCGCTGTCCATCAAGCGGGCGGAGTTCGCGGACGACGCGCGCCCCCCCGATCCGGGGTGCCCGTGCTACACGTGCAGGCGGTACTCCCGGGCCTACCTGCGCTATCTGCACGTGGCCGGCGAGATGACCGGGAGGACCCTCAACACGCTGCACAACCTGCACTTCTACCTTGACACGATGCGCCGCATGAGGGAGGCTATCTTGTTCGGCACGTTCGAATCGTTCCGGCAGCGCTTTCACGAGACGTTCTCCCGCCGGCCCCGTTCCTGACGTCGCCGAGGGCGGCGCCGCCGACGGGCGGGCCGGCGATTGAAGACCACCGATGCCTGACCCCGGCCTCCCGACGCTCTTCGCCCAGGCCTCGCAGGGCAGCCCGCCGCTGTGGGCGCAGTTCCTGCCGTTCGCGCTGATCCTCGCCATCTTCTACTTCATCATCCTGCTGCCGATGCGACGTCGGCAGAAGAAGGTGCAGGAGTTCCGCGACGCCCTCAAGGTGGGCGACCGGGTGATCACGACGAGCGGCATCTACGGGTCCATCACCAAGCTGAACGACCGGTCGGTCCAGCTCCAGGTGGCCGACAAGGTGCGCATCGAGGTGTCGCGGTCGGCGGTCGGGGGCTATCAGGGGCAGGAGCCGGTGGCCCAGGATTCCACGTCGATGTAACCGGCCGGGGGGGCGCCGCCGGGGGCGCCCCGGGCCGGGGCGGACGACGAGACGGATCGAGTCATGGTGAAGAAGAACCTGCGCTGGAAGCTGTTGACCATCCTGGCGGTGGCGGCCGCGGCCGCGTTCGCCATCTATCCGCCCGAGGATCAGGTGCGGCTCGGCCTCGACCTCCGGGGCGGCGTCCATCTCGTGCTCCGCGTGCAGACCGACGACGCGTTGCGGGTCGAGACCGAGACCAGCGCCGAGCAGCTGAGGGAGCAGGCGAGCCTCGTCGGCATCGAGCTGCTCTCGGCCGGCGCCGCCACCCCGACCGAGATCCGGGTCGAGGGCGTCCCCGCCGAGCGCGACCAGGAGTTCCGGGGGATCGCCGACGACCTGTTCCCGCAGGGCATCGGGTCCGGTGTTGCAGGGGGGAGCTATGATCGCCGGTCCGACGGCCCCGGCGCCTACACCTTCGAGATGCGGCCGGGCATCGAGCGCCAGTTGCGAGAGGAGTCGGTGCGGCAGGCCCTGCAGACCATCGAGCGCCGGGTCAACGAGCTCGGGGTCGCCGAGCCCATCGTCGCCCCCCACGGCGTGGCCGGCGACCAGATTCTCGTCCAGCTGCCCGGCGTCGAGGACGTGCAGGGGGCGAAGGAGATCATCCGCTCGACCGGCCTCCTCGAGCTGAAGCTGGTCGAGGACGGCCCCGCCCTCTCGCGCGAGCTGCTGCTGCAGGCGAGGAACGGCATCGTGCCCCCGGACATGGAGGTCGTGTCCGGCGCCGACGAGTCCCTCGGGGCCGCGCCCGGCTCGACCGTCTACTACCTGGTGCGGCGGGTCGCCCCGGTGACGGGGCGCGACCTGCGCAACGCGCGGCCGACCATCGACGAGTTCAACCAGCCCGCGATCAGCTTCTCGTTCAACCGCGAGGGGGCCCGCAAGTTCGGCAACTTCACGGGGAGCAACGTCGGGCGCAACCTCGCCATCATCCTCGACAACCGGGTCTACTCGGCCCCCGTCATCCAGGAGCGCATCGCCGACGAGGGGCGCATCACCGGCACCTTCACGACCGGGGAGGCGACCGATCTCGCGCTGATCCTGCGGTCGGGCGCCCTGCCCGCGTCCCTCACCTATCTCGAGGAGCGCACCGTGGGGCCGAGCCTGGGCGCCGACTCGATCCGCGCCGGGGTCACCGCGTCGGCCTCCGGCCTCATCGCGGTGGCGCTGTTCATGCTCCTCTACTACCGGCTGTCGGGCATCAACGCCGTCGTCGCGGTGGGGATGAACCTCCTCATCCTGCTCGGGTGCATGGCCTACGTCGGGGCCGTGCTCACCCTGCCGGGCATCGCCGGGTTCATCCTCACCATCGGCATGGGGGTCGATTCCAACGTGCTGATATTCGAGCGCATCAAGGAGGAGCTGGGCTCCGCCAAGGGGGTCCGGGCGGCCGTCGCGGCCGGGTTCGACCGCGTCTTCCTGACCATTCTCGACACCCACATCGCGTCGCTCATCGCCGCCGCCTTCCTGTTCCAGTTCGGCTCGGGGCCGATCAAGGGCTTCGCGACCACGCTGTTCTTCGGCCTGGTGTCGAACGTGTTCACCGCGGTGTTCGTGTCGCGCACCATCTTCGAGACGGTGCTCACGCGCCGCCGGGAAGCCTCGTTGAGCATCTGAACCGCCGGAGCCCGCTCCGCCTGATCCGATTGCACCGCCGCCGGCCGGCGCGGCCGCGGCCTGACCATCCGGGACACCGACGCGCGTATGCCCATCTTCAAGAACCCGAACTTCGACTTCCTCAAGTGGCGCTGGCCCGCCGTCGGCCTCTCGTGCCTCATCATCGCCGCCGGCGCGGCGATGGTGGCGCTGCAGGGGGGGCTGTCGCTCGGCATCGACTTCTCGGGCGGCACCATCGTCATCGTGCAGTTCGATCAGCCGGTGACCGAGGACCAGGTGCGCGGCGCCGTGGGCGACGCGGCCGGCGAGAGCGTCGTCCAGCAGTACGGCGACGCCGACTCCAACGAGATCCTGATCCGGCTGCCGCAGAGCGACGACCCCGAGCAGGGCACGAGCCTCGAGGAGGGCGCGAACGCGGTCGTCGCCGCCCTCGAGCAGAGCCCCATCGGCGGCTTCACGGTCATCGGGCAGGAGCTCGTGGGCCCGGTCATCGGCGAGGAGCTGCAGCGCCGCGGGGTCAACGCCTTCGTCTTCGCGATGCTCGGCATCCTCGTCTACGTCGCCTTCCGCTTCCGGTTCAGCTTCGCGGTAGGGGCGATCATCGCGGTCGTGCACGACATCCTCGTGACCCTGTCGATGCTGACCTTCTTCGGCTTCGACCTGTCGCTGGCCGTCGTCGCGGCCATGCTGACCATCACCGGCTACTCGGTGAACGACTCCATCGTCGTGTTCGACCGGGTGCGCGAGAACCTGCGGCGCATGCGGCGCGACGCGTTCGACAAGCTCGTCAACGCCAGCATCAACCAGACCCTGAGCCGGACCATCATCACGTCGGGCACCACCGCCTTCGCGGTCCTCGCGCTGTTCCTCTTCGGCGGCGAGGTGCTGCGGGGCTTCGCGTTCACGATGCTCGTCGGGGTGCTCAGCGGCACCTACTCCACGATCTTCGTCGCCGCCGCCGCCGCCATCGTCATCAGCGAGCGCCGGGCCGCGCGGCGGCTGCAGGCGGCCCCGGCCACGACCAGCGCCGCCTCGAAGCCGAAGCGGCGCCGCAAGTCGAGGGCCCGCGCCTGAGGATTCCCGTGGCCAAGGCCCCGCCGTGTTCGCGGCCCTCGCCACGCCTCGCCACCCGGGCCCGCGCGGCCGTGGCGTGCGCTCTCGTCTCTCGCGGACGGGGACGGCCCTTCCGGATCGGCGTGTCGAGGGTTCCGAGCAGCCCGTTGACCCCGGCCCGTCCTGACGCCGCGTGACCAGCCTCCAGGCCGTCTGGCTCGGCATCGTGCAGGGGCTCACCGAGTTCCTCCCCATCTCGAGCTCCGCCCATCTCATCCTCGTCCGCGAGCTGTTCGGCTGGGAGGCGGGGGCGGCCGAGGTCCCGTTCGACGTCGCCTGCCACCTCGGCACCCTGCTCGCGGTGCTCGTCTACTTCCGCCGCGACGTCCTCGAGCTGACCGCCGCCGCCCCCGGCGCCCTCTCGGGCGGCGGCGGGGAGGCCGCCCGCACGGGGCGGCTCATCCTGCTCGCGACCGCCCCCGTGATTCCCCTCGGCCTGCTGCTCTCCGGGCACGTCGACCGGCTGCGCGGGCCGGCGGTGGTGGCGGCGGCGCTGGCGGCCGGGGCGGCCGCCATGCTCTGGGCGGACCGGGGCGGGTCCGGCCCCCGGCGTGCCTCGTCGCTGTCGGTCGCGGAGGCCCTCGCCCTCGGCTGTGCGCAGGCGGCGGCCCTCGTGCCGGGGGTCTCGCGGTCGGGAGCCATCATCACGGTGGCTCTGCTGTTGGGCCTGTCCCGGCCCGAGGCCGCGCGCTTCGCGTTCCTCCTCGGCATTCCCGCCATCGCCGGGGGCGGGCTGCAGGCGGCGCGGATGCTCGGAGGCGAGGGGATCGCAGCGCACGGGCCGGTGCTCCTCGCGGGGCTCGTCACCTCCGGGGTCGTCGGCTACCTGGCGGTGGCCGGGCTGCTCCGCTACCTCGCCCGCCACTCCCTCGCCGCCTTCGCCTGGTACCGGCTCGCGGTGGCGGCGGCCCTCGCCGCCGGATTGGCGCTGGGACTCTGACGCCGGCGGTCCGGCGCGCATTCATCGCGTCGAGACGACCGTCGCGAAGACCGAGCGCGCTTGACAGCCGCACGGACGGCTGCTAGCTTTGCGCGTCCTCGCACGGCCGCTCCGGCGGCGCGACAGGCCACGTCCCGGGCGCGTTCCCCCGCGACGGCCGGCGGGGTGCGCGCCGCGCCGGATCAGCCGGCGAGCCGTACGGTCACGAAAAGCTCAAGGTCGAGAATGGACAACTCACTCTACGTGCTCCTCGGGGTCGGCGCGCCCATTGCCGCCGCCCTCTTCGCGCTCTCCCTGATTCGCGCCATCAACGCCTGCGACCCCGGCTCGGAGCGCATGCAGCAGATTGCCGCCCTCATCCGCCGCGGCGCGATGGCCTTCCTGCGCACCGAGTACAGCGTCCTGGCGGTGTTCGTCGTCGTCATGTTCGGGGTCCTCGTGCTCTTCCTGCCGGGCGACTCGCTCCTCGTCGGCGTCAGCTTCCTCGTCGGCGCGTTCCTCTCGGCGACGGCGGGATGGATCGGCATGCGCACCGCCACCGGGGCCGCCGTCCGGACCACCGCGGCGGCGCAGACCAGCCTCGCCGGGGCCCTGCGGGTGGCGTTCTCGAGCGGCGCGGTCATGGGCCTGACCGTCGTCGCCCTCGGCACCCTCGGCATCGCGCTGCTCTACTGGCTGTACGGCGGCCTCGACGGCCGCGGGCCGTCCGCCGTGGGGTCGCTGCTCGGGCTCTCCCTCGGGGCGTCTTCCATCGCCCTGTTCGCGCGCGTCGGCGGGGGCATCTTCACCAAGGCGGCCGACGTCGCCGGCGACCTGTCGGGCAAGGTCGAGGCGGGCATTCCCGAGGACGACCCCCGCAACCCCGCGACCATCGCCGACAGCGTGGGCGACAACGTCGGCGACGTGGCGGGCATGGGGGCCGACCTCTTCGAGTCCTACGTGGGCAGCATCATCTCGTCGGTGGCCCTCGCGTGGGCCCTCACCGCGGCCACCGCGTCCGACCTGTGGGGGGTGGGCGAGAGCGGCTTCCTCGCCCTGCAGGCCGACCTCGCGGCGTTCCCGGTGCTGCTGGCCGGGGTCGGCATCGTCGCCTCCATCCTGGGGACGTTCACGGTGCGGACCGACGACGAGAGCAAGGTGCAGGGGGCGCTGCTGCGGGGGCTCATCGTGGCGTCGGTCATCGTCGTCGGCGGCGCCGCCGCCCTCATCTCGGTCACCACCGTCCCCTGGCCGGTCATGGGCTGCGTGGTGTTCGGGGTGGTGGCCGGCGTCGTCATCGGCAAGCTCACCGAGTACTACACCGGCAAGGACATGCCGCCGGCCAGCCACATCGCCGAGCAGTCGGAGACCGGCCCCGCCACCAACATCATCGCGGGCCTCGGGGTCGGCATGATGTCGTGCGGCTACCCGGTCCTCGTGGTCTGCTTCGCCATCTTCTTCAGCTACCAGCTCGGCGAGCTCTACGGCATCGCCATCGCCGCCGTCGGCATGCTCTCGACCCTCGGCATCAGCCTCGGCGTCGACGCCTACGGGCCGGTCGCCGACAACGCCGGCGGCATCGCCGAGATGAGCAAGTGCGAGCCGTTCGTGCGCGACCGCACCGACGCCCTCGACGCCGTCGGCAACACCACCGCGGCGATGGGCAAGGGCTTCGCCATCGGGTCGGCCGCCCTCACCGCCCTCGCCCTGTTCTCGACGTTCCAGGCCACCGCCGCCGACAACGTGGCCCAGGCCGGCGGGGCCGGCGCGTTCGACCCGCGGCAGCTGAGCCTCGAGCTGACGAACCCGAACGTGCTCATCGGCATGTTCGTCGGCGGCATGCTGCCCTTCATCTTCTCGGCCCTGACCATGAACGCGGTGGGCCGGTCCGCGAACCAGATGATCGAGGAGGTCCGCCGGCAGTTCCGCAGCATTCCCGGGCTGCTCGAGGGGACCGCCGAGCCCGACTCGGCGCGGTGCGTGGCCATCTCCACGCAGTCGGCCATCAAGGAGATGATCCTGCCCGGCCTCCTCGCGGTGGTCGCGCCGGTGCTGACCGGCTTCGTGCTCGGGGTGGCCGGCCTCGGGGGGCTGCTCGGGGGGGCGCTGGTGACCGGCGTCCTCATGGCCCTCATGATGGCCAACGCCGGCGGGGTCTGGGACAACGCGAAGAAGCTGATCGAGGAGGGCCACCACGGCGGCAAGGGCTCGGAGCCGCACAAGGCGGCGGTCATCGGCGACACCGTCGGCGACCCGTTCAAGGACACGGCGGGGCCGAGCCTCAACATCCTCATCAAGCTGATGACCATCGTCGCGGTCATCTTCGTGCCCCTGGTCGTGGCCTGGATGCGGTAGCAGTCTGCGCCGTGGAACGGCGCGGACTGCTGGAGGGTTGGTTGGGCGCCCGGCGGAGCCGAAGGCGACGATGGGCGGGCCAGGATTCCGGCGGGCCGGGACTCTGCCGCAGAACGGCGCAGGCTCCCGGCAGGGTCGACCGGCAGGGTCGATGGGGCGTGGGCGGGGCCCGCAGGCGACACTCTCCGGGCTGGCCGGCCGGGCCGGTTCGAGGCGCCGTTTTTTCGGGTTCCGAGGTCCGTTGACACTGTTTTGGTGTCTGCATATAATGCGTCCTTCTACTGTGGAGCGACTATCCCCAAACGGGGCGCAGGAGGTTGCTTGTGGCAGGTCAGATGTTCGGTGAAATCGCGAATCCGTCGATCAAGATCGGCGCCCAGAAATGGTACACGGTGCCGGTCTCCATGCTCGCGCACGTGGCGGCGATCGCCGCCGTCCTCATCGTGCCGCTGCTGGCGGCCGAGGCGCTGCCGCAGGTGCCGTCGATGATGGCGTTCGTGGCCGCGCCGCCGCCGCCGCCGCCGCCTCCGCCGCCGCCGCCGCCGCCGGCCGCGCAGGCGGTCGAGGCGCCGGTCGTCGACGTCAACCCCAACGCCGCGCCCATCGAGGCCCCGGCCCAGATTGCGCCGGAGACCGGCTTCGACCTGTCCAGCGTCTCGGGCGTCGAGGGCGGCATCGCCGGGGGCGTCGTCGGCGGCATCGTCGGCGGGCTGCTCGAGGCCCCTCCGCCTCCGCCTCCGCCGCCCGAGCCGGTCCGCGTCGGCGGCAACATCCAGGCCCCGACGAAGGTCACCGACGTGCAGCCGCGGTATCCGCCCGTCGCCCAGGCGGCCCGCGTCCAGGGCGTCGTGATTCTCGAGGCGGTCATCGGCCCCGACGGCCGGGTCACCGACGTGAAGGTGCTGCGCTCGGTGCCGCTGCTCGACGAGGCGGCCATCGAGGCGGTGCGGCAGTGGACGTATACGCCGACGCTGCTGAACGGCGTCGCGGTTCCCGTCATCATGACGGTGACGGTGAACTTCCAGTTGCGGTAGCGGACGCGCGAACGTGTTGTGGGCGGCGGGACGCCGGTGGTCGGCGCGCCGCCGCCCGGTGAATCGAATCGCAGGTAGTAGGAGGCACAATGGATCTTCTGGAGCTCTGGGAACAGATGGGCATCCCCGTGAAGGCCCTCATGATCTTGCTCGGGCTGATGTCGATGTGGTCGATGGGCGTCTTCTTCGAGCGGCTGTTCACGTTCACGCAGGCCGGGAAGCAGTCGAAGGCCTTCGCGCCGCAGGTCGCCAAGCACCTGAAGGACGGCCATCTGAAGGACGCCATCGCCGTCTCGCAGTCGAAGAACTACAAGTACAGCCACCTCGGAAAGGTCGTCCTGGCCGGGCTGCAGGAGTACCAGTTCCAGAAGGACGCGGGCGTCGAGCTGAGCCGCGACGATGTGATCGACAGCGTGCGCCGGGCCATCCAGCGCGCCTCCGCCCTCACCGCGGCCGACCTCAAGAAGGGCATGGGGTCGCTGGCCACCATCGGCGCCACCGCCGTGTTCGTCGGCCTGCTCGCCACCACCCTGGGCGTCATCAATGCGTTCCAGGGCATCGCGGCCACCGGGTCGGGCGGCCTCGGCGCGGTGTCGGCGGGCATCGCGGAGGCGCTGGTCGGGACCGCCATCGGGCTGTTCGTGGCGATTCCCGCGGTGTGGTTCTACAACGGCCTCACCACGCGCATCGAGTTCTTCAACGTCGAGATGGACAATTCGTCGTCCGAGCTCGTCGACTACTTCATCAAGAAGGCCGACTAGGGTAAGGCGGCCACGCTTGCCGGGGCCGGGCCCCGACCGTGCGCGGTCGGGGCCCGGCGCCCTCCGATGACCCGGAGCGGACCGAGGAGATACACCCCATGGGTATGCAAGTAGGCGAAAAATCAGGGTCGATGAACTCGGAGATCAACATCACGCCGCTGGCCGACGTGATGCTCGTTCTCCTCATCATCGTCATGCTGATCGCGCCCCTGTTGCAGAAGGGCGTCGACGTGACCCTGCCGGAAGCCGCGAACACGAGCGACAAGCCCGAGAACGACACGCAGACCGTCCTCGCGGTGACCGCGGACGGCCGGTTCTACGTCGACAGCACCCAGACCACCGAGCAGGAGCTGCTGACGACGGTGCAGACCACGCTCGAGCGGAAGTTCGAGAGGATCGTGCTGATCAAGGCCGATCAGGACGCGCAGTACGCCGACGTCATGGCCGTGCTCGACCGCCTGCAGCGCGCGGGCATCGAGGACATCGGCCTGATCACCGAGCGGAAGGTCGGCAGCGGCGGGATCTCTGCGGGAGGAGAGTAGTCCATGGCCAAGAAGCACCACGGGGCGGACACCGTCGTCTCCGCCGAGAGGCCTCAGTCGACCGCGGAGATCAACATCACGCCGTTCATCGACGTGCTGCTGGTGCTGATCGTCATCTTCCTCGCCGCCCTGCCCCTGTCGCAGCGGGGACTCGACATCAACCTGCCGCTCGAGACGCGGGGCTCGACGCAGTCGGCGGTCGACTCCAGCCAGATCGTGCTGCAGTACACGGCTGACCGCGTCATCACCGTGAACCAGCAGCCGGTGCCGATTCAGCGGCTCGAGTCGGAGCTGCGCGGCATCTTCGAGCAGCGTCGCGAGAAGACGATGTTCGTGGCCGGCGCTGGCAGCCTGCGCTACGGCGAGATCATCGAGGTGATCGACGCCGCCAGGGGCGCGGGGGTCACCAAGGTGGGCATCGTCACCGAGGCGATGCGCCGGGCCGGCGGGGCCGACGCGCTGTAGCACCCCCACGCGGTCCGTCGTTCGGAAACACGAAAGGCGCGGCATGCCAGTGAGCATGCCGCGCCTTTTTCGTGCGCGCTCGCGACCCCTGCCTCCGTCTACGGAGCATTGGGGGACCTACCCCCGACCCGACCCTCGTCGAACGGCATTTCGTCACGAGGCGCTTTGTCGCGGCGCCCTCGGCGGGGTTCTCCGAGCTCCAGCCTCAGCCGAGCAGCTGGAGGATGGCCAGGAGGCCTCCCATGATGGCGACGGCGTCGTACATGGTGCAGAGCCCCTGTCGAGGGAGCTACCTTGTAGCGCGGGTGGCGTCGTGCGCCCGCCGAACGGGTTGCCGGGCGCGGGCGAGCAGCGGAGCCGGCGGGCAAGACGCGAGCCTGAAGCTGGCAGGGGGCCGCCGTACGAAACGAAACCGGGTGCGGTCCCCGGAAGGGACCGGCACCCGGCCTGAAGGGGTGGACGCCGGCCGGGCTGGCCCCGGCCCAGAACCTAGCCGCCGGCGGCGCCGCTCCGCAATTGCTGCAGCTCCTCGGCCCGGTCACGCAGCTCGTCCGCCTGGTCGATCAGGTCGTCGCGTTCGCGGACGTTGTCGGTCAGGTTGGCTTGCATCCGCAGCAGGATGTTCTTGTAGGTCAGGGCCTCGACGTAATCGGCGTTCAGCTCGAGGGCCTTGTCGGTCTCGGCCAGGCCGAGCATGACGTACTCCATCTCCTGGTCCTCGTCCAGGGTGAAGTCGCGGAACGCCTTCTCCCAGTAGTAGGTCGAGATGGTGTAGTAGGCCTCCGGGTTGTCCGGCTCGAGCTCGGCGCGACGGCGAAGGGCCGCGATCGTCTCGTCGAACTGCTCGTTGCGGTTGTAGTACCCCGCCAGCTGCAGCTGCGCGGCCGGGTCGTCGGGCCGCGACGTCGTGATGTCCAGCAGCACTCCCTCGGCCTGGTCGTAGAGCCCCGAGTCCTCGTAGAGCCGGGCGAGGCGGTAGTAGTTGTCCGGGTTCTCGGGATCGGTGTCGATCATCGTCTGCAGCACGATCTCGGAAGAGGCCGGGTCGTTCGCCTTGTCGGGGCCGTAGGCCTCCACCAGCCACTGCAGCGACAGGGTCTGCAGCTCCAGGTAGGTCTGGCGCTCGGCCGACGTGATGTAGTTCTCGATGGCCCTGTCGAGCATCTCGTCGTTCTCCGGCTCGCCCCGCAGGGCCGGCCGGAACTGCTGGTCGTAGCTGTTGGCCAGGTAGAAGTAGGCCTCGACCAGGTCCGGGTCGTTCTCCAGGACCTCCTCGTACAGCTCCGCCGCCAGCACGTAGTCGCTGCGCTGGTACTGGGTGTGCGCGTCCTTGATGACGCGGAGCGCCCGGAGCTGGTCGAACATGTAGCAGGATGACGTCGACACGGCCACGAGGGCCACGAGAACGAGTCTGATGGCGAGCGATCGGATCTGCATAACGGTCCCCTTCATCACCGTCGGTCGTGACTTCTCCCCTGCGGCAACCGGATGCTGCCGTCGATGTCTTGGACACCGGTGGCGGCGTTTCGGCCCGCTTCCGAAACGAGTATCTCCCCTCGGGCGCTTCCCGTCCGTTCCCCGGACGGACGGGAACCACGCTGCCTGGAGAACCACGCCCGGTACCGGCCGCAGCCCACGAAAGGCAGATCAGTATAGTGGAGCCGAAAACGTCAAGTCAAGGCACCTTCCCGGCCAGGCGGAGACGCGCCCTCTCCCGTCAGGGCGGGCGCCCGCGGCGACCCTTTCCCGGACGCGGCGAGCCGCGGTATCCTGCTCGGCGCAGCGATGAGCAGCCTCGACACCCTGATCGACAAGGCCCGGGCCTCGAACCCGCACGCCGACACCGACCTCCTCCGCCGCGCCTACGACTTCTCCGCGGCCGAGCACGCCGGCCAGAAGCGGCGCTCGGGCGAGCCCTACCTCGTCCACCCCCTCGAGGTCGCCTCCCTCGTCGCCGACATGCGGCTCGACGACGTGGCCATCGCGGCGGGGCTGCTGCACGACGTGGTCGAGGACACCCTGACCACCATCGATCGCGTTCGCGACCTGTTCGGCCCGGACGTCGCCCACGTCGTGGAGGGCGTCACCAAGATCAGCTCCATCTCGTTCTCGACGAGCGAGGAGCGGCAGGCGGAGAACTTCCGCAAGATGCTGCTCGCCATGGTCGACGACATCCGCGTCATCCTCGTGAAGCTCGCCGACCGGCTGCACAACATGCGCACGCTCGACCACCTGGCCGAGGCGCGGCGCCTGATCATCGCCCAGGAGACCCTCGACATCTACGCCCCCATCGCGCACCGGCTGGGCATGCGGAAGGTCAAGGACGAGCTCGAGGAGCTCGCCTTCAAGCACCTCGACCCGAAGAGCTACGAGACGACGCGGGCCTGGGTCGAGCGGCGCCGCAAGGCCACCCGCAAGGCGGTCCAGGGGCTGCGCGAGACCCTCGAGCGGACGCTGGCCGAGGCCGGCGTCCCGTTCGCCCGCATCGAGTCGCGCATCAAGCGGCTCTACGGCATCCACCAGAAGATCAAGCGGCAGCGCATCCCCCTCGAGCAGGTCTACGACCTCGTCGCGCTCCGGGTCATCACCACGTCGGTCCACGACTGCTACGCGGCGCTCGGGGTCATCCACCAGACGTGGTCGCCGGTGCCGGGCCGGTTCAAGGACTTCATCGCGATGCCGCAGGCCAACCGCTACCAGTCGCTGCACACCTCGGTGGTCAGCGACGGCGGGGTGCCGTTCGAGGTGCAGGTCCGGACCGGGGAGATGCACGAGGTGGCCGAGAACGGCATCGCCGCCCACTGGAAGTACAAGGAAGGGCGGGTCGGCGTCGACCCCGACGAGGAGCACTTCGCGTGGCTGCGGCAGCTCCTCGAGTTCCAGCAGGAGCTGCGCGACCCCGGCGAGTTCATCCACGACCTCAAGGTGAACCTCTACCCGGACGAGGTCTACACGTTCACCCCCAGGGGCGAGGTCAAGGCCCTGCCGCGCGGCGCCACCCCCATCGACTTCGCCTACAGCGTCCACACCGACGTCGGGCACCAGTGCGTGGGGGCGCGGGTGAACGGGCGCATGGTGCCGGTGCGCACGCGGCTCGCGAGCGGCGACATCGTCGAGGTGGTGACCGCCCCCGGCCACACGCCGAGCCGCGACTGGCTCAACTTCGTCGTGACGTCCCGCGCCCGCAACAGGATCAAGCACTTCATCCACGCCGAGGAGAAGCTGCGCGCGGTCGAGCTGGGGCGCAAGCTCTTCGACAAGGAGCTGCGGCGGTTCAACCTCACCGCGAAGTCCGTGCTCGTGCCGGAGGCGGTCGCGCGGGTGGCCGAGGAGTTCAAGGTGGCGCGCGGCGACGACCTGTTCGCGGCCATCGGCTACGGCAGGGTGCAGGCGCGGTCGGTGCTCGACAAGCTGGTCCCCAGCGACCTCGACGAGCAGACCGGGGGGCGGTCCATCGGCACCGTGGTGCGCCGGGTGCTGCGTCCGAGCGAGGACAAGGTCAAGGTGCGCGGGTTCGACGACCTGATGGTCTTCCGCGCCCGCTGCTGCAGCCCCATACGGGGAGAGAAGATCGTCGGCTACGTCACCCGGGGCAAGGGCGTCTCGGTGCACGCGGCCCGGTGCCGCAATGTGCTCAACCTCCTCTACGACCCCGAGCGCCGGATCGACGTGGTGTGGGACAAGCAGGCCGACGAGGACGGCTTCGTGGTCCAGCTCGGCATCCAGGTCGAGGACCGGCAGGGGATGCTCGCCGACGTCACGTCGAAGATCGCCGGGCTCAGGACCAACGTCCTCAAGATCGAGGCGACGAGCAGCGACCACCACGGCCGCATCAACGTCACCATCGAGATCGCCGACCTGAAGCACCTCCAGCGCATCGTCAAGGTGGTCCGCGCCGTCGCGGGGGTGCTCGAGGTCGAGCGCGTGATGAGCGCGGGCCAGGCGTCTGCGCCCTAGGAGTCTGCGCCGTAGAACGGTGCAGACTCCTAGCAGGGTTGGTTGGGCGCCAGCGGAGCCGAAGGCGACGATGGGCGGGCTAGTACGACCCGGACCTCTGGCAGGGTTGGTCGGGCGGCGACCGGAGCCGAAGGCGACGATGGGCGGGCCGGGGAGTCTGCGCCGCAGGATGGCCGCGGGCAGGTTCAGGCGTAGCGGGCCGGGGGCGCTCCCAGGTCTGCGACGGCGTCTATCTCGACCTCGACGCCCTTCGGCAGCGCCGCCACCTCGACCGTCGCCCGGGCCGGCGCGGGGGCGTCGAAGTAGCTGCCGTACGCTTCGTTGACTCGGGAGAAGGAGCCCAGGTCCGTCAGGTAGATCGTGGTGCGGACGACGTCGCCGAAGCCAGCCCCGGCCGCCTCGAGGATGGCGCCGAGGCTCTGCATGACCCGGTGGGTCTGGGCGACGACGTCGCCCTCGATGACCTCGCCGGTGGCGGGGTCGAGGGCAATCTGGCCCGAGACGAACAGCAGCGACCCCGCCCGCACCGCCTGCGAGTAGGGGCCGATGGCGGCCGGGGCGCCGTCCGTCTCGATGGCCTGGCGCGGCATGGGGCTGCCGGCTAAGCCGCCTTGACGATCCGGTTCGACCGGATGCAGCGGGTGCAGACGCGGATGCGCTTGACGCCGCCGTTGATCACCGCCTTCACCCGCTGGATGTTGGCCTCGAACCGCCGCCGCGTGACGTTGTGCGCGTGGCTGACGTTCCGCCCGACGGCCGGGCCCTTCCCGCAGATGTCGCAACGCTTTGCCATGATGTCGATCCAGATTTCTCCAATCCAAACCCCGAAGTATACCAGAGGCGCTGGTCCTCGAGGGCCGCCGCCGGCCGCCGTCAGGGGACGATGATGCGGGGCTCGTCGCCGGCCGCCTCGCCGCGCCCCGTCTCCGGACCGCCGGCCGCCGGCTTCGCCATGCGGCCCATCAGCTCGAGATAGGCGCTCCCGCCGCCGCCGAGGGCCGCCTCGGCCCCCGCCGCGGCCCGCTCGACGCAACGCAGCACCGCGGCCAGATCGCGTTCGCCGGCCTTGGGGCCGCCCGCCGCCGGGGGGTCGTCGAGCAGCGGCCTGAGCTCCTGCGACAGACGCTCGGCCGGCGGCGACGACGCCTGGTGCGCGTAGATGATCCCCTTGCTCGCGGTCTCGTAGGTCTTGGCCAGGGCCTCGGCGCTCTCGCGGACGGTGCGATCGTCGATGGGCAGCCGCCCCGTGCCGGCGATGCCGTGCAGCGCCTGTTGCACGAAGAAGAACAGCTCGTACTGCCGCGGCTCCAAGCCGGCCACGATGGGCAGGAGAAAGCGGGCGTCGCGCTCCTGCCGGCGCTGCACGACCGCGGGGGGGTGGCTCCGCGCCGACGCGAGATAGCGGCAGTCGGCGGGGCAGCGTATCTCCGTCAACCGCTTCGTGGCGCAGCAGACGGCGCAGATCTCCCGCTCGAGGGCGGGGCAGGCTCGCCGCGCCCGGCGCCGACGGCACAGGGGACAGACAGGTGCGCTCATGCTGTTCCGGGCGCGGCCGGTCGCCGCGGGCGGCCCCGAGCTCCGGCCGCGCCGGTCGGGACTCCAGTGCGGCTTCGCGGGGCGCAGCGGTCGCGGCGGGCCGGCCCCGAGCCCCGCCGCGCCGGTCGGGACTCCAGTGCGGCCTCGCGGGGCGCGGCCGGCCGCGGCGGGCCGGCCCCGAGCCCCGCCGCGCCGGTCGGAACGCGGGTGCGGCGCCGGGCGCCGCCGTTCCCCCTCCCGCCGCGTTCTCCCTCTCGGGAGAGTTCGTCCGGCGCATTCTACATCCCCGTGACCCCGGGCGCACGCCGGCGGGGCCGGCCGTCCGGCCTGCCGTCCTCTCCCGATGACAATCGGTGCGACCCGCGTTGAAACCGTACGGGGCAAATCGTCGTCTAAGCATTTACGAGCGAGGTTTCCAAGGCGCCAACAGTGCGCTGGAATCGGTGAGCGCAGCTCGACGGAGCGGCGATCTGCTCCTTTCGCGGTTCGGATTCCAGCTCGAGTACTTCGTTTCAGCGGGTGAGGCGGCTCGTGTACCGGTTGCGACGACTTGGCATCTAATTTGCTTCAAGACTCCATGGGCTCGCGGTCGAACGCCGGCGCGGGCCGTTCTGGAGGCGTCGAAGCCGAGACGGCTCGTGCAACTCCAGCGAGGCTTGGGAGGGGCCACAAAATGAACACCCATGCACGCGGCATGACGGAAGCGCGGTTCGACGAGCTGCGCCGCATGCTCGTAGAGCGCCGCGACGAGATCGCGGGCGCGGTGAAGAGCAAGATTCGCGACGTGCGCGCCGATGCGACGCGGTCGGGGGGGCATCGCCTGACCAACGTGAACGGAATGCCGGAAGCGGACATCCACGAGGACATCGAGTTCGCGCTGCTCCAGATGAAGACCGAGACGCTGACCAAGATCAACGCGGCCCTCGAGCGGCTGGAGGAGGGCACCTACGGGTACTGCTACGAGTGCGGCGAGGAGATAGCCGGCCAGCGGCTGCGGGCGCTGCCGTTCGCGGCGCGTTGCCGGGACTGCGAGGAGATGCACGAGGTCGAGCTGGACCGCGAGCGGATGCTCGAGATGCGCAGCAAGGCGGTGTCGCTCTTCGGCCCGCCGTCGAGCTGATCCAGGTGCCTGGATCTCCGGCGCCCGCGCCCGCGGGCGCCGGCGGCGGCCCTCGTGCGGACCCGCGCGTCGTCGCACGAGGGCTGCTACACTCTCCCGGGGACCCGAGGGAGTGGGCGCGCCCGCCGGCCGACGGTCCGGCGGAACCGGGAGAAACCACACGATGAGCGACGAGCCCGAGCTGCTCGAGGACGGTTCCGGCGGCCCCGGCGGGGTGCAGGTACCGTCCGAGCTGCCGGTGTTGCCCCTGCGCGACACCGTCCTCTTTCCGAATTCGTTCATGCCCCTCGCGGTGGCCCGCGAGAGCTCGGTGCAGCTCATCGAGGAGGCCATCGCCGAGAGCAGCCTCGTCGGCGTGTTCACCCAGCTCGAGCCGGGCACCGAGGAGCCCACCCGGGAGGAGCTGTACCCCGTCGGGACCCTGACCCACATCCACAAGATGTTCAAGCTGCCCGACGGCACCCTGCGCCTCATCGTGCAGGGGCAGTCGCGCCTTCACCTGGACGAGGTGCTGGCGGCGAAGCCGTACATCCGGGCCCGGGTGAGGGCCGCGGCCGAGGTCCTGCGCGACTCCGACCGCCTCGCCATCGACGCCCTGCAGCGCAACGTCAAGGGCAACTTCCAGCAGGTGGTCTCCCTGTCGCCGTTGCTCTCCGACGACCTCCAGGCGCTGGCCGGCAACATCACCGACCCCGGCAAGCTCGCCGACTTCATCGCGTCGAGCCTCACCACCATCCAGACCTCGATCCGCCAGGAGGTGCTCGGCACCCTCGACGTCCGCGAGCGGATGGAGCAGCTGAACCGCATGCTCATCAAGGAGCTCGAGGTCCTCGAGCTCGGCTCCAAGATCCAGTCCGAGGTGCAGTCCGAGGTCGGCAAGAGCCAGCGCGAGTACCTGCTGCGCGAGCAGATGAAGGCGATCCAGAAGGAGCTGGGCGAGGGCGACGAGCACGCCAAGGAGATCGAGGAGCTGCGGGAGAAGATCGAGGCCGCGGGCATGCCCGAGACGGTGCGGAAGGAGGCCCTGCGCGAGCTCGACCGGCTGTCTCGCATGCCGGTGGCGGCGGCCGAGTACACCGTGTCGCGGACCTACCTCGACTGGCTCGTGGTCCTGCCCTGGAACGTGCGGACCGACGAGGTCATCGACCTCCCGCGCACCCGGCAGGTGCTCGACGACGACCACAGCGGGCTCGACAAGGCGAAGGACCGCATTCTCGAGTACCTCGCGGTGCGCAAGCTGAACCCCGCCATGAAGGGGCCCATCCTCTGCTTCGTCGGCCCCCCGGGAGTCGGCAAGACCTCGCTCGCCAAGTCGATCGCGCGCTCGCTCGACCGCAAGTTCGTCCGTGTCTCGCTCGGCGGCATGCGCGACGAGGCCGAGATCCGCGGGCACCGGCGCACCTACATCGGGGCCCTGCCGGGCCAGGTCATCCAGGGGCTGCGCCGCGCCGAGTCGAAGAACCCCGTCTTCATCCTCGACGAGATCGACAAGCTGGGGGCGGACTTCCGCGGCGACCCCTCGTCGGCCCTCCTCGAGGTGCTCGATCCCGAGCAGAACAACACGTTCCGCGACCACTACCTGGACGTGCCGTTCGACCTCTCCGAGGTGCTGTTCATCACCACCGCCAACGTGCTCGACCCCGTCGCCCCGCCCCTGCGCGACCGCATGGAGGTGCTCGAGCTGCCCGGCTACACGGAGGACGAGAAGCTGCAGATCGCGCGGGAGCACCTCGTGGGGCGGCAGGTCGAGAACCACGGCCTGACGGCCGAGCAGATCGCTTTCTCCGACGAGGCGCTGCGGGCCGTCGTCCACGGCTACACCCGCGAGGCGGGGGTGCGGAACCTCGAGCGCGAGATCGGCGCGTTGTGCCGCAAGGTGGCGCGCCGGCACGCCGAGGGGAACGACGAGCCGGTCGAGATCACGCCCGACACCGTCGGCGACATGCTCGGGGCGCCGCGCTTCGAGGACGAGGAGGTGGCCGAGCGCACCCGCAACCCCGGCGTGGCCCTGGGGCTGGCGTGGACGCCGGCCGGCGGCGACGTGCTGTTCGTCGAGGCCACCCGCATGCCCGGCAAGGGCACCCTCACCCTGACCGGGCACCTCGGCGACGTCATGAAGGAGTCGGCCCGCGCCGCCCTCTCGTGGTTCCGCGGCCAGACCGCCGCCTACGGCGTCGACGCTTCCTTCTACCAGGACGCCGAGATCCACCTCCACGTCCCGTCCGGCGCCATACCCAAGGACGGGCCCTCGGCGGGGGTGACGATGGCCGCGGCGGTGGCGTCCGAGCTGACGGGCCGGCCGGTGCGCGGCGACGTCGCGATGACCGGCGAGATCACCCTGTCGGGCCGCGTCCTGCCCGTCGGCGGCATCAAGGAGAAGGTGCTCGCGGCCCGCCGCCACGGGGTGACCGAGGTGCTCCTGCCCAGGCGCAACGAGAAGAACGTCAACGAGGATCTGAGCGACGACCTCCGCCGCGACATGACCATCCACCTCGTGTCCACCATCGAAGAGGTGCTCGACCTGGTCCTCCAGCCGCCGGCCGCCCGGCCCGCGGCGGCCGGGGACGGCGGCGACGCCCCGGGCGTGCACGGCACCGTTCAGTAATCCTCAGTTGCGTGCCCTTCGCTCTCGCAGGTCGTCGAGCACCGCCTGCAGGTCGGCCGGCAGCGGCGCCTCGAACTCCGCCCGCCGGCCGTCCCGCGGGTGCGTGAACGCGAGGCGCCAGGCGTGCAGGAACGGCCGCTCGAGCGAGGCGAGGGCCCGGTGATCGGCCGCGAGGTGGCGGCGGACCCCGCCGTAGAGGGCGTCGCCCGCTATCGGGTGGCCGATGCTGGCGAGGTGCACGCGTATCTGGTGGGTGCGGCCGGTGGCGATGGCGATGGTGGCCAGGGTCAGGCCCCGCAGCCGCTCCGCCCCCGTGATGCGGGTGACGGCGGTGCGGGCGCGGCGGGCCCGGGTCGAGATCTTCTTGCGGTCGACGGGGTCGCGGCCGAGGGGGGCGTCGATGCGCCGGCCCGCGTTCAGCAGGCCCCACGCCAGCCCCAGGTACTGCTTCTCCACCTCGCGGTCCGCGAACTGCCGCGACAGCTCCGTGTGGGCGGCGTCGTGCTTCGCGACCACCATCACCCCCGAGGTGCCGCGGTCGAGGCGGTGCACGATGCCGGGGCGCTCCTCGCCGCCGATGCCGCTGAGCCCGGCGACGTGGTGCAGCAGGGCGTTCACCAGGGTCCCCCGGTCGTGCCCGGCCGCGGGGTGGACGACCATGCCGGCCGGCTTGTCGACGACCACGAGGTCGGCGTCGTCGTGCAGCACGGCGAGCGGCAGGGCCTCCGCCGCCGGGGCCGCCGGGGCCGCCGGGGGCACCTCCAGGTCCACCACGTCCCCCGCGTGCACGGCGTGGCTCGCCCTGACCGTCCGCTGATTGAGCAGCACGCGGCCTTCGCGGATCAGCCGCTGCACCCGCGCCCGCGACAGCTCCGGCACGACGGCGGTGACGAAGTGGTCGAGGCGCGCGCCGTGGTGGTCGCCGGTGACCTCCAGACGCTCCGTGTCGGCGGGGGGCATCGGCGTCGGGGACTGGCTAGCGGCCCGTGGCGGGGCCCCGCGTCGCGCCGGGGCCGGCGAGGGCGCCGGCCGGCCGGCGGGGGCCCGGGCCCGACGAGGGGTGACGAGGGAGCATCCGCTACCGCCGGCCCGGCTTCGCCCGCGGCGCCGGGGCCTCCGCGGCCGCGCCCCGGCGTCCGAGGCGGACGAGCATGACGATGCTCGCGGGCACGAGCAGGGCCGAGACGAACTGCGAGGTCGGCAGGGTGTCGAACACCATGCCCCGCGGGTCGCCGCGGAAGAGCTCGAGCACGATCCGGGCCACCGCGTAGAGCAGCACGTAGGTCCAGAAGGTCCGGCCCGGGAACGCCCGCCACCGGCGCTCGCCGGCGAGCAGCACCCCCAGGATCAGGAGGACCGCGATCGACTCGTAGATCTGGCTCGGGTGCAGGGCCACGCCGAGGGGCGTGCCGCTGTTGGCGGCGGCCAGCGTGCTCGAGAAGGTGATGCCCCACGGCGCCTCCGTCGGCCTCCCGAAGCAGCACCCCGCGAGGAGGCAGCCCATCCGGCCCACCCCCTGGGCCAGCGCGATGCCCGGCGCGAACAGGTCGCAGGTGGTCCAGAGGGGCAGGCCGTTCCGGCGGATGTACCACCAGCACATCGGCACCGCCAGCAGCAGCCCGCCGTAGAACACCCCGCCCGCCATCAGCAGCGCCGTCAACTGCGAGGGGTCGGCGGCGTACCGGTCGAAGTCCACCACCAGCAGCATCAGCTTGGCCCCGACGACGGCGCTGATGATGCCGACGATGCCGAGGTCCACGATCCGCTGCTCGTTCAGCCCGGCGCGGCGGGCCCGCTGCAGGGCGTACCACAGGGCCAGGAAGTACGACCCGCCCAGGATGACGCCGTAGCTGTAGATGTTGAGGGGGCCGAGCTCGAACAGCAGTGGATACATCGTCGGTGCTCCGGATCAGGCTCTGCCGACGTCGCCGGGGTCGGGTTCGAACGGCAGTGGATGCATGGTCGGTGCTCCGGATCGGGCTCTGCCGGGGGCGTCGCCGGGGCCGTGCTCGAACGGCAGTGGATGCATGGTCGGTGCTCGGGATCGGGCTCTGCCGACGTCGCCGGGGTCGGGCTCAAACAGCCGTGGATACATTGTCGGGGTTCCGGATCAGGTCGAGGATCAGCAGGCCGGCCCCGACCGTGATGGCGGAGTCGGCCACGTTGAACGCCCAGAAGTGCACGCTTCCCCAGTAGACGTCGACGAAGTCGACGACGTGGCCGACCAGGGCCCGGTCGATGAGGTTGCCGACGGCCCCGCCGACGATCAGCGCGAGGCCGGCCCGCGCGAGCACCGCCCGCGGGCCCACCTGCGACGCGAACCAGCCGACGGCGGCGAGGGCGAGCAGGGCCATGCCCGTCATCAGCACCCGCTTGTAGGGCAGGTCGGCGAGGTTGAGGAAGCCGAACGCGGCCCCCGTGTTCCGCACGTGCACCAGGTTCAGCAGGCCCGGTATCACCTCGATCGAGTCGTGCAGCGCGACGCCCGCCCGCACCATCTGCTTGGTGACCTGGTCGAGGACGACGATGACCACGCTGGCCGCGGCCAGCACGTTCCGGCTCGGAAACGGAGGGGTCACGATGCGAACTCCCTGGCCCGCCCATCGTCGCCTTCGGCTCCGCTGGGCGCCCAACCAACCCTGCCAGGAGTCTGCACCGTTCTACGGCGCAGACTCCTAGGCGACGCTCGCGGCCATGTCCGCGAGCGCGTTCGTGCAACGGTCGCAGACCGCCGACTCCGTCGGGTCCGGGGCGGCGCCGGGGGGCATCACCCAGCGCCAGCACCGCGGGCACTTGGCCCCGTCGGCGCGGCCGACCTCGATGCGGGCGCCGCCGTCTCCGTCGCGGTGCACCGCCGCCCCGTCCTCATCGCCGCCGGGGGCGCCGTTGCGCAGCGTCACCGCCGACGTGATGAACAGCGTCGCGAGGTCGTCGCGGTGCGCCTCGAGCAGCTCGGCGAGCCCGCCGTCCGCGGTCAGGGTCACCGCCGCCTCCAGCGACGTCCCCACCACCTTGTCCTGCCGCAGCTTCTCGAGCTCGCCGTTCACCGCGTCGCGCAGGCCGAGCAGCCGGTCCCACCGCGCGACGAGGTCGCGGTCGACCAGCGACTCCGGGTCGACGGGGAAGTCGGCGAGGTGCACGCTGTCGGCGTCGGCGCCGGGCAGGTGGCGCCACAGCTCGTCGCAGGTCACCGGCAGAATGGGCGCGAGCAGCCGGGTGACCCCCCCGGCGATCGCGTGAAGCACGGTCTGGGCCGACCGGCGGCCGCGGGCCCGGGGGCCGAGCGTGTAGAGCCGGTCCTTGGAGATGTCCACGTAGAACGCGCTGACGTCCACCGTGAGGTAGTTGTTCACGGTGTGCACCACCGCCTGCAGCTCGTAGCGCTCGTACGCGCGCAGCACCCGAGACGCGACCTCCCCGTAGCGCGCCAGCGCGTAGCGGTCGACGTCGACAAGCTCGTCCACGGGCACCGCGTCCGCCCCGGGGTCGAAGTCGTGGAGGTTGCCGGCGAGAATACGCAACGTGTTGCGGATCTTGCGGTACGCCTCGACGATGCGCTCCAGGATGTGGGGGCCTATCCGCACCTCCTCGCGGTAGTCCACCATCGCCACCCACAGCCGCAGTATCTCCGCCCCGCTCTGCCGGATGATGGTCTGGGGCTCGACGGTGTTGCCGATCGACTTCGACATCTTGCGGCCGGTCTCGTCGACGACGAAGCCGTGGGTAATCACCTGCCGGTAGGGGGCCGCGCCGCGCGTCCCGAGGGCCACGAGCAGCGAGCTGTGGAACCAGCCCCGGTACTGGTCGCTGCCCTCCAGGTAGACGGCGTACGGCCACCCCAGCTCGGGATGGTCCGAGAGCACCCCCAGGTGGCTCGACCCCGAGTCGAACCACACGTCGAGGATGTCGCGCTCGCGCTCGAACTCCGCCCCCCCGCACTCGGGGCAGCGCAGGTCGGGGGGGACGAACTCGCCGGCGTCCCGCTCGTACCACGCGTCGGCCCCGTGCTCGGCGAACACCGCGGCGGCCCGCTCCGTCAGCGCCGTCGTCAGCACCGCCTCGCGGCACGCGGTGCAGTAGACGGCGGGAATCGGGACCCCCCACGACCGCTGGCGCGAGATGCACCAGTCGGGCCGGTTCGCGAGCATGCCGCGAATGCGCTCCTCGCCCCATCCCGGGAACCACTCGACCTCGCGGATGGCGGCGAGGGCCCGTTCCCGCAGCCGGTCGGTGTCCATGGCGATGAACCACTGCCAGGTGGCGAGGAAGATCACCGGGTGGTGGCAGCGCCAGCAGTGCGGGTAGGTGTGGTCCACGGTGTCGCGATGCCACAGCCGGCCGGCCTCCGCGAGGGCGGCTTCCACCTTCGGGTTGGCGTCGAAGACCTTCTCGCCGCCCACCACCCCGACGTCGTCGTCGAACCGGCCCGACGGCCCGATCGGGGCGTAGATGTCCAGCCCGTAGCGCACCCCCGTGGCGTAGTCGTCGGCGCCGTGCCCAGGCGCGGTGTGGACGGCCCCGGTGCCCTGCTCCAGGGTCACGTAGTCGGCGAGCACGCCCACCGAGTCGCGGTCGTAGAGGGGGTGGCCGAAGACCGCGCCCTCGAGGTCGCGCCCCTTCAGGGTGGCCAGGGGCGGCCCGAAGTCGCGCCCGATGGCGGCCGCGGTGGCGTCCCGCAGCTCCTCGGCGACGATCACGACGGCGCCCCCGTCCTCGCCGGCGTCGGCACCGTTCCCGGCGCCGTTGCCGACGGCGTAGACCCCGTAGTCGAGGCCGGGGTGGAACGCCACCGCCAGGTTCGACGGGATGGTCCACGGCGTCGTGGTCCAGATGAGCACCGACACCGGCCGCCCGCCCAGGGCGGGGACCTTCTCCGCCAGCCCCGCCGCCGACGCCGCCCGCATCGGGAACTCGACGTAGATCGACGGCGACCGGTGGTCCTCGTACTCCACCTCCGCCTCGGCCAGCGCGGTGCGGCAGTGCAGGCACCAGTGCACCGGCTTCTTGCCCTTGTACACCACCCCCTGCTCGACGAAGCGGCCGAGGGCGCGCACGATGGCCGCCTGGTAGTCGGGGGTCATCGTCCGGTACGGCCGCTCCCAATCGCCCGACACCCCGAGGCGCTGGAAGTCGGCCGACTGCCGCTCGACGAACTTCTGGGCGTAGCGGCGGCAGGCGCGGCGGAAGTCGGCCACGCTCATCTGCCGCTTCTTCCCGCCGAGCTCCTGGTCCACCTTGAGCTCGATGGGCAGCCCGTGGCAGTCCCAGCCCGGCACGTACGGCGCGTCGAAGCCGGCCATCGTCCGCGACCGCACGACGACGTCCTTCAGCACCTTGTTCAGCACGTGCCCGATGTGGATCTTCCCGTTGGCGTAGGGGGGGCCGTCGTGCAGCACGAACCGCGGCGCCCCCGCCCGGCGCTCGCGGATGCGCTCGTACAGCCCCATCTCGTTCCAGCGCGCGATCACCGCCGGCTCCGTCTTCTGGAGGTTGGCGCGCATCGGAAAGTCGGTCCGAGGCAGGTTCAGGGTGTGCTTCCAGTCAGCCATCGGGTAATCCCGCCATTGTAGTGCATGGGGCGGAGTTCATCGGCGGGGACACGCGGCCTCGAGCCGGCCCGCGACCGTGCGGCGCCGCTTGCGCCTACGCTTGGTGCATGCGATGATTCGAAGGTGCCCAGCAACGATGCGAAGTGGATCATCGGCACCCTCGGGGGACTGCTGGTCGTGATTGGGGGCCTGATCCTTGCCCAGAACGCCGGCCTGGGCGCGCAAAGTGCCTCCATTCGCGCCGAAATCGCCGAGTTGCGCACGGATTTCCGCCGCCTCGATGACCGTTTGCGGGCAGTCGAGATCGCCCTCGGCAAGGTCGAGCAACGGCTCGAGACCCTGGAACGCGTCATGCTGCCGGCTGTCGCTCCCGCCGAACCGGACGAACAGGAGTAGCGTTGTGCCGGGCCCCACCGGCGCTGCCGGTAGCTCAAGACGCCGTTCCGACCGGGTTGCCTCGGAGAGAGGGCGGCCCATCGACTACCTCGCGGCGCACGGTGCCGACAGGACGAAGGTGCCGGAGCGAGTGGCCGCCTACGACCGAATGATGGCCCGGTTGGAGGAAGGGGCTTCGCTGGGCGGCCTGAAGTTCAATCGCGAGGAGATCCACGAGCGCTAAGGACCGCCAGGTCCTGCGGCTGCGATTGACCCTTGCCCGACCCTGCCGGGAGCCTGCACCGCATCCACGGGCGCCCTGGCCCGCCCCGTCGCCTTCGGCCTCCTACCCCGGCGGCCAGTCCATGCTGCGGCCCGCGAGCAGGTGCAGGTGGATGTGGAACACCGTCTGGCCCGCCCCGCGGTTGCAGTTGAACACCGTGCGGTAGCCGTCGGCGGCGTGCCCGTGCTCGCGGGCGAGGCGGGCCGCGCAGAGGACGAGGAGGCCGAGGAGGCCCTCGTCGCCGTCCTCGGCGTCGTTCAGGGTCGAGATGTGGCGGCAGGGGATGACCAGCACGTGGAACGGCGCCTGGGGGTTGATGTCCTCGAACGCCACCACCTCGTCGTCCCGGTAGAGGATCTTCGCGGGGATCTCCCCGCGCACGATCTTGCAGAAGAGACAGTCATCGACCATGTCGTATGCCAGCGAGTCTATCACCCGGGGGCCGCCGGTCCATCACCCGGGGGCCGCCGGCGCGCCGCCCGGGCCTCCCCCCTCCGGCTCGCCCTGTATGACCACCGCGCGGGGAATGCCCTGGAGGTCGGCGCGGACATCGGCCACCCGCATCCCCGCCCGCCGTGCGATACCGGCGGCGTCCCCGCTCTGGCCCGCCCCTACCTCCACGATCAGCCAGCCCCCCGGCCCCAGGCGGTCTGCCGCTGCCGCGGCCAGCCGCCGTACCGTATCGAGGCCGTCGGGGCCGCCGCGCAGCGCCGCCGCCGGCTCGTGCCACCGGACCTCGGGGGCCAGGGTGTCGATGACTGCGTCAGGGACGTAGGGTGGGTTCGAGACGATGAGGTCGAACGGACCCGTCAAGCCGTCGAGCAGGTCCGCGCGGCGAAACGCCACCCGCTCCGCGACCCCGTGCCGCTCGGCGTTGCGCCGCGCCACCGCCAGTGCGTCCGGGCTGATGTCGGTCGCGACTACCCGCGCCCGGGGCAACTCGCGGGCCAGCGCGACCGAGAGGCATCCCGAGCCGGTGCCCACGTCGGCGACCGCCCATGCCGCGTTCCGGTCCCCGAGCCGGGCCAGGGCTGTCTCGACGAGCAGCTCCGACTCGGGCCGCGGCACGAGCACGGCCGGAGTGACCTCGAAGTCGAGCCCCCAGAACTCGCGCCGGCCGACGATGCGGGCCACCGGCTCGCGGCGGCCGCGGCGCGCGACGAGCGCCTCGAACCGGTCCTCGAAGCCGGGCGGCGCCGGCTCGCCCCACCGCGCCAGGTACGTCGCGCGGTCCCAGACGAGCGCGTGGCGGGCGAGCACCTCGGCGTCGAACGCGGCGTCCCGCGCGTCAATGCCTGCCTCGGCCAGCCGCCGGGCCGCCTCGGATACCCGTTCCACCAGCGTCATGACGGCGGCGCAGGCCTGCGCGGTGCGCTTCGGCCCGCGAGTCGTACGCCTACAGCAAGTCGCGAAACTGCTGCTCGCTGAGGCCCGCGTCACGCACGATGGTGCCCATGGTGTACGCGTTGACGGGATTGTGCCTGGGAATCGTCAGGAGCCGGCTGCCGTCCGTCATGACGACGTGCCTGCCCTGCCGAGCTACGCGAAATCCTGCCTTCTCGAGCGCGCGTATCGCATCCCGGTGGTTCACACCGGGGATCTTCGGCATCGCTCAGACGGCAATTTCGATCTCTCGAGTGTCGGTGCCCCGGAGGAGCTCGTCGCGAGCCGCCAGGTACTCCTGGATGGCCACCCGGATGTTCTGTACGGCCTCCTGCTCCGTCGCCCCCTGGGAGCAGCAGCCAGGAAGCCCGGGAACCGACACGCTGTACCCCTCGTCGCTTCGCAAGAGTGCAATCCGGTACTTCATGGTTCTCGGCTACTCCTGGTCCGTCCATCGCCGCCGAACGCGACCGCCAGGTCGCGCTACGGCCTTCGTTGAGCGCCCAACCAACCCCCGGTGAGTCTGCGCCTCCCCGGACGCGGCGCCGTCCCACGGCGCAGACTCCTGGCTGGAAGAACGCTGCCGTCCGTTCTACTCCGGCAGCGCGAACACCCACATCACGCCGCTGCCCTGCGGCAGGGTGATGCCGGTGAACCGCGCGTACGAGGTGGTCTGGCCGATGCGGCCGCCCGCCCCCACCGCGAGGTACTGGCGCCCGTCGACGGTGAAGGTCACCGGGGCCCCCGAGATGTCGCCGTTCAGCCGCGTCTCCCACAGCCGCTCGCCCGTCTCGGCGTCGAGGGCGAAGAGGCGGCGGTCGGCGGTGCCCCCGAAGACGACGCCGCCGGCCGTGGCCAGCGCCGAGGCGGTCATCGCCGCGCCGTTCTCCGTGCGGTACTCCCAGGCCCGCTCGCCCGTCACCGGGTTGAACGCCACGAACTCGCCGATGTAGTCGTAGCCCGGCACCATCTTCGTGCGGCTCCCCATGCCCCGGTAGACGCGGCCCGGCACGTACTCCTCCGAGACGAACGTCACGTCCATGCAGCTGTTGTTGATGCCGCTGTAGTAGAGCCCGGTCTCGGGGCTGAAGCTCGGCGAGTTCAGGTTCCGGGTGCCGTGAAAGTGGGGGCACACCTCGAAGATCTTGTCCGAGTCGACGTCGTCGAGGGTCGGGATCTGGGCGGGGTTGTAGATGGGGCTGCCCGAGTCCGTCCACCCCTCGATGATGTTGTCGTAGCCGGTGCGGAACGCGTTGATGAAGCGGCCGGTCTCGCGGTCGAGCACCACCCCCCAGCCGATCTTGCTCGTCTCGATCAGGGCCTTGCGCTCGACGCCGTTGATGACGAGGTCGACGAGCATGCTCTCGTGGGTCGCGTCGAGGTCCCAGTTGTCGGCCGGCACCACCTGGAAGTACCACTCGATCTCGCCGGTGTCGATGTCGAGCGCCAGGATCGAGTTGGTGTAGAGGGCGTCGCCGGGGCCGCGCAGGGTCGAGGCCCACGGCGTCGGCTGCCCCGTGCCGAGGTAGGCGAGCCCCAGCTCGGGGTCGTAGCTGATGGTGTTCCAGGTCAGGCCCCCCAGGGGCGGGACCTCGCGCTCGGTCCACGTCTCGTAGCCCGGCTCGCCCGGCCGCGGCACCGTGTAGGTGGTCCAGAGGTGCTCGCCGGTCTCGGCGTCGTGGGCCACCACCTGGCCGCGGCCGCTCCGGTCGCCGCCTGCGAAGCCCAGCACCACCTTCCCGTCCGCGATCAGCGCCGGATGGCTGTGCCCGAGCCCGGTCGAGTAGTCGCCGGTGCTCACTTCCCAGCGCTGCTCGCCGGTCCGCGCGTCGAGGGCCACCAGCGCCGCGTCGGCCGTCCCCCAGTAGACGGTGTCGCCCAGCACCGACACCCCGCGGTGCCGGCCCAGGGCCTGCGACTGCTCGATGTCCTCGGGGTAGCTGCGGGTGTGCACCCACGCGACGTCGCCCGACTTCACGTCGAACGCGGTCACCCGGCCGCTCCCCTCCGACACGTACATCAGCCCGTTGGCGACGATCGGCGTCGGCACCCAGCGGCTGTTGTCGCGCATCGACCACGCCCACACGAGGCGCAGGTCGCCGACGTTGTCGCGGTCTATCTGGTCGAGCGGGCTGAACCCGGTCACGTCGTAGGTGCGCCGGTAGCTCAGCCAGTCGCCGTCCTCGGGGTTCAGCAGCCGCTCCTCGGTAATCGGCTCCCACTCACGCTCCGCCGGCTGCCCGAACGCGAGTCCGGCCAGCAGCAGGCTCGCACCGGCCACGCCCGCCAGCGCCCATCGCCAGCCACAGCACATTCGCATCGCCCTGTCTCCTTCTCCCACCGCTCCGGCGGCGGCCGACGCCTCGTCGGCATGCTGCGGATCATCCCCCATGCCCGCCGACCGCGCAACTGCGCCGGCGACGTTGGCGGCGTCGCCGGAATCGACTACGATGGAGACATGGAAGCCTCGGTACTCGAAGTCCTGACGGCGCTGCTTTCCCTCGTGAGCGCGGTCGGCGTGCTGGTCGTCAACAGCAAGGTCGACCGCTTGACGGGGCGGGTCGACGCGCTCGAGGGAACCCTGCACATGGTAGTGGCGGTGGTCATGGGCCGGAAGCCATCCTCCGGCGGCCCCTCCTGACGGCGCGGGCGACGTCCCGTCGTCGCGACGCGAAGCGTTCACCCCTTCACGCACACCACCTGCTTCAGCGTGTGCACCACGTCCACGAGGTCCGACGAGTCGGCGATGACGGCGTCGATGTCCTTGTAGGCGCCGGGTATCTCGTCGATGACGCCGCGGTCCTTGCGGCACTCCACGCCCGCCGTCTGGCGCTCGAGGTCGGCCACCGTGTAGGCGGCCTTGGCCTGCGACCGGCTCATCCGCCGCCCCGCTCCGTGGGCGCACGAGTCGAGCGCCTCCCTCGACCCCTTCCCGCGCACGATGTACGAGCGCGCCCCCATGCTGCCGGGGACGATGCCCAGCTCGCCGCGGCCCGCGCGTATCGCCCCCTTGCGGGTCACGTAGACCGCCTCGCCGAAGTGCTCCTCCTCGGCCACGTAGTTGTGGTGGCACTCCACCGCGGTCCCGTCCACCCGGAAGGGCGGCAGCCGGGTCGCGAGGGCGGCGAGGATGCGCGCCATCATCAGGCGCCGGTTCTCCAGGGCGTAGCGCTGCGCCCACCGCACCGCGCCGGCGTAGTCGTCGAAGTGGTCCGACCCCTCTTCCAGGTACGCGAGGTCCTTCGCGGGCAGCCGCGCGAGGTGCCGCTCCATGTCGCGCTTCGCGAGCCCGATGAAGTAGCGGCCCAGCGCGTTGCCCGTCCCCCGGCTGCCCGAGTGCAGCATCACCCACACCCGGTCCGCCTCGTCCAGGCAGACCTCGATGAAATGGTTGCCGCCGCCGAGGGTCCCGAGCTGCCGCGGCCACTTCGCCCGCACGTCGCGCACCAGCGAGCCGACCTTCGGGTGGCGCTCCACGATGCGCTCGAGGCCCGGCCGCAGCTCGTTCAGCACGCCGGGGTCCGCCACCGGCTCGCCGTGGGCGGCGAAGCCCACCGGCACCGCGTCCTCTATCGCCTCGCGCACCCCGCGCAGCGAGTCGGGCAGGTGCGCCGCGTCCAGGGTCAGCCGGGCCGCGGCCATCCCGCAGCCGATGTCCACGCCCACCGCGGCCGGGAATCAGCGCGCGCCGGGTGGGGATGACCGACCCGATGGTCGCCCCGATGCCCACGTGCACGTCGGGCATCGCCGCCACGTGCCCCACCACGACGGGCAGCCGCGACACCGCCGCGAGCTGCTCGATCGACCCGCGGTCGACGTCGTCGGTGAAGATCCTGACGGGCACCCCGCCCCGGTCGATCACCTGCCGCACCGGCATGGTCTCACCCCCCCGCCGCCCAGCCGTAGTTGAGGCGCAGGTAGTAGAACGCCCCGTTGTAGCCGAACGGCGTGTGCGCGCTGAAGCGGTTGCCCTTCTGGCGGGCGATGGGGTTGACCTCGGGGTCGTTGCCGAAGGCGTTCCGGCCGCCGATGGTCAGGGTGGTGGAGTCGCCGACCGGATACGAGGCCTCGAGGTCGACGACGGCGTCGCCGTGGTACAGGTAGAGGTCGCGCGCGTCGAACCACTCGTCGTACCAGCTCACCCGCCCCAGCAGGCTCCAGCGCCCGACGGCCTGGCGCACGGTGGCGTTCCACCGCGTGCCCGGCACCGCCTCCTGGAGCTGGCGGATGCGCGTGTCGTCGAGCACCGCGGGGTCGAAGCGGGCCACGGCGGTGGCGGTGCGGTTGAAGAGCAGGCCGAACCGGGTCCCGCCCCCGAGGCGCGGCGGCGCCCAGCTCGCGACGAGGTCGAGGCCCTGCGTGACGGTCTCGAAGTGGTTGGTGAAGAAGCGGAAGTTCTGCAGGTTGGCGGCGCTCGTCACCCCCTCGGCGACGAGGGTTTCGACCTCGGCGGGGTCCAGCTCGAAGAGCTGGGTCAGGGCGAGCCGGTCCGACAGGCGGATGCGGAAGTAGTCGGCGGTCAGGCTGAACGCCCCCGCGTCGACGACCGCGCCCGCCGTGAAGTTGACCGAGCGCTCGGGCTCGAGCGGCTCGCCGCCCCGCAGCCGGGCCACGCGCGAGGTCGACGGGATGGTCCCGTTGTTCACGAGGTCCATCAGCGTATGGTCGTACTGGGTCGTGACGTTGAACGCGTTCTGCTGCCCCGGGGTGGGGGCCCGGAACCCGGTGCTCGCGCTCGCCCGCAGGGCGGCGGCGGGGGCGAGCCGCACGCGCGCCGAGAGCTTCCCGTTCGTCGCGGTCCCGAAGTCCTCGAAGTCCTCCAGCCGCAGGGCGCTCCCCAGGGTCCACGCGTCGTCCCCGCCCCGCACCTCGAGGTCGCCGTAGACGGCGGCGTTGGCGCGGCTCCAGGTCCCCGCCGCGATGGGGCTGAACCCGGGGAAGCCGTTCGACCCCGCGCTGAAGCCCTGCGCCGCGTAGGGGCCGATGCGCCACGACGCCTCGTCGCCGAGGCCGATCTCGAACCGCTCGTTCCGCCACTCCGCCCCCCCGGCCAGGTTCACCCGGTCGTTCACGGGCCAGCTGAGGTCGACGTTCACGCCGACGTCGTCCTGCCGGTAGGCGCCGGGGTCGAACACGGTGGGGCTCTCCGGCCCCAGCGAGGCGTTGACGGTGTCGCGGATGTGGAAGTCGGCGGTGCTCGACCCGATGCCGGCGCTCGCGTCCCAGAGCAGGCCCCCCGCGAGCTCGCCGCGCACGCCGGCGACGGCCGACGCGTCGACGACGTCGCCCCCGAACTGCGGCGTGAACCCGCCCGGGAAGCGCTCCTGGAACGAGAAGCAGCTCGGGTCGGCGAACACCCGCGCGAGGGCCGCGGGGTCGGGCCGGGCCGCCGTCACCGGCACCGCGGGGCAGCCGGCCGAGCCGTCCGCCACCCCGTCGGCGGCGTCGAGCACGTCCCCGACCAGCAGGCTCCGCCCCCCGTCGGCGCTGAAGACCGCCGACCGGGTGTTGGGGTTGCGGAAGAAGAAGCCGCTCTCGACCGTCCGGCGCGTGTAGTTGGCGTAGCCGTAGGCCTGCACGCCGCCCGCGAACAGGTGGCCGAAGTTGCCCCACAGCTTGAGGTTGTCGTCGACGCTCGGCGAGCCCCAGACCTGGGCGGGGTCCCTCACGTGGGCGTTTCCCGCGGCGACGAGGGCGGCGGCGTCGTCGCGCTGCACGCTGCGGCTGGTGGCGCCGGTCTCGCCGTACTCGAGGCTCAGGTTCGCGAAGCCGTTCTCCCCGAGGGGCAGGCCGGTGTTGCCGGCCACCGTCCACGTGCCGCCGTCCCCGGCCGCGTGGCCGCCGGTGTGCAGCTCGAGGCTGCCCCCCGACCGGTCGTCCTTCAGCAGGAAGTTGAGCACGCCGGCGATGGCGTCCGAGCCGTACTGCGCCGCCGCCCCGTCGCGCAGCACCTCGACCTGCCGCAGCGCGATCGACGGAATGCTCGAGATGTCGGGCCCCTGCGCCCCGTCGGCGACGCCGTTGCCGATCCAGGTGATGACCGCGCCGCGGTGCCGGCGCTTCCCGTTCACGAGCACCAGCGTGTGGTCGGGGGCGAGGCCGCGCAGGGTCGCGGGGCGGATGAGCCGCGCCCCGTCGCCGACCTGCGTGGGGCTGACGTTGTACGACGGCACCAGGGTCCTGAGCTGGTCGCCGACGTCGGTGTCGCCCTGGGCGGCGAAGTCCTCGAAGGGGATGGCGTCGATGGGCACCGCCGACTCGGTCACCGACCGCGGCCGGGCGCGGCTGCCCACCACCACCACCCGGTCTTCGAGCCCCACCCCCATCTCGACCGCGAGCGCCGCGACGGCCCCCGCCTCGACCGCCACCCCGTTCCGCACGACGGTGCGGAAGCCGGGCAGGGTGAACGTGACGTCGTACACGCCCGGCGGCAGCGCCGCCATCGCGAACCGGCCGTCCGCTCCCGTCACCGCGGTCCGCGCCTCGGCGCCCCCTGCCGTGCGCGCCTCCACCGTCACCCCCGGCAGCGCGAGGCCGGTGGCGTCGCGCACCACGCCCTCGATGGCCGCGGACCGCGCGCCGGCCGCGCCCGTCGCGAGGGTCGACCCGAGGGCGACGACCGCGGCAGCGATGCGGATGCGGGCACCCCTCGTCACCCGCGTATGGTAGCCGGCCTAGCCGGGGTAGGAGTCTGCGCCGTCGGCCTCCTTCAGGCGGCGGGCGACGGCAATGCGTGGCGAACGTCGGGGGGCGCCGGTGGCGGTCAGTCCGCGGCGGGTGCGCTGCCCCTGACCGCGTCGACGACGATGGCGCGGAGCTCGCGGATGTCCCGGTCCAGCCCGTCGATGCGGGCGTTCACGGCGGTGATCTGCGCGGTGAGCTCCGCCCGCAAGTCGTCGATTCGGGCGTTCAGACTCGTGTCCAGGTCATCGATTCGGGCGTTCAGGCTCGCGTCCCCGGCGTCGATGCGCGCGCTCAGGCTCGCGTTCAGGTCGCTGATGCGCGCGTTCGTCGAGCACGAGGTGCCGATGACGGTGGCGCAGAGCGCGGCCACCGACAGCAGAGTCGTGATGCGGTCGGCACGGACCATGTCGTCAATGTAACATCGAAGCAGGTTGCCGGCAAGCGGTGCGCCCGCGGACCGGTCTCGGCGGCGCCCCGCGGGCCGGCCCATCGCCGAGGTGACCGTCGACGCCGGCGGCGGCACGACGGTGGCCATCGGCGCCCGGAAGCAGGCCGCGGCCCGCCGGGCGAGGACTTGCGCCGCCGATGCGGTCCGGCCGCGGACCCGTCGCAAGCGCCCAGGATCCGCTCGCGTCATCGGAATGTTTCACCTGCGGGCCCTTGATTGTTAGAATGTCACCATTGCTCCTTGAGCACTAGCTAGTGTCCAGCGGTCCCTGGCCGTCGCGGGCTCGACATCGTGCGCGGCCATCAGGAGGAATGCCGATGACGAGCAGATGGACGCCCACCCGAGCCCCTTTCCTTGCCCTGGCCCTCGCCCTCGCCGTCGCCATCGCGCCCGGCACCGCGCACGGTCAGGATGCCTCCGTCAGCGGCACCGTCACCGACACGACCGGCGGCGTGCTGCCCGGCGTGACGGTCGAGGCGCTCAACCTGGCCAGCGGCGACGTCTCGACCGCCTTCACGGACGGCACGGGCCGGTTCGCGTTCGACGCTCTCCCGCCCGGGTCATACGACTTGACCTTCGTCCTGCCCGGGTTCAGCACCGCCGTCCGCGCCGACGTGGTGGTCGAGTCCGGCTTCTCCGTCACCCTCGACGTCCAGATGGGCGTGCTGCTCCAGGAAACGGTAGCCGTCGTCGGGACGCGGGCGGAGCCGCGGTCGGTCACCGCCTCCCCGGTGCCGGTCGACGTCATCCGCGCCGAGGACTTCACGAGCCAGGGCGACGTGGACCTCACCAACCAGTTGCGGACGGTCGTCCCGTCGTTCAACGTCAACACCCAGCCCATCAGCGACGCGGCCACCATCGTGCGGCCCGCCAACCTGCGCAACATGGCGCCCGACCACACGCTCATCCTGGTCAACGGCAAGCGCCGCCACCGCGCCGCCGTCATCGCGTGGCTGGGCAACGGCGTCGCCGACGGCGCGCAGGGGCCCGACCTGTCGGCCATTCCGTCGATCGCCCTGCGGCAGGTCGAGGTGCTGCGCGACGGCGCGGCGGCCCAGTACGGCTCCGACGCCATCGCCGGCGTCATGAACTTCGAGCTCAAGAACGCGCGCTCGGGCGGCAGCATGGAGTTCCGCACCGGCCGGTACTTCGACGGGAACGACGGCGACCCGGCGACGTGCGGCTTCGTCGGCCGCTCGTGCAACGGCATCGGCGGCAACGCGCCGGGCTTCACGTTCGCCGGCAACACCGGTCTGCCGCTGGGTCCGGAGGGGTTCCTGAACCTCAGCCTGGAGTACGGCGGCACCCAGCCGACCAACCGCGCGGTGAACGACGGCGGCACGCAGGCGGTCATCGACGGCGGCAACACGTTCGTGCGCGACACGTCGCGCGTCTGGGGCTCGCCGCTGATCGAGGACGACCTGAAGCTGTTCGCCAACTTCGGCACCGGGGGCGACCGGGCCGAGTTCTACGGCCACGCCAACTACGCCAGCAAGAAGGTGACCGGCGGCTTCTACTTCCGGAACCCCAACAACCGCGGAAACGTGTACTCGGTAGACGGCGGCCAGACGCTGCTGGTCGGCGACGTGCTCGCCGCGCAGGGCATGGGCTCGGCCAACTGCCCGACCGTCAACATCACCAACGGCACGCCCGACCCCGCCGCTTTCCAGCAGGTCCGCAACAACCCGAACTGCTTCACCTTCCACCAGCCGTTCCTCGGCGCGCCCGACGGTCTGCCGGGCGGATTCACGCCGCAGTTCGGCGGCGACGTCTACGACTACTCGCTGGTCTCCGGCGTGCGCGGGACCACGATGACCGGGCTCAACTGGGACATCAGCGGCAGCACCGGCCGCAACAACGTGCAGACCTTCATCTACGACACGGTCAACGCCTCGCTCGGCCCCGACAGCCCCACCAGCTTCGAGCCGAACCTGCTGCAGCAGACCGAGACCAGCCTCAACGCCGACATGTCGTACGCCGCCAGCGACATGATCAACGTCGCCGGGGGCCTCGAGTGGCGGAACGAGCAGTACCACCTCGGCGCGGGCGACCCGGCGTCGTGGGCCATCGGGCCGTACGGCGCACAGGGCTTCAGCTCCGCCTCCAACGGCTACAACGGCACCCGGCCCGAGAACGCCGGCACCTGGGATCGCGCCAACGTCGCGGGGTACGGCGACGTCGAGATTCACGGCGTCGACAACGAGTGGAACCTCGGCGCCGCCGTCCGCATCGAGGACTTCTACGACAGCTTCGGCACCACGATGAACAGCAAGCTGTCGGGGCGGTACGGCTTCACCGACGCGTTCGCGGTGCGCGCCGCGGTCAGCAGCGGCTTCCGCGCGCCGACCCCCGGCCAGCAGAACGTGCTGAACGTGACGACCGAGTTCGACTACGAGATCCAGGATCTGGTCAACAACGGCACGATTCCGTCCACCTCCCCGGTCGCGGCGCTGCGGGGCGGGGTTCCCCTGCAGCCGGAAGAGTCGATCAACTACTCGCTCGGGTCGGTCGTCGACACGGGGCCGTTCACCTTCACCGCCGACTTCTTCCGCATCAACGTGTCCGACCGGCTCACCATCAGCAGGAACTACACGCTCTCGCCGGTCGAGGTTGAGACGCTGCTCGCCGAAGGATTTGCGGAGGCGGGCAACCTGGCGGTGTTCCGCTTCTTCGTGAACGACTTCTCGACCCGGACGCAGGGGCTCGACCTGGTCGCCACCTGGACCCCGCCCGCGATCGGGGGACGGACGACGTTCAGCGGCATCTTCAACTTCACCGACACCGAGGTCACTGCCTTCAACCCCGAGAATATCGACGCCGACCGGATCGCGGCGCTGACCCTGGGGCTGCCGAGGTCGCGCTGGAACATCGGGGTCAACCACGCCGCCGACCGCTGGGCCCTGATGGCCCGCCTGCACTACTACGGCTCCTACTGGGACCGCGAAGATGCGCGCAACCATCTGGGGGCGGCCGATTCGTACCTGTATCCGCTGTATCCCGGCAAGCCGCTGGTCGACCTCGAGATCAGCTTCCCGTTCAACAACGCCACGCTCTCGATCGGCGCCCAGAACGTCCTCAACACGTACCCGGACGAGAACCCGTACGCCATCGACGGTGTCGGCAACCGCTACGGCCAGTTCGGGCCGTTCGGCTTCAACGGCGGCTACTACTACACCCGCATCGGCTTCGGCTGGGGCTCGTAGGGCCCGACGCGAACGCGACGAGGGGCCGCGGGACTTCCGCGGCCCCTCGTCGGCGTACCGGTGAGAATCGCGACGGATGGCGTTTCAGCCGGACGGCGGCAACAGCCGGCGCCCGTTGCGCGTCGCGGGCTCCCGCGGGCGGACCGGGCGGCGCGCCGGGCCGCCCGCGGGCCCGATTCACGGGCTCGCGGCCGGGCCCGGAAGGGAGCAAGTGCCGATGGAGCAGGCGCGCCGCGCGCTCGCCGTCGTCCTCCTGTCGCTCGCCGGGGCGGCTCTGGCCCCGGGGGCGGCCCTCGCCCAGGGCGGCGCCGTCTCCGGCACCGTCACCGACACCACCGGCCTCGTGCTGCCCGGCGTCACCGTCGACGCGCGCGGCGCCGCCGGCGGCCCGGTCCTGACCGCCGCCACCGACGGGGCCGGCGCCTTCACCATCGGGGGCCTCGAGCCCGACCTCTACGAGCTCACGTTCACCCTGCCCGGCTTCCAGACCGTCGTCCGCGCCGGGGTGGCGGTGGGGGCGGGGGCCACCGCGACGGTCGACGTCGAGATGGCGGTCGAGCTCGCCGAGCGGGTCGTCGTCCTCGGCAGCCGCGCCCAGCCGCGGTCGGTCACCGAGTCGCAGGTGCCCATCGACGCCATCCCCTTCGAGGACGTCATGAGCCAGGGGGCCACGACCCTCGACTACCAGCTCCGCAACCTGATCCCCTCGTTCAACGTGGCGACCCATCCCATCAGCGACGCCGCGACCCTCGTGCGGCCGGCGAGCCTGCGCAACCTCTCGCACGACCACACCCTCGTCCTCGTGAACGGCAAGCGGCGCCACCGCTCGTCGGTCATCGCGTGGTTCGGCGGGGTGACCGACGGGGCGCAGGGGCCCGACATCTCGACCATCCCGTCCATCGCCCTGCGGCAGGTCGAGGTGCTGCGCGACGGCGCGTCGGCGCAGTACGGCTCGGACGCCATCGCCGGCGTCATCAACTTCCTGCTCAAGGACGACCCGTCGGGCGGCAGCCTCGAGCTGAACACCGGCACCTACCGGCCCGGCGACGGCGACTCCTACAGCTTCGCCGGCAACGTCGGCCTGCCCCTCGGCGAGACCGGGTTCGCCAACCTCAGCCTCGAGTACGGCAACGCCAACCCGACCGACCGCAGCGTGCAGCGTCAGGACGCGGCCGCCCTCGCCGCCGCCGGCAACACCCACGTGGCCGACCCCGCCCAGGTCTGGGGCAACCCCCGCATCGAGGACGACCTGAAGCTCTTCGGCAACTTCGGCCACCTGTTCGCCAACCAGGTGCAGCTCTACGGCTACGCCAACTACGCCGACAAGAAGGTCACCGAGGGCTTCTTCTTCCGCAACCCCAACTCGCGCCAGAGCATCTACAGCCTCGACGGCGGCGAGACCCTGCTCATCGGCGACGTGCTCCGGGCCCGCGGCATGGGCTCGGCGGGCTGCCCGGTGGTGCGGGTCACCGACAACGTGCCCGACCCCGACGCCCTCGCCCGGGTCTTCGCCGACCCGAACTGCTTCTCGTTCCAGGAGATCGCGCCCGGCGGGTTCACCCCGCAGTTCGGCGGCTTCGTCACCGACCAGTCGGTCGTGGCCGGCGTGCGGCGCATCGCCGACAGCGGCTTCACGTGGGACGCCAGCGCCAGCTACGGCGCCCACGAGTCCGACTTCTTCTTCCGCAACACCGTCAACGCCTCGCTCGGCCCCGAGACCCCGCGCGACTTCGACCCCGGCCTCTATCGGCAGGAGGACGTCAACCTCAACTTCGATGTCTCCTACCCCGTCTCCGACCGGGTCAATCTCGCGGCGGGGACCGAGTGGCGCGACGAGAGCTTCGAGACCGGAGCCGGCGGGCGGCCCTCGTGGGAGGTCGGCCCCTTCGCGGCCCAGGGCTTCATCCCCGCCTCCAACGGCTTCCCCGGCTTCCCCGACTACACCGCCGGGGTCTGGACCCGCAACAACGTCGCCGCCTGGGGCGACCTCGAGCTGCGGGGTCTCGACGACCGGTGGAGCGCGGGCGCCGCCGTCCGGGTCGAGCACTTCGACGTCTTCGGCAACACCACCAACGGCAAGCTGTCGTTCCGCTACGCCCTCGACGACGCCGTCTCGGTGCGCGGCGGCGTCAGCACCGGGTTCCGGGCCCCCACGCCGGGCCAGCAGAACGCCCTCAACGTGCAGACGACCATCGACCCCGACACCCTCGAGCTCGTCGACAGCGCCACCGTGCCCTCGACCTTCCGCACGGCGGGCCTGCGGGGCGGCAAGCCCCTCGAGCCCGAGACGTCGATCAACGCCACCGCCGGCCTCGTCGTCGACACCGGCCCGTTCACCCTGACCGCCGACTACTTCCGGGTCGCCATCGACGACCGGCTCTCGCTGTCGAGCATCCTGACCCTGACCCCGGAAGAGCGCGCGCTCCTCTTCACCGAGGGCGTCACCTCGGCCGGCAACCTGTCGTTCTTCCGGTTCTTCGTCAACGACTTCTCCACCCGGACCCAGGGCGTCGACGTCGTCTCGACGTGGACCCCGCCCGCCATGGCCGGCGACACCGTGCTCAGCTTCACCCTGAACTACACCGACACCGAGGTGACCGACGAGAGCGACTTCCTGAGCGGGGCCGACGTGCTCGCGATCGAGCGCGGCGTCCCCCGGTTCCGCTGGAACGCCGCCCTCAACCAGCGGGTGGGGCGGGTCGGCCTCCTCGGCCGCCTCAGCTACTACGGCCCGTGGATCGACTACTACTACGCACGGCTGTGGGTCGACGACGCGGCGCCGGTCCAGGACGCCGCGTTCATCGTCGACCTCGAGGCCACCGTCCCCCTCGCGGCCGACGTGAGCCTCTCGGCGGGCGGCCAGAACGTGTTCGACGTCCTCGCCGACGCCCCCCGGCCCCTCGTCGACGTCCTCGGCTCGCGCTTCAGCCCGGTCACCCCGTGGGGCCTCAGCGGCGGCTACTATTACGCGCGCATCAACTACCGGTGGGGTCGCTAGACCGGCTGGCGGCCGCCGTCTTCTGGGCGGCCCTTCCCGCCGCCGCGGCCGCGCAGGGGAGCCCCGAGCAGGACCGGGCGGTGCTCGAGGCCTTCTACGACGCGACCGGCGGTCCCGACTGGACCAACGACACCAACTGGAAGACCGAGGCCCCGCTGCACCAGTGGCACGGCGTGTCGACGGCCTTCGGCGGCCGGGTCAACCAGCTGTCTCTCGCCGACAACGGCCTCGCCGGCTCGATCCCGGCCGGGCTGGGAGACCTGGCGTATCTCGGCAGGCTCGACCTCTCCGGGAACGCCCTGACCGGGCCGATCCCGGCTCGCCTCGGGAGCCTGACCCGCCTGAGTCGGCTGTCGCTTCGGCAGAACGACCTGTCGGGGCCGCTGCCCGACGCCCTGGGGAGTCTGGACAACCTGGAGTCGCTCGACCTCGACTGGAATGCCCTGACCGGGCCGATCCCGGCGCGCCTCGGGAACCTGACCGGCCTCACCTGGCTGTCCCTGCGCGGGAACGACCTGTCGGGGCCGGTCCCGGACACGCTGGGCGGCCTGGAGAGCCTGGCGTCGCTGGACCTCACCTCCAACGCCCTGTCCGGCCCGCTCCCCGGATGGGTGGGCGGGCTGGTCCGCCTCGAGTGGCTGTCGTTCTGGGGGAACGCCCTGACCGGCCCGGTCCCGGACGAGCTGGGCGGCCTGGCGACGCTCGGGACGCTGCACCTGGGGTGGAACCCCCTGACCGGCCCGCTCCCCGAGAGCCTGACGGGGCTGTCGCGCCTCACGCGGCTGAGCCTCCAGGGGACGGCGGCGTGCGCGCCCCCCGACGACGCGTTCCAGGCATGGCTGGCCGACGTCGACTTCACCGGGGAGACGTGCAACCGCCCCCCCGAGGCCGTCGGCGCCATCCCCGCCCAGGCCCTGGCCGAGTCGGGGCCGGCCGCGGGCGTGCCCCTGGAAGCCTGGTTCAGCGACCCCGACGACGACGAGCTGACCTACGCGGCCGCCTCCAGCCACCCCGGCTCGGTCGGCGCCCTCGTCTCCGGCGGCGCCGTCTGGCTCGTGCCGGGGGCGGCGGGGACGGCGACGGTGACGGTGACCGCGAGCGATCCGGACGGCCTGAGCGCCGACCAGGCGATCGCGGTGACGACGGCCCCCTCGGCGGCGGCGCGGGGCGACCGCGAGGTCCTCGAGGCGCTCTACGACGCGGCCGGCGGGGCCGACTGGACCCACGCCGCGGGGTGGAAGACGCCGGCGCCGCTCGGCGAGTGGCACGGCGTGACGACCGACGCCGCGGGCCGGGTCACGGGGTTGGGCCTCGACCACAACGGTCTCGCCGGCGGCATCCCGCCGGCGCTGGGCCGTCTGGCGGCGCTCGAGACGCTGGACCTCGGCGGGAACGCGCTGGGCGGCCCGATCCCCCGCGAGCTCGGCCGCCTGGCGAGCCTCGGGCGGCTGTCGCTCCGAGGAGAACCGGCTGGGCGGCCCGATCCCCGGCGAGCTCGGCCGCCTGGCCGCCCTGGCGCATCTGGATCTGAGCGAGAACGCGTTGACGGGTCCGATCCCCGGCGAGCTCGGCCGCCTGGCCGCCCTGGCGCATCTGGATCTGAGCGAGAACGCGTTGACGGGCCCGATCCCGGCCGGCTTGGGGAGCCTGGCCCGGCTCCGGCGGCTGTCGCTGCGGGGGAACGACCTGAGCGGCCCCATCCCGGGCGCGCTGGAACGCCTGGCCGACCTGGAGGAGCTGTACCTGGCCGGGAACACGTTGACGGGCCCGGTCCCGGCGTGGCTGGGGGGCCTGGCCCGCCTGCGCTGGCTGTCGCTCTCGGGCAACGATCTGAGCGGCGCGATTCCGGCCGCCCTGGGCCGGCTCGCGAGCCTGGAGGCGCTGTACCTGGGCGGGAACCGGCTGACGGGTCCCATCCCGGCGTGGCTGGGCGACCTCGGCCGCCTCCGACGCCTGTCGCTCTGGGGCAACGACCTGAGCGGGACGGTCCCCGACGCGCTGGGCCGCCTCGCGAACCTCGAGCGGCTCGACCTCTCCAACCTGTGGGGCCTGTCGGGGCCGCTGCCGGCCGGCCTCGAGCGGTCGCGCCTCGAGCTGCTCGACGTCTTCGTCACCCGGACGTGCGCGCCGGCCGCGTGGCGGGACTGGCTGGCGACCATCGCGTTCTACGGGTCCCCGTGCGGGCCCGCGCCCCGCGTCACCGTCGACGTGGCCGTCGTCCACACCGCGAACGCGCGCAGGGCGGCGGGCGGCGCCGACGAGATCGCGGCGGTCGTCGACCTGATGGTCGCCGAGGCCAACCAGGCCTTCGAGGCGAGCGGGGTCGACCTTCGCCTGGTCCTCGTCGGGAGGTCCGAGGCGGCCTACGCCGGGACGGGCGACGCCCTGATCGACCTGCGCCGACTCGCGCATCCGTCCGACGGCTACCTCGACGAGGCGCACGCCCTGCGCGAGCGCGCCGGGGCCGACCTCGTGCACCTGATCCTCGACGACGCCGAGGAGACCTGCGGCATCGCCTATCTCCCCGGTGCCTTCGGGCTCACCCTCCACGGCTGCGGGGGGCCGACCTTCGCGCACGAGCTGGGGCACAACATGGGCCTCTGGCACGATCGCTACCGGGTGCACCACCACGAGGGCGGGGCGCGCCCGCATCCCGCGCACGGCTACGCGAACCCGCGGGGGTCCGAGGCCGGCGCCCTGCGCTCCAACCGGTGGCGCACGGTCATGGCCTACAACACCCGGTGCGCCGACGTGTACGCCGTGTGCTCGAGGCTGCTTCGCTTCTCGAACCCGCGCCAGGCCTGGAACGGCGAGCCCCTCGGCGCCGCCTACCGCGCGGGCGAATGGGACGTGGCCGGCGGCGCCGACGCGGCGGCGGTCCTCGCCGCCACCGGCCCCGGGGTGGCGGCGTGGCGCGACCGGGCCACCGGCGCCAACCGGCCGCCGGCCGCGGTGGGCGTCCTGCCCGACCGGCGGCTGGCCCCCGGCGGGGTGCTCGACGTGGACGTGTCGCAGGCGTTCGCCGACCCCGACGGCGACCCGCTGACCTACGCGGTGTCGTCGACGGCGCCGCGGGTGGCGGCGGTGCGCGCGGCCGGCCCCCGCGTGACCGTGACGGCGGCGGGCGAGGGCGCGGCCGCGATCCGCGTCACCGCGACCGACCCCGGCGGCCTGAGCGCCGTCCAGTCGTTCACGGCGACCGTGGCCGCGACCGCCCCCGCCCCGTTCACCGACGACCCCCTCGTGCCCGGGGCGACGCCGGTCCGGGCCGTCCACTTCATCGAGCTGCGGGCGCGCGTCGACGCGGTGCGGCGGGGGCGGGGGCTGGCGCCCTACACCTGGACCAACCCCGCCCTCCGGGCGGGGACGACGCCGATCCGGCTCCTCCACCTGCTGGAGCTGCGAGAAGCCCTCGCCGCCGCGTACGCCGCCTCGGGGCGGGCGGCGCCGCGCTGGAACGATCCGCTGCCGGTGGCCGAGCGCGTCCCCATCCGGGCCCTGCACCTGACCGAGCTGCGCGCCGCGGTGACCATGCTCGAGTGATGGGCCTGAAGGTCCGATGACCGCCGGCATCGTCGCGTCCACCTCCGCGACGCCGCACCCGCATCGCCCCGTGATACCCTTCGGCCACCCCGCGTCCGGCCCCCGGACGCGAAGGAAGGGGGAGAGTGAAGCGGTCGCTCTCGTCGGCCCGCGGCTTCGCGCTCGCGGCGGGCTTTGCGCTCGGCCTCGCGGCATGCGCCCCCGCCGCGGCCGGCCGGCACCCCGTCGTCGCCGCTTCACTTCTCGGCGCGGCGTCTCTGCTCGCGGCGTGGGCCGCCCTGCTCTGCGTGCGGGCGGGCCGACTCGGCCGGCGCCTGACCCTCGAGATCGACCCGCGGCCCCAGCACTACGTTCAGGCCTGCGCCCAGGCGTCGGTCTTCCTCTACTGGGGCTGGCACTGGCCCCCCGTCCGCGAGGCGGCGGTCCTCGTCGCCGCCCAGGTGCTCTTCGCCTACGCCTTCGACCTCCTCCTCGCGTGGTCGCGGGGCGAGGCGGGCCGGCTCGGCTTCGGTCCCGTCCCCGTCGTCTTCAGCATCAACCTCTTCCTGTGGTTCGCCGACGACCGGTTCCACCTCCAGCTCCTGCTCGTGGCGTTCGCCTTCGCGGCCAAGGCCCTCATCCGGTGGGAGCGCGACGGGCGGCGGACCCACGTCTTCAACCCCGCCGCGTTCGCCCTCGCGGTCTTCGGCGTCGCCCTCCTCGCCACCGGGACGAGCGATCTCACCCGGGGGCAGGACATCGCCGTCTCCCAGTTCTTCCCGCCCCACATGTTCCTGTGGATCTTCCTCGCCGCCCTCCCCGGCCAGTACCTCTTCGGGGTCACGTCGATGACCCTCGCCGCCGTCGCCGCGACGTGGCTCTTCGGCCTCGCCTGGTTCACGGCGACCGGCGTCTACTACTTCTACGACGCCTACATCCCCATCGCCGTCTTCCTCGGCATGCACCTTCTCTTCACCGACCCCTCCACCGCCCCCCGCACCGAGGCGGGGCGCCTGCTCTTCGGGGCCCTCTACGGGGCGGGGGTCGTGGCCGGCTACGCCCTGCTCGCGGGCGCCGGCCTGCCGACCTTCTACGACAAGCTGCTGCCGGTGCCCCTGCTGAACCTGTCGGTCGGGCTGCTCGACCGCGCGGCGCGGTCGGGGGTTCTCCGCCGCCTCGATCCGGCCCGGCCCGGCCGCGTGCCGGCGCCGCGGCGCCGCCACCTGGCGTACATGGCGGCGTGGGCCGCCGTCTTCGCGGTCATGAGCGCCACCGGCGGCGCGGGCGACCGCCACCCCGGCCAGTGGCTGCCGTTCTGGCAGGCGGCCTGCGCCGACGACCGTCCCGGCGCGTGCCGCTACCTCGCGGCCCGCCTGTCGGGCCACTGCGCGGCCGGCTCGGGCTGGGCCTGCAACGAGATCGGCGTCCTCCTCCGGACCCGGCCCGAGGCGGCGGCCGCGGCCGGCGAGACGGACCCGCGGGCCGCGTCCGCCGCCTGGTTCGAGCAGGGCTGCGCCATCGGCTTCGAGCCGGCCTGCGCGAACCTCGGCCGGAACGCCGGCGCTCGCGGCCGCTTCGAGCGCGCCCCGCCGGCCCTCGACGACTGGCCCGTGGTCCTCCGGGGCAGCAAGGGCCCGGTCGCCGACCGCACGCCCGGCGCCCTCCTCGCCCGCGCCTGCCGCCAGGGCTGGCCGGACACGTGCGGACCGGCCGACTGACCCGCGCTAGCCTGGCCAGCCTGCCGCCGCGCGAGAGCGCCTGAGAGTACCGGTTCCGGTCTTCAGGCCATGCTCCCCATCAGCGACCCCATGAAGGCGAGGCCGCCGAAGACGAACGCCAGGAACAGCAGGAAGGCCACCGGCAGCAGCCAGGCGACCACCCACGTCAGGATGGCCACGCCGACCGGCAGCCGGGCCACGCGGTGGATGGCGGCGATGCTGGTGGCGATGCAGTACACCATCGCGATGAACGAGCCGACGAAGGGGATGACGCCCAGCGACAGGGGCGCCTGGGCGAAGGCCAGCGCGCGGAACCAGGGCGCGAAGCCGGGCGAGTCCTGGTTGAAGAGCCTTGCCGAGAGGGTGACGAGGCCGGCCGAGACCGCCGTCAACGCCAGGGCGAAGGGCACGGTGAGGAAGAAGACGAACAGGCTCCAGATGCTGCCGAAGAACAGGGTGGCCAGGGCGACCACCACGATCGCCTCCAGCGTGGCCTGCCCGTTGCCCGCGACCTCGGGGTAGACGCCGGTCTCGAAGTTGAAGACGCGCTTGACCCGGCTGAAGAAGCTCGATTCCGCTCCCGGCTGCGCCCCGGCGGCGGCCGATGCCGCGGGGGGAGCAGGTGCGGGGGCGGGCGGCGCGGGGAGCGGGGGAGCCGGCGCGGGCGCCGTCGCGACCGGGGGAGCCGGCGCGGGAGCCGGGGGAGCCGGCGCGGGCGCCGTCGCGACCGGGGGAGCCGGCGCGGGGACCGCGGGGGCCGGGGGAGCCGGCGCGGGCGCCGTCGCGACCGGGGGAGCCGGCGCGGCGTTCTCCGTCGGGGGTGCGCCCGCGGCCTCGTCGTCCGGCGAGGCAGGCGGATCCGGCGCGGGCGCGGCGGCCGGGCCGGAGGCGGCGGGGTCTGGACGTTCGGGTGTGTCGCTCATGCGCAACTCTCCTTCGTCGTGGCGGCCCGACCGGGCTCCGAACCCGGTCGGACGGACGCGCCGGACCACCGGTTGCCGGAACATATCACACGCCTCGCCGCGCAAAGGGGCGGTTTCGCCGAACGGAGCCGAGCGGGGCGGACCCGCCGCCGTCGGGGCCGGCGGACGGCCGAGAGGGTGCGCGCGACAGATTCGTGAGACCGCCGCCCGGGAGTCGGTCAGGCCGGCGGCTCGTCGGGGTCGCTCCCGGCGGCGTGTCACACTCCGGTCGTGCACCCGCGCCGAGAAGTCTCCTTGACATGAGGGCGGGATTGGGGTGTAACTGAACGGGTCGGCGGCGCAGGCTTCCCCGGCCGCGCCGGGCCGCGCAGCGGGATTCTCCGCGCGGACCCCGCCCGGCGATGGCATCGGATGCGGGGACGACTTGTCGAGTCGATCGGGTGGCGGTCCTGCCCGCGGCGATCGGACCGCTCACCTCCGTCGAACCCCTGGGGCGCTGATCGCCGGCGACGAGAGCTGCGGATGACGGCGTTTCGGGCGTTCCGGGTGGAGAAGACCGCCGAGCGGAAGTTCGAGCGGCGGGTCGTGGACCGCGACACCGCCGACCTCCCCGCCGGCGATCTCCTCATCGACGTCGAGTACTCCTCCCTCAACTACAAGGACGCCCTGTCGGCCATCGGCAACCCCGGCGTCACCCGCCGGTATCCCCATACGCCGGGCATCGACGCGGCGGGGACGGTGGTCGAGTCGTCGTCCAACCAGTTCGCCCCCGGCGACGCCGCCATCGTCATCGGCTTCGACCTCGGCATGAACACGCCGGGCGGCTTCGGCCAGCGCATCCGGGTGCCGGCCGGCTGGGCGGTGCCGATGCCCGACGGCCTCGACGCGCGGTCGGCCATGATCCTGGGCACGGCGGGGTTCACGGCGGCGCTCGCCGTCGAGCGCCTCGAGGAGGCGGGCATGCAGCCCGACGGCGGCCCGGTGCTGGTGACGGGGGCGACCGGCGGGGTGGGCTCGGTGGCCGTCGCCCTGCTCGCCCGCCTCGGCTACGAGGTGCACGCCGCGACCGGCAAGGTGTCGTCCTTCCAGTACCTCATCGACCTCGGCGCCCGCGACGTCATCTGGCGCCAGGAGCTCATGAAGGGGTCGAAGCGGGCCCTGCTCGAGGCGCGATGGGGCGGCGTCGTCGACACCGTCGGCGGCCCCATCCTCTTCAACGCGGTCAAGGCCCTCCGCTACGGGGCCAGCCTCGCCGCCTGCGGCCTCGTCGCCTCGCCCGACTTCAGCGCCACCGTCTTCCCGTTCATCCTGCGAGGGGTCAACCTGCTCGGCATCGACTCGGTCGAGCTGCCCCTGATGCGCAAGGCCGAGCTCTGGCGGAAGCTCGCCGGCCCGTGGAAGCTCGACCGGCTCGAGACCGTCGCCTTTCCCCTGACCCTCGACAACCTCTCGGTCGCCATCGACCGCATCCTGGCGGGCGACACCGTCGGCCGCGGCCTCGTCGACCTGCGCGCCTGACGCCGGCGCGCCCGACCCGCCGCTCCCGCGCCCGGCGACCCGCCGTCCCGCGCCCGGCGACTCCCCCGCGCCCGGCGACCCGCCGTTCCCGCGCCCGGCGACTCGCGGTTCCCGCGCCCGGCGACCCGCCGTTCCCGCGCGGCGACCGGCCGCTCCCGCGCCCGGCGACCGCCGTTCCCGCGCCCGGCGACCGGCCGTTCCCGCGCGGCGACCGGCCGCTCCCGCGCCCGGCGGGTCCCGGGCGCGCGCGCCGCGCGGTCCGGGGCGGCCCGTCCGTCCGCCCGCATCGCGCGGCGCTGCCCCATTCTCGGCGCGTGCTATCATTCTCGGCGTTCCGACGCTTGCCGCTGGTGAAGGGAAGTGGGTGCGAATCCCACACGGTCCCGCCACTGTAAGCGGGGAGCGGACCGGCCACCGGCGGCCCCGGCATCCCACCGAGGCCGCCCGCCACTGTGCCCACGGGCATGGGAAGGCGCCGCCGGCCCGCGACGATCCGCGAGTCAGGAGACCTGGCCAGCAGGCTTTCGTCCTTTCCGCGCGCCCACCGCGGCGCGCATGGCGCGAGAGACGCCGAAAGGAGCCCATGCCCGGCCATTCCTCCTGTATCCGTGTACCCGATCGCCGGCGGTCCGTCCGCCGCACTTCCTGCCCCGTCGTCGCGGTCGGGCGGGAACCGAGCCGTGCCCCGGACCGTCGGCGGTCCGTCCGCCGCACTTCCTGCCCCGTCGTCGCGGTCGGGCGGGAACCGAGCCGTGCCCCGGACCGCCGGCGGTCGGTCCGCGGCCTCCTCCTCGCCGCGGTGCTCCTCGCCGTCGCCGCCGCCCCGGCCGGCGCCGACTCGCTGGCGGGGCGCATCGTCGACCCCCAGGGCGGCGCGGTGGCCGGCGCCCGGCTCCGCCTCCTCGATCGGGCCGGCGGCCAGGTGCGGGCGGGGGCCAGCGCCTCCGACGGCGGCTACGCCTTCGCCGACATCCCCGCCGGCGCCTACGTGCTCGAGGCGCGGGGGGCGGGCGGCTCGCTGTCGGGGGCGGCGGCGGTCGCGGTGGCCGGCGACCGGCGTCTCGACCTCACCGTCCGGGTGTCGGGGCTCGCGGCCGAGGTGGTGGTCACCGGGGCGGGGACGCCCCTCGTCGTCGAGGAGGCGGCGAAGGCCCTCGACGTCGTCGACGCCGACGAGATCGCCCGCCGCAACGAGAGCTCGGTGGCCGAGGCCCTCCGCACCGTGCCCGGCCTGCGGGTCCAGACCCTGGGGGCGCCCGGCAGCTTCACCACCGTCAAGACCCGCGGCCTCCGCAACCAGGACACCGCGATCCTCGTCGACGGCATGCGGTTCCGCGACGCCGCGAGCCCCCAGGGCGACGCCACCGCGTTCCTCGCCAACCTCTCGACCGTCGACACCGAGCGCATCGAGGTGCTGCGCGGCTCGGGCTCGTCGCTCTACGGGTCGAACGCGGTGGCCGGGGTGGTCAACGTCACCTCCCGCACCGGCGGCGGCCCCGCCGCCGGCGACGTCCTGGTGGAGGGGGGCGGGCTCGGCGCGTTCCGCGCCCTCCCCTCGGTGCGGGGCGGACTCGACGGCGACCGCCTCGCCTACAGCGGGGCGGTGTCGGCGCTCGACGTGCGGCACGGCGTCCGCGGGGCCGACCCCTACCGCAGCGTGTCGCCCCAGGGCATGGTCCGCTACCGGTTCACCCCCACCCTCTCCGCCACCGGCCGACTCTGGTACGCCCGCGACCGCCTGCGGACGACCGAGAGCCCCGCGTTCCCCGACGCGGTGCTCGCCAACTTCCCCGCCGAGGGCGTGGTGCGCGCCGCCGCCCTCCCCGTCGACCAGCTCGCGCGCTTCGAGCGGGGGCTGCCGTTCGCGGCCGGGGCCGCCACCTTCGTGCCCAACCAGGCCGATCCCGACGCCGTCCGCCGCTCGTCGTTCCTCACCGGCAGCGCCCTCGTGCGGCACGTCGCCGCCCCCGGCGTCGCCTGGCGGGTCGGCTACCAGGCTGTCGACACCCGCCGCGAGCACGCCGACGGCCCCCTCGGCGGCGGCCCCTTCGAGTCGGCCGCCCGCAGCAGCTTCCACGACGGCCGCACCGACACCCTGCAGGCCCGGCTCGACGCCGCCCTCGGCGCGTCCAACGTCCTCGCCGCCGGCTACGAGCTCGAGCGCGAGCGCTACCGCGACGCCAGCACGAGCCACCCCGGGGCCATCGCCATCGACGGCCGCAGCCACGCCCTCTACGCCCAGAACCGCCTGTCGCTGCTCGACGGCCGCGTGCAGATCACCCTCGGGGGGCGAGTACAGGCGTTCGACCTGTCCGATCCGGCCTTCGGGGCCGTCTCCGATCTCGCCGGCGCCTCCGTCTCCGGACTCTCGGGAGGCTCTGCGACCGCTCCCGCCGGGGGCGCCGTCGCCCATCCCTACCGGGGCGCCGCCGCCCTCGACGCCCCCGCCGCCGTCACCGGCGACGCCGCCGTCGCGTGGTTCATCGCCGGCCCCGGCACCAAGCTGCGCCTCCACGCCGGCAACGCCTACCGCGCCCCGTCGCCCTACGAGCGCTTCGGGGGCTGGTTCTCGTCGTGGTCGGGCGCCTACACCTACATCGGCGACCCCCGGCTCGAGCCCGAGCGCGCGGTCTCCGTCGACGGCGGCGTCGACCAGTGGCTCTTCGGCGAGAGGCTGCAGGTCGGCGCCACCGTCTTCCACACCGACCTGCGGCAGACCATCATCTACGACTTCGCCAGCTTCCCGGCCGCGGGCGACCCCTTCGGCCGCTTCTACGGCTACCGCAACGGCGGCGGCGGCCGGGCCCGCGGCATCGAGCTGAGCGCCCACGCCGCGCCGGGCCCCTCGGCCATCCTGCGCGCGTCCTACACGTGGACCGACTCGCGCTTCGACGCCCCCACCATCGGCGCCGACTTCTTCGCCGCCCCCGGCGTCTCCCGGCACCTCTTCACGCTGGCCGCCACCGGCCGCGTCGGCGACCGCACCGCCGTCACCTTCGACCTCTTCGCGGCGAGCGACTACTCGCTGTCGCCCTTCGGGGCGCTGGGACGGCGCCTGGTCTTCGCCGGTCCGGTCCGGGCCGACCTCGTCGTCCGCCGCGACCTCCGCATCGGGCCGGGGGCGCGGGTCGACGCGTACGCCAAGGTCGAGAACCTCTTCGACCACCACTACACCGAGAGCGGCTTCCTCACCCCGGGCCGCTGGGCCGTGGCCGGGCTGCGGGTCCGGTATTGAGGGGTGGCGGTGGTCGCTTCCGACGTTGTAACACCCGCTCCGAGGTCTGAGGCACTTCTCCGGCACGTCGAGACCGCCTGACTGGCGCTGGCGTACGCCTTGTTCTGCGAGGGCCCCCGGCCGACTACTCGTACTTCGAGGTTCTTCTGCCGTGCGTCATCGAGTCGGTCGCGCGGCGATGCGCTTCTGCCCGCCATCGCCCAGCGGCAGTCGATGGACGCCTTGGGACGATCAAGGTCGTTTCAGGAGTTCGAGGTCAGCCTGCAGAGGGCCATGCTCGATCTGGGCATCCTGGAAAGGACTGGCCGCTGACGCGGCGATCCACGGGCCAGCCGCCGCCCCTCACCCCCCCTCCTGGAACGGCCGGTAGGCGGCCAGCTCGCGCTTGACCACCGGGGCCATCACGTAGAGGCCGAGCAGGTTGGGGAGGGCGACGACGAACACCAGGGCGTCCGAGAGGTCGACGAGGGCGCCGAGGTCGAGGCTGGCCCCGACCACGACGAAGAGGCAGAAGAACGTCTTGAAGCCGATGTCCTGCTTCCGCCCGTCGCCGGCGAGGTAGGTGAACGCCTTGAGGCCGTAGTAGGCCCAGGCGATCATCGTCGAGTAGGCGAAGAGCATCGCGGCCACCGCCAGGGGTGCCGGCGACCACGGCAGCACCGAGGCGAAGGCGCGGGTGGTCAGCTCGATGCCGTTGACGCCGGCGGCGGCGAGGGCGGGGTCGTAGACGGTGGTGATGATGACCAGCGCGGTCATCGTGCAGATGACCACGGTGTCGATGAACGGCTCGAGCAGGCCCACGAACCCCTCGCTGACCGGCCGCGGGGTGCGGGCGGTGGCGTGGGCGATGGCGGCGCTGCCGAGGCCCGCCTCGTTCGAGAAGGCGGCGCGGCGGAACCCGATGACCAGCGCCCCGAGCATGCCCCCGGCGACGCCCTCGGGGGCGAACGCGCCCTGCCAGATGGCGGCCACCGCGCCCGGCAGCCGGTCGGCCTGCAGCAGGAGGACGAGCAGGGCGAGGGCCACGTAGAGCAGGGCCATGCCCGGCACCAGCCGCACCGTGGTGTTGGCGATCGAGCGGATGCCGCCGATGATGACCACCGCCACCAGCCCCGCCAGGACCAGGCCCACGAGCCAGGTCGCCCCCGCGAAGGGGCTCGCCTCGCCCCCGGTCAGGTCGACGAACATCGCCGTCGCCTGGTTCGACTGGAACATGTTGCCGATGCCCAGGCAGCCCACCACCATCGTGCACGCGTAGAAGATGCCGAGGACGCGCCCCAGCCCCGGCAGCCCCCGCTCGGCGAGCCCCCGCTCGAGGTAGTGCATGGGCCCGCCCGACACCGAGCCGTCGGCCGCCGTCCGCCGGTAGAGGACGCCGAGGGTGCACTCGGCGAACTTCGTCGACATGCCGAGCACCCCGGCCGCGACGAGCCAGAACGTGGCGCCGGGGCCGCCGGTCGAGATGGCCACCGCCACCCCCGCGATGTTGCCGATGCCCACGGTGCCCGACACCGCGGTGGTCAGGGCCTGGAACTGCGATATCTCGCCGGGGTCGTCGGGGTCGGCGAGGCGCCCGGTGATCACCCGCACCGCGTGGCCGAACCCCCGGACGTTGATGAACCCCAGGTAGACGGTGAAGAAGAGCCCCCCGGCGACCAGCCACCCCACCACCAGCGGCAGGTCGGCGCCGAATATCGGCACCGGGAAGAAGATGAACCCCGCCACGGCCTCGGCCAGCGGCTGCAGCGCCCCGTTGATGACGTCGTCGATGCCCACGACCTGATTATGCCAGCAGCCCGGGCCGCCGGCGCCGCCGGCGCCCCGCCGGCCTTCACCGCGACGGGGTCGAGGGTCGCGGCGGCCCGCTCGTCGCCGCCCGCAGGTCGTTGCAGACGCCGCGGAACCACGCGCGGTCGCAGGCTATCGGCCTCCCGAGCTCGGCTTGGCTCGAAGAGCACGCCGTCCCCCCTGTGTCGCCCGCCGACCCGGCCCGAGCCGTCGCCGCCGGTACCGTCGCCGCAGCCCGAACCCCGTGTTGCGTCAGCGGGCAGCGCTCCCGTGGTTTCCGCAGCACGCTTGTGTTATTGTTGATGCCATGTCCGACGACTCGAAGGCGCTCGCGGGGAGGCTGCCCGGCCACGACGCGAGGTGGATCATCGCCACCGTCCTGGTGGTCGCCGGCCTGCTCTGGATGAAGACGGACGGCCTGGAGCGGCGTTTCGACGATCTCCGCGCCGACGTCGTCTACCAGATGACCCAGCTTCGCACCGACCTGCGCCGCATCGACGATCGGCTGCGCGCCGTCGAGCTCGCGCTCGGCAACGTCGAGACCAGACTGCGCTTCGTCGAGAACAGGCTGGACGCCGTCGAGAACAGGCTGGACGCCGTCGAGGCTGGACGCCGTCGAGAACAGGCTGGACAGGCTGGACGCCGTCGAGAACACGCTGCGCGCGCACGACGACAGGCTGCGAGCGGTCGAGGCGGCGGTCCAGCCGGCGGCTCCGGCGCCCGGCGAGTAGCCTCCCCCCTTTCACACCCTGTCCCGCACACCGCCTACGCCAACCGGGCCAGGATGTCGCCGACGGTTCGGCACGAGACGGCGAGCATGGTCAGGGTCGGGTGCCGGGTGCCGACGCCGGGCATCGACCCGCAGCCCGCGAGGTACCCGCACGCCGCCTACGCCAGCCGCCCCAGGATGTCGTCCACCGTTCGGCACGCCGCCTACGCCAGCCGCCCGAGGATGTCGTCCACCGTTCGGCACGAGACGGCGAGCATGGTCAGGGTCGGGTTCTGGGTGCCGACGCTGGGCATCGACCCGCATCCCGCGAGGTAGAGGTTGGGGTGGTCCCACGTGCGCTGCCGGTCGTTCACCACCGAGCGGCCGGGGGCCGAGCCCATGACGTGGGTGCCGCACAGGTGGCCCCCGCCCTGGTAGTTGTAGGTCTGCCCGTCGTGGCGGAACGCGTTCGGTGCGCCCCTCGCGGGTCATCGGTGTGCTCGGCCGCCCCCAGGCGCGCCCAGACGCGGGCCGACGCCTCGCGCGCCGACGCGAAGCCCGCCCGCACGTAGTCCGACACCCCCCAGGTGATGCGCGGCCGGGGAATGCCGAGGTTGTCGGTCCAGGTGTCCGACAGCTCGACCCGGTTCGACGGGTCCGCCTCCTGCTCGACGAGGAACGCGATGCGCGCCTGGCGCGTCAGCCGGTCGTTGACGGCGCGGGCGTAGGACCGGCCCGCGAGCACCCGCCCCCCCGGGTTGGTCCCGCTCTCGTCGCTCCCGTAGGCGAAGTCGACCCCCGTCACCCAGGGGTCGCCGATGGGCCAGTTCCACCCCGTGTTGCCCACCTCCATGCGCCACGCCGCCCGGCGGCGCCGGAAGGGGCCGTCGCGCAGGGTCTCGACCCCCGACGTCGACAGCGGTCCGCGGTAGGGGTAGACCGGCGTGTCCGGCGGCATCAGGCCCCACGCGAGGTACACCGGGTGGTCCATCAGGTGGCGCCCCACCAGCCCCGACGAGTTGGCGGCGGCGCGGCCCGTCACCCGCCCGGTGTTCAGCAGGATGCGGGCGTTCTCGACGGCGTGGGCGGCGAGCACGTAGACGTCGGCCTCGGCCACCCCCTCGCCGGTCCGCCCGGTGGCGGCGGGCGCCCCGTCGTCCTCGTAGCGCAGGTAGTGGAGGCCGGTCACCCGCCCCCCCTCGTCGACGCGCACGTGGTCGACGACGGCGCGGGCGAGCAGCTCGACCCGGCCCGTGGCCATCGCCTCGCGCAGCGTCCCCCGCGGGTCGTACTTGGCCCGCACCGGGCAGATGGGCACGCAGCTCGTGCTGCCGCGGCAGGGGCCCCGGTTCCCGTAGGGGGCCGAGTTGCGGCCGGCCGGGGTCGAGGTCAGCCGCGCCGGGGCGGGGGAGTCGTCGGCCAGCGCCGCCCCGTCGAGGCGCGCCGCCACCACCCGGTCGCCGTACGACGGCGCTATGGGTCCCATCGGGTAGGCGTAGCCCGCCCCGTAGGCGACGCCGTTCACCGCCTCCTGCTCGGTCCGGTCGGCGGCCACTCCAATCAGGTGCTCGGCCTGCCCGTAGTACGGCTCGAGGTCGTCGTAGCCCAGCGGCCAGTCGAGGCCGCGGCCGTAGGCCGAGCGCAGTCGGAAGTCGGCCCCGTCCATGCGGACGGCGGTGCCCATCCAGTGGTTGCCGGTGCCCCCGGCGAGGCGCTCGTAGGTGCTGGCGAAGGGCAGCGAGCCCGGGGCGTGCTCGAAGTACGAGCGGGCGGGGTCGTCCCACGCCGCCACCAGGGCCTCGATGGTCGGCCGCGGCGCGTTGGTGCGGCTCGGTTCCAGCGCCCCCGCGTCGGGCGGGTAGGGCGCCGACGGCGACTTGAAGGTGGCGAGCACGTAGCGCTCGACGTGGTCGCGGTGCAGGGCGTCGAGCCCCGGCCCCGCCTCGAGCACCAGCACCCGCCGCCCCGCCCGGGCCAGCAGCAGGGCCATGTTGGCGCCCGCGAAGCCCGACCCCACGATGGCCACGTCGTAGCGCGGCGTCCGCGTCTCCTGCATGGGAAATCGGTGTCCGCTGGCCGCCGGTCGTCGCCGGCCCGCCCGTCGCCGCCTTCGGCCCCGCCGGGGGGCGACCGCCTGCCGACCCGCCGGGCGTCCGCGCCGTTCTACTCGGTGTCCGCTGGCCGCCGGTCGTCGCCGGCCCGCCCGTCGCCGCCTTCGGCCCCGCCGGGGGGCGACCGCCTGCCGACCCGCCGGGCGTCCGCGGCCGTTCTACGGCGCCGGGGCGTCCTCTACGGCGCCGCCGTCGAGGAACGCGCCGAGGCGCGCCGGGGCCTCGGCCCACGATCCCGGCGCGCCCGCCACCCCCATCGGCCGCGCCTGGGCGAGGCGCCAGATCCAGCCGTTGCGGTAGGCGCGCACGGACACGACGAGGTCGGTGCGGTGGTCGGGGCCGATGACCGCGGCCGAGTCGGACATCCGCCCCGTCTCCGTCCCGCCGTACCACACGCCGTAGAGCCACATCAGCATCGTCAGCCGGGCCAGGGCGCCGACCCCGTCCTCCCGCGGGCGCCCTCCGCCCACGAGCAGGCTCCCGGCCGCGGCCTCCATGTCCGGCCCCGCGGCCCCCGGCGGCGGCGCCGCCTCCCGCCAGGCCGACAGCAGCGCCGCCGTCGCGTCGGGCGCCGCCTCGAGGCACAGGGCGTGGAAGGCGTCGGCGAGGGGGACGTCGCCGGGCCGGGCCTCCGGCTCGAGCCGCGCCGCGTCGACGCCCAGCAGCGCCGACGACAGGCGCACGTAGTCGGGCGGGGCCGGCTCGCCCGGCGGCTGCTCTCCCCGGGCCCACACCGGCAGCCCGCCCACCAGCAGCAGCGAGCCGGCCGCGCCCGCGCCGCGGATGATCGATCGTCGGGTGAGGGTCATGTCGGTTCCGCCGTCCGTTGACAGCGCTCCTATCGCATACTAGCATGCGCCCTCTGGGGTACCGGTGCGTCTCGCGGCCCGGCTCCGTCCCCGACGACATCATGCCGAAGACCTGTCTCGTGCCGTTCGTCGCCGCGGTGCTCGTCGCCGGCCTCGCGGCCGGGGGTGCGCGGGCCGGGCAGGCCCCCTCGGCCCCCGGCGCGGCCTCCGCCGTCCCCGAGGCCTCGACCGACGCCGCCGCCCGCCGCGCCCTGCTCGACCGCTACTGCGTCACCTGCCACAACGAGCGCACGGTGAACGGCGAGGGGCGCCCCGCGTCGCCGCTCGTGGGGCAGCTCCGCGCGGTGGGGCTGACCCTCGACACCCTCGACCTCGCCGACGTCGGCGGCCACGCGGCCGAGTGGGAGCGGGTCGTCCGCAAGCTGCGGGGCGGCGTCATGCCCCCGGCCGGGCGGCCCCGGCCCGCGCCCGCCGACCTCGACGGCTTCCTCGACTGGCTCGAGGGCGAGCTCGACGCCAACTGGGCCGCCACCCGCGACCCCGGGCGCACCGCCACCTTCCACCGCCTCAACCGCACCGAGTACCGCAACGCCGTGCGCGACCTGCTGGCCGTCGACCTCGACGCCGACGACTTCCTCCCCGCCGACGACTCGAGCTTCGGCTTCGACAACATCGGCGGCATCCTCCGCATGTCGCAGGCGCTCATGGAGCGCTACCTCGCCGCCGCCCGCACCATCGCGCGGCTCGCGGTGGGCAGCCCGCCCCCGGCCATGTCCGCCGACACCTACGAGGCGGCCCAGGACCTGTCGCAGCACGCCCGGGTCGAGGCGCTGCCCTTCGGCACCCGTGGCGGCCTGTACATCGAGCACCTCTTCCCGCAGGACGCGGGCTACGACTTCCGCATCCAGCTCGCCGGCACCCGGCGGCTGCGCGAGGCCCACGACCTCGAGGTCACCGTCGACGGCGAGCCGGTCGAGCTGTTCACCCTCGGCCCGCCCGCCGACGGGGCGGCCGACAACCCCTACGCGCAGGCGTCGACCATCGACTTCCGCCTCGACGTGGCGGCCGGCCCCCGCGAGGTCGGGGTCACCTTCTACAAGCAGCCGTCGGCCCTCGTCGAGCAGGTCCGCGAGCCGTTCCCCAACCCGCGGGTGGCCGGCAACGCCGGCGGCCTCGCGGGCGCGCAGCCGTTCGTGCAGAGCGTCACCGTCACCGGGCCCTACGACGCGGCCGGGGCCGCCGACACCCCGTCGCGCCAGCGCATCTTCACGTGCCGACCCGTCGCCGCCGACCCCGCCGCCGGGACGGCCGCCGACCCCGCTGCCGGTGCGGCCGCCGACCTCGCCGCCGCGTGCGCCCGCGAGATCCTGTCGCCGGCGGCCGACGAGGCCGCGTGCGCCCGCGAGATCCTGTCGCGGCTACCGCCGCCCCGTGTCGGACGACGAGCTCGCGGTGCTGCTCGACTTCTACCGGCAGGGCCGGGCCGCCGGCGGCTTCGACGACGGGGTGGAGCTCGCCATCCGGCGCCTCCTCGTCAGCCCCGAGTTCCTCTACCGCATCGAGGCCGACCCCGAGGGCGCCGCGCCCGGCGCGCCGTACCCGGTGGCCGACCTCGACCTCGCGTCGCGGCTCTCGTTCTTCCTCTGGAGCAGCATCCCCGACGACGAGCTCCTCGCGGCGGCCGAGGCCGGCCGCCTGCGCGACCCCGGCGAGCTCGAGCGGCAGGTGCGGCGCATGGTCGCCGACCCGCGCTCCGAGACCCTCACCACCAACTTCGCGGCCCAGTGGCTGCAGCTCCGCAACCTCGAGACCACGGTGCGGCCCGGCGACCCCTTCTCGGTCGCCTTCGACGAGTCGCTGCGCCAGAGCATGCTGCGCGAGACCCGGCTCTTCGTCGACAGCATCGTGCGCGACGACCGCAGCGTCGTCGAGCTGCTCACCGCCGGCTACACGTTCCTCGACGAGCGGCTGGCCGAGCACTACGGCATCGCCGGGGTCGCCGGCAGCCGCTTCCGGCGCGTCGAGCTGCCCGCCGACAGCCCCCGGCGCGGCATCCTCGGGCACGGCAGCGTGCTGACCCTGACGTCGCACGCCATCCGCACCTCGCCGGTGCTGCGGGGCAAGTGGATCCTCGACAACCTGCTCGGCACCCCGCCGCCCGACCCGCCGCCCAACATCCCGGCCCTGAACGACCAGCGGACGCAGGCCAGGCGGCCCACGGTGCGGGCGCGGCTCGAGGCCCACCGCGCCAACCCCGCGTGCTCGGCGTGCCACGCCATGATCGACCCCACCGGCTTCGCCCTCGAGAACTTCGACGCCATCGGCCGGTGGCGCGTCGTCGACGAGTCGTTCAACCCCATCGACCCGTCCGGGGTCCTGCCCGACGGCCGCGCCTTCGACGGCGTCGCCGAGATGCGCGACGCGCTGGCCCGCGACCCCCGGCAGTTCGTGACCACCGTGACCGAGAAGCTCATGACCTATGCCCTCGGCCGCGGCCTCGATCACTACGACATGCCCACGCTGCGCCGCATCGTGCGCGAGGCGGCGGCCGACGACTACCGGTTCCAGAGCGTGGTGCTCGGCATCGTCACCAGTGACCCGTTCCTGATGAGGAGATCGCAGTCATGATCGTCACCCAGAAGTCGCTGTCCCGGCGCACCGTGCTGCGCGGCCTCGGGGCCACCGTCGCCCTGCCCCTGCTCGACGCCATGGTGCCCGCGCTCTCGGCCGCGGCCCGACAGGTGACGGCGCCGGTGCCCCGGCTGGCGTTCTTCTACGTGCCCAACGGCATCCTCCCCCGCAGCTTCCACCCCGAGGGCGCGGGCGGGACGGGCTTCGACCTGACCCCCGTGCTGCAGCCCCTCGCGCAGTACCGCGACCGGATGACCATCGTCACCGGGCTCAGCAACTCGGGCGTCGTCAGCCCCAACGAGGGCGGCGGCGTGCACACCCGCGCCCACGGCGGCTGGCTCAACGGCATCCTCCCCAAGCGCACCGAGGGGGCCGACATCCGCGCCGGCAAGACCATCGACCAGTACGCCGCCGACCAGCTCGGGGCCGACACCGCCCTGCGCTCGCTCGAGCTCACCACCGAGTCGAACTACCAGGTGGGCAACTGCGAGAACGGCTACAGCTGCGCCTACCGCAACTCGACCTCGTGGCTCACCCCCACGACCCCGCTGCCCCACGAGCGCGACCCCCGCGTCGTCTTCCAGCGCCTGTTCGGCGACGGCGGCAGCGTCGAGGCCCGGCTGGCCCAGATGCGCACCGACCGCAGCATCCTCGACTCGGTCGGCGACAGCATCCACCGCCTCGAGAAGAAGGTGGGCGCCCAGGACCGCGCCACCGTCGGCGAGTACCTGCAGTCCATCCGCGAGATCGAGCGGCGCATCCAGCGCACCGAGGCCAACCAGGCCTCGACCCCGCTGCCCGCCGTCGACCAGCCCGCCGGCGTCCCCGACGACTACGAGGAGCACGTCGGCCTGCTGCACGACATGCTCGTCCTCGCGTTCCAGGCCGACGTCACCCGCGTGAGCTGCATGCAGATGGCCCGCGAGACCAGCGGCCGCACCTATCCCAACATCGGCGTCCCCGAGGCGCACCACACCGTCTCGCACCACCAGCAGGATCCGCACAACATCACCCAGTACACGAAGATCAGCCAGTACCAGATGCAGCTCTTCGCCCGGCTCGTCGAGAAGATGGCCGCCGCTCCCGACGGCGACGGCACCCTGCTCGACCACGCCATCCTGCTGCACGGCGCCGGCATGGGCGACGGCGACCAGCACACGCCCTACAACCTGCCCATCACCCTCATGGGCGGCGGCTGCGGCCGGCTCGCCGGCAACCGCCACCTCGTCTACGACCTGCACACCCCGTTCATGAACCTCGGGCTCACCCTGCTCGAGAAGGTCGGGGTCAAGGTGGACCGCATCTCCGACAGCACCGGTCCGCTGACGGGGGTGTAGCGAGTCGGCGGGGCTCCGACGACGACCGGCCTGGTCGAGCCGGCGGGCGGCGTTGCACTGGATCTGCGAACGTAGCGGTCGCTTCGGAGGTCGCAGTGACGGCGATGGATATCGTGGCCGTGATGACGGCCATCACCTCGTTTCTGGCGGCGGCGGGAGGTTCAACGGCTGGCAGATCGCCAAGCTGATCGGCAGAGTCGACACGCTCGAACGAGGAATCAGGAGCCACTCCTAGACGTCGCCTTCGGCTCCGCTGGGCGCCTAACCGGAGAGCGCCGCCTTCGCATGGCCGCGCTGGAGAGGGTCGCTCCGGCTTGCACCGGAGCACCGCGACGCCTGCATGGACTTGGTCACCAGCGCGACGAGGAACGCCGTCTGGCAGGAGATGCTGGACGTCGCGCGGCTCGTTCGGTACTACGACCGGATGGCCCGGGGGCAGCAACAACGGCACCTGGGCATTCGCATCGTGCTCTTCGCCTCGGCGACCGCCGGCGTGGCGTCCGCCATCGCCGCGTTGCCCGAGGCTGTCCGCACTGCCTCCGGCGCGCTGATCGCCCTCCTCGTGGCGTGGGACTTTCTCGCCGACTACGCGAACAAGGCGGCGATACTGGGCGTCATCCGCGGCGAGTGCAGCGAGGTGGAGGACGACCTCGCCGAGCTGTGGGGCAGGGTCCAGTCCGACGCGGTCACCGACGGCGATGCCCGCCGGGTTCTCGCGGGCGCGAAGCGCCGCATGACGCGCGTGACCGCCCGCGCCGGGGCGGCGAACATCTCGACCAACGAACGGCTGAACGTCAGGTGCGAAGAGGACGCGTTCAAGGCCTTGAGCGAGCGCCATGCCGAGGGATGAGTCCCAGGCGACCGAAGCACCTGGACGTGAGACGGGGGAGGCGCCGGACAGCGGTCACTGAAAGAGCTCCGGCTCTCCGCCACGTCCCGGCCGTGTCAGGCCCCGCCGCCCCCGCCGAAGCCGGTCAAGCCGCAGGAATAGCTGGAGCGGCCGTCGAGCCAGCCTGAGAGCGCCGCTCGGGCTCCGAGCGTCTCCCCGGATCGGTTGCGGTGTTGATATCGATGAGCAATGATGGTAGATCATCACTCTCATTGCGGTCTGGTTCGGAGGGCACGACATGGCTCGAGTTGAATTGGTCCGAGGATACGATTTCGGAGAGGAGTCCGATTCGCCGGTCGAGGGCCGTATCGTCGTGTCCGAGTCCGAGGAACCGGCGTCTCTGGCGGATCGGTCGCAGGCGATAGTCCAGTTCTGGGCCGGTCTTCGGCGTTATCTGGCGAGCAGGAGGCCCGAGTTGCTCGTGTCCAGCGGCGACCGCGCGAGCGCCGAGTTCCTGCCCCGCATCGACCCCCAGGTCGGCAAGGCCGCTCTCCTAGTGTCCGGTGACGACGAGGAGGAGCTGCGCGCGATCAAGGCGCTGGTCGTCCTGCTGCAGGGGCGGCTGGACGCCGGGCGGGCGGCGGAGATGGAGCGGCTGATCGACGTGGCGATGCCGGTGGTGTCGGGACGGCCGCATCCCGCCCTGCTCGATCAGGCTCGCCGGAACGCCGACTTCCGCGCCGACTTTCTCGAGCGGTACGACACCCTCGACGCGGCGCAGGTTCACGACCTGTTCGGGTCGAAGGCCGACAACAGCGCGGCGCTGGCCGGGCGGTGGCGGAGCGGCGGGAAGATATTCGGCGTCGAGCACCGGGGGCGCATTCTCTACCCCGCATTCCAGTTCGACGACACCGGCAGGCCGAAGCCGGTCGTGGCCAGGGTCCTTCAGGCGCTCGGAAAGCGGGGATCGTGGCAGGTCGCGAGCTGGTTCACCGCGCCGAACGGCTGGCTTCCCGACGACCGGCGTCCCGTAGACGTCATGGACGCCGATCCCGATGCCGTCGCGGACGCCGCCCGCGAGGCGACGCGCTCCAATCTGTTCTGAGGCGGGATGGAGCCGCTTCCGGCGCCGACGCCTGCCGCCACCCGCGAGCTGGCGACGACAACCTGGAGCGCCGGACGGCGCCTGTTCAGGGTGCACGGCGCCTTGCCCGCCAATGCGTTCAACCCCGGACACGGGCGGGGTCGCTTTCATCCCGTTCGCGACGGCCGGGGCGAGTCGATACCGACCCTCTATGCGTCCGACGAGATCGACGGCGCCCTGTCCGAGACCGTGTTTCGCGGCGTGCAGGGTTCCGGTGGACGCATCCATCGCGCCGACCTTGAGCCCCTGCGCCTCTCGCGGCTGGTTGTCGAGGCCGACCTGCGACTCATCGACCTGACGGGATTGGCGTTGCGCCGTCTCGGTTTGACGCGGGGACAACTGCTCGAGGCGCCGGAGCGGCTCTATCGAGAGACGGCGCGACCGAAGCCCTGCACGAGGCGGACCCGAATGTGCACGGGCTGCAGTGGGTCTCGCGCCAGTGCGACACCGGCGCGGTCGTCCTGTTCGGCGACCGGGTCGACCCGTCCCGGCTGCGCCCAGAGGGCCCGGCCGAACCGCTCCGTGGCGGAAGCGGCTTCCGGCGGGTCTGCGAGGTCGCCAGCCGCGCGAACATCGCGGTCATCCAGTGAAGATGCCGGCCCCGGCTCGCCCCGCTTGCGTCGTCTATCCGGCCTGCCCTTTGGAGGGTTGGGGAGGTGGCGGCGGCTGAGGCGGCGGCGGCTGAGGGGGCGGCGGTGGCGGCGGCGCCGGCATCGGCGGGAACTCCGTCCGGTGATCAGGCATGGCGCACTACCCGTGCGGCCGCTTCGTGGCACTGCATCAGCACGCGCGCATTGACCTTCGACTTCAAGAGCGGGCGCGTGGCGATCTCCGATCGCGCCTTGAGCGCCCGCAGCCGATCCGTTGCGTCGTCCTCGGTCACCCTGTACGAGTCGATATCGCGCCACAGCTCGCGGTAGTCGTCGAGGATGCGGCTGAACTCCTCGGCGGCGGCCGCATACGTCGAGGCGCGGTCGTGAAACCTGACGATGACGGTCAGCGACGACAGAACCGCCGTGGCGAAGGCCAGGTACGGCGCCGCGGCCGGCACCCGCGCCACCAGGCTGGCCCAGGCCGCGCTCGCCAGCACGAGCAGCAGCACTCGCGCGGTGTCGTCGACCCGCTTGTTCGAGGCTGCGCGAGAGAGGAAGTAACGGTGACTCATGTCGGCCGCAAACATGGCGTTCCACACGAGTTCGCGGGTGGTCATCGTCAACTCTCTCCAAGACGGCACGGTACTACATGCTCGATCCGGCCGGCAAGCATCGACGGTCGACCCTGGCGCTCGACCGGGCTCCACGTCGAAGGCGGCGACGTCGCGCGTTTCCGCGCCGATCTCGGCATCGAGGCGCGTCGGGGCGGCCCTCACGCCGGCTCCACGTCGAAGGCGGTGATGTCGCGCGTTTCCGCGCCCACCTCGACGCCTATCAGGTGGACCCGGCGGCCGGCGGCGCGGTACTTGTCGGCGTAGCGGCGCGCCTTCAACTGGGCCAAGGCCGGGCGGTCGGCCGCCTGGTCGCCGCGGCCCGCCCGCCCGGCGGCGCGCTGTCGGGCGTCGCGTCGCCCCGGCCCGCGCTCTCCGCCGCGTCGCCCCGGCCCGCGCTCTCCGCCGCGTCGCCCCGGTCCGCCCCCGGCGGCAGCGCGCCGTCCGGCGACGCCGCTGTGCCGCCCGCGCTTTCCGCCGCATCGCCCCGGCCCGCGCTCTCCGCCGCGTCGCCCCGGTCCGCGCCAGCGGGCCGTGACCCCGGCGCCGCCCGCGCGGCGACCTTGAACTCGAACAGGAAGGCGGTGCCGCCCGTCACCACCGCCATGTCCAGTCGCCCGCGGCTCGTGGTGTCCTCCACCGCCACGCCGTCCATCGACGCCTGGAACCACGCGTAGAACACGCTCGACCAGTAGCCCTCGTAGCGGGCTATCTCGTTGCGCCGGTGCCAGTCGTGGGGGATGCCCGCCAGCAGCTTCCGGAACAGCGCCTCCAGGCCCGCCCAGTCCTCGGCCGCCAGCGCCCGCCGCAGCGCGGGGCCGCCGCCCGCCGCCCGCCAGTTCGGGGCGAGGGCGTCGAGCAGGCCTCGGTTCAGGCCCCGGCGCACCTCCCGGTTGGGGTACCCCAGGCGGTACTGCGCGTAGCCGTCCTCCTGCTCCTCGTCCGCTATCGTCAGGTAGCCGGTCTGGAACAGCAACGCCTCGGTCGTCGCCGAGGTCACGTCGAACGCCGACAGCAGGTCGTCGTCGGCGTACCGGCCATCGATGTCGGGGGCGGAGACGCCGCGCCGGATCAGGGCGTCGACGAGGAAGCGCGGCGTCGCGGTCTCGAACCAGTGCGCCTTGAACTCGCGGCTCGCGAACAGGTGGAGGATGGCCCAGGGGTTGTAGACGCGCTCGTCCCCCCGCCAGTTGTAGCCGTTGTACCAGTCGCGTATCCGCCCGCGGTCGAGGCCCGGCAGCTCGGGCGCGAACACGGCGTCGAGGTCCGTCTCGGTGTAGCCGCAGATGGCGGCGTAGCGGGGGTCCAGGGTGAGGTCGGTGAGGAAGTTCACGTCCGAGAACAGGCTCACCTTGCTGAACTTGCTGACCCCGGTGATGAAGGTCATCTCGACATGGGCGTCGCTGTCCTTCAGGGTGCCGTACAGCCCGCGCAGGTCGTCGCGGTTGGCCCTCGCCTGCGCGTCGCCGTCACGCTGGGCGTCCTCCCGGTCGCCGGGGGGCGCCGGCCCGGCGCGCGCGTCCAGAATCGGCTTGTCGTATTCGTCCACCAGCACCGCGACGCGCTCGCCGGTGCGCTCGTGCAGCGACTCGAGCAGGTTCGCGAAGCGCCCCGTGAGCGTGGTGGCCTCCGAGGCCGGCAGCCCGGCCCGGCGCTCGGCCGTGGCGAGCTGCCGCATGACACTCGCCTCGAGCTCGCCCGGGCGCTTGAAGTTGCCCCCCGCGAAGCTCAGCCGCACGACGGGGCGGCGGCGCGACCAGTCCCAGGCGTCGTGCACCGCGAGCCCCCGGAACAGCGGCTCGCTGCCCTCGTACAGCTCCTTCAGCGTGTCCACGAACAGGCTCTTGCCGAACCGGCGAGGGCGCGACAGGAAGAACCGGCCGCCGCCTTCTTCGGCCAGCCGCCCGGCGTAGCCGGTCTTGTCGACGTAGTAGTAGCCCTCCTCGCGGATGCGACTGAAAGTCTGGATGCCGACAGGCAGCCTGCGCTTCTCCATGCCGGCATTCTACGCGCCGGGCGGGACGAGCACGGCGGCGCCGCCCCCATGCGGGACGCCGGCTACCCGCCGGCCGGCGGCGAGGGGAGCATCACGCGCTCGATGATCCTCGCGGCTCGCCGAAGCCGGCTGCATCCCCGCCGTGCTACGATTGGCGCTTCGCGTGCGGCAACAGCGCGCAGCGGGCGGGGCGTTGGAGAACCAGGTGGTCGTCATGCATGTCATCAACAGCGGAAGGTCGTTCGCATCGGCGTCGCCGTTCGGGGTCGCACGGCTGGCCCCCGCACGGCCGGCTCCCGCCCTGCTCGCCGCCTTCGCCCTCCTCGCGGCCGGCCTGGCCGCGGCGCCGGCAACCTCCGAGGCCGGCGCCCGGCGCGACGCGCCGCTCGTCGAGGCGGTGAAGGCGGCCGACGCCGACCGCGTGCGGGCGCTCGCGGCCGACCCCGCCGTCGACGTGAACGCGGCGGGGCCCGACGGGGCGACGGCGCTGCACTGGGCGGTGCACGAGGACGACGCCGCCCTCGTCGGCCTGCTCATCGAGGCCGGCGCCGACGTGTCGGCGGCCAACCGCTACGGCGTCCGGCCCCTCTCGCTCGCGGCCGAGAACGGCAACGCCGCCGTCGCGCGGATGCTGCTCGACGCCGGCGCCGACCCCAACGCCGCCATGCGGGGGGGCGAGACGGCGCTGATGACGGCGGCCCGCGCCGGCGACGCGGCCACGGTGCGGGCGCTCCTCGCGCGCGGGGCCGACCCCAACGCCCGCGACGACTTCCGCGGCCAGACCGCCCTCATGTGGGCGGCGGCCCGCAACAACGCGGCCGCGGTGCACGCCCTCGCCGAGCTCGGGGCCGACGTCGACGCCCGCACCGAGTCGGCCGCGCGGCCGGCCGGCGGCAACCGGCTCTTCTACGCGCCGCCCCCCACCGGCTTCACCGCCCTGACGTTCGCGGCCCGCGGCGGCCACCTCGACGCCCTGCGGGTGCTGCTCGAGGCCGGCGCCGACGTCAACGACACCCTGTCCGACGGGCAGAGCGCGCTGGTGGTGGCCGTCGCCAACGCCAACTGGGCCCTCGCCGACTACATGCTCGACCGCGGGGCCGACCCCAACCTCGCCGGCGCCGGCTGGAACGCCCTGCACCAGCTCGTGCGCACGCGGCGCATGAACACCGGGTTCGGGTTCCCCGGGCCCATCCCCACCGGCGCCGTCGACAGCATCGACGTGCTGCGCAAGATGATCGCCGTCGGCGGCGACGTCGACGCCCGCATGACCGTCAACGGCATGAAGGACGGCCAGCGCAACCGGCTCAACCGGCTCGGGGCCACCCCGTTCTTCCTCGCCGCCAAGGTCACCGACGTCGAGGCCATGCGGGTGCTCGTCGAGGCGGGGGCCGACGCCACCGTCCCGAGCGCCGACGGCACCACCCCGCTCATGGTGGCGGCCGGCGTCGCCATCTGGAACCCCGGCGAGGACGGCGGCTCGCTGCCGGGGCAGGAAGACGAGGTGCTCGAGGCGGTGCGAATGTGCGTCGAGCTCGGCAACCCCGTCAACGCCGCCAACTACCGCGGCATGACCGCCCTGCACGGGGCCGCGTTCCGCGGCGCCAACAACGTCGCCGAGTACCTCGTCGAGCAGGGGGCCGACATGGACGCCCGCACCGAGCTCGGCTACTCGCCGCTGGCCATCGCCGACGGCTTCAGCTACTCCGACTTCTACAAGGCGCAGAAGCACACCGCGGCCCTGCTGCGCGGCCTCATGCAGGCCCGCGGCATCGATCCCGACGGCGAGGGCCACGCCATCCCCGGCACCCTCTGCTTCGACTGCCTCCAGACCCGCGGCGACCAGATTGCCGAGCGCGTGCGCTGGGAGGCCGAGCTCGAGGCCGAGTTCAACGCGGGGCAGCAGCCGTAGATCGGCGACCGATCCCGCTGGGTCCAAGTGAGAGCTCGAGCGTCGTGGCCGGCGTCTCCGCCCTTGGTCAGGTACTTCGCGCAAAAGACGCTCGAGACGGAGCGCGGCGCTCCCTCGTCCGCGTCGGCTGACTGAGCGCGCGGAGCCGTCGGGCGCGGCTCTCCTTGCCGCCCGGCCAACCTGACGGAGCCCCGCCGCATCACTCTGGCAGTATCGCCAGGAACTCGTCGAGCGGAATCGCCTCGGCGCCGTCGAGCTGCTGCCGGCGGGGGCCGAGGAACACCACGATGCGGCGCTCGACGCGGCCGCTCTGCGCCGCCAGCGAGGCGAGGCCGCGCAGCATGCCGCGGTCGACCCGCCGGGACGCCTTCACCTCGATGCCCCACAGCTCGCGCCCGATCGCCAGCACGAAGTCGACCTCGGCGCCGTGCCGGGTGCGGTAGTGGAAGAGCGCCGCCTCGGGCCACCGCGGTCCGAGCCGGCGGTAGAGCTCGCAGGCGACGAGGTGCTCGAGCAGCACGCCGCGCTCGTCGTCGAGGGGCCGGTCGAGCGGCCTCCGCAGCAGCGCGTTGCGCACGCCCGTGTCGAACAGGAACAGCTTGCCGTGGCGCACCAGGCTCGCCCGGTCCGAGCCGCTCCACGCCGGCACCCGGAACGCGACCAGGGTGTCCTCGAGAATCTCGACGTAGCGGCGCGCGGTCTCGTAGCCGAGGGCTGCGTCCTTGCACAGCGCGTGCAGGTTGAGCACGCGCCCCGACGACGCGGCGACGAGGTCGAGCAGCCGCCCGAAGGCGCCGACGTTGCGGACGAGGGCCTCGGCCTGCACCTCCTCGCGCAGGTAGGTGTCGGCGTAGCTGCGCAGGTCGGCGGCGCGCGCGGCGGGGTCGGGCTCGGCGTAGACGCCGGGCAGCGTGCCGTGCGCGAGCGCGCGGCCGAGGTCGAAGTCGCCGCCGAGCTCGCTCGCCAGCAGGGGGTGCAGGTGGTGGACCTGCAGCCGCCCCGGCAGCAGGTTGGCCTGGCCGCGCCGCAGCTTGCGGGCGCTCGACCCCGAGAGCAGGAACCGGAACCGGGGCGGCCGCCGGTCGAGGAACACCTGCGCGACGTCGAGCAGGGCCGGCACCCGCTGCACCTCGTCGATGAACACCGTCTTCGTCGCGGCCGGCGCGGCCTCCAGCTCGTGCTCGAGCTGCTCGGGGCGGCTCACGTAGTCGCGGAACGCGGCGGGGCTGGCGAGGTTGAGGGTGAGGTCGGGCCGCAGCGAGGCGAGCAGCGTCGACTTGCCGACCTGCCGGGGGCCGAGCAGCAGCACGCTGCGGGACGTCGCCGCGAGGGCGCGGGCGAGCAGGCGTTCGTACATGCGGGTAAAATTACGGCTATTTTACCCGCGAACGCCATCGAGAGCCAACGGTCAGCCCTCCGCCGTCGGGTCGGTCCAAGCCGGGCATCCAGGAAAATTGAAAGCGACGGTTTCAATTTTCCCATTCGCGCCGGGGCTGTCAAGCGGGCGGTCGGAGCCGGCCGGAGCCGGTCCCGCCCTCACGGTCCGGGCTCCACCACGTTCAGGTCGCGGTCGAGGCGCACGGTGGCGCCGCCGAGGCCCGCGCCGGGGCGGCGGGTGTAGCGCATGTCCGAAATGGTGACGACCCAGCCGTCGGTGGTCTCGGTGACGGTGTAGGCGGGAAAGCGCTTCCACACCGCCATGCCCCACACGTGGGGGGCGGTCAGGGCGGCCTCGACCACGGGGCCCTCGGGGCCGCGGGGCACCGGGTCGGCGGTCTGCCGCAGGGGCGGCGCCGCGAGCCAGTCGAGCTCGTAGAAGCGGTAGGTGTCGGGGTAGACGGCGACGATGCCCCGTCGGAAGACGTTGCCGGGCACGGGGATGGCCAGCACGTCGACGGGGGCGGCCCCGTTCTGCAGGCCGAGCAGGGCCGACGTGAAGCGCTCGGCCGACCGCGAGGCCAGGGCCATGCCCCCCGCGTAGATCGCCACCGCCGCGAGGCACGCCGCCGCCACCCGCGGCAGCCGGCCCCGGCCCCGCCCCGTCACCCGCAGCCACACGACGGCGGCCAGCCCCGCCCCCCACGCCGCCGCGGTGAGCGGGGGGGTGTCGGCGAAGCGGCCGAACCCGATGACTATCCACGTCACCGCGGTGGCGGCCGCGGCCAGCAGCGCCCAGCCCGCCGCGCTCGCCCACGTCGCCGACGAGGCCAGCACCACCGTCAGGCCCGCCATCAGCCACACCCACGGGTCGATGATGAAGAGCGCGTCGCCGTAGAACCAGGTGCCGTCGAACGGCATCAGAAAGCGGACGCCATACGTGTTCAGCCAGTCGAGCAGCGGGTGGCTCCACACCCCCGCCGCCGTCAGCCGCAGCAGCGGCCCCGCCCGCGCCGCCGGCTCGCGCCCCCGCCACCGCGCCCACAGCCGGTCGAGCACGAGCAGGGCCGCCGTCAGCACCAGCGGCAGCACCGCCATCGCCAGCACCCCGTGCGTCCAGCCCCGGCGGAAGCCGAGCGACAGGTCGCGGCTGACGAACATGGTGACGGCGTCCACGTCGGGGGCGTTGGCCGCGAGCACGCCGGCCGCGAGGGCCATCGCGCCGGTGCCGTCGCGCAGGCGCGTCCGGGCCAGGGTGGCGCCGACCAGGGTGTGGGCGAGGGGGTCCATGACAAGGGTCGGGCGAGCCCGTGCGTCGGCTGCCGGTCGGGGCCGCAAGCGACCGGCTGACTACCCGGCGGCGGGGCGGAACTGCCCGTCCTGACTCACCGGCCGTGCAGCCCGGCCGCGTTGACGTGGGCGTTGTGCCCCGTCTCCAGCGTCTGCACCCTCCCCGCAAGCTGCGCGAACTGAAAGGTGTTCCACAGCCCGGTGAGCGCGCCGACCAGTGCCGCGGCCGCCGTGACCAACCGGATTGCCGTCTTCGTCGTTTCGGTCATCTCGTCGCCCAATGTCCTTTCCGGCCGGCTGCCGGCTATCCGGCGGCGGGGGCGGGGCCGGACTGCCCGCCCTGCGGCCGGGCGGCGAGCAGGTGGCGGTAGAGGTCGTCGAACCGGCCGTTGAGGGCGCAGACGGCCGCGTGGGTCGCCTGGCTCTGCCTCTCGATCGTCTCGAACCGACGGTCCATGCCCCCGAAGCGCTCCGTCCACTTGGCGTCCATCGCGGCGAGCAGCTCGCGGTTTGCCTTTTCTGCCATCTCGAAGCGCTCGCGGCTTGCTCTTTCTGCCATCTCGAACCGCTTGTCGACCGCCGCGAACCGGTGGTCGACGTGCCGCTCCAGCGCGTCGAAGCGGGTCCCCAGCACCCGCCACAGCGCCGTGAACAGCGCAATCGTCGTCCCGATGGCCGTCAGGCCCGTCCCGAACACCGCCAGCATCGTCGCGTCCATCGTCGTCCGTCCCTTCCGGCCGGCGGCCGCGAGAGCCCGCCCCGGCCGGCTATACGTCAAGCAACCGGCGTGCCGGCGGCGGATCGCCTGCTGCGGCGCTCCGCGGCTCCTGCTGTTGTGCCACGGCTCGCGCCCGTTGTCCAGTCCGGGCGCCGCGCGGGCCGTCGGCCGGCGGTCGCGGCGAGGCGCCCGCGCCCCGGGTCTCGGGCCCGTCCGGGGCCGCAACGCCGCTCCGGGCCGGCGTGCGGGCCCAAAAAAAGCTGGCGGGGGCCCGTTCCGCCCTTGCACGGGCTCGTTCGGGCGTGTTACGCTCTCGCACCGGGGCCGGGTTCTTGGCGTCCCGGCCCGGACCGCGCATCGTCTGGTCCGGTTCCCGGCCGGCCGTGGCGTCCCCGTTTTTTGGGTTGCGCCGCCCGGTAGTGCATGTTACGCTTGCGCGTTTTCGCTCGAGCGTGGGAGGGCTAAAGACCATATGCGGAGCGGACGATAGGGTGGTCGACACGGGGGGGCCGGGGGCGGACTGATCCGCACCCCCGAGACCTGTAACTCGTTGAGACTGCGGCGCTTGGTGGGCGGTGGTGTTGGTTTATCCACCGATTTCCCCACCGAGACGGTTCCAACGGTGGTGGACGTGTTGAGGCTTAGCAGGAACGCGTCTGGATCGACCGGGAGCGCAACACCAGGGTTCGACGCGGGAGGCCGAGACCGATGCGGAGAGGTAGTCGACGCCAGCGGGAGGACCACGGGGGAGCTACCCCTCTCCTGTTGCTGGCGACAGACCGCCGTTTCCGCGGGCGAGGGCGGCCGATTCGTAGCAACCCGTTGAACGAGAACACCTTGCGGCGGCGGAGGCGCGAACGTTGCCACCACTTCGTGCCCCGATTCGCCGCAGGACGCTGGAGGCCGATGCGAGATGCGGAGCGGTAGTCGACACCGGGGGGAGGCAGGGGGCGGATGGTTGTTCGGTTTCCCCCCGCTGCTGGCGACAGACGGACGGATTCACAAGGGAGATTGCGACATGCGGACAGGAGCGATTTTCGCGAGAGGCAGTTGCCGGGCGCTGAAGTGGATGGCGCTGTTCGGCGTGGTGTTGGCGATGGGGGCCGTTGAAGCTGCCGCGCAGACGACGTTCACTGCCGGCAGGATGACGATCGCAGCTGAGGACTCCACAGAGGGTGGGTCCACTACCGTAACCGTGACGTTGAGGGCCGAAGTTCCGGGAGCGGATACGAGTGCCGACCCCGTCGTGCCCACGCCGGGGGGAACCATACGCGCTACAATGACGGTCGCGCCTCTCGACCGGGCCGTAGCTGCCGAACTAGCCAAGCTTGACGAGTTCGACGCCACGCCGGCCGATCCTGGCGATTGGGAGATCGCCGACAGTGTTTCGCAAGCGGGCGCAACTACCAAGACGCTTGATTTCAAGTTCCCGGACAACGCGACCGCCACCTCCCAGGAGCATACCCTCACCGCGTCATTCGTGCTGCATACGGCGACTCCGGACGATGACGCCGAGCATGAGGCTCTCAAAGTGAATTTCACGAGCCTGGCGGGCTTCGATGACCCGAACGACCCCGACGACACTCCACCCACCGGGGTGAATTCTCCGGGGGGCAGCGGCCTTGCCACCGCGGATGTGGATACCAAGTACATCAGGATTGCCGACGACGATCCTCAGACGTACGTTCTGACTATCGATACCGAGGATCCCATGGAGGGGGGCGAGATCGAGGCGACCCTCGAGGCCAAGCCCCAGCACGTGCAAGGCTCGCAGGAGTTAACGCTCACTGTCGACATGCCTGAACTTGGTTACGATATCGCCATCACCGGCGGTGCTTCGACGACCGGCGACACTGTCACCCTCGGTTCGGCGGACGGGAGCACTCTAGCCGTCGGTACGGCGAGAGATACGGCCAACAAGGCGACGATCTCCCTCACGACGACCGTCAAGAACGACGGGAACCGGCGTACCGACACACTGACGCTATCGGCGCACAAGGGGGTCGGCGTGCCGGTAGAGGACGAGAGCACAAAGGCGATCGACATTAGCGATCTGCACATGCTGCCCATGATCACGGCGGAGCTGGTCCTGCTCGGCGCGGACGGGATGCCGGTGATGGACGGCGAGGTGACGGACGGCATGGTCACGGAAGGCATGAACTACGAGCTGACGTTGACCGCGGTCGACGAGGACGGCGATGCCATGGAAGCCGCAGAGAACCTCACGGTTAGGCTGACGACAAGCGGCATGGCCATCGCGAACGACGACTACAGCTTGGCGACGAACATGATCACGATCGCCATGGACGAGGAGTCGAGTGCGCCGGTCAAGTTGGAGGTCGATCTCAACGATGACCTCGACAACGAGAGCCTGATGTTCAGCTATCGCGTGAGCGGCGAGGACATGTACGGCACTGAAACCTCACCTCCGGCGGGAATGGACCCCGCGTCGTTGCTGTCGCTGACCATCGTGGACGCCACATCGAGGCTGGTCTGGGTCAAGGACGGCGCGGAGGCAGCTATTCAGGCCGCGATCACGGACGCGCAGGACGGCGACGGAGAGATCAACCTGTCCGACATTATTGAAATCCCGAAGTCCGTGCTGTTCGAGGCTGCCTCTGGCCATGCTGTCCAGATTGCCATGGACACTTCGGACGAGAGCGTAGCGACGGTGTATGATGGCGATGAAGCGACCACCTATGAGGGTGTCGCGGGGGCCATCGTCGTCGTTCCGCGGGACGTGGGAAGGGCCACGATAACGCTCACCGGCTCCGCAGTCTCTCCGTCATCTGCCGTTTCGTCCAGACAAGTCTCGGTGGACGTCGCCGAGATCACGTTCGATGTGATGGTCGAGCTGGCGGTCCCGCCCGTGGTGCAGGGTCTTGAGGCGGACCCCGGTGACGGGTACGTGGATCTGTCTTGGGATGCGTTGCACAGTCGCTACTCGGTCACGCGCTATGAGTACGATGTGGATGCCAGCGACGACTGGGTGAGTGCGGGAACATCCACGAGCGTGAGAGTGCCTAACCTGACGAACGGAACGCGCTACGTCTTCCGAGTCCGTGCGGTCAACGCCACCGGTGCTGGCGAATCGACGGTCGGCGTGGGCGCGACCCCGGTGGCCGCACCCCTCGGCCCGCAGGTCACGGTCAAGTCGGTCACTTCGGCGACCAGCGTGAACGAGAGCGGGGGCTTGGAGGTGACGGTCACCGCGACGGTGCCGGCTGGCACGAAGGGAGCGGACGGCAAAGTCGCGCCCATCGCGTCGCGCAACGTGTACGTGTCGTTCGCGACGGATGGGATCACGGATGAGGAAGCCGCTGAAGTCGGTAGTGGCGAGCTGACGGCGCTGGGCGCCACCAACGGCTACATGTACACTTGGGAGAAGATTGCGCGGACGGAGAAGGCATCGGAGGCGACGTACAAGTTCCGCGTGGCGGTCGGGCAGGATCTCGATGCCGAGGACGAGAAGTTCAAGGTCGAGGTTTCGATCGATGGCGAGTCCAAGCAATCGAAGGTCATCACGATCGACGACGCCCAAGAGCAGAAATGGGAGCTCAGCCTCCCCGCGGCGGCCAAGGGCGCCATCATGGAGGGCAAGTCCGAGACGCTGACTCTGAAGGCGGATCCGGCCAAGACCTTCGACATCGCGGTTCTCCTGGTGCTGGACCCCAACGACCCCTCGAGGTACACGTTGGGCGGCGAGGCGCGGGCCCTCGTCGGGATAGACTCTTTCGAGACCACCATCGCCGCGAAGGCAGACAGTGATCGGGCAGACGACACGGTCACGGTAACGGCGTACACGGAGCGGGACGGCGAGCTCGCGAGCCTGGACATCACGGTCACGGACGCGAACGCGCTGCCCGCGGTCAAGGCGACGCTGGTCGACAAGGACGGCAAGGCCCGCGACCCGCAGCCCGAGTCGGTGATGGAGGGCGAGACCGTCAAGGTCATGCTGACCGCCGTCGACAAGGACGGCAAGGCCATGAAGGCGGCCGAGAAGCTGACCATCACCCTGATGCCGACCGGCACCGCCGATGCCAGCGACTACCGGCTGTCGAGTCAGTCGATCGAGATCGCCAAGGACAAGGAGTCCAGTGCCGCGGTCGACCTGATGATCACCGAGGACCAGGACATCGGCGACGAGACGCTGATGTTCGACGCCGCCGTGGGCGGCGAGGCGAAGAACGGGACCGAGAAGCGGTCGGTCGCGGGCGTGCTGTCGCTGATGATCACCGACGGCACCCAGAAGCTCGTCTATCCGAAGACCGAGGAGGAGGTCCAGGCGGCGGTCTACGCGGCGAGGGACGCCGGGGCGGGCGACGACATGACGTTCACCGCGGGTGAGGTGATCGAGGTCATGGGCAGCGCCCTGTTCAGCTCGGCCGAGGGGGTTACTCTCAGCTACACGGCCTCGTCGAGCATGAGCGACGTGGCGTCGGCGTCGGTCAGCGGCGGCATGGTGATGGTGACGGCGGTGGCCGAGGGCATGGCCGAGATTACCATCACCGCTCACGCGAGCACGCCGTCGGGCGTGAAGATCAACAACCAGACCGACCCGCGAGAGGCGAGCATTACGTTCCCCGTCGAGGTGGGCCTCGAGGCGCTCAGCATCATGCTGGCGGGCCCCGAGGACGACATGAACCTCGCCGAGGGCATGTCGGCCATGGTGACGGCGACGGCCAACCGGGCGGTCTCTGCAGACACCATGGTGATGCTGATGCGCGACCGGGCGATGAGCACCGCCAGCGACGCCGACTACGACGCGGAGGCCATCACCATCCCGGCCGGAGAGACGATGGGCTCGACCATGGTCATGGCGGTCGAGGACAACATGGCCGAGGACATGGAAGAGCTGGTGCTCTACGGCATGACCGAGGGCATGGCCGGCGAGGTGACCGGCGAGGTGAAGCTCTACCTCTGGGATGCCGCGGTGCCGGCCCTGCCGATCATCGCGCAGTTCCTGCTGGCGGCCTTCCTGGCCGTCGGCGGCTACCGCCGGTATCGCCGGCGGTAGTGTTCGGCGGCGGCGTTCGCCGGCGGCGTTCGCACTCTCCCTTGCCCCCCCTCCCCCTGACGCCCTAAGGGGGAGGGGGGGGAGCGTTCTTGGCTCCGAACCTTGCCCCCCGTCTCACCGGGAACGCCCGGTGGGAGGGGGGGTTTCGCTTGTCTGACGCGCGTGCCATCAGTGGCGGCCGGCCGGCAGGTAGGCCGTACCGAGGGTCGGCGGCGGGGTTCAGGACGGAGGAACGGCGATGCTGGCGCGCACCAGAGCGACGCGGTTGAACGGGCTTCGGCAGGCGCCGAGGTGGGCGGCCGTACCGGTGCCGGGAGGCGGTGAGGCGACGTCGCAGCTCACACCGGACCGATACAATCGACTGCGACGGACTGCTGGTGGACTTGGCGGCGCAGGTAGCAGAAAGCGCGAGCGCCGCGATAACCGCGCCTCCAACGAGGCCACGGGCGTGAGTGTGAATCCCGGCAAGGGAGGCAAGGGGCGCCGGGTTCCCCGCGAGCACGACGAGGAGCGGCGTCACGCGCGAGGTCGGCGGGAACATCGTGCTCCCGAGCCGTGGATGCGGGATATCGAGGGCGCGCGGGACGATCGCATCGTGATGGACGCGGACCCGTCCCATCCGAGGTGGACCGGGGGCGAGGGCATCCTCTGCGTCTGTCAGGCGCAAGAGCAGGCGCGCATACCGCGCACCGACCGCCGTCACGACGCCGTCACCGGCTACGGCAGCCCATGGCTGGTCGCCCCGACGGCCATGGTCCACGACTTCCTCTACGCCATGGACGACGACGACTTCGGCCCGTTCTTCTTCCTGAAGGGTCCGTCGGGCCGAGGTCCTATCGCCGACTCGTTCCCCACATGCGGAGAGTGGGTCGCCGCGCGCGCTCCAATGAAGGTTGCGCGCGGTTGCCGATTACTGTCCCGCCGCCGGTGCCGCAACCACCCACGCGTGCCGATCGAGGGCCGTCTTGAAGTCGGGCCTCCACGCGACCGCGACCCTGCCCGCGGACGGATAGGACACCGGCGCGCCGGCGCGGAAGTACGCGGCGGCGGCGATCTCGGCGTCCGCGGCGTCCACCGCCGTCAGGTCGCAGTGGGAGGCGAGCAACGTATCGACCGCGTGGTATTCGGCGACGTGGCGGGCGAACTCTGCCGCGAGATCGTCGAGAGTCCGACGCTCGAGACGGCGGCGGGCCGCGTCGTCGAGCGACGACCACGCGTTCCACCGGCCGCCCGAAACCGACGTCGCCGCCCCTGCAATGCTGCTGTGGAAGTAGCGCGGCGGCCCCCCGGCGGTCGCGTGGCAGTACACGTCACCGAATACGACGTGAAGCCCGGCCTGGGCGCGCGGGGCCGCGACGACGGCCGCGCAGACGGCGATGGAGGCAACGGCGACGATGCGCCGAATGGACGTCGTTGCACGCGCGGGAGTTCTCCTCTTTCTCATGTCCTGTCTCCTTGTCATGTCATTGGTTCCGTCTTCAACTATTATCGGCCGAATCCCGTCAGCTCCTTATTTCGACGACGCCTCCGGCGACGGCGCGGGCCGTCGGCCTCCGGGCGGCGCCCGTCTCTTTTCTCGCGCGTCTACCGGTCGCGTTCGAACGGCGAGTTGCATGTTCGGTTTCAACCGGTCGCGCGTCTTGTGGGGAAGATGCCCGCGTGACGGAAGCCAGCGCGCGCGGCGGCGACAGCGACGGACCGACGGCAGGCAGATGTAGAAGCCGGCTGCGACCGGAAGCTGTCAACCACGCGGAGAGGGGTCTTCCGATGGCAGGATTCAGGAATGTCGGCGCGGTGGCGATGGCGGCGTGGGCGCTGCTGGGGGTGGGCGCGTCGTCGTGGGCCCAGGGTCTTCGGATCGTGCCGCTGCAAGGCGAGCTCAGCAACAACATCATGGAGCGGGGCATTGCGGGGCCGGTGGTGGTGGAGGTGCGCGACGAGAACAACCTGCCGGTGGCCGGCGCGACGGTGGTGTTCCTGCTGGGGGACGGGGGCACCGCGACGCTGAACGCGGGTGTTCAGCAGGTGTCGCTGACGACGAACGCACTGGGTCAGGCGGCGGTGTCGGTGAACCCGGTGGCGAGCGGGGCGGTGGAGCTGTCGGTGAGCGCGACGTTCGGAGGCGAGAGGGCGACGGCCGTGATCGCGCAGACGAACTATGCGACGGCGGCGGAAGCAGCGGCGGCGGGGGCGGGCCCGACGGGCGCCGGTGGTGGCGCGGGCGGCGGCGGCGCGGGCGGCGGTCTGGGGACAGGAGCGATCGTGGGTATCGCGGGTGCGGCGGCGGGCACGGCCGCGGCCCTGAGGTTGGCAACCGGGGGCGACGACCCCCCGCCGCTCCCCCCCCGGCCCGAGCCGGTGGCGAGGGTGCCGTCGGCGCCGTTCGCGCCGACGTTGGAGGCGGGCGACCGCCGGTTGGACGTGTTCTGGAGCGCGCCGTCGGACAACGGCTCCGCGATCTACGACTACGACGTGCGCTATCGACGGTCTGGCGGTACGTGGGATTACCTGCCGGACGCGATTGGCACGGCGACGACGGCGACGATTACCGGTCTGGACAACGGGGCGACGTACGAGGTTCAGGTCCAGGCGTGGAACGCGGCGGGCGGCGGCGACTGGTCCGCGAGTGCGACGGGCACGCCGGTGTCGGCGCCCGAGGCGCCGTCGGCGCCGACGTTGGAGGCGGGCGACCGTCAGTTGACGGTGAGCTGGCGCGCGCCGTTCGACAACGGTTCCGCCATCGACGACTACGACGTGCGCTATCGACGGTCCGGCGGTACGTGGGATGACCTGCGGGACGCGGTCGGGACGGCGACGACGGCGACGATTACCGGCCTGGAGAACGGGACGACGTACGAGGTTCAGGTCCAGGCGTGGAACGCGGTGGGCGACGGGCCCTGGTCGACGAGCGCCCGGGGTACGCCGATGCGGCTGGTGTTGCCGCCGGCGGCGCCGGCGGCGCCGACGTTGAGGCCGGGCAACCGCCAGATGGGGGTGAGCTGGAGCGAGCCGGCGGACAACGGGGCGCCCATCATCGACTACAACGTGCGGCATCGACCGGTGGGCGGAGACTGGACGGAGATTCTCGCGCGCCCGACGAAGGGCCTGTTGATTACCGGCCTGGAGAACGGGACGACGTACGAGGTTCAGGTGCAGGCCCGGAACTCGGCCGGCCTCGGCCCGTGGTCGGAGAGCGCCCGGGGAACGCCGATGTCGTCGGCGTCGGTGCCGGGGAGGCCGGCGGTCCCGACGCTGACGCCGGGCGACCGCCGGTTGGCGGTGAGTTGGCGCGCGCCGTCGGACAACGGTTCCGCCATCGACGACTACGACGTGCGCCATCGGCGGGTCGGCGGCACGTGGACGATGCTGCCGGACGCGGTGAAGAGCACGGCGACGACGGCGACGATCACCGGCCTGACGAACGGGACCGCGTACCAGGTGCAGGTACGCGCCGGCAACGCGGTGGGCGATGGCCTGTGGTCGGATAGCGCCACGGGCACGCCGCGGGCGACCCCGACGGTGACGCTGTCCGTGAACCCGACGAGCGTGACGGAGGGCGAGGGTGCCGTGAACGTGGAGGTGACGGCGCGCCTCTCCCGTGCGTTGGACGAGTCGTCGACGGTGGACCTGCGTCTGGGGGGCACGGCGGTCGAGTCGGTCGACTACGACTGGGCGTGGCCGGGCGGGTCGACCATCACCATCGGGGCGGGCTCACGCGAGGGCGGCGTGGTGCTGCGGGTCACGCCGAAGGTGGATGCGTCGCAGGAGTCCGCCGAGACGATCGTGATCTCGGGCACGTCATCCAGCGGTCTGACGGTGGAATCGGCGACGCTGCGTCTGCTCGACGGCGCCCGTCCGACGGTCACGCTGCTCGTGAACCCGTCGACGGTGGCGGAGGGCGACGGTTCCGTCGACGTGGAGGTGACGGCGCGCTTGTCCGGCACGTTGAACGAGCCGTCGACGGTGAATCTGAGGCTGGAGGGCACGGCGGAACCGTCGGTCGACTACCGCTGGTCGTGGCCCGGCGGGTCGATCATCACCATCGGGGCCGGTTCTCGGGAGGGCGCCGCGGTGCTGCGGATCACGCCGGTCGAAGATGCGTTGACGGAGCCGGAGGAGACCATCGAGGTCCTGGGCACGTCGCCCAGCGGTATGACGGTGGACTCGGCGACACTACGACTGCTCGACAACGACGGCAGCGTTCCGACGATAGTGACGCTGTCGGTCGACCCGTCGAGCCTGACCGAGGGCCAGGGTTGGGAGACCGTCGTGGTGACGGCCCGCTTGTCCGACGCACTGAACGAGTCGTCGACGGTGGACCTGGCGTTGGAGCCCGGGACGGCGGATGCGCTGGACTACGAGTCGCAATGGCCCCAGGGCGCGAGGATCACGATCGACGCGGGCTCGAGGGAGGGCAGCGCCGATCTGTGGATCCTGCCCAAGCTCGACGCGTTGTCGGAACCCGAGGAAACGCTCGCGGTTACCGGCACGTCGTCAGCCGGCCTGCCGGTGACGGTGGCGGTGCTGCGGTTCCTGGAAGGCGGGGTTCCGACGCTGACGTTGTCGGTCCACCCGTCGAGCGTGACCGAGGGCGAGGGCGGCCCCGATGGCGTCGCCATCGAGGTGACGGCGGCATTGTCCCGCGCGCTGGACGATGCGACGACGGTGGACCTGACGCTGGGGGGCACGGCGGACGCCTCCGACTACGACTCTGCGTGGCCCGACGGGTCCAGCATCACCATCGCGGCGCGTTCGACAGAGGGCGCCGTGGCGCTCCAGGTCTGGCCGAAGCTGGACACGTTGTCGGAAGATGTGGAGACCATCGAGGTCTCGGGGACGTCGTCCGCCGGTCTGACGGCCGATTCGGCAACGCTGCTGCTGATCGACAAGCCTCCGTCCGTGGACCGCGACGCCCTGGTCGATTTCTACAACGCCACCAACGGCCCGAGCTGGCGCAACAACACGAACTGGAACACCAGCGCGCCGCTCGACCAGTGGTATGGGGTGTCCACCGACCAGGACGACCGCGTGAGCGCCCTGGAGTTCGATGACCAAGACAACGGGTTGACAGGATCGATTCCTTCCTCCCTGGGCAGCCTCGCGAGGCTGAGGCGGTTGTGGCTCAGTCACAACCAGTTGACGGGACCGATTCCCTCCTCCCTGGGAGGGCTCACGAGTCTCACGTTCTTGGCGCTCAACGACAACCAGTTGTCCGGTTCCATTCCCTCTGCACTCGGCAACCTGACGAGCTTGACTCGGTTGGACCTGAGCTTCAACCGGTTGACGGGGCCGCTTCCCCCCTCCCTGGGGGCGCTCACGAGTCTGACGTTCCTGGCGCTCAATGACAACCAGTTGTCCGGTTCCATTCCCTCTGCACTCGGAAATCTGACGAACTTGACTGCGTTGGGTCTTTCGAGTAACCGGTTGAGCGGTCCAATCCCGGATTCGTTGTGCAAGTTCGAGAGCACCATCAACCCGCAGCGTGACGGTGTGAGGCTGCCCGGGTGCGAAGACGACCGGGACGTGCTCATGGAGTTCTACAACGCCACGAACGGACCGAGCTGGCACGACAGTGGAGGCTGGGGTACCGACCAACCAATCAGCACGTGGCGCGGTGTGACGGTGGACGCATCAACCGGCCGCGTGACGGCGTTGGAACTCGCCGACAACAACTTGACCGGCCAGCTTCCCTCCTCGTTGGGAGGCCTCACGAATCTGCGGCGCTTGGATCTCCGCTCCAACAACTTGGCGGGTCGAATTCCTCCCGAGCTGGGCAGTTTCGGGAACCTGGTATACCTGGGCCTCGGGTCGAATGATCTGAGCGGCTCGATTCCCTCCGAGCTCGGCCAGTTGAGCAACCTGGTGACTCTCCGGCTCAACGGCAACCGATTGAGCGGTTCCATTCCGCCCCAGCTCGGTGGACTGAGCAGCTTGACGTACATGACTCTCCAGGCCAATGATCTGAGCGGTACTATTCCTCCCCAGCTTGGCCAACTCGGGAATCTGGAGTTTCTCAGTCTCCACGCAAACGACTTGACTGGTCCCATTCCCTCTCAACTTGGCGACCTCACGAATCTGAGGACCATATTGGATCTCAGCCTTAACGAGTTGGACGGTCCCATTCCCCCTGCGCTTGGCCGACTCAGGAATCTGGAGATCCTCCATCTCGCCGTGAACAACCTCACCGGCTCTATTCCCGCTCAACTTGCCGACCTCACGGCTCTGCAGGAGCTGTACCTGCATCACAACCGGTTGACGGGCTCGATTCCGGCTGCGTTGTGCAGGTTCGAGTCCACCATCAACCCGCAGGCGGTGAACGGGGACCCGTACGACCTGCCCTGCAGCCAGTCGACCAGCGGCGACTCCCTTGATGTCCGGCTGGTTTCCGGCGACGGAGAGCTGACGGTCAGATGGACGGCGCCGTGGGACGAAGGCGCGGCGATGGACGACTACGCGGTACGGTACCGCGCCGATGCGGATACGGGCACGTGGACGGAGCTGCCCGGGTCGACTACGAGCACGGCGACGAGCGCCACGATCTCGGGGTTGACCAACGGCGCGGCCTATCGGGTGCAGGTGCGGGCGGGGGACGGCGCGTGGTCGGCGGCGGTGACCGGCACGCCGGCGCCGGCGGTCGAGGGTCTGAGCTTCGGCGACGCTCGCATCGAGGACCAGCGGTACCGGCAGTATGCGGCGATAGCGCCGCTGGAGCTGCCGGCGGCTACCGGGGGGGTGGGCGCGGTGACGTATGAGCTGTCGCCGTCGCTGCCGGCGGGTCTGGTCTTTGACGCGGCGTCTCGAACCATCGGGGGCGCGGCGGCAGAGGCGTCGGCGGCGGCGACCTATACGTACGGGGCGGCGGACGCGGCGGGGGGAGAGGCGAGCCTGAGCTTCACGCTGGAGGTGGAGGTGTCGGCCGAGGAGGCGGCGCTGCGCCGGGATGCGCTGGCTGCGCAGGGCCGGGCGCTGCTGTCGAGCGTGACGGGGGTCATCGGCGAGCGCTTCCGGCGGGGGACGGCGCCGTCGGACGGCGACGCGGCGAGCGGCGGCGGGGTCGGGACGCTGGGGAGGGCGCTGGCGTCGATGCTGGGCCTGTCGCAGGTGCCTGGGTTCGGCGGCCTCGGCGGGGGCGCGGGGCTCGCGCCGGGCATGCTGCCGGTCGGTCATTCCGCGCACGGCGGCGTTGGGCCGGGCGGTGTTTCTGCGTTGGGCTCGGCGGGGAGTCTCGGCGGTGTCTCGGGGTTGGGTCTGGCCGCCGGGGTTGGCGGTCTCTCGGCCGGCGGTGACGTCGGCAACGCCGCCGCGCTGTCGGCGCCGGGGCCGGGGTCGTTCGGCATGGGCGCGGGCGGCTGGGACGGGCTCGTCTGGGGCCGGTCGTTCGCGACACCGCTGGGCGGCGGGGGCGAGGCCGGCGGGGGCGCGAGCCGCTACACCGTGTGGGGGGCGGGCGACCGGCAGTCGTTCGGCGGCACGCCCGACGCCGGGCGCTACGACGGCGACCTGCATTCGCTCTATGTGGGGGCGGACGGCCGTCTCGGCTCCGACTGGCTGGCCGGCGCGGCGCTGGGCCGAAGCTGGGGCTCGACCGACTACCAGGCGGCGGTGGACGGCGCGTCGGCGGGCCGGCTGACGACGCGGCTGACGAGCGTGTATCCGTACGTGCGGGGCAACGTGTCGCGGAATCTGGAGTTGTGGGCCATCGGGGGCTACGGCCGTGGCGAGGCGGCCGACGCGCGAGGGGCGGACGCCCTCGGCGAGGCGGGCGCCCTGACGATGACGATGGGGGCGGCGGGTATGCGCCGCCACGTGGCCGAGGGGGCCGGCGTGGCCCTGGCCGTGGTGGGCGGCGCCGGCTCGCTGTCGCTGTCGTCGTCGGGGGGGGGCTGACGGTGGCGGGCCTCGCCGCCGGGGTGCATCGGGGGCGGCTGGCGCTGGAGGCGTCTCGGGCGTCGGGGGTCGTGTCTCCGTTCGTGCAGTTGGGGGGACGCTACGACGGGGGCGACGGCCAGACGGGGGCGGGCCTGGAGCTCGTGGGGGGGCTGCGGGCGGCGACGTCGCGTCTCGACCTCGAGGCGCGGGGCCGATGGCTGTCGGCGCACACGGCCTCGGGGTACGAAGAGTACGGGGTGATGGCGCGTCTGGTGGTGAAGTCGCGTGCCGACGGCACGGGTCTGCAGGCGGCGCTGTCGCCGCGGTGGGGCGCGGCCGACGGTCTGGGGTTCGACGGCGGCGGCCTGCTGGGCGGCGCGGGGTCGGCGAGCCTGGCCCCGGGGGCGGCGTGGCCGCAGGCGGGTCGGGCGCTGTCGCTCGACGGGGAGTTGGGCTACGGGTGGCGCCCGCGCCGGTTGGGGGGCGTTCTGTCGTCCCTGACGACCTATCGCCGGACGGGTCCGGGGGGCGGCCTGGCGCAGTTCGGGTTCACTTACCTCTCCTCGGAGACGTCGAAGGACCCGCAGCGGCGCGGCCTGCGCATGCAGTTGTTGATGGGGCGCGAGCAGTGGCCCGGCCGGGGCGCCGGCTACCAGTTGGCGGTGGCGCTGGTCGGCGCGTTCTGATCGCCTTGTCCGGAGCCTTGCGGGTGTCTTTGTTCACCGTGTCCGAGGAGCCTTGCGGGTTGCGGGCGCCGGTTCAGAGCTGCGCTTCCGCGCGGCCGGCGCGATGACTCGCCGGCGTGTGCCCGGCGGCTGGCGCAAGGCTGCGCGGTGACGGGCGCTCGGCGCGGGCTGCGCGGTCGGCGGCTGGCTCGCCGCGGGTGACGTGCACGCGGGGAGGTCGGGTTTCCCGGATGACGGGCGACGAAGCACGGGAACGACGCCGGGACACAGCGAAGGACCAGCGACACGAGGCGCCGGCGTCGTCGGACCTGATCGAGCGCGCGCGCGAGGGCGACCGTTCGGCCCTCGACGTGCTGTTCGAGCGCATGTTCCCGTGGTTGCGCCGGCGGGCGCGCGGGCGGCTGCCGGTGTGGGCTCGGGGGCTCGTCGACACCGGCGACCTCGTGCAGGACGTCCTGCTGCAGGTGTTCCGCCGCATCACGAGGCTGGAGTCGACGAGCAGCGTCGCGTTCCGGAGCTACCTGCGGCGGGCCGTCGATCACCGCATCCAGGACGAGATGCGGCGCGTCGGGCGTCGCGACACGTGGGGTGGCCTCGATGAGAAGGACGTTCCCCCGTCGGCTGAGCCCTCTCCCCTGGAGCAGCTCGTCGACGGCGAGGACTGGGACCGGTACCTGGACGCCCTGAAGCGCCTGAAGCCGCGCGAGCGGCGGCTGATCGTCGGCCGGACCGAGCTCGGCTACTCGTTCAAGCAGCTCGCCCTCGTCGACGACCGGGCCAGTCCCGACGCGGCGCGCATGGCACTGAAGCGCGCGCTGGTGCGGCTCTCCGGGGAGATGGACGGCTGACGCGGCGGGGCGTCACGGCCCGATGTTCGGTTTCGAGCTCCCGCGCGTCTTAGGGCACGGGAATCGAAGGACCGGTTCCCCCAGGGAGACCGGCCGCCACTTGGAGATGGGACACACGATGCCCGGCCGCGGTGTGCTGTTCGAAGTCGCTGACGCCGTCGCCTTGAAGCAGGACGTCGACTGGGAGCGGTGCGCGGAACGCGCGGCGCCCGCCCAGCGTCGGGCTCTCGGCCACCTGCGCACGGTGGCGGGCATCTCGCGCGCCGCCGGCCGAGGCGGCACGGCCGGCACGGCACCGGCCGAGCTCGCAGGGCGCGGCGGAGCCGGCTTTCGGCTCCAGGACCGCGCCCTTGCCGCGCTTGCCGCCGTGGCCCTGCTCCAGTCCGTGGCGGGGCTGGCTGTCGGGGTCAGCCTGCTGCCCGCGGCTACCGAGGGCATGCTCGCCGCTCTCGCGCCCGAGACGGCGCTGGTGTCGACCCGAAGCTTCCTGCCGGTGTCCGAGATGACCCCGTCCGCGCTGTTCTTCCGCATGCTCCCGCACGTGCTCTACCCCGCGTGCGGCTTGGTGCTGTTCATCGGCGGCCGGTTCGACCAGCGAGCCCGGCTGCTCGGCGTGGTCCTCTTCCTGCTCGGGGCGTTCTGGGCGCAGCCGGTGGTTGGCGGGTTCGGCGCCGGCCTCTATCCCGAGCTCTTCCTGCCCGCGGTGCTGTGGGTGTTCGTTCGCGAGTTTCCGCGTGTTCGTCGGCGCACGCGGCTTGACGACGCGGCGCGCCGCATGGCGGTGCTCTCGGCGGCGCTCGCGGCGGTGCTGCAGGTGGCCAATCTGCCACCGGTGCAGGCGCTGAGCCCGCGACTCTCCGTTCTCGCCCGCGAGGTGCCCGGCGCCTACGTCGCGCCTGCCTTCTTCGGTCCCTACTGCGTCCTGGTCCTCGGCGCGCTGGCCGTGCTCCTGCTGCGCGCGCGGGGGGTGGCCCCGGGCGAGCGCGCGCGCACACGGCTGTTCGTGGCCGGTCTGGCGGCGGCTCTGGCCCCGCACGTCGAAGGTGCCGTCGAGGCGGCGTTCCCCGGGACCTTCACCGTCCGCGCTGCGAACTGGGCGAGCGTCCTCGGCAGCGTCTCGGTCGTCGCGGTGCCGTGCCTCACGATGTACGCGGCCATCTCTCTGCGCGTGCTCGACGTCCGCACGACGATCCGGGTGTCGGCGCGCCGCCTGCTGACGCGGGCCGGGCTGGCGCTGCTGGCGGTCGCGCCCCTGGTCGCGCTGGGGGTGCTGGTCGCGAGCCGCGCCGACCGGCCGGTCGGCGCGGCGTTCGCCGACCCGCTGGGGCAGGGCTGCGTCACGTTGGCGGGGGCCGCCCTGGCCGCGCTCGCGTTCCGCGAGCGGCTCGTGGGGCGGGTGAACGCCTGGATCGCGCCGGAGACGGCCGACCAGCGGAGGGTGCTGGCGGCGGCGGGGACCGAGATGGGGCAGGCGCTGACGGCCGCGGATGTCGGGGCGGCCGTCGCCCGCGCGGTGCGACGCGGTGCCGGCGTTCCCTGCACGCTGCTGGTGGCCGGTGAGGCGGACGGCGGGGGCGGCGACCTGTTCGCCGCGCCCGACGGATCGGTGCCGCCGCTGCCACGCGCGTCGGCCCTCGCCAACGTGCTCGAGGAGTTGCGCGCGCCCCTCGAGGTGCGCCCGAATGCGCGGGGCACCGTGTTCGACCTGCTGCCGCCGGAGGAAGCGGCATGGGTGTCGTCGGCGGCGGTCGCGGCGGTGGCCCCGGTTGCGGGGCCGGGGTCCGCGCCGCTCGGTTTGCTGGTGGCGGGGGCGCGCCCCGACGGGGCGCGGCTGTGCCCGGTCGACCTCGCGTTCCTGGACGCACTGGCGTCGGCCTCGGGCCTCGCCCTGCAACGCCTGCGGCTGGCGGGCGGCCCCGTCGGCCGCGCCGAGGAGCCGCCGGGCCGCGAATGCCGGGAGTGCGGGCGGGTGTCGGCGCCCGGCGAGACGGGCGCGCGTTGCGGCGCCTGCGGCGGGGCATGGTCGGACGCTCCGGTGCCCGTGATGCTTGCCGGCAAGTTCCTCGTCGAGCGACGCATCGGGGGCGGGGGGATGGGCGCAGTCTATCGCGCGCGCGATATTGGCCTCGATCGGCAGGTAGCGGTCAAGACGCTGGAAGGGGCGGATCCGGCGGACCTCGCGCGCCTGAAGCGGGAGGCGCAGACGCTGGCCGCGCAGGCCCACCCGGGCATCGCCCTGGTACACGGGCTGGAGACTTGGCGCGGCCGGCCGCTGCTGGTGATGGAGCACCTGGACGGCGGCACCCTGGCGGTGCGTATCGCCGCCGGCCCGCTCGGCCCGGCCGACACGGTAGAGGTGGCGGCCGAGGTGGCCGGCGCGCTGGCCGCGCTGCACGCGGCGGGCTACCGGCACGGCGACGTGAAGCCGAGCAACATCGCGTTCACCGCGCAGGGGACGGCGAAGCTGCTCGACTTCGGCCTCGCGGGCCTGACCTCGGCGCGCGCGAGGCTGGTCGGAGGCACGGTGCCGTACCTCTCTCCGGAGGCCCTCGGCGGCGCGCCCGCCGCGGAGGCCGACGACGTCTGGGCGCTGGGGGTGGTGCTCTACGAGATGGCGGCGGGTCGGCCGCCGTTCCCCGGCTCGACCGCGAACGAGGTGGCCGAGGCCATCCGGCGCCAGCGCGTGCAGCCGCCGCCGGCTGCGCCGGTCGGCGCCCGGCAGGACCGGCGAGCTGCCGTTCTCGCCTTCGCCCGGGAAATGCTGACGGCTTCCCGGGCCGCGCGGCCGGCGACGGCGGAGGCCTTCGCGGCCCGGTTGCTGGCGAAGTGCTCCCGATGAGAAGAGACATCGCAACCAATCGAGGAGATGGGCCAATGGCGACGAGATCGACGCTTACGACCGCTTGGATCTGCGTCGCGCTGGCCACCGGCGCCGCGCGGCCGGCGGTCACCCCGCCGGCTCAGCCGGCCCCGGTCTCCGCGAGGTCGACGGTGAGTTTCCTGGTCGTCAACTGACGCAGCCGGGGCCGGGAAGGCGGCGGCGCTGGGTTGACGGTCGCGGCGGCGCGAATTGGTGCGTTGGTTCCGAGACCCGCGGAGGGGTCGACGACCCGTGGAGGACGGGATAGCGAGGTGGCCATGATGGGTAGGAAGAAGCGTGGCGGGAGTTGCTGTGCGGCGGTCGTCGCCCTGGGTGTGTCGATGCACATGGTCGCGGCGCCCGACTCCCAGGCGGGCCAGCGGAGCCGCGGGGTCGGGGTGATCGCCGAGCAGCAGATGAACGGCGTCGACGTCGAGCTGCGAGTAGAGACGCTGAGCGGCCGCACCCTCCACGGCGGTGGGCTTCGGTCGAGCGACATCCTGCGCATCGGCGACCGGGTGCAGATCTGCTTCCAGGTCAGTCAGCCCGGGTACATCAGCCTCTGGAGCCAGGACGGCGACGCGCAGGCGCAACAGATCTTCCCCAACCAGTACTCGCCGGGGGGCGGCCGGGTGGACGCCACCGAGCAGTGCCTCGGCAACCAGGGGGACGGCTTCGCATTCGAGGTCGAGGGCCCGGTGGGCGACTCCCTGGTCTTTCTGCACTACAGCGGGGACGAGGCCGAGCAGATTGGCCAGGAAGACTACCCGGTTATCAGGCACATCCAGTCGAGGGCGCCGGCGTCCTATGCGTCGAGCACCATCTCGTTTCGCATCGTCGACTGAAGTGGCCCGGTAGCCGAGCCACCCCGGCGTGGCCCTCGTGGCCCGTCGGGGCGGCGCCGGTGAAGTCAGGGGCCGGCGGGGGGTTGCGAAGCCCTGCCCGGGTGCCGCTGACAAGAGAGGACGAAACCGATGGTGATGACACGAGTCCAGACGTTGACGGGATGGATGGGTTTGTGCGGCGTGCTGGTCTTGGCCGGAGGATGCCGGACGGCGTCGACGGGGCCGGTGGCGGTGGCCGGCGACATGGGCCTCGCCGCCAACCCCGTCGCCCCGTTCGCGGTCGGCGTGGTTCCGGCGTCCGCGCCGCCGATCAGGGTCGGCACTCCGCTCGGGTTCCGCGTGTCATCGAGCCTGGCCGGCCGTGGACACCTGTATCTGATCAACGCGACGGGGGCGGTCACAGTGCTGACCGAGAACCTGCCCCTGGCGGCCGGTCTTCAGCTCGACTTTCCCGGGCCGGCCGCAGGGTTCACGCTCACCGCGACGCAGCCCGCGGGCATCAACCGCCTGATTCTGCTGGTGACGCTCGATCCGTTCCCCGGCTTCGCCAACACCCAGGGCGGCACCCTGGCGAGCCCGGTCCCGCTGACGCTCGCGGCCGACGAGTTCCTGCGCCGCCTCGACGACGCGGCCCAAGAGCTGCCGGAAGCTTCGTGGGCGACGGCAGAGACCCGGGTGCAGGTCATCGGATGACGGCTGACCGCAATAGCTCCTTGGCGCGAACGCGGCCGGCCGTCGAGGAGGGGTGTGACATGGGACTGCCGCTGGTGGCCTTTCGACCGGACCCAAGTACCGAATTCTCCTTCCCGGCTATCGGGATCAGCCGGTGGAGGTCGACCCGAACACCACGTTTCGGTAGGGCGACAGCATCAAAGCTCGCGAATCACCGTCGTCGGAGCGTCGGCCGGTTGGAGGCTATTCGGAGCACGCGGCGGCGAGTGACAGAGCTCCCCGAAGGAGGTATAGATGAGACTTGAACTGAGGAACCGGCTCCGGTGCCGCGTCCATGTCGCCGCCGCGGTGATGGTGGCGGTGGCGGCGTCGCCGATTGCCTCCGGTCAGGCGGCGCAAAGGCCCAATCCCGTATCGCCCTCCCTGCTGGGGACGGCGGTCGTCGAGGTCAACCTCGACGACGTGGATCTCTACGTCGATGGTCAGCGCGTCCGATCACTCAGCAGCGGCGAACCGCTGGTGCTCGAAGGAATGCCGACCGGGCTCCACGAATTCATGGGCGTGCGGCGCGGCTACGAGCCGGACACGAAGGAGGTCCTGATCGCGCCGGGCCAGCGGGTCACGGTGACGCTGCGCATTCGCTATCCGCGGCGAATCAACGAGGCCGCGCGCGATCTCGTGGAACGGGGCGAGCGCCTGCTGTTCAGCCGGCGCTGGACCGTAAACCCCCTGAACGTCCTGCCCGTGCGGCGATCCCAGAGCCGGTACGATCTCGAGCGCGCCCGCGATCTGTTCGTCGCCGCCTTGCAGGAAGACCCGGACTATGGCAGGCCGGCGCGGCTGCTCGGACAGGTCCACCAGCTTCTCGGCAATCGCCCTGAGAGCCTGGCAGCCTATCGGTCGGCGCTGCGAATCGACCCGAGCGACGTCGACGCGACGCTGCAGTTCGCGGCGGTGCTGCTGGAGTCCGGGGACCCCCGTGGAGCCTATCGCCAGTTGATAAACGCCAGGAATCTGGAAGAGCCGACCGACGAGCTCTACGCCATGCTGGCGCGCGTGTTCTGGGACCAGAGGGCCTGGGAGCAATCCGTCGAGGTGGCCCGACAGGCGATCGAGCTGAACGCATCGAATGCCCAGGCCCACCTGTTCAAGGCCGATGCTCTCCGGTACGTGGCCGACGAGGAGACTTCGCCGATCCTCAAGCAGTCGCTGTTTCGCGAGTCCCGCGAAGGCTATCTGAGGTTTCTGAGCCTGACGAACTTCGAGTCGCTCGACGAGAGGCTGGGGTTTCACTTCATCGGCTTCGGCATTAGCCGCCGCCACGCCGACTCCGAGCTGGTATGGCGGGACCTTCGCGCGACGGGCTATCTGGGTCTCTGCATCACCGAGCACAGGACGCACAACCCCTTGCGGGCGCAGGACTACTGCCAGCGCGCGATCCGATACGACGAGCACAAGCCCATACCGCACTTCCTGCTCGGGAACATCAACCGGGACCTGTTCAACCTCTATGGCACCTGCGACTACCTGACGTCCGCCGCGCGCAGCTACAGTCGCATGATCGAGATCAACCCGAATCTCGCGGAATCGGACGACGCCCGCTTCCATCTTGAACAGATTACGGGGATCGCACGGCAGCTCGGCTGCCCGGAGCCGGCGGCGGCCTACGACCCCGGTTTGCGCGTCGTCGTCCTCGATGGTGACGACAGCGTCAACATCATCGAGCAAGGGACGGCGGTCCCCGCCGTCGTGGAGGTACCCGACGATGGGGGGGGCCGCTGATGGTGGCTTTGGCCCAGGTGACCGCCTCGAAACGGAGACCGGCTACGGCCTGCCACTGGGGAACCGCTTTGTGGCCATCCCGCGAGTCGGCTTTGCGGCCACGGAGTACGGACGGGAGGCGCGGGTCGACGGGCGCTTCCGGAACGACCAGAACGCGCTTGGGGGGGGGGTACGCTGCCCGTTCCCCGGCGGGAGGGTCTCCAATGATTGGAAAACGGTTGTACGCGGGAGGGCTCCTGACATGGGCCGCTCTCCTCGTCGCTCCTGCCCTTGCCTGCACGTCCTCCGAACCGCAGGCCCAGTACATTGACCTCGGCAACACGACCCAAGGCACCCTGTCGAGCGAGCGACCCGCCGACTGGTGGGAGTTCCAGGGCCGCGCTGGGCAGGTGGTGAGGGTTGTGGTGCGCTCAGAGGGCTTCCTCCCGTCTCTGCAGGTCTTGGCGTCCGACCACCAAGAACTCCCGCCAGTTTCGCCGCACGTCGACGACCCTGCCGACCGGTTCTTCGTGCTGCCCCGGTCCGACCGCTATCGCATCGCCGTCACGGGGGGTGCAGGCACCTATGAGCTTGCCACCGGGGCCATCGAGCCGGTTGGGTCCCTACAAAGCGGGGTACCCGCCATCGCGAGCTACGAATCGCACGAGCTGCTATGGAGCTTCGCCGGTCAAGCCGGGCAGGCCGTCGTCATCCGCGCCACCGGTTTGCCCGGCCCGCTGCAGGGTGGGACACCTCCCGTAGTCCACCTGTTGGCGCCCGACGGAGAGGTGCTCGACCACGCCGTCGAGTATGGCCTGGAGTGCCGGGCTTGTCAGGACACCAACGTGGAGCATGGCGCGAGGCTAATCGCGTTCTTGCCCACATCCGGCGATTACCGCGTTCTCGTGGGGATGCTCCACCGGCCGTATCGAACTCCTGCATCATACGAAATCACCATGCGGGTGGTGGAAGATGCGAATGTGCTCGCGTCGGGCTCCAGCGCGAACGGCGCCCTCGATTCGCGGCAGGACGTGGACATATGGACCCTCGAAAGCGGCGGCCAGCCGCTCGTGGTCACAATAGACTCAAGCACGTACGGGGTCATTGGAATGCTGGTTGAGGGGACCGCCACGCAAGTCGGGACGGCTCTAGTGGCGTCGACACCCAACTCCCGGCCGCGACGCGTGGTAGTGACATCGAACCGGGGTCCAGACCCGGACGCCACGGCCTTCGGAACCGGCGAGTATACCGTTACGCTGGAGGATGCCGCGCGGCTCCCAGCGGTGCAAGTCGGGCCTGTGCCCGGGGACAACTCCGTGCTGGCGACCAATGTGTGGAGGGTCGAGGGTCGGGCGGGGCAGATCCTGGGCATCTCGGTTCGCGATAGCTGGTTCGGCAATTTGGTAGAGCTGTATTCTCCACGTGGCGAGCAGATTGTCGATGGGTGGGTAGACTATGTCTATGAGGAGGGCGCCTACTCGGCACGCTTGCCAACTTCCGGTTCATACATGCTCAGAATGGAGGACGTCGGCGCGGTCAGCCTGTGGATGGCAGATATGGGTGACCTCGCGATTGGCGCGCGAGAGAGGGGTGTCATGCGTGGCGTGGCCTGGCGGGATCACTGGCGGTTCCGATGCCCGGTCGGCGAGATGGTGGTCCTGACGGTGTCGCTCGGGGAGGACATGGATCTCCTCGCGTCGGGATCGGGAGTCTACTCATCGTCGACAGGCGAGGTGGAGGGGGTATCCACCGGTAGCGGGCAGTATGCGGCCTTTTGTTCGGACCCCGGCGAGCACTGGTTCGCCGTGATGGCGAGCCCTCGGGGCATGTGGGACCCGGGGCTGTTGAACCGCGAAATCGAGTACGACGTGCTTTTGAGTACCGTGGCGGCGACCCCGTTGGGGACCGGAGATATCCAGCTCGGAGATCTCAGTGATGGCGGAGTGGACTTCTGGGGCTTTGCGGGAACTGCCGGTCAGTTGATCAACTTCACATTCTCCACGGAGAGAGACGGACTCCCGGATGTCCGCTGGTATTCCGACACCGGTGAGGTGATGTTGCGGAAGCGGTTGTTTGCGGGCGATGCCTTGGAGGAGTCGGTACAGATGGTACTGCCCTATTCCGGACGGTACTTCATGGATGTCAGCGACTGGAGGGGTGAGATGGGCGCGTACGGGGTGTTGGTGCATTGACGACACGCCGTACGGTGGCGTGGTCGTGCCGCTCAGGTGAATCGGCTGGTTCCGCTGAGGGGTGCACCGCGGGTAATCGGATTACTTCCGCTCGATTCTGGAGCAGACGTGGTGCTGAGGACCGACAATTGCGGTGTGAAGGAGGCGGGCGGATCCATGCACTTGACCCCATGCGGCCGTTCGCGAACGCCAATCCGATGCTGGGTCGTATTTGCTGTCGCTGGCGCCCTTCTGGCAGGCGGGGCTCGGCCGGCGCACGCGGCAATCGTATTGCACGTCGGCGACGTGTACTGTCACGCTACGGCGGCGGGGCCGCGCTACTTCTACAGCGGCGTCACGTCGGTGAGGATATCTTTGCCGAGCCTTCGATACCAATGGTGGGAAGACTGGTCGTCGCTCGACGGCGTGACCACGCGTCGCGTCGAGCGCTGGGCGCTGGACGATCTCGCGCTGGAGTTCGTCCGCAGCACGGGCGCAGGGTCCGAGGTCGCGCTGCTGTCTGTACGCTGCGATCTGATGCGGGAGCGCGGCGCGGCGGCTGTCGCGATCCATGCCGCGCGGTACTTTCGCGATGGCGCACTGGTACCGTACCCGCGGGCCGACATGATCGCCATCGACTGGGCGCCGGACTTCGTTGCCGCCGTCAAGCCGCACGTCGCGCGGGCCGTGGGTCGGAACGGTGTCCTGACGGCCTACGCCGCACGGCCGGGCGATGTCGCGGCGGACGGCGACACGGGGAAGAACAGCCCATACACCGCAGCGTTGCTGACGCATCTCGAGGATGCCGGAACACAGGTCGAAGTAATGTTCCGCCGCGTGGCTGCGACCGTGATCGCGGCCACGAATGGACAACAGCACCCCGAGGTGCACTCGACGCTGGCGGATCCCGGCGCGGTCCAACTGCCGGCGGCGACGGCCTTGACGGCTTCGCCGGGCTTGGCGGCACCGCGGGTGGCGCTCGTCATCGGGAACGACGCGTATCAGCCTGGAATCGCACTTGCCAATCCTGTCAACGACGCCTTGGCCGTGGCCGCCGCCTTGGAGCGGCATGGGTTCGAAGTGACGGTTTTGACCGACGCCGACGGGGGGGGCCTGCGCGGGGCCCTGGAAGCGTTCTCGCGCCAAAGCGCGTACGCTGACGTAGCCTTGGTGTTTTATGCCGGCCAGGGTATGCGACACGCCGAGGTCGACTATGTCGTGCCGGTCGACGCCGACCTCCGCTCGCTCGATACCGCGACGGCGCAGTCGGTCGCGGTCGACCGAGTGACCGCGGCGGCGACCGGCGCGCGAGCGCCGATCGGGATTCTCGACATGAGCCGCCAGGACCCGTACGCGCGATGAGGGTCACAGTGCGTTGGTCGCGCTCTTGGAGCTGTAGCGGGAGAGCGGCAAGGCAACGTGTTGTGTGGCTTGTGTCGATGGCCTGCAATGGCTTTCAGGGCTGACCCAGCGGTGCAGTGGCGGATACCCATGATGGAACGAGACTTGTCTCGACGGGTCGTCGGCGCCTTGGCCTGCGCCCTGGTCGTGGTGGGGTTCGGGTGTGGGTCCGCCCGGGACGGCGCCGCGGAGGCGTTCCGGGCCGGGCCCGAAGTGTCGGACTGGAGGACTGTTGGCATGACAATTGCGACGGAGCGCCCACCGACGGAACGGCGTGGCTCGCCAACGGGCTCTGCCGTTTGCGAGCTCGCCGTGGTGGAACAGACGGCACCGGGGCCAGAGAGCTCGGTCCGGTTCTGGGCAACGACAGCAGGTTCCGGGTCGCGAGACGCCTGACCGGGAGGAGAACCATGAAGAACACCGTTGTGGCCCACTGCTTGGGCGTCGCCTTGGCATTCGTGGCACCGACCGTGGAGGGTCAGATCGCGGATTCCTGGCCCCTGAGTGCCAGGGAATGCGACCCTGATTTTGGTTGTGAACCCCTGCTGAGTTGCGGCGACGAGGCCGAAGTGGAGATCCGCGGGTTGTTTCGATCCGGCTCCCGGTCCACTGCCATACTCGCGGTGGCTGACTCGGACTACTGTTATCTGGCGCACGAGGACGGTCTCAGCGTTCGCTTGGAGCCATCTGTTCTCAGGATCCATGGTTGGCAGATTTGTCGAGATCCTGGAACACAACGCGACCATCTCTTGGTCGCCAAGGGCACGTCCAGCAACGGCGCGCCTGTTCGGCTTGAGACATGGCATGTGGCGTCGGATGGTGGTCTGGAGCGCGTGGGCGAGGAGGTGCCGTACAGCGGGGGCGAGCTCTGGGGAGGGGAGTTTCCTGAGGGGATGGTGTCCGCGGACGGCGTCTGCTGGCCGCGTGTGAACAGTATGGTGACTGATATCCTCGACGGTGCCCGCGAAACGTTTTTCTTTGATGTCCCCGCGGCTATACCGGCAGACGCGGTGCAGAGCACAGTTCTCGCACTGGGTGCGTTGGAGAACAACGCCTATCTCTATGAGGCGGTCGACGTCGACGACGGTTCGCGCTGGACAGTGGTCATGGTGAGGATTACGCCAGAGTGTCGCCATGAGGCGGTTGTCTTGGTGCGTGATGGACGCACGGGTACATGGCAGTCGATTCTCTACGTCCCGGGGGGACGCCTGGCTACGAAAACTGCGCACTGACTAACGGCGGATTGCCTGATTTTTATCTGCCCCACGTCATGTTTGTGGAAGATGGCCGATTGACGATGGTGTTTGAGGGCAATCCCTGGATGGGCTTGGATGACTTTGGCCTTGAGATCGATCTGGTGACCGGCGGCCGGACTCGCCTGCCTGGTGACGTGACCGGCCCCGGGCCGATGCGCATCTCGCCTGGCGCGGCGGTGGAGTTGTTCGCTGGGGGGGGCGACGCGTCGGGTCAGGGCAGCCGGATTCGCGACGGCAGCGGCGGGGGACCACCATTATCGCGGTGACGCTGTGGAGCGTGCTCCGAGGGCGGGCGCCGGGTTCTCCCAAGTTGCTTTTCGGCTACAGGTGGCGGGCCGACGTGAGGCGGGGTGGGATGGGGTGAATGTGCCGGCAGGTCCATCGCACGCGATGACTTGCGGAACGGATCGTGAGGTGCCGCGATGAGAACGACGAACGGGAGCGGGTGGTGCGCGGCGGGAGTGGTCCTCTCGCTGTTGATGCAGGGGACGGCGGCGCTCGACGCTCGTTCGGAAGCGGGACAGCGGGCCGGACTTCGGGAGACGGTTCTCGCAAACAAGTCGATGAGCGGAGTCGACATCGAGGTGCGCATCGAGTCGCGCGACGGCGCTCGGGCCCGTGGGCTGTGCCGAAGCGTCAACATGCGGTGCGGAATGAGCCTGGACATCCTCCCCGAGTTCCGGATCGGCGACCTAGTGCAGGTCTGCTTCCGGGTCAGCCAGCCCGGGTACGTCAGCCTGTGGAGTCGGGACGGTGCCGAGCCGCTGGAGCTGATCTACCCCAACCGGTTCGAGCCCGGGGATGGATGGGTGAACGCCGGGCAACGGTGCGCGGGCGCGCCGGAGCAGACCTACAATCTGAGAGTCGACGGCCCGCCGGGCGACTCCCTGGTCTTCCTGTACTACACGCCGGACGAGTCGCTGAGGATTGGCGAGGGTGACTATCCGCCGCGAATGGCCGACTCCGTTCAGTCGGTCGCGCCGCGCCCGTACGCCTCCACGACCATCCGTTTTCGTACCGTCGAGTGACGGCGACCGGCGGTTGACTCGTCCGCGCCGGCCATCGTTCTGGAAGGCTAGTGGGCGTCCGTTGCCCGGGAGAGCCGCAAGAGCGCACGCATCGAGGACGAACGGATGTTCGGTTCAGGCCGGTCGCGCGTCTAAGGCACAAACGCCGGGCGCGGCCTTCGCGGCGCATCGGAGGGAGGGCGACGGGAGAATCCCGGGGTGACGGAGGCCGGAACGGAGCGTCGGGGCCAGAGACGAGGCGAATGGGAGGAGCGATTGGTGGCCCGGTAGTTGACTGGAAGCACGGGGTCTGGCCAAGAAGAGCGCCCTAGAAGCGCCGCAACTTCGCGACTGTTCTGCTTCGGCACGGGCTGTTCTTGAGAGCCAGCGCGCCGGGGGGGACCGACGGGACGACCGAGTATCGAGGAGAAGGAACATGACGACCAAGACACGGATGACCACGACCATTTGGGCCGGCGGCGTGCTGGCGGCGCTGCTCACGACCTTTGCGTATCCCGCCGCGGCGCAGGGGCCCGAGGAGCGTCAGCTCACGATTCAGCAGACGGCGATTCTGGGGGTTCAGAGCCAGCCGGCCACGCAGGTGAATCCCCTGAGGGTCACCGCCTGGGTCGATCACCAGGACAACACCTACGCGTTCGGCGAGCAGGTGCAGCTCTTCGTGCAGACGAACAAGGACGCCTACGTCACGGTGCTCAACGTGGACCCGACGGGGGCGACCACGGTCCTCTTCCCGAACCAGTTCCAGTCGAACAACCGGGTGCCGGCCAACACCGTGGTTCAGATTCCCGACCGGGCGTCGGGGACCGCGATCACGGTCTCGGGCCCCGTGGGGGCCGAGCTGATCAAGGTGGTCGCGTCGACCGAGCCGCGGCCGCCGTTCGCGGCGTCGCAGTTGGGGCGGGCAGGGGCGTTCAGCCGGGTGTCGTCCGGGCCGGACGAGACGGCGCGCGCGCTGCAGTTGGTTCTGCAGGATCAGGCCGGGGGCGAGTGGGACGCCTACAACAAGACCATCGTGACGGTGCCGCAGCGGGAGGCGGCGGTGGTGGAGACGGCCGGGGTGACGTGGCCGACCCGGCCGTTCGGCCTGCGGCTGGAGTCGGACCGGCAGCGGTACCGGTTGACCGAGCCGGTGACGCTGATGGTGGCCGCCGACCGCACCTGTCACCTGACGCTGATCAACACCGGACCGAGCGGCTTCTCGCGGCAGATCTTCCCGAACCGGTACCAGCAGAACACGTTGATCCAGGCCGGCCAGACGGTGGTCGTGCCGGGAATGAGCGCCGGCGTCACGCTGCGGCCTATGGGGCCGATGGGCATGGAGCACGTGACGGCGATCTGCAGCGAGGGCGCCCGCCCGCCCGCGAGCATCGTGACCGACTATCGGAGCGACGCGTTTCCGCGCCTCGATGCGTCGCAGGGCCGCAATCTCGCGGTGATCTTCAACGACCCGGCGCCGGGCGCCCCTCCGACCACGGCGCCCATGCCGGCCGTGGCGACCGCGAGGTCCTCGGTGAGCTTCGTGGTCGTCAACTGACGCGGCGAAGACAGCGTCCGGCGCGGGGATCGCGGGACGTGGCCCGGATCCTCGCGGCTTCTGGATCAGGGCGGACACAGACAAGGAGCGAGCACCGATGGGACGTCAGACGATCAGGGCCGGCCACTCGGCCCCCGGCGTGACCCGATTCGTCGCGCTGGCCGCCTGCCTCTTCGGCGCCGGCATCGCCGCGGCGGGACAGGCGGCGGCGCCCGGCGCCTCGGGTGAGAGCGAACTGCATTGGGCCGCGCGCTTCAATGCCGTAGAAGCGATCGAGGCGCTGGCCTCGGCAGGGGCCGACCTCAACGCGCTGGACGGCGACGGGCGGACCCCGCTGCACTGGGCGGCGGCCGCCGACGCCGTGGAGGCGGTCGGGGCCCTGTTGGCCGCGGGCGCGGACCCGACGGCGGGTGACGCGGCCGGCCTGGTGCAGGCGGCGGTGCGGGCCAACGCGCCCGACGCCGTCCGCGCGCTAGTGATGCAGGTAGGGGCTGCGGGAGGCGACGCACTGCACACGGCGGCGATAGCCGACGACGTGCTGGCGGCTCAACTGCTGATAGCTGCCGGCGCGGACGTCGAGTCGCCGGACGCCGCGGGCAGAACGGTGCTGGAGGCGGCGGTGATGGCCGACGCGGCCGGCGTCGTCCAGCTCCTGGCCGCGAACGGCGTCCGCGTGCAGGTGCGCGACCGGTCGTTGCGCGACCGGCCGCTGCACCTGGCGGCGCGAGCCGATGCCGGGAACGCGGTGGCGGTGCTGCTGGCGCACGGCGCGGACATCGAGATGCCGAACCCCGCCGGCAACACGCCGTTGCACGTGGCGGCGGCCGCCGCCGCGGTGACCGCCGCCGCGGTCCTGCTGGCCCACGGCGCGAACACGCTGGCCCAGAACCGGGCCGGCCTGACGCCGCTGGCGTTGGCCGAGGCGCAAGGGGCGGTGGCCGCCGCGGCGCTGCTTCGGGCGCCGGGACAAGCGTCCCGATGAGCCGCCCGTCGTCGGACTCGGCGAAGCGAGGGGGGAGATGAAGCGATGAGGGTGGTGACGATGCGTGTCGGGTCGTGGTCCGGCTGTCTGGTGTTGAGCGGCCTGCTGGCCGTTGCCTCGGGATGCTCCGGGCCGGCCGAAGGGCCGTCCGTAGCGGCCGGCGGCGTCGACGTGACCGGGAACCACGAGGCCGCGTTCGCGGTCGGGGTGGTGCCCACTCTGGCGCCGCCGGTGCGGATGGGCACGCCCATCGGGTTCCGGCTGTCGTCGAGCGTCGACGGCCTCGGGCATCTGTACATGATTGCGCCGACCGGCGACGTGACGGTGCTGGTCGAGAACCTCCCGCTGGCCGCGGGCGCCCAGGTCGAGTACCCGTCCCCGGAGCTCGGGTTCACCATCGAGGCCACGCCGCCCGCCGGCATCGATCGGGTGGTCCTGCTGGTCACCCTCGAGCCGTTCGCGGGCTTCGGCAACAGCCAGGGCGCCCTGCTGACCCGGCCGGTGGGTCTGACGCTGGGCGCCGAGGCGTTTCTGGACCGGTTCGACGAGATGGTCGGGAACCTGCCCGGCGTGTCGTGGGCGACGGCCGAGACCCGGGTGCAGGTCGTGGGATGACGACTCGTGGCGGGGCGCTCTCCCGGGCGCGACCCGCTTTGCCTTCCATCGCGAAGGCCGCGTTGGAGGGACGAGAAGAACGCCGACATTGAAGGGAGCACTGTCATGTACAGCAAGGTTCGAGAGGGCGCGTTCGTGGCCGCCGCGGTCGCCGGTCTGGTGTTCGGGACGGTCGCGCAGGCGGTAGGACAGAATCGGCTGAGCCGCTCCATCGACGGTCCGGTCACCGCCGATCGCGTCGAGCGCGCCCTCGTGCTGGTGCCCGAACCCGTCAACAATCCGAACCCGCCGACGGAGGTCGGCCTCAGCCTGCGCGTCCAGTTCCAACTGGATTCCGCGGCGCTGACCGCCACCGCCATGCGCGATCTCGACCAGGTGGCGCTGGCCTTCAACCGGCCGCAACTGGCGGCCAGCGCGCTGACGCTGGAAGGGCATACCGACTCGAGCGGCGAGGCGGGCTACAACCTGCGCCTGTCGCAGCGCCGCGCCGATGCGGTGGTGGCGTACCTGGTGGCGCGGGGGGTCCAGCCTCACCGGCTGCAGGGAGTCGGTTACGGCGAGGCGCGCCCGCTGGTGTCCTTCCCGGCGTCGGACCCTCGGCAGCGCCGGGTGGAGATCGTGCGGCGGTTCTGACCCGGGTCGGGAGCAGTGGGGACCGACTACGAAATGCCATGGCGACTGGAAGGCACGCCAGGGGCCTGTGCGCGCCGTGAGTCGTCGTTGGTGTGATGCTCGACGACGCGACGGAAGACCTGCCGGGGGCTTCGCGGGCTACGGCCGAGACTCGGGTTCAGGTGGTGGACTGAGCGGGCCGGCCGCCGCGAGGTCGCCGCGCGAACAGGCGGGCAGACGGGACGAGGAGGAATTGCCATGAGGTGCGGGACGAACGCGAGAGGCTTGGCCCGGAGATGGCCGCTGGCGGTAGCTCTGGCCGGGCTGGCGGGGCTGTTTGTGCCCGATTCGGCCGCGGGCCAGGGGCGGGTGGCCCTCGTGATAGGCAACGGGGAATACGAGCACATGTCCGTGCTGCCGAATCCGACCAACGACGCAGCGGATGTCGGGGCGGCGCTCCAGCGCCTCGGGTTCGACGTGACGTCGGTGGTGAATGCGGGCATCGACGCCCTCGTCGACGAGATGGAGGTGTTTCGGAGGAAGAGCGCGGGCGCGGACGTGGCACTGGTGTTCTACGCGGGGCACGGGATAGAGGTCCAGGGCACCAACTACCTGATTCCCGTGGATGCGAGGCTGGCAAACGAGCGGAACGTGGCGCGGGAGACCCTGGAGCTGAACGAGCTGCTGCGCGACACGGCGGGAGCGCGGCTGCGGGTGGTGATTCTCGACGCGTGCCGGAACAACCCGTTCGCGGCGCGGATGGCCTCGTCGGGCGGTTACGAGCGGACGGTGTCGCGGGGGTTGGCACCGGTGGCGACGCCGCCTCCCGCGGAAGACGGGAACGAGATACTGGTGGCGCTGTCGGCGGCCCCGAACCAGGTGGCGGAGGACGGCGAGGGGCAGAACAGCCCGTTCGCGAAGGGGCTGCTGAACAACATGGAGGAGCCCGGGCTGGAGCTCGGGCTGCTGTTCCGGCGCGTCGCGGCGGCTGTGCTGGCAGAGACCGAACAGCGGCAGCGGCCCTACGTGGAGTCGTCGCTGCTGCGCGAGCACTACCTGGCCGGCGGGTCGTCCGGCCGGCCGTCTCCCCCGCCCCGGCCCACGGCGGTCGACATCTTCGACGAGGGCGCCCGCCCGGGAGGCGCTTCGGGCGCCGGGCTCAAGTACCGAATCCTGCGCCGGGGTCCTGGCGGTGAGGGCGTGGCGGTAGATCCGAACACCGAGTTCCGGGCCGGCGATCGCATCAGGTTCGCGTTCGAGCCGAACATCGACGGATTCCTGTACGTGGTTCTGCAGGGTACGAGCGGCAGATGGCAGACCGTGTTTCCCCATCCGCAGATCTTCGGCGGCCGGAACGACGTCGTCGGCTTCGGCGCGGTCATGGTGCCGCCGCGGGGGGCGTGGCTCGAGCTCGACGACACGCCGGGAATCGAGCGTGTCTTCGTGGCCCTGAGCCGCGAACGGATCGAGACGCTTCCGGGCGCCGACGGACCGGTGCGTGCCGTGCAGCCGGTCGACCAGGAGACGCTCGACGGACTCGAGATAAGGGACATGGAGCTCGTATTCGAGAGGACGTCCTCGTTCGTCGCGAGCACCCAGGAGGTTTACCTCGCCCAGCCCGGACGGAGCGAGGTCTGGTCGATGATCGAGCTGGTTCATCGGTAAGGAGCCGGTCATGCCCGGTTCCCAGGAGGAGAGACATGGAAATGCGTGCAAACGGAACTTGCGGCGACGCGTGCCGCATACTCGCGGCCTGCATCACGGTCGCGGTCGTGGCGGGAGCGCCCGCCGTCGGCTCCGGTCAGGCCCGGCCCGGTCAGCCCCGGCCGAACGGGCTCGATGTTCGCGACATGGGGCTCGTGTTCGAGGCGACGGCCGATGCCCGCCCCACCCAGGCGCTCGGGACCGGCGTCGCCCCGACCGTGCCTCGGGGATACGCCGTCGTGATCGGCGTCGGCGAATACCCCAATCTCCCCGAGTCCCTGCAGTTGCGCTTCGCCGAGAGCGACGCGGAGGCGATGTACGACGTGCTGGTCAGCCACGAAGGCGGCGCGTTTCCGCCGGAGAACGTCCGGATGCTGGTGGGCGAGCAGGCGTCGCTCGCCGCCATCCGGCGCGAGCTCGAGGAGTGGCTGCCCTCGGTGGCGCGGCCCGAGGACCGGGTGGTCGTCTACTTCGCCGGCCATGGCGATGTCAAGGACGGCCGGGGGTATCTGACCCCGTCGGACGTCGATCCGGAACGGCTCGAGGACACCGCGTATCCCATGGCGGCGCTGGGCGACGTCATGGCGAACCGCGTCCGAGCCCTGCACAAGGTGCTGCTCACCGACGCGTGCCATTCCGGGAAGATCAACCCCGAGACCACGAACGAGCTGCTGCACCAGGAGCTCCGCGGCCTGCCCGGCGACTTCCTCACCCTGACGGCGGCCACGGAGCGGGAATCGTCCTACGGCTCCCCGGATCTGGCCACGGGATTCGGGTTCTTCACCTACTTTCTGACCAGGGCCTTCGCGGGGTACGCCGACCTGGACCCCCGCGACGGGCGGATTACGGCCCACGAGCTCATCGAGTACGTTCGAGGCAACGTGGTGGCGTACGCTCGCGAGGAGCGCGCCCGCCTGGGGCGCAACGTGTTCCAGACGCCGACGGCGAGAGGGGACTACGACCCGGAAATGCTGCTCGGCGTGAGCACGCAACGCCTCGCCGAGGAGCGGGACGAACGGCCCGTGGGAACGGCGGTCGTCGAGGCCAATCTCGACGACGTGGCCATCTACATCGCCGGCCAGCTCGTCGGCTCCGTGAACCGGGGCGAGCCGCTGCGGATCCAGGGGCTCCCGGCCGGCTACCACGAGTTCGAGGGCGTGCGGGCAGGCTACGAGTCGGATACCAAGGACGTCCTGATTCGTCCGGGACAGGAGGTCCCCGTCACCATGCGCATCCGCTACCCACTCCAGGCCAGGCCCGAGGCGCGGCGCCTATTCGAGCAGGGGGAGCGCCTGTTGTACACGCGGCGCTCGTCCGTGAGCCTCTGGAACCTCCTGCCGGTGACGCGGACCCAGAGCCGCGGGGATCTCGAGCGCGCCCGGGACCTGTTCATCGCCGCCCTGAGAATCGCACCCAACTACCTCGACGCGGCGCGGGAGCTCGGGCACGTCTACCATCTCCTCGGGGATCGGAACGCGGCCGAGGAGGCCTATGAGCGGGCGCGAGCAATCGACCCGACGAACGTCGAGGTGCTGACACAGTTCGCGGCCGTTCTGGTGGAGTCCGGGAAGTCTCAGAGCGCCAGCATAAAACTCGGGGAGGCCAGGAACCTGGAGGGCTCCAGCGACCTGTACCACGGCATGCGGGCGCGGGTGTACTGGGAGAACGACGCCTGGGAAGAGGCGGTCGGGGAGGCCCGGCGCGCGATAGAGCTGAACCCCGAGTCTCAGCAGGCCCACCTGTGGAAGGCCGACGCGCTCCGGATGCTCGCCGACAAGGAGACCTCGCCGCGCCTGCGGGCCGAGCTGTTCCGCGAATCGCGCCACGACTACCGGCGGTTTCTCGACCTGACGAACTTCGAGTCGTCGTTCGGCCGGAGGCTCCTGTTCTTCTTCGGGGTGGCCGACCGCGTCCACGCCGACCGCGAGGAGGCGTACCGCAGGAGCCGGTCGAGCGCCTTTCTGGGGCTCTGCATGACGGAGATCGGCCTGGGCAACCCGCGGCGCGCGCGGGGATACTGCGAGCGCGCCATCGATTACCGGGAAAACAACACGGTTGCGCACCTTATGCTCGGCCGCGTCAACGTGGACCTTTTCAACGACGTCGCGCAGTCCTGCGAATTCCTCAGAGGAGCGACGCGCAGCTACCGGAAGGCGCTCGATCTCAATCCCCCCGCCGAGTTAGCAGCGAACGCCCGGTACTATCTCGATCAGATCACGGCGCTGATGCCGCAGGCCGGATGCTCCACGGCGTGAGCGAGTCGGCCGGCGACCGGTTTCGGGAGCAGGTCTTGCGCGAAGGGAGGCATGGAGTCATGGGGAACATCATCCGTGGGTCGAGGGGCGGCGCGCGGCGCCGCGCCCTCGGATCGAGGGCGTTGGCGCTGGTCGTCGCGGCGGCGTTGCTGGGGGGCGGTGCTTGTGCGGCGCGCGGGGGTCTGCCACCGGGCGTGCCCGGTCTCCTGGCGTTGGCGCTGGAGCAGCTCCTGGCTTTGCGGAGCGATCTGAATGCGGCGGAGGCGGACGCCGACACGCGCCGCGCGGCGTCGCAGCAGGCGACACGGGCGGCGAGAACCGCGAGAGCCACGCGCAGTGCGGCCGCGCCCCGGCTGGAGACGGACGCCGCGAACGCCGCGGCGGCAGCGGCCGAGGCGGATGCGGAGTTGGCCGAGTTGCGGGAGCGGCTGGCCGCAGACCTCAATGTGCCGCTCAGCGAGTTGTCCACGCGGCTCGACGCCCGCATTGCCGAGCTCCAGGCGCAGCGGGCGAGTGGGCGGCGGTGAGGTGGCGGCGGACAGGCGTGATGGCGGCAACGGTGAGGCGACGGGATTCAAGGAGGTCGATGTGATGAGGTCAGCCAACCGACGGCGGGAAAGTGACGCGTGGACGACGTTGCGCGCCGGCGTGAAGCGCGCCGGTCGGCTCGCCCCGCTCTGCGGGCTGGTGCTGGCGATGGGCGGAGAGGCCGTGGCGCAGATGTCCTGGAACGACTATGTGGCTCGTGGAACACGGATGTTGCGCGACCCGGGAACGCAGACTTTCCAGTGTGTCGACCCCGAGGCCCGCAGGGTGTCCCGCATCGTCGGCGGCTTCGACGCGCCGCCGGGCCTGGCGCCCTGGCAGGTCTCGCTGCAGGTCCGGTTTGACGGGTCGTTGGCCCACAACTGCGGGGGCTCCCTGATTTCTCCGACCTGGGTGCTGACGGCGGCCCACTGCTTCTACAACCAGGCGGGAGTCAGAGTGTGGGACGAGGACGACGTGATGATCATGCACGGCTCGCAGTCGCTGGACCAGCGTGGTGATCTCCGCGGGGTGGAACGAATCGTCATCCACGAGGGCTACGATCCCCGGACCCAGGTCAACGACATCGCCTTGATGCGGCTGGCGCGCCCGGTCGGCGCGCGGGCGGCCACCGTGCAACTGCAGTCGCCGCGGCTCAACCAGGTCTTCGGCTCCCCGGGGGCGTGCTCGGTGGTCACCGGTTGGGGCCGTACGTTCGAGGGTGCACCAACGCTTCCCGATCGGTTGCAGGTGGTGGATGTGCCGGTCCTCGACAACGCGGCGTGCGCGAGCGCCTATCCGAACGAGGTAATCACGGCCGGCCACGTCTGTGCCGGCTACCAGCAGGGCACCATGGACTCGTGCGGGGGTGACAGCGGCGGCCCGCTGGTGGTGCCGGGCGGCCCCACGGAGTGGACGCAGCTCGGCGTCGTGAGTTGGGGTTACGGGTGCGCCCGAGCAATGCAGTACGGGGTCTACACGCGCGTGTCCCACTACGTGGACTGGATTCTGAACCAGACGGGATCGAGGTAGCGACAGCGAGGAAGCGAGGCCGTCGATGACGAGAACGACTGACCGGCGCCAGCCGGCCCTCGCCCACCACTTCGGACCCTGACGAAGGGGCACGCGCCTGGGCCGGGTGGCGAGGCATCAGGGCTGCCGGAGCCCTTCTCCTCGCCGACGACCGCATCGTTGCTCCTAAGGACAGTGACCGTTGCGAAACACGTCGCGGTGGCACTCGTGCCCGACGAGTTACAGTGGCGGTGGGGTGTGTTTGACGCCAGATTGTCGGATTCGGTGGAACGCATGCCGCCAAGCAGGCCGCCACTCCTTCCACCGTCGGAGCACGTGGCCTTATTCCGATATCGGAATAGGGCCCACTATGCGGACATTATAAGGACATTATAATTAAATTAGTTAGTTAGTTGACGGGACGGACCATGTTGAGGATCGTCGAGGAGGGCGCAAGAATGGCACAAGTCTCACATCCGAGTAGTGGACTCCTGCTACGGATTGGTCTTGAAGCGGTTCTGCTTGCGACCGTCGCAGCGGGACCGGTACTGGCCCAGTCGAGTGCTGCCATCGAGATCACCGGCAGGGACGACCATCTAACCCCAGAGGGTTCCGTGGATGCACGGGGTACCTTCGACATCATGGGTAGCGACGAACGTCGAGCTCCGGAAGGTCCGGTGGACGCACGGCCCGCCGTCGAGGTCATCATCGGTAGCGAGGGGCGTCGGGCCCCGGGAGGCCGGCCGGACGTAGCGCCTGCTCACGGTACGGACATCCATATCTCGGGGTCGCTAAGCTACCGTCGGACAAGGGATCGGGTTCGCATCCAGATCGGCGGGGTGACGAACGGTTCATCGACACGTACTACCGGGACCCTCTATGCGCGGCTGTTTGCGACGACGTCCAGCCGCCTCGAAGGCTCCCGGGGCTACTGGGGCGCCACCGCGAGCTTCGGACAGCAGTTCAGCGACAACGGCCGATTGCCGCCCAACAGGCGCTTCAGCAACATCGACCTGGAGACGGCCTGGGAGAGTCCGCCACCGGGGACGTACTATTTGTTCCTGGTGATCAGCGAGCACCCGAATCCGGACACGGCGCTGGACAGCAGGCGCTTCTCCAACCGGCTGACGGTCGAAGAAGAGGGTGGCGTACAGATCGACGGGTCGGTCAGCTACCGTCGGACGGGGGATCGGGTTCGCATCCAGATCGGCGGGGTGACGAACGGTTCATCGACACGTACGACCGGGACCCTCTATACGCGGCTGTTTGCGACGACGTCCAGCCGCCTCGAGGGCTCCCAAGGCTACTGGGTCGCCACCGCGAGCTTCGGACAGCAGTTCAGCGACAACGGCCGATTGCCGCCCAACAGGCGCTTCAGCAACATCGACCTGGAGACGGCCTGGGAGAGTCCGCCACCGGGGACGTACTATTTGTTCCTGGTGATCAGCGAGCACCCGAATCCGGACACGGCGCTGGACAGCAGGCGCTTCTCCGACCGGCTGACGGTCGAAGAAGAGGGTGGCGTACAGATCGACGGGTCGGTCAGCTACCGTCGGACGGGGGATCGGGTTCGCATCCAGATCGGCGCGGTGGCGAACGGTTCATCGACACGTACTACCGGGACCCTCTATGCGCGGCTGTTTGCGACGACGTCCAGCCGCCTCGAGGGCTCCCAAGGCTACTGGGTCGCCACCGCGAGCTTCGGACAGCAGTTCAGCGACAACGGCCGATTGCCGCCCAACAGGCGCTTCAGCAACATCGACCTGGAGACGGCCTGGGAGAGTCCGCCACCGGGGACGTACTATTTGTTCCTGGTGATCAGCGAGCACCCGAATCCGGACACGGCGCTGGACAGCAGGCGCTTCTCCGACCGGCTGACGGTCGAAGAAGAGGGTGGCGTACAGATCGACGGGTCGGTCAGCTACCGTCGGACGGGGGATCGGGTTCGCATCCAGATCGGCGCGGTGGCGAACGGTTCATCGACACGTACTACCGGGACCCTCTATGCGCGGCTGTTTGCGACGACGTCCAGCCGCCTCGAGGGCTCCCAAGGCTACTGGGTCGCCACCGCGAGCTTCGGACAGCAGTTCAGCGACAACGGCCGATTGCCGCCCAACAGGCGCTTCAGCAACATCGACCTGGAGACGGCCTGGGAGAGTCCGCCACCGGGGACGTACTATTTGTTCCTGGTGATCAGCGAGCACCCGAATCCGGACACGGCGCTGGACAGCAGGCGCTTCTCCGACCGGCTGACGGTCGAAGAAGAGGGTGGCGTACAGATCGACGGGTCGGTCAGCTACCGTCGGACGGGGGATCGGGTTCGCATCCAGATCGGCGGGGTGACGAACGGTTCATCGACACGTACTACCGGGACCCTCTATGCGCGGCTGTTTGCGACGACGTCCAGCCGCCTCGAAGGCTCCCAAGGTTACTGGGTCGCCACCGCGAGCTTCGGACAGCAGTTCAGCGACAACGGCCGATTGCCGCCCAACAGGCGGTTCAGCAACATCGACCTGGAGACGGCCTGGGAGAGTCCGCCACCCGGGACGTACTATTTGTTCCTGGTGATCAGCGAGCGCCCGAATCTGGACACGGCGCTGGACAGCAGGCGCTTTTCCGACCGGCTGACGGTCGAAGACCCTACGACAGGTTCGTGCATTGAGGACCTCGGCGTCATTCAGGGCACCCTGATGCGGCAGGGCTCATGGGATGGGGGTTGTTCTTCGACCAACAGGCCGGGTAGATTCGCTCGCTACTATACGTTCACGTTGCGACAGCGAAACGAGATCACGATCGATCTGACGTCCCCGTCCGTCGATAGCTATCTCTTCCTGCTGACGGGCGCGGGACAGGAAGGGACAGTCATCGTTTTCGACGACGATACAGTCGGAACCAACGCGAGAATTGCGAGGATGCTGGAGGCCGGCACATACACGATTGAGGCCACGACCTACGCCAGCGGGGCCACCGGACCCTTCACGCTCGCGGTGAGCGTGGGCCGCGTGGTACCGGCGCTTCCGTTCTTGGGCACGTTGCTGTTGGCCCTTACCCTGTTGGCTGGCGCCCGGGGGCGCATCCGGCGGGTTAATTGTTAGTTAGTGTCCGCCAGAAAATCACAACTACCTCATTCTACCGGACTTGTGGCTGGTTCGAGTGGTGAAGAATGCCGAAATGCTTGTTATTCCGATATCGGAATAACAAGCACAAGTTGCGGGCCGGGAAAGTAGTGCGCTTCCCGGCTGACCGGCTCTGGTCCGAGTACGGGCTCACGCACCTTGCGCCGCGAACGGCGAGCTTCCCGTGGGCGAAGGCATGATCTCGTCCGAGAGCCGGATGCCGGGAAAGCCGCCCGTCCGGTTCGATGAGCGGCGACTGGAAACGGAGTCACGGCGAGGAGTGAGGCACCGGCATCGGCGAAAGCCGCCGGGAACAGCTACCCCCTCCGCCTATCGCCACCGCGCCAGTCGTCGACTCTACCCCCCTCCCGCAAACAACCCCGTAGGGTCCGGAAATGCCTGACGACGCGGAGCACGGAGGGATGTTCCATGTTCTGCGGAGTTCTTCAGGGTGATGGTTGATACGTGCGTCGCATCCGCCGGCCCAGCCCGAGGGCGCGGCCGTGGGTCAAAAGGCCGGGGCGGACCGCGGCCTCGACCGGTCGGGCTCGAGGCGGTCCGCGTCGACGAGTATCGTCAGGGCTATTCCGTCCCAGCTTCCGCCGCCGCTCGGGCTGCCATCAGCCTGGGATCCCATCGGCATTGCCCCAGTCAAGGACGCCGGCAGCCGGTAGGCGCGGATGAGGTACGAGCGCACCAAACCAGCCCGGATCTGCGACCGCCGGTACTCCAAGCCGGCGCCGCGGGCAGCAGCGTAGCCCTCGACCACGATCGGACTGTCACGCAGATAGTCGAGTAGCCCCACCATCGCCTCGTCGAGCCGCGCGGCGGCGGTATCCGCCAAGGTCATCCGGCCCTCGCCGTCTGTCTCGAACAGCAGCTCTGCCTCAACCCATCTGCGCAGCCGCCTGTAGCCGTAGTCGCGGCGGAGCTCGCGATACTCGGGGCGCGTGAGCTGGTCGAGGTTGTAGAAGCCGCGAGCGGCGTAGAAGCCGCTGAAGGGCCAGTTACGCTTCAGCACCTCGGTGTTCTCGGCGACGCGCGCCATCGCGTCGCGGGCGCGCGCCGACGCGTCGCCGATGTCGGTAAGCACGTGGCCACGGTTGTCCTCGGGACCGCTGAGGTGGGCCATCTCCGCCGCGACCTGCTCCCCTCGCTTGCGGACCGCCCGCACCGTGGCCTGGGTCTCCTCGACCGTCCCGACCAGGCCTTCGTAGAACCCCGTGCCCTCTACCCGGCCGGTGAGATCAGCACTGCGCGCCCGCGTAGTTGCGAGCATCCTGCTCGCGTTCTCCGTGAGCCGGTCATTGGCGCGAGCGAGGGCCCCGATGCTCTGCGCAGCACGAGTGCCCAGTTGCGCGGTCAACTCCGCAGTCGCGCTCACGCCCCTCAGAGCCTGACCCATCTCGGCCCGAAGCCCCCTAAACTCGTCAGCCACGATGCGGAAATTCTCGCGCCCATGCTCCATCAGGTCGGAAAGCTGAGCCACGTCGACGCCCTCAGAGATCCCCTCATTTTATCATGCAAACGGACTGCTGACGTTCGAGATAAACTACCGGTCGTATGCATCCACATGAAAAGCGGCCGAAGTCATCCGATCAGTGGCTTCAGAGACAAGATTTCTTGAACTTCATCAACACCTTGTACGATGGCGACTTGCATGCCAAACGAGTGCTGTCGCTGGCCAACGCCACTCTCGGGGTGCTGGTGAGCGCGTCGCTGGCAATTCACGCCGTAGGCCGCGGTTTAGCCCAAGCCATGGGGACGTTGACCAAGCATGGCGTCAAGCAAGTGGACCGGTTGTTGAGCAACCGTGGGGTCGACGTGTGGACCTTTTTCGCGTATTGGACGCCGTACATCGTCGGCGCCCGCACGGAGGTGGTCGTGGCGCTCGATTGGACGAGCTTCGCGCCCGACGGACAGGACACCCTTGCACTGTCCATGGTGACCAGCCATGGGCGTGCGACGCCTTTATTGTGGAAGACGGTGGCGTCCTCCACGCTAAAGGGCAACCAGCGACGCTATGAGTACGAGTTGCTGGTCCGCTTGCGGGAGGTGCTGCCGGCGGGAGTGAAAGTCACGGTTCTGGCAGACCGGGGCTTTGCGGACTGCAGGCTGTTCTACGCGTTGACGACGGAGCTGGGCTTCGACTACGTGATCCGGTTGCGTGGCGACGTCTACGTGACGAACGCCCGCGGCGAGCGACGACGGGCGGCCGACTGGGTCGGGGCTGGGGGACGCGCGCGGCGGTTGGTGGGTGCTCGGGTGACGGACGCGCACGAATTCGAGGTGGGGGCGGTCGTTTGCGTACACGACCGGAAGATGGACGAACCGTGGTGCTTGGTGGCCAGCGATGCGACAGTGCCGACGCGGGTGTTGATTCGGTATTACGGGAAACGCTGGGGAATCGAGGCGGGCTTTCGGGACATCAAGGACATGCGGTTCGGCATGGGCCTGTCGTCGATGCACGTTTCCCGTCCGGATCGGCGGGACCGTCTGCTGTTGGTCAGTGCACTGGCGATTGCGGTGCTGTCATTGCTGGGGGCGGCGGGCGAGAGCATCGGGTATGACCGTTGGCTGAAGGCGAACACGGTGAAGCGACGGACGCATTCGTTGTTTCGTCAGGGATTGATGCTGTATCACCATCTTCCCAACTGGCCCGAGGACCGGATTCGTCCGCTGATGGAGAGATTTGGGAGCATGCTCACTCAACGGCGGGTGTTCAACGAGATCTTCGGCGTGATCTGATGCCCGCAAATAAGGGGATGCATGAGGGTCCAGCCCCAGTCGTCTGCCGTCGACGCGCCCGGGGAGTAGCGGCTGCCCACCCACCATGTCGCAGCCGGCGTCGAGCCCCGCGAGCAGGTCGGGAATGCGCTCGGGGGGATGCGAGAGGTCAGCGTCCATCACCACGACGCGGTCGTGGCGGCCGTGCGCGATGCCCTGCAGCACCGCCCGGGACAGGTCGGGCCGCACGCCGCGACGCACCTCGATACGCAACGGCAGCCGCCGGGCGAGCCGCCCTGCGACATCCAGGGTGTCGTCGTCGGAGTCGTCGTCGACGAGCAGCAGCTCCCACGCGAGGCCGCGGCCGGCCAGGGCCCCGGCCACGCGCTCGGCCAGCGGCTCCAGGTTGGTCGCCTCTCTCAGCGTCGGCACCACGATCGTCACGCCCGGGTGATCGTCGGGTCAGGGGAGCAACCGCTTGTCGCACGGTCGACGGCCGACGACCGACGACGTAGTCGCCCCCAGTCGTCAGTAGCGCGCTACGGACGTTGGCTTCCGCCCTCGCCCCACGGGTCGAGCTCTTCGTCGATTCGGCCCGGCGGGGGCCTATTGCGCGCCTGGTGGAGGGACTGTCAGCCATCACAGCCCGGAGCAGCCCAGCGGTTTCGAGGCTGATGACTGGTCCGCCATCGCGGTTCCGGAACGCCCCGGTAATCCGGGGGCGAGGTGGCTTGTCGATCCCGGGTATCCCTCGTACTATCCCCCGCGCGTGCTGCGGGGTCGCCAAGCCGAGAAGAGCGACACCTCCTTGGCTTCGCCGGTCCGGGTCTTGTGCGGCGCGGTGCGATGGCCGCGTGCGCACCGTCGAGACAGGCTTCGCCCGGGTCGACCAACGGCTCGAGACGCTCGAGCGTGCCGTCATCCCCCCAGCTGAGCCCAGCCAGTAGACGGGCTTCCTCCCAGCTTCCAGGGAACCAACCGGACACATCGGGCGAGGCAACGCCCCACCGAGCGCCACCAACCAGGGAGTCCAGGCCGCCCCGCGAGGCCAAGGTTGGCAGTCCATTGATTTGGATCGCGGAGCAGATGGACACAGCACCGCCTGTGGTTCCGCGTCCGGGCGGTCACTGCACCTCGTAGAGCCGTTGAAGCCCGATCTCGTTCATATCCATTCCGGTCTGGCGTCGCCTCTCTTGCAGGGTTCTCCGGGTCTGTACGGCATGCCGGCCACGCCGACGGTGCCGAGCCTCGTTCCACGCCGGACTCTCGACCGTGTTCAACCGTCCCGGTCAGATTCCCGCGAGGGGCGCGTGCCGCACCCATTCGGCCGTCGTGAGCCCCGGGGGTATCCAGCGGGCGATGAGGGCCTTCGCCAGGGGGATGACCTGCGTCCGCACGTCGAGCGGGCGGTAGAGCGTCTGCTCGACGCTGACGTTGATCCACCGCCCCCGCCTCAGCGGTTTGAAGGTGTGCTCGTGGCCGTGGACATTGACGCACCCGTTCGGCACTTCGGTCAGCGGCACGTGCGTAACGAGCAGCGGGGGATCCGAACGGATGATGAGCGTCATCGAGGCGGTCCCAGCCCCCAGTGCCTTCTCGCGGCCGAGGATGCGCGTGAAGTCGTGGTTGCCGAGCACCGCGTGCCAGGGGCCGGGCAGTTCCGCACAGGGCGGGTGCCAGCGGCCCAGGATCGTCCGGCGGCCGCCGATGTCACCCGCGCACACCATCGTGATTCCCGGAGCCATCGATTCGCACCAGCTTCGGCGCAGCGCGGTGTTCATCCGCTCCACCGCCGGCCACGGCCGTTCGGCCACGCGCCATATCCGCTCGTCGTCGAAGTGTAGGTCCGCCCAGATCCGGATTTCCGCCCCCGCCTCGGGCGCCGGCATCTCGGCGCCGCGGCGCCTCCGCGCCTCGCGGGCCATGAGCCGCAGGTGCCGCGGGTTTTCGTGCGGCACGCGGGCCGCTGCCATGGCCGTCAACTGCCGGGCGTACTCCCGGTCGAGTTCATCCGCCGTCATCGTTGGTTCCCTGGGGTTGGCCGCCGGCCGCGGTCTTCGGCGGGTCGCCTCCCGGCGGCGGCAGCCCGGTGGTTCGGGCCGAGGGGAAGTCGTTCAGCAGCACTGTTGGTTCTCCTCGGTCGGCACCCGCCCACTGCGCCTCGGGGTTTCCGTTCCCGGTCGGCGCATTCGAGCTGGCACGGCCGGCGAATTGCGCGGTGTTCCGACTCGGCGTTGTCAGGTCTCCGCCGCCCCTCTATCAAGGTACCTGATCTCGTGTGCCCTCGTCGCCGCCCGCGGTGGCAACCTCTTGGAAGCCCGGTCGTCGCGGGACGCACCGCCCGGGGGGTGGACCGCCGCGGCCAATGTTGGCGGCGCGGTGCCGTGCGTCCGGGGCCGGCCGGGTGGCCGGGAAACGCGAAGCTGATGGTCGGTTCCGCGACACACCTATATATAAGGTGGGACTTCGCGGGACACGACGTCGCGTTGCGGTCGGTGCCGACGTGCCAGACATGGAAGGCCTCGTCGGTGTGGAGTCCCCCGAGGCGGCGGGTCTCCGGCCTGAAGCTGCAGACGGCCTACTTCTTCTCGGTGTCGGCCGGGTACCGCTACTGCGGACCGGGTCGTCGACTACGACCTGTGGTCCGTCCCCATCCCTGGTTTCGAGGAGAGGCGACCGCGACCGCCTGGAATCGTCCGGGCGACGCTCCTGCCTTGGACGGGCTCGACCACCCCGGGCGGCTATGTCGTCGCCGAACTCGACGGCAGGTTGAGCCGTTCGATCCCGACCCCGCCGACGCGGACACCCGGGGTCTCGGCGCGAGGCTCCGGCGCCGCTCCAGCCGTGGGCCCCGCCGGCGCTGCGTTCTGGCCGTCTTGCTCGCCCTCGGCGGGTCCACGATCGCGAACAGCACATCCGTGTCGCGTCCCGACAGGCGCACCTGCAGCGCGGGTGGACGGACGTCCTCGCCCGCGGGCTACGCCAGGACGTTGGGCAGCACCACCTCCAGGACGTCCTCCAGCGTCGTCGCATAGCGTACCGCGATCGCGCCGGGTAGCTCGTCGCCGAAGCTCTCGACGACATCAGCCGCGTTCGCCGCGGGCAGGATCACCGCCGCCATCCCTGCGCGGCACGCCGCGAGCACTTTTTCTCGAATGCTGCCGACGGGCTCGACCGTCCCCGTGAGCGTCAACTCGCCGGTCATGGCCACGTCGCCCCGCACCGGCTGCCCGGCGAGTACCGAGACGAGGGCGGCGGCCAAGGTGACCCCCGCCGACGGACCGTCCTTCGATTGGCTCGCGTCGTCCACGTGCACGTGGACATCGGTCGCATCGTCGAACCTCGCAGCGACGCCGGGGAAGCGATCCGCGTGCGCACGGACCCACGTCAGCGCGACGGCGACCGATTCCTTCATCATGGCCCCGACCGTCCCGGTGACGCGCAGCGACCCGCGGCCGGGGAGGCGGTTCACCTCGACGACGAGCAGCCCGCCGCCCTCGGGGGTCGCGGCCAGACCCACGGCGACGCCGGGCCGGTGGGTCCGGTTGGCGGTCACCTCGTTGCGGAACGGTGGCGCCCCGAGCCATGCCGCCAGCGTCTCCGGTCCGATCTCCCCGGGCAGCGGGAGACCCTCGGCCCGCAGCCGTACCGCTCTACGACAGAGCGCGTCGATGCGGTGGCCGAGGATGCGTACGCCCGGTTCGCGCGCATAGCCGCCGATGAGGAGCCGAAGGGCCGTCAGCGAGAAGGACAGGTCCTCGCCGGACAGACCGTACAGACCCAGCCGCTTCGGGATCAGATGGTGGACCGCGATCCGCTCCTTCTCGGCGTCGGCGTACCCGGCCAGAGGCACCAGCTCAAGCCGCTCCCGCAACTGTGACGGTATGCGCCCCGGCTTGGTCGCGGCGGCGACGAACAGCACGCCGGCCAAGTCTAGCGGCAGGCCGACATAGCGGTCACGGAACGCGCGGCAGCGCGCGGGGTCGAGCGCGCCGAGCAAGGCGTCGGCCGCCGCCTCGCCCAGCAGGTCGAGTTCGCCGAGCAGCACCAGCGGGTTGTCCCCGGCCCGGCGGGGCAGGGGACCGAGTCGCCGCAAGGCGTCTACGAGACGACCCGGCGCCGCGTCGGGGGCAGGCCTGGCGACTCCGTGGATCGCCGCCGGCTTCTCGGCGCCAGCCAAGGAGACGCGTACGAAGCGGCGGCCGAGGGCCGTGGCCAGCGCCCGGGCGAACGCTGTCCTCCCGATGCCGGTCGGCCCGAAGAGACACAGGAGCGCGGCCGCTCCGACGTGGGAGCCGGCCCCGTGTCTCTGCATGGCGGCCTGACGGGCCACCAGGTAGTCGAGCGTCTGGTCCTTTTCCCGGGTGCGGCCGACGTGTTCCCGGTCGAGCGTCCGCCGTAGCAGCGCCGGGGCGTCGAGCCGCTCCTCCGCCCGCCGCCACGGGATTCCTTCCATCACCTCGGTCCACGCCTGCGTGGCGACGGCCTCTGGTTCGCCAGGATGCACGCCCACGACACGGTCGCGCTCGCGCGCGAGGGCGTCCCGTACGCGGTCGGGCAGCGAGTCGTACCGCGGTCGCCCCAGGATCTCCGCCACGGTGAAGCGACGGCGAGCCGAGTCGAGTTGCTCGGCCTCGTCGGCGTCGGCGACCACCGTGACCGGGGCGGTGTCGCCGGCTTCCAACCGGCGGAGGGCCACGAACTGGCAGATCGCGCCCAGTTGCCGGGTGAGTTCCCGGACCCCTGCCTCGCAGGTGTGGCACCGGACCACTTCCCGGATAGCCGCATCCGTCACGTCGACCCCACCGGCCATCGACGGCGGGGTTCCGTTCGCGGCCGAACCGGCCTCGGACCGCGTCGCGGCCGACGCCGCCTCCTCGACCACCTCTACCGTCAGCCGCCCGCGGGCCGGCGCCGCGCCGGACTCCCCGTCCGGCCTTGCCAGCTGCGTCAGCGCCGTGCTCCGGGTCCAGAACCCGCCGGCATTCAGCCCGCTGAGCTCGAGCTGCTCTCTCCAGAGGGTGCGGCGAACGATGTCGATCTTCTCGTCGTCCGTGTAGCCGGGCGCCTCGATGACCTCGAGCCGGTCCCGCAACGGGGCGGGGATGCCCGCCAGATCATTGGCGGTGGCGATGAACAGCACCTCGGACAGGTCGACCGGGAGCTCGAGGTAGGCGTCGCGGAAGCGCGTGTTCTGCTCGGGGTCGAGCAGCTCGAGCAGGGCGGCGCACGGGTCGCCGAAGTTCTTCGTGGCGCCGCCCAGCTTGTCGATCTCGTCCAGGATCATGACGGGGTTGCGGACCTTGGCTTCCCGAAGCCCGCGAACGATCCGGCCCGCCTCGGGCGATCGGAAGCTGATCGGCAGACCGCGGATGGCCGACTCGTCCCAGACGCCGCCCAGGGCCACGGTCACTGCGGGGCGGCGCAGGGCACGGGCAATCCGCTTGGCCAGCGACGTCTTGCCGCAGCCGGCCGGCCCGGCGAAGCACAGGATCAGGGCCCGGGTTGCGGGTCGGGCCGGGCGCACGACGAGGCGGCGCAGCGCGAGCGGCGCCGGGCCCTTCCCGCGGCAGGCCCGGGCGCCGCGGGCGCGTCCCTCCAGGGTCCACGTCGTCGACGTCAACCGGCGTGCGGCCAGGAACCGGCGGATGCGCGCCTTGATTTCCGGGCGGCCGGCGTAGGCCGCTTCCAGCTCCGCCATCGCCGTCTCGATGTCGACCCGTTCGGCCGCCCGCGCCGTCCAGGGCATGTCGGCCACCACCCGCAGCCGTTCCAGCAGCACCCCGGCGGCCTCGCGGCCCGCGGTCTGCGACATGCGGATCTCGTCGAGGGCCCGGGCCAGCACCGGGAGCGGCAGGTCGGCGGCCTCCAACTGCCCGAGCACCTCCAGGGTCGCGGCTGCCAATCGGTCGGCTGACTGCCGTTCGTCCTCGAGCGCCTTCAGGTCCTCCCGCACGGCCTTGATCTCGTCCTTCGGCAAGCCGGCGTTGTCCAGCACCGTCGATACGTCCTCGATGAGCCGGGCCACGTGCCGGATCTGGCTCAGGGCCGCGTCGTTCCACTCGCCGGGCGTGACCTCGCGGCGTGCCTCGGCGACGGCGTGGATACGGCCGACGGCCTGTGCCGCCGCCTGCTCGTAACCCCGCAGGGCCCTGTCGCACGCCGCGAACAGCCCTTCGGGTGGCGCGCCCTCGGCCGGGTCGACTTCGGCTTTCCGCAGCAGCCGCCTGAAGGAGGACGGCGTCGGCGAGATCTTCATGCCGGAGAAGCTGAGCCGTTCGAGGGCCTCGTTGAATTTCTGCAGACGCCTCTCGATCGTCCAGCAGGTCCTCGCGATGCGGTCTGCCTGCTCTTCCTCCAGACCCGCGCCGTCCGCGTCGCCGAGTCGTTGCGGAGTGACCTCCCGCCGCCGCAATGCGGCGACCTCGAGGCGGGCGGCCTCCAGATCCGGAACGACGGATCCTTCGAGCGTCGCGATCACCCTGTCGATCGACTCCAGCACGCCGTCGATGCTCGGCTGCCGGCACAGCTCCCGGAACGTGGCGCGGATGTGCTCGGGGATGGGGCCGCGGTTGTCCTTCAGGTTCACGACTGGGGCCGGGAATGTCCGACCGCACCGGTGTCGCCCGACCGAGCCGCCGCCGCTCTCGTTGACGGTGTCGTCGACCGCTGCCCCGTCGTCGGACCCGTCGTCATTCTCGAGGAGCAAGTCGATCGCCTCGGTGGGGTCCACCACCGGAACGACATCGCGGCTCTCGATCGTGTCCGGGTCCCCCGGGGCAGTGTCGTGGGCGATCGGCGTGTTCGCCAAGTCCGGCAGGTCCCACGCCCGGCGCTGTTCGTCGGTCGTCACGATGTAGCGCGCGCCGTCCGCCGTCCCGGCTCCATCTGACGGGGCCGACGCCCCGCAGCCGTTCTTGTCGCGGCCACCGCGGCTCGTTTCATCGGACGGGCGGGTGGATGTCTGGATCTCCACCCGCGCCTGCTCGTACTCGGTGACGCTGGCCGGGAAGACCAGCGTCACGCGCCGCCGCTCGGAACTGGCGCCCGAGTCCAGCGCCGTTCGCTCGTCTTCGTGCCTCAATACGATTCTCTGCATCACTCACGCCTCGGGGGATTCCGTCAGGCAGACCACCCTTCGTCAGTCGACCGCCAACCCGAAGAGTCTCCTCGGAGATGGCCGGCGATCAGGACGCCGAGCAAAGGGACTCAGCCGAGTCGTCCAGGCTGGACTCACGCCGCCCGCCGTGCGGAGGCGCCCCTGGTGGACCGCGGCCAGCCGCCCAGGATGATCCAGTGCCTGCGGCTGCGGCACCGGCAGCAGCACAGCCGTCGCAGGTCGCCAGCTGATCCCGACCACCCCCGCAGCCGGAAGTGCTCGACGGAATCGAGCCGAGCGAAGTGATCGCACCGGCGGCACCCCACGAAGAGCGTGGCGTGGCACCGTTCCACCAACGCGCGCAGGTCCAGCGCCGGCGCCTCCGACGACGGGCGGTCCGGCGCGCCGCAGCTTCGGGGCCCGCGACGGGGCGCGCGCCGCCGGCCGGCGGGCGCCTCGGCGGTCGCAAGGACCACCCAGAGCGCCGTCACGCCCGTGCGATCCAGCAGGCGGCTCAGAGTGGCAAGCCAGTGGCACGGACGGCAAAGGGCGGTGAGATCATCCGCTGTGACCTTGTCGTCGGCCGGATAGCGGAGCCCGAAGTGATGGGCCTCCTCGGCCGGCCGAAGGCCGCAGAACTGGCAGGTCTTGCCCACGCGCTCGAAGAGCTCTCTACGCGCACGCTGATAGCCGGGTCCGTAGACCCGGCGTGCGGCCTTGGCCGCGAAGGCCGGCAACCGGCGGAAGAATCGAGACATGACGCCTCATCGATCGAACGCGACGGGAAGCCGGCCCGCGCCCGGCCGGTGCGTTCGGAGACCGGCGGTCCGCGGCGGCGAGTCGAGGAGAGGAGGGCGCGGGACCGCGTGAGCGGCCCCGCCCCTGGTCACGTCCGGATCGGAGGGACAGCTACCGACCCAGAAGCGCCCCCGATCGGAAGACGCGTGCCCAACGGGCACACGTCGCCCGATCCGCGGCGTACCGCGGCACGAGGGGTGCGGGGATCCCGGTGGTTCTGCTGTAGACTTCGGCCGGGCATGGCGACGATGGCCCTCAACCTGAACTCGCCGTGCTCAGGCGGCGTCGGTCTCCACACCGACGCCGCCACCTAGCCAATACCCTATCACACATCAAGCGTAAATTTGGCGAAGCTGTCGATGGTCTCGATCATGCCTCGCGTGCGTTCGTGGGGCCGACGTTCACACTCCCAACGCACCGCAGTGGCTGCAGTGCTCGAGCACGGTGTGTCCCTTGCGGGCGTCGGGGTTGCCGGGATGCGCGACAGGACCACGGTAGGGCCGACGCGTGATGGTCTGCAGCGGGCCGTGGTCGCACTGCCCGATCGGCAGTCGATCATGCTCAGCGACGACGAGGACCACGGGCTGCCCGTGGCGGTTGGTCCACGCGATGGCCGTGAAGGGCTGGACCGGCGCGAAGCCGAGGCTCGCGAGGAGGTCGTTGACCTGGTCGGCGGCGGGCGGGTGCTTCGTGAGTTCGCGCTGCTCGAGGTCCAGGTGGTACTCCGCGGGGAGGGTTCCGAGGTAGTGGGCGTCGTCCTTGTACGCGGCTTCGATCGTACGGGGGTCGAGGTCGCCCGGGTGATCGGGGATGGCGCAGACGATGACCGGGTCCGCGTCTGAGGTCTGGGTGAGCATTATTGAGCCGTGCGACGCGTCGTCGCCGCCGACAGGCAGTCGCGAGACTCCAGGAGCCCCTGGCTGCGCCGTCCTTTCCTTTCACATGGTCTTGGTGAGGTCGCCCATCAGACAGACCGCGCTACCCCTTCCTGCACTTCGCGAGCCGCGAGACGGCGTCACGAGACGCGGCGACAGTCGAGGAACCACGTCTGCGGTTCCAGCGCTCGGGGTCCGGTGATGTTGACCGCGACCCTGGCCGTCGTGCTCGTGCCGGCCTTGGCTGTGCGTTCGACGGGATCGGCGACGAGTCGTCCGAACGTGGAGAGCTGGGCGTCGGGGGTCCGTGGAACCGGCGGCGACGCTGGCGCTGTCTCCGTGGCCCGCGTATTCGGGGCTGGCGCGTCAGCCGTCATCGGGTCGGGGCCTGTCAGGGTGCGGTGGGAGCCTGGGGGAGCACGGCGCGTTCGAGCGTTTCGAGGCGCTGCTCCACCTTGCCGAACTCGATCTCGACGTTACGGAGCCTGGTGTTGAACTCTCGGTGGTCCTCGCGCATGTCGTTGCGGAACTCGTCGATCCGGCCGTTCGTCGTGTCAAGCCGACCGTTCATTTCGTTGCGGAGCGCCTCGATCTGACCAGCCATGGTGTTCAGCTGGCCGTTGATGCCGCTTGCGACGACAGCGATGGTGCTCACGATGATCGCCGTTACCCCGATTCCGGTGCCGATGATGGACAGGCTCGTCTGGTTCATGCAGCCTCCACAGTATCACGATCCGCTCTGGCGGACCGTCCTCCTCCTCTGAGGTGGTCGGCGAGAAACCGGTCCCACCACGCGCTCATGCTCCTGGCCCTGTCGCCGCCCCCGTCGTCGAGCGGAAGTCGGGCTGCCTGTGTCACCGCGCCCGGACTTGGCTGACAGCCTCGAATGCCACGTCTTCCCGCGCATCGGCAGCCGCCCCGTCTCCGAGGTGACCAGCACCGACGTGCTGAAGGTCCTGACGCCAATCCGGCCCGTGAAGGTTCGGACGGTCCGGTGCGTGCGCCAGCACATCACCGCGGTGATGGGAGTGGGCCATCGCCGTAAACCTGCCCTCGGCCAAGTCGCCGCCCCGGCCCTCGGGCTCCGCGAGACCGGGGGACATGAACCGAGCGCCTGATCGGTATCCGCGACGACTCGGGCGGGTCTTGCCCGGTGACGCTCGACTGCCTGACCAGACCCCGGCAGGACACTGTCGGAGGCGGAGCAGTGCGCTGTAGCCGCGCGGGTCATCGTGAACCGAGTCTGGCGCTGGCACATGGGGTCGGGCATCGTCGACAACGCCGAGCAACTTCGGCTTTGCCAGCGAGCGGTCCACCAACCCCGAGCTCCGCGAGCACCTCGCCGCCCGCTTCGTGGAGGGTGGCATGTCGATCAGGCGGCTGCACCGCGACATCATGCTCTCCGGCCACGTACCAGCTCCGGGCCGGGCGGCACGCCGCCGACGAGGCTGTCGACGCCGACAACCGCTTCTACTGGCGCGCCGACCGCAGCCGCCTCGACGCCGTGAGCATCCGCGACGCTCTGCTGCACGTCTCGGGCGGCCTCGACGCGAGGGTGGGGGGCCGTCCGTCGGCCTCGACGACGAGGACAACGACCGGCGGTCGGTCCACGGCACCGTGAGCCGCTCCGGCTCGACGACTACCTGCAGAGGTGCCGAGGGCGTCGCGTCGCTCGGTTCACACGACCCCGGGCGTCCGGCAGGGCGTCCGGCCGCAGACACCGCAGGGCGCCGCACGGGCCACCGGGTCGAGTAACGGCAGCACCGCGAGCGCATCCGGCCGGTGTCGGCCCATCGGTACCCGGCAGCTCAGCCCCACGCGCACCAGCTCGCCGCCCCCGCGGGATCTCCACAGGTGGGAGATGATCGCCCCGGGGGCGCCCGCCACCGCCCGGAAGCACGGGACGCAGGCCAGCACCGGAGGCGCCGTGACAATCGTCTCAGTCCTTGGGACATCTTCGTCATACATCGCTGCTCCCCTCATCGGGGTCTGGACCCACCGCTTTGCCGGCCGCCGAACGGCCCGTGGCCAGAAATATGCACCCCTGCGGCCGTCGCCTCCGCAGGCCCTTCGTCTTGCTGTCGCCTGGCCGACGCCGACGCCGACGGCAACACATCGCGACGCTGCTGCTGACGTTCAGCTACCGCTACCTGCCCGAGCTCATCAGCGGGTGTTCGTGGCGCAGCCGCCGCTGTACGCAATCGACGTGGGCAGGGAGACCCACTGGGCGCTGAAGGACGCGAAGACCGCTGCTTGCCGCCCGCTTTCCATTCCGCCGGGTTGCGCAGCTTCCACTCCAGCACGAAAGTCGTGCTCGACGGCCCGGGAAAACGGCAGCCGCTGGAACTCCGGCCCGTAGATCGCCGGACCGTCCATCGAGAACACATCGACGGCGCTCGCGGCGTACAGACGTGGGAGCGCGGTCATGTAGAGCGAACGGCGACGTCAGGTCGCCCGGACGATCGATGCCCATCGTCGGGCGCGGTTCGTTGCGCAGACCACGAGGTCGAAGGGCGAGGCGCCATCGCCGTGGACCTCCTCGACAAGCGCCACAGACTGATACCTGGAGTTCGTCCATCGACTCCGCGTCGGCGCTCACGCCGCTACGTCTGCACCGGCGCTTGCGCCGTCTGCGGCCGCAGGCGTTCGGCGGCGGCGAACAGATCTTCGCGGCGGACGAACCGCTGGTCGTCGCAGATCGTCTGGAGGAACTCCGTGATGCGCTGTTCGAGTGCCTGCCGCAACGCTTTCTCCTGCCTGAAGACCTGGGACCACTGGCCGTTCTTCGTGAGCACGTCCTCAACGTTCGCGCGCAGCTGGTCGACCGACGTCTTGAGCTCCGCCTTCTGCTTCTTCAGCGCGCGGATCTGCGTCTCCAGAGTCTCGATCCTCGCGTGCAGAGGCGCGGTCGCCTGCTCGACGACGGCGTGGACGGCGTCCCGGTGTACGGCGACCGCCGCCTCAAGGGCGCGTTCGGCAGCCGCAGGGTCGCCAGCCCGGCCGAGGGTCTCTCGGGCGTCCCGCCAGTCGCGAAAACTGGTCCGCTGTTCATCGGCGCATGATTCGTGCACTAGGACCGGGGCCAGCTCCGCCAGGTCGCTCTCGGGGGGAGCAGCGGTGACTATGGCGACGGCCCCGGCGATCAGCTCTGCCCCGCACAATGCACAAGTCCAGTCCTGGGCGACGGCCAGCCGGCTCCGCAAGCGGTCGTCGCCAATCCTGAACTGCTCGTTCTCACTCACCGTGTCCTCCGTTTCATCGCCCCAGAAGCAAGTTGCGGCGGTCGCGCTCGAGCCGGGCGACCTGTGCCCGCCCTTCCTGCTCGAGCTTGATCCCCTTCTTGACGCCCCGGGCCTCGCCCCGAGCCTCGCCGTCCCGAAGGCGCTTCGGGAACCCCGCGATGCGGGCCTCGGCCTCCCTCAGCTTCCGGCCCTGCCGCCGGGACTTCGCGTAATCTACCTCCCGTTGACGCCGGACGGCGGCCAAGGAGGCCTCGGCGGCAGCCGCGGCGGCTATCGCCTCATTGGTCCGGGCCTCGGCGTCCTGCACGCGCTCGCGCAGGCCCCTGTCCCGGTCCGGGGGCTCGTGCCGGCGCCTGGAGCCGATCTCTCCCCGGCCGAGGCCGAAGGGCTGCGACACGTTCTCGTAGTAGCGGTCCTGGATGGCCCGCATGACCGCCGGGCCCTTGGCCGACGGGTGGCCGACCATCCTGGCGGCGACCGCCTCCCAGCTGCGCTTCAGCCCGTGCGCGTCCCGGACCAGCGGGACGAAGTCGCCATGCAGGTGGGGGGAGCGCTCATCGAGATGAAGTTCGAGGCGGCGGATGACAGCATCGGGTCCGATGGCGTCGTCGAGCCATGTCGCGAACCTGCGCGCCCAGGCGACCACCCGCTCCGCCGCCCAAGCGTCGGGCGCCTCGAAGGGCGGGGGCCCCGAGGCGAAGAACTCCACGTTCCCCAGGCCGGGGCGGCCCGGCCGCTTGATGGCTAGAGCTTCGGCGAGCCGACTGTCCGCGAGTTCCGGATCGCCGGCGATCCGCATGGACGCCCGTCCGCCGTACTCGGCTCTCCCGACGGCCTCCTCGGGGCGGGTCTCGCCCTCGATATGCTTGGCCAGCGGACGGGGCATCGACTTGTGCCGCTCGACGCGGAACACACCGGTACGCTGCATAGCGGAATCTCCCGGTGACACTCGCCGCTCATGGCGGCTCCCAAGGCCGGCAGAGGCGCGTCTAACCCGCGGTTAGCAGAACCCACTCTGGCAACCCAGAGAACGGGTTGCCGCCGTGGGCTGTCGGATCGCGCCCCGAGGGCGCGAGAGACGCCGATAGAACCGGCGGCGGCGCTTGCCGCAATAGCTGTCCCGGCCTCTCAGGCCGGCTCAGACAATTCCCGGCTGCCAGACCGAAGCGGCCCTCGAACACAGGCCCGGTGCTCGGGCGATCCACCGTACGGACGCGACGGTACCGGCTCGCGAACTCCTGTCGCGAACGATGGTTCCCGCCGGGGTAGCCGCCCGGCGGGGCCGTCGTGTTCCCGAGGGGTGCACTTCGTCGACCACCCGGCGGCGACTTCCTCGAGACCGATGTCAGGCGCGAGTACGCAGGCGACGCTCTGCCGGCTGCGCGGGCCGTGGATCACGACTTCTCTCCCCGGAGTTTCGGCTTGAGCGGAGCAGCAGATCCGGCGGCCGGCCGCGATGTGGATCCGACATCGCTGCCGGTCGATCCGCCTTCGGGGTCGGTAGATCCGGCGCGCAGCCGGGATGTGGATCCGACATCGCCGCCAGTCGATGCGCGATTGGGGTCGGTGGCGGACCCGGCGCGCGGCTGGGATGTGGATCCGACATTGCCGCCGGTCGATCCGTCATCGGGGTCAGCAGCGGATCCGGCACGCGGCTGGGTTGCGGATCCAACGTCGCCGCCCGCCGATCCGTCACCGGCGTCGGATGCCGGCCAGCTTTCCAGGCGCTTCATGATGGTCCGCCTGAAGACGACCGGCTCTACCCGAGCCAGCTCCTCGACTACGCGTGCGACAGGCAGGCCCATTACCGCCTGACTCAGCTTCTCGAGCATGGTGTAGGCGGCTCGAGAAATGCGAATGACCTTGAGACTCATCCTGATCTCCTGGTAGGGGCGAAGCGCAAAGACACGGTCCCATGACCTTCTTGATCGACGGATTGGAATCCGCTGGCCGATGGGACCACCTCCGGCGATACCGACTCAACGACGAGACCCCGGCGCACAATTCCACGGCGCTGCAGTCGGCCGTCGCGCGACGGCTCTGACCACGCGTCACCGGCGACGCCGCCGGTCGGAGCCGGCGCGGGGTCGGCTGGCGATGAAGTCGAGTACCTCACTCTCGATCCACCGCACCGCGCGCGCGCCGACTCGGATCGGTCGCGGGAATTCGCCCGCCGCTATCAGCGCGTAGATCTGGGTCTTCGACATCGAGGTCATCTCGATCGCCTCCGGCAAGCGCAGGAGCTTCGGGTTCCGCCTGGCGTCCTGCAGCCGATGGGGATCATCGGATTTCTTCCTTTTCATTCGTGGGGCTCCCTTGGTTGACACAGGAGCGAAGCATACTGACCCTGGGTCATTCGCTTAGAATTCCGATCAGGCGGGCCCCAACGTCGGCGGTACCGGAACGACGATCAGGAACCGGAACGACGATCAGGAACCGGAACGACGATCAGGAACAGGAACGACGATCAGGAACAGGAACGACGATCAGGAACAAGGAACGACGATCAGGAACCGGAACGACGATCAGGAACCCCGGAACGACGATCAGGAACCCGGAACGACGATCAGGAACCGGAACGACGATCAGGAACAGGAACGACGATCAGGAACCGGAACGACGATCAGGAACAGGAACGACGATCAGGAACAGGAACGACGATCAGGAGCAGGAACGACGATCAGGAACAGGAACGACGATCAGGAGCAGGAACGACGATCGGGAACAGGGAACGACGATCAGGAGCAGGAACGACGATCAGGAACCGGAACGACGATCAGGAACCGGAACGACGATCAGGAGCAGGAACGACGATCAGGAACCGGAACGACGATCAGGAACCGGGAACGACGATCAGGAACCCGGAACGACGATCAGGAACCCGGAACGACGATCAGGAACAGGAACGACGATCAGGAACAGGAACGACGATCAGGTACAAGGGAACGACGATCTTCAAGGTACCGGAACGACGGATCGGTACCGGAACGACGATCCGCGACCCTACGGTTCGGCGGCGGGTACTGGAACGACGATCCCACGAACCGCAGCGTGCAGCGGGCCGATGCCGCCGCCCTCATCGCCGCCGGCAACACCGACGTGGCCGACCCCGCCCAGATCTGGGGCAACCCGACGATCGAGGACGACCTGAAGCTCTTCGGCAACTTCGGCCACCTTGCCTCGACGGCGGCCAGACGCTGCTCATCGGCGACCTGCTCGACGCCCGCGACGGCGTCCTCGACGGGTCCGCCGGCTGCCCCGTCGTGCGCATCACCGACAACGTGCCCGACCAAGCGGCGCTCGCGCGGGTGTTCGCCGACCCCAACTGCTTCTCGTTCCGGGAGGTCGCGCCGGGCGGGTTCACCCCGCGGTTCGGCGGCGTGGTCACCGACATGTCGGTGGTCGGGGGGCTGCGGCGGGTCGCCGACAGCGGCCTGACCTGGGACGCCAGCGCCAGCTACGGCGCGCACGAGTCGGACTTCTTCTTCCAGAACACCGTCAACGCGTCGCTCGGGCCCGACACCCCGCGCGACTTCGACCCCGGCCTCTACCGGCAGGAGGACGTCAACCTCAACCTTGACGTCTCCTACGCCGCCTCCGACATGGTGAACGTCGCGGCCGGCGCCGAATGGCGTGACGAGAAGTCTACGATCGGGGCGGGCGGACGGCCGTCGTGGGAGGTCAGCCCGCTCGCGCCGCAGGGCTTCGTCTCCGGTTCCAACGGCTTCCCCGGCTTTCCCGACTACACCGCCGGCGCCTGGAGCCGCAGCAACGTCGCCGCCTACGGCGACCTCGAGCTGCGGGGACGCGACGACCGCTGGTCGTTCGGCGGCGCCCTCCGCGTGGAGCGCTTCGACCTGTTCGGCGCCACAACGAACGGCAAGCTCTCGGCCCGCGTCGCGCTGAGTCCGTTCGCCGCCCTGCGCGGCGGCGTCAGCACCGGCTTCCGCGCCCCGACGCCGGGCCAGCAGAACACGCTGAACGTGCAGACGACCATCGATCCGGACACCTTGCAGCTCGAGGACCTCGCCAACGTGCCGTCCACGTCCCGCGCGGCCGAGCATCACGGCGGCGTGCCCTTGGAGCCCGAGACGTCGATCAACACCACGGCCGGCCTCGTAGTCGACACCGGCCCGTTAACGCTGACCGCCGACTACTTCCGCGTCGACGTCTCCGACCGCCTCTCCCTCTCGCAGTTCTTCCCGGTGACCGAAGACGATCGGGTGGTCCTGCTCGAGGAGGGCGTCACTGCGGCGGGCACCCTGGCCTTCTTCCGGTTCTTCATCAACGACTTCGAGACCCGGACCGAGGGCGTCGACATCGTGTCGACCTACACGCCGCCGGCGTTCGGGGGCGACACCGTGCTCAGCTTCACGATGAACGACACCGACACCGAGGTGACGAAGGAGTCGGACCTGCTGGGTCCAGGCGACGTGCTCGGCATCGAGCGCGGGGTGCCCCGGACGCGCTGGAGCATCGCGCTCGACCAGCAGATCGGGCCGGTCGGCCTGCTCGGCCGCCTCAGCTACTACGGGTCGTGGGTCGACCACTTCGACGCGCGCTTCGTGCGCGGCGCCGAGTCGCCGGTCCTCGGCGGGCGCTCGATCGTCGACCTCGACCTCGGCATCCCCCTCGGCGAGGGCGTGACGCTGTCGGTCGGCGGCCAGAACGTCTTCGACACGTTCTCGGAGTGGATGGACCTGTTCGCCGAAGTGTTCGGGCTTCCCTACAGTCAGTTCACGCCGTGGGGCCTCAGCGGGGGCTACTACTACGCGCGTGTCAACTACCGCTGGGGACTATAGGTAGCTGCAGCCGCTGGGTTCGGGGCGTCACTTGGCGCCGACACGAACGGAGTCCGGATCCGCCGGCCTGCGGGGGCACCGGTGCACGGTTCCGGCCGCCTCACCGCTGGCCGCCCGTGGCGACAGGTCACGATGGCGCAAACCGCCGCTCGACGAGGCCGGCAATCTTGGGTTGAGCGACCCGCACAAGATGGGCTTGGACCGGTCAGTCGACGACCCCGAGGGACTGCGCGATGCGCACGGCTTCGTGCCGCTCGCTGACGCCGGTCTTGCGGTAGATGTTGGCGAGATGGAAGCGCACGCCCGGTCGCGAGATGCCGAGGCGACCGGCAATCTCCTTGTTCCCCAGTCCGTCGCGCACCTCGGCCAGCACCTGCAGCTCGCGTTCGGAGAAGACCGGGCGGTTGGGCGCCGGCTCGTCCAGCTGCGTGAGCATCGACTCGGCTGCGTCGCGGGTGTCCGCGTCCGGCTCCATGTCCAGCAGGCGCCGCAGCACAGCCAGGCTGACCTCGGGGCTGCGCGCCACGGGCCTGACGTACTCGGCCTCCCGCGCCAGTCGGAGGAACTCGACCAGCCGCGCCGACGCGCGGTCCGAGTTCCCCCCCCGCTCAGCCGCCGCCATGGAGAGAGGGCCAGCCCCCGCAGCCACGTGCGCAGCAGGCCATGCTCGGCGGCGGTGGCGCACAGCCGGCCGGCAAGTGCTTCCGCGGCGTCGATCTGGCCCTGCTCGGCCAGCAGCCGGATGCGCGCGCAGGCCAGGGACTCCATCGTGCGCCACGGCTGGCCGTCGAGGTCCAGTAGCTCGTCCGGCTCGTCCGGCAGTCCGTGGTCGCGCCACACGCGGGCCGCCTGATCGGCGCGTCCGCACTCCGCAAGGTAGAAGACGAGAAGCCCGCAGACGCAACGGGACAGCGACTCCGAGCGCATCGACCGAACGTGATCAAGGGTCTTCGTCAACAGCCCGATGGCCTCGCGGGCGCCGTGCTGCTTGTACGTCAGCTCGGCGGCCACCGCCGCTGCCGCCGCGTCGATGTCCGTCCAGATCGCGGGTAGCTCCGCGAGACTGTCCAGCGTCCGGCGCTCGATGATCTTGTCGCGGTTGCGTTCCAGATCGAGCTCCAGCGTCACGGCGTCGACGCACGCCGCCAGGAGCTCGACGCCACTCGTGTCGATGCCGCCGGCGTTGAAGTAGGCGCCGCCCCCGGGGATGAGGTAGTTGGGGCCGGCCGTGGTCGTGGGCCCGAGGAAGAAGATGCGGTTGTCGAAGTCGATGTCGTACCAGGTGGCGCCGAGGGCCACCCGGTCGCCCGAGTAGCGCATCCCCACGTCGACGTTCGTGGCGGTCTCGGGCTCGAGGGCGGCGAGGCTGCGGCCCGGCACCTCGAGCAGGCGATCGGCCAGCGACTTGAAGTTCTCGGCGTAGCCCGCGAACAGCTCGAGGCCGTCGACCGGGGTCTCCAGCGTCACGCCGCCCGAGAGCAGCAGGTCCGAGTCGGAGTCGACGCCGAGGCCGGGGTCGACGCCGAAGAGGTCGCGGCGGGAGACGTTCACCAGAAACTGCTTGACACCGCCAGAGATGGCGAGGGGGCCGGCGTAGACGGTGTCCTCGACGTACCACTTGAAAGGCGTTTTATGTGCTCGTCCCCATTATGCGCTGTAGGCAGCTGCTCCCCCAGAGTGGTCAGGGTGGTTGGTGATTCTACAGCGCATAACGAGTTGGCTCTACAGCGATCGCAGGTACGCCATGAGTCCGTTGTCGTCGCGATACGACTTCGCGAGCACCGGCTCGGCCGAATCGAACAACGCGACCGCTTTCGTTTTCCTCTCCCGCACGCGGAACCAGCGGCTCGCCGCCATCCGGATCCTGCCAATCGCCGAACGTGCGCAGTGGAACCGTGCCCCGTACGCGGTCGCCCCCGGAACGACGGCGCCGGCGCTGACCGGCCGTCACCGTCGTCGCGGGCGCCAGGCGGCGGTCGATCGTGGCGGCGCTCACCGCCATCAGCTGCTCGCGCACCCGCGGGTCCAGGGTCAGATGCCCGTGCGGCTCGAGTACCGGCACGAGGGTCGGCAGCAACGCGTTCAGGCGCTTCCCGCACACGCGGTCCGATGCCTCCCACAGCACCACCAGCCCCGCGGTCACGGCCTCGTCGTACAGAGACCGGCGTCCCGCGGTCTTGCCGGCGTTGCCGCGTTTTCGTTCAGGACTCGGATGGCGTGCTTGCGGTGGTACCCGGTGAGCGCGACGAACTCGTCCAGGATCCGCCCCCTCGCGGCTAGCGTGCTCCGCTGATATCGCTCGATCACGGCCGCCACCAGCTCCCGCCTCCCCTCCGGACTCATCGTCGACGTCGTGCCTCCCTTCGGTAGCAGGAATTCTGAGGCAACGATGCTGGCCCGGTAACAGATCAGGCGAGGCAATGCGCCGGCAAAAATAATTGTCGTTGATCAATCCAGCGATCAACGACCGATTCGAGCCACGCCAGAATCTCCGCCACCCGCAGGATGCGAGTCAGAGCGTCCGGGATCGGCCGGACCCCTCTGCCCAAGAAATATGCACCCCCGCGGCCGTCGCGTCTGCGGACCCCTTCGCTTAGCAGCTATCCCGGTGGGAGGACGCGCGTGAGGGGCTCAAGGTGCCGGCACTTGCGTGGTGACGCTTGACCCGGCGACGGGGGTGGGGCAGTGACGTGGCCTTCGCGACCACGGAGGCGCCGGCCGCGCGGCGAGCAGGCGTGGCAGCTGGTGTTCGCCGCCCTCACCACATCGGTGCTACATCCTCGATCTGGATGGATCGACGACGGCCGTTTCGCGAGGAGCGCTACGTGGCGATCGAACTCCTGAACCCTACCGCGCTGCTCGCGCTGGAGCAAACGGCCCTGCGCCGAAGCCTTTTTGCTCCCGCCCTGTCTCGGCGCCGGTCGCGTCCGGCGCCATGCCGCGCCCATCGGACCGTGCTACCCGTGCCGGGCCCCTTGCCCGCCGGCCCCGCCGCCGAGCCGGCGGAGGAAGTCGAGGGCGATCTCGCGCCCCCTGCCCAGCCGCAGTTCGCGGCCGACGACCCGGCCTTCCATGCCCGGCTCGCGCGGGGTCGCCTTCAGCCGGCCATGGCGACACCGTAGCCACAACCTCAATGCCCGGCTCGCGCGGGGTCGCCCCTGCGTTCCTCCACGTTCTCGACTACGTGCGCGGCCGCTCGGCCGCACCACCAGCGCCCGTAGCAGTGGGTCCGCGTCACCGATCGCCCGTCGCCACGCCGTCCGCGAGATGCGCCCCGACGGGTTCGCGAGCGTCAGCGGCTCCCCCCCCCTCGTCATGCGCGTCGGTACAGCCTCGGCACCGAGACCGTCTTCGTGGCCTAGCGCCGCGAAGGTGAGCGTCGCCGCACCACCGTGTGGTCGGCCCCCGACGAGATGCTCTCGTCGGCCGGCGCGCAATTCCATCGTCACTGCCCGCCGGATCCAAGCCCTTCCTCGGCCTGCGCATCTGCCACCGAAGCCGCCGCTCGGGTCGTGGCCCGGACCGTCGCGCCTCGGCCCCGCGTCCTACCCCTCCGCCGTTGCGGATGGCGCGGCCACCGAGCGTCAGCGAGTCGCCGACCACGGCGATGCCCGGGGTCGAGTAGTTCGGCTCGACCAGCGTGTGGACGAACGACAGCGTCCTCCCGCCGGTGCCGCCGTGGTCGTGGCCCGCTTCTGGAGAAGTTGATGAACGTCTTCTCGCCGGCCCGGTGAACCTGCCGTATCGACGGCCGCAGCCGTCGGGCCAATGCCGGCAAATCTCGGAGAACTGCGCGTAGGGCCCGCGGAGGCCACGGCCGCGGGGGTGCATATTTCTGGCGGGCAACCGCATCGGCCGATCGGCGGCCGGCAAGCGGGGGTCCCCAACCCCGAGTATTGAGAGGCGAGCCATGCGCGAGGACGATGTGCCAAGGACTGAGACGATCATGACAGCGCAGGCGACCCGCTCTCAGCAGTACGCCGAGTGCCCTTGCCCCGGACTCTCGTCTGCGGACGGGCGGTCGAGGTCAGTTGTCGGGCGGGATTCGCACCCGCTGAAGAATGGCGCGCCCTTCACGGTGCACCACCACAGGCTGCTGGCCGGGGCGCCACTCAACCACCCGTGCCCCGAGCGCTCAGGTAGGCGGCCCAGTCGTCCATCAACCGCCGGCGGCGCTCGAACAGGTCCGAGCGCGCATAGGCCGCCTCAACCTTGTTCCGAACGACGTGGGACAGCGCCGCCTCGACGACCTCTCGGGGATGGTCCGTCTCCTCGGACGCCCAGTCCCTGAAGCTCGAGCGGAAACCGTGCGGCACCGCGGCGATGTCAAGCTCCTTGAGCAGCCCCGACAGCGCCATGTCCTTGAGCGGCTTGCCCCGCGCCGTCGGGAACACCAGCGGGCCGCCGTTGCTCAGGGCCCGCGCCCGGTCGAGGGTCTCCACCACCCACCCGCACAGCGGGACCCGGTGCTTACGGTTCGTCTTCATGCGCTTGGCGGGAATCGTCCACACGCGTTTCGCGAGGTCGATTTCGGACCACTGCGCTCCGCGCACTTCGCCCGAGCGCCCCGCCGTCAACACCAGGAACTCGAACGCCAACTTCACGACCCGCCTTGCCGACGAGCTGCGAGTGGCTTCGAGCGCCGCCGCGACCTCGCGATGGGGCAGCGCCCGCATGTGCTGAACGTTCTCCTGCTGGCGGCCGAGCACCGGCCCGATGCGGTGGCACGGGTTGTCCGCCCGGTACTCCATCGCCACCGCCGATTCCATCACCGCGTTGATGCGCTGCCGGACCCGCCGCGCCGTCGTCGGCGACGAGTGCCAGATGGGCCGGAGCACGTCGATGACATCGGGGCTCGTCACCTCGGCCACCGACTTCGCGCCGAGGCGGGGGAAGGCGACGTGCTTGAGGCCAACAATCCAGTCCCGGGCGTACTTCTCGTTGCGCCAGCCGGGCTTCAACTGCTTCCACACCTGCTCGGCGGCGGCGGCGAACGTGGGCACGTTCCTGTTCCGGCGCTTCTCGGCCAGCGGGTCGCCGCCGGCACGGGCAAGCTGACGATTGGCGAAGGCCTGGGCGCGGGCGTCCTTGAGGGAAACAATGGGGTAGCCGCCGAGGCCCAACTCCCGGCGCCGACCGCCGATGGTGATTCTCTGAACCCAGCTCTTGCTGCCCGACGGCTGCACGTCCAGGTACAGCCCATGCCCGTCGCAGTACCGGCCCGTCTTGGCGACCGTGCGCACGAACGCGTCCGAGAGTGCGTTCATGGGATGCCGCCGGCGAGGTTTCGGCGTCGGCTCTCCGCTGCGGTTCGGCAATCGCTCGATCCCTTCCTCTGACCGCGTTTGCTTTGGTGGAAAACCAGTCTAGCCTGCGAGCGCAGAGAGCGTCAAGATGTCAAAGCAAATCCCCTTTTTATAGCTGTTTATGCGGACTGCATCGACCTCTTTACCCCATTGACATGGTGGACTGTACAGCGTCCCCTGATGGTCCGTTGACTCTCCGGGCTCAGCCCGCAGCGGGTCGGGCCGCCGCAAGGCCCCCCTCGGACTCCGTGCCCGCCGGCTCCGGCACTCCCCCGCGCCGTGCTCGGACCGGCGCGGCCCCCCGCGTGGTGACCGGGACGCCTGCAACGGATGACGGTGCCGAGCACGCACGGGACGACGCCGCCGAACGCGTTTTCCGGCTGACGCCGGCGGCCCGGGGCTTCCGTGCTGCGGCTGACCGAGGGGCGGGCCGCTTCGACGCGACGCTGGTTGCTGGTCGAGGTCGTCGGGGCGAAGGCCGAAGTGGGCCGCCAGGCGCCGGACCAGCCCGCCGCGGCGCACCTCGCGGCCGCCGCCGGCGAGGCGTTCGCGCCGCTCGACACCGCCCGGTCGCCGGGACCGGGGTCCGGGCGACCGTCCCTCGGGGGTGGCCCCGGCGGCCGCGCCGATGACGGGGCCTCGAGCGCCTGCCGCCTTCATGTCCGAGTTCGACGGCCGCGTACCGGCTGCGTGGCCGGTGGCGTCGGCGTGCCGAGTCACTCGAATGACCCGAGGCGCGTCGGTCGGGTTGACGGTCTGCGGAACTCGCCTTCGTCTTTTCTTTGGGTACCGCGCTGCCCCGTCCGCCCCCGTTCGGCCCCGCCGTTTTTTCCACCGTTAATTGGCGGAATACCCGGCACTTGACGGGACGTGCACGGACCCCGTTCACGCGTCATTGTGTCAGTTAACCTTTATTTTTTCAATCATTTACGGCCTATTCCGGACGAACTCGGACTGCCCTAGTTTCGTGTACATGGCGGACTGATCCGATTCCCCCGTTGCCATGCGAGAGGACGAGTGCTCAAGGCAAGAGGGGCCGCAAGTCGGCCTGAGGGCCTCATCGGCGGAGTCGGCACGGCCGTCACCCAAGGCCGTGCCCGATTCGGTGCAAGGGCGCAGGAGGCCAGAACGGATGCCAAGCGGTAGTCGACATCGGGGGGAGGCAGGGGGCGGATGGTTCGGTTTCCCCCCGCTGCTGGCGACAGACGGACGGATTCACAAGGGAGATTGCGACATGCGCACAGGAGCGATTTTCGCGAGAGGCAGTTGCAGGGCGCTGAAGTGGTTGGCGCTGACAGGCGTGGTGTTCGCGCTGGGAGCCGCGTCGGCCTCCGCGCAGGAGATTGGCACTCTGACGATCTCCAGCAGCATGGAGAACTCGACGGCGGACGTGACGCTGACTCTGGGCACGGCGGTCACAGCAGACAGGACCTTCACTCTGGCCTTGGCTAATACGCAAAACCCCGACACCACCATTGACGAGACGGTGGCCCCCTACGTGTCGGAAGCTACCGACTACGTCTTGGTCGAGACCGACCTCCTGGTAGAGGAAGGTGAAACGGTCGGCACGGTTGTACGCGCGATCGACTTCCGCCCTGATCCCGACGCGGAAGACGATTACGTTGCGTTGACGGCCACCGAAGGTGGGGACACCGTAACCCTCTTTATAGTGATCGACGACGACGATCCACAGGCATACAACCTGACCCTGCCTACCACGGCCGGCGGTGCGATCACTGAGGGCGCTGCTGCGGCAACGCTGACCCTGGAGGCCGATCCGGCCAGGTCGGCTGACATCCCCATCGCCCTGGAATTGACCGCCAGCGATTCGACGAAGTACACGTTGGGCGCGGTCATGAACAGCGCGACCACGCCTGCCCCAACCAATGACTTCGGATCGGCGGGGGACAATAATCCCGTCACCGCCACCATCCAAGCTCTCGCAGATGGCGACCGGGCCAACGACATGATCACGGTGACGGCGTACTCCGGGACGCTGGGGGCTCGCGAGATGCTCACGAGCCTGGATATCAACGTCAAGGACGCCAACGCTCTGCCCATGGTCGGGGCGATGCTGGTCGGCGCCGACGGGATGGCCCTTGATCCGCAGCCCGATTCGGTGGATGAAGGCGAGACCGTGATGGTGAAGCTGACCGTGCTCGATGACGACGGCGAACCCGCCGCCGCGGCGGAGGCCCTCTCGGTTTCCCTGACGCAGGTCGGCAGCGCCAGCTCGGCGGACTTCAGCCTGTCGATGAACCCGATCACAATCGCCAGCGGCGACATGTCGAGTACGGTAGACCTTACCGCCGAGGAAGACCAGGCCGTTGACCCGGGGGAAACCCTCATGTTCAACGCCAGCGTGTCCGGTGAGGCGGCGAACGGGTCGGGATCGGAGTCGAGCCCGGGCATCCTGTCGTTGATGATCAACGACGACACGATGAAGCAGGTCGCAGTCAAGACTGGCGCGGAAGACTACATCGGGGCCCAGGAGGCAGCCGCGGCAGGCGACGACGGCCTGAACCCGGGCGAAGACTTCAGCCTCATGAAGTCCATGCTGTTCGAGTCTCCCGATGGCTACACCTTCCGGGCGAGTGCGGAATCCTCGGCTCCCGCGATGGTATCGGTAGATGACACTGGCGACTCCATCACCGTCATGCCGCTCACGGTCACGACCTCCCCGGTCATGATCACCGTCACGGCCGTCGCAAGCATGGCGGGGTCGACCTTCGCTACCAGGCAGGATACGCCGAACGTCGCCGAGATCGAATTCATGGTTGAGGTGGTCGCGGCTCTCACGGCTGCACCCGATGCGCCCGCCGCGCCGACGGTCGCTACGGGCAAAGCCCAGGGGGCGCTGGATGTGTCCTGGACGGCGCCGAACGACAACGGCAGCGCCATCATCGACTATTCGCTGCAGTATAAGATGAGCAGCTCGCCGGACTGGACGGTCATGACTGCGGCCGTGACCGGCATGTCCACCACCCTCTCAGGGTTGGAGGCCAGCACGGCGTACGACGTCCAGGTGCGGGCTCGCAACGCTGACGGCATGTCACCCTGGTCCAAGAGCGGCATGGGCACAACCGCCGCCCCACCCACCCCACCCAAGGTGCCGGTCGTGAGGGGTCAGCTCACGGAGTTCGAGCTGGTCGGCGACGGTGTCTCCGAGAAGACCATCGGGGGCGTCGAGCGCTACCACGTGCCGGAGGGCTCGCAGGCTGTCGACCTGTCGGTGACCGTGCAGTGGACGCATGCAGAGATCGCGGCTATCGGATACAACACCGCTCAGACGATCGAGGTTGCGATCATGTCGGGCGGGAGCACCCTGCCGAATTGGGTCTCCTGGATCGACGGGGAAGGCGACGTGCATTTCCCGAGGGCCGGCTCGCTCGGCAATCTGACGGGTGGTGTTGTCACCGTCAAGACCCCTCGACAGAGCCAGGTGCCTGCGGCGCAGCGTGGCAGCGAGCGTCACGTCAAGTCGGTGACCGGCACGCTCGATGTCCTGATCCTTCATGACGACCACGAAGCGGAGAACGACGCGTTCTACATCCAGGCAACAGGCGGCGATGTCGACCTGAACGCCCCCAGGGGGGTCAACGCGGTGACACCCGAGGTGGTCATCGAGGACGACGAAGACCAGACGGTGACGGTGAAGATGGGGTCCAAGACCTCCTCTACCGTCTACGAGGGCGACAGCGGCGACGACGTTCCCACGTTCACCGTTGCGGCGAAGCCGGCGAGAGTCGATCTGCCCCTCGAGGTCCGACTGGACATGGTCGACCTCGGCGGAACGACGGTCAGCTCGGGCGAGATCTCGCTCAGCAGGAGCTCGATGACGCTGAACGACGGCAGCACCGGCAACAGCGACACGGTCACCGTTCATCTGCCGGCCTCCGACGGCAACCGGGTGGACAACGACTACGAGCTGCATGCTTCGGTGAACGTGTACTCGTTGGCCTCGGGAGGGTACGAGACGCTGCCGGCGGCCTCGCATCCGATCAAGGTGCTCGACCGCCACAAGCTGCCCACGCTCATGGTGACCCCGGCGACGGGCACCGTGGCCGAAGGCGGCATGGTCGAGCTGACGCTGACGATCAACCGGAATCCTTCCAACACCCCCGTGAGCAGCACGGAGAAGCTGCAGTACACGCAGGAAGAGGTCAGCATCATGCTGGACATGGGTGCCGGCAGCACCGCCAGCGCGGCCGACTTCTCGGTCATGACCAACCCCGTCGTCTTCCCCAAGCGAGAGAGGGGTTCGTACACGGCGTCGAAGACGGTTGAGGTCATGGCGACGTCCGACGACGTGCTCGACGACATGGAGATGCTGGTGCTCGACGCCATGGTCGCCGGTTCGGTCGCCGCGAACGGCACCGAGAAGGACTCGCACATGGCCGTGTCCACGCTGACCATCGAGGACGGCACGGGCAAGCTCGTCTGGGCGAACTCGCAGGAGGAGGTCGAGGCCGCAGTCTACGCGGCGAAGAACGCTGGGATGGGCGACGACATGACCTTCACCGCGGGCGAGATGATCGAGGTCATGGGCGGCCTCCTGTTCAGCTCCGCGGAGGGAGTCACGGTGTCGTACTCGGCCATGACGAGCGACGCTGCCGTGGCAGCGACGTCCGTCAGCGGCGGCATGGTCACGGTGACGGCCGCCGGCGCGGGGATGGCCGACATCACGATCACGGCTCACGCGAGCAGGCCGTCGGGCGTGAAGATTGCCGATCAGACCGACCCGACCGAGGCGAGCATCATGTTCCCGGTCGAGGTGGGCCTCGAGGCGCTCAGCATCACGCTGTCGGGCCCCGAGGAGATGAACCTCGTCGAGGGCGGCATGGGGGCCATGGTGATGGCGACGGCCAACCGGGCGGTCACCGAGGACGTGACCGTGATGCTCATGCGTGACCGCGCGATGAGCACCGCCGGCGACGCCGACTATACGGCGGAGCCCATCACCATCGAGGCCGGCATGATGGCGGGCTCGACCATGGTGATGGCGGTCGAGGACGACATGATGGAGACCGTGGACAACATGCCGGAAGAGCTGGTGCTCTACGGCATGGCGGAGGGCATGGCCGGTGAGGTCACCGGCGAGCTCAAGTTCTACCTCTGGGATGCTGCCGTTCCGGCCCTGCCGGTCATCGCGCAGCTCCTGCTGGCGGTCTTCCTGGCCGTCGGCGGCTACCGCCGCTATCGGCGGCGGTAGCGTTCGGCGTCGGCGTTCGTAACTCTCCCTTTGCCCCCTCTCCCCTGACGCCCCAGGGGGGAGGGGGTGTTTTTTCTTGCGCCCTTCGGTTGGAATAACGGCGGACGAGCGTCGGCGCCCGAGCGCGCCGACTCGGACCTCAGGTTGCCCGCAGGCGGTTTTCGAGGGGAAGGCAGGCCGTTCGGGGTTCTCTGGCCCACTGCTTCTTTGCCGCCTGGGCAGTGACGGCCAGCCGGAGAGCGAGGCGTGCGTTCGCAGGCCGGATGCGCAACTAGGGGAGACAAGCCATGCCGATGTTGGTGCTTCTGCGGTGTCGTCGGGTGCGGATGGCCTTGCTGTCGGTGGTGGTTCTCGGCTCGACGGCTACGCAGGCTACAACTGTTCTCCCGATGACCTTTTCGCAGGTGGTCGCGGGCGCGGAGGTGATCGCGATCGGCGTCGTCTCGGCCGTCGAGGCCACGTGGGACGCGGAGAGGGAGATGCCGTTCACGGAGGTCACCGTTTCCGATATCGACGTGGTCAAGGGCCAGGTCGTCAACCGGGCACTGACGCTTCGATTCCTCGGTGGGCCTGCGCCGAACGGCTTGACGCTCGAGGTTTCCGGCATGCCCCAATTCGCCCCGGCGCAACAGGTGGTGGTGTTTTCGACCCGCGATGATGGCCGGCCGTGCCCGCTCGTGGGATGGTGGCAGGGTCTGTACAGGATTGTCTACGACGCCGAACGCGACGCCCGAACCGTCGTCAATCATGCGGGACGCCCGGTGACCGCCATCGAGGGTGATGTCGGGCAACGGGTAGTGAGATTGTCGGCCGCATCCGGGGCGCCTGCCGAGGATGCACTGACGATCGAGGAATTCCGATCGGTGATAGCGAGCGAGCTGTGACGATGGCAAGGTTCCCGATGCTCGGGAAGGGACCGTGCCTCGCGGCCGCGGCCGTCGCGCTGGCGCTGCTGGCGACCGACCTGCATTCATGGTTTCCGCTGGCTTCTCGTTGGGCTGACAGCGCCATTCCAGTCCCGATGACCTTGAGCGTCGGGAGCGGCTGGAACACCGTGGCGCGCGATGCTCTGACGGTGTGGAACCACGCGGGATCGAACTTTCGGTTCCGGTCCACGACGTCGGCCGGCGAGCGGCCGTCCTGCCGCGTTACTGATATCGACAGCCGAAACGTCGTGGTGTGGGGCGCCGACTTTTGTGGCAGGGCCTGGGGAGAGGGGACCCTGGCTGTCGCCGCCACCTGGTACCGCACGAGCACGCGGCAAACCGTTGATTCGGATGTCATTTTCAACTCCAATTATTCGTGGTCTTCATATCGTGGGAATCTGCGGCGCGACGCCATAGATTTCGGACGGGTTGCCATTCACGAGTTCGGTCATGTCCTCGGACTGGACCACCCCGACGACCATGGTCAGTCCGTATCCGCGATCATGAATGCTCGTGTCAGCAATCTAGACACCATTCAGGCAGACGATATTGCCGGGGTCCGCGGCATCTACGGTGATGAGGACGGTGGCGGCGGCCGTGGCGGGTGCACGCTGGGGGATCTCGGTACGGTGACCGGCACGGTGACGGTCAACGGGGCGCTTGACCACGACTGCGTGTCGCCCAACTTCTCGGGCGAGCTGGCGCGATTCTACAGCTTCACGTTGGGGACGGCGGCGTCGGTGGAGATCGACCTGGTCTCGTCCGAGTTCAATGCGTGGCTGACGCTGCGCGAGGGCGCGGACATGTCGGGGCGGGCGTTGGTCTACGACAACGACGGCGGCCAGGGTACGAACGCGCGCATCGACACGGCGCTGTCGGCGGGGACGTACACGATCGAGGCGACATCGTTGGCGGCGGGCGAGACGGGTGCGTTCACGCTCACGCTCACGGTTGACGGCGGTGGTGGCGGCGGTGGCGACGGGTGCACGCTGGAGGACCTCGGTACGCTGACCGGCACGGTGACGGTCAGCGGGACGCTCGACCACGACTGCGTATCGCCCAACTGGTCGGGCGAGCTGGCGCGGTATTACAGCTTCACGTTGGGGACGGCGGGGTTGGTGGAGATCGACCTGGTCTCGCCCGAGTTCGATGCGTGGCTGACGCTGCGCGAGGGCGCGGACGTGTCGGGGCGGGCGTTGATCCACAACGACGACGGCGGTCAGGGTTCGAACGCGCGCATCAGCACGGAGCTCTCGGCGGGGACGTACACGATCGAGGCGACGTCGTTCGCGCCGGGCGAGACGGGTGCGTTCACGCTCACGGTGAAGGCCGCGGGCGGTGGAGGCGGCGGCTGCGCGCTGGACGACCTGGGCGCGTTGAGCGGCAGGGTGACGCGGGTCGGGAATCTGGGCGGCGACTGCGAATCGCCGAACTATTCGGGCCGGCTGGCTCGGTACTACAGCTTCACGCTGGGGCAGGCGGGCCCGGTCGAGATCGACTTGTTCTCGACGGCGTTCGATACGTTCCTGACGCTGCGCGAGGGCACGGACGCCGAGGGGCGGCTGGTGGTGTCCGACGACGACGGCGGCCAGGGTACGAACTCGCGCATCGGGACGGAGCTGTCGGCGGGGACGTACACGATCGAGGCGACGTCGTACGCGACGGGGGTCACGGGTGCGTTCACGCTGAGGGTGACCGCGGGTGGTGCAGGCGGCGGCGGCTGCGCGCTGGATGATCTGGGCGCGTTGAGCGGTACGGCGACGCGGGTCGGGAACTTGGGCAACGACTGCGAATCGCCGAACTACTCGGGCCGTCTGGCTCGGTACTACAGCTTCACGCTGGGCCAGGCGGGTGCGGTGGAGATCGACCTGGTGTCGTCGGCGTTCGACGCGTTCCTGGCGCTGCGTGAAGGCACGGACGTTGCGGGGTCTCTGGTGGTGTCCGACGACGACGGCGGCCAGGGTACGAACTCGCGCATCAGCACCGAGCTGTCGGCGGGGACGTACACCATCGAGGCGACGTCGTACGCGACGAGGGTCACGGGTGCGTTCACGCTGACGGTGACGGGCTCGGGTGGTGGTGGCGGCTGCGCGCTGGATGATCTGGGCGCGTTGAGCGGTACGGTGACGCGGGTCGGGAACCTGGACCGCGACTGCGAATCGCCCAATTACTCGGGCCGACCGGCTCGGTATTACAGCTTCACGCTGCGGCAGTCGGGTGCGGTGGAGATCGACCTGGTGTCGTCGGCGTTCGATACGTTCCTGGCGCTGCGTGAGGGCACGGACGTTGCGGGTCGTCTGGTGGCGAGCGACGACGACGGCGGCCAGGGCACGAACTCGCGCATCGGCACGGAGCTGTCGGCGGGGACGTACACGATCGAGGCGACGTCGTACGCGACAGGGGTCACGGGTGCGTTCACGCTGACGGTGACGGGCTCGGGTGGTGGCGGAGGCGGCGGCTGCGGGCTGGATGATCTGGGCGCGTTGAGTGGTACGGCGACGCGGGCCGGGTACCTGGACCGCGACTGCGAATCGCCGAGCTACTCGGGACGCCTGGCTCGGTACTACAGCTTCACGCTGGGGCAGGCGGGGTCGGTGGAAATCGACCTGGTGTCGTCGGAGTTCGATACGTGGCTGGCGCTGCGTGCGGGCGCAAACGTTGCGGGACCTCTAGTGGCGAGCGACGACGACGGCGGCCAGGGTACGAACTCGCGCATCGGCACCGAGCTGCCGGCAGGGACGTACACGATCGAGGCGACGTCGTATGCGACGGGCGTCACGGGTGCGTTCACGCTGACGGTGACGGGCTCGGGTGGTGGAGGAGGCGGCGCCTGCGGGCTGGATGATCTGGGCGCGTTGAGCGGTACGGTGACGCGGGTCGGGGACCTGGGCAACGACTGCGAATCGCCGAGCTATTCGGGCCGCCTGGCTCGGTACTACAGCTTCACGCTGGGGCAGGCGGGCCCGGTGGGGATCGACCTGGTTTCGTCGGCGTTCGATACGTGGCTGGCGCTGCGTGAGGGCGCGGGCGTTACGGGTCGTCTGGTGGTGGCCGACGACGACGGCGGCCAGGGTACGAACTCGCGCATCGCCACGGAGCTTTCGGCGGGGACGTACACGATCGAGGCGACGTCGTACGCGACTGGGGTCACGGGTCCGTTCACGCTCACGGTGACGGCTTCGGGGTCGGGGGCGGAGTATGAACTGACGTTGACCGACGTTCGCTTTGACCGGGCTGAAGGTCCCGAGAATAACTTCTGGCGGTATTGGGTCAGGGTGACCGCCAGGAATACGGGCACACGTTCGTTCGATTATGACTACAGCCGGCCGGTCATGTTTGCGGAGTTCTACGATGAGAATGGGCGTGGAATCGGCGCCGTCTCCTCACCCGTTCGCTGGCAAGGCGGCGAGACGTGGCACCCCGGGGAAGAACGGACCGGTAGTGGCTGGCAGGGCATATCCGACGACAATCGACCAAGGGTAGCGTACTATCGGCTGAGTCTCTCCTCGGGATGGACGCCGCGAAGCGGGGACATCCGCTGCATCGGTTGCGACCAGGATTACCCCGTGTCTGCCCTGCAGGAGGATCGGGCAGTGCTGGAAGCGCTGTATGACGCGACGGGCGGAGAGGGCTGGACCGACAGCACGAACTGGAAGACGTCGGGGCCGCTGGACGAGTGGTACGGCGTGACGACCGACGCCGATGGCCGGGTCAGTCGGTTGGACCTCGGCGGGAACGGGCTGACGGGCTCGATTCCGGTCGACCTTGAAAGTCTGGCGAACCTCCGGCGGCTGGAGCTCTTCTCGAACAATCTGACCGGCCCGATCCCGAGTGAACTGGGCAGCCTGGCGAGCCTCGAGACGCTGGACCTCGGCGGGAACGAGCTGACCGGCCCGATCCCGGCCGAGCTGGGCAGCCTGGTGAACCTCGAGACGCTGGACCTTGGCGGGAATGCGCTGACGGGCCCGATTCCGGTCGAGCTGGGCGGTCTGGCGAACCTTCAGCGGCTGGAGCTCTTCTCGAACGATCTGGCCGGCCCGATCCCGGCCGAGCTGGGCAGCCTGGTGAACCTCGAGACGCTGGACCTTGGCGGGAACGCACTGACGGGCTCGATCCCGTCCGAGCTGAGGAGCCTGGCGAACCTCGAGCGGCTGAGTCTCGGGCCGAACGAATTGACGGGCCCGATTCCGGCGTGGCTGGGGGAGCTGGCTCACCTCCGGTCGCTGGGCCTGGACGGGAACGCGTTGACGGGCTCGATCCCGTCCGAGCTGCGGAGCTTGGTGAACCTCGAGTGGCTGAGTCTCGGGTCGAACGAATTGACGGGCCCGATTCCGGCGTGGTTGGGGGAGCTGGTTCACCTCCGGTCGCTGGGCCTGGGCGGGAACGAGTTGGGCGGGCCGATTCCGGCCGAGCTGGGGAACCTGGTCAACCTCGAATGGCTGGACCTCGCGAGGAGCGCCGTGACGGGGCCGATCCCGGCCGAGCTGGGGAACTTGGTCAACCTGGAGCGGCTGGACTTCACGGGGAACGATCTGACCGGGCCGATCCCGGCCGAGCTGGGGAGCCTGTCCAACCTCGAGTGGCTGTCTTTCCTGGACAACGACCAGGTGGCGGGGGCGCTCGGGCAGACCCTGCTGCAGCTCGCGCTCGATACGTTGAACATCTCCGGCACGCGGGTCTGCGTCCCGCCGGATGCCGCGCTTCGGCAGTGGTTGGCCACGCTATCGGACTTCACTTCGTCCGGGCTCACCTGTGACGCCGGCGGCAACCCGCTGCCGCGGCTCACCGGTTCGATCCCCGGGCAGACGTCAACCGTGGATGGCCAGGTCGCCGGCGGGAACAGGCCGCCCGTTGCGGTGAGCGCGGCACCCTTCACCGACCACGCGATCGTGCACGGGGTGACGCCGATCAAGGCCGTTCACTTCACGGAGCTGCGGACGCGCATCGACGCGTTGCGGGTCGGGGCGGGGCTGGCGCGGTTCCCATGGACGGACCCGGTTCTCGTGCGCGGGGTGACCCCGATCAGGGCCGTGCACCTGCAGGAGCTGCGGGCGGCGCTCGGCGAGGCGTACGTGGCGGCGGGGCGGGCGGCGCCGGGCTGGAGCGACGGGGACCCGACGCCGGGGGTGACCCCGATCAAGGCGGTGTACGTGATGGAGCTTCGGGCCGCGGTGGTTGCGTTGGAGTGAGCGTGCCCCGCGTCGACCGGGGCGGCGCGACCCGGCCTGCGCCTGGGAGACGGTATCGGGCCGCGTGATGGTGGCTCGTTTCAGCCAAGAGGAAGGACTGTTCCGATGACAAGAGGGCGTGGTATACGGGTTCGTGGTGGTCTCCGTTGCCGCGGTGGTCGGCCTCGTCTACTTGCAGGCCAGCGCGCAGATCGCCCCGGAGCGGCAGCCGATCATTGCGGAAGCGCTCATCGACGTCGAGAACGCGACGCTGACGATCAACGGCTACGATTTCTCGTCGAGCATCCCCACGGTGACGCTGGGCATGACGCAGGTGGCGGTGACGTCGGCAAGCGAGTCGGCGCTCGTCGTCGGGTTGCCGGAGCTTCAGCCGGGCATGTACCTGCTGGCGGTCACCTGGCCCGACGGGGCGGGAGCCGTATTCTATCTGGCGAGCGACGCCGGCAACGCCGTTCCGACGTTCCAGTAGTCGGTTCACGCACGCGGAGTCTGCGCCGCGGACCGCGCGCTCCACGGCAACTACGGGCCGCCGTTGGGACGCGGCGCGATGCGCGGAGGCGGGCCGGTCAGGCCCGGGTTACTTCGCGTGCGGATGTGGATGGCGCCCACGTCCTCCTGCGTCAGCCGGTGCGTGCGGGGTCAGCAGCATCACGATGTCGCTCGCCTGCCGACTCGTCGTTGGCCGAGAAGAACCGCCGCAGGATGGGCAGCCGCAGCAGACCGGGAAACCTCTCAGGATCTGGCGCTCCTCCTGGGCTGAGAGTCCGGCGAGCAGGTTCGACTCGCCGTCCCGGAGCCGCAGCCGGGTCACGACCTTGTGCGGGAAGATGTCCCGGAGGCTGTTGATCTGAAGTGAAGCGGGTGGCGACTCCTCGCTTCTGTCCGTGATTGGACAGGGGGTGCAATCACCAGGAGAAGAGATCGTGATCACGGCCGGCGCTACGGCCGGCACGGCCATACTGACGGTGGCGGACGACAGGGCCGACGTACGCTCCGACGCGCTGATGCTCTTCGCCGGAGTCGCCTTCGGCTCCCTAGCGTTCACCCTCCGGGACGCCTCGGTGCCGGTCCTGCCGATCGTCGTCCAGTCGCTGCGGGCGGCCTTCCTGGCCATCGGCGGCTACCGTCGCTATGTGCGGCGGCTGAGCGGGGCCTGCTCCTCATGGCGGTGTGTTCTTAGTGCTGCGGCAATTGCGGCCACAGGCGCCACAGCCAGCGATGTCCAAGCCCAGTCGTCAGAGCCTGCACCGACTGTCCAGTCGGTGGAAGTGCAGCGTGGCGTAGGTTCCTTCGTCGCGTCAGACGACCTTGCGGTTCCGTCGCCGAATCATCCACCGATAGACACCATTCCACCCATGCCGATGCCTTCCCGGGACCATAGCGAACGGTTACTGGATCCGAGCGGGCCTGGTCTGTCCGTTTCTTTCGACCTGGCAACGCGCCGCGAAACCCGTACTCCGATTGACCCTGAGGGCGAAGATCCGTCGCAGTCGAGGTTGTCGGACTTCAGCCGTATCCGTGGCTATCTCGGCGCCGACGGAGGGCAACCAGACGGCGGGATAGAGCCCGTCCGCTTTGGGGACATGAGTCTGATCTCCCCCTCCCGAAGAGCACGCTGGCCGTGGCGACGAAATGCGAAGGTCGTCATGCGTTTTGGTTCGAGCTACTACGTGTGTACCGGTACGATGGTAGACCCGGAGGTCGTGCTCACGGCTGGCCACTGCCTCTATGACAGCGATCTTGGAGGCTGGGCAGACGGAGTGTGGGTCTATCCTGGGTGGGACGGCGGAGCGCGAAGTGAATTGGCCGAACACTACGGGATCGCGGTGGGCACACGGTTCCATTCGGTTACAGAATGGACCGTATACGGCAACTTCGAATACGATTTCGCGGAGATTGTGTTGCGAAGGGCCGTCGGCACGCTCACCGGATGGCCGGGTGTGGCGTTGGGTGGGAATTGCTCTGCAATCCGAACCCTGACCTACGGGAACGCCAGCTATCCTGCCCAGTCGTGCGGATCGGGTCTGCACACGGGTAATGATATGTACTACTGGATCGGTCAATTTGACTCATGCGTGGACGAGGATGGAGACGGCATTGAGGGTCTTCTGCGAATCAACAATGGCGGAACGGGCTGCCTGAGCACGCTTTGGGGGGGGATGAGTGGAAGTAGTGCATTCTATACGGACGGCGGGAGCGATTATGTCCACGCGGTTGTGTCGCATTCCAGGACTCGTGGCGGGGTAGACATCAATGGCAACTACACCAAGTTGACGTCAGCCTGGAAGACGGGAATCCACGATCGCGCAATTCTAGAAGCGCGCGGGAACGTGTTCGATCTTCAGCCGCTGAACGTCACGACGGAATCGACCAGCGTGCCCTCCGGCGGCAGCACCACCGTAACTCACTTGGCGGTGAACCCCACCAACGAAAACCCCTCGAACCTGCGGTTTCACGGCGGTATCTACCTGTCCGCGAACACCAATATCAGTTCCGCTGACACGTTGCTGAGCACATGGGAATATAGTTGGGATTTTGATGCAGTGGATAGCGTCAGGGTGACGTCGAGAAATATCAGAATTCCACCGAATACTCCTCCCGGAGATTATTTTCTGGGTGTAGTCTACGATTCCGGCACCGATTCGAATGCTGACAACAACGATACGGATGGTTGGGATGCCGCGCGCATTCGGGTGACGAGTGCTGGTAGCCCCGATCTGGTGGTGTCCGCGGCGAGTGTCGACGACGACACGCTGGACGCGGGGCAAACGACCTTCTTGAACTATACCATCCGGAATCAAGGGAGCGCCGCCGCGACGGGATCACTTCGAGTGACGGCGTTCCGCTCGGCGGACCCGACTATCTCGGGGGACGACACCTCGATCTCGACCAACACCCACGTGAGTATCGACAGCTTGGGGGTGGGCGAGACGGTTTCTGGCGGTATCCGGATGCCGGCCGCGCCGAGCTCGGGCACTTGGTACTATGGCGCTTGCGTTCACAGCGCGGTAGGCGAGAGCAACGCCGCCAACAATTGCTCGGCGGGGGTGCCGGTCATCGTGTCCGGTGGGTCTGGAGGGTGCGCTCTGGACGATTTGGGGACACTTTCGGGCACGGTGACGGTCGCCGGCGCGCTTGACAACGACTGCGTGTCGCCCAACTTCTCGGGCCAGCTGGCGCGGTATTACGGCTTCACGTTGGAGACGGCGACGGCGGTCGAGATCGACCTGGTCTCGTCTGAGTTAGATGCGTGGCTGGCGCTACGCGCGGGCGCGGACGTGGCGGGGCTTGCGTTGGTCCAGGACGACGATGGCGGTCAGGGTACGAATTCCCGCATCGACACGGAGCTGTCGGCGGGGACGTACACGATCGAGGCAACGTCGTTCGCGCGGGGCGAGACGGGTGCGTTTACGCTCACGGTGGCGGTCGCGGGGGATGGTGGCGGCGGCTGCGCGCTGGATGATCTGGGCGCATTGAGCGGTACGGTGATGCGGGTCGGGAGCTTGGGTGACGACTGCGAATCGCCGAACTACTCGGGCCGGCTGGCTCGGTACTACAGCTTCACGCTGGGGCAGGCGGGCCCGGTCGAGATCGACTTGTTCTCGACGGCGTTCGATACGTTCCTGACCCTGCGTGAGGGCACGGACGTTGCGGGGCGTGTGGTGGCGGCCGACGACGACGGCGGCCAGGGTACGAACTCGCGCATCAGCACGGCGCTGTCGGCGGGAACGTACACGATCGAGACGACATCGTACGCGGCGGGGGTCACGGGTGCGTTCACGCTCACGGTGACGGGGGCGGGGGATGATGGCGGCGGCTGCGCGCTGGATGATCTGGGCGCGTTGAGCGGTACCGCGACGCGGGTCGGGAACCTGGGCGACGACTGCGAATCGCCGAACTACTCGGGCCGACTGGCTCGGTACTACAGCTTCACGTTGGGGCAGGCGGGTCCGGTGGAGATCGACCTGGTGTCGTCGGTGTTCGATGCGTTCCTGGCGCTGCGTGAGGGCACGGACGCTGCGGGGCGTCTGGTGATGTCCGACGACGACGGCGGCCAGGGTACGAACTCGCGCATCATCACGGAGCTGTCGGTGGGGACGTACACGATCGAGGCGACATCGTACGCGACGGGGGTCACGGGTGCGTTCACGCTGACGGTGACGTCCGCGGGTGGTGGTGGAGGCGGCGGCTGTGCGCGGGATGATCTGGGCGCGTTGAGCGGTACGGTGACGCGGGTCGGGAACCTGGGCGACGACTGCGAATCGCCGAACTACTCGGGCCGACTGGCTCGGTACTACAGCTTCACGCTGGGGCAGGCGGGGTCGGTGGCGATCGACCTGGTATCGTCGGCGTTCGATACGTGGCTGGCGCTGCGTGAGGGCACGGACGTTGGGGGGCGTGTGGTGGCGACCGACGACGACGGCGGCCAGGGTACGAACTCGCGCATCGGCACGGCGTTGTCGGCGGGGACGTACACGATCGAGGCGACGTCGTACGCGACGGGGGTCACGGGTGCGTTCACGCTCACGGTGACGGGCGCTGGGGGTGGTGGTGGAGGCGGCGGCTGCGCGCTGAATGATCTGGGCGGGTTGAACGGTAAGTTGACGCGGGTCGGGAGCCTCGGTGACGACTGCGAATCGCCGAACTACTCGGGCCGGCGGGCTCGGTACTACAGCTTCACGCTGGGGCAGGCGGGGTCGGTGGCGATCGACTTGGTGTCGTCGGCGTTCGATACGTGGCTGGGGTTGCGTGAGGGCGCGGACGCTACGGGGCGCCTGGTGGTGTCCGACGACGACGGCGGCCAGGGTACGAACTCGCGCATCGGCACGGCGCTGTCGGCAGGGACGTACACGATCGAGGCGACGTCGTACGCGACGGGGGTCACGGGTGCGTTTACGCTCACGGTTACGACCACCGCGGGCGGCGATGGCGACGTTGCGGACCGAGCGGTACTGGAGGCGCTCTATGACGCGACGGGCGGAGCGGGCTGGACCGACAGCACGAACTGGAAGACGTCTGCGCCGCTGGACGACTGGTACGGCGTGACGGCCGATGCCGATGACAGGGTGACCAGCCTGGTACTTGATTTCAACGGCTTGACGGGCCCGATCCCGGTGGAGCTGGGCAGCCTGGTGGACCTCCAGGTGCTGGATCTCCGGGGCAACCGGCTGGCGGGTCGGCTGCCGATGTCGTTGGGGAATCTGGTTCGACTCAGGTGGTTGGTTCTCTCGCACAATGAGTTCACCGGCCCGATCCCGGCCGAACTGGCCAACCTAGTGAATCTGAGGACACTGCGATTGTCGTACAACTGGGGTTTGTCGGGACCGTTGCCGTACGGTCTGGAGACGTCGGGCCTATCTGCTCTGGACGTCTTCGTCACCCGGGCGTGTGCGCCGGCCGCTTGGCGGGACTGGTTGGCCACAATCCAGTTCGGCGGCCCGTTGTGCGGATTCACCGGGGCGGACACCTCGATCGACGTCGCCGTCTTCTATACGCTGGCCGCGCGCGAAGCGGCGGGTGGCGCCGCGGCCATCGCGGCCGACATCGACCTGATGATCGCCGAGACGAACGAGGCCTACGCGGCGAGCGACGTGCGCCAGCGCGTGGCGTTGGTGGCGAGGTCCGAAGTGCAGTACGCCGAGACGGGGGACTTCATCGATCTGCGACGTCTCAGGGATCCGTCGGACGGGTACATGGATGAAGTGCACGCGGTGCGCGAGCGGACCGGGGCGGACCTCGTGCATCTGATCTTCGAGTACCAGGAGGGAGGTCCGTTCGGGGGCGTTGCCAATCTGGGCGGGCCATTCGGTCTCACTTGCCGAGAGTGCGGCGGCCGTGTTTTCGCGCACGAACTGGGTCACAACATGGGGCTCCTCCACGATCGCTACCAGGTGCACCACGACGAGGGCGGTGTGAGCGCGCACCCGGCGTACGGCTACGTCCACCAGCGTACGTTCGACGCGGGCGCGCTGCCGTCGAGCCGGTGGCGAACGATCATGGCGTACAACACCCCGTGCGACGATGTCGACGGGGGCCGGTGTGATCGGCTGCTCCGTTTCTCGAACACGCGGCAGACTTTGCGAGGCGACCCGCTGGGGGTGCCCTTCGGCGCGGGCGGGTCTGGCGTCGCCGGCCCGGCCGACGCGGCGGCCGTCCTCGCCACCACGGGTCCCGCGGTGACGCTCTGGGGAGATCGGCAGGCCGCTGGCGCGAACGGGCCGCCCATTGCGGTGGGCGCCCTGCGGGACCTGAGCCTGGCGCGGCAGAGCCGGCTGGGCGTGGATCTGTCGCGGGCCCTCACCGATCCCGATGGCGACGCACTGACCTACCGGGTGACGTCGTCCGCGCCAGCCGTAGTGGCGGTGGCATTGGCGGGCAACGGCCTGAACCTGTCGGCCACCAGTGTCGGCACGGCGACGCTCCGGGTGACGGCGACCGATCCCGGCGGTCTGACCGCGACGCAATCGTTCATGGTGACGGTGACGGAGCCCACGTTCTTCACCGACGATCCGCTGTTGCCCGGGGTGACACCGGTGCGAGCGATCCACTTCGCGGAGTTGCGGGCGCGTATCGACGCGTTACGGGAAGCGGCGGGCCTGGGCGGGTTCGCGTGGACCGACCCGGTGCTGACGGCGGGGGTGACCCCGGTCAGGCTCGTGCATCTGCTGGAGTTGCGGTCGGCGCTGGCGGAGGCACATGCCGCGGCGGGGCGGCCGGCGCCGGGCTGGACGGTCGCGGAGCCGGCGCCGGGGGTGACGCCTATCCGGTCGGCGCACTTGACAGAGTTGCGGGCTGCGGTGGTGGCCTTGGAGTAGGAGAGGAACCTGCCGCACCGGAACAGCCTTGGCAAGCCCCTGGCGGTGACAACGTCGGCTCGCTGGCGTTCAGCAGGGTCCCGCAAGGCCGGGCGGAGCGCACTCGCAGGGGGAGCGGTCGGGAGGGATCGACCCCGACGCCGCTGTCGCAAAAACGGGCGGCGAGAGTCACGAAGGAGGGAGCAGCGATGGTAACGTGCACGGGAGGGATGCAGGCGAGAGTGAAGTGGGCCGCCCCGAAGTGGGCGGCGCTGCTCGTTGTCATTTTCGTGCTGGGGGGCGGTGAGCCGGCGGCTCAGCTCATCCCGGGGGGACGGAGCGGGCGCCACGACAACCGTGACCGTCAGGCGGGGGTGGCCGCCAACACAATGTCGGCCACCCCCGTGACCGTCAGGGTTGAGGTGGAGCCGCACGGCCGGCACGGCGCCACCAACGAGGCCACGGACGTCGTGGCGAACGCCGGAAGGACGACGCTCACCTTGCCCCCGAACAGGACGAGCACCGCCGTCACACGCGAGGTAACCGGAACCATTCCACTGCAGACGATCCGCGACCCCGACGCCGAGGAGAAGACCCGCCTTGCTCCCGACAAGCGCTGCGTTCACGATCCGAGCGGCCGCGCGGCCAGCGATGCCGTCGACGCGGATTTCACCCTCGAGCCAGCGTCGATCGTGACCACGGCCGGCGCCACGGCCGGCACGACCATACTGACGGTGGCGGACGACAGGGTGGACGTACGCTCCGAGGCGCTGACGCTCTTCGCAGGAGTCGGTTTCGGCTCCCTGGCGTGCGCCCTGCGGGACGCTTCGGTGCGGGTCCTGCCGATGGTCGCCCAGTTGCTGCTGGCGGCCTTCCTGGCCATCGGCGGCTACCGCCGCTATGTGCGGCGGCTGAGCGGGGCCTGCTCCTCATGGCGGTGTGTTCTTGGCGCTGCGGCAATTGCGGCCACAGGCGCCACCGCCAGCGATGTCCAGGCCCAGTCATCGCAGCCCGCGACTGACCAGGAAGTGGAGCGCGGCGTTGGCTCCTTCGTCGCGTCAGACGACCTTCCGCTTCCGTCGCCGGATCACCCACCGATAGACACCATTCCGCCGATGCCGATGCCTACCCGGGACCGCACCGAACGGTTCCTGGGTCCGAGTGGGCCTGATATGTCCGTTTCCTTCGACCTGGCAACGCGGCGGGAAACCCGTACTCCGATTGGCTCTGAGGACGAGGATCCGTCGCAGTCGTCGGACTTCGGCCTTATCCCTGGCTATCCGGGCGCCGACGGAGGGATACCAGACGACGAGATAGAGCCAGTCCGCTTCGGGGACATGAGTCTGATCTCCCCCTCCCGAAGAGCGCGCTCACCGTGGCGACGAAATGCGAAGCTCGTCATGCATTTCGGTTCGCGTCGCACTGTGTGTTCCGGCACGATGATTGACCCGGAGGTCGTGCTCACGGCTGGCCACTGCGTCTATGACCACGACGAGGACGGACTAGGCCCAGACGAAGCACTGGGCTGGGCAGACGAAGTATGGGTCTATCCTGGCTGGGACGGCGAAGCGCGAGGTGAATTGGCCGAACACTACGGGGTCGCGGTGGGAACGCATTTTTTTTCGGAGACAGGATGGACCGTGCGCGGCAGCTTCGAAGATGATCTCGCGGAGATTGTATTGCGAAGGGCCGTCGGCACGCTCACCGGATGGCCCGCATGGGAGTACACGCTGGGGGGGGGGCGCTGCCGTGCAGGCCTACTATCTACGACCTTCGGGAACGCCAGCTATCCTGGATGGATGGACCCATCAGACCCATCAGACCGATGCACTGGCGAACCGGGTCGGCACACAGGTACGGACATGTACTACTGGACAGGTCAATTCGACCAGTGTGTGGACCTGGATGGAGACGGTACAAGGGGCCTTCTGCGAATCTACAACGGCGGAACGGGCTGCCTGAGCACGCTTTGGGGGGGGATGAGTGGAAGTAGTGCATTCTATACAAGAGACGGGACCGACTATGCCCACGCGGTTGCGTCATATTCCCAGCAAATTGACGAGGTAGACATCAATGGCAACTACGCTAGGTTGACATCGGACTGGAGGACTCTAATCCACGATGACGCAGTCTCAGCGGCGCGCGGGGACACGTTCGATCTTCAGCCGCTTAACGTCACGGCAGGATCGGCTAGCGTGCCCGCCGGTGGCAGCGTCACCGTCACTCATCTGGCAGCGAACCCCACCAACGGATCCGAGAACGGGCTGTTTCGCTACCGTATCTACCTGTCCGAAAACAGCAATATCAGCCCCTCTGACACGTTGCTGAGTACGTGGAGTTATAGTAGGAATTTTGCTGCAATGACTAACAGCAGAAGGACAGCGGCAAATGTCAGGATTCCACCGAATACTCCTCCAGGAGACTATTTTCTGGGTCTAATTTACGATGATGGCACCGATGGCGTTGTTTCCAACAACGATACCGACGGTTGGGATGCCGCGCGCCTTCGGGTGACGAGGGCTCGTCGCCCCGATCTCGTAGTGTCCGAGGTGAGTGTCGATGACGACACGCTGGACGCGGGGCAAACGACGTTCTTGAACTATACCATTCGCAATCAAGGGAACAGCGCCATTACGGTTTCTAGTGCGAGTGGAGTGACGGCGTTCCGCTCGGAGGACGCGACGATCTCGTGGGACGGGAGCGACACCTCGATTTCGTCGAACCCGTTGCGCGGCCGCCTGGGGCCGGGGGAGACGATTTCGGGCCGCTTTCTGATGCCCGCGGCGCCGAGCTCCGGAACTTGGTACTATGGAGCTTGCGTCCGCAGTGTAGTGGGCGAGAGCAGCACCGCCAATAACTGCTCGAGGGCGGTGCCGGTTACCGTGTCTGGTGCGTCTGAAGGGTGCGCTCTGGACGATTTGGGAACGCTTTCCGGCACGGTGGCGGTCAGCGGGACGCTTGACCACGACTGCGTATCGCCCAACTGGTCGGGCGAGCTGGCTCGGTATTACAGCTTCACGTTGGGATCGCCGGCGTCGGTGGAGATCGACCTGGTTTCGTCCGAGTTCGATGCGTGGCTGACGCTGCGCGAGGGCGCGGACGTGTCGGGACGTGGGTTGGTCTACGACGACAATGGTGGCGTGGGTACGAACTCGCGCATCAGCACGGAGCTCTCGGCGGGGACGTACACGATCGAGGCGACGTCGTTCGCGGCGGGCGAGACGGGTGCGTTCACGCTCACGGTGACGGCCGCGGGCGGTGGAGGCGGCGGCTGCGCGCTGGACGACCTGGGCGCGTTGAGCGGCAGGGTGACGCGGGTCGGGAACCTGGGCGGCGACTGCGAATCGCCGAACTATTCGGGCCGGCTGGCTCGGTACTACAGCTTCACGCTGGGGCAGGCGGGCCCGGTCGAGATCGACTTGTTCTCGACGGCGTTCGATACGTTCCTGACGCTGCGCGAGGGCACGGACGCCGAGGGGCGGCTGGTGGTGTCCGACGACGACGGCGGCGAAGGCACGAATTCGCGCATCGCCACGGAGCTCTCGGCGGGGACGTACACGATCGAGGCGACGTCGTATGCGACGGGGGTCACGGGTGCGTTCACGCTGACGGTGGCGGCCGCAGGGGGCGGTGGCGGCGGCTGCGCGCTGGACGATCTGGGCGCGTTGAGCGGTACGGCGACGCGGGTCGGGAACCTGGGCGACGACTGCGAATCGCCGAATTACCCGGGCAAGCTGGCTCGGTACTACAGCTTCACGCTGGGGCAGGCGGGCCCGGTCGAGATCGACCTCGTGTCGTCGGTGTTCGACGCGTTCCTGGCCGTGCGTGAGGGCACGGACGCTGCGGGGCGTCTGGTGGCGACCGACGACGACGGCGGCCAGGGTACGAACTCGCGCATCGGGACGGAGCTGTCGGCGGGGACGTACACGATCGAGGCGACGTCGTATGCGACGGGGGTCACGGGCGCGTTCACGCTGACGGTGACGGCCGCGGGTGGTGGTGGAGGCGGCGGCTGCGCGCTGGACGATCTGGGCGCGTTGAGCGGCACCGCGACGCGGGTCGGGAACCTGGACCACGACTGCGAATCGCCGAACTACTCGGGCCGGCTGGCTCGGTACTACAGCTTCACGCTGGGGCAGGCGGGCCCGGTGGAGATCGACCTGGTGTCGTCGGCGTTCGATACGTGGCTGGCGCTGCGTGAGGGCACGGACGTTTCGGGGCGTCTGGTGGTTTCGGACGACGACGGTGGCCAGGGTACGAACTCGCGCATCGACACGGCGCTGTCGGCGGGGACGTACACGATCGAGGCGACGTCGTACGCGACGGGGGTCACGGGTGCGTTCACGCTGACGGTGACGGCCGCGGGTGGTGGAGGCGGCGGCTGCGGGCTGGATGATCTGGGCGCGTTGAGCGGTACCGCGACGCGGGTCGGGAGCCTGGGTAACGACTGCGAATCGCCGAGCTACTCGGGCCGGCTGGCTCGGTACTACAGCTTCACGCTGGGGCAGGCGGGGTCGGTGGAGATCGATCTGGTCTCGTCGGTGTTCGATACGTGGCTGGCGCTGCGTGAGGGCACGGACGTTGCGGGACGTCTGGTGGTGTCGGACGACGACGGTGGCCAGGGTACGAACTCGCGCATCGACACCGAGCTGTCTGCGGGGACGTACACGATCGAGGCGACGTCGTACGCGCCGGGGGTCACGGGTGTGTTCACGCTCACGGCGACGGCCGCGGGTGGTGGTGGCGGCGGCTGCGCGCTGGACGACCTGGGTGGGTTGAGCGGTACGGTGACGCGGCTCGGGAACCTGGGTAACGACTGCGAATCGCCGAACTACTCGGGCCGACTGGCTCGGTACTACAGCTTCACGCTGGGGCAGGCGGGGTCGGTCGAGATCGACCTGGTGTCGTCGGCGTTCGATACGTCGCTGGCGCTGCGAGAGGGCGCAGACGTTGCGGGACGCTTGGTGGTGTCGGACGACGATGGCGGGCAGGGTACGAACTCGCGTATCGGCACGGCGCTGTCTGCGGGGACGTACACGATCGAGGCGACGTCGTACGCGCCGGGGGTCACGGGTGCGTTCACGCTCACGGTGACAACAGTCGTTGCCGAACCGTTGAGGATCACGTCGAACGGCGGAGGCGATCGAGCCACGATCACGTTGCCGGAGAACCAGACGCAGGTCACGACGGTGACCGCCAGCGGAGGTACGCCGCCCTATGCATTTCAGTGGTCAAGCGATGCCGCGGCGCCTGACGGCCTGAAGTTCGTCATGAACACGACGACGGGTTCCCTGGCGTTCCGGACGCCTCCGGACTACGAGAATCCGACCGACAGTAACGGCGACAACAACTACGGGGTCAACGTTCGCGTTACTGATGCGTCCGCCCCCAGGCAGCGAGATTCTCAGGTCATTACGGTGAGGATTACCGACGTCGCCGAGCGCTTGGATGAGGATCGGGCGGCGCTTGAAGCGCTCTATGACGCGACGGGCGGAGCGGGCTGGGTCGCTAGCACGAACTGGAGGACATCGGCGCCGCTGGACGAGTGGTACGGCGTGACGGCTGATGCCGATGACAGCGTGACCGGGCTGGAACTTGGTTTCAACGGCTTGACGGGCCCGATTCCGGTCGAGTTGGGAGGTCTGGTGAACCTTCAGCGGCTGGACCTCTTCTCGAACGATCTGACCGGCCCGATCCCGAGTGAACTGGGCAGCCTGGTGAACCTCGAGACCCTGGACTTTGGCGGGAATGAACTGACGGGCTCGATCCCGGTGAACTGGGCAGCCTGGTGAACCTCGAGACCCTGGACCTCGGCGAGAATGAGCTGACGGGCCCGATTCCGGTCGAGTTGGGAGGTCTGGTGAACCTCCAGCGGCTGGACCTCTTCTCGAACGATCTGACCGGCCCGATCCCGGCCGAGCTGGGCAGCCTGGTGAACCTCGAGACGCTGGACCTGGGCGGCAATGAACTGATGGGCCCGATCCCGGCCGAGCTGCGGAGCCTGGCGAACCTGGAGTGGCTGAATCTCGGGTCGAACGAATTGACGGGCCCGATTCCGGCGTGGTTGGGAGAGCTGGCTCACCTTCGGTCGCTGGGCCTGGGCGGGAACGCGTTGACGGGCCCGGTCCCGGCCGAGCTGCGGAGCCTGGCGAACCTCGAGTGGCTGGGTCTCGGGTCGAACGAATTGGAAGGCCCGATTCCGGCGTGGTTGGGAGGGCTGGTTCACCTCCGGTCGCTGGACCTGGACGGGAACCCGTTGGGCGGGCCGATCCCGGCCGAGCTCGGGAACCTGGTCAACCTCGAATGGCTGGACCTCGCGAGGAGCGACCTGACGGGGCCGATCCCGGCCGAGCTCGGGAACCTGGTCAACCTCGAATGGCTGGACCTCACGGGGAACGACCTGACGGGGCCGGTCCCGGCCGAGCTCGGGAGCCTGCCCAACCTCGAGTGGCTGTCTCTCCTGGACAATAGCCAGTTGACGGGGGCGCTCGGGCCGACCCTGCCGCAGCTCACTCTCGATACGTTGAACATCGCCGGCACCCGGGTCTGCGTCCCGCCGGATGCCGCGCTTCAGCAGTGGTTGGCCACCCTATCGGACTTCACTTCGTCCGGGCTCACCTGTGACGCCGACGCCGACCGGCCGCAGTGGGTCTCGGCGGCAGTGGTGAGCGCGGCGTCCTTCACCGACCACCCGCTCGTGCGCGGGGTGACGCCGATCAAGGCCGTTCACTTCACGGAGCTGCGGACGCGCATCGACGCGTTGCGGGACGGGGCGGGGCTGGCGCCGTTCCAATGGACGGACCCGGTCCTCGTGCGCGGGGTGACCCCCATCAGGGCCGTGCACTTGCAGGAGCTGCGGGCGGCGCTCGGCGAGGCGTACGACGCGGCGGGGCGGCCGGCGCCGGGCTGGACCGACGGGGAGCCGACGCCGGGGGTGACCCCGATCAAGGCGGTGTACGTGATGGAGCTTCGGGCCGCGGTGGTTGCGTTGGAGTGAGCGTGCCCCGCGTTGACCCGGGCGGCAACCCGGCCTGCGTCCCCGGGAGACGGTGTCGGGCCGCGTGATAGCGGTCGTTTCGCCAAGAGGAAGGACTGTTCCGATGACAAGAAGGCGTGGTTTCTGGTTCGTGGCGGTCTCCGTTGCCGCAGTGGTCGGCCTCGTCTACTTGCAGGCCAGCGCGCAGATCGTCCCGGAGCGGCAGCCGATCATTGCGGAAGCGCTCGTCGACGTCGAGAACGCGACGCTGACAATCAACGGCTACGACTTCTCGTCGAGCGTCCCCACGGTGACGCTCGGCATGACGCCGGTCGCGGTGTCGTCCGCAAGCGAGTCGGCGCTCGTCGTCGAGTTGCCGCAGCTTCAGCCGGGCATGTACCTGCTGGCGGTCACCTGGCCCGACGGGGCGGGAGCCGTGTTCTATCTGGCGAGCGACGCCGGCAACGCCGTTCCAACGTTCCAGTAGCGGGTTCACGCACGCGGAAGTCTGCGCCGCAGGTCGAGCATCGTTCTCGACGGCGCACTAGCGGGAGGTGCCGAGATGCTGGCTGACCTGAAGACCCGGCTCGCCGAGCTCGAGCGCGCCGCGCGGGCCGCCGAGGGTCGCGACGACGACCTCGCGGGCATGGTCGCCGGGCTGAACCGGGCCTTCGGGGCCCTCTGCCGGGTCCTCGAAGACGAGCGTCCCGGCACCGCGGCGCGGCTGCTCGCGGGGCTCGACGAGGCCGAGGCCGACCCGGTGCAGGGGTACGGCGACCGGGTGACCGGGAAGATGCGGTCGATGCTGGGGCGCATCCGGGAGTTTCTGCTGGGCATCGGCAAGTCGACGAGCCCGAGAGTCGCGCGGGCCAAGTGGTGAGACGGCTCGTTCCCGGAGGAAGGCGCGCCACGCTGCGAGGGGTAGACGGTGTCCGATTCCGATCGATCGGAGGAGTCGCGCGGGTCGAGGAAGAGGGCGAGAACCTACGCCCGAGGCGGCAGCGTTTCCGACATGGCGCGGCTGCTGGCGAAAGGTGAGACAGAGCCCGAATCGCGCATGGTCCGGCGGCTGGTCATGACCGGCGTCGCCATCGTGGTCGTCGTCGTAGCGGCGCTGTGGCTCCTCGGCGGATGAGGCACGGCATTGCTGCCGTCCCGAACTTGGCACTTCAGCGCGCAGCTTTCGCGGCGCCGAGGTTCCTCGTCGGTCGAGGAACACGGGCAAGGACGTTCCGGACCCCTCACGGCTCGAGCCCAAGACGGCACAGCGCCGCCCCCGCGTCGACCTCCGGGTGCGGATAGACCGCAAAGACCTGCCGGTACCGAGCGGGCGGCGGCGGGCGCGCGCCGGGCCGTCCTGGCCGCCGTTGCGGGTTTCCTCCGCCTCGCCGTCATCGTCGGGGGGCGGACCAGCGCAGCGCCCGGGCGGCGACATGCGCGTAGAGCCGGCCCAGGTGGCGCAGGTAGTCGAGGCGCTGTCGCCATGTCGATGGAGCCGTAGAAGCTGATGAGCGGAGCCTGCTGAGACAGCCAGACCATCCACGCGTATGGGATCGCGGCGGTCAGGAGGGCCACCCCGAGCAGCCGCAGTAGACGGGCCAGCACATCCCACCGAACCGGCAGTAGCGCCACGAGCAGCCCGGGTGTTGCCAGCACCAACAAGGGCCAATGGTTGGCGAGACCTCCCCCCCAAGCCGCCGCAGCTGCCACAAGCGGCCATCCGCGTCGCGGGTCCCGGGCGCCGTACAGCACCAGCGCGTAGGTGGCGAAGAACAACAGAGCATTGAGGGTGTAGACCTCGGCTATGATGGCCTGCGACCAGAACTGTTCTGAGACGCCAAACAGCCAGGCAGCGGTCAGAGCGGGTACCGGCGACGCGTGCAACAACCGGGCGCAGGCGTACACGCCGCCGCAGGCGAGAGCGCCGAGCATCGCGCTGGACAGGTGCCCGAGGAACGCGGGGTCGCCGAACGGCAGTCGCGTGAACAGGTGGACGATCAGCGTGTAGAGGGGATGGCCCGGCGGGTGGCCGACGCCGAGGTGCACGCCGGCCAACAGGAACAGGCTGTCGTCTTCGGACGCGACTGTCCGTGGCAGCGTGCAGACGTACAGGGCAAGCGGGCCCAGCGCCAACGCAGCCAGCGCCACCGCGTCGAGTCGGCCGGCGGGGAACGGCGCCGCCCCGTCCGCCGCGGGGCCGGCGACAGCGGCCGGGGCGCCGGCCCCGGGTCGCGTCGAGGCGGGGGCGGCCACCCGGCGCGCCGCCCTGGCCGTCGATGCGGGCTTCCTCCGCCTCGCCGTCATCGTCGGGGTGCGGACCGGCGCAGCGCCCGGGCGGCGACATGCGCGTAGAGCCGGCCCAGGTGGCGCACGTAGTTGAGCCGCTGCCGCCAGCCCAGCTTGCTCTTGCCGCGGCGGCGGTCGTCGAACGCAATGGGCACCTCGCCGACGCGCAGGCGGCCGCGCACCATCAGCTCGAGGCCGACCTTGTAGCCGACGGGGCGCAGGGCCGCCCGATCGGGCAGGGCCCGGCGGTCGACGGCGAAGAAGCCCGACATTGGGTCGGAGCAGCGGGTCAGGGGCACCGCGAGCAGGGTGGCGACGCGCGAGTTGAGGGCGCGGGTCCAGCCCCAGTCGTCTGCCGTTGACGCGCCCGGGTAGTAGCGGCTGCCCACCACCATGTCGCAGCCGGCGTCTCGCCCCGCAAGCAGGTCGGGAATGCGCTCGGGGGGATGCGAGAGGTCGGCGTCCATCACCACGACGCGGTCGTGGCGGCCGTGCGCGATGCCCTGCAGCACCGCCCGCGACAGGTCGGGCCGCACGCCGCGACGCACCTCGATACGCAACGGCAGCCGTCGGGCGAGCCGCCCTGCGACATCAAGGGTGTCGTCGTCGGAGTCGTCGTCGACGAGCAGCAGCTCCCACGCGAGGCCGCGGCCGGCCAGGGCCCCGGCCACGCGCTCGGCCAGCGGCTCCAGGTTGGGCGCCTCTCTCAGCATCGGCACCACGATCGTCACGCCCGGGTGATCGTCGGTCAGGGGAGCAACCGCCTGTCGCACGGTCGACGCCCGACGACGTAGTCGCCCCCAGTCGTCAGTAGCGCGCTACGGACGTTGGCTTCCGCCCTCGCCTCACGGGTCGAGTTCGCCGGTCCGGGTCTAGTGCGGCGCGGTGCTGGTTCGCGCAGTCGGCGGCCGGCAGACTGGCCGTCCAGCCGCGAATCCGAGCAAGGCTCGGTTGCGAAGTCGCGGCTGAGCGCACTTGGACAGCCCCGGTTGGCGCTGATCCAACCCGCATCAGGTTCATCATGGACCGAATTAGCGTCCCGTCCCGAGTGCCTTCAGCTTCAGCAGCGGGTAGTCCTCGTAGCGCGGTGTCAGCGTCCGGTTCGTGCAGTCGGCGATCAGGTCGAGCCGTTCGAGTACGACTTGGCCGATGAGGACCTCGCTCAGCGGGGGTCCGACGATGCACTCCATCGTCATCGAGCGGTTGCCGATCTGCACCACCACCGGGCCTGCCAGGGGGCGTTCCTCGCGCCGTTCGTCGGCGTAGGTGACGAAGGCGGTTCCCTGCGTCTGCAGGCCCAAGCGCTCGACCACGTTCTGCGGGAGCACGAGCGTCACGGCGCCCGTGTCCACGATGCCGTCGACGGTCGAGCGTCGGATGTCGGCCTCGGCGCGGTCGCCGCGACGGAAGTACTCGCGGTCGCCTGCGTTCTCCAGAATGACGTTGGCGTGAATCTCTCCCATCGGCTTCGTCCTCTGATTGTTGCGATTGTTGCCCGTTCGGCACATCGGCCGCAACTGGTCGCGAGGCTGGTGTCTGCGGGAGCCTCCAGACTCGGTGGGTGGGCGGATCTTCCCTCCGGCCGACGCTGCCCGTGAGCGCCGCAGCCAGACAGTATCGGCCTCTGGGAGCCGTCGGCCAGCCCTGCACGCCGGAGCGTGGCGCTGAACTCTGGCCTCGCAGCGCGGCAGTCGACGGTGATCTGCGGCGTTCCGTCCATTGATTTGGATCGTGCAGCAGGGGTCGTGTTGTCCGAGGGCATCGTAGATCTCCAGGTCATGGGGCGGGACGTCGATGTCCCGCAGTTCGGGCCGGTCGGGCAACGCGAGTCGGAGGGCCCGTCTCAGTCCACACTGTCGGCGTCGGGTTTCGAGGATGTGGGTGATTGAGCCCGCGTCGAGGGCGTTTCGTCGGAACACTGCGGCGATCATCGGGACGATCGTCGGAACGGCTGTCCGACTGCCGTGCCGGTTCTGGGTCGCCGAGCAACGACGACAAGAAACGTGAAATGGTGTGCAGGTTCGCGCCACTGGCGCCGATACCTGAGGCATGAGGCTCTGGAACAGCGGACGCAGCAGCTCGAAGTGGGCGGTGCTGCTGGCCGCCGTCTTCGCCCTGGGGGGCGGAGAGGCGGCGGCGCAGCTCACCCCGGACAACACGCTCGACGGCAACGGCCTGAAGGTGGAGGTGGCGGCGCAGGTGGCCGAGGGCACGAGCACCACGATTGCCGTGACCGTGAGGGCCAGCGTCGAAGCCAACACGCCGTCGACCACCCCCGTCACCGTCACCGTCAGCGTCGAGCCCAAAGGCCTGCACGACGCGACCGCCGAGAGCACCGACGTCATTCTGAACCCGGGAACGATGACGCTCGACTTCCCCGCCAACACGACCGGCAGCGCCGTCACCCACGAGATCAGCGGCACCATCCCGCTCCAGACCATCCACGACCCCGACGCCGAGGACGAGACCATCGTGCTGGCGGTGGGGGCATCGGGCGGCGGGTTCTTCATCGTGGCCGGCCGCGGATCCGGCGAAGAGCCCCGGCACCCCGTGACCCTCGCCGACGACGAGACCCAGTCGTACGTGCTGGCCCTGGCGCCCGGCGAGGCGCCCCGCGAGGGCGCGCCGTTCGACATCGTGGCCCGCGCCGACCCCGCCCACGTCGACGACAGCAAGACGCTGACGCTGCAGATCGACGACGACGAGTACACGCTCGACACCGACGGCACGATGGCCGGCGCCCAGATCGAGGACACGCTGGACGGCGCCACGCCGTCGTTCACGGCCGAGGTCACGCCCCCCGCCAACGACGGGAACCGGACGGCAGACACGGTGACGGTGACGGCCTACTCGGGCACGGTGGGCAACGCCACCGAAGAGGCCTCGGCCAGCTTCGCGGTGGCCGACGCCCACGCCCTGCCGGCGCCGGCCGCCGTCACCGTCGAGGCGAGGGACGCGACCGGCGCGGTGGTCACGTCGGTGCCCGAAGGCGGCGCCGTCGAGCTGACGATCTCGGTCGACCGGGGGCGGGGCGGCACCGCGTCGACGGGCGAGGCGCTCTCGGTGGCGCTGTCGCTGGCCCCGGGCGACGCCGCCCAGGCCGCGACCTACCAGCTCGCGCCCGACCGCGTCGCCCTGCCGGCAGTCGCATCTCCCGACGGGAAGCAGTCGGCGTCGACCGTCGTGCGGCTCGAGGCGCTGGACGACGAGTTCGTCAACGACGACCGGCTGACGGTCGACCTGGTGACCACCGGCGAGGCCGCCTACGGCGCCGGCTCGGTCGGCAGCCGCTTCGAGATCGAGGTCCGCGACACGACGGTGAAGCAGATTGCCCCGAGGTCGGACGCGGCGGTGAAGCAGGCGTTCGACGCCGCGAGCGCGGGGCGGCGGGACCGACGGGCTGAACCCGGGCGAGGCGTTCAGCGTGGCGGTGGGCGACCTGTTCGAGGGCATCGCCCCGGGCAGCACCGTCGCCTACTCGGCCACGTCGTCCGACCCGTCGGTGCAGGTGTCGGCGTCGAGCACCGCGGTGACGGTGACCGCGGTCTCGGCCGGCAGCGCCGCCGTCCGCGTCAACGCGCGGGTGAGCCCCCCGGCTTCCGCCGTCCCCCAGACCCGCGCCGACGAGGCCGCGGTCGAGCACACCGTCACCGTCGCCGACCTGCCGTTGCAGGTCACGCTGACCGCCGACCCGCCGGCCGCGGTGGAAGAGGGCGGGCAGATCACCCTGACCGCCACCGCCAACCGGGCGGTGCAGGCGGGCGAGGACGCGACCGTGCGGTTGACGCTGGTCGGCCCCGTCGTCGACCCGGCGCCGTCGTCGGTGGCGATCGCGGTGGGGGCGACGAGCGCGTCGGCGGTGGTGACGGTGGTGGACGACGACGAGGTGAAAGACCTGGGCAGCGTGACGGTGGTCGCCACCGGCGGGAGCCTCGCCACCGACCCGACGCGGCTGGACGTGGCGGTGACCGAGAACGACGTCGCGACCGTGCACACCTACACGTTCACGGCGTCGGCCGCCCGCGTGACCGAGGGCGGCGAGGTGCAGCTGGTGGTGACGGTCGCTCCGGCCGTGCAGGCCGAGACCGTCGTCGACCTGACGGGGTCGCCCCGCAGCCTGGCGGGAGACTTCACCCTGGCGCCCTCGGCCATCACCATCGCGGTCGGGGGCACCAGCGGGACCGCCGCGTTGCGGGCGACCGACGACGACGTGGTGGAGGACACCGAGACCCTGACGCTGACCGCCACCGGCCCCGGCAAGGTGCTCATCGGCACGGTGGAGATCGACATCGTCGACAACGACACCGTCACCTACGCGCTGTCGGGACCCCCGGACGCGAACCTCGTCGAAGGCCAGTCGTACGAGCTGAAGGTGACGGCCGACGCCAGGGTGTCGAAGGACGCCGCGTTCACCATCCGGCGCGACCAGGCGGCGAGCGATGCCGGCGACGACGACTACACCCTCGTGCCGTCGTCGATCGTGATCGCGGCCGACGCGACCGAAGGCACGGCGGTGCTGACGGTCGCGGACGACGGCCTGGACGAACGTTCCGAGGCGCTGGCGCTCGTGGTCACCTCGACCGCCGGGGACGACGTCGGGTCGCTGACGTTCACCCTGTGGGACGCCTCGGTGCCCATGCTGCCGTTGGTCTTCCAGCTCCTGCTGGCGGCCTTGCTGGGCCTCGGCGGCTACCGCCGCTACCTGCGGCGGCGGTAGCGTTCGGCGGACGTTGGCCTGTCCCTTGCTGCCCCTCCCTGGACACCCCGGGGAGGGGGGCCTTCGCTTCCGGGGCGAGACCTCGCCGGCATGGTCGCGGGGCCGAACGGCCCGGCCGCGCCCCGTGCTAAGCTGCTCGCGTCGTGACGACCGCGCGACCGGCGGCTGCTCCCCTGACCGACGATCACCGGGCGGTGACGATAGTGGTGCCGACGCTGAGAGAGGCGCCCAACTTCGAGCCGCTGGCCGAACGCGTGGCCGGGGCCCTGGCCGGCCGCGGCCTCGCGTGGGAGCTGCTGCTCGTCGACGACGACTCCGACGACGACACCCTCGACGTGGCGGGGCGGCTCGCCCGGCGCCTGCCGTTGCGCATCGAGGTGCGCCGCGGCGTGCGTCCCGACCTGTCGCAGGCGGTGCTGCAGCTACTTGCTCGGCGACACCGCCCGGTCGGCCGTCCCGGCCAGGTAGTCGGCCCAGTCGTCCATCAGGCGACGGCGCCGCTCGAACAGGTCGGACCGCGCGTAGGCGGCCTCGACGGGATTGCGCACCGCGTGGGCCAGCGCCGCCTCGACCACCTCGCGCGGGTGGTCGGTCTCCTCGGCCGCCCAGTCGCGGAAGCTCGAACGGAACCCGTGCGGCACCGCCGCGATGCCGAGCTGCTTCAACAGCCCGGAGAGGGCCATGTCCTTGAGCGGCCTTCCGCGCGCGGTCGGGAACACGAGGGGGCTGCCGGGGTCGAGGGCCCGCGCCTCGACCAGCACCGCCCGCGCCCGTCCGCACAGCGGCACCCGGTGCTCGCGGCTGCCCTTCATGCGCGATGCCGGTATCGTCCACACCGCCGCCACCTGGTCGACCTCGCGCCACTCGGCCCCCCGCACCTCGCCCGAACGGCCCGCCGTCAGCACCAGGAACTCGAACGCCAGCTTCACCACCGTCCGCGCCCCCGACCCCCGCACCGCCACCAACGCCCCCGCCACCTCGCGGTGCGGCAGCGCCGGCATGTGACGCGTCCGGTGCCGCTGCCGCCCCAGCACCAGGTCGACCCGCCCGCACGGGTTGACCCCGCGGTACCCCATGGCCACCGCCCACTCCATGACCAGGCCGATGCGCTGCAGCACCCGCCGGGCCGTCGTCGGCCGGGCGTGCCACACCGGCCGTAGCGTCTCGATGACGTCGGCGGTGGTCACCGCCCCAACCGGCATGGTGCCGATGCCGGGGAAGGCGACCCGGGTCAGCCCCGACAGCCAGTCGCGGCCGTAGCGGGGGTTGCGCCATCCCGGCCGCATCTGGCGCCACACCCGCTCGGCCGCGTCGGCGAAGGTGGGCTCGTCGGCGGCCCGCCGCGCGGCCACCGGGTCGCCGCCGGCGCGGGCGAGCTTGCGGTTGGCGAAGGCCTGGGCGCGGGCCTCGTCGAGCGAGACGAGGGGGAAGCTGCCGAGGCCCATCTCGCGCCGCCGGCCCCGGACGGCGAGCCGCTGCACCCAGCTTCGGCTGCCCGAGGGCTGCACCTCGAGGTAGAGGCCCTGGCCGTCGCAGTAGCGGCCCGGCTCGGCCACGGTGCGCACGAAATCGGCCGACAGCGCGTGCTCGGGACGTCGCCCGCGCGGTGCGGGCTCGCGCCCCGCCGTGGGTGACGGGTCGTCGGCGTGCGAGCTACGCGGCGCCCCTTGGCGCTGTTCTCGTGGGTACGGAAATCGACCGTCCATCTCCCTCTCTTCCTCGCTTTCGGCGTGTCGAGAACGCTCGGGCACTGCCGGCGCGCGAGCCGCCCGCACGTGGTCGCGAGGACGCGTCGCCCCGGTTTGTCCCTCCTCCGGCCGGCCCGGGATGCCGGGGCGGTGCTCGGGCGGATGAAACGGGCGGCGCGGGCGTGTAAAGAAAAACACACCCTATAGCGTATAAACGTGAGATGGAGGAATCAGGCCTCGTCCTGCAGGCCGGAGTCAGCAAGACGCGCCGGCGACCGTGCTATAAACGGCACGCTGGCGGACGGTGCAGGTCTGTGCGGTGACGATGCGGCGTCGGGGGTGGCAGGGGCGCCCCCCGGGCAGGAGTGCGGCGCGTGCGGGTGTGGGCGCGGGACCGCCCGGCCAGCGGGGCGGCGCCTGGCGAGCCGCCGCCAGCAGGAGCTCTCGGGCCGCCCCGCGGCCGTCGAGGGCCAGGTGCAACATGGCGACGAGAAACCTCGGTGGAGCGGAAGACGCGTTGGCGCTCGGCCCGGCTTCCGCGACGACCGGCCGGGGCCGGCCGCGGCAGACACGAAAAAGCCCCCCTCCCCCCCGGGGCTTCGGGGGAGAGGGGGCAAGGGAGAGTTGCGAACGCCGCCGCCGCCCGGTGCTACCGCCGCAGGTAGCGCCGGTATCCGCCGATGGCCAGGAAGGCCGCCAGCAGAAGCTGCGCGATGACGGGCAGGGCCGGCACCGCGGCATCCCAGAGGTTGAACTCGAGCGAGTTGCTCTGGGTGTTGTCGGCCACCGCGAACAGCACCAGCACCTCGTTCATGTGGGCGCCGGAGTCGTCCGTACCGTCTTCCGTCACCGTCAGCATGGTGCTGCCCGAGGCCTCGCCGCCATGATCGTGATGCTCTCGACCAGGTAGTCGCTGTCGTCGGCCGTGCTCGCCGAGCGGTCACGCATGATCATGACCTCGGTGTCCGCCGAGACCGCGGGATCCGCCATCACCGTCAGCTCGTACTCCATGCCCTCGACGAGGTTCATGTCGTCGGGCCCGGAGAGCGTGAAGGTGCGCGGCGAGTCGTTCTCGGTCACCGAGATGGTGAACGTCTGCGGGGTGGCGATGCCGCTGCCCGTCGCGACGATGGTGATGTCGGCCATCGGCGCGACCTCCATGTCGTCGAGCACCTGGACCATGGCCGTTCCCGACTCCATGCCGGCCGCGATCTCGATCGTCGCCTCGTTCATCTCGACGGCGCCGGTGATTGTCAACGTCACCATGGCCTCTTCGTCGGCCAGGACGGCGCGGTTGGCCATGGCGGTCACCGTGATCATGCCGCCCTCTTCGACCATGTCCATCGGGTCGGCCGAGACGGTGACGGCCAGCGGCATGTTCACGACGTTTACCGGGAACGTCACCGTGGCCACGTTGGTCGCGGGCTGCCCGGTCATGACGCCGTCGGGCATGATCGCGGTGGCGGTGACGGTGACGTGGGCCATGCCGGCGGCGCCTGCCATGATCGACACTGCGGTCCCGCTCGTGGCCGTGCCGGCCACCATCATGTCGTCCGACTCGGCCGCGTAGCCGACGCTGACACTCTCGGCCGCCTCGAACATCATGCCGGCGTCGAGCTCGGCCACGTCGCCCGGATGGAACATGGCGTCGTCGCCGGCGAGCCCGGCCGCCATGAGCAGCGGGTAGATCTCGTCGCTCGACTTCGCGGTGACGAGGTTCGTCGGCTCCGGAGGCACCGGGGCCTCGTCGTTGTCGGTGACCATGATCGTGAGGGTCGCCTCGCCGGCGCCCCGGGCGATTACGGTGAGGGTCTCGTCCTCGTAGTCGTCGTCGTCTTCCGTGGCCGTCACCGTGGCCGTGCCCGTCGTCGAGCCGGCCTCGATGGTGATGGAGGCGGCCGAGAGCTCGCCGTCGCCGACGACCTCCAGACCGACCACGACCTCGCCGTCGCTCGCCGCGACCTCCCGGCTCGCGGTCGCGGTGATGGTCGACGTGCCGCCCTCCATGATCTCCGTGGGATCGGCGGTCACCGCCACCGACAGCTCGGACATGACCACGCTCACGGGGAACGTGAGCCGGGCCACGTTGGCGCGCTCCTGGGTGACGACGAGCGAGCGGCTCCTGGGCGTCGCGGTGGCGCTGACGGTGACCTCGGCCTCGCCGGGCTCCATGGCCGTGACCGTCACGGCCTCGCCGCTGGCCGACGCGCCGACCGACGCGCCTTCCACCGAAGTGCCGAACGACACGCTGACCATGTCGGCGTCATACATGAACAAGTCGTCGGTCATGATCATGACTTCGTCGCCGGGGTTCAGGGGGTCGTCGCCCAGCGCCGTCATGATGGCGTCGTAGGCGCCGTCCTTCACCGAGACCAGGGGCGTGGTGGCGTCCTCGATGGCGATCGAGAACATGCCCATGACCTCGCCCGACCCGTTCTTGGCGGTGGCGCCCTTCGCGGTGAGGTAGAGCATGAGGTCTTCCATGCCCACGTCGTCGTCGGCCGCCGCCCAGAGCATGAAGTCGGCGCTCTTCTTGCCGGTGCCGCTGGCGATGGTGACCTCGGGAGGATCGACCCGGTAGTCGAGGGCCTGGCTCGGGTCGGCCGTCACCGACACCGCGAGCGCCTCGCCCGAGGGATACCCCATCTCGCCGCGGTCCACGGTGACCGTCACGTAGACGGGGTCGCCGCCCTCCATGATCGACATGGCCTCGTCCTCGGTCTTCTTGTCCATGTCGTCGATGGTGAACGCCGTCGCCGTGATCTTGTCGGCCATCGGCAGCCCGTGGATGTCGGCGACCTCGATCTCGAGCGGGGTGGCCCGGTCGATGTTGGTCCCGCCCACGAGCGCCCTCAGCGTGATCGTGTCCGTGTCGCGGTCGCCGTCGGGGTTGGGCGGCGTGATGGCGATGGAGGCCATGGGGCCGTCGTCGCCCGAGGCGGCATCGACCTCGTTGCCGAACGTGTGGCTGCTGGTGTCGACCGTATAGCCCGCCTTGTCGACGCTGATCGCCGTGACGTGCAGGCGGTCGACGGGCGTGGGATCGGCCGTGAGGGTGACGTTGACGGCGCCGCTCTCCTTCGGCGAGTCCGTGGTCAGCTTCCACTCGAACACCTGGTCGTCGGTGTCGCTGATGGTGACCTTCTGCGCGCCCGTGGAGTCGGCATCGAGCGCGAGGGCGGCGCCTCCCTGGGCGGTGACGTTGACGGCGTCGGCGTTGACGACCGCGTACGTCACCTGGATGCCCTCGTCCTCGGCGTCGAGGTCGGGCCGCGTCTGTACGGTGATGGTGCCGGTCAACGTGCGATTGACCGCGTCGGCCGTGCCGCCCGTGGGGTGCGGCTGAACGACCAGGGCCAGCGCGGCAGGCACGGGCGCGTCGAAATCGGCCGCGTCGGCCACGGTCAGCCCGGCGGCCACCTCGGCGGCCGTGAGGGAGGCCTCGTCGCCGGCGCTCACCGCGCTCCTGGCGGCGACCGTCGGGGTGATGGTGATGCTCGTCGGAGCCGCCAGTCCGGGCCCGACCGAGATCTTTGCGCTCACCGAGAGCGTCAGGCGCCCCCCCTCGTCGACGGTCTTGGGCGTCGTGACGGTGACCTGCGCGGCGGCCTGCGCGGCCCCCAGCGCGAACACGACGCCGAACAGCGCCATCCGCTTCAACGCCCGGCAACTGCCTCTCGCGAAAATCGCTCCGATACGCATTGCGCAATCTCCCTTGTGAGTTCGTCCTCGCATGGCAACGGGGGAATCGGATCAGTCCGCCATGCCGGCGTCGCCCGGGCGCCGCTCCCGCGCGTCCGTCAAATCCACGCAAGTTCATGATTCGAAAAGGAGTTGTGCATCCATGGGCACGTCCGGACCGGGTCTCTCCCGCCCCTCGGGGGACGTTGCCGCGCTTCCGCCCAAACGGGGGGAAACGCGGCGGGCGGCCGATTGCCCGACCCCGGCCGCGAGCCGGGGTCGGCGCCGCGGGGGCGGCGTCCCGAGCACGCGCTGTCGGCCGACTTCGTGCGCACCGTGGCCGAGCCGGGCCGCTACTGCGACGGCCAGGGCCTCTACCTCGAGGTGCAGCCCTCGGGCAGCCGAAGCTGGGTGCAGCGGCTCGCCGTCCGCGGCCGCCGGCGCGAGATGGGCCTCGGCAGCTTCCCCCTGGTCTCGCTCGACGAGGCCCGCGCCCAGGCCTTCGCCAACCGCAAGCTCGCCCGCGCCGGCGGCGACCCCGTGGCGGCGCGGCGGGGGGCCGACGAGCCCACCTTCGCCGACGCGGCCGAGCGGGTGTGGCGCCAGATGCGGCCGGGGTGGCGCAACCCCCGCTACGGCCGCGACTGGCTGTCGGGGCTGACCCGGGTCGCCTTCCCCGTCATCGGCGCGATGCCGGTGGGGGCGGTGACCACCGCCGACGTCATCGAGACGCTGCGGCCGGTGTGGCACGCGCGGCCGACGACGGCGCGGCGGGTGCTGCAGCGCATCGGCCTGGTCATGGAGTGGGCGGTGGCCATGGGGTACCGCGGGACCAACCCGTGCGGGCGGGTCGACCTCGTGCTGGGTCGGCAGCAGCACCGGACGCGTCACATGCCGGCGCTGCCGCACCGCGAGGTGGCGGGGGCCATCGCGGCGGTGTGGGGGTCGGGGGCGCGGACGGTGGTGAAGCTGGCGTTCGAGTTCCTGGTGCTGACGGCGGGCCGTTCGGGCGAGGTGCGGGGGGCCGAGTGGCGCGAGGTCGACACGGCGTCGCGGGTCTGGACGGTACCGGCGTCGCGGATGAAGGCGGGGCGCGAGCACCGGGTGCCGCTGTGCGGGCGCGCCCTGGCGGTGCTGGCCGAGGCCCGGGGGCTGGGCGGCGGTGGCGGGCTCGCGTTTCCGACGGCACGGGGCCGGCCGCTGAAGGACATGGCCCTGTCGGGGCTGTTGAAGCGGCTCGGCATCGCGGCAGTGCCGCACGGCTTCCGTTCGAGCTTCCGCGACTGGGCGGCGGAAGAGACGGACCACCCGCGCGAGGTGGTCGAGGCGGCGCTGGCCCACGCGGTGCGGAACCCGGTCGAGGCGGCCTACGCGCGGTCCGACCTGTTCGAGCGGCGCCGCCGCCTGATGGACGATTGGGCCGACTACCTCGGGGGCGGCGCATCAGGGGGTGGCGGCGCCGATTGAGCGGCCGGGCGGCCCACCGGGCGGTGTCGCCGAACGGGCAGCTGCCTGCACGGCCGACCTGTTGCTGGCGGCGGTCGAGCAGCGCCGGGTTCTGCTCGCTCGCAAATTCGTCCTCCACGCGGAGAAGCTGGAGAGCTCCGGGTTCCGTCCGCGTGACTTTCGCCTGACGTGCCAAAAGGTACCTTGTTATCAGAGGTCAGACTTTCGCCTGTCGTGGTCGGCCGATGGGCGCAGTGCCGCCCGGAGCACGCCGAATTGGGGATGGCATTGAACACTCGCCCGTGCTGCCGGGAAGAAATGGCAAATGTCGTGAGATTTGGGGTTCCCGCATGGGTTATACATGAAATACACATCATATATAAGCTCTATTACACGCTATAGTGACCACAACAGTCGTCTGACCTGGGGTATGCTCTCCAGTTGCTGTGTCAAATGCTCCCGAAGAGAGCGAAGGGCCGCGACGGCCTTCTGATACCATCGCCGCGAGCACGGCCGAGTACGCGGTCCCGCGGTTCGCCATCAACCCGCTCTCGACCGAGCGGGGTATGGCCAATGGCGCCCCCGCCGTCACGTTCCACGCCTTGACCTGCAGACTCGTGAGACACGACGCGCGGTACTTCACCGCCCTGGTCGAAGTAGAGGAGTGGGTCGAGGAGACGCCCTGGACCCTCGTGCCGTGCGTACTGTGCAACCCGCGCCAGGAGGTGTCGTGACGGGGCGGCTGGGAAGACGCGCGTGCCTGGTGTGGTTCGGGTTGATGCTGCCGGCTGCCGACGCCGGCGGCAACGTGCTGGAACAGGCGAAGGCGGCGGCGTTCGAGGCCGGGGTCCAGGCGCCCCCGGCGCGGCGTCAGCTGTCGTTGGAGCGCGTGATGACCGGGCTCGGGCTGGCCATTGCGGGCGGCCGGCTCGTCTGGTACCGCTTCGAAGACAAGGACTGCCGCGAGGTCGCAGGCCCGCGGTGCGCCGTGACCGCGTGGGCGGGGGCCGCCGGCCTCGCGTCGGGCCTGCTCCTCATGACGGTCTTCGCCGACGTCCCCGCGGCGCCGTCCGTCGACTTCGAGCCGCGGCCGGGCGGCGGAGCCGTCAGGGCGGGCGTCTCCTTCTGAACGGCCCGCCGGCGCCCGCCTGCCGTCGGTCGTCGCGTGTCCGGCTGGTGAGCCGCCCTACCACTTCGCCCTGGCGATTCTCGGGCTCGTGAACTTGCCGATGCCCACCAGAAACTCCTGGATGCACCCGAGCGTCGACTCCATTCTCTCCGTCACCCGCTCGCTGTAGCCGTCCACCGGGTCGTGGGCGGCCTCGTCGATGGCCGCGAGCAGTCGCGCCGCGGTTCCCGGCCGCTCTTCTTCGAGGACCCGGAAGAGGGCCCCCAGGGCCCGGTTGAGGCCGGCGACCATGCCGGCGAGGTCCTCGTCCCTGCCCTTGGCGGCCCGCGCCGCCTGGTCGAGCTCGGCGAGCTCGCCCTTCAATTCGGCCAGCATCCCTGCACCTCCTGCGCCTCTCGTTGGTCAGCGACCGGGTCGGCGAGCGCCGCGCGACCCCGCGGCGTTCGCCCCATGAAGCGCAGCCCCCGCTCCGCCACCTCCACCTTCAGGCCGTTGCCGTCGAAGGTGTTGTCCGGGACGAGCTGCGCCGCCGCTTTCCCGCCCCCCAGGGGCGAAGACCACGGCAAGCAGCACCGCCCACCTCGAGCTGTCGCGTTCGCTGTTGACGAGCCTCATGCTCCAGGTATCGGCGCCAGGGGCGCGAACCTGCACACCATTTCACGTCTTGTCGTCGTTGCCCGGCGACCGGGGACCAGTCGAGAGCTCCCCGGCTGCCGCCCCGGACGCGGCCGAGGTCCTGGCGGGCGGCGGAAGCGGTCACGTCGCGGCGTGCTCGAACGCCACCACGTTGCGCGATGCGCTGCTGAACTCCACGCCGACCAGGTGGACCCGCACGCCCGGCGAACGGTACTTGTCCGCGTACCCGCGGGCCACGAGCTGCGCCATCGCCGCCCCCTCGCCGGCCTGCTCCACGACCTTGAACTCGAACACGTACACCCGGCCCTCGAAGCGCACGGCCATGTCCAGCCGGCCGCGGTTCGTGCTGTCCTCGACCGTGACGTCGAGGCCCAGCCCGGCGAAGTACGAGTAGAACACGCTCGCGTAGAAGCCCTCGTACTCGGCGATGTCGTTGTTCGTGTACCACTGGTGCGGAATGCCGGCGAAGAACGCGTGGAACAGGTCGCGCAGGCCGGCCACGTCGTCGGCCTCCAGCAGCCGGCGCAGCCGCACGCCGTTCGCCGTCTGTCGGCTCCCGTCCTGCCCCAGCCGCCGCAGCAGGCTGCGGTTCAGGCCCTGGCGCACCTCCCGGTTCGGGTAGCCCAGCCGGTAGAGCCGCTCGCCGCCGAGGTCCTCCCGCTCCCGGATCGTCAGGTAGCCGGTCTGGAACAGCAGCGCCTCGGGCGCAATCTCGTCCACGTCGAACGCGGAGAGCAGCTCGTCGCTCGCCAGCATGCCGTCGAAGTCGACCGAGCGCACGCGGCGCCGGAACAGCGTGTCCACCAGGAACGTCGGCGTCCCCGTCTCCAGCCAGTGCGCCCTGAACTCCCGGCTGCGGAACAGCAGCAGGATGTCGAACGGGTTGTACACCCTCTCGCCGCCGAGCCACGAGTAGCCGTTGTACCACTCACGGATCGCCTCGCGGTCGAGCCCCGGCAGCTCTGGCGCGAACACCGCGTCGAGGTCCCTCTCGGCGTAGCCGCAGATCGCGGAGTACTGCGGGTCCAGCGTGATGTCCGTGAGGTTGTTCAGCCCTGAGAACAGACTCACCTTCGAGAACTTGCTCACCCCCGTGATGAAGCTGAACCGGACATGGGCGTCGGCGAACTTCAGCGTGGAATAGAGCCCCCGCAGGTAGTTGCGGTTGGCGCGCGCCAGCTCCGGATCCTCGAGGGCGTCGAGCATCGGCTTGTCGTACTCGTCAACCAGCACCGCGACGCGTTCGCCGGTGCGCTCGTGCAGCGTCTCCAGAAGGTGGCTGAAACGCTCGGGCGCGGTGTCGTAGGCGCAGGCGACGCCGGCCCGCCGCCCGAGGCCGTCGAGCTGGGCCATCGCGTTGCGGTGCAGGTAGCCGGGGGCCATGAAGTCCCCCTGGCTGAAGTCGAGGCGCACCACCGGGCTGTGCGCCGACCAGTCCCAGCCGTCGTGGATGGCGAGCCCCTCGAACAGCTCCCCGCTGCCCTCGAACAGCTCCTTCAGCGTGTCCAGGAACAGGCTCTTGCCGAAGCGCCTCGGACGGGACAGGAAGTAGTGTTTGGCGCCGTCGATCAGGGGCCTGATGTAGTGCGTCTTGTCGACGTAGTAGCAGCCGTCTTCCCGCAACTCGCGGAAGGTCTGCATGCCGATGGGAAGCCTGCGTCGGACCATGGCCGAATCAACGCTACCGTGAACGACAGCGTCCAGCGCGCCCAGCATCTTCGCCGAGACGCTCTTCACGATTCTTCCATTCTACCGGGAGATGCGATAAAGCGGTTGCGACGATGAACGCTATATGTGTTTTACGTTTATCGCCGTACTTCGTAAAATATCACTCGTGCTCACGCCACGCCCGTTCTGGGTCGATCGCATCGAGGCGCTCTGGCGGTCGAGGAGCATCGTCTGGCTCGCGGGGGCGCGGCGACTCGGCAAGACCGTCCTGGGGCGCCAGGTTCCCGAGGCGCGGGTATTCAACTGCGACCTGCCCTCGGTGCGGGAGCGGCTCGCCGACCCCGAGCTGTTCTACGCGAGCCTCGCGGCCGACTGCCGGATCGTGCTCGACGAGGTGCACCGCGCCGACGATCCGTCGGGCCTGCTCAAGATCGGCGCCGACGAGCACCCCGGGGTGCGCATCCTCGCCACCGGCTCGTCGACCCTGCACGCCAGCGCGCGCTTCCGCGACTCGCTGGCCGGCCGCAAGTGGCCGCTACGGCTCGCCCCGGTGCTGTGGCGCGAATGCCCGGACTGGCTCGGGGCCGCCGACCTCGACCGGCGGCTGCTGCACGGCGGGTTCCCCGAGCAGCTGCTGGCCGCCGCGCCCGACCCCGTGTGGTTCGAGGAGTGGGCCGAGAGCTTCTTCGCCCGAGACGTCCACGCGCTCTTCGGCACGCGCAACCGCACCGGCTTCCTGCGCGCGGTGTCGCAGGCCTTCGCCCGGAACGGCGAACTGCTCGACGTCACGTCGCTCGCCCGCGACGCCGGCGTGAGCCGCCCGACCGCGGTCAGCTATCTCGATCTCCTCGACGCCTGTCAGGTCACCGTCCGACTGCCGCCGTTCCACGGCGGCGGCCGGCGCGAGATGGTGCGCCGTCCGCGGCTCTACGCGCTCGACACCGGGCTCGTCTGCCACTTCCGGGGCTGGACCGGCCTGCGGCCGACCGACCGCGGGCCGCTCTGGGAGAACCTCGTCCTCGACGAGCTGCTGACCGCGGTTCCCCGCAGCGCCCTCCACTACTGGCGCGACGCGGCCGGGCACGAGGTCGACTTCGCGGTCGCGAGCGGGCGCGACCGCGTGGCGGCGGTCGAGGCGAAGGTGTCGCCCCAGGCCTTCGACGCCCGGTCGCTGCGGGCGTTCCGGGCCGCCTATCCGCAGGGACCCAACCTGCTCTGCTGCCCCCTCGTGGCCGAGCCCTACCCGAAGCGCTTCGCCGAGTTCACGGTGACCGTCTGCGCCCCGGTGCACGCCGGACCGCTGATCGAGGGGTGACTCGGGACTGCCCGACCAGGGACGAACCGTGATCTGGGCCCGGGTGCTACGATGAGGCTTTCGACCACGCTGGAGACCAGTGCATCGTCACAGCCACAAGTCTAGGTACGCGGTGCTGGCAAGTCGTTGATGATGTAGCCATAAGGTCAGGCCCGTGCCCGAAAAACTATGGCGTGACCCAGCAGTAGATGGTGAGCCGAGCGGAACGCACCGCCACCGGGCCGACCCCGCGGCGCCGCCCGACGGCGCGGAACGAGGCGGCGATAGACCTCGGCCCTACGGATCGCGACATCCTCGAGCTGACGTTCGGCCGAACGTGGACGAACCACGTCGTGCCCAAGCCGACCGCCTTCTCCAAGAGAAGCGCGATCGGCGACATGGCGCCGGGGGCCGAGAACGACGCGCCGCTCGACCGGCGCCGGGAACGCAGCAGCGCCCTCGGACGGCGCATCGCATCGTCGTGCGCCGGCTGGGCCGCACCGCCCACGGCGCGCGAGCTGTACGAGAGCTTCCACACCCTGACCCCGACGGCCCGCAGCCAGACGATCCTCCGAATGTGGATGACGGAGGCATCCACCAACGACGTCGTCGGAGCCTGGATCGACCACTGCTACAGTTGGCGGGAACTGGCGGAAGCGTGCGAGCGGCACTTCATCTACGCCGCCGAGAACGCCGAGATTCTGAACCGGATGCGACAGGAGCGCCCGGAGCTCGGCACCTGCCGCCAGTGCGGCGCCGAACCGGCGAGAGGGCGGAGAGGCGACACCCCGGTGTGCCCGACCTGCGCGGGAGCGGCGTCGCGATGAAGCGGACGCTGCCCAGCCCGGCGCGCGAGCTCTGGAGAGAACACGGCGGCGAGCGGGCGCCGCCGCCGTCCGTGCACGCGGTGCACGGGGGTTCCCGCCTTGAGCACCGTGATGGTTCGGACGTGTGAGTGCCGCGGGCGGCCTGGGAATCGACATGCTGTGCGCGGCCGTCAGCCTTCGGTCGCATCGGCGAGCCGCCGCGCCGCTTCGAGCACCTCGTCGGGGGCATCGAGTCGATTCCGGGGTTCGGCCCCGTCCAGCCAGCCGTTTCCCGACGCGAACCAGATGGCGATCTGCCAGTCGGTCGCCGTCGGGGGAAGCTCGTGGAGGACCTGCTTGATGACGGGCCGCGGGTAGCCGTCCTCGAACTGGAAGGCCGGGAACAGATCGCGCCCGCCGTGGCGCACGGCGAAGACCCGTCGTTCGCGCTTCCAGCGCGAGGCCGGCTCGCTCGGGTTCTTCGGGTTCAGGCCCGACGCGGCCCGGACTTCATGGGCCGACCGCGTCGGCACTTCCTCGAGGTAGGCCGCTCGCAGGCGGGCGTTGTCGAGCTCCAGTTGCGCGTCGACCGTGCGGCGCGGCGCGTGCGGGAGCATGCTGCGAACCAGCAGCTCGATGTTGTCCTCGGTGAGCTTCCGCCGGTCTGCCGCGACCATGGATGCAAGCCGGGAGATGAGGTCCTGCACGAGTCCGGTGAGCTCGGACTCTCCCGTCACCAGGAGCGCCCAATCGGCCGGTTCGGTCTCGGCGTCGGCGATTCGCCTGCGAAGCGGGGCGGGAAGGGCGCTGATGTCGTCGGCGGCCAGGGGGAGGCTGACGAGCGCCGGGGCGGGTTGGAGCACGGGCTGCGCCCTGTCGCGTGACATTACCGCTAGTGTGCAGGATTAGCGAAAATCATGTCAATCCCGGGCCGCCGTCACGTACCGACTCGCTACGGTCGCGGGCGAGGCGAGGCCGGCATGCGCGACGACCGGCGCGTCGGGGACGGCTATCGAGCGGTCACCGCGAGCGTCGCCCTGCCGGGCTGGACGGCGGCGGAGATTCCACCCCAGATACCGGACTCGGCTGACCGTCATCTTCTTCGGTCAGTCCCTTCGGAGTCTTCCCCGGGAGGCTCAGGCGGGGCTGGTGAAGCTGGTGGAGCCGGCGGGCGCGGCATCGGCATGTCGGGCGGGGACAGGTGGGCCGCCCGCGTCCAGTTTAGGAGACACGCCCGGTCTTCGCCTCGACGAACACCGCAGCGGTCGCTGCTCGGTTGACCTTGTCGTAGACCGGGCCGACGTCCCGGACCGTGACGTTGTGCAGGGCGTTCGTCAGCTCGTCCAGCCGCCGCTCGGCCTCAGTCCTCTCCAACCGCTGGTGCTGGGCCTGGCGCCACAACTTGTCGAGCTCGATCTTGCACCGATGGCATTCGTCGCGGATCAGCGCATAGACGATCGCGTCTCGGCCGGGCCTGAGAGTGACGTCGAGGGCCACCGCGAGGCCGATGCCGGCGCCGAAGACCCCGGCGGTCTCCGCCGGAAGCCGATCGACGAGGGCCACGACGCCGCCCATCGCAGAGGCGATCAAGATGAACCGCACGGCGCGCTCCATCCACACGCGGCGGCTGGCGAGGATTCCGTAGTAGCGCTCCCACCTCGCACTGTGCAGCCAGGTCGCCCAGATGGCTTCTCGAACATCGGGCGGGAGGACTGCGGCCATAACGCGGGTCTCCAGGTCTCCGGCCGCCGACGTCTCTACCGCCGGGGGGACCGAGGCGGCCATGGTCTCCACAGGGTCTCGCACAAACGTACCACAAGCGGCTCGGTGGAGGACAGCTCCGCCGGAGGCGCGGACGAGCGAGCGTCTGCCCCATCGGTCGCCGAGCCCGGACGGTCTCTTGAGCGCTTTGGCGAGTTCCTTGAGCGTCAGCCCCTTCAGTTGATTCCAGACGGGTCGGGAGTAGGCCACGACAGCTCCAGGGGCTTCAGTACGGCCGACGCCGGGACGGGCACGCCCGCGCCCGTCCTTGCGACCTCGCAGTCGGGGCCCACCGGTATGGGGTCGCCATTGGACACGATGCTCTCGAGGTACGCGAGTGCTGCCGCGCGAGCGCCCGCGACGGCGTCGTCTTCGGTCTCGCCCGCGGCATGCAGTCCCTTGAAGGCCGGGCAGTACGCGTGGTAGCCGTCGCCGTCGGCCTCGACGACCACCGACACCCGCAGTCGCAGTCGTGCGCTCATGTTTCCTCTCTGCATGGTCCGTCGTGACCTGTTCTCGAGGCGGTTCCTCCGAACCGTCGCCCACTGTCGGTGTCCGTGTCCTCCATCCTAGCACCTCCGCGGTCGTCGAACCCCGAGGAGGTCGACGGTCGGCGGGGTGCTATGATGGCCCAATGGCTTCTCTCCCCGCCGCGCCGGCGGGCCCCGCTGCCTCGGCGCCTGTCCCCGAAACACGGTCGGACGGCGCCCGGCCGAACCCCGCCGAGCCCCCTCCCGAGTTCCCCGGCTGCCGTGCCGTACGCATCACCCGCGCCGCCCTCGACGACTACGAGGGCCGCTTCGAGTACTGGGACGGCGACACCGAGACGGCCTGGGTGGTGCGCGAGCCCGTCACGGTCTATCACGAAGGCCCGGGTCAACGGCTCGCGGCATTGCTGACGCGCATCGCGGCGGTCCGGGGGGCGCCCATCGCGACCCTCGGCACGGCCGACCTGGCCCTGCGCGACGCGCGGGGCCACCGGCGGCGCATCATGCAGGCCGACCAGATGGTCTATCTCGACCCGGCGGGGACGCAGCCGCCGGGCCCCTGGGTCGAGGTGGGCACCGACCACCTGCCCGACGTCGTGCTTGAGGTCGACTATTCGACCGACGTGCGGCGCGGCAAGCTGGGGCTGTACGAGGCGTGGGGCTTTCGCGAGGTGTGGGTCGAGGTGCCGGAGGGCGGCTCGCCGCGGCGCCGGCCGGGCCTGACCATTCACCGGCGCGTCGGGGACGGCTATCGAGCGGTGGCCGCGAGCGTCGCCCTGCCGGGCTGGACGGCGGCGGAGATTCACGCCGCCCTGAACGAGCCGGCGCTGTCGGAGGCGACGTGCGCCGTGCTGGAACGCGTCGGCCGCGCGCTGGGCGACGCTGCCGGCACCGGCCCGGACGACGACCTGTGGCTCGGCGCACAGCGCCGCGAGGCGCACGCGGCGGGGCGGGCGGAAGGACGGGCGGCGGGGCAGGCGGAAGGACGGGCGGCGGGGCAGGCGGAAGGACGGGCCGAGATTGTTCGCTCCATTCTGCGGAGCCGAGGCCTCACCGTTACCGAGCGCCTGGCCGCGCGGATTGCACGAGAAGACCCCGCCGCACTCGCAGCCGAGGCGCTGGTCTGTCGCGACGAGGAGGACCTGCTGGCCCGCCTGGAAGCGAGGCGGCGCCGAGGCGGTTCCTGACCGCGATCGTCCCCCCGGAAACCTGCGTCCCCAGTCAAATACACTCTCGGCTTCTTTCACCGCTCTTTCGTATTGTGCCTGGGTTACCAGAACTCCTTGTCATACAACACGCGCCCTTCTTCGACCGCTGGTCGGATTGCGCAGCCCGGATTGTTCCAGTTGAACTCGATTTGCTGCGGCGTTACCACCAGAATGTCTGTCGGCAATCTCCGGCTGGGCAGCGCCGTGTAGATCGCGCTGGTCGTGTCGATGCGGGGTCAGGACGACGAGGAGCTGAACCGGGTGTTCGCGATGTGGGTGACGACGGTGCTGCGGATGCCGTCTCGGCTTCGCTCGGTCGATCAGGACCCGCTGGCTCGGTTGAAGGAGGCGCAGACGATGCTGGAGGAGACTGTCCAGGAATGGACCCGTGAATGGGTCGAACAGGGTCGCGCCGAGGGCGTCGAGCAGGGTCGCGCCGAGGGCGTCGAGCAGGGTCGCGCCGAGGGCGTCGAGCAGGGTCGCGCCGAGGGCGTCGAGCAGGGTCGCGCCGAGGGCGTCGAGCAAGAGCGCACGCTGCTGTGCCGTCTGGCGACGCGCAAGTTCGATGCCGCCTCGGGCGAGGGGCTGTCCGCGGCGCTGGCCGGCGTCACCGACCCGGACCGCCTCGCGCAGGTCGGCGACTGGATCATCGAATGCGAGACGGGGGCCGACCTGCTCGCCCGCGTACGCGGCAACAGCCGGTCGGACGGCTGAAGGGAACCGGCGATACCGACCCCGGGAAGGATGAAACGGGTGCCGAACGTTACCGTCGCAGGTAGCGGCGGTAACTGCGACGGCCGGGAACGTCCAGCTGTCGGCCCGGCCGCCGCCGCGACCGCGTCGCCGACGCCTCCTTCACCGCCACGTCCGGCTTCGGCGCGGTCTGCTTCACCCTCGTGTCCCGAACCTTGATGGCGAAGCCGCCATCGACCGTGCCGGCGCCGTAGGCCGGTTTCCCGAAGTCCAGCGTCAGCGGGCTCGTCGTTGACGAGCTGGTCGGCCAGCGCCTCGAGGGCTTCGCCGCCCGTGGCTGGAGCGGGAACCTCGACTTCGGCACGCTGGAACCGGTGCCTGCGGCGACTGCGCGCGGAACGACCGCCCCGCTGTGTGCGTCGGAGCCGGCGGTGGGAACGGTTGCCAACCTCATCGAGTATCGATAGCGTACAGACACACCAGCAGATATATGCTTGATGCCCGGCCCCGGAGACCGATGGTCAGATGAGCGTCAGATGGAGCCTCGTCGTCTCTGAAGAAACCGCCCGCAGTCTGCTCAGCTACCACGCCAGAACCGGAGGCCGAAAGGGAGACCTGTCCCGATTCGTCGACCGGGCGGTCCGGCAGGCCATCTTCTGGGAGACGCTCGAAGCGGTCTGGGAACGCAACAAGCACCTGTCGCCCGAGGCGGCCCAGGCCCTCGCGGATCGAGCAGTGGCGGACGCCCGTGCGGATCGTGCTTGACACCAATGTCGTGGTCAGCGCGCTGATCGCGGCGAGCGGTCCCCCGGGCCGGGTGCTGGCGGCGATCAGGCGCGAGCGTCTGACCCTGGTGACCTCCGAGGCGCAGCTCACCGAGCTGAGGACCGTCCTGACCCGCGACCGCCTCCGACCCTGCCTGCGTTCGGAAGACGCCGAAGACCTGATGCGCAACCTGGCGGTGATCGGGGAAGTCGCGGCCGACCTGCCCGACGTCGATGCCTCGCCCGACCAGGACGACAATCCGATCCTGGCCACTGCGATCGCCGGACGGGCCGACCTGATTGTCTCCGGCGACAAGAAGCACATGCTGGCCCTCGGCCACATCGGCGACATCCCCATCGTCACCGCGGTCGCGGCGTTGGAGCTCGTTGCCCGACGTGACTTCTCGACCAGGGACGAACCGTGATCTCGGCCCGGGTGCTACGATGAGGATCTCGACCACGCTGTGGAGACGAGATGGTGAGCCGAGCGGAACGCACCGCCACCGGGCCGTCCCCGCGGCGCCGCCCGACGGCGCGGAACGAGGCGGCGATAGACCTCGGCCCGACGGATCGCGACATCCTCGAGCTGACGTTCGGCCGAACGTGGACGAACCACGTCGTGCCCAAGCCGACCGCCTTCTCCAAGAGAAGCGCGATCGGCGACATGGCGCCGGGGGCCGAGAACGACACGCCGCTCGACGGGCGCCGGGAACGCAGCACCATCGGTCGCCGGCAGATCAGATCACGATCGTGATGCCGGCACGCCGGCCGGCCTCTCGAACGTCGAAGAGGAAGGAACGATCGCATCGGCCGTCCCGGGCCGCGACGATCCGGAAGTCGCCCGGGCGCACCCGGTCTCCGAAGAAGAGCCAAGCGCTGTCGGGGTCGCAGCGATTCGAGGTCCACACCAGCCCCTCCACGTCGGGAAACTGGTCGTGGACCGCCTTGGCCCAGGCAGCCGTGTCTCGATACCGCGTCGGCGAGCTGCCGATCAGGGCGTCGCGAGAAACGCGCCATCTCGCCAGGTCGGGGGTGCGGAGGCTGGCGAGTCGGATGTCGCGCAAGGGCGCCAGCTCGGCGTGCGCGCTGGCGGTGACCCTGTCCAGCGGTACAGACTTCCATCGCGCGTGCGCGGGCACGTCGTGGAAGATGGTCTCGTACACGGCCGCGATAAAGCTGCTACCCCCGTACAGCGACGGGACGCAACGCCCGTCGGCATCCTGGATCGGTGCGAACCGCGTGGGGTTGCCCCTGCACTCGTTGAACTCGAGCGGGCGCCGGCGCCGTCCGTGCACGCGGTGCACGGGGGTTCCGGCCCCGAGCACCGTGAGGTTCGGGCGCGGGAGCGCCGCGGGCGGCCTCGGAATCGACATGCTGTCAGCAGCCGTCAGCCTTCGGTCGCATCGGCGAGCCGCCGCGCCGCTTCGAGCACCTCGTCGGGGGCATCGAGTCGATTCCGGGGTTCGGCCCCGTCCAGCCAGCCGTTTCCCGACGCGAACCAGATGGCGATCTGCCAGTCGGTCGCCGTCGGGGGAAGCTCGTGGAGGACCTGCTTGATGACGGGCCGCGGGTAGCCGTCCTCGAACTGGAAGGCCGGGAACAGATCGCGCCCGCCGTGGCGCACGGCGAAGACCCGTCGTTCGCGCTTCCAGCGCGAGGCCGGCTCGCTCGGGTTCTTCGGGTTCAGGCCCGACGCGGCACGGACTTCATGGGCCGACCGCGTCGGCACTTCCTCGAGGTAGGCCGCTCGCAGGCGGGCGTTGTCGAGCTCCAGTTGCGCGTCGACCGTGCGGCGCGGCGCGTGCGGGAGCATGCTGCGAACCAGCAGCTCGATGTTGTCCTCGGTGAGCTTCCGCCGGTCTGCCGCGACCATGGATGCGAGCCGGGAGATGACGTTCTGTACCAGTCCGGTGAGCTCGGACTCTCCCGTCACCAGGAGCGCCCAATCGGCCGGTTCGGTCTCGGCGTCGGCGATTCGCCTGCGAAGCCCGGCGGGAAGGGCGCTGATGTCGTCGGCGGCCAGGGGGAGGCTGACGAGCGCCGGGGCGGGTTGGAGCACGGGCTGCGCCCTGTCGCGTGACATTACCGCTAGTGTGCAGGATTAGCGAAAATCATGTCAAGGGGACCACGTGTTGACGGCCGGGCTTTCGCGACCGCGTCTTCCCGCGCCTCGGCGGCACGGGCCTCGGTCGGCTGGCGCCGCGGGATGCAGTCGTGATAGGGTGTGCCGCCGTCGACCGTGCGATGGGCAACACGTTCGCACGGCGTGCGGAGCACCGGTGCCCGGCAACGGGGGAACGCCCGGCCCGATGGAAGCCGCGCTGGAGCACGCGGCCGGCAAGGGCGACGCACGGGGGCTGCGCGCCCGGTGGATCAGGTGGACGGTCGGAGCGGGCGTCGGGGCGGCCGGAGCCGCGGCGACGCCGGCCGAGGCCCCCGGACGGCTCCCGGCGGCACAACCCGCGGAGGCGGCGCGAGATGCCCGAACGACCCATCGTCATCCTGCACGGCTGGAGCGACACGTCCCAGACCTTCGAGCCGCTGGCGCGGCTGCTGCGCGCCCGGCTGGGGCGCGAGGTGTCCATCGTCTCGCTCGCCGACTATGTGAGCATGGAGGACGAGGTGCGCTTCGACGACGTCGCCGAGGCGATGGACGTGGCGTGGCGCCGCCACGGGCTGCCGCGGCGCAAGGGCGCCGTCGACGCCGTCGTCCACAGCACCGGCGGCCTCGTCATCCGCGACTGGCTGCAGCGGCACTACACGCCGGCCCGGGCGCCGGTGAAGCGCCTCGTGATGCTGGCCCCCGCCAACTTCGGCTCGCACCTCGCCCACAAGGGGCGCTCGTTCATCGGGCGGGTCTACAAGGGGTTCGTCGCCAAGAAGCCCGAGGGGCGGGCGTTCGAGACCGGCACCCACATCCTGCGGGGGCTCGAGCTCGCCAGCCCCTACACGTGGGGCCTGGCCGAGCGCGACCGCTTCGGCCGCGGCGGCACCATGTACCAGTCCGGCAACGTGCTGTGCACGGTGCTCGTCGGCAACCGCGGCTTCCGCGGCATCTCGTCGATCGCCAACGAGGACGGGTCTGACGGGACGGTGCGCGCGTCGACCGCCAACCTCGACTGCGTGCGCATCGGGGCGGTGTTTCCGGCGCGGCCCGAGGCGGGCGGCCCCGGCGTCGAGTACACGCTCGAGGCGTCGTCGGGGGCCACCGCGTTCGGCCTGGTCGAAGACCACAACCACGGCACCATCACCCTGTCGCACCGGCGGCGACCCATCGGCGAAGGAGCGCAGGACACGCCCGACGGCGCTCTGCTCGAGAAGATCGTCCGCGGGCTGACCGTCGACGACGACGGGTTCGAGGCGTGGCGGCGGGAGCTCGACGAGGGCAACCGGGCGCTGGCGCCGCCGGCCCCGCGGCGCGACGCCCGCAACCACGGCTTCCAGAACACCGTGGTGCGCGTGCGCGACCAGTACGGGGTGGGCGTCGACGACCACCTGCTCGAGTTCTACGAGGACGACCACGACCGCGGCGACCTCGTGGCGCGGCTCTTCCACGAGTCGGCCATCCGCAAGGTGCACAAGTACTCGGGCGACGCCTCGTACCGCAGCGTCTACGTCGACTGCACTCGCCTCGTTCGCACCATCGACAAGGTGCACGAGGCCCTCAGCCTCAGCATCACCGCCTACCCCGAGCTCGACGAGCGGACCCCGGTGGGGTTCACCACCCTCGGCAGCGGCGGCCGCGGCGGCGTGCGCATTCCGCGCGACGCCATCGGCCGGTTCTTCGCGCCCCACCGCACCGCGCTGGTCACCCTGCAGCTCACGCGCCAGCAGTCGGAGGCGACGTTCCGGTTCCGGGAGCATCGGGCGTAGCACCGAACCGCGGTGCTCCGCCCCAGGTTGATGTCGGCGCAACCGTTTTTGCCCGACGGGAGGCGGCGGAACCGTTCAGTCCCTTGCCAACGTCATTGCGTATCGATAGCATATAAACACACAAGCAGATATACGCTGACCTCCGGGTTTTCGGAACGGACAGTCGGATGAGCATCAGATGGAGCCTCGTCGTCTCTGAAGAAACCGACCGCAGCCTGCGCAGCTACCTCGCCAGAACCGGAGGCCGAAAGGGAGACCTGTCCCGGTTCGTCGACCGGGCGGTCCGGCAGGCAATCTTCTGGGAGACGCTCGAAGCGGTCTGGGAACGCAACAAGCACCTGTCGCCCGAGGCGGCCCAGGCCCTCGCGGATCGAGCAGTGGCGGACGCCCGTGCGGATCGTGCTTGACACCAATGTCCTCGTCAGCGCGCTGATAGCGGCGAGCGGTCCCCAGGGCCGCGTGCTGGCGGCGATCAGGCGCAAGCGTCTGACCTTGGTGACCTCCGAGGCGCAGCTCACCGAGCTGAGGACCGTCCTGACCCGCGACCGCCTCCGACCCTACCTGCGTTCGGAAGACGCGGAAGACCTGATGCGCAACCTGGAGGCGATCGGGGAAGTCGCGGCCGACCTGCCCGACGTCGATGCCTCGCCCGACCCGGACGACAATCCGATCCTGGCCACTGCAATCGCTGGACGGGCCGACCTGATTGTCTCCGGCGACAAGAAGCACATGCTGGCCCTCGGCCACATCGGCGACATCCCCATCGTCACCGCGGTCGCGGCGTTGGAGCTCGTTGCCCAACGTGACTTCCCGACCAGGGACGAACCGTGATCGGTCCGGAGAAGGGCCGGGACGCGGCCTGGGCGGCGGCGCGTTTGCAGGGTCCGTTCAAGGCACTGATCGACCCTGGTAAATCACCCGCACGAGCCTCGCCGACGCCCGTGCCTTCGAGCCCGAGGTCGAGAGCCGGACGGGTGCTATGATGGCTCGATGGCTTCTCCCCCCGCCGCGCCGGCGGGTCCCGCCGCCTCGGCGCCTGTCCCCGAAACACCGTCGGACGGCGCCCGGCCGAACCCCGCCGAGCCCCCTCCCGAGTTCCCCGGCTGCCGTGCCGTACGCATCACCCGCGCCGCCCTCGACGACTACGAGGGCCGCTTCGAGTACTGGGACGGCGACACCGAGACGGCCTGGGTGGTGCGCGAGCCCGTCACGGTCTATCACGAAGGCCCGGGTCAACGGCTCGCGGCGTTGCTGACGCGCATCGCGGCGGTCCGGGGGGCGCCCATCGCGACCCTCGGCACGGCCGACTTGGCCCTGCGCGACTCGCGGGGCCAGCGGCGGCGCATCATGCAGGCCGACCAGATGGTCTATCTCGACCCGGCGGGGACGCAGCCGCCGGGTCCCTGGGTCGAGGTGGGCACCGACCACCTGCCCGACGTCGTGCTCGAGGTCGACTATTCGACCGACGTGCGGCGCGGCAAGCTGGGGCTGTACGAGGCGTGGGGCTTTCGCGAGGTGTGGGTCGAGGTGCCGGAGGGCGGCTCGCCCCGGCGCCGGCCGGGCCTGACCATTCACCGGCGCGTCGGGGACGGCTATCGTGCGGTGGGCGCGAGCGTCGCCCTGCCGGGCTGGACGGCGGCGGAGATTCACGCCGCCCTGAACGAGCCGGCGCTGTCGGAGGCGACGTGCGCCGTGCTGGAACGCGTCGGCCGCGCGCTGGGCGACGCTGCCGGCACCGGCCCGGACGACGACCTGTGGCTCGGCGCACAGCGCCGCGAGGCGCACGCGGCGGGGCGGGCGGAAGGACGGGCGGCGGGGCGGGCGGAAGGACGGGCGGCGGGGCAGGCGGAAGGACGGGCCGAGATTGTTCGCTCCATTCTGCGGAGCCGAGGCCTCGCCGTTACCGAGCGTCTGGCCGCGCGGATTGCGCGAGAAGACCCCGCCGCACTCTCGGCCGAGGCGCTGGTCTGTCGCGACGAGGCGGACCTGCTGGCCCGCCTGGACGCGAGGCGGCGTCGAGGCGGTTCCTGACCGCGATCGCGTACGGACGCCGTCTCCACGCACCATCCCTGCGGGCTGCTGTGCCGCCTGGCCGGCCCGCTGTATTCGTCGAGACAGGCCCGGTTGCTACAGTCCAGCCAGGTCGCGCAGCTTCGTCTGCCGCCTCGGGTGCATCCGGCGGCCATGTCGGCGAAGCTCCAGGCTGGCGTTGACGGCCGTCAACAGGTCGTCATCGGACGATTCCGCCGGCTCTCCGAGATACGCGGCGATCCAGCGTTCCACCTCGGACCAGCGCCAGAGCCGGTATCGACTTCGCGGATCGGTGACGGGCGGCGGGAACCCCCCGGGCCCCCGTGCGCCTGCAATCAGAAGCCGTACGCTCTCGCGGGTACGCCCGGTGCGGGCGGCGATGCCGGCCATCGACACGAGACCGGCGTCGGCGATTCGGGCCACCGTCACGCCGGGGACCTTCTCGACGTCAGCCACCGCCGAGAGAACGGCGTCTTCGAGGCCGGGCGCCTCGCGGTCGAACTCGATGTACTGGATTCCCTCCGAGCGACCGACCAGCCCGTCGTCGCAACCCGCCTCGAACAACGCGTCGACCAGCGCCGGTTGCTGAACGTCCGGTCCGTCGACGATCAACGTGAAGTGGTGGAGCGGCACTATCCCTCTCGGCTGCGCCCAGGGCATCCTCGACATCCTTCTTGGGATGCCTCGGCCTCGTCGTGTTGACACGATACAACGCCTCTGAGCGGGAGTCAAAGCCGAGCCTGAGGACCGTCCTGACCCGCGACCACCTCCGACCTACCTGCGTTCGGAAGACGCGAAGGACCTGATGCGCAACCTGGAGCCCGGTGCGGGCGGCGACTGCTCGTGTTCCTCAACTGGCGAGGAATCCCAGCATCGCGAACACCAAGGCAACCACGACGACCGCGAGGACGATGCCGGCCATGAACAACCGCCGGGCCGGGCGCGGCTCGCGACGCGTCGCGTCCGCCGCCAACAGCCGCATCATGTCGGAGACGCTGCCGCCTCGAACGTACGCCCGGTGCTTCTTCATTGGCCTTGGCCCCTCTTGCGACCTCGCCCGGGGTCAGCCACCGAGACTCTCAGAACGTAGCACGCGTTCCACCGCGCGAGGCAGGCCGTTTCACCGCTTGGCGCGGGCGATTCTCGGGCTGGTCGACTTGCCGATGCCCATCAGAAACTCCCGAATGCGCCCCAGCATCGACCGCATCTTCCCGGTCACCCGGTCGCCGTAGCCCTCGACCGGGTCGGCATCGGCCTCGTCGAGCGCCGCGAGCAGCCGCGCCGCGGTGCCGGGACGCTCGTCTTCGAGGACCCGGCAGAGGGCCCCGAAGGCCCGGTTCAGCCCGGCGACCATGCCCGCGAGGTCGTCGTCGCGACCCTCGGCGGCCTGCGCGGCCCGCTCGAGGTCGGCGAGCCGGGTCTTCAGGTCAGCCAGCATCTCGGCACCTCCCGCGGACCCGCGGCGCCCGCGATGCCCGCCGTCGGTCACGTGGCGTTTGGGAGCGCAGCGCCGACCCCGGCGGGCCCGCGGGGAGATCCGCCCCCAGAAAGGAAGAACCCCCTCCCCCCCGGGGCGTCGGGGGAGAGGGGGCAAGGGAGAGTTACGAACGCCGCCGAACGCTACCGCCGCAGGTACCGGCGGTATCCGCCGATGGCCAGGAAGGCCGCCAGCAGGAGCTGCGCGATGATCGGCAGGGCCGGCACCGCGGCATCCCAGAGGTAGAAGCTGACCGACTGGTCGGACATCTGCATCCCGTCGACGACGAGGAACAGCGTCAGCATCTCCATGTCTTCGGCCATGTTGTCGTCCACCGCCATGACCATCGTGTGGCCTTCCATGTCACCGGCCATGATGGTGACCAACGGGGGATCCAGCATGTAGTCGTCCTCGCTCGCCGAGCTGCTCCCGTCACGCATGAGCATCACCTCGGTGTTCTCGGAGACGGCCCGGTTGGTCATGACCGTCACCATGCCGCCCATGCCGCCCTCGGTGAGGTTCATCTCGTCGGGCCCCATCACCGTGAAGGTGAGCGCAGGGTCCTCGACCATCACCGGGAAGGTGAGCTGGGCCACGTTCGCCTTGGTCTGGTTGACGATCAGCGACGACGAGTTGGGGGTCGCGGTGGCGGTAATCGTCACCTTGGCCTCGCCGGCCATCGCCCCCATGATCGTCACCGTCCCACCGCTGGCGGACGCCGTGACCGCACCGCCCTCCACGGAGGTGCCATACGCCACGGTGACGGCGCTCGAGTCGTAGTCGAACAGGTTGGCCCCCATGAGCTCGCCGGACATGCCCGTCATCAGCATGGGAGGATCACCCAGCGCCGCCTTGATGACGTCATAGGCGTTTTCTCTCACCGAGACCAAGGCTGCCGTGGCGTCCTGGATGGTCAGCGACGCCTGGGCATCGTAGGCGGGCGCATCGTCAGGCCTGGGCCCGTTTGCGGCCACCGTGCCGTTCACGACGAAGTCCAGCATCAGCGTTTCCGCGTCGATGTCCTCGTCGTCCGTCGCCGCGATCTTGACCTTCACCTCCTGCGTCCAGGGCGCCTTCTTGTTGTGCGCGTCAACCGTGATGGCGCTCGGGGTCATCGTGTAGTCCGATGCGCTGGCGGTGCCGCCCGCCATAACCGCGATGGTGAGCGCCTCGGCCGTGTACTGCCTGGTCTCGGACCCCGACGTGGCGATGGTGTCGTGCGGATTCCGATCGACCGTCAGCGTCAGCTCGATCTCGTCGCCTTCGTCCACCATGCCCGACGCCGGGCTCACCATGAGCGGCGGCAGCTTGTGAATGTCCAGCACGTCGATCTTGTGCGAGGCCACCGCTATCGGCTCGTATCCCCCCGCTGACAACGAGTACAAGACCACCGAAGCCTGAAGATCGTAGTGGTCGTCCTTCCGGTCGCCGTCCGATGCCGGCAAGTGAACGGTCACGTCGGCCTTGTTGCCGGCGGTGCTGCCGCTGCGATCGGCGTTCAGCGTCACCGCGGCGGTGCTCAGCGAGATCTTGGCCGCACTCACCGTCACCCCGGACAGATCGAGCATGTCCAGCCGGACGTCCAGCGGCAGGTCGACTCTGGCCGGAGACGCCGCGATGGTGAAGCTCGTGTCGGCGTTCTCGTAGACCTTCGTGGGCCCGGACGAGGTGCCCTTCTTCACGGTGACCTTCTGCTCGTCGTTGTCTTCGATGACCACTATGGGCGTCACCCGGTTGACCGCGCTACCCGCGTTCAGGTCGACATCCGGGCTGCGCCAAGTCTCCACGTAGAAGGCATCGTTCTCTGCCTCGGCGTCGTCTTCGAGAATCAGGAGAGTGATCGACGCGGTGCTGCTCCTGACCTCACGCTGGCTGTAGGGGAACTCGGTCGCCTTCGGCTTCTTCGGAATCTTGACCATGAGGCGTCCCGGCGTGGACCCGTCGTAGATCCCTCCTGAATCGGGGAAGTGCGCGTCCTGCTGATCGTCGATCCAGGAGACCCAGTTCGGCAGGGCCGAGGTCTGCTGTGAGGCCAAGTGTCCCTTGATCAGCACATCGATCACAGCCGGATCGGCGGTTGTCCCGGCACCATAGAGCGCAGAGATCTCTTCATGCGTCCACTGCACCGTCACCTCGAGCTTCACGTCGGTCGCGCCTTCGGTGACATGAACCCGAGTGACGCCCCCGATGTTCTTCTCCGTGACGCCGCCGGTCAGCTTCATCGCGGTGATCTGACCCTTCAGGTCGGGCAGGACCGGTGCGGCCAGGGTCATGCCCTCCCCGATGGGGGACCAACCCGACATGCCGTTGGCGTTCCGAGCCCGCACCTGGAACTCGTACGTCGTCCCGTCGAGCAACCCGGAGAGCGTCGTAACCGGGTAGTCGATGGCAGGTATGGGCGCGCTCATGACCGTCCAGTTCGGCGAGCCCTTGACTCGATACTGCAGCGAGTAGTCGAGGATGACGCTACCGTTGTCGGCCGGCTTCGTCCACCACACGTCCAACATTCCGCGCTGCGGATTCCCGCTTTGGTCGTTGGGCACGGTGGCCTGCGGCTCGCCCGGTGCATCGGGCGGATCCGTGGGCGTGGGCACCGGGTGGACCGTCACGTCGAACGTCACCGACGCGCTGTTCGCCGAGTTCTGGCTGACGGTGGCGCTGGCCGTGGAGCTGACGACCGCGGTCAGCGTGACGGTTTCCGTCGCGGGGGAGTGAGGGAACAAATTCACTTGACTTGTCCCCTCGAAGGACACCCACACGGCAGTACCCGACGACGAGTTCTCCTCATGGCTAATCGCGACATCGAACCCGACCCCCGGCAGATCGAATAGCTGATCGACCAGGATATTGAGGGTGGGGTCCTCCGTCGTGAAAACGCCATCAGATCCCTGCTTGTCGGCTATCTCCGCGTCGACCACGGCCTGAACCTCGGCGGCCGACTTCGGTTCGACGTTCTTCATGGTGGTGTTGGCGATCATGAGCGAGAATGGAGTCCCCATCGCGCTTCCCACCGGTCCGTTGGCAGCCGTCGTACCGCTCGCAGTGAGGCTGACGACGAGCGTCCCGTCATCGAGGCTGTCCATCACCTCGGTTGTCAGCATGACGCGCGGAGCCTTGGCCACGCCCGTGCCGGTGGGAACCGTGACCATGTCTGCTTCAAGCATCCCGAGAGTGGAGTCGGACAGAGACAAGGCCACGTCGATCGCCTCGCCCATGGGGTACCCGTCGGTGCCGCGGTCCACCATGACCTCGAGATAGACCGTGCCGCCTTCCTCCACCGACATGACCTCGTTGCCGCCCGTCATCATGTCGTAGGCCTTCGCGGTGATGGCGGTTGCGTCGGGCAGTCCGTGGATGTCCTCGACGTTGATCGACAGCTCGGCCAGAGGGTTGACGGTGGCGTCCCTCGCCTGCAGCGTGATCATGTCATCATCGCGGTTGCCGTCGTTGGCCGGCGCTTTGAGCAAGAGGGCGACCTCGGGAGCCGTGACGTTGAACAGATGAGTGTTAACGTCGGTGTCATCTGCTGGATTTCGCGTCGCATACCCCGCGTCGACGACCAGCGTCACGGTGTGGGTCAACTGAACAGGGAGAGGGTCGGCCCTGAGGGTGATGTTGGCCGTACCCCCCTCCTTCAGCGTTGGTGCTGCCGGGATCCACACGAACGACTGCGTCTCGTCGTCGTCGATCGTCACGATCGGAGTGGCGCTCGGGGCTGTCGCTCCCGTCGCGGTAAACGTCAGGGTAACCAACTCGTTTTCGGCGTCGAGGTCGGAGCCCACCTGCCAAGTGAACGTGCCGTTCACTGAGTGGCCGGTGATCCCGTCAGCACCGCCTTCCGGCAAGTCTATCCTCGCCGTCGAGAACGTCCCGTAGTCGTTGCCTTCACCGTCGGTGACATTGGCAATTGCGCTCGCGTCTGCAGTACCAGCCGAGGCGGTTACCGTCAGCACGGCAGCGGCTGCATCGGCCCCGATGTCTACCGTGCCGCCCACGGTCAGCGTCACAAGGTCGCCCTCGTGCACCTCGTCGTCTACCTCGACGGTGAGCTGCGCCGCAGCCGTACCGGCCCCCAGCGCGAACATCACGCCGAACAGCGCCATCCACTTCAGCGCCCGGCAACTGCCTCTCGCGAAAATCGCTCCTGTCCGCATGTCGCAATCTCCCTTGTGAATCCGTCCGTTTGTCGCCAGCAGCGGGGGGAAACCGAACCATCCGCCCCCTGCCTCCCCCCGATGTCGACTACCGCTCCGCATCTGTCTTCAGGCCTCCTGGGCTCCGCCGCGAATTGCGCACGAACGGGCGACGGTCATGCCGACGCACGCCCGCCACCACGAAATTTGCGGAATCTCAGAGGGTGAATTAGTATTCACTAAATGCACGGGGGAATCGGATCAGTCCACCCTGAGACAGCCGGACTGGTCGGCTCGGCGTTGGGCTGGTACGCCCGAAAACTATGGACCTATGGCGGATCTTCGGCTTGACCCCGCCCGTGTGACCGATGTATTACTTTATCGTGAATTTTCCGCCAAAATACGCCGGCGGACAAGGGGAAGAACGTGGGGCAGGTGCGGGATGACACGGACGGACGACCACGGCCGGGACCTCGCGGGCGGCACCCGCGGAACGCGCTCTCGACCGACTTCGTGCGCACGGTGGCCGAGGCCGGCCGCTACTGCGACGGCCACGGCCTCTACCTCGACGTGCAGCCGTCGGGCACCCGGAGCTGGGTGCAGCGGCTGAGCATTCGCGGCCGGCGGCGCGAGCTGGGGCTGGGCAGCTTTCCCCTCGTCTCGCTCGACGAGGCCCGCGCCCGGGCCTTCGACAACCGCCGCCTCGCCCGCGCCGGCGGTGATCCCCTGGCCGAGAGGCGACGGGCCCGGGGGGTGCCGACCTTCGCCGAGGCGGCCGAGCAGGTGTGGGCGCAGATCAGGCCCGGGTGGCGCAACCGCAAGTACGGCCGCGACTGGCTGTCGGGTCTGACGCGCTACGCCTTTCCCCGCATGGGCCGCATGCGGGTGTCGGAGGTGACCCGCGCCGACGTCGTCGAGACGCTGGCCCCGGTGTGGCACCGGTCGCCGACGACGGCGCGGCGGCTGCGCCAGCGCCTGCACGCGGTGATGGAGTGGGCGGTGGCCATGGAGTACCGGGCCGACAACCCGTGCGACCGCGTCGAGCAGGTGCTGGGGCGCCAGCGCGAGAGCGTCGAGCACATGCAGGCCCTGCCCCACGGGGAGGTGGCGGCGGCGGTGGCGGCGGTGCGGCGGGCCGGGGTGCGGGCCGTCGTGAAGCTGGCGTTCGAGTTTCTGGTGTTGACGGCGGCGCGGTCGGGCGAGGTGCGCGGGGCGCGGTGGACCGAGATGGACCGGGCCGGCCGGGTGTGGACGGTGCCGGCGGGGCGCATGAAGGCGAACCGCGAGCACCGGGTGCCGCTGTGCGGGCGCGCGGTCGAGCTGCTGGGGGCGGCGCGGGGGCTCGGAGCCGGCGGCCCCCTGGTGTTCCCGGGGGCCCGCGGGCGGCCGCTCAAGGACGAGGCGCTGTCGCGGCCCCTGAAGGACCTGGCCATCGCCGCCGTCCCCCACGGCTTCCGGTCGAGCTTTCGCGACTGGGCGTCGGAAGAGACCGACCACCCGCGCGAGGTGGTCGAGGCGGCCCTCGCCCACACGGTTCGGAACCGGGTCGAGGCGGCCTACGCCCGCTCCGACCTGTTCGAGCGCCGGCGGCGGCTGATGGACGACTGGGCCGACTACCTCGCCCGCGAGCCCCGAGCGGAGAGCCGCGACGCCGCCGGTCAGCTCAGCCTGACGTTCGATGCGCCCTGAGCGCCGCGCGGGTCCGCGATCTCGCTCGTGGGGGTCAGCGCGGCCCGTCGCCGGGCGCGGCGAGGCGATAGCCGACCCCGCGCTCGGTGAAGATGTAGGCGGGGCTGGCCGCGTCGTCGCCCAGCTTTCCGCGCAGACGCTTGACGAAGGCGCGCAGCAGCTTGGGGTCGCCCGCCCGCCGCCCGCCCCACACCCTCCGCAGCAGCGCGTCGGCCGTCGACACGCCGCCCGCGTTGGCGGAGAGCGCCCGCAGCAGCTCGTACTCGGTGGCCGTCAGGTCGACCCGGCGGCCGGCCACCGTCACCCGGCGCCGCTCATGGTCGACGGCGAGGTCCCCCAGCCGGAAGGGCTCGAGCCCGGCGGGCGGTCGCCGGGCCATCTGCACGCTCCTGGTCGACGGCGCCTGCCGTAGCTGGAGGTGTGCGGCGGGCCCGCCCGTCGCGGGGCCGGCGCCGGCCCCGCGGTCGTCGACCGCCGGGTCCGCGGGACGGGATCGCGAGCCCTCGCCGATTCCGCCGCTCCCGGCCTCGATCGCGTACGCCTCGAGCCGGTCGCCGATTCCGCCGCTCCCGGCCTCGATCGCGTGCGCCGCCAGCCCGCCGTCGATGACGTCGGCCATGCGGTCGGCCTGCTCGTCGATGATGCGGAGGAGTTGCAGCATCCCGCCCCGGTCGAGGGTGGCCGGCGCGTCCAGCGCCGTCGTCGTCGAGCCCTTGATGGAGGTCAGCGGGGTGAGCAGCTGTCGGCCCACCGGGCCGAGGAGCTCGGCCGGCAACCACCCGTCGCGGCGCGCGCGGGCGGCCGCGTCGAGGCTCGCGCCGATGCGCCGGACGGTCGCCCTCAGCCTGGCGGCGTGGCGCCGAAGCGCCTCGTTCTCTCGCCGCAGCGCGTCGGCGCCTCGAAGCGCCTCGCTCTCTCGCCGCGGCAGGTCGGCGCCTCCCGGGGGGCGCCTTGCCGCCGGGTGAGGCGGCGAACCCGGTCGGACGATACGACCGCGGCGGCTCGGGTGTCGGTCATGCGGCGCCTGCGTGGGCCTGCTCGACAGAACGCTGTCAGCACCCCCGAGGGGGTGCCAGCAGAGAGCGAGATCGTGGTTTCAATCGCAACTACCCGTGTCTTGGATTTGTTTTTGGCGCTGCCTGGTGGTCGCAACGCTGCCATCTTGGCCGATTCGAGCCAATCGTAGGGCGACAGCGGATTCCCTGTCGCCTCCATCATTGGGGGGGGATTCCCCCCTGTATGGGGGGGGGCTTGCGTATTCTCGGGCGCGGAGGTGGAGCTCCGATTCCGGGAATGCGGATCGGGGAAGCGGCGGGAACAGCGTTTCAGGGAAGCGGTGCCGCGCGAGGGCGCTCGGGCTCGTCGATGATCCGCCACCCGCCTTGCTGTGTCAGCTTGCCTGCGGGGAGGGCTCTTCGACCCCGTCGTCGGGCGCGGCCATGCGGTAGCCGACGCCGCGCTCGGTGAAGACGTAGGCAGGGTGGGCCGCGTCGTCGCCCAGCTTGCGGCGCAGGCGCTTGACGAAGGCGCGCAGCAGCTTGGGGTCGCCGGCCCGCCGCCCGCCCCACACCTGCCGCAGCAGCGCGTCGACCGTCGACACCCGCCCCGCGCCGGTCGAGAGCACGCGCAGCAGCTCGTACTCGGTGGCCGTCAGGTCGACGCGGCGGCCGTCCACCGTCACCCGGCGCTGCTCGTAGTCGATGGCGAGGTCGCCCGCCCGGTAGGGGACCCGCTCGGCGAGCCGGCGCAGGGCCGCCTGCACCCTCGCCGACAGCTCGGTCGGCGAGAACGGCTTGACGATGTAGTCGGCGGCCCCCAGCTCGAGGGCCTCGGCGATGGTCTCGTCGCGGCCGTAGCCCGAGATGAAGATGACGGGAATGTCGGCCAGCTCGCGGACGTGCCGCATCAGCTCGATGCCGTCGGCCGCGGACCCCGTCGGGTCGAGCAGGACGAGCCGGGGCTTCCTCGTCTTGACGAGCTCGGGCAGCTCCGCCGGCTCGCCCGCGGCGAGCGGCGCGTAGCCCGCCGACGACAGGGCGTCGCACACGTAGCGCCGGGTCTGGGGGTCGCGGTCGACCACGAGGACGCGCGTTTCGAGACCCGGCTCGCGGGGCCCGGCCGGCCCCCCCGGCCGGGTGCCGGCATCGCCCCCGGCGTCGTCGGCCGGCGGCGTGGGGGTGACCCGCGCGAGCAGCTCGCCGATGAGGCCGCCCATGCGGTCGGCCTGCTCGTCGATGATGCGGAAGAACTGCAGCATCTCGGCCGGGGCGAGGGCGGCCGCGGCGCCCAGCACGGTGGCCGTCGAGCCCTTGATGGCGGTCAGGGGGGACCGCAGCTCGTGGCTCACCATGCCCAGCAGCTCGGTCTGCAGCCGCTCGGCGTTCTCGATGGGCCCCAGGTCCTGCAGGGTGACCACCACCGACTCGACCTCGCCGCCGTCGCCGCGGATGGGCGCGGCGTTGACCAGGGTTCGCACTTCGCGGCCGTCGGGCACCGCGAGCACGATCACCTCGTCGCGCAACGCCACGACGCCCGCCGGCTCCGACGGGGGCAGTCGGGCGAGGGCGAGCTCGCGCCCGTCGGCGAACCGGCAAGTCATGGCCTGGAGCACGCGCTCGGGGGCCTGGCCTGGCCGGCCCAGGGCCTCGACGATGCGCGCCGCCTCGCGGTTGAACGACACGGGGCGGCCGGTGCGGGCGTCGAAGACCACTATGCCCCCGGGCGAGGTCTCGACGAGGGTCTCGAGCTCGGCCCGGGTGCGAGCGATGCGCTGCCGGAGCGCCTGGTTTTCCCGCCGCAGCTCGTCGTCACTCCGCAAGGGTCCACCTCGTCGGCCCGGCGCGGCTCGATTCTACCCGCTCTTCCGCACCGGGGGTCGTGGCGGGGGTGCTGACGCTACTGCCGTGGGCGTGGGCGCCGCCCCATCGTGAGGGCCGGGACCGTTCGTTTCGCGTCCGGCCGGCGTTTTCCCTAATGGATGGGAGATCGCATGTCTCGGCTGAGCGCGGCGGTCCTGCGCGTCAGCGCGAGCCTCGATCCGGACACCGTCGCTCGTGAGGCGGCCGAGTGCATTCGCGCCCTGACGGGCGCCCCGCGCGCGGTGGTCGTCACCGGCGGCGGCGCCGGCGTGGCGGCCGGCCTCGAGGGATCGGGCTTCACGGCGGACGAGCGCCGGCGTCTGGCCGCCTGGCCCGGCGGGCCGCGGCTCTTCGATCACCTGCTGAGTCTGCCCGGGGTGACGAGGCTGCCCGACCTGCAGGCCCGGCTCCGTTCGCTGGGTATTCCTCTCGACGCGCCGTTGCCGACTTCCGGGCTCGCCGCGCCCCTGCTGCACCGCGGCGCGCCCGTCGGTGCGGTCCTCGTCGGCGTCGCGGAGGGGGGAAACGGGCCCTCGAGCGAGGACCGCGAGGTCTTCGAAGCGTTCGCGGCGCACGCGGCGACGGCCATCGCCAACGCCTGCATCCACCGGGACGAGCGGCGGGCCCGGGCCGAGCTCCTGAGCGTGGCGAGCCACGAGCTGCGGGCCCCGCTGGCCTCCATCAAGGGCTCGTGCGCAGCGGTGCTCGACGTCTCGCCCGACCCCGAGCCGGCGGAGATGCGGCAGTTCTTCCGCATCGTCGACGCGCAGGCCGACCACATGCGCCGCCTCGTCGGCGACCTCCTCGCGGCGGCGCGCCTCGACGCGGGGGCGCCGGCCGTCGTCCCCGAGCCGGTGGCCGTGGCCGCGCTCGTGGAGCCGGCCAGGCAGACGTTCCTGAGCGGCGGCGGCAGGCACGCGGTTCGCGTCGATCTGCCGCCCGACCTGCCCCGCGTGTCGGCCGACCCGCAGCGCATCGCGCAGGTGCTGAACAACCTCCTGTCCAACGCGGCGCAGAACTCTCCCGCGTCGTCTCCGGTCCGCGTCGCGGCGGCGCGGGACGGCGACCGCGTGGCGATCTCGGTGTCGGACGAGGGCCCGGGGGTGCCGCCGGAGCGGCTGCCCCACCTGTTTCGGACGCGCGCATCCGCCGCCGCCGACCGCGCGCACGGCGGCGGGAATGGACGGGGCCTGCCCATATGCAAGGGCCTGGTGGAGGCGCACGGCGGGCGCATCTGGGCCGAGAGCGGCGGCGACGGCCCGGGAACGCGCGTCGTCTTCACGATTCCCGTGGCCGGAGAGGCCGGCGGGAGGAGCGCCGTCGTCGACGGCGCGAGCCGTGACCGCCGGCCGGGAGAGAGGCGCGGCGAGAAGCGCATCCTCGTCGTCGACGACGACCCGCTGGCCCTGCGGTCGGCCCGCGAGGCCCTGACCGCCGCCGGCTACGCCACGGTGGTGACGAGCGACCCGCGCGAGGTGTTGCGCCTCATCAGGACCAAGAGGCCCGACTTGATCCTGCTCGACTTGGTGCTGCCGGGCATCGGCGGCATCGAGCTGATGGAGCGCATCCGCGAGACGGCCGAGCCGCCGGTCGTGTTCGTTTCCGCGTACGGGGGAGACGAGACGATTGCCAGGGCCCTGGAGAGCGGCGCCGCCGACTATGTCGTCAAGCCTTTCTCGCCGACGGAGCTGGCCGCCAGGGTCCGGGCGGTGCTGCGCCGGCAGGCCGAGCCGGAGCCCTTCGTGCTGAACGACCTGGCCATCCGTTACGAACGCCGGGAGGTCACGGTGGCCGGCCGGCCCGTGGAGCTGACGGCCACCGAGTACGAGCTGCTGAGGGCGCTCTCGCTCGGCAGGGGCCGGGTGCTGACCTACGACGTCCTGCTGCGCCGGGTGTGGCCGGGCCGGGACTCGGCCGACGTGAGCGTGGTGCGCGCCTTCGTCAAGGTGCTGCGCCGCAAGCTCGGAGACAACGCGAGACGCCCGGCCTACATCGCGACCGAGCGCGGGGTCGGATACCGCATGGTTCGGCCGGGCCGGGAGCCGTAGAGCGGCGCGCACTCCAGGGATCGCGACTTGTTTCGAGAGTTTCATGAGAAGTAACTCATTGGATGGCGCCTGTTTCATTTCAATTTCACAGTCGCCATGTATCGTGGCGACACTGGCGTCGCTTGCCGTCGATGGAAGCCCGGGGCTGCCTCGCCGATCGGAATCCGACGCCCAGGCCCTGCAAAACGGAAGGCGAGGGGCGAAGGATGGGGGTGGTTCACCGAATGTCCAGGAGATCGATTGGCAGCTCTCGCCCGGCGTTCGTCGCGGCGGCCCTCTGCATCGTGGCGCTCGAAGCCTGCGGGTCGAGCCGGCCCGCGGAAGTGCCGGCCGCGCGGGCGTCGACGCCGGGCGTCCAGTCCGCGGGCGTCCTGTACGTACCGGCGGTGCAGCCGTTCGCGGTCAGCCTGGTACCGGCGGTCCCCGTGCCCATCCGGCTCGGCGACCGGCTCGGCTTCAGCGTGTCCTCGGGCACCGCCGGCTACTACAGCCTCTACCTCATCGACCCGGCGTCCGAGGTCTGGGTGCTGGGCGAGAACATGCCGCTGGGCGCAGGCAGCGTTACCTACCCGTCGCCGCCGGCGCAGAACTTCACCCTCACCGCGGCCGAGCCGCTGGGCCGCAACCGCGTGATCGTGCTGGTCACGCGCGACCCCGTCAGCGGTTTCTCCGGCGACGACACGTTGACCTCGGCCGTGAGTCTGGCCATCCGGGGCGACACGTTCGTAGAGCGGCTGAACCGCACGACCCGCTCTCTGCCGTCGTCGGACTGGGCCATCGACGAGATCACGGTCTCGGTCGTCGCTTGACGGACGGCGGCGACCCCTGCCGGGGGGTACTCCAATGACAGAAGCAACGACGTTGACGCGGCGGCGCCCGGGGGCTCGCGCGATAGTGACGATACTGCTGGCGCTGTCGGTCCTGGGCTACCGGGCCGGCGCGGGGGCGCCGGTGTCGGCGCAGTCGGCGGTGATCGAGAACCCTTGGGCCGAGTTCTCGATCAGCCTGGTGCCGGCGGTTCCCGTGCCGATCCGGATCGGCGCCAACCTCGGATTCAACGTGTCGTCGAGCACCGCCGGCTACTACAGCCTCTATCTGATCGATCCGGTCGGCGAGGTCTGGGTGCTGGCCGAGAACATGCCGCTGCCCGCGGGCAGCATCACCTACCCGTCGCCGCCGGCCCAGAACTTCACCCTCGCGGCGGCCGAGCCGCTCGGGAACAACCGCGTGATCCTGCTGGTGACGCGCGATGTGTTCGCGGGTTTCTCGGGCAACCAGACCCTGACCCGGGCGGTGAGCCTGGCCGTCGGCGGCGGCGCCTTCGTGGCGCAGCTGAACGACGCGGTGGTCGGCCTGCCGACGTCGGACTGGGCCACGGACGAGATAACGGTGCGCGTCGTCGCGTGATCGTCGGCGCCGGAACGACCATGAGGCTACACACAGGAGGACGAGCCATGAAGTACGGAACTCTCGGCGCGGCGGCAGCGGTCGTGGTGTTGTTGTCCGGCGGCTTCGCCTGGGGCCAGGAGGCCGGGAATAGCCCGCTCTCGCGGACGTTGTCGATCGAGCAGGCGGCCGTCTACGACGTGCAGCCGCGGCCCCGGCCCCGGCAGGACGGCCTCGACGTCGTGTCGTGGGTCGATCGGTCCGACTACACCTACGCCGAGGGCGAGGACGTCACGCTCTTCGTCAAGACGAGCGAGGACGCGTACGTCACCGTCCTGAACGTCGATCCGGCCGGTCAGACCACGATTCTGTTTCCCAACGAGTACCAGCCCGACAACCTGGTCCGGGCCGACCGCGTGGTCGAGGTGCCCGATCCGGCCTCGCTGTCGCGCATCGTCGTGACCGGCACCACCGGCACCGAGCTCATCAAGGTCATCGCGTCGACCGAGCCCATCGCGCCCTTCGAGGCGCGGCAGCTCGCCGCGGCCGGCCCGTACCGGGTGGTGAACGCGCGGGCGCAAGGCGTGGCGCGCAGCCTGGCCGTCACCATGCTGGGCGACGCCCCCGGGGCGGTCGCGCCGCCGCCGAGCGCGACCGCGTCGGTCAGACCGGCGGTGAGCTCGGCCGAGTGGGCGGTGTGCCACCAGACCATCTCGACCATGCCTGCCCTGCTGGCCTCGGCCACGCGCAGCCTGGCCGTCACGCGGACGTCCGAGAGCGGCGGGTCCGTCACCTGCGAAGAGTCGGCGCGATGAGCAGCCGGGGGGCGGTGGCGGCGGTGGCGGCGCTGGCCGCGGCCTGCGCCGCCACCGACGCGGCGGCGCAGTCGCGGGTGCGCCGGTCCGTCGACGGACCGGTGACCCGCGAGTCGATCGTCCGGTCGCTGGCCGTCGTGCCGGACGCCGGCGCCCCCGACGCGCCGGCCGAGGTCAGCGTCATGCTGAGCATCGGCTTCGACTTCGACTCGGCGCGGCTGACGGCCGCCTCGATGCGCGACCTCGACCGCGTGGCGGAGGCGCTGGCCGACCGCCGGATGGCGGGGGTGCCGGTGATCCTCGAGGGCCATACCGACGCCACCGGCGACGCAGGCTACAACCTGGCGCTGTCTCGGCGTCGCGCCGGCGCGGTGGTCGACTACCTCGTGGGACGCGGCATCGCGCGCGGGCGGCTGCGGCCGGTCGGCTACGGCGAAGACCGGCTGCTGCCCGCGCACGCGCCGGACGACGACCGGCAGAGGCGCGTAGAGATCGTCCGCACGTTCTGATCGGCCGGCGGCCTCCCGGGGGCCGGGCCGCGGCCGGACGGGAACGGATGGGGGAGGGCGAGTCATGCATGGAAGAGGTGTCCCGGCGCGCGCCGGGCGGCTCCGTCTCGCGCTGGCGGCCGCGGTGCTGCTGGCGTCGGCGAGCGCTGTCACGGGCCAGCCCGTTCCGGGTAGTGGCCGGCTCGCGCTGGTGATAGGCAACAGCGCCTACACGGCGGTCAGCCCCCTGCCCAATCCGCAGAACGACGCCGCCGACGTGGGCGCGGCGCTCGGGCGGCTGGGGTTCGACGTGACGACGCTGCTCGACGGCGACCGGGCAGGGATGGACGAGGCGTTGCGCGTCTTCGCGCGGCGGAGCGTCGGGGCGGCGGCGGCGCTGATCTTCTATGCCGGGCACGGCATGGAGGTCGACGGCGTGAACTACCTGCTGCCGGTGGACGCGCGGCTGGAGAGCGACACCGACGTGGAGTACGAGACCGTCGACCTCGACCGGGTGCTGCGGGCGACGGAGGGGGCCGGGCTGCGGATGGTCATTCTCGACGCCTGCCGCGACAATCCGCTCGCCCAGAGCATGCGGCGGGTGCGCGCGACGCGCAGCATCAGCCGCGGCAGCTTCGCCGATTTCGACGAGCAGCAGCTGCTGGACGAGACGCTGGTCGCCTACGCGGCGGCGGCGGGAACCACGGCGGCCGACGGGACGGGGCGCAACAGCCCGTACACCGAGGCCCTGCTGGCGTACCTGGAGCAGCCGCTGGAGGTGAGCGCCCTGTTCCGGCGGGTGCGCGCGCGCGTGCTCGAGACGACCGGGGGGCGGCAGCGGCCGCACGAGTACCAGTCGCTGCTGGGCGACCACTATCTGAGCGTGCGCGGCGCGGGCGCGCCCGGCGCCGCGGACCTGTTCTACGCGGGTGCGGGCCCCGGGGCCGGCGCGTCGGCGCCGCGGGTCCCCAACGCGGGGCTCAAGTACCGCGTCCTGCTCCGCAACCCGTCCGGCCAGCCCGTCGAGGTCGATCCGGACACCGCCTTCCGGACCGGCGAGCGGATACGGCTCGTGTTCGAGCCGAACATCGACGGGTACCTGTACGTGATCCAGGAGGGGAGCAGCGGGCGGTGGTCGATGCTCTACCCGCATCCGCAGATGCAGGGCGGCCGGAACGACGTCGCGCGCTTCCGAGAGGTGGCGATCCCGCCGGCGGGCTGGTTCCGGTTCGACGAGACGCCGGGCATCGAGCGCATCCTCGTCTACCTGAGCCGCGAGAAGGCGACCGCGCTGCCGGGCGCCGACGGCGCCGTCGTGAGGGTGGAGTCGGTGACCCAGCGCACGGTGGGCCGGCTGACCCGCACCATCCGCCCGCGAGACCTGGTGTACGAGGCGGAGGAGCCCGCGTTCGCCGCGCCGGGCGTCGCGGCCGCGCCGGGCGGGGCCTCGGCCGCGCCGGGCGGAACCGTCGAGGCCGTCTACGTCGTGAACCAGGGCGCGGTCGCCGACGTCGTGTGGGAGACCATCGAGCTTCGGCATCGATGAGGCGGGGGCCGGCGCGCGGCCGGGCCCGCCGCCGAGGCGGGGGCGGCGGGACCGCGGCAGCCGGGGGCCGCCGGGCCGGGAGGTGGAGATGACTCGAGTAGCAGCGGTGAAGGCGGGGATCGCCCGGGTCGGCGCGGCCGCGCTCGCGGCGGCGCTGGCGGCGCCGACCGGCGCGGCCGCGCAGGCCGCGCAAACGGACCAGCCGCGCGGCCGCGATCTGGTGTTCGACGCGGTCGGCGCCGACGCCGGGGCCGCGCCGCCGGCGATGCCCCGCGGCTACGCGCTCGTGGTCGGCGTGGGCGAGTACCGCAACCTGGACGAGTCCCGGCAGCTGCTGTACTCGGAGAGCGACGCCGAGGCGATGTACCGCGTGCTCATCAGTCCCGAGGGCGGCCAGTTCCCGCCCGAGAACGTGCGGCTGCTGACGGGGGCCCGGGCCACGCTCGCCAACATCCGGCAGGCCCTCGAGGAATGGCTGCCGTCGGTGGCGGCGCCGGCCGACCGGGTGGTCGTCTACTTTGCCGGCCATGGGCTCGTCGAGGGCGGCCGGGGATACCTGGCCCCGTGGGACTTCGAGCCGGGCCGGGTCGCCGAGACCTCGTACCCGATGGCCCGGCTCGGCGCGGTGATGTCGGAGCGCATCGCGGCGCGATGGAAGGTGCTGCTGACCGACGCGTGCCACTCGGGCCGCATCGACTTCAACGCCGAGACCACCAACGAGGCGCTCGACCAGCAGCTCGGCAACCTGCCGCGCAACTTCCTCACCCTGACCGCGACCCGCGAGCGCGAGCAGAGCTACGAGGATCCGGACCTGTCGACCGGCTTCGGCTTCTTCACCTACTTCGTGACCCAGGCCCTGAGCGGGTACGCCGACGTCGACCCCTGCGACGGGCGCATCACCGCCGACGAGGTCATCGAGTACGTCCGGAGCAACGTGCGGCGCTACGCCCGGTCGCGGAGCCTCTCGCAGACGCCGACGGCGCGCGGCGACTACGACCCCGCGATGCTCCTCGGCGTCGGCACCGCCTGCCTCGGCACCGCCGAAGATCCGGAGGTCCCCTCGCTGCTCGGGACCGCGATCGTCGAGGTGAACCTGGAAGACGTGGACGTCTACGTCGACGGCGAGCTGGTCGGGTCGCTGTCGAGGGGCCGGCCGCTCAGGATCCCGGGCCTGTCGTCGGGCATGCACCAGTTCATGGGAGTGCGGGAGGGCTACGAGCCGTACACCCGCCAGGTGATGATCGCGCCGAACCAGGAGGTCACCGTCCGGCTGCGCATCCGCTACGTGCGCCGGGTGCGCCAGTCGGCGCTCGACCTGAACGGCCGGGGCGAGCGCCTGCTGTTCACCGAACGCTCGTCGATGAACCCCCTGAACATGCTGCCGGTGGAGCGCTCGCAGAGCCGCGAGGATCTCGAGGAGGCCCGCGATCTCTTCCTCGCCGCGCTCGACGAGGACGACGGCTACAGCCTGGCCGCCTATCACCTGGGGCAGACCTACCAGTTGCTGGGCGACGAGCGGAAGAGCATGGAGGCATACCGCTCGGCCCTCCGTATCGACCCCAGCTACGTCGACGCCCGGGTGCACCTGGCGGCGGTGCTGCTCGAGTCGGGCGACCCCGACGCCGCCATCCGCGAGCTTACCGACGCGGCGCGCCTCGAGCCGAGCGACGAGCTCTACGCGATGCTGGCGCGGGCGTACTGGGACACGGGGGCGTGGGAGCAGTCGGCCGAGGTGGCGCGGCAGGCGCTGCTGCTGAACGAGTCGAATGCGCAGGCCCACCTGTGGCGGGCCGACTCGTTGCGGCTGCTCGCGGCCGAGGACGACGGTATTGCGGTGACCGACCGGCAGGGCCTGTACCGCAACGCCCGCGAGGGCTACCACCGGTTCCTCGCCCTGACCAACTTCGAGTCGTCGTTCGTCGAGAAGCTGGGCTTCATCTTCGGCGTCGCGCGCCGCCGCCACGCCGACCGCGAGGACCCCTGGCGGAGGCTGCGCACCGCCGGCTACCTGGGGCTGTGCATCACCGAGAACAAGGCCCACAACCCATTGCGCGCGCGCGAGTACTGCACCCGGGCCCTCGACTACGGCGAGGACGATCCGATCGCGCACTTCCTGCTCGGCAACATCAATCGAGACCTCTACAACCTCCATCCGAGCTGCGACTACCTCGTCGCGGCGGCGCGCAGCTACGACCGCATGCTGTCCCTGAACGAGTTCCTCGCGGAGTCGGGCAACGCCCGCAACTATCTGGAGCAGATTACCGGCATTCTTCCGCGGCTCGGTTGTTGAGCGGCCGCGTCTTCCTTGTTCGCCAACGACGCCACCCGAGTGGCCGGAAGGGGACCTCCATGTTCCGGACGCACCGAAAGACACGCAGCCGTCTGACAATCGCCGGTCCCGTCTTGGCCGCGCTGCTGGTTGCCGGACTGACGGCCGGCGACGCGCGGGCGCAGGACGACGAGCAGGACCAGGGCCTGCGCATCGTCGTGCTCGACGGCGAAGACAGCGTCAACATCATCGCGCAGGGCACCGCGGTGCCGACCCTCGTCGAGGTGCGCGACCGCAACGACCTCCCGGTGGCGGGGGCGTCGGTGCTGTTCCTGCTGCAGAACGCCAACGCCACCCTCAACGCGGGGCTCTCGCAGGTGGCGCTGACCACGAACGCGCTGGGTCAGGCGGCGGTGGCGGTGAACCCGATCGCGGCGGGCGCGGTCGAGCTGTCGGTGAGCGCGACGTTCGCGGGCGAGACGGCGACGGCGGCGATCGTGCAGACGAACTTCGCCACCGCCGCGCAGGCGGCGGCGGCCGGCGCGACCGGCGGTGCGGGCGGCGGCGGTGCGGGCGGCGGCGGTACGGCGGCGGGTGGCGGTGCCGGGGGTGGCCTGGGGACGGGGACCATAGTGGGTGTCGCCGGCGCGGCGGCGGGTGCGGCGGTGGCCGTGGGGGTGGCGACCGGCGGTGAACCCGAGCCTCCGCCCCCTCCGCCCCCTCCGCCTCCCCCGGCGGCATCGGCGCCGTCGGCCCCCTCGGCCCCGGCGCTGACGGCCGGCGACGCCCAGTTGGCGGCGCGGTGGAGCGCGCCGAGCGACGACGGCGGGGCGGCCATCGACGACTACGACGTGCGGTACCGGCCCTCGGGCGGCAACTGGACGGAGCTGCCGGACACGTCTCGGAGCACGTCGACGACGGCGACGATCACGGGTCTGACGAACGGGACGGCGTACGAGGTTCAGGTTCGGGCGGGGAACTCGGCGGGCGATGGCCCGTGGTCCGCGAGCGCGACGGGGACGCCTGTGGCGGCGGCGACGGCGCCCTCGGCGCCCTCGGCGCCGACGTTGACGGCCGGTGACGGCGAGTTGGCGGCGCGGTGGAGCGCGCCGAGCGACGACGGCGGGGCGGCCATCGACGACTACGACGTGCGGTACCGGCCCTCGGGCGGCAACTGGCTGGAGCTGCCGGACACGTCTCGGAGCACGTCGACGACGGCGACGATCACGGGTCTGACGAACGGGACGGCGTACGAGGTTCAGGTTCGGGCGGGGAACTCGGCGGGCGACGGCCCGTGGTCCGCGAGCGCGACGGGGACGCCTGTGGCGGCGGCGACGGCGCCCTCGGCGCCCTCGGCGCCGACGTTGACGGCCGGTGACGGCGAGTTGGCGGCGCGGTGGAGCGCGCCGAGCGACGACGGCGGGGCGGCCATCGACGACTACGACGTGCGGTACCGGCCCTCGGGCGGCAACTGGCTGGAGCTGCCGGACACGTCTCGGAGCACGTCGACGACGGCGACGATCACGGGTCTGACGAACGGGACGGCGTACGAGGTTCAGGTTCGGGCGGGGAACTCGGCGGGCGACGGCCCGTGGTCCGCGAGCGCGACGGGGACGCCGGTTGCGGCGGCCTCGGCGCCGTCTCAGCCGTCTCGGCCGACGCTGACGGCAGGCGACGGCCAGCTGGACGTCAGCTGGAACGCGCCGGCGTCGAACGGTGCGGCGATCACGGACTACGACGTGCGGTATCGGCGGAGCGGGGGCTCGTGGACGGAGCTCTCGGGTGAGTTCCTCAACCTTCGCGCCACGATCACGGGCCTGACGAACGGGACGGCGTACGACGTGCAGGTTCGTGCGGCGAACTCGGTGGGCGAGGGCCCGTGGTCGCCGAGCGCGACGGGCACGCCGGAAGCTGCGAACAACGACCGGGCAGTGTTGATGGACCTCTACAATGCCACGGACGGCCCAAACTGGGAGGAGGGGAACGCCAATTGGGGCAGCGACAAGCCGCTCGATCAATGGGAAGGTGTGTCAACGGACGAGAACGGTCGCGTGATAGGTTTGTGGCTACAGTCTCACGGCCTGTCTGGTTCCATACCATCTTCCCTGGGCAGACTCACGAATCTGATGTGGCTGAGTCTCTCATACAGTCAACGATTGACCGGTCCGATACCGTCCTCGCTAGGCGACCTGGCAGATCTGCAAGTGTTGGCTCTCCAAAGCAGCAGCTTGACCGGTTCCATACCGTCGTCGCTGGGCAACCTCACTGATCTCCTTGCTCTTGCTCTTCACGGCAATGACTTGACGGGTTCTATACCGTCCTCCCTGGCGAACCTTACCAACATCGAGAATGAGGAATTCTCTCTCTGGGATAACCGGTTGACCGGGTCGATCCCTGCTGCGTTGTGCCACTGGGAGCCCAACATCAACCCGCAGCAGGGTGATGTGTACCTCCCGTGCGAGGGATCGACAAACGCTGCCGCTTCTGCGGGGCTCTCGGTTGCGGACGCCGGTGCTTCGGAGAACGTCGACGACACGATCGATTTCACGGTGACCCTGGATCGTGCTTCGAGCGAGACCGTCAGCGTCGACTATGCCACCTCGGACGACAGCGCGCGGGCGGGTGCGGACTACACCGCCGCGAGCGGGACGCTGACCTTCTCGCCGGGCGAGCGATCGAAGACCGTCCAGGTGGCCATTCTGGACGACGCGCACGACGAGGCCGAGGAGGCCTTCACGCTCGGGCTGTCGAACGCCTCGGGAGCGGTCATCGTCGACGGGGAGGCGACGGGGCGGATAGAGAACCACGATCCCCTGCCGCGGGCGCTGGTGGCGCGGTTCGGCCGGACCGCGGCGGTGCACGTGGTGGAGCAGGTGGAGGAGCGGCTGCAGGCGCCGCGGGAGCCGGGGATCGACGGCCGTTTCGCCGGCCAGGACTTGCGGCCAGGCATGGAGCGCGACGTGGCGCTGAGCCTGCTCGACCAGCTCGGTGGGCCGGCGGGGCAGCATCCGGCCGCAGTGGGCCTCCACGACGGGCTCTCGGGCTCGCCGGGTGCGGCAGGGCTCGGGATGGCCGGTGTGGCCGGCGGCGCGTCGGTGGCTGGGGCGGGTCCGATGGGGGCGGTATTCGGTCCGATAGGGGCCGGAACCGGGTTGGCCGGCGACATGGCCGGCGGGGGCCCCTTGCACATGGGCCTCGGCGGCGGCGACATGCTGACGGGCTCGGCCTTTGCGCTCAACCGCGAGACGCGTGGAGGCGGGGTGCTCTCGTTCTGGAGCCGCGGGGCACAGACCAGCTTCACGGGCCGGGAGGGTGCGCTGGCCCTCGGCGGCGACGTTCGGACGACGATGTTCGGGGCGGACTACGCGAAGGGGCCCGTGGTGCTGGGTCTGTCGCTGTCGAACAGCCGGGGTCTGGGCAGCTACGGCGGCGTGGACGACGGCCGCGTGGCGTCGTCGGTGACGGGCCTCTATCCGTGGCTGGGCTATCGGGCGACGGATCGCGTGACGGTGTGGGGCGTGGCCGGCTACGGCGCGGGCGGGATGATGCTCACGCCCGGGGGCGGGCCGGCGCTGGAGAGCGGATTGTCGATGGCGATGGCGGCGGGCGGGACGCGGGGCGAGCTGATCGCCGGCGGTTCCGGGGGCTTCGGTCTGGCGTTCAAGGCGGACGCGCTGTGGGTCGGCACGAGCGTGGACGGCGTCGACGGGTCGGCGGGCCGCCTGGCGGCGACGGACGCGGCGGTGACCCGGTTCCGGACGGGGCTGGAGGGCTCGCGCGAGTTCGTGCTGGGCGGGCGGATCTCGCTCAGGCCGAGCGCCGAGGTGGGCCTGAGACACGACGGTGGCGACGCCGAGACGGGCGCCGGCATGGACGTGGGCGGGGGCCTCGTCGTCTCCGACTCGTCGACGGGCCTGGCGGTGGACGTTCGCGTGCGGATGCTGGTGGTGCACCAGGCGGAGGGGTTCCGCGAGCGGGGCATGGCCGTATCGCTGCGCTATGACCCGACGCCGTCGACGCCGCTGGGCTTCATGGCGCGGGTGGCGCCGGCTTGGGGCGGCGAGGCGGCCAGCGGGGCCGAGGCGCTGTGGGGCCGGGAGACGGTGGCGGGGCTGGCGGATGGAAGCGTCGCCGCGGGCAACCGCCTCGACACCGAGCTCGGCTACGGGCTGCCGGTGGGGAGCCGCTTCGTGGGCACTCCGCGAGTGGGCCTCGCGACCTCGGAGTACGGGCGGGACTACCGGATGGGCTACGGCCTGACCCTGCTGCAGCGCGAGACCCTGAGCTTCGAGATGGGCGTAGACGCCCGACGCCGGGAGAGCCCGGCAGCGGGCGGCACCGACACCGGGGTCCTCGGCCGGGCCGCGGTGCGATGGTAGCCACGGTTTCGGGGCGCAACGGAGGACGTGCGGCGGTGCCGCTCGAATGAGACGGCGACTACTGGCGCGGGCTGCGGAAGGGCGACGGGCTGGAGGCCACGACAAGGGCGGCGCGGATCTGTGACCGCATGCTGTCCCTGAACGAGTTCCTCGCGGAGTCGGGCAACGCCCGCAACTAGCGGAGCAGATTACCGGCATTCTTCCGCGGCTCGGTTGTTGAGTGGCCGCGTCTTCATTAACTGCCAACGAGGCCACCCGAGTGGCCAGAAGGGGAACATCCATGTACCGGACACACGGAAAGACACGCAGCCGTCTGACAATCGCAGGTCCCGCCTTCGCCGCGCTGCTGGTCGCCGGACTGACGGCCGGCGACGCGCGGGCGCAGGACGACGAGCAGGACCAGGGCCTGCGCATCGTCGTGCTCGACGGCGAGGACAGCGTCAACATCATCGCGCAGGGCACCGCGGTGCCGACCCTCGTCGAGGTGCGCGACCGCAACGACCTCCCGGTGACGGGGGCGTCGGTGCTCTTCCTGCTGCAGAACGCCAACGCCACCCTCAACGCGGGGCTCTCGCAGGTGGCGCTGACTACGAACGCGCTGGGTCAGGCGGCGGTGGCGGTGAACCCGATCGCGGCGGGCGCGGTCGAGCTGTCGGTGACCGCGACGTTCGCGGGCGAGACGGCGACGGCGGCGATCGTGCAGACGAACTTCGCCACCGCCGCGCAGGCGGCGGCGGCCGGAGCGACCGGCGCCGGCGGAGGCGGCGGAGGTGGCGGCGGCGGGGGCGCATCCGCGGCCGGCGGCGGGGCCGGCGGCGGCGGGTTGGGCGCCGGGGCCATTGCCGGTATCGCCGGTGCGGCGGTGGGGGGCGCCCTGGCGGTCCAGGAGCTCACCCAGGCCGAGCCGTGCACCTTTTACGTATCGCCGACATCGTTCGATGTGCCCGGGAACGGAGGCACGGTGTTCGTGGACGTCTCTGCCGAGCCCCCGGACTGCAGCCCGGCCGAGTGGAGCGCGAGCAGCGACAGCGGGTTCGTCTCGGTCAGCCCGGCCAGCGGCACGGGAAGCGGGTCGGTGACGTTGACGGTGGGCCAAAACGGCGCCGACGCGCGGACCGGCAGCGTGACCGTCGCCGGGCAGCTGGTCAGCGTCTCGCAGGAGCCCTCCGCGGAACCCTGTGACGCGAGAGTCGTGCCCGGCGGCAACACCCCTGAAACCCGCCGCATCGGTCTCGGGCGGTTCAGCGGCAGGTTCGATTTCTGGTACGACACCTATAGTCAGGAAGACCGCATGATCGTTCGGTACGAAGGAAGGACGCTCTTCGACACGGGTTGCGTCGGCGCGACGGGCACGCGAACGCTGGCGTTCTCGGGCAGGAGTTCGGTCGTGGAGGTCGAGGTCATCCCCAACTGCGCGGGCGGGTTCGGCACCGCGTGGGAGTTCAGCGTGAGCTGCGCGAGGCCCTAGCTGGCTTAGCTGGCTAGTGGTGCGTCACGTCATGATCTTCGGGTACGGACCTGAGCCCATGGTCACATCGTCAACGACTTGCCAGCACCGCATACCCGAACTCTTGGCTGTGGCACTGCACTAGGAGCTCGTGATGAGACCCTGCGCTGCACTGCGCCCGCAGGGCGCCAGCCAACGGCCGAGACGATCGGTGCCGCGAGCCCCGGTGGCCGCGGTGCTGCTCGTTCTGGCTGCGACCGGTGCGCATACCCGGGACGACGCGCCCCTGCTTACGCTGCGCGAGGTGGTCCTGGCCGCCCTCGCGGGCAACGACCGGGTGCTGACGTCCCGAGAGAGCGTCGAGCAGGCGCGGCTCGGGCGGACGGTCGCCGACGCCGCGTTCGCCACCCGGATCACGCCGAACCTGCTGGGGTCGCTCGGGCAGTCGGATGTCCGCAACCAGACCTACGGGGTGGCGGCGTCCAGGCGGTTCCCGACCGGGACCGAGGTCCGGATGGACGTCGGGGCGTCGACGTTCCGCAACCAGATCGGCAGCTTCTACGCGGCGGACACGACGCTGCTCGTGAGCCAGTCGCTGCTTCGCGGGTTCGGGCCGGCGGTCGGCCGCCGTCAGATCGAGCGGGCCGACTACCTGATCGCGGGGGCCGAGCGCCAGCACTTCCTGACCGAGCAGCAGCTGGCCATCGACGTCGCCGGCGCGTACTACCGGCTGATCGCCCAGCAGGAGCTCGCGGTCGCCGCCCGCGCCACGGTGGACAACGCCCGGGGACTGCTCGCCGCCTCGCAGGCGAAGCTCCGGGCGAACCTGGTGTCGCAGCTCGACGTGTTCCGGGCGAGGCAGCTCGTGGCCGACGCCGAGGGGCAGCTCTTCGACGTCGAGAGCACGGTCGAGGACCTGAAGGACCAGCTGCGCTTTCTGATGGCGCGCGACGGCGACTACGAGTTCCGCGTCGCGGCCGAGATGGACGGGAGGGTCGCGCCGATCTCGCCGGCGGCGGCGGTGGAGTTGGCGCTCGAGAACCGTAGCGAGCTGCGCGAAGCCGAGGCGGCGGTCAAGGAGGCCGAGCGCGAGGTGCGGTTCGCGCGGCACCAGCTGCTGCCGCAGCTCGACGTGAGCCTGGCCCTGACGCGGCGCGAGACGGCCGACGTTCTCCGGGACGCGTTCGGCCTGGACCGGTTCGAGCCGGTCACGTTCTTCTCGGCGTCGACGCCGCTCGACCGCACCGCCGAGGCGGCGCGAGTGCAGACCGCGGCGATCGAGCGCAACCGGCGGGCCCGGGCCCGCGACACCCTGCGGCGCCGCATCGCCGAGGAGGCGCGGCGCGCCGTCCGCCTGCAGCAGCGGCTGGAGAACCGGCTGAGGAGCGCCGAGGTCAGCGTGGAGTTCGCGGAGCGCGAGGTCGAGCTGGCCGCGCTCCGCTTCCAGCGCGGCCTCTCGAACAACCTCGACGTGGTCAACGCGCAGGCGGGGCTGCTGAACGCGACCAACCGCCGGCTGGCCGTGCTCGCGGACCTCGCGGTGGCCCGCCTCGCGCTCCTCGCCACCGTGGGGACTCTCGACGTGCGGCGCGACGTCTGGTAGGAGGGCGGCATGCCGAGGACCTGGCGGTGGGGGCTGGCGGCGGTCGTCGCCCTCGCGGTTTGCGCCGCGGGCCTGGCCGTGGTGGGGGGACCGCGCGGCGACGCCCCCGACCTGGCGTGGACCGTGGATCGCGGGAACCTCGTCGTCGAGCTGATCGCTCCGGGGACCCTTCGCGCCGCGGGCTCCGTCACCTACCGGTCGCCGGTGAACGGCCGCGAGCTGGAGATCGTGCAGCTGGTTCCGGAGGGCGCGCGCGTCGAGGCGGGCGACCTGATCGCGCGCCTCGAGACCCGCGACCTCGAGGCGGATCTGCGCCAGGCCCGCGACAGCGTGAGCGACGTCGAGTTCGCGCGGCAGGTGGCGGACCTCGAGCTGCTCGAGGCGACGGCCGAGCACGATTCGTTGGTCGACGGCGAGGGCGCCCTGACCCTGGAGGAGAGCCGAACGAGCCTGGCCCTCACCGAGAAGAAGGTCGAGCGGCTGCGGCGCGAGGTCGCGAACCTGGAGCCGCTGCTGGTCCAGGGCTTCATCACCCGGGACGAGCTCGATCGCTCGGCGGCCGAGCTGGAGACGGCCGAGGCCGACCTCTCGATGGCGCGCCGGCGGGCCGACGTGCTGCTCGAGCAGACCCACCCCCTCAACCACCGCCGGGCCGAGCTGCTGCTGGCCCAGAAGCGCACCCAGCGGGACGGGGCCAACCGGCGGCTGTCGGCGGCGAGGCGGCGGGTGGCCGAGATTGCCGCGCTGATAGAACGCTGCGCCATTCACGCCGAGAGCTCCGGGCTGGTGGTGTACGAGGAGTTCTTGGCGTCGTCTCCGCGCCGCAAGATCAGGCTGGGCGACCGGGTGACGCCGAGCCAGGCGATCGCGCGGGTGGTCGAGGTGAACCGCATGCTCGTCGACACCTCGGTGCCGGAGCGGGCCGTGCACCGGGTGCGCCCGGGCCAGCCGGTCACCGTGCGCCTGGAAGCCTTCCCGGACCTGCGGCTGTCGGGCCGGGTCCGGTCCATCGGCGTCCTCGCGCGCACCGCGCGGGACGGTATGGCGGAGAGCAAGCGGTTCGACGTGACCGTCGAGCTGGGTCCGGCCGGCGCCGAGCTGCGGCCGGAGATGACGGCCCGGGTCGACATCCGGGTCGGCGAGCGGCGCGACGTGGTGCGGCTGCCGGTCAGCGCCCTCTTCGAGCGCGACGGCCTGACGCTGGTCAACGTGCGCCGCGGCCGCCGGGTCGAGGCGAGGCAGGTCGAGCTCGGCGAGCAGAACCCGCGGTTCGCCGAGGTGCTGGCCGGCGTCTCGGAGGGCGAGAGCGTGATGCTCGTCGGCGAGCCGGGTGGCGTCGGCGAGCCGCCGCGGGGGGAGGTCGAGTCGCTGGTGCGGCGTGGCGGCGGGTTCTCGCCGTCGGCGAGATGAGCGCCCTCTCCCGATGGCGGGGGCGCGCCGACGGCCTCGCCATTCGCCGCGTCGACAGCCTCGCCATCAGCCTGGAGGCGCTGGGCCGCTACCGGCTCCGGACCGCGCTCAGCACGCTGGGCATCGTGCTCGGCATCGCCGCGGTCATCGCGATGCTGTCGGTCGGCGAGGGCGCCCGCGAGGACGTGCTGCAGCAGGTGGAGCAGCTCGGCCTCGACAACGTCATCGTGCGCAACCGGGGCTTCGGCGACGACCGGCTCCGCTGGGAGGACGCCGGCCTGCTGCGCGACCTGTTGCCCGGGGTGAGCGCGGTGAGCCCCCTGGTGGACCGCGTCGTCACGGTGTCCGGGCCGCTGGCCGGCCGGCGCGCCTCGCTGCTGGGGGTCGAGCCGGCGTACGGGGCGGTGCTCGACCTGACGGTCGAGCGTGGCCGCTTCCTGACCGCGCTCGACCGGCGCGCCATGGCCCCGGCCTGCGTGCTGGGCGGCCGGCTGCGCCGGATGCTGTTCGGCTATCGCGACCCGGTCGGCCAGCACGTGCGAATCGACGGCGGTTGGTGCGAGGTGGTCGGGGTGCTGGCCGCCCGATCGACGGGGGGCCGCGGCGGACGCACCGCGGCGGCCCGCGACCTCGACGTCGTCGTGATCGGCTCGCTCGCCGGCCTGCTGCCCACGAGCGGCCCGATCGCGCCCCGCCAGCGGATAGACGAGGTCTGGATTCGAGTCGCCGACGGCGGCGACGTGCCGGCCGTCGCCGGGGCCGTCGAGCGGACGCTCGCCCGCGCGCACGGGGTCGCGCCCGCGATCGACGTCGTCGTGCCGCGCGACCTGCTGAACCAGCGCATGCGGACCCAGCGGACCTTCAACGTGGTGGTGGGCAGCGTCGCCGTGCTGTCGCTGCTGGTCGGCGGCATCGGCATCATGAACATCATGCTGACGTCGGTGCTGGAGCGGACGAGGGAGATCGGCCTGCGGCGCGTCGTGGGGGCGACGCAGCGCGACGTCTTGGCGCAGTTTCTGACCGAGAGCCTGGTCGTGACCCTGTCGGGCGGGGGTATCGGCATCCTCGTCGGCGTCGCCACCTCGTTCGGCATCACCGCCTACGCCGACTGGAGCACGAGCGTCTCGTTGCTCGCCGTCGCGTTGGCCTTCGGCGTTTCGGCGGTCGTCGGCCTCGTCTTCGGCATCTATCCCGCCCTGCAGGCGGCCAGGCTGCAGCCGGTCGACGCGGTTCGCTACGAATAGTCCTTCGACCGGCCGGTCTTCCGCGCCCCCGCGGGGATGGTGACCGCGCGCCGGCACCGCGGCGCGCGCAACGCTTCGACGGCGAGACGGTCGAGCGAGGGGTCGCGGTGGGCCGGATGACGGACTACGAGCGTGACGATCTCGTCGTCGACGTGGCGGACGCGCTCACGCGGGACCAGCCGGTGTCGTGGGACCGGTGCGAGAGGCTCGCCACCCCCGCCAACCGCTGGGTGCTGGGGAACCTGCGGGCGTTCAGCCGCATCTTCGCGGGCGGTCGCTCCGGGGCCGGCGACGGGTGGCGGGTCGGCGCGGGCCCGGAGCCCGCGCTCTACGGCGGCCGCCTCGTGCGCGCCGGCGTGTACGCCCTCGTCACGTATGCCGCGGTGCAGACGGCGGCGACGATGGGGCTGTTCTGGTGGGGATGGGACGACCTCTACCGGGCAAGCGGCGAGCTTCACGTCTTCGTGTCGATCCTGCTCGTGGGGCACGCGGCGACCGCGTGCCTGATCTTCATCGGAGGCCGCCGCGACCGGCGGACGCGGCTGCTCGGGACGTACTTCCTGCTGAAGGCCACGCTGGTGACGCCGCTCCCCACCCTGGGCGTCCTCAGGGGCCTTCCACCCGTCGAGCCGTTCGGCTATCCCAACTTCGGGGAGCCCTACGTATTCCCGTTCGTGTTCGCGCCCGCGTTCCTTTGGGCGTTCGCCAGGGAGTGTCCCCGGCTGCGCCGCCGGACCCGGCTCGACGACCTCGCGCGCCGGATGGTGGGGGTCAGCGTGGCGGTCGGCTTCGTCTCGTGGGCGTGGGCCGTGGGGTGGCTGGTCGTGGCGCGGGCCGGCTACGTGGACGCGACGGCCTACTGGCTCAGCTTCGACGGCGGCGTCGCCTTCCTCGACCTGCTGGCGGTGGCGGCGGTGGTGGTGGTCGTGCTGCGCGCGCACGGCGCGCGGGCCGACGAGGCGCGGCGCGTCGCCATGTTCGGCTGCGGGTTCCTGCTGGCCCTGGGGCTGGGGGCCGTGCACGACGCCGCGCGGGTGGCCTCGCCGGGGGGCTGGCTGACCGACTTCCGCTGGACCCCGGCCGTGGTCGCGGTCAATCTGCTGCGGTTCCCCGGCATCGTCCTGCTCTGGTACTCGGTGCTGGCGGCGCGGGTGCCGCACGTGCGCGAGGCGATCCGGGCGACCGCGCGGCGGCTGCTGTTGCGCGGCCGCCCGCTCGCAGCGACGGCGGCGGCGTTGACGATGGTGCTGGGGTGGCTGGTCGCGAGCCGTCCCGAGCGACCGGTCGGCGCGGCCCTGGGCGACCCCCTGCTGCAGTCGCTGGCGGTGGCGGTCGGGGCCCTGGCGCTGGCCATTACCGTCCGCGAGCGGATCCTGGCCGGCCTCGACGCGTGGCTCTTTCCCGAGGCGGGCGACCAGCGGCGGGCGGTGGCCAACGCGGCGGCGGCGCTGGCCGGGGCCGAGGAGACGACGGCGGTCAGGCGAACCGTGAGCCGGTCGGCGCGGCGCGGCTGCGGCTCTCCCGCCGTTCTGCTGGTGGCGGCCGACGGCGGGCCGGCGGCCGGCCACTTCGTCGCGCCGGACGACGAGACGGCGCCCCTGGCTCGGGCCTCGAGCATCGTCCACGTGCTGGAGACGTCGGGAGGGTCGCTCCGCGTCCATCCGGACGACGACGCGTCGCTGTTCCCGCTGCTGCCGCCGGCCGACGCGGCATGGGTGGTCGAGACGGGGGCCGACGCGGTGGTGGCGGTGCCCGGTCCCGGGGCCGAGCTGCTCGGCGTTCTCGTGGTGGGCCGGCGGCTCGACGGCCGCGTCGTGCGCCGGGTCGACGTCCCGTTCCTGGAGGCGCTCGGGGCGGCGGCGGGGCTGGCGGTCGCGCGCCTGCGCCTGATGCGCGCGCCGGGGGCGCGGCTCGGGGAGGCGCCGCCGGCGTGGGAGTGCCCCGTCTGCCTTTGCGTGAGCGAGGCCGGCGAGCCTCCGGGGTGCGGCTGCGGACGGGACTACGTCGAGGCCGAGGCGCCGAAGCTCCTGGCCGGCAAGTACCGGCTGTCGCGTGCTCTGGGCCGTGGGGGGATGGGGGTGGTCTATCTGGCCCGCGACCTGCGGCTCGAGCGGGACGTGGCGGTGAAGACCCTGAGGGGGATGTCGGTCGAGAGGCTGATGGGGCTGAAGCCGGAAGCGTGGGCGATGGCCACGGTGACGCATCCGGCGGTGGCCCAGATTCACGGCGTGGAGTCGTGGCGGGGCCGTCCGTTCCTGGTCGTGGAGTACCTGGCCGCGGGCACCGTCGCGGACCGGCTCGCGCACGGGCCGCTGCCGGCCGTGCGGGCGGCCTCGGTGGCCGCGGTCCTGGCCGACGCGCTCGCCGCGCTGCACGAGACGGGATACCTGCACGGCGACGTCAAGCCGAGCAACGTGGGGCTGACCGCGGACGGATCGCCGAAGCTGCTCGACTTCGGTCTCGCGCGCACCGCGCACGACGATGGCGCGCGGGGCGGCACCCTGCGCTATCTGTCGCCCGAGGCGTTGTCGGGCCACGCGGCGGGGGCGGCCGACGACGTGTGGTCGCTGTGCGTGGTGCTGTACGAGATGGCGGCGGGCGAGCACCCGTTCGCGGGCGGCGGCGTGAAGGAGGTGGCCGACCGCATCAGGCGCCGTCGCCTCGTAGCGCCCGCGCGCCCGCGGGCCGGGGCGGGGTCGCGGTCGGGGTCGGTGCTCGCGTTCGCGGCGTCGGTGCTGACGGCGCCCCGGCCCGCGCGCCCGGCGACCGCGCGCGCATTCGCCGACGCGCTTCGCGGCCTGCTGCCGGCCGCGGGGCCGGCCGCGTCCCGAGAGCGGTGCTGACGGCCCGGCTGCCGCCGTCACGCCGGCCGGGGCGGGTCGTCGCCCCGTGGCCCGGGGTGCACGTCATCATTGTTGGATGGCGGCCCCCGGCGCTGACGGATGCTCGATTCACGGGGGAACGGCTTGGGCCAAGGTGGCGCCCCGTCTAGCGTGGCGGCGCACAACTTTCCTGTCGTGCACCCCGTGGCCCGGAGTTGCGTGTCCCAGGTCATCCAACGGAGTATGATCCCGCCTTGCTCATGTACTGCAAGCACTGGTTGGTGCCAGAGCCGTGGTGACGTCTCCTCCCGGAAAGCTCGCCGGGGAACCTCGTGCCATCGACTCCAGTGCGGAGCGGCTCCTCGAGAGCATCCATCACGGCAGCCGCACCACCCTCGACGCGCTGTTCGGGCGCTACCGGTCGTGGCTCCGGGGGTGGGCGCGGGGCCGCCTGCCGGCGTGGGTTCGCGGCGCCATCGACACCAGCGACCTCGTGCAGGACGCGCTGCATCGCACGTTCGAGCGGTTGGAGCGGTTCGAGCCGAAGCACGCCAACGCCCTGCGCGTCTACCTGCGCCGGGCCGTCGAGAACCAGATTCGCGACGAGCTGCGGCGCGCCGTGCGCCGGCGGGCCAGCATCGCGCCCGACGAGGCCGTCCGGTTCTCGGACGACGCCGCCCCGCAGTACGGGCAGTTCGTCGACGACGAGACCTGGCGCCGCTACCTCGACGGCCTCAAGCGCCTGACCCCGCGCGAGCGGCGGCTGATCGTGGGCCATGCCGAGCTCGAGTACAGCTACGAGCAGCTCGCCCTGATCGAGGACATGCCCAGCCCCGACGCGGCCCGCATGGCGCTGCGGCGGGCGATGATCCGGCTGAGCAGCCTCGTGCGAGATCCGTGACGGGGCGGCCACCCGGCGCTGCCCGCCTCGAGCCTGCCGGCGCGGAGGCCTGATTGGCGTGCCGACGCCGATGTCGTCGAGACCCTCAAGCCCATCTGGCACGTCCACGCCGGCCGGCGCGGCGGGCTCGCCGGCGCCCGACCTCGGCGAGAAGTGGTAAACTAACGGCTTTGCCGAGCCCGCCGATAATCGGGTCGGAGCGCCGGCCCGGCGGGGCGGGGGAGCTTGCGTCTCGGCGGTAGCGGGTCGACGGTGAGGAACTGCGCGTGACTGCACACCACTTCGTGGGCGAGGGCGGCTACTCCGAGCGGCTGCGGGTCGCGGCGGTCGACGCCGAGGGGCTGCTGGCGCAGGTCTCGGCCGAGGTCGACGCGGCCGGTCTGCAGGTGATGGCCGAGCAGGCGGTGCCGTTCCCGGGCGGGGGCGCCACCCTGGTCTGGGTGCTCGCCGAGTCGCACCTCGTGCTGCACCTCTGGCCCGAGGAGGACCACGCCACCCTCGACCTCCACATCTGCGACTACCGCTCGGAGAACGAGGCGCGGGCGCGCCGGCTGCGCGACGCCCTCGACGGTTTCTGCTTCGCGCCGGGGTCGTCGAGCTGGCGCGAGCTCGCGGTCGGCAGCCGTCGGTTGGTCGGTGCCTGACCCGCCGGTCGTCGCCTCGCCGTCCCGATTGGCGCCCGACGCGCCCGCCGGGAGTGCGCGTGATGCCGCGGCGCCGGTTCCCGATGCGCCACCCTCCGGCTCCTCGGCCGCGCGCCAAGCCGGGGCGCGGGACGAAACGGCCGCGACCTCGGTCGCCGGCGACGAGCACGCGGCCTACAAGGGATTCTGGGCCGACGTCGGCGAGAACTTCCCCGACCTGGGCCGCGCCCGGTCGACCGCGCAGTACCGATACGACGAGCGCTGGCTGCTGCGCACCTTTCTGCCCGCCCTCGCGGGGCGGCGCCTCTTCAAGACCGATCTCTGGGACGAGGCCAAGAACACCCGCATCCTGCGCTGGGCCGCCGGCGAGGGGGCGCGGGCGTTCGGCGTCGACATCTCGCCGGCCATCGTCGCCGACGCCCGCCGGGGCTTTGCCGACGACGGCCTCGTGCTGAACGGCGTGCAGGGCGACGTGCGCACCCTGCCCTTCCGCGACGGCAGCTTCGACGCCATCTACTCGATGGGCACCGTCGAGCACTTCGACGACACCGACGGCGCCCTCCGCGAGATCTTCCGGGTGCTGCGCCCCGGCGGCATCGCCATCATCGGCGTGCCCAACCGCCGCGACCCCTTCCTGCGGCCCCTGCTCGTCGCCCTGCTCTACTACGTGGGCCTCTACGGCTACGGCTTCGAGAAGTCGTACTCGCGGCCCGTCTTCCGCCGCATGCTCGAGCGGGCGGGGTTCACGGTGACGGCCGAGACCGGCATCCTGTTCGTCCCCGGCTGGCTGCGCATGGCCGACCTCGCGTGCCACACCTCGCGGCTCGCCCCCCTGCGCTGGTGCGCCCGCCTCACCGGCCTGCTCTGCGCCCCCTTCGACCACGCCTCGCGCCGCTGGCCCCGCCTGCGGCGCCACGGCTACCTGCTGGCCACCGTCGCGGTGCGCCCCGAGGCGGACGGCGCCGCGGGGGGGCGCGAATCGGCGCGGTGACGGCGGCCGGCGTCTACCTCGACGCGGCCGATCGGCGCGGCGGTCCGGAGCATCGGTGGTACAGTTGCCCCTCGGCCGGGGAGCGCGGCACGCCCGGGGGAGGGCAGACACATGCCGAGGAGCATCGTTCGCACCGTGGTCGTCGCGCTGGCGTGCGCCGGGCCGGCCCTGGGGCAGCCGCCGTCGCTCGAGGAGTTTCCCGACACCCGCTTCCGCGAGGCCGCGGTGGCGGAGTACGACGACGGCGCCCTGCAGGTGGTCGCGGCCTACGCCCACGCGCAGGTGCGGCACGAGTCGCGGTGGCTGTTCATCCAGGTCGGCTTCGGCACGATGGAGTCGAGGTCGGTGCGGCCCGACGACGTCATGCTGGTCCGGCCCGACGGGGTGGAGGTGCCGGTGGCGTCGGTGCGCGATCACCGGCGCGACATCGGCGGCGTGCGGCAGCTCCAGAACGAGGTGAACAACTTCCATCACCGGGTCGTCGACTACATCAGGCAGCCGGCGGGCTTCCGCTTCTTCTTCGGCATGCACCCCCGCGGCGGGGTGCCCGACCGCATCGCCCGCATCGGCCGCCAGCGGCACGCCTGGGGCGACCTCTACTTCGTCTCGCCGGACGGGACGTGGCCGGCCGGCACCCACGCGCTCGTCGTCCGCGACGGGGACGACGTCATCGCCCGGCTGCCGGTCGTGCTCGAGTAGCGCCCGGAGCGCCCCGACCCCGGACGGGGACGACGTCATCGCCCGGCTGCCGGTCGTGCTGGAGTAGCGCCGCCGGGCGGCGTCGCCTTGCCGAACGACCGGGGCGGTCTTCGACGCCGGCCCTTCGATTGCCGGCCGTCGGTCGAACGGTGCGGCCTTGCCGGGGCGCGGTGGCGATTCGCGGGCGGGCTCGCGGCCTTTGTCCGCGAGCCGATGGACCGGTGCGGGCCGTAGAGCCGCGGTATACTGAGTGCCGAGAGGACACCGACCGATGGAAGCATCCCCGCCCCCCGCCCACGACCGCCGACCGGCCGCCGCCCCCGCCGGGGCCGTGCCCGCTGCCGGCGGCGGCGGACTGCGCTTCGCGGTGACGATCGGCGCGTGGTTCGTGGGCCTGTTCGGGCTGATGCGCCTCGGGTGGGTCGAGAGCAACCTGCTGACCCCGTTCGCGCAGCTCCAGCAGCGGGTGGCCGAGCAGCTCATGGGGGTGAAGTCGGGCATGCTCTACGCCGACGCGAGCTGCAGCGGCGGCGACCCCATGGCCCTGTGCATGGGGGCCATCTTCGCGTACCCGGCCGCGTGGGGCTCGCGGCTGCGCGGGGCCGCGGTGGGGCTGGCCGCCATCACCGCGATCAACGTGGTGCGGCTGGGCTCGCTGTCGATGGTGGCCGAGAACCGGACCCTGCTCGACGTGCTGCACCTCTACGTGTGGCCGGGCATCCTGATCGTCGTCGCCGCCGCCTACGTCTACCGGTGGATGGACCGCCAGGGGAGCCGCCCCGGCGGCCCGGGCCGTCCCCCCGCCGATGGGGCGGCCCCGGCCGGCGCGCCCGGCGGCGCGGGCGGCTCCTCCTTCGCCGGCGCGGTCCCGGCCGGCGCCCTCGGCACGCTGCCCGTGCTCGGCGGGGTGACCCGCCGCTTCCTGGTGCTGACGGCGGTGCTCGTCGCCGCCTACTTCGCGGCCGCGCCCTTCTTCTACGGCAGCGACCTCGTCCGCGTGCTCGCGGGCTGGGTGGCGCTGACCGGCGGGGCCATCCTGACCGCCGGGGGCACCGAGACCACCGTCATGGGGGCCGGCCTCTTCACCCCGCACGGCGGGTTCCTCGTCACCCAGGAGTGCGTCTTCACGCCGCTCATCCCCGTGTACCTGGCCGGCGTGCTGGCCGCGCCCCTCACGCCGTGGCGCCGCGCCGCCGCCCTCGCCGCCACCCCCGTCATCTTCTTCGCCGTCGGCGTCTCCCGCGTCCTCGTGCTCGCGGTGCCCGTCAACCTCGTCGGCAACTACGAGGTGGCCATCCACGGCTTCTCGCAGACCCTGGTCTCGGTCCTCCTCGTCGCCGCCGCCGCGGTGTGGACCGCCGGCAGCGCCCGGCCCGGGGCCGTGCGCGCCCTCGTGGCGGTGGGCGCGGGCGTCGCCGCCGGCTTCGCCGCCGCCCCCGTGACGGGCCTCCTGCTCGGCGGCGGAGCGGCCGGCTTGCAGGCCCTCACCGGCCACGGCCACCCGTTCGTCGACGAGCAGGGCGCCGCCGCGGTGCTGCCCGCCTTCCAGCTCGGCCTCTTCGCCGCCCTGTGGGCCGCCGTCGCCGGCCGCGCCGAGTGGCGCCGCGCCCTCGCCGGCGCCGGCCTCCTCGCCGCCAGCCAGCTCGTCCTCGCCTTCCTCGTCGGCGAGATGGCCCAGCACGGCGGCTTCAACCCCCACGTCGCCCTCATCCGCGCGTGGACGGTCGTCGTCCCCCTCGTCCTCGTCTGGGTCCTCGCCCGCCCCGAGGGCGCCCCCGTCTGGCGCGCCTCGCCCGCCCCGGCGCCGGCGGCGGGGTGACGGTCCGGCGCGGCCCCTGTACGCGGCGCGGGCTCGAGGCAACGGTCGGCGTTGTCTTCGCCCATGGCCGATGGGCCCCGAGACGACCATGCTCGAGGATCTCGAACTCCTCAACGTAGGCCGCGCGCCCCAGGAACGGTTGCGCGAAGAGGATCGCTGACGCCCCCCGCGTGCACCCGCGACGGCTTCACATCCCCCCGCCTCGGTCGCGCGGGGTTCCGACTTCCAGGAACGCGGACACGAGGCGCACGAGCATCGACGCGCGTCCGTCGCTGTCCATGACCCGGTACTCCTCGCGCAGCGGCTCGAGCGCACGCTCGAACCAGTCGCGGTCGGTGTTGCCGGGGTGGCGGGAGCGCCGCGGTTCGTGGCGGGCGGCGCCGCCGGACCGGTCCGGCGCTCGGTCGCCGGTCCCGTAGACGGGCGCCGACTCCCTGACGGCCGACGCGCCGCCGGGGTGGGCGCGGGGCCTTCCGACGTAGAGCTCGAGCCCCAGCGCGTCGCAGATCTCCGCCAGCCGGCTGATTCGCGAGTCGCGGCCTTCGAGCAGGTGGCGGATGGCGTTTCCCGGCAGCCCGGCGTCCCGCGCGGCCCGGAACGCCGTCGTGTTGCGCGTCCGAAGGCAGCGGGCGCCTCGTGGAGATATACCGCTACTGGCCGGCGGGAACGGGTGCGGACTCTTCGGTGAACGCCCTGGCGTTGCGTCTGGAGCGCTCACCGGGTCCGGCCCTGCGAGCGTATCTCGATCTCCCCGTCAAGCCGGAGCTGCTCGAGCATCTGCGGAGCCTGTCGAGGCGCGACAGCGTCACGGTTTCCGGAATCGGTCACGGATCCGGAACCGGGGTCATCAACATCTACCCGGTTCATCGGTTCAATGGCCGCGAGCCATGACGGCGTCTTCCCCGAGTTGGCCGCCGGCCGGACAGTTGGCAAACGACCGCGGATAGCGTTCTTGCGGCCGCGGGTCTTCTTGGCCAGCCGGCGCGTGCGTGGTCTTGACGGCCGTTCCGGCTTGAAGTACGCTGGCTCCAGTACGACTCCCCGGCACAGCCGGTTGGGCGGCTTACATGGCCGCCCTTTTTTTGTACATGCGTTCTCGTACCGCACGGTCTGTCATCTACGTGGATGGATTCAACCTCTACTACGGAGTTCTCAAGAACACTGCGTGCAAGTGGCTGGACCTGCAGCGTTTCTTCACGCTCCTGCGACCGAACGACGATATTCGATCGATCAAGTACTTCACCGCAATCGTCGAGCCTGGTTCGCGGCGGGTCCGCCAGGAGGCATTGCTGAGGGCCTTGGCGACTCTGCCACTCGTCGAGACGGTTCTCGGCCGCTTCAAACAGAAGCAGGTCACTTGCGGGTGCTTCGGCTGCACGCGCTCCTCTGGTAAGGGGCGCGTCTTCACGGTTCCCGAGGAGAAGCGCACGGACGTGAATATCGCTCTCCACATGCTGGACGACGCGTATCGCGGAGTATGCGAGCGCCAAGTGCTGGTGAGTGGGGACTCCGACCTGGTGCCAGCAATCCGGATGGTTCGGGACCGCTTTCCGGCGATCAGGACGACCGTCTACGTACCCGCACGCGACGCGAAACGCGGTGCCGCTCTGGAGCTCCGGCAAGCGGCCCACAAACACAAGACACTACCCATGGAGTTGCTGCGGGTCGCGCAGTTGCCACTCCGGCTACATGACGATTCTGGCGGTTCCATCCAGAAGCCGAAGGAATGGTGAGCGTTCCGTCTCCATGGGCGCTCATGGGCGGGGCGTGACTGGAGTCTTCGTTCGAAACACAGCCGACGCCGCGACGACGCCGGGTGGCGTCGTCGCGGCCGGTCGTTGGGTGCCGGCGCCTGGTGCGCCGGGCCGAGCCGTGTCCGCCGTGCGTCAGGCGAGAATCCCGTTGACGATCTCGCCGTGCACGTCGGTGAGGCGGAAGTCGCGGCCCTGGAACTGGTAGGTGAGCCGCGTGTGGTCGATGCCCGCGAGGTGCAGCATCGTCGCGTGCAGGTCGTGGATGTGCACCGGGTCCTTGACGATGTTGAATGCGAAGTCGTCGGTCTCGCCGTAGACGGTGCCGGGCTTGACGCCGCCGCCGGCCATCCAGATGGTGAACGACCGCGGATGGTGGTCGCGCCCGTAGGTCTCCTCGGTCAGCCGGCCCTGGCAGAAGATGGTGCGGCCGAACTCGCCGCCCCAGATGACCAGGGTGTCGTCGAGCATGCCGCGCTCCTTCAGCTCGGACACGAGCGCCGCCTGCGGCTGGTCGACGTCCTTGGCCTGGGCCTGGATGCGCCGCGGGAGCTGGGTGTGGTGGTCCCAGCCGCGGTGGAAGACCTGCACGAAGCGCACGTCGCGCTCGGCCAGCCGCCGCGCGAGCAGGCAGTTGGCGGCGAAGGTGCCCGGCGTGCGCGAGTCCTCGCCGTAGCGCTCGAAGACGCTGTCGGGCTCGCTCGACAGGTCGGTGAGCTCGGGCACCGAGGCCTGCATGCGGTAGGCCATCTCGTACTGCGAGATGCGGGTGGTGGTCTCGGGGTCGCCGAACGCCTCGCCGTCGAGCCGGTTCAGCTTGCCGAGGTCGTCGAGGAAGCGGCGCCTGAGGCCGCGGTCGACCCCCGGCGGGTTCGACAGGTAGAGGACGGGGTCGCCGGTCGAGAGGAACTTGACGCCCTGGTACTCGGACGGCAGGAACCCGCTGCCCCACAGCCGGTCGTAGATGGGGTTGCCGCCGCGGTTGGTGACCATGGCGACGAAGGTCGGCATGTCCTGGTTCATGCTGCCGAGCCCGTAGGACAGCCACGCCCCCACGCTGGGACGCCCCGCGAGCTGGGCCCCGGTCTGGAAGAACGTCACCCCGGGGTCGTGGTTGATCGCCTCGGTGTGCATGGTCTTGATGAAGCACAGCTCGTCGGCGATCTTGGCGGTGTGGGGCATCAGCTCGCTGATCCACGCCCCCGACTGCCCGTGCTGCTTGAACTCGAACGTCGACGGCACGACCGGGAAGCCGGCCTGGCTCGCGGTCATCGGGGTCAGGCGCTGCCCCTGCCGGACCGAGTCGGGCAGGTCGGTGCCGCGCAGGTTGGCGAGCTGCGGCTTGTACTCCCACAGGTCGTGCTGCGACGGGGCGCCGCCCTGGAACAGGTAGATGATGCGCTTGGCCTTCGGGGCGAAGTGGGGCAGCCCCGGCAGCCCGCCGCCGTCGACCGGGGCCTGGGCGATCAGGTCCTCGCTGAACAGGGTCGCCAGGGCCGCCGAACCGATGCCGGAGCCCGCGAGCTCGAGAAACCGCCGCCGGGTCTGCAACTTCTGCAGTTCGGTTAGGAGTGCCATGGTCAGTCCTTCGTGATGGTGCGGTCGAGGTTCATGATCATGCTGGCGACCATCGTGTACGAGGCCAGCTCGGCGATGTCGAGGGTCTCGTCGCGCGGGGTGTCGCCCACGTTGACGAGCTCGAGGGCGGCCCGGCGGTCGGCCCGGTAGCGGTCGAGGTAGTCGTTGAAGCTGCCGGTCAGCACCGCCTCGTGGTCGGACGGCGGGCGGTGCTGGGTGGCGAGGCGGTAGGCGTAGGCGATCTTGTCTTCCGGCGCCTCGCCGCCCTCGTGAATCATGCGCTGGGCGAGGTGCCGCGCCGCCTCGACGTAGGTCACGTCGTTCATCAGGTTGAGGGCCTGGAGCGGCGTGTTCGTCCGGTCGGTCCGCACGATGCACGTCTCGCGCGTCGGCGAGTCGAACGCGAGCATCGACGGCGGGGCGAGGGTGCGCTTCCAGTAGGTGTAGAGGCTGCGCCGGAAGAGGTCGTCGCCCTCGCGACTGGATGTAGGTCTGGCTGGCCCCCGCCTCCCACAGGCCCTCGGGCTGGTAGGGCTTGACCGACGGCCCGCCGATGCCGGGGACGAGGAGGCCGGACACGGCCAGGGCCTGGTCGCGGATGAACTGGGCCGGCAGCCGCATGCGCGGCCCCCGCGCCAGCCGCCGGTTCTCGGGGTCGGCCTCGTAGGACTCCGGCGTCATGGCCGAGTCCTGGCGGTAGGTGGCGCTGGTGACGATGGTCCGCATGAGCTCCTTCACGTCCCAGCCCGAGTCGACGAACTCGGTGGCGAGCCAGTCGAGCAGCTCGGGGTGGCTGGGGAAGTCGCCCTGCAGGCCGAAGTTCTCGCTCGTCTTGACGATGCCGGTGCCGAAGAGCATCTGCCAGAACCGGTTCACGGTGACCCGGGCGGTCAGCGGGTGATCGGGCTGGACGAGCCACTCGGCGAAGCCGAGCCGGTTGGCGTCGGCCCCCTCGGGGAGCGGCGGCAGGATGGCCGGCACGTTCGGCGTCACCCGCTCGCCGGGCACGTCGTAGGCGCCGCGAATGAGCTGGAACGTCTCGCGCGGCGGGTCCATCTCGTCCATGACCATGACCGTGGGGAAGCTGTCCCACATCTCGGCCCGCTGGTCTTCGAGGTCGTTGAGGTGGCGCCACGCGTCCTGCACCTCGGCGTCGGCGTACTGGTCGAGGTAGGCGAGGCGGATCTTCTCGGCCTGCCCCGGCGTCCGGTCGGCGGGGGCGATGCGCGCGATGTCGGGCAGCGTCTCGGCCGTCGCCACCACCGCCGCCTGCTCGGGCGTGAGGGCCTCGGTGTAGATGCGGACGTCGTCGATCCAGCCCCGGAACCGCGGCCGCGACTCGGTGCCGCTACCGGTGTCGGTGCCGCCGGAGCCCTCGGGGGGCGGGCCGCTGGCCCCGATGCGCAGCGGCTCGTCGCGCGCCCGCATCGGGTTGTTGATGCCGTCGAGCAGGTGGGCCACCTCCTGCTCCTCGCCGTTGACGTAGATGCGGAAGCTGTCGGGGACCCGCTTGCCGGTGTAGGTCACCGTCACGTGCTGCCACTCGTTCAGGGGCAGGTCGTCGACGGTCTCGACCCGCACCCCGTCGTCGGCCCAGCGCTGCGACAGGTTGATGCGCACCTTGCCGTCGATGAGGTACAGCCCCCAGCCCCGCTCGCCCTGGTCGTCGGCCAGCGCCCGCGAGACGATGACCCCGTCGGGGGCGGTGGAGTGGACCCACGCCGACAGCGTGAACGGGTCGTCGTAGGTGAAGTTGGCGATGTCGCCGGCGTCGATGAACCGCTCGCCGTCGAAGCCGTGCGCCTCGCCGACCTTGCCGGGCACGAAGCGCGGCGAGCCGTCGACGAGCCTGACGTTCACCGGGAACTCGACCAGCTGCGGCTCGGACACGCCCCGCAGCCCCGACGTCACGTTCGGCGAGACGTAGACCGGCTCGGACGTGTAGACGCCGTTGAAGTCGCCGTCGAGCGGGTAGTGCACGAGCAGCTTGTCGCGCAGCACCCAGTCGACGCGGCCCGCGTCGGCGAGCGTGGCCTCCCACGCGTGCTGGGCCTCGGCCGCGCCGTCCTCGAGCTCGGCGAACGTCTCGCGCGCCTCGTCGACCTCGAGGTCGAGCCAGCCCAGCTCGGCGAACTGGTCGTCGGTGGGGGCGGTGATCATGGGCGGCGAGTTGCCGTACTTGAACGCCTTGCCCCGCTCGGGCACGTTGTTGAAGTAGGCGAAGATCTCGTAGAACTCGCGCTGCGAGACGGGGTCGAACTTGTGGTCGTGGCAGCGGGCGCACCCCAGGGTCAGCCCCATCCACACCGTGCCCGTCGTCGACACCCGGTCGACCACGTTCTCGACGAGGAACTCCTCGGGGATGATGCCGCCCTCGCCGTTCTGGCTGTGGTTGCGGTTGAAGGCGGTGGCGATGCGCTGGTCGAGGGTCGCCTCGGGCATGAGGTCGCCCGCCAGCTGCTCGATGGTGAACTGGTCGAACGGCATGTTGGCGTTGAACGCGTCGATGACCCAGTCGCGGTAGCGCCACATCGACCGCTCGGCGTCGGTCTGGTAGCCGCTCGAGTCGGCGTAGCGGGCCGCGTTGAGCCACTCGACGGCCATGCGCTCGCCGTAGCCGGTCGAGCCGAGCAGCCGGTCGACGGCGTTCTCGTAGGCGTCGGGCGAGTCGTCGTTGAGGAACGCGGCGACGTCGGACTCGAGGGGCGGCAGGCCCGTGATGTCGAGGCTCGCCCGGCGCAGCAGCGTCACCCGGTCGGCCTCGTCGGCCGGCCCCAGCCCGTCGGCCTCGAGGCCCGCGAGCACGAAGTTGTCGACGGGGTTGCGCGGCCACTCGGCGTCGGCCACCGGGGGCACCGCCGGCCGCTCGGGCGGGCTGAACGCCCAGTGCGACGCCCACTCGGCGCCCTGGTCGATCCAGAGCCGCAGGGTGTCGATCTCGTCGGCGCTCAGCGCGTCCTCGTCGGTGCCGGGCATGACCGGGGTGTTCAGGCCCAGCCGGTAGGGCATGCGCACCCGCGCGTCGTCGGCGCCCACGCGGTGGATGAGCAGGCTCTCGTCGGCGTTGCCGGGGATGATCACCGGTCCCCCGAACTCGCCGCGGTCGGCGAACGGCCCCTCGGCGACGTCGAGCCGCAGCCCGCGCTGGCGGCCCGCCTCGTCGGGCCCGTGGCACGTGAAGCAGTTCTGCGACAGGATGGGCCGCACCTCGCGGGCGAAGTCGACGACGCGCTCGGGCAGGACCGGCGCGTCGGCCTCGGCCAGCTCGGCGCCCCAGGCGGCGCCGCCGTCGATCCACCGGCGCACGAGGTCGATCTGCTCGTCGGTGAGCGCCCGGCCGGACGAGACCGGCGGCATCTTCATCACCTGGTCGCCGGTGGTCAGCCGCTGGAACAGCGGGCTCGCCTCGGCGTCGCCGGGCACGACGAGCCGGTCGAGGAACGCGTCGGTGTCGAGCCGCAGATCGGCCTGCTGCAGCCGCTCGCCGTGGCACATGAGGCACGTCTGGGCCAGCACCGGCTGCAGCACGTCCCGGTTGTACTCGAGCTCGTGCGCGGGCTCCTGGGCGGCTGCCGGAGACCCGCCGAACACCACCGCGACGACGGCCAACGGAATCAGAAGGCGAGGTACGGTCATCTTCATGTGGGCATCCTCTCAGAAACGCATGGTAGGGCGACGGCCGGCCAGTTGCAAGCCTTTATTGGGGCTTTGCCGGGGGTGTGTCCGGTACCATCGCGGCGTTGACCTTCAAGTACGGGATTGTCCTCTACTGGAGCCGGATCGACGGGGTCTTCGTCGCGGAAGTGCCCGAGCTTCCCGGGTGCATGGCGCACGGCGACACGCAGCAGGCGGCCCTCGCCCACGTCAATCGGGCGATGGCGCTCTGGATCGACACGGCCGGGGAGTTCGGAGACCCCGTGCCGGAGCCCAGGGGCGAACGGCTGGTGCTGGCGCAGGGGACCGTCCCGAATACAGCGCCAATCAGTCGCTGACCATCCAGAATGGCGCCAAGGAAGGATCCTCGATCACACTCCGCCCGGCCACGTAGCAGTAGACGCTGGTCGGTATCGCGTGCAGCGGCCCGGAGCCCGGCCACCGCGGCACGAACCGTTCCCGTGTTCTGGTCGTGACGAGCACCGCGGCGTCGGGGTGACGGCTCGAGAAGTCCGCGAGGCTCGTGAGCTCTGCCGGACTTCGCGCCGGCCTGTCGGACCACTTGACATCGAGGCACCAGCGCGGCGCCTGCCTCCTGTCGAGGTGGACGATGTCCACCTCGCCTTCCGTCCGCCCCGTCCGCCAGCGCGCGTAGTGGAGGTCGACGCCGGCGTGGAACCACTGGGCGAAGACGGCCGTCTCGGCCAGGGGGCCCATCGCCGCATCGTCCGCGGTGACGGGACCGAAGAGGCCGCAGCGTAGCGCGGGGGTGGTGACGTAGACCTTGAAGCGGGTGGCCCGCTTGAACCGGCGAGCGGTGTGGTCGATGCGTCGGACGACCTTGACCAGGAACGCTGCCTCCAGATATTCCAGGTAGCGCTTGAGGGTCGGCTTGGTCACGCCCGAACCCCGCGACAGCGTCTCCAGAGACACCTCCTCGGCGGTGTTGTAGGCGAGCGTCATGAACAGGGCGTTCAACTCCTGGACGTCCTGGATGCCGTACAGGCTCGGGAGGTCGCGCAGCAGGACCTTCTCGACGATGTCGGCGCCGATGTAGCGGCCGGGGTCGGCGCGTACGGTGCTCGAAAGCGCCGCTTCCGGATAGCCGCCGAAGTTGACGTAGTCGACGAAGTACCGGTTCAGCTCGGTGATGCCGCCGTGCGCGACCTCGCTGCGGCCGTCCGGTGTGTCTTCGATGAGATCGGTCCTGCCTTGCAGGCCGAGGTACTCGTAGAAGGTCAGCGGCGGCAGCAGGAAGTCGGTGAACCGGCCGGCGCCGGACTCGATGCTCTTGAGACGGAGCGCGGCGGCGGCCGAGCCTGACGCCACGCAGCGGACATCGGGATGTCCGTCGACGAACACCTTGAGATGGCGTTCCCAGTCGCGGAGGTACTGGATCTCGTCCAGGAACAGCATCCGGGGGAGACGGGCGGCTCCGCTCGCCTCGTGGAGTTCCTGTGCGAGCTCCTCGATCGACAGGCGTGTATAGAGCGGCTGGTCGAGCGAGACGTAGGCGATGTCTGGAGGCTCATACCCGCCGTCGAGCAGATGCGCGATGACGTGGTGCAGCAGCACCGTCTTGCCCACGCGGCGCGGACCCATGAGGACCACGGCACGGCGGACGTCCGTCTGTTCCACGAGATGCCGGAAGCGCTCGAAGTACGCACGCCGCTTCATGCCCGCGTAATCGCCGCGGATGCCGTCGCCGTCCCACCATGGGTTGTCGGCGCGCATGCGGCTGCGGACCTGCTCCTCGGGAATCCGGCGCATGCGTCAAGGCTAGCAGGGGCGGGCCAGGAGGTCAACTAGAGAAAGTCGACTTATCTTAGCGATATCTGCCGATGCAACATCAATAAATGCAGTGGTTTAGGAAGAACTCGAAGCATCAGCGACGTGGCTGAACCGACGGGGTGGCCCGTCACGACCCGGTGTCGCGACCCCGACTCCGCGTATCGCGGCGCTGCTCTCCGCGGAGGAACGCAACCGTTGCCGCAGTGCTCGCGCCCGGGCGGCGAATCCCTCCCGGGGTGGCCGGGAGGCGAGGCTCCGGCGGCGCCCGGTTGTCAAGCCCGGTCGGGCGCCACTTCCTCGCAGGTTGCGTCCGCCTGCTGCCGGGGGCGCCACAGGACGTGGATCGCCCAATCGAGATCCAGCCGTTCGCCGCGCCAGTCCGGCGTGGCGGTATCCGGGTCGATCGAGATGCCCTCGTGCTGGAGCCGCGCGGTCGACGGTGCCAGCGGCGGGCCCGTCCACTCCGGGGCCGGCGGCGCCTCCGGCAGCGGTCGGCCGTCGGGGCGAAGGAACTCGACGTCTCCGGCGGCATCGAGGGTGACGCGGAACCCTTCCTCGTGCACCGCCCGGTGATGCCGGCGGCAGAGCAGCACCAGGTTGTCGAGCGCGGTCCGGCCGCCGTCCGCCCAGTGCTCGATATGGTGAGCGTCGACGCGACGGTGCCGGCACCCCGGAAACCGGCATCGACGGTCGCGCGCCTGCAACGCCCGGCGCAGAGCCGGCGAGATGGTCCGGGTCCGGCGGCCGACGTCGAGGATCTCCCCCGCGGGGCCGTGTCGCATGCTGACCGTGGCCGCGTCGCAGGCCAGCCGCCTGGCCGTCTCCGCCGAGACGTGGATGCCGCCCGCCTCGTCCAGCACCGTCTGCCGGCGGACGGCCGGCGCGGTTGCCGCAGCGTCCGCCCCGGGACAAGGGTGCGCCGACCCGGGCGTCCGCGCGACGCCGGCGGCGGGTCGGGCCGCGCCCGCGCGTGTTTCCGGGCCCGCGTCCGGCGGGTCGGTGCCAGGGCGCGCCCCCACCGGCGTTCCCGCGGGAACGCGCGGGCCGCTGTCGAGCAGCTCCGTTTCCGGCGCGATTGTCGTCGGCGTTCCCGTGGAAACGTCCGGGCTGTCGACGCGCCGCCCCGATCCCGGCGCAGAGGCTGTCGACGTTCCCGCGGGAACGTCCGGCGCTTCCACCAGGGCGTCCGCGTCCACGTGCACCACCACCTGATAGCGGTCGCCGGCCGTCCCCCGGTCGAGCCCGCCCGCCAGCGCGCACTCGGCGATGACTCCCAGCGCATCGGCCTGCCGCTGCGCCAGCGACGGCTCCGACGTCTCCGCCGCTTTGCCGGAGGCCGTGACGACGCCCGCGGCGCCATCCGCATGCGCGTGCCGTTCCGTGCCCGGCGCTTCCTCGCCGCGGGCCTGGTCGCACGCCGCCTCGAGCGCCCGCCGCACGACCGCCCCCACCTCCGGCGACAGCCGGCCCCGCACCACCACCATCCCGTCCTCGTCCACCCACGTCCGCAGCGACCGCGTCTCGTGCCGACGCCGGTCCTCGGTCTGCTCCGCCAGGCGGTCGACCCGCCGCCAGGCCCGCACGATCTTCTCCACGTGAGCCGCCGTGCCCGACAGCGCCACGTTGAGCAGGTCGTCCTCGGTCTCGGGCGTCGCCACCCGAGTGATGGCCCGCACCTTCGAGTACGAGACCTTGCCGCGCCGCATGGCGTCGCTCAGCCTCGGCAGCTCGGCAAGGGCGCGGGCCACCCGCACGTGCTCGCGGGCCGCGCCCGGGGCGAGCCCGGTGCGCCAGCCCAGCCACTCGGCGCACGAGACGCACCCGGCCCAGCCGTTGCGCTCGTCGAACCGGCGGATCAGCTCGAGGAGCTCCCAGGTCGCCGCGTGGATGCGGGCGGAGAGCTCGGCGATGCGGTCGCCGAGCGCTACGACCTCGGCCTGGGGACCGTCGGGGCACCAGGGCCGAGGCGGGGGCGGGTCGCCCGAGGGCACGAAGGAATCCGCGGGATGCAACGGGGGAGCAGGGACATCGAGCGTCGATTCAGGGTCCATACTCCATCGTAACTCACTGATTTTGAACGGCTTGTACGGCCGTTGACGCGACGAACGGCCGTGGAGCCGCGGATCTCGATCTCTGGCCCCCCGGTCGTGCAATCTGCGGCGGCTCAGCGCGTGTGAGGGGGCATTCCTGTCGGCGTCCCGGCAACTGAACCGACCGGCCTCGAAAAGCTGTCAAGTGGAAAATGCGGTCGCGGTGCGCCCTTTTCCTGACGTGTGCCCACCTCGGCGGTACGTCCGACATGAGATCATCGTCGGACGATCCATCTTCCGAGACCGGCTTCCGTTTCCCGGTGTGGTGGAACGCTCTCCACGCGCGGTGGCCGAACGCCGGGAACAAGTGCCGGCCCGCGGTGCCGCCCGTTTCAGGTCGCGGTGTCCCGGTCCCGATCCCCGAAGAGCCGCGCGCCGAACTCGCCAGCCTCAGCCACGAGCCACACCGCCAGCGGCGACCGCGCGACCAGCGTGCGTCAGCTGCTGCGCCGTCGTCCGCCCTGGTACGCGCTCGCCCCGGACGAGCGACGCCGCGAGGCGGCGAACCGCCGTCAACGACCGCGGTCGATACCGCGTCTGCTCGACCACCACGTTGATGTGTCGAGTCCCCGACGGAGCCCACTTGTGCAGGTGCCCATGCACGTTCACGCAGCCCTCCGGAACGGCGCGAAGAGGCACATGCGTCAACAGCAGCTCCGGGCTGCCCGGCACGTAGACGGTGCTGTAGACCTCGTCGAAACCCTCGACATGTCCGGCGACGGTGCCGTCGAACTCGTGATTGCCGAGGACCAGCACCTTCCTGCCCGGCGCCGCCCGGAACCGCTTCAGCCGACGGCCCGAGAGGCCACCGATCGCGACATCGCCCAGGATCACGACCGTGTCGTCGGGGTCCACCACCCGGCGCCACGCCCCGAACAGGGCGTCGTCCATCTCCTCCGGCGTCCAGAAGGGCCTCCCGAAGACGCTGATCGTCATGGCGTGGCCGAGGTGGAGATCGCTCCACAACCAGACGCCCGGATGGTCCTGCTCGCGCAGCTCGCCCGGGAGCATGCGCCTCGACGCAGAGAACAGATGCCACAGGCCCTGGCGCTCTTCCGACGCGACACCAAGGTTGCCGACTTCGTACCGGAGCTCGGTTTCGTACAGGACCTTCAGGCCTTCCGCCGTCACGACATTCACCCCTCCCCGGAGTACACTGCTTCGGCAGCCGAGATTGACCGGCGCACCGGCGGGTGCCTGACCGTGGCGCTGCCGCAAGACCGGCACCGCTGGTCCGACCGACGAACATCTCGTGAACCACCGGCCGGACAGGGCATCGGACTTTTGCGCATCTCCATCCGGCGTCAGACGGCGGTCGATCCGTCACCGCGTCGTCGTATGCCCACAAGGTGGCGAGACTGCGGACCTGAGGCGGATGTAGAACCCCACTGACCCGGCAGACCGGACCGGCATCCCGGGCGTCGAGGCCTTCGACGCCCACGGGGCCGGCTTCCAGGCGTCGGACGACTCGCCGCACGCCGTTGTTCCGCACAGCCGTTACCGGCCCGCTTCCCTCCGCAGCGCGGGCGTCACACCGCCCGTGAACAGGCGCGCTCCCTGCTCGATGCGCTCCATCATGTTCGTCGTGCTCGTCATGGCGACGGGGAGGCCGAACTCTCTCCCGGCGGCCAGCACGGCAGCAATGCCTTGGGCCACCGCCTCCAGGCTGCCTCCGTGCGTGTTCAGCATGTCTCCGCCGGTCTCGGAACCGGCGAACAACACGGCGCCGATGTTCCGTTCGCTGAGCTGACGGGCGATCTCGCGCACGTTGGCCACCCCGCGCGGGCTCTCGATCAGGAGCCAGGGCAGCAGGTTGCCGTTTGGCGGATCCAGCCGCCAGACGTCCGCCCGCTCGATGTAGTCCGGAACCGACAGGCCCCAGTAGCGCGCCGCGAGCCCGGGATTGGTGCCGCGCAACCCCGCCGGCTCCGGGTCCGGCGCACCCAGCCTCTGCGGGTAGCGCATGGCGCGGATGGCCATGAGCGCCTGCTCCGGCGTCTCTATCGTCGGGAAGATGATGCCGTGCGCACCCACGTCGAGCACCTGCTTGACCATCCAGATGTTCTGGTCGAGCTCGCGGCCGGTCGCCGGAATCCGCACGATGACGGCCTTGCCCGCCATCGGGTCGCCCGTCGCGGCGATCGCGGCGGGATTCACGAGCCACTGCATCCACGTCCGCAACGCGCTGACATCGTAGGGGCCGTGCTCCATGTCGAAGAAGACGAAGTCGATATCGTCGTTCGCCGAGAGGGCAACCGGGTCCGCGCGCGCGTCGACGGTGACGCCGAAGGCCACCCTGCCCTCGTCGAGCAGCCTGACGAGGCCGGCCTGGGGCATGGCCTCCTGACTCTGTTGTCCGTGCACGACGACCGCGGGCGCCGCCAGAGCGAGGACCACGGTGAGTGCAAGCCGAGAGGGGATGGTTCGCATGGGTTCTCCTTGGTTGTGCCGGCCGTCCCGCTACAACGCCGGACTCGCCGTTCGGCTGCACCCGGAAGCGAAAGGCGCAGCTTCCCGGTGATTGTCGTTCACACCTCGTTCACGTCGGCGGCCTTCAGACCGGTACGTTCGGATCCACGACGCCAGCGCACGCGCAGTCGAGCTGAACCGGTGTCATCGACGATGCTCCTGAACCCATGTTCGGCGTGGAAGGCCCCAGCGTTCCGCAGGTCCCCGCGCTCACCGCACCGCCGCAGTCTCGGCGGCGTTCCCGCTCGTTCCGACTTCGTCCGGCGGGTCGATGTCGATGCCGTCGGCTACGATCGCGTCGCGGGCAAGCCCGCAGAAGTGCCGGGCCGTCTCGGCCCACTCGGCGGCGTCGTCGAGCACAGGTTCGGCGTCCCTGCCGGGGCTCCAGTCGACTTCCGCCTTCCAGGCCGCCCAGAGCGTTCGGATGCGATCCTGAAGAGAACCCACTGCCGACGGCGCGAAGGCCACACAACGGGAAACAGTAACCCCTACATCCGTCAATTGTGGGATCAGCCGTGGGATCACTCAGCCACCAGCGACCGCAAACACCTTTCCTTCAGTATTTTATGGACGTTTCCGAGGCCAACCGGGACGAGACGGGGGAACGCGACTGGTTCGCCGCGTTGGCCGAGTCGAGCGTGCTCGGCCCGTCTGCCGTGTCGGCGTTGCGGCAATGCGGCTTCGCAGTGCTTCGCGGTGCGGTGCCGCCGTCCAGGCGGCTGGAACGGTTGGCGGCCGCCTACGCCGCGGCGGAGGCCTCGGCCGCGGGCGAGGACGTCGCGATCGGGAGCACGTCGACGAGGGTGACCGACTTCGTCAACCGCGGTCCCGAATTCGACGGGCTGTACGTGCTGCCGCCCCTGCTCGAGGCGTGCTGCCGCGTCATCGGGCGGCCGTTCAAGCTCAGCACGCTGCACTCGCGGACGCTGCTGCCGGGCGCGCCGGCCCAGGCCCTGCACGTCGACGTGGCACGGGACTCGCGGGAGTGGCCGCTTCTGGGCTTCATCCTGATGGTCGACGACTTTCGGCCGGACAACGGCGCGACGCGCTTCGTGCCGGGCTCGCATCGACGGCCCGACGCGCCCTGGGACTCGATGGCGGACGCGGCGGCCGAACACCCGGAACAGGTGCAGGCCGGCGGCGCCGCCGGCTCGCTGCTGGTGTTCCACGGCTCGACGTGGCACGGGCATGCGGCGAACAGGTCGCAGGCGCCGAGGCGGTCGCTCCAGGGCGCGTTCGTCCCGCGAGACGGCCGCGCCGCGACCGACTTCGCGGCCCGCATGCGGCCGGAGACCCGCAAGCGGCTTGGCCCGCTCGCGCGGTACGTGCTGGCGCTCTGACGAGCGGCCGCTCTCGCTGACGGCGGGGCGTGCCGCCCGGCGACCTCGGGGACTGCCAGGAGTCTGCGCCGTAGAACGGCGCGGACCTGAGGGTTGGTCGGGCGCCCGGTCGAGGCCGCAGCGCGACCTTCGCGGTCGCGTTCGGCGACGATGGGCGGGCTACCCCCCGGCTGCCTTGTCTCGGATGCGGGCTTCCTGCTCGGCGACCTCCGGCGTCATCGCGTCGCCGAAGTCGGGCGCCTCGAACAACGGCCGGATCTCGATCACGCTGGGACCGGGCATGGGGTTGGGACAGCGCTTCACCCACGCCACCGCCTCGTCCATGTCGGCGACGCGCCAGATCCAGAAACCGGCGACCAACTCGCCGGGCGGGTCGAACGGCCCGTCGGTGACGGAGCGCGCGGGGCCGTCGAACGCCACCCGCCTGCCCTTCGCGGACGGCTGGAGGCCCTCGCCGCTGACGAGGACTCCCGCGTCGGCCAGCTCCTCGTTGAACCTGCCCATCGCCTCGAGGAGCTCGGCCGACGGCATCACGCCAGCTTCGCTGTCCTTCGTCGCCTTGACCAGCACCATCACCCGCATCGTCTCGTCTCCCGTCGTCACTGCCGCCGCGTGCAGTCTATTCGTTTCGGCAACCGTCGGACGTGCCGAGCTGGACTGCAGACGCGGCCCGGTCCGCGCTACTCCAGCAGCCCCGCCAGGGCCGACGCGGCCTCGAGGCCGGTGTCCGATTCCGACAGCCGACGGCGCTGCCCGCTGGTGAGCCACTCGGCGCGGCTGCCGGTGGCGCCTCGGGTCACCGCGAGGACGTGGTCGATCTGCTCGGCCACGGCCCGGACGTGGGAGATGACGCCGACCATGCGGCCGCCGGCGGCGACGGCGCCGAGGGCCTGGACGGCGGCGTCGAGGTTGTTGCGGTCGAGCGAGCCGAAGCCCTCGTCGAGGAAGAGCGACTCGAGGCGGCCGCCGCTGCGCGCCATCATCTCGACCATGCCGAGGGCGAGGGAGAGCGAGGCGATGAACTGCTCGCCGCCGGAGAGGCTGGCGGGGGAGCGCGGGCGGCCGGAGTCGGCGTCGAGCACCTGCCACTGCTCCTCGGTCTCGCCGGGGTCGACGAACGCGTACTTGCCGCCGCTCATCTCGCCGAGCATCCGCGAGGCGTGGACGAGGAGGCGGCGGGACCGCCGGAGGGTGAGCCACTTGAGGAACGCGCCGGGCTTGAGGGCGTCCTCGAGGTCGGCGAGGGCGAGGGCGCGCTCGTCGACCTCCTGGAGGAGCCCGCGGAGGCCCTCGACGTCGTCGGCGATGGCGGCGAAGCGGTCGGCGGCCTCGGCGGCGCGGCGTTCCTCGAAGCGGGCGTCCTCGGCCTTCGCGCGCGCGGCGGCAAGGACGGCGTCGAGGTCGTCGGGGTCCATGGCCGGACCGAGCCGTGCCCCGGTGTCGAGGTCCGTCGCTGGATCGAGCCGCGTCCCGGTGTCCAGGTCAGTATCCGGACCGAGCCGCGTCCCGGTGTCGAGGTCAGTATCCGGATCGAGCCGCGTCCGGATGGCGGCGAGCTCGGCGCGAGCCGCGTCGGCGCGTGCGGAGGCGGCCCGCGCATGCTCGCCCGCGGCCCGCGACAGCTCGGCCGCCTTCGTCCGAAGCGCGGCGACGTGCGACTCGAGCACGCGGACCTCGCGGCTGGAGACGGCGTCGGGGACGTCGAGGTCGAGCGCGAGCCGGCGGACCGACTCGACGAGGACGTCGCGGCACCCATGGAGCTCGCGGACGAGGGCCTCGAGGGGGGCTTCGACCTTCTCCGCCCGGCGCCGGGCCAGGGCGGAGCGGGCCTGCCGCGTGTCTTCGATCGCGCTTCTGAGGCGGCGCTGCTCGGCCTCGCGCGCCTCGAGGACCCGTGCCCGCGCCCGGGCCGATTCCGTCTGCTCGCCGACCGGCCCGAGGTCGACCTCGTGCAGCTCGGCCGCGTCGGCGGGCAGGTCGAGGCTCGGCCGGAACGGTTCCGGAACCGCCCGGACCGCGGCCTCGAGGCGCTCGACGGCCTGGGCGGCGTGCCGGCGCGACCGGTCCGCGGTCGCGCCGGCGTTGGCCGCGGCCTCCCGGGCGACGCCGGCCGCCGTGTCCTCGCCGGCCGCGTCGGCCCGCAGCTCCTCGGCCCGGCGATCGTGCCCGGCGAGCATCGCCGCCGTCTCCGTGCACGCGGCCTCGAGGGGGGCGAGAAGGACGTCCCGTTCGGGGAGCGGCGCTTCCGCGTCCACGCAGGCCGCGTGGGTTGGGCGGCCGTCGGCGCCGCGGGCGGCGTGCCGTGCCCCGGTCAGGCCGGCCTCGCGCGCCAGCTCCTGGCGCGCCGTTTCCAGAGCCGCTTGCAGGTCTGCGAGCCGGGCCTCGGCGTCGACCACTTGGCGCGAGAGGGCCTTGCCCTCGGTCCGGAGCGCGGTGACGGCGGCGTCGGCTTCCCGCGCCCCCTGCTGCGCGGCCCTGGCCACGGCCTCGGCGTCCGCGAGCCCGGCCGCGTCGGGGGCCTCCCAGCCGCCGGGCAGGTCGCGGCGGCAGATCGGGCAGGCGTCGCCCGCGTGGAGACCGCGGGCGGCGACCGCCGCCGATTCGGACCGCCGCGCCGCGGCGAGGTGCTCGTCGGCGCCGGCCGCGTCGCGGGCCGCGCGAAGCGCCGCGTCCTGCGCGGGCCCGAGCCGCTCCGCGCAGGCGGCCTCCTCGGCCCGGAGGGCCTCGAGCCGCTGGCGGGCCGCATCGCGTTCGGCCCCGCGCTCGACGCACCGGGCGTGCTTCTGCTCGACGGCGTCCCGGCGCCTGCGCGCCGCTGCCGCCGCCTCGTCGAGGGGAGGGCGCTTCGCGGCATGGTCGGCGGCCCGCTGCCGGGCGGCCTCGGCGCTCTCCGCCCGGCGCCGCGCCTCGGTCTGCTTGCGGGCCGCGTCGTTGGCGGTGGCGCGCAGGTCGGCGGCCGCTTCCTCGGCGGCCTTCGCGAGTCCGCCGAGACTCGACAGCGTCGTCGAGGCCGCCGCGACCTCCTCGCGCGTCGGTCCGTCGTCGGCGGGGACGCGCGCCAGCTCGTCCTCGAGGCCGGCCTGCCGCTGCTCGTGGGCCGCTTCCTCCTCGGCGATCCGCCGTTCGGCGTCGGCGATGGGCGCCAGCATGCCGGCAACCCGGTCGACGTCGAGGCCGCGCAGCCGTTCGGCCACGCCTGACGCCTCCCGCCGGGCCGCCGCGGCCGAGAGGAGAGCGTCGTGGGCGGCCGCCGCGTCCCGCTCGACCTCGGCCGCCGCCGCCGCGTCCCGGCTCGCCGCCTCGCGCGCCGCCTGCAGCCCGGCGAGGTGCGCGGCGGGGTCTTCGGGATGGCCCGAGGCCGCCTGCGCCAGCCGCTCGCGCAGCTTCTCGGCCTCGTGCCGGGCCGCCCCGGCCAGCGCGCCCGCCGCCTCGAGCTCGTCGGTGCGCCACACCTGGCGCAGGATGCGGCCGCGGTCGGTCGGCCGGTCCTCGACCAGCAGCCGGGCGAAGCGGCCCTGGGGCAGGACGACGGTGCGCAGGAACGCGTCGCTGTCGAGCCCGATGAGGGCCTTGACGCCGTCGTTGACGGGCTTCACCTGCTCGACCTGCTCGACCGCCTCGCCGTCCGCCCCGAGCCGGCGGAGCTGCGCGTTCGGCGACCCGACCCTGCCCTGCCCGTCGCGGCGCAGCGTGCGGGCCACCTCCCACGTCTCGCCCGACACCCGGAACCGGAGCACGACCCGCAGGTGCAGGGACGTGTCGTTCATGAGCTCCTGGTTCGCCTGCGCGGTGAACGTCGTCTGGCCGTAGAGGGCGTAGGTGATGGCCTCGAGGATGGACGACTTGCCGGCCCCGGTGTCGCCGACGATGGCGACGTGGTCGCGGCCGGTGAAGTCGATGGAGACGGGCGCCCGGAAAGACCGCAGCCCTTCGATGTCGAGGTGCAGGGGGCGCATGTCAGCTCCCCTCCCAACCGGTCGTCGCGGCGAGCGTCTCCTGCGCGCGCAGGCGGATCGACCGGAACGCGGCGACGACCGGGCGGGAGATCAGGCGAAGAACGATCATCTTTCGTTCTCCGCTCCCGGCGGCGAGCCGGTCGAGCGGCTCCTGCGCGCGCAGGCGGATCGACCGGAACGCGGCGACGGCCGGGCGGGAGATGGGAAGAACGGTCATCCTTCGTTCTCCGCTTTCGCGGCGAGCCGGTCGAGTGTCTCCTGCGCGCGCAGGGCGAGCGGCGTCAGGCCGAAGTCGGCCGCGGCCGACTGCCCGGCGCTGCCCAGGGCCTGCGCGAAGAGGGCGCCGACCGCGGCGTGGGGCGCCTTGACCCCGCGCGCGGCGGTCGAGCGCCACTCCCGGAAGAGGTCGTCGAGGGCCGGCTCGGCGTCGTCCTCGCGACCCGGGTCGATCGCCTTCACGGGCTGGCTCGCGATGGCGTTGACGAGCTCGAACACGTCGCACCGGGGCGACCATTCGGCCAGCCGGTCGGCGAGGTCGGGAATCGGATCGTCGGAGACGACCCGCGCCTTCAGGATGCAGCCGTCGAGCCCGCCGCCCGCGGCCCGGCCCTCGAGGTCGGCCAGGGTGCCCGCGACCTCGGTGAGGGGGCGGCCCCCCGGCAGCTCGTGCGTCTCGGCCTCGACGCCGTCTCCGATCGTCACCAGCACCGCCTGCTTGGCCTGTTGGCGCTCGCCGAAGTCGAGCGGTATGAGGGAGCCGGCGTAGCGCCCCCGCGCCGCGCCGCCGGGCAGGAGCTGGGGGTCGTGGATGTGGCCGAAGGCGCAGTACAGCGCGCGCTGGAGGCCCTCGACGTGGGTGGCGTAGTCCTCGCCGACGGTGATGCGCCGCTCGGACCGGCTCGGCCGCGCCCCCTGGACGTGGAGGTGGGCCGCGTAGAGGACGATGCCGCGCGCGCCCGCCCCGGCGTGCGCCTCGTCGAGGAGCCGCCGGTTCAGGGTCGCGACCCCGTCGGCGTAGTCGCCCTCGAACCGGGCAGGGTCGCCGGTGGCGTAGTCGGCGATGGCGCTCGGCGCGATGAACGGCACGCAAGCCACGGCGACGGGCTCCGGTGCGATGTCCGGATACTCGACCACGCCGGGCTGGGTGACGAGCCGCAGCCTGCGGGGCTCGGCCGCGCCGGCCAGATCGTCGATGACGCGCAACAGCGCCGGCGAGTCGTGGTTGCCGGCCAGCACCAGGGTGGGCGCGATGGCCGACAGGCGCCGCAGCGCGCGCACCCCCAGCTCGAGCGCCTCGTACGGCGGGCGCGAGGCGTCGAAGAGGTCTCCGGTGTGCAGGATCAGGTCGGGGGTGACCGATTCCGCTAGCTCGAGCAGCCCGCGCAGCGCTTTCTCGTGGTCGGCCCGGCGGTCGAGTCGGCCGAGCCTGGCGCCGAGATGCCAGTCCGACGTGTGGAGCAGCTTCACGGGTCGACCTCCGCGGCGGCCGGCCGGGGCCTGGCGCACCAGGCGTGCGGCGTCACCGCGCGAGGCCGCGTCACAGGTCCACCTCGATGCCGGTCCGAGGCGTGGAGCGACTTCACAGGTCCACCTTCGGGCCGGCGAGGGCGCCCACGTTGCGGATGATGCCAGCCGCTCGCGCCGATTCGTCGGACTTGTCGTCCGCCGCGGCCTCGTCGGGGTTGGTCGCGAACGGCGGGAACGGGAAGCGCACCGGGATGGGCTCGGGCACGATGGGCTGCGAGACCACCATGGTGCCCGGCATGAAGCGCGTCGCGCGCTCGCGCAGGGCCGGGGTGAGGAAGCGGTAGGCGTCGGACTCGCTGGCGTCAAGCCGCCCCGCGACCTTGAGCGACGCGTTGCGCGGCAGCGCCTGGGCCACCGCCGAGGCCGCCTGCTGGGCGCCGACGAGGAGCACACCGAGCGAGCGGCCGCGCTCGGCGATGTCCACGAGCAGGTCGCGGAGGGGCGAGAAGCCGTGGGCGGGGGCATACTTGTTCAGCTCGTCGAGCACCACGAAGCGCAGGGGCGTGCGGCCCGTGCCCTGCTTCTCGCGCCACACGCGGTCGAGCAGCGCGCCCACCACGAAGCGCTGCGCGTCGTCGTGCAGGGTCGAGATGTCGACCACGTGGAGCTTCGCGTTCTCGGACGAGACGGGCTCGAGGCGGCATCCGATGAGGGGCGCGACGTGGCGGCGCAGCTTCAGCAGCCGCCGCAGGAAGGCCTGCCGGGTGCCGGCCTGCGCGCGGCCGAACCACTCGTTCATGAGGCTCTCGTCGTCGGTGGCGACGACCCCCTCGAGCAGGTCGATGAGGTCGCCGAAGTCGCGCATCAGGTGGCCCGCCCCCGCCGGCGCCTCGTCCGGGTCGCGCTCGGCCAGCCGGTCGGGGTTGAAGCCGGTCTTCGGGGGGACCGCCTCGACGATGACCACCGCTCCCGTGGGGTCGCCCTCGAGCCGCCGCAGGCGCCGCAGGAGCTGGATGCGCACCTGCTGCTCGACGAAGCCGACCTGCGTCGAGCGCTCGTCGTCGGCGGTGAAGCAGAACTGCAGGAGCTGCTCGCGGACGAACTGCTCCGGCGTCCAGCCGTAGGCGGCGACGTCGGCGGTGTCGCGGGTCCTGACGTTGGCGACGATGGTCTCGGACGCGCCCGACTGCCGCGGCGCGTAGAGGCGGACGGAGCGGAACGGCCCCGGCTCGTCGACGCCGAGGGTGCGCCACTTGTCGATCTCCTCGGGCCGGCCCGCGAACTCGGCGTTGGGGCGGTCGACGTGCAGCAGGTCCTCGCCCTTGGTGTTGAAGACCAGCGCCCGCACGCTCTCGCGCCCCGCCCGGCCGCCAAGCAGGTCCATGCCCTGCTCGGTCTCGAGGAGCTGGTAGAGGAGGAACAGCGCGTACGAGGTCTTGGTGGCGACGCCGGAGATGCCCGAGATGGAGACGTGGCCGCCGGAGCGGCCGTCGACGAAGCGCATGTCCGCGTAGACCGGGTCGCCGCCGAGGTCGAGGCCCACCGGCAGCTTGCCGCGGGTCATCTCGTCCTCGAAGAGGGCGACCGTGCGGTGCGGCCCGGCCGCGCGGGCGGCGGGGGCGCCCGCGTGGGGGGCGACGAACAGCTCGGGCACGACCCGCAGGACGCGGACCTCGGCCCGCCGCACGTGCTCGGCCGGCAGGGTCGAGTCGACCACCCGGCCGGTGTCCGAGGGCAGGTCGGCCCCCTCGAACCGCGACCGCAGCTCGGTCACGATGCCGTAGTGGACGACCTGCCGGCCGTCGGGCAGGTCGGTGGTCACCGCGAGCAGCTCGTCGAGCTGAATCACCACGTCGGGATCGAGCACCACGTGGAAGGTGCGCGAGTCGCTCTCCACCGACCCGTCGACGAGCCCGATGCGCGCACCGTCGTCGCTCATGCCGCCCGGCCCTCGCGGCGGGTTCGGGCGCTGCGCCCGTCGTTCTCGTTCATGCCGTCCTCTCTTCGCGGGAGTTGCGGGTCATGCGCTCGCCGTCGTCCCTCATGCCGTTGGTCGCTGGCGGCGCGTTCGGGCGCTGCGCCGCCGTCGTCGCTCATGGCCGTTCGTGGCGGCCCGCTCGGGCGATGGCCGCCGTGGTCGCTCATGCCGTTGGTTCCTCGCGGTTGCGTTCGATCACCGCCTCGCGCACCGCGCGCAGGGCCAAGCGCGCGTCGCCCTGAAGCCGGTGCAGGTGCCGCTCGAGGCCCGCGATCGGCGTCAGGTTCACGGGCGCCCGCGCGTCGCGGTGCAGGGCCGACGCGAAGCCCGGCAGCCAGCCCGCGGCCCGGTCGGCCGCCTCGACCGCGGCGTCGCGGCCGATGCCCGACGGCGTCTCGACGCGGGCGATGCCCGCCCACGGGCCCGCCCACGGCCCGGGGTCGCCCACCCGCAGGTAGCAGCCGTAGAGCGCGTCCTCCATCGCGAAGAGGCCGGAGCGCTCGCCCGCCGCCAGCTCCGGCACCCGCGCCCAGTGCTCGCGGGCGAGCATGCGGCGGTGGTGCGTCTTCACGTAGCCGACGACGGGCAGGCCGCGGCGGTGCCGGATGCCGTGCAGGGGCCCGTCGAGCACCGTCAGCCACCCCTCGTTCGCGAGCGCCTCGGCGATGTCGGCCTCGGCGTCGCGCATCAGGCGGCGGAGCTGCTGCCGCGCCGCCTCGACGTCGTCCCCGTCGACCGCGTGCGGCGCCCACCGCCAGCCGTCGCCGTGGTCGGGCAGGGGGACGGGCCGGCCGCCGGTGAAGATGGCCGCGCGTCCCGTCGCCACCCGGTCGAAGCGGGCCGGTTCGTCGCCGTCGACGAGCACCGCCCCCGCCGCCCAGCTCCCTGCCAGCCCCATGCCGACGTCGCCGTCGGCCCCGGTGCGGGTCAGCCGTGCCTCGGTGCGCATCGTGCCGTCGACGAACGCCACGCGGCGGGGGCGGTCCCCGCCGGTCGGCGGGTGGGCCGCGAACGCCCCGCCGTCCTCGACCAGCTCGCACTCGACCGCGTGCGGCGAGTCGTCCGCCGCCTGGAACCCGGCCCCGTAGGCCGCGTCGAAGGCCTCGACGCCGACCGTGCCGGTCTGGTCCGCCCGTTCAGTGGGGCTCTGCATCCGTCTCGGGCCATGCGCTCTCGGTCTCGACGCCTGCGAGCCTACGACGAGGCCGTGACAGATCATGACACTGCGAGGTCGGGCCGTGGTTGACGGCCTTGGGGCCGGGCCCGTACTCTGCCGTCATGGCAGCCAGGATCGGGAAGCCGGCGCCGCTGCCGGCGCCCGAGAAACCCGCGAGCGAATCGGACAGTCAGGCCGCGCTGGACGCACTCGATGAGCTTCAGGCGTCGCTGCGGGCCCGCGGGGTCGATCTGGACCGCTGGGAGCAGGACGTTCTCGCCGGAAGGCGCGAGGCGGGGCTCGAACGGATGGCACGGATACGGAATGCGATTCTCGAGACCTCCGGGCGTTGCGCGGCGCTGCCCGATCTCGACGAGAGAACCGCCGACGAGATTCTCGGGTACGACGGGCGCGGAGGTTTCGCAGAGGATCACGACGGCAGAAGGCCGAAGCCCTGACGCGCGAAATCGGCGTCCAGGGCGAGCGCGTGGGTGATGCCGTGGCGCCGCATGAGCTCGAAGCTCGTGCAGTCGACCAGCGACACCCGGCGGCGCCCCGCGGTGAACAGGGCCGCGGTGGCCGCGGCATGAAGATCCTCGTCTATCCAGAGCGTCTCCACGAGCGGGAGGAGGTCGCTGGCGAGGGCGCGCAGCGCGTCGAAGCCGAGCCGGCGCTGGACGAGGGCGACGACCTCGACCAGCACGTAGTTGGAGGTGACGAGCCTGTCGCGATCGTCGATGGCCCGGCGCCAAGCCTCGACGGTGTCGGCGTGGCGGGGCTGGTCGGCGTCGAGGAAGGCCAGCAGGGCGGACGTGTCGACGAAGAGCGTCACGAGTCGAACGCCTCGTCGAGGTGCGCGTCGTGGTCCTCGGCCAGATCGCGGCATCCGGACCGGTACCGTCCCGCGAGGGCCAGCGCGCGGCGGGCGACCTCGTCGCGGTCCACGACATGACGACGGGCGAGATACTCGGAGACGCTCTCGCGCACGAGGTCGGCCATCGAGCGTTCCTCCAGGCGCGCCTGCGTCCTCAGCGCCCGGGCCTGCGCCTCGGTCAGTTGGACCTGGGTTCGTATCATGGTGACATGATAACTGAAACGATGGCATGCTGCCCAACGTCGATGAGGCTCGATTCGACGGAGTCTCGACGACGGATCCGCCGGCCGGCTGAGAGGGCGTAGACTCTTCCGGACCCGCTGGCCGGCGCGAGCAGCGCCTCAACGGAGGAGTCCTAGCGCGGCAATGAGTAGGCCGAGCGCGGCCAGCCCCCACGTGATCGTGGTGCGGAGGGTGTCGAGCTTGGACTCCAGGGCATCGAGGCGGGCTCGCACGTCACGGTCGGCCATGTGACGGCTACTCTGACAGCGCCGCCGCGCCCGACGGGTGACATAATCGCCCGGAATCCCGAACCCAGAGGAGGCGTCATGCCCGCATCCGCCTGCCCGTCGCGCCCGTTCCGTCCGTCGCTCGTCGCCTGCGCCGTCTTCGCCGCCGCCCTCGCGGCCGCCGCCGCGCCGCCGGCCGCCGCGCAGCCCGACCGCATCCGGCCCGTCACCGACGCCGAGCTCGAGAACCCGAGCCCCGACGAGTGGCTCATGTGGCGCCGCACCCTGAACGGCTGGGGCTACAGCCCCCTCGACCAGATCGACCGCGACAACGTCGGCGACCTCCGCATGGTGTGGTCGCGCGCGCTGGCGACCGAGGGCCGGCAGCAGGGGACGCCGCTCGTGCGCGACGGGGTGATGTTCATGCCCAACCCGCGGGACGTCATCCAGGCCATCGACGCGGTGACCGGCGACCTCGTCTGGGAGTACCGCCGCGACCGGCCCGACGACCTCGGCGACTACATGATCGGGAGCCTCATCGACACCAACCGCAACATCGCCATCCACGGCGAGCTGATCATCGACACCACCATGGACGACTACATCATCGCCCTCCACGCGGAGACCGGCGACGTGGTGTGGGAGACCGAGATCCTCGACTACACGGTGAACCCCGCCAACCAGACATCGGGGCCGATCACGGCCGGCGGCAAGGCGTACTCGGGGCGGAGCTGCGACCCGCGGGGCGGGCCGGAGACCTGCGTCATCACCGCCCACGACGCCGCGACGGGCGAGGAGCTGTGGCGGCGCCGGCTCATCCCCGGGCCCGGCGAGCCCGGCGACGAGACGTGGGGCGCGGTGCCGTTCGAGGAGCGCGGCCACGTCGGCTCGTGGATGGCGCCGAGCTACGACCCCGAGCTGAACCTGCTGTACGTCGGCACGTCGGTCACCTCGCCGGCCCCGAAGTTCATGCTGGGGGGCGCCGACCTGACGCACCTGTACCACAACTCGACGCTGGCCCTCGACGGCGACACCGGCGAGATCGTCTGGTACTACCAGCACATGAACGACCACTGGGACCTCGACCACCCGTTCGAGCGCCTCCTCGTCGACACCGCGGTGCGGCCCGACCCCTCGGCCGTGGCGTGGATCAACCCGCGCATCCAGCCCGGCGAGGAGCGGCGCGTGCTGACCGGCATCCCCGGCAAGACGGGCATCGTCTACACCCTCGACCGCGAGACCGGCGAGTTCCTGTGGGCCACGCCGACGATCACCCAGAACGTGGTGAGCGGCATCGACGGCGCGACCGGCGCGGTGACCGAGAACGCCGAGCTCATCTTCACCGCCGTCGGCCAGCAGGTGCTCGCCTGCCCCCACGCGAGCGGCGGCAAGGACTGGGAGGCGGGCGCCTACTCGCCGCTGACCAACACCATGTACATGCCCCTGCGCAACGTCTGCGCCCGCATGATGGCCGAAGACCCCGACACCCGGACGAACCGGCTCTACGCCATCGCGTGGCGCTCGGAGCTGGCCCCCGGCTACGACGACGTGGGGAGCGTGCAGGCCATCTCGGCCGAGACCGGCGAGGTGACGTGGAACTACCAGCAGCGGGCCGCCACCATGGCCCTCGCCGCCACCGGCGGCGGGCTCGTCTTCGGCGGCGACGTCAACGGCCGCTTCCGCGCCTTCGACGACCGCACCGGCGAGATCCTCTGGGAGATCAACCTCGGCTCGCCGGTCTCGGGCTTCCCCATCACCTACGCCGTCGACGGCCGCCAGTACGTGGCCGTCAGCACCGGCTACGGCCGCTTCCTCGACCTGACCCCGGAGCTCCGCCCGAGCAGCGGCAACAACCTGTTCGTCTTTGCGCTGCCGGAGTGAGGCGGTGGACTCCGTTAGCGTTTCGTGGTGTGCCGTGGTCATGTAAACCACTGACTAATAGTAGTTTATTGGCCTGACTCGCGACCCGGCGTCGCCCGTTTGGGTGCCGACGGATGGTCTCCGCGGAACTGGGAGGGCTGCCGGTTGAAACCGCCGAAGGAGACCGAGCCGTCGGTCGGCGGCGTCGACGACCGGCGGTCGCCCCCTGGAGTAGACTTGGGCATGCCTGCATTGCTGCCCCACCCGGGTCGCCGGGCCTTCCTGACGCTCACGGGCGCCGCGCTGGGCGCCGCGCCGCTTCACGCGCTCTCGAGTCGGGCCGCCGCCGCGATCCGTGGCCAGTCGCCGGCCGTCGGGCGGACGCGGGGCGAGGCGGGCTACGGCCCGCTTGGACCCGTCCGCGACGAGACGACGGGCCTGCCGCTGCTGCACCTCCCCGCGGGCTTCCGCTATCTGACGTTCGGGTGGACCGGGGACCCGCTGGCCGACGGAAGGCCGACGCCGCCCGCGCACGACGGCATGGCCGCGTTCGCCGCCGGCGGCAGCCGCATCCGGCTGGTCCGCAACCACGAGGTGCGGAGCGGCGGCGCGTTCGCCGACCGTCCGCTTTACGACGAGATCGGCGGGGGCGGCACGACGACCGTCGAGTTCGACACCGCGACCGGCACGGTGCGCGACGCGTGGACCAGCCTGGCGGGCACCGCGGTCAACTGCGCCGGTGGCCCGACCCCGTGGGGATCGTGGCTCACCTGCGAGGAAACGGTGCACGGACCGGGCTTCGACCCTTCGTTGCTGTCTTCGTTGTCCCGGCAGGACATCCCCGACTACCGGCGGCCGCACGGGTACGTCTTCGACGTCCCGGCCGACGGCGCGGCGACGGCCGAGCCGCTCCGGGCGATGGGCCGCTTCGTTCACGAGGCGGTGTCGGTCGACCCTGCCACGGGCATCGTGTACGAGACCGAGGACCGCGGGGCGTCGGGCTTCTATCGCTTCCTGCCGAACGAGGCCGGCAATCTCGCGGCCGGCGGCCGCCTCGAGATGCTGGCCGTCGCCGGCGCGCCGCAGAGCGACCTGCGCAAGGGCCAGAGCGCGGGCGCCTGGCGGCCCGTGTCCTGGGTGCCGATCGAAGATCCGGATCCGGCCGAGACTACCGACCACAGCGTCTTCGAGCAGGGCGCCGCCGGGGGCGGCGCGACGTTCGCGCGGCTGGAAGGCACGTGGTACGGCGGCGGTCGGGTCTTCATCGTGTCGACCGACGGCGGCGAGGCCGAGGCCGGTCAGGTCTGGGAGTACGATCCGGGCCGCGAGCGCCTGCGGCTGATCTTCGAATCGCCGGGCAGGGACGTGCTGGACATGCCCGACAACATCTGCGTGAGCCCGCGCGGCGGGCTCGTGCTGTGCGAGGACGGCGCCACGGACAACTACGTCCGCGGCCTTGCTCTCGACGGCGGGATCTTTCCGTTCGCCAGGAACAACGTCGTCGTCGACGGCGAGCGGAACGGCTTCGCGGGCGACTTCCGCGCCCGCGAGTTCGCCGGCGCCACCTACAGCCCCGACGGCCGCTGGCTCTTCTTCAACGCCCAGACCCCCGGTATCACGTTCGCGGTGACCGGCCCGTGGGCCGGCGGCAGCCTCTAGTGGTGTGTCCGCGAAATGGATTCACATTCCACCGCCGTGGTCGACAAGGCCGGAATGACCGCCGATTTCGGGCGCCAACTGAGGGCAGCCGCGTCTGGCCCACGGAAGCTGAACTGTAAAGTCATTCCAGGGACACACCACTAGCGTCCTGAACCGTGGTTCGCGGAACAACTCTACGCGGCAGTTCTACAGTGTTTACGGGCATTTACAGCGATATAAAGCTCTTCTCGAACTTCACGGCCGACGCTGGACCACATGGAATGACCGGCTCGCAATCGTGCCGCCGTGCGGGAGCGTTCCCGGTCGATCAACATGCCGGTCGCGACCGCGTCGTCCTGCCCGACGCCGCCCTCGCCGGACGCTCGCCACGGAGGTCGCCCGTGAAGCAGGACGCCGTCCGGCGGTTCGGCCGTCGCATTCGGGGGCTTCCGGCGGTGTCGACGCCGGCCCAGCGCCGGCAGCGACGACGCCGGGTTCCGGAACGCCGTTTCGCGGCCGCCGACGCCCCTCGACGCGGGCACGCCGGCCCAGCCGACCGGCGAATTCCAGGACCTTCTCGAGACGCGCGTGGCCGGGTTGCGGGAGGACACCGGACTCACCGCGGTGGCCGTCGCCGTGGCCGTCGACGGAGACCTCGCCGCGGCGGCCGTCAGCGGCGAGCGCAGGCGGGATTCCGGCATCGCGGTGACCGTCGGCGACCGCTGGCACATGGGATCGATTACCAAATCGATGACGGCGACGCTGCTCGCGGTGCTGGAGGAGGACGGACTGCTCTCGGCCGACGACGCGCTGACCGCATTGCTGCCCGAGGTCGAGATGGCGGCCGGCAGGAGCGCCTGCACGCCGCAGCACCTGATGACCCATACCGCGGGCGTCGCCGCCAACTTTCCCGCCGAGTCCCAGGACGTCTGGCCCGAGACCGCGGAGGAGCTGGTCGCCGAACGGCGGCGCTTCGTCGCCGACGCGCTCGCCGAGGAGCCCGAGTCTCCCTGCGGCGAGCGTTTCCTCTATTCCAACGTCGGCTACACCGTTGCCGGCCACGTCGCCGAGACCATCGCCGGCGAGCCCTACGAGACCCTGCTTCGGAACCGCGTGTTCGCGCCGCTCGCGCTGACGAGCGCCGGTTTCGGCGCGCCGAAAGGCGAGCGCCCGGATCAGGAGCCGCTGGGGCACGGGGTCTTGCCGAACGGCACGCGGGTTCCTGTCGATCCCTTCGTGACACGCGCCGACAATACCCCGCTCATCGCACCGGCGGGAACGGTGCACATGACGATAGGCGACCTGGCGCGCTACGGCGCGGCCCACCTCGACGGCGAGTACGGGAGCGACCCGGCCCTGCTCTCCCGGTCGAGCTGGCAGCGGTTGCACGCCCCGTTTCTCGGCAACTACGCGCGGGGCTGGATCCGCTACGAGCGCGACTGGGCGGGCGGCCCCGTGATCTGGCACAACGGCAGCAACACGCTCTGGTACGCGCTGCTGACGTTGTTGCCGGCCAGGAACATGACCCTGGCGTTCGTCACCAACGACGGTGCGGTCGCGGCGGCCGACGCCGCGTTCTGGGAGCTGGCGCGGGAGCTGACGGCATGGCGTGATCGGCTGGACCCGCCCAACCGTCCGCCGGAGGCGGCGGGGACGCTGCCGGCGGTTCGTCTGTCGGGGCCGGGGGCGACGCTGGAGGTGGACGTCTCGGCGGCGTTCGGCGACCCCGACGGCGACCCCCTGACCTACACGGCGTCGTCGTCGGCGCCGCGGGTGGTGACGGCGCGGGTGGCGGGCGCCCGCGCGACCCTGACGGCCGTGACTGCGGGTTGGTCGACGGTCCGCGTGACGGCAGCCGATCCGGGCGGGCTGAGCGCCGCGCAGTCGTTCACGGCGTCGGTGCCGACGACCACGGGGGCGGGACGCTTCACCGACGACCCCCTCCGACCCGGCGTGACGCCGGTCAGGGCCGTCCACTTCACGGAGCTGCGGGAGCGGATTGACGCCCTCGGAGAAGCGGCCGGGCTGGGTCGGTTCCGCTGGACGGACCCGGTGCTGCGGGCGGGGGTGACGCCCTTCAGGTTCGTGCACCTGGTGGAGCTGCGGTCGGCGCTGGCGGCGGCGTACCGGGCGGCGGGCCGGCCCGTCCCGCGCTGGACCGACCCGTCGCCGGTGGCCCGAACCACGCCGGTTCGGGCGGTGCACGTGATGGAGCTGCGCGCCGGCGTGGTGGCGCTGGAATAGCCGCGCCGGGCTCCCGCCGCGAGGGCCGGGCCCGAACGGGCAACCAGGAGTCTGCTCCAGCTCGGCGTACTGTTGCGAGGTAGTTCGATGACCAGCCGATTCTCTTCGTGGTGGCGCCGGGGGACGGTGGCGGCGCTGGCGGTGCTGTTCGCCGTCCCGGCCGCGGGCCAGGCACCGGACCCGGACCGGGAGCTGCCGCGGACGCCGGACGGCCGGCCCGATCTGCAGGGCGTCTGGACGAACGCGACGATCACGCCGTTCGAGCGCGGCAACACCATGCCGTACACCGACGTGGCCGTTCCCGAGGCGGCCGCGAACCGGGCCGTCTTCACCGAGGAAGAGGCCGCGCTGCTCGAGGAGCAGACCAATGCCAGGCGGCCGGAGGTGCTGGGGGCGTACAACGTCTGGATGGACGCGGGAGATCGCCTGCTGTCGACGCGGCAGACGTCGCTGGTCGTCGATCCGCCCGACGGGCGCGTGCCGGTGAAGGCGTGGGCGGCCGCGGACCGGGAAGCGCGGATCGGGCGTCAACGCGACGACTACCGCGCGATGAGCACCTGGGACCGGTGCATCACGCGCGGCGTCCCCGGCTCGATGCTGCCGACCGGGTACAACAACGCGTACCGCATCCTGCAGACGCCGGGACTCGTCGTGATCCTGCACGAGATGATTCACGAGGCGCGCATCATTCCGGTGACCGACCGGGCGCACGTCGACGGCGGGGTCGAGCTCTGGACGGGCGACGCGCGCGCCCACTGGGAGGGCGACACGCTGGTCGTGGACACGACGAACTTCAACGACCGGGCGATGATCGTGACGAGCTCCAACGGCGGGCGCCTCAAGGGGCTCCCGGTCGGCGACGCCATGCGCGTCGTGGAACGCTTCACGCGCGTGTCGCGGGACGAGATCCTGTGGGAGGCCACGATCGAGGATGCCGACGTGTACGACCGGCCCTGGACGATCTCGATGCCGCTGACGCGGGCCCCGGGGTACGAGATGTACGAATACGCCTGCCACGAAGGGAACCAGGACGTCGCCATCTACCTCGGCGGCGGCCGCGCCGAGGAGGCGGGCCGCTGACGCCGCGGCGTATGCAGCCGGCCGGGCGCACGGCCTCCTCGATGGCGAGCATCGGCCGCACGGGTCGACCCGGCGCGGACCTCGAAGGCGCAGGGTCGGGGCGACCAGGAGTCTGCGCCGTAGAACGGCGCGGACTCGGCCCGGCGGATGTCGTCCTCGGTTCGGGCCGCACTCACCGGGCGGCGGGGGCAGGGCCGGACCGCCCGTCGGGCGCGGGCGCGCCGAGCAGGTGGCGGTAGAGGTCGTCGAAGCGGCCGTTCAGGGCGCAGACGGCCGCGTGGGTCGCCTGGCTCTGCCTCTCGACCGTCTCGAACCGCTCGGTCCACCGGGCGTCCATCGCCTCGAAGCGCTCGCGGCTTGCCTTTTCCGCCATGTCGAAGCGCTCGCGGCTTGCCTTTTCCGCCATGTCGAAGCGCTCGCGGCTTGCCCTTTCCGCCATCTCGAAGCGCTCGCGGCTTGCCTTCTCCGCCATCTCGAAGCGCTCGGTCCACCGCTTGTCGACCGCCTCGAACTGCCTGTCGACCGCCTCGAACCGCTTGTCGATCGCCTCGAACCGCTTGTCGACCGCCTCGAACCGCTTGTCGAGGTGCCGCTCCAGCGTGTCGAAGCGGTTCCCCTGCACTCGCCACAGCGCCACGAACAGCGTCACGCCGGTCGCGATGGCCGTCAGGCCCGTCCCGAACACCGCCAGCATCGTCGCGTCCATCGTCGTCCGTCCCTTCCGGCCGGCGGCCGCGCCAGGGCCGCCCGGGCCGGCAACACTGCAAGCAATCGGCGTGCCGGCCGCCCCGTCGCCGCGGGGCTCCCTTCCCTGGTGTTGCGCCACGGGTCGGGCTCGCGGGTGCGGCCCACGGCCGCCGCCCGCGGCCGCGGGCCCGAACCCGCGCGTCAGTAGATGGCGACCGGCACGACCGTCGAGCCCGTGGCCCCCTCGATCTTCAGGGGCTGGACGACGAAGGCGAACTCGTGGACGCCGGCCGCGGCCAGCTCGGCGAGCCGCATCCGCTCGACGAGGTGGATGCCGTGGACCACCAGCATGATCTGGTGGATGGGCAGCGACACCTCGGGATCGGGGTTGGGCGAGACCTCGACGGGCTGGTTGTCGGCGCCGAGCAGCATGGGATCGTGCTCGACGAGCCACTCGGCGGCGGCGACGCCGATGCCGGGGTTGGTGGCCATGAAGCGGTCGGGGTCGCTGTCCCAGAGCACGCCCCAGCCGGTGTGGATGAGCACCGCGTCGCCCGGCTCGAGGGCCACGCCCTGCCGATCGAGGGCCTGCTCGAGGTCGTCGACGGTGATCTCGTAGGTGTCGGGCAGCATGTCGACGCCCTTGAGGGCGGCCACGTCGATGAGCACGCCGCGGGTCATCAGGGTGCCGACGTTCTCGACCCCGAGCCGGGTGAACCCGTCGCGCGTCATGACCTCGTTCATGTCGACGCAGTTGTAGAGGCTGTCGCCGATGGTCTGGTGGGTGAAGCCGTCGAACTGCGTGCCCACCTGGCCCATCTCGGCGACGACGAGCTCCTCGTTCGAGCCGCGCCGGTTCGACCCCGTGAACGGGCCGGTCGGCTTCACGTAGAGGTCGAAGTGGCGGGCGCCGAGGGGCATCGAGGGCCGCAGCACCTGTCCGAGCTCGATGACCCGGCCGGTCCGGATCAGGCTCGCCGCCTTGAGCACCGACTCGGGGCCCATGTGGTTGGCCGCGCCCCGCTCGTCGTCGGCGCCCCACTTGCTGGGGCAGCGCTCCTCGGGCGGCGGCGGGGTCCACGACTGGGCGGCGGCGGGGGCGGCGCCGCCCGCGAGCAGGACGGTGAACGCGGCGGTGGCGACGGCGGCACTGGCAAATCGCATGAGCTCTCCTCCGTGGTCGGTGTCTTCGGCCGCCGCTGATTCTATCGAAACGCGCGGGCACGGCCGATTCTCCAGGCCGCGAGAGGGGCCGAGACGTCGAGGAGATGATCATTGCCCGCCGCACGGGCGATAATCGCCCACCGCGTGGTCGATTTGCCATTGCCGCCCTGCCATGCGGCCGAACCGACGAGCTGTGGCGGCTCGAATGCAGCGGAGAGTTCATGGGCCATCGCGTGACTGACCTGATCCGGTTTCCGTTTCGCCGGTCGCCGCGGCCGGTGGCGGGCGGCGCCGCGGCGCTCTCGGTCTGGCTGACCCTGGCCGCCGCACCCGCGGCGGGGCAGGAGCCGCCGCCGCTGACGACGGCCGAGGGCGAGTGGCCGAGCTACGGCGGCGACGCCGGGCACACGCGGTACTCGCCCCTCGACCAGATCGACGCGGAGAACTTCGGCGAGCTGGAGATCGCCTGGCGCTTCCGCACCGACAACCTGGGGCCGGGGCCGGAGTTCAAGCTCTCGGGCACCCCGCTCGTGGCGGGAGGGCGGCTCTTCGCCACCGGCGGCACGCGGCGCGCGGTGGTGGCGCTCGACCCCGAGACCGGCGAGCTGCTGTGGATGCACGCCGAGCACGAGGGGGCGCGGGGGGCGGCGGCGCCCCGCCGCCTGTCGGGCCGCGGGCTGGCCTGGTGGACCGACGGGACGGACGAGCGCGTCCTCTACGTGACCCTCGGCTTCCGGCTGGTCGCCCTCGACGCGGCCACGGGCCGCCCCGTTCCCGGCTTCGGCGACGGCGGCCGGGTGGACCTGAAGGCGGCCGCGGTCGTGGGCGAGGGCCGGCCCATCGACCCCGTCACCGGCGAGATCGGGCTGCACGCGACCCCCACGGTGGCGCGCGACGTGGTGGTCGTGGGCGGCACCTTCGCCGACGCCCCCGCCCCCCGCACCTACAACAACACCAAGGGGCTGGTGCAGGCGTTCGACGTGCGGACGGGCCGGCGGCTCTGGACGTTCGACACCGTCCCCGGGCCCGGCGACGTCGGGGTCGAGACGTGGCTGAACGACTCGTGGGGCGTCAACGGCAACAACGGCGTGTGGACCCAGATATCGGCCGATCCCGACCTGGGCATCGCCTACCTGCCGGTCGAGACCCCGTCGGGCGACTACTACGGCGGCCACCGGCCGGGCGACAACCTGTTCGGCGAGAGCCTCGTCGCCGTCGACCTGATGACGGGCGAGCGGCTCTGGCACTTCCAGCTCGTGCACCACCCCCTCTGGGGCTTCGACATGGCGAGCCCCCCGATTCTCGCCGACATCACCGTGGACGGGCGGCCCGTCAAGGCGGTGGCGCAACCCGGCAAGCAGGCGTTCCTCTACGTCTTCGACCGGGTGACGGGCGAGCCGGTGTGGCCCATCGAGGAGCGGCCGGTGCCCGCGGGCGACGTGCCCGGGGAGTGGTACTCGCCGACCCAGCCGTTCCCCACGAAGCCGCCGCCCTACGACCGGCAGGGGTCGTCCATCGACGACCTGATCGACTTCACCCCCGAGCTGCGGGCCGAGGCGGTCGAGCTGGTGTCGCGCTACCGGCTCGGGCCCATCTTCACGCCGCCCGTGGTCAGCCGGCCGGAGGGCCCCATCGCGACCCTCGGCCTGGGGGCCGGCAGCGGCGGCACCAACTGGCCCGGCGGCGGCTACGACCCCGAGACGCACGTGCTCTACGTGCCGTCGCGCACCGCGTTCTACTCGTGGGAGCTCATTCCCACTCCCGACCCGTCGGTGTCGGACATGCGCTACGTCAAGGGGACGGAGAAGTACGGCGTGGGGCACGGCGGCCTGCGCGACCTCCACGTGCGCGGCCTGCCCCTGGCGAAGCCGCCGTGGGGCCGGGTGTCGGCCATCGACCTCGACCGCGGCGAGTTGCGCTGGCAGGTCACCCACGGCGAGACGCCCGAGCGGGTGCGGAACCACCCGGCCCTCGCCGGACTCGACATCCCGCCGACCGGCGAGGCGTGCATCCACCTCATCGGCCCCCTCGTGACGAAGACCCTGCTGGTGATGGGGGAGTGCGGCTACCACCCCGTGCCCGGGGGGCGGGGGGCGCGGCTGCGGGCCTACGACAAGGCCACGGGCCGCGAGGTCGGCGCCGTCGTCATGCCCGCCCCCCAGTCGGGGTCGCCCATGACCTACCTCGCGGGCGGCCGGCAGCACATCGCCCTCGCCGTCAGCGGGCGCACCCATCCCGGGGAGTACATCGCCTTCCGCCTGCCGGAGTGAGCCGCCCGGGCGGGCGGCGTGAGCGGGAGCGCTTCCCCCAATGCCAATCCTGAACGGTTACAGCCGGCCCGCAGCGTACTTGTGAAGCACGCTGGCGATGAGGGTCTGGTACGGCAGCCCTTCTTCGAGGGCCCGTTTCTGAATGGCGTCGAGGTCGCGGGTCGACATGCGAATGTTGATCCGGCGATCCCGCAGGCTACGGGGTCTTCCGGTCCGCGAGCAGGATGTTGTCGATGCGCGTGTTCACGGCTGCGATCTGGGCGGTCAGGTCGCGTCGCAGCTCGGCGATGTCATGACGCATGTCGCGCCGGATCCACAGCAGCGCTCCGACCACCGCCACCGCCGCGCCGATGACCTCGAGGTTCATGACGTCTCATCGTATCCCGCCCGCCGTGTGCGATCAATAGCTCACCCCGCGGCCGGTCGCTGCAGGGCGTCGATGCGCCGCAGCACCGGCGGGTGCGAGTAGTGCAGGAAGACGTCGATGGGGTGCGGCGTCAGGTTGTTGAGGTTGTCGGCCGACAGCTTCTTGAGGGCGCTCACGAGCGGCGCCCCGCTGCCGGTGGTCTCGGCCGCGAAGCGGTCGGCCTCGAACTCGTGGCGGCGCGAGAAGACGTGCATGAGGACCGACAGCACCAGCTCGACCGGGGTGAAGAGCAGGCTGAAGAAGAGCAGCCCCGCGTAGACCGAGGGCTCGGCGACGTAGAACGCCGCGAACAGCCCTTCCTGCCCGAGGAAGAGCGACAGCACCCAGAGCATCGCCCCGAGGTGGCCGATGGACAGGGCCGTCTGCAGCCACACGTGCCGCTTCTTGTAGTGGCCGATCTCGTGGGCGACGACCGCCACGAGCTCGGGGACGGTGTACTTGTCGACGAGGGTGTCGAAGAGCCCGATGCGCTTGTGCTTGCCGAAGCCGGTGAAGAAGGCGTTGGCCTTGGACGAGCGCCGCGAGCCGTCGACGACGAAGATGCCCCCGAGGGGGAACTTCGCGGAGCGGGCGTAGGCGAGGATGGCGTCGTGCAGCTCGCCGCCGTCGAGGGGGGTGAAGGTGTTGAACAGCGGCATGATCCACGTCGGGGCGATGAACTGCACCGCGAGGATGAACGCGGTGGCCGCCATCCAGCACCAGAGCCACGCCAGCGGCCCCGCCCACTCGAAGAACGCGAGGATGACCGCGAGCAGCGCCCCCCCGAGGACCACGGTGAGGGCCGTGCCCTTGAGCAGGTCGGCGACGAACGTCCCCGCGGTGGTGCGGTTGAACCCGTAGCGGGCCTCGATGACGAACGTCGACCACGCCCGGAACGGGAGCCCGAGCACCGTCGACGCCAGCGCGAGCACGCCGATGAACGCGAGCCCGGTCACCACCGGGCCCTGGCCGAGCCCGCGGGCCCAGGCGTCGAGCCATGCGAAGCCGCCCGCGAACCAGAACGCGAGCACCACCGCGAGGTCGAACGCCCCCCGCAGGAGGCCGAAGCGGGTGCGGGTGGCGGTGTAGCGCCGCGCCCGGGCGTACTTCTCGCCGTCGAAGACGCCGGCGAACTCGGCCGGCACCGCGGGGCTGAACGAGCGGGCGCTGAGCAGTCCGGTGACCGCGCCGAGCAGGTACTCGCCGACGAGGGCGACGAGGATGACGATGGCGAAGGTGTTCATGGCTGCAGGGGTTCTCTGCCGAGGGCGCCTCTTCATTATGGCCGACATGCGCCATCGACGGCCATGCGCGGGCGCTGGTCGAACCGTGCGCCGGCGGCGGTCGATTCCGGGGCGCCGCCTCCGCGGGGGCCGGCGTTTGATCCACCGGCCGGGTTCGATCCATCCTGAAAGGTCGCCCACCGATGGGCGGCACGGGTTCCATGCTCACACACGGAGGAGGCAAGGCCATGCGGAAGCTCCTGACGGCGGCGGCGGTGGCGGTGTTGACGGTTCCGGGTCTGGCCGGCGCCCAGGGCGGCGTCCAGGCGGCGGGCTGGGAGCACCGGCTCGACTTCGGCGGCGACGTGAACGACCTGCTCCGCTTCATGACCATGGGAGACGGCGTGCACGCCATCACCACCGGCGCCGGCTACGCCATCTTCTGGCAGCCGGCGAGCACGGCCGAGGGGGACTTCTCGATCGGCGCCACCTTCACCCAGATGGAGCCGTCGGGGCATCCGAACGCCTACGGGCTGTTTCTCGGGGGCGCGGATCTCGACGCCGACGGCCAGCGCTACACCTACTTCATGCTGCGCCAGGGCGGCGAGTTCCTGATCAAGCGGCGGATGGGCGAAGAGCTGCCGACCGTCGTCGACTGGACCGCCCACGACGCCGTCAACGACCTCGACGCGAGAGGCTCGTCGACCAACACCCTCACCGTCGAGGCGGCGGGCGACACCGTGCGCTTCCTCGTGAACGGCGCCGAGGTGGCGAGCCAGCCGCGGTCGGCCGTCGACACCGACGGCATCACCGGCCTGCGGGTCACCCACATGCTGAACGTGCACATCGGCGGCCTGAACCTCAGCAACTGACGGCCGGCGTCAGGTGGACGCGGTCTTCTCGACGTTCTTCATGAAGTCGGCGTCGATGGCGAGGCGGTCGTCGGCGAGGTCCCACAGCTCCTCGGCGTAGGTGAGCTGCGGGCCGTGCACCAGCCACACGAGCACGCCCTCCTGCTGCGCCGCCTCGACCGCGGGCATGAGGTCGCCGTCGCCGGAGATGACCGCGGCGTGGTTGATCTGCCGCTTGGCGGCGAGGCTGGCGATGTCGAGGCCGACCATCAGGTCGACCCGCTTCTGCTGGAAGATGGGCTTGCCCTGGGAGTCGATGCCGCGGTGCATGAGGCGGCCCTCGCGCACCTTGTAGCGGGGGAGGCGCTGCAGCGCGTAGAAGAAGCGCTTCTTGCTGCTGAACCGGCGCTCCTCGTCCTCGGTGGGGGTGCTGCTCTGATAGGGCAGGCAGTCGTAGAAGTACGTGCGCAACAGGTCGAGCGGCTCCTCGGTGCGCCCGGCGATGGTGTTCCTGACCTGGTTGCTCAGCTTCCCGAAGTCGACCCACGTGCGGAAGTGGTGCTCGGCGAGGTAGGAGAGGTAGCCGCCGTCCACGAAGATCGCGAGCTTTGCCAATTTCAGCGTCCCTGTCTTGGCGTCGAATCGCTGCCCGCGGAGGACGGAGACGCCCCCCCCGGCGTCGGCGCACACTGACGCGGTCGAGCCCGCCGGTCCCGGCTCGAACACATCAACAGATACTGGAGAATTGCGGAAACCGCTTACCCTTCAATTCCCCGAACGCCGTTCCCGTTCATTTCGAACACCCGCGCCGCGTTCGGAGCGCGGCCGCGGCGGCCGCTCGTCTCCGGCGTCGGGCGGCGGCCCCTCGTTTCCGGCGCCCTTCCGGCGGCCGCCGGAGATCAGCGCCCGGCCCGCTCGATCAGCCAGTGGGTGAACCAGCTCCGGATGCGCTCGAGCCGGTCGACCAGCAGCCACGGCTCGCCCGTGCGCGACAGGCCGTGGCTCGATCGGGGATAGCGGACCAGCTCGGTCGGCACCCCGCGCTTCTTCAGGGCCATGAACCACTTCTCGCCGTCGCCGATCGGCGTGCGGTAGTCGTTCTCGCCGTGGATGACGAGGGTGGGGGCCCGGACCCGCTCGACGTAGGTGATCGGCGACAGGCGGTCGTAGCGCTCGCGCTCCTCCCACGGGGCGCCGCCGAACCCGAACTCGAGGAGGGCCTGGGCGTCGGACGAGCCGTAGAGGCTGGTCCAGTCGGCGATCGACCGGCTGGTGACGGCGGCCGCGAACCGGTCGGTGGTGGCGGTGAGCCAGTTGGTCATGAACCCGCCATAGCTGCCCCCCGACACCCCGATGCGTCGGCCGTCGACGTCGGGATAGGCCTCGAGCGCGGCGTCGACCCCGGCCAGCAGGTCGCCCGCCTCGATCTCGCCCCATCCCCCGGTGATCGAGTAGGTGAAGTCGTGCCCGTAGCCGGTCGACCCGCGGGGGTTGGCGTACAGCACGAAGAAGCCCGCGTTCGAGAGGATGTGGAAGGTCCGGAAGAAGTTGTTGCCGTAGGCGCCGTGCGGCCCGCCGTGGATCTTCAGGACCATCGGGTACCGGCGCCCCGGCTCGTACCCGACCGGCTCGATGATCCAGCCCTCGATCTCGGTCCCGTCGTCGGCCCGCCAGCTCAGCGGCTCGGCCGGCTGCAGGCTGAGGGGGGCGAGCCACGCGTCGTTGAACGAGGTCACCCGGCGCTGGCGGCTGCCGTCGCCGGTGTTGACGAAGACCTCGGCGGGGGCCGTGGGGCCGGTCACCGTGTAGGCGATGACGAGGCCGTCGCGGGTCGTCGAGACCGACCCGACGTGCCGGTCGCCGCTCGTCACCTGCCGGATGAGATCGCCGGTCTCCGTCACCTCGAAGAGGTGGCGGTTGCCGCGGACCCCGGCGAGGAACCGGACCGCGTCGCCGCGCGGGGTCCAGGCGGGGGCGCCGGGCCGCATGTCCCAGTCGCGGGTGAGGTTGCGGGGGATGCCGCGCAGGGTGCCGTCGGCGGCGACGTCGACCACCCGGATGTCCGTCGGCTCGCCCCGCCCGCGGCTGTGGAGGAACGCGAGCCGCCGTCCGTCGGGCGAGACGGCGGGGGCGGTCTCGCTGCCCGGGTCGGTGGTGACCTTCCGGGGCTCGCCGCCGTCGCGCCCGACCACGTAGATGTCGCTGGCCGGCTCGGCGGCGGTCTCGTCGTCCTGCCCCTCGTCGCCGGCGAAGTAGATGCGCTCGCCGTCGGCCGACCACACGGGGTCGCGGACGTCGAACCCCAGGTCGGTCCGCTGCGCCGCCTCGCCGCCCGCCGCCGGCACGACGAAGAGCTGGCGCCGGGGCCGGGCCGAGGGATGGGGCAGCAGGGCCGGGGTGCCGTCGCGCTTGTAGCGCGCGGTGGTGATGACCCGGCCGTCGAAGCGGTTGGGGTCGAGGGTGCGGGTGACCGCGTCGGGCGCGACCCAGCCGGCGCGCTCCCGGGGGGCGTCTCCCTCGGCTTCGGGGGCCGCGGCGTAGGCGATCCACGTCCCGTCGGGCGACCACGTCGGGGCGCCCCGGACGCCTTCGATGCGGTACGCCTCGCCGCCGGGGAAGGCGACCCGGGCGAACCAGGTGTCGCCCCCGCCGCCCCCGTCGCCCCGGCGCGACCGGAAGCTCAACACCCGGCCGTCGGGCGACCAGCGCGGTCCGCTCGCGTCGCGCGTCGGGTCGGTGAACCGGAACGGCTCGCCCTCGGGCCGGCCGCCGCGGAGCTGCTGCATCCAGATCTCGCGGTGCCGGCGGTTCTCCTCCTCGACCACGGTGGTGACGGTGAAGGCGACGAGGCCGCCGTCGGGCGAGATGGCCACCTCGCCGACGCCGACCTCCGCGTAGTAGTCGGCGGGCAGCAGGCCCCGCGTCTGGGCCGCGGCCGGGGCGCCGGCGCCGAGGAGGCCGACGGCCCAGGCCACGGCGCAGACGGCGGCGAGTCGGAGCGTTCCCGGGGCGGGGGCGGGGGTCCGGACGACAGGCCGATGATGCATGGTGTCCTCCAGGGGCAAGCCAGTGTAGCATCGCGCCCGGCGCCGCGGGAGATTCCTCGCATGGGTGGGCCGCTGCGTGTCCCGTTTCGCATGGACGGGCCCGGTCGGTTCCGGGGGCGCACGCGGCCGGGTCCGGCCGTGCCCGGTCTCCCCGGGTTTCACGCGGGCAGGAGGTGGCGCGGCCGGGCGGCGTGGGCTGATAGGATGGAGCCGCCGCCGGGCGGCCGTCGTCGAGGCCTGCCGGTCGCCCGCCACGCGCTTCGCCGCAGGGCCGGGGAGCGCCCGAGGAGGATTCCATGTCGCCCACGCTCAATCGCCGCGAGTTCGTGACCTCTGCCGCGGCGGGCATCGCCGCCGCGGGGCCCGCCCCCGTCTTCGGCCGCGCTCCCGCCGTCCAGGCCCCGGGGAGCGTCTCCCCGGTGGTCGTCGCCTCGGGCAACGGCCATCGCTTCACGAACGGCGGGACCGAGACGTGCGTGGAGGCCGCCTTCCGGCGGATGACGTCGGGCGAGGACGTGCTCGACGCCCTCATCGCGGGGGTGAACATCGTCGAGCTCGACCCCGAGGACGCCAGCGTCGGCTACGGCGGGCGCCCCAACGCCGACGGGGTGGTGCAGCTCGACGCCTGCTGCATGCACGGCCCGAAGCGGCGGGCGGGCGGGGTCGCCGCCCTCGAGGGGGTGCGCACGCCGTCGAGCGTGGCCCGGGCGGTCGCCGACCTCACCGACCACCACCTGCTCGTCGGCCCCGGCGCCCGGCGGTTCGCGCGGCAGCTGGGGTTCGCCATCGAGGACGACCTGAACACGGAGCGCTCGCGCCGCCTGTGGCTCGAGTGGAAGCGCCGCACCGACCCCGGCCACTACCTCGATCCGGACCGCCCGCCGGCGGCCGAGGCAGCCGGCGGACCCGACGCCGCCGCGCGGGGGCGGGACGCCGGCCTCGACCTGGTGGCGGAGGGCGTGCTGACCGAGGAAGAGCTGTACGGCACCATCAACTGCGACGGCATCAACGCGGCCGGCGACATCTGCGGCGTGACCACGACGAGCGGGCTGGCGTGGAAGATCCCGGGCCGGGTCGGCGACTCGCCGATTCTCGGGGCGGGGCTCTACGTCGACGGCGCGGTGGGGGCGGCGGGGTCGACGGGGCGCGGCGAGGCCAACCTCTACAGCCTCGCGTCGTTCCTCATCGTGGAGCGCATGCGGGCCGGCGACCACCCGCTCGACGCGGGGATGGAGGCGCTGCGCCGGGTGCGCGCCAACACCGTCGAGCCGCGCCTGCTCAACGACCGCGGCCTCCCCGCGTTCGGGCTCTCGTTCTACGTCCTCGACCGGCAGGGGCGCCACGCCGGGGTATCGATGTACGGCGGCGGCCGCTACGCCGTGTGCACCGAGAACGGGGCCGAGCTCGCGCCGCTCGAGCCCCTGCTCGACGGATCCGCGCGCGGCTGAGGCGGTCGCCTCGCGGGTCCCGCCATCCGCCGCGCTCGGCGGGGGCTACTGGCCCCCGCTCGCGTTGTCCTCGGCCCGCGAGCCCGCCATCATGTTCATCATCCCGTAGTTGCCCTCGTGGCACGCGAACTCGAACATCGGGCCGTCCGCCCGCGCGTAGGGCAGGGCCCCCGACCACGGCCGCGTCCACGTCTCGGGGTCGTCGACGGTGAACTCGTAGTGGAGGGTGTCGGGGCCGGTGCGCGTGAAGCGCTCGGTCACCCGCGCCGCCTCGCTGAGGTCGCCGCGCGACAGCGAGTGCTCGGGCCGGGCCCACCGGCGGATGAACGGCTGGCGCAGGTTCGTGGTCTCCACCACCAGGGTGTCGCCGTCCCACCGGCCGCGCGAGCTGCCCGCGAACTGGCGCACGCCGTCGGGAAGGTGCGGGCGGCCGTCGAGGAAGATCATCCGCAGGTCGTGGATGTGCTCCTGCAGGATGATGATCCGGTCGGGCGTCTGCAGGAAGTGGTAGTTGTTGTTGTACCCGGTCGGGAGGGTCGGAATGCCGCGGTACCAGAGGCAGCGCTCGCTCAGGCCCATCTGCTCGGGCCCGTCGGCCGGCACCCGGCCCTCGCGGATGTCGGCGATGCGCACCGACTCGGGCGAGGTGATGCGGGCCAGGGCCTCCGCGGTCAGGGCCGGCAGCCGGCCGTCGGCCGGGTCCGTGATCAGCGACGTGCGGGCGGTTCCCACCACCGACGTGCTCTGCTCGGTCCAGAAGCTGTTGTAGGCGCCGACGTTGCCGCCGACGGGCAGCGGCTCGGTCCGGACCTCGCTCGGCGCGTTCTGCTGATCCACCCGCTCCTGGGCCTGCCGCTCGAGCGCCGCCACCTCCTCGGCGCTCAGGAACGCCTGGTCCGCGCGGTCGGCCGGCCGTTCCAGCGGGGTGATGGTGGCGTTGTTCCAGATCTCCTGCAGGTCGGGGTCGCCCCACGGCGTCCGCGGCATCTCGTAGTCCGCCGCCGGGGTCTGCGCCGAGGCCGGCGCCGGCGCGAACGGCGCGGCCGTCAGCGCGGCCGCGAGCACCGCCGCCGGCAGCGTGAACAGTCGTCGGTTCATCTCGGAAACCTCCTTGCCGTCCGACTTCCCCGGACGGGTCGAGACCAGAATATACCCCGGCCGCCCACTCGCGGACGGTACTTTCGCGCGGCGGTTCGCACCCGCCGCAGTTCCGCGCCGGCGAGGCCCCCATCGCGACCGCACGTCGCGCGGCAGCCGCGTCGGCGTGTCTCGTCGGCGACGGCCACAACGCGACGCGCCCGGCTCGGCACCCGCGCCGGAGTTCGCGCCGGCGAAGCTCCCGACGCGACCGCCGGCAACCGCGCGAGAGGCTTCGCGCCAGCGGAGCTTCCAACGCCACCGCCGGTCGCGCAGTCGCCTGGCCGCTTGCTCCCGGCCCGTGTCGCCTGCCATGATGGAGCTATGCCGACCACCATGCGCCGCCGGGTCGCCGGTGCGGGGCTCGTCCTCGCCGCCTGGCTGGGGACGGCCCCGTTCCTCACCGGCAGCACCCAGCCGATACGGGCCCGGCAGGCGATGGTCGTCTCGCAGGACGCCATCGCCTCGGAGATCGGGGCCGAGGTGATGCGCGAGGGCGGGAACGCCGTCGACGCCGCCGTGGCCACCGCCTTCGCCCTCGCCGTCACCTACCCCACCGCCGGCAACATCGGCGGGGGCGGCTTCCTGGTCTACCGCCCCGCCGAGGGCGAGCCCGCCGCCTACGACTTCCGGGAGATCGCACCGGCGGGGTCGTCGCCCACGATGTTCCTTGTGGACGGCGAGTACGACCGGGTGGTGCACCACAACTCCCACCTCGCGGTGGGGGTGCCGGGTACCGTCGCGGGGTTGCACCTCGCGTGGTCCGAGCAGGGAGCCTGCCCTGGACGAGGCTGGTCGAGCCGGCGGTGCGGCTGGCCCGCGAGGGCTTCGCGGTGTCGGACGCCCTCGCCCGGTCGCTGGCCGGGGTGCTGCCGCGGATGGCCCCGTACCCGGCCTCGGTGGCCCAGTTCTCGAAGGACGGCGAGCCCTACGCGGCGGGCGAGGTGCTGCGCCAGCCGGACCTCGCGCGGACCCTGGCGCGCATCGCCGCCGAGGGCCCCGACGGCTTCTACCGGGGCGAGACGGCGGCCCTCGTCGAGCGCGAGATGGCCGCGAACGGCGGCATCATGACCCGCGCCGACCTCGCCGCCTACCGCGCCGTCCGCCGCGCCCCCATCCGGGGCACCTACCGCGGCCACGAGGTGCTCTCCATGCCCCCCATCAGCTCGGGGGGGACCGCCATCGTCCAGATGCTCAACATCCTGGAGCACGACGACCTCGCGGCGTCGGGGTTCGGGTCGGCCGCGACCGTCCACCTGATGATCGAGGCGATGCGGCGCGCCTACGCCGACCGCGCGCGCCACCTCGGCGACCCCGCGTTCAACCCCGAGATGCCGGTCGAGCGCCTGACCTCGAAGGCCTACGCGGCCGAGCTGCGCGGGACCATCGACGCCGAGCGGGCCTCGGCGTCGTCGCCCGACTCGTTCGAGTGGCCGCGCGAGGGCGGCGAGACCACCCACCTGTCGGTGGTCGACGGCGCCCGCAACGCGGTGTCGCTGACCTACACCCTCGAGCAGGGCTACGGGTCGAAGATCACGGTGCCGGGGGCCGGGTTCCTGCTCAACAACGAGATGGGCGACTTCAACGCCGGCCCCGGCATCACCACCGACTTCGGCCTCATCGGCACCGACCCCAACCTCGCCGAGCCGGGGAAGCGCATGCTGTCGAGCATGTCGCCGACCATCGTCACCCGGGACGGGCGCCTCGTGCTGGTGACGGGGAGCCCCGGGGGGCGGACCATCATCAACACCGTGCTGCAGACGATTCTCAACGTCGTCGACCACGGCATGAACGTGCAGGAGGCGGTGGACGCGCCCCGCATCCACCACCAGTGGCTGCCCGACGTCACGCGCTACGAGCGGTGGGGGCTGTCGCCCGACACCCTGGCCCTGCTCGAGGCGCGGGGCCACCGGATGGTCGAGACGCGGGTGCAGGGGGCGGTGTCGGCCATCTACTACGACGCGGAGGAGGACGTGCTGGAAGGCGCCGAGGACCGCCGCCGCACCAGCGCCGCCGTCGGCTTCTGACGGGTCGGCGGACCGGCATCGTGGCCGGCGGACGGTAGAGGAGGCCCGGGGGTTCGATCCCGGGCGAGGCGGAGACGGGTTCGACTGCAGGAAGCCGCCCGTGGAAAGGTGCGGAATCCTGGAGGATTGACAGCGCGGAGAACGGAGCCGAGGGCGACGGTTTCCGGCGTGCGGAACAAGGAGACGAGCATGGCGATTGCGGAGGCGTTGCTGCCGGAGTTCGACCAGGAGGCGGCGGGGGTGCGGAGGACGCTGGAGCGGGTGCCCGCCGACAAGTTCGAGTGGCGGCCCCACGAGAAGTCGGGGACCATGATCTGGCTCGCGGGCCACCTCGCGAACCTGCCGCAGTGGGCCAAGCTGACCATGGAGGCCGACGAGCTCGACATGGCTCCCGGGGGCGAGCAGATGCCGCCGCCCCCGACGCCGGCGTCGGTCGAGGAGCTCGTGGCCACCTTCGACCGGCACGCGGCCGAGGCGCGGGCGGCCCTCGCGGCGGCGAGCGACGCCGACTTCATGAAGCCGTGGTCGCTGCTGAGCAACGGCAAGGTGCTGATGACCCTGCCCAAGGCCGCCGTCATCCGCAGCTTCGTGATGAACCACCTGGTCCACCACCGCGCCCAGCTCGGCGTCTACCTGCGGATGAACGACGTCCCGGTGCCGTCGATCTACGGGCCGTCGGCCGACGAGGCCCCGCCGGGCTTCTGATCGGCGCGGGACGGGCGGGCGGCGGCCCGGCGTGCGGGTCGTCCGCCCCGGCGTCCGGGCGGCGCCGGTCAGCCTCGACCAGGCAGGCGCGCCTTGGAGTACACCTACCACCCCCGGATTCTCGAGGAGCTGGCCGGGTTCGGTCTGCGCCCCCGCCCGTCGACGCCGCCGTCGCTCGCCAAGGCGTTCGTGAACGACCTCTACCGCCACGAGCTGCGGCGCCTGCGTCGCCAGCTCCGCTCGCGCGAGATCCCGAAGGAAGGCTACGCCGACCGCGTCGTGGCCCTGCGGAAGAAGTACTTCCTCCTCTCGATCCGGCTCGATCTCTGGGCGCGTCCGTCGGGGTCGGATCAGGCGATGGTGATGTCGGGGGACAGGTAGACGTCCTGGATCGCGTTGAGGAGCGCGACCCCCTCGGCCATCGGGCGCTGGAAGGCCTTGCGGCCCGAGATGAGCCCGGTCCCGCCCGCCCGCTTGTTGACGACCGCCGTCTTCACCGCCTCCTTCAGGTCGCTCTCGCCCGACGAGGCCCCGCCCGAATTGATGAGCCCGGCCCGGCCGAGGTAGCAGTTGGCGACCTGGTAGCGCGTGAGGTCGATGGGGTGCTCGGTGGTCAGCGCCTCGTAGACCCGCTTGTGGGTCTTGCCGAACCCGAGGGCGGGGTAGCCGCCGTTGGTCTCGGGCAGCTTCTGCTTGATGACGTCGGCCTCGATGGTCACCCCGAGGTGGTTGGCCTGCCCGGTGAGGTCGGCCGCGGTGTGGTAGTCGGCCTCGGGGGTCTTGAACGCGGGGTTGCGGAGATAGCACCACAGCACCGTGAACATGCCCAGCTCGTGGGCCTGGTGGAAGAGCTCGGAGACCTCCTGAATCTGTCGCCGCGACTCCTCGGACCCGAAGTAGATGGTGGCCCCCACCCCCATCGCCCCCATGTCGAACGCCTGCTCGACGCTCGCGAAGCGGATCTGGTCGTAGGCGTTGGGGTAGGAGATGAACTCGTTGTGGTTGAACTTGAGGATGAACGGGATCTTGTGGGCGTAGCGCCGCGACAGCGCCCCGAGCACTCCCAGGGTCGACGCCACCGCGTTGCAGCCGCCCTCGATGCCCAGCCGCACGATGTTCTCGGGGTCGAAGTAGGCGGGGTTGGGCGCGAACGAGGCGCCCGCGGAGTGCTCGATGCCCTGGTCGACGGGGAGGATCGAGACGTACCCGGTGCCCGCGAGCCTGCCCGCCCCGAACAGCGCCTGCAGGCTCGTCAGCACCCGCGCCGGCCGGTCCGACAGGGCGACGCAGCGGTCGACGAAGTCCGGGCCCGGCAGGTGCAGGTCGGAGGCCGGAATCGTCCGGCAGCGATGCTCGAGCAGGGCCGCGTCGTCGCCGAGCAGCTCGACGACGGCGTCCAGCCCCGAGGTTCCGCGTTCGAGGGTTCCGGTAGTCACGGTGGATATTTTCCGTTGCCCGGCAGGAGATTACAAGGCGGGGCGGGTGGCCGGCCGGCGCGCCGGCGCCTTTGCCACGGACGCCCCGCGCCGGGTATGCTGAGAGGTTGATTGCCGTCCGAACGTTCACCCCTGCAGGAGCATCCGATGCGCGAGCACCTTCTCTTCACCTACAAGTTCAACCTCGGTCACCTCGAGTCGCTGGTCAAGGACCTCAGCGACGAGCAGATGGTGCAGCAGCCGCACGGGGTGGTGAACCACCCGGCCTGGACCCTGTGCCACCTCGCCTCGGCGTCGAACCACACCGGGGTGGTCCTCGGCCTGGGGTCGACCTTCCCCGCGGAGTGGGAGGAGGCGGGCAAGACCGGCGGCGAGCCGAGCGGCGACGCGTCGAAGTATCCCTCGAAGGACGCCCTGCTGGCCGAGCTGAAGAAGCAGCACGACCGCGTGACCGAGGCGGTCGCCGCCGCCGACCCCGCGGAGTTCGCCAAGGAGCACCCCGACGAGGGCACCCGCAAGTACTTCCCCACCGTCGGCGACTTCGTCGACTACCTGCTGTCGGCCCACGAGGCCAACCACATCGGCCAGATCGCGGCCTGGCGCCGCGCCATGGGGCTGAAGTCGGACGCGGGCCGAAGGACGCGGGGTAGTCTGAGCCGTGAGGCCGGCGGCTCCGGGTAGAATGGCCGCCGGCTCTCTCTCGAGGATCCAGACCATGACCGAGAAGACAGATGCGCCGCCGGCGCCCGCCCCCGCGGCCGGCCGCCCGCCGGCGATGGCGCCCTTCGTGCCCGACCTGCTGGAGCACGGTGCGCCGGTGCGGGGCGTCCCGCAGACGCTGGACAAGCGGCTGTTCGTGCAGCTCCACGTGTTTACCGGGTGCGTCGACACCGGCCCGGTCGTCGACCTCGTGCGGGGGAGCGGCCTCGAGGCGGCCGTCTACGCCAACCTGAACGACCCGCGCGGGGTGGGCGTGGTGCTGATGTCCGAGGACCCCGCCCTCTTCGCGGAGGCGGCGCGGGGGCTGCTGACGGGGCCGGTCTTCCGGACCCTCGACCCCCTGCCCGACTTCACCATGCTCGGCCGCACCTACGCCAGCGGCCGCGAGGCGGACCTCGAGGACTTCGTCCTGCACCGGGTCCGGCGCGCCGTCCTGAACCCCGCGCATCCGTGGGGCGTCTGGTACCCGCTGCGCCGCATCGGCGCGTTCAACCGGCTGCCGCGCGGCGACCAGGGCCGCATCCTGATGGAGCACGGGAGGGTCGGGCGCGGCTACGGCGAGCTGGGCCTCGCCGCCGATGTGCGCCTCGAGTGCCACGGCCTCGACCGCGACGACAACGAGTTCGTCATCGGCCTCATCGGCCCCGAGCTCTACCCCCTGTCGAAGCTCGTCAAGGACATGCGCCCCACCGTCCAGACCTCGGAGTACATCCGCGACATGGGCCCGTTCTTCGTCGGCCGCGCCCTCTACCAGGCGCCGGTGCCCGAGTCGTCCCGCTCCGACGGCGGCGGGTATTGACGCCGCCTGTGCGATAATGCACGGTCACCGTCGAGGACTGTCGATGCCGGCGCGGCCCGCGGGTCGACCGCCAGGAGGACTGACGTGAGAACCACCACACTCGTCGCCGCGTTCGTGCTGAGCTCGGCCGTGCTGGCGCTGCCGGGCGGCGCCGCCGCCCAGGGGACGGAAGCCCCGACGTTCGCCAACGACGTCGCGCCGATTCTCTACCGGTCGTGCGTCAACTGCCACCGCCCCGGCGAGATCGCGCCGATGTCGCTGATCAGCTACCGCGAGGTGCGGCCCTGGGCCCGGTCGATCCGCGAGAAGGTCGAGACCCGCGCCATGCCCCCCTGGCACATCGACCGGCGCCTGGGCATCCAGAGCTTCAAGAACGACCCGTCGCTGACCGACGAGGAGATCGGCACCATCCTCGCCTGGGTCGACGCCGGGGCCCCGCAGGGCAACCCCGCCGACACCCCCGTGCCGCCGGAGTTCGCGCCGGCCGACTCGTGGCAGATCGGCGACCCCGACCTCGTCGTGCAGTTCCCGACCTACGAGGTGCCGGCGGCCGGCCCCGACCTGTTCGGGAACCTGTTCGCCGAGATGGGGCTCGAGGAGGACCGCTACATCACCGCCATCCAGACCCGGCCCGTGGGCGACAAGGCCCGGCAGGTGGTGCACCACGCCCTGTCCTACGCGGTCGAGCCGAGCGCCGACGAGGCGGACATGAGCGGCGGGCTCTTCCTCGTGGAGTACGCCTCCGGCAAGCTGGCCGAGATCTATCCGCCCGACTCGGGGCTGCTGCTGCCGGGCGGAAGCCAGGCGCGCCTCAGCTACCACCTGCACTCGGTCGGCGAGCCGGTCGACGCCGACGTCGAGCTGGGCATCAACTTCCTGCCGGCGGGCGAGACGCCCAGGTTCATCCGCTACTCGCGGCAGCTCGGGGGCTCGCAGAACGTGACCACCGGCATCCTCGACATCCCCGCCGGCGAGGTCTCGCGCTCGGACGGCTACGCCCGCTTCAACAACGCGGCGCGCATCACCATGTTCCAGCCGCACATGCACATGCTGGGCATCTACCAGTGCATCGAGTTCATCTACCCGACCCAGCCGGTCCGGGCCGAGACGGTGAACTGCGCCGGGTTCGACTACAACTGGCACATGAACTACAACTACGAGGACGACGTCGCGCCGCTGATTCCGGCCGGCACCATCCTCCACGTGTCGAGCTGGTTCGACAACTCGGCCGCCAACCGCGGCAACGTCGACCCGAGCAACTGGGTGGGCAACGGCGGGCGCACCATCGACGAGATGGGCTTCGCCTGGATCGGATGGCACGACCTGACCGACGAGGAGTACGAGGCGGCGGTGGCCGAGCGGCAGGCGGCGCGCGAGCGCACCGACGACGACTGATCGCGCCGCCCGCGGCATGCGTCGTGCCGGCGCCCCTCCGCCGTCGGGCGGGAGGGCGCCCTGGAGAAGAAGCCGGCGCGGGGCGGGGCGGCTCCCGCCTCGCGCCGGCCTGTTCGAGAGAGCCATGTTGAACCGGTCGAGACGACTCACGCCGTTGCTGGTGCTGGCCGTGGTCCTCGGCGCCGCCGCCGAGGGGCGGGCCCAGGCCGACCCGCAGAACTTCCTGTTCAGCTCGGGGCAGTCGATTCAGCCGTTCTTCGACGGCTGGTCGCACCATCCCGACGGCGGCTTCGACTTCCATTTCGGGTACCTGAACCGGAACTACGTCGAGGAGCTGCACGTGCCCGTCGGCGCCGCCAACCGGATGTCGCCCGGCGACCCCGACCAGGGGCAGCCGACCTACTTCTACCCGCGCACCAACCGCCGGGTGTTCAGCGTGACGGTGCCGGCCGACTGGGGCGACCGGCGGCTCGAGTGGCAGGTCACGGTGGGCGACGAGACCTACCGCGCCCTCGGCTGGCTGCAGCCCGAGTGGGAGATCTTCGCGAACGCGGCCGCGGCGCGGGCCGGCGGCCAGGGCGACAACCGGCCCCCGACGCTGGCCGTCACCGTACCGGCGGGCGCGGCCGCCGGCGAGCCGGTGACCCTGAGCGCGGCGGTGACCGACGACGGCCTGCCCCCGCCGCGGCGCCGGGGGGGCGGCGGGCGCGGGACCCTCGACACGTTCGAGCGGCGGCCCGGCGAGCCGACCCTGCCCGTCAACGTGCCGCAGATCCAGGTGTCGGCCCGCAAGCGTCCCCTCCGCACCGAGGTGGAGCGGGTCAACGTCACCTGGACGCAGCTGCGGGGGGCCGCCGGGGTGACCCTGGCGTCCGAGGACGACGCGCCGGACGGCTCGGCCGTGGTGACCGCGGTCTTCCCGTCGCCCGGCGAGTACCTGTTCCGGGTGCAGGCGTCCGACACCCTCGCCACCGTGACCGAGGAGGTCAGGGTGACGGTGCGGTAGCAGTCTGCGCGTGTCCTTTCCTGACCTGCGCGCGTTCCTCGATCGCCTCCGCCGGGACCGCGATCTGGTGCGGATCGACGCGCCGGTCGAGCGGTCGCTCGAGGCGGCCGAGATCCATCGCCGGGTGGTCGCGGCGGGCGGCCCCGCCCTGCTGTTCACCAACGTCGCCGACGCCGACTTCCCGGTCGTCACCAACCTCTTCGGCACCGCGCGCCGGGCCGAGCTGGCGTTCGGCGAGCGGCCCGGTCGCCTGATCCGGCGGCTCGCCGAGCTGCCGGAGACCCTGATGCCCCCCACGCCCTCCCGGCTGTGGGGCGCCCGCGACGTCGGGGCCGAGCTGCTCCGGATCGGGCTGCGCCGGGGGCGGCGCGGGCCGGTGACCGAGGTGGTGACGAGCGACGTGCGCCTCGACCGCCTGCCCGCGCTGACCACCTGGCCCGAGGACGGCGGCCCGTTCATCACCCTGCCGACGGTGTTCACCGAGCATCCCGACGGGCACGGCCACAACCTGGGGATGTACCGCCTGCAGATCCACGACGCCCGGACCACCGGCATGCACTGGCAGATCGGGAAGGGCGGCGGCTTCCACTACGCGGTGGCCGAGGGCCGCGGCGAGGCCCTGCCCGTCACCGCCTTCCTCGGGGGGCCGCCGGCCCTGATTCTCGCCGCGGTGGCCCCGCTGCCCGAGAACGTGCCCGAGCTGATGCTGGCGTCGCTCATCGCGGGCGAGCGGCTGCCGCTGGTCGAGGGGCTGGGGCCGCACCCGGTCCCGGCGGCGGCCGAGCTCGCCCTGATCGGGTCGGTACCGCCGGGGATCCGCCGCCCCGAGGGGCCGTTCGGCGACCACTACGGGTACTACTCGCTGCGCCACGGCTACCCGGTCTTCCGCGTCGACCGGGTCGCGCGCCGCCACGACGCCATCCTCCCCGCCACCGTCGTCGGCAAGCCCCGCCAGGAGGACTTCTACATCGGCGACCTCCTGCAGGACCTGCTGTCGCCGCTTTTCCCCGTCGTCATGCCCGCCGTCGAGCAGCTCTGGTCGTACGGCGAGACCGGCTACCACTCGCTGTCGGCCGCCGTCGTCAAGCAGCGCTACGCCCGCGAGGCGATGGCGAGCGCGTTCCGCATTCTCGGCGAGGGGCAGCTCTCGCTCACCAAGTTCCTGCTCGTGACCGACCGCCCCGTCGACCTGCGCGATTTCCGGGCCACGCTCGAGCACGTGCTGGCCCGCACCAATCCCGAGACCGACCTGTACGTGTTCTCGAACCTGTCGATGGACACTCTCGACTACACCGGGCCGGCCGTGAACCACGGCTCGAAGGGCGTGTGGCTGGGGCTCGGCGACCCCGTCCGCGAGCTCCCCGGCGAGTTCTCGGCGGCCGAGCTGCCCGCGGGCATCGACGAGGTCCGCGTGTTCTGCCGCGGGTGCCTCGTGGCCGGCGGCGCGTCCGCGGCCGACGACCCGGACCTGCCGGCGCGGGCGGCGTCGCACCCCGCGTTCCGCCGGTGGCCGCTGGTGGTCCTCACCGACGACGCGGAACGCGCCGCCCGCAGCGCCATGAACTTCCTGTGGACGACGTTCACCCGCTTCGAGCCCGCCGCCGACGTCCACGCCGCGTCGACCCGGGTGGCCCGCAACCACCTCGTGCGCACCGCCCCCATCGTCATCGACGCGCGGCTCGCGCCGTCGTTCCCCGACGAGCTGACGTGCCGGCCCGACGTGGCCGCGACCGTCACCCGCCGCTGGCGCGAGTACTTTCCCGAGGGGAACGTCGAGATGGGCGACGCCGAGCGCGGCCACCTCGACTGAGCGGCGTCAGGGCGCATCCCGTAGCATTCACCTCCGAAGCCTCTGTGGTAATGTCGATCGTGATGCGATTGTGGCTCGTGAAACGCAGACCGGCGGCGGGAAGCCTCGTTGCGATGCTTGCGCTGACCGTCCCTGCGCCGGCGGCGGGCCAGCAGGACGTCGAGCGCGAGAACCTCGCCGGGATCCGCGACGTGAACGTGGTGGTCGCGGACCTCGCCGACGACGCCGAGGCGGCCGGGCTCACCCGGCGCGGTCTGCTCGACGCGGTCGAGGGGCGCCTCGAAGCCTGCGGGGTCCGGCTCGGGAGCTCGCGGCAGGCGGCCGACCTCTACGTCGACGTCACCACCCACCGCGGGTCCACCGGGCTCTACGCCTACTACGCCCGCGTCTCCATTCAGCAGCTCGCCACCATCGAGGGGAACCAGCTCCGGGCCTACGTCGACACCTGGGACATGGCGAGCCTCGGCACCACCGGCGGGCCAACCTGCCGCGGGTCGAGGAGGTCGTGCTGCAGATCGTCGACTTGTTCTGCGACGACTACTTCGACGTGAACGACCGGCGCCGGTGACGCCCGTGCCGCCGTTCCTTCCGGAATCCCCCCTCTGTCGACCTGTCTTCGGTGCGGTCCCCCGGCCGTTCGCGGGAGCCCCGCGCGGCTCGCGGGAATAACCGGGCGGGCCCCACGGTCACTGAGATCAGCAACCGGCGAGCCGATGACGGCCGCCGGACCGGGGCCGCCGGCGCGAGCCGGCGCGGCATGCCGCCCGGTTTCCTTCCCTACCGCATGACGGGTCCGGCGCGCGCGGCGACGCGGGCCGAGACCGAGTGGAGACGACGATGAACGTGCTGAAGCTTCGCAAGACGACGTGGATGGTGGCGGCCGGCGTGCTGGTGACGGCCGGGACGCTGTTGGCGGCGGACGTGGCGTGGGGCCAGCCGGACGGCGGCCGGCGCGGGATGGGCCGCCGCGGGCCGGGCGGACCCGGCGGGCCGGGCGGACCGCTCGGCCGGGGCGGCTTCCTCGCGATCCCGCTGGGCCAGCTCGGCCTCAGCGACGAGCAGCGCGAGGCGGTGCGCGACGTGCTGGAGGAGGGCCGCGAGGCGCTGCGCGAGGCCGGGGAGCAGGTGCGGGCATCGCGGCAGGCGCTGCGCGAAGCGGTGGGGACCGGCGGTGACCTCGACGAGGACGCGATCGGGGCCGCGGCGGCCGAGCTGGGGTCGGCCCGGGGCGCGGTGGCGCTCGCCAGGGCGTCGGCGCGGGCGCGGATCTGGGAGGTGCTGACGCCCGATCAGCGGACCGCGGCCGACGTGCTGCGGACGGCGCGGGAGCAGCGGATGCAGGCGCGGCGCGAGCGGATGCGCGAGCGGATGGAGGAGCGCCGCGAGCGGATGGAGCCGCGCGCCGGAGGAGCGACGAGCGCCGGGGCCGCCGCGGCCGTGCGGAGGGTCGCCGGGGACGCGGGCGCGACTAGCCAGCAGCCGCAACCGATGCGCGCGGCCCTCCGGCCTTGAACGGCGCAGTCCCTTCGGGGGCTGCGCCGTTTCTCTTGCTCGGTCGTTGGTGCGGCGCAGGGGTGGGCGCCCGCCCGCGCGCAACGCTCCCTCGCGGCGGGAGCACGCCGCGGGCAATGCGCACTCCGGCCGGGCGGGGCGTCGGCCGGGGCCGCCGACCCACGGCGGCGCGGTCACTGGCCCGAGCCGGCGAGGTCCGCCTTCATCTGCGTCCACGCCTGCCGCGCCTCCTCGACCGAGCCCTCGTCCTCGATGGTGGTGATGTCGCCGGGGTCGCGGTCGAGGATGACCGCCCTGAGCACCCGGCGCATGATCTTGCCGCTGCGCGTCTTCGGCAGCATCGACACGAAGTTCAGCTCGCCCACCACCGCGATGGGGCCCAGCTCGCGCCGGATGGTCTCTATCAGCGCCCGCCGCAGGTCGTCCGACGGCGCCTCGCCCTGCTTGAGGAGGACGAAGGCGGAGATGACCTCGCCGCGGGTCTCGTCGGGCCGGCCCACGACGCCGCACTCGGCCGCCGCGGGGTGCTTCAGGCACGCGCTCTCGACCTCGATGGTCCCGATGCGGTGGGCCGCGATCTTGATGATCTCGTCGGCCCGCCCGCCGAACCAGAAGTAGCCGTCGTCGTCGACGTGGGCGGAGTCGCCGCTGAAGTAGACGCCCGCGACCTTCTGCCAGTAGTCGCGCCCGTAGCGCTCGGGCTCGCCCCAGAGCGAGGCGGTCAGCCCCGGGAACGGGCGCTTGAGCACCATGATGCCCTTCTCGCCGGGCTCGCACGGCTCGCCGTCGCCGCGCACGATGGCGGCGTCGATGCCCGGCAGCGGGAGGGTCGCCGACCCCGGCTTGATCGGGAGCATCGCCAACCCGTAGGGGTTGCCGAAGACGGGGCCGCTCGTCTCGGTCTGCCACATGTGGTCGATGACGGGGATGCGCCCCCCGAGCACGGTGTTCTGCAGCCAGTCCCACGCCGGCGGGTTGAGCACCTCGCCGGCCGAGAAGATGCGCTCGACCCGGGCGTGGTCGACGCCCTGCAGCGGCGCGTCGCCGTAGCGCATGAGGGCGCGGATGGCGGTGGGCGACGTGAAGATGCCGGTGGCCCCGACTTCCTCCACCACCGCCCGCCACGTGCTGTCGGGCTCGGGGTAGTCGAGCGCGCCCTCGAACACCACCGTGGTGCAGCCGACGAGGAGGGGGGCGTAGACCATGTAGCTGTGGCCGACGATCCAGCCGATGTCCGAGGTCGCCCACCACACGTCGTTCGGCCGCAGGCCGAAGCACCAGCGGGCCATGCTCGCGATGTGCACCTGGTAGCCGCCGTGGGTGTGGACGGCGAGCTTCGGCCGCGCCGTCGTGCCCGACGTGGCGAGGATGAACGCCGGCTCGTTCGCCTCCATCGAGACCCAGTCGCCGGCGTGGCCGGCCGCTCCCGCGAGGAAGTCGTCCCACGACATCTCCCGGGCCGGGTCGAGGGGCGGCGTCGGGTCGGCGCGCTGCAGCACCACCACGCGCTCGACGGGATGCCCCGGCGCCCGCAGGGCGTCGTCGACGATGGGCTTCAGCGGCACGTCCTTCCCCTTGCGCCAGGTGACGTCGGCCGTGAACACCACCCGCGAGCCGCTCGCGGTGATGCGGTCGGCGAGGGCCTGGGCCCCGAACCCCGCGAACACCACCGAGTGGATGGCCCCGATGCGCGCGCACGCCAGCATCAGGAACACCGCCTCGGGGCACGTGGGCATGGACAGGGTCACCCGGTCGCCCTTCCCGACCCCGAGGGCGCGCAGCGCCGCCGCGACCCGCGTCACGTGGAACTGGAGCTGCGCGTAGGTGCAGACCATCCGCTCGCCGCGCTCGTTCAGGTACACGAGGGCGGCGCGCCCGCCCTCGCCCGCCGCGACGTGGTGGTCGACGGCGTTGTGGGCGAGGTTGGTCCGCGCGCCCACGAACCAGCGGAACGTCGGCGGGTCGGGGGCGTAGACCTGGTCCCAGGTGCGGAACCACGGCAGCCGCCGCGCCGCCCGTTCCCAGAAGCCCTCGGGGTCTTGGCGTCCCTCGTCGATCCAGCGCTGAACTATCGGGGGGATGATCTGCATGGTCTCGTTTCTCTCCGGTTGGCCGTCGGTGGTTGGACCGCGCGTCGCCCGGCGCCCTCCGGGCGCGGTGCAACGCGGGGCTTCACCACGGGCTGCTGGGGCAGGACCGCAGCGCAGTCCGTCCGAACAACGCTGCCAGGCGGTATGCACCGCCGCTCGGGGGCTGCCATCATGGGCTGCTAGACTCGTTCGACATGCCGCGCCGCGTCACGGTCGGGCTGCACGCCACCATCGTCGCCGTCACCGGCGCCGAGCCCCGCGTGCTGACGGTGTCGGACGGCGGCGACGACGGCGCGCCCGCCCTGCCCTTCGGTCCCCTCGACCCCGACCGCCACCGCACCCTCGAGCTCGGCCTGCGCGCCTGGGTCCGCGAGCAGACCGGCATGGAGCTCGCGCACGTCGAACAACTGTACACGTTCGGCGACCGGGACCGCGCGGGGGCGGGGAACGGCGAGGCCCGGGTGATCGCGGTGGCGTACCTCGCCCTGGTGCGCGAGCGCCACGTCGAGGCGGGGCATCCGGCGGCGTGGGAGGCCGTCTACCGCTTCCTGCCGTGGGAGGATCGCCGCGGCGGCGAGCCGGCCCTGCTGCGCGACGGCATCCGCCCCGCTCTCGAGGCGTGGATCGCGGCGGCGCCGCCGGGCGACGGGCGCCGCGAGCGCCGGGGCCGCGCCGACATCACGTTCGGGGCGGGGGCCGCGCCGTGGGACGCCGAGCGGGTGCTGGAACGGTACGAGCTGCTCTACGAGGCGGGGCTCGTCGCCGAGGCGCGGCGCGACGGCGGGCCGGGGAACGCGGGTGCGGGCCGACGGCCTCGGCCCGGCCCGGCCGGCCTCGGCCCGGCCGGGGACGGGGGCGCGGCGCCCGGCCCCCCGGGGTTCGGGGCGCCCCTGGCCCTCGACCACCGGCGCATTCTCGCGACCGCCCTCGGGCGGCTGCGCGGCAAGCTCAAGTACCGGCCCCTGGTGTTCGAGCTGCTGCCCGAGGCCTTCACCCTGCTGCAGCTCCAGCGGACGGTCGAGACCCTCGCCGGGGTCCGCCTCCACAAGCAGAACTTCCGGCGGCTCGTCGAACGCGGCGCCCTCGTCGAGGGCACCGGCCGGGTCGAGCCCGCCACCGGCGGCCGGCCGGCCGAGCTCTTCCGCTTCCGCCGCGAGGTGCAGCACGAGCGCCCCGCCCCGGGGGTGGGGCTGCCGGGGCTGCCGGCCACGTCGTAGCCCATGGCGACGAGCCCCCGCCTGCCGTCTCGCCCCGGCCGCGCCACCGCGTGCTGCGACCCTCTCCGACGCTGCAGGAGATGAGATGCCCAGCCTCGACATCGCCGATTGCATCAGCGAGACGTGTCCCTGGTCCGGCAAACCGGTGCGGGCCGACTCGCTGACGAAGTGCCGCGGCCGGGTGGTCGGGTTCTGCAACCCCGGCCGCCGCGACAGGTTGGAGGCCGCCGTCCGCCACTTCGAGGTCGCCCGGGCGGCGGGAGAGCGGGCGGGGTCGCTCTGACCCGGCGGGCCGCCTGCCCACGTCCGCAGATTTGACAGCCCATTATGCTCACGGCTAGAATAACGGGAATGTAATTCTCACAGTGAGCATAAATGGACAGCGACCTTCAGCACGCAGTTACGGATCCCGCCCCGCCGGGGCTCGACTACACGCCGGCCGTGGCCGCCCGCACCGCGGCCGTCTACGAGCGGGTGCGGCCGGTGATCCCCCCGATGGAGTGGCCGGTCCACGCCCCCTACGTCGACGCCATCCGGCGCCTGAAGGAGGAGCGCGGGGCGGTGGTGCTGGCCCACAACTACCAGACGCCCGAGATCTTCCACGGCGTCGCCGACCTCTGCGGCGACTCCCTCGCCCTCGCGCGGCAGGCGGCCGAGACCGACGCCGACGTCATCGTCGTGTGCGGCGTCCACTTCATGGCCGAGACCGCCAAGATCCTCAGTCCGGACCGGACGGTGCTCATCCCCGACCTCGAGGCGGGCTGCTCGCTGGCGTCGTCGATCACCGCGGCCGACGTCGCGCTGCTCCGCGAGCGTTACCCCGGCGCGCCGGTGGTGACCTACGTCAACACCTCGGCCGAGGTGAAGGCGGCGTCGGACATCTGCTGCACGTCGTCGAACGCGGTCGAGGTGGTGGAGTCGCTGGGGGCCGAGCGGGTCATCTTCCTGCCCGACGAGTACCTCGGACGCTACGTCGCGGGCCGGACCGGGGTCGAGATCGTGCTGTGGCAGGGCCACTGCGAGGTGCACGAGCGGTTCCGGGCCGAGGACCTGCGGGGCTACCGGGCGAGCTATCCCGGCGTGCAGATCTACGCGCATCCGGAGTGCCCGCCCGACGTGCTCGCCGAGGCCGACTACGTGGGCTCGACGGCGGGCCTGCTGCGCCACGTCGACGCGGTGCGCCCCGAGCGGGTGGTGCTGGTGACCGAGTGCTCGATGAGCGACAACGTGGCGGTGGCCCACCCCGAGGTGGAGTTCATCCGGCCCTGCAACCTGTGCCCGCACATGAAGCGGATCACGCTGCCGAAGATCCTGGCGTCGCTCGAGCGGATGAAGCACGAGGTGACCGTGGACCCCGCCGTCGCCGCCGGTGCCCGCCGCGCCGTCGAGCGCATGCTCGAGGTCGGCCGCGGGGCGGGGGGATGAGGGGCGGCGCGGTCCCGCTCGCGCCCCTTCACTACGAGGCGCTCGTGCGCCGCGAGCTCGCGGCCGACCTGGGGTCGGCCGGCGACATCACCACCGACGCCGTCGTGCCCGCGCATCGCCGCGCCGGCGCGCGCATCGCGGTGCGGCAGGCGGGTCGGGTCTGCGGGCTGCGCTGCGCGCTGTTCGCGTTCGAGGCGCTCGGCCCGGTGCGCCACGCGGTGGAGCACGACGACGGCGCGGACGTGCCGGCGGGCGCGGTGCTCGCGACGGTCGAGGGCCCCGCCCGCGTCCTCCTGTCGGCCGAGCGCACCGCCCTGAACCTGCTCGCCCACCTGTCGGGCGTCGCCACCGCCACCCGCGACGTGGTCGCGGCGGCGGCGCGCGGCGGCCCCGCCCGCGTCGTCTGCACCCGCAAGACCACCCCCGGCCTCCGCGCCCTCGAGAAGTACGCGGTGCGGGTGGGCGGCGCCGCCAACCACCGCTTCGGGCTGCACGACGCGGTGCTCGTCAAGGACAACCACCGGCTGATCGCGGGAGGCGTCGGCCCCGCCGTCGCCCGCGCCCGCGCCGCGGCGGGGCACCTCGTGCGGGTGGAGGTGGAGGTGGACGACCCGGCCCAGCTCCGGGAGGCCCTCGACGCGGGGGCCGACGCGGTGCTTCTCGACAACTTCTCGATCGCGGACCTGAAGCGGGCGGCGGCGATGGCCCGCGGCCGGGCCGTGACCGAGGCGTCGGGGGGCGTCACCCCCGAGACAGTCGCCGAGGTCGCCGCCACCGGCGTCGACCTGATCTCGGTCGGCTGGATCACCCACAGCGCCCCGGCCCTCGACGTCGGGTTCGACTTCGCCGCGTCGTGATCGGACCCGTCTCCCCGGCCGGCCGCGGCTGGCCGGGGGTTGCGTCGACTCGCCGCGTGGCCGGACGATCGTCGGCCGCCTGTCCCAATCGCCGCCCGACCATCGCGCTGCACGCGGCTTCATCGCTCCGGAGCGCGAGTTCATTGGCTGCCGCAAGTGCGGCGATCGCCGCCCGACCATCGCGCTGCCCGCGGCTTCGCACCGTGGTCCGCGGCGCGGACTCCTACCGCCGCCGCTGCCGGCGCAGATGCGCGCTGCCTGCGGCGAGAAGAAGCACGAGCAGGAGCACCGCGAACTGCGGAGGGAGGATGGGGACGGCGGTCGCGGGATAGAAGCCGGAACCGATGATGAACTTCTGGTCCGCGACCGTCAGCACCTCGCTCCAGCCCACCTTCAGGGAGCCCTCGTCCTCGTCGCCGATCACGTGGGGGTTGTCGAAGTGGTACTCGACGAAGTCCGTACCCGCCTTCGCGATGAGCTCCTGGACGTAGAGAACGCCGTTCTTGTCCTCGTTGTCCCACAGGTTCTGGCCTTCGAGCGCCGGATGGGCGGCGCTGAAGACGTTCGTGCCGCGGGCGGGGCCTTCGGCCACGAGCGCAAACAGGTAGATGGGGCCCTGGTGCCATTCGCCCATGGGCCTGAACTCGGCGTGTCAGCACCTCGCTCCAGCCCACCTTCAGGGAGCCCTCGTCCTCGTCGCCGAGGAGCAGGTACGCCTCGAGCTCCGTCGTCGCGCCGGCGACCAACGCCTCGGCGCGCGCGTGGGCCCGCTCGACGAACGCTCGCAGGCTCGGTCGGTCGACGACGTCGCCGGCCGTCACCTGGGCGAGAGCAGGTGGGGCGGCGCCCGCGAAGAGGGCCGCCGTCAGGACGCAGGAGATCGGGAGACTGGGCGTTCGCGGCATGGCCATCGCGGCGAATGTGTAGCATGCGCGGCTCGGGTTGCGCAATACCCCTCGGAGCCGAGGTGAGGGCCCGTTAAAACGCTCGCGCCGGGTGCTCCGCGGTGCGACGACCGACGCCAACGCTCGTCCCGGGCAGGGGCCGGTGGGTGCACGTCAGGAAGGCGGCGTGCCGCCACGCCGGACGGGCTGCCGCCTCGTGCGCGGGCGCCGGGGCCCATGGCTCGCCGTGTTTGCGGGGTCTCGGCCCAAAGCCGTTCCCCATGAACTCAGAGCCCGACAGCGCCCGGGGCGGTCATCTCACAATCCTGACGTGCACCCGGGGCCGGTTCGGTGCTTCCCGTCAGGGCGCGAGGCGGTCGAGCTCCCGCTGAAGGCGGGCCGCGGGCTGGGGCAGGGCCGCCCCCGTCCGACCTTCGATGACGATCTGCCGCGAGTCGAGCCGCACCCCGTAGAAGCGTTCGTTGGCGTCGCGGTCGGCCCGCAGGGTGGCGCCGCCGAGGGTCACCCCCGCGAACACCCCGCGGCTGCGCGAGTAGCTGAGGATCTCGGCCGTCATCTGCAGGTCGGTCGACGCCTCGAGGCTGCGCCCGACCGGCCCCACCGCGGCCGAGGCGTCGCCGCCCAACTTGAACTGGTTGCCGAGGAGGCGCTCGAGCCCCCGCCGGTTCTGGATGAGGAGGACCACGTCGGCCTGCTGCGCGCCGACCTGAAGGCCGATGCTCCCCCCGGTCAGGGTCAGGAACGCCGGCGGCGACCACGCGCCGGTGTCGGGGTCCCGCGCCGCGACGAACCCGCGGCCGCGCTGGCCGCCGAAGATGAACCCGGCCCGAATCGTGGACGGGAACACCGCGATGGCGGTCGCCCGGTCGAGGATCGCCTCGGGGATGGAGGCGTCGGGCGCGTCCATGATCTCCTGGAGGACGACGAGCCCCTCGGCCAGCCGCTCCGCCTCGCCGTCGGCGGCGAGGGCGGGCGTCCCAACCAGGAGCAGACCCGCGACCGTCGCGGTCCTCGCGAGCCGGCCGACCGCAACCGTGAACGCAGCGCAGAAGGTGGTCATGTCTCTTGCCAGCCTATCGGCCCGACGCGCCGCCTTCTGCACGACCCGCCGCCCGGAACACCTTTGGCTCGGCGGTTCCGGTGCCAGATGGACGGGATCCGCGGGGGGCTTCCGGCCTTGGCCGGCGCCCGGTCGCCCCACGGTGCGTCGAGCCGGTTGACAGTGTTGTTCCGCATGGGCAACCGCCTGCGACAAGTCCGGCCGCGTCGCGGCCCCTACACGCGAAAGAGACCCCTGAACCACTTGACGAAGGGGCGCGATTCCGGTCGCGTGGGATCGAGAACGCGGTGCTTCACGGCCTCGTGCAATCGCAGTCCCGGGGGGTTCTGCCACGCGAGCCATGTGTAGATCTCTGCCTTTCGCTCGTGTGCGTCCTTGACTGGCGCATCGTTGCTCCTTGCCGTGGCGACGCAATTCCGCGCCATGTCGTACAGATCGCCGGAATCGTCCGGAACCAGTCGGACGAGCAGATCCTCCAGCATGCCCTCGAACCGATTGTCCGGCATGATCCAGACGCCGAACCGGGGACCGAGGGAGTGGACGAGCTGCAGGCCTTCAGCGGGAATCCGGTCCGGCAGTCCGGCAAACTCGTTGTCGCACCGGGTCTTCAGCTCGTTCCACCGGGCGGCCGCGTCGCCGTTCGCATCGACGACGACGCCGAGGGCTTCGCGTCCCGGCTCCTTCACCTCGTTATTGATGGCTTCCGGCCGCAGGATTCTGTCGATGCTGTCCCACGACTCGATCTCTACCGGGTAGGGCGGATGCTTCGGCCACGTGACGCCGTTGGCTTCCATCAGGTACGGGACGACCTGCTTGTCAGTCACCCCCTCCACGATCAGCTTCCGAGAGTGCGGGCCTCGGACCGGCAACTCACCTGACCTCCGACCGTCGCTCGGCGGCGGCGATGACGGCTTGGCTGTTGTACCTGATCGCTTCCGCCCGGGCTCGATCGATCCGCTGAATGGTCACGTCGTCCGCCTCGGGGTTCGCGATGGCCGCCAGGCTCTCGTAGCAGTCTTCGCTGTGCGTCGTCGCGAACACCTGCACGGACAACGCCGCCGCCCGTTCGCCGACCATGCGCCACATGTCTTCCATGACGGAATGATGAAGACCCGTGTCGATCTCGTCGACGAGCAGCACGCCGCCGCCGGCATTGGAGATGGAGAGGGCCAACCCGAGCATTCGCCACATGCCGTCGCCCATGCTGCCTATGGGGACTTGGCCCACCGTTCCACGAAGCTTCAGGACCACCCCGCCGGGCGCATCCCGATAGAACCTCGGGCCGCGGGCGTCCGGGGCAAGGTCCTCCAGGGCGGGCTCGACGATGCGGAGCGCAGTCTTGATTGACTCGTCCTTGTCCCCGAACTTGATGCGGCTGTATGTTCGGGCGACATCCGCCGCCTTCATGCCGCTGGTCCTGATGAACTGAACGGCTTGGCTTGCACCGTTTCGCGCGCGCGGCAGCCGTCGAGGCCAGAGCAACACGCCCTCGTCGGTGACGAAGGCTCTGTGTCGGGCGTATTCGCCTTCGGCGTTCGACCACACGATGCGAAGATCGAGGTGCGCGTCGGCGTATTCGTCGTCCAGCCTGGAGTTCCGTTCTTCGCGTTCGGAATCGGACGGCTCCGTGACGCCAACGGTCACGTAGTCGTGCCTTGCGGCGGAGGCCGCGTCTTCGACATGGACTCCCTCGATGCGTATCGTCCCGCCCAGCTCGTGATTCGGGAACAGGTGCGACACGTCGGGGGAATCCGGACGCACGCCGATGGAAGCTCGGGTATCCCCGTCATCCGAGTAGGCCCACTCGCCCCGGCGCCCCGCAATGGCCGACAGCACGTGGGGGTTGTCGGCTGACCGGAGCAGCTCGATGCACTCCAGGATGGATGTCTTGCCGCTGTTGTTCGCGCCCACCAGGAGGTTGACGCGGCCGAGTCCCTTCAACCGGAACGAGTCGAAGCCGCGATAGCCCTGAATCCGTATCGATGAATACAACGCTCTCTCCGTGAAGCTGCAGCCGTCTCCAGTATGCCACGCTCTACGCTCCGATCCCTGCCGTTCCCGCCACGATGATCGCCGCTGAACAGACCGAGAGCACGCCCTCGGGTGGGGACCGTGCGTATAGAATGGTCCGATGCGCCTCGTCTTCGAGCAGGTCCGGACCGGCGGCGACCGGAACTTCGGCTACCTGATCGGCGACCGGGAGGCGGGGCGCGCGGTGCTCGTCGACCCCTCGTACTCGCCGGCGGTGCTCGTCGAGCGGGCGGCGGCGCAGGAGCTGACGGTGACCCACGTCGTCAACACCCACGGGCACCCGGACCACACCGAGGGCAACGCCGCCGCCGTCGAGCTGACGGGGGCGCCGGTCGCCGCCCATCCCGGGGCGCCGGCGCCGCCGGACGTGGTGCTCGCCGACGGGGGAGAGCTGGCGGTGGGGTCGCTCGCCCTGCGATGCCTGCACACCCCGGGGCACTGCAACGACCACCTCGTGCTGTTCGAGCCGGAGAACCGTCTGCTCGTCACCGGCGACCTGCTGTTCGTGGGGAAGGTCGGGGGCACGAAGACCGAGGCCGACGCCCGCACCGAGTGGGCGAGCCTGCAGCGGCTGCTCGACGCCGTGCCCGACGACACGACGGTCTGGCCCGGCCACGACTACGGGGCGCGGCCCAGCTCGACCATCGGGCTCGAGCGCCGGACCAATCCGTTCCTGGTCTGCGAGGACGTCGACGCCTTCCTGCGGCTGCGGGTGGAGTGGCCGGAGTACAAGAAGCGCATGGGCTTGAAGTAGGCCGGACCGCGGACATCGTCATGAAGAACACCCATCGGTCGAGCGCAGGGGCGGCCTGGCGCCGGGTCTGGGTGCTGGCCGCCCTCGTCGCATGCGTTGCGGCAGGCCCCGCGGCGCCGGCGGGGGCGGCCGAGGCGGTCCAGTCGGGCCGGGTCACCACCCCGAACGGGACCGGCGGCGTCAACGCGCCGGAGACCCTCGGCAAGCCCTACCTGGTGCTGGTGTCGTTCGACGGGTTCCGCCGCGATTACCTCGACCGCTACGAGACCCCGAGCTTCGACCGGGTCGCGGCCCGCGGGGTGGCGGCCGAGGCCCTCGTCTCCGTCTATCCCTCGCTGACGTTTCCCGCCCACTACTCCATCGCCACCGGGCTTCATCCCGAGCGCCACGGCCTCGTCGGCAATCGCTTCTACGACCCCGCGCGCGGCGAGGAGTACAGCTACCGTGACCGGGCGAGCGTCGAGGACGGCACCTGGTACGGCGGCGAGCCCATCTGGGTCACGGCCGAGACGCAGGGGATGGTGGCGGCGGCGATGTTGTTCGTGGGCACCGAGGCGGACATCGGAGGGGTGCGGCCGACCTTCTGGACGCGGTACGCCGACCGGGGCACCCACCGCGAGCGGGTCGACGAGGTGCTCGACTGGCTGGCCCTGCCGGCGGAGCGGCGGCCCCACCTCGTCACGCTGTACTTCTCGTCGGTGGACGGCGCCGGCCACCGCTACGGTCCGGCGTCGTCCGCCGTCGCCGAGGCGGTGGAGCGGGTGGACGGCGACCTCGGACGGCTGCTCGACGGCATCGACGCGCTGCCCCACGGCGGGGCCGTCTCCGTCGTGCTGGTCTCCGACCACGGCATGGCCGCGGTCCGGCCCGGCGGGACCATCGACCTCGGCGCCGTCGCCGACCTGCGCGGCGTCCGCGCGGTGGTCAGCGGGCCGGGGGCGAACCTGTTCGTGCCGGGAAGCGCGGCGCGGGCGCGGGCGGTGCGCGACGACGTCAACGACGGGACCGGCGGGGGCCTGACCGGCGGGCGCGCCTACCTCCGGCACGAGGTGCCGGCCGCGCTGCGCTACCGCGACAGCCCGCGCATCGGCGACGTGGTGGCCGTCGCCGACCCCGGCTTCATGTTCGACCTCGGCGGCCCGCCGCCGCCGGCCGGCATGCACGGGTGGGACCCCCGGCATCCCGACATGCACGGCATCTTCGTCGCGGCGGGGCCCGACATCCGGCCCGGCCAGCGCATCGGCCGCGTCGGGATCGTGCACCTGTACCCGTTCCTCGCCCGCCTGCTGCGCCTGACCCCGAACCCCGACGTGGACGGCGACCTGTCCGTCCTCGCGCCGGTGCTGGCGCCCGCGGCGCGCTGAGCAGGGCACCCAGCGCGGCGACCCGCGGCCACGTCGCCGCTACGCCCGCTTGCGCCGCGGTCTGGCCGTCTTCGCCGCCGCGCTCCCGCTCGCCCGCGCCGGCTTCTTCTTGGCGGCGCTGACGCTGTCGAGGCTCTTGCGGAGCGCGGCCATGAGGTCGACGACCTTGGTCGGCGCCTCCTCCTCCTGCACCACGAACTCCTCGCCGGCGATCTTGGCGTCGATGACCGAGCGGAGCTGGGCCTGGTACTGGTCCTCGAACTCGCCGAAGTCGATCTCGCCCTCGAAGTTGCCGATGACCTGCCGGGCCAGGGACACCTCGGCGTCGTTGGGCTCGTCGGGCACCCGGTCGAGCTCTTCGATGGCGCTCATCCGGCGCACCTCGTTGGCCCGGCGCAGGGTGAACATGACCAGCCCGTTCTCGCGCGGCTGGATGGCCACCGAGTACTCGCGCCCCGAGAGGGCGAGCTTGCCGATGCCCGCCTTGCCCCGCAGCGCCTCGCGGATGACCGCGAACGCGCTCGACGCCACGTCGCCGTCGGGGGCCAGGTAGTACGACTTCTCGACGTACATCGGGTCGATGGAGTCCATGTCCGCGAACCGCTCGAGGTTGATGATGCGGGTCGACTCGGGGCGGGCCTTGGCGAGGTCGTCCTCGTCGAGCACCACGTAGCGGCCGCGCTCGAACTCGTAGCCCTTGACGATCTCGGTCTTGTCGATCTCGCGGTCGCAGCTCGGGCACCAGCGCTTCTGCTGCAGGCGGGTCTGGCACTCGCCGTGGAGCTGGTTGAACCGGATGACGGCGTCCGCGCTGGTGGCGGGGAACACCCGCACCGGCACCGTCACGAGACTGATCTTGATGTGGCCCTTCCAGGTTGGGCGTGCAGCCATGCTGATGTCTCCCTGTCGCCGCCGACGCCGCCGGCGGGGACTTCCATCTTATCGGTTCCTGTGAGCGACGGCAGGACCCCGCGCTGCGCCGCCGGCCGGCAGGCGCCCCCGGCCCGCGCCGGCGGCCGGCGCGGCCTGGCGGAACCCCGCGCCGCCGCGTCCGGTTTCGCGCGGGGGACGGGTATGCTGGTCGGCCGATGGGTGGACGAGACGGGTCCCGTGCGGCGGCGGGACGGACTCCGCGGCGCGCGCGGCGGGCCGATGCGGCCCGCGGGCCGGCGTGGACCGAGGACGCCGCGGCGCTGCGGCCGATGCTCGCGGTGTCGGCCGACGAGTCGGCCCACGAGCGGCTGCTCGACCGCGAGGACCTCGTCTTCGAGCGGAAGTACGACGGCATCCGCGCCCTCGTCGAGGTGACGCCGCCGGCCGGGCGCCGCGGCGCCGGCGCGCGGGGGGAGCCCGAGGTCCGCATCTGGTCCCGGCTGGGCAACGACAAGACCGCGCAGTTTTCGGAGATCGCCGTCGAGCTGGCCGCGCTCGCGGGGGCACTCCCCGGCCCCGTCGTGCTCGACGGCGAGATCGTGGCCGTCGACGCCGGGGGACGCGCGCTGCCGTTCGAACGCCTCCAGGGACGCATGCACCGGTTCGGCCGGCCCCACCCGCGCGCGCCCGACACCGCGGCCGTGCTGATGGCGTTCGACCTGATCCGGGACGGGCGGGAGGACCTGCGCCCGCGGCCGTTGACCGAGCGCCGGGCCCGACTCGTCGAGCGCCTCGATCCGGACGCCGACGGGGTGGTGCGGGTGGTGCCGAGCCGGGTCGGCGGCGGCGTCGACCTGCGCGCCGAGGCGCTGGCCGACGACTGGGAGGGGCTGCTCGTGAAGGACCCCGCGTCGAAGTACCTGTCGGGCCGCCGGAGCCCCGCGTGGCGGAAGCTCAAGCTCGTGCGGCGGCAGGAGTTCGTGGTCGGGGGATGGACCGAGGGCCGCTCGTCGCGCAGCGGATTCGGCGCCCTGCTGGTCGGCTACTACCCGGGCGGAACCGGGGCCGGGCCGCCGTCGCGCGGGCGCGCCGCGACCCCGGCTCGCGCGTTGTCCGCCGTCCCGCGGCGCACGGCGCAGCGGCTGATCTACGCCGGCCACGTGGGGTCCGGATTCACCCAGGCCGACCTCGACGCCATCGGCGCCCACCTGCACGCCATCGCGGCCGGCGAGTCGCCGTTCACGGCGGTGCCCCCGGCCAACGAGGCGCCTCACTGGGTCGAGCCGAGCCTCGTCGTCGAGGTGAAGTTCACGCGCTGGACGGCCGACGAGGTGCTGCGCCATCCCGTCTACCTGGGGGTGCGGGCGGACACCGCGCCGCAGGACGTGCGCCGGGAGGACGGCGGGGGCGCTCCCGGCTCGACCCGGGCCGTGACCGCCGCCGCGCGCTCGCCCCATACGCCCCGTGCCGCGCGCTCGCCCCGTGCGCGCCGCGGTTCCGGTTCGCCACCGGCCGAGACCTCCGCCGGCGCCCCGCCCCGTGCGCGCGGCGGGCGCGCCAGCGGTACGCGCCCGTCTTCGCGCTCCGGACGCGCACCGGCGGGCGCGCCCGCGCCGCCGCCGAAGCCCGTTCCCGACCCCGCCGTCGACGCGCTGTGCGACCAGTTGCGCGCGCTGGAGTCGAGCCGGAAGCGCGGCGTCCTCAGGCTGCCCGGCGGGAGCGCGGTGCCGGTGGGCAACCTGCACAAGGTGTTCTGGCCCGAGCCGGGGCTGACCAAGGGCGACCTCGTGCGCTTCAACCTGCGCATGTCGCCGTACCTGCTGCCCGTCGTCGCCGACCGCCCGCTGGTCATGAAGCGCTTCCCGAACGGCATCGACGGCAAGTGGTTCTACCAGCACCGCTCGCCCGACGAGCTGCCCGAGGGCGTCCGGGTGGTGACGGTGAGCGAGAGCCTCGAGCGCGAGGACACCGGCGTGCCCTACCTGATCGGCGGCACCCTGCAGACCCTGGCGTGGATGGCGCAGCTCGCGGTGATCTCGCAGGACCCCTGGTTCTCGCGGCTCCCGGACATCGCCGAGGCGGACTGGGTCGCCCTCGACCTCGACCCGATGCCCGAGGCCCCGTTCAGCCGGGTCGTCGAGGTCGCCTGCTGGCTGCACGACGAGCTGGAACGGCTCGGCGTCCCGTGCCTGGCCAAGACCTCGGGCGCCTCGGGGCTGCACATCTACGTCCCCCTGCCCCCGGGCACGCCCTACGAGGCGGGCATGATCTTCTGCCAGATCGTCGCCACCATCGTCGCGTCGCGCCACCCGCGGGCCGCGACCGTCGAGCGCATGGTCAAGCGGCGCGCCGCCGACGCCGTCTACATCGACTACCTGCAGAACATCTACGGCAAGACCCTCGCCGCCGCCTACAGCGCCCGCGCCAGCCCCTTCGCGGGGGTCTCGACGCCGCTGACCTGGGCCGAGGTGCACGACGGCCTGAAGACCGGCCTCTCACCGAGGGACTTCAACATCGAGAACATCTTCGACCGACTCGCCGAGGTCGGCGACCTGTGGGCGGACCTGCGGACCGCCGCGCCGGCCGACCTGCGCGCGGTCCTCGTGGGCCTGGAGGCGGGCTGAAAGGGCGGCCCGGCGAACGAGTCGGCGGATCGAGTGTCGGGCGCTGTGCTCCCGCTGCTCGGGAATGCACATCGATCAGCTCTTCGCCGGCGGCCGTCGGCCGCTGACCTCGGGTTGCTCGCCGCCGGCGCGCCCGGGCCGGCTCGCAGGCGGCCTGCATGCGCATCATGTGGTCGGCGGTCCCTTGGCGAACGCCGCAACCGGGTGCTCGAGCACCGTCGTACAGTGCGCTCCGCGCGATGATCATCGGTACGGTGTACCCTGTCCGACACAGGTTTGCTGCCGGGTCGATTCGTCCTGCTGACTGAAGGAGAGACAACGATGCGTCGAGTGTGCTGGGTTCTGATGGCGATACTGGTGGTGATCGGGCCGGCGTCGGCCGTCGCCCAGACCGTCGACGCGGGCCGGGGCGAGGTGCCGGTGCACGTCCCGTCGAGCTACGACGCGGCCGCCCCGGCCCCGCTCATCGTGCTGCTGCACGGCTACACCTCGAGCGGCGAGGGCCAGGACACCTACATGCAGGTCAGCGCCCTGAAGGACGCCTACGGGTTCATCATGGTCGCCCCCGACGGCACCCGGGAGGACGGCGGCGACCGGCCCCGCTTCTGGAACGCCTCGGACGCGTGCTGCAACTTCCGCGGCAGCACCGTCGACGACGTCGGCTACCTCGCCGGGCTCATCGATGCCGTCAAGGCGGAATACGCCGTCGACGACAAGCGCGTGTACCTGTTCGGGCACTCGAACGGCGGGTTCATGTCGTACCGAATGGCCCACGAGCACGGGGCGACCATCGCCGCCATCGCCAGCCTCGCCGGCGCCGACCAGAGCCGTCCCGCGCCGCCCGAACCCGTGCACGTGCTGCAGATCCACGGCACCGCCGACACCGCGATACCCTACGAGAGCGGGAGCTTCCGCGACCGCGCTCTGCCCGGCGCGAGGGACAGCGTCGAGAGCTGGGCCGCGCACGACGGCTGCGCCGTGACCGGCGTCGACAGCGGCACCCTCGACCTCGACGGCGGGATCGACGGCGCCGAGACCGACGTCCGCCGCTACACCGACGGTTGCCGGCCCGGCGGGTCGGCCGAGCTCTGGACCATCAACGGCGGCGGGCACGTGCCGGCGCTGTCGGCGCACTTCACCCGGCTCGTCGTCGAGTGGCTGCTGGGGCATCCGAAGCCGTGAGGGTGGGCGCCTCGAGTGCCCGGAGATTCTCGAGGCCCACCTCGAGCACGACCACCCCGCGCTCGGAGCGGCCCGTCAGCCCGCCGTCCTCGCCGAGGAGGCGGGCGACGGATGGTGCTCGCTGTAGCGGGTTGGCGATTGGCTCGCCAACGAGACGCCGGTGCGTATGCGGCGGCGGGCACGACACCCGCTCCGGGCGGTCGTGCGCGGCGACCTGCGGATGACCCTCGACACGACGCCGATCGTCGACGCGACGATCGAGTTCGGCGGCGTCGAAGAGACCGTCGTCATCGCTCCCCATCGGTGTCGTCCGCGTCGCAGCGTCCTGGTCCCGAGTGAATCGTGACGCGGAAGAACAGGGCGAGACCCACACAGAGCGCCGCCGCGATGGAGGCGAGGACGAATACGCTATCGAGCGCCGTCCGCAACGCGACGCCCAGGGAGTCCAGCAACGACTGCGCCAGCGCCGCGCCGTCGGGACCGGACGCCGACAGGTCCGCCCTCAACCCGTTCGCCGTGGCGGAATCCACGAGAGCACGAGGGTCGTTCCGCAGCTCTTCGAACCGACCGGCGGCAAGCGCGTCCGTCACGGCTTCGGGAGCGGCCTCCTCCAGGCTCGAAGAGAACCGCGCCGCCAGCAGGGCGCCCAGTACCGCCAGCCCCATCACGCCGCCGACCGACCGGTGGAACTGCAGAGCCGACGTCGCCATTCCCACGCTGCCGAACGGCACGTGGTTCTGAACGCCGATGGAAAGCGTCGCCACGATACCGCCAATCCCAATTCCGGCAATCACGGTGTGAATCAGGCTCTGCCCGACGCCGGTCGACGTGTCCAGCGTGGAGAGAAGAAACAGCCCCGCCGTCATGAGCGCCGCACAGATCACCGCCTGGATCCGATAGAGACCGGAGGTTCTGGAAAGGACCTGCCCGGCCACGACCCCGCCCGCAACCATGCCCAACAGCATCGGGGCGAGCAGAGCGCCGCCCTGCGCCGCCGAGAACCCGAATGCGACCTGGAAGAGCAGGGGAAGGAACAGCACGCCTCCATACATGGCGAAGCTGGCCAGCAGCATGATGACGACGGAGAGGCCGACCACGGGGTCCGCATAGAGCGAGAGAGGCATGATTGGCGACTTGGCCCGCGCCTCGATGGCGGCGAAGACCCCGATCATCGCCAACGAAAGCGACAGCATGCCGACGATGACCGGCGATCCCCACTCGTATTGCACGCCCCCTGAAGACAAAGCGATCAACAGGGGCGGCACGGCGAGCACGAGCGCGATCATGCCGATCAGGTCGAGATCGCGATTCTCGGGAGGGGAGGCGGGCTTCGGGAACACCGTTGCAGTCAACACGAGTACCGGAGGGCCGGCCAGGCCGATCGCCAGGAATGCCCATCGCCACGACAGGACGTCGGCCAGCACGCCGCCGAGTATCGGCCCGACCACGAACGCCACGCCGTACACGGCGCTCAGCAGCCCATGAAACCTGCCTCGTTCCATCGGCCGGAAGAGGTCGGCGACGGACACGTAGCAGCAGGTCATGACGGTGCCCCCGCCCACGCCCTGCACGCCGCGGTAGACCACGACCTGAGTCATCGATTCACAGAAGCCCAGGAGAATCGAACCCAGGGAGAAGATCGCCAATCCCGACAACAGAAACAGCCGGCGCCCATGGATGTCGCTCAACCTGCCGACGATCGGGAAGGCGAGCGTGGCTGCGACCATGTAGGACGTAGCCGGCCAGGTGTACCGGTCGAAACCGCCCAGGTCGGCGACGATGAGGGGCATCGTCGTGGCGACCACGGTCTGGCTCAACGCGCCCAGGAACATGGCCAGCACCACGCAGGCCATCGATGCCATGGCCTGCCGCCTCGGCGGCGGCGCGAAGCCGGTGTCGCCGTCGAGACCGTCGTCGTTCGGACCGCCGTCCTCGGAATCGATGTCCGCGTCCGAACCGACGCGCCGTCCCCAGGCGCTCCGTTCTGCTCGGGCCATTGCCGGTCGACTCCGTGCCCCACGGCGGTCGAGCGCAGCCGATCGGTTTCCGCTTCGCCTGCGCATGCCGAGATTGCCGGTCGACTCCATGCCCCACGGCCGTCGAGCGCAGCCGATCAGCTTCCGCTTCGCCTGCGCATGCCGAGAAGGCGGCTGTACGCCTGGTAGCAGCACCGCGACAGGAGCGAGAACGCTCCGGTGGAGGAGAACAGCCCGCCTCGAGGCGGCAGTAGCTCTCCCGCGTTCAGATCCTCTATCGCCGTCAGCGTCCGCCCCAGCAGCTCTCGCGTCTGGCTCCTGAGCGCCTCGTCGCTCATGTCGATCCCGCCGCATCCCAGCACCATGGGCATGAGGGTGCCCAGCATGTTCCGCCGGTAGCTGCGCCAGCAGTCGTCGCGCGAGTAGTGCTTTGCTCCCATGCGGCGCACGATGTCGTGGTACTCGCCCACCGCGTCACGCTCGACGCGGCGCCGGTCATCGACGGTGACGCTGGTCCCGAGAAAGAACGCAACGTCGTACAGGCCGCAGCCGATTCCGCAACCCTGCCAGTCGAGCACCGCGAAGTCGTCCTGGCCCTCGCGGCCGAACAGCACGTTGTCTCCCCTGTAGTCGCCGTGGACGACGGTCTTCGGGCCCTTGGCGACGGCCGCGAAGTGGGCGTCGATTCGCGGCCCGAACGCCTCCGCCAGCCGGCGCGTGCCGGTCGTGAACAGGTCGCCGAAGCGTTCGAACGCCAGAGGGAGGGTCAGCAGATAGAGTGTCTGCATGATGCGGCGTTGCCCGGCGGTGAGGAACGGGCCGCAGGCTGCGAGGGCCGGGTCGTCGGCAGCCTCCCAGAACCGGCCCTGGAATCCCGCGATCTCGCGAATGGCGCGTCGCGCCCGTTCGACGCCGACGCCGGCACGCTGCGGTATCGCCTCCATGCCGCCGAGATCTTCGAGCACCAGGACGAACCGGTGGGTGCGTGCATCGAGGTCGCCGTAGAGAAGAGACGGAGCCCGGACCGGAGCGTGCGATGCGATGTCGCGGTAGTACACGTATTCGCGGCGGTGGAGAGACAGCCACCTGGCCAACCTCAGGGCGAGGGCATCGGAGGTGGGCAGCTTGACGATGACCGAGGCAGGATCGACGCCGACCCCGCCTCGGGCGGTCACGCGGCAACGAAAGAGACTCCCCATCGCGTTGGCCACGTCCGACAGCTTCTCGACTTCCAGGGAGTCGATTTGGGGGACGTCGGATGCTCCGCCGGCGAGCAGCGCCCGCTGCATCCACTCGAAAGTGATGTCGTCGGCGCCCTCGGGGAGTGGAATCGGCTTCATGTCGATGCGTCCGGCTGACGACCGCCTGGCCATGTCGATGCTTCGGTCGGCATGCGGGCCCCCGTGTTCCCGTCGCGTACAGGTCGCCGGGTCATCCGCCGCCGCCGAGGTCCGCACTCACCGGTCCCCGCCCGGCACCGTCCGCACGGCCATGCCCTCGGCCGCGATGTCCATTCCACCGACGACGACCGGCAGGCCCGGGGCGAGGGCGCCGGTCACCCAGACCTCGTCGTCGTAGCGCTGCAGGACCCGAACGGAGACGATGGTCAGCATGTCGTCGCGCACCGCCCAGACTTCGTTGTCCGGCCGCAGCGCCGGTCTGGGGACCCTGAAATACTCCAGGGGAGCGAAGCCGTCGATGCGCACGTCCACGAACTTGCCCACGATGAGGGGCGGGCCTGGAGACGCGTCGGCGCCTGCGCCGGAACCGGCGTCCGGTCCGGCGCCCGCGGCACCCTCCCCGGCACGCCGGGGTTCCACCCGGGCGCCGGGGGAGAACGGGTCGGGAACGCGCACGATGACGTCGAGGGTCCGCGTCCCCTCGTCGAGCGCCGGCTCGACCCGGTCCACGTAACCCGCCCACGCATGGCGCGCGTCGCCGTAGTCGGCGACGACGCGGGCCGCGACGCGCCGATTCGCATCGCCGGGCCGCAGGTCCCACAACCCCGGGATGAGCGCCGCGTCCGAGTCGGAGAGCGGCACCACCACCTCGACGGCATCCATGGCATAGAGCTGCCCCACCGCCTGGCCGGCGGTCAGGAACTGCCCCGTGTCCACCGATTCCGACCGTACGACGCCGGCGAACGGCGCCTGCACCTCGGTGCGTGACAGTCCGAGCTCGGCCTCGGCGAGCACGGCGCGCTCACGGTCGGCGGCGGCCCGTGCCGCCTCGATCTGCGGCTCCCAGAGCGCCAACGGACCCGCGCCCGCCGGTGGCGGCCCGTCGCCCCGGCGGCGCAGGAACCGCTCGTACTGTTCGCGGGCGATGCGGGCCTCTTCCTCGACTCTCAGCAGCTCGACCTGCTGCACGGCGATCGCGGCGCGCGCCCGCTCCACGCGGTGACGGTGGTCGGCATCGTCGAGGCGGAAGAGCGGCTGCCCCCGGCGGACCCGGCCGCCGCTCTGGAAGGCGGGGTTCACCCACACGACCCGTCCGCCGATCTCGGCCGCCACGTCGATCTGGGCGCGCGGCCGCACCGTGCCCGCGCCGTGAATCGGAATGGCGCCGGCGCCGGCCACCGCCGGCTCGGTGATGGCGACGGGGACCCGCCGGGGAGGCTCCCGGCGGGCGGGCTCGGGCCTCGACGCAATCAGGAGGCTCGCCGCCCCGGCGGAGCCGGCCAGGATGGCGGCGGCCACGACGTAACCCATGCTTCGGCTCATCGGCTGCTCCGGGTCGTTGCGCGGGCCGAGGGAGAGAGCGTCGGCGGTGCTTCGGCCGCGGTCTCGGGCGTGGTCCAGGCGCCGCCCAGGGCGCGGTGGAGCGCGAGCCGGGCGAGGGCCAGACGGCGTTCGGAGCCGGCGAGCGCCGAATCGATGTCGAGCAGCGTGCGCGACGCGTCCAGGAAGTCGGCATAGCCCCCGACCCCGGACTGGTACCGCTGCGCTCGCAGATCGAGGGTCTCCTGCGCCTCGTCCCGTCGGGCCGACAGAAAGGCATGGCGCCGGTCCTCGCTCCGGAGCCCGGCCAGCGTCGACTCGACCTCGTTCACGGCCGTCACCACCGTCCGCCCGTAGGCGGCCGCGAGCTCGTCGAAGCGGGCGTGCGCGAGGGCGACGTTGTCCGCGAGACGGCCACCGTCGAAGACCGGCGCCAGCAGGTTCGAGGCCAGGTTGCTGAACCACTGCTGGACGTTGAAGAGCCCGCCGACACCGGTGGTCTGGAGGCCGACCGCCCCGGACAGCGAGAGCGACGGCATCAGCTCGGCGCGTCGCGCCCCGATGTCGTGGGCCGCGGCCTCCAGCCGGAGCCCCGCCGCCAGCACGTCCGGCCGCTGCACCAGGAGATCGGCCGGTACGCCGGCCGGCACCCGGCCCGCGACCCGTCCGGGCGAGAGCGAATCGGGAAGCAGCTCGGCCACGTCGTCCCGCCAGCCGCCCAGGAGCACGGCGAGGCGGGCCTCGGCGGCGGCCAGTCCGGCATCGAGCCGCGGCAGGCCGGCCTGCGTGTCGCGCAGGTCCTGCCGCACCCGATAGAGGTCCAGCGAATCGGTCAGCCCACGGTCGTAACGGGTCTCCGCCAGCTGCTCGCGCTCCTCCAGCGCGGACACCATCTCGCCGGCGATTGCGATCTGCCGCCGAAAGTCGACGATGTCGAAGTACGCCGTGATCGTCTCGGTCAGGACGCCGATCCGCGCCGCGTGCACGTCCGCCGCCGAGGCCAGCAGATCCGCCCCGGCCGCGAGCGACGCGTGCCGGACGCGACCCCAGAAATCGAGCTCGTACGCGAAGTCCGCGTACAACGAATACGTGGTGAGCCCGATGCGATCGGGCAACGTGAACCCCCCGTCCGCGCCGCCGAACACCTCGTCCAGACCCAGCTCTCCGAGCTGCGCGCCGATGCCGGCGTTGATGGGCACGTCGAAGCTGTCGACGCCTGCTCCCGCCCGGACGACGGGCAGCGCCGCGGCCCCGGCGCGACGGGCCCGCACCCTCGCCTGCTCGACCCGCGCCACCGCCCCGGCCATGTCGAGGTTGGAGGCGAGCACCGACTCGACGACCCCGTCCAGCGCCGGATCTCCGAACGCGCGCCACCATTCGAGGGGCCGGTGCGCGCCCGCCTCGGCGCTCCCGGCGAAGTCGGCGGGCAGCTCCGGCGCCGGCTCCGCGAGCTCGGGCGGCGCCGGCGGCGGGGCGAGTGCGCAGCCGGCGCAGAGACCGCCGGCCAGGACCGCCAGCAGCGGGCCTGCCGGCGGAGTGGCGGCGAGGCGGCCCCTCCGCCGGCCGAGGGTGTATCGAGGCGGGGGATTCACGACTTGCGCGCGTCGGGTCTGCATGCCGTCTCCAACCGTCCGCTCAACCGGCCGTCGCCGGGTGGGCCGCGCCGACGCTTCCCCGCAACGGCGCGACCTGGAAATACGCGGCGACCAGCGCCGGCACCACCAGCATCAGGACGCCGCTCGCTATCGCGATGCCGAATCCCATCGACGCCGCGAACGGAGCCAGCAGCCGGGCCTGGACCGCGCTCTCGAGCAACAGGGGCATGAAGCCGAGAAAGGTCGTCAGCGACGTGAGGAAGATCGGGCGGAAACGGCCCTTGGCGCCGTCGACGATCGCGGTCTCGACGGTCGCGCCGCCCCGCAGCCGTTCGTGGATGAGGTCGATCATGACCAGCGAGTCGTTCACGACGACGCCGCAGACCGCGACCGCCCCCAGGATGGACGTGAAGCCGAGGTCGATCCCCAGGATCAGGTGACCGACGATGGCGCCGACCATCCCGAAGGGAATGGCGGACATGACGATCAGCGGCTTGACGAACGAATCGAGCGGGATCGCCAGCAGCGCGTAGATCGCGAACAGGGCCAGCAGGAAGCTGCGGAGAAGGCCGGACAGAAACTGCGTCTGCTGTTGCCGTTCGCCTCCCAGGAACCAGGTGAGACCCGGATTGGCGTCCGCGAGCCCGGGCAGGATCTCGCCGGCGAGAAGGCCGTTGACCTCCGTGCCGGTGACCGCGGTCTCGTCGACCTGGGCGGTGACGGTGACGACGCGCCGGCCGCCCCGGCGCCGGATGGACGGGGGCGCGCTGCCCAGGCTCACCGATGCCACGCGGCTCAGCGGCACCGTGGCCCCGCCGGGGGTGCGAATCAGATAGCGCTCCACGTCGGCGACCGCGTCGCGTTCCCCCGCGGGAAGACGCACGTACACCCGGATCTCCTCCCGGCCGCGCTGCAGGCGCAGGGCCTCGTCGCCGAAGAACGCCGAGCGGGCCTGCCGGGCGAGGTCGTCGAGGGTGAGACCCAGCGTGCGCGCCTCGGGGCGCAGCTCGAGCCCAATCTCCTGGACGCCGGGTGAATGGTCCGACTGGACTCCGAAGACGCCCTGCAGCCCGCCCAGCTCGGCCATGACCTCGTCGGCGATCAGATTCAGGCTCCGGGCATCGGGGTGCGACAGCGCGATCTCGATGGGCACGCCGAAATCGAGCGTCGCGGCGCTGAAGGTGAGGGCGCGGGCCTCCGGCAGCACGCCGGCCTCTTCTCGCCACGCCTCCAGAAAAGCCTCCGGGCGGATGTCCCCGCGCTGTCCGGTGGACAGCTTGAACTGCACGTCGGCGAGGTTGGCGGGCGGGACGGGACCCGGCGCCAGGATGGCGCCGTCCGCCATTCGCGGCCGCAGGCCGACGGTCAGGATGACGTCGCTCCGCAAGGGTGGCGCGCCCTCGGGCCGGCCGCGGGAGAGCCGCTCGATGGCCCGGCGCCCCGCCGCCTCCAGCGCCATGGCCGCCTCGTGCGTCCGCCGCGACGTCGTGCCCTCGCGCATCCGCAGGTTGGCGGTGACGATGTCGCCCGCCACGTCCTCGCCGAACGCCAGGTTGACGATGCCCGCGGGCACGAGCGCCATCCCCAGGACGGTCACGCCGAGACCCGCGGCGATCAGGACCGCGGGGTGGCCCGTGGCCGCCCGCAGCCCTCGGTCGAGGGGTCCCTCCACGAACCACGTGACGCCGCGGTCGACCGACGACTGCAGCCGGAGGCAGGCGCGCTCCACGGGATGGGCGGGCCGCTGCCCGGGACCGGGCAGGTGGGACAGGTGGCCCGGCAGGATCAGCAGCGACTCGACCAGCGAGATCAGCAGCATGCCGATCAGGATGACCGGCACGGGGCGCATCAGGTCGCCGAGCGCGCCCGGAATGAAGAGCAGCGGGGAGAAGGCCGCCACCGACGTGAGGACCGCGAAGATCAAGGGCCTCGCGACCCGCCGCACGCCCCGGATCGCGGCCGACACACCCGGCGCACCGCGCGCGCGCTCCAGGTGGATGCTCTCGGCCACCACGATGGCGTCGTCGACGACGATGCCGGTCGCGAGGAGGAACGCGAACAGCGACATCGCGTTCAACGACGTGCCGGTGGCCAGCATCACGGCCAGGGCGCCGACCCCGGTCACGACCATCCCGAAGGCGACCCAGAACGCGAGTCGCGGTCCCAGGAACATCGTCAGCGCGAGGAGAACCAGCAGCAGCCCCAGGGAGCCGTTCTTGAACAGCACCTGTAGCCGTTCCCGGTAGGCCTCCGAGTCGTCGTTCCAGATGGCGATCCCCGTGCCCGGGGGCAGCGACTCACGCCACTCGCGGTCGAGGAGCTCCTTCACCGCCCGCGTCACGTCGAGCAGGTGCTCGTCCGCGGATCGGAAGACCTCGACGAACGCCGCCGGCCGGCCCTGGTGGCGCACTATCAGGTCCGCGGCCTGGAAGCCGTCGCGCACGCGGGCGACGTCGCCAAGACGCACGACGGTGCCGTCGCTTCGGCTCAGGACGACGAGCGCCTCGAAGTCCTGCTGGTCGTAGCGCCGGCCGGTGGTGCGGACGCGGATCTGTTCGTCGCGGGTCTCGATGCGCCCCGCCGACAGGTCGAGCGAGCCGCGCCGCACCGCGTTCGACACGTCCTCGAGGGCGAGGCCCAGCGCATGCAACCGCTGGAGCGGCACCTCGATCGAGATCTCGTAGGCCCGTACGCCGCTGGTCTCGACGCGGGAGACCTCGGGCAGGGCCGCGATCGCGTCCTCGGTGCGGTACGCCAGCTCCTTCAGCGCGCGCTCGGAGACGTCGCCGTGGAGCACGAGGCGGAGCGCGCTCTGGCTGCTCGTCACCTCGCGGACCTCCGGACGTTCGGCCTGCGCGGGGAAGGCCCGGATGCGGCCGACCGCCGACTCGACGTCGGCGAGCGCCCGGTCGACGTCCGCGCCCGACTTCAGTTGGATCGTGACCGACGCCAGGCCCTCCGTCGCCACCGAGGTGATCTCCTGCACGTCGTCGATACCGTCGACCTGCTCCTCGATCCTGACGACGATGGCCTCCTCGACCTCGCCCGGCGTGGCGCCGGGATAGCTCACCGAGACCTCGATCAGGTCGAGGGAGATCTCGGGAAACGCCTCCTGCGTCAGACCGGTCAGTGACACCAGTCCCGCCGTCACGATGAACAGCAGGAGGAGGTTGGCGGCGATGCCGCTCCGTACCATGTGGGCGACGGGACCGCGCGATTCGTGCCCGGCGCCGGCGTCGCCATTCACCGCCGCCTCCCCGTCGTCACCCATCTCACTGGCGGGATTGCGAGGCCGACGGCCGCCGCCGCTGCTTCACCTTCAGCCTGAAGCGCTTCGCGGGCCGCGGCACCGGCACGCTGGTCATCTTCAGCTCGTAGCCGGGCGGGTCGATGGTCAGCTCGGCCGCGTGCAGGATCACGGCCAGCGTCAGCAGGATCTGCGCCTCGGCGAAGCCGCCGCCCAGGCACGTGTGGGTGCCGACGCCGAAGGGGACGAACACGTGGGGCTGCCGGTGCTCCGCGCGTTCCGGCAGATAGCGGTCGATGTCGAAGCGCTCCGGGTCGGGAAAGTGCTCGGCCAGGCGGTGCGTCACCGTGGTGGCGACGAACAGCGGCTGGCCCGCGGCGATGCGGTACCCGCCGAACTCGAACGAGTTCGCCACCGCGCGCAGGACGACCGGCGTGGTCGGATACCGGCGCAACGCCTCGAGCACGGTCCGGTGGGTCACGTCGAGTCGCCGCAGCCCCTCCGCCGTGGGAGGCCCCGCGGCGAACAGGGCGTCCGCCTCGGCCCGTGCCCGCTCCGTCAGGTCCGGGTGCTTCAGCACCGCGTAGAGCGCGAAGGCGCTGGCGCTGGCCACGGTCTCGATCCCCGCCAGATAGGGACTCAGCACCATCGCCTTCATGTCGGTCTCGGGCATCAACTGCGGATCCGTGCGATGGAGGTCGATGACGTCGTTCACGAGGTCGCCCGCGTCCTGGAGGGGGCCGCCCGGCCGGTGCGCGTCCAGCGTCTTCTGCGCCAGACCGTCGAGAAGCCGCGCGCGCGCCTTCCTGAACCGGCGTCCGGCCAGGAACCGCGGAAGCTGCTTCATCACCCTCGTCGTCAGCAGCGTTTCCAGCACGAAGATCAGGTCCTCCACGTGCTCGCGGGCGGACACGCTGGCCATGATCGTGCCCGTCTGGTCGGCGACGAGGCGCTGCATGGCGGGCAGGGCCCGTACCGTCCCGTCGAGAGACCACGCCTCGACGTGGCGGCGGGTGATGTCGTCGGCGTCGTCGAGATGGTTCCGGAAATACGTCCGCGAGAAGGCGGGGGCGAACGCCTGACGGGTCCGGACGTGATCCCTTCCGTCCATGCTGAGCACCGTCCGGGCCGCCTCGAGCTCATGGCCGAACTCGTGCCAGGGCTCGTAGTTGCGGAGGAACAGCCGCCCCTGCCGATTGAGGAACCGGTTGGCCTCCGCGCCGGCGAGGACCACGATCCGCTTGTGGAGGAGGCGAATGCCGAACACCGGCCCCAGCGTCCGGTACTGCCGCGCCAGGAATTCACTGAAGTCGCCGGCCGCTTCGAGCGCGCTGCCGAGAACGGGCAGTCCCGCGGCGAAGGGAATCTCCCCGCGTGCGGCCGGCACCGCCGCGTCGCGCGCGGATTCGCGGACGGCGGAGGCGACGGCCCGCCCGATCAGGTCCATGCGGCGGACGACTTCGAGGCGCCCGCCCACCTCGCGCCGCTCGGCCGACGTCAGGAGTCGTTCGAACAGTCCACAGGCATCGGCCAGGCCGATGATCACGACGTCGCGCGGGTCGGGGACGTCGTCGCGGAACAGGATGCCCATGATCCGCAACCGCACCTCCTGCTCGGCCGTGCCGTCGCGGAGCGGATAACGGCGGGAGCGGCGAACGCTGGGCGCGACGAACGCCGCGCTCTCCTCCGTCGAGGTGACGATGCCCGCCTCGACCAGGCGGGCGAGCACCCGTTCGCGTATCCGCCCGCCGTCGCGCGCGAGTCGCCGCACCCACCATCCCGCCTCGTGCGTCTCTTCCTCCTGCGCGACCTCGGTCAGCGCGGGGTCCAGCAGATCGTCTCCGACCGAGGCGGGATCGACCAGGACCAGCTTCTCGGTCTCGGGATCCGTGTCGATGCGGTTCTCCAGGGCCAGGTCCGTGAGCACCGCGCCGGCCAGCGCGTAGTCGAGATGCCGCTCGGAAACGTAGGCCAAGCCGCCGTGGTCCTCGTTGAGGACCAGCAGCAGGAGCTCCTCCGCGAATCGCAATGGCATCCTAGCTTCGTCTCATCGCCGCGCCGACCGCCAACGACACCGTGAGGATCGCGACTGCGACCAGGGCAGAACCGAGACCGCCGGCCAGTGCGGCGATCAGCCGGAGAAGGTATGCCGCCCCAACCACTAGAACCAGGGACAGCATGACGAACCTGAAGCCAAGCGCGTAGCGGACGATCTGACGCTCTCCACGCGTCAACACGTCGAAAGGAATCATCAGCGCTACCAGCCTTCTCGAGGCCCGCGTATTCCGGTCGACAGCTGCAGCAGCGCCTCGTCCTTCGCCCGGCGCGCCGGCTTCGTGTCGAGCAGCTCGCAGGGGACCGGCCGACCATCCCCGTCCGAATGGCCCGCCACGGCTACGCTGCCGCGGGTCGGCAGAACCGCGGTTCATCCGGTGATGGCGTGCAGCAGTAGAGGGCAACAACGTTCATGGCGGTGTCGTCACCATCCCGTTGCCGGCTTCCGATGCGGCTTGCGGCGGGACGGAGGCCCCAGCTTCCGCATGAAGCCTAGCGCAACGGCGCACGTCCTGGCGCCCCCGATTTGAGAGGGCTGGTGGCAACCACCAAGGGGCGCCACTTCGAAGCGGCGCACTTCGGGCGCCCCCGGGAGGCTGCCATGAGGACGGCCTCGCAGCGGTGCACCGAGCGCCCCCGGCGAAGATACCTGCGGCGGTCGGGACTGAGGTGAAGCGTCCGAAGAACACCGGGAAGGCGCGCTGCCGCGGCAGGCCGCTGCTCACTTGGGCTCCATCGGCCGGACCTCGAGGCAGTCGATCACCGGCAGGCAGGTGTCGACAACGGACTCGGTTGCCCCTTCCCGGTCACGCCCCCCCCATTTGGGTGGGATTGACAGTCCCACCTGGGGAGCTAGAGTCAATGCGGTGAGCCAGGAGGACCTCTACGACCGCATCCTGACAACCCTGCACGAGGTGGCGTTCGACGCGGTCGGTTGGCCTGCGGCCGCCGGCCTCATCGATGCCGCTTGTGGGGTGAAGGGCAACGCCCTCGTGTTTGCGGGCGGGCGTCCAGGACAGGACGCGGAGCTCTACCTCGCCCAGTTCTGCTTTCGCGGGCAACGCCGCGAGGATTTCGAGCGGCTCTACTTCGGCGACTACTGGTTGCGGGACGAACGTCTCCCGCGCTTGAGGCAACTGCCCGACAGTCGGCTGATTCACGTCAGCGAGCTCTACACCGAGGCGGAGAGAAGGACATCGGCGACCTACAACGAAGTGATGCCGCTCACCAGCTCCCAGGACAGCCTGAACGTGCGTCTGGACGGCCCCGGCGGAACGCGCGTGGTGTGGGCGCTCGCCGATCCCGTCGATGCGGGCGGCTGGGGAATCGTTCGGACCCGGATGGTCGAGCGGCTGCTGCCCCACGTGCGGCAATGTCTGGCGGTCCGGCACGCGCTGAACGAAGCCGGAGCGCTCGGGGAGTCGCTCGCGGGGCTGCTGGACGTCGGGGGGATCGGAGTCGTCCACCTGGATCGGTCGGGGCGGATCGTCGCGGTCAACGACCGGGCGGTCGAGCTGCTGCGACGACCGCGCGGGTTGACCGACCGGGACGGTGGCCTGCGAGCGGTCGAGCCGGCCGAGGACGCCGAGCTGCAACGACTGTTGAACCGCGCCGTGTTGCACTTCAGCGGGCCGGGTGTCGCCGGCTCGATGACGGTCGGCGGAGCGTTCGAGTCGCCGCGGCTCGTGCTGCACGTCAGCCCCGTGAACGGTCTGCCGGAAGGCTTCCGCATGCGGAGCGCAGGCGCCATGGTCCTGCTCGTCGACCCGGCGCACAGACCGCACGTCGACGCCGACGTCGTGGCCTCGGCGCTGGGCCTGACGCCCACGGAGAGTGCCATCGCGGTGATGTTGGCCACCGGCTGCAGCGTCCGCGAGATCGCCGCCGCCATGGGCCGAACCGACGACACGGTCCGTTGGCACCTGAAGCACATCTTCGCCAAGCATCACGTGCGCCGGCAGGCGGACGTGGTGCGATTGGTGTTGTCGGTGTCGGGCGTGACGACGCCGCGGCGCTGATTCGCGGGGATCGGCACCGGACCACCTGTCGTGTTCTCCCGCCAAAAGGAGTGGTTCATGAGCGACCCTCGACGAGGGCCGACGTCGGATTCTCGCCTGCGCTATGCCGTCGACGAAACGCCCTCGGAAGGGTTGACCCTCGGGCTCAGCGTGCAGGTCGCCACCGTCATCCTGACCGGCATCATCCTCATTCCCATCATCGTCCTCAACGCCGCCGACTACCCCGAGGGGCTGGAGTGGGCGGTGTTCTCGGCCCTCGTGGTCAGCGGTCTCGCCACCATCCTGCAGGCCCGTCCCGCGGGACCGTTCGGGGCCGGCTACGCCCTCTACATGGGCACGTCGGGCGCGTTCATCGGCGTCTCGGCGGCGGCGGTGGCGGCGGGCGGCCTGTCGCTGCTGGCGACCCTCGTGGTGGTCTCGTCGCTGGTGCAGTTCCTGTTTTCCGCGCGGCTGTCGTTCTTCCGCCGGCTCGTTACGCCGACGGTCGGCGGCACCGTGATCATGCTCATCGCCGTCAACCTGTTTCCCATCGCGACGAACATGCTGTCGGAGGTCCCCCCCGGCGTCGACCCCGCTTCGCTGAGCCGGCCGCTGGTCGCCTTCACGGCCTTCGCGACCATCGTCCTGGTGTCGCTGTACGCGCCGGGCGCGGCCCGTCTGTGGGCGCCCCTCTTCGGCATCGTGGTGGGGACCGCGGTCGCCGCCCCGACCGGGATGCTCGACTGGACGCCGGTCGTCGACGCCGCCTGGTTCGGCCTGCCCCGGAGCGGCTGGCCCGGCCTGGACCTCTCGTTCGACGGGCGGTTCCTCGGCCTCCTCGTCCCGTTCGTCATCGTCACCGTCATCGGCGCCATAGAGACCTACGGCCACGCCATCGCGATACAGCGCGTCTCCCACCGCACCGCGGTGCCGGTGGATTTCAAGGTGGTCCAGCGGGCGCTGAACGCGGACGGCGTGGGCAACCTGTTCTCCGGCCTCGCCGGCACGGTGCCCAACACCACCTACTCGGCCAGCATCTCCATCGCCGACCTCACGGGCGTCGCGGCGCGGCGGGTGGCCCTGTGGGGCGGGATCATCTTCGTCCTCACCGCCTTCGTGCCCAAGCTCCCGGCCCTGCTGCAGGTCGTGCCCGGCTCCGTCGCCGGGGCGTACGTCTTCGTCTTCATGGTCCTGCTGTTCCGTCAGGGCGTGCGGCTGGTCACCGCCGGCGGGTTCGGCTACGAGCGCGGCCTCATCGTCTGCATCTCGTTCTGGGTGGGCCTCGGCTTCCAGTTCGGCGCCATCTTCGCGGACCACCTGCCGCAGTGGTCCCGGGGCACCCTCGACAACGGCATGGCGGCCGGGGGCATCGTCGCGATGGTCCTGACCCTGCTGGTGTCCTTCAAGCAGCGCGCCCAGCGCGACGTGCTCGAGCCGAGCGTGCGGTCGCTCCCCACGCTGCGCGCCGCCCTCGACCGCGCCGCGGAGCGCGCCGGCTGGGACGAGCTGGCCGTCAACCGGCTGCAGCTCGCCGGCGAGGAGGCGTTCCTGTACCTGCTCGAGCGCCAGGAGGGGTCGAAGCCGCAACCGGTCCGCGTCGCGGTGCGGCCGGTCGACGACGTCCTCCAGATCGAGCTCGTCGCCGGACCCGACGACGTCAACCTGGAGGACCGCCTCGGCAAGCTGGATGCGGATCGGCAGGTCGTCAGGGACGTCGGACCGCGCATCCTTCGCCACGTGGCGAAGGCGGTGAAGCACGAGCAGTTCTACGACCTCGACGTGCTCACGGTGACCGTGGATACCCGGGCGCTCGTGTGAGAGGTGGTCGTGGCCGTCGGGGGGCCGGACGCGGCCTCCGCCGAGCAGGACACTTGTTGACAATGTACGGGATGTGCAACGGCAGTCCAAAGAGCTTCACGCCGACGCGGATCTTCAAGCCGCGGCTCACCTTGCAGCACAGTTCGCTCCGCTATTTAAACAAGATGATACTGACGGGGCAACGGTTCTTGATACACTCGGCGCTATAGCGAGTTTAGAAGCCACACCTCAGTGGCGCAGCATGTTCGCCAGAGCCCATGAGAATGTCCAGGACCAGTTGCGACAGCATGAGGTCGGGCACAATAGCGAGCTCGTTTCCAGCGAGTAGTGCAGGTTCCCGGCCACCTGGAGGCGTACGGCGAGCTTCGGGTCGAAGCTGTTCACGCGGCGGCCGACCACGTCGTAGAACTCGTAGCCGCCGGTTCACCGCGGTCGTCAGCGACATCGAATCGGCGGGCCCGACAGCCGCACCGCCGCCGTCGCCGGGCGGACGCCCCCACGGGGCAGCCCTTCCGGCGTCGACGCTCGCGGCCGGTCAAGACGGCAAGCTCAATTGCCCCAGCCGTATCCGAGGCGCGCGTAGTAATAGGCGCCGCTGTAGCCCCACGGCACGTACTCGCTGTACCGTTCGCCGACGAGGTTCGCGATGACCGACTGCTGCGAGTAGGTGTCGAGGACGTTCTGTCCCCCGACGGACAGCGTCGTTCCCCGCCCGAGATCCACGCCGAGCTCCATGTCGAGGATCGGCCGGCCGTCGAAGAAGCCCTGGGCGAGGCCGCCCGATGGATCGAAAGCCTCCCCGAACCCGCTGTCGTAGTCGTACCAGCCGCTGTAGTAGCTGAGCCGGCCCAGGAGGCTCGCCCGTCCGAGGCGTTGCGTGACGCCAACGTTCCAGCGCGTGCGCGGCAGGGCATAGGCGTACTCGGCGAGCCGCCGACCGTCGAGCAGACCGAGCGCGTTGTCCGTCACCTCGGTGTCGGTGTGGTTGAAGGCGGCGCTGACCATGGTGTTCCCGCGCAGGGCGAGCGGCGTCCAGGTCGAGACGACGTCGATGCCCTGGGACGTCGTGGCGAAGGCGTTGGTGAAGAACCGGTAGTTCCGCACGGTCTCGGCGGCCGCGAACCCGCCGGCCACGACCTCGGCGAGCTCCGCCGGGGTCAGGACGAAGTTCCTCGTGATGCCGAGCCGATCGGACACGTCGATGCGGAAGTAGTCGGCGGTGAGCGTCAAGGACCCGCGGTCGAGCACCACGCCGGCGGTGTAGTTGACCGACTGCTCGGGACCGAGGGGCTGGCCGCCCCGCAGCCGCGCCACCGCCGAGATCGACGGGATGACGGCGTTGTTGACCAGGTCGCCCACGGTCGGGTCGAACCAGCTGTGGATGTTGAGGCCGTGCTGCTGGCCGGGGGTGGGCGCCCGGAACCCGGTGCTCACGCTGCCCCGCACGAAGCCGAGACGGCCCGAGACCTTGCCGTTCGCCGTCGTCCCGAAGTCCTCGAAGTCCTCGATGCGGGCGGCCGTGCCCAGCGTCCACGCACCGTCGACGGCGGTCATCTCGACGTCGCCGTAGGCCGCGACGTTTCGGCGGCCCCAGGTGCCCGCCTGCGCCGGGCTGTAGGCGAAGGCGCCGTTGGAGCCCCCCATGAAGCGCTGCGCCGCGTAGGGGCCGATCTCCCACCCCGCGCGGTCGCCCGCACGCACGCCGTACCGCTCGTCACGCCATTCCGCGCCGGCGGCGACGTTGACCCGGTCGCTGACCGCGTACGACACGTCGAAGTTGACGTTGACGTCCCGCTGCCGATTCGTGCCGATGTCGAATGCGTTGGGTGAGGTCGGACCGAGCGATGCGTTGATGGTGTTGCGGGAGAAGAAGTCGGCCCGGTGCACGCCGAGCGAACCGCTCAGGTCCCAGTCGAGGCCCCCGGCCGTCGCGCCGCGCAGACCGCCGACCAGCGACGCATCGGCCGCCGTGCCTATCCACAACGGCGTGAAGCCGCCCGGGAACAGCTCCTGAAACGTGAAGCAGTTCGGGTCGTCGATCACCTGCTGCAGGGCGGCCTGATCGGGCACGTTGTCGGTCACGGTGACGGTGGGGCAGTCGGCCGAGCCCATGCCGCCGGCCGCGAGCACGTCGCCGACGAGCAGCGTGCGGCCGCCGTCGGCGCTGAACACTCCGAGCCGGGTGTTCGGGTTCCGGTAGAAGACGCTCAAGGTCACGGTCTTGCTGGCGTAGCTCGTGTGGGCGTAGGCCTGTACGCCAGCCGGGAGGGTGTAGCCGAAGTTGCCGAACAGCTTCAGGTCATCGTCGACCTGCGGATCGCCCCAGGCCTGCGGGCGGTCGGACCAGACGTGCGTGTTGCCAGCAGCGATGAGCGCGCCGGCGTCGCGGCGCGGCGCGGCCCGGTCGGTCCGGCTCGCGTTGCCGTACTCGACGCTGAGGTTGGCGAACCCGGCGGCGCCGAGCGGCAGGCCGACGTTGCCGGCGAACCGGGCCGTCTCCCCGTCGCCGGCGCGGTACATGCCGGTGTCGAGCTCCACCGAGCCGCCCGAGCGAGCGTCCTTGAGCTGGAAGTTCATCACCCCGGCGATCGCGTCCGAGCCGTACTGGGCCGCCGCGCCGTCGCGCAGCACCTCGACCTGCCGGAGGGCAATCGCGGGGATGGCGGAGACGTCGGGGCCCTGCGAGCCGAACGCCACGCCGTTGCCGCCGTGCCAGTCGACGATCGACGACCGGTGACGGCGCTTGCCGTTGACGAGGACCAGCGTGTGGTCCGGGGCGAGGTTGCGCAGCATCGCGGGGCGGACCACCGTCGAGTTGCCGCTGATCGGCTGACTGTTGACGCTGAACGACGGAACGATGGTGCGAAGCTGGTCGTTCAGGTCGCCCGCGCCCCGGCTGAGGAGGTCCGCGGCCGACAGCACGTCCACCGGGACCGCCGACTCGGTGGCGCTGCGCGGCTCGGCGCGGGAGCCGACGACCACCGTCTCCTCGGCGAACCCCGCGAGCAGGTTCCGCATCTCCGCCGGCGACAACCCCAGCGCCTCGACCTCGGCCGGCGTCATACCGAGGGCCCGGCTCAACTCCTCGGCCAGCGCGCCCGTTGTCGGGCGCTCCACCTGCCCCTGCGGTCCGTCGTCCTGAAGCTCCGCGCCCGCATCCACCGCGAACGGGGTCGACGCGGGCAGGAGCACGGCCACCATCAGGGTCGCGCGCCAGCGCGCACCTCCGGTCGTCGGTGCGGGTTCCGCGCGATCGATGCGCTGCGGATCGCGGGCGCGGAACGCTGACCGGGTAGCTGCCTTGTTCATGTCTGTTGTTGTTCTCGTGGATTCACCGGTTGGGAAGTGGGGGCGATAGCGAGAACCGGTCCGGTCACGGTCGTCGTCGATGAACACCAAGTCCGTCAGCGGGTCGCCCTCGATGGCTTCGATGTCGTCCGGCGTGGCGAACCCCAAACCGCTACGTCGTCCGGGCCAACTGGAAGCTGCTCGTCGAAAGCAGCATCGACGGCTATCATCTGGTGCCCACCCACCGGACCTTTCTCGAGCCTCCTCGCTGAGCGTTCCGTGAGCTGTCGGGCAGACCAGCCCAGGGCCGCGCGGGCGGCCGGCGTTGTAGACGACGGCCACGTCGACCGTGACGGCCGTTTTCGTCTCGCCACACACCCGCCCCAGGAGCTTCGAACGCCGCCGCGCGGTCGCGCCAGAAGGCTCGCTCGATCCGCGACGTTCGCTGGCCGCCAACTGTGTGAGCGGGGGACCCGCCCGCGCGGTGGGTGCGAGGCTTCAGTGCCGCAGGCGCCCGATTCTGAACTTGAGCCGTTTGTCGGGAACGAACGAGGGAAACAGAATCCACCGCTCCGTTTTCAATTCATAGGTCGGCGGAACGAGCTCCATGTCGGCCCCATGCAACAACGCCGCCACCATCAACGGCAGCTGCGCTTCCGCGAACCCCTGCCCGGCGCAGTGATGCATCCCGGGGCCGAAGGGGGCGTACGCCCCGGCCTGCCTGTGCTCCTCGCGTCCCGGAAGGTAGCGGTCTATGTCGAACCGCTGCGGATCGGGAAAGTGCTCCGCCAGGTCATGGGTGACGTTGTAGGCAAGGATCAGATCCTCGCCCGCCGCAATCCGGTGCCCGGCGAAATCGAACGAAGTGGTCACCTTGCGCTGTTGTCCCGGGACCGGGTTGTACATGCGCAGCGCCTCCAACATGACCCGGTGCGTGACGTTCAGCTCCCGCACCTTCTTCGCATCCGGCCCACCGCCGGCGAACAGGGCATCCGCCTCGGCCTGCACCCGCTCCCGGAGCTCGGCATTCTTCAGCACGGCGTAGAGCATGGAGGCACCGACGCTCGTCACCGTCTCCAGGCCGCCGAACAGCGGGAACAGGGCGGTGATCGGCAGGTCGCACTCCGGGAGGAACATCGGGTCGGCTCGGTGCAGCTCCAGCATGTCGTCGATCGCGTTGGCCGTGCGGCCGCGGTGCCGCAGCTGCCGTTCGAGCAACAGCTTGTCCGACAACTCCGCCACACGCCGGAGCGCGCGGCGCAGCCGGGGCGTCTTCGGCAGGTGCGGGATGTGCAGGAATCCCCGGGTCACGTATTTCTTGAGGACCACGTGGACGTCGTCGAGGTACTCTTCGGACCACGACCCGGCCACCACCATCCCCGTCATCTCTCCGACGAGACGGTGGATGGCGCGAACACCCGGGACCGGCGTGTTCACGGGCATCGCGGCCAGGTGCCGCCGTACGACGTCCACGGCTTTCGGTATCTGGCGTTCGAGCAGCTGGCGCGAGAGTCCGCTCTTCATCTCGCGGCGCATCCGAACGTGGTCCTTGCCGTCCATGTTCAGCACGAAACGGGAAGCGCCCAACGCTGCGCACAAGGGATCCCACATGTCGGCCGTGTGCAGATGCAGGCGCTCGGAGCGGGACATGAACAGGTTGGCTTCCCGCCCCGCCATGACGACGAAATTGCGCCCCAACGTCCTGATTCTGAAGACAGGTCCCAGGCGCCGGTACTGCCGCAGGAAGAACGTCCTCGGGTCGCGCCAGACCGACAGCGCGGTCACGAGCGGCAGGCCGCGGACAATCGGCGGGCCGCCCGCGCCGTCCCGAGCGCCGGCGGCCGTCGGCCTCACGGCCCGCACGAGCGCGGCCACCGCCTGTCCGATCAGATCCAGACGGCTGACGATGGCGATCCGCTCGCGGGCCTTCGCCAACTCCTCTACCGACAGCACCTTCCGCCACACGGCGCACGCATCGACAAGGGTGATGATGACGATGTCCGCGGGGTCGGGAATGTCGTCGCTGAACAACACCCGCATGACCCGCAGCCTGACGTGCTCCTGCGGGGTGCCGTTGGTCGACGGATAGCGGCGCGCGTGCGCCACCTCCGGCGCCAGGGACAGGAATCCGTCGTCATCGGGCTCGAGGAGAATGCCTCGCGCAACCAGCCTGGCGATCGCCCGCCCGCGAATCTCGCGGCCGCGCGCGGCGGTGCGCTCCACCCAAAACACGGCGTCGTGCTCTCGCTCCGCGGCCGCAATGTCTGCCAGCGTCGGGTCGAGCAGATCGTCACCCAGCGGTGCCGGGTCCGTCAGCGTCAGCGTCTCGAGGTCGGTGTCGATGCGATCTCGCAGCTGCAGCTCCATCAGCACCGCGCCGGCGAGCGCCAGACGCTCCGTGCGCGGGGTGACCGACAGGAGGGTGCCGCTCTGCTCGTCGAGGAGGAACAGCAGGAGCTCCTCAGCGCAATGCAGCATCGACCATCTCCTTCCTCGCGGCCGGCCTCACGCGCGCCGACCCGCCGGAGACCCGGATCGGAGGTCGCCGTAAACGTCCTCGAGCGCCGCGTTCTCGACCCCGACGCGGATGCGAAGCAGCAGGAGGTTCAGCACCGAAGCCACCACGGCCAGCGTCCACGCACCGAACATCATCGGCGTCACGGCGATTTCACCAGCCACGATCAGGTAGTTGGGATGATTGACATAGCGGTACGGGCCGCTTCGAATGCGCTGCGCGCCGGGCAGGACCATCACACGTGTCGTCCAGCGGGAGCCGAGGGTCGTCAACACCCAGAGCCGCCCGCACTGCAACAGGATGAACACCACGAGCATCGGCCTCGATACCGGCGTCCACGGGTCGATCGTCGCGAGCAGGGCGATCAGCCACGCGGCGTGCAGGGCGACGATCGCCGGGTAGTGTCTCCGGCCCACCTCGATGGCGCCCCGAGCCGCAAGGGCCCGCTGGTTGCGGCGCGCGAAGGCCAGCTCGGCCAACCGCTGAACGACGAGAAACCCGACAATGACGTACAACGTGGGCATCAGTCCGACTCCAGCACCACGAACCCAATCGAGAACCCGGGACCCAGGGCCGTCATCAGATACCGCCGCGCCCGTCCCGCCTTCGGGTCCGCCGTGCCGCGGCCGTTGGCCGATTCCGACGTCTCGAGAACCCGCTTCAGGACGAACATCACGGTGACCGCCGACATGTTGCCGAATTCGCGCAGAATCTCGCGGGACGCCGACAGACCGCCCGGCGCGAGGCCGAAGGCGGCCTCCAGCGCCTCCAGCACCTTGGCCCCCCCGGGGTGGCAGACGAAGTCGTCCATGTCGGCGAGAGCGAGGCCGGTCGAAGCAAGGAACTCGTCCGTGGCGCGCCGCATGAGGTTCCGGACGATGCCCGGAATGCTGCGTGACATTCTCACCTCGAGCCCGTTCCGCGTTACGTGCCAGCCCATGACGTCGAGACTGCCGGGCCAGGTGTGCTCGCCCCACGCCGCGACTGCCGGTCCGGTTTCAGTCGTGGACAGCACCGCGCCCGCGGCCCCGTCGCCGAAGAGGGCGGTGGCGACGATGTTGGCTGTGGCCCGATCGCTTCCGCAGAACGTGAGGCTGCAGAGCTCGACGACCAGGTACAGGATGCGACTGCCAGGCTGAGCACGGGCGCAGGTCGCGGCGCGCGCCAGCCCCAGCACGCCGCCCGCGCATCCCAGGCCGAACAGCGGCAAGCGCTGGACATTGCGGCGGAAGGGCAACTCCTCCATCAGGCGCGCGTCGAGCGCCGGCACGGCAATGCCGGTCGTGGAGACCGTGACGATCATGTCGATGTCACTGCACTCGAGGTTCGCGGCGGCCAAACTCTCGACGGCGACCTTCTTGAGCAGGCCTACCGCGCTGTCGATGTACTGGTCATTCTTTTGCTCGAAATCGTGAGGCTGCTCGTACCAATAGACAGGCGCAGCAGCGTAACGGCTGTCGATTTCAGCGTTGAGATAGACGTTCGTCAAATGCTTGCGCTGCGTCGGCGGGACGTCGAAAAACCGGTTGAAGAACTCCACGGCCTCCGCCTGGGGGACTCGGTGTGACGGCACCGCGGTCGCGAGCGACACGATCCGCGGCGAAAGCTGGCGGGCGACCGTCGTCATGCCTCATCTCCTGCACGAGTGGTCCGACCCCATCAACCGCAACCGCGTCGCGGGGTCTGCGGAGCAGGCAGACCGTGCCGCCGGCTCATGGAGCACAGCAGCCCACGGAGCCGAACCGGGTCGAGCCACGACCTTGCCCCACCATCTACACATCAGCCGCAATCCGCGCAGAGATCAGCATGCCGGGCGGCGTCTCGTCGGGCTGGCAGCTCCACATCGCGGGAGGTGTTTCGACCGGCGCCGTGCGAAGGTCGCAAAGCGCAACGCGCTCGCTCATATGCCCTGGATTACCTATCAGTCCGCCACTGGGCGTTAAATACATCGGGCGGTCTTGATCTGTCAAGATGCGCTCGACCGGTGTCGCGTTGGCCGGATCCACATAGTTTATTGGTACTTGTTCTCAACACGGGCTCGAAATGTGGTCCGCTTCTATGGTTTATTTGTGAATGGGGGACCCGCTTGTGATGTCAAAAGTGCTGTGGCGCGGCGACGGGCTGTCGGACCGCGACGAGGCGCTACGGACGCCCGGATCGGCCGACCAGGTCCGTCTTGAGCAGTTGGAGGGCGATGGTTGCAGCCCCCCTGGGGCGGTCCGTGAATCCGTCACGCGCCGGACCGCCGGACCGTGGCGTGCCAGTTCTTCGCAGATCAACGCGTCCGCTCGTCGACAGCAACGGTAGTTTGACACACTGCTATTCGTATTGACCACTACCGATATTTGCGGGGGTCGCCCGTCACTACGCGACGTTGCGACGATCTAGACTACTCACGGCGCGGGTCGACTGTCTCGAAAGGGCCACACGTTTTGATACAGGGGCAATTCCAATCGTTCTGGACGACTTCCGGCGGTCACGAAGTACTCGTTCAAGGAAGCGATGGCGCTGTCCGTCCGTCCGCGAAGGCCGCCTGCGCGTGCTGGAAGTAGAAGTCGTCCTCCAACACGAGGCCGTGCTCGTCCCGGAGGGCAAGGACCTGGTTCATCGCCTCGGGCGCGGCCTCGGGGTGGTCGTCTGCGAGGAGCCGTTCGGCGCGGACGAGGTGCCGGTCGGCCATGATCTCTGGGGGCAGCTGGGTGTTGGCGGCTTCCGGGGGGGCGGGGCCGCGGGGGTCGATTTGGGCGGCGGCTCTCGGGGTAGGGGCCGTGGACGCGACCTCGGCAGGGGAAGCGAGTGCCGCCGGCTCGGATGGCCTTTCGGGCGGGGGAGAAGCTGCGGTGACCGCTGGGGGCGTTGCCGGGGTGACGGTACGATACCCGGTCGACGCGGACGTCAGCGAGTGGTGATTGGACCGCCCAATCGCACCCGCCGGGCAGGAGGTTCGCGGAGTGCCGTTGCCCTGGCTGGCTGCAACCCCCCCACCACCGCCGCTCCCCATGGGGAGCCCTGCATTCGGCGTTCGGTCCCGACAACTACTGCGGCAGGCTCCCGCCGGATCGCACCTGTGGCGGTGGGTTTCGCTGCCGTTGGGCGTTGAGTACACCGGCGGTTGTGCTCTGTCAAGACGTGCCCGACCGGTGCCGCGCCTGTTCGATTCCACATAGTCTATTTGGATTGATTGACCTTAAAGGTTCATGACACAGTAGATTGCTATAATTCCTTGGTGCATCAACGGGCGCTCCGTGATATCAAAAAGTGCGGCGGGCCCGCGGTCTTTCCGTGCGGGATAGCTGCGGGTCCGCCTCGGCGTGGAGAGAGAATGGACGAGCAAGACGCATTCCGGCGCATCATGGCGGCGTTGTACGGCGCCATGCTCGACGATGCCGGCTGGCCGGCGACCTCAGGCCTGATCGACGAGGCTTGCGGCCTGACCGGCAATGACCTCCTCGTGAGCGAAGGCCCGGAGGACGACGTCCGGGTCCTCTTCGTCGGGGCCTACTGCCGGGGGCAGCGCCGCGAAGACCAGGAGCGGGACTACCTCGAGAACTACCATCCCACCGACGAACGCGTACCACGCTTCCGGCAACTGTCCGACAGCCGGCTCGTGCACGTCAGGGACCTGTTGACGGCCGAGGAGTTGAAGACCTCACCCACGTACAACGAGATGCTGCTCCGGGACGGTGGCCAGAACAGCATGTACGTGCGTCTCGACGGCCCGGACGGATCCTCCATCGCCTGGGGCCTCCGCGATCCTGTCGACTCCGACGGCTGGGGAGCTTCGCGGATCAGGATGGTCACGCGGCTGCTGCCCCATATCCGTCAGTTCGTCAGCGTCAGGCAGGCGCTCGTCCGCGCCGAGGCGCGGCACACGACGGTGACCGCCCTGCTCGACAACCACCGGATCGGCGTTGTCCACCTGGACCGGCGCGGGCGCATCATGGAGGCCAACGACCGCGCCCGCGACATCCTCCGTCGCGGCGACGGGCTGTCGGACCGCGCCGGGGCGCTACGGGCGCGCGTGTCGGCCGACCGAGTCCGTCTGGAGCAGTTGGTGGGCGACGCGCTGCCGGCCTCGGGCACGGTCGCGGTCTGCGGGTCGATGCTGCTCCGGCGCTCGCCCGTGCTGCCGCCGTTCGTGGTGTACGTCAAGCCCGTGGACGTCGCTCAGCCAGATTACGGAGCGCGGCACGTGGCGGCGCTGGTGCTGATTGTCGAGCCGGGGCGCCATCATCGGGTCGATCCGGAGGTGGTGGCCAGGACCCTGCAGTTGACGCCGACGGAGAGTCAGGTAGCGGTGTGGTTGGCGGAAGGCAAGAGCGTGCGGGACATGGCCGAGGCGACGGGCCGCACGGAAGCCGCCATTCACTGGCATCTGCACCAGATCTACCAGAAGCAGTCCATCTCGCGGCAGGCGGACCTGGTGCGGTTGGTGCTGTCGCTCGCGCAGCTTGGTTGAGTAGCGGCGATGGCGACCCACCGAGCAGAAGGGACAAGTGCCTCGCGTCGGCCGATGCCGGCGGAGACGCCCGCCCGAGCGCGGTTACCGCTGGCGGTGGTTGAAGAGATGGACGACCTGACTCGCCCCGCCGCGGCCGAGCTCGAATCGGTCCGCAGTTCCACGGGTGTCCTCACTCGCGATCTCGATCCGGTCCAGCGTCGACGCTCGCGACCGCAACCTCAATTGCCCCAGCCGTATCCGAGGCGCGCGTAGTAGTAGGCGCCGCTGTATCCCCACGGCATGTACTCGCTGTACCGCTCGCCGACGGCATTCGCGATGACCGACTCCTGCGAATACGTGTCGAGGACGTTCTGTCCCCCGACGGACAGCGTCGTTCCCCGCCCGAGATCCATGCTCAGCTCGACGTCGAGGATCGGCCGGCCGTCGAAGAAGCCCTGGGCAAGGCCGCCGACGGGATCGAAGGTCTCCCCGAACCCGCTGTCGTAGTCGTACCAGCCGCTGTAGTAGCTGAGCCGGCCGAGGAGGCTGGTCCGCCCGAGGCGCTGCGTGACGCCAACGTTCCAGCGGGTGCGCGGCAGGGCATAGGCGTACTCGGCGAGCCGCCGGCCGTCGAGCAAGCCGAGCGCGTTGTCCGCCACCTCGGTGTCGGTGTGGTTGAAAACGGCGCTGACGACGGTGTTCCCGCGCAGCGCGAGCGGCGTCCATGTCGAAACGACATCGATGCCGTGCGACGTCGTGGCGAAGGCGTTGGTGAAGAACCGGTAGTTCCTCACGCTTTCGGCGGCCGCGAACCCGCCGGCCAGGACCTCGGCGATCTCGGCCGGCGTCAGGACGAAGTTGCTCGTGATGCCGATGCGGTCGGACACGTCGATGCGGAAGTAGTCGGCGGTGAGCGTGAAGGACCCGCGGTCGAGCACCACGCCGGCGGTGTAGCTGACCGACTCTTCCGGCCCGAGCGGCTGCCCTCCGCGCAGCCGCGCCACCGGCGAGATCGAAGGGATGACGGCGTTGTTGACCAGGTCGCCCACGGTCGGGTCGAACTGGCTCTGGATGTGCAGGCCGTGCTGCTGGCCGGGCGTCGGGGCCCGGAACCCGGTGCTCACGCTGCCCCGCAAGAACCGCAAGCGGCCGGACACCTTGCCGTTCGTCGTCGTCCCGAAGTCCTCGAAGTCCTCGACGCGGGCGGCCCCGCCCAGCGTCCACGCGCGGTCGGCGGCGGTCACCTCGAGGTCGCCGTAGGCCGCGACGTTTCGGCGGTTCCAGGTGCCCGCCTGCGCCGGGCTGTAGGTGGAGGGGCCATTGGAACCCGCCATGAAGCGCTGCGCCGCGTAGGGGCCGATCTCCCAGCCCGCGCGGTCGCCGGCGCGGACGCCGTACTGCTCGTCGCGCCATTCCGCGCCGGCGGCGACGTTGACCCGGTCGCTGACCGCGTACGACACGTCGAAGTTGACGTTGACGTCCCGCTGCCGGTTCGTGCCGACATCGAACGCGTCGGGCGACGCGGGACCGAGCGATGCGTTGATGGTGTTGCGGGTGAAGAAGTCGGTTCGGTGCACGCCGAGCGAGCCGCTCAGGTCCCAGTCGAAGTCCCCGGCCGTCGAGCCGCGCAGACCGCCGACCAGCGAGGCGTCGGCCGCCGTGCCTATTCTCTGCGGCGTGAAGCCCCCCGGGAACACCTCCTGGAACGTGAAGCAGTTCGGGTCGTCGAACACCTGCCGCAGGGCGACCGGGTCGGGTACGTTGTCGGTGATGGTGACGGTGGGGCAGTCGGCCGAGCCCATGCCGCCGGCCGCGAGCACGTCGCCGACGAGCAGCGTGCGGCCGCGGTCGTTGCTGAACACCCCGAGCCGGGTGTTCGGGTTCCGGAAGAAGACGCTCAAGGTCACGGTCTTGCTGGCGTAGCTCGTGTGGGCGTAGGCCTGTACGCCAGCCGGGAGGGTGTAGCCGAAGTTGCCGAACAGCTTCAGGTCATCGTCGACCTGCGGGTCTCCCCAGGCCTGCGGATGGTACGAGACGACGTGCGTGTTGCCCGCAGCGATGAGCGCGATCGCGTCCCGTCGGGGCGCGCCGCGGTCGGTGCGATTCGCGTTGCCGTACTCCAGGCTGAGGTTGGCGAACCCGGCGGCGCCGAGCGGCAGGCCGACGTTGCCGGCGAACCTGGTTGTTTCCCCGTCGCCGGCGCGGTACATGCCGGTGCCGAGCTCCACCGAGCCGCCCGAGCGGGCGTCCTTGAGCTGGAAGTTCATCACCCCGGCGATCGCGTCCGAGCCGTACTGGGCCGCCGCGCCGTCGCGCAGCACCTCGACCTGCCGAAGTGCAATCGCGGGGATGACGGAGACGTCGGGCCCCTGTGAGCCGAACGCCACGCCGTTGCCGCCCGACCAGTCGACAATCGACGATCGGTGGCGCCGCTTGCCGTTGACGAGGACCAGCGTGTGGTCCGGGGCGAGGTTGCGGAGCATCGCGGGGCGGACGACCGTCGAGGCGCCGCTGATCGGCTGGCTGTTGACGCTGAACGACGGGACGATCGTGCGAAGCTGGTCCTTCAAGTCGCCCGCGCCCCGGCTGGCGAGGTCCGCGGCCGACAGCACGTCCACCGGGACCGCCGACTCGGTGGCGCTGCGCGGCTCCGCGCGGGAGCCGACGACCACCGTCTCCTCGGCGAACCCCGCGAGCAGACCCCGCATCTCGGCCGGCGACAACCCCAGGGCCTCGACGTCGGCCGGCGTCATTCCGAGGGCTCTGCTCAACTCCTCGGCCAGGGTGCCCGTCGGGCGCTCCACCTGCCCCTGCCGGTCGTCGTCGTGGAGCTCCGCGCCCGCATCCGCCGCGAACGGGGTCGACGCGGGCAGGAGCACGGCCACCATCAGGGTCGCGCGCCAGCGCGCACCTCTGGTCGTCGGTGCCGGTTCCGGGCGATCGATGCGCTCCCGATCACGGCCGCGGAACGCTGACCGGGTAGCTGCCTTGTTCATGTCTGTTGTTAATCTCGATTCATGACCAACCCGAATCGGTGAGCATGGCGCAGCCGTTCGGCTGTTCTCGCAACCTTGCCGGCAGTCGGCTCAGCGGGCGTCGGCCGGTTCCAACAAGGTCGCGGCCAGCGGGTGCAAGGCCCAGCTCGGGCTCATCGAGCAGGACCTTCAGATGACGACCAGCGATGGACGTGACGCCCGACCGCACCGCCGCCACGAGAATGGACGTGTCGAACGTCACGAGGCGACAGCCGTGCTCAACAGCCAGGGCCAGAAGATGGACATCCGTCAACTGCCGGGGGCGCGAGATGCGCCGGCAGTCCACCACCGCATCATCCAGAGGGCTGACGCTGTCCGCCAGGAACCGGTGATACGGTTCCGAAATCGCCGTCCGCAACCGCATCACGGCGTCGGCAACGCTGAGCGCGTTCGGATACGCAGGCTGCGATGCGCACGCAGCGGTTCTGCGTCAAGCGGGCAGGACGCCCAACCGTGGTGGATATTGCCCGCGAGCCAAGTCTCGGCCGCCGCGTTGTGCGTGTGGTTCTCGTCGAGCACCGCGACGGGTACGTTCACGTCCAGCAGGCCGACCGGCACCGACGCTACGCAAACACAAGACGCGCCCAAACCGTCGCATTCGCTCACCTCTCTAGACAATCCGGTAGACGACACCATTCGAAAAACAGGCAGAGCCTTCCACCGCCCCCACCGAGCGACGCTGCGGCGGGCACGATTCCCGCAGCAGAAACCCAGGCTTGCCGTGATACCCGCTGGCCGGGCGGCTCGGCTCTCATCGATAACCGCCGATAGACCGCCGTCATCCCTCATCTCCCACACGGGTGGTCCGACCTCTCATCAGCCGCATGGGTCTGGTGTTTCGGCCAGAGTCCGACCGGCAGCTCCGCGTCGATGGCCATCGTGAAGCCGGCGGGAGGTCGTCTCCCGGTCTCAGGTCCAGGAGCGCGCAGGTGACCGGCGCCGTTCCGAAGATCGCGAAACGCTCGATCATCTTCTCCTATATTCCCTATTTGTCAAGATGCGCTCGACCGGTGCCGCGCTTGATCGAGTCCACGTAGTTTATTGGTATTGATTCACAATATGGTTCATAATGAGGTCTGTTGCCCATGATCTATTGGTGAATTGGGGCGGCACTTGTGGCATCAAGAGCACCGCGTCGGTCCAGAGGCGCCAGGACCTTGCAGACTGACGCTGACGGAGAGTCAACTGGCGGTGTGGCTGGCGGCGAGGGCGACCGCCGACGCGGGGACAACGGCGCCCCGCGTCAAGGGGCGATCAGGCCCAAACGGCTCGGCCGATGCCGGATAGCGCCCAGCAGCGGCCTGGTTGTGGCGTCACAGCCGGGCGCCGCGGGCGTGTCCGCCGGTTCCCAGCGGGGGGAGCAGGTGGCGAGGTTTCGGGGGCCGGGGCAGCACACCAACGGTGGTGTGGCTGCAGCGCAAGCCCAGCCTCCCGAACGGGTTGGGAGCATACCACGATGACTCGCGCGGGCCACCACGGCCCGCGCAGCGGAGCGGGCGATTCCGGGCGACGCCGCGGCGGCTCGGCCGCCGTCCTCGCCGCCTGCCAGCGGCCGGATCGATGTCGTCCTCGGTCGCAAGGGAACCCGCAACCCGTGGGCGCGGACGGGGCAGTCGGGATCAGACCCGTCGATGGCCACTGTGCGCCTGCAGCCACGAACGGGTGGGGCTTCGGCAACGCTCGAACGACCGTCGCCGGCCGGCCGGGGGCAACCGACAGGTGGGCGTGCGCCCAGAGCGCTCGATTTCGGTCTGTCCCGGGAAACGGATGACGCCGCGGTGGCGGGCGGCCCGCCGCGGTACTCGTCGCCCGAGGTGCTCTCGGGCCGCCCGGCCGGGCCGGCCGACGACGTGTGGTCGTTGTGCGTGGTACTGTACGAGATGGTGGCGGGCCGGCACCCCTTTGCCGGCACCCGCACCGACGAGGTGACGGACCGGATTCTGCGTCGACGCATCGCCGGCCCCGACTGGCCGCGGGCCGGTTCGGAGCCGCCGCCGGCCGCGCTCGAGTTCGCGGCCTCGGTTCTGAGAGCCCGACGTTCGTCGCGCCCGGCGACGGCGCGCGCGCTGGCCGACGTACTCCGCCGCCGGATGCCCGCCGAGTGACGACAGCGCCCTCCCTGCCGAAGCCGCTGTCCGGTTTCCCCTCCTCGTGCGTTTACTTGTCAGGAAGGGGAGGGAGCCATGCGCGGTGCCGCTACGGCGCTCGTGGTTGTTGCCGTAGTCTCGGCCGACGACGCTGCGGCTCAGATCCTGAGCCGCACCTCTCAACCGCCGGTGTCTGCACTTACGGCGGCCGGATGGACCGACCACCCCGTCCGTCCCGGCGTAACGTCGGTCAAGGCGGTCCACTTCGACGAGCTGCGAGCGCGGGTCGCGGCACTGCGAGCCCGAGCGGGAATGTCGCCTGTGCGGTGGACGGACCCCGTTCTGACGCCTGGGGGAACCACGATCAGGCAAGTCCACGTCACGGAGCTCCGCGCCGCGCTCGGTGGCGTGTACGACGCGCGGGAGCAGCGGCAGCCGGCCTACACGGACCGGACTCTGACGACGGGACGCACCCTCGTCAGGGCAGCCCACGTCATGGAGCTGCGCGAGGCGGTCGAGATCCTCGAAAGCCGCGCCCCGTCGCTGGAGCCGTACTACACGGTGCTCCCGCTCGAGGTCATCGACCCGAGCTACCAGCCTGACTATCACATCTCCGCGTCCACGGATCTGGACAGAGACGGGAACGAGGACCTCGTCCTCTTGGGTTATACGTATCAGGGGACGGCCGAGAAACACCGCCCGCAACCTGGCCGGGTCTTCCTGGGCGACGGCGACGGCGGGTTCAGGCGGGCGCGTGCCGAGCTGTTCCCGGTCGACACGCTGAACACCGTCAACCCAAGCTGCTGCCCGCAATTCGGGGACATGAACGGCGACGGACTGCCGGACATGTTCCTCCCGATGGGCGGGTGGGACCGCCCGCCGTGGCCGGGAGAGCAGAACCGCCTGTACCTGTCTCGGCCCGGGGGCGGTTGGCGCGACGCTACCAGCGAGCTGCCGCAGCTCACCGACTTCACACACTCGGCGACGATCGGCGACATCCGCGGCCTGGGAACGCCCGACATCGTCGTCGGCAACATCGGGGACGACGACAGGATTCTGCCCTATGTGCTTCTGAACCACGGCGACGAGACGTTCTCGCTCGACCGGACAACTCTGCCGGTCGGACCTGACGAGACGATGAACTTCCTGACCAGCGGCGTCGCCATCACAGGGACGGTGCTGACGGATCTCGACGGCGACGGGCTGCCGGAACTGATCGCGGCCGGAGAGCGCCATCCCTGCAATAGACCCGGCCACCGGCCGCTCGCGTGTTCGGGGCCGGGGGACTGGGTCGGGGGGGCGTTCGTCTTCTGGAACCGTGCGGGTGCCTTCAGCGAACAGCACAAGACGTCCCTGCCATCGCCTGAGGTGTTTGCCCACAACGGGCACATCGATCTCGACGCCGCCGCTCTCGATGCGGACGGAGACGGTCTGCTCGACCTGGTCATCGTCGGGACCCAGATGTACCCCTTCTACGACGGCTGGTTCGTCCAACTGTTGATGAACCGGGGCGATCGCACGTTCGCCGACGAGACTTCCCTCCGGCTGCAGCCGCACGAGCAGTCGAGCGGCAACGCGGGGGTCGCGACCGGTGCGCCGGTGGGGCGGCGGGTGGAGATCGTGGACTTCAACGGCGACGGGGCGGCGGACTTCGTGATGACCCCGGGGCCCTCTGCCGGGATTGTGGCCGAATACCTGCGACCGAATCAGCCGCTCATCTGGCTGAACGACGGAAGCGGGCGATTCTCGGCGCTCAAGGTGCACGACTTCGCCCACCCCGGCTACGAGTGGTTGCTCCTCGAGGCGCGCCTCGTAAGGACGCGGCACGGCTACAGCTACATCACCACGCGGTGGTCCAACCCTGGCCCTGGCGGGCTCGTCCTGACGGGGCTGCTGGCGACCCGACCCTACCGTTAGCCCTACGCCGACCCGCTATGCCACGAGCGGCTACGCGGCCTCGGCGACCGCTGACGGGCGGGCACGGTGACGCGCCGCGCATTCCGGGGCGATGGTTCGCATCGCGCGGGGAACCTCCGGCGTGGCGTCCTTCTGACCAGAGCCGGCGCACGGCCGCCGCGGGCGGGCGAGGTGGGAGCGTGCCAGGGGCCGGCCGCCGATTACCGGAGAATTCGATCCCTCCGCGTTCGTCGCCAGACGGGCAGCCGGGGGGCCTATGCCTTTCCGGCCCTGCCGACCGGCGAGTACTCGGTCGCGTTCTCGCTGCCGGGGTTCCGGACCGTCGTGCGCGGCGACCTACGGATGACCCTCAACACGACGCTCAGCGTCGACGCGACGCTCGAGATCGGCGGTGTCGAAGAGACCATCGTCATCGCGGCGGCGGCGCCCGTGGTGGACGTCACCACCACGACCACCGCCGTCAACTTCACCGAGGAGCTCCTCGAGGACATCCCGAACGCGCGGGACATCTGGGTCGCCATGGCGCAGGCGCCGGGCTTCCAGATGGAGGCCTACGACGTGGGCGGGTCGCATACCGGCACCCAGACCGGCCTCCAGGCGTTCGGGTTCGGCGACCAGCACCGCACCCTGTTCGAGGGCATCAACGTCACCGAGGGGACGGCGTGGCACGCCGGCTACTTCGACTACGGCAGCCTCGAGGACTTCCAGCTCGGCGGCGCCGGCAACATGGGCGAGACGCACGGGCTGGGCGCCTTCCTCAACCTGACCGTGAAGTCGGGCGGCGACCGCTTCTCCGGCGACGTCTACGTCGACTTCCTGAACCAGCGCACCGTCTCGGACAACGTGCCCGACGCCTTGCGGCGCGGCGGCGCGGCCGGCCCGTACCGGGCCCCGCCGGCGGCCTGCGGGCGGGCAACCCGGTCACGCTCCAGAGCGACGTGAACGCCGGCGTGGGCGGGCCGATCCGCCCCGGGAGGACGTGGTTCTACGGCGGCTACCGCCTGAACCACCAGGAGGACTGGAGCAACCGGTTCCCCCTCTACCCGACGCAGACCCGGTCGTCGAGCGTGGAGGGGCTCGCCGCGGGCCGGCTCGAGGTCAACACCGGCGACTACGCGAACGCCTACGACTACTACCACTTCCGGGCGCTGACCAAGCCGCAGGCGAGCGGCAACGTCACCGTCCTCGCCGACGGCTTCGGCGGCCGGCACACCCTCAAGGTCGGGCCGGCGGGTCACCGTGCAGCTGCCGAACGCCGGCACCGAGCGGGTGATGGCGACCCCCTACGACGACCGCGCGCCGAGCGTCGGCATCTTCGACGTCCGCGCGAAGAAGGGCGTCCGTCTCCGGACCGGCGCCCGGCTCACGCTCATGCTCGACGGGTTCAACCTGCTCAACGACGCGGCGGTGCTGAACTTCCGGACGATCTCGGGGCCCCGCTACAACGAGATCGTGGCGATTCTGAACCCGAGGGTCTTCCGCGCCGGCCTGCGCCTGGAGTTCTAGCGGCAGGCGGCTTACGCTCGGGGTTCGCGGCGGTGTGATCCTGTTCGGCGCCTCGCGTTCCTGGTGTCCTCTGGGTTGGACAACGGGGGATTCTGTTGACCGGCCAGCCGGGCGCGGTCGCCGTCGGACCCTTGGCCGTTTCCGGCCGCCGCCAGCCGCCGGCGAGATTCCACGCGGAAATCACCACGGCCCCTCAGGGGATGTCCAGGCTCACGACGGTCAGGTCGTCCTGCAGCTCGGCCTGTCCGCGCCACCCCCTCACGCCCTCCAGCAGCCTCGCGGTCCACTGCTCGACATCGCTCTCCCCGTCCCCGGCCAGCAGCTGCTTCACCCGGTCGATGGAGAATGGTTCTCCATCGGGCGATTCGGCCTCGGTAAGCCCGTCGGTGTAGAAGACGAGACGGTCGCCGCTCTCCAGCCCGACCCGCGTCGTCGCGTACGACTCGTCCTCGATCACGCCGATGGCGGCGTCGGCGCTCCCAAGTTCGACCGCCGCCGGCTGGCACCGGCTCCGGAGCAACGGCGCGGGGTGGCCGGCGTTGCTCAGCGCGAGCTGCCGCGCCCGCGTGTCGACGACCGCGTACACCAGCGTCACCAGGTAGCCGTCGAGCTGCCCGTGGAGGCGCCGGTTGATCTCCTCGACCACGCGCCCGGGTTCGCCGGCGACGTGGCTCTGCGCCGCGGCGGTCTTGAGCATGGTGGAGAACAGCGCGGCCGGGATGCCGTGGCCCGTGACGTCGGCAACCAGCACCGCGAAGCGGTCGGCGTCGATCGGGATGAAGTCGTAGAGGTCTCCGCCGACCGCGTCCATCGGGATGTAGCGGACCGCGTGCGGGCACGCGGCGGGGTGCAGGCTCTTCGGGGGCAGCAGGGACTTCTGTATCTCCCGGGCGGTGCTCAGCTGGGCCGACAGGGATCCGAGCTGACGGTCGTCGGCCCTGGCCCGCAGGAGGATCGAGCATGCGAGGGCCGCCATCATGGCCACGATGCCGATCGGCCTCGCCCCCAGCGTCCAGGGCAGAACGCCGGCGTTCGCGAGAACGTCGTGGACCGTGCAGACGAGGACGACGCCGATGCCGTAGAGCACGTAGATGTCTTCCCGGCGGGTCTCGAGCGACCTCGTCATGATGTTCACGAGCAGGATCACGCGGTAGACGACCACCAGCGTGGCCGAGGCGTCCATGAAGCTCCCGGGGCTGCCGCTGTACAAGTCGGCCGCCGTGGCCACGGTGGCGAAGACGAGGTGGAACTGCCAGGCCCGTCGGAGTGACTTCCAGAGGCCCGGCCCCCAGTACTGGTCGATGAAGAGGTACGACGCGGCCGAGATGAAGTAGAAGCAGATCGCGCCGCTGTACGCGAAGAGCTCCTCGGGCAGCTCCGACGCGGTCCGGACGGCCGGGATCTCCCCGAGCGCCCGGGTGCCGTGCAGCAGCAGGGCCGCGCCGAACGCGGGCACCTCGAGCGTGCCCCGCGGCCGGAAGACCAACCCGCTGACCACGAGGGCCAGCCCCGCGGCGAACAGGATCGAGCCGTAGGCGGTGGCGGTGAGCTCCGCCTGGAGCAACTGCGTCTCGGTCACGCTTCAGCCCTCTTGCCGGTCTCGTGGACCATATGCCGGCTCCGGTCTCCCGGGTTCATTATCGGCGCGCCGTTCCCGAGCGTACCCGGCCAATCGCCTGGTCACGCCCAGTCGCCCGAATGGTCGCCGGGTTGCCTCCGGGCGCGGTCGTCCGGGCCGTCGCAGGCGGCCTCGGACGCCTTGTCGCGTGCTCGCGCACGACGACGGTACGATAGCGTTGGGCGACCGGCTGAGCGTGAAGAGCGGGGCGTGGCACCCTGAAGCACGTCTTCGCCAAGCATCACGTTCGCCGGCAGGCCGACGTGGTGCGATTGGTGCTGTCGGTGTCGGGCGTGACAGCGTCGCGGCGCTGATTCGCGGGGATCGGCCGCCAATCCCGCCCGGCCGTGCATCCAACTACCGAGGTGGAGAGAAGGACATCGGCGAGCTGCAACGAAGTGATGCCGCTCACCAGCTCCAGGATAGCCTGAACGTGCGTCTGGACGGGCCCGGCGGAACGCGCGTGGTGTGGGCGCTCGCCGATCCCGTCGACGCCGGCGGTTGGGAACCGAGCGAGGCGTCTCCCGGCAGCGGACGTGGTGCGGCTGGTGCTGTCGCTGCCGGACGTCGCGCCGCCGCCGCGCTGAGCGATGCGTGAGAGAGGCCGGGATGTCCTACGAGGGAAGGTGCTCGTTGTCGGTGAAGGCAGCCGTCGTCGCCGTGGCCGCCATGCTCGGCGTGGCCGTCTCGGCTCAGGAAGTGCCGAGGACTCCATGGGGTGATCCCGATCTGCAGGGAATCTGGGTCGGTTCGACCCTCACACCCCTGGAACGACCGTCCGAGCACCGGGGACGGGCGTTCCTGACGGAAGACGAAATCGCGGCGCTCGAGACGGCCGCGGTCGCCGAGAAGGAACGCCGGTTGAATCGGCCGGCGGAGCGGGCGCCGGCGGGGGGGGACGTCGACTACCGGCCCGACGGCAGCCTCGGCGCCGACGCGTTCTGGTTCGACGAAGGCACCGCCTGGGTACCGAGCGGGCGCACGTCGCTGATCGTCGACCCGCCCGACGGCCGAATCCCCTACACGCCGACGGCGCGTGACGGCGAGCGGCCGTACGGGACCGGCCCCTGGGACTCGTACCTCGACCTCGACACCGGCGAGCGCTGCTTCGGTGACGGGCTGTCGCAGATCTGGTTCGGCGACAACCCGAACCACCAGATCCTCCAGACGCCGACAGACGTGGTGATCCTGCACGAGATGTACCGGCAGCGCCGGATCATCCCGATCGACGGCCGCCCGCGGGCCGGCATCGCGCAGTGGGACGGCGAGGCGCGCGGCCGGTGGGAAGGGAGCACGCTGGTGGTCGAGAGCCGTTACTTCCCCGATCGGTCGCGGGACCGGTTCCGCCACGTCTGGCGCGCCCCGACCGCGTCTCTGCATCTGGTCGAGCGCTTCACGCCGGTCGCCGCCGGCCGAATCGACTACGAGGCGACGATCGCCGACCCCACCCGCTTCACCAGGCCCTGGACCGTCCGCTTCCCGTTGTCCGCGGACGCGGCGGCTCAGGGGGTGACGCCGGGCCCGATCTTCGAGTTCGCCTGCCATGAGGGGAACTACGCGCTCCCGAATGTGCTGCTTGGCGCTCGCGCACAGGAGGCGGCCACGTTGGCCGGTGGTTCCGCCGGGCCTTGAGTGCTCTCGAAGTGCGGACGGTTGGGTCCCGATTGCGGGGCGGGTGCTTCTCCTGCTCCCGCCCCCGGCGCGAACAGGGTGCTGGCAGGAGCGGCACGCGAAGCACAGTGACCCGCGTTCACGGTGTATGCTATTCACCACTCGTTCGCGGCAGGATTGCACCGCACTGGGGCGGACGTCGCCGACGTTCAGGACCCGTACTGTCGCACGAACCCGAGCAAGACGATGATCCATGCGCCGCCCGAACTCGTCGAGCACCAGGCTGCGATCGCCCGCTTGCACGTGCTGGAGAGCGGCGCGGCGCCGAAACGGCTGACAGAACCGGACAGCTTCCCGTAAGTCGTTGATTCCAAATGCGCGCCCGTAGCTCAGCTGGATAGAGCGCCGGGCTTCGAACCCGTAGGTCGGGGGTTCAAATCCCTCCGGGCGCGCCACCTCCCTCACCCCGTCGACGCCGCTACCTGCCCCGCGTCCTTCGCGTCGGGACTCCCGGCGTCAGAACCGGAACAGCCGGTTGAACTTGACGACGAAGCCGCGGTTGCGCAGGTCGAAGCCCCGGTCGGGGCGGAACCCGTTGGTGACGTCGCGGTCGTCGGTGTAGACCACGAAGAGCTCGCTCCCGGGGCTGTACTCCCACCGCAGCCGCAGGTTGCTGCTGAACGAGTTGTCGGCCGAGTTGTACTGCAGCAGCCCGCTGAAGAACATCCACGGGTTGAACGCGTAGTTGACCCGCGTCACCGCCAGGTTCGACTGGAACTTCCCGAAGGGGGTGTCGATCCAGTTGAACGACACGATGGGCTCGATCGACATCTGCGGCAGCACCCCGATGCGCCCCTGGCTCAGCTCGAGGCTCGTCAGCCCGCCCCCGAAGTAGTCGCCCCGGCGGAGCGCCACCTGCCCGTTCACCCGGCGCTGCTGCCCGATGGCGTACGCCACCTGGTAGTCGGCGAAGCCGTAGACGCCCACCGGGATCGAGAAGTCCGCCCCGGGCGGCGTGAACGGCTCGACCAGCAGCTCGCGGTTGCCGGTGGCGGTGAACGACAGCCGGTCGCTCGACTCGAGCTCGGTCTGGAACGACAGCAGGCGCTGGCGGGTCTCGAGCTGGTTGACGTCGGCGGTCAGGATGTAGTCGACGGCCCCCTCCAGGCTGAACTGCCGCACGCTCTCCATCGCGGGCCGCGGGCTGAACCGGCCCGTCACGTAGGTGCGCCGGAAGTTGTCGCGCCGCAGGAAGCCGACCTCGGGCAGGAAGTTGTCCTCGACCAGGAGGTGGTCGACCTGGAGGCCGTAGCGGTCGGCCTGGTACTCGAACTTGCCCTGGTAGCTCGTGTCCCTGCCCTCGTACTCGGGGCCCGGCACCCGGGTCCGCGCGAAGTAGCTGACGAAGCTGACGTTCTCGAAGAACGCGAAGGTGCCGTCGACCCCCCAGGCCTGGCTCGCCTCGCCGGGCGCCGCCCGCGACACCGACCGGTTGGTGAACATGCCGCCGATGGAGCTGCGCCGGAGGACGTCGCGGCGCAGCCGCACCACCGTGAAGTTGGTCGGCTCGCTGGCCGAGACCACCTCGTCGCCGGCGTGGATGTTCAGCGCCCCGACGTCGAACTGCCCGACCTTGCCGGTCACCCGCGCGCCCCCCACGATGGGGACCACGCGGCCCTGCTCGAGCCCGATCTTCCGGCTGTAGAAGAGCTGCGGCACGTTGACGTCGCCGAAGATGCCGCCCCCCGCCCCGCCCCCGGGTCCCCCCGGCCGGCCGGTGAGGCCGCCCCGTGCGAAGCCGAAGATGCCCTGTCCCTCCAGGAAGAACTCGCGCTTCTCGGGGAAGAACAGCGGGAAGCGGGTCAGGTTGACCTGGCGCTCGTCCACCTCGACCTGCGCGAAGTCGGTGTTCCAGGTGAAGTCGGCGGTCAGGTTCTGCGTGATGCCGTACTTGACGTCGATGCCCCCGTTGCCGTCCCCCGCGTTGCTCAGCACCGGGTCGGCGGTGAGGTCGGTGGTGATGCCCCCGATGCCGTAGGGCTTGACCTCGAGGTTGCGGCTCGCCGGCGGGGGCTCGAGGCCCACGAGGGTGCCCGCGGCCGAGACCCGGAAGATGCCGGTCGGGCCGCTGCCGCCGCCGGCCGAGACGGGGATGCGGGTCAGGTAGACCCACTCGTTCTTGCGCCGGATGGAGCGCCGGATCTGGATGCCCCAGAGGTGCGGCGGCTCGGCGCGGTAGCGGAGGGTCTTGAACGGAATCTCCATCTCGAGCGTCCAGCCGCCGGGGAAGCGGCCGGTGCGCACGTCCCACACGGGGTTCCAGTCGGAGTTGGGGTTGCCCTCGTTGGTGAACTGCGCGTCCGAGCGGGCCCCGAGGGGGTTGGTGGAGAAGTTGAAGCCGTTGCGGCGGTCGTAGAAGGTGTCGAAGAAGGCGGTGATCGTGTCGTTCTGGCGGAACTGGCGCGTGTCGCGGCGCATCTCGTTGGCGATCCACCGGCTCTCGGGGGCCGAGTCCCAGACGCGGGCGGAGACGTAGACGTTGGTTTCGTCGAACAGAATCCACACGTCGGTCCGCTCGGTGGCGGGGGCGCCGGGGTCGGGCAGCTGCTGGATGAGGCCGGTGATCGGGGGCACCGTCTCGTAGACCGGCTCGTCGAGCACCCCGTCGAGGCGGAGCCCGCCGTCGAGCCGGATCGCGCGGACCGTCGCGCCGCCGTCCTCGTCCCGCGTCATCACCTCGGGCGCGACGGGGGCCGGCGGGCCGTCGATGAGCGCGGCGAGGGCCGCGGCCCTGTCGGCCGGGAAGCCGCCGGACGCGACGGCGCCGGGCGTGCCCTCCCGCGCCTCCGTCCCTGCCGTCCCGGCTCCTGGCGCTCCCGCCGTCCCGGCTCCTGGCGCTCCCACCGTCCCGGCTCCTGGTGCCCCGGTCCGGGCCGCCCCGACCGGCGGCGTCGGCGCCCGCGCGAGCGGCGCCGCCCGTGATCCCCTCCCGACCCCGCCAGGGCCGCGTGGCGCCGGCGGCGGAACCGCGCGCGCCGCCGGCTCTCCCGCCGGCCCGGTCCTTCCCGCGGACATGGCCCCCGCGGGCGGGGCGGCTCCCGTCGACGGAGGGTTCGCGCGGGCCGCCGGATCCGCGTCCGCGGACGGCGTGAACACGCCGGCCGCCGGCTCCTCACGAAGGGTCGGGGCCGCCCCGGCAGGGGTTCCCGGGCCCGACACCGCCCGTAGCACACGGTCCTGCAGGTCGAACAGATCCTGCGCCGCGCCGTCGACGATGGCGGAGCGGACGACCTCGCCGCCCGCCGCCGACACGACCCGCGCGGTGATGCGGAGCCGGCTGCCGAACCGCTGGTAGGTGCCCACGAGCACGAACGGCGCGTCGAGGGCGCGACCCGCGCCGACGGCCGCGTCGACCGGGACCGGCGCATCCGCCGGCGCGTCCGCGACCGCGGGGAGGCCTCGCCGCGCGACGACCGCCGTCCCCGCCGGGAACCCGGCCGCCAGCGCCTCGGCGATGCCCGCGCCGATCCAGTCGTCGACCGGATCGCCGGTCAGGTTGACGAAGGGCAGGACGAGCACCGGAGCGCGGTCCTGGCGCACCGTTCCCGCCGCTCGGGATGGCGGCTGGGCCGCCGCCGACGCGGCGAGGGGCGCCGGCGCGGCGAAGACCGTGGGCGCGGCGGAGAGTGCCGGCGCGGCAGAGAGTGCCAGTGCAGCGAAGAGTGTCGGTGCAGCGGAGAGAGCCGAGGCGGCGACAGCCGCCGGCGCGGCAGATAGCGCCGGTGTGGCAGAGAGCGCCGTGGCAAAAAATCCCGGCATGATGCGCGACACCCGCATGAGCTGTCTCCCGCGCGAATCGTATACCCGGACCGCAGGTGCGTCCACCGGAGCGCCCGCGTCCCGACCCGCGGCCTCTCCGGAAATCCAGGCTGCATCGCCAGTCCGGGGTTATGATGGCGCCGCCGCCGGCCGGCGAGGAGTGAGAACGCGAAACGATGGAATCCAACGACGCCGGCGCGCGCCGGGACGTGCGCTACGAACCCGACGAGAGCCCCCCCGGCCTGCTCTCCCTCGGCCTCGGGCTGCAGTACGCCATGATGGCGGTCCCCAGCATCGTGCTGGGGCCCACCGTCATGATCCAGCTCGCGGGCGGCGGCGACGCCTACCTGGCGTGGGCGGTGTGCGCGGCCCTCGTCATCAGCGGCGTCACCACCGCCGTCCAGGCCCTGCGCGTCGGGCGCATCGGCGCCGGGTACGTGCTGCTGATGGGCACCAGCAGCGCCTTCATCGCCATCTGCGTCGCGGCCCTCGAGCAGGGGGGGGCGGGGCTGCTCGCGACCCTCGTCGTCGTCTCCTCGCTGTGCCAGTTCGCCCTCGCGGCCCGGCTTTCGGCGCTGCGGCGCATCTTCACGCCGACCGTCGCGGGGACGGTGCTGATCCTGATTCCGGTCACCCTGACCGACGTCATCCTGGGCAAGCTCGCCGACGTGCCGGCCGGCGCCGCGCCCGCCGCCGCGCCCGTCACCGCGGGCCTGACCCTGATGGTCATCGTGGTGACCGCCCTGCGCGGGTCCGGCCTGTGGCGGCTGTGGGGGCCGGTCCTCGCGATGGTCGCGGGCAGCGCCGCCGGCGGGCTCTCGTTCGGGATCTACGACACCGCGGCCGTCCGCGAGGCGAGCTGGATCGGCCTGCCGGCGTTCGCCTGGCCCGGTCTGGACCTCCGCTTCGGACCGGAGTTCTGGGCCCTCCTGCCCGCGTTCGTGCTGCTCACCCTCGTGGGGGCCATGGACACCCTCGGCGACGGCATCGCCGTCCAGCGGGCGTCGTGGCGCAGGCCGCGCGCCGTCGACTTCCGCTCGATCCAGGGCGCGATGTCGGCGGACGGCGTCGGCAACCTGCTGTCCGGCCTCGCGGGCACCGTCCCCAACACGACCTACGCCTCGGGCGTCGCGATCGTCGAGCTGACCGGGGTGGCCTCCCGAGCCGTCGGCGCCGCCGTCGGGGCCATCTTCGTGGCGCTGGCGTTCGTCCCGAAGTTCTCGGCCCTGATCATCGCGATACCGGGGCCGGTGGTGGCCGCCTACTACGTCGCGCTGGTGGCCCTGCTCTTCTTCTTCGGGCTGCAGATCCTGCAGCACGACGGCTTCGACTCGCGGAAGGGTCTCGTGGTCGGCCTCGCGTTCTGGCTCGGCCTGGCGTTCCAGCTCGACTGGATCTTCCCCGAGTACTTCCAGGGGCCGTGGAGCGAGCTGCTCGGCAACGGCATGACCGTCGGCGGCATGACGGTGATCGCGCTGACCCTGTTCGAGGAGCTCACCGGGCCGCGCCGCGAGCGCCTGCGCGTCGCCCTGAGCGTCGACGCGTACCCGAAGATGGACGGGTTCCTCGCGAAGCTCGGCGCCCGGCGGCGGTGGAGCGCGGAGCTCGTCGAGCGGGTCCGGGCGGTCGGCGAGGAGTCGCTGCTGCTGCTGAGCGGGAAGCACGCCGAGGGGCCGCCGGCGGGCACGGAGGGCGAGGGGGCGTCCGCGGGGAAGGGGGGCGAGGCGGCGGACGGCGGGCGGAACCTGCTGCTGATCGCCCGCGGCGAGGGGGACGGCGCCGTCCTGGAGTTCATCGCCGCCACCGACGAGGCGAACCTCGAGGACCGGATGGCCCTGCTCGGCCAGCCCGCGGCGGGCGCGCCGGTCGAGCAGGAGGTGTCGCTCCGGCTGCTGAGGCACTACGCGTCGTCGGTGCGCCACTACCAGTACCAGGACACCGACGTGGTGACGGTCCGGGTCGAGGCGGCCGGGGCGTGAGGCAGGCGAGGAGCTCGGTGGCGAGCGTCAGGAACAGGTCCGGTTCTCCACCGACAACCCGGAGACCCTCGAGAAGCGCCTCTCGTTGTTCGTGACGAGCACGCGGCCGAGGTTGGGCGCGTGGGCCGCGATCATGGCGTCGTTGCCACCGATGGGGCGTCCCTTCTCGAGGAGCCGGGCCTGAAGGCTCGCGAACCGGTCGGCGGCGAGCGTGTCCCAGGCCGGCACGCCGCTCAGCCGTTCGCAGAACGCCCGAATCGCCGCGTTGTGTCGCTCCGCGTTGCGCGATTGCCGGCCGCCCCCCCGCGCGCCAGATGAACGCTCGTGGAGGTTGCAGGACCGGAAGGGCGATAATGGTCCCGTCGCGCTCGGCGCTTTCTCAAGCGAGGTGGTGATGAACCGTCCACGGAACGGATACGCGCGGCGGGGGTTGGCGGCGGTGACGGGGTTGGCGGCGCTGTTCCTGAGCGCCGGCGTGGGGGACGCCCGGGCGCAGGACGGAGGCGTCTACACCGCGGCCCAGGCGGCGTCCGGTCGCGCGATCTACGAGCGCGAGTGCGCCGCCTGCCACCAGGCCAACCTGCAGGGCAGCTTCGAGGCGCCGCAGCTCGCGGGAGACAGCTTCCTGCGGTTCTGGGCGGACCTGAGCCCCGCGGATCTCTTCGTCCGGACCAGCAGCTCGATGCCGCCGGGAGAGGAGGGCTCGCTCACGGACGAGGAGCACCTCGACGTCGTGGCGTACCTGCTCGAGGCGAACGGCGCGCCGGCCGGCGGCACGGCCCTCACGGAGGCCACGGCCGTGCCCATCGGCGCGCTCGCGGGCGGTGGCTTGCAGGCCGGCGACACGTCCGCGGGCGGCGCATCGGCGGCGGTGGCCGCCGCTCCTGCTGCCGCGTCCGCGGCGATGTCGGCGGCCGCGTCCGCGGCGCCGGAGGCCGGCGGCGTCACCCTGGCCGGCACCGTCGACGGCTACCGGCCGGTCACCGACGAGATGCTGCGGGACCCCGACGACGGCGACTGGCTGATGATCCGGCGCAACTACGAGGCGTGGAGCCACAGCCCGCTGGCCGACGTCGACCGGGCGAACGTCGGGGAGCTGGAGCTCGCCTGGGTGTGGGCGATGAACGAGGGCGGGTGGAACGCGCCGTCGCCGATCGTCCACGACGGGGTGATGTTCCTCGCGAGCATCGGCCCGGTGGTGCAGGCCCTCGACGCCGCCACCGGCGATCTGATCTGGGAGCACGAGGTCGAGGTGGCGACGACCGGCTACTCGGGCATGAGCCGCAACCTCGCCATCTACGGCGACCACCTGTTCATGGCCACCCCCGACGCCCGGCTCATCGCCCTCGACGCCCGCACCGGCGAGCGGGTGTGGGACACCGTCATCGCCGACCACGCGGAAGGCTTCCGCAACACGAGCGGCCCGGTCGTTGCGGGCGGCACCCTCGTGCAGGGGCTGAGCGGCTGCGACCGCTACACGCTCGAGAGCTGCTTCATCAGCGGCTACGACGCGGCCACCGGCGAGCGGCTCTGGCGCTTCAACACCGTCGCCCGGTCCGACGAGCCGGGCGGGAACACGTGGGCCGACGTGCCCGACTTCCTGCGCGGGGGCGGCGACACCTGGATCACCGGCAGCTACGACCCCGCCCTCGACCTCGTCTACTTCGGGGTGGCCCAGGCCAAGCCGTGGGTGGCGCGGAGCCGCGGCATGACGGTGGACGACCCCGCCCTCTACACCAACTCGACCGTCGCCCTCCGGCCCGCGGACGGAGACCTCGCGTGGCACTTCCAGCACGTGCCGGGCGAGACCCTCGACCTCGACGAGGTCTACGAGCGGGTGCTCGTCGACGTCGGCGGCCGGCGGGCCGTGTTCAGCGCCGGCAAGCACGGCATCCTCTGGAAGCTCGACCGCGAGACCGGCGAGTTCCTCGGGCACAAGGAGACGGTGTACCAGAACGTGTTCGACCGCATCGATCCCGACACCGGGGCCGTCACCTACCGGCAGGACATCGTCGACGCCGAGTTCGAGCAGCTCGTGCCGGCGTGCCCGAGCACCGCCGGCGGCAAGAACTGGCACCCGATGAGCTACCACCCGGGGTCGGGGCTGCTCGTCCTGCCCCTGGCCCAGTCGTGCATGGAGCTGGCGGCCCGCGAGGTCGCCTTCGAGCTGGGCTCGGGCGGCGTGGGGATGAGCTCGCGGCCCTTCCACGAGATGCCCGGCACCGACGGCAACCTGGGCAAGCTCGCGGCCTACGACGCCGAGACGCTGGAGGAGGTGTGGAGCATCGAGCAGCGGCCGACGTTCCTCACCGGGGTGCTGACCACGGCGGGGGGGCTGGCCTTCGCGGGCGACCTCGACCGCCGCTTCCGGGCGTTCGACGTCGAGACCGGCGACGAGCTGTGGCGGGCCCGCCTCGGGACGTCGGTGCAGGGCTTCCCCATCAGCTTCCGCGCCGGCGGCCGGCAGTACGTCGCGGTGTCGACCGGCCTCGGCGGCGGCAGCCCCCGCCTGATGCCCCGCAACCTGGCCCCGGACGTGCGGCACCCGCGGAGCGGGAACGCGCTCTACGTCTTCGCGCTGCCGGACGCGGCGGCGCCGGGCGTCGCGGCGGCAGGCGAGCCCGATGAGGAGACGGACGTGGCGGAAGAGGTGCTCGCGCTCGAGAGGCGCATCGAGGAGGCGGTGCTGCGGGCCGACGTCGCCTTCCTCGACGAGGTCTGCGCCGACGACTTCACCTATACCCACGGCGACGGCTGGACCACCGGCGACCCCGTCCTCGGCGTCGACCGGAAGCAGGAGTGGCTCGACTCGCTGGCCGGCCGCTACTCCTCGAGGGAGGTCGATTCGCAGCAGGTCGAGGTGCACGGCGACGTCGCCATCACCATGGGCCGGCTGCGCGCCCAGAGCGGCGGGCCCGAAGCGGAACGTCGCAGCTTCAGCTTCTGGTACGTCCGGGTCTACGCCCGGCAGGACGGCGCGTGGCGGTACCTCTCGCACCGCACCGTCCACGGTCCCGTCTACGAGTGATGACCCGGTCCGCGGGGCGCGGCGGGCGCGGGCGCCAGGGTCCGCGTCCGCGGGTCCAGCCGATGCACCTCGAGCCCCGGCCTCCGGGGCGCCGCGGCGCGTCTCGCACCGGGGAAGGTAGGCTGTCAGCACCTTGCGTACGGTCCGGCCGGCGACGAGAGACGGCCGGGATTACCTTGCGGCGCACGGACCGTGCATCGTGCCGCGCCGCGGAGAACGGGAGCGCCACATGTCGAGTCGGATGAAACGGTATGTCGGGAGGACCGCGGTCGTCGTCGCCATCCTGCTCGCCACCGGGGTCGTCGCTCCCGCGCAGCAGGGCATGCGGGAGGGCGAGTGGCGGTACTACGGCGGAGACTCGGGCAGCACCAAGTACTCGGCCCTCGACCAGATCGACCGCGACAGCGTCGCCGACCTCGACGTGGCGTGGCGGTGGCGGTCGGACAACCAAGGCCCCCGCACCGACTTCTACTATCAGACGACGCCGCTCGCGGTCGGGGGCGTGCTCTACGCCACCGCGGGCTGGCGGCGCAACGCGGTGGCCATCGACGGGGCCACCGGCGAGACCCTGTGGATGTACCGCCTCGACGAGGGCGAGCGCGGCGACATGGCGCCGGTGCGGGCGAGCTCGGGCCGGGGGGTGGCGTACTGGACGGACGGGGAGGGCGACGCGCGCGTCATCCACGTCACCCGGGGCTATCACCTCGTGGCCCTCGACGCCGCGACCGGCTACCCCATCCCCGGCTTCGGCGAGGACGGCGTGGTCGACCTCTACGACGGCATCTTCGACGGGCTCGACCGCCCCGAGGTGGAGAACGGCCAGATCGGCCTCAACTCGCCCGCCATGGTCGTCGGCGACGTGATCGTGGTCGGGGCGGCCCTGCGCGCCACCGCCCCCGCGCCGGAGTTCCCGGCCGGGTTCGTGCGCGGCTTCGACGTGCGCACCGGCGAGCAGCTCTGGATCTTCCACACCATTCCCCAGCCCGGCGAGTTCGGCAACGAGACGTGGGAGAACGACTCGTGGCGCTACAGCGGGAACACCGGGGTGTGGGCCCCGATGTCCGCCGACCAGGAGCTGGGCTACGTGTACCTGCCCGTCGAGACCCCCACCAACGACCTCTACGGCGGCCACCGGCCCGGCGACAACCTGTTCGCCGAGAGCCTGGTGTGCCTCGACGCGCGGACCGGCGAGCGGGTGTGGCACTACCAGCTCATCCACCACGGCATCTGGGACTACGACATCCCGACCCCGCCGGCCCTGGTCGACATCACCGTCGACGGCCGCGAGATCAAGGCGGTGGCCCAGGTGACCAAGCAGGCGTTCACCTACGTGTTCGACCGGGTCACCGGCGAGCCGGTGTGGCCCATCGAGGAGCGGCCGGTGCCCGCGTCGACGGTGCCCGGCGAGCAGGCGGCGGCGACCCAGCCGTTCCCGACCCGGCCCGCCCCGTTCGACCGCCAGGGAGTGTCGAACGACGACCTCATCGACTTCACGCCGGAGATCGCGGCCGAGGCGCGGCGCATCGCGTCCGAGTACCTGATGGGCCCCATCTACACGCCGCCGATCCTGGCCGGGCAGGACGGCCGGCGCGCCCTGCTGATGCTGCCGCAGATGACCGGCGGCGCGAACTGGCAGGGGGGCGCGGTGGACGCCGAGACCGGCATCCTCTACGTGGCCTCGGTCACGAACCCCACCGTCGCGGGGCTCGTGAACGACCCCGACCGATCGACCATGGACTTCGTGGGCGGGGGCGGGCGGCGCCGCGGGCCCGCCCTGCCGCAGGGGTGCGGCGAGATCGGGCCCCCTGGGCCTCCCCCTCATCAAGCCGCCCTGGGGGCGCATCACCGCCATCGACCTGAACACCGGCGACCACGTGTGGATGATCCCGAACGGCGACACGCCCGACTGCGTCGCCAACCACCCCGCCCTGAGCGGCGTCGACATCCCGCGCACCGGCAAGCCGGAGCGGAGCGGCATCCTCGTCACGAAGACGCTGGTCTTCGCCGGCGAGGGCGGCGGCCTCTTCGCCACCCCGACGTGGGCGGGCGGGCAGATGTTCTACGCCTACGACAAGCAGACGGGGGAGACGGTCTGGGAGATGGAGCTGCCCAAGCGCCAGAGCGGCGTGCCCATGACCTACACGGCCGGCGGCAAGCAGTACATCGCGATGGCCGTGAGCGCCCGTGGCGAGCCGGCCGAGCTGCTGGCCCTGACGCTGCCGTAGCCCGTCGGCGTCACCGGCACGTCGGCTTGGTGCCGAGCAGGACGCAGGCCCCGGGGTCGCGCCCTTCCCGACGCCTCCGCGGTCTTGTGGCGGCCGGCGTTCGCCTCAGTGCTCGGTCAGGTTGCGGAACGTCGGCCGCCCCCCAGTGGTCGCCAGCGGCCTCAGCCGAGCTCGGCGAGCGACAGCACCAGCTGCACCAGGTCGGCCTGCCGCGAGATCGACTGCTTCTGGTAGATCTGCTTCAGGTGCCAGTAGATGGTGCCTTCCGAGTGCCCCGTGGTCCGGGCCATGTCGCGCACGCTCCTGCCTTCCGCCAGCCAGACCGCCACCTGACTCTGCGTCGGCGTCAGGCCCAGGGTGTTGGCCACCACGCGGGGATCGACGCGATGCCGGCGCCCCGGCTCGACGACGAGCACGAGGGCGGCGACGTGCGGCGCCCCGTAGTCCGGTTCAGGGACCCTCACGGGCTTCACGTGCACCACGAACGGCGGCAGCGCGGGCGAGCGCCGGAGCAGCATCGACCCGCTGACCGCGGTCCCGCCGCTGACCGGCAGCGCGTTGCCCACCAGCCGCTCGAGGCGGTCCTGGTCGGCCGGCGCGCGGGCGCGCAGCACGCCGTCGGGGTCGGACAGCCCGTCGCCGTGGCCCAGGATGCCGCGGGCCCGGTCGTTGGCCGCCATGATCCGCCCGCGCCGGTCGAGGTGGAGCACGCCGATGCGCGGGTTGTCGAGCAGGCCGGTCACCGTCGTGGTCCGCGCGTCGGCCCGGACCAGCGCCTGCCGAACGCGGACGAACTGCCGGACGTGGGGCAGCAGGGCCGTGACCATCGCGAGCCGCGAAGACCCCCAGCCATCCGAGTCGACGGGGTTCCCGACGCACCAGGTGGCGTGGGAGCCGTCCGCCACCTCGAGCCGAACCGTCAAGCCGTCCTGGCCGGCGCTGCGAAGCAGCGCCTCGTTGTAGGCGGGCGAAGTCTTCAGCTCCTCGGCCGTGAACAGGTCCCTCGCGTGCACGGGGCGGGCGTCGGGCAGCTGCCGGACGCGCGGCACGCGTTCGTCGATGGGGTGATAGTGCTCGAGGTAGTCCCGTTCCAGGTCTTCGCGGCGCTGCCCCCGGCTGTACACCCCGACGAAGCCGACCCGGACGTCGTTCGACCGGCCCTCGCCGACCAGCAGGTCATTGCCCTCGACGCCGCAGGCCTCGTCGATCAGCGCCGACGCGGCCGGCCAGCGGGCATCGTCGAGCATGGCGTCGTACATCGTCCTCAGGGTGCGCTTGAACGTGTCTTGGTCGCTCATGCCGGTTCCGTCTATCGCCCGGACCCGCCGGGCGAGTGTGCCCCTCCGGCCCTGCCGCACCAGGCCTCTGATGGGAGCGGCGGCCGGGCATGCCGGCCCTTTGATACCACGTTTGGCTCGTTCCGACGCCTCCAGTATTGGATGTTCAGCCGACGACCGCACGCACGGACGCATGCCGAATCCACCAGACATGGAGGCAATGGGGAAGCTGTCACGTGCGGCGCCCCCGTCCGGCGCTCGCCCTTTCGGCGCGGCCTCGCCGCCGCCGCGGGAGCGGGGACCGAACCTCTTTCGGACTCTTTCTGCTATCACATATGCGCCCCGTTCGGCGCCTCCAATACTGGAGGCAACAACCCGGAATCGGAATGCTGGCAGGCGGCGAATGCACCCAAAGATGGAGACAAGACCGACGTGGCACGCGCGGCGGCACCCCTCGACGTCAATTGACACCGCCGCCACGCAAGAGAAAGACGCTGCAGCATCCCCCGGGGATGCGCATCGCCACGTCCCACGCCGATGCGTGGGTTGTCGGGCAGGGTGGTCACCGTCGCGGCCGCGCGTTCCTCGCCGCGGACGCTGGCAATGGCCCGCGGCCGCCGGCTCCAGGTCGAAAACCGTCCGAAAGCACCGCGTTCGCTGCGATCCACCCAGTCTTGGAGGCGCCGAAACGACAAGTGTCGCGTATCGTACCGCCTCGGCGGCGGAGTTTGCGGTCCTTGTCGTCTCTGTGGAGCCCATGTCGATGTTGCCCGCCGTTGGGGGTGCTCAGCGACATGACCGTTTGCGGAAGACGCTGTTCGGGAGGATGGACATGCAGTCGGAGGAACAAATAAAGGCGCACGTCGCGATGAAGGCGACGGAGGACGACGACTTCCGCGGGCGGCTCATCGCCGATCCCCGCACGGCCGTCGAGGAGGAAACCGGCCTGCGTTTCCCGGACGGCTACCGGGTCCACGTGCACGAGGAGTCGGCCACGGACGCCCACCTGGTGCTGCCGCCGAGGCCGGAGCTCAGCAAGGAGCAGCTGGACCGCATCGCCGGCGGGCACCACGAGGGTAGCCCCTGGTGAACCACGCCGGCGGCGCGCGGGAGGGTCACGAGCTCGTCTCGATACCGGGTACCTGCGCGTCGCTGCCGAGCAGGCCGTTCCGGCCTTCCGGCAAGGGCGCTGAGGCGGGGACGGTGAGAGGAGGATGGACATGTCGTCGGAAGCACAGGTAAGGCGCACGTCGCGATGAAGGCGGCGGAGGACGACGACTTCCGCGCCCGGCTGATCGCCGACCCGCGCGCGACGGTCGAGGAGGAGACCGGTCTGCGGTTTCCGGACGGCTACCGGATCCACGTCCATGAGGAGTCGACCGCCGACGCCCACCTGGTGCTGCCGCCGCGATCGGAGCTCAGCAGGGAGCAGCTGGACCGCATCTCCGGCGGCGCAGCACCGTGGTGGTGGTAGTGATCGACGCGTCCGGTCCGCGACGCACGGCGACGGCCCCGCGCAACCCCCGCGAAGGGCCGACAGGTCCGACTGCCGGTTCGCCGCCCAGGAGCTGTTGCCGTGGGTGGGACGACGGATGTCCGCATGCTGAGCGCGCTGGTCGATACGCGTGACGGCGAGGAGGCGTTGCGCGCGGCCAGCGTGGATTCCGGGCGCATTCTGGTCAGGAGGCCGCGCGCGGTCGCCGCGCCGAGGACGGCGCGCGACGTGCTCGAGATCGTGCGCTGGGCGAACCGGACCGGTTCGCGCGTGGCGTTGCGCGGGACGGGCCATACGCAGGCCGGGCAGTCGCTGACCCGCGGCGGCGTCCAGATCGACATGCAGGGTCTGGACCGGATCGGTCCGCTCGACGAGGAGCGGCGGACCCTGCAGGTGGAGGCCGGCGCCATGTGGCGCCGGGTGGTCGACCATGCTCGTCGGCGTGGCTGGATGCCGCAGGTGCTGACCAACAACCTGGACAGCACCGTGGGCGGCACCCTCTCGACGGGCGGTGTCGGGCAGTCCTCGCACCGCCACGGCACCCAGGCCAACAACGTCGACGAGCTGGAGGTGGTGACGGGAGACGGGCGCCTGCTGCGCTGCTCCGCGACGGAGAATACGTCCCTCTTCGATGCGACCCGGGCCGGACTCGGCCAGTTCGCGGTGATCACCCGGGCTCACGTCCGCGTCCGCCGCGTCCTGCCGCGCGTGCGGACGTTCCGTCTCGCCTACGGCGACGTGGAGACCCTGATGCGCGATTTCGCGCAGATCCTGTCGCGCGGCCGGTTCGACTATCTCCTCGCCCGGTGCCGGCATCGGGACCAGCGGTTCCTGGCCGAGGACGACGACTGGCTGGTGGCCGGAGACTGGTGCTACCCCATGGACGTCAGCGTCGAGTTCGACGCCGAGCCCGACGAAGCCGAGATGCTGGCCGGCCTTCACCACGACGGCGTGATCAGCACCGTCGACCGCGACGTCGTCGAGCACGCCGATCTGGGGGAGCCGATGCCGTTGCCGGCGGTGCGTCACGCGGCCACCGCCCTGAGCGTCCCCGTCACCGAAGCCTATCTCCCCTGGCCGGTCGCGGCAGCGTGCGTGACGCGCCTCCTGGGGGCGCTTCCACCGCCCCTGCTGGCGAGCAGCAGCGTGGTGCTGCGGCCGCTCAATGTCGAGCCGACACCGATGCTGATGCTGCCGAGGACGGGACCCGTCGTCGGCTTCGGCCTGTTCCCGTACATCCCGTCGGCGGTGCTGGGATTCGTGCTGCCGGTCGTCGAAGACGCGGGGCGGCGGCTCGTCGCCGCCGGCGGCAAGCGCTACCTCACGGGCTGGGTCAGGCGGAGCCACGACGAGTGGCGGGCCCATTTCGGGCCGCGATGGGCGACGATTCTGCAATGGAAGGAGGCGTTCGACCCCAACGCCGTTCTCAGCAACGGGTTCATCCGCTATGGCGCCGGTGCCTGACGCGCAGCGCCGTCACGGCGGCGGGAGAGCGTCGACCCGCGACGGGGCGGTCGCGGGGCCGGACTCCACCACCCCCTGGGATGCCCTGGCGGGTGCCGGCGAGGCGTCGTTCGCCGACATCCTGCGCGAGCTGCGCCCGCTGTTTCCCGCGTCCCTGCTCGCCGGCGCGGGATGGGCGCGCCTGCTCGATCGGGCCGCCGAGCTGCCCGCCGCCGCGTCGGCGTTCTTCGGGTTCGAGTTCCGGCTGGGCGATCCGGACCCGTCGGCGGACGCGTGCGTCCCCGTTGCGTCGGGCATCGGCGCAGGCGCCGCGCTGGAGGCGCCGGTCGCGCGGCGGTTCGTGCGGGCCGCGCGCGGCCGCACATCACTCCAACCTTCGAGGGCCGCGCTCGCCCGCTGCATCGGCGGGTTCGGACGCGCGGACTCGGCGCTGGCGCGCTGGGCGGACGCCGCGCTTCTCGAGTACGACGTCGCCGCGCCGGGCGCGGTCGGCCGCGGCACCCCCGGCATCTACTTCCGGCTGCGGCGAGAGCCCGGGCCGTCGGGGCACGACGTGCAGGCCAGCGCTCGCCGCGACATCGCGCGCACGCTGGCGAGCGCCAGCGGCTGGACCGCGGATCTCGCGGAGCGACGCGAGGTGGAGCGCGCCTTCGATGCCCTGCCGCGGGGCGCGCGCATCGCGCAGGCCGGCGCGATGCCCGACCGCCCGGGCCGGGCCATCCGTCTCCTCGTCCGCGGTATCGACGAGGCCGCGGCGCCGGACTTCCTGGCGCGGCTGCGCTGGCCCGGCGGGATTGACGCGGCCAGCGCCATCCTGACCGACCTGCTCGAGGTCGGCTCCCGGTTCGCGCTGTCGTTCGACGTCACGGCCCGCGGCGTGGGTCCGCGCCTCGGACTGGAGGTCTACGCAGGCCGGGGCGCCAACTGGCAGGAGACCGGGCGCAGCGACTGGCGACCGTGCGTGGCAAGACTGGTGGCGAGGAGCTGGTGCATCGCGTCGAAGGCGCAGGGGCTGCTGGCGTGGCCCGGCCACCAGAAGATGTACTTCGACAACGCGGTCTTCCTCGCCCACCAGGGCATCAACCATCTGAAGGTCACCGTCGCCGGGGATGTGGTGGAGGCGAAGGGCTACGTGGGCATGAGCTTCGTTCCGTTGCTGGTGGGCACGGACCGTTGACGAGAGCGTGGCGCGGGCGCGCGCGGGGGTCCGGAACAGGTGCGATTGCTGGACAAGTCGCTGTTTCGCGAAGAGGCGATCGCCAGCCACGGCAAGACCGAACGGCTGGACGTCCTGCCCCGGGTGACGGCCCCGCACGAATGGGTGGTTCTGGCGGGGCTGACGCTCGTGCTGCTGGGCGCCGGCGCGTGGTCGGTGTTCGGCAGCATCGAGCGCCGGCTGACCACGGCGTGTCTGCTCGTGCGACCCGGAGACCGCCACGCGGTGCTCGCGGAGCTGTCGGGGACCGTGGCCGAGGTGCTGGTCGACGTGGGCGACACGGTGCCGTCGGGGCAGGCGGTGGCGCGCGTCATGCGTCCCGAGCTGCGCCGGTCGATGCGCATGGCGCGCGCGCGAATCGCGGCGCTCGAGGCGGGCTCCGCGGGAGAGCGGCTGCGGGCCGCGCGAGCGGAGCTGGCCGAGCTGGAGCTGGTGGAGGCGGTCGGCGACGTCATCGTCAGTCCCCACGCGGGCGAAGTCACGGCGCTCTCGCTGGCGCCCGGCCAGGCGGTGGCCGCCGGGGCCGAGGTCGCCCGCGTCCGCGCCGGAAGCGCCCCCGGCATGGAGGCGGTGGCGTTCATCGCGGCGGCGCAAGCCGCGCAGCTCGCCGCGGGCATGCCCGCCCGGGTGCTGGCGCCGGCGCCGGACGGGGGTCGCCGGTCCGTGCTCGAGGCGGACGTGCGGGAGGTCTCCGCGCGTCCCGCGCCCGCGCCCGGCTGGTTCGCCGGATTCGGGTTCCCGGCGCCCGACAGCGGTCACCTGGTCCGGCTGTCCCTGCGGAGCGCACCCGACCGGACGGTCGCCGACGGCGAGCCCTGCCGGCTCGACGTCGTCACCCGGCGCCAGGCGCCCATCCGCTTCCTCGCGCGGGCCGGGAGCGGCTGATGCCGGGGCGCTTCAGACGGGCGAAGACCGGGCCGCAGGAGCATCGGCGCGTGCGGACGCCCGCCCTCCTGCAGTTCGACGAAACCGAATGCGGCGCGGTCTGTCTGGGCATGGTGCTCGCGCACCACGGCCGCTGGGTGCGTCTCGAGGAGCTGCGCGGCGCATGCGGCGTCGGCCGCGACGGGAGCAGCGCGGGCGACCTGGCCGGCGCCGCCGAGCGCTACGGCCTGCGGGTGCGGGGCTGGCGCCGGCAGCCGGCGCAACTGCGCCGGATTCGGCCGCCCGCCATCCTGTTCTGGGAGTTCAACCATTTCCTCGTGCTGGAGGGTTGCGGGCCGGAGCGCTTCTATCTGAACGATCCCGCCAACGGCCGCCGCAGCGTGAGCGCGGAGGAGTTCGGCAGGAAGTTCACCGGCGTCGTGCTGACGCTGGAGCCGGGGCCCGACTTCCGGCCCGGAGGCGCCCGGCCCGGCGTCGTGCGCCAGCTCTGGCCGTGGCTGCGCGACGCGAAGGCGCCGTTGTCGTTCGCGACGGCGTGCGGGCTGCTGATGGTCCTGCCGGGCCTCGCGCTGCCGTTGCTGCTCGGCCTCTTCGTCGACCAGGTGCTCGGCGGCGGGGAGTCGAGCTGGGGCTTCCTGCCCTCGCGGCGGCCGGGGCGGCGGGGTCGCTGTACCTGCTGGCGTGGCTGCAGCAGCGCTGTCTGCGGCGGCTGGCCGTCCGGTTGTCGGTCGCGCAGGCGGACCGGCTGCTGTCGCACCTCTTCCGCCTGCCGGTCCGCTACTTCGTGCATCGTTTCGCCGGCGACCTCGCGTCGCGCGTCCAGCTCGTCGACGAGGTGGCCGCCGTCGGGTCCACGCAGCTCGTCGGCGTCGCCATCGAGGTCGTCACGAGCGCGGTGTTCCTGGCCGTGCTGCTGGCCGTCGATCCGCTGCTCGGGGCGGCCGTGGCCGCCGTCGCGGCGGTCGGTGTCGTCGCGATGCGGGCGGTGTCGCGGCGGCGGACCGACGAGAAGCGGCACATGCAGCGCGAGGGCGCCATGCTGACGGGCCTCGGGGGCGTCGCGCTGCGCTCCATCGACTCGTTGCAGGCGACGGCGGCCGAGGACGACTTCTTCGCCCGCTGGACCGGATACCAGGCGCGCGAGCTGACGGCCCGCCAGCGCTTCTCGGAGCTGGGCCACCTCAACGCCGCCGTGCCGGGCCTGTTCATGATGCTGGGCGGGGCGGCGGTGATGGGGCTCGGCGGCTGGCGGGTCATGACCGGCGGGATGACCCTCGGCACGATGATGGGGCTGCACGTGGTGGCCGGCAGCTTCCTGCGGCCGGTCGGCCGCTTCGTGCAGCTCGCCGACCTGCTGCAGACCCTCGACGCCGACCTGCAGCGGCTGGGGGACGTGTTCGATGCACCCGAGGACCGGGCGCTGTCGAGGCCGCCCCGCACCGGAGGCCGCATCGAGACGTTCGGGGGACGCCTGCGACTGGCCGGGCGCATCGAGCTGCGCGACGTCACCTTCGGCTACCAGCCCAGCCGGCCGCCGCAGGTCAGGAACCTGAGCCTGACGATCGAGCCGGGGCGGCAGGTGGCGGTGGTCGGCCCGAGCGGCTCGGGCAAGTCGACGCTGCTGATGCTCGCGGCCGGCGTGTACGCGCCGTGGTCGGGCGAGATCCTGTTCGACGGCGTGGCGCGGGACGACATTCCCCGCGAGGTGCTGAACAGCTCGGTGGCCATCGTCGATCAGCATCCGTTCCTGTTCGCGGCGACGGTGCGCGACAACCTGACCATGTGGAACCCGACGGTCCCCGAGCGGCAGCTGGTGCAGGCGGCCGCGGATGCGCGCATCCACGACGAGATCACGAGCCGGCCCGCCGGCTACGACGCGGCCGTGCTCGACGGCGGCCGCAACTTCAGCGGCGGCCAGCGCCAGCGCCTGGAGATCGGCCGCGCGCTGGTCCCGAACCCGTCGGTGCTGCTCCTCGACGAAGCCACCAGCGCGCTCGACGCGGCGACCGAGGCGGACATCGAGGACGCGCTGCGGCGGCGCGGCTGCACCTGCCTGGTGGTGGCCCACCGCGTCAGCACCATCCGCCACTGCGATCGGATCGTCGTGCTCGACGGCGGCGAGGCGGTGCAACAGGGCACCCACGACGAGCTGTTCGCCGACCGCGACGGCCTGTACCACCAGCTCGTGCGCGCCGATTGATGCCCATGACGCCTGCGAACCGTGCCCCGATGACGCGCTCCATGCCGGATCGGCTTGCCGATCCCGCCAGCTCGTGCGCGCCGGTTGACGCCCCATGACGCCCGCGACCGGTGCCCCGATGACGCGCTCCGCGCCCGCCGCGTCGCTCGGCGAGCCGAAGGGCGGCGGCGCCACGCCGGCGACCGGTGGCCGGACGACCGAGTCCGCGCGGGGTCGGCTCGCCGAGCTCGCCGCGTCGCTCGGCGAGCCGTCGGGCGGCGGCGACGCGCTCCTCCGCCTCGCGGGCGAGGACGTCGCCTGGTTCGTCGAACGGGGCGGCGTCGACGTCTTCCTGGTGGAGTACCGCGGCGGCGTCGTGGTGTCGAGCTTCAAGCACCTGCTGCGGGCGGGGCCGGGGCGCCTGGTGTTCGGCGTCGGGGAAGCGGCCGGCGGAGAAGCAGCCGGCGGAGAAGCGGCCGGCGGAGAAGCGGCCAGCGAGGTGACGGCCGGCGAGGTGACGGACGGCGAAGAGGCGGCCGGCGGAGGGGCGGCCGACGGAGAAGCGGTGGGTGAGGAACCGTCGGGCGAGGAGGCGGCCGGCGAAGTGACGCTGGCCGCCGTGGCCAGGCCGCTGCCGGGCACGGCCCTGCGCCGCGTGCGGCCGAGCACGTTGGTCGAACGCGGCGCGGGCGTCGACGTCGCCGGGCAGGTGGATGCGTGGATCTCCGCCGTCTCGGCCGCGGTGGCCCGCGACGTCGAGCTGCCCCCGCATCCGGAGAAGCTGCTCGGCCGGGGCGAGGAGGTCGAGGCCGGGTCCGGCTGCGTGGTGGCGGCCGACAAGGGCCTCGTCTGGGCCACCGGGACCGGGGTCGGGACCGTCGAGTTCATCGGCGCCGGCCAGACGCTGCCGCCGGGCGCGGCGGCGATTCCGCTGACCCTGGAGAGCTGGATCAGGCTGGACGCGCCGGCGCGGCTTGCCGGCAGGTCGTCGCGCGACCTGCAGGCGGCGGGACGGTTGCTGCCGGCCCTGGCCGGGTTCCACCGCTTGGCGCTGGACGCCGAGCGGTTCAACCGGCGCCTGCTGCTCGTCGACGAAGCCAACCTGCAGGTCTCCCGCGCCGGCCGGCGCCGCCACGACGCGGCGAGCGCGCGGCGCGAGCTGTTCGGCGTGCTCGCGCGCGACCGGCCGGCCCGCGGCGAGGCGCTGCACGCCGCGCTCGAGGCCATAGGAGAACACGAGGGCATCGACTTCCGGTCTCCGGACGACCGCGACGAACCGCGCAAGGCCGCGCCCTCGCTGCGCCACGTCCTCCAGGCGTCGGGCATCCGGTGCCGGCAGGTTCGGCTGGCCGGCGAGGACCGCTGGTGGCGCGGCGACAGCGGGGCGCTGCTCGCCTTCCGGCGCGCCGACGCCCAACCGGTCGCGCTGCTCCCCGGCAGGTGGGGACGATACCGCCTGGTGGACCCGCGGAGCGGGCGCTCCGCGCTCGTGACCCGCGCACGCGCGCGGACGCTGGCCCCCGAGGCGTGGTGCTTCTACCGGCCGCTGCCCCCCGGCCGGCCCGCCCGCGCGGCGGACCTGCTGCGCCTCGCCGGCCGGCATCTCCTGCCCGACGGCCTCAGGCTCCTGTCCGCCGGCGTGGCCGCGGGCCTGGCCCTGCTGACCCCGGCCGTCGCGGCGGGACTGCTCGCGGACCGGGTGATCCCCGCCGCCGCCGGCGGCGCGCTGGCCCAGGTCACGGCGGCCCTGGTCGTGCTGGCCGTCGCCGCCGCCCTCCTGCAGATGCGGCAGGGCGCGGCGCTGATGCGCATCGAGGGCCGCGCCGCGGCCCGCATCGGGGCCGCGACGTGGGACCGCCTGCTCGGCCTGCCGAGGCGGTTCTTCGAGCGCTTCACGCCCGGCGACCTCATGGTGCGCGTCGCCGTGTTCCAGGCCCTGCGCGAGCAGCTCGCGGGCACCGTGGCCGCCGCCCTGCAGGCCGTCGTGTTCCTGCTGCCGGCCTTCGTCCTCGTCTTCCTGTACGACGTCGGGCTCGGCCTGTGGAGCCTCGGGCTCGGCCTGCTCTCTCTGGCCGCGTTCGTGATCCTCGGCCTGCGCCAGGTCCCGCTGCATCGGCGGTTCAACCGCGCGAGGCGGCAGATCTCGGGCGATCTGTTCCAGTTCATCAACGGCATCGGCAAGCTGCGCGCGCTCGGCGCGGAGGACTCCGCGTTCGCGCGCTGGGCCCGCGGCTACCGCGAGCAGCAGCGCGCCCGGCTGCGCATCGGCCGGCTGAGCGAGCACCTGGTGGCGTTCGGCAGCGCCGTGCCGGCCGTCGGCGGCGCGGTGCTGTTCGGCGCGGTGGCGTGGAGCGGCCCGGCCGCCGTCACCGTCGGCGACTTCCTGGTGGTCTACGCGGCGGCGATGATCTTCTACTCGGCGATCGTCGGCCTGGGCCAGTCGGCGGAGGCGCTGGCCGGCATCATCCCGGCCGCCGAGCAGGCCCGGCCCATTCTGGAAGCGTCGCCGCGGGCGCCGGAAACGGGCGGCGCGCGGATGGAGCTGCGCGGCGACATCCGTTTCGAGCACGTCGGCTTCGCCTACGCGAAGGGCGACCGTCCCGTGCTCGACGACGTCTCGTGGCGCGCCCGGCCCGGCGAGTTCGTCGCCCTCGTCGGCGAGACCGGCTCCGGCAAGAGCACGCTGCTGCGGCTGGCGCTGGGGCTCGAGGAGCCCGGGGTGGGCGCGGTGTACCTGGACGGCCGCGACCTCGCGCACCTCGACCGCCGCGCCGTGCGGCGCCAGTGCGGCGTCGTCGTGCAGGACGGCGTCCTGCGGCACGGCAACGTGCTCGACAACATCGTCGGCGTCTCGGGCGAGCTGACCGTCGACGACGCCTGGCGCGCTGCCCGCCTCGCCGACGTCGACCGCGACATCGAGGCGATGCCGATGGGCATGTTCACGCCGATGGGGGGCGGGGGCGCCGTCTCCGGCGGCCAGGCCCAGCGCATCCGCATCGCTGCCGCCCTCGTCGGCAGCCCTCGCATCCTGCTGTTCGACGAAGCGACGAGCTGGCTCGACGCGCGGAGCCAGGCCAGGGTCATGGAGAGCCTCCACGGCCTCGCGGTCACGCGCGTCGTCATCGCCCACCGCCTGTCGACGATCCGCCACGCCAACCGCATCTACGTGCTGGGCGCCGGCCGCGTCGTTCAGCAGGGCGGCTTCGACGAGCTGTTCGAGCAGGAGGGGGTGTTCCGGCGAATGATGCGGCGCCAGATGGTGTGACGTCCGCGGCCGCCGGTCGGCGCGGACGGACTCCCGACCGCCGTCCGACGCGATCGTGGGGGTGGGCGCCGGATGGTGTGACGTCCGTCACATCCCGTTGGTGCGGACGGATTCCGACCGCAGCCCGACGCGGCCGCGGAAGAGCGACGGCGGCCGGGGCCATGGTCGAGGCTGATTCATGCTGCGCACAAGCGAGTGGTTCGCCCGGAACCCGGTGGCCGCCAACCTGCTGATGGCGTTCATCGTCGTCGGCGGCCTGATCGGCATGAACCGGGTGCGCGGCGAGGCCTTCCCCGACGTCGCCCTCGACACGCTGGCCATCGAGGTGCCGTACCCGGGCGCGGCCCCGGAAGAGGTCGAGACCGCGGTCTGCGTCCGCATCGAGGAGGCCGTCCAGGGCATCGAGGGCATCGAGGAGATCGTCTCCATCGCCTACGACGGGCTCTGCCTCGTGGTCGTCGAGGTCGCCTCGCACGCCGACGCCCGCGGCGTGCTCGACGACGTCAAGACCCGGGTCGACGCGATAGAGACGTTCCCCGAGCGGGCCGAGGAGCCGATCATCGCCGAGGGGCGGACGCAGATTCGCGTGGTCGACGTCGCGGTCTCGGGGCGGGCCGACGAGCTCACCCTCAAGCGGCTCGCCGAGCGCGTGCGCGACGACCTGCTCGGCCTGCCGGAGATCACCCAGGTCCAATTCGCCAGCGTGCGTCCCTACGAGATCGCCATCGAGGTCTCCGAGTCGGCGCTGCGGCGCCACGGACTGACCTTCGACGACGTCGCCCGCGCCGTGCGCCGGTCGTCGGTCGACCTGCCGGGCGGCTCGGTGCAGAGCGAGAGCGGCGAGATCCGGCTGCGGACGGTGGGGCAGGCGTACCGGGGAACGGAGTTCGAGGACCTGGTGCTCATGGCGCGCGCCGACGGCACGCGGCTGCACGTGGGCGACGTGGCGACGGTGGTCGACGGGTTCGCCGAGACCGATCAGTTCGGCCGCCTCGACGGCGAGCCGGCGGTCCTCCTGTCGGTGCTCCGCACCGGCGGGCAGAGCGACATGGAGATCGCCCGCGCGGTCGACGACTACCTGACGCGCGCGGCCCCCGCCCTGCCCGAGGGGATCCGGCTGACGAAGTGGATGAACCAGGCCGACGCGCTGATCGACCGGCTGGGCCTGATGCTGGAGAACGGCATCGCGGGCCTCGCGCTGGTGTTCGTCCTGCTCGCCGTCTTCCTCGAGCTGCGCCTCGCGTTCTGGGTGAGCCTGGGCATCCCCGTCTCGTTCCTGGGCACGTTCATGCTCATGCCGGTCTTCGACGTGACCGCGAACATCGTGTCGACCTTCGCCTTCATCATGGTGCTCGGCATCGTGGTCGACGACGCCATCATCGTCGGCGAGAACGTCTACCGCCACCAGCGGCGCGGCCGCACCCCCCTGGAGGGCGCGCTGGCGGGCGTGCGAGAGGTGGCGACGCCGGTCGTCTTCGCCGTCCTCACCACGGCGGCGGCGTTCTCTCCGCTGCTGTTCGTGCCCGGCATGCTCGGCAAGATGATGCGCTACGTGCCGCTCGTCGTCATCCCCTGCGTGCTTTTCTCGCTGGTCGAGTCGCTCAACATCCTGCCGGCGCACCTCGCCCACCCGCGGCCGGCGCGGCGGGGCCGGTGGTGGCGGCTCCAGCGCGCCCTGGCCGACGGCATCGAGGCCGTCGTCGACCGCGTCTACCGTCCCGCGCTCGCCGCGGCCCTGCGCTGGCGCTACCTCACGCTGGCGGGGGGGGCGTCGGTGCTCGTGCTGACGGTGGGGCTGGTGGCGGGCGGCCGCGTCGCGTTCCACTTCTTCCCCGCCCCCGAGGCCGACGTCGTCTACGCCACGCTGACGATGCCCCTGGGCACGCCCCCGGCGGTCACCGCGGGCGTGGCGCGGCGGCTGGAGGAGAGCGCCCGGCGGTTGCGGGACGAGGTCATCGAGGAGACCGGGTCCGATCCCCTGCGGCACGTCCTGACCGCCGTCGGCAACCAGCCGCTGGGGGTGGCGCCGGGGCCGTTGTGGGGCGGGCCCGACGACGCGTCGGGACACGCCGCCCAGGTCATGCTGGAGCTGGCCCCGGCCGGCGAGCGCGGCGTGCGGGCCGACGAGCTGGGCCGGCGCTGGCGCGAGCTGACCGGCCCGATTCCGGAAGCCCTGGAGCTGGGGTTCTCGGCGTCCGACCTGCTGCCGGGCGAAGCGGTGGAGGTGCAGCTGGTCGGCGCCGACCCGGCGCAGCTGCGGGCGGCCGTCGAGCGCGTCAAGAACGGTCTGCGCGGCTTCGCCGGCGTGCACGACGTCAGCGACTCGTTCGAGGGCGGACCGCGGGAGATGCGCATCGGCATCAAGCCCGCCGCCGAGGCGCTCGGGCTCGGGCTGGAGGACGTCGGCCGGCAGGTGCGGCAGGCGTTCTACGGCGAGGAGGCGCAGCGCATCCAGCGCGGCCGCGACGACATCCGGGTCATGGTCCGCTATCCCGCCGCCGACCGCCGGTCGCTCGGCGAGCTCGAGAACATGCGCATCAGGACCCCGGACGCCGCCGAGGTCCCGTTCGGCTACGTGGCGGCGCTGGAGAGCGGCCGCGGCGTCTCGACCATCCGGCGGGTGAACCGCAGCCGCGCGGTGAGCGTGACGGCGTCGCTCGACGAGACCGCCACCTCGGCCGGCGCCGTCTACGCCGCCCTCGCGGCCGACGTCATGCCCGCCGTGGCCCGGGACCATGCCGGCGTGCGCTTCTCCTTCGAAGGGTCGCAGGCCGACCAGGACGCGGTGATCGGCAGCCTGCAGGTGGGGTTCCCGCTCGCGCTGTTCGCGATCTTCGCGCTGCTGGCGGTCCCCCTCGGGTCCTACGTGCAGCCGTTGATCATCATGAGCGCCATCCCCCTCGGGTTCGTCGGCGCCGTCGCCGGGCACGTCGTGATGAACGAGGACGTGACGATGCTGTCGATGATGGGGGTCGTGGCCCTGTCGGGGGTCGTGGTCAACGACAGCCTCGTGATGGTCGACTTCATCAACCGCGAGCGCCGGCGGGGCGGCGGCCTCCTCGGGGCGGTGCAGGAAGCGGGCGCGGCCCGGCTGCGGCCCATTCTGCTCACCTCGATCACCACCTTCGCGGGACTGGCGCCGCTGCTGCTGGAACAGGGCGCGCAGGCCGATTTCCTGAAGCCGATGGCCATCTCGCTGGCGTTCGGGGTGCTGTTCGCCACCGTCGTCACGCTTGTGCTGGTGCCGGCCGCCTACCTGGTCCTGGACGACGTCGAGCGGCTGGTGGGGCTCGCGTTCCAACGGCGGGATGCGGCGCGGTGATGCGAGGCTCGAGGCCGGGCCTCGAGCGAGAAGACGTCAAGGCAGGTCGAGGCATCCGCCCGCCGGCGGTCGGGCCCGACGAGGGGGAGAACCGCGGTGGCGGTGTGTTTCGCGGCGGTGAGATCTCCGCGGAAGAACAGGATGGTCTCGGAGGCACCCCGGGCTGGCAAAGGAGGTAATGATTGGCTCCCGAAGGCGCGCGTGAAGTCGTGTTCTGGATAGCTGACAAGGCAGTGATCGCCTTGTTGTTGGCGATTGTTGCCTTCGTGTTCCATCATCTCATTGTCCGCTCCGGAGCGAGGTTGGCGTTTGGAAACGAAATCGCCAGGCAGCGTGTAATCCATATCAGTGAGGTATGGTCGAGCCTGTACGAATCAGAAGTCGTGGCTCGGAAGTTGCTCAGATCGGCACGTGAGATGGCTGGCGATCAAGGCGACTACGCTACGGAATTGAGAAAGCTGTTGATTCCCCTGCAGAAGGAATCGGAGCAGAAAGTCAAGTGCGCACGGCAGGTGATCGATGCCAATCGGTTCTGGTTGGGCAAAACGCTGTACAATCGGATGCGGGCGTTTCAGAGTGCCCAAATGCAGATGATAGCGGCGCTCGGCAGTGCCAATCCACCGGCGTTTCGGGCAAGCGAAGTCAAGCTGGAGAAGGCCAGAATGTCGGTCATCAACTTCATCGACAATCCTCTATGACAGCCGACACTGGTGTCACGCCGGGCTGAATCGGATGGTCGGTGAAGGTCCCGGCACCGTCGGCGACACTGTCACCGTGAACGACTGTCTGGTGCTCAGGCCGGCGGCTCGGCCGCCGTCGCCCTGGCCGTCTACCGGTGCCGGAGCGCATTCATCGGGTCGACGCGCGCCGCCCGATGGGCGGGGACGAGCCCGGCGGCCAGGGCTACGCCGGTCAGGACGAGGCCCGCCGCGGCGGCGACGGCGGGCGGCAGACCGTCGACTTCGTAGAGCATCGATTGCGCGACGCGCGCGAGGCCGAGCGCCGCAACGAAGCCGAGCGCGCCGCCCGCCAGGGTCATCCGCGCGACCTGGCCGAGCACCATGGCGCGCAGCCGCGCCGCGTCCGCGCCGAGCGCCATGCGCAAGCCGATCTCCCGCGTGCGCTGGGCCACCGCGTACGCCAGCACGCCGTAGAGCCCTATGGCGGCCAGCACCGTCGCGATCCCCGCGAAGGCCGCGGACAACACCGCCATCGCACGGTCCTGGAAGCCGGCGTCCTCCACCTGCTGCGGCAGGGTCTCGAGGCCGGTGACGGGCAGGCTCGGAGCGAGCTCGGCCACGAGCGCGGGGATGGAACGCAGCAGGCCGGCTGGCGGAAGGGCGCTCCGGACATAGAACGCGAGGGACCCCACCGCCTCCTCCTGTCGATACGGGACGAACAGCAGCGGCTGGGCGGGACTCCTGGGGTCGTCCTGGCGCGTGTCGGCGACGAGCCCGACGATCTCGGTGTCCAGCGCGGCGTCGAGCCCGCCGCGTCCCACTCGTCTGCCCACGGCCTCGCGCCCGAGACCGAACCTGCGCGCGAACGCCTCGTTGACGACCGCGACCGGCGGGGCCCCGCGCACGTCCGACCCGTTGAACGTCCGGCCCGCCAGCAGCGGGATTCCGAGGGTCCGGAAGTAGTCGGCGCCGATCTGATTGAACCTCGTGCTGCGATTGGTGTCCGGTCCGGCCTCGAATCCCTCGACCATGACGGACGTTCCCTGAGCGGATCCCGCGAGCACCGGCGTCGAGGCCGCGGTCACCGCGCTCACCGCCGGTTGGGCCGCCAGCGCGTCCTCGATGCGCTCGTAGAGCGCGCGCGCCTGCGCGTCGCCACGGCCGTCGAGGGCAGGCGACAGACGGAACGTCACGACGTCCGCGGTCCGGATGCCGAGGTCGACGCGGCCCTGGTTCCACAGGCTCTGGATGAAGAGCCCGCCGACCAGCAACAGCATCGCCGCCAGGGCGAACTGGGCCACGACCAGCCCCTGCCGGAAGCCGGAGGCCGAGCGGGCGCCGCCCGGCTGGGCAGCGTCCTTGAGCACCGAGATCAGCGCCACCCGCGTGCCGTGGAACGCCGGGAAGAGCCCGAACAGCACGCCCGTCGCGAGCGCGAGGGCGCCGGTGAACGGGACGGCACGCGGATCCAGCGTCAAGGGGACGTACTCGGCGACTTCCGGCGGCAGGAGCGCGCCGACGAGACGCAGGGTCCACTGCGCCGCGACCAGCCCGGCCGCGCCGCCGAGGATCGCGAGCACGCACGACTCGGTGAGCAGCTGCGCCAGCAGACGCCGCCGCGACGCGCCGACCGCGAGACGCACCGCCATCTCGGATCCCCGCGCGGCCGAGCGGGCGAGCAGCAGGTTCGCGATGTTGGCGCACGCAATCAGGAGAACGACGGCGGTGACGACGAACAGAAGAAACAGGCGGGGGCCGGCCACGTCGTCGATGACGTTCTGTCCCCGGCGTCCGTCCTCGACCGGCAGCGTCCTCGCGACGAACCGCGCCCGGACCTCGTCGCCCGCACCGAACAGCAGCGGCGCCTCGACCTCGGCGAGGATGCCGCGGTACAGCGGCTGCATCGCGGCGCGGGCCTGGTCTCGCGACACCCCCGGCTCGAGTCGCGCGAAGAGGTAGAGCCAGTAGCTCGAGCGGTCCTCGAAGCGGCTCTCGCCGGCGCCCGCCGAGAGCCGGCCGTGCATCGTGAGCGGCACGAAGATGTCGGACGGCTGGTTGAACGTGGTGCCCCGGAACCCTGACGGAGCCACGCCGGCGATCGTCAGCGACTGACCGTTGACGACGAGGGCTTCGCCCAGCACGTCGCGCGTCCCGCCCAGACCGGACTGCCAGAACTCGTGGCCGAGGACGACGACGGGATGCCCGCCGATCGCCTCGTCGACCTCCGGACCGAACAGGCGTCCCACCGCGGGCGCGAGGCCGAGGGTCGGGAAGTACGACCCGGAGACCTGCGTCCCCTGGATGCTGACGGTCTGTCCCCGGTACGTCGCGCTGGCGCTGAACCCGCGATGCGCGACGATATTGGTGAAGACCGTCTGCTCCCGCTCGAGGTCGCGGAACAGGCGGGCACGAGCTGCCGCGTGCCATTCCGAGGAGAGGGCCGTGGACTGGATCGCGGGTGGGCATGGCGGACCAGGTTGCGGGCAAGACGCCGGAGAAGGGGGGCGGACTGCAAATGAGTGGTGACGATGTGTTGAGCCCGGAGCTGGAGGACCTGGGACTGAGGTCCCACGTGGCGGAGCTGGCGAGGAGCGGCTTGTGCGTGGTGCCGCCGGAGGTTACGGGCGCGTCGGCGCGGTGGGTGCGCAGCTTGTCGGACCTGGTGTTGCGGCGGACGAGGGAGTTCGTCGGCTGCGGGTTCACGCTGGAGCGTGGACCGGATTCCGCCCTGGAGTACCATCCGGATGCAGAGCCGGTGAATATCGTCGTTCGCACCGGGGACAGGCCGAACCAGGTCGTCGTTCAGCAACTCGCGGGCTGTCACCGGGCGTTTCGCGACCTCGCCGTGCACCCCGTCACGGTAGCGCTGGTGCGGCATCTGATCGGGGAGGCGCCAACGCGCTTCTCGCACCATCAGTGCTTCGTCAAGTGGCGGGACGAGCGCGGATACGGCTCGACGCTCGGATTGCATGCCGACCAGACCGCGGTCCCGGGGCCGTGGGGCGGGACGGCGTTCGTCGCGAACGCGACGTGGTGCCTCACGGACTACACGCGGGCGGGCGGGGCCCTCGCCTATGTTCCCGGTTCTCACCGGCGCGACGGCAAGCCGGACGGTGCGAAGGCAGCGCGCGAGGCGGTGCCTGTCGAAGCGGAGGCGGGAAGCCTGATCGTCTTTCACGGGGCGACCTGGCACGGCGCGTATCCGAGGACGGTCCCCGGATTGAGGTTGTGCGTGACGAACCTCTATCGGCACTTCATGGTCACTCCACAGGAGGACCTTCGCCACGCTCTGGATCGCCGCCTCGCCGACGACTGCCGCAATCCCGAGTTGTTCCGGGAGCTCGCCGGGTTCAACGACGGGTTTCCTTATGTCACGCAGCGCAAGCCGGTCCGGGTCGTGTCGTCGGGAAGCTGAACCTCTCCGGCGAACGCATGCCGGCGGCGACGAGGGACGGGCTGGACACGGTTCGGCTGCTTGATCGTCGATTGCAGCCGGACGTCGGCGACGCTGATCGAGACCGTGAGTGCGGGCTATTCCCCGGCGCCGAGCGCAACGTCCAGCTCGTCGAGGATACGCAGTCCTTCGTCCACGGAGCCCCGCGCGGCCAGCGCACGGAAGCGCGTCTCCGCGTCATGCTGGGTGACGGCGATGGTGCACAGCTCTTCCATCAGCTTGTTCACGCTCATGGCGCGATGCCGGGCGAGGACCTTCATGCGTGCGTGCGTGTCGTCCGGGAGACGGATGGTCAGCGTCGACATGGTTCAGCTCTCGGCAATCAACGCTCGTGGCGTGACGATGGCCAACCCGGGGAATTGTAGCTCGTTTCGCCGGAAGTGCCGGGTGGGGACGCTCACTCCGCCGCCGGGCCCGCGGCGTGGCGGATGCGCACCGGCAGCTCGGAGACGGGCCGGTGCTCCTCCTCGGACCGGTCGCGCGTGGCCGCGAGGCGCGCCGCGTATCGCCTTGCCAGCGGGTACGCGGTGAGGCCGTGCAGGACGGTGCTGAGCACGACCGTGAGCGTGACGATCGATTCCACGAGCCCCGCTGCGGGCAGGCCCTCCCGGACCACGATCTGCGCGTAGAGGATGGAGGCGAGGCCGCGCGGGCCGAACCAGCCGACGAACGTCAGGGTGGCCGGCCGCAGCCCCGAGCCGGCCAGACTCAGGGCGACCGGGGCCATGCGTACGACGCTGAGGCTCGACAGGGCGTACAGCCATGCCCGATGGTCCCAGTGCGGCAGCGCCGCGGGCACCAGGACCCCGCCGACGATGAGGAAGACGACCAGCGTGAGCAGCTGTCCTTCCGCCTCGCCGAACTCGTGGACGCGCGCGCAGACCGCGCGCTCGGTGTTGCCGAGGGTCAGGCCGGCGACGAAGGCGGCGATGAAGCCGTTGCCCCCCACGAGCTCGGCGCCCGCGAAGGCCAGGCCCGCGAGGCCGAGGACGGACAGCCGCTGGAAGGGCTCGTTCATCCAGCCGGCGCGAACGGACCGCGCGACGCCCCGGCCGCCCAGGTAGCCCACGGCCGCCCCCGCCAGCGGGCCGAGCGTGACCTGCAGGACCGCGAAGGAGAGCCAGTGGGCGAGGCCGCCGTCGTCGCCCGCGGCCCCCGCGAAGGCGATGGCGACGAGAACGACGGGGAGGGCGATGCCGTCGTTGAGGCCGCTCTCGACGTTGAGGCCCTGGCGGATCCGCACCGGGACCAGCCGGCTGCTCACCACCGCCTGTCCGAGCGCGGCGTCGGTGGGCGCCAGGACCGCGCCCAGGAGGACCGCCTCCCAGGGCCCCAGCCCCGGCACTATCATCCCCGCCGCGAGGGCTCCCGCCGCGACGGTCAGGGGGAGGCCGATGCCCAGCAGCCGGGCCGGCAGGCTCCCCTCCAGACGGAGGTGCGCGAGGTCGATGCGCGTGGCGTCGGTGAAGAGCACGAGCACCAGGGTGAGCTCGGTGAGGCCGTCGAGCAGGCCGCTCCCGGCATCGAGCCAACCGAGGTGCCCCAGCACGATCCCCAGCCCGAGGAAGACCATCGGCGGCGAGACGACTCCACGCTCCATTCTCCGGGAGACGGCGCCGAAGGCGACGAGCGCCACCGCGAACGACGCGAGAAGGGCGGGTTCCATCGAGGGCTGGGGATGCCTTCATCATGTCGCGGCGGGCGTCGATGGGGCCGGTGACGCGGGAACCGCGGCGGGTGCAGGCCAGGCCACGATCATCGGCATGTGGCGCGGGAAGCGCCAACCGACGAGGTCGTGCTGGCCTGCGCCGAAGAGGCCTACACGCTGCGCGAGCTGATCACCGCCATCCACCGGACGGGGAACGCCTCCAGGCACCCGGCCCGGAACCGGGAGCTGAACCGGCTGGCGCCGGCGCGATGACACGACTCACCTTTCCGGAACCGGCCGCGGACCTGCTCGCGAGAAGCCACGAGATACTAGCAGGCAGCATCCGGGGAAGACGCCCCGGCCGGTCGTGAGCCCCCTCGTGCAACGCCGGTGAGAACCCCGACGAGAAACAGCGCGCGTTGATCGCTGCAAGTTGTTGGTTTTATTGGTGAGCCGCCAGGGACTCGAACCCCGAACCCGCAGATTAAGAGTCTGCTGCTCTACCAGTTGAGCTAGCGGCCCACACCGTTTGGAATCAACGATTTACGAGAACTGGCAAAGTACTGCCAGCCGGTACTGCCGCGCCGAACGGTACCCGATCCGGACGGCAGCACTCCAGAGATCGTAGCATGCCATGTCGGAGAGGATGCTGGACTTCTCCGGTCGGCGGGCTGACGTCGGCGGGCGGGCGAGCCAATCCTGGCGGGTGTGGGCGCCGAGACCGGCGGAGGCCACCGACGCGTGTCGGTGGCCCCCACTATCAGACTCTAGGGACAGCTGGGCCCGGTTCGCTCCCCGCGAACCCACCCGGCCAGCATCTGCCACTCCGGGTCGTCACGATTCTGCCAGCGTCGCGGACCGTTGTGCGTGTAGGCGCCGCCGCCGTCGGGATGAAGGGGCTTCAGCAGAAACCGACTCTGCTCGGGGTTGCCCGGCGTGATCACGCGGGTGATCAGCCGATAGGCTCGCTGGGCCTCTTCGTCGCTCCACTCGTCGCCACGTCCGGGAGCCGGCGCGAAGCCGATGAGACCCCCGGAATGGCAGTTGCTGCAGCGGAGCTGCCCTTCGCGCGGATTCGCGAAGACGGGCTGGACGCACGCGCGGAAGAACTCGAAGTCGATCTCGGGCTCCGGCGGAGGGACGAAGGCGTCGTCCGGCATGCTTCGAATCCAATCGAGCAGCGCAACGTACTCCGGGTCGTCAGCCGAGGTCCAGTAGGCCCCCCCGGTGTGAGTCAGTCCGCCCGCATCGGGTGACAGGGGCTTCAGGAGCAGCCGGCTGCTCTCGGGGTCGGCCGTGTTGATGAGCTGGCTCACCACCTCGAAGTTGCGCATCGACTGCTCGCTGCTCCAGCCGGCATTGGAGCTCGGGGTCTCCAGACTGAAGCGCACGCTCGTCTGCCACGTGTGACACATCACGCACGACGCATAGCCTCGAGTCGTGCCCCCGCGGTCTTCCATGAAGACGCTCTCGACGGTGCCGCGATACGTCTCCAGCTCGCCGGCGCTCAGGGGCTGGGCGGCGACCGGCGCGACAAGGCCCGGCGGTGGCGCCACGACCGCCGCCGCGGCCAGACAGCAGATCAGCCCCAGGCGGATTCTCGTCATCATGATCCCTACTCCTCCTCCGACCGCATGTTGGTGCCCTTGGGATTCACGCGGTCGGGGGGCAGGATGACGGTGCTGATGCGGGCCGGCCGCGCGCCGGTCGTGATGCTGGCGACCACCTCGAGCTTCTCCAGATCGACCGCCAGCGTCTGGTCACTCCCGGACACCGCGACATACATGTACTTGCTGTCGGGTGTCGACGTCATCCAGTTGGCGCTCGGGCCCACCTCGACGCCGCCGATGAACTCGAGGTCGGGCAGGCTCCAGCCGTAGATGCGGCTGTCGAGCCGGCTCGAGGCCCACACGGCGGAACGATCCGCCAGCACCTCGAGACCGTGCATGTCACCGGTCTGTATCCCGTCGGCGTTCTTTTCCCACAAGGGCAGCTCGGGCGGCCACAGCATGTCGACGACCTCGCGGCTCTCCCAGTCGATGACCCACACGGCGTTGATCCCGGTCGCCTGCGCGAAGATCCGCTTGGTCGACCCGTCGTCGTTCGCCTCGAAGGCCATCGGCCGCACCTCGTGGTGCGTCCGGCCGTACTGCTCGTATCCACTCAGCCCGAGCGACCAGGCCACCGTGTCGGTCTCGGGGTCGATCACCTGGATCGTGGGATCATCCGGCCCGGCCGGGCCCCTGAGACCGGCCACGACCCACCGTTCGTCGGGGGTCACGAAGACGTTGTGCACCGGATAGTGCACCTCGATGCTCTTGACGGTCTCGTGCGTGTCGATGTCGATGACGTCGACGAGCGCCGGCGACACCCGGTTCGGATCGACCTCGACCCCGGGGCCGAGTGGATTCATCGACCGCCGTGCGATCCCCGCATAGATCTTCCGGTGCTTCTTGTTGACCGCGACCTTGTTCGGTCGCTGCGACAGCTCGATCTGCTCGACCAGCTCGAGCGTCTTCGTGTCGAACACGTCGACCGTATGGTCCTGCTCGTTCGCGCAGTAGTAGTAGAGCGCGTCGGGATGCATCGTCAGGTTGTGCGGATTCGGACAACCTCTGATCAGCCCCACGACCTCGTTCAGCTCGGGGTCGATGACGTGCTGGATGGTGCCCGCGTTGTTGCTCTGCAGGATCCGCACGACCACCCCGTCGTAGGAATCGAGCTGGGGCACCGCCTGTGCCGCCGCGGACGAGGCGAGAAGCAGACTGCCGGCGACGACCGAGAGTGCGCGGCCGAAGAGTGAACGTGTCATCTGAACCTCCGTGTCATGGCCCATGGCGCGTACCCGTGGATCCTAGCATGACGCGCCGGAGGAGGGCGGGGGCTCCTCGCAACCGGCGGTCGAGCGCCCGCGGCCACGATCTCCGATGCAGCCTGATACTTGACTCTGTCCAGAATACCTGATGAACTGTGCATGGTGAACGAGGACGCCAAGCGGCTCCTGAGGCGGCACGGGTTGCAGGTCACCGCCCAGCGGCTGGCGCTGCTGCGGGCGGTGTCGACCCACCCGCACGCCACCGCCGACGAGCTCGCCGACGACGTGCGGGGGAGCATCGGGTCGATCTCCAGGCAGGCGGTGTACGACACCCTGGGCACGCTGGTGGAGAAGGGCCTGGCCCGCCGGATTCAGCCGGCGGGGTCGCCCGCCCGCTACGAGGACCGCGTGGGCGACAATCACCATCACCTCGTCTGCCGCGCCTGCGGCGTCATGGTCGACGTCGACTGCGCCGTGGGCGAGGCGCCCTGCCTCACCGCCGCGGACGACCACGGCTTCGCGATCGACGAGGCCGAGGTCGTCTACTGGGGGTACTGCCCCGGCTGCCGCCGTCGGCGCGGCGCCACGAACGGAACCATCGAGAACAGAAAGGGTTGAAAAGAGATGCACGACACGGCTGAGGACAAGACCGCGAGCCAGGGCAAGTGCCCGGTGCTGCACACGGCGGCCGGCGCCGCCGCGAACCTGCGCTGGTGGCCGGATCAACTGAACCTGAAGGTGCTCCACCAGAACACGCCGGCGTCCGATCCGATGGGCGAGGCGTTCGACTACGCCGAGGCGTTCAGGTCGCTCGACCTGGCCGCGGTGAAGAAGGATATCGAGGCGGTGATGACGACGTCGCAGGACTGGTGGCCGGCCGACTACGGCCACTACGGTCCGCTGTTCATCCGCATGGCGTGGCACAGCGCCGGCACCTACCGCATCCACGACGGCCGCGGCGGCGGCGCCTCGGGCACGCAGCGCTTCGCGCCCCTCAACAGCTGGCCCGACAACGGGAACCTCGACAAGGCGCGGCGGCTGCTGTGGCCGGTCAAGCAGAAGTACGGCCGGAAGCTCTCGTGGGCCGACCTGATGATTCTCGCGGGCAACTGCGCCATCGAGTCGATGGGCCTGAAGACGTTCGGCTTCGCCGGCGGGCGCGAGGACGTGTGGGAGCCCGAGGAGGACATCGACTGGGGCTCCGAGACCGAGTGGCTCGGCGACGAGCGCTACAGCGGCGACCGGGACCTCGCCAGGCCGTTCGGCGCGGTGCAGATGGGCCTGATCTACGTGAATCCCGAGGGGCCCAACGGCGAGCCGGACCCGGTCGCCGCGGGCCGGGACATCCGCGAGACGTTCGGCCGCATGGCGATGAACGACGAGGAGACGGTGGCCCTCATCGCCGGGGGGCACACGTTCGGCAAGACCCACGGCGCCGCCCCGGACAGCCACGTCGGCCCCGAGCCCGAGGGCGCGGCCATCGCCGAGCAGGGCCTCGGCTGGAAGAGCAGCTTCGGCAGCGGCAAGGCCGGCGACGCCATCACGAGCGGGCTGGAGGGCACCTGGACGCCCACCCCGACCACCTGGGACAACAGCTTCTTCGACACCCTGTTCGGCTACGAGTGGGAGCTGACGAAGAGTCCCGCGGGGGCGCACCAGTGGGTGCCGGCCAACGGCGGGGGCGCGGGCACGGTGCCGGACGCCCACGATGCGTCGAAGAAGCACCCCCCGGTCATGCTGACGACGGACCTCGCCCTGCGGATGGACCCGATCTACGCGCCGATCTCGAAGCGCTTCCACGAGAACCCCGACGAGTTCGCGGACGCCTTCGCCCGCGCGTGGTTCAAGCTGACCCACCGCGACATGGGGCCGGTCTCGCGGTATCTGGGCCCCGAGGTCCCCGCCGAGCCGCTCCTGTGGCAGGACCCGGTGCCCGCCGTCGACCACGAGCTGATCGACGCCGAGGACGCCGCCGCCCTCAAGGGCCGGATCCTCGGCTCGGGGCTGACCGTCTCCCAGCTCGTCTCGACCGCGTGGGCGTCGGCCTCGACGTTCCGCGGCAGCGACAAGCGCGGCGGCGCCAACGGGGCGCGCATCCGCCTCGCCCCCCAGAAGGACTGGGCGGTCAACCAGCCGGCCGAGCTGGCGAAGGTGCTGGGCGTCCTGGAGGGCATTCAGGGCGACTTCAACCGCGCGCAGGCCGGCGGGAAGAAGGTCTCGCTCGCGGACCTGATCGTGCTGGGCGGTTGCGCCGCCGTCGAGCAGGCCGCGAAGAGCGCCGGGCACGAGGTCGAGGTGCCCTTCTCGCCGGGGCGGACCGACGCGGTGCAGGAGCAGACCGACGTGGAGTCGTTCGCGGTGCTCGAGCCGACCGCCGACGGGTTCCGCAACTACCTCGGGAACGGACACCGCCAGGCCGCGGAAGCGCTGCTGGTGGACCGGGCGCAGCTGCTGACCCTGACCGCGCCCGAGATGACGGTGCTCGTGGGCGGCCTGCGCGTCCTCGACGCGAACGCCGGGCAGTCGCAGCAAGGCGTCCTCACGAAGCGGCCGGGGGCGCTGACCAACGACTTCTTCGTCAACCTGCTCGACATGAACACCGCGTGGGCAGCGAACGGCGACGGGTTCGAGGGGCGCGACCGCGGGACCGGCGAGGTCAGGTGGACGGGCACCGCCGTCGATCTCGTCTTCGGCTCGAACTCCCAGCTCCGCGCCATCGCCGAGGTCTACGCCTGCGACGACGCCGAGCCGGCGTTCGTGCGCGACTTCGTGGCGGCGTGGAGCAAGGTGATGAACCTCGACCGGTTCGATCTGGCGTGATCCCGACGCGTTGACCACCCCGCGGCGCACCCGGATGCCGACGGGTTCCGGGATCGAGCGGGCGAACGTGACTCCGCCGGCCGTCACCCGCGGCCGGCGGAGCCGAAGAAGCGGCGCCAGCTCATCGCGAGGCCGGTCCAGGCCATGACGGCGGTCCCCAGCGACACCACTCCGGCGATCGACTGCCCGATCACGCCGTACACCTCGCCCGTGTGCGCGTACCGGAGCCACCTCCGGATCTTGAAGCCGGGGCTGAAGGTGGGATAGCCGCCGCGCCCGACGAGCTCGCCGGTGGCCCGGTCGAACAGCAGGTCCTCGCTCATCGACGGCTGGCGGCCGTTGCCGCGGTCGACCGCGACCACCACGGGATCGCCAGTCGATTCGGGCAGGTCGATGGTGATCGTGCGCCAGCCCGGGGTCCCGGCGACGGCCTTCGCGGCCAGCGCCTGCAGCTCGACCGGCGGGGCCGACGGGTCCGGCCTGACCGGTGGGTCCCGCGTCACGGACGCCGACGACCACGGCGACTGCTGGAACGGCCGCGCGTCGCCCGCCGCGAGATGAGCGAGGTCGGCGGCCCATTGGTAGGAGATGGTGGCCCCGCTCCACACGATGACCGCGAGCGGGACCGCCGACCAGAAGCCGATCACGTTGTGCCAGTTGAAGTCGCGGGCCCGTCCCCCGAGGCCGCGGCGGAACCACAGCGCCCGCATCCACGCGGCCCGGCCCCCCCGCGAAGGCCACCAGAGGTAGATGCCGCTGACGAGCAGGAACAGGAATCCGAGGTTGGCGGTCGCCATGATCGTCCGGCCGACGATGCGGTACTCTCCCTCGAGGGCGAACCACCGGTGGAAGTACATGACGCCGCGGAGGAAGCGCCCCGTCCGCGTGTCGCCGTCGCCCCGCCGCTCGCCGCTGAAGCGGTCGACGTGAACGCTGGCGCCGTCGGCGAGCTCGAGAACCGCGGGCTCGCGCGGGTCCCTGCTCAGGACCACGGACGCGACGAGGCCGTCCGGCGCCTCGCCGCCGGCGCGGGCGAGGAGCTCGTCGAGCGCGAGGGGGGCGGCGCCGGGCGCCGGGTCCGCGCGATAGTCGCGCAACGCCCAACGCTCGAGCTGCGCCTGGTAGGTGAGGAGGACGCCGGTCACCGCCATCACGAGGACGGCGACGGCGGCGGTGACGCCGACCGCCAGGTGGATCCAGAAAACAGCCCGGCGCAGGGACATGTCCGGTCGGATCTCGGCGACGGCGGGCCGGCGCCAAGGTCGTCGGCCCGCCTTGGCGGTGAGTCTGCGCCTCCTCCGGAGGCGGCGCGGTTCTACGGCGCAGACGCCTACGGGGCGCCGTCAGTGTCGGTCGCCTGCTGATCGGAGTCGGTCGCCTGGTCGGAGTCGGTCGCCTGGTCGGAGTCGGTCGCGGGCGAGCCGGCGTCGCCGCCCCCGTCCGAGTCGGTCCCGCCGGGGCAGGCCGCGGTCAGGGCCGCCGCCGCCGCGACCGAGCCGGCCGCGACCGCGCGCGAGAGAAACGAGCGGCGGTCGACGCGGACGGTGGTGATGTCCTCGTCGGTCAGCGATATCGGCGAATCAGCGGTATCGGCGCCGAGCTTCCCGTCTTTCGGTTTCCGCATCACGTTTCTCCCTGAGTCTGTAAAATGAAAACGAGTCTCAGTATCGTAGTGGGGCTTGCAGCGGCTGTCAACGGTCGATCTCGACGCCCCTCGACCTCCTGACCCTGACCCGGCCGGGGCCCGACGTCCCGGTCGCGGCGTACGGAGCGCTCCAAATGACGACGGACCTTACCGGGCCGGAACCGGCGAACGACGGCGGCGGGGCCGCCGACCGCGACTGGTACGCCTGGCTCATCGACCCGCTGCCGACGGCGGAGTTCGAGCGCGACCACTACGAGCAGCGGCTCCTGCACGTCCCGCGCGCGGCGCCGTCCTACTACGCCGAGCTGCTCTCGGTGGGCGACCTCGACGTCGTGCTGGGCACCCACTCGGCCGGTCGCGGCGACATCAGCCTGGTCCGGGGCGACGGCAACGTCCCGTCCCGCGAGTTCACGAACGACGCCGGCCGGGTGCATCCGCTCGAGGTCGCGAGGTTCTTCGACGACGGCGCGACCATCGTCTTCAACCAGCTCCACAAGCGGGTGCCGGCCCTGGCGCAACTCTGCGTCGCCCTCGGGCGGCGCTTCTCGTCACGGGTCCAGACCAACGTGTACCTGACCCCGCCCGACGCGCAGGGGTTCGCCCCGCACTGGGACACCCACGACGTCTTCGTGCTGCAGATCAGCGGCACGAAGCGCTGGTCGATCTACGACACCAAGGTGAGGCTGCCGCTCCGGGGCCAGCGCTTCGAGCCCGGCACGCCGCCCGGCGACGTCAGCGACGAGTTCGAGCTCGGCCCCGGCAGCGCCGTCTACCTGCCGCGGGGCCTCATGCACTCCGCCCGTTCGACGGGCGAGTCGTCGCTGCACGTCACGCTCGGGCTCACCGCGTTCACCTGGGCCGAGTTCCTCGTCGAGAGCGTCACCGCGGCGGCCCTCGAGGAGGAGTCGCTGCGCCGGAACCTGCCTCGCGGGTTCGCGGGCGACGGACTCCCGGCCGCCGAGCGGGCGCGCCTGTTCGACGAGAAGCTGGCGCTGGTGCAGTCCCGGTTCGACCCCGAGGTCGTGTGGCGCCGCTTCTCGGACGAGGTCCTGGCCGCCGACGTGCCGCTGTTCACCGACCTGCTCGGCCAGCGGCTCCGCCGGGACCGGCTGACGCCCGGCTCGCGGGTGCGGCGCCGGGCCGGGCTGCTCGCCGAGGCGGTGACCGAGGGCGAGACGTGCCTGCTCCGGTTCTGCGGGCGCGAGCTGAGGCTGCCGGCCGCCGTGTGGCCGGCGCTGCGCTTCGCGACGACGGCCGGCGAGTTCGCGGTCGAGGACCTGCCCGACTGCCTCGATGGGGAGGGAAAGCTGACCCTGGTGACGCGGCTGGTCAGGGAGGGGGTCCTGCAGCGGAGCCCGGTTCCGCGCCTTCAGCCGGCCCGTTGATCGGCGCAGGACGAGCCCGGTGGAGGTTCCACGCGATGCCGAGGTGGGCCGGCAGGGCGAGCGCGAGGAAGGTGGCGTTGGGCTGGGTCGAGGCGGGCGCGAGCTGCCAGAGGAGGCCGGCGAGCCCGAGGACCGAGACGGCGGCGGCGAGGGCGCGGGCGCGTCCCCGCCACGCCGCGCTCCGGGTCGACAGGGGCAGCAGGACGGCGAGGCCCAGCAGCAGGGGATTGAAGAGGAAGAGGTTCTCGTTCCACCAGGTGAACGTGTGGTCGGTCGCCAGCAGCAGGACGAGGATGGTGCCGACCGCTCCCGCCCCGAGCGACCAGCCGGCGGCCAGGGCGAGCACGCTTCGGCGCAGCCCCGTCGAGGTCCGGGCCCGGGGCGTCCCCGCCGCCGCGAACACCATCCCCATCAGGAGTCCCAGGGCCAGGTAGCGGCCGAGCCACGCCGGCGGCGCCGCGGGCTCCGGGGCGCGGCTCGACGTGTACAGCACCTGCTCGGCCCGAACCAGGGGCCGCGTCTCTCCGTCCCGGGTGATGCGGACGGACCGGATGCGGTCGCGCAGCGACAGGGGCAGGAACAGCTCTTCCCACGCCGAGATCGGCCGGTCGGCGGAGGCGCCGAGCGCCAGGTCGGCCCCGGTGTGGACGAGCGGATCGACCTGCGTGAGGCGCCGCGCGTGGTGCCGGTAGCTGAAGCCCGTCGCCTGCCCCTCGAACTCGCGCCGCAGGGCGCCGCCGAGCACCCGGTCGAGCAGGTCCCGGACCCGCGTCGAGCAGTTGTCGACGAAGTACTGGTAGATGAAGTCGCGGTTCTGCGGCAGGGCGTTCTCGTACGCGGCGTCGCTCAGCATGGCCTTCTCGGCCGGCGTGAGGTCCAGCTCCTGGAGGACCACCTCGCGGTCCGTCTCCCGGTAGAAGTCGAGCACGACGTCGGTGCGCTGGCGCGCCACCATGTAGAGCATCCGTCCCTGCAGGAAGCGCGCCATGAAGTCGGCCTGCCGGAAGTCGAAGATGCCCCAGTCGTAGGAATAGTCGCGGCCGGTGCGGGTGTCGAGCACGCGGAGGGCGTTGTGGCCGTAGTGTTCCCAGACCGCGTCGCCGGGACCGGCCGTCACCAGCCAGATCCGCAAGTCGTCGCCGCGCTCGCGCGGTGCGTCCGGCCCGGCCGGCACTCGGCGCGGGGCCCCGCGGTCCTGGGAGCCGGCCGACGAACCCTGCGTAGTCCCGAATGCAGCGGAACCCGCCGCCACGGGCTCCCGGGCTCGGGCCCCGCCGCCGGCGGCCGGCACGATGGCGTGCAGCGCCAGCGCCGCGAGAACCAGCCGGGCGGCGGATCCGCCTCGCGACCGGCCGGATCGAGCGCCGCGGCGGCGGGTCGGGACCACGGCGGCGCGGGACGTCGTGGACATGGTCGGTTCCAATATAATGCGGGAACCCTGCTTCATCGACGCCCGCGGCCCCGGGCTCGGCGCGAAAGGGCGCCCAGGAGTCTGCGCCGTAGCACGGTGCGGACTCCCGGCAGGGTTGGCTGGGCGCCCCCGCGGCGCCGAAGGCGACGATGGGCGGGCTGGAGTCGCCGGAGCACGGTGCGGATCCCTGGCAGCGTTGGTTGGGCGCTCAGCGGCGCCGAAGGCGACGATGGGCGGGCCGGCCCCCGAGACCGCCGGCGCGCAGGGTGCATCGGGCGGTCGAATGCAGCGCGGTCCGTCGCCACCACCCGCTCCTGAGGAGGAAACCATGCCGAATGCGCGTCGAGTGCTACTGGTGGTCGGTCTGAGCGTGGCGTCCGTTGCCGCGGCCGCGGCGCAGGATCGGGTGTTCGAGCACACCATGGAGCTGCAGCCCCCCACCCGGCTCGCCCTGGAGGCCGATCGGGGGAGCGTCGAGCTGGTGTCCTGGGATCGCCCGGTGGCGGAGATTCTCGCGCGCATCGAGCCTCCCGCGGACGTGGATGCCGACTATGCGCGGCGGGCGGTGGAGGGCACGGCCATCCAGGTGCGGGGCAATCGCCGCTCGGTGCGCATCTGGGCCGACTACGGCGGCGTGCCCCGGCGGGGGTTCTTCGGGAACCGCCGCCTGCCGAGCGTGCACTACGAGATCCGCGCTCCCAGGCAGGTCGACCTGGACCTCGAGATCGATCGGTCTCCGACGACCGTCGAGGGGTTCGAGGGGCTGCTGGTGCTCGACCTCGACCGGAGCGACCTCGACGCCCGCGATCTCGCGGGGACGGTGACGCTGACGTTCGATCGGGGGGAGCTCCGGGCGAGCGGCCTCGCGGGATCGATCGAGATCGACCTCGACCGCGCCCGGGGGGTCGTGCTGGACGGGGTGCGGGGAGAGTTGCGGCTCGACGCCCAGCGCACGGACGTGACGCTGCGCGACCTCGCGATCGAGAACGACTCCCTCGTGGCGATGGACCGGGGCGACCTCGTCGTCGAGCTCGCCGCCGACGGGGGGGTGACGATAGACGCCGCGCTGACCGGCCGCTCCGGCTTCGCGGTCGGACCGGGCGACCTTTCGCTGTCGTCGCCGGTGCCGGCCGGGGACCCGGGGCTGTCCGTTTTGGACGCGGCCCACTGGGTGCAGCGGTTGGAGACGGAGTCGAGCGGGGGTGACCGCCTTGAGGTCAATGGTGGGGGCCCGTTGCTGCGGATCGAGGCCGACCGGGGCGCCGTCCGCCTGCGGATGCCCGAGGAGGCCGGCGGGCGCTGAGCCGCTCCGGGGATCTGCGCAATGGAACCGTGCGGACTGCTGAGAGTGGTCGGGCGCCCAGCGTAGCCGAAGGCGACGATGGGCGGGCCACGCTGAAGCCCAGGGCGGCGCGAGGCCGGGGAGAGGCGCCTTCGTCCCGTTGCAGCGGGGCCGCCACGGGCTCTCATGCCGCCGGGGGGCGGCGCCGGCGGGGACGCGGGCGAACAACGAGGCCGTCGCCGGCGTCCCGGTAGCCGAGGGCCTCGACCACCGGCAGGACGTCGGCTCGGGGACAGGACAGCCGCCGGCGCACCGGCTCGGCGGGGTCGAACCGGCCTCGCCGGGCGAGGCGTCGGAGCTCGCGGACGAGCCGTTCGAGGACGTCGGCGCGGACGGCCCGGACGCCGACCACCGGGAAGCCGACGGCGGCGTAGAGGGCGGCCGGCCGGTCCGGCTCAGCCGGCATCGACACCGCGGCCGGCGGGGGCGGGACCGACTCGGCCTCCGCGCCCCAGAACGCCGCCGCCAGCGCCGCCCGGCTCAGGACCGGTCCCGCCTTCAGCGACCCCCGCAGATAGACCACGTGCAGCCCCAGACAGATGCCCGCCCGCTCGAGAAGCCGGCGCTCGGCCGGGGTCAGCGCCTGAAGCTGCGCGCGTGCGTCGCGAGCGAGGACGGTGCCCAGCCCCTGCTCGAGCTGGTAGACGACGCCCCGCCCCGCCGCCCCCAGCTCTTCGAAGCGGTCGCTCCGTAGCGGCGCGAGGACCTCGCCCGCGAGGTCGCGGGCCGCCGCCACCAGGCGCCTCTCGACGCGGCGGCGAAGCCCCCGCGAGGGGGTCACGCCGTCGGACACCACCACGTTGGGACGCAGCAGGTCGGCGCCCCGCACCAGGCGTCCGACCAGCTTCCCCGCGAAGCGGATGCGCGCCCCCGCGTCGATCTCGATGCGCTCGTGCGGCGCGTCGATGAGCCGCTCGAGCCAGCCCGCGGGCCGCGCGGACGCCGGGGATGCGTCGGGCACGAGCCGGGCGAGGACCGCGAACGGGCCGGCGTCGCGCAACCCCGCGTCGTCGCGGGGGCGGGCCTCCCGGGGGGCGTTGCGGCGCGGGTCGACGAATCGCTCCACGAGTCGCTCGTGCAGGGCGTCGCTCAACCGGTCCTCGATGGCCCGGGTGCGCGCCTGCCAGTGGGCGGGGTCGGCGACCCAGGCGGGGCGGTGGGCGATGTACGTCCAGGTGCGGATGAACGCGAGCCGGGTCAGCAGGTCGTCGACGTCCCCGGCGGTCTGGTCGAGACGGCCGATGCGCTCGGCGAGCCAGTCCGCGGAGAGCCGGGCCGACGATCCCGTCAGCTGGCGGAAGACGTCGCCGAGCAGGGCCGCGTGGTCCTCGAGCACGAGCTGCCGGTAGTCGGGAATCTGGCAGACGTCCCAGAGGAGCCTCACGCCCGCCTCGTCCCGCGCGCGGTCGCGGACGACGGGGTCGAGGGCGAGGCCGCACAGGCGTCGCGGTCGGCGCCGCGCGTCGCCAGCCGCAGCCCGGGCGGTCCGGGCGCCGGCAGAGCGAGGCGATGAGGGCGTCGAGGTCCGAGAGGAGCCTCACGCCCGCCTCGTCCCGCGCGCGGTCGCGGACGACGGGGTCGAGGGCGAGGCCGCACAGGGCGTCGCGGTCGGCGCCGCGCGTCGCCAGCCGCAGCCCGGGCCGGTCCGGGCGCCGGCAGAGCGAGGCGATGAGGGCGTCGAGGCCCGAGAAGTCGAGCTCGCGGTTGCGCCACATCACGCTGCGGGCGGCGGGGAAGCGGTGGCTCTCGACGGCCCGGATCACGCGCGGGGCGAGCTCCTCCGCGGCGCGAGGACGCCGAACGTGCCGTCGTTCAGGTGGCGGCCGGCGCGGCCCGCGATCTGGCCCAGCTCGACGAGGTCGAGGTTGCGGCTCGTGCGGCCGTCGAACTTGGTGAGCTCGGCGAAGGCCACGTGGTCGACGTCGAGGTTCAGGCCCATGCCGATGGCGTCGGTGGCCACCAGGAAGTCGACCTCGCCGCTCTGGTAGAGGGCGACCTGGGCGTTGCGCGCGCGGGGGGACAGGGCGCCGAGCACCACCGCGGCGCCGCCGCGGCGCGCCCTCACCCGCTCCGCGAGGTCGTAGACCCGGGCCATCGAGAAGGCGACGACGGCGGTGCGCGGCGGCAGCCCGCCGACCTTCAGGCGACCCCGGTGGCGCAGGGTCGAGAGCCGGGTGTGGCCGCGGACGGTCGCGTCGGGCACCAGCGCCGTCACCATCCCCCGCACCGTGTTCGAGCCCAGGAACCAGGTCTCGCGCCGGCCTCGGGCGTGCAGCAGCCGGTCGGTGAAGACATGCCCCCGCTCGGGGTGGGCGGCGAGCTGAATCTCGTCGACGGCGAGGAAGTCGACGGTCCGGTCGAGGGGCATCGCCTCGACCGTGCAGACCCAGTAGCGGGGGGCGGCCGGCACCCGCTTCTCTTCCCCGGTGACCAGGGCCACCGCCTGCTCGCCGGCCCGCACCGTCAGGGTGTCGTAGACCTCCCGCGCGAGCAGCCGCAGGGGAAGCCCGATCATGCCGCTGCGGTGCTCGAGCAGGCGCTCGACCGCGCGGTGCGTCTTTCCGGTGTTGGTCGGGCCGAGCAGCGCGACCAGCGGAGGTCCGGTCGGAGGGGGATGCACAGGCACGGCGATGCCGTCCGTGGGGGGCCGCGGTATCCGCGACGTCGGGGCCGGCGGTCGGGACGGCGCCCGGACCGCCCTGCCGGGCGGCCAGCTCGCCATCGTCGCGTGACGGCTCCGGTCGGCGCCCGACCGACGCTGCAGGAGCCGGCGACCTTCCGCGCCGCGGGCTTCCGGCGTCGAGAGTCCGGCAGGGGCCCGCGGACGGTTTTACCACGGCCGGCCGACGCCCGCGAGTTTGCTAGAATAACGGGCTACGCGTCGAGCAGGTCGGCGTACCAGGCTCGCCGCTTCCGGGCACTTCACGATCACATGAGACTACCTGCTTCCACCGGCCACCGCACCCGTACGGCCACCGCCGCCGCGGGTTTCGCGCTGCTCTGCGTCTCGGCGGCGGCTCCGGGCGCGGCGCAGCCCCCGGTCGCCGCCGTCGTCCCGTTCACCAACGTCAGCCGGCAGCCCGCCGACGACTGGATCGGGGCGGGCATCGCCGACACCGTCGCCGCCGACGTGCAACGGGTCGGGATGTCGGTCGTGGGCGGCGGCGGCTGGTCGGGCGCCGCGCCGGGGGCCGAGGCCCGCGGGCCGGGCGCGATGGCCGCCTGGCACGACCGGGGCGTGAGCTGGCTCGTCGACGGCACGTTGCAGCGGGTCGGCGACCGCCTCCGCGTGACGACCCGGGTCGTCGACGTGGCGTCCGGCGCCGTCGCGTTCAGCACGCGGGTGGACGGCACCTGGCAGGACCTGTTCGAGACGCAGGACCGGGTCGCCGCCGCCGTCGCCGACTGGCTGGCGTCGCGGTCCGGGTCGCCGTCGTCCCGCGCGGCGCCGCGGCTCTCCCGGGCCGCGCCGCCGCCCGAGGCGCTCGTCGCCGGACGCCCGAACCGGGGGGCGCCGCCCGGGACCGGCGTCGTTCCGGCCTCCGCCGCGCCGGCCGGGCGGGTCGAGCCGGGGCCGCGCACTGCGCCGGCGTCGCGCACTGCGCCGGGCTCGTTCCCCGGCCCCGGTCGTGTCTCGGCCGGGGCCGGCGCCGATCCCTTGGCCGGGGGCGGTGCGGCCGGGTCGGGGAACGGGGTGACCGGCGCCCTCGCCCTGCCCGGCCCGGATCGCGCGCGTCCGCCGAGGACCGCCGACGCGCCGCCGCCGCGGCGATCCGGCGGGGGCGGGTTCGCCCCCGGCCTCTTCGAGCGGCCGACGGTGGCGGTGGCGCGGACGGCCAGTCCCCCGGAGATCGACGGCCGGCTCGACGACTCGGTGTGGGAGACCGCGACCCACCTGACCCACTTCGTGCAGATCGCGCCGGTGGAGGGGGCGCCCGGCTCGGAGGACACCGAGGTGTGGATGGCCTACGACAGCGACCATCTCTACTTCGCCTTCTACGCGCACTACTCGAACCCCGGCATCATGCGGGTCAACCGCGCCGACCGCGAGGAGATTCGCGGCGACGACCGCATGGCGGTGCTGTTCGATCCGTTCCTCGACCAGCAGCGGGCCTACCAGTTCGAGGTGAACGGCTACGGCGTGCAGGCCGACTCGATCGTCAACGCCGACGGCAGCACCGGCTTCTCGCGCTCGAGCTCGAGCTCGTCGGCGCGGCGCGGCGGTGGCGGCGGCTCGCGCGGGCGCAGCAGCAGCAGCGTGTCGGGGCAGTTCGGCATCCGCGGCGACGACTCGTGGAATGCCCTCTTCGACACCGCCGGCCGCATCGTCGAAGACGGCTGGATGGCCGAGATGCGGATTCCGTTCAAGAGCCTCCGCTATCCGTCCCGCCCGGCCGGGGTGGGCCACCGCTGGGGGTTCCAGATCACCCGCATCATCCGGGGCAAGTCCGAGGCGCAGTCGTGGTCGCCGATCTCCCGGGGGGTGGCGGGGCAGATCACCCAGTTCGGTCAGCTCGAGGGGCTGTCCGACCTGTCGGCGAGCCGCAACCTCGAGTTCCTCCCCGAGGTCACCGGGTTCCGCACCGGGTCGCTCGACACCGCGAACGGCGTGTTCGCCGACAACGATCCGGAGGGCGCGTTCGGGCTCGGCGTCAAGTACGGCATCACCCCCAACCTGACCGCCGACTTCACCTACAACCCCGACTTCTCGCAGATCGAGTCGGACCGGCCCCAGGTCGAGACCAATCAGCGGTTCGCGCTCTTCTACCCCGAGCAGCGCCCGTTCTTCCTCGAGGGGCAGGAGATCTTCCAGACCGCGACGCCGCTGACGCTGGTGCACACCCGCACCGTCATCGACCCCCTCTACGGCGGCAAGCTGACCGGCAAGGTGGGCCAGTCGACCGTCGGGGTGCTCGTGGCCGACGACCAGGCGCCGGGGGCCCTGCTCGACGCGGCCGATCCGCGGGGCGGCACGTCCGCGCAGACCGTGATCGGCCGCGCCCGCTACGACCTGTACTCGGAGTCCTACGTCGGCGGCATCATGACCGCCCGCGAGTTCGGGGAGGACTACAACCGGGTGGCGGGGGTGGACGGCCGGTTCCGGCTCGGACGGAACCACCGCGTCAACTTCCTGGCCATGGGATCGGACACCGTGGACGGGGAGATGGGGGCGCTGTCGGGGCCGGCCGTCGAGGCCGACTTCTCGCGCGAGGGCCGCAACCTCAGCTACAGCGCCGCCTACAGCAGCATCGATCCGGAGTTCCGGACCCTGACCGGGTTCCTGCCCCGCGTCGACCTGCGCCAGACGAGCGGCAACATCGGCTACCGCTGGTGGCCCGAGTCGTCGATCCTCACGTGGGGGCCGTCGCTGACCTACCTGCGGCTCTACGACCACGCCGGGGTGCTGCAGGACGAGCAGATCCAGGGCATGGCGAGCTTCTCGTTCACGAACAACATCTCGTTCACGGGGATGGTCAACCACGACCTCGAGCGGTTCCAGGAGGTCGACTTCAAGAAGACCGGCTACGGGTTCTTCAGCGGCATCAGCTCGCGGGTGTTCTCGCTGTTCGGGGGATACAACTGGGGCCACGGCATCCTCTACGACGAGGTCAATCCGTACCGGGGGCAGTCGGTCTCGGGGAACGTCAACTTCCGCGTGCAGCCCACGTCGCGGCTCCGCACCGAGCTGAGGACCGTGTTCAGCAACTTCGTCGACCCTGTCGGCGGCGCGGAGATCTACGACGTGAAGATCCTCCGGGGGCGGACCACGTACCAGTTCACCGACCGGCTGCTGCTGCGGCACATCCTGGAGCACAACACCTGGGACCTCACCGTCGGCAACAACGTGCTGATGACGTACCGCATCAACGCCGGCACGGTCCTTTTCCTGGGCTACGACGACCGCTTCCGGGACGGGACGAAGATCGACAGCGTGCTGTTCCCGATGATGGCGCTCCAGCGGACCAACCGGGCGTTCTTCGGCAAGGTCTCCTATCTGTTCCGCTACTAGCAGACCGTCGAGACGAGAGAAGCGGCGCATGGTCCGGGGCTGTCTCGTGCGCGTGCCGGGCGCGATTCGATGGCCGGATGGCGAAGTCGGCCCCGGGACGGCCCGGTAAGGGGGGCCGCAAGGCCGAGGGGCGCGGACTCCCGCAGGACGGGCCGTGCGCGATGCGGAGACGCGGGCGGCGATTGGCGGCCGGCGTCGAGCCGACGGGCGCGGCGCGACAACACGGCGATTCATCCAATTGCCCCGAGGGTCCATGACCGACACGGCACCGAGCCCTCGCCTCACCATCCGCGGCCTCACCGCCCGTCCCGTGCTGCTGCCCCTCGAGCGCCCGGTGGTCGCGCGCATCGCCACCATCCGCGAGTGGCCGATGGTGCTCATCGATCTCGAGACCGAGGAGGGCGTCGTCGGCCGCAGCTACCTGGAGCCGTACATCCCGAAGGCGATGCGCTATCTCGTGCCGGCCCTCGAGGACCTCGGCGAGCTGCTGCGGGGCCGGGCGGTGGCCCCCGTCGACCTCTACGAGACGAGCCGCAAGTCGCTGCACTTCGTCGGGTACGAGGGGCTGTCGGCGATTGCGGTGTCCGGGGTCGACATGGCGGCGTGGGACGCCCTGGCGAGGGCTGCCGGCCAGCCGCTGTGCGTGCTGCTCGGCGGCTCGGTCGCCCCGGTGCGGGCCTACAACAGCAACGGGCTGTGGCTGCACGAGCCCGCCGCGGTGGCGGAGGAGGCGGTCGCCCTGCGCGAGGAGGGCGGCTTCGAGGGCCTGAAGCTGCGCATGGGGCGGACGCGCTTCCGCGACGACCTCGCCGCCCTCGAGGCGGTGCGGCAGGCGGTCGGCGACGACATGCACCTGATGGTCGACTTCAACCAGGGGCTCGACCTCGCCGAGGCGCTGGAGCGCTGCCACGCCCTCGACGGCCGCGGGCTGACCTGGATCGAGGAGCCGGTGGTGTACGACGACCTCGACGGCTACCGGCGCCTCGCGGCCGAGCTCGACACCCCGATACAGATCGGCGAGAACTTCTACGGCCCGCGCTCGCTCTACCGCGCCCTCGAGGCGCGGGCGTGCGACTTCGTGATGCCCGACTTCATGCGCATCGGCGGCGTGACCGGCTGGCTGCAGGCGGCGGCCATCGCGGCGGCGGCGGGGGTGCCGGTGTCGACCCACCTGTATCCGGAGGTGGCGGCGCACGTGATGCGGGTGACCGAGACCGCGCACTGGCTCGAGTGGCAGAGCTGGGCCGACCCGGTGCTGCAACGGCCCTACGCGGTGGAGGGCGGGGAGCTGCACATTCCCGACACCCCCGGGGTCGGGCTCGAGTGGGACGAGGACGCGGTGGCCGCGCACCGGGCGTGACGCAGTGACCGCCGCGCCGCGCGGGTGGCGGCTGCTCGCGGGAGATGTCCCCTGGGTCGCGGCTCTCAACGCGAGAGTCGCCAAGCTCTACGAGAGGATGGACAAGCTCTACGAGAGAGTGGACAAGCTCTACGAGCTGACGCTCGGCCGGGTTGGGAAGGAGCGGTCGTAGTCTGGCGGCAGCGGGAGATGTTGCGGCCTGAACCGCAGTAGAGAGATACTATCGGGTCGGATCTGCATGCGGTCGGCCCGTGTCTTCGAAGGAGAGTCTGCGATGAGCGCCATGCGTGGTTCCGGACTTCTGGTCGCCGGTGTCGTCGGTTTCCTGCTCATGGCCCCCGCCGCCGCGAGCGCGCAGTCGGCCCCGGCGGCGGACGCCGAGGTCACCTTCGCGCGCGACATCGCGCCGATTCTCCAGCGGAGCTGCCAGCAGTGCCACCGGCCCGCGTCGGTGGCCCCGATGTCGCTGCTCACCTACGCCGAGGTGCGGCCCTACGCGCGGGCCATCAAGGCCCGGACCGCCCTGCGCAGCAACCGCGGCGCGATGCCGCCGTGGTTCATCGAGCGCGACATCGGCATCCAGCACTACAAGAACGACATCTCGCTGAGCGAGGACGAGATCGGGCTCATCGGCCGCTGGGTCGACGCCGGCGCGCCGCTGGGCGACCCCGAGGACCTGCCGCCCCCCCTCGACTTCGGCGACGAGAGCGAGTGGGAGATCGGCGAGCCGGATCTGATCGTGGAGTCGCCGGCGGTGACCGTGCCCGCCGCCGCCCCCGACAAGTGGACCAACCTCGGCACCATCCCCATCGGGCTCACCGAGGACCGCTACGTGGCCGCGGTCGAGGTGAAGGAGTTCAACGACATCCCGCCCGACGGGACCGGCGACACCGTGGGCGGGCGCTACGTGTTCCACCACATGACCTACGGGGCGGTGGTCCCCGAGGGGGCCGACCCCGCCGACGCCACCCGGTTCCCGGTCCACGAGGTGGGGCGGAACGCCGACATCTTCCCGGAGAACGCGGGCCGGCTGCTCAAGGCGGGCTCGTCGCTCGAGCTCGAGACGGCGCACCTGCACTCGAACGGGCGGGAGACGCAGGCGCACCTGAAGTTCGCGTTCAAGCTGCACCCGAAGGGCTACGAGCCCGAGATCCGGCACGCGCGGACCCTCGTCGGCAACGGCGTCGACATCGACATCCGGCCGAACGAGACCTCGCAGGAGCTGCACGCCTACCGGGTGCTCGACGAGCACACCCGGATCGTGTCGTTCGAGCCCCACCAGCATGCGCCGGGCACCCGCATGTGCCTGGAGGCGATCTGGGGGCACAACATCGAGACGCTGGCGTGCGTCGGCTACGACCACAACTGGGTCAAGCAGTACATCTTCGACGACGATCACGCGCCCCTGCTGCCGAAGGGCACCATCGTCCACATCATCGGCTGGCTCGACACCACCGCGTCCAACCGCAACGTCGCCGACCCGCGGAACTGGTCGGGCGGCGGGCGCCGCTCGGTCGCCAACATGTTCATCGACCTCGGCGAGGCCCTCGAGCTGAGCGACGAGCAGTTCGAGCGCGAGATGGCCGAGCGCCGCGAGCGCCTCGGCCTCCAGCCCGGCGATCACCTCATCGGCTGCCCGCTGTGCATGGCCGAGTTCCCGTCGCAGCAGGTGCACGTGGACGAGGGCAACGACCAGTGAGGGTGACCGGAGCTGCCTCTGCCGGCCGCCCGTTTGCGGGGCGAAAAGGACGAGGGCAACCATCAGCCATGAGGGCGCTCAGGAGTCGATTCGTCCCGTCGGGTGCGGTCATCGCGCTGCTGACGCTGGCTCTTGCGGCGGCGGCGACCGCCCAGACCCGTTTCACCTACTCGCGGGGGCAGAGCGTGTACCCCGCCTACGAGGGGTGGTGGCCGAACGAGGACGGCACGTTCCGGATGTACTTCGGCTACATGAACTCGAACTGGGAAGAGGAGCTCGACGTGCCGGTCGGGCCCGACAACCACATCGAGCCCGGCGGGCCGGACCGGGGGCAGCCGACCCACTTCTACCCCCGCCGCAACCTGTTCCTCTTCACCATCGACGTGCCCGCCGATTTCGGGGACCGGGAGATCGTCTGGACCCTGACCACGAACGGGCGGACGGAGCGCGCGTACGGGTCGCTGCGCACCGACTACCTGCTCGACGCGCAGACCATCGGGACGGAGATGGGCGCCAACTTCGGCCGCATCCGCGACGAGTGGCGGGAGAACCGGCCGCCCGAGATCGTTCTCGGGGTGGACCAGCCGCGGACGGTGCGGGTGGGGCAGCCGCTGACCCTGGTCGCGTTCACGAGCGACGACGGGATACCGTCGGGCAGCTACACGCCGCCCGCGGCCGAGCCCGGCGAGCCGCATCCCGCCTACCGGCCTCCCCAGCAGATCGTGCCGGGCAACCCGCCGGGGCTGCGGTTCTCGTGGATCGTGTACCGGGGCGACGCGTCGAAGGTCAGCTTCAGCCCCCGCCAGCTCAAGACCTGGCAGGACACCCGGGTCTACTCGTACTCGCCGTGGTCGCCGCCCTACATCCTGCCCGACGTGCCCGAGGACGGGCGGTGGGAGGTGCACGCGACGTTCGACGAGCCCGGCACCTACGTGCTGCGGGCCATGGCCGGGGACAGCGCGCTGACGACGAGCGAGAACTTGACGATCACCGTCACCCCGTGACCGCGGTGACGGTGTCCCGAAGGAGACTGACGACGATGAGGAAGTGGCAGAGCGTGCGGACGGGTTCATTGCTGACGGTGCTGGCGCTGGCCGCCGGCCCGGCGGCGGCGCAGGAGGTTCCGCGCGCGTTCGACGGAAACCCCGACCTGAACGGGGTGTGGCAGGCCATCGGCACCGCGCACTGGGACATCCAGGACCATCCGGCGAGCGCGGGGCCGCCCGACACGGGCGCCATCGGGGCGATACCGCCCGGCCAGGGCGTGGTCGTGGGCAACGAGATCCCCTACCGCCCCGACGCCCTCGCGCAGAAGCAGCAGAACTTCGAGAACCGGTGGACCGAGGACCCCGAGGTGAGGTGCTTCATGCCTGGGGTGCCGCGGGCGACCTATCTGCCCTATCCGTTCCGCATCATCCAGGGCGACCGGAAGATCATGTTCGTCTACGGGTTCACCGATGCGAACCGGACCGTGCACATGGACCAGGAGAACCCCGAGCCGCCGCCCCTCGACACGTGGATGGGCCGGTCGCACGGATCCTGGGACGGCGACACCCTGGTCGTCGACGCCGAGGGCTTCAACGGCGAGGCGTGGTTCGACCGCGCCGGCAACTACGCCAGCAACGGCCTGCGCGTCACCGAGCGCTACACCCCGATGGGGGCGAACGCCATCTGGTACGAGGCGACCATCGAGGACCCCAACGTCTTCACCCGTCCGTGGACCATCGAGATGCCCCTCTACCGGCGTCTCGAGGCGAACGCGCAGGTGCTCGAGTACAAGTGCGTCGAGTTCGCGGAGGACCTGGTCTACGGGCATCTCCGCCGGGTGCCCACCCGCTGACGCGTCGGCGTGCCCTGGAGCCCCGTAGCGACAGCGCGGGGTTTCAACACGGGTCCCTGTCGATTGAGAGGCATCGCACGATGAACCGAATCAGAAGAGTCCTGCTCGTTGCGGCCGCGGCGGCGCTCGTCGCGCCCGCCCCGGCCCTCGCCGCCGACTACCACCACGTGCAGCTGACGACGTCGAACGCCACCGAGGCGGTGGGCTGGTACACGCGCTACCTCGACTGCGAGCCCGTCGCCGACCGCGACGACGCGGTCCTGTGCGGCGGCGCCGAGCTGGTGTTCGACTCGCGCCCGACCCTCGGCAGCAGCCAGCGGACGGGCATCGACCACATCTCGTTCTCGTACCGCGACCTGACCGCCAAGATGGGCGAGCTCGAGGCGGTCGGCGTGCGCGGCTCCGGCGTGCGGCTGCAGCGCTTCGCCGACGGGTCGACCCTGCGCGACGTGCCGGGGTTGTACCAGCACGGCTACATCTTCGACCCGTGGGGCACCCGCATCGAGCTCGTCGAGGACGCCGACACCCTCGGGTTCCACCACATCCACCTGAGCGCCACCGATCCGGCCGCCACCCTCGCGTGGTACCGGGAGCGGTTCGGGGGCGAGAGCGCCCGGCTGCGCGACCAGATGGACGGCGTTCGCATGGGCGACGTCTGGCTCTTCGCGATGGAGGCCCCGGCGCCGCCGGCGCCGACGGCGGGCCGCTCCATCGACCACATCGCGTTCGCGGTGCCCGAGATGGACGCGGCCGCGGCCGAGCTGCGGGCGGACGGCGTCGCGTTCCTGAGCGAGCCGGCGGTGCCCGAGGGCGGCCGCACCGCGGCCCGGCAGGCGTTCGTCAGCGGTCCCGACAACGTCCGCGTGGCCGTCGTCGAGGAGGGCTTCGCGGGGGTCGACGTCGCGTTCGACGCGCCGGTCGACATCACCACCGAGCTGCGCGAGTACACCGTGCCCCGCACGCCGTGGGGCGTCCCCGACTTCCAGGGCGTGTGGACCGGCGACGCCGCCCACGGCATTCCCCTCCAGCGGCCGGAGGACCTCGCCGAGACCGAGGTGCTGACGGCCGAGCAGGCGGCGGCGCGGCGCGAGCGCGGGACCCTCGGCAGCATCTGGGGCTACGAGTCGGAGTGGCGCGACACCACCCTCGGCTACGTGCGGTCGGCGCCCTCGCGGCAGGTCGCGATGGTCATCGACCCGCCCGACGGCCGGCTGCCCGCCCGCACCCCCGAGGGCGAGCGGCTGCTCGCCGAGGCCCGGGCCGCCCGCCGGCCCATCGCCGAGGGGCCCGAGGACCTCAGCTCGTGGGTGCGCTGCATCACCCGCAGCCTCGTCCCGACCCCGGGGGTCTACAACAACGGGATGCAGATCGTGCAGGGGCCGAACCACGTCGCGCTGCAGCGGGAGATGATTCACGAGACCCGCGTCGTCCCCACCGACGACAGCCCGCACGTCGGGGACGACATCACGTCGTGGCTGGGCGACGCCCGGGGCGCTGGGAGGGCGACACGCTGGTCGTCGAGATCCGCAACTTCAACGGCAAGGCGCCGTACCAGGGGTCGAGCGACGCGCTGACGATGACCGAGCGGTACACGCGGACCGGTCCCGACACCCTCGAGTACCAGTTCACCATCGACGACCCCGTGGTGTGGACCCGGCCGTGGACGGGCATGTTCACGTACGTCAGGGACGAGACGCAGTACGAGCTCGTCGAGTACGCGTGCCACGAGGGCAACTACGGGATGACCAACATCCTGAGCGGCGCGCGTGCGCGCGACGCGGAGGCGTCGGGCGACGGGCGGTAGCTCGAGAGCGATCGCACGATCGCATGCGACCGATAGAACGACACGGTGACAGTCCGGTGGGACATTTCAGGAGCGAGGTAGGGGAAATGCGAAAGAACGTAGTCATGGTGGCCGTGGTCGTCGGGATCGGTCTTGTTGCGGCGACCGCTCAGGTCGTGGCGCATCACGCGTTCGCGGCCGAGTTCGACGCCAACCGGCCGGTCCGGCTGCAGGGCACGATCACCCGGATGGAGTGGATCAACCCGCACTCGTGGATGCACCTCGAGGTGACCAACGAGGACGGCACCGTCGAGAACTGGATGATCGAGGCGGGCCCCCCGGGAGCCCTGGTGCGCCGCGGGTGGCGGAAGGACTCCGTGATGCCCGGCACCGAAGTGATGGTGGAGGGTTATCAGGCCATCGACGGCGCCTTCCGGGCCAACGGCCGTGACGTGACGTTCCCCGACGGTCGCCGGCTGTTCGCGGGGTCGTCGGGCACCGGCGCCCCGCTCGACGGGCGCGACCCGACCGAGCCGCGCCGGTAGGAGTCTGCGCCGTGGAACGGTGCGGACTTCCGGAGGGTTGGCTGGGCGCCAAGCGGAGGCCGCAGGGCGACCTTGCGGTGGCGATCGGCGGCGATCGGCGGGCGAGGTGGCGGCGTCGCACCGCGGGCTGCGCCATGGCTGTCGACGTCGGCTGCGCGGATCGCGACGATCCCGCGCGCGGGGCGGCGGCGGACCGTCTCGCCCGCAGGAAGTCGGCCGTAGTCGGTCTTCCGGCCGCCGCGGGGCGCCTGCCGTCGCCCTCCGGAGCCCGTGGCGCAACCCCGTGTTGCGCCGAGAGCGGCGCGGGCTTCCGCCTCGGGCTCCTGGGGCTCGTCGCTGCAGCCTTGGCGGTGGCGGCGGTCGCCGGCGCGCAGCCTCGGCCGGCCGCACCTCTTCCTCCGGGGGCGCCTGCCCCACCCGACGCCCCGCGCCCCAACGTCGTCCTCTTCCTCGTCGACGACCTCGGCCACGAGGCCCTGGGAGCGTACGGCGGCGTCTCCTACGACACGCCGCGGCTCGACCGGCTCGCCGACTCGGGCATGCGGTTCACCCACGCCTACGCCCAGCCCCTGTGCTCGCCGTCCCGGGTCAAGATCATGACCGGGCGCTACAACCGCCGGAACTACACCGAGTGGGGCGTCCTCCCGCCGGGCGAGATCACCTTCGCCAACCTGCTGCGCGACGCCGGCTACGCGACCTTCGCCGCCGGCAAGTGGCAGCTCACGGGGCACGAGCTGCTGTGGCCCGTGGAAGAGCCCTGCTGCCTGGGGGAGGGCCAGACGCCGGAGGAGGCGGGCTTCGACGACTACCTGCTCTGGTACCTCCACGGCAAGGGCCGGCGCTATGCCGATCCTCAACTGTGGAACCGAGACGGCGGCGCGGTCGTGGCTGGCGGCTACGGCCCCGATCTCCTTGCCGACTTCGTCCTCGAGAAGATCGCCGAGCAGGCGGCCGAGCGGCCGGAGCAGCCGTTCCTGGCCTACTTCCCGATGGTGCTGACCCATGCGCCGTTCGAGCCGACCCCGGCGAGCCCGGCTTGGAGCGTCGACCGCCGCGCCCGGGACCCGGCGCACTTCGCCGACATGGTCGCGCACGCCGACGCCATCGTCGGGCGCATCGTCGGGACCCTCGACCGTCTCGGCATCCGCGACGAGACGCTGGTCCTGTTCACCGCCGACAACGGCACCCCTCGGCAGATCACGAGCCGCATGGCCGACGGCCGCACCGTCCGCGGCGGCAAGGGCCGCACCACCGACGGCGGCACCCGGGTGCCGTTCATCGCCTCTTGGCCGGGCACGATCGAGGCGGGCACGGTGTCGGACGCCCTCATCGACCTCTCCGACTTCCTGCCTTCCCTCGCCGAGCTCGCCGGGGCACCCCCGCCCGGGGACCGCGTCATCGACGGCCGCAGCTTCGTCCCCGTCCTGCGCGGCGAGCAGGCGTCGGCGCGCGACTGGGTCTTCACCGACTTCCGGCCGCGCTTCCCGCGCTTCCCGGAGGCCACGTTCGTCCAGGACCGCCGCTTCAAGCTGTACGAGGACGGCCGGTTCTTCGACGTCGCGGCCGACGTGACCGAGCGGCATCCGCTGCCGGCGGAGTCGCTCTCGGGCGACGCGGCGTCGGCCCGGGCCGCGCTGCAGGCGGTGCTCGACCGGCTGGCGGAGTAAGCGCTTCCGGCCCCGGATCGGGTACTGGGTTCGATGTCGAGGGCAATCAACGGACCGTGTATTTCGCCTTCGCGCGGCGGCCAAGCGCCGTGCGAACTTGTTCGTCGTCGACCGGTTCACGCCTGGCGTACTCGCAGAGCAAGCCCCGGAGCGGTCGCGGCTCGTTCCGGACCCGGCTGACCACCAGTCGGCCGTCCTCTTCGAGCTCGAACGCGAGGCGGTCACCCGCCTCGATCGCCATCAGCTTCCGGACCTGTTTCGGGATCGTGACCCGACCCGTGCCGGTGGCCTTCGCAGTGTTCACGTCGCTTGCCTTGCCGCACTCGCGAGACGCGTTTTTGAGTCACGGCCCTCCGAATGATAATGTCATTCAGAGACGGAGAGGAGTTCTTCGAGTCCATGGCTGCGAATCAACTCGTCCAGGCCCGTGTCGACGGGGCCGTGAAGGAAGAGGCGGCGGCGGTGCTGGCCGCGATGGGTCTGACCGTATCCGACGCGGTGCGGCTGCTGCTGACGAAGGTGGCCCAGGAGAAGGCCCTGCCATTCGCGCCGCTGGTGCCCAACGCCGTCACCATCGAGGCGATGAAGGAGGCCCGCCGGGGCGGTCTTCCCCGGTTCGACCGCGTGCAGGACCTGCTCGACGATCTGCATGCGGACGATTGAGCGGACCGGCCAGTTCAAGCGCGACTACCGGCGCGAGTCCCGGGGCCGGCACCGGACGTCCCTCGATGCGAGCTTGGTACGGCTCGTGGAGACCTTGGCCAACGACCGTCCGCTGGAGCCCCGGCATCACGATCATGCGTTGAGCGGCGAGTGGCGGGACCACCGTGATTGCCACGTGAAGCCGGACCTCGTGCTGATCTACCAGAAGCCGGCCGCCGGCCCGCTCCGCTTGGTTCGCCTCGGGTCGCATTCGGAGCTCGGCCTGTGACAAGCGAGGGCGACGGCCCGGTCAAGTAGCCGCACCGGCCCTCCGTAGACGTCCGGGGTGTCCAAGGTGGCGCTCTCGGCGGGTCCGAAAACCCGCGTCAGCGCTCCCCGTGCCGGGTCAGGTGGTCGACGAGCAGCGACGACATCGCCTCGGGCGCGAGGTCGGGAATCCAGTGGCTGACGCCTTCCAGGACCTCGAAGCGGTACGGTCCCTCGACGTACTCCCCGGTCAGCACTGCGCCGTCGATGCAGAGGGCGGTGTCGCCGTCGCTCCAGGTGAACATGGTCGGCACCTGGACCGGGCCGACGGCCCCGCCCTGCAGGTTCCGGTCGGCGACGTTCGCACGGTACCAGTTCAGGGCCGCCCCGAGGGCCGGCTTGGTGCCGAGCACCCGCACGTACTCCTCGACCGCCCCGGCGTCGATGCCGGCGAAGATGCCGCGCAGCAGGGCGTGGTCGTTGGCGAGGAAGGCGTCCTCGGAGTCGGGCTGAACGAACACGTCGAAGTAGGACGACGCGGCGACTTGGCACGAGTCGGGGTCGTTCAGGACCCGCGCGAACGCGTCGGGGTGGGGAACGGACACGGGGTTCGCGGTGATGACGCGGTCGCGCGCCGCGATCGCCACCCCCCACGCCACCGCCGCCCCCCAGTCGTGGCCGACGACGTGGAAGCGGTCGGCGCCGATGGCGTCGGCGAGGCCGATGACGTCGCCGACGAGCAGCGGCAGCGCGTAGTCCTCGACCCGCGCCGGCCGCGCCCCGGGCGAGTAGCCGCGCTGGTCGGGGGCCACCGCGCGGAACCCCGCCTCGCCGAGGGCGCGGAGCTGATGCCGCCACTCGTACGACGTCTGGGGGAATCCGTGGAGAAGGAGCACGACCTCGCCGTCGTCCGGCCCCGCCGTCCGCACGTCGAACGTGAAGTCGCCGACGTCGATCTGCGTCATCGTGCTCCCGTCGTCGGCCTGACTCGTGCCCGCGCCGGCGGCGGCGACCGGTTCGCCACCCGCCGCGGTCCGCCCGGCCACGTCCGGCGCGCCCCACCCCGCGACGGCCAGTCCCGCGACGCAACAACCCACCGCCATCAGACGAATCGATTTCTGCTTCATTGCTCGCTCTTGCACTCCAGTGGCCGGCTCCGGATCTGGCGGGCCGGCGACGAGTTCGGTCCGCGCTTCGCGTGGCACGGGCCTCTCGGCTCACCGCGGCGGTCCGCCACACGCCCACGCCGAGCCCCCCGCCTTCGCCGCAGGCTCCCCAGCCCACATCGTCGTCTCATGCGGTACGCCTCGGTCAAGCACGACGACCGTGGGCGACGGCCGGTCGGCCGTCGCTGCTATCCTAGCCGACAGCCTGGCGGCGTGACGGGCGCAGCACGCGCCGCGAAGCACGCTTGGCCGGAGGATCCATGCAGCGAATGTCCAACCCTGCTCGCGGCGTCGGTCGGTTGGCGGTCGGCCTGGTGGTCGCGCTGGCCGTGGCCGGTCCCGGGGCGGCGCAGTACGGTGCGCCCGCAAACGGCGAGTGGCCGACCTACGGCGGCGACCTCGGCAGCACCAAGTACTCGCCCCTGGATCGGATCGACCGCGAGAACTTCGGCGATCTCGAGATCGCGTGGCGGTGGCAGTCTGCGGACGCCGTGCTGAGTCTGACCATGCCCGACGGCTCGGAGTGGCGCGCCGACTCGCGGCTGATCTTCGCCGAGCTGAACCGCCGCGACCCGGAGCGGTGGCGTGACGGCCAGCCCCCCACCCTCACCAACCTGAAGGCCACCCCCCTGATGGTCGGCGACCGGCTCTTCATCAACATGCCGACGTCGGCGGCCGCCGCGATCGATGCGCGGACGGGCGAGACGCTGTGGGTCTTCAACCCCAAGAGCTACGAGGAGGGCACCACCACGATGAGCGCCCGCTGGAACCAGCGCGGCGTGGCGTACTGGTCGAACGGCCCCGACCGGACCGACGAGCGGGTGTTCTTCGGCACCGGCAACGGGTATCTCGTCTGCGTCGACGCCGGGACCGGGCGGCCGTGCGCCGACTTCGGAGACGGCGGCCGGCTCGATCTGATGGAGGACATCCCCCGCGCCACGCGCGGCGAGCGCGACTGGTTGAACGCGCTGCTGTACTCCGTCCAGTCCCCGCCCATCGTGTTCGGCGATACCGTCGTGACGCCCATGTCCATCTCCAGCTACAACAACCGCAGGGAGATGCCGCCCGGCTGGATGCGCGGCTTCGACGTGCGCAGCGGCCGCACCCGCTGGACGTTCCACACGATTCCGCAGGGAGACGAGTTCGGCAACGACACCTGGGGCGGCGATTCCTGGCGCGAGACGGGCAAGGTGGGCGTCTGGACGATGATGAGCATCGACCCCGAGCTCGGCTACATCTACCTGCCCCTGAACACCGCCGCCCCCGACTACTACGGCGGTCACCGGCCCGGCGCCAACCTGTTCGCCGAGAGCCTCGTCGCCCTCGACCTCGAGACCGGCGAGCGGGTCTGGCACTTCCAGGTCGTCCACCACGGGCTCTGGGACTACGACCTGCCGGCCGCCCCGAACCTCGTCGACATCACCGTGGACGGTCGGCCGATCGAGGCGGTGGCGCAGATCACCAAGCAGGGCTTCACGTTCGTCTTCGACCGGGCGACCGGCGAGCCGGTCTGGCCCATCGAGGAGCGCCCGGTGCCGACCGACACCGACATCGAGGGCGAGGTGCCGTGGCCCACGCAGCCGTTTCCGACCCGGCCGGCGCCGTTCGACTACCAGGGGGTGGCCATCGACGACCTCGTCGACTTCACGCCCGAGATACGCCGGATGGCGATCGAGGCGGTCGCGCCGTACCGCATCGGGCCCCTGTACACGCCGCACAGCCGGCGGGGCACCATCGTGCGGCCCGGGTTCAGCGCCGGAAGCTGGGGCGGCGCCGCCGTCGATCCCGAGACCGGCATCCTGTACGTGCCGTCGGGCAACCGCTACACCGTCAAGCACTTCCGCACGCCCGGGCCCGACGAGGACTCGACCCTGGCGGTGCTCGAGGCGCGCGGGGCGCTGACCCACCGCCCCCAGCTCCCGCAGGGCCTGCCCCTGTTCAAGCCGCCCTACTCGCGCATGACGGCCATCGACATGAACACGGGAGAGCACCTGTGGATGCGGCCCATGGGCAACGGCGACCGCATCCGCAACCTGCCCATGCTGCGCCACCTCGACCTGCCGCCCCTCGGCGGTGACAGCGGACGCGTCGGCCCCGTGCTGACGAAGACGCTGTTGATCTACGCGCTGACCACGGGCGGCGCCGACGACGGTCCGCGCCTGGTTGCCTTCGACAAGATGACGGGCGAGGAGATCGCGTCCGTCGATCTGCCGGGCGGGGTCATCGGCACGCCGATGACGTACCTATCGGGTGGGCGGCAGTACATCGCCCTCACCGTCGGCGGCGGGCGCGTGCCGGAGCTGATCGCGCTTGCGTTGCCGGCCGCCGATCCGGACAGTTGACGCTGGCGTCCTGGCCCCCCGGTCCGCTTACCCCTGCATGAGACCCGGTCTCACGGGGCAGGTGCTTCGAGCGGGCGGGTGGCCCGCAGGTCAACCCGCCGAGCGGCTATCGGATCTGTCGTGTCATCGTCCGTCGTATCAGCCGGGGAAACTCTCGCACTTGCCGGCGGCAGAGCAGCCGGCGTTGTTTTCCGCTATTCTCTTGAGGTGACCACAGCCCGAAGGCAATTCTGGAAGACCCGGCACGACTTGGCCAACTCGACGACCCGCATCCGCGACCTGCCGGAGCACCACGCCTACGCCGCTGCGCCGGAGGATACCAACTACATCGACATCTCCGAACCCGCCCCAGCCGCGTGCCGCCATGCCGTCCCAGTCCACGAGCGGACCACCCGCCGCGTGAGGTCCCGCCACCAGCGGCTCGTCCTCCACGGACGCTCAACCGCCCAGTGCCGCGTCATCCGGCTTCTCGGCGGGTCGATGGGGGCCGACCCTCGTCGACGCCTTCTCTACCCTAGTCAACCCGGCCGCCTGGGCACCGCGGGTCCGACGGCTTTCGTCCTGCCCGCCGACGACAGGCTCGTCGTCAACGCACCGGCAAGGACAGCGACGGCGCCTGCTCAACTCGTCAGCGACAATCCGGAACCACCACGCGTGACCCATAGTACCAGGGCGACGGTATCCCTTGGACCGAGGCACGTCACATCTCTGTTTGGTTGCGAAATGTCAATAAGAGACCACTATGTGGAGGCTCTCCATGCGATCGCGCAGCAGTACGGTGAAGCTGCTCCTAGAGTCTACATCGAGCCCGATGCCTCCCTGCAGACGACAGTTGGATATGCTCGGAGGCACGTCGTCGAGCACGACAAGCCGCACTATCGATACGACTACTATCGCAATGCGCTGTCTTACGCAATGCGCCACCTCGGCTTCGACGCTGCGAACCGCCGCATTGTTCATCTGGACATCGCCTGCGGACCGGGAGTGTTTTCCTGGGTAATGCATGACCAGATGGCATCGCAGAACACACGTAACCCTGACCAAGTGGACTATTATGGGTACGATCATTGCCCCGCTATGATTCAATTGGCGAATCTATTTCTCCAACACTTGCCCGTTCGGTACAGATTTCACGGCTTCTCCAATCTTGTCGAGATCTCGACGGAGTTAGCGGATCAAGACCTCTCCAGATGCGATGTCGTGGTTTCGTTCGGCTACGCCCTACTTCAGGTCCGCGACAACCGCACCGCCTTGAGCGACTTCGCCAAACTGATCACTTGTGTACTCCCGGCCCACTCCTGCATCGTGGTCGCAGCCGACGCACGCAACGATGCTGAAACTCGCGCGGCCTTCGCCAGCCAGTGTGATGCACTGCGTAATGCCCTTATTGATGTGGGAGTGTCTCTCGAAGAACGGTTGGTAACTACCGTGGGCAGCATCATGTTTGCTCGACTCAAGAAGGGTTAGAAGAATGGTTGCCAATGGTCAGTTGAACATGTTTGATACCGAGACTCCCGCCACGGTGCTGCCATTGCCGGATCATCTGAATTACGGCATTCACGAACGCGGGATGCATAGGATTCGAGGAATAAATGGCCTGTACTATTGCCACGGATTCCTAGATGAGCACGCTGAACGCGTCTTAATGGCATTCATCGATGCCAACCCGTGGCGCAAGGACCTGGAACGTCGCGTCCAGCATTACGGTTGGCGATACGACTATCGCACAAAGTCGGTCACTCCCGATATGAACCTCGGACCGCTGCCGGATTGGGTTGAGGAAGTCGCGAGGGGCCTGTATACCGAAACAGGTCTATTCGATCGCGTGCCAGACCAAGCGATTGTCAATGAGTACCAGCCTGGTCAGGGAATCGCCTTGCACGCGGACCGGCAGTGTTTCGGCGATACGGTCGCTACCCTATCGTTGGGCGATGATTGGGAAATGCGGCTGCGGCCTGTGGGGGGAACAGCGAGCGAAGACAGGCGGATCATGCTCGCACGTGGATCCGTACTCTTGTTGACTGAGGACTCACGAACACGGTGGATGCACGGCATAGACAAGCGCAGGTCGGAAAAGAGCGTTGCCGGTAAACGTGGCCGCCGCCGGCGTTTGTCGTTGACCTTCAGGACCATGCTCGCTCCATGAGCGCACTGATCGTCCTGCCGCGTTCCTCGGGGCGTCGGTCGATTGGCATTCGCCCGTGGCCGGCGCACCGGAAGGCGGCGAAGCTCATCGCGGGGTGCACTCCCTGTCCGCCGCCGTACCCCGCGGTACCGACGGCCGGCTGTCGTCTTCTGGATCCCGTGCGCCGGCGGCCTCGGCGTTCGGCGCACCCAACGCGCTTCCGCGGCCGTTCGCCGCGGATCCCCGCACCACATCGTCGTCAAGGACACGGCGCGCGTCAAGATTGAGTAGAGTGTCGAAGAGACCAGTGCCTTCCACGAACCGCCGTCTCGAGCCTCTCCGTGCGAAGGCCCGGGGATGCGCCGAGCGCCTCCTCCAGGACGTGCGGACCGCGCTCCGGGGCATGCGCCGCAACCCCGGCTACGCCTCCGCCGTGGTCCTCGTCCTGGCCCTCGGCATCGGGCTCAACGCGGCGATGTACGGACTGCTGTCGCGGCTGTTTCTCCAGGCGCCGCCGCACATCGAGGATGCGGACGGGATTCACCGCGTCTGGGTGCGGGGCCGCGGCGACATGCTGGTACCGGCGCTCGCGGCCGTCCCGCGCGACCGCGTCCGCTGGGCCGACTTCGCCGCGCTCGCCGACGACGCCGGGCGGCTCGCCGCGGTCGCCGGCTACACGGCGCCGAGGCGCTTCCGCGACGGCCGCGGCCAGGCCGCCGAGGCGGTGCAGGTGTCCTCGGTCACCGGCGGCTTCTTCGCCCTGCTCGGCGCGCGGCCGGCCCTCGGGCGGCCCATCGCGCGCGACGACGACGATCTCGCGGCGCCGCCGGTGGCGGTCATCGGCCACGGCTACTGGGAACGCCGATTCGGCGGCGCCCGCGAGGCGCTCGGCGCCACCGTCACCATCGGCGACGTCGCCTACGCGATCGTCGGGGTGATGCCGCCCGGCTTCTCGGGCCCCGATCCGGGCGTCACGGACGTCTGGCTGCCGCTGCAGATCGCGGCGCCGGACGACTACGAGAGCTGGCGGGAGTCCAATCTCTGGTCGCTCGGCACGCTGGTGCGCCTTGCCCCCGGGGTCACGGCCGGGGCCGCGGCGTCGGCGGCGACGGGCAGGCTGCGTGCGGCCCGCGCCGGCTCGCCCCGGAGGGACCCCGAGGCCGTGGTCGTGCTCGGCCCCCTCCTGAGGACCCGCGGGCCCGCCGCCCTGGCCGGCGACATGCGGCTGCCGCTGGTCGTCGGCGGCGTCGCCCTGGCGGTGCTGCTCATCGCGGCCGCGAACGTGTCGAACCTGCTGATGCTCCGCGTCGCCGCCCGCCGGCGCGAGCTGGCCGTGCGCCACGCCCTCGGCGCGGGCCGGTGGGGCGTCGCACGCCTGCTGGTGACCGAGAGCGTCGTGCTCGCCACGGTCTCCGGGGTGGCGGCGCTGGGGGTGGCCGCGGCGGCCGGTCGCTTGCTTCGCGTCACCCTGCTTCCGCGCCACGAGTGGGATGCCGGTTTCCTCGACCTCACCGCGATCGGGTTCACCGGCGCCGCGGTGCTCGCGGTCGGTCTCGCGGCGGCGCTGCTCCCGGGCGTGTACGCCGCGCGGAGCCGGGGCCTGACGAGGCTCGACGGCCTGCGGGGCGCCCGCGCGCACGGAGGGCCGGTGCGCACCGGCCTGATCGCCGCGCAGGCGGCCCTGACGCTGGTGCTGCTCGACGGCACGGCCACGTTCCATCGTTCGTTCGAGGCGGCGCGCGAGGTCGACGTGGGCTACGCCCGGGAGAACCTGCTGACGGTGGAGCTGGGCGGGTGGAACGAACCGCCGATCGCCGAGGGCCGGGTCGCCGCGCTGGAGGCCCGCGTGCGGTCCCTGCCCGGCGTGCTGGACGTGGCGCAGGCGACCAGCGCGCCGCTGACGACGGCCTGGGCGCTGGGCGAGCTGCGCGCCGAGGGCCTCGACCGGCTTCCCCGCATGAACGGGCCCTACGTCAACTACGTGACCCCGAACTACTTCCGCGTGGCGGGCCTGGACATCCGCGCCGGTCGCGGCTTCACGGCGTGGGATCGCGCGGGGACGCAGAAGGTCGCGGTCGTCGACACGGCGCTGGCCCGGCTCGTCTGGCCCGGGCGGAGCGCCGTCGGCCGCTGCCTGTTCGTGGGACGGGAAGCGTCCGACTGCACGATGGTGGTCGGCGTGACCGAATCGGCCCTCGAATTCGGTCTGCAGGACGTCGATCGGCTTCCGCACTACTACCTGCCCCTCGACCAGGCGGCGGCCGACGCCGAGGCGGCGGAGAACCTGACCCTGCTTCGCAACCTGATCGTGCGGACCCGAGGAGATCCCGAACGGGCGACGGCCCCGGTGCTCGCGGCGCTGGCCGAGCTGTTTCCGGACCTGCCGGCGGACCGGGTGCAGAGCCTGCCGGCCGTCTTCGCGCCGCGGATCCGCCCGTGGCGGATCGGGACGGGCCTCTTCGGCGCGGCCGCCCTGCTGGCGCTGCTGCTCGCCGCTTTCGGCCTCTACGCGGTCATCGCGTTCGGCGTGCGCCAGCGCGAGCTGGAGTTCGGCATCCGGCGCGCCCTCGGCGCCCGGGCGGGCGACCTCCTGCGGACGGTGCTCCTGCGGGCGCTCTCGCTGGTCGTCGCCGGGATCGCCGCGGGCGCGTTGGGGGTGCTCTGGGCCGGGCGGTGGGTGGCGCCGCTCCTCTTCGACGGTCGCAGCTCGCGGGACCCGCTCGCGTTCGCCGTCGCGGCCGCGGTGCTGGCGACGGCGGCCCTGGCCGCCTCGTTCCTCCCGGCGGTCCGGGCCGCGCAGGCCGATCCCCGGCAGGCGCTCCAGGCGGAGTAGTCGCCGGCCGGGGACCCGGGTCGGCATCTTCCTGGCGACAGGCCGCCGGGAGGTGGCGCGGGACCTGAAGGCGAGGACCTACCGGCCACGGGCGGCTCGGCAGGTCCTCATCCCGAAGAAGCCGCTCGGGAAGTTCCGACCGCTTCGCCTGGAGCGGGGGTGGATTCCGGGGGGCGCCGGCGGCGCGGCGGCGATGTCGTGGCCGGGCGGCGGGGCCGTAACGGCGCCGCTTCCTGCAGGGTCGGTTCGATGTCGAGCGGGGCCGCAGGCGGGCTATGCTCCGTTCGTACTCCCGCAGGTCGAGATGTCGCATCGCCGTGGTCGGCACCCTGGCCGTCGTCGCTCCCATCTTCCGTCTTCGCGCTCCCGCGTTCGCGCCGCAAGGCACCGAGTTCGGAACCGGTCAGACGCTCGTGCTGTCCGTAAGACGTTCCTCGATGTAGGGAAGGACGTTGTGCTCCCGGATCGGGCCGACGTCTCATCGCCGATCGTCTCCCTCATGAAGTAGCTCGGTCCGATGGCCGCCTGCTGGTTTCCCAGCTCGTCGTTGGCGCGATCGACGACATCCGCCACCCAGACCCGTGTGGCGCGTTCCGCCGCAACCGAGCCCTCGGGCACGCCGCCTGCGTCATTTCATGTAGACGCGCTACTCAATATGGCGTAGAGTGTCTACAAATCATGGCTCCCGCGACCATCTGCCGCGAGCTGGTCCGCACGGTGGAATGGCGTGGGCTACCGGCGGGCGTCGGGCGGGTTCGAGCGGGAAGCGGAGCCGCCGGGCGGCGATTCCACGTCGGGGAGGACAGGCGATGTGGCGACACGTCTACGTGCGGCTGCGCTCGCTCCGGCGCCGGGGGCGACAGGAAGCCGAGCTCGACGAGGAGATTCGTTTCCATCTCGCGGAAGAGATGGAGGAACGGATCGCCGCGGGGCGCTCCCCGGAGGACGCGCGGGCGGGCGCCCGGCGTGACTTCGGGAACGTGACGCTGATCCGCGAGCTGACACGCGAGACCTGGGGCTGGGGTCCCGCGGAGCGTCTGCTTCAGGACGTCCGGTCCGCATGCCGGGGGATGCGGCGCAACCCCGGCTACACCGGCGCCGTGGTCCTCACCCTGGCCCTCGGCATCGGTCTCAACGCGGCGATGTACGGCCTGCTGTCGCGGCTGTTCGTCCAGGCGCCGCCGCACATCGAGGACGCGGACGGCGTTCACCGGGTGTGGGTGCGGGAGCGGGGACCCGGCGGCCCCGGGGCCTCGGGCCCGGCTCGCGTGCAGGACCGCATCGAATGGCCCGAGTTCACCGCGCTCCGCGCGGATCGCGACCGGTTCGCCGCCGCCGGCGCCTATACGGCCCCCACGTCCATGTACAGCGGCCGCGGCCAGGGCGGCGAGGAGCTCGAGGTGTCCTGGGTCACCGGAGGCCTGTTTGCCCTGCTCGGCGCGCCGCCCGTCCTCGGGCGGCCCATCGTGCCCGAGGACGACGACGTCGCGGCGGCGCCGGTCGCGGTGATCGGCCACGGTTACTGGCAGCGGCGCCTCGGGGGCGCCCGCGAGGCGCTCGACGCCACCGTCACGTTCGGCGACGTGACCTATGCGATCGTCGGCGTCATGCCTCCCGGCTTCTCGGGCCCCGAGCCGAGCGCGGCCGACGTCTGGCTGCCCCTGCAGGTCGCGGCGACGGAGAGCCGTGGCAACGCCTGGCAGAACTACAACAACGGTTTCTTTCTGATGTCGCTCGCGCGGCTGGCGCCGGGGGTCACGGCCGCGGCCGCCGCGGCGGCGGCGACGGGCGTCGTGCGCGCGGCGCGGACCGACGCGCCGCGGTGGAAGGACCCCGAGCCGACCGTCGTGCTCGGCCACGTCCTGAGGACCCGCGGACCGGGGGCCCTGGGCGGCGACATGCAGTTGCCCCTGGTCGTGGGCGGCGTCGCCCTCGTGATCCTCCTCATCGCGACCGCGAACGCGTCGAACCTGCTGATGCTGCGGGTCGCCGCGCGCCGGCGCGAACTGGCCGTGCGCCACGCGCTCGGGGCGGGCCGATGGGGCGTCGGGCGCCTGCTGGTGCTGGAGAGCGTCGTGCTGGCCGCGGTGTCCGGGGTGGCGGCGCTGGGCGTGGCCGCGGTGGCGGGCCGCGTGCTGCGCGTCACCCTGCTCCCGCGATACCAGTGGGGCGGCGACTACCTCGACGCGGCCGCGCTCGCGTTCACCGGCCTCGCGGTGCTCGCGGTCGGCCTCGCGGCCGCGCTGCTCCCGGCCCTGTACGCGGCCCGGAGCCGGGGCATCGAGAGGCTCGACGGCCTGCGGGGCGCCCGCCCCCTCGGCGCGCCGGTCCGAACCGGCCTGATCGTCGTGCAGGCCGCCCTGTCGCTCGTGCTGCTCGACGGCGCCGCCATCTTCTACCGCTCGTTCGAGGCGGCTCGTCGGCTCGACATCGGCTACGCGAAGGAGAACCTGCTGACGGTGCGGCTGAGCCGGGGGTGGGGCGCGGCCCGGCTCGACGAGAGCATGGTCTCGGCCCTGGAAGCCCGCGTACGGTCCCTCCCGGGCGTCCTCGACGTCGCGCAGGCGACCAACACGCCGCTTGGGGGCGCCACGGCGATGGGAGGGCTCCGGGCCGAAGGGCTCGACCGCCTGCCCGACATGAACGGTCCCTACGTCAACCACGTGACGCCGAACTACTTCCGCGTGGCGGGCCTGGACGTCCGCGAGGGGCGCGGCTTCACCGACTCGGACCGCGCGGGCACACCGAGGGTGGCGGTCGTCAACTCGACGTTCGCCCGGCTCGTCTGGCCCGGACAGGGCGCCGTCGGCCGCTGCCTCTTCGTGGGACGGGAGGCGTCCGACTGCACGGCGGTGGTGGGCGTGGCGGAATCGGCCCACGAGTTCGGCGTGCAGGACGGCCATCGGATTCCGCACTACTACCTGCCCGTCGAGCAGGCGCGGGCGAACGCGGAGACGGCGGGGCTCTCGACCTGGAACCGCACCCTGATCGTCCGCACCCGGGACGATCCCGGACGCACGACGACCCCGGTGCTCGCCGCGCTGGCCGAGCTGTATCCGGACCTGCCGGCCAGCCACGTGCAGAGCCTCCCCGCGGTCTTCGCGCCGTGGATCCGCCCGTGGACGATCGGGACCGGGCTGTTCGGCTCCGCCGCCCTGCTGGCGGTGTCGCTCGCGGCCCTGGGGCTCTACGCGGTCATCGCCTTCGTCGTGCGCCAGCGCGAGCTGGAGTTCGGCATCCGGCGCGCCCTCGGCGCCCAGGCGTCGGACATCCTGCGCCTGGTGCTCGCGCGGGGTCTTTCGCTGGCCGTGGTCGGGGTGGTCGCCGGCGGGGCGGCCGCGCTCTGGGCCGGGCGGTTCGTGGCGCCGCTGCTCTTCGATGGGCGGAGCCCCCGCGATCCGCTGGCCCTCACCGTCGCGACCGCGGTGCTCGTGACGGCGGCCCTGGCCGCCTCGTTCCTCCCCGCGCGCCGGGCGGCGCGAGCCGATCCTCGTCAGGTTCTTCAGGCGGAATAGCCGCCGATACGCCAGCGCCGGCGAAAGTCCCGGGTGCGTTCGAGCGGCGTGCAGCGCCGGGTTTCGCGATGGGCTGCCAGCCGTCCTCCCGCAGCGCCCCGGTCGGCTCCAGCCGGTGACCGTCGCCTGGAAGGGTCGAAGGCCTCGAGGTCGCCGCCGGCCGTGCCGGCTCGGCCGAGCGAGTTGCCGCGCCCCCCGCAATTGCGGATGCCGTACGGATAAGGATGACCCCGAAGGACTCTAGACGCCCACGAGCGCGGCCAGATCGGTGATGGCCGACACCACGTGATGCGCCTCGAAGCCGAGCTCCTCCGGGGGCTCGGCCGCGCTGCGCTGAATCCAGAACGTGGTCAGCCCGGCCGAGGCGGCGCCGGCGACGTCCCACGCATTGGACGACACGAACCCGAGGGCGGACCGGTCGACGCCGAGCCGCTCCGGGCCGAGGTTGTAGACGCGCGGGCTGACCTTGAAGATCTTGACCTCCTCGACGCTGATGATGGTGTCGAGCAGGGTGTCGATGCCCGCGCTCCGCGCCGCCGCCTCGAGCATCCGCGGCTCGCCGTTCGAGAGGATCGCCAGCTTGACGCCGAGGGCCTTCAGCGCCTCGAGCCCCGGTCTCACGTCCGGGAACGCGGCGAGCGTGAGGTACGCCTCCATCAGCCGGTCGCGCCGCGGGGGGTCAGGTCCAGCCCGAGGCCCGCCGCCGCGTTGACGAGGGCGTCGCCGGTGACCAGCCAGAAGTCGCGGTGCCGGCCCATGAGGCTGCGCAGCAGGCTGTACTGGAGCTGCTTGGCCCGCCAGCGCTGGGCCAGCGCGTCGCCGTTGCCGGGAAACAGCTCCTCGCAGAGCGCGGTCACCGAGAAGACGTCGAACAGGGTGCCGTAGGCGTCGAACGCGAACGCCTCGATGCCCTTCGCGCCCGCCTGAACGCGTCTGGCGGGCGCCGCCCGGTAGCGCTGCGGGTCCAGGAAGTCGTACGCGAGATGCTCGGCCGCTGCGTGGCCGGCTCCGGGCGACCCGGCTGCCGCGGCAGCCACGGGCAACGCGCCCGCCGCCGCACCCGCGGTCTTGAGGAACTTCCTGCGACCGGTGTCCATGGTGTGGCCCTCCTCGGAAGGAGATCCGGGCCGCCGCGGGGCGCGATCGGTGCCGAGCGTGAGCGCCGCTCCGATCGACGGGTGCCGACGGAAGCGCGCCTCGCCTGCCAATCGCCGCCGAACGCCGACCGCGAGGTCGCGCTGCGGCCTCCGCTCAGCGCCCAACCAAACGCTCATGGCCGCGCGTCGCGCAGCCACCCCGACGGCATTGGCGCCCAACCAACCCTCCAGGGAGTCTGCGCCTCCTCCGGAGGCGGCGCCGTTCCACGGCGCAGGCGCCTACGCCAGCGACAGCACGTCGAGCCGGCCGGTGCTGATGCCGACCTGCTCCATCGGGACCCCGAGGGCGTCCATGACCGCCACCAGCAGGTTGGCCATCGGCGTGTCGTGCGAGTACTCCAGGTGCCGCCCGCCGCGCAGGCCGCCGCCCGCCCCGCCCACGAGCATGATGGGCAGGTTCACGGGCGCGTGCGCGTTCGAGTTCGACATGCCCGCGCCGTAGAGCAGCAGCGAGTGGTCGAGGAGCGAGCCGTCGCCGTCGGGGGTCGACTTCAGGCGGTCGACGAACTCGGCGAAGAGCGACACGTGGTAGGTGTTGATCTTCGACATCGTGGCGATCTTCGCGGGGTCGTCGAGGTGGTGCGACAGCGGATGGTGGGCGTCGGGAATGCCGATCTCGGGGTACGTCCCCGCTGATCTCGCGGCCCACCATGAAGCTGGCGACCCGGGTGAGGTCGGTCTGCCAGGCGAGGAGCTGCAGGTCGAACATCAGCCGCATGTGCTCCTGGAACGTCGCGGGCACCCCGGCCGGCTGCTGCACGAGGGGCAGGTCGCGGTCGCTCTGGGCCTCGGCCATCTGGATGCGCCGCTCGACGTCGCGGACCGCGTCGAGGTACTGCGCGAGCTTCTGCCGGTCGTCGGGGCCGAGCCCGCGCTCGAGGTCGGCGGCCTTCTCGGTCACCGAGTCGAGGATGCTGCGGTCCTCGTCGAGCCGGGTGCGGCGGACCTCGGGGTCGGTCGTGCCGCTGTCGCCGAAGAGGCGCTCGAAGACGGCCCGGGGGTCGTTCTCCATCGGCAGCGGGGTGGTCGGGGTGCGCCACGAGATGGTGTTGGTGTAGGCGCAGCTGAACCCGGCGTCGCACGAGCCCGCGAAGTCGCGGCTGTCGAGGCCGAGCTCGAGCGACGAGAGCTGCGTCTCGCGGCCGAGGGCCTGCCCGAGGAGCTGGTCGATGGACGTGCCGGACTGTATCTCGGCCCCGTCGGTCTTGCGGCCGGGCACGCCGGTGAGGAACTTGGTCGATGCCCCGGCGTGGGCGCCCCCGCCGGGCCCGGGGTTGAGGCCGGTCAGCACCAGCGTGCGGTCGCGGTGCGGGGCCATCGGCTGCAGGATCGGCGAGAACGCGAAGTCCCGGCCGGTGGCGGCCGGCGTCCAGTGCTCCATCGCCATGCCGTTGGGCACGTACACCACCCCGAACCGGCGCATGCCGCTGGCCGCGGTGTTCCGCACGGCGGAGAGGGCGGGGACCATGCCGTCGAGCAGGGGCAGGGCCAGCGTGGCGCCGAGGCCGCGGAGGACGGTGCGGCGGGGAATCGCTTTCCTCGTGATGATCATGAGCCTTGCTCCGCGGTTGGAACGGGCCGGATGTGCAGGCTTCGATCACTACGCGGCGTGATCATGAGCCTGTGCTCCGAAGCTGGAACGGGGGACTCTGGACGATGCCGAGGACGACGGCCGACCAGCGATGGCCGTCGGCGGCCGCGTCCCGGGCGATCTTGCGAATAGTCGGGTAGTCGTAGTGCTCGATGCCGCGGCCCAGCGCATAGGCGAGCAGCTTCTCGGTGACGGTGCGCACCAGCGGCCCGGGGTCGTTCACGAGCAACGCCCGCAGGCCGTCGATGCCCTCGAAGGCGTCGCCGGTGGGCATGGCCCCGCGTGCGTCGATGGCCTCGTGCCCGTCCGTGGTCCGCCACCGGCCGATGGCGTCGAAGTTCTCGAGCGCGAACCCGAGGGGGTCCATCGGGGCGTGGCAGCCCGCGCAGGCGGGGCTCTCGCGGTGCATCTCGAGCAGCTCGCGCACCGACGCCGGCTCGCCGCCCGGCCCGCGCTCGGGGAACGACGGCACGTCCGGCGGGGGCGGGGGCGGGGGCACGCCGAGCAGGTTCTCGAGCACCCACTTGCCCCTGAGCACCGGCGACGTCCGGTTCGGATACGACGTGACGGTGAGGAGGCCGCCGTGCCCGAGCAGGCCGCCGCGGCGGCGGTCGAGGGTCACCCGGCGGAACCGGTTGCCGTAGACGCCGGGGATGCCGTAGTGCTCGGCGAGCCGCTCGTTGACGAACGTGTAGTCGGCGTCGAGGAGGTCGACGAGGCTGCCGTCCTCCCGCATGACGTGCTCGACGAAGAGCTCCGACTCGCGCCGGAACGCGTCGCGCAGGTTCTCGTCGAAGGTCGGGAAGATGTTGGGGTCGGGGGTGACGGCGGGGATGTTGCGCAGCAGCAGCCACTGCCCGACGAAGTTCTCGACCATGGCCGACGACCTGGGATCGGCGAGCATGCGCCGGACGTGCCCCTCGAGCACCCCGGGCTCGCGCAGCCCGCCCCGGACCGCGTCGTCGAGCAGCGCCTCGTCGGGGATGCTGCTCCACAGGAAGAACGACAGCCGCGACGCCAGGGTGAGGTCGCTCACCGGATAGGCGGTGCCCGGGGCGGCGTCGACGGGGTCGCGCTCGACCCGGAACAGGAACTCGGGGTCGGTGAGCAGCCGCTGCAGGGCGAGCTGGACGCCCGCCTCGAAGCCGTCCGTCCGCTGCCGCCGCTCGTAGAAGCCGTAGAGCAGGTCGACGTCGCCGTCGGTGACGGGGCGCCGGTAGGCCCGCCGGGCCAGCCGTCCCAGGATCTCTCTCGCGCATGCGCCGGCCGCGTCGCCCCGGTCGGGATGGCACGTGAAGACGGCGCGGCGGCTCGCGGTGTCGCCGGGGCCGTCCACCTGGTAGGGCCCGCCGATCTCCACGCTGTCGACGGCCGCGTTCCCCTGCCAGCGCTCGTTGATGGCGAGGGGGAAGCCGGTCTGGCGGGGCTGGAGGACGCCCTCGGTCTCCCAGTGCTTGCGCTCGAACGAGACGCCGACCACCCGCTCGCCCGCCTCGGCGTGGAAGCGCACCTCGAGGTCCTCGTCGGCCCCGAGCACGTAGGTCTCCCAGTCGGGATGCCCGAAGAGCGGGGTGTTCCCGGCGAAGCTGGCCGGGGCGGCGGTGGCGTGGGCGGGCGCGCCGCCCCCGACCGTGAACCGGGTCACGAGCCGGCCGTCGACCCGCACGTCGAGGTGCTGGGGCGTGCCGAGGCCGCGGATGTAGTCGGTGTAGGTGCGCTGCAGGCGCAACCGGACGGAGTACTCGCCGTCGACGGGGAAGCGGTGGCGCACCGCGACGCCCCCGCGCGAGCCGAACGGCAGGTCCTCGCTGAGCCGGTCGTCCTGGTAGAGCAGCAGGGGGATGCGGTGGGTCTCGACGCTCGGCACCGGCGGGGCCAGCCCGACGGCGAGCCGGGTGATCTTGCGCGCCGCCGACAGGTAGCGTTCCAGGAGGGCGGGCGAGACCGACAGCACCGCCGCCATGTTGTCGAAGCCGTGCTCGTCGGCGTCGTCGGCCGGCAGCAGGGCCGAGACGTCGACCTCGACTCCGAGCAGGTCGCGCACCGCGTTGCGGTACTCGGCCCGGTTCAGGCGGTGGAACGTCTCGGTGCGGCCCACCCCGGGGTCGAGGGCGGCGGCCCGGTCGAGCCCCGTCTCGAGATACGCCACCAGGGCCCGCGCGTCGCCGCGGTCGGGCCGGGGCCGCCCCGGGGGCGGCATCGCGCCGATGCGCAGCTTGCGGATCACCTGCTCCCAGATCGCCGCGTCGCCCGCGACGTCCGACAGGTCGGCCGCGTCGAGGGCGAGCCCCGCCGTGCGCAGCCGCTCGTTGTGGCAGACGACGCAGTAGCGGTCGAGCATCGCCCGGTGCGGCGAGGCATCGGGCGGCCGGCTGGGCGCTCGCCGCCGCGCCGGCCACTCCCGACAACAGGGCGGCGAGGGCTACGGCGACCGGCGCTCTTCGGGCGGAAAAGGGGGCTCTCATTCGGCTTCCCGGGCGGTCAGGCACGACGAATGATGCAGGACGACCCCGACGGAACCGATGCCTCGCGGCGGGGCTTCCGCCCAACCGAGTTCAGCATCGACTGCACACCATTCGACCACGCCAGCCCATCGTCCCCGATGACTCCGGCGTTGTCAACGGACTCGCCCTTCGGGAACGTCTTGCCGCACCCGCACGCCACCCGATGACTCCGCGGTTGTCAACGGACTCGGTCTTCTCCGGCCGCGGAGTCGCCGCCGGCGCGCGCCGGACCACCGGCCGCGACAGTCGATCTTCCTCGCGGAACGAGCTGCCGGATCGCGGTCGGCGAGGCGTTGCCGGAGGACCGGGCCGGCGGGCCGGGAAGGCGTGTCCCGTTGGCGTTCGGTGCGGCGGGGATGGCGTTGTCAATGAACGAGGGCCACGGTAGCATGGGCCTCATGAAGGCAGGAAGCGGATCGGTCGCGCGGATGGCCCTGGTCGTCGCGGGTCTGGCGCTGGTGCTCGCCGGGGCGGGTTCGGTCCGGGGTCAGAGCGGAGGGAGCTCCCTCGCCGACGCCGCCAGGCGGCAGGACGGGGCGGCGGTCCGGGCGCTGCTGCGCGACGGGGCCGACGTCGACCGGCCCCAGGGCGACGGCGCGACGGCCCTGCACTGGGCCGCGTACCGGACGACGTGGAGACGGTCCGGCTCCTGCTCGCGGCCGGCGCCGCCGTCGATCCCGTGAACGCGCTGGGGGTCACGCCGCTGTGGCTCGCCGCCAACAACGGCAGCCCCACCGCGGTGGAGGCCCTGCTCGCGGCCGGGGCCGACCCGAAACGGGCGCTGCCGTCGGGCGAGACGCCGCTGATGACGGCGTCGCGCACCGGCAGCGCGTCGGCGGTGCGGGCGCTCCTCGCCGCGGGCGCCGATCCCCACGCGCGGGAGCACGCGCACGAGCAGACCGCGCTGATGTGGGCGGCGGCCCAGGGGCATCCCGAGGTCGTGCGGCTGCTGCTGGCGGCCGGGGCCCGGGTGGACGACCGGTCGCTGGTCTACCCGCAGGTCGTGAGCTCGTCCGGCAACGCCGACCGCAGCGGCGTCTTCGAGGTGATGCAGGGCGGCTACACGCCGCTGCTGTTCGCGGCGCGCCGCGGCGACGCCGCCTCGGCCCGGCTCCTCGTCGCGGCCGGGGCCGACGTGGACGCGGCCGCCGCAAGCGGCACGAGCCCGCTGGTGGTGGCCGCCCACAGCGGCCACGGCGCCCTCGCCGCCTTCCTCCTCTCTGCCGGCGCCGACCCCGGCGCGGCGGACGCCGGCTATGCCGCCCTCCACGCGGCGGTCCTGCGCGGCGACGCGCCCCTGGTCCGCACCCTGCTCGCCCACGGCGCCGACCCCGACGCGGTCCTCGTGCGCGGCACCCCGGCCCGCCGCGTCAGCGCCGACTGGCGGCTGCCCCACAACATGATCGGGGCGACGCCGCTCTGGGTCGCGGCCCGGTTCCGCGAGCCGGAGATCGTGCGCGTCCTCGCCGAGTACGGCGCCGATCCCTCGCACGAGGTCGGCGGCGAGACCGCCCTCATGGCCGCCATCCGGGGGAGCTCGAATCGGGGCCGCTTCGGCATCGCGCCCCCGGATGCCGACGAAGAGGCCCGCCGCACCCTCGAGTCGGTGACCGCCGCCCTCGACGCCGGCGCCGACGTCGACGCCCGGAACGGGAACGGCGACACCGCCCTGCACTTCGCCGCGTCGCGGGGGCTCGACGACGTCGTCGCCCTCCTCGCCGAGCGCGGCGCGGCCCTCGACGCGCGGAACGGGAACGGGCAGACCCCGCTCGGGCTGGCCTCGGGCGCCACCGCGGTGCTGCTCGCCGAGCTCGGTGCAACCGATGGCGGGGGCGGGGCGGGGGCCACGGTCACGGCTCGCTAGGAGTCCAGACCACGTCTATCGGCTTCAATGGCGATCCGGCAGGTGCCCCGCACTTGACATGTACTGGTCGTTGAAGTCAGGTGTGACAAACGCCTCGTGTGCGACAGACCTACGGCTGCCTTGCCGCCATCAGATCGGCGAGCAGGGCCGCGGTGTGCGGGGCCTCCTTGAAGGTCGCGGTTCGGAAGACGCCCCGGGCGATGCGCAGGGGGGTCCAGCCTTCGACGTTCTCCTGGTCGAAGGTGTCGGCGCCGTGGGCGACGAGCAGGTCCACGATGGAGTTCCCGCCCCGGTAGGCGGCGCCGTGCAGGGGCGTCTCGCCGCGCTCGTCCACGGCGTTGGGGTCGCCCCCGAGCTCGAGGGCGATCTCGACGCAGGCCAGCGCCTCGGCCTCGGTGCCGGGGTCCTCGCCCGGCGAGTGGATGCCGACACCCGAGGCGACCATGAGCACGGTGGTGCCGTCCTCGTTCGTCAGGGTGGGGTCGGCCCCCAGCTCCACGAGTACCCGCATGAGGGGCGCGTCGGCGAGCCGGGCCGCCATCAGCAGCGGCGTGGCCCCGACGCGGTTGAGGGCGTTGCGGTAGCCGTTCCGCGGCTCGGCCGTCATGCGGGCGTCGACGTCGGCCCCGCGCTCGACGAGGGCGCGGGCGAAGGTCAGGCTGTCCATCGTGCCGGTGGTGACCGGCCCCGGCGGGTTGAAGCCGAAGTTCGGCATCCGCACCCAGGTCATCGCGTGCAGGGCGGTCCATCCCTGCCCGGCCCCGTCGGGGTCGGCGCCGAGGTCGACGAGGAGCACGCCGAGCTCCCAATGGGCGTTGGTCGCGGCCAGCACCACCGTGTTCATGCCGTCGGGCAGCTTGTCGTCGGGGTCGGCGCCGGCCGCGATGAGCCGGCGCGTGGCCTCGATGTGGCCCGCCCGCACCGCGAAGAGCAGGGCGGTGAAGCCGTGGGGGGCGGGACCCTCCAGTCCGGTGCGGAGGGGAGTCTCGGGCACCACGGTGCGCGCGTGGACGTCGGCTCCCGCGTCGACGAGGGCCTGCAGGGTCTCGACGTGGCCCTCGGCCGCCGCCCACATCAGAGAGGTCTGCCCGGCCCGCTGGGCCGCGTTCACGTCGGCGCCGTGGGCGACGAGGGTGCGCACGGCGTCGGCGCGCCCCGCCCGCGCCGCCGTCAGCAGGGCGGTCTCGCCGCCGGCCCCCGGGGCGTTGGGGTCGGCGCCGGCCCGGAGCAGGGTGTCGAGCATCGCGGCCGAGCCGTTGACGGCGGCCAGCGCGAGGGGGGTGACCCCGAAGGCGTTGGCGGCGCCGGCGTCGGCCCCCGCCTCGAGCAGAAGGCGCGCCACGCCCGGAAGGTCGAGCCGCGCCGCCCAGTGCAGCGCCGTCGCGCCGTCCGCGGCCGGCCGGTTCACGTCGGCGCCGTCCGACAGGAGCGACCGCACTGCGGCCGCGTCGCCTTCCCTGACCGCGTCGAGCAGGGGCGGATCGGCCGCTGCGCCCGCGGCCTGCCCTGCGGCAAGCAGAGAAGCAAGGAAGCAGACGGCAGTGAGCCGGGCTGTTCCGGACGGGTGAGGGCATCGGGCTCGAGACGGCAAAAGCATGGCGTGCTCCTTGTCGGATGCGCCTATCCTACCGCGACTGCGCGACCTGCGGTCGCGTGGGGAGTCTCGCTGACGAGACACTCCTGCCGCATGACAATTTGCGGTACTGGGTGCTCGACGGACGGGTAGGGGAAACGCTGGCGCCAGACGCCCGCGGCGACGATTGCATGGGCCGAATGCCCGCGAAGCCGGATTGACGCCAGGCACACCGAGTGTGTAGTCTACACACTTGGGGAGCGGGGACGTCATCAGGCGGTTGGTGCGCGAAGGTTGGACGCTCGCGCGCCAGCGTGGCGGCCATCGGCAGTACACGCATTCGGCGCGGAACGGCCGGGTGACGGTGCCGCACCCGCGGAAGGAGATCCCGATCGGGACCCTCCGGAACATCTACCGGCAGGCCGGCTGGTCGTGGAAGGGGCGGCCGTAGACATGCGATACCTGGCCATCGTCCATCACGACCGTCCGGAAGGGCCGTTCGGCGTGACCGTGCCCGATCTGCCGGGCTGCTTTTCCGCCGGCGACACCCTCGCCGATGCCTTGGAGAACGCACAGGAGGCGATTGCGCTGCATGTGGAAGGGCTCCTGTCCGACGGAGAGCCGGTCCCCGCGCCGGCGCCGACCATCGACGCCGACGGGGGCATCGTGGCGGCGGTGAACGTGGACGACAGCCTGCTGTCGGATCGTGCGGTGCGGCTGAACATCACCCTGCCGAGCCGCATCGTGGGCCCGCTCGACACCGCGGCACGGCGGGCGGGAACCACGAGATCGGGACTGTTGACGCGGATCGCGCTGGCGTACCTGGCGCGCGGCGCGGACCGGAATGTTCGCCGCCAAGGGAACGGTGCCGGCGACGACTGAGCGAGTCGGAGCAGCTGCGGCGCCAATGCTGGCAGGCCGCCTGCCCCGGTCGTGTCCAGGCTCTCGATGCGGCTGCCCGTCAGCCGCCGGCCCCAGACCGCGATGCTCGGCACGGCCCTTGCTCCCGATCGGTGCTACGATGGCCGCGCGCACGTGACGGTTCCGCGATGCGGCGCGCCGTCGTAGAGCGGAGAGGGACGATGCGCACCGGACAGATGGAGCAGCGAGTGGAGAGAGTCGAACGTCGGCTCGACCGGATCGAGCAGATTCTGCCGACCCTTGCGACCAGGGACGATCTGCAGACGGCGATCGAGGCATCGGAGCGGCGCATGCGCAAGCATATCGAGGCATCGGTGCAGCGCGTGCGCACCGACTTGCGCACCCACTTCGACGTGGTCGCCGAGGGCCTGCGGCATGAGATCCGGCTGGTTGCCGAGGCCGTCGCCGAGCTCTCCGCCCGGGTGCGGTAGCCTTGTCTGGCCGCCGGTCCGGGCGTCGTTGACCGGCGGGCCGTCCGCCGCCGCGTGGTGCGGAAGCCAACGCTCCCCGCGTGCCTGCTTCGCCAACCAGCACTCCAGACCGCGTGGCGGCATCGTTGGAAGCGGCGCCTCGGCGCCGAAAGTGGTAGACTGCCCCGGTTGCCGCAGTCCGCCGCGGCTCGGGGAGGGTGTGCGTGAGAATACTGTCCACACCGATCGCCGCCGTGCTGTTGGCGGCTTGGCCTGCCGCCGGCCAGCCGTCGGCGGGGCCTGAGCGCGCGCTGCTCGACCGCTACTGCGTGACCTGCCACAACGACGCCCTGCGCACGGCGGGGCTGGCCCTCGACAACCTCGATCTCGACCGAGTGGGCGACCACGCCGACGTCTGGGAGAAGGTCGTCGGCAAGCTGCGGGCGGGCATGATGCCGCCGGCGGGCCGGCCGCGGCCGGATGGCGAGGCGTCGGGCCGGCTCGTCGCGTACCTCGAGACCGAGCTCGACCGTGCCGCCGCCGCCGACCCCGACCCGGGCCGGAGCGCCGCGCTGCGGCGCCTCAACGGCACCGAGTACCGCAACGCCATCCGCGACCTGCTCGACCTCGACGTCGACGTGTCCACGCTGCTGCCCGCCGACGACTCGAGCGCCGGCTTCGACAACGTCAGCCTCGGCGGGCTCGACCCCGGCCGGTTCGAGCGCTACCTCGCGGCGGCGCGCCGGATCGCCCGGCTCGCGGTCGGCGCCCCGGTGCGGTCGCCGGTCGCCGACACGTTCGTCGTGCCGTCCGACCTGAACCAGACCGGCCACGTCGACGGGATGCCGTTCGGCACCCGGGGCGGGGCGCAGTTCGACTACAACTTCCCGGTCGACGCCGAGTACGAGCTGCGGGTCGAGCTGGGCAAGAGCTGGAACACCAACCGCATCGGCGGCCTGCGCGAGCCGCACGACGTCGCGATACTGCTCGACGGCGCCCCGGTCGAGGTGCTGACGGTGTCGCCGCCGGCGCGGCGGCAGGCCGCGACCCAGAGCGTCCTCTACCAGACCGCCGACCGGCCGGCCGACGCCGACCTCTTCGTGCGGGTGCCGGTCGCGGCGGGCCCGCACACCGTCGGCGCGGCGTTCGTCAGCCAAGGGGGCGAGCTGGTGGAGCGCCACCGGCAGCCGTTCCTCAAGGTGCACATCACCGTCGGCGGCGACCAGCGCACGCAGCCGAACGTGTACTCCGTCTCGGTGACGGGGCCGTTCGAGGCGACGGGCCCCGGCGACACCCCGAGCCGCCGCCGCATCTTCACGTGCCGGCCCGCCGACGACGCCGGGGCGGCGGCCGAACGGGCGTGCGCGGCCGAGATCCTGGGGACCCTGGCCCGCCGCGCCTACCGGCGGCCCGCCACCGGCGAAGACATCGACCTGCTGCTCGGCTTCTTCGACGAGGGCCGGGCCGACGGCGGCTTCGACCAGGGCGTCGAGATGGCCCTGCGCCGGCTGCTCGTGAGCCCCGAGTTCCTGCTGCGGGTCGAGCGCGACCCCGCCGGGGCGGACGGGCCGTACCGGGTGAGCGATCTCGAGCTGGCGTCGCGGCTGTCGTTCTTCCTCTGGAGCAGCCTGCCCGACGACGAGCTGATCGAGGCCGCGGCCCGCGGCGAGCTGCGCGACCCCGCGGTGCTCGAGGCCCAGGTGCGGCGCATGCTCGCCGACGGGCGGTCGGCGTCGCTGGTCACCAACTTCGCGGCCCAGTGGCTGTACCTGCGCAACCTGCCCGCGGTCTCGCCCGACTTCATCGTCTTCCCCGACTTCGACGAGACGCTGCGCCGCGCCCTCCGCCGCGAGACGGAGCTGTTCTTCGAGAGCGTCCTGCGCGAGGACCGCAGCGCCCTCGACCTGATCACCGCCGACTACACGTTCCTGAACGAGCGCCTGGCCCGGCACTACGGCATGCCCGGGGTGGCCGGCAGCCACTTCCGGCGGGTGCCGTTGCCCCCGGGCAGCCCCCGCGGCGGCCTGCTGGGGCACGGCAGCATCCTCGCGGTGACCGGCTACGCCACCCGCACCTCGCCGGTGGTGCGGGGCAAGTGGGTGCTCGAGAACCTGCTCGGCACCCCGCCGCCGCCTCCGCCGCCGAACGTGCCGCCCCTGAACGAGGAGAAGTCCGCCGCCGTGCTCTCGATGCGCGAGCGCATGGAGGAGCACCGGCGCAACCCCGCCTGCGCCGCCTGCCACGCCCTGATGGACCCGGTGGGGCTGTCGCTCGAGAACTTCGACGCCATCGGCCGCTGGCGCACCCTGACGGCGGGGCTCGCCCCCATCGACGCCTCGGGGGGGCTGCCCGACGGGACCGTCTTCGACGGGGCGGCGGGGCTGCGGCAGGCCATTCTCGACCGCTCCGACCAGTTCGTGCGCACCCTCGTCGACAAGCTGATGACCTATGCCCTGGGCCGCGCCACCGAGCACTACGACGCGCCCGCGGTACGCGCCGTCGAGCGCGAGGCGAAGGCCGGCGGCTACCGGTTCTCCGACCTCGTCCTCGGCATCGTCCGCAGCACCCCGTTCCAGATGCGGCGTCCCGACTCCGGGGCCGTCGCCGCCAATGGGTCGACCGCCCCGACCATCGCGGCCGTTGCTCAGCCAGTCGCGGGGGCTGCCTCGCCGGCGGGGGCCGCCGTCCATCAACCGAGACCGATCCCATGATCATCACCAAGACGCATCTGCCTCGACGGACGTTCATCCGGGGGATGGGGGCCACCCTGGCCCTGCCGCTGCTCGACGCGATGGTGCCGGCCCTGACCGCCGCCGCCAAGACCTCGGCCAACCCGGTGCGCCGGCTCGGGTTCATCTACTTCCCGCACGGCTCGGTGACGTGGGCGCCCGGGGGCCAGAACCACTGGACGCCGCCGGGCGAGGGCGGCGCGCTCGAGCTCTCGCCGATCCTGCAGGGGCTCGATGCGGTGAAGCACCAGACGCTGGTGCTCACCAACATGGAGCACAAGAACGCGCAGGGCAACGGCACCGACGGCAACGCCGAGCACACCCGCTCGAACGCGAGCTGGCTGAGCGCGGCGCGGCCCAAGATGACCGAGGGCGCCGATGTCCGCCTCGCCACCACCGTCGACCAGATCGCGGCGCGCGAGCTGTGCCGCGACACCCGCCTGCCGTCGCTCGAGCTGACCCTGGAGAACAGCTTCCTCGTCGGCAACTGCGACAACGGCTACAACTGCGTCTACGTCAACACCCTGTCGTGGTCGTCGCCGACGACGCCGCTGCCGATGGAGAACAACCCCCGCATGGTGTTCGAGCGGCTCTTCGGCGACGGCGGCACCGTCGACGAGCGGCGGGCCGAGATGCGGCGCGACCGCAGCATCCTCGACTCGGTCTCCGACGACATGGCGCGCCTCGTGCGCAGCCTCGGCCCCGGCGACCGCGCGCGGGTCGACCAGTACGTCGACGCCGTCCGCGAGGTCGAGCGGCGCATCCAGCGCGCCGAGGCCCAGGCCGGCGAGTCGGCCCTCGCCCTGCCCGACCGGCCCGTCGGCATTCCCGAGACCTACGACGAGCACGCCCGGCTGCTGTTCGACCTGCTGCTCCTGACCTGGCAGGCCGACATCACCCGCGTCTTCAGCCTGCAGCTCGGGCGCGAGCAGAGCGCCCGCACGTTCCCCTGGATCGGCGTCAACGAGGGGCACCACGCCGTGTCCCACCACCAGGACAACCCCGAGAAGATCGCGGCCATCGGCAAGATCAACGCGTACCACGTCTCGCTGCTCTCGTACTTCGTCGACAAGCTGGCCGCGAGCCCCGACGGCGACGGGTCGCTGCTCGACCACTCGATGGTGCTGCACGGCAGCGGCATGAGCAACGGCAACCTCCACGACCACAAGAACCTGCCCCTGGTCCTCGTCGGCGGCGGGGCGGGCCGGCTGCGCGGCGGCCGCCACATCAAGTTCCCCGAGCTGACCCCCATGGCCAACCTCCTCCTGGGCCTGCTCGACAAGGCGGGGGTGCCGGCCGACCGCTTCGGCGACAGCACGGGCCGCGTCGACCTCGAGCCGCTGTCGCTGACGTCGGACGGGTGATCGAAAGCGCGGGGGCGCTTGCGGCCCTCGACAAGGCACCGGGCGACGCGTCGACCTCGAGCCGCTGTCGCTGACGTCGGACGGGTGATCGAGAGGGCCGGGGGCGCCCGCCCCCGCCTCGTGGATTTGTCCTTTACATAGTGACCAATCCTGGGATATTGTCACTCCTGTAGTGACAATATCCCGCGAGACCCTGCGCGCCAAGCTCGACGAGTCGCTGGCCGCCCCGCCCCGGCGTCTGACCCGCCGGGACGTGCGTCTTCCCGCCATCCCCGGCAAGGCGTTCGCGGTGATCGGCGTGCGGCGCAGCGGCAAGACGTCGTTTCTGGCGCAGCGCCGGGCCGCGCGTCTCGCCGCGGGCGCCCTTCCCGAGTCCCAGTTGATGCTGCTGCTCGAGGACGAGCGGCTCACGGGCCTCACCGTCCCCGACCTGGGCTGGCTGCTGGAGGAACACGTCCGCCGGTTTCCGCACCTCCAGGGCGCGGACGGGGTCACCGTGTACCTGGACGAGGTCCAGGTCGTGCCGGGATGGGAGGGGCTGGTCCGCCGCCTGATGGACACCGGCGGCGTCGAGTTCTTCGTCACCGGCTCGTCGGCCCGCCTCCTGAGCCGGGAGGTGGCGACCAGCCTGCGCGGCCGGGCGATGGAGGTGCTGGTCCATCCCTTCAGCTTCCGCGAAGCGTTGCGCCACACCGGGGACGAGCCGCCGGCGCGCCGGCGCGGGGACGCGGCCGTCGGCGGCGCTCGACGGGCGCCTGCGGCGCTATCTCGTCGACGGGGGCTTCCCCGAGGCGCAGGGCGCGCACCCCCTCGACCGGAACGCGCTGCTCGGCGGCTACGTCGACGTCGTGGTCCTGCGCGACGTGATCGACCGGCACGCGGTCACCAACCCGCTCGCGCTGCGCTGGCTGCAGCGGCAGCTGCTGGCGCACCCGGGCGGCGCCTTCTCGGTCAAGAAGCACTACGACACCCTGCGCTCGCAGGGCGTGCGCGTCGGCAAGGACACCCTGCACGCGTACCTCGGCTACCTGGAAGACGCCTTCCTCGTCCGCACCGTCTCCCTGCACGCCGCCTCGGAACGGCAGCGGATGGTCAACCCCCGTAAGGCGTATCCGGTCGACCCGGGACTGATCTCGCTCTTCGCGAGGGCTGCCGCAGCCATCAGGGCCGGGCCCTGGAGACCGTCGTCCTGCTGGAGCTGGAGCGGCGCGGCTGGGCCGTTTCCTACCTCCGCACGGCCGAAGGGTGGGAGGTCGACTTCTTCGCCCATCGGGCGGGAGAGGCGCCGCTGCTCGTGCAGGTCTGCCTCGACACCGCCGACGACGCGACCTGGGAGCGGGAGGTGCGCGCCCTCCGGTCGGCGGGCCGCGCGTACGGCGATGCGCGCCTCGTCCTCGTGACCCTCGACGCTTCCCCGCCGCCCCGGCCGCTTCCCGATCGCATCGTCTGGACCCCGGCCGCCCGCTGGCTGCTGGAGGATGTGGACTGACCTGTCCCGGGCCGGGAGGAAGCACTCCTGTCGTCGGATTCCCGCCACGTCAAACGTGAGCGGCACCGCGTTTTGTGTAGACAAACTACTTGCATGTAGAGTAGCGTGTCTACGAAACGATGATCCGCAACGAACGGTCGCGTGCAACTCCTCCGCGGTGGTGCGGCGCGAGCTCCTTCAACGGTCGGTCGGCCGGAAGCAGTGCCGGAACGCGACCCCTTCGACCCGCAACGAACGGGTCGCGTGCAACTCCTCCGCGATGGTGCGGCGCGAACTCCTTCAACGGCCGGACGGCCGGAAGCAGCGCTGGAACGCGACGGTTTCCGGGCTGAGGGGACACGACGATGTGGCGACAGGTCTACGTCCGCCTGCGCACGCTCTGGCGCCGGCGGAAGCAGGAATCGGAGCTCGACGACGAGATCCGCTTCCATCTCGCCGAGGATGTCGAGGAGCGGGTCGCGGCGGGCATGTCTCCCGAGCAGGCCGGGGCGGCGGCGCGGCGCGACTTCGGCAACGTGCCGCTCGTCCGCGAGCTGACGCGCGAGACATGGGGCTGGGGTCCGGCCGAGCGCCTGCTCCAGGACGTCGGCTCCGCCCTTCGCACCATGCGGCGCGACCCGGCGTTCAGCGTGTCGATGGTGTCGGCAATCGCCTTGGGCATCGGCACGGTGACCATCGCCTTCTCGGTCATCGAGCCTCTCATCCTCAGGCCGGTACCGTACCGGGACGCCGATTCTCTCTACGAGCTGGTACCGGGACGCGGCGGCCGGCCGCGCGGCCGGTTCGTCCCGCCCGACCAGGTTGCGTCGCTGCGCGACCAGACGAGCATCTTCCAGGCGGTCGACGCCTACCACCAGGAAGTCTGGGCCACGCCTCGCCCCGAACCCCGGCTCGTCGAGGGTGCCTGGGTCACGCCGGGATTGTTCGACAACCTCGGGGTCACGCCCCGGATCGGGCGGTCCTTCGCGGCCGGAGAAGCCACGGCGCCGGTCGCCCTCATCAGCGACGCTCTGTGGCGCACGGGATACGGAGGCGATCGCGGTGTGGTGGGAATGCCGCTTCGGTTGCAACGCGGCACCTTCACCGTCGTCGGCGTTCTGCCCCCGGACTTTCGGTTTCCCGCCGCCGGGACGGAGGTGTGGCTGCCGCTGGATCTCTCGAGGGCGCCGAGCGCGCGGGTCAGCACCGTCGCGCGTGTGAATCCGGGTCTTTCGTTCGAGGCGGTGAACGAACGCCTGGCGGTGCTCGGTCAGGACCTTCACGTCGGGGGACGACCGTATCAGCTGGTCAGTCTGAACTGGCGGGGACCGGGCGCCCTGTCGGCGTTCGTGCCCTGGATGAGGGCGCGCAGCGTCGAGTCGTTCCTGCTGCTCGCGGCCCTGGCTCTCGTGCTTCTCCTGACCTGCGCGAACGTGGCGAGCCTCACGGTCGCGCACACGGCGTCTCGCCGGGAGGAGCTGGCCCTGCGCGGCGCCCTGGGGGCGAGCTCGTTCCGGCTCTCCGCGCAGTTGCTCACCGAGTCGCTGGTCCTGGCCGCCTGCGGCGGCGTGCTCGGATGGGTCTTCACGCGGTGGTTGTCGGCGGGGTTGCGGGGCCTCGTGCCGCCGGCGCTCGACGCGCAGACGTTCAGCGCCGTCACGCCGGACGTGCGCGCACTGATGTTCGCCCTGACGGTCTCGGCGCTGACCGGGTTTCTCGCCGGCGTCGGGCCCGCACTGCTGGGCGCGCGGCAATCCGGCCGAATCGGCGGGTCCGGCTGGACGCGCGATGACATCCGGGCTCGGCGCGCCCGAAGCGCGCTCCTGCTCGGGCAGGTGGCGCTTGCGGCGATTCTGAGCGTCGGCGCCGGGCAGGCGCTAGAGAGCTACTCCCGCCTGACGAATGTCCCGGTCGGCCTGGATTCCCGAGGGCTGATCGCCGCGGAGCCCATGTTTCGGGACGGCGCCCATGGCGACGTTCGAGCGAGACGCGGGTTGTTGGAGGACTGGGCCGATGCGTCCCGCGACGATCCGCGGATAGCGGCCGCGGCGGTCGCGACCGCCATGCCGTTGAGCTTCACCGTGTTCTCGATGGACGGTCCCGAGAGCGGCGACGGCGGTGTGCTGGCCATGGAGAACGTGATCCGGGTGGATTGGGTCTCCCCGGGCTTCTTCGGTACCGTGGGAATCCCGCTGGTCGAGGGTTCCACCTTCGATGCGCGGCTCGCCGGCGGCCGCCCCGCGGTGATCAGCGCCAGTCTGGCGAGGCAGCTCTGGGGCGAGTCGGCCGCGGTCGGGCGACGATTCCGGGCCGGGGGGGAAGGTCCCTTGAGCGACTGGTGGACGGTCGTCGGCGTGGCCGGCGACGTGTCGCAGCGGGGCGTCGGCCTGATGGCGAACACCCACGAAGTCTACCTCCCGTTGTTCGACGACGCGGCGGACCTCGACACGCTCTATCTCCTGGCCCGCGGCGGCGATCGCGCCGCCGTCACCGAGCAGGCGCTGAAGGAGCAGCTCTGGAGGATGGCGCTCGACGTTCCGGTTCGAGTCCGGGGGGTCGAGGACCTGGTGGGCGAGACGGTGTCCGAGCCTCGATTCCGGGCGTCGCTTCTCGGCGCGTTCGCCGGCATGGCCATTCTGCTGGCGATGGGCGGCGTCTACAGCGTGACGTCCAGGGTCGTCGCGACGAGGCGGCATGACATCGGCGTGCGGATGGCGCTCGGCGCGGGCCGGCGCGCGATCCTGCTCGGTGTCGTCGGACGAGAGTGCCTGCCGGCGTTCTGCGGCCTGGGTGGGGGATTGTTCCTGGCCGTGCAGGCTGCGAGGCTCTCGCAGACCTGGCTGCCCAATGCGGGGTCGACGGATCCGATGGTCAACGGGACGGTGGCCGGTTGCCTGGCCGTCGCGATTCTCCTCGCTTGCGCGATTCCGTCGTGGAGGGCCATGCAGGTGGATCCGGCGACGACGCTCAAGGCGATGTAGCGCGACGCGGTCACCGAGCATATCCGGCGCGAGGCGATCGAGGGGCGAGGCTGGATCGCGTCGGAGCGAAAAGCAACGGCCGGGGAAGCAGAGCCGCCAGGCGGACGGGTCTTCCGGGCCGGGGAGGATACGACGATGTGGCGACAGGTCTATGTCCGCCTGCGCTCGCTCTGGCGCTGGCGCCGGCAGGAATCGGAGCTCGACGACGAGATCCGCTTCCATCTCGCGGAAGAGATCGAGGAGCGGATCGCGGCGGGCATGTCTCCGGCCGAAGCGCGCGCGGCGGCGCGGCGCGACTTCGGCAACGTGCCGCTCCTCCGCGAGCTGACCCGCGAGACCTGGGGCTGGGGAGCGGCCGAGCGGCTGGGTCAGGACGCCCGCTCCGCCGTCCGGATGATGCGGCGGAACCCCGGCTATACCTGCGCCGTGGTCGTCACCCTGGCCCTCGGCATCGGACTCAACGCGGCAATGTACGGGCTGTTGTCGCGGCTGTTCCTGCAGGCGCCGCCGCACATCGCCAATCCGGACGGCATCCACCGCGTGTACGTGCGGCAGCGAAGTCCCGGCAGCGGGACCGTCTCGACCCGGAACGCGATGGAGTGGACCGAGTTCACGACCCTCCGCGCTGACACGTCCCCCTTCACTGCCGTCGCTGGCAGCACGTATCCGCGGGCCAGACCCCACGGACGGGGGCAGGCGGCAGAGAATCTCCATGTCTCCTGGGTCACCGGCGAGCTCTTCGGGCTCTTCGGGGTCAATCCAGCCCTCGGGAGGTCGATCGGACCCGAGGACGACGACCTCGCGGCGACGCCGGTCGCGGTGATCGGCGACGGCTACGCGCGGCGGCGGTTCGGGCGTGCCCGCGCGGCCCTGGGGACCACCGTCAGCTTCGACGACATCACCTACGTGGTCGTGGGGGTGCTGCCCCGCGGCTTCTCTGGCTCGGAGCCGAGCGCGGCCGACGTCTGGCTGCCGTTTCGGATTGCCGCGCCGGCGAGCCGCGGCGGTCCGTCGGGGCGCTCCCTGAGCGGATTCTCCCTCATGCCGTTCGTGCGCTTGGCGCCCGGCGTGACGGCGGACGAGGCGGGCGTCGCCGCGACTGTCGCCGTGCGCGCGGCGCGCGCCGACTCGCCGTGGCGGGACGCCGAGGCGACCGCGCTGCTGGGTCCCATCCTGCGGACCCGCGGACCGTCCGGCATCGGGGCGGACCTGCGATTGTCCCTCGTCGTCGGAGGCGTCGCCCTCGTGGTGCTGCTGGTGGCCGCCGCCAACATCACCAACCTGCTGATGCTGCGGGTTGTCGCGCGGCGGCGCGAGCTGGCCGTTCGCCATGCGCTGGGGGCGGGCAGGTGGGGCGTCGGACGCCTGCTGGTGATCGAGAGCGTTCTGCTCTCCGCGTTCTCCGGCGTCGCCGCGCTGTTTGTGGCGGCCGTCGCGGGACGACCGCTGCGCTCGGCGCTGCTGCCGCGGTACTACTGGGTCGGCGACCCGATCGATATCCCGGTCATGACGTTCACCGGCGTCGCGGTGGTCGTGGTGGGGCTCGCTGCCGCTCTCGCGCCGGCGCTCTACGCGGCGCGCGGCCGGGGCTTCGAACGGCTCGACGGGCTGCGCGGCGCGCGCGCCGGATCGCCGGTTCGTACCGGCCTGATCGTCGTGCAGGCGGCGCTGTCGATCGTGCTGCTCGTTGGCGGAGCGCTCTTCTCGAGCTCCTTCGAGGCGGCGCGGCGCGTGGACATCGGCTACGCCAAGGAGAACCTGCTCACGGTGACGCTCGGCGGCCGGAACCCGTTCGACGCGACACCGCTCGACGAGACCGTGGTTCGGGCGATGGAGGCACGCGTGCGCGCGATCCCGGACGTCCTTGCGGTCGCGCAGGCGACCAGCACGCCAATGGCCAATCGCATGGCGATCGACGTTCGTGTCGATGGGCCCGGCAGTCTTCCTCCCGGCGAGGGACCGTACGTGAACTTCGTCGCGCCGGGCTTCTTTGGGGTGGCGGGCCTCGACATCCGGGACGGCCGGGGCTTCGTCGAGGGGGACCGTGCGGGCGCGCAGCGGGTCGCGGTGGTCAACACGGAGTTCGCGCGGTGGGCTTGGCCCGATCGCGGCGCTGTCGGCGGTTGTCTGTTCGTGGGTGCGGATGCGGACGGCTGCGCGACGGTAGTGGGGGTCGTCGAGACGCACCTCGAACGTGGCTTGGGGGGAGATCGTCTCCCCCAGTACTACCTGCCGCTCGCGCAGGCCCTGTCCGACGCCGCCGCCTCGCGCATGGCCTCGTCATGGCGCACGCTGGTCGTTCGTACCCGCGACGATCCGGCACGTGTCGTCCGGCCGGTGCTCGGCGCGCTTGCGGATCAGTTCCCGAGTCTCGGGGCCGACCGCGTGCAGAGCCTGTCCGCTGCTTTTGCCGCGCAGCTCCGCTCCTGGCGGATCGGGACCGGGCTGTTCGGCGCGGCGGCCCTGCTGGCGTTGCTGCTGGCGGCCGTCGGCCTCTACGCGGTCATCTCCTTCGGCGTGCGCCAGCGCGAGCTCGAGTTCGGCATTCGGCGCGCCCTGGGCGCCCAGCCGTGGCAGCTCCTGCGCTTGGTGATGGCGCGTGGCGTCGGTCTCGCCGCGGCGGGCGTCGCCGCCGGCGGCCTCGCCGCTCTCTGGGCCGGCCAGTTCGTCGCGCCGCTGCTCTTCGACGGGCGGAGTCCGCGCGATCCGTTGGCTTTCGGTGCCGCCGCTCTCGTGCTGCTGTCGGTGGCCCTGGCCGCATCGTTCCTCCCCGCGCGCCGGGCCGCAACGGCCGATCCTCGGCAGGCCCTCCAGGCTGAGTAGACTCCGCCGGAGCGGATCCAGAGGAGACACGTTGGAGGTCGAGGGCTACGGGCGGTCATACAGTTCGACCGCGACATCGACCTGTCTCGCGGCGAGTTCATCGGCCTGAACGGGGGCGCGGACTTCTATGGACCGGACATCGCCGGGCTGCGGCGCGAGGGTGAGACGTCGCTCCGAGTGTTTCTCGACATGTGCCGGGAAGATGGCGTCGAGCCGCGTCGACCCACGGATTCGTTCCTGCCGGATGGGGTAGCATGATCCTGAAGGTGCAGCGTGACTCATCCTGCCAACGAAGCCGATCTCCTTCGTCGGATCACCTCGAACCCCGACTTCTTCGGGGGCAAGCCGGTCATCCGGAACCGCCGTCTGGCCGTCGAGCACGTGCTCGGGATGCTGGCGGCCGGTGACAGCCCCGAGGTCCTTCTGCAGGGCTACCCGTGGCTGGAGCCCGACGATATTCGTGCATGCCTGGTGTACGCCAGGCGCCTGGTCGGACACGAACGCGTTGAGCCGCCGCTCGTCGAGTCGGCGGAGACGTGAGGCCGGCGGGGCCATACTGGGACGATGCCCAAGCAGCTCGCTCCGAAATCGTTGGTGGCGCGGATCATCGCCGAGCTCGAGGCGAACCCGGTCGCGCAGCAGATGCTGCTGCGCGCGATGCTGACCAACGAGTTCCTGGGGATGCCGGTGCGCCTGCGCGCCATCGAGCGCGACGTTGCCGAGCTCAAGGGCGACGTTGCCGTCGACCCGAACCACTGAGCACGTTGCCCCGATCGTCTCGAAGGCCGGCGTGCCGGCCCCGGCTCCGTGTCGGCCGGCGGCGTCACCGCCCGTGGCGGTCGTCGCGACGCCGCCGGGCCCACGCCTGGCCCGGGGAGCGTCGCCCGCGGCTCCGCTCACCGCCCGGATTCCAGACCCACGCTTCACGCGGCCGCCCCGAAGGCATGGACTTCGGTTGCGCATTCGCGGCGACCGTGCCGTTCCACGGCGCGGCCGCCTACGGCTCGTTCGATGCGTTCAGCTCGATGTTGCGCTGTCCTCCGAGCATGAGGGGCATCGAGTAGTTGCCCTCGTGGCAGGCGTACTCGAACATCGGCTCGGGGTTCAGGGCCAGCGGCACCGACGCGGTCCACGGGCTCGTCCACGTCTCCGGGTCGGTCACCGTGAACTCGTAGTTCAGGGTGTCGGCGTCGACGCGCGTCAGCCGCTCGACGAGCCGCGCGCCGTCGGTGGTGTTCCGCCAGCGCCGCTTGGCGTCGAAGTTGCGGGTCTCGATGACGAGGGTGTCGCCCTCCCAGCGGCCGCGCGAGTCGCCCGACCACTGCCGGACGTCGGGGTCGAGCCGCGGCCGGCCGTCGAGGGGGACGATGCGCGCGGTGTGCACCATCTCGGTGACGATGACCACGTGGTCCTCGGTCTGGAAGAGCTGCATGTTGTTGTTGTAGGCGCTCGGCGTGAACGGCGGGCCCGCGTTGAAGCCGAGGATGCAGCGCACGCCGGCGCTGAAGTCCTCCCACGAGCCGGCGGGGTTCTCGCGCAGGTGGTCGCGCCGCTCGTCGGCCCGCCGCTGCGCGTCCGCGGTCATCGCCGGCATCCGCCCGTTCGGCGGATACGTGATGAGCGAGGTGCGCCGGGTCTCGACCGCCCGCAGCCCCCGGTCCATCCAGAAGTTGTTGTAGCCGCCGACGCTCCCGCCCGCCTCGGTCCGGCGCGGGGCCGCCTCCCACAGGCGGATGTCGCGGGCCACCGCGTTCTGCTCGATCTCGGCCGCCTCCTCTTCCGTCAGGAACTCGCGGTCGCCGAGGTCCTCGGGCCGCTGCAGCGGCGTGATGCTGCGGAAGTCCCACACGCCCTGGAGGTCCGGCCGCCCCCACGCCGTCCGCGGGGCCTCGTCCTGGGCCAGCGCGACGACCGGCGCGAGCGACCCGACCGCGAACACGAGCGCCGCGACGCCGACGAACCTGCGACAGCGATGACTCATGTCAGCCTCCCCTGGTAATGAATGAGCCCCATCATAGCAGCCGGCGTAGCTCGGGGCACCCCGGGACGAGCACCCGGGGTCGGGGCGGCCTCCTGTCCGGTCGCGGAGTGTCCACTCGTGAGGACGTTCGGCGCCCCGAGGTAGCGTGTCTGTCCGATGAAATCCCTTGGTTGCAACGGAATACGACGACTCGTGCCTCCAACTAGAAGTTGGCACGCTTCATGCTGTTGATAGGTCTCAGTCAGGAACGCCGCCGCGGGCCGGGAGCCTCGGCTCGCCGGTCGGTCGCGGCGGTTGCGATCTCTCGGAGGAGACCGGAGGAGAACATGAGAGCGACGGTTCGGAGGCGAGTGCACCGAGTGGGTATCGTGGCGATGACGGCGGGAATGCTGGCGTTGACGCTGGCTGCGACGGGCGCCGCGGCGAACGACACGGACGACGCGCTGCGGCAGGCGGTGGAGCGGCGGCTCGCGGACGAGGCGGCGGTGGCGGACCGGGTCGAGGTCACCGTGAGCAACGGCGAGGTCACCCTGGCCGGCACCCTCGCGACGCTCTGGGACAAGGAGTGGGCGATCGAGCGGGCGCGGGAGACCGACGGCGTCGTCGACGTCATGAGCGATCTGCTCATCGGGATGCCCGAGACCGACAAGGAGCTCGGCAACGCGGTGGGGCAGGCCATCGTGCGCTATCCCTACTACTCGGTGTTCGACTACCTCGACGTCACCGTCGAGGACGGGGTGGTGACCCTGCGCGGCGACGTGACCGCGCGTCCCGACAAGCCGGCCGACCTCTACGAGCGCATCGCGAAGGTGCGCGGGGTGCAGGCGATCGTCGACGAGATCGAGGTCCTGTCGCCGGGCATCCACGACGAGCAGCTGCGCCACCGCATCGCCCGGGCGCTGTTCGGCCATCCGCAGTTCGACCGCTACCTCGGGCTGGCGCCCCGCATGTCGATCATCGTCCGCAACGGCTATGTGACCCTGAAGGGCGTGGTCTTCGACCAGGCGGACCGGATTCTCGCGGAGAGCATCGCCCGCCGGGCGTTCGGGGTGGTCCGGGTGATAAACGAGCTCGAGACCCGGCAGGAGCTCCTCGAGGCGGGGGAGCGCGAGGCTTCTGCGCAGCAGAAGGGCTGACACGCGGGCAGGACCGGTCTGGACGGCGAGCCGAGCCCGAGGCGGCGGCTTCACCGTCCGGCCGGCTGCGCCGGCCGCCGGTCCATGCCCGGAGCCGGAGTCGAGGCGGTCCATGGGAGACTGCGCTGCCGCATCCTCAGCGGCCGCTTCAAAGGACTTCCGGGAGCGGCGAGCCGCCTCCGCCGCCTCACTCCAACCCCACCACCGCCGCGCGCAGCTCCGTCAGGTGCGCCGCCCGGATCGGGGTCGCCCCCGCCGCCGGCGCCGCGTCGGTCCAGCGCGGAAGCATCCGACCCGCCGCCGCATACGCCTGTTCGAGCGCCGCCCGCAACTCCCGCAGATGCACGAGACGGACCGGCGTCGCCCCCGCCGTCAGCACCGGGTCCGTCCAGGAGAACGGCGCCAGCCCCGCGTTTCTCCGCAGGGCGTCGATCCGCGTCCGCAGCTCCGTGAAGTGGACGGCCCTGACCGGCGTCACCCCGGGTCGGAGCGGGTCGTCGGTGAAGGACCCCGCCGGCGTCACCGTCACCGTGAACGACGCGGTGGCGCTCAGACCGCCGGGGTCGGCGGCCGTCACCCGGATCGCCGCCGTTCCCGCGCGCGCCGCCGTCAGCGTCACGCGGGCGCCGGCCGCGCCCACGGTCACCACCTGCGGGGCGGACGACGACGCGGCGTAGGTCAGCGCGTCGCCGTCGGGGTCGGCGAACGCCACCGACACGTCGACGTGCAGCACCCCACGCGACGCCATGCTCCGGTCCGGCAGGGTTCCCACCACCGCCGGCGGCCGGTTGGCGCCGCCGCCGGGGGGGTCCCGCCACGCCGCCACGGCGGGACCCGTGGCGTTGAGGACCGTCGCCGCGTCGGCCGCGCCGGTCACGCCCGCGCCCTCGCCGAAGGCGACCCCCAACGGATCGCCCTCATGGTCCTCGCGCGGATTCGAGAAACGGAGCAGTCTCTGGCAAAACCTGTCGGCGTCATCGCACTGGGTGTTGTAGGCCATGATGGTGCGCCAGCGGTTCGCCGCCGCCGCCCCCGCCTCGAGCGCACGCTGGTTCACGTAGCCGTACGCCGGGTGCGACAGCACCCCGCTCTCGTGGTGGTGCACCCGGTACCGGTCGTGCCAAAGGCCCATGTTGTGCCCCAGCTCGTGCGCGAAGATTCCGCCGCCGCCCGTGTGGATGGTGAGGCCGAAGGCGCCCGGGAGGTAGGCGATGCCGCCGACGTTGGCCTGGTCCTCGTCGACGATCAGATGCACCAGGTCGGCCCCGACCCGGTCGCGCAGCGCATGCACCTCGTCCAGGTGGCCGTCCGACGGGTCCCTGAGACGGCGGAGATCGACGAGGGAGTCGCCCGTCTCGGCATACGGCACCTCGGTCAGCGCGGCCAGCGCCACGCGCTGGTGCACCCCGCTCGCCGCGTAGGCCTGGTTGGTCTCGGCGACCATGCTGTCGATCACCGTCTCGATGCCGGCCGTTCCGTGCGCCGCCTCGCGAGCGGCCGGCGTATAGACGACGGCGACGTCGATCGTCACGTCCGTTTCCGCCCCGCACAGCGAGCCGTAGAACTCGATCGCGGCCAGGCGGTCCCGCCACGCGGGGGGGGCGCACGTCCGGGTCACGAAGATGTCCAGCACCTCGAGCCGCGACTCCTCCAGACCGGCCGGGAGCGGTCCCGACAGGCCCCAGTTGTAGGCCACGTCGAACGTCTCGATGTTCGCCAGGCTTCCCAGCTCGACCGGGATCGGGCCGGTCAGGTCGTTCCGGTAGAGCCACAGCTCCCGGAGGTCGACCAGGTTCCCCAACGTGCCCGGAATCGGGCCGGCCAACCGGTTTCGGCTGAGGCTGAGCTGCCGGAGACGGGTCAGGTCGCCCAACCACGCCGGGACGGGGCCGGTCAACCCGTTCCTCCAGAGGTACAACAGCTCCAGGTTCACGAGGCTTCGCAACGTGCTGGGGATCGGGCCGGCCAGCGTGTTTCCGCCGAGGTTCAGCCGCCGGAGGCGGGTCAGGTCGCCCAACCACGCCGGGATGGGGCCGGTCAGCTCGTTCTCCCAGAGGTACAGCTCCTCCAGGTTCACGAGGCTTCGCAAGGCGGTCGGGACGGGGCCGGGCAACGCGTTTCCACCGAGGTTCAGCCGCCGGAGACGGGTCAGGTCGCCCAACCACGCCGGGATGGGGCCGGTCAACTCGTTTCCCCAGAGGTGCAACCCCTCCAGGCTCACGAGACTCTGCAGGGCGGTCGGGATGGGACCGGTCAACGCGTTGTTGCCGAGGTCCAGCCGCCGGAGACGGGTCAGGCCGCCCAGCCACGCCGGGATGGGGCCGGCCAACGCGTTGTCGTCGAGACGCAGCACCTGGAGGCTGGCCAGACTGTCCAGCGCGTCCGGAATCGGGCCGATGAAGTCGTTCTCGTGGAGATGCAGCTCCTCGAGGTTCGCGAGGCTGCCCAGCGCGCCCGGGATCGGGCCGATCAGGTCGTTGCTCCCGAGACTCAGAGCTTCGAGGCCCGGCAGGCTGCCCAGCGCAGGGGGGATCGGACCGGCCAGGCCGTGGGCGTCGAGAGACAGCCGCGTCACGCGGCCGGCGGTATCGGTCGTCACGCCGTACCAGTCGCCCAGCGGGGCCGCCGTCTTCCAGTTCGTGCCGTCCGTCCAGCTCGCGCCGCCGGTCGCGTCGTACAGCGCCTCCAGCACCTCGCGGTCGGTCTGCGGGCGGGGAGACGCGGCGACGGTCACATCCAGGGTCTGGGCGGCGCTCAGACCCGCCGGATCGCGCGCCGTCACCGTCACCGCCGCCGTCCCCGCCGCCCCCGGCTGCAGCCACACGACGTCGGCCGCTACGAGGACCGTGACCGTGCCGCCATGGCTGGACGCGGCCTCGTAGGTCAGCGGATCGTCGTCCGCGTCGCTGAAATAGGCGGCCACCGACACGCCCTGCGCCGGTCCCCACGCCGTCAGCGCCTGCGCCGGGATCGTGTCGACGGCCTCCGGCGCGTTGCACGTGTCCCCCGAGAAGTCGATCGTCGCCAGCCACGCCTGGAACGCTTCGTCCGGAGGCGCGCACACCCCCGTCTCGCTGATGTTCAACCGCGTGAGTCGTGACAGGCCGGTCAGGCTCCGGGGCAGCGCTCCGGTCAGGGAGGCGTTCTCGGAGAGGTCCATCTGCTCGAGGTTCGCCAGGCTGCCCAGCTCGCTCGGAATCGGCCCGGTCAACTCGTTCTCGGGGAGATGGAGCATCTCGAGGTTCGCCAGGGTGCCCAACTCGGGCGGGATCGGGCCGGTCAGGTCGTTGTGGCCGAGCGTCAGCCACTCGAGGCTCGCCAGGGTGCCCAACTCGGGCGGGATCGGGCCGTCCAGGCGGTTGGCGTTGAGAGAAAGTCCCCGGACCCGGCCGGCGGCGTCGGTGGTCACGCCGTGCCACTCGTCCAGCGGCGCGGCCGTCTTCCAGTTCGTGCTGAACGTCCAGCTCGCCCCGCCGGTCGCGTCGTACAGCGCCTCCAGCACCGCCCGATCCGACGCGGCGTCCTGCGCGGTGGCTTCGGCCGCGAACGCCCCCCAGCATGCGAAGGCGGCCAGCGCCGCGAGGCGCGCCGTCCGCGGTGTCCTGCTTGTCGCCATCCTGCCTCCCTGCTGCCGATGCACCGTGTCGACATCGCCGGCCACTCCGCCGGCAGCCAGCTTGGGCAAGACGCATTGGTCAGGCGGCACACTAGGGCTAGCGAGGCTCCGCCTCAGACCGACGAGACGTGTGGGTTGAGCCGACCGCTGAGCGAAGACGAACAAAACACGATCAAAACTTGACTCAACTGTAAAGATCACGGCCGCTCAAGACGTGTAGGCATCGTCCGAGTCGGTCTCGCCCCGCCAGTAGCGCTCCTCGATCTCCTCGATGGGCGGGCCGGTGGACTGCCCCGGTTGTCAAGGCAGGGCGAACGCGTAGACCGCGTTCGTCCGGTTCCCCCCGACCGGCGCCGCCACGTACTGCCGCCCGTCCACCGCGTAGGTAATCGGAAAGCCCTGCACGCGGCCGGGCAGCCGGGTCCGGAACAGGATGTCCCCGGTGGCCGCGTCGTAGGCGTAGAGATGGCGGTCGTTGTCGGCGCCGACGACGAGGCCGCCGCCGGTGGCGAGGGCCGCCGACCCCGGCCGGGACGACATCGAGTGCCGCCAGCGGATCTCGCCGGTGTCGATGTCCATGGCGATGAGATGGCCGGGGAAGTCCGCGCTGTCGGGGTGCACGCGGCGCGTCCGGGCCCGGAACCCCCGATTGGCGTAGTAGTTGTTCCCCGGCTCCTGCGGCAGCTCGGTGAACGTGCCGGTGACGCAGGTGGGGTGGATGGGGATGTAGAGCAGCTGCGTCGCCGGGTGATAGGCGCTCGCCCGCCAGTTGCGAACGCCCCCCAGGTCGGGACAGAACTCGAGCTCGACGCCGTGCCGGGGGATCATGTCGGGCCGGTAGGTCACCGCGCCCGTCGCGGGGTCGACGTCGAGCACGTTCTGGTAGCCGAGGTCGTGCGCGGCCACGAACGCCCCCGTCACGCGGTCGAGCTCCCACAGGATGCCGTGCTTGCCCATCTTGAAGATCGAGCGCCGCCCCCGGTGGTCGATGAGCACGCTCTCGAAGACGTCGTCGAGGTCGTGGGTCTCGCCCGGCACGAACTGGTAGTACCACCGCAGCCCGCCGGTCTCCGCGTCGAGCGCGAGCACGCTGTTCGTGTAGAGGGCGTCGCCGTCGGTGGCCCGCGAGATGCGCGCCCAAGGCTTGGCCTGCGACGTCGACCAGTAGGTGAGCTTCGTTTCGGGGTCGTAAGCGCCCGGTATCCACGAGTCCGAGCCGGCCCGGAACATCAGCGGCAGGTCGCCCCACGTGTCGCCGCCCGGCTCGCCGGGCCGGGCGATGGTCGAGGTGCGCCACACCTCCACGCCGGTCTCGGCGTCGTGGGCGGAGATGAAGCAGACGTCGTTCTTGTAGTTCTGGCAGCCGGTCATGCCCGCGACGATCCGTCCCTCGACCACGATGGGGCCGCTGCTGTAGCGGTAGCCGAGGGTGCGGTCGGCCACCGTGTGGTTCCAGGCGACCTCCCCGGTCCGCGCGTCGAGGGCCACGATGCGGGCGTCTGTGGTGTTCAGGTAGACCTTGTCGCCGTAGAGGGCGATGGAGCGGCTGCCCCGGCTCGGGCTCCGGTTCCGGCGCTCCTCGCTGCGCTCGTCGCTCCCCGCGTACTGCCAGAGGCGCTCGCCGGTCGCCGCGTCCACGGCGTGGACGCCGTTGCCGGGGTTCGGGATGTACATCACCCCGTCGTGGACGAGGGGGGTCGCCTGGCTCAGCCCCGGCCCGAGCGACCAGCCCCAGACCAGCTGCAGCCGGTGCACGTTGCCGGTCGTGATCTGGTCCAGGGGGCTGTAGCCCCAGCCGTCGAGGGTCCGCCGCCAGTTGATCCAGTCGTCGGGGTCGGGGTCGTGGAGCATCGCGTCGGTGATGGGGACGAACGTGTCCTCCTGTGCCGAGGCCGGCGCGGAGAGGGCCAGCGTCACGAGGCACGGCACGATGGAGACCAGGAACGCCGCCGGCCGTCGATGCGTGTTCGTCGTCATGGCAACCTCGAGTCTCCGGGTCCGAGGGTCGGCCCGTCGGGGTCGCCCGACGCCCCGGGACGGGCCCGGATCCGCGACGTTACCACGATTGCGGTCCGGGCGAAGCGGCGGCAGTCGGCGTGCTATTCTCGGGCCCCGTGAGTGACCGCGCGTCAGGATTACACCATGCCCATCAGGACCGACCGTGACATGCGCCGGCGGGGCCGGCCGCTCCTGGCCGCCATCGCGGTGGCTGCCTTGTGCGGCGGAGACCTTCGCGCCCAGCCGGCGGCCGACCTCCTGCTCGCCGGCGGTCTCGTCCACGACGGCTCGGGAGGGCCGCCCGTCCGGCAGGACATCGCGGTGACGGGCGAGCGCATCAGCTTCGTCGGCGACGCGGCGGCGGCCGGCGTCGACGCGGCCGAGGTCGTGGACGTCGGCGGGCTGATGGTGACGCCGGGCTTCATCGACATGCACTCGCACGCCGAGCTGACGGAGGACTACGGCCGCGACGCGCTGCCGTTCCTCCATCAGGGCATCACCACCGTGGCGATCGGGCTCGACGGCGGGGGCACGCCCGACGTCGCCGGTCTGCTCGCCGGGCTCGAGGGCCGCATCGGGGTGAACGCGTTCGCCTACGCGGGTCACGGCGAGATCCGGGAACGGGTGATGGGGGTGGACGACCGCGCGCCCACGCCGGCCGAGCTCGACGAGATGCGCGCGCTGGTCCGGCGGGCCATGAACGAGGGGGCGTTCGGCCTCTCGACCGGGCTCTTCTACGTGCCCGGCTACTACGCGACGACCGAGGAGGTCATCGAGCTGGCGCGGGTCGCGGCCGGGTTCGACGGCATCTACGACACTCACGATCGCGACCTCGGGGCCAGCTACCGGGGCGTCGGCTATCTCAACTCGATACGCGAGGCGATCCGGATCGGCGAAGAGGCGGGGCTGCGCGTCATCTTCAGCCACTTCAACGCACAGGGCGCGCACAACTACGGCCGCGCCCCCGAGGGGGCCCGCCTCATCGAGGAGGCGCGCGCGCGGGGCGTGGAGGTGGCGGCGGCGCAGCACGTCTACACCGCGACCCAGTCGAGCCTCGCCGCCTACGCGATTCCGCGTTGGGCCTCGAACGGCGGCCGCGCCGAGATGCTCGAGCGGTTCCGCGACCCCGAGACCGTCCGCCGCCTCGACGTCGAGACGATGGAGATGCTGGCCATCCGCGGGGGCGCCGCGAAGCTGCTCTTCGCCGACCCGCGGCCCGAGCTGAACGGCCGGACGCTCGCCGCGGTGGCGTCCCGGTGGGACCTGCCGGTGCCCGCGGCGGTGCGGCGCATTCTCGCCGGCGGCAACGCGGCGGTGATGAACCTCGACCTCTACGACATCGAGAACACGCGCTACCTGGCCCGGCAGCCGTGGATGATGACCTGCACCGACGGCCGCACGCCGTCTCCCGCGCAGAACGTCACGCACCCGCGCGTCTTCGGGGCCTTCACGCGCAAGCTCCGCCAGCTCGCGCTCGACGAGCAGGTCATCACCATGCCGTTCGCCATCCGCAGCATGACCGGCCTCGCCGCCGACTTCCTGCGCCTGGACGACCGCGGCTACCTGCGCGTCGGCGCCGTCGCCGACGTCGCGGTGCTCGACCGCGACGGCATCCGCGATCGCGCCACCTACGAAGACCCGCGGCAGCCGTCCGAGGGGACGGTGCACGTGCTCGTCAACGGCCGCTTCGCGATACGCGACGGCGAGGCGACGGGCGCGCTGGCCGGCCGGCCCGTTCGGCGCCCGACAGGACCGGCGCGACCTGGAGACTCCAGACGCTAGCCCGCCCATCGTCGCCTTCGGCTCCGCTGGGCGCCCAACCAACCCTGCTAGAAGTCTGCACCGTTCTACGGCGCAGACTTCTAGTGGTGCGTCACGCCATATTCTTCGGGCACGGACCTGGCCTTACGGTCACATCGTCAGCGACTTGCCGGCACCGCACACCCGAACTCTTGGCTGTGGCACCTGCACTAGTCTCGCTAGTCGGCCCCTGCATCCCGGGGCTCGGACGCGCGCTCGACCGCTTCCTCGAGGGCCGAGACGAGGGAGGGGGTGAGGCTGTTCGCCCGGTGGAGAATCACACCTTGTTCGTTCACGAGCACGTAGGTCGGATAGACGCGGATGCCCCAGGCTCGCGCGATGCTGTCGCGGCCGAGACCCGCATGCCAGTTGACCCACGGCATCGGCTCGTCCTCGATGAACCGGGTCACGGTCTCGCGGTCGTAGTCGACGCTGATCGCCAGCAGCGTGAACCGATCTGCCGGCGACTCGGCGACCAGCTCACGCAGCGCCGGCAGGGCCGCGACGCAGGGCTTGCACCACGTCGCCCAGAAGTCGATGAGCACGACCCGGCCCCGGTAGGCCGACAGGCTGTCGTCGGTGCCGTCGAGCCGGCGGCCTGTCGTGTCCGCCACGGTGCTGCCCACGGTCGGGTCGAACGGCGGTGGTTCGGACCGGACGGCCGGCAGATCCGAACCGAAGAAGGCGCCGCCCGGAGCCAGGCGGACATGCCGCGGGGCGAACAACGACAACGAGAGCCCCACGGCCGCCGTGGCGGCCACGATGATCGCGAATCGCCCGATCCGTTTGCGAAGAAGGCTGTCCATCGTGTCCCCTCCCCCGGTTCACCGCGCACGCTTGTGCTCTCGGAGCCGGAACCAGTCTAGCGCGGCTCCGCCGGGTTGAGAAGCCCGCATCGGAGCCCGAGGCGGGCCGCCCGTCGAGCGTCTGCGCGGCGCGGGAATCCCGACCCCGCGGCCGCGGCGCGGGAGCCCGCCCTAGCGAGGCAGCGATAGCGCGAATACAAGCCAAAAACCCGCCAATTCATTGGGGTTTCCGTCAGGACGCGCCGGGTACGCCCACGATTTCGCCCACGCACGACCGCCGCCCGCGCCGCCGACCACGCCGTCCCGAAGCCCCTGAAGCCCGTAACCGTTCGGTCGGCCCGGTGCGGCTCTGATGTACTCCGTGGTCGGCACCCTGATGCTGAAGCCCGCGTCCGCGAGATCGCCAGTAGCAGGTCGAGCCAGCCCGAGCTCTCGCCCCGCGGGGCCGAGACGAGGCGCAGGGTGCGGCCGTTCGACAGCAGCCCCGCCGGCACCCCGGTCTGCCGCAGCAGCCGCTCCATCCGGCCGTGGGCCGACACCTCGAGGCGGCCCGCGCCGCCGGCGACGCGGTCGAAATCGTCGCCGGGATCGATCTCCTTGACCAGGAGCTGCCGCCGCGACCCGTCGTCGCGGGGGTCGCGCTCGCGCACCGCGAAGTCGGGCGCAGCACCTCGCCGCCCCCGTGCAGCGGCGTCTCCAGCTCGGGCGGAATCGGGTTGTCGTCGGTCCCCGCGTAGCCCTTCGGCAAGAAGCTCCAGCCGAGCACCGACGCCGCGAACGCCCGGAAGTCGGGCAGCCACGGCTCGCGCTCGCCGTCGGGGCGGAACCGCCGCTCGGCCACGCACGCCCGCAGCCGCCGCTGCCCCTCGGGGTCGCGCGGCAGCACCGCCCCCGCCCGCACCAGGGCCGGCGCCGACACCACGAGGCCCGTCGGCCGGACGAAGCCGATCCACTCCAGGTGGGCATCGATCTGCGGGTCGCGTTTCGGCATCGGGCTACGTCGGTGCGGTCAAGGCGATGCGACGGGCGATCAGCCGCCCCGTCCGCCGAGCAGCATGCGAACCAGTCGCGTCGTAGTGTACCCACACGCCATGAGCGTATGATGGAAATCGGCGATCGGATGAAGCCTCACGATCGGAAGCAGACGAGACCATGACAACCTGGCACACCTGCCCCGCCGTCGAACGCGACCCGGAGAAGGTCAGTGGGGCCTGGGTGTTTCGCGGCACCCGGGTGCCGGTATCCGCGCTGTTCGAGAATCTCCGCGACGGCGCCACGATCGAACAATTCCTCGAGTGGTTCCCGGGGGTCGACAGAGAGCAGCTCCGGGCTGTCCTCGACCACGAGAACGAGGCCCTCAGGGAGTCGGCTCGTTCGTGAGAATCCTGTTCGACCAGGGCACGCCGGCGCCGTTGCGCGACCATCTGCCCGAGCACTCCGTCGATACCGCCTTCGAGCGCGGCTGGTCGAACCTGCGCAATGGCGCGTTGCTCGACCGGGCCGAGGCCGACGGCTACCAGATCCTGATCACCACGGACCAGAGCCTCCGTTACCAGCAGGACCTCGCCCGCAGGCGGCTCGGCGTGGTCGTCCTGCTGGCTGCGTCATGGCCGCGCATTCGACCACGCGTCGCTGACGTTCGCGCCGCCATCGGACGGGCAGGCCCAGGCACTTGCATCGAAGTCCCCGTCTGACCGACGAACCTCAGTTCGTCTCCGGCCACAGGTAGTAGACGAGGCCGACCGGCTCGACGCGCTTCGCCCGCACCTCGTAGAACGCCCGGATGCGTCTGATGCGCTGCCGGGGATGGCGGCATTCTCCGAGGCGTTCCAGCCGTCCCGCACGCTGCTCGTCGGCGGCGACGGCATCGACGTCGAGACGTTCCTGACGACGCCCGTCCGGCTGGCTGTAGGCTGGCGACGCGCATGGAAGAAGCCCTGCTCCTGCGGCGGATACGGGAGGAGTTTCCCAACGTCACGTGGACGTCGCACCGGTACCTGACGCACGGCTGGGACCATGCCGTCCTGATGCTCGACGAGGCGCTCGTCTTCCGGGCTCCCAAGACCCAGGCGAACCGGGATGCGCTGGCGAACGAAGCCAGGCTGCTTCGCTACCTCCAGCCGCGGGTCGACGTCGGCATTCCCGACTACGTCTACGAGTCCGCCGACGGCTCGTTCGCTGGCTACAGACTTCTCGCCGGGCGGGAGCTGGACGTCGCCACGTTCGGCCGCCTCTCCGATACGGCAAGGGAACGGATAGCGGAACAGCTCGCCACGTTCCTCACCGCGGTCCACGAGACCCCGAAGCCGGTCGCCCGCGAGTGCGGCGTGTCCGAGCAGGACCCGGAGAAGGACCACGAGGACCTCGTTCGTGACGTCGAAACGCTCGTGCTACCGCGCCTCGCATCGCACGAAGTCGAGGTCATCCGTGCCTTCCTGACCGAGCTGGCCGTCGAAGTGAAACCGACCCGCCCGACGGCGCTCGTCCACGGCGATCTGGCCGGCGAGCACATACTCTGGGACGCGGACCGGCAACGGGTCAACATCATCGACTTCAGCGACCGCTCCATCGGAGACCCCGCCCTCGACTTCGCTGGACTGCTCGCCAACGGGCAGCAGTTCGCCCAACGCGTCGTCGACCAGTACCGCGGACCGAAGGATGAGGGACGGCTGTGGCGGGCAAGGTTGTACTTCCGCCGGACGGCACTGGAGACGATGGCATACGCGCTGCAGGGCTACCCGTGCACGTTCGAGGAAGGCTACGCGGAGTTCAGGGCGCGTTTCCGGGTGTAATCAGCGCGAAAACGAACAGCGTGTTGCTCCCGCTCGGGGTGGTCAGCTCGGGGGTGAGCTGCAGGAAGCCGGTGCCCTGGGTCAGCCCGCCCGACCCCACCGCGAGGTACTGGCGCCCGCCGACGCTGAAGGTCATCGGCCGGCCGCTGACCGGCCCGTTCAGGATCGTCTGCCACAGCACGTCGCCGGTCTCGGCGTCGAACGCGCGGAAGCGGCGGACGACGTCGCCCGAGAAGAGCAGGTTGCCGCCCGTCGCGAGCACCGAGCCGTAGATGGGGGCGCGCTGCTCGTAGAGCCAGAGGGTGTCGCCGGTCGACGCCGACACCGCCTCGAGGCGGCCCACCGGGGCGGTGTCGGGGTCGACGTCCGGCCGGTGGCGCACCTGGACGCGGACGTCGTAGCCGTCGCTCGGCCCCGCCACCTCGACCGACATCGCGATGTCCATGCAGGCGTTGTTCAGGGGCATGTAGAGGGCGCCGGTGTCGGGGCTGTAGGCGCCCGACGGCTGGTTCTTGCCGCCCAGCAGGTGGGGGCAGGCGAACGCCGGGTCCCGCACCGACACCGGCGCCGTCGACTCGTCGAACGACGGGCGTCCGGTCGCGAGGTCGAGGCCGGTCATGATGTTCTGGTAGACGGTGGGCCGCGCCCACAGGAACTCGCCGGTGGCGGCGTCCAGCGTCCAGATGAGGCCGGTCTTGCCGGGGATGCCGGTGATGACCTTGCGCCGCTCGCCCGGGGTCACCGCGGGGTTGATCCACGGCACCGAGGCGGGGTTCGGCGACACCTCGGTCTCGACGATCATGCGCTCGTAGACGTGGTCGAGGTCCCAGTTGTCGCGGGGCAGGTGCTGGAAGTACCAGGCCATCTCGCCGGTGTCGGGGTCGAGGGCGAGGGTCGAGTTGGTGAAGAGCAGGTCGGCCTTGCCGGCCCCGCGCAGCGACTCGGGCAGGGGCGCCGGCGGCCCCGTGCCCCAGTAGACGAGGTGCAGCTCGGGGTCGTAGCTGCCGACCATCCACGCCGAGGCGTGCCGGCGGGCGGCGCGGGGCAGGCCGCCCCAGGTGTCGCCGCCGAACTGGTCCGGGGTCGCCGCGGTGTTGACGCGCCACAGCTCCTCGCCGGTGTCGACGTCGTGGGCGGTGATGAAGCAGCCGCCGGGGCGCGGGCTCGACGGGTTGCAGCGCGAGCCGTTGATGACCTTGCCGTTGACGATGGTCGGCCCCGCCGTCTGCGCCACCCTCTCGCGGTAGTCGGCCCGCTGGGTCTCCCACACGAGCTCGCCGGTGCGGGCGTCGAGGGCGACGATGTAGGCGTCGTTGGTGGCGAGGAAGATCTTGTCGCCGTAGATCGAGACGTTGCGATAGCGGTAGCGGGTGCCGGTGACGTTGGCGATGTTCTCGGGCAGGTTGCGCCGGTACTGCCACAGGAGGTCGCCGGTGGTGGCGTCGAGGGCCTGCACGATGTCCTCGACGTTGGCGAGGAACATCACGCCGTCGTGGACGATCGGCTCGACCTCCTGGTAGCCCTCCTGCATGGCCCGCGACCACACGAGCTGCAACCCGCCGACGTTGCCGGCGTCGATCTGGTCGAGGGGGCTGTAGCCCCAGAGCGCGTAGCCGTTGCGGAACCCGATCCAGTTCTCGGGCGGGGGCTCGCGCAGCATGGCGTCGGTGACGGGGACGAAGTCCTGGAGCAGCTCGGGCACCGGCGCCGGCTCCGGCTGGGCCGCGGCTCCGGCGGCGAACGCGAGTAGACTGACGCCGAAACCGAGGGCCGGCAGCGGGCTGGTCGCCATGTGTTCACCTTCCCAATCTGAAGCGATCCGGTCGAGGAAGCTGGTCCGGGGATTATATGACCTGCCGGGTGCGAGGGTCCGATACGAGGAGTGGCATGGGCGTGGCGAGCGGAATCGGAAGACTGTCGTTGGTCTTGGCGCTGGCATCGGCGGCCGGCGAGGTCCGGGCCCAGGAGCCGGACCCCGCGCCGGGGCGGGAAGGCGCGCGGGCCCTGGTGTTCCGCGAGCAGCTGGCCCCGTTCGCCGAGCAGGCCCGGCGCATCCTCGGCGCCGACTGGGAGCGGTTCCGCGCCACCCTCGACGCCCTGGCCGCGCAGGAGGCGCGGCAGCGCGGCCTCGTCGGCGACGTCGACTTCAGCTTCGGCGCCGACGAGACCGGGGACTTCGGCGGCGGCCCCGGCAACGAGACGCTCTTCGGCCTCCGGGCCGGCGCCAGGCTCGGCGGGGGCGGCTACCGGTCGCGGATCGGGCTCCTCGGCGACATGCGGGCGCTCATCCACGACAACGTCTTCGAGCAGGACTTCAGCCGGGTGCGGCTCGGCTATGACCACCAGCGTACCGACCACCTCGGGGCCTTCGCGTTCATCGAGCGCTACTCGGACGACGCCATGAGCATCGCCTCGCGCTACGAGATCGGGGGTGGAGTCAGCATGGGGGTCGACCTGGGGCCGCGCCGCGACGACGAGGCCGGGGCCCGCGCCCTCGCCCACCTCGCGTCCGACGGCGCCGGCGCGTTCCGCTGCGGGGTCGAGCGACTCCGCGCCGGCTTCGCGGCCGGCGGGGCCTCGCCGCCGCCGGCCTGCGTCTCCGGGGGCGCCGCGGCCGGTGCCTCCCCGGCGGCCGGGGGCGACAGGAACCGCGCGGCGGCCCGTACCGCCACGGCCATCGGCGGGCGCGGGAACGACGCGGCGGCCGGCGCCCCGGCGTACGGGCCGGCGGCCGGCGGCCCCAGGCCCGACCCCGACGTCTTCGACGGCCTCCTCGATGTCGTCGATCCGCTCGAGCGGGGCCTCGCCGCCCGGCAGGCGATGGTGTCGCTGTCGCTGGGGGTCGGGGTCTTCTCCGAGTTCGAGAACGCGCTGATCGAGACCCCGGTCTCCCTCCTCGACCCCGCGACCGGCGGCCCCGCGGCCTCCGCCGTCCTCCTGCCCCCGCGCTACCTTCGGGTGCCCGGCCGGCACCGCTACCGGTTCCTGCTCTGGCCGACCATCGCGATGCGGCCGCTGACGAGCCTCTCGATCGAGTTCATCCCCTCGTTCAAGCTGCCCATCAGCCGCCCGCACCGCTTCTCGGACGGGGTGCTCGCCTACCGCATGGACTGGTTCGTGCGCATCGACTGGCGTCCGCGCCGGGACGACACCTTCGCCGGCCGGACGAAGCTGTTCGTGAAGTTCGACTACTACAAGAACCAGGGGCCGCCGGTGGTCGCCGAGGCCCTCGCGCCCGAGGCGGCCGCGGATCCGCTCTTCTACCACCGTACCGGCGCGTCGAAGAAGCACCGCTTCGTCTCGCTCGGCATCTCGTTCGACCTGGGCTCCCCCTGAGCCGGAGCCCGGCTGTTTCCGCGCCGACCGGGCGCCGCTTCGCCGTCACCCGACGCCGACGGCTCCATCGTCGGCCCGGGCCGATCGGTGATTCCCCTGCGGCGCGGGGTTGCGTGGCGGACTGCTATCATGGACTCCGTTTCGCCACCGGAGAGAAGTTGAAGAGCTGCGCGAACAGCAGAGAAGAGCTGCGCGAACAGCAGAAAGGAAGACCCATGGCTCCCTCGAGACGACGCTTCCTGACGACCCTGACGGCGGCGGCGGCCGGCAGTTCCGCCATCGGCGGTCGCGCCGAGGCATGGAGCGGACCGGCGGTGCGGCCGGCCGGGCCCGAGGGCCTCTCGCCGCAGGAGCTGCTGGAACGGCAACTCTCGCAGACAGCGGCGGCCGGCGCACCCGGTTCGGCCGCCGCCTCCGCCCAGGCCGACCCCCGGATGCCGACGCCCGAGGAGGTCCGGTCGTGGTACACCGACCGCCGCAACTGGGGCCGCTGGGGCGACGACGACGAGAAGGGCGCCATCAACCTCATCACCGACGAGAAGAGCGCGGCCGCGACCCGCCTCGTGCGGACGGGCCGGAAGGTCTCGGCGAGCCGCGTCTTCGAGCCCTCGCAGCAGTTCATCCGCAAGAGCCCGCGGGAGGGCGGCGGGGGCGCGGTGTCCGACTACTACGGCTTCATCTACCACGGGCAGACGGTGACCCACATCGACGCCCTGTGCCACATGTGGGAGAGCGACGGCATGTGGGGGGGCCGCGACCCCGACGTGGAGGTGACCACGCAGGGGGCGTTCTTCGGCGCCATCGACGCGTGGTCGGACGGCATCATCACGAAGGGGGTGCTGCTCGACGTGCCCCGCCACCGCGGCGAGCCCCACGTGACTCCCGACAACCCCGTGCAGGGCTGGGAGCTCGAGGAGATCGCCCGCGCCCAGGGGGTCGAGGTCGAGCCGGGCGACGCGTTGCTGGTCTACAGCGGCAAGGACGCGTTCGTGCGGGCGGGCGGCGAGTACGGGGGCGGCGACCGGCCGGGGCTCGGCGTGACCTGCGCCAAGTTCATCCGCGACCACGACGTGGCGCTGCTCGGCTGGGACATGATGGACGCGCGGCCCGACCCCTACGGCCTCACGTTCCCCGTCCACGGCGTGCTGTTCAACTACGGCGTGGCCCTGCTCGACAACGCCCTCCTCGAGCCCCTGGCCGAGGCGTGCGCCGAGGAGGGACGCTACGCCTTCATGTTCATGGCCCTGCCCCTCAAGGTCGCGCGGGGCACCGGCAGCCCCGCCAACCCCATCGCGATGTTCTGAGCGCGTGGCCGGTTGCGCGCGTCCTCGTTCCCCGCAAGGACCGAGGACGCGCGCGGACCATCGGTCGCGCGCCTACCCCTCCGCGGTGGGCACGAACGCCAGGAAGCGCCGCGGGTTGTCGACGAGCATCTGGTGGATGGCCTCCTCGGGCACCCCCGCGTAGCGCAGCTTGGGCACGAACTGCATCAGCACCGACGCCCACCCGTGGCCGTAGTACCGCTTGAACTGGCGGACGTTGCCCTGGTCGGACGAGAGCAGGACGTGGTCGATCAGCCCCGCCTCGAGCAGGTCCTGCACCATCCGCACCTTGTCGGCGGCGGGGATGTCCGACCGGCTCATCTCGTGGCCGAGGGTGTCGAGCCCGATGAACGCGCCGCGGCGGGCGACCTCGCGGTGCGTCGCCAGCGGGTCGTGCTCGGGCCGGATGGTGGCCATGTGGCCGATGACCACGCGCGAGAGGTCGACGCCGGCGCCCTCGATGACGTCGAGCTGCTCCATCGCGCAGCTCGGGCAGCTCTCGTGGGGGGTGTGGGTGAAGATGGGGATGCCCGTCCGCAGGTGGGCGCGGGCGACGGCGCGGTGCACCTTGCGCTCGTCGGGGCGCATCTCGAGCGACGAGGCGATCTCGCCGAAGGCGCCCCAGCGCTGGGCGGCGGCGTCGGCCACCAGCTCCTCGACCAGCTCGTCCTCCGACATCTCGGCCACGCGCACCGGGTAGATGGCGAAGCCGATGTCCTCGAAGTAGCCGCCGGCCATCACGATGCGGACCTCGCTTTGGGCGGCGATGGCGTTCAGGTGCTCCACCTGTTCGGCCGTCCGCCGGCCGGTGGCGGCGTCGACGATGCAGCCGAGGCCGTCGAAGGCGCAGGCGCGCAGCTCCTCGACCGCGAGCTCGACGTCGCCCCGGCCGACGTGCTCGTGGAACAGCGTCGCGCCGGTCGCCAGCTCCTCGGGGGCGACGTCGCCCTGCAGGGTCCGGATGATCGCGCCCGCCGGGAAGTCGGGCGGCGCCACGCTCGAGAAGGTCTGCTGGGCCCGGGCGGGGATGCCCCCGGCCGCGGCCGCGAGGCCGGCCCCGGCGGCGGTGCCGAGCAGGCGCAGCGCCTCGCGCCGCGAGTAGTCGCCTCGGTTCGGATGCTTCGCGTTGGTCATGGTGTTCTCCGTGGTGGTTGTCTGCCGCCGCTGCGTGGGGACGGGCGGGAGCCGATGTTCTCCGTGTTCGCGGTCCGAACGCTCCGCGGGAGCGGGCGGGACCGGCCGGCAGAACCGCACGTAGTCGAGCCCGCCCGCACCACCCGCCGATTCTCCGTGTTCCCACCGCCCGCCGCCTGCGGGGGAGCGGGCGAGACGGTTTCCGTGTCCGCTGTCCACCGCGACTCCCCGGGAACGGGCAGGGAAGCGTTGCTCAGAGTACTACGAGCATCGCTCGGCGTGGGCGAGCGGTTCGGCGGGATACAATGCGAGCCCCGGAGCCCGTGGCCGAGCAGTGCTGCATCGGACAGGCGATGCATCGCCACGCGGGCGACTCGCGGGTGGCTGTGCCACGCGCGGGTTCGGGCGCAACGAAGTCGTCAGGTCGAGGTCGGCTGGCGTGCGTCGTCGCCGCGACTCCGACTGCCCACGAGGAGGTTGCCATCGTGAAGCGCACCATGCGGTCGGCGGTCGTTCTCGGCGTCGCGGGCGCCATCGGGCTGCTCGCGGGCGCCGGCGGGGTCGGCGTGTCCGCCCAGGGAAGCGGGGAGCAGGCGGCTGCCGCGTCCGACGCCGGCGACTGGCCCATGTACCGGGGCGACCCCGCCGGGACGGGGTTCTCTTCCCTGGACCGGATCACCGCCGCCAACGTTGCCGATCTCGCCGAGGCGTGGACCTACCCGCTCGCGGCAGTGGACGAGGGGGCGCGCGGGCCGAATTCCCAGGCCACCCCCATCGTCGTCGGCGGGGTGATGTACCTGCCCGCCGCCGACCGCGTCGTCGCCCTCGATGCGGCGACTGGCCGCGAGATCTGGCGGCACGCCCTCGACGGGGCGCGCCCGTCGCGGCGCGGCGTGGCTTGGTGGGCGGGCGGGGACGGCATGGACCCGCGCATCATCTTCACCACCGGGCAGCATCTGCGCTCGCTCGACGCGGCGACCGGAGTCCCGGTCGAGAGCTTCGGCGAGAGCGGCGCCGTCGACATGGTCGTGCCCTACAACTCGGTGCCCCTCGTGCACGGCGACGTGGTGGTGGTCGGCGCCAACACCCCCGCCGGCACCATCGGCGGCATCGGCAACGCCCGCGCCTTCGACGCCCGCACCGGCGCGCCGGTGTGGGAGTTCAGCTCGGTCGCGCAGCCCGGCCAGCCCGGGCACGACACCTGGGGCGGCGACAGCTGGCGCGGCCGCCTGGGGGCGAACGCGTGGCCGTTCTACTTCTCGATGGACGTCGAGCGGGGGCACGTGTACCTGCCGCTGGCGTCCCCCATTCCCGGCGACTACGGCGGCGACCGGCCCGGCGACAACCTCTACGGCAACTCCGTGGTCGCGGTGGACATCGCCACCGGCGAGTACCGGTGGCACTTCCAGACCATTCACCACGACCTGTGGGACGCCGACCCGCCGGCCCCGCCCGCCCTCTTCGACATTCCCCGCGACGGCGGAGCGATAGCCGCCCTCGGGGTGACCACCAAGTCGGGGTACCTCTACATCCTCGACCGCGACACGGGCGAGCCCGTCTACGGGGTCGAGGAGCGGCCGGTGGCCGCGAGCGACGTCCCCGGCGAGGCGACCTCGCCCACCCAGCCGATACCCGTCAAGCCGGTCGGCCTGTCCAAGCTCACCTGGGACCCCGACGACCTCGTGACCGGCGAGGACACCTCGCCCGAGCACGCCGCCGCGTGCCGCGACCTCGTCGACGGCCTCGGCGAGATCTACAACGCCGGGCCGTTCACGCCGTGGGTCTACCGCGAGCCCGGCGCCCCCCTGCGGACGACCCTCTCGTTCCCCGGCGGCGTGGGCGGCGCCAACTGGGGCGGGGTGGCGGTGGACCCGGCGACCGGCTACCTCCTCGTCGTCACCCAGGACCTCGGCGCCCTCGGCTACGTCGAGGCGGCGCCCCCGGACCATCCCGTGCCGTACCGCAAGGGCGCGCAGCGCCCCGCCAGCTTCGCGGTGCAGATCGGCGGCGCCACCCTGCCGTGCCACCGGCCGCCGTGGGGCCGGCTGACCGCGGTGGACGCGGCGACCGGGGACGTGGCGTGGCAGGAGGTCCTCGGGGTCACCGACGGGCTGCCCGAGGGCCGGCGGGCCACCGGCCGGCTCATCCGCGCCGGCGCCATCACCACCGCCAGCGGCCTCGCGTTCGTGGCCGGCACCGACGACGGCCGCCTGCGCGCCTTCGAGGCGGCTTCGGGCCGCGGCTTGTGGGAGGCGCGCCTGCCGGCGCCGGGGAACGCGAACCCGATGACGTATCTCGGGCCGGACGGCCGGCAGTACGTGGCGGTGGCGGCCACCGACACCCTGGTCGTTTTCGCGTTGCCGTGAGCCGGCTCGCCCGGCGTCGGCAGGCTGGAGGCAAGAATCGGGCAAGACGCGGAGCGATGGATGGCGCATGAGATTGCGGTCACCGCGCACTCGTCGACCGGATGGTGCGGGTAAGGACGCTGGCGAAAACACCCTGCCACATGCCGGGCGCCCATCCCGCGGGACACCCGCTGCTCCTGCAGGCAGTTGGCAACCTTGCTTCGATCGCTGGCCCAATCGTCGACGAGGTCCGAGCAAAGGGGAGATCCTCCATGACCGACCGTCAATGTGCAGGTAGAACGCCGGTCCTGGCCGCGGTCGGTTTCGCGGCCGCCGCGGCGCTCGGTGCGGGCTCGGCCGCAGCGCAGGACCTCGCGCCGCCGGCCGAGGTCCGGGCGGTGATCGAGGGGACGTGGGAGCTCGTCGAGTGGCACGTGGGCGACCGCGTGCTGCGGCCGCCCGACATGGAAGGGCGCTGGATGGTGCACGACGGCCTCGTCATGGCGACGCGCCACCGCAACGGGCCGGACGACTTCGAGTCGACGGCCGGGTACGGGGAGTACCGCTGGGGTCCGATGACGTGGACCTACGGCTACGAGCGGTCGGAGGACCTGCGCGGACCGTCGCCCGACGACGCCCGGCTGACCGTGACCGGGTCGGACCCGATCCGCATGAGCACGTTCCGCATCAGCCGCGAGGGCGACATGCTCGTCCTCGACGGCGAGAGGCTGCGATGGGAGTACGACGTACCCGGCGGGACGTTCATGCTCAAGACGAGCGGCGGGCTGGCGATTCGCAAGTACCGCAAGGTCGCGCGGCCCGGGTCCTGACCGCTCGCCCATGACATCCGTCATCTCCCGGCCGTGACGGCCGGCACTACCCGGGACCCGCAGCGGTCCGTATCATCACTTCCAGGTCGGCGGCGCGTCACGCCTGCAGCGCCGCCCGGACGGGCATCCTTGGAGGAACCATGACCAGGAAGCAGATCGCTCTCGCCATCGTGGCCGGCGGCGTCGTCGCGAACGTGCTGGACTTCATCGCCCACGGCCTGCTGATGGGGACCGTCTACGCCGAGCAGACGGCGCTGTTCCGCAGCGACGGCTCCCTGCTCTGGCTCAATCTGGGCGATTTCGTGTCCGTGGCGGTGTTCGTCTGGGTCTATCAGCGTGTTCGCTCGTGCTTCCGCGGCGGCGCGGCGGGCGGCGCGATCTTCGGCCTCTATGCCGGCGTGCTCATCGGGTTTCCGACGCACATCTTTCTCAACCTGGTCATCGTCGACTTCGGCTACGGCCTCGCGTGGGCCTGGACAGTGCACGAGATCGTCTGGACCGTCACGGTGGGCGCCGTCGTGGGCAAGATCGCCGGTACGCCGGCGGGTGCGACCGTCGCCCGGGAGTCTGCGCCGTAGAACGGCGCGGATTCCTGGAGGGCTGCTTGGGCGCCAAGCGGAGCCCGAGGCGGCTGTCGGCGGCCGGGGGTCTACCGGTTCGAACGGTCGCCGCGCTCTTCGAGGAGCGCCTCCAGTTCGGCGAGGGCGTCCAGGTCCTTTGGCCGTCCTGCCGCGCGCTTTACGCGGATCAGTTCTGGCAGATCCAGGCACCGGCATCGGCAGCCGAACATCTCCACCTGCGTGCTGTGGGGCAGAAGCGCCTCGTAGCTCCCGCCGCCGGAGATCTCGCCGAGGAGGTCGACGTCGCCGATGGCGGTCGTCAGCGTGAAGTTGAGGCCCCGCTCGATCGTCGCCCGGCTCCAGTCGAAGGGCAGGCCCGGTGGGGCGCCGCGGGGGTACGGTGCGTGGGGCCGCAGGGCGTCGACGAGGCGATCGATGTTCGCCGGGGTCCGCGCGTAGACGAAGTCCACGTCCTGGGTCAGCCGCGCCGACCCGTGGATCGTGGCCGCGAGCCCGCCGACGATCACGCACTCGATACCGGAGCCGCTGAAGAGATGGATGACCGCCTTGAAGTCGGTCACCCGTCACCCTCCCGGGCCCGCCCCGCTTGCCGCGCCTCTGCCGCCAGCTCCTGCAAGGCGATCAGGTTCTCCACCCGCTCGGTGACCGACCGGCGGAGGTTCTGTCTGAGCAGCGTGCGGTCGACGTGGCGCTTGTAGACCTCGACCATCGGATCGCGGCCCGCCTCGCCGGGTCGCGCCGGCGGCGGGGGGCCTGGAGCGGAATCGGACTGCATGCCTTCACCGCAGTCTAATCCCCCGGGGAGGCGCCGTCGAGACGAAGAGGACCTTCCGGCATCGGGTATCATCGGAAACCGCGTGACCCATCGCATCCTGCCGTCTGCGCGCCGTGTGTGATCCAGAGGGATGGCGAAGGCTCGATTGGGCGGCGAGCCACCGTAGGGGTGGGGGTGCGCGCAGCCTCGGACGAGGAGGTACGACATGACTCCAGCGACGAAGAGGGCGGCGGTGATCGGGACGGCGATGCTCGTGGCCGCGGCGGGGACGGCGGCGGCCCAGACCAGCCGTCTGGACTCGGACGGTAACGTCCGCGAGGACGCCTACATCCGGATTCCCCTCTCCGAGGCCGACCAGCGCTACGCGACCATCGACGGCGCGCGCCTGAAGGACGTCGTGCGCGAGGTCGCGGACATCTCCCTCGCCAACCGCGACGACCGGACGAAGTACTGGGGCCGCATCGCCGGCACCCGCGGCGAGGAGATGGCCCGCGAGTACGTCGAGCGGAGGTTCCGCGAGCTGGGCCTCGAGGACATCCGCGACCAGGAGTTCGACCTGCCGACACAGTGGTTCCCGGCCGGCCACGACATCCGCGTCGAGGCGGGCGGGCAAACCTACCGGTTCGACTCGATGGTGCCGGCCCTGCGCTCGAACCCCACCGGCGGCACCCTCGACCTCGAGGCGGTGTGGGTGGGCACCGGCTCGACCGCCGACTTCCTCGGGCGCGACGTCGCCGGCAAGGCGGTCTTCATCCACAGCATCCCCGCCCCCGGGTCGATGGGCCACTCGGCCGGCGCGAGCTGGGAGGACGCGATCCGCCGCGCGCAGGACCGGGGCGCCGCCGCCGTCGTCGTCATCTACGGCATCTCCGACAACTTCACCATCTGGCAGAGCCTCGGCCGCGACGTCACCATCCCCGGCGCCTTCATGGGCTACGAGGACGGCAACACCGTGAAGGAGCTCATCGGCGGCGGCGAGACGGTGCGGGTCTCCATGCGGGTCGACGTCGACTACCGCGACGGCCTGAAGACGGCCAGCGTCTTCGGCACCCTGCCGGGCACCACCGACGAGGACATCTACGTGCTCGCGCACCTCGACGGCTACTTCGAGGCGGCCCTCGACAACGCGTCGGGCATCGCGGTCATGCTGGCCCTCGCCGAGCACTTCGCGGCGCGGCCCGCGTCGGAGCGCCGCCGCAACCTCGTCTTCGTGGGCACCGCCGGCCACCACGTGGGATCGCCCGGCTCGCGGTGGATGCACGACAACCGCGAGACGGCGCTGGCCGACGCCGCCCTGATGATCAACTGCGAGCACGTCTCGGTGAAGCAGACCGTGTACTGGGGCCCCTCGATGCGGATGACCGACATTCCGTCGCCCCGCCGGTGGTGGGTGAACGGCAGCGACCGCCTCGTCGACCTCGTCCTCGACGCCTACCGCACCTTCGGGGTGGCGGTCTGGGACCGCATGGAGGACCGGGCCGCCGGCGAGATGGGCAGCGTCGCGCGCGACCTGCCGTCGGTGCAGATCATCCGCTCGCCCGAGATCAAGCACACCGACCAGGACATCCCCGAGTGGGTGCCCGAGGCCGGCCTCGAGGCGGTGGCCCGCGCCTTCGCGCGCATCGTCGACGACGTCAACGAGCTCGACCGCGCCGCCCTGCAGCCGGGGCAGACGACCGACGGGCAGTAGGCGACATGGCGACGCTGACCCGACTGCGGCAGACGCTGCGGATCCGGAGCTTTCGCGAACTTCACGGCCGGGACACTGGAGCCGCGCGAACCGGGCACGTGTGGACGGGATCGGGCAGAATCGAGCAGGAGCATCGCGTGGAAGCCGTCCTTCCGGACGCCGTGGCAGGAGCGCGTGGGTAGCGGTCGCATCGCGGTCGTCGGGGCCAACAGCGCCGTCGGGGCGGCGTTGCTGGCGCAGGTTGCGGACGGGGACGCGCTCGACGTCGTCGCCGCGGCACGCCGTCCGGAGGCGCTGGAGCGGCTGCCGCGATCGCCGCGCATAACGCCCCGCGTCGTCGACTACGGCCGGTCCGAGAGCCTGATCGAAGCGTTCGCTGGCGCCGGCGTCGTCGTGCACCTCGCGGGCATCCTCTTCGAGAGCCGGACGTCGGACTACCGGTCGGGCAACGTCGAGGTCACCCGGGCGGTGGTCGAGGCGGCGCGGTCGGCGGGGGTGGGCCACGTGGTCTTCGTCAGCTCGCTCGGCGCCGACCCGCGGTCGCGGAACGGCTACTTCCGGTCGAAGGGCGAGGCGGAGGGCATCGTCGCCGACTCGGGCCTCGGCGCCACCATCATCCGGACCCCGCTGCTGCTGGGCCCCGGCACCGCGGGCGGGCGGGCTCTCGTCGCCGCCGCGTCGGGGCCGGCAGCGCGCGTCCTCGGCGGCGGGGCCCACCGGCTGCGGCCGCTCGACGTCGACGATCTGTGCCGCGCCGTCCTGGGGTGCTACGAGCGGCCGGCGTCGGACGTGCGGACCTGCGATCTGGTCGGGCCCGAGACCCTGACCCATCGCGAGCTGATAGAGCGCACGGCGGACCGGCTGGGCCGGGAGGTCTCGTTCCGCTCCACCCCGGTCTGGCTGGCCCGGCTCGCCGCCGGACTGGCCGGCCTGGTGCGGAAGGGCGGCATGACCCCGGCCGTGGTCGACGTCATCACCTCGGACGAGGCGGTCGACGGGAACGCCGACGGCGAGCTGGGCGTCAGCCTCACCCCGTTGTCCGATACCCTGGCCAAGCTATGTCAGACAGCCTCCCGATGAACTCCGCGCCCGGGACGGATTCCGGGCCGCCTGAGGCCGCGTCCGTGTCGCCCGAGACCACGGCCCCCGAGACCGGCGGGTCTCCGCCGGGGGCGCCGCCGGCCCGCAGCCGTGCGGGCCGTGCCGCCTTTCTTCTCCTCGGCGTCGCCTGCTTCGCCTACCTGTACACCCGGCTGGACGGCGCCGCGGCGCGCGAGGAGCTGTCTCTCGCCGCGTACATGGCGCAGGTCTTCGAGAACGTCCGGTGGGGGGCCTGGGCCGCGCTGATGGTCGCCTACTCGGGGCTCTACTTCTGCATCGACACCCTCGTCGTGAGCCGCGCCATCAACTGGTTCGTCACCCCCATCCGCTACCGCGACATCCTGCCCGTCCGGGCCAGCGCCTACATCATCTCGGTCTTCAACGAGCAGATCGGCAAGGGCGCGATGGCCTACTACCTGAACCGGCGCCACCGCGTGCCGGGCTGGGAGGTGGGCTCGGTGATGCTGTTCATCATGTTCTGCGAGGTGTTCTACCTGCTGTTCTGGGCGACGGTGGGCTACCTCGCGGGACCGGAGCTGCCGCCGGCCTTCGCCCTCGTCCCTGGCTCGCGGCGGCCGCGGTGCCGGTGTTCGCGGTGTGGGTGCTGTACTTCCGCGGCGTCGTCCTGCCCGCCAACCGCCTGCGCGGCCAGCGCATCTTCCACGCGTTCAGGACCGCCGAGCTCCGGCACTATGCGCTGTTCCTGGTCCTGCGCTCGCCGGCCCTGCTGGCCGCGGTGGTCGTGTACACGACGGCGCTGAACCTGTTCGGCGTCGACGCCTCGTTCCTCGCTCTCCTCGGCTACCTGCCCGTCGTCTTCTTCGCCGCCGCCGTGCCGACCCCGATGCGGGCCGCCGCCATCACCTTCTGGGTGGTGCTGTTCCCCGAGAACGAGGGGCAGATGGCCGCGTTCGGCTTCGTGCAGCACAACTTCTTCATCCTGTTCAACGCCCTCATCGGCGCCGCCTTCTGGCCGCGGGCGCAGCGCGAGCTGTTCGGCTGAGGGCATGGGTGCTCCTGTCCCGTCCCATCCTGCTGACAGGGTTGTCGCCGGCGGATGACGTGGACAGAGTCTTCCGCGGCCGTCTGGCGGGGCCGGTGCCCTGGCACGGTCCTTGCCGGTCGTTCTCCGAGCGCCGCGGAATGACCCGCTCCAGCGCGTGGCGCCAGGAGGTATCGATGCGAATCGTCCCAGTGCTCGTTGCCGTCGTGGCGGTGGTCGGTCCTGCGTCCGCGCAGCCCGTGGACACGATAGCGGTCGAGGGTGGCGTGTCGCACCAGATCGGCAGGAGACTGGAAGGATGCGAAGAGTGCACACCGCTGGCGCGGCACTTCGGCGGCGAGGCCGCGTTTTTCTGGACCGATTCGCTGGCCGTGCTCGCCGGTCTCGGCGTGCGTTTCCTCGGCGTCGACGTGTCCGCCGACGACTTTCGGATGGAGTTCGATACCCGGGAGCTGTACGGCACCATCGGGTTGCGGTACTACGGCCCGCCGGGTCGGGCACGGTTCTTCGGGGAGGCTACGGTCGGCTACAGCGGGTTCAGCGAGGACCTCATTGCCGAGGGTTCGAGCGCGTTCGTGTACCGCGCGCGGCACCTTGCGGCCCTGGGGCTCATCGTGGCGCCGGGCGCCGGCGTGGACATCGCCGTGAACGACAGCACCGGCGTGCGGCTGACCGGCCGTTGGGACATCGGGAAGTTCGCCGGCGGGGCCGTCCATCACAACGTCGGCGTCGGCGCCGGGCTCGTCTTCAACGTCGGACGGTAGGGGAGGTACGACGTTGGCTCACCTGCTGACCTCGGTCCGGCTGGGACTGGCCCCGCCGCTCGCCCTTGCCTTCGCGCGGCCTGACTTCCTGGACGCCGGCCTCGTCGCGGTGCTCCTCGCCGTGGCCCTCGCCACCGACTACGCGGACGGCCCCGTCGCGCGCCGGCGGGGCACCGCGTCGGCGGCCGGCCAGCTCTTCGACCACGCGACGGACTGTCTCTTCGTGACCGCCGGGCTCACCGGGGCGGCGCTGGCCGGCGCGGTCCCCTTGGCGCTGCCGGTCCTCGTCGCGCTCGCGTTCGGCCAGTACGTCTTCGACTCCTACCTCGTGCACCGGCGGAAGCGGCTGCGCATGAGCACCCTCGGCCGATGGAACGGCATCGGCTACTTCGTCCCCCTGGTCGTGATCGCGGCGGCGCGGCTGGAGGCCGTGCCGGGCCTGACGGCGACCCTGCTCCTGGCCGCCCGCCTCACCGCGTACGCACTGATCGCCTCGACCGTCGGGTCGATCGTCGACCGCGCGACCGCCGCCCGCCGTCCAAGGGATCCGGGATACGGCAATCCTGCTACCGCGAGACGTTCTCGTACCACTTGAGGTTGGCGGTGCCGCCGCCGATGCAGACGAGGTCGATCCGGCCGTCGCCGTCGAGGTCCTCGGCCACGCACGCCGAGGGCGACATGTCGCCGTCGTCGAGGACCTGGCGGGACCAGGTGGCGCCGTCGCGATCGGTCGCCCTGTAGAGATAGAGCCGGCGCGGGGCGCCGCGGTCGCCGGTCGCGATCTCGTCGCGGCCGTCGCCGTCGAAGTCGGCGGTGACGATGGTGTGGCTGCTGCCGATGCGGTCGATGACCTGCCGCGTCCACGAGTCGCCGTCCTCGCGGTAGACGACGACCTGCTCGCCGTGCCAGGGCTCGATCGTCGTGACGAAGGTCGTGTCTCCGAGCCGGCCCGTCTCGACCTCGCTCGCGCCGCTCCGGGGCCACGGGGCCGGGTCGCCGGCGGCGATGGTGCCGCCGATCCACTCGTTGTCGATGAAGCGGTGCAGGTGTACGCCCGCGAAGCTCGTGCTGAGGACGGCGTCGCGCTCGGGGTCGTCCCACGGCTTGACTAGCAGCCCGTGCACCACGCCCTGCCCGGCGTCGGCGATGGTGCGGCGGGTCCAGTCGTCGGGGCGGTACCAGAAGAGGGGCACCGCGTCGCGGTACTCGGGCGCCTCCGCGGCGGGGCCGGACAGCGGGGCGTTGATGAGCACGTCGCGCCCCGAGCCGTCGATGTCCGCCCACCGGACGCGGTGCACCGTCGGCGTGCGGTCGATCTCGCGGATGCTCCAGGGCTCGGTCGGGTCTCCCTGGTGGGTCAGCAGCGACAGGACGCCGAGGCTGCTGGCGTGGGTCGTCCCGAACTCGTGGGCCACCACCAGCTCGGGGATGCCGTCGCCGTCGAGGTCGCGGGCGGCCGCGTTGATGGCGCGGTTCAGCCCCGTGGTCAGCACGTGCCGCTCCCAGTCGGGGTTCTCGTACCAGGCGAGCTCGTCGAGGCGGGTCGACAGGGCGATGATGTCGAGCCGGCCGTCGCGGTTCAGGTCGACCACCACCGGCTGGTAGCCGCTCGCGAGCTCGGCGGCGATGGTGTGCGTCACGAACCGCGGTCCGTCCGCACCTTCCTGAGCATGGACCGGCCCGGCAGTGCTCGCCATGAGGGACGAAACCAGCAGGACGATGCCGGGCATCACCGCCGCTTCGTCACGAGAGCGTTGCGTCATCCTCTCACCCTCCCCGCACGATGCCCCGCGCGTGACTCCCGCCGCGGGATCAGGCGCGTGGAATCCACCGCCCGCCGAGCACCGTCCCGGCCGGGAACAGGCGCTGGCGGTCGGTCCGCACGTTCTCGTAGTTGTCCACGAAGTCGAAGACGCCCACCCGCAGGTCGAGCAGCGTCAGGTCGGCCCGCGCCCCCACGTGCAGGGTGCCGCGGTCGTTGAGGTGCGGGAAGACCCGCGAGGCGTTGACGGTCGCGCACGCCACCACCTCGTCCAGCGGCATCCCCGCGTTCAGGAACTTCGACATGACGTTGGGCAGGTCGACGACCCCCGCCACCGACCGGCTCGTGGTGTTGCCGTCGGTCGAGATGGTGTCGGGCCAGAAGCCCGCTCCGATGACCTGGTCGACGATGTCCCACCGCACGTGCCCGACCCGGCCGTTGGCGACATCGAACCACACGCCGCGGCGCCGCGCCTCGAGCACGGCCGGGTCCATGCGGCCGGCGTCGTCGACGATGGCGTTGGGGGGCGGGGCGAGCATGTGGGTGACGACGTCGCCGGGCTTCAGCAGATCGAGCAGGGTGGAGAGCGGCGACGCCGTCTGGCCCATGTGGATCATGACCGGCAGGTCGAAGGCCGAGGCCGCGGCCTGGGCGCGGCGCAGGACCTCCACGTCGTCGGCCGCGACGCCCTCCGTCAGCCGCGCCTTGACCCCGACGACGATGTCGCGGTGCCGCTCGATGGCGCCCCTTGCGGCGTCGACGTCGGCGAGGTCGAGGTCCATGGTGTCGCCGGTGGGCAGGATGCCGGCGCGCCCGATGTTCACCAGGATGCGGCCCTGCTGGGGCGCTGCCCGGGCGATGGCGACCTGCCCGTCGATGGCGTCGGCGCCGGCCGAGCCCGCGTCGACCCACGCCGTCACCCCGTCCTCGAGGCAGATCGCCGGGCCTTCGAGGTCGCGCGCGTAGTGGGTGTGGACGTCGAGCAGGCCGGGGACGACGAAGCGGCCGCGCGCGTCCACGACATCCGCCGCACCGGCGGGAATGTTCGCCTCGACCGCCGCGACGCGTCCCCCGGCGATGGCCACGTCGAGGGCCGCGTCGACGTGCAGCGAGGGATCGAGGACGCGTCCGCCCTTCACGACCATGTCGTACGACTGCGCGAGCAGGCCGGTCGCGCGGGCTCCGACGGCGGCCGCGGCGGCGGCCCGGACGAACTGGCGTCGGTCGATGAGCATCTCTGGCCTCCCGGTGGTTTAGACGCCATGGTGTGCGGCTTCGACCGGCGTGTCAACCGAATCGGGGTCGCGCGGAGGACGGCCGTCGCCGGTCGGCCGCGACGTCGCACCGGTTGGTGCTGGCGCGGAGCAGGGCGGGTGGCGGTCTGGGGTCGGGAACGGGCGCGGCGGCGTCGACACGTCCTCGAGCCCGCCTCGCAAGGGCGAAAGGGGAGAGGGACAACGGGCGTGTTCGTACGCGCCATGATGGTCGTCGGCACCCACGTGGGCACGGTGCAGCCCGTCTCGAAGTTCACCTACGAGGACTACCGCACCGCACCGCCGGACAAGCGCTACGTCTCCTCTTGAAGCGCGCGGCGCCGGACCTGTCCGCGGCGGCCCGACGCCAACCCCGCCGGCTACTCGGGCAGCGCGAACGCCCAGAAGCCGAGCCGTGACGCGATGGCGACGTACTGGCGGCCGCCGACCATGTAGGTCATCGGCGACGCCCGCCACTCCTGGTTGATCTGCACGTGCCACAACGGCTCGCCGCTCCCGGCGTCGAGTGCCGCGAACGCGCCGCTGTTCTCGCCGAAGAACACGAGGTCGCCGTCCGTCGACAGGACCCCCGAGAACGTGCGCGCCTCCCCCGACTGCTCGTAGCTCCACACCGTGCCGCCGGTCTGGAGGTCGAGAGCGCGGATGTACTTGCGGTTCGGCGCGCCGTCGGCGTGGCGGGCCGCGCCGCCCATCCAGTTGCGGCCGCGCTGCCATTCCTCGTCCGCCTTCGTGTAGGTGTCGCACGACTCGAGGGCCATCAGGTAGAAGAGCTTCGTCCCGGGGTGGTAGCTCGACGACCACCAGTTCGTCGCGCCGTAGATGGCCGGGCACACGTCCGTCCCCGCCTCGGTCGGCACGCTCTCGGGCAGCACGATGGGCCGCCCCGAGTCGTCGAGGCCGGCCGCCCAGGTCTGGTCGACGAACGGCTCGCCGAGCAGGAACCGGCCGTCGGTGCGGTCGAGCACGTAGAAGAAGCCGTTGCGGTTCGCCTGCACGAGCAGCTTGCGCGGCCGGCCCCGGAACTCCTCGTCGACGAGCAGCAGTGGCTCCTGCGCGTCCCAGTCGTGGGTGTCGTGGGGGGTGAACTGGAAGTACCACACGCGCTCGCCGGTCTCGGGCCGGAGGGCGAGCACCGAGTTGGTCCACAGGTTGTCGCCGGGCCGCCGGTCGCCGTTCATGTCCGGGCAGGGGTTGCCCGTCGCCCAGTAGAGGAGGTCGAGCTCGGGGTCGTAGCTGCCGGTCAGCCACGTCGCCCCGCACCCGCGGCGCAGCACCTCGGGGTCGCCCCACGTCTCCGACCCCGGCTCGCCCGGGGCGGGGATCGTCCAGTGGCGCCACGCGCGCTCGCCGGTCTCGGCGTGGTACGCGTCGAGGAAGCCGCGCAGCCCGGTGTCGCCGGCGCTGATGCCGGCGATGACGAGGTCGCCGACCACGAGCGGCGCCGCCACCGCGCCGTAGTGCTCGCGGTAGTCGTCCATCTCGGTGTCCCACGCGAGCTCGCCGGTGAAGCGGTCGAGGGCGACGACGTGGGCGTGGTCGGTGACGCTGAACACGAGATCGCCGCCCACCGCGACGCCGCGGTTGAGCCCGATGCCGGGGTCGCCGACGAGGCCCTCGGTGCGGGGCTGGGCCCAGCGCCAGATCTCGCGCCCCGTCGCCGCGTCGAGGGCGTACACCTGGTTGACGGCGGTGACGTACATCACCCCCGCGATGACCACCGGCGTGCCCTCGATCATCGGCATGTCGGGAATGGGGAAGAACCACTGCATGGCGAGCCGCGCGACGTTGTCCCGGTCGACCTGGTCGAGGGGGGAGTGGCGGTTCCCGGTGTAGCTGCCGTGGTAGGACGGCCAGTCGACCGACGGCTCGACCGCCGCCTCGCGGAAGGCGTCGCCGGCCCGGCGCAGGAGCGCGATGTCGCCGCCGGCGGTCCGGAGCTGGGCGTCGAAGCCGCTCTCGTTGAGGATGGTGCCGTCGAGGGCGCCGCCCCCGGCGAGGGGCAGCGACCCGGCCCGCGGCCGCGGCGCCCGCGGGTCGCGGACGGCGGGGGCCGCCGCCGCGGCCAGCGCCTTCAGGTAGGCGACGAGCGGGGTCAGCTCGTCGTCCGCGATCGCGATGCCCGGCATGCCGCGCGACGGCACGCCCTCGGTGATGATGCGCGCCAGGTCGTCGGGCCCGCTCGCGTGCAGCGCCGGCAGAATGGACGCGGCGCGGTCGCTGCCGGCGGCGTCGGCGCCGTGGCACAGCGCGCAGCGGGTCCGGTACGACTCCTCGCCGTCGGCGGCGGCCAGGCTCACCGTCGACAGAAGGACAGCGGCGACGGAAACCGGGATTCTCATGGTCACCTCCCGATGTTAGCTGACTGGCGGCTGACAATGGCTCGGCGGTGGAAACCGGGCGGTAGGGCAGGAAGAAGCGCCGTCCGGTTGCGATGCCGAGCGGGCGGCTCGGCAGCCGGACCTGGAGTGCTCGCGCAGGGACGGCCTGAAGATGGAGGGGAAGCCTCCATGACGTGGCTGAAGCCGGTCATCTTGGCGTTCCGCCGCGCCGATTCGAAGCCTGACCGCCCCAGTCTCTGTCGTCATCACACGCTCGGTCCTTTCCGCGGCGTCTCAGAAGTCCAGCTGGAAGGCGATCTTGGCCAATCGGCCGGGCATGATCACCTGCGGCGCCAGCCAGTTCGGATCGCCGGCGAACGCCATGCCGTACTGTTCCTTGGTCACGGTGTTCGCGTTGAGCACGTTGAAGACGTCGAACATCGCCCGCAGCCGGCCGGCCCCGGCGCCGACGTCCAGGGCCTTCGTCAACCGAAAGTCGAGCTGATTGAACCGCTCGCCATGGAAAGAGCCGGGTGGAACGAGGTTCAACTGCACCCCGCCGGGGTAGCTGGTCAGGTCGCGAGCCAGAGAGGTGTCGGTGAACTGCAGCAGGGCCGAGCGCTCCGGCCCCGGTTGACTCTGCACCGTCGCGGCCACCTGAACGCCGTACGGCAGGGAGTACGATGCGATCAGCTTGACCTGCGTCAGCCAGTCGTGGTCCTGCCGGCAGTACTCCAGCGGCGTGGCGTCGCCGGCCACGAACTGCGACGGGTCCGTCGGATCGCGGTAGAGCCAGGTCCGCTCCGGCAGGGCGTCCTGGACGCCGCAGTAGTCGAGCGAGACCCGTCCCGTGCTCACGCCGCCCTGCAGCAGCAACGCCGCCAGACGGGCGCCCAGGGTGAGGTCCACGCCGTTCCAGGTCTCCCGTTCGCCGCCGTAGGCGGCGGCGCTCGTCTGCGTCTGGTCGGGAAGCCGCACCGAGCCCGGCTTCAGATCGTAGAAGCGCAGCGTCCCCCCGCCGCCGCCCGGCAGCCGCGGGTCCACCGGAACCGTGACCGAGACGATGTCGAAATCGCCGCGGCCGACGGCGCGGTCGTCCCGTACGCTGTGGTTGACCTGATGGCGGCGGAAGTAGCCGACGTCGAGCGACAGGCCGGCGGCCAGCTCGTGCTGCAGGCTCGCCGCGTACTCCCAGTTCGATCGCCGGCTGCCCCACCCGAACGCCCAGTCCGGATCGTAGACGAGCGTGATCAGGGGCTCGCCGAACGCCAGGTTGACGTTGGGGCTCAACAGCTCGCCGTTGGGCGCGGGGTTGGTCGGGTCGCCCTGCGGCAGACCGTCGCCCGGGATGCAGACGGCGGGATCGAGGCAGGTCGCGCCGTCGTTCCAGGACCGGTCCTGCCGGCGGTTGCTCACCGCCGGATTCACGCGCTCGGCCCAGTCGGAGGACTCCCGCGCGCCGTACCGGCTGGCGGAGAGCTTGACGGCGGTGCGGCCGTCGCCCCGCAGGTCGTAGGCCAGCCCGAGCCGCGGCTGAAGGTCCTTCCAGGACACGACGACGGCGCCCGGGATGGCGAAGGCCTGCGGCACCCAGTCGTTCGTGGGGCGCACCTGGTCGGGATAGCCGGCCTTCACGTAGTCCCAGCGCAGACCGGCGTTGACGGTCAGCCGGTCGCGCGTCCATTGCTCCTGCGCGTAGATCCCGAGCGTCGGGCTCGCGTAGTTCGCCGAGTCCGACGTGCCCCAGTAGGTCGCGCGGAACGGCGCGCCGCGCAGGGTCCAGAGCGAGAGCCAGTTGGCGTCGCTCTCCTCGCTCACCGCGATCCGCTGCTGCAGCAGGGTCGCGCCCACCTTCAGGTTGTGGCTGCCGGTGACGTAGGACAGCGAGGCGCGGTAAGACCTGACGTTCTTGGGGCTCTGACGGCTCGTCGGGCCCGACAGCCACCCGGACGTGTTCCGGGACGCGCGGAACGGGGCGACCTCGAAGACGCCGGGGAGCCCCGTGACGGCGGTGGCGGACGGACCGACCGCAAAGCGGATCGGTTGCCGCGATGCGCCCGCCTCGAACAACAGCCGGTTGGTGTGGGGGCGCACCCAGGCCGCCTGGTAGACGTTGGTCCGCACCTCGGCGGCGAACGCCGCGTCCGGCGTGATGAAGACCGAGCCCAGCGTCCGCCCCTGCAGCATGCGCGGCCGGTCCGTGGCACTGTTCGTCCAGTACGCCTTGAACTTGTCCCTGGCCGTCGGCTGGAGCGTGAAGTTGATCGACTGCTCGGTGACGAGCGCCTCGTCGATCGTCGGTCGGGCCGGGTCGGGCTCGAAGACCAGCGCGCGCGGGTCGATGGCCTCGAAGACCCCGGGCGCCTTCAGGTCGGCACGCTGCCGGGTGTGCGTCAGGAAGAACCAGAGGCGGTCCCGGACCAGCGGACCGCCGAGGGAGGGCGACACGGTCCAGTTCTCGTCGACCAGCGTGCCCGACGGCAGCCCGCGGTCGATCAGCGCCTGATCGAGGTTGTCGGCGTGCAGGGCCGGGAACGTGAAGGTCGTGAACGTCGAGCCGCTGAACCGGTTGCCGCCTTCGCGCGGGATCATGTTGACGACGACGCCGCCCGTTTCCACGTCGGCGCCGTTCGCCGAGTAGTCGAACGAGATCTCCTCGAAGTTGGTGTCCGGGAAGTAGGCCAGGTTGGCGCCCTGCGTCCACGCGTCGCCGACGTCCAGCCCGTTGAGGTGGAGGAGCTGGTCGTGCCGCGAGCCGCCGTGAATCGACATCCGCTGCATGGTCTGCGACGTGAGCCCGCCCGAGTCCTGGGTCAGGCTCGTGCCGTACGACTCGGCGCCCACCATCCCCGGCACGAGCAGACCGTAGCTGGCCAGCGACTTGCCGGTCGGGATGCTGTCGATGACCTCACGGTCCATCACCGCCCGCTGCACGACGTTCTGGATGTCCACCGCCGGCCTGGTGTCCGAGACGGTGATCGTCTCGGCGAGCTCGCCGACCGCCAACTGCACGTCGACGGTCGCCGCGAAGCCGCTGTTCAGCTCGATGCCCTCCCGCACGACGACGCCGAAGCCGGGCAGGCGGTAGGTGACCGTGTAGGCGCCGGTCTCGAGGGCGACGATCAGGTACTGGCCGTTGCCGTCGGTGACCGCGGTCCGCACCTGCTCGATCAGCGCGGGGCTGCGCGCCTCCACCGTCACCCCGGGCAGGACCGCGCCGGTCGCGTCCGTCACCGTGCCGCCAATCTGCTGCGCGGCGGCGGTGGCCGGCGCAAGCGCGAGACAGACGACCACCGCCCCTATGGCGCGCGCGAGCCAACGACGGTCCCGCTGGCGCGCGACACGGATCGGCAACAGCAGGGCAAGCGCGATCGCGCCGGCCAGCGGCAGGGCCGGCGTCAGATCCGCGGTGATGGAGAACTGGTGGGCCGCCGCACTTGGGGGCCCGGACCCGTGGCGCGAGGTCGCCGCGAATCCCGTCTCGGCGCGCCGAATCGCGCGTCGTTCATCCACCAGTAGGCATCGGTTCCCCGCAACTCGTCGTTCTCCTGTGCGAGGTTCCATGGGGTCGACTTGCACCATTGGTTGCGTTCGGATTCGCGCCGGCCTCCAGCAAGGCGTCGAATCGCCGCGGTGGTTTGGCTGCTCCGGGCCGGCCGACACTCAGGTCAAAGCGTATGCGAGAGTGGCGCGCAAGTGTATATGCAGTTCGAGACTTCTTTGGGTACAGGCGGGCGATCGGGAACACACCCGGCCCGGCCCGCCGAGTCTGGCCCGTTCACTGCGCGAGGAGCAGATAGCAGCCGATCGAGCAGACGCTCACGAAGACCGCCATCGCTCTCGCGTGCTTCCAGGGCGTCATGTCCACCGGTGCCGCGCCGGGCTCCGTGTCGGGGCTTCGGGCAGGCCGGAGCCTGGCGGAGACCAGCATGAACGCGGCAACCACCACGAAGACGATCGCGAGGAAATGCAGGAAGTGGATCTCGTCGTTCGTGCCCGACACGCCCTGCAGGAACGACTGCACGGGATCGTCGAACGAGAAGACCGTCAGGAAGAACAGGACCGGGCCGCCGACGAGGCCCACCTTGGCCGCGAACGCCGAGACCCGCGTCGAGAACATGCCGAGCAGGATCACGGCGAGCATCGGACCGAAGAACGCCGCGTTGATCGTCTGCAGGTAGTTGTACAGGCTGCCCGACGTGTCGAGCATCGGCGCGACGAGCATCGCGGCCGCCGCAAGCGCGATGCTGCACGCGCGGCCCGCGTGGACGAGCTCGCGCGGGGAGGCATCCGGCCGCAGGACCGGACCGTAGATGTCGCGGCAGAACAGCGTGGCCGACGAGTTCAGCACGCTGTTGAACGTGCTCAGCACGGCGCCCACCATCACCGCGGCGAAGAAGCCGGTCAGCCAGTCCGGCAGCACCGCCTTGACGAGCGTCGGGTAGGCCAGCAGGTAGTCTTCGGGCCCCAGGGTGTCCTTGAACATGTGGTACGCGATCACCCCCGGCAGCACGACGACGAGAGGGCCCACCAGCTTGAAGCACGCCGCGATCAGGACTCCCTTCTGCCCTTCCTTGAGGTTCCTGGCTCCCAGGCCGCGCTGGATGAACTGCTGGCCGGTGCACCAGGCGAAGACCTGGTTGACGACCATGCCCGTGAAGAGGGCGCCGAACGGCAGGAACGAGCCCGGTTCGTCGCCCGTGATGTCGAACTTCGGACGCTCCTCCACGTACACGGTCTCCAGCCCGGTCCAGGGATTCCCGTCCCCGATCTGCATCAGCGCCAGCAGCGGGATCAGCAGGCCTCCCGCGAGGAACCCGACGCCGTTGATCGTGTCCGAGATCGCGACGGCCTTGAGGCCCCCGAGAATCGCGTAGAGCGAGCCCAGCGTTCCGACGCCCCAGACCAGCAGCCAGATCACCTGCGCCTGGCTCAGGCCGAACGCCTCCTGCAAGCCGAACAGGCTGTCGATGCCGGTGGCCCCGGACAGCAGCACGACGGGCAGGATGGCGAGCACGTACGAGAACAGGAACACGCTCGCCGCGATCACGCCGGTGGCCCGGTCGTAGCGGGCGGCGAGGTACTCCGGTATCGTCGACAGGCCCATGCGCAGGTAGCGGGGCAGGAAGAAGAGCGCGGTTGCGACCATCGCGATCGCCGCGGTCGTCTCCCAGGCGGTGACGGCGATGGTGTGGTTGAAGGCGTCCCCGTTCAGGCCGATCAGGTGCTCGGTCGAGAGGTTGGTGAGCATCAGCGAGCCGGCAATGACCCAGGCCGACAGGCTGCGGCCTCCAAGGAAGTACGCGTCCCAGGTCGTCATCCGGTCGCGTCGCGTGCAGGCATAGGAAATCACCGCGACGAGCAGGGTGAAGCCCAGGAACGACACGGTAGTCACAAGCACGTCGCTATCCTCGCTGACGGATGAAGTGGTAGGCCTGCACCGTCTCGTTCCCGCAGGCTGTGGAACACCAGGGCGCGGAACCGCTTCAGGGCGCCTTCCAGCCCCCCTGCCGGGCGAGTGCCGACGACACCGAGCCCGCCCGGACGTGTTTTGCCCCGGCTGCGGCCATCTTCATTGCCAGTGCCAACTCTATAGCCCCCTTGATCGGGTATCCGCTGAGACGTACCATATACACATGAAACGCACAAATCTTGTGCTCGACGAGCAGACTCTCGAGGAGGCGTTGCGGATCAGCGGCGAGCGAACCTACTCGAGAGCGGTCAACCGCGCGCTGACCGAGTTCGTCCGCCGCGCGCGGGCCGGGCGCATCTTCCAGCTCGAGGGCTCGGGCTTCTGGGAGGGCGACCTCTCCGCCATGCGCGGCGACGGGCCGCCGAACGCGCAGGCCGGGCGCGGGGCTCGCCGTGTATCTGATTGACACGTCGGTCTGGATCGACGTGTTTCACCGGCCTCGGAGAATCGACCTGCGATCGCTCGTCGACCCTGACGACATCGTCACCTGCCTGCCCGTCGTGCAGGAGGTGCTGCAGGGATTCCGCGACGACCGCGCGTTTCGCGTTGCCCGGGACGCCATGCGGGCGATTCCGACGGTGGAGGCACCGCTGGGGCGGACGGCGTTCGAGGATGCGGTCGATCTGTACCGACTCGCAAGACGGGCCGGCGTCACGGTGCGGTCGAGCGTCGACTGTCTGATTGCGGTCTGCGCGGTGCGAAACGACCTCACCCTGCTGCACCACGACCGCGACTTCGACCGAATCGCGCAGATCGCGCCGCTGCGGTCCAGGAACGTCGGACGGCCTTGAGAGCGACGGGACCGGAGCGTATGCGGCGTCGCGAGCGGGGAAGCCGGCCCGCTCACCCCGACCGCGCGCGGGTCGCCTCCAGGCCCTCGACCACCGCGCCGGTGATGGTGTCGAGGCCCACGCCGTTGGTGACCTGGGCGAACACGAACGGGCCGTCGCCGCGCATGTGGCGCGAGTCGCGGGCCATGACGTCGAGATCGGCCCCGATGAGCGGCGCGAGGTCGGTCTTGTTGATGACGAGCAGGTCCGACTGGGTGATGCCCGGGCCCCCCTTGCGGGGGATCTTGTCGCCGCCGGACACGTCGATGACGTAGATCGTGAAGTCGGCGAGGTCGCGGCTGAACTGGGCCGCGAGGTTGTCGCCGCCGCTCTCGACGAAGAGCAGCTCGGGCTCGACCCGGGTCATGAGCTCGCCCAGCGCGTCGAGGTTCTGGCTGACGTCGTCGCGGACCGCGGTGTGGGGGCAGCCGCCGGTCTCGACCGCGGTGATGCGGCGGGTCTCGAGGGCCTCGTGGCGCACGAGGAACTCGCCGTCCTCCTTGGTGAAGATGTCGTTGGTGACGACGCCGAGGCTGTAGCGGTCGCGGAGCCGCCGGCACAGGGCGAGGAGCAGGGCCGTCTTGCCGCTGCCCACCGGGCCGCCGATGCCGACCGTGAACGCGCGGCGGCGGTAGTCGCGCGCGTGCGGCTCGTCGCGGTCCGCGAAGGCGCCGGGTCCGTGGTCGTGCGGCTGGTCGGGCATGAAGTGCATGTTGCGCGTCCTCCTCGACGACGGGCCCGCCCCTTCCGCGGCAGGGCAGGCTCCCGGCACCGATTCTACGATTGGAACAGACGTGAATACAGCCGATCGTGGGCGCCCTGCAGGACATCGACGATCGGAGCGGTCTGACAGATCTCCTCGGGTGCCAGTCCCTCGCAGGCTTCGAGCGTCGCGTCGAGGCAGGCCTCCGCCTCGTGCTGCATCCGCTGCGCGCGGTAGCTGCCGACGATGCCGAGCCGGACCGCGGCGGCGAGGACGCCGCGGGCGGCCCCGTAGAGGACCGCCCGGCCGGCGGTCTCCCGCGGCAGCCCGATCGTGCGGAAGACGACCCCCGAGGCCGGCGCCACGTGCGCCCGTCCCTGCCGCACCCGCGCCTCCAGGGCGGTCGTCGCAGACGAGGGCCAGACCCGCGCGGCGGTGGCGGCGAGCGTGCGCCCCTGCACGCGGCTCGCCCGGTTGGCCACGGCGTTGGTGAGGAACGCCTCGTTCAGCGCGTCGAGCTCCTCGAGCCGCTCGGGTCGCCGGTGGGCGCCGTGGACGAGAGGCAGCGCGCTCCATCCCGTCTGCCGGATCGTCTCGGTCAGGAACCGCCCCAACGCCGCGTCGTCGTCCACGTGGCCGGCCTGCCACGCCGCCTCGAGGCCCCACGAGTGCGCGAACGTCCCCACCGGGAACGCCGAGTCGACGACCTGCCACGCGAGCCAGTCGGACATGACGGATCGCGGCCGCTCCTAGAACAGGCAGTACCGCTGCGCGAGCGGCAGCACCGGCGCCGCCTCGGCCGTCAGGACCTCGCCGTCGGCCTTGACGACGTAGGTCTCGGGGTCGACCTCGATGCGCGGCAGCGCGTCGTTGAGCTTCATGTCGCGCTTGCCGACGGTGCGGCACCCGCGCACCGCCGAGAGCTGCTTGGTGAGCCCGTAGCTCTCCGCCGTCCCCGTGTCGAGGGACAGTGCCGAGACGAACGCCAGCGACGTCGCCCCCGTGGCCCGCCCGAAGGCCCCGAACATCGGGCGCATGAGCTGGGGCTGCGGGGTGGGGATCGAGGCGTTGGCGTCGCCCATCTGCGACCACGCGATGAACCCGCCCTTCAGCACCAGCTCGGGCTTGACGCCGAAGAACGCCGGCTTCCACAGCACGAGGTCGGCGAGCTTGCCCGTCTCGACCGAGCCCACCTCGTGGGCGATGCCGTGGGCGATGGCGGGGTTGACGGTGTACTTGGCCACGTAGCGCCGGATGCGCAGGTTGTCGTTGTCGCCCTGCTCGCCGTCGAGCCGCCCGCGCTCGTGCCGCATCTTGTCGGCGGTCTGCCACGTGCGGGTGACGACCTCGCCCACGCGCCCCATCGCCTGGCTGTCGCTCGCCATGATGCTGATGGCCCCGAGGTCGTGCAGCACGTCCTCGGCCGCGATGGTCTGCCCGCGGATGCGGCTCTCCGCGAAGGCGACGTCCTCCGGGGCGTTCTTGTCGAGGTGGTGGCACACCATGAGCATGTCGAGGTGCTCGTCGAGGGTGTTGACGGTGTAGGGCCGCGTCGGGTTGGTCGAGCTCGGCAGCACGTTGGGCTCGCCGCAGACGCGGATGATGTCGGGCGCATGCCCCCCGCCCGCCCCCTCGGTGTGGTAGGTGTGGATGGTCCGCCCCTTGAACGCGGCGATCGAGACGTCCACGAACCCCGACTCGTTCAGGGTGTCGGTGTGGATGGCGACCTGGACGTCGAAGCGGTCGGCCTCGGTCAGGCAGCAGTCGATGGCGGCGGGGGTCGAGCCCCAGTCCTCGTGCAGCTTCAGCCCGAGGGCGCCGCTCCGGATCTGCTCCTCGATGCCCGCCGGCATCGACGTGTTGCCCTTGCCGAGGAAGCCGAAGTTCATGGGCAGGGGGTCGTTGGCCTGCAGCATGAGCCGGACGTGGCGGCTGCCCGGCGTGCACGTCGTCGCCTTGGTGCCGGTGGCGGGCCCCGTCCCGCCCCCGATGAACGTCGTCACCCCGCTCGCCACCGCCTCGAACACCTGCTGGGGCGAGATGAAGTGCACGTGGGCGTCGATGGCCCCCGCGGTCAGGATCATGCCCTCGCCGGCGATGGCCTCGGTGGTCACCCCCACCACGAGGTCGTCGCCCACCCCCGCCATGACGTCGGGGTTGCCGGCCTTGCCGATGCCCGCGATGCGCCCGTTCTTGATGCCGACGTCCGCCTTCCGGATGCCCGTCCAGTCGACGATGAGGGCGTTGGTGATGACGCAGTCGAGGGCGCGCTCGTCCGACACCCCGGCCGCCTGCCCCATGCCCTCGCGCAGGACCTTGCCGCCCCCGAACTTGCACTCGTCGCCGTAGACGGTCGCGTCGTCCTCGACCTCGGCCACGAGGCCGGTGTCGCCGAGGCGCAGGCGGTCGCCGGTGGTGGGTCCGTAGAGGTCGGCGTAGTGACGCCGGTCGATGCGGTGGGGCATGTCTACTCCGGTATCTCCAGGTCGCGGGTCTCGTCGACGGGGCCGCTCGCCCACGCGTTCCCGCCGCGGACGACGCGGGCGCCGGCGACGGGCACGAGGTTCACGGTCTTGGCCTCGCCCGGCTCGAACCGGACCGCGGTGCCGGCGGGGATGTCGAGTCGGCGCCCGTAGGCGGCCCGCCGGTCGAACGCCAGCGCGCGGTTGGTCTCGAAGAAATGGTAGTGGCTGCCGACCTGGATGGGCCGGTCGCCGGTGTTGGCGACGGTCACCGCCACGGCGTCGCGGCCGTCGTTCAGGGTGATCTCGCCGCCCTGGGCCAGCACCTCGCCGGGGACGCCGGCGAGGGCCGACGCCGGGCGCCCAACCGCCGCCTCGGGCGCCTCCGGCCTGAGGAAGCTGCCGTAGAGGGCGAGGGCGTGGTCGCCGCGCTCGGCGACGATGGGGTTGTGCACGGTCACGAGCTTGGTGCCGTCGGGGAAGGTGCCCTCGACCTGCACCTCGTCCAGCATCTCGGGCACCCCGTCGAGGACGTCGCGGGTGCCGAGAAAGCGGCGGCCGAGGTCCATCAGGTCGGCCACCGACCGGCCGTCGCGGATGAACTCGAGGAGCTGCGTCGCGATCAGCGCGACCGCCTCGACGTAGTTCAGCCGCACCCCGCGGGCCAGCCGTTTCTGGGCCAGGAACCCGGCCTGGTGCAGGATCAGCTTGTCGACCTCGCGCGGCGTCAGATGCATGTCGTCGTCACCATTTTCGGGCCCAAGGGTTGTCGCCGAGGAGGCCGGGCACGAAGCCGAGGAGGTCCTCGAGCGCGCCGTCGACGTCCTCCACCGTGCGCCCGGCGAGGCGCAGGATACACCCCGCGTCGCCCACCGGGGCGGCCGCGACGAGCCGGTCGGCCCCGCGCCGGACCGGCTCGTCGCGGACCCGGGCGTCGATGCGCCCGATCTCGTCCTCGAGGCCGCGGCCTATCACCATCGCCACCGCCAGCACGTCGTAGCGGCCGAAGCGGTCCGCGAGGCCGCCGTCCGACGCACGCAGGGCCGTCGCGTCGTGCACCACGAGGCGGCCGCCGAGATGGACCACGGTGCGGCTGACGTACTCGTCGAAGCGCCACCGCTCGCCCGATTCGCGCCGGCCCGAGGTCACCCGGTCGACGAGGACGAGCCGGCCTCCGGCAGCGAGGGCGATCCGCTGCATCTGCCGGTGGCGGGACCCCGCGAAGCACACTACCGCGTCGGGGGCGGCGACGAGGAGGCCGCCCTCGCCGACGTCGGCGTCGAGCGCGGTCCGGGTCCCCCGCGGCGAGCGGTAGACCTTGGTCGCGGACTGCGTCGACAGGAACACGGCGGCGCCGGCCCCGACCGATGCCTCGATCGCGACATCGTCGCCGTCGACGAGCCCGCCCCCATGGCTCGACGTGTAGACCCACGCCGCGTGCCCGTGGTTGCGCGGCGTCAGCAGTCGCAGGGGGCTCGTCGCCCAGGCCCGGCACACGACGCTCCGGCCGCCGAGCCGCTCGACCGCCACCCGCCCTCTGCCCGGCCACGCCGTCGCCTGGGGCGCCACCCTGCCAGACATCCGCGCCTCCCGGGCCGGGTGCGGGTCGCCGGGCGCGGCCACGTCGAGCCCGGACTCACACCGTGAGGTGCCTGCGGATGTCATCGTCGGTGAGGGCGTCGATCGGGCCGCCGGCCACCGAGCGTCCCTTGTCGAGGATGTGGAACTCGCTGGCGACGCGGCGGGCGAACGGCAGCTTCTGCTCGACGAGGAGCACCGTCACCCCGGCCTCCCGGTTGAGCCGGACGATGATATCGCCGATCTCGTGGACGATGTTCGGCTGGATGCCCTCGGTCGGCTCGTCGAGGATGAGCAGCCGCGGCTCGAGCACCAGCGCCCGCCCGATCGCGAGCTGCTGCTGCTGGCCGCCCGACAGGTCGCCGCCGCGTCGCTGGAGCATCTGCCGGAGCACCGGGAAGAGCTCGAAGACGCGGTCGGGGATTCCCCCGCCGCGGCCGCCGCGCCGCGACCCGAGGCCGATGCGCAGGTTCTCCTCGACCGTGAGCTGCGGGAAGATCTCGCGCCCCTGGGGCACGTAGCCGATGCCCAGCCGCGCCCGGCTCTCGGGGGAACGCGTGAGCAGGTCGGCGCCGTCGAACGCGATCCCGCCCGACTCCACCGGAATCAGCCCCATGACGCACTTCAGGAGCGTCGTCTTGCCCATGCCGTTGCGCCCCATCAGGCACAGGCGGGTCCCCGCCGCCACGTCGAGGTCGATGTCCCACAGGGTGCGGCTGCCCCCGTAGGACTGGTTCAGGCCGCGGATCTCGAGCAGGCTCATTCCTCCCAGGTTACACCTCGCGGTCGACGTGCCGCCGCGTTCGTGCGGCGCGGCGGGGCCGGCCGGGGCCGCCGATCCGGAGCAGGCTCATGCCCCCAGGTACACCTCGATGACGCGGGGGTCCGACTGCACCGCGTCCATGCCGCCCTCGGCCAGCACCCGTCCCTCGTGCAGCACCGCCACCCGCCGCGCGATCGAGCGGACGAACTCCATGTCGTGCTCGACCACCACCACCGAGTGGCGCCCCGCGAGCGACAGCAGCAGCTCGCCGGTGCGCTCGGTCTCCTGCGGGGTCATGCCCGCCACCGGCTCGTCCACCAGCAGCACCTTCGGCTCCTGCATGAGCAGCATGCCGATCTCGAGCCACTGCTTCTGGCCGTGCGCGAGGGTGCCGGCCGGAGTGTCGCGTTTCGACGCCAGCCCGGTGGTCTCGAGCACCTCGTCGATGCGTTCGCGGTCGCGGCGCGTCAGGCGGGCGAAGAAGGTGCGCCAGAACGACTTGTCGCCGGCGAGGGCGAGCTCGAGGTTCTCGAACACGGTGAGGAAGTCGAAGACCGTCGGCTTCTGGAACTTGCGGCCGATGCCGGCCTGCGCGATCTCCGGCTCGCTCATCGTGAGCAGGTTGGTCATGTTCCCGAAGAACACGCGCCCCGCGTCGGGCCGCGTCTTGCCGGTGACGACGTCCATCATCGTGGTCTTGCCGGCGCCGTTCGGCCCGATGACGCAGAGCAGCTCGCCGGGGTCGACGTGCAGCGTGAGGTCGTCGAGGGCCTTGAAGCCGTCGAAGCTCACCGTGACCTGCTGCAGGTAGAGCACGTCGCCGGTCAGCACCGACGGCTGCCGCGCCGCCGCCGCCTCGCGCTTCTCGCGCCAGTCGTCGCGGCGGCCCGCGGTCTCGGCGGCACCGGGCTCGCCGGGTCGGCGGTCGCCGGTCATGGCTGTCGCTCCCTCGCGCCAGCCGACGGCCTCGCCGGGACCGGGCTCGCCGGAGCCGGAGTCGGAGTCGCCGGGTCGGGGGTCGTCGGTCACGCGTCTCGCTCTCTCGTGGCAGTCGTCGCGTCGGCCCGCGGTCTCGGCGGCACCGGGCTCGCCGGTTCGGGGTCGCCGGGATGGGGTTCGCCGGTCATGCGGCCCCCTCGCGCCATGGGTCGCGCCCGCCGGCGGCCTCGCCGGGACCGGGCTCGCCGGAGCCGGAGTTGCCGGAATGGGGTTCGCCGGTCATGCGTCCCGGCTCCTTGCCGGCAGCAGGCCGGCCAGCCCGCGGGGCAGGAAGACGGTGACCCCGATGAACATCGCCCCGAGGGCGTACAGCCACACGTCGGGCAGCGCCCCCGTGAACCAGGTCTTCGCGTAGTTCACGAGCACCGCGCCGGCCGCCGCGCCGTACAGGGTCCCGCGCCCTCCGACCGCCACCCAGATCACCACCTCGATGGAGTTGATGGGCTCGAACTCGCTGGGGTTGATGATGCCCACCTGGGGCACGTAGAGCGCCCCCGCCAACCCCGCGAGCACCGCCGAGAGCACGAACACCCACAGCTTGTAGTCCTGCACGCGGTACCCGAGGAACCGGGTGCGGCTCTCGGCGTCGCGTATCGCGCGCAGCACCCGGCCCGCCCGCGACGCGAGGACGGCCCGGCAGACCCAGTAGCTGCCCCCGAGGGCGACCGCCGTCGCCGCGAGGAGGGCCGAGCGGGTGGCGTCGCTCTGGAGGTCGAACCCCAGCAGGTCCTTGAAGTCGGTGAAGCCGTTGTTGCCGCCGAAGCCCATGTCGTTCCGGAAGAACGCGAGCATCAGGGCGTAGGTGAGGGCCTGGGTGATGATGGACAGATAGACGCCGGTGACCCGCGAGCGGAACGCCAGCCACCCGAACACGAACGCCAGCGCGCCGGGCACCAGGGCCACCATGACCGCGGCGAACCAGAACTGGTCGAAGCCGTACCAGAACCACGGCAGCTCCTCCCAGTTGAGGAACACCATGAAGTCGGGCAGCTCGGGGTGCCCGTAGACGCCCCGGGTGCCGATCTGGCGCATGAGGTACATCCCCATGGCGTAGCCCCCGAGGGCGAAGAACGCCGCGTGCCCGAGGCTCAGGATGCCGCAGTAGCCCCAGATGAAGTCGACGGCGAGGGCGAGCAGGGCATAGCTGAGGTACTTGCCGATGAGGCCGACCGCGTAGCTCGACAGGTGGAGGGGCGACGACTCCGGCACCGCCAGGTTGAGGAGCGGCGCGATCAGGGCCACCGCGGCCAGCGACGCGAGGAACGCCACGCTGGCGCGGTCCGCGATCACGGCCGGCAGGCGCAATGCCGGGGCCGTCATCACACGCTCTCCGCCGCCCGCCCCGTCTGGGGGAACAGCCCGCGGGGACGGCGCTGGATGAACAGGATCAGCACCACCAGCACCAGGATCTTGCCGAGCACCGCCCCCGCGAACGGCTCGAGCAGCTTGTTGACGATGCCCAGCGACATGCCGCCGATGAGGGTCCCCCAGAGGTTGCCGACCCCGCCGAACACCACGACCATGAACGAGTCGACGATGTAGGACTGGCCGAGGTTGGGGCCCACGTTCGTGAGCTGGGTCAGGGCCACCCCCGCGACCCCGGCGATGCCGGCGCCGAGGCCGAACGTCATCGCGTCGACCCACTCCGTGCGCACCCCCATCGCTCGCGCCATCGTGCGGTTCTGGGAGACGGCGCGGATGTCGAGGCCGAGGCGCGTGTACTTCATGACGGCCAGGACCAGCGCGAACACGATGAGGGCGAAGAGGACGATGTAGAGCCGGTTGTAGGTCAGCGCGAACGCCTCGTTGAACCGCAGGGCCCCGCTCATCCACGCGGGGGTGGTGACGGCGCGGTTGTTGGCCGAGAACACCGTCCGCACGAGCTGCTGCAGCACGAGGCTCACGCCGAACGTCGCGAGCAGGGTCTCCAGGGGCCGACCGTAGAGGAAGCGGATGACCGTCCGCTCGATGAGCACCCCCGCCGACCCCGCGACCAAGAAGGCCGCCGGTACCGCCACCAGCAGCGAGATGCCGATGTGGTCGGGCATCCAGAGCTGGACGACGTAGGTCGTGTACGCGCCGAGCATCATCAGCTCGCCGTGGGCCATGTTGATGACGCCCATCACCCCGAAGGTGATGGCGAGGCCGATGGCCACGAGCACCAGCACCGACCCCAGGCTCAGCCCGAAGGCCACCGTCTCGAGCACCGAGTAGACGTTGCGCCGCGAGTCGATCTGCCAGAGGGCGTCGGTCGCGGCGGCCCGCACGGCCTCGTCGGGCTCGGCGAACCCGCCGTCGTCCGTGGTCCGGACCAGCGCCGACAGGCGGTTGTGGACGACGGGGTTCAGGCGGCCCGAGAGCCGCTCGACGGCGCCGAGGCGGACCCCCGGGTCGGGGTCGTCGAGCGCCTCGATCGAGAGCGCCGTCTCGATCTCGAACGCCACGTCGGGGTCGGTCTCCACCGCCGCCCGCCCGCGGAGCAGGTCGAGGGTGCCGTCGTCGAGGCTGCGCAGCAGCTCGCGTACCGCCTCGAGTCGCACGCCGGGGTCGGGGCTCGACGAGTCGAACCGGGCGATGCCGGTGCGCAGGAAGCGGCGGAGCCGGTTGTTGGTGATGATGCGGTCCAGCCGGTCGGCGGGGACGGTCCCGGCGTCGGCCAGGGTGGCGGGATCGAGCAATTGAAAGGTGGCGAGTCCCTCCTCGTTCGACTCTACGACGAACACGCGTCCATCGTCCTCGCGCTCGAACAGGCGGTCCTCGAGCAGGGCCGTCAGCACCTCGCGGACGCCGCCGTGCCCGGTGGCGAGCAGTCTGCCCGCGATCTCCTCCTTCTGCCGAAGGGTGGCGCCGGCGAGCTCGCCGACGAGCGCGCGGAACGCGTCGTCGCCCGTTTGCGCCGGAGCCGGGGCGGGATGGAGGACGGCCAAGCCCCCGGCGAGCAGCAGCCACGCGAGCAGCCCGCAGGGGGCCGTGCCCGCTCGGTCCGGAATCGTTGCCTCGCGGCTGCGACCGGCGCCCATCCCAATCCTCCAGTCGTCAGTACGGTGTGTGGTCGCTGGGCTCGGACTCCCCGCCGGAAGTCGTCGCATGGCGGCTCCGGTTGCCGCCGGGCCAACTCACCAGGGAATCGGCGTCTCCTCGACGGAGGCGGCGCCGATTCCCTGACGCGCAGTCTTCGCCCGGGAATCGTGCCGGGCGGCTCCGATTGCCGCCCGGCCCTACCCACCGGGAATCCGCGCCGTTCCTACAGCGCGCAGTCCTCGTCCCGCTACTCGTAGTTCTGACCCGAGCACACCTGCGTCTCGGTGTTGTAGTTCCCGCAGTTCAGCTCGACCCAGTCGGCCTCGGTGACCTCGCTGACCGGCAGGTAGTCCGACCACGCGTCGCCCGGGACGGTGCCGTCGGTCTCCCACACCACGTCGAACTGGCCGTTCGCCTGCACCTCGCCGATGTACACCGGCTTGGTGATGTGGTGGTTCGGCAGCACCCGCGCGATGCCCCCGGTCAGGTTGGGGGTCTCGGTGCCCGGCAGCGCCGCCAGCACCGCGTCGACGTCCGTCGTCCCCGCCTTCTCCACCGCCTGGGCCCAGAGGTTGAACCCGATGTAGTGCGCCTCCATGGGGTCGTTCGTCGTCCGGTCCTGATTGTCGACGAACTGCTTCCACTTCGTGATGAACTCGCCGTTCGCCGGCGACTCCACGCTCTGGAAGTAGTTCCAGGCCGCGAGGTGCCCGACCAGCGGGGTGGTGTCGAGGCCCGACAGCTCCTCCTCGCCCACCGAGAACGCCACGACGGGGATGTCGTCGGCCGAGACCTCCTGGTTCGCGAGCTCGAGGTAGAACGGCACGTTGGCGTCGCCGTTGATGGTCGACACCACCGCCGTCGGCTTGCCGGCCTCGCCGAACCGCCGGATGGCGGCCACCCGGGTCTGCCAGTCGGAGTGCCCGAAGGGCGTGTAGTTGATGTCGATGTCCTCGTCCGCCACCCCCTGCTGCTTCAGGTACGCCTCGAGGATGCGGTTGGTGGTGCGGGGATAGACGTAGTCGGTGCCCTCGAGCACCCAGCGCTCGATGCCGACCTCGTTCATCAGGTAGTCGACGGCCGGGATCGCCTGCTGGTTGGGGGCGGCGCCGGTGTAGATGACGTTCTTCGACGACTCCTCGCCCTCGTACTGGACGGGGTAGAAGAGCAGGCCGTTGTTCTCCTCGAACACCGGCAGCACCGACTTGCGCGACACCGAGGTCCAGCAGCCGAACACCACGTCGACCTGCTCCGACTCGAGCAGCTCGCGCGCCCGCTCGGCGAAGAGCGGCCAGTCCGACGCCGGGTCGACGACCACCGCCTCGACCGGCCGGCCGAGGAGGCCGCCCTGCGCGTTCTGCTCGTCGACCATCATCAGGATGGTGTCCTTGAGCGTCGTCTCGCTGATGGCCATGGTGCCCGACAGCGAGTGGAGGACGCCGACCTTGATGGGATCGCCGGCGGTGCCCGACGCGGATCCGGACTCGTCCCCGCCCCCGCCGCACCCGCCGAGGGCGACGGTGAGACCGGCGACGAGAAGTGCATGCTTCAGTTTCATCAGTTGGCTCCTGTGAGTGAACGGGTTGCTACATCTGCAACTGCAGCCCGAGGCCGACCTGGAGGTCGTCGGGGTTGACGGCGGTGAAGGCGGTGTCCTTGACGAAGATCATCACGCGCGCGTTGAACTGCCGGATGACGTAGTTGAGGTTGAACTCGGTGGTGGTCTGGTCGTAGTCGGGGCCCATGCCCTCCCGGAACCGGGCGCGGGCAAACTTGCCGAGCAGCTCGAACTGGCCGTCGCCGACGCGCTGCGGGAACAGGTAGGCGGCGAGGAGGTAGCCGCCGTCGTTGGTGAGGTACCGCGGGTCGTAGCCCCCGAGCCCGTCGTAGCGGGCCCACTCGGCCTCGAGGGTCGCCGCGCCGCCGTCGCCGACCATGCGCTCCACGAGGACGTCGAGGGAGTACGCGGACCCGGCGTCGGCCTGCGTCTGGCCGGCGAGGCCGAGGGCGAGGATGTTCCTCTCGCCGTAGTAGGTGCTGTTCAGGTAGTACCCCGGCTCGGCGTCCCAGAAGTCGACCTGGATGCGGCCCGCCCCGATGAGCGACGAGTTGCCGGTCGACGACAGGCCGTCGAACGCCCCCGCCGACAGCTTGACCTTGTCGAACTGGCCCCACCACGCGGCGCCGTTGTCGCGCCCCTGGAAGACGAAGGGATAGCCGTCCTGCACCCCGTCCGAGTACACCGCCCAGTGGTGGGCGTAGAACGGGCCGTAGAGGTTGGCCCGGTCGCTCGGGGGCAGGAACCGGCCCACCCAGACGTTGAACGCGTCCGACATCTCGAACTGGGCGACGGCGTCGAGGATCTGGAACGAGGTGTCCTGGGGCCCCGGCGCGCCGAGCGAGCCGCCGTACGCGATGTCGGTGTTCACCATGAACTTGATCTTGCTGGTGGCCGCCCCGTTCAGGTACATGCGCAGGCTGTTCACGCGGAAGTGCTGCGAGGCGTCGGCGTCGTCCGAGGTGCGGTGCAGGAAGCTGGTCTGCAGGCCGCCGCCGATGGAGACCGGCGGGGGCGGGGGCGGGTCTTCGGCGTCGGCGTCCTGGGCGTGGAGCGGGCCGGCCGCGGCGAGCAGGCCGGCCAGCGCCAGCGGCAGGGCCGCCGCCGTCCGGCCGGGCCGCCTGCGCACGACGCGGCGGCTGCGGTCTCCGTGTCTGTGGCTGGGCACGAACGATACTCCTCCGTTTGTGTGTCGCGCGTTGCGCGTTGCCGGTATGCCGGCGGGTCTCTGGTATCGGTCGCGTTACACAGCAATGTTCGTGCCGCCTCTTCGGCGCGGGCGCCCGAAACGGCGTCCGGTCTGGCGTTTCGCCCGGTAAGCGCGCAACTTTTTTGTGTGATGGGGCGCCCGTCGGCCATGTACGAGGCCAAGCCGAAAACGACATTGCTGTCGCCGGAATCGCGGGACCACTACATTCTTGTGGAATCCGGGGCGGGCGACCGCCTCCGCGGCGGGGCGGGCCCCGGCTCTCGCGACCCGACCGGCTTCCTCGCGTGAGGCCGCGCCGGGCGGTCCGGCAAGGAGTGACCGGGGCGTTCCCTGGCGTAGGCGACCGCCGATGGCAAGCAGTCCGCATGGCGACGCCCGCCACGGCGGGCGGTACGGCGTCCGGCGGGATGCGCCGCCAGTCGAAGGCGGCGGGGACTCTCGCCGGGCTCCCGGGACCGGCCGCGTGGTCGCACAACTCCGTGGCGGCTGCTAACATAGGCTGCCCCTGCCGGGTCGGCGGGGCGCCGGGAGTCTGCGCCGGGAACGGTGCAGACTCCCGGCAGGCTCGGTTGGGCGGCAACCGGAGCCGTCAGGCGACGATTACCGGGCTCGGACGGTGCGGACCAGATGACGGGAGTGACAGGAATGAGAGTCGAAGAACGACGCGGGGCCGGCCGGACATCGTCCCTGGTGTTCGGGCTGGCGTTGGCGGCGGCGTGCGGCGTGCTCGTCCCGGCGGGCGCGGCGGCCCAGGGACCGGGGACCGACAACGGCGGGTGGACCTACCTCGGCGGCGACGCCTGGCACACGCGCTACACGACGGCCGACCAGCTCGACCCGTCGAACTTCGAGCAGCTCGAGGTCGCCTGGCAGTGGAACGCGACGAGCTTCGGTCCCGCCACGGCGCGGGCCACGCCGTCGCTGGTCGGAGGCAAGCTCATCACCGTGGCCGGCAATCGGCGCCACGTGGTCGCCCTCGACCCCGCCACCGGCGAGCTGCTCTGGAGCTTCCGCGAGCCCAACACCTACCGCTACGAGTACTCGATGCGCAAGGGCTACGGGAAGGGCGTCGCCTACACCGAGATCGACGGCCGCGGGGTGGTGTTCATCACCTCGCCGGGCTTCTTCCTGCACGCCCTCGACGCCGAGACCGGCCTGCCCCTCGAGGGCTGGGGACGGCCCGTGCCCCTCGACGGCTTCGGCGACACCGGGGCCGTCGACCTCGTGGAGGACCTGATTGCCGACTGGGGCCCGTGGACGAGCATGGACCGGCCCTACGACCCCTACATCGGCATCCCGCGGGAGATCGGCTACATCACCGCGTCGTCGCCGCCCATCGTCGTCAACGACACCGTGGTCGTCGGCAACTCGGCCGAGCAGGGCTACCTGCAGACCCGGGTCGAGAACGTGCCCGGCGACATCCTCGCCTACGACGTGCGGACCGGCGACTTCAAGTGGAAGTTCCACGTGATTCCCCGGCCCGGCGAGTTCGGCCACGAGACGTGGGAGAACGACGCGTGGCAGTGGACCGGCGACGTGTCGTCGTGGGCCCCGATGTCGGCCGACCCCGAGCTCGGGCTCGTCTACATCGTCACCAACGGCGCCACCATCGACTACTACGGGGGCCATCACCCCGGCGACAACCTGTTCAGCACGAGCATCATCGCCCTGGATGCCGACACCGGCGAACGCCGCTGGCACTACCAGATGGTCCACCACGACATCTGGAACTACGACACCCCGACGGCGCCGGTCCTGATGGACGTGACCGTCGACGGACGCGAGATCAAGGGGGTCTTCCAGGCCACCAAGCAGGCCTTCCTCTACGCCCTCGACCGCGAGACCGGCGAGCCCATCTGGCCCATCGAGGAGCGCCCCGTCCCGCCGTCCAACATCCCCGGCGAGGTGCTCTCCGAGACCCAGCCGTTCCCGACCCGGCCCGCCCCTTACGACCTCCAGGGCCGGACCGAGGACCACCTGATCGACTACACGCCCGAGATCAAGGAGATGGCGCGCCAGGTGGCCCTCGAGAACAACCTCTTCAACGGGCTGTTCGACCCGCCGACGCACACCGGCGACCCGGCGGGCCCGGCGTGGAACTGCCCGGGCGGCGGGGGCGGCACCAACATCACCGGCCCCGCCGTCGGCGACCCCGTGACCGGCGTGCTGTTCGTCAGCTCGCAGAGCGGCTGCTTCCGGCTGCAGGTCATGCCGGGCGTCGACTCGCCCCTCGAGGAGCTCCCGCAGTCGGGCACGACCCACACCGCCTTCGCCGCCGTCGCGACGACGGTGCGCGGCAGCATCGAGGCGTTCACCCTCGACGGGCTCCCCATCTGGAAGGGGCCGGTCGGGCGCATCACCGCCATCGACATGAACACCGGCGAGCACCTGTGGGTGGCCCCGAACGGGGACGCCCCCCAGGCGACGCAGGACCGCATCCGCAACCACCCCCTCGTGCAGGGGCTCGAGGGCGTCGAGATCAACCGCGGGCGCGGCGGCAACTCCGCGATGGTGGTCACGCCCACCATGCTCCTCGCCGGCGGCCAGACCGCCGACAACACGCCGCACCTCTTCGCCATCGACAAGCGCACCGGCGAGCGGCTCGGCGCGGTGGAGATTCCCGGCCTGACCCGCTACGGCATGTCGAGCTGGTCGCACGAGGGCCGGCAGTACGTCATCATCCAGCTCCGCGACGGCCTCGCGGCGATGGCCCTGCCCAGCGAGGACGACGAAGTCGGCGGCGGGCACTGAGCCGCTTCGGCTCGGCCTCCTGTCCGCCGGGGCGTCCGCCTCGGCCCAGTCCGTCGCCGACGGCTACACGCCGGTGACCGAGGCGATGCTGCTCGACCCGCCGCCCGGGGACTGGCCGATGTGGCGGCGCACCTACGGCCACTGGGGGCACAGCCCGCTCGACCAGATAGACACGTCGAACGTCGGCCGCCTGCGGCTCGCGTGGGCGTGGACGATGGCGGAGGGCCGGCAGGAGACGACGCCGCTCGTGCACGGCGGGATGATGTTCCTGGTGCAGCCGTGCGACTTCGTCGAGGCCCTCGACGTGCGCGACGGCTCGCGCGTCTGGGAGTACCGGCGGGAGCGGGTCGACCACGCCGCCAACCTCGCCTGCGTCAACCGCAACGGCGCCCTCTACGGCGACAAGCTGTTCATCGCCACCCACGACGCCCACCTCGTGCCCTCGACGCCCGCACCGGCGAGGTCGCGTGGGACGTCCCGGTCGGCGACTGGACCATCGGCCAGCACTACTCCGGCGGCCCCATGATCATCAAGGGGCGGGTGGTCGCCGGCATGTCCGGCTGCTACCACCTCAACACCCGCTGCTGGGTGTCGGCCCACGACGCCGAGACCGGCGCCGAGGTGTGGCGCACCTACACCATTCCCGGCCCCGGCGAGTTCGGCTACGAGAGCTGGGGCGACGTGCCCGACGAGGACCGGCGGGGCGGCTCGGCGTGGAACTCGCCGAGCTTCGACCCCGGGCTGAACCTCATCTACACCGGCGTCGGCGTGCCCATCCCGTGGGGCTCGGTGCAGCGGGGCACCGGCGACGGCGACGTCCTCTACACCAACTCGACCCTCGCCCTCGACGCCGACACCGGCGAGATCGCCTGGTACTTCCAGCACATCCCCAACGACGAGTGGGACCTCGACCATCCGTTCGCGCGGCTCGTCGTCGAGACCGAGGTCTCGCCCGGCGACGTCGAGTGGCGCAGCGGCTCGATCGTGCCGGGGCGGCGGCGCAAGATCGTGACCGGCATTCCCGGCAAGACCGGCATCGTGTGGGCGCTGGACGCCGCCACCGGGGCCTTCCTCTGGGCCCAGCCCACCAACGTCCAGAACGTCATTGCGGACATCGACGCCGAGAGCCGCCGCGTCATCGTGAACCAGTCGCTCAAGTTTCCCCAGGTGGGCGAGCCGGTCTTCGTCTGCCCGAGCGCGCTCGGCGGCATCAACTGGCAGGGCACCGGCTACCACCCGGGGACGAACGTGCTCTACGCCCCGACCAACAACGTCTGCATGGACCTGACCCTCAACGAGTTCCGCTACCGGCCGGGCCTGCACCACGGCTCGGCGCGCATCGCCCAGGTGCCGGCCCCGGACATGGGCGGGCAGATCGGCCAGTTCAGCGCCATCGACCTCGCCACCGGCGAGCCGCGGTGGGTGTACCGGCAGCGCGCCGGCATCGGCGGCTCGGTGCTCACCACCGGCGGCGGCCTCGTGTTCGTCAGCGACGACGCCCGGCGCTTCCGCGCCTTCGACGCCGCGACCGGCGACGTCCTGTGGGAGCAGATTCTCAACTCGAGCGCGGGCGGGTTCCCGGTGTCCTACCTGCACGACGGCGTGCAGTACATCGCCATCGCGGCCGGCGGCGGCATCAACTTCCGGGGGCTCACCCCCGAGATCCGGCAGCCGGGCGGCGGCAACATGCTCTTCGTCTTCAGACTGCCGTGACCGCGACCGAACGGTTGCATTCGGTGACCGTTCGGCTACACTTTGCGAACCTGCGGCCGGCGACCGGACGCCGATTCCCCAGGAGTCTGCGCCGTAGAACGGTGCAGACTCCTGGCAGGGTTGGTTGGGCGCCCAGCGGAGCCGTAGGCGACGATGGGCGGGCTGCCGCGTCGCGCGCCTGCGAGGAGAGCCGAGGATGACTGGGGCCTGCGAAGAGGACCGGACGCTTCACCCGACCGCGCCGCGAGCCGGCGCGAGTTCTTCAAGCTGCTCGCGGCGAGCCCGCTGCTCGGCGTGGCCGCCTCGGGCCTGCCCGCGAGCTGGCAGCGCGCCCTCGCGCACGAGGCGGAGCGCCGGGCGACGGCGGGGCCCGCGGCACCGCACTGCCCCGAGTGCGGGTCGCAGATGCCCCGGTCGCTGGTGCAGCCCCGCTTCACCGCCTTTCAGGAGCCCGAGCTGCCTCCCCAGAACGCCCTCGAGGACCAGTTGACGGGGCAGGTCATCGAGTCGCTCGACGAGGCCGTCAACGTCTGGGACCTCGAGCGCGCGGCCCACGCCACGAACCTGGCCCAGCACTGGGACTACCTGCACATGGGGGTCGGCGACTACGAGACGCGGCGGGCGAACCGCGAAGGGTTCCAGCGCCTGATGATCCGCCCCCGGCGGCTCGGCGGCGCGCCGATGGGCGAGCTCGACACGTCGACCGAGCTCTACGGCCGCCGGTGGCCCTCGCCCCTCTTCCTGTGTCCGGTGGCGAGCCTCGAGGCCTATCACACGCAGGGCGAGAGCGGCGCCGCGCGCGCGGCCCGGTCGCGGGACATCCTGCAGATGCAGTCGCACCAGAGCTCGCAGTCCTACGCCGACATCGCCGAGGCCCGCGGCGAGCCCCACTGGTTCCAGATCTACACCGTGCCCGACTGGAACGTGAACAAGCGCGTCATCGACCGCGTGGCGAGCGCGGGCTGCGAGGTCCTGGTGTGGACCATCGACCTCCTCGGCGGCAGCAACCGCGAGCTGCAGCGGCGCACCCTGGCCGGCGAGGGCTACGAGTCGGTGCTCTGCCAGAGCTGCCACCAGCACCATCCCGACTACGTCCGGCCGATGCGGGCGGGGCTCGGGGGCCCCGAGGGCCCGCGCTATCCCTACACCTGGGACTATGTCAAGCGCCTCAAGGACGCCAGCGACATGAAGGTGATCCTGAAGGGCATCATGACCGCCGAGGGGGCCGAGGAGGCCATCGAGCACGGCGCCGACGGCATCTTCGTGTCGAACCACGGCGGCCGCGCCGTCAACAGCATGTGGTCGTCGATCGACTCGCTGCCCGAGGTCGTCGGCGCGGTCCGGGGGCGGGTGCCGGTGTTCATCGACAGCGGCGTCCGCCGCGGCACCGACATCTTCAAGGCGCTGGCGCTGGGCGCCGACGCCGTCGGCATCGGCCGCCCCTACGTGTGGGGCCTCGGCGCCTTCGGCGAGGACGGCGTCGCCAAGGTCATCGACCTGATCCTCGCGGAGCTCCGGATCGCCATGCGGCAGACCCGGACGACCTCCGTCGAGCAGATCACCTCGCGCTTCGTCATGGAGGGGAAGAATCCCATCATGATGCGCGACAACCGGTTCGGCTTCGGGCTCTGATCGAACCGGGAACGGCCGGGGTCGCGCCCGACCCGCGGCCGCCCGGCGGGGGTCGCGAAGCTCCGCTCCGGGTCGGCGTGGCGCGCGTCTCGCGCCTCTCGGCAAGAGCAGGACGTTCGCTCTCGAGTTGAAGACCGCTCCGGGTCGGCGTGGCGCGTCTCGCGCCCCACGGCGTGAGCAAGACGGTTGCTCTTGAGTTGGTAGACTGCTCCGGGTCGGCGTTGCGCGCGTCTCGCGTCCCGCCCGGTCGTCAGCCCGGCTCCGCGCCATGAAGCGCAGCCGGTCCGGCACTTTGGAGGAAGCAGGATGCAGGTCGTACGTCGAACGGGTCTCTCGCTACGGTTCGTGACCGCCGTCTGCCTCGGTTTCGCGCTGCTGGCCGGTTCTCCGGCGGCGGCGCAGCCGTCGACGGTCGAGTTCACCGTCTCGGGCACCTCGACCATCCGGGGATGGACCTGCACGGTGAGCGGGACGGCCGAGGTGGCGCCGGGCGCGTCCACGCCGGCCCCCGGCTTCGCCGATGGCGTCCGGACGGCCGCCCTCACCGTCCCGGTGGCCGACTTCGAGTGCCCCGACGAGACGATGACCGAGCATCTCCTCGAGGCGATGAAGCCGGCCGAGTTCCCCGAGATCACGTTCGAGCTCGAGAGCTACGAAGCCGCCGGTGGAAGCGTCCAGGCCAACGGCGCTCTCACCATCCACGCCGCGACCCACCCGGTGAGCATCCCCATCTCGCTGACGCCGTCCGGCGCCGGGTCGAGATGGCGGGAGAGGTGAGCCTCGACATGACGGCCTACGGCGTCGAGCCGCCCGTCGTCATGCTCGGCCTCCTCAGGGTCCGCCCGCAGGTCCGCATCCAGTTCGAGGGGCTGGTCGTCCCATAGGGCAAACAGGAAGAGCGAGTGCCCGGGCCAGCTCGAATCTGGCGCGTCACCGCCCCGACAGGCTCTGAACCACGTGCGCTCGGACGACCTCCCAAGGCTCGCCCTCCGACTGACCCGACAGTACTCGCCGCGCACGTCGTTCGATTTCGGCCGCCCACGCCTCGGCCGTCTCTGGACGGCTGTCGCTTGGCGGTTCGCCAAGACTCGCCAGCAACCCCGCGGCGACGTCCGCGCGTTCATCCGGGACGAGCGTCAGGGCTTCGTCAAGAAGTGCTCGCGTTCTGCTGGTCATGAGGCGCCCCCGCAGTCTCCGCCTGTTCCGACATGGTCCGGCCGGCGGTCGCGTCTATCGTTGTCGTCGACGACCGCGCCCCAACCACGCCATCCAGGAGGCCGCGAAGGGCATGGCTGCGGTCGGACGTGGGTCCCGGACCTGCCGATTCGAGCACAACATGCAATCACGGCGGGACGCCCGCGAGCGCAAGCGACGTGAGATCGCCAGACCCCGGTCCGGGAGGGTTCCGCGTCCGCTCACTCGGCCGGCTCGATGCGGAGCAGGGCCGCCTCTCCCAGCGCGGGATCGCGGCCGAGGAAGCTGCCCCCTGTCAGCACGTAGAGCAGGCCGTCGGGGCCCTGCTCGACGTCGCGGATGCGCTGCCGGAGATCGGCGAGCAGCCATTCCCGGCGCTGCTCCAGGCCCCGCCGGTTGAACTCGATGCGCTCGAGGTGGCCGGTGCGGGCGACGCGCCCGGTCATGAGCGAGCCCGCGAAGAGGTCCCCGCGCCACGCGGGGAACCGGTCGCCGCTGTAGAACACGAGGCCCGAGGGGGCGATGGACGGGATCCAGACGATCTCCGGCTGCTCCAGGTCCTCCTGCCACGGCCGTTCCGACACGCGCAGCCCGGTGTACTCGCGCGAGTAGGAGACCTCGGGCCAGCCGTAGTTGCGGCCCGGGAGGATGCGGTTGACCTCGTCGCCCCCCATCGGAGCGTGCTCGCTCGCCCACACCTCGCCGGTCTCGGGGTGGATGGCGAGGCCCATCGGGTTGCGGTGGCCGAGCGAGAACACCTCGGGCGCGAGCCCCTCCCGCCCCGCGAAGGGGTTGTCGTCGGGGGCCGTGCCGTCGTCGCGCAGCCGCAGCACCTTGCCCACGTGGCTCGCAGGATCCTGCGCGAGGGGCCGGGTGCCGCCGAACGCCCCACCGACGGTCATGTAGAGCGATCCGTCCGGCGCGAACGCCAGCCGCGACGCGCCGCCGTTCAGGTCCGCATCCGCCACGAACACGTCGCGGACCTCGGACAGCGCCGCGCCCTCGAAGCGGCCCCGGGCCAGCGCGACGGTCGAGCCGCTCTCGGTCGGCTTGGAGTAAGTGAGGTACACGAAGCGGTTCTCGGCGAACCCCGGATGCGCCGCCACGCGGGGAAGCGGTCGCCGTTGTAGAACACGAGGCCCGAGGGGGCGATGGACGGGATCCAGACGATCTCCGGCTGCTCCAGGTCCTCCTGCCACGGCCGTTCCGACACGCGCAGCCCGGTGTACTCGTCCATCAGCCCCGCGAGCGGCCCTTCGGTGTAGACCTCCGGAACGCCGGCGATCGGGGCCGGGTCGAGGACGCCGTCGCGGATCTGCCGCAGCGTGCCCAGCCGCTCGGTGACGAGGATGCGGCCGTCGGGCAGGAACGCGAGCCCCCACGGGTAGGTCAGCCCGTCGGTGACCACCGAGACGCGGATGCGCTGCCCGGCCGCGGTGTCGTAGACGACGGGGGCGTCCGGGAGCGGCACGGCGGGAATGCCCTCGGCCGCGAAGCCCTGGCCTTCCTGGGCGTAGGACGCGGGCGGCGCGAGCGGCAGGATTACGGCGGCGAGTGCGGCGAACAGGACGACCATGCGCATGAAGCCCCTCCCCGGGGTGTGCGAGAAATCACAGCCTACACCGGTCGCCGGCGCGCACCAAACGCATTCCGGCGCGGTTGTCGTGCGACGCGGTTGGTGGCAGGATCACCGAATGAACCAGAAGCGACTTGCCTGGAGAGCCTTGGGGCTCGTGCTCGCGTGCCTCGCCGCGCTGCCCGCGGTGCTGGCGCCGATGCGCGCCGCCGACCGGCCGAACGTCGTCCTCCTCATGGGCGACGACCACGGGTGGGAAGAGACCGGCTACAACGGCCACGCCTACCTGAAGACGCCGGTGCTCGACACCATGGCCGCCTCGGGCCTGCGGCTGGACCGGTTCTATGCGGGGCACCCGTCGTGCTCGCCCACCCGCGGGAGCGTGCTGACGGGGCGCCATCCGGTGCGCTACGGCACGTTCGCGCCGAACTGGTCGATGCGCCCCGAGGAGATCACCATCGCCCACGTGCTGCGCGACGCCGGCTACGCAACCGGCCACTTCGGCAAGTGGCACGTCGGCACCGTGAAGGCCGGCTCGCCCCTCAACCCCGGGGCGATGGGCTTCGACGAGTGGCTGTCGCACGACAACTTCTTCGAGCTGCACCCGACGCTGTCGCGCAACGGCGGGCCGCCCGAGCGGTTCGAGGGCGAGAGCTCGGCCATCGTCGTCGACGAGGCCATCCGGTTCATCGAGCGCGCCGCCGCCGACGGCCGGCCGTTCCTGGCCGTCGTCTGGTTCGGCTCGCCCCACGAGCCCTACCAGGGACTGGAGGAGGACCTCGCCCTCTACGACGAGCTGCCGGCCAGGTACGCGGACCGCATGGTCCCGCTGACGTCGAACGAGACCGGCCTGCAGATCGAGCGCCCGCTGGGCGACGTCCTCCGCGAGCGCTACGCCGAGATCACCGCGATGGACCGCGCCATCGGCACGCTGCGCGACCACCTCGATGCGGCGGGGCTGCGCGAGAACACCCTGCTCTGGTACAACGGCGACAACGGCACGCCGCGCAGCGGGCTCGCGGAGACGCCGCTGCGGGGGCTGAAGGGGACGATGTACGAGGGCGGCATCCGCGTCCCCGGCATCATCGAGTGGCCGGCGCGCATCGCCGCGCCGCGCGCGACCGACGTGGCCGCGGTGACCAGCGACATCCTGCCCACCCTGGCCGCCGTCGCGGGGCAGCCGATCCCCGACCGGCCCCTCGACGGCATCGATCTCGCGTCCCTCATCGACGGCCGTATGACGTCGCGGCCCGCGCCGGTCTTCTTCTGGAGCTTCGACGTCGGCGGCCTCGGGGGGCGCGACCACGACCCCTATCTCGATCCCGCCCTTCAGTCGGGGACGACGCCCCTCGTCAAGCTGATGGACGGCATCGCGACCCGGAACTTCCGGAACATCCGCTACCCGGCCGTCGACGAGCGCGACTTCGCGGGCGCGCGCGTGATCATGGACGGCGACTACAAGCTCGTCGTCGACGGCTCGCGCGGGGCGGGCGTCGAGCTGTTCGACCTGCGCGCCGACCGGGCGGAGGGCCGCAACCTCGCCGCGAGCGAGCCCGCCGTCGCGGCGGACCTGCAGAGGCGGTTGCGCGAGTGGCAGCACGCCGCGCTGACCAGCCTGACGGGAGCGGACTACCGCGAGGAGTCCGCGCCGTAGCGCGGACCGGCGCACCGATCGGCCGCGCGCGGTCAGGCGCCGCCGGACGAACGTGGTGCGTGCGGTCCGGCGTTGCCGCCCAGGGGGCGGCGGATTCTACCGGCTACAGGATCGCCCCTTCGACCCGCACGCGCCACCCGGCGGCCGAGGAAGAGACGGGCAGCGGCGTGGCAGCGTTCAAGCGATACGGTCCACCAGGAGCCTGCGCCGCCGAACGGCGCGGACTCCTGCAGGGTTTGGTTGAGCGCCCAGCAAAGCGCAGGCGACGGTGGGCGGTCCAGGGAGTCTGCGCCGCGGAACGGCGCGGACTCCTGCAGGGTTGGTTGAGCGCCCAGCAAAGCGCAGGCGACGGTGGGCGGTCCAGGGAGTCTGCGCCGTGGAACGGCGCGGACTCCTGCAGGGTTGGTTGGGCGCCCAGCGGAGCCGCAGGCGACGGTGGGCGGGCTACGTGCGCGACCTGACGCGGAACGTCCACCATCCCTCGGGCCGCGGGCTACCGAGAGGAGCGGGCGGGTTGGCCGGCTCCTCCAGGGAATGGAGCTTGTCGAGCCTCGCGACCCACGCCATGTCGAGCTCGCCGGGGGCGACGATCCGGGTGAGGTGGACCGGGTAGACGTTGCGATCCAGCCGCAGCCACGCCCGGCCGTCCCGGATGGCGAAGCCCGACCAGAGCTTGCCGTCGCAGCTCGAGCAGCTCAGGTAGAGGTTGCCCTCGTCGTTCGCGAAGCAGTTCAGGTTGATGGCGTGCGGCCGGAAGCCGGCGTTGATCTGGATCTGGCACAACGTCACGTCGTTGGCGAACGTCCAGTCGTCGACCGGAAACGGCTGCTCATAGCCGTAGAGGACGGCGCCCGGCGTGCGTTCGCACGGACAGGTGAACGACCACCCGTAGAACGCGATCACCAGCAGCACCACGAGGGCCGCCGGTCCCCCTATCGCCGGTCGCTTGAGCGCCTTCACCAGTCGTTCGCCGATTGTGCGTTCGTCACTCATCGGTTCGTCTCCTTGCCCGGTCGGACCCGTCGCGCGAGCCGTGGACCGGGGATCGGGTTCGGTTCTCGCGGATTCGTGCCGCCTCTCGCGTTCAACGATGCCGCGCGGGCCGGGGCGCGGCCTCGACCCGGAACGGCCCCTCGGTTCGTTGCGGACCTCGCGTTACCTCTCTCGATCGACGGCTCCCTCGCCGGCCGCCTCGAGCCCGGGCCTGACCAGCGCCTCGCGCGCGTCGGAACGCGCCCACGCCGGGCTCGGCGTCTGCACGACCGGCCGCAGGTCGGCGGCCCGGAACGACCGCGCCACTTGCTCGGCCAGCGGCTCGCCGTAGGTCGTGGACCGCTGCCTCGGCGTCCGGCCCGCCGCGGCGATCACCGCCTCCATGCGCTCGGGTGGCAGCTCCTGGCCGAAGGCGGCGCCCGCCGCCCGCGTGATGCTCTCGTTCATGAGGGTGCCGCCGAGGTCGTTCACCCCCGCCCCGAGGCAGGCGCGCACCCCGCGCGGCCCCAGCTTCACCCACGAGGCCTGGATGTTGGTGATCAGCGGGTGCAGGGCGAGGCGGGCGACCGCGTGCATGAGCAGCGACTCGCGGAACGTCGGGCCGCGCCGCGCCCGCCCCTTCAGGTAGATCGGCGCCTCCATGTGCACGAAGGGCAGGGGCACGAACTCGGTGAACCCGCCGGTGCGCGCCTGCAGCGCGCGGATGCGCGCGAGGTGCCGCGCCCAGTGTCGGGGGCGGTCGATGTGGCCGTACATGATGGTGGCGGTGGTCCGGAACCCGACCCGGTGCGCGGTCTCCATCACCTCGAGCCACTGGCCCGTCGTCAGCTTGTCGGGGCACAGTTCTCGGCGCACCTCGTCGTCGAGCACCTCGGCCGCGGTGCCCGGCAGCGTGCCCAGCCCTGCCGCCCGGAGCTGACCGAGGAACGACTCGAGCGAGACGCCGAGGGTGGCCGCCCCCTGCCAGACCTCGAGCGGCGAGAACGCGTGCACGTGCATCGCGGGGACCGCGGACTTTACCGCGCCGCAGATGTCCAGATAGGTGGCGCCGGTGTACTCGGGGTGGATGCCGCCCTGCATGCACACCTCGGTGGCGCCGCGCTCCCACGCCTCGGTGCTGCGGCGGGCGATCTCGTCGAGGTCGAGGTCGTAGGGCGCCCCCCGCAGGTTCTCGCTGAGCTTGCCCTTCGAGAACGCGCAGAACCGGCACTTGAAGTAGCAGACGTTCGTGTAGTTGATGTTGCGGTTGACGACGTAGGTGACGTCGTCGCCGTTGACCTCGCGGCGCAGGGCGTCGGCCGCGCGCACCACCGCCACGAGGTCGTCGCCGCGCGCGGAGAACAGCGCGGCGATCTCCGCCTCGTCGAGGTCGTCGCCGCGCGCCGCCTTCTCGCACAGCGCGCGCGTCGTCGAGGTCGGCGCCGGCGCGGCCGGTTGCGCGAGGCGGTCGAGCAGCGCGGCCGGCAGCACCGCGTCGGCGTCGCCGGGCGACCACGCGCCCTCGCGCGCGAACCCCTCCGCGTCGGAGGCCTGCAGGACGGCCGCGCGCAGCGGCTCCGCCACCCACGCGTCGAGGCGCCGCACGTAGGCGGGGTACACGGTGAGCCGCTCCGTCAGCGCCTTGCCCTCGCGCGCCGTCTCGCGCTCGAGCTGCTCGAGGTGCGGCCACGGCGCCTCGGGGTTGACGTGGTCGGGCGTCACCGGCGACACCCCGCCCCAGTCGTTGATGCCGGCCCGGATCAGGGCCCCGTAGCCGTCCGGGGTCAGGTTGGGCGGCGCCTGTATGGCCATGTCGGGGCCGAAGACCAGCCGCGCGCAGGCGATGGTCCACTGCAGGTCCTCGAGCGTCGGCTCGGGCGCCCCCGCCATGCGCGTGTCCGGCTTGGCCCGGAAGTTCTGGACGATGATCTCCTGGATGTGCCCGTGCTCGTCGTGGAGGTCGCGCAGGGCGAGCAGCGCCTCGATGCGCTCCTCGCGGGTCTCGCCGATGCCGATGAGGATGCCCGACGTGAACGGAATCGCCAGCTCGCCCGCCGCCCGCATCGTCTCGAGGCGGGCGTCGGGGTCCTTGTCGGGCGAGCCGTGGTGGACCCCGCCCCGCTCCAGCAGGCGTGGCGACGCGCTCTCGAGCATCAGGCCCTGCGACGGGCACACCTCGCGGAGGGCGATCAGCTCGTCGCGGGTGACGACGCCGGGGTTGGCGTGGGGCAGCAGGCCGGTCTCGCCGAGGACGGCGCGGGCTGCCGCCACGAGATACGCGATGGTGGTGGGGTGGCCCAGCGACTCCAGCTCGTCGCGGGCCTGCGGGTAGCGCAGCTCGGGCTTGTCGCCCAGGGTGAACAGCGCCTCGCGGCACCCGGCGCGGGCCCCCTGCCGCGCCACGTCGAGGACCTCGTCGAGCGTCATGTACGCCCGCTCGCCGGGCCGCGGGGGCCGGGCGAACGTGCAGTAGTGGCAGACGTCCCGGCACAGCTTGGTGAGGGGGATGAAGACCTTCCGCGAGTAGCTGACGGCGCGTCCGAATCCGGCGTCGCGGAGGGCCGAGGCCCGCGCCATCAGCGCCGGCAGGTCCGTTGCGCGCACCAGTTCCAGGGCGGCGTCTCGGGACGGGCGGGCGTAACGGCTGGTGTCCATCGTCATCGGGCGGCGTCGGGGTACGCGCGGTGGCCCGGAAGATCGAGGCGAGTCCGCGCCGCGGTTCGCTCCTCAGGGCCCGGCCGCCCGCCAATCGACCCGCCCCGAGACGGCCGGATACTCGACGAGCGAGGCGACGGTCGCCTGACACGTGCTCGCCGCGCTGCGGCGGACCGCCGCGCTGCCTCCGCGCCGCACGGGGATGCGTCAGGGGCCCCTTATAGCACGCCGAGTGCGGCACGATAGCACGCCGAATGCGTCACGGAAACCCGGCGGGGCCGGTCATGAGCTCCGGAATGCGGCGCGAGAGCCCGGCCGAGGCGGTGCGGGCTCGAGCCGGCCGGCCGACGACTCGCGTCGCCGACGCGACCGGCTCCCCGCACGGCAAGTGTTCAGCGGTCGGCGCCGGCCGAGTACACCTCGTCGGTGACGGGCTCCATCCACTCGATGGGCAGCGGCTCGCCGGCATCGTTGGGGAACGTCACCGAGACGTGCGTCAGCGGCTCGTCGGGGGTCGCGCCGTGCCAGTGGCGGACGCCCCGGGGCAGGTACGTCGTCTCGTTCAGGCCGATCTCGCCCACCGGCTGTCCCTCCACCTGGTAGCGCAGCCGGCCCTCCTTGACGAACAGGAGCTGGGCGCTGTGGGTGTGCCAGTGGGTGCGGGCGCCCGCCTCGAAGCCGCGCGACGACACGTTGATGCCTTCCGACGCGACCCGGAACGAGTTGCCCGTGAACGTGGTCTGTTCCTGCCGGGCGTGGCCCACCCAGACGAACGACGCGGCGGCGACGACGCCCGCCACGAGCCCCCAGCGCCATCGATCCGACTGTTTCCGTTGCATGGCAGACCTCCTCGTCTCAGGGTTGACGCCTCGGATCCGCGACCCCGGCCGATGTCCTTCGACCAGCGTGCGCGGTCATGGTCCCTGCCGCACGTTGCGCCGCAGGCACGTCGAGCCTCCGCCGTCGGGTTGCCGAGAGCGGCGCCCGGCGGTCCGGAGCCGGCGTCCCTCGACGGCCCCGGCGGCGCCCCGCCGCGCCGGTGCGCGCCGCCCGGGCTCGACGTTGACGCGGCCGGGCCGTTCCGGGAGATAATAGGCTGAATTCGCCTACAACAGGGAGCGGTCATGAACGCGACGTCGAATCACGGAGTGCAGGTTCTCTCCCGCTGGCTGGCCGGCATGCTGGTAGCGGCCCTCGGCCTCGCGGCCGCCCCTGCCGCCGATGCGCAGTCGGCGGAGTCGCCGACGTTTACCCGGGACATCGCGCCGATCCTGCAGCGGAGCTGCCAGAAGTGCCATCGGCCCAACTCGCTCGCCCCGATGTCCCTCATCACCTACGAGGACACCCGCCCCTGGGCGCGGTCGATCAAGCAGCGGACGGGGCTGCGCAACCGCATGGGGGTCATGCCGCCCTGGTACATCGAGAAGGACATCGGCATCCAGCGCTTCAAGGACGACTGGTCGCTGAGCGACGCCGAGATCGCGACCATCGCGGCGTGGGTCGACAACGGCGCCCCGCGGGGCGAGCCCGCGGACATGCCCGAGCCGCCGCCGTTCATCGACATCGACGAGTGGGAGATCGGCCAGCCGGACCTCATCCTGTCGTCGCCGAGCTTCGAGGTCGCGGCCGAGGCGCCGGACTGGTGGGGCACGCTCGGCCAGGTCGAGACCGGGCTGACCGAGGACCGCTACGTCGCCGCCGTCGAGTACAAGGAGCGCAACGACCTGCCGCGCGGCGTGCGGTCGGACACCGTCGGCGGGCTCTTCGTCGTGCACCACTCGGCGCTGTACAGCATGGGGCCGGACGACGATCCGGGCGACTTCTACTCGTGGCCGGTCCACGAGGTGGGGCGGAACGCCGACGTCTTCGACGCCGACGCGGGGCCCATCCTGAAGGCGGGGTCGCAGCTCCTCTTCCCGTCGACGCATCTCCACTCGAACGGCGTCGACACCACCGCCCGCATCGAGGTCGGCTTCAAGTTCCATCCCCGCGGCTACGAGCCCACGAAGGAGGTGGAGCTGCTCTTCTTCGGGAACGGCCCCGACATCGACATCCTGCCGATGCAGGACAACCAGCGGATGGACGCCTACTTCACGCTGCCGGAGAACACCAAGATCAGCGTCTACGAGCCGCACATGCACGCCCCCGGCGTCAGGATGTGCCTCGAGGCGGTGTGGGGCGACACCGTCGAGACCCTCAACTGCTCGGGCTACGACCACAACTGGGTGCGGGTCTACAAGTACGAGGACGACGCGGCGCCGCTGCTGCCGAAGGGCACCATCCTCCACCTGAGCGGCTACTTCAACAACACGCCGACCAACCCCAACGTGGTCGATCCGCGCAACTGGTCGGGGTCGGGCCACCGGTCGGTCGACAACATGTTCATCAACCTGATCCAGGCGATCTACATGGACGACGAGGAGTTCGCGGCCGAGGTCGCCGAGCGCGAGCGCCTGCGGGCGGCCGACGGGCGGCTGGACATCGGCTGCATCGTCTGCGGCAGCGACTACCTGGAGGCGCCGGTCAACGTCGACGGCGGCGGCCAGTAGGCCGGTTCGGGACGTGAGCATGTTCTCGAGATCAACCGGCTGCCCGTCGTCTCTTCGTGGCGTGGCGTGCCTGGTCCTGCTCGCCGCGCTGGCGGCGGGGCAGGACGCCCGCGCCCAGCAGTCGTTCGCCAGCGGGCGGAGCATCTCGCCCGCCTACGAGGGCTGGGTGCAGAACGAGGACGGGTCGTTCGACCTCGTCTTCGGCTACATGAACCGGAACTGGGAGCAGGTCGTGGACGTGCCGGTCGGGCCCGAGAACACCATCGAGCCCGGCGGCCCCGACCGGGGCCAGCCGACCCGCTTCCAGCCGCGGCGGAACCGCTTCGTGTTCAGCGTCCGGGTGCCCGCCGACTTCGGCGACCGCGAGCTGGTGTGGACCCTCACCGCCAACGGCGAGACCCAGCGCGCCTACGCCACCCTCAGGCGCGACTACTTCATCGACGAGCTGGTGATCCAGGCCAACTTCGGGGCGGCCGGGGCCGCCGGCTCGACCCCCGAGCTCGCCGAGAACGCCGCTCCCGTGCTGACCGTCGAGGGCGAGCCGACCCGCACCGCGCGGGTGGGCGAGCCGCTGGCGCTGGCCGCGACGGTCACCGACGACGATGTCCCGCGGGCGCGGCCCCTCGCCCCCGCGAATCCCCGGCGGCCGGGCCGCATCACCACCGACAGCGCGACGGGCCTGCGCCTGTCGTGGTTCGTCTATCGGGGCGCCGGGGAGGCGGCCTTCGACCCGCCGCAGATCGCGACCTGGGAGGACACCCGGGTCGGGCGCGACTCGCCCTGGTCGCCGGGCTGGTCGACCCCCGAGGCGCCCGAGGACGGCCGCTGGGAGACCGCGGTCACGTTCAGCCGCCCCGGCGAGTACGTCCTGCGTGCCCTCGCCCACGACGGCGGCCTTCAGACCTACCAGGACGTCACTGTCACGGTGACGCGGTAGTCCGCCAATCGACTTCGGTGTCGCTTGGCCTCCGGCGACGGGCTACAGACCCAGCCACAGCACCGCGGCGCCGCTGGCGGTGACGACGAGTCCGGCCGCGGCGTGCGCGAGCTGTCCGCCGCGATGCCGGGCGGAGTGGCCTATCCACCCGATGCCGTGCCAGGCGGCGGTGACCGCGGCCAGCATCACCCCGATCGTCAGCAGCCCGAATACCGCGGCCACCGCCGCCACCGCCAGCCAGTCGCCGGCCAGCCCCGGCACGACCATCAGGGGGATGAGCGGCTCGCAGGGGCCGAGCACGAAGACGACGAAGAGCGCCCACGCGGTCACGCCGCGGATGTCGCCGGTTCCGCCACCGTTCGGGCCCGGCCCGTCCTCCGGCCGCGGTGCCGGCTCGGCCGCTGCGTCGCGCGCGTCGCGGGTGCGTGCCGCCCGCCCGGCCGGCGCGCCCCCGCCGTCGCGTCGGCGGCGCCGCGGCCACAGGGCCCAGGCGGTGTAGGAGAGACCGAAGGCGAGCAGCAGGGCCGCCGCCAGCTCCCCGCGAGCCGATTCGATCCGTAGCAGCGAGTCGGTCGCGACGCCGAGGCCGACCCCCGCGGCGCCGAGCACGACCGACGACGCGACGTGGCCGGCGCCGCAGACGCCGGTCACCAGCAGCGTCCGGCCCAGCGCCCAGCCGCGGGCGCGTCCCAGGGCGGCGAGGGGCAGCGAATGGTCGATGCCGATCAGGGTGTGGACGATCGCCAGCGAGGCGGCGGTTCCGAGCAGCACGGTCGTGGTCTGGACGGGATCGGGCATCTTGGCATGCGGAGGGCCGCGACGGTTCGGCGGCGCGGAAACGCCGCGACCCGGCGCCGCCCCATGCGGCGCGGCGCCGGTGCCTGACGGCGGGAGTCTGCCGGTATCGGGTCAGGACGGTGCTCGGTCGTGAGCCGCCGGCCGCGCCCGACGGCAGCTGTTCTTGCTGCGTCTGCGCGGCGGCGGGCTCGGCCTCGGGCCGGTGGTCGCTTTCACTGATCGGTCCGGGACGCCGGGGACACCTCGCGGAACATCTCCTCGACCGGGACCACCTGCACCCGCTCGGGGTTGACGGCGATGTCGAACGCCTCGATCAGCGCGTCCTCGGCGCGGATGGCGTCGGTCACCGCGGCGTTGTAGGTGGGCGGCGACGGCTCGTTCGCGAGCAGGCGGTCCCGGAACGCGGCGGCGTCGCGGGTGACGACGGCGACCGCGAGGTCGTCGGCCTGCAGGTGGCGCCGGATCGCGGCGTTGACGTCGTCGACGGTCAGCTCGGGCAGCCGGCGCTGGATCTCGTCGATGAAGTACCCGGCCCCGTACGCGACCGAGTCCATGTGGTAGCCGAGGCGGCGGCTCGCCGTCTGCACGTAGAGCTTCGAGTAGTTGACGAGGAACTCGCGGGTGGCCTCGAAGTCGGCCTCGCTCAGGCCGTCGTCGACCAGGACCCGCAGCTCGCGCAGGGCCTGCCGCAGCGCGAAGTGGGCGTTGTGGTGCGGCACCGGCCGGATCCAGATGCTGAAGAACTGCTGGCGGCGCGGGATGTTCGGCACCGGCAGGCGCGACCCGCCGTCCTGGACGAAGTGCTCGATGTACGAGTAGTCGCCGTAGTTGAGCCCCCGTTGCCCGCGCATCTTGTTCATGAGCAGGCCGTTGAACGTGCGGTGCTCGCCGAAGTAGGAGTTGGCGACCATCAGCGCGTAGAAGTCGTCGCCGGCGCGGGTGAGGTCGATGGGGAAGCCGATGGAGATCGCGGTGGCGATGGCGTCCTTGTCCACCAGCAGCAGCTCGACGCCGTCCAGCGCTCTCGGTGCCGGCAGCGCGGCGGGCCCGGGGCCCCCCGTCGGCGGCAGGCGGTCGAGCAGTTCGCGCTCGACCCGCTCCGCGAACCCGGCGGGGTAGCCGCCGGCGACGCCCGCGAGCACGCGCGAGCGCGTGTAGTGCTCGCGGTGAAACGCCCGCACGTCGTCGAGGGTCAGGGCCGCCAGCCCCTGCTCGGTGCCGACGGCGGGGGCGGCGTAGGGATGCCCCGCGTACAGCAGCGCGTTCAGGGCTTCCTTGCCGAGCTCCTCGTCGTCGCTGCCGCGCAGCGTCGACACCACGGTGTTGGTCAGGAAGTCGCGGTTGCGCTCGAAGTCGGACGGGTCGAACCGCGGCGCGGTCACCAGGTCGCGCAGGATCTCGAAGAACGGATCGAGGTGGTCGCGGTGCACCTCGCCCACGATCACCGTCATCTCCTTGTCGAATTGCGCCCGGATCGACGCCGACCACGGGTACAGCGCCTCGGTGATCGCCTCGTAGGTCATCGCCTCGGTGCCGCCGCGCCCTATCGTGAGGGCGGTCAGGGCGTTGAGGCCGTTCTTGCCCGCCGGGTCGTCGACCGACCCGTTGCGGAACCCGATGCGCAGGGTCACCAGCGGCGAGCCGGGCGCGGGGAGCGTGACGAGGGTGGGGTCGGACTGGCCCGCGGTCGACACGCCGGGGTCGGCGCCCGCGAGCGCGAGGACGAGACCGGCGGCGACGAGCCACGCCAGCCGCACGCGCCGGGCACGCGTGGTCCTGCCGCCGGCCCCCGGGCCGTGCCGGAGCGCCGGGCGGCGCCGACCCGCGGGCGTGCTTCGCGACAGGCGCGCGGAGCGGGAACCCGAACCGGCGGTGACGGCCCGGCGGCGTCGAAGAAGGACTGCGGCGGTCATCGGGCTTCCTCCAGGGTCGGCACGACCTCCGTCCGGTCGGTGTCGGTGACGGCCCGGCAGGGTCGCGAGGGCTGCGGCGGTCATCGGGCTTCCTCCAGTGTCGGCACGACCTCCGTCCGGTCGGTGTGGGTGATGGCCCCGGCAGCGTCGAGAACGGGCCGCGGCGGTCATCGGGCTTCCTCCTGGGTCAGGACGACCTCCGTTCGGTTGGTGTCGGCGAAGTAGCGGTTGGCCGCCATCCGTACGTCCTCCGGCGAGACCGCGTCGTAGAGCGCGTAGACCCGGTTCACGGTCTCGGGGTCCCGCGTCAGCTGCAGGTAGTGCCCCAGCGTCTGCGCGATCGCGCCGGGGTTGTCGAGCCCCATCGCAAAGGCGTACCGCATGTGCGACTTGGTGGCCGCGAGCACCGCCTCGTCGACCGGCTCGGTCTTCAGCCGCTCGATCTCGGCGACTATCGCATCCCGGACGTAGTCGACCCGCGCCGGGTCGGTGATGCGCGCGATGATCGTGAACAGCGGCGCGTCGCGGCTGTCGAGGGCGCCTCCCTGCAGCGCGTCGACGACCTGCTCCTCCAGATAGAGCCGCCGGAAGAGGGGCGAGGTCTGCGAGAACAGGAGCTGCGAGAGGACGTCGAGGGCGGGCATGTCGATGCGCTCGTCCGAGAACGCCGGCGCGTGGTAGCCCATCATCAGGAACGGCAGGGTCGGGTTGGGCCACGTGATGCGGGTGGCGCGCGCCTCGGTCTGCGGCGGCTCGGCCGGGATCTCCGGCTCGAAGCCGCCGCGCTCCCACCCGCCGTAGTACTCGCGGGCGAGGCGCTCGAGCTCGGCCTGGTCGAAGTCGCCCACCACGACGACGATGCAGTTCTCGGGCCGGTAGTAGCGGTCGTAGAACTGCAGGCTGTAGTCGTAGTGGTCGGGCATGTCCCGGATGTCCTCCAGGAGCCCGATCGTCGTGTGCTTGTACGGGTGCGTCGTGTACGCGAGGTCGTACAGGGTCTCGCGCAGCAGCGCCACCGGGTTCGAGAAGTTCAGGTTGTACTCGCCGAGGATGGCGCCGGCCTCGGTGCGGAAGTCCTCCTCGGAGTACCGCAGGTTGAGGAAGCGGTCGGACTCGAGGTCGACGATGGTCTCCAGCGCGTCCGAGCTCGCCACGATGTAGTAGGTGGTCCAGTCCGTGGTCGTGAACGCGTTCGAGTCGGCCCCGATGCGCTTGACCACGGCGTTGTAGGCCTCGGTGGGGTACTTCTCGGTGCCCCGGAACATCATGTGCTCGAAGAAGTGCGCGTAGCCCGAGAAGCCCGGCTCGACCTCGTTCCGCGAGCCGGTGCGCACCACCGTGTAGTAGGCGACGATGCCGGGGCTGTCGTAGTCGACGCCGACCACCGAGAGCCCGTTGTCGAGCTCGAAGGTGGTGACGGGGAAGGGAAAGACCTCGCGGCCGGCCTGTCCCGCCGCCGTCGCCGCGGCGGCGAGCACGAGGGCGAAGGCGGCGAGGCCCTGACGCGTCCATTGCATGGCGACTGTCTCCTGTCGGCGAACCCGCCCGGCGTGGTGCCGGACGCCCGGGTCCGACCGTCAAGTATATCGATTCCTGCGCTGCGCCGGCGGCAGCCCGCCGTCGCCGCCCGCCCGGGAGCCGTCTCGCCGCGATGGCGAGGGGCGGCCGCCACGCGTTGGCGTCGGTGTCGCGGAGCAGCATGAGGTCGGCCGCCTCGCGACCATGGCGAAGGGGCCGCCGCCACGGTCAGGTAGGGGGGGCGCAGCCGATTCCCGTCGCCCGGCCGGTTGCCGCCGGTGCGTTTCCCGACATAGACTGGGGGGCGGTGGCGATGACCGGGCCCTCGCGCGCCCGGATCGCGTCGCCGTCCCGGCGTCGACAGAGGGAATCGAGAGAATGCACAACGTTCAGCGACTCGTCATGGTGACGGCCCTTGCCGGGGTCGTGATTCAGGCCGCGGGCCGGCCCGCCGCCGCCCAGTTGTCACCGGGAGAGCTCTCGGTGGCCGTCGGGTACTCGACCGGCGTCGACGAGCTGCGGCAGTGGGATGCGACGCTCGACGGGATGACGCGGGCCGGCGAGCTCGTCGTCGTGTCCCGCCAGGACGACCGCAGCCTGCCGGGGCGCACCCACGAGTACCTGGCGCAGTTCCACGAGGGCGTGCAGGTGCACGGCGGCGGCGTGTCGCGGCAGCTCGACCGGGGCGTGACGGTCTCGCTCTTCGGCACTCTGTATACCGACATCGACGTCGAGACGGCGCCGGCGCTGACCGCCGGCGAGGCCGCGGGCCGCCTGCTGCAGCGGACCGGGGCGGCCGCGGCGGGCCGCCTGCCGGAGGCGGTCGTCCTGCCGCTGCTCGGCGGCTTGTACGAGCTGGCCTATCCCCTGACCCTGGAGGACGCCCACACCTACTTCGTGTCGGCCGTCGACGGCGCCGTCGTGCAGAAGGAGGCGGCGTTCGACACGCAGTCCGCGGTCGGTACCGGCGCCGGGTTCCTCGGCGACACCAAGAAGATCAGCACGACGCAGGAGGGTGGACGGTACGAGGCGCACGACCGCCTCCGGCCGAGCGAGGTCATCACCCTCGACGCGGGCTTCGATGTCGAGCGGCTTGTCCCGTTGCTCCAATCGGGGCCGCCTCGTGTCCCGCGCTGGACATCGAGCGACATCGCGGCCGACCCCGACAACGTCTGGGACGACGCCGCGGTGGTCGACGCCCACGTTCACATGGGCTGGACCTACGACTACTTCGCGCAGCGGCACGGATGGGAGGGGCTCGACGGTGTGAACGGACGCATCGTCGGCATCGTCAACAACGGCTTTTTCAACGCCTACGCCTATCGGCCCCCGTTCGGGCCGGACGGCGCCGGTGTCTACGTGTTCGGCCAGCGCCGCATACCGGATTCCGAGGCGACGCAGCCGCGCGTCGCGCTGCACACCGTCGCGCACGAGCTGATGCACGGGCTCACGTACTTCTCCGTCGCTACGCGGACGGGTGGGGGACTGTTCAACAGACTGGACAACGTCGGCCGCCTCGGGCCGCCGAGCTTCGAGTGGGAGGGCGAGACGTACAGCTGTCCGGAGACCAGCTTTCCCATCCAGTTGGAGCGTGACGTGTGGGAGCCGATTCCGGCCCTGTGCAGCGAGGACGGCCGGTTCGTCCTGGCATCCTCCCAGGCGGGCGGCGTCAACGAGGCCTACTCCGACATCTTCGGCGTCTCGACCGGGTTCTTCCACGAGGGGGTCGGTGCCGCGGGTACCTACGAGTACGGCAGCGAGTACGCGGCGGGGACGTTGCGGTCGCTGTCGGATCCGTGGTCGACCTTCAGCTCGCCGGCCTACCCCTTCCGCTTTGAATTCGCGGTCGTGATCATCGACGACCGGTACTACACGTACTCCGGGGCCCTGTTCCTGGGGGGACGGTTTGTCGCCTTCGACCCGGAATACTGCTGCTACGGCGCCCAGCACTGGAACTCGACGATCCTGAGCCACGCGTTCTATCTCGCTGTCGAGGGGGGGACGAACCCGGTCACCGGGCTCACCGTCGGCGGCGCCGGCGCGTCGAGCCGCGAGCAGATCGAGCGCATCTTCTTCCGGGCGCTGACGGAGCTGATGCCCCAGGCCACGTCCTTCCCGCTGGCCGCCGACGTCATCCGGCAGGCGGCGGCGGACCTCGCCGCCGGCACCGACGTCCAGCGGGCGGTCGAGGACGCGCTTGTCGCCGTCGGCCTACCGCCGCTGCCGCCCGCACCCGCCGGCTGACGGTCCCGGTGCAGTGGACCGGGCCGGTGACCTTCCGCCGTCGCGTGCAGGCGCGATGGGTTCTGGACCGAGGACCTTTCGGCCGTCGCGCGCGTGCTCGCCGCCGACGTTGTTTCCCTCGTGGCCGTCGTGCAGCCGAACGCGGTTCCAACGCCGTCGAGGGGGGGCGGAACCGGACCACGGGCGTGACCGTCCAGGGCGTCGGCGGCGCCAACCGCGGTGACGTCGAGCGCGCCTTCTTCCGTGCAATGACCGACCTGATGCCGAGTGCGCCGACCATCGGCCAGGCGGCGCTCGCCGTCGTGCAGTCGGCGTCCGACCTGTTCGGCACCGGCAGCGCTACCCACCGGGCAATCGGCCAGGCGCCGTCGGCCTGCTGCGGCCGGCCAACGAGTGACGGTTCAATTCACTCCTTCGCCCGCCATTCGCGGTTTTCCGTGTCCGTCCGCGGCGCGCCGTCGGCGAGAGCCAGCAGCGCTGTCCACAGCTCGCGCAGGCCGTCGCCGCGCTTCGCCGAAACCGGCAGCACGGGGTGGGCGAGCGCCTTCTCGTGCGCGCGCAGCTTCGCCTGCCTGGCGGAGCGCGAGAGGCGGTCGATCTTGGTGGCGGCGACGACGAGGGGCAGCTCCAGCCCGGTCAGCCAGCCGAGGGCGCTGCGGTCGTTCTCGAGCCCCGGGTGGCGGACGTCGACGAGCAGGATCGCCCCCATCGGGGCCCCAGGCGCCGGCGGTCCGGCCGGGCCGCGCGGTCCCGGACCGTCCGCGTCCGGCTCGGGGCTGCGGCGGAAGTAACGCTCGGTGAGCCGGTCGAAGACCCGCGTGCTCTCGGCCCCACCGCGGGCGTAGCCGTAGCCGGGGAGGTCGATGAGGAGCAGCTCGCCGCGGCGCCGGGCGAGGACGATGCGGTAGACGTTGAGGAGGCGGGTGGTGCCGGGGGCGCCCCCGGCCCGCGCTATCTTGCGGCGCGCGAGGGCGTTGATCAGGGTCGACTTGCCGACGTTCGATCGGCCGATGAGGCTGACCTGGGGCACCCGCGGGTCGGGGAGCGGGCTGTCGGCGCCGACGCTCCTGACGAACTCCGCGGTGTGGATCTTCATCCGCCGGGGGCGGGCGACCGCGGGGTCGCCGGCGAAAGCGTGCCGCCGCCGTTCCACGGGCTGCTAGTGCATCACGCCGCCGTCCGCGGCGGTTGCCGATTCGACGTCCTCCGCGGCCAGCAGCGAGACCAGCGGCTCGGCGAGGGCGATCTTCAGCACCTCGTCCATCGACTCGACGAGGTGCAGCTCGAGCACGTCGAGCACCGGCTTGGGGATGTCCGCGAGGTCCTTCTCGTTGTCCTTGGGGAGAATGATGGTCTTGACGCCGGCCCGGTGGGCGGCGAGCACCTTCTCCTTGACCCCGCCGATCGGCAGCACCTTGCCCCGCAGGGTGATCTCGCCGGTCATCGCCACGTCGCGCCGCGTCGGCACGCTGGCGAGGTTGGACACCAGGGCGGTCGCCAGCGTGATGCCGGCCGAGGGGCCGTCCTTCGGGATCGACCCCTCGGGGACGTGCACGTGGACGTCCGTCCGCCGGTGGAAGTCCTTCTGGATGCCGAACTCCTCGGCCTTCGACCGCACGTAGCTCATCGCCGCCTGGGCCGACTCCTGCATCACGTCGCCGAGCTTGCCGGTCAGGGTCAGCCGCCCCTTGCCGGGCATGAGGGTCGACTCGGTGAGCAGCAGCTCGCCGCCCGCCTCGGTCCACGCGAGCCCCGTCGCGATGCCGACCTCGTTCTGCTCCTCCGCCGCCTGCGGCCGGTAGCGGGGGACGCCGAGGTAGCCGGTAATCTGCTCGCCCGCGATCTCCTCCGAGAACTTCTTGCCCTCGATGACCACCTTGCGCGCGACCTTGCGGCAGATGGTGTTGATCTCGCGCTCGAGGCTGCGGACCCCGGCCTCGCGGGTGTAGCGCCGGATGATGGTCTCGAACGCCTCGTCCTTGAACTGGATGTTCTTGTCGGTCAGCCCCGTCGCCTTCACCGCCTTGGGGGCGAGGAACGTCCGGGCTATCTCGATCTTCTCGAGCTCGGTGTAGCCGGCGAGCTGCAGCACCTCCATGCGGTCGCGGAGGGCCTGGGGGACGGTGTGCAGCACGTTGGCGGTGCACACGAACATGATGTTCGACAGGTCGTACTCGACGTCGAGATAGTGGTCGAGGAACGTGTGGTTCTGCTCGGGGTCGAGCACCTCGAGGAGGGCGGCCGACGGATCGCCCCGGAAGTCCATCGACATCTTGTCGACCTCGTCGAGGAGGAACACCGGGTTCATGGTGCCGGCCTTCTTGATCATCTGGATGATCTGGCCCGGGAACGCCCCGATGTAGGTGCGGCGGTGCCCGCGGATCTCGGCCTCGTCGCGCACCCCGCCCACCGACAGGCGGACGAACTTGCGGTTGGTGGCGCGGGCGATGGACTTGGCGAGCGAGGTCTTGCCGACCCCCGGAGGGCCGGTGAACGTGAGGATGGTGCTCTTCGGCTTGCGGACGAGGGTGCGGACGGCGAGGAACTCGAGGATGCGATCCTTGATCTTCTCGAGGCCGTAGTGGTCGGCGTTGAGGATGGCCTCGGCCTTCTTGAGGTCCCGGCTCTCCCGCGACTTCTTGTGCCACGGCACCGCGATGAGCCAGTCGAGGTAGTTGCGCGAGACCGTCGCCTCGGCCGACATCGGCGGCATGCCCTCGAGCCGCTTCAGCTCCTGGACGGCCTTCTCCTCGACCTCCTTGGGCATGCGGGCGTCCTCGATCTTCTTCTTCAGCTCGTCGAGCTCGCTGCCCTTGTCCTCCTTGCGGCCCAGCTCCTTCTGGATCGCCTTCATCTTCTCGTTGAGGTAGTACTCCTTCTGCGCCTTCTCCATCTGCTTCTTCACGCGAGACTGGATGCGGCGGTCGACCTGCAGCTTGTCCACCTCGGCCTCGAGGAGGCTCGCGATGCGCGTCAGCCGCCCCAGCGGCTGGACGATCTCGAGCAGGTTCTGCTTCTCCTCGACCCCCACCCCGAGGTGGGCGGCGATCGTGTCGGCGAGCTTGCCGGCGTCGTCGACGCGGACGGCGGCGATCATCGCGTCGTAGTGCAGGTTGTTCGACAGCTTCACGTACTGCTCGAAGAGCGAGACGACGCGGCTCATCGCGCCCTCGATCTCCTCGTTGGTGTCGTCGGGCTTGGGGACGAGCTTGGCGACGACGCGGTAGAACCCCTTGTCTTCCTTCCACTCCACCGCTCGGGCCCGCTCGAGGCCCTCGACGAGGACCTTGATGTTGCCGTCGGGCAGCTTCAGGCTCTGCACGATGTTGGCGATGCAGCCCATCGTGTAGATGTCCGTCGGCTTGGGGTCGTCGACCACCGCGAGCTGCTGCGCCGCCAGGAAGATGCGCTTGTCCTTCATCAGGGCGTGCTCGAGGGCCTGCGTCGACGACGGCCGTCCGATGACGAACGGGATCATCATGTGGGGGAAGACGACCACGTCGCGCAGCGGCACGATCGGGAGCGTTTCGTAGACTTCCATCAACCAGCCTTTTCGATGACGGTGATCGGGTCGCCCTTGGCCTGCACGACCTCACGGGTGATCACGCACTCGCGGACCTTCTTCTGGCCCGGGAGGGTGTACATGATGTCGAGCATGAGGTCCTCGATGATCATCCGCAGTCCCCGCGCGCCGATCTTCCGATCGAGCGCCGACTCGGCGATCGCCTCGAGGGCGTCCTCGGTGAACTGGAGCTTGACGTTCTCGTACTCGAACAGCCGCTCGTATTGGCGGGTGATGGCGTTGCGCGGCTGGGTGAGAATCTGCATCAGGGCCGGCTTGTCGAGCTCGTGCAGGGCCCCGATGACGGGCAGCCGTCCCACGAACTCGGGGATGAGCCCGTAGCGGATGAGGTCCTCGGGCTCGACGAGCTCGAGGGTGGCGCCGAGGTCGCGCTCGCGCGAGGTCTTGATGTCGGCCCCGAAGCCGAGCATCTTGCGGCCGACGCGGCGCTGAATCGTCTGGTCGAGCCCCACGAACGCGCCCCCGCAGATAAAGAGCACGTTGCCGGTGTCGATCTGGAAGAACTCCTGGTGGGGGTGCTTGCGGCCGCCCTGGGGAGGCACGTTGGCCACCGTGCCCTCGAGGATCTTCAGCAGCGCCTGCTGCACCCCCTCGCCGGAGACGTCGCGGGTGATCGAGGGGTTCTCGTCCTTGCGGCAGATCTTGTCGATCTCGTCGATGTAGATGATGCCCTGCTGGCACTTCTCGATGTCGCCGCCGGCCGCCTGCAGCAGCTTGAGGACGATGTTCTCGACGTCCTCGCCGACGTAGCCGGCCTCGGTCAGGGTCGTCGCGTCGACGATGGTGAAGGGGACCGACAGGAGCTTGGCGAGGGTCTGGGCGAGCAGGGTCTTGCCGGTGCCGGTGGGGCCGATGAGGAGGATGTTCGACTTGGTGAGCTCGGTGTCCTGCCGGCTGCGCGACTGCTTCTGGATCTCGACGCGCTTGTAGTGGTTGTAGACGGCGACCGAGAGCTTCTTCTTGGTCTGCTCCTGGCCGACGACGTACTCGTCGAGAAACTTCTTGATCTCCTGCGGCACCGGGAGCGACGACCGGCCGCCGCGGGTCTCGAACCGGCTGTCGTCGGCGATGATGTCGTTGCAGACCTCGACGCACTCGTCGCAGATGAAGACGGTCGGGCCGGCGATCAGCTTGCGGACGTCGTTCTGGTCCTTGTTGCAGAACGAGCAGCGCAGAATCTCGGGCTCACCGGTTTTCTTGGCCATCTGTCACCCAACGCCCGGCCGGGCGAGGCGGATCCGCCGCTTGGGCGGCAGCCGCCCCGTGGGGGACGCCGCCGCGGCGCGCGACCGGCCCGGTACTCTCCCTGACGCGGTGGTTCCCTCGGTCGCGTGCTGTCGGTGCGGCCCTCGTCACGCCCTGGCGGGCGGGGCGTCTCGGCGCGCCCGCGCCGCGCGGGCGGCCAGCCCGCCAATCGTCGCCCGACGGCTCCGCTCGGCGCCCGGCCGACCCTGCAGGAATCCGCGCGGTTCCACCGTGCAGACTCCTAGGCGCGCTGCCTGACCACTTCGTCAATGATACCGTATTCGCGGCTCTGGTCCGCCGTCATGATGTAGTCGCGCTCGGTGTCCTCCTCGATCCGCGCCAGGTCCTGGCCGGTGTGCTCCACCAGCATCTCGTTCAGGCGCGTCCGCATGCGGATGATCTCCTTGGCGTGGATGTCGATGTCGCTCGCCTGCCCGGCCAGCCCCGACATGAGCGGCTGGTGGATGATGATGCGGGAGTTGGGCAGGCTGTAGCGCTTGCCGCGGGCGCCCGCCGCCAGCAGCACCGCGGCCATCGACGCCGCCTGGCCGATGCAGTAGGTCTGGACGTCGGGCTTGATGAACTGCATCGTGTCGTAGACCGCGAGCCCGGCCGAGATCGACCCCCCCGGACTGTTGATGTACAGCACGATGTCGCGGTCGGGGTCTTCCGCCTCGAGGAACAGCATCTGGGCGATGACGAGGTTCGCGATGGCGTCCTCGATGGGGGTGCCGATGAAGATGATGCTGTCCTTCAGCAGGCGCGAGTAGATGTCGTAGGCGCGCTCGCCCCGGTTGGTCTGCTCGACGACGACGGGAATCAACTGGTTGTGGACCTCGGACATGTCGTTTGTGTGTCTGGTGTCGGGTTCTGCCGCGCGGCGGCCGGGGCGCGGCGGCGCCGCGATGCGGTAGCCACGATTGGTCTCACGGATGGTCGCGTGGCGGTCGGGGAATGGCGGCTGGAGCGGGAGCGCATGCTCACGCCGTCACGATGGTAGCACGCGACAAGAGCAAGTCAATCGCCTTCTCGCGCCGCAGGCTCTCCGCCAGCCGGGCGACGCCGCCGTCCCGGTCGAGCCGGGCCCGCACCGCGGCGGGGGTCTGGCCCAGCCGTTCCGCGTGGCGCGCGAGCTCCTGCTCGACGTCCTCGTCACCGACGCTGACGTCCTCGCGCCGCGCCACCTCGTCGAGCACCAGCGAGGCGCGCACCGCTTCCAGGGCCGGTGCCCGCTGCTCTTCCCGCAGGGCGTTCCAGTCGACGTTGGCGGTCCGCGGGTCCATGCCCTGCTGGGCCATCGCCGCCGCGACCTGCTCGAGCCGCCGGGCGATCTCGCGCTCGACGAGGGCGTCGGGCACCTCGGCCGTGAGCCGCCCCGCGAGCTGCCGCAGGAGGTCGCGCCGGACGCCGCGCCGCGTCTCGATCTCGGCCTCGCGCCGCAGATCGTCGGCGATGCGGCCCTTCAGCGCCTCGAGCGACTCGAAGTCGCCGACCGACTTCGCGAACGCGTCGTCGAGGTCGGGCATCTCCCGCCGGTGGTGCTCGCGCACCGTCACTTCGTGGGTCACCCGCTTGCCCGCGAGCTCGGCCGGGGCCGAGCCCTCGGGATAGGTCAGCTCGAACGTCTTCGAGTCGCCGACGGCAAGGCCGGCGAGCTCGTCGTCGAGCCCCGGCGGGTTGCCCTCGGACCCCAGCTCGACCGTCGCGCGCTGCGGAGGCTCGTCGAGCCGGCCGCCCTCGCCGTCGCCGCCCTCGGCGCGGCGGATCAGGTCCAGGGTCGCGACGTCGCCGGTCTCGAGGGGACGGTCGGTCACCGGTACGGCCCGGCTCGCCCGGCGCCGGAGCTGATCGAGGGCGCGCTCCTCGGCCCCCGCGTCCGGGGCCACCGGCCGCCGCCGCAGGGTCAGGGCGTCGTAGTCGAGCGCGGTGATGGACGGCATCACCTCGAAGAGGGCGTGGAAGGTGAGCGGCTCGCCCTCGTCGATCGAGATCTCCCGCACGTCGGGGGTGTCGACGGTGCTCACCCCGTGCTCCTCGAGCGCCGTCTCGACCGCGCCCGGCACCAGGTCGTTTGCCGCGTCGTGGAGGATGTCCTCCTTGAAGCGCTGCCGCACGATGTGCATCGGCACCTTGCCGGGGCGGAAGCCGGGCACGCGGGCGCGCCCGCGGTGGCGCCGGGCCAGCCGGTCGATCGCGGCGTCGACGTCGGCCGCGGGGATCTCGACGTCGAGACGCCGCCGCGTCTCGCTGAGCTCGGTGATTCCCGACTTCATCTGCGGTTCGTCCGGAATGGTGCGAAAGGGGGGACTCGAACCCCCACGGCCTCTCGGCCACCGGATCCTAAATCCGGCGCGTCTGCCAATTCCGCCACTTTCGCGGGGACGCGCGACGCTCGCGTCCGCGATGTCCGCGCGCCGCGCGTCGGAGCGGGCTCGGGGCGCGTTTCAGGCTACCACAACGGTGTTCCTGGTCGGCCGGCTTGGCAGCACGGATGGCCGGTCGCCCGCGGAGCACTGCTCGCGGGCACCACAACGGTGTTCCCGGTCGGCCGGCTTGGCCGCGGGCCACTCCCGGGGCCGCCCGCGGCGGGCTTCCGGCCGTGGGCCGCTGTGGTACCCTCTCACGACCGCGCGGCGCTTCCGGGGGGCCTCGGAGCCTCGCGCCGTACCGGGAGCGGCGAACGGCAGGACGTGGCGAGCGAGCCTGTTCGGGCATCCCGCGGCGCTCGGCGCAGCCCGCGGGACGAACACGGTGCGCATCGCCGGTCGATGGCAGCGGGGCCTTCGCCACGGGCTCGTCGAGTCGTCGGCCGCGGGGAGGACCTTCGCATGGATCGGGCACGTCAGCCGGTGGTCGACAGGGAGGCCTGCATCACCTGGTTCCGCAACACCCGTGAACGTACGGCCGGGCTCTTCGACCTGCTGAGTCCGGACGCCTACTACGAGCAGCCGATACCCCTCCGGCATCCGGTGGTGTTCTACGAGGGGCACATCCCCGCGTTCAGCGTGAACACGTTGATCAAGCGCGGGCTCCGGCGGCCCGGGGTCGACGCCGGGCTCGAGGCGCTCTTCGCCCGCGGCATCGATCCGGAGGATCAGGCGGCGGCCGACGGGTCGGCGGTGGCGTCGTGGCCGAGCCGGGAGACGGTGCGCGGTTACGCCGACGAGGCCGACCGGCTGATCGTCGACGCGATCGAGCACGCCGACGTCGAACGCGAGGGGCATCCCGTCCTGCACCGCGGCCAGGCCGTGTTCACCCTCATCGAGCACGAGGAGCTGCACCAGGAGACCCTGGCGTACATGTGGCACCGGTTGCCGCCGGGCCTGAAGCGCCGCCCTGCCGACGCCGACGTGGTCACCGGGGAGGCCGTGCCCGCCGTCGACCGGATCTCCGTTCCCGCCGGCCGCGCCACGCTGGGGGCGGAGCGGGACGGGATTCCGTTCGGCTGGGACAACGAGTTTCCGGTCCTGGCGGTCGACGTCCCCGCGTTCGCCATCGACCGGCACAACGTGACCAACCAGGCGTTTCTCGAGTTCGTGGAGGCGGGCGGCTACGCGGACCGCCGCTGGTGGACCGAGGCGGACTGGGCCTGGCGCGAGGCGGCGGGGGTCGGGCATCCCGCGTTCTGGGTGCGCGAGGGCGACGCGTGGCGGTGGCGGGGGATGTTCGAGACGGTGCCGCTGCCGCCGGCCTGGCCGGTGTGGGTCACCCAGGCCGAGGCGGCCGCCTACGCGCGCTGGAAGGGGGCCCGCCTGCCGACCGAGGCCGAGTTCCACCGCGCCGCCTACGGGACGCCCGACGGCGTCGAGCGGCCCCATCCGTGGGGCGACGAGCCGCCCGACGGCACGCGCGGCCACTTCGGCTTCCGGGGATGGGACCCGGTGCCGGTCGGCTCGTTCCCCGCCGGCGCGAGCGCGTGGGGCGTGCACGACCTCGTCGGCAACGGCTGGGAGTGGACCTCCACGGTGTTCGACGGGTTCCCGGGGTTCGCGCCCATGGCCTCGTACCCGGAGTACTCGGCCGACTTCTTCGACGGGCTGCACTACGTGATCAAGGGGGCGTCGCCGGCCACCGCGACGGGCCTGGTCCGGCGCAGCCTGCGCAACTGGTTCCGGCCCCACTACCCGTTCGTCTACGCCGGCTTCCGCTGCGTGGAGGACCTGCCGCGGTGACCGAGGGCAGGGACGCGGCGCACGATACCGGGGCGCGCGTTTTCGATGCGTCCGGGAGCTCGTGGCGAGAGTCTCCGCGTTCACCACGGTCGGCCGGCGCGGGCGCCTGGCGCCGGCCGGCGGCCTCGGGGGCCTCGGCGCGATGCGGACACCCGCCACGGGCTCCGGGGCGTGATTGGCAATGGGCGCTGGCGACGTCATGACGGTGGCGGTCCGCGACCGCCTCGCGGCCGACGTGCGGCGCGATCTGGGCCGCCGGCGGAAGCGGCTTCAGCCCCGGTATCTCTACGACGCGCTGGGGTCGCGGCTCTTCGAGGCGATCTGCGCCCTGCCCGAGTACCGGATCACCCGGGCCGAGCAGCGGCTGCTGGCCGCCCACGCCGGCGCGATTGGCGCCGGTCTCGCCGCGCCGGTTACCATCGTCGAGCTGGGGGCGGGCAGCGGCGAGAAGCTCGCCCAGATCGTCGAGCCCCTGATGGAGGCCGGCGTCCCGGTGCGGGTCGAGCTCGTCGACGTGTCGGCGACGGCGCTCGAGCTGGCCGCGCGGACGCTGTCCCGCTGGCCCGACCTGCCGGTGACCGGCCACCGGGCGACCTACGAGGACGGCATCGGGCGGGTGGCGGCGTGCCGGCGGGGCGAGGGCGCGGTGCTCGCCGCGTTCCTGGGGTCGAACATCGGCAACCTCGATCCCGCCGAGAGCCTGGCCTTCGTCGGCGCGGTCCGGTCGGGGCTGCGGCAGGGCGATCGCTTCCTTCTCGGCACCGACCTCGTCAAGCCGGAGGCGGAGCTGGAGCTCGCCTACGACGATCCGCTGGGGGTGACCGCCGCGTTCAACCTGAACGTGCTCGCCCGCCTCAATCGGGAGCTCGGGGCGGACTTCGATCTCGATTCGTTCGCGCACCGCGCCGTCTGGAACGCGGCGGCGTCGCGCATGGAGATGCACCTCGAGAGCCTGCGGGCGCAGACCGTCGAGATCCCCGGGGCCGGATTCTCCGTCGATTTCTCGGAGGGGGAGTCGATCTGGACCGAGAGCTCGTACAAGTACGAGACCGACGGCGTGCGCGAGCTCGGGGCCGCCGCCGGGCTGGCCGTGACGCGGCAGTGGGTGGACGAGCGCGACCGGTTCGCGCTCACCGCGTTCGAACCGCACGAATCGGGGCCGTAGAGAGGTGCCGGAGCGACGTCGATGAGCCGCGAGGAGCTGTTGCCGCGCCGGGCCATGCGCTTCCTGGTCATCGCCGCCAGCGCCATCATCGTGGTGGCGGGGCTGCGCGAGGCGAGCGAGATCCTGCTGCCGTTCCTCAGCGCGCTCTTCATCGCCGTCGTCAGCCTGCCGGTCATGGCGTGGCTCCAGCGCAACCGGGTGCCGACGTGGCTGGCGGTGATGCTCACCGTCCTCGCCGCCGCCGGGGTCGTCAGCGTGCTCGGGGTGGTGGTGGGGCAGTCGGTGGGCGAGTTCACGCAGGTGGTCGCCGACTCGCAGTACAACCAGCGGTTCGAGGAGCTGGCCGGTCAGCTCCGCGCGTGGGCCGAAGAAGCCAACCTCCCCTTCGCGGACCGGACGGCGTTCGAGCTCGTCAACCCCGAGGCGGTGGTGAACCTGCTCGGCGGCACCCTGGGGGCGCTGGCGGGGCTGCTGCAGGACGCGTTCCTGGTCCTCCTCGCGGTCATCTTCATCCTCGTCGAGGCGGCCGGATTCCGGCACAAGCTGCGCGTGGCGTTCGGCGATCGGGGGGGCAACCTGGAGCGGCTGGAGCAGATGGCCCAGCAAGTCCAGAAGTACCTGGCCGTCAAGACCGTGGTCAGCCTCGGCACCGGGTTCCTCGCGTTCGCCTGGGTGTGGACCCTCGGCATCGACTTCCCCCTGATGTGGGGGCTCGTCGCGTTCCTCTTCAACTACATCCCCAACATCGGGTCCATCGTCGCCGCCGTCGGCCCCTCCGTGCTGGCCCTCGTGCAGGTCGACCTGGGCCGGGCGCTGGTCGTCGCCTCGGGCTACGTGGCGCTCAACATCGCCTTCGGCAACATCCTCGAGCCGACCCTGCTGGGCCGCAAGCTCGGGATGTCGGTGCTGGTGGTGTTCCTGTCGCTGGTGTTCTGGGGGTGGGTGTGGGGACCGATGGGCCTGCTGCTCGCGGTGCCCATCACCATGACCTTCAAGATCGCCTTCGAGAACACCGACGACCTGCGGTGGATCGCGGTGCTGCTCGACGCCAAGCCGCGGGCGCGGGCGGTGGTCGGGCCGCCGGCGCTCGACTCGCCCGCCGCGGTCAGGACGCCGACGCCCGAGTCGCCCGCAGCGAGCGCAGCACCGTCCGATGCTCCGCGTGGGCCGCAAGCGCCGACGCGTACTCCGGCTGCGTGAAGCCGAGCTCCCTGGCGATCTGACCCGCCTGCGACTCCTCGATGGTGCTGATCGCGCCGTCCGACGCCGCCACCGCGAAGACGCAGTCGAGCAGCTCGAGGCGCTGTTCGCCGGTGGCCATCTCGCGGAACTCGCGGGTCACCAGGTAGTTCTCGGTGCCCCCGAACAGCCGGGCCTGGTGCTTGGCGATCTCGACCACCAGCACCGCCTGCGCCTCGGGCAGGTGGCCGAGCTTCCGCACGATCTCGCGCATCGCCTCGGTCTCGTCCCCGGTGATGCGCGAGTCGGCGTGCGCCACGCGGCTCAGCACGTAGGCGAAGGCGGCGAGGAACCGCGCGCGCTCGCCCGGCAGCGAGTCGAGCTCGGCCACGATGCGCTTCACGGTGTCGGTGTCGCCCGGTTCGGTGGCGGCCGGCCTCGCGGGGACCGCCCGCAGCACGTCGAGAATGCCCACGCCGGATCTCCTCGAATGGTCGTCGATCGGTCGTCCGGCACCCCGTGGCTCCAGAGTGCCCGACTCTCATGGTACAGGTTCGGCCGCGGGCTCGGAGAATCCAACGGGGAGGGCGAGGGAGAGCTCTCGGCGGAACCTCAGCCTGCGGATGACCCGGGAACTCACTCAGGAGCGGGCGAAGGCGGGTTCGACGCCGGGTGGCGGAGCGCCGTCCGCGGCCGGCGGCCGGGAGCTACAATCCGACGAGAACACGGGCCAGCTCGCCCTGCAGTCGACCCCAGTGCACGGACTCCAGCGCCTCACCCGGCGATGAGCCGCCGTTGCCGGTCATCAGCAGCTTCCCGTCGTTGGTTTCGGCTCTGCACAGGTAGCGGGACTCGGCGGGCTCGAAGTCGGGCCCTCCATCCAGCATCTTGACCGTGACCTCTTCGCCGTTGCCCGTGCAGCATCTGAATTCCGCGACCACATGGTAGGCATCCGCCAAACCCGCGCGACCCGATGGCGCCAACGGACCGGCGCGCAACGCTCCCAGGATCGTCTCGATCTGCTTCTGCGTCACCTTCCTGGTCCTCCGGAAGCGATGGTCGATGACTGGGACGGACTCGGCCGCGCTTCCAATCCACCGCGGGAAGACGACGGCCGTCTCCGCATCCGGGTTGCTCCCGGTGTCTCGCCACCCTGCCACAACTACCCGTGGCGGGCACCTTAAGTGTTCCTGAAGTTTTGTTCAGGCCGCCTGGCCGGGGCGGGGCGGGCGCCGACCTCACTCCTTGCACACGGGGCGCTCGTCAACGCCGCGACGACCGAGACCCGGGCATCCCTCGGAGCACGTCAAACGCACCAGCGCCCGCCCCACCTCCTTTGCGGGCCGCCTCGGGGCCGAGCAGGCGTTCCGTGAAGACGAGTTGGCGGTAGCTGTAGCCGAGCTCGGCGCGGCCGACGAGCAGCCGCCGGCGCGGGCGTTCAGCCGCTTCAGACCCCGCAGGTACCGTCCCCAAGCCTCGTCGTCGACGAGCTGCCTGAACTGCGGCGCGGTCTCGTCGATGAGTCGGACCGGATCGTCCGGGGCGATGGTGCTCAGGCGAAACGCGTTGTCCGACGCGTCTCGTCGCCGATGCGGTTCACGACCGCCCGTCGCAGGCAGCCCCGCAACGCACCGGCGTGCTCGCGCTCGACTCGGGGAGGCGCGAGAACGTGTGATGCAGTGAGTCCTGCACGAGATCGTACACACGGGGGCAGATTCCGTGTTCGGTTTTGGGTTCTCATGCGTTTATGCATATGGAGATTGGGCGAGTTGCCGGTGGATCGTCGTCGCGCAGGCCGTCCGGATCCTGGTCGCCGGGGCTTCCGTACCGTAGTGCCCCGACGAGGAGCGTACCGATGCTCAGGCGGGCCTTCACCCGCGGGGAGCGTCACCGACCGGGGGCACCTGAACGGCGTAGAGGCAGAGCCTGTTCGAGCGGCGCGCCCGATTCTTTTGCCATGCTTGAGCCCACCCAGGACCTATCAGAATTGGTAGGGTTGCAACGAGAACGTATGCAAGTCGGCCTTGGTACCCTACAAGACTATGAGGCCAGAGGCGACGGCGACGCCCGGCGACAGCATCTTGACAGACGGTGGACACCTCCTGATACTCCTTTGGGGTGTCGTGCTTTCGTCTTGCAGAGTGCCGTCGTACGCGGGCCCCGGCTTGCTGCGGGTGTCACCGCGATGTCGACGGCCCACCGGATGGAGCCGCCCGGGGCCCCGTGATGTTGGAATGACGCGATTTCGGGCGCGGAGTGCCAGCGAGCTGCGGCATACAGGGCGAACGGTAAGGTTGCCCCCGACGGCTGGACCGACGTGTCGCCGACGCCGGTAGCGACCGCGATCACGGCGGCGCAAGTGACTGGAACTGCCGTCCGTCTCCGGTGACGCTCGAATGAGGAGGCCCACGCGGCAAGCGAGGAACAGGCGCCGACACGCGCACGTGGGAACGGCTGAAACGAACGGACGGACAGAGATGGCAGCCAGCGCGAACACCGCACGACAGTCGCACATGGGCATAGTGGCCGCGGTGCCAACGCTTGCCGTGGTCATGTCGGTGTCCATAGCGGTCGCCGTCACCAACGGCGCCGCCGTCCAGCAGGAGGCAGCGGCAACCGCTGAGGCACGGGCCCCGGCGGCCGTCGAAGCGTCACTGGGTCTGGACCGACCCGCGCGGCGACTGATTCAGCAAGGGCTTCGGAACGAGGGCTTCGACCCGGGAGCACCGGACGGCCTGTTCGGTCCTCGCACCCGAGCGGCGATCCGGCGCTGGCAGGAGGCTCGGACGATTCCGTCGACGGGCTACTTGGACAACTCCGCCGCTCAACTCCTGCGCGAGGCCGCCGCACCGCCCGCACCTTCTTCTTCGCCGACAACGGTTTCCGGGACCAACTCCAACGAGTCCCCCGCGGTCACGACGCAGCCCCGTTCGTCGGCACCGGCAGTCGACGATCCGCTTGCATCTGAAGTCACCGTCGGGCGCCACCAGGCAACCAGTCCCGCTGGAGAGCGGCAGCCGGCCGCTCAGGCGGCGGGAACCGCTCGACTACCGCCCGAGATCCTGGTTGACCGTCATCTCGTCCGGGCCGAACGGCTCCTGGCCGACGACGACCCCGCGGCCGCCCTCGAGGCGATGAACGAGGTCCTCGCGCTCCAGGGGGAGCACGATCTCGTGTTGCAGGTCGACTTCAACTTCCAGCATGCGCAGGTGGCCTACGCCGCCGGACGGACGGACACGGCCATCGCGTCGTTGAACCAGTACCTGATTGCCGCCGGCCGTGGCGGGGAATTCTACCGCGAGGCGCTGGAGCTGCCGGATTCCGCCGAGGTGACCCTGCGCGAGGAAGAACGGGCCGCACGCTGGCCCCCGGGCCGGGCATTTCGGGACTGCGAGGTGTGCCCGGAGATGGTGGTGCTGCCCGGCGGGCGCCTGGCCCTCGGGCGCTACGAGCTGACCGTCGGGGAGTATCGGGCGTTCGCGGCAGCAACCGGCGGCGGGGCGGGCGGCGGATGTCAGGCGTCCCTATGGGTCACGCTCGATTCCTGGCGTGATCCTGGCCATCCACAGACGGATCGTCATCCCGTGACGTGCCTCGGTTGGCACGACGCGCAAGAGTACCTATCGTGGCTGAGCCGCGAGACGGGGGCGTCCTATCGTTTACCGACGGAGGCGGAGTGGGGACCGGCGGCAGCCGGGTCCCGGCCTGGATGCTACCACGACCGAACGGACATCGTGGGCACCCGCCGGGTCGGCTCCTACGGCCGCAACCCGGCCGGCCTGTCGGACATGGTGTCGAATGTCTCGGAGTGGACGTCGGACTGCTGGCAGGGCGACTGCCGACGCCGCGTGGTCCGCGGTCAAGGCTGGGGCTCCAGTGAGAGTTTCCAGACTTCCGCCAGCCGCTACGACGGCCGCGCCGATGTCCGCTGGGTCTTCAGGGGCTTTCGTCTGGCGAGGGTGCTGGATTGACTTCTTGCGACGCCGACCGACGGCGGTCGGCACACCTCTCGGCTGCGTTGGTTAACAGAAGACCGCCTTATCGGACCCAGTTGCGCCGCGGCCGAGACCGGCGCCTCGCCGCCGGAGCCGCCCCCTACGTCCTTGCCGCTCCTCCGTCCCGGCACCACAACCCTCACCGCAACTTGATTTCGGTCAAGGCCAGCGGGTATCTGCTCATCATAGAATGGCAGCAAAGGCGTCGCGCATACAACGGACGGCGCGCCCAGCCAGATCACCGCGCTGCGACGGCCCACCGCGGGACTCGTTCGAGCGCCGACTACGCCTAGGCATAGCGTCCGCAGGGATGGGGAGGTTCACAAGTTGGGGCATCCGAACTGGCAGGCTCGACGAAACCGCTCCCCGCGGACTTGTCGATACACTAAACAAGGTTGGCGGAATCCCATGGAGAGCTGCAAATGTCGTTGGCTGTTCCGCTTCGGTCTGCTGCTCCTAGCGAGCGGCTTGGGGCCATTCGGATACGCCCAGGAACTAGACAGAACTCAGGTTCAGGGCGTATCCCACGACAAATTGGCGTCAATCCTGACTGATGACGACTCGCAGGGTCTACCGCATCTTGTGGCGGTTAACAGCCAGGGTGTCCAGACACAAATCGACGCCTCGAACTCGGATGCGGCCGACACTTCCGTGGACGACGGGGATACACTCGGACATGCGCAGATTGACTTGCCGATAGTTGAGCCATCGCAGCGCATCCCCGTGGGTCGCGCGCTTCCCATTTCTCGCGTCCTCAACATTTTGCGCCGAAACTTGTTGGGGCAGGATGAAACGACAATTACATCCGGACTCTTACGAGACGGAAATTATCTGTTCATTGGCGGCAATGATATTAAATACGAGACTCAGTTGGCTGGCGACGTGCTAATACACAACGGCTTAGACCGGGTAACAGAAAGAGCCTTTGATCCCACTTGCGATTCAATGTTTCTGCGACTAAGATCTCGTATGGGCACGAATGACTGCTTCAAGCGCCATTGGGGATTCAATACGTACGCGACTATCCAACTCTATTTGCGGATGCTGGACGACTCGTCCGCCCCCATACGAACACCATCTTTCATGCCGAAGTGGACGATTCAGTGGGTCGGGTTGAGAAGTCTCGCGCAAGAAGAATTTGCGGGTACGTGGGCGTCGATGTGGGTCATTAGTGTTGTGCCGCTCGGCCATCATTCAAATGGCCAAGATGGCTGCCCTCTTATGGGATATGACAGGAATCAAGAAGGCGACTGCGCACCCGGACCTACGCATAGTCCAGGAACGGTGGAAATCAACACTCGCAATGGGAGTTTTTCAGCCCGGGTCTTGCACCGCGGAGGTTTGCATCACAAGTGGATTAGGCTTGGCGCTTCGGAAGATGGCTACATCCCAAGCATTGAGCGCGAGGTCGCAGTAGGTGCGTCGGTAGAGTACAATCATATTGCTGGCGAGCAGTCGGAAGTAGTGGGACCACTATATGGGAAACTGCGGTGGTCAGCTAGTGTTAGCAGTGCATGGAGGAGCCGAGATGCCTCGTGGGCCAGTGTGGAGGTGGGCTATAGATTGCAGTATCGAATGGGTGTCGACGAACCGACGATACACTTGGCGGAGGCGGTAGTATTTCATCGTGATGTGCGGCCCATCGGATTTTATGGCCGCTACTATTACGGTAGCGATTATCTAAACATTGCCTTTCAGCAACATGTTAATCGGATAGAGGGCGGCGTCACATTTGATTGGCAGTCGTTCTTGAGGAGATGAGCCCAAAATATCCAAGAAAATGGCGCTGGCGCAGCCCCTCCACAGGTGCCGCGTGACGGCCCCGCGCTCGGTGGCCGCCCGGTCGAATAAAGTGCGTCACCATCCGGCTTGTCTTCCACTTCCCGGCGAGTCGCGAGAGCGACACGAACGCGGTCCCGGGGCCCCGGGACCGCCGCGGCCCGCAGGGTCCGGATCTCGTCGCGCACTTTGAGCAACAACGCGCTCTTCCAGCGGCGGCGGTCCGTCACGCGGTCATGGCGGATGAGGGGCTGCAGCGCCGCCGGCGCGAAGTCGAGCGGCGCTTCGGGGGGACGCCGCGGCGGCCGCCGGCGCGGTGTTCGCGGTAGGCTCGAGCGCCGACAGCGTCGGCGACGCTCCCTCGCCCTGCTCGTCGACGAACTTCATCCTGCTCAGAAACGGCCCGGCGAACTGGCTCAGCCCGGCGTGTCGCTCGGCGGTCTGCTCGAAGCGGGCCTTCTGGTTGCCCCGTGTCCAGTTCGCTAGGGCTCGAAGAGCCAGACGTCCGCCGCGACGCCGCCGAACCCGCCGTTGAAGGCGACCTCGCTGGTGGAGAAACGCATCACGCCGCCGGCGGCGACCTGCCCCGCGGCGGGCGTCGACTGGAGAGCGAAGAAGAGGAGAAACGCCAGGATCCTGGACAATCACGGAACCCCGAACCGCGAGACGGTTCGCAATTGGCTGGCCGGGCACCCGCGCTTCAGGTTGCACTTCACGCCCACGGGGGCCTCGTGGCTGGACCTCGTCGAGAGTTGGTTCGGCGGGTTGACGCAGCACCTTCGTCGTGACGCCTTCTCCAGCGTGGAGGAATCGGTCGCGGCCGTCGAAGAGTACCTGACCCGCGACGACACGCATGTGGGGCCGTTCGTCTGGAGCACCACCGCCGCCGCCGTTCTCGACAGGGTCCGCAACCGTGGAGCGACCCACGAGACGGGTGGCTAGAGCTAGAAGTCGACGGCCATCCCGACGTGCACGCTCACCAGGTCGACGGCCGATCGTGTCGGCTCGAGCGTCACCCCACCCTCGTGGCGACTGACCGCACCCTTCGTCAGGTACTCGACCTCGCCGCCCGTGAAGTAGCGGACGCCGAGGTCGAGATTCAGCGTCGCGTGGGGGCTCGAGACGAGAGCGACGGCCACGCCGCCGCCGGCCCCGGCGCTCGGCGCGAGATCGCCGAGCAGGGTCGAGCTGTTGCTCCCCTCGCCGGGATTGGGGAACATGGTGCGGGTGAACACGTAGCGGAATCCCAGCAGGCCCTCGGCGTACGGCCGCACCCGTCCGGTCTGCGGCTGCAGGCGGACGAGGGCGTGCGTCTGGAGGAAGTGGTTGGTGGTGTTCACGTCGGACAGCACGTCGGGCACGGCCGGGGTCAGGGGCATCCGCCACGTCTCCTTGCCGTACTGCAGGTAGCCGAGCTCGGCCCCGACGGCGACCGGCGTCCGGCCGATGTGGCTCGTGAAGTCCAGGCCCAGGCCGGGACTCGTGCCGACGCGGTCTCCGAAGTCGCCGATGGGGACGCCGCCGAGCGGCCGCGCGGCGAAGCGGAAACGCCGGAACGCGGTCGGGCCGGTTCCCGGCGGGACGGGCGGTGCCGGCTGCCCGGCCGTCGGCGGTGCCGTGCCGGGCACGGGCTGCCCGGCGGCCGGTGACGCGCACGCGAGCAGCAGGCAGCCGGCGAGACCGCCGATGCAGCCGGTGATGCGGGCCAGGTGTGACCGGTGACTCGCGGACCAGGGATGTTCCCTCACGGCGACCTCCCTCCTGCGACCTCGCGGGTGGACACAGAACCTCGGTCACCTGGAAAAGCAAGGGCCGTGCCACCAGTCCAGGCAGCATCCAAGTCCCTTGCTGTGAACAGGTTGGCCCCGGTGGGGGTCTCGGCGTCGACGAGGCCGGGTGACCTGTCCATGGGACGATCGTCGTCCTCTTCCTGCACCGCTGTTCGGCAGCTCGACCGGTTCACGCTGCTTCCACGCCGGATCTTGACATCGAGGGGCACGGCCATCAGGATGCCCCGGGCGGGGACGCGTCGGCGCCGTTGACGGTGACCCACGCCCGAGTCGCATTCGAGTCATGCAGAGGTGATCCCATGTTCCGGAACGCGACGGTTAGTGTGTTCGCAAGTGGTCTCGCGTTGGTCGTCGTCTGTCTTGCCGTCGCGGGCGCGGCGCCGGCCGCGGGCCAGGACGCGGGCAGGGTCGTGACCGTCGAGGGCGGGCAGCTCGCGGGAGCGCCGTCGCCGCTCGGGGACGAGGTCATGGTCTACCGCGGCGTGCCGTTCGCGGCCCCGCCGGTGGGCGAGCTGCGATGGCGTCCCCCCGAGCCGCCGGCGACGTGGGACGGCGTGCGCGACGCGACGGAGGCGGCCCTGGCGTGCATGCAGAACCCGCTGCCCGCCGCGGTGAGGACGTTCTACGACGCGGGCGTCGACCGCATGGACGAGGACTGCCTCTATCTGAACGTCTGGACGGCGGCGGGGCCGGACGATCGCGCTCCGGTCATGGTCTGGATCCACGGCGGCGGGCTGTCCATCGGCAACGGCGCCGACATCACCTACGACGGCACCCGGCTTGCCCAGCGCGGCGTCGTCCTCGTCACCATCAACTACCGCCTCGGGGCGTTCGGCTATCTCGCCCACCCGCTGCTCGGCGCCGAGTCCGGGCACGGGGCGTCGGGCAACTACGGCCTCCTCGACCAGGTCGCCGCCCTCGGCTGGGTGCAGCGCAACATCGCGGCGTTCGGGGGCGACCCGTCGCGCGTGACCATCTTCGGCGAGTCGGCCGGCTCGTGGAGCGTCAACCAGCTGATGGCGACCCCGCTGGCGCGCGGCCTCTTCCACGCCGCCATCGGCGAGAGCGGCGGCGGCTTCGGCCCGCGGGGCGGGGCCGCGCCCGGGGCGGAGATCGAGGCGGCCGGCGAGCGCTTCGTCGAGGCCCTGCTCGGCGACGGCGTGACTCCGTCGCTCGAGGCCATGCGGGCGGCGAGCGCCGACGCGGTGCAGGGCGTGGCGCCGGACCTGGTCCGGTCGACGGCGAACGTCGACGGTTGGGTCTTCCCCGACACCATCTACGACATCTTCGCGGGGGGCCGACAGGCCGACGTGCCGGTCATCGTCGGCTCGAACGCCGACGAGATGACCATGCTCGGCGGCGCGGCGGGGGCCGAGACCCTCGAGCAGTACCGCGAGACGATCCGCAACGAGTACGGCGAGCACGCCGACGCGCTGCTCGAGACCTTCCCGGCCGCGACCGACGAGGAGGCGCGGCAGGCCCGGATGGCGAGCGGCACCGACGCCACCTTCGGCTGGGAGATGCGGACGTGGGCCCGCATGATGGAGACGGTCTCGTCGCCGGCCTACCTCTACTTCTTCAGCCGCGTGCCCCCGGCCCCCGACGCCGACCGCTACGGCGCGTACCACACGGCCGAGATTCCCTACGTGTTCGACAACTTCGGGGTCAGCCCCCACCCCTACGCCAACCGCGACTACACCGACACCGACCGCAGGCTCTCCGACGTCCTCGCCTCCTACTGGGTCAACATGGCCGCCACCGGCGACCCGAACGGCGAGGGGCTGCCCGACTGGCCCGCCTATGACCCCGAGGCCGACGCCGCCCTCCACGTCGGCGACACCATCACCGTCGAGCGGGGCATCCGCAAGGAGCGGCTGGACTTCTTCGACCGCTACTACGCGGCGCAGCGCGAGGGGGGCGAGTGAGCCCCGGCGGACGGTTAGGACGGTGACGGGAATTACCTTGCCACCTGTCGCGCACAGGAACCGCGGGCCAGCGGGACGATCCTGACGTAGTTGGCAAGGTTGTATCGATCACTGTCCTTACCGGAAGATTGAGAAAGGGAAGGACGCGAGGCAGCCGAGCCCGAGATCGGGATTCAGTCCGGTGTCTCGTCCCGCGAGAGCCCCGCCTTGCTTCGGATGGCAGCGGCGTCGGGACGAGGCGCGTCGATCTCGTGCACGGCGAAGCCGTCGCGCTTGCCGCTCAGGTAGGCCCGCGCATCGTCGAGCCCTGCCATGATCTTGTCGAATGCCTCGCTCACGGTCTCTCCTGAAAGGTCAACCATCGTTGATCATCCTGACTCGTGTCGGCGGGGTACGCGGCGGGCCGGGGCGGAGACGCGTGTGTCGCCGGCGGGGCTCGCGAGCTGGCGCTCCAGGGCCGTGAAGGCTTCGATCAGCTCGGGCGCCTCGAAGGTGCGGTTGCGCCGGCCCGCGCTGGCCTGCGCGAGCACGCCGGCGCTCACCAAGCGGTCTATCGCCTGGCCGGCGGCCTGGAAGGAGCGGTCGATGAGTTGCGCTGCGGTGGATGCGGTGAAAACGGGCGCGGCCGGCAGCGCCTCGATGAGCCGGTGTGCCGCCGAGTCGCGGCGCGGCCGGCCGGCGCGCTCGATCCAGGACGCTTGCAGCGCCCGGACGCCCGCCTCGAAGTGCGTGGCGTCCTCTACCGCGCGGCGGCACGCCGCCGCGAACATGGCGATCCAGCGGTTGGTGCCGGCATGCGCCTCTGCCGAGTCGGGCGGGCCGACGTAACGAGTGCCGGTCAGGCCGGCGATGTAGTCCCGCGACCAGGTCGCGAGGACCAGAGAGACCGGCGGCAGGACGCGCAGTCCGAGGCCGCGCCGGCGCAGGACGAGGTGGATCAGCACCCGCCCGGTGCGTCCGTTGCCGTCCACGAAGGGGTGAATGGTTTCGAACTGCGCGTGGGCGATGGCGGCCTGGGCGAGCGCAGGAAGCGCGTCGTCGTTGCAGAAGGCGAGCAGGTCGTCCAGCAGGCCGGCGGCCGCCTCGGGCGGGGGCGGTACGAACTCGGCCGAGCAGGGGTTGTAGGCGCTGCCGCCGATCCAGTTCTGCAGGGTGCGGAGCCGTCCCGCATGGTTCTCCAGGCGCGTCCCCGCCAGCAGGCGGCGGTGCGCCTCGAGCAGGGTGTGGACGGTGATCGGTCGGCCGGGCTCGACGCTGTCCACGCCCCACACCATGGCGTCGATGTTGCCGAGCACCTCCAGGGCCGTCACGTCGCGCGATGCTTCGCCGAGCTGGCGAGCGGCATCGGCGCGGAGCAGGCGCCGTCCGCCCACCTCCAGGCCCTCGATCCGGGACGACGCGACGGACTCGGCGCGGAGCAGCAGGCGGGCCAGGGCCTCGGTGCCCGCGAGGGCGGCCGCCGAGGCGTCGAGCCTCAGGAGCGCGGCCTCGGCGTCGGCGACGTCGGCGGCGACGTCCCCGTCCAGGACGAACCGGCGGCCGGCCAACCGGTCGGGCCGGTAGACCGCGTAGGTGCACGGCCGGCGGTCGCGCCGGGTCAGTCCCGCCGCGTCGCCCGCCCAGCGCCGTTCCTCCAGGCTGGCCATGGCCGCTTCCTTGTTCAAGGATAGTGCATATCCCTGAATACAGGTGGCCTTCGTTCAAGGTTCGCATTCTCGCCGCGACCGCCGTGACGGTGTGGCAGACCGCTGCATCGGCGTCCGGTGCGTTCGCGTGTCGACCGCGGTGACGGCGTGGGGCCATGCGTTGGCGTCCCGCCGGCGTTCACGGTCGTGTGTCCGCTGCGACGGGGGCAACGGTGCGGGCTCAGTCGAGCCGCTCGTCGAAGAACGCCAGCACACGCGAGCGGTACAGCTCGGGGGCGGCCGACCAGACGCGGTCGTGGCTCGCCCCGGGGAAGATCCAGAGGTCCCAGACGGCCGGCCCGGCCGCGGCGGCGATGCGCCGGGCATGGTCGACGGGAATCAGCCGGTCCGACTCGGCGTGGATGACGAACAGCGAGCGGGGCGGCAGGCCCGCGACTACCTCCACGGGGTTGAGGATTCGCGTGTCGAGGCCGAACAGCTCGCGGCCGAAGTAGAGGATGGCGGGGTTGAAGAACCCGGGCAGGCCGCTCTCTCTCGGCAGCTCCCGCGCCAGCAGGTCCTCGAGGCGGGCGAAGCTGCTGTCGGCGACGATGGTGCGGACGTGCGGCGAGGCGCCGGCCGCGAGGAGGACGGTGGCCGCCCCCATCGAGTGTGCCCAGAACCCCAGGCGGTCCGGGGCGAACCCCCGGCTCTCGAGATACGCGACGGCCCCCAGCACGTCCCCCTGTTCGTCCGCGCCCAGCGTGTAGCGCGTGCCGCCGGACAGCCCGTGCGCGCGGAAGTCGAACAGCAGCACGTTGTAGCCGCCGTCGACGAGGGCGGCCGCCTGCGCCACCAGCTCGCCGTTGTCGCCGGTGCGGGACGAGCTGCGGCCGTGGACGACGAGCACAACGCGGTCGCTGCCTTCGACCGGCAGGAACCATCCCCGCAGGGTCGTGTCGTCGACAGTGCTGGAGAAGGTCACGTCCTCGTAGTGCAGGCCGAGGGCGGCCGGCGACGAGGCCAGGGGGCGGCGGTACGGCTTGGTCAGCCGGTCGGCGACGACCATCGACACGCCGACGTAGCCGGCGACGGCGACGGCCATGCCCACCGACAGACCGACCAGGAGGCGGGCCGCGCGGGTCCTCACCATTGAGACGGATTCTAGCGGACGCTGGAGTGATCCATCGTTCTGCCGAGGGATCGCCGGTCCGAAGGTGGTTCGGACCCCGTTCCAGCTCGGTCTCACGGGAGCAATGGTGCACCCGGTGGTCGAGACCTTTCCGGGCGTCTCCGCGGCGCGACGACGGCACTGCTCCGTGGCCGGGGGCACGGCCGTCATCGACGGATGTGGAGGGTGCACGACAGATTCGTGAGATGAGCGCTGTGGCGCTGGTCGGGCCGGCGACCAGCGTGACTTGGTCGTCGGCGTTTCTTGCCGTGCACCCGATGTGGAGTCCTCGTTTGACAGGCCACCGGTACTGGCGCATACTCCTGTGTGATGACCATAGGAGAAGGCCGGACCGACGTGCTCCAGGGCACGCTGGACCTGATGGTGCTCAAGACGCTCGACGTCATGGGGCCGCAGCACGGCTACGGCATCGCCCGGCGCATCGAGCAGGTCAGCGACGACCTGCTGCATCTGAACGAGGGCACGGTCTACGCGTCGCTTCTGCGGCTCAGGCAGCAGGGCTGGATCGAGGCGAGCTGGGGGCGCTCGGAGAACAACCGGCGCGCCCGGTTCTACGCCATCACCGCGGCGGGCCGCCGGCGGCTCGCGGCCCAGACGGAAGATTGGGAGCGCATCGCCGGGGTCATGGCGCGCCTCCTGCGGTTGTCTCCAGACCCATGAGCCCGTGGCGCCGCGTCGTCGCCTTCGTGTCGCGCGTGCGGGACCTGTGCGCGCGCCGCCGTCTCGCCCGGGAGGCGGAGCAGGAGATCGAGATGCACCTCGACCTGCTCGCCGCGCAGTACGTCCGCGCGGGGAACACCCTCGCCGAGGCGCGCCGGCTGGCCCGTGCGAAGTTCGGCGGGGTCGCCCAGGTCCGGGAGTCGTTGAGGGACCAGGCGGGGTTCCCGATGCTCGAATCGATTCTCCACGACGTGCGGTACGCCGCCCGCTCGCTGGTGCGGCAGCCGGGGACGACCGCGCTGGCCGTCGGCATTCTGGCCCTGGGCCTGGGCGTCAACACCGCGGTGCTCGCCGTCGCCTGGGGGGTGCTCTGGCGGCCGCTGCCGTACCCGGACGCGGACCGGCTGGTCACGGTCGCGCAGGTATACGCGGAGCGCGGTTCGGAGTCGGCCGTACGGCTCGACCGGATCGACGAGTGGAACCGTCGTCTCAGGACGATGCGCGTAGCCGGCCACGCCGCGCGGGAACGGGTGGTGCGCGGCGCGGGTCCGCCCCGCGTGACGGAGGTGGCCAACGTCGCCGGGGACTTCTTCGAGGTGGTCGGCATGCCCGCCGCGCAGGGCGTCGCGCCCCGCTTCGCGGCCGGGGACGGCCGGGCCGTGATCAGCGCGTCGCTGGCCCGGATGCTCGAGGACGATCGCCGCGGGTCGGCCCTCGGCCGGACGGTGACGGTCGGGGAGGGCCGCTACGACGTCGCGGCCGTGATGCCCGCCGGGTTCGGGTTTCCGTCGGCCGGCGTCGACGTGTGGCTCGGCGAGCCGGCCGTCGCACCGGCGGGATGGGGGAGATACGGGCTCGTGGGCCGGCTGCGGGACGGCGTCACGCTGGCCCAGGCCCGCGACGACGCCACCCGGGTCGCTCGTGAGACCGTCGAGTACCGACCCCACTTGTTCAGCGCGGCGGTCCGACCGGTGGACGAGACGTTGCGCGGCGAGCTGCGGCCCGTCCTGCGGCTGTCGATCGCGGCGGGGCTGCTCGTGTTGGTGGTCGCCTGCGCGAACGCGGCGACGCTGCTCATCGGCCGCTCGGTGGTGCGGAGCCGGGAGTTCGCCATCCGTATCGCCCTCGGCTCGGGCTTGACCCGGCTGGTCCGGGCCGCCCTGCTCGAGGGTCTGGCGATGGCCGCCGGCGGGCTGGTTCTGGGCCTCGCCACGGCCTGGGCCGGTCTGCGGCTGTTCGCGGCCGTGGCCGCCGGCGTGATGCCGTGGGTGGATGCCGTCGCCCTCGATCTGCCGGTCGTGCTGGTCGGTCTCGTCCTGACCCTGCTGGCCGGCGCGACCTGCGGCGGCGCCTCCGCGGCCGGCGCGGTGCGCGGCGACGCCGCCGTCCTGCGCGGAGGCACGGCGGCGACCGGCTCGCGGATCACCCGACGCCTTCGGGCGGGACTGGTGGCCGCCCAGATCGCGCTGTCCATCGTGCTGCTGACCGGCGCCGGGCTGCTGGTCCGGACCGTCGACCGGCTGCTCGACGAAGACGGCGGCTTCGAGCCGCGGCAGGCGCTGACGGCGCGCCTGATGCTCGCCGACAGGCCGCTCGTCGAAGGCGACGACCACAACGCCTTCGTCGAGACGTTGCTCGAGCGGGTGCGCGGCCTGCCGGGCGTGCAGGCGGCCGGGGTCGGCAGCCTGCTGCCTCCCGACGATACGCCCATACAGGTGGAGTTCGTCTATGAGGACGACAGGGGCGAGTCGTCGAGGCGCGAGATAGTCCTGTCGTTCGGCGCGGTCACCCGCGGCTACTTCGCGGCGCTGGGGGCTCGGCTGCGTGACGGGCGCTGGTTCGAGGCCGCCGACGACTTCGCCGACCCGGGTCCCGTGATGCTGAGCGAGACCGCCGCGCGTTTCGTCTACCCGGACGAGGAGACGGTCGGCCGGCCGATGTACTACGGCGCCATCCCCGCCCTCGGCATCGCGCGCCGCGCGCCCATCGTCGCCGTCGTCGACGACATGAAGTACCAGGGGCTCGCCGCCCCGCGCACGGGCTCGATATACGTCCCGTGGCTCCGCGCGCCCACCGGCGTGTCGCACCTCGTGGTGCGCACCTCCGGCGATCCGATGGCCCTGGCCTCGACGGTTCGCGACCTCATCCGGACCCTGAACCCGTCGTTGCCGGTCCCCGACGTAAGGACCCTGGAGGACCACGTCGCCGGCTCGATCGCCGACCGGCGGCTGCGCGTCCTGCCCGCGGCGGGCTTCGCGGCCCTCGCGCTGGCCGTCGCGATGGTCGGCCTCTTCGGCGCCCTCGCCCGGGCCGTCGCCGAGCGGCGGCACGAGCTGGCCATCCGCGCCGCCGTCGGGGCGTCGCCCGGCCGGCTCGTCCGGCTCGTTCTGCGGAGCGCCCTCGCCGTCACCGCGGCCGGCCTGGCGGCGGGGCTGCTGGCCGCGGTCGCGACCGGCCGCGGTCTCGCCTCCCTGCTGTACGGCGTCGGCCCCTACGACCCGGCCACGTTCGTGTCGGCCGCCGCCGCCGTCGTCCTCGCCGCCGTGGCTGCCTCGGCGATTCCCGCCCGCCGGGCCGCCCGGCTCGATCCGATGGTCGTCCTGCGGGCGGATTAGGTGACGCGGTGTCCGAAGGGAGGACGCGTTCGATAGCTGGTTGTAGCGGACGCGTGCGTCCCTGCTCGACTATCGAACTTGGGTGTGGGGAACATCCGGACTTGCTGATTCTGAAGGTCCTCGACCCCGTTTCGGTGCACGGGTGGACCGCCGGCCAGCGCCCGAGGCAGGTGTCGAACGACGCGGACTGACGGAGGCGAATCGTGCTTCTCGAGCGATGGCGGCGCGCATGGAGGGCCCGGCTGGGGATGCTCTTCGACCGCCGTCGTGCCGACCGCGAGCTGGAGGAAGAGCTGCGGCATCACGTCGCGCTCGCGACGGAGGCCCGCCGCGCGCAGGGCGTGTCGCCGGCCGAGGCGCGACGGCAGGCGCTGGTGAGCCTCGGGGGGCTCGAGTCGGCCCGGAGCCACGTTCGCGACGCGCGGTTCGCGGCGGCCCTCGTGACGAGCTGGCAGGATCTCCGCTTGGCGGCTCGCGGCCTCGTTCGCCGACCGCTCGCCTCGGCGGTTGCCGTCGGCACGCTGGGCCTCGGACTCGCGTCGGTGACGGCGCTGTTCGCGGTGGTCGATGCGGTGATTCTGCAGCCCATCGGCGACGGCGACTCCCGGCTGGTCCGGATATGGAAGGACGACGTCGAGCGGGGCGGCGGACTCCTGTTTCCGATCTCGTATCCCGAGTACCTGGTGTGGAAGGACGAGGCGACCGGCATCGAGGCACTCGCGGCCATCAACTACGCCGACGGCGCGACCGTTGCCGTCCTCGTCGACGGCGAGCCGGTCACCGCCAACCGGGTGCTGGCCTCGGCCGGGCTGCTGGACGTGGTCGGCGCGAGGCCGGTCCACGGGCGCCTCCTCGAGCCCGCCGACGACGTCGAGGGGGCCGAGCTCGTCGCCGTCGTCAGCCACCGTTTCTGGCGGCGCGTGAGCGGCGACCCGTCATTCGTCGGTCAGCGCCTCAGGTTCCCCGGAGATGCCCCGTTCACGATCGTCGGGGTTCTGCAGCCCGACGTGTCCTACCCGGTCGACGCCGACATCTGGCTGCCGCTGGTTCCCGCGTTCGGCCGCGACATCGACGCGCCCCTGGACAGCCCGGGGACCCGGCAGTTCCACGTCGTGGGGCGCCTCGCGCCGGGCGTCTCGATCGGTCGGGCACGCTCGGAGCTGGGGGTCGTGCACGGGCGCCTGAGCGCGGAGCATCCCGAGGACTACCCGCGGATGGCGATCGTGGTGACGCCGCTGGCCGACACCGTCATCGGTCACGTTCGACCCACCCTCGTGCTCCTGCTGGCCGGCGCCGGGCTCGTGTTTCTCGTGGCGGGGGCGAACGTCGCCATCCTGCTGCTCATGCGGGCCGAGTCACGGCGCGTCGAGATGGCGGTGCGGTCGGCGCTGGGCGCGACTCGCGGGCAGCTCCTGCGGCAGACCCTGATCGAGGCGCTGGTTCTCGGTGCGGGGGGCGTGGCCGGAGCGCTCATGCTGGGGCGCGGACTGATCGCGCTCGCGAGGGTCGTCGATCCGGGGCAGGTGCCGCGCATCGGCGAAGCGTCGCTCGGCCCCGAGGTCGTGGCGTTCACCGTCGTCGCGATGACCGCGTGGGTCCTGGCGTTCGGCACCGCTCCCGCGTGGCAGACGCGGGCGGCGAGACTGCGCGGCTCTCTCGCGCACCGCTCCGCCGAGCCGTCCCGCGGGACCGGTCGCCGGCTCCAGGCGATGGCCGCCGCGCAGATTGCGTTCGCGGTGGTGGTCCTGGTCTCGGCCGGACTGCTGACGCGATCGCTCTGGCAGCTGCAGTCGATAGACCGCGGGCTCGAGACCGACGGCGTCGTGACGACGCGCATGTTCCTGCCGCGGGAACGCTACCGCACGCCCGACGAGTTCCGCGCGTTCTACGACCGCGCGGTCGACGCGGTCGAACGGCTTCCCGGCGTCGTCTCGGCGGCGCCGTTCCACCTGCCGCCGGGAACCGGCACGACCGGCCTCAGCTCTCCGTTCCAGTTCGACGGCCAGACCCCGGACGAGTCGGCGGCGAACGAGTGGGCCAACTGGGACATCGCGACGCCGCGGTACTTCGAGGCGATGGGGATTCCGATCGTGCGCGGGCGCGCCTTCGCGCGCACCGACACCGCCGACGCGCAGCGCGTGGCCGTCGTGAGCGAGAGCGCCGCCGCGCGCTACTGGCCCGGCGAGGACCCGATCGGCAAGCGGGTCCGCATCAGCCCGCGGTTCGAATGGGCGACGGTGGTGGGGGTCGCCGCCGACCTGAGGTATCGCGAGCTCACCAGCAACTGGATGACGGTCTACTATCCGGCCGCGCAGTCGTTCCACTTCCAGCCCGGCAACCTCGCGATTCGCACCGGACGGCCGCCGTCGACGCTGCTGCCCGCCGTCCGCGACGCGATTCGGGCCATCGAGCCGGCGATACCGATGGACACGCTGACGCCGATGGACGAGCTGCTCGCCGCCGAGCTCGCCCGCCCGCGGCTCGCGGTGCGGATCTCGATCGCCTTCGGGCTGGTGACGCTCGCGCTGATCTCGGTGGGCCTGTTCGGAACGGTGTCGTTCGACGCCGGGCAGCGGCGGGTCGAGATGGCGATACGCTCGGCCCTGGGGGCGAGCCCGCGCGCGCTGCGGCGTCTCGTTGCGGGGCGGGGGCTGCGGATCGCGGCCGCGGGCGTGGTCGCGGGCCTCGTGGCGACCGCCCTGGGAACGCGCGCATTGACCGCGGTGCTGTTCGGCGTCGCCCCGCTCGATCCGGTCACGCTGGCGACGGTCTCCGCCGGGCTGGCGCTCCTGGCCGTCGCGGCCTGCTGGCTTCCCGCCCGGCGGGCGGCGTCGGCCGACCCCGCGGAGGCGCTCCGAGGCTGCGAATGAGACCCATGAGCCCGTGGCGACTCCTCGTCGTGTTGGTGTCGCGCCTGCGGGGCCTGTGCACGCGCCGCCGCCACGCGCGTGAGGCGGAGCAGGAGATCGAGATGCACCTCGACCTGCTCACGGCGCGGTACCTCCGGGCCGGGAACACGCCGGCCGAGGCGCGCCGGCGGGCCCGCGCGAAGTTCGGCGGGGTCGCGCAGATTCGCGAGGAGCTCCGGGACCAGGCGGGCTTTCCGATGCTCGAGTCGTGGGTTCGCGACGTGCGGCACGCGGCGCGGGGACTGCTGAGGAACCCGGGCTTCAGCCTGGTCGTCGTCCTGACCCTGGGGGTCGGGGTCGGCGCGAACGCGGCCGTCTTCAGCTTCGTCAACGCGGTGCTGCTGCAGCCGCTGCCCTACGTCGAGGCAGACCGGCTGGCGGCGGTCCAGGAGACCAATCCTCCCGCGCCCTTCCTGGTCACGCCGGGCGACTACGTCGACTGGCGGGAACGCAACGAGGTCTTCGAGACGCTGTCCGGGTACCTGTACAGCGTGTCGGGACTGACCACGCCGGCCGGCGACGCCGAGCTGCTGTACACCGTCGCGGTGTCCTCCGACTTCTTTCGGACCCTCCGCGCGCGGCCCCTCCTGGGGCGGACGTTCCTGCCCGGCGAGGACCGGCCGGGCCGCGACGAGGTGGCGGTGATCGGTCACGGCCTCTGGACGCGCCGGTTCGGGGGCGCACCGGACATCGTGGGGCGCGAGATCGCGCTGGACGGGCGCCCGTTCACCGTGGTCGGCGTCATGCCGCGGGAGTTCGAGTTCCCCCCCGGCGGCCGCGACGTGTGGACCCCGCTGGTGCTCACCGAGGCGGACCGGAACGACCGGCGGAACCACGGCGTGGTGACGGTGGGCCGGCTCCGGCCCGGCGTGACCCTCGAGCGGGCGCGCGCCGGGATGGCGGCGCTCGGCGACCGCCTCGCGTCGGCCCATCCCCGGACCAACACCGGCCGCGGCGTCGAGGTCGTCGAGCTCCGGCACCAGCAACGCGGGGTGACGGGTCCGTTTCTCCTCCTCGGCCAGATCGCGGCGGTGCTCGTGCTGCTCGTCGCGTGCGCCAACGTGTCGAACCTGCAGTTGGGCCGCATGACCTCCCGGGCCCGCGAGATGACGGTTCGTGCCGCCCTCGGCGCGGGGCGATGGCGCATCGGGCGGCTGGTCGCGATCGAGTCCCTGCTGCTGGCGCTCGTCGCGGGCGGCATCGGCATCGTGGTCGCGGCGTGGGGCGTCGGGGTGCTCAAGGACAGCATCTCGCCCGAGATGTCGAGGTGGGTCCAGGGCTTCCGCGACATCGCCGTCGACTGGCCGGTCTTCGCCTTCTCGCTCGCCGTGGCGGCCGTCGCCGGCGTCGCGTTCGGCCTGGCCGCGGCGTCCGCGGCGTGGCGGCCCGCGGTGATGGACGCGCTGCGGGAAGGCGCCCCGACGGGCACCGCCCGCCGGGCCTCGCTGCGGCGCGTCCTCGTTGCCGCCGAGGTGGCCCTGGCCGTCGTGATCACCGTCTCGGCGGGGCAGACGGTGCAGGGCTTCCGCGCGCTCCACGCGGGCTCGCGGGGCTTCTCGCCGCAGGGCGTGGGGACGATGCTCATCCGGCCGCCGGATGCGCGGGTCGAGGACTCGCGGCGGGTCATGGAGTTCTTCGACGACGTGCTGGCGCGGGCGTCGGCGGTCCCCGGCGTCGAGAGCGCGGGCCTCGTCTCCCAACTGCCGGCCAGCCTCAGGCACGGTCCGACCGTCGAGCTCGGGATCGAAGGGCGGCCCCAGTTTGCACCCGGCGAGACCCCGCTGGCCGACGTGCTCGTCGCGAGCGGCGGCTACTTCCGGACGGCGGGCATTCCGCTCCTCGACGGGCGCACGTTCGACGCGCGGGACGACGCCGGGGCGGGCGGCGACTTCGCGGTCGTCATCGGCGAGCGCCTCGCCCGGCGGTACTGGCCCGACGGAAACGCCCTGGGGCAACGGCTGCAGGTGCCCGCCATCGCCGCCGGCGGGGCGTGGGCGAGGGTGGTCGGCGTCGTGGGAGACGTCCGACAGAACTGGTTCGAGGCCGAGCGCCCCTTCCTGTACCTGTCGGCCGGTCAGGTCGCGAACCGCCAGATGTACCTGACGGTCCGCGGGCGGGGAGCCGTGGAGCGCCTGCTGTCCGACACCGCTCTCGCCCTCCGGCGCCTGGATCCCGCGCTGCCCATCTTCGAAGGAAGGCCGCTGAGCGTCGCGGTCGATACGGGGGTGGCGGGGGTTCGGGAGGTGGCCGCCGTCATGGGTGTGTTCGGTGTCCTGGCCCTGCTGCTGTCGGCCGTCGGTGTCTACGGGGTGATGGCGTACTCCGTGGGTCAGCGCGAGCGGGAGCTCGGCATCCGCATGGCGCTGGGCGCCGCGCCGCGTGCGGTGCTCGGCGCGGTCGTGAGGCAGGGCCTAAGAACGGCGGCCGTCGGCCTCTGCATCGGCGTGCTTGCGGCGATGGCCACGACCCGCCTGTTCGCCGGATTGCTGTTCGGGACCAGCGCCGACAGCGCGGCCGTCACCGCTCTGGTGTCGGCGCTGGTCTTTGCAGCCGTGCTCGTGGCCTGCTGGCTGCCCGCGCGGCTGGCGGTACGCGTCGATCCCGTGCGGGCGCTCCGGGCCGACTAGTGGACTGTCCCAGAGCTGACTTTGCCGTCCTTCGCTGGTTCTTGGCGGCAAACGCTGGCAGAACGTCCCGCGACATGGGCAGCTTCTCTCAACAGCCCGTGGCGAAAGTCCCCGCTGCATTCGAGCGACGATGCATCCCGCCTGACTGCGTTGCTCCTCGGTCAAATATGCCCAATATTCTCCCTCGTCGCGCCTTGTCAGGCGGGCGCCTCGGCCCTTCGCCGGCGCCCTTCGGGCGCGGTGCAACGCGGGGTTTCACCACGGGCTGTCAAGGACGGTCCACTGGACGCGAAGCCGCCGACGACCTCGCCGGCCCCGGTCCCGTGATGCCGATCGAAACCGCCGCGCGTCTCGTCTACCCGAACGAGGACGCGGTCGGCCGTCCGATGTACTACGGCGATGTGCCCGCGCCCGGCATCGCGCGTCGCGCGCCGGTCGCGATGGAGTTGCCCGACCACGCTCGGGTGCCGTCCTTTTTCGTTTGCGCGCCTGACACACGGCAGGGAATCCGTCACCATCCTGACCGCCGGACCCGGATCACATGCACAGCGAGAACCGCCGCACCGGCAACGTCTTCCACGCCGCCCATCCCGAGCCCATCGTCCAGGACCAGGGCAGCGAGCCCTCTGCCGACGGACGACGGCGGGACACTCCCGAAGCACGCCCGCAAGAGCCGGTGCTCACCTGGGACCAGGCGTTCGCGGCCGGCACCGCGGCGGCCGGGGGCAAGGGCTGGAACCTCGCCCGCCTCGCGCGGTACGGCTTTGCGGTGCCGCGCGGCGGCGTCGTGGCCGCCTCGGTCTACGCCGACCTGTTCCGTACGCCGGACGTCGGCGCCCTGGCCGCGCCGCTCGCGGCGGTGACCGCGGACGAGGTCGCCAGCGACGACGTGCAGGCGCGTCTCGCCGCGCTTCGCGATCTCGTCGTTCGGACGGGTCTGCCTCCGGCCGCCCGCGCGGCGGTGGGCCGGTTCCTGAACGAGGCCGGGCTGGCAGGCCGGCCCCTCGCGGTCCGCTCCTCCGCCGCGGCCGAGGACGGGGCCGGGGCGGCGTTCGCCGGCGTCCACGAGAGCTTTCTCGGCGTGACCGGGCTCGACGCGGTGTGCGAGGCGGTGTCGCGATGCTTCGCGTCGCTGTGGACGCCGCGCGCCGTCGCCTATCGGCGGCGGCTGGGCGTCGCCGACGACGCCACGCCGTGCGCGGTGGCGATCTGCGAGATGGTCGGCGACCCGCGAGACGGCCCCGTGGCGGCCGGCGTCGCCTTCTCGTGCGACCCCGTGACGGGCGAGCGGCAGGTCGTGACGATCGAGCTGGCGGCGGGGCTGGGCGATGCCGTCGTCCGCGGGACGGTCGAGCCGCAGCGGTACGCGGTTCGCCGGTCAGGCCCTGACGCCGAGGTCGCCCGGGTGGACGCCGCGGGCGGCGCCCCCGTCCTCGACGACCGCGAGATCGAGGCGCTGGCCGCGGTCATCGTGCGCGTCCACTGGGCCCTCGGCGACGGCGACACGCCGCAGGACGTGGAGTGGGCCTGGGACGGCCGGACGTTCTGGATGCTCCAGTCCCGCCCCGTCACCCGGCTGCCGCGCTGGACCTTCCCCGGCGTTCCCACCGAGGCCCCGACCTGGTCGGACGCCAACATCCGGGATTCTCTTCCCCGGCCGTTGACGGTGGCGACCTGGTCGATGCTCGATGGGAGCGCGCAGGCCGTCGTCTACGCCTCGGCGCAGGTGGCGGGCTATCCGCTGCCGCCGGGCATGCAGGTGTTTCGCCGGTTCGGCGGGCGCCCCTACTTCGACCTCGACAGCCTGCAGTGGAGCCTCTACGACTCGATCGGAATCCTCCCGGCCGAGACGAACCACACCCTGGGAGGGTTCCAGCCCGAGATCCCGGTGCCCGACGGGCACCCGCTCCTCGGGCGCGCCGGCCTTGCGCGCCTGCGACGGTCGCTTCGGCTGCTGCGCCGCCTCCGGCGCTACCACCGGGACGCCCCGCCCCGGATCGAAGCGCTGATCCGGCGGTCGCGGGAGAGCCGCGCGACCGATCTCTCGACCCTGGGCGACGACCTGCTGCTGGCGCGGTTCCGGGACCTGCTGCGGCTGGGGGTCGACTATCAGCCGGTCCTGCAGCTCGCGGCCGCCTACTACGGCATGTGGGTGAAGCTGTTGGTGGACGTTCTCGACCGGGTCACCGATGACGCACGGTCGCTCGTCACCCGCCTCCTGGCCGCGTCGGGAGAGGTCTCGAGCGCCGAGCACGGGTATCGCATCGGCGAGCTCGCCGACGGCGCCGCGGGAGACCCCGCCGCGGTGGCCGCGCTGGGCGACGACGACCCGTTCGCCTGGCGCAGACTGCCGCCGGACGCCCCCTTCCGGATCGCGATGGAGGACTACCTGCAGCGGTACGGTCACCGGGCGGTCTTCGAGATGGAGCTCGCCGGCCCCCGCTGGGCCGACGATCCGCGCTACGTGCTCGAGCAGGTGCGCTTCCACCTCGACCACCCGCCGGAGCGGGACCCCCGGTCGCGGGCGGCCGAGGTGCGGCGGCGGGCGGAAGCGGACTTGGCCGCGGTCCCCGCCTGGCTCCGGCCGATGGCGCGGCGGATGCTGGCTCGCGCCCGGCGCGGCGCCGCGTTGCGCGAGAATGCCAAGTCGGGGTCGGCGGCGGCCTTCGCCCTCGTCCGGCAGGTCTGGCTCGAGGTGGGGCGGCGGATGCAGGCGGCGGGCCGCATCGACGCCGCGCGCGAGGCCTTCCACCTGAGCATCTTCGACATCGAGGCGTGGCTGACGGGGGCCTGGGACGGGACCGGCGCGCGCGCGCTGGTCGGCGACCACGGGGCGACCCTGGCGGCCCAGCAGAAGATGGAGCTTCCCGGCGTGATCGAGGAATCGCCGTCGGCGGCGCCGGGCGCGCACGCCCGGGAGCCCGCGGCGGCTGCACCCGCGCCGGACGGGGACGCGTGGGACGGCGTGGCGGCGGCGCCGGGCGCGGCCGAGGGCGTCGCCTGCGTGCTGCGCACGCCCCACGACGGCGGCCGGATGCGCCGGCACGACGTGCTCGTGGCGCCCTCCACCGACCCCGGCTGGACCCCGCTGTTCCTGCGCGCCTCGGCCGTGGTGACGGAGACCGGCGGCTACCTGTCGCACGGCGCCGTGGTGGCCCGCGAGTTCGGGCTGCCGGCGGTGGTCAACGTACGCGACGCCATGCGCCTGATCGCCGACGGCGACCGGCTTCGCGTCGACGGCGACGCGGGCCGGGTCACGCGCACGGACCAGAGCCCGTCTCGAACCAGCCTGTGAGGGCGCGCGAATCGCAGTGGTTTCCGCCTACGGCCAGAGCATTTGCCACGCGGTGAAGTACTCCGCCTTCCCCCAGGTGACGCGGAGCGTGCCCGAGGGGATGGCGCCCTCCTCGGCTGGCAGGCCCGGCTCGAGCGTGACCGCCAGGCTCCGGACCGGCTCCGCCAGCTCCTGCCGATGGATCGGCGTCCGGCCGAAGTCGAACGACGGGTCGTAGTCGGTGCCCCAGTGCCGGGTCTGGCGGCTGACGATCAGCTCGCCCCCGTCCTCGCGCGGGAGCATGAACAACGTGTACTCGCCCCGCGGCACGTCGAGGTCGCCGAAGCGGACGTCGAAGTCGAGGGTCAGCCGGGTGGCCCAGTTCGCCCCCAGGCGCCAGACCTCGCCGTAGGGCACCAGCTCCCCGAAGATCGCGCGGCCCCGCGCGTGCGGCTGGCCGTAGTCGATGGTGATGCGCGACGGGCCCGAGTGGGACGGCGTGTAGGTGAACCACCCGCCGTTGCGCAGGACGCGCCCGTCGAAGGTGACGCTCGTCGTCACCCGCCCGCTCGGCGCGACCTTGGGGACGGGGCCCGCCCCGTCCTGGGCGGCGAGCGGCGCGGCGATCAGGACGACGGTCAGCGCGGTGAGCGGGGCGAGACGGCGCAAGGTGCACATGGCGTCATTCTACGGCTGTCGAACCAGGCGTTGGCGGGCGGTTGGACCCGCGCCTCAGTCGAGACCGGTCGTCAGCTGGATCTGCTGCAGCCCGCCCCGGCCCTCGCCCTCGGCGGGCTGGCGAGTGCCGGCGTTGTCCCGCTACGGCAGACGCCGCAGGAAGTCGGCGGCGACCTCCGCGGGGTCGGCGCCCCGCTCGTCGACGGCCAGGTTCATCTGCCGCATGGCGCGGGCGTCGATGACCCCGTCGAGCCGGGCGAGGGCGGCCAGCACGTCGGGCGCCTCGCGGGCGAGTCGGGCGCTGACGAGGACCATGGCGTCGTAGGGCGGAATTGCCCCGCGGTCGTCCTCGAGCAGGGTCAGGTTGTACGCGGTGATGCGCCCGTCGGTGGTGAAGGCGCTGATCAGGTCGACCGCCCCCTCGGCCGCCGCCTGGTACATCAGGGCCGGGTCCATCGTGCGGCGCTCGCCGAGCTGCAGCCCGTAGGCGTCGCGGATGGCGGTCCACTCCGGCCGCGAGAAGAACTCGTAGTCGCCGCCCATCGCCAGCTGCGGCCCGACCGGGGCCAGCTCGCTCAGGCGGGTCAGGCCGCGCGCCTCCGCGTCGTCCGCGCGCATCGCCACCGCGTACGCGTTCTCGAACCCGAGGGTCGCGGCCACCACGATGCCGTAGGCGTCGCGGAGATGGTCGGCGACCCCCGCGAGCACCGCGGCCCGGTCGGCGCCCGCCGTGTCGCGGCCCAGCTCGTTCGCCCAGAGGGTGCCCGAGTAGTCGACGTAGACGTCGACGTCGCCCGCCGCGAGGGCGTCGAAGACCACCATCGACCCCAGCGACTGGAGCTGGGTCGTCGCGCGCTCCGTCTCTTCCTCGATCAGCCCGCCGATGAGGTGGGCCAGGATGTACTGCTCGGTGAAGGTCTTGGCGCCGATGGCCACCGGCCGCTCGCCGCGGGGCGCGAGGGCCGCGGCGAGGGTGAGGCCCGCGTAGAGGTACAGGGCGGCGACGGCCGCGGCGGCCGCCGCCTGTCGCTTCCGGCCCCCCCGGCCCCCGGCCGAGAGCCCGCGCACCAGCCCGTCGAGGACGAGGGCGAGCACCGCCGCGGCGACGCATCCCACGAGCACCGACGTGTAGTTCCGGGTCTGCAGCCCGCTGAAGATGTAGTTGCCGAGGCTGGTCGCCCCCACCGGGGTCGATAGGGTCGCCACCCCGACCGTCCACACCGTGGCGGTGCGCAGCCCGGCCACGATGACGGGCATGGCGAGGGGCAGCTCGACCCGGCGCAGCTGCTGCCACGGGGTCATGCCGACGGCCCGCGCCGCCTCGGTCAGGGCGGGGTCGACGCCGGCGATGCCGGTGACGGTGTTGCGCAGGATGGGCAGCACGCCGTACAGGGTCAGGCCGATGAACGCGGGGAGGAAGCCGATGCTCTGCACCCCCAGCCCCGCCAGCAGCGGCACCATGACCGCGAGCAGCGCGAGGCTGGGCACGGTCTGGATGACCGCCGCCGCCCCCAGCACCGGCCGCTCCAGCCACGCCACGCGGGTCACCGCCACCCCCGCCGGCAGGCTCACCGCGGTGCTGCAGAGCAGGGCCAGCAGGGTGAGCTGCAGATGGGCGGTGAGGTACTCCGGCAGCAGCGCGAGCTGTTCGCTCATGCGTGGGGCCCCCCCGAGGCGAGGAGCGAGTCGACGACCCTGGCGTCGCGGCACGGGGTGTCGACCAGCTGCCGCACGTAGTCGTCGGCCGGCGACCGCATCAGCTCGGCCGGGGTGCCGACCTGCACGAGCCGGCCGTCGCGCATGACCGCGATGCGGTCGCCGAGCACCAGCGCCTCGACCATGTCGTGGGTGACGAACACCGCGGTCACCGAGAGCCGGCGCCGGATGCGGACGAACGACTCCTGCAGCCGCTGCCGGGTCAGCGGGTCGAGGGCCCCGAACGGCTCGTCGAGCAGCATGACGCGGGGCCTGGCCGCCAGCGCGCGGGCCACCCCCACGCGCTGCTGCTGTCCGCCCGAGAGCTGGTCCGGCCTCCGGTCGCGGACCGCTGCGGGGTCGAGCTCGACGAGCTCGAGCAGCTCGTCGACGCGGTGCCGGATGTCCGACTCGCTCCAGCCGAGCAGGGTCGGGGTGACGGCCACGTTCCGGGCCACGCTCATGTGGGGGAACAGGCCCACCTGCTGGAACGCGTAGCCGATCTGCCGGCGCAGCTCGTGGGGGGGCAGTCCCGTCACGTCTTCGCCGTTCACCCGAACGCTGCCGCTCGACGGCTCGATCAGGCGGTTGATCATCTTGAGGGTCGTGGTCTTGCCGCAGCCCGACCCGCCCAGCACCGCCAGCAACTCGCCCTCGGCCACCGACAGCGACACGTCGTCGACGACCGCCTGGTCGCCGTACCGCTTGGTCAGGTGCTGAAGCTCGATCATGCCGGCGCAGACTCCCCGTTCGCCGAGGCCGGGGACTGGAGCTCGAGCAGCAGCGGGTGCTCCAGCCGCTCGGCCACCCACCGCAGGAAGCGCACCGCGTCGGCGCCGTCGATCAGGCGGTGGTCGTACGACAGCGAGAGCGGCAGCATCGGCCGGGGCTCGAACCGGTCGCCGGCCCAGACCGGGGCGGGCGCCGACCGGGACATCCCGAGGATGGCCACCTCGGGGTGGTTCACGATGGGCGTGAACGCGGTGCCGCCGAGGCCCCCGAGGTTGGTGATGGTGAACGTGCCGCCCTCGAGACGCTCGCGCGGGAGCCCGGTGGTGCGCGCCGCCGCCGCCACCTCGGCGATCTCGGTGGACAGTGCGGCGAGGCTCTTGCGGTCGGCGTCGAGGATGACCGGCACGATGAGCCCCCGCTCGGTGTCGACGGCCACCCCGACGTTGACGTACCGCTTGTAGACGATCTCGTCGCGCGCGGTGTCGATCGACGCGTTGAACTGCGGGAACTCCCGCAGCGCGGCGGCGCAGACGGCGACCGCGAACGCGGTGACGGTCAGCGGCAGCTCGGGCGCCGTGCGCTTCAGGGTTCGGCGTACCGCCTCGAGCTCGCCGACGTCGGCCCGGTCGTGCTGGGTTACGTGCGGCACCGTCTGCCACGACGCGCTCATCCGCCGCGCGACGGCCCGCCGCACGTTGCGCATCGGCGTGCGCTCGATCGGTCCCCACCGGGAGAAGTCGGGCAGCGCCGGGACGGGCGGCTGCCCCGGACCGGCGGGCTGGGGCGCGGGCGAGCGCAGCTGCTCCATCGCCCGCCGGGCGTGCGCCTTGACGTCGTCCAGGCTGACCCGGCGGTTGGCGCCCGAGCCCTCCACGGCGTCGACGTCGACGCCGATCTCGCGCGCCAGCTTGCGCACCGACGGGGCTGCCAGCGCACGGCGCCGGGGTGTCGTGGACTGCGGTTCCGGGGGTACCGGTGCGGCCGGGGAAGGAGGCGTCGGGTCCGTCGCCGGGCCCGGTGCGGGCTCGGCGGCGGGCGTCTCCGCCGGCGGTGCCCCGGCCCCGGCCTCGGTCGGCGCATCCGGTACCGGTCCGTCTCCATCCGCTTCGAGGGAGGCGATCAGCCCCCCGACGGCGAGGGTCGCGCCCGCCTCGGCTGCCACCGTGGTGACGGTGCCCGCCACCGGAGACGGCACCTCGACCGTCGCCTTGTCGGTCTCGATCTCCAGCAGCGGCTGGTCGACCGCCACCGTGTCCCCGGGGGCCACGAGCACCCGCACCACGTCGGCGCGTTCCACGCCCTCGCCCAGCTCCGGCAGTCTGACCTCTGTCGCCAACCGTCTCTACTCCGTGCAATCGTGCCGTCCGCGCCGCCCGTCAGCTCACCGCCGGGTCCGGCTTGTCGGGGTCGATGCCGAGCTCGGCGATGGCCCGCGCCGCGACCGCCGGCTCCACCGCGCCGTCGCGGGCGAGGGCCTCGAGCGTCGCCACGGTGATGAACCGCGCGTCCACCTCGAAGAAGTCGCGCAGCGCCTCGCGGTTGTCGCTGCGCCCGAACCCGTCGGTGCCGAGCGTCACCAGCCGCTGGTCGAGCCACCGCCCGAGGGCGTCGGGCAGCGCCTTGACGTAGTCGCTCGCCGCCACCACCACCCCCGCCGCTGATCCGAGGCACTGCGTCAGCCAGGGCGCCCGCGGCGGCTCCAGCGGGTGCAGCCGGTTCCAGCGGTCGCAGGCGTGCCCGTCGCGGTGGAGCTGCCCCCAGCTCGTCACGCTCCACACGTCGGCGGCCACGTCGTAGCCCTCGAGCAACGCCTGGGCTTCGAGCGCCTCGCGCAGTATCGCCCCGCTCGCGAGCAGCTGCGCCCGGTGCGTCCTCGGCGCGGGGGCCGGCTGCAGCCGGTACAGCCCCCGCAGGATGCCCTCGCGCGCCCCGTCGGGCATCGCCGGCATCGGATAGGCCTCGTTCTCGACCGTCAGGTAGTAGAACACGCTCTCGCCGTCGACGTACATGCGGCGTATGCCGTCCTCGACGATGACAGCGAGCTCGTAGGCATACGCCGGGTCGTAGGCGAGCAGGTTGGGCACCGGGCTCGCCAGCAGGTGGCTCTGGCCGTCCTGGTGCTGCAGCCCCTCGCCCGCCAGCGTCGTCCGCCCCGCCGTGCCCCCGACCAGGAACCCCCGGCAGCGCGAGTCGGCGGCGGCCCAGATGAGGTCGCCGACGCGCTGCAGCCCGAACATCGAGTAGAAGATGAAGAACGGGATGGTGTTGACGCCGCGGGTCGAGTACGCGGTCCCCGCCGCGATGAACGACGACATCGATCCCGCCTCGGTGATGCCCTCCTCGAGAATCTGCCCGTCCTCGTCCTCGCGGTAGTAGAGCAGGGTGGCGTGGTCGACCGGCTCGTAGAGCTGCCCCGCGTGCGCGTAGATGCCCACCTGCCGGAACAGCGCCTCCATGCCGAACGTCCGCGCCTCGTCGGGCACGATGGGCACGACGAGCTCGCCGACGTCGGGGTCGCGCAGCAGCCGGCTCAGCAGCCGCGCGAACCCCATGGTCAGCGACGCCTCGCGCCCGCCGGTGCCCGCGTGCAGCTCGGCGAACGGCTCGGCCGGCACCTCGCGCAGGGGCGCGGCCCGGTTGCGGCGCTCGGGAACGGGACCGCCGAGGGCCTCGCGGCGGCCCCGCAGGTAGGCCATCTCCGGGGTGTCGGGGCCCGGCGCATAGAACGGCAGCTCGGCGATCTCGTCGTCCGACAGGGGGATGCCGAAGCGGTCGCGGAACGCGCGCAGCTCGTCCTCGTTCAGCTTCTTCTGCTGGTGGGTGATGTTGCGGCCCTCGCCGCCCTCGCCGAGCCCGTAGCCCTTGATGGTGCGGGCGAGGATGACGGTGGGGCGGCCGCGGTGGGCCGCCGCCGCCGCGAACGCCGCGTGCACCTTGGCGGGGTCGTGCCCCCCGAGCCGCAGCTTCTTCAGCTCGCCGTCGGTCAGGTGGTCCACGCGGTCCTGCATGCCCGCCCAGAAGTGGTCGCGGATGTAGGCGCCCGACTCGACGGCGTACCGCTGGTACTGCCCGTCCACCGTCTCGCTCATGCGCCGGACGAGCTGCCCGTCGCGGTCGCCGGCGAGCAGCGGGTCCCAGTCGCGCCCCCAGATGACCTTGATGGCGTTCCAGCCCGCCCCGCGGAACGCCGCCTCGAGCTCCTGGATGATCTGCCCGTTCCCGCGCACCGGCCCGTCGAGCCGCTGGAGGTTGCAGTTGACGACGAAGATCAGGTTGTCGAGCTGCTCGCGCGCGGCGAGGGTGATGGCCCCCAGCGACTCGGGCTCGTCGGTCTCGCCGTCGCCCACGAACACCCACACCTTGGCGTCGGACGGCGGCAGCAGGCCCCGGTCTTCCAGGTACCGCTGGAACCGGGCCTGGTAGATGCCCATGATCGGCCCGAGCCCCATCGACACGGTGGGGAACTCCCAGAAGTCGGGCATCAGCCACGGGTGCGGATACGACGACAGGCCCGGCCCCCGCAGCTCGCGCCGGAAGTTCTCGAGCTGCCCCGGGGTGATGCGCCCCTCCAGGTAGGCGCGGGCGTACACGCCCGGGGCCGCGTGGCCCTGGTAGTAGACGAGGTCGGCGGGCTGCGTCTCGGTGGCGGCCCGGAAGAAGTGGTTGAACCCCACCTCGTAGAGGGTCGCGGCCGAGGCGTAGGTCGAGATGTGCCCGCCGATGCCGTCCGCCTCGCGGTTGGCGCGCACCACCATCGCCAGCGCGTTCCAGCGGACGAGGCTCTTCAGCCGCTGCTCGAGGTCGCGGTCGCCGGGATACGCGGGGTCCTCCTCGGCCGGGATGGTGTTGACGTAGGGCGTGTTGGCGGTGAACGGAAGCTGCACCCCCGCGTGCTCGGCCCGGCGCGTCAGCTCCTGCAGCAGCCGCCCCGTGGCGGTCAGGCCGTGGTGGTCGATGACGGCGTCGAGCGAGTCGAGCCAGTCGCGTATCTCCTCCCGGTCGAGGCCGGGAAGGTCCCGTGTCGTGTCGGTCATGAGGGTGTCGATGATGGAGTCCGTTCCGGTCCACGCGGTAGGTCCGGCCGGATGTCCGGACCGGAAGACCTCTGTGTCATGTGGAATCCGCGGTGACCGGTCCGAGAAGGCGTTGCGCGTCCACGAAGCGTCCACCGCCTCCGCCGCTGAATCGCCGAGGCGGCAGCTCCCACGTCACTTGCCCGTCAGCACTCGTCGCACTTGTTCCGGATCGAGGGACAACGCTCGCGCGATAGCCTCTGCATCCTGACCCAGACCGTGCAGATGGCGGATCGAGCGCGACAGCGCCAACTCCGCCTGCGCCTTCTGCTGCTCCGCCTGCGCCTTCTGCTGCTCCGCCTGCGCCTTCTGCTGCTCCGCCTGCGCCTTCTGCTGCTCCGCCCGTTCGGCCCGTCGTCTCTCGGCCTCCGCTCGTTGCCGCTCGTACTCCGCCTGCATGCCCAGCGAGACGGAGTCGAGCAGCAACTGGTCCTCGCCGTCCATGAAGCGCCGGACGTCCTCCTCGGCCGCCGCCCGCTGGAGCTGCCGCAGCACGAACCCGTACTCCTGGGGATATGCCGATTCGTCGATGCTCAGCACGTGCGCCCCGCCGCGCGCGACCGGCGCCGCGCCCTGGTCGAAGATCGACAGAATCCGCTCCAGCTCGTCCCGCCGCCGGCCCCGCAGCCTCGGGATCTGCACGATGTGGCTGCGGTGGTGGATGCCCGCGACGAACGGATGGTCCGCGTCGAGGGCGGCCCCCGTGCGCCGCGCCGTCACCCGCGGGCACACGTCCAGCACCGCCTCGTCCGACACGCCCAGGTCGTAGCCCAACAGGTAGATGGTGACGATGGGCACCGCCTCGCGCCGTCCGGAAGGGTGCACGACCACGTTGTCCGGGCTGCAGAGCTGCTGGCCCAGATACGCGCGGAAGCGCTCGACCGCGGTGGGCGCGTTGGTCTTCTGGATCTCGATCAGCACGGTCCGTCGGCGGCCCTCGGCCGTCCGCACCCGGGCCGCGAAGTCCATGCGAAACAGGGCCAGCGGCGGCGCCGACGGCGCGTCCTGCGCGCGTTCCGCGTCGCGGGGCGTCGCGCGCTCCTGCGGGCGCAGCTCCAGCGACTCGACCTGCATGTCGGCGATCCGGCCGACGAGCAGCCGCGCCGCCCGGTCGTCCTGCATCAGGTACTTGAACGCGGCGTCGTAGATGGGGTTGGCGATCTCCATGCGGCCCGTTCAACCCGCCTCGCCGGCGCCCCGGTCGTCGACGCCCCCGTTGTCGGCGAAATCCACGTCACCATTGAACCGTGGCCCCCGCCGGTGCGTCAACCGCGGTCCGACGGGCCATCCTCACTAGAGGCCGGTGGGTCCGGGAAGTTCCTGATGGCGTTCGAAGGAAGAGCGATCGAGCATGGACGGCCCACTGCTGTACTCCGTGCCCGAGCCGGGGCGGCGGGGGCCTGCTGCGTCAGGTTGTCGGCTTCATCTTCCGACCGGCAATCAAGGCATGTCCCGCTTCCTCGAAGTGCCGGTCGAGCCCCAGCACGTCGTCGATGCCCTGGTGCCGCATGAACTCGAGGCTCACGCAGTCGACGAGGCTGAGCCGGCGGCGGTCCTCCCGCGAGAGGCGCCGCATGCCGCGTCGATGCAGGTCTTCCGACACCCATTCCACCGACAGCAGGGGGTATACGTGCTCGTCGAAGTCGCGCACCGGCTCGAGCCCGATGCGATGCTGCAGCAGCGCCACGGTCTCGGCCAGGACGTAAGAGGTGGTCCGGAGCGGCCGTTCCCGCGCGACGACGTCGCGGAACGCGCCGACCACGTCGGCGTGACTGTCCTCGGAGCCGACGAGGAGGGCATAGAACCCGGAGGTGTCGACGAAGACGCTCACGACCCGTACGCCTCGCCGAGGTGCCGATCGTGATTCCGGGCTACGTCGGTATCCCCTTCCGGGTCGCGGTACTTGCCGCAGACGGCGAGCGCCGCCCGCACGCGATCGTCGCGCGACGGCGCGGTCATCTCGCGGTCGAGCTGCGCGTCGACGCAACGTCGCACCGCTTCCGCCAGCGAAATACCGAGCCGGGCCGCGTAGCGCGTCAATCGCCGGTGCTGATCTTCGGCAAGCTGTATCTGAGTACGCACCATGATGTCATCAGGATACCATCGGCATGGCGCCAAGGCTTCGCGATGTCCATCAGACGTGCGCCGCGGGTTTCCGCGGGCGTCTGGCGCGAATGCGCTTCGGCAGCGCCTCCGCCTCGAGATCCAGCCCGACCGCGTCGCGCCTCGCGTCCGCCAGGTCGCCGACGCCAGCCTCCAGGCCCAGCACGAACAGCACCGTCGCATAGACGCCCAGCGAGACGCCGGGGTCGCCCTTCTCGACCTTGTGCAGCGTCGTTCGGCTGATCAAGGCGCGCTCTGCCATCGTCGCGGTGGGGATGCGTCGGCGGCGCCTGGCGTCGCGGACATCGGCGCCCAGCTTGCCGAGCACGCGGCGTACCGGCAAGGGCAGGGGTCGGTCTCTGGTGCTCGTCATAACGTCCATTATACGTGTCGCAATCAGTTTTTCGGACTGCATTTGCGGACATTGGACGGAACGCGCACACCGGAGCCGGTGGACGCACGCGAGCACTGGGGGGCTGGGGCGACGCCCGGCTGACGAGATGACCTGGAGTACGGCGCCCCTGCCGGGGATCAGCGACGTGGGTGGGGGGCGGTATCGGCGGGAGGAGTTGCCGGCGCGGCATCGGGAACCGTAAGCGGGAGGACCCGGTGGCCGCGAATGCTGACGTGGTGGTCGGAGAGGGTCCTCGACCAGCCGTCGCGGGTGCCGATGGTCGTGTTGGCGTCGAGTAGCCCGAGGCGCTCCTCGCGGGCGGTCAGGCGCGCGAACCGGGCGCGGGCGGGGTAGTCGTCGGCCACGAAGCGCTCCTTCCGGTGGAGCACCGGGGGATTGGCCGTGCGCGTGTAGTCGCGGAAGTGCAGGCGGAGGCCCTTGAGGTCGGCGACGATGCTGCTCTGCAGGGCGGGGTGGGCCACCCGGTCGAACGACTCGTAGACGAGGTACGACACGCGGGGCCGGCGGCGGGAGAGCTTGACGAGGGTCAGCCCGTCGACGGCGCCGGCGAGCTGGCGGGCGCAGCCTTCGTAGACCCGGAGCAGCGGCGGCAGATGGGGGACGGCGGTGTGGTGGACGTAGAGGGCGTCGGGCAGCAGCTTGCCGACCGGGGCGCGGCGGCACACGCGGTCCACCGCGTCCTGGTCGCCGGCCGAGAACAGCAGCGCGTCGGCGGCGGCGCAGCCGGACTTGTAGGACCCGAAGAAGGCGCGGATGTCGAGGCGAAGCGCCTCGGGGAGCGCGCCGAGGCGGGGGCGCTTCGGGAACGCGGCGAGGGCGAGGTACACGAGCAGGTCGTCGCGCCGGTGGTCGCGCAGCGCGTTCCAGCGTTCGGCGCCGGTGGCCCGGCGGAGCAGGGAGAACGCTCGGGCGACGCTGCCGAACGCGCCGGTGAGTTGCGGGGCGGTCGGGAGCTCTCCGGGGGTGGGCAGGCGGCCGCGCTCGGTGAAGAACGCGACGAGGGGGTCGAGCAGGTCCTCGTGGTCGGCGACGAGCTCCCGGCATTCGTCGATGCCGGGGGCGCGGCGGCGGCGCGAGACGCGGCCGACGGCGAACGACTGCTCCTCGGCCTCGTCGCGGAACACGTAGAAGATGCCGGGCGCGGCAGCGACCGTGCGCCGGCCGAGGACCCGTTCGATCCACGTGCGCAGCTCCTCCTGCGTGAAGAACTTCTGGAAGGTGCGTCGGCCCGTGACGATGCCGTCGCCCTGGAAGTCGACGGCGGTGTCGGCCGCCTCCCAGTCGAGACGGGCGGACACGACGAGGACCTGCCGCGCGAGCGTCCACGCGGCGGCCAGGACGACGGCGCGCTCGTGGGGGTCTTCGACCACGTTGACGACGTAGCCGAGGTTGACGACATCGGCCGGCGTGCGCTCTTCGTCGGGGAAGAAGGCGGGGTCCCAGCCCGAAACCGGGATTCCCAGTTGGTGCAGCCGCAGCAGGTCGCCGCCCCGACCGCAGCCATAGTCGAAGAACGTCCGGTCCTTGCGGATGACGTCGTCCTGAAGGGCGAGCGCGGCCGGCCGCGACAGCGAGGTCCGGCGAATGGCGGTTCGGTCCGACCGCGTCGCGCTCATGGGGGCGTTCCCGTCGACTCACTCCAGCCGCTTCTGCAGGCAGGCGAAGAAGCGGTCCATCATCATCTTCGAGACGCTGCCGAGCAGACGCTGGCCGACGCGGGCGATGGTGCCGCCCACCTGGACGGTGCCCTCCACCGTCACCTCCGTCGCGCCGCCGGCGTCGCGCAGGGCGATGGCGGCCCCGCCGTTGACGAAGCCGGGCTTGCCGCGGCCCTCGACGGCGAGGCGGTAGGTGTTCGGCGGGTCGAGGTCCTGCATCTCGACGGTGCCCTCGTAGCGGCCGGTGACGGCGGCGATGCCCATGGTGAGCACGGCGCGGTACTTGTTCTCGCCGGCCGGCTCGAGCGACTCGAGGCCGGGCAGGCAGCCGGCGACGGCGTCGACGTCGACGAGGAGGTCCCAGACGGTCTGGGGGGGCGCGTTGAAGGTGTAGGTGGCGTTGATGTTCATGGCGCTTCGGTGTCTGTGGCCGACGAGGCCCGTCCCGGCCCGACGAACTGGCGCCCGGCCCCCGGCGGGGCGAGAGCGCCGGCCCGGGCCGCCGACTCCGTGTCGGTGCCGGCTCGTTCCCGTGCCCTCGTAACGGCGCCGGCCCGGCCCCCGGCCCCCGGCGGCGCGAGCTGGCGGCGGGCGGGGCGGCGGTCGACCAGCCGGTTCAGGTGCGCGGCCAGCGACTCGAGGCTGGCGAGATTGTGCACCGGGAGGAAGTCGTCGATCCAGGGCAGGGCGGCCTGCATGCCGCGGGTCAGGGGGCGGTAGCGGGGGGAGCCGAGCAGCGGGTTGAGCCAGACGAGGCGATGGCAGCTTCGCTGCAGGCGCGCCATCTCGCGGCCGAGGCGCTCGGGCTCGCCGCGGTCCCAGCCGTCCGAGATGAGGAGCACGATGGGGGCGTGGCCCATCACCCGGCGCGCCCAGTCGAGGTTGAACCGGCCGAGGGCTTCGCCGATTCGGGTGCCGCCCGACCAGTCCGGGACGTGACGAGGCAGCGTGGGCACCACGTCGTCCACGCCGCGCCGGGCGAGGCGCTTCGTCACCCGGGTCAGGGTCGTCGAGAAGAGGAACGTCTCGACGGCGTCGAAGCCGCGGGCGAGGGTGTGCACGAAGTGGAGCAGCATGCGGCTGTAGCGCTCCATCGAGCCGCTGACGTCGCAGAGCAGCACGAGGGGGCGCGGCCGGGTGCGGCGCGTGCGGCGGGGCAGGAGGACGAGCTCGCCGCCGAAGCGGAGGTTGTGGCGGACGGCGCGGCGGACGTCGATGGTCGGGCCGGCGCCGGGGCGCCACCGGCGGGTGGTCCGGGTGGCGGGGGTCCACTCGAGGGACGCCATGAGGGCGCGGGCGTCGGCGATCTCGGTGTCGCTGAAGGTGGCGAAGTCCTTGGTGCGCGAGACCTGCCGCGCGCTCCAGGTCATTGCCGCGACCTGCTCGAGCCGCAGCAGGGGATCCTCACGCCCCTCGGCCTCCCCCGGCGCCGGCGCGTCGGGGGGCACGTCGACCTCGGGGGGCGCGAAGCGGCGGCGCTCGCCCATCGCCCGCAGGTCGCGGGCGGTGCGCTCGCCCCGCGGGGGGCGCCAGAACAGGCGGAACGCCTCGTCGAAGACGGGCAGGTCCTGCGCCCGGCGGACGAGCAGGGTCCGTAGCGTGTGGTAGAAGTCGGCCCGCCGGCCGACGTCGACGTGGCCCAGGGCCTCCGCCACGTCGAGCATGCCGCCCGCCTGCACGTCGAGGCCGAGCGCGTGCAGCAGGCGGCCGAACCGGAGGAGGTTGCCGAACAGGTGGCCCGCGGCGCGCGGGTCGTCGGGGGCCGGCTCGGGCGGTCGGTTCGCTTCGGGAGCGCGCGCGCCACGGTCGCCGCCGTCGTTGGTCATGACCCCCCGGCGGCGCCGGCCGGCAGGAGGCTGCGCTCGAACAGCGCCTGCGCCCGTTCGCCGCGTATCGCCTCCAGGTCTTCCTGGGTCTTCAGCACGAGGCCCAGGGTCTCGTCGATGGTCGCGCCGTCGAGCTCGCGGCGGTCGAGGGCGACGAGGGCCGCTATCCAGTCCAGCGTCTCGGAGACGCCCGACACCTTGTAGAGCTCGGCCGTCCGCAGCTCCTGCACGAAGCGGGTCACCTGCTCGGCGAGGCGGGCCGGCGCCTCGGGCACCTTGCCGGTGATGATGCGGTACTCCTTCTCGAAGTCCGGGTAGTCGATCCACCAGTAGAGGCAGCGCCGCTTCAGCGCGTTGTGCAGCTCGCGGGTCCGGTTCGAGGTGATGACGACGACGGGCGGGGTCGACGCGCGCACCGTGCCCAGCTCGGGAATCGTCACCTGGAAGTCGGAGAGCAGCTCGAGCAGGTAGCCCTCGAACTCTTCGTCGGCGCGGTCGAGCTCGTCGATGAGCAGCACCGGCGCCCGCCCCCCGCCGCCCGACTCGAGGGCGCGCAGCAGGGGGCGCTTGATGAGGAAGTCGGGGCCGAAGAGATCGCGGGCCACTGCCGCGCGGTCGACCGGTCCCGCCGCCTCGCGCAGCCGGATCTCGAGGAGCTGGCGCGCGTAGTTCCACTCGTAGACGGCGTGGGTGACGTCGAGCCCCTCGTAGCACTGCAGCCGGATCAGCTCGGCCCCGAGCCCCTTGGCGAGGACCTTCGCGACCTCGGTCTTGCCGACGCCGGCCTCGCCCTCCAGAAGCAGGGGGCGGCCCAGACGCAGGGCGAGGTAGATCGACGTCGCGAGGCCGCGGTCGGCGACGTAGGCCTCGCGCGACAGCAGCGCCTGCAGCTCGTCGATGGACGCCGGCAGGGCGGGTGCCGTGGTGTCGGTCATCGTGGCGGACTGTGAGCTGTTGGTGTCTCGATCGGGGAGCGGCAAAGGAGGCGGCAAGCGTCACCTGATGGTTCCGCTTGCCGCCCAAACAGTGGGGAGGCGCGCCGCTCCCCGGCGCGGACTTACGACCAGGGCCACCACGAGCCGCCGGACCCGGCGCCCGACCCCTCGGACGAGGGCGGGGGCGAAGCCGAAGCCGGGTTGAGCGCCGCCGTCAGGGCGCGCTTGACGCAGACCGGGGCCATCGCCCGCCGGTACTCGGCCGACGCGTAGATGTCGCCGATGAGATCGTCGCCGAGGTCGTTCGAGACCGCGGCCGCGGCGGCGGCGACGGCCTCGGCCGTCGGCGCCTGGCCCGACAGGGCCTGCTCGACCGAGCCGGCCCGCACCGCCGCCGGCACGAGACCGCCCAGCGCCACCGCGACGCTGCCGATGGCGTCGCCCTGCCGCTCGACGGCGGCCGCCACCCCGATCACCGCGTAGCGCGAGGCGGGGTGCGAGAACTTCTCGTAGGCTTGGCCCTGGCCGCCGGGCCGGGCCGGGACGTCGATGGCGGTCACGACGTCGTGCTCGCCGAGGGCGGTGGCCATCATGCCCTGGAAGAAGTCGCCGGCCGCGACGCTGCGCTCGCCGTCGTCGCCGGCCACCGTGAACGAGGCCCCGAGGGCCACGAGCACCGTCGGCAGGTCGGACGCGGGGTCGGCGTGGGCCACGTTGCCGCCGATGGTGCCGCGGTTGCGCACCGCGGGGTCGCCGATGACCCCGGCCGCGGCGGCCAGGGCCGGGGCGTGCTGCGCCACGTCGGCCGACGCGGCGATCTCCGCGTGGGTCGTCAGGGCGCCGATGCGCACCCGGCCGTCGCCGGCGGAGATGCCCTTCAGCTCGGCGACGCGGCCGATGTCGATGAGGGCCGCCGGCGCGGCGAGCCGGAGCTTCAGGAGGGGGATGAGGCTGTGCCCGCCGGCCAGCAGCTTGGCGCCGGGGTGGGCGCGCAGCAGCCGGCCGATCTCGGCCACCGAGTCCGCCCGGTAGTATGCGAAGTCTGGTGCGTACATCGCCCTATCCTTTCGCCTGCTTGGCGTCCTGAATGGCCTGCCACACCCGCTCCGGCGTCAGCGGCATCCGGACCGACGTGACCCCCAGCGGCCGGAGGGCGTCCATCACCGCGTTGTAGACGGCCGCGGTCGACGCGATGGTGCCCGCCTCGCCGATGCCCTTCACCCCGAGGGGGTGGTGCGGCGACGGGGTCACCGTCGACAGCACCTCGATCTCGGGGAGCAGGTCGGCGCGGGGCAGGGCGTAGTCGAGCATGCTGCCGGTCACGAGCTGGCCGCCCTCGTCGTAGACGGCCTCCTCCCACAGCGCCTGGCCCACCCCCTGCACGACCCCGCCGTGCACCTGACCCTCGACGATCACGGGGTTGATCTGCGGGCCGCAGTCGTCGAGGGCGACATAGCGCTTCAGGGCGACGGCGCCGGTCTCGGCGTCCACCTCGACCACCGCGAGATGGGCGCCGAACGGGAACGTGAAGTTGGGCGGGTCGTAGAACGTCGAGGCCTCGAGCCCCGCCTCGACCCCCTCGGGCATGTTCCACGCCACGTTGGCCATCAGGGCGATGTCGCCGATGGTCTTGCTCTGGTCGGGCGCTCCCTTGACGAAGAACTTGCCGTCCTCGTATTCCATGTCCTCGACCGCCGCCTCGAGCAGGTGGGCGGCGATGACCTTGGCCTTGTCGCGGATCTTGCGCGCGGTCAGGGCCAGCGCCGCCCCGCCGACGGCAGTCGTGCGGCTGCCGTAGGTGCCCCAGCCCATCGGGGTGTTGTCGGTGTCGCCGTGGAAGACCTTGACGTCCTGCGGATCGACCCCCAGCTCGCTGCCCACGATCTGGGCGAAGGTCGTCTCCTCGCCCTGCCCGTGCGGCGAGGCCCCGATGAACACGTGCACCTTGCCGCTCGGGTGGAAGCGGACGATGGCGCTCTCCCAGAGGCCCCCCTGGAACCCGATGGCCCCGGCGACCTGCGACGGCCCGAGGCCGCAGATCTCGACGTAGGTGGCGAGGCCCAGGCCGGTGTAGGTGCCGTTGGCCGGGCCCGCCTTCTGCTTCGCGCGCAGCCCCGCGTAGTCGGCGTGGGCCAGCACCTTGTCGAGGGCGCCGGGATAGTCGCCGCTGTCGTAGGTCAGGGTGGTGACGACGTCGTGGCCGTCGTCGAACTTCGGTATCAGGTTCTTCTTGCGGACGTCGGCCGGGTCCATGTCGAGCTTCGCGGCCAGCACGTCCATCATGCGCTCGAGCATGAACGTGGCCTCGGGGCGCCCGGCCCCGCGGTACGCCTCGACGGGCACGCCGTTGGTGTAGACGCCGTAGACGTCCTCGTGCACCGCCGGCAGCGTGTACACGCCCGACAGCATCAGCCCGTGCAGGATGGTGGGGATGCCCGGGGCCGCCGTCGACAGGTACGCGCCCATGCCCGCGTGCACGGTGCAGCGCAGGCCGAGGACGGTGCCGTCGTTCTTCGCGGCCAGCTCGACGTGCTGGACGTGGTCGCGGCCGTGGGTGGTCGACTGGTAGTTCTCGCTGCGGGTCTCCGTCCACTTGACGGGGCGCCCGAGCTTGCGGCTGCAGAACATCGTGAGGAAGTCGGCGGGATAGGCCGCGATCTTGCTGCCGAAGCCGCCCCCCACCTCGGGCGCGATGACCCGTATCTTGTCCTCCGAGAGCCCCAGCACGAGCGAGGTGAGGAAGCGCACGATGTGCGGGTTCTGGGTGGTGTTCCACACCGTCAGCTCGCCCGTCGCGCCGACGAAGCTGGCCAGGGCGGCCCGCGGCTCCATCGCGTTGGGGATGAGCCGCTGCTGGACGATGCGGTCCTTCACCACCACGTCGGCCCCGGCGAACGCCGCGTCGACGTCGCCGCCCGCCACCTTCCAGTGGAACGCCTGGTTGCCGTCGATCTCGTCGTGCAGCTTCGGCGCGCCCTCGGCCGCCGCCGCCTCGGGGTCGGTCACCGCGGGCAGCGGCTCGTAGCCGACGTCGACGAGCTCGAGGGCGTCCTCGGCCTGGTAGCGGCTCTCGGCCACCACCACCGCGACGATGTCGCCGACGAAGCGCACCACGTCCTTGGCGAGGCAGTGATAGTTGGCGATCTTCAGGTCCGAGTCGGGCAGGAGCCAGGCGCACGGCGCCGGCTGCAGCCCGCCCTCGGTGTCGGCGTGGGTGTACACCGCGATCACCCCGGGGGCGGCCGCCGCCTTGCTCGTGTCGATGGAGGTGACGCGCGCGTGGGCGTGGGGGCTCCGCAGCATCGCCGCGTGCACCATGCGCGGCAGCGTCAGGTCGTCGGTGTAGGTGGCGCTGCCGGTGATGAGGCGCGGGTCTTCCCGCCGGCGGATGCCTGAACCGAAGATGCGTGTGCTCATGGCTGACCTGCCGTGGTTCCGGCGGCCTGGCGGACCGCCCGCACGATGTTCTGATAGCCGGTGCACCGGCACATGTTGCCCTCGAGGCCGTGGCGTATCTGGGCGTCGCTGGGGTTCGGGGTGACCCGCAGCAGCTCGTGCGACGCCATGATCATGCCCGGCGTGCAGAAGCCGCACTGCAGCCCGTGCTTCTCCCAGAACGCGTCCTGCAGCGGGTGCAGGGCGTCGCCGTCGGCGAGCCCCTCGATGGTCGTCACCTCGGCGCCGTCGGCCTGGACGGCCAGCGCCGTGCACGACTTCAGGGAAGTGCCGTCCATCAGCACCGTGCACGCCCCGCACTGGCTGGTGTCGCAGCCCACCTTGGTGCCCGTCGACCCGATGACTTCGCGCAGAAAGTGCACCAGGAGCAGCCTCGGCTCGACCTCGCGGTCGTACCGCTGTCCGTTGACGGTGATCGAGACGGGGACAGTCAACCCGCACCTCCCTGGCGTCGGAGACGCCCGCTGGTCTTGGATGGACGGAATTATAGCGCCGTTTCGGAAGGGCCGCCGATGCCGATGGGTGTGGTCCGGTCTCGTCGTCCCCTGCGCTTGCAGTCGAGCATGGCGGCTGATACGCTCCGAGGACATGAGCGAGCACACCGACGCCGAGTTCGACGCCCTCAGGGCTCAACTCGCCGCCGAGCGGGCAGTCGAACACGCCGCCTACGCCGACCGTAGGGCAAGAGACGCTGACCGCATCGCCCGGTGGGGACTCGGGATCGCGCTCGCTCTCGTCGCCCTCATCTTGGTCCAACTGCTCACCATGGAACAACGCATCACCACTGCAGTGGTCGATCAGTTGACCCCGCTCATCGCACCAGCGATACCGACCGGCGGGTAGTCAGAACGGCACGCCGGCCCCGACGTAGAAGACCCGGCGCCACCGGGCGGCTTCGGCGGGGGCGCCGGGCGGGGCGTCGGGGTCGGGGACCGCGGCCAGCCCGAAGCGAAGCCGCAAGGGAGCCTGGGGGACGAAGGCGAGCACGTCCGTCGTCAGCTCGACGCCGAACGACGTCAGCGGGCGCCGTCCCGGCGGCGCCGCCGGGGCGAAGGCCGCGCCGGCGCCCCACGCGTCGCCGGCGTCGACGAAGGCCGAGGCGAACAGGCGGTCGAGGTGCAGGCCCCAGGCGCCCCGGTTGACCAGGGCCAGCGGCGCTCGGAGCTCGACCGATGCGGACCACGCGCGACGCCCGGCCCGGGTCGCGATGTCGTGACCCCGCACCGCGAACTGGCCGAGGTCGCCGCCGGCCGAGAAGTACCCCGTGCGGGTCGCCGGTCCTCGCGCCGCGCCCCCGCTCGCGCGGACCGCGAGCACCGGGGCCGCGAACCCCGGACCCGGCAGCGGCAGGTAGGCCCGGAACCGGCCGACGAGGTCGTCGGCCGAGCGATCGACGTCGGTCGCGCCCGCGAGCCCCGCCGGCACGTCGAGGTCGCGGCGGGTCCGGGCCCGCAGCTCGATCGCGGCGCCGCGCGCGTTTCCCATCTGGAACGCGTGCGACCGCGCGGACGAGACGTTCAGCGCGACCGCGAGCTCGCTCGAGGTCGCGCCCGGCCGCGCGAGCCGGTAGCCGCCGCTCGCCTGCAGGTCGGCGTCGAGCACCTCGCGGTCGCTCCGAACCAGCCCGGCCGAGAACGTCAACCCGACGAACGTCCGGTAGCCGCGGCGCTCGATGCGCACCGACGTCGCCGCGCGCCGCCGCCGCTCGAGGACGAAGAACGTCTCCGGAGAGCCCTCCGCCCCCGACGCGTCGCTCACCCTGACGCCGTCGTGTCCCCAGCCCTGTGACGCCGCGAAACCGACGGTGGGGTTGCCCAGGCCCCGGTACTCGTACGAGACGTCTCCCGCGCGCCGGCCCGACCCGAGAAACCTGGCCCCGCCGGCGTAGGCGTGCCTGCCCACCACGTCGAACATCGCGGTACGGCCGCCGAACGCATAGCCGAGAAGCTCGGTGCGCGGCGTCTCGACGTTCCCGACGGTCGTCTTCGCGACCGCCACCGGCGGGCGCAGGTCGGGGACCCAGTACGTGGGCCACAGGGTCGAGAACGGCGAGTAGCCCCGCGCGGCGTCGCCGGCGCGGCCCGGCCCGCGTTCGTCGCCGGCGTCGTCGGCCTGCGCCGCCCCGGCCGCGGTTCGTGTCGCGGTCGCCTCGTCCTCGGATGCCGATACGGCGTGGGCGAGGGCGCCCGCCGGGATCGCATGGGCGTCGTCGTCGAAGCGTGCGGCCGGCGCGGGCGCGTTCGGGGCGCGGTCGGGCGCGAACGGCACGCGTTCGATCTCCCAGCCGTCGACGTGGTAGCCCGAGAAGTAGAGCCACTCGCCGGCGGGGTCGACGCTCGGAAACGCCGCCCCCGTACGCACGTTGGTCAGGAGGCGCGGCGGGCCGGCACGGCCGGTGAGGGGGTCGATCTCGACCGCAAGGACGTTGGGGATGCCGGTGCGGTCGGACGACCAGACGAGGTGGCGCCCATCGGGACTCCAGGCCGGGGCCATGTCGAGGGCGCGGTCGCGGGTCACCGCGTGGACGGGCCGCCCGTCCGCGTCGAGGACGACGACGTCGTGCCGGCCCTCGGCCCAGCGGCTCGCCGCGATCCACCGGCCGTCGGGGGACACCGCGGGCCAGGCCCAGTACGTGTCCGCGGCCGGGGCGACGATCTCCTCCAGCACGCCGTTTCCGAGATCGACCCGCACCAGGCCGTTGGTCCCCCCGCCGTCCATCACCGCGACGGCCCATCCGCCGCCGGGGCCGGCCGACGGCGCGGCGATCCGGGCACCTTCGGTGACGCGCCGCACCGTTCCCTCGCCGGCCAGGACGTAGATGTCGCTGTAGTGACGGTAACGATCTGTGAACTCGCGCTGCGAGAACACCACCCCGCCGTCCGGCAGGAAGTCGAACCGCGTGAGGTGGTTGGTCCGCGCCAGCGTCGACGCGTCCCCGCCAGCGGGCGGCACGGCCACGAGCCTCGGGTCGGACCGTCCGTCCGATCGGACGTAGACCAGCCGGCCGCCGTCGGGCGAGACCGCGGGATGCAGCGCCTGGCGCGCGCCGCTCGTCAGCGCCTCCGGCTCGGTGACGGGGCCGAACGCGGCGAGCTCGTCGTCCAGCCGTTCGACCCGGGCGCGCATCTCCTCGCGCCACGTGTCCCACTCGCCCGTCAGCGAGACGTCGTCGAGGACGCGCCGGGGCAGCCCCCCGTTGCGCGCGACGTCCTCGACGAACCGGGCCATGGCGTCGTGCCCGTGCTTGTCGAGCAGGTACTCGAAGAACAGCGACCCGTACACGTAGCGGCGCCCCCCGCCGGGCCACTGGGGAGAGTAGCCCCCGGCCGTGCCGAGGGACTCGAAGCGCCCCTCGAGCGCCGCCGTCCGCAGCACCATCTCGTGATAGGTGCCGTGCACCCGGCCGCCCGGGGTCAGGGCCGATTCGTACCAGGTGGCGAGGCCCTCGATCACCCACGCCGGGACGTTGGTACCCGGAAAGGCAAACACGGACCCGGGCCACGGCAGCCGGCCGAACAGGGCGCGGAAGATCCGGCCGAACCACCCGGTGTAGTCGAGGTGGAAGACGTGCGCGAGCTCGTGGACGACGAGCTGCTCGAGCCAGTCGTCGAAGTAGCCCAGCGCGAGGTGGTCGGGCGGGGGGCGCGCATGGAGCACGATGCGGTTCGAGGGCGATACGCGGGCGTAGCCGTTCGAGACGTCGACGTGGTCGGTCAGGACGATGTCGATGGTGCCTCCGGGACCCGCCCGGAACCCCGCCGACAGGGCCTCGTGCGCCTGCTCGGCCACGTCCGCGGTCCTCGCCGCCAGCTCCTCGAGGTGCTCGGGGAAGGTGATGCGGAAGTGCTCGGTCTCGAGGGTCCGCCACGCCTCGTCCGGGGGCACCTGGGCCGCCGCCGGCCCCGGCCCCGCCGCGCCCACCCCCGCGATCGCCGCCAGCAGGAGGGACCGGCAACGATACGTGCCGGGGTGGCCGGCGGGCCGGTTCTTCGGACCGCGCGGCACCTCAGGTCGCATGTGTCGGCAACGGCCCATTCCCGGTGCCTGCCGCGAGTATCCCGGCAGCCCTTTTCTTCCGTCTTTCGGGCGGCCTAGCCCGCCCATCGTCGCCTTCGGCTCCGCTGGGCGCCCAACCAACCCTGCTAGGAGTCTGCACCGTTCTACGGCGCAGACTCCTGGCGCGTCGCGAGGTGACTTCCGTCACCGCCCCTGGCCGGTGGGCTCCTCGTACCGCGCGGCGAGGGCGCGGGACTCGTCGACGCCGATCAGCTCGTTGAACTGCTCGAACGGGACGAGCAGGTCTTCGGCGCCGCGGGTGGTGCCGGCTTCGTGCAGGCGCCGGTAGACTGTCGCAAGAGCCTGCGCCGACGCGTAGAGCCCCGCGACCGGGTACAGGATGAGGTCGAACCCCAGCGCGGCCAGCTCCGACCGGCCGAGCACCGGCGTCCGTCCCTGCTCGACCATGTTGGCGACGGTGGGCCGGGGTGCCCGACGGCCGATCTCGCGCAGCTCGTCGAGCGACCCCGGGGCCTCGACGAAGGTCGCGTCGGCGCCGGCCGCGTGGGCCGCCTCGGCCCGCGCGAGGGCCTCGTCCAACCCGACCGCGGCCAGCGCGTCGGTGCGCGCGACGATGAAGAAGTCGCGTCCGCCGCGGGTTTCGACCGCGGCCCGGATCTTCTGGAGCCACGTCTCCCGGTCGACGACCTGCTTGCCGGGCATGTGGCCGCACCGCTTCGGCCACTCCTGGTCCTCGAGGAAGCAGCCGGCGGCGCCGGCGTCGACGAGGGCGCGCACGGTGCGGACCACGTTCAGGGCGTTGCCGTAGCCGGTGTCGGCGTCGACGAGGATCGGGATGTCCACTGCGCCGCATATCTGGCGGGCCCGCTCGACGATCTCGGTCTGGGTGAGGAGGCCGAGGTCGGGCTGGCCGATGAACGTGGCGGAGACGGCGTAGCCGGAGACGAAGGCGAGCGGGAATCCGGCCCGCTCGGCGATCTTGGCCGACAGCGTGTCGTAGACGCCGGGGAAGACGAGGGCGCCCCGCTCGTCGAGGAGTCGCCTGACGCGGCCGGGACCGGGGTTGGGGTGAGTGACGGGGGTTGAACCCGCGACATCCGGAGCCACAGTCCGGCGCTCTACCACTGAGCTACACTCACCGTGCGATGACCGCGGAACGCGTGCGTGCGGTGCCGGAGGCGCCGCCGGGCTCGTGAAGCCCTGACGCGACGGCGCGGAAGCGCCGTCCGTCCATTCTAATGCGTCCGGGCGCGATCCGTCCACCGCGCCGCCGCTGCGTGCCGCGTTCGAACCGTGCGCCACGCCGAGAGCCGGCGTGCCGGTCGACGGCAGGGCCTCCGCGTGAGCCCGGCGTTGCGCCCGACGGTCGAAGCCGCCGACACCGCGCCCACGCGCTATCGGGCGCCCGAGGGGACGGGCGAACCGGAGAGCCTACACGGGGTTGAAGGACAGCACGGCGATCCGGAGAGCGGCCGGTACCGGGTAATATGGTAGCCGGACCTCGGCTGCCCCCGGGCGCGACGATGACCCAGCCCCTGCCTGTTCTCGAGACCGCCTGCACCGACGAGGCGCTGCGCGCGGTCCGCGTGCTCGTCGACGCCTACCGGCTCACCGCCGACTCGCGCGACGCCGACCGGATTCTGAACGGCATCCTCGACTGCGTCGCCCGGCTCGTCGACTACGACTCGGCCGCCGTGTACGTGCTGGGCAGCTCGGGCCGGCACGTTCGCCATTTCTGGTGGCGGGACGAGTCGGGAGCGGTGCCCTGCCACGACGGCGCCCTCGACGAGGGACGGCCCGTCGCCCGGGCCATCGACACCCGCGAGCCGGTGCTGCTGGACGAGAGCATCGATCCGGCGGAGGGCGGGCCGTGCCACCGGTCCGGCCTCGTCGTCCCCCTGGTGGGGTTTCACGGGGTGATGGGCGCCATCGAGCTCCATTCCAAGCGCGCGGGGGCCTACGATGCCCGCGCCGTCGAGATGCTCCGGCTGCTGGGCACCCTCATCGCCGGCACCATCGAGCGGTCGCGCATGCAGGAGGAGGTGCGGGCCAAGCGGCGCATCGACGCCGAGATGCTCGTGGCCCGGCAGGTGATGGAAGACCTCGTCCCGCGCGGCATCCCCACCCTCGACGGGTTCGACATCGCCGGCGTCAACGAGGCGTCGTTCGAAGTGGGCGGCGACTACTACGAGTTCATCCCGCTGCCGGAGGACCGCTGGCTCATCATCATCGCCGACGTGGCCGGCAAGGGCATCGCCGCCGCCCTCCAGGTCGCGGCCATCCGGGCCTCGATCTACGCGCTGGTGGGGCGCGAGCTGGCCATCCGCGCGGTCATGCGCCACGCCAACCGGTTCTTCCACGACTCGGTCGACGCCGGCCGCTACGTCACCCTGTTCTACGCCGTCCTCGACGTGCCGACCCGCCAGATCATCTACGTCAACGCCGGCCACCAGCCGCCGCTCCTCGTGCGCCCCGACGGGGCGGTCGACAAGCTGTGGAGCGGCGGGGTCCCCATCGGCATGTTCGAGTCGCCGCGCTACTTCGAGGGCGGCGCCCGGCTCCGCCAGGGGGACCTGCTGGCCCTCTACACCGACGGCATCGTCGAGTCGGCCAACGCCCACGACGAGGAGTACGGCCACGACCGGCTGGCCGCGACGATGCACGGGGCCAGGGAAGAGAGCGCCGAGGCCATCTGCCGGCGCGTCATGGACGACGTGCACCGCTTCTCGTTCGGCAGCCCCGACGACCGCACCCTGCTCGTTCTGAAGTCCACCTGACGGGGCTGTAGGGGAGGGCCTCGGTCTGGCTTGCGCCGCGGGTCAAGGCGCCTTCAGCAGGGCCGAAAGCACGGAATGCTGCGTCTTGCTCTGCTCGTCGACGCGCCCGGTGAGCACATCGACCTTGCTGTCGAGGGCATCGATCTTCTCGGTGTTGGTGTCGATCTTCTTGCTGTTGCGCAGCCCGACGACAGCGCTGATCACGGCTCCGACCGCACCCCCCAGCGAGATGAACAACCCGACCAGCACGACCGCATCGTCCACTCTTGCCCCCTGCGTCCGGCGGGCCAGCCGAAGCACTGTCGATCGCGACAGGCAAGGGCATGCGCCCTGCGTCGACTCTGCACACAAGCGTGCCAATTTTCACACAGGAAGTCAACCCTGACGACGCGCGGGCCGACAAATACGTCGCGGGCGAATGGCCGGGCGGGATGGCTGGCTGGAGGGTAGTCGGCGCCGGACGTCGCGGCTGGACGTTCGACTGACCAATCCGGGCCGGCCGGTGAGCACCGGCCGGCCCGGGCAGGCGTGTGTGCGTCGCGTCGCGGCCGGTCGCCAGGAGTCTGCGCCGTAGAACGGTGCAGACTCCTGGCAGGGTTGGTTGGGCGCCCAGCGGAGCCGAAGGCGACGGTGGGCGGGCTAGTCCGCGTTGCGGGTGCCGTGGTCGTACTGCCGGTAGTGCTCGGCCAGCAGGTCGCGGCCGAAGTCGCCGGCGAAGTCGCGCCAGACGCTGTGCACGTGGTTGGCGTTGCCCTGGGTGTTGTCGTACTCGATGAGGAACGTCGGCCCCTGGATGCGGTAGTAGTGGGGCTCGCGCTGGGCCTCGCCGCCCATCCAGACGAACCGGATGCCGTCGAGCCCGGCGTCCTGAATCTCGGTCAGCCGCTCGTGGGCGACGGGACCGGGCTGGGCCGTGGCGTACTCCTCGATGATCGACCACAGGGCGGCCTGCTGGTCGGCGTCGAGGTCCTTGTGCGCCACCCCGAAGTCCTCGAGCAGGGTGACCCGGCGCTGGGCGCGGGTCAGGATGTCGCTGGGCGCCTCGTCGGAGAGCTTGGCCGCCTTGCGCTGCTCGTCGTTCAGCGACGCGAGCAGGTCGCGGGCCTGGTCTTCCTCGCTGCCCAGCACCCGCAGGCCCTGCCGCGGCCCCCCCAGCACCTCGGCCGGGTTCGAGCCGAAGAACTGCGGCGTGGCGGCGATGGCGCTGCCGTCGACGATGGTCCAGTTCTGCGAGATGTGGTGCCCCTCGTAGCGCCAGCCCCAGGTGTTGCCGTCGCCCGGCTCGCCGAAGATCATGAAGAAGTAGAGGTCGGGGTCGCGGATGTCGCGGCCCTCCTGCTCGTACAGGATCTGCTCGAGCTGCCGGATGATCTCGGACTTGGTGAACCCTTCCTCGCTCAGGCCCGTCCGCACGAGGTCGAGGGCGGCGGCCCGCTGCGAGCCGGTCATCATCTTGAGGGAGACGCCCTTCCGCTCGCGCGGGATGAAGTGCCAGTCGAAGCGGTCCTCGCCGTCGAACGGGAACCGCACCGCGGCCTCCTGATCGTCGTTCAGGGTGTCGAGGAACCGCACCGCGGCATCGGCCATCGCCGACGCGGGGTCGGCGGGCTGCTGGGTGAGCGTGATCGTGCCGAGCAGCACGACGAGGCAGGCGACGTTGAAGATGGTGCGAGCCATGACCTTCCTTACCCCCCTACGCCGCCCCGCGGTGCCCGAGCACCCGGCGCGCGGCGTGCAAAGACCGGATTCCGAGCGAGAGCCGGAGCGTACCTCCCGGGGCAGGGCGAGTCAAGACGGCGCCCGCCCGATTCCGGAAACGACTACGAGCCGACGGCGACGGCGCCCGGTTGATCGAGGGCGTCGTCCAGGGTGGGCCGAATGTCGAGGATTCTGTAGAGTCCGGTGACCCGGAAGACCTCCGAGACGTGCGGGATGAGGCCGGCCACCCTGAACACCTGGCCCCGGGCCTTGGCCGACCGGGCGCCCAGGATGAAGGCGCGCATTCCCGAGGAGGCCACGAAGACGAGGTCGGCGCAGTTGACGATCACGTTGGAGCCGGACTCGGTCAGACTCAGGATCGACTTCTCGACCTGATGCGCGTTCCCCGAGTCGAGCCGACCCGCGAGCTCGACGACCTGGAACTCGGCGGCAGAAGCCTTGACCTGTCGAGTCGACAAGCGGAGAACGTCGGTCATTGCACACCATCTGAGGGAGGAGAGACACGGTCGGCCGTCTCCCCCCGCGGCACGGCCATGACGGAGCGGTCCCGGTCGTACCGTCGCTCGAACGCCACGACGTTCCGGTCGCCGTCCCGCCGGTAGCGCATTTCCTGGGCGAAGGCCTGGACCAGGCACAGCCCCAACCCGCCGACCGGCAGATCGTCGGGGTCGGCTCCCCGGTCGAGGTCGGGGGTCACGAAGGAGACCGGATCGAACGACTCGCCCGGCCAGTCGAACACCAGCCCGACGCGCTCCCCCGAGAACGCGACCGAGACGCGGAGCACCGCGCCGGGGGCCGGCCGGGCATGGCGGACCACGTTGGCGACGAGCTCGTCGACGACGACGCTGAGGCCGTACACGACCGCGCCCGGCGCGTCGTGCCATCGCCCGACGGTCTCGATCATCGAGATGAGGGGTCCGATCTCGCCGAGCCGGGCGGGAAACTGAACCGAGAACTGATCGCCGGCCAGGGTGGGCGAGACGGGGCTGACGCCGCCCGGAACGGCAGGAATCGTGTTCACGGATGCACCACGGGTCACGGAAACCGTCCCGCTCGAGCTGTTCGGCGACGAACGGCGAAACCGCAGTATACGACGGAAGCGCCGGTGCCCGCCGTCAGGGCGCGGCGTTCCGGTAGACGACGCCGCCCTTCATGACGAACCGCACGTCGCGCATGGCGGCGACGTCGTCGAGGGGGTTGCCGGCGACGGCCACGAGGTCGGCCTCGTATCCCTGCTCTATCCGGCCGACGGTGTCGGCGAGCCCCAGCGACTCGGCGGCGAGGGACGTCGCCGAGACGATGGCGTCCATCGGGTCCTGGCCGCCGTCGCGGACGCGGTAGACGAGCTCCTCGGCGTTGCGGCCGTGGGCGCCGGCCACCGCGTCGGTGCCGTAGACCACCTTCACGCCCCCGTGGTCGAGGGTGCGGCGGAACGTCTCGTAGCCGGTGGTCCGGGCCTCCTCCATCAGCGCGAAGCCCTCCTCGGTGTAGTTGCCGCGGCCGATGAAACGGTCGCGGTGCTCGAAGTAGTTGGCCCACAACAAGTGGACGTGGGGGTCGAGGTACGTGCCGCGCTCGGCCATGAGCTCGATGACCGCGTCGTCGTAGCGGTTGCCGTGCTCGATGCCGCCGCAGCCCGCCTCGATGGACGCGGTCAGCCCGTCGGTGCCGTAGGCGTGGACCACCGTGCGCAGCCCCACCGCCTGCGCCTCCGTGCACACCGCCTCGAGCTGCGCGGGGGTCATGACCAGGCCGCCCCCCTCGCGGATGCTCGCCGAGGCGAACACCTTGACGACGTCGGCCCCGTCGTCCTTCAGGCGGCGCACGAACGCGCGGATCTCCTCGGGCGACCCCGTGCCGGCCCTCACCGCGCTCAGCGAGGTGAGCACCCGGGGGCCGGGCAGGACCCCGCGGGCGATGGCGTCGCGCAGGTCGCGGTCGGCGGGGCTGCCGAGGCTCTGCACGGTGGTGAAGCCGGCCATCAGGGTGGCCCAGGCGTTCTCGGCCGCGTAGAGGATGGTCTGGGCCGGCGTCTCCTCCGGGTCGGGGTCGGCGCGCCCTTCGGTGTTGAAGTGCGAGGTCAGATGCACGTGGGTGTCGATGAGTCCGGGCATCAGGGTGAGCCCGGACAGGTCGTAGCCGGCCGGCTCTCCATCTGCAGGCGCCGGCTCGACGGCGCTGATGCGCGATCCGGTGACGTGCACGACGACGTTCTCGCGCACGTTGCCGAGCCCGTCGAGGAGCCGGGCGGCGCGGATGGTGATGGTGTCGTCCTGCGCCTGGGCGGCGGCCGCCGCCAGCGTCAGGCCGATGGCCGCGAGTGCGGTTCTCATGCGATGTCCTCCGTGGGTTCTCACTGCCGGCGCGGTGTCGTCACGAGGGCGCGCTACCCCTCATCGGTCAGCCGGTTCGAACGAGACGCGCGCAAGCCGCGGTGCGCCGCCTTCGTGCGCCGCTGTTCCTCGAGCCGCGCCAGCTCGTCGCGGCGCTGCCGCACCGCCTGCCGCTCGCGCCGCAGCCGGCGGAAGCTGTCGAGGCGGGCCGCGCTCAGGCGCCCCGCCTCGACCGCGCGGCGCACCGCGCACCGGGGCTCGCCCTCGTGTCCGCAGTCGCGGAACCGGCACTCCGCGGCCAGCGTCCGGATGTCGTCGAACGCGTCGTCGATGGCGTCGGTGTCTTCCCAGAGCTGCAGCTCGCGCATGCCCGGCGTGTCGATGATCATGCCGCCGCCCGGCAGGAGAATCAGCTCGCGCTGCGTCGTGGTGTGCCGGCCCCGGCCGTCCCGGCGCCGCACCTCCGCCGTCCGCTGCCGTTCGCGGCCCAGCAGGCGGTTGATGATGGTCGACTTGCCGACGCCGGACGACCCGATGAGGGCGCCGGTCCGGCCCGGCGGAAGATGCTGCCGCAGGGGCTCGGCCGCGCCGGGCCGCAACGCCTCGACGACGTGCAGGGGGGCCTCCGGGGCGAGGGCCGCGGCGGCGGCGCGGCGGGCCTCGCGGTGGGGGCAGAGATCGGCCTTGTTGAGGACGAGCACCGGGGCGGCGCCGCTGTTCCGGATGGCCACGAGATACCGCTCGATCCGCCGCGGGTTGAAGTCGTCGTCGAGGCCGCTCACCAGGAGCACGGTGTCGATGTTGGCGGCGACGAGCTGCCGGCGCGTCGGCTCTCCCGCCGCCTTCCGGGAGAAGCAGCAGCGGCGCGGCAGCACCGCCTCGATGGTCGCCGAGCCGCCGTTCGCGCCGGGGCGGATGCCGACCCAGTCGCCGACCACCGGGCGGGCGTCGGGGCCGGCCGAACGGTGGCGCAGTCGACCCGCGACCTCGGCCATCACCTCGCCGTCGGCGGTGCCGAGCTGATAGAGGGCGTTGTGGGCGACGGCGACCCGGGCCGGCTGCAGGCCGCCGCCTCCGCAGGTTCGAAGCTCGGCCTCGAACCGATCGTCCCACCCCAGGGTCTCGAGCGTCAGCACATCGATAGGTTCCCGCGGCCGGAAACGGGTCCGGCCGTCTCGATCCCGGGGGGCCGCGCGGGCCCCGCGTCGCGTCTCGGCGCGTCTTGCCGGCGTCGCCGGCAGGCCCGGCTCCGGCCCGGCCGCGGGTCCGGAGCCCGTGGCAGCGCCGGCTACGCGCTTCCGGGGTCTCGTGTGACCTGGGTCACGCTGCCGAGGAGGTACTCCAGGACGATGCGGTCTCCCGGCTCCAGGGTCTGATCGACCGCCTCGGGCCCCACCCGCGCCATCAGCACCTGGCCGTCCGGATCGTCGGCGTCGTTGAAGAAGACGTCCCACGACACCTGGCCGTGCACGCTGATCGGCTGGATCTTCCGGAGGATGCCGGGACGTGTTCCCTTCAACATGGCCCGATCTTACCTCGGGTGGAGCTTCGAGTACTCCCCGCTTGGGCCCGTTTTTCGGGGGGAAATCCCGATCCCCGCCCGCCGACCGTTCCCTTGCGGCTCCGCCTGGAACGCTGACGACACTACCTTGCCGCGTGCCGGGCGACGCAGAGACCCGCAGCACGGGCGGCGTCTGCATGCGGTTCGCAGATTCAGGTCGATTGCCGTCCTCCGCGCCCATCCGACCCTGCACGGGCTGCGTCTGCCCTTGCAGTTCGCAGATTCATGTCGGCCGCTGCCCTCGGCGCCCATCCGACCCTGCACGGGCTGCGTCTGCTCTTGCAGTTCGCAGATTCAGGTCGATTGCTGTCCTCCGCGCCCATCCGATCCTCCGGGAGTCTGCGCCGTTCTACGCTGCCGGCTCCCGGCCGGCGGGACCGCATCGGAGAGCGGCAGGGTCGGGTGCCCGGGGCCCGGCGGGGCGTCCTCCTCTGCCGACAGGTTGTGCATGGTCACCCCGAGCAGGCGGACGGGCCGCGTGCAGGCCTCGGTCCGGTCCAGCAGCCTGCGCGCCCGCCCGACGATCTGCTCCGCGTCGCGGGTGGCGGGGGCGGCGCTGTGGCTGCGGGTGACGGTGGTGAAGTCCGAGTAGCGCACCTTGATGGTGACGGTGCGGGCCGCGAGCCCCTTGCGCTCGAGCCACGCCGCCCCGCGCCGCGCCAGCCCGTCGAGCTCGCGGCGGATCTCGTCCGGATCGGTGAGATCGGTCGGGTAGGTGTGCTCCGAGCCCGACGACTTGACGACGCGGTCGGGGCTGACCGGACGGTCGTCCCTCCCCTCGGCGAGCCGGCGCAGCCAGTCGATGCGGCTGCCGACCGCGCGCCGGAGCACGCCGGGGTCGGCGGTGCGCACGTCGACGAGCTTCACCACCCCGGCGGCCCGGAGCCGCTTCGCGGTGACCGGGCCGACCCCCCAGAGCGCGTCGACCGGCAGCTGCCGCAGGAAGGCGTCGACCCGCTCGACGGGGATGACGGTCAGGCCGTCGGGCTTGTCCCAGTCGGAGGCGATCTTCGCGAGGAACTTGTTGGGCGCGGCCCCGGCCGAGACGGTCAGCTTCGTCTCGTCGCGGATCCACCGCTTCAGCCGCCGCGCCACCGTCGTGGCGAACGGCTCGTCCCAGCTGTTGCTCGTCACGTCCAGGTACGCCTCGTCGAGCGAGAGGGGCTCGACGAGGGGGGTGACCGAGCGGTACATGTCGAAGATGCGGTCCGAGATCGACCGGTAGCGGGCGAAGTCGGGCGGCACCACGACCAGCTCGGGGCACCGGCGCACCGCCCGCGCCATCGACATCGCCGAGCGCACGCCGAACTCGCGGGCCTCGTAGCTCGCGGCGGCGACCACCCCGCGCCGGTCGGGCCGCCCCCCGACCGCCACCGGGCGGCCGCGCAGCGACGGGTCGTCGCGCTGCTCCACCGACGCGTAGAACGCATCCATGTCGAGATGGAGGATGCGGCGTACGGGAGAAGCCACGGCGAAAGTCTATACTTGATCTCTTCATCATGGCCGACGACAAACCGCAGAAGACGGGAAAGCGACCGCTCGCCTCGCCCGGCGCCTGGCAGGAGGCGCGGTCTCTCGTGCATGCCCACCGCTACCGGCTCGCGCTCGGGCTGGCGCTGATGCTCGTGAGCCGGGCGGCCGGCCTCGTGCTGCCGTGGATGTCCGGCTACGTGGTCGACGACGTCATCGCCCAGGGCCGGGCCGATCTCCTCCTGCCCCTCGCCCTGCTCGCGGCCGGGGCCACCGTGGTCCAGTCCGGCACCGGGTTCGCGCTGTCGCAGGTGCTGGGGGTGGCGGCGCAGCGCGCCATCACCGAGATGCGCAAGCGGGTGCAGCGGCACGTGACGCGGCTGCCCGTCGGCTACTTCGACGCCACCCAGACCGGCGTCCTCATCTCGCGGGTGATGACCGACGCCGAGGGCATCCGCAACCTCGTGGGGACCGGCTTGACCCAGCTCGCGGGCGGCTTCATGACCGCGACCGTCGGCATCGGGGTGCTGTTCTACCTGAACTGGCGCCTGACCTCGGTCACCCTGTTCATCCTCGTGGTCCTCGGGGCGGCGATGGCGATGGCGTTCTCGCGGCTGCGGCCGCTGTTCCGCGAGCGCGGGAAGATCAACGCCGAGGTGACGGGGCGGCTCGCCGAGACCCTCGGGGGGGTGCGCATCGTCAAGGCCTACAACGTCGAGAAGCGCGAGCAGCGGGTGTTCGCGAGCGGCGTCCACCGGCTGCTGCGCAACGTGGCGAAGACGGTGACCGGGGTGTCGGCCACCACGTCGGCCGCCTCGCTCGCCATCGGCGTCATCGGGGCGCTGATGATCGTCATGGGGGGGCAGGCGATCATCGCCGGCGCGTGGACCGTCGGCGACCTGCTGCGGTACCTGCTGTTCACCGGGGTGGTGGTGGCGCCGGTCATGCAAATCGCGTCCATCGGCACCCAGATCACCGAGGCGTTCGCGGGGCTCGACCGCATTCGCGAGATTCTCGGCACCCCGACCGAGATCGACGAGGACGCGTCGCGACAGCCGGTCGGCCGGGTCGAAGGCCGCGTCGCCCTCGACCGGGTCACGTTCTCCTACACCGAGGGGGTGCCGGTGCTCAGGGACGTCTCGCTCGAGGCGCCGGCCGGCAGCACCACCGCCCTCGTGGGGTCGAGCGGGTCGGGGAAGAGCACCCTGGTCAGCCTGATCATCGCGTTCAACCGGCCCCAGTCGGGGCGCGTGCTCGTCGACGGACACGACCTCGCCGACCTGCGGCTGTCCGAGTACCGGCGGCAGCTCGGCGTCGTGCTGCAGGAGAACTTCCTCTTCGACGGGTCGGTGGCCTCGAACATCAGCTTCGTGCGCCGCCACGCCACCCGGGCCGAGATCGAGGCGGTGAGCCGCATCGCCCACTGCGACGAGTTCATCCGCGGCTTCCCCGACGGCTACGACACCGTCGTCGGCGAGCGCGGCATCAAGCTGTCGGGGGGGCAGCGGCAGCGGGTGGCCATCGCCCGTGCGATTCTGGCCGACCCCCGCATCCTCATCCTCGACGAGGCGACGTCGAGCCTCGACAGCGAGAGCGAGGCGATGATCCAGGACGGGCTGCGGGCGCTGCGCCGGGGCCGCACCACGTTCGTCATCGCCCACCGGCTGTCGACCATCCGCAGCGCCGACCAGATTGTCGTGCTCGAGGCGGGCGAGATCGTCGAGCGGGGGACCCACGCCGAGCTGTACGCGGCGGGCGGCCGCTACCGCGAGCTGCACGACACGCAGTACCGGCTCGAGCAGGACCGCTTCATCAACCCCGGCGAGGACTTCACGCCCGAGCCCGAGCTGGTGGGCGCCGCCGGCGGGCACGGGAGAGGCGGGGCGGGGGGCGGCCGCGCCTGATGGGGCGGATCGCCGGTGGGGTACAGTAGAGCCATGACGACACGAGTGCTTGCCGGGAGCATCGCCTGCGTCGTCGCGCTGGGGCTGGCCACGGCGGTCCAGACCTCCGGCCGCGCGCAGGCGACGGGGACTATCCGCGGGGTGGTGACGATGGCCGACCCGCCGCCGCCCGCCACCCTCGAGGTGAACGCGGACCAGGCGGTGTGCGGCGACAGCGTCCCCGACGAGGCCATCGTCGCCGACGCGGCCGGTCACGTGGCCAACGCCGTCGTGCGGCTGACCGGCGTGCCGTGGCCGGCCGAGCGGCCGTCGCCCCGCATCGACAACGCCGGCTGCCTCTTCGTCCCGCGCGTGCAGATCGCCCCCACCCGCAGCCAGGTGCTGGTGACGAGCCAGGACGACACCCTGCACTCGACCCACACCTACGACGACCGCAACCGCACCGGCTTCAACATCGCCATGCCGTTCCCCGGCCTCGAGGTCAACCGACCCCTGCGCCGCCCCGGCGTGGTGCGCGTCGAGTGCGACTCGCACGGCTGGATGCGGGCGTGGATCGTCGTCAGCAACGACCGCGGCGCCGTGAGCGGCCTCGACGGCGCCTTCGTTCTCGAGGACGTGCCGGCCGGCGACCACGAGCTGACGATCTGGCACGAGCAGCTCGGCGCGGCGCCCCGGACGGTGACCGTCCGCGCCGGCGAGACCACCGAGGTCGCCATCGTCCTCGAGCCGCAGTAGAACGGCGTCCGCCCGGGCGGGAACCATCCTCGACGGAACCGAACATGGCCCACCAATACGTCTACACGATGCACCGGCTCGGCAAGGCCTACGGCCCCGGGCAGGAGGTGCTGAAGGACATCTCGCTGGCGTTCCTGCCCGGCGCCAAGATCGGCGTGCTGGGGCTGAACGGGGCGGGCAAGAGCACCCTGCTGCGGATCATGGCCGGCGAGGTGGACGAGTTCACCGGCACCGCGTTCGTCTCGGAGGGCGTCAGCGTCGGCTACCTGCCGCAGGAGCCGCGGTTGAACCCGGACAAGACCGTCAAGGGCAACGTGGAAGAGGGGGTGGCCGAGCACAAGGGCCTGCTCAAGCGATACGACGCGGTGACCGCGAGCTTCAACGAGGGCCTGACCGGCGACGAGCTGCAGGACGCGATGGACGAGCAGGGGCGCCTGCAGGACGAGATAGAGGCGGCCGGGGCGTGGGACCTCGACTCGCGGGTCGAGCAGGCGATGGACGCGTTGCGCCTGCCGCCGCCGCGGTCCGCCGTCGCCCACCTGTCGGGGGGCGAGCGCCGTCGGGTCGCGCTGTGCCGGCTGATGCTGCGGGCCCCGGACCTGCTGCTCCTCGACGAGCCCACGAACCACCTCGACGCCGAGACGGTGGGGTGGCTCGAGCGGCACCTGCAGCAGTACAAGGGCACGGTGGTCGCCATCACCCACGACCGCTACTTCCTCGACAACGCCGCGGGCTGGATTCTCGAGCTCGACCGCGGGGCCGGCATTCCGTGGGAGGGCAACTACTCGTCGTGGCTCGATCAGAAGCAGCGGCGGCTCGAGGTCGAGCAGAAGCAGGAGACGCGGCGCCGGCGCACGCTGGCCCGCGAGCTCGAGTGGATCCGGATGTCGCCGCGGGCCCGGCAGGCCAAGGGCAAGGCGCGGCTGAACGCCTACGAGGAGCTGCTGAGCCAGGACGCGGCCGAGCGCATCGAGTCGGCCCAGATCTACATTCCCCCCGGCCCCCGGCTCGGGGACGTGGTGGTCGAGGCCCGGAACCTGCGCAAGAGCTACGGCGACACGTGCCTCATCCAGGACCTGACGTTCACCCTGCCCCCGGCCGGCATCGTCGGCGTGATCGGGGCCAACGGGGCCGGCAAGACCACCCTGTTCCGCATGATCACCGGCGAGGAGGCCCCCGACGCCGGCACCCTGACCCTCGGCGACACCGTCGAGCTCGGCTACGTCGACCAGAGCCGCGAGCTCGACCCCGACAAGACCGTCTGGGAGACCGTCTCGGACGGCGAGGACGAGATCCGGCTCGGGTCGCGGCGGGTGGCCTCGCGCGCGTACTGCTCGTGGTTCAACTTCAAGGGCCGCGACCAGCAGCGCACCGTCGGCAACCTCTCGGGGGGCGAGCGCAACCGCGTGCACCTCGCGCGGCTCCTGCGGGGCGGCGCCAACCTGCTGCTGCTCGACGAGCCCACCAACGACCTCGACGTCGACACCCTCCGCGCCCTCGAGGACGCGCTCGTCGCGTTCGCCGGCTGCGTGGCCGTGATCAGCCACGACCGCTGGTTCCTCGACCGCATCGCCACCCACATCCTCGCCTTCGAGGGCGACAGCCAGGTCGTCTGGTTCCAGGGCAACTACCAGGACTACGAGGCCGACCGCCGCCGCCGCCTCGGCTCGGCCGCCGACCGCCCCCACCGCATCAAGTACCGCCGCCTCGTCAGGGCGTGATCAAGTACCGCCGCCTCGTGCGGGCGTGATGGCCACGAGGGACCGCCGCCGCCTCGGCTCGGCTGCCGACCGGCCCCGCCACATCAAGTACCGCCGCCTCGTCCGGGCGTGATGCCCCGACCGGACGCGGTGTCGCCCGACGGTGTCGGGGGAGAATCGGCGGAGAGGCCGGACGCGGGCGCGCGCCGGTGCGGCCCCGCTCGTCGAGGCGATCGAATGCGACCAGAATCTTGTCCATCGCAAGATGGTCTTGACCAGAATGCGATGGCAAAGATAATGGTCGGACATGGAAACGGCCCCGCGCCTCTACGACGCCGTCCTGGCCGAGCACCTCGCGAACCACCGGCAGATGGCGTTCGTCAGCGGTCCGCGGCAGGTCGGCAAGACCACCACCTGTCGGCGCCACGCCGACGAGTACCGCAACTGGGACAACCTCGACGACCGCGAGCTCATGCTCTCGGGGCCGGCCGGGCTCGCCCGCCGGTTGGGGGCGAATCGCTTGTCCGAGGCGGTTCCGGTGGCGCTCTTCGACGAGCTGCACAAGTTCCCGCGCTGGAAGACGTTCCTGAAGGGGGTGTACGACACCTACGCGGATCGGCTCCGGATCGTCGTCACCGGCAGCAGCCGCCTGGACGTCTACCGGCGCGGCGGCGACAGCCTGATGGGGCGGTACTTCTCGTACCGGATGCACCCGTTCTCGGTCGCCGAGACCGTGAGCCGGGAGCTTCCCGGGGCAGACGGCATCGTCCGGCCGCCGGGGGCGGTCGATGCCGCCGACTTCGAGGCGCTCTGGCGGCACGGCGGCTATCCCGAGCCGTTCCTGAAGCGCGACATGCGCTTCAGTCGGCGCTGGCGGTCGTTGCGGCTGAGGCAACTGGTCCGCGAGGACATCCGCGACCTGACCCAGGTGCAACAGCTCGACCAACTGGAGGTGCTGGTGCAGCGCCTGGGCCGTGAGTCGGCCCGTCAGCTCGTCTACGATCGGCTCGCACGCGACGTGCGGGTGTCGGTCGAGACGGCCCGCCGGTGGGTCGCCGCCCTCTGCGACTTCCACCTGGGCTTCCTGGTCAGGCCCTGGTTCCGGAACGTCTCGCGGTCGTTGCGCAAGGAACCGAAGTGGTACCTCCGGGACTGGGCGGACATCGAGGACGCGGGCGACAAGGCGGAGACCTTCGTCGCCTGCCATCTGCTCAAGGCCGTCGACGGCTGGAACGACCTGGGGCTCGGCCGGTTCGACCTCGGCTACCTGCGCGACAAGGAGAAGCGCGAGGTGGACTTCGTGGTCGTGCGCGACGGCGAGCCGTGGTTCCTCGCCGAGGTCAAGCACCGCGACCAGGCGATGGGGCCGTCGCTCGGGTACTTCCAGGAGCAGCTCGGGGCGCCGTTCGCCTTTCAGGTCGTGGTCGACGCCGAGGCCGTCGATGCCGACTGCTTCGCCGCTCCCGGGCCTCCACTGGTCGTTCCGGCCCGGACCTTCCTGTCGCAACTGTTGTGACGCACGGGTCCGGGAGGACGCCCGACTGCTCTCGAGCAGCCCGGCGTCCGTCCACCGAGCGCGCCACCACGTCGTGCTCCGGCTCGTTGCCGCGCCGGTTATGCACGCAGGCATTATGTCTACGTGCATAAAACAAGGCTCTGCAGGTGTGCGTGCGAGCCGTTCCGACGTCGGGTGGAAGCGGGGCGTCCGTCCGGCGCGAGTTGCGTCAGCGGAGGACCGGGGGCGGCGGTGGCAACTCGACGCCGATCGTCGTCGCCGAACGAACGACACGCCAGCGGTGTTCGACGGTCGTCGCCGAACGAACGACACGCCAGCGGTGTTCGACGGTGGCAACTCGACGCCGGTCGTCGTCGCCGAACGAACGACACGCCAGCGGTGTTCGACGGTGGCAACTCGACGCCGGTCGTCGTCGCCGAACGAACGACACGGCAGCGGCGTCCGTCCGGCGCGAGTGCGTCGGCGGGGTCGACGGCGCAACCCGGGGCAGGTCGTCGTCGCCGAACGACGACCCGGCCGCGAACGAGGGTCAGGCGCGGGTGCGGACCAGATGGAGGGCGATGGCGGCGACGAAGCAGGCGGCGCCGACGAGGTCGGTGGCGGTGGTGGCGTAGAAGAGCAGCAGGCCGCCGGCGACGGCCAGGGTGCGCTCGGTCGTGGTGGCCGCCTGCCGCAGCCAGCCCCCGAGGCCCATGGCGAGGGCGAGGATGCCGACCGCCGCGGTGAGGACGGTGCGGGCGATGTCGGCCAGCGGCGCCTGCAGCAGCACGCCCAGTCCCTCGGGGCTGAGGGTGAAGGCGAACGGGACGAGGAACGCCGGCAGCGTGTACTTCCAGGTCAGCATCATCGTCTTGAACGGGTTGCCGCCGGTGATGGCGGCCGCCGCGAACGGCGACAGCGCCGTCGGCGGGCTGACCTCGGAGAGCACCGCGTAGTAGAAGATGAACATGTGGGCGGCGACGTCCGGCACCCCGACGAGGGTCAGGGCCGGCGCGATCATCACCGCCGCGATGATGTAGGAGGCGGTGACCGGGACCGCGAGGCCCAGCATCCACACCGCCACCGCCGCGTAGACGACGGTGAAGAACAGGTTGCCGCCCGCGAGGTCGACGATGATGCTCGAGATCTTCAGCCCGAGCCCGGTCAGGGTGACGACGCCGACGATGATGCCCGCCGTCGCGGTGGTGGCGGCGACCGCGAGCACCGCCCGGCCCCCGGTCTCGAGCGCGGTGATCAGCCGCGCCGGCCGCAGCGCCGTCTCGCGCCGGACGAAGCTCAGCACGATGGCGAGCAGCGTGGCCAGGAACACCGCCCGGAACGGGGTCATGCCCGACACCAGGAACACCACGATGGCGATGAGGGGCACGAACTGGTAGCCCGACTGCCGGGTGAGGGTCCACACCGACGGCACGTCCACGTCGACCGCCTTCGTGCCCAGCCGCCGCGCGTCGGCCTCGATCATGAGGACGATCGACAGGTAGTAGAGCACCGCGGGCACGATGGCCATCGCGATGACCTGCAGGTAGGTGATCTGCAGGAACTCGGCGATGAGGAACGCCGCCGCCCCCATCGTCGGGGGGGCGAGGATGGCGCCGATGCCGCTCGCCGACAGGATGCCGCCGCCGATCTCGGGCGAGAACCCGGCCCGGCGCAGCATCGGCCACGCCACCGCCCCCAGGGTGACGGTGGTGGCGACGCCGCTGCCCGAGACGGTGCCGAGCAGGAACCCCGACATGGTGACGGTGCGCCCCGGCCCCGCCCCGCTCGACGAGCGGCCGAACGCCGACATCGTCCAGGTGATGAAGAACTGGCCGGCCCCCGAGTGCTGCAGCATCGCCCCGAAGATGGTGAACAGCACGATGTAGCTCGAGGCGACGTTCAGGGGCACCCCGAAGATGCCCTCCAGGGTCATGTAGAGGGTGCCCACCAGCCGGTCGATCGAGTACCCGCGGTGGGCCATTATCTCGAGCCCCATGAGCTCGAGCAGCGGGCCGTAGTAGCCGTAGAGCAGGAAGGCGACGGCGGTGACGGGGAGAATCCACCCCACCGTGCGCCGGGTCGCCTCGAGCACCAGCAGCGTCGTGATCGTGCCGAACAGGATGTCCGGTCCGCTCGGGGTCGCGGCCCGGTAGACGAACTGGTCGAAGTCGACGATGGGCCACGCCAGCACGAGGACGGACGCCGCCGCGAGGGTCCAGTCGACGGCGGCCACCCGGCCTCGCCAAGCCGGAACGGCGGGGTAGAGCACGAACGTGAGGACCAGGGTGATCAGCAGGAAGCTGACCCGGTAGATCTGCGGCTGGACGATGCCGACGACCCAGTACAGGGCGTAGAGGGACAGGCCCGCCGCCAGCACCGTCACCAGGCGGGCCGGGATGCCGCTCAACTGCCGGGTCGGAACCTCGGCGTCGGGGTCGTCACGCAGGGCGGCCGTCGGGGCGGCTGGATCGGCCAGGGGGATCTCCCGGTTCGTGTCGCGGTGGCGAATAGGCGGCCGGTCCGGCGTGCGGCCCTACGATCCGGGCCAGGCCCCCTGCTCCTCGTAGTACCGGACGGCGCCCGGGTGGAACGGCACCGTCGACCCCGTCACCGCGCTCTCGACCGACAGCTTCTCCGCCTCGGGGTGAATGGCGGCCAGCTCGTTCTGGTACTCGAACAGCGCTTTCGTGATGCGGTAGGCCAGATCCTCGGACATCTCCTCGTGCACCACCAGCACGTTGGCCACGCCCACGGCCTCGACGTCCCCGCTCATGCCGGGGTAGGTGGTGCTGGGAATGGTGACGCCGTGGTACACCGAGCCGCCGTAGTTCTCGTGCAGGAACGGCAGGGTGTCGGTGTTGGGCACCAGCTTGACGGTCCGGCCCGGCGTCGAGGCGAGGTCGAGGACGGAGCCGGTGGGGATGCCGCCGCTCCAGAAGAACGCGTCGATCTTGTCGTCCTTGATGGCGTCGACCGACTGCGCGGCCCCCAGGCTCTGCTTGCGGATGTCGGCGTCGGGGTCGAGGCCGACCGCTTCGAGCACGCGCAGGGCGGTGATCTCGGTGCCGCTGCCCGGCGCCCCCGTCGACACGACGCGGTCGCGGAGGTCGGCGACCGACTCGATGCCCTTGCCCTCGAGGGTCACGAGCTGGTTCAGGTTGTCGTAGAGCACCGCGAGGGCCCGCGCCGGCACCGTGCCGAAGTCGGCGAACGCGCCGCGCCCCTGCGCCGCGTCGTCGAGCGAGTCGGCGAGGACGAACGCCAGGTCGGCGCCGCGGTTCGAGATGAACTTCAGGTTGTCGACGGTCCCCGCGGTGACCTCGGCCGTCGCCTCCACCCCCTCGAGGTGGTCGCTGATGACCTTGGCGACGCCGCCGCCGTACGGGTAGTAGACGCCGCCGGTGCCCCCGGTGGCGACCGACAGCCGTTCGGTGAGGCCCCCGGCGCCCTGCGGGCTGCAGGCGACCATGGCGACGCCGGCGGCCACGGCCAGCGCGGCGAGCACGCGCAATGCGGAGCGGGACACGGTCGTCGAGCGGTTCTTCATCACAGTGGCACCCCCAACCCGGGAATTCGTCGCCGAACGCGACCGCCAAGTCGCGCTGCGGCCTCCGGTTGCCGCCGACCAACCCCCGGACGTCCGCAACGTTCTACGGTGCAGATTCCTGGCTGCCGGGACGGCGAGCCCCTATTCTAGCAGCCCGTGGCGAAAGTCCCCGCTGCATTCGAGCGGCGATGCATCCCGCCTGACTGCGTTGCTCCTCGGTCGAATATGCCCAGTATTCTCCCTCGTCGCGCCTTGTCAGGCGGGCGCCTCGCGGCCCTTTGCGGGCGCCCTCCGGGCGCGGTGCAACGCGGGGTTCCACCACGGCTAGCAGCCGGCGGCACTGCGCCATGCTGCGACCGCCAAGTGACGCAGGTTCAGTCCGGTTGAAAATATCTCCCGAACGGGTTATTTTCGACACATGGAGACCTTCGACGTGGTGGCGGGAGTCGCGGCCGTGATCGGGGCGTGCGCCGGTCTCGTCGCGGCCATCGGCGTGCTGGTGGTCAACGGCAAGGTGGACAGGCTCACCGGTCGCGTGGACGAGCTGAGCCGCGCTTTCAACAGTCACGTGAACGTCGGGCACTGAACCCTCCTTCGATTATCATCTCGCTCATGGTCCACCGGAGGACGCCCTCGCGTGGGGCGGTGTCTCCCGTCGCCGGCGCAAGCCGTGGCGCGTCATGTCCACGCGCCGGGGCCCGCAAGTATCGCTCGTGAGTTCCGTGTTCCGTTCGCGTGCCGCGTGTCGGGTGCTCGCCGCGGCGGTGCTGGCCGCCGCCTGCGCCTCCCCGACCGCGGCCGGCCAGGCCGACCCCGGCCTGCGCTTCGTGGTCACCCTCGACTCGTCGCTGCCCGCCCAGCCGGCGGGACGGCTGCTCGTGGTCCTGGTGCCCGACGGCCGGTCCGCGATGGAGCCGCGGTTCCTCATCGGCCGCGCCGGGTCCCGCGCCGTTCCGACCCTCGGGGTCGACGCCCCCCCGCTCGAGCCGGGAGACCGCGTGACCGTCGGGGATTCGGCGGCCGCGTTTCCCCTCGCGACCCTGCGGGACCTGCCGGCCGGCGAGTACCGCGCGCAGGCGGTGCTGGCGACCAACCCCGACATCCGCCGCCCCGGTGCGCCGGGCAACCTCTACGGCGACGTCCGGCGGGTCGACCTCGACCCGGACCGGCTCGCCGCGGTCCAGCTTCGGCTGACGCAGCGCATTCCCGAAGAGCGACCGCCCGACGACACCGAGCTCCTGCGCTTCGTGAGCATCCGCTCCGAGCGCCTGTCCGCGTTCCACGGCCGTCCCATCCACCTGAGGGCGGGCGTCATCCTGCCCCCGGGGCACGACGAGGACGCGGTGCGGCGCTATCCGCTGCGCGTCCGCATCGGCGGCTACGGCGCCCGCTACACCGGGGTGCGGCGGATGATGCGCCCCGGGTCGCGGTTCAGGACGGCGTGGCTCGACCCCGATGCCCCGCGCTTCGTGCTCCTGCACCTCGACGGAGCGGGGCCCTGGGGAGACCCGTATCAGGTCAACTCCGCCAACAACGGCCCCTGGGGCGACGCCGTCACCGGGGAGCTGATTCCCCACGTCGAGAAGCGGTTCCGGGCCGGCGGGTCGGCGGACGCCCGCGTCCTCGACGGCGGGTCGACGGGCGGGTGGGTGGCCCTCGCCCTGCAGATCTTCCATCCCGACTTTTTCGGCGGGGCCTGGGCCTCGTGCCCCGACAGCGTCGACTTCCGCGCCTTCCAGCTCGTCGACGTCTACCGGGGCGGCAACGCCTACCTGGACGGCGCGGGGCGCGAGCGGCCCAGCGCCCGGAACCTCGACGGGAGCACCCGGTTCACCATGCGCCACGAGCTGCGGATGGAGAACGTGCTCGGGGTCGGCGACGACTGGACCCGGTCGGGCGGCCAGTGGGGGGCGTGGAACGCGGTCTACGGCCCCCGCGGCGCGGACGGCCTCCCCGTCCCCCTCTGGGACCCCGCGTCGGGCGAGATCGACACCGAGGCGGCCGCCCACTGGGAGCGCTACGACCTGCGCCTCGTGCTCGAGCGGGGGTGGGACACGCTGGCCCCGAAGCTGCGGGGGCGGCTGAACATCTGGGTCGGCGACATGGACGACTACTTCCTCGAGGGCGCGGTGCGCCGGCTCGACGCCTTCCTGCGGGACCGGCCGTCCATCGAGGCCCGCATCGTCTACGGCCGGGGCCGCGGCCACTGCTGGACCGGCATCTCCCCGGCCGAGATGATGCGCGAGATGGCCGAGCAGGTCGAACGCGCGGGGAGCGCCCGGGTCGAGCGCAACGGAGGACGGTGACGGTGCCGGCAGCCCTCGCGCACTCGGCCGCCCAGTTGCCGCTGTTTCCGGAGCCCCCGGCGGAGCCGCCGGAGCCCCCGCCGGCGTCGAAGCCCCCGCCGGCGTCGGAGCCTCCGCCGGCGTCGAAGGAAGCCCCCGCGTCGGAGCCTCCGCCGGCACTGGAGGCGTCGCCGGCACTGGAGGCGTCGCCAGCGCCGGAGGCGTCGCCGCCGCCCCGGCGGTCCGATGCCATCACCGCCGACTTCCCCGGCGCCGCCTGCCCCGTCGGAAGCCGCGTCCGGTTCCGGTGGCGCGGTCGGACCATCGACGGCACCGTGACCGAGCTGCAGCGCGCCCGCGCCGTCGTGGCGGCCGGCGACGACGCCCTGTGGAAGGTGCCCTACCGGCTTCTCGCCGTCGTCGAGCGGGTTCCCGAGCGGGAGTGCACCCTGGCCGACGTCGAGCGGTTGGCCCACCGCCTCCTCGCCCGCCACAAGGCCCGCAGCGGCCTGGACGCGGCGTGGGGCTTCGGCTTCGACCTGTCCACGGCCCGCGCCGGCGTCTGCCGCTACGACGTCGAGCGCATCGACCTGTCGGTGAGCTACTGCCTGCGGGCGACCCGGGCCGACATAGAGGACACGCTGCTGCACGAGATCGCCCACGCCCTCGCCGGCCACCGGCACCATCACGACGACGTCTGGAAGGCCGCGGCCCGGGCCATCGGCTGCACCGCCGAGCGCTGCCACGACGTCGACCACACGCCGGCCCGCTGGCTGGGCGAGTGCGGCTGCGGAAAGCAGTGGCGCCGCCAGCGCCTGAGCCGCCGGTTGCGGCACGGCGCGCGCTGCCGGAAGTGCGGCGGCGAGATCGCCTGGCGGCTGAACACCGGCGGCGGAGCATCGCCGTCAGTCTTCCCCGGCTCGACTACAGCCCGGGGGTCGTGAACGCATTGGGTGGGCGTAGAGCGACTTGAGCGATGAACGCCAGCTTCCCACCGCGACACGCGTCCGAGCCGAGAGCAGCGCTGCAGGTTCTGCAGGAGTGGGAGGGTTACGTAGTCGAGATGCGTAGCGACGAGTTCGTGGCGCGCCTGGTCGACCTGACCGCCGGCTCGACTCATGAAGAGGAAGAGGCGGTCATTCCGTTGGCCACGGTTTCCCACGGTGACGTGGACACCATCGCCATCGGCAGCATCTTCCGTTGGGTCATCGGTTACGAACGGGCTGAGGCCGGCACCAAGAAGCTCGTGTCCCGGATCGTGTTTCGCGACCTGCCCCGGATGACGGAGCGCGACTTCCGGGAAGCCCGGCGTTGGGCGCGAGAGACGGTGCGGGCGTTCGAACGGGTAGCGGGGTCTGAGCCACCCACCGGGGGGCTGTGATGTCGAGTTTCGCCGCGAGGGCGCGCATAGCCTGGGCGGTGGTGACGCTCGTGGTCGTGCAGTCGATCGTGTGCGGCGTGGCCGTTCTGCCGGTGCTGGCCCTGTGGGCGCCGCTCTTCGCCTGGACCGCGGTCGACCCCGCCGCGCGGGTGGTGGCGGCGAGCTTCGCGGTCATCCCGTCGTACGTGCTCTTCGCGCTCGTGCTGATGTTCGCGTCGGCGACCGCCACCCGGGTGACGGGCTGGCGGACGCGGCCCGACGCCAACATCCGGCTGGCCGACCTCGACTGGCCGCTGCTCGACTGGGTGCGCTACATGGTCGCGACCCACATCGTGCGCCTGTTCGCAGGCACGCTGTTCCGGGGGACGCCCGTCTGGAGCGCCTACCTGCGGCTCAACGGTGCCCGGATGGGGCGGCGGGTGTACGTGAACAGCCTGGGGGTGAGCGACCACAACCTGCTGGAGTTCGGCGACGACGTGGTGATCGGCGGCGACGTCCACCTGTCGGGGCACACCGTCGAGGGCGGCTTCGTCAAGACGGGCCGGGTGCGGCTGGGCGACCGCGTCACCGTCGGGCTCGGCTCGGTGGTGGGCATCGGGGTGACGGTGGGCTCCGACGTGCAGATCGGCGCGATGAGCCTCGTGCCGAAGAACGTCGCCCTCGACGGCGGCCGCGTCTACGTCGGCGTGCCGGCGCGGCCCCTCGGTTCGGGGGCGCCGCCGGCCGATCGGGGCGGGTCGGCGAACGGGTCGAACGAATCGCGGGCCGGCGCGGGTAACACTGCATGACCGCGCCGCTCGGTCCGACCGGACCGAGCCCGGCGACATCGAGGGGTCGTGCCGGCGTGGAGGAACCGCGGCGGAGACGGCGCACGCTTCATGATCCCCAACGTTCAGCGTCGAGCCGACCCCGCCCGACGACATCGATGGGCGCCGTGCCCGGTGCACGAGTCGCAGCCCGACACGGAGACGTTGCATGACCGCACCGTTCAGCATCGAGCCGATCACGCCCGGCGACGTCGAGGGGCTCCAGGCCGCGGTCGAGGCGGTGGCGCGCGAGCGGCGCTACCTGGCGGCGGTGGACGGCTTCGGCGTCGACGGGACCCGGGCGTTCGTCGACGGCCTCGCGCGCGGCGGCGGGGTGCAGCTCGTGGTGCGGTCGGCGGGGCGGGTGGTCGGCTGGTGCGACGTGCAGCGGCACGCCTTCGAGGGGTTCCGGCACGGCGGGGTGCTCGGCATCGGCCTGCTGCCGGAGTGGCGGGCGCATGGAGTGGGGGCGGCGCTGCTCGCGCGCACCCTGGAGGCGGCGGAGGCGGCGGGCATGACGCGGGTCGAGCTCGAGGTCTTGGCGTCGAACGGGCGCGCGATTCGCCTGTTCGAGGGGGCGGGCTTCGTGCGCGAGGGCGTCAAGCGGCAGGCGCGCCTTCTCGACGGGCGGGCGGACGACGTCGTGTGCATGGCCCGCCTCACCTAGACCCGCCAATCGTCGCCTGCGGCGCCGGCTGACGCCCAGTCAACCCTCCGGGAGTCCGCGCCGTCTTGCGGCGCAGGGCCTCTACCTGACCGCTCGGGACCGTCACCCGACCCGTTCGCCGGGAGACCTGGCCACGCCTCGCCGGCAAGCTGTGTTGCGCAGTGCATGCGCGGTGTCGGGGGAGACCGTTTTCCACGTCCCGCGGCCCCGTACCACCGGGATGGTGCTATGGTATGGGCCACTGCTTTGCGAAGCTGCTGGCAGGCGTGTCGTTTCACGTTGCCAGAGGAGGTGTCGACCATGCAGCCGTCCGAGTCGCGGTGTGTCCTCGTTCTCTTGTGCCTGGCCGGTCTCGTGCCGGCGCTGCTCGCTCCCGCCCCGGCCCTCGCCCAGGGAGAGGCCGGCATTGCGGGTACCGTCGTGGACGACGTCGGGGGCGTCCTGCCCGGGGTGACCGTCGAGGCGCGCAGCCCCGCCCTGATCGAGCAGGTGCGCACCGTCTTCTCGGACGGCGCCGGCAACTACCAGATCACCAACCTGCCGTCGGGCACCTACTCGGTGACGTTCACGCTGCCGGGCTTCAGCGTCGTGGTCCGCGAGGGCGTCGTGCTGCAGGGCGCGTTCGTGGCCGACGTCGACGCCGCGATGGCCGTCGGCGGCGTCGAGGAGACGGTGACGGTGGAGGGCATCGTGCCCCTGGTCGACGTGAAGACGACGCGGCAGCAGACGGTCATGCCGGCCGAGCGCGTCAACGTGCTGCCGGGGGCGGCGGGCATCACCAGCGCCGCCGCCTACGTGCCGGGGACGACCCTCGGCGAGACCCTCGTCCCGGGCGACAACAACTACAACAACCTGCCCAGCCTGCACGGCTCCGACCCCCTCGACGGCCAGCCCGCCATCGACGGCATGAAGACCGGAGGGCAGCTCCAGGGGCGGAACGAGTGGGGGGCCGGCGTCGGCGGCGTCACCAACGAGGCGATGGTCACCGAGGTCGTCTTCGACACCTCGTCGCAGTCGGCCGAGTACGCCCAGAGCGGGGTGCGGACCAATGTCGTGCCCAAGGCCGGCGGCAACGAGTTCTCCTACAACTTCTTCATGAGCGGCACGAGCGGCGGCTTCCAGGCGGACAACCAGAGCCAGGAGCTCAAGGACATGGGCTTCGAGTTCGCGCCCATCGACTACCGCTACAGCTTCAACCCCGCGGTGGGCGGGCCCATCGTCGAGGACAAGCTGTGGTTCTTCGCCTCGATGATCGAGAACCGCAGCCGGCAGTACGTCCTCGACCGGTTCTGGGACCTCGACGAGCCGTCCACGCCCGACGAGGTCACCGCCGACGACCTGCGCGCGTACACCTGGAGCAAGAACGGCAACTACAACATCCGCCTCACGCACCAGGCCACACAGCGCCACAAGTTCACCTGGAGCTACTTCCAGGAGCCGAAGTCGTCGCTCTCCGGCCAGGAGTTCACCTGGACCGGCCGCACGAACCCCGAGGCGTGGTACACGTTCGACGGCAACCCGACCCGCATGGTGACCGGCCGCTGGACGGCTCCGATGACGAACCGGCTGCTCGTCGAGGCGCACGGCTCGTTCATGCAGGCCGACGTCAACACGTTCCCGATGGATCACGGCGGCGAGATCCGGCTGCCCAAGGTCGACTGGGCGCTGGGCACCATGACCGGCAGCTCCTTCCAGAACCACCACAACCACGACTTCCACCGGCGCCTGAACGCGTCGCTGTCCTACGTGACCGGCTCGCACAACTTCAAGACCGGCATCAACATCGCGAACAACCGGACCGCGCTGGCGTACACCGGACCGGGAGACCTCTATTACGCCGGGCTCTTCAACGGATGGCCGGTCAGTGTCGGGGTGACGGGGAACGGCAAGCAGCGGCAGGGGATCATCCAGGACTGCGACTGCGGCGTCTACGCGCAGGACGCCTGGACGATGGATCGCCTGACCCTCAACGCCGGCATCCGTTACGACTGGTTCCAGAGCTCGGTGCCGGGGGGGACGCGGGACGCCGGCTACTTCGCGCCGGCCCTGACCCTGCCCGACCCCGTCGTCGAGAACATCCCGAACTGGCAGGACGTCAACGCGCGTTTCGGCCTGGCTTTCGATCTGATCGGAGACGGCTCGACGGCGGTGAAGTTCTCGGGGGGGCGGTACATCGCGAACGAAGGGACCGGCGTCACCCAGCGGTACAATCCCATCTATCCCTACAACATGATCGACTTCCGGCCGTGGACCGACCTCAACGGCGACGGGACCGCCCTCAATGCGGACGGGACGCCGCAACTCGACGAGATCGGGCCGTCGAACAATCCGAACTACGGGTTGTCGAACATCACGACCCAGTACGATCCGAACCTGCCGCGCGCCAGCAACTGGGAGTTCTCGGGCGGCGTCGAGCGCCAGCTCGGCAGCGGCTGGGCGCTGAGCGCCATGTGGCACCGGCGGCACTACACGAACTTCGACTGGTTCGACAACCTGAACACCTCGGCCGCCGACTGGCACATGGCGGGAACGTGGACCGGGCCGGACGATCCCGAGCTGCCGGCGGCCGCCCGCGGCGTGCAGGTGCCGATATACGTGACGGCCCCGGACCTCGACATCCAGACCGGGAACGACTTCCACACCGCGGCACCGGGGGACTACCGGACGTGGAACGGGTTCGAGGTGATTCTCGACGGCGAGCTCCCCCGCGGCGGCTTCATGACCGCGAGCGTCACGGCGGGTACGAACAAGAACCACTTCTGCAACCGGGGCAGGGTCGAGAACCCCAACGCGCTCCGGTTCTGCGAGACGCGGATGCCGTACCGGCCCATGGCCAAGCTGTCGGGGGCGCTGCCGCTGCCGTTCGACACCATGATCTCGGGGCTCATCCAGGTGTTTCCGGGCGCGCCCATCAGCGCCAGCTATCGGATCAACGCGGACGATTTCCCCGCTCTCGTGAACCTCGGGGACCCCGACCAGGACAACCCGGATCTCGAGGTCAATCTGATCGAACCGGGCACCGTGTTCGAGGACTACACCACGGAGATGCAGTTGCGCTTCTCGAAGGTGGTGACGGTCAACGACGTCCGGACGCGGTTCTACATGGACGCGACCAACATCACCAACCGGGCCCGGGTCACGAACCGGAACCGGTTCTACGGCGGCGGGGGCGTCAGGAATCCGGATTTTCTCCGGATCATCGGCATCGAGCCGGGCCGGAGACTGTCGTTCGGCATGCAGATGTACTTCTAGTGGTCGGGTGAATCCACTGGGAACGCCGGGCGCCTGCGGGCCGGGCCGCCCGGCGTTCTTCCGTCCAGTGTCCTGAACCGTGGTTCGCGGGACATTTCTGCGCGGCAGCCTCCAGTCACGGGCACTCGCAGCGATCCGGAGCTTTCGCCAACTCACGGCCGGGACATTGGACCACGCGCCCCTCGCACCGTTCGCCGAGGTCCCCGGGGCGGATCTTCGCGACCGGCACCGACGGTGACAGGAGTACCCGCCTTGCCGCAGCCTGAGAGCGCCGAAGGGCGGCCGGCCGCGTCCCTTGAGTCGGGCGACGTTCGGCGTGTCGAACACGTGCCTCGCTGTCAACACGTTATCCTTGAGTCGCACAGTCGCCGCGCATCAGTGCTCCAAGCGTATTCTGCCGAGGTTGCCATGCATTGCTCCCGCCGGTTCTTCCACGGGGTGTTCGCCGCCGCGATTCTCCTGGTCGGCCCGCCGGAGGGGCTCGCGCAGCAGGAAGAAGGCCGTATCCAGGGCCGGGTGTTCATCGAGGGTACCCGTGACCCCGTCGTCGGCGCCTTCGTCCGGGCCGACCCTCCTCTTTTCTCGCCCAACGGTGACCGGCTGCAGCTCGCAGAGCCGCTGGAGACCCTTACCGACGACGATGGCCGCTTCGCCCTGACTTGGATGCGTAGCGGCATCTGGAACACCATGGTGATGGCCGAGGGCTACGAGGACGCGATGCTCCGCATCGAGGTGACGCAGCGCAGGTCGAATGCGTGCACGCCGACCAAGATGCAGAACTGCGTGCAGCCCATCGAGTACTACATGGTGCCACTGAAGGTGGACGCCGAAGACCAGGTGGGGTCGATCCTGGCCGGGCTGGACGTCGAGGAGACGGAGCTGGATCGGACCGTCGCCGAGCTCGGCGCGGCCGACGACGCCTACAACCGCCAGGACTACCGGAGCGCCATCGAGGGCTACACGACGCTGCTCGCGCGGTGGCCGCAGATGACCACCCTGCACCAGGACATCGGCGACGCCCACCGGGCCCTGGCCCAGTACGAAGAGGCGATCGCGGCCTACGAGCACTATCGGGCGTCCGCGCCGGGCGACGCGGCGATCGAGAGGAAGATCGCGCGGGCCCAGCTCCTGATGGGCGATCTCGCGGCGGCCCGGGACCTCGCCGCGGCGGGGGGCGACGCCTCGCCCGAGGACCTCTACAACCTCGGCGAGGTGGCGTTCAGCGAGGGCGACGTCGACGCGGCCGCGGGCTGGTACGAGAAGTCGGCCGCCGCCGACCCGGCGTGGGCGCCCCCCGTCTTCAAGCTCGGCATGGTCGCGCTCAACCGGGGCGACATCGAAGGCGCCAAGGCGCTGTTCCAGCAGGTCGTCGACCTCGAGCCCGACTCGGAGGAGGCGGCGCAGGCCCAGGGGATACTGTCGGCGCTGCCCTGAAGCCGGCACGAGCGTTGCGGCGTGAAATGCGCGGCAGCATCACCTATCGCTGTCGCGACGGCGCTGCCTTGAAGCCGGCGCGGGCGTTGCGATGTTGGAATACGCGGCAGCATCACCCATCGCTGTCGGGGCGGCGTTGCCCTTGAAGCCGGCGCGGGCATTGAGACGGGCCTGAGCGCGGCAATCGGAACCGGCGGCGCCGCCCTGAAGGCGGTTCGAGCATTTGCCACAGTCGGAGTTCTGCAACCGGAGGTTCTCGACATGACGGCCGAAACCACGCGACGTCGCTCCGTCGTCGGCGTTCTCGCCGCCCTCGCCCTCGTAGCGTCCGGTGCACCCTGGACGGCCCAGGCCGCATGGGCGCAGCAGACCCAGTCGTTCTTCGTCAGCTTCACCGACGCCGAGGGCGCACCCGTCACCGACATGAACCGCACGGAGGTGTTCGTCGAGACCGACGGCGAGCGCAGCGAGGCCCTCGGCCTCGAGCCGATCCGCTGGCCGTTGCGGGTGACGGTGTTCGTCGACAACGGGTTGGCGAGTCCGCCCCTGCTGGACCACATCCGCGAGGGGCTGAGACGCTTCGTGGATGCGATTCCCGCGGACATCGAGGTGGCGATCGGCACCATCGGGGGACGGCCGCAGTTCATGGCCCGGCACACCACCGACCGGCGGGAGCTCGAGGACGCCATCGGGGTGATTGCGCCGGAGATGGACGGCGCGGCCAGCTTCCTCGACGCGCTCTACGAGGAGGCGGAGCGGCTGCACGAGGACGAGGCGGGCGAGTACTTCCCGGTCATCGTGATGGTCGCGACCAACGGCCCCGAGGGGAGCACCCGGGTGCGCGAGCGGCCCTTCCGCGAGATGATGGAGCGCCTGATTGCGAACCGGGCCGCCCTCCACACCCGCATGTACACCTTCACGTCGGTCACCGGGGTCAAGCAGGGCGGCGACCAGATGCGGTGGGCCATGGACATCGGCCGGGTGACGGCAGGCAGCTACGACGGGCTGAGCTCGGCCATCGGGTTCCGGACCCAGCTCCCGGAGCTGGCCGAGGACCTCGGCCGGAAGCACCGGCTGATGAGCAACCAGTACCTCCTGACCTACACGCCGCCGGAGAACGCGACCGCGCAGTCGGTCGTCCGGCTGCTGACCACGCGGGCCGGCGTCCGGATGACGCCGACGCGCGACGGGAAGATTCCGTAGGGCGGTGGTGGCGGGGGTGATGCTCTCCGACACGCTGTGACGTCTTCGAGTCGCCGTGCTGGCATCGAGGTACGGCAATGGTCGAAGAATTCACTGCGGTGGCGGCGGCGGCCGGTGCGCTCGGGGCGCTGTTCAACGCTGTCCAGATTTCACGGCTCTCAGACAGGGTGACGGCGCTCGACGGGCGTGTGTCGCGCCTGGCTGGTCGCGTCGATGCCATGGAGACCATGGTCGGGAACATCCTCGGAATCCTCGTTCGCCGGCCGGTCGTGGTCGTCGATCCGGAGAACGCTCCCGACAAGTGACACCCGTGTGCCGAAGAGCGAGAGGGCGAAGTCGCCAGAGTCTCACCTGACGGTCTGCCCTCCGCGACGCCGTGGGCTTCGACGCCTTCCCTGCGACGGAAAGACACCTCACCGACCGCGTCGATTCGACGTGTGATAATCGCGACGTGCGTGCAATGCCTCGGCGCCTCGGCGGCGGCGCGGGCGCCGGGTCGCTCCTCGCGGTGCTGCTCTCCGCCAGCACCGGCGTTCCCTTGGGCGCGGCCCACGCGGCGGCGCAGTCGCCGGCGCCGCCCGCGGGCGAGGCGTGGTTCACCGACCGGGCCGAAGAGGCGGGCATCGACTTCGTGCACTTCAACGGCGCGTCGGGCCGGCTCTACGTGAGCGAGGTCCTGGGGCCGGGCGCCGCGTTGTTGGACTTCGACGACGACGGCGACCTCGACGTCTACCTCGTCCAGGGCGGGATGCTCGGGCCGGGCGGGGCCGCCGACCGGGCAACCGCGCTGCCCGATGGCCGTCCGCCGGGAGATCGCCTGTACCGGAACGACCTCGTGGTGCACGCCGACGGTACTCGCACCCTGCGCTTCACCGACGTCACCGCGGGCAGCGGCCTCGACGGGGACGCGTACGGCATGGGCGTCGCGGCGGGCGACGTCGACAACGACGGCCGGGTCGACCTGTACCGCACCGCCCTCGGGCCGAACCAGCTCTTCCGCAACGACGGCGACGGCACCTTCACCGACGTCACCGGGCACGGCGGGCGTCGGGGATCCCCGGTGGAGCGTGTCGGCCTCGTTCGCCGACCTCGACCGCGACGGCTGGCTCGACCTGTACGTCGGCAACTACCTCGACCACCGCCTCGACGCCCCGCAGCCGGAGTGCTTCACCCGCACCGGGGAGCGGGACTACTGCGGGCCGAGCGCCTTCGCCTCCGTCCCCGACCGCCTCTACCGCAACCGGGGGGACGGGACGTTCGTCGACGTCACCGGCGCGGCGGGGGTCGCACGCGAGTACGGCGCCGCCCTCGGGGTGGCCGCGTTCGACGCCGACGGCGACGGGTGGACGGACATCTACGTCGCCAACGACGGCGAGCCCAACCAGCTGTGGATGAACGAGGGTGAAGGGACCTTCACGAACGGCGCGCTGCTCGCGGGGGCGGCCCTCAACGACAACGGCCGGACCGAGGGCAGCATGGGGGTCGACGCCGGTGATTTCGACGGCGACGGCGACGACGACCTCTTCATGACCCACCTGACGCGGGAGACCAACACCCTCTACGTGAACGACGGCCTCGGGCTCTTCGAGGACCGGACCGCGACGATCGGCCTCGGGGTCCCGAGCCTGCCCTACACCGGTTTCGGGACGGCGTGGCTCGACTACGACAACGACGGCTGGCTGGACCTGCTGACCGTGAACGGGGCGGTCCAGGCCAGTCATCGGCGCTTGACCGGGGGCTCCGTGGGCGGGTCTGCGCGGGCAGGGGAGCCGCTGCCGCTCGACCAGCCCAATCAGTTGTTCCGCAACCTGGGGAACGGGCGGTTCGACGAGGTCACCCGGCAGGCCGGCCCTGTGCTCGGGCTGTCGGAGGTGAGCCGCGGCGCCGCCTTCGGCGACGTCGACAACGACGGCGACGTGGATGTCCTCGTGACCAACAACGCCGGCCGGGCGCGGTTGCTCGTCAACGAGGTGGGCAACCGCAGCCGTTGGATCGGCCTCCGGCTGGTCGGCGGCCCCGGTGGCCGGGACATGCTCGGCGCGAGGGTCGGGGTCTTCCGCGACCATGGCCCCCCGCTGTGGCGCCGCGCGAGGGCGGACGGCAGCTACGCCTCGGCCAACGACCCGAGAGTGCTGGTGGGGCTGGGCGACGCCGCCGCGGTGCGGCGGGTCCGCGTCGTCTGGCCGAGCGGCCGCGAGGAGGACTGGACGGACCTGCCGGTAGACGGGTGGCTGACGCTCGAAGAAGGCGAGGGCGAGAGCCGGGAATGACGGTGGAACGGAAGCTCTCGATCGGCTTCGTGGCGGTGTGCCTGATGCTGACCGCGGCGGGCGGCCACGCCGCGGGTGGTCCGAGGGGGGTGACGGTCGCCCCACCGCAGTCGGTCCTGACCGAGCCGATCCTCCTGCCGGTCGCCCTGCCCGACCTCGGCCGCGCTCACGCCTCGGTCCGGGCGCAGCTTCGCGAGGCGTACGAGGCGCTGAACGCGGCGGAGCCCGCGGGCGCGGCGAGGCCTACGGCGAGCTGGGCAAGCTCCTGATGGCCGGCGACTACCTCGACGAGGCGGAGCGGTGTTTCCGGAACGCCCGCGTGCTCGCGCCCGACGACTTCCGCTGGTCCTACTATCTCGGGCACCTCGCCAGGTCCATGGGACGGGTGACGGAGTCGGTCGAGCACTTCGAGCAGGCCTTGCGCCTGCGCCCCGACGATCTCGCCACCCTCACGTGGCTGGGTCAGGTCCACATCGATGCCGGTCGCCCGGAAGGGGCCGAGCCGCACCTGGCCAGGGCGCGCGCCCTCCATCCCGACACCCCGGCGGTGCTGTTCCAGCTCGGCCGGGCCGCCGCGGCCCGGCGGGACTACGCGGGCGCGGTGGCGCTCCTGGAGGACGCGCTCCGGCTGGCGCCGGCCGCCACCGCGATCCGCTATCCCCTCGCCATGGCCTACCGCGGTCTCGGCGACCTCGAGAGGGCGCGGGCCTACCTGGATGGGAGTGGGCAGCCGCGCCGACGACGGGGCCGGCGTCACCCTGCCCGATCCGCTGATGGCGGAGGTCAACTCAGCGCTGCGGAGCCCGCAGGTCCATTGGGATCTCGGGCTGTACGCCGGTGCCAGGGGCGACTGGCCCGAGGCGGTGCGGCAGTTCCGCGAGGCGGCCCGGCTCGGGCCCGACCTCCCCGTCGTGCGGCTGAACCTCGGCCTGGCCCTGAACCGGACGGGCGCCGCCCGCGCCGCCCTCGATCAGCTCGCCGAGGCGGTCCGCCTCGATCCCCGGCTGGCCGCCGCGCACTTCGCAATGGGCACCCTCTACGAGCGGAGCGGCCGTGACGAGGAGGCGATGGAGCGTTACACGCTCGCCGCCAACCACGACCCCAACCACGCCGAGGCGCACCTCAGGCTGGCCGACACGCTCCGCCGGACCGACCGGCTCGCGGCGTCGCTGGCGCCCTACCGGCGGGCGCTCGAGCTCGAGCCGGACTGGCGGGAGGCGCGGTTCGGCGAGGCGATGGCCCTCGTGCGTCTGGCCCGCTACCCGGAGGCCCTGCAGCGGCTGCGCGCGGCGATGGACCTGCATCCCGGGGAGCCGGCCTTCCCGCTGGCGGTCGCACGTCTCCTGGCCGCCGCCCCCGACCCGCGGGTGCGGGACGGGTCGGAGGCGCTGGCGCTGGCGCTGGCGGTGGAGGAGACGCACAAGACCACGGCGGTGGCGGAGACGATGGCCATGGCCCTCGCCGAGCTGGGCCGGTTCGCCGAGGCGGTCGAGTGGCAGCGGGTGGCGATGTCGGGCGCGGCGGCGGGAGGGCAGGCCGCGACCTCGCAACGCATGGCCGCCAACCTGGCCCTCTACCGGCTCGGCCGCCCCTGCCGCACCCCCTGGCGCGACGACGACCCCGAGCACCGGCCCGGCCCGGTCGTGGAGCCGGGATTGCTGGACCCGCCGCCTTCGTTCTGACGCGCCGCGCCCCAGGAAGGGCGCGACGCGGGCTCAGGGGATGTTTCCGTTGTCCGTCGGCATGGCCGCGACACCCGTCCGCGCGGATCCGACCTGAATGCGCGGCTGGTCGGACGCGTCGTCCGGCGGCCGGTAGGTCACCCGGTACTGGTGGCTGGTCAGCCGGTGCCTCCGGGCGATGTCGGCGGCGACCTCCGGCAGCAGCGTGCGGAACCGGGTGGAGACGACCATCTCCTCGTACCGGGCTCGCGTGGCCGCGGCGATGTCGGTGCCCCACTGCGCCTGGGCCCGGCCCAGGTTGCGGCCGACGCCGTAGGGGGACGTGAACAACAGGGTGTAGACGGTCGCCGCGTTGTCGTACAGGCGGTCCATCGTTCTCTGCACCGCGTCGCCCCGGGCCCGGCGGCTCCCTTCCGAGCCGGCCGTCGCGACCATCACGACGGCGGAGACGTACTGCCGTTCCCGGTCGTCCTCGAGTCTCTCGGCCTCCTCGTAGAGCGCGTCGAAGAAGGTCGCGGCGCCGCCCTCGCTGGCGAGCACGCCGATGGCGTCGGCGAGATCCTGCCGGTCTGTCGTATGCGCCACCCGGAACTGCGGGCGTCCCGACAGGGTCGCGATGGCCACCTCGATGTCCGGCGGAAGCGCGTTCAGGAAGAGCCTCAGCCCCTCGCGCATGTCCGGCAGGGCCGCCTGGCTCTCCGTCGCGTTGTCGACGTACACGGTCACGCGGGCCGGCCAGTTGACCGGCTCGAGCTCGACGATCTCGCAGGCCACGCCGTCCCACTCGACGACCACGTCGTCGACCGTCATGTCGGTGACCGGCGCGCCCTCGAAGTCGGCGAAGGCGATGTAGAGCTGTTGCTCCTGCGCCGACGCCGTCGGGACCCCGCCCCAGGGTGTCCCGAACGCGACGAGGCCGGCCGTGACCACCGGTCCGACGAGCCGACGACGGAGTTCGTGTGCTGCCATCTCTGCAAGTCCTCGTGATTCGGCCGCGGCTTCCGCCCGGGCCTCGGTGCTCTGCGGGAGTCGCACCGTGAGACGGCCGAGTCGTGCGTCCGGTTCCGTCGCGCGGGATTCGCGCTCGCTGACGCCCGCGGGCGCCGCCTCTGCCGCTGCGCCTGGACCCATCCTTGCACGGTCGATCCGGTCCCCGTCATTCGTCGACCAGCCAGCCGTCGCGGAGCTGGATGATGCGGCTGCCGTAGGCGGCGTTGACGTCCGAGTGAGTGACCTGCACGATGGTCGTCCCCTCGGCGTTGAGCCTCGTGAACAGCTCCATGATCTCGCGGCCCTGGTCGGAGTGCAGGTTGCCGGTGGGCTCGTCGGCCAGGATCAGCTTCGGCTTGGCGATGAGGGCGCGGGCCACCCCCACGAGCTGCTGCTGGCCGCCCGAGAGCTGGCTCGGGTAGAGGTCCTTCTTGCCCACGATCTGGAACCGGTCGAGGGTGTCGGCCACCAGGCCCTGGCGTTCCGACCGGGGCACGTTGCGGTACGACAGGGGGACGTCGAGGTTCTCGGCCACCGTGAGGTCGTCGAGCAGGTGGTAGCTCTGGAAGACGAACCCGATGTTGGAGCGCCCGAGGGCCTGCCGGTGCTTCGTCCGCAGGCCGTGGACGGGCTGGCCGAGGAAGTCGTACTCGCCGGTCCACGCCGCGTCGTGCATGCCGAGGATGTGCAGCAGGGTCGACTTCCCGGCCCCGGACGGCCCCATGACGGAGACGAACTCGCCGGGGGCGATGTCGAGGGTGATGCGGCGCAGGACGAACGTCCGGCTGACGCCGTGGCTGAAGCTCTTCTCGACGTCGCGGAGCGCAATCAGGGGTTCGGGCATCATGGGAGCTTACCGCAACTGGCCCGTCCATCGTCGCCTCCGGCTCCGCCGGTCGCCAGCCAACGCTGCGGGGGTCCGCGACGTTCTGCGGCGCAGACTCCTGGGGCAGGGTCATCTCGCGGGCCTCGGTTCCGCCGTTCGCCCACCAGCGTCCGTCGTGCCGGCCAGCGTGGCCGGGCCGGCCCACGCGCATATCGGCGTGGTGACGTGATAGAGTTCGATAGCTGTTGCTAGCACTTGCGATCAGTCGAGGAGACGTCATGCCGACCGTGCAGGTGAGTGCCCGCATCGACCGCGCCATCAAGGATGCGCTCGACACGTACTGTCGGACGCATGGCGTCGTCAAGAATCACTTCATCCAGGAAGCCATAGTCGACCGGCTGGAAGAGCTGGAGGACATCGAAGACCTGAAGCGCATCCGTCACGAGCCGACCCGGCCGCTCGAGGAGGTGCTCGCCGAGCTGGCGCGCGATGGGCAGGTTTGAGATTCGCGTCTCGCGGATGGCCGAGCGTCAACTGAGGAAGCTGCCGTCCGTGGCAAGGGACCGTGTCGTTCGAGCAGTTCGAGCGCTGGCGGACGACCCGGTTCCGAGAGGAAGCCGCAGGCTGACCGGGTACGACGACGTCTTCCGCATCCGCATCGGACCCTACCGCGTGCTGTACAGCGTCGCCGCGCCGACCCTCACCATCCTCGTCCTCAAGATCGGCCACCGCCGCGACGTGTACCGGTAATCCCGCGGTCTGAGACGGCAGCTCTGCGTGTTCTACAATCCCCCGCCATGAGAGCGATGCTGTGCAAGGCGTACGGCCCGCCGGAGAGCCTCGTGTGGGAGGAGATCGACCCGCCCGCGCTCGACGACGGCGGGGTGCGCATCCGCGTCCGGGCGGCCGGGGTCAACTTCCCCGACCTGTTGATCATCGAGGGCAAGTACCAGTTCAAGCCGGACATGCCGTTCGCGCCGGGGGCGGAGGTCGCGGGCGAGGTGGTCGAGGTCGGGGCCTCGGTGACGCGGTTCGCGCCCGGCGACCGGGTCATCGGGATGACGCGCTGGAACGGTTACGCGGAGGAGGTGGTGGTGCCCGAGGCGCGCTGCCTCGGCCTGCCCGCCGGCATGTCCTTCGAGATCGGGGCCGGCTTCCCCATGACCTACGGCACCAGCTATCACGCCCTCGTGCAGCGGGGCCGGCTGCGCGCGGGGGAGACGCTGCTCGTGCACGGGGCGTCGGGCGGGGTGGGCACCGCCGCCGTCGAGATCGGCGGCTGCCTCGGCGCCCGCGTCATCGCGTCGGGCGGCAGCGACGACAAGCTGCGCGCCGTCGCCGAGCGCTACGGGGTGGCCGACGTCGTCAACTACCGGACCGACCCCGCTTGGAAGGACCGCGTGAAGGCCCTGACCGGGGGCGCCGGCGCCGACGTCATCTACGACCCTGTCGGCGGCGAGGTCTTCGAGCAGTCGCTGCGCTGCATCAACTGGGAGGGCCGGCTCCTCGTGGTGGGCTTCGCGGGCGGCGCCATCCCCGGCGTGCGCGCCAACCTCGTGCTCCTCAAGGGGTGCCAGATCGTCGGGGTGTTCTGGGGCGCCTTCGTGCGGCGGGACCCCGAGGCGAACCGCGCCAACTTCGACCGGCTCTTCGCGTGGTTCGAGGCGGGCCGCCTGAGGCCGCTGGTGTCGCGCACCCTCCCCCTCGAGCGGGCGCCCGAGGCCCTCGGCCTGCTCGCCCGCCGCGAGGTGGTCGGCAAGATCGTCCTGACGACCTGACGGCGCGACCAATACGGTCGCGTTGGGAGTTCGCTGGCGCCTGCTGCGGCGCCTCTGCGCGGGGCGGTTGCGACGGCGGCGCCATCCCGCGACGCCCCCGGGGGCTATCGCGCAGCCGGCTCCGGCAGGGCGAAGACGTACAGCGTGTTCGTCGCTCCCGGCACCCGTCCCCCGCCGACGGGGACGGCCAGGTACTGGCGGCCGTCGACCGCGTAGGTGATGGGGAAGCCCTGCGGCGGCGACGGGAAGCGGGTGCGGAACAGCACGTCGCCGGTATCGGCGTCCATGATGTAGAGGTAGCGGTCGCCGTCGGCGGTCACCACGAGCCCGCCGGCGGTGGTGAGGGCGGCGGCGAGCGAGCGCAGCCGGGTCGAGTGGCGCCAGCGCACCTCGCCGGTCTCGATGTCCATGGCCACGAGGTGGCCGTCGTGGTCGGGGCTCTTCGGGTGGGGAAGCCGCCCCGCCGACTGCCACCCCGTCCACCGCGGGTTGCCGTAGTAGTAGAGGTCGCCGGTCGGGTGCGGCTCGCGCGCCACCTCGCTGAAGGTGCCCCGGACGCAGGTCGGGTGAATGGGGATGTAGAGCATCCCGGTGCCGGGGTGGTAGGCCGACGCCCGCCAGTTGCGGATGCCCTGGAAGTCGGGGCAGAACTCGAGCTCCTGGCCCGGCTCGGGGATGGTGCCCGGCCGGTAGGTGGCCCGTCCGGTCTCGGGGTCGACGTCGACCAGGGTCTGGTAGCCGAGGTCGTGGGCGGCGACGAACCCGCCGGTGGCCCGGTCGAGCTCCCACAGGATGCCCAGCTTGCCCATCTTGAACAGCGACTGCCGCCCCCGGTGATCGATGAGGACGCTCTCGAACACGTCGTCGAGGTCGTGGGTCTCGCCCGGCACGAACTGGTAGTACCACTCGAGGCGCCCGGTCGCGGGGTCGAGGGCGAGGGCGCTGTTGGTGTAGAGGGCGTCCCCCTCGGTGCCGCGCGAGAGCCGCGCCCAGGGCTTGGCCTGCGAGGTCGACCAGTAGGTGAGGCCGGTAGCGGGGTCGTAGCTGCCGGGAATCCACGCGTCGCCGCCGGCCCGGAACGTCGCCGGCAGGTCGCCCCAGGTGTCGCCGCCGGGGTCGCCGGGCTGGGCGATGGTCGACGTGCGCCACAGCTCGGCCCCGGTCTGCGCGTCGTGGGCCGAGATGAAGCAGGTGCCGTCCTTGTAGCGCTCGCAGCCGGTCATGCCCGCGATGATCCGCCCGTCGACGACGATGGGCCCGCTCGTGTAGCGGTAGCCGAGCCGGGTGTCGGCGACGGTGTGGTCCCACACCACCTCGCCGGTGCGGGCGTCGAGGGCGACGATGTGGGCATCGTTCGTGTTCAGGTAGATCTTGTCGTCGTAGATGGCGATCGACCGCGTGCGGGCCCGGAACGAGTCGTCGGGCGAGCTCTCGAACGACTTGCGGTACTCCCAGACGGGGTCGCCGGTGACCGCGTCGAGGGCCTGCACCACGTTGAGGGGGCTCGGGAGGTACATGACCCCGTCGTAGACGAGGGGCGTCGCCTGGGCGATGCCGGGCGCCATCGTCCACGACCACGCCAGCCCGAGCTGGTGCACGTTGTCCCGGTCGATCTGGTCGAGGGGGCTGTAGCCCCAGCCGTCGAGGGTGCGCCGCCAGTGCAGCCAGTCGGCGGGGTCGGGGTCGGCGAGCATGGCGTCGGTGACCGGCTCGAAGTCGCGGTCCTGGGCCGCCGCGGGTGCGCCGATGGAAACGACGGCGATCGCGAACGCCATCGCGCCAATCCACGCTCGTGTCATTCCGCGCCAAGTCCTCGGGCTCATGTCGCTCTGCTCCTCTTCGCGTCACTCACCGTGCGGAGATGCGCCGGCATCCCGCGGATCTCGGAGCTCGTCACGCATCGTCGCCATCCGCTGGCGGGTCCTGCCCATCCGCGTGCTCCCGCAGCGACGGTCCGTGGCCGTGCCTCAACCACCGCTCGTAGTCGACCTTCCGTCTCGCAGGATGGATGCCCCCCGTACTGTCGATGCACTCGGGGGTCAGATGGCACTCGTTGCGATCGAGGTTGTGGCTCTCCGCGACTTCGTAGAGCCAGTCCGCGACGTCGCGGCACGGGAAGTAGGCATCGACACTGCCATCCGGCTCCAGGGTGCGCGGCAGCGGAGCGGCTCCGGAATCCTGTCCGAACAACTCGACGGCCTGTTCCGACGCGCCCAGCAGATCGGGGGGCGGGTCGGCGTGGCGGGCGACCTCGTCGCTCGTTCTGAGCCCTATGCCGGTCACCGTCAGCGGGTTTGGCCCCGGGTTCGTGACGGTGACGCGCAGGAACTCAAGCCCGGATTGACGGTGGGTGCGCCAGCTCCAGCGCACGCCCGGCGGCGCCGCGCTGACGTCGGTCTTCCCCGAAGCCGGCGCCGCGCCGACGGGGGGCGAATCGGGGGCTGGCGGCGTGGGGTCGGATTCCGGCGTCGTCGGCGCGCCGTCGAGGGTCGAATCCGGCGCCAGCGGGGTGGCGTCGTCGGTCGAATCCGGCGCCGCCGGGGTGGCGTCGTCGGTCGAATCCGGCGTCGCCGGGGTGGCGTCGTCGGTCGACTGAGGTTCAGCCGAGCTCTCGCTCTCGAAGCACTGCTTCCAGAACCACCCAACGGCGGTGACCAGTACGGTCGCGGTGAGCCCAGCGACGAAATACGCCAGCAACACTCTTCTCTCCGTCGAGTGGAGGACTCCCCCGGATGCGAAAATCTCGGTCGGGGTTCGAGCCGGACCGTCCTCCGCCGACGAGAGGACGAGCCCGGTTCCTCCGGCTCTGGCCGCGAGCGGCAGCCAGCCCGCCAATCGTCGGCCACGCCTCCGCCTGGCGCCCGGCCCGACCGTCCGTCCGGGGAGTCGGCGCCTCCTGGGCGGAGGCGGCGCGGACTCCTACGACCAGGTCAGCGTGCCCGTGCTCTGGCCGAACGCGTCCGTCTCGACCCCCATCTTCTGCAGCAGGGTCACGTAGAGGTTGCACAACGGCGCGTTGTGCTCGCCCTCGTGCGCCACGTGCCTGCCGTGTGCGAAGTCGCCGCCGGCGACGAGAATCGGCAGGTCGACCGGGGTGTGGGCGTTGGCGTTGCCGAGGTTGCTGCCGAACAGCACCGAGGTGTGGTCCAGGAGCGACCCGTCGGCGGCGCCGCGGCCCGCGAGGTCGTCGAGGAGGCCGCGGAAGGCCTGGACGATCTCGGTCTCCACCCTCCGGAGCTGAGCGATCTTCGCCTCGTCCTGCCCGTGGTGCGACAGGCTGTGCTGGTCGCCGCTCACGCCCTGGACCTGGGGCACGACCCCGTGGTCGTGGATCATCAGGCTGACGACCCGCGACGAGTCGGTCTCGAGAATCAGCGGGATCATGCGCAGCATGAGGCGGATGCGGCCGATGAGGTCCGCCGGGTTCGGGATGTCGGTGGGCGGCTCCGCGTCGACCACCGGCTTCGGCCGGTCGAGCCACGCCTGCACCTCGGTCAGCTCCTCCTCGGCCGCCCGCACCGCGTCGAAGTAGGCGTCGAGCTTCCGGCCGTCGGCGGCGCTGATCCGCCCGCGCAGGGCCGACGCCTGCGACTTCAGGCGGTCGAGGATGCTGCCGCCGTCGTTCAGGCGCTGCGCCTCGCGCGCGACCTCCTCGGGCGTGCCCTGCAGGAACAGCTTCCCGAACAGCCCGGCCGGGCTCGTCTCGGCCGGCACCATCGCCCCGCTCGTGGTGAACGACTGGCTCTGCGCCGACAGCGTGCCCAGGACCACCGACGGGAACCGGGTCACGTAGCCGAGGTGGTTCGCGGCGACCTGGTCGAGCGAGACGGAGTTGCGGAACCCGTCGAGCCCGGGGCGCCGCGCCGCCGTCAGCCACGTGATCTCCGAGTTGTGGGGCTGGCGGCCGCTCTGCTCCTCGTGCGAGAAGCCCGAGAACACCGTGTAGCGCGACCGGTGGTCGTCGAGCAGCGACAGGTACTCGGTCGCCTCGTAGCCGGCGCCGGCCGTCTTCGGGAACCACGACGAAGAGTACAGCCCGAGCGTGCTGCAGACGGTCACCAGCCGCTTCGGGCTCGCCGCGGCGGCGGCGCGGGCCAGGGGCGGGGCCATCGACTCGAGCAGGGGCAGGGCCACGGCCACGCCGGAGGCCCGCAGGAACGTGCGGCGGTCGAGGGGGCGGGACAACGTCATGGCTATCGGCTCCTGAAGAGGTCGCTCTGCACGACCTCGTGAATCATGCTCCTGACGGGATATCCGCGGTCGCCGGTCCGGGCCACGACGGTCTCTACCGCGTCGCGGTCGGCGAACTCGATCTCGGCCCCGGTCGAGTAGACGAGGAGCTGCGAGGCGAGGTGGCGGGCCACCTGCTCGAGGTCGTTCCGCAACATCAGCTCCTTGTAGTCGGCGATGCCCGCGAAGGCGTCGCCGGCCGGGGTGACCCCGCTCGGGTCGACCGGCGGGCCCTCGCGGAACGGCAGGTCCACCGTGAAGCCGCCGAACTCCGCCTGGCCGCCCGAGGCCCGGTAGCTCGTGCGGAAGCCGCCGATGGGGTCGAACGACTCGAGGGCGAAGCCCGGCGGGTCGATGACGCGGTGGCAGCTCGCGCAGACGGGGTTCTCGCGGTGCGCGGTGAGCTGCTCGCGGATCGTCGTCGTGCCCCGGGTGTCGGGCTCGAGCCCCTCGATGCCGGGCGGGGGCGGGGCCGGGGGCTGCCCCAGCAGGTTCGCGAGCACGAAGTTGCCGCGCGGCACCGGCGACGTGGTGGTGCCGTTGGCGGTCACCTTGAGGACGCTGGCGTGCGTCATCAGCCCGCCGCGGGGGCTGCCCTCGGGCAGGTCCACCCGGCGCATCTGCTGGCCCGCGACGCCCGTCAGGCCGTAGTGCTCGGCGAGCCGCCGGTTCACGAAGGTGAAGTCGGCCGCGATCAGGCGGTCGACCCCGTGGTTCTCGTCGACCAGCTCGCCCAGGAAGAGCTCGGTCTCGCGGGCCAGCGCCTGCCCCAGCCGGTCGTCCCACTCGGGGTAGAGCCCGGCGTCGGGGGTGGTCGCCCGCAGCTCGTAGAGGCGGAACGCCTGTCCCGCGAAGTCCTCCAGGAAGCGCTCGGCCTTCGCGTCGTCGAGCATCCGGTCGACGTGCCCGGCGAGGACCGCGGGGTCGGAGAGCCGGCCCGCGCGCGCCGCGTCGAAGAGCCGCTCGTCGGGCATGCTGCGCCACAGGAAGTAGGACAGCCGCGACGCCAGCGCGAAGTCGTCGAGAGCGCCCGCGTCGCCCATCTGGTAGAGGAACGCCGGCGCGCTGAGAATCGCCCGCAACGGCACCCGGACCGCCTCGAGGAACGGCCGCCCCTCGGCGAGCAGGGGCTCGGCGAGGCTGGCGTAGGCCTCGAGCTCGCCCTCCTCGAGGGGCCGGCGGAACGCGCGCGGCGCGAAGCCGGCCACGACGTCGACGACGTGCTCGTAGGGGTCCTTCGTGAGGCGAATCTCGCCCCACTCGTCGAACTCGACCCCGGCCAGCAGCTCGCGGGTGCTCGCCGGCGGCCACGCGTCGCCGTCGAGGAGCGGCCCGTCGAAGCTCAGCGACCGGAACGCGATGCCCTCGCCCGGGTAGTCCTTCATGCCGCCGTAGCCCTTCGAGGGGTCGCCGGGCTCCAGGAGGGGCGCACCCTCGGGCGGCCCGTCGAGGTCGGCCACCGAGAGGCCGATCAGGTCGCCGGGACGCATGTACGGGGTCAGCTCCAACGTCCGCGGGCCCGTCAGGTCGAAGGTGCCGATCAGCTCGTCGAGCGACGCCGCCACCCCCGCCATCTTCCCGCGGTACACCATGACCGTCACCGGCGTGTCCGCCTGGTAGGGATAGGCGTCGACGGTGACGCGGTAGCGGCCCGGCGCCGCCGTCAGGTAGCCCTCGGTGGCGCTGTGGAAGGTGTAGGTCGAGCCGAAGTCGAAGAACGCCGCGAACGCGTCGTCGAGCTTCTTGACGATGCCGAGGCCCAGGGCCCGCGCGTTCTCGATGACCGGCAGGTACTGCGAGTCCACGTACTCGATCTTGCGCCGGACCGGCTCGGGGCGCGGCCCCGTCCGGATCGCGGCGTCGAGGGCGAGGTCGGCCGCCGCGAGGTACGACCGCACGTGCAGCGGCGACATGCTCTGGTTGGCCGCCACCGTGTCGAACCCGCCCGAGTCGGCCTCGGCCGGCAGGGTCTGCGACAGATCGAGGCCGACCGCCTCGTCGACCCCCAGCAGGTCCTGGATGGTGTGGGCGTACTCCAGCCGCGTGAGCCGCCGCAACGGGGTGCGGGGACCGTTCCGCGCCGCGAGGTTCGCCTCGACGAGCGCCCGCTTCAGCGACCCCAGCGCGGTCTCGACCACCGCCGGGTCCGGCCGCCGGACGCCGCGGGGCGGCATCTCGCCCCGCGCGACCCGGTCGTGGATGCGCTCCCACGCGCGGAACGTGGCCCGGTCGCTCAGGTCGCGGCCCAGGCCGGAGATGTCGAGCGGGGTCGCGGTCCGCGGGCCGTGGCACGTCAGGCACGACGTCTCGACGAGCGGTGCCACGTCCGCCTCGAACGACTGCGCGGCGGCGCCGACCGGCACCGTTCCCGCGAGCAGCACCGCGAGGCACACCTGACGTATTCGTTTCATTCCTTCATCCATGGTCGATGGCGGTGGGGGCCTTCGGCCCGGACACCGCGAATCCGAACGCCAAACGGGAATGATACCGAAAACCCGCACCTCGTGCCATGACGGCCGGGGCGCCGCTTCGTTCGCAGGGCGACTGCCGGGGACGCGTCCGAGCGCGGCCCGCCGGCGCCCCGAGCGCCGCGCTCCGTCGTGGTCCCGGATCGAATCGGTCAACGTGCACCTCCCTCGGTTGTCGGCGTTCATCCTGACGCCGACCACGCGACGGCGCCAGCGCGCTTCGGCGAGTGGCGGAACCGCACCGGCGAACGGCGTCGCCAGTCGATCGAGCCTGGTATTGGTTAGCGTCCAGAATGCGGATGGGCTCTACATCGCGACATCGCGAACGAGGGCGCCGGGGAGCGCATCCGGGTCGGAACGCGAACCCCATGACGTACATCGCGGTGCCGGTGGTCGACGACAGGCACGGGCCCACGATCCGGTCGCACCTCATGCGGGCAGGTCCGGCCCGACGAAAACAGTTGACGACGGCCCGCCGGCGGGCAAGGATCGGCCTTGAAGAGCGGACGGCCGATTTTCAGGGGGTATGGCAATGAGGCGACGACTGCTCGAGCTGCTCGGCGTGGCGGCGGCCATCGCGGCCGTGGCGGTGCTGCTGCAACTGACACCGGTTACCGTGGAAGGCCAGGAGCCGGCCACGACCCCGTGGGGGCATCCCGATCTCGAGGGCATCTGGCTCGACGTGTACTCGACGCCTCTCGAGCGGGCGCCCGGCATCGGCGAGCGCGAGTTCGCCACCGACGAGGAGCGGGCCGCCCGCGACCAGGCCGCGCTCGCTCGCCCGCCGATACTGCCCAGCGGGGCCTACAACACCGTCTACACGTCGGCGCGACCGGCCGGCCCGCGCACGTCGCTCGTCGTCGACCCGCCGGACGGGCGCATTCCCGCCCTGACGCCGGAGCAGGTCAGGCGGAACGAGATCGAGCAGGAGTGGCGCCTGATGCTCCTGCGCAACACCGAGACGTGCCGGAGCCAGGCGCCCCAGTGCGCCGGCGGTGAGTACGGGCCGCCGTCGCCGCGCTACTACGAGACCACGCCCTACTACAACACCCGGGGCCGCATGAACCGCCACGACGGTCCCGAGGACCAGAGCCTCGGCGACCGGTGCATGTCGGGGCGCACCCCCGACCTGAACGGGTTCCGCCGCATCGTGCAGGGCGCGAACGCCGTCTCCATCGCCTACGACACCGGGCAGGGCCAGGGGTTCCAGCGCCTCGTCAACCTCGGCGGGAGCCATCCGCCCGCCCACATCCGCCTGCGCCACGGCGACTCGCGCGGCCGCTGGGAGGGACAGACGCTGGTCGTCGAGACCGCGAACTTCTCGCACAAGTTCCCCTACCAGGGTGCGGCCGAGAACCGCCGGCTCGTCGAACGGTACACGCGGGTCGACGACGAAACGCTCGCCTACGAGATGACGATCGAAGATCCGACGGTGTGGGTGGCGCCGTGGACGATCCGGCAGGAGTTGAAGCGCCAGAGCGACGAGCAGAACCGCATCTACTACGAGCCGCGGTGCCACGAGGGGAACTACGGCCTGCCGGCGTTGCTCCGCGGCTATCGTCTGGACGATCAGGCGTTTGCGGAAGGGCGCGGTCCGGAGCCGGCCTCCTTCTCCATCTACGACGCCGACCGCCTCCAGCGCTGAGCCCCGCCCGTACGGACGAAGTCCGGCCCCGCAACCGCGGGGCCGGACCCCTCTACCTCGCGCTGTCGCGTCGAAGATGCCCCGACAGGCAGCAGCCGCTACCTGGGCGGCGCCGCCACGGTGTCGACGCCGGGCCGTGCCAGCTCGTAGGGGGCGCCGGTGCCCGACGACCCGAGGAACAGCCTCGTCCCGTCAGGGAACGTGATGTCGCGGCCGTTGGCCCGGTTCGTGCCGTCCTTGGCCTGGTAGCCGTCGACGCGGACATCGGTCCCCGGCATGAGCGACCGCCGCGTGAAGCCCCGCCGGAACAGCACGTTCGGGGTGCCTCCCTCGAACGCCCACACCTCGGTCGAGCCGTCGTCCAGCTCGACGTCGATGTGGATCCAGACGTGGGGGTTCACCCACTCGACGCGCGTGACCTTGCCGCTGAACTCGACCGGCCGTTCCGCGTCGAACTCCGCCGCGAAGGCGTGATGCGCCGCCACCGGCTCGGCGGTCCCCGCCAGCCCCAGACCGATTCCGACCACCGCGCTCAAGCCCGCAATCAGTAGCTTCTTCCTCATGGGCCTCGGCCTCCCTGCCGTTGTTGCCTCACACTCCGGTTTCACATCCGACCGGCTGCCGAACCGCCGCCTCGGCGGGTGAGCCGGCCGGCCAGCCCGCGCCAATCGTCGCCTGGCGGCCCCGGTTGGCGCCCGACCAATCCTGCCGGAGCCCGCCCCGTTCTTCGACGGGAGCCGCCGGCCCGCCCGTCGTCGCCTGCGGCCCTGCCGGGCGCCCCGCCGGTCCCCGGCGCAGACGCCTACCGCCGATACCACTCGTGCAGCGCGTCGCCCTCCGGAATCTTGCGCGTGATCTCGACGATCATCATGTCGCCCTCCCAGCGCTGGACGAGCTGCTCGCGGCGCAGGCTCCCGTACATGAACTCCTCGGCGAACTCGATGCACGGATAGTCGAGCACCGTCGCGTTCGGCTCGAGGCGCCGGTAGAGCGGCATGGCGATCGTCCACGGCTCGGTGAAGGTCTGCGGATCCTCGATCGTCACCTCGTACCAGATCGCGTCCGGGCTCATCGGCGTGTAGCGCTCGGTGAGCCGCAGGGCCTCGCTGTGGAAGTTGCCGGCCCGGTCGAGCCAGTTCTTGCCGTTGAACTCGGTCACCTCGACCACCAGGGTGTCGCCTTCCCACCGGCCCAACGAGTGCCCCATGTAGGTCCAGTCGGGCGGCAGGTCGACGTCGTCGAGGTGGATGACGCGGGCCGCGTTCGAGAACGCGAAGTTCATGTGGATCTTGTCTTCGCCCTGCACGATCTGGAACGGATAGGGCATGTACATCGCCCGCGGCGTGCCCGGCAGGTAGCACTTCAGCTCGGGGTCGCGGTCGATCCAGTTCGCGCCGTTCTCCTCCTTGATCGCGAGCGCCTCCGGCGTGTAGGGGATGCGGCCGTCGCCCTGCACGACGCCCATCGACCCCGGCACGCCGGCCGCCGCGCCGAGCGCCACCACCGGCGCCGCCGGCACCCGGGCGTACTCGTAGGGATAGACGCCCTCCTGCATCACCATGCCCGGCAGCGCCTCGTGCGCCTCGAGGTCCCAGTGGGCCTCGTTGAGGGCCTGCCACACGCCGTTGAAGTTGGGGCGCCCGTCGGGGGTCTGGGCGGGCCGCGCCGACGGGTCGGGGGCCTGGCTGGCCGAGCCGGTCACCCCGACGGCGACGGCGACGCCGATGCTGAAGGCGGCGAGGACGGTGACAACGGTCGAGATTCTGAAACGGTTACCCATCATCGATGCTCCTTGGTGACGAACCCGCCCTCGTCGAGGGGCCGGGCTTCGTCGCCGCACGGCCGGCGGCGGCCCCGGGGGCCCTGCCGGCGCATGGCCGACTTCGCTCAGTCCTGCAGGCCCGTCACGCACGTGGCCGTGTCGAGCGAGAACGGGTCGGGGCCGCGCCCCTCCGCGAACGCCTGCTCGTCGACGCGGGCGCCGATGAGCAGCGCCGGCAGCCCGTAGTTGCCCTCGTGGCAGCGCGGCTCGTAGTAGATGCGGTTCTGCTCGTCGTTCTGGCGCTTCAGCTCCTGCCGGACGGTCCACGGCCCCGTCCACACCGTCGGGTCCTCGATGGTCACCTCGTACTCGAGGGTGTCGTCGTCGATGCGCGTGTACCGCTCGACGAGGCGCCGGTTCGCGCCCGACTCGCGGTAGGTGAACTTGGGCGAGAAGTTGGTGGTCTCGACGACCAGCGTCCGGCCCTCCCAGCGGCCGCGCGAGTCGCCGTGCCGCAGGCGGACCTGACTCGGGGGATGGCTGCCGCCGAGGTTGACGATGCGGTGGTACCCCTGGCCCTGCCCGGTGTCGTAGCCGATGGCGATGGAGCTCTCGCCCTGCACGATGCGGCGGAACCCGTTGAAGTCGGGCGTGCGCCCCGACATGCACCGGTCGCCGAGGCTCTGGTCCTCGGGCCCGAAGTGGCGGTTCATGCGGCCGGTGTTGTAGAAGGGCACGACGTCGAAGCGCCGCGGCGACGCGGGCCCGTACTCGCCGCCGGCGCAGCCGCTGCCCCCGAGGCGGCAGGTCTCGGTGCTGCGCAGCAGCATGAGGCGCCAGTCGCGCTGGGCCTCGCGCAACTGCTGCGCCTCCGGCGTCAGGGCGGGGATGCGGCCGTCGGGCGGGTCGACCACGAGCGACGTGCGCGGGCCGGCCGGTCTCGCCGACGTGTAGACGGCGTTGTAGGCGCCGGCGACGTCCGTCCGGCCGTCGGTCCCGCGCCGGTCGCGTCCCGGGTTGACCATTCGGGCCTGGTCGCGCGCCTCGCGCTCGGCCGCCGTGAAGAGCTCGCGGTCGCCGACCCCGGCGGGCCGCTCGAACGGCGTCGCGTAGACGTCGAGCCAGATGCCCTCGAGATCGGGGTGCCCCCACGGGGTGTCGCCCGGGCCCTGCCCGCCGGCGGCGGGCTGCAGCAGCACCATGACCGTCGCGATGACCGTCGCCACGCCTAGCGACTCGAACAGTCGTCGCTTCATCTCCGTACCTCCTGACAGCACGGCTCGCTGCCCGGGAGCCCGACGCGGGCCTCTCCACCGCCCGCTGCCGACGCTCCTCGAATCGGGTCGAATATACGCCCGGTGTTGCAGCCTGTCAAAGCGCGAGTGAAGCGATCGCCGGTCGCGAGACACCCGCTGACCAGGCCCGAATCGCCGGGAGAGTCGGCGCGACGACACCGCCCGCCAGCGCCGCCGCTCGAACGGCGGCGGAGGCGCCTGGCAAGCGGTGCATCGATGACCGGGGCGGCGACCCGGCGGGTCGCCGCCCGCACGCGTGCGCCCGGACCGCCGCCACCGTCGGTTGCCCGGCCGCGCGGGCGCCCTACTGCTGGCCTTCGGCCGCCGGCAGCTCGGCCGCACGGGCGCCGGCGAGGATGTTCTCAAGCCCGTAGTTGCCCTCGTGGCACGCGTACTCGAAGAGCCCTCCCGGGAGCGGGACCATCGGAATCTCGGCCGTCCACGAGCGCGCGTAGGTCGCGGGGTCGGTGACGGTGAAGCTGTAGTCGATGCGGTCGGCGGCGACCCGCGTGAACCGCTCGACCACCTTCGCCTCGTCGCTGCCCGCGTGCACCAGGTAGCGCACCCGTTCGTCGCCCTTCGGGGTCAGGTTGGTCGTCTCGACCACCAGCGTGTCGCCCTCCCAGCGGGCGCGCGAGTCGCCCATCCACTGGCCGATCCGCGACGGCAGGTGGGGGCGTCCGTCGAGCGGGATGATGCGGGCGTCGTGGATCATCTCGACGAAGATGACGACGTGGTCGGGCGTCTGCAGGATCTGGTAGTTGTGGTTGTAGAAGCCGGGAATCATGGCGCCCGGCATGCCCCGCGTGATGCAGCGGTCATAGAGGTTCAGGTCCTCCCAGGAGTCGAACCGCGTGCCGTCGCGCATCGCCGCGAACGCCGCGTCGCTCTCGCGCACGCGATCCGTCTTCGCCGGGTACCGCCCGTCGGGCGGGTCGACGATGAGCGACGTCTGGCTGGTCCGCACGCCGCGGTCGAGCCAGAAGTCGTTGTAGCCGCCGGTCTGTCCCGGCGGCGGCGGCGCGTCCCGGCGGGCGTCCGCCTCGGCGTCGAGGGCCGCGCGCTCCTCGTCGGAGAGCACCGCCCGCTCGCCGAGCTCGATCGGCCGCTCGAGCGGCGTCGTGGTCCGGTTGGTCCAGATGCCCTGCAGGTCGGGGTCGCCCCACGACGTGCGCCCGGGCGCCTGGGCGTCGGCCGGCGCCGGAAGCAGGAATACGGCCGAGAGAATCGCGATGACGTACCTCATGCTGCACCTCCTCACCGCGGCCATCATACCCGGATTGTGGCCCGGGGGCTCTCGGATTGCCGCATGGGCCTCTTCGGATCGCGCCCCCGGCGTTTCCCGGCTCGGCGCGTCCGGCTCGCCGCCCGGCGCTTCCGCGGCCGGGCTCGTCCGACGACGGGGTGTCGTCAGGACTGCCGGGCGCGGGGCGTTCCGCATTCGCCGACAGGCCGCTTCTGCTCGGCCACCCGCACGTCGGTGACGAACATGAAGCCCGGCGCGTGCGAGATCATGAGCGCGGGCCGGGCGCTGCGCGCCACCACCTGGGAGGTCACGCCGCAGGCCCAGAAGACCGGCACCTCTCCCCGCCGGAGCCCCCCGTCCTCCCCCCAGCCGGGCCGGGCGAGGTCGCCGATGCCGAGCGCGTCCGGGTCGCCGGCGTGCACCGGGGCGCCGTGGGCCAGCGGATGCTCGCCGCTGATGCGGATGGCCTCGTCCACCCGCGATTCGGGTATCGGCCTCATGCTGACCACGAGGCGCCCCCGGAACGGGCCGGCCGGCTCGCAGTCGCGGTTGGTGACGTACATGGGGACCACGCGGTCCTCGTCCTGATGCCGGAGCCGGATGCCGGCCTCCGCCAGGCCCGCCTCGAAGCCGAAGCTGCAGCCGAGCAGGAAGGCGGTGAGATCGGTCTCCCACACGTCCCGCACGTCCCGGCGCGCGTGGTCCGGGGTCCCGGGCCGGGCGACCCGGTACCGGGGCAGATCGGTCCGCAGGTCGGCGCCCGGCGCGAGCGGGCCGAGCACGGCGCGCTCGCTGGCCGCGAGCAGCGGACAGGGACGCGGGTTGCGCTCGCAGAAGGACCGGAAGTCGGCGGCGAGGGCACGCGGCAGGACGATCAGGTTCGCCTGCGCGAATCCGGGGCAGACCCCGGAGGTAGTGCCGGTGAAACGCCCTTCACGGCAGGCGGCGCGAAGCTCCGCCGGATCGAGCCAGGGGCCGCCGGCGGCGTCCGCGTCGCGTTCGTCGGTAACCACGGGGATGTCTGGCCGCCGGTCCATGGCCAGGGAGTATAGCGTCCCCGTCATCCGCGTGTCAGGGCGGCCGGGGACATCCGTGACCGGCCGCGCATCCCCGCGAACCGGTGCGGGGCCATCCCGCAGCTCGGGCCCGAGGCGGAGGCTGCCGCCCACCAGCGGGCCGGCGTCGCCACGGCCGATCGCACTTCTCGACGCAGACGAGGGCTGAGCCCGAAAAGCGCGATATGCAAGTGATTTCACTTGATGAAGTAGTGATCGTTTTGTGTGAACTCGCAATAGTGTGCGACATTGAAGGTGCGGTATCGGGGCGCCTCCTCTTGCGGGGCGCCTCGCACGGCCACGACAGGCAAGGAGGCTCGGTGAAGGAGAGTCCCGCCGAATTGCGGCTACGGATCGAGACGCTCGAAGACCGCATCTCGAAGCTGAGCGCGGCGGTTCTGCGCATCAGCGCCAGCCTCGACCTCGAGACCGTCCTGCGGGAGATCGTCGACAGCGCCCGCGAGCTGACGGGCGCCCGCTACGGCCTGATAACGACCGTCGACGACGCCGGGGAGCCGCAGGACTTCGTCACCGCCGGCCTGACCCCCGACCAACACACGGAAATAGCCGCCTGGACCGACGGACGGCGGCTGTTCGAGCACTTCCGGGACCTTCAGGAGCCCCTGAGAGTGGCCGACCTGCCGGCCTACGTCCGGCGGCTCGGCTTCTCGTCGGAGCTGATGCTGTCGAAGACGATGCAGTGCACGCCGATGCGTCACCGGGACGTGCACGTCGGCAACTTCTTTCTCGGGGAGAAGGAGGGCGGACCCGAGTTCACGGCCGCCGACGAGGAGGTGCTGGTCCTCTTCGCGTCGCAGGCGGCGACGGCCATCGCCAACGCCCGCACGCATCGGGACGAGCAGCGCGCGCGAGCCGACCTGGAGGCCCTGGTCGAGACCTCGCCGGTCGGCGTCGTCGTCTTCAACGGCCGGAGCGGCAGACCGGTGTCGCTCAACCGGGAGGCGCGGCGCATCGTCGAGGGCCTGAGCATGCCGGGAGGTTCGCCCGAGGAGCTGCTGAGCACGATTACCTGCCGCCGCGCGGACGGACGGGAGCTCACCTTGGCGGAGCTCCCGATGGCGCAGCGGATGGCCAGCGCCGAGACGGTGCGCGCCGAGGAGATCACGGTCTCGGTGCCGGACGGCCGGAGCGTCGCGCTCCTGGTCAACGCCACGCCGATCCGGTCGGACGGCGAGGTCGAGTCGATGGTGGTCACCCTGCAGGACCTGGCCCCGCTCGAGGAGCTGGAGCGGCTGCGGGCCGAGTTCCTGTCCATGGTGAGCCACGAGCTGCGGGCGCCGCTGACCTCCGTCATCGGCGCGACCACCACCCTGCTGCGGGTCCCGGGGCTCGACCCGGCCGAGATGCACGAGCTCTTCCGGATCATCGACGAGCAGGCCGGCTACATGCGCGGCCTCCTCGCCGACCTGCTCGACCAGGGGCGCATCGAGACGGGCACGGTATCGGTCGCGTGCGAGCCGGCGGAGGTGGCCGGCCTGGTGGAACAGGCCAGGAGCACCTTCCAGGGCGGCGGCGGCACCCACGCCCTGAGCATCGACCTGCCGGACGACCTGCCGCGGGTGATGGCCGACCCCGGGCGCATCGCCCAGGTCCTCAACAACCTCTTCTCGAACGCGTCGCGGCACTCTCCCGAGTCGTCGCCGATCCGGGTCGCGGCGGAGCGCGACGGCGTTCACGTGGCGATCTCGGTGTCGGACGAGGGAGGCGGGGTGCCGCCCGAGCGGCTGCCGCACCTGTTCAGCAAGCACTTCGGCGCGGTCGCCGACGGTGGACCCCGGGCCCGGCGGTACGGACTGGGCCTGGCCATCTGCAAGGGGCTGATCGAGGCGCACGGAGGCCGCATCTGGGCCGAGACCGGGGGGGCGGGGCGGGGCACGCGCTTCACGTTCACGGTACCGGTGGCCGGCGATGCCCCCGACGGCGGCCCGGACACCGCCCCGAGCGGCCATCGTCCGTCTCGGAAGGGGGCGGAGCCGACGCGCATCCTCGTGGTCGACGACGACCCGCAGACCTTGCGGCACGTTCGGAACGCGCTCACCGAGGCGGACTATGTCCCGGTCGTGACGGGCGACCCCGACGAGCTGCTCGAGCTCGTGAGAACCCACAAGCCCGGGCTGGTCCTGCTCGACCTCGTGCTGCCGGGGACCGACGGCATCCGTCTGATGGAGGGCGTGCACGAGCTGGAGGACCTGCCGGTCATCTTCATCTCGGCCTACGGCCGGGACGAGACGATCGTCAAGGCGCTCGACGCGGGAGCCGCCGACTACATCGTCAAGCCCTTCTCGCCGTCGGAGCTGACGGCGCGAGTGCGGGCGGCCCTGCGCCGGCGGGCCGGGCCGGCGCCTTTCCTGCTGGGGGAGCTGGCGATCAACTACGAGGAACGCCGTGTCACCGTGGCCGGCCGTCCCGTCGCGTTGACGGTCACCGAGTTCGAGGTGCTCGTCGTGCTCGCACGCAACGCCGGGCGGGCCGTGACCTTCGATTCGTTGCTGCGCCAGGCGTGGGGCGGGCGGGGCCGCGGCTCGGGAAACTCGAAGAAGGTGCGAGCCATCGTGAAGAGCCTTCGCCGCAAGCTGGGCGACGACGCGTCGAACCCGGCCTACGTGCTCAATGAGCGCGGCGTGGGCTACCGCATGCCCCCGCCGGACGAGGGGTAGGAACCCTTCAGCCTCCGGGCGGATCCTGTCCGACCGGGACGGCTTCGTCCGTGCGGCTCGGCCACGGCAGGTCCTCCGGCCAGTTGTCCGACAGGTAGCGGAGGGCCCTGTCTATCCTCCGGGCGGTTATCGTGCTGCCGCGGCGCAGCCGGACGATCGTGTCGCCGCTCCCGGTCGCCAGGCGGGAAACGGTTCCGGCGCTCCGGCCGGTGTGCTCGGCGAAGAGCTCGACGAGGGCGACGAGGTAGGCGGCGGTCTTGTCCAGCGGGGCCGTGCCGGTCGCCGCCGGTGCTCGCGAGGTGCTCCGGATGGCGGCCCGAGGCGTCCCGCCGGCCAAAGCCGACTCCGTGTCGCCGTGTTTCGTGTCGAGGGCGGCTCCGATGAGGGTCGGGAGCTCGGCCAATCGGCGGTCGAGCTGGTCCAGACGCCGCTCGAGAGCGGTCCGGTCGGCCGTGAGCTGCCGTTCGATGCGATGCAGGCGTACGACCAGGTCCTCGTCCATGATTGCCTCAAGAGCCCCGGCCCGCCGATCCGATCGGCAGCGCCAGCCGGTCGCCCGGGGGCGAGGCCGGCGTTGCGCCAAGCGGCCTCCGCAGGGTCGGACCCCTCGAGATCTCCTCGAACGTCGCGGGCGTGACCCGCCCGCGGCGGACGCGGCGCTCCCGGGCGCGCCCCGACATGGCAGCGGTCGCGCCCGATTGAAATGCCACTATGAAGCATGATGGCACAAAAAATGCGATATTTGGGCGACTTTACGAATACAAATGGCAAGCATTGTGCGATTCAGCAAGAAAACTCGCGATGCTCGCCATCCCCCATGCCCTCCGTCCGGGAAGCGCAATCTACGACGGCGAGATCGACCAGGAGCGTAACGGGCCGGAAGACCCGAGAAGGAAGGCCCTTATCGTTGGGGGAAAAGGGCCTGAGAGGTTGGCGCGCCCGACAGGATTCGAACCTGTGGCCTTCGGCTCCGGAGGCCGACGCTCTATCCAGCTGAGCTACGGGCGCTGACGCCGTCCGAGGCGGCCCGGGTCGCGGGCCGGACGTACAAATCTATCGGAACAGGGGCGGCGAGACAAGTACGACCGTCATCGTTCGGCGATCTTGTAGAGATGCCGGTAGCCGCGCAGGTACAGCTCGTCGTCGACGAGGGCCGGCGAGGCGTCGAAGCCGTCGTCGAGGGTGTTCGCGGCGAGCGCCTCGTAGCGCGGGCCGTGGCGGATGACGAGAGTGGTGCCGTCGCGGCCGGCGATGTAGACGCGCCCCGCCGCGCCGACGGGCGAGGCGAAGATGTTGGGTACGCCCGCGAGGCGCTGGAGCGCATAGTGGGGCTCGCCGGTCAGGGGATCGAAGGCGGAGAGGATGCCGTCGTTGCTCTTGAGGAGGTAGAGGGCGTCGTCGTAGAGCAGGGGCGAGGGCACGTAGGGGGTGTCGCGGTCGAGCTGCCAGACGACGGCGCCGGTGCCGGCGACATCGCCCCGCGCGTCGGCGAGGCGGATGGCCTGGAGGTTGTTGCCGCGGTAGCCGCTGGTGACGTAGACGATGCCGCCCGCGTGGACGGGGGAGGGGATGGCGTTCATGGTGGTGCCGCGGCTGCGCCACACCGTCGCGCCGGTCTCGAGGTCGTAGCCGTAGACGTGGTTCATGGCCGGGGTGACGACCTGGGCGCGGCCGTCGTGCTCGACGACGAGGGGGGTGGCCCAGGTGTCGATCTCGTCGCGGTTCGACCGCCATCGCTCGCGGCCGGTGCGGGCGTCGAGGGCGGCGACGAACGACTGGCCGCCGATGTGGTCCCAGGCGACGACGAGGCTGTCGCCGTGGAGGGCCGGGGTCGTCCCCTCGCCGAACGCGTTCCGCATGAACCGGGTGCCGAGGTCGGTCTCCCACAGCAGCTCGCCGTCCAGGCTGTAGGCGTACAGCCCCCACGAGCCGAAGAACGCGTAGAGCCGCTCGCCGTCGGTGACCGCCGACCCCGACGCGTAGGTGCCGTTGGGCTGCTGGTACCCTTCGTGCGGCACCGCCTCTCTGGCGACCCGCCGCCACGCGACGTCGCCGGTCTCGCGATCGAACGCCATGACGACGAACTGGTGGCGCCGGATCTCCTGAGCGCCGCGGCCGCCCCGGCCGCGCCGGCCCTGGCGGCCGCCCCGGGCGTCCCCGCCGGGCCGGCGCGCGCCGGGGCCTCGGCCGTCGCGACCGCCCCGGCCGCTCCGCGCCTCGGGCCCTCCCCGCGGCCCCGGCCGCCTCGCCCCTTCGGGCGCGGCCGCCGGCACGGGGTCGCCGACGGGCACCGCGGTCAGCAGGAACACCCGGTCGCCCCACACGATCGGCGACGCCGACCCGCGGCCGGGCACCTCCACCTTCCAGGCGACGTTCTCGGTCTCGCTCCACGTGAGCGGCGGGTCGGCGTGGCGGGCGACGCCGGTCGCCTCCGGTCCGCGCCACTGGCCCCAGTAGCGCTCCGCGTCGGCGGGTTGCGCGTCCGCCCCCGAGCTCCCTGCGAAGAGAAGCGACAGAGCCGCCGTCGTCATGAAGCAGCGATGCATGGCGCGTGATCTCCTGAACCGCCGGTCACCCTTAACCTGCGCGGCGGCGAGATCGTACGATATCCGGACTCATGACTCCATCGACACCCGATCTCCGCTATCCCATCGGCGAGTTCACGTCCCCGGACCCGGTGACCCGCGACCACGTGGCCGCCTGGATCGACGACATCGCGGGGCTGCCCGGCGACCTGCGGCGCACGGTCTGGGCGTTGACGGACGGCCAGCTCGATACGCCGTACCGCCCCGGCGGGTGGACGGTCCGGCAGGTCGTGCACCATCTGCCCGATAGCCACATGAACAGCCTGGTCCGCTTCAAGTGGGCGCTGACCGAGGACCGGCCGGTCATCAAGGCCTACGACGAGAAGGGCTGGGCGGGGCTGCCGGACGCCCGGAGCCCGATCGGCGGTTCGCTCGACCTCCTCGACGCCCTCCACCGCCGCTGGACGGACCTGCTGGGCAACTTGAGCTGGGCGCAGCTGCAGCGCGAGTTCGTGCACCCCGAGTCGGGCCCGGTCGGGCTGGCCGTCAACGTCGGCGCCTACGCCTGGCACGGGCGGCACCATCTGGCCCACGTCGAACGGCTGATCGAACGCGAGGGTGGACCTGAGGCAGGGGATGGGTCCTAGCGTCCTAGCGGGGGGGCGGTGGCAGGATCACGCGCTCGACCGTGGTGAGCCGCTGCTCGACCCCCGTGACGCTCCGCTCGACCGTGGTGAGCCGCTGCTCGACTGTCGTGAGCCGCTGCTCGACTGTCGTGAGCCGCTGTTCGACGTTCGTGAGCCGCTGCTCGACTGTCGTGAGCCGCTGCTCGACCTTGGCCAAGGCGACCTCGAGGGCGTCGAGGCGGCGATCGAACGCCTGCATCGTGGCGCGCATGCCGCGCAGATCGGCGCGCATGTCGCGCATGTCGGCCCGCACGCCGCCGATGAGGGTGACCACGACTGCGATCACGGCGATGCCGGTACCGACGATGCTGCCGATAATCGCCTTCGTGTCGCTGGTCACACAGGCAACGTAGCACAGCCGGTTCCCGTCCGCAAGCTCGCCGTCCCCCGGTCCCGGGCTCCACCGCCGGTCAGTACGCCACCGCCCACCCCTCGCGGCGGCGGTCGGCGCCGGCGTGGCGGCGGCCCGCGATCTGGTCGACGAGCACCGCCTGGGCGCCGCCGAACTCGGCCGTCCAGCCGCTGCGCGCGTGCACGGTGTAGCCCCGGGCGGCGAGGGCGTCGCGCACCTCCTGCGGCACCCGGTCCTCGATGGCGAGCGAGCCGTCGCCCCGCCGCCGCAGCCGCGGCGCGTCGATGGCCTCCTGCGGGTTCATGCCGAAGAGCTGCATGTTGTTGATGACCTGCACCAGGGTGTGGGTCTGCCCGTCGCCGCCGGGGGTGCCGACGGCGAGCCACGGCAGGTCGTTGTCGATGATGATGACCGGGCACAGGGTGTGGAGCGGCCGCCGCCGCGGCGCGAAGGCGTTGGGGTGGTCCTCGTCGAAGCGGAACAGCGACCCCCGGTTGTGCAGCACGATGCCGGTGCCGGGCACCACCAGGCCCGACCCGAAGCTGGCGAACAGGCTCTGTATCAGCGAGACGACGTTGCCGTACTGGTCCACCGCGATGACGTAGACGGTGTTCGGGTGGTCGTCCACGGCCTCGACGTGGACGCCCGGGGCCGGGCCGGCGGGGTCGATGGCGGCGGCCATCCGCCGGATGCGGGCGGGGTCGAGCAGCTCGTCGACGGAGACGCGCATGGCGGCGGGGTCGGCGAGCTCGCGGTCGCGGTCGTCGAACGCCAGCCGAATCGCCTCGGACACGGTGTGCAGGTAGTCGGCCGAGTTGTGGCCGAGGGCGGTCAGGTCGGCGTCGACCGCCTGCAGCAGCGCCAGCTCCTGGAGCAGCGTGACCCCCTGGGTGTTCGGGGGGAATGCGTGCACCTCGAGGTTCTGGTAGCGGGTGGTGATGGGCAGCGTCCACTCGGGCAGGTAGTCGGCGAGGTCGTTGGGCATGAGCAGCCCGCCCTGCTCCTGCACGTAGCGCACGATCTGCCGGCCGAGGGCCCCGCCGTAGAACTCCTCCCAGCCCAGCTCCTGGATCGTCGTGAGAGTGGCCGCGAGGTCGGGACGCGGCAGCAGGTCGCCCGCCCGCGGGGGGGCGCCGCCGGGCAGGAAGATGCGCGCCGCCTCGGGGTCCTGCCGCAGCTTGTCGGTGGCGCCGGCGATGTCCGCGGCGAGCGTCTCCGACACCGGCAGCCCCGCCGTGGCCAGATCGACGGCCGGCTGCAGGGCCTGCGCGAGGGGAATCGTCCCGAAGCGGCGCAGGCCCTCGGCCCAGGCCCCGACGGTGCCGGGGACCGAGACGCTGAGGGGGCCGGAGCGCGGCATGCGCTCGTGGCCCTCCGCCTTCAGCTCGTCCAGGGTCTTTGCGCTGCCCGACCGGCCCGAGCCGTTCAGGGCGTAGGTGAGCCGGGTGGCCGAGTCCCAGTAGAGCAGGAACGTGTCGCCGCCGACGCCGTTCATGTGGGGGCGCGCGACGGCGAGCATCGCCGCCGCGGTGATCGCGGCGTCCATGGCGAGCCCGCCGTTGCGCAGCACCTGAAGGCCGGCCTCGGCCGCGAGGGGGTGGCCGGCGGTGACCGCGGCCTGGGTGCCGAGGGCGTCGCGCCCCGGCTCGGCGTCGCGCGAGAGGGGGGAGGAGCAGGCCGCGGTCACGACGGCGACGGCGACGATGGCGCCGAGGACCGCCGCGGCTGTCCGCCGGGGGCGACGACGTGTGCGGTGTGCGGTCATGGCGTCCTCCCGAATGGGTCCGGTCACCTCGATTCTATCGCCTGTGGGCCGGGGCGTCTCTGGTAGGATGGCGCGCTATGGCCGACAAACCCGACGCGTTCGACAAGCTGCCCCTGCCCGAGACCAGCCCCCGCGGGCTGATGCGGCACTTCGGCCCCGGCCTCATCCTGATGATGACGGGCATCGGCACGAGCCACCTCGTGACCGCGCCGGCGGCGGGCGGCCGGTTCGAGTACGCGCTGCTCTGGTGCATCCCCGTCGCCTACGTCTTCAAGTACTACGGCTTCGAGATGGCGTTCCGGTTCACCAACGCCACCGGGCGCAGCATGCTCGATGCCTACACCACCGCGCCGGGGAAGTGGCCGGTCTGGTACGTGCTGATCACGACCATCATCCAAAGCGCCCTGGGGCAGGCGGGCCGGCTCGCGGCGGCGGCCGCGGTGCTGTTCTTCATCTTCTCGGAGTATCTCGGCCTGGGGCTCCCGAGCTGGCTGTACGGGCTGGGGCTCGGGGTGCTCTCGGTGGGCATCATCCTCTACGGCCGCTACGCCGCGGTCGAGCTCGCCACCAAGGTGCTGGCCGGCATCCTGTTCGTGTCGACGGTGGGAGTCTACGTTTTCAACCCGGCGCCGTTGTCGGAGATGGGGCACTTCTTCACGGTCGAGATTCCCGGCGGGTCGTGGCTCATCATCGCCGCGTTCCTCGGGCTGCTGCCGACCGGCATCGACGTCTCGCTGCAGGCCTCGGAGTGGGGCAAGGCGAAGCGGGTGGGCATGGGGCGCATCCGCGAGCAGCTCGAGCGCGAGGGCTACGCCCGGCCCTTCGACGCCTTCTCGTCGACCGCGGACGACCTGCGGGTCGAGATCTCGAAGCTGCCGGCCCACGCGCAGGAGTACTGCCGGCGCTGGTTCCGCATCGGCATCCTGGACTTCACGATGGGCCACGCCGTGTCGTTCATTCTCGCGGCCATCTTCCTGCTGCTGGCCGCGGTTACGCTCTATCCGGACGACGTGGCGGGCAACGAAGTCATCGGCGCGATCGCGCGCATCTTCACGGAAAACGCGGGGCCGGCGATGATGTTCGTGTTCCTCGCCGGCGCGTTCGCGGCGACGTTCTCCACCGCCTTCAACTACTTCGACGGCTGGCCGCGGGTGGTCGCCGCGTGCTGCCGGAACCTGTTCCGCGAGACGGCCGAGCTGTCCGGGGTCGCGGCCGAGGGGGTGACCGAGGCCCACCGGCGCTCGTGGTGGTCGGAGTACAACATCTACCGCGTCACGATGTTCTACTCGCTCATCACGGCGGTGCTCATCATCGCGGGGCTGCCGCGGCCGGTGTTCCTCGTGCTGGTGTCGTCGGCCCTCGCGTTCTTCATCGCGCCGGTCATCTTCTTCCTCAACATCTACTACTGCGTGACCGTCATCCCGAAGAACGAGAAAGGGTTCTATCCGTCGCAGCCGGTCATCTGGTTCAGCTGGTTCAGCCTCGCGGTGTTCACGGCGCTGACCATCGTCATCATCCTGGCGCGGGTGTTCGGGGTGACCCTGTTCGGGGGGTAGGGGTCTGCGCCGCACGGAGTGGGGGTCGGGCGGCGTGGGACGCCGCAGGCGACTCTTTCGAGGCCGGTCCGCCAGTCGTCGCCGAAACGCGATCGCAGGATCGCGCCGCGGCTTCCGATGGGTGCCCAACCAGCCCTCCAGGAGTCCGCGCCGTGCCTCGTCGCAGGCTCCTGGTGTCTGCGACGTAGAAACGGCTGAGCGCCTGTGGACACAAGATGTAGTGGTCAAACGTCCATTCATGTTCCACATACGGTAGAATGTCCGGCGGTGGGGCTGCTGGCGCCGAGCGCGGGGGCAGCGACGGACTTCTCCTGCCGGGGAGGCAGGCCGAGACACCGGGCCGGAGCGGTACATGCAACCAGCATGGTCGGCGATTCGGAGGGTCGTAGCCGGGGCCGCGTGCTGGTGGCTCGCGCTCTCGGCGTCGGCGGCCGGGCAGCCGTTCGAGGTCGACGTCACCCATCACGCCCGCGGGGTGCAGCCCGGCGAAGCGGTCCTCGTGTCGGTTTCGTCGCCGGCGCGGCTCGCCTCGGTCGAGGGGACCGTCTTCGATCGCACCGTTCACTTCCACCACGCCGCGGACGGCTCGTGGCAGGGGCTCGTCGGCATCGACCTGATGGTCGAGCCCGGCGACCACGACCTCGTGCTGCGCGTCACCGCGGCCGACGGGTCGGCCCTGACCCGCGTCCACCGGCTGCCCGTGACCGACAAGCAGTACCCCACCCGCCGTCTCAGGGTGGAGCCGCGCTACGTCGAGCCGCCGCCCGAGGTCGCGGCCCGCATCGAGCGCGAGTTCCTGCGGCAGACCGCGATCTTCGCCACCGACACGCCGGAGCGGCTCTGGCGCGGGCCGTGGATCCGCCCCGTGCCGGGGCGCGCGAACAGCCGGTTCGGTGCCCGCAGCGTCTTCAACGGCCAGCCGCGGAACCCGCACAGCGGCGCCGACTTCCTGGCCGGCGTGGGCACCGCCGTCGCCGCCCCCGCGCGCGGCCGCGTGGTCCTGGCCGGCGACACCTACTTCTCGGGCGGGTCGGTCATCCTCGACCACGGCTGGGGCCTCTACTCCTACTTGGCCCATCTCTCCCGAATCCTCGTCGAGGAGGGAGACTTGGTCGAGAAGGGCGACGTCGTCGCCCGCTCGGGGGCCACCGGGCGGGTCACCGGTCCCCACCTGCACTGGACGGTGCGCATGAGCGGCGCGCGGGTCGACCCCCTGTCGGTCATCGAGATTCTGCGGGACTGACCTGCCCTGGATGTTGATCCGCTCCTCGTCCAGCTCGGCCTGGATCTGTCGGTGGTCGAGACTCTGCGGACCGATCCCGCCCGCCGGCGGCCCGCGCCGGTCGTCAGTCTCCGTCATGACAGCTCCGGCAGGTTGGCCGCGGGCGCTTCCCGGACGATTGCCGCCGTCCGTTCCGTCATGCCCCGGGCGCGGGGGATGCACGACAGGTTCCTGAGCTGACAGCCCCGGCGCTGTCAGGGCTTGCCGCTCGGTGTCATTCTCGGCCGAGTCTTCACCGGCTTGACGGTCGCACGGCACCCGCCCGAGTGCGCTATACTGGTCGAAAGGTCAGGAATCCAGCCGATGCGCATTCTCTTCTTCATGCCGCGCCTGCGCGGTTAGCCTCCGCCCCTCCTCGACAGCACCGCCGTTCGCTCGGACCTCGGGACCGAGGCGACAGGCACCGGTGTCGGGATGCCCGGCCCCCGCGTGAGCGCGGCGGTGTCGGTAGTCCCCGCCCGGCGGCGTAGCTGACTCGCTTCCCGCTTCTTCGGCTCGTGGTGCCGCCGCCGGTCGGCGCGGCGTTCTCGTGATCTCTCGTGTCTCTCCCGTGGTGTTCCCGAATGTCGCTCTCCAATGCCCTGTCCAACGGCCGGCCGACGCCGGCGGCGCCCGGCGCGAGCCTGTGGCGCGACGTGCGCGACGCGGTCCGTTCCGCGCCCCGCGACTACACCAGCGGCAGCCTCGGCCGCGCCGTGCTGCTGCTGGCCGTCCCGATGGTCCTCGAGATGGGGATGCAGTCGGTGTTCTCGGTCGTCGACGTCTACTTCGTGGGCCGCCTCGGCCCCGAGGCGGTGGCCATTCTCGGCCTGTCGGACTCGCTGATCGCGCTCGTGTTCGCGGTCTCCATCGGCCTCGCCATGGGCGCGGCGGCGATGGTGGCGCGGCGCATCGGCGAGGGGAAGCCCGAGCGCGCGTCGGCGGCGGCGGTGCAGGCCATCGCCTGCGGGTGCGCGGTGTCGGCGGTGCTGGGCGTCGGCGGGGTGGTCTGGGCGGCGGACCTCCTGGCGCTGCTCGGGGCCGCCCCCGAGGTGGCCGCGAACGGCCGGACGTTCACCGCCATCATGCTCGGCGGGTGCGTCACCGTGACCCTGCTCTTCATGATCAACGGCATCTTCCGCGGCGCCGGCGACCCGGTGCTGGCGATGCGGGCGCTGTGGCTGGCCAACCTCGTGAACATCGTGCTCGACCCGATCCTGATCTTCGGCCTCGGACCGATCCCGGCGTTCGGCCTCGAAGGGGCGGCCATCGCCACCACGGTGGGGCGCGGCCTCGGCGTCGCCTACCAGCTTCGCGTCCTCACCAGCGGGAACGGCCGCGTGGCGGTCGACTGGCGGCGGGCGCGCATCGAGCTCGAGACCCTGCTGCGCCTGCTGCGGGTCAGCGGCATCGGCATCGTGCAGTACCTGGTCGGCACCGCGAGCTTCGTCGGTCTCATCCGCATCCTCGCCCCGTTCGGCGACACGGTGCTGGCCGGCTACACGGTGGCCGTCCGCATCATCATCTTCGTGCTGCTGCCGGCGTGGGGCGTCGGCAACGCGGCGGCGACGCTGGTGGGGCAGAACCTCGGCGCGGGCCGGCCCGACCGGGCCGAGCGCGCGGTCTGGTACACGGCGCGGGTCAACACGGTGTTCCTGGGCCTCGTCGGCCTCGTCTTCGTCGTCTTCGCCCGGCCCATCGTGGGACTGCTGGCGGCCGACGCCGAGGTCGCGGCGGTCGCCGCCGCCTGCCTGCGCATCGTCGCCGCCAGCTACGTGTTCTGGGGCTTCGGCCTCGTCACCGTCGTCGCGTTCAACGGGGCCGGCGACACCACCACGCCGACCTGGATCAACTTCTTCGTCTACTGGGTGGTGCAGCTGCCGCTGGCCTGGACGCTGGCGGTGCCGGCCGGGGTCGGCCCCCCGGGGGTGTTCGCGACGGTGGCCGTCTGCCAGACCCTCATGGCCCTGGTGGGCGTGCTCGCGTTCCGGCGCGGGACGTGGAAGACGCGGGTGCTGTAGGGAGGGCGACGGTGGAGCGGCCGAGCTATGTGATTACGGTGATTACGGTATGATGCGTCGAGGGGGATCCAGACGATGGGGAACGTGACCGCCGTCCGCGAACTGAAGCTGATCGACATCGGCAATTCCAGAGGTATCCGTCTTCCCAAGGTGATGCTGAAGAAGTACGGCTGGAGCGACTCGCTCGTCGTCGAGGAGTCGGACGACGGCGTGTTCCTGCGTGGCGGGACCGCCAACAAGCTCTCCTGGGAGGACACGTATCGCGCGATGGCCGCCGAGGGTGAGGACTGGAGCGATTTGGATGCGACGGTCGCCGACGGTCTGGACTGATGGCGGCGTTTCCTCAGAGATACGTCATCTACCTTGCCGATCTCAGTCCGACAGTGGGTGGCGAGATGCGCAAGGTCCGCCCGGTCGTGGTCGTCAGCCAGAACGACATGAACCGGTTTCTGGACACGGTCGTCGCGTGCCCGCTGACGTCGGTTCTGCACCCTCGATGGCGTGGCCGGCTGCAGGTACGGTGCGCCGGCCAGGATGCCGAGATCGCGGTGGACCAGATCCGTACCATCGGCAAGCGGAGGCTGCGGCAGCGACTCGACCGGCTCCCGGCCGCCGACCGCGCCGAGCTGCGCCGCCTGGTGACCGAGATGTACGGAGGGTAGAGACGACCAGTGAGTGAAGGGCGAGGACGCCGGTCGACGAACGCCACGGAGCAACCGCCCGTGATTCTGCTGACCGGGGCTACCGGCTGCATCGGCGGGCGGCTGCTCGCGGCGCTCGAAGCGCGCGGCCAGGCGGTGCGCTGCATGACGCGTCGGCCGGCGGCGCTCGCGGGCCGGCCGGGCGCGGGGACCCAGGCCGTCTACGGCGACTGCCTCGAGCCGGCCTCGCTACGGGCCCCGCTCGCGGGCATCGACACCGCCTGCTACCTCGTCCACTCGATGGGGGGCGGCGCCGACTTCGAGGCGCAGGACCGCGCCGCGGCCCGCAACTTCGGGGCGGCGGCGCGGGCGGCCGGCGTGGGCCGCATCGTCTACGTCGGCGGCCTCGGGGCCCAGGCCGGGCTGTCGCGGCACCTGCGCAGCCGGCACGAGACGGGCGAGGTGCTGCGCGAGTCGGGGGTGCCCGTCGTCGAGCTGCGGAGCGGCATCGTGCTCGGGCCCGGCAGCCTCTCGTTCGAGCTGATCCGGGCCCTGGTCGAGCGCCTGCCGGTGATGGTCTGCCCGTCGTGGGTCCGCACCCCCACCCAGCCGATCGCGCTCGCCGACCTCGTCGCGTATCTCGTGGCCGCGCTCGACCTGCCCCCCGGCGAGAGCCGCGTGTTCGAGGTCGGCGGCGCCGACGTGGTGTCGTACGCCGACATCATGCGCGAGTACGCGCGGCAGCGGGGGCTCCGCCGGCGGCTGATTCCGGTGCCGCTGCTGACGCCGCACCTGTCGAGCCTGTGGCTGGGGCTGACCACGCCGGTCTACGCGCGCGTCGGCCGCGAGCTCGTCGACGGGCTGCGGACGGCGACCGTCGCGAACGACGACGCCGCGCGAAGCGCGTTCCCCGTGCGTCCCCTCGGGCTGCGGCAGGCGATTGCGCGGGCGCTGGAGGAGGAGGACGAGGCGCTCGCGGCTACCCGCTGGTCGGACGCGGCGCTGTCGGCGGGCGCCCGGCTGCGGTGGGGCGGCGCCCGCGTCGGCAACCGGCTGGTCCACTCGTGCGCGGTCGACGTGCCCGAGGCGCCGTCCGCCGCGTTCGCGCCCATCCGTCGCATCGGCGGCGACAACGGCTGGTACTACGGCGACTGGCTGTGGCGGCTGCGCGGCCTCGTCGACCGGCTGCTCGGCGGGGTGGGCATGGGCCGCGGCCGGCGCGACGCCGAGCACCTCGCCGCGGGCGACGTCGTCGACTGCTGGCGGGTCGAAGCCTGCGAGCCCGACGCCCGGCTGCGGCTCGCGGCCGAGATGAAGCTGCCGGGCCGCGCCTGGCTCCAGTTCGACGTCACGCCGCGCGACGGGGGAGGGGCGGCGGTGCGCCAGACCGCGGTGTTCGACGCGGCCGGCCTCGCGGGCCGCGCCTACTGGCACGCGCTCTATCCGGTGCACGTCCTCCTGTTCCGGGGGCTCCTGCGCAGCATCGCCCGCCGTGCGGCGGGGAGCAGCGTGGATCCATGAAGAATGCCAATTCTCGTGCGTGATTCTCGTGGACGTTGTGCGCGGTGTCCCGATTCGTCGGGGTGGTGAGCGAGCGCAGAACCGGTCTCGGCGTGCACAAAAAGCTAAAAAACGTGCAGCACGAAAAGCTAACGAGAGTACATCGGGATGGCTCTGCCGTCGGAGAAGCTGGCCGGTTCTCTCGACCTCCTGCGGTCTCTCCAGGAACGCGGCGTCGTCGCGGTGCGCACCGCCGATCTCCCGCGGTCGTATCGCGAGCGGCTCGTTCGGGTTCCTGCTGCCGGTTGGATTCGATCCATGAAAAATGCTACTTCGTGTGAGTATTATCATGGATAGATGGCCAGCCACTTGGTTCCCTGCGCGGCGCTGAATCTGGTCACGCGGGCGCTCCACCGCTCGCCCGTCGTCGCCATCGTCGGGCCGCGCCAGTGCGGCAAGACCACGTTGGCCCGGCAACTGGTCTCGGCCGGCTCGCCCAACTACTTCGATCTGCGGCTCGACGCGCTCTGGGTGGTGTACCCGGGGGACGTCCGGTACGCCATCGACGACCGGATTACGGCGCTGCCGGCGTCGGCGCGGTTCCCGGCGTTGGAGACGGGCGTGGCCGCCACCGCCTGATCGCCCCGTCGGGGGCGGGTGGAACCGCCGGAGCCACGCTACGAACGCCTGCGTCAAGTGCTCGTCCGCGGCCGGCGCAACGCTCGCTCGGGGCCCGCGGCACTTCGCCCGGGATCTGCCGCGTCGCGAGTGCTCTCCAGACTGGCCCGCTAGAGACCAGCCGCATCACCAAGTTGTCCGGTGGCAGGTCCGCGCCCGAGACCGCGTCCTGTGCATGTGCCGCCAGCGCCCTCAGTCGCCCGACCCGTCGTCGCGGCGGACTCGGGCGAGCAGGTCCGACGCCGTCGCACACTCGATGATCCAGTCGCCGACCCGGCCCAGCCGCTCCGGGTCGGTGACGCCGGCCAGCGCCGCCGCCAGCCCCTCGGCGGCGGCGCCGTCGAATTTCCGGGCCGCCAGACGGCAGAGCAGGGCCCGCTCCTCGTCGCGCCCCTGTTCGATGCCCTTGGCGATGCCCTGCTCGAGCCATTCACGGGTCCATTCCCGCACGGTCTCTCTCAGCATCGTCTGCGTCTCCTGCAACTGCGCCAGCGCGTCCCCGCCGTCCGGCGGCAGCCGGCCCGCCCCCCGCAGCTCCGAGCGGAACCACGCCATGAACGCCCGCGCCAGGTGCTCGTCCCCCGCCGCCCGCAACAGGTCCTTCAGAGCCAGCAGCGCTTCGTCGAGGCCCGGAGCGTCGCGAGTCTTCTCCAGACCGATCAGCGCCGACACCAGGTTGTCGGCCGGCAGGTCCGCTGTCGGGCACGCGCGCCCCGTCCAGAACATAGTATCGCTGCGACGGCTGGTACGGCGCCAGCACCCCGTCTCCCGCCGCAATCAGCGCCGTCATCTCCACCGGCGCCGTCCAGCGTCGCCGGCCGTTGCGCGAAGGTGGCGCGCACGCGGGGCCGCCGCTCCGTGGCCGGGGGCCGGTCGGACAAGCGATAGAATCGGGCGGGGCGGCCGATGACCAGACGCAGACTGCCGCTCGGCATCCAGACCTTCCGGGAGATCCGTGAGGACGGCTGCTACTACGTCGACAAGACGACGTACGCGGCGCGGCTGGTCGCCGAGGGCAAGCACTACTTCCTCTCGCGCCCCAGGCGCTTCGGCAAGAGCCTGTTCGTCGACACGCTGAAGGCGCTGTTCGAGGGTGACGAGGCGCTGTTCCGGGGCTTGGCCGTCCACGGCGACTGGGACTGGTCGGTGCGCCATCCCGTGTTGCGGCTGAGCTTCGGCGGCGGTCTCTTTCGGGAGCCGGCCGGACTGCACGCCAACGTCATGGCGCAGCTCGACGAGGTCGAGCGCGACGCCGGCGTGGCGTCCCCCCATTCGGCCGCGCCGGAACGCTTTGGGGCCCTGCTGGCGGCGTTGCATCGGCACACCGGTCGGCGCGTCGCGGTGCTGGTGGACGAGTACGACAAGCCGATTCTGGACGCGCTCGACGTTCCAGACGTGGCCCGCGCCAACCGCGACTTCCTGCGCGGCCTCTACGCGGTGATCAAGGACAGCGACGCCCACGTGCAGTTCACCTTTCTCACTGGCGTCAGCAAGTTCTCGAAGGTGAGCCTGTTCTCCGGCCTCAACAACCTGACGGACATCACCCTCGAGCCGGAGTACTCGGCCATCTGCGGCTACACCGACCGCGATCTCGACACGGTGTTCGCGCCGGAGCTGGCGGGACTCGACCGGCAGGCCGTCCGCGACTGGTACAACGGCTACAGTTGGCTCGGCGCCGAGCGCGTCTACAACCCCTACGACATCCTGCTGCTCTTCCGGCGGCGCAAGTTCGACGCCTACTGGTTCGAGACGGGCACGCCGACGTTCCTGGTCGAGACCCTGTTCGAGCGCCGGGTGAGCTCGCTGGCCCTGGACGGCATGGTGGCGGGGGGCGACCTGCTGTCGGCGTTCGACGTGGACGACATGGCGACCGAGGCGCTGCTCTTCCAGACCGGCTACCTGACCATCAAGGGGGAGGAGGACCTGGGCGGCGAGCCCGTGTACCGGCTCGGCTATCCGAACCGGGAGGTGCGGCAGAGCCTCAACCGGAGGCTGCTGCGGCGCCTGGTGGGCGACTCGTCGCGGGAGACCGAGAACCGGGTCCGGCTCTACCGGCTGCTGGAGGCCCACGACGTGGAGGGGCTCAGGGACCTGTTCCACGCCTTCTTCGCCGGCATTCCCCACGAGTGGTACACGAACAACGACATCGCCCGCTACGAGGGGTACTACGCCAGCGTCTTCTACTCGTACTTCGCGGCGTTGCGGCTGGACGTCACCGTGGAGGACAGCAGCAGCCACGGGCGGGTGGACATGGCCGTGCGCTGCGCCGGCCACGTGTACCTGTTCGAGTTCAAGGTGGTCGAGCTGGCTCCCGAGGGGGCGGCGATGGCGCAGCTCAAGGCGAGGCGCTACGCCGACAAGTACCGCGACCTCGGCGAGCCGATACACCTCATCGGGGTGGAGTTCAGCCGGGAGACGCGCAACATCGTGGCCTTCGAAGTGGAGCGGGCGTAGCGGCCGGTACAATGCTGACCGGCCGGGGACGTGAGCACGACCGGCCGGGCGGCGCCGCCACCACGGGGCGGTCGGCGGGTACAATGCGGACCGGCCGCGAGCGCCGGGCGAGCGCGGCCGGCGCCGGTGGTCGGCGGCAACTCGCGGGCGTCAATCGACGAGCGCGGCCGGCACCCAGGCAGATCGCGGGCGTCAATCGGCGAGCGCGACGACCGGCCGGAGGTTCGATGCGAGCCGGGGCGCGGACGCCCGGGCGACCTGCAGGAGGACGACCGAGATGAGCCCGACCTCTTCGCGCGGCATGTGGAGCTCCCGAGCCGGCTTCATCCTGGCGGCGGCCGGGTCGGCGGTCGGGCTCGGCAACGTCTGGGGGTTCCCCACCCAGGTCGGGCAGGGCGGCGGCGCCACTTTCGTGGTCATCTACCTGGCGTGCATCTTCCTGATCTGCGCGCCCATCATGGCCGGCGAGATCGCCATCGGCCGCCGCACGGGGTTGAGCCCGGTGGGCGCGTTCGACGCCCTCGTCCCCGGCCGCCGGTGGTGGCTGCTCGGGGCGCTCGGGGTGCTGGCCGGCGTCGGCATCCTCTCGTTCTACTCGGTCATCGCGGGCTGGGCCGTCGCCTACGTCTGGTTCGCGGCGACGGGGGCGGTGAGCGGCAGCCCCGACGACATCGGCCGCTTCTTCGCAGAGTTCACCGGGAACGGCTTCGTCAGTGCGTTCCTGGCCTTCCTCGTCATCGGCGTCACCGCCGCGGTGCTGCTGGGCGGGGTGCGCGCCGGCATCGAGCGGGTGACGAAGCTGCTCATGCCGCTGCTCGTCCTGCTGCTCGTGGCGCTGGCGGTGCGGGCCGTCACCCTGCCCGGCGCGGGGGAGGGCCTGGCCTACTACCTGCGCCCCGACCTGAGCCGGCTCGCCGACGTGGGGGTCTTCACGTCGGCGCTGGGGCAGGCGTTCTTCTCGCTGAGCCTCGGCATGGGCTGCATCCTCACCTACGGGAGCTATCTCAGCCGCCAGGACGGCATCGCGACCTCGGCGCTGTGGATCGTCGCCCTCGACACGTCCATCGCGCTCCTCGCCGGGTTCATCATCTTCCCGGTCGGGTTCTCCATCGCCGGCTTCGACCCCACCTCCAGCGGGCCGGGGCTCATCTTCACGGTGCTGCCGCGGCTCTTCGCCGAGATGCCCGGCGGCCACCTGTTCGGCGGGACGTTCTTCCTGCTGCTCAGCGTCGCCGCCCTCACGTCGACCATCTCGCTGCTCGAGGTCCCGGTGTCGCACTGCGTCGACGCCCTCGGGTGGTCGCGGGCGAAGGCGGTCGGCGCCGTCACCGCCGCCATCTCGGTGCTCGCCATTCCGTCGGCCCTCGGCAACGGCGCGGTCGGCGTGTTCACGAGCCTGCCCGGCCTCGGCATCGGATTCCTCGACCTGATGGTGAGCGTGTGGAACGAGTTTGCCCTGCCCGTCGGGGGCTTCCTGACCGCGTTCTTCATCGGCCGCATCTGGGGCGTCGACCGCGCCCTCGAGGAGCTGCGGGCGGAAGGGCGGTGGATGCCGGTGCCCGAGCTGTGGTCGTTCCTGATCCGCTGGGTGTGCCCGGCCGGCATCGCCCTGATTCTCGTCGCCACGCTGGCGGCGCTGTTCTGAGGCGGCGCCCGCGAGGCCGGCACGGCCGAGAGGACGGGTGGAATGCTCGGAAGCTTGCCGCTGGACATGGTGCTGACCGCGGGCCTGGGGGTCGGTGCCCTCATGTCTTGGCTGGCCGGCGCGTTCATGCGCCGGGGCCGGCGCTGGTCGCGGCAGGGGCAGGCCCAACGACCTCGACCACCCGAGCGGCGCTTGGCGGAAGGTCCGGGCTTAGTTGACCAAGTCTGAATGCCTGGGCTATGTTGGGCCAATCATGACCATGGTGAACGTTCACGAGGCCAAGACCCAGCTCTCGCGGCTCCTCGAACGCGTGCACGCCGGCGAGGAAATCGTGATTGCCAAGGCGGGCAAGCCGTGCGCTCGCCTGATGCCGTTGGAGCCGCCGCCGGAGCGGGTGCTCGGGCGCTATAGCGACCGCGACGGCGACGTGCCGGACTCGGTGTTCGAGCCGCTGACGGGAGCCGAGCTCGCCGCGTGGGAGGGTGACGGATGAACCTGCTGCTGGATACCTGTACGCTGCTGTGGGCGTGGAGCCGGCCCGGCCGGCTCAGCCGGCGGCTGCAGGGCCTGCTGCGCGATCCTCACAACCGGGTCTGGGTCAGCGCCGCGAGCGCCTGGGAGCTGGCGACCAAGCACCGCGTCGGCAAGTTCCCGCACGGAGGGCACATCCTCGCCGAGTGGGACGAGCGCATCGCACGAGACGGGTTTCGCCCGTTGTCCATCGCCTCCAGCCATGCGTTGCGGGCCGGCTCGATGCCGGGCCCGCATCGGGACCCGTTCGACCGCATGATCGCCGCGCAAGGATTGATCGAGAGACTCCGCGTCGCCACGCCCGATCGGGAGATTGGGGCGCTCGGCGCGGATACCATCTGGTGACCGTAGTCGGATTTCCGCGGATCCCGGCTCGAGAAGCATCCGCGGGTCTACCCCCGCGGCCTCATTGAAGGCGGAGCCCGGCCTGGATGCGCTCCATGACGCCAGGGGCCCGCGGGTCTACCCCCGGCGGCTTCATTGAAGCAACTCGTCGACGCCCCGCCGCGCTACCAGGCGATGGTGCCGTGGGTACGCCTCCGCGGTGCGGTCACTTTGTTGACTATCCGCGGGACTTGCCCCGCCACGCGATTTGCAGCCGACTCTTCCGCCAATCGTTCCCCCCGAAACCAGCGATGGTCTACAACGACGGCCAGGACAGGCCCTTGAAGATCGTGAACGCCGCGGCGGACTGGGGCCGTGAAGGCCGGCCCCCCGGGGGGCCGAGCATCAACCGCGCCGGCGCTCCAGGTGCTTCAGCGCTTCGCGCCGGCTGAGGACCGAGAGGCCGCCGTGCGCGGCGATGAACTCGAGCACCCACTCCGGGTCGGTCTTCGAGAGCTCGCGCAACGCCCAGCCGATGCCCTTGCGCAGGAAGAACTCGCGTTCGCCGATGGAGGGCTCGATGACGTCGGCCAGCAGCTTCCTGTCCGTCGCCTGCTTGCTGCGCAGTTGCGCGAGAATCGCGGTGCGGCGCTTCCACACGTTGGCGGACCGCGCCCATCGGCGCAGCAGCGTCTTCGTCGGCCGCGGGTGGGCGGCCAGCATCGTGCCCATGGCGCGGCCGGCGATCGCGTCGACGTAGTCCCACCACGCGCCGGTGACGACGAGCTCCTCGATCAGCGGGACGCGCCGCGGTTCGATCCAGCGCGAGCAGCGCGGCAGGTTCAGGAGCTCGATGGCCGCGTAGCGCTCCTCGCGAAACGCGGCCTGGCGCCACAGGCCGAGGATGGCCGCCTCCCAGGCGTCTGCGTCGGGCAGCGGATGGGCCCTGAACGCGGACGCCGCGATGCGCCGGCATTGCGGGACGACCACGCCGAGGAACGGCATCTCCGATTTCATGTACGCCTGCTGTTGCGGCGCCCGGTCGGGGTCGGCGGCGGCGCGCAGCGCGGCGCCGATGGCGTTACGGATGTCGGTTGCGGCCGGCATGAGCGAGTCCGTCGAATCGTGAGCGATCCGAAACGCGCTGCGGGCGCGGCAGTCCCGACGCGGTCAGCACGAGCCCGCGCACCTGGTGGAAGCGGCAAGAAGGGCGATCACGGGGCGCGCCCTGGCCATCCGCTGGCGCGCAGGCCGCCGTCATCGCGATGCGTCGACCACGGTTTGCGGGTCGTTCGGCGGGGCGGGCCGGCCCCATCGGGAGGATGGCCGAAAACGAATGGTGCGGAAGGGGGGATTTGAACCCCCATGAGCCATTGGCTCGCTAGCCCCTCAAGCTAGTGCGTCTGCCAGTTCCGCCACTTCCGCATTGGGTGGGTGCGACCGTTCTCCGCCGCCGACGATCTTCGCGCTACTGAGGCTCTTCCGCGTCGCCCTGCTCCTCGGCGTCGGCGTCGGGCTCCGTCGCGGCGTCCTCGGCGAGGGCGGCCGGGGCGGCGGCGTCGGCCGGGGCCGACAGCGGCGCCGGCTGGAAGCCCGGGCCGTCCACGCCGCTCAGCAGCGACGACTCGCCGCGCTGGCCCATGATGGCGAGGGTCATCGACCCGACCATGAACAGGGCGCCGAGCACGGTGGTGGCGCGGGTCAGCAGGGTGGCGCTCGAGCGGGCGCCGAACGCGGCGTCGCTGCCGCTGCCGCCGAACGCGGCCTGCAGCCCGCCGCCCTTGCCCTGCTGCATCAGCACGACGACGACCAGGAACAGGCAGACGAGAACGTGCACGGCGGTGAGGAGCATGCTCAGCATCGTCCCTCCATTATACGGCTATTGTGCCGCCGGCCGGCTGGCGGCCACGATTTCGGCGAAGGCGGCGGGGTCGAGGCCGGCCCCGCCGACGAGGGCTCCGTCGACGTCGGGCTGCGCCATGAGGGCGGCGGCGTTGCCGGGCTTGACGCTGCCGCCGTAGATGATGCGGCACGCGCCGGCCGCCTCGTCGCCGAACCGGTCGGCGAGCCGGGTGCGGATGCGGCGGTGGGCGGCGTCGGCCTGGTCGGGGGTGGCGACGCGGCCGGTGCCGATGGCCCAGACCGGCTCGTAGGCGACGACGGCGGCGCCGGCCTGCTCCCGCGACAGGCCTGCGAGGCCCGCGTCGATCTGGCGGTCGAGAACGTCGAAGGTGCGGCCGGCCTCGCGTTCTTCCAGGGTCTCGCCGACGCAGACGATGGGCGTGAGCCCGGCTGCCGCGGCGGCCCGGACCTTGGCGTCGACCCCGGCGTCGGTCTCGCCGAAGAGCTGCCGCCGCTCGGAGTGGCCGATGACGACGGCGGTGACCCCGCACGCCTGGAGCATGGGCAGGCTGACCTCGCCGGTGAAGGCGCCCCGCGGCTCGGCGTGGACGTTCTGCGCGGCCACCGCGATGCGGCCGCCGGCCCCGAGGCGGGCCAGCGCGTCGACCAGGGCGGGCAGGGCCGGGAACGGCGGGGCGAGGACGACGTCCACGTCGGGGGCCTCGCCCAGGCGCGGGACGAGGTCGCCCGCGTAGTCGACGGCCTCGCCGACGGTCTTGTGCATCTTCCAGTTGGCGGCGACGAAGGGGCGTCTGGGCATGGGTCAGCTTCCGCTGCCGTCTTCAGCGTCGGGCAGCGCGGCGACGCCGGGCAGGGTGCGGCCGCCGAGGAACTCGAGCGATGCGCCGCCGCCGGTCGAGACGTGGGTGATGCCCGCGGCGACCCCGGCCCGGTGGACGGCGGCGACCGAGTCGCCTCCCCCCACGATGGAGGTCGCGGGGCTGTCCGCGACGGCCCGGGCGACGGCGAGGGTGCCGGCGGCGAAGGGCGGGATCTCGAACACGCCCATCGGCCCGTTCCAGAGGACGGTGCGGGCGGCGGCCACCGCCTCGCGGTAGCGGGCGACGGTCTCGGGGCCGACGTCGACCCCGAGTCGGACGCCGATGGCGGGGTCGTCGACGCCGATGGTGGCGTGGGCGGCGTCGGCGTCGAGCCGGTCGGCGACGACGTGGTCGCCCGGCAGCTCCAGCCGCACGCCGTGGTCGCCGGCCGCCCGCTCGATGCCGCGGACGGTGTCGACGAGGGCGTCCTCGACCAGCGATCGGCCCACCGGGCGCCCGCGGGCCTTCAGGAACGTGTAGGCCATGGCGCCGCCGACGAGGAGGGCGTCGAGGCGGGGCAGGAGGTTCTCGATGACCTCGAGCTTGCCCGAGACCTTGGCGCCGCCGAGGATGCCGACGAACGGCCGCGGGGGCGAGGCGAGGAGCGCCCCGAGATGCTCGAGCTCCTCCATCATCAGCAGCCCGGCCGCGGCGTCCGCGACATGGTCCAGCACGCCGACGGTCGAGGCGTGGGCCCGGTGCGCGGCCCCGAAGGCGTCGTCGACGCAGGCGTCGCAGGGGGCGGCCAGGGCGGCCGCGAACGCGGGATCGTTGGTCTCTTCGCCGGCGTGGAAGCGCAGGTTCTCGAGCAGCACGACGCCGCCGGGGCCGGCCTCGGCGAGGGCGGCGGCCACGGGCTCACCGATGGCGTCGGGCGCGAAGACCACCGGGCGTCCGAGCAGCTCGGACAGCCGCGCCGCGACCGGCCGCAGCGTGAAGTCGGGGTTCGCGGTCCCCTTGGGGCGGCCGAGATGCGAGCCGACGACGAGCGTCGCGCCCCGTTCGAGGGCGAGCCTCAGGGTGGGCAGGGCGGCGCGAATGCGGGTGTCGTCGCCGATGACCCCGTCGCGCAGGGGGACGTTGAAGTCGACCCGCACCAACAGCCGGCGCCCGTCGAGCTCGAGGTCGCGAATGGTTCTCTTGGCCACGATTGCCTGGGGTCGGTTCGGGCGGTTACGGTCGGGGCGGTTGGCGCCTGGTGTCGGCCCTGAAGTCCGCGAAAGCTCTGAATCGCTGTGAGTGCCCGTAGACACGGGAGAACTGCCGTGCTGGAAACGATCCCGGAAACCTCGGTTCAGGACAACCAGTGCGCCGTCACGCCATGATCTTCGGGCACGGCCCCGACTTTATGGTCGTATCGTCAACGACTTGCAGCCACCGCATACCAGAACATCCAGCCGTGGCGCAGACTCCTAGAGCCCCTTGTCGGCCAGGAACCCGACGAGGTCGACGCACCGCGACGAGTAGCCCCACTCGTTGTCGTACCAGGAAAGCAGCTTGACGAAGTCGCCCTCCATCACGCGCGTGTACGAGCCGTCGACGATGGACGAGTGGGGGTTCCCCTTGAAGTCGATCGAGACGAGGGGAGCGGTGGCCACGTCGAGGATGCCGCTCAGGGCGCCGTCGGCGGCCGCGGTGAAGGCCGCGTTCACCGCCTCGGCGGTGGCGGGCCGCTCGACCTGGGCGACGAGGTCGACCACCGACACGTTGGGGGTCGGCACGCGCATGGCGATGCCGTCGAGCCGGCCCTTGAGCTCGGGCAGCACCTCGCCCACCGCGGCGGCGGCGCCGGTGGTGGTTGGAATCATCGAGAGCCCTGCCGAGCGGGCCCGGCGCAGGTCCTTGTGGGGGAGGTCGAGGAGCTTCTGGTCGTTGGTGTACGCGTGCACCGTCGTCATCCACCCGCGCTTCAGGCCGAACTGCTCGTGCAGCACCTTGGCGACGGGGGCGAGGCAGTTGGTCGTGCACGAGGCGTTCGAGATGATGCGGTGGCGGTCGGGGTCGTAGAGGTCGTGGTTGACGCCGAGCACGACGGTCACGTCGGGCTGCTTGGCGGGGGCGGTGACGATGACCCGCCGGGCGCCGGCCGCGAGGTGCCTGGCGGCGTCGTCGCGCTTCGTGAAGAGGCCGGTCGACTCGAGGACGACCTCGACGCCCATCTCGCCCCACGGCAGGCTGGCGGGGTCGCGCTCGGCGGTGACGCGGAAGCGCCGGTCGCCCACCCGGATGCCGTCTCCGTCGACCGCCACGTCGTCGCTGAGGTTGCCCATCACCGAGTCGTACTTCAGCAGGTGGGCGAGCGTCCCGGCGTCGGTGATGTCGTTGACCGCCACGATCTCGATGCCGTCCACGCCCCTCGACGCCCGCATGATGTTGCGGCCGATGCGGCCGAATCCGTTGATGCCTACTCGTGTCGCCATGCCCTGTCTCGACTTTCCTCCAGTGGGGTGCGCCCTCCGCCCGGCGTGCCCCTGATCGCGGTTCACAAACGATCTATTGTAGGTTATGGCGCGGCGGTCGGGTCAAACCGCCGGGCGGCGGGCGGGTCCCGGGAGGAACGCGGCGCTGCGGCGGCAATGCGACGCCCGGGATGCGCCGCCGCTCGGGCACGGCGAGGGTCCGCCGGGCTGCCGGCGCTGCCGAAGTCTCCGAAGCGGCCCATCGATGCATCTCCTGTACAGCGCGGCCATCGTCTGCTACGCCCTGTCGGTGTCGCCGCGCCTCCTGTACGAGGCCGTGCGCCATGGCAAGTACGTGGGGACGTTGCGGGAGCGTTGGGGACACCTGCCGGACAGGGTCGACGCGGGGGGGCGGCCGTCGATCTGGATTCACGCGGTGTCGGTGGGCGAGGTGCAGGCGGCCCGTACCCTGATTCCGGGGCTGCGCGACCGCTATCCCGGCCATCGGCTGTGGCTCTCGACCACCACCCGGACCGGCCGGGCGGTCGCGGCCGGCATCGAGGGGGTCGACGGCCTGTTCTACTTTCCGCTCGACCTGCCGCCCGCCGTCGATCGCGTGCTCGACCGCGTGCGGCCGGCGCTCTTCGTCGCGGTCGACACCGAGCTGTGGCCCAACCTGCTGCGGCGTTGCGCCCGGCGCGGGGTGAGGACGGTGCTCGTCAACGGGCGCATCTCCGATCGCTCGTATCCGCGCTACCGGCTGGTGCGGCGGTGGTTCCGGCGCGTGCTGGCCGACGTGGACCGGTGCTGCGCCCAGAGCGACGAGTCGGCCCGGCGCCTCGTCGACCTCGGGGCGCCCGCCGACCGGGTGGTCACGACCGGCAACCTGAAGTTCGACGCGCTGCCGGCGCCGCGGCCCGGCCCTTCGCCCCGCGACGACCTCCCGCGTTCGCTCGGCCTCGCGCCGGACCGCCCGGTGCTCGTGGCCGCGAGCACGCACCCTGGAGAGGAGGGGCCGGTGCTCGACGCGTTCCGGCGGCTGCGGGCCCGCGCGCCCGACCTCGTCCTGGTGCTCGCGCCGCGGCATCCCGAGCGCGGCGACGAGGTGGCCGCGCTCGCGGCGGACCGCGAGCTCGCGGCGGTGCGCCGCAGCCGCCTGCCGGAAGACGGCGCGGGGCGGGCCGAGGTCGTCGTGCTCGACACGGTGGGCGAGCTCGCGGCGCTGTTCCCGGCCGCCACCGTCGTCTTCGTCGGGGGGAGCCTGGCCCCGGTGGGCGGGCACAACGTGATCGAGCCGGCGGTGTGGGGCCGGCCGGTGGTGTTCGGGCCCCACATGGAGAACTTCGCCGAGATCGCCGAGCTGTTCGTCGCCCACCGGGCCGCCCGCCGGGTCTCGGGGGCGGGGGAGCTGGAGCCGGTGCTGGCCGAGCTGCTGGCCGACCCGCGCCAGCGCGCCGAGCTGGGGACCGCCGCCCGGTCCCTGGTGGAGGCGAACCGGGGTGCCGCCGCGCGCAGCCTCGCCGAGATCGCGGCGGTGCTGCCGCCGCCCGGCCGCCCCGCGCTGGCGGTGACGCCGGGTGCGGGGTCGCGCTGACGAAATCGGGACCCGGCGACCGCGAGCGCGGCGGCCGGTCGGGTGCCGGGCTCCGCTGACGAGGACAGGACCCTGCCGGGATTGCTCAGTCGCCTGTACGACGAAGCCGCGTGGCGGCGCCGGCGCTGGTACGGCCGGCATCCCGAAGCCCGCCGCCGGCTCGCGCAACCGGTCGTCAGCGTGGGGGCCCTCGCCGCCGGCGGCAGCGGCAAGACACCGTTCGCCGCCGCGCTGGCCCGCATGCTGGTGGAGATGGGGGAGCGGCCCGCCATCCTCAGCCGCGGCTACGGGCGCGCCGATCCGGTCGAGGGAGCGGCGGTGATACGCGACTTCGAGCGGACGGTGGGCAGCCTCGCCGTCGCCGGCGACGAGCCGTGGATGCTGGCCCGCGCCCTCGACCGGGTCGCCGTGGTGGTCGCGGAGGACCGCCACCTCGCCGGCCGCCTCGCCGAGGCTTGCCTCGGCGCCACGGTGCACGTGCTCGACGACGGGTTCCAGCACCTGCCGCTCGAACGCGGCACCGATCTGGTCCTGCTCTCGGCCGCCGATCTCGACGACCCGCGGGTGCTGCCGGCGGGGCGGTTGCGCGAGCGGCTGGCGACGGCGCGCCGGGCCGACGCCCTGCTCCTGGTCGACGTGCCGGCGGACGGCCGGGCCCGGGTGGAGGCCGAGCTGCAGCCGGCCCGCCTGTTCCACGTGCAGCGCCGAACCGGCCCGGTCCGGGTGCGCCGGCCGAACGGGGAGGGCGACGGGCTCGCGCCGGGGTCGCGGGTCGCCGCGGTGGCCGGCGTCGCCCGTCCCGAGCGGTTCTTCGACGACCTGCGGGCGGCGGGGCTCGACGTCGCCCGCACGATGGTCTTCGCCGACCATCACCGGTACGGGCGGCGCGACGCCGACCGGATCGCGGCCGAGGCCCGGCGCGCGGGAGCGGAGGCGATCGTGACGACGGACAAGGACTTCGTGCGCCTCGAGGCCTGGCTGCCGTTCGACCCGGACCTGGCGACGATGCCGCTGACCTGCGCGGTGACGCCGGAAGCGCCGTTCCGCGCCTTCATCGCCGGGCGTCTCGCGGCCGAGCGGGGCGTGTCGGGGTGACGGCGGGAGCGCCGCGGCGGTCGCGGCCGGTCCGCCATGCCGCCGAGTACCTGGCGGTGCGCGCGGTGCAGTCGGCGGTGCGGGCGATGCCGCGCCGGTGGGGGGCGGCGCTCGGCGGCGGGCTGGGACGGCTGTTCCACCGCTGGGACCACCGCCGCCGGAACACGGCGACGGCCAACGTGCGGGCGGCCCTGCCGGAACGGTCCGTCGACGAGCGACGCGCGGTGGTGGCGAGCGCCTTCGGCAGCGTCGGCCGCCACGTGATCGAGCTGCTGCGGTTCGACGCGATGCGCGTCGACGACATGATGGCGCGGGTCGAGTTCGAGGGGGCCGGGCACGTGGAGCGGGCGATGGCGGCGGGCCGCGGCGCGATGTTCTTCACGGGGCACTTCGGGTTCTGGGAGCTGCACGTCATGGCCCACGCGGTGCGGTTCGAGCCGATCGTGATGGTGGCGCGCACGTTGGACAACCCGCGGCTCGAGGCGATGATCGAACGCGTGCGGACGCGGGTCGGGACCCGGGTGGTCCCGCGGCAGGGGGCGGTGCGGGGGCTGCTGCGCGGTCTGCGGGAAGGCCGCCCGGTCGGCATGATGGTCGACCAGCACATGCAGGACCGCAGCGCGGTGACGGTGGACTTCCTCGGCCGGCCCGCCGCGGCGACGTCGGCCGTCGCGGCGCTGGCCCTGCGCGCGGGGGCGCCGGTGATTCCGGTGTTCACGCTGCCGGTCGAAGGCGGGCGCTACCGCGTGGTCTACGAGCCCCCGGTCGAGACGCCCGACCCCGACCGTCCCGACGCGGTCCAGGTCCTGACCCAGCGGTGCACCGACGTGCTCGCGTCCCACGTGCGGCGGCGCCCCGAGCTGTACCTGTGGATGCACCGCCGTTGGCGGCTCGCCGACGCGTCGTCGGACGGCGCGTCCCGATCGGGATCCGGGGACTCGCCGGTTGCCTTGGACGGCGGACAGCGAGCCCGATGACTCGGACGCCGTTGTTGCCGCGACTCGGGGGGCAGAAAACTCGTCGGGTAGAGGGTTCAACTCCGATGCAGTCCCGGCGCGTTGACGTGCGCGTTGAAGCCGGCTTCCAGGGTCTCCACCTTGCCCTGCAAGCGGTTGAACTTGTTGTTGAGCACGATGACGCCGGTTGCGGCGGCCAAGGCGCCGAACGCGGTCAATAGGTCGATGGTCAACTGAACGACTTCCATCGTGCGCATACTATCACACGTCTGGAGATTGTGTGCGATGAATCGCTCCTTCGCGGCGTGCCGAGTCCCCGAGGGCGCCGGCGGCCGGGGAGCTGGACACCGATGCGGCTGCTGGTACGGACCCCGAACTGGCTCGGCGACGTCGTGATGGCGTTGCCGGCGTTGGCGGCGCTCCGGGCGCACTACCCGGAGGCGGCCCTCGCGGCGGCGTGCCCGCGGCCGCTGTCGCCCCTGCTCTCGGCCGCACCGGGGGTCGACGAGGTGGTGGGGGTGCCGCGCGGCGGGACGGGGGCGCGGCGCCGCGAGGTGGACGCCTTGCGGCGCCGCGGGTTCGACGCGGCGCTGCTGTTGCCCGGCTCGTTCGGGTCTGCGTGGATCGCCCGGCGGGCGGGCATTCCCGAGCGCTGGGGGTTCGCGGGGCAGTGGCGGCGGCCCCTGCTGACCCGCGCGGTGACGCCCCCCCGCCGACGCGGCGGTCCCGTGCACCAGGTAGACCGCTACCTCGCGCTGGTCCGCGGCCTCGGCATCGAGCCGGTCGCCGCCGAGCCCCGTCTCGAGGCGCCGCCCGCCCTGCGCGAGCGCGCCCGGACGCTGTTGGCCGCGGCCGGCGGCGAGGAGGGGCGACCGCTGGTGGGCATGGCGCCGGGGGCCGCCTACGGCCACGCCAAGCGGTGGCCGCCGGGGCGCTACGCCGGCGTCGCGGCCCGGCTGGTTCGCGACTTCGGGGCGCGCGTCGTGCTCCTCGGCAGCGCGCACGACCGGGACGCGGGCCATGCGATAGAATCCACCCTTGACGCCGACGTCCGGCGGGGCCCCGGCTTCCTGAACCTGATCGGGCGGACCGATCTGCGGCAGCTGATCGGCCTCCTGGCCACGTGCCGGACGTTGGTTGCCGGCGACTCCGGGGCGATGCACCTGGCGGCGGCGCTGGGGGTGCCGGTGACGGCCATCTTCGGCCCCACCGACGAGCGCCTGACCGCGCCCGTCGGGGGCCACGCGGTGCTGACCCATCCCGTGTGGTGCCGGCCCTGCTTCTTCCGCGATTGTCCTATCGACCATCGGTGCATGGCGCGCATCTCCGAGGCCGAGGTCCTGCAGGCGGCCGCGAGCCGGCTCGCGACCGGCGCGGAGGCGGCCGCCGCGGCGCGCCGGGGGGCGGATGCGCCATGAGTCCTTCCGATCCCCGCGGCCGGCTGCTGGTGTGTCACGCCCTGGGCCTCCGGCACGGACCTGACCCCATGGTCGCATCGTCAACGACTTGTCAGCACCGCATGCCCGAGCTTCAGGCGGTGGCACTGCACTAGTCCGATGATCCTCCCCTCGATTCAACCGGGGCCCGGCGACGAGGCGCTGCGCACCCGTCTCGTCGATCTGGTCGGCTCGTTCGGGCGGCCCCGCATCCTCGTGGTGGGCGACATCATCGCCGACGAGTTCATCTACGGCCGCATCGACCGGGTGTCGCGCGAGGCCCCGGTGCTCATCCTCAAGTACGACGCCACCGAGGTGCGGCCGGGGGGCGCGGGCAACGCCGCCCGCAACGTGGCCGCCCTCGGGGCGGAGGCCCGGCTCGTGGGTCTCGTCGGGCGGGACGACCCCGGCCGCCGCCTCGTGCGGAGCTTCCCGCGCGGCCTCGCGAAGACCGGCCTGGTCCGGCTGCCCGGCTATCGGACGCCGACGAAGACCCGCATCCTCGCCGGGGGGATTCACTCGGCCCGGCAGCAGGTGGTGCGGGTCGACCGCGACGGGCCCCCGATTGCCCCGGAGGCGCGGGACGCGGTGGCCGGGGCGGCGGCGGACGCGGTCGCGGGATGCGACGCGGTGGTGGTGTCGGACTACGGCACGGGGTTGATCACGCCGCGGTTCGTGGCCGGCCTCAAGCGCCGCCTGCCGCGGCGGAAGCGCGGCCCCGCGGTGCCGGTGCTGCTCGACTCGCGTTACGGCGTGCTGGAGCACCGCGGGCTGACGGTGGCGGTCCCCAACGAGTCGGAGGTCGAGCACGTCCTCGGGTGGGCGGTCGGCGAGGACTCGGAGGCGCTGGAGCGCGCGGGGCGCACCATCCTGGAGCGGACGGGGATGCACGCGGTGCTCGTCACCCGCGGGAGCCGGGGGATGGCCCTGTTCGAGCCGGGGCGCGCGACCCAGCACATCCCGATCCACGGCCCGGACGAGGTGACCGACGTCACCGGCGCCGGCGACACCGTGATCGCCACGATGGCGGCGGCCCTGAGCGTGGGCGCCTCGTGCCTCGAGGCGGCGCTGCTCGCCAACTACGCGGGGGGGCTCGTGGTCATGAAGCGCGGCACCGCGGTGGTCACCGGGAGCGAGCTGCTGGGGGCGGTGGAGGGCGACCTGTCGTGACGGCGGCGAGAGCGATTGCGCCGGGGGGCGTCGTCACCGAGGCCGAGCTCCTCGAGCGGGTGCGCGCCGACCGCGCGGCCGGCCGCACCATCGCGTTCGCCAACGGCTGCTTCGACGTGCTGCACGTCGGCCACGCGCGGTACCTCGCCGGCGCCGCCGCCCTGGCCGACCGCCTGGTGGTGGCCGTCAACGACGACGCCGCGGTGACCGCGTTGAAGGGCCCGGGCCGGCCGGTGCAGGCGGCGGCCGACCGGGCCGAGCTGGTGGCCGGGTTCGCCGCCGTCGACTACGTCGTCGTGTTCCCGGATGCGACGGCCCGCCGGCTGCTGGCCCTCGTCGAGCCCGACGTCCACTGCAAGGGACCGGACTACACCGTCGACACGGTGCCCGAGCGCGACGTGGTCCGCGCCTACGGCGGGCGCACGGTCATCGTCGGAGACGGCAAGACGCACTCGACCCGCGACCTCGTGGCCCGTATCCGCACGCCGCCGGACCCGGCGCGGTAGGAGTCTGCGCCGTGGAACGGCGCGGACTCCTGTAGGGTTGGTTGGGCGCCCAGCGGAGCCGAAGGCGACGATGGGCGGGCGAGGAGTCGCCGTGGAACGGCGCGGACTCCCGGAGGTTGGTTGGGCGTCAAGGGGAGCCGTCAGGCGACGGTTGGCGGGCGAGGAATCCGCGGCGTAGAACGGCGCGGATTCCTGGAGGTCGCCTGGCGCCCATCGGAGCCGCGGGCGACCATGGACGGGCCAGGAGCCGGGGCGGCGCGGGCAGGGGGCCGGGCCGCGGGAAGCGGCGGGCCGGGAACGTCGGACCGAGTCTCCGCGCCGGAGGGGCGGCCGGCGGCGACCGAGGGTCCGGCCAGGGTCGAGTTGGTGGGACGCCTTCCGGGCCGGCGGCGGAGCAGCCATGCGAGCCATCCTCATCGTCCGCCTCGGGGCCCTGGGCGACGTCGTGCACGCGTTGCCGGTGGCGGCGGCGTTGCGGGACCGGTTCCCGGCCGCCCGCATCGACTGGGTCGTCGACGAACGGTACCAGGACGTGCTGGACCTGACGCCGGTCGTGGACCGGCGCCTCGTGCTCCGTTCCCGGTCGCTGCCGGTCTGGCGGCGGCTCGCGGAGCTGCGCCGGGACCTCGCGGGCGGCGCCTGGGACGTCGCCGTCGACGTGCAGGGGTTGTTGAAGTCCGCGGTGGTCGCCCGGTCGAGCGGGGCGCCCCGCGTGCTGGGCTTCTCGGCGCCGCACCTGCGCGAGCCGCCGGCCCGGCTCCTCTACACCGAGACCTGCGATCCGGGGGACGCCGTGCACGTCACCGACAAGAACCTGGCCCTCGCCGGCCGGCTGGGCGCGGCGACGACCGTCCGGCGCTTTCCCGTCGAGGCGCCGGCGTCCGCCGCCCTCGACGCGGTGCGCCGGCTGCCGGGGGTCGGCGAGGGGCCGTTCGCGGTCCTCAACCCCGGCGCCGCGTGGCCGAACAAGCGCTGGGCCCCGACCCGGCTGGCGAGGGTCGCCGAGTGGTTGCGGGAGGCGCGCCGGCTGCCGTCGCTGGTGACGTGGGGACCCGGCGACGAGGCGCTGGCCGCGGCCGTCGTCGAGGGCTCGAACGGCGCCGCGCGGCTCGCCCCGCCGACCCGCGTGGCCGACCTCGCCGCGATCCTTCAGGCGGCGGCGGTGGTGGTGTCCGGCGACACCGGGCCCCTGCACCTGGCCGGGGCGTTGGGGACCCCGGTGGTCGGCCTCTTCGGTCCGACCGATGCGCGCCGCAACGGGCCCTGGGGGCCGGGGGACGCCGCGGTCTCGCGCTTCGCCGACTGCCGCTGCCGGTGGCGTCGGCGCTGCCGGGCCGCCCGCCGGTGCCTCGACGACGTCACGGTGGACGAGGTCACCGCCGCCCTCGACCGGCGGCTCGACGCGTCATGACGGGTGAAGCGCCGGCCCCGCACCGCCGAGGCGGCGAGCCATCGCCGCGCTGGGTCTTCTGGGTGGCGCGCTCCCGCGTGGCCGCGGGCTTCGGGGTGGCGGCGGCGTCGTTCTGGCTCGCGCGCCCCTCGTGGGGGTCGCTCGGCCTCGGCGCCGCGATCGGTCTCGCCGGGGCGTGCCTGCGGGCATGGGCGGCCGGCCACCTCGAGAAGGGCGTCGAGGTGACGACGTCGGGGCCCTACCGGTGGATGCGGCATCCGCTGTACGTGGGCTCGACTCTCCTGGGGCTCGGCTTCGCGGCCGCCGCGCGCCATCCCGTCGCGGCGCTGCTCATCGTCCTCTATCTCGCGGTGTCGCTGTCGCAGGCGGCGCGCTTCGAGGAGGCGAGGCTGCGGGCCGAGCTCGGCGGCGCCTACGACCGCTACGCGCGCGGGGCGGCCGCGGCCGGCGACCGGCGGTGGTCGTTGGCCCGCGCCGCCCGCAACCGCGAGGGACAGGCCCTGGCCGGGGCCCTCGCGGCCCTGGCCCTGCTGGCGCTGAAGGCGGTGCTGGCGGGGTGAGCCGACACCGGCGAGACCGCGTTCCGCCCGAGTCGAGCGCTGCTGGGGCAGAAGGGCGCTGCCGCGTCTTCCGGGCGCGGCGATTCTGCACTATAATGGTTCGGTTGCGTCGGGTTGCGGGACGAGAACCGGGAGCCGGGCGGTTAGCTCAGTGGGTAGAGCGCCGGCTTTACACGCCGGTTGTCACAGGTTCGAGTCCTGTACCGCCCACCAGCCGGCGCTCGCCCCCATCCGCGGCGAGCGGCGGCCAGCCCGGTGACGCGGGCCGGGTGGGCGCCGCACGGAAGAGTCCGGCCGTCACCCCGGCGGGCGGATGCGCGGTTCGGACGCTCCATACGACGCGGGGTCGTAGTTCAGCTGGTTAGAACGCCGGCCTGTCACGCCGGAGGTCGCGAGTTCGAGTCTCGTCGGCCCCGCCATTTCACACCTCTTGCGAGGGCCTCACGGCCGCGGCGCGGGTCCGGGTCACGCTCGCCCGGAGCGGGCGTTGCGTTTCGTGCCCTCCTGGCCGCCCCACCTCTTCATTCGCACCTGAATCACACCTGCCGCAGGCCGGGCGTACGCGTCGGCCGGCCGCGACGCGCACGTCAGGCGTTGTAGACTGCTACGATGGACTGCGAGGGCGCGCGGTGAGGCTCGGCGCGGTCCGGGGTCATGCCGCGGTTCGCCGCCTGCTGGCCCGGGCGGTCGCCCGCGATCGGTTGCCGCCGAGCCTGGTGCTGTCGGGTCCCGACGGCGTCGGCAAGCGGCAGGTCGCGGTGGGCCTGGCCGAGCTGCTGAACTGCGAGGCGGTTCAGGATGCCGGGGACGGCGCCGGGGTTCCCGAGAGCTGCGGAGAGTGCCCCCCGTGCCGGCGGATCGCGCGCGGGGTGCATGCCGACGTGCTCGCGGTCGCGCCCGGCGACACCGGGACCATCAGGGTCGACGCGGTGCGCGGGGTGGTCGAGCAGGCCGCGTACCGTCCGTTCGAGGGACGCCGCCGCGTCGTCATCGTCGACGACGCCGACCGGCTGGTGACCGAGGCGCAGAACGCGCTGCTCAAGACCCTCGAGGAGCCGCCCCCGGCCTCGGTGTTCCTGCTCGTGACGCACCGTCCCCACCTGCTGCTCCCGACGGTGAGGTCGCGGTGCCCGGAGCTGCGGTTCGGCAGCCTCGCGACCGGCGAGGTGGTGGACGTCCTGGTGGGCGAGTGCGGCGTTGCGGCGGCGGTCGCGCCGGCCGCCGCGGCCGCCGCGGACGGGAGCGTGGCGCGGGCCCTCGAGGCCGGCTCGGACGAGTACCTGCAGGCGCGCGAGTCGGCTGCCGCCGCGCTGCGGACCCTCGCGGCGGCACCGCCCCCGAAACGCCGGCTCGAGGCCGGCAAGGACCTCGTCGGAGCCCGTCGCGCCAAGTCGAGCGCGGCGACCGAGCGTGAAGCCGTGACCCGCCGCCTGCGCGCGCTCGGCACGCTGTTTCGCGATCTGCAGGTCGTGTCGGCCGACGGAGACCGGGCGTGGCTGGCGAACGCCGACCTCGCGGATCAGCTCGAGGCGCTGTCGCGGTCCTATGGCGCGGAACGGGCGGGGCGGGGCTTCGAGACCGTGGATCGCGCGGTGGCGGCGCTGGCGCGGAACGCCAGTCCACGCATCGTCGTCGACTGGCTGACCCTGCAGATATAGGAGTCTGCGCCGGGGACGGCGCGGACCCCGGGCCGGAGATGGCGGGGTCCGCGTCGGCCGCGGGGGCCGCGTGCTCCGGGGGGAGGGACGGCATGGAGAGCTCCGTCGAGCGCCAACCTGCACGCTGCATGAGCGTGAAGTTCGATCCCGTCGGCCGGACCCGCACGTTCCTGCTGCCGGAGGTGGACTTCGATCCGAAGCCGAGGCCGGGCGACCAGGTCGTCGTTCAGATGGGGGCGCGGCGGGCCCTCGGGACCCTGGTGCCCACGATTCCGCCGATCGCGGAGCGCACCGCGCCGCCGCCCGACTCGCCGCTGCGGGTGGTGCGCCGGGCCACCCGCGAGGACGTGCTGCGCCGGTTCCGCCAGGAGCAGCGGGAACGCGAGGCCCGTCGCATCTGCCTGCTGAAGATCCGCGAGCGCGGCCTGCAGATGAAGCTGGTCAAGGTGGAGCAGATGTTCGACGACTCGAAGCTCGTCTTCAGCTTCACGGCGGAGGGACGCGTCGACTTCCGGGGCCTCGTGCGCGAGCTCGCCAGCGAGTTCAAGGCGCGGATCGAGATGCGGCAGATCGGTGCGCGGGACGAGGCGAAGGTGCTCGGCGGGTACGGCACCTGCGGACGGCCCTTGTGCTGCACGACGTGGCTGCAGTCGTTCGAGCCGATCTCGATCAAGATGGCCAAGCGCCAGAACCTGAGCCTGAACCCGTCGCGCCTGTCCGGGGCCTGCGGCCGGTTGAAGTGCTGCCTGCGGTACGAGCTTCCCAACGCCGCCGGCGAGCAGCACGCGGGATGCGCCCACGAGTCGAGCTGCAGCGGGAGCGGCGGAGGGTGCGGGAGCGGGTGCGGCGGCGGTGATTGTGCGTCGGGTGGTTGCGGTGGGTGCGGGAGCCGGGCCTGACGGCACGCCGCGGGGTCCGGGGCGGCCGCGCATCGGCGTGACGATGGGCGACCCGGCCGGCATCGGCCCCGAGATCGCCCTCGCCGCGGCGGCCGACCGGCGGGTCAGCGCGGTCTGCGAGCCGGTGTTGTACGGTCCCGTCACCGCGGCCGAGCGGGCGCGCTTCCGGCCCGGGGAGCTGTCGGCGGCGGCGGGGCGGGCCGCGCTCGACGCGGTCGAGCGGGCGGTGGCCGACGCGCTGGCCGGCCGGGTCGACGCCATCGCGACGGGACCGATCAACAAGGAGGCGCTGGCCCTGGCCGGCTCTCCGTGGCGCGGCCATACGGAGCTGCTCGCGGACCTCACGCGCGCCCGCGACGTCGCGATGATGTTCCACTCGCCGCGGCTGTGCGTGGTGCTCGCGACGGTGCACGTGCCCCTGTCGGCGGTGCCGGGGCTGCTGACGCGGGACCGGGTGGAGACCGTCCTCGACCTCGCCGCGGCCCACCTGCCGCGGTTCGGGGTGGCCCGGCCCCGCCTGGCCCTGGCCGGCCTCAACCCGCACGCCGGCGAGGGGGGGCTGCTCGGGACCGAGGACCGCGACGTGCTCGCGCCGGCGGCGGCGGCGGCGCGGGGGCGCGGCATCGACGTCGCGGGGCCCCTTCCCGCCGACACCGTCTTCCGCCAGGCGGTGGACGGCCGCTTCGACGCGGTGGTGGCCTGCTACCACGACCAGGGGCTGATACCCGTCAAGCTCGCCGCGTTCGGCGAGGCGGTCAACGTCACGCTGGGGCTGCCGATCGTCCGGACGTCGGTCGACCACGGCACCGCGTTCGACATCGCCGGCCGCGGGGTCGCCGACGCCGCCAGCCTCGTGCAGGCGGTGGTGCTGGCGGCCCGGCTCGCCACAGGAGATGCAGCCAGAGATGTCCGGAGCCGACCCGCCGCGGGGTGACAGACCCATCGCCGAGAACCGCAAGGCGCGGCACGACTACACCTTCTTCGACACCTTCGAGGCGGGCATCGCCCTGCTCGGCACCGAGGTCAAGGCGATCCGCGAGGGTCGCGTGAACCTGCGCGACAGCTACGGGCGGATCGAGCAGGGCGAGGTCTTCCTGCACAACGTCCACATCAGTCCCTACAGCCATCGCGGCTACGCCGACCACGAGCCGATGCGCCGGCGCAAGCTCCTGCTCCACAAGCGCGAGATCAGGAAGCTGATCGGGAAGGTCGTCGAACGCGGCATGACCCTGGTCCCGGTCCGCATGTACTTCAAGCGCGGCCGGGTGAAGGTGGCGGTGAGCCTCGCCAAGGGCAAGCACGTGCACGACAAGCGCGAGACGCTGCGCCGTCGCGAGGCCGACCGGGAGGCCCGGGCCGCCATCAAGGGGTTGTGAGCGCCCGTCGTGGCGGCGGTGCAGCGGCCTCTCAACCCGGGCCGTCGAGCACTTCGTCGACGAGCCGCGCGACGTGGGCGCCGATGGCCAGGCACGCGGTCAGCCCCGGCGAGTCGATGCCCGCGGCGTGCACGAGCCTCGGCTGCCGCGGGTCGCGCGCGATGAGGAAGTCGGAGAAGGCGGCGGGGTCGGGGCTGAGCTTGGCGCGGATGCCCGTGCCGCCGAGCCGCAGGTCGGCGGGCCGCACCGCGGGCAGGAGCGATCGGGTGGGCTCGACGAACGCCTCGACCGGCAGCCGGTCCCGCTCGTGGTCCTCCTTGGACGCCTGATAGTGCACGGTCGGACCGACGGTGACGTCGCCCCACGTGGTGGGCGTGAGGTGCACGCCGAGGTGCTCGCCGGCGGGGGCGGGCACGGGATAGACGGGCCGGCCGACGAGGGCGCGGGCGGCCCCGACGAGCTCCGCGTACTCGCCGCGGGAGGGATGGATGCGGAACCGGCGCCCGTCGAGCCGGGCCGAGACCTCGTCGGCGTGGAGCCCCGCCGCGTTCACCACCGCGCGCGCCCGGATGGTCTCGGCCGGGGTGCGGATCTCGATGCCGGCGGCGTCGGCGCGGCCCGCGACGAGGGGGGTGCCCGGCAGCAGGATGACGTCGCGCCGCGCCGCGTCGTGCCGCAACGTGCGGACGAGGGCCTCGGGGTCGACGATGCCGGTCGAAGGCGACCACAGGGCGGCGCGGGCCGCCACGTGCGGCTCCATCCCGCGGACGGCGGCGGCATCGACGATCTCCAGGTCGGCGACGCCGTTGGCCTCGCCCCGCGCGCGCAGGCGCTCGAGCTCGGCCCGCTCCTCCTCGGCGCCGGCGACGATCAGCTTTCCGCAACGCCGGTGGGGGACCTCGTGCCGGGCGCAGAACCGGTAGAGCGCCTCGCGGCCCTCGACGCAGAGCCGCGCCTTGAGGGAGCCGGCCGGATAGTAGATGCCCGCGTGGATGACGCCGCTGTTGTGGGTGCTGGTCTCGGTGCCGAAGCGGGCATGGCGTTCGATCAGGCACACGGTGCGCCCGGGGCGGGCCGCCTCGCGCGCGCACGACAGGCCGACGACGCCGCCGCCGACCACGACCAGATCGATCGCTTCCATCGCTGTGCGCCGCTTCCGGGCCGCCCGGCAGCCCCGCCGCAAGACCCCCGCGCCACGCCGGGAGCGGCGCTCCTCGGGCGGGGCCTCCGCCGCGGGCAGCCGGGCGCCGGGGAGCTTCCGGCGGGTGCGATACCCTACCATGACGTTGATCCGGCCAGCCCCGTCCCATACGATCGAACCGGGAGCGGGTTCGAACGGCGCCGCCTCTGAAGGAGGCGCAGACGCCTGGAGGGCTGGTCGGGCGCCCGGCCGAGCCGAAGGCGACGATGGGGCGGGCCGGGAGTCTGCGTCGTAGAACGGCGCCGACTCCCGGGGGTCGGTGGCCCGCCCAGCGGAGCCGAAGGCGGCGATAGGCGGGCGGGGCGGGGGATCGGGTTGTCCGCCGTCGAGGAGATTCATGTCGAGGCGCGCCGTCGTTACCGGGATCACGGGCCAGGACGGGTCCTATCTGGCGGAGCTGCTGCTCGAGAAGGGCTACGAGGTGGTCGGCGTGACGCGGCGGCTGAGCGCCCCCAACCTGGAGCGCATCGAGCATCTGCGCGGGCGCGTGGGCCTGCGGCAAGGGGACCTGCTCGACCAGATGTCGCTGCTGAGCGTGATCGACGAGGTGCGGCCGCACGAGGTCTACAACCTCGCGGCGATGTCGTTCGTGCCGACGTCGTGGACCCAGCCGGTGCTGACCGGCGAGTACAACGCCCAGGGGGTCACCCGGATCCTCGACGCGATCCGGAGGGTGGACACCTCGATTCGCTTCTACCAGGCCTCGTCGAGCGAGATGTTCGGCAAGGTGCGGGAGACGCCGCAGAACGAGGCGACGCCGTTCCATCCCCGCAGCCCCTACGGGGTGTCCAAGACGTTCGCCCACTACATCACCGTGAACTACCGCGAGAGCTACGATCTCTTCGCGGTCGCCGGCATCCTGTTCAATCACGAGTCGCCCCGGCGCGGCCTCGAGTTCGTGACCCGGAAGGTGACCGACGGGGTGGCGCGCATCAAGCTCGGCCTCGCCGACCAGCTGCCGCTCGGCAATCTCGACGCGCATCGCGACTGGGGCTTCGCGGGCGACTACGTGCGGACGATGTGGATGATGCTGCAGCAGGACGTCCCGCGCGACTACGTCATCGCCACCGGCGTCAGCCGCTCGGTCCGGGACCTCGTCGAGACCGCGTTCGGGCACGTCGGCCTCGACTGGCGCGAGCACGTGCGGACCGATCCGGGCCTGCTGCGGCCGGCCGAGGTCGATCACCTCATCGGCGACGCTTCGAAGGCGCGGGCCGAGCTCGGATGGTCGCCGGCCGTCGGCTTCGAAGGGCTGATCGGCATGATGGTGGACGCCGACCTGGCGCGCCACCGCGCCCCGTCGCCGCCGCTCGCGGTCGGGGCGTCCACGCCGTGAGAACCGCCTGCCCGCGGCACGGCGCGGACCCCTCTCCGTCTCCTCCGACCAGCTCATGACCCGCGTCCTCATCACCGCCGTCCCGTTCGGGGAGGTCGACCGCGGGTGCCTGGACCTCCTCGAGGAGGCCGGCGTCGAGTGCGTCCGCAACCCCCGGGGCCGGCGGCTGACCGAGCCGGAGCTCGCGTCGCTCGTTCCCGGCGTCGACGCCCTCATCGCGGGGACCGAGCCGATTACCCGGACCGTGATCCGGGCCGCGCCCCGCCTGCGGTTGATCTCGCGGGTCGGGGTGGGGCTGGACAGCGTCGACCTGGCGGCCGCGCGCGAGCACGGGGTCGCGGTCGCCTATACGCCGGAGGCGCCGGCCGACGCGGTGGCCGAGCTGACCATCGGCCTGGCGTTGTCGCTGCTGCGGGGCGTCCATCGCGCGAACGCGGCGGTCCGCGCCGGCGGGTGGACCCGGCTGCCGGGCCGGCGGCTGGGGGCGGTGACGGTGGGCGTGATCGGGGTGGGGCGCATCGGGCGCCGCGTGGTCCGGCTGCTGTCCGCCTTCGGCGCCCGGGTCCTCGCCAACGACCTGGTCCGGACCCCACTTGCGGGGCCCGTCGAATGGGTCGACAAGCCGACGCTTCTCCGCGAGTCCGACCTCGTGACCCTGCACGTGCCCCTCACGCCGTCGACGCTCGGCCTCGTGGGCCCCGGGCAGCTCGCGATGATGCGGCCGGGGGCCTTCCTCGTCAACACGTGCCGGGGCGGCGTCGTCGACGAGGCGGCGCTGGCCGACGCCCTGCGGGCGGGCCGGATCGCGGGCGCCGCCGTCGACACGTTCGTCGACGAGCCCTACCGCGGCGAGCTCGTCGGGGTGGACACCTGTCTCATCACCGCGCACATGGGGTCGATGGCGGTCGACTGCCGGCGGCGCATGGAGGGCGGCGCCGCCCGGAACGTCGTCGCGTTCCTCCGCGGCGAGCCGCTCGACGAGCCGGTGCCGGAGTCGGAGTACGAGGTGCAGGCGATGGCGCCGGCGCCGGAGTGACGCGGAAGCATGGCTGTGCGGCTGGCCCGTGTCCACCTGGCGTCGGTGACGTTCGTCGTGTTCGACTTCGACGGGGTCATGACCGACAACCGCGTGCTCGTCGCCGAGGACGGCCGGGAGTCGGTGTGGTGCTCCCGCAGCGACGGACTGGGGGTGCAGATGCTGGCGCGGGCCGGCGTCGGCTGCCTCATCCTGTCCACGGAGACGAACCCGGTGGTCTCGGCCCGCGCCGCCAAGCTCGGGGTCGAGTGCGTGCAGGGCCTCGGGGACGCCAAGGGCGAGGCGTTGCGCCGGATCCTCCGCGAGCGGGAGCTCGACCCCGCCCGGGTGGCCTACGTCGGCAACGACGTCAACGACGTCGAGTGCCTCCGCCTCGTCGGGGTGCCGATTTGCGTCGCCGACGCCTGGCCGGCGGCGCGGAGCGCGGCCCGCTACGTCACGGCCCGCCGCGGGGGCGACGGCGCGGTGCGCGAGGTGTGCGACCTCGTGCTGGCGCGCGGAGGCCGGCGGCGCGATGCTTGACGCGTCCCGGCCGCGGGAATACGCTGTCTCCCCGGGTGGCCGGGCTGCTGAAACGTCATGACTGATCCCGGGCCGATGCCGGAGAGGGCGATGCCGGGGAACGACGCGGGGGCCGCGCCGGACCCCGGCACGGCGTGGATCGAGCGCTGGTTCCTTCGCGTCGCATTCGGCATCGGCGTCGCGGCCTGGCTGGCGCTCGTGCTCGCGGAGCTCGGGCGCCTGAGCCCGGGTCTCCTGGCCGCCCTGCTGGCGGCGGGCGCGATTGCTCTCGCCGCGCACGCCCGTTTCGTCCGTCCCTCGCGGTCGTCGGCGCCGTCACCTCGCGTCGGGCGCGGCGGGCTGGTGGCGTTCGGCGCCGTCACCCTGCTGGCCGGGCTCCTGTTCCTGCCGCCCTACGAGACGGTGGTCGCCGAGGGCGACGCCACCGTCTACCTCAACCTCAGCCGGGAGATCGCGCGGACCGGCGGGCTCGTCTTCGACGACCCCCTGCTGCAGGAGATGTCGGTCGAGGCGCGGGAGTATCTGTTCCTCAACCGCCAGCCGACCGATTACAGGTACGGCCGCTACGCGAGGTTCCCCGGCGGGTTCACGATTGCCGACATCGAGGAGCCGGCCGTGTCGAGCGGGTTCTCGCCCCTGTTCCCGGTCCTGGCCGCCCTGTTCCAGCAGGTGTCGCCGCCCCGGGGGGCGCTCTTCGTCGCGCCGCTGTTCGCGGTGCTGAGCCTCGGCGCCCTGTTTCTCGTGGTCGCGCGTCTCGGCGGCATCGCGGCCGGGCTCCTGGCCGCGCTCCTCGCGGCGGCGTCGCTGCCGCAGATCTGGTTCGCGAAGTACCCGGTACCCGAGATGGCGGCGCAGTTCTTCGTCCTCGCCGGCCTGCTGGCGTTGCTCGCCGCGCTGCGGGACGACCGGCCCTGGCTGGCCGCGGCCGCGGGCGGGTTCTTCGGGCTGGCGTGCTTCGCCAAGATCGACATGATCGTTCTGTTGTCGGTCGCCCTCGCGACGTTCGTCGCGTGGCGGCTGCTCGTCCGGCCGCGCGGCGGCGGTCGGTCGGTCGCGTTCATGCTCGGCGCGTTCGGCGTCGCGGTGCTGCACAACGCGGCGCACTACCTGGCGTACCCGTCCGACTACCTGCTGTACGCCCGGCAGCTGCTGGATCTGTCGGTCCTGTCCCGTTGGGGGGAGTGGGCAGCCGGCCTGACCGTTCTGGTGGTGGCGGCGGCGGGACTCGCGCTGCTCGCGGTCCGGGGGGAATGGCGGCGCCTCGGCGTGGGGCCCCGGGCGACGGGGTGGCTGTTGGCCGGGCTGCTCGCGGCCTATGCCGTCCTCTACGTCACGAGAAGCTCCAGCCGCTGGCCGGAGACGCTGTTCTGGCTGAGCTGGTACGTGTCGTGGCCGGTGCTCGTCCTCGGTCTCGCCGGCGCCGTGTGGCTGGCCGTGTCGGGGCGGGCGGGTCGGGCCCGACAGGGAGCGGCGTTCCTCCTCGTCCTGGTCGTCGTGGTCAGCCTGCATTACCTCTACGATCCCCGCGAGCCCGGCGACCACATCCTGTCGATGCGGCGCTTCGTGCCCGTCGTCCTGCCCGGCATCTTCGCGATCGCGGCGCTGGCCGCCGGCCGGGTGGTGGAGTGGGTCTACTTCGAGTTCAGGGTCGTGGCGACCACCGCGTTGGCCGCGGTCCTCGTCGGGTTCGTGGGTGGACCGAGCACGTCCGTGCTGGGCGAGCCGCTGTGGGAGGGCGGGCTGGACCAGAGCGCCGACGTGGCCGGCATCTTCCCCGACGACGCCGCGGTGCTGGTGAGCCCGGAGCTGGTGGGGACCCACGTCCAGACGTCGCTGACGTACCTGCACGGCGTCGACACCGTGGTCGTGCAGCAGGGCGAGCCGGGCGACATCCTGCGGGAAGTGATGCTCGAGTGGCTGGCCGCCGCCCGCCCGGTCTTCATCCTGTTGGGGCAGGGCGGGTTCTCGGTGAACGCCCCGGAGCTCGTGCTGTCGGAGGCCGGGGAGGCGAGCATCGATCTCCGCACCCTGGAGAGGACGCGGGGGCAGGCGCCGGAGGCGCTCGTCGACGTCTCGATAGGATTGCGCGTCCTGCGGGTGACCCGGGGCGACGGCGCCGCCGCGAGGACGGGGGTCGACGTCGGCAACCTGCTCGACGACCTCGTGGCGGGCCTGCGCGGGTTCCACGGGCCGGAGCGGGACGGGCGCGGCGACTCGTTCCGCTGGAGCGAGGGGGTGGCGTCGGTGGCCGTCCCGGGCGGGGACCGCGTCAGCCTGGTGGTCGCCGGCGCCCGCCCGCCCGAGGCGGAGCCGGCCCGGATCTCGGTCTGGGCGGGGCCCCACCGCATCGCTGACGATCTGGTCATTCGGAACGACGTGCAGACGATCGTCCTGGACCTGCCGGCGTCCGAACGTTCGGGGCCGACGGAGCTGGCCATCCGCTCTACCGTCTTCCGGCCGCAGTCCCTCGGGCTCTCCCCGGATCGCCGCAGTCTCGGAGTGCGGGTGTACCGCGTGGACGTGCTGCGAGATTCGCCTTCAGCCCCCTCGACGGTGGACGCGGCACCCTGATCCGCTCGGCGGGAGCCTCCGCGTTCGTGTCGGCCCCGCGGGTGCGAAGGGGCAGCTCCTACGCCGACAGCAGGCCGTCGGCGGGGCTGCTGGCGGTGGCGTAGCGCCGGCGTTCGATGCGGCCGGCCAGGTACGCCCGCCGGCCCGCCGCCACCGCGAGCTTCATGGCGTCGGCCATGGCCACGGGGTCGCGGGCGCCGGCGATGGCGGTGTTCATGAGCACTCCGTCCACCCCGAGCTCCATCGCGATGGCCGCGTCCGACGCGGTGCCGACCCCCGCGTCCACGATCACCGGGACGCCCGCGAACTCGCGGATGATGCGGATGTTGTTGAGGTTCTGGATGCCCAGCCCCGAGCCGATGGGGGCCCCGAGGGGCATGACCGCGGCCGCTCCCGCGTCTTCCAGCTTGCGGCACACGACGGGGTCGTCGTTCGTGTAGGGCAGCACCACGAACCCTTCCTTCACGAGGACCCGGGTCGCCTCGAGCAGGCCGTCGTTGTCGGGAAACAGCGTCCGCTCGTCTCCGATGACCTCGAGCTTGACCCACGCCGACAGCCCGACCTCCCGCCCCAGCCGCGCCGTTCGGATCGCCTCTTCCGCCGTGTAGCAGCCGGCGGTGTTGGGGAGCAGCGAGTAGCGGCCGGTGTCGATGAAGTCGAGCAGCGATCCCCGGCCGCGGGCGCCGAGGTCGACGCGGCGCACCGCCACCGTCACCAGCTCGGCCCCCGACGCGTCGTGCGCCCGTTGCATGACCTCGTTGGAGGCGTACTTGCCGGTCCCCACGATCAGCCGCGACGAGAAGGACTTCCCGGCGATTACCAGCGCGTCGTTGCTCATGTCCATGAGTATGACAGGAACGGGAACGGACGGCCCGGCCAGCCGGAAGTCGTCGCCGAACGCGGTCGCGAGGTCGCGACCGCGAGGTCGCGGTGCGGCCTCCGATTGCCGCCCAACCACCGTGCCGGGGGTCCCCGCCGTCTACGGCGCAGACTCCTGCCCCCCGCCCACGAAGTTGACGATCTCGACCGTGTCCTCCGCCTGCACCGTCGTCGACGCATAGGCGGCGCGCTTCACGACGACCAGGTTGTGCTCTACCGCCACCCGGCGCGGATCGATGTCGAGCCGCGCCAGCAGGCGACTGATGGTCATCGGTTCGCCGAGCTCGTACGGGTCGCCGTTCAGAGTAATGCGCACGGGATGGACGGGGGCAGCCGGTGGCCCGACCCCCCGGGGACGGCCGGGCGGGAGCTTATCGCCCCGGAACCGGCCAAGTCAAGGGTAACTGTCTGGCCAATCAGGAGTTATGACCGTCAAGAGGCCCGCCGGCGGTGCCAAATTGACTTCGTACAACCCGTCTTGGTACGATGCTGGTTGCGGGCAGGGGCCCTTCCACAAGGTCAGCCAGTCAATGCGGCTCGTCGGACGGTCGCCTCTGTTGCCGGGGTAGCTTGAGAAAAACTTCACAAAACCTCCCGGCCCGGATCCGCCCCCGGTCGAAGACGATTTCGTTGCGCGGAACCGTCGCGTGGGATGGCGGGTGGCTGGGCGGGGGAGCCGTGCCGGCCGCCGGCGGGTTGGGCGGCCGCCGAGCCGAGCCGTCGGGCGGTTGGCGGGCCAGGACGCTCCATGCGGTCTGGCGCGGGTTCCTTTCCTGAAGCCGTATGGGGCGACACACCATTCGCAAGGGGCTGCGGCTGCCGGTCACGGGAGAGCCCGACCAGGCGATAGGTCCCGCCCGGACGGCGCGGCGGGTGGCGCTGCTGGGCGACGACTACGTGGGCCTCCGGCCCACCATGCACGTCTCGGAGGGTGACGACGTCCGCCGCGGCGAGCTGTTGTTCGAGGACAAGAAGCGCCCCGGCGTCCGGTTCACGTCGCCGGCCGCCGGCACCGTCGAAGCCATCCACCGCGGCGAGCGCCGCAGCTTCCGGTCGATCGTCATCGCCCTCGGCCGGGACGAGCAGGAGGGCCGTAGCGGCGTCTCGGTCCGGTTCTCCTCGTTCTCGGGCCGGCATCCCGCCGGTCTCGGCGGCGACTACGTGCGCGAGCTGCTGCTCGAGTCGGGCCTGTGGCCGGCGATTCGGGAGCGGCCGTTCGGGCGCGTCGCCGATCCTGCAGCGCGGCCGCGCTCCATCTTCGTGACCGCCATCGACACCGAGCCGCTGGCCCCGCGCGTCGACGTCGTGCTCGACGGCGCGCACGGCCCCTTCGAGAACGGCCTGAGGGCCCTGGCGCGGATGACCGACGGCGCCGTCTACGTGTGCACCGCGCCGGACGGCCGCGTGCCGGTGCCGGCCGGCGATCGGTTCCGGCGGGAAGAGTTCGCCGGCGTCCATCCGGCCGGCGCCCCGGGACTGCACATCCACCGGCTGGACCCGGTGGGCCGCGACCGGAAGGTGTGGTACGTCGGCTACCAGGACGTCGTGGCCATCGGACGGTTGTTCGAGACGGGGGAGCTCGCGGTCGAGCGCGTGGCGGCGCTGGCGGGGCCGGGGGTGTCGCATCCCCGGCTCGTCCGGACGCGGCTGGGGGCGGCGGTCGCCGACGTGCTCGCCGACGAGTCGCTCGAGGACGCGGTGCGGGTCGTGTCGGGGTCGCTGCTCGCCGGGCGTTCCGCTTCGGGCGCGGCCACCGGCTACCTGGGCCGCTATCACCGGCACATCTGCCTCATTCGGGAGGGCCGCGAGCGCGAGCTGCTGGGCTGGCTGCGGCCCGGGCTCGGCAAGTTCTCGGCGTCGCGGTCGTTCCTGTCGACGCTCTGGCGGGGGCGGCGGTTCCCGTTCACGACCACCACCAACGGATCGCGGCGAGCCATCGTGCCCATCGGCCTCTACGAGCGCGTGATGCCGATGGACCTGCTGCCGACGCCCCTGCTGCGGGCCCTCGTCATGCACGACGTCGAGCGGGCCGAGGAGCTGGGCTGCCTCGAGCTGGAGGAGGACGACCTCGCCCTGTGCACCTTCGTCTGCCCGAGCAAGCTCGACTACGGCGCCGCGCTCCGCCGGGTGCTGACCACCCTCGAGGCCGAAGGCTGACATGAAGCTCCTGCGCGACCTGCTCGACCGGCAGGCCCCCCACTTCGAGAAGGGCGGGCGCCTCGAGCGTCTCTACCCGCTCTGGGAGGCGCAGGACACCTTCCTGTACACGCCCGGCGAGGTCACGCGATCGGACCCCCACGTGCGCGATGCCCTCGACATGAAGCGCCTGATGATGACGGTGGTCATCGCGCTCGCCGGGTGCATCTACATGGCCCTGCACAACACCGGGTACCAGGCGCACCTCGCGATCGCGGCCGGCGCCCCGCCCCTCGACGTCTGGCAGACCGACGTCATGCGGTGGCTGGGCCTGCCGTTCGCGCCGGACGATACGTGGGCCTGCCTGGTGCACGGCGCCCTCTACTACGGGCCGGTGCTGGCGGTGACGTTCGCGGTCGGAGGGCTCTGGGAGGCGCTGTTCGCGGGGGTCCGCGGGCACGAGATCAACGAGGGCTTCCTCGTCACCGGGATGCTGCTGCCCCTGACCCTGCCCGCGACCATCCCGCTGTGGCAGGTGGCGCTCGGCATCTCGTTCGGGGTGGTCGTGGGCAAGGAGATCTTCGGCGGGACGGGGATGAACGTCCTCAACCCCGCCCTGACCGCCCGCGCCTTCCTGTTCTTCGCCTATCCGGCGGAGATGTCGGGCGACGCCATCTGGATCGCGGCCGGCACCGCCCCCGACGGGGTCAGCGGGGCGACGGTGCTCGCGCTGGCGACCGAGCAGGGGCTGGCGGGGGTGACCGGGACGGTGAGCCCCTGGGAGGCGTTCACGGGGTGGATGCCGGGGTCGATGGGCGAGACGTCGGTGCTGGCGTGCCTGGCCGGCGCCGCCGTGCTCGTCGGGACCGGGGTGGGGTCGTGGCGCATCATGGCCAGCGTCACGGTGGGCACCCTGGGCACGGCCTGGCTGCTCAACGCCGTCGGGTCGGCGACCAACCCCTTCTTCGAGGTGACCCCTCTCTGGCATTATCTTCTGGGCGGCTGGGCGTTCGGGACGGTGTACATGGCCACCGATCCGGTGTCGGGGCCGTCGACGCCGGGCGGCCACTACGCCTACGGGTTCCTGATCGGCCTCCTCGTGGTGCTGATCCGGGTGGTGAATCCCGCCTATCCCGAGGGCATGATGCTGGCCATCCTCTTCATGAACCTGTTCGCGCCGTTGATCGACTACGTCGCCATCCAGGCCAACGTGCGGCGAAGGAGGGCCCGTCATGCAGGGTAGCGTCGGCTACAACCTGGGGTTCGCGGCGGCCGTCTGCCTCGTCTGCGCGGTCGTCGTCTCGTCGGCGGCGGTGGCCCTCGCCGACCGGCAGGAACGAAACGCGGCCCTCGACCGGCAGCGCAACGTGCTGCTGGCGGCGGGGCTGGCGAGCGACGACGAGTCGCTCGACGCCGAGGCCGTCGCGGCCCGCTCCGCCGGGATCATCCCGGTGGTCCTGACCCTGTCCACCGGCGAGGTGGCGGCGGACGTCGACCCGGTCGGCTTCGACCAGCGCGCCGCGTCGATCGACTCGGCGCGCAGCGCCGCCGCCCCCGACAACGTCGCCGGCGTCATGCGCCTGCCGAACGAGGCCCTCGTCTACGAGGTGCGCGGCGAGGCGGGGCGCGTCGACTTCGTGGTGCTGCCCGTCGAGGGGCTCGGGCTGTGGGGCACCCTCTACGGCTTCGTGGCCCTCGAGGGCGACCTGCGCACGATTCGCGGGCTGACGTTCTACGAGCACAAGGAGACGCCGGGGCTCGGCGGCGAGGTCGACAACCCGCGGTGGAAGGCCCGGTGGCCCGGCCGGCTCGCGTTCGACGAGGGGCTGAGCCCCGCCATCGGGGTCGTCAAGGGGCCGGCGGGGAGCGTGGACGAGGCGCCGTACGCGGTCGACGGGCTGTCGGGCGCGACGATCACGAGCCGGGGGGTGACCAACCTCCTGCGGTTCTGGCTGGGGCCTGACGGCTTCGGGCCGTACCTGGCGCGGCTGCGGAGGGAAGGGGGCGCGGTCTGATGTCGAAGCAACGCGAGGCCCTGATCGATCCGCTCTTCAACAACAACCCCATCGCGCTGCAGGTGCTCGGCATCTGCTCGGCCCTCGCGGTGACGACGCAGATGGACACCGCCCTCGTGATGTGCGCGGCGGTGGTCTTCGTGCTCCTGTTCTCGAACCTGTTCGTCAGCCTCCTGCGCAACCAGATTCCGACCAACATCCGGATCATCGTGCAGCTCACGATCATCGCGTCGCTGGTGATCGTGGTCGACCAGGTGCTCAAGGCGTACCTGTTCGAGATCTCGAAGCAGCTCTCGGTGTTCGTCGGGCTCATCATCACCAACTGCATCATCATGGGCCGCGCCGAGGCCTACGCCATGCAGAACCCGCCGCGCATGAGCCTGATCGACGCCCTCGGCAACGGCCTCGGCTATGCGTTGATACTCGCCGGCACCGCGGTCATCCGCGAGCTCTTCGGGTCGGGGTCGCTCATGGGGACGCAGCTGCTGCCCCTCGCCAGCGAGGGCGGCTGGTACACCCCGAACGGCCTGATGGTGCTGTCCCCCGGGGCGTTCTTCATCATCGGCTTCTTCATCTGGGCGATCCGGGTGTGGAAGCCCGAGCAGGTGGAGCAGGACTAGTGGAGTACTACCTGAACCTCGCGGTGAAGGCGATATTCGTCGAGAACTCGGCCCTCGCGTTCTTCCTGGGCATGTGCTCGTTCCTCGCGGTGTCGAAGCGCGTCTCGACCGCCCTCGGCCTCGGCGGCGCCGTCATCTTCGTGCTGACGGTCACGGTGCCGATGAACAACCTCGTGTTCACCTACGCCCTCAGGCCCGGGGCCCTGGCCTGGCTGTCTCCGGAGCTGGCCGAGTACGACCTCTCGTTCCTGGGGTTCCTCACCTTCATCGGCACCATCGCCGCGATGACCCAGATCGTCGAGATGACCCTCGACCGCTTCGCGCCGGCCCTGTACGCGGCTCTCGGCATCTTCCTGCCCCTCATCGCCGTCAACTGCGCCATTCTCGGCGCGTCGCTGTGGATGATGGAGCGCAACTACAACCTCGTCGAGAGCGCGGTGTTCGGGTTCGGGTCGGGGGTCGGCTGGGCCCTCGCCATCGTGGCCCTGGCCGGCATCCGCGAGCGGCTGCGCTACAGCAATCCGCCGGCCGGGCTGCGGGGGCTGGGACTGACGTTCATCATCGTGGGGCTGATGGCCATCGGCTTCATGGCCTTCGCGGGGGTGCAGCTGTGATCACCGTCCTGCCGGGCGCGGGGACGTTCACCGGCACCAGCGTGGAGCTGACGGCCGTCGGCTTCATGGCCTTCGCGGGGGTGCAGCCGTGATCGCCGTCCTGCCGGGCGCGGGGATGTTCACCGGCGCCATCGGGGAGATTGATGGCCATCGGCTTCATGGTCTTCGCGGGGGTGCAACCGTGATCACCGTCCTGCTGGGCGTGGGGATGTTCACCGGCACCATCCTGTCCCTGGTGGTCGTGCTCATGCTCGCCCGCCGCCGGCTCGTCGCCACCGGCGAGGTGACGATCACGGTGAACGGCGATCCGGAGAAGGCGCTCACCACCAGCGCCGGCGGCACCCTGCTCGGCACCCTCGCCGACAACCGCATCTTCATTCCCTCCGCCTGCGGCGGCAAGGGGAGCTGCGGGGTGTGCACGGTGACGGTGCAGGACGGCGGCGGCGCCATTCTCCCGACCGAGCTGAGCCACGTCTCGCGCGGCGAGGCGCGTTGCGGGGTGCGGCTGTCCTGCCAGGTCAAGGTGAAGCAGGACATGGCCATCGAGCTGCCCCCCGAGGTGTTCAGCGTCCGGCAGTGGCGCTGCCGGGTGCGGTCGAACGCCAACGTCGCCACGTTCATCAAGGAGCTCGTGCTCGAGCTGCCCGCGGGCGAGTCGGTGCCGTTCCGGGCCGGCGGCTACATCCAGATCGAGGCGCCGCCGAGCACCGTGAAGTACGCCGACTTCGACATCGAGGACGAGTATCGGGCGGACTGGGACAAGTTCGACCTGTGGCGCTACGTGTCGACGATCGAGGAGCCGGTGACGCGCGCCTACTCGATGGCCAACTACCCCGAGGAGCGCGGCGTCATCATGCTCAACGTCCGGGTGGCGTCGCCGCCGCCGCGGGCCCCCGAGGGGACGCCGCCGGGCAAGATGAGCTCCTGGATCTTCGACCTCAAGCCGGGCGACGAGGTCACCATCTCGGGGCCGTTCGGCGAGTTCTTCGCCAGGGAGACCGCGGCCGAGATGCTCTTCGTCGGCGGCGGCGCGGGCATGGCGCCGATGCGCTCGCACATCTTCGATCAGTTCCGCCGGCTGCGGACCCCCCGGAAGGTCTCGTTCTGGTACGGCGCGCGCAGCCTGCGCGAGGCGTTCTACCTCGACGACTTCGACGCCATCGCGGCCGACAACGACAACTTCGAGTGGCACCTCGCCCTGTCCGAGCCGCTGCCCGAGGACGACTGGGACGGGTACACCGGCTTCATCCACCAGGTCGTGCTCGACAACTACCTGAAGACCCATCCCGCGCCGGAGGACGTAGAGTACTACCTGTGCGGGCCCCCGATGATGCTCAAGGCGTGCATGGACATGCTCGATTCGCTGGGGGTCGAGCCCGAGAACATCCTCTTCGACGACTTCGGGTAGGCGTCTGCGCGAGCGCGCGAACCTGCTTCTCGAGACCGTACCTCCGGCGGGTGCAGGCACATGCTCACCGCGCGGGCACGATCGGCGGCCGGCAAGGTCCATGCGGGCCAGCCGGGAGCCCCGGGCCATCACCGCGGCCCCCCGCGGTTCGCGGTCGGTTCCGCGTGCGGGCTGCTCCTGGCCGCGTGCGCGTGCGCCCCTCCCGACCCCGGGGCGGCCGTCGTCGAGCTCGCCGGGCCCACGATGGGGACCACCTGGGCGGTCCGGGTGGTGACGGCGGACGCGTGGCCGCGGGCCGAGCGCGATCGGGTCGCGGGGGAGATTCAGGCGGTGCTCGACGACGTCGAGTCGAAGATGTCGCACTACGACCCGTCGTCGGAGCTCTCGCGGTTCAACCGCGGACGGACGACCCGCCCCTTCCCGGTGTCGGCCGAGACGTTCGAGGTCTTTCGCCAGGCCCGGAGGCTCGCCGAGCTGACGGCGGGGGCGCTGGACGTGACGGTGGCCCCCCTCGTCAACGCGTGGGGCTTCGGGCCGGTCGAGCCGGACCGGTTTCCCCCGGACGCCGACCGGTTGTCGCGGGCTCTCGAGCACGTCGGCTACGCCGGCATCGAGCTCGACGAGGCGGCGTCGACGCTGCGCAAGGCGGACCCCGCGATCGAGGTCGACCTGTCGGCGGTGGCCAAGGGATACGGCGTCGATCTCGTCGCCGCGGCCTTGAGGGGGGAGGGGCTCGAGCGGTACCTGGTCGAGGTCGGGGGCGAGATCGTGGCGGCGGGCGCCAACCACCTCGACCGCCCCTGGCGCATCGGCATCGAGTCGCCCGCGGCGGGCGGCGGCATCCAGCGCGTGGTCCCGCTGCGCGACCGGGCGATGGCCACCTCGGGCGACTATCGCAATCGGCGCGAGGTCGAGGGCGGCTGGGTGTCCCACACCATCGACCCCCGCACGGGACGGCCCGTCGAGCATCGGCTCGCCTCGGTGAGCGTCGTCGCCGATCGCTGCGTGGTGGCCGACGGGCTGGCCACCGCCCTCGAGGTGCTGGGCCCGGACGACGGCTACGCGCTCGCCGTCGAGCGGGAGTGGGCCGCCCTCTTCCTGGTCCGTGGCGACGACGGTGCGATCACGGAGCACGCCACCCCCGCGTTCTCGGCGCTCCCCGCGCCGTCGCCGCCGCCGGCGCGCTGATCGGCGGGCCGTGGCCCGTCGGCTCGGCCGCCGGCGGGCGGGGCGATTCCGGGGCCGGGTGCGGATCATTCGGGCATTCGACCGCCGGCGGGCGGGGCGATTCCGGGCCGGGTGCGGAACGCCGCCCCCGGCTCGGCCGACCGGGGCGGGGCGATTCCGGGGCCGGGTGCGGATCATTCGCGGTGAAAACGCCTGGACCGCGGGTTGGTTTCGGGCCAGAATGGGGACGATGGTCGTTTTCCTGCTGACGCTCGGCGCCATCGCGATCGTCATGGCGATCATGGCCGTCGGCGTGATGCTCGACGGCCGCTGTCTGCGCGGCTCCTGCGGCGGGCCGGACGTGACCGGCCCCGACGGCGAGTCGCTGGCCTGCGCCACCTGCCCCCACCGAAGCGGATCGGCGGCGGCCGAGGGGTGACGCGCGCCCCCGCCGCCGCGTCCGGCCTCACTTGAGGCCAGGCCCCCTCACTTGAGCTCAAGGCAAGGCCCCGTCACTTCCAGCAAGGTTGCTCAGGTCGGGCAACGCCCCCCTCGCGTCAGGTGAGGCCGACCCTCACCGTCGGGCAAGGCGACCCTCACGTCAGGCCGAGCAGGCTCGCGGCCAGCAGGTCGTCCTGCTCCGGCATCACGGTTCGCAGGTCGAGGAGAACGCGGTCCTGCTCGATGCGCGCGATCACCGGGGGGCGCAGCGCGCGGAGCCGCGTCTCGAGCCGCGCCGCCGAGTGGGTCCGCGGGGTCAGCCTCGCCAGCCTCGTGGGCAGCGCGGACCCCGGCGCCCCGCCGCCCCCGACCGTCGACCGCCCCTCGACGACGTCCACCCCGAACAGGGCATGGCCCGCGAGGCGGTCCGTCAGCGCCCGGGCCCGCGCCTCTATCTCGTCGACAGGGGCGGCGAGCATGCGGACCACGGGCACCGTCACCCGCGCCCGGCCCCGCGCGTGCTCCGACAGCGTGGCCTCGAGGGCCGCGTAGGTCATCTTGTCGACCCGCAGGGCCCGCATCAGGGGATGGCGTCGCACCCGTGACAGCGGCTCCTCCTCGCCGACGATGATCCCGGCCTGGGGGCCGCCGAGGAGCTTGTCGCCGCTGAAGCAGCAGACCGCGGCGCCGGCCCCGACGCTGCCCGCCACCGACGGCTCGTCGACCCCGCCGGTCGGGACCTCCGTCAGCTGACCGCTGCCGAGGTCTTCGACCACGGGCACGTCGAAGCGCCGTCCCAGCGCCACGAGCTCGCCGAGCCCGGGCCGGGCGGTGAACCCCTCGATGCGGAAGTTCGACGGGTGGACGCGGAGGATGAGCGCGGTGCGGTCGTTGACGGCGGCGGCGTAGTCGGCGATGCGCGTCCGGTTCGTGGTGCCGACCTCCCGGAGCTCCGCCCCCGATTGGCGCAGGATGTCGGGAATGCGGAAGCCGCCGCCGATCTCGACGAGCTCGCCCCGCGAGACGACGACCTCCCGCCCGTTCGCCAGCGCGGCGAGGACGAGGAGGACCGCGGCGGCGTTGTTGTTCACCACCACCGCCGCCGCCGCCCCCGTCACCTGGGCGAGGAGACGGGCGGCATGGGTGTGACGGGCGCCGCGCCCGCCCCCCGCGAGGTCGTACTCCAGGTTCGTGTAGCCCGCCGCCAGCGCCGCCACCCGCGCCGCCGCCGCCGCCGCGAGGGGGGCGCGTCCGAGGTTGGTGTGCACGACCACCCCGGTCGCGTTGATGACCGTGGTGAGGGACGGCTCGAGGCGCGCCGCCAGCGCCGTCGCCGCCCGCCGCTCGATGGCCGCCGCCGCCTGCTCGCGGTCGCGGATGGACGTCGCGTCGGCGGCGGCGAGGTCCCCCCGTACGCGATCGGCGGCCTTGCGCAACGCATCGAGGGCGGCCTCGCGGCCGTAGTCGGCCTCGAGGGCGCGGACGAGCGGACGCTGCCGCAGGCGATCGATGGACGGCAGGATGCGCGGGTTGGTCATGGCGCCGGCGGGCCGGGGCGCCGTCTTGCCGCTCCGCCCCGATTCGGATACCATCGCCTGCCGCACGCCGACGACGGGCATCTCCGGCCGGGCGCCGCAGGTCGGCGCGGGGATCCGGGCAGCGTCGGCGAGGCGGCAATCGAAGCGGCCGGCGCTGTTCGGACTCAGTCTACCATCGCCCCCGGGTGTGTGACGGCCGCGTTCTCGATGACGGTCTCGAAAGTGGGAAGCGCGGGAGGGGCGGCCCGGACGCGGCGCGCCCGGGCCGGATGGACCTATTCGCTTCGGGTCACGCTGCCTGCCTGGGGACCCTTGGGTCCGTCGACGATCTCGAACTCCACGGCCTGACCTTCTTCCAGCGTGCGAAAACCGTTGCCCTGAATCGCCGAGAAGTGCACGAAGACGTCGCTTCCGCCCTCGCGCTCGATGAACCCGTACCCCTTGGCGTTGTTGAACCACTTGACCTTGCCGGTGATGCGCATCGTGCTTCCTCTTTTTTGGTGGGGCGTGACGCGCCACGCCCCGACTTCCGGACCCATGAGGACGCAGGCGTCATGGGTGCACAAAAAAAGACCGCGCGAGCGGTCTGCGGATCGAACCCCTGTACCGAACACGGGCGGGCTCGACCCTTGAGCCGAAAGGCCATCGTAGTGAGCGCGTCCGACGTTGTCAAGACGGCTCGTCGGCCGAGGCGGGAGGGACGCGGCTCCGGCCGCCGCCCCCGGGGAGGGATCGGGGCCTGCGCGGGCCGGGGTCGAACGGGTGCGGTGCCCGGCCCCGGCCGAGTGTGCCCGGTCCCGGCCGGGTGTGTCGCCGCCCGGGACCCTCGGCAGGTCGCCGGCGGTGGGCCGACGGAACGGAGAGGAGTGTGATCAGTTGAGACGAGCGTTGCTGAGCGTATCCGACAAGACCGACATCGTCGATTTCGCCCGCGGCCTCGCCGCCGGCGGCTTCGAGATCGTGTCCACCGGCGGCACCGCGCGGGCGCTGGCGGATGCGGGGGTCGCCGTCACCGGAGTGTCGTCGGTGACGGGGTTTCCCGAGATGATGGACGGCCGGGTCAAGACCCTGCATCCCGCCGTCCACGCCGGCATTCTCGCGCGCCGCGACGAGCCCGGCGACCTGCGCGCCCTCGACGACCACGGCATCCGGCCCGTCGACGTCGTGGCCGTCAACCTCTATCCCTTCGCCCGGGTCGCCGCCGACCCCGACGCGGCGGTCGAGGCGCTGGTCGAGGAGATCGACGTCGGCGGACCGACGCTGGTGCGGGCGGCCGCCAAGAACTTCCGCGACGTGGTCGTGGTCGTCGATCCCGGCGACTATCCCGAGGCCCTCGAGGCGTTGCGGGGCCCCGGCGGGCCGGGGCCGGGCTTCCGGCTGGCCCTCGCCCGCAAGGCGTTCGCGCACACCGGCTCGTACGACCGCGCCATCGCCGCCGCGCTGTCGGCGGTGGGGGTCGCGGACGGGCGCTTCACCCGTGCCGCCGCGCCCGCGGACGAGCTCGTTCCCGACACCCTCGAGGTGCGGGCGGAACGCCGCCGGACCCTCCGCTACGGCGAGAACCCCCATCAGGCCGCCGCGCTCTACGCCGCCGGCGACGCGGGCTTCGGGGGCGCCCGCGTGGTCCAGGGCAAGCCCCTGTCGTTCACCAACCTGCTCGATCTCGACGCGGCGGCCCGGCTGGCGCGCGAGTTCGACGAGCCGGCCGCGGTGGTCGTGAAGCACACCAATCCCTGCGGGGTGGCGACCGCCGACGCGTTGAGCGACGCCTACGTGTCGGCGCGGGAGGTCGACGCCCTGTCCGCGTTCGGCGGCATCGTGGGGTTGAACCGCTGCGTCGACCGCATGACGGCGGAGGCGATAGCCGCCACCTTCATCGAGGCGGTGGTGGCGCCCGACGCCGACGACGAGGCCCGCGCGGTCCTCGCGGCGAAGAAGAACCTCCGGCTGGTCCTCGCGGACTGCTCGTCGGCCGGCGCCGTCCGGCCGGATCGCGACGTTCGGTCCATTCTCGGCGCGTTCCTCGTGCAGGGCGGCGACCGCGTGACCGAGGCGGCGGGACCGTGGACCGCGGAGGCGGCGGGGCGGCCGGAGTCCGGCCTTCGGGTGATGACCCGGCGGCACCCGACCGAGGCCGAGTGGGCGGCCCTCCGGCTGGCGTGGCGGGTAACGGCCCACGTGAAGTCGAACGCGGTGGTGTTCGCGCGGGCGGATCGGCTCGCCGCGATCGGCGCCGGCCAGATGAGCCGGGTCGACGCGGTGAAGGTGGCGGTGATGAAGGCGGCGGAGCTGACCGGCACGGTGGCCGCCTCCGATGCGTTCTTCCCGTTCCGCGACGGCCTCGACGCCATCGCCGCGGCCGGCGCGACCGCGGTGGTTCAACCCGGGGGGTCGGTGCGGGACGAGGAGGTCGTCGCCGCCGCCGACGAGCACGGCCTCGCGATGGTGTTCACGGGGCGGAGGCACTTCCGGCACTGAGCGCGGGCGTGCGGCGGGCCCGCTCCCGCGCCCGTCGACCGGCCGGTCCCGTCAACCGCGGGCCGGGTCGGGGCCGGTCGGCGCCGGCCGGGAGGCGGCCGGGCGCACGGCGGCCGCCTGCGGCAGGGCGAGGATGACGAGGAAGAGCATCAGGAACTCCGAGTCGCCGAAGTTGTACTCGAACAGGCCGCCGGTGAGCATGGCCGCGACCGCCGCGAGGCCCGCCGCGGCGAGGGGGCGGGCCGCTTCGTCGTCGAGCAGCCGGAAGAGGTGGCGGACCGCCGCGACCACGAACAGGCACCAGACCGCGAGGGCGGGCAGCCCCCGCTCGGCCGCGATGTGCACCGGCACGTTGTGCAGGTGCGGGTTCTCCTCCTGCACGGCCCCCGCATCGCGGTACCGGGGGTACACCTCCTGCACCATGTCCGGGCCGACCCCGGTCCAGGGATGGTCGCGGATGATCCTCACCCCCGCCCGCGCCATCGCCAGCCGGTCACGGACCGTCGGATCCTCCAGGTCGAAGGCCGAGTACACGCGGCTGGTTATCTGCGGAGGTGCGAGGGCCAGCACCAGGGCCGCGAGCACCGGGACCACCGCCACCAGCCGCAGGTCCTTCAGCAGGCACAGGACCGCGATGACCGCCCCTGCGCCGACCCAGTAGCTTCGGGTCAGCGTCACCGCCAGCGCCACGAGGAGGGCGGGCATCACGAGGGCGGACCACAGGCGGCGGCGGCGATCGAACAGGACGCGGGCGGCGGCGAGGGCGATGGTCAGCACCAGCAGACCGGAATAGGTCATGTAGTGCCCCATCGTGCCGTCCGGACGTCGTCCGAGGTGGTCGTACTCGAGTACGCCGTACTGCACCACCCCCCACACGGCGGTGGTGGCCCCGACCGTCACGATGAGGGTGGCCACGGTCTGCGCCCGGTCGTGGCGGGCGAGCCGATGCACAATCGGCACCACGACGAAGAGCAGCACCTCCCGCGAGTCGACGAGGCTGGCGCCGGGGTCGAGGGAGAATGCGGCCGATACGAGCGTCGCGGCCGCGTAGGCGAGCAGAGGAGGCAGGAACGGCGGCCCCGCCGGCCGCTCGCCGTCCCTCGCGAGCAGCGCGATCCAGAGCCCGACGGTGAAGGTCAGCAGGATGCCGGCGGCGGCGATGGAGACCTGCAGCGCGGCCACGAAACCGAGGAGCGTCACGAAGGCCGCGGCTTCCGGTCCCGGCAGTCTGGGGGCGGTCATTCGACTGTCAGGGGCGGTCGTCGCTCGCGCGCGGTGAGTCGGCTTCAGCTTCAGGCGGTCCGTCGACGGTGGCCTCGTCGATGAGCATGACCGGTATGTCGTCGATGATCGGATAGACCCGATGACAGGTCCCGCACTTCAGGCCGGCGCCGCCGTTCACCGGCGTCACCGGTGTCTTGCAGCTCGGACATGCGAGGATCTCGAGAAGCTCCGCGTCGACCGCCATCACCGCACCCTCCCCGGGAAGATCAGACTATACCAGACCGCTTCTGCCTGACTCCGGGGGGCTCCGGGGCGCGCGCCCCCGGGCGTCGCCGGCCCTCCCCGCCCGCGCCCGGCCGCCGGCACCCCCGCGGGTCCGGCTGGCGGAGGTGGGGCGGCCCCGCCCGCAAGGCGGGCGTCGGGGGCGCGACGAGCAAGACAGCGAGGCGGCGCGGGCCGGGTTGTTCCCAATCGGGTCGTTGTGGAACAATGCGGCCCTTATGCGGTTTCCAATCAGCGCTCTGTTCGTCGTGGGCGTCCTGGCGCCGGGAGCCATCGCCCAAGCCCAAGCGCCGGCGCCCGAGCCTCCGGGTCCGGACGATCGCGCCGCCGCGTACCATGCCTTCATCCTGGGCCGGACCCTGGAGCGGGACGATCGGATCGAGGAGGCGATCGACGCCTATCGGCGGGCGGTCGAGCTCGATCCCGCGTCGTCGGGGATCTGGACCGAGCTGGCCGGCCTCTACGCGCGCCGCAACCGGCCCGACGAGGCGATCGAGGCCGGGAACGAGGCGTTGGACCGGAATCCCGAGGACCGCGAGGCCCACCGCACGCTGGGCCTCGTCTACGCGGCCCGGGTGGAGTCCCGGGAGAGGCCGACGCAGTCCGACGTGGATCTGGCGATAGACCACCTCGCCGAGGCGCGCAATCCACAGAGGCCCGACGTGATGCTGGCCATCACCCTGGGGCGGCTCTACCTCTCCACCCGGCAGCCGGAACCGGCGGTCGAGGTGCTGAGCGACATGCTCGACTTCGAGCCGCGGTTCGCCGATGGCCAGGTGCTGCTGGCCCGCGCGCACGAGGCCCTCGACGAGTGGGACGAAGCCGCCGCCGCCTATGAGCTCGCCGTCCTGTACAGCCCCCGCCGGGCCCGGTACCGCCGCCAGCTCGCCAATGCGCTGGCCAACGCGGGGCGTGTCGACCGAGCCGTCGAGGTGCTCGAGGAGCTCGTCCGGATCAGGCCCGACGACACCGAGGGCTGGTATCGGCTGGCCGGCATCGAGCTCGAGGCCGGCGACTTCGCCGCCGCCGAGGTCGCGGCCCGGCGGGTGGTCGAGCTCGAGCCGGACGAGCTGCGGGGCGCCTACCTGCTGTCCCGCGCCCTCGGCGGCATGCGCCGCTATCGCGAGATGGCGGAGGTCCTGGCCCCGGTGGTGCAGCGGGCGAGGGCGGGCGGCGTCGATTCCCGCCAGGTGGCCGGACTCCTGCAACAGTTGGGCTTCGCCCAGCAGAACGGCGGCGACCTCGATGGCGCCGCCGAGTCCCTGGACGGTGCCCTCGAGCTCGTGCCGTCCAACCTGGGGCTGCAGGCGCAGCTCGTTCAGGTGTATCTCGAAGCGGGGCGCCTCGACGAGGCGGGCGAGCTGGTGGCCGAGATCCGGGGCCCGCGGCGCGACAATCTCGACCTGATGCGGCTCGACGCCCAGGTGCTGTCCGCGCGCGGGTCGGTCGACGATGCGGTCTCGTTGCTCGAGCGGGCGCGTACGCGCTACGAGGGCGAGCCCATCGCGCACGTGGCCCTGGCCGGGCTCTACAGCCAGCACGACCGGGTCGACGAGGCGGTGGGGGTCCTGCGCGCGGCCGAGGAACGGTTTCCCGACAACACCCTGATCCTGTTCCAGCTCGGCGCGGTCTTCGAGCGCGGCCGGCGGTTCGAGGAGGCGGAGGGCGCGTTCCGGCGCGTGCTCGAGCAGGACCCCGACGACGCCCAGACGCTCAACTACCTGGGCTACATGCTGGCCGAGCGGGGCGAGCGGCTCGACGAGTCGGTCGACCTCATCCGCCGCGCCCTCGAGCTCGACCCCCACAACGGGGCCTACCTCGACAGCCTCGGATGGGCCTACTTCAAGCAGGACGAGCTCGAGCTCGCCGAGTCGCCGTTGCGCACGGCGAGCGATCAGCTGCCGCGCAACTCGGTGGTGCAGGACCACATGGGCGACCTGCTGTTCCGCTTCGAGCGCTACGCGGAAGCCATCGACGCATGGGAGCGCGCCCTCGCCGGCGACCGCGAGGGAGTCGACACGGCGGTGCTGGAAGCCAAGATTCGCGACGCGCGGGCTCGCCTGGGCTCGAACCGCTAGGCGTCTGCGCCGTGGAACGGTGCAGACTCCTGGCAGGGTTGGTTGGGCGCCCAGCGGAGCCGAAGGCGACGATGGGCGGGCTAGGCGTCTGCGCCGTGGAGCGGGGCGGACTTCCGTGGCGTTGGTCGGGGCGTCCACCGGGGCCGAAGGCCGCGATGGGCGGGGCTCGGCCTCGGGCGGCGGCCCCCACTGGCCGGGTCGAACGGTTGCGGCGAACGATGAGCGGTCTTCGCGTCCTCTGCATCTGCTCCGCCGCCGCCGTGGCCGCCGGCTGCGGCTCGACCCGGCTGGTTCTTCCGGACGGACCCGGCACCCCCTATCCCGGCTTCGAACGCCTCTTCGGCGCCGTGGTTTCGGAATGCCGGAGCGTGCGGTCCGTCGAGACCCTGATCCGGCTCAGCGGCCGAGGCGGCGGCGCCGCCCTGAGGGGGCGGGTCCGGGCCGGGCTGGCCGCGCCCGCCTCGATGCGGCTCGAGGGACTGGCCCCGTTCGGCGCGCCGGTGTTCTACCTCGTGGCGTCGCCGCGGGACGCCACGTTGTGGCTGACCCGGGAGGCCCGCGTCGTGACCGGGGTGCCGGCCCCCGAGCTCTTCGCCAGCCTGACCGGCATCCCGTTCGGGGCGGACGATCTGCGGGCGGTGCTGACCGGTTGCCTCGTGCCCGATCCGCGGCCGATCGCGGGGCGGCGGCTGGGCGACTGGATCGCCGTCGATCTGGCCGGCGGCGCGGTCGCGTGGCTGGGCGAGATCGACGGCGAGCAGCACCTGGTGGCGGGCACGCGGGACGGGCTGACGGTCGAGTACGGCGAGTTCCGCCGCCGCCTCCCGCGGCTGGTGCGCGTCTCGTCCGCCGCCGCGGCCGCCGGCGGCGAGCCCCTCACCGATCTGACGGCCCGGCTGTCGCAGGTCAGCCTCAACGTGCCGCTCGGCTCCGAGGCGTTCTCTCTCGCCGTTCCCCCGGACGTCGCGCCGGCGACCCTCGAGGAGCTGCGCGGAGCGGGGCCGCTGGAGGTCCCCGACGAATCGACATGAGCGCCCCGCCGGCTCCCGGACGCCTCCGGCGGGTGACGCTGCGGGCCCACGCCAAGATCAACCTCGACCTGCGGGTCGGCGGCCGGCGCCGGGACGGCTTCCACGATCTGCGGACCATCCTGCAGTCCATCGAATTGCATGACACGCTGACGTTGCGGGCGGTCGACGGCGACTGCCGCATCCGCTGCTCCGCGCCCGGCGTGCCCGCGGGGAAGGACAACCTGGTGCACCGCGCCGCCCAGCGCCTCTGGACCGAGCTGGGTGGGGGCGGCGACGTTCGCGGCGTCGCGGTGACCATCCGAAAGCGGATTCCCGTCGCGGCGGGGCTGGGGGGCGGGACCGCGGACGCGGTGGCCGCGCTGCGCGGCTTGTGCCTGCTGTGGGAGCGGACGCCGCCCCCGGCCCGGCTCCACGCGCTGGCCGCCGAGGTGGGGGCGGACGGACCCTTCTTCCTGGTCGGCGGCACCGCGCTCGGGGTGGGACGCGGCGACGACGTCTACCCGCTCGTCGAGCAGGCCCGGTGGTGGGTGGTGGTGGCGGTCCCCCCGTACGGCGTCTCTACCGCCGCCGCCTACGGCTGGCTCGACGAGGACCGGGCCGCCCGGGGCCGGGGGCGGGGGGCGCGGGGGGCGGCCCCGCCGCCGCCGAGGTTCGCCGGGGCCGCGCTCGTGCTGGACGGTCTGCGGAACGACCTCGAGGAGCCCGTGGCGCGGCGCCGGGCCGGCATCGGCGCGGCGGTCCGGCTGCTGTCGGACGCCGGGGCCCGCCGGGCCGGCATGACCGGCAGCGGCTCCGCCGTGTTCGGCATCTTCGAGCGAAGAGGGGCGGCCCTCGGCGCGGGCCGGCGCCTGCGCGGCCGGCCGGAGGGCTGGACGGTCCGGGTCACCCGAACGATGGACCGGGCTCGCCTCGAGCACCGGCTCGTCGTCTGACCGCGGAACGGCCGAGCCTTGATGGGCCGAAGGCGGCCCGGGTAGAATAACGGGTTCGCGGTAGTCGGCCGAGGCGTGCGGGACGGGCCCTCGCTTGATGGGGCGTGGCCAAGTGGTAAGGCGCGGGACTTTGGATCCCGTATTCGAAGGTTCGAATCCTTCCGCCCCAGCCATACCGGCGGTGTCATCGGCGGCGGCGTTCTTCCCGTGAACGGCCCTGCGGGGGCCGGATCGACGGCGATGTTGAACGGGCAACTCAAGCTGTTTTCGGGCAGCGCGCACACGCGGTTGGCGCGGGAGATCGCCGATTACCTCGGCAGCCCCCTGGGTCGCGCGAACCTGAGGCGTTTCGCGGATACGGAGGTCTCGTTCCGGATAGACGAGAACATCCGCGGGGCCGACGTGTTCATCCTGCAGCCGACGTGCACCCCCGTCGACGCGCACCTGGTCGAGCTCTGCGTCATGATCGACGCGTTCCGGCGGTCGTCGGCGGCCCGCATCACCGCCGTGATGCCGTACTACGGCTACGCGCGGCAGGACCGCAAGGACAAGCCCCGGGTGCCGATCTCCGCAAAGCTCGTAGCGAACCTGCTCTGCGCGGCCGGGGCCAACCGCGTGCTCACGATGGACCTGCACAAGGCGCAGATCCAGGGCTTCTTCGACATCCCGGTCGACCACTTGTTCGCCGCCCCCGTGTTCATGCAGCACCTGACCGCCTATCAGGACCAGGATCCGCGCGTGGTGTTCGTGTCGCCGGACGCCGGCGGCGTCGAGCGGGCGCGCGCCTATGCCAAGCGGCTCGGCGCCGACCTCGCGATCATCGACAAGCGCCGCTCCGAGGACGGCCGGGCCGAGGTGATGCACGTCGTCGGCGAGGTCCGCGACCGCGTGTGCATCATCCAGGACGACATCGTCGACACCGCGGGGACGCTCGTCCAGACGGTGTCGGCGCTGCGGGAGAACGGCGCCGCGCGGGTCATCGCGTGCGCCGTGCACGGCGTGCTCTCCGGGCCGGCGATCGAGCGCATCGAGGGGTCGGCGCTCGAGAAGCTGGTGGTCACGAACACCATTCCCCCCCGGCCGGAGGTCGCCGCGTCGGACCGGGTCGAGGTGCTGTCCGTCGCCCCGTTGCTGGGGAAGGCGATTCAGAGCATTCACCAGGAGACGTCCGTGTCGTCGCTGTTCGTCTAGGAGTCTGCGCCGTGGAACGGTGCAGACTCCTGGCAGGGTTGGTTGGGCGCCAAGCGGAGCCGAAGGCGACGATTGGCGGGCAGGGCGGGTCGACTCGCTCGCCAGACAGGTCAGTCATGGAAACCACGTTGAACGCGGAGCCGCGGTCCGAACGCGGCAAGAACCTCGCCCGCCGGCTTCGCCGCGGCGGCCGCATTCCCGGCGTCGTCTACGGCGAGGCGGGCGGGTCGGGCGCGGGGGGCGCGCTCGCGGTGAGCGTCGACCCCGGGGCGGTGTCGCGGGTCCTCCATTCGGAGTCCGGCGCCAACACCCTGATCGGTCTCACCGTCGGCAGCGGGGACTCGAGCAAGGTGCTGATCAAGGACTATCAGGTCGATCCCATCTCGCACCAGCTTCTGCACGTCGACTTCTATCGGGTGGCCATGGACAGGGTCATCACCGTCACCGTCCGCATCGAGCTGACGGGCGAGGCGGAAGGGGTCAAGGTGCAGGGCGGCCTGATCGACTTCGTGCAGCGGGAGGTGGCCATCGCCTGCCTGCCGTCGGAGATTCCCGAGTCCATCGAGGTGGACGTCTCCCCGTTGACGATCGGCCAGGGCGTCCGTCTCCGGGAGCTCCTCGAGGGCGTGTCGTGGCAGCCGGTGAGCGACCCCGAGACCCTCATCGTCCACGTCATCGCGCCGAGGCTCGAAGCCGAGGCGGAGGACGAGGCCGAGGCCGAGGGCGAGGGCGAGGCGGAGGCCGAGGAAGAGGCGGGGAGCAAGGCCGAGGGCTGATGCTCCCGCCGGTGACGGGAACCCGGCGGTCGCGGGTCTCTCTCGAGCACCGACCGTGAAGCTGATCGTGGGACTCGGCAACCCCGGCGAGGAGTACCGGGGGACCCGGCACAACGTCGGCTTCGAGGTCGTCGACGAGACCGCCCGGCGGTGGGACGTCGCGTTCCGGTCCGCTCCCGCCGACGCCCTGCTGGCCAACGCCCCGGCGGCGCCGTCGGGGCGCGGCGCGGTCCTCCTCGCGAAGCCGCAGACCTACATGAACCGCAGCGGGTTCGCGGTCGGCGCGTTGCTGCGCTACTACCGCATCGAGCCGGGCGATCTGCTGGTCGTCACCGAGGACGTGAATCTGCCCCTCGGCCGGTTGCGGGCGCGCCGTCGGGGATCGTCCGGCGGCCACAACGGCCTCCGCTCGATAATCGAGGCCCTCGCCGGGGAGGGGTTCTCGCGTCTGCGCGTCGGGGTGGGGCGCGGCGACCCCAGACAGAAGCTCTCCGGTCGGGTTCTGTCGCGGTTCGCCCGCGCCGAGCGGCCGGAGATGGACGACAGCGTGCGACGGGCGGCCGACGCGGTCGAGATGTTCGTGGAGACCGGCATCGGCCCGGTCATGAATGCGTTCAATCGGCGGGAAGCCGAACCGGACGACGGGGGTCCGGCGGCCGGCGCCGGTCCGCGCGGTTGACGTGGATTGTCCGGTCAGTTAATCTCGTGAGTCCGGGGCGGCGCGCCCGCCCGTTCACTCCTTGCCACCCCCGGGTGGCCGTCAGTCCAGAAGGAGCCGCATGCCCAGCGATCGACAATACGAATTCGTGTACGTTCTCGCGCCCACCGTGGCCAACGCCGAGGTGGAGACGCTCCAGCGCGATCTGGAGGACCAGATCGGCAAGCTCGGCGGGGCGGTGGAGAACACCGATCTGTGGGGACGCCGCAAGCTCGCCTACCCCATCGGCAACTTCACGGAGGGCATCTACGTCGTCCAGCTCATTCGCGGGCCGGGCACGATGGTGAGCGAGCTCGAACGCCGCATGCGCGTCCATGACGATGTCCTGCGGTATCTCACGGTGCGGGTCGACGACGACCTGCGGAAGGCCCGACGGGCGGCCGAGAAGCGCAAGGCCGACGCCGAGCGGCGGCGCGCCGCGCGCGCACCGGAGAAGGCCCCGTCGCCGCCGCCCGCGGCGGCACCGGTGGGCGGTTCTCCGGCCCAGGGCGACTCTTCCGCCGAGGGCGAGCCGAAGGCGGCGGTGACGCCGTCGTCGCCGCCGTCGCCGGGCGATGCGCCGGCGGCGGAGCCTGCTCCCGCCGGGGAGGCGGCGGCGGAGGCTGCGCCCGAGCCGCCCCCGGCCGCGGAGCCGCAGTCGCCCGCGGAGCCGCAGTCGCCCGCGGAGCCGCAGTCGGCCGCGGAGCCGCAGTCGGCCGCGGAGCCGCAGTCGGCCGCGGAGCCGCCCCCGCCTGCGGAGCCGGAGAAGCCGGCCGCCGGCGAGGAGTCTGCATCCTAGCAGGGTTGGTTGGGCGCCCGGCGGAGGCCGCGGCGCGACCTTGTGGTCGCATTCGGCGACGATGGGCGGGCTGGGACGACGCGGACTCCTGCGGGGTTGGCTGCGCACCGGGCGGAGCCGCCGCCGACGATTCGGCGGGCCAGCAGGGACGATTATCGCCGCGCGCCGCCAGGCGCGCGTCCGGAGGTGCAAGGATGAAGAACGATCGCGGCGCCGCCCGCAAACCCAGGTTCGATCGGCCGAGACGCGGCATGTTCCGGCGGAAGCGCGTCTGCCGGTTCTGCGTCGACAAGATCCCGTTCATCGACTACAAGGACGTTCGGATGCTCATCGCGAGCATTCCGGAACGGGGGAAGATACAGCCCCGGCGCCTGTCGGGTACCTGTGCGCCCCACCAGCGCAAGCTGCAGACGGCGATCAAGCGCGCGCGGCAGCTGGCCTTGATCCCGTACGTGACCGACTAGGGCCGCGGTGAAGCCATGGCAGTTCAGGTCATTCTCAGAGAGCCGGTGGATCATCTCGGGCGCCGGGGCGACATCGTGAGGGTCGCCCCCGGATACGCCCGCAACTACCTCCTGCCGCGCCGGTTGGCATTGCCGGTGACCGAGGCCAACCGCCGGCAGGTCGAGCGCGAGCGGGTCGTCGCCGACGCCCGCGACCAGGCCGAGAAGGAGAGCGCGGAAGCGTTCGCGGCGCGGCTCAGCCAGGTGGTCTGCGTCATCGCGCGTCGCTTCGGCGAGACCGAGACCATGTACGGATCGGTCACCGCGGCCGACGTCGCGGCGTCGCTGCTCGAGCAGTCGTTCGAGATCGACCGGCGCAAGATCCAGCTCGCCGAGCCCCTGAAGAAGCTCGGCGAGCACGCGGTGGCCGTCAAGGTCCACCGGGAGGTGACGGCCGAGGTGACGGTTCGCATCGTCAAGGAAGGGGCCGAGGACGAGGCGGACGGCGACGAGGCCGGCGGCGACGGCGCGCCGCCCGACGCGGAGCCCTCGGAGGCTTCCGCCGAACCGGCGTAGACCGGCGCGGGCTCCGGCAGGGTTGGTCGGGGAGGTGGCGCCGCGTCACCCCCCGATCCGGTCCAGATGGTCATGGCCGACGTCGTCTCCCTTCCCTCCGAACGATCGCTTCCCCACAACCTCGAGGCGGAGCGCTGCGTCCTCGGCGCCGTCCTCATCCACAACGACGCCTTCAACCAGGCGGCGGAGCTGATCGACGCCGACGACTTCTTCCGGGACGCCCATCGCCGCGTCTTCGACAAGATGGTCGACCTCAACGAGCGGGGCGAGGTGATCGATCTCGTCACCCTGAAGAACGAGCTCGAGCGGTCGGGCGAGCTCGACGGCGTCGGCGGACCGGCGTACATCGCGGGGCTCGTCGACGGGGTGCCCCGTTCCACTCACGTCGAGTACTACGCCCAAATCGTCAAGGAGCGGTCGACGCGCCGGAAGATCATCTTCGCCGCGAACGAGATTCTCGATACCGCCCATACCGGCGAGGGCGGGGCCGACACGGTTCTCGACCGGGCGGAGCAGGCGATCTTCCGCATCGCCGACGACAGCGTCCACACCGGTTTCGTCGCGCTCCACGACCTCGTCGAGTCCAGCCACACGACCATCGACAAGCTGCAGGCGGGCGAGGGCGTCGTCACCGGGGTCCCCAGCGGGTTCGCCGACCTCGACAAGCTGACCCGGGGCTTTCAGGCGGCGGACCTCGTTCTCGTCGCGGCGCGGCCCTCCATGGGCAAGACCGCCCTCGTCCTCAACATCGCGCAGCATCTCGGCGTGAGCACCGACATGACGGTCGGCGTCTTCAGCCTCGAGATGTCCAAGGAGCAGCTGTTCATGCGCATGCTGACGACCGAGGCGGGGGTCGACTCGCACAAGTTCCGCGGGGGCTTTCTCGGCCAGCGCGACTACGACGCGCTGGCCGAGGCCCTCACCCGCCTGGACCGCGCGAAGGTCTTCATCGACGACAGCCCGTCGATCGGGGTCCTGGAGATGCGGGCGAAGGCGCGCCGGCTGAAGGCCGAGCACGGGCTGCATCTCGTCGTCATCGACTACCTGCAGCTCATGACCGGGCGCGGCCGGTTCGACAACCGCACCCAGGAGCTCGCCTCCATCTCGCGGTCGCTGAAGGGCCTCGCCAAGGAGCTCGACGTGCCGGTGGTGGCCCTGTCCCAGTTGAGCCGCGCCCCCGAGAGCCGCTCCGACCGCCGTCCCCAGCTCTCGGACCTGCGGGAGTCGGGGGCGCTGGAGCAGGACGCCGACCTCGTCCTCTTCATCTATCGGGAGGAGCAGTACGACCCGACCCCGGAGAACGAGAACCTGGCCGAGATCATCATCGGCAAGCAGCGGAACGGGCCGACGGGAGTCGTCAGGCTCGCGTTCCTCAAGCAGTGCACGAAGTTTGCCAACCTCGCCGCCGATGCCTACGAGTCCTGACCGCCCGGCCCCGGAGCCCGTCGCCGTCCGGCCGACGTTCGCCCGGGTCGACCTGGACGCGGTGCGGGCCAACTACGCGGCGGTGGCGCGTCACGTGTCCGGCCCGACGACGCCCCTGGTGATCGCGGTCGTCAAGGCCAATGCCTACGGGCACGGGGCCGTCCCGGTGGCTCGGGCCCTCGAGCAGGCCGGGGCGGCCATGCTCGCCTGCGCCGACATCGAAGAGGCGGTGACCCTGCGCGACGGCGGCATCCGGGCCCCGATTCTCGTCTTCGGCGCTCTCGGCATCAGCGACCTCGACGGCGTTTTCACCCACGGGCTGACCCCGACCGTGTCGTCGCCCTTCGCCGCCCGCGCGCTGAGCGACGCGGCGGCGCGGCGGGGCGTGACCGTGTCGTGCCACCTCAAGATCGACACCGGCATGAACCGCCTCGGATTCCGCTTCGACAATCTCGAGCGCACCGTCCGGGACGTGCTCGGCCGCCCCGGGATCGAGATCGCGGCCGCGTACACCCACTTCGCGACCGCCGACGACCCCGCGCATCCGCTGTTCGACCTGCAGAGGAAGCGCTTCGACGAGTCCCTGCGCCGCCTCGCCGGGATGGGGATCCGCCCCGGCCTGAGGCACGCGGCGAACAGCGCCGCCCTGCTGCGCGACCGGAACGCCTGGTACGACGCGGTCCGGCCGGGGCTGCTGCTCTACGGCCTCGTTCCTCCCGGGTCGGCGGCGGCGGTCCCGGTGGCGCCGGCGATGACCATGCGCAGCCGGGTGGTCGCCGTGAAGGGCATGCGGCCGGGCGAGACGACGGGCTACGGCGCGCGGGCCCCGGTCGACCGTCCGGCGACCATCGCGGTGGTGCCGGCCGGCTACGCGGACGGTCTGGACGTGCGCATGGCGGGCCGCTGCTCGGTGCTCGTCCGCGGGCGGCGCGCGCCGGTGGTCGGCGCGGTGTCGATGGACTCGATCACCATCGACGTGACCGGCCTCGACGTCACCCCCGGCGACGAGGTGGTGCTGGTGGGCGAGCAGTCGCGCCGCCGCATCGGCGCCGGCGATATCGCGGCCGCGCTCGGCACCGTGCCGCACGAGATCCTGTGTCGGACGGGGAGCCGGATTGTCCGAACCTATGCCGGCCGGGCATCTCCACGGTGAGGTCCCCCAACACCGTCTTCGTCTGCCAGTCGTGCGGCGCCCAGGCGCGGAAGTGGCTGGGGCGGTGCCCCGACTGCGGCGAATGGAACTCGCTGGTCGAGGAGACCGCCGCGAGACGGGTCGGCCCCGGTTCGAGGCCGGCGCTCACCGGGGCGGAAGCGCGGCTCTTCGCCGACATCGAGGCGTCCGAGTCGGACCGGGTCTCGACCGGGGTGAGCGAGCTCGACCGGGTGCTGGGCGGGGGCCTCGTGCCGGGGTCGCTGGTCCTGCTGGGGGGAGAGCCGGGCATCGGGAAGTCGACGCTGCTGCTGCAGGCGGCGGCCGAGGTCGCGTCGGCGGGCCGCACCGTCCTCTACTGCTCGGGCGAGGAGTCCCCGCATCAGGTGCGCCGTCGGGGAGAGCGCCTCGGCCTCTCTCCGCCGCGGCTGCACGTGCTGGCGGAGACGTGCCTGGAGCGGGTGGTCGACGAGGTGTCGCGGCTGTCGCCGGACCTGGTCATCGTCGATTCGGTCCAGACGCTGTACTCGGTCGAGCTCGAGTCCGCCCCGGGCACCGTCGCCCAGGTGCGCGACGCGGCCAACCGCCTCCTGATCGTGGCCAAGGGCCGCAACGTGCCGGTCCTCGTGGTCGGGCACGTGACGAAGGACGGCGGTCTCGCCGGCCCCAAGGTGCTGGAGCACGTCGTCGACACCGTGCTCCACTTCGAGGGCGACCGTCATCACGCGCACCGGATCGTCCGGGCGGTGAAGAACCGCTTCGGGGCCGTCAGCGAGGTCGGGGTGTTCGAGATGACGCGCGGCGGCCTGCGCGCGGTGGCCAACCCGTCCGCGCAGTTCCTGTCGGAGCGCAGGACGGAGGTCCCGGGGTCGGTGGTGCTGTGCTCGCTCGAGGGGTCGCGGCCCATTCTCGTCGAGGTGCAGGCGCTCGTCGGCGCCGGGGTCTACGGCAACGCCCAGCGGGTGGTGAACGGCGTCGACCGCCAGCGGCTGTCGTTGCTGCTGACGGTGCTCGAGAAGCGCGCGGGGCTGTCGCTCGCCGGGGAGGACGTGTTCGTGAACGTGCCGGGGGGCATACCGGTGCACGAGCCGGCCGCCGACCTCGCGGTGGTCGCGGCGGTGGCGTCGAGCCTGCGCAACCAGCCGGTTCCGGCCGGCGCCGCCCTGTTCGGCGAGGTCGGGTTGGCGGGAGAGATCCGGGGGACGACGCAGCCCGGGTTGCGGGTTCGCGAGGCGGCGCAGATGGGGTTCACCCGCTGCTTCATGCCGCGGGGCGACCGGGAGGACGGGGTGTCCGCACCCGGTTGCGAGCTGATTCCGGTAGACCACGTCGGTCAGGCCCTGGAGGGACTGTTCACATGAAGGCGGGGCGCCGGCCGGCGTTGGTCCGCTACCGGGGGGCCGGGTCATGGTGACCGCGATCATCGCCGCCGGCGGGGTCGGGACCCGTCTCGGCGCGGGCCGGCCCAAGCAGCTCGTGCGTCTCGGCGGCGTCACCATCCTGCAGCGCTCGGTGACGGCGTTCGACCGGTGCGACCGCGTCGACGAGATCGTGCTCGTGCTGCCGCCCGCGCTCGCCGGCGGGCCCGCGCTCGCCGAGACGCCGGCCGGGACCCCGCTGCGTGTCGTGGCCGGGGGAGCGCGGCGGCAGGATTCGGTGGCGCGGGGATTCGAGGCGGCGGCCGCGACGGGGAGCGAGGTCGTCGTCGTGCACGATGCGGCGCGGCCGTTCTGCTCGTCCGACCTGATCGGGCGGACCATCGACGCCGCGCGCCGCCACGGCGCCGCGGTGGCCGCGCTCCCCGCGCAGGACACCCTCAAGCAGCGCTCGGTGGGGGAGGGCCGGTTCGTGGGCCGCACCCTCGCGCGCGACCGGATCGTGCAGGCGCAGACCCCGCAGGCCTTTCGCGCCGAGATCCTCGCCGAGGCGGTCCGCCTGGGCCGGGGCGGCGTGGAGGCGACCGACGAGGCGGGTCTCGCGGAGCGGGCCGGGCATCGGGTGGCGCTCGTCGACGGCGAGCCCTGGAACGTCAAGATCACCACGGAGCGGGACCTCGCCGTCGCGCGGCGGTTCGTGGAGGAGACCATGGCGACCGGCCGCGTCGGGTTCGGGTACGACCTGCATCGCTTCGAGGACGGGGGGCCGCTCCGGCTCGGCGGCGTCCTGATTCCGCACGACCGGGGGCTGGTGGGGCATTCCGACGCCGACGCGGTCTGCCACGCGGTGACCGACGCGATTCTCGGCGCCGCCGCCGCGGGCGACATCGGCCGCCACTTTCCCGACACCGATCCCCGCTGGAAGGGGGCCTCGAGCATCGCGTTGCTGCGGTCCGCGGCGGGCCTGGTGCGCTCCCGCGGCTTCGTCGTCGTCAACGTCGACGTGGTGGTGGTGACCGAGCACCCCCGCATCGCGCCCCACGTCGAGCGGATGCGGGAGGCGGTGGCCGCCGCCGTCGGGATCGATCCGTCGGCGGTCGGCGTCAAGGGCAAGACGGCGGAGGGCGTCGGGGCGACGGGGCGCGGCGAGGCCCTCGAGGTGCACGCGGTGGCCATGCTGGCGGGCGCATGACGGGCGGGCCGGGCGTCTGCGCCGAGGAACGGAGCCGTCTCCGGAGGAGGCGCAGACGCACTGGAGGTCGGTCGGGCGCCCGGCGGAGCCGAAGGCGACGACGGGCTCGGTCGCGGGAGGCATCGTGATCGTCTACGGCGTCAATCCGGTGCTCGAGGCATTGCGGGCGAAGCGCGTCCGGACCGTCCGCCTCGCCGCCGTCTCCCGCCGCACGGCCGAGATTCGCCGCTTCGCGCACGAGAGCGGGGTGCCGGTGGTCCCCGTGTCTCCGGCCGCGCTCGACCGGATGGCGGGAGGCGCGGCGCACCAGGGGGTGGCGGCGGACGTCGCCCCGCCGGAGGCGGTCAGCCTCGACGCGTTGATCGGCGGTCTTCGCCGACCGGCTCTGCTGCTCGTGCTCGACGGCATCGAGGACCCCGGGAACCTCGGGGCGATCCTCCGCAGCGCCGAGGCGGCCGGGGTCGACGGGGTCATCCGGCAGACCCGGCGGGCCGCCCCCCTCGGACCGGTCGAGAAGGCGTCCGCCGGCGCGGCGTCGCACGTTCGGATCGTATCGGTCGTCAACATCGCCCGGGCGGTGGCCGCCCTTCGGGCGGCGGGGGTGTGGGCGGTGGGGCTCGAGGCGGACGGCGACGACCTGTATCGGGACATCGACCTGACCCTGCCCACCGCGTTCGTGGTCGGCAGCGAAGGGCGCGGGCTGCGGCGGCTCGTCCGGGAGCGGTGCGATCGGGTGGCGTCGATACCGATGTTCGGGCGGGTCAACAGCCTCAACGTCTCGGTTGCGGCCGGCATCGCGCTCTTCGAGGCGGTGCGGCAGCGCCGCGGCGGCCCCCCCGGCGGGGCGCGGTCACGCGGCGTGGCGCCCGATCCGGCGTCGGCGTGAGGCCCGCCGCCTGCGCCGAGGGTGGGCCGGGACCGCGCGTGGAGACGCGATTCCGGGGGACGACGGGACCGCGCGGCCCGCCGGTGGGCGCGGGCCCCCGTGGAGATGCGTCTTGCGCGGAGGGGGCCGGTCGTGCTAAATTCTCCGTTTGGTCCGGCTGGCGTAGCTCAGTCCGGTAGAGCAGCTGATTTGTAATCAGCGGGTCGGGGGTTCGAATCCCTTCGCCAGCTCCAGCGGATTGCTTCCACGTGACAGGTGGGTCTCGGTGGTCGGTGTGATCTCCCGTTGTCGAGGTGACCACGGTATCGGAGTCCGCCTGCCGTGCCGTCCTGGAGCGTGCGTCGCGGCTGTCTCGGAGCCCGAGGTGAAGCCCCGCGTTGCATCGCCGCTCGAATGCAGCGGGGACTTCGCCACGGGCTCCCGGGGCTGAAGGTCGTGGGATACGGCGAGGTTGCGGAGCGGTCAAACGCAACAGACTGTAAATCTGTCGCCCCAGAGGCTTCGGAGGTTCGAATCCTCCCCTCGCCACCAGCTTCGCCCGGCCGGCCCGGGGGCGACGGCCCCGGCGGTGCGTGCTCACGACGACAGGATCGCGAAGGCGGGAGTAACTCAGTGGTAGAGTCACAGCCTTCCAAGCTGTTGGTCGCGGGTTCGATCCCCGTCTCCCGCTCCAGTTCTTCGCGCGCGGCGGCCCGGTCTCGCGCCGGGGTGCGGCCCCGGCGGTCGGGTGGAGCGTCTCGCCGGCGCGGGGCTCCCGCGGCGCAGGTCCCCGGCGCGGCCTCCGGCCGTGCGGGAGCTGCGCCGGCCGGTGCCGGGTCGGTCGGCGGAGGTGCGGCGGCGTGCCGATGTAGCTCAGGAGGTAGAGCGCGTCCTTGGTAAGGACGAGGTCACCGGTTCGAGTCCGGTCATCGGCTCCAGCCTTGCGAGGGAGGGCCCGTCGTTCGGCGGCCCGCGGCGCGGCGGCGGGATTGGTCGGAGGCGGCAGGGCCGGGGCGGCGAGGGAGCCGCGAGGCGATTCCCGCCCTGCGAGAGGAAGGCGCGACGGGCGAGGTCAACACTTCGAGAGCGAGCGGACAAATGGCGAAGGAAAAGTTCGACCGGTCGAAACCGCACGTGAACATCGGGACGATCGGGCACATCGACCACGGGAAGACGACGCTGACGGCGGCGATCACGTCGGTGCTCGCGAAGCACGACGCGAAGAACGTGATTCGTTCGTTCGACTCGATCGACAACGCTCCCGAGGAGCGGGAGCGGGGGATCACGATCGCGACGGCGCACGTCGAGTACACGACGGAGAACCGCCACTACGCGCACGTGGACTGCCCCGGCCACGCGGACTACATCAAGAACATGATCACGGGCGCGGCGCAGATGGACGGCGCGATCCTGGTGGTGGCGGCGACCGACGGGGTGATGCCGCAGACGCGGGAGCACATTCTGCTGGCGCGCCAGGTGGGTGTGCCGTCGCTGGTCGTGTTCATGAACAAGGTGGACATGGTCGACGACGAGGAGCTTCTGGACCTGGTCGAGCTGGAGGTGCGGGAGCTGCTGTCGTCGTACGAGTTCCCCGGCGACGACCTGCCGGTTGTCCGGGGCTCGGCGCTGAAGGCGCTGGAAGGCGACGCCCGGTACACGGCGACGGTCGAGGAGCTGATGTCGGCGGTCGACGACTACGTTCCGCTGCCGGTTCGCGACGTGGACAAGCCGTTCCTGATGCCGATCGAGGACGTGTTCTCGATCTCTGGGCGTGGGACGGTGGTGACGGGGCGTGTGGACCGTGGCATCGTGAAGGTGAGCGACGATATCGAGATCGTGGGCTTCCAGGAGACCCAGAAGAAGGTGGTTACGGGGGTCGAGATGTTCCGGAAGCTGCTGGACGAGGGGGTTGCGGGCGACAACATCGGGGTTCTGCTTCGTGGCCTGGAGAAGGACGAGGTGGAGCGTGGGCAGGTGCTGGCGAAGCCGAAGTCGATCACGCCGCACACGAAGTTCAAGGGCGAGGTGTACGTGTTGACGAAGGACGAGGGTGGTCGTCACACGCCGTTCTTCAACGGCTATCGTCCTCAGTTCTACCTTCGGACGACGGACGTGACTGGGGTTGCGACGTTGCCGGACGGGGTCGAGATGGTGATGCCCGGCGACAACGTGGCGATGGAGGTGGAGCTGATCACGCCGGTGGCGCTCGAGAAGGGCCTTCGGTTCGCGATTCGGGAAGGCGGGCGCACGGTGGGGTCGGGGGCGATCACCGAGATCGTCGAGTAGCAGTTCTGCGCCGTGGAACGGCGCGGACTGCTGGCGGGTTGGCTGGGCGCCCGGCGGAGCCGAAGGCGACGATGGGCGGGCGAGGAGTCTGCGGACTCCCGGCGGGTTTGGTTGGGCGGCAATCGGAGCCGTGGGCGACGATTTGCCGGGCGAGCCGCGGCGCGAGCGCCGCGGTCCATGGGTTGGCCGGGCCGGCCGCGGCGTCTGCGCCGCCGCCCGGGAGAGACGCGCCGCGTCGCGGGACGCGCGCTGTCGGTTGTGGAGTGGCCTGAGCCATGCGGGACATCATCTTGTTGGCGTGCACCGACTGCAAGCGCCGCAACTACAGTACGACGAAGAACAAGCGGAAGACCTCGGGGCGGCTGGAGTTCAAGAAGTACTGCCGCTGGTGTCGCTCGCACACCGTTCACCGGGAGTCGAAGTAGCGATCCGCGTCGGGTGCCCGCGGCGCGGTCCCGCGACGGGCGCCGGGTCGCGTCGCCGGGCGGCCGCGCGTCGGGACGCGAGGTTCCGGGCCGGACACCAGGAGTACAGGCCAGTAGCTCAATTGGCAGAGCACCGGTCTCCAAAACCGGGGGTTGGGGGTTCGATTCCCTCCTGGCCTGCCACACGCGTTCGGAGCGGCCGGCGCGGTACGCGCCGAGGGCGCGCGCACGCAGGAAAGGACCGGGCACTTCGTGAAGTCAGCACGACTCGACAACGTCAGAGACTCGTCGCTCCCCGTCACCGGGTGGTTCGGTCGGGCCCGGGTCTTTCTCGCCCAGGTCAAGAACGAGATGGAACGGGTGACGTGGCCGACCCGCAAGGAGGTCTACGCCACCACCCTCGTCGTCATCCTGACCTCGGTGTTCTTCGGAGTGTATCTCTGGAGCATCGATCTCGTCCTGACCCGGGTCGCCAGGTTCATCTTCGAGACCTTCGGAGCGCAATGACCGACGTCAGCACCCGGCAGTGGTACATCGTGCACACCTACTCGGGCTTCGAGAAGAAGGTGTCCGAGTCGCTCCGGCAACGCGTGCAGGCCTACGGGCTGCAGTCGGACATCGGCGACGTCCTCATCCCGACCGAGGACGTCGTCGAGATGCGGGGAGGCAAGCGCGTCGTCAGCTCGAAGCGGTTCTTCCCCGGCTACATCCTGGTCGAGATGACCATGACGGACAATGCGTGGCACGTGGTCCGGAACACGCCGAAGGTGACCGGATTCGTCGGCGCCGGCTCGAAGCCGACACCGCTGACCCGCGAGGAAGTGGACCAGATTCTCCACCAGGTGACGGTCGCGGCGGAGAAGCCGAAACCGAAGTACACGTTCGAGAAGGGCGACCAGGTGCGCATCAACGAGGGGCCGTTCAACAGCTTCAACGGCGTCGTCGACGATGTCAACGTGGATCGGAACACGCTCAGGGTCATGGTGACCATCTTCGGGCGATCGACGCCGGTGGAGCTCGATTTCCTGCAGGTCGAGAAGCTCTAGGAGCCGGCGGGGCTTCAGGTCGTGCCGGCACGGTGATCGGAGGAGGTTGGACGGGACATGGCGAAGAAGGTGATCGGGATGGTGAAGCTCCAGATAGCGGCCGGCAAGGCGACGCCGGCGCCCCCGGTCGGGACCGCCCTCGGTCCGCATGGGGTCAACATCATGGACTTCTGCAAGGCTTTCAACGCCAGGACCGCCAGCCAGGAGGGGCTCGTCATTCCGGCGGTCGTGACCATCTACGCCGATCGGACCCTCAGCTTCATCACCAAGACCCCGCCCGCCGCGGTGCTGCTCAAGCGGGCCGCCAACATCGCCAAGGGCTCGGCCGAGCCGAACCGCAACAAGGTGGGCAAGGTGACGGCGGCCCAGGTCGAGGAGATCGCGAAGACCAAGATGCCGGACCTGAACACCAACGACCTGGCCGGGGCGGTGAAGGTGGTGGCGGGCACGGCCCGCTCCATGGGGCTCGAGATCGCGGGCCAGGAGTCTGCGCCGTAGAACGGTGCAGACTTCCAGCAGGGTTGGTTGGGCGCCCAGCGGAGCCGAAGGCGGCGACGATGGGCGGGCCAGGCGCCGCCGCGGAACGGTGCAGGCGCCTGGCCGGGTTTGGCCGGGCGGCAATCGGAGCCGACGGCGACGATTCCCGGGCCGGCCGCCGGGGGTGGCGGAGAAGCAGAGATGGCGAGAAAGAGCAGGAAGTTCAGGGCGGCGGCCGAGCAGGTCGAGGATCGGCTGTACAGCCTGACCGAGGCGATGCCGCTTCTCCAGAAGGTCGGCTACGCGGGCTTCGACGAGTCGATCGAGGTGGCGCTCCGGTTGGGCGTGAACCCGAAGCATGCCGACCAGATGGTCCGGGGCACGGTGGTGCTGCCGCACGGGCTGGGCCGGGCCAAGCGGGTGCTGGTGATCGCCGGCGGCGAGAAGCAGAAGGAAGCCGAGGAGGCCGGCGCGGACGTCGTCGGCGGCGAGGAGATCGTCGAGCGCATCCAGGGCGGATGGCTCGAGTTCGATGCCGTGGTCGCAACCCCCGACATGATGCGCGTGGTCGGGAGACTCGGCAAGGTGCTGGGGCCGCGGGGGTTGATGCCGAATCCGAAGACCGGAACGGTGACGTTCGAGGTGGCCCAGGCCATCAAGGAGATCAAGGCCGGGAAGGTCAACTACCGCGTCGACAAGGCCGGCGTCGTGCACGCGCCGGTCGGCCGGCGCTCCTTCGATGCGGGCGCCCTCGTCGAGAACACCGAGGCGTTGATGGCCAGCGTCATCCGCGCGAAGCCGGCGGCGGCGCGGGGCAAGTACGTTCGGAGCGTGACCGTGTCGTCGACCATGGGGCCCGGGGTCAAGATCGACGCGTCGAGAGTCGATACGATGGTGCGGTGACGGCGGCGGCCCGACGGCGCCGCCCGGCCGGCGGCTCGACGGCCCGCGCCGTCGGACGCGGTCCGGACGGTCGTCGGGGCGTCGCCGGCAGGCTGCACCTCAGAGCGGCGGGGAGAGAAATGCCGGTCAGCAGAAGTGCCAAGAGTGAGCAGGTCGGGGAGTTGAACGAGGCCCTGGCCAGCGCGGAGAGCGTGGTCCTCGTCGACTTCAGCGGACTGGACGTGCCGAAGGTCACCGAGCTTCGGCGCCAGGTTCGCGCGGCGCGGGGCAGCTATCGGGTGGTCAAGAACACCCTGGCCCGGCGCGCCGTGACCGGAACCGCCTACGAGCCGTTGCGGGACGCGTTTCGCGGCACCACCGCGGTCGCGTACACCGAGGACGACCCCGTCGGGCTCGCGAAGGCGCTCGTCACGTTCGCCAAGGCGACGCCCGAGCTGAAGGTGAAGTCGGGCATGGTGTCGGGGCAGCGCGTGGCTCCGGCCGAGGTCGAGAGCCTCGCGACCCTGCCCGGCAAGGACGAGCTGCGGGCGACCCTGCTCCGGACGCTGCAGGCCCCAATGAGCCAGCTCGTCGGCGTGCTGGGCGCGGTCCCGCGCGACCTCCTCGGCGTGCTCGTCGCGGCGGAGAAGAAGCTGAAGGAATCGGAGGAAGAGGGACAGGAGTCGGCGCCGTAGAACGGCTGGCCGCCTTCACGGGGTTTCAGTGCGAGGAGCTTGGTCATGGCCGAAGTGACGCAGGAACAGGTTGTCGATTACATCAAGGGAATCTCCGTTCTCGAGCTCTCCCAGCTCGTCAAGACCCTCGAGGAGGAGCTCGGGGTCACCGCCGCGGCGGCGATGCCGGTCGCGGTGGCGGGCGCCGCCGCCCCGGGGGCCGCGGCCGAGGCGGCCGAGGAGCAGACGGAGTTCACGGTCATGCTCGTGGAGGTCGGTCCGAAGAAGATCAACGTGATCAAGGCGGTGCGCGAGGTGACGAGCCTGGGGCTCAAGGAAGCCAAGGACCTCGTCGAGAGCGCGCCGAAGGCGGTCAAGGAGGACATACCCAAGGACGAGGCGGAAGCCATCGCGAAGAAGTTCGAGGAAGTGGGCGCCAAGGCCGAGGTGAAGTAGCGCCTCGCCGGGGGGCAGGGTGCGCGCGCGTTCGCGCGCGCCCACGCGATGCGGACGGTGGGGCCGGGGCGGTGCGTTCCCGCGCCCCCGTTCGGGGAGCGGAGAGGACGGTCCGGGCGGCGCCCATGGTCCTGCCCGGCGCCGCGCGACGCGGGGGGGCGAGGGTCCCGGCCGCGGCGGACGTTCCTCAGGCGGCGAACCGGAGCCGATAGACGACGCAGCGAGCGAATTCCTGATCATCCCATCCTGGCCGCCAGCCCGAGGATGCAGAATGCAGAGTCAGCCCAAGAACGTCTACCGGGAGCGCATCGAGTTTTCGAAGATCCGGACGACGATTCCGATTCCCAACCTCATCGAGATCCAGAAGAAATCGTACGAGCGTTTCCTGCAGATGACCCGGCTGTCGTCCGAGCGGGAGGATGCGGGCCTTCAGTCGGTGTTCAAGTCGGTCTTTCCGATCAGCGACTTCCGGGAGAACTCGTCCCTGGAGTTCATCGAGTACTCGATCGGAAACTGGGAATGCAAGTGCGGGCGGCTCTCGGGCCTGCACCATCTCCGGCAGCCCTGCTCGGCCTGCGACGCCACCCTCGTCGCCGAGCCCTACGGGCAGCACGAGGTGCTCTGCCCCAAGTGCGGGGCCGCCAACCACGCCCGGGGGGTGGTCTGCGACATCTGCGAGAACACCGTCGCCCTGAAGCTCAAGTACGACGTCGAGGAGTGCCAGGAACGGGGCGTCACCTACGCCGTGCCCCTCAAGGTCACGATTCGCCTGGTGGTCTGGAACAAGGACCCGGACACCGGCGCGAAGACGATCCGGGACATCAAGGAGCAGGAGGTCTACTTCGGCGACGTCCCGCTCATGACCGACAACGGCACGTTCATCATCAACGGCACCGAACGGGTCGTCGTCTCCCAGCTCCACCGGTCGCCCGGGGCCTTCTTCCACTCCGAGGACCGTCAGCTCCACGTCGCGCAGATCATTCCGTACCGCGGGTCCTGGGTCGAGTTCGAGTACGACGCCAAGAACCTGCTGTACGTGCGCATCGATCGGAAGCGCAAGTTCCTCGCCACCGTCTTTCTGCGGGCCCTGGGTCTCCGCGGCGCCGACGAGATCATCAAGACCTTCTACACCGTGGACCGGATCTCGCTGCGCGAGGGCGCGCCGCGGTGGCAGGTGAGCCGCAGCCTGATCGGCCGGCGCACGGCCGCCGAGGTGCCGATAGACGCCACCCACAAGATCGGCGCCGGCAAGAAGATCAGCGCTTCCGCGGTCACGGCCCTGCAGAAGGCCGGCATCGAGTGGATCGAGGTGGCCGAGACCGAGCTCGAGGGCGCATATGCGGCGGCCGACGTCGTCGATCCGTCGACCGGCGAGGTCATTCTCGAGGCCAACGAGGAGGTGATTCCCCGGAAGGTGTCGGAGGGACAGGAGAAGCAGGTCGAAGAGATCGAGGTCTTCTGGCCCGAGCGGGACGACATCGGGAACGTGCTGTCGACCACGCTGCGCAAGGACACGATCCGGACCCACGAGGAGGCGCTCATCGAGATCTACCGGCGCCTCCGCCCCGGTGACCCGCCGACCCTCGACAGCTCGCGCTCGCTGTTCGAGAGCATGTTCTTCAACGCGCAGAAGTACGACTTCTCGCGGGTCGGGCGGCTGAAGCTGAACACGAAGCTCGGGCTCGACACGCCGCTCGACGAGAAGATCCTGCATCCGCCCGACTTCTACGCGGTCATCAAGTACCTGCTGGCGCTGCGGCGGAACCCGACGAACGCCGACGACATCGACCACCTCGGCAACCGGCGCGTCCGGTCGGTCGGCGAGCTCCTCGAGAACCAGTTCCGCATCGGCCTGGTGCGGATGGAGCGGGCGATCAAGGAGAAGATGTCGGTCTACCAGGAGATGGCGACGGCGATGCCGCACGACCTGATCAACGCCAAGCCGGTGATGGCGGCGATCCGGGAGTTCTTCGGCTCGTCCCAGCTCTCCCAGTTCATGGACCAGACCAACCCCCTCTCCGAGATCACCCACAAGCGCCGCCTGTCGGCCCTGGGGCCGGGGGGGCTGTCGCGGGAGCGGGCGGGCTTCGAGGTGCGCGACGTCCATCCGACCCACTACGGGCGCATCTGTCCCATCGAGACGCCGGAGGGACCGAACATCGGGCTGATCTCGTCGTTGTCCTGCTACGCCCGGATCAACGAGTTCGGCTTCATCGAGTCTCCCTATCGCCGCATCCGGGAGGATCGCGCCGCCGACTTCGTGCAGATCGCCAACGCCGGGGCGACCGGCTTCCAGGTGGGCGACGTCGTCGACGTCGTCGAGGCCGAGAAGGAGAACGCGTCGGCGCGGAAGAAGAAGAAGAAGGCGGCCGAGTACGAGCCCTACTCCTTCTACCTCTCGGCGTGGGAGGAGGACCGGTACATCATCGCGCAGGCGAACGCCCGCCTCGACGACGGGGGCAACCTGATCGACTCGCGGGTCAACGCCAGGAAGGCCGGCGAGTTCATCCTCGCACCGCGCGACAAGGTCGAGTTCATCGACGTGTCGCCGAAGCAGCTCGTCTCGGTGGCGGCGTCCCTCATCCCCTTCCTCGAGCACGACGACGCCAACCGGGCGTTGATGGGGTCGAACATGCAGCGGCAGGGCGTGCCGCTGCTGCAGGCGCGGGCGCCGTTCGTCGGGACCGGGATGGAGTACATCACCGCCCGCGACTCCGGCGCCGTCGTCGTCGCGCGGCGCAGCGGCACCGTCGACTACGTCGATTCGCAGCGGGTCGTCGTGCGGGTCGAGGGAGAGTCGGGCGAGATGTCGCGCGAGATGGGCGCCGACATCTACACCCTGACCAAGTTCCGCCGGTCCAACCAGAACACCTGCATCAACCAGAAGCCGATCGTGCAGGTGGGCCAGAAGGTCGCCCGGGGTCAGGTGCTCGCCGACGGACCCTGCACCGAGCTCGGCGAGCTCGCCCTCGGCCGGAACGTGCTCGTCGCGTTCATGCCGTGGCGCGGATACAACTTCGAGGACGCCATCCTGGTGTCCGAGCGGATGGTCAAGGACGACTACTACACGTCGATCCACATCGAGGAGTTCGAGACGGAGTCGCGCGACACCAAGCTCGGACCCGAGGAGATCACCCGGGACATTCCCAACGTGTCCGAGGGCTTCCTCGCCGACCTCGACGACAGCGGCATCATCCGCATCGGCGCCTACGTCAAGCCCGGCGACATCCTCGTGGGCAAGGTGACCCCGAAGGGGGAGACCCAGCTGACCCCGGAGGAGAAGCTGCTGCGGGCCATCTTCGGCGAGAAGGCGGGCGACGTGCGCGATGCGTCGCTGCTGTGCCCCCCCGGCATCGACGGCATCATCGTGGGGGTCAAGATCTTCTCGCGCAAAGGCATCGAGAAGGACGACCGGGCCAAGGCCATCGAGGCCGAGGAGCTCGAGATGATGGAGAAGAATCTCGAGGACGAGATTCGGATCCTGCACGAGGAGGTCAAGAAGCGGGTATCGGCGAAGCTCGACGGCCAGAAGCTCGCCAGCGATCTGTTCGACGATCACGGACAGGAGGTGCTGCTGGCGGAGGGCACGGTCCTGGATTCCGGCACGGTCCTCGCGCTGCCCTGGCAGGCCGTGACCCGCATCCGGCTCGCCGGGTCCGACCGGCAGCTCGGGGACGAGCTGCGAACCCTGGAGGAGCGCACCGAGCGTCAGGTGGAGGTGATCCGCCAGATGTTCGAGGAGAAGAAGGAGAAGATCCGCCGCGGCGACGAGCTGCCTCCCGGGGTCATCAAGCTCGTGAAGGTCTACGTCGCCATGAAGCGGAAGCTCTCCGTCGGCGACAAGATGGCCGGCCGTCACGGCAACAAGGGGGTCATCGCGCGGGTGCTGCCGGAAGAGGACATGCCGCATCTGCCCGACGGCACGCCGGTCGAGATCGTCCTGAACCCCCTCGGGGTGCCGTCGCGCATGAACGTCGGGCAGATTCTCGAGACCCACCTCGGCTGGGCCGCCGCCGCCCTCGGGCTCCATTTCGCGACGCCGGTCTTCGACGGCGCGACCGAGGCCGAGATCAAGGGGTGGCTCGAGAAGGCGGGGCTGCCGCCGGGCGGCAAGAGCCGGCTCGTCGACGGCATGACCGGCGAGGAGTTCGAGCAGGACGTGACCGTCGGCTACATTTACATGCTGAAGCTGTCGCACCTCGTCGACGACAAGATCCACGCGCGGTCCATCGGGCCGTACTCGTTGATCACGCAGCAGCCCCTCGGCGGCAAGGCGCAGTTCGGGGGGCAGCGTTTCGGCGAGATGGAGGTCTGGGCGCTCGAGGCGTACGGGGCCGCGCACACGCTGCAGGAGCTGCTGACCGCGAAGTCGGACGACGTCACCGGACGGTCCAAGATCTACGAGGCGATCGTCAAGGGCGACGCCTCGTTCACGCCGGGATTGCCGGAGTCGTTCAACGTGCTGATCCGCGAGCTGCAGGCGCTGTGCCTCGACGTCGAGCTGCTGAAGACACGTGCGGCACCGATGCCTGCCCTGACGGAAGCCGCCGTCGAGGACGAACCGGCGGCGACGGCCGAGTCTTCGGACAGGGGGGAGACCGAGACGGTCCCCGCTCTCGACGAGGCGTAGCGAGGAGCATCCCATGAGATCCAGTTTCGCGGACCGCGGCTCGCTGACCGCCGACTTCGACGCCATTCGGATCAGCCTCGCCTCGCCGGAGACCATCCGATCCTGGTCGCACGGTGAGGTGACCAAGCCCGAGACCATCAACTACCGGACGTTCAAGCCGGAGCGGGACGGGTTGTTCTGCGCCAAGATCTTCGGCCCGGTCACCGACTGGGAGTGCCTCTGCGGGAAGTACAAGCGCATGAAGCACCGGGGCGTCATCTGCGACAAGTGCGGGGTCGAGGTGACCCAGGCCAAGGTGAGGCGCGAGCGCCTCGGGCACATCACCCTGGCCACCCCGGTCAGCCACGTCTGGTTCTTCAAGGGGCTGCCGAGCCGCATCGGCCACCTGCTCGACATCTCGCTGCGCGACCTCGAGCGCATTCTCTACTTCGAGGCGTTCGTGGTGATCGACCCCGGCGACAGCGAGTTCGAGCCCCATCAGCTGCTCACCGAGGAGCAGTACCGGAAGGCGATCGAGGAGTACGGCCCGAAGTTCCGGGCCCGGATGGGGGCCGAGGCCATCAAGGAGCTGCTCAAGCGGGCCGACATCCACGACCTCGCGGAGCAGCTGCGGGTGGACATGCGCCGGGAGAACTCGGTGCAGAAGAAGCTCAAGTTCGCCAAGCGGCTGAAGGTCGTCGGGGCGTTCCAGAAGTCGACCAATCGTCCGGAATGGATGATTCTCGACGTGATTCCCGTCATTCCGCCGGAGCTGCGGCCCCTCGTCCCCCTCGACGGGGGCCGCTTCGCGACCTCCGATCTCAACGACCTCTACCGCCGGGTCATCAACCGGAACAACCGCCTGAAGAAGCTCATGGAGCTGAAGGCGCCCGACGTGATCATCCGCAACGAGAAGCGGATGCTGCAGGAGGCGGTGGACGCGTTGTTCGACAACGGCCGGCGCGGCCGGGTGCTGCGCGGGGCGAACAACCGCCCCCTGAAGTCCCTGTCGGACACGCTCAAGGGCAAGCAGGGGCGGTTCCGCCAGAACCTCCTCGGCAAGCGCGTCGACTACTCGGGCCGGTCGGTCATCGTGGTGGGGCCCGAGCTCCAGCTCCACCAGTGCGGGCTGCCCAAGAAGATGGCCCTGGAGCTGTTCAAGCCGTTCATCTACAACAAGCTCGAGGGCCGCGGGCTGGTGTCGACCATCAAGCAGGCGAAGGAGATGGTCGACCAGCAGCTCCCCGAGGTGTGGGACATCCTCGAAGAGGTGATCCGCGAGCATCCGGTGCTGCTCAACCGGGCGCCGACCCTCCACCGTCTGGGGATACAGGCGTTCGAGCCGGTCCTCGTCGAGGGCAAGGCGATCCGCATCCATCCCCTGGTGTGCACCGCCTTCAACGCCGACTTCGACGGCGACCAGATGGCCGTGCACATTCCGCTCGCTCCGGAGGCCCAGATCGAGGCCTCGGTGCTGATGAAGGCCTCGAAGAACATCCTGTCCCCCGCCAACGGCGCGCCGATCACGGTGCCCTCGCAGGACATCGTGCTCGGGTGCTACTACGTGACCAAGGCCAAGAAGGGGGCCAGGGGGGAGGGGCGCGTCTTCGGCTCCGTGGACGAGGTCGGCCTGGCCCTCGCGGGGGGGGAAATCGAGACCCTCAGCCCGATCCGGCTCCGGCTCACCGGGGCGCTCATGGACCTGACCGCGGCCCGGGACGATCAGGACGTGCTGAGGACGCCGGTCCAGGACGTCGACCGCAAGATCATCGACACCACCGCCGGCCGGGTGGTGTTCAACAGCGCGCTGCCGGACGAGATTCCCTTCGTCAACGGCATTCTGAAGAAGAAGGGGCTCGGCCAGCTAGTCCAGTTCTGCTACCTGAAGCACGGCGTCGCCAAGACGGTCGAGATGCTCGACCGGCTGAAGCAGCTCGGGTTCGGATACGCCACCCGTTCCGGCCTGTCGATCGGCATCGACGACCTCATCGTGCCCGCCCAGAAGGCGCCGATGATCAAGGAGGCCAACGACGAGGTCATCCGGGTCGAGCAGCAGTATCTGGAAGGGGCGATCACGAACGGCGAGCGATACAACAAGGTCATCGCCATCTGGTCGGACGTGACCGAGAAGGTCGCCGACGAGATGTTCAACGAGATGGAGGGCCTCGTCGGCGGCGCGCAGGACTTCAACGCCGTCTACATCATGGCCGACTCCGGCGCCCGGGGGAGCAAGCAGCAGATCCGCCAGCTCGCGGGCATGCGGGGCCTGATGGCGAAGCCGTCCGGCGAGATCATCGAGGTGCCCATCACGTCGAACTTCCGTGAAGGGCTCACCGTGCAGCAGTACTTCATCTCGACCCACGGCGCCCGGAAGGGGCTCGCGGACACCGCGCTGAAGACGGCCGACTCCGGCTACCTCACGCGCCGGCTCGTGGACGTGGCCCAGGACGTGATCATCTCCGAGGAGGACTGCGGCACGCCGGACGGGATCGAGTCGCGCGCCATCGTCGAGAGCGGCGAGATCATCGAGCCGTTGCGGGACCGCATCGTCGGCCGCGTGGCGCTCGAGGAGGTCGTCGATCCGTTCACCAACGACGTCATCGTGCCCGGCAACGAGCTGATCGTCGAGGACCTCGCCTCGCAGATCGAGGATTCGGGCGTCGAGAAGGTGAAGATCCGGTCGGTGTTGACCTGCGCGGCCCGGCGCGGGGTGTGCGCGAAGTGCTACGGCCGCGACCTCGGCACCGGGGAGCTCGCCGAGCTCGGCCTGGCCGTCGGCGTCGTCGCCGCCCAGTCGATCGGCGAGCCCGGGACCCAGCTCACCATGCGGACCTTCCACATCGGGGGAACGGCGTCGCGCGTGTCGGCGCAGTCGACCCTCGAGGCGAAGCACGTGGGGACGGTGCGGTTCGACGGGATCCAGTGGGTGAAGGCGCAGGACGGCACCCTGGTCGTGATGAACCGGACCGGCTCGCTGGTGGTGCAGGACGAGAAGGGGCGGGACCGCGAGCGGTACCCGGTGGTGTACGGGGCCCACCTGAAGGTGTCCGACGGCCAGCCCGTCGAGCAGGACCAGGTCCTGGTCCAGTGGGATCCCTACACCTTCTCGATCATCACGGAGAAGCCGGGGACCGTCAAGTTCAAGGACATCGTCCAGGGGACGACGGTTCATGAAGAGGTGGACGAGGTGACCGGCCTGTCCCGCCTCATCATCATGGACTCGCCCGACGAGAAGAAGCAGCCGACGGTCGAGGTCCGGAGCGCGGCCGGCAAGCTGGAGCGCAAGTACAACATGCCGTCGCACGCGCACCTGATGGTGGCGGACGGGCAGGAGGTGACGGCGGGCGAGGTCCTGGCCAAGATCCCGAGGGAGACGACCAAGACCAAGGACATCACCGGCGGCCTGCCCCGTGTCCAGGAGCTGTTCGAGGCGCGGAAGCCGCGCGAGACCGCGGTCATCAGCGAGATCGACGGCACCGTCAAGATCGGCAGCATCGTCAAGGGGATGCGGAAGATCATCATCGTGCCGGACGAGCCGGGGGCGGAGCCGCGCGAGTACTCGCTGCCGCGGGGCGTTCACGTGAACGTGCAGGACGGGGACCGGGTCCGCGCCGGCGAGCAGCTCATGGACGGTCCCAGCAATCCTCACGACATCCTCAGCGTCCTGGGCCCCAAGGCCCTGCAGAGCTACCTCGTGAACGAGATCCAGGAGGTCTACCGCCTCCAGGGCGTGACCATCAACGACAAGCACATCGAGGTCGTGGCCCGGCAGATGATGCGCTGGGTGAAGATCGAGGACGTGGGGAGCACCGACTTCCTGATCGACGAGCAGGTGGACCGGTCGCGGTTCCTCACCGAGAACGAGCGCGTCATCGCCGAGGGCGGCCAGCCCGCCACGGGCCGGCCGCTGCTGCTCGGGATCACCAAGGCCTCGCTGTCCACCGACTCCTTCATCTCGGCCGCCTCGTTCCAGGAGACGACCCGGGTGCTGACGGAAGCCTCGATCTCCGGGAAGGTGGACCACCTCCGGGGGCTGAAGGAGAACGTGACGATGGGCCGGCTGATTCCCGCCGGCACCGGGTACGACTTCTACCGCGGCGTGCAGATCGAGGCCGACGAGCCGCCGCCGGCCCCGCCGCCGAGCCTCGACGAGCTCGATCTCGAGCGGGAGATGGAGTATCTCGTGGAGCCGGAGACGGCGGGCCGCGACCAGGAGTCCGCGCCTTAGTCCTTGCGCGGGCGAGGTTTCCGTGTTAACCTCGCAAGGTTTTGGCCGGAGTTGGGACACCCTATCTGACTCCGACCGTCGGAGAGGGGCGTGTGGACCGCCGGGGCCATTCGCGGGCCTTGCGCGACTCGCCTCTTTCTCGTACGGAGCAGGCCCCGGGCCGCTCTCGTGGGGCGGCCGGGCTCTTCTTCGCGGCGCGCACACACAAATAGGGTCAATCGCGTCGGGTGCCAAGCTGCCGCTTTCAGGCCCGACGCAACTGTCGCGGGCGTCCCTGCCGCCGGCCGGGATGTCGTGACGCATTCGACGCCAAGGAGCGGTTCGTGCCGACGATCAGCCAGCTCGTGAGGAAGGGCCGTTACCGGATCGAGAGCAAGACCAAGAGCCCCGCCTTGCAGCGTTGCCCCCAGCGCCGGGGCGTGTGCGTGCGGGTGTTCACGCAGACCCCGAAGAAGCCGAACTCCGCGTTGCGGAAGGTCGCCCGCGTCCGGCTGACCAACCAGATCGAGGTGACCACGTACATTCCCGGCGAGGGCCACAACCTCCAGGAGCACTCGCTGGTGCTCATTCGCGGAGGCCGCGTCAAGGACCTCCCCGGCGTCCGCTACCACGTGGTGCGGGGGACGCTGGACACCACCGGGGTGCAGGATCGGAAGCAGAGCCGGTCGAAGTACGGGGCGAAGCGCCCGAAGAAGTAGGGCCGTTTTTCCGGTTCCGCGGTCGTCGAAGAGGAAAGTGCCATGCCACGCAGACGCGAGGTCCCCAAGCGCGAGGTTCCGCCGGATCCGCTCTACAACAGCACTCTCGTGACCAAGTTCGTGCGCACCATCATGAAGAGCGGCAAGCGGAGCACGGCCGAGGGGCTGATTTACGGCAGCCTCGACATCATCCGGGAGCGGACCGGCGACGATCCGCTCAAGGTGTTCAAGAAGGCGGTCGACAACGTGAAGCCCAGCCTCGAGGTCAAGTCGCGCCGCGTCGGCGGCTCGAACTACCAGGTGCCCATCGAGGTCAACCCGAACCGCCGGCTCTCGCTGAGCCTGCGGTGGCTGTCGGGCTACGCGCGGGCCCGCAGCGACGGCAAGACGATGCGGGAGAAGCTCGCGAACGAGTTCATCGACGCGTCGAACCTGCGGGGCGGGTCGGTGAAGAAGCGCGAGGACACACACCGCATGGCCGAGGCGAACAAGGCGTTCGCCCACTATCGTTGGTGAGAGCGCGGAACGCGCAGAGCAGAAGCAGACCAGTGGTTGGAGCCGAGTTGGAGATCGCCCCCGCGACCGCGGACCGAGGGGTCGCGCGAAGCAGGCAGGCACGAACGGGCAAGGTGATGTCGAGACAAGTGCCGCTCGAGCGGACACGGAACATCGGCATCATGGCCCATATCGATGCCGGCAAGACGACGACCACCGAACGGGTGCTGTTCTACACCGGCATCACCTACAAGATCGGCGAGGTCCACGACGGCACCGCGGTCATGGACTGGATGGCCCAGGAGCAGGAACGGGGCATCACCATCACCTCGGCCGCGACCACGTGCATGTGGCGCGACCACCGCATCAACATCATCGACACCCCGGGGCACGTGGACTTCACGGCCGAGGTCGAGCGATCGCTGCGGGTGCTCGACGGCGCGGTGGCGGTGTTCGATGCGGTGGGGGGGGTGGAGCCGCAGTCCGAGACCGTCTGGCGCCAGGCCGACAAGTACCGGGTTCCGCGCATCTGCTTCGTCAACAAGATGGATCGCGTCGGGGCCGACTTCCAGCGCACGCTGACCCAGATTCGCGAGAAGCTCCAGGCCAACCCCGTGGCGGTCCAGCTGCCCCTCGGCGCGGAGGACGGCTTCGCCGGCGTGATCGACCTGGTGGCGATGAAGGCGGTCCGCTACCGGGACGAATCGCTCGGCGCCGAGTCGGTGCTCGAGGAGATTCCCGCGGACCGTCTCGAGGAGGCGACGGCGGCGCGCGAGGCGTTGATCGAGAAGATCTGCGAGGTCGACGACCGGCTGCTCGAGAAGTACCTGCACGGGCAGCCGATCGCGGCCGACGAGATCGTCCCCATCCTGCGCCGGCGGACCGTCGAGTCGGTGCGCGAGGAGAAGGCCCCGTTCGTGCCGGTGCTGTGCGGCAGCGCCTTCAAGAACAAGGGCGTGCAGCCGCTGATCGACGCGGTGGTCGACTACCTGCCGTCGCCCGCCGACATTCCCGCCGTGACCGGGACGTCGCCGGCCGGCGACGCGGTCCTCGAGCGGCCGGCGCAGGACGCCGCGCCGTTCTCGGCCCTCGCCTTCAAGATCATGACCGACCCCTACGTCGGTCAGCTCGCCTTCATCCGCGTGTACTCCGGCGTGATGGCCAGCGGAGCGACCATCTACAACCCGCGGCTGGGCCGCCGGGAGCGGATCGGCCGCCTGCTGAAGATGCACGCCAACAAGCGGGAGGAGATCGAGCAGGTCTACGCCGGCGACATCGCCGCCGCGGTCGGTCTGAAGACGGTGGCCACCGGCGACACCATCTGCGACCGCGCGCATCCGGTCGTGCTCGAGGCCATGGAGTTTCCGACTCCCGTCATCACGCTGGCCATCGAGCCGAAGACCAAGGCCGACCAGGAGAAGCTCGGCCAGGGATTGGCGAAGCTCACCACCGAGGATCCGACGTTCCAGGTGCGGACCGACGTCGAGACCGGCCAGGTGGTCGTCTCCGGCATGGGCGAGCTCCATCTGGAGATCATCGTCGACCGGCTTCGGCGCGAGTTCGGGGTGGCGGCGACGGTCGGCCGCCCGCAGGTGGCCTATCGCGAGACGCTCACGCGTCCGGCGGAGGCCGAGGGCCGGCACGTCAAGCAGACCGGCGGGCGCGGTCAGTACGGTCACGTCAAGCTCGGCGTCGTGCCGGGGCGGTCGGGAGACGGGTTCGTCTTCGAGAACCGGATATTCGGCGGCGCGATTCCGAAGGAGTTCATTCCGTCGGTCGAGGCGGGGGTGCGCGAGGCGGTGACGACCGGCATCCTCGCCGGCTACCCGATCGAGGACGTGACCGTCACCCTGCACGACGGGTCGTCGCACGACGTCGACTCGTCGGAGGTGGCGTTCAAGATCGCCGCGTCCATGGCGTTCCGCGAGGCCGCCCGGCGGGCCGCCCCGGTGCTGCTGGAGCCGATCATGAAGGTCGAGGTCGTGGTGCCGGAGGTGTACATGGGCGACATCATCGCCGACATCAACGGACGCCGCGGCAAGGTGAAGTCGATGGAGGCCCACGGCGGCACGCAGATCGTCAACGCCCGCGTGCCCCTCGCGGAGATGTTCGGCTACGCGACCGAGCTGCGCTCGCGCACGCAGGGGCGCGCCACCTACACGATGCACTTCGAACGCTACGATCAGGTCCCGCAGGCGGTCAGCGAACAGATCGTCGCGCGCATTCAGGGCAGATAGAAGAGGCTATCGCATGGCGAAGGAGAAGTTCGACCGGTCGAAACCGCACGTGAACATCGGGACGATCGGGCACATCGACCACGGGAAGACGACGCTGACGGCGGCGATCACGTCGGTGCTCGCGAAGCACGACGCGAAGAACGTGATTCGTTCGTTCGACTCGATCGACAACGCTCCCGAGGAGCGGGAGCGGGGGATCACGATCGCGACGGCGCACGTCGAGTACACGACGGAGAACCGCCACTACGCGCACGTGGACTGCCCCGGCCACGCGGACTACATCAAGAACATGATCACGGGCGCGGCGCAGATGGACGGCGCGATCCTGGTGGTGGCGGCGACCGACGGGGTGATGCCGCAGACGCGGGAGCACATTCTGCTGGCGCGCCAGGTGGGTGTGCCGTCGCTGGTCGTGTTCATGAACAAGGTGGACATGGTCGACGACGAGGAGCTTCTGGACCTGGTCGAGCTGGAGGTGCGGGAGCTGCTGTCGTCGTACGAGTTCCCCGGCGACGACCTGCCGGTTGTCCGGGGCTCGGCGCTGAAGGCGCTGGAAGGCGACGCCCGGTACACGGCGACGGTCGAGGAGCTGATGTCGGCGGTCGACGACTACGTTCCGCTGCCGGTTCGCGACGTGGACAAGCCGTTCCTGATGCCGATCGAGGACGTGTTCTCGATCTCCGGGCGTGGGACGGTGGTGACGGGGCGTGTGGACCGTGGCATCGTGAAGGTGAGCGACGATATCGAGATCGTGGGCTTCCAGGAGACCCAGAAGAAGGTGGTTACGGGGGTCGAGATGTTCCGGAAGCTGCTGGACGAGGGGGTTGCGGGCGACAACATCGGGGTTCTGCTTCGTGGCCTGGAGAAGGACGAGGTGGAGCGTGGGCAGGTGCTGGCGAAGCCGAAGTCGATCACGCCGCACACGAAGTTCAAGGGCGAGGTGTACGTGTTGACGAAGGACGAGGGTGGTCGTCACACGCCGTTCTTCAACGGCTATCGTCCTCAGTTCTACCTTCGGACGACGGACGTGACGGGGGTTGCGACGTTGCCGGACGGGGTCGAGATGGTGATGCCCGGCGACAACGTGGCGATGGAGGTGGAGCTGATCACGCCGGTGGCGCTCGAGAAGGGCCTTCGGTTCGCGATTCGGGAAGGCGGGCGCACGGTGGGGTCGGGGGCGATCACCGAGATCGTCGAGTAGCCGGGCCCGGGAGGCCGGCCCGCGGAACCGCGCCGCCTCCGGAGGAGGCGCAGACTCCCCGGGGCTCGGCCCCGGTAAGAAGCCATGTTCAGCGACAAGATTCGGATACGCCTGAAAGCCTACGATCACCGGGTGCTCGATCAGTCGACGCACGAGATCGCCGACACTGCCCGGCGGACGGGCGCCCGTCTCGCCGGACCGATACCGCTGCCGACGGATCTGAACAAGTGGACGGTCCTGAGGTCGCCCCACGTGGACAAGAAGTCGCGCGAGCAGTTCGAGATCCGCACCCACAAGCGGCTCATCGACATCTTCGAGCCGACGTCCCAGACCGTCGATGCGCTGATGAAGCTCGATCTCCCGGCCGGCGTCGACGTCGAGATCAAGGCATTCGGCAAGGAGGGCAACGACTAGGAGTCTGCGCCGTAGAACGGTGCAGACTCCTGGCAGGGTTGGTTGGGCGCCCAGCGGAGCCGAAGGCGACGATGGGCGGGCCAGGAGTCGGGGGCCGCGGCACGGTGCGGACGCCCGGCGGGTTGGTTCGGGCGCCAGGCGGAGCCGAAGGCGACGATTGGCGGGCCCGGAGCCCGGTGGAGCTCGACAGCACGGACGCAGACGATCATGGTGACCGGAATCCTCGGGCGAAAGATCGGAATGACCCAGTTGTTCGGCGACGACGGTGCGATCCTGCCGGCGACGGTCATCAAGGCCGGCCCGTGCGTCGTCGTGCAGCGGAAGACGGTGGAGCGCGACGGCTATGCGGCGGTGCAGCTCGGGCTCGTCGACGACGCCCCGGTCCACGCGAACCGGCCCATCGCCGGCCACTACAAGAAGGCGAACGTGCCCCCGACCCGGATTCGGCGGGAGGTCGGCGTGGACGGCGACGGACCGGCGGAAGGCGACCAGGTGGTGGCCTCGGTGTTCGCGGACGGCGACCGCGTCGACGTCGTGGGGGTCAGCCGCGGCAAGGGGTTCCAGGGCGTCATGAAGCGCCACGGTTTCGGCGGCGGGCGCGCGACGCACGGCTCCATGTTCCACCGCGCGCCGGGCTCCATCGGGGCGTCGTCCTATCCCTCCCGGGTCATCAAGGGCATGCGGGGACCGGGGCGAATGGGCGGCGACCGGGTCACGACGCGGAACCTGGAGGTGCTGCGGGTGGATGCCGAGCAGCACGTGCTGGTGGTCAAGGGAGCGGTTCCGGGCGCGCCGGGCGGCGTGGTCGTGATCAGGAAGGCGGTCGCCGCCAAGCCGGCGCCCGCGCCGGCGCCCGAGGCATCGGCCAAGAAGCGGAAGTAGGCGGGAGCGCCATGACGCTGGATGTCGTTGATTCGCGGAACGAGAAGATCGGCTCGGTCGAGGTCAGTGACGCCGTGTTCGGCGGCCGGCCGAACCGGGGCGTCATCTGGGAGTCGGTGGTGCACCAATCGGCCGGCGAGCGCCGCGGCACCCATGCCACGAAGACGCGGGGGCAGGTCAGCGGGACCGGCAAGAAGCCGTGGCGCCAGAAGGGCACCGGCCGCGCACGGGTCGGCGAGAGCCGCAATCCGATCTGGCGCACCGGCGGCACGGTCTTCGGGCCCCAGCCGCGGAGCTACGCGTATCGCCTGCCGAAGAAGGTCGTGCTCGGCGCCTTGCGGGCCGCGTTGACGGAGAAGTTCGCGGGGGGCGACGTGCTCGTCGTCGACAGCCTCGGGGTCGACGAGCCGCGTACCCGGCTCGCGGTCGAGCTGCTCGACCGCCTCGACGTGGCGTCCAAGGCGTTGCTGGTCGACGTGCAGCCGGATGGGAAGCTCGCGCTGGCGGTACGCAATCTCGGCGACGTCAGTCTCATGGCGACGGGGCGCCTCGGCGCGAGGGACGTCGTCGACGCCCGGCAGGTGGTGATGACGCGCGCCGCGGTCGAGAAGCTCACTCAGGTGCTGGCATCATGAGAGAGACCGAAGTCATTCGGCGGGCCCTCGTCACCGAGAAGACCACCATCCAGCGCGAGGACACGGGCACCATCGTGCTCGAGGTGGCGATGCGGGCGACGAAGGTCGAGATCAAGCAGGCGGTCGAGCGGCTGCTCGGGTCGAAGGTCGCGAGCGTCCGCACGTCCATCAATCACGGCAAGTTCAAGCGGCAGGGGCGGTTCTCGGGCCAGCGTCCGGACTGGAAGAAGGCCTACGTCCGGCTGCGCGACGGCGAGAACGTGCCCGAGTTCCTGGAAGGCGCATAGGGCGGAGCCGCCGGCGGACGATTGGCGGGCTGGGCAGGACGATGACCATACGCAAGTACAAGCCGACGTCGGCGGGGCGGCGCTTCCAGACGGTGCAGACGTTCGACGAGATCACCGAGACGAAGCCGTACAAGCCCCTGACCGAGCCGTTGCCCAAGTCCGGCGGCCGCAACAACCGGGGCCGCATCACGATCTGGCAGCGGGGCGGCGGGCACAAGCGCACGTATCGCATCATCGACTTCAAGCGCGACAAGCGCGACGTGCCGGGGCGGGTGACGACCATCGAGTACGACCCGAACCGGTCCGCCCGCATCGCGCTCGTGACCTACGCCGACGGCGAGAAGCGGTACATCCTGCACCCGGCCGGCGTGGCCGTGAACGCCACCGTCATCGCGGGAGACCGCGTCGACATCCTTCCCGGCAACACCCTGCCCCTCAAGAACATTCCGCTCGGCACCCAGATGCACAACGTGGAGCTCAAGCCGGGCAAGGGCGGCCAGCTCGCCCGCAGCGCGGGGGCGAGCGTGCAGCTCGTGGCGAAGGAAGGCGAGTACGTGTCGGTCCGGCTGCCGTCGGGCGAGGTTCGCCGGATTCTGAAGGAGTGCGTGGCCACCATCGGCCAGGTCGGCAACGTCGATCACGAGAACGTGTCGCTGGGCAAGGCGGGCCGCAAGCGCTGGCTCGGGCGTCGGCCGAACGTCCGCGGGGTCGCGATGAACCCCGTCGACCATCCGCTCGGCGGTGGCGAGGGCAAGGCCGCGGGCGGCCGTCACCCCGTGTCTCCGTGGGGCGTCCCGACCAAGGGGTACAAGACCCGAAGCCGGAAGCCGTCGGACAAGTTCATCGTCCAGCGCCGGCGGCGGAGGAAATGACGGGCGCCGCGGCGGGCGCGCCGGCCGATTGGGCGCAGCGCGCGGCGCGCGGCGGCATTCGGCCGGGGAGCCGTTTCGCGGGCGGGATTGAGACGAGGCGTCAATGAGTCGATCGCTGAAGAAGGGACCGTTCGTCGACATACCGCTGCTCGAGAAGGTCGAACGCATGAACAACAGCGGAGACCGCCGGGTCATCAAGACCTGGTCTCGACGCTCGACGGTCATCCCCGAGATGGTCGGGCACACCATCGCGGTGCACAACGGCAAGAAGTTCATCCCGGTGTACCTGACCGAGAACATGGTCGGGCACAAGCTCGGCGAGTTCTCGCCGACGCGTTTGTTCCGGGGGCATACGAGCAAGCGCGACAAGGCCGCCTCCGTCGGCAAGGGCAAATGACGATGATCGAAGGGCGTGCCACGGCGCGTTATGTCCGGACCTCGGCCCAGAAGGCCAAGCTGGTGATGGACCTGATTCGCGGCCAGAACGTGGATCGGGCGCTGGCCACCCTGCGTTTCTCGCAGAAGCGCGTGGCCGGCGCCGTCGCCAAGGTGCTCCGTTCCGCGGTGGCGAACGCGGAGCAGAAGGAGGGGGCGGGCGGCGACGTCGACCGCATGTTCGTGTCGAGGTGCTACGCCGACCAGGGGCCGTCGATGAAGCGCATCCGCCCCGCGCCGATGGGCCGGGCGTTCCGCATCGTCAAGCGGACCGCGCACCTGACCGTGCACGTCGAGGAGCGGCCGGAAGTCGCGGCCCCGGGCGAGCCGGGCTCGGGGTCCTCCGGACGCGGTCGCAAGAGGCGGTCCGCGCGGCGGCCGCGGAAGCGGTCGAACGCGAGAGGTTGACGAGATGGGGCAGAAGGTTCACCCGTACGGGTTCAGGCTGGGCTTCAACAAGACGTGGCGGTCGCGCTGGTATGCCGACCGCGACTACGCCAAGCTCCTGCACGAGGATCTCTCGTTGCGGTCCGATCTGAAGAAGCGCTTCAAGCACGCCGGCGTGTCCAAGATCGAGATCGAGCGCGCCGCCAACAAGTTGAAGATCGACATCTGCACGTCTCGGCCGGGCATCATCATCGGGCGCAAGGGCACCGAGGTGGACAAGCTCAAGACCGAGATCCAGCGGCGGACCAAGCGCGAGGTCTTCATCAACATCCAGGAGATTCAGAAGCCCGAGCTCGATGCGCAGCTGATCAGCGAGTCGGTGGCCCTGCAGCTCGAGAAGCGCGTGGCCTTCCGGCGCGCGATGCGCAAGGCGGTCGAGTCGGCCCTGCGGTTCGGGGCCCGCGGCATCAAGGTGCGGGTGGGGGGACGGCTGAACGGCGCGGAGATCGCGCGTACCGAATGGTACCTGCACGGGCAGCTGCCGCTGCAGACCCTGCGGGCGGACATCGACTACGGATTCGCCGAGGCCAACACCACCTACGGGCAGATCGGCGTGAAGGTGTGGCTGTACAAGGGCGACCGTCACGAGCCGCGGCTGGCCCGCGACGAAGAGTACCGCGTGCCGCGCCGCGGGGCGCGGGCCTGATCGGCTCGAGGTACGGCACCCGGACACCTGCGAGGTAGCAGTCATGTTGATGCCGAAGAAAGTCAAACACCGGAAGCAGCACCGCGGGCGCATGACCGGCAAGGCATGGCGGGGCTCGACCGTGTCTTTCGGCGACTACGGGCTGCGGGCGATGGAGCCGTGCTGGCTGACGGATCGGCAGATAGAGGCCGCGCGGGTGGCGATGACCCGGTCCATCAAGCGCGGCGGGAAGATCTGGATTCGGGTGTTTCCCGACAAGCCGATCACCAAGAAGCCCCAGGAGACCCGGATGGGCAAGGGCAAGGGCGCGCCCGAGCAGTGGGTCGCGGTGGTGAAGTCGGGCCGCATCCTCTTCGAGATGGAGGGCGTCGAGGCGGCGGTGGCGCGGCAGGCGATGCGTCTGGCCGCGGCCAAGCTGCCCATCCACACCAGGTTCGCCACCCGGTTCGGAGCCGAGGCATCATGACCGCGATTACGGAGCTACGCGAGCTCGGCGTGTCGGACCTCGAGCAGCGCGAGCGGGAGCTGGCCGAGGAGGTGTTCCGCCTTCGGCTCCAGAAGTCGATGGGACAGCAGGAGGCGGCCAACAAGCTGCGTCGGACCCGGCAGGATCTCGCCCGGGTCAAGACGCTCCTGCGCGGCTACGCGCTCGGCATCGAGGCGCCGGCGAGCGAGACGAAAGAAGCAGCGGATGGGGACTAAGGCAGAGATCCAGGGCGTCGTCGTCAGCGGCAAGATGGACCGGAGCGTCGTCGTGGCCGTCGAGCGCCGGGTGCGCCACGGCCTGTACGGCAAGATCCAGCGCCGGACGTCGAAGTTCATGGCGCACGATCCGGGCAACCACGCGAGAGAGGGCGACGTGGTCGCCATCGTCGAGACGCGGCCGCTCAGCCGGCGCAAGCGCTGGGCGGTCGTGCGGGTGGTCGAGCGGGCGAAGGCCGTCTGAGACGCATTCGCCGCGGAGCGGTCCGCGCTTCCGGCGGGTCGGCCGGACGGCGGGCGAGGCAAAGGCGGCGAACGGGCGGGGCGGGAGGCGCCCCGTTCCCCGGCAGAGCGAGCACAGAACCATGATCCAGATGCAATCGATCCTCGAGGTCGCGGACAACTCCGGGGCCCGGAAGATCGCGGTCATCAACCCGATCGGCGGGTCGACCGGTCGCTTCGCGAAGCTGGGTGACCTCGTCACGGCGTCGGTGAAGGAGGCGGCCCCGCGTTCCGCCGTCAAGAAGGGTCAGGTCGTCCGGGCCGTCATCGTGCGGACGGCCAAGGAGCATCGCCGGCGCGACGGCAGCTACATTCGTTTCGATCGGAACGCGGCGGTCCTGGTCAACGAGCAGGGCGAGCCCATCGGGACGCGGGTCTTCGGACCGGTGGCGCGCGAGCTTCGGGAACGCAAGTTCATGCGAATCATCTCCCTGGCGCCGGAAGTACTCTGAAGCCGCGAGCGTTTGAGCCATGTCGAGATTACAGACCCCCATCCGGAAGAACGACAACGTCGTCGTCATCACGGGGAAGGACCGGGGTAAGCGGGGGCGCGTCCTGCAGCTCGTGCCGGCCAAGAACCGGCTGATCGTCGAGGGCGTGAACATCGTCAAGCGCCATACCCGCCCCAACCCGAGGCAGAACGTGAAGGGCGGCGTCGTGGAGCGCGAAGCGCCGCTGCACGCATCGAACGTGCAGCTCATCTGTCCGGAGTGCGGCGCGCCGACACGCATCGGCAAGAGCCTCCTCGGCGACGGCCGCAAGGTTCGGATCTGCCGGAAGTGCGACGGGGTCGTGGATCGATGACTAGTCGACTGAGAGCGCGCTATCACGAGAACGTGGTTCCCGCGCTCACGAAGGAGTTCGGGTACACCAACGTCATGGCGGTGCCCAGGATTCAGCGGATCGTCGTGAACATGGGCCTCGGCGAGGCCACGCAGAACGTGAAGCTGATCGATGCGGGCAGCGACGACCTCACGCGCATCACCGGTCAGAAGCCCCTGACGACCCGGGCCCGCAAGTCGATAGCCCAGTTCAAGCTCCGCCAGGGCATGCCGATCGGCTCGGTGGTCACGCTGCGCCGCGATCGCATGTACGAGTTTCTCGACCGGCTGATCTCGATCGCGCTGCCTCGCGTCAGGGACTTCCGCGGCGTTTCCCCCAAGGGGTTCGACGGCCGCGGCAACTACACCCTGGGGCTTCCCGACCAGCTGATGTTCATCGAGATCGACTACATGAAGGTGGACAAGTCGCGCGGGATGAACATCTCGGTCGTGACCACCGCGAGGACCGACGAAGAGGGGCGCCGGCTGCTCCAGCTCATGGGGATGCCGTTCCGGACGAACTAGGAGAGCGCGCCGTGGGAACGGCGCGGGCGTCAACCGGAGGCCGCGGCGCGGCCTTGTGGTCGCGTTCGGCGACCGATTGGCGGGCGAGGGGAGCTCGATGGCGACGATTGCGAAGATGGTCAAGGAGGAAAAGCCGCCGAAGTTCAAGGTGCGGCTTCGCAACCGGTGCCGCCTTTGCGGGCGGCCGCGGGGTTTCATCCGCAAGTTCGCGCTGTGCCGCCTGTGCTTCCGGCGGCTCGCGCTCGAGGGCGACATCGCGGGAGTGACCAAGAGCAGCTGGTGACGATGTCAGGCGCCGCGTCGCCCGGGCGCGGGGTCGACAGACAAGAGAGACATGACTGATCCGATCGCCGATATGTTGACGAGAATCCGCAACGGGACCTCCGCACACCGCCGGCGCGTGGACATCCCGGCATCGCGGCTCAAGACGGAGATCGCGAGGATTCTGCAGAGCGAGGGTTACATCCAGTCGTTCAAGATGGTGGACGTCGTCGTCGAGCGGGGGCAGCAGGCGCGGTCGATGATTCGCATCCAGCTGAAGTACGGATCGCGCGGCGAGAACGTCATCTCCGGGATTCAGCGGGTCAGTCGCCCCGGCCGGCGCGTCTACTGCGGCCGGGACAGCGTACCGCCGGTTCTCGCGGGCCTCGGCACGAGCATTCTCACCACCTCGCGCGGGGTCATGACCGGGCGCGAAGCGGTGAAGATGGGCGTGGGCGGCGAAGTGTTGTGCAAAGTCTGGTGAGCCGGGCGTTGGAGTGACGAGATGTCCCGAGTAGGCAAGCGGCCAATCCCGATTCCGGCCGGAGTCAGCGTGCAGATCACCGCGGGAGCGGTGGAGGCCAAGGGGCCGAAGGGGACGATGCGGCAACCGCTGCCGCCGGGGATCGTGATCGAGATGGAGGACGGGGCGCTGCGCGCGCGGCCCGAGCGCGAGAGTCGCGCGATGGCCAAGTTCCACGGCCTCGGGCGCAGTCTCGTCGCGAACGCCGTGAACGGCGTGTCGTCGGGGTTCAAGAAGGAGCTCGACATCGTGGGCATCGGCTACCGGGCCGAGGTGGCCGGTCAGCGGCTCACGCTGTCGCTCGGATACTCGCACCCGGTGGTGTTCGAGGTGCCCGACGGCATCTCGGTGGCGGTGGAGAACCAGACGCATCTGGTGGTGTCGGGGGTGGACCGTCAGGCGGTCGGGCAGGTCGCCGCCGACATCCGGAGCCTCCGCAAGCCGGACCCGTACAAGCAGAAGGGGATTCGCTACACGGGCGAGGTGCTCAAGAAGAAGGTCGGCAAGACGGGGGCCTAGCGGTTCCCAGGGTCGAGCGTGTCATGAAGGTCAAGACGAAGAAGGACCGGCGCCGCCGGATTGCACTGCGCCAACGCAAGAAGATCAGTGGGACGTCGAACCGCCCGAGGATGTCGGTCTTTCGGAGCCTGGGGCACATCGCGGTCCAGGTCATCGACGACTCGAACGGCACCACGCTGACGTCGGCGTCCAGCACCGAGCCCGCGATCAAGGCGAGCTTCACGGACGGGGCCTCCGGTGGAAACGTGGCCGGCGCCGAGGTCGTCGGACGGCTGATCGCGGAGCGCACGCTCGAGAAGGGCATCCGGAGCGTGGTCTTCGATCGGGGCGGGTTCCTGTATCACGGCCGGGTCCGCAAGGTCGCGGACGCGGCGAGGGAGGCCGGCCTGCAGTTCTAGGGCCTTGGCGAGAACCCGCGTAGCACCATCATCGTCCTGCCGCCGCGGGTGACGCAGGCCGCCGGGAAACGACATGAACCAGATGCGAGCCAAGATCGATCCCAACGATTTCGACCTCAAGGACACGGTCGTCTCGATCAACCGCGTCACGAAGGTGGTCAAGGGCGGCAAGAACCTGAGCTTCAGCGCCCTCGTGGTCGTGGGCGACGGCCACGGCGTGGTCGGGTTCGGGGTCGGCAAGGCCAAGGAGGTCCCGTCGGCCATCAAGAAGGGCATCGAGGCGGCCAAGAAGGCGCTGCTCCGGGTGCCCCTCGCCGGCACGACGATACCGCACATGGTGGTCGGGCGCTTCGGGGCCGGGCGCGTGTTGTTGAAGCCGGCCCCCGAGGGCACCGGCATCATCGCGGGCGGCGCCGTGCGCGCGGTCCTGGAGTCGGCCGGCGTGCAGAACATCCTGACCAAGTCTCTGGGAACGCAGAATCCGCACAACGTCGTGCGGGCCACCTTCACCGGACTCATGGAGCTGAAGGACCCGGTCTCGGTGGCGCGGCTGCGGGGCATCGATCTCGAGGAGCTGACGGCGGTATGACCAATACGACGGCCGGGGAGGCCGGGCGCGTGCGCGTGACGCTGGTGCGGAGCACCATCGGCTTCGACCGGCGCCAGGCGAAGGTGGTGCGGGGCCTGGGGTTGCGGCGGCTGCACCACACCGTCGAGCTGCAGGACCTGCCGTCCATCCGCGGCATGATCCGGAAGGTTCGGCATCTGGTCCGCGTGACCGAGGTCTGACCATGAGCTTGAGCGATCTGAAGCCGCCCACCGGCGCCCGCCGCCGGAAGAAGCGCGTGGGCAGAGGCTACGGCTCCGGTACCGGGGTGACGTCGGGGCGGGGGCACAAGGGGCAGAAGTCCCGGTCGGGATACCGCCGGAAGCGCGGGTTCGAGGGCGGCCAGATGCCGCTGCACCGCCGGGTGCCGAAGCGGGGCTTCTTCAATCCGTTCAGGGTGGAGTACGCCGTCGTCAATCTGGACACGCTGGCCGAGCGGTTCGAGGCCGACACCGAGGTGACCCCCGACCTGTTGCGGGAGTCGGGCCTCGTGCGCTCGAACGCCAGGCTCGTGAAGGTCCTGGCCCGGGGGGGCCTGGACGTCGCGTTGACGGTCAAGGCGCACAAGTTCAGCCGGAAGGCGGCCGAGCTCATCGCCGGGGCCGGCGGCCGGACGGAGGTCGTGACGGGGTGAGCGTCGGAACGGACCGGAACCTGACCGGCAAGGGGCGCATCGATGTTTGACAGCCTGCGGAACGTCTTCGCGATCTCGGATCTGCGGACCCGGGTGCTGTTCACGCTGTCCATTCTCGCGGTCTACCGCCTCGGCAGCGTCATCCCGACCCCGGGCGTCAACACCGACGCGCTGGCGATACTCGCCGAGCAGGCGGCCGGGACCATGTTCGGGCTCTACAACATGTTCTCGGGCGGCAACCTCGCCCAGGTCACGATCTTCGCGCTGGGCATCATGCCCTATATCAGCGCGTCCATCATCCTGCAGCTCCTGACCGTCGTCTGGCCGTACCTGGAGCGCCTGTCGAAGGAGGGCGAGCTCGGGCGCCGGAAGATCACCCAGTACACCCGCTACGGCACGCTGCTGCTGTGCGTGGTGCAGGCGTTCGCCATCGCCTTCTGGCTCGAGAGCCAGACCAACATCGCCGGCGGCCTGCCCCTGGTGTACGAGCCCGGCTGGGGCTTCCGCCTGCTGGTGGTCCTGACCCTCACCACCGGCACCTGCTTCATCATGTGGCTGGGCGAGCAGGTCACCGAGCGGGGAATCGGCAACGGCATGTCGCTGATCATCTTCGCGGGCATCGTCGTCAACCTGCCCGCGGCGGTCCTGAACACCCTCGATCAGCTGCGCACCGGCCAGATGGGACTGTTCCGCCTGTTGATCCTCTCCATCCTGATGATCCTCGTCATCGGCGCGGTGGTGTTCATCGAGCGCGGGCAGCGCCGGGTCACCGTGCAGTACGCGAAGCGGGTCGTGGGACGGCGGATGTACGGCGGCACGAGCACCCACATTCCCCTGAAGGTGAACACGGGCGGGGTCATTCCCGTCATCTTCGCCTCGTCGCTGCTCGCGTTCCCCGCGACCATCACCTCCGCGATGCCCGACACCGCGTGGGCGCAGGGCATCACCGAGAACCTCGCGAACGGCATGCCTCTCTACTACCTGCTCTACATGGGGGGCATCATCTTCTTCGCCTACTTCTACACGGCGATCATCTTCAATCCGGACGACGTCGCCGAGAACATGCGCAAGTACGGCGGGTTCGTGCCGGGCATCCGGCCGGGCAAGCGGACGGCGGAGTACATCGACACCATCCTGACCCGGATCACGCTGGTGGGGGCCGTCTACCTGGCGATCGTGGCGATACTGCCCGACCTGATGATCGTCGGGTTCCGCGTCGCCGCGATTCCGTTCATCGGCGACTCCCTCGACGCGGTCACGCCGAGGTGGATCACCGACGGGCTCAACGTCACGTTCTACTTCGGGGGCACGTCGCTGCTGATCATCGTCGGGGTGTCGATGGACACCGTGCAGCAGGTCGAGTCGCAGTTGATCATGCGTCACTACGACGGCTTCATGCGCAAGACCCGCATCCGGGGTCGTCGTGGCTGAGGTGGCGGTCTCCATGGGTTCGGCGATCAACCTGGTCGTGCTGGGGCCGCCCGGCGCCGGCAAGGGCACGCAGGGCGTCGAGCTCGCCCGCCGGCACGGCATACCGCAGATCTCGACGGGAGACATCCTGCGGGACGCGGTCAGGTCCGGCTCCGAGCTCGGCCGCCGGGCCAAGGCGACGATGGAGGCGGGGCGCCTCGTCGACGACGAGCTGATGATCGCCATCGTGCGGGAGCGCCTCGACCGGGAGGACGTCGCGGGCGGCTTCGTGCTCGACGGCTTTCCCCGCACGGTGGCGCAGGCGGTGGCCCTCGACGAGATCATGACCGGGCGTCCGCCGCTGATCGTCATCGACATCGCGGTGCCGGACGACGCGCTCGTGGCCCGGCTCGCGCGGCGGCGGGTCTGCGGGGAGTGCGGCCAGGCGACGAGCGTCGACCTGTCGCCGGGCCCGCGTTGCGGCCGGTGCGGCGGCGAGCTGGTGCTGCGGAGCGACGACACCGAGTCGGTCGTGCGGGAGCGGTTGCGGGTCTACGCGGACGCGACCCGGCCGCTCGTCGACTACTATTCGCAGCGCCCTTCGTTCCGCGCCGTCGACGGGGACCGGGGCCCGGCCGAGGTGGGGTCGGCCCTTGCCGCCGCCGTCGACGCGGTGCTCGCGGGACGGGCGCCGGGGCGCGCCCCGGCGGGGGAGACCCGCGCATGATCGTCCGCAAGTCGCCGGCCCAGATCGAGCGCATGCGGGCGGCGAACGCCCTGGTGGCGCAGGTGCTCGCCGAGCTTCGGCGCGTGGTGGCGCCCGGGGTTTCCACGCTCGAGCTCGACGCCGTGGCGGAACGGCAGATTCGCGCGGCCGGCGCGGTGCCCGCGTTCAAGGGGTATCAGGGCTATCCGGCGACGTTGTGCGCATCGGTGAACGAGGCGGTGGTGCACGGCATTCCGTCGCCGGCCCCCCTCGTCGCCGGCGACATCGTGTCGCTCGACATGGGCGTCGTGCTCGACGGCTACTACGGCGATTCGGCCATCACGGTGCCCGTCGGCGGCGTTCCCGAGCGCGTCTCGGAGCTGCTCAGGGTCACCCGCGAGGCCCTGGAGCGCGGCATCGCGCAGGTCCGCGTGGGCGGGCACGTCTCCGACATCGGGCACCACGTGCAGCGGCACGTGGAGGCGCACGGGTTCTCGGTGGTCCGCGAGTTCGTCGGTCACGGCATCGGGGTCGCGCTGCACGAGGAGCCGCAGATTCCGAACTACGGGGAGCCGGGCCAGGGACCGAGGCTGGAGAGCGGCATGGTCATCGCCATCGAGCCGATGGTCACCCTGGGGCGGCCGGCGGTCAAGGTGCTGGGCGACGGCTGGACGGCGGTGACCCGCGACGGCAGCCTCGCCGCGCATTTCGAGCATACGGTGGCGATTACCGAGGGCGGTCCGGAAGTGTTGACCCTCGCGGGCGATGCCGGCGCGGCGCAGGGGGCGGCGGCGATGCGAACGGCGGGGCCGGCGTCGATCCACTGACGTCGTCCGTTTCGACGGAACGCGCGGCGGCGACGACGGCATCGCGATTCCCGGCCGGGCCAGGGATTGCGGGGCAATGCCGGCGAGCCTGGTCCGAGGGGCCCGTTCGAGGACGTGGAATGAAGGTACGAGCATCGGTGAAACGCATTTGCGACAAGTGCAAGATCGTGCGCCGCTCGGGCGTCGTGCGCGTGATCTGCCCGAATCCGAAGCACAAGCAGCGACAGGGGTGAGGCCGGATCATGGCTCGAATCGCGGGTGTCGATCTACCGAGAAGCAAGCGCATCGAGACGGGGCTGACGTACATCTTCGGGATAGGCGACCACCGGTCCGGGGTGATCCTGAAGGAGGCCGGAGTCGATCCCGATATCCGGATCAAGGACCTCTCCGAGGACGACGTCCGCAAGATCAGCCGGGTCATCGAGGAGCAGGGCCGGGTGGAGGGTGATCTCCGAAAGGAGGTCACCATGAACATCAAGCGCCTGATGGAGGTCGGCTCCTTCCGCGGCATGCGCCATCGCCGCAACCTGCCCGTCCGCGGCCAGCGGACGCAGACCAACGCCCGGACGCGGAAGGGGCCGCGCCGGGGCGCGGTGGCGAAGAAGCGGACCAGCTAGGCGTCTGCGCGGTAGAACGGCGCAGACGCCCGGCAGGGTTGGTTGGGCGCCCAGCGGAGCCGAAGGCGACGATGGGCGGACCAGGAGTCTGCGCCGTAGAACGGTGCAGACTTCCAGCAGGGTTGGTTGGGCGCCCAGCGGAGCCGAAGGCGACGATGGGCGGGCTAGTGCAAGGGAAAGGACAGTTCGCGAATGGCCAAGCTGGAGACGGTCGACGCCTCGGTTCCGACGCCGAGCAAGCGGCCGGCCAAGCGCAAGAAGACCTTCAAGAAGAAGCGCGACAAGCGGGTCGTGCACCACGGCATCGTGCACATCCAGGCGTCGTTCAACAACACGATCATCACGATCGCCGATACCGAGGGGAACGTCGTGGCGTGGTCGAGCGCCGGCGGCATCGGCTTCCGCGGCTCGCGGAAGGGCACCCCGTTCGCGGCCACGCAGGCGGCGATACGGGCCGGCCACGGGGCCAAGGCGGTGGGCATGCGCACCGTGGACGTGCGCGTCAAGGGCCCCGGCGGGGGGCGCGAGTCCGCCATTCGCGCGCTGCAGGCCTCGGCCGGCCTCAGCGTGAAGTCGATTCGCGACGTGACGCCCATTCCTCACAACGGGTGCCGTCCGCCCAAGCGGCGGCGCGTATAGCGCCGACGGAGACGAGGCCAGGAGCAGATCAGCATGGCACGATACGCAGGACCCGTTTGCCGGCTCTGCCGCCGCGAGGGCATGAAGCTCTTCCTGAAGGGCGAGCGTTGCTACGCGGAGAAGTGCGCCATCGAGAAGCGCAACGTCCCCCCCGGGCAGCAGGGGCGCCGCCGTCGCCCCAGCAAGGTCATGGGCTACGGCTCGCAGCTTCGCGAGAAGCAGAAGGTCAAGCGCACCTACGGCGTGCTCGAGAACCAGTTCCGCCGGTACTTCGCGGCGGCGGAACGGCAGCGGGGCATCACCGGCGAGACGCTGCTGCAGCTGCTCGAGCGGCGGCTCGACAACGTCGTCTACCGGCTCGGACTCGCGACTTCCCGGCCTCAGGCCCGGCAGCTCGTCCGGCACGGCCACGTGCGCGTGAACGGCAAGCGGGCCGACATCCCGTCCTTCTCGCTGAAGGCCGGCGACGCCGTCAGCGTCAGGCAACGCAGCGCGAAGAAGCCCGCGATTCTCTACGCCATGGAGGAGGTCAAGGGACGGGGGATCCCCGACTGGCTGGAGTTCGACGCGTCCACGTTGACGGGGCGGGTCGCCTCGCTCCCGACGCGCGAGCAGATCAACCTGCCGGTGCAGGAGCAGCTGATCGTCGAGCTGTACTCGAAGTAGAAGAGAAGAAGCGGTCCCGGGCTCAGAAAGGACTGACTTGATGTTGTGGAAAGGCTTCCAGCGACCGAAACGGCTGGAGTTCGATGCGGAGACCCTGACCGATCGGTTCGGGAGGTTCTCCGCCCAGCCGTTCGAGCGCGGTTTCGGGACCACGATCGGCAACGCGTTGCGTCGCGTGCTCTTGTCCGCCATCGAGGGCGCCGCGGTCACGAGCGTCAAGATCGACAACGTGCTCCACGAGTTCTCTCCGATTCCGGGGGTCGTGGAGGATGCGACCGACATCATCCTGAACCTGAAGCAGATCCCCATCAAGCTGCACGGCGACGAGACGAAGACTGTGTATCTGCGGGCCGACAAGCCGGGCGCGGTCAAGGCGGCGGATCTCGAGGTCGACGCCGCGGTGGAGATTCTCGACCCCGATCTGCACGTCGCGACGGTGGCCGACGGCGGCTCGCTGCACATGGAGATGCGGGTCAAGCAGGGACGCGGGTACGTCTCCGCGGAGAAGAACTTCGACGAGGACCTCGGCATCGGCTGGATTCCCGTCGACTCGGTCCACTCCCCGGTGCGCAGGGTCAACTATCTGGTCGAAGCGGCCCGTCTCGGCCAGACGACCGACTACGACAAGCTCACCGTGGACGTGTGGACGGACGGCTCGGTGACGGCCCGGGAGGCGATCTCGCTGGGCGCCAGGCTCGTGCGCGACCACCTGAGCATCTTCATCAATCTCGACGAGTCCGGCGACGCGCCGGCCGAGCCGGACAGCGAGGGGATGGCGGTGGCCAACGAGCATCTCGACAAGAGCGTCGAGGAGCTCGAGCTCTCGGTCCGGTCCTACAACTGCCTGAAGAACGCCAACATCCGCACCATTCGCGAGCTCGTGCAGAAGAGCGAGGCGGAGATGCTCCGCACGAAGAACTTCGGCCGCAAGTCGCTCAACGAGATCAAGGAGATATTGCAGCAGATGGGGCTCGGCCTCGGCATGCGATTCGAGCAGCCGACGCCCGACGCCGAGGCGGAAGGCTAGAGTCTCGAGCCGCGCGGCGTTTTCGCCACGGGTTCCCGGGGAGAGGAACGGAAGCATGCGTCATCGAGTAGCGCACAGGAAGCTGGGTCGGACGACCGAACATCGACTCGCCACGCTGCGCAATCAGGCCACGATGTTGTTGCGCCACGAGCGGATCGATACGACCCTGGCCAAGGCGAAGGAGCTGCGTCCGTTCGTCGAGCGTCTCATCACGGTGGCCAAGCGCGGCCTCGAGGACGGTGCGGAGACCACGCGCGCCCTGCACGCGCGCCGGCTCGTGGCGCGGGACATCGCCGACAAGCAGATCGCGGGCAAGCTGTTCGGCACCATCGCGCCCCGTTTCGCGGAACGGCCGGGCGGGTATACGCGCGTGCTGCATCTCGGCCGCCGCCAGGGCGACGCGGCCGAGGTCGCGCAGATCGAGCTGGTGGGCAGCGAGTACGATCCCAGCCAGGATCGGGACGCCGACGACGCGTCGCCGGCCGCGGACGCCTCGAAGAAGAAGAAGGGGATGGGCGGCCGCCTGCGGGCCGCCGCGAAGCGCCTGCGGCGCGGGCAGGACGCGGAGAAGTCCGAGGAAACCGCGTAGCCCTCAGCTGTCCTTGTCGTCGTCCTCGCCGCGTTCCGCCCTGCTGGCCTACGCTGTCGGCTCCATCGCCGTTCTACGCGTCGATCCTCAGCTGTCCTTGTCGTCGTCCTCGCCGCGTTCCGCCTTGGCGTCCGCTATGACCTTTTGCAGGATGTGGGCCGGCACCTCTTCGTAGTGCGAGAACTCCATGTGGTACGACCCGCGGCCGCCGGTGGCCGACGTCAGCTGCTGCTCGTAGGTCAGCATTTCCGCCATGGGGACCTCGGCCTTGATCGACGTCGACGAGCCGCGCGTCTCCATGCCGCCGATCTTGCCGCGGCGGCCGTTGAGGTCCCCCATGAGGTCGCCGGCGTAGTCGCTGGGCGCGTAGACCTCGACGTTCATGACCGGCTCGAGCAGCGTGGGCTTCGCGCGCGACATGGCGTCGCGGAACGCGAGCCGGCCCGCCATCTTGAACGACATCTCGTTCGAATCGACGGGGTGGAACGATCCGTCGTAGAGGGTGACCTGGAAGTCCACCATCGGGTAGCCCGCGAGGTAGCCGCGCGTCCGCGCCTCCTGGATGCCCTTCTCGACGGCGGGGATGAACCCGCGCGGAATCGCCCCCCCGAAGATCTCGTCGACGAACTGGAAGTCCTCGCCCCGCGGGAGCGGCGCGACCTTGATCTTGCAGTCCCCGAACTGCCCGTGCCCGCCGGTCTGCTTCTTGTGGCGGCCGTGGGCCTCGGTGGACGCCTTGATGGTCTCGCGATACGGGATCCGCGGCAGCTTCAGGTTGACCTCGACCCCGAAGCGGCGCTTGAGCTTGGCGACGGTCACCTCGATGTGCAGCTGTCCCTGCCCCGAGAGCAGAAGCTGCGAGGTCTGGGCGTCGCGGGCATAGCGGATGGTGGGGTCCTCCTCCTGCAGGCGCTGGAGGGCGGTGCTGATCTTCTCCTCGTCGCCGCGGCTCTTCGGCTCGATGGCGTAGGAGAGCACCGGCTCGGTGAACTGGAACGGGGCGAACCGCCACGCCGCGTCCTTCGGCGCCAGCGTGTCCCCGGTCCGGGTCTCCTTCAGCTTGGCGACGGCGCCGAGGTCGCCCGCCCTGATCTCGGGAACGCCGGTCTGGGTCTTGCCCTGCATGAGGGTGATGGCGCCGATGCGTTCGCCGACACCCTGGCTGACGTTCTGGACCGTCGAATCCGCCGCGATCGAGCCGCTCGCCACCCGGAACATCGTAATCCGTCCCGCGAACGGGTCGGCCACCGTCTTCCACACCAGGGCGGCGGCGCCGTCGGGCGAGTCGGGCGTCGCGGGGCTCCCTTCCGAATCGACCACCGGCAAGTTCCGCTGCGCCGGAGACGGAAGATACGCGAGGACGGCGTCGAGCAGGGGCTGAACGCCGATGTTGGCGGTGGCCGACGTGCACACCAGGGGGAACACGTGCCGCCCCGCGGCGGCCGTCTTGAGCCCCGCCTCCAACTGCTCCTGGGTCAGAGTGCCCGCCTCGAAGAACTGCTCCATGAGGGCGTCGTCCGCCTCGGCGACGAGCTCGATGAGCGCCTCCCGGGCCGCACCGGCTTCATCGGCCAGCTCGGCCGGCACGTCGCCGGCGGCCACCGTCCGGCCGTCCGCGTCGAAGGTCAGCGCCTTCATGGCGACGAGGTCGACCACGCCGCGGAAGCCCTTCTCCTCTCCGATCGGAAGCTGGATCGGCGCCACCGTGCGGCCGAGGGCCTCGTGCAGCGAGTCGAGCGAGCGGGACAGGCTCGCCCGTTCACGGTCGAGGCGGTTGAGCACCACGACGCAGGGCAGGCCCAGCTCGTCGGCGACCGCCCACACCTTCTCGGTCAGCACCTCGCAGCCGGCCACCGCGTCGACGATGACGAGGGCGGCGTCGGCGACCCGCAGGGCGCAGCAGGCGTCGCTGAAGAAGTTCGCCATGCCCGGCGTGTCGATGAGGTTGATCTTCGTCTTCTTCCACTCCGCGAAGGCAGTGCTGGACGACAGGGTGTGCTTGCGCGCGATCTCCTCGTCGTCGTAGTCGGTGACGGTGGTGCCGTCGTCGACGGCCCCGAGGCGGTTGACGGCGCCGGCGTCGAACAGGAGGGCCGAGGCGAGCTGCGTCTTGCCGGCGCCGCTGTGTCCCACCAACGCGACATTACGGATCTGGTCCGCATCGTACACTTTCATGGCTCGGCTATCCTCCTGCGCCGCAGATTCCTGGCCGTCCGAAACGCACTCGTCGAGGCCGCGGCATCGGCAGCCCGGGCCGCCGTGTCCCTCGTCGGCTGCCGGCGCAAACCCACATCCTACGCCAGTCCGGGCGTCCGCTCAAGGCACGGCGGTCCGTCCCGACCGCCGTCTATTCGTGGCGCAGGGCTTCGATGGGGTCGAGGCTGGAGGCCTTGATGGCCGGGTACATGCCGAAGACGATGCCGACGCCGCAGGAGAACCCCAGGCCGAGGGCGAACGACCACCACGGCAGCGACACCGGGAACCCGGTGGCCCAGTGGATGCCGAGGCCGATGCCGCTGCCGAGGAGGATGCCGATCAGCCCGCCGATGCCGGTGAGGCAGGCGGCCTCGAGCAGGAACTGCCAGAGAATCTCCTTGCGTTTCGCGCCGATGGCCCGGCGGGTGCCGATCTCGCGGGTGCGGTCGGTCACCGAGATGGTCATGATCGCCATCACCCCGATGCCCCCCACCATCAGCGCAATCGAGGAGATGACGATCAGCGACAGGAACGTGGCGCTGCTGATCTGGTCCCACAGCGCGAGCATCGCGTCCTGGGTGATGAACTCGAAGTCGTTCGGCTCGTCGAGGCGCAGGCGGTGCCGGATGCGCATGACGCGCTCGATGTCCCCGAGAGCGACCTCGGGGTCGACGCCCTCTTGAGGGGCGGCCAGGATCACCACCGGGCGCATCGATCCCCCGAACATGCGCTGCGCCCTGATCCCGAACTGCTTCTGATAGGTGGTGTGGGGAACGAGGACGAAATCGTCCTGCCCCATGTTGAAGCCGCCCGGGCTCGGCGTCTCCCCGACCACCCCGATCACCGTGTAGCGGCTGGTCCCGATGCGGACGCGTTTCCCGATGGGATCGGTGTTCGGGAAGAGGGCCTCGGCCGGCGTATGGCCCAGCACCGCCACCCGCGTCCGCCGGCGGGTCTCGCCCGGTGTGAAGAAACGGCCCTCCACCAGATCCACGGGTTGAATGTCCGGATAGTCGGAGGTGGTGCCGAGGATCATGATCGGCTTCGTCCGATCCGACCGGTGGTACACCCGCTCCTGGGTCGGCGGCCCTCCCTGTCCGAGCAGGATGGCCACGTTGGCGAGCGAGTCGGCCTGACTCGCGATGGCCTCGGCGTCCGCGGTGGTGAGGTTCGGGCGGCGGATCAGCTCCATGAACTCCTCGCCGGAGCCCAGGCTGATGGCCGAGAACTTCGTCAGCATGATGACGTCCGGACCCATCGACTCGATGGTGTCGCGCAGCGACTGGTCGAGCCCGCGGATCAGCGACGTGCTGCCGACGATGGACATGATGCCGATGACCACGCCGAGAATCGTCAGGCTCGATCGCGCCTTCTGGTCGCGCAGCGTGGCCACCGCCATCGTCACGATCTCGCCGAACAGGCCGCCGTAGGAGTGCTTGGCCATGAGTGTGTCGAGCGGACGCGGGAACATGCTCCCCCGTCGCGCCTCGTTCCGGCACGGGTGTTCCCTGCCCGCGGGCGCCGTTCAGCCCGCCGGCGCGCGCGGTGGTCTCGGTGCGACGCGGGGCCTCCTCGCCGGCACGGGGCTCGCGGACCCAATCAGGCGCGGCCCAGCGCCGTGATGGGATCCAGCGACGCCGCCCTCGATGCCGGGTACAGCCCGAAGAACAGTCCCACCCCCGCCGTCATCGTGATGCCCAGCACCACCGACCACGGGTGCACGACCGCGGTGACGGGCGTCATCGAGCTCAGGCCGACGGCCACCCCGAAACCGAACACGGTCCCGATCAGGCCGCCGGCGACGGACAGGATCACCGACTCGGCGAGGATCTGCCAGAGGAGGTCGCGGCGGCGCGCCCCCAGGGCCTTGCGCAGCCCGATCTCCCGCGTGCGCTCCGAGACCACCATCAGCATGATGTTCATGATGACGATGCCCCCCACCACCAGCGACAGGCTGACGATGCCCACCAGCACCGCGAAGATGCCGGTGGTGGCCTGCTGGTAGAGCCCCAGCACCGCTCCCGACGTGAACAGCCCGAAGTCGTTCTCCTCGGTGGCGCGCAGCTGCCGCTCGATGCGCAGGGCCACCGTCGCGTCGTCGACGGCACGGTCGAACTCCTCCGGGCTGTCCGAGCGGACCCGCAGCGTGAGCGACGGGCGCGCCCCGAACAGCTTGCGGAATTGGCCCATCGGAATGATGACGAACTCGTCCTGCGACTGTCCGAACGCCGCGAGGGTCGGCTCGCTGACCCCGACGACCCGGAAGTTCACGCCCTGGACCTTGATGCGGCGGTCCAGCGGGTCGAGCTGGTCGAACAGCCGGTCGGCGGTCTCCGCGCCCAGCAGCGCGACGCCGCGGTTGCGATCGACCTCGGTGCGGTTGACGAGGCGCCCGCGCTCGGCCGTGAAGGTCGGGAACTCCACGTAGTCGCGGGTCACCCCCCGGATGCGCACGTTCTCGAGCACCCGGTCGCGGTAGCGCACCTCGCCGCTTCGCCCCGCCTGGGCCATGACCGCCCCGACGCTCGGGCTGAACCGCCGGATGGCGTCGGCGTCGTCGAGCGACACGCGCGGATTGTTTCTCGTCGCCTCGATGTCGGCCTCGGTCATGACCATCGGCGTGCGCTCGATGACGAACGAGTCCGGGCCGAACTGCGAGACGATGGCGTTGCCGACCTCCGCGTTGACGCCCTGAATCAGCGACACCACCGCGATGATCGAGGCCACCGCCACGATGTTCCCCAGGATCGTGAGGGTGGACCTGAGCTTGTTGGCCCAGATGGCGCGCAGGGCGATGCCCGTGAGGTCAGCGACGCGTCGCACTCTCCACCACCCGGATGGAGTCGCCGTCGGCGAGGTTGCGCACCTCGCTGAACGGCCCGGTGACGATGAGGTCGCCTTCCGCCACCCCGGAGAGCGCCTCGAAGTAGCGCTCGCCGGCGATGCCGGTGTCGACGGGCACGAACACCGCGCGGCCCTGGCGGGCCACGAACACGCCCTCGAGCTCCTCCTCGGTCTCTCCCGCCCCGAGGTCCGCCGCCTCGGCGGCCGGGACGACGCTGCGGCCCCGCGGTCCCGTCTCCTGCGGCACCACGTTTCCGCTCGCGTCCAGCACCACCTCGCGCACGGTGGAGGCCTGTATCGGTATCGCCAGCGAGTCGGGGCGGATCGCGGTGGTGATGTCGGCGGTGCACGTGAAGCCGGGGCGCACGCCGGGAATCGCCTCGTCGAGGGTCACGACGACCTTGAACGTCGTCGCCTGGCTGCCGGCGCCGCCGGCCGCGGCGCCGGCGCCGACGGGGTTGATGGGGCTGTTGCCGATCTCGGTCACGACGCCCGAGAACTCGTCGTCGGGGAACGCGTCGATGGTGACGGTGGCGAGCTGCCCGAGCTCGACGCTGGGGATGTCGGTCTCGTCGACCTCCACCTCGGCCTCGATCACCGAGAGGTCGGCGATGGTCGCCAGCACCGTGCCCTGGTTGTTCATGGTGCCGACGACGACGGTCTCGCCCTCCTCGATGTTGCGCCGGGTGACGACGCCCGAGATGGGCGAGGTAATCGTCACCTTGGTCAGCTCGTAGCGCGCGCTCTCGAGGTTGGCCTCCTCCTGGCGGATGCGCTGGGCCTGGGTGGCGACCTCCACCTCCCGCGCCTGCAGCTCGGTTTCCCGCAGGGCGACGTCGTTCAGGGCCTGCTCGTAGGCCTCGCGCGAGACGAGCCGCAGCCCCCACAGGTGCTCCTGCCGCTCCAGGTTGTCGCGGGCCAGATCGAGGTTGACCCGCGCCGTCTCCACCGTGACCTCCGCCTGCCGCTGGGCCGAGCGCGACGCCTGCAGCGCCGCCTCGCCGCGGTCGACGGCGGCGCGCAGCGTCTCGGGGTCGATCTCGAGGAGGAAGTCGCCGACCGTGACGCGCTGACCCTCGTCGAACTCGAGCCGGGTCACCTGGCCCATGGTGTTCGCGCTGATGTCGACGGTGAGCTGGGGAACGATGGTGCCCGGCGCGGACACGATGGCTTCGAGGTAGCGCCGCTCGACCGCCTCGACCTCCACCTCGGGTCCGGTGGCGCGCTCGAACGTCAGGTTGATGTACACGACCGCGGCCCCGAGGACCACGATCGCCGCGATGAGGACGGCCTTGCGGGAAGCGGTCAACGGATCACCCTCCCAGGCGAGACATGATGAAGCCGGCCGCGATCGCGACTACCGCGTACAGGCTGTAGAAGATGGTGGCGATGGGGCCCGTGCGCCGCTTGTAGAGGACCCCGGTTCCCACCGCAAGCAGGAAGAACTGCCACACGGTGAAGAGCTCGACGAGGCCCAGCGTTCGCTGGACGAAGGTGCCTTCTTCAAGCATCGGCAGCAGGGCCGACACCGTCGTGGGTACGCTCATGGCCCCGCGCATGTAGTTGAGGGGCACCGTGAACACCTGCTGGACGATGCTGACGGCCCCGGCGTGGGTCACGACCGCGTACATCGCCTTGAAGGGTGCATGCGCTCCGAGGATGACGTAGCAGGTGGTCCACACGAGCCCGGCGATGATCAACGTGATGATCGGGAAGGAGACCACGGGGCCCAGGGCGCTGAAGTACCAGGAGCCCTCGAGGTTGCGTTCCATCTCGGCGTAGAGCTCGTCCGTGACCGTCATGCCGAACGCCTCCATGCCGTCGATCTGCTGCTCCAGGATCATCTGCTGGCCCAGCTCGGTGCTGGACAGCCAGCCGGCAGCGACGGCGGCGCAGAGACACGTGGCCGCGAGGGCCCCGAACGGACGGGGTCGGTCCACGATCGCGGCGAACGTGGAGCGCGGCGACAGCAGCACTCCCAACAGGCGTGCCGCGAGGTGCGGGGAGGGTCCGTCCTCGGGTCGCGCCGCGTCGGTCTCTTCGGTCATGGCTCGAATCGTGTAGGAGACGTCGGTTTCGGGCGCCGACGGTAACCTGCCATTTTACCCCTCGTTTGCCCTCGGTATTCCGTCCTCCGCTCTCGTCGACCGGTCGGTCGGCGCGGTGAGCCCGGCCCGGCGAACGTCGCCTCCGGCCCCGCATGGCGCCCGACCCACCCTCCAGGAGTCCCCATCCTGGTACGGCGCCGACTCCTCGTCGCGCCGCGCCGTCGTACCGTATACGCCCCGGACCGGCCAGATGTTCAATCCCGCCGGGGCCTCCCGCGCCGTTCCCGCGCGCCGCCCGTCCTTGACAGCCTGCGGCTGCTTGCACTACGGTCGAACACTGCGTCTCGAATGTTCCGACGGACTCCCGTCGGCGCCTCCGGCCACCCGCGACTCCTCCCCGGCAGAGCCACGTGATCGAACTCGTCCCCAAGGAGCTCTTCTTCACCAAGGGCGTCGGCAAGCACCGCGAGAAGCTGACCTCGTTCGAGCTGGCGCTGCGCTCGGCCGACATCGCGGCCTGCAATCTCGTCCGGGTGTCGAGCATCTTCCCCCCGGGGTGCCGCATCCTGCCGAGGTCCACCGGGGTCCGGAAGCTCAAGCCCGGCCAGATCGCGTTCGCGGTGATGTCGGAGGCCGCCACCCGCGAGCCCCACCGGCTCGTGGCGGCGTCGATCGGGGTCGCGATTCCCCGCGACCGCCGGCTGTTCGGCTACCTGTCCGAGCATCACAGCTTCGGCGAGAACGAGGACACCGCCGGCGACTACGCCGAGGAGCTGGCGGCGGAGATGCTCGCCACCACCCTGGGCCTCGAGTTCGACCCCGACAAGAGCTGGGACGAGAAGAAGGAGGTCTACCGGCTGTCGAACAAGATCGTCCGGACGCAGGCCGTCACCCAGACCGCGGTGGGTGACAAGCAGGGGCTCTGGACGACCGTGGTCGCGGGCGCCGTCATCGTCGGTTGACGCCGGTCCGCGGGGCCCGCGCGGCGTCCCGGCCGCGGCCGGTTCCCGGTCTCCACCACCCCAGCGTCCTCTCCCGCCTTCGCTCCGCGCGGGCTGCGTATCCGCCCGTCCGACTGCGGCGGCTTCCACCTCTTCCTTCCGATCCGAGCGAACCCCCGGCCAAAGTGACAACGAGACGTCGAATATGGTCGCGATCGGCCGGCGGATTGACAAATAACGTCACTTCCGTAGAATGGTTGTCAGTCGGTTGGCCGATCCCAACCGCCCGGTTCCGAAGATCATGGCTGCCCGCATCGGTGAACTGCTCGTCGAGACCGGAGGCGCGACGCAGGCCGGCATCGACGAGGCCCTCGAGGGCCAGAGGTCCGACGGCGGCAGGCTGGGCTCTCACCTCGTGGGGCTCGGTCTCGCGCGAGACGCCGACGTCGCGGCGGTGCTGAGCCGGCAGTTCAGCGTTCCGTTCATCGAGCTCGGCCGTTTCGAGATCGCGCCGGCCGCGATCGCGCTCCTCCCCGCGGCGACCGCCCGGAAGTACGAGACGGTCCCGTTGGCCCGCACCGGGGCCGCCCTCGCCGTCGCGATGTCCGATCCGGCCAACGTCTTCGCGGTCGACGACATCGAGTTCATGACCGGGTGTCGCGTGGAGCCGGTGGTGGCGACGCAGGCGGCCGTCCGCGCCGCGCTCGAGCGGTACTACGGCGAGGGGCCGGGCCCGGCGGCCGCGCCCGACCTCGGGGAGAGCCGGCTCGCCCTCGCCGCGAAGGCCCTCGAGGAGGTTCCCGGCCTCGGCGGGGGCCTCGAGGTCATCGACGAGGCGGAGGAGGTCGACGTCACCGCCCTCGAGACGCAGAGCGGCACGGCGCCGGTGGTGCGGCTCGTCAACGCGGTGCTGGCGTCGGCGATTCAGAAGGGGGCCAGCGACGTCCACTTCGAGCCGTACGAGAAGCGGTACCGAATCCGGTTCCGCATCGACGGCGTTCTGTACGAGGTCATGGAGCCTCCGCCGAAGTACCGCGACACCATCACCTCGCGCCTCAAGGTGATGGCGAAGCTCGACATCGCCGAGAGGCGGCTTCCCCAGGACGGCCGCATCAAGCTGAGGCTGAACGCGGACGGCGCCGCCCGGGACATCGACTTCCGCGTGTCCTGCCTGCCGACCCTGCAGGGCGAGAAGATCGTGCTGCGACTGCTCGACCGCGGCAAGCTGATGCTCGACATGACCCGGCTGGGTCTGGAGGCGGAGTCGTTGAAGCGGCTCGAAGAAGCGATTCGCCGGCCGTGGGGGCTCGTGCTCGTGACCGGACCGACCGGCAGCGGCAAGACCAGCACGCTCTACTCGGCCATCTCCCGGCTCAACACCCCGGCCGCCAACATCATGACGGCGGAGGACCCGGTCGAGTTCAACCTCGCCGGGGTCAACCAGGTGCAGACCCGCGACAGCACGGGGCTCACCTTCGCGGTCGCGCTGCGGTCGTTCCTGCGCCAGGACCCCAACGTGATCCTGGTCGGCGAGATCCGCGACCTCGAGACGGCCGAGATCGCGATCAAGGCGGCCCTCACCGGTCACCTGGTGCTCTCGACCCTGCACACCAACGACGCTGCCGGCACGATCCACCGGCTCGTGAACATGGGCGTCGAGCCGTTTCTGGTCGCCGGCGCGGTCAGCCTGGTCTGCGCGCAGCGGCTGGTGCGGCGAATCTGCACGGGATGCGCCGAGGACGAGCCGACCCCGCCGCCGGTGCTCGAAGCCGTCGGGTTCGGGGCCGACGAGGCCGCCCGGGTCGTGCCGCGCCGGGGAGCGGGCTGCGAACGGTGCAGCGGCCGCGGCTACCGGGGGCGGATCGGGCTCTACGAGGTGATGGCGGTGACCGAGCGGTTCGGCGACATGGTCCGGGAGGGCGCGTCGACGGCGGAGCTTCGGCGCCATGCCGTCGAGGGGGCATGGTGACGCTGCGCGCCAGCGGGCTGCGGAAGATAGCGGCAGGGCTCACCAGCATCGAAGAGGTGCTGAAGGAGACGTGACCCGGCCGGGGCCCGCGGCGGGGCCCGCTGCGCGCCTCCCGCGGGCGGCGGCGGACCCGCCGGGGTGGGCGGGACGAGGTCCCGCGCGAGGCCCGAGAGGGGAGACGGAACAGGATGACAGCGCCGATGCCGACGTTGGAGGACCTGCTGAGATCGACGGTGGAGCTCGACGGCTCGGATCTCCACGTGACCGCCGGCTCTTCGCCGCAGGTCCGCGTCCACGGCGAGCTCAGGGCCCTCGACCTGCCGCGGCTGGTCGCCGACGACACCCGGGAGCTCGCATTCAGCGCGTTGAGCGACGGGCAGCGGAGGCGGTTCGAGGACGCCCGCGAGCTCGACTGCTCGTTCGGGGTCCGCGGGATCGGGCGGTTTCGCTGCAACCTCTTCAGGCAGTCGGGCGCCGTCGCGGCCGTCTACCGGCGGGTGCCGGAGACGATACGGGGCCTCGGAGAGCTGGGATTGCCGCCGGTGATCGAACGCTGGGCCGAGCGACCCCGCGGCCTCGTGCTCGTGACGGGACCGACCGGTTCGGGGAAGAGCGCGACCCTGGCCGCCCTGATCGACCGCATCAACACCGAGCGCCACGCGCACATCCTGACCATCGAGGACCCGATCGAGTACGTCCACCCTCACAAGCGCTCGCTCGTCAATCAGCGCGAGCTCCACAACGACACCGCCAGCTTCTCGGCGGCGCTGCGGGCCGCCCTCCGCGAGGATCCCGACGTCGTCCTCATCGGCGAGCTGCGGGACTTCGAGACCATCGAAGCGGCCTTCCGCATCGCGGAGACCGGCCACCTGACCCTCGCCACCGCCCACACCAACTCCGCCTACCAGACCATCAACCGGCTCGTCGACACGTTCCCCGACAGCCGCCAGGACCGGGCGCGCGGCCAGCTCGCGCTCCTGCTCGAAGGCGTCGTGTGTCAGGCGCTGCTGCCCGGCGCGGACGGCCGGGGGCGGGTGGCCGCGGCCGAGGTGCTGACGCCGACTCCCGCGGTACGCAACCTGATTCGCGAGAACAAGGTGCACCAGCTGTACTCCGCGATGCAGGCGGGGCAGGGGCGGCACGGCATGCAGACGATGAACCAGTCGCTGGCGGCCCTGGTCGGACGGGGGAGCGTCTCGGTGGAGACGGCGCTGGCCGCGTCGTCGATGCCCGACGAGTTGCGGACGCTCCTCTCGCGGGCGGGGACCAGGGGCCCCCGGCCGATGCAGGTTCCGGGCGGGGGGGCGGCCGGGTGACGCCGACCTTCCGCCATTCGGGACGCACCCGGGCCGGCCGCGGCGGCGGGGGTGAGCGCGCCGCTCCCACCCGTGAGGCGGCGGCCGCTCCGGGCCGCGAGGGCGTCCGCGTCAACGGCATGGCGCCGAAGCGGGGCGGCGCGAGGCGGGGCCGGAGGTCGGGCCGGGCGAGGTCCGTGCCGGCCCGCGACCTGGCCGTCTTCACGCGGCAGCTCTCGGTGATGATCGACGCCGGGATGCCGCTCGTGGAGTGCCTCGAGACCCTGGGCCGGCAGCAGGCCCACCGGTCCTTTCGCGAGGCCGTTCTGCAGACCCGGAGCGCCGTGGAGGGCGGCTCGAGCCTCGCCGAGGCGATGCGGGCGCACCCGCGGGCGTTCGGTCCCCTCTATACGAACATGGTCGCGGCGGGCGAGGCGGGCGGCATCCTCGACACCATTCTGGAGCGGCTGGCGACGCACATCGAGAAGAGCGTCAAGCTGAGGGCGCAGGTCAAGTCGGCCATGACCTATCCGATTGCGGTCGTGGCGATTGCCGCCGCCGTCGTCGGGGTCATCCTGTGGAAGGTGATACCGACCTTCGACGAGCTCTTCGAGGGGCTGGGGGCCGCGTTGCCGCTGCCGACGCGGGTGGTCATCGCGTCGAGCGACGCGCTCGTGTCGTACTCGCCCCTGTTCTTCGTCGCGGCGGTCGCCGTGGCCCTCGCGTTCCGCTGGTACCGGGCCACGCCGCGGGGAGGCCGGGCCGTCGACGCCCTGCTGCTCAGGCTCCCGGTGCTGGGGCTCATCCTGCGCAAGGTGGCCGTCGCCCGCTTCTGCCGGACCCTGGCCACGCTGCTCGGCTCCGGGGTCCCGCTGCTCGCCGGGCTCGAGATTACCGCCAGGACCGCCGGCAACCTGGCCATCGAGGACGCGGTGCTGGTCTCCCGGGCGGCCATCGAGCGGGGCGAGACGGTGTCCGCGCCCTTGCGGCGGGCGGGGATGTTCCCGCCCATGGTCATCCAGATGATCGGCGTGGGCGAGGCGAGCGGGGCGTTGGACGCCATGCTCGCCAAGGTCGCCGACTTCTGCGAGGAGGAGGTCGACGCGACGGTGGCCGGATTGCTGACGCTCCTCGAACCCGTCATGATCGCGTTGCTGGGGCTGGTCATCGGTGGAATCGTGATCGCCATGTACCTGCCGATCTTCGATCTGATCGGCCGCATGGCCGTGTAAATGTCGAGGCAGGATCCGCACGGCGCCGGGCCCCGGGGACCGCGGGGCGCATACGACATCGTGGGCGACAGCCCGCAGATGCGGAGCATCCGGGAACGAATCGCGCGCGTGGCACCCACCGACGCCACGGTCCTGGTCACCGGCGGCGTCGGCGTCGGCAAGGAGCTGGTGGCGCGGGCGATTCATCGCGGCTCGGGACGGGCCGCCCTCCCGTTCGTCGGGATGACCGTCGACGCGCTGGCCGCGGCGATTCGCGATCCGGACGGCGGCCTCGAGGGGCGGGCGGGACCGGTCGCCGCCGCCGGACCGGGGACCCTCTTCCTGGCCGACGTCGGCGAGGCGAGCCCGGCGGGTCAGGCGGTGTTGCTGCGGCTCCTCAAGGAGCGCCGGTTCCGGCGCGCGGGCGGCGGGCCCGGCGGTGGCGCGGGGCGGGCCGCCGCGGCGCGCGTCGTCCTGGCGACGACCCGGGACCTCGCCGCGATGGTCGAGAGGGGCGCGTTCCGGCGCGACCTCTTCTACTGCGTCAGCGTCTTCACCATCCACGTGCCCCCGCTGAACGCTCGGCGGCAGGACATCGCGCCGCTGGCCCGCCACTTCGTCGAGCGGTTCGCCCGGGAGGCGGGCCGGGACCTCCGGGGGCTCTCTCCGGGGACCGAGCGGGTCCTCGAGGCCCACGCGTGGCCCGGGAACGTCGCCGAGCTCGAGAACGTCGTCGAGCGTGCCGCCGTTCTCGAGGCGTCGAACCGGGTCCAGGCCGAGAGCCTCGAGCTCGACGATGCGCCGGGCCCGGAGCGCGGGCCCGAATCTCCGCCGCGCGGCGCGGCGTCCGGCGAGGGGCGACCGTCTCGGCCCCCCGCGGAGCCGTTGCCGGAGTCCGGCTTCGTCCTCGAGAAGCACGTCCGCGACCTCGAGCGGGAGTACCTCGCGCGGGCCCTTCACCAGGCCGGCGGCGTCAAGGTCAGGGCCGCGGGGTTGCTGGGCATGAGCTTTCGGTCGTTCCGCTACTACGCGAAGAAGTACGATCTGGGGTGACCCTCCGGCTTCGCCGGCGCGGCGGGGCAACGCGGGTTGTCGTTTCCGGGGACGCGGTCGGGTGCGCTCTCGAATCCGGCGGCGTAGAATGAGTCCGGGGCCGGCTTCATCTTGCGGATGGCGGGTCGGCGGGCCGGTCGGGCGACCGACGGAGTCGCAAGGCCGGCGTTTCCGGGGCCTCGCCGCCCGCGGCGCGCGGAGAGCCTGCGGCGCGGCCGCCGGCTCGTCGCTGAGCGGCTCGGGCGGATCGATGCTTGCAGCGGTGCTTCGAGGAAGGTCCGGAGGTCTCGGCGACGGAGCCGTCGGGAGCCGGGCACATCCGTCGTCGGGCCTTGCAGGATCGCCGGGCCCGTGCGGTGACGACGGCGGGTCAATCGACCGCGGCGGGCTCGCCGAGACCGCCCGGTGAACGACGAAGGAGAGGCACCATGAAGGCCAGTGGCAGCGGCGGCTTCACCCTTATCGAACTGCTGATGGTGGTTGCCATCATCGGCATCATCACCGCCATCGCGGCGCCGGGGCTGATGCGGGCCCGCATGTCCGCCAACGAGGCTTCGGCCATGAATTCCCTGCGGGCCGTCAACGCCGCCCAGGCGACGTTCGCGGCCAGCTGCGGCAACGGCTTCTACGCGCCGAGCCTGGCCCTGCTGGCGACGCCGCCGACGGTGGGCGGGGGCGACGGCTTCATCGGCACGGATCTCGCCTCGGACCCGTCGATGAAGAGCAGCTATTCCGTGGAGCTGACGCCCGGCCCGGTGGCCGAGGGGGCGCCCCCGTCCTGCAACGGCATAGCCGCCGGCGGGGTGGTGACGACCTACTTCGTCGGGGCGTCGCCCGCGTCGGGCGGCGGCGTGCGCTTCTTCGGCACGAACCAGGGAGGCACGATCTATCAGTCGACGGCGGCGGTGCCGGTCGCCCAGAACGGCGCGCCGGCGGGGGCTGCACCGATCCAGTAGGCCGGCCGCGCCCGCGCGCACCGCGGGACCGTGCCGGTCGGCCGCGGGAGACCCGTCGCGTCGCGCCTTCGACGCCCGCGCGCGCCGCGGGACCTTGCCGGGTCGGCCGCGGGAGACCGTCGCGTCGCGCCTTCGACGGTGCGCGACAAACCCGGTGTTGCACCAGACAACCAGAGTTGCACCGGACAACCGGAGTTGCACCAGACAACCGGAGTTGCACCATGAGTGGAACCGTTCGCCGCGTCATCATCGCGCTTGCCCTCGTCGGTTTCGCCGCGGCCACGGCGTCGGCCTGGGTGCACTATCGGATCGCGCACGATCCCGCCTACGTGAGCTTCTGCGACGTCAACGCCACCGTGAGCTGCCGAGATGTCTACCAGAGCCGCTTCGGGTCGGTGGGCGGCATTCCCGTCGCGGTGTTCGGGGCGTTCTGGTTCGGCCTCGTGGCGCTGCTGACGGTGGCGGCGGGCCGGGGCTCCGCCGAGCTGGCCCGCAGCGTGGGCGGCTACCTGCTGGTGCTGTCGACGGTCGGTCTCGCGGCGATACTGTTCCTGGCCTACGAGTCGTTCTTCGTCCTCGGGACCCTCTGTCTTCTCTGCGTCACCGCCCACGTCGCCGTCGTCGGCATCTTCCTCGCCGTGAGCACCATCGGGGGCGTGCCGCTGGCGTCCATCCCGGGTCGCCTGCTCGCCGACGCGGGGCAGCTCGTCAGAACGCCGGCCGCCCTGGGTGTCGCCGGCGGCTACCTGGCGGTCAGCGTGGCCGCGGTGCTGCCGTTTCTCGCCGAGCCGTCCGGGCCGGTCCTGCCGGTGGCATCGTCGACCGCTCCGATCGCGTCGTCCGCGTCCGGCGCCGAGGACGCCGAGTCCGAGTTCGTGCGGTTCTGGAGGGCCCAGCCCCGCGTCGACCTGCCGGTGCCGCGGGAGGGGGCGCAGGTGCTGGTGCTGAAGTTCAACGACTACCAGTGCCCGTCGTGCGCGCGGAGCCACTTCCTGTACGCGCCGATCTTCGCGCGCTACGAGTCGAGCCATCCCGGGGCGGTCAGGCAGGTCAAGATCGACTATCCGCTCGACCCCGAGTGCAACGAGCAGACGCCGTTCGCCGGACACATGGGGGCCTGCGAGGCCGCCGTCGCCGTTCGCCTCGCCCGGCGCGAAGGGCGCGACGACGAGATGGCGCGCTGGCTCTACGAGAACCAGGCCGCCATGTCGCGGGAGACGGTCAGCGAGGGACTTGCCGAGGTGGCCGGCATGACCGACTTCGACGAGCTGTACGACACGGTCCTCGAGGAGGTCCGCGCCGACATCGCGCTGGGGCCGCTGATCGGCATCGAGGCGACCCCGACGTACGTCGTCAACGGCGTCGTGATCAACGCGGCGCTGCCGCCGAACATCCTCGACGCGGCCATCGCGCTCGAGCTCGAGCTGGCCGCCGAGGCGCAGCCGTCGCCGTGAGCGCCTCACCGGCCTCGTCGCGACGGGCGCGCGGGGCTTCCGCCCGCGGCCGGATGCGCCGTGAGGCGGTTGGGAGCCACGCGCGGCCGACCCGGCCCGACATCGCGTACGGCCGCCGCCTGTCCGGGCTGCCGCCCCGATGACCGGACCCCCGGCGGTCGGGCTCGTGGTCGCGGCCGGACTCGCCGTCGGCAGCTTTCTCAACGTCTGCATCCATCGCCTTCCTCGCGGCGAATCGGTCGTTTCGCCTCCCTCTCGGTGTCCTGCCTGCGGCCGCCGTCTGAGGTGGTTCGAGAACGTGCCGGTGCTGAGCTGGATGGCCCTGCGCGGCCGCTGCCGGACCTGCCGGGCCACCATATCGCCGTCCTATCCCGCGGTGGAGGCCGCCACCGCGCTCGTGTTCGTCCTGCAGTACTGGCAGCTCGGCTGGCAGCCGCTGCTCGCGGTCCGCCTGCTCTTCGGGGCGTCGATGATCGCGCTGGCCGCGATCGACCTCCGGCACCGGGTCCTGCCCAACGTCATCACCCTGCCGGGAGTGGCGGCAGGGCTGGCGTGCAGCCTGTGGTGGGAGCCGGGGTGGCGGTCGGCGGCGGTCGGCGCGGCCGCGGGATGGACGGTGCTCTGGACGGTGGGCGAGGCCTACTTCCGCCTGCGGGGCCGCGAGGGGATGGGCATGGGCGACGTGAAGATGCTCGCCATGGTCGGGGCCTTCCTCGGGTGGCCCCACATGCTCATCACCCTGTTCATCGCCTCGGCCGCCGGTTCGCTGGTGGGCGGGGCGATGGTGCTCGCGAGCCGGGACAACCTGAGTTTCCCCCTGCCGTTCGGGTCGTTCCTGGCGTTCGGGGCCCTTCTGTCCACGCACGTGGCCGATCCGCTGATCCACTGGTACGTCGGGCGCTTCTGGTGACTGCGCGACCTTCGGTCGCGTTGGGAGTTTCGCTTCGCGAAACTCCTGCGCGCGGGTGTGCGGCGCGCCCTTCGGTCGCGTCGGGGGCTTCGCTTCGCGAGACTCCTGCGCACGGGTGTGCGGCGCGCCCTTCGGTCGCGTCGGGGGCTTCGCTTCGCGAGACTCCTGCGCACGGGTGTGCGGCGCGCCCTTCGGTCGCGTCGGGGGCTTCGCTTCGCGAGACTCCTGCGCACGGGTGTGCGGCGCGCCCTTCGGTCGCGTTGCCTGGCGCAACCCTCGCGATCGGGTCGACCCGCGAGCGTCGGCCCGTCGGCGAGGTCGCCAGGATGGTTCGGATCTTGCTTCGTGAGTCGGCATGGACAACCAGCGCGGCCGGCCACGGCGGTTCGGCGGCCCGCGGGCCGGCCGCCGGGCCGGCCGCGCCGGCTCCGCCCGCGGCATGGGACTGGTCGAGGTCGTGGTGGCGGCGGGCCTGTTCGCGGCCCTGGCGGCCGGCGTCGCCCATCTGTTCGCGATGTCGGCGCGATCGCTCGTGCTGGCTCGGCATCGCACGTCGTCGCTCGTCCTCGCGGTCGACAAGATCGAGCAGCTTCGCGCGGGCGGCGGGCCGTGGGGGGCCCCGCCCGCGGCGGGAACGGCGCAGACCGAGCTCCTCGGGGCCGAGGGGCCGTCTGTCCGGCCGTGGCGGGGCGCCGCCGTCCGGCGGCGTGTACCGGCGGGTGACGTCGGTCCGCGCGAGCGCGGCCCGGCCGGGGACGCTGGTCGTGGAGGTCCGGGTCGTCGCCGGTCGCGGGGGGGACGATGCCGCTTCGCTGGAGCCCGTGCCCCACGAGGTCGTGCTGGTCACGCTGCTGCCGGTCCCGGAGGGGTCGTGACGCGGGTGCCGGGCGGCCTCCCGAGACTCGGCGGCGCCTCCGGCGTCCCCCGCCGGACGTCGGTGCCGTCGGTGGCCGAGACCAGGCGCTCCCTGAGACCCGGCGGCGCCTCGGGCGTCCCCCGCCGGACGTCGGTGCCGCCGGCGGCCGAGAACAGTCGCTCCCTGAGACCCGGCGGCGCCTCGGGCGTCCCCCGCCGGACGTCGGTGCCGTCGGCGGCCGAGAACAGTCGCTCCCCGAGACCCGGCGGCGCTTCCCGCGTCCCCCGCCGGGGCCGGCCCGTCCGATCCGAGGCGGGGCTGTCGCTCCTCGAGGCGATCGTCGCCCTGGCCCTGACCCTGGTCGTGTTCGCCGCCCTCTATGGCGCGGTGCGCCCCGCGCTCGTGCTGAACCGGTCGCTTCCGGCCATGGCCGATGCGCAGCAGCGCATGCGGCATGCCTTCGATCGGCTGCACGCTGAGCTGATGGCGGCGGGCCGGGGGGCGGCGCGGGTGGAGCCCGGGCCGCTCTCGCGGATGCTGCCCGCGGTGGTTCCCTACCTCGTGGGGCGTCGGGCTCGCGACGACGAGCACCGGCGGGTCCGACCCGACGCGATCAGCGTGCTGTCGGTGTCTCCGGACGGCGGGGCCGAGACGCGGCTGCTCGATGCGCTGGGCGGCCCCGCTCCGGAGGCGAGGTTGGCCCCGGGGCCGGGTTGCGCCGGGGCCGCGTGCGGCTACCGCGCCGGCGACCTCGTGCTGGTCTTCGACGACCGTCCCGCGTGGGGTCTGTTCCGCGTGCGGGATGCCCGCGAGGCGACCGTGCGGCTCGAGCCGTCGGGGCCGGGCGCGAGCGCCTTCGAGGCGGGGGCGGCGATCGCACCGATCGACGTCCGCCACTACTACCTCGACGAGGAACGGAGGCAGCTCAGGCGCTACGACGGGTGGCGGGGGGACTTCCCGCTGCTCGACGGCGTGGCGGCGCTGGAGTTTCGGTTCTACGGGGTCTCGGCGGGGGCCGCGGGTCCGTGTCGGGGCGGGGGACCGGGTGCGCCGCGGGGCCGGTTGGAGGAGATTCCCCGGGAGCGCCTCACGGACGGACCCTGGTGCGGGCCGGCACGGGCGCCGTTCGACGCGGACCTGCTGCGGGTGCGGGCCATCGGTCTCGACATTCGCCTCGAGGGCGCGTCCGCCGGTCCCGTTTCGGCGCCGCGGCCGCCTCCCTCCGGTCCGGCTTCCGGCGGCGGGGGCGCCGACGGCTACCGCGCGGCCTTCGTGGTGGCGCCCCCCAACCTGCAGATGGCGGGGACCCGTGCGCGGCGGTGAGACGGGGAGCGCGCTCCTCGCGACGATGGCGGCGGGCGCCCTCGTGTCCGCACTGGCCGCCGCCCTCGTTGCCGTCGTCATGATCGAGGAGGCGGTCGAGGCGAACCACCGGCGCGGGGTGCAGGCGTTGTACGCCGCCGACGGCCTGCTGGCCAGCGTGGTCGCGGAGCTGTCCCGGGCCTCCGACGGCGACGCGTTGCCGGTGGCCCCGGGCCCGGTCCCGACCGGTCCCGCCGTGGCGACCCTGCCGGACGGGTCGGTCGTCGACGCCGAGGCGGAGACCCGGGCCCTGGCGCGGGGCGGCCCCGGACCCGGCGACCCGGGGTGGCGCCTGGTCGCGCGGGGTTGGCTCGGTGACCTCGCGGGTGCGCCGGACCGGGTCCCGCGGCTCTACCTGCTGGCCTGGCTCCGCCGCGGCCTCGCCGATCCCGACGCCGGCCCGTCCGGTGACCCGAACGGCCGACTCGTGGTGCGGGCGTCCGCGTTCGGAGCCTTCCGCGTCGAGCGGACGGTCGAGGCCGTCCTGGTCCGAGATGTCCGTGACGGCGTGGTCCGCGTGGCAGCGTGGCGCGTCGTGCGCTAGGAGTCCCCGCCCGTCCACGGCGCAGACCCCTACGCGCGTCTCCGGATCCCGATCGTGCCCAGGGCCCGCCGGATGTCCTTCTCGGTCACGTCGTCGACGATGACGGTGTCGCCGATGCCGCGCGGGAGCACGAAGTGCAGGCGTCCCGCGACGACCTTCTTGTCGCGCTGCATGGCCGCGAGCACGTCCGCCGGCGTCAGGTCCGTCACCGACGGCAGCGGTCCCATCCGTCCGATGAGCTCGGTCAGGGCGGTGTGGTCGCCCTTGCTCATCAGGCGGCGGTACACGGCAAGCCTGGCCGCCACCAGCATCCCGTACGCCACCGCCTCTCCGTGCCGGAGACGCCGGTACCGGGTGACCGCCTCGAGGGCGTGTCCGGCCGTGTGCCCGAAGTTCAGGATGCGGCGCCGGCCCCCTTCGCGCTCGTCGGCGGCGACCACGTCGGCCTTGATTCGACACGACGCGGCGACGATGTCCACCAGGAGCTCCGGCTTCCGCGCGAAGATCTGCGGCAGGCCGTCGGCGAGCCGGTCGAAGAGCGGCCGGTCGGCGATGACCCCGTACTTGACCACCTCGTAGAGGCCCGCGCGCAGCTCGCGGCGGGGCAGGGTGTCGAGCAGCTGGGGGTCGGCGATGACCGCGGCGGGGGGATGAAAGGCGCCGATCAGGTTCTTGCCGAGCGCGTGGTTGACCCCGACCTTGCCGCCGACGGCGCTGTCCACCTGCGCGAGGAGGGTGGTCGGCACGTGCACGAGGTCGACTCCGCGCAGATAGGTCGCGGCCGCGAACCCGGCGGTGTCGCCGAGCACCCCGCCCCCGACCGCGACGATCGTCGACCGCCGGTCCGCCCCGGCGCGGATCAGGGCCTCGTAGATGCGCGACACCGTGTGCAGGGTCTTCGAGCGCTCTCCGTCCGGCACGAGCAGGGGCTCGACCTTCGGCAACGCGGCCTGAATCGTCTTGCCGTGCCGGGCCCACACCGTCGGGCTGGAGACGAGGAATCGCCGATCCCCGATCTCCGCCTCGGTGAGCCACCGGTCCATCGCCGCGGCGAGGCCGTGGGCGACGAAGACGGGGTAGGTCCGGGTTGCGCTCTCGACGTCGATGCGGGTCGGTTCCATGGAGGGGTCGTCGTATCCGCGGAGGGCGCGGCGCCGCCGGGCGAAGCCTGGCGGCGCCGGCGGCGAAAGTCCCGCTGCGTTCGAGCGGCAGCGCATCCCACGATGCCGCCGGCCGGCCCGACAGCGGAATGGTAGGATAGCAGTTTTGCCCGGAGGATCCGCCGCCGATGCCGGACAAGGACGCCGCGTTCGTCAAGGAGATCACCCCCCGGTCCGAGGACTTCTCTCGCTGGTACACGGACGTCATCCGCCGCGCCGAGCTCGCCGACTACTCGCCGGTCAAGGGCAGCATGGTCATCCGCCCGTACGGCTATGCCATGTGGGAGCTCATGCAGCAGGCCCTCGACCGGCGCATCAAGGCGACGGGGCACGTCAACGCGTACTTCCCCCTGTTCATCCCCGAGGGGCTCCTCAAGAAGGAGGCCGCCCACGTGGAGGGGTTCGCCCCGCAGGTGGCCTGGGTGACCCACGGCGGCGACGAGAGGCTCGAGGAGCGGCTGGTGGTGCGCCCGACCTCGGAGGCCATCATCGGCACGATGTACTCGAAGTGGATCCAGTCGTGGCGCGACCTGCCGGTGCTCATCAACCAGTGGGCCAACGTGGTGCGGTGGGAGAAGGTGACCCGGCTCTTCCTGCGCACCACCGAGTTCCTGTGGCAGGAAGGCCACACCGTGCACGAGACCGAGGAGGAGGCGCAGGCCGAGACGCTGAAGATGCTCGGCGTCTACAAGGACTTCTGCGAGGCCGAGCTGGCGATGCCGGTGCTCGAGGGCCGCAAGACCGAGAGCGAGAAGTTCGCGGGGGCCGACAAGACCTACTCGATCGAGGCCCTGATGGGCGACGGGCGGGCCCTGCAGGCGGGCACGTCCCACAACCTCGGGCAGAACTTCGCCAAGGTCTTCGACATCACCTTCCAGGGGCGCGACAAGACGGTGCAGCACGGGTGGCAGACGTCGTGGGGGATGACGACGCGGCTCATCGGCGGGGTCATCATGACCCACGGCGACGACAGCGGGCTGATACTGCCGCCTCGCATCGCGCCGTACCAGGTCGTCATCGTGCCCATCCCGCGGGGAGACTGGCGCGAGACGGTGCTGCCGCACGCCGAGCGCATCCGGGAGGCGCTCGAGGCCCGGGGCGTCCGCGTGATGCTCGACGACCGCGAGGAGCACTCGCCCGGGTGGAAGTACGCCGAGTGGGAGATGCGCGGGGTGCCGCTGCGCCTCGAGATCGGTCCCCGGGACATCAGGAACGAGCAGGTCATGCTGGTCCGCCGCGACACGCGGGACAAGACGCCGACCCCCATGGACGGCCTCGCCGGCCGCATCGAGGAGCTGCTGGCCGCCGTCCAGCAGGCGCTGTTCGACCGGGCCGTCGCGTTCCGGGAAGAGCACACCGTCAGGACCGCCGACCGGGCCGAGTTCGACGCGGTGCTGGAGGGCCGCCCCGGCTACGTCATCGCGCCGTGGTGCGGCGACGCCGGCTGCGAGGCGAAGATCAAGACCGCCACCCAGGCGACCATCCGCAACCTGCCGCTCGAGCCGCCTCCCGCCTCCGGCGGCTGCATTCAGTGCGGCAAGCCGGGCCAGGTGGACGCGTGCTTCGCCAAGTCGTACTGAGGTGACGTTCCCATGGAGCACCCGACCGCGATCGACCCGCGCGAGCACGCCGTCTACGCCCCCGACAAGATGGGCAAGAGCACGCTGTTCCGCTCGGAACGCGTGATGGTGGGCCTGAACGCGTTCGAGCCCGGCCAGTCCCACGCGCTCCATGCGCACGAGGGCATGGACAAGGTCTACCACGTGGTCGAGGGGCGGGGCGTGTTCCTGCTCGAGGGCCGCGAGGTGCCGATGCAGGCCGGCGCGCTGCTCGTGGCCCCCGCCGGCGAGCCCCACGGCATCCGCAACCCGGGGCCGGACCGGCTCCTCGGTCCTGGTCGTCCTCGCCCCCGGCGCCGCGCTGAAGCGTCAGAGGTCGTCGCCGCCCTGGTTCCTCGGCGCCACGAGCCACGCGATGCCGATGCTCAGTGCATAGAGCACCATCATCGGCGCCGCCATCATCGTCAGGGTCGCGGGGTCCCCGGTCGGGGTCAGCACCGCGGCGATGATGAAGATGATGAGAATGGAGTACTTGGTGTTCCGTATCAGGTAGCGCGCGGTCAGCAGCCCGATCCGGGCGAGGAAGAACACCACCGTCGGCATCTGGAAGACGACGCCGCAGGCGAGGGTCAGCCGGACGTAGAGCGAGAACGTCGGCTGCAGTCGCGGCATGAACGTGACGTACTCGGTCGAGAAGCTGCCCAGGAAGATCCACGCCACCCGAAAGAGGATGTAGTGGGAGAAGAGGCATCCCCCGGCGAAGAACAGCGACGACAGGGTGACGAAGGGAATCGCGAACTTCTTCTCGTGGGCGTACAGGCCGGGGGCGACGAAGAGCCAGAACTGCGTGAGCACCACCGGCATCGCGACGATCAGCCCGACGAGGGCGGCGATCTTGATCGAAAGGAAGAACGCTTCCGTCGGCTCGGTGAAGATGAAGCCGCTTTGCCCGCCTTCGACCTCCGGGAGGATCGCGTTCAGGGGCACCATGATGAACGCGGTGAGCTCTTCATGGAAGAAGTACGCGGCGACGAACGCGATGAAGATGGCGCTGACCGAGGTGATGAGCCGCCCGCGCAACTCGTCCAGGTGGTCGAGGAACGACATCCGCCCGCCGGCGCCGTCGAGCTCGTCCTCGTCGAGCTCCGGGCGCTCGTCGTCGGGCTGCGTCGCGAGCTGGGTTTCGGGGTCCGGCTCCGGGGAGTCGGGAACGGGGACCGCGGACGTGGCCATGGTTTCGATCGATCAGACCGTGCCGGGCTGCTCCTGGTGCGGGTCGGTTGCGGTTGCGGCCGCGGCGGCGGTCGGGGTCGGGGCGGGCGCGGGCTCGGCGGCCTCGCTCGCGGCCGGCGCTTCGGGGTCGAAGTCCTGTCCCAGGGTGTTGGGCACCGGGTCCGGGTCGCGGGTGTTCGCGCGGGCCGGGGCGGGCGCGGGAGCCGGGGCGGGCGCGGGCTTGGCGGCTTCGCGCCGGGCCTGCTCCTCCACGTGGATCTCGTCCTCGAGGGTATGCCGGAGATCGTTCGACGCACGCTTGAACTCGCCCAGGCTCTTGCCGATCGAGCGGCCGAGCTCCGGCAGCTTGCGCGGCCCGAACACCATCAGGGCGATGACCAGAATGACGACCAACTCCATCGTTCCGATCGAACCGATCATGATCGCGCTCCTTGCAGCGGGCGTGCCGGATGGCACCGACACCGCGGCCGTGCCGCGGGAAGGGCGGCGGTGCGACACAAGGCCCAGACTCGCCATTATAGGAACGAGCCGCCGACACGGTCAAGCCGTGAGCCGCGCGACTCCTGACGCAAGTCGTTCCTGTACAGTGTGTTAACTGCGTGCGACGCCCCCTCGCGGAGACGCCGCGCGGCGGCTCCCGGTCCCGGTTCGCCCATCGTCGCCGGCGGCTCGCCTGCCGCCCGGCCGATCCCTCCGGGAGCCCGCGCCGTTCCCGGCCCCGATTCCTGCCGCCGACGGGCCGGCGCGGCTCCCGGCCTCCCTGCCGGCCGGCGTCGATTGGTGCGGCATCCCGCCCGGTTTCTGTTAGCATCTAGCCATGACTGGAAGGCGAACTCTCACGATGGCGGTGGCGGTCGTGGTCGGGTCCGCGGTGCTGGGCGGATTCTTCGGGGGGCGCGTGCTGGCGGGTCAGGACCGCCTCGACGACCAGTACGAGGTGTTCTCGACGGCTCTCGCGGCGGTCGAGACCATGTACGTCGGCGAGGTCGACTCCGAGCAGCTCGTCTACCGGGCGACGGCGGGCATGCTGCAGCGGCTCGACCCGCACTCCAACTTCATGGACCCGCGCAACTACGCGCGCCTCCGCGAGCGGCAGGGGGGGCGCTACTACGGGCTCGGCATCTCCATCCGCGTCATCAACGGCGACATCACGGTGATGAGCCTCTTCGAGGGGTCGCCCGCGTACCGCCGGGGCATCCGGCGCGGAGACGTCATCGCGCGCATCGAGGGCGAGGACGCCAGCGGCTTCACCAGCGACGACGCCGTCAGGCAGCTCCGCGGCCCCAAGGGCAGCACCGTCGGCGTGTCCATCCGGCGGCGGGGCTACGACGAGCTCATCGATCTCGAGGTCGAGCGGGACGAGATCCACATACCCACGGTCAAGGCGGCGTTCATGATCGACGACGCCACCGGGTACGTGCTCCTGGGCGACTTCTCGGAGACCAGCTCGCGCGAGCTGCGGCAGGCGCTCCGGAAGCTGGACGGTCTGGGGATGGAGCAACTGCTGCTCGACCTGAGGAGGAACCCGGGCGGGCCGCTCGACCAGGCCATCCGGGTGTCGAACCAGTTCCTGCCGCGGGGCGAGCTCATCGTCTATACCCGCGGCCGGATACAGAACTCCGACCAGGACTACAACGCGCGCGAGGACGGCGGCCACGTCGACATCCCCCTCGTCGTCCTCGTCAACCGCGAGAGCGCGAGCGCGGCCGAGATCGTGTCCGGGGCGGTGCAGGACCACGACCGCGGGCTCATCGTCGGGGAGACGACGTTCGGCAAGGCGCTGGTGCAGTCGGTCTACCGGGTGGGCCGCGAGGCCGGCCTCGCGCTGACCACGGCGCGCTACTACACGCCGAGCGGGCGCATGATTCAGCGGCCCTGGGACGGGACCTTCGACGAGTACCTGACCTACGCGCTGCGCGACCAGGAGCGGGCCGAGCCCGACCCGAGCGAGCGGCGGCTGACCGAGGGCGGCCGCGAGGTGTACGGCGGCGGCGGCATCGAGCCCGACTACCACCTCGCCGGGCCCATCGAGGGGTTCGATCCCACGCGGTTCGGGCGTCTGCTGTTCGCGCGGCAGGAGTTCGCCACGTTCGCCGAGCGCTTCTCGGCCGAGGGCGACACCCGCATCGAGGACCAGGGCGAGGGCCGTCAGCGGCTCGCGCCGGGCTACGCGATCGACGGCGCCATGATGGACGCCTTCCGCGCTCAGCTCGAGGAGCGGGGCCTGACCATCGACGACGAGGCGTTCGACGCGGACATCGTCTTCATCAGGGCGATGATGCGGTACGAGATCGATCTGGCCCTCTTCAGCGTGGAGGAGGCGCGCCGCAACCTCGTCGGCGCCGATCCGCAGGCGCAGCTCGCCCTGAGCCTGTTCCCCGAGGCGGAGCGCCTGCTGCGGCGGTCGCAGCGCGGCGGCACCGCGGTGGCGGCGGGCCAGTAGGCGTTCGCGCCGCCACCGAGCCGCACGCGACGATTGGCGGCCGGCGTTCGCGCCGCACACGCGGCGATGGGCGGGCCGGGAGTCTTCGCCGTAGAACGGTGCAGACTCCCGGCAGGGTCGATCGGGCGCCGAGCGGAGCCGCGGGCGACGATTGGCGGGCGCGCGGCAGGTAGCCGGGGCCGAGAGCCGGCGCGGAGTCGCTTGCCGGCCGGACCCGCTCCTGGTACACTGCCGGCGAGCCGTCCGATTCACTTGGCGCGTGCGGCTCGTTGACGGCGTTCGCAGAGCGTCGGTCTTTTCGCAGCGTTCCCAGCCGCTCGAAAAGGGGTGATATCCGTCCCCCGTTTTCGGGCGGCTGTTTTGGTGTACGGCGGCATCTCCATGCGACTGCAGCAGATCGCCATCTCCGGGTTCAAGAGCTTCCCCGAACGGGCCAACCTGGTGTTCGACGACGGCGTCACCGCCATCGTCGGCCCCAACGGCTGCGGCAAGAGCAACGTCATCGACGCCATCACCTGGGTCCTCGGCGAGCAGAGCGCCAAGAGCCTGCGCGGCGAGCGCATGGAGGACGTCATCTTCGCGGGAAGCGACGCCCGCAAGCCCATCGGGACGGCCGAGGTCAAGCTGTACCTCGCCCAGGTGGCGGCCGCGCCGGGACAGGTGGGCGGCCCCGATCCGGACCTGCGCAGGATCCCCGCGCCGGCCGGCGCGCCGGCCGGCGCCGACGCCGCCGACCCGCCGTCGGACGACGCGGACATCGACGACCTCCTGCCGCTCATCACGCGCGACATCGAGGTCGGCCGCCGCCTCTACCGGTCGGGCGAGAGCGAGTACCTGATCGACGGGCGGATCTGCCGCCTGCGGGACATCCAGGACCTGCTGATGGACTCGGGCGTCGGGGTCAAGGCCTACGCCGTGATCGAGCAGGGCAAGATCGGCCAGATCCTGGGCGCACGGCCGACGGAACGGCGGCAGCTCCTCGAGGAGGCGGCCGGGGTCACCAAGTACAAGAGCCGGCGGCGGGCGGCCGAGCTCAAGCTCGACGCGGCCCGGCAGAACCTGACGCGGGTCGACGACATCATCTACGAGGTCGAGAAGCAGCGGCGGTCGCTCAAGCGCCAGGCCGCCAAGGCCCGCCGCTATCGCCGGCTGCGCGAGGAGCTCCGGCGGTGGGAGACGCTGGGCTTCGCGCGGCGGCACCGCGTGCTCGTCGCCGACCTCTCGTCGGCCCGCACCCGGCTCGAGGCGGCGCGCGAGGTCGAGGAGGCGGCGGCGGCGCGGGTGGCGACGGTCGAGGGAGACCGCGAGCGCTGCCAGATCGAGCTCACCGAGGCCGAGAGCGCGGCCACGGGCAGCCGGGACGCCGCCCACGCCCTCGACCTCGCGGTCGAGCGGCGCCAGCAGCAGCTGACGTTCGACCGCCGGCAGATCGAGACGCTGGCCGACTCGCTCGGCGAGATCGCGGGCGAGGTCGAGGCCCTGCGGGCGCGGCGTGACCCGGCCCGGAACGAGCTCGAGGCCCAGATCGAGGAGGCGCGCCGTTGCGGCGCCGAGCGCGACGAGGTGGGGGCGGGCCTGCAGGCGAGGGAGGACGAGCTCACGCAGGCCCAGCGCGGCCTGGACGGGCTCGAGGGCGACGTCGAGGCGGCCCGGAGCGAGGTGTTCGCGGCCGTGAACGCGGCCACCGCGCTGCAGCACGCCATCGAGCACGCGTCGGCCAGCCACGCGAAGCTGGGAGAGTCCCTGGCCAAGCTCGACGCCGAGGCCGCGGACCTCGCCATCGAGTCGCGGGAGATCGAGACCGAGGGGGCGCGCCTCGACGCCGCGGCGCAGGAGACGAAGGCGGCCCTCGAACGGGTCCGCTCGGCCTGCACCGAGCGCGAGGCCGAGCTGGCCGCCGTGCGCCGCGAACGCGAAGGTCTCGAGCGCGACCTGCGCGGGCGCGAGCAGGGGCTGGCGGGCCTGACCGGCCGGCTGACCTCCCTGCGCGGCCTCGAGGCGACCCGCGCCGGCTACACCGAAGCGGCGCGGCTGCTGCTGTCGGCCGAAGGGGCGGGCGTGCGCCACCTCGGATCGGTGGCCGACCACCTGGAGGTGGCGCCGGGCCGCGAGCGGGCGGTCGAGGCCTGCCTCGGCGATCTGCTGCAGCACGTCGTCGTCCCGTCCCGGGCCGACGCCGAGGCGGGCATCGCGTTCGTGCGGAGCCGCGGCGCCGGCCGGGTCGGGTTCCTGGTCGCGGACGCCGTCGACGGGGCGGCCCGCGTCCCCGGGGCCCCGGCCGCTTCCGTCGAGTCGGTGGCCGGCGTGGTCGAGGTCGCCGGTCCGGGCGCCGACGCCGTCCGCGCCGCCATCGCCGGCCGCTGGCTGGCACCGTCGTTCGACGCGGCGGCGGCGGCGGCCGCACTGACCGACGCGCCGGTGGCCACCCCCGACGGCGACGTGTTCCGCGGGTCGGGGCGGGTGGCCGGCGGCGCCAAGGCGGAGGCGCTCGGCATCCTGGCCACCAAGCGCGAGATCCGCGAGCTCGAGACGCGGATCGCGGCCGAGGAAGCCGCGGTGAAGGACCTCGCCGCCGCCATCGCCGAGCGCGGCGCGACGGTCGCGGCGGCCGAGACCGCCCTCGGCGAGCTGCAGCAACAGCGGCATCAGCACGAGAAGACCCTGCTGGGCCACGACATGCAGCGGACCGCGGCGGCGGAGGCGTCGCGGCGGCTCGTCCGGAAGCAGGAGCTCATCGACACCGAGCGTCGCACGCTGGGCGAGGAGCGCGCCGGCCTGGAGGCACGCCGCGACGAGGCCCGCGTCTCCATAGAGCGGCTCGAGGGCGAGCAGCGCGCCGCCGACGAGCGGCTGGCCGCGGCGCAGCGCCGGGTCTTCGACGGGCGGGAGTCGATCGAGCGCCTGCGGCGCGACGTGGCCGAGGTGAAGGCCGGCCACGCGGCGCTGGTCGAGCGGGTCTCCGCGCTCGAGGCCGGCGTCGCGCGCATCGAGCGCGCCAACCGCGAGCTCGAGGAGCGGCTCGAGCATCGCAGCGCCGAGCACGCGCGGGTCGTCGCGGCTCGCGAGGCGCTGATCGCCTCGGTGGCCGAGTCGGAGCGGCAGCTCGACGGCGAGGTCGTGAAGCTGACCGACCTGCGGGAGGACGTCCGCGCGGCCGACGAGCGGGTCCTCGACCTGCGCGGCCGCCTCGAGACGGAGGACGCCGCGGCGCGGGAGGCGCGCGCCGCCCTCGAGGAGCGGCGGGGCGAGGCGGCGGCCATCGATCTGGCCCGCGCCACCGCCGAGCGCGATCTCGACCACCTGGCGGAGACGTGCCGGGACACCCTTCAGGCGACCCTCGACGAGGTCTCGGCGCGGGCGGAGCAGATCGAGCGGGAGGGCCTCGCCGACGCGGGCCGGGCTGCCGGCGAGCCGGACGAGGAGGGCGGGCCGGAGGAGGGCGAGGCCTCGGAAGGCGGCGACGGGGCGGTCGCCGCCGCACCCCCGGAGGGGACCGCGGCGGAGCCGGGGGCCGGGTCGGCCGGCGCGGGCGAGGCGGCGGTCGACGTCGAGGAGACCACGGCCCGCCTGCGGGAGAAGATCGAGCGCCTCGGGCCCGTGAACATGATGGCCATCGAGGAGTTCGACGACCTCGACGAGCGGTACGACTTCCTGACCGCGCAGCGGAAGGATCTGGTGGAGTCGATCGACGCGACCGTCGACGCCATCACCCGGATCAACAAGACCACGCGCGAGCGGTTCCGCGAGGCGTTCGACGCCATCAACACCCACTTCCAGCAGACCTTCTCCACCCTGTTCGGCGGCGGCCGGGCGGGGCTCGTCCTGCTCGACGAGACCGACCTCCTGGAGAGCGGCATCGACATCATCGCCCAACCGCCAGGCAAGCGGCTGCAGAGCATTCAGCTCCTGTCCGGGGGCGAGAAGGCGCTGGCCGCGATGGCCCTGATGTTCGCGATCTTCAAGTTCAAGCCGAGCCCGTTCTGCCTGCTCGACGAGATCGACGCGCCCCTCGACGAGGCCAACATCGGCCGCTTCGTCGAGATGCTGCGGGGGATGCAGTCGGAGACGCAGTTCATCCTCGTCACCCACAACCGCAAGACGATGGAGATCGCCGATCGTCTCTACGGGGTGACGATGGAGGAGCCGGGGGTCTCGAAGCTGGTCTCGGTGCAACTGCAGGCGTAGGGGCCAGCCCGTCAATCGCCGTCTTCGGCGCCGCCCGGGGCCCGACCAACCCGCCTCGTGGATTGTCCCGGAGCCGGCAGGTCGCGCCCTGTCGCCGACCTCCGCTGGCGAGTGCTACGGCAACGCCCCGCGGCATCGACGACCCTTCTGCCGGACGGTCCACCAGAAATCTGCGCCGTGGAACGGCGCGGACTCCTGGAGGTTGGGTGGGCGCCCCGCGGAGCCGCAGGCGACGGTGGGGGGGCTAGCTCGGCTGGCGCTCCCGCCGGTTGCCCGCGTCCGGCGCGCCGGCCGGCTTGTCGAGCAGCGCCTTGCGGCTCAGCCGGATCTTGCCCGACGGGTCGACGTTGATCACCTTCACGAGCACCTGCTCGCCCTCCTTGAGCTCGTCCCGCACGTCCTTGACCCGGTAGTGGGCGATCTCGGAGACGTGCAGGAGGCCGTCGACGCCCGGCAGCACCTCGACGAACGCCCCGAAGTCGGTGATGCGCTGCACCGTGCCCAGGTACGACTTGTTGACCTCGGGGGTCGCCGTGAGCTCCTCGATGATCGAGAGCGCGCGCTGCGCCGACTCGTCGTCGTTCGAGGCGACGTTGACGGTGCCGTCGTCCTCGACGTCGATGCGCACCCCGGTGCGCTCGATGATGCTGCGGATGGTCTTGCCGCCGGGCCCGATGACGTCGCGGATCTTGTCGACGGGGATCTTGATGGTGACGATGCGGGGCGCGAAGGTCGAGATGTTCGAGCGGGGGTCCGGGAGGGTGGCGCGCATGCGATCGAGGATGTGCAGCCGGCCCGCCCGGGCCTGCTCGAGCGCCTCCCGCATGATGGCGGGGGTGATGCCCCCGATCTTGATGTCCATCTGCAGGGCGGTGATGCCCGCCTCGGTGCCGGCGACCTTGAAGTCCATGTCGCCGTAGTGGTCCTCGGCGCCGGCGATGTCGCTGAGCACGGCGTGACGCCCGGTGGCCTCGTCGAGGATCAGGCCCATGGCCACGCCCGCCACCGGCGCCGCGAGGGGGACGCCGGCGTCCATCATCGCCAGCGTGCCGCCGCACACCGAGGCCATCGACGACGACCCGTTCGACTCCAGGATGTCCGACACCACCCGTACCGTGTAGGGGAACGCCTCTTCGCCGGGCAGGACCGGCAGCAGGCTGCGCTCGGCGAGGTTGCCGTGGCCGATCTCGCGCCGGCCGGGGCCGCGCAGGAACTTGACCTCGCCCACCGAGAACGGCGGGAAGTTGTAGTGCAGCATGAACCGGCGGTACATCTCGCCGTCGACCAGCTCGACCTTCTGCTTGTCGTCGGCGGTGCCGAGGGTCGCGGTGACCAGGGCCTGGGTCTCGCCGCGGGTGAACACGGCCGAGCCGTGGGTGCGCGGCAGCATGCCGACGTCCGCGGTGATGGTCCGTATCTCGTCGAACTTGCGGCCGTCGAGCCGTTGGCCGCGTTCGAGGACCTCGTCCCGGAGCACCCGCTCCTTCAGGCCCTTGAAGATGGACTTGACGTCGCCGCGGCGCTCGGCGTCGTCGTCCGGCAGGGTCGCCAGGTGGTCGTCGAGCACGCGGTCGACGGCGGCGTAGTTCTCGAGCTTGTCGCGTATGCGCATGGCATCGGCGAGGGGACCGAGCAGCGCGCTCTCCGTCTCTCTCACCAGCTCCGGCGCCGGCGCCTTCGTCGCGACGTCGAGCTTCGGCTTGCCGGCCGCCTCGGCCAGCTTGTCGATCTCGCCGATGATGCCGCGGATGGCCTCGTGGCCGGCGTCCAGCGCGTCGATCATCTCCGCTTCCGACAGCTGCTGCGCCCCGGCCTCGACCATGACGAGGGCGTCCCGGCTGCCCGCCACCACCAGGTCCAGCCGGCCCCGCCGGCGCTGGTCGTAGGTCGGGTTGATGATGATCCGGTCGTCGAGCATGCCCACCCTGACCGCCGCGATGGTCGCCGCCATCGGAATCTCGGAGGCGGCGAGGGCGGCCGAGGCCCCGGTCAGGGCCAGGACGTCCGAGTCGTTGTCGGTGTCGGCGGAGATGACGAAGGCCACGACCTGCGTCTCGCGATGCCAGCCGGCGGGGAAGAGCGGCCGGATCGGCCGGTCGATCAGCCGGCTCGTCAGGACCTCCTTCTCCGGGGGCTTGCCCTCGCGCTTGAAGAACCCGCCGGGGATGCGCCCCGAGGCGTAGGTGTTCTCCCGGTAGTCGACGGTCAGCGGGAGGAAGTCGATCCCCTCGCGCTCGCCGGGCGCGTAGCACGCGGTGACGAGAACCATGGTGTCGCCGTACCGGACCACCACCGAGCCGTTCGCCTGTCTGGCCAACCGGCCGGTCTCGAGGGTCAGGGGATGACCGCCGACATTCACTTCGCCTGAAAACATGATCCACTCCAGTACGCAACGAACGGCGAGGAGACGAGCGAGGGGAAGAACCGGCAGCGGAGACCGGGGCCGTCTCCGCCTACTTGCGAAGTCCCAGGCGGCGGATCAGATCGGTGTAGCGCCCCGAGTCCTTCGATTTGAGGTAGTCGAGGAGCCGTCGCCGCTGTCCGACCAGCTTCAACAGCCCCCGGCGCGAGTGGTGGTCCTTTGCGTGGATCTTGAAGTGCTCGGTCAGATAGCTGATACGCTCGCTCAGCAGAGCGACCTGCACCTCGGGCGAGCCGGTGTCCGTCTGATGAACTCGATACGAACCGATGAGCTCGGTCTTCTGATCCTTGTGCAGAACCACTGATCACTCCGGTCTGGGGTCCAGATACCAACAGTCAGGAGATGGCTCAGCAGTCCGTGCTCCAAGCCTCAATCGTCCCCGACGATCTCATCCCTCTGTTCAACCGAGAAATCCTACACTAGAACGATCTTGGGATGCAAAGCCCCGCCCGCGATCGGCTCGGCGATGGCCAGCAGCCGGCCGTCGGCGTCCAGCACCCTGACCCGCTCGCCCGGGCCCGGCCTGCCGCCGCCCGCCGCCCGGAGCGCGGCGCCCGCGGCCCCCCGCGCCGCCCGACCGGCCCTGCCGGGAGTCGGCGCCGTGCCGCCGCGCAGGCTCCCGTCCGACACGATGTCCGCGGGGCCGAGCGGGTTGCCGTGCGCGGCCCGCCGCGCCCCCCGTTCGGTGACGACGACGCCCCGCAGCTCCGGCAGCAGCTCGCCGGGCGGGATGAGGCAGTCCGCCGCCGCGGGCCCCTCCTCGACGAGACGGGCCAACGGCACCGCTTCGTCCAGGGTGAACCGGCCGTGCCGCTCGCGCCGCAGCGTCTCGAGGCATCCCCCGCAGCCCAGCTTCTCGCCGAGGTCCCTTGCCAGCGCCCGCACGTAGAAGCCGCTCGAGCAAGCGATGCGGCACCGCACCCGCGGTCCGTCGACGGACAGCACCACCAGGCTCTCGACGGTGACGCGGACCGGCTCGGGCGCGGCCGGACGCCGTCGCCTGGCCAGATCGTACGCCCGCGTCCCTTCGATCTTCTTGGCGGACACCGCCGGAGGCCGCTGCAGGTGGGAGCCGACGAAGCCGGCCGCGGCCTCCTCGACGGCCCGGGCCGACGGCGGCGCGGCCGGCGCGTCGCCGTCGCCGGCGTCCCGTCCGCCGATGACCTCGCCGCCGATGTCGTCGGTATCGGTCGACAGGCCCAGCCGAACCACCGCGTCGTACTGCTTCCCGGCGCCCGAGAACAGCGGGGCGAGCCGGGTGGCCCGTCCCACCACGAGGGGCAGCACCCCGGTCGCGAGCGGATCGAGGGTGCCGAGATGCCCCACCTTCCGGCACCGGAGGGCGCGCCGCGCGACCGCCACGACGTCGTGAGACGTCGGGCCGGCGGGCTTGTCGACGACCAGGATGCCGGCCGGGGCCTCTGAGGTGCTCACGCCGGACGGGACTCCGCGATCGCCGCCGCCACCTGGTTCACGAGCCGGGCCCGATCGTCCGCGGCGGGGTCCTCGATGGTCAGCCCCGCCGCGTTGCGGTGTCCGCCGCCGCCGAACGACACCGCGACGCGCCGGACGTCGATCTCGTCCTTCGAGCGCAGGCTGACGCGCAGGCCGTCGCCCGTGGCCTTCAGCAGGATCACCGCCTGGACGTCGCCGGCCGCGAGGGGCAGGTTGACGACGCCCTCCAGGTCGTCCGGCTCGCAGCCGGTCTCCCGCAGCATCGCCTCGTCGACGGCGAGGACCGCGATGCGGCCGCCGGCCTCGAGCTGCATCCGGTCGAGCACCCGCCCCGTCAGCCGCAGCCGCCCCAGGCTGCCGTTGTTGAACACGCGGGCGGCGACGGCCGCCGCGTCGACGCCGGCGTCCGCGATGCGGCGGCAGATGTCGAACGTCCGCGCCGTGATGTTGGCGTGCCGGAACGACCCGGTGTCGGTGAGGATGGCGACGTAGAGGTTCGTGGCGATCGACGGCGTCAGGTCCGCCCCGAGGGCCTCGACCAGCTCGAACACCAGCTCGCCGCACGCGCACGCCGACTCGTCGCACCAGTTGACGGCGCCGTAGCCGGTGTTGCCGGCGTGGTGATCGATGTTGACGACGAACCGGTCCTCGAGGCCCGACACCTCCGTGCGGCCGAGGCTGCCGCACTCGAGGACCACGACGGTGTCCGCGCCGTCCTCTACCGACCCGGCGACCTCGATCGCGGCGGCCCCCGGGAGGAACGCGTAGCGGGCCGGCGGCGGGTCGGCGTTGACGAGCCGGACCTCTTTGCCGAGCTGCGTCAGCGCCTCGGCCAGCGCGAGCTGGGAGCCGAGCGAGTCGCCGTCCGGCCGCGCATGCGAGGTGACGAGAAAGCGGGTGCCGTCGAGCAGGCGGTCCCGGACCCGGGCGCGTTCAGCAGGGGGTCTGGTCATTCGGGGACATCGGACGAATCGGGCGGGTCCGGGGGCGCCGGGCCGTCGAGGCGCAGCTCCTCGAGCACGTGCGCGATCCGCTGCTCGCGCTCGATCGAGTCGTCGTGCACGAAGGTCAGGTCCGGCACGTGCCGGAGGCGCAGCCGGCGGCCGAGCCCGCCGCGCAGGAACGACGCCGCGCGGCGCAGGCCGCGGCCGGCCTGCCGGCGCTCCGGCGCGTCGTCGGGGGTCGTGTAGTACACGCGCGCGTGCTGCAGGTCGCGGCTCATCCGGACGTGCGTCACGGTGACGAGCGCGAGCGCGGGGTCGGAGGCCGACGTTCGCAGCAACGCGCAGAGCTCGGCGCGTACCTGCTCGCCGACGCGTTCGGGACGGGAAGACGTCATGGACGTGGTCTTCGGGCGGGTCCGGCCGCCGCTTCGAGGGCGGCGGCGCTCAGATCAGCCACTCCACCTCGCTGCGCACGATCAGGCCCGGCTCGATGCGATCGATCTCGGTGAGGACTCCTTCGAGGGTGCGTTCGGCGACCTCCCGGTCGACGCCGACGGCGACCGCCCCGAGGCCCGCGCGCTGGTGCAGATCGTGGTGGTCGACCTCGGCGAGCCCCACGTTGAGGCGCCGCACCCGGTCCTTGAGCCGGCGGAGCGTGGCGCGCTTGTCCTTCAGCGAGCGCGCGCCGGCCAGATGCAGCTCGATCGAGAGCAGTCCCACGATCATGGATGACGGTGCGACCTCCCGGGGCCGCGGCGAGGCAACGCGGTCCCGTTTCCACGGCGCGGACTCCTCGCCCGCCAATCCTCGCCTGCGGCTTCGCCCGGCGCCCGACCGACCCTGGCGCAGGCTCTACACGGTGGCTGCGATCGTCTCCGTCGAGAACACCTCGATCACGTCGCCGACCTTGATGTCGGCATAGCGTTCGAAGGCGATCCCGCACTCCAGGCCGTTCTTCACCTCGTTCACGTCGTCCTTGAACCGGCGGAGCGAGCTGATGCGGCCCTCGTGGATGACCACGTTGTCGCGCAGCAGCCGCGCCTGCGTCTCGCTCGATCGGCTTATCTTGCCCTCGACCACGAGGCAGCCGGCGGCGGCGCCGAACTTCGGCACCTTGAAGACGTCCCGCACCTCCGCCTGGCCGATCTGCACCTCCTTGATCGTCGGCTCGAGGAGGCCGGCCATCGCCTTCTTGATCTCCTCGGTGACGTCGTAGATGACGCGGTGGAGGCGGATGTCGATGTGCTCGCGCTCGGCCATCGCGGCCGCGTTGCGGTCGGGGCGGACGTTGAACCCGACGATGACCGCGTTGGACGCCGCCGCGAAGACCACGTCCCCTTCGTTGATGGCGCCGGCCCCGCTGCTGATCAGCCGCACCTTGACGCGTTCGTCGCCGAGCTTGCTCAGGGCGTCGGCGAGGACCTCGGCCGAGCCCTGCACGTCGGCCTTGACGATGATCGGCAGCTCCCGCGTGCCGCCCTCGGCAATCTGCTGCTGCAGCGATTCGAGGGTCAGGCGGCCGCCCTTCTCGCCCAGGGTCTTCTCCTTGGCCTGACCCTGGCGCAGCATGGCGATCTGCCGGGCCTTGGCGGCGTCCGCCACCGCCTGGAACGTGTCGCCGGGCTGCGGCAGCCCGGTCAGCCCCAGGACCTCGGTGGGGCTCGACGGGCCGGATTCCTTCTGCGGCTGGCCGCGGTCGTCGATCAGGGCGCGGACCTTGCCGACGATGGGGCCGGCGATGAAGTTGTCGCCGATGCGGAGGGTGCCGTCCTTGACGAGGATGGTGGCCACCGGTCCGCGGCCCCGGTCGATCTTGGCCTCGAGCACCGTGCCGCTCGCGCTGCGCTTGGGGTTGGCCTTGAGCTCGCCGAGGTCGGTGACCAGCAGGATCATCTCCAGCAGGAGCTCGAGGTTCTTCTGCTGCTTGGCCGACACCTCGACGGTGACCGTCTTGCCGCCCCAGTCTTCCGGCGTCAGGTCGAGCTCGGACAGCTCCGTCTTGACGCGCTCCGGGTTCGCGTTCGACTTGTCGATCTTGTTGATGGCGACGATGAGGGGGACGTCGGCGGCCTTGGCGTGGTCGATGGCCTCCCGCGTCTGGGGCATGACTCCGTCGTCGGCGGCCACGACGAGGACGACGATGTCGGTGACCCGTGCGCCGCGCGCCCGCATCAGGGTGAACGCCTCGTGGCCGGGCGTGTCGAGGAAGACGATCTTCCGCCCGCTGATCTCCACCGTGTAGGCGCCGATGTGCTGGGTGATGCCGCCGGCCTCCCGCTCGGCGACCCTCGAGTCGCGAATGGCGTCGAGCAGGGTCGTCTTGCCGTGGTCGACGTGCCCCATCACGGTGACCACGGGCGCCCGCGACGAGAAGTCCTCGTCGGCGGCGGCGGTGGTCTCGACCTCCAGCATCTCCTCTTCGAAGGAGCGCATCTCGACGTCGGCGCCGAACTCGCGCGCCACCATCGTCGCCGTCTCGGTGTCGAGCGTCGTGTTGATGGTCATCATCAATCGGCGCTCGATGAGCTTCTTGAGGACGTCCTTGGCCCGCAGCTCCAGCTTCTCGGCGAGGTCCTTGACGGTCATGCCCTCGGCGAGCGAGATCGTGCGCGTGATCGGCGGCGGGGGGGCCGGCGTGTACGGGGTCGACGGGCGCTGCGGCCGCCGCTTCCTGCCGCCGGGGGGGCGCGGCGGCGGCCGGTACGCGGGCCGGTATCCCACCGCGGGCGCGGCGGGTCTGGCCCCGGGGGAGCGGACCGGCTGCGAGGGCAGCGGCCGGGGCCCCCCCAGGGGGGCGCTCGGCCGCGACGGGGCCGGCGCGATGGGCCGCGAGCCCGGCCTCGGCCGCGGCGGGGCGGCGGGGCGGGCCGCCAACGGCGGGCCCGGCCGGCGGGTCGGGCCCGGCGGCGCCTTCGGCGGCGGCGGCGGGATGGTCTTCGGCGTCAGCGACGGGGCCTGCTCCTCGATGCGGAGCCTGAGCGTCGAGGGCACCAACCGCCCGGTCGGGCGTACGCCGGCGGTCGAAGGCCGCGCCGCCGCGGCGGCGGCCGCGGCCCTCGGGGCCGGTGTCTCCGGCCGCGAGGGGGCCGGCGCCGACTCGGCCACGGTGGCCGCCGCGGCGGGGACCGCCGGTGTCTCCGCGGCGGCCGGCTCGGCCGGTGCGGCCGGGGCTGCCGCCGGCTCCATCTGCGCCGCCGGCTCGACCTCGACGGGCGGCTCGACCGCGACGGGCGGCTCGACGTCGACAGGTGCGGACCCGGCCGGCGTCGCCGGGGGCTTCGGCTCCGGCGCCGGAGCCTCGACCGGCTCGACCGGTGGCTTGGCGGCGGCGGGCTCGACGACGACCGGGCCGCGGGGGCGGCAGGTTCTACGGTGGAAGGGGTTGCCGCCGCGGGCGCCGGGGTCGCTGCCGCGGGCGGCTCGGCCGCCGCCGGCGGGGTCCCGGCCGCGGCGGGGACGCGGGCCGCCGGCGGTGCGGCGGCGGGAGTCGTCCGCAACGTCGGCGGCGCGGTGGCCGGGGCCGTCCGCAACGCCGGCGGCGCGGTGGCCGGGGCCGTCCGCAACGCCGGCGGCGCGGTGGCCGGGGCCGTCCGCAACGTCGGCGGCGCGGTGGCCGGGGCCGTCCGCAACGCCGGCGGCGCGGTGGCCGGGGCCGTCCGCAACGCCGGCGGCGCGGGACTCGTCCGCAACGCCGGCGGCGCGGCGGCGGGAGGCGGCGCGGCCGGGATCGCAGCCGGGGTCTCGCCTGCCTCCGCCGCGGCCGGCGGAGGCGCGGGGGGACGCGGCGACTTCACGAGTCGCGGCGGACCCAGTCTCGGCCGCAGGGCCGGCTCCGGCGCCTTGGCGGCCCGGGTACCCTTGCGGCCCGAAGAGGCGGAGGCCCCGGAGAACAGGCGTCCTCCCGGCAGGTTCAGGTTGCGCTCGCGGGCGATGCGCTTGGCGAACTCCCGGGCGACGATCTCTTCGATGGTGCTCGATGCACTCTTGACTTCGATGCCGTGTTCGCGGCCAAGGAGGTCGATCACTTCCTGGCTCGGTATGCCGAGCACCTCGGCGACCTTGTAGATCCGGATCGTTGCCAAAGTCTGTCCTCTGTCTTCGGTGTCCGCGCGTTCCCGTTCGCCGCTTCCCGTCCGGGACGGGAGCAGGCCGTCCGTCACCGGCCGAGCCGGGAGTCCTCATTCGCCGCTCGGGGCGTCGCGGCCGGGCTCGGCCGCGCTTCCGTCGTTCCCCGCCACCGGGGCCAGCTCGAGACCCGCGTCCTCGGCGGCGGGGACGGTGACCGGCTCGATGCCGTCCTGGGGGACCGCCTCGGTCACGCCGGTGCCCACGGCCCCGCCCGCCGCCATGGTGGCCGCCTCCGCGTCCAGGCGGAGTGCCTCGGCCGCGCCTTCCGAAACGCCGAGCACGTTGCTCAGCTCGGCCGCCGAGGCCGAGATCATGCTCTCCACGGTCTCGATGCCGGCCGCGTTGAGCTTCTCCACCATGGCCTGATCGAGCCCGGGCACCGACAACGGCGCCGGCTCGACCCCCAGCTCGTCGAACTGCGCCTCGACCTCCCGGCGCTTCTCTTCCTCGCTCTTGATGTCTATCTTCCAGCCCGCGAGCTTGGCCGCGAGCCGAACGTTCTGCCCCTTCTTGCCGATGGCCAGCGAGAGCTGCCGGTCCTCGACCACGACCTCGATGACCCGCTCGGCGTCGTCCACGACGGACACGCGCTGCACGCGCGCCGGGCTGATGGCGTTCGTCACGAAGGTCGTGGCGTCGTCGGACCACTCGACGATGTCGATCTTCTCGCCGCGCAGCTCCCGGATGATGGCCTGCACCCGCGTGCCCTTCATGCCCACGCAGGCGCCCACCGGGTCGACGTCGCGCTCGCGGGAGGCGACCGCCACCTTGGCCCGATCTCCGGCCTCGCGCACGGCCCCCCTGATGACGACGGTGCCGTCGTAGATCTCGGGCACCTCCTGCTCGAACAGCTTGATCAGCAGCACCGGATCGGTGCGCGACAGGATGATCTGCGGGCCCTTCGTGTTCTTGTTGACCTCCTTGATGACGGCCCGCACGCGGTCGCCGGTCGTGTAGTTCTCCGCCCGGGACTGCTCGCGCCGCGGCAGCAGGGCCTCGACCTGTCCGATCTCCACGATGATGTCGCCGCTCTCGAAGCGCTTGACGAGGCCGTTGACGACCTCGCCCAGTCGCTGGCCGTACTCCTCGAAGACGTTCTCCCGCTCCGCCTCGCGGACCTTCTGGAAGATGACCTGCTTGGCGGTCTGGGCGGCGATGCGGCCGAGCACGTCGGTCGGCTTGGGGAACTCGATCTCCATGCCCGGCTCGGCCTCGTCGCCGTACAGCTCCTGCGCTTCCGTCAACGCGATCTCGGTCGCGGGGTTGGAGACCTGCTCCACGATCTGCCGGACCGCGAACAGCTCCACCTGTCCGGTCTCGGGGTTGAAGCGGGTGCGGAGGTTCTCGTCCGCCTTGTAGTACTTGCGCGACGCGGTCAGCACGGCGTCCTCGATGGCGGTGACGATGATGTCCGCCTCGATGCCCTTCTCCTTGGCGAGCGCGTCGATGGTCTGCTGCAGCACGTTGTTCATGGCACTTCCCTGCGACGGTCCCCGGCGGATCGCGTCCAGGCAGCGGCTCGTCCGTGGCGCCGGCCGCGTCGTCCCGCGCCGGCGCGGCCACCGCCGCCGGGCCGCGGCGCCTCGGCCCCGCCGGCTTCCGGCGGCGCGGCGGCTACATCTCGACTTCGAGGCGGGCTCGCGCGACGGCCCCTTCCGGGACGAGGCGCGTCGTCCCGCCGTCCTCGATCACGATCGTCCGGTCGCGGACCGCGGCGATCCGCCCCGCGACGAAGCGCTGCCCGCCGACCGGCTCGGACGTCACGATCCGGGCCCGGCGGCCGATGAAGCGCTCGAAGTCGTCGAGGTGCCGCAGCGGCCGGTCGAGCCCGGGCGACGACACCTCCAACGTGTACGCGTGGTCGAACGTCATCTCGACGTCGAGGACCGCGCTGACGTCCACGCTCACCGCCTCGCAGTCGCTCACCGTCACGCTGTCGCCGTGCTCCGTGCCGGTCTGCGCCGGCGGGAGGCGGTCGATGACGATGCGCAGGACCCAGCCGATCGACTCGCGGCGGAACTGCAGGTCGAACACCACGAGCCCGTGGCTGCGCGCAACACGCTCCGCGATGGCGCGGATCTCCCCGAGCCGGTCGGCCGACGACCTGGAAGGCCCCACGACGATCCGTCCCGGAAAAACAAAAAGTGGGCCGCGAACGCCCACTCGGAGTCACTACCGCGAACGTAACCGGGCAATGATACCACGAACCGGCCGGCGCATCCGGCCCGACCCGGCCCGACCCGAGGCGGGTCGCGGACGCGGCCCGAGGGCCGCGCCGCCCCGGGGGGAGCGGCCGCCGCCGGGCGCGGGAACCGCGGCCCCGCCGCCCGGCCTCCGGCCCGATCCCGCCGCCCTACTGCTCCTGCTCCGACTGCGCCTCGAGATACCGTTCGTTGCGCAACGCGTGCTCGATCGCGTAGTTCCCCTCGTGACAGGCGAACTCGTAGAGGACCCCGGTGCCGGGGCTCGGGCGCATGAACACGCGCGCCGTCCACGGCCGGGTCCAGGTGGACGGATCATCCAGGGTGTACTCGTACCGCAGCAGCTCGGGACCCACCCGGGTGAACCGCTCGGTGATCGTCACGTCGGCGGTGGAGCCGCCCACGCCGCGCGACAGGTTGGTGGTCTCGACCACCAGCGTGTCTCCCTCCCACCGTCCTCGCGAGCTGCCCATGGCGGTCGGCGGGCCGACCCGGCTCGGCGCCGCGTCGCCGATCGGAATCAGCCGGGTGTCGTGGTGCATCTCGATCTGAATGCCGACGTAGTCCGTGCCCTGGAAGATCTGGTAGGTGCTGTTGTAGCCCCGTCCGCTCAGCAGGGCCCCGCCGCCGCGGCAGCGAATCGCGGGATCGATGCGGGCGACCTCTTCCGCGAGCGTCAGCCGCCGGTCCGGGAGCGGCGCGTTGCGTGCCTCCCGCCGCCGCCGGTCGCGTTCCTGCGCCTCGGCGGTCCGGGCCGGCAGGCGCCCGTTGGGCGGATCGACGATCAGCGACGTGCGGTTCTCGAACCAGCGGCCGCTCATCCAGAACTGGTTGTAGCTGCCCGTCGACCGCCGCCGCGCCGGCCGCGCCCCCGCCTGCTCCTCGTCGGGCGGCGTCTGCAGGGCGGCCAGCGCCCGCCGGAACGGCGTCTCCCCGAACACCGCGTCGCCGCCGACCGCGGAGTACTCGTTCGCGTGCGCGGCCAGGGCCGCCACCTCCTCGTCGGTGAGGAACTCGCGGTCGCCCAGGTCCTCCGGGCGCTGCAGCGGCGTCGCCGAGTCGCTGGCCCAGACGCCGCCGAGGTCCGGCCGCCCGTCCGCCGTCCGCGGCGCCGTCCAGCCGTCGGGGGCCTGCCCCGCGACCGCGGACGCCGCCGCCATCACCGCCGCCGCCGCGAGCGCCACGATCGATTGCCTGCGCATCTTCGCCTCTCCTTGCGGAATGAGTCGCGGGACCCTCCGCGTCCTGTTTCGCAATGGACCAAGATATGCCCCCGGGCCGAATAAGGCAAGGACACGCGCCCATGCGCCGCCCTGCCGTCACGATCGCCCGAGCCAATTGAAGTTTCTTCAATAGCCCGTGACGTTGTTCAAGGTTGAGTGCTGAACCTTGAATGACTGCAAGGCTTGCCGGCAGGCGGGGCGATGCCGTCGACGCCCGATGCGCGCGCTCGCGGCAACGAGCTCCCGGCCGGCTCCAGGGTTCTACTCGTTGCCCCGGTACAGCGATCCGCCGCCGAGCTCGTGGTACACGATGGGGACGAAGTCGTTGGCGGTCCACGTCGCCTCCTGCCCCCACCGGGCGTCGTAGCCGGCGGTCGGGGCCGCCGCCATCACCTCGTCGAGGCCGTGGCCCTCGGCGATCAGGTCGTGCACGCGGTCGCGGACGTCGACGATCATGTCGAGGAACCCGGCGAGGGCGTCGCGGCCCACCACCTCGACGCCGTGGCCGGGAATGATGCGGGTGTCCGGCCCCGCGAGGTCGAGCGCGATCTCGAGGGCCTCGACGGTGCCGGCCAGGGTGCCGCCGTTGTAGACGTCGATGATCGGATAGCTCGTGGTGCGGAAGACGTCGCCGAGGTGCAGCACGTCCGACTCCGGGAAGTGCACGAAGGTGTCGCCGTCGGTGTGGGCGGGCGGGGCGAGGAACGCGCGCACCTCCTCGCCGTTGAGGTGGAAGCTCACGGTGTCGTTGTAGGTCACGACGGGCCGCGCCCCCGTCGCGGGCCGCGGCGAGAACCCCCCGCCCCGGCGCGGGGTGCGGAGCCGGTCGAGCATGCGGACCCGAAGGTTGTCGTGCGCGAAGATCAGGACGTCGGCCGCCGCCAGCGGCCCGTTGCCGCCGATGTGGTCGGGGTGCACGTGCGTATTGATCAGGAAGCGGATCTCGCCGTCCGAGACCGTCCGCACCGCCGCAATCAGCCGTTCGGCCAGCGGCGCGAAGAGCGAGTCGACCAGCAGTACGCCGTCGGGCCCCGCGAACATCCCGACGTTGCCGCCGCCGCCCGGCCGCGTGATCATGTGCACGTTGCCGGCCACCGGCACGGCGGTCAGCTCGACCCCCGCGAACCGGCCGCGCGGGTTCTGCTCTCCGGCCGCCGCCGCCACCACGATGCAGCAGGCCGCGGCGAGCGCGGCCGCCCAGAGACGGGAATGCCTGGTCATCTGTCTCAGCTCCCTGGCTAGAAGTCGATGGTCCCCGGCGCGCGGGGGCAGGGGATGACGTCGCGGATGTTGGCCATGCCGGTGACGAGCTGCACGAGGCGCTCGAAGCCGAGGCCGAACCCGGCGTGCTCGGCGCTGCCGTAGCGGCGCAGGTCGCGGTACCAGGCGAGCTCCGAGCGGTCGAGGCCCAGCTCGTCCATGCGCCGCTCCAGCACCGGCAGCCGTTCCTCGCGCTGGCTGCCGCCGATGATCTCGCCGATGCGGGGGGCCAGCACGTCCATGGCCGCGACGGTCTCGCCGCCGTCGTCGACGCGCATGTAGAACGGCTTGATGGCCCGGGGATAGTTCGTCACGATGACGGGGCCCCCGCACACCTGCTCGGTCAGGTACCGCTCGTGCTCCGACGCCAGCTCCTGCCCCCACGCGTGGGGAATCTGGAAGTCGACCCCGGCCTTCTGCAGCGCGTCGGCCGCCTCGGTGTAGGTGAGGCGCGCGAACGTCGATTCCGCGATGTCCCGGAGCGAGTCGGCCGAGGCGGCGTCGTAGTGCTTCTCGAGGAACGCCAGCTCCGTCTCGCAGCGCTCCAGGGCCGCCGCGCACATCGCCTTGAGGAAGTCCTCGGCGAGGGCGGCGTCGTCGTCGAGGTCCGCGAACGCCATCTCCGGCTCGATCATCCAGAACTCGGAGAGGTGCCTCGAGGTGTTGGAGTTCTCGGCCCGGAACGTCGGCCCGAAGGTGTAGACGTCGCCGAGGGCCAACGCCATGAACTCGGCCTCGAGCTGGCCGCTCACCGTGAGGTGGGCGGGACGGCCGAAGAACTCGGCCCCCCCGGCGGCGGGGGCCGCGACCCGGAACATCTCGCCCGCTCCCTCGCAGTCCGACCCGGTGATGATCGGGGTGTGGGCCCAGACGAATCCCCGCCCCTGGAAGAACTCGTGCACGGCGGCGGCGAGCACGTTGCGCACCCGGAAGACGGCGCCGAAGGTGTTGGTGCGGGGGCGGAGATGGCCGACGTCGCGCAGGAACTCGAGGGTGTGGCCCTTCTTCTGCAGGGGATAGTCCGCCGTCGCCGGCCCCAGCACGTCGAGCGCGTCGAGCTGCATCTCGACGCGCTGGCCGGCCCCCGGCGACGCCTTGATCACGCCGCGGGCGCGGACGGCGGCGCCGGTCAGCACGTCGGCGAGGGCCGCGAACGCGGGGGTGCCCGCGTCGGCGATCAGCTGCAGGGTCTCCTGCGACGATCCGTCGTTGATCGCGAGGAAGGCGAAGCGCTTGGCGGTCCTCTTCGTGCGGACCCAGCCGCAGACGGTGACCGGCGTGTCGGAGGGCGGGGCGGCGAGGACGTCGCGGATGCGTCGGCGCTTCATGGGGCGGTACCCGGCTTCCCTATGATTCTCTCCGAAGTCGTCTCCGAAGTCGTCTCCGAAGTCGGCGAGGGGGGGACGGCGGAATCGCGACGACCGCCCCGGGCCTCTCCAGGCGGGCGGCTTCCGCGTCGTTCCCGGCGGCGTCTCGCCCTCTTGTCGTGCACACCTCGGCGAGGGCGTCAGCCGAGCTCGGGCACGTGCGGGGCCAGCAGCTCGCGGAGCCGCGCGAAGCGCGGACGGGCCTGAAGGGTCCGGCGCAGATGGACGAGGGTGCGGGGCACCGGCTCGGCGAAGTGCCCGCGCCCCAGCCGGGCGACCTGGTGACCGAACGTGCCGAGGGCCTTCAGGTGCCGCTGCACCGACATCAGGTCGAACCTCGCCTGGAAGTCGCCGGTCCGCTGCGCGGGCACGGCGTCGAGAAACCGGCGGGTCAGCGCGGCGGTCAGGTCGTCCGGCAGGTCGACGTAGCAGTCCCGGAGCAGCGAGACCAGGTCGTAGGTGCCGGGGCCGAGGCGGGCGTCCTGGAAGTCGATGACGACCAGCCGGCCGTCCCGCACCATGAGGTTCCGGCAGTGGTAGTCGCGGTGGCACAGCACCCGCGGCTCCGCCGCCAGCTCCTCGGCGATGGTCGTCAGCTCGCGCTGCAACGCCTCGGAGGCGGCGGCGGACAGCGCGATCCGACGGTACGCCTCGAGGAACTCCGACCGGAAGAAGTCGAGCTCCCAGGTGAGCTTGGCGGCGTCGAATGCGAGGGAGAAGGGGAGGGCGCCCTCGTCGCGGAACGCGGCGCCGCGGGTCTGCAAGGCCGCGAGATGGTCGATCGCCTCGCGGTACAGCGGCGCCGGGTCGCGGCCCGGGCCGCCGTCCATCCAGCTCTGCAGCGTCTCGTTGCCGAGGTCCTCGACCGCGAGGATGCCAAGGTCCGGGGCTTCGTCGAGCACCGCGGGCACCGGGATCCCCAGCCGGCGGAAGAGCGTCCCCACCACCACCTGCGGCAGCGAGCCGGCGGCGAACGGCTCCGGGTGGAGGGCCAGCACCATCGGCGGCCGGCCCGGCGGGGCGACGCGCACGTAGGCACGGGTGGAGGCGTCGCCGTGCAGGGGTTCGATCCGGGTCGCCGCCGGGGTGAGGCCGGCGCGGCGCAGGTACTCGGCCACCCTTTCGTCGGTGCGGCTCAGCGTGTCTCCGGACATGGTCCGTGAATCAGTGCAACCCGAGGTTTCGTTCCAGGGCTGCTGCGACCCCTTCGCTGGCCGCCGGGAACCGTGGGGCGTGACGCTGCAACCCGGGATTCGCCCCAGGCCGCCCGCGCCTGCCTCGGTCCGGGTCCCCGAAGCGGTGGGCCGCCGTCCGATGGGAGGCGGCTCACAGAGGTGCCATCCGCAGGTTGCCGAGCCGCTTCTCGTGCGCCGGGGTCGCCGACTCGCCGTCGTCTCCGGCGCCGGCCGGCGCTACCGCTTGCCGGTCGAGGACGGTGCCGGCCGGCACCCGGACCCCGTCGGCGAGGACGCAGCCGGTCACCACGCAATCGGCCTCCACCGTCACGTCGTCCCACAGGATGGAGCGCTCCACCCGCGCGGTGGGGTGGATCTCCGAACGATCGCCCGCCGAGAACGGCGAGCGCCCTTCCGCCGCCGCGACCGCCCGCGCCGTCGCGGCGTAGTCGGCCGGCGTTCCGATGTCGTGGAACGGACCCGTGGTCTCGTGCACCGCCATCGGCCGCCCGGCCGCGAGCAAGGTGTCGTAGAGCCCGCCGACGGTCGCCGCGGGCACCCCGTCGGGCAGGTCCCGGAACACCGCCGCCTCGACGATCTGCACGCCGACGAAGTGCCACGGCGCCGCGGCGCCGGCGTCGGCGCCGGCGGCGGCGAACCCCGCGACCCGGCCGCCGGCATCGGCCAGCACGCCGCCGTAGCGGCGGGGCGCCGGATGCACCGTCACCGCCAGCGTGGCCACCGCCCCCGACGCGCGGTGCCGGTCGAGGAGGGCGCCGAGGTCGACGGCGCACAGGGTGTCGGCGTTGACGACGAAGAACCGGTCGTCGAGCAGGGGCAGCGCATGGCGCGGGCCGCCGGCCGAGCCGAGGACCCGCCGCTCCCACGAGTAGCGGACGCGGCAGCCCAGGGCCGCACCGTCGCCGACGACCCCGGCGACGGTCTCGGGCCGATGGTGCAGGTTGACCACGACGTCGCGGACGCCCGCCCCGGCCAGCGCCCGGAGCTGACGGCAGATCAGCGGGGTCCCCGCGACCGGCACCGCCGCCTTGGCCCGAGTGAACGTCAGCGGGCGCAGGCGCGTGCCGAGGCCGGCCGCGAGCACCAGGGCGGGCGGCAGGGGGCTGGTCACGGCCCGTCGAACACCATGTCGGAGGCGGACGCCCCCGTCGCGGCGCAGTGCGCGCGGAACAGCGCCAGGTACGAATCGAGGATGAAGTCGTCCGGCCCCCGGCCCAGCGTGGCGGCCATCGCCACGATGTCGGGCTCGCTGCCCTCGAGCTCGACGAAGGTCCCGATGGGCGCCTCGTCGACCGCGATCACGAGGTCGCCGCGCCGGAACTCCTCGCGGTACTTCTCGTAGCGGAACCAGACGCGGAAGCCGATCCGCTCGAGCACTTGCAGCAGCATCTCGCCGTCGCCCACCGCCGTCTCCAGCTCTTCGCGGACCTTGGTCGTCCCCAGCTTCGGGGCGCCCTTGAAGGTCACCCGGGCCGCGCCGCCGTCGATGCGGACCCGGAGGGTGCAGGCGCGGTCGGCGAGCGGCTCCCGTTCGCGGTCGAGCAGGCAGTCGCTCTGCAGGCGCCGCGCCCGGAGCGGCCGCGCGCCGGCCTCGACCACCGCCCGCCGGGCGGCGTCGGGCGTGTCGAACCGGAGCTTGATCTCGCGCTCGACGGGTCCCGTCACGACGCCGTCTCCCCCCACGTGAACGAGCACCCCCTGAGGGCGGGGCGGCCGACGCCCTTGCCTAGCACCAGCACTCGATGGGTGCTGCCGAGCCCGCCGGGCGCGAGCAGCGTCTTCAGGGCCAGCCGACGGCGGAGGGCGCTCGCGGAGTCCGCCGCCGCGGCGGGTCGTCGAGGGCCCCGAGGCCGAGGAGAAAGCGGGTCTGGTCGACGAGCCCCAGCACCTCCAGACCTTCGTCGCGCGCCGCGAGCTCGATCGACGTGAAGTCCACGTGCGCCGTGATGTCCCGTTCGCCCGGATCGGCGAGCCAGGCGGGTCGGTCCCGTCGGTCCGGGCCGGTGCCGGCGGGGTCCACCAGGTGACGCTGGAACGTGGTCAGGGTCCCGCTCGCGTGGTGGCCCGCGTACAGCTCGCGCGCGGGATGGCCGTAGTCGATGAGGACGAGGAAGCCCCGCGTCAGCGATCGGGACGCGTCTCGCACCCAGTCGACCGCGGCGAGACCGACCTCGCCCCGCCACCCCGGCGCGGGGGTGACCCCGAGCCGGTCGAGGTAGCCTGCCAGGGCCGGGCTCGACGGCGGCCCGGCCCTCTCGAAGAAGCTGCCGCCGTCCGCGTCGACGTACACCTCCTGCAGGCCGTCCTCGGTCATGGTCACGGCGTGGGTGGGCAGGGCGTCGAGCAGCTCGTTGGCGACGATGACGCCCGAGACCCGTTCCGGCAGGGCGGAGGTGCTGGCGTGCAGGCGGTCCCGGTGCGGGCCCAGGGTCTCCGCATGCGCCGCCCGCGCGGCCGGGCTCGTCTCCACCAGGGTCAGCCGCGCCGCCGCGTGCAGGGCGGGATATGCCGATGCGGCGGCGTCGAGGACGTCGCGGGCGAGCTGTCCGTTCCCGGCCCCGACCTCGACGAGGTCGAACCCGGTTGCCCCGTCGCCGCCGGCGTGAACGCGGCGCATCTCGTCGATCTGGGCGGCGAGCAGCGCCCCGAACTGCGGGCCGACGTCCACGCTGGTGTAGAAGTCGCCCGCGCGTCCCGTCCGCCGGGGCGCGCGGGTGTAGTAGCCGAGCTCGGGGTGGTACAGCGCCATCTCCATGAACGCCGCCACCGTCAGGGGGCCGCGGTCACGGATGCGCCGGGCGATCAGGGTCCGCAGCGCGTCGCTCATCGCACCGGGTCGTGGCCCGCCCCTGAGCCGCGCCGGCTCGCCGTCGCGGATTTCCGGGCGGGCCGGTCGGGCGTAAGGCAGAGCCCGGGGACTCTTGCTCGGGCTGGCCCGCCAAGCGTCGCCGGCGGCTCCCCCCGGCGAACCCGGCGGGGAGCTTCCGCCTTCCGCGCAGGCGGCGCGGTCTCGGGCGCAGGTTCCTACTCCCGGGTGATCCGGACCACGCTCTGCGCTTCTCCGCGGCTGATCAGGAGGAACGCGACGCCGCCCTCCTCGACCTCGTTCAGCTCCCGGATGGCTTCGGCGGCCGTCGTCACCGGCACCCGATTGATGCTGGTGATCACGTCGCCCGGGCGCACGCCGCCGACCTGGGCCGGCCCTCCGGGCTCGACGCCGCTGACGACCGGGCCCCGCGTGTCGCGCGGGAGGTCGAGCTGCCGGGCCGTCTCCGCGGTCAGGTCCTGGAGGTTCATGCCGAAGCCGGTGCTGACGTCCTCGACCTCGACGGCGGCCTGCCGGCCCTCGTTCTCGAGGTCGAGCTCGCCGACCGTAATCGGGACCATCGTCGGCTCGCGGTCTCGATAGACGCCCAGGTCGACTCGCGTGCCCGGCTGCGTGTCGAAGACCTTCCGCTGCAGATCGGCGACGTTCTCCACCCGTTCTCCGTCGTAGCTGACGATGACGTCGCCCAGCTCGAGGTCCGATTCGTCGGCCGGCCCGTCCGGCTGGATGGTCGACACCATCGCCCCCATGGGTTCGCTGAGCCCGTGGTACTCGTAGTCCTCGTCGGTGACCTCCTGTATCTGGACGCCGATGCGGCCCCGGGTCACCCGGCCGGTGCGGAGCTGGGGCAGCAGGTCGCGCACGGTGTTGATGGGAACGGCGAACCCGATGCCGAGATTGCTCGGCCGGTCGCTGACGATCGCGGTGTTGATGCCGATGACCTCGCCCCGGAGGTTCAGCAGCGGGCCTCCCGAATTGCCGGGGTTGATGGCCGCGTCGGTCTGGATGACCTGCTGGGGTCTGCCGGGGACCTGGTAGAACGGGCGGCCCACCGCGCTGACCACGCCGACGGTCACGGTGTGCCCCAGGTTGAACGGGTTGCCGATGGCCATCACCCAGTCGCCCGGGCGCATCTGGTCCGAGTCGCCGAACGTGGCCACGGGCAGCGGACGGTCCGGCCGCTCGGTGAGCCTGAGGAGGGCGCTGTCGGTCAGGCGGTCGCGGCCGACGACCTCGGCCTCGTACGACTCTTCCTCGTCGCCGAAGAACGAGATCTCGATGCGGGTGGCGTCGGCCACCACGTGGTTGTTGGTCACGATGAGCCCGCTCCCGTCGATGACGAAGCCGGTTCCCGCCGATTGCGTCCGGCGCTCCTGGCCCGGATCCGGCGGGTCGCCGAAGAAGCGCCGGAACAGCTCTTCCTGGTCGTCCCCGAAGAGCCGGTTCAGGTCGCGGGCCGGTCTCCGCGACTCGATGCTGATGTTGACGACCATCGGGCTCTGGGCCTCGGCGATGTCGCGGAACGTGTTCGCCTCGAGCTGCCCCGTGATCGGCTGGCTGTTGGTCTGGGGCAGCGTGAGCCCCCCCGGCGCGGCGTTGAAGGTCTGCGCCGCCGAATCCGACACCAGATCGAGCCGGGCCGCGAGCACGAGGCCGATCGCGACCGAGGTGACCGCGATCAGCATTCCCGAAAAGAGCGTGTTCCTGCGTGTAACCATCCTTGCCTCCACCCCGCTGTCACCCCAGCGACCGGATCTCCTCCTGCCGCGGGCCGGTCACCGTCGCCGTCTCCGACCCGACATAGAGGTTGATCTCGGTTCGAAGTCCGAAGTCGTCGAAGTACACGCCGGGCTCGATGGTCACGCCGGTGCCCGGCAGCAGCCGCCGCTCGTCGTGGGTCTCGAAGTCGTCGAGGTGCACGCCGTTGCCGTGCACCTCTTCACCGAGGTTGTGCCCGGTCCGGTGCACGAACCGGTCGCCGAGCCCGGCCGCCCCCACCCGGTCGCGGACGGCGCGGTCGACCTCCCATCCGCGCAGCTCGCGGCCGTCCGCCACCGCCCGCTGCACGAGGTCGACGGCGGCGTCGCGGCCGTCGCGGATGACCCGGAAGGCATCGGCGTAACGGGCGGGCACGGCGGCGCCGGTGTAGCCCATCCACGTGATGTCCGCGTAGACCGCGCCCGGCGTGTCCCTCTCCTTGCCCCACAGGTCCAGCAGCACCACCTCGCCGGCGCCGATCGGGCGGTGGCGGCGCGCGGTGGGAAGGTAGTGGGGGTCGCCGGCGTTCTCCTGCGCCGCCACCACCGGCCGCGAGTCGCTGACCAGCCCCGCCTCCTCGAACCAGCCGGCCATCGCGTCCTGCACGTCGAGCTCCGTGACGGGACGGCCGTCGCGGAGGTGCCGGGCCACGAGGTCGAACGCCCGGTCCTTGATGTCGTGGAGGGCGGCGGACGCGGCCCGGTGCGAGGCGAGGGCCTCGGCGTCCCAGACCGCCTCGAACCGCTGGATGAGGTCGCCGGAGGAGCGCACCTCGACGCCGAGGGCGCGGACCGCGTCGACGGTGCCGGCGTCGACCCGCGACACGTAGGGGATGGCGCAGCCCGGCGAGTACTCCATCGCCACCGCCGCGCAGCCGGCCAGCAGCTCGCGCAGGCCGGCGTCGAGGGTGTCGTGTCCCGCGTACCGCGACTTGCCGCCGGGCAGGTGATCGAGACGGTCGGCCTCGATGGCGTGGACCAGCCCCCGCGGCGAGCCCTCGACCCGGATCAGGTAGTACCAACGCCGCGTCGTGATCTTCGCCGCCGCGTCGAATCCCGCCACCCGCCGGGCAATCGGGTTCGATCCGTGGAAGTCGTACAGCAGCCACCCGTCGAGCCCCTCGTCGCGCAGGGCGCGCTGAACGGCGTCGAGATCCAGGGCCATGGCGAGCAGTATAGCAGCGGCCCGATCACGGCTGGCGGGTGTCCATGCCATCTAACGGTATGGACGCCGCAACCGTCCGGAAGGTCGGCGGGCACCGGTGGGCGGGATTCTTCTCCAAGGGGTGATCTGCCGGGCGATTCGTCCGCGGAACCGGATGCCCCGGAACGGAGGCTTCGCGTATTACCGGGGGCGACGTATCGAGCAGACGTGTGGGCGGAACGGGACGGCCCTCCCGAAACGGAGACGTCGCCGAGCCGTTCCCCCCGCGCCCGAAATGCGAAGGCGCCAGACGGATCCTGCTCCGTCTGGCGCCTTCGGCTATCCGTCCGCCGAGCCGACTCGCCCGCTTCCCACCGCCGACGGCCGTGGAGGCCGCCACCGGAGTGATTGCGTGAGGACGCGCCGGCTCGTCGAGGGCGTCACTGGGCGTCTTCGGCGTCTTCCTCTTCCTCTTCGAGCGGCGTCGGCTCGTCCATCTCCTCGAAGAGGGTGGCCTCGATGACGCCGTTCTTGTGGCTGAACTCGTAGTTGCTGCGGGACATGCGCGCGTTGCGCGGGATTCGTATCTCGACCTCGACGATCTGGCCCGGGAGGAACGGCTGCTGCATCCGGAACGCGCCGCCGGCCACCGTGTCGCCGGCGCGGTCGTACCAGAACTCGTCAACCGTGAACCCGGCGAGCGCATTGGTCGAGGTGTTCTGGACGCGGAAGGTCGTGACCATCTCGTTCGCCCGCCGGTCGCGGCGAGAGGTTGGCACCAAGTAGCCGACCTGCCCGGGGCCGCGGATGGTCGCGACCAGGTCCGACTCGCCCTGGTTCTCGAGCGCCGAGCGCAGATCGATGGGGACGGCCAGCGGCCTCTCCTCGGCCTCGACCTCCTCGCCGCCGCAGCCGAGCGACATCCCCATGGCCACGAAGCAACCGAACAACGCCGCGAGTTTCAGGCCTCTCATTGAACTGACCTCCGGGTGGAAATCACGCAGTTTGCAAGGGTCACGAGATTATATGGCGCCTCGCCGGAAACCACAACAGAAACTCACATCTCGCCGTTCCAGTCCTCGGGCTCGGCGTGGCTGGTGCGGAAGATCTCGAGGTGCCACTTGCCTCCCCCCCACGGCTCGATGACCTCCGCCGCCACCACGTCGACGAGGATCTCGGCAAAGGCGCGCCCGTCGGGGTCGCCCTCCAGGTGGTACGCGGGCTCGTCCCAGCCGAACGTCGGATAGAGGACCAGCGTCAGGAACAGGTCGTAGCCGTCGTCGACGACGATCAGCTGTCCGCAGGGGCGCTTCAACGTGGAGTGGTAGACGAGGTACTTCTCGGCGCTGTGCGCCCGGATGTACCGCTTGACCGCGAACTCGCGGGCGACGACGTCCTCGACCGCGACCTTCTTGTCCCAGCAGTCGCGGCAGTACTTGGCGTCGCCCCGCGGCTCGGACACGTCCTTCGCGCCGCAGAGGGCGCACCGGGCCTGGGCGGCCGAGCGAGGAGCCATGCCTGGAATTCTAGCAGGAGTCCTCGGCGCACCCCCGGCTGATAGACTGGGAGGGTGACCCGCCGGCCGGCACATCTCGGCATTCGGCACCTCGCGCTGTTCGCGAGGGCGTTCGACGAGATGCGCCGGTTCTACGTCGAGCAGCTGGGCTTCGCGGTCGAGTGGGAGCCGGACGGCGACAACGTCTACCTGACCTCGGGCGCCGACAACCTGGCCCTCCACCGCGCCGGCCCCGGCGATGCGCCGGGCCCCGGTCGGCTCGATCACCTCGGGCTCCTGGTGCGGCGGGCGGACGACGTCGACCGCTGGGCCGCGTACCTCGACGGGCACGGGGTTCCCCTCAAGGTCCGTCCGCGCACCCACCGGGACGGTGCGCGGTCGCTCTACCTCGAGGACCCCGACGGCAACACCATCCAGATCATCCACCACCCGCCCATCAGCGGCGGCACGGCCTGACGGTCGCGGCGCGCGGGGGCGGTCAGCGCGCCGCCCAGCCGAGCTTCTCGCGCAGCACCGCGTAGTAGGGGCGCGCGGGGGCGCGGATCATGCGGAGCGGGCGCGGCGCGGTCTCCACGACGACGGTGTCGCCGTGCCGGAGATCGAAGCCCGTCTGCCCGTCGAAGCTCGCGTAGGCCTCCGCGTGCGGCTTGGACAGGTCGGGCCGGATGCGAATCGCCGCGCTCTCCGGCAGGACGAGGGGGCGGTTCGCGAGCATGTGGGGGGCGATGGGGGTCAGGACCAGGGCGTTGACGAGCGGATGCACGATCGGTCCGCCCGTCGACAGGTTGTAGGCGGTCGATCCGGTGGGGGTGGCGACGATGAGGCCGTCGGCCCGGAGCTGCGCCACGAACTGCTCGCCGACCGACACCGACAGGTCGATCATCCCCGACACGGCGCTCTTCGTGATGACCACGTCGTTCAGCGCGACGCCTTCCCCCGTCGTCGCGTCGGCGCGCTCGGTGCGCGACCGCAGCATGCGGCGCTCGTCGACGCGGGCGTTGCCGTCCACCACCGACGCCAGGACCTCGAAGAGCTCCGGCAGGGTGATCTCGGTGAGGAAGCCGAGCCCCCCGAAGTTGACGGCGAGAATGGGCGGATCGGCGGCCGCCGCCGCGATGCGGCGGGCCATGCCGAGCAGCGTGCCGTCGCCGCCGAGCACGAGAATCAGGTCCGAGGCGTCCGGCAGGTCCGCCGCGTCGGCGGCGGCGACCGAGGTCAGCCCGGCGAGCTCCGAGGTGCGCCGTTCCACCACGGGCCGCAGGCCGCGCCGCTCCAGCCACGTCACGACGTCCCGGACCACCGGCGCCGCCGCGGCGAGGCGGGTCTTCGCGACGATGCCGACCCGGGCGACGCCGGTGACGGGCGAGGAGGTGTCGGCGCCCAATTGTTCTCCCTCGTCACGCCTTGTCAGGCGGGCGCCTCGGTTGTTCGCCGGCGCCCCTCGGGCGCGGTGCGACGCGGGACGTCACCACGGGCTGTTGCAGATGCAGGAAGAACTCCCGGTTGCCCTTGGTCCCGGTGATCGGTGAGGGGGTCGTCGCCACGCGCGTCAATCCTACCGCAGCCGCGGCGGCGCCGACGCCCTCGACGACGCGTTCGTGCACGTCGGGGTCCGTGATGAGCCCGCCGCGCCGGACCTCCGAGCGGCCCGCCTCGAACTGCGGCTTGACGAGGGCGACGAGGTCGCCCCCCGCTGCGAGGAGGGGCGGAAGCCGGTCGATGAACCGGACGATGGAGATGAACGACACGTCGACGGTGACGACGTCGAACCGGCGCAGGCCCGCCGGCAGGTCGTCCGGGGTGACGGCGCCGATGTGGATGCGTTCGAGGACCCGGACGCGGGGGTCCTGCCGCAGCCGCCAGTCGAGCTGGCCCCGGCCCACGTCGAGGGCCACCACGGCGCGGGCCCCGCGCCTGAGCAGGACGTCGGTGAACCCGCCGGTGGAGGCGCCGACGTCGAGGGCGGCGGCGCCGGCCGGATCGATGCCGAAGACGTCGAGGGCGTGGGCCAGCTTCACCCCGCCGCGGCCCACCCAGGGGTGGTCGGGGGCGTCGAGGGTGACCTCGGCGTCGGTCGGCACGAGGGCGCCGGCCTTGGTGGCGGGGCGGCCGTCGACCCGCACGAGCCCCGCCAGCACCGACGTCCGTCCCCGCGTCCGCGAGCTGACGAGGCCGCGCTCGTGCAGCAGGGTGTCGAGCCGGACCCGTGCCGTCATCGGGGCGGGGCCCCTCTCGCAGCGTCGTCGATCACGAGGTGCGGGAAAGCACCCATTCCGCGATGTCTCCCAGCCGTCCCCCGAGCCCGGCCGACGAGAGGGCGTCGCGGGCGGCGGCGACGGCCTCGGCGGCGAGGGCCCGCGACCGGTCGAGGCCGTGTACCGACGGGTAGGTGGGCTTGCCGGCGGCCGCGTCCTTCCCCGCCGTCTTGCCGAGCCGGGAGGTGCTGCCCTCCACGTCGAGGACGTCGTCGACGATCTGGAACGCCAGCCCGAGGTGGCGCGCGTAGGCGTCGACGCCGCGCACCGCCGGCTCGCTTCCCCCGGCCAGTATCGCACCGATGACCGCGGCGGCGCCGATCAGGGCGCCGGTCTTGCGCTCGTGCACGTCGCGCAGGGCCGCCTCCGGGCCGGCGGCCCCCGACCCCGGGCCGGCCCCCGACCCCGGGCCGGCCCCCGACCCCGGGCCGGCCCCCGACCCCGGGCCGGCCCCCGACCCCGTCCCCGCGGCGGCGAGATCGAGGACCTGGCCGCCCACCATGCCGGCCGCGCCCGCTGCCTCCGCGACGCGGGCGACGGCGCGGAGCTGCCGCCCCTCGAAGCCCGGCGGCGCCTGGGCCGGGCGGCGGGCCAGCAGGGTGAAGGCCTGGGTCAGCAGGGCGTCTCCGGCGAGGATGGCGAGGCCCTCGCCGAACGCCACGTGCGAGGTGGGGCGTCCCCGCCGGAGGTCGTCGTCGTCCATCGCCGGGAGATCGTCGTGCACGAGCGAGTAGGTGTGGACGAGCTCGATCGCGCACGCGCCGTTCAGGGCGAGGGCCCGGGCCGCGGCGTCCGGGGCGGGGGAGTCCGGCCGCCGCGGCCCCGCCGCCTCGGCCGCGGCCAGGGTCAATATCGGCCGGAGGCGCTTGCCGCCGGCGAAGACGCTGTAGCGCATGGCCTCGGCGATGCGGGGAGGGCACGCGGGCGGAGCGGGGAGGGCTTCGTCGAGGGCCGCGTCGATCTCCCGCCGCCGGGCGCCGAGGTACGCGTCGAACGCGGCCCCCTCGCTCATGCGCCGTCGTCCTCCGGAGCGGCGGTGAGGGCGTCGGGCGCCGCCCGCCGTTCGCCGCGCTCGGTCAGGATCTCGATGCGCCGCTCGGCGTCCTCGAGCCGGGTGTGACAGAACCGGGACAGCCGCACCCCGCGCTCGAACAGCTCGAGCGACTGCTCGAGCGGCAGGTCGCCGCGCTCCAGGGTCTGCACGATCGACTCGAGCTCCTTGATGGCGGTCTCGAAGTCCTTGATGTCGTCACTCATGCGGTTCGCCCCGGCGGTCCGTGGCGGAAGCCCCGCCGCCCTCCTCACCCCGTGTCAACCCGGTTCCCCGCCGGCTGCGTGCCGGTGACCGTACAGCCGAGCCGCCCGCGGTGGAGCCCGATGACGAGATCGTCTCCCACCGAGACGGCGGCCGCGTCCCGCACGATCGCCTTCCCGTCGCCCTGCCAGCAGATCGCGTAGCCGCGTCCGAGCACCCCGAGCGGGCTCAGGACGTCGAGCCGCCCCGACAGCTCGGCGAGCCGGCCCTGCGCGCGTTCGCGCCGCCGCGTGAAGGCGGTGTCGAGGCGGCCTTCCGCCGCGACGAGGCGGGTGCGCGCCGCGTCGCGCCGCCGCGTGAGGGCGGCGTCGAGACGGCTTCCCGCCGCGACCAGCCGGGTGCGCGCCGCTTCGAGCCGCCGCCCCGGCTCGCAGGCTTCCAGGCGCAATTGCAGGGCGGCGAGGCGGCGCTCTCCGGCCTTCAGGCGGGCCCGCGCGGCCTGCGCGAGGGCGTGGGTCAGATCCGCGACGTGCCGGGCCCGCATCGCCAGCCCCGCCGGCCAGCCGGCGAGCCCCGGGCGGCGGTCGAGGTCGAGCAGCCGGGTGCGCCGGCGGGCCGCCGCGTACCGCGCCGCGGTCCGCAGCCGCTCGCCCAGCCGGTCGACGCGCTCGACGAGATCGCGGCGGCCCGCCACCACCATCTCCGCCGCGGCCGAAGGGGTGGCGGCGCGGACGTCCGCCACCATGTCGCTGATGGTGACGTCGATCTCGTGGCCGACGGCGGAGATGACGGGGACCTCCGCCGCCGCGATGGCCCGGGCCACCGGCTCCTCGTTGAACGCCCAGAGGTCTTCGAGCGAGCCGCCCCCCCGCCCCGCCACGATCACGTCGACGCCGTCCTCCCGCGCGAGGCGCCGGATGCCGCGGGCGATCTGGTCGGCCGCGCCCTCGCCCTGCACCCGCACCGGGCACAGCACCACGTGGGCGGTCCGGTGCCGGCGCCCGAGCACCTGGAGGATGTCCCGGATGGCGGCGCCGTCCGGAGACGTCACGACGCCGATCTGCCGGGGCAGCACCGGCAGCGGGCGCTTCCGCTCCTGGGCGAAGAGCCCCTCCTGCTCGAGCTTGCGCTTCAGCTGGTCGAACGCCAGCTGCAGCGCCCCGAGGCCCTTCGGCTGCAGGTGCTCGCAGACGATCTGGTACTCGCCCTTCGGCATGTAGACGGTGACGCGGCCGCGGGCGACGACCCGCAGCCCGTCCTCCGGCGCGAAGCGCAGGTAGCGCGCCGCCGACTGGAACATCACCGCCCTGATCTGGGCGTTCTCGTCGCGGAGGGTGAAGTAGAGGTGCCCCGTCTTCCACAGGCGGCAGTTGGCTATCTCGCCCTCGACCCACACGTTGGCGTGCGTCGACTCGAGCAGCGTCCGGATGCGGCCGGTCAGCTCGCTGACGGTGACGACCTGCCGGGCCGCCCGGCGGCCGGGCGGGGGGGCGTCGAAGGGCAGGGTGGGGTTCGTGCTCACGAGGGGCCCGGCGCCGGCGGCGCCTCCAGGTCGGCGGGGGTCAGGCTGAGCCGCTCGATGGCCGTCGCGCGTCCGGTGGCGGCGTCGGCGGTCACGAGCACGCCGTGCAGGCGCGGGTCGCCGCGGGCGGTGTCGAAGCGCCCGGGCAGGGCGGTGAGGAACCGGCGCAGCACGACCGCCTTCTCGACCCCGAGCACCGAGTCGTGGGGCCCGGTCATGCCGACGTCGGTGATGTACGCGGTGCCCCTCGGGAGCACCCGCTCGTCCGCCGTCTGCACGTGGGTGTGGGTGCCGACGACCGCCGTCACCTCGCCGTCGAGATGCCAGCCCATGGCGATCTTCTCCGACGTCGCCTCGCCGTGGAAGTCGACGAGGATGACGCGGGCGGTCTCGCGGACCGCCTCGATCTCGCGTCGCACCACCGCGAACGGGTTGTCGAGGGGGGCCATGAACACGCGCCCCATGACGTTGATCACCCCCACCTGCTCGCCCGAACGGGCGGTGACCACCACGTGGCCGGCGCCGGGGGCCCCGGCCGGGTAGTTGGCGGGGCGGATGAGGCGCGGCTCGAGCTCGATGTAGTCGAGGGCCTCCTTCTTGTCCCAGATGTGGTTGCCGGAGGTCATCACCTCGATGCCGTGGTCGCGCAGGCTCTCGCCGATCTCGCGGGTGACGCCGTTGCCGCCCGCCGCGTTCTCGACGTTGGCGACCACCAGATCGACGCCGTGCCGCTCGACGAGCGCCGACACGCCGCGCCGGGTGAGGGCGCGGCCGGCCTTTCCGACGATATCGCCGATGAACAGGATCTTCATGCAATCGGGGTTGACGCGGAACCGGTGCGGAGACCGTCGACCGGGGCGCCGCCTTCGTCACGGGCCGGCCCCTCCGGCCGGCCAGCCGTACCCGAGCCCCGCCGTCGCCGGCCGCTCGGGCGAGGCGCCGGCTCCGGGCGCTGGTCCGCACCGCCGGCCCACCTGGCGGCCGGCCGTACCCGAGCCCCGCCGTCGCCGGCCGCTCGGGCGAGGCGCCGGCTCCGGGCGCTGGTCCGCTCATGATCGCACAGGATCGCCGTTCGCCGAAGAGAATCCTATGCTTAGTATGTCATTATAAAGTTTAGTTATTGACATGTGCTTAGTTCGGGTCCATACTGTCCGGGCTGGCGTGAACGGTCCCGACGCCGTTCCTCGAACAGCGCCGATCCGTGCAAGCCGGGCCTCCCCGGCCACGACAGGAAACGAGAGGATGCCCCCATCCCCCATCGTGCGAGAGCCGAGGCCGATGGCCGCGTTCGACGCGCGGGACATCGTGACGGTTCGGGATTCCCACGGCGGTCTCACCGTCTACTTCCGGGACCGGCCGACCCGCTACCTGCTCGACGGCGAATGGTATCGGGCGGTCCCGTTCTCCGGGAGCCCCGCGCCGGTTCCCGCCCCGGACCGGGAGGCGACGCCGGCGTGACCCTCTCGCCATCACCGGCGCGTCCTTCGCCGATCGACTGAAGCAGCCCCGCGCGGCGGCCCCGCGGTCGACGCGACGGCGCCTTTTGGAGTACGATCCGACGTCATGGACGACGATTTCGACGGCCTGTCGGAAGACCGGGACGAGTCGGCCGGGGCTCCCCAGCCCGTCCCCATGCCCCGCATTCCCGACGAGCCGATGCCGCCGGTGGAGAACCGGTTCCTGTTCGTGGACGTGGCCGCGCAGCGCGCGAAGCAGCTGCGGCGCGGGGCCCTGCCCCGGCTCGAGCCGTTGCGGCCCGACCCCGAGACGGGCGAGCGGCCCGAGGTGGGGATCCGCCTCGAACGCGTCGCCATGGAAGAAGTCGAGCAGGGCCTCGTCGTCTACGAGCTGCCGGAGGCTATCTCGTGAGTGACATTCAGTCGGTCTTGCTGGGGCTGCTGCAGGGGCTGGGCTTGTCGACCGTCTTTCTCCTCGCCGTGTTCCTCGGCTTCTGCGTCCTCGTCGGCTTGACCAAGCTCCGGCCCATCGACAAGCGCAGCCGGGTCGTCCGCAGCATCGACGACCGCCTCGGCCCGGGGGCGCGCTATCTTCCGCCGAGCGTGCCGCGGGGGCCCGCCGACCAGCTCAAGACCCCCGAGCTGCTCGAGCAGTCCGCCAACCAGGAGTGATCGACCGCTCGCCGGGCGCGCCCGAGGCCCGTGGCCCGGACGCGCCAGCGTGCCTCGCCGCCATCTCGCCGCGGTGAAGCACCGTCCATCCCCGATTCCCGAGAACGCCGGCCGCGGCTCGGCTCACGGCCGAACCCGCCTTGCCGGGGTCCGCGCCGTCCTGCGAGGCGGGCACCTCGTCGACTCGGCTCACGGCCGCAACCGCCTTGCAGATCCGCGCCGCCCTACGAGGCGGGCACCTCGTCGCGGGGAAGGCCGGCGCCGGCCGCCGGGGCTTCTCGCCACCACGGCGCCTGCTCCTCGTACGCGGCCCCGATTCCGATCAGCGTCGCCTCGTCGAAGGCGCGTCCGATGAGCTGCAGGCCGACCGGCAGTCCCGCGTCGTCCTTGCCGCAGGGAACGCTGACGGCGGGCAGGCCGGTGAGGTTGGCGCTGGCCGTGAAGACGTCCCCCACGTAGAGCTGCAGCGGATCGTCCGAGCGCTCGCCGAGCCGGAACGCGGTGGTCGGGGTGGTCGGCATGGCGACGGCGTCGACCTGCTCGAAGGCCGCGTCGTAGTCGTTCCGGATGAGCGTCCTCACCTGCTGCGCCTTCAGGTAGTAGGCGTCGTAGTAGCCGGCGCTCAGGGCATAGGTGCCGAGCATGATCCGCCGCTTGACCTCGTCGCCGAACCCGTCGTGGCGCGTGCGGTCGTACATCCCGTCCAGGGTCGCGCCCTGCTCGTCGAGGGGCGCGCGGTAGGCGTAGCGCACGCCGTCGTAGCGGGCGAGGTTGGAGCTGGCCTCGGCCGGCGCGACGATGTAGTAGGTCGGCACCGCGTACTCGGCGTGGGGGAGGGGAACGTCGACGACGGTCGCGCCCGCGCCCCGCAGGGCCTCGATAGCCGCCTCGAACGCCGAGGCGACGCCGGCGTCGACGCCGCTCTCGAGGATCGCCCACGGCACGCCGATCGTCGGTCTCCGCAACGGCTCGGCCGCGGCCGCGTCGAGGGCGGGGACCGCCGCGCCGGCCGACGTGGCGTCCCTCGGGTCGGGACCGGCGATAGCCTGCAGCAGGGCGGCGGCGTCGGCCACCGTCAGCCCGAACGGCCCGATCTGGTCGAGCGACGAGGCGAACGCCAGCAGCCCGTAGCGCGACACCCGCCCGTAGGTCGGCTTCAGCCCCACGATGCCGCAGAACGCGGCGGGCTGGCGTATCGAGCCGCCGGTGTCCGAGCCCAGCGCCGCCGGGGCGAGCCGCGCCGCCACCGCCGCGGCCGAGCCCCCGCTCGATCCGCCGGGGACGCGGGCCGGGTCCCAAGGGTTCCGGGTCGGGCCCGTCACCGAGTGCTCGGTCGTCGACCCCATGGCGAACTCGTCGCAGTTGGTCTTGCCGATGACGACGGCCCCGGCCGCGGTCAGCCGCTCGACGACGGTGGCGTCGTAGGGCGGAACGTAGCCGGCGAGGATGCGCGACGACGCGGTGGTCGGGAGCCCGCGGGTGCAGATGTTGTCCTTGACCGCGATCGGCACCCCGAGCAGGGGCAGCTCCGGCGCGTCGGGCCCCCGCCGGTCGAGCGCCGCCGCCCGCGCGAGGGCCGGCTCCGCCGCGGTGTGGTTGAAGGCCCGCAGGTCTCCGTCGCGGGCCGCGATGCGGTCGAGAAACTCGGTGCAGACGTCGACCGCGGTCGCGCCGTCGCGCAACGCGGCCCGCACGTCCGCGATGGTCGCGAGCGAGGAGAGCTCCATCAGCCGATGACCTTGGGCACGCGGAACAGCCGTTCCCCCCCGCGGTCCGGCGCGTTGCCGAACGCGTCGTCCACCGGCAGCGACGGCCGCGGCTCGTCGTCGCGCATGACCGGGGCCGACGTGACGGGGTGGGTGGTGGCCGCGACCCCCGCGGTGTCGATGCGGTTCAGCCGCTCGAAATACGCGAGGATGTCGCCGAGCTGGCGGGTGAACTGCTCCGCCTCCCGCTCGGTCAGCTCGAGGTGGGCGAGCCGCGCGATGCGGTCGACGTCGGCCCGCGTCAGGGGGTTGGACACGGCGGGAAATGGTAGCAGACGCCGGCCGCCGGCGGGTTCGGGCCTTCGTCGGGCGGACGAACCGGCACGGAGGCCCGCGGCGACCCGCGGTCGAGCCGCCGCCCCGACGCCGATCGATGCAGCGTCAACGGCGACAACAACTATGCAAATCTTGACTTGCGAGTTAAATTTACATGGATCATGATCGACAGGCGGCTGAAGGAACCCCTTCACCGGCTCCTCGACAAGAACCCCGCGGTGGTGCTGATCGGGCCGCGGCAGGTCGGCAAGACGACCCTGGCCCGGGAAGTGGCGGGGGAGCGCGACGCCGTCTACGTGGATCTGGAGCTGCCGAGCGATCGCGCCAAGATCGGCGACGTCGAGCAGTACTGTGCCGAGAATGCCGACCGCCTGGTGATTCTCGACGAGGTGCACCGCGCGCCGGGGCTGTTCGCCCCCTTGCGCGGCATCATCGACGGGCGCCGGCTGGCCGGGAAGCGGGCGGGGATGTTCCTGCTGCTCGGCTCGGCGTCGATCGAGCTGTTGAGACAGTCGGGCGAGACGCTGGCGGGCCGCGTCGCCCACTGCGAGCTGCATGCCTTCGGGTCGACCGAAGTGCCGGCGGCCGAGCAACGTCGGCTCTGGTGCCGGGGCGGCTTCCCGGAGAGCTACGTCGCGTCGAGTGACGCCGAGAGCCTCGACTGGCGTGTCGCCTTCGTCCGCACCTACCTCGAACGCGACATTCCTCAGCTCGGTCCGCGCATTCCCGCCGAGACCCTCCGCCGATTCTGGACGATGCTCGCCCACAATCAGGGCCAGACCCACAACGCCTCGGCGCTCGCGCGCGGGCTCGACGTCAACGGGGTCACCGTCGGCAGGTATCTGGACCTGCTGGTCGATCTCCTGCTGGTTCGGCGGCTCCCGCCGTGGACATCCAACCTCGGCCGGCGCCTCGTCAAGGCGCCGAAGGTCTACATCCGGGACAGCGGCATCTGCCACGCGCTTCTGGGCATCGAGACCGTCGACGACCTCTTCGGACATCCCGTCGTCGGCGGCAGCTGGGAGGGCTTCGTCATCGAGAACATCGCCGGCGTGCTGCCCGCCCGCGCGTCCTGCGGCTACTACCGCACCGCCGGCGGCGCGGAGGTCGACCTCGTCGTCGACGTCGGGGCGGGCGAGACCTGGGCGATCGAGATCAAGCGCAGCTCCGCGCCCCGCGTCGGCCGCGGATTCCACAGCGCGTGCGCGGACCTCCAGCCGGCGCGCAAGCTCGTGGTGCACGGCGGCGCCGAGAGCTTCCCCCTCGCGCAGGACATCCGCGCCATGAGCCTGCCCGCAATGGTCGAGCTGGCCGCCCGCGCCCGGTGAGCGCTGCGCGGGATTGGTCGTGGGTCTCGCGCCTTGCGCCGGCGCTGCCAGTCGTCGCTTGGCGTCCAAGCGCGAGTCAGCCCCGCGCCGTCCTACGGCACAGGCTCCCGCCCGGGCAGCGCCAGGGCGATCAGGCGCGGGCCGCCGCCGATGGTGAGGGCGATGTGCTGCCGGCCGCCGGCCTGGTAGGTCATCGGGGTGCCGATGGCGCCGCTCGGCAGGTCGACCGAGCCGACTATCCGGCCCGTCGCCTTGTCGCGTGCGACGAGCCGCGGGCCGCCGTCGCTGCCGCCCGCGGTGAGGGCGCTGACGAGCAGGGTCTTGGTCACCAGCGGCCCCCCGCGGCCGTCGCCGCCGAGGGGCGGCAGGTCGAGGTCGCGCAGCAGGGGGTGGTTGCGGAAGCGGTCGCCGTCGCCGTTGGGCTCCATCCACGCGACGTCGCCGGTGTTCAGGTCGATCGCGGTCATGCGCGAGTAGGGCGGCTTGAACAGGGGCAGCCCCTGGGGCATCCGCGGCTGCCGCCCGCCGCCGAACGGACCCTGGGTGAACCGCATGGTGCCGCCGGCGGCGGGGTCCGGCGTGTAGAAGTGCAGCACCGAGAACCGGTTCTGCGACGGCACGTAGAGCAGGCCCGTCTCGGGGTCGACGCCGGCCCCGCCCCAGTTGGCGCCGCCGTCGATGGCGGGCCGCTGGATGGTGCCCTGGACGCCGCCGTCGACGCTGTGCAGCGGGGGCGTGAAGAGCGGGCCGAGCTGGAAGTCGGCCACCGCCTCCAGCGCCATCGCCCGGATCTCGGGCGTGAAGTCGACGAGGTCGTCGACGGTGACCCCCTGGTACTCGAACGGCGGCGGCCGGGTCGGGAACGGCTGGGTGGGCGCCGGCACCTCGCCCGGCAGGTTCGTGCGCTGCGGCACCGGCCGCTCCTCGATGGGCCAGACGGGCTCGCCGGTCACGCGGTCGAAGACGTAGACGAACCCCTGCTTGCTCACCTGCGCGAGCGCCTTCACGGGCCGGCCGTCGACGGTCACGTCCACGAGGTTGGGGTGGGTCGGGAAGTCGTAGTCCCACAGCCCGTGGTGCACCGCCTGGAAGTGCCAGGCCCGCTGCCCGGTCTCGACGTCGACGGCGACGATCGACTGCGAGAACAGGTTGTCGCCGGGCCGGTCGGCCCCGTAGTAGTCGTTGGTCGGGGCGCCGGTGGGCAGGTACACGTAGCCCAGCTCGTCGTCGCCGGCCAGCATCGACCACACGTTGGCGTTGCCCGAGTAGCGCCACGACTCGTTCAGCCAGGTGTCGGCGCCGAACTCGTCGGGGCTGTTCGGCACGGTGTGGAAGTCCCACTCGTGGGCGCCGGTCCGCACGTTCCAGGCCCGCACCCACCCCGGCGGGGCCTCCTTCGTGATGCGCACGTCGGCGATCTGCGAGCCGTGGATGACCCGGTCGCGCACCACGATGGGCGGCGAGTTGACGGCGTAGAGCATGGCGTTGAGGTAGTCGCGCGCCCCGCGGTCGGCCCGCGGGATGCCGACCGTCGCGTCCACCAGGCCGCTGCCGTCGGGCCCGAAGTCGGGGCAGGGCCGCCCCGTCCCCGCCTGCACGCAGACGAGGTGCCCGTTGCCGGTGCCCCAGAAGATGCGCTCGTCGCCCTCGCCGTCGGTCCAGTAGGCGACGCCCCGCTGCGTCCACGGGCCGCTCATCGAGGGCGTGCCCTCCTCGTAGCTCTTCGGGTTGAACACCCAGAGGGTCTCGCCCGTCGCCGCGTCCACCGCGACCCCCTGCGAGAGCGGCGTGTTGAAGTAGAGGACGCCGTCCACCATCAGCGGCGTCGCCTGCAGCCGCGACGGGTTCGGCGACTGGCCCTCGCGGTACAGGTCCGGGGTGTCCGCCACCAGCGACTCGACGATGGCCTCGCGCGGCGCCCGCCACTCGCCGCCGCCCGGGGTCGACCGGCTGAGCACGGCGTCGGCCGTCGTCCACGCCCAGGCGACCTCGAGCTGCTCGAAGTTGCCGGCGTCGATCTGGTCGAGCGGCGAGTACTTCGTGCCCGCGACGTCGCCCGCGTAGCTCCGCCACTCGCCGTTCTCGGTCCCGTAGCGCTGCCACGGGCCCTCACTCCGTTCGGTCTGCGCTCCGGCGCCGCCGGCGGCCAGCAGCGCCAGCAGGCATCCGCAGGTGCGGCTCAAGGAAAGGTGCAGTGCGGTGTGTCGACACATGGGCAAACGTCTCCCACCGGGTGTGACGGGTCCAGGAAAGAGCCGACCGTCGTCAAGGGCACGGCGCAGAGCAGCGCCACGGGCCGATGCCGCTAGTGCGCGCCGGGGCCGAGATAGTTCTTCTCTCCCGCCTCCACCCGGACTTCGAGCCGGTTGTCGGGCGGGGGCAGGGGGCACGTCGTGTGCGGGTTGAACGCGCACGGCGGGTTGTAGGCCTTGTTGAAGTCGACCGTCGTCCACCCGTCGGCGTCGGGGGCGTCGGCGTAGAGGAACCGCGCGGCCGGGTAGGTCTCGTCGCCGCTGGTCAGGTCGCGCAGGATGAACCAGAGCTGGTCGCCCGAGTTCACCGGCAGCATCCGCACCTCGCGGCCCGCCACCGTCAGGGTGACGTGGCCGGTGCTCTGGTAGGTCTCGATGTCGCCGAGGATGTTCATGGTCCTGACCGTCATCGGCTCGTCGTGCGGCGTGAACTTCCCGCGCACCCGGAACCGCTCGTCGACCGGGTACCACTCCAGACGGGTGAAGTTCCGGCGGATGGCCGACTCGGTGTCGCGGACGCGAATCGCGAGCCGCTCGCCGCTCTCGTGCACCCAGAACGACACCGGGCCCGCGGTCAGCGTGACCCGCCCCTCGGCCGGGTAGAGCTGGGCGGCGGCGACGGACTCGCCGTCGACGGTCAGCGTCCGGCCTTCCGCCGCCCGCACCGACACGGTGCGGCCGCGCCGCTCGAGCACGCCGGCCTCGGCCGGGAACGCGGCGGGGAGGACGAGGTCGTTGCGCGGGCTCGAGCCGAAGCGGCTCTCGCCCTCCGGCAGGAAGAACAGCGCCGACACCGTGAGCCAGCCGTCGTCGGCCTTCAGCCGCGCCTCGCGGTCGGCCCGCCACGCCTCGATCTCCTCGGCGTAGTCGTTGGCGGCGGCGCCGATCCCGACGCCGCCGAGCCCGACGATTCCGAAGCCCGTCAGCGCCGCCATCGTCACCAGCCATCCCTTGCGCGATCTCATGGCAGTTCTCCCGATTCCCGGTGGGCTCCCCCGATGGGGCGGCACCCGCGCGTGGCCTCCAAACGGCGGTCCGGCGGGCGCCTCCAACCCGTATTCCGAACGACGGCGTTCCGGGACTTCGTTCCTGACGCCGCGCTTGCGCTACGAAGACGACACAGTGTAGCACCGGCGTTTCCTGGGGCGGACGAACGAGACCGCGTCCGGGCGATCGGTGTCGTGACGGCCGGGTTCTTCGGGGGGCGGACGGAAGTGGGCGGCGTGGTGGTTCCCTGGGCCGCCACGTTCCGGGACGACGCGGCCGGCGGTGTGCGACAATCGGGCGGCGACATGAGCAACGAGCGACCGCTGTTCAAGCACCCGCCGTGGATGGTGGGCATCATGCTGATTCTCGGCGCGATGTCGCTCTTCGTGGGGCTCACCCTCGACCCGTTCTGGCTCGTCATGGGGGCGCCGGCGATTCTCACGCTGTTCGTCTACGTGGGCGTGCGTATCGCCCTCTCGCTCGGTTTCGGGGTCCCGCCGAGCGATCCCGCGGGTGCGGTTCCCCCGCTTCCGCCGGAGGGGGGCGGCGCGCCGCGGGACGCCCCCGAACCCTGAGGGGGGACTTGCGGCGCGGCGCCGCGGGAAGGGGTGCGAAGCTCCGCCTGGAGTTCCGGCCGGGAAAGAGACTCCAGCGTTCGGCGTGGCCCCTCGGAGCGTGGGCGTGAGGGGCGGCGGCTCTACAAGGCAGGGGTAGAGCCGTCGAGCCGCGGCAGCCGACCCCTGCAGGTTTCAGCGTCCGATGGGTTTGCAGTCTTCCGAGGCGGTCCGCCCGTCCGCGGTGGCGGGGACCTGGTATCCGGGCGACCCGGGGGCGCTGCGGTCGGCGGTGGGCGGCCATCTGGCCGAGGCGGAGCCGGCCCCGGCCGGTGACGTCGTCGCCGTCGTCGCGCCGCACGCCGGGCTCGTCTACTCCGGCCCCGTCGCGGCCCACGCCTACCGCGCCGTCGCGGGCCGTCCCTACGACGTCGTTCTGCTCGTCGGCCCGTCCCACTACCACGGCTTCGAGGGGGTGGCGATCTGGCCGGCCGGCGCGTTCGAGACCCCGCTGGGGCGGGTGGCGGTCGAGGCCGGCGTGGCCGACCGGCTGCTCGCCTCGCCGGTCGTCGGCACCCACCCGGCCGCGCACGACCGTGAGCACGCCCTGGAGATGCAGCTGCCGTTTCTGCAGGAGGTGTTGCCCGACGTCCCGATCGTGCCGCTGCTTCTGGGGTACCAGGAGCGCCCGACCATCGAGGCCCTGGCCGAGGCGCTCGCCGAGGCGTGCGCTGGCCTCTCGCCGTTGCTGGTGGCGAGCACCGACCTCTCGCACTACTTCGACGCGGCCCGCGCCGCCGCCCTCGACCAGGTCGTCGTCGACCATGTCGCCGCCTTCGACGCCCCCGGCCTGCTCTCCGAGTACGAGAGCTATCCCCTCAACGAGCGCGGGCGGCACGTGGCCTGCGGCGGCGGCGCGGCCATCGCCGTCATGCTCGCCGCGGCCCGGCTCGGGGCCGACCGGGCGCGGGTGCTGCGCCGGGCCGACTCGGGCGACGTCTCGGGCGACAAGTCCGCCGTGGTCGGCTACCTCGCGGCGACGTTCGAGCGGGGCGGCGACGGGGCGCCCGCCAAGGACGGACCGCCGGGGACGGATAGCGCCTGATGATGCGGGACGATGCTCGACGCACACGACCGGCAGCGGTTGTTGCGCCATGCGCGCCGCGCCATCGCCGCCAAGCTCGAAGAACGTCCGTTCGAGCCGCTCCCGTCTCCGGGCGCCCTTGCCGAACCCGCCGCCGCCTTCGTGACCATCCGGCTCGGCGACCAACTGCGCGGCTGCATCGGCTCGGTCGAGGACGACGAACCCCTCGCCGACGTGGTGGCCCGGTGCGCCGCCGACGCCGCGACTCGCGATCCACGCTTCTCGCCCTTGCCGCTCTCCGACCTGCCGGCGGTTCGCCTCGAGATCTCGGTGCTCTCCCCGTTCCGCCGCGTGGACGACCCGGCCGAGACGGAAGTGGGCCGGCACGGGGTGATGGTCGAGCAGGGGCGGCATCGCGCCCTCCTCCTGCCGCAGGTGGCGGGGGAGTGGGGCTGGGACCGCGAGACCTTCCTCTCGCAGACCTGCGTCAAGGCCGGGCTGCCGGCCGACGCGTGGCGCACCGGCGCCGCCGTCCACACGTTCGAGGCGCAGGTCTTCGGCGAAGACTGACCGCCTGCGGCCTCGCAGCTGCTGCACGGCGCGGCGGCCGGGTCCGGGTTGCGCCCCATCGAGGCGTGAACGACAATGAGAGGTTGTTCGGACCCTGTCGAAGGGTCCGACGACCCACTGGACATCCCTGAAGAAAGACGCCCATGAGCAACACGTTTGGCACCCTGTCCACCCTGTCGGCCGGTGACGCCACGGTCTCGTACCACAGCCTCGAGGCGCTCGAGCGCGCCGGGTTCCCGCGGGTCGCGCGGCTGCCGTACTCGCTGAAGGTCCTCCTCGAGAACCTCCTGCGCCGCGAGGACGGCGGCAGCGTGACCGCCGACGACGTCCGGGCCCTCGCCGAGTGGGACCCCGCCGCCGGGGCCACGAAGGAGATCGCGTTCATGCCGGCCCGGGTCCTGCTGCAGGACTTCACGGGGGTCCCCGCGGTGGTCGATCTGGCGGCGATGCGGGACGGGGTGGCGCGCCTCGGCGGCGACCCCGCGCGCATCAACCCGCTGCAGCCGGCCGAGCTGGTCATCGACCACTCGGTGCAGGTCGACCACTACCGGGGCGCCGACGCGTTCGACCTGAACGCGCGGCTCGAGTTCTCGCGCAACCGCGAGCGCTACTCGTTCCTCAAGTGGGGCCAGCAGGCGTTCGACAACTTCCGGGTGGTGCCCCCCGACACCGGCATCGTGCACCAGGTCAACCTGGAGTACCTGGCCCGGGCGGTGTGCGTGGGCGCGAACGGCGGCGGCCCGCCCATGGCCTATCCCGACACCCTCGTGGGGACCGACTCGCACACCACCATGGTCAACGGCCTCGGCGTCGTCGGCTGGGGAGTGGGCGGCATCGAGGCCGAGGCGGCGATGCTGGGCCAGGCCATCTCGATGCTCATCCCCGAGGTGGTCGGGTTCAAGCTCGTCGGCCGGCTGCCCGAGGGGACGACGGCCACCGACCTCGTGCTGACCATCACCGAGCGGCTGCGGCAGCACGGCGTCGTCGGCAAGTTCGTCGAGTTCTTCGGCCCCGGGCTCGCGGCGCTGACTCTCGCCGACCGGGCGACCCTCGGCAACATGTCGCCCGAGTACGGGTCGACGGTGGCCGTCTGCCCCATCGACCAGATGACCCTCGACTACCTCCGGCTGAGCGGGCGCGACGAGGGGCAGGTGGCCCTGGTCGACGCCTACGCCCGGGCCCAGGGCATGTTCGGGGCGCCGGCCGAGGACCCCGTCTACGCCGACGTCGTCGAGTTCGACCTCGGGTGCGTCGAGCCGAGCATCGCGGGGCCCAAGCGGCCCCAGGACCGGGTGCCCCTGGGGCGGGCGGCGACCGCCTTCACGCGGGCCCTCGACACGCTGCTGCCCGGCGCCACCATACGCCCGGGCGGCGAGGGCGGGGGGCTCGACCACGGCGCGGTGGTGGTGGCGGCCATCACGAGCTGCACCAACACGTCGAATCCCAGCGTGATGATCGCGGCCGGGCTGCTCGCGCAGAAGGCGGCGGCGCGGGGGCTCAGGCCGAAGCCGTGGGTGAAGACCAGCCTCGCCCCGGGGTCGATGGTGGTCACCGAGTACCTCGAGGCGGCGGGCCTCCTGGCGCCGCTGGCCGAGCTCGGCTTCAACCTCGTCGGCTACGGCTGCACCACCTGCATCGGCAACAGCGGGCCCCTGCCCGAGGCCATCTCCGAGGAGGTGCGGTCGCGCGACCTCGTGGTGACGTCGGTGCTCAGCGGCAACCGCAACTTCGAGGGCCGGGTGCAGCCCCAGGTGCGGGCGAACTACCTGGCGTCGCCGCCCCTCGTCGTCGCCTACGCGCTGGCCGGCTCGATGACCGTCGACGTGACGAGCGCCCCCCTCGGGCGGGACCGCGACGGCAACGACGTCTTCCTCCGCGACCTCTGGCCCTCGGCGGCCGAGATCCAGGCCGCGATGACCGCCGCCGTCCGCACCGAGCAGTTCACCGACAAGTACCGCGGCGTCTTCGACGGCGACGAGCGCTGGCGGGGGCTGCCGGCGCCCGAGGGCCAGCGCTTCGCCTGGGACGACGCGTCGACCTACGTGCGCAACCCGCCGTTCTTCGACGACCTCGCCCCCGAGCCGGCGCCGCCCGAGGACGTGCGGGGGGCGCGGGTGCTCGCGCTGCTCGGCGACAGCGTCACCACCGACCACATCTCGCCGGCCGGGGCCATCCCCGCCGACGGCCCCGCCGGGAAGTACCTCATCTCGCAGGGCGTCGACCCAAGGACTTCAACTCGTTCGGCAGCCGCCGCGGCAACCACGAGGTGATGATGCGGGGCACGTTCGGCAACATCCGGCTGCGCAACCAGCTCGCGCCGGGCACCGAGGGGGGGTGGACCCGCTACCAGCCCGACGACGAGCAGATGAGCATCTACGACGCGGCCATGCGCTACCAGGCGGCCGGCGTGCCCCTCGTCGTCCTCGCGGGCCGCGAGTACGGCTCGGGCTCGTCGCGCGACTGGGCGGCCAAGGGCACGAGGCTGCTCGGGGTGCGCGCGGTGCTGGCCGCGAGCTTCGAGCGCATCCACCGCAGCAACCTCGTGTTCATGGGGGTCCTGCCGCTCGAGTTCCGGGACGGCGAGAGCGCGGCCGGCCTCGGCCTGACCGGCCGCGAGGCGTTCGACATCGCCGGCATCGCCGAGGGCCTCGTCCCGCGCGGCGAGGTGCGGGTGCGCGCGGTCGCCCCCGACGGGACGGCCCGCGAGTTCACGGCGCGGGTGCGCATCGACACCCCCGACGAGCTCGCCTACTACCGGCACGGCGGCATCCTGCCGTTCGTGCTGCGGCAGCTCGCGGGCAACGGCCATCAGGCGTAGCGAACCCCGAACGATGACCACGACAGCCACCGCCACCGCCCCCGAGGTCGAGCCGATCCAGCCCGAGCAGATCGAGTGGGACCTCGGCGAGATCTACCCCGACGTCGACGCCTGGAACGCGGCCCGCACCGCCCTCGAGAAGCGGGTCGAGTCGCTCGCCGGCTACCAGGGCCGCCTCGGCGAGAGCGCCGCGACCCTGCGCGAGGCCCTCGACGCCGTCTCCGCCGCCGACAAGGAGCTGTCGCGGCTCTTCGTCCACGCGTTCCTCAAGGCCGACGAGGACCGCCGGGTGGCGGCGGCGCAGGAGCGCCGCGGCCTCGCCGCGTCCCTCCGGTCGCGGTTCGGCGAGACCGTCGCGTTCGTCTCGCCCGAGCTGCTGCGGGTCGGCGCCGAGACCATCGAGCGCTTCATCGCCGAGGAGCCGGGCTTGGCGCCGCACGCGTTCAACCTGCGCGACACCCTGCGGCACGCGCCGCACACCCTGTCGGACGAGTCCGAGCAGGTCATCGCGGCCACCGGCCCCGTCGTGCAGGGCCCCGAGCGCATCTACGCCCTGCTGACCAGCTCGGACATGTCGTTCCCCGCCGTCACCCTGTCCACGGGCGAGGAGGTGACCCTCGACCAGTCCGCCTACACCGTGCACCGGGCATCGCCCGTGCGCGCCGACCGCAAGCTCGTGTTCGACCGCTTCTGGGGCGCGTGGAAGACCTACGAGGCGACGGTCGGGCAGCTCCTCGACACGCAGGTGAAGGCCCACGTCTTCCACGCCCGGGCGCGGCGCTACGGCAGCTCGCTCGAGGCGGCGCTGGCCGGCCCCAACATCCCCGCCGCCGTCTACCGCACCCTGCTCGACGCCGCCCGCCGCCACCTGCCGTCGCTGCACCGCTACTTCCGCATCCGCCGGCGCATGCTCGGGCTCGACGACCTGCACTACTACGACATCTACCCGCCGCTGGCCGCGCTCGACCGCGAGTTCGGCATCGACGAATCGGCGGCCCTGACCCTGGCGTCGACCGCGCCCCTCGGCCCCCACTACCAGGCGCTGCTGCGCGAGGGGCTCGAGGGCCGGTGGATGCACGTCTACCCGCAGGCGGGCAAGGCGCCGGGCGCGTACATGTTCGGCGACGTCTACGACGTCCACCCCTACCTGCTGCTCAACCACAACGGCCGGTTCACCGACCTGTCGACGTTCACCCACGAGTGGGGGCACGCCATCCACACGCGGCTCGCCAACGAGCGGCAGCCCTGGGAGACGTGCGGCTACCCCACGTTCACGGCCGAGATCGCGTCCATCACCAACGAGCTGCTGCTGCAGGAGCACCTGCTGGGCCAGGACATCGGCGACGACGAGCGCCTCTTCTACCTGGGCACGGTGCTCGAGGGCATCCGCGGCACGTTCTTCCGGCAGGTCATGTTCGCCGAGTTCGAGCTCGCCATCCACGAGACGGTCGAGGCGAACGAGGCGCTGTCGGGCGAGAAGATGACCGGCCTCTACGGGTCGCTGCTGCGCCGCTATCACGGGGCCGACGCCGGGGTCATGGCCATCGACCCCGCCTATGCCGTCGAGTGGATGTTCATCCCCCACTTCTACGGCAACTTCTACGTCTTCCAGTACGCCACCTCCATCGCCGCCGCCGCCCTGTTCGCCGAGCGCTTCCTCGCCGGCGACGAGAAGGTGCGCGACGACTACCTCGCGGTGCTCTCGGCCGGAGGCTCGCGCTATGCCTGCGAGCTGCTCGGCGAGTACGGCATCGATCTGGCAACTCACGCCCCCTATGACGCCCTCATCGCCCGGATGGACCGGACGATGGACCGCATCGAGGCGATTCTCGACCGGCGGCAGGGCGCGAGGTAGGAGTTTGCGCCGTGGAACGGCGCGGACTCCTGTAGGGTTGGGTTGGGCGCGCCAAGCGGAGCCACAGGCGACGATTGGCGGGCGAGGGCCAGGTGCTCTTGTCCGGCGAAACGTCGTTCAGGCGCACCCTTCAACCACGTCGGAACCGTGGTATCGTGAGGAGCCAGTGACGGACACCAGAACCATCGTCGTCTCGGTCATCGGAACCGGCATCGCCGTCGTCACCGTCATCGTCGGGTTCATGGCGATCATCGCCGAGCGGCATCGACGCCCGTTTCGATGACGTGAATGCCCGGATCCGGTTCGACGAGGCGACGTCGAAACGCGGGAACCTCGGCGCGCGGGCATCGGCGTGAACGTTGGGCAGGCACGTCAACGCCCGTTTCGATGACGTCAACGCCCGTTTCGATGACGTCAACGCCCGGTTTCGATGACGTCAACGCCCGGATCGACGACGTGAACGCGCGGGTCGACGCCCTCCAGATCGAGGTGCGGGAGTTGCGCGCGCTGGTGATCGAGGCGATCAGGGACGTCGAGCCGGCCATCGACTGAGGGCTCGACATCGACGAGTCGGCGGTCGGGGCGGGAGCCGCGCTGCACCGGGAGCCTGGAGAGGAGTTGCCATGCGGATTCGCATTTCGGCGGTGGTCCTGGCGGTCGCGTTCGGCGCCGGCGGCGGGCTCGCGGCGGCCCAGGGGCCCGAGTCGGTTCCCACGTTCGCCAAGGACGTGGCGCCGATTCTCTACGAGAACTGCGTCACCTGCCACCGGCCGAACAACATCGCGCCGATGACCCTCATCGAGTACGCCGAGGTGCGTCCGTGGGCCCGGTCCGTCAAGGACCTCGTGGTTTCGCGCGAGATGCCCCCGTGGCCTGCCGACCCCGAGAACAGCATGAAGTTCCGGAACGAGCGGTACCTCGAGCAGCACGAGATCGACACCATCGCGGCGTGGGTCGACGCCGGTGCCCCGCGGGGCAACCCCGCCGACCGGCCCGAGCCGCCCGACTTCCCGCCCGGCTGGACCTACGAGGGCGGCGAGCCCGACTACGTCTTCGATCTGCCCGTGGAGTACACGGTGGCGGCCGAGGGCGAAGAGGACTACATCGACTTCTACTCGGAGATGCCGTGGGACGAGGACCGCTTCGCCGAGGTCCTCGAGATGCGGCCCAGCGACTACCGCGTCGTCCACCACTCGGGCGCCTACACCGTCGACCTCCCGTGGGGCACCCAGGTCATCGACGGCGTGCTGCACGACCTCGAGGGCAACTCGCTGCTGCGGGCGCCGCTGCCGAAGCGGCCCCGAGACGGAGACCGAGGCCGCGGGCGAGTCGGCCGGCCAGGTCGCGCAGCAGGTCTTCAACGAGGTCAACCTGCCGGGGTCGAGCAAGCTCCTCTCCTACGTGCCCGGCCGCGGCGTCGAGCGCCACCGCCCCGGCACCGGCAAGCGGCTCGCAGCCGACAAGTGGGTTCGCTGGACCATGCACTACAACCCCATCGGGGTCGAGGCCAAGGAGCGCAGCAAGCTCGGCATCTGGTTCAACACCCAGCCGGTAACCCACGAGGTGCTGACCCGGCAGGCCGGCAACGCGTTCCCCACCGACCCGTTCGGCACCGACATCTACATCGTGCAGGGCGAAGAGGTGAAGCCGACCCGCGACCCCGAGACCGGCCGCGTCCGCCGCGGGGCCATCCCCAACATCCCGCCCTACACCGACGACTGGAAGATCACGGGCATCACCCCGATCAGCGAGGCTATCACCCTCTACGGCCTCTCGCCCCACATGCACCTGCGGGGCAAGAGCCGACTGATTCGATGCGGCGGGTAGTGACGTTGGCGTTCGTGCTCGGTCTCGTCGCATCGACGGCGCCGGCCCAGCCGCAGCCGCAGCTTCCCCAGGGGCAGATTCCCGACCGGGGCCGACCCACCGAGGCCGGCGACGAGATTCCCCTCTTCGACTACGAGGCCTACTTCCCGGGCGCCTGGAGCTTCGAGTGGCGGGTGCCCGAGAGTCCCCTCGGCGCCGGCGGCACCATCCGGGGCACCGAGGTCTTCTCGACCGGCGACGGCCGCTACTACACCAGCCGCATCGAGGCCGACCGCCCCGACGGCCCGTTCACGGCCGATTCCCGCATCATCTACCCCGTCGAGCAGAAGGTCTTCACCCGCTACGAGGTCGACAGCCGCGGCTTCGAGCTGTTCAAGGCGGGCCGCGTCGGCGGCGATCTCGGCGGCTTCTACACCATCCACTACGAGACGCCGCCCTTCGAGGTTGACGGCCAGCAGGTGCAGCTCCGGCTCGACACCCGGCTCGTGTCGCCGGTCAACTACCGCGTCGAGTCGCGCATCTCGGTCGACGGCGGGCCGTTCCGGAACTTCGGCACCGCGTGGTGGACCAAGGACATCTCCGAGGTGGCCGGAGCGGGAGCGGGGAGCCGATGACCGGACCGGCCCCGCAGCGTCTTCCCGGCTGGCGTCCGCTCGCCGCCGCGTTGCTCTTCTTCCTGCTCGCCGCCCTGCCGGGCACGTCGGCCGCCCTGCCGATGCCCATCATGGCGACGGTCGGCTGTGTCGAGAGCGGCGACGACGGGCGTTTCCACCTCGTGCGCGCCACCGAGCCCCAGGCGCTGCAGGAACACACGCCCGAGGAACCGCCGGCCGACGCGCCGCTCAGCGGGCGGACGATCCGCCTCATCGGCACCCTGGACGAGTTCGGCGTGCCCGCCCGCACCGGCCACAAGGTGTGGGCGAAGGGCCTGCTCAATCCCGCCGGCGCCGGCGGCGCCGATCTGCTGAATCTCACCTCCATCACCACCTTGTCTGAGCGCTGCGGGGCGTGAGCCGAGCTGGTGGGGTCGCTCGATCGAGAATCGCCATTGCTCTTGGCGACGGGTCAGCGTGTGGCCGATTGACGTTATTGGTGACCCCAATCGCCGGGTTTCAGGCTCGCGACTCGCGTGAACGCAAGGGAGAAAAGGAATGGACCAGGTGGCGGGACGACTACTCCAGTACACGTGGCGGTACGCGGACGAGGATCCCGAGGCACTGGCCGTAATGAAGAAGCGTGTAGCCGATACGGGCCGATCGAGGACGCTGATTGCGTACACCGACTTGGTGACGAATATCGATGTCTGCCTGCCTACTGTCAATGGCGGCCATCCATTTCGTCTTGGCGTTCCTGAATGGACTGACTTGCACAGAGACATCGTCGGGGACTTCCTGGGTCGTCTGTGCGTCGACACCTATCGAGATGGTCATTTCATGGGAAGCGCTCTTGTCGTCTCGCGGGAAACGAACCAGCCCTCCCGGGGGTATCGAGACTTCATGCGACGGTTGGGGGTCCTGGTTGGCAAGACCGACGAGGAATTCCTGATCCACTGGTCATCGGAAACCCAAAAGGCGCACGATTGGTATGCAACGCATGGGTGAGCCTCTCGGCGTAGCTCCGCGCGCGAGCGGGAGTCCAGTGCGATTCTGACGACACCCATACATTGCGGGGTACGGGCTGGAGGGATGGCATGGCACGTGGGCGAGTGACGTTCAAGCGCGGGCTCTCCGCTGGTCAACAGAAGGCGCTGGTGGACGGCCGGGAGATCGCGGATCTGGCGTTCAACGAATACGCCGGCGTCTGGCAGATTGACCCGGAGTGCCGTCTGGGCATGGACATCCGCGACGTATACGCGCCGACGCTGCGCGAGTTGAAGCAGCACGTTCGGGACGCCGTGGCGCAGCATACCGGGAAGTCGGTCTGGCATTGAGGTCTGCCGCCTGCCGCTTCACACCCGAGCACCTCCGCCGGCGCTTCGGTGAGTGGCTTGACGGACAGGGCAGAGACGGGCGGTGCCTGCGTGGTCGGGTGGGCAGCCATCGCTGACCGCCGCTGTTCGCGGCGGGGAAAGCGCTAAAGGGCGGACATCACCAGGCCGACAGGTACTTCTCGCCACTCCACTCCGGGACCTGTTGGTTCTGACGGAGCCGCATGCGTTGGAGGCTCAGCGCGGAGTACACGTCGTCGAGGTGCGGCGTGGCCGAGGTGATGCCGGGCAAACTCGCCGCCGCCTCCAACGTGAAACGCTCGGCGAGGACCGGCCTGGAACGGTCCCGGTAGGCAGAGTTCCACCACGTCAGGATCCGATCCTGCGCCGCTCGCAGGATTCGGTCCCCAGGCAGTCGGTCGCGCTTCTCGTGCTGGTTGATCCTGCGGTGGACGGGCATGAGGTTCCACAGGTCGCCGCACGGCCAGATGGCCCAGGGGAAGCAGTGATCGATGTCGAATCGATCCACCGACAGGCGCCTGCCGCTCCAGACGCAGGTTAGGTCGCCAGCCGCGAGCAGGTGTTCCGCCTGCCGGCGCGCCTCGCTGACATCGCGCTCGGGGTCCGACCACGTCATGGCTGCCGACAATCGAGCATCGTCGATCTGTCGCCCCTGCCCGTCGGCGTACCTCTTCGTCAGTCGGATCCACTCGGCCTGGAGCGCCGGCTCGATCCAGACGCTGTAGCGCTGGAGTGCCGTCCACAGGTGGATGGGCACGTGCATCGTCCCGAAGCCGGCGAGGTAATCGTCGCTCAACAGTACGTCCGCGGGGCGCCGGATCGTGCGGTCTTTCCGGACGGGCAGGATCGGCCCGCCGTTGGGGTACGTCATGTAGGTGGCCGGCATCCTCGCGATGGTGGCCGCCGCGTCCTTGATCGCTTGGTGGAGTGCCCTCCCGACGTCTCCGGGGAATCGCATGCCGACTCGGAGATCGTGGTGGGATACGGCACCGAGTCCATCGAACGCCTCCTTGGCGAAGCCGAGCCGCCTGCCACCTCGATCGTTACCGGGGCTCTGCGGCAGGTTGGCCTCGAGGATCGGCTTGAAGAGCCGGAGCCAGGTCAGTGCGACGAGGCCCATCGGCACCTCGACGTGTTCGTCGTCGGGATGGCCGGCGAGGCCCGCGCAGGCGTCGGCGATGCGGCACAAGACACGCAACAGGGCCAGCTTGTAGGTGGAGCTCTTGTCGTCGTTCAGGATGATGTGGCGCAGGAGGGGCAGTGCGCCCGCCCCGTCGTCCGGCAAGCGGACGGCCACCTGCGTCCACCGCACGTCCTTCCGGCCCTGGTGATCTTCCGCAGTCGAGCACCGCTCGACCAGCGCACCGTGATCGCGGGCCAGCCGGCGGATCTCGTCGGCCGAGACCGCGTGCATGGCTCGTGCGGCGTCGGCCGGACCGTGGCGCAGGCTGAGGGCGATGAGGCCGCCCGGCTTGAGCAGGTTGACCAGTTTCCGGAACGCCCGCGCTCGGTCGGACGGGGCGACGTGCATCCAGACCGCGCTGAGCAGGATGACGTCGAACGCCAAGCCGGTCCTGAAGGTGCGGCGCAAGGCGGGCAACGAGTCCGCCAACCACCGGATCGCCGGCTCGGTGTGGCGCTCCCGCGCGATCGTCCGCATGCGGGGCGAGGGCTCGACGGCGACCACGTCGTAGCCTCGGGACGAGAGCCACGCCGCGTCGCGGCCGCTCCCCGCCCCGACGTCGAGAGCGGCGGCCGGCGCGGTCGGCAGCAGGTCCGCCAGCCACCCGTGCAGCCGTTCTGGCGGTACGCCCTCGTACCGCGCCGCGGCGGCGTCTGCGTTGGCGTCGTACCAGTCGGTCGAGTCAGCCATTCGTCAGTGCGAGGGAGACGGATTCCGTCGAATCGGAGCGCGCCGTCGGTACGTAGCGAGCGCGCTCCCTTCGCGCGCCGGTCGCTTGGGATTCTACCCGGTCACACCAGCTCGCTCGCGTTCGCTACGGAGATTGCGCTGACCGCCCGGCCGACGACGAAGCGCGAGTAGACTGTGCGGGCTGTCGTCCATCATCGCCGGCTCGGCTTTCGACATAGAGAGGTTGCCGATGAAATCCAACCCGAGCGTTCGCACGTGCCTGTGGTTCGACGGCCAGGGCGAGGAAGCGGCGCGGTTCTACGTCTCCCTGCTGCCGGGCAGCGCCATCGAAGGCGTCCAGCGTCCGGCCCCCGATGGTCCCGCCCTCATCGTCGAGTTCTCCCTGGCCGGCGCGCCGTACATGATTCTCAACGGCGGCCCGCACTACACCCTCACGCCCGCGGCCTCCATCTCGGTGTCGACCGCGGACCAGGAGACGACCGACCGGCTGTGGGCGGCGCTGACCGCCGACGGCGGCCGGGAGAGCCGGTGCGGATGGCTCGTCGACCGCTTCGGCGTGTCGTGGCAGATCGTGCCGCGGGCGGTCGTTCGTCTGCTGAACGACGGCGACCGGGAGGCCGCCGGGCGGGCGCAGGCGGCGATGCTGCAGATGCGGAAGCTGGACGTCGCCGCGATGGAAGCGGCGTTTCGGGGCGACTGACGACGAGTCGGATCACCGCTCGGCGTGGTTGTGCCACCGAGGATGCGGACGCGCTCGGCCACGGGGCCGAGCCGGCGCATGCGTTCCGGCGGTCGAACGCTGACGGCCATCGAGCCGTGGCGGGCGACGCGGCTGCTCTCTCCTCGCGAGCCGCTACGTCATCGCGAACCGCGCGTGCTACGGTGAAGAGACAGCATGCTCGGACCGTACACCCACCGCATCGATCCCGTCCTGCTCGACCTCGGCGGCGTCCATCTCTGGTGGTACGGCCTCGGCTTCGCCCTGGGGTTCCTCGAGCTGCACCTGTTCCTCCGCCGCGGCGGCGGGCAGCTGCGGCTCTCGCCCCGCGAGGTGTGGAGCCTCAGCCTGTACATGACGGTCGGGGTGCTGGTGGGCGGCCGCGCCCTCGAGATCGCCTTCGACGAGTGGCCCTTCTACCGCGAGCACCTGCACCTGCTGCCGGCGTGGTGGCTCGGGGGCATGGCCACCCACGGCCTGCTGCTCGGCGGGGCGCTGGGCGCGGCGCTCTTCGCGCGCCGCTACGGCCGGCCGTTCCTGCTCGTGGCCGACGCGCTGGTCATTCCCGCCGCGTTCCTGATGGGCGTGGGGCGCATCGGCAACTTCATCGACGGGCAGATCGTGGGCGCGGTGACCGACGTGCCGTGGGCGGTCGAGTTCCCCTACGCCGAGGGGTTCCGCCATCCCGTGGTGCTCTACGACGGGGCCAAGAACCTGCTGCTCATGGCGTACCTGCTGCACGTGCGGCGGGTCAACCCGACCCCGGGCGCCCTCGCCGCCCGCTTCGTCTTCTGGTACGCGTTCCCGCGCTTCTTCATCGACCTCTTCCGCGAGTACCCCACCCACCGGCTCGTCCTCGGCACCGGCCAGACCCTGAACATCGTCATGGCCGTGGTCGGCGCGGCCGCCCTCTACCGCTCGCGCCTGCGCCGGCTGGGGCGGCTCGGGGGCAGCGCCGGCTGGGGGCTCGCCGCCGCGGCGCCGGCCGGCGGGTGGCAGTCCGATGCGCCGCTCCTGTCGCAGCGGCTCGCGTTCGCCGGCCTGCTGGCGTTCTGCCTGACGATTCCGAGCAACTGGACGCAGGACGTGCCGGCCCGCTACGGCGACCGGCACCCCGGCCTCGAGCACTCGTGGCTCTATCCGGCCATCGACACCGCGCCGCGCCCGTCGCCCGCGGAGCCCGGCGGGACGGACGCGGCGCCGCCGAGCGGCAGCGGGGGACCGGCGAGATGACCTCCCGGCGGCGGTCCTGTGCGGTAGTGATTCTCGGGGTGATGGCTGCGCCGGCGCTGGTCGCGCACGAGGCGGTCGCGCCGGAGGCGTTGCTGGAGACGGGGGTAGCCGTGCCGGCGGCCGTCGGGCCGTCGGCGGCTCGATCCGGGGTGCCGGAGGCGTTGCCCGCCTTCCCGGCGGCGGCAGTTCCCGCGGCCGCCGCCATGGCGGCAGCTCCCGCAGCCGTTCCAGCGGCGGCAGTCCGCGCGGCCGTCGCCGGGGCCGCGGGTCAGGCCGGGGCCCCGGAATCGGTCCGCGAACCGGTGAGCGGCGTGGCGTTCCCCCTCGCCCTCACGCCGCCGGGCGGCGCGACGCCGCACTGGCTGATGGGGACCGGCATCCGCCAGCGGACCATCTTCCGGGTGAAGGTCTACGCCTTCGGCCTCTACGTCGACGCGGACGCCGCGCGGACCGCGCTCGCGGAGTTCGCCGGCGCCCCGGCCGAGGCGCTCGGGCGGGACCGGCGCTTCACCCGCCGCCTGCTCGACCTCGACTTCGGGATGGCGCTGCGGCTGGTGATGACCCGGACCGTCGGCGGCGCCGACGTGGCCGAGGCGTTCGACGATGCGCTGCGGCCGCGCATGCCGCGGGCCGGGGCCGGGGCCGACGACGCGGCGGAGGCGCTGGCGAGGCTGCGCGGCCACCTCGACGTGGAAGAGGTGCGTCGCGACGCCGAGATGGTCTTCTCGTGCGGTCCCGCCGGCCGCCTCGCCATGACCGTGGACGGCGCCGAGCGGCCGCCATTCGAGTCGCGGGCCCTCTGCCGCGCCCTGTTCGACGTCTACCTGGGTGACGACCCCATCGAGCCCGACGGCAGGCGCAACCTCATCGCGGGATTCGCAGGCCTCCTGCAACCCCCCGACCGGCGCTGACGGCGTCGACGGAGATGTTCCTCGGCCGTCCGGGGTCACGCGGCCAGGAACCGCGGCGGCCAAGCCGGCGTTCGAGTATTCAACCGGGTCGGTTCGCGTTGGCTTCGAGGATGCGGATTTCCTCGACCAGGGCGTCGAATCCGGGTGCGTCGTCGCCACGATGGCAGCGGTGCGCATGGCATCGTAGTCGGTCCGCAGGCCGGGCTGGTCGTCGTCGGGGACGAGCCGCAGCCGGCCGGCGAGGCACTGGTCGTAGTTGGCGTAACCGGCGTGGAAACCGGCTTTCCGAAGACGTGGACGTCACCCTCGACTACAGGGGCAGGAATGCCTCAGCCATGGAGGCTGTACGGGGCGGCGGCGAGCGCCTTGATCATCCACGCCGGCATCTCGGCCGACCGCAACCTCTGGAATTCCGACAGGCCGAGGGCGGCCTCGATCGTGACGACCGCCTCCGGGGTCACGTTGTTCCTGCCGAGATACCAGAGGGCGGCGAGCGGGTGGGGCGACTCCATGCGACTCCAGCCCGGTTCAATGTTGCCGGAAGAGGCGCCGATCCCACCACACCGGAGTTTCCGGGCCGACCGTCAACCCCTCGAAATCCGCATGCCGGGCGTTGATGACGACATTGCGTTCCATCCGCGCGACCACGGACGGAACGAACAGAAGAGCGCTTCGGCCTTCGCGGTACCAGGTGCGGCCGAAGCGGCGGGCCGCCTCGCCTCCGGCGTCGTCCCAACCGGGAATCGCTTCCGGCGTCACGGCCTCGAAGCTCGTGCCGGCCGGGATGAGGATCTCGATGAAGTGCTGGTTGAGGGGCAGCACGCCGTTCCAGTGGACCAGCTTCTCCAGCATGGCCGTGGCATAGCTCGCCGACGCGTAGATGACTTCGGACCCGGCCTCGTGCCACCGGCCGGAAACTCGCCGGGCGCCTTCCGTGCTCCACACGGGGAATTGTCCCCGGGGATCGCCGATGCGCCAGGCCCGCGTCGCCTCCCGCAGCACGCGCGGCATCGTCAGGGGGCGATGCCCGCCTCGGCCCTGCGCACCAGGTTCAGCACCGCCTCCGCCCCCGCCGAGCTGGACCGCGCCAAGTCGAACGGCGTCTCTCCATCCAACAGCGGATGCGGCCGGTTCAGGAACGCCTCGATGGCGTCGCGATCTCCGCGATAGGCGCGACTGACGGCGTCGACGACGCGGCCGACCTCGTAGAGCCGTTCGCTGACCTGGCGCGAGAGTCGCGACTTCGCCTTGCGCGCACGCCTGAGGGTGGCTTCGGGGACGACCGGGCCGACCACCCGCGTTCTGCCCAGCGTCTCGGCCAGCGCAATCGCCGCCTGCGACGGCAGGCCGCCGGCAACGCGCCGCGCGAGCTGAACGTCGCTCAGCCGGTCGGCCCGGTCGAGCGCCAGCAACCGCCCGACCCGCATGGCTTCGCTCGCGGGCATTTCGGCGGGGTTGGCGTAGGCCTGGAGATTCATGGGTGTTCCCGAGAACGGTGGCGTCAAGTGACGATTGTATTTCGTTCAACTGGCGGCCATCAAGGTCGCGGGCCGGTTGGCCGTGACCCGGCGTGCGGCCTCCCGTCCAGACGTGCGTCGCCGATGAGCACCGCCTCGCCTGCGATGGCCGCCATCACATCGGCTACCCGGGCGTAGAGCCGGTCCGGCATCACCAGCTGCTCTCGCGCAGCGTCGTCAGCCCCTTCTAGCGCACGACCAGGGGCCGGTAGGTGATCTCGACCAGTTCCACGTCCTGAGTGGTGAGCGGACTCACCCACACGAAGGCCCACGCCGGTTCGAGCGTGCGCGGGAACTCGAAGAAGGACGAATCGACGGCGTCGCTGATGTCGCAGATCGCTGAAGCCAGGGTCTCGGTCGATTCGCTGGAGTCCCAGATCTCCTCGCTGTCGTCGTCGTACAGAGCGACGTGTAGCCGCACCAGATCGAATCCGTGCTCATCCTCATCGTGCACCTCCCTCGGATCCGCCGGAGCGCAGACGATGCGCAGCCATGAATCGGTCGGGAAGGCCGTCGGTTCGTAGATGCCGTACACGGTAACCGACATGCCGAACAGCGGTGACGTCAGCACTGAGTCGGGTGGAAACAACACACCTCGGGCCTCCCCCAACGCCACCAGGGCGTGTCGATCCTCCATGAAGTTGCGCTCTGCGATGTCCAGGGCAGTCCGGTCTTGCGCGATCGCCGCCACGGGCGCCACGGCTAGCGCCAAGACGAATACAGTGAGTGTTCTCAAGTGCGCCTCCTGCGTAGTGACCTGTCCTGGGTCACGGGGCCGGGGATGTTAATCGCCGCACGAATGGCTGGTCAAGTCCGCGGTTGCCGTTCCACAGAGGCTCCCCCGCGACAGCCGGCCGGCCGGCGCTCCAGGCCCGCCCGCGTGCAGCCCGGTGCAGCCCCCCGTCCCGGCGTGCTAAAGTGGCGCGTTCACTCGGCGCCGGCCACCCTCTGACGACGGACAGCGACCATGTTGAGCAGCTGGCAGCAGGACTACACGCCCATCGCGGACAGTCTCGGCTATTCGACGATCGCCGCGGCCATCCCCCTCCTCATCCTCTTCTACATGCTGGGGGTCCGCCGCAAGCCCGGCTGGATCGCCGGCCTCACCGCCCTCGGGGCGGCGGTGGTGCTGGCCGTGGGGGTGTACGGCATGCCCGTCGTGCCGGCGGTGGCCGCCATGGTCTACGGCGCCGCGTTCGGCCTGTTCCCCATCGGCTGGATCGTCATCGCGTCGCTCATCCTCTACCGGGTGACCCTCGACTCGGGCCGGTTCGAGATCATCAAGGACTCGATCGGCTCGCTCAGCGACGACCGCCGCCTGCAGGCGGTGCTCATCGGGTTCGCCTTCGGCGGGTTCATCGAGGGGGCGGCCGGCTTCGGCACGCCGGTGGCCATCGCCGCCGCCATGCTCACCGGCCTCGGGTTCTCCCCGTTCTACGCCGCGTTCATCTGCCTCATCGCCAACACCGCGCCCGTCGCGTTCGGCTCGCTCGGCATCCCCGTCGTGACCCTCGCCCAGGTCACGGGGCTGCCCGAGGCGGGCCTGAGCGCCATGACCGGCCGGCTGTGCGCGCTCATCGGCATCATCATCCCCGCCTACATGGTGGTCGTCATGTCGGGGTTCCGCCGGTCCCTCGAGGTGCTGCCGCAGGTGCTGGCGTGCGCGGTCACCTTCGCCATCGTGCTGTTCGCGGTCACCAACACCCTCGGGCCGGCCCTCGCCGTCATCCTCGCGTCGATCGCGGCGATGATCGCGATGGTCGCGGCCATGAAGATGTGGCACCCGGAGGTGCCGTTCCGCCTCGAGGGCGACGTCGCGGCGACGACGCAGTCGCGCACCCACACCACCGGCGAGCTGGTGTCCGCGTGGACCCCCTACATGCTGCTCGTGGCGTTCGTCCTCGTGTGGCGCTACCCGCCCATCCAGGGAATGCTGAACGCCCTCGGCACGACGATCCAGGTGCCGCTGCTGCACGACGTGGTCACCCGCATGCCGCCGCTGACCCCCGAGCCGTCGCCGTACGCCGCCGTCTACAACTTCAACTGGCTGTCGGCGGCCGGCACGTCGTGCTTCCTCGCCGCGTTCACGGCGTCGATGGTCATCGGCCTGCCCGCCGGGAAGTTCGTCGGCATCGTGCGGGCGGTGCTCAAGCAGCTGGAGAAGCCGCTGCTCACCATCGCGTCGGTCCTCGCCCTCGCGTTCCTGATGAACTACGCGGGCATGACCTCCACCCTCGGGCTCGCCTTCGCGGCCACCGGGGCCCTCTTCCCGTTCTTCAGCGCCATGCTCGGCTGGACCGGCGTCTTCCTGACCGGCAGCGACACGTCGTCGAACGCGCTCTTCGGGACGCTTCAGGTGGTGACCGCCAACGCCCTGGGGCTGAACCCCATCCTCACCGCGTCGACGAACGCCGCCACCGGGGTCATGGGCAAGATGATCTCGCTGCAGAGCATCGCCGTCGCCGTCGCCGCCACCGGCATGGCGTCGTCGCAGGAGGGCCGCCTCTTCCGCATCACCCTGAAGCACAGCATCATCCTGGCCCTGAGCATGGCGGTCATCACGATGATCTTCGCCTACGTCCTCCCGCAGCTCGTGCCGCCGCCGCCGGCGTGATCGCTCGCGCCGGCGCCGCCGGTCCGTTCGTCCGGTCGGCGCGTATTCTGATGTCGGGGCGTGGCGAGGCGGCGTTGCGATCAGGGAAGGCCGATGAAGCTGAAGATCGTCCTGGAACCGAGCGACGAGGGCGGTTACACCGTGTACGTTCCGAGTCTCCCGGGGTGCATCAGCGAGGGTGACACGGTCGACGACGCGATTGCCAACATCCGGGAGGCAATCGAGCTGTACCTCGAACCGGTTGAAAGCGACGTTGTCGCCCGGGAAGGTGTGGAGGTCCGGGAACTGGTCGTGTGACCAAGGTCCCGTCACTCCGCTATCGGAAGATCGTCGCCGCGTTGCGCCGTGACGGCTGGGTTGTCGTGCGCCAGCGGGGTAGTCACGTTCGACTTCAGAAGCAGCTTGCGACGGAGACCCTGAAGGTCACTGTCCCCGCCCATCAACCCGTCAAACGGTCGACGCTTGCACACATCCTCAAACAAGCGCGTCTCGGTGTCGACGAGCTGAAGCGCCTGCTCTGATCCAGCTCACAGCGTCGACGGCACCAGCAGCATCGCCACCGCGGTGACGAGGAACAGGACCACCGCGACGAGGCCGCTGTAGCCGAGCACGTCGCCGAACTTCATCCGCGTGACGGTCAGGATGGGGATGGCCCAGAACGGCTGGATGAGGTTGCTGGTCGAGTCGCCGTAGCAGTAGGCGAGCAGGGTGGTGGTGGGCGAGACCGCGAGGTCGCGGGCCGCCGGCAGCAGGTAGGGGGCCTCGATCAGCCACTTCGAGCCCCCCGACGGGACGAACACGTTCACGATCCCCGAGTAGATGTAGACGATGAGTGGATACGTGTCGGTGGTCGCCACCTGCACGAAGAGCCCGCCCAGCCAGTCGCCGAGGGGGGTGCTGTTGATGACCCCGAAGATGCCGGCGTAGAACGGGAACTGCAGGATGACGCCGGACGCCGTGCGCGCCCCGTTGCCGAACGCCCTCACGAGGTTCGCGGGCCGCCGCTGCAGCAGCATCGCCCCCATCAGGAACACCGCGTTGTAGGCGTTGATGGTCCAGCTCGCCCCGAACCCCTGGGTCACGATGGAGTGCCCGAGGGGATAGCCGATCAGCAGCACGGCGAGGAAGATCCACCCCGGGAACGCCTCGATGCCCGCGGCCGGGGTCGTCGGCTCCGTCTCCTCGGGCATCGCCGGCATGATCTGCGCCAGCTCGTCCTCGGTCAGCGTCCGCGCGTTCTTGCGCGGGTGCAGCACCGCGACCATGCCGAGGCCGACGACGGAGACGACCGCGAGGTAGCCGAGGTTGAAGGCGTTGAACAGGGTCTCGGTCACCGGCAGCAGCCGGTCGACGAGGGGCTCGGCGCCGGGCGGGGGGGTGGTGATGGGGTTCCCCGCCGTCGCCATGATGAGGGGGGCCGACCCCGAGAGCCCGCCGTGCCAGACCGTGCCGAGGCCGAGGTAGCCGGCCGCGATCAGGATGCGGATGTCCGCCCGCGGGTTCCGCCGGGCCACGAACGGCAGGAAGAGGGCCGAGGCGACGACGCTCGCGGCCCAGTTGAAGTAGGCGACGACGATCGAGAAGAGCCCCAGCAGCACCACCGCCTGCACCGGCCGGTCGACGTCGGGCCGGCTCGCGAGCCAGTCGAGGAAGCGGAACGCGGGCCGCGACGACACGCACGCGTGGGCGGCGATGAGGGCGATGGCGAACTGCATCGCGAGCTCGAGCAGCGCCCACATGCCGCCGCCCCACGCCAGCACCGTCTCGTTCAGCCCGGCCCCCGCCCCGAACATGGCGAGCAGCATGGCCAGCACCGTCAGCGACATGCACACCACCCACGAGTCGGGTATCCAGCGCTGGGTGAAGCGGGACAGGCTCTCGCCGAGGTTGCCGATGAGCTGGATGATCGAGGACATGGGATCGGGTGTCTTCTCTAGGAGCTCGTGCCGTGGATGTTGCGCGCCGGCCGAACCTGCAACGTGACCGCAAGGCCAGGCTGGCGGCCCGTGGAGTCAGGCAGGCTGCATCGCCGGTCGGCTCGCGGCACGCGCCTTCGCCGTGTGCGCGCGGCGTGGAGTGCCGACAGTCGGCGGCCCCCCGCATCGCTGGTCGCAACGCAGCAGGCGCTTCCACCGCGGGCCGCCGGCTCTCAGGCCGCCTCTTCCGCCGCCGGCGGCTTCGCCAGGTACAGGCAGACGAGCGAGCCGATCGACAGCACCGCGGCCCCGAAGAACGCCCACTGGTAGTTGCCGAAGGTGTCGAACACGAGGCCCGCGAGCCGCGCCCCGACCACCGCCGCGAGCCCCCACGCGAGGAACAGCAGGCCGTAGTTGACCCCGAGGTGCTTCGTGCCGTAGAAGTCGGCCGAGGTCGCCGCGAACACCGCGAGCAGGGCGCCGTAGCAGAAGTACACGGCGAAGACCCCGAGCACGAAGAACGCCACGCTCGAGCCGAGCAGGTAGAGCAGGGGCATCGCCACCGCCGACACCAGCACCATCAGCCGCAGCACGTTCAGCCGCCCGAGGTTGTCCGACATCGCCCCCGAGAGCACCCGCCCCACGGTGTTGCCGACGGCCCCGACGACGAGCCCGATCAGGGCCACGCTGCCGATGCCCGCCTCGGTGCCGAACGGCACGAGCTGGCTGATGAGCCCCAGCCCGGCGATGGCGCCCATGAAGTAGGCGAGGAACAGGAAGTAGAACGCGCTGCCCCGCAGCATCTCCGACGGCGTGAACTCGCGCACCGTCCGCGTCACCGCCGCCTTGAGCTGGCTCGGGTCCCAGCCCTCGGGGGCGTAACCGTCGGGGGCCGGCCTGAGCAGCCAGGCCCCGACCATCGAGATGATGAAGAAGACGATGCCGTAGATGCGGAAGGTCGCCTCCCATCCCGACCCGGGGATGAGCAGCTCGTCGGCGATGGGCCCGAAGACGCCCGACCCCGCCCCGTAGCCGCCCACCGCGATGCCGATGGCGAGCCCGCGCCGGTCGGGGAACCACTTCGAGACGACGGGTATGGCGATGGAGTAGCCGATGCCGTTGCCGGCCCCCGCGATGAGCCCGTAGGTGATGTACAGCCACGCCAGCGACGTCGTGTAGCTCGCGAGGAAGAACCCCCCGCTGAACAGGAGCCCGCCGATGGCGGCCAGCGTGCGGAACCCGACGGTGGCGTGCAGGCGGCCGGCGAGGACGAACGTCACCGCCATCGTGAAGATGCCGATGCTGAAGGTCGTCGACGTCTGCTCGCGGGCCCAGCCGAACTCGCCCTCGAGGGGCAGCACGAAGACGCTCCACGCGTAGAACGAGCCGAGCACGACGTTGAGCATCGTGCCCCCGACCAACGGGAGCCATCGGTTGCCGGCCTGCGAATCAGCCATCGGGTTCCTCCTGGGAGCCGCCGATTGCCCGGCCCCGCTACTTCAGGGTGGGCATGCTCAGGCTCACCGCCTCGGGCCGGTCGGGCCACCGCGTGGTGACGACCTTCGTGCGGGTGTAGAACCTGACCCCGTCCTCGCCGTGCACGTGGAGGTCGCCGAAGAGCGAGCCCTTCCACCCCCCGAACGAGAAGAACGCCATGGGCACGGGAATCGGCACGTTGACGCCGACCATCCCCACCTGGATGTCGCGGGCGAACCGGCGCGCCGCGTCGCCCGAGCGGGTGAACACCGCCGTCCCGTTGCCGTAGGGGTTGCGGTTCACGATGTCGATCGCCTCGTCGTAGCTCTCGGCGCGCACCACCACCAGCACCGGCCCGAAGATCTCGTCGCGGTAGACGGGCATGTCGACCGTCACCCGGTCGAACAAGGTCGGGCCCAGGAAGTAGCCGTCCTCGTGCCCCTCGACCCGGACGCCGCGCCCGTCGACCACCAGATCCGCCCCCGCCTGCTCGCCGAGGTCGACGTAGCCGGCCACGCGGTCGAGGTGCTCGCGGGTGATGAGGGGCCCCATCTCGACGCCCTCGCGGTCGCCGGGGCCGACCCGCACCGCGGCGGCCCGGTCGCGGATGCGCGACACGATGGCGTCGCCCGCCTCGCCCACCGCCACCACGGCCGAGATCGCCATGCAGCGCTCGCCGGCCGAGCCGTAGGCGGCGCCGATGAGGGCGTCGGCGGCGGCGTCGAGATCCGCGTCGGGCAGCACCACCGCGTGGTTCTTGGCCCCGCCGAGGGCCTGCACCCGCTTGCCGTGGGCGGTGGCGGTCTCGTAGACGTGCCGGGCCACCGGCGTCGAGCCGACGAAGGAGACGGCGGCCACGTCGGGGTGCGTCAGCAGCGCGTCGACCGCCTCGCGGTCGCCGTGCACGACGTTGAAGACGCCGGCCGGCAGCCCCGCCTCGCCGAGCAGCTCGGCCGCCATCATGCTCGCCGAGGGGTCCTTCTCCGAAGGCTTCAGCACGAACGTGTTCCCGCACGCGAGGGCCACCGGGGCCATCCACATCGGGCACATGATGGGGAAGTTGAACGGGGTGATCCCGGCGCAGACCCCCAGGGGCTGCCGCGTGCTGTGGGAGTCGACCCCGGCCCCCACGTCCTCGGCGTGCTCGCCCTTCAGCAGGTGGGGAATGCCGCTCGCGAACTCGACCACCTCGAGGCCGCGCTGCACCGAGCCGGCCGCGTCGGCCAGCGTCTTGCCGTGCTCCTCGGTGACGACGCGGGCGATGTCCGCCTTGCGCTGCTCGAGGAGGTCGCGGAAGCGCATGAGGATGCGCGCCCGCCGGAGCGGCGTCGTGTCGCGCCACGCGGGGAACGCGGCGCGGGCGTCGCGCACCGCGGCGCCGACCTCGTCGGCCGTCGCGAACGGCACCGTCCGCACCGTCCGCCCGGTCGCCGAATCGGTGACGACGCCCTCCCGGCCGCCGGCGCGGGCGACGCGTCGCCCGTTCACCCAGAACGGCACGGTGGGGACGGCGGCCTGTGTGGTCATGCGGACGCCGAAGTGTATCAGAAAGGGGAGTGAGGGCCGGAAACGGCGAAGGGGCCGCCGGCGAGCGCCGGCGGCCCCTTGCGTGTGCGGCGGGACGACGGCCCGGGCGAGGCCGCCTCCCGATTCCCGTCCCCCGATCCGCGAACCGGGGGGACGTTCGGATCGGCTAGATGTCGAAGTACATCGCGAACTCCCACGGATGGGGCCGCAGGCGGATGGCGTCGACCTCGCCGCGCTTGTAGTCGAGCCACGTGTCGATGAGGTCCTGCGTGAAGACGTCGCCCTTCAGCAGGAACTCGTGGTCGGCCTCGAGGGCGTCGAGGGCCTCCTCGAGGCTGCCCGGCGTGCTCGGAATCTTCGCGTGCTCCTCGGGCGGCAGGTCGTAGAGGTCCTTGTCGAGCGGCCCCATCGGCGTGATCGCGTTCTGGATGCCGTCGAGGCCGGCCATGAGCAGCGCGCTGAACGCGAGGTAGCCGTTGCAGGTCGGGTCGGGGAAGCGGGTCTCGATGCGCTTCGCCTTCTCGCTGCCCGAGTACACGGGGATGCGGACGGCGGCGCTGCGGTTCCGCATCGAGTAGATGAGGTTGATGGGCGCCTCGTAGCCGGGAACGAGCCGGCGGTAGGAGTTGGTGGTCGGGTTGCAGAACGCGAGCAGGGCCCCGGCGTGCTTCAGGATGCCGCCGATGTAGTGCAGCGCGGTCTTGCTGAGCCCGGCATAGGCGTCGGCCTCGAAGAACATGTTCTTGCCGTTCAGCCAGAGGCTCTGGTGCACGTGCATGCCCGACCCGTTGTCCATGAAGATGGGCTTGGGCATCAGGGTCACGGTCTTGCCGTGCCGCCGCCCGACGTTCTTGACGACGTACTTGTACTTCATGAGCTTGTCGCCCATGTTGACGAGCGAGTCGAACCGCATGTCGATCTCGGCCTGACCCGCCGTCCCCACCTCGTGGTGGTGCACCTCTATCTCGACCCCGACCTTCTCGAGCTCGAGCATCATCTCGGTGCGCAGGTCCTGGTGGCTGTCCATCGGCGGCACCGGGAAGTAGCCTTCCTTGTAGCGCGGCTTGTAGCCGAGGTTGCGCGAGTTGCCGGCCGCGTCCGGGTCCTCCGTGCGTCCCGCGTTCCAGAAGCCCTCGGCCGCGTCGATGTGGTAGAAGCCGTGCTGATAGCTCTGGCCGAACCGGATGTCGTCGAAGATGAAGAACTCCGGCTCGGGCCCGAAGTACGCGGTGTCGGCGATGCCGGTGCTCCTCAGGTAGGCGTTGGCCTTCTGCGCGACGTAGCGGGGGTCGCGCGAGTACGACTCGCCGGTGATCGGGTCCTTGATGTTGCAGATGATGTTCAGCGTCGGGGTCTCGAAGAACGGGTCGACGAAGGCGGTCGAGGCGTCGGGGAAGAGCAGCATGTCGCTCTCCTGAATGGCCTGGAACCCGCGGATGCTCGACCCGTCGAACCCGATGCCTTCCTCGAAGACGTCGGCCTCGAACTCCTTGGCCGAGACGGTGAAGTGCTGCCACAGGCCCGGCAGGTCGATGAACCGGAGATCGACCGCCTGAATCCCCTTGTCCTTGATCAGTTGCATCACGTCGTTCACTGTCATCCGTGTGTCCTCCTGAATCACCGTTCGTTGGCGACGCTTCCACTTCCGGACGGGATTCGGTCGTCGCCCTTCGAATCCCCGGTTCGATGCCGTCGGCGGCCCGGGCGCGGCGCGCTCAGGCGGCCTCCCCCGTGCCGAGCGCCGCCTCCAGATCCGTGCGCAGCGAGTGCTCCATGTCGGGCGACAGCTTCCCGCCGTCGCGCGTCAGGTGGAACACGTCGGTCGCGCGGTCGCCCTCGGTGGAGATCAGGACGAGGTCGATGTCGCACCCGTGCTCGGAGATGACCCGGCTGATGCGGTGCAGCAGTCCCCACCGGTTGGTGCCGCCCACCTCGAGGACGGTGTACCGGTCCGAATAGAAGTGGTCGAAGTGCACGACGCTGGGCACGCGGCTCCGGCGCTGCCGCGCCCGCGCCGCCGCCTCGCGCCCCTTGAGCATCGACTCCAGATCGGCGGCGCCGGTCAGGACCTGCTGCAGCAGGTCCTTGAGCTCGGCGGGGCCCGACTCGTTGAGGGCGAGGAACTTGTCGGCGTCGACGAAGCGGAACAGGTCGAGGACGACCCGCTCGCGGTTGCTCATCGCCTGACCCCGCAGGATGTCCATGCCGAAGTAGGACAGCACGCCGCAGATCTTGGAGAAGACGCGGGGGCGGTCGCGGGTGACGACGCTCAGCTCCCACACGTCGTCCTGCCGCTCGAGGTTCACCCGTACCCCGTCGGACTCGAGATCGCGCGACAGCACGATGTGCTCGTACACCCGCGGGGGGTCGACGAGCCGCAGGTAGCGCCGGGGCAGGCCGTCGAGGAAGCGCGTCACCTGCTCCTCGCTTATCTCCGGCGGCCGCACGGCCAGCAGGTCGGCCACCCCCTGCTCGTCCTTCGCGATCACCTCGTCGCCGTAGCCCAGCGTCAGGTGGTTCCAGGTGTCGACGTACAGACGCCAGAGGAGCTCTTCCTTCCAGGGGGTGAGGGTCTCCGGGGTCGTGCCCTGGATGTCGACCAGGGTCAGCAGGCACAGCATCCTGAGCCGGTCCTCGGTGCCGACGAGGCGGGCGAGCTGCCGAGGGACCTCCGGGTCCTGGGTGTCCCGCCGGAACGCCGTCTGCGACATGACGAGATGGTGGCGAATCAGGAACTCGACGGTGCGGGCCGCCGGCGGGGGGACGCGGAGCCGGCGCAACGGCCCCGCGACCATGCGGCAGCTCTCTTCCGCGTGGTTCTTGTTGGTCCACTTGCCGACGTCGTGAAAGAGCAGCGCGAGCACGATCAGCTCCGGCTCCTCCAGCTCCGCGAGGGCGCCGGAGAAGCGCCGCCGCGACGGCGGGCACGAGTCGGGGTCGGTCAGGTCCGAGAGGTTGCGGATGGTCACGAGGGTGTGCTCGTCGACCGTGTACTTGTGGTAGAAGTCGCGGATGACCCGGCAGTAGACCTTCCTGAACTCGGGGAACATGCGCCCGAGCAGCCCGTTCTCGTGCATCTCCGACAGCCGGTGGTAGAGGCCGGCGCTCGGCTTCAGGAACCGCAGGAACGCCTCGCACTCGGCCCTGCCCGGGAAGAACTGCTCCGACGTGTAGCGGTCGCCGTGGCGCTCGATGAACGTGAGGGTGTCGGGCGCGACCGCGCAGCCCTCGTCGATGGCGGCCTGGAACACCGGGAGCCACGTGCCCGGCTGCAGCGACGCGCGGACCGTGTCGATGAACCCGACCCCGTCCTGCCGGCGCTCGATGTTGTCGGCGACGGCGCGGGTCGGGACCGCGTCGGGGTCGGGGTCGGGGTCGGTGCTGTCCAGGACGTGCGACAGCACCCGCGACACGATGCGCGCGTGGTGGAAGTAGACGCTCATCAGCGCCTCGACCGTCCGCGCCTTCGTGCCCGGCGAGCCGAAGCGCTCGGCCACCGTCTCCTGGTGCTCGTGGCTCAGGATGTTCTGGTCGCGCTTGTTGTCGAGGTGCACCATCGACCGGATGCGCAGCAGGAACTCCTCGGCTTCCTCGAGGGCCTCGTCGTGGCGGCCCGCGATGAGCGGCGAGGCGCCGTCGGCCTCGGCGGGGGTCAGCGCGGTCAGGGTCCGGATCGCCGACAGGTCGCGCAGGCCGCCGGGGGCCTCCTTGATGTCCGGCTCGAGGTGGTAGATGGTGTGGCTGTAGTGCCGTTGCCGTTCGGCCACCAGCTCGCGCAGCGCGTCGACGGTCGCCCCGCGCCACGGCGACCCGGCGTCGAGGACGCGGTCGGCGAGCCGGTCGAAGACCGCCCGCTCGCCCGCCACGAACCTCGCGTCGGAGACCGACACCAGGAACTCGGGGTTGTCGGTCTCCACGCGATCGAGCTCCGCGACCTGCCGCACCTGGTGGCCGACGTCGAAGCCGAGGTCCCACAGCGCGTGCAGGATGGCCTTGGCCAGCCGCTCCTCGGCCGCCGCGATCCGGCTGTCGAAGAGGACCAGGAGATCGATGTCCGAGTGCAGGCAGAGGTGGCGGCGGCCGTAGCCGCCGATCGCCACCAGGGCGACGGGGGCGGTGGAGGCGCCGGGCCGGTCGGCGGCCGCGGCCAGGGTCCCCGCCAGCAGGCGGTCCACCGCGGCGGAGTAGGCGTGCGCGGCGAGCCGGCCCCCGCGCGCCTGCCGGGCGTCCGCCGCGTAACCCTCGCGCGCCGCGCGGAGGGCGTCGGCCGGCGAACGTCCTTCCGCGGGCGCGGAACCGGTGGAGGTGCTGGTCATCGGTTCGGGGATCGCAAACGATAGATCTTACCAGAGGCGGGCGGAGATCCGCGCCGGAAGGCGGGGTCCGGGCGGCCGCCGGGGCCGGACCCCGCCGCGTGGACGGCTAGTAGCCGACGCTCAGGCCGAAGAGGGCGATGACCTTGGTGCTGCTGTCGCCGCCGTCGATGGCCTTCGCGCCCTCACCGAGCCTGAGCATGTTGACGCCGAGGGCGAGCCCCCACTCGCCGTACTCCGAGGCGACGTTCAGGGGGATGCCGAGCGAGGCGCCGATGCTGAAGAAGCCGAAGGTCCCGCCGGAATGGAGCTCGTAGTGTCCCGGGTGGTCGTGGTCGTGTCCGTCGTCCTCGTGGTGGCCCTCGCCGAGCGCCTCGTACTGGTAGTAGTCGTTCAGGCTCAGGCCGAGCGTCACCGGGAACGAGAGGCTGACCGGCGCGTCCTCGAGCGGCGCCGACGGTTCGACGCCGAGCTCGAAGTAGGCGCCCTTGTCGTAGCCGTCGGCGCCGCCGGACGTCTCGAACGCGAACGTCGCGTACGGGGCCACGGGGTTGTCGACGCTCAGGCCGAACGCGACCTCCTTGGTCGTGCCCCAGCTGCCGCGCGGGCTCATGTACGCGGTGTAGGTGACGTCGAGGCCGACCGGCCCGGCGGCGCCGCCGATGCCCGCGTAGAAGTCGGTCTCGTAGAAGCTCTCCGGGGCACCGCCGAATCCGGCGTCGCCGCGGGAGTGCAGGCTGCTCCAGGTGCCGGCGGTTATCGAGGCGGCGCCGAAGCTGATGCTGGCGTCGAGGTACGGCTGCATGATGAGGCCGCCGGTCTCCTGCACGATGCCGCGGAAGTAGTACTGGCTGACGATGTCGGTCCCCGCGCTCATCGAGATGTTGCCGTCGTTCTGCGCGGCGGCGGGGCCGGCGAGCAGGACGGACGCCGCCGCGGCGGCGAGCATGCCGCGGGTCAGGCGGTTGGCGAAGACGCGTGTGCGAGTCGAAGTCATTCCCTCATTCCTCTCCTGTGAGCCTGGTTGTCGTGCTTGTGACGAGCGGCGCGTTCGTCGCGTTCGCGTGCATCCCGCCCGAATCGTCTTCCGTCTGTCTCCGTTCGGCGGCGGTCGACGGATGGCGGCCGCCCGCCGGACGACGCGCTCGCAAGGACGCGGCCCTGTGCGCCGGGAAGGGGTGCGCCGGCGGATCGCCGCCGGCCGCGGGCGCACCCGTCGTCGTTCTCCGGGCCCCGTCAGGCCTGGGTGATCTGGAAGCCGCCGTAGGCCTCCATCCCGTGCTCGCCCACGTCGAGGCCGATGCGCTCCTCTTCCGGATCGACCCGCAGCCCGAGCGCCGCCTTGAGCGCGAAGAAGATGACGAACGCCGCGACGAAGCAGAACGCGCCGTAGGCGAGGACGCCGATGAGCTGCGTCAGGAACGAGTGCTCCGCGTTGGTGCTGAAGATGCCCACGGCCAGCGTGCCCCACACGCCGCAGACGAGGTGGACCGAGATGGCCCCCACCGGATCGTCGAGCTTGGCCCGGTCGAGCCCCAGCACCGACGCGACGACGATGAGGCCGGCGACGAACCCGATGATGATGGCGGACATGACCCCCACGGTGTCCGCGCCGGCGGTGATGCCGACGAGCCCGGCCAGCGAGCCGTTCAGCACCATGCTGAGGTCGGGCTTGTGCTGCAGCCCCCAGGACGCGGCCATGGCGCCGATGACGCCGGCCGCGGCCGCGAGCGACGTGGTGACGAACACGAGCGACACCAGGGCGGGATCGGCGCTCAGCACCGAGCCGCCGTTGAACCCGTACCAGCCCAGCCACAGCAGGAACACGCCGATCGTCGCGAGCGGCATGCTGTGCCCGGCCACCGGCCGGATCTTGCCGTCGACGTACTTGCCCAGCCGCGGCCCGAGCACGATGACCCCGGCCAGGGCGGCCCAGCCGCCGACCGAGTGCACGAGGGTCGAGCCCGCGAAGTCGTAGAAGCCCATCTGGTCGAGCCAGCCCGCGCCCCACTTCCAGGATCCGGCGATGGGATAGATGATCGCGACGTAGACGGTGGTGAAGACGAGGAACGACCCGAGCTTGATGCGCTCGGCCACCGCGCCCGACACGATCGTCGCCGCCGTCGCCGCGAACATGCCCTGGAAGATGAAGTCGGTGTAGTAAGTGTAACCGGGGTTGTAGGCCGAGGTGTTCCCCTCGGCCCCGGGGTCGAGCCCGAACCCGGCGAACCCGACGAACTCGCCGAGGCTGAAGTCGCCCGGGTACATCAGGTTGAAGCCCACGATGGCGTATGTCAGCAGCCCGATGGCGATGATGGCGGTGTTCTTGAACAGGATGTTGACGGTGTTCTTGGCCCGCGTCATGCCGCTCTCGAGGGCCGCGAAGCCGAGGTGCATGATGAACACCAGGAAGGTGGCGACGAGCATCCAGGTGTTGTTGACGGTGAACATCTCGGGGGAGACGTCCTGCGCGAACGCCGCGCTCGGGACCAGCACCAGGCCCGGGAGCAGCAGCGCGTAGCGCCCCATCCGCCGCAGCAGCGTATTCGTCATTGGTGTCTTCCTTCCGTTTGCAGTTTGTCCAACTTGGCCCGGAAACCGTCGCCTTCGGCTCCGATTGCCGCCCAACCAACTCTGCCGGGAGTCTGCTCCGTTCTACGGCGCAGACTCCTGGGGGGCGTCCGGCTACAGAGCGTCGTCCCCGATCTCTCCGGTCCTGATGCGGACCGCCTGCGCCATGTCGCTCACGAACACCTTGCCGTCGCCGATGGATCCGGTGCGGGCGGCCTGGGTGATGGCGTTGCTGGCCGCCTCGACGAGCTCGTCGGCCACAACCGTCTCGATCTTCGCCTTGGGAACGAAGTCGACGGTGTACTCCGCCCCCCGGTAGACCTCGGTATGGCCCTTCTGGCGCCCGAAGCCCTTGACCTCGGTGACCGTCAGGCCCTGGACGCCCGCCTTGGCGAGCTCGTCCCTGACGTCATCGAGTACGTGCGGCTTGATGATTGCGCTGATCAGCTTCATCTCGACTCTCCTGGCTTGTCCCCCGTCGACTTGACCGCGGACGGTCGCGAGGGGCGCCGAACCTCGATGCGGTCGCCGCAACCGGTGTCTGGTCGCGTCCTTTCATTCCCGTCACATCTGCAAGCAAGTACGGGGCCACATTTGCCGGCCGCGTCCCCCGTCTCGACAAACCCAATGAATCCGGGGCGAGACCGCCCGGCCGGAGAACTCGCCGGATCCGTGAGATCGACGAAATTGTCGGGCGAGGAGAGCGATCCGACGTTCCGCGCGGGTAGGCGGCGGAACCGCGCCGTCGCGCGGTCCTGTCGCGACCGTGAATCGCCCGCGTGGCGCGCCGTCGCGGCAGCGGGTCCGCTCCGTGAAGGCGGCTCGGCGGAGCGGGGCCGGCGGGCTCAGCGCCGCGCGATGTCGGCCCGCGCGCGCCGCGCGCAGGCCTCGGTCTCGGGGTGGGGGTCGGTGTCGAGCACCGCCATCGGGTACCGAGTCTCGGGCGGGCTCAGCGCCGCGTGACGTCGGCCAGCGCGCGCCGCGCGTAGGCCTCGGTCTCGGGGTGAGGGTCCGCGTCGAGCACCGCCATCAGGTGCTGCCAGGCGGCGGTCGGCTGGTTGCGCGCGTACAGCTGCACGAGCCCCGCCCCGAGATGGGCCTCGGCGAGGTACGGGCCGAGCGGGTAGTCGCGGAGATGCCGCTGGTAGACCACGAGCGCGGCGTCGGGATGATCGTGATTCGCCAGCCACCGGCCGAACTCGAGGGAGTCGCGTGGCATGAGCAGCCGCACCGTGCGCGCCGGGCTGAGCCGGAAGTAGGCGGGCGCCGCCTCCTCGTGCTCTCCCGCCGCGATCAACAGGCGGATGCCTCGCGTCGACGAGGGATCGGCATCGACGACCGGCGGGTCGGGCGCGGCGACCGGTGTCGCGGCCGCGTACTCCGCCGGCCGCGCCTGGACCTCGCGCCGCGCCGTCAACCAGGCGAATCCGAGCCCGCCGACGAAGCCGCCGATGTGCGCGCCGTAGGCGACGCCGCCGCCCCCTCCGCCGCTCGTCGCGAGCAGCGGCAGCAGGTTGTCGATGACGAGGTAGACGCCGAGCACCAGCCGCGCCGGAGCGTGGACGACGTTCATGAAGAACGGGAAGAGCATGATCCACAGCCGGACGCGGTTGCGGGGAAACCACACGAAGTAGAAGCCGAGCACGCCCGAGACGGCCCCCGAGGCGCCGACCATGGGCAGGGCCGAGCCCGAATCGAGGACCGCGTGCGAGAGGGTCGCCAGCACCCCGGTGCCGAGGTAGGCGGCGAGATAGCGCCACCGCCCCAGCCGGTGCTCGACGTTGTCGCCGTAGATCCACAGGAACAGCATGTTGCCGGCGAGATGCATGAACCCGCCGTGGAGGAACATCGACGTGACGAGCGCCGACAGGCTCGGGTCGGCGGGACGGAAGCCGTGCGCGAAGACGACGAGGTCGTAGGCCGACACCTGCTGCAGCAGCGCCTCGAGGGCCATGCGGCTCGAGAGCCGGGGGTAGATGGCGCGGATGTACTCGCCCAGCGCCGGGTCGTCCAAGGCTGGCCGCAGGCCGCTCAGGGGCAGGGTCACGAGCAGGAAGACGGCCGCGTTGACCCCGATGAGGGTCCAGGTGACGACCGGCGTCCCGCGGGGGTTCGGCTCGTCGCCGAGGGGGAGGAACATGAATCAGCCGGCTGTCATCGAGGGTCCGCCGGTTCCCTCCCGGGGGGCCGCGCCGCGGGACGTTCGCGTCGGCGGGAGCTCGGACGCGAACCGGGGCCGCGCGGCCGTGCACGCAGTCCGCCCATCGTCGCCTGCGGCTCCGCTGGCGCCCGACCAACCCTCCAGGAGTCCGCGCCGTCCACGGCGCAGACTCCCGGCCTCGTCAGCGAAGCCGCCTGACGGGGCCGTCGGGTCCCGCGAGGTCGGCGTCGAGATCCGCGAGCCGCCGGGCGATCTCGTCGCGAACCGCCCGGAACCGCTCCAGCCGCTCCGCCTCCGACCCCGGCGCTCCCGCGGGGTCGGGCATGGGCCAGTGCAGCCGGCGCACCCGCCCGGGAAACACCGGGCAGACCTCCTCGGCGCACAGCGTCACCACCACCTCGACGGTCGCCGGATCGACGTCGTCGACGCTCGTCGACCGCTGCTCGCGGATGTCGATCCCGACCTCGTCGAGGGCCGCGACGGCCAGAGGATTGACCGCGGTCGGCGACGAGCCGGCGCTCGCCACCCGGGCCCGCGGTCCGAACCGGGCGCGGGCGAGCCCCTCCGCCATCTGGCTGCGGGCGGAGTTGGCGACGCAGAGGAACAGCAGGCCCGTCATTCGTCCAACCGGGTCGACCGCACGATCACTCCGGCAGGGCGAAGACGAAGAGCCCGTTGCCGCCGTTGGGGCGCCGCTTCTCGGGGGTCAGCTCGAGGGGGATCGTGGTCCAGCTCCCGCCCCCGATGCCGGTCCCGATCGCGACGTACTGACGCCCGTCGACGGAATAGGTGATCGGAAAGCCCTGCACCGAGGTGGGGAGGCGCGTGGCCCACAGCTCGTCGCCGGTCGCGACGTCGTAGGCGTAGGCGCGGCGGTCGAACGTCCCCACGAAGGCGAGCCCGCCCGCGGTGGTCAGCGACGCCGAGATGTACGGCGTCCGCTTCCGGTGCGACCAGAGGATCTCGCCGCTGACGTGCATGGCCACGAACTCGCCGAGGTTGCCGCCGCTGTCGGGGTGGAGGAAGTTCTCGCGGAACACCATGCCGGCCCCGCCGCCCCCTTCGCGCCACTCGACGTCGCTGTAGACGGTGCGCTGGCAGTTCAGGGTCAGGGGGATGTAGAACGCCTCGGTCTCCGGGTGGTAGGCCATCGCCCGCCAGCTCTTCAGGCCGGAGTGGCTCGGGCAGAACTCGAGCCGCTCGTCGAGCACCGGCATCATGCCGGGCCGGAAAGACATCCCGCCCGTCTCGGGGTCGATGTCGACGATGTCCTGGTAGCCGAGGTCGGTGGCGTTGATGAACGCGCCGGTCTCGCGGTCGAGCTGCCACAGGATGCCGAGCTTGCCCATGGTGAACACCGACGGCCGCCCGTCGACGTCGACGAGGATGCGCTCGAAGGTCTCGTCCATGTCGTGCGACTCGCCCGGCAGGTGCTGGAAGTACCACTGCATCTCGCCGGTGGCGGGGTCGAGGGCCAGCGTCGAGCTCGTGTAGAGGGCGTCGCCGTCGGTGCGGCGGCTCACCTGCGCCCACGGCTTGGCCTGGGCCACCCCCCAGAACGTGAGCCCGAGGGCGGCGTCGTAGGACCCGGCGATCCAGGCGTCGCCGCCGCCGCGGAACATCATCGGCAGGTCGCCCCACGTGTCGCCGCCCGGCTCGCCCGGCCGCGCCACCGTCGACGTGCGCCACAGCTCGCGGCCGGTGGCGGCGTCGTGCCCGGTGATGAAGCAGCCGTCGTCCCAGAACCGCAGGCAGCCGGCCATGCCGGAGATGACCACGCCGTCCACGACGAGCGCCCCGCTGGTGTACTGGTAGCCCTTGGCGGCGTCCGCGACCTCCGTCTCCCACGCCACCTCGCCGGTCCGCGCGTCGAGGGCGACGATGTTCGCGTCGGCGGTGTTGAGGATGATGCGGTCGCCGTGGATGGCGATGCTGCGGTTCGGCCGCCCCCGGCCGCGCGCCGTCGGGAACTCGCGCCGGTGCTCCCACAGCAGGTCGCCGGTCGCGGCGTCGAGGGCCTGCACGACGTTGCCGGGGCTGGCGAGGTACATCACGCCGTCGTGCACGATGGGGGTCGTCTGCTGCGACCCGGTCTCCATGGCCCACGACCAAGCCATGCGGAGCTCTCCGACGTTGTCGCGGGTGATCTGGTCCAGCGGGCTGTAGCCCCAGCCGTCTCGCGTGCGGCGCCAGTTCAGCCAGCTCTCGGGCGGCGGGTCGGCGAGCATGGCGTCGGTGACCGGCCGCACTTCCGGCGCCTGGCCGGACGCCGGCGCAGCGGTGGCGACGAGGACGACGAGCGCGGCGAGAAGGGCGAAACGGTGCATCGTGGTCTCCCTGTGAGAACGTCCGGGAACAGGACGCCACCATATCACGCGCGGCGCGGTGGTCAGGCCCGGTACCGCGCGCAGTCGATCTCGTACTTCTTGACCTTGTAGCTCACGATCCGCTCGGTCGAGCGGAGGAGGGAGGCGGCCTTGACGCGGTTGCCGCGGGTCGCCTTCAGGGCGTCCTCGATGAGGTCCCGCTCGTAGGCCTCGACCGCCTCGGCGAGCGACTGGCTCATGACGGTGCCCGACGCCTCGGCCGTCTGCAGGGACGGGGGGAGGTCGTGGGCGTGGATGACGCTCCCGTCGCACACCAGCATTGCCCGTTCGATGGCGTTCTCCAGCTCCCGCACGTTCCCCGGCCAGTGATAGGCCATCAGGATGTCGATGGCGGGGGTGGAGATGCGCCGCACCTGCTTGCCGTGCTCGACGCCGTAGCGTTCCAGGAAGTGGTCGGCGAGCAGCAGCACGTCGGTCTTCCGCTCGCGCAGCGGCGGCACGAAGATCGCGAAGACGTTCAGGCGGTAGTGCAGGTCTTCGCGGAAGGTGCCGGCGGCGATGGCCTTCTCGAGCGAGGCGTTGGTGGCGGCGATCAGCCGCACGTCGACCTTGACCGGCTCGGTGCCCCCCAGGCGCTCGAACTCCCGCTCCTGCAGCACCCGCAGCAGCTTGACCTGGGTCGACGGGTTCAGGTCGCCGATCTCGTCGAGGAACAGCGTGCCGCCCTGGGCGAGCTCGAACCGCCCCTTCTTGCGCGTCTGGGCGCCGGTGAACGCCCCGCGCTCGTAGCCGAACAGCTCCGACTCGATGAGGGAGTCGGGGAGGGCGGCGCAGCTCACCTTGACGAACGGCTTCTTCGCCCGCGGCGAGTTGTAGTGGATGGCGTGGGCGATCAGCTCCTTGCCGGTCCCCGACTCGCCGCGCACGAGCACCGTGGTGTTGGCCGAGGCCACCTGCGAGACCTGGGTGTAGACCTGCCGCATGGGGCTGCTCGTGCCGACGATGTTGGCGAAGTCGTAGCGTTCCTTGAGCTCGCCCCGCAGGTGGACGTTCTCCTCGGTCAGCCGCTGGCGCTCGGCGTCGACGAGGTGATTGACGCGGATCGCCTGGGCGATCATGGTCGCGACGACGTCGAGGAACTTGACGTAGCGCTGGTAGTCGCGGCCCTTCTCGAACGGCAGGTCGATGCTGATGGCCCCCACCGACTTCCTGCTCTTGCGGGTCTTGATGGGGACGCAGATGAAGCTGATGTCGCGCCGGTCGAGGTTCTTGCGGCGGGCCCGGTTGAGGAACATCGGCTCCTTGCTGACCCGCGGCACGATGACCGGCTTCGCGCTCTCGACGACCCGGCCGGTGACCCCTTCGCCGATGGCGTAGCGGGCCGAGCGCCCCTCCGGGGTCAGCCCCCCGGACGCCTCCACGTGCAGGAGCCCCGAGTCGGGGTTCAGCAGCGTGATCGACCCGCACACGACGCTGTCGCGCCGGTCGAGGAGCTGCATCACCCGTTGCAGGGCGGCCCGCAGGCTCGATCCGCCGGCGAGGGCGTCGTTCACCTCGGCCAGCGTCTCGAGCCGCTGGATGTCCGTCGACCCGTTTCCTCTCGCCACGTCGCGGTCAGTCCCTAAGGCAGGGGCATGGGGAGCCGGGTCTCGCCCATCAGGTGCCGGTCGATGCCGGCGGCGGCGCTGCGGCCCTCGGCGATGGCCCACACGATGAGGGACTGGCCGCGCTGCATGTCGCCCGCCGTGAACACGCCGTCGACGCTGGTCATCCAGTTCCCGTCGCGCGACACGTTGCCGCGGTCGGTCAGCTCGACCCCGAGCTCGTCGAGCAGCCCGCCGCGGGTCGGGCCGACGAACCCCATGGCCAGCAGCACCAGGTCGACCTCGAGCTCGAACGCGCTGTCGGGGACCGGCGTGAAGGAGAGCCGTCCGTTCTCGCGCTTCATCTCGACCTGCGTCGCATGCAGGGCGGTGACCTGCCCGGCCGCGTTGCCGGTGAACCGCTCCGTGGACACCGAGTAGACGCGCTCGCCGCCTTCCTCGTGCGCGCCCGACACCCGGAAGACGTTGGGCCACTCCGGCCACGGATTGGTCTCGCTCCGCTCCTCGGGGGGCCTCGGCAGCAGCTCGAACTGGTGGATCGACCGGGCGCCCTGCCGGTGGGCGGTGCCCAGGCAGTCGGCCCCGGTGTCGCCGCCGCCGATGATGACGACCCGCTTGTCCTCGGCGGTGATGAACTCGTCGTCGCCGATGGCGTCGCCCTCGCACCGCCGGTTCTGCAGTGTCAGGTAGTCCATGGCGAAGTGGATGCCGGCCAGCTCGCGCCCCGGGACCTTCAGGTCGCGGGGCTGCCCCGCGCCGCCCGCGAGGAGCATCGCGTCGTACTCGCGCCGGAGCGACCCGGCCGTCACCGTGACGCCGACGTCGGTGTCGGGCCGGAACTCGACGCCCTCGGCCGCCATGATGTCCAGCCGCCGGTCGAGGAACCGCTTCTCCATCTTGAACTCGGGGATGCCGTAGCGCAGCAGCCCCCCGATGCGGTCGGACCGTTCGAACACCGTGACCCGGTGCCCGGCCCGGTTGAGCTGGTCGGCCGCGGCGAGCCCCGCCGGCCCCGAGCCGACGACGGCGACCGTCCGGCCGGTGCGCATGGCGGGCGGCTCGGGGCGAATCCAGCCCTCGTCGAACGCCCGCTCGACGATCGCCATCTCGATCGACTTGATGGTCACCGCGTCGCGGTTGATGGCGAGCACGCACGAGCCCTCGCAGGGGGCGGGGCAGAGCCGCCCCGTCCACTCGGGAAAGTTGTTGGTCTTGTGCAGGCGCTCGCTCGCCGCCTTCCACTGGTCGCGGTAGACGAGGTCGTTCCAGTCGGGGATGAGGTTGCCGAGCGGGCACCCCTGGTGGCAGAACGGGATGCCGCAGTCCATGCACCGCGCCCCCTGCGCGCGCAGGTCCTCGTCGGCGTACGGCAGGTACACCTCCTGCCAGTCGCGGACCCGCTCGGCCACGTCGCGGCTCGCCTGCTTCTGCCGGTCGATCTCGATGAATCCCTTCAGCTTTCCCATGGTGTTCGTATGCCGGGGCTCGGACGTCCCCGTAGCGGGGGGGAGCGAAAACTGCGGCCGTCGGTCACGGTTTGCGCAGCGTCAAGGTGCGGATCTGCGCGCCCTGCTCATCCACGCGCCCCTTCAGGTGGTCGAACTTGCTGTTGAGCCGTAACACGCCGTACGCGACCAGCGCGGTGATCGCCAAGTCGATTGCCTCCAGAGTCTCTGCCAATGCTCGTCTCCTCGCGGGGGGGACCCGCTGCCTCGCCCGACCCGGCCAGACACTGGCCAGAATAGCATGGCGGGGAGGCCGCGCCGGCTGACGGCCTGGGGCGTCACGCCAGGAACCTCTGCTTGGCCTGTGACCAGATGCGGCGCAGGCTCCTCAGCCCGCGCCGGTCCCCACCAGCTCCGCGAAGCCGGGCTCGCGCGACTCGGCCCGCGCCTTGGCCTCGGCCATGAGCACCCGCTTGTAGTCGCGCGGCATCACCTTGACGAACGCCGGCCGCGCCGTGTCCCACCCGTCGAGCACCGCCTGCCCGTTGGCGCTCGCGGTGTGGTCGACGTGCCGCCGGATCAGCCGCTGCACCAGCTCGGCGTCCTCGTCGTCCAGCGTCTCGAGGTCGACCATGCCGGGGTTGCACCGCCGGGCGAAGGTGCCGGTCGGGTCGAGGACGTAGGCGATGCCGCCGCTCATGCCCGCCGCGAAGTTCCGGCCCGTGCGCCCCAGGATGACGACCCGGCCGCCCGTCATGTACTCGCAGCCGTGGTCGCCGACGCCCTCCACCACCGCGTTGACCCCGCTGTTGCGCACCGCGAACCGCTCGCCCGCGACGCCGCGCACGAACGCCTCGCCCCCGGTGCCGCCGTAGAGCGCGACGTTGCCGATGACGATGTTCTCCTCGGCCACGAACGTCGAGGCCCGCGGGGGATACACGGCGAGGCGGCCGCCCGAGAGGCCCTTGCCGAAGTAGTCGTTGGCGTCGCCCTCGATGGTCAGGGTGACCCCGGTCGGCAGGAACGCGCCGAAGCTCTGCCCCGCCGACCCCGTGAAGGTGACGTCGATGGTCCCGTCCGGCAGCCCCGCCCCGCCCCATTTGCGGGTGATCTCGGACCCCAGCATGGTGCCGACGGTGCGGTTCACGTTGCGGATGGGCAGGGTGAACGACACCGGGGTCCGGTGCTCGACGGCCGGGGCGCAGCGCTCGATCAGCGTGTTGTCGAGGGCCCGGTCGAGGCCGTGGTCCTGCTCGCGCACGCAGCGCCGGGCCACCGTGTCGGGCACGTCGGGGCTCAGCAGGATCGGCGACAGGTCGAGCCCCCGCGCCTTCCAGTGGTCGACGGCGCCGGTGGTGTCGAGCCGGTCGACGCGGCCGATCATCTCCTCCATCGTGCGGAAGCCCATCTCCGCCATCGCCTCGCGCACCTCCTCGGCCACGAAGCGGAAGTAGTTCTCGACGAACTCCGGGCGCCCCGAGAAGTGCTTGCGCAGCTCGGGGTTCTGGGTCGCGATGCCCACCGGGCACGTGTCGAGGTGGCAGACCCGCATCATGATGCAGCCCTCGACGACGAGGGGCGCGGTGGAGAACCCGTACTCCTCGGCCCCGAGCAGCGCCGCGATGACCACGTCGCGGCCCGTCTTCATCTGCCCGTCGGTCTGCACGACGATGCGGTCCCGGAGCTGGTTGAGCACGAGCACCTGCTGGGTCTCGGCGAGGCCGAGCTCCCACGGCACCCCCGCGTGCTTGATGCTCGTCAGGGGCGAAGCCCCGGTCCCCCCGTCGTGCCCCGAGATGAGGACGACGTCGGAATGGGCCTTGGCCACCCCCGCCGCCACCGTGCCCACCCCCACCTCGGCCACGAGCTTCACGTGCACCCGCGCCCGCGGGTTCGAGTTCTTCAGGTCGTGGATGAGCTGGGCGAGGTCCTCGATGGAGTAGATGTCGTGGTGCGGGGGCGGCGAGATCAGGGTCACGCCGGGGGTCGAGTAACGGATCTTGGCGATGAACGGGTAGACCTTGAACCCGGGGAGCTGGCCGCCCTCGCCGGGCTTGGCCCCCTGCGCCATCTTGATCTGCAGGTCGTCGGCGTTCACGAGGTACTCGCTCGTGACCCCGAACCGCCCCGACGCGACCTGCTTGACGGCGCTCCGCCGCAGGTCGCCGTTCGGGTCGGGGGTGAACCGCGCCGGGTCCTCGCCCCCCTCGCCGGTGTTCGACTTGCCGCCGATGCGGTTCATGGCGATGGCCAGGGTCTCGTGGGCCTCGGCGCTGATCGACCCGAACGACATCGCGCCGGTGGAGAACCGCTTGAAGATCGACTCGACCGGCTCGACCTCGTCGAGGGGGACCGGCGCGTCGCCCGGCCGCAGCCGGAACAGCCCGCGCAGCGTCGCCCGCTTGCGGTTCTGGTCGTTGACGAGCCGCGCGTAGTCGCGGTAGATGGCGTACTGCCCGCTGCGGGTGGCGTGCTGCAGCTTGTAGACGGTGTCGGGGTTGAACAGGTGGTACTCGCCGTCGCGCCGCCACTGGTACTCGCCGCCGCTGTCGAGCTCGTCGTCCTCGTCGCCGCGGGTCGGGAACGCCGCCCCGTGCCGCTGCCTCACCTCCTCCTCGACGGTGTCGATGCCGATGCCCGCGAGCCGGGACGCGGTCCACGTGAAGTAGCGGTCGACGAACGGCTTGTCGAGGCCCACCGCCTCGAAGATCTGGGCCCCCCGGTAGCTCTGCAGGGTCGAGATGCCCATCTTCGACATCACCTTCAGCACCCCCTTGGTGAGGGCGAGGATGTGGTGGCGGATGCCCTTCCGCGCGTCCACGTCGGCGACGTCGCCCGCTCGATCAGCTCCTCGATGGTCTCGAACGCCAGGTACGGGTTGATCGCCCCCGCGCCGTACCCCAGCAGCAGCGACATGTGGTGCGGCTCGCGGGGCTCGCCCGACTCGACGACGAGGGCGCAGCGGGTCCGGGTGCCCTCGCGCACGAGGTGGTGGTGCACGCCGGCGGTGGCGAGGAGGGCGGGAATCGGCGCGTGGCCGGCGTCGACGCCGCGATCCGAGAGCACCAGGATGACGCAGCCGTCGGCGACGGCGGCGCTCGCCCGGCGGCACAGCTCGTCCATCGCCTTCGCGATGGCGCCCGAGCCCTCGCGCGGATCGAACAGAGTGGACAGGGTCGTCGCCCGCAGCGCCGGGTCCGGGTTGTGCCGGATGCGCGCCGTCTCCTCGTTGTCGAGAATCGGGTACTCGATGCGGATCTGGTGACAGGACGCCGGCTCCGGCTTCAGCAGGTTCCGCTCGGCCCCCAGGGTCGAGCTCATGTCGGTGACGAGCTCCTCCCGGATGGCGTCGAGGGGCGGGTTGGTGACCTGCGCGAAGAGCTGCTTGAAGTAGTCGTAGAGCAGCCGCGGCCGGTCCGACAGCACCGCCAGGGCGGTGTCGGTGCCCATCGACCCCACCGGCTCCACCCCCTGGGCGGCCATCGGGCCGAGCAGTATCCGCAGGTCTTCCTCGGTGTAGCCGAACGCGCGCTGGCGCCGCCGCAGCGACTCGCGGTCGATGGGCGCCGCCCCGGGGGCGGGCGGCAGGTCGTCGAGGTGCACGACCTCGGCGTCGAGCCAGGCCTGGTAGGGATGCTCGGCCGCGAGCCCCGACTTGATCTCCTCGTCGTCGATGATGCGCCCCTGCGCGGTGTCGACGAGGAAGATCCGCCCCGGGTGCAGCCGCTCCTTGACGAGCACGTTCTCGGGCGGCACGTCGAGGACGCCGACCTCCGACGCCATCACCACCAGGTCGTCCTTCGTGACGTAGTAGCGGGACGGGCGCAGCCCGTTGCGGTCGAGGACCGCCCCGACCACGGTGCCGTCGGTGAACGCGATCGACGCGGGGCCGTCCCACGGTTCCATCAGGGTCGAGTGGTACTCGTAGAACGCCCGCCGGTCGGCCGCCATCGACTCGTGCTTCCGCCACGGCTCCGGGATCATCATGAGGACCGCGTGGGGCAGCGACCGGCCGGTCATGGCCAGGAACTCGAGCACGTTGTCGAAGGTGGCGGTGTCGCTCTGGCTCTCCTTGATGATGGGGAAGAGCTTCCCGAGGTCGTCCCCCAGCAGGTCCGACTCGCACAGCGCCTCGCGCGCCCGCATCCAGTTGATGTTGCCGCGCAGGGTGTTGATCTCGCCGTTGTGGGCGATGTAGCGGTAGGGGTGCGACAGCGGCCACGACGGGAACGTGTTGGTGCTGAAGCGCGAGTGGACGAGCCCGATCGCCGACTCGAGGTCGGGGTCGACGAGGTCCGGGAACATGGTGGTGACCTGGTCGGCGATGAGCATGCCCTTGTAGACGATGGTCTGCGACGACAGGCTGGCCGCGTAGAACGCGTCGGGGGCCTCGAGGCCGAGGCCGTCGGCGGCGTGCTCGATGCGCCGGCGGATGACGTAGAGCTTGCGCTCGAACCGGGGCTGCGCGTCCGGGCCGTCCTCCAGGGCCGGGCCGCGCCCGATGAACACCTGCCGGATGACAGGCTCGCCCTGCCGCGCGGTGGCCCCCAGCGGGCTGCTGTCGGTGGGGACGTCACGCCAGCCGAGCAGGGCCTGGCCCTCCTCGTCGACGATGCGGGCGACGAGCTCCTCGACCCGGCGCCGCTCGTCCGCGGGCCGCGGCAGGAACAGCATGCCCACCCCGTACCGCCCCTCCGGGGGGAGGGCGAAACCCAGGGCCGCCGTCTCGCGGCGCAGGAACCGGTCGGGGACCTGCAGCAGCAGCCCCGCCCCGTCCCCGGTGTTGGGCTCGCACCCGCAGGCGCCGCGGTGGAGCAGGTTGATGCCGATCTCCAGGGCCTGATCGACGAGCTTGCGCGAGCGCCGCCCCCGGATGTGGACCACGAACCCCACCCCGCAGGAGTCGTGCTCGAACCGGGGGTCGTAGAGCCCCCGGCCCGACGTATGCGGCGGCCGTCTCTCGGATCCGCTCATGGGTTCGCTCCCTGTGGGTCGGGGCCCGCCGTCAGCACGGCGGGCGGCTGCCCGCCGCGGGCTCTCGCGGTCCGGCGGGGGGCTGCCGCTTCCGGCGTGCGGTCCGGTGCCGGCGCCGCCGCCGGCGACGATGGCGTATCGGCGCCGAGCAGCTCGATGAACGCGGTGACGGCGGGGTTCAGTCGTCGATTGCTTCTGTGCACGATGCTCAGCGGCCGCACCAGCGGCGGCTCGCCCGCCGGCAGCACCAGGGGCGCCTGCACGAGGGTCCCGCGCCGCACCTCGCGCCGCAGGGTCGGCTCCGGCAGGATCGCGATGCCCGCCCCCTCGTCGACCGCCTGCTTGATGTTCTCGATGTTGTCGAACTCCGCGGTGACCGTCACTTCGACCTCGTGGCGCCGCAGGAAACGGTCGACGGCCCGGCGGACCGGCAGCTTCCGGTCGAACGCCACGAACCGCTCGCCCGCGAGGTCCGCGGGCCGGACGCCGCTTCGCCTTGCCGCGAGGTCCGCGAAGCGGTGCGCGGGGGGGCACGCCACGACCATCGGCTGCCGCTCCCAGGGAATGACCGCGAGCTCCCGGCGCGGGGTGACGAACGAGATCAGCCCGAGGTCGCAACGGTCGCTCAGCACCTGCTCGCAGATCTCGGCGGGGTGCATGTACTGCAGGTCGACCCCCGCCCCCGGCATCGCGGCCCGGAACCGGTCCACGTACTGCGACAGGTGGTGGACGCCCACGGAGTAGATGGTCGCGAGCCGGACCGTCCGGCCCGACGGGTTCCGCCGGTGGCGCACCGCGGCTTCGAGCTCGTGATACCGCTCGACGAGCTCCTGGCAGCCCTTGAAGAAGAGCCGGCCCTCGGGGGTCAGCTTCCACGGCCGCTGGGACCGGTCGATGAGCTGGGCGTCGAGGTGCTTCTCGAGCTGGCGCACCGCCTGGCTCGCGGCCGACTGGCTCACCGAGCTGGCCCTCGCGCCCCGCGAGAAGCTCTGATGACGCACTACGTCGCAGAAGATGCGCAACGTTTCGACGTGCATGAACCGAGCAATATAGCACAGATGGCTAATAGCGAGCCGCTGCAATATTAGCAATGCTAATGACAATGCGGGCGGTCCGCCGGCCGCGGGAAGGGTGGTCGCGTCATCCCCGCGGCAACCTCGTCGCACCCGGGACCGGCGAGGGGCGCCGGCGGGCGGCACGCGTTGGCGGCGGTGAGAGGTGTGCGGCAGGGCGTGACGAGGGCGCCTGTCGGGCGCGAGCAACCGCGGGCCGGCGCCGTCGGCCAAACCCCGGCGTCAAGCCGGCGGCGCCGAATCGGATGACAGCGCGGTCTCGGCCGCGGGCCGTTCAGGAGCCGGTCCCGGCGTCCAGGCGTCCGGCGAGGGTCTCGAGGGGCGCCCCGGCGGCGGCGCGCGCATGGATGCCGAAGCGCGTTCCCGGTCCGGTGCGGGGGGTCAGGGTCCAGGGGGCGTCGTCCGACAGCGTCCCGAGGAACGACTCGAACGCGGGCCGGACGGCCGACAGGGTCTCGGGCGTGTTCGGGGCCAGGAGCCGGTCGTTCGCGACCCAGTCGACCTCGTCGCCGCGGAAGCGGACCGGCCCGGGCAGGGTCGCGTCGCTCTCGAGCAGCCGCGCGGCGCGGACGAGCATTCCCGCGACCGTGCGCAGCCGTGTCTCCAGCCGTCCGTCCAGCGGCTGCGTGCGCACGTACTGGAGGCCCAGCCGGTCGTCGCCGCGGTCGAGGACGTACCGTCCTTCGTGCGCCACGAGAAGCACGAGGGGGCCGGTGGGGAGGTGGGTGTAGTCGGCGACGTCGATCAGCATCCCGTCCACGGCCCGGGTCTGGATCCAGCGATGGAACACGGGGATGACGTCGCGCGGCGAGAGCACCGCCTCGTCGTCCAGAAAGACCTTCAGGCCGATGCGCTGAACGGCGGTCGCGTCGGGCGGGGCGGAGGCGACGGCGCTCACGCGGGGCTCCCGGTGAGGGCCGCCTCGCCCGCCGCCGCGGGAACTGCCGCCGGCGCGCCGGCGAGCCGCGCCTGGCAGGCGTGGGTGGCCTCGAGAAAGAGCTGGGCCTCCTCGATCGACTGGCGCACGGTGTCGACGCCGGCCGGGGGCCCGGTGCGGTCGTGCCGCCGGAACAGGTACTGGGCGAACTTCCCGCCCGCGAACCGGTCGAGGAAGACCCCGGTGTCGAAGAAGCGGGTCCGGAACTCGGCGACGATGCGATCGGGGTCGTCGGGGACGTCGACGAACTCGGTCTTCACCAGCCCCCGCGCCGCCTGCAGCATCGCCGCGTACGCGAGCTCGTCGGCCAGGGCCGCGTTGCCCGCCTCGAGCTGGAGCTGCGCCTCGAACACCTGGCTGTCGGCCCCCGCGAGGTCGAACTCGGTCAGCGACACCACCTCGCCCGCGCACTCGCCGATGCCCATGTCGCCGATGCCGAACTCGCGGGGGTCGCCCCAGTCGCGGTAGTAGTCGGGGGCGACCTCGTAGTCGGGCACCGCCATCAGGTCCTGCAGCATCTCGCGCAGCGCGCGCTTGCCGATGCGGGTCGTGAACGCGTGGAACGTCTCGTCGGGCCGGCGTTCCTCGACGAAGCGGCCCGTGATGCGCCGGACCACCTCCGGGATCTCGCGGGCCGGCACCGCGCCGATGGCGAGCCCGTAGGCCCCGGCGTTCTCGACCCACTTGCCGCCGAGCACGACCTGGAAGTGCGGGACCACCCGCCCGTGCACGTGCCGGCTCACCCCGTAGAACCCGAGGTCGCTGACGTGGTGCTGGCCGCACGAGTTGAAGCACCCGCTGATCTTGATGCGCAGGCCGCGCACCGCGTCGTCCAGGGAGTCGAGCTGCTGCCGCACCTGCCGCTCGAGCTCGGCCGCCAGCCCCCGCGACGAGGCGATGCCGAGCTTGCAGGTGTCGGTGCCGGGGCAGGCGGTGATGTCGCCGATCGACTGCGCGCCGGGCCGCCCCAGCCCGAGGGCGTCCAGCTCCCGGTGCAGCGCCGGCAGGTCCGACTCGCGCACCCACCGCAGCACGATGTTCTGCTCGACGGTGGTGCGGACGGTGTCGCCGACGTAGCGGCGGGCGACGTCGGCGAGCCCCCGGAGCTGATCGCTGTCGATGTCGCCGAGGGGCAGGCTGACCGTCACCACCGCGTGCCCCGGCTGGCGCTGGCGGTAGACGTTCGAGCGCGACCAGGCCGCGAAGCCCGGCCCGTCCGGCCCCCCGTCGAGGGGCTCGCCGTCCTTCAGCGGCTGCTCGTCCGTCGACGACAGGTCCGCGAGCCAGGCCGTCCAGCGCTCGTCGTGGGCGAGGCCGCGGCGCTCCTCCTCGACCAGCCGCCGGAACTCGTCGATGCCGAGCTTGGCGACCAGGAACTTGATGCGGGCGCGGGCCCGGTTGCGCTTCTCGCCGAGCCGCGCGAACACCCGCGAGATCGCCTGCAGGGTCGGCAGCACCTCGGCCTCGGCCATGAACGGATCGAAGAGCCTCGCCTCGTGGGGCACCGCGCCGAGGCCCCCCCCCACGTGGACCTCGAATCCGCGCTCGGGCCCCGCGGCGGTCTCGCGGGTGACCGCGATGGCCCCGAAGTCGTGCATGTTGACGAGACCGCACGCGTGCTGACGGCATCCCGAGAACGCCACCTTGAACTTGCGGCCGAAGTCCTGGGCGTCGGGGTGCCCGAGGAGGAACCGCATGGACGCCCGCGCGTAGGGGGTCACGTCGAAGGTCTCGTCGCGGCAGACGCCCGCGAGGGGGCACGCGGTGACGTTGCGGACGGTGTTGCCGCACGCCTCTCGGGTGGTGATGCCGACCGCCGCGAGCCGGCGCATCAGGGCCGGGGTGTCGTCGAGGTGCACGAAGTGGAGCTGCACGTCCTGCCGGGTGGTGATGTGGCAGATGCCGTCGCTGTACTCCTCGGCGAGGTCGGCGAGGGTGTCCATCTGGTCGGGGTTCAGCCCCCCGAACGGGATCTTGATGCGCTGCATGCCGGGGGCGTCCCACACCGTGTCGGGGCCCTTGGTCAGCCCGTTCGAGGGGAATGCGAGGGCCTTGACCCCGTTGCCGTCGTTCCGCTGCCCGTTGTCGTAGCGCTGCCCGTAGGCGCCGCGCCGCAGGCGGGTCTCCGCGAACACCTTGTCGTCGATGCGGCCCTGGCGCTTCAGGGCGATCTGGTTCTCGAAGGTGTCGATCTCCCGCCCCAGCTCTGCCGGGATGCGATCGCCGAGTCTGTCCTTCCAGGTCATCTCGAGCTCCAGCTCTCTCGCAGGTGAACTCCGATGTCGCTCGCCGGCAGGGCGCGGTCCCTTCCGGTCATCACGAGCTCCGCCCCTCCCGTTCGACGGCCGCCGCCGTGTCGGGCTGCGATTCGTCGAGCACCGCGTGCAGGTCGACGACGCGGCCGACGACGATGGTGCCGGGGGTGCCGTCGGGGGCCGGGTGCGGGGCCGTCCCCAGCTCACCCAGCGTTCCGGCCCAGACGCGGGTCCGCGGCGAGACGGTGGCGCACACGACGGCGGCCGGGGTGTCGGCCGGCCAGCCGCGGTCGAGCAGGCAGGCCGCCACCGCGGCGCGGCGGGCCAGCCCCATCAGCACCACGACGGTCAGCGAGCCGGGGGGCAGCGCGCCGAGCACCGGCCGGAAGCTCGACTCGTCGTGGCCGGACACCACCGCGAACCCCGAGGCCGTCCCGCGATGGGTCATGGGAATGCCGGCCAGGGCCGGGGCGGTGACCGCGGTGGTCAGCCCCGGCACCACCTCGAACCCGATGCCCGCCGCCCGCAGGGCCAGGGCCTCCTCGCCGCCCCGCCCGAGCACGTAGGGATCGCCGCCCTTCAGCCTGACCACGCGCCGCCCGCGGCGGGCGGCGCGGACCAGGAGGCGGATGATGGTCTCCTGGCGCACCGACCGGCGGCCCGCCCGCTTGCCGACGCAGAAGCACTGCGCCCGCTGCGCGAGCGCCACGATTTCAGGCGCCACGAGGGCGTCGTACAGCACCAGGTCGGCCCTCCGGAGCCGGTCCAGCGCCTGCAGCGTCAACAGGGCCGGGTCTCCCGGACCCGCCCCGACGAGCGACACGAACCCCGGGGTCGGGTCCGGTCCCCGGTCGGGGCCGCCGGCACCGGCCGCCGGTCGCCGGGCTCGGGTCGTCGGCCGAGGTTGCGTCGCCGGTTGCTGCGGTCGAGGTCTCATCCTCTCGTCTTCTCGGTCGACTCTTCCCGGACGACCTCCGGGCAGTCGCCTTCCTCTTCGGCCGACGTCCGATCTCCATAGAGAGCGGCCAGCGTGCGCACGAGCAACGGCCGCCGCCGTTCCATCGGCACGCCGTGGGCGAGCCACTCTGCCCGCTCCTCGTCCGCCGCGGCCAGCCAACGCCGTACCTCGTCCTCGGGCAGCAGCGCTTCGAGCGCCTCCCGGACCAGCCCGGCCAGGGCCGGGGCCCGGCCGTCGGTCGAGATCGCCGCGGTGACCCCGCCCCGGCGGACCACGCCGCCGAGATAGAGGCTCGCGTGCGCGGGGTCGTCCACCGCGTTGACGAACAGGCGCCGCTCCTCGGCCGCCGCCGCGACCTCGCGGTTGACCTCGGGCGGCGCCGCCGCCACCGCGAGCCACGCGCCGTCGAGGTCCGAGGCCCGGAACCGGCGGCGGCGGACGGCCACGCCGCTCGCCGCGATGGCGTCGCCGACTTCCGGCGCCACCACGGTCACGCTGGCGCCCGCGTCGAGCAGCGCCCGCAGCTTCGACGCCGCTACCGGCCCGCCCCCGACCACCGTGACCGCCCGGCCCGCCAGCTTCAGGAACGCCGGAAAGAGCGGCGGCGCCTCATCGCCCATCCTGGCCCGCCAAATCGTCGCTCCCGAATCCCCCGCGTACAGGCCGCGCTCGGTCCTGGCAATGCCCCCGCCGGCGGCCGGCTCGCTCGTCCGTGCCCGCGGCGGTGGCCCGAACGAAAAAAGCCCGGAGCCTTGCGGCCCCGGGCTTTCGGTCTCTCGCGCTGGTGCTTGCTGCTCTTTCGCTTCTGTCAGCTCTTGTGCGTCACCTCACACGACCGTCAGCGTCGGGGCCTCGGCGGCCACCGGACAACAGCAGCAACAACAACAGGCGGTCTGCGTGCGCGACGTCACAACAAGTGGAACTCTATCCCGCGCCAGCCCACGAGTCAAGACAGCGTCCGGAGACCGGCGTCAATGGATTCCGGCAGCGAAGCTGCCATTCTTCGACGCATTGTCTCAGCTCTGTCGAGATTCTTCGACCACCCGCGTCTCCGGGGGGCGGGTGGACGGGGGTGCCCCTCCTTCCGCGGGGGCCGTTAGACTGGAAGCGCCATGGTGCCGATGAAAGCCGTCAACGACGTGGTGCTGCGGGCTGCCGCGGCAGTGCGGCAGCGGTACGACGCCCGCGACACCTGGGTGCGCACGAAGGCCGACGGGTCGCCGGTGACCGGCGTCGACCTCGCGGCCGACGCGATCCTCCGCGACGGGTTGAACGCGCTGGACCCCGCCATTCCGTATCTGTCCGAGGAGCACGAGATAGCGCCCTACGAGGTGCGGTGCCGATGGTCCCGCTACTGGCTGGTCGACCCCCTCGACGGGACGAAGGAGTTCGTCGACCGCACCGGCGAGTTCACCGTCAACGTGGCGCTGATCGAGGGCGGCGAGCCGGTGCTCGGCGTGGTGGCGGCGCCCGCCGCGGGGCTGCTGTACTACGCCCGCGCCGGGGAGGGCGCGTGGAAGCGCGAGGGCGGCGGCCCCCGCGGCGCCTGCGGTCGACCCTGTCGAGTCCGTCCGATCCGCTCCGCGTCGTCGAGAGCCGGTCCCACCCCAGCGCCGCCCTCGAGGCGTTCCTCGAGCCGCTGAACGTGGTGGAGCGGATCAAGAGCGGCAGCTCGCTGAAGTTCTGCGTGGTCGCCGAGGGACGGGCGGACGTCTACCCGCGGCTCGGGCCGACCATGGAGTGGGACGTCGCCGCCGGCGACTGCGTCTACCGCAACTCCGGCCACCCCGAGCTTCATCCGGGCACCCTGCGCTACAACAAGCCGTCGCTGAGAAACGGCAGCTTCGTGGTGGGGCTGCGCCCGGGATCCTACGTGATGCCCGACGATTGATCGATCCCGGAACGTCCCCACGTGAAGGTCGGACCCCCAGGGGCCATCATTGTCCGGGTTCCCCGGTCCACGGATCGATCGATTCGACATCGAAAGGCACGAAGTGCGCCGTGTTGCGGGTTGCCACGGCGAGGGACTCCGTCTCGGCGGTCCCCGCGATCAACGCGTCGGCCGTCTGCGCGGGCCTCCCGGCGCGGCGGGCTCGGGCTCGGAGCCGCGCCGCTCGTTGCGCGGCCTGGCGGCTCAGCGGGAGGATGCGGCCTTCGTGGTTCGCGACGATTTCGGCGACCTGGGTCGCCAGTCGGAGACGCCGCCGTCCCGCGGGGAGGAGATGCACGCCGTGCTCCAGCTCGTACAGCACGACCACGGAGAGCCACAGGCGGTCGTGCCGGGTGCGGAGGAACTCGGTCACGCGAGCGTCCGGGGCGGGCTTGAGCATCTCGGACACGACGTTGGTGTCGAGGAGAAACCCTGTCACTCTTCCGACCCCCGACCGGGCCCCGACCGGTCGAGCGCCTTCCAGTCTTCCTCGGTCCAGTCGTCGAACGGGCCGGGCCGCTCCTGCTCTTCGTCGCGCGGCGGGAGCTCGAGCGTTCCGGTCCCGGGCGCGTTGGCGATGAGCCACTGTCCGAGCGTCGGCTGCGGCTCGGCCTTCTCGTCCCAGACGCGGGCGGACACGACCACGAACGCCTTGCGGTGCCCGATGCGTTGCGGTCCCTCTTCTTCGGCGCGGCGCAGCACCTCGGACAGCCTGGCCTTTGCCTCGGCGACGGTCCACGCGCGCGGCTTGTGTTCGTCGTAGGTGACCATCCGTTGCTCCTGCTTGCTGTCTGCGATTGGAAGAGCTAGTCTAGACTGGTTCCGTTTATCGCGTCAAGTGCAGGAAGCGGGTTCGACCATCGCCCCGGTCCGCCGATCATGGCCTGCGGCTCCTCTATGGCGGTATGCGCGCGTCGAGTCGGACGCCGCGGTTCACGCGTCGGGACCGCGCCGCCGCCACCAGGCCGCGGCGAGGCTGCCGACCAGCGAGTGGAAGACGCTGGCGATGGCGCTCGGGACCGCCACCAGGGGGTTGGCGAAGTTCTGCTGGGCCAGCACGACGCCGAGGCCGGTGTTCTGCATGCCGACCTCGATGGACACCGTGCGCGCCGCCACCTCGCGCCGCAGGGCGAGCCGGCCCGCGAGGTAGCCGAAGAGGAAGCCGAGGGAGTGGAGGCTGACCACCGCGAGCACCAGCCGGGGCCGGCCTCGATGATCCGCTCGCGGCCGCCGCCGACGACGGAGCCGACGATGAGGCTGATGGCGACGATGGCCACGAGCGGCGCGGCGGGCAGCACGCGGTCGACGGCGCGGGGAAAGCGCCACTTGAGCAGCGCTCCCGCCGTCACCGGCACGATGACGACCTGCACGGTGCTGAGCAGCAGCCCGGCCGCGGGGACGTCGACGCGGCTGCCGGCGAGCAGGGCGGTCAGGATGGGGGTCATCAGGACGGCCAGCAGGGTGGACAGCGCGGTCAGCGTCACCGAGAGCGCCACGTCGGCCCGGGCGAGGTAGGCGATGACGTTCGAGGCGGTGCCGCCGGGGCAGCACGAGACGAGCACGAGGCCCACCGCGAACGGCGTCGGCAGGGCGAAGAGATACCCGAGGCCCCAGCCCAGGGCCGGCATGACCGTGTACTGCAGGACCACCCCCGGCAGCACCCGGGCGCGCTCGCGCCCCACCCGGCGGAAGTCGTCGAAACCGAGGGTCATGCCCATGCTGAGCATGATCACGCCGAGGCCGACGGTGATGAACGGCCCGCTGAACCAGGTGAACCAGTCGGGCCGGATCAGGGCCGCAACGCCTGCGCTCAGGACCCACAGGGGAAACGCCGAGGTCAGCCGGGAGAGGATGCCTGTCACGGGCCGATTCCGGCGAGCTACGGCAGGGCCGCCACCAACGCCTGGAGCTCGTCGTAGTCGGGCTCGACGCGCAGGCTCTCGCCCACCCAGTGGTGCCGCACCACGCCCTCCTTGTCGATGACGGTCACCGCACGGTTGGCGCAGACGTAGCCGTCCATTCCCGCCAGGTCGGGGAACGCCACCCCGTAGGCGGTGACGACCTCCCGGTTGTAGTCGCTGAGAAACGTGTAGCCGACGTCGTTCGCCGCCTTCCACGCCGCCTGCACGAAGGGCGGATCGACGGTGATGCCGACGATCTCCGCGTCGAGGGCGCTGAACCGGTCGAGGCGGTCGCGCAGGGCGCACATCTCGGTGGTGCAGACCGGCGTGAAGGCCCCGGGAAAGAAGACGAGCACGACGTTGCGGCCCCGAAAGTCGCGCAGGCTGCGCCGTTGCTGCGGGGTCTCGTGCAGGGTGAAGTCGGGGGCGGGCTGTCCGACGACGATGGCCATCGAGAAGATCTCCTCCCGGTTACGGTGACGAACCGTCGAATGGTACCGGTTGTCGGGGGTCTGCAAGCGGGTCTGGCACGCCTCCTGCAATAGCCTCTGATCGTGAGGCTCGGCCGGTCGGTCGGGCATGTTAGCATCAGTTCGAGGGTCGCCCCGGCCCTGCGCGCCGGAGACGCGCGGGGCCCGGGCGAGCTCGGCAGGGACTTGGAGACTCGGATGCCCCCCACCGTGCTGGCGGCGAACGTCGCCCCATCCATATCCATCGAGATCGGCGCCGCGATAGCGTGGCTGCTCGGGGCCCTCGTGGTCCTCTTCGGCATCATCGCGTGGTTCCTGCGACGGGAGATCGCGCGCAACGACGAGGCCCACCGGGAGCTTCGAGCGGACGTCAAGGTGGTCGAGACGGACGTCAAGAAGCTGCTGGCGGGCGACGTTCCCTGGGTCGCGGCCATCAACGCGAGGTTCGCGGCCATCGATGCGAGGCTCGCGGACCTCGGCGACCTGATGTCGAGGCGGTCGCCCGCCGACGGCAACGAGCAACGGTCGGAATGAGCTCCGTACACTCATCCCGTCTCATCGCCGCCCACGGCGAGCCCTCGTCGACCTGTCGCCGCGCCGGACCGCGCCGTGGAGGTCGCCGATGACGTCCGACGACCGGTTCCGGCGCGCCGTCGAGCGCTTCGACGCGGCGAACGCGGAAGATCCCAACCGCGAATCAGCGGACGGGGCCGAGCAGCCGAAGGAGCTGGTCTACGCCCGGCGCATGACCGCCCGCCTCGACCGGTTCCGGCCCGACGCCCCGGAGCCGGTCCGGCTCGCCGCCCGCTGCCAGCACATCCGGCGCTGGACCATCCCCCGTACCGACTATGCGGCCGGCCGCGAGGGCTACCGCCGGTGGCGGACGGACCTCGCCCGCTTTCACGCCGACACCGCCGCCGCCATCCTGCGCGACGTCGGCTACGGCGACGACGTCGTGGCGCGGGTGGGGTCGCTGCTCCGCAAGGAGCGGCTGAAGGCCGACCCCGACGTGCAGCTCCTCGAGGACGTGATCTGCCTGGTCTTCATCGAGCACTATCTCGCCGGCTTCGCGCCGAAGCACGACGAGGAGACCCTCGCCGGGGTGCTCCGCAAGACGTGGCGGAAGATGTCGGAGGAGGGGCGCGGCGCCGCCCTCGCCCTCGACCTGCCCGCCGACCTGCGCGGCCTCGTCGAGCGCGCGGTGGGGTCGCCCGGCGATTGACACGGTGCCGGCGGCATCGGCGTGCCGGACCATTCCTTGCCGCGCGCGGGCGCGGGCGTCACGTGCCAAGAGACACCGCACGGGCAGGGTCGCGCACCGGCGCAGTCGCCGGCGGCACGACTCTGGCGGTGAAGGCGTACAGGAACAGGACCCCGGCGAGCCGGCCGCCCACGATCGCGGTCGCCGCCCCCACCGCGCCGACCCACGACAGCACCTGCGTGGTGATCGTCAGGAGCACGACGACCACCGCCACCTCGAAGATTCCCGCCCACGTGATCGGCGCCGTCTGCCGCGCGTGGACGAGCACCGCGCGTTGAAAGCAGATCCACACCGACCCCGCCGGGAGCAGGGCGAGGATCTGCGCCGGCAGCAGCGCGAACGCCGCGAGCTCGGGCGAGAGCCCCGACACGTCCTCGAACCACACGGCGGCCAGCGGCGTGAAGACGATGAGCGCGAGGCCGCCGGCCGCGAACGCCGCCAGCATCCAACCGAAGTTGCGGATGGGCCGGTACTGCTCCCACCGGTCGCCGAACAGGGCGATGCCCACCTCCTGAAACGACAGCCCGAGCGCGCGGAAGAGGAACGTCAGCCCGTGGATGACGGGCAGGACCGCCAGCGACTCCAGGGCGTACCGGCTCTGGCCGACGAAGATGGTCACCGCCGGCTGCACCGCCATCGCCAGGAGCGACGTCATCGCCAGGGGCAGGTAGAAGCGGAAGATGGCCGGCATCGTCAACGCGGCTGCAGACCGGGTTTCGGCACTCACGGTAGCGGCGGGGTTCGCGGCCGCTGGGGCGGTCGGGCCGGAATCGGCGGCTCCGGTGGTTGCCGCGGTCGAATCGGTCGCCGCCGGGTCCGGGTTCGCTGCAGTGGAGGCAGCCGCCGCGGCGTCGGCCGTCGCGGTGTCGGCCGTTGCCGAGCCGGCCGCGCCGGAAGCGACCGCCGCGTGGGGCGACGGGCCGGCCTTGAGCTCCGCCACGACGCCCCGGGTCATGATGCGACTCGCCACCGCCTCGACGACGACCCCGGTGGCGAGCGCGATGGTGCCCACGTGCACGCCCTGCAGCCCCGGCACCCGCGCCGCGGCGAGGGCGGCCGCGCTCATCGCCGCGAGGCGCACGGCGGTGCCGTAGGTGACGAGGCGGGTCAGGCGCCGGCGTATCAGCAGCCCCTGCCGGAACCGCCGGTACCCGATGGCGATGGTCCACGGCAGCATGATGGCCAGCCCGTGATGGGTCAGGCGGGCCACGTCCGGCGGCAGCCCGATGAGCGACAGGGCGAGCCGGTCGAACACCGGCGGCAGCACCGCCACCACCTGCACCAGGGTCAGCGCCGCCGCGAGCGTGTAGGTGAACCGCCGCAGCGCCGCGTAGCTGGCGGCGTCGGTGACCAGCGCGGTCGAGGCGGCCATCAGCATGATGACCGGCGCCTCGATGATGATCGCGAGCGCGAACGCCACCCCGAACGCGGCGAGGTTCTCGGTCGGCCGATCGAGCCGGGCGATGATCGCGGCGAGGTACGGGCCCTCGGCCGCCATCATCAGCCACGTGCCGGCCAGCGGCAGCCAGAACGCCGCGATGCGGGGCCAGGTCAGGGGCTCGGGGCGCATGGCAAACGTACCATGCTATCCGATCGTCCGCTGCTGCCTGTCTCGCGTTCGCTGATAACGGTGATACCATGAGCCCTGTCACCGCTATCACTGGAATCCCGTCGATGGCGAGGGGTTTGTCATGAGCGCGCGGGTGGAAATCACCACGGTCCTTCGCGTTGCCGCCGCCGGGGCGGACGCGGCCTTCACGTTCGAGTGCACGCCGTCCTCTTCGCGGGTGGCCGAGCGGCCGGCGGAAGCATACGGCGGTGTGGTTGCCGCAGCACCGCGTGCATCGCCGAAGGGAACGAAGCCGGAGCCGCGGCGCGAGCAACGGATGGTGCGGCTCCGGGAGTGCCTGGCCGCCCGGGGCCTGGACGGCCGTGAAGAAGAGGTCCTGATGGTCTCCGGCGTCGACCGCACGACCCTGGAGACCGCGAAGGCGCTGCTCGAGCTGTTGTGCGAGCGCCTCCACGACTTGCAGGACGCGGACATGTCCAGGCTCATCGAGACCGCTATGCCGATGCTGTCGGAGAGAGCGTCGTCCGCGGTCATCTATCAGGCGCGCCGGAACGCCAGCCTGCGGGCCGAGTTCGTGCGCACCTGCGAGCTCCTCGACGCCGAGCAGGTGCATGCGCTGTACGGGTCGTCCGCGAAGAACCGCGCCGCCCTCGCGGCGCGCTGGCGGTCCGATCGGAAGATATTCGCCATCGAGCTCCGTGGCCGGCTGCTGTACCCGGCGTTCCAGTTCGACGAGGTCGGCCGCCCCAGGGCCATCATCGGACGGGTCCTGAAGGCCCTCGGGCCCGGGACCGGCCCGTGGCAAACGGCGATCTGGTTCACGACGCCCAATTCGTGGCTCGATCGACAAAAGCCGGTGGATCTCCTGGAAGGCGAGCCCGATCGCGTGATCGACGCGGCCGACGATGTCTCGGACCCGGCATTCTACTGACCGCGCGGCCGCGAGGAGCGTCGTCCCCCCGCCTCCGGACCGAGTCGATCCGCTGAGCAGGACCTTGAGGGCGGGGGCCTCCCTCTACCGGGTGCATCCGGATCGCCGTTCCCCGCACGCCTTCAATCCGGGCACGGGCGGCGACCGGGGGCGCTTCCATCCGCTGCGCAACGCGTCGGGTCGGCTGGTTCCCACGCTCTACGCCGCCGACTCCATCGACGGCGCCCTGTCCGAGACCGTGCTCCACAGCGTCTTCGCGGGCGGCGTCATCCTGCGGTCCCGACTGGAGGGGCAGTGCCTCACCCGCATCGAGCTGACGCGCGACATCCTGGTCGCCGACCTCAGCGGCCACGGTCTGCGAAGGCTCGGGCTGACGCGCGGTCAGCTGCTCGATTGCGGGGCGTCTCACTACGCCGAGACCGCGCGATGGGCGGAGGCGATCCACCGATCGGACGACTCGCTGCACGGCATGGTCTGGGTCTCGCGGCAGTTCGACACCGCCACGGCCCTGCTCGCGTTCGGGGACCGGCTTCAGGACTGCGACGTCCGGTGCGGACCGTCGCGGCCGCTGGACGGCGGACGCGGCTATCGCCTCGTGCAGGACGCCGCGGCGGCGGCCGCGATTGCGATCGTGGAGGCTTGAGCAGGCAGGGTCGAGAGAGGCGCACGAGCCCGCGACGCCGACTCCGCTACCGCAATCGCCGACAGCGGAACCGGCCTCGACTGACCCGCGTCCTCCCCGTTTCTCCTCCGCGCCCCCGTGATACCGTTGTCTCTCCGAAGCCCACATGACCACCAAACCGGTACAGCAACCGGCGTTCGGGTCGGACGTCGAACTGACTCTCGATCCGCCAGGAACGCAGCGGTGAGTCCCCGGGCCATCAAAGGACAACCCCGCGACCACGCCATGGACAAGCAGGCCGCCCGGAAGCTGATCGCCGGCGCGTCGAGCATCGTCGGCTTCACCGGCGCCGGCATCTCGACCGAGTCGGGGGTCCCGGATTTCCGCAGCCCGAACGGCGTGTGGGCTCGGAACCGGACCGTCGACTTCCACGAGTTCGTGTCGAGCGAAGCGGGCCGCGTGGAGTACTGGCGCCAGAAGGCGGAGGCTTGGCCGGCGATGCGCGAGGCCAAGCCCAACGCGGGGCACCACGCGTTCGTCGAGCTGCACCGGCAGGGTCGGCTCCTCGCCCTCGTCACCCAGAACATCGAGCGCCTGCACCAGCGCTCGGGGCTGCCCGCCGACGTCGTGCTCGAGCTGCACGGCACCACCACCGAGGCCGAGTGCCTGACCTGCGGGGACCGCATCACCTCGGACGAGGCCTGCCGCCGCATCGAGGCGGGCGAGCGGGCGCCGCGCTGCCGCGCGTGCGGCGGGCTGCTCAAGCCGGCGACGATCTCGTTCGGCCAGGCCATGCCCCTCGACATCATGGCGCGGGCGCAGGCCGCGGCGGAGACCTGTGACCTGCTGCTCGCGGTCGGCTCGTCGCTGGTGGTGGAGCCGGCGGCTTCGATCCCCCGAGTGGCGAAGGCGGCGGGAGCCCGGCTCGTCATCGTCAACCGCGAGCCGACCCCCCTCGACGGCATCGCCGACGCCGTGGTCCGCGGCGAGATCGGCGCCGTCCTGCCCGCACTGGTTGGCGGGAACGGCTGACGACCCCGGCGGGTGCGCTCGCCCGGACTTGGGCAGCGGGATGTTGCGTTGCTGCGAAGAGGTTGGCAGCCCGCGGTGAAACGCCCGCGGCGCACCGGGATTCTCGCCAGGGGTCGCCAACCCTCGTCGCAGTCCTCTCGGGACGGCTGCCGGCGGGAGTGGCGAGCTTCGTACGTCCGCAACGGAACGGAACGCGGAATCGATACGCTTGCGTGCATCCCGCCTCGCGAACCCCCGAGGTCGACAGCCCCGGCACACGCGACGGGCCGGAGGAAGGTGAACAGATGCGGTCCTCACACACTCCTGCGGCGGTCGCGGCGGTCGTTCTTGTGGCGGCGTCTTCCGTACCGGCGTACGGGCAGGCGGTCACCACGCGCGACCTCGAGCAGGCGGCCGGCGACACCTCGTCGTGGCTGATGTACGGCCGCGACTACCACGGCCACCGCTTCGTCGAGCTCGACCAGATCACCCCCGAGAACGTGGACCGGCTCCACCCCGCCTGGGTGTTCGCGACCGGGGGCGAGAACCGCGGCCTCGAGGCCACCCCGCTCGTGCACGAGGGCGTCATCTACCTGTCGGCCGACGAGTCGCGCGTCTTCGCCATCGACGCCCGCACCGGCGCGAAGCGGTGGGGCTTCGAGCCCGAGATGTCCGACGAGGCGGAGCGCGTCTACTGCTGCGGGTCGAACAACCGCGGCGTCGCGCTGTACGGCGAGCTGGTCTACGTGGGCACCATGGACGCGCGCCTGTTCGCGCTCCACCGCGACACCGGGGCCGTCGCGTGGGAGGCCGAGGTCGTCGACTGGCGGCAGGGCTACAGCATCACCGGCGCCCCGCTGGTCGTCAACGGCCTCGTGCTCACCGGGGTGGCGGGCGGCGAGTACGGCATCCGCGGCTTCGTCAAGGCCTACGACGCGATGACCGGGGAGCCGCGCTGGACCACCTACACCATCCCCGGCCCCGGCGAGCCCGGCAACGAGACGTGGCCCGGCGACACCTGGCGGCACGGCGGCGCCCCGACCTGGACGACGGGCGCCTACGACCCCGAGCTCAACCTCGTCTACTGGAACACCGGGAACGCCGCCCCCTGGAACTGCCACGTGCGGAAGGGCGACAACCAGTGGTCGGCCGCGACCGTCGCCCTCGACGCCGACGACGGCGCCATCCGCTGGGGCTACCAGTACACCCCCTGGGACTGCTGGGACTACGACGCGGTGAGCACCCCGGTGCTCGCCGACGTCACCCTCCGCGGCCACGGGCCCGTGAAGGCGCTCTTCCACCACGACAAGAACGGCTTCTTCTACGCCCTCGACCGCACCGACGGCCGGTTCCTCTACGGCGAGCCCATCGTGCCCGGCATCAACTGGGCCTTCGGGCTCGACCCCGAGACCGGCCGCCCGGACGTCAATCCCGACATGCTGGCGCAGTCCGGCGGGCCCGAGGTCGGGCCCATCATCCCCAGCCTCGAGGGCGCCATCGACTGGCAGCCGCTCGCCTACAACCCGGAGCTCGGGGCCCTCTACTTCATGTCCAACCAGTGGGCGATGGGGTACCGGTTCTGGGCCGAGGACGAGTTCGAGCCGCCGACCAACGGCGAGGCGTACCTCGGCGGGGACTACCAGCAGTACCTGACGAGCGAGAATCCCGGCAACTTCGTCGGCTTCGACGTGGTCGAGCAGGAGGTGCTGTGGCGCGTGGTGAGCCCGGCCCCGTTCTGGGCCGGCGCCGTGGCCACCTCCAGCGGACTGGTGTTCACCGGCGACATGCGCGGCTACTTCATGGCCATCGACGCCCGCAGCGGCGAGGTGCTGTGGCGCTTCCAGACCGGCTCGGGCATCATCGGCAGCCCCGTCACCTACGAGCTCGACGGGACGCAGTACCTGGCGGTTCCGTCCGGCGGCATCGGCGGCGACATGACCTTCTACTACACCGAGCCGAAGGCCGGGAACCTGTGGGTGTTCGCCCTCGACGGCGGACCGCGGCTCGAGCGGCAGGAAACGAACCTGACGCCGCTGCCGGGAGGCCTGCCCCGCGTCGGCGAGCCCGGCCACACCCTGGGCGGCCGCGTCCTGCCGGGATACGGCTTCGAGCCCACCGAGGGCGGTGAGCCGATCGCCGCGCCGGCCCCGGTTCTCGGCGTCCCGCCGGCGCCCGGCGACGCGGTCAACCCCGTGCTCGGCGACGAGGCCGCCGTCGCGGCCGGCGAGCGCATCTACCGCGCCCGCTGCGTCGTCTGCCACCGCGCCGGCGGCGGCGCGAGCCCGAACCTGTTCGGGACGGGGCTGCCCACCGGCCGCTTCCTCGACGCGGTCACGCGCGGCCGCGACGGCACGAACATGCCCGCCTTCGGGGAGCTGCTCTCGCAGGACGAGATCTGGCAGGTACACGCCTTCCTGATGTCTCGCGACGGGCTGTGAGCTGGATCGCGCCGGTCGCCGACAACGTGCCCGACGGCGAGATGCCCCGCCTTCGCGAGGAAGCGCGGTAGACTTCCGGCAAGCGCGTCCGGCTGGTGGACGGAGCCGGCATCGCAGCAGAGGAATGAAAGGGATCACGATGAGCGGGAGTGATGATCTACTCAGTCGGATTACCGTGCGGGCGGATATTTTCGGGGGCAAGCCGATCATCCGGGACATGCGGATCGCGGTCGAGCACGTTTTGGCGATGATGGCGGCAGGCGACACGCCGGAGACGATCCTGCGAGAGTACCCGATGCTGGAAGCTGAGGATATTCGGGCTTGTTTGCGTTTCGCCCACCGATCGATGGCGGGTGAGCGTGTATATGAGCGACTCTCGATGCGTGAGACGACGTGAAGTTCCTGCTCGACGTGTGCGCGTCATCGCGGAGGTTGAAAGAGGCGTTGACGGAGGCAGGACACGATGTGCGCTCTGCGGGGGACGGCTACGCGAGCGCTTCAGACGACGAACTGCTGGCGGTGGCGTATGACGAGCAGCGGGCACTCGTTACGGAGGACAAGGACTTCGGCGAGTTGGTGTTTCTGCGCGGACGACGACATCCGTGCGTAATCCGGTTGGTCGAGTTGGATGTCGAGGAAAAGGTGCATGCAATGTGGCAACTGATCGACCAATATGGAGAAGCACTTCGGTCGAACGCCATTGTGGTCGTGACGAAGAGACGAGTGCGGATACGCCGGCCTGGATTCGGAGAAGAGCGGGATGGGTAGTTTGGCCGCGTCGCGGGACGGGGGTGGGGCTTTGAGTCGGCGCGTCGCGGGCCGGGTTCAACAGCCCGTGGCGAAAGTCCCCGCTGCATTCGAGCGGCGATGCATCCCGCCTGACTGCGTTGCTCCTCGGTCAAATATGCCCAATATTCTCCCTCGTCGCGCCTTGTCAGGCGGGCGCCTCGGCTGGTCGCTGGCGCCCTTCGGGCGCGGTGCAACGCGGGGTTTCACCACGGGCTGTCAAGGCGGCAGAAGGCGGTCGAGGTCGGGGAGGAGATCGCGGCCTCGGTGATAGCCTCGGGCTGCGATCAAGGCGAGGGCACGCCTCGCCCGCGCGAGTTCGTGGGCGGGGGCGGCGCGGAGCAGGGCCCGCAGGTCGATGAGATCGTGGGGCCGCGTGGTGTCGTCGCGGGATAGCACCTTGAGTGCGATCAGGTGTCCCGTGGTGGCGACGGGCATCGAGAGGCCCGGCAGCAGCTCGATGGTCTCGGCTTGCGTGGCGACCTCCGCCTCGATGCCGGAGGAGGCGAACAGGAGGTCGACGATCGGAGGTTGGGGCTCTGGTGAGCAGGCGAGGCGCACGGTCGCGAGTCGTTCGACGGCCTCTTGCTCGACGATCGAGTGGACGCGGTAGTCGAGTTCGCGGAGGTGGCGAATCAGGGCTTCGGCTTCCGCATCGCCCCCGACTGCGACGGCGAGGTCGGCGTCCCGGGTGAAGCGCGGTTCGGTTCGTGCGGACACCGCCAGGCCGCCGACGAGCGCGAACGGCACGCGGGCGCGAGCGAGGTCGCCGTCAATCCGCCGCAGGCTCGTGGCGAGCGAGGTCGGGGCGGCGTTCGGCCCGGGAGACGGGTCGGCCGGGGGCGTCGCCGAACTCGGCTCCAGGTGGGTGGAGGAGCCACCGGCGAAGTTGTTCCTGGATTTCCGCTTCGCTGGCATGGGGCTGGCTTCTGCGCAGGTTCTGGTATTTCAGCTTCAGGCCGACGTCGTACAGGTCGAGGGCGGCGCGAAACCTGTCCGCCGGGGTTTCTGTGGAGCGGGCATTGCCCATATGGCTACTGTACGGCGGGGCGGCGGATTTGGCAACGAGTTGAGCGGGCGAACGGCTGCGGGCGGCGAGCACGGCGGGGGCGAGCGGCGTGGACGCTCCGGGCGGTCGGAGCGTCGACGGGCCGGGCGACGGGGTTGCGGAATCGCTGTCGTGGCTCCGTGCGGCCTGGGGCATGTTGCGGCCGTGCACAGCCGTGCCGTCGTCGCGTGAAGGGTGTGGTAGTCGGCGGTGAAGGTCTCGGGGGCGGGTCGCTGGAGCCGGCGACCGACCCGTTCGGGCGGGCGACGGCCCTCGACGTCATGGCGCGGGCGCAGGAAGGCGAGACCAGCGACGCGCTGCTCGCGGTAGGCTCCTCGCCGGTGGTCGAGCCTGCGGCTTCTTCGGTCCCCCGTCGAGGGAAGGCGGCCGGGGGGGGCGCGCCTCGCCATCGTCGGGAGCCGACTCCGCTCGACGGCGTCGCCGACCCTGGACCGCGGGGGGTTTCCCGTTCGTCGCGGCTGACTTCGCCCCTACACCAACACCGGACGAGGCTCGATAGTAGAATCGAGCGTGCGGCAGATCTTGCGCGCGAGGGGTGGGGCCATGGAAGGAAGACGCAGGCGGAGTTCGCTCCTGGCATGCGCGGCGGTGAGCGGCCTGCTGGCCGTCGCCGGTTGTGTCGGCAGCGAGCCGGAACGGCTCGTGATGGGGACGGAGGTCGAGTCGGTCCCGGTCGCCGAGTCGGCCGAGATCCGGATCGAGCTCTTCGACGACCTCGACACGCCGGTGCCCGGCGCGGTGGTCCGGCTCTCCACCGACACCCCCGGCACCGTCCTGAGCGCGGACGAGGTGGTGACCGGGCCGGCCGGCGCCGCCCGCGTGACCCTCACCGCGGCGAGCCGGGTCGGCGAGAACCGCGTCGAGGCCGTCCACGGCGACCTGTCGGCCTCGCTCGTCGTGCCCGGCGTGGCCGGGCCTCCCGCCAGCTTCACGCTGACCGCGGACCCGGCGCGCACGGTGAACGGGAGCACCGTCGCCGTCGCCGTCGCCGTCACCGACCGCTTCGACAATCCCGTGCCGGACGTCCCGGTCGGGCTGGAGGCGGCGCCCGCCGTGGCGGCGCTCGATCTGCCGGGCGGCGAGACCGACGGCGCGGGGTCGCTGACCCGGATGTTCACCACTGCCCCCGAGCCCGGCGACAACCGCGTGCAGGTCACGGTGGCGGGTCTGCCGCCGCAGACCCTCGTCGTGCCCGCGCGGCGGCTGGCCCGGCTGGCGGTGCGGCCGGAACGGGCGGAGCTGGTGGCCGGCGACACCCTGAGCTTCGAGGCGGTCGGCTTCGACGACGGCGGCGGCGAGCTCGGGGTGCAGCCCGAGTGGACGCTCGCGGGAGGCATCGGTGCGCTCGAGCCGACCGGCAGGTTCACGGCGGAGACCGCGGGCCGGGGGCGCGTGCGGGCGGAGGTCGGCGGCGTCGTGGCCTCGAGCGAGTTGACGGTGGCGTCGGGTCCGCCGCTCAGCCTGGAGGTGTTGCCGGCGGAGCTGCGCGTCGAGTCGGGCGAGACGGTGGCGCTGCGCGCGGTGGCGCGCGACGCCGGCGGCAACGCGGTGGCCCCGTCGGAGGCGGTGCGCTGGACCCTGACGGCCGACGTGGGCGATCTGGACGGCAGCGGGAGCTTCACCGCGAGGCGGGTCGGAGAGGCGACGGTGACGGCCTCGGCCGGCGAGCTGCGGGGCGAGGCCCGGGTGGAGGTGACGGCGGGCCGACTGGTCACGATCGCCCTGACGCCCCGCGACCTGACCGTCGCCAGCGGAACCGAGCGCCAGTTTCGCGCCGTCGGCCAGGATCCCGGCGGCAACCCGGTGCCGATGACGCCGACCTGGAGCCTGTCGGACGCGCTGGGCGAGCTCGACGACACCGGTCGCTTCCGGGCGGTGCGGGCGGGGACGGCGCGGCTCGTCGTCGCCTCCGGCCGCGTGGCCGCGTCGACGGAGATCGAGGTGGTTCCGGGTCCCCTCGAGTCGATCGCGGTGAGCCCGGCGCGGGCCGAGGTGCCCGCCGGCACGAGCGCCGTCTTCTCGGCCGCGGGGCGCGACGCGGCGGGGAACGAGCTGGCCATCGAGCCGGTCTGGGAGCTGTCGTCGCCGGTCGGGCGCATCGATGCCGGCGGCGAGCTGACCGGGGGGCGGCTCGGGCCGGCGCAGGTGGTCGCCCGGTTCGGCGAGGTGACGGGCGCGGCGGACGTCCGGGTGGTCCGCGGCGCGCTGACGGGCCTGACCCTCGAGCCGGGCAGGGCCACCGTGGCCGCGGGTTCGTCGCAACGGTTCGCGGTGACCGCGGTCGACGTCGCCGGCAACCGGGTGAGCGTCGAGCCGGCGTGGCGGGTGTCGGCCGGCGAGGGGCGCATCGATGCCGACGGCACGTTCTCCGGCACCGCGGCCGGCGCCGTCACGGTGGCGGCGGCGGTGGAGGACCTGTCGGCCGAGGCCGCGGTGGAGGTCACGCCGGGACCGCTGGCCTCGATCGAGGTGACCCCCCGGCGGCTCGACGTCGCCGCCGGCACCGCGCAGGCGTTCGAGGCCACGGGCCGGGACGCGCTCGGGAACGAGCGGGCCATCACGCCGGTGTGGACGGTGACGGGCGGGGTGGGGTCGATTGGAGGGCAGGACGGCCGGCTCGCCGCGGTCACCGCGGGGACGGGCTCGGTGGTCGCGACGGCCGGCGCGCTGTCGGGGGTCGCCGAGGTGACGGTCGCGCCCGGCCCCCTCGCCGCCATCGACCTCGACGCGCCGGCCGAGGTGCAGGTCGGCGGGCTGCGGCCGGTGGCCTGGACCGGCGCCGACGCCAACGGCAACGTCGTGGAGGTCAGCCCCGAGTGGGAGGTGGCCGGCGGCGTCGGCCGCGTCGACGCCGAGGGGCGGTTCGTCGCGACCGGGCCGGGCACCGGCCGCATCATCGCGCGGTCGGGCGGGGTCTCGGCGGAGGCGCCGGTGCGGGTGCGCCCGGGGCCGCTGGCCGAGCTGCGGCTCGTCCGCGAGCCGGACCGGGCCGGGGTGACGGCGGGCGAGGCGATCCGGTTGTCGGCGGAGGGCCGGGACGAGAACGGCCACGCGGTGGACGTCGATCCTCGGTGGGAGATCGTCCGCGGGGCCGGGTCCATCGACGACGGGGGGCGCTTCGTGCCGACCCGCGCCGGCCCCGCCGCGGTGCGGGTGACGAGCGGACGGCTGGCCGCCGAGGCGGAGGTGGACGTCGCGCCGGGGCCCCTGGCCTCGATCGTGGTCGCGCCGGCGCGCGCCGACGTGGCCAGCGGCACCACCCGGGCGTTCAGCGCGGCCGGGCGCGACGCCTGGGGCAACCTCGTGGACATCGACCCGGACTGGAGCGTCACCTACGGGGTCGGCGACCTCGACGCGGAGGGACGGTTCACCGGCACCATGGTCGGCACCGGGGTGGTGTCGGCCACCGCCGGCGGCGTGGTGGGGACGGCGGACGTTACCACCACCCCGGGCGCGCTGGCGCGGCTGGAGGTGCAGCCGGCGGGCCGCGACGTGCGGTCGGGCGAGCTCCTGCAGTTTCGGACCACCGGGCTCGACGCCCGCGGCAACATCGTGACGGGCTACCCCCTCGAGTGGCGCGTGTCGGGCGACGTGGGCACCATCGAGCCGGCCCGCGGCATCTTCACCGCCCTCTCCGCGGGGTCCGGTCAGGTGCTGGCGCGGTCGAGCGGGGTCGAGGGGTCGACGGCCCTCCGGGTCGTCCCGGGGGACGCGAGCGCGGACACGTCGACGGTGGAGGTGTCCCCGGCTTCGGTTGACGCCGGGGGGGACGCGGCGGAGGTCACCGTGACGGTGCGCGACGCCTTCAGCAATCCGGTGGCTGGGGTCTCGGTACGCGTTCTCTCCAGCCGGGCCGCCGACACCGTCCTTCCGGCCGAAGCGAGCACCGGGGCCGACGGCGCGGCCCGCCTGCGAATCACGTCGAGCACCGCGGGGCGTTCGGCGCTGCGGGTGACGGCGGGCACGGTGGAGCTGGCCTCGCCCCCGCTGGTCGAGTTCCGCTGAGGAGGCCGCGGCGCAGCCAATCGTCGCCGTCGGCTCCGCCAGGCGCCGACGAACCCTCCCGGGAGCCCGCGCTGTGCGGCGGCGCAGACTCCCGGCTCCGGGGTTGCGCCGCGGGCGGAAGCAGGTGTTGCCGCGGTGCCGCGGTCCGTTGCGGGCCGGCGGCGGTCACGCGGTCTCGTCGCCGGCCGCCGCTCCTGGCGCCCGGTCCACCTCGGGCAGAATCCGCCGAGGCCGGTTCAGCGTCGCCGGGGGCGGCCGGCGCGTCGAGGCCCCGGCCGGCGGTCCGCTCCCGGCCGGCGGTCCGGCCCCGGCCGGCTCCCGGGCCGGAGCGCGCTCGTCGAGCGTGCGGTCGAGCTCTCGAATCCGGAGGCGGGCCTCCCGGATCGCCACGGCGTGCTCGAGCTCCATGGTCTTGATCTTCCGTTCGAGCGCGTGGCGGGCCTTGGCGCCCTCGATCTCCTGGCGATTGAGAGTGAGGCGGGCGGTGGACTCGCGCAGCTTGAGGTCGAGCTGCCGGAGGGCGCGGCGCGTGGCCAGCCACCCCGCCACGATGACGAGCAACAGGCCCACCGCGGTGAGGGTCGCCGCGATCTCGAGGTAGCCGGGCAGGCTCGGCGAGAGGCCGCTCAGGGCGCCGCGAAGACCCAGGCCGGCGAGCGAGATCAGGCAGGGAACGCCGTAGAGCACCAGCGACAGGCGCACGCGGCGCATGCTGCGGTCCAGGGCGGTCACGATGTCGTTGGCGTTCGGTTGAGTCACGACGTCCGTTCCGGCAGCTTCGGCGGCTCGGCGGCCGCGTCGAGGACGGCGGGTCGAAGCTCGAGGTCGGCATCGGATCCCGGCTCCGAGGGTCCCTCGATCGCCATCGTCTTGAGCTTGAGCTCCATGGCGTGCCGGGCCCGCTCGGTCTCGAGCTCGTTGCTCGTGGCCTCGAGCTGGCGGTCCAGCGCGGCCAGGGCCCGTATCTGTCTTCTGACCGTCCACCAGTCGACGGTCCAGGCCCCCGCGACGACCAGCGCCAGCGCGGCGCCGCTCGCGGCCGCGACCACCGCCATGGGGCCGCCCTCGAGCAGGGACAGATCGGCCAGCGGCGATCGGAGGAGCAGCCCCGCGAGCGAGACCACGAAGGGGACGCCGGCCACGATGAGGGCGATCTGCACGCCGCGCCCGCGGCGATCCGTATCGATGGTGAAGGGGCGTGGATTGTCGGACACGGCTCTCGGGTTCGCGATGTCGTCTTCAGGTCGGGCGAGCCGGCGGCATCGCCACTGACCATCATAAGACGGATTCGGGGCGTCGACGGATCGATTCGGGGCCCTGCCGGCTCGATTGGGCGGATATGGGTGCGTAAAGCCGCGTTCGGTGGAGGCCGTCACCAGCGACATCGCTCAGCCTGCCGGCTCGATTGGGCGGATATGGGTGCATAAAGCCGCGCTCGGTGGAGGCCGTCACCAGCCACGTCGCTCAGCCTGCCGGCTCGATTGGGCGGATATGGGTGTATAAAGGGGGGCAGAAAGGACGTCACGGCCGCCCTGGGCAACCCGTGACGGGGAACTTCCATGCTCGAACCGAGGCGACGTTGGAGATTCCGCCCGACAGTGGCGGGGGCGCTGGCCGCCGCCGGCCTCGCCGGCGCGATCGGGGCCGCGCCGGCCGCCGGCGCCCAGCCGGAGGCCGAGGCGTACCGGGCCGTGGTCGATCGCTACTGCCTGACCTGCCACAACAACCGGACCCGCACCGCCGGTCTGGCCCTGGACACCGTCGCCGAAGGGGCGCTGGCCGACCACACCGAGGTGTGGGAGCGGGTGGTCCGGAAGCTGCGCGCGCGCCAGATGCCGCCGGTCCCCGCCCGACGGCCCGACGAGGCGACCTACGCGGCGGCGATCGGCTCGCTCGAGGCGGCCCTCGACCGCCACGCCGCGGCGGCGCCGGACCCGGGGCGCTCGGAGACGTTCCGCCGGCTCAACCGCACCGAGTACCACAACGCGGTGCGGGACCTGCTGGCCCTCGACGTCGACGTGGCGTCCCTGCTCCCGAGCGACTCGTCGAGCTTCGGGTTCGACAACATCACCGTCGGTAACCTCTCGCCGACGCTGCTCGAGCGGTACGTCGGGGCGGCCGAGCGCATCGCCCGGCTCGCGGTCGGGCGCCCCGGCCTCGGACCGGGCGGCGTGACGGTTCGCACCCGGCCGGACCTGACCCAGGAGGGGCACCTGCCCGGCATGCCCATCGGGACCCGGGGCGGGGCCCTGCTGTCGCACACCTTCCCGCTCGACGGCGACTACGAGATCAGCATCCGGCTCGCCCGCGACCGGAACGAGCACGTCGAGGGCCTGAGCGAGGCGCACGACCTGCACCTGCTCCTCGACGGCGAGCTGGTGGGCGAGTTCACGGTGCGGCCGCCCGACCAGGTGGAAGAGCACGCGCTGAACTACCAGCCGTCGCACGACACCCTCGACGCGCATCTCACCCAGCGGGTGGCGGTCGCCGCCGGGCCCCACGCCCTCGCCGTCACGTTCCCCAAGAAGCCCGAGCTGCTGCTCGAGACCGAGCGCCAGCCGTACCAGGCCCACTTCAACTACTACCGGCACCCCCGGGTGCAGCCGGCGGTGTACGAGATCTCCATCGTCGGTCCCTACAACCCCGCCGGGGCCGGCGACACCCCGAGCCGCGCCCGCGTCTTCACGTGCCGGCCGGCCGAGGCGGTCGACGAGGACGCCTGCGCCGCCGACATCCTGTCGACCCTGATGCGGCGGGCCTACCGGCGCCCCGTGACCGAGGCCGACCTCGAGCGGCCGCTCGAGCTGTACCGGGCGGCGCGGGACGAGGGCGGCTTCGACGCCGGCATCGAGATGGGGCTCGCGGCGGTGCTGGTGAGCCCCGAGTTCCTGTTCCGGGTCGAGCGCGACCCCGCCGGCGTCGAGGCGGGCGCCGCCTACCGCCTGAGCGACCTCGAGCTGGCGTCGCGGCTGTCCTTCTTCCTGTGGAGCAGCATTCCCGACGACGAGCTGCTCGCGGCGGCCGAGCGGGGCGGGCTGACCGCGCCGGGCGAGCTCCGGCGGCAGGTGCGCCGGATGCTCGCCGACCCCCGCGCCTCGAACCTCGTCACCAACTTCGCGGGGCAGTGGCTGCATCTCCGGAACCTCGAGTCGATCACCCCGGACATGCGGGTGTTCCCCGACTTCGACGACAACCTGCGGCAGGCGTTCCGGCAGGAGACGGAGATGCTCGTCGAGAGCGTCCTGCGCGAGGACCGCAGCGTCCTCGACCTGCTGCGGGCCGACTACACCTACCTGAACGAGCGCCTCGCCAAGCACTACGGGGTGCCGCACGTCTACGGCAGCCGGTTCCGGCGCGTCGACTTCGGCGAGGGAGAGACCCGGGGCGGGCTGCTGAGACAGGGCAGCATCCTCCTCGCGACCTCCTACGCCACGCGCACCTCGCCGGTCATCCGCGGCAAGTGGGTGCTCGACAACATCCTGGGGGTGCCGCCCCCGCCGCCGCCCCCCAACGTGCCCGAGCTGGAGGAGACGGGGACGGCCGCGCGCGCCCGCTCGATGAAGGAGCGGATGAGCGCCCACCGCGAGAGCCCCGCCTGCGCGAGCTGCCACAAGCTGATGGACCCGGTGGGGTTCGCCCTCGAGAGCTACGACGCCGTCGGGCGCTGGCGCGAGGCCGACGAGGGCATGCCCATCGACGCCACCGCGACGCTGTTCGACGGAACGGCCGTCGACGGGGTGGACGACCTCGAGGCGGCGCTGCTGCGGCGCCCCGAGCTCTTCGTGGGCACGGTGACCGAGAAGCTGCTGACGTTCGCGATCGGCCGCGGGGTCACGCACGCCGACGCACCCGCCGTCCGGGCCATCCTCCGGGCCGCCGCGGAGGACGACTACCGCTTGTCGTCGCTGGTGCTGGGCGTCGTCGAGAGCATGCCGTTCCAGATGAGGAAAGCATCATGATGATTTCGAAGAAGGCGTTGCCGCGGCGGACCTTCCTGCGCGGCGTCGGGGCCACGGTGGCGCTGCCGCTGCTCGACGCGATGGTGCCGTCGATGACCGCGCTCGCCGCCACCGCGGCGCGGCCGGTCCGGCGGCTCGGGTTCGTCTACATCCCGATGGGCTCGAACATCGCCATGTGGACCCCGCCCGGGGAGGGCGAGCTGGCGCGGCTCTCGCCGAGCCTGGGGCCGCTCGCCCCGGTGCGGGACCAGCTGACGGTGGTCAGCAACCTCGAGCTGCGGAACGCGTACCCCGGCACCCACGCCACGTCGAACGCGTCGTTCCTGAGCGCGGCGAAGGCGAAGTGGACCGAGAGCACCGACTACTATCTCGGCACCACCGTCGACCAGATCGCGGCCCGGCAGATCGGCCAGGAGACGCGGCTGCCCTCGCTCGAGCTGGCCATGGACCTGCTCGACATGGTCGGTCAGTGCGACAACGGCTACGCCTGCGTCTACCAGAACAACCTGTCGTGGTCGTCGCCCACCTCGCCCCTGCCGCCCGAGGCCCATCCCCGGATGGTGTTCGAGCGCCTCTTCGGCGAGGGGGGCACCGCGGCCCAGCGGCGGGCCGCCCTCGGCCGCCGCGCGAGCCTGCTCGACTGGGTGCGCGACGACATCGCGCGGCTGCAGCGCGAGCTGGGCCCCGGCGACCGCGCCCGCGTGGGCGAGTACCTGGAGACGGTGCGCGAGGTCGAGCGCCGCATCCAGCGGGCCGAGGCGGAGACCGAGTCGAACGCGCTGCCCGACCTCGACCGCCCCATCGGCGTGCCGGCCGCCTACGAGGACCATGCGAAGCTGATGTTCGACCTGCAGGTGCTGGCGCTGCAGGGCGACGTCACCCGGGTCATCACGTTCCAGCTCGCGCGGGAGTCGAGCAACCGGACCTATCCCGAGATCGGGGTGCCCGACCCGCACCATCCCATCTCGCACCACGGCAACGACCCCGAGAAGCTCGCGATGCTGGCGAAGATCAACCAGTACCACGTGTCGCTCTTCGCGTACTTCCTCGAGCGGCTGGCCTCGGTGCCCGACGGCGAGGGGTCGCTGCTCGACCACTCGCTGTACATGTACGGCAGCGGGATGGGGAACCCCAACGTGCACGACCACGTGAACCTGCCGGTGGTGGTGGCCGGCGGCGGCGCCGCCCGGACCGCGGGGGGGCGGCACATCCGCTACGCCGAGCCGACGCCGATGGCCAACCTGCACCTGACCCTGCTCGACGAGGTCGGGGTGGAGCTGGACACCTGGTCGGACAGCACCGGCACGATAGACACGCTGCTCGACCCGGTGGCGCTGTAGCAGTCCGGCCGCGCACGGGAGACGTAACGATGCATCGAAGAATGGCCGGTAGATGCCTGATCGCCGCCGTGCTCCTCGGTCTGGCGCCGTTGGCCGCGTCCGCGGCCGAGGCGCCGCTGGCCGATGCGGTCCAGCAGCGCGACGGCGCGGCCGTGGACCGGCTGCTCGACGAGCGGGCCGACGTGAACGCGGCCCAGGTCGACGGCATGACCGCCCTGCACTGGGCCGCGTACAACGACGACGCGGACCTCGTGGGCCGGCTGTTGGACGCCGGTGCCGACGTGCATGCGCGGAACCGGTACGGCGTCTTCCCCCTGGCGCTGGCCGCCGAGAACGGCAACGCGGCGATGGTGCGGCGGCTGCTCGAGGCGGGCGCCGACGCCGGCGCGACGCTGCCGGGGGGCGAGACGGTGCTGATGACCGCGGCCCGCTCGGGGCGGGTCGGCGTGGTCCGGGCTCTCGTCGCCTACGGGGCGGACGTCGAGGCGTCCGAGCCGCGGCGACGGCAGACGGCCCTGCTGTGGGCGGCGGCGGAAGGGCACGCGGACGTCGTCGAGACGCTGATCGAGGTGGGGGCCGACTTCACCACCCCCCTCGATTCCGGCTTCACGGCCCTGCTCTTCGCGGTGCGGGAGGGACACCTCGGGGTGGTCCGCCTGCTCCTTGCCGCCGGCGCCGACGTCAACGGCGCGGTCGACGAGGTCGTCCGGGGCGAGCAGACCTACCGCACCGGGCGGCCGGTGCGGGTCGGCACCACGCCGCTGCTTCTCGCGGTGACCAACGCCCACTGGGACGTGGCGGCGGCGCTGCTCGAGGCCGGCGCCGACCCGAACGCGGACGGCCCCGGATACACGGCGCTGCACATCATCCCCAAGGTGCGCAAGCCCGGCGTGGGCGACAACGATCCCGCCCCCGACGGGTCGGGGCGCATGACCAGTCTCGAGCTCGTGCGCACGCTGGTCGAGCACGGCGCCGACGTCGACGCCCGCATGCCGATCCGGCGCAACCTCAACAACACCCGGCATCACGAGCCGGGCTCGACCCCGTTCATGCTGGCGTCGCTGGTGGCCGACGCCGAGCTCATGCGCACCCTCGTCGACCTCGGGGCCGACCCCCTGATGACCAACGCCGAGAACAGCACGCCCCTGATGGCGGCGGCGGGGCTCGGCACGCGGTCGCCGGGCGAGGACGCGGGGACCGAGGCGGAGGTGCTCGAGGCGGTGCAGCTCGCCCTCGACCTCGGGAACGACATCGACGCCGTCGACGCCAAGGGCGAGACGGCCATGCACGGCGCCGCCTACAAGAACCTGCCGGCGGTGGTGGGGCTGCTCGCGGCGAGCGGGGCCGACATCGGGGTCTGGGCGCGCAAGAACCAGTACGGCTGGTCGCCCCTGACCATCGCCCGCGGCTACCGGTTCGGCAACTTCAAGCCGTCGCCGGTGACGGTGGCGGCCATCGAGCAGGCGATGCTCGCGGCGGGCATCACGCCGCCGACCGAAGAGGAAGAAGCGGCGGAAGGTTACGACATCTATGCGCCGCGCCCGCCGGCCGTCCCCGCGGCGGCGGCGCCGGCCCCGCCGCGCTGAGGCGGCCCCGGCCGGGGCCGGGAAGACAGGAGGAGCATCCATGCGCAGCCGCCATCTCGCCCGGACCGCGGCGCCGATCGCCCTGATCGCGCTGGCCCTGGCCGCCGGTTCCGCCCGCGCGCAGACCGCCGGCGAGGACTGGACCCCGCCCCGGCTGCCCGACGGCCGTCCTGACCTGCAGGGCGTCTGGCTGAGCAACACCGCCACCCCGCTGCAACGGCCCGAGGTGTTCGGGGACCGGGCGCACCTGACCGACGAGGAGGTCGCCACTCTGAGCGCCCGCGTGGAGCGCATCTTCCGGAACGGGAGGAGCGCGTTCGCGATCCCGGAGAGCGCGTTCTTCGCGGCCCTGAACGACGTCGAGACCTACGAGGCGTGGTCCACCAGCAGCTCGATCGGCATGGTCGACGTGTGGATCACGGACCGGACGTCCCTCGTCGTCGACCCCCCCGACGGGCGCATCCCCGCCCTGACCCCGGAGGCGCAGGCGCGGGAGGCGGCGGTGGATACCGGATGGGAGCTCAAGACCGGCCCCGAGGACCTCAACAACATCCATCGTTGCGTGACGACCGGGGTGCCGCGCCTGGGCGGGAACTTCGGCGCCGGCCCGTACACCTTCTACCAGCTCGTCCAGACGGCCGACACCGTCGCGTTCGTCAGCGAGGCGTTCCACGACGCGCGCATCATTACCCTCGACGGGCGCCCCCATCTTCCCGACGCCGTCCGCCAGTGGAACGGCGACTCGCGCGGCCGCTGGGACGGCGACACGCTGGTCGTGGAGACCCGCAACTTCTCCGAGAACAGCTACTACCGGGGGTCCGCCGAGGGCCTCCATCTCGTCGAGCGGTTCACCCTGACCGGCCCCGACACCCTCGACTACGAGATGACGTTCACCGACCCCGCCACCTGGGCCGCGCCGTGGACGGCGGCGCTCCCGCTGAAGCGCCGCACCCAGCCGATCTACGAGTTCGCGTGCCACGAGGGCAACTACTCCATCGTCGGGATGCTGCGCACCGCGCGCCTCGAGCAGGCGCGCCAAGGACAGTGAAAGGAAACCGATGATTCGCAAGATGCTCCTGCTCGCCGCGTCGTCCGCCTGGCTCGCCGGCCTGCCCGCCGTCGCCGCCGCCGCCGACTACCACCACATCCACCTCGTCGCCGAGTCCGCGGCCGAGGCGAAGGCGTGGTACATGACCCACATGGGGTGCACCGACTACGGGCGCCACAACGCCTGCGCGGCCGGCGACACCCTCATCATCTTCTTCGAGCGCGAGCCGACCGGCCCGAGCGTGGGCAGCGGGGTCGACCACATCGGCTTCTCGTTCACCGACCTCGCGGCCAAGATGGCCTCGTTCGAGGCGGCCGGCGTGAAGATTCTCGAGCCGATGCGCGAGATCGACGGCCTCTTCAAGCTCGCCTTCGTCGAGGACCCGTGGGGCACGAAGATCGAGGTCGTCGAGGACACCGAGTGGCTGGGCTTCCACCACCTGCACCTGCGTTCCGCGGACCCCGCGGCGGCCCTCGACTGGTACGAGAACATCTTCGAAGGCGAGCGCGACAGCCTGAAGGGGCGCATCGCCGGCCTCCGCTACGGCACCGTCTGGCTGCTCATCTCCCGCGAGGAGGGCGAGCTGGCGCCGACCGAGGGCCGCGCCTTCGACCACCTCGGCTGGCAGTACCCCGACCTGCGCGCCGCCGCCGAGGTGATCAGGGGCAAGGGCGTGGAGTTCGACATGGAGCCGCGTCCCTTCACCAACCCCCTGGGCGAGGACATGCTGATCTCGTTCGTGACGGGACCGGACGGCGTGAGGATAGAGATCGTCCAGCCGGAGGCGTAGGCGGTCCGACCGATCGGCCGGCGTTCGGGCGGGGGCCTCTCCGCCCGAACGCAGCGGCCATCCTCACCGTGGGCTCGGCTTCGGCGCGGTTCTGTCGAGCCGCGACCCGCCGCTCCTGTCTCTACTCCGTCACGCGGCACGCTTTCGCCGTCCGTCTTGACCAGATGACGATCCGAGCCGGCCGTCCCTGCCTCTACTCCGTGCGCTCGAGGAAGCGCGCCCCGCTCAGCGCGTTCGGCACGGCGTAGTTCCCCTCGTGGCACGCGTACTCGAACATCTCGTAGGTGGGCTCGGCCGTCAGCGGCATCGAGATTCGCCAGGGGGACGTGTAGACGTTCGGATCGGTGATCGTCACGTCCCACATGATGGTGGTCTCCGAGACGCGCTCGAACCGCTCGACCACGTGGTGGGCCTCGGTGACGCGGATGCCCTTCAGGCGGCGGCCCGCCCCGCTCGACGCGACCCAGCCGCGGTCGTGGAAGTTCCTCGACTCGACGACGAGCACGTCGCCCTCCCAGTGCGCGCGCGAGTCCCCCATCCACTGACGGATGCGGCCGTCGGCGAACGGCCGGTCCGACAGGGGGATGATGCGCGCGTCGTGGATCATCTCGTAGTAGATGACGACATGGTCGGGCGTCTGGAGAATGCGATAGGCGTTGTTGTAGCCGGCGGGGAGCATCGAGCCGGGGACCCCGCGCGAGACGCACCGGTCCCACACGCTCATGTTCCGGTAGTGATCGCCCTCGTGCTCGAGGCGCCACGCCTTCTCGTCGAGGGCCCACTGCCGCACCGGGGCCCGGCCGCTCGGCGGGTCGACGACCATCGAGGTCTGCCCGGTCGACAGCACCGTGTCGCCCGAGTCGAGCCAGTAGCTGCCGTAGCCGCTGCCGAGGGTCGGCCCGGCCTCGGTGCGCCGGGCCGGCGCCGCGTCCTGGGCGGCCAGGGTCATGGCCCGCTGCTGGTTCAGGGCGGCCATTTCCTCATCCGTCAGGTAGGCCCGCGTCTCGCCCTCGAGCCGCTCGATGGGCGTGATCGTCTTGTTTCCCCAGATGCCCTGGAGGTCCGGCTGGCCGTCGGCGTCCGGGGCGTGGTCCAGTTCGGGTCGCGGACCCGGTCGAGCTGGGCCGTCGCGGGCAGCGCGGCGGAGAGCACGAGAGCGAACACGATGCCGGTCACCATGAGCAGCCGGCGGGTTGCGTGAGTCTTCATGGAAATCGCTCCTCCACGGGTACGGTTCAGGGTCGAAGCATAGCCGATTCCACCGGCGTGAGAAACGAGGTTGCGGCCGCGTATCCCGGGCCACCCGCCCCGCAACCCCGACCGCAAGTGAGACATTCCGGAAGGACACTTCGAGGGACAGTTTTGGGGCTAAAATACTGGATGTCGGGTTGGGAGCCTTCGCACGGGCGGCCTGGGCCTGGCCGCCCAGCCCGCCCATCGTCGCCTCCGGCTCCGCTGGCGCCCGACCAACCCTCCAGGAGTCCGCGCCGTTCCACGGCGCAGACTCCTGGCCCGGACCGGAGGACAACGAGTCGTCGATGACCGGTCGCGAGTACGAGCGCAGCCACCCGTGGATCAGCTTCACGCTCGATCTCCGGGCGGCGCCCACTGGTCTCTGGACGCTGCTCGGCCAAGCCGTGGCCCGATGTGAGCAGATCGCCGGGGCCGCTCTTCCGCCCGGGAATGCCGAGGACATGCAGAAGCTCTACCTGGTCAAGGGGGTGCAGGCGACCACCGCGATCGAGGGCAACACCCTCAGCACCGAGCAGATTCGCGCGCGGGTCGAAGGGCGCCTCGATCTGCCGCCGTCGCAGGAGTACCTGGGCCGGGAGGTGGACAACGTCGTCCGCGCCTGCAACGCGATCGCGGCAGAACTGTTGCATGGCCGCCCGCTCCGGCTCGCTCCGGAGGGGATTCTCGCCTTCAATTCCCAGGTGCTCGACGGCCTCGAGGACCACCTGGAGGACGGGGTCGTTCCCGGCGAGATCCCGGTCCACGCCGTCGGTGTCGGCCGCTACCGGGGAGCCCCCCGACGAGACTGCGCGTTCCTGCTCGCCAAGTTGTGCGATTGGTTGGAGGAAGGACGTCGCGACATCTCGCTGCTGGGCGACGAGCGCGCCGATCAGGTTGCGACTGCGATTCTCCACGCGATCATCGCCCACCTGTACATCGCGTGGATTCACCCGTTCGGCGACGGCAACGGACGCACCGCGCGACTGGTCGAGTTCATGCTGCTGGCCCGGGCCGGCGTGCCGTTGACGTCGGCGCAACTCCTGAGCAATCACTACAACCTGACGCGGGCCGAGTACTACCGGCAGCTCGATCGGGCGAGCCGCGCGAACGATGGCCGTGGGGACCCCATCGGGTTCGTCCTCTATGCCTTGCGGGGCCTCGTCGACGGCCTGGAAGAGCAGTGCCGCTACATCAGCGCCATCCAGCTCTCCATCGCGTGGGAGCACTTCGTGTTCCGGCGGTTTCAGGAAGAGCGGCGTTCGCCGGCTCTCAGCCGGCGGCGTGAGCTGGTGCTTGCTCTGACCGCAGCGGAAGAGCCGGTCCCGCGGGCCCGCCTCCGTCGCCTCAACCCTGTGCTCGCCGAGCTCTACGCCGCCAAGACGGACAAGACGGTGACACGAGATCTGAACTGGCTCGTGCAGCAGCGCCTGATCGAGAAGCGGCCGCACGGGTACCGGGCACGGGTCGAGCTCATGCTGAGCTTCCGGCCGCCGCGGGCCGACCAGGGTCGGGACTCGCCCTGATCGCGCTCGTGGTGCGTTCGGCCGTCGCCGCGATTCGACGCCCGTTTGCTGGCCGCCCGCGGTCTCGACCAGCGTCGAGAGGGGCTCCGCGGGTTTACCCGCCTCGCGGAGCGCCTCGCAGAGTCTTCGTCGGCCCAGTCTGCGGTGCGAGTGACCGACGGCCGGCCCGTCAGAACACCGCGATCGGGTTCAGCGGCGAGCCGGTGCCGCCGCGGATGGGCAGCGGCGCCGCCATCAGCAGGAACTCCCATCGGTTGCGTTCGGCCGCGGCCTCGCCGAGGGCCTCGAGGTCGCAGTTGTCGAACATGTGCACGCCGAGGTAGAGCAGGGCGAAGTCGTGGACCGCGCCCGGCAGCTCCGACGGGGCGACGTAGGTGGGGTGGTCGCTGCCCATCAGCGCGACGTCCCGCTCCTTGAGCCACGGGATGACCGAGGGATGCAGCCCCGCGGACCTACCGCCCGGCCGGCGGCCCCGCAGCCACGGGCCCTCGGCGGCGCGGCGGGCCCAGACGCCGGTGCGGATGAACAGGGCGTCGCCGGCGGAGACCCGCACCCCCGCGTGCTCCTCCCACGCCTCGAGGTCCTCGACGTAGATCGGCGTCCCCGGCTCGAGGTACGGCACGCCCCGCAGGCGGGGGACGTCGACGAGGATGCCGCGGGTCACGATGCCGCTCTTCAGGTTGTGGATGGAGTTCTTCTCGTGGCCCTGCTCCACGACGGTGTCGGGGTCGGGCGCGTAGCCGTTGTAGAACACGCCGTCGTCGTTGATGTGGGCGAGCGCGTCGAGGTGGGTGTGGGAGATGCCGTGGTAGCTGACGGCGATGCGGTCCGAGCTGATCCCCAGCATCGTGTGCTCGTAGGGGTTCGGGTTGTCCACGGCCTCGACGGTGTCGGCGTCGCCGGCCAGCGACACGGTGATGCCCTCCCCGACCAGGGCCACCGCCTGGAGGCGCTTGGCGGGGGTGACGAGGTTCAGCGCCCCGATCTCGTCGTCGGCGCCCCAGCGGCCCCAGTTGGACAGCTCCGTCTTCCACTGTTCGTACTGGGCCTCGGTGACCGTGCGATCGGCGCCGGGCTGGGCCGCCGCTTCCGATGCCGCCAGGACCGCTGACAGCACGAGGGACAATGCGCTCACAGTCTTCTTCATCGTGTTCCTCCCGGGAGCGATTGTAGCCGGAGGCAGGGGCTGGGTTGGGGGGGCGGAGAGCCCGCCGATTGCACGGTCGGGAGTCCGCGGGACGGGCAGACCCCCCGAGGGCCCGGTTGCCGCAGTAGCGGCTGAGAGAAGCGGCGGCACCGAGGCAGCGCTTTTTCAGCAGGGGCTTGCACCATTGAGACGGCGGAGCCCCCTGGAGAATCGATCGGCGCCGCGCGTGCCGCAGACGGCGGTTTCCGTGGTAGGAATCTGCACCATTGAAACGGCCAGACCGTGAGAGTGCGTCCGGCCGGCGGCGCCCCAAGCACGCGGGGCGCCGCCGGCGACGATCTCTGAGGCAAGGTCTGCACCATGAGACCGCCCCGGACTCCTCGAGGAATCGTCTGGGGCGGCGGCGTCTCAAGGCGCGGTGCCCGGGCTCAGAAGCGGAATCCCAGCGCGACCCGGTACTCGCGTCCGTTGGGGTAGTCTCCGGCGCTGGTCGCCTCGCCGAACCGCGGCCCTTCCGTGTAGGTCGTCGGCAGCCCGAGCTCGTCGAGAGGCCCGTCGAAGTTGGGATCGACCGTCGTGTCCCACGACAGCAGCGTGTCGTTGCTCAGGACGTTGTACACCTCGGCCTTCAGCCACGGCCGGGCCTCCCGCCAGATCGGCAGCTCCCACTGCACGGAAAGGTCGAGCCGGGTGTAGCCGGCGAAGTCCTCCGTGCCGCGGCCGCCGTAGAAGATGCCCCGTGTCGAAGGCGTGCTCGCGTAGCCCAGATCGGCCAGGATCCTCTCTTGCACCGGGGTCAGCGACACGCCGCCCGACGCGAGGCTGTAGGTGAGCCCCGAGTCGTAGCGCCACATGCCGCCGAGGTCGAGACGGCCGAGCCAGCCCATGCCGAGGTTATAGATGCCCCACAGGCGGATCTTGTGCTTCTGGAAGTCGTTGAGGCGTCCGTACGGGAAGTACCGAGCGGCGGGGGTCACCTCCGGCCAGTCGAACGCGTTGGAGGCGCTCCCCGGCGTGTTGGTCCCCTCGCCCTCGAAGTTCCCTTCGTTGCTGAGCTGCACCGTCCAGCTTCCATCCATCAGGAAGTTGCGGGTCGCCTGCACGCGGGCGTCGAGCACCAGCGCGCGGTACCGGCGCTCGAGTTCGTCGGTGTTCCGCAGCACCTGGTTGACGAAGGTGCCGAAGCTCTCGCCCCCTTCGACGATCTCCGTCTCGCCGGTGGTCAGGTCGAGGAAGTCCTCGATCACTCCGCCGGTCGCCCGCTGGATGAAGGTGAGCTTGAGGTGGCTGCGCGTTCCGAGGGCGCCGCCGGCCGAGAGGGTGAGCTCCTTGGTCAGGGGCGACCGGAGGTTCGGATCGTTGAAGACGTTCCGGGTGGGAAAGGTGGCGTCGTAGGTGAAGTAGTTGATCGGGTCGAAGCCGGGGGCGAAGTCGCGTCCCTGCCCGGGCGGTCCGACGTAGACCCCTTCTAGCACGCTCGGGTTGCCGACGTTCGTCGTGCTCGCGAACTGGGTCTCGCTGTACTTGCCCGAGTAGTGGCTGTAGGTGGCCTGCAGCGACAGCCGCCCGTTCCCGGCCGGATCGTAGGCGACGCCGAGGCGCGGCACGAGGGCGCCGGCGTCGACGGTCTGAATTCCGCCGGTCGCCTCGCTGTCGACGGTCTCGCCCCGCACGCCGATGTTGAACGACAGGTTGTCGTCGAGGGTCCAGGTGTCGTTCACGAAGAACGACGTGGTGTTGATGTCGATCCGCGCGCCTCGCACCGCCCGCCAGTCCTGGATGACGACCCCGAACGGCTCGAACACCGGGAACAGCCGCCCGTCGGCGTCGAGCAGCGGGGCGCCGTCGGGCCCCTCCGCGAAGGGGGCGTAGAAGACGTAGCCGGTCGACGACTGCGAGTTGCCGCCGGTGTTGGTCGACGTGTAGCGTTCGAACCCGGCCTTGATGCTGTGCGAGCCCCAGGTGGGCGATGAGGCGAACCACGTGACGTTGCCGGTCACCTGCCGGTTGTTCCGGTCTTCCGGGTCGGTGGCGTCGAAGTAGGGCGCGTTGTAGTGGCCCAGCCCTTGCCACACGGTGATGAACGGCGAGTCGAAGATATCGCTGGACGTGCCGCCGAAGTTCCGGAAGCCCTGCCGCTTCTGCGAGTACTGCAGCTCCGCCGCGAGGCTCGACCCGATGGCGCCCCGGTAGGTCGCGACCACCAGGTCGTTCGGGAAGTCGGGCTCGATGAGGCCGGTCGGCTCGATGCTGAAGCCGAAGGTGGGCCGCCCCGAGGCCGTCGGGCTGCGCATGTAGCTGCCCTGCAGCGTCTGTCCCGGGGCGAGGGTGCCGGTGAGCTTGATCTGGTAACGGTCGTTCTGCCTCGTCTCGTCGTAGCTGATGCCGGTCTGGTCGAACACCTCGCTCGACGACCGCCGCTGGATGCGGTTCGCGGCGAAGAACCACAGCCGGTCCAGCACGATGGGTCCGCCCAGGGTGGTCTCGTAGGTGGTGTTGTCGGCGAGGTCGCCCTCCCGCGGCACCTCGTTCTCCTCTTCGTATGGGTTCCGGGCGGTCCACGTGGGCTTCCACATGTTGGCCCGGAAGCTGCCGGAGAAGAGGTTGCCGCCGCTCTTGGTGATCGCGTTGATGACGCCGCCGCTGAACCGGCCGTACTCGGCGGAGATCCCCGAGGTGATCACCTGGGTTTCCTCGATGGCGTCCTCGATGAAGAGGCCGTTGGAGGTCCCGAACAGGTTGTCGTTGATGTCGACTCCGTCCACGAGGAAGACGTTGTCGTAGGCGAACGCCCCGTTGATGGTCACCTGGCCGCCGTTCGGCGTGTTGGTGGTCAGCTCGGGTTGTACGGCGGCGATGCCGAACAGGCTGCGGCCCACCGGCAGGGCGTTGATCTCGTCGTCGGTCATGTTCGAGCTGTTCTCGATGGTCTCGATCGGCGTCGGCACGACCCCGAGCACCTGTACCGTCTCCGCGACGCCCGCCGGGGCCAGCACCGCGTTCACCCCGACCTGACCGCCCAGCGAGACCACGGCGATCTGGACGACATCGTCGAACCCGTCGAGCAGGAAGACGACGCTGTACTCGCCCGGGGGCAGGCCGACCAGTTCGTAGGCGCCGTTGGCGCCGGTGACTGCCGTCCGCGTGCCCTGCAACGATGCCGAGCTGACGGTGACCGTCACTCCCGGCAGGGCAAGCCCCTGGGCGTCCAGGGCGACGCCGCGGATGGTGCCGGTCTGGCGCCCCTGCGCCAGTGCGTCGGTGGGGGCCGAGAAGGCGAGGGGCGCGCAGAGCGCGACGAGCAGCAACGCTCCTCGTAAAGGCGAGCGGGATCCTCCTCCAACTTCTTGGTGGTGTGCATGCCGGTCCATCTTGTTCTCCTTATTGCGTCCATGTTAATCCTCGATTCCGCGATTGCCAAGTCAGTCTTGACATGCTTCGCGTTCGCCATCCGGGTGAAGATGGAGGAAGAGGACCAGGCCGGGGTCGCCGGATCGGGGGGGCGGCGATGCTACTCGGCGCCGCCGGTCGCCGGGGCGCCGGCCGGGGAGGGCCGGGTGATCGCCACGTCCGGCTGGAGCTCGATCGTCTCGCCCCGGTGGCCGATGGCGAGAGATTCGTCGCCCCGCAACAGGTAGGTCGCCGACTCGGGCGTCAGCTCCACCTCCAGCCGCCGGCCGCGGACCTGCAGGGGGAAGCGGAGGCTCTCGAACTGCGCGGGCACCTGCGGCGAGAAGGTGATCTGCCCGCCGTCGTCTCGCATCCCCGCGAAGCCGTAGATGAGGGTCATCCAGAACCCGCCCATCGAGGCGATGTGGCAGCCGTCCTGCACGTTGCCGGCCACGTTGGCGAGGTCCATGAACCCGGCGTCGAGCGAGTAGTTGAACGCCTTGTCGGCCTCGCCGACCTCGGCCGCGACGATGCTCTCGATGGAGCACGAGAGCGACGAGTCGCGCGTCGTCAGCGGGTCGTAGTACATGAAGTTGCGGCGTTTCTGCCCCAGGGTGAACTCCTGGCCGAGGAGGAACATGGCGAGGACGACGTCCGCCTGCTTGACGACGCGGTGGCGGTAGATGACGAGCGGGTGGTAGTGAAGCAGGAGGGGGTACTTGTCGCGCGGGGTGTGCTCGAAGTCCCAGTCCTCCTTGTCCTTGAACGAGTCGTCCTGCAGGTGGACGCGGTCGCGCTCGTCGAAGGGCAGGTACATCCGGTCGGCCGCGAGCTGCCACGCCTCGAGCTCCGCGGGGTCGAGGCCGGTCGCGCGCACGAGGACCTTGAAGCGCGGCGCGTCGTCGGCGCGCATCGCGCGCATCGTCGCGGCCGCGTACCAGAGGTTCTCGCGCGCCATCAGGTTCGTGTAGAGGTTGTTGTTGACGACGGCGTTGTACTCGTCGGGCCCGGTGACGCCGTGGATGCGGAACCTGCCGTCGTGACGGTCGAAGAAGCCGAGGTCGACCCAGAGGCGCGCGGTCTCGACGAGAATCTCGGCCCCCACGTCGGCGAGGAACCGCGTGTCGCCGGTCACCTCCACGTACTTGCGCAGCGCGTACACGATGTCCGCGTTGATGTGGTACTGCGCGGTCCCCGCCGCGTAGTAGGCCGATGCCTCGTTGCCGTCGATGGTGCGCCACGGGAAGAGCGCGCCGCGCTGGTTCAGCTCGCCGGCGCGCCGCCGCGCGTCGTCGAGGTGCCGGTGGCGCAGGCGCAGCAGGTTCTGCGCGATGCGCGGGGTCGTGTAGACGAGGAAGGGCAGCAGGTAGATCTCGGTGTCCCAGAAGTAGTGGCCCTCGTAGCCGGGGCCGGTCAGCCCCTTGGCCGGCACCCCGACGCCTTCGGCCCGCGCCGTCGCCTGGCAGATGTGGAACAGGTTGAAGCGTATCGTCTGCTGCCACTCCGGCGGCCCCTTCACCACCACGTCGCTACGGTGCCAGAAGTCGGTGAGGAACTGCCGCTGGCTGTCGATCAGGTCCGAGAAGCCGCGCCGGACGACGCGGTTCAGCAGCCGGTCGGCCCGTTCGCAGAGCTCGTGGGCCTGGGGGCGCCGCGACGAGTGGTAGGTGATGTACTTGACGAGGCGGATGCGCGCGCCCACCTTGCCGTCGATCGAGAAGTCGATCCGGCCGTCGGGCCCGTCCGAGCGGACGTCGGTGGTGTAGTCGCAGTCGGTCCGCAGCTCGTGGTCGACCGCGCACGACAGGGTCATGCGGCCCGATCGGGTGCGGTACCCGAGCACGATGCGGCGGTCGGCGGCGCGGCTCACCTCCGGCTCGATGACCTCGCACCCGAACTGCTTGATGCGGGGATCGCCGTTGTCTCCCGTCGTCCGCCCCTCCGCCGCAATCTCGGAGACGATGACGACGGGGGCGTCGTAGGCCAGCAGCGTCACCTCGTAGGAGATCGCCGCGAGGTGCCGGTGCTCGAGCGAGACGAGGCGGCGCGATCGGATGGAGACGCGCTGGCCCGAGGAGTGGGCCCAGACGAGGTTGCGGTCGAGAGTGCCCGCGCGCATGTCGAGCGCGCGCTCGTAGCGCTCGAGGGTCGCCGTCGGCAGGAAGAACGGCTCGTCGTCGACGTACAGGCGGATGATCTTGGCGTCGGGCACGTCGACGATGGTCTGCCCGAGCTTCGCGAAGCCGTACGCCTCTTCGCCGTAGACGATGGGCCAGGTCTCGTGGAAGCCGTTGACGTAGGTGCCGTGGTGCTCCACCGGCTGACCCTCGTCGCAGGTGCCGCGCATGCCGAGGTAGCCGTTGGCGGTGGTGAAGAGCGACTCCGACGCCCCGACGCGGCGGGGGTCGAAGCGCGTCTCGACGAGGCGCCATTCGTCGGCGGGATAGATGTCGCGGGGGAGATCCGCGTGGTAGCGGTCGTCCATCAGCCGGCCTCCTCGCTGGCCGCCGCGCCGCCCGGTTTCGCGCCGCCCGGCTTCGCGCCGCCCGGCTTCGCCCTGGTCGGCTCCGCCCCGGTCGGCTTCGCCCCGGTCGGCTTCGCCCCGGTCGGCTCCGCCCCGGTCGGCTCCGCCCCGTCCGCCTTCGCGCCGCCCGGCTTCGCCCCGGTCGGCTCCGCCCCGCCCGGTGTTGCCCCGCCCGGTGTTGCCCCGCCCGGTTTCGTCCCGTCCGGGGTTGCTCTCCCTGGCTGCGCCCCGTCCGTGTTCGCCCCGCGCGGCCCCGCTCCGGCCGGCAGCGTGTCGGCGAGGTCCGTCACCACGAGGTCCGCGCCGGCCCGCGCGAGATCGCCGGAGGTGCCGCCGCGGTCGATGCCGACCACCAGGGCGAACCCGCCGGCCCGGCCGGCCGCGACGCCCGCGATCGCGTCCTCGACCACCACCGCGCGCGACGGGGCGACCCCCAGCGCGCGCGCCGCATGCAGGAAGGTGTCGGGGGCCGGCTTCCCGGCCAGACCCTGCCGCTCGGCGACGACGCCGTCCACCTGCAGCTCGAAGAGGCCGGCGAGGCCGGCCGCGTCCAGGATCGCGGCGCAGTTCCGGCTCGACGAGACGACGGCCCTGCGCACCCCGTGCCGCCGCAGGTGGCGGACCACCTCGATGGTGCCGGGAATGACCTCCACCCCCTCGCTCGCCAGCACTTCGTGGAAAAGGGCCTGCTTGCGGTTCCCGAGGCCGCAGACCGTCTCGCGCGCCGGCGGGTCGTCGGGCGCACCGCCGGGGACGGTGATGCCTCGCGAGGCGAGGAAGGCGCGCACCCCGTCGTAGCGCGGCCGGCCGTCGACGAAGCGCGCGTAGTCGCGCGGCTCGAAGCGGCGAAAGGGCTCGTCGCGCGCGGCCGCGCGCCGCGTGAGATAGTCGTCGAAGAGCCGGGTCCAGGCCGCGGCGTGCAGGCGCGCGGTGGCCGTCAGCACCCCGTCGAGGTCGAACAGGACCGCCTCGTAGCCGGTCCACTCGACCACGGGAGCCGGGGGCGCGGGTTCAGGCACCGGCGACCGCCACGCCGACCGGACACCGCACGCCGGTCCCCCCGAGGCCGCAGTAGCCCGCGGGGTTCTTCGCGAGGTACTGCTGGTGGTAGTCCTCGGCGTAATAGAAGGGCGGCGCGTCGCGGATCTCGGTGGTGATGGCGCCGAAGCCGGCCGCCGTCAGCCGCGCCTGGTAGGCGTCGCGCGACGCGCAGGCCGCACGGTGCTGCCCGGCGTCTGCCGTGTAGATGGCCGAGCGGTACTGCGTGCCGACGTCGTTGCCCTGCCGCATGCCCTGCGTCGGGTCGTGGCCCTCCCAGAACGCCTGCAGGAGCCGCTCGAAGGGGACCGCGGCGGGGTCGGCGACGACCAGCACCACCTCGGTGTGGCCGGTCCCGCCGCTGCACACCTCGCGGTAGGTGGGGTTCCTCGTGAACCCGCCGGCGTAGCCGACGGCGGTCGTGTAGACGCCCTCGAGCTGCCAGAACCCGCGCTCCGCTCCCCAGAAGCAGCCCATGGCGAACACCGCCCGCATCATCCCGTCGGGGAAGGGCGGCGCAATGGGGCGGCGGTGAACGAAGTGCTCGCCGGCCACGGGCATCGGCTCGTCCCGGCCGGGAAGCGCCTCGTCGGCCGTGGGCATGCGCAGGCTGGCGGGGCTCGCGAACAGCATCGATTCCTCCCGGGCGGTCCGGCCGGCGCGGGACCGGCTCGGCAGCCGTGGCAAGGGGACGGGGTCGTTCCTGACAGGCTTCTGCGCCTAGTGTAGCGCACGACGATCGCAAGGGCGGAGCCAATCGGGGAAGGGCGTGTGCCCGGCGTGACCTGTCGGGTGTTGGTGGTCCCTTTCGGCGCACCGGCAACCGCTCGTGGTGGCCGCGGTGTTCGGATCGCCGCCGTACAAGTCGGGCTGGCGCCCCGCAGCCGACCGTCGACGACCGCCGCCGGCGCTCGCGCCGGGCGCGGCGCCACCGGGAAGACACTCGACCACCAGTATCATGGGGGCATATGGACACTGCCGCGCTCCTGCCCGACGACGCGTTCAACCGCAAGCTCGCCGCCAACGTCCATCCGCCCGGCTGGCGGAACCCGACACCGGCCGGCCGCTACAACCTCGTCGTCGTCGGGGCGGGGACGGCGGGGCTGGTGACGGCGGCGGTGGCGGCCGGCCTCGGCGCGCGGGTGGCGCTCGTCGAACGGCATCTCATGGGCGGCGACTGCCTCAACGTCGGCTGCGTCCCGTCGAAGGGCGTCCTCCGGGCGGCGCGGGTGTGGGCGTCGGCGCGGGACGGGGCGGTGTTCGGGCTGACCTTCCCCGGCGGGGTCGAGCGCGACTTCGGGGCGGCGATGGCCCGCATGCGCCGGCTGCGGGCCGAGATCAGCCACGTGGACTCCGCCGAGCGGTTCACCGGGCTGGGGGTCGACGTCTTCATCGGCGAGGCCCGGTTCACCGGACCGGACGCCGTCGCGGTGGGCGACACCACCCTGCGGTTCGCGCGGGCCGCCGTCTGCACCGGGGCGCGCGCCGCGGTCCTGCCCATCCCGGGGCTGGCCGAGGCGGGCTGCCTCACCAACGAGACGGTCTTCTCGCTCACCGAGCTGCCGCCGCGCCTCGCGGTCATCGGGGCCGGCCCCATCGGCTGCGAGCTGGCCCAGGCGTTCGCCCGCTTCGGCAGCGAGGTCACGGTACTGGAGCAGGCCCCCCGCATCCTTCCCCGCGAGGACCAGGACGCGGCCGCCGTGGTGCAGGCGCGGATGGCCCACGACGGCGTGCGGTTCGTTCTCGGCGCCGCGATCGATGCGGTCGAGGCGGTCGCGTCCGCGGCGGATGGAAGGGATGCCGGCGGAAGGCGAATCCGCTATGCCGCCGGCGGCGAATCGCGGGATGTCACCGTCGACGAGATTCTCCTCGGCGTCGGCCGGGCGCCGAACGTCGAGGGGCTGGGCCTCGAGGCGGCCGGCGTGGCCTTCGACCGCGCCGGCGTCACCGTCGACGCCCACCTGCGGACCACCAACCCCCGCATCTACGCGGCGGGTGACGTCTGCTCTCCCTACAAGTTCACGCACGCGGCCGACGCCATGGCCCAGATCGTCATTCAGAACGCCCTGTTCCCGCACCCGTTCGGGCTGGGGAAGGCGTCGACCGAGTCGCTGGTCATCCCCTGGTGCACGTACACCGAGCCCGAGATCGCCCACGTCGGGATGTACGAGGCCGACGCGCGCGCGAAGGGCATCGAGGTCGAGACGTTCACGCAGCCCCTCGCCGAGGTCGACCGCGCGGTGCTCGACGGCGAGGACGCCGGCTTCGCCCGCGTGCACCTCCGGAAGGGGACCGACCGCATCGTCGGCGCCACCGTCGTGGCCGCCGACGCCGGCAACCTCATCAGCGAGGTGACGGTGGCGATGAAGGCGGGCGCCGGCCTCGGCGTCATCGGCGCCGCCATCCACCCCTATCCCACCCAGGCCGAGGCCTGGCGCAAGGCCGCCAACCAGCTGCGGAAGGCGCGGTTCAGCGACCGCCAGCGGGCGATTCTCGGCCGCCTGTTCGCGTGGCGGCGGTAGCCGGGGACTCGCGTCCCCTCGTTCGAGCAGTTGTGGTACCGTCGGTGTCTGATGACGATCGAGGCACGGCCCGGCAGATTGAGCATCGAAGTGACCCGGGAGATGCGGCGCCGCATTCGGCTCGCGGCCGCGTTGCGAGACCAGTCCATCCGTCAGTACGTGTCCGAGGCTCTCGAGGCTCGCCTGCGGGATGACCTGACCGAGATGTCGATTCCGGCCGTGAGAGCGGCTTCCGATCCCGTGCTCGCGGAATTGTGGGACAACCCCGCCGACGCCAGGTACGACGACCTCTGACCGAGACCCTCGGATCGGTGGGGCGGCGGTGAAGACAGGTCATCAGATCGACGATCAGATCGACGCAAGGAGACATCAGATGAGACAGGTGGAGACGTCGCTTCGCATGAAGGTCGCGCTGTCGCTGGGTGCGCTGGTCGCCCTGGCCGGCGTGGCGAGCGCCCAGGCGCCGTCGGACGGACAACTCCTGGTGCTGCTCAGGGACGCCAGCGCCCTTGCGATCGTCGATCCCGATAGCGGCAACGTGCTGGGGCAGGTGCCGACGGGCCGGGACCCGCACGAGGTGACGGCGTCGGCCGACGGGCGGCTTGCCTTCGTGGCGAGCATGGTGGACGGCATCTCCGTCATCGACATCGCCGCGCAGGAGGAGATTCGCCGGGTCGACCCCGGCCCCGGCAGCCTGACCCACGACGTGCTGTTCGCCGACGACAAGCTGTACTTCACCATCGAGGGCTACAAGTCGATCGGGCGCTACGACCCGGCCGCCGACGTCATCGACTGGACGCTCGGCATCGGCGAGGACGGCTCGCACATGCTGGTGCTCGATCGGGAGCGGGGCGCGATGTTCACGCCGAACATCGGCTCGAACACGGTCACGATGGTCGAGAACGTGCTGGAGGGTCCCGCGCGGGCGCGGCTCACCGACATCCCCGTGCCGGGAGAGCGGCCCGAGGGCATCGACCTGTCGCCGGACGGCCGCGAGCTCTGGACGGCGACCCGGCGCGACGGCGCCGTGTCCATCATCGACGTGGAGACGCGCCAGGTCGTGGAGACCCTCGACCTGGGCATGCAGGACGCGAACCGGCTGAAGTTCACGCCGGACGGCCGCGTGCTCATCATCGACGGCGAGGCGGCGTCCCTGGTGGTGATGGACGCGGCGACGCGCAGCGTAATCGAGCGCGTGACGGTGGGCGAGACCGACACCGGCGACGGCGCCGTCCTGGTGGGGCCCGAGGGCCGGCGCGCCTTCCTCGGCCTGAGAGCGGCCGACCGCGTCGCGGTGGTGGACCTGGAAACGCTGGAGATCACCATGGAGATACCGCTGGGCGAGGGCGTCGGGCCGGGCTGTCTGTACTGGATCGGGGCGAGCTGACCGCGCCGGCTCGTCCCGAGCCTGCTCTCGACCGCGAGTCGACCGAACCCGACGGGGACGGTTGCGCCTCCGGGGGCGCGCGGTCCGTATGGAGCGCCTCGATGCCGGCGATGGCGGGCAGGGACCGGTCCCGGGCCCCACGCCAGCAGTCCGTGGTGGAACCCCGGAGCAGCGAGGCACCTGACCAGAGCAGCGAGGCCACCTGACAAGGCGTGAGCGCGCATATTGGGCATATGTGACCGACGAACAACGCAGTCGGGCGGGATGCATCGCTGCTCCAGTGCAGCAGGAGGACTCGGGATGCGACGCTTGAACCTGTCGACAGGGCTCGTCTGCCTCGCGCTGGCGGTCACCCCGGCGGCGCGGGCGCAGCCGGTGACCGTCACGGGGCCGATCGCGGTGTCCGTGCCGCCGGGGCATCCCTCGCACGACTTCGTCTTCTCGACGTCGGCGATCGACCTCGCCGGCCACGGCTACGTCGAGGAGGAGTTCTTCATCGAGGGCACGGCCAACCGGTACACGGCGCCGGGCCTGACCACGGGCCGCGTCATCGACGGCGGGCATCCGTACAAGACCCGCCTCGTCGTGCGGCGCCCGGTCTCGCGGGAGCGCTTCAACGGCACCGTCGTGGTCGAGTGGAACAACGTGACGGCCGGCCGCGACCTCGACATCGACTGGTTCCAGGCGGGCGCGTTCTTCGTGCGCAACGGGTACGCGTGGATTGGCGTGTCGGCGCAACGGGTCGGCGTCGACCATCTGCGACGGTGGAGCCCCGCGCGCTACGGGTCGCTCGACGTCAGCCACGGCGGCACGATCGAGGACGACGCTCTGTCCTACGACATCTTCTCGGCGGTGGGCAGGGTCGTGCGGCACCCCGGGGACGCCGACGTGCTCGGCGGGCTGCAGCCCGAGCGTGTCTTCGCCACCGGACATTCCCAGTCGGCCGGTCGTCTCTCCGCGTATCTCAACAACGTCCACCCGCGCGACCCGGTGTTCGACGCGGTGGTGGTCCACGGGGGCGGCCGCCGGATCCGGCAGGACCAGGACGTCAAGATCTGGAAGCTGATGGCCGAAGGCGACATGGTCGGCCGGGCCGCGACCAGGCAGCCCGATACCGACGCGTTCCGCAGCTGGGAGGTCGCCGGGTCGTCGCACGTCGACATCTTCTTCCGCATCGAGTCGTCGCGCGTCGCCGCCCTCGAGGCGGGCCGCAATCCGGCCACGGCCGAGACCGGCGTGCCCGATTGCGACCGTCCCTCGTACAGCCGCGTCCCGTTCCGCCACGTGATGCACGCGGCGTTCGACCACCTCGTGCGGTGGGTGGACGAGGGGACGCCCCCGCCGACGGCGCCGCCGCTCGAGACGGTGTCGGTCGGCCCGCCCGCGGTCTTCGCGCGCGATGGGCACGGGAACGTGCTGGGCGGCATCCGGCTCGCCGCGCACGCGGCGCCCACTGCGACGAACACCGGCACCAACACCGGCAATCAGCGGTTCTGCCGGCTGTACGGCACGCACGAGCCGTTCGACGCCCACGCCCTCGCCGAGCTCTATCCCAGCCACGAGAGCTATGTCGAGGCGGTCGAGGAGGCCGTCGCCGCCAACCTCGCGGCCGGCTACATCCTGGAGCACGACGCCGCGGCGACGGTGCGGGCAGCCGAGCGGTCGGACATCGGTACGCCGTACGGCGCCATCGACGGCGATCATCTGAAGCTCCTCGTCGAGGAGCAGACCACGATCTCGCGCCGATACCGGGACGCCGGCCATCAGTTCTGGGGGCGCATCATCGGCACCGGGGCCGACGCCGAGAGCGCGGCGTGGATGGCGGACAGGCTGCGCGCGGCCGGGGTTCCCGACGTCCGCACGCAGACGCTCGCCCTCGACCCGCAGTGGATGCCGCGGTCGTGGTCGGTGACCGCGTCCGCCGGCGCCCGGGTCACGGCGCTGGAGACGGCCCAGCCCGCCTACGCCTCGCCAGGGACGCCGCCCGACGGCCTCGACCTCGAGGTGGCGTACGTCGGCCTGGGGACCGAGGCCGATTTCGCCGGCCGGGACGTGGCCGGGAAGGCCGCGCTCATCGCGAGCATGCCGATGCGCAGCACCCTGCGGCACTCGGCCACCGTCAACGGTGCGGTCCGGCGCGCCGACGCCCGTGGTGCCGCGGTCATCCTGGTCAGCGTGGCGCTGCCGGGGAACATCCGGACGCAGTTCTATCCGACGGGGACCGAGGCGCCGACCCTCTCTCTCGGCCAGGAGGACGGCGATGCGCTCCGGGCGATGATCGAAGCGGGCGGGCCGGCGCCACGCGTCCACGTCACCCTCGATGTCGAGAGGGTCGAGGGCCTCGAGACGGCCAACGTCTGGGCTACGCTGCCGGGGATGACCGACGAGAAGATCGTCATCGTCGCCCACCGGGACGGCTGGTTCGAGGGGGCGAACGACAACGCGGCGGGGGTCGCCACGACGGTGGGGCTCGCGGAGTACTTCGCCGCCCTCCCCCGGGAGCGCCGCCGCCGGACGCTGCAGTTCGTGGGCACGCCGGGCCACCACAATCAGGCCCGGGTCGGGGTCGCGTGGATCGAGGACAACGCGGACGCCGTGCTCGACGGGACCGCGCTGCTGATCAACGCCGAGCACACCGGCGCCGTCGGCGTCTACAGGCTGGGGAACAGCTTCGGGTGGTCCGACCACGCGGCCGCGTTCATGTGGGGGGTGAGCGGAAGCCCCGGGCTGCGGCAGATCGCGACCGACGCCTACGAGACCTTCGGGGTCTCGACCCTGATCGACCCGGGTGGCCCCGTCGGGGAAATCCGGGGGCTGGAAGAGAGGGTGCCGTCGGTCTGGCTGATCGACGCGCCGGAGTACTTCCACTCCGACCACGAGACCGCGGCGACGGTGCCGGCCGACGGAATAGAAGCGGTGACGCGCGCCTTCGCCGGGATCATCGACCGGGTGAACGAGCAGGAGATCGAGGACCTTCAGCCGCGATGACGCCGGTCAGCGGCCCGCCGCTCATGCCGGTGAAGCCGTCCGGATCGCGCTGGTGGCCTCGTGGCCGACGTCAGCCTCGCCCGGCCGCCAGCAGAGCGTCCACTTCGTCCGGCGTCGGGCTCGCCTCGCGGGCGCCGAGGCCGCGGCACTTGAGCGCGGCCGCCGCGTTCGCGTAGCGCAGCACGTCCTCGACCTCCGCGCCGTCGCCGCCGCGCAGCCAGCCGGAGATGAAGCCGCCGCGGAAGACGTCGCCCGCGCCGGTGGTGTCGACGACCGGCACCCGGAACGCCGGCGTCCTCACCTCGACGTCGCCCACGAGGGCGAGGCTGCCTTCCGCACCCAGCGTCATGCAGACCAGCGCCGGGCGGTAGGCGTCGCGGATCGCCCGCAGCGCCGCCCCCGGTGCGCCCTTGCCGGTCAGCGCGGCCGGGAGCTCCTGGGCGGTGACGATCACGTCGATTTCCGCCAGCAGCGCGTCGATGCCGTCCCTGACGTGCTCGACGTCGACGACCGTCCGGACCCCGGCGCGCCGGGCCGCGCGCGCCGCCGCGGTCGCCGCCGCCGTCTCGTGACAGTCGACGAGCAGCACGCGGCCCGCGCAGACGGCGGCCGGGTCGACGTCGTCGGGGCGCAGCTTCAGGCCGGGGTCCCGCGTCCAGAGCACGGTGCGCTCGCCGGTTCCCTCGTCGACGAGAATCACCGACATTCCGTTCCGCGTGTCGGGGGCCACGCGGCACGCGCTGACGTCGACCCCTTCGTCGGCGAGGCTCGACCGCCCGCGCCGTCCGTTGTCGTCGTCGCCGAAGCACCCGACGTAGCGCGCTCGCCAGCCGAGCCGCGCGCACGCCACCATGGCGCTCGCGGCCTGGCCTCCCGGCGAGTACGCGTGCCGCCGGATCGGCTGCTTGGAGTCGGGTTGAGGAAAGCGCTCGACCACGACCAGCAGGTCGGTCATGTTGAGGCCGAACCCGACCACGTCGAAGCGCCGGCCCTCCGCCGGCGGGAGCCCGATCGGCATCCGCATGGCTGGATGGTACACCTCGCACCTGACCGTTCAGGCGGGACTCAGGGGAGCCCTGTTTCGACGTCGCGGCCAAGCAGCCCGTGGCGAGAGTCCGCGCCGCATTCGAGCGGCGGCCCATTTCTGCCTGAGTGCGTGGTTCCTCGGTCAAAACGCCCAGTATTCTCCCTGGTCGCGCCTTGTCAGGCGGGAGTCACGGCGATCCGCTGGCGCTCTCCGGGCGCGGTGCAACGCGGGTTTCACCACTGGCTGCCGGGCGCACGACCAGAGCGTGAGATGCCGCCGGGAACGACACCGACAAACGTCGGCCTGACCGGTGTCCGAGCGGTCGTCTCACGATCTGTCGTGCACCCTCGCGGGTCGCTGCGCCTGTCGACGCGGGAGGCGATGCGCCGCGACGCAATGGGGCCGAATCAGCCGGCGGCGAGGCATGCGGCGCCGTCGAGCGGCTGCCAGCGGGGCGGGTGGGAGAGGTCGGCCGCGCGCAGCCGCCCGCCGCGCGCGGTGAGCCAGGCGGCGACGGCGTCCCGGACCAGGGGCGCCGCCGGCGTCGGCGTTGCGCGGGCGCCACGGCGCGCCCGTGCGCCGAAGGAGTCCGTGGTCGCCACGACGAGCGTTTCGGCGGGGTCGATCCGCGCTCCCGACGACCGCACAATCGAAACCTCGGGCCTCTCTCCCGCGCAGGTCACGCGAACGCGGATGCCCGACACGCCCGGGACTCCGCGACGTCGGCGGGACACCTCTCTGGCGAGGACCTGCCGAAGCTGCGTCCCCGTCAGCACCAGCGCGACGACGCGATTGTCGAACGGAAACACGTCGTAGAGCGGCCCGCGGGTCAGGGCCCCGGCCGGCAGATCGGTGCGCAGCCCGCCGCGCCGCGCCCCCATGCCGATCGCGGCGTCCGCGCCGGGCACGGCAGCGAGGAAGGCATCGGCGAAGAGGTTGCCGAGCGGCGATTCGAGGCCCTCTCCGTTCCGGGTCAGGGAGGTCTCGAGGACGATGCCGAGCGATGTCTCGCGCCAGCGGCGCACCCGCTCGAGCTCGGGCCGCATTGCTGCCGTCACCGACGCGTCGGGCTCGACCGGCGCCCCTTCGTAGTGCGGCGGGGCGCCGCGGGCCGCGCAGTCTCCGTCCGGGCCGACGGCCGCACACAGCCCCTGCGGCGCGAAGACACGCGCCGACACGACCCCCTCGCCGCGCCCGACGGTCAGATCGAGCCGCGCGAACGCCGCCCCCCGCGAGTACGCCTGGACGATCGGGACGCCCGCCACCACGTGAGCCACCGCCGCGTGGCTGTGCCCCGCGACGATCGCGTCCACGAGGCCGGCCGGAAGCTGCCGGGCGAGCCGGAAGATCTCTCCATCGGCGTCGCACGACGAGAGGTCGGCAGGGTCGTCGAACCGCGCGCACCACCCGCCGGCGTGCGCCACGACCACCACCACGTCGGCGCCGCGCTGCCGCAGCCGCCGCGCCTCGGCCTCGACGGCGGGCGCGAGCGGCGCGGTGCGGAGCCCCTGGACGTTGGCGGCGAGGGTCAGGCGGAGCGCGTCCCGGGTCATCACGCCCACGACGCCGACGCGCAGGCCCGCGGCGTCCACGACGGTGGACGGCCGGACGTTCGGCCACGCCACCGGACGTCCCGTGACCTCGTCGATCAGGTTCGCCGCGAGGAACGGAAACCGCGCGCGGGCGGCCGCCGCCTTGAGGGCGCCGCGCAGGTCGGGCGGCGCGCCGTCCCCGGATGCGGTGTCGGCGGATGCGGTGTCGGCGGACGCGCCGTCCGCGGATGCGGTGTCGAGCGCCCCGTAGTCGAACTCGTGGTTGCCGATGGCCAGCGCGTCGTAGCCCAGCGCGTTGTAGGCGTCGACGACGAGCGCGCCCTCCGACAGGTTCGACTCGATCCCTCCCTCGAAGGTGTCGCCTGCATCCAGCAGCAGCACCGCACCGCCGTCCCGCTCTCGCGCCGCGCGGAGGTTGCGCAGATACCCGCCGAGCTGCGCGACGCCGCCGAGCCCGCCCCGCGGAAACACGCGGCCGTGCAGGTCGGTGGTGCCCACGATCGACAGCGTCACGCGGCCGGTCGCGCCCGCCGCCTCGGGGCGCTGGGCCCCGACCGCCCCCGCGAGCACAACGAGGAAGACGACGGCGAACGCCGCCGCGCGGACCGTCGCGGGGTACCTGGCTGACCCTGCCATCGCTTGAGCATACTCCTCCCCGGCGTTTGCGCAAGGGCGTGCAAACGACAGCGTTGCCTCAGTCGCCGGCCTGTCGGCTGTCAGTCACGAGGCGATAGCTCGTGTTGCGTCCGCCGCCGGGGTTGCGGGCCAGGAGGCCGTGGTCGACCAGGGCCATGATGTCCCGCAGCGCCGTGTCCTGGGAGCACTTGGCGAGCCTGGCCCACTTCGACGTGGTGAGCTTTCCCTCGAAGCCGTCCAGGACGCGGTTCAGCACTCGGCGCTGCCGCTCGTTGAGGGCGATGCCGCCCGCGCGTTCCCAGAACCGGGCCTTCGCGAGCACGGCGGCCAGCGCCGTCCCCGCCGCGTCGATCGACCGGCCGAGACAGGCGAGAAACCACGTGATCCAGTCGGTGACGTCGGTCGTGCCCCGCTGCGTCCGCTCCAGAACCTCGTAGTAGGCGGCGCGCTCGGCCCGAATCTGCGACGACATGCTGTAGAAGCGCTGCGAGCTGTCCTCCGAACGGGCCAGGGCCATGTCGGCGACGGCGCGGGCAATGCGGCCGTTCCCGTCCTCGAACGGGTGGACGGTCACGAACCAGAGGTGCGCCAATCCCGCCCTGAGCACCGGATCGACCGCCGCCGGCGCCTTGAACCTCGACACCGCATCTCGCTCGGCCGGCGCCTCGAACCAGCGCAGGAACGCGCGCATCTCCGCGTCGACCCGCGCCGCCGACGGCGCCTCGAAGTGCACCCGCTCACGGCCGATGGGACCCGAGACCACCTGCATCGGATCGGCACGCTCGTCACGCCATCGCCCGACCGCAATCCGCCGCATCCCGCTGCGGCCCGTCGGGAACAGCGACGCGTGCCAATCGAACAGCCGCTCCACCGTCAGCGGCTGGTCGTAGCGTCGCGTCGCGTCCAGCATCAGCTCGACGACTCCCTCGACGTCGCGGTCCGCCGGCGCGACCCCGCCGGCATCCATGCCGAGGCGCCGTGCGATCGACGAGCGGACCTCGGCCGCATCGAGCTTCTCACCCTCGATGTCGCTGCTCTTCACCACGTCCTCGACCAGCGTGCCGAGCACCGCCTCGCGCCGCAGGTCGAAGCCGAGGGTCTCCATGCGGCCCAGGAGGCGGCCCTGCCGGTGCCGGACGTCGGCCAGCGCATCGGCCAGGATCTCGGGCTTCCAGTGGAGCCGCGGCCAGTCGGCCCGTTCGTGGATGTAGATTCTCCGCACGATTCGCGGAGATTGTAGCAGCGATTCACCGCATGCGGCGGGGGCCCCGCGGCGTCCGGCGCTTCAAGCCCGAGCTTCAGCCGCGCCATCAACGACGGCCAGCCGGCGATCTTGAGCCGCCTGCCGCTCGCTCAGGATAGCGAGGCCGCCCGAGTGGCCGCAACGCGGCCCGGTAGGTTCGGGATTCGTGCTAGAGTGGCGGTGTTCACGACGGCTGTGAGCAGTGAGTCATGCCCGAAGTATCCACCACGCAAGCTCGAAACAACCTCGCTGGCTGATTCGCAGGGTTGAGGGTGGAGAGTCCGTGCACATCACGCGACGCGGCAAACTTGTCGCCGTCCTGGTTTCCGTGGATGAGCACGAACGCCCGAAATCGGGATCAGCCGGCCGCGATTTCTGGCAGGCGATCACGGACTGGCGCGCACAGGCGAGCTTCGACTGGCCGGACCTCACGCCGGAAGAAGTGGATAGCTGGCGTGACCGTCGCCCGCCCTCCCTTCGGGAGCCCGAATGGCCGGACTGAGGTTTCCTGCTCGCCTCGGAATGAAATAAAACGGCCGATTCCGTACGGGATGTATCACCTCGTGCCCGTCCATCCTGACTGCGGTCCGCTCTCTTGAACCACCGGATAACGTGGAAAGGACAGGGCCCCAATCGTTCGGGTGCTCGATCATCACTTCAATGAAGTGCGGCACGAGAGACGACATGATTCTCGCGCCGGGCTCCCCCACTTGGTTGCGGTTCACGCTGCTCTTCCAGGTCGCGCCGCCGTGAAGCAGTTGATTCCGTAGGGTGTAGAGGCGATCGAACAGTTCACACAGCACTTTAGGGTGTCCTCGCGAGATCGCACGCTGCGCGGCTTCTATGTCGGAATTGTAGTCACGCTCCCAATCCTGACGACGGCCCTGTTCCTTGTTGTGGTGTGTCCAGAACGGTTGATAGACGTACTTGTTGTTCACGAAAGTGCGGATTTGTTCCGCCAGTTCGGGGAAGATCGCTTCCTTGATTGCTTGGTAGTCGCAGTCGATGATCTTCTCCAGATACCGCTTCAAGGACTCCCTTTCCCTTTCCGGATTGCTCCCCGGGGAACCCAGTTGGCCATAGGCCGAGTTGAAGGCTATCCAATAGAAGATGAAGGCCGCATCCGCGTCGACGTCGTCACGTCTGCAATACTCCTGTTCAGCGCGGTCGAGCCAACTGAGAGCGCGGCGCAGACCGCAAGCTCAGGGTATTGGATTCTGATCGGCGAACCAGGGAGTCGCCTCGCCACTCGTCTTCCAGTTCCTTGGCGGACTTCGCGCGCATCGGCCTTCTCGGGTCGACCTGGCCGCTCAGCCGTCCACGGCAACCAGATCTTGGCGTGCAGCCGCCCGGCCGATCAGTACCCCACCACCTGCCCGTCCTTGCGCACGTCCGTCCCGCCGTGCAGCATGCCGGTCTCGGGGTGGATCATGATGGCCTGGTAGCCGCCCATGCCGCCGCCGCCGGCGCGGACGACGTTGTGGCCGCGGCGCTGCAGCTCGGCGATGACCTCGTCGGAGACGCCGGGCTCGACGGCGACGGTGCCGCCGGGGCGGCTGCTCGGGCTGTGGCGCACGCGGGCGGCGTCGCCCGCCTCCTGGAGGTTCATGCCGAAGTCGATGATGTTCGACAGCACCTGCCAGTGGCCCTGGGGCTGCATGGCGCCGCCCATGACCCCGAACGACATGAACGGCTTGCCGTCCCTGGTGACGAAGCCGGGCATGTTGGTATGAAGCGAGCGCTTGTGGGGCTCGAGCGAGTTCAGGTGGCCTTCCTCGAGGGTGAAGCCGGAGCCGCGGTTCTGGAGGGCGAAGCCGAGGTCGCCCGGCACCACCATCGAGCCGAAGCCGCCGAAGATGCTCTCGATGAGGGAGATGGCGTTGCGGTCCTCGTCGACCACGGTCAGGTACACGGTGTCGCTGTGGTCGAACGGCTGCCCCGCGGCGACGTCGGTCGACGCGCGCTCGGGGTCGATGAGCTGCCGCCGGGCGTCGGCGTACGACTTCGAGATGAGGGGCTGCGTGGGCAGCTCGTTGGCGTCGGCGTCGGCCACGTAGGTGTCGCGGTCGGCCCACACGAGCTTCTTGGCCTCGGTGTAGAGGTGGATGGCGTCGGCGGTGTTCTTGCCGAGGGCGGGGACGTCGTAGCCCTCCATGATGTTGAGGATCATCAGGGCGAGGATGCCGGAGCTGTTGGGCGGCACCTCCCAGACGTCGTAGCCGCGGTAGTTGGTGCTGACGGGCTCGACCCACACCGACGAGTGGTCCTCGAAGTCGGCCATCGTGAAGTAGCCGCCGTTGCCCTCGCTGAACGAGACGATGCGGCGGGCGATGTCGCCCTTGTAGAACGCGTCGCGGCCGCCCCGGGCGATGGCGTCGTAGGTGTCGGCGAGCCGCGGGTTGCGGAAGACCTCGCCGACGCGCGGCGGCCGGCCGTCGGGCAGGTAGGTGGCGGCCGAGTCGGGCCACTGCACGAGCGACGGCATCGCCCCCGCCCACTGCCGCTGGATGATCTCGCTCACCGGGAAGCCCTCGCGGGCGTAGCGGATGGCGGGGGCGAGCACCTCGGCGAGGGTCATCGTGCCGAACCGCTCGAGCAGCTCGTGCCAGCCGTCGACGGCGCCGGGCACCGTCCACGTCAGCGGCCCGTTCCCCGGCATGCGGGAGTAGCCTTGGCGGACGAGGGTCTCGCGGCTGATCTCGTAGGGCGCCCGCCCGGTGGCGTTCAGCCCGTAGAGCCGCTCGGTGTCGGCGTCCCAGACGAGGGCGAAGAGGTCGCCGCCGATGCCGTTCATGTGCGGCTCGACGAGGCCGAGCACCGCGTTGACGGCGACCGCCGCGTCGATGGCGTTGCCGCCCGCCTTGAGGATGTCGAGGCCGACCTGGGCCGCCAGCGGCTGGCTCGCCGCGACCATCCCGTGCGGCGCGATCACCTCGGAGCGGCTGCCGTGGGGGCTGCGGGCGGGCCGGCTGTAGCCGTGGCCGAGCGGCTCGTCCGACTGGGCGTGCACGGTGGCCTCGGTTCCGATCATCGCGGTCCCCAGCAGGATGGCGAGCACCGGGGCCGACTGAACGGCCCGGAACACCCGACGACAGGATTGCAGCGCCAGCAGCATCGTGTACCCCTTTCCATCGCTCGGCAATCTGGCCGGATCCGCCGCCCATGGCGGCTCCGCTCTCCGCCCGATCGACCCGTCAGGCCCACTCGCACCGTCAGGCCCGCGAGCCGTCCTGCGGCGAGGACGCGTGGGCGGACGCCGGCGGGACGCCCGTGTCCCGGCGGCATGGGAGCGGATGTTACCGCAATTCGTCGATCCGCGGATCGCGGGCCGGGCATGCTGAAGGGGCGGGTCGGTTCGGAGACGGGAATAGGGTATGCTCGCCGGCAAGAGCCGCTGGGCGGGAGGTTGTCGAATGGTGTCCATCTTGTCGTTGTGGCTGCCGGTGCTGCTGTCGGCGGTCCTCGTCTTCGTCGCCAGCTCGGTCATCCACATGCTGCTGACGTATCACGTCGCCGACGCCGGGCCGGTCCCGGACCAGGACAAGGTGATGGACGCGCTGCGGCCCTTCGAGATCCCGCCGGGCGACTACGCCGTCCCGGGTGCGTCGAGCATGAAGGAGATGAACACGCCCGAGTTCGCGGCGCAGTTCGAGCGCGGCCCCGTCGCGTTCCTGACGGTGTTGCCGAACGGGCCGATAACCATCGGCCGCTGCCTGGGGCAGTGGTTCGTCTACTGCGTGGTGATCGGCGCCGTCGCCGGCTACACGGCCGGCCTCACCATCCCGCCCGACGCCGATTACGGTCTCGTCTTCCGCGTCGTCGGCGCCGTGACCTTCGCGGGCTACGCGCTGGCGATTCCCCAGAGCACCATCTGGTGGCGCAGGAGCTGGCGTTTCACCCTGCTGACGATGTTCGACGGGGTGATCTACGCGCTGCTGACGGCCGGCACGTTCGGTTGGCTCTGGCCGTCGTAGGGTTCTCGGCGGAACACCGCGTGGCGCCGGCCGAATGCGGCGGGGCCGTGGCCGCAAGCCCCCGGCCCGGCGCCGGCCGGCGGCCTGGATCGAGGCCCGGTCGAGCGGGGTGTCGCGGCGAGACGGTGATGTTGGGGTGATGCCGCCCCGGCCGGCTCGCCACGAGTTTTCGCGGCCGCGGGGCGGCATCGTCGCGGGCCGCGTCGGGAGAGTCGAACCATGAGACGTGTTGCGCGCATCGCTGCCGCCGCCGGCCTGACGCTGGCGCTCGCGGCCGGAACCGCCCCCGCCCAGTCCCGCCTCACCATGCAGTGGGAGGCGATGGCCGAGCGCCTGGTGGCGCAGCTCGCCCCCGAGCCGGGCGAGCGCATCCTGCTCGTGGCGCGGCCGGGGCAGTTCGACGAGCTGATACCGCCGCTGCGCTACGCCCTGCTGCGGGCCGGCGCCGTCGACCTCGGGGTGATCGACGTCATCGAGGAGCCGCACCCCGAGGACTGGGACGCCGACCTCCTGGCCGAGGGCGCGGCGGCCGCGCGGGCCGTCTACCGCGAGATGCTGCGCGACTTCGACGGCGCCATCATGCTGCCGGGGGCGCGGCCCGACCACGCGGTGTACGCGGCCCTCCAGGACCTGCTGCACGAGGGCATCGGCCGCACCATCCACTTCCACTGGACCCAGAACGGCAGCGCGTTCCCCCTGCCGGGGCAGCCGATGCCGTCGCAGGCGGTCATCGACGCCGCCTACCAGCACGCGCTGCTCGAGACCGACTACGCGGGGCTGGCGGCGGTCCAGCGGCGCTTCGTCGACGCGATGCGCGGGGCGGAGGTGCGGGTCACCTCGCCGCTGGGCACCGACATCCGGTTCCGCATCGGCGACCGGCCCGTGAACTTCGGCGACGGCAATGCCTCGAAGGCGCGTACCGACCAGGGCGTCATCCTCATCGACCGCGAGATCGAGCTGCCGTCGGGGGCGATTCGGGTGGCCCCGGTCGAGGAGACCGTGGACGGCGTCATCGTCTTCCCGCCGTCGCAGTGGGACGGGCGGCCGGTCAGCGGCCTGCGGGTGGAGATAGAGGCGGGGCGGGTCACCGGGATGACCGCCGAGTCGGGGCAGGAGGCGGCCGAGGCCGAGCTGGCCGGCGTGCCCGAGGAGGCGCGGGCCTTCCGCGAGTTCGCCCTCGGCTTCAACCCGCTGCTCGCGGTGCCCGAGCGCAACCCGTGGATTCCCTATTACGGCTACGGCGCCGGCATCGTCCGGCTGTCGCTCGGCGACAACTCCGAGCTCGGCGGGACCGTCACCGGGGGCTACGTCCGCTGGAACTTCTTCACCGACACCACGGTGACCGTCGGCGGCGAGGTCTGGGTGCAGGACGGACGCCTCGTGCGCTGACCGCGGTGCGCTTACGCGACCCGCTTGCCGGCAATTGCCTCACGGAGGCCTTCGAGCAGGCCTTCGAGGTGTGCCATCCGCTCCCTGAGCACGCCCATCTGCTCACCCAGGGCGTCGATGCGCTTGCCCTGCGTGCGCATCTCGTCGCGCAGGCCCCGGAACGACGCGCCGATCGCGATCAGTATCGTGATCGCGGCTCCCACGACCGTCCAAGCGGTAGCGTCCATGTCTGGATCTTACCGCGACCCGCTGCCGCCTGCGCGGCCGGGCTTCGAGTCCTCCAATCGCCGGTCCGGCGCGCTGGCCCGCCAATCGTCGCCTCCGGCTCCGCTTGGCGCCCAACCACCCCTCCAGGAGTCCGCGCCGTTCCACGGCGCAAACTCCTACCGCATGTTGACGAACCGCTGGACCCGCTTGCCCTCCAGGGTCTCGCCCACGTAGATGTTGCCGCTCGAGTCGACGGCGAGGCTGTGGGCGGCGGTGAACCCGCCCGCCATGTGGCCGCCGAAGCCGAACGACCCGAGGATCTCGAGGCTCGACCGGTCGATCAGCCACACCTTCTGGTTCATGCCGTCGATGTTGTAGAGCACGCTCTGCTCGCCGTCGGGCGAGAAGTCGACGTCGAACGCCGACCCGAACCCGCGGGTGCGGCCCGCGATGACCACCTCGTTCAGGAACGTGCCGTCGCGCTCGAACACCTGGATGCGGTCGTTGACGCGGTCGCAGACGTAGACGAGCCCGTCGTCGGACAGGGTCGCGCAGTGGACGGGGCGCCCGAACTGCTGCGAGGGCGGCGCGTCGGGGTCGTAGCTGTAGGCCTCGTCGGTGGGCCGGTTGCCGTAGGCGCCCCAGTGGCGCTTGTACTCGCCGGTGTCGGCGTCGAAGACCGCCACCCGGCGGTTGCCGTAGCCGTCGGCGATGTACACCTCGTTGGTCTCGGGGTCGACGTCGATCTCGGCCGGCTGGCCGAAGTTCGCGAGGTCGTTGCTGCCCTCGCCCTGCCCGTGCCGGCCGATCTGCAGCAGGAACTCGCCGTCGCGGGTGAACTTCAGGATGTGGGCGTCGTCGCCGCCGCTGCCCCCCAGCCACACGTTGTCGAGGTGGTCGATGAAGATGCCGTGCTCCGAGTCGGGCCACCGGTAGCCCTCGCCGGGCCCGCCCCACGCGTTCACCACGTTGCCGGCCTGGTCGAACTCGATGACCGGGGGGGCCGAACGGCAGCACTCGGCGAGCGGCGGGTCCTCGTCGGCGCCGCGCTCCTGCAGGGTCAGGCTGCCGGGGCGGTGCACGATCCAGATGTGGTCGCGGGCGTCCACCGCGACCCCCACCACGTTGCCGAGCGTCCAGTTGTCGGGCAGCGGCTTCGGCCACGTGGCGTCGAACTGGAACGCCGCCGCGTCCGACCCGGCCTGGGCGCTCCCGGTCAGCGCGGCCAGCCGGGGCAGGCCGGCGACCAGGGCCGCGGCGACCGCCAGCACGAGGGCGACGAGTATCGAGGAATGACGCCGTGTCATCGGTGCCTCCAGACTGGTTCTCTCGCGGTCCATGCTCGCGTCCACGGTTTTCCCGATCACGCCGTGAACAGTTCGCGCAGGCGGGTATTCTCGCACGGCGGCGGGTCTGGGCGACCGACCCGCCGCGACGGGTGCGAGATGCCGGGACGCATGCCGGTTCCGGGGCGGCGCGTCGGGCCGGCAGGGGACGCTGACGGGAACCACCTTGGCGCACGTCGGTCCCGTGCGCGTGGGCGGGCGTGGGCGGCGAGGAAGCCCATCGCCGGCGAACGCGCCCGCTCCGGGCGCCGCCGGGTCAGGGCTCGATGGTGAAGTCGGCCGCCCAGACGTGCTGGCCCCAGACGATCACGAGGCGGGCCTCGTCGTCGTCGACCGGCACGAGGGACACCCCGAGGGGGCGGTTCTCGTAGGGGCCGCCGTGGGTGTGGTCGATGTCGACCTCGGCCGCGTCGAACGCGGGGTCGTGCTGGGTGCCCCACGAGTCGGGCTCGTTGTTGAACACCAGGGTCCAGCCCGGACCCGACGCCTTCAGCCAGAGGCCGTACGAGCCGGGGAAGCCGGGGGCGAGGTTGTCGGTGGGGACGAGGGTGTCGCCGAACCGCAGGGGGACCTCGCTGCGGAGCCGGATGACCGCGCCCTCGGTGAGCTCGACGAGGTCGCCGTCGCCTATCGACTCCAGCGCCGCGAAGTCGACGCCGTCGGTGCCGAGCTCCTGCTCGAAGAGCACCTGGATGCGGGCGCCGTCGGGGGTCCGCAGGGCGGTCTCGTTGCGCGACCCGAGTGCGGCGGCCCGGTAGCGGGCGTCGAGGTCGGAGTCGCGGGTCAGGCTCGTGCCCGGGCTGACGTTGGACGTGCGCGGGCGTCGGGGCGGCCGCGGCAGCTCGACGAACTCGAAGTCGGCCGTCCACTGGTTGCGGCCCCAGACCAGCTCCAGGGTCCCCGCCTCGTCGGCGGCCGGCAGCAGCCGCACGGCCAGGGTCTCGGCCTCGTCGGCGAGCGCCCGGTGGGCGAGGGGGATGCGGCCTGGCCGTGGCTCGGGGGCCGCCTCCGCTGCCTCGGGATTCGACTCGTCGGCCCCGCCATCCGCCGCGTCACTCTCGGCGTTCGCGTCACGGTTCTCGGCGTCCTCGTCCGCCTGCGCATTCTCGGCGTCCGCGCCGGCAGCATCCGCCTCGGCGTCTTCCGCTTCCGCCTCGGTGTCTTCGACGTCCGTCTCGGCGTCCTCGCTCTCAGCTTCCGCGTCCTCGTCAGCCGCGCCCTCGTCAGCTCCGCGTCCTCGTCAGCTTCCGCGTCCTCGGCTTCCGCGTCTTCGGCTCCCGCGCCGGCGTCGGCCGGTTCGGTGGGGGTCTCGGCGGCTTCCACGTCGCTCGCCTCGTCACCCGCCGCATCGGACGGGCCGGGGCCGCCCTCGTCCTCGGGCGCATCCGGGGCTTCCTCGACCGGCCGGGCATCGAGCACCCAGCCCGCGGCTGTGCGCATCAGCCAGAGATCGTGGTCCGGGGCGGGACCGCGCGGCGCGTCCGGGTCGGGGGCCAGCGTCCCGATGGCCAGCGATCGGTGCCCCTCGATGCGCCCCAGCCGCACCGCCGCCCGGGTCGAGCCGGCCCGCAGCACCAGCAGCGAGCGGTGGTCCGACGGCAGGGCGGGGTCGTAGTCGACGCTGATCGACCGTCCGTTCAGGACCAGCCCGGTGCGGACGAGGCCATCCGCGTCTTCGCCGGCCTGTCCGGCGTGCACCGGGGCGGCGGCCTGCGTCAGGGCGTAGAGGACGACAGCGCACGCGGAGATGCGGAATTGCAGTGCAGGCATGGCGTATCCAACCGGGAGGGGAGAGATCCGGGAGACCCGCGCCCGAAGCGGAGCGGGCCTCCCGGCCGGGAAGGGGTCCTTGCTAGTCGTCGTCGGTGGTGTTCGCCGGCTCGTCGAGCTCGACGGCGTAGCCGATGAAGCCCAGCGTCATCTCGTCGTCGGTCCGGGGACCGTGGCCGGGCGAGTCGGTCGAGCGGAAGTCGTAGCGCGCCGCCCGCTCCGGCGAGTTGTCGTACCAGAAGCTGACGTCGATGCGCGTGCCCTCGGGCAGCAGCTTCGGCTCCTTGTACTTGTAGGTCTCCTGCCACCCCTGGTCGTAGTGGGGCACGTCGAGCAGCAGCTCCTCGCGGCCGTCGGGGTAGATGGCGGTGTAGCGCGACGCGGTGCCGCGCAGGTGCGCGTGCGGCCAGTACGTCAGCACCTGGATGTCCTTGTCGAGGGTGCGGGACGTGCCGATCCGGTAGTTGGGGTGGCCCGGCGGAATCTCGAACCCGGTGTTGCCGATCGAGTCGTTGATCACCTGGTAGCGCACCGGCCGGTCCTCGAGGAAGAAGGCGATCTCGGGCTGCGTCCAGATGCCCGTGCCCTCGCCCGGCTCCTTGTGGTAGTGCATGTTGTAGGTCAGCGTCGACCCCGCCTCGAGCCGCAGGCCGTAGCCGTCGGGCAGCATGACCGCCTCGGCGCCCTCGGCGACGCACGTCAGGAGCTGGCCGCTGCCGGCCGCGCCCTCGTCGGCCGCGGCCTCCTCGATCGGCGGCTGGTCGGGGGCCGGACCGCGGACGAAGCCGCACATGTGGTGGCCGACCTTGCCGGCGTCGGTCTTGAACTCCCAGCCGCGCACCCAGACGTCCTCGGGCAGGTCCGCCTCGGTCAGGGTCTTGAAGAAGCTGATGTTGAGGTCGTAGACGTCGTCCTCGACGTGGTAGGGCTCGTCGAGCTTGAACACGAAGTCGGGCGTGCCCAGCGACCAGCCGCCGCTCGCGTTCTCGACGAACTGCCGGGGCTCGGGCGCGTCGGCCCGGTCGCCGGCGGGGGCGCCGGCCTCGACCCAGCTCAGCAGGGTCTCGATCTCGGCGTCGGTCAGCAGGCGCTCGTTCGAGAAGACGCCCGTCGGCGCCGAGGCGTACCACGGCGGCATCTCGCGCGCCTCGACCTTGTGGGCGATGGCGCGGGCCCACGGGCGGGTCTCCGCGTAGTTCATGAACGACATCGGCGCCACCACGCCGCCGAGGTTCTGGCCCTCGGGCTGATGGCAGCTCTGGCAGTTGTCCTGGATGATCGGCAGGACGTCCCGGTAGTAGGTGACGTCGCCCTCGTTCGCCTGGGCCGGAGCGGCGACGAGCGACAGGGCCCCGACCGCCACGACGACCGCGAATGTTCGCGCCTGGATTCTCATGAATGGACTCCTTCGACCGGTACACGGGTACGGCGAGCAACGGGCATTATGACACAATTCGCCCGCGGGTCGCCACCGCTCGCCCCGCTCGCCAGACCGCTCGCAACCGCTCGCCCCGCTCGCCACCGCTCGCCACCGCTCGCGCCGCTCGCTTCCGCTCGCAGGACCCAATTGAGCCGCCAGCCGCGGCAACGCCTTCCGAGCCGACCGCTGGCAACCGCTCGCTCGTCGCGGTTGGCAGATGGCCGCGGGCGATCGTCGACGGCGAATCTGGTTGCCAACGGGCGCGGCTGGCACTACAGTAGCGAGGGCGGTAACCGGCGGCTTGGGGATGGTGCCGCCTCCGGGACGCTGGAGACACATGATGCTGTCGAGGACGACGCCGGCCGTCCGACTGGTGGTGTGGGCAGTCGCACTGGCGGCCCTGGCGCCCATGACGGCGTCGGCGCAGGGCTCCGCCGCGGCGCCGTACGACGCCGCGGCGGCCGACGCGCTCGTGCAACGCTACTGCCTTGCGTGCCACACCGCGGCGCGAGAGGCGCGCGGGCTGGTGCCGGTGGCCTTCGACGGGCTCGACGCCGGCGACGTCGGCGCCGACGCCGATGTCTGGGAGGCCATCGTCCGCAAGCTGCGGCTCGGCATGATGCCGCCGGCCGGGCGGCCGCGCCCTGCGGCTGACGTCCACGAGCGGTTCCTCGGCTGGCTCGAGAGCGGGCTCGACGCCGCCTCGGCCGAGGCTCCCGACCCCGGCCGGCCCGCCGTGCGCCGCCTGACCACCCCCGAGTACCGCAATGCCGTGCGCAGCCTCCTCGACATCGAGGTCGACGAGGGCTGGCTGTTGTTTCCGCCCGACGACGTGAGCCTGGAAGGGTTCAGCACCGACGCCGAGGCCCTCTCGGTGTCGCCGGCCCTGTTCGACCGCTATCTCTCGGCCGCCAACCGCATCAGCCGGCTCGCGGTGGGGGATCCCGCCGTGGGTCCCGGGTTCGCCGCCGCCACGTACTCCACGCCGCGGCTGCTGTACCAGGACGACCGCATGAGCGAGGACCTGCCGTTCGGGTCCCGCGGGGGATTGGCGGTCCGGCACTATTTCCCCCTCGACGGCGACTACCGCGTGAAGCTGCGGCTGCGCCGGATGATCTACGACTACGTGGTCGGCATGGGCACCGTCCAGCATCTCGAGGTCCGCCTCGACGGGAAGCTGGTGCGGCGGTTCACGGTCGGCGACGCCGACCGCTTCGGCTATCCGTCGGCCTACACCTTCTTCGGCACCATCCGGGGCGACCCGGCGTGGGAGCAGTACGTGTCGATCGACGCCGACGCGGACCTCGAGGTGATGGTGCCGGCCACCGCCGGCGAGCACGTCGTCGGGGTGTCGTTCGTGGCCGCGCGCACCGAGCCGACCGGCATTCTCGAGCGCCGGCTCTCCGGGTTCTCGCTGAGCGGGCTCGGGTTCTACCACGGGCACGCGGCGATCGAGCGGGTGGAGATCGCCGGCCCCTACGACCCCGCCGGTCCGGGTGACACCGCGAGCCGTCGGCGCATCTTCACCTGCCGGCCGGGCGTCGAGGCGGACGCCGCCGCCGGGCGTGCGGTCGGGTCGGACGAGGCCGGGCCGGGCTCAGCCGGACCGGACACGGCCGCGGCCGGCGAGGACCGCTGCGCGGCCGAGATCCTGTCGACCCTGGGGCGGCGCGCCTACCGCCGGCCGTTGAACGATGGCGACCTCGATACCCTGCTCGCGTTCTACGAGCGGGGCCGCGCCGAGGGCGGCTTCGAGGCCGGCATCCGGAAGGCTGTCGAGCGCCTGCTCGTGGCTCCCGAGTTCCTTTTCCGCATCGAGCGCGATCCGATCGACGCGGCCCCGGGGACCGCGTACGGGCTGACCGACCTGGAGCTCGCGACGCGCCTGTCGCTGTTCCTGTGGAGCAACATCCCCGACGAGCCGCTCCTCGCGGCGGCCGAGGCCGGCCGGCTCTCCGACCCCGACGAGCTCGACCGGCAGGTCACGCGCATGCTCGCCGATCCGCGGGCTCGCGCCCTCGTCGACAACTTCGCCAGCCAGTGGCTGCAGCTCGGCCGGGTGCGGGGGGTCATTCCCGACGCCGACGTCTTCTGGGAGTTCGACGAGAACCTGCGCGCCGACATGGAGCGCGAGACCACGCTCTTCCTCGAGAGCCAGCTGCTCGGCGACCGCGGCGTCATGGAGCTCTTCGACGCCGACTACACGTTCGTGAACGAGCGGCTCGCCCGGCACTACGGGCGGGACGGCGTCTACGGCGAGCGGTTCCGGCGCGTGCCCGTCGAGGGCGAGCGGGCGGGGTTGCTGGGGCATGCGAGCCTGCTCACGGTGACCGCCTATCCCACCCGCACGTCGCCGGTGCTGCGCGGCAAGTGGCTGCTCGACAACGTTCTCGGCATGCCGCCGGCCGAGCCCCCGGCGGACGTGCCGGCCCTCGAGGAGAACCATGCGGGCGCGCCGCCGCGCACCATGCGCGAGCGCATGGAGCAACACCGGGCCAACCCCGCCTGCGCCGCCTGCCACCGCATGATGGACCCGCCGGGGTTCGCCCTCGAGCACTTCGACGCCATCGGACGGTGGCGGGCCGCCGACGAGTACGGGGCGCCGGTCGACGCGGCGGGGGCGCTCGCCGACGGCACCGCCGTGGACGGACCCGCCGCCCTGCGCCACGCGGTGCTCGCCCACGAGACCAGCGTGGTCCGCACCGTCACCGAGAAGCTGCTGACCTATGCCGTCGGCCGGCGGATGGAGGCGTTCGATCAGCCGGCGATCCGGCGCATCGTGCGCGACGCGGAGGCCGGCGGGTACCGCTGGTCGTCGATCATTCGAGGCATCGTCGATAGCGTGCCGTTCCAGATGAGGAGATCGGAGTCATGACGTTCATCACGAAGCGGACGATTCCGCGCCGCGCGGTGCTGCGGGGGCTCGGTGCGAGCGTGGCCCTGCCGTTTCTCGACGGCATGGTGCCCGGCCTGAGCGCGCGGGCGGCGGCGGGGCCGGTGCGGTTCGGCGCCGTCTACGTGCCCAACGGCATGGTCATGCAGAGCTGGACGCCCGCGGCCACCGGCGCCGGCTTCGAGCTGACGCCGATTCTCGAGCCGCTGGCCCCGTTCCGCGACCAGCTGCTGGTGCTGTCGGGGCTCAACTGCACGCCGCCGCCGGGCATTCGCGGCGGCAGCCACTCGCGCGCCGCGACCCGCTTCCTGACCGACGTGCATCCCGGCACGTGGAACCCCGAGGCGGTCTCGATGGACCAGATCGCGGCCCGCGAGCTCGGGCGCCACACGCCGCTGGCATCGCTCGAGCTGGGGCTGGAGGGCGCGAACTTCGCCGGCTCGTGCGACAGCGGCGGGTTCAGCTGCGCCTTCTCGTACACCATCTCGTGGCGCGACTCGCAGACCCCGCTCCCGATGGAGCACAACCCGCGCGCGGTGTTCGAGCGGCTCTTCGGCGACAACGAGACCACCGACCCCGCCGCCCGCGAGGCGCGCCGCCGCGAGCAGCGCAGCATTCTCGACTCGGTGCGCGCCGACGTGGTCCGGCTCCGCGGCAGCCTCGGGGCCGGCGACCGCCTGAAGCTCGGCGCGTACCTCGACGCGGTGCGCGACGTGGAGCGGCGCATCGAGGTGGCCGAGGTCCAGGGCGAGCGCGAGGTGCCGCTGATGGCGCGGCCGATGGGGGCCCCGGCCGACTTCGCCGACCATACGGGGCTGATGTACGACTTGCAGCTCCTGGCCCACCAGACCGACCGCACCCGGGTCACGACGTTCATGAGCGGGCACGAGCTGAGCGGCCGCACCTATCCGCAGATCGAGGTGCCCGACGCCCACCACCCGCTGTCGCACCACCGCGGGGTGGGCGAGTCGCTGCGCAAGCTGACCAGGATCAACCGCTATCACGTCAGCCTCTTCGCCGGCTTCGTCGAGAAGCTGCGGTCGACGCCCGACGGCGACGGCTCGCTGCTCGACCACATGATCCTGATGTACGGCGCGGGCATGAGCGACAGCAACGCGCACTCGCCCTACAACCTGCCCATCGTGCTCCTCGGCGGCGCGGCGGGGCAGCTCGCGGGCGGGCGGCACGTCGCCTATCCCGAGCGCGACCGCACGCCGCTGGCCAACCTCCACGTGTCGCTGCTCGACAAGCTGGGGGCGCCGGTGGAGCGCATCGGCGACAGCACCGGGCCGCTGCCGAGGCTCCTGGTCGGGCCGGGGCCGGACCGGCTGACGGGGATCTGACGGGGTCGACGCCATGCCTATCGGCAGCGAACGGTCGCGGCGGAGATTCCGCCGCGGCCTCCTCGTGATCGGCGCGCTCGTGTCGGCGGTCGCCGCGGCATCCGCCCAGACGCCCGACCTGCGGCTGATCGACGCGGTCAAGCGGCAGGCCGCCCCGGCCATCGCCGCCCTCCTCGACGCCGCGGGCGGGCCGGACGGCATCGACGTCGACGCGGCCCGGCCCGACGGCGCGACGGCGCTGCACTGGGCCGCCTACCACGACGACCTGCAGACGGCGCGCCGGTTGGCGGACGCCGGCGCGGACGCCTCGGCCGTCAACGACCTGGGCGTGACCCCGCTCGCCCTCGCCTGCGACAACGGCAGCCCCGGCATGGTGCGGCTGCTGCTCGCGGCCGGCGCCGACCCCGACGCGGCGGTCGAGACCGGCGAGACCGTCCTCATGACCTGCGCCCGGACCGGCAACGTCGAGGCGGTGCGGCGGCTTCTCGACGCCGGGGCCGACGCCAACGCCCGCGAGTCGCTCGAGCAGCAGACCGCGCTGATGTGGGCGGCCGCGCAGGGCCATGCCGACGTGGTGCAACTGCTGATCGACGGCGGCGCTGACGTGGGGGCGCGGTCGCGCTCGCGCCGGTTCGTCATCAGCCGGCGCCTGCAGTCCGAGCTGCGCTATGGCGAGCTCGGACGCAGCTACGGCACCGATGCCGAGGAGACGCAGATCGGCGGGTTCACGCCGATGCTCTTCGCGGCCCGCAACGGCGACGCGGCGGTGGCGCGCCGGCTCCTCGACGCCGGGGCCGACGTCAACGACACCGCCCCCGACGGGGCGAGCGCCCTGGTGGTGGCGGCGCACAGCGGCCACCGCGAGGTGGCCCTGACCCTGCTCGAGCGGGGCGCGAACCCGAACTGGGCCGGCGCCGGCTACACCGCCCTGCACGCGGCGGTGCTGACGGGCGACATCGAGGTGGTCGAGGCCCTGCTGGCGCGCGGCGCGAGCCCGAACGCCCAGGTGACGCTGGCCACGAAGGTGACCCGCAACGGCCAGGTGCTGATGATCGGCGAGCACCTGCTCGGGGCGACCCCCCTCGCGCTGGCCGCCAAGTTCGCCGAGACCGACCTCATGCGGGTCCTCGCCGGGGCCGGCGCCGACGCGCGGCTGCCCCTCAAGAACGGATGGACGCCGCTGATGCTCGCGGCCGGGGCGGGCTGGCGCTACGCGGTGTGGGACCGGCGCGAGCGGACGCTGCACAAGACGCCGGCCTTCCAGGCCCAGATGTACGACGAGGCCGGCACCCTCGACGCGGTGCGGTTCCTCCTCGACCGGGGCGCATTCGTCAACGCGGTGGACGAGGACGGGAACACCGCCCTCCACCACGTGGTCGACAAGGGCTTCGACGGCGTCGTCGAGCTGCTGGTCGAGCACGGCGCCGACCTCGACATCGCCAACCGGCGGGGGCAGACCCCCTGGGCCATCGTGGCCCGCGGCCGCACCGGCAACATCGAGGCCGCGCCGGCGACGGTCCGGTTGCTCGAGTCGCTGGGCAGCCGTTAGCTCTCGGCCTTGGGCGAGCGAAGCTGGCGGTCCGGCCGGAGCCGGATGTTCACGACTTACAGGACGAGGCAGGGCGAAGACGATGCGAGTGCTGATGACGGCGGTCGCGGCGGCGGCGATGGCGGCGGGGTCCCTGACGGTGGCGGCGAGCCAGGAGCCGGACGTCGAGACCACCGTCAAGGACGGGGTGTACACCACCGGGCAGGCGGCCCGCGGGCGCGAGCGCTACGACGCGAGCTGCCAGCGCTGCCACGGGGCCGATCTCACCGGTGGCGCCGGCCGGTCCCTCACCGGCGTCGTGTTCCTGCGCGACTGGACGGGGCTGACCCTCGACGGCCTCTACGAGCGCATGCAGTCGATGCCCCCCGACGGCTCCGAGAACCTCTCCGACGACGCCTACGTCGACATCATCAGCTACGTCCTCGAGCGCAACGGCTTCCCGTCGGGCGACGCCGAGCTCTCGGCCGGCCTCCTCGGCGACGTCCGGGTGGAGGGCGAGGACGGCCCGGGGGTCGTGCCCAACTTCGCCCTCGTGCGGGTGGTCGGCTGCCTGGCCGGCGACGGCCACGCCGGCTGGCAGTTGTCGTCGGCGAGCCCCGAGGTCCGCGCGGCCGATCCCGCCCCCTCGGCCGGCGACGCCCTCGCCGAGGCGCAGGCCATCCCCCTCGGCGACCGCGCCTTCAAGCTGCTCTACGTCTTCCCGAGCCCCGAGGCCTACCTGGGCCACAAGGTCGAGACCAAGGGCCTCCTGATCCGCGACGAGAGCGGCGCCGCCGACGCCGTCGACAGCATCAACGTGACTTCCGTGCAGGGGCTCGCCGAGGCCTGCGAGTAGACGGCCCTTCGGCCGGGCGGGCCGGATGTCGTCTGCGAGCCGGCGCAGCCGGCCTCGTGCGAGCAACACCTATTCCATCACCCTGACCGGGATCTCGCGACCAACTCGTGAGCGGCTGCCATCCGGCGCATCCCGAGCACCACGAGGGCGAGCGCCAGCATCCACAACGCCGCCGGCGGGAGTGCCGTCACCGCGTCGCAGAGGGGAACGTCGTTCTCGAGTGCCGCCAGTTGTCCGAAAGTCGTGGTCTGTATCTCCGGAGGCAGACAGAGGCCCGTATCACCGTCGATCGCCAATTCAGTCAGCCGGGTGAGACCTCCGAGCTCGACCGGAATCGGTCCGCTCAACTGGTTGTTCCGCAGATACAGGCGCACAAGGTTCGTCAACCGCCCCAGCTCGGGGGGAATCGGCCCGCTCAACTGGTTGCCCGACAAGCCGAGGGAAACGCTGAGTGCCGTCAGTCGGCCGAGTTCCGGTGGGATCGGCCCGCTCAACTGATTGCTGTAGAGAGTCAGCTGTACCAGGTTGGTCAACTGCCCCAGCTCGGGGGGAATCGGTCCGCTCAACTGGTTGCCGCCGAGCTGCAAGTACTGGAGTCCGGTCAACCGTCCCAGCTCGGGCGGTATGGGTCCGCTCAACTGGTTGTCGAGCAGACTCAGGAATTCCAGCCTGGTCAACTGGGTCAGCTCGGGGGGAATCTGACCGCTCAACGAGTTGTCGTCGATTGTAAGACTCGTCAGGTCGGTCAGCTGCCCCAGCTCGGGCGGTATGGGTCCGCTCAACTGGTTGCTGCGGAGATGCAGGAATTCCAGCGAGGTCACCTGGCCAAGTTCGGGCGGTATCTGCCCGCTCAACCGGTTGGCAGAGAGCTCCAGCACTTGAAGTCTGGTCAACCGCGGCAGTTCGGGCGGTATCGGCCCGCTCAACCGGTTTTCCTCCAGCTGCAGTGCTCGTACACGACCCTGCAAGTCCGTGCGTACCCCGTACCATTCGGAGAGCGGCTCGTCGCTCAGCCAATTGGTGCTGTTCCGCCAGTTGGGCCCATCGGTTGCGTGATACAACGCCTCGAGCACTTCCCGATCCGAATCCACGCCCACCTGGCCGCGGGCTTCGCCGCCCAGGGCGAGTGCGCCGGCGATCGCCAGCAGGCCGATGCCGACGCTTCTTGAACGTCTCGGCCGCCGCGACGGCCGAGAGCGGCCGTGTGGAAACGATCGTCGATCCGTCGAGTTGCTCATGTTTCCTGCTCCAGAATCGAGGTTCGGCTCTAGTCGATGGCTATTCCACCGTGATCGAACGGTGACGTTGCCCGCAGCGGCCGTCGCAGGCCGACGGCGCCGAGGGCGATGTCGGCGTAGCCGGCGCCGCGGGGTTGCGTGTAGGCGAAGCGTCCGTGGTGCTGCTCCCGGGGCGTGAAGTCCCCCGTCTGGCCTCCGAGGCCGGTCGGATGCATGATGTCCCGCGGGTTCGACGTGTGGTAGAAGCCGAGCGCATGGCCGATCTCGTGCATGATCAGCGATGGCGTCAGGCATGACGGCCGGCGCATGTTCAGCGCGACGCACCCGCGCACGCGCCCGATGTACGCGCGCCCGCATTCGCTGGACCGTACCTCGATGCCCCGGCAGGCCACGGACGTCGGCGTCTCCGGCGGCTTGGCGCCCTCGATGACGATCCAGTTGCCCCCGACCGGCTCCTGCATGCCCAGCGACCCGGTATCGATGCGGCCGGTGTAGGGGACGCCCGTCAACTGCGGGACGGCGTGCGGAATCGTCTCGCGAATGCGATCGACGAGCTCCGGACTCAGGCTGTCCGCCAGCATCAGGAAGTCGGGGGACGGGGTCGGCAGCCGCCAGAGCACGCGCTCCTCGATGGGGCGGTACGTGAAGTCGGCGGCCTCGCAGGCCGCCGGCGTGCGGCAGTCCCAGTCGTTGAACGCGAACTGTCTCCAGAAGGCCTCGTCGGGTCCCACGGGTCGGACCTCGACCGTCACGGTCGCGCGGTGGTCGCCGACCGTGGCCGTGATTCTGGCAACGCCGGCGGCGTGAGCCCGAACCGCTCCCCCCGCGTCGACCGAGGCCACCGCGGCGTCGCTCGACGCCCATGCGGCGACCTCGATCCGCTTCGTGCCGTCGCTGTAGGTGCCATGCACCTCGAGCCTGACGGTGTAGCCGACGGTCAGGCCGGCCGGCGGGGCGTTGACGATCTCGATGCTCACGAGGGTCCGATCGACGGGGTCGGGGGCGGTCGGGGCGACCGGACTGCGGACGTCGTCGCTGCCGCAGCCGGCATCGAGCAGCGCGAGGACCAGCGCGGCTGCCGTGCGGCGTTTCGCCCTGGTCCCGCGGAGCCTTCCGTGCCCCCGGTCGAACCGCCGAGACACGCAACCCCAAGCGACAATCATCCGCCCGTCCGTCCCCGGCGTCGTTTCTCGATCACGATCACGCCCCAACCCCGTGAGGCATTGCGGCATTTGTGTGATTATCACCCAGGATCAGCCGGGAACCCGTGTCTGCGAGGTCCGAGAAGGGGCCATGGCTGCCGCCGTAGGGATCAGCTGCTGGTCGACGGCGATCCGGATGCCCCTCGATCGCTTCTTTGGGCCTGGATGGCCCGAAAGCCAGGCCGCAGGAACGGATCGTCGGTTCATCAGCCCCTCCTCCGGGTCCGGCCACGGTCCAGGCAGTCCGTTCGAGGTCGGGTTCTAGTCGACGGCGACTCCCCCGTGGTGGAACGGCGACGGCGCGGGCCGGGGGCGGCGAGGACCGAGAGCGCCGAGGGCGATCTCGGCGTAAGTGGCGCCGCGCCGCTGCGTGTACGCGAAGGCGCCGTGGTACTGCTCGAGGGGCGAGAAGACCGCGCTCTGGTTGCCGAGCGCGCTCGGATGCATGATGTCGACCGCGTTGGGCGTGTGGTAGAAGCCGAGCGCGTGGCCGACCTCGTGCATGATGAGCGACGGGGTCAGGCACCGCCGCGTATGCGTGTTCAGGATGATGCAGCCGCGCTCGCGGCCGATGTACGCCTTACCGCAGACATACGACTCGGTCCCGATGTTCCGGCAGGCCGAGGAGGTCGGGGTCTCCTGAGGCACGACGCCTTCGATGACGATCCAGTTGCCCCCGGACGGCTCCGGCGCATCCCGCGGGGCGGTCTCGACCCGCCCGGTGTAGGGGACCCCCGTCAACTGCGGGACGGCCCGGGGAATCGTCTCGCGGATGACATCGACGAGGTTCGGGACCGCCAGGCTGTCTTCCCGCACGAGGAAGTTCGGAGACGGGGTCGGCAGTCGCCAGAGCATGCGTTGAGCGAGGTCGTCACACGTCTCTTCGGGCCGGCTGCACTCGTAGTCGTTGAACGCGAGCTGTCTCCAGAACGTCTCGTCGGGTCCCGGCGGCCGGATCTCGACGGTGGCGGTGGCGCTGAAGCCCTCGGCCCGCGCGGTGATGGTCACCACGCCGGCGGCGTGGGCGTCGAGGGTGCCGTCCGCGTCGATGGAAGCCAGCGCGGGGGCGCTCGAGGTCCATTCGGCCGTCACGATCCGGTAGGCGCCGTTGCTGTAGGTGAGGCGCGCCTGCAGCTCGACCTCGTAGCCGACGACGAGGCCGCCCGGCGGGGCGCCGACGATGTCGAGGCTCTGGGCCACCGGGGCCGATGTGGTCGGGGCGTCGGGGAGGTCGGCGTGCGGACGTCGTCGCCCCCGCAGCCGGCATTCAGGCACGCCAGGACGAGGGCGACCAGCAGCCGGCGCTCCGTCGGGGTTCCGGTGCGCGAGGGTGGCTGCATCCCGGCGCGCGGGGCCTCGCCCTGCCTGCCCGGTGGCATGAGTCCAGACTAACATGGCGGCGGCACCGGGGGGAGCGGGGTCCGTCGCGGGCTCGGGACCCAGGCTGTCCGCCAGCATCAGGAAGTCGGGGGACGGGGTCGGCAGCCGCCAGAGCAAGCGTTCCTCGATGGGGCGGTACGTGAAGTCGGCGGCCTCGCAGGCCGCCGGCGTGCGGCAGTCCCAGTCGTTGAACGCGAACTGCCTCCAGAAGGCCTCGTCGGGTCCCACGGGTCGGACCTCGACCGTCACGGTCGCGCGGTGGTCGCCGACCGTGGCCGTGATTTCTGGCAACGCCGGCGGCGCGCCCCCGAACCGCTCCACCTGCGTCCACGGAGGCCACCCCCGGGTCGCTCGACGTCCAGGCGGCGACCTCGATCCGCTTCGTGCCATCGCTGTACGTCCCATGCACGTCGAGTCTCACCGTGTAGCCGACGGTCAGGCCGGCCGGCGGTGCGTTGACGATCTCGATGCCCACGAGGGTCCGGTCGGGGGCGGTCGGGGCGGTCGGACTGCGGACATCGTCGCTGCCGCAGCCGGCATCGAGGAGCGCGAGGGCGCGGCCGCCACCCGGCGTCGGGCCCTTGTCCGTCCGGAGCCTGCGGGACACTGGTCGGACGGCGGCTTCGCGGGGAAGCCGACCGGAATCGCGTCCCTCATGTCCCTCCCCGTTCGGCCGCCCCGGGCGATCCGGCCGGCGGCGGAGCGGCGGGCCGCGGGTGCGTTCGGGGCCGAGACCGTCACGACGCGGCGGCCGCCCTTTCCATTCTGTTCCGGCGCGACCCGAGCACGACGAGGGCGAGCGCCAGCATCCACAACGCCGCCAGCGGGAGTGCCGTCACCGCGGCGCACAAGGGAACACCCTCGTCGAGCGCCAGTTGTCCGAACACCGTGTCCTGGAGCTCCGGAGGCAGACAGAGCCCGGTATCGCCGTCGATGCTCAGGAAGGTCAGCTCCGTGAGATCTCCGAGCTCGACCGGAATCGGCCCGGTCAACTGGTTCCCGCGGAGCTGCAGTCTCTCGAGGTTGGTCAACCGGCCAAGCTCGGGCGGGAGCGGTCCGCTCAACTGGTTGCCCGACAGACTCAGGATAGCCGTAAGTGCTGTCAACCGGCCCAGCTCGGGCGGGATCGGTCCGGTCAACCGGTTCCCGCCGAGCTGCAGGCTCGTCAAGCGGGTCAACTGGCCGAGTTCGGGCGGAATCGGCCCGGTCAACTGGTTGCTGAAGAGACTCAGGGATATCAGATTGGTGAGTTGGCCCAGCTCGGGCGGAATCGGCCCGGTCAACTGGTTGCGGTTGAGCTGCAGTCTTTCGAGGTTGGTCAACCGGCCCAGCTCGGGGGGGATCGGTCCGCTCAACTGGTTTTCCGACAGACCCAGGATAGCCGTAAGTGCTGTCAACCGGCCCAGCTCGGGGGGATCGGTCCGGTCAATTGGTTCTCGTCGAGATGCAGCAGCTCGAGGTTGGTCAACTGGCCCAGCTCGGGGGGGATCGGTCCGCTCAACTGGTTGCCGAAGAGATTCAGGCCTATCAGTCCGGTCAATCGGCCCAGCTCGGGCGGGATGGGGCCGCTCAACTGGTTGAACCTGAGCGACAGGACGTTCAGCCTGGTCAACCGCGCCAGTTCGGGCGGGAGCGCCCCGGTCAAGTTGTTGCTCGACAGCAACAGCCGCCACACACGACCCTCGTCGTTCGTGTGGACCCCGTGCCACGCCGAGAGCGGCTCGTCGCTCAGCCAGTTGGTGCTGAAGAACCAGTCGGGCCCGCCGGTCGCGTGGTAGAACGCCTCGAGCACTTCCCGATCCGACTCCACGCCCACCTGGCCGCGGGCCTCGCCGCCCAAGGCGAGTGCGCCGGCGACCGCCAGCAGGCCGATGCCGACGCTTCTTGAACGTCTCGGCCGCCGCGACGGCCGAGAGCGGCCGTGTGGAAACGATCGTCGATCCGTCGAGTTGCTCATGTTTCCTGCTCCGAGGTTCGGCTCTAGTCGATGGCTATTCCACCGTGATCGAACGGTGACGTTGCCCGCAGCGGCCGTCGCAGGCCGACGGCGACGAAGGCGATGTCGGCGTAGCCGGCGCCGCGGGGTTGCGTGTAGGCGAAGCGTCCGTGGTGCTGCTCCCGGGGGGTGAAGTCCCCCGTCTGGCCTCCGAGGCCGGTCGGATGCATGATGTCCCGCGGGTTCGACGTGTGGTAGAAGCCGAGCGCATGGCCGATCTCGTGCATGATCAGCGATGGCGTCAGGCATGACGGCCGGCGCATGTTCAGCGCGACGCACCCGCGCACGCGCCCGATGTACGCGCGCCCGCATTCGCTGGACCGTACCTCGATGCTCCGGCAGGCCACGGACGTCGGCGTCTCCGGCGGCTTGGCGCCCTCGATGACGATCCAGTTGCCCCCGACCGGCTCCTGCATGCCCAGCGACCCGGTATCGATGCGGCCGGTGTAGGGGACGCCCGTCAACTGCGGGACGGCGTGCGGAATCGTCTCGCGAATGCGATCGACGAGCTCCGGACTCAGGCTGTCCGCCAGCATCAGGAAGTCGGGGGACGGGGTCGGCAGCCGCCAGAGCACGCGCTCCTCGATGGGGCGGTACGTGAAGTCGGCGGCCTCGCAGGCCGCCGGCGTGCGGCAGTCCCAGTCGTTGAACGCGAACTGCCTCCAGAAGGCCTCGTCGGGTCCCACGGGTCGGACCTCGACCGTCACGGTCGCGCGGTGGTCGCCGACCGTGGCCGTGATTCTGGCAACGCCGGCGGCGTGAGCCCGAACCGCTCCCCCCGCGTCGACCGAGGCCACCGCGGCGTCGCTCGACGGCGGCGACCTCGATCCGCTTCGTGCCGTCGCTGTAGGTGCCATGCACCTCGAGCCTGACGGTGTAGCCGACGGTCAGGCCGGCCGGCGGGGCGTTGACGATCTCGATGCTCACGAGGGTCCGATCGACGGGGTCGGGGGCGGTCGGGGCGACCGGACTGCGGACGTCGTCGCTGCCGCAGCCGGCATCGAGCAGCGCGAGGACCAGCGCGGCTGCCGTGCGGCGTTTCGCCCTGGTCCCGCGGAGCCTTCCGTGCCCCCGGTCGAACCGCCGAGACACGCAACCCCAAGCGACAATCATCCGCCCGTCCGTCCCCGGCGTCGTTTCTCGATCACGATCACGCCCCAACCCCGTGAGGCATTGCGGCATTTGTGTGATTATCACCCAGGATCAGCCGGGAACCCGTGTCTGCGAGGTCCGAGAAGGGGCCATGGCTGCCGCCGTAGGGATCAGCTGCTGGTCGACGGCGATCCGGATGCCCCTCGATCGCTTCTTTGGGCCTGGATGGCCCGAAAGCCAGGCCGCAGGAACGGATCGTCGGTTCATCAGCCCCTCCTCCGGGTCCGGCCACGGTCCAGGCAGTCCGTTCGAGGTCGGGTTCTAGTCGACGGCGACTCCCCCGTGGTGGAACGGCGACGGCGCGGGCCGGGGGCGGCGGGGGCCGAAAGCGCCGAGGGCGATCTCGGCGTAGGTGGCGCCGCGCCGCTGCGTGTACGCGAAGGCGCCGTGGTACTGCTCGAGGGGCGAGAAGACCGCGCTCTGGTTGCCGAGCGCGCTCGGATGCATGATGTCGACGGCGTTGGGCGTGTGGTAGAAGCCGAGCGCGTGGCCGACCTCGTGCATGATGAGCGACGGGGTCAGGCACCGCCGCGTATGCGTGTTCAGGATGATGCAGCCGCGCTCGCGGCCGATGTACGCCTTACCGCAGACATACGACTCGGTCCCGATGTTCCGGCAGGCCGAGGAGGTCGGGGTCTCCTGAGGCACGACGCCTTCGATGACGATCCAGTTGCCCCCGGACGGCTCCGGCGCATCCCGCGGGGCGGTCTCGACCCGCCCGGCGTAGGGGACCCCCGTCAACTGCGGGACGGCCCGGGGAATCGTCTCCCGTATGACGTCGACGAGGTTCGGGACCGCCAGGCTGTCTTCCCGCACGAGGAAGTTCGGCGACGGGGTCGGCAGCCGCCACAGCACGCGTCGAGCGAGGTCGTCACACGTCTCTTCGGGCCGGCTGCACTCGTAGTCGTTGAACGCGAGCTGTCTCCAGAACGTCTCGTCGGGTCCCGGCGGCCGGATCTCGACGGTGGCGGTGGCGCTGAAGCCCTCGGCCCGCGCGGTGATGGTCACCACGCCGGCGGCGTGGGCGTCGAGGGTGCCGTCCGCGTCGATGGAAGCCAGCGCGGGGGCGCTCGAGGTCCATTCGGCCGTCACGATCCGGTAGGCGCCGTTGCTGTAGGTGAGGCGCGCCTGCAGCTCGACCTCGTAGCCGACGACGAGGCCGCCCGGCGGGGCGCCGGCGATGTCGAGGCTCTGGGCCACCGGGGCCGTCGGGGTCGTGGGCGTCGGGGCCGTTGGGGTGCGGACGTCGTCGTCCCCGCAGGCGGCGGCCAGGAACGCCATGGCGAGCGCGACCAGCAGCCGGCGCTCCGTCGGGGTTCCGGTGCGCGGGGGCGGCTGCATCCCGGCGCGCGGGGCCTCGCCCTGCCTGCCCGGTGGCATGATCCCAGACTAACATGGCGGCGGAACGTGGTACGCCGGACCATATCGCTTCCCCGCGGGTTCCGGCGCGGTCGCTCGGGAACATGACGGTACAATAGGCAACGGCCAACGGCTCCGCCGCGCCGCAGGTTTCACTGGAGCCGGTTCCCCGGCGGGCCGCCACCCGGATTGGATTGCAGGATGACGATGCACAGGATTCCCAGTTTCCACAGGGCCGCGGGTCCGGTCCGTCGCGCCGCGCCCGGACGCTTCTTGTCGCTCCCCCTGGTGGCCGTCGTCGCGGTCGTCCTTGCGGCTCCCGCCGTCTCGGCCGCGCAGGGCCGCTGGGTGGGCACCTGGGCGACGGGGCCCGTCGCGGTCGAGCCGCCGCCGCCCGAGGTGCAGGCGCAAGAGGTGCCGATGCCGGCGCCGCGCACGCCGGTGCGGGTGCGGAACCAGACGATCCGGCAGGTGGTCCGGACGAGCATCGGCGGGTCGCAGGTGCGCGTGACCCTGACGAACCTGTTCGGCACCGAGCCCCTCGAGATCGGCGCCGCCCACGTCGCGGAGCGGACGGACGGCGCCATCGGGGCCGGCGCCCACCTGACCTTCGGCGGCCACCCGTCGGTCACCATCGAGGCGGGGTCCACGGTGCTGAGCGATCCGGTCGCCCTCGCGGTGACGCCCCTCGGCGATCTGGTCATCGACATCTACCTGCCGGGCGACACCTGGGGATCGACCTCGCCGGCCACCGTGCACACCACAGGGCTGTCGACGACGGTCGTGTCGGCGCCGGGCAATCACGTCGGCGCCGTGCAGTTCGATGAGGAGCGCGACACGCAGCAGTGGTTCTACCTGTCGCGCGTCGACGTGTGGTCGGAGACGGCGCCCGGCGCCATCGTGGCGATGGGCGACTCGATCACCGACGGGACCGGGTCGACGGTCGACGCGAACCGCCGATGGCCCGACTTCCTCGCTCGCCGGCTCGCGGCCGAGCTCGGCGACGCCGCGCCCGGCGTCCTGAACGTCGGCATCGCGGGCAACCGCGTGCTCAGCCACAACGCGGGCCTCGGCATCCTCCGCCGCGCGGGCCGCCCGGCGCCTCCCGGTGCCGACGGGCCGCCGAACCCCGACGCGCTCTTCGGCCCGAGCGGCCTGTCTCGGTTCGACCGAGACGTGCTGCTGCAGCCGGGGGCGACCCACGTCATCGTCCTCGAGACGACCAACGACATCGGCATGGCGTTCGACGATCCGCGGCCGTCGGTCGACGACCTGATCGCGGGTCACCGCACGCTCATCCAGCGCGCGCACGCGCGGGGGCTGACCATCTACGGCGGCACCCTGCCGCCGTTCGAGGGTGCCTTCTACTGGACGGAGGCGGGCGAGGCGAAGCGGCAGGCCCTCAACGCGTGGATCCGCACGAGCGGCGCCTACGACGGGGTCGTCGACTTCGACGCCGCGGTGCGCGACCCCGACCAGCCGACGCGGTTCCGGTGGGACCTGCACGCCGGCGACTGGCTGCACCCGTCCGACGCCGGCTACGAGGCGATGGCCAACGCCGTCGACCTGTCCCTGTTCGGGGCCCCCGCGGCCGCCCGCGCCGCCGCCACCGCGGCGGGACCCCGCACCCCGTGGGGCGCGCCGGACCTGGGCGGCGTCTGGGACTTCCGGACCCTGACGCCGCTCGAGCGGTCGGCCGCGCTGGGCGACCAGGCCGTCCTCTCGCCGGAGGAGGCGGCCGAGTTCCGGGCCACCGCGATCGAGAGCCGGAACGCCGACCGGCGCGACGGCGGCGCCCGGCGCGACGTCGAGCGCGCCTACAACGACTTCTGGTGGGACTACGGCGACAGCCTGACGGAGGACCTGCGCACGTCGCTCATCGTCGATCCGCCCGACGGCCGCATCCCCCCGCGGGTCGACGGCGTCGACGAGGCCGACCAGGCGCGCCGCGCGGCGTGGCGCCGGCCGGTCCGGGAGCGGGTCGTCTTCAACTCGCCCGCCCGCGGGCCCGAGGACCTGGGCCTCTCCGAGCGGTGCATGCTCGGCTTCAACGCCGGCCCGCCGATGCTGCCGAGCGCCTACAACAACAACATCCACGTCCTCCAGACCCCCGACCACGTGGTCATCTTCAACGAGATGGTCCACGACGCGCGCATCGTGCCGCTGGGCGACGTGCCGCACCTGCCCGGCACCGTCCGCCAGTGGCTCGGCGACTCGCGCGGGCGCTGGGAGGGCGACACCCTGGTGGTCGAGTCGACCAACTTCACGGACAAGACCGGCAGCTTCTACACCATCGCCCGCTCCTACGGGTCGGGCGAGACGGCGCGGCTCGTCGAGCGCTTCACGCGGGAGGACGACGACCGCCTGCGCTACGAGTTCACGGTCCACGATCCGGCGACGTTCACGCAGCCGTTCACCGCGATGATCCCGATGACGCGGACCGACGCGCCGCTCTTCGAGTACGCGTGCCACGAGGGCAACTACGGCATGACCAACCTGCTGGCCGGCGCCCGCGTGCAGGAGCGCGAGGCCGCCGCCGAGGGACGCTGAAAGGAGCCATTCGATGCGTAGATTCACCAACAGCCGATGCCTCGTCATCGCGGCGCTCGCCGCCGCCGGCCTGCTCGCGGGCGCGGCCGGGGCCAGCGCCCAGCTCGAGCGCGTCGTCGACCCCGACTGGACGCTGCCCCGGACGCCGGACGGCCAGCCCGACCTGCAGGGCATGTGGGGCAACAAGACCCTGACCCCCATCGAGCGGCCCGCCAACCTCGAGGGGCGCGCGTTCCTGACCGACGAGGAGATCGCCGCCATCAACCAGCAGCGCGTCGTCGACGAGCGGGCGCGCGACGAGGCCCCGGCGCGCCGCTACGAGGCAGGCCAGAACGTCGGCGGCTACGGCAGCTACTGGCTCGACGCGGGCGACACGGTGCTGTCGACGGGGCAGACGTCGCTCATCGTCGACCCGCCGGACGGGCGCGCGCGCATCCGGCAGTGGGCCCTCGACGCCAAGCAGTACAACCTCGACCACAACGGCGACGACTACATCCACATGAGCGTGTGGGACCGCTGCATCTCGCGCGGCGTCCCCGGCTCGATGCTCCCGGCCGGCTACAACAACGCCTACCGCATCGTCCAGACGCCGGACCACTTCGTCATCCAGCACGAGATGATCCACGACGTCCGCATCATTCCCATCTCGAACCAGCCGCACGTCGACGCGAACATCCGCATGTGGATGGGCGACTCCCGCGGCCGCTGGGAGGGCGACACCCTCGTGGTCGAGTCGAGGAACTTCCACAACCGCGGCTGGATCGCGTCGAGCAGCGCCGGCCGCCGCCTCAAGGGCATCCCCACCAGCAAGGCCCTCGAGGTCGTCGAGCGCTTCCGCCGCGTCTCCGACGACACCATCATCTGGACCGTCACCGTCACCGACCCCAACGTCTACACGGCGCCGTTCACCATCCAGATGCCCCTGACCGCCGACCCGACCTACGAGATCTACGAGTACGCGTGCCACGAGGGCAACTGGGCGGTGCGCAACGCCCTGAGCGGCCAGCGCGTCCTCGACGCGCAGGCGGCGACCGACGATCAGGAGCAGTGAGCGGCGGGCACGCGCCTCCGGGGAGGGCCGCGAGCCCTCCCCCTTGCGGCCGGGTTGGGAGATCCGGGACGCCCGACCGCGCCTTTGCGTCTCCTTGGGTTGAGCGCGACGGCATCAGGATGATGCCGAGGGGATGTAGAACCTCGGGTGCACGACGCGGGCACCGACGTAGAGTGGGTGAGTGAGCGGAAGAGCGCGGCTGATGTCCGCATGCCTGGCGACGCCGACGAGTAGCAGTGCGTTTTCTCTCCGTGCGGGATAGGCCGTTTCGAGGTGGTTCAACCACGAGACGGCGGCGCCGACGTCGTCGTGGAACAACGACGGCGTGGCGGGCCCGTGCGCGGGCCGCCAACAGACGGCGACGGTGCGGACGCCGGCGTAGGGAAGGAGTTGATGCTGAGGGCGTGTGGGGTTGTCCCGTTCCCATCGGGCGATGTCCAGCGACACAGCTCGAAGTTGTTGGTGGTGGGCAACGTCCGCTCGACCGACCTTCGCCCTCTCGCCATGAGCCTCGGACCAGACGGCCCAGCGGTGTTGGAGGTACGTTCTGGCTTGAATCTCGTACCGGACCGCAAAGGAACGGTTCGCTGACACGGGTTGTTGGAACCGCATGATGTGGTGGATGGCCCGGTAGCCGGTGGCGGCCGGAGCCTGGATGTAGTCCTTGACTCGGTGGACGTGGGGCGAGGATTTGATCCGGGTGCTGAGAGCGATGACGTCGGAGACGCTTCGGCAGATCACGCGGACGCCGATGACGTCGTCCAGTGTGCCGAGCTTGAAGTTCGCGCCACGACGGGTGATCTTCCGGCGAATGCTGTCGAGGCGCTTCAGCCGCAAGCTGACGACCGCCCGTGCGGGCGGACGGCAGGCATGCAGGATACGCAAGGTAGTAGCGAGGCACTGCATCCGGAACGCCCGATAGCCTTGGACTCCGGCGAGGTGTTCCAAAGCATGGGGCTCCGCGCAGAAGGCGGCGCCGAGGCGGTCAACATCGCCCAGGGTGGCGAAGGGGGCCTCGTCGCTTGCGGGGCAGTCGGTCTTCGCTTGCGACGTCAACGCCACGGGTTGGGGAGCTTGACTCTGTCGAGTCCGACCGTGTCACCGTGGAGGTCGACGGCGTGGTCATCGTCGACGCGGCGTTCGTTGACGAATCTATGCCGGAGTTCCTCGGGGTCTAAGTCGTCGGGGAGGCCTCCCCCGAGGAGATACTGGAACATCCAGCAACAGAGCTCCTCGTTCTTTCTGTGGCGACGCGTCTTGCGGGACACGGGATCGCAGAGGACGCCGAACCAGGGTGTGCGAGGATCGGTGAGCTTCAGTTGGCCGCCGCTTTCCTGCTCGGCCAGGACACCGGCGATGGTGTCGAGCGAGATCCCTGCACGGGAGAGCCTGCCGACGGCTTCGGCCAGCGCGGTCTGGGCGATCGGGCGAAAGAGGATGTTGTCATCGCCGTCCGCCTTTCTGATGTTGCCGGCGGGTTTTCCTTGGATGAACGCCTCGTGCGAAGGGAGGCGGCCGAGGGTGTCGAAGTACTCGGCCATGGCTGACGTGCCGATCTCGAGGCTGTCGTCGTCGGGGCGCTCGTAGATGCCCTTGACGAGCGGACGCCAAGAAGACACCTGCGGGGGCGTCCTCCTTTCGACCAGGTACCTTTCGACGATGGTAGAGAGGGCCTGGAGTGTCGTGTAGGACGGAGACTTCTCGCCGAGGGTTCCGTGTCTTGTGTGGACTCGGCCGAAGGGAACGCCGTCGGGATCCGTGGCGCTGCGCAGAAGCTTGTGCCGGCTCATCAGTCTGCGGGCAACGATTCGGAAGCCGTGGTTCTCGTCGAGCTGGGCGAGCTCGCCGGCGGTGAGGTTCTTGGCGTGCTCATTGACGTCGACCAGGAGTTGGCGAAGTCGGCGGAGGGCTTGGACGAAGGTCTCCCCGTGGATGACAGCGGGCACGATTTCTATGCCGATACGCTCGTCCATGAGGCGTTGCAGACGCTCATGGACGGCGTGCCGGCCGCCGCCGATACTGTTCTGGATGCGTTTGATGAGGGTGTCGCGTGACAGTGGCGGCTGGCTTCTCTTCTTCCGGTTATCGTCGAGGGCGTGGAGAGTTCCGGTGGTAATGAGCTCATTGAGCCCCTGGATCGCCATCAGACGATGCTGTCCGTCGAGAGCGTAGAGGAGTGTCTCGCTGTCGTCGAGGTCCCAGTACGTTCCCGTAGGATCGAGACTGGCAAGGGTGAGGCTGTGGTGCATGGCCGTGCCATCGGGTGCCCACTTGTCGCTGTCGTCTTCGTGTACCCAATGCTGGTAGGCGACGAGCAGGAGGGGCGGGAACTTGTGATGGCGGCGGGTGGCGAGGTAGGCGGTCATTTCCTGTTGCCGTCGCCAGTCGGGCTGCCGCTGCTGGACCGTCTCGATGGTATCTTGGTCGACGGCAATGCGTTTGGAGCCCTCGATGCTCTCTCTGAAGATGGGAAGGTCAGCGGCGAAACCCACCTTGGCGGCAATCCACCGGAGCGGGACGGAAGTGATGTAGGAATCGACCTCCCCCATGTGGACCTGGATGGCCAAGTGGTGCTCGGCCCTCGTGCGGAGGTCACCGAGTAGCACGCTCAGGGCCCGCCGTTTCCGGTTCTCTTGCTGCACTACTTCGAGCGCCAGGTTGCTATCGGCGCTGTAGGCGGTGTCGGTCACGTATGGTCCTCGTGGTTGGCCGCCTGGTTCCCGGCCGTGTTGAGGCGAGGGCGCAGGCAGAGACGAGGCGGTCGTGGACAGCTCTCGTATGGGCGGCGTCTACCGGTGCGAACCGGCAGGCGTCGTCGTCGTAGAGCCGAAGGGGAGTCGCGCGGAGGCCGCGGAACTCCCCTATTGAGTATCACTGGTCCGGCGTGACGCCGGCTGCGCGCATGACGTCGCGGATGGCGTCGGCGGTCTGCGGCGAGCTGAGGAGGTTCATGCCGCGGTGCATGCCGACGGCGATGCCCAGCGGCGTGGCCCCGCGCCGGTTCGCGCGGTTCCAGACCTCGATGTCGGCCCCCGCGTCGGCGAGCAGGGTCGCCACCCGCGGCAGGTGCTTGTAGGCGGCGCCGTGCATCGCGGTCTCGCCCCTGGCGTCGACGGCGTCGATGTCGAGGCCCAGGTGGAGGGCGAGCTGCACCGCTTCCAGAACCTCGGCCTCGGTGCCGGGGTCCTCGCCGGGTGACGACGTGCCGAGGCCGGCCGCGACCATGAGGGCGGTCGAGTCGTCCTCGTTGGTGAGGAACACGTCCGCGCCCAGTCCGGCGAGAAGCTCCATGTACTCCGCGTCGGCGGTGCGCGCCGCGAGCAGGAACGGGGTGCCGCCGATGAAGTTCAGGGCGGTGATGCCGGCCGGCGGGCGCGTGGTGACGCGGGCGTTCAGGTCGGCGCCGTGGGCGACGAGCTTGCGCGCGAAGTCGAGGCTGGTCATGTCGCCCGAGCCGCGCGGGGCCGGGTTGTTGCTGCCGGCGATGCCCGCCTTGCGGACCCACGTGAGCTGGTGCAGCGCGGTCCAGCCGCGGGGGGCGGCGTTGGGGTCGGCGCCGCGGTCGAGCAGGTAGGCGGCGAGCTCGAAGTGGGCGCTGCCCGCCGCGAGGAGGAACGCGTTGAGCCCGGCGTCGGACGCGCGCCGCCGCTCGACGCCGCCGGCGGTCAGGGTCGAGTTGATGGAGATCTGCTCGTCGAGGTCGGCCCCCGCCTCGAGCAGGGTCTGCACGACGTCGGTGCGTCCCTCGCGGGCCGCGAAGAGCAGGGCCGTGAATCCCCGGTTCGACCGGGCCCCGACGTCGGCGCCGTAGCGCACGAGGGTGGGGACGACGGCGGCGTGGCCCTCGGCCGCCGCCCACATCAGCGCCGTCTGCCCCTTCCAGTGCTCGTGGGCGTTGGGGTCGGCCCCCGCGTCGAGGAGCAGCTCGACCACCTCGACGTTGCCCGCGCGGGCCGCCGTCATCAGGGCGGTCTCGCCCTCGGTCAGGGTGCTGTTGGGGTTGGCGCCGGCGTCGAGCAGGGCCTCGACCACGCCGGGGCTGCCCGCCATGGCCGCGAGCGACAGCGCCCGCACGCCGTAGCGGTTGCCGGTGTTGGCGACGGCGCCCGCCGCGAGGAGCAGCCGCGTCGTGTCGACGTCGCCGGCGTACGCGGCCCAGTGGAGCGGGGTGGTGCCGTCGGGCTCGGCGGCATTGACATCGGCCCCGTCGTCGATGAGGGCGCGCACCCGCGCGGCGTCGCCCGCCTTGACGGCGTCGACGAGCGGCACGTCGGCCGGGGCGGCGGTAACGGGCGGCGCACCCGCCAGCAGCACTGCGAACGCGAGGCTGAGCAGCAGTCTGACCCGAGTCATGCGGTTGTCTCCCGAATCGTGTCGTGTCCACGCCGCCGCCGAGGCGTCGCAGTCGGCTGATGTATGGCGCCGACTACCGGGTGGAGAGCCGGCCCCCGGGTGTTCCCACCGCTTCAGACCTGATGTGATGATGACCAGCCGGAGTCCGGAAGTCGCCGCCTGACGTTCCCGCTCCCGTCCCGCCAATCGTCCCGGGGCCGGCGCCTGTCGCAGAAGGTGCCGACCCCGGGTCCATGCCGGAAAGCCGCGATCCTAGAGCGACAGCGGCTCCATGACCTCGGTGGCCCGCCCGGTGCTGTCGACGAACCGGTCGAGGTGCACGCCCACGTCGTCGAGCAGCGCCAGGTGCAGGTTGGCCAGCGGCGTCCCCGGCTCGTACTTGACGTGGCGGCCGCCCCACGGCTTGTCGTTGCCGCCGCGCGCCACCACGATGGGCAGGTTGCGGTGGTCGTGCACGTCGGGGTTGCCCATGCCGCTGCCGAGCATGACCGTCGAGTGCTCCATGAGCGAGCCGTCGCCGTCCTCGGTCGACTTCAGCCGGTCGACGAGGTACGCGAAGAGCGACACGTGGTACGCGTTGATCTTCGCGAGCTTGGCGAGCTTCTCGGGGTCGTTCACGTGGTGCGAGATGGGGTGGTGCGGCTCGGGGACCCCGATCTGCGGATACGTCCGGGTGCTCGCCTCGCGCGCGAGCTGGAACGTGACGACCCGCGTCATGTCGGCCTGCAGGGCCAGCACCTGGAGGTCGAACATCAGCTTGACGTGGTCCTCCCACTCGGCGGGGACGCTGGTGGGGCGGGTCAGGTCGGGCAGCAGCGAGGTCGCGGCCTGCTCCTCGGCGAGCTGGATGCGGCGCTCGACCTCGCGCACGGTGTCGACGTACTCGTCGACCCGCACGCGGTCGGCGTGGCCCACGCGGTTCTGCAGCCTCGCCATGTCGTCGAGCACCCAGTCGAGGATGCTCGCGTTCTTCTTCATCTCGGCCCGGCGCTGCTCGGCGGTGCCGCCGTCGCCGAAGAGCCGCTCGAAGACCACGCGCGGGTCGGCCTCCATCGGCAGGGGCGAGGTCGGCGACGCCCACGACAGGCAGTTCTGGTAGACGCAGGCATAGCCGTTGTCGCACGAGCCGACCTGCACGATGAGGTCGGTGCCCAGCTCCAGGGACGGGATCGGCGTGTCCGTCCCGATCTGGCGGGCCGCGATCTGGTCCACGGTGGTGCCCAGCTCGTAGTCGCTGCCCTCGGTCCGCTTGCCCTTGAGGCAGCTCAGGAACGCCGCGTTCGACGAGGCGTGGTTGCCGGTCGTATGGGCGTTCTCGAGGTCGAGGTGGGTGACCACGGTCACGTCGTCGAGGTGCGGGGTGAGCGATGCCAGCGACGGCGACAGCCCCTTCAGCCGGCCCACCTCGCGCGGCGTCCACGGCGCCGGGTTCATCCCCATCGGGATGAACACGAACCCGAGCCGGCGCGGGGCGTTGGCGGCGGTGGCCGCCTGGGCGGTGAGCGCGGGCACCATCGCGTCGAGCAACGGCAGCGCCACCGTGGCGCCCAGACCCCTGAGGAACGTCCGGCGCGGCAGCGCCATCCTGCTGATCGTCATGACTGCGACCTCCGCATCTGGAACGGGATGCTCTCTACGATACCGAGCACGAGGGACGAGAACCGGTAGTCGTCGCCGGCGGCGTCGCGCACGATGCGCCGCACCGCCGGGCCGTCGTCGTGGTCGAGCCCGCGGCCCAACGCATAGGTGAGGAGCTTCTCGGCGACGGTGCCCGCGAAGACGTGGGGGCGCGCGAGCACCGCGTCGCGGAGCCCGGTGACGCCGTCGAACTCGCCGCCGCCGGGGATGCTGCCGCGGGCGTCGATGGGGCTCCAGTCCTCGCCGCGGTCGCGCCACCGGCCGATGGCGTCGAAGTTCTCCATCGAGAGCCCGGCCGGATCCATGAGGCGGTGGCAGGCCGCGCACGCGGGGTTCACCCGGTGCGCCTCCATGCGCTCGCGCATCGAGCGCGCGGCCACCCCGGGCTCGGGCTCCTCGAGGGGCGGCACGCTCGCCGGCGGGGGCGGCGGGGGCATGCCGAGCAGGTTGTCGAGAATCCAGCTCCCGCGCAGCACCGGCGAGGTCCGGGTGGCGTAGGAGGTCACGGTCAGGATGCTGCCGTGCCCCAGCAGCCCGCCGCGCAGGCTGTCGGGCGGCAGGTCGACCCGCCGAAACCCGCTGCCGTAGACCCCGGCGATGCCGTAGTGCCGGGCGAGGCGCTCGTTCAGGAACGTGTAGTCGGCCCGCAGGAGGTCGAGGACGCTGCGGTCCTCACCGACGACGCTGTCGAAGAGCAGCTCGGTCTCGCGCCGGAACGCCTGCCGCAGGTTGTCGTCGAAGTCGGGGAAGCGGCGCAGGTTCGGGGCCGCCGTCTCCAGGTTGCGCAGATGCAGCCACTGGCCGGCGAAGTTGCTGGTCAGGGCCTCGGCCCGCGGGTCGGCGAGCATGCGCCGGACCTGCGCCTCGCGCACCGCCGGATCGCTCAGCCTGCCGGCCTCGGCGAGGTCGAGGAGCTCGTCGTCCGGAATGCTGCTCCAGAGGAAGAACGACAGCCGCGACGCGAGCGCGAGGTCGCTCAGCCGGTAGGGCGCGCCGGCGGCGGCGTCGTCCGGGTCCTCCTCGATGCGGAAGAGGAACTCGGGGCTCGCCAGCAGCGCCCGCAACGCGAGCTCGATGCCCGCCTCGAAGCCGCCGTCGGCGCGGCCCCGCTCGTAGAACGAGAGGGGCATCTCGATGTCGCCGTAGGACACCGGCCGCCGGTAGGCGCGCCGGGCCAGGGTCGAGATGATCTCGGCCGCGCAGTCGGCCTCGTCGGCCGCCGTCGCGGGCCGGCACGTGAAGATGCGGTCGCGGCTCGGGGTGTCGCCGGCCCCGGTGGGGTTGAACGGCCCGGCGATCGACACCGAGTGCACCGCCGGCTGCTGGCGGGGATGGCGGTCCTGGTTGAACTGCGCCTGGTAGGGCTGCCGCTCGGTCTCGATGAGGGCGGCGTTCTTCCGCAGGAAGGCGGCGCCCACGGTGTGGGGGCCGGCGGTGACCTGCAGCCGCAGGTTGAGGTGCTGGTCGACCCCCTCGTCGGCGTAGTAGCCGCCGAGCCGGTTGCGGTCGGGGACCACGTTGAACAGCCTCAGGCGCTCGCCGTCGAGCAGCATCTCGACCACGTGGGGGTCGCGCAGGCCCTCGACGTTCTCGTTCCGGTTGCGGGCCAGCCGCGCCTGGATCTCGTACTCGCCGTCGAGGGGGAACGTGTGCTCGACCACCACGCCGCCGCGCGTTCCGAACGGCAGCCCCTCGAGGTGCCCCTCCTGGGTCAGGTCCGGGCGCAGGACGACGACCCGGCTCCCCGGCACGATGGCCGAGCTGCCGACCGCGAGCCGGCTGATCTTCTGCGCGGCCGAGAGGTACCGCTCCATCAGCGTGGGCGACAGCTCGACCACCCCCACGTTGTCGAAGCCGTAGCTCGCGTCGTCGCGGGGCAGCAGCGCCGCCACGTCGACGTCGAGGTCGAGCAGGTCGCGGACGGCGTTGCGGTACTCGGTGCGGTTGAGGCGCCGGAAGGTCTCCGTCCGCCCCGGGTTCGGAGCGGCGGCGGCGCGGGCGTCGAGCGCGGTCTCGATGTACGTGAGCAACCCCTGGTAGGCGGCCGCCTCGGGCGCGCCGAGCCCGCCGGGGGCATGGCGCCGGCCCGGAGCTTGCGCACCACCCGCTCCCAGACCTCGGCGTGGCCGGCGACGTCGTCGAGGGGCGCCGCCTCGAGCGACAGCCCGCCCTGCAACGCGCGGTCGTTGTGGCAGGTCAGACAGTACCGGTTGACGAGCGACTGCTCGGGGCTGCGCGTCTGGGCCGCGGCGTCGGGCCCCGCGAGCCCCAGCCACGCCAGCGCGAGTGCGGCTGAAAGGACGGCCGTCTTCTGTATGCGCATGTCGACCCTCGCCGCGTTCCGTCGCGGTGGCGAACGCACGCGCGCGGCCCGCGAGGTGAGCCCGCGCACAAGTACAGAGGCGTATCTTACACGCAGCCGCGTCGAGAGTCGAGCCGTGCGCTATCCTGTGCCGTCGGACGCTGGCGGCGCAGCGAAGCCCTGGAGGAGACGACGTGACGCGATGCGCAGGGTGGCTCTTGGCGGGTGCGGTGGCCGTGGGGGTTCCGGGATCGCCGGCGGCCGCCCAAGGCGGCCAGGAGACCGGCGCGGGCGAGCCGCGGAACATCGTCTTCATCTTCACCGACGATCAGCGGTTCGACGGCCTCGGTCTCCGCAACGACTACTTCGAGACGCCGCACCTCGACCGGCTCGCCGAGAACGGCGTCCTCTTCGAGAACGCGTTCGTCACCACCTCGCTCTGCTCGCCGAGCCGGGCGTCGATCCTGTCGGGGCTCTACGCCCACACCCACCAGGTGCTCGACAACAGCACCGCCATGCCGCGCGACCTGCCGACGTTCCCCGTCGGGCTCCAGGCCGCCGGCTACCACACCGCGTTCATCGGCAAGTGGCACATGGGCGGCGCGAGCGACGACCCGCGCCCGGGGTTCGACCACTGGGTCTCGTTCCGGGGGCAGGGACCGTACGTCGATCCGACGCTCAACATCGACGGGACCCGCGTCGAGCGGCAGGGGTACACCACCGACCTCCTGACCGACTACGCGGTGGAGTTCCTGCGCGGGCGCGACGAGGACCGGCCGTTCCTGCTCTACCTGTCCCACAAGGCGGTTCACGCGCCGTTCACGCCGGCCGAGCGCCACCGCGGCGCCTACTCGGACCGCGGCTACGTCCGGCCCGCGTCGATGGCCGACACCGAGGACAACTACCGCGGCAAGCCCGACTGGGTGCGCGCCCAGCGCACGAGCTGGCACGGCGTCGACGGCATGTACGACGGCCGCACCGGCTTCGACCGCTTCGTGCAGGAGTACGCCGAGGCGCTGATGGCCGTCGACGACAGCGTGGGCCGGGTGGCGGCGACCCTCGACGAGCTCGGCCTGCTCGACTCGACCCTGCTCGTGTTCATGTCCGACAACGGCTTCCAGTTCGGCGAGCACGGCCTGATCGACAAGCGCACGATGTACGAGGCGTCCATCCGGGTGCCCCTGATCGTGCACTGCCCCGATCTGTTCGCGGGGGGGCGGCGGCCCGAGATGGTGCTGAACATCGACGTCGCCCCCACCCTGCTCGAGGCGGGCGGGGCGCCGGTCCCCGGCACCATGCACGGCCGGTCGTTCCTGGGCCTGCTGACCGGCGAGGCGGCGGGCTGGCGCGACGCCTTCCTCTACGAGTACTTCTGGGAGCGGGCGTTCCCCCAGACCCCGACCGTGCTCGGGGTGCGCGGCGACCGCTACAAGCTCATGCGCTTCCACGGCGTCTGGGACCGCTACGAGCTCTACGATCTGGAGACCGATCCCGGCGAGATGCGCAATCTGCTGGGCGACATCCGGCTCGAGACCCAGGCGGGGACCATCGACCGGCAGATCGCGCAGCGGGCCGACCCCGAGGTGGCGGCCCTCTTCCAGCGGCTGAGCCGGCGGCTCGACGGCCTTCTCGCCGAGACGGGGGCGCTCGACGAGCCCACGTGGCGAGGAGCGGCCGGCCGGTGAAGAGAGCCCGGGACCGAGGCCGACCTCAGGCGTAGCGAGGGCCGGTCAGAACAGCGAGAGCTGCTCGTCGTCGCCCACCACCCGGTCGAAGTCGAGGCCCAGGGCGGCCAGCACGGGCTCGGCCACGGCCCGGACCTGCTTGTCGACGTAGTGCTCGCGGTCGGGCGCGTTCGCCAGCGCGTCGAGGGGCTCGGGTCCGGCGACGGTCATCAGGTAGGACACGACGCGGCCCGGGCGCCGGGACTTGCGGGCGGCGGCGACGTGCGGCGGCGTGCTCGCGGTGTACGCGGCGGGGCGCTTCCGCAGGCCCTTGCGGTAGACGAGCTTGTCGTCGAGCTCGCCCCGGCGGAGGGCGGCGACGGTGTCCGCGAGGTAGCCGTCCACCGGCTCGCCCGCGAAGAGCCGCGCGTAGAGCTCGCGCTGCACGTCCTTGGCGAGGTCCGTCCAGTCGCGGCGCACCACCTCCATCCCGACGAACTCGACCTCGGCGCGGCCGTCGACCAGTCCCGCGTAGCGCTTGCGCGCCCCGCCCCGGCCGCGCCGGACGGACGGCAGCACGAGCTTCACGTACAGCTTCTCGAGCTCCAGGTCCAGGCGGCTCGTCACCTGCCACTCGGCGGAGACGTGGGCGGCGACGGCCTCGTTCAGCTCCCGCGCGAGTCGCGGGCCGGCGTTCCTGGCCTCTTCCACCGGGAGGCCGGAGCGCACGAACAGGCTGTCGGTGTCGCCGTAGAGCACGTCGAAGCCGCGTTCCTCGAACCAGCGCTTCGACCACCGCAGCAGGCGGCGGCCCATGCCGGTGACGGCGTTGGCGACGGCGACGTTGTGGAAGCGGCAGGCGGGGGTGCCGAGGACGCCGTAGAACGAGTTCATCAGGATCTTGACGGCCTGCGAGGCGACGGCGTCGCCGGCGCGTTTGGCCGCCTCGCGCCGCGGGAACAGCTCGTCGAGCATCGCGGGGAGGATGGCGTCGCCGCGGCGGAACGCGGTGTCGTCGGAGAGCCGCACCACCGCGTCCCCCGGCGCGGGGTGCTCCACGTAGCCGAGGGGATCGATGTTGAACGTGCGGATGACGCTGGGGTACAGGCTCCTGAAGTCGAACACCCAGACGTTCTCGTGGATGCCGGTGACCGGCTCGAAGACGTCGCCGCCGGCCTGGTGGCGGGACACCCGGGCGTCGTCCGACCGCACGGTGGGGGCCACGACGCCCCGCCGGCCGAGGGCCATGAGGTAGAGGAAGTCGAACGACGCGATGCTCGCCGACACGCGGTCCGGGGTCATGCCGGTGAGGCGGCTGCGGGCCATCGCCAGGGTCACGAGGTCGAGCTTCTGCACGATCTCGAGAGCCAGCCGGGCGTCCGTGCGGGCGTAGGCGGCGAAGGTCTCGAGGTCGTCGCGGTACCGTGCCTGGATCGCCTCGGCCCGGCCGCCGTCGGCGTCGCGGCCGCCGGCGGGGTGACGGCCGCCGCCGCCGGCGTCGTGGCTACTGGCGGGGCGACGGCCGCCGGTGGTGTCGCGGCCGCCGGCGTCCGCGGAACCGCCGGCGCCGCCGAGGGCCGCCTTGCCCTCGCCGAGCACCTCGCTCGCCACGCGGTCCAGCGTGTAGTCGTCGAAGCGCAGGAAGGCGCCGCGCACCAGGTCCATGCCGTCGAGGACGAGGCGGCCGGGAATGGACGCCTCGCCGCTGCCGAACCAGCCCCGCGGCGGCCGCAGGCGCAGCGGCCCGGCGTCGCGGCCGAGCTCGAGCGGCGCGCCCGTGCGCCCGGCGATCCGGTCGAGCACCTTGAGGTCGAAGTCGACGACGTTCCAGCCCGTCAGCACGTCCGGGTCGAGCTCGCGGACGCGGGCGGCGACGGCGTCGAGGGCCTCCCGCTCGCTCGCGCAGCCGACGGCGCGGTCGGGCAGGGCGCGGCCGGCGGGGTCGACGATGTAGACCTCGTCGGCGCCCCCGCCGTGGAGCGCGACGGCGAGGAGGCGGCGGCCCGCGGGGTCGGTCTCGATGTCGAGGGACAGCACCGACGGCGTCACCTCCACCTCGGCCGGGCGCAGCTCGGGGTCGTCGAACACGCGGGTGATGCGCTCGCCGGGGGTCGACGCGCCGGCGATCTCGCAGCCGCCGCGAATGCCGCGATCGATCAGGTAACGCACCGCGAACCGGACGTCGGCCTCGAAGGTCCGGATGCCGTGCTCCTGCAGGCGGTCCCGGAGGGGCGGCGTGTCCGGGGGGACCGCGACCTCCACCCGCACCACGGGCTCGCCGTCGAAGGTCCGCCGCGCGGTGTCGCGCTGGCGGGCGGCGCCCAGCTCCCGGGCGCGGACGGCGTCCGCGCGGCGGACGTAGAAGTGGGGCGTCTCGCGGCCGTCCCGCACGAGGAACGTGCCGCCCCCCTCCAGCACGCCGTGGAGGTGAACCACCGGCGCGCCGTTCTCGATGCGGTAGGTGGCCTGCAGGACGAAGCCGCGCGCCGCCTTCGTGGTGGCGGCCGTCGCACTGTCGGCGTTCTGCATCGTCTCGATAGTCGGTTCGGCCACCGGCCCTGGAATCGGTGCAATCCAGGAAGGGGTACAGTAGACCCCACGGCCGGTCGATTGCAGCTCGGCCTGTTGCCGGGAGCTGCCGAGCCGTTCTGTAACCAACTCGCGACAGGAGTGTGACATGCGCGCAAGGTTGTTTCCGATAGTCGTGATGACCGGCCTGTGTCTGGCCGCGGGCGCCGGCTCGGGCGAGGCGCAGTGCCGGCCCGACGGCGAGGTCGAGTTCGTCTGCGGTCCGGTGAGCCCGGAGGACCTCGTGGCGGTGCCCGAGTCGCCCTGGGTCATCGTGGCGGGCATGGAGGACGACGGCTACCTCTACGCGACGGACAGCCGGGACCACCGCTCGACGGTGCTGTTCCCGACCGCCTCGTACGGCTCCCGGCCCGACCCCGCGTTCGGCGACTGCGGCGGGCCCCTCCTCGGCGGCTTCCGGCCCCACGGCCTCAACCTGCGGCCGGGGCCCGGGGGCCGGCACACCCTCTACGTGGTGCGGCACGGGGCGCGCGAGGCCATCGAGGTCTTCGAGCTCGACGCGCGCGGCGGCCGGCCGGTGCTGACCTGGACGGGCTGCGCGGAGGCCCCCGACGGGGTGACGTTCAACTCGGTGGCGGCGCTGCCCGGGGGCGGGTTCGCGGCGACCCACTTCGCCCGGCCGGTGGGCCGGGTGTGGGAGTGGGCCCCGGGCGCGGGCTGGGCCGAGGTGCCCGGCACCGAGACGAACGGGCCGAACGGCATCGTCGCGTCGCCGGACGGGCGCCGGCTCTACATCGGCGGCTGGGGCACGCGGTCGCTGATCCGGGTGTCGCGCGGCGAGAGCCCGGTCCGACAGGACGCGGTCGAGGTCGGCTTCCATGTCGACAACGTCCGCTGGGCGCCGGACGGCTCGCTGCTCGCGGCCGGCCACCTCGGGGACGCGCCCGAGTCCATCTTCGAGTGCCTGGGCCAGGGCCGGTGCGACGGGGTGACGTCGCGGGTGGCGCGGGTCGACCCCGACGCCCTGACGGCAGAGGAGATCGTCCGCTATCCGTCGAACGAGAACTTCATCCTCGGGACGGTCGGCCTGGAGGTCGGCGGCGAGATCTGGGTCGGCGGCATCGCCGGGTCGGACCGAATCGCTCGTTTCCCGGCGCGCTGACGGCTTTACGCGGCCGTGCCCGCGCCGGTGCCCGACGGGTCGGTGTAGCGGTCGTTGAGGAGCTGGACGTAGCCGTTGGCCTCGAGCAGCACGTCGGCGACGCGGCGGCGCGAGCGGCCCTCCCAGCCGACGGGGCGGCGCCAGAAGATGCTGCGCCAGCCGCCGGCGCTGTTGCGGAAGGCGCGGGGCAGGCTGTCGGCGAACCGGGTGCCGTGGGTGTCCGGCGGCTGCTTGGCCAGCCTCGCGAGCACCGCCCGCGCCGCCCGCCCGCGGAGCCTCGCGTGGAGGTAGCCGCCGGCCGCGAGCGCCACCGCGAGCAGCACGAGCCGCCACAGCGGGTCGAGGTCGAACAGGGCCGCCCACGTCGGGTGCGAGAAGCTCAGGCCGTCCCACTCGCCGGTCCACAGCGTCCAGCCGCCGACGGCGGCGGCGAGGAGGCCGAAGACGACGGCGTCGAGCCGCAGCACCCTCCGCCGCCACTCCAGCAGCAGCTCCTGCAGCTTCGGCACGAACAGGTCCTGGATGTCCCGCGCCGTCTGCTCGAGGGCGCCGACGACGCGATAGGCGCGGTCGATGCCCACCTGCTCCATGCGGTCGTGGATCTCCTTCATGTCGACGTCGCGCTTCGCCTCGAACCGCTGCCGAAGCGTGTCGTCCTCGATGGCGACGGCGGCGTCGGGGTTGTAGATGCGGTAGAAGCGGCCCGCGGTCAGCCCCTTCTGGGCGAGGGCGCGCTGCCACGAGGCGATGACGTCCTCCGGGTTGTCCTCGCGCGCGGTGGTGTCGATCTGGTTCAGCACGTACAGGAACTTGCTGGAGTCGGGCCGGCTGATGGTCTGGGCCACGAGGTGGTCCAGGGTGTCCCGCATGGTGCCGGCCTCGGGATGGCGGGCGTCGAAGAACACCAGCACGAGGTCGGAGAGGTCGATGATGTGGTCGGTGATGCGGAGGATCGACGTGCGCTGGTCGTCGGCGTCGAAGCCGGGCGAGTCGATGACGATCTTCCCCCGGATCTTCTCCTTGGCGGAGGTCTTCAGCTGCAGGTAGGCGTCGATGCGCCGGCCCTCCCCGGTCGCGAGCTCCTCGATCGATCGGCTCAGCCGGTAGAACGGGAAGCGCGGGTCGGCGTCGAGGGAGAGGCCGGGCAGCACCCGGGCGTCGTCCCCGTGGGTGTAGCAGATCACCGTGAAGCGATCGTCGACGGCCTGGTTCCCGGTGAGCTGCAGCGCCTGCCCGATGTAGTGGTTGATGAACGTGGACTTGCCGGACGAGTAGGTCCCCAGCAGCGAGATCATCGGCCACCAGGAGATGCGGGTCGCGAACGACTCCTCCGGCTCGAGAAGGCCGAGGCGGTAGCAGACCCGGTCGAGCTTGCGGAAGCTCGCGACGGTCTGCAGCAGGACCGGGTTCTCCTGGGAGAGGTGCTTCTCCAGGCTCCGCAGGCGCTTCTTCAACTGTTGTGATTGCGACATGCCGGTGTCCTCGCCGGAATCGCCGTCCGCCGGCGGTGGGCCTTCCGCGCCCGGCGCGAACGGTCGGTGCCGGCGCGAACGGCTCGAGTCATTATCCCCGGTCGGTGCAGGTGCGTCCAATCGGACGGTCATTCCCGGCGGGGCTTCTCGGCCCCGTTGCAGGGCATGCTGAAGCGGGATGGCCCCCCGAACGGCGGCGGAGGAGCGTGTCTCCTCCCTGTGTCGAACGGGTAACGGACCGGCCAGGGCGCCGTTTCCCCGCGCCGGTCGACGTTCGCGCGGGGCGTGCCGCCGGGAACGCGGTTACCATGTCGCCGGCAAGCGCAACTGTTATCGTGAAGGGTGGTGCATGGCTGAGAACCAGGGCACGGAAGCCGACGGGCCCGCCCCGCGCCCGGCCGCGGCGTGGGGCGTCGTCGCCGTCATGGTCTATCTGCTTCTCGTCGCGGTGGGGGTCGTCGGCGACGGCTTTCGTCTCGCGGTCGGGGGGGAGGCCGGCGCCGAGCGGCTCTTCGCGTTCGCGACGAACCCCTTCGTGGGCGTGCTCCTCGGCACCCTGACCACCGCCCTCGTGCAGTCGTCGAGCACGGTGACGTCCATCATCGTCGGCCTCGTCGCGGGCGGTCTGCCGGTGGGGGTCGCGATCCCGATGGTCATGGGCGCCAACATGGGCACCACCGTCACCAACACCCTGGTCAGCCTCGGCCACATCGGGCGCGCCGACGAGTTCAGGCGGGCGTTCGCGGCGGCGACCGTGCACGACTGGTTCAACCTGCTGGGCATCGTCATCTTCCTCCCCATCGAGGTCGTCTTCGGGCTCATCGAGCGGGCCAGCTCGGTCCTGCTGACCACGTTCGTCTCCGCCGGTTCCTTCTCGACCGGGGGCTGGGACGTGCTGGGCCGGGCGGTGCGGCCGGGGCGGTCGCTGGCCGGCGCGCTCGTGGACCCGCTGCCGGAGCGTTGGGGCGGCGTCCTGCTGATCGGACTCGGCGTCGTGCTGATCCTGGTGTCGATCACGTACCTGGGCCGCGCGCTGAAGACGGTCATGGTGGGCAACGCCCGGCGGCTCCTGCACGCCGCGATAGGCCGGGGGGCGGGGGCCGGCATCCTGTCGGGGACGGTGGTGACGGTGCTCGTGCAGTCGTCGTCGACCACCACCAGCCTGATGGTGCCGCTGGCCGCCGGCGGGGTGTTCGCCCTGCGGGAGGTGTACCCCTTCACGCTCGGCGCCAACATCGGCACGACGATCACGGCGCTGATGGCGGCGACCGCGGTCACCGGCGCCAGCCGCGAGCCGGCGCTGCAGATCGCGCTGGCCCACTTCCTGTTCAACGCGTTCGCGGTGACCGTCGTCTACGGCGTGCCGTGGCTCCGGCGGCTGCCCCTCCGGGGCGCCGGCTGGATCGCGGACCTGGGGGCCGAGCGCAAGGGGCTCGCCCTTGCCTACGTCCTCGCGGTGTTCTTCGCGGTGCCGGCTCTGCTGACTCTCGCAACGCTGCGTCTCTTCTGAGCCTCGACGCCGAGGTCGCCGCGCGCCACCATGACGCCGTCGGCCGCCTCGATGATCTCGTCGAGGTTGTCGAGGCCCTCCTGGTTCTCGATCTTGGCGACGATCCGCATGGGGTGCCCGCCCGCCTCCTTGATGATGCGCCGCGCGTCGCGCACCGCCTCGGCGCGTCGCACGAAGGACACCGCGAGGAAGTCGACGCCGTGCTCCATCGCGAAGCGGATGTCCGCGACGTTCCTGCTCGGTGATTGACGGCAGGTTGATGCGCACGCCGGGCAGGTTGATGTGCTTGCGCGATCCGAGGACCCCGCCGTCCAGCACCCGGCAGCGCAGGTCGTGCTCGCCGGTCTCCAGCACCTCGAGGTTGATGAGCCCGTTGTCGACGGTGATCCGGTCGCCCGCCTTCACCTGGTGCACCATGTCCTGGTAGTCGACGTGGATGCTCCTCTCCTCGGGGTCCTCGGTGGGGGCGACGGTGACGTGGAACTCCTGGCCGACCTCGAGGGCCAGGTGCCCCAGGCGGTCGCCGGTGCGAATGGCGGGCCCCTGCAGATCGGCGAGCAGGGCGATGGGGTGGTTCAGGCGTTCGTTGAGGTCCTTGACGGCCCGGATTAAATCCAGGTGGCTGGTGTGGCTGCCGTGCGACGGCGATGCAGGTGCCGTTCGAGACCCGCGATCGGCGTCAGGTTCACCGGGGCCCGCGCGTCCCGGTGCAGGCCGACGCGAAGCCTGGCAGCCAGCCCGCGGCCTGGTCGACCGCATCGACCGCGGCGTCGCGACCGATGCCTGACGCATCTCGAGACGGGCGATGCCCGCCCAGGGACCCGCCCACGGCCCCGGGGTCGCCCACGCGCAGGTAGCATCACGGCGAGGACGGTCAAGAACCGGGCCGCTGCGCGGTGATAGTCCAGACCGAGCCGAACGTGATTGACGGGCCGGGCGACGAAGCGCCAGTCCCGCGCGCCCACTTCGGCCGGTAGCCGGTCCTGGGCCAGCGCAGCCAGCGCCGCAACATCGGCGAGAGACGTCGACGCGCCCAGCCGCCCGACCGTGTGCACCCAGACCCGGCGGGGGCCGAGTATGCGGGGGACCGGCGTCAACGGGACCCAGAAATCCGGGTCGTGCGTCGGGCCCGGGAGCGGGTTGGCGGCGACGCCGACGACCGTGAACGCCTGCGGTCCGAGGCGCACCGTGCGTCCGACGACGCCGGCGTCCCGGCCGAAGTGCGTCGTCCAGGCGCGGTGGGAGACGACGGCCACTGGCGAGCCGCCCGGGTCATCGTCTCCCGACGCGAGCAGCCGGCCGAGCGCCGGCGCCGCCCCCAGCACCGTGAAGAAGTCGCCGGACACCAGGGCGACATCCACCCGAGCGGGGGCGCCCCCGGCGACCATCGTGAAGTCCAGGCTCTCGAAGGCCGCGAGGGAAAACGCGTCCGCCCCCTTCTCGCGCACCAGCGGCAGGTGGTCTGAACTCCTCAGCTGCGCGAAGTAACCGTCCTCGCTCTGGATCTGCAACGTGAAGAGCCGGTCCGACTCGGGCAGGTCAAACGGCCGCCAGAAGTGCCGATCCATGGTCGACAGCACCACCGCGGGCATGCTGAATGCCAGGGCCAGCGTCAGCACCGCGATCACCGCGAATGTGCGGCGGCGGGCCAGCGAGCGGAACGCGGCGAAGATCACCCGGCACGGACACCCATCCGATCATGCCGATCCTGCCGAAGTCTCGCAAGGAAGCGACGCTGAACGCTGTGGCGTCCAAGCTCCCGCACACGGCGCTCGAAGGCACTTCGGGGGCAGTCCGTGAGTCCACCATCTTCGGCGGCGTCACAGCCCGGGCGCCGCGGCTGCGTGTCCGTCGGCTGGGGGTTCTCCTGGTTCCAGCGTGGGAGCGGGGTGGCGAGGTTCGCGAGGTCGCCGAGCGGCGTGGCGGCCGAGGACGATGACGGGGGGTCGGATTCGCGGGGGCGGACTTGTTGCCGGCCCCGTCGCCGCGGGCGAGCAGGTCGCCCGAGGATCGCGGCGTTGGAGGACGGCCGGGGGAGCCGGATGCGGTACCATCGATGACGACGATGAAGAGGGGAGGTTCCGCGGACGGGCTCAAGGCCGGCGCACCTGGGGATGCTGCCCGGAGCCGCGGTGCCTTGGCGAACTCCTGGACGCGTGGCGACATGTGCCATGTGCACGCGGAACCGCGGCCGGGCGGAACGCTGCAGCGTGCTGCTCGGCGACGCGCCGGAGCTGGTCCGGCTCGGCCGGCCACGGCGTCGGGGGCTGTAGGCGAAGCGGGCCGGCGGTAACCCGAAAACAGAACCCCGGGCGCATACTTGAAGGCAGAGGCGGACCCGGGGCGTACACCTATGACGTCAGCGCGGCAGGGAGAGGGCGTCAACACCAGCTCGTCGAGGAGGTTCTCTGTGCGGGAACCGGATCGGCGATTCGGTCGGGGGCGCGGCTGAACGAGAGACGAGCGGCGTCCTGAGCAACGCGGCTGGACGCAACGGGAGAACTTGGTCAGCACCAAGCAGAGTCGCAGCAGGCGCACGACGACGGGATCATGACGAAGCCCAGCGTCTACGTGGAAACCTCCGTCGTGAGCTACCTCACGGCGCGCCCGTCGCGCGATCTCATCATTGCGGCGCAGCAGGCCATGACGCGGGAGTGGTGGCGCGATGCGCCGGAACGGTTTGTTCTCGTAGCTTCCGAGCTCGTGCTCACAGAAGCTGCGGAGGGTGACACCGGCGCCGCCCGCGCCCGCTTGACGGCGTTGGAGATGGTCACGCGCCTCGATACTACCGAGGACGCCGCGACGCTGACGCGGCGGCTGCTGGACCTCGGAGCGTTTCCCCGCGAGGCGACGGCTGATGCGACGCACGTCAGCGTTGCTGCGACGAACAGGGTTGACTACCTGCTGACGTGGAATCTCCGTCACATCGCGGGTGCCTCCGCGCGGTCGCGGATCGAGCGAGCGTGCCGTAAGGCTGGGTACGAGCCGCCGGTTATTTGCACGCCCAATGAACTCATGGAGGAGCACGACCATGGAGACTAGGCAGATGGACGACCCGATCATCGCTGAACTCCGGGCTATTCGGGAGGCGTACGCCGCCCGATTCGATTATGACGTTGAGGCGATGTTCAGGGACATTCGAGCCAGACAGGAAGCCTCCGGGCGCGAATACGTGCGCTTGCCGGCGCGCCGTACGACCGGCGACAGAAACCCCGAAACCTCGACACAGATGGAAGCGAATCGATGAGCGCCGATTCGGGGGCGGGCGGCGCGTCCGCCCCGAGCTGCTGCAGGGGGTCGGCCGTGATGACCCAGCAGCGAGCTGCTGCAGGGGGTCGGCCGTGATGACCCAGTGGCGAGCTGGGCGAATCGTCATTCGCGGGGACGCACGAGGACGCTGCCCCCCGCAGGAGTCCAACCTGGAGTCCAACCCGGGTCGAACGGGACCAGGGCCGGGTCGGACCGGGCCAAGGCCCGACGGCGGTGGCGAGTCCGAGGAGGTCGCCCGCGACCGCTGCCGGCTCAACACCGGTGGTCGCGGGGTTCAGTGCCCTCCGGTAGGCCGACATCGCTGGCGCGGCCGGCGGCGACGGGGTGCTGGTCACCGCCTCGCCGAACGATTGGGCCTGAAGGTGGGAGCAGGTCTCGCTTTCTGCGGACGTGACGCCGGCATCGGCTTCTCCGCGAAGTTCTTGGCGGTAGTGCCGCTGGGGAGTCGTTGACGCTCGAGGCCCCGGCTCGGGCCAGCGCCTCGCGGTGCGTAGGCGGCCAAGCCGACTCCGGCAAGCGGGTCGTTTCCTTCGATCTCGAAAACAGTCCCCCGCCGCGGCCTCAACGGCCGTTCCCGAGGTCCGGAGGGGTCTCCGACAATGCGTCCGTCCCGTTCGTTGAGTGCCGTGGCTCCGGCGGCTGCCCCTCCGGGGCGCCGGCTGGGTCGCGGACCTGGGGGCCGAGCGCAAGGGGCTCGCCCTTGCCTACGTCCTCGCGGTGTTCTTCGCGGTGCCGGCTCTGCTGACTCTCGCAACGCTGCGTCTCTTCTGAGCCTTCCTCACTCCATGGTGCGCACCTGGATGGCGTTCACGTAGCCGTGGCTGGTGGCGACGTTCGCCACGATCACCACCGGCTCGCCGCTCACCAGCCGGTCGTGCTTCCTCAGGCGATCGAGGGCCCGGACCACCGTCTGGTCGGGGTCCCCCGACACGTCGATCATGAACGGCACGATCGACCGCGACAGCCAGAGCCGCCGGCGGACGACCTCGGTGGTCGTGAAGGCGTAGATGATGGCGCCCCGCGGGCGGAAGCTGCTGACGAGATGGCCCAGCAGGCCCCGCATCGTGATGACGACGATCGCCCGCGAGCCGAGCGAGTCGGCGAGGAGGCAGGCGCTGCGCGCGAGCTGCTCGCGGATGGTCTGGGGCTCGCGGCCGCGGTGGAGCTCGAGCCCCTGCTCCTTCTCGATGCGCCGGGCGATGCGGTCGAGCACCGAGACGCAGCGCACCGGGTACTTCCCGGTCGCGGTCTCCCCGCTCAGCATCACCGCGTCGGCCTGCTCGTACACCGCGTTGGCGACGTCGGTCACCTCGGCCCGCGTCGGCATGGGGTTGTCGATCATCGACTCGAGCAGGTGGGTCGCCACGATCACCGACTTGCCCGCGACGATGCAGCGCTGCACCATGTCGCGCTGGGCCGCGGGGAGCATCTCGAACTCCACCTCGACGCCGAGGTCGCCCCGCGCCACCATGACGCCGTCGGCCGCCTCGATGATCTCGTCGAGGTTGTCGAGGCCCTCCTGGTTCTCGATCTTGGCGACGATGCGCATGGAGTGCCCGCCCGCCTCCTTGACGATGCGGCGCGCGTCGCGCACCGCCTGGGCGCTGCGCACGAACGACACGGCGAGGAAGTCGACGCCGTGCTCCACTGCGAAGCGGATGTCCGCGACGTCCTGCTCGGTGATCGACGGCAGGTTGATGCGCACGCCGGGGAGGTTGATGTGCCTGCGCGACCCGAGGACCCCGCCGTCGAGCACGCGGCAGCGCAGGTCGCGCTCGCGGGTCTCCAGCACCTCGAGGTTGATGAGCCCGTTGTCGACGGTGATGCGGTCGCCCGCCTTCACCTGGTGCACCATGTCCTCGTAGTCGACGTGGATGCTCCGCTCCTCGGGGTCCTCGGTCGGGCCGACGGTGACGTGGAACTCCTGGCCGACCTCGAGCGACAGGTGCCCGAGGCGGTCGCCGGTGCGGATGGCCGGTCCCTGCAGGTCGAGCAGCAGGGCGATGGGGTGGTTCAGGCGCTCGTTGAGTCCCTTGACGGTCCGGATCACCTCGCCGTGGCTGGCGTGGCTGCCGTGCGACATGTTGAGGCGGGCAATGTTCATGCCGGCCCGGGCGAGCTGCTCGATCTGCTCCGACGAGGCGCTCGAAGGGCCCAGCGTGCACAGGATCTTGGTGTGACGGAAGTCCCGTCGCGGTGCCATGGTGCCGTCCTTCCTCTTGCGGCCGAGCGGTCGGCGTGAACCGGTGCGGGACCCGGCAGCCGCGTTGGAGCGTTCTTCGGCGGGTGGGGACCCAGCCAATCCTACAGGAGTCCGCGCCGTTCCACGGCGCAGGCTCCCGGCCCCGCACCGTCGCGGCGCGACGGTGCGGGGCACCGCCCCGCCGTGGTCCCCGCGGTTTCCGGGGTCTCGTCCCGGTCGGCGACCGTCGCCCGCGGCCGCGGTCAGTCGACCACGTAGCTGAAGACCTTGTGCTCGTCCCCGCGCACGAGGGTCGATCCGTAGAGGTGCATCTCGACCTCGCGGCCGGTCTCGTCGAGCAGCCGCAGGCGGGTCTCCCGGTGCACGAGGTAGGCGCCGTAGTCGGTGGTCTCGCCGTCCCAGGCGACGCCGAGCAGCGTGAAGCGGCGCCCGCCCCATCGGGCGACGAGCCGGCGCAGGGCGTTCGAGCTCTTCTGGCGCAGGTCGGCCCAGGCGTACGAGACGGGGACGCCGCGCTCGGGCCGGCTCGAAGGGAGCTCGGGCCAGACGACGTCCCGGAACTCCCGGCCGTCGAGGGCGAGAGCGGCGAGACGGTCCCTGTCGCTGTCGGCGAGGGCGTCGAGCACCGCCGCCGCCAGCGCTTCCGGGGAGGGGTGGGCGTTGGCGAGCGGGGGCGGCGGCGCACCGCAGCCGGCGAGAGCCAGGGCGAGGAGGAGCGCGTACGAGACAGCCCCCGTCGGACGGCGGGGGCTGTCTCGATGCGGAGTGCCAACCAGCACCGTCAGTTGGTCGCGAAGTCGGTCCAACCCTGCCACCAGGTGTCCTTTCCGCTCCCGGACGGTCCGACCGCGCCGATGAAGTCGGCGGTCTCGATGAAGGTGTCGTTCATGCGAGGCATTGCCGCCGTGACCGTGAAGGCCGGCGAAGTCGCGGCCGGCCGGAAGTCCGGGCTCGACAGGTTGTAGGGGGCCGCCAGCTGCGGGTCGACGAACGAGACGTTGTCGCTGCCCGTGACGAACTCCTTCGTCGCCTCGTCGTCTCCCGTCCTGGCGTTGTCGTCGCTGTCCGGCCGGAACTGGCCGTCGCAGTCGCTCACCGAGCAGTTGTTGTAAATGATGCCGCTCGCGAGGGTCAGGCTCCCGTTGTCGACCTGATCGTAGGTGGCGGCGTGGTCGATGTCGATCGAGGCCTCCTTGAATCCGAGGACGATGAAGTTACGGATGGTGGCGGAGGTGCCCTCGCGCAGCAGCATCCCGATGTCGCTCTCGCTGCCCTCGTCGGTGTCGGGATCGCCGATGAGGGTCAGGTTGTAGAGGGTCGGGTTCGAGCGCGGCGTCAGGTTGTTGTTGTCGCCGTTGTTGTCCGCCTCGATGCCCTGGTCGGCGTCGTCGCCGCTCTGCATGACGATGATGAACTGCCCCTTGCCGGTCCACCCGTCGGTCCAGTCGACGCTGTCGTCGGCGATGCCCTGCAGCACCACGTGCTTCACCTCGACGGTGCCCCCGAAGAACTCGAGGCCGTCGTCCTTGTTGTACTTGACCATCACGTGGTCGACCTCGGTGTTGCTGCCCACGCCCTGGAAGGCGATGCCGTTCAGCTCGTTGTCGGGGCTGAACTCGGTGCCCGCGAACTCCACCCGGACGTACCGCAGGTGCCCGCTGTCGTCGGCGGGGTCGCTGCCGCCGTAGGTCCCGGTGTCGCCCTCGCCGACGGCCTCGCCGCCCGGCACGTTGAGGGGCGCGCGGCCGTTGATGATGAGGCCGCCCCAGTCGGCGCGCCCCCGCTCGCCGATGGGCTGGTCGCTGCTGAACACGATCGGCGCGCCGGCCGTGCCGTTGGCGAGGATCTGCGCGCCGCGGGCGATGATGAGGGTGCCGTTGGTGGCGAACTCCCCGAAGATCTCGGTGCCCGCGTCGATGGTGAGCCGTGCCGGCGAGTCGACGAAGACCGCCCCCCGCAGCACCCAGTAGCTGCCGCTGCCCCAGGTCGTGTCGCTGGTGATGCGCCCGCTGACGACGCAGACCTCCTTGTCGATCCCGTCGACGCTGCGACAGTTGGTGGTCGACTGGGTGAGGGCCGTCTCTCCGGCCAGCAGGATTCCCGCCCCGGCGAGCAGCAGCGCCGCCGCGGCCCCTTGGGTCGTTCTATGCGTTGTGGTAGACATGCTCTCTTCTGTCCTGGTTCGGATGATTCGAGATCTGCGGCCTTCCGGCTTCCTGAACGACGTCACGGATGCACCGAGAGGCCGAACGCCATGGTGCGGCCGAGCTTGTAGACCCGCTGGTCGAGCCCGCCCTGCGTGAAGACGTACGGCGCGTCGGTCAGGTTCGAGATCGCGAACCGGAAGCTGACCTGCTGGAAGCGCTTGGCGAAGACGAAGTCGAGCGAGTTGCGCGCGTCCTGGATGATGTCGGGGAGGCCGAGCGAGCCGACGTCGCTGATGCGGTCGTCGAAGAAGTTGAGCAGCAGGCGGCCCGAGTAGCCGGCGTTGCTGACCTCGATCATGGTGTTGAAGAGGTTCTTCGAGGTGCCGGCGAGGGGGCGCACCAGCGAGGTCTGCACCTGCCGCGCGGCGGCATCGAGGGTGACCTCCGAGTCGACGTAGGTGTAGTTCGCGCCGAGGAACAGGTACTGGCCGAGCGCCTTGCGCCCCTCGATCTCGAAGCCGGCGTTGCGGGCCGAGTCGGCGTTGGTGAACGAGGTCCGGAGCTGGGCCGTCGGCTCGACGATGCGCTCGATGGGGTTGTCGAAGTTCTTGTAGAAGAAGCTGGCCGCGACCACCTCCTCCCCGGATCCGGGGAACAGCTCCCAGCGCACGTCGATGTTCTGGATCAGCGACTGCTGCAGCTCGGGGTTGCCGACGGTGGCCCGGCCGCCGACGACGTCGGTGAACTCGAACGGGGCGAGCTCCCGGAACTCGGGGCGGTTGACGGTCTGGCTGAACCCGATTCGCAGGTTCTGGTTGTTCCGCACCGAGTACACGACGTTGACGGCGGGGAAGACGTCGGTCTCGTCGAGGTCGGCGCGGATGACGTCGGTGGTGCCGAAGACGGCGCGCGCGAAGGGGTCGAAGGTGTCGACCTGCTGCCGGAAGTTCTCGACCCGGGCCCCCGCCACGAGGCGGAGCCGCACCGCGAGCGGCACGTCGACCATGCCGTAGGCCGACAGGGTCTCCTGGGCCGCGTCGTACTGGTCGGTCGGCCGCGTCTCCTCCTTCAGCTGGAAGTTCGGACCGATGAAGCTCGGCGTGAACAGCTCCTCGGCCGGCCGCGAGAGGTCGAGGCCGCGCGTGCTGGTGGGGACGAACCGGAGCCGCCGCGAGAGGAAGTCGCGCGTGCGGTCGATGTAGCTGGCCCCGAACTTGAACTGGGTCGGCAGGCCCGCCCAGTTCTCCGTCAGCGTCGACCAGTTCGCGCTGAGCTCCACGCTGTCGTCGACGAGGTCGTTGAACTGGCGCAGCCCGCTCTGGGACTCGTCGGCGAGCACGAACGCCTCGCGCGCGGGGTCGAACTCGTAGAGCACCTCGCGCAGGTCGGGCTCGGCCCGGTCCGCCCGCGAGAAGGCGATCTTCCAGTCGAGCCGGCTGTTCGAGGCGCTCGGGAACAGGTGGTCGCCGCCCACGTGGTGCGAGCGAATCTGCTCCTCGATGAAGAAGAGCCGCTGGTTGCGGATGTCGTTGTCCGCGTCGCTGTTGAACCCCTCGAAGATGCGCGTCTCGTCGGTGCCGACGTGGGTGTAGAAGTTGTCGACCGACAGCCGGTGGTTCGGGCTGAACTGGTAGGCGAGGTTGCCGACCCCGCCCACCGTCGAGACGAACTGGGTCTCGTCGAAGTCGTAGGGACCGTTGAACCGCTCGACGCCGCCGGCGCCGACCTTGTAGAAGCTGCGCTCCTCGTTGGTGATCTGCGAGCTCTGCGAGTGCCGGAGGGTGGTGACGACGCCCAGCTTGCCGAACCGGCCGCCGAACAGCCCGCTGTAGGACTGGTTCATCGGCTGGTCCTGCCGCACCGGGTCCCAGACGTTGCTGAAGGACTCGCCCAGCCGTTCCAGATCGCGGCCGAGGAACCCGAGCTCGTCGCTCGTGAACCGGCCGCCGCGGATGACCTTGCGGTCGGGGAAGCCGGCGGGCAGCGCGCGGGTGCCGCCGTCGAATCCGTTCCAGCGGCTGCCTCCGGCATAGCCGAGGCCGCTCTTGCCGGTCGTGATGGAATTGTGGGCGCCGCCCAGCGAGAACTCGTACGCGGTCTCGGCCGGGAGCTTGAGGGGGATGATCTCGACGAGGCCGCCCGCGAACTGCGACGGCTTGTCGGGGGTGTAGGTCTTGCTGACCTGCACGCTGTCGATGAGGCCGGTCGGGAACAGGTCGAGCGGCACCACCCGGCGGTCGGGCTCGGTGGTGGGCAGGGTCGCGCCGTTCAGGGTCGTGTTGCTGTAGCGCTCGCCGAGGCCGCGGACGAAGACCGACTGGCTGTCGACGACCGAGACCCCGGTCACCCGGCTCATGGCGTCGGCCGCGTCCGAGTCGTTGTTCGAGCGCATCTCCGACCCGCCGATGTTGTCCTGCACTCCCGGGGCGCGCATGCGCAGCATCATCTGCGCCGCCGCGGTGGAGCTCTGCGCCTCGAGGGTGGGGGCGACGACCGCCACCTCTTCCGCGAAGACGTTGGTCGTCAGCGAGACCTGGACCTCGGTGACCTGCCCGGGGACGATCTCGATGTCGACGAGCTGCTCGGCGTACCCGGCGAGAGAGATCCTGATCCGGTGCTCGCCGGCCGGCAGCTCCAGGTCGTAGCGGCCGTCGAGGTCGGTATAGGCGATGTGGGGGGTGCCGACCGCTTCGACGGGTACGCCGGGGAGGGCGATCGCGTTGGTCTGGTCGATGACCACCCCGGCTGCCCGCCCCGTCTCCTGTGCGTCGGCGGGGGCGGCGCTCAACAGAAGCAGAGCCGCCGCGATCAGGATCCGGAACCGTGTTCGCATGCTGTTTTCTCCTCGCACCGTGTCCCGCCCGCCGCGCGGCAAGCAGGCGGCGGGAAGGTCGTTCTGGCCAATCGTCATGCGTGCAACGCTACAGATCGTCTGTGACAGATGGATGACGAAGGGATTACATCGGCGTTAATTCGGGCGCTGCGGGCGGGGAGGGGCGCCCCGTGCGAGGCTCGCGGAGCATGCTCGGCGTCCGGGGTCACGCGCCGCGGGGATCGCGTCGCGCCCCGGCCGGCCCGCCCGGGCACGGTGCACCGGCGGGGGCTGTTGACGCCGGGTTTAACGCGCGGACCGCCGACGTGCACCTCGGCCGGTTGCGGGCGAAGCCGGGACCGGCCGGCAGCCGGATCGAGACGGTGTTCGGTCTCGGCTGCCGCTTCGCCGAGAACGTATGACCCAGTATTGACGTTCCCCTTGACCGTGCCGGGCCCGACTGCGCTAGTGTACGGAAATGGCAGGCGCGGCCCGTAGTCGTGTGTCGCACACGCCGCGGCTGCTCCCTGCCCTGGCGCTCGCGGGCTACGGACTGCTGGCCGCGCTCGCGGGCGCGGCCGCGTGCCGCGGATGGATCGACGGCGCCGCGCGGGTCGTCACCGTGGACGGCTCGAGCACCGTGTTTCCGATTGCCGAGGCGGTGGCGGAGGAGCACCGGCGGGTGAACCCGGCGGCCCGGGTGACGGTCGGCGTTTCCGGCACCGGCGGCGGCTTCGAGAAATTCTGCGCGGGGGAGACCGACATATCCAGCGCCTCGCGCCCCATCCGGCCCCGCGAGCTGCAGGCGTGCGCGGCGGCGGGGATCGAGTTCCTCGAGCTGCCCATCGCGTACGACGGCATCGCCGTCGTGGTTCACGGGGAGAACGACTGGGTCGACACCCTGACGCCGGACGACTTGAGGCGGATGTGGGAGCCGGCCGCGCAGGGGACCGTGACCCGCTGGAACCAGGTCCGGCCCGAGTGGCCGGATCGCGAGCTGCGCCTGTTCGGTCCGGGCGTCGACTCGGGCACGTTCGACTACTTCACCGAGGCCATCGTCGGCGAGCCCGGGGCGGGCCGAGGCGACTTCACCTCGAGCGAGGACGACAACGTGCTCGTGCAGGGGGTGTCCAACGACGAGCTGGCGCTGGGGTTCTTCGGCTACGCGCACTACGAGGAGAACCGGGGCCGGCTCGGGTTGTCGGCCATCGACGACGAGGACGACGGCAACGGCGCGGGGGGGATCCGCCCGTCGCCGGACACCGTGCGCGACGGCACCTATCAGCCGCTTTCCCGGCCGGTCTTCCTGTACGTCGACGTGGAAGCCCTCGACCGGCCCGAAGTCGCGGGGTTCGTGCGCTACTTCGTGACGGCAGGCGCGGAGCTCGCGAGGGAGGTGGGCTACGTGTCGCTGACGGACCGCGAGTACGCCCTGGTGCGGCAGCGACTGGGAGACCGGGTCGTCGGCACGATGTATTGCGGTCCGGGCAGGGGCGACGGCGAGATCGCGTCGCTGGAAGCGTTGCTGACCCGACCCGGGTACTGCTGAGCCGCCCGCGGGTCCGCCGAGCCGGCCGGGCTGTTGCCGAGCCGCCCGCGGGTCGCCGAGTGACCCTGGCGGCCAACGCGCAGGGCCCCGCCCGCCGGAGCTGCGAACATGGCGCGGACACGAGGGGACCGCATCGAGGGGGTCGTCGAATGGGCGCTCCGCGCCTGCGCGGGGGCGTCGGTCCTCGTGACCGTGGGCATCCTGTCGATCCTGTCCATCGAGACCTTCCGTTTCTTCCGCGAGGTGTCGCCCTTCGAGTTCCTGTTCGGCACGGTGTGGACGCCGCTCTTCTTCCAGGAGTCGTTCGGGGTGCTGCCGCTGGTGGCCGGCACCCTGCTGGTGACGGTCATCGCGCTGGCGGTGGCGCTTCCCGCCGGGCTGCTGACCGCCATCTACCTCAGCGAGTACGCGCCCCCGAGGGTGCGCCGGAGCGTCAAGCCGGTGCTCGAGGTCCTGGCCGGCCTGCCGACGGTCGTGTACGGCTACTTCGCGCTGCTCGCGGTCACCCCGTTCCTGCAGCAGCTCATTCCGGGCCTCTCCGGATTCAACGCCCTCAGCCCCGGCCTGGTCATGGGCGTCATGATCCTGCCGCTGGTGTCCTCGCTCTCGGAAGACGCCCTGCAGGGGGTCCCGCGCGGTCTCCGGGACGCGTCGCGGGCGCTGGGGGCCACCCGGGCGCAGACGACGCTGGGGGTGGTGCTGCCGGCCGCGATGTCGGGCATCTCGGCCGCCGCCGTCCTCGCCGTCTCGCGGGCCATCGGCGAGACGATGATCGTGGCCATCGCGGCCGGGCAGCAGCCGCGGCTGACCCTCAATCCGCTGGTGCCGATCGAGACGATGACCGCCTACATCGTGCAGGTCAGCCTCGGCGACGCCCCGACCGGCACCCTGGCCTACCGGACGATCTTCGCGGTCGGCATGCTGCTGTTCATCAGCACGTTCTCTCTCAATCTCGTCAGCACCTGGCTGCGGGGGCGGTACCGGGAGGCGTATCCGTGAGCCCGCGATGGCGCAGCCGGCTGGCCGACCTGGCCCTGCACGGCCTGGGGCTGGGGGCCACCCTGATCGGGCTGCTGGTGCTCGCGATTCTCCTCGCCGACATCCTTGGCGACGGGCTCGGCCGGCTGTCGTGGGACTTCCTCACGGGCCTGCCGTCGCGCCGCGCCGAGAACGCCGGCATCTTCCCGGCGCTGGCGGGCACGGTGTGGGTGATCGCGGTGACCACGGTGCTGGCGGTGCCGATCGGGATCGGGGCGGCGGTCTACCTGGAGGAGTACGGCGACCGCGGGTGGTGGGCCCGCCTCATCGAGATCAACATCGCCAACCTCGCGGGGGTGCCGTCGGTGATCTACGGGCTGCTGGCCCTGGGGCTCTTCGTGCGCACGCTGGGGTTCGGCCGGAGCGTGCTGGCCGGCGCCGCGACCCTGGCCCTCCTGGTGCTGCCGGTGGTGATCCTGGCCTCGCGCGAAGCGCTCCGCGCGGTGCCGCCGTCCCTGCGGGAGGCGTCGTATGCCCTGGGGGCGACACGGTGGCAGACGGTCTGGCACCAGGTGCTGCCGGTCGCCCTGCCCGGCATGCTGACGGGGACGATACTGGCGCTGTCGCGGGCGATCGGCGAGACCGCGCCCCTGCTCGCGATCGGCGCCCTGACCTACGTTCCGTTCGCGCCGGACGGCATCCGGTCGCCGTTCACGGTGCTGCCGCTGCAGGTGTTCAACTGGATGTCGCGGCCGCAGGAGGCGTTTCTGGAGAACGCGGCTGCCGGTATCATGGTGTTGCTGGTCCTGCTGCTCGGGATGAACGGCTTCGCCGCCTGGCTGCGGGACCGATGGCAGGGGTGACGACCGCGCCGCCCGATCGGATGCAGGGGGGCCTTTCAGGCGCTCCGACGATGGCCTCACGCACCATGGCGATACCGTCCCTGGCCGACGTCGCGGCGCGCGGCCGCGAGCGCGAGGTCGTCGATACCGGAACGAAGGTCGACGTCAGGGACCTGAGCTGCTTCTACGGCGAGACGCGGGCCCTCGACAACGTGTCGATGCGCATCCCCGCCCGTCAGGTCACGGCATGCGTCGGTCCCTCGGGATGCGGCAAGAGCACGTTTCTCCGGGCGCTGAACCGGATGAACGAGCTCATCCCCTCGGCCCGCGTGACGGGATCGGTCTCCCTCGACGGGCGGGACGTCTACGCGCCGGAAGCGGACCCGGTCGAGGTGCGCCGCCGGGTCGGCATGGTGTTCCAGAAGTCCAACCCGTTTCCCAAGTCGGTGTTCGAGAACGTCGCCTACGGGCTGCGCGTCAACGGCCTCGCCGGGTCGCGGGCGGAGCTGGAGGACCGCGTGGAGGCCAGCCTGCGGACGGCGGCGTTGTGGGACGAGGTGCAGGACCGCCTCCGTGAGTCGGCGCTCGCCCTGTCGGTCGGCCAGCAGCAGCGGCTGTGCATCGCGCGGGCCCTCGCCGTCGAGCCCGACGTCCTGCTGATGGACGAGCCCGCGTCGGCGCTCGACCCCATCGCGACCCAGCGCATCGAGGAGCTGGTCTATCAGTTGAAGCAGCGCTACACGATCGTCATCGTGACCCACAACATGCAACAGGCCGCCCGCGTCTCGGACGGCACCGCGTTCTTCTGGCTGGGCAAGCTCGTGGAGCACGATCTGACGAGCCGCATCTTCACGGCCCCGGCCCGGAAGCTGACCGAGGACTACGTGACCGGCCGGCTCGGGTAGGGTCGAGAGGCCGATGCCGCACATCCAGGACGATCTCGACCACCTCAGGGAGCGGTTGCTGGTGATGGCCGGCGCGGTCGAGGAGCAGGTGCGCGCGTCGGTGCAGTCGCTCGTCGACCGCGACCACCGGCTGGCCGAGCGGGTGCTGACCGGCGACGACGCGATCAACCGGCTGCACATCGAGATCGACGAGCGCTGCTTCCAGCTCCTGGCCCTGCACCAGCCGGTGGCGACGGACCTGCGGGTGGTGGTGGCCGGCGTCAAGATCAACAGCGACCTGGAACGCATCGGCGACTTCGCGATCAACGTCGCCGAGGCGACCCTGCGGTACCTGGAGCATCCCGCGGTCAAGCCCCTGATCGACGTGCCCAGGATGGCGGACATCGCCCAGGGCATGCTCCGCGACTCGCTGAACGCGTTCGTCCGGCAGGACATCCGCCTCGCCCGGGAGGTGCTCGACCGCGACGACTCCGTCGACCAGCTCAAGGACCGGGTGTTCCGCGAGCTGATCGGGGTCATGTGCACCGACGCCGCGGTGACCCAGCCCGCCCTCGATCTCCTGCTGATCTCGCGGCACCTCGAGCGGATCGGCGATCACGCCACGAACATCGCCGAGGAGGCCATCTTCATCGTGTCGGGGCGCGACGTCCGCCATCACGGACGGGAGGGCGGAGCCGGCGGCGCCGATGCGCCGTCCCGCGAGGAGCAGTGAGCGAGCCGCCGGTCGTCCGAGAGCCACCTGCCGATGCCTAGCCGAATACTCGTCGTCGAGGACGATCCGGACATCGCGGAGCTGGTCGAGCACCACCTCTCGCGGGCCGGCTACGACACCAGCGTCGTCGCAACCGGCACCGACGCCCTCGAGCACATACGCCGGCGCCCCGATCTCGTCGTCCTCGACCTGATGCTGCCGGGGCTCAGCGGCCTGGAGATCTGCCGGCTGATGCGCAACGACCCGCAGACCGCGGCGGTGCCGATCATCATGCTGACGGCGCGGGCGGACGAGGAGGCCCGGGTGGAGGGGCTCGAGCTCGGCGCCGACGACTACGTGACCAAGCCGTTCAGCCCTCGGGAGCTCGTGGCGCGGCTCCGGGCCGTCCTGCGCCGCACGCAGCCCTTCGGGCCGGACAACATCCTCCGCTTCGGCTCGCTGGTGATCGACGTCGATCGGCACGAGGTGAGCGACGACGGACGGCCGGTCCGGTTGACGGCCAAGGAGTTCCTGCTGCTGAAGTACCTGATCGAGCACGCCGGGCGGGTGCTGTCGCGCGACCTCCTGCTCTCCGACGTCTGGGGGTACCAATACACGGGAGGCACGCGCACCGTCGACGTGCACGTCCGGCGGTTGCGCGAGAAGCTCCCCACGCTGGTCGAGCACATCGTGACCATCAAGCAGTTCGGGTACAAGTTCGTCGAGAGCACGTGACGGCCCCCCGGCGGCCGGCCGCCGCGGCCGCGGCGCGGTGCCGACATCGCCTGCCACGACTTGGGCGGAGACAACCCGCACGACCGGCGTCGCGCCGGCGCGCCTGTTCGTTCGAGATCCCGTGAGGCTGCCGACCCGTTTGTTCCTGTCTTCGTTGGCGGTCGCCGCCGCGGCCCTGATCGCGGTGGCGCTCGTCGTCGGGTCGCCGGGCCCGCCGCCGACGGACATCGAGGACCGGTTCGATTCCCTCGCCTACGCGCTCGGCGCGGGGTTCCTGGCCGCACTGGGCGCCGCCCTCGCCATCGCCCGGCTCGCCTCGATCCGGCTCCAGCGCCGGGTCCGGGCGCTGACCGAGACGGCGCGGCGCTATACGGCGGGGACGCCCTTTCCCGTCGGACTCGACCACGGCGACGACGAGCTGGGGGTGATGGCCCGCGCGCTCGAACAGACGGCGCGCGAGCTCGCCCGCCAGGTGAAGGACCTCTCCGGCCAGCAGACGCGGGTCGACGCCATTCTCGGGGGAATGGTCGAAGGGGTCCTGGTGATCGACGACGAGGGCCGGGTGCAGATTGCCAACGAGTCCGTGCAGCGCATGCTCGGCATCGACGGCGATCCGACGGGACGCTTCCACGTCGAGCTGATCCGGCATCCGGAGGTGACCCGGGTCATCGCGGCGGCGGTGGCCGGCGACGCGGGACGGGGGAACGAGGTGCGGTTGAACACCGATCCCCCCAAGGTGCTGCTCGCCAACGCCCGGCCGTTCGCGGCCAACGGGGAGCGGGGAGTGGCCCTGGTGCTCCACGACGTCACCGAGTACCGCCGGGCGGATCAGGTCCGGCAGGACTTCGTCGCCAACGTCTCTCACGAGCTGCGGACGCCGCTCACCGCGATCCGGGGCGGGGTCGAGGCCCTCGTCGACGAAGCCCGCCCCGAGGAGCGCCGATTCGTCGCCATCATCGCCAGGAACAGCGCGAGGATGGAGCGCCTGGTGAGCGACCTGCTGAGGCTGGCCCGTCTCGATGCGGGGCAGGAGCGGCTGGTGCCGACCCCGTGCGGGCTGGAGGCGACCTTCGCCTCGGTGGCCGGCGAGCTGGCGCCGCTGGCGGAGAGCAAGCGCCTCGACATCAGGACCGTCGTCGCCCCGGAGGCGGGCACGGTCCTGGCGGACCCCCTCAAGCTCCACGACGCCATCCGCAACCTCGTCGAGAACGCCGTCAACTACGCCCCGGCCGACAGCACCATCGAGCTCGGCGCGGCCGGCGAGGACGGCGTCGTCCGCATCACCGTCGGCGACCGCGGCCCGGGCATCCCGGATTCGGACCTGACCCGGATCTTCGAGCGGTTCTATCGGGTGGACGACGCGAGGCCCCGCGACCCCGGCGGCACCGGCCTCGGGCTCGCGATCGTCAAGCACCTGATCGGCCTCCACGAGGGCTCGGTGCGGGCCGCCAACCGGGACGGCGGCGGCACGGTGTTCACCATCGAGCTGCCTCACCCGCGAGCAGATGGCGGCGGAGCTGACGGAAAGCCCGCCCCCGGTGACTGACGGCGGCCTTCTCTTCCGGGCTCACCTCGGCCAGCGTGCGGCGGTAGGGGGGGTAGTGGAAGATGGGGTCGTAGCCGAAGCCCCCCTCGCCGCGGGGCGGCAGCTGCACGCGGCCCTCGACGACGCCGGAGGTTTCCCAGAGGACGACGGCGTCAGCCGACGATGGGCGGGCCGGGAGTCTGCGCCGTGGAACGGTGCGGACTCCTGGAGGGTTGGTTGGGCGCCCGGCGGAGCCGTCAGGCGACGATGGGCGGGCCAAGGCGAGCGCGCACACGAAGCGGGCGGTGCTGCCGCCGGCGCCCCGCTCGGCGAGCATGCGCCGAATCGCCGCGAACTTGTCCGCGTAGGACTCCCCGTTGAATCTCGCCGATCGCACGCCCGGCTCCCCGTCCAGCGCGTCGATCTCGAGCCCGGAGTCCTCGGCGACGGTGAGCTCGCCGGTCGCTTCCGCGTAGTAGCGCGCCTTCAGGCGGGCGTTCGCCGCGAACGTCGTCCCGGTCTCCTCCGGCTCCGCGATTCCGGGATGGTCGTCGAGCGTGGCGAGGACGGTCGTCGTCCCGCCGAGGATGTCCCGGATCTCGGCGAGCTTGCCGCGGTTGGTGGTGGCCACGAGCAGCCGGGGCGGCGCCGGGCCGGTCACGCGGTCAGGGCCCCGACGAGGTCCCGCTGCATCTCGACGAGGCGTCGGATGCCGGTCTCGGCCAGCGCGAGCAGGGCGTCGTGCGACGCGCGGGAGAACGGCGCGCCCTCGGCCGTTCCCTGCACCTCGATGAAGCGGCCGTCCCCGGTCATGACCACGTTCATGTCGACCTCGGCGGTCGAGTCCTCCTCGTAGGCGAGGTCGAGGAGGGGGCGGCCGCCGACGACCCCGACGCTGGTCGCGGCGACGTGATCGGTGAGGGGCATGCGCGCGATCGCGCCGCGCTCCCGCAGCCGGCGCAGCGCGAAGGCGAGGGCGACGAAGCCCCCGGTGATCGACGCGGTGCGGGTGCCGCCGTCGGCCTGGATGACGTCGCAGTCGATCCAGACGGTGCGCTCTCCGAGCTTCTCGAGGGCGGTGACCGCGCGCAGCGAGCGGCCGATCAGCCGTTGAATCTCCTGGGTGCGCCCGCTCGGCCGGCCGCGGCTCGCCTCGCGGGCGGTGCGCGTGGACGTGGCGCGCGGCAGCATCCCGTACTCGGCCGTCACCCAGCCCTTGCCGGCGCCGCGGAGGAACACCGGCACCTTCTCTTCGACGCTCGCGGTGCAGATGACCCGGGTTCGTCCGGCCTCGATGAGGACCGACCCCTCGGGGTGGTCGAGATAGTGGGGGGTCAGGCGCGTCGGCCGGAGCTCGTCCGGGGGGCGCGCGTCGCCGCGTGCGGTTGGGGTCATGACGAACGGTCCGGGTCGGCCGGCGCGTCGTCGGCCGGCATCCAGTCATCGCTGGGCGCTTCGAGCAGGTCGAGGTTCTGTCTCAGGGGACGCTGCAGATCGACGTGTCCGACGAGCGTGTCGACCTCGACGCCGTCGACGAGAATCTGCACGGCGTCGACGGCGGCGAGGTTCGTGGTGAGGGCGTTCACGACGGCGTACACCGTGAAGAGCTCCTCCCGCGACCCGCCGGAATGGCCGAGGGCGATCTCCTCGGTGAGGTCGACGAACGCGTCGCCGTCTCCGGTGAGATAGACCGCCCGCAGGCCGGTGCCGGGCGGGATGGGCGAGACCAGCGGCGGCGGCGGGTCCGCGAGCTGCTGCTCGAGAATGGCGCGGGCCTGCGCGGTGGGGTTCGCCCGGCGCGCCAGCCGGCGCGGCACGCCGACGAGCCGCATGCCGTCGCCCGAGACGTAGTACAGCGTCGAGACCGTCTGCGCGCCCGCCGCGGACCCCTCGTCGGCGCCGCCGGTCGAGACCCCCGGGCCCTCGGCCGGATACCACCCGGGAAGCCCCACGAAGAGCACCCAGGCCCCACCGAGGGCGGCGGCCGCGAAGAGGACCCTCGCCAGCCAGGCCCGGCCGCTCACGGTATCGGCTCCCGGAGTGGCGCCGAGCCGTCGGCGGGCGGGTCGTCGGCGAGCGGATCGTCTTCGGGAAAGCCCTGCTCGTCTTCGGGAAAGCCCTGCTCGTCTTCGGGAAAGCCCTGCTCGACCATGTCGCGGAAACGGATGATGCCCTGCAGCAACGCTTCGACGACGGCGTCCTGAAACGCGGGCGAGGCGAGCTGGGCCTCCTGCGCGGGATTCGAGATGAATCCCATCTCCACCAGGGCCGCCGGCATGTTGGCCCCCACCAGCACCCGCAGGGGCGCCTGCTGGACGCCCCGTCGGCTCATCGGGACCCGGGCGCGCAGCTCCTCGGCCAGCGTCTGCGCCCAGAGGGCGGACCGGTCGACGAAACGGAGCTGCGCCCGCTCCCACGGCACGATGTCGAGCCGCCGCGTGCCGCCGCCCACCACCGGGACCCGTTCGCCCCCGGCCTGCGCGTCGCCCGGGTCCTCGTACTCGACGGGGCGGAGATAGAAGACCTCGGCCCCGGCCGCGGTCTCCCGCATCGAGGCGTTCGCGTGAAGGCTGATGAACAGATCGGCGCGGTTGTTGTTGGCGATGGCCGCGCGCTCGTCCAGGGTCACGTCGGCGTCGCGGGAGCGGGTCAGCACGACGCGCAGCCCGAGCCGTCGCTGGATGGCGGCCTGCAGCCGCCGGGCGACGCCGAGGGTGACGTCCTTCTCCAGCGTGCCCTCGGGGCCGCGGGTCCCCACGTCGGCGCCTCCGTGTCCCGCATCGATGGCGATGGCGCTGACCGTCGACGGCTCCGCGAGATCCGCGAGGGCCGGCAGCTCGGCGTCCTCCTCTTCGATGCCGGCTTCCGTCACCACGGCGGGACGCGGGTCGGGCGCCGGCGGGGGGGCGGCGCGGGCCGCCGCCGCCGGTCCGATGTCGATCACCACCTCCAGGCTGCCGCCGAGCGCGGGCGAGCTGTCGGCGGCGAAGCTGCCGAAGGCGTCGCCCACCTCGACCTCGAGCCGGGCGCGCCGGTCGTCGACCACCACCCGCCGCAGCAGATCGTCGGGCGCGAAGTCGCGCATGACGAGGTCCACGGCATCGGCGTCGAAGGTGACGAGAAGCTGGCCGGCCGCGCGTCGGATGCGGGGCTCGATGCTCGGGGTCACCATGAGGCGCAGCCGCGACCGCCGCCCGATGCGCTGATAGCGGCCCACCACCTGCGGGACGCGCACGTCGCCGACGATCACCAGCCCCGAGCGGGACCTCAGCTCGACCGGTTGGTCCGAGATGAGGGGAAGCGCCCGTCCGATGAAGTCGGTCGGCACGTACCAGACGCCTCCGCGCTCCACCGGGGGCGAGCTCAGCGACTCGAGCCGCCCCGCCACCGACACGATGCCGTCGCCCGCCGTCAGCACCATCACCGCCGGTCCCCGCACGAGCGTCAGCCGGCCGGGCTGCCGGTCGCCGCCCACGCGAAGACCGAAGGGTCCCAGGAGCTCGGTCAGCGCGACCATGGTGCGGCCGCCGACGTCGACGGTGGGCAGGGGGCGCCGGCCGTCGCGCGAGATGACCGTCAGGTCCGCCGGGGCGGGCTGAGCGCCGCCGGGGAGGGCGGCGGCGAGCACGATGCACAGCGCCCATCCGATGCCGCGCGCACGCCTCGCCCGGACGGCCGCCCATCGCTCGACCGGGGACACGGGGCGTGGCGACGCGGGCATGGTTTCGGCGGGTGGATCGCGAGCCGTCGAAGGTCGTCGTTCAGGCATCATAGCGTACGGACCGTGCGGATAGAGAGCCTCGAGGCGGGCGAGTACGTGCGGCTGCTGCAGCCGATCTGGAGCTACCTGTGCCCGAGCGAGCCGCCGGCGCCGAGCGACGTCATCTTCGTGTTCGGCAGCCGGGGACTCGAGGTGCCCCGGCGGGCGGCGCAGCTCTTCGCGGCGGGATGGGCGCCCCGCGTGCTCGTGTCGGGGCGGGCCGGCCCGATGACCGAGCACGTCTTCGACAGGCCGGAGGCGCTCGTCTTCAGGGACGAGCTGGTGCGCCGGGGCGTGCCCGCCGCGGCCGTCGTCACCGAGGTCGCCGCCGGCAACACGCTGGAGAACGTACGGCTCGGCATGACGGTTCTCGAGGCGGCGGGACACGGGCCGCGGTCCGCGCTGCTGGTGGCCAAGGCGTTCGCGATGCGGCGATGCCTCGCGACCTTCGCCCGCCAGCATCCCGGCGTGAAGGTGCGCGGATGCCCCCCCGCCGGGTCGCTTCTCGAGCACCTGGACCGGAGCCGGGCGGACTTCGCGGCGCGGCTCGTGGCCGAGATCCGGCGCCTGGACGTGTACGGCGCGGCGGGCGACATCGCGCCGTGCGCGATTCCCCCGCCGGTGCGCGAGGCGGCCCGCGAGACGGCGCGGTTCCTGGAGCCGGCCGCACCTCCCTGACGTCCCGCGCCTCGCGGCGACGTCCACTACCTGAACTCGGGCGACCGGGTCGAGTCGCTGACCGCGCTCGTCGAGCATCGCGACGGCCGGTTCCAGGTGCTGCCCCGTGCCGAGTTCAGGCGCCGGCTGCAGGCGGCGATAGAGGCGCGGCGGCCTCCCCGCCCGGACCCGGTGCCGGTTCCCGCCTGATCGGCCCGTCGGCCTCCCGTCCATCGGCGCGGCGTTCCCGCCTCCGGCGCGCCGCGCCGTGCACAGCCGACGCGAAAAGCCGTAGAATCGTAGGCGACGGTCTTCGGGCGTGGTCGCCCACGGATGTCTACCGAACCGGTGGTCCGAATGTCCCGCGTGAAGCTCTCGATGCTCGGCCTGCTGCTGCTGGCGGCTCCCGCCCTGGCCGCGGCCGGGCAGCGCGCCGTCGGCCCGGTGACGCGCGACGCGGCGCCGGTCTTCAGCTCCGGCGTCGACATGGTGACCGTCAACGTCTCCGTGCGCGATCCCCGGGGGCGCATCGTGCGCGGACTCGCCTGCCGCGATTTCCGGCTCGTCGACAGCGGGTTCGGACGTCCCATCCGCAGCGTCTTCGAGAGCGAAGCGCCGCTTCGTATCGCGGTGCTGCTCGACATGAGCGGCAGCATGGCGATCGACGGCAACATCGCCCGCGCCCGGAGGGCGGTGAGGGCCGTCGTCGGCGCGCTGCAGTCGGGCCGGGACGAGGCGGCGCTCTTCACGTTCGACAGCGCGCTGCGGGAGATCGTGCCCTTCACCCGGGACCTGGAGCGGTTCGACGCCCTGGACCTGGTGGGACGGCCGTACGGCAGGACGTCCCTCTACGACGCGGTGGCCGACACCGCGACTCTCGTGGGGAGGAGCGGCGACCGCCACGGGGCCCTGCTCGTGGTGACCGATGGCGTGGACACCGGGAGCCGCCGCACCGTGGAGGAGGTGTCGGGGGTCGCGAGCGCCATCGCCGTGCAGGTGCATCTGCTCACGGTGGGCGGCGCCCTCGACCGTCGCGACGGGCCGGGGGGCGCGGGCGGGTCCGAGAGCGCCGCGCTGTCGGCCACCCTCGCGGACCTCGCGAGCTGGACCGGGGGGAGCGTACGCGCGACCGGCACGGAAGAGGATATGCTTGAAGCCGTGGGAGAGTTGCTGCCGGGGCTGCGTTACCAGTACGTGGTGACGTTCAGGCCCGGCTTTCGGCGGGGGTGGCACCCCATAGAGCTTCAGACGCTGGACGATCGGTTGGCGGTGCACGCCCGCCGCGGCTACGTGGCGGGAAGGGCGAAACTGGACAGACGACCTGCAGCAAGGGAGAGACCATGCGAGTGACGATGTTGAAGGTGGTGACGTTGGCGGCGCTCATTGCGCTGGTGGCGCCGGCCTGCGCGACCCGGGGTTTCGTACGCACCGAGACCGCCGTCGTCGACGCCAAGATCGATACGGTGGCGGTGTCGGTCGAGGAGGCCCAGGAGCGGGCCCTCCAGAACGAGGAGCGCATCGGCGAGGTCGACCAGCGGGCGATGGCCGCCGGTCAGTCGGCCCAGATGGCGCAGGCGGCGGCGGACGGCGCCGCGGCGGCGGCGGGGGAGGTCGGCGTCCGCGTCGACGAGATGGCGGCGGCAGCCGGCCGGCTGATCCTCGAGGTCACGCTGAGCGAGGACCAGGGGAACTTCGCCATCGGCCAGGACGACCTGCCGGATGCGGCGCGGGCCAGAATCGACCAGCTCGTCGGCCAGCTCGCCGCCGACGGGCAGAACGAGTTCATCGAGATCGAGGGGCACACCGATTCGATCGGCGGCGCCAACTTCAACCTCGGGCTGGGCATGCGCCGGGCCGAGGCGGTGCAGCGGTACCTGTACGAGCAGCACAACGTGCCGCTTCACAAGATGAGCGTGTTCAGCTATGGAGAGGAACGTCCCGCGGCGCCGAACGACACCGCGCAGGGGCGGGCCCAGAACCGCCGCGTGGTCATCCGCGTGCGGACGTGATCGTGTCGCGCGGGGACGAGGCCGACGAGCCCCGTCCCCCGCATTCGCCCCGGTTTCCGCCAGCCACGGCCCCGGGAGTCCGCGCCGGTCCACGGCGCCGACCTCATCGCCACGGCGCAGACTCCTCGCCCGCCAATCGCCGCCAGCGGCTCCGCTTGGCGCCCAACCAGAACGCTCATGGCCGCGCGTCGCGCAGCCCGGGAGTTCGCGCCTTCCACGGCGCGGCGCGGACTCCTATCGGCCGATGACCCGCATCGCCGCCTGCACCACCACCTCTTCCTGCCCGTGGTCGTCGAGCAGGAGGCCGACGACCTCGTAGTCGCCGACCGGGAAGCCCCGCCAGACGAAGGTGTGCAGCGGCTGGGAGTCGATGCCCCGCAGCTCGATGCTCGTGCTCCGGTAGTACGAACCGGAGTCGGCGAAGATGCGCAGCTCCCTGGAATGCTCGGTCGGCCGTATCTGGACGCTGATCTCGATTTCACCCGGTGCGTCGACGAGCAGCGTCGGCGGGGGGGCGATGAACGCGGGCGCTTGCGCAGCGCTCGGTGTCGTGGGGGTCTGGTTCGACGTCGTGCCTGCCTGCACGCCGGCGGCGGCCAGGATCACGACGAGGAAGGCGACAGGTCCGATGCTTCGTATGGTGGTCATCAGCGTGTCCCCCCGGGCCGGCCCCGGGGGGCGACCCTTCAATGTTAAATTTGTGTTAATTGTAGGTTGCATCGACGTTAATTACAACTGCTCGTCGGGAGGCGTCCGCGGACGATGCGTGGTCTGATCCTGGCCTGCCGGGGGCTTCCGGCGGCACGTCCGGGGGCAGCGAGGCGTGGGGCGGGTCCGAGTGGGCCTGCGACGATCGTCGCCCCGGCGACGGTGCCGGCCGCCGGTCCGCTTGCGAGCGTTCCGGGGTGAACGGGGCGCCGGGCCGGACTCAGGCGGGGGCCGGGGGCTCCCCCCGGTGGTCGCGGATCACGTCGAGCACGATGGGTCCGAGGTCCTCGGCCTTCCGGGCGCCGATGCCGTAGACCTGCAGCAGCTCGTCCGGCGTGGTCGGCCGGCGCCGGGCGAGGTCGCGCAGCGTGTTGTCGTGGAAGACCACGTAGGGCGGGACGCCGCGGGCCCGCGCGATCTCGAGGCGGCACTGCCGCAGGGCGTCGAACAGCTCGCGATCGACGCCTTCCCAGGTGGCGGGGTCGTCCGTGGGCCGGCGCTTGCGCTGGCCCGGCGCCGGCCGCGGCTGGCGGTAGAGCTCGACCTCGGCCCGGCCCTTCAGGGCCGCCACCCCGCGGTCGGTGAGCTGGAGCACCGGATAGGGCCCCGCCGTGCGCAGCAGCAGCTCCTGCTCGGTGAGCTGGTCGAGATAGCCGCGCAGCTCGGCGATGGGGACATCGGCGAGGAGGCCGAACGTGCTCAGCCCCTGGTGGCGCGCCCGGCCGACGGCGTCGGTGGCGCGTCCCCGCAGCACGTCGATGACGTGGCCGACGCCCCACCGCTGCCCGAGGCGGGCCACCGCCGACAGGATCTTCTGGCAGAGGACCCGTTCGTCGTCGACCCGCTCGAGCTCCTTGAGGCACCAGTCGCAGGCCCCGCAGGCGTCGCGCTCGTACGGCTGGTCGAAGTACTCGACGAGGGTGCGGTGCCGGCACCGCGTGCCCGCGGCGTATCGCGACATGCCGGTCAGCAGCCGCCGCGCGGTGTCCGTCAGCTCTCCGCTCTGCTCGAGCATCTGCCGCCACCGCGCGAAGTCGGCCCCCGAGTAGAACAGGATGCACTCCGCCTCGAGGCCGTCCCGCCCCGCCCGGCCCGATTCCTGCTGGTAGTGCTCGAGCGACCGCGGCGCTCCCGCGTGGATGACGAAGCGGATGTTGGAGCGGTCGATGCCCATGCCGAACGCCACCGTCGCGACCATGACGTCCACGCCCTCCTGCAGGAACTCCTCCTGGTGCCGCCTCCGCGTCTCGTCGGCGAGGCCCGCGTGATAGGGGCGGGCGCGGTGGCCCTGCTCCTCCAGCCACTCCGCGAGCGACTCGACCTCGCGCCGCGAGAGGCAGTAGACGATGCCCGCCTCTCCGGCGTGACGGTCCAGCACCTTGCGAATCTGGTCCTTGAGCCCGGTGCGGGTGCGCACCCGGTAGACCAGGTTGGGCCGGTCGAACGAGCCGACGAGCACCTCCGGACTGCGCAGCGCGAGCTGCGAGACGATGTCCTCGCGCACGCGCCGGGTGGCGGTCGCGGTGAACGCGTGCAGCGCGGCCCCGGGGAAGTCGTCCCTGACCTGCGCGAGCTGCCGGTACTCGGGGCGGAACTCGTGCCCCCACTGGCTGATGCAGTGCGCCTCGTCGACCGCGACGAAGCGGACGCCCCACGTCCGGAGCCGGGCCCGGAACCCCTCGCCGCCCTCGCCGACGAGGCGCTCCGGCGTCACGTAGAGCAGCCGGCAGCGCCCCTCGTCGAGGTCGGCGTACACCCGGCGCCGTTCGTCCGGCGTGATCGAGGCGTTCAGGGCGCCGGCCGTCACCCCGCTCGCGACCAGGCCGTCCACCTGGTCCTTCATCAGCGAGATGAGGGGAGACACGACGAGGCCCACCCCGCCGCCGGGGCCGACGAGGGCCGGCATCTGGAAGCACAGCGACTTGCCGCCGCCGGTCGGCAGCACCACGACGCTGTCGCGGCCCTGCAGGTTCGCGGCTATCGCTTCCCGCTGCAGGGGGCGGAACTCGCGATAGCCCCAGTACCGCTCGAGGGTCGCGAGCAGGACCGACTCGTCGACCTCCGGGGTTGCGGGACGGGCGGCCTCGGGCGGAATCGGCACGCGTGAATGGGATGCAAGGATCGGGCCGGGGCGGCCCGCGGATGGGTCTCGTCGGATACGCGACCACCGCGGTCGATGGCCGACCCTGGCCCGCCAATCGTCGCCTTCGGCTCCGCTGGGCGCCCAACCAATCCTACAGGAGTCCGCGCCGTTCTACGGCGCAGACTCCCAGGACGAACGAACCTTCGCCAAGCCGCCGTCGCACCGATTATAGTGCGCTTGCAGAAGGGGGCGGAACCGACCAGACTGAACAGGAATGCCGGCCGCAGGAGGATGCGTGTGAGCAGTGCGAGTTGCGTCGGTTCGGCAGCCGGGATACTCCTGGTCGCGGCGCTGGCGTCCGCGCAGAGTCCCGACTTCTCGGGGATGTGGACGCTCGACCGCGAGGCGAGCGACTTCACGGCACCGGCGTTCAGCGGCGGGCGAGGCGGGGACGACATCCGCCGCCTGTTCATCACCCATGCCGCCAACGGCACGGTCGTCGTCGGCGCCGAGACCAACGGCCTCAAGGCCTGGTCGTTTACCCCGGGACGCGAGCTGACCATCCCGGTCGGCCGCGACACGACGATGGAGGTCGCGTCGCGCTGGGAGGGCGATCGGCTGGTGGCGGAGGGGACGCGGGGCGACATGACCATGCACGAGGTGATGTCGCTGAGCCCGGACGGCGGGACCCTGACCATCGAGGTGACCACGGGGACGCCGGAGGGGGAGACCCGCAACCGGCTCGTCTATCGGTCGGGTCGTCCCGTCGGTGCGTGCGAGACCTGGGCGATGCCGTGCAGGGAGTTTCCGCAGGACGTGCCGCCGGCGCCCGGGGAGAGCGGCGCGCGCGAGAGGTCGCCGCGATGACGAGAGACGAGACGCCTGTCCGGACGCCAGGAGTCTGCGCCGTAGAACGGTGCAGACTCCTGGCAGGGTTGGTTGGGCGCCCAGCGGAGCCGGAGGCGACGATGGGCGGGCTCGGGAGCTCCCGCGGGACGCGTCTCCGGCGGGCGGCGCGGGCGCTCCGCGCGTGGGTCGCCGCGACGACCGGATACGAGACGGCGATCCGGACGGTCCTGGCCGCGGTCCTCTTCCAGGCCGCCGCCGCGACCCCCGGCGCCCAGGAAGGAGAGTGGCGCCAGTGGGCGGGCCGGAACCGCGACTTCACGGCCGAGTCGACCGGCCTCGCCGAGCGCTGGCCGGCCTCGGGCCCGCCCGAGATCTGGAGCCGGCCCCTGGGCGCCGGGCATTCCTCCATCCTCGTCTCCGGAGGGCGGCTCTTCACCATGTACCGCGTCTCGCACGGCGAGGGCGGCGGCGCCCCGTGGACCCCGCGCGAGGCGGTCATCGCCCTGGACGCGGCGACGGGGGCGACGCTCTGGGAGCACGAGTACGCCTCGAAGAACCAGGACTTCGGCCAGGGGGCGGGCCCGCACGCGACGCCGCTGCTCGCCGGCGGCCGCCTGTTCACCGTCGGCAGCAACAAGGAGCTGCTCGTCTTCGACCCCGAGACCGGCGAGCTGCTGTGGTCGAGGAACCTCGTCACCGACTTCGGGGCGCCGCCCCTGCTCATCCGCTCGATGATCAAGCCGGGGTCGGGGATGAGCCCCACCCCCTGGGGGGACACCATCCTCCTGCAGGTCGGCGGCCCCGGCCAGGCGGTGATGGCGCTGCGCCAGAGCGACGGCGAGGTGGTGTGGAAGAGCGGCAGCTTCCTCGTGTCGCACGCCCCGGTGGGGCTGATCCCGGTCGCCGGCCGGACCCACGCGGTGGTCTTCGCGGGCCAGGCGGTGGTCGGCATGGACCCCGACACCGGCGACGTGCTCTGGGCCCACGCCCACGACGCCGGCAACGACTTCAACTTCCAGATTCCCCACTACGACCCCGAGACCGGGGTGCTGTTCTTCTCGTCGGGCTACATCGGCGGCAGCCAGGCCATCCGGCTCGTGCCCGACGGCGAAGTCGTGCGCACCGAGCTGCTGTGGGAGGACCGCCGCCTGCGGTTCACGTTCCTCAACGTGCTGAGGATCGGCGGCTTCATCTACGGCACGAGCGGCCAGGGCGCGGCCGCCATCTTCACCGCCACCCACATGGAGACCGGCGAGACCGCGTGGCGCGAGCGCGGCTTCAGCCGCGCCACCATGGTCTACGGCGACGGCAAGGCGATCGTCCTCGAGGAGGACGGCGACCTCTCGCTCGTCCGGCTGAGCCCGAGCGGCCTCGAGCGGCTGGCGACCACGCAGCTCTTCGACACGCGCTCGTGGACGGTGCCGACCCTCGTCGGGACCACCCTCTACGCCCGCGACCGCGCCCGCATCGTCGCCCTCGACCTCGGAGCCCCCGAGGCGAGCGACGTGCGCTGACGGAGCGAGCCGGCCGGAGACCGCGCCTGCGCTGGACGAACAACGCGGTCAGGCGGGATGCATCGCTGCTCGAATGCAGCGGGCACTTTCGCCACGGGCTGCCAGCCGCAACCCCCGGCACGTGTTTCCTGATGCCGTGCGACCGCACCCGGCTCTGCGGCGACGCGGCGCGGCAGAGGCTCGCGCCGCAGCCGGCCGGAGCGCCGATTTCGCCGAGGCGGCCGGTGGAGCGCCTGGATCGGTATAGACTTGCCGTATGGTGCCGAGCTCCCGCGGCCTGCTCGACCCGGTCACCGAGGCCTACAAGAAGGACATCGACCGGACCCTGCTGCGCGAGAACCTCAAGCTCAGCGTCGAGGGCCGGCTGAGCCAACTGATGGACCTTCAGCGGCTCGCCGAAGAGCTGCAGAGGGCCGGACAAGCGGCGCGGCGCGCACCGTGACCGACTTCGCCGCCCTCCTCCGCACGCTCGGCGACCACGGCGTCGCGTACATCCTCGTCGGCGGGGCGGCGGCCACCGTGCACGGATCGGCGAGGCTGACGCTGGACGTGGACGTGGTCTACCGGCGCACAGCCGACAACCTGGAACGGCTCGCTGCCGCGCTGGCCCCCTACGAGCCCCGCCTGCGCGGCGCCCCGCCCGGGCTTCCCTTCCGGTGGGATGCGGACACCCTCGGCCGCGGGCTCAACTTCACGCTGGCCACTTCCCTCGGCCCCATCGATCTGCTGGGCGAGATCGTCGGCGCGGGCTCGTACGAGCAACTCCTCCCCGACACCGTCGAGGTGACCGCGTTCGGCGTCAGTTGCCGCTGCGTGACCCTCGAAGGCCTGATTCACCTGAAGCGGTCGGCCGGACGCGTCCGGGACCTCGAGGCGGTCGCCGAGCTGGAAGCCCTGCGCGAAGAGCGAGGCTGAGCCGGCCCGGCCCCGACGTCTTCCGGCTCCCGGTGGTTCGTCACCCCGGCGTGACGCCGGTCGAAGCGGTCCACTTTCACGGAGCTGAGGACGCGCATGGAGACGCCTGTGAAGTTCGGAGGGGTGCTCTCCTGAACGGAAGGCGATCGACGTGAACGCTACTCGTCGTCCGACGACTCGCTGTCCGCAATCGTCGGTGCCGTCTGTTCCGCGGGCAGAGTCACGCCCCGCTCCACCATGAAGGCCCGCTCCCCGTCGATGAGGGTAGCCAGCCGCGCGTTGATCAGGCCGGCCCGGTCATCGTCTCGCAGCTGACCGACGCAGTCGATCGGAAAACCGTGGGTCCTGAGCACCTTCTCGAGGGCGTCGTTGCCCCGTTCGGCCAGCTCGCGCAACTTGCGCAACGCCTGCCCGACATGGTCCTCGTCCACGAACAGCCGGTTTGCCGGGCTGGAAACCAGCTCGGGCGGATCGGGGTTGGACCACACGTAGCCAACCGCGTCGGTTCCCAGGAGGGACAGAAGCGGGCCCGGCTTCAGGGCGGAGTCGCCCTTGAGCGATAGCGGACCAAGGGACGCCAAGTACAAGAGGAATGCGCGCACACGGGCGCTCCTCGTGTCGAAACGGTCGGGAAACGGCTGGGCCGGCATGTCCAGATCGACCACGTTGAACGTCGTGCTCTCCCCCTTCGCGAGGGCGCGGATTTCCTCCAGAGCACGCTTGGCCTGCGCGGTGTTGACGCCGCCGAACCAGCCCGTGAACGACGTCACCCAGAACCAGCGCTTCAGCAGCTCGACCGTCGTTGCCGCGGGCCGCGGGCAGATGCGATGGAACTCGCCGAGCAGCACGAGTTGCAGTCCGTAAGGGAGAAGGCGGTCGGAGGTGACGCCGAGGCGCTTGAGCATCTCCAGCGCGAGCCTGATGCCTTGCGTGGCCGCCTCGAACCCTTCCGGAAGCCGCCCGCGGACTGCCGGCTTGACCATCAGGTCCGCCCAGTCCTTGGCGTAGATGTCCAGCTCGAGAGCAGCGAGCACGGACCTGAGCAGGAAGACGCGGTCGAGACTTCCGAAGCCCATCTTCCTCAACTCGGCCTTGAACCCGTTCAGCATGCTGGCGAGATGGAACTCTCCTTCCTGATAGGTGAGGGCAGACACGAGCTCGTCCGCGGCCATCTTGCGTCCGGTGCGGTTCAGGCGAGCGAAGACCGTGACGGCGCTCTCCAGGTCCGCCTCGCGGATGTGAATGAGCGGGAGCTGATAGTCCCGAAAGGCGCTCGAAAGGCGGTCCGCCTCGTCGATCCAGCGCTGAGCTCGGTGCTCGTCGCCGACCTGACGCTGTATCCGACGGCAGGCTTCGAAGAATCCCGCCGTGTTGAGCAGGCTGCGCACGGGAAAGTACTTCGGGTCCGAATCCTTCGGCAGCTTGCGGTGGTCGATGAATGTCTGGTCGTCCAGGTCGTAGTACACGCGCCAGTCGATGTGGTCCACGATCGGGTCCATGCCGTCGGTCAACCGCAGCGTCCCTGCAAGGGTCGAGACGCGCTGCTGGCCGTCGAGCAGGTACCCTACCGATCCCTCCGAACCCGGACTGATCTCCAGCGGGCCGATGCGCGGGGTGGACTGGATCCCCTTCTCCGTGTCCCAAACGAGGATCGAGCCGATGGGAAAGCCACGGCGAACGCTGTCCAGCAACGCGCCCAGGTCAGGCTGATTCCACACGAAGTCACGCTGGAACTTCGGGACGCGGATCTTGCCGGCGACGACGCGATCCACGAGCTTCCCCAGGAAAATGACCTCGGGAACGACTTCGGTGTGCTTCTCGATGTCGAACATGCCTACAGTTCCCGGCGGATCAACTCGATGCCTCGCTCGAGGTCGCCTCGTCCGCGAGCCCGCAATTCGCTCCGGACCCCCCGCAGGTGCCAGAGGTTCCAGCATTCGTGAACAGTTCCGGATGCGTGCACAGCGGGACCGTGCTGGCGGCGACGGGCGGCGGGAACGGCGGGGGGTCGTCAACGTGCCCGGTGTCCGCGCCGAAGAGTGGCGCGGACACCGGGAGGGGTCCGGGCGGCTACCGGTTCGCCCGCTGCCGGTCGAGCAGGTCGACCTCGAAGGTGAACGACAGCGGCACCGACACCGGGTCGTAGCACAGGCGGTCGTCGCACGCCTGGTAGTCGAGCGAGCCGGAGAACGTCACCGCGTCGACCTCGGCGAGGGCCTCCTCCACGCCCGGCTCGCCGGACACCACCGCCTCCTGCAGCAGGGTGAACGGGGCCTGGTAGACGGGCACGTGCTCGTCGAGGGGCTCGAAGTGGTAGATCTCGGACGCGGGGAACTCCACCGGCTCGAACCGGACGTGCGGCACCGGCGCGAGGGACATCCCGATTACCCGGTAGCCGAGCTCGTCGGCCCCCGGGGCGTAGAGGTGCATGCCCGGGTTCGGCTCGACCTCGACGGCGACCGAGAAGCGCGTGCCCACGGTGATGGCCGGATCGCTGGCGTAGGCGGTGAACTTCAGGTGCGCGGTCTCGCCTTCGATGGCCTCGATGGGTGACAGCCCCGCGCCGAGCCGGAGCATCACGTTCGCGGTGGTGTTCCGCTCCCGGTAGAACTCCTCGAAGAAGCGTGCGGTCACGCGGCCTTCGCCGTCGAGCATGAAGGTGCCCGGGTACGGCGTGCCGACGATGTTCGAGCCCGCCCCGAACACGGAGACGTACTTCGCCACGTCGGCCACCACGTCGGGGTGGTCGCCGTTGGGGCCCTGGGCCTCGATGGCGACGGTGTTCAGGATGCCGAAGTCGGTGATGACCTTGGAGTCGTCATCGGCGAGCAGCGGGAAGCTGACGCCGCGCCGCCGGCTGAAGTCGGCCAGCACCTCCTGCGAGTCGTAGCTGATGGCGGCGACGCCGAGGCCGCGGCCCCGAAGCTCTTCCAGACGGTCTTGCAGCTCCACGAGCTGCGCTTTGCAGTACGGTCACCAGTCGGCCGAGCGGTGGAACAGCAGGATCGCGCCGTTGGGCCCCAGGATCGAGTCGCGCGTCCGGACGCGGCCGTTCTGGTCGGGCAGCGCGAAGTCGGGCACCTTCTCTCCGATCTGCGGTCCCAGCGATGCGACGTCCACGGGCGTTCTCTCCTGTGCGGCCGCGGTCGGCGTGGCGAGCGGCAGGGCGCAGAGCGCCCCCGCGAGGGCGGCGTGACGCAGTGTTCGTTTCATGACGCCGCATCCTATCACGGGCCGGGAGCGGCGCTGCAGGCCACGGGCAGCCGGCGCGGGCCGACTATAATCCGCGGCGGGAGGACGAGACCTCATGCGAACAGCCCAGAAGCTGACCCTCGACGACGCGCGGGTGATGATGGCCGCGGCCGAGGCCAAGGCGCGCGAGATCGGCGTCGACATGGACATCGCGATCACCGACGACAACGGCAGCCTGCTGATGTTCCACCGCATGGACGGCGGCCGCATCACGAGCATCGACGTCGCCATCAACAAGGCGTTCACGGCCGCCGCGGCGCGGCGCTCGACGCGGGCCTACGGCGAGGTGAGCGGGCCGGGCGGCCCCGCGTTCGGCATCCACGTCAGCAACCAGGGGCGCTTCATGATCGTGGCCGGCGGCCTGCCGGTGTTCGTGAACGACGAGATCGTGGCCGGCATCGGCTGCAGCTCGGGCACCCCCGACCAGGACGAGGTCGTGGCCCAGGCCGGGGTCGACGCCCTCCTGGCGAGCCTGGCGTAGCCTACTGCTGCTGCTGCTCGCGCGCGGCCAGGATCTCGCGGAAGTTCGGCCCCAGGTCCTCGCCCAGCGTCATGTCGGCCCCGAGCCGCTCGAGCACCTCGCCCGTCTCCTTGTGGGTGTAGAACGACCCGGAGCGGTACTCACCCTCGGCCGCGATCATCCAGGGCGTCTGCCCGCGGACGTTGACGACGTCCATCTCGGCCCCCTGCTCGACGAGGTACGGCACGAGCAGGGTCCCGCCGAGGTAGACGGCGCCGTGCAGCGTGGTCTGCTCGTGGATGTTCCTGGCGTCGATGTCGAGGCCGAGCTCGAGGAGGTACTTCACGGCGGCGAGGGCCGACTCCTGCAACGCGAGGTTGTCGCCGAACCAGCGGACCCCGTACTTGTCGGCGCCCTCCACGTAGTCGCCGCCCGCCGCCACCATCAGCGCGGTGGTCTCGTCGTCGGTGCGCAGCGCCGGGTCGGCGCCGCCCTCCACGAGGATCCGCATGCTCTCGAGGTCGTTGTAGCTCGCGGCCAGGAAGAACGGGGTGGCCCCGATGTTGGAGGGCGACAGCCCGTGGCCCTGCGTGATGCGCCGCGAGACGAACGGCAGCCGCTTCGTCATCCGGGGGTTGGGATTGGCGCCGTGCTCGAGGAGCGCCGCCACCACCTCGGGCATCTTCCGCTGCACGGCCGCGTGCAGGGCGGTGCGCCCCGCCCCGTCGTGGTCGGGGTCGGCGCCGCGCGCCAGGAGGAAGCGCGCCAGCTCGGCATGGCCGCTGTCGATGGCCACGAGGAGGGCGGCGGCGTCGGTGTCGGGCACGTAGCGCGACCGGGCGTTGGTGTTGCCGCCGATGCCGTCCGGCGCCGACTCGTCGACGTCGGCCCCGGCCGAGAGCAGCAGGTCGGCCGCCTCGAGGTTGCCCTGCTGGGCCGCGAAGAGGAGCGGCGTGAACCGGTTCGTCGAGCGGGCCGAGACGGCGGCGCCGGTCTCGAGGAGCAGGCGCGCCACCGGGGTGTGGTTCCCGGCCACCGCGAGCATCAGCGCCGTCTGGCCGAGGGTGGCCTCGCGGGCGTTGGGGTCGGCCCCCGCCGCGATCAGGCTCCGGACCACGTCGAGGCCGCCGATTCGCGCCGCCGTCATCAGCGGGGTCTCGCCATTGGTGTGCGCCGCATTCGGGTCGGCGCCGGCCGCGAGCAGGGCGTCGACCACGAGCCGGTTGCCGTTCAGGCAGGCCAGCGACAACGGCGTGACGCCGTGATCGTCACGGGCGTTCACGTCGGCGCCGGCCGCGAGCAGATCGACGACCATGGCGTGGGCGTCGCGGTGCGCCGCCCAGTGGAGGGCGGCGGTGCCGTCCCCGTACGTCGCGTCGGGATCGGCGCCGGCCGCGAGCAGGGCCCGGACCGCCTCGTGATCGCTGCTTCTCGCCGCCGCCACCAGGTCCGGCACGCCGAAGGCCGGCTGGGCGTGGGACGTGACGGGGAGCGCGACGGCCAGGATGCCGATCGCGGCCGCGGCCGCCGTCGATTTGTATGCCTGCATGCTTCTCGGCCTCTTCAACCGTCCGGATGGATCCGCCTCGGACCCCGGTACCGCCGCGCCGTCCGCGGCGTCGCTTGACTGCCGCCGCCGCCCCAATGATAATGCAGCGGCGGGTTTCGAAGACAACTCCAACCACCGGTTGAGCATGCCATACCGTTGCTTTCGCACGCGGAGTGTACCGGCCGTCTGTACTTGGGGCGTACCGGCCGTCCTGGCGTGGGCGTTGCTGTCGTTCGCGGGGGGCGGGGCCGGCGTCGCGCTGGCGCAGTCCGCACCGGACGACCGCGCCCTCATCACGCGCTACTGCGTGGGCTGCCACAACGACCGCACCCTGACCGCGGGCGTCTCCCTGCAGGGCGTCGACCTCGACCGGGTCGGCGAGCACGCCGGCGAGGTCGAGCTGTGGGAGAAGGTGATCCGCAAGCTGCGGACTCGCGCGATGCCCCCGGCCGGCCGGCCGCGGCCGAGCGAGGCGCAGTACGAAGGCGTCGTTGCCCGCCTCGAGACGGCGATCGACGCCGCGGCGGCGGCCGACCCGAACCCCGGCCGGCGCCCCGCCGTCCACCGCCTGAACCGCGCCGAGTACGCCAACGCCATCCGCGACCTCCTCTCGCTCGACGTCGACACCCGGACGCTGCTGCCGGCCGACGACTCGGGCTTCGGCTTCGACAACATCGCCGACGTGCTGTCGGTGTCGCCCATGCTGACCGAGCGGTACCTCTCGGCGGCCCGCAAGATCAGCCGGCTCGCGGTGGGCGACCCGAACCTCGCCCCGTCGACCGAGATCTTCACCGTCGACAAGTACCTGAAGCAGGACGCCCGGGTCAGCGACGACCTGCCGTTCGGCTCCCGTGGCGGGCTCGCGGTGCGCCACACCTTCCCGGTGGACGGCGAGTACGTCGTCAGGATCTATCTGGCCCGCACCTACGACGGGCGGCTGCGCGGTCTCGCCAACCGGCACGAGATGGAGGTGCGGCTCGACGGGGCCCTCGTCGAGACCCTGACGGTGGGCGGCCCCCTCCTCGACGCCTCGGGGGTCGAGCAGCGGCGCGACTACCGGAACTCGACCGACGACGCGCAGGAGGTGCGCTTCACGGTCCCCGCCGGTCCCCACCTGCTCGCGGTGACCTTCGTCGACCAGGCCGCGGTGCTCGAGGGCATGCGCCGGCCCCACTACGCGGTGACCAGCTACGAGTACGCCGGCGACCAGAGCCACGATCCGGGCATCGGCCGCATCGAGCTGCGGGGGCCGTACGACGTCACCGGCCGCGGCGACACCCCCAGCCGGCGCGCCATCTTCGTCTGCCGGCCCCCGGCCGGCGCCGCGCCGTCCGGCCCCGAGGAGGTGGCCTGCGCGCGGGAGATCCTCGGGGCGCTGGGACGCCGGGCGTTCCGCCGGCCGCTCGACGACGGCGACCTCGACATGCTGCTGCGCTTCTTCCACCTCGGGCGCGAGAGCGGCGACTTCGACGCGGGCATCGAGATGGCCCTGCGCCGGGTGCTCGTGAGCCCCGACTTCCTGTTCCGGCGCGAGCGCGACCCGGCGGGGGCGGCCCCCGGGGCGCCGTACCTCGTCGGCGAGCACGAGCTCGCGGCGCGGCTGTCGTTCTTCCTGTGGAGCAGCATTCCCGACGACGAGCTGCTCGACCTCGCCGATCGCGGGGCGCTGCGCGAGCCGGGGGTGCTCGAGGCCCAGGTGGAGCGGATGCTGGCCGACCCCCGGGCCGCGTCGCTCGTCGACAACTTCGGCGGGCAGTGGCTGTACCTGCGCAACATGGCCCTGGTGGCCCCCGACCCCTACGCCTTCGCCGACTTCGACGCCAACCTCCGCGAGGCGATGGCCCGCGAGATGGAGCTGTTCCTCGACCGGCAGATCCGCCGCGACCACAGCGTCCTCGAGCTGCTGACGTCGGACGAGACGTTCGTCAACCAGCGGCTGGCCGAGCACTACGGCATCCCCGGCGTCTACGGGAACCACTTCCGGCCCGTCTCCCTCGAGGGCGAGTTGTCGCCGCGGCGCGGCCTTCTCGGCAAGGGCAGCCTGCTGACGGTGACGTCGTACGCGCACCGCACGTCGCCGGTGGTCCGGGGCAAGTGGCTGCTCGAGAACATCCTCGGCTCGCCGCCTCCGCCCCCGCCCGCGGACGTGCCCGCGCTGGCCGAGAACGACGACAGCGGCGAGCCGCCCCGCTCGGTGCGCGAGCGCCTCGAGGTGCACCGCGAGAACCCCGCGTGCGCGGGCTGCCACCGGGTCATGGACCCCCTGGGCTTCGCGCTCGAGAACTTCGACGCCATCGGCCGCTGGCGGGCGGTGACCGAGGCGGGGACCCCGGTGGACGCGGCGGGCGAGCTGGTGGACGGGACCGCGGTGGACGGCCCCGAGTCCCTGGCCGCGGCCCTGCTCAAGCGGCCCGAGAGCTTCGTGACCACCGTGACCGAGAAGCTGATGACCTATGGCCTCGGGCGCGGTGTAGAGTATTACGACGCTCCGGCGGTGCGCCGCGTCGTCCGCGAGGCCGCGGACGACGACTACCGCTGGTCGGCGATCGTCGCGGGCATCGCCCGCAGCGTGCCGTTTCAGATGAGGAGAGGTCCCGCGTCATGATCATCACCAAGATGGCCCTGCCCCGGCGGACGTTCCTGCGCGGCGTCGGCGCCACCCTGGCCCTGCCCCTGCTCGACGGGATGGTGCCGGCCCTGTCGGCGATGCGCAACACCGCGGCGCGGCCCCGGGCGCGGCTCTACGTCGGCTACGTCCCGAACGGCGTCATCATGGACGAGTGGACGCCGGCGGCCGAGGGGCGGGATTTCATCCTGCCGCAGACCCTCGCGCCCCTGGCCCCGTTCCAGGACCAGGTCACGGTGGTGAGCGGGCTCCAGAGCGAGCCGATGTTCCCGCTGCCGGGCGAGGGCACCGGCGACCACGTGCGCGCCGCCTCCGCGTTCCTCACCGGGGTGCACCCGAAGAAGACGGAGGGGCCGGACATCCGCGGCGGGACCTCGATGGACCAGATCGCGGCCGCGAAGATCGGCCAGGACACCCAGCTCACGTCGCTCGAGCTCGCCCTCGACCCCAACGAGCTCATCGGCGCGTGCGAGGCGGGCTGGAGCTGCGCCTACGCCAACACCCTGTCGTGGCGCAACCCGACCACCCCGCTGCCGATGGAGAACCAGCCGCGGGCGGTCTTCGAGCGGCTCTTCGGCGACACCGACGACACCAGCCAGGCGGCCCGGCTCGCGCGCATCCGCGAGGACCGCAGCATCCTCGACTCGCTGGTGCACGAGGTCGACGACTTCCGCCACACCCTCGCGCCGGCCGACCGCGACAAGGTCGACCAGTACCTCGACGCCATTCGCGACATCGAGCGGCGCATCCGGCTCGCCGAGCTGCAGAGCCACGTCGAGCTGCCGGAGCTGGCCCGGCCCACCGGGGGCATCCCCGACACCTTCGCCGAGCACGCGCGGCTGATGTTCGACCTGCAGGTGCTGGCCCTGCAGACCGACATGACCCGGGTCATCACGTTCATGATGTCGCGCGAGGTGAGCCCACGGACCTATCCCGAGCTCGGGATTCCCGACCCTCACCACGGGCTGTCGCACCATCAGAACCGCCCGGTGCAGATGGAGAAGCTGGCCAAGCTGAACCGGCACCACATCGAGCAGTTCGCGTACTTCGTCGGGCGCCTCGCGGAGACGCCGGACGGCGACGGCAGCCTCCTCGACCACATGATGATGCTCTACGGCTGCGGCATCAGCGACGGCAACCAGCACCTGCACGTCAACCTGCCGATCCTGCTCGTCGGCGGCTCGGCCGGGCGCATGCGCGGCGGCCGCCACGTGCGGGTGGCCGACGAGACGCCGCTGACCAACCTGCAGCTCAGCCTGCTCGACAAGGTCGGCGTGCCGACCGAGAAGCTCGGCGACAGCACCGGCCAGCTCAAGCACCTGTCGGACGTGTAGAGCGAGGCGCGTAGTGGTGGACTACATCGCCCCCTGGATGCTCGTCATGCAGTTCCTCACGCTGGCGGCGGCGTTGGTGGGGGCCATCACCGGCGTCTGGAACACCCTCCAGTTCCGGGAGCTGAGGGGCAGGGTGGATACGCTGGAGACGGCGCACAACGCGCACGTCAACACACCGGGTCTGCACGGGCGCGCGTGAGCCTGCCCCGCTACGCGACGGGCTCGGTGTCGCGGGCGGCGCGTCGACGCCCACGGGTCCTCCACCCGCCGCCGACGCGTTGATCCCGCCGACCCTTGGTGGCGTGGACGGAGCCACAAGGCCGTCCGCTCAGTGGTGATGATGGTGGTACGCCTCGTGCTCGGCGTGCGCCTTGTCGCGCTGTATCTTCTTCGCGGCCTGGCGGGCGAGCCCCAGGTTGCGCTGCCGCGTCCCGTCCGAGCTCACCGACGAGATCGACAGCAGCTTCTCCAGGTCGGCGCCCCGACACGTCGGGCAGGCGGGGTCGGTGCCTGGCAGCACCAGCAGCTCGAACTGCTTCCGGCACGCGCGGCATTCGTACTCGTAGATCGGCATCGTGTCCTCGCTTCGGCAATCAGGTCGACGCGACCGGCCGGACCGGGATGACGGAGGGCGCCGCCTGCCGCTGCCTCCGCTTGGCGCGCAAGAGCAGCAGCCAGTGCGGGCACTTCTTCACGTCGGCGTAGAGCCGCTCGCAGTCGTCGCAGCGGACGCACTCGGTCATGACGATCTCGGGCCCGCGGATGGCGCCCCATTCGCACGCCTTCTCGCAGATCTTGCAGGTGTCGCACTCCTTCCACCGCTTGATGCGGAAGACCGTCGCCTTCGACAGGATGCCCAGGAACGCGCCCACGGGGCACAGGAAGCGGCAGTAGAGGTTGCGCACGAACACGGTGGCCACGAGCAGCACCGCGAGCGCGATCCACATCGCGGTCGTGCCGCGCCGCGTGAACATCCAGAACGGCTCGACCCAGCGGTAGGCGGGGATGTCCGCCGTCGCCAGGAAATAGAGCAGGACCGCGATCAGGAGGCCGTACTTGATCCAGGCCGTGCGCTGCTCGAGCCACGGCGGCACCTCGACCCGCAGCCGGGCCGGCACCACCCGGTCCATGAGCTGGGTGAGGGCCCCGAAGGCGCAGACGCGCCCGCAGTAGAGCCGTCCCCACAGCACGGTGGTGACGACCGTGAACGCCGCGAACAGGTACCAGGCGAGGCTGTAGCGGAAGACCGGCATGTTGCCGGTCACCAGACCGTAGACGTTGACGACGGAGATGAGCTGGCTCTTCGTGAACCCCATGTAGACGACGGCGGCGGCGAGGGTCACGTACTTGAGGGGGACGCTCTTCCGGAAGAAGCCCACCATGACCAGCGCCGCGAAGCCGGTGAAGAAGACGAGGTCGGCGGCCTGATCGCGTAGCAGCGCGCCCCACGTCTCGGCTTCCTCCTCCTCGTCTCCGAAGCTCCAGGCGTCGTCCCCCTCGTCGTCCTCGAAGCCCCAGGCGTCGTCCTCCTCGTCGTCGAAGTCCCATCCGTCGTCGGCCGCCTGCTCGTCGACGCCGCCGGCCGTCTCCGGGGCGGGGATGGTGTTCGACTGCGGTTGCGCCGCCATCGGAGCGGCTGCGCCGAGCCCCGCCAGCAGCAGCACGGCCAGGAGCCGGGTCACCGCAGGCCTCCCTCGGGGCTCAGGAACCGGCGCGCGATGCGCCGGGCCCCGTTGCGCACGGCCCGCGTCGCGCTGCGGACGGTGATGGTGGCGGTGGCCACCGAGTCGATGTCGGCGCCGACCCGGAACCGGTCGCGCACGCTCTTCCGGACGAACTGCGCGCCGTACTCGGGGGTGTCGATCGAGAAGTAGCCGTAGGGCTCGTGGTGCCGGGCGACGATGATGCCGGTGAGCTCGGCGTCGAGGTCGACCCCCACCAGCACCTGGATGGGGCCGTCGTAGCCGCGCTCGAGCGGCTCGAGCTCGGTGGTCCAGAAGGCGAAGCCGACGATGTCGCCGTTGGCGGCGAACGCCTTGAAGTGGGGCGGCGACCCCTCCTTGGGCGAGAAGGAGGCGGCGCGAGGGAACAGCTTGCCGAGCTGCTCCTGCAGCAGCGGATCGAAGGGCGACTGGCTCTCGACGACCACGACGCCGGCCAGCAGCAGCGCGAGGATGGGAATTCTCATAGAATTGCCCGAAGTTTACCCCAACGGGAGGACCCATGCCGCGCATCAGACCCGGCGCGACCGCCGCCGCGCTGCTCGTCGCCGCCCTCGCCGCGTCCCCGGGCGCCTTCGCGCAGGACCTGTACGACGCCACCGCCCTCGACTGCTCCTTCACGGTGATCGCCACGGCGGACTGGTCCGAGGGTGAGGCCGACGCGAGCATCGAGCCCTCGACGCTGTCGCTGCGCTTCGAGGAGATCGACGCCGACGGCGCGACCGCCGCCATCGTCGGTCCCTACGGCGCGTCGCACATCATCGTGCGTCAGACCGGCGACTACCTCCATCTCGTCCAGATGTTCACGGTCGGGCCGCTGTACACGACGACGGTGATCGACCGGGAGACGGCGGACGGACGGCTGATGGCGGTGCATACCCGCCACGAGTACACCGACACGCGGCTCGTCGGCTTCACCTCCAGGCCGGAGCAGTACGTCGGCGACTGCGCGGTGGAGTTCTGAGCCCGTCCCCGGCGGCTGTGTCAGGCGTCGCCGGCCCCGCACCGCCGCGACGCCGCGCGTCGAGGCCGGTCGAGCCCGTCCCCGGCGGCCGTGTCAGGCGTCGCCGGAGGCCCCCGGCAGGCCGGCGGTGAGGGGGGAGCCGGCGGCATCGACACCTGCGCTCGCCGAGGTGGAGGGCCCGTCGTCGCGTCGCCGGCAGGCCGGCGGTGAGGGTGGAGACCGAACGACCGCAGGGGCCGAGCCGGCCGCCGCGGGCGGCGATGTCAGGCGTCGCCGGGAGGCCCGCCCGTCGTCGCGGCGCCGCCGGGCGGCGGCGAGGCGGAGGCCGAACGATCGCGCGGGCCGGGCCGCCGCGGGATGCGGAGGCCGGGCGCGGTGGTCCGGAGGACGGAGATGATGTCATCGAAGCACACGGTCCGGTGTCTGGCGGTCGCGGCGGCGTTCGGCGTGTGCGCCGCCCGCGGCGCATCCGCGGAGCAGGCGATGCCGGCGATGGAGATCGACGAGGGCGTGTCCTGGGACCTGGCCGAGCACCGGGCCGCGACCCTGTCCGATCCGAGGTACCGCTATCACCTGCGGATCCCGCGCGACCGGAGCGCACCCGTCACGGGAACGGCCGAGATTCGCTTCGCGTGGTCCGATCCCGAGGGCCGCGATCTGGTCGTGGACTTCATGGACCCTTCCCGGCGGGTGGCCGCGGTGCGCGCGAACGGCGCGGCCGTCGACTGGGTTCCCCGGCACGACCACGTCGTCGTTCCCGCCGCCGCCCTGCGCCCCGACGCCGGGAACCGCGTCGAGCTGGATTTCGAGGCGGGCGACGAGGCCCTCAACCGGAACGACGACTTTCTCTACACCCTCTTCGTGCCCGACCGGGCGCACTTCTCGCTGCCGCTCTTCGATCAGCCCAACCTGAAGGCGCGCTTCGAGCTGTCCCTGGAGGCGCCGGCCGGCTGGGTGGCAGTGGCCAACGGGGAGACCGTCGAGGCGCCGGACGGGGCCGGAGGGGACGGGCCGGTGTCGTGGCGCTTCGCCGAGACGGAGCCGATTCCGACGTACCTGTTCGCGTTCGCGGCGGGCCGCTTCCAGGTCGAGACGGCGGAGCGGGCGGCCGCCGGCTGCGGATGTTCCACCGCGAGACGGATGCCGCGAAGGTGGCGCGCAACCGGGACGCCATCTTCGATCTGCACGCCGCCGCCCTCGACTGGCTCGAGGACTACACCGGGATTCCCTATCCGTTCGGCAAGTTCGACTTCGTGCTCGTCCCGCCCTTCCAGTACGGCGGCATGGAGCACCCCGGCTCGATCTTCTACCGCGCGTCGAGCCTCATGCTGGACGAGTCGGCGACCCAGGCCGCGTACCTCGGGCGGGCCAGCCTCATCGCCCACGAGACCGCCCACATGTGGTTCGGCGACCTCGTCACCATGAACTGGTTCGACGACGTCTGGACCAAGGAGGTGTTCGCCAACTTCCTCGCCGCCAAGATCGTGCATCCCTCGTTTCCCGAGGTGGACCACGACCTCCGGTTCTTCCTCGCGCATCACGAGGCCGCCTACGGGATCGACCGCACCGCCGGGGCCAACCCCATCCGGCAGCCGCTCGAGAACCTGAAGGAGGCGGGGGCGCTCTACGGGCCGATCATCTACCAGAAGGCGCCGATCGTCATGCGGCACCTCGAGCGGCTGGTGGGGGAGGAGCGGTTCCGCGACGGCCTGCGCGAGTACCTGCGGACGTTCGCGTACGGCAACGCGACGTGGCCGGATCTCATCGACATCCTCGATCGCCGCACCGGGACCGACCTGCGGTCGTGGAGCGCGGTGTGGGTGGACGAGCCCGGACGCCCGACCGTCACCGTCGGGCGCGACGCCGGGGGCGGCGGCGCCGGCGGCCGGATCACCCTCGAGCAGTCGGATCCGGCCGGCCGGTCGCGCCTGTGGCCGCAGCAGCTCGAGCTGCTGCTGGCCTACGACGACGGGGAGGTCCGGGCGCCGGTGCTGCTCGCCGGCGCCGCGGCGTCGGTCGATCCGGATCGGCCCGCGCCGCGCTTCGTGCTGCCGAACGGCAGCGGGGTGGAGTACGGCCGCTTCCGGCTCGACGCGGACAGCGTCGGGTTCCTGATGACGGCGGCCCCGGACATCGCCGATCCCCTGACCCGCGGCATCGCCTGGGGCACGCTCTGGGACGCGGTGCTGGACGGGGAGGTCCCCGTCGGCGACTGGTTCGAGCTGCTGCTGCGCGGCCTCGGGTCGGAGCCCGTCGAGCAGAACGCCCAGCGGCTGCTGGGCTACCTCTCGACGACGTACTGGTCGCTCATGGGCGACGAGGCGCGCCGGGCCGCGGCCCCGCGGGTCGAGGCGGTGCTGTGGGCCGGGGTGTCGGACAGCCCCGAGTCCACCCGCAAGGCCGCGTACTTCCGCGCCTGGCACGGCCTGGTCCGGACGCCGGAGGGGGTGGCGCGGCTGCGGCGCATCTGGGCGGAGGACGAGACGGTGCCGGGCGTGACCCTCTCCGAGCGGGACTTCACCGCCCTCGCCGCCGCCCTCGCGGTTCGCGGGGCGGCGGGGACCGAGGAGGTCCTGGCCCTCCAGGCGGCCCGCATCGAGAACCCCGACCGGCTCGCCCGCTTCGAGTTCCTGCGGCCCGCCCTCTCGCCGGACCCGCAGGTCCGCGAGCGGTTCTTCGCCGACCTGCGCGACGCCGCCAACCGGGAGCGCGAGCCCTGGGTGCTGGCCGGGCTGGGCTATCTGCACCATCCCCTGAGGGCCGAGGATTCCCGGCCGTTCATCCGACCCGCCCTCGAGCTGCTGGCCGAGGTGCAGCGCACCGGCGACATCTTCTTCCCGGCCGGCTGGCTCGGCGCCACCCTCGGCGGCCACAGCTCGGCCGCCGCCGCCGAGATCGTCCGCGGGTTCCTCGACGGGCTCGACCCCGGCTATCCGCCCCGCCTGCGCGCGAAGATCCTGCAGTCGGCGGACCGGTTGTTCCGGGCCGCGCGCATCGTTGCCGGGGATGCCGGCCCCGGGGCCTGACCGGTCGGGCGTGCGGCAGACCCGGCTGCCACACGTTCTGCTCGGTGGGGTCGGCCACGGCCGCAACGGGACCTCGTGCCCCGGAGTCTGAAGCGTAGACCGGCGCGGAACCTGGAGGTTGCCCGGGCGCCAAGCGGAGCCGGCGGCGACGATTGGAGGGCTCGGAGCGGGACCGGCCGGCGTGCGGGGCCTCAGCCCTCCCGCGGGGCGGCGCCGGGTTCCGGCGCCGCGCAGGCAACGGTCCGTTGCCGCTCCTGCGCGAGCTGCGCGCCGAGCCGCTCCATCTCGGCGGCGGACGCGGCCTGCTGCACGGCCTCGAACAGCACGCGCTCCTCGCTCCGGACGTGAGCTTCGAGCCGGGCGCCGAGCGCGGGCAGGCGCACCGCGAGGTCGGCGTCGGAACGGGCGGGCAGGGCGAGAATCTCGGCCCGCAGGTCGTCGTGGTCCTTCCGCAGCGCCTTCACCAGATCGCCGTGGTCCGGGAGCAGGCGCTCCGCCAGCGGAAAGACCCCCGCCTCTTCGGCCGCGAAATGGGGCCGGAGCGTGCTCTCGTAGAAGGCCGCCAGGCGGTCGGCCTGGGCACGCCGGTCGGTCGGCCAGTCCGACCGCGGTGCGGTGGGGCGTCCCCGGATGAGCCCCTGCGCGACCACCAGGGTGTCGTGATGATCGTGCGACAGGGGGATCAGGCTCGCGTGTCGCTTCATGGGCGTTCTCCGGGTCCGCGGCGGCGGGCGCCAATATACAATACGGCGTCCATCCGAACGTCGCGGCCGGTCCGCCCGGCCGCAGAAGGAGTTCCCCGAATGCGTAGCTGGTTGCCGTTCGTGCTGCTGACCGTCCTGAGCTGGGGCACCTACATTCCGACGTTGCACAAGGGCCAGGTCGCGTTGGGCGGCAGCGGCGTGCACGCCTTCCTGATGGTGGGCGTGGCCTACCTGCTCGTCGCCATCCTGATTCCCGGGACGATGATCGCCCGGGCCGGCACCTGGGACCTCTTCAGCGCCGGCGGGGCCGGCTTCACGCTCGCGGCCGGCGTGCTCGGCGCCCTCGGGGCCCTCGGCATCGTGTTCGCCCTCGTCAACGGCGGCCGACCCACCGTGGTGCCGCCGCTCGTCTTCGCGGGGGCGCCGGTGGTCAGCGTGTTCGTGGGCATGCTGTACAACCCGCCCGAGAACCTGCCGTCGCCGATCTTCTTCCTGGGAATCGTCATGGCAGCGGTCGGCGCCGGGCTCGTGCTCGCCTATCGCCCCAGCTGATGGGGCCTCGAGCCTCCTCGCGCGGGCTCGACGGCGCCCCCGCGGCTCGCCGGCGACGACCCCTGAGGATCCTGACGGGTCGCCGACGTGACGAGTCGCGCAAGCAGCGGAACCGGCCATGCCCTTCGGCGCAGGCGGCGGACTCTTGTCGATCACGCATGAGAAGACGCTCGCCCCGGAGCTGTCGTCATTCCGGACCGAGAGTGTCCGGGGGTGGCGGCGGGCCGGATCGGCGACGGCCTCACGGCTCCGTCGCGCATGGGAATGCGGCGGGGCCTTGCCGCCGGCTGTTAAGATCGGATCCAGGAATCTCAATCGACAGGGAGGGGGAGAGCGTGCAGGTGCACATGTCACTGAGGTGGAGACGGATGCTGGCCGTCGCGGCGTTCGCCGTGGTCGGCGTCGCGGCGTGCGGGGGCGGCACCGAGGAGGCCGCGCCGGAGAGCGCGGCGGAGCCGATGGAGGAAGCCGCGGCCGAGGAGTCGTCGGGAGAGCCGCGGGTGTTCTTCGTGGCCCCGATAGACGAGACCGATCATGCCACCGAGATTCCGCTCGGCATCACGTTCGGCATCGAGAACTTCGAGATCGGCGCCGTTCCCGAGGAGGTGACCACGGTGCGGGAGGGCGTGGGGCACTACCATCTCGCGCTCGACACCGAGTGTCTGCCTCCGGGCGAGATCATCCCGTCCGCCGATCCCTGGGTGCACTTCGGCGACGGCTCGGACGGCATGGAGATGCAGCTCGAGGGCGGCGAGTATCGCCTGACGGTGCAGATCGGCGACGACGAGCACCGCACCCTCGAGGGGCTGTGCGACACCATCGTCGTCCGCATGGAAGACGGCATCTAGGAGTCTGCGCCGTAGAACGGTGCAGACTCCTAGCAGGGTTGGTTGGGCGCCCAGCGGAGCCGAAGGCGACGATGGGCGGGCTAGGAGTCCGGGGTGAAGCCCGCCGTGCACCGAGACCGGTGCGGTGCGGGATGCATCGGCGGTGATGCAGGCAGCCGGGACTTGGCGGACCTCCCCTGCTGTCGCCCGGTTTCGCGTTCGGGACGTCGAAGCCGCCACCCGTCGCGGTGGCGGCGCTCGCCCGTCCTCGATCCTTACCGGTCGAACTCGAGGGCGCGACCGCTGGCGCCGGGGAGAAACCGGCCGTCGCGGTACCGCAGCTCGCCGTTCACCCACGTCGCCCGCACCCGGGCGGCGAACGCGAACCCGCTGAACGGGCTCCACCCGCACTTCGCGAGGATCGGCTCGTCGCGGCTCCCCGCCGTCGGGTCGACGAGGACCAGGTCGGCCCAGTACCCCTCCCGGATGAACCCGCGGTCCCGGATGTCGAAGAGGCGCGCCGGGGCGTGGGCGGTCTTCTCGACCACGGTCGCGACCGTGCACCGGCCCGACCGCACCTGCTCGAACAGGACGAGCAGGGCGTGCTGGACGAGCGGCAGGCCGGCCGGGGCGGCGGCGTAGGGGCGCGCCTTCTCCTCCGCGGTGTGGGGCGCGTGGTCGGTGGCGATGACGTCGATGCGGCCGTCGTTCACCGCCGCCCACAGCGCGTCGCGGTCGGCCGCCGACTTGATGGCGGGGTTGCACTTGACGCGGGCGCCGAGCGCCGGGTAGGCGGAGTCGTCGAAGAACAGGTGGTGGACGCAGGCCTCGGCGGTGATGCGCTTGCCGGCGAGGTCGCCCGGCTCGAAGAGCGCGAGCTCGCGCGCGGTGGTGAGGTGCAGCACGTGCAGGCGCGCGCCGTGGCGCCGGGCCAGCTCGACCGCGAGGCTCGACGAGCGGTGGCAGGCCTCGACCGAGCGGATGCGGGGGTGCTCGCTGAACGGTATCTCCTCGCCGTATCTCTCGCGGGCCCGGGCCTCGTTCGCGACAATCGTCGGCGTGTGCTCGCAGTGGGTGGCCACCAGCAGGGGCGCGTTGGCAAAGATGCCCTCCAGCGTCCGCTCGTCGTCCACCAGCATGTTGCCGGTGCTCGAGCCCATGAACACCTTGATGCCGCAGGCCCGATGCCGGTCGACCGCCTTCACCGCCTCCAGGTTGTCGTTGGTGGCGCCGAGGTAGAACCCCCAGTTCGCCATCGAGCCGGCGGCGGCGCGGGCGTGCTTGTCCTCGAGCGCCTCGGCCGTCACCGTCTGCGGCCGGCAGTTGGGCATCTCCAGGTAGCTGGTGACGCCGCCCGCGACGGCGGCCCGCGACTCGGTCGCGATGGTGGCCTTGTGCTCCAGCCCCGGCTCGCGGAAGTGCACCTGGTCGTCGATCATGCCCGGCAGCAGCCACGCGCCCTCGGCGTCGATGACGGTGGCCCCGTCGGGGCCGCCCCCCCGATCCCGGCGATGCGCCCCCCGGCTATCGACAGGTCTCCCTCGACGACCGCGCCTTCGTTGACGATGCGGGCGTTGACGATGCGGTAGCTCACGGTTCCAGGCCGTAGCGGTGGGCGGGGCCGGTCTACTCGGCCAGCAGCAGCCGAATCTCGGCCTCGGTCGCCTCGCGGCTCACGAGGCCGACGTGCTCGGCCGCAATCCGGCCCTGTCTGTCGATGAGCCAGGTCGTGGGCAGCACGTTCTTCGGACCGAAGGGGGCGAGCCGCTCGACGGTGTCGGCCAGGGCGATCCGGTAGTTGACCGGCGAGCGCTCGAGGAACGGCTCGACGATGTCCCGCCCCGGCTCGTCCACCGAGACGCCGAGAACGGCGAAGCCGTCGTCCCCGAACCGGGTCTGGAAGTCGACGAACCAGGGCATCTCCGCCCGGCAGGGCAGGCACCACGTCGCCCAGAAGTTCAGCAGCAGGACGCGTCCCGAGTAGTCGGCCAGCGTCGCGGTGCTCCCCTCCATGTCGGGCAGGGCGAAGCCCGGGGCGGGGTCACGGCGGGAGGCGGGAATCAGGCGCGGCTCGGCCGAGCGGCGCCGCGGCGCGTCCGCCGCGGTGGGGGCGGCTGCGAGCGCGGGCGCAGTGCCGCCCGGGCTCGCAGAGCCGGCGGCCGGTGCCTCGGCCGCGTTCTCCGGCCCCACCATGAAGAGCATCACGCCGAGCCACAGGCCGAGCGCGGCCATGACCAGCCAGAGGCCGATGGAACGGCGTCGGGGCTCGTCGGGCCGGGTCCCCGGTTCCGGGGTATCGTCCGGCGGGAAAGCGGGACCGGTCTCGGAGTCGCGTGCAGCCATGGCGGGTCCAGGGCCTGTGGCGGGAATCGGCCTATCGATGAAGGCCGGGAGCGCTGACGTGCTTGGTCAGGATGCGGCTGATCTCGTCGACGCGTCCCTTGAGCTCTCTGATGTCTCGTCCGTTGACGTACCCGAAGACGGCGCCGAGGAGGGCTGCGACTGCACCCACGGCAGCGACGAAATCCATGATTTGCATCGGAATCTGCTCCATGCTACCACACGGGCGGGACCGGGGGCCGGTGCGCCGGACACCGTTTCCCCGCCGCCGATCTCGATGACTCTCCCGTGGTCGTTCACCGCCGACGCCGCGGTCGTCGTGCCGGTGCCGCGGGGCGTCCTCCCGGCCCGCCAATCGTCGCCTTCGGTTCCGCCGGGGGCGCCGGCCGCCCCGCCGGAGCACGCCCCCGCTATAGAATGCCAACGCTCCGGGAGCCGGCGCGCCGTTCTACGGCGCAGACTCCCGGACGACCGACGGCTCGGCGGGCCGATAGGGGCGCCACGGCGGTGGGGCCTCTGCACTCGCCGCGACCAGGTCCTCGAGGCGGTCGAGCCTCAGGCAGGACGAGATTCGCTGATCCAGGGCCGCCCCGGCCGGCGCCTCCCTCCCGAGTTCGTCGAGCAGTCGTGGACTGACGAACGCGCGGCTCAGCCAGTCGACATCCAGGTCCCTCGAGGCCGGCCGGGCGCCGAGCGCGCCCGCGAAGACGGCCACCGTCCGCGAGAGCCTTCGGATGCTGTCGAGCAGGCAGCGCCGAAACCACCCGTCGTCGGGTATCGACTCGAACGGAACGAGGGTCGAGAGGTCCGCGAACCCGCCGTCGATACAGGCGCCGGCGGTGTCCACGCACGACCCGCGGACCGCGTTCCAGGGCGCGAACGGCATGAACCCCAGGTGCAGCAGCCGGGCGAACTGGCGGCACCAGCCCGCGACGGTCTCCTCGCCCACCGCCGGCGCCGGCCGCAGTCGGGGGTCGGCGGCGGCCAGGTGCCGCAGGTCGTCGACCCGCATCGGGGCCGTCGGGTAGTACCACACCGAGACCCCGCATCCCGGGCGCGCCCGCGCCGCGGCGCGTTCGAAGGCCGTCCCCGGCAGACGCCAGCGCAGGGCCTCCACGTAGCGCGCCGTGTCCTCGGCCGAGCATCGATGCACCGCGAGGGGAACCGGCGCGCGCGCCAGCTCGCCGTATAGCGTCAGGTGGCGTTCGTGCAACGCCGCGGCCAGCCGCTGGGCCCGATCGCACTCGTCCAGGGGCATCGCGCCGGGCGGGACGCCGGCGACGAGCGGGAGGTGCAGCCCGATGGGCAGGTCGCCGTTCCGGAACGGCGTCGTCATCATCCACCGCAGGTAGTCGTCGAAATCGGCCATCAACGGCTCGGTGCCCTCGAAGGCGACGACGTCTCCTTCCCAGAGCCGTTCGGGTGCGCCCTGGTCCGGGATGGCGCAGCAGACCCGCTGGTAGTGGCCGGGCAGCCGGTAGAACTGACCGTCGATGCCTTCGCCGGCGTGGCGGGCGACGGGCAGCCGCCGCCGCAGGCCGTCGAGGATCGCGCGAACGGGCGGGCACCGCTCCTCGACGGCGCGGACGAGCCGGGGGCGCTCGCGCTCGGCGTCGAACGCCAGATCGGCGGGCACGCAGGTGAACCCGGCGCGCTCGGCGTGGCGCCGGAGCGGGTCGGTCACCGCAGGCTCTCGAGCACGAGGTTGAAGATCGGTCCCCCCATGCAGATGACGAACAGGACCGCCCCGACCGCGACGGTCGCGCGGACGGACAGCGAGCCGACCACCTTGAGGGCGATCGCGAGCACGGCCGAGAGCCAGAGATTGGAGTAGTGTCCCAGCAGCTGCCCCGTCGACATCAGCGCTCCCGACCGGACGGTGACCTGATAGCGGGTCATCTGTTCCAGGATCTCGGCCTGCGAGGCGCCCACCGGCAGGCGAAGGGGCTCGGGCGCCCAGTGCCAGACGATGGCGATCATCGCGATGCACCACGGCACCTGGGTGTAGAAGCTGACCGCCGTGAACTTGGCCAGCAGGCGCGGCTGTTCCGACCCGCTGGCCACGACGTCGAGGGCCAGCACGGCCAGGAGCATCACGCCGAAGAACATCGGGTAGCCCAGCAGGCCCGCAACGACCGCCATGGTCTGCACGGGGAACTCGGCGAACGGGACCTCGACGGCCGCGATTGCATCCTCCATCGCCGGGAGAACCCTGGCGCTGGTGATCGAGCCGGTGACGGCCTGCAGCACGGCGCACAGGGCCGGCCCGCCGGCCGCCGCCAGCCAGTGCAGGCCGCCGGCGCGCCGGGTCTCGAAGAAGCGAATCGGACTCCACAACAGCATGTGCATGACCGGTTCCTGCGAATCAGTCGACGAGCCGCCACGTGTCGGCCCGCTCGACCCACCGGATCGTGTTCCACACGATGGCCAGGTAGATCAGCAGCAGGCCGGCCGCCATGAGGGGAGGGCCGTAGGGTGCGTTCCAGAAGGCGACGATCGCGGCGCGCGCCGGCGTACCCTCACGGACGAACAGCAGGCCCGGCAACAGCAATGCGGCCAGGATGCCGAACGGAACCATGTGGGCCAGATGCCAGTTGATGCGCCATCTCGTCGCGACGCACAGCGCGCCGAAGGCGGCCAGCGCGCACAGCGTGACCAGCGGCTCGCCCCGCGACTGCCAGACCTGCCGCGCGAACAGTCCCGTCGACACCGTCCACAGGGCCACGCTGCAGGCGGACGCCAGGAGGAACTTGCTGAGGGCGAGGGTCCGATCGTCCACGGGCAGGGACCGCAGCCAGGCAAAGGAGCGGGTAGAGCGCTCGCGCGCGATGAGCCACTCGCTGAAAGCGAGGGGGATGAACAGGTTGACGTTGGTTACCAACCCCGCCGGCGAAGCCTCGCTCGGGACGAAGCGAGTCACCAGGCCGGCGAAAGAGAGGATTGCGCCGAAGAACAGCAACAGGGGCAGGCCGTGCAGTCGAAGGTCCTTCGCCATCAGGATCCACAGCAGTCTCGCGCTCATCGCTCTTCTCCACGGGGTCGCCCCGTGCCGTGATAGACGGCGGCGAGCAGGCTCGACGGGCGATCCTCGACGTGATCGGCGCTCTGCCGCAAATGTGTGTCGAGCGCGCTGCCCCCGAGTACGAGGAGCCACTCCTCGTCCTTGCGGGTCCAGCGAGCCAGGAGGTCCGGGGAAGGCTCCACCGCGCCCGCGGCGCGGGTGCGGTACAGCGTCGAGGCCTGCAGGACGTCGGCCGCCGCCTCGAAGACGAAACGGCCGTCGCGCAGCACCAGGATGTCGGTGGACGTCTCTTCGATGTCCTCGAAGATGTGGGACGACAGGACCACGCAGAGGCGGGGGTGTTCCTGCACCAGGGCTTTGACGATGGCCTGGACGTCGGCCCGGACCGTGGGGTCGAGGCCGGCGGTGGGTTCGTCGAGCAGGAGGAGGTCGGCTTGGTGGGCGAGGGCGCTCGCAATGCCCAGCTTGACCTTCGTGCCCTTCGACAGCCTGCCGACCCGCTTGTCCAGCGGCAGCTCCAGCGTCTCGACGAGCCGGGCGGCCAGAGCCGGATCCCAGGCATCGTAGACGCGTGACGCGAACCTGAGCGTCTCGGCGACGGTGAGCTCGCCGTAGAACGGCACGACCTCTCGTACGTAGCTGAGTCGCTTCTTCCAGCGGAGCGAGCCCCAGCCGATCGGCTCGTCGCCCGCCCGGAGGTCACCGCCGGTGGGCCTGAGCTGCAGCCCGACGATGTCGAGCAGCGTCGTCTTCCCGGCGCCGTTCGGCCCGAGCAGGCCGTAGACGCGGCCCGGGCGCAACCGAAGCGACAGCGGACCCAGCTCGAAGCCGGGGAACCGCCGGCCGATCTCGTTCAGCTCGACGACGACGTCCTTCATGGAATGCCTCCTGGCGGCAGAGTCTGCCCCGCGATTGCGGCGATCGCGGGCATCACGCTCGCCTCGACGACGGCGGCGACCACGAGCAGCACGCCCCCGCCGCCGAGACCGACGGCGCCGGCCTTGAGCGGTACCGGTTCTCCCGTCGCCAGGCATCGGACCACGCCGAAAGACAGATGCTGCGTGGCGGTGGCGACGAGTATCAACGCCAGAAACTCGAGTGGTACATAGCTGGCCAGAAACGGCACGATCTCGGCGGTGCCGCGGGCCAGGGCGGACAGGCCGTACCCCAGCAGGAACGCGTTGTACAGCAGTCCGACCAGCGTGAACAGCCCCAGCGTGCACCCGCCCGCCAGCAGTCCGCCGGCGACCCGCAGGTTGCTGCGCAGAATGTACGCGGCGTCCGAGCGGATGCGGTCGCCGGTGACGTCGGCGGACGGGCGCACCTGGATCTGTTCTCCTCTGCGATCGGCGCTCAGCCAGCCGGCGCAGGCGGCGAGAGCGAAGAGCAGGAGGTTGGCCGCGAGCAGCATCGACCACGAGCGGAACCATCTGTCGAGCCTCTCCACGTCAGCCTCCATTCCCTTCTTCATCGTCGCTCTCACCGTCGACCCGCGGCGATCAGGCCACGCCGGTGAGTCCGCACGCTACCGAGCCGATGAAGATGAAGCCGGCGCAGGTGACGACTCCGAGGGATGCGAATAGCGCGGCCTCCCCGCGGCTCATTCCCCACGCGTACGCCCACTGCGCGACGGCCGGCGCCTCCGCCGACTGCGGAGTGTGCGGCGCGGCCTGGTGGGAGTGGGGCGCGAGCTCCGCCCCTGTCTCCACCGGGGCCGGCTGCAGGGTCCCGACCGAGAGCAGGAGGGCGGTCAACGTCGAGATGGCGAGCAGCGTTCGTTTCTGCATGATTCTCTCCCAGACTATGCGATCTGCAACACAATTGTCGCGTACTTCCGACCGCGAGGTTCCGGCGGCGAGCTGCGGCGCGGTCAGCGTCGCCGCCGCCGCTGACTTGCGTGTCTTCATGGTCGACCTCCTTGGGTTCGGTGCGGCGTCATGCCGCTTCCGGGCGTCGAATCGGCTCGGCCGCCCGTGCACCGAATGACTACAAGGGTCGTGCCACGCGGAGCGGGCGGGCGAAACCCACGAGAACCGGGAGGTCGGGGGGCTCGCGCCCGGTCGGCCGCCGGCGGGCGCCCAGGCGTCGGGCAACCGCCGGCGTCGGGCTCGCCGGCCCGCCGGTCGAGTCGGACGCAGGGGATGCCGCGTGACTCGGTGGAAAATCGCGTCTTCGTGCCGTCGTCAACCCCCGTTGACCCGGAATCCGCCCGTTTCCCGGCGGCGCCCCTGCGGCGGCCTGTCGCCGCTCGCCGACTCGCGCCGGGACCTCACGCCGCGGGTGGGGCGCAAGCCTTGCCGGGCCCGGGCCGCCCCGCGGCAATCGACGCCGCGGGCGGTGGTTGCGTGGCGCGCCGTCGAGACGTCCGCGCGGCGGTGGTATTCTCCCGAGAGGAGACGGTCATGACCGAGACGAGCCCAGCCTCGACCGAGACGAGCCCAACCTCGAAGAAGACGCCCGAGGAGTGGAGGGCCTTGCTGCCGCCGAGTCGTTCGCGGTCCTCTTCCGGGAGGCGACCGAGCCGCCCGGGTCGAGCCCGCTGAACCAGGAGAAGCGCGCCGGGACCTTCGTGTGCGCGGCCTGCTTTCAGCCGCTGTTCGAGTCGGCGGCGAAGTACGAGAGCGGCACCGGTTGGCCGAGCTTCTTCGAGCCGATCGAGGGCAGCATCGGCACGAAGCGCGACTTCAAGATGATCCTGCCGCGGACCGAGTATCACTGCGCCCGCTGCGGCGGGCACCAGGGGCACGTCTTCCCGGACGGTCCGCGGCCCACCGGGAAGCGGTACTGCAACAACGGCGTCGCCCTGCGCTTCGTGCCCGAGGGCGAGCCGCTGCCGGCGCGGTGATCCGGCTGCCGCAGGCCCCCGCATCGGCCGGGCCGGCGAGTCGCCGGACGACGACGGCGCCCGCGGCGGCGACAGGCCCTTGAGCCCGGCTCCGGAGCCGCGCTAGAATGGAGCCCGTTCCGAAGTCCCTATGTCCATGGTTCGCGCGTCCCGTCGCTCCGTCGTGGTCGGCGTTCACGGCGCCGGCGCCATCATCGCGCCGGCGGCCAGTGGATGATGTACCCGACCGGAGCAGCAGATTCGAGGGCCGTCATCCACAGCCGGGTGATGGCCCTTTTTTTGTCGGAAGGCACACGCACATGACCGCCACGCCAGGCAAGACCCGCAGCGGCGCGATCACCGACGGCCCGTCCCGCGCCCCGGCCCGATCGATGCTGAAGGCGGTCGGCTTCGACGACGAGGCGCTGGGCCGGCCGATCATCGGGGTCGCCAACACCTGGATCGAGATCGGGCCGTGCAACTTCCATCTGCGGCGGCTCGGGGAGCGCATCAAGGACGGGATTCGCGCCGCCGGGGGCACGCCGATGGAGTTCAACACGGTGTCCATCTCCGACGGCATCACCATGGGCAGCGACGGCATGCGCGCCTCCCTGGTGAGCCGCGAGGTCATCGCCGACTCCATCGAGCTCGTCGCCCGCGGCAACCTCTTCGACGGGCTCGTGGTGCTCGTGGGCTGCGACAAGACCATCCCCGGGGGGGTGATGGCGGTGGCGCGGCTCGACATTCCGGGGCTCGTGCTCTACGGCGGCTCCATCGCACCGGGGCGGTGGGACGACCGCGACGTCACCATCCAGGACGTCTTCGAGGCGGTGGGCGCGCACGCGGCCGGCACGATGACCGACGCGCAGCTGAAGGCCCTCGAGGACGCCGCCTGCCCCGGCCCCGGCGCGTGCGGCGGCCAGTTCACCGCCAACACCATGGCGACGGTGTGCGAGCTGATCGGCATCTCGCCCATGAGCCACAACGCGGTGCCGGCGATGGAAGACGAGAAGGACGTGGTGGCCCTCGAGTCGGGGCGGCTCATCATGGACCTGGTCCGGGCGGACCGCCGGCCGCGGCAGATCATGACCCGGGCCGCCCTCGAGAACGGCATCGCGTCGGTGGCCGCGACCGGGGGGTCGACCAACGCGGTGCTGCACCTGCTGGCGATCGCGCGCGAGGCGGGGGTCGACGTCTCCATCGACGACTTCGACCGCATCAGCGGCGTGACGCCGCTCGTCGCCGATCTGAAGCCGGGGGGCCGCTTCGTGGCCACCGACCTGTACCGGGCCGGCGGCAGCCGCCTGGTGGCGCGGCGGCTGCAGGAAGCCGGCGTGCTGCGGTCCGGCGAGGTCACCGTCACCGGCCGCACCATCGGGGAAGAGGCAGAGGCGGCGACCGAGGCCCCCGGCCAGGAGGTGGTGCGGCCGGTGTCCGAGCCGATAACGCCGACAGGCGGGCTCGTCATCCTCAAGGGCAACCTCGCGCCGGACGGATGCGTCGTCAAGGTGGCCGGCGGCTACGGCGACCGGAAGCACCGCGGGCCGGCGAGGGTGTTCGACAGCGAGGAGGCCTGCTTCGAGGCGGTCGAGAAGGGCGTGCTGCGAGCGGGCGACGTCGTCGTCATCCGCTACGAGGGGCCGCGGGGGGGACCCGGCATGCGCGAGATGCTGGCGGTCACCGCGGCCATCGTCGGGGCCGGCCTCGGCGATTCGGTGGCGTTGCTGACCGACGGCCGGTTCTCGGGAGCGACCCGGGGGCTCATGGCGGGGCACGTGGCGCCGGAGGCGGCGCGGGGAGGGCCGATCGCGGCGGTGCAGGACGGCGATATCATCGCGTTCGACCTGCAGGCGCGGGAGCTGCGGCTGGAGGTCGGCGAGGCCGAGATCGCCGAGCGCATGCGGGGCTGGCAGGCCCCGGCGCCGCGCTTCGCGACCGGCGTGATGGCGAAGTACTGCCGACTCGTGGGGTCGGCGGCCGAGGGTGCGGTGACGACGGCGTAGCAGTCAGTCTGCGCCGCAGAGCGGGGGTACGCCCGGTGTTCGACCGGGCGTCGAGCGGGGCCGAAGGCGGCGATGGCGGGCCGGTCGCCGCGGGCTTCCGCGGTCCGCGAACGGGTACGGGTCAAATGGGGAACATGAGAACCGGCGCGCAGATTCTGTGGGAGTCCCTCGTGCGCGAGGGGGTGACCACGGTGTTCGGCTATCCGGGCGGCGCGATTCTGCCCGCCTACGACGCCATGCTGGAGTACCCCGTCCGCCACGTCCTGGTGCGGCACGAGCAGGGGGCGACCCACATGGCCGACGGCTATGCGCGGGCGAGCGGCGAGGTGGGGGTGGCGGTGGCCACGTCCGGGCCCGGCGCCACCAACATGGTCACCGGCATCGCCACCGCGATGCTCGATTCCTCGCCCATCGTCTGCATCACGGGTCAGGTGGGCAGCCGGCTCATCGGGTCGGACGCCTTCCAGGAGACCGACGTCACCGGCGTCACCCTGCCCATCACGAAGCACAACTACCTGGTGTCGAACGTGTCCGAGGTGGCGCCGACCATCCACGAGGCGTTCTACGTCGCGCGCTCCGGCCGTCCCGGGCCGGTGCTGGTGGACATCACCAAGGACGCCCAGCAGGCGTCGGCGGAGTTCGTCTGGGACGGCAGCCCCGTGCGCCTGCCCGGCTACCGGCCCGAGCTTCGCGCGTCGGACGCCGAGCGCCGGAAGGCGGTGGACCTGATCAACGGCGCCAAGCGGCCAATCATCTTCGCCGGGCACGGCGTGATGCTGTCGGGCGCGATGGACCTCGTTCGCGAGTTCGCCGAGCGGGCCGACATCCCCGTCGCCATGACCCTGCTCGGCATCGGATCGTTCCCGGCCCTGCATCCCCTCAACCTGGGCATGATGGGGATGCACGGGGAGGCGTGGGTGAACCAGGCGATCCAGGAGGCCGACCTCCTGCTCGCGTTCGGCATGCGCTTCGACGACCGCGTCACCGGCAACGTCAGGACGTACGCGCCGAACGCGAGGAAGATCCACGTCGACATCGACCCGGCCGAGTTCAACAAGAACGTCATCGTCGACGTCACCCTGGCCGGCGACCTGTCGGGCGTGCTGCGCGAGCTGCTGCCGCGGATCGAGGACGGCGACCGCCGCGCGTGGCTCGATTCGATCGCCGAGATGAAGGGCGACTCGGCCGTCCGCGACGTGCAGAACCTGCCCGACAGCGGGCACCTGTACGCCGCCCACGTCATCAACGACATCTGGCGCATGACCGGCGGCGAGGCGGTGGTGGTGACCGACGTCGGCCAGCACCAGATGTGGGAGGCGCAGTACTACCACCACCAGAAGCCGCGGTCGCTCATCACGTCGGGGGGGCTCGGGACGATGGGGTTCGCGCTGCCCGCCGCCATCGGCGCCAAGCTCGCGAGGCCCGAGGCCGAGGTGTGGGCGATCGTGGGCGACGGCGGGTTCCAGATGACGATGTGCGAGCTGGCCACCATCGCGCAGGAGAAGGTGAAGGTCAACGTGGCCATCATCAACAACGGCTATCTGGGCATGGTGCGGCAGTGGCAGGAGTTCTTCTACGAGCGGCGCTACGCGGCCACGCCGCTGCTCAGCCCCGACTTCGCGAAGCTGGGCGAGGCCTTCGGCCTGCGCAGCGCGACGGTGTCGCGGCGCCGGGACGTCGAGCCGACGGTGGCGATGGCGCGCGCCGAGACCGGGGCGGTGGTCATCGACTTCCGGGTCGAGCAGGAGGACACCGTCTATCCGATGGTGCCGGCCGGCGCCGACCTGCACGCGATGATCCGGCGGCCGAGCCCCAGCCCCATCGTCGAGACGGCGGACGACTAGCGCACGGACTCCCCGTGCAGCGCAACCGACCCGAGAGGACCATGCGGCGTACCTTTGTCGTGCACGTCGAGGACAAGCCCGGGGTGCTGAACCGGGTGGCGTCGCTGTTTCGCCGCCGGGCGTTCAACATCGAATCGCTGACGGTGGGCCGCACCGAGGTGGCCGGCGTCTCGCGCATGACCATCGTCGTCGACACCGACGACAACGGCGCGAGGCGTCTCGAGGCCAACCTGTACAAGCTCGTCAACGTCCTGCGGGTCACCGACCTGACCGGCGACGCGGCCGTCGTCCGGGACCTCACGCTCATCAGGGTCGCGGCGACCCAGGAGACGCGGACCCAGGTCATGCAGATCGTGGATACGTTCCGGGGCCGCGTCGTCGACGTGGCGCCCGAGTCGCTGATCGTCGAGGCGACCGGCACCGAGGACAAGATCGACGGGCTGCTGGGCGTCCTGCAGCCCTACGGCGTGCTCGAGCTAGTGCGGACCGGACGGGTCGCCATGTCGCGGGGACAGCAGGGCGTGGCGACGGAGACGGCCGACGCCCCGGCCGAGGTCGAGCCCGGCGACCACGTTTCCTATTCCGTGTAATCGGCGCAACCCGGTAGTCCCGTCCCGAGACCCTCGGGATCATTCCCACTGACGAGGCGGAAGCAGAATGGCAACGATTCACTACGACGACTCGGCGGATCTCTCTCTCATGCAGGGCAGGAAGGTCGCCGTATTCGGCTACGGTTCCCAGGGTCATGCCCATGCGCTGAATCTCAAGGACAGCGGGGTCCCGGTGCAGGTGGCGCTGGCGGAGGGCAGCCGTTCCCGCGCCCGGGCGGAAGCGGACGGGCTGACGGTGAAGAGCGGCGCCGAGGCTGCCGCGTGGGCCGACGTGATCATGATTCTCGCGCCCGATACGAAGCAGCGGGCCATCTACGACCAGTCCATCGCCTCCAATCTCGCGGCGGGCGACATGCTGATGTTCGCCCACGGCTTCAACATCCGGTTCAAGACCATCACCCCGCCGCCGGACGTCGACGTGACGTTGATCGCGCCCAAGGCCCCGGGCCACCGCGTGCGCGAGGTGTTTCTCGAGGGGGGCGGCACGCCGGCCCTGATCGCGGTCGAGCAGGATGCCACCGGGAACGCGAAGCCCCTGGCCCTGTCCTACGCGAAGGGGCTGGGGCTCACCCGCGCCGGCGTCATCGAGACGACCTTCGCGGAAGAGACCGAGACGGACCTGTTCGGCGAGCAGACGGTCCTGTGCGGAGGCGTCAGCTCGCTCATCAAGGCGGGCTTCGAGACGCTGGTGGAGGCAGGTTACCAGCCGGAGGTGGCGTACTTCGAGTGCATGCACGAGCTGAAGCTCATCGTGGACCTCATCTACCGCGGCGGGCTCAACTACATGCGCTACTCGGTCAGCGACACCGCCGAGCACGGCGACTACACCGGCGGTCCGCGGGTCGTGACCGACGCCACCCGCGAGGCGATGCGGGGTATTCTGAAGGACATCCAGGACGGGGTCTACGCCGACAAGTGGATCGCCGAGGACAAGGCCGGCCGGCCCTGGTTCATGGCGCAGCGGCGGGCCGAGCAGGAGCATCGAATCGAGAAGGTCGGGGCCGAGCTCAGGGGGATGATGCCGTTCCTCGACGCGGTCACCGTGAAGGAGCCGGTCTAGGAGTCTGCGCCGTAGAACTGTGCAGACTTCCAGCAGGGTTGGTTGGGCGCCGGGCGGTGGCCGCGGCGCGACCTTTGCGGTCGCGTTCGGCGACGACCGGCGCGCGAGGCCGGAGTCCGGGGAGGTTTGCGACATGCCACGAGTTACCTTCGACGAGCTGCCGCCGGAAGCGCGCGTGTGGATCTTCGCGGCCGAGCGTCCGCTGGCCGCCGGCGAGCGGGCGCGCGTCACCGGCGAGGTGGACGCCTTCATCGACCAGTGGGCCGCGCACGACGTTCCCTTGAGGGCGGCCCGCGACGTACGGTACGACCAGTTCATCTTCGTGGCCGTCGACGAGCGGGCGGCCGGCGCGTCCGGCTGCTCCGTCGACGCCCTGGTGCGTCGCATGAAGGCGTTGCAGGCCGAGCTGGGCGTCGAGCTCGTGAACCATGCGCCGGTGCTCTATCGCGACGAGGCGGGCATCGCGAGAGTGTCCCGCGAGCGGTTCGCCGACCTCGCCGAGAACGGCGAGGTGAGTCCGCGGACGGTGGTGTTCGACAATACGCTGACGAGGGTCGAGCAGGTCCGGGCCGGACGGTGGGAGCTGGCCGCCGGCGAGTCGTGGCACGGCGTCGCCTTCTTTCGGTAGCCGCGCCGTCCTGCGCGCGAGCCCCGGCCTGTCGCATGGGTCCGGGGGTCGGGAATGCGGCCGGGGAGGGGGCGCCGGGAACGAGAGAGACTCGTTCGGCTGCCTTCGCCGCATCCGTGCCGAGCCGCGAAACTGGTCGGGGCGCCCGGGTTCGAACCGGGGGCCTCCTGCTCCCAAAGCAGGCGCGCTACCAGGCTGCGCCACGCCCCGACGCTCGCCGCGGCACGGGACTAAGTTACCACAACCGCGTCGGTTTCCCATCGGTTCCGCCCCCGCGAAGCGGCGGCTCTCGCTCGCCCCGCGTTGCGCCGAGCTGCAATTGCGTTGACAATCCGTGTTATGTGCCGCTACCCTTTAGCCCCATGAGTGTCATATCAGACGCGATTGCCGAACGGCAGGGCCAGATCGAGCGCCTCCAGGCCGAGATCAAGGCGTTGAGCGACGTCGAGAAGATGCTGGGAGACTCTGCCCCGCAACCCAGGCGCAGAGCCCGGCGCTCTCCTTCACCACGGAAGCCGGCGGCTGCGGCGGCTCCCGCGGCTCCGGTTGATACCGCGTCCGAGGCCAAGCCGAGGAGAAAGCGTCGTCAGATGACGCCCGAAGAAAAGAAAGCGGTGTCCGAGCGGATGACCGCATACTGGGCGGCGCGCAGAAAAAAGTCCGGGAAGTAGCGCGCGGCCAGCTTCCCGGGGCACGCCGGCCGTACGGCTCGGGCGGGCACGGCGGTTCCAGCCCGGGTCGACGAAGGCGGCGTTTCCTCCACGGGTCCACGTCGGGTCCAGCGCCATCGTCGACCCGACGGCTCCTCGTCGCCGGGGGAGGCTGCTATCGGTCCTCCAGGGTCTGCCTGACCGAGGCGAGCTCGACGCACACCACGAATACCCGCATCGCCTGATCGAGATCGGCGAGCTCCGGAAACGTCGGCGCGAGCCGAATGTTGGAATCCTCGGGATCCCGCCCATAGGGAAAGGTGGCCCCGGCCGGGGTGAGCTTCACGCCGGCGCGCGCCGCGAGGCGGACGATCTCGCCGGCGAGGCCGGGGCGGGCGTCGAACGAAAGAAAGTAGCCCCCGCGCGGCGTCGTCCAGGAACCGGTCCCGGTTCCGTCCAGTGCCTCCGACAGCCGTCGGAACACCAGCTCGAACTTGGGGCGCAGGATCGCGGCGTGCTTTCGCATGTGCGCCCGTACGTGATCCATGTCGCGCAGGAACCGGACGTGCCGAAGCTGGTTGACCTTGTCGGGCCCGATGGTCACGACCTGCATCCGGCGCCGAAACCAGTCGAGGGTCGCCGGCGAGCCGCCCATGAAGCTGATGCCGGCGCCGGCGCGAGTGACCTTGGACGTCGACGCGAAGAGCACCAGGCTGTCCTCGGTGCCGTGGCGCCGGCAGGCATCCATGACGTTGGCCGGTGGCGGCGGCTCGTCGTCGAGATCGTGGACCGCGTAGGCGTTGTCGCACAGGATGCGGAAGTGCGGGCCGGCGACGGCGGCGAGCCTCGCGAGGCGGTCCACGGTGGCCTCGGAATAGACCTGTCCGCCGGGATTGGAGTACTTCGGCACGCACCAGATGCCCCGGATGGAGGCGTCGGCGCGCACGCGCGCCTCGACCTGATCCATGTCCGGGCCGTCGTCGCGCATCGGCACGTTGACCATCTCGATGCCGAGATCCTCGAGAATCGCGAAGTGGCGGTCGTAGCCGGGCACGGGACAGAGGAACCGCGCGGGTCCTGACCTTCGCCACGCGCTGTCCGGCCCGGCGGGGCCGTGAAGCCAGGCGTTCAGCAGGTACAGGTACATCAGGGTGAGGCTGCTGTTGCCGCCGGCGATCACCTCGTCGGGACGCACGCCGAGCCATGCCGCCCCCAGCTGCCGGGCCTCCGGCAGGCCGTCGAGCCCGCCGTAGTTCCGGACGTCGGTCCCGTCGGCGGCCGCGAACGGCCCGTTCTCCGCGTCGAGGTCGTCCGACAGGGCGAGCTGGGCGGGGCTGGGCTTGCCGCGGGTCAGGTCGAGGGACAGGCCGGCCGAGCGGAATCCGTCGTGAGCGGCGGTCAGCTCCCTCTCGCGGGAACGCAGGGTATCGAGATCGGAACGATCGAGCGTCGTCGTGGTCAAGAGGCCTCCTGCCCTTCATGTTACCGGACCGGGGGAGGCCGCTTACCGGACCGGGGAGGCCGCGGGCGTCGGTGGTGCAGGCGGGCTCCCCGCCTCGCTTCACCCTGCGAGCCGATCCACGCGCTGCCGCCGGGCACGACGACAGACGGCAAAGTGAGACGCCGCCGGGCACGACACCCGAATCGCCGGTCCGCCGGCGCGCTCACCTCACGAATCTGTCGTGCACCCCGCCGGGGGGCCGTATTGCGGGTGTCCGGCGGCGGTGGGATAATCGACCTTGGCCCACGGCTTCCTGATCATCCGACGTGAGCGCGACCCCCGTGACGCAGCGACAATCGACCCCGACCGCCGTCGTCGCGACGCTGCTGTGCCTGGCGACGGCGTGCGCGGCGGTCGGCTGCGCCCCGTTCCCGGGGTCCGACGCCGGCGCCGCGCCGGGGGGCGCGGACGCCGCCGCCGGCCCCGCCCCCGGCGAGTGGTTCACGGAGGACGCGGCGGCGGCGGGGCTCGACTTCGTGCACTTCAACGGCATGACGGGCGACTTCCATCAGACCGAGATCATGGGCCCCGGCGTGGCGTTGCTCGACTACGACAACGACGGCGACCTCGACGTCCACGTGACGCAGGGGCGCACGCTGGGAGGCGGCGACCCGCTGATCCCGCCGCCGGAAGGCCCCCTCACCGACCGCCTCTACCGCAACGATCTGGAGCCGTCGCCGGACGGCCCCCGGCTGCGGTTCACCGACGTGTCGGCCGGGAGCGGGCTGAACGCGGGCGGGCACGGCATGGGGGCCGCGGCCGGCGACTACGACAACGACGGCTGGGTCGACCTCTACCTGACGGGATTCGAGCGCAACCGGCTGTTCCGGAACAACGGCGACGGGACGTTCTCGGACGTGTCGGAGGAGAGCGGCACCCACGATCCCGACCGCTGGGGGGTGTCGGCCGCCTTTCTCGACTACGACCGCGACGGGTGGCTGGATCTCTTCGTCGGCAACTACCTGAGCTTCAGCCTCGACACCCACGTCCCGTGCTTCAACCGCTCGGGACCTCCCGACTACTGCCCGCCCGAGGTCTATCGCGCCCAGCCCGATCGCCTGTATCGCAATCGCGGCGACGGCACCTTCGTCGACGTGACGGCGGAGGCCGGCGTCGCCTGGGAGTTCGGCCCGGCCCTCGGGGTGTCGACGGCCGACTTCGACAACGACGGCTGGACGGACATCTTCGTCGCCAACGATCAGCAGGAGAACCAGCTCTGGATCAACCGCGGCGACGGCACCTTCGTCAACCGGGCGCCGTTGTGGGGGGCGGCGTTGGGGGCCGGCGGGGAAGCCAAGGCGGACATGGGCGTCGACGCCGGCGACTTCGACAACGACGGCGACGAGGACCTGTTCGTCACCGAGCTCATCGGTCAGGGCAGCACCCTCTACGTCAACGACGGCTCCGGCCTGTTCGAGGAGCGGAGCATGCAGGCGTTCATACGTCTGCCCAGCCTGCCCTATACCGGCTTCGGGACCGCGTGGCTCGACTTCGACAACGACGGCTGGCTGGACCTGTTCTCCGTCAACGGCCACGTCACCCGCGACATGGACCTGCTGGGGCCGGACAACCCGTTTCCCCTGCAGCAGCGCAACCTGTTGTTCCGCAACCGGGGCGACGGGCGCTTCGACGACGTGACGGACCGCGCGGGCGAGGTGTTCCGCCTGTCGGAGGTCAGCCGGGGCGCCGCGTTCGGCGACGTCGACAACGACGGCGACGTCGACGTGGTGGTCGGCAACGGGGCCGGCCCGCTGCGGCTGCTCGTGAACCGAATCGGCGAGGACAACCGGTGGGTGGGCCTGCGGCTCGTCGGCGGGGATGCGCCGCGCGACATGATCGGCGCCCGGGTGGAGGTGGTGATCGAGGACGGCTCGCGGGTGTGGCGCCGCGCACGCGCCGACGGCAGCTATGCCTCCGCGCAGGATCCGCGCGTCCTGGTCGGGCTCGGAGCGTCGGCGGCCCCGGTCGAGGTGCGGGTCACGTGGCCGAGCGGGCGCAGCGAGACCTGGCGCGACGTTCCCCCCGGCCGTTACACGACGCTGCGGGAAGGCGAGGGCGGCTGACATGACCGGACACCGGGTGGGAGCGGCGTTCCTCGCATGCGCCGCGGCCCTCGCGGCCGGTTGCGCCGCCGCCCCGGACGAGAGCGCCCTGGCGTCGCGTCTCCCGGGCGACGGGCGCGCGATGCGGGCGGGCGGCCCGCGGCAGCCGATCGTCCTGCCGGACCTCTCCGGCGTGGCCGTATCGGTCCAGCGTCAGGTGCGCGAGCGCCACGAGGGCCTCGCGGCGAAGCTCGCCGAGGCCGGCACGCCGCCGGTCGAGCTCGCCGACGCCTTCGGCGACCTCGGCCTCGTGCTCATGGCCGTCGAGTACCACGAGGCCGCCGCCGACTGCTTCGCGAGCGCGATGGACCTCGCGCCCGACGAGATGCGCTGGCCGTACTATCTCGGCCATCTCCACGCCGTGGAGGGCGACCGCGCGGCGGCGGCCGGGCTCTTCGCGCGGGCGCACGAGCTGCGGCCGACGGATCCGGCCGCGCTGGTCCGGCTGGGCGACACCCTGCTCGACCAGAGCCGCCCCGATGCGGCCGAGGAGGCGTTCATGCGGGCGCTGACCCTCGATGCCGGCCTCGCCCCGGCGTTGGCCGGCATGGGGCGCGCGGCGCTGGCGAAAGGGGAGGCGGGGCGGGCGGTCGACTACCTGACGCGTGCGCTGTCCGCCGACGCGCGCGCGACGAGCCTGCACTATCCCCTGGCGATGGCCTATCGGCAGCTCGGCGACCTCGGCGCGGCCGAGGCGCACCTGCGCCGGCGCGGCGGCGGCGTCGCGGCGGTGCCGGACCCGCTGATGGACGCCTATTCGGAGGTGCTGGAGAGCCCGCTCACCTACGAGATGCGCGGGATCCGGGCCTTGCAGAACAGGGAGCCGGCGGCGGCGGAGGACCTGTTTCGCCGGGGGCTGGAGCTGGCCCCGGACGACCCCGCCCTGCGGCACCGGCTGGGCACGGCGTTGATGATGGCGGGCGACCCGGCGGGCGCCGTGGAGCAGTTCGAAGAGACCATCCGCCGCTCTCCCGACTTCGCGAGGGCGCACTTCGGCCTCGGCATGGTCGCGCGGCTCGACGGCCGCCATCTCGAGGCGGCGGAGCGGTTCGGCGCGGCGGTCGAGCATCAGCCCGACTATCTGGAGGCGCGGGTCGGCCTCGCCGACGCGTTGCGGGTGACGGGACGGGCCGAGGCGGCGCTCGCCGAGTACCGTCAGGTGGTGGTGGCGGACCCCCGGTTCGCGGACGCGTGGACGGGATACGTGATGGCCCTCGCCGGCCTCGGCCGCGTCGATGAGGCGCGCGAGCGGCTCGCCGAGGCGCTGTCGATTCTCCCCGGCCACCCGCAGCTGACCGGGCTGCGGGCGCGGCTGCGCTGACGGCGGGACGGGCGGGAGGAACGAATGACGGGGCGTGTCGTCCGCCGGACGGGGCTCGCGGTGGCCGCCGCCGTCCTCGTCGCGGTCCCGTCGGCGGCCGGGCAACGGGACGGGGGCGAGTCGGGCACCGCCGCCATGGTGGCGCGGCTCGAGGCGATTGCCTCCGCCGAGGCGGCAACCAACCCCTACGCCGGCTCGATGCGGGTGCGGACCCTGAGCGCGGTGACCCCGCCCGTCTTCCCGCCCGACCTGCTGCGCTACCGGTCGGAGATCGCGCGATACCTGCTCAACGCCGGCCGGAGCGAAGAGGCGGCGGCGGCGTTCGACGACGTCCTCCGCGAGGCGGCCGCGGACCCGTCGGTCTCGCCCACGTTCGTCAGCGCGGTGCGGCAGCTCCTCGCCCTGTCCCACCTGCGCGTGGCCATGCAGCGCAACTGCGTCTCGGGGCCCGCCGCCGCCCGCTGCTCGGTGCCGGTCGGCCGCGAGGCGGTGCACCCGGACGACGGCGCGGCCCGGCGGGCCATCGCCGAGTACGCCCGCGTCCTCGGCGATCCGCCCGACGAGTCGACCGCGCTGGCGGCGCAGTGGCTGCTCAATCTCGCCTACATGATGGTCGGCGAGTACCCGTTCCACGTGCCCGAGCCGTGGCTGGTGCCGCCCGAGGCGTTCCGCGCCGAGCACGACGTGGGCCGGTTCCCCGACGTGGCGGGGCGGCTCGGCCTCGACGACGCGGGCCGGAAGGGCGGCAGCGTCATGGACGACTTCGACGGCGACGGGCGCCTCGACGTCGTCGCGTCGTCGGCCGGCCTGTTCGCGGTGGCGGAGGGGGAGAACGCCAACCAGCTGCGGTACTTCCGGAACGAGGGCGACGGCACCTTCACGGAGCGGACCACCGAGGCCGGGCTCGACGGGCTCGTCAGCGGCCTCCACGTCATCCACGCCGACTACGACAACGACGGGTCGCTCGATCTGCTGGTCCTGCGCGGGGCGTGGCTCGACACCGGGCACCCCAACTCGCTCCTGCGGAACGACGGCGACGGCACGTTCACCGACGTCACCGAGGCGGCGGGCCTGCTCATGCCGGCCCCGACCCAGGCCGCGGCGTGGGGCGACTACGACAACGACGGGTGGGTCGACCTCTTCATCGGCAACGAGTCGCGGGTCCCCCCCGGCGGCGCCGGCGCGGCCGCGCCCGGCGGCGGGTCGGTGTATCCCTCCCGGCTCTTCCGCAACAACCGCGACGGCACGTTCACCGACGTCGCGGCCGAGGCCGGGGTGGCGGTGGTCGGCTTCGTCAAGGGCGCCGTCTGGGGCGACTACGACAACGACGGCCGCCTCGACCTCTACGTGACGCGGCTCCGCCCCGACGAGCCCAACCTGCTCTTCCGCAACGAGGGGCCGGGCCCCGGCGGCGCGTGGTCGTTCCGCGACGCGGCGGCCGAGGCGGGGGTCGAGGGTCCCCCGGTGAGCTTTCCCACGTGGTTCTTCGACTACGACAACGACGGGTGGGAGGACCTCTTCGTCAGCGGGTTCAGCGGGGGGCTGGCCGACGTCGTCCTCGAGCGCCTCGGGCTGCCGCACCAGGGCCAGCTGCCGCGCCTCTATCGCAACGATCGCGACGGCACGTTCACCGACGTCACCGCCGCGGTGGGCCTCGACCGGCTCATGGTGGGCATGGGGTCGAACTTCGGCGACCTCGACAACGACGGGTTCCTCGACCTGTACCTGGGCACCGGGGACCCCGACTACCGCATGCTCATCCCCAACCTGATGTTCCGGAACGCCGGGGGAGAGCGCTTCCAGGACGTCACCTCGTCGGGAGGCTTCGGGCACCTGCAGAAGGGGCACGGGGTCTCGTTCGGCGACCTCGACGCCGACGGCGATCAGGACCTGTACCACGTCTCCGGCGGGGCCTTCGAGGGCGACACCTTCCCGAACGCCCTCTACCTGAACCCCGGCCACGGCAACCGCTGGCTGACCCTGCGCCTCGAGGGGGCGGCCTCGAACCGGGCCGCCATCGGCGCCCGCATCAGAGTCGCCGTGGTCACCCCGGAAGGCGACCGCGACATCCACGTCACCGTAGGGGCCGGGGGCAGCTTCGGGGGCTCCAGCCTGCAGCAGGAGATCGGGCTCGGGGCGGCGACCGCGGTCCGGAGGGTGGCCGTGACCTGGCCGGCGACGGGAGAGACGGACGTGTACGACGACGTCGCGCTCGACCGCGCGTATCGGGTCCGCGAGGGCGATGCGGCGCTGACGCCGGTCGCCCTCGCCCCGCTCGACCTGGGCGGGGGCGCCGTCGGGTCCGACGCCCCCGCCCGGGCCGACCCCCGCGATCACCGGACGCGGGGGCTCGACGCCGCCGCCGTCGGCGACTGGCCCGAGGCCCTCGCCCGGTTCCGGCAGGCCCTCGCCCTCGCGCCGGGCGACCCCATGCTCAATTGGTACCTGGGGATGGCCCTGCACCTCTCGGGCGACGACGCCGAGACGGCGCTGGCGTACCTCGCCGAGGCCGCGCGCCTCGATCCGGCCCTGACGGCGCGGGTGCAGCTCACCATCGGCGCCGTGCGCGAGGCGGCCGGCCGCGTGGACGAGGCCATCGGCCACTACACGCTGGCCGCGTCGGCGGCGTCCGCCGGCGGGGAGGCGCCCACCGGCGGGGAGGCGCACTTCCGGCTCGCCGAGGCGCTGCGCCGGTCGGGACGGGAGGCGGCGTCCCTCGCCTACTACGAGCAGGTCGCCGACCGCCGCGACGCCCGCTTCGGCGAGGTCCTGGCCCTCGTCGAGCTGGGACGCTATCGCGAGGCGCACGACCGCCTGCTCCGCGGGGTCGACCGGCATCCGTGGGAACCCGCTTTTTCCATCGCGCTGGCCCGCCTCCTCGCGGCCGCCCCCGACGACACGCTGCGCGACGGCGGCCGGGCGCTGGCGATGGCGCAGGCCCTGGCCGAGAACCTCCGGACCACCGCCGTCGCCGAGACGATGGCGATGGCCCACGCCGAGCTGGGGCAGTTCGCGGGGGCGGTCGAGTGGCAGCGCCTCGCGATGTCCGTCGCGGCCGAGGCGGGCCAGTCGGCGGCGGTGCGGCGCATGTCCGCCAACCTCGCGCGCTATCTCCGCGGCGAGCCCTGCCGCATCCCGTGGCAGGACGACGAGCTTGAGTAGGTCTCGTGGCAGCGTACTTGCATCGACGTATCGTCGATGGAGAGCGCCGGATCGACGTCGGAACGGGGTATGGGATGGCAGGCTCTCGGGTTCGCCGTCGTGGGTTGCGCCGGCGTGGCGACTCTCGAGCTCTGGTCGGAATCGGGCTCCTGGGTGTACCAGAGCTTCGAAACGGCGGCGACCCGCTTGTACTGGGCATTCGTGGTGCCGCTTGCGGCGCTGTTCGATTGGGGGCGAAGGATGTTCGAGACGCGTCAGGAGATCAGGAAGGCGGCGGTCGAGAGGGAGGTCCGGAAGAGGGTCAAGAAGGGGCTTGAGGAGGCGGTCCGAGAGGCGCTTGAAGACGAACGCCGACGGCTTCGCGAGCGCATCGCGACCACCTGGAATATACCCGCTGCGGAGGTCGAGAGGCGGCTCTTCGGCAGCGACCGGCCCTGAGCCTTCGGCGCGGCGACCCGTTTGTGCCGGGCATTCGTGGTGCCGCTTGCGGCGCTGTTCGATTGGGGGCGAAGGATGTTCGAGACGCGTCAGGAGATCAGGAAGGCGGCGCGCAAGAAGCTTCAGCGCCTCGCCAGCTCGGCGAGCGCCGCGTCGAGCCGGCCCTGCAGGTCGGGATGGTCCGGCGCCACCCGCAGCGCGGCCCGGAACTGCGCGACGGCCTCGTCGAGCCGCCCCTGCAGTTGGAGGGCGGTGCCGAGGTTGGCGTGGGCGTCGACGTGGCCCGGCTCGAGGTCGACGGCGCGGCGGAACTCGACCGCCGCCTCGTCGAGCCGGCCCGCCGAGCCGAGCGCGATGCCCAGCCGGTTGTGCAGCTCGGCGGTGACGACGCCGAGGTCGACGGCGCGGCGCAGATGCACGATGGCGTCGTCGAGCTCGCCCCCGTCGTGCAGGGCGATGCCCAGGGCCGCGTGGGCCTCGGCCGAGCCCGGGTCGATGTCGAGGGCCCGCCGGAGGCTCGCGATGCCCTCTTCGGTCCGGCCGAGCGACAAGAGGGCGTTGCCGAGGTTGGAGTGGGCGTCGGCGTCCCCCGGCGCCTGGGCCAGCGCCCGCTCGTAGTGGCCGACCGCCTCGTCGAGCCGCCCCTGGGCGGCGAGGGCGGTGCCGAGGTTGCTGTGGGCGAGGGCGTCGTCGGGGGTCAGCGCGAGCACCTGCCGGTACTGCTCGACGGCCTCGTCGAGCCGGCCCTCGGCCTGCAGCTCGGTCCCCAGGTTCAGGGCGGTGATGGCGCGCATGTCGCCCATCGAGAGCACCGGCCAGTTGCAGACGACGAGCAGCCCGGCCACCGTCGCGCCGGCCCAGGCCGTCTGCCGGGTCCATCCCGTCCTCTTTCGGCCCCTCGCCATCTCCCAGACCGCCGCCGCCCCCGCCGCCGCGAACAGCATCAGCAGCGGGGCCAGGGGGTGGCGGTAGCGCCCCATCACCGCGAACAGCACCACGCTCGCCGCGTAGGCGGCGAGCATCAGGTGGAACGGCCGCAGCTGCCGGCGCCGGCCCCACGTCAGGCAGATGCCCGCCACCCCCAGCGGCGCGAGCAGGCCGAAGTGCCAGACGTGGCCGGCGAGGCGGAGCGGGAGCGACCAGTCGGCGTGGCTGAGCTGGTCCTCGGTGTCGGCCACCTCCGACCCGTTCAGGGTCAGCATCACCTTGCGCCCGGTCAGCCGCAGCCAGTCCCCGGGCTGGCTGCTGACGTACCGGAGCGCCCGGCCCGTCCAGTAGCTCGACACCTGCCCCGGGGTCAGCGGGGCCCCGACCTCGCGCTCCGCGATCTGCGTGGCGTCCCGACGCTCGAACCGGGGGTCGCCGCGCCCCGGCACGAGGGGGCGGTAGGTGCCGTCGGCATCGGGGTTGTTGCCGATGTAGAAGTTGGGTCCGAGCTGGGCCGTCGTCAGCAGGAACTCGCCGCCGACCGCCTGGTTCCGCGCCGCCACCGGCAGGAGCACGAGGGCCAGCCCGAGGGCGAGCGCCCCCGCCCGCGCGAGGTGCCGCCGCCCCGTGTCGCGCGACACCACGAGCCAGCCCAGCAGCACCGCGGCGAAGACGAGGGCGTTCTCGCGCGTCAGCACGAGGGCGCCCAGGACCACGCCGGGCCACAGCCACGCCCGGGGCCGGCCCGGCTCGGTGACGAGCCGGGCGAGCAGGGCGAGGAGGAGGCACAGCAGGAACAGGCCCACCGCGGTCTTCTGGACCAGACCGTCGAAGAAGATCGCGGGCGCGTAGACCGCCAGCATGAGGCCGGCGACGATGCCCGCCTCCTGCGAGAAGAGCCGCCGGCCGGCCATCGCGAGCAGGGCGCAGGCGGCCGACCCCAGCACGATCTGGCACAGCCGCACTGCGAGCAGGCTGGGGCCGAAGAGGGTGTAGACGAGCCCGAGGAAGTACGGATACAGCGGCGCCTGGTAGAAGGTCTCGGCGCCCAGCCAGTCGCCGCCCGCGATCTCCAGGCCCCACGCGTGGTAGCTCTGCGCGTCGCCCATCGCGAGGTCGAAGAACGGGGCCGAGCGGAGCTGCCAGACGTGGACGAGCCGGACCGCGAGGGCGAGGCCGAAGATGGCGAGCGCGATGCGGCCGAATCCACTCCCGGCCGTCCGATCCGCGGTTCGACGGGTCGGCGTTGCCGGGGCCGACCGGCGTGGAGGCGCGGGCGCGGGGCGGCGTCGTCGTCGGCGTGAGGACATGCTGAATCAGTCGGCCGGCTCGGAACGGCGCGGCCGGACGGTCTCCCGCCGCCCGGCAGGCTCCCCGTGGGGCGAGGCCGCGGGGCGTCTCGGTGGCGCGGCCGGGGTCGTCGCGGTCACCGTCGCTGCCGCGCGGGCCGTTGCGCGAGCGCGCGGCGGTACCCTTCGAGCCGCCCGCGGATGACCGCGGCCATGTCGCCGCGGTCGGCGGGGACCAGGCCGAGGGCCCTCTCGGCGGTGGCGACGGCGCGGTCGAGCCGGCCGGCCGCGGCGTAGGCGGCGGCGAGCACGTCGAGCACCGCCGGCTGCGCGTGATCGGTCAGGGCGGCGGCCCGCTCCGCGAGGGCGACGGCGCGGGCGGGGTCGCGGCGCGTCGGGTCCGGGTGGGCCGCGAGCAACCACGCCAGCTCGGCCGCCGGCTCGGGCGCGTCGGGCGTTGCCTCGACCGCCCGCCGGTACAGCGCGGCCGCCTCGTCCAGCGCCCCCTGCATCATCAGCACGTTGGCCAGGTTGTAGAGCGCCTCGCCATCGTCGGGGCGGATGGCGAGCGACCGCCGGAAATGCCGCGCCGCGTCCCCCAGCCGGCCCTGGAGCCGGAAGACGGCGCCGAGGTTGTTGTGGGCGAGGGCGTAGTCGGGATTCAGCCGCAGCGCCCGCTCGAGGTGGGCGGCCGCTTCGTCGAGCTCTCCCGCCTGCAGCAGCCCCGTGCCCAGGTTGTAGGCGGCGGCGGGAGACTCGGGCTGCAGGCGCACCGATTCCCGGTAGTGCCCCACCGCCTCGTCGATCTGCCCGAACTGCAGGTAGAGGGACGCGACGTCGTCGTGCATCATCACCTGGTCGGGGTCGGCGGCGAGCTCCATCTCGAAGCCCACGATGTCCTCGGCGAGCTCCGTCGGCCGCCGGTCGCGGATCAGCGGCTCGAGGTCGGCGGGGCGGACGGGCACCACCTGGATCCACAGGTCGCCCATCTCGTCCGACGAGTCCTGGCCCCACCTCACGCGGCGGGGCGGCGCGAAGCGGTTGTCGGGGTTGCCCACGGAGTTGTCGTAGGTGAACTCCATTGCCAGCTCGGTGCCCCGGGGCAGCACGAACGGCGTCTCGTAGCGGTAGAAGTCCTGCCAGTGGAAGTCCCAGTCGTCGATGCGGATGAGGGACCGGCGGGTCCCGTCGGGCAGGGTGGCGTACCCCCGCACCTCCTCGGCCAGATAGTGGGCGTGCGGCTGTACGCCGTGCACCTCGACGTCGACCGGCAGCACGTAGCGGTCCACGCTGCGGTAGTCGGCCGCGCCCGGCGGAATGACCAGGTCCTGCTTGCCGAGCCGGATCGTGAACGGGTTCTTGGTCGGGGCCTCGTCGGTGAAGAAGAAGCCGATGCGGGGCCGCACCTCCTCGGGTTCTTCCCTTGGCGTCAGGTGCAGCTCGAGCAGCAGGTCCGACCCGGGGTCGAGGCGCCAGGCCATACCCTCGGCCTCCAGGGGGCGCGCCTGCCCCGGCGTCCACCCCAGGAAGTAGCCGCGCGGGAACCGGGCGGAGAACGGCGTGACCCCCTGGTAGCCGGGCTCCGGGTCTTCCGCGTCGAGCCGGCGCGACGCCGGGGTGGGGTCGATCTTGAGGTTGGCGTGATGGACGACCCGCGGGTTCCCGGGCTGGAACTCCAGGCCCTTCACGTACCGCGTCTCGCGGACCGGGATGGGTATCGCGAAATTGCGGAGCATGTCGTCTCCGTCGCCGCCGGCGCGGAGCAGGTAGGGCTCGGGCATCTCGATCACGAGATCGGGCGTGCCGAGCCGCCAGCCGGACGCCCCGGCTTCGTGCCGGGTCGGCGGGAGAACGGCGGGGTCCCCCTCGGGGGCGCCGGCGTCGACCCAGCGCGCGATCAGGTCGATCTCGGCGTCGCTCAGCCGCCGCTCGGCCACGAACGGGCCCCCGTAGCCCGGCGCCGGTTTCCACGGCGGCATCGAGCGCGTCAGGACCGACTGCCGGACCGCCCGCGCCCACGGCCGGACCTCGGCGTAGGTCAGCACGCTGAACGGCGCCACGCCCCCGGGCTGGTGGCACGCGGCGCAGTGATCGAGAAGAAGGGGGGCGATTTCGCGGGTGAAGGTGATCTGCCCGGGCGCGGGCCGGCTCCGGGTCTGCGCGCCGGCCTCGAGCGGCGCCGGGCCGGGGGCGCTCTCCGCGCCGGCGGCCGATCCGAGCCACGCGGCGAGGGCGGCGCCGGCCATGCGGGGCCACGCGCGGTGGCGAGGCCGGGCGGTACGCAGCCGGTCGAGCATGTCAGCGCCAGTGTAGCAGACGCGCCGGGGGCCCTCCCGGCCCGCGGAGGCGGGTCGGGGAACGGCACGGGTCGAGATTCTTGTTGACCCACGGGCGACAAACGGGTACGGTGCACGGTTAATTGCGCGTCAAGTGGAACTTTTCGTCCGTCGGAACTGGAACTTCCGGTTTGTCGGAGCGCTTTCCCGCGCCTCCGACGGCGGTGAGTGGCCTATACTTCCGGCGGCGTGATGGCGGACCGCATGGCACTCTTCGGTCGGCGGTGCGGGCTGCCCACCAAATCGTTGGATGGTTCTCCAATGTTTTGGATTGGCGAACGGCCTCGGTGTCCGGCAGGTGCGCGCGTACCTACGTGAATCGCGCGGCTCGGGTTCCGGCATGCGAACGGCACGGTGCTTGCTTGTAGAGGGAGCGGCACCGGCTCCGCGTGCGTCCCGGGCAGCGCTCGGTGGCGTCGGGGAGTTCCAGTCGGGCGGCAGACTGGGTGCGAACGGTGGATACGGCTCTCGGAGGAGGTTCTGGATAATGCGTAGGCATCTTGTATTCGGTTATGTGCTGGCGGCGGTGGTGGCGCTCGGCTCGCCCCAGCCGGCCTCGGCGCAGGTCGGCGGGGACCTGGCGGTCGGGTACTCGTTCCTGACGAACGACCAGTTGGCCGCCAACGCGTCCAACCTGCCCCTCGGCTTCTTCTTCGACACGTCGTACCAGGTGAACGAGGGCCTCTCGCTCGCCCTCGACGTGAACGGGCACTACCGGCGCGGCATCGACGCGCACCCCATGTACTCCGGGGGGCCGAACGACATGCCGGTACGGCCCAACCCGAACCAGGACTTCCAGGCCCTCTCGTTCAACCGGCCCGAGCGGGAGTACTGCTCGCCGTTGTTCGTGGACGAGCACGCGAACCTGTGCCAGGTGCACATCCAGACCGCCAGCGTCGTCGGCGGCCCGCGTTTCCACATGCAGGCGGGCGGCGTGCGGCCGTACTTCCACGCGCTGTTCGGGGTGGCGCGTTCGCTGCGCAAGATCGGCTTCTTCGCGCACACCGCGACCCACTGGGCGATCCAGCCCGGCGGCGGGGTCGATATCGACATGACCCCGAACACGGCGTTCCGCATCCAGGCGGACTACCGGCTGACCATGTATCCCAACGAGGACGCGCAGACCGACCTGAGCGGGACGTCCTCGCTGGTGAACCCGGGCGGCGAGGACTTCAAGGAGCTGTCGTTCTCGCTCGGCTTCGTCGTGAGGCTCGGCGACCGGCGCAACTGAGGGCCGGGCCACGTTGTGACGGACGGAGGAAACCGATGAATCGGTGGTTGTCTCTGATGGAGGAGGTGCACGTTATGAGGTTGGGTAGGTTCCTTGCGGTCGCGGCAGCGGTGCTGCTGCTCGCGCCCGCTGCGGCCGTGGCGCAGAGCTCTATTGCGGGCACGGTCACGGATGACACCGGGGGCGTGCTGCCCGGTGTGACCGTCGAGGCGTCGAGCGACGTTCTCATCGAAGGATCGCGCGTTGTCTTCACCGACGGCACCGGCGCGTACAACATCATCGACCTGCGGCCGGGCGAGTACACCGTCGTCTTCACCCTGCCCGGGTTCGGCACGCTCGTGCGTGACCAGCTCATCCTCGGCGCCGACGTGACCCTGCCCATCGACGTGCAGATGTCGGTCGGCTCGGTCGAGGAGACCATCACGGTTTCCGGCGAGACGCCGGTGGTCGACGTTCAGCAGGTGCAGCGCATCGAGGTCATGACCCGCGAGACGCAGGAGGCGATTCCGACCGGCCGCAGCATGTGGTCGTACGCGCTCCTGATCCCGGGGGTCAAGGTCCACAAGCCGGACGTGGGCGGCACCGCGGGGGTGCAGCAGTCCGAGATGATGGGCCGCGGCCTCGACGCCGCCCACACGACCATCGAGGTCGACGGGATGATGATCAACACGATGATCAGCGACGGCCGGTACCAGGCCTACCTGAACCCGATGCTGGCGGCCGAGACGTCGTACACGACCTCGGGTCAGGGCGCCGAGACGCAGAACGGCGGGCTGCGCATCAACATGATCCCGAACGAGGGCGGCAACCAGTTCAGCGGGAACTGGTTCACGGGCTTCACGCCGGGCAACTGGCAGGCGAAGGGCCTGCCGCAGCAGGCGCAGGCCCAGGGTCTCTCGCAGCCGACCGGCGTCGCCCTGATCTACGACAACAACGGGGCCATCGGGGGCCCGATCTTCCGCGACCGTCTGTGGTTCTTCTCGACGGGCCGGTGGAACGGGGTGAACAACGAGATCACCAACAGCATCAACCCCGACGGCACGCAGGGTCTGGACAACAACACCATCCACAGCGCGAACGTGCGGCTGACGTGGCAGATGACGCAGCAGCACAAGATCTCGGCGATGTTCGACAAGGTTCGGAAGCGCCGGTTCAGCCAGCACAACCCGGGCGAGGACCTGAACACGGCGGCATCGTCGTGGACGTCCCCGCACTACGACACCGGGACGGCGAAGTGGACGGGGACGCTGTCGAACCGGATGCTGGCCGAGTTCGGGTTCTCGCTGGTCTACGAGGACTGGGACCCCGGCTACTACCGGTACCGCGAGGACGGCAACCTCATCGTTCAGCCGAAGCCCGACGCGGCCTCGCTGGCGACCTGCTACTCGACGCCGTGCTTCCCCGAGGTGGGCTCGGCCGCGCACATGGCGCAGATGCCGGCGGGCATGGGCGGCGACCCCTGGTACACCCAGACGCCCAGCATCGACGGACGGCTCGGACTGGAGTACGGCGCCCGGCAGTGGGGCGAGAACAACAACTACACGCACCGCTGGGCCTACCAGAGCGCGCTGTCCTACGTCACCGGCTCGCACAGCTTCAAGTTCGGGATGAACTTCTCGAACGGCCACAACCGGCACACGAACAGCAGCAACGGCAACATCCAGTTGTTCTACGACGACGGCGCCCATCCCATGGGGAACCTGATCCAGAACTCGCCGCTCGTCTACGGCATGCCCTGGTTCAACTGCGACCATCCCCAGGCGACGGCGAACGAGGCTGCCGGCACCACGCAGGGGAACTGCGGCCTGCTCGGCACGCCCGACAGCGTAAACGTCCTCTCGGACCCGTCGTTCCTGTCCTACAAGCTCGACTACAACGGCGGCTTCTACGCCCAGGACTCGTGGACCATCGACCGGCTGACCCTGAACTACGGGATGCGGGTCGACTTCTCGGCGGTCTCGATTCCCGAGGTGCCCAAGGGCCCGGGCCGGTTCGTGCCCGCCTACGTGCAGCCGGGTCGCCCGCAGAGCGAGCTGCCCAGCTTCGGCCCCGACTTCTCGCCGCGGCTGAGCGTGGCCTACGACGTGTTCGGCGATGCCCGCACGGCGCTGAAGTTCGGCTGGAACAAGTACGTGCGCGACATCGGCGGCAACCTCGCCCGCCGCTACGCCTACGGGTTCCTGCGCTCCGACAACCGCGACTGGTACGACTGCCAGATGAACGCCGCGGGCGACGCCTGCGCCATGGACGCCATGGGCAACATGCTCAACGCCTACGGGACGAACTGGGACGGCATTGCCCAGAACTGGGAGGTCGGGGCCATCTCGAACACGAGCTTCGGCTCGAGCTCGAGCCCGACCCGGCTGCCCGACATCAGCGCGCGCGAGTACAACCGCATCTGGACCGCCGGCATCCAGCAGGAGGTCTTCCCGGGCATCTCGCTGAGCGGCGAGTACCGGCAGCGGACGTACCACAACACGTGGTGGGACGACAACCCGAATTGGAACTTCTCGGACTTCGGGGCGATGCCGGACGGCACGCCCGACCCGGCGTATGCCCTTGGCAACACCATGGGGAACCCGGTGCGGCACTTCCAGGTGGCGCGGCCGTACCCGATGGTCGGGCACTTCACCGCGTTCAGCATCGACCCGGCGGTGCGGACGAACCAGGAGGGCTTCACCGACCGCACGCGGGGCCCCGGCTACACCAACGTCTACCGGGGCTTCGAGCTGAGCATCCAGGGCCGTATGCCCGGCGGCGGCACCCTGTTCGGCGGCTGGTCGATGGAGGACACGGGCCGGACGTCGATCTACGGCTACGACCAGAACAGCGGCGCGGGCAGCCGGTACGGCGGCGAGGTGAACGCGTGCTCCGACATCCTCGAGCGGGGCGACGAGCCGCACAACCTCCGGTTCTGCGACGCGGGCTCGTATCCGCGGCCGTTCCGGAACGAGTTCAAGCTGTCGGGCACGCAGCCGTTCTCGCTGCCGGGCATCGGCGACCTGCAGGCCGGCTTCTCGCTGCAGGCGTATCCGGGCGGTCTGGGCAGTTGGGGCGGCCTGCAGGAGGGCCTCTACGTCCACCGCACGTCGACCAACGACAAGTACCGGACCTACTCGCCCGAGCTCTACGGTCAGCCCGGCCACTGCGTGGCGCCGTGCATGCTCGGTCAGAACATCATGCCCGACGGTCTCGGCATCATCGAGCGGAGCACCGGCGGCGAGTGGTATCCGATGGTTCCGCTGAGCAGCGTGAAGTTCGAGCCGTACTGGACGCAGCTCGACGTGAACATCCAGAAGGTGTTCAACATCGGGACTTGGCGGTACGACACGCGGTTCTCGTTCTACAACGTCCTCAACAACAACGTCGTCCTTGACCAGGGTGGGTCGCGGAACGGGCGCGGCAGCACCGGGGCCGACTACCAGGCGCTGACCTCCTGGGAGCGCGGCAACCGGATGCTCGAAGGCCGCGTCATCCAGTTCGCGATCACCGCCCGCTTCTAGCGCGGGGTGAGTTCCACCCTCGGAGCCGGGAGAGAGGTCTCCCGGCTCCGGTTTTTTCTTTTGCGTTCGTCTGCTCCTCGGCTTCTTTTTTCGACACGTCGTCGTCGTTCTCGCTCGGCGTCGTCGTCGTGAGGCTCGGCGGCCGGTGCAAGAGCTGAAGGCCGGTTGACCACTGGTGGTCTCTGATCGAGGAGGTGCACGCATGAGGTTGGGTAGGTTCCTTGCGGTCGTGGCGGCGGTTCTGCTGCTGGCGCCCGCGATTGCCGTGGCGCAGAGCTCGATTGCGGGCGCGGTCACGGACGACACCGGGGGCGTGCTGCCCGGTGTGACGATCGAGGCGTCGAGCGACGTCCTCATCGAGGGGGCGCGTGTCGTCTTCACCGACGGCACCGGCTCCTACAACATCATCGACCTGCGGCCGGGCGAGTACACCGTCACCTTCACCCTGCCCGGGTTCGGCACGCTGGTGCGCGACCAGCTCATCCTCGGCGCGGACGTGACGATGCCGCTCGACGCGGTGATGTCGGTCGGGTCGGTCGAGGAGACGATCACGGTCTCGGGCGAGACGCCGGTGGTCGACGTGCAGCAGGTTCAGCGCATCGAGGTCATGACCCGGGAGACGCAGGAGGCGATTCCGACGGGCCGCAGCATGTGGTCGTACGCGCTCCTGATCCCGGGCGTCAAGGTCCACAAGCCGGACGTCGGCGGCACCGCCAACGTGCAGCAGTCCGAGATGATGGGCCGGGGTCTCGACGCGTCGAACACGACGATCGAGATCGACGGGATGATGATCAACACGATGATCAGCGACGGCCGGTACCAGGCCTACATCAACCCGATGCTCGCGGCGGAGACGTCGTACACGACGTCGGGGCAGACGGCCGAGACCCAGACCGGCGGGCTGCGCATCAACATGATCCCGAACGAGGGCGGCAACCAGTACAGCGGGCGCTGGTTCTCGGGCTTCACGCCGGGGAACTGGCAGTCGAAGAACCTGCCCCAGGCGGCCTCGATGCAGGGCATCCAGCAGCCGACGGGCGTCGCCCTCATCTTCGACAACAACGGGTCGATCGGGGGCCCGGTGTTCCGCGACCGGCTGTGGTTCTTCTCGACCGGGCGGTTCAACGGCGTCAACAACGAGATCACCAACAGCGTCAACTCCGACTACACGCAGGGGCTGGACAACAACACGATCCACAGCGCGAACATGCGGCTGACGTGGCAGATGACGCAGCAGCACAAGATCTCGGCGATGTTCGACAAGGTGCGGAAGCGCCGGTTCAGCAACCACGGCCCTGGCACGGACCTCGAGACGGCGGCGTCGTCGTGGACGTCACCGCACTACGACACGGGGACGGCGAAGTGGACGGGGACGCTGTCGAACCGGATGCTGGCGGAGTTCGGGTTCTCGCTGATCTACGAGGACTGGGACCCCGGCTACTACCGGTACCGCGAGGACGGCAACCTGATCTTCCAGCCGAAGCCCGACTCGGCGTCGCTCGCGGTCTGCGCCGAGACACCGTGCTTCCCCGAGGTGGGCTCGGCCCGGCACCTGGCGCAGATGGCGCCGGCGATGGGCGGCGACCCGTGGTACAGCCAGGTCCATACCCGGGACAGCCGGACTGACTTGGCCTTTGCGGCGAAGGGCGGGGGCGAGAACAACAACTACGCGCACCGCTGGGCCTACCAGAGCGCGCTGTCCTACGTCACCGGCTCGCACAGCTTCAAGTTCGGGGCGAACTTCTCGAAGGGCCACAACCGGCACACGAACAACAGCAACGGCAACTTGGCCGCCTACTACGATGACGGCATCCACCCGCTGGCCGACCCGAACTGGGACCCGACGGGCACCTGGGGGCCCTTGGGCAACCCCTACAACCCGAGCTTGAACACGATCGCCTACATCCAGAGCCAGCCCATGCTCTACGGCGTGCCGTGGTTCAACTGCGATCATCCGCAGGCGACCGCGAACATAGAAGAAGGAACCATGCAGGGGGACTGCGGCCTGATGGGCGCGCCTTCCTCGACCACCGTCTACAACCATCCGTCCAACCTGTCCTACAAGCTGGACTACAACGGCGGCTTCTACGCGCAGGACTCGTGGACCGTCGACCGGCTGACCCTCAACTACGGCATGCGGATCGACTTCGCGGCGATCTCGGTGCCCGAGGCGCCCAAGGGCTCGGGCCGGTTCGTGCCCGCCCAGCTCCAGCCGGGTCGCCCGCAGAGCGAGCTGCCGAAGTTCGGCCCTGACTTCTCGCCGCGGCTGAGCGTGGCCTACGACGTGTTCGGCGACGCCCGGACGGCGCTGAAGTTCGGCTGGAACAAGTACGTGCGCGACATCGGCGGCAACCTCTCCCGCCGCTACGCCTACGGGTTCGCCGGCGGGGAAAATCGCGACTGGTTCGACTGCCAGATGAACGTGGCGGGGAACGCCTGTTCGGGGCTCAACGACTACGGGACCAACCTCGACGGCGTGGTCCAGAACTGGGAGATCGGCCAGCGCGAGTCGCAGACCTTCGGGTCGATCACCAGCCCCACCCGGACGCCCGACATCACCGCGCGCGAGTACAACCGCATCTGGACCGTCGGCATCCAGCAGGAGGTCTTCCCGGGCATCTCGCTGAGCGGCGAGTACCGGCAGCGCACGTACCACAACACGTGGTGGGACGACAACGACGACTGGAACATGAGCCACTTCGGGGCGTTCCCCGACGGCAGCCCCGATCCCGCGTTCGCGGGCATCCGGCACCACCAGATCGCGCGGCCGTACCCGATGGTCGGGCACTTCACCGGGTTCAGCATCGACCCGGCCGTGCGCACCCAGACCGCGAACTACGTCGACCGCAGCCGCAACCCGGGGGCCTACAGCAACGTGTACCGGGGCTTCGAGCTGAGCATGCAGGGCCGTATGCCCGGCGGCGGCACCCTGTTCGGCGGCTGGTCGATGGAGGACACGGGCCGCAACACGATCTACGGCTACGACACCAACAGCGGCGCGTCGAGCCGGTACGGCGGCGAGGCCAACAACTGCGGCGACATCCGCGACCGGGGCGACGAGCCCTATCAGTTGCGGTTCTGCGACCAGAGCATGTATCCGCGTCAGTACCGGAACGAGTTCAAGCTGTCGGGGACGCAGCCGTTCTCGATGCCGCTCGTCGGCGACATGCAGATGGGCTTCTCGCTGCAGGCGTATCCGGGCGGCCTCGGCGACTGGGGCGGCCTGCAGGAAGGCCTCGCCGTCAGCAGCACGTCGAGCAACCACAAGTACCGGACCTACTCGCAGGAGCTGTACGGTCAGCCCGGCCACTGCGTGGCCCCGTGCGTGCTCGGGCAGAACATCATTCCGGACAACTTCGAGACCGTCGAGCGGAGCACCTCGTTCGCGTGGTACCCGATGATCCCGCTGAGCAGCGTGAAGTTCCTGCCGTACTGGACGCAGCTGGACGTGAACCTCCAGAAGGTGTTCAACATCGGGAGCTGGCGCTACGACGCGCGGTTCTCGTTCTACAACGTCCTCAACAACGGCGTGGTCCTCGACCACAGCTCGCGGGAGGCGAGAGGCAGCACCGGCGCCGACTACCAGGCCCTGTCGTCCTGGGAGCGCGGCAACCGGATGCTCGAAGGCCGCGTCGTCCAGTTCGCGGTCACCATGCGCTTCTAGCGCGCGTGTCCTGACCGCCCGCTTCGTGCGGGCGGTCGATTCTGGCTTCGTTCCGGAGCCGGGAGAGAGCCCTCTCTCCCGGCTCTTTTTCTTGCGCCGCGTCCCGCCGTCGGCGGAGGATGGAGCGGGCGCAGCCGGGAAGCGCGAGCGTTGCCGTTTGCCGGCGGGTTGCCCTACACTGAGCGTAGTGATCCCGGACGTGTTCAAGCCCGGCAACGGCGCATTCCCGCCGGCGCTCACCGGACGCGATAGTCGGATGAGGTTGAAGGTTCCGAGCCGGGCGGCGGCTCGATGGAGACTGCCGGTCTGGGGGCTGGCGCTCCTGGCGACCGGCTGCGGGCCGCCGGCCGGATCCGCCCCGGGCGCTTCGGGCGATGGGACCCCCGCAGTCGCGACCGCGGCCGGCGAGACGTGGTTCACCGATCGCGCGGCGGCGGCGGGCATCGACTTCGTCCACTTCAACGGCATGTCGGGCGAGTACTACTTCAACGAGGTCCTCGGATCGGGCGGGGCCCTGTTCGACTTCGACAACGACGGCGACCTCGACGTCTACCTGCTTCAGGGGCAGATGCTCGGGCCCGGCCGGACGCTGGACGATGCGCTGTTTCCGCCGCCGGCGGGGCGCCCCCTGACCGACCGCCTCTACCGCAACGATCTCCAGGACGGCACCGGCGATCCCGGCATGCTCCGCTTCACCGACGTGACCGCGGGCAGCGGGCTCGACGTCGGCACCTACGGCATGGGGGTGGCGGCCGGCGACTTCGACAACGACGGCTGGACCGACCTCTACCGCACGCGGCAGGGGCCCAACCAGCTCTTCCGGAACAACGGCGACGGCACGTTCACCGACGTCGCCGCGGCCAGCGGCACCGACGACCCCCTCTGGGGGGTGGCCGCCTCGTTCGTCGACGCGGACCACGACGGCCGGCTCGACCTCTACGTCGGCAACTACGTCGACTACGAGCCGGGCGACGGCGACCGGTGCCGGACCGCGACCGCGGAGCCGAGCTACTGCGCCCCGCAGAGCTATCCCTATCAGCCCGATCGCCTCTATCGGAACCGCGGCGACGGCACGTTCGCCGACGTGACGGCCGAGGCGGGCATCGACCGGGCGTTCGGCCCCGCCCTCGGCGTCGTCGCCGCCGACCTGAACGCGGACGGCCTGGTCGACATCTACGTCGCCAACGACGGCGAGCCCAACCAGCTGTGGATCAACGAGGGCGGGTGGCGCTTCCGGGACGACGCGCTGCTCGCCGGGGTGGCCGTCAACGCGGTCGGGGCGGCGGAGGCGAGCATGGGGGTCGACGTGGGCGACGTCGACGGCGACGGCGACGGCGACCTGTTCATGACCCACGTCAGCGCCGAGACGAACACGTTCTACGTCAACGACGGCTCGGGCTTCTTCGCCGACCGGAGCGCCGAGGCGGGGCTCGGGGCGCCCAGCCTGCCGTACACCGGTTTCGGCGCGGCGTGGTTCGACGCCGACAACGACACGTGGCTCGACGCCCTTGTCGTCAACGGCGCGGTGCGGACCATCGAGGCCCTCGCCCGCGTCGACGACCCCTTCCCGCTGCACGAGCCCAATCAGCTGTTCCGCAACCTCGGCGGCGGGCGCTTCGAGGACATCTCGGGCCGGGCGGGGGAGGTGTTCGCGCTCTCGGAGGTCAGCCGGGGGGCCGCCTTCGGCGACGTCGACAACGACGGCGACGTCGACGTGCTGGTGACCAACAACAACGGCCCGGCGCGCCTCCTGATCAACGAGGTGGGCCACCGCCGCCACTGGCTGGGGCTGCGCCTCGTCGGCGGGTCCGAGGCCCCGCGCGACATGCTGGGGGCGCGGGTCGCGGTGTTCCCCGGCGGCGGCGGTCCGCCCCTCTGGCGCCGTGTGCGCGCCGACGGGAGCTACGCGTCGGCCAACGACCCGCGCGTGCTGGTCGGTCTGGGGGCGGAGACGGCGGTGGAGCGCGTGCGGGTGATCTGGCCGAGCGGCGGGGTCGAGGAGTGGACCGGCGTGGCGGTCGACGGCTGGACGACGCTGACGGAGGGCACGGGCACGGCCGGCAGTCGGCAGTGAACGCCGGGCAGTGGCCGCGGCTCGCGGCGGGCGCCCCCCGGGCGCGGTGCAGCGCGGCGTCTCACCGGTGAGCGCCGGGCAGTGGCCGCGGCTCGCGGCGGGCGCCCCCCGGGCGCGGTGCAGCGCGGCGTCTCACCGGTGAACGCCGGGCAGTGGCCGCGGCTCGCGGCGGGCGCCCCCCGGGCGCGGTGCAACGCGGCGTTTCACCAGGGGGCGGAGGGTGACGACCATGTGGTCCAGGATGCTGTCCGGCGGCGTGCTCGCGGCCTGCCTGCTGGCCGCGTGCGGATCGCCCCCTGCCGGCGTCGACGACGCCGAGCTTCTACCGGTGGAGCTGCCCGACCTGTCGGGCATGCACGAAGCGGTCCAGGCTCAGCTTCGGGAAGCCCACCGGGCGCTGGAGTCCGGCGCCTCGCCGCGGCCGGGGGAGCTCGCGGCCGCCTACGGCCGCCTCGGCATGCTCCTGATGGCCGGCGAGTACTTCGAGGCGGCGGAAGCCTGCCTGCTGAACGCCCGGAGGCTGGCCCCCGAGAGGTTCCGCTGGGCCTACTACCTGGGGCATCTGTACGAGCGGCGCGGAGACCTGGAAGAGGCGGCCGACGCGTTCGGGCGGGCGCACGACCAGCGGCCGCGCGACTTCGCCACGCTGTTCTGGCTGATCAACGTCAACGTCGACCTGGGCCGTTGGGATGCCGCCCGACCGTTCCTGGAGCAGGCGCGTGCGCTCCAGCCGGGCTCGGAGGCCACGCGGTTTCAGCTCGGGCGGGCGGCGCTTGCGGCCGGAGACCATGCGGCCGCCGTCGAGCACCTGGAAGCGGTCCTGCGCCGGAACCCTGCCGCCACCGTCGTGCACTACCCGCTGGGCATGGCCTACCGCGGCCTCGGCGACCTCGAGAAGACCCGTCAACACCTCGATCGGAGCGGCGGGCGCACGGACGGCGGCTACTCCGCCGGCGTCGGGGTCTCCATGCCGGATCCCCTGCTCGAGGAGCTGCGGAACGCGCTTCGCAGCCCCCAGCGCCACCGGACCCTCGCCCTGCAGGCCGACGCCAACCGCGACCTCGAGGAGGCGGTCCGCCAGTTCCGCCTGGCCCTCGAGCTCGAGCCCGACGACGCCGACCTGCAGCTCAGCCTCGGCATGGCCCTCGACCGGGCCGGGCGCGCCCGCGAGGCCCTCGTCGAGCTCGAGGCCGCCCTCCGGCTCGACCCGCGGTCGGCCCAGGCCAACTACATGATCGGGACCCTCTTCGAGCGGGCGGGCAGGGACGCGGAGGCGACGGCACGCTACGCCGCCGCCGCCGAGCATGCCCCGGAGTCGGTCGAGGCGCATCTGCGCCTGGCCGACGCCTACAGCCGGGCGGCGCGGGTGGACGAAGCGCTCCTGCACTACCGGCGGGCGCTCGAAGCGGCTCCCGACACTGTCGCGGGCCGTTTCGGCGAGGCGATGGCCCTGGCTCGGCTGGGCCGCCACCGCGAGGCGCGCGACCGGTTGGCGGCGGCGCGCGAGCGCCATCCCGACCAGCCGGTCTTCGCGATGGCCCTGGCCCGCCTGCTCGCCGCGTCTCCCGACGCCGGGGTGCGGAACGGACCCGGGGCCGCCGCCCTCGCGGAAGCCCTCGTCGCCTCCGTCAAGACCACCGCCGCGGCCGAGACCATGGCCATGGCCCTGGCCGAGGTCGGACAGTTCGCCGGCGCCGTGGAGTGGCAACGCCTCGCCATCGACGTCGCCCGCGACGCCGGACGCAGCGATCTGGCGCAGCCGATGTCCGCCAACCTGGCCTCGTACACGCGCGGAGAGCCCAGCCGGACCCCCTGGCGCGACGACGAGCCCGAGTTCCGTCCCGGCCTGCCCGTGGAGCCGGGTCTTCTGGGGCCGTGAACGCCTGACGGCGAACCGAAGCCGGAACAGAAGCCCTGTGTCAGGCCTGCGGACGCGTTCGCGACCGCATGCGGATGGTCGCAGTTGAACCTCATTCCGCGAACACCCGCGCCAGACGCCCCTCGTCCGGCGCCCACCGCCGCCGCTGAAGCGCCGCCGGCACCCGCCCCGGATCTTCCGGCGACCGGCTCTGCTCCAGCGCCACCATCGCCGCCATCAGGTTGCCCTCGGGGGCATCGTCGCTCCTACGCGCCGCTCGTCAGCGCTGCGCCGGTTGGTTCGCGCGGCCGAAAGGGGGCTTCAAGGAGCAGATGCGCCGGACCGTCAAGGCCGACGTCGACGCGTTCCTGCCACGCGGAGCGGTGAATCCGCAGGACTTCGAGGCGCTGCGCTGGGCGCATCGCGCCGGCCAGATACGCCGCCCAATCGCGCATGAGCCGCCGCCGACGTTCGAACAAGTCCGAGCGGGCGTAGGCGGCCTCGACCGTGCTCTGGACGGCGTGAGCGAGCGCCGCCTCGACGACCTCCCGTGGATGGTCGGTCTCCTCCGCCGCCCAGTCCCGGAACGACGACCGGAAGCCGTGGGGGACGGCGGCGGCCGCCGGACCGGGCCAGCTTGCGGTTGGCGAGGGCCCGCTCGCGGGCCTCGACGAGCGGGACGAGCGCGACGGCGCCCAGCCCGAGCTCACGGCGGCGGCCGCGGATGACGAGCCGCTGGACCCAGCTTCGGGTCCCCGTGGGCTGGACGAACAGGTACAGTCCGTTGCCGTCGGCGTGCCGTCCGGGCGGGGCGGAGCGTACGAAGGCGGCCGAGAGGGCCTTGTCGGGATGGCGTCCTCGGCGCTTGGTTCTTGGGGGTTTGGGGGCGGTCCCGGCTACAACATCCATCCCCCCATCATATGCCCGGATTGGCCACTGCACGTTCGGGCGCCTCGTTCCCCGCCGGTCCGGGCCCACGGCCTTCGATCCCGAGCAGAGGTTCCATCGCCCCCGTCGACGTCAGCGCGAATCCGACATCCTGGAGCCCGTCGCGCGCTCCCGCGTGGTCGGGTGCGCCCCGCCACCCGGTCATGGCGCGCATTGCCGTGTTCTGTTTTGCACAACGGTCGAGAATGGAGCATAATCGACAGTCAGGGTCGGGCACGCGAACCACTGCACGGAGGGACGATGACGACCAGCGAGTGGTTGGCTGCCGCGGGTGTGGCGGTCGCGATGTTGGGTGCGATGGCCACGATGTTGTTGGCGCTCTGGAGCCGCATAGAAGCCTCGCAGAATGCCTTGCGTTCCGAGGTCGGGGCGGGGCTGGAGTCCCTGCGGTCTGAGTTCGGGAGCCGGCTGGAGGCTTCGACATCCGACTTGGGGAACCGACTGGAGTCCCTGCGGTTGGAGCTCGGGAGCCGGCTGGAGGCTTCGACATCCGACTTGGGGAGCCGGCTGGAGGCTTCGACATCCGACTTGGGGAACCGGCTGGAGTCCCTGCGGGCCGAGACGCGGGAGTCGGTGCAGCAGCTCCGGACGGAGAGCCAAGAGGCGCACCGCTCGCTCGGAGACCGCGTCGAGGGGGTGCGCCAGACCCTCGACAGCCTGCTCGTCGAGCTTGTCAAGGAACGCCGATCCGCGTGAAGGATGGCGTTCGGCATGGTCGACGAGACGTCCCGGAACCTCCGTCGACGTCAGCGCAATCCGACATCCTGCAGCCCGGCGCGCGCCCCCGCGTGGTCGGGATCGAGACGCAGCGCTTCCTGGAACGCGTCGGCGGCGCGAGCCCGCGCGCCGCGCGCCGCGAGCGCGAGGGCGCGCCGGCCTACACGCTGGAGGACGTGAGGATGACGCTGGAAGAGCGGGTGAGCGAATGGCCCCGGCAATGGCGCCAGGAGGGACTGGAGCAGGGCATCGCGCAGGGAATCGAACGGGGAATAGCGCAGGGACTCGATCAGCAACGCGCCCTGTTGCGCCGTCAGGCCGGGTCGCGGTTCGGTGCGGGCGCGGCGGAACGCTTGGCCCCGGTACTGGAACGCATCGCGGACCCTGAACGCCTCGCCGAGGTCGGCGATCTCATCGTGCGGTGCGAGACTGTCGACGAGCTGCTCGCCGGCGCAGAAGCCGCGCAGGCGGTGCCGGTCCCGGGCCGACGCTGAAGCGCGTCCGCGTCCGGCCGGATGTCGCGCAGCCCGACGGGTAGCGAGCGTTGCCGTCGCTCCCGGCTTGCCCTACACAGAGCGCAGTGATCCCGGACGTGTTCAAGCTCGGCAACGACGCATTCCCGGCGGCAGCGCACGCCAGTTCCGCCTGGCCCTCGAGCTCGAGCCCGACGACGCCGACCTGCAGCTCAGCCTCGGCATGGCCCTCGACCGGGCCGGGTGCGCCCGCGAGGCCCTCGTCGAGCTCGAGGCCGCCCTCCGGCTCGACCCGCGGTCGGCCCAGGCCAACTACATGATCGGGACCCTCTTCGAACGGGCGGGCAGGGACGCGGAGGCGACGGCACGCTACGCCGCCGCCGAGCATGCCCCGGAGTCGGTCGAGGCGCATCTGCGCCTGGCCGACGCCTACAGCCGGGCGGCGCGGGTGGACGAAGCGCTTCCGCACTACCGGCGGGTGCTCGAAGCCGCTCCCGACACTGTCGCGGGCCGTTTCGGCGAGGCGATGGCCCTGGCTCGGCTGGGCCGCCACCGCGAGGCGCGCGACCGGTTGGCGGCGGCGCGCGAGCGCCATCCCGACCAGCCGGTCTTCGCGATGGCCCTGGCCCGCCTGCTCGCCGCATCTCCCGACGCCGGGGTGCGGACGGCCCGGGTCCTCCGTCTGCGGCCGATCGGCCTCGACGAAACACGTCTGGCGGCCGATCTCCGCCATCGTCCTGGCTCGGGTCTTCCGTCTGCGGCTGTCAGGCTTCGACCCCCCTCGGACCACGCTCTCCACGCGCACCCTGCTCGCGCTGTACCGGCTCGATACCCAGCCCCCCTCTGAATCGACGGGTGCAGCCAGGAAGTCTGCGCCCGAGCTTCTCGCCTTCGGGATGGCCGCCCGAGCGCGGCCCCGAGAGTCTGGGCGCCAGACAGCGCCTGGCAGGCCACGATTGGCGGGCGACCCGCGCGATGGAACCCGTTCCACCATTTTTCCGCGCTCGAGGGATTGGTCCTGTTGGATCAGCGGTTCCGCCAGCGTGATGCCAGCCCATGGGAGACCGGCGAATGCAAGTGGATCCGGGCAGTTTTGCGGGTGAGGGTCGAGTTGCGGCTGATTGGCATGCGCTTTGCTCGTCTCAGACGTCTGATTGCGCTTGTCGTCCGACGGAACTTTTCGTTCACCGCTGGCGGCCGTCTGGTGGCCGCCGGCACACGTTGCCGTCGCCCGGGGTCATGAACGTTGTTGTCAAGGAGACTGGTCATGCGCAGGTTGACTGTTTGTGCGGTTGTGTTTACGGCAACGGCCCTTTTCGTGCCCCCGCCGGCGTCGGCGCAGGTGGGCGGAGACCTGGCGGTCGGGTACTCGTTTCTGACGAACGACCAACTGGCCGCGAACGCGTCCAACCTGCCCTTCGGCTGGTTCTTCGACACGTCGTACCAGGTGAACGAGGGCCTCTCGCTCGCCTTCGACGTGAACGGGCACTACCGGCGCGGCATCGACGCGCACCCCATGTACTCCGGGGGGCCGAACGACCTGCCGGTACGGCCCAACCCGAACCAGGACTTCCAGGCGCTCTCGTTCAACCGGCCCGAGCGGGAGTACTGCTCGCCGTTGCACGTGGGCGAGTACTCGAACCTGTGCCAGGTGCACATCCAGACCGCCGGCGTCGTCGGCGGCCCGCGTTTCCACCTGCAGGCGGGCGGGGTGCGGCCGTACTTCCACGCGCTGTTCGGGGTGGCGCGGTCGCTGCGCAAGATCGGCTTCTTCGCGCACACCGCGACCCACTGGGCGATTCAGCCCGGCGGCGGGGTGGACATCGACATCACGCCGAACACGGCGTTCCGCATCCAGGCGGACTACCGGCTGACGATGTTCCCCAACGAGGATGCGCAGACCGACCTGAGCGGGACGTCGTCGTTGGTGAACCCGGGCGGCGAGGACTTCAAGGAGCTGTCGTTCTCGCTCGGCTTCGTCGTGAGGCTCGGCGACCGTCGCAACTGACGGGTCGGGCTACGTGAATGAACAGAGGAGAGAGATGAATCGGTGGTTGTCTCTGATGGAGGAGGTGCACGCATGAGGTTGGGTAGGTTCCTTGCGGTCGCGGCGGCGGTTGTGCTGCTGGCGCCCGCGGTGGCCGTGGCGCAGAGCTCGATTGCGGGCTCGGTCGCGGACGACACCGGGGGCGTGCTGCCCGGTGTGACGGTCGAGGCGTCGAGCGACGTTCTCATCGAGGGGTCGCGCGTCGTTTTCACCGACGGCACCGGCAACTACAACATCATCGACCTGCGGCCGGGCGTGTATACGGTGACCTTCACCCTGCCGGGCTTCGGCACCCAGGTTCGCGACGAGCTCGTGCTCGGGGCCGACGTGGCCCTGCCCATCGACGTGACCATGTCGGTCGGCTCGGTCGAGGAGACGATCACGGTGTCGGGCGAGACTCCGGTGGTCGACGTGCAGCAGGTGCAGCGCATCGAGGTCATGACGCGGGAGACGCAGGAGTCGATTCCGACCGGCCGCAGCATGTGGTCGTACGCGCTCCTGATCCCGGGGGTGAAGGTGCACAAGCCGGACGTGGGCGGCACCGCGGGGGTGCAGCAGTCCGAGATGATGGGCCGCGGTCTCGACGCCTCGAACACGACGATCGAGGTCGACGGGATGATGATCAACACGATGATCAGCGACGGCCGGTACCAGGCCTACCTGAACCCGATGCTGGCGGCGGAGACGTCGTACACGACCTCGGGGCAGGGCGCCGAGACCCAGACCGGCGGACTGCGCATCAACATGATCCCGAACGAGGGGGGCAACCAGTTCAGCGGGAACTGGTTCACGGGCTTCACGCCGGGGAACTGGCAGGCCGACAACCTGAGCCCGGCGGCCCAGGCCCAGGGCATCCAGTCGGCGACCGGCGTCAGCCTCATCTACGACAACAACGGGGCCATCGGCGGCCCGGTGTTCCGCGACCGCCTGTGGTTCTTCTCGACGGGCCGGTGGAACGGGGTGAACAACGAGATCACCAACAGCATCAACCCCGACGGCACGCAGGGTCTGGACAACAACACCATCCACAGCGCGAACGTGCGGCTGACGTGGCAGATGACGCAGCAGCACAAGATCTCGGCGATGTTCGACAAGGTTCGGAAGCGCCGGTTCAGCCAGCACAACCCGGGCGAGGACCTGAACACGGCGGCGTCGTCGTGGACGTCCCCGCACTACGACACGGGGACCGCGAAGTGGACGGGGACGCTGTCGAACCGGATGCTGGCCGAGTTCGGGTTCTCGATCATCTACGAGGACTGGGACCCCGGCTACTACCGGTACCGCGACGACGGCAACCTCATCGCGCAGCCGAAGCCCGACCCGTCCGCGCTGGCGACCTGCTACTCGACGCCGTGCTTCCCCGAGGTGGGCTCGGCCGCGCACCTGGCGCAGATGCCCGCGTCGATGGGCGGCGACCCCTGGTACTCGCAGGTCGGCATGATCGACAACCGGCTGGGACTGGAGTACGGCGCCCGGCAGTGGGGCGAGAACAACAACTACACGCACCGCTGGGCCTACCAGAGCGCGCTGTCGTACGTCACCGGCTCGCACAGCTTCAAGTTCGGGATGAACATCACGAACGGCCACAACCGGCACACGAACAGCAGCAACGGCAACCTGCACCAGTTCTACGACGGCGCCCCGCATCCCATGGGGAACCTGATCCAGAGCCAGCCGCTCGTCTACGGGATAGAGTGGTTCAACTGCGACCATCCCCAGGCGCAGGCGAACATCGACGCCGGCACCATCCAGGGGAACTGCGGCCTGATGGGCACGCCCGACCGCGTCAACGTCCTGAGCGACCCGTCGTACCTGGCCTACAAGCTGGACTACAACGGCGGCGTCTACGCGCAGGACTCGTGGACCATCGACCGGCTGACCCTGAACTACGGGATGCGGGTCGACTTCGCGGCGGTCTCGATTCCCGAGGTGCCCAAGGGCCCGGGCCGGTTCGTGCCCGCGTTCATGCAGCCCGGTCGCCCGCAGAGCGAGCTGCCCAGCTTCGGCCCAGACTTCTCTCCCCGGCTGAGCGTGGCCTACGACGTGTTCGGCGACGCCCGGACGGCGTTGAAGTTCGGCTTCAACAAGTACGTGCGTGACATCGGCGGCAACCTCGCCCGCCGCTACGCCTACGGGTTCCTGCGCGACGACGAGCGCGAGTGGTACGACTGCACGATGAACGCGGCGGGCGACGCCTGCGCCATGGACGCCATGGGCAGCCGGCTCGACCCGTACGGGACGAACTGGGACGGCATTGCCCAGAACTGGGAGATCGGGGCCATCTCGAACACCAGCTTCGGGTCGAATTCCAGCCCCACCCGGACACCCGACATCACCGATCGCGAGTACAACCGCATCTGGACCGTAGGCATCCAGCAGGAGGTCTTCCCGGGCATCTCGCTGAGCGGCGAGTACCGGCAGCGGACGTACCACAACACGTGGTGGGACGACAACCCGAACTGGAACATGTCGGACTTCGGGGCGTTCCCGGACGGCTCTCCCGATCCGGCGTATGCCGTGGACAACACCATGGGGAACCCGGTGCGGCACTTCCAGGTGGCGCGGCCGTACCCGATGGTCGGGCACTTCACCGCGTTCAGCGTCGACCCGGCGGTGCGGACCAACCAGGAAGGCTACGCGGACCGCACGCGGGGCCCGGGCTTCACCAACGTCTACCGCGGCTTCGAGCTGAGCATGCAGGGGCGTTTGCCCGGCGGCGGCACCCTGTTCGGCGGCTGGTCGATGGAGGACACGGGCCGGACGTCGATCTACGGCACCGACAACAACAGCGGCGCGGGCAGCCGGTACGGCGGCGAGGTGAACCTCTGCTCCGACATCGTGGAGCGGGGCGACGAGCCGTGGCAGCTTCGGTTCTGTGACGCGGGCGCCTATCCGCGGCCGTACCGGAACGAGTTCAAGCTGTCGGGCACGCAGCCGTTCTCGCTGCCGGGCATCGGCGACCTGCAGGCCGGCTTCTCGCTGCAGGCGTATCCGGGCGGTCTGGGCGACTGGGGCGGCCTGCAGGAGGGCCTCTACGTCCACCGCACGTCGACCAACGACCTGTACCGGACCTACTCGCCCGAGCTCTACGGTCAACCCGGCCACTGCGTGGCGCCGTGCGTGCTCGGACAGAACATCATTCCGGATGGGGTCACGACCATCGGCCACCATTCCACGGGCGATCTCTTCAATAGCTGGTATCCGACGATCCCGCTGAGCAGCGTGAAGTTCCTGCCGTACTGGACGCAGCTCGACGTGAACCTCCAGAAGGTGTTCAACATCGGGAGCTGGCGCTACGACGCGCGGTTCTCGTTCTACAACGTCCTCAACAACGGCGTTGTCCTGGAGCACACCGGCGGGTCGCGACAGGCAAGGGGCAGCACCGGGGCCAACTACCAGGCCCTGACTGCCTGGGAGCGCGGCAACCGGATGCTCGAAGGCCGCGTCATCCAATTCGCGGTCACCGCCCGCTTCTAGGCAGGGTACGCGGTCGTCACCGCGCGCCTTCGGGCGGGCGGTGAATCCCGCCTTCGTTCCGGAGCCGGGAGAGAGTCTTCTCTCTCCCGGCTCTCTCTTGTACTACTGTCAGGCGCTCGCCTGCAAGCGTCTCGCGTCACGGGCGCAAGAGGGAGATCCACCTGTTTGAAGTAGGTTCCGAACAGTACCCACCTGCCCCCACCTGCCGCTTCGGCCACCGGCGCCTCAAGAGCGACTCCGGGATTCCGATCACGATGGTTCCTTCCTTGAGGTCCGGACGGTACCTGCCTCGGCCCCGGGCGCGCGTTGAACCAGCTCCCGAGATTCCGATCACGATAGCTTCTTCTTTGAGGTCCGGACGGGTCCCAACCTCGGTCCGGATCGCCTCGAAGTAACTCCAAGATTCCGGGCGGAGAGTTCCTTCCGGACTGCCGCACGACAAGACCAGCCAGCGGACAGTCGTAATCCTGGTCTCTTCTCGAAACGACATCCGCGGCAAGATGGTCCTCCTGCAAGGTCCGTATTGCAGTCGGGGCGCCCGATGAACCCTGGGCGGGGATCCCGCGTCTAACTTAACCAACTAAACAAATTCAGCCTTCGCACGCACGCTCGTGGGTTTGCGTACCGGGCTGCAGACCGAGGCCGCCTGCCCGGGGAAGACATGCCCGAGTTTCGCATCGGAGGAAGGCACGCGGCCGAGACGGTCGACTGGCTGAGATCGATCGCGAGCCTGGTCATCGAGGAGCACATCGGCGCCCGCGGGAACGGTTCGGACGCTCCTGCAGGCGCTGGTCCGACGGACCCACCCGGGCGGCTCCGGGCCCGGTGGAAGGTGGTGGAGCCCTGCGTCGACCGGCTGTCGCCGCGCCAGCGGCAGGTGGTCGAGCTGCGCTACCGGGAAGGGATGCGCTACTCGGACATCGCCGACAGTCTCGGCATTCCCATCGGCACCGTCCGCTCGCGCCTCGCCCGTGCCCGGATCATCATGGAAGACCGGGCCGGGGAACCGGCAGGTGGCGAGGATGCGGGTTCGGAGAGCGTTGGCCCGTCGCCCGGGCGGCCCTGACCCGCGTCCACCGGATCGGCCGGCCGTGCGTCCGCTCCATCCCCCCCGTCGACGTCAGCGCAATCCGACATCCTGCAGCCCGGCGCGCGCCCCCGCGTGGTCGGGATCGAGACGCAGCGCTTCCTGGAACGCGTCGGCGGCGCGAGCCCGCGCCCCGCGCCCCGCGAGCGCGAGGCCGAGGTTGGCGTGGGCGTCGGCGTTCTCGGGGTCGACCGCGATCACCCGCTCGAAGTGGCGGGCGGCTTCGTCCATCCGGCCCTGCTCGGCCAGAACCACCCCCAGGTTGTTGAGCGTCGCCAGGTGATTGGGGTTGCGCTCTAGGGCCCGACGGTACTCGGCGATGGCCTCGCCCGTCCGGCCCGACGCGGCGAGCACCGCGCCGAGCTCGTAGCGGGTGGGGGCGTTGTCGAGGCCTTCGAGCGCCCGCCGCAGCATCTCCTCGGCTTCGCCGTAGCGTCGGAGGCCGGCGAGGCAGCGGCCCATGTCGGCGAGCACGCCGAAGTCGTCGGGCCGCCGGCGCCGGCGGCGCTCGAGCAGCTCCAGCGCCTCTTCGTAGCGCCGGAGAATCCTGAACGTCGCGGCCAGCTCGGCGAGGGCGACGTCGTGGTCGGGGTCGAACTCCAGGGCCCGGCGAATCAGGTACTCGCGCCACGCGGCGTTGGTCGCGAGGTCGGCGGTGGCGGCCTGCTGGAGCAGGAACGTGGTGCTCCGCGATTCCCGCACGAGGGCCTCCGACAGCGGGTCGAGATACGATTCGTACTGCGGCAGCCGGTTCGCGGTGCGAACCGCCTGTGCCGCCTGGTCGGAACGGCCCAACGTCGCGTACGCGTCACCGAGCAGCCGGAAGGCGGGGCCGAAGCCGGGCGCCCCCGCCGTCACCTCTTCCAGCCGCCCGGCCGCGGCCTGCGCGTCGCCCTGCACCAGCGCGACCCGGGCGAGGCCGAGCGCGGCGTACGCCGACACCGGCGCCCCGGGCGCGCGCTCCGGCGTCGCGTCCTCGACGCCTCCTTCCGACCCTGCCGCCGCATCGGCCGGCGGCGCCGGCTCGGCCAGCGGCAGGGCGCTGCGCCACGCCTCGGCGGCGGGGTCGTAGCGCCCCGCCTTGAACTCGGCCTCCCCGAGCCGCCACCATGCGGGGGCGAAGTCGGGCGCGGCGGCGACCACCCGGCGCAGCCCGGCGGCCAGCGCCGGGGTGTCGCCGCGGGTGCCGGCGGCCAGCGCCCGGTACCAGGTCCAGCGCCACGCATCGCCGCCGAGCGCCTCGGCCGCCGCGTAGGCGCGGTCGGCGTGGTCGAGGAACAGGTCGGCGTGGTAGGCGAGGCCGAGCGCCCCCACCGCGTCGGCGGAGGTCGGCCGGGCGCGGGCGGTGCGATCCGCCGCCTCGAGATGCTCGCGCAGGGCCGGCGGCTCGCCCGACAGCTCGGGAAGGGCGGGAAGCCGCGCCGCGTACATCGCCCGCCTCGCCTGGGAGACGCCCGCGACGAGCACGGCGGCGGCGACGGCGGCGACGGCCGCCCACGCCAGCCACCGTCGCCGACGCGGATCCGGACGGCCGACGGCGGCGGCCGGTTCCGCCGTCGCGGCGCCCCGGCCGCGCTTTTCACGGCGCCGGCGGGCCACCGTTGCTCCAGACCGTCACCCGCGACATGCGGTCGTAGGGACCGCTGATGTGCATGCCGCCGGTGACCAGGTCGACGGTGCCGTCGGCGTCGAGATCGCCGGCGGCCAGGGTGATGAGGTGGGTCGGCGAGCGCGCGATGCGGTGCATCGTGAACTGCATGCGCCCGTTGTTCTCGAGCCAGACGAGGCTGTGGGCCGACTCGTCGTCCCACTGGTTGTAGGCGCTGACCACCGCCACGTCGAGATCGCCGTCGCCGTCGAGGTCGGCGGCCTGCGGACTCGACGCGCCCTGCAGATCGGCGATGCGGTGCGGCGTGAACGCCATGCCGCCGCGGTTCTCCAGCCACTGCACGCCGTGCCAGGGGCGGCTGTTGGCGGGCGCGTAGTCGAACGCGTCGCCGTTGCTGTGCAGGATGTCGGGGTCCCCGTCCCGGTCGAGATCGACGAGGGTGATCCAGCTGGAGCCGAAGTCGGGGTTCGTCGTGCCCCAGAGCAGCCGCTGCCGCAGCTCCGGGCCGGGGAAGGCCCAGATCTCCTCCCATTCCTGGCTGACGAGGGCCACCACGTCGCGGACGCCGTCGTCGTCGAGGTCGGCGACGAGGGCGTTGATGGCGCCCGAGAACCGTTGCAGGACGTGGGCCTCGAACGACCAGCCGCCCCGGTTCTCGAGCCACAGCGTCTCGCCGTGGTCGTAGCCGAAGGCGGCCACCGCGAGGTCGAGGTCGCCGTCGCCGTCGAGGTCGCCGGCCCGCACGTCGGCGACCCGCGGAATGCCCTCGGCCGCGACGCGGCTCGTGAAGCGCTGCTCGCCGTCGTTCTCGAGGATGACGACCGAGCCGATGCGCAGATCGCTCGGGAAGAGCTCGCCGAGGCTCGCGACGAGCAGGTCGAGGTCGCCGTCGCCGTCGAAGTCGGTCGGCTCCACGTGCGCGGGGGCGCGAATGTCCTCGGTGACGGGCGCCTCGGTCCAGGTCCCGGCCGGGTACTGCCGTATCCAGGCGACCCGGTTGCGGATCGCGTCGCAGGCCAGGATGTCCGGAAGGCCGTCGCCGTCGAGGTCGACGATGGCGACGTGCGCGATCTGGGGCCGCTCGCCGTCGCCGCGCGGCTCGCCGACCGGCCGCGGCGTGAAGAAGTCGGACGGCGCCCCCTCGGGCAGGATTGCGCTGCGCGCGTCGCCCGCGGTCCCGGGGTCGGACGCGCCGCCGCACGCCCACGCCAGGGCGAACAGCATGGCGGTCCCCACGTTTCGGACGACGGCGCCCGGGGTGATCGATCGGGTCCCGGTTCGATGGCGTGACACGAGTCTCGACTATAGCAGACGCGCGGTTCTCCGCGGCCGGGCCCGGCCGGAGGCCGCCGCCTCGGGGCCCGCTGCCGCGACCCGGTGCGCCCGCCGGGCCGAGTGCTGTCATATAATCGGCTTCCACAGACGAATGCCATCGAGTCCACTCGTCCGCCTCGGGCTCTTCTGCGCGGTCGCGCGACTCCGCTGATGCCGTTGAACGCCATGCCGGACCGCCGCGCAAGACCCCGCGGCGGACCCTCGCGTTGCCCGCGTACCGGCACGGGGCTCGCGCGGCCGGGCCTGGCGAGCGCACCTCCCGGGCGCGTCCGACCGGCGGACGTCGCGGCTCCCCGCCGTGGCGCCGCCCGCGCGGGACGCAACGCCGGTCGCCCGGGCCGCGGTCGTCGCCGCGGCCGGCTCGCCGCCACCTTCGCCTGCGGGCTGCTCGTCTCCCTCTGCGCCTGCTCACCGGCCCCCGACGTCGACGGTCTCCGCCTCGCCGCGGAGGGGGGGGACGTCGAGGCCCAGCTCGAGCTCGGGTCGATGTACGACGAGGGCCGCGGGGTCGCCGAGGACGACGCCGAGGCGGCGCGGTGGCTCCGGATGGCGGCGGAGCAGGGGCAGGCGGCCGCGCAGGTCCGGCTCGGGGAGATGTACGCGGAGGGCCAGGGGGTCCCCCGCAGCGGCGCGGAGGCGGCGCGGTGGCTTCGCCTCGCGGCGGAGCAGGGGCTCGTCGCCGCCCAGGGTCGGCTCGGGGCGCTCTACGCCGGGGGCGGCGGGGTGGCGCGCGACGACGCCGAGGCGCTGCGGTGGCTCCGGCTCGCCGCCGACCAGGGGGACGCCCGGGCGCAGGGGCAGCTCGGGGCGATGTATGCGGGCGGGCGCGGCGTCCCGCAGGACGATTCGGAGGCGGCCCGGCTGATTCGGCTCGCGGCGGACCAGGGCCTCGCCGAGGCGCAGAGCCGGCTCGGGATGCTCCATGCGGGCGGGCGCGGCGTCCCGCAGGACGATTCGGAGGCGGCCCGGCTGATTCGGCTCGCGGCGGACCAGGGCCTCGCCGAGGCGCAGGGCCAGCTCGGGATGCTCTACGCCGAGGGGCGGGGGGTGCCGCGGGACCTCGCCGAGGCCGCGCGCTGGTACCGGCTCGCGGCCGAGCAGGGCGACGTGCAGGCCCAGGTGAACCTGGGGTTCGCGTACGGCGAGGGCCGCGGCGTCGCCCAGGACGACGCCGAGGCGGTGCGGTGGCTCCGGCTCGCGGCGGAGCAGGGACACGCCATCGCCCAGGGTCAGCTGGGCACCATGTACCTCGTCGGCGGCGGGGTCTCGCCGGACGAGGCGGAGGCCGCGCGCTGGATCCGGCTCGCGGCGGAGCAGGGTCTCGCCGAGGCGCAGTTCCAGCTCGGGATCCTGCACGCCCAGGGCGGCGGGGTGGCCCAGGACGACGCGGAGTCGGCGCGGTGGTTCCGGCTCGCGGCGGAGCAGGGACACCCCCAGGCGCAGGGCAGCCTCGGGGCGATGCACGCGGCGGGCCTCGGCATGCCCCAGGACTTTGCGGAGGCGGTGCGGTGGTTCCGGCTCGCGGCCGAGCAGGGCGACCCGCAGGCGCAGGCCAACCTGGGGGCGCTGTACGCCGAGGGGCGCGGCGTCGGGCGGGACCCGGCGGAGGCGGTGCGGTGGTTCCGCCGCGCCACCGAGCAGGGCCACCCCCAGGCGCAGTACTACCTCGGGCTCGCCTACCTGGAGGGCAGCGGGGTCGCGCAGGACGACGCCGAGGCGTTGCGGCTGATTCGCCTCGCGGCCGACCAGGGATATCCCGACGCGCAGTTCTACCTCGGGTTCGCCTATACGGAGGGTCGCGGAGTTCCCCGGGACGAGGCCGAGGCGGCGCGGTGGGTGCGTCTGGCCGCCGAGCAGGGCCACCCCTTCGCGCAGGGCGAGCTCGGCCGCCTGCACGCCGAGGGCCGCGGCGTCGAGCGGGACCTCGTGGCCGCCCTCACCTGGCTCAGCCTCGCCGCCCTGCAGGTCCCCGGGGCGCAGGGCGCCGCCGTCGCCCAGGCGCGCGACGCCGTCGCCGCGGGGATGACGGCCGAGCAGGTCGCGCGGGCCGAGGCGAACGTGGACGCGCGGTTGCGTGGAGGCGCGGGCGTTCCTTGAGAACGGTGACGGGAATTACCTTGCCACGTGCCGCGCACGGGAGCCGTGGGCAAGCCGGACGATCCTGAACGTAGTTGGCAGGGTCATATCGATCGCTGTCCCAAGGACGGTGACGGGAATTACCTTGCCACGTGCCGCGCACGGGAGCCGCGGGCGCGCGGGGCGATCCTGAACGTAGTTGGCAGGGTCACATCGATCGCTGTCCTAAGCGCCGGCGGATCCGCCGGCGGCAGCGGCTTCCGTGGCGCTCCCGCGGCGCTTCAGGGCACCAAGCCGGTCCCGCACGCGCCTGTCGAGATCGCTGATCTGCTGCGAGGTCTGGGCGTTGAGCACCGCGACCTGGGCGTCGACCCGGTCGAGTCGGGCGTCCAGCCCCCCCACCCGGGTGTCGAGCTCGCTCAACAGGCCGCCGAGGCCGTCGAGGCGGGCGCCGAGCCCGTTCATGCGGTGGTCGAGCCCCTCGATCCGGGCGTCGAGGTCGTCCATGCGGCGGTCGAGACCGTCGAGGCGGGCGCCGATCTCCTCGGTGCGGCGTTCGAGCCGCTCGAGGCGCGTGTTTGCGGGATTTGCGGGGTCGTTGAGCCGCTCGTCCATCACCTTGGCGAGGACCCCCGGAATCCGGCCGTTGACCCAGGCCTCGATGATGAACAGCAGGACGACGAGATTGACGATGCCGACCAGCAGCCCCATGCGCCGATCATAACCGAGGCCCGGGCCTCGCGCCCACCGTTCTGCGCCCTTGCGGGCCGACGCGCGGCCGTCCTGGCCCGCCAGTCCTCCGCGCCTCCGCCCGGCGCCCGAACCGGCCCTGCAGCAGTCCGCGCCGTCTGCCGGGCAGACTCTTCGCCGGAATCGTCGCCTGCGGCTTCGCCTGGCGCCCGAACCGACCCTGCAGGAGTCCGCGCCGTCTACCGGGCGGCTCTCTGCTCCGGCAGCGCGAAGACGAACAGGTTGTTGCCGTTGCTCGGGCGCAGCTCCGGCGTCAGCTGGAGAAAGCTGCGGGTGGTGGCGGCCCCGCCGGTGCCCACCGCCACGTACTGGCGGCCGTCCACCGCGAAGCTGACGGGGAAGCCGCTGACCGGCGAGCCGAGGTTGATCTCCCACAGCACCTCGCCGGTCTCCTGATCGAAGGCGCGGAACCGGCCGTTCGCGTCGCCGCCGAACACGAGCCCGCCGCCGGTCGCCACCAGGGAGAGCGTCGCGGCCCGCTGCTGGTGCAGCCAGCGGGTCTCGCCGGTCTCGGCCGAGATCGCGTACACGGCGCCGAGCTGGTCGCTGCCGGGCGCGTGCTCGTGGCGCACCGCCAGCGCGTAGATGCGGTGCGAGGCGTCGGGGGAGGTCGTCGCCAGCAGCCGCTGGCACATGTTGCGCATCGGCATGTACAGGGTGTTGGTCAGGGGGCTGTAGGCGCCCGCCTCCCAGTCCTTGCCGCCGTGCATGTTGGGGCAGGCGAGCACCGTCTGGCCCTCTGCCGTGAAGATCACCTCCGCGTTCTCGGTCACCGCCCCCGTCGCCCCGTCGATGTGGTCGATGACGTTCTGGGCGACGGTGGGGGTGGCCCACAGGAACTCGCCGGTCTCGCGGTCGAGCGTGTACACCACGCCGGTCTTGCCGGGGATGCCGGTCATCACCTTCCGCACCTCGCCCGGCCGGATGCGCGGGTTGATCCAGCTCACCGCGTCGGGGTCGGGCGCCACCGCGGTGTCGACGAGGATGCGCTCGAAGGGATGGTCGAGGTCCCAGTGGTCGTTCATGTGCTGGTAGTACCAGCGGATCTCGCCGGTCTCGACGTCGAGGGCCAGCGTCGAGTTGTGGTAGAGGTGGGTGTTCTCGACCCCGCCGAGCATGAACTTCGGGGCCGGCGAGGTCACCGACGTGCCCTGGTAGATGAGCCGCAGCTCGGGGTCGTAGCTCGCCGGCATCCACGTGCCGACGTGTATCCGTTGCTCGTAGGGCACGCCGCCCCACGTCTCGTCGCCGGGCTCGCCCGGCGCGGGCACCGTGCGCCGCCGCCACAGCTCCTCGCCGGTCAGGGCGTCGTGGGCGACGACGACGCACGTCTCGGGGCCCCCGCGGGGCCGGCAGCTCCGCCCCGAGACGACCCGGCCGTCGGCGATGATGGGGCCCGAGCTGTGACCGGCCGGCGTCTCCCGGTAGTCGAAGATGCGCGTCTCCCAGGCGATCTCGCCGGTCTCGGCGTCGAGGGCGAACGCGTAGTTGTCGTCGCTCGTATTGATGATGAAGCGGTCGTAGATGGCGATGTTGCGGTTGTTGCGCGCGTTGCCGCCGACGAAGTCGTAGACGTCGTCGGGCAGGTCGCGGCGGTGCTGCCAGATCAGGTCGCCGGTCTCGGCGTCGATGGCCTCGATGACGTCGCTGGCCTGGGGCATGTAGAGCACCCCGCGGTAGGCGAGGGGCGTGCCCTCCTGGCGGCCGGGCGCGAGGGCGCGCGACCACACCATGCGCAGGTCGCCCACGTTGCCGCGGTCGATCTGGTCCAGCGGGCTGTAGCCCCACCCGTCGAGGGTGCGGCGCCACGTCAGCCAGTCGCCGGGGGCGGGGTCCTGGAGCATGGCGTCGGTGACCGGCACGAACGCGTCGTCGGGCGGGGCCTGACCGGCCGCCGCCGGCGTCGCCAGGCAGGCGGCGGCGAGGGCGGCGACCAGAGCCGAGCGGAGCGGCGAGCGCGGCGCTCCCGGGGGCGGGTTCGGAGTCGACGGCGTCCGGCGTAGCGTTTTCGTCGTGGCCATGACCGTCAACCGTAGCACGGTACGGGGCGACGGCGCTGCGCGGCAGTGCTGTCTGATGCGAAGGGCCTCTCCGAGGTCTCCGAGTCGGGGGAGTCGGCCGCGCCGGCGTCGGCCCGGGACCCCGGCGACTTCACTTCCTCGCACGGGCCGTCGGTGGGGCTACAATGGCTCGAAGCGGTTCGCGGGCCGCATCACCGGCGCCAAGGGGCGCGGCGCATCCCGATCGCCTGTTCGAATCGGGCGGGAGCGGCTAGCATGGTACAGAGCTGCGTCCCCCCTCCCAGGCGGTTCGCGCGGGAGCGCTTGCCGATGGGCACCGGGGGCCGCGGCCGAGGGGTCCCGGCCGGCGAGGGCGGCGCGACCCCGGCGGCGTTTCCGAGCGAGGCGGGAGGAGTGGTTCCGTGGGACTGATGGATCGGGTGTTCGGCCGGAAACCGAAGGAAGACGCCCCCGATCCCCTCGCGGATCTGGTTCTCCGGAAGCTCAAGGTCGGCTATCTCGTCGACCACGACCTCCGCACCTGGAGGGTGACCGGCTACTCCCGCTATCGGTTCTCGGGCCTCGACGAAGACCTCGAGGAGTGGGAGCTGACCGCGAGCGGCGAGCAGCGCTACCTCGAGCGGGCCGGCGACGCGTGGTCGCTGTCGCGCCGCATCGCCGTCGGCGACATCGCCGGCGACGTCCGCCGGCACATCCTCGATCACGACGACCCGCCCGCGCGCATCGTCTTCGAGGGCGCCGAGTACCGCCTCGACGCCTCCTACGCGGGGCACATGTTTGCCGACGGGGCCGGGGCCGGCGAGCCGCTGGTCCGCTGGGAGTTCGCCGACGAGGCCGAGACGGCGTTCGTCGGCATCGAGCAGTGGGGCGAGACGGAGTTCACGGCGGCGGCCGGCCGCGTGGTCGAGGAGTACCAGTTCACCCACATCCTGCCCGGGAGTCCTGAATGAACCGCCGCCCTTCGATGGTCTTCTGCGCCGCCGTCGCGCTCGCCGCCGCCTCCTGCGCCAGCGAGACCCCGCTCGAACGGCTCGCGCCGCAGCTCGACCGGTACCCCGAGTACTCGGTGGTGCTGCAGGACATGAGCGACGAGGGCTTCGGCTACGCGCACCAGTACCGCGTCGTCGTCGGCGAGGCGCAGGCCGGCTCGGACGAGCCCGTCTACCGCGAGGCGGTCCTCGACTGGCTGGAGGTCGATTCATCGACCTACGCGCGCTACGAGTCGTCGCTCGGCATGGTGGTCCTGTCGAAGGGCCCGGACGGGACCGTCGACCGGGACGAGCACCCGCCCGGCTACCAGCAGGTGGGGGACGAGCGGTACGGCCAGTGGCGCGACGACGGGGGCGGCCGGTCGTTCTGGGAGTTCTACGGCCAGTACGCCCTGCTGAGCAACCTCATCGGCGGCTTCGGGCGCCCCATCTACCGCGACGACTGGGACGGCTACCGCGACGCGCGGGGCCGGGGCCAGACCTACTACGGCCCCGGGGGCGGCGTGTACGGCACCAACGGGTCGACCACCCGCCAGACCAGCCCCGACTTCTTCCGCCGGCAGCAGGCGCGCCAGGCCGCGCAGGGCCGGTCGTTCGGCCAGCGGGTGCGCAGCCGCATGGCGGGCGGCGTCCGCGGCTTCGGCAAGTAGCCGCCAAGCCTGGGGAGGGCGTGAGATGTCCGTGGATCAGATAGTGGCCGGCTTCGTCTACCTGGCCGTCATCCTCGTGCTGCTGGCCGTCGGCAAGTGGGTCTACGACGCGCTCCACCGGCGCTTCGTGCTCCGGGTCGAGCTGCTCGAGAAGGACAACCTGGCCCTTGCCGTCACCGTCGCCGGCTACTACCTGGGGCTGGTCATCGTGCTCGGCGGGGTGGTGTCGGGGCCCGCCTCGGTCAGCCTCGTCGACGACGTCATCGGCCTCGTCATCTTCGGCGCGCTCGCCATCGTGCTGCTCAACCTCTCGGCCTGGGTCAACGACCGGCTCGTGTTCTCGCGCTTCGACAACGAGCGCGAGATCGTCGAGGACCGCAACGTCGGCGTGGGCATCCTCGAGGGGGCCAACTACGTCGCGGTGGGGCTGATTGCGGCCGGCGCGCTGTCCGGCGAGGGGGGCATGGCGTCGGCGCTGGTGTTCTGGGTCACGGGCCTCGCCGCCCTCGTCGTCGCGGGGGTCCTCTACGACCGGATCACCGCGTACGACCTCCACGACCAGATCGAGGGGGGGAACGTCGCGGTCGCGGTGGCCTTCGCGGGGGTCCTCGTCGGGTTCGGCAACGTCATCCGCCTCGCCGGCGAGGGCGACTTCGTCTCCTGGAACGAGAGCCTGACCGAGTTCGGGTACTACCTGGTGGTGGGGCTGGTCCTGCTGCCGCTGGTCCGGCTCTTCGCCGACAAGGTGCTGCTGCCCGGCGCGCGGCTCGCCGACGAGCTGGTGCAGGAGCGGCCCAATCTGGGGGCCGGGGTCATCGAGGGCGTCACCTATCTCGCCGCTTCCATGCTGATCGGACTGACGCTGTAGCGGGGCTGATTCGCGGGCGGCCATCGGTCCCGGCCGGCCGCCGCGGCGGCGCGTCATTCAGACATGAGCATCCGAGCGTTCGCGGTGGCGCAAGCCCTGACTCGGGCTTTCGGCTTCCTGCGCCGCGAGAACCTGATGCGCCTGCTCGGGGTGATCGCGGTGCTGATTCTGGGTGGGGCGGCCGGCTTCGCGTTCTTTGAGGGGCGGTCCCCGACCGACGGGCTCTGGTGGTCCATCGTCACCCTGACCACCGTCGGCTTCGGTGACATCTTCCCCGTGACGCTCGGCGGCCGCCTCATCGGCATCGTGCTCATGTTCTTCGGCATCGGCGTGCTGGGCATGTTCACGGCCACCATCGCCGGGGTGTTCGTGGAAAAGCGCATGAGGAAGGACCGGGGCATGGACTCTTACGACGGCAAGGGGCACATCATCCTTTGCGGCTGGAACGGCCGGATGAAGGAGATCCTGGCCGACCTGCGGGCCGATGCGCGCTCCGCGGACAAGGGCATCGCGCTGGTGGCCGACATCGACGCGAAGCCGGTGCCGGACGACCACCTCCATTTCGTGCGGGGCGACGTGACCGAGGAGAACCTGAAGCGGGCCGGCATCGACGCCGCGGCGACCGTCGTCATCGTGGGAGACCGTTCGCTGGACTACAGCGCGCGGGACGCCAAGGCGGTGCTGGCGACGCTCACTGTCAAGAGCCTCAATTCGGAGGTCTACTCCATCGTCGAGCTCGCCACCGAGGCCAACGTGCGACACTGTGAGCAGGCCCAGGCCGACGAGATCGTCGTGGGGGCCGAGCTGTGCAGCCGGGTCATGTCCACCGCCGCCCACGACCACGGCATCTCCACGGTGTTGCGCGAGCTGCTGAGCGCCAGCGTCGGGCAGGACCTGGTGACCGAGCCGGTGCCGTCCGCGCTGGCCGGCCGGCCGTTCTTCGACGTGTTCTCCGCCCTCAAGCGGAAACACGACAAGATCGCGGTGGCCATCCAGCGCGAGGGGAACGGGGCCATCGAGACCAACCCCGGCGCCGATGCGGTGGTCTCGGCGGCGGACCGCCTGGTGGTGATCTCGGCCCGCGAGCGCCGGGAGGCCGCAGCGAATTGAACCCGCCGTCCCGACGTATCGTCAATCAGTGAGAATGTCCGGCGCCGCCCCGTTCAGAAGGGTGGAACGAGAAGCCCCGACTGCCCGCGGCGAGCGCGGCGCGGGCGTCGGTTTGGCCGACGGGACGGGCGCGCACGGACCGGACGCGCGAGGAGGCGCGATGAATGTCTGAGCAACTGGAAACGGTCAAGGGCCACCTGCTCGATCTCGGGCTCACGATCACGGGGGAGAACGAGGCCGAAGACCTGGTGGTGGTCGACGACGAGGACAACGGCATCAAGCAGCTCGTCATCGACTGCGAGCCGCCCATCGTCATTCTCGAGCAGCTCATCGGCGACGTGCCGCCGGAGCCGGGCGACCTCTTCACCCGCCTGCTGCAGATGAACAACACCCTGGTGCACGGCGCGTTCGCTCTCGACGAGACGGGCCGGCGCATCTTCTACCGCGACACCCTGCAGCTCGCCAACCTCGATCTGAACGAGCTCGAAGGCTCGATCCGGGCCCTGTCGCTGGCCCTCGCCGAGAACGGGGCCGAGCTCCTCGCCTACTGGAAGAAGTAGCCATGAGTATCTTTCGCAGAATGTTCAAGGTCGCCCAGTCGAACGCCCACGCCGCCGTCGACCAGCTGGAGGACCCGATCAAGATGACCGAGCAGGGCATCCGCGATCTCAAGAAGAACCTCCAGGCCGCGATGGTCAGCCTCGCCCAGGTCAAGTCGCTGGCCATCCGCCTGCAGAAGGAGACCGACGACCACAAGAAGCGGGCGGCCGACTACGAGCGCAAGGCGATGATGCTGCTGCGGCGGGCCGAGGCCGGCGAGATGGCCGCGGCCGAGGCCGAGCGCCTCGCCACCTCCGCCCTCGAGAAGAAGGACGACTCGGTGAAGCAGGGGGCCCGGGTCGGCGCCGACTACGAGTCGCAGCGGCGCATGTCCGACCAGCTCCAGGCCAAGGTCGAGGACCTCAAGCGGCAGATCGCCAAGTACGAGAACGAGCTGATCACCCTGCGCGCCCGCGCCCGCACCGCCTCGTCGATGCGCAAGATCAACCAGCAGCTCGCCGGCGCCGACGCCTCGGGCACCGTCGCCATGCTCGAGAAGATGAAGCACCGGGTGCAGGAGGAAGAGTCGCTGGCCGAGGCCTACGACCAGCTCGCCGACGTCGGCGGCACCATCGACGAGGACATCGACCGCGCCCTCGCGGGGCCGTCGCCCAGCGCCGGCGCCGACTCGCTGGCCGAGCTGAAGAAGAAGATGGGCATCGCCGCGACGTAGCCGGTCCCGGCTGTACAGATCCTCGAAGTCGTCGCCTTGCGGCAATGCTGCCGCGGGGCGGCGACGCCGCCTCAACCATTCCAGCCGGCGTCCACGCGCCAACCATCGGGCGCCCGCCATTCGACGGAACCCCGCCGGAAGGCGCCCCGGTCCCTCAGAGTGACGTCGCGTGGGCGTGGCCCAGCGCCCGCATGACCTCCTCGGCCGCCCGCACCCCGTGGTACTGCGCTTCTTCGAAGACCGAGATGCCGCTCATGTCGGAGTGGGCGAAGCGGATGGCGCCGTGCGGGGCGGCGGCCCGGCGCCGCGTCTCGCCCCAGACGAAGCCGGGCACGGGCCGGATCATCGCGTGCCCCCACAGCATGACGTCGATGCGGGACACGCGCTGTTCGATGTCGGGGTGGGCCTGCACGAGGTCGGCGAGGATCAACGACGCCCAGTCGCGCCATTCCTGCTCGAGCATCCAGGCACGCGCGGCGTCGGGGTTGGGAACGGCGAGGGGCAGGTACCAGGTCAGCACGCTGGGCCCCGGCGCCGTCCGCAGGTCCTGGTGGGTGGCGACGACGTAGCCGAGCGACGGGCTGTCGTGGAGCACGTTGTCCCACGCGGCGCCGTCCGGCGGCCGGTCGACGGTGAGGTTCGCGACCACCCACGGGCTGTAGGTGAACGACTCGAGGCCGGCGAGGGCGTAGCCCTCGATGGCGTAGGGCGCGGTGAACCGGGGGAGGGCATAGATGCAGTGGCGCGCCCGGAACCGCACCGCGACCTCGGAGCGCGTGTCCAGCGCGTCGACCTCGACGCCGCCGGCCCCCGCGGCGCCGGTCGGGCGCACGCGGTAGACCAGCATCCCGGGGAGCACGTTGTTCCCGCCCACCCGGTCGAGGAAGTGCCGGACGATGCGGCCGTTGCCCTCGGGCCAGGTCAGGTACTCGACGTCGTCGGGGCGCGAGCAGAAGTAGTGCCACCCCGCCCACGCCGAGGTCGTCTCCAGCGTGCAGCCGTAGTCGTCGCGGCAGCAGTAGTCCACGTACCAGCGCAGGCGGGGAGACGCCCAGCCGGCCCGGTCGAAGTACTCGCGCATCGACATCCGGTCGAGCCCGACGATCGCGGCGTCGGCGGTGCCGGCCGTGACGGGAAGGGCGAAGGCCCGCCGCCCGCGCGCGTCCCGGAAGTCCCGGTAGCGCCGCATCTCGGCCTCGAACGCCGCGAGCTCCGCCGCCTCGGGCGAGCCGGGCGCGGGGTCGACCACGTCGCGCGCCGACAGCCCCTCGCGCCACCCGCCGTCGACGAACAGGCGCTCCTGCGGGGCGTGGCAGAGGTGGCGCGGGTCGTAGACCGGCTCGCCGTCCGGGCCGGTGTCCAGGACCAGGCCCATCTCGGCCACCAGCTCCCGTGTCGCGGTCGCCTCGGCGGTGGGGACCGGCAGGTAGTGCGCGCCCCACGGATAGGCCGAGACGTCGTTTCTCCCCCACCGCGAGTTGCCCCCCGCGTCGGCCTCCAGCTCGAGCACGACGAAGTCTCGCATGCCGCTCTTCGCGAGCTTCCACGCCGCGGACAGACCCGCCACGCCCGCCCCCACGATGACCACCGGCACGTCGCGGACCTGTTGCGGCTCGGGCCGGGCGCCGTCCCGCAGCCGATGCCCGAGCCGGTGGGAGGCGCCCACGACGGCGCCGGCGATGCGACCGGCGTCGAGGGCCCTCTCTGCCGAGGCGGGCAGGCCGGGCGTGCACCCGAGCGCCATCGCCGCGGCCGCGCCCGGACCCATCCGCAGCATGTCCCGGCGCGTCAGCCCGCGGCTCCAGGGGATCCGTCGTCTGCTCATGGGTGGCTCATGGGCCGGCTACGCGCGTACTGCTCCCAGCCTTCCGCGTGGTACTGCACGAGGATCTGGTTGTTCAGCCGGTTCACCTCCGCCGGGACCGGCGCCATGTCGGCCGGGAACTCGAACAGCGATCGCGCGATGGCCGGGGTGAGGTACCGCAGCCCCGGCGGGAAGGCGTCGGACAGGCCGAGCGGCTCCCGTGACGCCAGCACGTAGCCCCATTCCCCGAAGGTCGGGACCGGCGCGTGGTAGGGCCTCGCGTGCAGCCCCGCCGCGCGGACGGTCTCGACCACGCACCAGAACGCCCGCCGCGAGACGAGGGGCGACGTGCTCTGAATGGCGGCCGTGCCGCCCGCGTTCAGGCGGCTCGCGAGCCGCCGGTAGAACGTGGTCGTGTACAGCTTGCCGAGCGAGTAGGTGCGGGGGTCGGGGAAGTCGACGACGATGAAGTCCCAGCGGGCGGGGTTCGACTCGAGCCAGACGAAGGCGTCGGCGTTGACGATCTCGACCCGGGGCGAGCGCAGGGCGTGGCCGTTGAGGGCGGCGAACGCCTCGTGGTCGCGGAAGATCTCGGTCATCATCGGGTCGAGATCCACCAGCGTGATCTCCCGGACGCGGTCGTCCCTCAGGAGCTCGCGGACCGCCATGCCGTCGCCGCCGCCCAGCACGAGCACACGGCGGGGGGCGGCCACCGCGGCGAGTCCGGGGTGGACGAGGGCCTCGTGGTAGCGGTACTCGTCGAGGGTCGAGAGCTGCAGGTTGCCGTTCAGGAACAGGCGGACGCCGTTGTCGCCCCGGGTCAGGACGATGCGCTGGTAGGGAGACGACCGCGACAGGACGACCGGCTCCTCGTAGAGCCGCCGCTCGGACCAGCTCGTCAGGTCGTCGGAGAAGACCGCGCCCAGCGCCAGCACCGCGAACGCCCCCCAGGCCTGCACCGCGAGCCGCGGCCGCCGGTGGCGCCGGCGGAAGTAGTGGCAGGTCCACACCGCGACCAGCACGTTGAGCCCCCCGAACACGAACGACGACCGCATCAGGCCGACCTGCGGCACCAGCCACAGCGGGAACAGCAACGCCGCCGCCAGCGCGCCCAGGTAGTCGAGCGACAGGACGCGCGAGACGAGGTCGTGCAGCGGGAACTCGTCCTTCAGGATGCGGATGAGAAACGGGATCTCCAGGCCGACGAGCACCCCGGTGGCGGTGACCCAGCCGTACAGCACGACGCGAAAGGCGTCGACCTCGGAGAACGCGAAGAAGAGCACCGGCGACGAGAGGCCGCCGACGAGGCCCACCAGGATCTCGATCTCGATGAACCGGACCAGCAGGTCGCGGCGGACGTGGCGCGACAGGTACGACCCCACCCCCATCGAGAACAGGTAGACGCCGATGACCGTCGAGAACTGCGTGACGCTGTCGCCGAGGAGGTAGCTGGCGATGGTGCTCGCGAGCAGCTCGTAGACGAGGCCGCAGGTGGCGATGGTGAAGACCGCGATCAGCAGGACGCCGGTCCCCGCGCCGATGGGGCCGGCCGGGGCGGTGCGGGGGTCGTCCATGGAGCGGTCCGACCGGGCGTCGGCGGACGAAGAGCCGGGAGCGATCGTCACATCCCACTATACCGTGGCCGTCGGAGGGGCGCCGGCGAGAGCTTGTCCGTCCGTGCTCTCGGCTTCCGGCGACGCTGCTGCTCGCGCCCCGGCGCCGCGGGTCGGTCTCGATAGAGCTTGTCCGTCGTGCTCTCGGCTTCCGGCGACGCTGCTGCTCGCGCCCCGGCGCCGCGGGTCGGTCTCGATGCGGCAGCCGTGCTCGGATTCCCGCGACCCCTGGTGGCGCTCGACGCCGGAGCTGCCGCCTCGCGGGCCCCGGGGCCGACCTCGACGCCGACCGCACCGAATTGAATCCAATCATGACTTGTCTAAACACGACTTGTCTAAACACGACTTGTCTAAACATGACTTGACGACTGTGCGGAGCCCCGCATACTGCGGTCATGGCGTCGAGCGGCTGTGCCGCGAGGCGCTGCCGCTCGTCTATGCGGCCGAGGGCGTCGGGGCGGGCTTCGAGGTCGGCGAGTACTGGAGTCCTCGGCGAGGGAGCGCGGGGGAGTCGCTCTCTCGAGAAGAGCCTCCCGCGCAGATCGACGTCGTCGGGCTGCGCGACGACAACTGGACGGACCTCGGCGAGTGCAAGTGGGGTCCGGTGCGGTCGCCGAGGGCCCTGGAGGCAGAGCTGGACCGCAAGGCGCGCGCGTATCCCAACCGCCGCGGCGCGACCCTGGGCCGCCGCTACTTCGTGCGCCGCAAGCCGGCCGCGAGAGCGGCGTCGCCGGACTGGCACTCGCTCGAGGATCTGTACGCCCTGACCGCGTAGCGACCCGCGCCGAGGGTGACCCGGCGCCGACGCGGGCGGGATCGAGCTCCCGCTTGCCTCGGCCGCATCGCATGGCCGGTGCCGGGCTCCCGACGGTGGAGCGTCCGCGTTTCCGTCGGGGCGCGGTGTGACGATGTGGGGCGTCCGCGTTCGGTCGGGGCGCGGCGTGACGATCCGGCAGATTCCGTCCCGTGCGGCTTCGGCGGACCCCACTCCGCACCGGCGGCGCCTCAGTATCGGAAGAGATACTGGAACTTCAGGAACACCGCGCGGTTCGTCCGCTGGCGCCAGGTCCAGGCGGAGCGCCCGCCGCCGACCTCGTGCCAGTCGAGCAGGTCGCCGTCGATCCGGTCGGCCTGCTGGTAGTGGTCGTCGTAGCCGGCGTAGAAGACGGTGCCCGCGTTGACGCGGTAGGTGAGCAGGAAGTTCAGGTCCAGCTTCCCGCGCAGCGTGTTGTACTCGCTGATGTTGCGGAAGAGCAGGCGGTTGCTGAACTGGAAGGTGGTCAGGGCGCGGTAGATCTGGACGTCGAACACCGCGCCGCCCCCGTGTCGGGAGTCCGTGAACCGGTTCGTGGTGACGTCGATCGCCGATCGGAGGCGGGGGACGGGACGCAGGTTGAGCCGCGCGGTGATGCCCTGCTCGCGGCCGAGGTACGGCGCCTCCTCGTCGAAACGGATCTGCTCGCCCCGCCGGTACTCGAGCGACACCCCGATCCGCCGGCTCGTGTCCACGCGGCCGAAGACCCGGCCGCGCGTCTTGTGGAAGTCGATGCCCCCGAACCGCTCCAGCTCCCGCCGCACGTTGCTGGCCACGAACATGTTGCGGGCGAGCGCGAGGTTGATGCCGGCGTCGGCGATCTCGTCCTGCAGCACGCCCGCGAAGTCGTAGTTCCGCCCGTAGACGAACTCGGGCCCCCAGTTGCGGAGCCAGTGCTCCGGCCACCACCGGTAGCCCCCGGTCAGCGACGTGTAGCGCTGGTCGGTGCGGCGGACGAACCCCACGTCGGTCTTGAACTCGGGCGACAGCGAGTAGGAGGACACCGCGTAGCGAAGGTTCCGGCCGCTCTTGCTGAACCTCGCGTCGAGCAGGCGGCCCGTCGTCTCCGCGCCCCCGCGGTCCCGGTGGTCGGTCGCCATGGCGCGGAAGGCGACCGCGTGGGTGTCGCCGAGGCGGAAGTTCGAGTCGACGCCGGCGAGCCGGCTGTAGCCGTCGAGCAGCTCCCGGTCGGTGAAGACGGCCCCGACGTGCGACTCGGCGTAGAGGTCGTAGCGCGCCCGCCCCACGAAGGTGTGCGCGGCCTGCCCGAAGGCGGGGTCCGTGCGGTCGTCCACGTTGCCCGGCTCGGCGTCGTTGGCGTACATCAGCCCGAGGGTGGTCCGTCCCACCTTGCCGGTCAGCTTGGCGCCGTACGCGGGGTCGACGATGGTGCGGGTGTGCACGGTGGTGATCGGCGCCCGGATGTTGAAGATCTCGGCCCCCTCCAGGAAGAAGGGACGCAGCTCGGGGTAGAAGAGTGCGAACCGCTGGTTGACCTCGATCTGCGGCAGGTCCGACTCGATCTGCGAGAAGTCGGGGTTGAACGTGACGTCGGCGGTGAGGTTGGACGTGACCCCGTACTTGACGTTGACGCCGCCCTCCGGCGACAGGTCCCCCTCGTCGAACCGGCCGGTGCTGCGATCGAGGGCGCCGAACCGGGTGGCGGTGACGGTGGGCAGGATCTCGAGGTTGTGGCTGCGCGAGAGGTCCGTCATGCCGTCGAGCAGCCCCATCTGGGGCAGGAAGCCGGCGATGTCGCGCGACGTGCGGGACCAGACGTCGGCCTCGTCCTTGCCGCCGATGGTGCGAGCGATCTGCAGCCCCCACCGGTGCTCGGACCCGGCCTCCCGCCGCGGGTATCGGAGGCTCTTGAAGGGGATGGCCATCTCGGCGACGAAGCCGTCGCGGACGAGGCGGGCCGCGGCGTCGAACAGCACGTCCCACGAGGCGTCGCCGCGGGGGACCCCGAAGCGGCCGCCCCCGAGGGCCCCCGCCCGCAGGATCGCGTCTCCCTGCACCCCGTAGCCGTTCACGGTGAACACATAGGCCCGCTGCTGGTCGAGGAACGGGTCGAAGTAGATCAGGAACAGGTCGTCCTCGACGGTCTGGTCGCGGTCGCGCCGGTTCGCCCGCATCATGCCGGGGTCGCTGTAGTGCGCGTGCAGGCCGAGATAGAGATGGTCGCTGTCGTACGCGACGTAGACGTCGCTCGCCTCGGTGGCGGGCGGGCCGTCGAGGGGCCGGCGCTGCACGAGCTCGGTGATGTGGGCGGCGCCGCGCCAGACCGGGTCGTCGAGCCGGCCGTCGATGACCGGCGGGTCGGTCACCCGCGGGGGCCGGACGACGGGGCGGGCGATGCCGGCGGTGGCGCCGGGACGCGGCGGCGGCTCCGGCCCCGGCTGGGCGTCCACCCCCGGGACGGTCGCCCCGGCGAGCAGCAACGCCAGCGCCGCCGGCAGAAAAAGCGGCCGGCGCGGCGGCGGCAGGTGAAGTTCGCGGAGCGCCGGGCCGATACAGTTGGCAATCCCACCAAGTGGGATTCGTCCCGTTGCGAGCCGCCGCGGCCCACGGCGCCGGAGCGGCGAGGCGGAGGGACATGAGCAAGGCACATCGGATCCGGCAGGGAGGACCCTCATGCGAGTTACGGCAACGGTAGCGATGGTGCTGGGCGCGGCCCTGCAGGGCGGCTGCATCGCCACGACCGGCTTCGTCGAAGACACCGCCGCACAGATTCAGGCGCAGGTCGGCGCCCAGATCTCCGAGGTGCGCGGCGAGCTGGACGATTCCTACGCCATCGTACAGCAACAGGCGGAACGCATCGATGCGGTCGAGCAGACCGCCCAGAACGCGTTCGTCAGCGCCAACTCGGCCCAGATGGCGGCGGAGATGGCGCAGAGGACCGCCGACCAGCTGGGCAACACCATGGAGAGCGCGAACCGGCGCCTCGTCTACGAGATGGTGATCGACGAGGGCGTCGCCGGGTTCGGGATCTCGCAGTCCGCCCTGCCCGACGAGGTCCGCGCCTATCTGGACCAGTTCGTGGCCGACCTCCGCGCGCTGCCGATCGCGTCATTCGTGGAGATCGAAGGGCACACCGACTCTACCGGCTCGGCCGCGAACAATGCGCGCCTCGGCATGCAACGCGCCGACAACGCCCGGCGCTATCTCCACGAGGCGCACCAGCTCCCTCTCCACAAGATGGGCATCATCAGCTACGGCGAGGACCAGCCGGTCGCCCCCAACAACACGGCGGAGGGACGCGCGCAGAACCGGCGGGTCGTGTTGCGAGTGCTCGCGTAGCCTCGTAGTCGGCTTCGTTCCGGCCCACCGATCCGCAGGGAGTCCGCCCGTTGGCCGGCGCGGGCTCCCTACTCCACGATCGAACGCCAGTTGCTCACCACGTGCTCGGCCGTGCGCCACGCCAGGGCCTGCGCGGTCAGGGTGGGGTTCCGGGCCCCGCTCGTCCCCATGACCGAGGCGCCGAGGACGCCGAGGTTCGGCACCTCGTGCGACAGCCCGTAGCGGTCGACGACGTTGGTCTCGGGGTCGTCGCCCATGCGAGTCCCGCCGTAGGCGTGGGTCGAGACCCCCATCTGCCCGCCGAGGCCGCCCCGCAGCACCTCGACCGCGCCCGCCGCGCGGTACCACCGCTCCATCTTGTCCTGCAGGAACTCCGCGATGGCCAGCTCGTTCCGCTTGTACTCGGCCGTCACCCGGATCACCGGGTCGCCGACGGGGTCGGTGACCACCGGGTCGAGGTCGAGGTAGTTCGACTCGTAGGGCAGGGTGGTCTTCTGGATGTAGGCGCTGTTCGTCCGGTCGGCGTTCTGCCGGATGAACCGCTTCCAGGCCGAGCCCCACGCGGGGGCGCGCCCGAACGTGCTCATGCCCGCGGCCGTGATCGGACGCCGGTCGGAGTAGACCCAGAGGTTGCCGCCGCCGATGAAGTCGAGGCCGCCGTGGTCGAAGTTGTCGTCGGCCCAGTCGTCGACGGCGACGCCCTGCGCGGGCAGGCCGTACCAGGCGTGCGTGTCGTAGGGAAACAGCGCCGTGACCCCCGCCCCCTGGTGGTGGCTGAGGTAGTGCCGGCCGACCTGCGCGCGGTTGTTCGAGAGGCCGAGGGGCCACGCCCGCGACTTCGACAGCAGCAGCAGGCGCACGTTCTCGTAGGTGTAGCTGGCGAGCAGCACGAACCGGGCGGGCTGGAAGAGCTCCTCGCGGTCCTGCACGTAGGTGACGCCGGTCACCCGGCCCCGGTTGTCGGTCTCGATGCGCCGGACGTGGGCGTGGGTCACCACCTTCAGGCGCCCGGTGGCCTCGGCCCGGGGAATCGTCGTCACCGCGGGCGAGTTCTTCGCGTCGACGTGGCACCCGCCCCGATTGCAGAACCCGTGGTACATGCAGCCCGAGCGCCCCTGGTAGGCGCGCGAGTTGATGGCGGCGGGGCCGGGGAACGGCTGCCAGTCCAGCGAGCGCGCCGCGTCCGCCATGCCCTCCAGGAAGCCGGTCCACCGCAGGGCGGGCATCGGATAGTCGCGGGCGCGGGGGCCCTCGAACGGGTTGCCCCGCGCGTCGCGCCGGCCGGCGATGTTGCCGGCCTGTCCCGAGACCCCGATCTCGTGCTCCACCCGGTCGTAGTACGGCTCGAGCTCGGCGTAGCCGAACGGCCAGTCCTCGACCGTCGTCCCCTCGGGCAGGCGCGACCGGCCGTAGCGCCGCGTCGTCGCCGAGACCACCTCGAAGTCCCACGGGTTGAGCCGCCAGCTCTGGGCCCAGTAGTGCAGGGTGGTGCCGCCGACGGCGTTCATCATGGGGTGGCCGCCGCCCTGGACCGCGGTCTCCGACTGCGTGCGCCGGAGGGTCGGCACCTCGTTGGCGCACTTCTGCACCGAGAACGGCCAGGCCCGCACGTTGTTCCGGATCTCGTCGGGGGCGAAGTCGCGGCGGGTGAGGCGTCCGCCGGCCTCGAGTCCGATCACGTCGAGCCCGGCCTCGGCGAGGGGAAGGGCGGCGACGCCGCCGGCCGCCCCGAGCCCCACGATGACGACGTCGGTTCCCGGCAGTCTAGTCGCCATGGCGCGTCTCCCCGGTCGCGGCGTCGACCACCGCCTTGTCGAAGTACTCGGTGTCGTAGGCGGAGCGGCGGGTCGGCTCGAGCTCCCCGGCCTCGAGCTGCGACTGCAGCCGGGGCCAGACCGCCGTCCGCACGCCGGGATAGTCGATGAGGTTCCACCCCACGTAGTCGCGGTTGCCGCCGTAGTACGGGTCGCCGAAGGTGCCCTGCAGCACGTGGCCGCGCACCATGCCGAAGAACGCGGCGGAGCTGCCCGCAAACCCGGTGCGCGCGCCGGTCGCGGCGCCCGTCTCGACGTCGATGAGGGCCGAGACCTGGTCCACGTGCGGGAGCTCGCGGAACGGGGCGCCGCGCGAGGCCCGGCAGTAGCGGTCGAAGGCGGCGAGGCCGGCGCGGTAGGCGTCGCGCGATTCGGACAGCGCGCCGCCGAGGGCCCGATCGATGTAGACCACCGCGCCCGCCGCCACCGCGCCCGGTCCGAGCTCGTCGCTCGGGATCAGCTGGTCGGCGATGGCCTCGAGCAGATCCGCCTCCTCGGCCGTCAACTGCTCCCAGGCGGCGCGGGGCGGCTCCGGCGCGGGGGCCTGGGAAGCCCCCGGGGCCGGTGCGGCCGGCGTCGTCGCGGCGGTTTCCGCGGGCGTCTCCGCCGCGGCCGGCACGCCCGTACCGGCCGCCGCGCCGGCCGCCGCCGCGCCGGCGCGGCGCAGCAGGGCGCGCCGGGAGATGAGCTGTGGACCCTCGTTCTTCATCGGTCGCTCCTCTCTTGTCACTTCCGGATGGACGGTTCGTCCGGGCTTGCCGGCGGCCCGCGGCGAAGGGCCCGGTTGCATTCGAACGGCGGCGCAACTGCCCTGGATTGCGTTGTTCGCCGGTTGCTCATGCCCCAATGCGTGCCCTCCTCGCGTCCTGTCAGGCGGGCGTCCCGGCCTTTGCTTGTGCCCCCCGGGCGCGGCGCGGGGTCCGCCACGGGCTGCCGGTGTCCCGGCCGTGAAGTTCGCGAAAGCTCTGGATCGCTGCAAGTGCCCGTGAACACTGGAGAACTGCCGCCTAGAGTCGTTCCGTGAACCACGGTTCAGGACGCTAGAAGCGCTCGTAGACCGGCACGAGGTCGCCCCGCCCGATGACGTGGCCCTCCATGGCCTCGAGCAGCTTCCGGCGCGTGAGGCCCGGCTCGAGCCCCAGGGCCTCGTCGAGCGCGTACACCGTGAAGTGATAGAGGTGCGGCGTGCCGGCCGGCGGCGCCGGCCCCCGATAGTAGGGCCGCCGCCACCCGTTCAGCCCCTGGATGGCCCCGTCCAGCTCCGCGGGCATCGGCGTCTCCGGCAGGATCGGCAGCCCCTCGGGCAGCCCGCCGGCGGTGGCGGGAATGCCGTAGACGATCCAGTGCACCCACGGCGGCGGGCTCCCGGCCCCGAAGTCGGCGCAGACCACCGCGATCTCGCGGGTGCCCTCCGGCAGGCCGCTCCACGTGATGGGCGGCGACACGTTGTGTCCGTCCGGCGTGTACCGCCGCGGCATCGTCTCGCCCGAGGCCATGGCGGGGCTCTCGACGCGTATCTCGTGGACGCGCGGCTGTCCCGCGGCGGACGCGGCGAGCAGGCCGGCGGCGAGGGCGAGACCGGCGGCGGCAAACGGGCTGGGGGCTGGCATGGTCGCTACCTCATCCGCATCGGGGTCTTTCCCACTTGTTTCCCACTTGGGGCCGTTGCCGGCCCGCGAGGGGGCCGCCGGCAGGCTCCGGCCGGTTCCGTCGTGCTCCTCGCCGGTCACACCCCGGCGCGGGCATCGTCGCCGGCCGGCCGGCGGTGGACATCTCGTTCATCGCGGACGTCGGCGACGGGGCCCCTCGTTCTCGTCGCTCCGCCGCCTTGAGTGTAGGAGATATGCGGTCGATTCGCCACGTCCGCCGCGCCGGCGCGGGATCTTTACGCTCCGACCGGTTTTTCGTAGACTCTTCGTGAAGGCGGGTCCACCGCCTTCCTGATCCGGCCGCCGGCACCCGCCGCGGCCCGGGACCTCAGCGGGGGTCTGCGGTTTGGATCGGACGGCGGCCGGCCGGCCGCCGTCACCTGCAACTCGGAAGCGCGGGCGCACCGCGAGGTGCTCTGCCTCGATCGGCGAGCGGCGTTGCCGTCTGCAACGCGCCCGCGGTGTGTCCTGAGCGCGTCATCGTGGGAGGAGATGGCCATGACAGCCACCCGAGCCTGGTTCCTGCTGGGAGCGTTCCTGGTGACCCTGCCGGCCCTCGCGCAGAACGACGCCCTGCGCGGCACGTGGTCTGGCCAGTGGATTCCGGAGTCCGGTTACGACGCCTCGACGGTGCGGTTCGAGGTCGACGGCGACACCATCACCGGCGAGATGCTGAACCCCGCGACCGTGGCGTTCGACGTCATCGAGTTCGATCCCGACACCCTCGAGCTCGTCGCCGAGGCGACCCACCCCGAGCAGGGGCACTTCCGGATCGAGGCGCGCATCGAAGAGGTCACGCGTCTGAACGGCACGCTGTTCCACGACGGCGCCGGCGGCGCTCTGCGGCTGACGAAGTGGACCTACCGGCCCCGCCGGTAGCCGGACGTCCGCTCACTCCATGTAGGGCATCGGCGGGGTCTTGCCGCGGAGCCGCGCGTACACCGTCAACGCGCCCCGGTGGTGGGCCGTGTGGTCGGTAATCGCCCCGAAGATCGCTGCGCGCGGCTGGCCGCCGAGGATGGGGCCGGCCGGCAGCGGGCGGCTCCAGTCGTCGTCCGACGTCGATTCGATCACCTGCCGGGCCTGCTCGACCGCTCGCGCGAACCACGCGCGGGCGTCGGCGAGCGACGTCACCTCGCGCACCTTTCGATCGAGCGCCTCGAACTCCAGGCTGAACCCGGCCGGGCTGAACGCGCCCTCGACGAACCAGTCGATGGTCTGGGCGGCGTGCGCCACGTGCTGGGCCGCGGTGAACGTGCCCTCCGCGGGAGCGTATCCCGAGTCGTCCTCGGTCAGGGCGCGGGTGCTGCGGTCGAAGTACTCCTGCGCCTCGTTCAGCGCGCCGAGCAGGCGTTCCTTCATGGGTTCTCCTTTCGCGCGGCTATAATAGCCCCAACATGCGTACAGCTTGGTTACTGGTGTCGGGACTCTGCCTGGTCGGTGCCGCGGTACCCGCCATCGCCCAGTCGGCGGCCCCGGCGGAGGACGGCGACGGCCCCCAGGCCGGCGGTCAGCCGCTGGTCCTCGAAGGGAGCGGCGCCCCGCAGGCCGGCTTCTCCCTGGGCCAGTCGCTGCGGGTGGAGCCGCGGCGCGTCGACCGGCCCCCGGTCGTGGACGGCCGGCTCGACGAGGAGGTCTGGCTCTCGGCCGCCGTCGTCGACGACTTCGTGCAGCAGGAGCCGGCCGAGGGCGAGCCGGCCACCGAGCGCACGGTAGTGCGCCTGCTCTACGACGCGCAGGCGCTGTACATCGGCGTCGAGGCCTTCGACTCGGTCCCCGAGGCGGTCATCGCGACCGAGATGCGCCGCGACTCGCTGCGGCTCCTCGACGAGGACAACTTCCAGGTCATTCTCGACACCTTCCACGACCGCCGGTCCGGCTACATGTTCGTGACGAGCCCCCTCGGGGCGAAGCTCGAGCAGCAGGTGTCGGAGGAGGGCGAAGGGGGCTGGCGCGGCACCAACACGTCGAACATCAACGTGAACTGGGACGGCGTGTGGGACGTGGTGGCCCACCGCACCCCCGAGGGGTGGACGGCCGAGATCGCCATCCCCATGATCACCCTGCGCTTCCCCGAGAACGAGGAGCAGGTGTGGGGCGTCAACTTCATGCGGAACATCCGCAGGAAGAACGAGCAGGTGTACTGGTCGCCGATCTCGAAGGAGTACACCCTGACCCGGGTGAGCCTGGCCGGGACCATGACCGGCATCACCGCCGTCGACCAGGGCATGGACCTGCGGGTGACCCCCTATCTGCTGACGGGGGGACGGCAGGACCGGATGGCCGCCGGCGGGCTCGACGGCAGCGGGTTCCGCGACCTCGGTCTCGACGTGAAGTACGGCCTCGCGTCCGGCCTCAACCTCGACGTCACCCTCAACACCGACTTCGCGCAGGTCGAGGTGGACGAGCAGCAGGTCAACCTGACCCGGTTCCCGCTGTTCTTCCCCGAGAAGCGCGACTTCTTCCTCGAGAACGCCGGCATGTTCAACGTCGGAGCGTCCTCGGGTTCAGCCGCCTCGCGGATCTCTTCTTCACCCGGCGCATCGGGCTGTCGGACCGCGGCCAGCCGGTCCCCATCGTCGGGGGCACGCGCGTCTCGGGCAAGGTGGAGCGCCACAACATCGCGGCGATGAACATCACCACGCAGGAGGCCTTCGGCAACCCCGGCGACAACTTCTTCGTCGGGCGCTACAGCCGCGACATCCTCGCGCGGTCGAAGGTCGGCGGCATCGTCATCGACAAGAACTCCGTCAACGACGCCCACTTCAACCGGACGCTGGCCGCCGACACCACCCTGGCCGTGCACCGCAACTTCACGATCAACGGGTTCCTCGCCAAGACGGAGACCGCGCTCTGCGGGGCGAGCTCCACGACGAGGGCCCGCTGTCCCGGCGAGCCGGGGCGGGACATGGCGGCCTACGCCCGCGGCACGTGGCTGAGCCCGTCGTGGAGCGTCTACGCCGAGTACATCGACCTGCAGGAGAACTTCAACGCCGAGGTCGGCTTCGTGCCCCGCACCGGCATCCGCACCTCGAAGTTCCACGGCGAGTGGGACCCCCGCCCGGGGCGCTGGGGCATCCGCATGTTCGACCCGATGTGGAACATCACCTACACCACCGATCAGAACAACCGGCTGCTGACGCGGCGCATCCACCACATGATCGGGACCTACTTCGAGAACGGCTCGTCGATGACCGTGTGGTACAACGACCACTTCGAGCAGCTCGACATCCCGTTCACCATCTACGGCCAGGGTGTCACGATTCCGCCCGGCACGTACCGCTTCGGCGAGTGGAACTACCGCTATCGCAGCGACCCGTCGCGCCGCCTCTACGGCGAGGCGGGCTACTCGCCGCAGACCTTCTTCGGCGGCACCCGCGTCAACACCACGGCCACCCTGGGGCTGCGGGCCACGAGCCGGATCGCCGCCGAGCTGCGGTTCGACCGCAACGACGTGGAGCTGCCGTGGGGCGACTTCGTCGCCGACCTCTCGTCGCTGCGCCTCGACTTCGCCCTCTCGCCGGAGATGACCCTGCGCACCCTGACCCAGTACAACTCGACGGCCGGGGAGCTCAGCACCAGCGTCCGGTTCAACTGGATCTACAGTCCCGGCAGCGACATCTACATCGCCTACGACGAGATGCGGCTGTACGACGAGATGTGGCAGTACACCCCCGGCATCTACCGCCACTACGACGCGCCGTGGCTCCGCAACCGCCAGCTCGCCGTCAAGATGACCTACCTGTTCTCGCGCTGAGGAACGATGGCGCCCGGCGGGTTCGGCTCCACGGCCGGCCCCGCAGGGCCCGCCGTCCTTCCGACGAGCGCCGTCCATGAATCCACGAAAACCGGCAGGCATGTTGCGGAAAAACACGGTTTTTCGGCAGCGGCGTTGCCAGGAGCACCAAATCGGCGGGGGCTCGTTCCCGGGGCGGTCCCTTGCAGCGCGCGCAGGATCCGGGCGCGTCCGGCCCTTCCGCCTCGATTCCGCGCCACCGACCCGGGGAAGCCCCGCGGCTCGCGCCTGCCGCGGGGGCAGTAGCACGTCAACCCCGTGTGATTTGGCACGGCCGCCAGTTGCGGGTCCAGTGTTCGTCCGTCTGCACGTGGCCGACGCGGACGCTCTTGCAGACGTTGTCCGGGAACTCCGTCGCCGGGAAACCCCGCGCCAGCCGCAACACCACGCCCTCGCGCTCGCCACCGAGCGCGGACGGTTCGCGGTGGGCTCTGTCCACGAACGAGCGGATGTCGGCCACCGACCGGAAGCGACCTCTGAACAGAACCGGTACTACGGGTATCTCCAGGCGACCCGCGTACTCCTCGACCTCGGCGAACGAACCGAACCGGCCGTCGCCGTTCCGGAGCGCGAAGGCATGGAAGGTCCCGTGCTCTGCCACGGGCTCGTAGGCGATGCTGTGCACCCCGTAGATGTCCTCGCCGTACAGATAGAGGTCCGGTTCGGTCGCCTTCCAGGCATGGTGCTTCTTCACCATGGCCATCCACTTGCCGTCGGACGGCGCGGAAACGCTCCGCGAGTAGACCTTGCGGGAGTGGAGAAGCGTATTGCCGCCGTCCAGCTTCTCGGTCACGACCACTGCTTCTCCCACGAAGCGCTCGGGATTCGCATGTACCGCGTCGCCCCGACCGAGGGTCGGCGACCATGGCCAGTACGGCGTGCTGGGGTACTTCGGGACCGATGGCATGCGCGGTTCGATTTCCTGTGTCATCTGCCGTCCCCAAGCACGCGATGGGCGACGTAGTGGCCGATCACGCGTCGGCCTCGCCCGCCTCTGCGGAACTCCCGCGGGCCAGCCGCACGTTCCAGGTCGGGTGGGTGTCGATGATGAAGTTCCCGTCGACGCTGGTAGCCTCGTAGTGGCATGACTCGACTGGAACCAGTTCATCCGGGCGAGATTCTCAAGGCGTATCTCTCCGCGGTTCCGGGATGGGGACGAGGTGTTTTCGGGCCGGCCTGCCGGCCCGCGCCCGGCGGGGCGGGCGTTCTTCTCATCCGTCCCGCCATGATAGCCTGAGTCCGGTTCGGCATGGCGGTTTCACCGCGCGCTGCGACGGCTGTGCCCATGACACGTGATGCTCGCGTCCACCGGGGTGAAGCTGCTCGCGCCGAGCAGACCCGCGTTCGATGCCCGCTCCAGCCCTGTCCCGTTCCTTGACTGCATCGCATGTCTCTCGAAGCCGAGCCCGGCGTTGAAACGGCGGCCGCCGGGGACTCCGCCCCAACCGACGTCGCCACGACTTCGCCGCCCGCCGACCCCGGCCGCGTCGTCGCCGGCGCAGTCCCGGCTGACGATACAGGCGCCGCCCCGCCCCCCGGCCTTGCGGTCGGCCGAGTGCCGAACGGCAACCCGGCCCCGGTTCCCGGCGGCGGCATCGCGGACATGGGCGAAGGCGAACAGGCGCTCGACCCCGCGTCGGTAACCGCGGCGCGGCTCGCCGGTGCGATCGGCATGGCGGTGGCGGCGTCGTCCGCGCTCGCCGCGGTCCTCGTCGCCGCCGTCGCGACGCCGCTGGGCGGGCTGGCCGCGGCCGGGCTCGGCGCCGCGGTGCTGGTGCTGTCGGCGGCGGGCGCCGCGGCGAGTTGGCTGTGGCCGGCGGTGCGGTACCGGCACATCCGCTACCGCCTCGACGCCCGCGGCGTCACCATCCGCCGCGGGGTCGTCTGGCGCACGGTCACGTCGGTGCCGACCTCGCGGGTGCAGCACACCGACGTGTCGCGCGGACCGTTGGAGCGCTACTTCGATCTCGCCACGCTGGTCATCCACACCGCCGGCACGCGCGACGCGTCGGTCGCCCTGAGCGGCCTCGGGCATCGCGAGGCGATGGCCCTCCGCGACCGGCTGATCGAGGCGGGAGGCGGCCGTGGCGTCTGACGATCGGCGGCTGCATCCGCTGTCCTGGCTCTTCACCGCCGCGCAGTTCGCCAAGGGGTTCATCGTGCCCGCCCTGCTGCTTCTCGTGGCCTCGGGCGGCGGCAGCTACGAGCTGTGGGGAGGGCTGTTCATCGGCCCCGTGATCGTCGCGGCGGTGGTCCACTACCGGGTCTACCGCTACCGCCTCGCGGCGGACGAGATGGTGGTGCGCGACGGCATCCTGACCCGCACCGAGCGTCACATTCCCTACGAGCGCATCCAGAACATCGACCTCGTGCAGAACCCCCTGCACCGCCTCTGCAAGGTCGCGCTCGTACGGGTCGAGACGGCCAGCGGCACGCGGCCCGAGGCGGTGATGCGGGTGCTGTCGCTCGACGCGGTGGCCGAGATGCACGGCCGGGTGTTCGCGGGCCGGCGCGCGGCGGAGGATGGGACGGGGGCGGGCGGGGCAGCCGTTGCCGCGGCATGGCCCGGCGGGGCGGGGGTGATCGACGGGGCCGAAGGGCCGGCCGGAGCGCCGGGAGCGCCCGCGCCGGCGGCCGCGACCGCCGGGTGGGCCGGGGGGCAGGCGGGCGTGGCCGCGGCCGCCGCTGACCCCCGCGACCGTCTGCTGCGGGTGCCGACCGGCGGCTGGTGAAGCTGGGCGTCATCGGGCACGGGCCGCCGGCCTGCTCGCGCAGGGCCCGCCGGAGCGCCGGGAGCGCCCGCGCCGGCGGCCGCGACCGCCGGGTGGGCCGGGGGGCAGGCCGGGCGTGGCCGCGGCCGCCGCAGACCCCCGCGACCGTCTGCTGCTGCGGGTGCCGACCGGCGAGCTGGTGAAGCTGGGCGTCATTTCGAACAAGGGCATGGTGGTGGTCGCGGCCGCCCTGGGCCTGCTCGCGCAGGGCCGTCCCGACGGGGACTTCGTCGAGCCGGTGCTGCGCTCCGCCGCGGACCGGCTGCCGCTCGGGGCGGCGGCCGAGTGGCTGACCGGGCCTCGCATGGCCAACCCGGTCCTGACCGGGGTCCTGCTCGCGGTCACGCTGGTGGCGGCGGCGTTCGTGCTGCTCCGCGTGCTGTCGGTCGCCTGGTTCCTGCTGCAGCTCCACGGCTTCACCCTCACCCGCCGGGGGTCGGACCTGCGCGCCGACTACGGCCTGTTCACCCGCGTCCGCCGCACCATTCCGACCCGCCGCATCCAGTCGCTGACGGCGGCCGAGTCGCCGCTGCACCGCTGGTTCCGCCGCCAGTCGCTCGAGCTGCGCACGGTCGGCGGGGGCGCCTCGACCGACGACGACGTCGACCTCGACCCCTCGTCGGACGGCGGCAAGGCGGAGAGCCAGTGGCTGGCCCCGATGGTGGAGACGGCGCAGGTCCCGCATCTCCTGCGGCAGGTCCTGCCGGAGGTCGATCTCGCCGGCGTGACGTGGCGGCGGCTCGCGGCGGGGGCGCGGCGGCGCGTCCTCGTCCGCGGGCTGGCCGTGGCGGCCGCGTTGACCCTGCTCGCCACCCTGCCCGCGGGCCCGTGGGGGCTCGCGCTGGCTCCCCCGGCGGCGCTCGCGGCCTTCCTGCACGCTCATCGCTGGGTGGCGCACGCCGCGTGGGCGGTCACCGCGTGGGGGGTGCTGTTCCGGTCGGGCTGGTGGACCCGCAGGCTGGCCATCGTGCCCCTCGCCCGCATCCAGACGGTGGGGCTCGGCGAGTCGCCCTTCGACCGCCGTCACCACATGGCCTCGGTCCGCATCGACACCGCCGGCGGCGCCCCCGGCGGCTACACCATCGCGATCCCGTACCTGGAGAAGACCGTCGCCGCCGACGTCGCGCGGCGTCTCTACGCCGAGGCCGGCGGGCGCCTGTTCCGTTGGTGAGGGGCCGGGACGGCCCTCCCTCGCGATACCGTTCAGGGGACGGCGACCCGCGGGCTCACTCGTCCTGGAGCGCGGTCAGGGGGTCGACGCGCGCGGCGCGCCGGGCGGGGAGGTAGCCGGCCACCGCCGCGATCCCGGCGAGGACGACGGCCGCCTGCACTATCGTGACGGGGTCGGTGGGGGCCAGACCGTGGACCAGGCTCGCCACGAGGCGGCCGGCCAGCAGCACCGTGCCGATCCCGGCCGCGACGCCCACCGCGACGAGCACCAGCGACTCGCGCAGCACCATCCAGGCGATGCCCGTCGACGGCGCGCCGAGGGCCATGCGGATGCCGATCTCGTTGGTGCGGCGGGTCACGGTGTACGAGGCCAGCCCGAACAGCCCGATGGCGGCCAGCAGCGTCGCCAGGCCCCCGAAGGCGGTGTAGGCGACGGCGTAGAGCCGCTCCTGGGACAGCCGCGCCTCGATGGCCGCGGTCTGGGTGGTGACGTTCATGATCGGGAGCCGCGGATCGATCTGCCGGACGGTCTCGCGCACCGCCGGCGTCAGGGCGCTCGGGGGACCGTCGGTCCGGACCGCGAACGTGGCGGCGCGCAGGGGAGACTGCACGGCGGAGCGGAACACCGTCGGCGGCGCCGCGCCCCGGAGGTCGTCGTACCGGGTGTCCCGGGCGACCCCGATGACCTCGATCTCGCCGCGGTCCTCCCGGTCGAAACCGAACCGCCGGCCCACCGCGTTGCCGGTCCCGAAGAGCTCCGTCGCGGCGGCGGCGTTGATCACCGCGACCCGCGGCGCGTCCCGGTCGTCGCGGGGCTCGAACGCGCGTCCCGCCAGCAGCGGGATCTCCATCGTGTCGAAGAAGCCGGGGGCCACCGTCATGAGGTGCGTGGCGCGGCCGCCGTCGGTCCCGCCCTCGACGTGGACGGTGCTCATCCACACCCCGCCGCCCAGCAGCGCCGTCTGCGCCGTGGTGACCGAGCGCACGCCGGGCAGCGCCCGCACGCCGTCGCGGACCCGGGCGTAGAGCGCGGCCGACGCCTCGGGGTCGTAGCCGCTCCGGGCCGAGTCCATCTGGAACAGCAGCACCTGCTCGGGATTGAACCCGACCTCGACGCCCCGCAGGTTGGCCAGGGTCTTGAGGAAGAGCCCGGCGCCGACCAGCAGGGCCAGCGACACCGCGACCTGGGCCGCGATCAGCGCCCGGCTCAGCCGCGAGCGCGACAGGGTCACGCTCCGGCTCTGGTCCCTGAGCGCGTCCGACGGATCGGCGCGGGTGGCGCGCAGGGCCGGCAAGAGACTGAACACCATCCCCGCGGCCAGGCTCAGCACCGCGGCGAACGCGAAGACCCGCCAGTCGAACGGGCTCGTCCCGCCGAACGGCAGCAGCCCGCGCGCCGCCCAGGCGACGGGCAGCGCGAGCGCCCCGCCGGCCGCCGACAGGAGCAGGCTCTCGGTCACGAGCTGCCGGATCAGCCGTCCCCGCGTCGCGCCGACCGACATCCGGATCGCCACCTCGCGTTGACGCGACGCGGCCCGCGAGAGCAGCAGAGTGGCCACGTTGGCGCACACGATGAGGAGCACGAGGGCGACGACGACGCCGAGGATGAGGGCCTGGCCGGACGACCGGGGGCTCGCGTCGTAGAGGCCCTGCCGGCCGGAATCGACGAGCAGCCGCGGCTCCGCGCTCCGGTTGCGGTTCCGTGGACGCGCCCGTTCTTCCTCGGACAGGCCGTCGAGGAGCGACGCCAGCGCCGATTGCGCGGCAGCCCGGAGCACCCCGTCCAGGTTGCCCTGCACCTGGGCCGGGGTCGCCCCCGGCTTCAGCCGCCCCATGATCGGGAGCCACCACATCGTCGCGTCCCTCAGACGCTCCTCGCCCTGCGGCAGGGGCAGGGTGGCGAAGGGCAGGTGCACGTCGGCGGCGACGGCGTCCGGCCGGCGGATGCCGGTGTAGCCGGGGGGGAGCACGCCCACGATGGTGGTGGGGACGTCGTTGACGCGGATGACCCTGCCGACCGCCTCCTCGTCCGCGCCGAAGCGGCGCTGCCGGAACCGATGGCTGATCATCGCCACCGGCTCGGCCCCCGGCCGGTCGTCGCCGGGGCCGATGGCGCGGCCCGCGATCGGCTGCACGCCGAGTACGCCGAAGTACTCGCCGGTCGCCGCGAAGCCGGTCGCGACCTCGGCCCGACCGTCGACCACCAGGGTCAACGGCGTCTGGGCCACCGCGAACAGCCCGGCGAGGGTCTCGTTGGCGTCCCGCAGCGCTTCGAAGGCCGGGTAGGAGAACGACCCCTGGACGCCGTCTCCCCGGGTGTAGCCCGAGGCCATCACGCCGCGCACCGCGCCGTTGTCGCCGGTCCAGCGCAGGCGCACGAGACCGTCGGGGTCCGGGACCGGAATCGTCCTGAAGAGCAGCCCGTCGACGGCGCTGAAGAGCGCGGTGTTGGCGCCGATGCCCAGGGCGAGCGAGACCAGCACCACGATCGTCCAGCCCTTGGCCTTGCCCAGCACCCGGACGGCGTGACGGAGGTCTCGCAGCATCGGTGCCTCCCGTCGGATCGTTCCCGGTCCGCGATTCCGTCTCGTGCGGTTCCGCCCCCCCCGGCCCCCGGGCGGGCGGCTGGTGATTCTCTCGCCTCCCGAGCGGCAGCCGATCAGGTGGCGTGGCAGCGCTCTTGCATTGCATCACTGTATCACCGCGGGGGCACGCGGGGCCCGCGAGCCGATACCACGTCGCCGACGGCTCCGGAAGCGGCTGGACCGGGCCGGCGGGAGCGGGGACCAACGGTCGGGCCGGCGAGCCCCGGTCCGCCGGGGAAACCCGTGTTTCCCTGCGCGGATGGGGTTCCGGGCTTCTCCGTCCGGAGGTCGGGCCGCCGACTCGCGGGTGGATTCGTTCCGACACCGCCGTGTGATAGCTTTGAAGGGAAGACTGGGATGAGCAACGATACGAAGTGGCTGGTCGGGACCGCCGTTGTTCTGGCGGGGCTGTTGTCTGCGCAGATCGCCGGCGTGAACGCCCGGATCGACGATCTGCGAACCGACCTGACGACGCAGATCGGCGGCGTGAACGTCCGGGTCGACGATCTGCGAACCGACCTGACGATGCAGATCGCCGGCGTGGACGTCCGGGTCGAGGACGTACGAACGGACCTGACCGCCCGGGTCGAGGACGTACGAACGGACCTGACCGCCCGGGTCGAGGACGTACGAACGGACCTGACCGCCCGGGTCGAGGACGTACGAACGGACCTGACCGCCCGGGTCGAGGACGTACGAACGGACCTGACCGCCCGGATGGACCGTATCGAGACACGTCTCGACGGGATCGACGAACGATTGCGCAACGTCGAGATCGCGTTCGGCAGGGTCGACCAGAGGCTTCTCACCCTCGAGCGCATCATCCTTCCAGCGACCGACCAGCCAGACCGATAGCCTCGCGCCATCCGACAAGTATCACGAAGCAGTCGGGTCTCCGCCCGGCTCGATGCCGGGAGTCTGCGGCCGTAGACGGTGCAGACTCCTGGACTTGGGAGGCTGCGCCGCAGGAGATTCTCGCCCCAATACAGGGGTTTGGTGGACGTCCAGGCACGACAGGCAGGGCCTGAATCGCGCGCGAAACCGTGTCACGGTGCAGACTCCTAGCCGCCGGCCATCGCGCCGACGATCAGGAACGGCTCGGTCCCGGTGGCCACGGCGGCCGGCAGGGGCGCGTCGGGCGGGTCGTTCGAGAGGTCCTGCCGGCACGCGTAGAAGCGCACCAGGGCTCGCCGGCGGTGGGTGACCTGATCGCGGATCGCGCCGCGGAGCACCGGATAGCGCGTCTCGATCGCCTCCAGGACCGTGCGCTGCGTGACCGGGCCGTCGACTGACAGCTCGACGTCGCCGGCGATGCCGGCCAGGGTGCGCAGGTGCGCGGGCAGGACGACCCGGATCAGGGCCATGGATCGCGTAGCTTCGTTCCCCTCGCCCGCCAGTCGTCGCCTTCTGGCTCCGCCCGGCGCCCGACCAACCCTCCAGAGTCCGCGCCGTTCCATGGCGCGAACGCTACCGCAGCGTCTGCACCTCGACGGACAGCACCGCGGGCAGGTCGCGGGCTATCGGCGTCCAGTGGTCGCCGGCGTCGGGCGAGACGTAGACCTGGCCGCCGGTGGTGCCGAAGTAGACGCCGCACGGGTCGAGGGCGTCGACGGCCATCGCGTCGCGCAGCACGTTGACGTAGCAGTGCCGCTGCGGCAGGCCGTCGGCGAGCGCCTCCCACTCGCCGCCCCCGGTGCGGCTGCGGTAGACGCGCAGCCGGCCGTCCGGGGGGTAGTGCTCGGAGTCGCTCTTGATGGGGACGACGTACACCGTGTCGGGCTCGTGCGCGTGGACCTCGATGGGGAAGCCGAAGTCGGACGGGAGGTCGCCGCTGATCTCGCGCCACGAGTCGCCGGCGTCGTCGCTGCGCATGACGTCCCAGTGCTTCTGCATGAAGAGGACGCGGGGCCGCGCGGGGTGACGCGCGATGCGGTGCACGCAGTGGCCGACCGGCGCCTCCGGGTCGGCGATCATGCCCTCCGACCGGAGGCCGCGGTTCGCCGGCGTCCACGTCCGTCCGTGGTCGTCGCTGCGGAAGACGCCGACCGCCGACGTCGCCGTCAGGATCTGCCCGCCGCCGGTCGGGTCGAGCAGGATCGTGTGCAGGCACATCCCGCCCGCCCCCGGCTGCCAGTCCGGTCCGGTGTCGTGCCCGCGCAGGCCGGCCAGCTCCTGCCAGCTCGCGCCGCCGTCGGTCGAGCGGAACAGCGCCGCGTCCTCGACCCCGGCGTAGACGGTGTCGGGGTCCGCGGCCGAGGGCTCGAGGTGCCAGACGCGCTTGAACTCCCAGGGATGCGGCGTGCCGTCGTACCAGAGATGGGTGCCGACCGCGCCCTCGTAGGCGAAGTGCTTGCCCACCGCCTGCCACGTCTCTCCGCCGTCGTCCGAGCGCTGAATCACCTGTCCGAACCAGTCGGTCCACTGCGCCAGGTAGAGGCGGTCGGGGTCGGCGGGGGAGCCCTTGGCGTGCAGGACCTCCCACCCGCCGAACTCGGGTCCGCGGATGTTCCAGTCGGTGCGGGTGCCGTCCGACGTGATGACGAACGCGCCCTTGCGGGTGCCGACGAGCACGCGCACCCGGCTCATGGGACCGGGGCTCCACCGTCTCGATCGATAGTCATGGTTCATTTGTAACACGTCTTCGGCTCGCGCCGTCCGTCCGCGTCGGCAACGACCGAGGGGCCGGCGACTTCATCCCCGGCGGGGCCGGCCGTGGCGTCATTCTGAAGTACAGTTGCTTCTTCGACGTGCTCGAGCAACAGTCCGGACGAGAACGGCGGCTCTCCCGCCGGCCGCCCGGACTGCTGTACGGGCGTCGAGTGCGCGGGAAGGGGAGGCGAGGACGACATGCCGCCGTCGCTCGGCGGCCCGCGTCGACAGGGCGAGCGTCGCATGCAGGACACGAACGGCGGCAGCGTCGACCGCGGCCAGATCGAGCCGGGGGTCGTGCGCGGCTCGTGGTGGCACCGGCTGGACGACGGCCGGGTGCAGTGCGACCTGTGCCCGCGCTTCTGCCGGCTCCACGACGGGCAGAAGGCGTTCTGCTACGTGCGGGAGGCGCGGGGCGGCGAGGTCGTGCTCGCCAGCTACGGCCGGGCCAGCGGCTTCTGCATCGATCCCATCGAGAAGAAGCCGCTGAGCCACTTCTACCCGGGGTCGAGCGTGCTCTCGTTCGGCACCGCCGGCTGCAACCTCGGCTGCCGTTTCTGCCAGAACTGGGACATCTCGAAGGCGCGGGAGGACCACGCGCTGTCGGCCGCCGCGTCCCCGGCGGGGGTGGCCGAGGCCGCGGCCCGCGCCGGCTGCACCAGCGTCGCCTTCACCTACAACGACCCCATCATCTTCGCCGAGTACGCCATCGACTGCGCCAGGGCGGCCCGCGCGCGCGGGGTCAACAGTGTCGCGGTGTCGAGCGGCTACGTGACGCCGGCCGCCCGCGGGGACCTGTTCGCCCACATGGACGCGGCGAACATCGACCTCAAGGCGTTCGCCGAGACCTTCTACCACCGCATCTGCTTCGCCCACCTCCAGCCGGTGCTCGACACCCTGGAGTGGCTCGCCCGCGAGACCGATGTCTGGCTCGAGATCACGACCCTGCTCATCCCCGGACAGAACGACTCGCGCGACGAGGTCGACCGCCTCTGCGGCTGGCTGGTCGAGCACGTCGGTCCCGACGTGCCGCTGCACTTCACCGCGTTCCACCCCGACTTCAGGATGCTCGACGTGCCTGCCACGCCGCCCGACACCGTGCGCCGGGCGCGCGAGCAGGGACTGCGGGCGGGCCTGCGCTACGTCTACACCGGCAACATCCGGGACGAGGACGGGCAGTCGACCCGATGCCCCGGCTGCGGCGAGGTCCTGATCGGCCGCGACGGCTACCGCATCACGCGCTGGCGCCTCGATGCGGCGGGGCGCTGCCCCGGCTGTGCGGAGACGGTGGCGGGGCGCTTCCTCTCGCAGCCGGGCCGGTGGGGAGCGCGCCGCCAGCCTCTCGTCGTCTGAGCTCCATTTCGCGCCGGCGGCACGCGGGGGGCGGCGACGCTCGAGCGGAGGCGTCGCGAGGGGCATCCCCTGTTTCGCGCCGTCCCGAGGCGGGATCGCGCCTTGCCGCTGACGGCCGCGTGCGTCAGGACGGTGACGAGGACTACCGTGCCATGTGCCGGGCGCGCGGGCGGGATCATGCGGGGCGCGCCTGAGCGGCAGTCGGCAACCTAACGACCACTCTCCTGCTCCGGCGAGGCGGCGGAAGCGTCCAGACGTATCCGCTCCCCTGGGTAGATGGCGGTAATCCGCCCGTCGAGCAGCTCCAGCGCCGAGGGCCTGCCGCGGTACGTGTCTTCCAGCATGCCGGAGTCGATGAGGAAGATCCTCCCCGCGGCGCGGACGGTGATCCGCCGGGACGGGGTGACCGAATGACCGACCACCACGCGCGCGGCGCCGAAACGCCTCAACAGACCGCCGATGAAGCCGTGGACCTCCGGCTCCGGCCGCAGCGCGAGTCCGCGGAACCAGAGGGGGCCGTCGGGGTCGACGATCGACCAGCTGTTGATGGTCTGCAGGTCCGCCAGAACGTCGATGGTCGCTCTCTCCGCGCGCGTCACCGTGCGCCGCCGGCGCCGTTGACGCGGGTCGGGGGACAGTCGCTCCATCCAGGTTCGCAGCTCGAGGGCCACCGCGGCGAACATCTCCTCGAACGTCGAGAACGGCAGGATGATGCCGGCGTCGACGAGGTGGCGCCGGTGGCGATCGAAGCGCTCCATCTCGTCCCGCGCCCGGTCGTTCAGGGCCTCGATGCTGTCCGCTTCCAGGCCGGGGGACAGGCCGCCGTGCACGAAGAGGGTGTCCGCGGCCACGGTCGCGACCGGCTTGTCCCGCAGCCAGCGGCCGTACCGCCCGTCGGGCCCCATCGCCTCCATGAACTCGACGAAGCCGGGCGGATGCGCCCGCATCCACTCGTCGCGGGGCATCGGGTCGGGTCGTTCCGGGCCGTCGCGGTCCGAGCGCCGCCGGGACGCGTGCCTGGAGTACTGCCGCCAGGCGTCCTCGCGCCGCTGCTCGGCGTTCTCGGAAGCGAAGGCGGCGAAGATCGCGGGGGTGACGTCCCTGACGTCGCCCATCATGTTCATCGCCTCGTGGTTGCCCAGCAGCACCCTGACCTCGCCGCCGTCGGCGCGGGCCTCGTCCTCGAGCCGCATCAGGAGGTCCAGGATCTCGCGCACGCCGGGGCCCCGGTCGGTGATGTCGCCGGTCTGCACCAGGGTCGCGGTCCCGCCGCTCCACCCGCGTTCGCGGTCGATGAGGCCGGTCTCCCGCAGGATCGCCTGCAGCCCGTCGCCGGCGCCGTGGATGTCGCCGACGGCGACCACGCGGCGGGAATCGGGCTGGGCCGCGGCCGCGGCGGCGGGCGCGCCGGTGGCGAGCAGTGCCGCGAGGGCCGCGCCCGCGACGCGGCGGAGGCGCACACGCCGGTCAGCGGAAGGGGCGGCCGCCGGCGGGGGTCGGTCGACGGGCTGCATCTGGCGTCCTCGGTGCAACGCTGGGTATCGCTGCGGGCGGCTACGGCGCGGGCTCCGGATCCACGACCACCCCGCGCTCGCCGAAGCGGGCGATGCGGTCGTCGAAGTGCTGCAGCAGGAGGTCGCGCCGCCGCATCACGCTCGACCGCTCTCCCCGGCTGAGAACGTCGCCGAGCGCCGCTTCGACGGCCTCCGCGGTCAGGCCGCGCAGGTTGTCGAGCAAGTCCCGCCCGATGCGCAAGAGCCGCTCGGGGTTCGTCAGCTCCACGTCCTGGCGGAACGCGCGGGTGTGGTCGATCAGCCACATCTTCCAGTCGGTGGTCCACAGCATGTTGCCCTGGTTCCGGTCCCGGTTCTGGATGAGCTCGTCGAAGACGTACTGGGTGTAGAACTGCCGGCTCGTCCTCGCGGGGTCCGGCCCCAGCGTCCGCTGCTCTATCCGTTCCGCCTCGGTCATGGCGACGTCGTCGACCCACCACGTGACCGCGGCCCGTCGGCCGTCGACCCCCCGCAGGACCGACATGGGGACGTTGTCGATGCCCAGCAGGACGGCGAGACGGTACGCGGCGACGTTGTAGAGGTAGGAGTCCCTGAAGTTCAGCTCCACCCGGGCGCCGCGGGCGACGAACCGCGAACGGCTGATGTCGACGGACTGGATGTGGACGTCGTGGGTCAGTCGGCCGTCGGAGGCGGTCGCGCGCTGCGACCCCGTCACGCCGGTCCCGACGTCGCGGACGTCCGTCAGCTCGGCGCCGAGGAGGAAGGCCTCCATCTCCGCCGCGGAGAGCGCGGGTGCGGCGTCCTGGGCATGCGCGGGCTCCGGCACGCCCAGCCACAGCACGAGGACCGCCACCAGCGAGACCGGGGAGCGACGAGGCATGGGCATGGGATGTCTCCGGGAGCCGGCCCGAACCGGCGCCGACTCCTACGCGGTCGAGGGGGCGTCCGGCCTGCGCTCGCGCGCGGGCTCCGAGGGCGCGGCGCCGCCGGCGAGCGCGCCGCTGAAGAGATCCTGCAGCAAGTCGACCCGATCCGACAACACCGTGTACACCTCGTCCCGTTCCGCCCGCAGGATTCGGCACGCGCCCTCGGCGGTGGCCCGCCACCCCGCCGGTCCCCCCGCGAGGGTCTCGGCCACGAACAGGGTGCCGCCCGGTCCGGCGACTATCGGGGCGGCGCCGTCCGACTCGAGGCGCATGGCCCCCTCCAGCACCAGGCACAGCGCGGCCGGGGCGTCGCCGAGCACCAGCACCTCGCCGTCGTCCAGCGAGAGCCTCCGCGCGGCCCCCACGAGGGCGAGGAGCTCGGTCGCCGCCGCGCGGCCGAGGAGGGGGTGGTGGCGCAGCAGCATCGCCTCGTCGAACGGCTGCAGCGCCGACTGCGGCAGGGTCACCGCCGGCAGGTGGGCGGGGCTGCGGTCGCGGCGGCCGCCCGCGGGGGTCAGCAGCAACCGGAACAGGCCCTGCGCCAGCAGGTCGTCGTCCGACACCATCGCCACGAAGTCGGCCGACCGGATGCGCAGGCAGACCGACGGCTGGCTGGCCCACGTCGGCCGCGTCGTGGGGGCCCCCTGCAGCGCCTCCTCGAGACCGAGCACGCCGGGCGCGCGCAGGGCGTCGCCGTCGCCGGCGGTGGCGGACCGGCGGACGGAGCCTTCGATCAGGAGCTCGACGGCCTCGGTCGCGCCTTCCGTGCCGACCGGCTGGTCCGGCGCGTACCACACCTGCTGCCCGGCATCGATGACCCGGAACAGCTCGTCCACCGAGACGAACTCGAAGATGGGGATGAGGCTCAGCCGGTTCGCGATCTCCGCCGTCGGGAGCCGGCGGACGTCCGCCGGGGCCTGACCGGACGTTCCGAGGGACAGGGCCCACGAGGCGGTGTCGACCACGTGCGGATCCGCGGCGGCGCGATGGGCGTTGACCCACTGCAGATCGTCGGTCAGCGCGCCCGGCAGATGCTGGGCCGCAAAGTGGATGGCGGTCGCCGCGATCACCGGGTTGGTGTCGTGGATGAGCTGCGCCAGCGTGTCCTCGAGGTCTCGGGGCCGCGTGCCCAGGAGGCGGTTGGCGTGCTCGACCTTCTCGGACAGGGGAGTCTCGTCGATGAGAGGCAGGATGCGCTTGCGCACGTTCCCGGGCAGCACGTTGTCGAGGTACTCCAGGCCGCGGGCGCGGCGCCGGGGGTCGCCGAAGTCTATCGCGTGCCGGGCGGCCGCGACGTCGCCGACCTCGTGCAGGATGCCCAGGAGCCGGTAGATCCGGTCGAGGCTGCTTTCCAGCAGCTCGCGGAGAGCGCGCTCGAGCAGGGTGTCGTGCGGGGCAAGCAGGGCCGTGCGGTCCGGGTCCCGCCGCTCGAGGCCGCGGGCGTGCTCGAGCTGCGCATCGCCCGGCGCCGGCGCGTGTCTGAGGAGGTTGTTGCCGAGGCTCAGGACACTGCAGTAGCGGGTCGACTCCTTCATGAGGAAGGCCTCGATGACGTCGCGAGGCACGGTCAGGGCCGGATGGTTGCGCCGGAGGCGCTCGATGGCGGCGATCACCTTGTAGCGAAGGAACCTGTCGGGGGTGTCGAGGCTGCCCACGAGCGCGTCCATCGCCGCCTGGTGGGGCAGGCGGGCCAGCGTCGACGGCACGTGCCGCCGCACCCAGACCTGCTCGTGGGGGTTCTCCAGCGCGTAGCGCAGGGCGGGGATGCTCGCTTCCCCGTAGGCCACGAGGGTCTCGCGGGCCGGGTGCTTCAGGTTGCGGTGGGCCAGCCTCGAGAGCAGGCCGGGCAGGAACAGCCCGTCGGACGCGCCGAGGGCCCGCGCGCTCCGAATCGCCTCGAGGACCACGTCGACCCGGTGGTCGTGCAGCAGGCTCGCGAGCAGGGTGCGGAAGCGGGGGTCGTCGGTCCTGATCCGGGCGAGGGCCCGCGCCGCCTCGCGCCGGCCCTCGGCGCCGGCGTCGCGCGTGTCCTCGATGAGCCTCCGGAACGTCGCGGCGGCGAGGACCGCGTCGGGCTCGCGGCCCGACCGGGCGAGGGCCGCCGCCGCCGCCACCGCCACCCGGGGCTCGGGATCGGCGAGATGGCCGGCCATGACCGTCGCCGCGTCCTGACGGGCGAGGCTCGCCAGGGCCTCGAGCGCGGCCGCGCGCACGTCGACGTCGTCGTCCCGGGTCATCCGTTCGACCGCGCCCTTCCAGCGGTGGGCCACCCGCGAGCGGCCCGACGCCAGCGCGTGCAGCGCGCCGACCCGGACCCGCCCCGACTCGTGGCGCAGGAGGAGCGGCGTGACGAGGTGCGGCTTGTCCATCGCCTCGAGCATCTCGATGGCGTAGAGCACCGCGGCGGGGTCGGGGTTGGACAGCTCCTCGACCAGGGTCTCGACGGTGGCGGCCTCGCCGGCCCGCGTCATCACCGCGTCGGGGGTGATGGTCCGGGCGTCGATGCTGGCCCGGAACGACCGGAGGTACTCGCGTCGCGCGCGGACCGCGACGGCGATCCACAGCCCGGTGATGGCGAGCGTCGCCCAGCTCAGCTGGCGCCAGTCCAGGCCGAGACCCCAGGGCTGGATGAGGCCGAGCAGCAGCACCGCCGTCACCGCCTTGGCGAACCGGTCCATGGTGACGTCGATGAACGGCTTGACCCGGTGCCGCATCTCGGCCGGCAGGGGCACGAAGAGGACCTCGCGGGTCGTCTTGTCGAGGGTGTAGCGCAGCGTCGAGCCGAGCACCCGGGCCCCCGCGACCGCCCACAGCGTCCCCGTGAAGAGGATGAGGGCGGCGCTGGCGCTGAAGCCGAACGGCAGCAGGAGGAGGGCCACGCCGATGCCGGCCGACCGATGGATGCGGCTGATGAGGGCCACCTGCACGACGAACCCGCCGATGGACAGGTAGGCGGTGACCTCGGCCAGGAGGGCGGCGATGCTGTCGCCGCCGGCGTCGCCGCGCATCGCCTCGGCCGCCATGTTCAGCTGCTGGTCGACGACGGCGGCCCCCGCGGCGGCGCACGCGACGGTCAGGGCGAGCACCTGGAGCGGGCGCGACCCGGCGAGAAGGCGGAGCCCCTCCCGGCCCCCGAGGCCGCTGTCCGGGGCGTCGAATCCGGCGTGCTCGCCGACGGGGTGGCGGCGGAGCAGGAGCATCACGATGCCGGTGCAGCCGGCGAGGGTGACCGCGCTCACCAGCACCAGTTGCTCGGAGCCCACCTCCTCGACGACGACGGCGGTGATGCCGGCCCCCAGCGCCCCGCCGAGGCTGGCCCCGCCCCCGATGAACCCGAACAGGCGCTTGGCCTGGCGGGCGTCGAAGACGTCGTTGGCCAGGGTCCAGAACTGGCTGATCAACAGGATGCCGAGAATCAGGCCGAAGAAGTAGAAGGCGACGGTGACCCACCCCGCGCCGGTCTGCAGGAGGCCCCAGAAGAGGACCAGGATGCCGATGATGGCGGCCTGCGTCAGGGGTATCACGTGGCGGGGGGGCAGGCGGCGGATGGCGCTGGTGTACAGGTGCATGACGCCGCCGATCAGCACCCCGGCCGCGAACAGCACGTACGGCAGGTTGTCGGAGCCGAGGGCGGCGATGAACTGCGACCGCGTCAGCGGCTTCACGATGTTGTACGACGTCATGGCGAGGAACGAGTAGGCGAACATCAACGCCACCGGGGTCGTCTCCTCGGGACGAATCGAGGTGACGGAGCCGATCAGCCGGTAGAGGACAGTTCGCATCGCCACGGGTCGCCGGTGCGCCGCCTGACCGTACCGTGATTTCGTCCCCCGCGCAACCGGGCCCGGCCATCCGGGAGTGACGTACGACCTGGTCATGACGATGGTAGGATTGCATCCCCGGACTCGGGAGGAGCCGCCGTGACAGCACCCAAGAACAAGCCAAACGGCAGCCGGACCATCAAGGCGTCGGAGTTCAAGGCGACCTGCCTCAAGCTCATGGACGAGGTCGCGGAGACCGGCGAGGAGATCGTCATCACCAAGAGCGGTGAGCCTGTCTCCCGGCTGGTGCCGTACCGCGAGAGGTCCGGACCCTGGTTCGGGCGCGATCGGGACATCATGCAGATCAAGGGCGACATCGTTTCGCCGATGCCGGCCGAGTGGTTCGAGAAGGCCGACGACTCGGACGGGTACCTGTCTTGATCCTCGTCTTCCAGCACATCCCGGTGGAGCATCCCGGCGTCTTTCGGGACTTCCTGCGCGAGGACGGCGTCGAGTGGTGCGCGGTCGAGCTCGATGCCGGCGAGCCCATTCCCGATCTCGGCGGCTACGACGCCCTGTGGGTCATGGGCGGTCCGATGGACGTCTGGGAGGACGACCTCCACCCGTGGCTCGAGGCCGAGCGCGCCGCCATCCGGGAGGCGGTGGTCGAGCGGGAGATGCCCTTCTTCGGGTTCTGCCTCGGGCACCAGCTTCTCGCGCAGGCCCTCGGCGGCGAGGTGGGGCCGGCGGCCCAGCCCGAGATCGGCATCTTCGACGTGGAGCTGACCGAGGCGGGCCGGATGAGCCCACTGTTCGAGGGGGTGCCGGCCACCCACGCCTGCCTGCAGTGGCACGGCGCGGAGGTGCTGCAGCCGCCGCCCGGCGCCCGGGTCCTCGCGGCGTCGCCCGCCTGCGCGGTGCAGGCGATCGAGGTCGGCGACCACGCCTTCAGCATTCAGTACCACGTCGAGATCACCGAGAGGACGGTGCGCGAGTGGGGCGCGGTGCCGGCCTACGGGCAGGCCCTCGAGCGCGCGCTCGGGACCGACGCCCTCGCGCGCTTCGAGGCCGATGCGGCGGCCGGCATGGCCGGCTTCAACCGCGACGCGCGCCGCATCTACGACAACTTCATGCGGATCTCGGGAAACAGGATCTGCGGCAGCGAGCGGCGCGAGCGGGTGGCGTCGCCGAACCCGGTCGCGCGCTCGTAGCGCTCGACGGTGCGCAGGGCGGCGGCCAGCGACTGCTTGCGCGTCGCCTCGAACTCGACGCATTCCACCGCGCGCGAGTCGGTCGAGGCGCGGTAGTGCGCCACCTCCATGTCGGGAAAGTCCCAGACCGTCAGGTCCTTGACGATGACCCCGCGCCAGGTCACCCCGAGCCGCTCGACGAACGCGTCGACGGCCGACGCCTGGTCGCCCGCGTGGTGGCCGAGGTCGAGATTGACCTCCGAGCGCACCTCGGTGTCGCGGGCCAGCGACTTCAGGGTCAGGTGGTGCAGCTCGGCATCGTAGCGGTGACGGAGAATGAACCGCCCGCGCCGCCCCGCCTCGGTCAGGAAGTACCGGTCGCGGACGCGCAGCGCGGTGGTCCGCGTCGGATGCAGCCGCTCGACGGCGGCGCGGAAGTCCGCGAGGTCGAAGTCGTCGCCGACGACGAACTTGTGCTCGATCTCGGTGTAGCGCAGGTCGTCGGGCATCACATCCACCGCTTGAAGCGCCCGGGTCGTGAACGTGAACCGAGTCAGGCCGCACGCCGCAGGTCGTCGGGCATCACATCCACCGCTTGAGGCGGCCGAGCAGCGCGAGGCGCAGCCGCAGGCCGGCCGGCAGGTCCCGGCGAAAGCCCCGTCCGACCGGCGTGTTGCGCGGGTCGGCGCGGAGCAGATCGAAGATCTCGCGCGCCGGGGCGACGGCGGCCGGGTGGCGGGTGGCCAGCATGGCCTCGGCCAGCCGGTCGTGCGCCGCGTCCTCGAAGTTGTAGCTGCCGAAGGCGGCCCAGGCATCGTCGACGAGCACGATCTTCGAGTGCTCGCCGGCCCGATTCTCGTAGATGCGGACGCCCGCGTCGAGCAGCCGCGGATAGCCGGCGGCGGCGGCGATCCAGGCCAGATCGGTGGCCGGCAGCGCGTCGCGGTGCGAGTGGTGGATCTCGATCTCGACGCCGCGGCGCGCCGCCGCGAGCAGCGCGTCGAGCAGCGCCGGGGCCGGCTTGAAATAGAACGTCGTGAGCTCGAGGCGGCGCCGGGCGGCGTTCACCATGTCGATCATGCGCTCGGTCACCACGTTCGGGCCGCGCCAGCCGAGGGGCCCGAGGCGGCCCTGGTGCAGGTTGGGATTGCATAGCCAGTAGTCGAGCTCGATGCCTCCCGGCGCTCCCGCCGCGCACCGGTCGAGGTCGCGCAGGTGGGCGGGGTCGACCTCGCCGCCGATGGTCCGATAGCTCTCGAGCAGGGCGCGCACGACGGGGCCGCGCAGCGCGACCGAGTACTCGTTCCATCCCTCGAAGGACGTGCGGGTGACGTTGCTGCTGCCGAAGATGGCCTCGCCCTGCTCCGAGACCTGGATCTTGACGTGCTGACCGCCGCCGAGACGCCGCTGCAACGCGTGGGGCGGGCGGTAGACGGTCACCACGGCGCCGGCGGCGCGCAAGGCGTCGAGCCGGCCCCGCAGGGTCGCCTTGACCTCGGGCGACATCAGGACCCCGCCGAGACGCTGGCCGAAGCCGTCGATGAGCAGGTTCACCGCGACCCCGCGCCCCTGGGCCTCGAGCAGCAGCGCCAGCAGCTCGGCGCCGTACTCGTCGCACTCCACGTAGTAGGTGGACAGGTACAGGAACCGCTGCGCGTCGCGGATCATCCGCAGCCGGCGTTCCCACTCCGCGGCCCGGTCCCAGAGCGGGCAGAGCGCCGTCGCGCTGAGCGGAGTCGGATTCAAAGCCGGTATCCGCCGGAGACGTCTATGTTGACCCCGGTGACGTAGGACGCGTCGAGCAGGTACTCGACCGCCTGCGCGACGTCGTCGAGCCGGCCCGCGCGCCCCAGGGGGACCCACCGGCCGATGGCGTCGGGCGGCGGCAGGTCGACGGAGTTCTCGAGCTGCCCCGGCGACACCATGTTCACGCGGATGCGCCGGCCCGCGTGCGCCTTCGCGAGGGCCCGGGTCAGGACCAGCAGGCCGGTCTTGCTCACGTAGTAGTCGGCGCCGTGGACGTTGGCGCGGATGCCCTCGAGGCCGGCCATGCCGATGCTGACGATGTTGCCGCCCTCGGGCATGAGGCGCAGGGCGTGGTGGCAGCAGTAGAACGCGCCGGACAGGTTGGCGGCGAGGGTCGCGTCCCACCCCGCGGGGTCGAGCCGGGTCACCGGCTGCGGGTTGTAGTTGCCGACGTTGTTCACGAGGAGGTCGACGCGGCCCTCCGCCGCCGCGACGTCGTCGAAGACCGCGGCCACGTCGCGCTCGACGCCGATGTCGGCGGCGAGCGCGCGGGCGCGGCGTCCCGCCGTCTCGATCTCGCGCACCAGCGATCGCGCGTCCTGCTCGGAGGCGCGGTAGAGCACCACGAGGTCGTAGCCCCGCGCGGCCAGCATGGAGCACAGGCGACGCCCGAGGCGGCGCGCGCCGCCCGTCACCACCGCGACCGGGGTGTCGTGCGTGGGGCTCACGAGCGCGCGCGCTCCACCCGGACGAAGGCGCAGGCGGCGGCGGGGACCGCCCGGGGCTTGCGGACCTCGAGCCGTACGCGCTGCGCGCGGTCGATCCGGTCGAGGAGCAGCGCGGCCGCCGCCTCGGCCATGGTCTCGAGGAGCGCGAACCGCCGCTCCCGGACCAGCTCGCCGACGGCGGCGGCGATGCCGTCGTAGTCGATGGCGTCGGCCAGCGCGTCGGACCGGGCGGCGGGCGCCAGGTCGTAGTCGACCTCGATGTCGAAGACGACCGGCTGGGGGCGCTCCCGCTCCCGCGGGTAGACGCCGACGATGCCGGTCACTTCCAGGTCCTTGAGTCCCGCCGTTCCCACCATGCGCTGCGGCTCCGTGCTTCCCGATTCCGACGTCGTCTCGCGCATCGTCGCTCGCGCGTGACGCCGCGGCGGCGGCGCCGCGTCGCGGGTCGTCGCTATCCCGGCTTGCGGGCGATCCAGATCTGCTCGGCCGCGGTGTCCATCGAGAACGGCGTCCCGTCGAAGCGGCCGAGGCAGGCGTCGATCGTGAACCCGGCCCCGAGCAGCAGCGCCCGGGCCTGCTCCGGGTCGAGCCAGCTCAGGTCGAGGCGCCGGTAGCGGCGCCATTCCGGGCGCCCGTCGGCCGTGAAGTGGTCCTCCCAGGTGATGACCTCCATCGACCGGGCCTTCTCGTCCACGCGGGAGGTGACCCACAACAGGATATCCGTGCCCGCCGCCGACGGGTAGGCGGCCCGAAGCTGCACCTGGCGCATCCGGGCGACGACGCCGGGCGTCATCACGAAGTCGTCGAAGATGAACCGTCCCCCCGGCCTGAGCTGGCCGAAGACCCGCTGCACCGCCTCCTGCTTGGCCCGCGTGCTCGTCAGGTGCCCGATGCTGTGGTACGGCAGGGTGACGAGCGCGGCCGCGTCGTCGATGCGGAAGGTGCGGAAGTCCGATTCGAGCAGCTCGATCCGATCGCCCACGCCGGCTTCCTCGGCGCGCTTCCGGCACCGCCGCAGCATCGCCCGCGAGACGTCGACCCCGATCACCCGGCAACCGCGCGCCGCCGCTTCCACCGCGATGCGCCCGTCCCCGACGCCGAGCTCCACCACCGGCCCGCCGGCGGCGAGATACGCCTCGACGTAGAACCGGCGGTTCGACTGGGCCGCCGGCGCCGTCTCCGTCCATACGCCGTAGATGTCGGCGAAGCTGTCGTACTGCGCCGCCGGGCCGGCGGCGGGGAATCGCGACGATGACACGGCTCAAGTTTAACCACCCCGGCCGGCCGCGCGGCTGTGGTTGCGTCGAGGAGATGGCGGCCGGAGCCGAGGACCCCGCCCCGCCGATGTGATGCGGCGGATCGATCCGAGGTCCGGTTTGCCGAGGTCTCGTTTGCGCCCGGATCCGCTCGGGCTGGCGACGTTCGCTCCAGGATGGACTAACGCGGTTTCGGTCATGCGACAGCGCCGGGGCCGCTCAGGCGGTCCGGTGCAGTCCGGGCGCGTTGACATGTGACCGCAGGGTTTCCCCCTGCTCGTCAACGCGACCGGTCAGCGTGTCCAGCTTTCCCTCGACGCGATGCACGCCGACAGCCGAGTACAACCCGGCTACGGCACCGACAACGGCACCAACGGCAGCGATGGCAGCGGTAGTCGCAATGAAAATCTCCATCCGCTCAAGCATACCCCACGGAACGGCCGTCCGCGCCAGCCCGTGGGGACTTCAGTGAACGGCGCCGTCCTCATTGACGGCTCCCGCGGTTCGGTCCCGGCTCCGGCGCGCGCGAGACACGATCTCGTCCGCGTCCTCCGGCAGGAGCAGCCGGTCCTCGACCAGGGCCTCCGCCGCCTCGCCGACCGCGCGCACGTAGGCCGCGTGGTCCGCGTAGCGCTCTTCGAGCGACGGCCGGGGATCGCCGGACGCCCGGCGCTCCGCCCGGGTGGCCGCGAAGGGGATGAACGACCCCGTGCCCCGGCACTGGGCGCCCTCGGCGAACCCCTCCCGCCGCAGGTTCCAGCCCGTGAAGGTGCCGATGGGCGCGGCGAGATTGGGGTGCCGGACGCCGTCGACCATGTTGCCGTCGGCGTCGGTGCGGCCGACGAGGACCGCGTAGGCGTCGCCCCGCATCGGGGGCAGCGAACGGTGGTCGGCGAGGTGCAGCGGGTTGTACGACCCCGACCAGGTCACCCCGGGGACGGCCGGGAAGTCGACGGCCGACGCGGGGACGAGCCCGCCGCCTCCGGCGGTGGGGAAGCGGCTCTCGGGCGGCGCGACGCCCTTCTCCACCCAGTCGTGCAGGGCGAGGCTGAGGGCGGTGCGTATCTGGGCCAGGGCCAGCGGGTTGCTCGGGTTCTGGCAGAGGCCCGCGCTCGGCCTCCCCACGTGCACGCCGGGGCCGCCGCCGTGCTGAGTGCCGGCGAACAGGTACACGCGCACGTTGTCGGGCAGCTCGATGGGCCCGCCCGCGGGGTCGGTGACCACGAGGGACGCCCGCGCCTGCCAGAGCTCCGCCTCGCTGTCGCTGTGGACGATCTTCGGACAGGTGCCGGAGGCCGAGCACCGCTCCTGCAGCCCGTCGGTCCGGCCGCTGACGGGGTCGGTCAGGGTGACGTAGGTGAACGGGAACTGGTCGCCGGGATAGACGTGGTCCTCGTGCTGCTTCTGCCAGCGCCCGGGCTGACCGAACTGGTAGTTGGTGAACGTCTTCCGCGAGCCGGCGATGTTGGGATGGATGCCGTCGAAGACGATGCGGCCCGCGACGTCCTCGTTGAAGCCCTGGTACAGGAAGTCGCGCAGCATGCGCCCGCTCTGGGAGATGCCGATCGAGATCGCGGTGCGCGGCAGCCCGGCCTCGGCCAGCGGGTTCGGATTGCCGCCGGCGTCCGCCGCCTCGTAGCGCAGGAACGAGATGGCGTCGCGCATCGCCGCGAACCCGAGCCCCAGCACGATGGGGTCCTTCGCCTGGTAGATGAACTCGTAGATGGCGCCGCCGTCGAACCCGGCGGGGCGCGCGACCTCGATCTCGGTGTCGCTCGCCCAGGTCCACGCGAGGTCCGGGGGCGCCTGCCGCCTGCCGTTCTGGGTGGCCCGGACCGAGAGCATCCCGCCCGACGGCTCGCGCGAGGCGGTCGGGTAGGTCAGGCGGTAACGGGACCGCGACGCGTCGTCGTCGAAGATCATCTCCTCGAGGGCCGCGCCCACGATGGGCGAGCCGTCGGCCCGCGTGGCGACGGGCAGCTCGGCCACGATGTTGGTGTCGGTCGGCGCGATGTCGCCCTGCCAGCCCACCCGGACCAGCGCGAACCCGCGCTCGAGGAGGGCGCGCTCGGCCGCGCCGGCCCCGCCCCGGTTCGGGACGGTGTGGTAGATGGCCCGGTTCCACCGGGTCATGTCGACGGGCCGGTAGATCTCGACGGTGGCGCGGTACTCGACCCGGCCCCGGTCGTTGCGGGGGGCGCGGTCGAGGTTGACGATGTGGCGGTGACGGGGGTCGTCGGGGTCCACCTCGCCGGTGACGGTGCCGCGCAGGCGTTCGTACCGGCCGGCGGCGCCGTACGACTCGCCCCCGAGGGCCGGCGACTCGACGACCGGCAGGTCGATGCGCGTGATCTGGGCCGGCGCGATCCCGGCCGACAGCAGGAAGACGACGGCCGCGGCGGACAGCACTCGAATCGGAAGGCGTCGACGGGGCATGACCGCGCCGCCTCGCTCCGGAGGCGCCTTCTCGTCGGCGCGGCGGGTCGGGCGGGCGGCGACGCGGGCGGGCGATGTCCAGGTCGAGGTCATGGCGTCTCCTTGTCGCGATCGCGCCCATCATATCCCGCGGCGCGTGGGGTCGGCGTGTGCAAGGCGATGGTCGACCTGCCCCGCGGCGTCCCTGGCGGGTGACGTCGAAACGGTCGGCCCGGGGGAGTGGTTCGCCCGGCGCCAGAGCATCGGCGTGACGGGTGAAGTTCCGGATTGATTGCCGCGGCGCCCGCGACCGACAATAGTCCATCGGCCGTGCGGGGCGTCCCTGCGCGCCGGGGTATCGGCCAGCCGGACCCGCGGCGCCTTCGCGAGAACCAGGGCGTCCCTGCGCGCCGTGGTATCGGTCCATGAACGCCAATCACCCCCACGCGGCGCACGCACCCGACGGCCCGGAGCACCCGCACGGACGGGACGGCGTTGGCGGTCACGACCATTCCCGGGCGTTGCGCGGAAAGAGCAAGCGAAGCCTCGTCACCGCGCTGGTCCTGATCGCCGGCTACATGGTCGCGGAGGTCGCTGGCGGCATCCTCTCCGGCAGCCTCGCCCTCATCGCCGATGCCGGCCACATGCTGACGGACGCGGCGTCCATCGCACTGGCGCTGCTCGCCATGCACTTCGCGGAGCGGCCGCCGTCGGCGCGGCGCACCTTCGGCTACCACCGCATCGAGATCCTGGCCGCCCTCGTCAACGCGCTGACCCTGTGGCTCGTCGCGGCCTGGGTGATCGTCGAGGCGTGGCACCGCTTCCAGGACGTGCCCGACGTCGACGGCGGGCTGATGCTGTCCGTCGGCGCCGTCGGCCTCGTCGTGAACGTCCTCGCGGCCTGGATGCTCCAGCGTTCCGCGGGGCACAGCGTCAACGTCGAGGGCGCCTTCCGGCACGTGATGGCCGACCTGCTGGGCTCGGTCGGCGTCGTGGTGTCGGGCATCCTCGTCTGGGCCTTCGGGTGGACCCTCGCCGATCCGATCCTCAGCGTGATCATCGGCGTCCTGATCCTGCTGAGCACGTGGCGCCTCCTCGCCAAGGTGGTCCACGTCCTGCTCGAGGGGGCGCCCGATCACGTCGACGTGTCCCGGCTGTGCCGCGCGCTGCAACGGGTGCAGGGCGTCGTCGAGGTCCACGACATGCACGTGTGGACCATCGCCGAGGGCTACGACGCGCTCGCCGCCCACGTCGTGGTCGACCCCGACTACCCGGGCAGCCGCCTCGAGCCGGTGCTCCGCCGCCTGCGCGCGGTGGCCTCCCGCGACTTCGGCATCCACCACGTCACCATCCAGGTGGAGCAGTCGCCCGACGACTGCAACGAGCACCACCACGCCGACGGCCTGCACGGGAGCGAGCGTCCGTCCGAGGCCTGACGCGCGGGCCGGGAGTCTGCGCCGGCTACGATCGGGAGCATGAAAGGAGTGCGCCCATGGCTTTCATCGCACCGCTGTTCGCCCTCGCCCTGGTCTGGTTGCCGGCCGCGCAGGCCGGCGGGCCCGGCTTCGTGCGTTGGAGCGCGGCCGAGCTCGAGCGGCGCGACGCCGCCCTGTCGGAGGCGATCCGCTCCGACGGCTCGGCGCGCGAGACGCTGGCCGACTACGAGGTCGGCGGGTCCCACCGGTTCCGGTTCATCCGCCGCGACGCCGACGGCTCTCCCGAGCAGCACGCGCACATCGAGGACGTGGTCCTCATCCAGAGCGGGGCGGCGACCCTGGTCGTGGGGGGCGAGCTCGTCGGCCGGACCGGCCGCGACGGCGAGTACCTGGGGACCGACATCGCGGGCGGCGTGCACTACCCGGTGGCCCGCGGGGACATCGCGCACATTCCCGCCGACACCCCGCACCGCTACCTCGTGCCGGAGGGCGGGCACGTGACGTACGTGCTGGTGCGGCTGCCGGCCCTCGCCGGCGATCGCGTCCTGCCGCCGGACGCGCCCGCCCTCGACTTCGAGCCGGCCGGGTTCGCCCTGTGGCGGGCCCGCGAGCTCGACCGGCGCCGCGCCGATCTCGACCGGCGGATCGGCCCCGACCGCTCGGCCCGCGAGACCCTCGCCGACTACGGCAGCCCCACCCGGTCGCACCGCTTCCGCCACATCCACCGCGACGCCGACGGGGTGCCCGAGATACACGACGACATCATCGACGTGGTGTTCGTGACGAGCGGCGCGGGCGGCGTGCTCGCGGGCGGCGAGATGCTCGACCGCGACGGGAGCCGCGGGTCGGGCATCGCCGGGGGGACCCGGCACCCGGTGGCGGCCGGCGACGTGCTGCACATCCCCGCCCGCATGCCGCACGGCTACCTCGTGCCCGAGGGCGGTCACGTGACCTACGTCCTGGTGCGGGTGCCGGCCGTTCCTTCGTCGGGATAGCCGCTCGGGTATCGTCCATCCGGCGCCGCGCCCCGGACCGGCTTCACGACCGCCGGGGGGTCTCCTGCCGCGTATCCGGCGTCCTCTCACGGGAACGTGTTTCCGACTCGCACCGAGTCCTGGAAGTACTTCGTCCAGACCAGCGCCCATCCCAGCGAGAAAACCGCTATTCCCAGGAGAATCGGCAGTGCGTCGAGCAGTTCCTCGCTGCTCAATCGCGGCCGGCCCTCCAGAATCCTCTGAAACAACACGCCATAGGCCATGCGCAGGACAATCAGGGTCGATGAAGCCCACACCAGCGCGATGTTCCACTGCGGCGCCGCGGGAGACTTCAATGGAATGAGCGACAGCGGAATCGCGAACGCCAGGAAGATCGCGACCATGAGCGGGACGGGATACTCGAAGAACCATCCCGACAGGCCCGCCGAATAGAACACCATGAGCGGAATCGAGCCGATGAGGTAGACCAGCAGCCAACCCCCTACGCCTTGCACACCGCCTGTTTCCATCCGAGCCTCCCTTCTTCGCTAGAAGCTCACCCGGTCTCACACCGCCGCGGGTCCAGCCGTCGCCAACTGGTTCCCAACGAACGCCACGTCGCGCCGGAACCCGACGCTAGGCCGCGTATCCACGTGCACGCCGACCTCGTACGTGGTCGGCGCAACAACGTCGCCAGGGCGAGGGCCTGCCCAACGACGAGCTTCGAACGCCCGGGGCCGGCGCCGCGTGCCCGGGCCGGAAGCGCGTGGGCGAAGCGGCTGCCGTCGAGCGGCAACGCACGGTTGGACGACTTGCCGGCACCTGCGGCATTCATGGGATCCTCGCGTTTCAGGTCCCGAACGACTCTCTACACCGAACGCACAAGTGATGCCAACGGGCGGTACCTCCGCCAAGTGCTTTTTATGCAGTCGGTCAGGTCGTTCAGCAGAGAGCCGAAGATGCCGTGACGCCGGTCCGGTCCAGCGCTTGACGCCATGCCATATACATCCGATGTACACAGGAGAACCGCCCCGAGAAACGCTGATCGACGGCGGGGCGGTCTCGTCGAGGGGCACGAAGCGCCCCTGGCGCCTATCATGGAGGTTTCATGGCCTCCGCTCCCCGCTACAGCTGGCGCATGCTGGCTGGCGTCCTCCTGACGATCCTGGTACCGGTCTCCAGCGCCGGCCAGCAACCGCGCCTGGCCGCCGGCTACTGGACCCGGGGGCTGTCGGGCGGCTGGGGCTACGCCTGGAAGCACGGCGTGCCGGGTTGGGGCAAGACGGAGAGCGACGTTCGCTTCGGGGCGTTCCACCCGCAGCTCGGACGGTTCGTCACCGACCACCTGGAGATCCATGGCGAGGCCGCGCTGCTGGCCTACGACCGGCCGGCCCCGGCCGTCGGCGGGGGGCTCGGTCTGGGCGGCCGTTATCACGTCTGGCGGGACCGGCGATGGACGCCCTACGTCACCGGCGGGGCCGGGCTGCTCTGGACGTCGCTGGATGTGCCCGAGATCGACCGCGTCTTCAACTTCACGATCGTCTATGGTCTGGGCCTTCGGACGGTGCCGAGGCGGGGGCCCGGCCTCGTCGTCGAGTTGCGCAACCACCACGTCTCGAACGCCGGCACCGCCGGGGAGAACCTGGGCCTGAACGCGGCGGTGGTGGTTGCCGGGGTCCAGTGGGTCCTGCGTCCGGCCGAGTAACGCCGTTTGCGGCGGCTCCGTGGCGAGCGGCCGGTGCGGCCGGCGCCGCCCGACGGTCCGGAACCGCCGGCGCGGTGTCTTCTCTTCGAGGAGCGCCGTGGGCGGCCCGCGAGCAGCTCGCGCAAAGGAGGGGGCGTGCCATGGCCGGCTGGGTGAACGACCTGCGGCACGTGGTGCGGAGGCTGGCCCGCCGGCCCGGCGTCGTGTCGCTCACCGTGCTGACGCTCGCGCTCGGCATCGGCCTGAACACGGCGGCGTTCGCCGTGGCCTACGGCGTACTGTGGCGGCCGCTGGCCTACCCCGACGGCGACCGGCTGGTGGCCGTCACCACGCTGTACCACGAAGACGAAGCCGCCGGCGGGTTCGGCCGCGACCGGTTCCGGGAGTGGGCCGAGCGCCTGCGGCTCGCCGAGCTGGCCGGACACGAGACGCGCGAGCGCAGCGTCCGCGGCGCCGGTCCCGCGCGCATCGCCCGGGTCGCGACGGTCACCGAGCGCTTCTTCGACGTGCTCGGCGTGCCGGCCGCCGCCGGCGTCGCGCCGCCGCTTCCCGCCGGCGACCCGCGCGCCGTCGTCAGCGCGCGGCTCGCCGCCTCCCTGGGCGCTGCTCCGGCGGCGGTCGTCGGCCTCGGGATCACCGTCGGCGACGCGCCGTACACCGTCGCCGGCGTGATGCCCTCCGCGTTCGCGTTCCCGACGCCGGCCGTCGACGTCTGGGTCCCCCTGCCGGCGGCTCCGCCGGTCGGAACCTCGTTCGACGTGGTCGGACGGCTGACGCCCGGCGCCACCGTCGAGCAGGCCCGCGACGACGCGGCCCGGGTCGTCCGCGACGTGAACGGCGACGACTGGCGCGCGGCCGTGACGCCGCTCGAGGCGGTGCTCCTCGATGCCGTCCGGCCGGCCCTGACGGCCGCCCTCGCGGCGGCGATGCTGGTGCTCCTGGCCGCCTGCGCGAACGCGATGACGCTGCTCGTGGGCCGGTCGATGGCGCGCCGCCGGGAGCTCGCGGTCCGACTCGCCCTGGGCGTCGGCCGCCGGCGCCTGTATTGGGGGACGTTCGCGGAGGGGCTGGTCGTGGCGGGCGCCGGTCTGGCCGCCGGCTCTTTCCTCGCCTGGGTCGCGGTGCGCCTGTTCGCGACGAGCGCCGCCGCGGTGCTCCCGCGCGCGGCCGAGATCCGGTTCGACGACCCGATGCTGCTGGCCGCGTCGTCGTCGTCGTGGCTCGTCGCGGCCGTGGCCTGCGGCATTGCGTCCACCGCGGGGATGCCGCGCGGCCAGCGGCTGGGCCCCTCCGGGGTCGCGGGCCCCGCCGCGACGCCGACGGCGCGGCGCCTCCGGGCGACGCTCGTCGTGGCGCAGGTGTCGACGGCCGTCGTGCTCCTGGCCGGCGCGGGGCTTCTCGCCCGCAGCATGGACGCGCTGCTCGCCGAGGACGGCGGCTTCGATTCCTCGCGCGTGCTGACCGCCAAGCTGATGCTCGGCGACTCGCGTTTCGCCGCCGACGACGCCTCGACGGGGTTCGTCGACCGGCTGCTCGCCGAGGTGGGGAGACTGCCCGGCGTCGACGCGGCGGGGCTCGGCAGCCTGCTGCCCCCGACCGACGCGCCCACGACGATCAACCTCCGGTTCCTCAGCGATACCCGGGACGACACCCTGACGATGTCGTTCGGCGCGGTGACCCCGGGTTTCTTCGAGGCGCTCGGCACGCCGCTGCGCGCCGGCCGCCGTTTCGACGCGGCGGACGAGCTGGCCGAGACGCCGGACGTCGTGGTGAGCGCGTCGACGGCGCGGTTTCTGTATCCGGACGCGGACGCCGTCGGCCGCGGCCCGCGGTTCGCGGCCGAGCGTTTCGGCATCGCCCGCGAGACGACGGTGCAGGGCGTGGTCGCCGACATGAAGTACGCGGGACTCGAGGCGGGCCCCGCGGCGTCGATCTACGTCCCCTGGCGGCACCGGCCGATGGGGCTGGCCCACCTGGTGGTGCGCACCGCCGGCGACCCGTCGGGGCTCGTGCCGGCGGTGCGCGACCTGATCCTGTCGCTGGACCCGGGCCTGCCGGTTCCCGACGTGCGGACTCTGGACGATCACGTCGCAAACTCGATTGCCGGGCGGCGACTCCAGATGGTGCCCGCCGCGGCCGTGGGGGGGCTGGCGCTGCTGGTCGCGATGGTGGGGGTGTTCGGCGCCCTCACGCGCGCGGTGGCCGAGCGGCGGCGCGAGCTCGCGGTCCGCGCGGCGATCGGGGCATCGCCCGCTCGCCTCGTCCGACTGATCATGCGCGGCAGCCTCGCCGTCGGCGCCGTCGGCGTGGCCGTCGGCCTCGCCGCGGCGGCCGGCGTCGCCCGCGGGTTGTCGAGTCTCCTGTACGGCGTCGGTCCCTACGACGCGGCGACCTTCGCCGCGGTGGCGGGGTCGGTCCTCCTCGCGACGTCGGTCGCCTCGCTCCTGCCGGCGCGCCGCGCGGCCCGCGTCGATCCCCTGATCGCGTTGAAGGGCGACTGAGTCCCGAAGAGCGTCGGGCGAAGCGTGCTACGCTGGCCGCGCATGAGCGACGAGCATCACCGCACCGGGACGGGGGCCGCCCTCGGCATGGTCTTCGGGATCGCCATCGGGGCCGCGACCGACAACGTGGGGGCCTGGCTCGCGATCGGGCTGGCCCTGGGGGCGGCGTTCGGCGCGGCGTTCGAGGGCCGCGGCCCCCGGTCCGGCGGGTCCGACCGCTAGGAGTCTCCGCGTCGCCCTGCGGGTGCGGCTCCTGACAGGTTCTGACACACCCCTCCTCTATCCTGCCGATTGTCCACCCGACACAGGGGACATGCGGCGGCCGCCCCGGTCCCGGGCGCGGTCCCGCGGAAGCCATATCGATCACGGAGGAGCCTATGGACAAGAGCACGGCCGCCGCATTCGTCGATCTGGAGCGCGCCGCCATCGGGCGGCCCGTCACGCGTCTCGGCGTCTCGTTCTTCCCCGTCTACCTGATGGACAACTCCCTGCCGGCCATCGCCACCGGCCCGAAGTCGGGGCGGGTCATCGAGGAGCTGCCCGACGCGTCGGTGCCGACGCTGACCGCGGCCAATCCCACGGACCGGCCGATCCTGCTCGTCGAGGGCGAGCAGTTCCTCGGGGGCGACCAGAACCGCACGCTGAACGTCAGCGTGCTGGTGCCGGCCGCCGCCACCCTGAAGATCCCGGTGTCGTGCCTGGAGGCGGGCCGGTGGGGCCGCCGCCGCGACTTCGCGGCGGGGTCCACCTACACCCACCGGCGGGTGCGTCGCGCGAAGAACGCGGCGGTCGCCCGGCAGGCCGCGACGGCCGAGGCGCGGCGGGGCGATCAGAACGCGGTGTGGAGCTCCATCGACGCGGAGCTCGACGACCTCGGCGTGGCCGCGCCGACGCGGGCCATGGCCGCGGCCGACGGCGTCTACGAGCGCGAGCCCGACCGGCAGGCGGCGGCCGACGAGCTCGGCGCCCTCGGTCCCCTGCCCGGCCAGTGCGGGGTCGTCGTCACCCACGGCCCGCGCGTGGTCGCCACCGAGGTCTTCGGGGCCCCCGGGCTGCTCCGGCCCCACTGGGGGGCGCTGGTGCGCGCCTACCTGCTCGAGCGCCCCACCGCGGCCGGACGGCCCTCGGCCAGCCGCGTCCTCCGCAAGCTCGGCCGGGTCGGCAAGGCCGCGTGCCGCGAGACTCCTGGGCTGGGGCTCGGCGTCGAGCGGCACCTCGTCGGCGCCAAGGCGGTGGGTCAGGCCCTCACCCTGGATGGCGCGGTCGTGCACGCCTCCGTCCTGAGCGGGTAGTGTCTTCCGCGGCGCCCGCGCGAAGAGACGGAGCAGGCTCGAGAATGAGCCGCGCGCCGGGTCAGGAGGGGATGACCACCCGGCATGCCGGCGACGGCCGCTGGTACAGCATCCGGGTGGAGGTGCGCAACCCCGACCACCGGGTCCGGGCGCGGCGCGGCTACGTCGCCGCGCCGTGAACTCGTGCCCCCCGGCCCCGCTTGTCCCGCGTCGACGAGAGGCTCCCGGAGAGAGCAGGGGTCGCCCATTCTGCATCCGTCCGCTACCGGGTCATCACGGTCTTGAAGCGCCGGACGAGGAGCGCGATCAGCAGCCACTGGTAGCCCAGGCCGGCGAGGAAGTAGAGCCAGACGCGGGGCTCGCCCGCCTCCAGCATCCAGAACACCTTGAGGGGCCAGTAGAGCGGGTCGAGGCCGAACGCCACCTGCCACGGCGAGGACACGAACCACGCGATGACGGGCGGCCAGCTGAGGACGCCGACGCCCTTCAGCAGCGCGAACCCCTGCACCTTGTTCGAGGCGAACGCGGCGGCGAACAGGGCGAAGAGCGGCGCGGTGGGCGCGGCCTGGGCGGCGGCGGCGAAGGCCGGGACGACCCCCATCGTCGCCAGATCCGAGATCGCGATGGACGCCATCATCACCGGCACGCTCACCACCATCGGGACGGCGATGCGGTAGGCGAGGTATCCCTCCACCGTGAGCGGCGTGACCTGGAGGGCGGTGAGGGTGCCGTCGTCCCGCTGATCGAGCAGCAGGAACCCGACCACCGCGCCCACCAGCGCCGGGGTGATCAGCACGAGGAAGCTGGCCACAAGCGGGTAGTACGGCGCGAGGTCGAACGCGTATCGCTCGTCGAGCCAGGCGCGGAGGACGGGGACCCCCCACCGGAAGGCGAGCGCGTACGCGATGGGCGTCGCCACGAGCCAGCGCAGCATGCTGTCTCGCGCGACGCTCCTGGCGTCGATGGGGCCGAGGGCCCGGACCACCGCGGCCGCCGTCGGCATCAGCCCCCTCCCTCGCGCGCGACGATGAACCGGTCGAACGCCCGCCGGGCCGCGATCGACGGCATCAGCCCCCTCCCTCCCGCGCGACGATGAACCGGTCGAACGTCCGCCGGGCTGCAAGCAGCAGCAGCCCGGCCCAGGCGGCGGAATAGAGCACGCCGTAGGCCCACTGCCACGACGGAAGCGGCCGGAAGGCCCCGGCCAGGAGCACGAGGGGCGCCGTGAGGGGATGGAGGTAGAGCAGCCAGGTGTCCCAGAGGCCGAAGTAGTGCAGCATCGGCAGGGAGAGGATCGCGGTGAAGAGGACGAGGGGAACATGTACTCGTTGATCGACCGGTAACGCGCGATGAGGAGAAAGCCGACCAGGGTGTAGAGGATCGCGGCCAGCACGATGCCGGCGACGAGGGGACCGACCGCGAAGCCGCCGCCGTGGGCCGACCAGACGATGACGACCTGCTCGACGAGCGAGAGCGCGGTCAGCGTCCCCGTCTTCGAGGCGAGGTACTCCCAGTCGGCGAGCGGCGTCACCACCTGGGCCTCCAGCGTCCCCTCTCCCTTCTCGAGGAGCACGAGGCCGGCGATGAAGTAGAAGTTCACCATCACCAGGTTCCCGAACACCACGGCGGGCAGCACGTAGCCCCAGTCGATGGCGGGGAGCCGGGTGAGGAGGACGAACCAGCAGGCCAGCACGAAGGCCACCACGTAGTAGAAGCCGTTTCGCCACTGCAGGCGGAGGTCGAGGCGGACGGTCGCGGCCAGCCGGTGCATGGGTTCACTGCAGGGTGTGGCCGGTGACGCGCAGGAAGACGTCCTCGAGCGTGGCTTCCTGGGTGTGCAGCGTGCGGACGGTCGCTTCGCGCAGCAGGGCCAGGAACCCGGCGTCGTCGCCGAGCCCGTCGAGCGGAAACTCCCGCCGCCCGGGCTCGCCGTGGAGGTCGTACTCGACCGCGACGGTCCGCGCGCCGTGCGCCAGCTTCAGATCCTGCGGCGAGTCGACGAGCCGTATCTCGCCGTCGACGATGAACGCCACGCGGTCGCACAGCTCGTCGGCCACCGTCATGTCGTGAGTCGTCAGGAACACCGTGCGGCCGGCCTGCTTCAGCTCCCGGACGAGGCGCCTGACGCCCCGCCCGCTCGCGGGGTCGAGCCCCACCGTCGGCTCGTCGAGGAAGATCAGCTGCGGGTCGTTCAGCAGGGCGCGCGCCACCCCCAGCCGCGTCTTCATCCCCTTGGAGTACTCGGCGACGAGGCGCCGGCCGTCGCCCGCCAGCCCCACCATCTCGAGCAGCGCCTCCGGCCGGCGGGTCTCGCCTCGATAAAGGGCCCGGAAGTAGCCGAGGTTCTCGAGGCCGGTCAGCCGCAGGTAGTGGTTGGGCAGCTCGAACGAGACACCGATCTCCTCGTAGTAGTCGCCCCCCCACGCCGCGAGGTCGCGGCCCAGCACCGAGACGGCGCCCCGGTAGCCCCGCAGGAGCCCGATCAGCACCTTCTGGGTGGTCGACTTGCCGGCGCCGCTCGGCCCCAGGAACCCGAAGATCTCGCCGCGGTCGATGCGGAACGACAGGTCCCGGACCGCCGGGGCGGTTCCCGACGCGTAGGTGAAGGTCAGCCCGTCGACGTCGACTACCGGCAGGCGTGCGTCTCCGCGGGTCGGTGGTTCGGCCCGCGCCGGCGCTGTCGTCATGGCACCTCGTCGAAGCGGGGGACGACGGCGGCGTGCTCGCGAATCCATGCGTGATAGGCGGCGACCAGCCGGTCGAGGGTGGCGGGGTCGTCGTCGGCGCGGTCGTCGAGCTCGGTGGGGTCGTCGGCCAAGTTGTACAGCTCCCACTGCGCGTTGACGCGCACCAGCTTCCAGTCGCCGATGCGCACCATGCGGAAACGCTCGGTGAAGCCCGAAACCAGGATGTCGGGCGCGGGGCGCGTCTCGCCGCGGAGCACCGGCAGCAGGCTGCTCCCGTCGAGCACCGGCGTCGGCCGACCGTTCGCCGACGCCGGATAGGCAACGCCCGCCGCGTCGAGCAGGGTCGGCAGGAGGTCGGCGACGTGGGCGGGCTGGTCCGAGAGCCCCGGCTCGACGACGGCCGGCCAGTGGGCGATGAAGTGGGTGTGCGATCCCCCCTCGTGGCCGTACTGCTTGTAGTAGCGGAACGGGGTGTTGCCGACGTTGGCCCACGCCGCCGACAGGGTCCGGTACGACGCCGGTCCGCCGGGGGGAATCGAGAAGTCCCGGTTGCTGTCATAGGGGCACGACCCGTTGTCGGACAGGAACAGGACGAGGGTGTCGTCGAGCGCGCCCATCTCGGTCAGCCGGGCCAGGAGCCGGCCGATGTTCTGGTCCATCCGGTCGATCATCGCGGCGTAGACGGCCATCTCCAGGTCGAGCGCGTCCTGCTCGGCGTCGCTCAGGTTCTCCCACGGCCGATAGTGATAGACGTCGCCCCGGAACGGCCCCCGGTACCGGTTGACGTTGTCCTCCGGCGGGCTGAGGCGCGCGTTCGGCGGAATGACCCCCAGCTCGCGCATGCGCGCGTAGCGCTCCGCCCGCACCGCGTCCCAGCCCCGGCGGTACGAGCCGCGGTAGCGTGCGATGTCCTCTTCCCGGGCCTGCAGGGGATAGTGCGCGACGTGGTACGGCACGTAGAGGAAGAACGGCTTGCCGCTCGCCTCCGCGTTGTCGAGGAAGCGGAGGGCATAGTCGGTCAGGACGTCGGTCTTGTAGAACGGCGGGTCCGAGACCGGCATGTCCTCGACCGCGATCTCCTCGCCGTCGAGGAAGAACGGGTTCTGCCACGCCCCGTCCGGGGGGATGAAGAACTGGTTGATGACCGGATAGGTCAGCGCGTCGTCGAAGTTGTGCCGGGCGTAGACGTGGTCGGGCACCCAGGCGCTGAAGTGCTCCTTGCCGGTCATGGCGGTGCGGTAGCCGGCGTCGCGCAGCAGCCCGCCGAGCGAGCGCGCGTTGCCGGCGTCGCGCTTGGCGAAGAAGAGCCCGGTGTGCAGCGCCGCCCGCGTCGTCTCGCACTTCGCCATGTTGTAGAACTGCGTGAAGCGCAGGCCGCCGTCGGCGAGCCGGTCGAGGTTCGGGGTGCGTATCTCCGAGCCGTAGGGGCCGATGTCGGAGTAGCCGACGTCGTCGGCCATGATGAGGACGATGTTCGGGCGCTGCTGCGGCGGCTGGCCGGCCGCGGGGGCGGCCGGTCCGAACGCCGCCGTCGCGGCGAGAAAGGCGAAGAGGACGCGGGCGGAGATGATGCGCATGGTCTATTGCTACCGCAGGCTGACGCCGGCCGCGGTGGGAAAGTCGTCGGGCACGGGCTGGGTGACGTTGCCGGTGGCCGCCCACTCTGCCGCGCGCTGAATCAGGGTGATGAACCCGACGCACTCGATGGCCGGCCAGGGGCCCGACCCGAGTGCCGCACCCCCGTCGACGTGGCCCATCGCGGTGCCGACGACACGCCCCCGGCCGTAGCGCACGGTGTGCACCATCGGCTCGTCGTCGCCGGTGCCGTGGGTCCGCACCCCCCAGTGCGCCTCGCGGGCGGGGTCGGACCACGCGGTGGCCAGGATCGTCAGGTTCTGCGCGGGGCCGCGCTGGTTGCTGTACAGCTCGTCGGTGCCGTGCAGCCACACCCGCGGCAGCCCGCGCATGATCGGATGGTCGGGCTCGCGGGTGACGACCGGATACTCGTGGGGGTCGACGCACTCGCCGGCGTGGCCCGGCTGGTGGTCGAGGAACAGCCGGCCGTTGCGGTACTTCACGTAGGGGCCGTGCCGCTCGTCGCGGCCGCCCCACGCGCCGAAGCCGATCATCTCGTTGAATTCGGGCCAGTCCGCGAACGTGTGGTTGACGGCGTGGCCGTAGACGAGGCCGCCGCCGTTCAGCATGTAGCGCTCGAACGACTCGCGGACCGGTTCCGGCCACATGTCGCCGTTGTACTCCAGGACGACGACATCGTAGTCGGAGAACGCGGGCGCGAACCCGCTCATGTCTGCCCCCCGCGGCGGGCTGGTCACGACGTCCACTTCGAACAGGCCGGTCTCCTCGAGAATCGACCGGTAGTGCTCGCTCAGCACCTGCCAGCCGTGGTTGTTCTGGCCCGTCAGCACCATCGCCCGCAGGGGGCGGTCCTGGGCGTCGAGCACCGCGGTCGGCCCGGGGCTGATCGACGACACCGCAAGCACGAGGAAACCGAGCAGCGCTCCGTACGGCCTGACGTCGATTCGTCTCGCCATCGTCCCCTCCACAGCACGCCGGGCGGCGTGACGCCGCTCATCAACAGCGCGGCAGGTCCACATCCCATTGACCAGTTCGTGGTACTACATCACATCACGGTCACGGTCGCCACGGCCACTCTCCGACGTCGAGTAGAATCGAAGGTATGGGTGCGACACACGTGATGGTCACGATCCGCAACCCGGCGGATCCGGAGCGGCAGTGGACCGGCCGCTTCCTCGTCGACACGGGTGCCTTCGATTCCCTGGTCCCGCGACCCCACCTGGAGGCCATCGGCCTGAAGCCCCTCGCCAGCGAGCAGTACGTCCTGGCCGACGGCAGCTCCATCGAGCTCGGCACCACGGTCGGGCGCCTCGAGTTCATGGGCAAGATCGTCGGCGGCACGCTGGTGTTCGGCGACGCCGACGCCGAACCTCTGCTCGGGGTGACGGCGCTCGAGTCCGGCGGCTTCGAGGTCGATCCGCGAACGCAGCAGCTGAAGAAGCTTCCGGCCGTACTCCTCAAGGGCCTGCGCAAGGCCCGCAATCGGCTGCGGGGTCACGCGAGCAGGCGCTACACCTGAGTCAGCAGGAAGCAGACCGTCACGCCCATCGCCACCGGAAGAAGCGCCGCCACGGTGGTCCAGCGGGTGCTGCGGGTTTCCTGGTAGATCGTGTAGAGGGTGGTCGAGCACGGTTTGTGCAGCAGGCTGAACAGCATGAAGGGCCTGCGCAAGGCCCGCAGTCGGCTGCGGGGTCACGCGAGCAGGCGCCACACCTGGGTCAGCAGGAAGCACACCGTGACCCCCATGGCCACCGGCAGCAGGGCCGCCACGGTGGTCCAGCGGGCGCTGCGTGTCTCCTTGTAGATGGTGTAGATGGTCGTCGAGCACGGGTTGTGCAGCAGGCTGAACAGCATGAGGTTCACCGCCGTGAGCAGCGTCCAGCCCCCCGCCCGCAGCAGGTCGCCGGTGGCTTCCGTGCTGTCGAGCTCGAACATCACCCCCGCCCCCTGACCCGCCCCCGCCACGTTCGCGGTCAGCACCGTCAGCATCAGCACCGTCGGGATGACGATCTCGTTGGCGGGGATGGCGACGATGTAGGCGAGCAGGATCACGCCGTTCAGCCCGATGAGAAGGCCCGGCCCGTCGAGCCACTCGACCGAGTGGGCGGCGAGGCTCGCGTCGCCGAGGGTGACGTTCGAGATGAGCCAGATGACCGCGCCGGCCGGCACCGCGAACAGCACCGCGCGCCAGAGGACGATGAGGGTGCGGTCGATCACCGACGTATAGAGGGTCTGCAGCACGCGGGGCGGTCGGTACGGCGGCAGCTCGAGGCTGAAGCTCGTGGCCTCGCCCCGCAGCACCGTGCGCGAGAGCAGCCACGAGGCGGCGAGCATCATCACGATGCCGAGCACCGCAATGCCCACCACCGCCGCGGCCGACACGAGCCCCGCGAGGTGGGCCGGCGCGAGGGCCCCGATGAAGATGGACGCGACGAGGATCTGCGTCGGCCAGCGCCCGTTGCACAGCGAGAAGTTGTTGGTGATGATGGCGATGAGCCGCTCGCGGGGGCTGTCGATGATGCGGGTCGACACCACCCCCGCCGCGTTGCACCCGAAGCCCATGCACATCGTCAGCGCCTGCTTGCCGTGGGCGCCGGCGCGGCGGAACAGCGAGTCGAGGTTGAACGCGACGCGGGGCAGGTAGCCGAAGTCCTCGAGCAGGGTGAACAGCGGAAAGAAGATGGCCATCGGCGGCAGCATGACCGCGATGACCCACGCGGTGGCGAGGTAGATGCCGTCGAAGAGGAAGCCGCTGAGCCACCAGGGCATGCCGAGCGCCTCGCCGGCGCCGGTCAGCCACGGATGGACGGTGTCGATCAGCAGGGCCGCGAGCATGCTCGACGGCACGTTCGCCCCCTCGATGGTCAGCCAGAAGACCACCGCGAGGATGGCCAGCATCAGCGGGAACCCGAGCCACCGGCTCGTCAGGAGCCCGTCGAGCCGCCGGTCGAGGTCGAAGCCGGCCCGCCCGAGACCGCGGCGCATCGCGCCCTCGGCGATGCGCTGGGCGGCGTGGTAGGTCCGCTCCGTTACGGTGTCGTGGAAGTCGGGGGGCAGGTCCCACTGGAGCTGCCGGGCCTTCTGCAGCACCTGCTCGCGGGCCGCCTCGGGGACCGGCGGGTCCACGCCGCCGTTGGCGTCCGCACCATGCTCGGCGTTTGCCGCGCCGTTGACGTCGGCACCGGCCTGACCCAGCTCGCCCGAGCGCACCGCGGCCACCACCGCGTCGTCCGCGTTCAACAGGCGCTCGGCCACCCAGCGGCTGTTCGCCACCCTCGGGAACGCTGCATCGACCGTCTCCGACAGCGCGGCCACCGCCTGCTCGACGGCCGGCGCGTGCCTGACCAGCCGGAACGGGGCGGTGCGGACCTCGCCCCTCGCAACCCGGTGGGCGGCGTCGATCAGCGCGTCGATGCCCACCCGGTTCCGGGCCGCGCCGGCGACCACCGGCACCCCCAGCTCGTTCGCGAGCCGGCCCGCGTCGACGGCGACGCCGTGCCGGCGAGCCTCGTCCATCAGGTTCAGGAACACCACCACCCGGTCGGTGATGCCCAGTATCTGCAGGACGAGGTGCAGGTTGCGCTCGAGGCGGGTGGCGTCGACCACCACCACGGTGACGTCGGGGCGCCCGAAGAGCAGGAAGTCGCGCGCCACCTCCTCGTCGGCGCTCCCCGCCTGCAGCGAATAGGTGCCCGGCAGGTCGACGAGCTTGATGCGCGAGCCGCGGTGGGCGAACGCGCCCTCGGCGCGGACGATGGTCTTGCCCGGCCAGTTGCCGGTGTGCTGCCGCAGGCCGGTGAGGGCGTTGAAGACGGTGCTCTTGCCGACGTTGGGATTGCCGGCGAGGGCGACGAGCACGTCCCATCGGTCGGGGCTCAGCCCCAGCCGGACCAGGTTGTCGGCCCGGTGCTCCGCGCATCCCCCGAGCCGGGGCAGAAGTCCCCCCGAGCCGCCGTTCGCCATCAGACTGCCTCCTGCGGTGCCGCCACGTCCGGCGGCTCGATCCGGATCAGCACCAGGCTGTCGGCCCGGTGCTCCGCGCATCCCCCGAGCCGGGGCAGAAGTCCCCCCGAACCGCCGTTCGCCATCAGACCGCCTCCTGCGGCGCCGCGGCGTCCGGCGGCTCGATCCATATCAGCCCGGCCTGCGTGCGTCGAAGCGCGATCAGGGCGCCCCGGATGCGATATGCGACGGGGTCGCCGGCCGCGCTCGTCAGCTCGGGGGTCACCGCGGTGCCCGGCACCAGCCCCAGGTCGAGCAGGCGGCGGCGCTGCGCCCCCTGACAGGCGCGCGAGATGCTCGCGACCCGCACCGTCCGTCCCGGCGCGGCGTCGAGCAGGGTGGTCTGGGTGGTGTCGGCCGCCTCGTCCTCGGCCAGGTAGCGGACGGTGACGTTCGCCGCGGTCACCGGGTCGAGGTCCCAGGTGCGGCCGTGCGAGCGCAGGCGGACGGTGCGGTCGGTGCGTTCGAGAATCTCCAGGCGGGCCCCCAGCGACAGCCCGCTCTCGAGGAGGGCGTCGTAGATCTCGCGCGGCTCGTCCTCGAGGTGCAGCACCTCGACCGTCCGTCCGGGCTCCGCCCCGGGCAGGTCGAAGCCGGGGTCCGGCGGCATCTCCCCGGCCGGGGTCGGAATCGGGTCGCCGTGCGGGTCCCACACGGGATGCCCGAGGCGGGCGTCGAGGGCGTCGACCTGCGCCGCCGACAGGGTGTGCTCCATCCGCTCCGCCTCGGCGTGCCACTCGCCGGCCGGCACCCCGGTGCGGTCGGCGAGATAGCGCTCCCACATGCGGTGGGTGCGCACGATCTGCACGGCCGAGCGCTCGCCGTCCGGGGTCAGGACGGGGCCCGTGCCCGGGGTCCGCACCAGCCGCAGCTCGGCGAGCCGCGAGATCAGCGTCGCGGCGCGCGCCCGCGACACGCCCAGCCGCCCCGCGAGGCTGTCGAGCGAGCAGCGCTGGCGCGTCCGCTGGCACCGGTAGATGTGCTTGATGGCGTCCTCGAGCCGGACGCGCTCGTCGAGGTCGGTGAAGCGGCGAATGCGGCCGACGAGGCCGCCGGCGGGCCAGAAGAGCCCCACGGCGGCGGCCGCGAGCACCGCGAAGACGAGGAGGGCCAGGACCGGGTCGGTCATGGTTTTTGAGTATACAAAAAATCGTCTTAGCTGTCATCAAAAACCGGCTCTCCGCCCTCGTGACTCCTGCTCGAGAGCCACACGAGCTCCGGCGGAATATGCGAGAATTTCGTGTGGAGACGTAACGTGACAGACATCAAGCCGATCAAGGGCGTCGAGCCGTACGGTGGCCTCCTCTCGGCCCGAACATCGACCGCACGCCGGCGACCGGCCGCCGAGAATGCACCATGCTGCTGACGATCACGACCACGCGCAAGCCCGCGACCGACCTGGGCTACCTCCTGCACAAGCACCCGGACAAGACACAGACCTTCGACACCGGAGCGGGCAAGGCCCATGTGTTCTACACGGAAGCCACCGACGAGCGGTGCACGGCGGCGCTGCTGCTCGACATCGACCCCATCGGGCTCGTGCGGGGACCCAACCCCGTGCTCTACGACTACGTGAACGACCGCCCGTACGTGTCGTCGTCGTTCCTGTCGGTGGCCATGTCGAGAACCTACGCCAGCGCCCTGGCCGGCAGGTGCCGGGACCGCCCCGAACTGGCCGAGACGCCGATTCCCCTCGAAGCCCGGGTCGCCGCCGTCCCCTGCCGGGGGCAGGACGAGCTCCTGCAGCGCCTGTTCAGGCCGTTGGGCTACGAGACCGAGGTCGAAGACGGCGCCGGCGGGTCGGGGAAGGGCCGGTACTGGAACGTCACGCTACGGGCGACGAAGACGCTCGCCGACATGCTGGCGCACATCTACGTGCTGATGCCGGTGGCCGACAACCGGAAGCACTACTACATCGGCGACGCCGAAGTCGACAAGCTGATGAAGCGGGGCAGGGGCTGGCTGGACGACCACCCGGAGCGGAACCTCATCGTCCGCCGCTACCTGGGCCACCGGCGCACCCTCGCCGCCGAGGCTGCGAACCAGCTCGACGCCGAAGCCGGACGGGACGCGGAGCCGGAGAACGCCGAGGACCCCGCCGGAACCCGGCGAAAGGAGCGCCCGACGCTCCACGACGAGCGGCTGGACTGGGCGGTCGAGACACTCGCCCGCCTCGGGCCGGCATCGGTCGTCGACCTGGGCTGCGGCGAGGGCAGGCTGCTGCGCCGGCTCGCCGAGCGTCCGGAGTTCACGGAGCTGGCCGGCGCCGACGCGTCGGCCTGGTCGCTCGAGATGGCGAAACACCGCCTCCGGAAGGTCCGGAAGAAGAAGGCGGGGCCCCATCGAGAAGTCGAGCTGATCCAGACCGCGCTCACCTTCCGGGACGAACGCCTCGAAGGGTACGAGGCCGCCACCCTGATCGAGGTGATCGAACACATCGAGCCGCACCGGCTCGACACGTTGGAAGAGGTCGTGCTCGGCAGAATCCGGCCCGCGATCCTCCTCGTGACGACGCCGAACCGGGAATACAACGTGCTCTACCCGGGCCTCGAAGGGGGTGGGCTCCGGCACCGGGACCACCGGTTCGAATGGACCCGCGCCGAGTTCCGGCGGTGGGCCGAGCGAGCCGCCGAGCGGCGCGGCTACACGGTCACCATCGGCGGCGTCGGCGAAGCCGACGACACCAGGGGCCAACCGACGCAGACGGGAGTCTTCGAACGATGCGGGTGACCATCCCCGACTGGGGGCTGATTCTGATGATCGGCGCATCCGGGGCCGGGAAGACGACGTTCGCCCGGAAGCACTTCCGGGCCACCGAGATCCTCTCGTCCGACCACTACCGGAGCGTCGTTGCCGACGACGACAGAAGCCGGCAGACGAGCACGGACGCGTTCGACGTGATGCGCGAGATCGCGCGCCGGCGCCTGGGCCGGAAGCTCCAAGCCGTGATCGACGCGACGAACCTGGTTCCCGAGGACCGGCGGCGCTTCATCGACCTCGCCTGGGACTGCCACGCCCCCCTGACGGCTATCATCGCCGATCCGGGCGAGCGCGCCTGCCTCCAGCAGAACGAGCAACGGTCCCACCCCAGGCCCCGGCACGTCATCCAGCGGCATTGCCGGACGGTCAGACGCTCCCTCAAGAGCCTCCGACGGGAGCGCGTACGCCGCTGGCACAGACTCGCGTCCCCGGAGGAGCTGCGGGAGGCCACCCTCGAGCGGCAGCCGCTCGACTGCAACCGGCGCGCCCTGGACGGACCGTTCGACATCATCGGCGACGTGCATGGCTGCTTCGACGAGCTGCTGGATCTCCTGCAGAAGCTCGACTACCGGGTCGATCGGCACGACGAGGCCGGCGTCGACCGCCGATTCACGCTGGAGCACCCCGCCGGCCGCCGCCCGGTCTTCCTGGGGGATCTCGTCGACCGGGGACCGGAGAGTGTGCAGACGCTCCGGCTCGTCATGGACGCCGTCGAGCACGGCGGCGCCCTGGCCGCGCCCGGCAACCACGACGCCAAGCTGGCGCGGGCCCTGAGCGGACACGACGTGCAGCGCACCCACGGGCTCGACCGCACGATGGACGAGCTGGAGCAGCAGCCCGAGGCGTTCCGGGAACGGGTGAAGGCGTTCATCAAGCGCCTGCCCAGTCATTACGAGCTGGACCGGGGCCGGCTGGTCGCCGCCCACGCCGGCATGAAGGAGGAGCTGCAGGGGCGCATCTCGCACGAGGTGCGGGACTTCGCCCTCTACGGCGAGACCACCGGCGAAACCGACGAGTTCGGCCTTCCGGTGCGACTGAACTGGGCCCGCGACTACCGCGGCCGACCGTGCGTCGTCTACGGCCACACGCCGGTGACGACGCCCGAGTGGGTCAACAACACCATCTGCATCGACACCGGGTGCGCATTCGGCGGGCGCCTGACGGCGCTCCGCTACCCCGAGCGCGAGATCGTCTCCGTCGCCGCCCGCCGGACCTACCGGGCACCGGCGACGCCTCCGGCGGAACCCGCCGACGACACCCGCACCGCGCAGCAGCAGAGCGACGACCTGCTCGACATGAAGGACATGACGGGCGCGCTCTCCAGCCACACCCGGCTGATGGGAACCGTGCGCGTCGGCCGCAAGAACACCGCCGCCGCCCTCGAGACGATGATCCGCTTCGCGATCGATCCGCGGTGGCTCATCTACCTGCCGCCGACGATGGCCCCGTGCGACGCCGCCCCGGGACCCGGCCTGCTCGAGCGCCCGAAGGAAGCCTTCGACCACTTCCGCACCCGGAGCGTGCGGCACGTCATCTGCGAAGACAAGCACATGGGCTCGCGCGCGGTCGCGGTGCTGGCCGCCGACCCCGACGCCGCGCTCAGGCGGTTCGGGGTCACGAACGACGCCGGCGGGGTCCTCTACACCCGCACCGGCCGCCGGTTCTTCGACGACCCGGCGTTCGAGGCCCTGGTCATCGACCAGGTCCGCCGGGGCGTTGCCGACGCCGGGCTGTGGGCCGAGCTCGACACCGACTGGATCTGCCTCGACTGCGAGCTGATGCCGTGGTCGGCGAAGGGCGGCGTCCTCGTCGCCGAGCACTACGCGCCGGTGGCGGCCGCCGCCGCAACCGGCCTCGACGCCGCCGTCGACGCCCTCGCGACGGCGTGCCGCCGCAACCCGGACAACCGGGAGCTCCTCGACCGCTACCGCCGGCGCCGTGAGATGGCCGCGGCCTACGGCGCCGCCTACCGGCGCTACAACTGGCCGGTCGACTCGGTCGAGGACCTCCGGATCGCCCCGTTCCACATCCTGGCCAGCGAAGGAGCCGTCCATGTCGACCGGCCCCACACGTGGCACATGGAGCTCGCCGCCCGGCTCGCGCGGGACCACCCCGTCCTCGTCGCCACCGAGCACCGCACCGTCGACCTCGACGACGCCCGCCAGGTCGGGGACGCGACCCGGTGGTGGGAGACCCACACCGAACGGGGCGCGGAGGGAATGGTCGTCAAGCCCCTGGAGTTCATCGCCCGAACCTCCGGCTCGCCGGTGTCGCCCGCGGTCAAGTGCCGGGGCGAGGAATACCTCAGGATCATCTACGGCCCCGAGTACACCGACCCCAGGAACATCGACCGGCTCCGCCGGCGCGCTACCGGCTTCAAGCATCGGCTCGCCCTCCGGGAGTTCGCCCTGGGCATCGACGCCCTGGAGAAGTTCACCCAGGGCTCCCCGCTCCGGGAAGTGCACCGCCGGGTCTTCTCGATCCTCGCCCTCGAAACCGAGCCGATCGACCCCAGGCTCTGATCGGGAGACACCGGTCCGGAAACGACCGCGGTCCCGGGCCTTGTGGTCCGGCGGGAGGCGTCCCGGCCGTCCACGACGACGGGACGGCGCGTCGACCGCGTTCGGCACGGTTTCGACGGGGCGCACTACACAGGTCGACGCGTCGTCGAGAATCGCCGTCGATGGCCACCGCTCCGACCGGTACGGAAGTCTCGGACGGGTCCCTGGGGCTCCGTGCGGGCCGACCGAACGCCCGCCGACCGAGCATTGACAGCCCCCGGCCGGCCCCATAGGCTATGTGAAATCGCGTCAGGTTCCAGCACCGGCGGGCGGATTGCCTCGGCCCGTGGGCGTTGCTCCCTCCGCCGTTCCTGGGACCCCGAGTGCTAGCCCCCCGTGGCGGAGTTCCCGAGTAGCGCCGAGATCGCCGGTCCAGCGCCCGGGCGTTCCGTCTCGGATTGCTCCAGTGCAGATTGCGCGGATCTCGCACCGCCGCGGGGTCCCGCCAGAAGGTGCACCGATGCCCGAGCGTGACACCCGGCCCCCGTCCCGGCGAAGCCGCCGGGGATTCCTCAAGGCCGCCGCCCTCGGGTCCGCCGCGGTCGCCCTGCCCGCGGTGCCGGCTGCCGGCCAGGAGCGCGCCGGGCGCTCGCTCGGCGCGGGGGTCAGCGCCTACGGTGGCCGCTCCCGGTTCGAGGTCGCCACCCGCCGCGTGCGCGCCTCGCGCTACGACCAGGCGGCGGGCAGCCTCACCCCGCTCCAGGACCTCGACGGCAGCATCACCCCGTCGGAGCTGCACTTCGAGCGGCACCACGCGGGCATTCCCGACATCGATCCGGCCGAACATCGGCTGGCCATCGGCGGCCTCGTCGACCGGCCGCTCGTGTTCACGATGGCCGAGCTGCGGCGGCTGCCGGCCGTCAACCGCGTGTACTTCATCGAGTGCTCGGGCAACGGCCGGGTGAAGTGGTCGCCCGCCCAGCCCGACACCGACGCCCAGGCCGCGTTCGGCATGACGAGCTGCAGCGAGTGGACGGGGGTGCCGCTGTCGGTGCTCCTCGGCGAGGCGGGGGTGCGGCCCGAGGCCCGCTGGCTGGTGGCCGAGGGGGCCGACGCGTGCCGCATGACGCGCAGCGTGCCCCTCGACAAGGCGATGGACGACGTGCTGGTCGCCTGGGGCCAGAACGGCGAGGCGCTGCGGCCGGCCCAGGGGTACCCGCTGCGGCTGCTGATTCCGGGGTGGGAGGGCAACATCTCCATCAAGTGGCTGCGGCGCATGCAGCTCGTCGACCGCGCCTGGCAGACCCGCGAGGAGACCTCGAAGTACACCGACCTGATGCCCAACGGCGAGGCGCGGCAGTTCACCTTCGTGATGGACGCCAAGTCGGTCATCACGCGGCCGTCGGGCGGGCAGCGGCTCGACGGGCCGGGCTACTACCAGATCTCGGGGCTCGCGTGGTCGGGCCGCGGCCTGGTGCGCGGGGTCGAGGTCTCGACCGACGGCGGCGGCTCGTGGGCGGAGGCGCGGCTCCAGGAGCCGGTGCTGCCCCTGGCCCACACCCGGTTCCGCCTCGACTGGCGCTGGGACGGCTCGCCGGTGACCCTGGTCTCCCGCTGCATCGACGAGACCGGCGACCGGCAGCCGACCCGCGACGCGCTGATCGCGGCGCGGGGCACGCGCTCGAGCTACCACAACAACGCGCTGCAGGCTTGGCGCATCCGGGCCGACGGCGGGGTGGAGAACGTCGATGTGTGAACGGGCCTGCGGGTCGGCGTCGATGGCCGGGCGGGGCGCGTCGATGTCCGAGGGGGCCGGCGCGCCCCGCCCGGCGCACGGGCCGCGAACGTCGACGGGTGAACGGGCCGGCGCGTCCGGTCGGACGGCCGGGTGGAGAGGAACGATGTCCGAACGGCGTGTGCGGGCGGCGCTGGCCGCGATGGCGTTGCCGTTGCTCTGCGCCGGCGCGGTGTGGGCGCAGACGTCCGGCGGTGCACGACTGACGGATCTCGGCACGCTGGCGACGCCGGAGGAGATCGCCGCCTGGGGGCCGATCGTCGGGCCCGACGGCGAGGGGCTGCCGGCGGGCGGCGGGACCGCGGCCGAGGGCCGGGCCCTCTACGACCGCCGCTGCGCCGTCTGCCACGGGCCGACGGGGCAGGAGGGCCCGGACGACCGGCTCGCCGGCGGCCAGGGATCGCTGGCCGGCGACGGGGCGCGGAAGACGGTGGGCAGCTACTGGCCCGCCGCCACCACCCTGTGGGACTACGTGAACCGGGCCATGCCGTTCAACCAGCCCGGCTCGCTCTCGACCGACGAGGTCTACGCGGTGGTCGCCTACGTGCTCTACCTCAACGACCTCGTCGGCGAGGACGACCCCGTCGACGCCGCCACCCTGCCGCGGGTCGAGATGCCCAACCGCGACGGCTTCGTGCCCGATGCCCGTCCCGACGTGGGCGTGGCGTCCGGCGCGGCCCGGCGGGGAGCTCCGGCTGCCGCGCCGCCGCCGGCCGCCGCGGTGGCCGACGCCCGGCCGGCGGCGCCGCGCACGCCGTGGGGCGACCCCGACCTGCAGGGGGTCTGGAACCACGGGACCATCACCCCCCTCGAGCGCCCCGCCGAGTACGCGGGCCGCGAGCTGCTGACCGAGGAAGAGGTGGCGGCTGCGAACCACGCCTCCGAGATCCGGGCCACCTCCGAGCGCCGGTCCGAGCTGACCCGCGAGCAGGACGTGGCCCTGGCCTACAACCAGTTCTGGTGGGACCGCGGCATCTCCATCGGCCGCACCTCGCTCATCACCGAGCCCGCCGACGGCCGCCTGCCGCCGCGCACGCCCGAGGCGCTGGCCCGCGCCGCCACCCCCGAGGCGCAGCGCCTGGCCGCCGCCAAGCGCGGGCGCGTGCCGGCGCACGGGCCCGAGGACATGGATCTCGGCGACCGCTGCCTCGTCTACCGGCCCGTGCCCATCACGTCGAGCGGCTACAACAACCACGTGCACGTGCTGCAGTCGCCGGGCTGGGTCGTCATCTTCCAGGAGCAGATTCACGACATCCGCTTCATTCCCGTGACGGACCGGCCGCCTCTGCCCGACCACGTCGTCCAGTGGCTCGGCGTCTCGCGCGGGCGCTGGGAAGGGGACACCCTCGTCGTCGAGACCGGCAACTTCTACGAGCAGGCCGACTACCTCGGCTCGAGCGTCGGCCGCCGCGTGGTCGAGCGGTTCACCCGGGTGGCCGACGACGCCGTCCGCTACGAGTTCACGGTGAGCGACCCGTCGGTGTGGACGCGTCCCTGGACCGGCGAGGTCCCGTGGCGTCCCGCCGAGGGGCCGCTCTTCGAGTACGCCTGCCACGAGGGGAACTACGGCATGACCAACCTGCTGACGTCGTCGCGCGCCGTCGAGCGCGAAGCCGGGGGTGAGCAGTGAGGGGCGGCGTTGATCACCGTCGTCCCGCACCGGGGGTCTCGCGTCGGGGTTTCGCGTCGGGGCGGGTCTTTCCGTCCACGGATGGGAGAAACGCCCGGGACGCACGGGGGGGCTCGCGGCGAGGTTTCGCGTCGGGGGCCTCGACCCTGGCCCTCGCGGCCGGTCTCGTCATGGCCGGGGCCGGCGGCGCCTCGCCGACGGAGGCTTCCTCGGCGCAGTCGTCCGCCGGCTCGTTGCTCGACGGCGTCTTCACGCCGGCCCAGGCGTCGCGCGGCGAGCGCACGTTCAGCGACGTGTGCGCCGCGTGCCACGACACGGGCGAATTCTCGGGCGGCCGGTTCCGCATAGGCTGGGTGGGCCGGCCCGTGGGCGAGCTGTTCGAGACGATCTCGACGCTGATGCCCGAGGCCGATCCGGGCAGCCTCAGCCCCGCCGAGTACGCCGCCATCGTTGCCTATCTGCTGCAGGTCAACGGCTATCCCGCCGGAGACGCCGATCTGCCCACGAACGTGCGTGCGCTCGGACAGTTGGAGATCGTCTCGCCGCCGGCGCGATAGGGAAGGGACAAGCGATGACAGTCATGGCATTCCCCGCGAGCCGGCTGCGGGCAGGCATCGTTACGGCCATCCTCCTGGCGGCCGCGGCCTCGGCGCCCGCCCAGGACGCCGGCGAATGGCGCTACATCGGGGGCGACGCCGCGCACACCCGCTACTCGGCCCTCGATCAGATCACCGCCGACAACTTCGACGACCTCGAGGTGGCGTGGATCTGGCGGGGCGACAACTTCGGGCCCTCGCGGCTCGCGGTGTCCCGCTCGACCCCCATCTACGTCGACGGCACCCTGTACACGGTGGCCGGCGAGCGCCGCACGGTGGTCGCCATCGACCCCGCGAGCGGCGAGACCCTCTGGACGTTCCGCGAGCCCCACACCACCCGCTTCGACCGGGGCATGCGGAACGGCTATGGCAAGGGCGTCGCCTGGGGCGAGATCGACGGCCGCGGCGTCATCTACACCATCAGCCCCGCCTTCTTCCTCTACGCCCTCGACGCACGCACCGGGCTGCCCCTCGAGGACTGGGGGACGGCGGTGCCCCTGCCGGGGTTCCCGGGTACCGGCGTGGTCGACCTGCTGCCCGACCTCATCGCCGACTGGGGGCCGTGGCTGAGCTGGGACGGCGCCTACGACCCCGATTTCGGCATTCCCCGCGAGCTGGGTTACATCACCAGCTCGTCGCCGCCCATCGTCGTCGACGGGGTGGTCGTGGTGGGCAACTCGGCCGAGCAGGGCTACAACCAGACCCGCATCGAGAACGTGCCCGGCGACATCCTGGGCTATGACGCCCGCACCGGCGAGCACCTCTGGAAGTTCAACGTCATCCCGCGGCCCGGCGAGTTCGGCCACGAGACGTGGGAGAACGACGCCTGGCAGTGGACCGGCGACGTCTCGTCGTGGGCGCCCATGTCGGCCGACCCCGAGCTGGGGCTCGTCTACATCCCGACCAACCCGCCCACCATCGACTTCTACGGCGGGTTCCGGCCCGGGGACGGGCTCTTCGGCACCAGCGTCATCGCCCTCGACGTCCGCACCGGCGAGCGCCGCTGGCACTTCCAGACCGTGCACCACGACATCTGGAACTTCGACAACCCCACCGCCCCGGTGGCCCTCGACGTGACCGTCGACGGGCAACCGCGCCGCATCGTGGTGCAGGCCACCAAGCAGGGCTGGGCCTACACCTTCGACCGGGCGACGGGCGAGCCCGTCTGGCCCATCGAGGAGCGGCCGGTGCCGCAGTCCGAGGTGCCGGGCGAGCGCCTCTCGCCGACGCAGCCCATGCCCACGCGGCCCGCCGCCTACGAGATGCAGGGCCTGACCGAGGACGACCTGATCGACTTCACCCCCGAGCTGCGGGCCGAGGCGCTGGAGATCACCCGCAACTACCGCCTCGGGCCCATCTTCAACCCGCCCATCCAGCGCGGGCACCCGTCCGGCCTCCGGTCGTTCGTGAGCTGCCCGAGCGGGGCGTCGAACATCCACGGGCCGACCTCGGCCGACCCCGAGACCGGCATCCTCTACGTGGGGACCCGCCGCGGCTGCCGGTCCGAGAACATCGTGCCGGGCGCCCTCATCGACGTCCCCGAGGACATCAAGACCACGGGCCGGACCATCAGCGAGTTCGCGGTGCTGAACCGCGGCGACTTCCGCGGGCCGCAGGGGCTGCCCATCTTCAAGCCGCCGTACAGCCGCATCGTCGCCATCGACATGAACACCGGCGAGCACCTCTGGGAGACGCCGAACGGCGACACGCCGGAGCGCATCCGCAACCACCCCGCGCTGCAGGGGGTGGACCTGCCCAACACCGGCCTCTTGTCGCATCCGGTGACCATGGTCACCCGCACCCTCGTCGTCACCGCCGAGGGCACCGGCGGCACCCCGCGCCTGCACGCCCTCGACAAGCGGACCGGTGAGCGGGTCGGCACCGTCGAGCTGCCCGCCTCGGGCCAGTACGGCATGATGGGCTACCTCCACGATGGCCGGCAGTACATCGTGGTGCAGGTGGCCGGCCCCGGCCTGCCGGGGGCGCTCGCGGCGTTGCGCCTGCCCTGACCGCGGGCCGCCTCCACGGGGGCCGGCAGTACATCGTGGTGCAGGTGGCCGGCCCCGGCCTGCCGGGGGGGGCGCGGCGTTGCGCCTGCCCTGAGCGCGGGCCGCCGTGGGCGGCTTCGGCGATGCCCGTGACGGGACTTGTGCGAAACGGGATCGATACTCCCGAATATCCATGCGAAACGGGAGTACGAGTCCCGGAACACCGCAGGTTCGCGCGTCGTTGCCTTGATTTCCCCCGGTTCGGTCGGGGCTGCATCCGCTTCGTCGGGAACCACGTGCCGGTCCGATTGCGTCTTACTGATCAGGCCGACGAAGCGGCGCGACCCCGGATCGGGGTTCACGGTCGCTGCGGAAACGGCCGATACCATTGGTGAAGGACACGCGGAGGCAGGGCATGACCAATCTGGAAATGTCGGCGGACGCGGATCGACGGTCCCGCGGCTCGAGAACCCGAGTCGCCCGGCACGGCAAGCTGTGCCGCCGTTGCGGCAGGCGGGACGCGTTCTGCACGCGCTACACCTGGAAGCGACGGGTCAACCGGGAACGGCACCACGACCTCTGCTTCCGGTGCCGTCGCGCTGTGCGCGACGCTTCGCGGAGCTGTGGAGCGCGCGCCGCGTAGACCGGGACGCGGTCGGCGCCCCCGAAACCACCACCGCGCCCGGGCCGTCACGGCCAACGTGATGGCCAGGCTCGGTGCGCGCGGTCGAAGCGCGCCGGCCTGCTTCCGAACCGTCTCCACGCCGCTCAAGGTGACGCGTCGAGCGCGCCCGGCAACGCACCGCCATCCGGGTCCACCGCACGTGGGTCGTTCCAGTGTCCTCGTCGGCGATGCAACGCTCGACGAGCATGCGACGTCGAGCGCGGTCGCCGGCGCCGCCGGCAACAGCTCCGCCACCCAGCCGTGCAGCCGTTCTGACCTGACCCGCTCGTAGCGGGGCGCGGCGGTCTCGGCGTTGGCGTCGTACCAGGCAACCGGATCAGCCATTCCTCGCTGAGAACGCGTTCGGTTGCCGAGGGTATGATCCTCGGAGCCGTCGCGGAAAGGCCCGAGAGAGTTCCGATGTCCACGAACCCCGCCGCCGGAACCCGGATGACCGTTTCGGAACTCGACCGCCGCCTCGAAGAGGCGTATCGAGCGGACGCCGTCGAGGCGGAACGGATCAATCGGGAATGGGAAGAAGTGGACGCAGATATCGCGACCCTCAGCCGCCGTGGCCGGACGCGAGCGCCCGCTCGAACGCGGCCTTCACCCGAGGCTCGAAGCAGACGAAGGTGACCTCCTCGATCGACGGCGCGCCGGCGAGCGCGGCCCGGACCGCGCCGACCGCGACCGTCGCGGCCTCGTCCGGCGGGTATCCGTAGATGCCGCAACTGATGGCGGCGAACGCGATGGTCTTCAACTGGTGCTCGCCCGCCAGCTCGATGGCCCGTCGGTAGCAGCCGGCGAGCTGCTCGGCCTCGTCGCGCGTCCCCTCGTGCCAGACCGGCCCCACCGCATGGATCACGTGACGCGCCGGCAGGTCGTAGCCGCCGGTGATCTTCGCGCTGCCGGTGGCGCAGCCTCCGAGGGAGCGGCATTCCGCGAGCAGACCCGGCCCCGCCGCCCGGTGGATGGCGCCGTCCACGCCCCCGCCGCCCAGGAGGCGGGTGTTCGCGGCGTTCACGATCGCGTCGACGGCGAGCTTCGTGATGTCGGCGGTGGAGATGGAGAGTCGCGGGTTCGGCATGGCGCCTGCCAAGTCGGCGGTCGCTGGTCGCTCCGGCGGCTGACGCGACGCCGTGCCGGCGGCGCCGGGAGTCGAGGAGCGGCCGGCGCCGCCCGGCGTCCCCGGCCGCGGACGGGCGCGGGGACGCTGGTAAGCGGGTCGAAGACGGGATCAGTCCAGCGGGGCCCGCGCGATGCGGATGCTCTCGCCGACGCTGCCGACCCAGAGCTCGTCGCCGACCTGGATGGCGGCGGTGCCCAGCCGCAGGTTGTCGTTGCTGGGGTAGGAGAAGATGGTCTCCGCGGTCAGGGCCTCGGTGTCGACGCGGGCGACGTGCGAGGTGACCCCCTCGCAGCTCACGCCGCGTACGCATTCGCCGACGCGGGCCCGCTCGGGGGCGCGGTGGCCGGCCGCGATCAGGGTGCCGTCGGGGGCCCAGTGCACGTTGTCGATGTAGAAGCCGACCTCGATGCGGTCCGTCGGCATGGCGTCCGGACCCCGCGGCAGGCGGATGATCGACTCGGCGGCGTAGCCGGCGACGAGGTACGACTGCCCGTCGGGGGCGATCTCGAGGCCGTTGGGGCCGATGCCCTCGCTGCCGGGCGCGCGGGTCCAGTCGCCGCCGGGCTGCCACTCCCAGATGTCGCCGGTGGCGGGGCTGGTCGCCGCGAACCCTCCCTCGGGCAGCGGCACCACCGCGTTCAGCCCGAGGCCCTCCGGGGCCACCACGCACCCGACCCAGGTGAGGGACGGGACGGCGCCGCCGGCGTCGACCTCGAACACCTCGATCGCCTCCCGGTCCGTGTGCCGGACGACGTACAGCGTGTGGGTGTCGCCGTCGCCGGGCCGGATGCTGATGCCGTGGGCCCGGAACTGCTCGGTGGTCATGCCGGGGCAGCCGCCGTAGCGGGCCATGTCGTGCCGCCCCCGCGAGGGCGTGGTCGTGGTGGGGAACAGGCGGACGGTGCTGCTGTCGCGGCTGTCGGCGGCCGACAGGTAGCCGTCGTCCACCATGCTCGCCACGATGACCCACGGCGAGTCGGGTACCTGGATGAGGTCCTCGGGGCTGACGGGTCCGCAGACGAACTCGATGTCGCCGTCGGCCTCGCACTGCGCGGCGGCCGTCGCGGGCATCGCCAGCAGGCCCGCCGCGGCCATGAAGAGCACGGGAAACAGTCGTCTCATGATTCCTCCTGTCGCCGGGCGAACGTCATGTCCCCGGCGGGGTTGTCTGCTGTCGAGGAGCCCGTCGCGAAAGCCCCTGCTGCCGTCGACGGTCTCGTTGCAGCACGGGTTTTCGCCACCCTGCACCGAACCAGACGCAACCAAGTTCGTCTTGGCCGTCGACGGTCTCGTTGCAGCACGGGTTTTCGCCACGGACTCCCGGGCGGCACCGCGCGGACGGGCTGGCGGGCGTTCCGGTCCCATCCGCGGCCGCGCGGCAGCCGGAGTCTCCGTCGATCTCACCGGCTCCAGGGCGGCACGATGCGGTTGGTCCGTGCGTACGCGATGAGCTGCCCGAGGTGCTCGTGCATGTCCCCGCCCACGAAGAACATGATCGCCGGGGTCGTCCGCTCCTGCCCGAACAGGTTGCGGGCGCTGGTCAGCGTCGCCGGGTCCAGCGCCTCGAGCTGCTCCCGCGCGTAGTCGAAGCCCCTGGTCAGGTGGTCGATGACCTCGGCCTTGTCGGTGATCGCGGGCAGGCCCTGGGACTCCTCGCGGCTCAGGGCGGTCGGGGCGCCGACCGCCATCGGCACGAAGCCGTAGCCCTCGCTGGCGATGAGCATCAGGACCTCCGACACGGACCGGACGCCCTCCATCGGGCGCCACGTGTAGGTCTCGGCCGGGAAGGCCTCGGCGAGTCCGAGGAACTTCTCGCGCATCACCTCGATGTCGGCCATGAACGCGGCCTTCATGGCGGCGGCCGAATCCTCGTTCAGGTCCTGGGCCTGGGCGGGCGCCGACGCCAGGAGCAGCCCGAGGGCGGCGACGATCGACGCTCGGGCGACACGTTCGATGAACGACCTTCGGGTGGGGGATGCAACTCTCATTTCGTGGCTCCTTCTCGGTGGGAGTCTCCGTGCTCGCCGGGTGCGGATCACGTCCACTTGCTGCCGGCATTGTAGCCGACCCTCGCGTCCGCGAGGATGGCGAACCGGGAGCCGGGAAACCGGACGAAACGACGGTGTCCGTGGTGACGCTGCCGCCGGGCGAGTCGGCGATCAGTCCCAGGCGTCCCGCTCGCGGCGGACGTAGTCTGCCGCATCGACTCCGTCCCACAGGTCGCGGCCGAGGCCCTGCAGGTCGAGAATGGACAGGGGTTCGCGGTTCTCCAGGGCCTGGCCGAGCAGGTGTGTGACCTCCTGGGCGACGGACCGATGCTCGCGTCCGGCCCGGTCTCGCAGGATCGAGTACAGGTCGTCGGGGAAGTTCTCGACGTGCAGTGTAGCCACCAGGTTCCCTTTTCACCTCCACTCTGAAGGCATTCCCTCCCTCTCGTCAACCCCGTAGCGGGGCGCCTTCCGGCGGTGCCGCGAGCAGATCGGGCTATTCAGATGCCGGGCCTTGGGGTATAAAGGCATGATCCGGACGGATTGGCCGGATCGAGGTCGTGAGGATTCGCTGATGACGACAAGACACCACCGACCGGCGGCCGTGGCCGGGGCGTTGCTCGCATGCGTGCTCGCCGGCGGGGCCGCGTCGGCTCAGGTTCCGTGGTCGCCCGGACCCGCGTCGTGGGTCGACGACCTGGCCCCCATCACCGCCGAAGACTGGAACGCCGACCGGGCCGCGCACCTGCTGGGCCGGGCCGGCTTCGGCGGCACGCCCGGGGAGATCGCCGAGCTCGCCGCGCTGGGTCCCGAGCAGGCGGTGCGGTCGCTCGTCTACTACGACGACACCGCCAACGGCCATCTCGCCCCGTTCGAGCACTCGGGGCTCTGGGACGAGGGCCTGCTCAACTTCCCGCCGAGCCGCCCCGCCGCCACCGACCTGGGCCTCAGGAACGGCGAGAGCATGGGGGTGCAGGTCAAGCCCGACCACGTCAACCGCCACGCCCAGCCGGTGTCCGACCGCTTCTTCTACTGGCTGCGCGCGACCCTGCTCGAGACCCGCCGCGTCGGCTACTGGTGGGCCGAGCGCATGCTCGACACCAACCGGCCGCTCGAGGAGAAGATGGCCCTCTTCTGGCACGGCCACTTCGCGACGGCCGAGAGCAAGGTCCGCGACTACCGCAAGATGCTGGTCCAGATCGAGACGTTCGAGCGGCACGCCACCGGCAACTTCGGCGACCTCCTCGTCGCGGTGGCCCAGGACCCGGCGATGCTCTACTACCTCGACGCCGGGGTGAACGTGAAGGGATCGGCCAACGAGAACTTCGCCCGCGAGGTGATGGAGCTGTTCACCATGGGGGTGGGCAACTACACCGAGCCCGACATCCGCGAGGCGGCCCGCGCCTTCACCGGCTGGAACTTCGAGAACCTCGACTTCGTGGTCCACCCCGCCCAGCACGACGACGGCCCCAAGACGTTCCTGGGGCGGACCGGCAACTTCGACGGCGTCGACGTGCTCCGCATCATCCTCGAGCAGCCGGTCACGGCCGAGTACATCGCGGCCAAGATCTACCGCTTCTTCGTGCGCGAGGAGCTGTCCGACGAGCTTCGGCGCGAGCTCGGGGCGATTCTCCGCGACAACGACTACGAGCTGCGGCCCCTGCTCTCGACCATCTTCCGCTCGCGCGACTTCTACAGCGCGGCGAGCTACGGCGCCCACATCAAGGGCCCGGTCGAGCACGTCGTCACCCTGCTCAAGCATCTGGGGGCCGACGACGTGCCCGGGGTGCCCGACTTCAACCGCACCACCACCGCGCTCGGCCAGCACCTGCTGAACCCGCCGTCGGTGGCGGGCTGGGCGCAGGGCCGGGCGTGGATCACCCCCGCCCTCATCCAGGAGCGGGGCAACGTCGCCTTCGATTACCTGTTCCCCGACATCGTCAACTTCCGCGACCCGAACTTCCTGTCGCGCCGGGGCGCCGGCGAGGTGGGACACCGGCTGCGGGAGGGGTATGATTTCGGCAGCGCGATCGCCCTCGACGACCCGGCCAACATGTCGGCGTTCGACCTGGCCGCGCTCGAGCGCGACGAGCTGTTCAACACCCGCGTGTCGACCTACCGCGGGTGGGAGCGGGCGGTGCGCAAGCTCATTCCGACCCCGCGCGGCGGGGCCCGGGTGGACATGACCCGCATGATCGGCGATGCGGGTGCGGCGACCACCGGCGAGGCGGTAGACTACCTGCTGGGCCGGTTCCTGCGGGTGCCCATCGCCCCGTCCATGCGCGACGCGCTGGTGGCGCTGCTCGACGACGAGCTGGGCACCTCGGACATCGGACGGGCCGAGACGTACATGGAAGATCCGTTGCGCATGGTGGCGCATCTCATCATGAGCACGCCGGAGTACCAGATCAACTAGGCAGCCCGTGGTGAAACCCCGCGTTGCACCGAGAGCGGCGAGGCTCCCGCCTGACAAGGCGCGACGAGGGAGAATATTGGGCATATGTGACCGAGGAGCAACGCAGTCAGGCGGGGTGCATCGCCGCTCGAATGCAGCGGGGCTTTCGCCGCGGGCTGCCAGAGGTGGGACATGACGATGACGAATCGAGGCCGGCGGTTGTGCGAGGCGAGCGGCGTGTCCCGTCGCGACGCCCTGAAGATCGGCGCCCGCGGCATCGCCCTCGGGCTGGCCGGGGCGGTCAGCCCCCTGCCCCCCCTGTTCGGGGCGGCGTCGAAGGCGGTCGCGGCCACCCCGGGCAAGATCCTCGTGGTCTTCGAGTGGTTCGGGGGCTATGACGGGCTGAGCACGTTCGTGCCCTACAGCAACGACGCGCTGTACCGGCACCGGCCCAACCTCGGGGTGCGCGAGGCCGACGTCCTCAAGGTCGACGAGCACTTCGGCTTCCAGAAGTCGATGCTCGGCATGCACCGCCTGTGGAACGACGGCAACGTGGCCGTCATCCACGGCGCCGGCTACGACCAGCCGTCGTTCTCGCACTTCACGTCCGCCTCGTACTGGCACACCGGTGCCCCCAACAGCGGCGAGGAGTACGGCTGGTACGGCCGCACCGCCGACGCCCTCGACCCGTCGGGGACGCCCAACTACCTCGTCAACATCTCGGCCACCCAGAGCCTCGCGGTGCGGGCCCGCCAGCACGTGCCGGTCGTCTTCGACCAGCCGTCCGCGTTCACCCGCGCCGTCTTCCACCCCCAGCAGTCGTTCGTCGACCATCTGGGGACGGGGCAGGAGGCGCGCACCTCCGCCCACAAGTTCCTGCTCGACGTGAACCGGAGCGCCCGCGACGCCTCGGCCCTCGTCAGCCAGGCCTGGGACAACTACAACCGCACCCGCAACCCCGACCTGCGCCTGCTCGACCTCGACAAGGTCGTGGCCCTCATCGAGAACGACTTCCCGGCCCGGCTCTACTACGTCCGCCTGCAGGGCAGCCTGTTCGACACCCACGTCAACCAGGAGAGCCCGCACAACCGCCAGGTGCAGTACTGCTCCGACGCGGTCTGGTCCTTCTTCGAGGAGATGAAGCGCCTCGGCAAGCAGGACGAGGTGGCCGTCTTCATCCACAGCGAGTTCGGCCGCCGCGTGCCCGAGAACACCAACCTCGGCACCGACCACGGCACCGCCAACGTGTCGTTCGTGGTCGGCGGCGGCGTCCAGGGCGGCCAGTACAGCACCCCGCCCAGCCTCACCGAGCTCGTCCACGGCGACAACCTGCAGCACACCGTCGACTTCCGCCGCGTCTACGCCAGCCTCATCGAGGAGTTCCTGGGGCACCCCGACTCGGCGGGGGTGCTCGGCGACAAGATGAAGACGATGGGCCTGTTCGTGTGATCTACCGGCCCCGCCTCCCCGGTCGGGGGCGGGAGCCAGGCTTTCATGGGCGGCTGGGCGTGGGCAGAGCCGAGGGCTTCTATCCGCCGAGCCGCCCTTCTTGTGTCAACGCGCGGCGTTGAGCGTGCCCTCGGCTGGCCTGGACATGAGCGTACGGGGACAGGTCAGCTGCTGGGAGATACGCAATGCGGATCACGGCCCATAGCAACGGTGCGGAGTTCTGCGAGGACGCGCGGCTATTGGACGAAGACGCCATTGCGGAGCTGAACACGTGCGAGTTTACGCGGGAACAGGTCAGGAGGTTGATCGACAACCTGAACGTTTCGGCTGACGCCAAGTTCAAGCTCCATTCGATCTCGGATGCGTCCATCGAAGTGATGACGGCCGCGGGGAAGGTTTTCATCTGGATCGGCCGCAAGATCCTCGACATCGTCGTGTTTCTGACGCGTGAGTTTCCCAACGCGGTGTTCGGGGTGATCTTCGGTCTCGTCGTCGGCCACCTGATTGCCCTCATCCCGATCATCGGCTTTCTCATCGGGCCCCTGGTCCAGACCGTTCTGGCCGCGTTTGGTCTCGTCCACGGCGGGGCCCAAGACCTGCGTGAGAAGGACATCCATCTTCGCGTGGCGGAGATCTGCCGTCAGTTCACTGCCCTCAAGACGGAATCAGCATGATCCGCGACAATGCGGAGCGGCTGCGGCGTTGGCATGATCGATTGGCTGACCTGGGAATCGACTCGCCACTGTCGCATCCCCTCTGTTTCAAGAAGGAGCTGCACATCGGAGCAGGGGCTTATCGGTCGCTGACCGTCAAGAAGAGAGTGCTCACGCTGGTGAGGTCCCTCGGTGCGGCAGGAGTGGGGGCTTCGGTCGCCAGTTCATCAGCTGTCGCAACGACCTTCTTTCCCGCGGGAATCCTCGGCGCGCTGGGGCTCGCGACGGCGGCAACGCCCATCGGGTGGGTCATCGGCACCGCCGTTTTCTCCGGCGCCGCCTGGACCCTCATCAGCAGAAAGCTCGATGACCTCTCTTCGAACCGTGTCGTCGAGATTCCGAAGTTCATCAATACTCCGCTTGACTTGTTGGCCGTCAGCATCTTCGATCTGGTCTGTTCGCTGGCAGTGAAGCTGGCGACCGTCGATGGTGGATTCCACGAGCGAGAACGGATCAGAATCATCCGGTACTTCGTCGATACCTGGGGATACGACGAACGATTCGTGGAGTCGGCCATCGACATGGCCGGTGAATCCGATCTCGAGCTCGATGATATCGTCAAGAACCTCGTCGAGTTCACGCGGTCCAACCCGGACTGCCATGCTCCGGCGGTTTTGCAGAATGTGCTCGCGTTTCTGCATGAGGTGGCCGAGGCCAGCGACGGAGTGCGAGAGTGTGAGCGTCGTGCGCTTCTCGAGGCCGAGAAGGCCTTCGGCCCGCAGAAGGGCAAGTCGGGGGCGGTCGCGGCGGTAGCGAAGAGACGATTGCGGTTCCGGCGCTCGGCATAGGGGTGAGGTCTGACGGGATGCGGTCGCGGCCCGTTCCAGGGTCGCTACTCAGTCACCACCAGGACGTGCTGGCTCTTGTCGCACACCTTGGTCGGGTCAAGGTTGCGCGCGCGGTCGTTTCGAGGCTCGCGAGTGTCCCTTGACCGCCTTCTTCAGCTCGGTGACGAATACGGTCGTGTCGGCGAAGTAGTTCGGGTAGGCCCGGCGTAACGCCTCGACGGAGCCGACCTGCACGAGCACCGTCTCGGCGCGGCGGAAACGTCGGATGGCGGTCTCGACCTCTTCGTAGGCCTGAATCGCTTCCTCGCGCTCGTCTGCGGAGTACTCGTTCCAGCGGACATTCTGGCCGGCGAGGTCCAGGTAGACGTGGAAGTAGGCGGCCCGGCCGTTTCGGACGTCGCCTTCGAGTATTCTCAGGGTGCGGCCGTACGCCTCCAGACGCGCGACGGCATTGATCTCCTCCGCCAGTTGCACGAGTTCGCGGCGCAGCGTTCCTCGGTCGGCGGGCGTGCCGGGGACAGGTGGAAGCCCTTCGGTGCAGGCGAGCTCGGTCGCCATCAGGGCGAAGAAGCGCAGCCACGCCTCGTTGCCCTCGCTCGACTTCAGCGCCTGCCCGGAGAACGTGCCGACGGTCTCGACGGCGGTCGCCCACGCGTGCTGCAGCCGCGACCGAAGCTGAATCTCGATGCGCATCCCGCTGTACGCGGCATGGGCGTCGCTCTTCGTCCGGTAGCCGTAGACGAGATGGACGCTGCGGTAGCCGCTGTCTCGCGGGGACGCGAGGTAGTCGTAGCGCCTCAGGGGCTCGTGGAGTGCGCGGCTCCTGTCGTACTTGCGGACGACTTCGAGCACGTCGTCGGCGGACGGGAGAACGGCGCGGCAGCCGCCGATGTCGTGCATGCGGGCGAGTTGCATGTGGTGCGAACGCCTGAGCTTGGCTTCGATGGACGACATGCGCTTGAGCCGCTGGGCGACGAGCGCCGCGTCGCCGAAGCCGGCGACGGCGTGTCGCAGGTTCACCTGCAGCGCGTTCAGCGGGAAGCTGTGCGAGGCGCGCCAGTTGTGGACGATGGTGCGAGCCCCCAACTTGTCGCGCGGTGAGGCGGACGGGTCGACGAGGGTCACCCCGGCGGCGTTCACCTGGCTTCGCGTGTGTACCGGACTCGTCCAGGCCATGGCGGTGGCGTCCAGGGTGTTGCCGCGAAGTTCCTCATCGACCCGCAGCTCCGGGGCCGGCTGGGCCGCTGATGGATCGTACAAGGGCGCGAGCCCTGTTCATACGAGTGGGCCACGCTGACCGGCGACGGCATGTAGACGACTCCCTCGATGAGCTGCGCCTTGTTCAGGTCCGGCCGCAACGCGTACCGGCGCTCGAACTCGTCGCGCCCGAGCCGGTCTCCGTGCTTCAGTGTCGGTCTCCGCGGGGCGGCTCGCTGCCGCTCGCCGCCGGACCTGGACGCTACGCCGGGCTCAGCCATGAACGGGATACCTCCAGCCCCCTCGACCCGGTCTCATCATGCCACACGCGCGCGCGGGCCTGGTGCAGAGCATTCCAGGCTCGGCGGGGCGGGCGGCCCACACGGGCTGCCATGGAAACGGCCATCCGCGGCGCTCGCGGTCAAGACCGGTCGGCCGCCTGCCGCTCGCAGGTCGCCTCCGCCTGCGGGCGCGGACGCCACAACTGGTGGATCACCCAATCCAGGTCCAGACGCTCGCCGCGCCAGTCGGGCGTGAGGGTGTCGGGGTCGATGGAGATGCCGTCTCGTTCGAGCCGCGCCCTCACCGGCGCCAGCGGCCGACCCGTCCAGGCCGGCGGCGCCGGCGCGTCCGGCAGCGGACGACCGTCCGGCCGAACGAAGGCCACGCTTCCGGACGCGTCCAGCGTGACCCGGAACCCCTCCTCGTGAACCGCCCGGTGGTGCCGCCGGCAGAGGAGGACCAGATTGTCGAGCGCCGTCGCCCCGCCGTGGGCCCAGTGCGTGATGTGGTGAGCATCGACCCGGACGTTCCGGCACCCCGGAAACCGACACCGGCGGTCGCGGGCGTTCAGCGCCCGGCGCAGGGCCGGCGAGATGGTCCGCGTCCGGCGGCCGACGGCGAGGATCTCGCCGCCGGGGCCGTGCTGCATCCCGACCGTCGACGCGTCGCAGGCCAGGCGACGCGCCGTCTCTGCCGAGATGTGGATGCCCCCCGCCTCCTCCAGCACCGTCTGGCGGGAGCCGGCCGGGGTGGACGAGGCCGGACGTGGTCCCGGGCAAGGGGTCGGGCCCGGGCGCGACGAGGTGCCGCGGTCCTCTCGTCGAACCGCCGCCGCGCGCGCTTCCTGGCCGGCGCCGTGCCGCGCGGGCACGAGCGTTGCCGTCTCCGACGTTCCCGCGGGAACGTCGGGCGCTTCGGCGACGTCGGGCTCTGCGGTCAGGGCCTCCGCGTCCACATGCACCACCACCTGATACCGGTCGCCCGCCGTCCCCCGGTCGAGCCCGCCCGACAACGCGCACTCCGCAATCACGCCCCAGCGCATCCGCCTGCCGCTGCGCCAGCGTCGGTGCCTCCGCCTCTGCGTCCGGGGTGGCCTTTCCGTCCGCGACCGCCGCCGTCGCGTCGGCCGTGACGGTGCCGCGGGCCTGGTCGCACGCCGCCTCGAGCGCCCGCCGCACGACCGCGCCCACCTCGGGCGACAGACGGCCCCGCACCACGACCATCCCGTTCTCGTCCACCCACGTCCGCAGCGACCGCGTCTCGTGCCGCCGCCGGTCCTCGGTCTGCTCCGCCAGGCGGTCCACCCGCCGCCAAGCCCGCACGATCTTCTCGACGTGGGCGGCGGTGCCCGACAGCGCCACGTTCAGCAGGTCGTCCTCGGTCTCCGGCGTCGCCACCCGCGTGACCGCGCGCATCTTCGAGTACGAGACCTTGCCGCGCCGCATCGCGTCGCTCAGCTTCGGGAGGTCGGCGAGGGCGCGCGCCACCCGCACGTGCTCGCGGGCCGCGCCCGGCTCGAGCCCGGTGCGCCAGCCCAGCCACTCGGCGCACGACGTGCAGCCGGCCCAGCCGTTTCTCTCGTCGAACTGCCGGATGAGGCTCAGCAGCTCCCAGGTGGCGGCATGAATGCGGGCGGAGAGCTCGGCGATGCGGTCGCCGAGCGCGACGACCTCGGCCTGGGGACCGTCGGGGCACCAGGGCCGCGGTGCGGGCGCGTCGCTCTCGGGCACGATGGAGTCCGCGGGATGCCGCGGGAGCGCAGGCGCGTCGGGTGTGGTTTCAGGGTGCATGCCCCATCGTAACCCATTGATTTTGGGCGGCTTGTACTCGCGTCAGCGGCCCGAACGGGCGGTGGGACGACAGATTTCGGTCTCGTGGTCGGGGTCGTGCAACCTGCGGCGCCTGAGGGGTGTCCAGAGGGATTCCTGGTCGCGTCCCGGAAACCACGCAGACTGGCTGCAAAAAGTTGTCAAGAAAAAAATGCGCCGCGGCGCCTCGACGGAGCCGACGTCACAGCTCCCGGGCCGGCGAGGGCAGGGTGAGTCCGGGGAGCGCGGTCATCTGGCGGTCAGGGGGCCGGGGGTCTTCGCGCCGCCCATCGGTTGAGGGTGCGGGAGTGCCGCCCTGGTCGAGGGTCCCGCGCAGCCTACTCCAGCGCCACGACGGCGGCGCGCAGCTCCATCACGTGCGCGGCCGCGATGACGGTGGCCCCCGCCCGTACCGCGGGGTCGGTGTAGTGCGGCGGCGGCCGGCCCGCTGCCCGGTATGCCTGCTCGAGCGCGGCACGGAGCTCGGTCAGGTGGACCCGCCTGACCGGGGTGACGCCGGGCGTGAGGACGGCATCGGTCCAGCCGAACGCCGGCAGGCCCAGGCCTTCCCGCACGCGGTCGGTGCGGGCCCGCAGCTCCAGCAGGTGCACCGCCCTGACCGGGGTCACGCCGGGCCGGAGGGGGTGGTCGGTGAAGGCGGTCGCGGACGAGAGCACGGTCACCGTGAAGCGCTGCGCCGCGCTGCCGTCAGGTCCGGCGGCGTCGGTTGCGGTCACGGCGACCGACGCCGCGCCGGGGGCGACCGGCGTGAGGGTCACCCGCGACCCGTCAGCCCGTGCCCGAGCCACCGCCGGGTCCGACGAGGCGGCCGCGTAGGTCAGCCCGTCGCCGTCCGGGTCGTGGAACGCCTCGGCGACGTCCACGACTTCCAGGCCGGCGTCCAGCTGCAACGTTCGGTCGGGCAGCCTCCCGACCGCCACCGGCGCCCGGTTGGCGGGGTTCCGCCGGTAGCCGGCCACGACGGGGACGGTGGCGTCGAGCAGCGCCGCCGCGTCGGCGGGGCCGTCGTCGCCCATCGAGTCGACGTCGGCGGGCACGCCCAGGGGGTCGCCCAGCCAGACCTGCCGCGGGTTGGAGAAGCGGAGCAGCGACGTGCAGCGGACGCTCATGGCGTTGCACTGGGACCAGTAGGCCATGATGGTCAGCCACCGGTCGTCGGGCGTGGCGCCGGCGTCGAACCCCCGCTGGTTGACGTAGCCGTAGCCGGGATGCAGCGACAGCGCCCTTCGCGCCCGGTGCGCCAGCTCGTAGCGGTCGTGGTGGAGCCCGAGGTTGTGTCCCAGCTCGTGGGCCAGGGTGCGGCCCCCGCAGCCGTGGAGGGTGATGCCGACCGGGCCGCCGAGCTGGGCCACGCCGCACACGTCGAGGTCGCCCACGATGAGATGCACGAGGTCGGCCCCGACGCGGTCTCGCACGGCATGAACGCCGTCGAGGTGGCCGTCGGACGGGTCCGCGAGCCGGCGGATGTCGATGTCGTACTCGCCGGCCTCGGTGTAGTCCACCTCTTCACTGGCCACCAGCGCGACGCGGGCGCGCACCCCGCTCTCTTCCAGGGCCTGGTTGGTCTCGGCGACGTAGAGATCGATGGCCGCCTCGATCTCGTCCGGGCCTCCCGCGGACTCGCGGGCGGCGGGGGTGTGGAAGACGGCGATGTCGATCACGTCGGGCCGCGACCCGCAGACGGCGCCCGCGAAGTCGATCGCCGCGAGCCAGCTCAGCCACGGCGCGGGGGCGCAGGCCCGGGTGGCGAAGACGTCGAGCCGCTCGAGATGCGACAGGTCCAGGCCCGCCGGCAGCGGCCCCGACAGGTCCCAGTTGTAGGAGAGATCCACCCGTCGCAGGTCGGCGAGGTCGCCCAGCCAGAGCGGCAACGGCCCCGTCACGTTGGCGCGCGAGAGCGACAGGGCCGAGAGACGGCGCAGGCCGCCCACCCACGCGGGCACCGGCCCCGGGGCGAGGTCGTTGCCGCCGAGGACCAGCTCGTCCAGGCGGGTCAGGCGCCCCAGCGCGGCGGGGGGCGGCCCGGTCAGCCGGTTGCGGCCGAGGTCGAGCCGGCGGAGGCGGGTCAGGTTGCCCAGCTCGGCCGGAATCGCCCCGGTGAGCTCGTTTCGCCCGAGGTGGAGCTCGCGGAGGCGGGTCAGCTCGCCCAGCTCGGGCGGGATCGCTCCGGTCAGGTCGTTCTCGCGGAGATCCAGCCGCTCGAGGTCGGCGAGGTTGCCCAGCTCGGCCGGAATCGCGCCGGTCAGGCCGTCGTCGTCGGGATCGAGGAGGTCGTCGTCGTTCCAGAGCGACAGCTCCTCGAGCCCGATCAGGTCGCCCAACTCGGCCGGAATCGACCCGCCGAGCCGGTTGCCGCCGAGGTCGAGCCGGCGGAGTCGGGTGAGGTTCCGGAGGGCCGCCGGGAGCGTTCCCGCGAGCTCGTTCTCTGGCAGCGCGAGCGCCGTGACCCGCCCGGCCGCGTCGGTCGTCACGCCGCGCCACGCGTCGAGGGGTTCGTCGGTCGTCCAGTTGGTGCGGTCCGTCCAGTCCGGCCCGCCCGTCGTCGTCGTAGAGCGTCACCAGCGCGGCCCGGTCGCCCGCGACGCCGTCCTGCGCGGCGGCGTCGCTCCCGGCGCCCGCGGCCGCGGCGAGAACCAAGGTCCGCACCACCGCCCGCGCGTGACCGGGGAACCAGGACGCAGGCATCCGCCGCGTCTCCCGAGACGCATCGCGCGACCGCCGCAAGACGAGCCCCTGGAACGGACCCTGCGGTCCCCGCGAAACGACCGCCCGCGCGTCCCGCACCGGCGAGGCGCCGGGCGTGGTGCGGCCTGAGATGGCGCACGACGTCCGCGAAACGACCGCCCGCGCCTCCCGTGGCGCCGAGAGCATGGTCCGATGACCCGGGAACCCGGTTCCGGCGGGCATCGAGTCGGGCTCTGCCGTGCCCCGGCGCCGGCTCAGGCGTGCACCGGCTCGCGGTCGACGACCTCGAGCTGGTCGAGCCAGTAGGCCTCGTCGTTCCGGCGGCGGATGAAGAACCGCCCGAGGTCGTCGGGGAACTTCGCCTGGTGGTAGCGCAGGTACACGTGCTCGGCGTCGATGCCCAGCACCTCGACCTTGCCGGTCTCGTGCGACATGCAGTAGCGCGCCCGCCGCGCGAGGCCCGACCCGCGGGTCAGGGCCTGCTGGAAGATCGACCAGCCCTGGACGAGGGGCACCTCGTAGGGCTCGTTGCCGGCCGTGGGGCGGCCCTGGAACAGGTAGTAGGGGGGGCAGCCGATGTACGACAGCTTCGCGTACATCTCGGCCAGCACCCGCGGGTCGTCGTTGATGCCGCGGATGAGGGGGCACTGGTTGACGCAGATGACGCCGTTGCGGATGCAGGTGTCGATGCCCTCGATCGCGAGGTCGGTCAGCTCGCGGGGGTGGTCGAAGTGGGCCATCAGGTAGATGCGCTGGGTGGGGGTGGAGTACTTGCGGAAGGCGGCCAGCAGATCGGGGTCGCGGAGGACCCGGTAGGGGTCGAAGGCGGGCATCTTCGACCCGAGGCGGATGATCTGCACGTGGGGAATCGCCCGCAGGGCGTCGAAGATCTCCACCAGCCGCCGCGTGCTCATCAGCAGCGGGTCGCCGCCGGTCAGCAGCACGTTGGTGACCTCGGGATGCTCCGCGATGTAGCGCAGGCCCTCGGTCACGTCGTTGGTGGCCTCGTCGTTCTCGTCCATGAACAGGCGCTTGCGGAAGCAGTAGCGGCAGTACGCCCCGCAGACCTCGTTGCAGAGCAGCAGCACCGTGTCGGTGTACTTGTGCTGAACCCCGCGGGCGACGGTCACCGACTCCTCGTTGCTGGCGTCGAGCTTGCCCCACTCGGTCAGCTCCTCCTCGCGCGGGATGATGAGCTGGCGGATGGGGTCGTCGGGATCGTCCCAGTCGATGAGGCCGAGGTAGTAGTCGTTGGCTCGGAAGACGTAGCGGTCGGCCACCGGGCCCAGCCGGTCGCGTTCCTGCGCGGAGAGTTGCTCGATCTGGTCGAGCTTCCGCACGTACTTCACGCGCTTCGGGCCGTCGCTCGCCGCCGAACCGCTTTCCGCCTTAGTGGCATCGAGCATTTCTGGAGCCCCCCGCGCCGGCGCCGGCCCGGTCGCCGGGCGGATGCCCGGCGCATCGACGGGACGTGCGGCGCAAAAAGGCGTCCGGTCCGGGGGGCCTCGGCTCCGCACGACAAGGAGCCGGTCAGGCCGCGTCCCGTGACCTGGGACGCCAGCGTTTCGACAATTCGTTCGCGAACGGTGTCCGTGAGACGTGTCCCGCGCCGCCCACGGGAAGCCCGCGGGGGCCGGACGCAACGAGTCTTCACCGACTCGATCCGAACCCGGCAGGTCATGGGCGGGCGCCCGGTACCTCACGCTCCCCGATCCGTCGGGGGGAGACGCGGGTTCGCCGGCGCCTGTCGGATCGGAGGCAGCCTCGGCTCGTCTCGGGCCGCCGGCTGCGCTCGTCCGGTTACTCTATCACTACTTCGGCCCTCCCGGGTCAAGAGCTCCCGGCGCGCCGCCGCGGCTGGCCCGCCGGCCGATCTGATGGAGAATGGAGGAAGACACACGGGAGGAGATCTGTGAATCGACACCGAATCGAGGACCCGCGGCGCGCGCCGCGAGCATGGCGCCGGGCGGCGGCGATGGCACTTCCGGCGGCGGCGATGGCGCTCCTGGCCGGCGCCGCGACGCCGGCCCTGGCCCAGGGCCCTGACGTCTACGCGCTTCGGCAGGCGGCCGACGAACGCGCCCGCGCCGTCGAGCCCCAGGTGGTGACGTGGCGGCGCGACATCCACCAGCATCCCGAGCTGAGCAACCGCGAGTTCCGCACCGCCGCGCTGGTGGCCGACCACCTGCGCTCGCTCGACATGGAGGTGCGGACCGAGGTCGCCCACACCGGCGTCGTCGCCACCCTGCGGGGCGGGCGGCCCGGGCCGGTGGTGGCGCTGCGGGCCGACATGGACGCGCTGCCGGTCACCGAGATGGTGGACCTGCCGTTCGCGTCGCGCGAGCGGGCCATCTACAACGGCCAGGAGGTCGGGGTCATGCACGCCTGCGGCCACGACAACCACGTGGCCATCCTCATGGGGGTGGCCGACGTGCTCGCCTCGGTGCGCGAGGACCTGCCGGGCACCGTGAAGTTCATCTTCCAGCCGGCCGAGGAGGGGGCGCCGGAGGGCGAGCGCGGCGGGGCCGAGCTGATGCTCGAGGAGGGCGCCTTCGAGAACCCGCGGCCCGAGGTCATCTTCGGGCTGCACGTCGGTCCGAACCGGGTGGGGCAGCTGACCTACCGGGCCGGCAGCGCCATGGCCAGCGCCGACTGGCTCCGCATCGTGGTGCGGGGGCGGCAGACCCACGGCGCGGCGCCCTGGGGCGGGGTCGACCCGATCGTCGTCTCGTCCCAGATCGTGCTGGGGCTGCAGACCATCGCCAGCCGCCAGCTTCCGGTCACGCTCACGCCGTCCATCATCACCATCGGCAGCATCCACGGCGGGGTGCGGGGCAACATCATCCCCGACGAGGTCGAGATGGTGGGCACCATCCGCACGTTCGACGCCGGGGTGCGCCAGGACATCCACCGCCGCATCCGGCAGACGGCCGAGCAGATCGCGGCGAGCGCAGGGGCGACGGCCGAGGTCGAGATCACCCACGGCTATCCGGTGACCGTCAACGACCCCGGGCTGACCGAGCGGATGGTGCCGACCCTGCAGCGGGTCGCGGGCGACGACCCCGTCGTCGAGCAGGACCTGATGACCGTCGCCGAGGACTTCTCGTACTTCCAGCACGAGGTGCCGGGCATGTTCTTCTTCCTCGGGGTGACCCCCGAGGACCAGGACCCCGCCACCGCGCCGGTGAACCACTCGCCGTTCTTCTTCGCCGACGAGAAGGCGCTGCTGGTGGGCGTACGGGCCCTGACCAACCTCACCCTCGACTACATGACCGCGCCCTGACGGCCGCTGCTCGGCGGGCGTGGAGCGGAGCCCGTGGCGGCGTCGCGGTTGCCACGGGCCCTCAGCGCACTCCCGGACCGGGGCGACACGCTGCTCTGCCCCCGCGTGGCAACGTCGCGATGGCCACCGGCCCTCGGCGCATTCCTGGCTCCGGCTCGAATGTGCCGGCGCAAGGCGAGGAGCGGCGACGTCGCGGTTGCCACGCCGTCATGTTCCGCGCGATCCCGTCCCTGGCTCGTGCCGGGCGCAAGGCGAGGAGCGGCGTCGCGGTTGCCACGGGCCCTCAGAGCACCATCGAGAGGCCGACGCCCGAGAGCGCCGCGATGGCGAGTCCCACGAGGGCGAACCGCAGGCCGTGGCGCCGATCGAACCAGTCGGCGAACGGCCAGAACACCCACCGCACCGCCCGCCTGAACCTCGCGAGGGCCAACCCCAGCCCCAGCCACCACGTGCCCGCGGCCGCCGCGATCAGGAGGGTCGCGCTCAGCCAGAACGGGTCGGGGAGCCCCCCGAAGAGGAAGCCGCGGGCGGCGAGCAGCTCCGGCGGCAGGTTGGGATCGACGGCCAGCGCCAGGAGGATGCCGGGAGGGAGGATGACCGCGACGACGGCCAGGTCCACGTAGATGAACACGAGCGGCGGATACAGGAACCACCGGCGGGCGCCGGCCGGCTCGCTCCGTTCGTCGAGCAGCGCCAGTCCGGCCCGCGCGACGAGGATGCTGGCGAAGAACGCGAGGGGGGCGACGGGGCCGAGCAGCGGACAGCCGACGAAGAGGCCCAGCGCCAGGTACGAGAGCCGCCAGTCCTCCCGCCCCGAGCTGAGCTGGAGCAGCACCTTCCGCCACGCCGGCAGCTCGTCGGTCGGCACCCAGTCGCCGGGGCTGCCGAGCCGGTCGAGCACGCTGCGCAGGCGCTCGGCCGTGACCGGCGCCGGCGCGCCTTCGAGCTCCGCCTCGATGTGGCCCCGGATCTCGCGCTCGACGTCGTCGGCGTCGACCGACGGGTGCGGCCGGAGCGCGCTCTTGACGCGGCCGAGGTACCGTTCGAGGTCGCCCTGCGCGTCGTGGGTCAAGCTCGGTAGCGCCGTCATCATGATGGATCCTCCTTCCTGAGGGCGTCCATGCCCCGCTTCAGGACCTCCCAGTAGGCGTTCATCTCCCCGCGCACCAGCTCGCCCCGGGGGGTGAGCTCGTAGTACTTCCGGGCCGGGCCCTCGGGCGATTCCTGGAGCGACGTGATCACCAGGCCGTCTCGCTTGAGGCGGCTGAGGATGGGGTAGACCGTGCCCTCGCGGATGACGAGGGCGTCGATGCCGCGGAGCCGCTTGACGATGTCGTAGCCGTAGACCGGCGCCTGGCCCACGACGTTCAGCACGCACAGCTCCAGCACCCCCTTCCTCAACTGAGTCGTCCAGTTGTCTGTGACGTCCATGACGCTACTATAGTTCCATGCATAGTAGCTGTCAAACACAGGTATGTGGCCGAGGCGAATCGGCCAGCCGCACCACCCGCGACCTCGGGGATATCCCCTCAGGCGGCCGAGGAAGTACGCGACCTGCTCATGGTGGAAGCCGATGACCCGCGGGTAGTCCCGCCCCGTCCGCCGCCCTCACCCGGCTCATCCGGGAGGCGCTGGACGGTGAGGAAGTCGTCATCGCGAAGGGAAACCGGCCGCTGATACGGCTCGAGGTCCTGCCGGGGGCGCGGGAGGCGCGAGAGCTCGGCACCGCGCGCGGGCTCATCCTGCGCATGGACGACGACTTCGACGCTCCGCTGGAAGACTTCGCGGAGTACGTTTGATTACGCCTCCTTCCCGACACACTGTTCCTCCGCCGGACTTCGGGAACAGCACGGCCAACCCCAGAGCTTCAGTCACCCAGCATCAGCCAGACCGCGCTCGACATCAGCATGACGGCCATCGCCACGTTGAATGCGCGGAGGCGCCAGCCCCGGTCGAGCGCCTTCCCGATTCCAGCCCCGAATACGGCCCATGTGTGGGATGAAGCAAGGCCCGATAGCAGGAACACACCCGCGGCCAGCAAGATGTTCGAGAGTGCCGACTCGCCGATCGCGTAACCGGCGGTCAGATAGATCGCGACGGCCCAAGCCTTGGGGTTCACCCATTGGAACGCGGTGGCCTCGAAGAAGGTGAGGGGGCGGCTTCGAGCACTCTCGCGTGACGCGTTTGCTGTCGCTATCCGCCACGCAAACCACACCATCATGGCGAAGCCGGCCCACCCCAGGATCTCCACCGCGAACGGGAATGCCTGGAGCACGTGTTCCAGGCCCGACGCCACGAGGACCAGCATGACAGGGAAGCCCACGGCGACGCCCGTGACATGCGGTACCGATCGGCGCCAGCCATAGTTGGCGCCTGAGGCGCTCAGCATGGCGTTGTTCGGTCCCGGTGCCCACGTCATCGAGACCGCGATGCCAGCCAGGGCGGTAAGAGTCTCGGGATCCATGCACGCTTCCGGCCGCGACCTTCGACCGCGGCAACGGGGTCGCCTGGCTGCTTCCCGACGGTCGACCGGTCAGCGAGATGGCGGGGCGTTCGTCGCGACGCGGGCGCCCAGCGCGCGGAGGAGGTCGCCGGTGCTCGACCGGGTCGCCGTCGTGGCGCTGCCCGCCCGGGACAGCTCGGCGACGGCGAGGGGCGTCCGGCCGCGGGCGTTCACCGGGTCGAGCGACGCGCCGTGGTCGACGAGCAGCCGCACCATCGCGTCCGACTTGACGTGGGCGGCGCCGTGGAGGGCGGTGCTGCCGGTCTCGTTCGCGGCGTCGACGTCGGCGCCGAGCTCGAGCGCGAGGGCCGCGGCCTCGAGCGAGCGGGCCTCGGTGACGAGGGTCTCGGCCATGTAGCGGCCGAGGCCGGCGGCCAGCATCAGCGGGCTCGTCCCGTCGTCGGCGGCGAGGTCGGGGTCGGCCCCGGCCTCGGCCAGCACCCGCATCACCGCGACGTCGGCGGCCATCGCCGCGAGCAGGAACGGCGTCGCGCCCGGAAACGGGCTCACCCCCGCCACGCGGTGCTCCACCCGCAGCTGGCTGTACCCCGCCCGCGGCGGGATGCGCTCGAGCCGGGCGTCGGGGTCGGCGCCGTGGTCGAGCAGGGCTCGGACGAACGCCGCCCGGTCACCGGGGACGCCGCGCAGGCCGCGCCACTCGGCGTCGCGCTCGGTGGCGATGCCGTTCGGGCCGCTCAGCTCGGTCTGCCAGGACCCCGCCGCCCAGTGGAGCGGCGTGTAGCCGGGTCCGGCGTCGTTCGGGTCCGCCCCGTGCTCGAGGAGCAGGACGGCGGTGCCGACGTGGCCGCGCAGCGTCGCCACGTGCAGGGCGCTCGTGCCGTCGTCCATCGCGTCGTGGGCGTCGGCGCCCGCCGCCAGCAACCGGCGCGCCGTCGCCGCGTCGCCTTCCCGCGCCGCGAACAGCAGCGGCGTGAACCCCCCGGCCGAGCGGGCGTGGACGTCGGCCCCGTGCGCGATGAGGCGCGCCGCCACCGCGGGGCGGCGGGCCGAGATCGCCCACATCAGGGGGGTCTGTCCGAGTTCGGGGTCCGCCCGGTTCACCTCCGCGCCGTGCGCGACGAGGGCGTCCACCGCCCCGACGCTGCCCGTGCTCGCCGCCCGCATCAGGGGGGTCTCTCCGGTCGGACGCGCGCGGTTGGGGTCGGCGCCGGCCTCCAGCAATCGCTCGACGAGGGGGGCGCTGCCGTTGCCGCAGGCGATCGAGAGCGGAGTGACGCCGTACTCGTTCGTCGCGTCCACGGTCGCGCCGGCCACGAGCAGCCGATCGACGATTGGGGCGGCGTCCAGGTGCACGGCCCAGTGGAGCGCGGTCGCGCCGTCCGGTTGCGCGGCGTCGACGTCGGCGCCCGCCGTCAGGAGCGCTTCGACGGCGGCGCGGTCGTGGTTCTTCACGGCTTCCACGAGCGGCGTGCCGGCGCGCGCCTCGAGGGCCGTGCTCGACGACAGCAGCGTCGCGGCCAGCGCCACGAGAGCCAAAGCGCTGCGTCCCATTCTGCGCTCCTCCCGAGAAGACGATGTTCCTGTCGGCCCCATCGTAGCCCGGAACCGTAGTCCGTGGCACCGGCGGCTCGCGCCGCCGCCCCGACCGTCCGACAGGAGTCGGCGCGTCCGCCAGCCGTCGGCGCCCTCGGCGGGCGTCCGCGCTTCCTGCGGGGAGTCAGCGCTCCTCGTCATGAGTCGGCGCCTCCTTGGGCAGCCATCGACAGGAAGGCAGCTGACGTTGCAGGTGCGGCGGTCTCGACGCGCCGGGCGAGTTCATTCCCGTCAGCGTCCCTGGTCAGGAGTCGCGGCCGTTTCTGTGGCCCGGACTCGTCGCACTCTGCCGGCCTGCGAGCTTCCGGTCGATCGCGTATCGGGCCGCCCCTGCCTCTGCCGGCCTGCGAGGTCGATCGGCGCGCCGCAGGTTCCCGTGGACACCCGTCGTCCGGGGTCGCTATCATGAGCGGCACCTCACGACTGATGGGAAGGGCCGCTCGAAGGACTCTCCCGGCCAGCCTCGGCGCCGCGTTGATCGGCGTCTGGGCCCTCGTTTGGGCCGAGCCGCCGTCCGCGGCGGCAGCACCTTCCACGGAACAGCTTGCGGCCGGCCTGCCGGCCCCCGTCCCCGCCGACCACCGCTCGTTGCTCGACCGCTACTGCGTCGCCTGCCACAACGACCGGCTGAGGAGCGGAGGCCTCTCGTTCGAGACGGACGGCTTCCGTCAAGTGGGCCGGGACACCGAGGGGTGGGAGAGGGTGATCCGCAAGCTGCGGTCGGCGACGATGCCGCCGGCGGGGCGGCCGCGGCCCGAGCCGGCCCGGTACGCGTCCTTCGCCGCCTGGCTGGAAGCCACCATCGATGGGGCGGCCGCCGACGATCCGCGTCCCGGCCGGCCGACGGCGCGGCGGCTCAACCGGACCGAGTACACGAACGCCATCCGGGACCTGCTCGGGCTCGAGATCGACGGCCGCGCCCTGTTGCCGCCCGACGGCATGGCCTACGGCTTCGACAACAACGCGGACATGCTGCCGATGTCGCCGGCGCTGCTCGAGCGCTACCTGACGGCGGCCGCGAGGATCGCCCGGCTCGCCGTCGGCGACCCCGCCCTCCGCCCGTCGGTGACCACCCACGATGTCTCGCGGCTCCGCTTGCAGGACGGCCGGGCCGGCCCCGACCTGCCGTTCGGGAGCCGCGGCGGCGCCGTCGTGCGGCACTACTTCCCGCTCGACGCCGAGTACGTCGTCACGGCGCGGCTGCGACGACGGCGGTTCCGCGAGCCCCAGCAGCTCGACCTCCGTCTCGACGGCGAGCGTCTCCAGCTCTTCCGGCTCGGCGGTCCGCAGTCGCGGGCGCCCGACGAGCCCCTGGCCGTCCGTGTTCACGTGCCGGCCGGGTCCCGCCGCGTCGCGGCGACGTTCGTCGAGCGGATGGTGGCGCCCGAGGGGGTGAGGCCCGCGTACCTCCCGGTGAGCAGTATCAGCTTCGGCGGGGTCCGCGGGGCCGAGGCCCGCCTGGAGGCGATCGAGATCGCCGGGCCGTACGACGCCACGGGCGCGGGAGACACGGCCAGCCGGCGCCGGATCTTCATCTGCCGTCCCCCCGACGACGCCCGCCCAAGCGAGGCGGAGGCGTGCGCGCGCGAGATCCTGTCGGCTCTCGCCACGCGCGCCTACCGGCGTCCCGTGTCCGAGGGCGAGCTGGAGACGCTGCTCCGCTTCTATCGCGACGGGCGGGAGGAGGACGGCGAATTCGACGCCGGCATCCGGTTCGCGCTCGAGCGCATCCTCCTCGACTCGAGCTTCCTCGTGCGGGTCGAGCGCGACCCCGTCGACGCGCCGGCGGGCACCGCGTACCGCCTCGGCGACTTCGAGCTGGCGTCGAGGCTCTCGTTCTTCCTCTGGAGCAGCCTGCCCGACGACGAGCTGCTGGCGGCCGCGGCCGCCGGGGCGCTCGGCGACCCCGCCACGCGGCAGCGGCAGGTCCGCCGCATGCTCGACGACCCGCGCGCGTCGTCCCTCGTCACCGACTTCGCGTCGCAGTGGCTGCACCTGCGCAACCTGCGGGCGGCGGCCCCCGACGTCAACGCGTTTCCCGAGTTCGACGACGATCTGCGGGACGCGTTCCGGCGCGAGACCGAGCTGTTCCTCGAGGCGCAGCTTCGGGAGGACCGCGGCCTGCTCGAGCTGCTGACGGCCGACTACACCTTCCTGAACGAGCGGCTGGCGCGGCACTACCGGATCGACGGGGTCCACGGCAGCCGCTTCCGCCGCGTGGCCCTGGGCGACGACCGGCGGGCGGGGCTGCTCGGGCACGGCAGCATCCTGACCGTGACCTCCTACGCCAACCGCACGTCGCCGGTGGTGCGCGGGAAGTGGCTGCTCGAGAACATCCTCGGGGCGCCCCCGCCGCCCCCGCCGCCCGACGTGCCGCCTCTCGAGGCGGCCGACGTGAGCGGCGCGCGGTCGATGCGCGAGCGGCTGGAACGGCATCGCGCCAGCCCCGCGTGCGCGAGCTGCCACGCGCAGATGGACCCGCTGGGCTTCGCCCTCGAGAGCTTCGACGCCGTCGGGCGGTGGCGCGACACGGCCGAGGACGGCGGTCCCGTCGACGCGGCCGCCGCGCTGCCCGACGGGAGCCGCTTCGAAGGGCCGGCCGGCCTGCGGCGGATGCTGCTCGACCGGGGCGACGAGCTCGTGACGAACGTCACCGCCCGGCTCATGACCTGGGCGCTCGGCCGGGGCCTCGAGGCCCACGACATGCCGGCCATTCGCCGGATCGTCCGGGAGGCCGAGCCGGGGGGCTACCGCTGGTCGTCGATCGTGCTCGGCGTCGTCGAGAGCACGCCGTTCCTGATGAGGAGCACGGAGCCATGATCATCACCCGAAAGGCGCTGTCGCGTCGGACCGTCCTGCGCGGGATCGGCGCCGGCGTCGCCCTGCCGCTGCTCGACGCCATGGTGCCGGCCCACGCGGCGCTGCGGACCACCGCGGCGCGGCCGACGCCCCGTTTCGCCGTCGTCTACGTGCCCATGGGCGCGGTGATGGAGAACTGGACGCCGGCGACGGAAGGGGCCGGCTTCGAGCCCTCGCGCATCCTCGGGCCGCTCGCGGCGATGCGCGACGAGCTGATCGTGGTGTCGGGGCTCGACAACCGGCCCGCCGTCGCCCTGCCGGGAGAGCCGGCGGGCGGGCACGGCCGCATCGGCGGCGCGTTCCTCACCGGCGTCCACGCCAAGCCGACCGAGGGGGTCGATTTCCGGGCGGGGGTGTCGATCGATCAGATAGCCGGCGCCGAGCTCGGCCGCGAGACCCAGCTCAGGACGCTCGAGGTGGGGCTCGAGACCACCGAGCTCGCCGGCGCGTGCGACGTCGGCTACAGCTGCGCCTACGTCAACACCCTGTGCTGGCGCACCCCCACGTCGCCGCTGCCGATGGAGAGCAATCCGCGCGCGGTGTTCGAGCGGCTCTTCGGCGACAGCGAGAGCACCGATCCCGCCGCGAGGGCGGCCCGCCTGCGGCGCAACCGAAGCCTGCTCGACTCGGTCCGGGACGGCGTGGTCGCGCAGCGCCGCGATCTCGGGCCGCGCGACCGGGCGAGGCTCGACCAGTACCTCGACGCGATCCGCGACGTCGAGACGCGCATCCAGCGGGCGGAGGCCCAGAGCGGCCGCGAGCTGCCGCGGCTCGAGCGGCCGGCCGGCGGCGCCCCCGAGAGCTTCGAGGCCTACGCCAGGCTCATGATCGACCTGCAGGTCCTGGCGTTCGAGTCGGACCTCACCCGCGTCGTCACGTTCATGATCGGCAAGGAGCTCAGCAACCGCACGTTCCCCGAGATCGGCGTGCCCGACCAGCACCACCCCCTGTCGCACCACCAGAACAACCCCGAGCGGCTCGAGAAGCTCACCCGCGTGCAGATGTTCCAGACCGGGCTGCTGGCCTACTACCTGGAACGGCTCGCGGCGACCGCCGACGGCGACGGCTCGCTCCTGGACCAGGTCACGCTGCTCTACGGCAGCGGCATGAGCGACAGCAACCTGCACATTCCCCTCGGCCTGCCCATCCTGGTCGCGGGCGGCGGCGCCGGCGCGCTGAAGGGCGGCCGTCACCTCCGTTATCCCGAGGGCACGCCGCTGACGAACCTCTACCAGACGCTGCTGGGCAAGCTCGGCGTGCCGGTCGAGCGCATCGGCGACAGCACGGGGACGTTCAGGGAGCTGTCGGCCGTGTAGAAGTCGGCGAGTTGCTGCCGCTCGGTGTGGAAACCCGCGTGCTGGCGACCCAGGTCGCCCCCACACGGTGTGTTCTGGTTCAAGTCTTCCCTGTCGATGTCGAGTCGATGACGTTGAGTCGATGTTGAACCGTGGGCAAATGCGACCGAGAAGCAGCGCAGTCGAGGCGGGACGCATCGCGGGTCGAATGCCGAAGGGGCTCTGCCGGGCGCTCCTCGTCCTGGCCCTGACGCCCTGGGCGGTCGGCTGTGCGAGCAGAGAGCCCGCCGCGACCGCTGCCCCGAGGGGGGCGGCGCGGGGCCCCGAGACGGCCCCCGCCGCCGCGAGAGGAGCCGCGCGGGGCCCCGAGACGGCCCCGCCGGGGGAGCAGCGCACCGCGCAGGCCCGGGAGCCCGACCGACGGGACGGCGTCTTCCGCAGCGGCATCGAGCTGGTCGACGTGGCGGCGACGGTCACCGACGCCCGAGGCCGCTTCGTCGACGGGCTGACGAAGGACGACTTCCGGGTCTACGAGGACGGCGAGCCGGTCGAGATCACCCAGTTCGACAACGAACGGGTGCCGGTCAGCCTGGGCATCGCCCTCGACACGAGCGTCAGCATGGACGGCCGCAAGATGCAGGCGGCCCGCAACGCGCTCGATCGGTTCCTCTACGACCTGCTCGGCCCCGACGACGAGATCTTCCTCTATCGGTTCGACGACAGGCCGGTCCTGCTGCAAGACTGGACCACGAGCCGCGACCACCTCAGCCGGGCCGTTCGCGACATCCGCGGCCGCCGGGGTGGCACCGCGCTCTACGACGCGGTGGCCGAGTCGGTGCCGCGAGTGGCGGAGGGCCGCCACCGCAAGAAGGCGCTGCTCATCATCTCCGACGGCAACGACAACAGCGGCGGGACGAACTACTGGAACGCGCGGCGGCTCGTGCGGCGAACCGAGGCGCTGGTGTACGCGATCGGCATCGACGCCAGCGCAGTGGAGCGTCTTGGGGGAATCAGGGGGGTCAGCGTGCGCGCGCTCCGCGAGCTGACCGACGACAGCGGCGGAAGGACCGAGATCATCCGCGACGCCGACGACCTGGACCCGGCCACGGCCGGGATCGCCCGCGAGCTGAGCCGCCAGTACCAGCTGGCGTACCCGGCCCGGCATGCCGGCGACGGCCGCTGGCACGGCATCCGGGTGGAGGTGTCCAACCCCGACCACCGGGTCCGGGCGCGGCGCGGGTACGTCGCCGCGCCCTGACCTCATGTCCTCCCCGGCCCCGACTGTCCCTCGTCGACGGCAACTTCCCGATGCCTGCACCAGCGCCGGTCGATCTCGCGATGCAACGCGGCGTCCTCCAACGCCTCGGTCACCGGGCGCCGATCGCCCCTGCCAGAGGCTCGGGATCGCGCCCTGGCCTCGAGGACGTCCCAGAAATGCGCGAGTCGTCGGAATTCCGCTACCGCAACCGCCGCCAGACACGGCCGCGTCGGCGATGCTGAAGAGGGCGTATTCGCCCCGGTGCCGAGCGCGAGCGTGAGCCCTGCGACGGCGGTGAAGCCCGGCGCGCGGCGTCTTCGCAGGGCGGGCGCTCTTCTTGGACGCGCGTTCCCGACGCGGTAGGATGACGGCGAATCACTGGACGCGAACGAGGACACTCCGGGTGAGTGAATGGAACCCATCATGCCTGAACGCTTCACGTCGCGCGTGCGCTCCGGTGTCGCCGCCGGCGCCGCCGTTCTGCTGCTGGCTGCCGCCGCGTCGGCGCAGCGCCTGACCGGGACCGAGAACGGCGAATGGCGCTACCTCGGCGGCGACGCCGGGCACACCCGGTCGTCGGCCCTCGATCAGATCGACGGCGACAACTTCGCGGACCTCGAGGTGGCCTGGATCTGGCGGGGCGACAACTACGGCCCCAACCTCGACTACTTCAACCGGGCCACCCCGATCTACGTCGACGGCGTCGTCTACACCGTGGCGTCGCCGCGGCGGCAGGTGGTGGCCATCGATCCGGCCACCGGCGAGACGCTGTGGTCGTTCCGCGAGCCCGAGACCGTCCGGCACCTGCGCTCGCCCCGGCAGGCCTATGGCAAGGGCGTGGCCTACGCCGAGGTGAACGGCCGCGGGGTGATCTTCGTCACCAGCCCCGCCTTCTTCCTGTGGGCGCTCGACGCCGAGACCGGCCGTCCGCTCGAGAGCTGGGGGAGTGCCATTCCCCTCGACGGCTTCCCGCAGTCGGGCGGGCTCGACCTCATCCCGCCCCTCGTCGAGGACTGGGGCCGCTGGCTCGACCGCGCGGCCAGCTACGACCCCGGCTACGGCATTCCCCGCGAGCTCGGCATGGTCACCGCCTCGGCCCCGCCCATCGTCGTCAACGGGGTGGTCGTGGTGCTCGTCGGCCACCAGCCGAGCTACGGGCAGACCCGCATCGAGAACGTCCCCGGCGACATCATGGGCGTCGACGCCGCCACCGGCGAGGTGCTCTGGAAGTTCCACGTCATCCCGCGGCCCGGCGAGTTCGGGCACGAGACCTGGCACAACGACGCGTGGCAGTGGTCGGGCGACATGTCGACATGGGCGCCGGCTTCGGCCGACCCCGAGCTGGGGCTCGTCTACCTCGTGACCAACGCCTCCACCGTGCAGAGCTACGCCGGCCACCGGCCCGGCGACAACCTGTTCGGGGGCAGCGTCCTGGCGCTCGACGTCGAGACCGGCAAGCGGCGCTGGCACTTCCAGATCCACCGCAGCGACCAGTGGAACTACGACCTGCCGACGCCGCCGATGCTGATGGACCTGACGGTCGACGGCGAGGAGATTCCGGCCCTCATCCAGAACACCAAGCAGGGTCTCGTCTTCGCCTTCAACCGGGAGACCGGCGAGCCCATCTGGCCCATCGAGGACCGGGACGTCATCCAGACCGAGGTGCCCGGCAACTACACGTCGCCCCGGCAGCCGTACCCGACGCGGCCCGAGCCCGTCGACCCCATCATCCTGACCGGCCTCACCGAGGAGTTCGTCATCGACTACACGCCGGAGCTGCGGCAGGAGGCCCTGGCCATCCTCGAGCACTACCGGGTCGGCGGCCTCTACGTGCCGGCGCTGCCCGAGAACCACGCCAACGACTTCTACAACAACGTCGGCTGCCTCGGCGGCGGCAACGTCATCCCCCACCCGCCCGTCGCCGACCCGAGCACCGGCATGATGTTCAACTCACACCGCCGGAGCTGCAACGCCCCGTCGTTCATGCGGCCCACCGGCGGCGTCGACGAGGACAACCCCGAGTACGCGCGCCCCGGCCCCGGCGGCGCCACCCCCAACTCGACCCCCACCACCGGCACCACCGTCGCCGCGTGGCTGCCCGGCGGCTTCCGCCGGCCCACCCCCGAGCAGGAGCCGTTCGTCTCCGTCTCGGGCCTGCCCCGCATCGACGGCCTGCGGCTCTACAAGCCGATGGACAACCAGCTCACCGCCTACCAGATGAACACCGGCGACAAGGCGTGGTCGCTGCCGGTCGGCGAGACCGCGCAGGTCATCCGCGAGAACCCGCGCCTCGCGGGCGTGGACATCCCGAACGTGGGCGGCGCCGGCTTCTCGATCCAGATGGTGGCCGGCGACCTCCTCGTGCAGACCCGCTCGCTCAGCGAGGGGACGCGCCAGATCGTGCCCGACGCGCCGCTGCTGCTGCACGGGCGGGACAAGTACACGGGCGAGATCCTCGGCAGCGTCGAGCTCCCCGCGCCCGGGCAGTACGGCATGATGACCTACCTGCACGAGGGGAGGCAGTACATCGTCGTGCAGATCGGCAGCATCCAGACGGGGTTTCCGGGCTCGCTGGTGGCCTACGCGCTGCCGTGACGAAGCGGGAGTCCGGCGCATCGATGGAGACCCCCGGGACGCTGGGGAGGTTGGGAGGAGCGGTCGCCGATGCGGTCGTCTCGTCCGCCGAGGCGGCCGGGCAGCTGGGAGCATCGGCGTTCAGTGCTTCCGCGCGGCGCGAGGCTGTCGAGAAGCTCCGGGCATCACTCGCCAAGCACGAGGCTGTTCGCAAGGACGTCGAACAGGCGAGCGTACGTCTGTTCGAACAGCGGCAACGGGCCGTCGTCGACGTCGTCGAACCGATCGCGGCGTACGTGAACCGACTGGCGAATTCGCCCCGGGAGTTCGACAGTTCGGTGCGCGAGTATCGCGTCGAAGTCGATCGGTTCGAGGACGCCGCACATCGGATCGAGGCGGAAGCCGCGAAGTCCGCGGCGATGGGGAGCGGCACCGGCTTGGCCGGCGCCACCGCCGGGGTCGGGCTGGCCGCTTTCGGTCCGTCGGTGGCCATGGCCGTGGCGACGACCTTCGGCACGGCGTCGACGGGGACGGCCATCTCCGCCCTGTCCGGCGCCGCCGCCACCAACGCCGCCCTGGCTTGGCTGGGCGGCGGGGCCCTCGCGGCCGGCGGTGGCGGCATGGCGGCCGGAAACGCGCTCCTGGCCCTGGCCGGACCGGTGGGCTGGACCATCGGCGGCCTCGCGCTGGCGGGCTCGGGCATCTATCTCCACTACCGCAACCGCGAGCTGGCCCAGCGGGCCGTTCAAGAGCGTGTCAGGGTCGAAGGGGAGATCCGTTCCCTGCGGACGGCCAGCCGTGAGATCGAGGGACTCGCGGCGAGTACCAGGACACACACCGACGGCACGCTCGCTGTCCTGGGCTGGCTCCGAGTCAACGCCCCGAACGACTACGAACGGTTCGATGGCGGCCAGAAGGAGCGTCTCACCGCCCTCGTCAATCACGTTCGGTCCCTCGGCGAACTGCTTCGCAAGGAGGTCGCACTGTGAAGCGGCCGCCCTTGGTTCGGAGCGGGGTCCAGGTCGCCGCGCAGGTTGCCGCGGTCTGGGCCAATCTGGAGAAGGCGAATCGAGCGCGCGGACTCGCGGACGTGTTGAGTGAGCAGGATCTCGCCTTTCTGGACGCCATGGGCGAGCTGGAGGTTGTCCGCGACTTCGTGGGATCGTCGAGAAACATCCTCGGAAGGGAGGGCACCAAGCACGGCGAGATCGCCGAGCAGGTCCACGTAGGCGTCACCCGCGCCTGGGACGTGCTCCACGGCCGCGCTCCGACTGCGACGTTCGAGGGCGTGCCACGTACCGGGCCGGTGGACTATCGGGTGGACGGCGTTGACATACAGTCCAAGTACTACAACGGCCTTCGGAATACGCTGCGCGGCGTAGCTTCCCACGCGGAAAAGTACCCGGACTTCTCGGACGGGGTCGGACGCTACCATATTCCCCGCGATCAGCACCAGCAGTTGGAGCAGTTGCGCAGGACGGATGGGATCGAGGGTGTGTCCGACGGCAGAGCCAGGGGAATTCAGCGCCGAATCGATGATCTGGAGCGGACGACGGGCCGAACCGTGGACGACCTGATCGAGCCTGGGAACGGCACCTACCCCGAGGTGCAACGGGGACGCATCCACGACACGCTTCGCGACCGTGAGGACGGGCTCGGTCAGGCGAACGAGCAACGGAAGCAGGTGGCGCGAGACGCGCATGGCCCATCGTCAGCCGGGTTCGTCAGGGCCGCGGGGATCGGTGCCGCGGCCAGCGGCGGAATCGGCTTGGCGCAGGCAATCTGGATCAAGCAGCGAGACGGCCGGAGTGCTTTCCGGGGAGAGTTCTCGACCCAGGATTGGCAGGACGTGGGGGTCGTGGCGGTACAGGGCGCGGCTGGCGGAGCAGTTGCCAGCGGAACGCTCTACGTCCTGACGAACGCGACTGCGTTGACGGCGCCGTTCGCTGGTTCGTTCGTCAGCGCCTTGATGGGCGTCGGCGCGCTTCTGGGGCACTATCGCGCCCGGACGATAGACGGCGACCAGTTCGTGGAGATGTCGCACGTCGTCGCGATGGATGCGGCACTGATGGGGTTGGCCGCCGCGGCCGGCCAGACGATGATTCCTCTTCCGCTGCTCGGGGCGCTGCTCGGCGGCTTGGCCGCAAGGCTTGTCGCCTCGGCCCTCGAGCACGGTCTGGGACAATCCGAGTCTGCCTTGATCGCACGGCTCGCCGAGTACGAGGAGTATGCCCTCGGGCGGCTGGACGAGGAGTTCAGTGCCGTCATGCAACGGTTGGACGCCCGGTTCGGCAACCTCGAGCGTCTGGCTGCGATCGCCTTCGACCCCGACGTGAACGTCGAGCTCTTGAGCGCGAGCGTCGGGTTGGCGGAGGCTCTCGGCGTACCCCATGCGCTGATTCTCCGCACTACCGGCGATCTCGACGACTTCATGCGGGAGTGAGCATGGACCCCCTGCGCAATCCGCTCGACGGCCTCTCGCCGGCCCTCTACGTTGCGACCCTGTCGGAGACCGCGCACGCCGACGGGCTTCATCCGGCCGAGCGGGAGCTCCTCGAGCACCACGCCGCCCATTTCGGGGTGGACCTCGACGACCTTCCCGCGGTGCCTCGCGACCTGTCTACCTTGCCGTGGGCCACGCGAGTTCTGGTCTTTCGCGATGCGGTGACCTTGGCGGCGGTCGACGAGATGAGCGCCAAGGAAGAGCGGTATCTCGATGATCTCGCGGACCGCCTGCAGCTCCCGCACGAGACGGTCGAGGCGACCTCCCGCTGGGTGCGTGACTACGAAGAGCTGCTCGATCGTCTCGATGCGTTGATCAGCCGGTGATCGCTGGATCCGCATGAAAGCCCCTGCTTGACGGAGCAGCGTCCGTGAACCAGCGCAGAGTGAGCCAGGGAGCTCCAGGACGTCGCCGCCGGTTCAAGGACGAGGCGCGCAACGACAAGCTGACGCCCTCGAGGCATTCGGCGAGATCCGCCTCCTCGGGATTCCGGAGCGTTCCGTGTGGCCCGGATGACCTTCGGGCGCGATTCCCGGTCGGCAGTGTTGCGAGCCGGAACGGTATGGCGAATGCAGGAGCACTACGACTATGGCGGAACGAATCTACGTCATGAAGGACGCAGGAAGTCTTGAGCCCCTCACGGAGGAGCCGTTCGACACAGAGGATGTCCTGCAGGCGCTGGTTGCGGACCATCCGGAGTTGCTGGACGGGGAGCAGATTCGTCCAGCGGACCCTCGGCGGTGGCTGCTGGTCACCCGGGAGAAGGGTATCGCTGATGTTCCCGACGCCGGGAATCGGTGGTCAGTGGACCACCTCATGATTGACCAGGACGCCGTACCGACCCTTGTGGAGGTCAAGCGCAGTTCCAACAGTGAAATACGGCGATCCGTGGTGGGTCAGATGCTGGACTACGCCGCCCACGCCACGAAAACGATGGGAGTAGCTGCGATACGCCGGCAGTACGAGGCCGGTCGCGGCGACGATGCCGATGAAGTGCTGCGCGTATTCCTGCAGTCGGACGCCGACGTGGATCCAGAGTCCGTTGTGGAGGGGTTCTGGGAGCGCCTTGCGACAAACCTGGCTGCCAAACGCGTCCGGCTCCTCTTCGTGGCCGACCGGATTCCCGACGAGTTGGCGCAGGTGGTGGAGTTCCTGAACGAGCAGATGCCCCGCATCGAGGTGCTGGCGGTCGAAATCAAGCAGTTCCGGGGCGCAGGCCTGCGTACTCTGGTGCCGCAGGTCATCGGTCGCACCATCGCGGCGGCTCCGTCGCGCTCGGGCGGACGCAAGCGGTTGACAATGGAGCAGTTCTGCGAGCGACTGCCTGACCAAGCCTCTGTTCGCGCGGCGAAGCAATTGATTGCCGCGGCCGAGGAACGGGGCGCGGTTGTCAACCGCAAGGATAGCGGCTTGACGATCAGCGTCCAGTCCACGCTTCGCGACCCTCCGCTCACCGTGGCCTGGCTTTTCCCGACCATGAACTCGTACTGGAACAACCTCAAGGGATTCACGGTGGGGCAAGTCAACTGGGTCGAACTGCCGGAAGAAGCCCAAGTCGAGTTCGACGAGCTGTATCGGCTGATGTCTCGTGACGGCTTTGCAGAGGAAGTCGGCAACGACAAGACCGGCGGAGCCAGAGGCTGGGCGGTTGACCCGGCGGTCGTGGCCCAACATCTCGGCCCGATGAAGGAGCGATTGACGCGAGCCATTGCCATTCTCCAGTCCCTGTAGGCGCCTGGGGATCCATCGTAATGGTCGGCCTCGTGGAGACGAGAACCAGGAACGGGGCGGAGAGGAAGTTCACGGTCGAGCCCGCGCGCATCGACGAGGTCTTCGAGGCCAAGGGCCTGAACCACTACTTGCCGCAGATCGGTGTGCGCCCCGTCCACGTCCGCGAGCGCATGCGCGTCGCATGTCGGGAGGGCGCAGGTTTCGTGCACGACACCGGGTCCGGCGGAAAGACGTGATCAGAGCTTGATCCGGGAGCTCTGATTCCGATGCATCATGGAGGACGGCGCCAACTCGTCGGCAACCATGGTGGGCACGGGGACCAGGACCTCACCGGATCTTCGCGTACCAGGCGGCGGGAGCGGTCGTCCGCGCTCCAGGTAGCTGCGACCCAGAGCGGTGGCCAGCGCATCGGCCGCAAGCTCGACGGTCTGTTCGTAGTCACTGCCGCCGGTGAGCGCTTCCGGGACGTCCGGGAAGGAGGCCACCCAGCCGTCACCGTCGCGCTCGATGCGACAAGGGTAACTGTAGCGCATCAGAGGTCCTCCTTGCGGGTGCCCAGTCGGTCGATCATCTTCCGTCGCAGGCCGGTCCCAGCTCACCCCACGGATAGCGACCAACACGGGTGCGCGCCGACAGCTCAGACGCGCATGGCCGAGTAGACCGCCATGTGCGCGCTCACGATGAGCCGCAGCGCCTCCTGGTTGGGCTCCCGCGACCACACGCCCCGCTCCGAGGTGCCCCCCAGGGCGATGCCGTCGTTGCGCGGCTGCATGTGGACGCCGAGGACGCCGGGAGGCGCCCCGTCGGGCGGGCTGCCCCCGATGCCCCAGTCGACGTCCGCCTGGGGGACGAGCACGGTGAGCTGCCCTTTCAGGGGCAACATCTCGTGGTCGCCGAAGAGGTCGCGCGCGCCCAGCCCGGTGCAGTTGACGACCAGCGGCTCGCTCAACGCGGCCAGCTCGCGGGGCTCGGTGAACTTGCGGATCTCGATGCGCCCCCCGAAGGCCACGAAGTCGTGGACCAGCGCGTCGAGGTAGATGGCCGGCTCGATGCGCAGGCGGTTGCTTCGAACCGCGTAGCGGGTGGCGAAAGGGTGCTCGCCCGGACCCAGCGTGACCTGGCCGGTCTGCAGGTGGGCGGGAAGCAGCGGCTCTTCGTCGTCGGCGTCGTTCCGTTCGGCGCGCGGGGGCGTGTCGCGGAGGCCGTAGCGGTCGATCCAGGAGACGCCGAACCCCCGCCCCGCCAGCTGCTGCAGCTCGCGGTAGGAGATCTCGGCCGCTTCGCGGAGCTGGGCGTCCCACGCGGGGGTCCTGAGGTCGCGGTCGATCAGCCCGGACGTGGGGGTGAAGCCCGCGAGCGACATGTTCGAGGTGGTGTTCGGGGGCACCGACATGGCGTAGATGGTCACCGCGAACCCGCGTCGCTGGAGCTGGCGCGCGGCGGTGAGGCCCACCGCCCCGCAACCGACGACCGCGGCCCGGCGGCTGTCGTGGGCGAGGGCCATCTCGGCCGCCATCTGGCCCGTGCCCCACGAGAGCGACATGCCCGAGCCGCCGTGGCCGTAGTTGTGGATCACGGTGGTGTCGTCGAGCCGGTCGGCGCGCAGCAGGAAGCCGGAGGGGCGGTGCGGGCGCAGCCCGACGGTGGTGCGGATGATCCGGTCCCACCCGGCGCGCACGCGCGCCAGCCGCAGGGGCGGTCGTTGCGGCGGGGGCGCCGGGCCCCGCGGGGCCGGGGCCGACCGTGCCGAGCAGCTGACCAGGCCCGCGCCCACGAGGCCCAGGCCACCCATCTTCAGTAGCGTTCTTCGGTCCACCTTCGCCTCCGGGTTCAGTCGTTTCTTGGCGGGCATCTTCGCCGACGCCGATCTTGGATCGTCCGTCCATGACGGGCAACTCCATGGGTGCAGGTCGGGACTGTGGCCCGGGGAGGAGAGGTCGTGCGTGCAGGCATGCCGGGGATCCGAGTACGTCCCGACCACGGGCGCCACATAGCGCCAGGGTGCCGGGCGTCCGGTCGGACCTGGCCGGCGCCCTGCGCTGCGTCGCTCATCCAGGTTCGTGACTTGCCGGCGAAGCGCGGGGGCGGGAGATTCGGCTCGGGGCGCCAGAGCCAGGAGCAATCTGTCCTGCCGGACGGCCGTACCGACGCCCTCGGCAACCGAGACGACCGTTCTGCCGTCTTCACATATAGAGGAGGACGAACGATGGAACAGCGCCATCGGGTCGACCGCGGGAGCGCCTTCGCTGCCGTTCTGGTGGTCGCCGCACTGAGCTCCCAACCGGCCGCGGCCCAGCACCCGGACGCGGTCTCGGCGCGGGTCGCGGGCACGATGACGGGCTCGGCGACCGGCCAGCCCGCGGAGGGGCTCGTGACTCTGATCGCCGGCCACCCCGACGGCCTCGTGGAAACGGCGAGGACGCTCGACGGGATGTTCCAGTTCGGTGATGTGCCCCCGGGGCCCGCTGTCGTCCTCGCCCGCGCGGACGGGTTCGCGCCGTACTTCGGCGAGCTGACGATCGAAGCCGGTGAGCCCCGCGACGTGCGGATCGAGCTGCTGCCGGAGGCGACCATGAGCGGCGTCGTCCTCGATGACAACGGGTGCGCGGCCCCCGACGCGCGCGTCCACGTCGGCTACAGCAGGGCGTTGCCGGGGGCCGGGGCCTTCTCGGCGCTGACCCGGGGCCGTACGGTGACACGGTCGGACGGGGTCTTCACGATAGGCGGTCTGGTGCCGAGCACCCCGATCTCGCTCCAGGCCCAGCGCGGCGGGCGGCTGTCCGACATCGTGACCGTCACCGTCGATCCCGGGATGGAGCACTCGGGGCTCGTCCTGCGCCTGCGCTGAAGCCGGGCGGTCGTCACCGGACGGCACCTCGAATCTCGCTCGGCACCAGCTTCCCTCCCTCAAACGGTGGTCGTCGACCCAGCCGCCGACCGCGCCCGCTTTCCCAGCTTCGCACAACGCCGGCAGCAGCCCCTTTCGGGGTTGTCGTGCCGGGTCGTTCGCGAGGCCCTCGGCTACAGGGCCGACCTGTACAGTGCGGTGGTCCGGCCGGTCGACGAGACGCTGCGCGAGCGAGGACGCGACACGTTCCGTCCGGATGGCGCCCCGGGGTTCGGCAGAAGGTTGGGAGGCGGCGAACTCTGTGGTTGAATGGAACCCGTCATGAGGGGCGCGGCCGGCGGGGCGCGCTGATTGCCCCGCGGCCGGAGACCCTGGAGAGGAGGGCGTCATGCGTCGGCATCGTTCACTCGTCGTCACCGTCGCGTCGGCGGTCGCGATGGCCGCGCTCATGGCCGGTCTCGCCGCCCAGGCGCCCGAGCCGGGCCGCGGCTACCCGTCGACGGACTGGCCCTTCACCGGCGGCAACTGGTCCAGCTCGCGCTACACCAGCCTCGACGCGGTCTCGGCCGACACCGTCGACCGCCTCGGCGGCGCGTGGGTGACGCCGCTCCCCGGCGGCGCCGCGTCGCGCGCGACCCCGGTGGTCGACGACGGCGTGATCTACCTGACGGGCGGCGCCAACGTCTTCGCGTTCGACGCGCGGACCGGCGACGCCGTCTGGCGCTGGGAGCCCGACCCCGAGGCGGGGCGCGTCCCCTCGTGGCAGGGCGTGGGGCTCGACGACGACCGCGTCTTCTTCGGCACCCGCAGCGGCGAGGTCATCGCCCTCGGCCGCGACAGCGGCGAGCTCGTCTGGGCGACCCGGGTCGGCAGCGAGGAGCGGACGCGGGGCGAGGTGGTGACCACCGCGCCGATGGTCGCGCGCGGCAAGGTGTTCGTGGGCCTCGCCAACGGCGACATCGGCGGCCAGGGCCGCGTGCTCGCTCTCGACGCCGCGACCGGCGAGGTGGCCTGGACCTTCTTCGTGGTGCCGCGCCCCGGCGAGTTCGGCCACGAGACCTGGCCGCAGGACAGCGACTCGTGGGAGTACGGCGGGGGCGGCGTGTGGCTCGTCGGCACCGTCGACCCGGACCTCGGCATGGTCTACTTCTCGACCGGCAACCCCGTGCCGATGTTCGGCGGCGAGCTGCGCGACGGCGACAACCTGTTCACCGCCTCGGTCCTCGCCCTCGACATGGAGACCGGCGAGCGCCGCTGGCACTACCAGGTCGTGCGCCACGACATCTGGGACGCCGACATCGCGACGCCGCTCCTGCTCTACGACACCACCGTCGACGGCGAGCCGGTCAAGGCGGTGGCGGCGATGCGCGCCGACGGCTACCTGTTCCTCTTCAACCGCGAGACCGGCGAGCCGCTCCTGCCCATCGAGGAGCGCGAGGTGCCGCAGGACCCGCACCAGCTCACGGTGCCGACCCAGCCGTTCCCCACCCAGACCGAGACCATCCTCTTCGACTGCTCGTACTGGCGCGACCGGGTTCCGCCGCCGTTCCAGCTCAACTGCAGCAGCTACACGCCGCCGTCGGTCGACGAGCAGACGGTGGTGGCGCCGGGGGTGCCGATTCCGCTCGTGCGGGTGACGCCGCTGGCGTTCTCGCCCGACACCGGCTACATCTACGCGCAGGGGCGCGCCCACGTCGGCCGCGCCCGCCGCTTCGCCGACCCGTTCGTCTGGAACACCGCGCGCTTCCACCTCACGCTGCCCGACGACGTCGGGGTGCTCGCCGCCGTCGACACCGCGACCGGCCGCGTGGCGTGGAAGAACGAGTTCCCCGCCGCGTTCCTCGGCACCAGCGGCCCGCTGGTCACCGCGGGCGGCCTGCTCTTCCGGGGCTCGCCGGGCGGGCAGGTCGAGGCCTACGACGTGCAGACCGGCGAGCGCCGGTGGGCGTTCCGCACGAGCGAGGAGGGGGCCCGGCTGCGCCCCGGCCCGGCGGCGGCCTACGAGCTCGACGGCACGCAGTACATCGCCGTCGCCATGGGTCCCCAGCTCTGGGCGTTCACCCTCGACGGCGCGGTGCCGCCGCGCGGCGAGCCCTCGCCCGACCCGCCGGTCGACGACCGGCCGCGCGGTCCCGCCCCGCGCGAGACCGACGAGATCGAGACCGCGACCCTGCTCGAGAACCCGCGCGGCTCGGTCGGCGGCCGGCGCTACGCGTTCGACGAGTACAACTTCAACCCGGTCCGCGCGCGGGTCACCGCGGGCACGCGGGTGCGGTTCACCAACAACGGCGAGATTCCCCACACCCTGGCCGCGCGCGACGGAAGCTGGCGCATCGGCACGCTGAACCCGGGCCTGTGGGACTTCGTCACGTTCGACGAGCCGGGGACGTTCCTCTATCACTGCGAGGACCATCCCTGGATGGTGGGGGAGATCACGGTCGACCCGTGACGCCGTGCGGGTACCGTCGTCACGGCGTGACGGAATCTCCGGCCAGGTTGGGGGCGGATGGGAGAAGCGGAGCCGGCCCAGGGTGGCAGGCGGAACGGATGCCTGATCCGCGCTCCGCTCCCGGCGGCGGCCCGAGTCCGGCGAGGCGCGCCGCACGAGTTCCTGGATTGACGTCGTCCATCGTGCGTATGGACCCGCGGTACGAGAACGTCTCATGCGGGGTGGGCACTGCCCCTGGAGGACGAAGAGCGTGCATGCGAGAAGGCTGATCGGGTCGATGCTCTTGGCGACGCTGCTGCCGGCCCTGGCCGGTCCCGGCGCCGCCGCCCAGGACGCGCGGCTGCTCGACGCGGCCCGGGCGGCCGATTCGACGGGGGTGATCGCCCTGCTCGAGCAGGGCGCCTCCGCGGACACCCGCCAGGCGGACGGCGCGACCGCACTGCACTGGGCCGCCCACTGGGACGACGCGGCGATGGCGGACGCGCTGGTGCGGGCCGGCGGCGACGCGGACGCGGCGAACGACTTCGGCGCGACGCCGCTGTGGCTGGCCTGCCTCAACGGCAGCGAGACGATGGTTGCGGCCCTGCTGGCGGCCGGCGCCGACGCGAATGCGGCGCTGCCCTCGGGCGAGACGGTGCTGATGACCGCGTCCCGCACCGGCTCGGCCGAGGCGGTGCGCCTGCTCGCGGCCCACGGGGCCGACCTGAACGCCCGGGAGCGCACGCGGGGGCAGACGGCCCTGATGTGGGCGGCGGCCCAGCGGCATCCCGACGTGGTGGAAGCGCTCATCGCGCTCGGGGCGGACGTCCATGCCCGCTCGGCCCCGCAGCCGCGGCGCATCCACACGCGGACGGCCGGGTTCAACCCCACCGGGGTCATCGACACCGTGCTGGGCGGCAACACGCCCCTCCTGTTCGCGGCCCGACAGGGCGACCTCGCGGCCGCGAGACATCTCGTGGCCGCGGGCGCCGACGTGAACGACACGGCGGCGACGGGCACGAGCGCCCTCGTCGTGGCGGCGCACAGCGGCCACACCGCGCTCGCCCTGTTCCTGCTCGAGCAGGGCGCCGACCCGCACGCGGCCGGGGCCGGCTACACCGCCCTGCACGCCGCCACCCTGCGCGGCGACGAGGCGCTGGCGGCCGCGCTGCTGGCGCGCGGCGCCGACCCGAACGCGCCGGTGGTCCGCGGCAGCCAGGGCCGGCGCAACAGCCCCGACTACGTGCTGCAGCACGACGTGGTCGGCGCCACCGCCCTCTGGCTGGCCGGGCATTTCGCCGAGCCCGGCGTCATGCGGGCCCTGGCCGACGGCGGCGCCGACCCGCGGTTCGTGATGGCCGACGGCACGACGCCGCTGATGGCGGCGGTGGCCGCCCGCCACCGCCGGGAGCCGGGGCTGGCCCCGAACCCGGCCGAGGACGAGCGGCTCGTGCTGGAAGCCGCGCGGGTGGCGTTGGACGCGGGGGTCGACGTGAACGCGGCCGACTCGGCCGGCAACACGGCGCTGCACAACGCAGCCAGGAGGCGCCTCGACACGGTCGTCCAACTCCTGGCCGACAGCGGCGCCGACTTGGCTGCCCTGAACGACAACGGACAGAGTCCGGTGGACGTGGCCGGCGGCCGCGGGGGCGACGACAATAGGACCGTCGAACTGCTGAATCACCTCGCGACCTCGCGGGCGCGTTGAGCGTCCCGCTCACTCGAAACCGGGATCCTGCGGCGCAAACGGCGGGACTTGGCCACCCAGGACGGTTCCCGCGGTTCAGCCTCCTGGACCCGAGGCGCTTGCGATCGCGTCGAGTTCCGCTGACCCGTAGGCGCTGCCGCCAACCGGCCCTCGGTGGCGATTGGAACGTCGGCGCGATGAGCGGTGACTGGAGACAACGCATGAACGGCCAGCATTTCGCGTTCGCGAGCGCCCTGACGACCGCCTTCGCCGTCGCTTCACTGGCGCCCCAGCATGCGGCCGGCCAGGACCGCGCGGCCGGCACGGCAACCGCGTCCGAGGTCGCGGCCGGCTCGCGGACCGTCCCGCCCACGCCGGATGGCCAACCGGACCTTCAGGGCGTCTGGTTGAACACGAGCGCGACACCATTCGAGCGGCCGGAGGCGCTCGCAGGGAGGCAGTTCCTCACCGACGAGGAAGTGGCCGAGCTGTCGCGGCGGGCGAATCGCATCTTCAAGGAGAACGACGCGGACCTGGCCATCGGAGACGGGCTGTACCTGGCCGCCCTGGCCGACGTCGACGCCTTTCGGAGACGGGGGGCCAACCGCAGCTCCAACTTCATGGTGGACCGGGAGTTCGACAACCGGACGTCGGTGATCGTGGACCCGCCCGATGGACGCCTGCCGGCCATGTTGCCGGCGGCGGTGGAGAGGCTGGCGGCGCTGACCGCGCGGGACCTGGATCCGGAAGGGCCGGAGGATCTAAACCCCCGCGCCCGCTGCGTGACGCCCGGGATGCCCCGCATCGGCCCCGGCCCCCGGGGCGACCCCCTGTACGGTTACTACCAGATCTTCCAGTCGCCGGGGTACTTCGTCCTGATGATGGAGACGAACCATGACGCGCGCATCGTGCGGCTGGACGGGTCACCGCCTCTGGACCCGCGCATCACCCATTGGCACGGAGACTCGCGGGGGCGATGGGACGGAGACACCCTCGTCATCGAGACCGCGAACTTCTCGCCCAGGAGCAACTTCCTGGGCGCCGCCGAGAACCTGCGCCTCGTGGAGCGCCTGACCCGTGTCGCGCCCGACGAGCTGCGCTACGAGGTCACCGTCGACGACCCCACGACGTGGGCGAGGCCGTGGACGGCCGCCGTCAGCCTCAGGCGGCAGGACGCCAACATCTACGAGTTCGCGTGCCACGAGGGAAACAGGGACATCATGCTGAGCATCCTTCGCGCCGCGCGCCTGTACGCGCCGCGGGGAGCGTCGACCTGGGAGGGGCCGCCACGCTGATCTCGGGACGCGGTCGAGGATTGTGGCTGCCGGACGGCGCCACTGTCGGGGGGCGGTCGGGAGGCATCCGGTGGGGACCGACTCCGCGGGACCTCCGCCTCGATGGTTCGGCGGTAGAATCGAGACATGTCTGATTTCGAGGCCCGGCCGCACGTTCCGCGTGCCGGCGCACCTGCGGGCCTCGCACCGGAGCTGCCGGCGGAGCCGTTCCCCGGCTGCACGCCCCGGCGCGTGCCGCGGAGCGAGATCGAAACCTGGGAGGGCCGCCTGGAGTTCTGGGACGCCGCCACCGAGATAGCGTGGGTCGCGGAGCCGACCACCCCGTATCACGAGAAGCCGTCGCGCCGACTGACGGCGCTGATGGACCGGATTGCCGCCGAGCGCGGGTCGGCCATCGTGTGCTACGGGTCGATGGACCTGATGCAGCGCGACGAGCACGGCGCGCCGCGGCGCATCCTGCAGGCCGACGAATCCGTGTACGTGCATCCGCGGCGCGCGCGCCTGCCGGGCCCCAAGGCGATGATGGCGGGGGAGGACGACTTTCCGGACGTGGTGCTGGAGGTCGATCACACGACGGACGTGCGGCGGGCCAAGCTGGGGCTGTACGAGGCGTGGGGCTTTCCCGAGGTGTGGGTGGAGGTTCCGGAGCAGGGGGCGGCGAGCCGGCCGCGCCGTCGGCGACCGGGACTGACGATCCACCGGCGGGTGGCGGGGGCCTTCCAGGCGTCGGCCGTGAGCGGCGTGTTTCCGGGCTGGACGGCGGCCGAGATCCACGCCGCCCTGAACGAGACGGATCTGTCGGAGCGCACGTTCGCGGTGCTGCACCGGGTGGGCGCGGCGCTCGGGGCGCGGGACGGCACCGGGCCGGACGACGATCCGATGCTCGGCTGGCACCGGCGTCATGGCCGGGCGGAAGGCCGGGCGGAGGGTGTGGCCCAGGGCCGGGCGGAGGGTGTGGCCCAGGGCCGGGCGGAGGGTGTGGCTCAGGGCCGGGCGGAGGGCGTGGCCCAGGGCCGGACGACGACCCGGCTGGAGATGGTCCGCCAGATCCTTCGGGCGCGGGGCATCGCGGTCTCGGACCAGGGTCTCGCCGGCGTGCCGGAGATCGACGTGACGTCCGACGACGCCGTCGTCCGCGCGGCGCTCGCCTGCAACGACGAGGCCGACTTCCTGGCGCGGCTTCGGCGGCGCCGCTGACGATCTACGCTCGAGACGACGTCGCGCACCGGCCCGCCGGCAACCCGGCCCCGCGACCGCCGCGCATCCACGCAAGGGCCTGCGGATTCAAGTCCCACCGGGGTGCTCCCTTCCTGCCGGGAGCATGTGCTGGATCACGACACGGCCGGGGTGCACGACATCATTGTTGGATGGCGGTCCCGGGCGCTGTAGGGGCGCCCGATTCACGGGAGCAGCCTGGGGTCAGACCCCGCGACCACACCGCGGCATGGGCGTAGGCGCCGAATACGAGGCGGCGCCCCGGCCCTGCGTAGCGACGCGCAACTCTCTTGTCGGCACCTCACGGCCGGTGCGCCGCTGACGTGTCATTCGACTATGATGAGGCGGTGAATCCCGTCTCTCGCCGGGCGTTCCTGAAGTCGAGCGCCGCCGTCACCGCGGCGACGACCCTCCCGTCCGCCCGGACGCGGCCCGGCGCGCAGTCCCGCCAGGCCGACTCGCCGCCTCGAACCCCCATCACGCTGACCGTCAACGGCGAAAGGCGCACCGTCGACGTCGAAGATCGGTGGACGCTCGCCGAGCTGCTCCGCGACCACCTCGACCTGACGGGGACCAAGATCGGCTGCGACCGTGGCGAGTGCGGCGCGTGCACGGTGCATCTCGACGGCGTCCCCGTCTACTCCTGCAGTCAGCTCGCCGTCTGGGCCGACGGCCGCGCGGTGACGACGGTCGAAGGGCTCGCCGTCGACGGCCGGCTCGATCCGCTTCAGGCGGCGTTCGTCGCTGGCGACGGCCCGCAGTGCGGATTCTGCACGTCGGGCCAGCTGATGGCGGCCAAGGCCGTCGTGTCCGCCACGCCGAATCCCACCGAGGACGAGGTCCGGCAGGGCATGGCGGGCAACCTCTGCCGCTGCTCGAACTACAACCGATACGTGGCCGCGGTCCTCGGCCGGCCGCCCGAGCCGGCGACGGACGGGCAACCGATGAGCGTGGTCGGCCGTAGCCGGCCCCGAATCGACGCGGTCGAGCGGGTCACCGGGGCGGCGCGCTACACGGGCGACGTCAAGCTGCCGGGGATGGCCTACGCCCGGGTGCTCCGCAGCCCCCACCCCCACGCCCGCATCCGGAGCGTCGATACCCGGCGGGCGCGCGAGATGCCGGGTGTCCACGCGGTGCTGACCCGCGAGAACTGCGACACCGTCTGGCAGAGCGGCGACCAGCAGAACCCGCGCTATCTCTTCAACAACCCCGTCCGGTTCGTCGGGGATCCCGTCGCCGCGGTGGCGGCCGTGGACCGCCACGCGGCCGAGGTGGCGATCCAGGCCATCGAGGTCGACTACGAGCCGCTCGACTTCGTACTCGACCCGGAAGAGGCCCTGCGGCCCGGGGCGGTCGAGATCCAGCCCGGGGGGAACCTCTCCCGCCGCCGCGACGGTGAGGCGCGGCCCGAGGTCTATCAACGGGGCAGCGTGGACGACGGTTTCGCCGCGTCCGAGGTGGTGGTCGAGGAGACCTACGTCTCCAAGCACCACAGCAACGCGCAGATGGAGCCCCGCTGCGCGGTGGCGCGCTGGGAGGGCGACGAGCTCACCCTGTGGACGCCGACCCAGGGCATCTCGAACTGCCGGGCCGACGTGGCGGAGGACCTCGGTCTGCCGCCCGAGCGGGTACGCGTCGTCTGCGAGTACATGGGCGGCGGGTTCGGCAACAAGAACCAGTGCCAGGACGCCGATCTCATCGCGGCGCTCCTCGCGCGCGAGGCGGGGCGCCCCGTCAAGCTGGAGCTGACGCGGAGGGACGACTTCCTCGGCGTCCACGGCCGCTGGCCGACGGTGCAGCACTACCGGGTGGGGGCCGCCCGCGACGGGACGCTGCAGGCCATCGAGCTCCGGGGCGTCAGCGGCATGGGCCCGCACCGCAAGAGCGGCGGCGGCATCGCCGGCATCGAGCTGTTCCGGTGTCCCAACGTCAGCCGCGAGGTCTCGCCGGTCTACACCAACATGACCGTCGCTGCGAACTTCCGCGGCCCCGCCTATCCCCAGGGGGTGTGGGGCATCGAGTCGGTCATGGACCAGGTGGCCCACGAGCTGTCGATGGACCCCGTCGACTTCCATCTCCGGAACCTGACCCGCGCCTACAACGACGAGACGCCGTACACGAGCTGGGCGCTCAGCGAATGCGTGACCGAGGGGGCCCGCCGCTTCGATTGGCCGGTGCGGTGGCGGCGGGCCGGTGCCGCGCGCGGTGCGCGCCGGCGGGGCGTGGGGATGGCGATCGGCATGTTCGCGGCCCGCCTCGGGCGCAGCAGCGCGGTGCTGCGGCTCGAGCGCGGCCGCCTGTTCCTCCACGTCGGGGTCACCGACATCGGCACCGCGGCCAAGACCGCCATGGCCCAGCTCGCGGCCGAGGCGACGGGGATGGACCTCGCCGACGTCACCGTGGTGTGGGGAGACACCGCTCGCTGCCCGTACTCGGTGGGCGAGTCGGGGAGCCGGACGACGACCCACACCGGGCAGGCGATCGTCGAGGCGGCGGAGGATCTCAGGCGGCAGATGGCGTCGGCCGGCGGCCCCCTCGAGGGCCGCACGCTGATCGCGCAGGCGACGCCGCGGCCGGTCCTCGACGGGCTGGCGCGCTACGCCTCGGCCGCGCACTTCGTGGAGGTCGAGGTCGACACCGAGCTGGGCGGCATCCGGGTGCTGCAGTACCTGGCCATGCACGAGAGCGGGCGCATCGTCAACCCGCTCACGGCCGAGAGCCAGGTGAAGGGCGGCGTCACGATGGGCATCGGCATGGCGCTGCACGAAGAGCTCGTCTACGACCGCCTCACCGGCGTTCCCGTCAACCCCGGCTACTACGGCGCCAAGGTCATGACCCACCTCGACGCCCCCGAGATAGAGGTCCGGTTCATCGAGCCCGACGACGCCTACGGACCGTACGGGGCGAAGAACGTCGGCGAGCCGCCGATCATCCCCGTCGTGGCGGCCATCGGCAACGCGGTGTTCAATGCGACCGGACGCCGGCTTCGGGAGCTGCCGATGACCCGGGACCGGGTGCTGGAGGCGCTGGCGTGAGACCCTTCGCGACCGGCCGCCGGCTTCGGGAGCTGCCGATGACCCGCGATCGGGTGCTGGAGGCGCTGGCGTGAGACCCCTCGCCAACCTGAATCCCGAGAGCCTCGCCGACGCCGTCGAGCGCCTGGCGCGCGGCGGCGGGCGCGCGGCCGCGGTCGGCGGCGGCAGCGACCTGCTCGGGATGATCAAGGACGACCTGGTCTCGCCCGACCTGCTCGTGAACCTCAGGACCGTCGCCGCGCCGGACGACCTGACCGCCATCGACTCGGGACCGGCGGAGCTGACGGTCGGCGGCCTCGTGACGCTGACCCGGCTGAGCACGCATCCCGAGGTGGCCTCGCGCTACCCGGTGCTCGCCGAGGCGGCCGGGTCGGTGGCGACGCCCCAGATTCGCAACGTCGGCACCCTCGCCGGGAACCTGTGCCAGCGGCCCTGGTGCTGGTACTTCCGCCAGAAGTTCCCCTGCTACAAGCACGGCGGCAACCGCTGCTTCTCGCGGACCGGCGAGAACCAGTTCAACGCCATCTTCGGCGGCGGCCCGAGCTACATCGTCCATCCGTCCGACACCGCCCCCGCGCTCGTCGCCCTCGACGCCCGTTTCCGCCTGGTCGGTCCCGGCGGGGAACGCGTCGTGCCGGCCCGCGAGTTCTTCACGCTGCCCCGCTTCGACGTGGCGCGCGAGAACGTGCTCGAGCCGAACGAGCTGCTGGCCGCCGTCACGGTCCCGGCCGCGTCCGGTCTGCGGAGCACCTACGCCAAGGTGCTCGACCGGGAGGCGTGGACCCACGCCGTCGTCAGCCTCGCGCTGGCCCTCGAGATGGACGGCGACCGCGTCCGCCGCGCCGGCGTCGTGCTGGGCGGCGTCGCCCCCATCCCGTGGCGGGTCGAGGCGGTCGAGGACCTGCTGGCGGGGCGGCGGGTGACCGAGACGCTCGCGGCCGAGGCGGGGCGGCTCGCCGTCGACGGCGCCGTGCCGATGTCGAAGAACCGCTACAAGGTCCCGCTGGTCGAGAACCTGGTGCGCCGGACCCTGCTCTCGCTGGGAGCCAGCGGGTGACCGTGGTGAGCGGCCGGCGCGTGGTTGCGCTGGTCGTAGCGGGTGAGCGGAAACGCCCATGAACCGCCGCGACTTCATCCTGCTCGGCCGGGGCCGCACGCGGACCCTCGACGTCTCGTGCGAGCGGCTGTACATGACGTTCGTCGAAGCCCGCATGAGCGGATCGACGGCCGCCCTTCTCGCCCGCCTCGCCGAGCAGTCGGCGCGGGCCCGCCGGGTGAGGCTTCGCGAGACGGTCTGGCTCGCGCGCGCCGACTTCCGCTCGGCCCTCGAGCCGGTGCTCGACGCGTTCGAGTCCCGCGGCGGCACCGTGGAGGTGGCGTCGTAACCACCGGCGCGGCTGGCGGCGTCGATGCCGCTCCCGCGGATCATGCGGTGACGAGGCCTATTCGTCGAGAGGAGTAGCGTGAGCGACCAACAGCGCGCCACGAGCGCGGTCGTGGATTTCGTCGGCCGGGCTCGCTGGGAGGACCTTCCGGAGGAGGCCGTCCGCATCGCGAAGCGGTGCGTCATCGACGGGCTCGGCGTCATGCTGGCCGGTTCGACGCAGGACGCCGGCCGCATCCTGCGCGGCTACGTCCGGGCGGCCGGCGGGAAGCCGGAGTCGACCGCGTTCGGCCCCGAGCCGTTCCGGAGCGGTGCCTCCTCGGCGGCGCTGCTCAACGGGACGAGCGGCCATGCGCTCGACTGGGACGACACCCAGCTGGCGACCAGCGCCGACCGGATCTTCGGGTTGCTGACGCACCCGACGGTGCCGCCGATGGTCGCGGCGCTGGCCATCGGCGAGCGGCAGCAGGCGTCCGGCCGGGCGTTCCTCGAGGCGTTTCTCACCGGCTTCGAGGTCGAGTGCAAGATCGCCGAGGCCATCAGCCCCGGCCACTACATGAAGGGGTTCCACTCGTCGGGCACCGTCGGCACGTTCGGAGCGGCGGTCGCCGCGGCCAAGCTGCTGGGTCTCGACGGCGATCGGATCGCGCACACCCTCGCCATCGCGGCGAGCTCGGCCTCGGGCATCCGCGTGAACTTCGGGTCGATGACCAAGCCGCTGCACGTGGGCCGGGCGTCGCAGAACGGGGTGGTCGCGGCCGAGCTCGCCGCGCGAGGCTTCACGGGCGGCGGCGACGCCCTCGATCCGCCGTGGGGCTTCTTCCAGGCCTTCAGCCACGGCGAGGGCTTCGACGCCGACCGCATCGTCGGCAGGCTCGGCGACCCGCACACGATCGTGTGGCCGGGTGTGTCGATCAAGCCGTACCCGTGCGGCGTGCTCGGGCATCCGACCATGGACGCCATGCGGCGGCTGGTGATCGCGCATGACGTGCGGCCGGAGAGCATCGTGCGGATTCGCGTGCGCGCCGGGTCCAACATCCTCAATCCGCTGCGATACCCCATCGCCACCAACGAGCTCGAGGCGAAGTTCTGTCCGGCGTTCATGGTGAGCGCCATCGCGCTCCGGCGGAAGGCGGGCATCCACGAGTTCAACGACGAGTTCGTCCGCAGCGCGCCGGTGCAGGCGATGATGCGGAAGGTGGAGCGCGTGCTCGACCCCGAGATCGAGGCGCAGGGCTGGGAGAAGATCCGCAGCACCGTCGAGGTCGACCTCGACGACGGCCGCACCCTCGTCGAGCCGGCGGACGAACGCTATCGGGGCGGGCCGGACCTGCCGTTCACCCGGGACGAGCTCCACGAGAAGTTCAGCGACTGCGCGTCGCTCGTGCTGCCGCCGCCGGCCATCGAGGAGACCTTCGACATGGTCGAGGCGCTGGAGGACCTGCCCGACGTGGGCCTGCTGTCCCGCGTCCTGAGCGCGGCCCCCGAGGCTGCGGCGCTCGCGCCATGACCCTCGCCTGGGCCTCGGTCGCGGCGCTCGTCGTGGCCGTCGCGCTGAGCGTCCTCACGAAGATCAACGTCGGCATCCTGTCGCTGGCCATGGCCTGGCTGGTGGGGGTGTACCTGGGCGGCATGTCGGTCAATGCCGTCCTGTCGGGCTTCCCCGTGCCGTTGCTGGTCACCCTCGTCGGCGTGACGCTGCTGTTCAGCATGGCCGACACCAACGGCACGCTGTCCCGGTTGACGGGGCGGGCGGTCCGGCTCTGCCGCGGGAACGCGGGGCTGCTGCCCCTCATGTTCTTCGCGCTGGGCGTGGTGGTGTCGACCATCGGCCCCGGCGGCACCCCCGCCAGCGCCCTGCTGGCCGCGCCCGCCATGGCCGTCGCGGGGCGGGTGGGCATACCGCCGCTGCTGATGGCGCTCATGGCCGGCAACGGCGCGCTGGCGGGCACGCTGTCGCCGTTCGCGCCCGGCGGCGTCATCGCCAACGACGTGATGGCCCGCATCGGCCTCGGCGGCCTCGAGTGGCAGACCTACGGGTACAACGTGCTGGCGCACGTGATCGTGGGCACCGGCGCCTTCGTGCTGTTCGGCGGCCCGAAGCTCTTTCGCCGGCGCGAGGCAGACGCCGCAGCGGGGGAGACGGACGTCGAGCACTTCGAGCGCAGGCATTGGCTGACTCTCGCCGGCATTTCGGCGCTGATCGTCGCGGTGGTCGGCTTCGACGCGCACGTGGGCCTGACGGCGGTCTTCATCGCCGCGCTGCTCACCCTGCTCGGGAGCGTCGACGAGCAGCAGGCCATCCGGCGCATGCCGTGGGGCGTCATCCTGATGGTCACCGGGGTGACGGTGCTGATCTCGCTCATGCAGGAGACCCAGGGCATGGACCTGTTCACGAGCGGGCTGGCCGGCATTTCCAACTCGGAGACGGTGGTGCCGACCATGGCGTTCGGGACGGGCCTGATATCGGTGTACAGCAGCACGTCCGGCGTGGTGATGCCGGCGTTCCTGCCGATGGTGCCCGACCTCGCGCAGCAGGTCGGCGCCGTCGAGCCCGTCGACCTCGCATGGTCGATCACGGTGGGCGGCGGGCTCGTCGATCTCTCGGCGCTGTCCACCGTGGGCGCCCTGTTCCTGGCCGCGGCGCCCCCCGGCACCAACACGCGCGCGCTGTTCAACGCGCTCCTCGCGTGGGGGCTCTCGATGTCGGTGGTCGGCGCCGCGCTCTGCTGGTTGCTGTTCGGGTAGGCGTCCGGGCCGTGGAACGGTGCAGACTCCTGCGGGGTTGAAGCGGTCATCCTCGCAGTTCGCGCCGGCGGAACTTCCAAGGCGACCGCAACGTCTCCCGGCGACGATGGGCGGACGAGGAGCCGGCGGTGAACCCCGCATTTGCACCGCGCCCCCGGAGGGCGCGCGGACCGGCGAGGGCGCCAGCGGGCTGAAGGGTGCCCGCGGGCAAGGAACGCCCGTGCCTGATGAGGAGGGCGCGTGCGCGTCGCGATTCTCGACGACATTCACCGGGCGTGGGAAGGCACCGAAGGCGTGCGCCGGTTGCGCGAGCGCGCCGAGGTGCGCGTGTTCACGGGACCGTTCGGCGACCCCGCGGCGTTGCGCGGTTTCGATGCGTTGATCGCCAACCGCGAGCGGACGCGCTTCACCCGCAAGCTGCTCGAGCAGCTCGCCGACGTGCGGGTCCTCGTGCAGACCGGCAACCACGCGAACCACGTCGACTTCGCCGCGGCGCGCGACCGCGGCATCGTCGTCGCCAGGGCGTCGGCCGGGCATTCCATCGGCGCCGCCGAGCTCACGTTCGGCCTCGCGATGGCGGTGATGCGGCAGATCCCGGCCAGCGACGCCGCCCTCAGACGGGGGGAGTGGCCGGCGCCGTCGACGCCGGTGCTGCACGGCAAGACCCTGGGGGTCGTGGGCCTCGGCCGAATCGGCCGGCACGTCGCGCGGCTCGGAAATGCGTTCGGGATGCGGGTCGCCGGCTGGGGCCGCACGCTGACCGACGAGGCGGCGGCCGGCGCCGGCGTCGAGCGCCGCGAGCTCGACGACCTGCTGGGCGAGGCGGACGTCGTGACGATTCACGTGTCGCTGTCGCCCTCCTCGCGCGGCCTGCTCGACGCGCGGCGCATCGCCCTGATGAAGCCGACCGCGTTCCTCGTCAACACCGCGCGAGGCCCGATCGTCGACGAGGCGGCCCTGGTCGACGCCCTCGCGGCGGGGCGCATCGCCGGCGCCGGCCTCGACGTCTTCGACCGGGAGCCCCTGCCGCCCGGGCATCCGCTCACGACCCTCGGGAACGTCGTGCTCACGCCCCACATCGGCTGGCCGACCGACGACGGCTACCGGCGCTTCGCCACGGCGGCGTGCGACGTGCTGCTCGACTACCTGGCCGGCCGCCCCGTGCCGGGGTTCGAAGGGCACTAGCTGCAGTTGCGCGGGCTCGCCGAGCGGGGACGTCGTGAACGGCGAGGTGGGAGACATGAGCCACACGGAACTGCTGAAGCGCATCACCGCGCGACCGGAGGTCTTCGGCGGCAAGCCGATCATCCGGGACATGCGGCTCTCGGTAGAGTTGATCCTGAGCTTGATGGCCCAAGGAGTCACCCCGGAGACGATCCTCGAGGACTACCCGGAGCTGGAGCTGGAGGACATCCGCGCGTGCGTCGCGTACGCACACGCCGTAATCTCACGCGACACGCTGTCGGCCATCTCGGTGTCGGAACGGTGAAGTTCCTCGTGGACCGGTGCGCCGGTCCGGGGCTGGCCCACTGGAACTAGGGCTCGGGTACGTCGACCAGGCGGCCCCCGGTGACGAACCGCCGGTAGTTCGAGAACTGCTGCGTGCGGAAGTACCTGGGAATGAACGCCCCGCCCTCGATGGCCCAGTTGCGCTCGATCGACCGGGGGAGCATCAACGTCTCGTCGGGATTCTCGAACGCGATGCGCTCGTAGCGGGTGCTGGTGTCGTCCCGCTGCAGCCGGCTCCAGCGCCGGCTGCCCCGCGAACGCTCGAGCGGCTCGCGGAACTCGAACGGCCGGGTCAGGTGCTCGTCGAGGCGCAGCACGTCGCCCGAGCCCACGTCCACCCAGGCGTCGCCGCCGTACCAGCCCTCGAGGTCGATGTGGGCGCAGTCGCCGTCCCACTCGACCTCACCGGGCTGCGCGTCGACCGGCGAGAAGGACAGTCTGGCGACGGGACGCCCGTCGACGGTCTCCACGTCGCGCAGCCGGAAGTCGAACTCGACCTGCCGGGCGGGCAGCAGCACCGACAGCGGGTCGTCGCCCTCCGCTTCGGGAGCCAGGCACGCGTTCTCGTCCTCGGGACCGGCGGGGCGGCCGTTCACCGACAAGAGCTCGCGCATGACCCGCACCGCCGGCACGCCGTCGGCGCCCGCCGCGTCCCACTCGACCCGCTGCTCGTACTCGAGCCGCCGCGGCCGCCCGCGCGGCCGCATGCCCCGGTCGAAGGAGCGCACCCATACCGTCTCGGTGGCCACGATGCTCTGGGCACGCTGGAAGTAGCGCTCGAGCCGGCCGCCGACGCGCCCGAGCAGCGCGTCGAGGTCGACCGCGGGCGTCTGGGCGGAGAGCCCCACGGAGGCCAGCAGGAGCCCGGCCCACAGGAGGGCCGGCGGGGGCCGATGCGCGGGCGTCACAATGGTGATCCTGCGCGCAAACCGGCCCGGCGTCAAAGAGACTCGGATCGCGTCGGTCCAGGTCTCCCTGGCCGGCGCCGCCCATTGCCCTTGCGCGTGCTCGCTCAAGTTCATAACATTGTTATGGACTGGACTCCGGAGGAGGATCAACTCATGCCGAGAAGTCGCCTGGGAGAGCTGGAGGAACAGGTCCTGCTGACGGTTCTTCGACTCGGCGGCGAGAGCTACGCGGTGCCGGTGGCCAGGGAGCTCGGCCGGCTGACCGCTCGCGAGGTCTCGCCTGCGACCGCCTACATGGTCCTCCGACGCCTGGAGGGCCGCGGGCTTCTGGTCTCGTCGGTGGGGACGCCGGCGCCGGAACGAGGCGGCCGGCCGCGCCGCTTCTACCGCGTGGTCGACGAGCAGGCCCTGCCGGCCCTCCGCGAGTCGCGGAACGCGATGCTCGCGCTGTGGGACGGCCTCGAGGCCAGGCTGGGTCCGTCATGACCGCCCGCGATCGTGCCCCGTTCCTGCTCCGGCTGGCGGTTCGCCTCCTCCCCAAGGAGGTGAGGGCGGAGGTGCTCGGCGACCTGCTCGAGCACTGGTTGCAGGATATCGGTCACCGCCCCCGGGTGGCCCGGCGCCTGTGGCTGATGCGACAGCCGGTCGCGGCGCTGCTCGCCCGACTCAGGTTCGGACACGATGGAGAGGGCCCGCTCTCCCCGGCATCGTGGGGCGGCCTCGGCGTCTCCCGGCTCGACCTGAAGCTCGGGATCCGGATGCTCGCGAAGCACCCGTGGCTCACGCTGGTGGTGGTCTTCGCCCTCGGCATCGGCATCCCGGCGAGCCTGACCCCCCACCATCTCCTCGATGCCGTCCTCGACGAGTCTCCTCCCTTCGATCAGGGCGACCAGGTCGTCGGCGTGGTGGGCCTCAACCAGGAGTCGGGTGCGCAGGAGCTGCTGCGTCTCGGCGACTACGAGTCGCTGCGGACGCGCCTCACCTCGTTCGCCTTCGTCGGGGCCGCGCTGCTCCGGCAGGTGAACGTGATCTCGGACGACGGTCGGGCGGAGGGCGCGCGCGGGGCGGAGATGAGCGCGTCCTCGTTCGCGTTGACGCGAGTGCCGCCCGCGCAGGGACGCGCGCTGACGGCCGCGGACGAGGTCGTCGGGGCGCCCGAGGTCGTGGTGGTCGGACACGACTACTGGCGCTCGCGGCTCGGCTCCCGTCCCGACGTCATCGGCTCCACCCTCCGCATCGGCGGCGTCCCCACGACGGTCGTGGGCGTGATGCCCCCCGGCTTCGCGATGCCGAGTCGGGAGCAGCTCTGGCTGCCCCTGCGGCGACGCGCCGTCGACTACGCCGACGGCCTGGGTCCCGCGGTGTGGATGTACGGCCGCCTCGAGGAAGGGACGTCGAGGGGCGAGGCGCGCGCGGAGCTGGCGGCCGTCGGCATCCGTCACGACGCGCCGCCGGACGATCGGGGGCTGGTCCGGGCCGATGCGGTGGCGTTCTCGGCCCTGAGCATCGGGACGCCGACGGGCCTGCTGGCGGCGTTTCTCTTCATCGCCCAGGGCGTGCCTCTCGTGCTGCTGCTGATCGCGTGCGGCAACGTCGCGATCCTGCTTCTCGCGCGGACCGCGAACCGTTCGGGCGAGCTCGCGCTGCGGACGGCGCTCGGGGCCAGCCGGTCTCGCATCGTCGCTCAGCTCTTCGTCGAGACGCTCGTCCTGGCCCTTCTCGCGACCGGCGTCGGCCTGCTGGGCATGCACCTGATCGTGGAGCGCGTGACGCCCCGCATCGATCTGCCGTTCTGGGTGGACCTGGCGGTGACGCCCGAGGTCGTGATGGAGGCGCTCGGGCTGGGCGTCGCGAGCGCGGTGCTCGCCGGCGTCCTGCCCGCGCTGCGGGCCACCGGGTCGTCGCCCCAGCGCACCCTGCAGGCGGCGGCGGGCGGCCTGGGCGGCTTCCGCTTCGGCCGGGTCACGGGCGCGCTGATCATCGCCGAGGTGGGGCTGGGCGTCGGCGCCCTGTTCGCGGCGGGGATGACCTATCGCATGTTCAGCGCGATCGACCAGGAGACGAGCGTCGCGATGCAGACGAGCCGCGTGCTGGTCGCGTCTATCGACGTCCCGTCCCCGGAGCGGCCGGGAGAGGACCGCGACGGCGCCGACGAGACCCGGATCGCGCGCATCGCATCGATGCAGGAGGCGATTGCACGCCGGTTGGCGGGCCAGCCCGGGGTGCGGAGCTGGGCGTTCTCGGACGCCACCCCCGGGGGCGGACGATTCGAGAGACGGGGACGGGTCGAGGGAGACGGCATGCCTCCGGACTTCCCGGGGCTCCCGGTGGTCACCTCCCGGGTCGAGCCGGGTTTCTTCGGCACGCTCGGCATCGAGCCCCTCCACGGGCGGACGTTCGGGCGGGGAGACGTTCCCCTCGAGGTCGGTCAGGCGCCGACCCGGGTCCTCGTGAACACGAAGTTCCTCGACCGCCGGGGCATGGACTACCGAGGCGCCGTGGGGCGAACCATGCGCATCTCCGATCCGGGAGAGGCGCCCGCCGGCCCGTGGATGGAGATCGTCGGCGTGGTGCCCGACCTCGAGGCGAGCCTGGGGCAGGCCATCTTCGACGGCACGCCGATGGCCTACCTGCCCGCCGTCCCGGGCGGCGTGCATCCCCTCACCCTGGTGATCGACCTCGGCGACGACCCGACCGCCTTCGCGCCCGTGCTGCGCCGCCTGCTCGCCGACGCCGACCCCACCGCCATCCTCGGCGACGTCGTGGCCCTCGACCAGCTCCCGAACACGGCGGCCCTGGTGCAGCGGACGGCATCCGGAATCCTCGTGGGCCTCTCCCTGATCGCCATCGTCCTCTCGACCGCGGCCCTCTATGCGCTCATGTCGTTCACGGTCGCCCGGCGCACCCGGGAGATCGGCGTGCGCATCGCCCTCGGCGGGAGATCGAGCCGCATCGTCGCGTCGATCGCGCGCCGACCACTCCGCCAGCTCGTGCTCGGGGTCTTGCTCGGCGCCGGGTTCTGGGCCGTCGTCTTCACGTCGCTCGGCGGGGCCGGCGCGTTCCAGGGCGAGCTCGGGGTCGCGGTGCGGTCGTGGCCGTACGTACTGTCGATCACGGCGGCGACCGTCGTGGCGACCGGCCTGCTGGCCTGCCTCGCGCCAATCCTGAGAGGGCTCAGGATCCGCCCGGTCGAGGCGCTGCGCGTCGACGCGTAGTCGGCGGTGACGGGTGTGAGCCGGTCATGCGGTCGGCGAACGTCCCGCGGGCCTCCGCCTCGATGGTGCGGCGGTAGAATCGAGACGTGGCTGATTCGAAGGCCCGCCGCATGTTCCGCGCGCCGGCGCGCCGGCGGCCCCCCCGCCGGAGTCGGCGCGCTGGCGGGCGCCTTCCCCGGCCGGACGGCGCTGATGGACCGGATCGCCGCCGAACGCGGGTCGGACCACCATGAGCATGCGTTGACGAGAGTCCGTACTCGCGCGGCCTGCGATGTAGCTGTCTGGATTCACGCGGGGCGCGTGCGCGGCAGGGGCGACATCGATGAGCTGCTCGACGCGTACCGCTTGGAGCAGTTCACGGGTGACGCCGGACGGGCTCCTGAACAGCTTCGAGTCCGTCGACCTCACCAAGAGACTGAGCAGAGGTAGTTCACCGTGCCGGAATGGAAGAGCAGAGTAGTCGACCTGCCCCGCAATCACGGATGGAGCGCCAAGCCCGGCAACAGCATCTTCGTGGCGAACCGAGGAGCGGTGCATTTCGAGTACCCGTCGGGCTGGGTGATCACGCCCGACGGGGATTCCATCTGCCTTTATGACGCAGCCGCTCCCGACGACAACATGCGCCTGCAGGTCTCGGTGCTTCGACTCGGTCCCGATGGATCGAGCATCGACTGGAGCGCCCTGCCGTCGCTCGCCGACATGATGGAGAACACCGTGCTGGCCGACGATGCGCGCCGGCGCACGCGGGAGGGACCCATGCTCGGCGCATCCCGCCGCAATCTGGAGTACCTGTGGCTGGAGATGGACTTCGAGGATCCGGCCGAGAAGCGCAAGGCGCATTCCAGGGCGTGCCTTGCCCGAGGCGGGAACGTCCAGGCGTTCATCACGATGGAGTACTGGCCCGAAGACCGCCGGGCCGCCGCCAAGGTCTGGAACGACATGCTGGAGTCGCTGAAGCTCGCCGAATACCTGTACGACGACAACCCGCACTGATCGGGCCGATCGGGGCAATGCGGTAGCCGATGGCACGATGGAGAGTCGTTGATAGCCGCGCTGTGGCCCGGGGAGCATCCGCCCGGTGGAGGCGCTGCGCGTCGACGCGTAGTCGGCGGGGCAATGATGCAGGCTGCCGGCACGACGGCGCGCATCTTGACCACCGGGCAGCCGCGCTACGGGCGGCCTCGGCCATCTGGTCGTATCCGGAGCGCCGCAGCGAGATTGCCGGGCCGGTTGCAGCGTGCGGTCGCGATGGTGAGTCGCTGGCCGCGGAAGCGGACCTTCATGCGGCCGAGGGCCTTGCGCTGCTTCGGGTGGAGTCCGTGGCCGTGGACCAGGATTGGGCGGCAGGCAAGCAGAGTGCTCGGTGGCGCGACGCGATTCACGAACTCAAGGCTGCATTGCAGCTGGTCGGCTACGTGGGAGGTGTTCAAGCCGCCGCTCTTGAGCTCGATGGGTGCGCTGACCAGTCGGCGGGGCGCCGGGGCGAGCAGGAAGAGCACGCGGTCGCAACGAGGGCCGTCGAGCCCGTGCGCGGGGAACGCCTTGTCGGCGTCGACGACGAGGTACGGGGCGGGCACGCCGGCCAGGTCCACGCGGCAGCCGCGGGCGCTGCACGAGGTGACGAGGTGATCGGTGCCGATTCGCGAACGGAGGGAGTCGAGGAGGTCAGTCGCCACGGTCCGTGTCGCCCTCGGCGGCGGCTTCCTGCAGGCGGTTCTGCAGGTCGGCGGATCGGTTGTAGAGCGTCTCGGCGACGGTCTCGTACTCTTCCGGTTCGATGCCCTCGATCGCGTCGAACGGAATCTCCGTGACCGCGAACCCCGCGTCGTGTCCCTGGAACAACCACACGCCGACCTCTGCCGGCGTCAGTCCGCCGTTCTCCGGCGCGCCGGCCGTGCGACAGGCGAGCTCGCCCTCCCGCATCAGGTTGCCGAGCTCGCGGAGCAGCCAATCGCTGTGGGTCGTGACGACGACTCTCACGTCGGCGCGGGCGAGGCGTGCCAGCAGGGCGGCCAGCCGCGCCTGAACGGCCGGATGGAGGTGCGCTTCGATTTCGTCGATGATGAGCGTGTCTCCGGGCTCGAGCCCGCCGCGCAGCAGGAGCACGACGGGTGCGAGCTCGGTGACCATGGACGAGGCGCGGCTGAACCGGATGTCCTCCGCGGCGCCCTGCGGCCGGTAGATGAACTCCGGATCTCCCGCCGGCACGGGCTTGCGCGCGCGGATTTCTCCCTGCAGCGGATCGCGTTCGAGATCGTCGGCGAGGTCGCGAATCGTCTCGTCGAGGGTCGTCCGCTCTTCGTAGAGGATGAGACCGCGGATGAAGTCGGTCGTCACGCCGGACAACGTCGGCAGCTCGCCGCCGCGCCTTGAGCCGGTCCGGTTCAAGCGCTCGACGAGCGAGCCCGCGATGAGGCGGTGGCTCTGCAACATGCCGCTTCTCGCGGCGGGCAGATGGTGGACGCGCGGCGGCCTGCCGGTACGCGCGGCGTGATCGATGAGATGCTCGAACAACGCCGCCGGATCTTGTCGGCTCCGGCCGGCCAGGGCGCGCCGCTCCGCGTCGGTGGCGTCGGCCCCTACGAGCACCACGTCATCGACGGTGCCCTCCGCCGTCTCGCCCCGAGGCGATACGCCCATTGTGACGCGCCACAGGTCCTGCCCGCCTTCGCGGAGGCGCAACGACACGTGCAGTTGCCGGTGCGGGGCCGTCCAGCGGATCAGCTTCCTGCAATCCTCAACGTCGAAGAGGCGCTTGATCTCCTCGGTCAAGTCGACCGCGACGGAGTCGATGATGTCGCGGAACCTCGCCCGCACGTCGTCGGGCAGGTCGCTGCACGTGATGGGTCTGCCGGGGGTGAGCAGGTTCTCCCGAGCGGCGTCCGCCGCGTCCCGGAGGTCCGGGGCGCGCCCGGTGACGAACAGCCCTCTCGGCGGTATTCTCGGGAACCCGTCGCAGGCCCGATGCAGTGCCGAGATGAGCGTCGCGAGGTAGGTCTTCCCCGCGTTGCTCGGTCCGACGAAGACGGTGAGCGGTCGCAGATCGATGGCCGCGTGAGTGAGCGGTCCGAAGTCTCGAACCTCGATCGCGGTGTCCGGTTGCGGCATCTCGTGGGTTTGGCCTACACCCCCGTCAGCCGTTCCACGCTGAGCCTGCCGTCGCTCTGCCCCAGCCGCTCGACGGGCACCCCGAGCTTGTCCATCAGGGTCACCAGCAGGTTCGGCATCAGCGGGTCGCCCTCGTAGCGGACGTGGCGTCCGCCCTCGAGCTGTCCCGCGCAGCCGCCGAGCAGGAGGACCGGCAGGTCGAGGGGGCTGTGGGCGTTGCTGTCGGACATGCCGCAGCCGTAGAGGAGCAGCATGTTGTCGAGCAGCGAGCCGTCGCCGTCCGGGGTCGCGCGGAGCTTCGCCAGGTAGTCGGCGAACATCGACGCGTGGTACGCGTTGATCTTGGACATCAACGCGATCTTCTCGGGCTTGTACTCGTGGTGCGAGAGCGGGTGGTGCGCGTCGGGGATGCCGATCTCGGTGTAGGTTCGCGAGCTCACCTCGCGGCCCATCATGAACGAGGTCACGCGGGTGAGGTCGATCTGGTGGGCCAGCACCTGCAGGTCGAACATCAGCTCGACGTGCTCGGCGAACGTGGGGGGAATGCCCTCGGGCTGCGCGAGCTCCGGCAGGTCGAAGTCCTGCCGCTGCTCGGCCCGCTGGATGCGCCGCTCGATGTCGCGCACCCCTTCGAGGTACTCGTCGACCTTGAGGCTGTCGGCGGGGCCGACCTCGTTCTTGAGGTCGGCGACCTTCCCGGTCACCGAGTCGAGAATCGAGCGGTCACGCGCCATGCGGGCGCGGCGGACGGCGGGGTCGGTGCTGCCGCTGTCGCCGAACATCTGCTCGAACACCACGCGGGGGTTGTTCTCCATCGGCAGCGGGGTCGTCCGGCTGCGCCAGCAGATGGTGTTGGTGTAGACGCAGCTGTGGTTGCCGCTGCACTGGCCGGCGTTGGCCCGGCTGTCGATGGCGAGCTGGAGCGAGGCGAGCTCGGTGTGGCGGCCGTACTCGCGGGCCAGCAGCTGGTCCATCGAGATGCCGGCCACCGGCGCGGTCTCGCCGGCGACGCCGGCGGCCCCGGTCAGGAACGTGGTCGACGCGCCGGCGTGGGCCGGGGTCCAGTAGCCGCGGAGGCCCGACACCACCGTGAGCTGGTCCCTGAACGGCTCGAGCGGATGGAGGATCGGGGTGATCCCGAACCCGCGGCCCTCCTCGGCCGGCGTCCAGTACTCCATGGAGATGCCGTTGGGCACGTAGACGACGCCGAAGCGCCGGGTGGGCGCGGCCGCGGTCCGCGACAGGGCGGACGCGGCGGGGACCATGGCGTCCAGCAGGGGCAGGGCGACCGCGGCGCCCAATCCGCGCAGCACGGTCCGCCGGGGCAGCGACATCTTGGTGATCGTCATGATGTGAACCTGCTCGTCGTAGTGTAACGCCCTCGTATCCGGCGCCTGCGGCTCCGATTGCCGCCCGACCGGCCCGCCAGGGTCAGCATCGTACTGCAGCGCAACCCCGCCGGGGCGCCGGAACGGCGTGCCCTTGGCCGTCAGCGACCATCGGGGGCAACTCCCCGCCAACCGGCGCCGGCTCGTCGGCCCGACGCCTGTCGCCGGTTGCACTCGTCCCAAGGCGCTGCCGCCTGGCTTCCAGCGCGCAGCCGCCCCGCCCGGCAGCGACCGTCAGGGGGCAGCCCCGCCGGCAACCAGCCCTGGCCCGTCGGCCCGCGAGCGCCGCCACTGGAACGGCGTGCTCTCGACGATGCCGCGCACGATCGACGACCAAGTGTAGTCGTCGTCCGCGGCGTCGCGCAGGATCCGGCGCACCGCGGGGCGGTCGGTGTGCTCCAGCCCCCGTCCGAGCGCATACGCCAGCAGCTTCTCGGTGACGGTGCCGGCGAAGTCCTCGCCCCGGCTCAGCAGCACGCGCCGCAGGCCCGCCGGCCCCTCGAACGCCTCGCCGCTGGGCATCGTCGCCGACGCGTCGATGGGCCGGCCGGCCTCGCTGGTGGCGCGCCAGAGGCCGATGGCGTCGAAGTTCTCGAGGGCGAAGCCCAGGGGGTCCATCGGCGCATGGCAGCCCGCGCAGGCGGGGTTGGCGCGATGCCGCTCGAGCCGCTCGCGGACCGAGGCGGGCTCGCCCCCCTCGCCGCGGTCCGGCAGCCCCGGCACGTTCGGCGGGGGCTCGGGCGGCGGCGCCCCGAGGAGGGTCTCGAGCAGCCACTTCCCGCGCACCACCGGCGACGTCCGGTTGGGATAGGAGGTCACCATCAGGAGGCCGCCGTGGCCGAGGAGGCCGCCGCGCGGATGGTCGGGGTCGAGGGTCACCCGCCGGAAGCGGTCGCCGTAGACCCCGCGGATGCCGTAGTGCCGCGCCAGCCGCTCGTTGACGAACGTGTAGTTCGCGCCGAGCAGCTCGAGCAGGCTCCGGTCCTCGCGGATGTTGCTCTCGACGAAGAGCTCGGTCTCGCGCCGGAACGCCTCGCGCAGGTTCTCGTCGAACTCGGGGTAGTCGGCCGACTCGCGCTCCTGCGACTCGAGGTTGCGCAGGCGCAGCCACTGGCTCGCGAAGTTGTCGACGAGGGCCCGCGAGCGGCCGTCGGCGAGCAGCCGGCGCGTCTGCCGCTCGAGCTCGGCCGGGTCGCCGAGCCGCCCCTCGGCCGCGGCCTCGAGCAGCTCGTCGTCGGGGATGCTGCTCCACAGGAAGAACGACAGCCGCGACGCCAGCTCGAGGTCGCCGAGCCGGTAGGGCGTGCCCGGCGCGGCGTCTGCCGGGTCGCGCTCGATGCGGAACAGGAACTCGGGGTCGACCAGCATCCGCTCGAGCGCGAACTGGATGCCGTCGTCGAAGCCGCCGTCGCGGCGCCCGGCGCGGTAGAACCCGAGCAGCGCGTCGACGTCGCCGGCGTCGACGGGGCGGCGATACGCACGGCGGGCCAACCGGCCGAGAATCCGGGCGGCGCAGGCGCCTTCCTCCTCGGCGATGGCGTCGGCCCCGTTGTCGGTGGTGTCTGCCCCACTGTCGGTGGTGGCGTCCGCCCCCGGCCGGCAGACGAAGATCTCGCGGCGGCTCGGCGTGTCGCCGGGGCCCTCGACGGCGTAGGGGCCGCCGATGGCGACCTGCTCCACCGCGGCGTGGTCGTCGTAGCGCTCGTCGACGAAGCGGCCGTAGCCGCGGTTGCGCGGCTGCAGCACCCCCTCCAGCTCCGCCATTCGCCGCACGAACGAGACGCCCACCGTCCGCTGGCCCGCCTTCGCCGGGAAGCGGACCTCGAGGTGGGCGTCGCCGGTGTTCATGTAGTACTCCCACTCGGGGTCGCCGGCGATGTTCCCCGAGAAGCTCAGCGGGGCCATCTGCCCCACCGAGTCGGCATCGCCGACCGCGAACCGCTCGACGAGGGCGCCGTCGACGCGCACGTCGAGCTCCTGCGGCGCCGCGTAGCCGATGATGTAGTCGGAGAAGTTGCGGTGGAGGCGGACGCGAATCGTGTACTCGCCGTCGACGGGGAAGTAGTGAGGAATCGCGATGCCGCCGCGCGAGCCGAACGACAGGAGGTCGTCCTGCCGGTCGTCCTGCACGAGGCCGGGGTGCACCCGGTAGGTCGCGACGGCGGGGCCGATGGGGGGAATGCCGACGGCGAGGCGGCTGATGCGGCGCGCGGCCGAGAGGTACCGCGCCACCAGGTCCGGCGAGATCGAGAGCACGTCGCCGTTGTTGTCGAAGCCGTGCTCGTAGGTGTCGTCGGCCGGCAGCAGCTCGGCGACGTCGACGTCGACCGCGAGCAGGTCGCGGACGGCGGCGTGGTACTCGGCCCGGTTCAGGCGGTGGAACGTCTCGCCGCGGCCGGGGTCCGGGCTGGCGAGGGCGACGGTGTCGATCTCGCTCTCGAGCCACGAGGCGACGGCGCGATAGGTGGCCTCGGCGGGCCGCGGGCTGCCCGCCGGCGGCATCGTCCGCGAACGGAGCTTGACGATGACCCGCTCCCACGTCTCGGCGTCGGCGCCGACGTGTGCGAGGTCGTGGGTGTCGAGGGCGAGGTCGGCCGTGCGCAGCCGATCGTTGTGGCAGCGCACGCAGAACCCGTCGAGCGTCTCGCGGACCGACGCCGCGGATGTGGTCGCGGCGGGGTCCGGCGCCTGGGCGGCGGCGATCTGCGGGCCAGCGGCGGCCAGCACGCCGATCAGGACCAACAGGACTCGGACCGTCGAACTGGCTCTGGCCACCATCAGGGCTTCCATCCGGCGATCATAACGCCGAAAGCCTGTGTTCGCGCCCTGCTGCCCTCGCTTTTTCGAGAGGGGGACGCTCCTGTCGAGGGGTGTGTCGTGTCGCGGCACCCGGCGAGTTGCGGGCAGAACGCCCGGGCGCGATCTTCCGTGGCCTGACTGACCTGGGTGATTGCGACGCCGGCGGTCGCATCACGGCGTCCCGCGTGTCACCCTTCCTGGGGCTTCAGGCATGCCGCGGTCAGCGTGTCGATGCCGTCGAGCGTCGAGCGTCGACCTTGCTTCCGAGGCTGTCGACCTTGCTTTCCAGCGTGCCGAACTTGCGTTCCAGGGTGTCGAACTTGCCTACCAGGGTGTCGAACCTGCCTTCCAGCCGGGCGAGGCGCTCACCCCGTCCACGGACGTGTTCATCGAGGCGAGCGATCCGGGTGTCCATGCGGATGAACAGGCCGGCGATGGCGACTCCGACCGCAATGACGGACCATGCTTCGGGCGTCATGGTCGAATGTTAACACGAAATCCGCCGGTTGTGTCGTAGAGGGCACGACAGGGCACTCTGGGCTCAGGGCGACCCGCCGCCGTAGCCGCCGGTCGCCTTGGGGAGGCTTGGCTCCCCGTATGGCTCTGCAGTACACTGCCGCGGTCAATCATGCACAAGAGATTCCGGGCGCTGTCGCAACGACATGCCAAGGTCCGGGTCGGTTTGCTGAGCGCCCTCCTCGCGCTGGCCGTCGGCCTCGCGGGGCCGGCGAGGGCGCAGGAGTTTCCGCCCGAGGACCTCGATCACTTCGAGTCCAGGATCCGCCCCATCCTCGCCGAGCGCTGCTACCAGTGCCACGGGGCGAACCCCGAGCGCATCCAGGCCGGGCTGGCCCTGGTCGACGCGGCCGGGCTGCGGGCGGGCGGCGACAGCGGCGCCGCCGTCGTGCCCGGCTCGCCCGACGAGAGCCTGCTCATCGACGTCATCCGCTACGACGGGCCGATCAAGATGCCGCCCGACGGCCGGCTGCCGGCCGCCGTCGTCGCCGACTTCGAGCGCTGGGTGGCCCGCGGCGCGGTGGACCCGCGGACCACCGACGCCCCGGTCGTGGCCGCCCGGTCCGACAGCGGCGCCGCCTACGACTTCGGCCCCGGCCGCGAGCACTGGGCGTTCCGGCCGATGGCCCGTCCCGAGCCGCCCGCCGTCGGCGACCCGGCGTGGGCGCGCAACGCCATCGACCGGTTCGTCCTCGCCCGGCTCGAGGCCGAGGGGCTGGCCCCGGTCGCGCCCGCCGGCCGGCGGCAGCTGCTGCGGCGGGTCACGTTCGACCTGACCGGGCTGCCCCCGACCCCGGACGAGATCGACGCGTTCCTCGCCGACGAGCGGCCCGACGCCTGGGAGCGGGTGGTCGAGCGGCTGCTCGCGTCGCCGCGCTACGGCGAGCGCTGGGGCCGGCACTGGCTCGACGTGGCCCGCTACGCCGACTCGAACGGGCTCGACGAGAACATCGCCCACCCCAACGCGTTCCGCTACCGCGACTGGGTCATCGACGCGTTCAACGCCGACAAGCCCTACGACCGCTTCGTGCAGGAGCAGATTGCCGGCGACCTGATGCCGGCGGCCGGCGACGACGAGCGGTTCGAGAACCTCGCGGGGACCGGGTTCCTGACCCTCGGCGCGAAGGTGCTGGCCGAGCAGGACGTCGACAAGATGGTCATCGACATCGTCGACGAGCAGGTGAACGTCATCGGCCGGGCGTTCCTCGCCGAGCCCATCGGTTGCGCCCGCTGCCACGACCACAAGTTCGACCCCATTCCCACCGCCGACTACTATGCGATGGCCGGCATCCTGCGCTCCACGCAGACGATGGAGGACGATCGCAACGTCGGCCGGTGGGTGGAGCGCCCCCTCGCCGACGAGGAGACCGTCGCCCGCTACGAGGCGGCGCAGGAGCTGGTGGAAGAGGCGCGGGAGGCGGTGGGCGAGCTCGTCGACGAGCAGAACGAGCGGCTGCGGCGGCCGCGGCGGCAGGCGCTGGCCCGCTATCTCCTCGCCGCAGAGGAAGCCTACCCGGCGTGGGGAGACGACGACGCGGCCCAGGACCGGGGGCGCGAAGAGATCGCCGGAGTCGCCGCCCGCGACGGCCTCGAGGCGGCGGTCGTGGAGCGCTGGGTCCGGGCCTTCTTCCGCTACCGCGAGGGCCCCCCGGTGCAGGGCGACGGGGCCAACCCGAGCGTGGTCTTCCAGATCTGGAACGCCTACGCGGCGGCGCCGCCCGAGCGCTACGAGGAGGTCACCGACGAGCTTCGGGCGCTCATCGCCTCCGAGAAGGTCCTCATCGCGCCCCTCACCCGGAGCCTGGTGCGCGGGCCGGCGCCGCGGAGCCTCGAGGAGGTCGCCTGGCGTTACGCGGGACTGTTCGCGGTGATCGAGATCGCCTGGGACCAGCACCTCCAGCGGCTGGGCCTCGAGGACGAGGAAGAGCTCTCGCCCGCCGACTTCCGGCTCCCGCGCGAGCAGGAGGAGCTGCGCCGCCTCGTCTACGACGGCCGGCTCTGCATTCTGTGCCTCGACCAGGAGGCCGAGGAGGCGCTCTACCCGGCCGACGCGGTGGCCGAGCTCGCCCGGCGGCGCGCCGTCGTCGAGGAGCGCCGCGCGGCGTCGCCGCCCGAGCCCCCCTACGCGATGTCGGTCGAGGAGGGCGAGATCGTCGATCTCCCCGTCCACATCCGCGGCAGCCACCTGAACCTCGCCGACACGCCGCAGCCGCGGGGGTTCCTGCGCGTCACCGACCACATCGTGCCGCCGCCGCCGATCCCCGCCGACGCGAGCGGGCGGCTCGAGCTGGCCCGCTGGATCACGCACCCCGAGCACCCGCTGACGGCGCGGGTCATGGCCAACCGCATCTGGCACTGGCACTTCGGGCGCGGCCTCGTCGACACGCCGAGCAACTTCGGCGCCACCGGCTCGGTCCCCACCCATCCCGAGCTGCTCGACTGGCTCGCGAGGCGCTTCGTCGACGGCGGCTGGTCGGTCAAGGCCCTGCACCGCGAGATACTGCTGTCGGCCACCTACCGGCTCGGCGCCGGCTACGACGCGGCGAACGCGGCCGTCGACCCCGACAACCGGCTGCACTGGCGGATGAACCGCCGGCGGCTCGAGGTCGAGCCCATCCGCGACACGCTGCTGCACCTGGCCGGCACCCTCGACCTGACGATGGGGGGCCGCGTGGAGGAGTACGACTCGCGCGGCTACGTCTTCAGCGAGGGCAACACGTTCGGGCGCTTCGACTTCTACCGGGCGCCGCGCCGCTCGGTGTACATGCCGGTGGTGCGCAACGCCATCTACGACATCTTCGCCGGCTTCGACTTCGGCAACGCCAGCGACTCGGTCGGGGCCCGCCCCGCCACGGTGGTGCCGTCGCAGGCCCTGCTCATGATGAACAGCGCGTTCGTCGAGGAGCGGGCCGGCGAGTTCGCGGGGCGGCTGCTGGCCATGCCCCTGGCGAGCGACGCGGCGCGGGTCGAGCGGGCGTTCGTCGAGGCCTACGGGCGGCCGGCGGCCGAGGTGGAGATCGAGGAGAGCCTGGCCTTCCTCGCCGCCATGCGCGAGACCGCGCCCGACGGCGACGCCGAGCGCTTCGCGTGGACGCGGCTGTGCCACGTCATCCTCGGCGCCAGCGAGTTCATCTACGTCGACTGAGGACGGTGATGAGAACAGCCTTGCCACGCGCCGAGCTCGGCAAGCCGTAGCAACGGACTGCCTTCAGGTGCAGTCGGCAAGCTCGATATCAAGCACTGTCCCGAGGCCGTCACGCAGCACGGGGCCGAGCCCCACAGCGAGAGAAGCGATGCGCCATCCCCACTACCAGGCACCGCCCCTTACGCGCCGGGACATGCTCAAGACCTGTGGCTGCGGCTTCGGGGGGCTGGCCCTCTCGTCGCTGCTCCAGCAGGACCTGCTGGCCGCGCAGGACAACCCGCTGGCCCCGCGGGCGCCCCACTTCGCGCCCCGCGCCAAGCGCATCATCTTCCTGCACATGCACGGCGGCCCGTCGCAGCACGACCTGTTCGAGTACAAGCCGCTGCTCATTCGCGACGACAACAAGCCGCTGCCGTTCGCCAAGCCCGACGTGCAGTTCAACGAGACCGGAAACCTCTTCAAGAGCCCCTGGGAGTTCAAGCAGCACGGGCAGTCGGGGCACTGGGTGAGCGAGCTGCTGCCCAACCTCGCCGGGGTGGCCGACGACCTCTGCTTCGTGCGCTCGATGTACGGCACCAACGCCGCCCACGGCGGGGCCATCCTCGCCATGAACACGGGCAGCGACCGCTTCGTGCGGCCGTCGATGGGGTCGTGGATCTCGTACGGGCTCGGGACCGAGAACGAGAACCTGCCCGCGTTCATGACCATCTGCCCGTCGTACCAGCACGGCGGGGTGCAGAACTACTCGGCCGCGTTCCTCCCCGCCGCCTACAACGGCACCGCCATCGGCAACACGCGGATGAACACCGCCGAGGCGACCATCGACTTCCTCGAGAACCAGGCCATCGACGCCGGCGTGCAGCGGGCCGAGGTCGACCTGCTGCAGCGCTGGCAGCGCCGCCAGCTCGCCTCGACGGGGCCCGACCTCGCGCTGGAGGGCCGCATCGAGTCGTACGAGCTCGCGTTCCGCATGCAGACCGAGGCCCCCGAGGTGATGAGCGTCGACGGCGAGTCCGAGGCCACCCGGCGGCTCTACGGCCTCGACGACCCGGTGGCGGGCGACTTCGGCCTCCGCTGCCTCCTCGCCCGGCGCTTCTCCGAGTCGGGGGTGCGCTTCGTGCAGGCCACCCACGGGCCCGACACCAAGTGGGACCACCACTCGGGGCTCATCACCGGGCTGCCCCGGAGCTGCGCCGAGATCGACCGGCCGGTGGCGGGGCTCATCACCGACCTCAAGCAGCGGGGCCTCCTCGACGAGACCCTGGTGCTGTGGGGCGGCGAGTTCGGCCGCACCCCCGGGGCCGAGGCGGGCGCCCGCAACGGCCGCGACCACAACCCCCACGGCTACACCATGTTCATGGCCGGCGGGGGCGTGAAGGGCGGCCACAGCCACGGCCGCACCGACGACTACGGCTACTACGCCATCGAGGACAAGGTCCACATCCACGACCTGCACGCCACCATCCTGCACCTCCTCGGCCTCGACCACGAGCGCCTGACCTACCGGAGCCAGGGGCGCGACTTCCGGCTCACCGACGTGGCCGGCGTCGTCGTCGACGACATCCTGGCGTGACCTTGGCCGGGGAGTGCTGCTCGGGGCAGGCAGCACCCCGTCGCTGGATCGACTTGGCTTTCGTCCAACCGGTGAACGGGAGAATCGTGCCTCGGTGGCCAGGAGTCTGCAGCGGCAGAACGGCGCGGACTCCTGCAGGACTGGAAGGGAATGACATGCGACGTCTGGCACTGGTGCCGTTCACCGTCTTCGCGCTCGGGCTGGTCGCCTGGACCGCCGGCATCGACGCGCGGCAGGAGCCGAACCCGCCGATCGAGGTGCACCGCATCACCGACAAGCTGCACATGCTGGGCTCCGGGTCGACGACCGGCGGCAACACCGCCCTCTTCATCGCCGAGAGCGGCGTGGTGCTGGTGGACACCAAGAACGAGGGCTACGGGGCCGACATCCTCGGGCACGTGCGGCGGCTCACCGACAAGCCGGTGACCACCATCATCAACACCCACGTCCACTTCGACCACAGCGGCTCGAACACCGAGTTCCCCGACACCGTCCACTTCGTGGCCCACGAGAACATCCGCCGCCACTGGGCGCGCACCGACTGCCAGCCGATACCGACGAACTGCGACGACTTCCAGGGCGAGAACGCGAAGTACCTGCCGTCGACCACCTTCTCCGACCGCCTGACGCTCTTCGCCGGGGGGCCGGACCAGATCGACCTCTACTACTTCGGCCGCGGCCACACCGACGGCGACACCTTCGTCGTGTTCAAGGCGGCGCGCACCATGCACACCGGCGACATGTTCCTCGGCAAGGTGCTGCCGTTCATCGACGCCGCCAACGGCAACGGCGGCAGCGCCGTCGAGTTCGGGCGCACCCTGACCCGAGTCGTCAACACCGTCCCCGACGTCGACACCATCATCACCGGCCACTGGGACACCCTGCTCGCGTGGAGCGACCTCGTCGAATACCGGGCGTTCTACATGGACCTCTACGAGCAGACCCGGCGGAGCATCGACGCCGGCCTCAGCGCCGACGAGGCGGTCGCCGCCTACGCCAAGCCGGCGCGGTTCGCCGACCACGCGGCCCCCCTGGAGGGCACGTTCAGCGTGACCGCCATCGTGAACCACATCTACGAGGGGCGCTGACGAGCATCTGTCGCAGCCGCGGGTGCGACAATCGACTCATGCGTTTCTTCAACACCGAGGGCCCCGTCCGTCCCGACGAGCACTACCACATCCCGCCTCTCGACCGCGTGGACCTCGACGAGCTTCTCGGCCTGGTTCGCGACCAGCGGTACTTCGTCCTCCACGCGCCGCGACAGACCGGCAAGACATCGGCGCTGCTGGCCCTGCGCGACCTGCTGAACGGCGGCGGCGACTACCGTTGCGTGTACGCCAACGTGGAAGCCGGCCAGGCGATGCGCGAGAACGTGGCGGAGGGCATGCGCGCCGTCCTGTCCGAGTTGGCGCTCGAGGCGAGCGTGACGCTGGGCGACGAGACGCTGGAGGGCATCTGGCCCGGCGTGCTGGAGCGGGCGGGACCGGGGCAGGCGCTGCGTCAGGCCCTGCTGCGCTGGTCGATGGCCGACCCCAAGCCGCTGGTGCTGCTGATCGACGAGATCGACGCGCTGGTAGGGGACACCCTGCTGTCGGTGCTGCGGCAGTTGCGCACCGGCTACCCGGGCCGCCCCGCCCGCTTCCCGCAGAGCGTCGTCCTGTGCGGCGTGCGGGACGTGCGCGACTACCGCATCCACTCCACGGCCGAGAACGCCCTGGTGCTCGGGGGCAGCGCCTTCAACGTCAAGTCGAAGTCGCTGCGTCTGGGCGACTTCACCCAGGCCGAGACGCGGGCGCTGCTCGCCCAGCACACCGCGGAGACCGGGCAGGCGTTCACCGACGGAGCGCTGGAGTTGATACTGACGCGCTCGGCCGGCCAGCCGTGGCTGGTGAACGCCCTGTGCCGCGAGGCGTGTTTCGACAGCGAGGCAGGGCGGGATCGATCTCGCGCCATCACGGAGAGCGATATCCTCGACGCCCAGGAGCGGCTGATCCTGGCCCGCGTGACCCACCTCGACCAACTGGCCGACAAGCTCCGCGAGGAACGGGTGCGCCGAGTCGTGGAGCCGATCCTGGCCGGCGCGTCCGTGTCCGCCTGGTCGACGGAGGACGTGGCCTACGTCCACGACCTGGGGCTCGTTGCGTTGGACGACGAGGGGACGCCGCGCATCGCCAACCCGATCTACGCGGAGGTCGTGCCGCGGCATCTGAACCACGCGGTGCAGATGGGCCTGCCGCAGCGGATGGCGTGGTACGTGGACTCCGACGGTAGCCTTGATGTCGACGGACTGATCGCTGCGTTCCAGACCTTCTTCCGCGAGCACTCGGAACACTGGGTGCAGCGCTTCGAGCAATACCACGAGGCGGGTCCGCAGTTGCTCCTGCAAGCCTACATGCAGCGGATCGTGAACGGCGGGGGCCGTCTCGAGCGGGAGTACGCCCTGGGACGGGGGCGCGTGGACCTGCTGATCCTGTGGCGGCAGGGCCGGCTCATCCGCAAGTTCGTGATCGAGTGCAAGGTGCTCCACAAGGACCTGGAGCGCACCGTCGCGGACGGCCTGGCGCAGACGCGCGGCTACATGGACCGCTGCGGCGCCGAGGCGGGCCACCTGATCGTCTTCGACCGCGCGCCGGACCGGACATGGGAGGAGAAGCTGTTCCGCCGCGAGGCGCCGGCCGGCGCCAGCGGCGCGCCGGTCACCGTCTGGGGCATGTGACGGTGGCCCTCGCTCGGACGCTGGACTCTGGGTCGACGCTGCCCCCTCGATTTCGCGGTCCTCAGACAAATCGATTATTCCACTGTCTGCTCCAGGTCCGCACAACCGCCAAGAGTTGGCGGCCTCCACGTTGATGTACACGCACCGGTGGTCGCCGTGGGCGTTCAACAATCACGCAGCGCCAGCAGCGCCGAGGTCTTGCCGGTCTGGCGCGGCGCGTGCAGCACGAAGTAACGCTTGTCGCGGACGAGAGCGAGCAACTCGTCGAGATTCACCCGGTCGAGGGGCGGTATGTGGTAGTGGTCACGCGTGAAGGTCGGGCCGCGAGGCTCACCTTGACAAGGCCGGAGATCTTGAAGACAGTTTCGAGCGACATGAGCAGACTCAAGCGCGCAGTCGTCGTCGCACTGGCCGCCGTCGCCGCGGCCCTGGCCGGAGTCGCACAGGGGCAGCCGCCCGAGCCCGGGAGCCGTTTCGCGGCCGAGGACTGGCCGCTGGCCGGCGGCGACTGGACGAGCTCGCGCTACTCGACGCTGGACCAGATCTCGACCGACACCATCGACCGGCTGGGCGGCGCGTGGGTCACCCGGCTCGAGGGCGGCGGGTCGTCGCGCTCGACGCCGGTGGTTAAGGACGGCGTGCTCTACCTGACCGCCGGGGCCAGCGTGCTCGCCGTCGACGGCGCCACCGGCGAGACGCGGTGGCGCTGGCAGGCCGAGGACGCCGCGTCGGGGATGGCGCCGTCGTGGCAGGGCGTCGGGCTGAACGACGACCTCGTCTTCGTCGGCCTGCGGAGCGTGCAGGTGGCGGCGCTCCGGCAGGACACCGGCGAGCTGGTCTGGGCGACCACGGTCGGGAGCGTCCCGGCGGTGGCGGGCGAGACCGTCACCACCGCGCCCATGCACGCCGCCGGCAAGGTGTTCGTGGGCGTGGCCAACGGCGACAGCGGGGGACAGGGGCGGGTCGTGGCCGTCGACGCGGCGACCGGTGAGGTGGCCTGGACCTTCTTCGTCATCCCGCGCCCCGGCGAGTTCGGCCACGACACGTGGCCGCAGGACTCCGACATCTGGCAGGTCGGGGGCGGCGGCGTCTGGCTGGTCGGCACCGTCGATCCCGAGCTGGGGCTGGTCTACTTCGCGACCGGCAATCCGGTGCCGATGTTCGGCGGCGAGATCCGGGCGGGCGACAACCTCTTCGCGGCCTCGATGCTGGCCCTCGACATGGAGACCGGCGAGCGCCGCTGGCACTTCCAGGTGGTGCGGCACGACATCTGGGACGCCGACATCGCCACCCCGATGCTGCTCTACGACGTGGAGATGGACGGCCGGATGCGGAAGGGCGTGGCCGCCATCCGGGCCGACGGCTATCTGTTCCTGTTCGACCGCGAGACCGGCGAGCCGCTGATCCCGATCGAGCAGCGGCCGGTGCCGCAGGACCCGGGCCAGCTCACCGCCGACACCCAGCCGTTCCCGGTGGGGGCCGAGCGCATCATTCCCGACTGCTCGTACTGGCGCGATCGGGTGCCGCCGCCGTTCGAGCTGAGCTGCAGCTTCTTCACGCCGCCCACCGTCGACCAGCAGCACGTGGTGGCGCTCGGCTCGCCGATTCCGATGGTGCGGGTGACGCCGATGTCGTTCAGCCCCCAGACCGGCCTGATCTATGCCCAGGGCCGGAGTCACGTGGGGTTCGCCAAGCGGTTCGACGACCCGTGGATCTCGGACAATCGCCCGGCCGGCTATCTGCGGCTCGGCCTCCCCGAGTCGACGGGGGTGCTGGCCGCCGTCGACCCGCGCACCAACACCGTGACCTGGAAGCAGGACCTCGTGGGCGGGCGGCTGGCCACGAGCGGCCCCATGTCGACGGCCGGCGGGCTGGTGTTCTGGGGCTCGGCCGACGGCCAGCTCGACGCCTACGACGCCGCCACCGGCGAGCGGCTGTGGGCGTTCCAGGCCGCCCCGGCCGGGCTGCGGATGCGGCCGGGGCCGGTGTCGACCTACGCCATCGACGGGCGGCAGTACGTGGCGATGCCGATGGGGAGCGAGCTCTGGGCGTTTGCGCTCGACGGCGAGCTGGCGCCGCGGGACGAGCCGGTGGCCGACCCGCCCGACCTCGTGCGGTGGACGGGCCCGGCGCCGACCGAGACCGACGAGATTCAGACCGGCACGCTGCGCGAGAACCCGTCCTGGTCGCTGGGTGGAAGCCGGAGCGCCCTCGACGAGCACGCGTTCAACCCGCAGCGGATCCGGGTGAGGGCCGGCACGCGGGTGCGGTTCGTCAACAACGGGAGGACGGAGCGCACCATCGTGGCGCAGGACGGGAGCTGGACCACCGGCGTCATCGAGCCGGGGCTGTTCGAGTACGTCGCCTTCGATGCGCCCGGGACGTACCGGTTCCACAGCGCCGACCACCCCTGGGCGATGGGCGAGATCACGGTCGTGCCGTGAGGTGAGGGAGCTCTCGGGCGCAGGGGCTCGACCTGCTGCCGATGGAGGAGTCGAGATGCGATATCTGTTCCGTGCCGTGGCATGCGTGGCTGCCGTCTCCGCGCTGTTGATTGCCCTGCCCGCCGCCGCGCAGACGGAGCCCGAGCCGGCCCCGCGCACGGCCTGGGGCCAGCCGGATCTGGGGGGCGTCTGGGAGTACAAGACCCGCACCCCGCTCGAGCGCCCGGAGCGCTTCGAGGGCCGCGAGTTCCTGACCGCGGAAGAGGCGGCCGAGATCGAGGAGAACGAGCGCGCGCGGATCCGCGCCATGGAGGAACGGCCGGCGCAGCGCACCGTCGCCATCCCCACCGCCGGCGAGCGCCCCGGCCGGTGGCTCGACTCGCCGGACCACCCCAGCCTGCAGGGGCAGACCGGGTCGTACAACATCTTCTGGTTCGACTGGGGGACGGGCGCCGTCAGCACCGGGCGCACGTCGCTCATCGTCGACCCGCCGGACGGCCGCATGCCCGCGCTGACCGAGGCGGGACGCGAGCGGGCGCGCACCATGGGCGCGCGCTCGTCGTTCAGCCAGACCGTCGAGTCGGCCGAGTCGCACCTCGACTTCAGCAACTCCGATCGCTGCCTGATGAGCGGCAACGCGGGTCCGCCGATGCTGCCGGGCGTCTACAACAACAACATGCAGCTGTTCCAGACCCCGGATCACGTCGCCATCATGAACGAGATGATGCACACCGTCCGCGTCATCCCCCTCGACGGACGCCCCGCGCCGGCCGGCGGCATCCGCCAGTACGTCGGCGACTCGCGCGGCCGCTGGGAGGGCGACACCCTGGTGGTCGAGACGGTGAACTTCAACGACGACCGCACCCACAACACGTGGCGCAACACCAGCCGGAGCCGCACGCTGGTCGAGCGCTTCACCCGCGTCGACGCCGAGACCCTCCTCTACGAGTTCACGGTGACCGACCCCGACACCTGGGAGCGGCCGTGGTCGGTCGAGCTGCCCATGCAGCGGAGCCGGCTGCCCATCTTCGAGTTCGCGTGCCACGAGGGCAACTACGGCCTCGAGAACATCCTCGCCGGTAACCGCCGGCAGGAGGCCGAGGCGGCGGGGCGGTAGGCGTCCGCCATGTCCATCGCCGCACGACGCCTGAGCCGCATCAAGGCCTCGCCGTCCGCCATGATCGCCGCCAGGGCGATGGAGATGGCGAGGGCCGGGCGCGACGTCATCGCCCTCGCGGCGGGAGAGCCGGACTTCGACACGCCCGACCACGTCAAGATCGCGGCGATGCGGGCCATCGTCGAGGGGAAGACGAAGTACCCGCCGCTCGCGGGCATCCCCGAGCTGCGCGAGGCGGTCTGCCGCAAGCTCGAGCGCGAGAACGGGCTGCGCTACGCCCCCGACGAGGTGCTCGTCTGCAACGGCGGCAAGCAGGTCATCTACAACGCCCTCGCCGCCACCCTCGATGCGGAGGACGAGGTCGTCGTTCCGGCGCCGTTCTGGGTGAGCTATCCCGACATGGCGCTGCTCGCGGGCGGGACCCCGGTGGTGGTCGCGACGGATGCGGCGAACGGCTTCCGGCTGACGGCGGAGCAGCTCGAGGGCGCGATAACCGCGAAGACGAAGTGGCTGATTCTCAACAGCCCCGGCAATCCGACCGGCGGGGTGTACTCGGCGAACGACCTGCGGGGGCTGGCCGAGGTGCTGCGGCGCCATCCGCACGTGTGGGTGCTCACCGACGACATCTACGAGCACATCATCTACGGCGGCGGGCCGTTCGCGACGATGGCCCAGGTGGCGCCCGACCTGCACGGGCGCACCCTGACCATGAACGGGCTCTCCAAGGCGTACTGCATGACGGGATGGCGCCTCGGCTACGGGGCGGGGCCGAAGGAGCTCGTCTCGGCCATGGCGAAGATCCAGTCGCAGACGACCAGCGGGGCGTCGAGCATCAGCCAGTGGGCCGGGGTCGAGGCCCTCGACGGCGACCAGACGTTCATCCAGCGGAACGTGGCGGTGTTCGGGGAGCGGCGCGACCTCGGCCTCTCGATGCTGAACCAGGCCGACGGGCTGACCTGCTGCCGGCCGGACGGCGCCTTCTACCTGTACGTCGACTGCCGGGGGACCATCGGGAAGCGGACCCCGGACGGCGGCGTCATCGAGAACGACGGCGACTTCGCGAAGTACCTCCTCGACAGCCGGGAGGTCGCGGTCGTGCAGGGCGAGGCGTTCGGCCTCTCGCCGTACTTCCGCGTCTCCTACGCGCTCGCCACGGACCGGCTCGCGGAGGCCTGCACGCGGATCCAGCGCGCGTGTGCGGCCCTCTCCGGCTGAGCGGCGGCCGGCGTCGGTCGGGGCTCGGATCGGAAGCGAGGGAGTGCCGCATATCCGCCGAGTGCCGGCGAACCTCGGCGAGCGCCGGCGCACCCCGGACGCGGGCTGCCGCCTCGTGTGCGGCTGCGTACGGGCGGTCTCGCATATCCGCCGAATGCCGGGCGAACCCCCTGCTCGGGCTGGCGTACGTGGGGACGAGCGTGAGGGCGGACGGCCATCGGTCCCAAGAAGAATTTCCCTGGGAATGCCATAATTGCTCTCATTGTGGCGATAGAGAGGACATTTTTTCGCCCACCTGCAGGGCACTTCTTCCTGTTCGGCCCGCGCGGAACTGGCAAGAGCACCTGGTTGCGAGCGGCGTTCCCGAACGCCGTCCGGGTCGATCTGCTGGCGCCGGCGCAGCAGCGCCAGTACGCGGCGCGGCCGGAGCGGCTGCGCGAACTGGCGGCGGCGCCGGGGGCGGCCGACCTCGTGATCGACGAGGTGCAACGGGTCCCGGAGCTGCTCACCGTCGTCCACCAGTTGATGGAGGAGCCGGGCAGCCCGCGCTTCGTGCTGACCGGATCGAGCGCGCGGAAGCTCAAGCGCACCGGTGTCGATCTCCTCGCGGGCCGCGCGGTGGTGCGATCGATGCACCCGTTCATGGCGGCGGAGCTCGGCCCGCGCTTCGACGTGGAGGCGGCCCTCGACCACGGACTGCTGCCGCTGGTGTGGGACGCCGACGATCCCGCCGACACGTTGAGCGCCTACGCGGGGCTGTACGTCCAGCAGGAGGTCCAGACCGAGGGGCTGGTGCGCGACCTCGGCGCCTTCCACCGGTTTCTCGAAGCCATCAGCTTCTCGCATGCCGGCGTGCTCAACACCAGCGACGTGGCGCGCGAGTGCGCGGTGCGCCGGAAGACGGTGGAGGGGTTCATCGAGATTCTCGAGGACCTGCTGCTGGCGTTCCGGCTCCCGGTCTTCGCCCGCCGCGCGCGCCGGCAGGTCACGGCGCATCCGAAGCTCTACTTCGCCGACGCCGGCGTGTTCCGCTCGCTGCGCCCGGCGGGACCGCTGGATCGGCCGGAGGAGGCCCGGGGTCCGGCGCTCGAAGGACTGGTCGCGCAGCACCTGCGGGCGTGGATCGACTACTCCGGCGCCGCCGCCACCCTCGCGTTCTGGCGCACGCGGGCCGGCAGCGAGGTCGACTTCGTGCTCTACGGGCGCGACGTGTTCTGGGCGCTGGAGGTCAAGCACGCCGCGCGCATCCGGCCCGTGGACCTCAGATCGCTGAAGAGCTTCGCCGCGGACTACCCGGAGGCCCAAGCCCGATTGGCCTACCTCGGCGACGAGCGCCTGCAGATCGACGGGATTCTGTGCCTGCCCGTCGCCGAGCTGCTGCACGGCATCGTCCCGGGAACGCCGCTGCCCTGACGGTGAGGACAGTGATCGATACAACCTTGCCAACTACGTTCAGGATCGTCCCGCGCGCCCGCGGTTCCCGTGCGCGGCACGTGGCAAGGTAATTCCCGTCACCGTCCTGACCGGGCAACGCCGTGCGCCGTGCGCGAGGCCCGCGGCGGTCGGGGACGCGTGTTCCGGTGTACCCGCCCGGCGCTCGGGAGACAGACCGGGATTTGCCGGCATCGCGGCCGTTCCGCGAGCGCGGGAACTTCCGCTTGCACCATCCGTATTTTTTCTCTATAGTGGAACAAATGGCGAGCCGACCCTACCTGGGGAACTTCGAGTTGATGGTGCTGCTGGCGGTCATCCGGCTGGATGACGCCGCGTACGGGGTCACGATCCTGCGCACCCTCGAGGCCGGCACCGGCCGCGAGATGGCGATAGGCAGCGTCTACGCGGCGCTGGAACGCCTGCAGGGAAAGGGCCTCGTCAGCTCCCGGCTCGGAGAGCCCACACCGGAACGCGGGGGCCGCGCGAAGCGGTACTTCCGGGTGACGCCGGACGGCGTGCGCGAGGCCCGCTCCACCCGGGAGGCGCTGTCCCTGCTCTGGGAAGGCCTGCCGCAGCTGGAAGGAGGGCGTGCATGAGTCCACCCAGATTGGCGACACGGCTTCTCGACTGGCTGGAGGGCGCCGGCAGCCCCCTGGTGGGCGACATGCATGAAGAGTGGCGGGGCGGCCGGTCGGCCAGGTGGTTCTGGAGGCAGACGATGAGGGTGTTCTACGGACGTGCTGCAAGATACGTTGCGGAGCATCGGCAACTGGCGTTCCTGGGCCTCGCGGCCATGGGTCTCTACTGGATCGGGACGCAGGTACCTCTCCCCGGCGTGAACACCGACGCGCTCGCACCCTTGACCCGACACGGCGCGCCCGGGTCCTTCGGGCTCTACGACCTCTTTAACGGCGGCAACCTCGGACGAGCCACGATCTTCGCTCTCGGCATCATGCCCTACGTCACGGCACTGTTCATCGCCTGGCTCGCGACCGAGCTCGGATTCGCGCGTGGCTGGGGCGCCCGCGGGCGCCGGGCGCTGGCATGGTCCGTGCGGGGCGTCGCGCTGGTGCTGGGTGTCGTGCAGGCCACGGCGATTGCGCTCTGGCTGGAGCGGCAGACCGCCGTCGCGGATGGGTTGCCGCTCGTGGCCGAGCCCGGCTGGAGCTTCAGGCTCGCCCTCGTCCTGACCGTCACCGCCGTCACCGCGTGTCTCATCTGGCTGAGCGACGAGATCAGCCGGCGTGGGATTGGGTGGGGCGTCTCGCTGCTGTTCTTCGCGGGGCTGGTGGTCGGCCTGCCGGGCGCCGTGTCGGCCGTCCTGGAACAGATGCGGGCCGGGTACCTCGGTCCTGCCGAGCTCGTGGCATTCGTCGCGGGCCTGCTCGTGAGCTCGGCGATCGTCGTGCTCGTCGATCCGGCCCGGTGGTGGTGCCGGCTTGGGAATGCGGGCACAACAGAACCCGTCCTCGATTCAGTCTAGCCCGCCAATCGTCCGCCGAACGCGACCGCAGGGTCGCGCTGCGGCCTCCGCTTGCCGCCCGACCAACCCTCCAGGAGTCCGCGCCTTCCACGGCGCAGACTCCCGCGCCTGGAGGACGCTCGTCCGCTCGTCGAGCCGCTCCGGCGCTTCTCGGAAGCCGTCGCCTCGATGAACGATGTCGAGCTGCGATCCTTCTCCGGCGTCGACCTCGTGCCATGGGGGTTGTGCTGATGAGTACTTCGTTGACAGGCCGGCTCTCCGCCGTCGTTCTCGCGCTCGCGGGGGTCGTGTCCGACTTGCGCAAGGACGGGGCCTACGCGGTTCGAACGCTCGTCAAGTCTCCGGCCTTCGCGGCCGTCGGGGTCTTGTCGCTGGCCTTGAGCATCGGCGCGAGCGCGCTCTACTTCGCCCAGGTCGATGCCCTGGTCGGGCGCACGCTGCCGGGCGCTCCGGACCCCGATCGTCTGGTCGTGACCCAGGCGCCGGTCTCCTTTCCCGATTTCGAGCGTTTCCGCGAGCAGCGGTCCATCGCTGCCCGGGCCGCGGCGTTCATCGGTCCGGTCCCGTTCAGCGTGGCATTCGAGGGTGCGCAGGATGGCGCACAACGGGTCTTCGGACACATCGTGTCGCCGGAGTACTTCGCGACGTTGGGCGTCGCGCCCGTCGCCGGCCGGTTGTTCCAGCCGGATCTCGAGAGGCCCGGGTCGGCGCCGGTCGTGGTGGTGAGCGAACGGTTCTGGCGCACGCGCCTGGATGCGGACCCGAACGCGGTCGGACGCCCGCTCCGGGTCAATGGTCGGAGCGCGACGATCATCGGCATCGGCCCGAAGGACTTCCTGGGTGTGTACCCGATCAACCCGGCCGACCTGTTCGTGCCGGTCACCGCTGGCGCTTCGATGGCGCCCGAGTTGGGTGACGACGCGTTGGGCAGCGATCGAGAGAGCTTTCGCGTCGTCGTTCGTCTGGCCGGCGGCGCGACGGTGGCTGCCGCCGAGGCGGCGCTCGACGTTGCGACCGCCGACCCCGATCAGCAGGCTCGCGGTCCCGACGACGTTCGATCGAGCGTTTCCGCGCTCAGACCGGGGGCGCGCCTGCTCCCGGCCAGCGGTCTGGCGCCCATACCTCCCGAGCTGCGGGCGCAGATGTTCGGGGCGAACGTCGTGCTGCTGGCCCTCGTGCTGTCGTTGGCGTGCAGCAATCTGGCCGGCCTCTTGCTCGCTCGTGGGATCCGGCGGAGTCGTGAAATCGCGATTCGACTCGCGGTCGGCGCGGGTCGGCGCCGCCTGGTGCGGCAGTTCTTGACCGAGAGCGTCGCCCTCGCGTTGGCGGGGGGCGTGGCAGGTGTGTTCTTCGCCTACTGGCTCGTCGAGCTGTACCCGTCGTCGTCGGTGGGCCTGTCGACGTCGGCGCCGGCAGAGCTGAACACGCGGCTCGATCTCGGTGTCCTGCTGTTCTCGTTCGTCGTTGCCCTTCTAACCGGCGTCGGATTCGGGCTGGTACCGGCCCTCGTCTCCACACGCGCCGATGTCGCTACCAGCCTGAAGGCCGGTCCGTCCCCACGGGCGCGCAGCCATCGCCGTCTGGGGTTCCGGAACCTCTTCGTCGCGTATCAAGTCGCCGCTTCCCTGATGTTGCTCCTCGTGACCGGCTATCTCGTGGTGGGCTACCAGCGGTCTGCCGGTTTGGACGCCGGCTACCAGACAGCGGGGCTGTACCTGTTCGCGCTCGACCCGATTCGTGACGGCTATTCCGCCGACGAGTCGGTGGCGATCCTGAACGCGCTGCCGCGTCGACTGTCGGAGCTCGCCTCGGTGCGCGCCGCGACGTTGAGTCAGCGCGCGCCGCTTGCCGACCTCCTGATCCGGCCGAGCACCCGCGTGTGGGTGCCCACGGGGGACGACGCCGGCACGGTGACGATGTTCCCGGTTGCAGAGGAACGTGTCGGTGCGAGCTATTTCGCTACGCTCGGATTGCCCATCGTACGCGGCCGAGAGTTCATGGACGGTGATCAGGGCACGAACCTGGCCACCGACGCGAGTCCGGACCGGGATGTGCCGATCGTCGTGAATCAGTCCGCTGCGCGGGAGCTGTTCGGTGGCGTGGATCCCGTCGACCGTCGAATCCACGCGGCAGGCCGAGTGTATTTCGTCATCGGCGTGGTGCGGGACGCCCCATCGGGCTTCATGCAGCCGGAGCCGCCGCCGACGATGTTTCTTCCGCTGACGTCCGAGGCGACAGGCCGGGCATCGGTGCAGGGCACGACGGTCGTGGTGCGTGGCACGCCGGCGTCGGGCACGATCGCCGGCCTCCGCGCCGAGGTCCAGTCCCTGTATCCCGATCTCACGGTCTTCACCTGCGCACGATGCGCGGGCAGCTCGACCGGTTCAACGAGTTGGCGCAGCAGGCGTCCATGATGGGCGCCGGTCTGGGGGCGTTCGGACTGATGCTCGCCTGCATCGGTCTGGCCGGCGTCACCACGCAAGCGGTGGCGCGGCGACGGAAGGAGATCGGCATCCGCCTCGCGCTCGGTTCCAGCCGGGGCCGGGTGATACGTCTGGTCCTCAAGGAAGCGGTCGTGCTGGTGACGGTCGGCGCGGTGATCGGCTTCGCCGGGGGGTTCGCTCTCTCCCGTGTGCTCTCGGCGACAAACGCCGAGCTGGCGCGCCTCTTCGCGGCCGGCGCCGGAGATCCGTTTCTGCTCGTCGGCGCGCCACTGCTGTTGGGCGGCCTGGCGCTGGCCGCGTGCTATCTCCCCGCGCACCGGGCGGGCCATATCGATCCGCTGTCATCCCTGCGAGAAGAGTAGGTAGCAGGAGTCCGCTCTTGCCCACGAGCGCTCTCGGTTCGACCTTCGCGTCGTCGAGGAGTCCCTGAATGACTGACGTCCCGTCACGGACACGTCGACTGGTCGGCGTCGGACTCGTCCTGGCGGGTATTGTCGCGGGATTCCTCGGCAGCCCGGTTCTGACCTTCTTCCTCGGGTGGATCGGCTTCGCGTTGATGCTCGACGCGTCGCTGATCGTCCGGATCGGCGTCGGCTTGGTTCTGGGGCAGTTCTTGATGATCCCGTTCCTGCTGTAGTCGCTTGGGCCACATCTCGAGTGCTCCGCCTCGACTATGGCGTGTCGCGCGCCGCGTGTTTCCTGCGCCGTATCCGGCGCTCACGAAGCCCCCACAGGAAGAGGAGTGGACTAGGCGTGATCCGGCCCGGTGGCGGTGCCGGCTTGGGAATGCGGCAGCCAAGTGACCGTCCCGATTGGCAGCGAGGCAAGCGGGTCCTGGAGCGCCGACGCTAACTGCTAACGTCGCGCCACCGGCTCGAGGCGCACGACTTGGCTCGGCCGGCCGCGCTGCTCGACGGCCAGGTAGATGTAGCCGTCCGGTCCCTGCCGGACGTCGCGCACCCGGCCGATGCCGTAGGCGAGCGTCTCTTCCAGCTCGATGCGTCCCGGCCGGTCGACGCTCGGCGTGAGGCGCGCGAGCTGCCGGCCCGCCATCCCGCCCACGAAGAAGCTGCCCCTCCAGTCGGGGAAGCGGTCGCCCGTGTACACCATCAGGCCGGACGTCGCGATCGAGGGGACCCAGAAGTGCACCGGCGACTCCATGCCCTCGCCGCGCGTGCCGGCGTGGATGGCGGTCCCGCTGCCGTAGTTCACGCCGTAGCCGACCACCGGCCAGCCGTAGTTCAGGCCCGGTTGGATGAGGTTGAGCTCGTCGCCGCCCTGCGGCCCGTGCTCGTGGGCCCACAGGTCGCCGGTCTCGGGGTGCACGAGCAGCCCCTGCGGGTTCCGGTGGCCGTAGCTCCAGATCTCGGGCAGGACGCCGGGCTGCCCGACGAACGGGTTGTCTTCCGGCACGCGGCCGTCGTCGTGCAGGCGGACGGTGACGCCGTGGTGGTTCGACGGGTCCTGCGCGGGGTGCGCCGACAGGTCGCCTCGCGTGCGCGCCATCCGATCGCCCACCGTGGCGAAGAGGTATCCGTCCGGGTCCCAGGTCAGCCGCCCCCCGTAGTGACCGCCCCCCCGGGACTGCGCCTCGAAGACGTCCACGACTTCGGTGAGCCGGTCGTCCTCGAACCGGCCCCTGACGACCGCCGTCGTCGAGCCCTCTCCCGTCGGCCGGGCGTAGCTCAGGTACAGCAGGCGGTTGGCCGCGAAGTCGGGGTGGGGGAGCACATCGAACAGTCCGCCCTGCCCCCGCGCGACGACCTCGGGGACGCCCGGGACCGGATCGGGCAGCAGCGTCCCGTCGCGCACGATGCGCAGGCGCCCCGGGCGCTCGGTGACGAGCATGTCGCCGTCGGGCAGCCACGCGATGGACCAGGGGGTGTCGAGACCGTCGGCCACGGTGACGGCGCGATAGTCGTGGAGAGCGGAGCGCTGGACCTCCTGGGCGGCGGTGTGGCTCCCGGCGAGCAGCCATCCCAGGACGGCGCAAGTGGCAACGGTGCGAATCATCGTCGACTCCTGTGACCGCGCGTGTCCGGCGCGCGATCGAAACATGGAATCCAGGTCGGGATCGGGTCCGTCCGGCGGGCGGCCGAGCCCCAATGATAGCGCGGGGTCGAGCTTGACGGTCGCGGGTGTCGCGGGTATGGTCGGGCGAATCCGGCGCCGGGCCGGCCGGTTCCAGTGCGGGGCGACGACCATGAGATGTACACCGGCACTCTGTCGTGGCGACTCGGTACGACCGTGGACGGTCGCGCCCGCCGCGGTCCTGGCTGTCCTACTCGTGGCGCTTCCCCTCGCCGCCCAGCCGTCGAGCGGGGCCGCGCCGCCGGCCGCCGACCGCCCCAACATCCTGTTCCTGTTCGCCGACGACCAGCGGCCCGACACCATCCGCGCCTGGGGCAACGAGCGCATCGACACCCCGAACCTCGACCGGCTGGCCGACGAGGGCTTCAGCTTCCGGCGCAACTACGTGTTCGGGTCGAACAGCGGGGCGGTGTGCGTGCCGAGCCGGGCGATGGTGCTGACGGGCCGGAGCTGGATGCGCTCGCCGAACGACATGCGCGGCGTCCCCACCCTGCCGCGCCAGCTGGAGGCGGCGGGCTACCGCACCTTCATCACCGGCAAGTGGCACAACGGCGAAGAGGCGCTGCTGCGGAGCTTCGACCGCGGCACGGCGGTGTACCTGGGCGGCATGGCGGACCACACGCAGGTGGCGGTGCAGGACATCGAGGACGGCGAGCTGGTGCGCCGGCGCGTGGGGGAGGCGTTCTCGAGCGAGCTGTTCGCCGACGCGGTGATCGGTTTTCTGGACGAGCAGGCGGTCCTGGCGGAGGGGGACGGGCCCGACCGGCCGTTCTTCGCCTACGTGCCGTTCATGGCGCCCCACGATCCGCGCCAGCCCCCGCCCGAGTACCGCGAGCGGTACTACCGCCGCGATCTGCCGCTGCCGGCGAACTACATGCCGCAGCACCCGTTCGACCACGGCGTCCTGAACGTCCGCGACGAGAACCTGGCGGCCTGGCCGCGGGAGCCGGAGGTCATCCGCGACCAGCTCGCCGAGTACTACGGCCTCATCACCCACCTGGACGAGCAGGTGGGGCGCATTCTCGCCGCCCTGGAGGAGAACGGACAGGCCGGGAACACGGTGGTCGTCTACGCCGCCGACCACGGGCTGGCGATGGGAAGCCACGGGCTGCTCGGCAAGCAGAACCTGTACGAGCACTCCATGCGCTGCCCGCTGATCGTCCGCGGCCCGGGCATTCCGCACGGCTCGACCGACGCCTTCACCTACCTCTTCGACCTGTTCCCGACCCTGCTCGCCCAGGGCTCGGCGGAGACGCCGCCCGGCATCGACGGCCGCGACCTGGCCGCGCTGTGGTCGGGGGAAGGCGACGCGGCGTGGCGGCAGAGCGTGTTCCTGCCGTACCGGGACCTGATGCGCGCGGTGCGCGACGACCGGCACAAGCTGATCGTCTACCCGCAGGTCAACCACCGGCAGCTCTTCGACCTCGCCGACGACCCCGACGAGCTGCGCAACCTCGCCGACGACCCCGCGCACGGGCCGACCCTGGCCCGGCTCGAGGCGCTGCTCGAAGGCTGGCGGGCGGCGATGGGCGACACCGCCCCGCTCGAGACCGCCGATCCGTCGCCGCTGCGGCGCGACCTGACCGGCCGCGAGCGCGTGCCCGACCGCTGGCAGCCGCAGTGGATTCTGGACAAGTACTTCGGTCCGGTGCCCCGGAGGAGATGACATGCCGACAGCTCTCACCCGACGCGACTTCCTCGCGACCAGCGCGGCCGCCGCCGCATGCCTGGCGGGCCGCCCTGCGTTCGCCCAGGCCAGCGACCCCACCGACCTGACCATCGCCGAGGCGCAGCGCCTCGTTCGCCGCCGCGACCTCTCGCCGGTGGATCTCGTCGAGGCCTACACTGCGCGCATCCGGCGCTTCGACGCCCGGCTGAACGCCTTCGTGACGGTGACCGAGGAGCGCGCGGTCGAGCGCGCGCGGGCGCTCGAGGCGGAGCTGGCGGACGGCCGGTGGCGCGGGCCGCTGCACGGCATCCCGATCGGGCTGAAGGACAACATCGACACGGCGGGGGTGCGGACGACGGCGGGGAGCGCGGTGTACGCGGACCGCGTGCCGGACGAGGACGCCGAGGTGGTGACGCGGCTCGAGGCGGCGGGCGCCATCGTCCTCGGCAAGCTCAACCTGCACGAGTTCGCCTACGGCGGGACGTCGGCGTTCACGCTGTCGGGCCCCGTGCGCAACCCGTGGGACACCGACCGCATCCCGGGCGGGTCGTCCGGCGGCTCGGGCGCAGCGGTCGCGGCGCGGCTGTGCGCGGGCGCCCTCGGCACCGACACCGGCGGATCGGTGCGCATCCCGGCCGCGCACTGCGGCATCGTCGGCCTGAAGGCGACCTACGGGCTGGCGAGCATCCGCGGCATCGTCCCCCTCAGCGTGTCGCTCGACCACGTCGGGCCGATGTGCCGGTCGGTCGCCGACGCGGCGCTGATGCTGCAGGCGATGGCCGGCTACGACCCGCGGGGCATCGCCAGCATCGAGGCCGACGTTCCCGACTACGCGGGCGCGCTCCGGCGGCCGACGTCGGCGCTGCGCCTCGGCGTGCCGCGCGGCTACTACGAGGACGTGGACCCGCAGGTCCTGGCCGCCGTCGAGGGGGCGCTCGCCGTCCTCGGCGACCTCACGGCCGGCACGCGGGACGTGGAGCTGCCGGCGCTGCCGGAGATCCGCACGGTCGGGGTCGAGGCGTACGCGTACCACGCCGATCTCCTCGAGGAGCGGCGCGATCTCTACGACGAGAGCACGCTGGCGCGCATCGAGGGTGGGGCCGAGATGTCCGCGGCCGACTACGCCGAGGCGCGCTATCAGCTCGCCCTCGTGAGGAAGGCGATCGCCTCGGTGTTCGACGACGTCGACGTGCTGGTCACGCCGACGCTGGTGGAGCTTCCCGTCGGCATCGAGGCGGCGCGGGCCACGCCGCGCGAGGCGACCGCGATCCTCATCCGCAACACGGCGCCCTTCAACGGGTACGGCACGCCCGCCATCAGCGTCCCGTGCGGCTTCAGCCGCGAGGGCCTGCCCATCGGGCTGCAGCTCTGCGGCCCCGCCCTCGGCGAGGTCGACGTGCTCGCCCTCGCGCACGCCTACGAGCAGGCGACGGACTGGCACGAGCGGACGCCGCCGCTGTGACGCTCCGCCTTGTAGTCGAACGCCGGGTCCCAATCGAGCGAGTCGAACAGCTCGATCAACCGGCGTTGCTCCCGGCGCGCGATGAACTCCTCGAGGGCCAACGTCACCGCCGCGGTCTTGGTTCGCTTTCCACTCAGCTCCACGGCGCGCTCCAGCAGATCCGGGCGGATCGCCAGGTTCGTTGCCATGTGCACATTCTCGCTCAATCCGCCGCACAACGTCGATGCCGGCGGCGCGGCCGGCTCGAGCCGTGGGCGTCTCTCGGCTCGGCGATGGTTCGTGGCGTGCGCCGTGCGGCGAGGGGAGCGATAGAATGAGCGCACCGAGCCGGTGCTCGGGATTCGGGAGCCGTCGCAGGTGAAGGAGTCGACTGGGCGAGGCGCCCGCACGACTGCAAGGAGAACCCCATGTCGAGACTGAGAGCTGTCGTCGCCGTCGTCGCCGTGTTCACGGCGGGCGCGGCGTTCGCCCAGGACGTCACCGTCACGCCGGACGTGGTGTATGGCCACAAGTACGGCATGGCGTTGACGTTCGACGTGTTCACCCCGGCCGACGCCAACGGGGCCGCGGTGCTGAACATGGTCAGCGGCGGCTGGCGCTCCGCGTGGCGGCCGCACGCGGCGTCGCAACGGCGTTATCAGGCCCTGCTCGACGCCGGGTTCACGGTGCTCGCGGTTCGGCACGGCAGCAGCCCGAAGTTCATCCTGCCCGAGATCGTCCCCGACGTGCGCCGCGCGGTGCGCTACGTCAGGCTCAACGCCCGACGGCTGGGCGTCGACCCGAACCGCCTCGGCGTCTGGGGAGGGAGCGCCGGCGGGCACCTCTCGCTGATGCTCGGGCTGGCGTCCGACCAGGGGGATCCGTCGGCCGAGGACGCGGTGCTCCGGACCGGCAATCGGGTGGCGGCGGTGGTGGCCTACTATCCGCCGGTCGACCTGCGCCCGCTGGCGCGTGGCATCGCCGGGGAAAACCCCAACACCCGGTTCCCGGCACTGAACTTCGATCCCGCCGACGCCCATGCCGTGTCGCCGATCGTTCACGTGTCGGGGGACGATCCCCCCACGCTGCTGATTCACGGTGACGCCGACGGCCTGGTGCCGGTGAGCAACAGTCACGACATGTACGCCGCGCTGCAGGAGCACGGGGTCGAGTCGAAGGTGATCATCGTTCCCGGCGCCGGCCACGGATTCCGCGGCGCCGACGCCGAGCTCGCGATGACTGCGCTGGTCGACTGGTTCGCGCAGCACCTCGCGCACTGACCGGCGGGCCGTGGAGCAACCCGCGGCCGTTGGCGACTGGAATCAGTAAGTGCTCCTGGCCGATTTCAGCGACGATCACCTTTTGACGTGCCTCGGCCCGGTCGACCGGGCGTGGCGAGAGAGCATAACGGGCGACTGCGTACGGGCACGCAGGACGTGCGATAGAAAGGAGCGAGGATGTTCGATCTCCGTGAGTACGGGCTGGATGTCGAGACGGTCTACAGAAATGCCGCCCCCCCGGTGCTGTATCAACAAGCCTTTCTGCACGATGCGAGGACGACCCTGTCCGATACCGGCGCCTTGATAGCGTACTCCGGCGACAAGACCGGCCGTTCGCCGAAGGACAAGCGTGTCGTGAGACATCCCGAATCGTCCGGCGACGTCTGGTGGGGCAGCATCAATATCGGTCTCGACGATCTGACCTTCTGCGTGAATCGTGAGCGCGCGCTCGATTACCTCAACAGCCGGCCGGTACTCTACTGCGTGGATGCTTTCGCCGGCTGGGATCCGGCGTATCGGCTGAAGGTGCGGGTCATCTGCGCCCGCCCGTATCACGCGCTGTTCATGCACAACATGCTGATCCGGCCCACGCGGGAAGAGCTGCAGGCGTTCGGCGCTCCCGACTGCGTCATTCTCAACGCGGGGGCGTTCCCGGCCAACCGGTACACGACCGGGATGACGTCGAAGACCACCGTGGACCTGAGTCTCGAACGGCAGGAGGTCGTGATTCTCGGCACGCAGTACGCGGGCGAAATGAAGAAGGCGGTCTTCACGCTGATGAACTATCTGATGCCGAAACGCGGCGTCCTGTCGATGCACTCCTCGGCGACCGCGGATCCGGCGACCGGCGAATCATCCGTGCTGTTCGGTCTCTCGGGGACCGGCAAGACCACGCTCTCGGCCGACCCGAAGCGCGAGTTGATCGGGGACGACGAGCATTGCTGGAGCGACACGGGCATCTTCAACATCGAGGGCGGCTGCTACGCCAAGGCCATCTACCTGACCCGGGAGGCCGAGCCCGAGATCTTCGAGGCGCTCCGGTTCGGCGCGGTGCTGGAGAACGTCGTCTACGACGCATCCGACCATCACGTCGACTTCGCCGACAGCAGCATCACGGAGAATACCCGCGGCGCCTATCCCATCGAGTTCATTCCGAACATACGCCGCCCGTGCGTCGCGGATCACCCGAAGCACATCATCTTCCTCACCTGCGATGCGTTCGGCGTGCTGCCGCCGGTCAGCCGGTTGACGCCCGAACAGGCCGAATACCATTTCATCAGCGGCTATACGGCAAAGGTGGCCGGAACCGAGGTCGGCGTCAACGAGCCGCAAGCGACGTTCTCGCCCTGTTTCGGCGGACCGTTTCTGGTCTGGCATCCGGGGAAGTACGCCTCGCTCCTGTCGAAGAAGATCGTCGAGCACGGGGTCAGCGTCTGGCTGGTCAATACCGGCTGGAGCGGTGGGCCGTACGGCGTCGGCCGGCGAATCGAGCTGGCCGACACCCGGGCCATCCTGGCCGCCATACACGCGGGCGCGCTGACGAATGCGCCGACGGAGCGGGAACCGTTCTTCGGGCTGCGGGTCGTCACTGCATGTCCTGACGTGTCGAGTGACATCCTCGTCCCGAAATCGACCTGGAGCGACCCCGGCAGCTACGATGAGGCGGCGACGAAGCTGGCGGCGCTGTTCCGGGACAATTTCCGGGCGTACGCCGACACCGTGAATGAAGCCGTGCGTGCGGCCGGCCCGGCCTGATCGCGGGGACGTGCGACTCTCGCCGAGGTGCGGGACGTCCGTGGAGACCAACAGGCGGCCTCCACCGTGAGTGAAGTCGTGCGTGCGGCCGCCCGGCCTGATCGCGGGACGTGGGACTCTCGCCGAGGTGCGGGACGTCCGTGGAGACCAACAGGCGGCCTCGAAGGAGTCGGCGAACACGTAGTCTCCCTGCGGCTCGATCCGGGGTGGGGAAAGAGCCCCGGCTCGTTACGGCTCGTCTCTGTGCCACAATCCTGAGGCGGTACGCAATTCTGGCCAGGAGCCCTCGACTCATGACCATCAGCTCGACGTTACGTCATCACTTCGCGCGGCATTTCCTCTGGTTGCTGGTACTGGCGGGCCTCGCCGCGCCGCCGGCGCACGCGCAGGACGACTGGCGGCACTGGGGACGCGACGCCGGCAACCAGCGCCACTCGCCGCTGACCCAGATCGACGTCGACAACGTCTCGACCCTCGTGCCGGCGTGGCGGTACGAGATGACGAAGCCGGGCGTGCCGTCGCGGCCCGCCCAGTCGACGCCGCTCATGGTCGACGGCGTCCTCTACCTGTCGTTCCCGTACTACCGCGTGGTGGCGCTCGAGCCGGAGACCGGTGACGAGCTCTGGGAGTACACCGCGCCCGGCGACTGGAACTCGCCCGAGCACCAGCTCCACTGGACGGGCGGCTCGATGCGTGGGCTGGCCTGGTGGGAGGGCGACGACCGGACGCCCCCGCAGATCGTGTTCGGCACCGAGGAGGGCGAGCTCATCTCGCTCGACGCCGCGACCGGCATCCCCAACCCGCGGTTCGGCAACGACGGCTTCGTCGACCTGAAGACCCCCGACGTGATGAACGGCTTCCCGAACATGCACTACGGCATCTCGTCCGGGGTGGCCGTCTGGAAGCACCTCGTGTTCACCGGCGTCCACAACGCCGACGAGACGGGCTCGAAGGGCCCGGCCGGCGACGTGCGCGCGTGGGACCTGCGGACGGGCGACCTCGTCTGGACGTTCCACACCGTGCCCCACCCCGGCGAGTTCGGCAACGACACGTGGCTCGACGGCTCGTGGCGCAACGTCAGCGGCGCCAACACCTGGTCTTTCTTCACCATCGACGAGGAGCGCGGCATCCTCTACATGCCCCTGGGGTCCGCCCACAACGACTTCTACGGCATGGACCGCCCCGGCGACAACCTCTTCGCGAACTCCATCGTGGCCGTCGACGCCCTCACCGGCGAGCGGCTGTGGCACTTCCAGGCCGTCCACCACGACCTGTGGGACCTCGACATGCCGGCGCCGCCGATCCTGTTCGACGTCGAGCGCGACGGCGAGACCATTCCCGCCGTCGGCGTCGTGACGAAGTACCCGGTGCTGTTCATCTTCGACCGCGTCACCGGCGAGCCCATCTACGAGATCGAGGAGCGCCCGGTGCCGGCCGGGGACATGCCCGGGGAGTACTACTCGCCGACCCAGCCATTCCCGGTGAAGCCCCCGCCCTTCGGCCGCATCCGCTTCACGATGGACGACATCGCGACGGTGACGCCCGAGCACACCGCGGCGTGCCGCGAGCTCCTGATGCAGTACGACGGCGGGCGCAACCGCGGCCCCTACACGCCGCCGTCCGAGGAGGGCGCGCTCGTCTTCCCGTCGACCGGCGGCGGGACCGAGTTCACCGGCGGCACCTTCGACCCGAGCCTCGGCTACTACATCATCAACTACGCCGACACCGGCCACATCAGCCAGCTCGTGAAGGTGGAGGACGCTCCCGATCGCCGCGGCTACGTGGGCCCGCCCGAGTCGCGCCGCATCTACTGGCACGTCGTCACCCGGCCGTCCGTCGACGGCTGGCCGTGCTGGCAGCCGCCGTGGTCGAGGCTCGTCGCGGTGGACGTCAACAGCGGCGAGATCGCCTGGATGATCCCGTTCGGCACCGTCGAGGGCGCGCCCCCCGGCCTGCTGACCGGCGCCCCCAACTCGCAGAAGGGTGGGCCGACCTCGACCGCGGGGGGCGTGCTCTTCATCGGGGGGGCGAGCGACCGGCGCTTCCGCGCCTACGAGACGAAGACCGGGCGCGAGCTGTGGAGCGTCGAGACCGAGCAGATGATCAGCGGCGCCAATCCCATCACCTACATGGGGAAGGACGGAAAGCAGTACGTGACGGTGGCGGCGGGGACCACGCTGCTGAGCTACACCCTGCCATGACGGCTCGCGTGCGGTCGTCGAGCCGGCGGGCGAGCGTCCACGCCGTCGGCTACGGCGAATCCTGGATTGCAGGCGGCTGTGAGCGTTGGGACGGATTCCGGGCAGCGGCCGATCCGGAAGGTCGCGCGGACGATCACGTGAACGGGGGGACATCTACATGCACTCGGGCGTTCGGTCGGTAGCGGTGAGCGGGGGATTCGCCAGTACGCAACGTCTGGACCGATGGTGGGCGGCCCCCGCGGCCACGGCGTTCGGTCTGGTCCTGCTGTTCGGCTACCTGTTGTTCCGGGCCTTCTACGCGACGCACGTCTGGTTCGATCCATACATCAGCCCGGTCGTCGCGCCGCCGATCTTCACGCCGGCTGCGGGGTATCCGGGTGCCGTGCCGGTGGAGCACGCCTGGTTCGGTGCATTCCCCGCCTGGTGGCCGGTCTTCCTTCCGCGGTCGCCCGCGTTCTACGTTCCGGCCCTGGCCATCGCGTTCCGCTTCACGTGCTACTACTACCGCGGCGCCTACTACAAGGCCTTCGCGATGACCCCGCCTTCGTGCACGGTCCGAGGCCTGCCGGCGCAGTACCGGGGAGAGACCCGGCTCCTCTGGTTCCAGAACCTGCATCGCTACACGCTGTACGCAGCCCTCTTCGTCCTTGCCTGCCTCTGGTGGGAGGGCCTCGCCGCCTTCTTTCGCGACGGCCGGTTCGGCGTCGGCGTGGGCACGGTGGTCATGTTGGTCAACGCCGGCCTCATCACCGGCTACACGTTCGGCTGTCATTCGTGGCGCCACCTCGTCGGCGGGAAGCTGGACTGCTTCTCCTGCAAGGGCGTGGTTTCGCCGCGGCACCGCCTGTGGAAGGGCTCGACCTGGCTGAACGAGCGGCACATGCTGTTCGCCTGGATCAGCCTCGTGTGGGTGGTCTTCACGGACGTCTACATCTATCTGGTGTCGACGGGGACGGTTACGGATCTCAACACCTGGTAGGTGGTCGGCTACGCGTGACCTGCGGCAGCAGGACGGCGCTGCAATCCGCTCGCACCGCCGCTATCCGAGTCTCTCCCGAAATTGCTGGAATCGGCGCTCGAGGAACCCACGATCCGGCCAGTCTTCCGGAGCCTGTGGAAGCGCGAGCCGTGCTCCGTCGATTCTCTTGATGTTCGCCAGCAGGTCGCCGTCGCGTTGCTTCCGTAACGGCGACGCCACGTGGACGCGATAGTCGGGATCGACGCCGATCAAGTGCGAATCGAACGCGACATGGTGGAGTGCGGACATGCAGATGCCGTTCCGAACCGAGGGTAAGCCCCCCTCCGCATCGGGCACGATATGGGCTCCGACCAGCAGCTCCCGTACCGGCAGCCCGCTGAACGCACATCTCCAGCAGTACGCCGCCTTCGTGCGCGCGCTGAACCACGCCTGGTGGTTCCTGATGCGCGCCTCGGTCACGGAGTACGAGACTTCGATACGCTCTCGCACGGCGGTGGCCGAGGCCGCCGCGCCGACGGCCGCGAAGTCGGCCGTTGCCAGCAGAACGTGTCCTTCCTCCCGCCGGAAGTCCTTGACCCAGACGGGGAATATCGGTTGGTACACGGCCGGCGATATTCCTATGAAGTAGATGAGCGGTGCCCCCCGTTGCATCGCGGCGAGGAGCGCGCGGTTGGAGGCATCCTCTTGTCCGCCGCGCGAGAGATCATAGCGAACCAGACCGGACGGGCCATCCAGGCTTGCCGCGTTGAAGTCCTGATCGCGATACCACCGCGACCGGCCGGATCGAGGCACCGTCGTCTTGATGCTGAGGGCAGCGCTCATCTGGCGCGGCTTGAAGATCCCCTTCGCCCGATTGGCGAACCGCACCGTTTCGCCGCCCATCTGGAAGCCGGCCCTGATGGCGTCCCAGGGAATCTGTCCGCCGTGCTGCCGCGAGAGCCTCTCGATGGCGGCGAACGCTGCGCCACGTATGCGTCGGTCAGGGTCCATCGCCGGACTCCGACCGGCGCTGGCAACGATTGGTCCATCGTCCCCGTCCATCACGGTAGCGTATCGTACCGGGTGCCGGCGTGGCGGTAGGCGCCGTGGATGCACTTGCCGTCGATCGCGGTCGCCTGGCCGAGTGCCAGCCGGTGCGGCCGACCCTGCGTTCCCGATGGCGGCTCTTGAACGCACTCGACTGCCAGCGGGCAAGCGCGAGCCACCGGCCGCCCCGTGCCAACCGGTGCAGCCGACCCTGTGGTGCCGACGGCGGTTCTTGAACGCGCCCGACTGCCAGCGGGCGAGTGCGGGCCACCGGCCGCCCAGTCGACGACGTAGCGCACGCCCGGCCGGCCAACCACTTGAAGCCGAGGTGGTGGTGGTCGACCTGCTCGTCCCACCGTCCCCGCTCGTCGGGACGCGCCAAGCGGACGATGACCTCGCGGAAGGAGAACCCGGCGTGACCGTGAGAAATACCGGGGGCCGCCGTTGCCATGCCTCCAGCATGACGCACGCGCCGCAAAGCCAGCGTCCGCAGGATGCCCCCGAGATACCGGTACGACTCAGCGCGTCTCTGGGATGGTTCCCGGCCCGGTCCCCGCCGGTCTTGACATTTCAGGAAATGAGAAGTCTGATCGTTCGATGCATGCAGGAGATGCCAGGATGCCGACGCGCCGGAAATTCGCGACCCAGGTGGACAGCGGCCTCCTCGACGAATTGCGGACCCTGGCGAGGGACGAGGGCCGCCAGATTCAGGCGTTGGTCGACGAAGCGATCGCCGCGCTGCTCGAGCAGCGCAGGCAGGGCACGGCCCGCCCCCATGTGATGGCCGCCTATCAGCGCAGCCACGCCCGGTTCGCGGCACTCTACGAGAAACTCGCGAAGTGAAGCGAGACTACCTGACCCTGGGCGACGTTCTCGCCATCCACGCCGACCAGATCGCGACGTACGGCGGCGCGGGCGGCATTCGAGACCCCGGCCAGCTCGACGCCGCCCTGTTCAGGCCGCAGACCGGCTACTACGGCGACATCATCGCCGAGGCGGCCGCGCTCTGGGAGAGCCTCTCCCAGAACCATCCCTTCGTGGACGGAAACAAGCGCACGGCGTTCGCGGCGATGTTCACGTTTCTGTCGATCAACGGCGTCGACGTCACCGCCGACGCCAACCACGCGTGGGCTTTCGTGTTTCGTCTCTATCAGGAAGGCGACTTCGACTTCGCCGCCCTCGACGCGTGGCTCCGCGACAACACGAGATCGCGTCTGTGAGCCTGTCCGGCTGTCTACCGCCCACCGCCCCGGCTTCCGCCTTGCGGTTGCCGGCCAACAGGGAACGGCAGGGAGTACGGCCGCCCCGCCGCCCCGTCGTCGATTGCATGACGCCGCATTACAATAACGTGGGGGGGGGAGCGAATGCGCGACCAGTTGAGCGTCAGACTGCCCCGCGAGTTGAACGAAGCCGTTGGGGAACGGGCGGAGCGCGACTCGCGTCGGCCGTTGGACGTCGTGCGGCTGGCGCTGCAGCAGTACCTGCTGGGTGCTGCGAGCGACGAGCGCAAAAGAACGAACCGCGTCAGCGAGACCGGCGCAGTGCCGGCGTGGGGCGAGTCGGAGAGCCCGAACACGGAGCGTACGATCGTGCTCCGTGATGTTCCCGATGATCTCTACTTGGCGCTTGAGGAGCGAGCCGCCGCCGAGCGCCTGCCCGTGGCCGACTACGTGCTGGACATCCTGGCCCGCAGGCGGTTCCTGGAGCGGCTACAAGCGCTTCCCCGCGTCGAGCTCAGCGTGTCGGCCGCCGACCTCGTCCGCGAAGGTCGGGACAGCCGGTGATCGTCGTCGACGCTTCGATCGTGGTTGAGGTGCGTCACACGATCAGCTTGCTCTCGGCGATCCGCGAGGCCGGCGCCGTCAGCCGACGTCGGCGAGGCGCTCGGGGCTGAAGGGTCTTCAGCTTCTCGAAGATTCCCTCGATGACGTTGCTCTTGCCTGCGAACAGCGCCTCGGGGCCGCCCGCGTGCACGCTGCTGAACGGGGCCTCGTAGAGCGCGAACGGCTCCATGACGCCCCGCGCCGTGAACTGGTCGATCACCATCTCGATGAAGCGGATCTGCGGCGTGGTCAGGCTGCGGTTGGAGAGGAACTCCGAGAGGGCCTCCTGTGCGGCGGCGCGGTCCATCCCCACCATGCTCCGGACGAAACGGGCCAGTGAGGGCGAGGCGACTTGCGGCCCCTGCTTCGATGGGTGCGTCGGGCGCGCGGATGAGCCGAGCGGGCTGTAGCTGGCGTCTGGGGGAACGGTCGGACGCAGGGAAACTCGAGCGGGTGCCAGGAGGTTCGTAGCGCAGGGCCGGTTCGAGGGTGCCGGACCGCTCGGCGAATCGTGACAACCACTCGGGCTTTCACGCCGGCCAGGTTTGCGCTGCCGGTGGGTCATGCGTGCGCGCCGGGCCACCCGCCCACGCTCGCATGCGGGAGCATCGTCTCCACGAACCGGGGACAATGCCATGTACGCGCGTGGTTCATTCCGACACGGGCTCGCGGCGCGGCCGCCACAGCACGTGCATGGCCCAGTCGAGGTCGAGTCGCTCGCCGCCCCACGACGGGGTCGCCGTGTCGGGGTCGATCTCGATGCCGGCCGCCGCCAGCGCGTCGTTCGTGGGCTGCAGCGCCGGACCCGTCCACGGCGGCGCCGGCGGCGCTTGCGGCAGGGGGTGGCCGTCGGGTCGCAGGAACTTCACGTCACCGCTGGCGTCGATCGTGACCCGGTACCCTTCTTCGTGCACCGCCCGATGATGCCGGCGGCACAGCAGCACGAGGTTGTCGAGCGCGGTCCGGCCGCCGTCGGCCCAGTGCTCGATGTGGTGCACATCGACGCGGCGGTTGCCGCAGCCCGGGAACCGGCACTGCCGGTCGCGGGCCGCCAGCGCCCGGCGCAGGGCCGGCGAGATGGTCCGGGTGCGGCGGCCGACGTCGAGGATCTCGCTGGCGGGGCCGTGGTGCATGGTGACCGTGGCCGCGTCGCAGGCCAGGCGCCGGGCCGTCTCCGCGGAGACGTGGATGCCGCCCGCCGTGCCGACTCGTCGGGAGGTAGACTCGTCGGGACGGTGCCTGCGCGGTCCGGCGTTTCTGCGCGCAGGCGATTCGATGCAGACCGGATGTGGACTGGGCGAGGTTGTCGTCGGCAGGCATGAACCATTGTAACCCCCTGTATTTCAGCGGCTTACGACGTCCGTGGCTGGCCGATCGGCCGTCGGATCCGCTGACGCGTCGGCTCCGGCGCGTCCGCGGCCGTGTCACGGTTCGTCGCGTTTCGGGGCGCGAACGCGCCGCCTGCGGTCGGATAGAGGCTCGGGAAGGCGATTCTGGCGGCCTGCCGGACTCGCGCTCGACGCGCCGCGAAGATGTTGTCAAGTACAAACTGCAGGTGCGGACGGCCCCCGAAAACGCGCGTCGAACTCGCGGATGAGGACGAGCAGCTCGTAGGTGGCGGCCTGGATGCACTGCCCGTCCGCCGGGGTGGCCGCGCTGGCCGCCGGTCGTGATTCCGGGTACTCCCTGGCGAGTGCATCGGGCCGACTTGTGCCACACTCGCCACCGGAAATGCCCGGGCCCCGAAGATGTTGTCAAGTACAAACTGCAGGATGGGGACAACGCACTGCCCGTCCGCTACGGCGGCCGGGCTGGCGGCCGGTCGTGATTCCGGGTACGAATACGGCCGACTTGTGCCAATGCCACCGGAAACGCCCGGGGTGCACGGCCGACTTGTGCCACACTCGCCGCGGGAAACGCCCGGGTGCAACGACTGCCGGTAGCGCGTACGGCAGCAACGACCTGCACCAACACGCGACCGAGTGCACGATGCGAGCGTTCCACGCTGGAGATCCGCCCACCCATGTCCACGGACCCCGCCAACCTGGAGTTCACCGCCGACGAAATGCGGCGCATGGGGCACGCCACCGTCGAGCGGCTCGTCGACCACGTCCTGAGCCTCGAGACGCAGCCTGCCCGGGGCGACGTGGACGCGGCCGATCTCTGCCGCCGCCTCCGCGAGCCGGCGCCGGAACGGGGCGTCGCCTACGAGCCGCTGCTCGACCGGCTGCTCGCCGAGTGGGTGCCGCGGTCGTTCACGTCGTCGGGGCCCGGCTATCTCGCGTACATCCCGGGCGGCGGGCTCTATCCCGCGGGGCTCGCGGACCTGATCGCCGGCGTGGTCAATCGCTACACCGGGGTGCGGCTGGCCGCGCCGGCGCTCGTGCAGCTCGAGGCCAACGCGCTCGACTGGCTGCGCGAGTGGATGGACTTTCCGGCCGAGGCGCGCGGGCTGTTCACGACCGGCGGGTCGATGGCGCACTTCAACGCCGTGCTTTGCGCGCGCGAGCGGCATCTCGGTGCGGACATCCGGCCGGGCGTGCTGTACGGCTCGACGCAGATGCATCACTCGATGAGCAAGTCGGCCCGGCTCGCCGGCATCATGCCGGACCGCATCAGGGCTGTCCCCGTCGACGGGCGGTTCCGGATGGACGTGGACGCCCTGGCCGACATGATCGCCGCGGATCGCCGGGCCGGCCTCCGACCGTTCTGCGTGGCGTCGGCGGCCGGCACCACGAACACGGGCGCGGTCGATCCCTTGAACGCCATCGCCGACCTGTGCGCCCGAGAAGGCATCTGGCACCACGTGGACGGCGCCTACGGGGCGTTCTTCCACCTGTGTCCGGAGCTCCGGGAGCTCATGCCCGGGCTGTCGCGCGCCGATTCCCTCACCCTCGATCCGCACAAGGGCCTGTTCCTGCCGTACGGCACCGGCGCCCTGCTGGTCCGCGACGGCGCCGCGTTGCGCGCGGCACACGAGGCGACCGCGAGCTACCTGCCCGGCCGGGCCGACGAGGACGAGTACGACCCGCATGTGTACGGGCCCGAGCTCTCGCGCGGTTTCCCGGGCCTTCGCGTCTGGCTCTGCGTGAAGCTGTACGGCGCTGCGCGGTTCCGCGCCGCTCTGGCCGAGAAGCGGGCCCTCGCCCTCGAGGCGGCGTCGCGAGTGGCCGCGGTCCCGGGGATCGTGATGGCGGCGCCGCCGCAGGTATCGCTGTTCGCGTTCCACCTCCGCTGGCCCGGCTCCAGCCTGACCGAGGAGAACCACGCCACCGAGCTGCTGGTCGAGCGCGTGAACCTGCGCAACCGCGTGATGCTGTCGGGCGCGGTGGTGGAGGGGAGGTATCTGGCGCGGGTCTGCGTCCTGAGCTTCCGAACCCGCGCGCGTCACGTGGAGGCTTGTGTTACGGATCTGGAGGAGGAGGCGGCCGCCGTCCTGGCGACCGCCGCGGCATGACGCGACCTGACCGGGGATCTGGCCGTGCTGAGCGGGATAGCGAAGGACGTGGCGACGGTGGTCGCACTGTTCGTCTGTACGGCCGCCGTCATCGCCATGCTACTGACGATGGTCTACGTGTGGCACTACGCCCTGGCCGCCGCCGTCGCGGCGGTTGCGGTTCTCGCCTTCCGGCGGCGGTCCGTTCGCTGCGGGCCGCGTCATGACGCGCCAGCCCGACACGGCCTGCGCTCACCGCGTCCTTGAGGACGCCGGCCGACGGTTGTCAGCCGCTCAGGGAGCCGCCTCGCCAATACGGTACAGCTTCGACCGCGTCCGGATGAACAGGCTGCCGTGGGCGATGGCCGGCGTGGCCATCGTGAACTCGCCGAGCGGGTTGCGGCCGACGACCTCGAACGTCCCGCCGGCGCGGATGACGTAGGTGTCGCCGTCCTCGCTCAGCGCGAAGATCCGGTCGTCGTAGGCCCAGGGCGATGCGGTGAACGCGGCGCCGACGGCGATGCGCCGCCGGGAGTAGATCTCCTCGCCGGTGCGCGCGTCGTGGGCGGTGAAGAACCCGCGGTCGAGGAGGGTGTACAACACGTCGCCGTAGAGGATCTGCGAAGTGTTGTAGGGCGCGGCCTGCGGCTGCGACCACGCGATGAACTCGTTGTCCGTCTCCGACCCGCGAAGCGAGATGTCGCCGCCGGCGCCGGGGCGGATGGCGAAGACCGGGCGGTTCTGGTCGCCGAGGTATCCCGAGCCGATGTAGAGCATGCCGAACTCGGCGAAGGGCGTGGCAACGGTGATGGACGACATGCCGCCGAGCTCCCACAGCAGGCTGCCGGCGAGGTCGTAGGAGCGCACCCGGTCGGTGCCGTTGGTGACGATCTCGGTCCTCAGCTCGTTCTCCCAGACGAAGGGGGTCGCCCAGTTGGTGCCCTCGTCGCGCGGGATGCGCCAGACCTCGTTGCCGGTCTCCGCCGCGAGGGCGAGCAGGTACGACTGCTCGTCGTTGTCGTTCACGATGTAGAGGCGGCCGTCGTGGAGCACCGGCGACGCGGCGGTGCCCCATCCCAGGCGGGTGGCGGTGGGCTCGACGTCGCGCGACCAGCGCAGACTGCCGTCCCCCGCGTCGAGAGAGAAGACGCCGAGGTTGCCGAAGTAGACGAACAGCGAGTCGCCGTCGGTCACCGGCGTCTCCGTCGCCAGGGTGTTCTTCATGTGGTAGCCGCCGGCCGGCGCGCCGCGGTGCACCTCGCGCTCCCACCGCACGGCCCCGGTGCCGGCGTCGAGCGCGTACACGAGCCACCGGTGCTCCACCGCCGAGGGGGCCCATGTCTCGCGCCCGCGATAGAGGCCGCCGAGCGGCTCCTCGATCGGCCCGGCGCTGACGACGGAGGTGACGTAGACGGTGTCGTCCCAGACGACCGGCGAGCTCCAGCCGAGGCCCGGCAGGTCGGCAACCCAGGCGACGTTGTCGGTGGTGCTCCAGCTGGTCGGCAGGCCCGAGGCCTCGGAGACGCCCCGGGCGTCGGGCCCCCGGAACTGGGGCCATCGATCCTGGGCGGCGGCGGGTGCGCACAGGACCACGGCGAGCAGCAGCGCGCGCGTGTATCGGGTCATCTGATTCCCCTTCGTGTTCGTCACGACCGGTCCCTCACCCCCGCGATCCGACGACTCGCTCGACGGGCCGGGAGCGGACGGACGGAGGGCTGGAGCAGCCGTCCGGGCCCAGGGACGCGCCCCGGCGATGACAGCAGGACCGGACGAGCGGGATCATGGCCGCGGACCGGCGTCGGGCCCCACCCGCTGTATGTTCAGGCGCCGGGCGCCGGCGAGAATGCCGGCCAGGCCGATGTTGCCTTCGTGGCAGGCGTACTCGAACAGCGGGCCGTCGGTGCGGCGCAGCGGCATGCTTGCGGTCCAGGGCCGCGTATAGCCGTTCGGATCGTCGACGGTGAACTCGTACATCACGGTGTCTGCGTCCACGCGTCGAAACCGCTCGACCAGGGTGGTGTCGCGACTCGAACCGCTGAGGCTGGTCTCGCGCAGGAAGTGCTTCGTGTCGACCACCAGCGTGTCGCCGTCCCAGCGTCCGCGAGAGTCCCCCGAGTATTGAGCGAGCCCGACGTGGGGACGGCCGTCGAGCGGGATGATGCGCGCGTTGTGCACCATCTCGTTCACGATCACGACGTGGCCCGGCGTCTGCAGGATCAGCACGTTGTTGTTGTACGCGCTCGACACCATGGGCGGACCGGCGTTGAACCCCAGGAGGCATCGGTCGGACAGGCTGCGATCGGTGTAGGAGTCGGCGAATCCGTTTCTGATGTTCGTCGTCCGGACCCGCGCCTCGGCCTGAAACGCCTCGCGGTAGGGGATGCGACCGTCCGGGGGGTCCACGATCAGCGACGTGCGCTTGTCCCGGGTCAGCTCGATGCCGCGCTCGTACCAGAACTCGTTGTAGCCGCCGACACCGCCCTCCGCGAGCGACTGATAGCGCACGCCCGGTGCGCGGACGGTGAGGTCCTGGGCGTCGCGATTCAGCTCGCGGCGCCGCGACGCCTCGTACACGGCCGCCTGCTCCGCCGTGAGCGTCTCCCGGCCCGCCAGGAGGGCCGACGCGCCGGCATCGATGACGGGACGCTGAAGCGGGGTCAGCGTCCGGAACGTGAACAACCCCTGGATGTCGGGATCGCCGTACGCGGTGCGTGGCGCGGACTGCCCCATCGCCGGTGTGGACAGCGCGATGCAGACGAGGGCCAGGAGCGCGTGGCGGGAAGCGTTGCTCATCGGCGCATTCTACCAGCCCGCGGGGCCAGGGGCCGGCGGCATCAGCGGCGCGTCGAGCACGCCGCGCGGGTCCTCTACGGATCGCGCTCCCTCACCCCCAGAATCCGGCGACTCGCTCGATTACCCAGAAGCTCGCGACGGCGCCGAGGCCGTACGCGGCGGCGTGATCGAGCCGGGCGCGCCGGGCCGGCGTGTCGAGGAGCCGGTAGGCGGCCCACAGCACGGCGCCGCACGCGGCGGCGAACGCGATCTGTCCGAGCTCGATGCCCAGGTTGAAGAGCAGCAGCGTCATCGGGACGTCGCGGCCCGCCAACCCGGTGTCGAGCAGGGCCCCGGCGAAGCCGAAACCGTGCATGAGCCCGAACGCGAACGCCATCGTCCACGGTTTCGCTGAACCCGTCCTCGCGTCGTCGCGCCGGAGGATCTCGAACGCCAGATAGACGATCGACAACGCGATGAACGCCTCGACCGGCGGGCCCGGGACGCGCACCACGTCGAGGACCGTCATCCCGAGGGTGATGGAGTGCGCGATGGTGAACGCGGTGATGGTGGCGACGAGGCGGCGCCACCCGCGCACGAGCAGGATCATGCCGGCAACGAACAGGAGGTGGTCGACGCCGCCGAGAATGTGCTCGACGCCGAGCGCGAGCCGGTCTCGGACCCCCGCCGAGCCCGGGCTCAACGGGATCTCGGTCAGCGCGCCCGACGCCACGCGTGTCAACCGGTTGCCGTCCTCGTCCTCGACGTGCACCAGGACATCGACGAAGCCGCCCGCGAGGCCCGCGAGCCCCATGACCGGCGCGCCGCCGGTCGCGTCGCAGAAGAACCGTTGCTCGACCACGAGGCTGTCCGCCTGTCGGAAGCGCTGGTCCGGGCCCCGGGGCGCGCAGGTCGCGGGCAGCCGCACCTCGATCGGCCACGCCGTCGCGCCCGTCACCGGGATCTTCAGCACCGACACGAAGTCGCCGACCCCCAGCGCGCGCACTTCCAGAAACGCGAGGCGCGTCTCGTGGCCGTGCGCCGGCGAGGCCAGCGACCACAGCGCCAGCGCCGTCAATACCTGGCCCGCCAGCTTCATGGTTTGCACTCGCGCAATACCGGAGCAGTCGTCTCCCGTCGGTCCGTCAACGTGGCCGCCCTCATGCTGCACCAGGTCGCCGATGGCGTCGAACGGCGCCACCTCGACCTCGTAGCGGGCGCGCATCTCTTCGTAGCGCTCGGACTCGCGCGCGGCGACGTGGTCGCGGCGCCAGTCTTCGACCACGGTCTCGCGGACCTCGTCCAGCGTCCGCCGGCGCCCCTCCCGGTAGGCGTCCACCCGCACCAGGTGCGCCCCGTAGGCCGAGGGAACCGGTCCGAACCACGCATGCCGCAACGGGGATCGGGCCGCGTGATCGAGCACGGCGTCGCGAAACGCGGTGCCGAAGATCCGCTCCAGCCGGTCGGCGTCGTCCAGCGTCAGGGTCTTGGCCGCGTGGAAGCTGTCGTCGTCGGCGGTCCCGCCGGCGACCAGCGCCCCGAGCGCGGCCCGCGCGTCGGCTTCGGCCGAGTCGCCCCGGCGGTCGCGGCTGAAGAACCGGTGGGTCAGGGTCAGGCCGGCCGGCTCTGCATACCGCTCGGCGTGCGACTCGAAGTACTGCCGGAGGTCGTCGGCGCTCGGCTCGGCCGTCGCCGCGACGTCGTTCAGCGCCATCTCGAGCTTCTCCGCGAGGCGGCGGCGGACGAGGACGTCGTTCTCGTCGAGGTCGAGGGCGAGGGCCTCGCGATACAGGACCTCCTCGCGCACCCGGTCCACCACGAGCCGAGCCAGCTCGTCTTGGGTGGGCGGGCGCCGCCACTGGGCCTGCCACAGAGCCGCCAGCACCTCCAGCTCGTAGCGGTCGATGACGATGCGGCGGTCGTCGGCCGGCGCCCGGTCTCCCACCAGTGCGTACAGCACGAAGAGCCCGGCCCCGGCCGCGAAGAACCGGGTCAGGGGCTCGCGCCAGAACCGCCGCCACGGGGATGCTGTCATGACGCGTCCAGCCGGGCGCCGCTCAGTTGTCCGGCATGTACCAGATCGGCGACGTGTACGCGCGCTCCTGCAACGTCGGCATCACGTCGCCGCGCGGGGGGAGGCCGGCCGCCGCGGTATCGTAGGTCGACCAGCGCGGGGTGGGGATCTCGATGACCCGCGCGTAGTAGACCGCGTGCACGTCGGGGTCGAAGTCGGGGTCGCGCCAGACCGCCTCGAGCGACGCCGCGCCGATGTCGTTGGTGTAGGTCGCGCGCATGACGTCGACGGTGTTGCCGACCGGCGGCGCCTTGCCGGTGGGGCCGACCTGCCGGCTGTCGGACAGTGCGACGTCGTAGATGCGCTCGAAAGTCTCGCCCCCTGCGCTCCAGCCCTTGATGACCTGGATGCGGTCGAGGTTGGCCGCGACGGGGTCCTTGGCGGCGCGGATGACGAACGTCGGCGCCTCGCCCTCGGCCCCGCGCAGCACCCCGCCCATGGGGACGCCGCCGGCGTATCCCCGCGCGACCCAGTCGTCGCCGTCCAGCACGTCGTCGGCGTAGTCCCAGCCCCCGAAGAAGCGCACGGTGATGCGGGTCCCCGTCGTGGCGTAGGTCTCCCGGCGGCGGAACGCGGCGTAGAGCTCCTCTCGGGTGTTCTCGTTGGCCCACGCCGCGGTGAGCCCGGCGGCGCTGCGCGCGACGAACGGCAGCCGGCTCCAGGTGTTGGCGACGAGCCGATCCTCGAGGGTCCCGTCGACCCGGTCGCCGTCCATGCTCGTCATGTTGTTCTCTTCCACCGCCGAGGTGCCCGAATGGAAGTCGGTCGCGCCGACGAAGCCGAACTGGAACGGGTTGAACCCCCGCTCGGCCTGCATCCGCACCCCGTTGACGAGCGCCTCGCGCGCGTAGCTGCCCGGCACGAGCCCGTCGACGCGGGCCACCCCGGCGCGGTTCGCGAGGAGCAGCTCCGGGAACAGCTCGAAGTCGGCGAACTCGTCGTTCGGCGACAGCACCGGGTGCGTCTCCGACGTGCCCTTGGTCTGGGTGATCTCCACCACCGGCTCGTTGCGCAGGCGCTGGGCGGCGTAGTCGGCGGTCATCGGCGCCCCCGCGAAGTCGACCAGCGCGAACATCTTGCCGTTGCTGACGTTCGAGTTGTGGGGGATGGCCAGCGCCTCGACGCCGGCGGCGCGCTGCGTGTCCAGGAAGTCCCAGAGGTCTTCCGGGTTGTCGGAATCGAGCCGCGAGAACGGGAAGGGCAGGTCGTCGGTGCCCGCGAAGATCACGTTGCGGTGCAGGTTGCCCTCGCGGATGCCGACCGTCCACTCGTAGGCGGCGAACGTGGTGAACTCGCCCGGCGCGTAGTGCCTGACCGCCGCCGCGACGATCTCCGCCCAGACCGCGCGCCCGAGGTCCGGGGGGGGATTGGGCCCCGCCTGCCGGCGGCCGAGGTTCTCGGCGTGGTCCGTCACCGCCAGGAAGTCGAGCGGGGTCCGGAGCTGAATCTCGATGCCGCCCAGGTGCGGGACCGCCTCGCCCTTGGCGTAGCGGTAGGCGTCGTCGGGCGTGCGCGTCGTGCCTAACATCGTCGCGTCGTTCGAGTAGCGCGTGTGCAGGTGCAGGTCGCCGAAGTACACGTTCTCCGACACGGCCGGGCCCTGGGCCGCGACCCCCGCCGCCAGCAACGTCAACGGCCACAGCTTCGTGGCGACTCTCGTCATGCTCTCTCGCTCCCCGTGGACGGCGACAGCCTGGTTCCCTCGGTTCGACTTGCGCTCATCGTAATCCGCACGGCACGGTCCGGCAAGATCCGACGGGTGCGTGAAGGCGTGCGGCATGCGGACCGACCGCGCAGACGAAGGGCCAACCTGGGATCGGGCCGAAGTGGAGCCGCAGGTCGTCGAGCCGGACCCGGCGCCCCACCAGCGCGACTCTGCTCACGAGGGCGAGAGGAGGACCGGCGGGCGAGTGGCCGACGGGCTGGGGCTGCCCCACCCGGCCCACGACAGCGCGATTCTGCCCACGAGGCGAGAGAAGAACCGACGGACGAGTGGCCGATGGGCTGGAGCTGCCGTCAGTCCTTGCCCTGGTCGCCGTTCTTTCCCGGCTGGTTGAAGTAGTCGCTCTTGTGCGGGTACTCGTCGCCCACGACCCCGCCCTCGCGCCCCCGCGCCGATGGAACCACCCAGTCGCAGCCCGGCGTGTTCTCCGGCCCCGCGAGCCAGCAGTCGACGAGCTCCTGGTAGTCGTCGGCCATGCTGCCCGGCGCGTGCGGGGGCAAAGCTGTTCACCTCGAGCTGTGCGGCTTCGAAGATCTGCGAGATCTTCAGCAGGACGAAGTCGCCGGCCCCGCGCGCGCACTTCGAGGAACGCCAGGCGTGTCTCGTGGGCGTGCGCCGGCATGCCAGCGACCACAGCGCCATCGTCGTCAACACACGGTCATGGTGGCGCCTCGCCGATCGTGACGGTGCCGACGGTGCCTCCGTCAGGAGGTGCCGCGGCCGACGGTGCTCGGGGCCGCACGTCGGTGACCGCGGCGGTGCCGACGGTGCGGAACTTCCGTCGGCACCCGGGCCCCGGTCCTGACGGCTGCAACGGCTTCGCGCCCGTGCTCGACCGGCGAGTGGTCCGCGGCCGTCAACGCCCGGGCCGCCGGCCTCATGGCTGCATCAGGTCGCCGATGGCGTCGAACGGCGCCACCTCGACCTCGTAGCGGGCGCGCATCTCGGCGTAGCGCTCGGACTCGCGCGCGGCCACGTGGTCGCGGCGCCAGTCTTCGAGCACGGTCTCGCGAACCTCGTCCAGCGTCCGCGGGCGCCCCGCCGTATAGGCGTCCACCCGCACCACGTGCGCGCCGTACGCCGAGGGGACGGGGCCGAACCACGCGCGCAGCGATCCGGGCCGGCCCGCGTGCCCGGTCACGGCGTCGCTGAACGCGGTGCCGAAGATCCGCTCCAGCCGGCCGGCGTCCTCCAGCGTCAAGCTCTTGGCCGCGTGAAAGCTGTCGTCGTCCACGGTCGCGCCGGCGACCAGCGCTTCGAGCGCGCGGCGTGCGTCCGCCTCGGCCGAGTCCCCCCGGCGGTCGCGGCTGAAGAACCGGTGGGTCAGGGTCAGGGCGGCGGGTGCGAGGTAGCGGTCGGCGTGCGACTCGAAGTACCGCCGCAGCGCCTCGCCGCTCGGCTCGGCCGTCGCCGCGACGTCGTTCAGCGCCATCTCGAGCTTCTCCGCGAGGCGGCGGCGGACGAGGACGTCGTTCTCGTCGAGGTCGAGAGCGAGGGCCTCGCGATACAGGACCTCCTCGCGCACGCGGTCCACGACGAGCCGCGTCAGCTCGTCCCGGGTCGGCGGACGTCTCCACTGGGCCTGCCACAGGGCGGCCAGCGCTTCCAGCTCGTACCGGTCGATGACGATGCGGCGGTCGTCGGCCGGCGCCTGGCCGCCCACCAGCGCGTACAGGACGAAGAGTCCGGCCCCGGCCGCGAAGAACCGTGTCAGGGGCTCGGCCCAGAACCTTCGCCACGGGGAAGCGTTCATGACGCGTCCGGCGGCCGGCCGTATTGGGAATCCCGGGTGCCCCTGGTCGTACCGCGTGTTGCACCGCACCCGGAGGGCGCCGACGGATGGCCGAGGCGCCCGCGTGACACCGCGGTCGCGCGACGAGGGCTCGTACTGGGCATCTGTTCCGTTGCCCGCGGCAATCACGCCGGCTGCCGCATCGAGGGTCGTTACGCTAGTTGTCCGGCATGTACCAGATCGGCGACGTGTACGCGCGCTCCTGCAGCGTCGGCATCACGTCGCCGCGCGGGGGGAGGCCGGCCGCTGCCGTGTCGTAGGTCGACCAGCGCGGGGTGGGGATCTCGATCACCCGCACGTAGTAGACCGCGTGCACGTCGGGGTCGAAGTCGGGGTCGCGCCAGACCGCCTCGAGCGACGCCGCGCCGATGTCGTTGGTGTAGGTCGCCCGCATGACGTCGACGGTGTTGCCGACCGGAGGCGCCTTGCCGGTGGGGCCGACCCGCCGGCCGTCGGACAGTGCGACGTCGTAGATGCGCTCGAAAGTCTCGCCCCCTGCGCTCCAGCCCTTGATGACCTGGATGCGGTCGAGGTTGGCCGCGACCGGGTCCTTCGCGGCGCGGATGACGAACGTCGGCGCCTCGCCCTCGGCCCCGCGCAGCACCCCGCCCATGGGGACGCCGCCGGCATACCCCTGCGCGACCCAGTCGTCGCCTTCCAGCACGTCGTCGGCGTAGTCCCAGCCCCCGAAGAAGCGCACCGTGATGCGGGTCCCGGTCGTGGCGTAGGTCTCGCGGCGGCGGAACGCGGCGTAGAGCTCGTCGCGGGTGTTGGCGTTGGCCCAGGCCGCGGTGAGGCCGGCGGCGCTGCGCGCGACGAACGGCAGCCGGCTCCAGGTGTTGGTGACGAGCCGATCCTCGAGGGTCCCGTCGACCAGGTCGCCGGACAGGCTCGTCATGTTGTCCTCTTCCACCGCCGAGGTGCCCGAGTGGAAGTCGGTCGCGCCGACGAAGCCGAACTGGTACGGGTTGAACCCCCGCTCGGCCTGCATCCGCACCCCGTTGACGAGCGCCTCGCGCGCGTAGCTGCCGGGCACGAGCCCGTCGACGCGGACCACCCCGGCGCGGGGGCCGTCCCCGCCGATGGGGCGGTTCGCGAGGAGGAGCTCCGGGAACAGCTCGAAGTCGGCGAACTCGTCGTTCGGCGACAGCACCGGGTGGGTCTCGGACGTGCCCTTGGCCTGGGTGATCTCCACCACCGGCTCGTTGCGCAGGCGCTGGGCGGCGTAGTCGGCGGTCATCGGCGCCCCCGCGAAGTCGACCAGCGCGAACATCTTGCCGTTGCTGACGTTCGAGTTGTGGGGAATCGCCAGCGCCTCGACGCCGCGGGCGCGCTGCGCGTCCAGGAAGTCCCAGAGGTCTTCCGGGTTGTCGGAATCGAGCCGCGAGAACGGGAAGGGCAGGTCGTCGGTGCCCGCGAAGATCACGTTGCGGTGCAGGTTGCCCTCGCGCGTGCCGACCGTCCACTCGTAGGCGGCGAACGTGGTGAACTCGCCCGGCGCGTAGTGCCTGACCGCGGCCGCGACGATGTCCGCCCACACCGCGCGCCCGAGGTCCGGGGGAGGATTGGGCCCCGCCTGCCGGCGGCCGAGGTTCTCGGCGTGGTCGGTCACCGCGAGGAAGTCGAGCGGGGTCCGGAGCTGGATCTCGATGCCGCCCACGTGCGGCACCGCCTCGCCCTTGGCGTAGCGGTAGGCGTCGTCCGGCGTGCGCGTCGTGCCGAACGACGCGGCGTCGTTCGAGTAGCGCGTGTGCAGGTGCAGGTCGCCGAAGTAGACGTTCTCCGACACGGCCGGGCCCTGGGCCGCGACCCCCGCCGCGAGCAGGGTCACCGGCCAGAGCTTCATGGTGGCTCTCGTCATCCTCTCGCTCCCGTGGACGGCAACAACCTGGTTGCTCGCGCCCCTGGCGCGCAACCGGGATGTCATCTCGCCGAGATGACCCGTTGTCTCGCGCATCCGCGCGTCCGCCGTCCGGGCAACGCCCGGTATCGATGCGCGGATTCGGCCACCCGGTAAAGCGCGGGTCGCCGCCCCGCCGGCGCCACGCTCCGGTTCGCGCCCATCGTAGTCCGCGCCGGGGTGGTCCGCAAGGTCGAACAGGCGCGGAAAGGCGCATGTCACGCACGCTGATCGCGCGGACGAGACGAGCCGGGCAGGGCGGTGCCGTCGGGGGCTTCGCCGGGCCAACGACAGGCCGAGCCCGGTCGATCCGGCAGAAACCGCGGTCAGCGCAAAGACTGCGGACGAGTCCGCCCATCGCCGCCTTCGGCTCCGCTGGGCGCCCAACCAACCCTCCAGGAGTCCGCGCCGTTCTACGGCGCAGACTCCTACTCGGCCCGGAGCGCGGTCATCGGGTCGGTGCGGCAGGCGCGGCGCGCCGGGCCGAGGCTGGCGAGCACCCCCACGAGGGCGAGTAGCAGCACGGCCCCGGCGAACGCGGCCGGCTCGGTCGGGCTCACGCCGTAGAGAAAGCTGCTCACGAGCCGGCTCAAGGCCAGCGACGCGGCGGTGCCGATGACCAGTCCCGTCGTCACCCAGCGCAGGCTGTGGCCGACGACCAGGCGCGTCACCGAGGCCGCGGTCGCCCCGAGCGCGATGCGCACGCCGATCTCGGGCGTGCGCTGGCGGACGAGATAGAGCAGCACCCCGGTGATGCCGATGGCGGCGAGGGCGAGCGTCATGAGGCCGAGCACGCCGACGAGCACCCCGGCCGCCGACACCGGCAGCACCGACCATCCCGTCAACGAGTCCAGTCGGTTCTCCCCGCTCGCCGGCACGTTGGGGTCGACCCCGTCGAGCACGCCGCGCACCAGGGGCAGCAACGCGAGCGGATCGCCCGCGCCCCGGGTCGCCAGCACCGTGACCTGCTGGGGGCTCGCCTGAAGCAGCGGAAAGTAGGCGAACGGGGTCGTCGCCTCGCCGACGCGCGCGTAGACGGCGTTGGCGACCACGCCCACCACCGTCACCTCCGTCTCCGAGAACGGCCGCGGGCCCCGGAGCAGGCGCAGCCGGCGTCCGAGCGGGCTCTCGCCCGGCCAGAACCGGTCGGCCAGGGTCTCGTCGACCACCATCACCGCGGGCGCCCCCGGGCCATCGGCGAGGGTGAAGTCGCGGCCGGCGAGCAACGGGATGCCCAGGGTGCGGAAGTAGCCGGGGGTCACGCGGTTCGATCGGGGCGCCCGCGCCATGCGCGCCCCCAGGGTGGCCGGCGGCGGGATCTCCTCGCCCGGCGCCAACAGGAGCGGGGCGCGGCTCCTCAGCGTCAGGGGGACTATCTCGACCGCGCTCGCCGTCACCCCGGGCAGGCCGGGCAGCTCGGCCGCCAGCGCCTGGTAGAAGGACCGCCGCCGGGCGTCGTCGTACCCCGCGGGGCCGGGGGTCACGCCGACGGCCAGCACCGGCGCGGGGTCGAACCCGAGGTCGGCGTCGGCCGCGTTCCGCCAGCTCTGCAGCAGCAGCCCGGCCGCGGTCAGCAGCACCACCGACAGGGCGAGCTGGGCGGTGACGAGCAGGGCCCGCGCGCGCGACAGGGGGCGCCCGGTCAGCGGCGCGGCCTCTCGCCGCACCGTCGGACGGGACGCGGCCCTCGTGGTCTGCCAGGCCGGGACGAGGCCGAACGTCAGCACCGCCAGCCCCGCCGTGGTCGCGGCGAAGGCGAAGACCCGCCAGTCGAACCCCACGTCGACCGCCAGGGCGTCCACCCCGGGAACCGGCGGGTCGATTGCGAGCAGGAGCCCCGCCGCCCACCGGGCCAGCACCAGGCCGGCGCCCGTCCCGACCAGGGTCAGCAGCAGGCTCTCGGTCACGAGCTGCCGCACCACGCGTCCCCGGCCGGCCCCCAGCGCCAGACGGACGCCGATCTCCTGCCCCCGCGCCGTCGATCGGGCCAGCAGCAGGCTGGCCAGGTTGAAGCAGGCCGCGAGCAGGGCCAGGGTGACCAGCCCGAGCAGCGGGAACACGAACGACGCCACCGCCCCGAACGCCGGCGATCGGCCCGTGGTCGGGTACGTGGTCATTGCCCCGAAGAAGTGGCGGTCCGGATCGGCGGCGGAGAAACGGTCCCGCAGCGTGGCGACCTCCGCGGCCACGGCGGCGTCGCTCGCGTCCGGGGCCCGCCGGGCGATCACGTGCAACGAGGCCTCGCCGTCGCTGACGGTCGTCACCGGGATCCAGAGGTCGACCCCGAGCGGGGTCAGGACGCCGCTGAACCCCGGCGGCGCCACCCCCACCACCTCGAACATCCGGCCGTTGAGCTGAACGGCGCTGCCGACGACGCCCGGGTCGGCGTCGAAGCGACGCTGCCACAGGTCGTGCCCCAGCACCACCACCTCGCGCGCGCTGGTCTCGGTCACGTCGGACGGGGCCACCAGCCGGCCCAGCCAGGGTTGGATGCCGAGCACCTCGAAGTGGTTGCCGGTCACCGCCGCTCCCGGGACGACGCGCACGCCCTCGCCGAACCGGACGCTCACCACCATCCCCTCGAACCCGGACAGCCCCGTCACCGTGGTCATCGCGTCCCGATAGTCGCGATAGACCTCGTAGGGGATGTTCGCGCTGTCGTTGCCGTAGATCCAGACGAGCTGGTCGGGCTGACGGACCGGGAGCGGCTTGAGCAGCACCGCGTTCGCCACGCTGAACAGCGCCGTGTTGGCGCCGGTGGCCAGCGCCAGCACCAGCACCGCGAGGGCCGAGAAGCGCCAGTGCTTGGCCAGCAGCCGCGCGGCGAGGCGGAGGTCGAGCCGCAGGTCGTCGAGCCAGGCCCAGCGCCAGGCGGCCCGCATGTCCTCGGCGATCAGCGGCCGGTTGCCGAGGCGGACCCTGGCCCGCCGGGCCGCCTCCTCGGCCTCCATTCCCGCCACGCGATTCTGCTCGGTCTCAAGATCGAGGTGGAGCCGCAGCTCCCGGTCCAGGTCGGCGTCGGTCGGACGCCGGCTCCACGACGTCGCCATGCGCCAGGCGCGCGATAGCCAAGACATCGACGGTCCCTCCCCTGCATTGGCCGGCGGAGTCGCGCCGGCGCCCTGGTAGCCTGCCTATGAGACAAACGCAGGCCGGGGCGAAAGGTTCGCCGATGGGTCGATGCGGGCGATGGGACTTGGGGCCGCTACGCTACCGGGCGCTGTCCCTGCTCTGGTCGTCGCCGTTCTTGCCACGGGGCTGGTTGAAGTAGTCGCTCTTGTGCGGGTAGTCGTCGCCCACGACGCCCCCCTCGCGCCCCCGCGCCGACGGCACGACCCAGTCGCAGCCCGGCGTGCTCTCCGGCCCCGCGAGCCAGCAGTCGACGAGCTCCTGGTAGTCGTCGGCCATGCTGCCGGGAGCGTGCGGCGGCATGAAGCTGTTCACCTCGAGCTGCGCCGCCTCGAAGATCTGCGAGATCTCCATCGGGGCGCTGTGGCAGCCGAGGCACCGGTTGCCCTCGATGTGGATGGTGCGCATGTCCCAGCCGGAGCCGCCGACCACGTAGTAGGGCACGTCCCGGCCCGTGATCTCGGGCATGACGGGGCGGCCCGGGTCGTCGGGGTCGCGGGCGCCGTCCATGAAGGGGTCGTGGATGAACGGGCCCGACTGGTGGCACTGGACACACTGCACGACGTCGGGCTCGCCGTCCCGGTTCATGTCGGCGGGGGGCGGCGGCATGAAGGCGTCGTTGAAGTCCGGGTCGTCGGGGCCGGGCATCTGACCCACCATGCGGTGCCCGTCGAACGAGACCCACGGGCGCTGGTCCCGGATCTCGGCGTTGGCGGGATGGCCCTCGGGCAGCGACCTCCGGCCGTCGGCGGCCTCGAAGAAGCAGGTCGCGCCCGACCGGCGGTTGTAGCCGATCATCTGCACCGAGCCCCAGCCGTAGCGTTCGAGGTTCTCGGGGCCCACCGAGCGGCAGAAGTACACCCACGAGACGTGGGGCAGTGGATTGCCGCCGGCGTCGCGTCCCTCCACGTGACCGAGGCGCGAGCCCGGAGAGCAGCCGCCCCGCAGCCCGTCCGGGTTGTCGCATGCGTGGTTGCCGGGATCTTCGAACACCTCGACGCCGTCGACCAGGATCGGAATGAGGACGCCGTCGTCGCAGGCGACCTTCGGGACGCGACCGAGCTCGGGCTCGCACATGGCGGCGTACTCGGTGGCCAGGAAGGGCATCGGCGGCCCGGCGCCGGGTGCTGCCGCCGCGAGCGTCTGCTCCGCGGCGCAGGACGCCGCTCCGGCCGCCTCGAGCTCGACGCTCAGCCCTGTCCCGGTCCCGGGGGACGATGCGCCGCGGGCCGATGACAGCAGGGCCAGGGCGACCAGGAGCAGGGAACAGCGGGCGAGGCGTGATGTGAGAGACATGGTGAGATTATCGCGCCGCACGCCGATGACGTCCACGTGATTTCAGAAATCCCGCCTTCGGGCGGTGACGGCGGCAAGACACAAGGACGCGGCGACGATCAGGACGAGGATCCACGCGACGCTCCACGGGGCCGCCTCACCTGCCAGGACTATGACCGCCAGCGTCGTGGGCATCCAGCTGTCCGTCGGAACGGCCATCAAGAACGCGAGAAACCCAGCGTAGTACACCGCAACCGACAGCCATTCATCCCAGAGCGACAGCAGGACGCCGAAGACCGCCTGCAGCGCCACCGCGAGCATTCCGGCGACCACGCTGGTTGCCGCCATAGCGCCGAGCGGGACGCTCCGGCCGGTCGCCAGCAGCGGCGCGGTGCCGGCGGCCAGCAGGGCGGTGAACAGCGCGGCCGTGACCGCGGCGCCGACGACGAAGCGCGTCCAGATCAACGTGAACCGGCCGGCGGGCAGCGTGAGCGTGTAGTACAGGGACGGGTGGCGCGTCTGAAAGGCCCCAACTGTCCGAACGCCGGTGCCCCCAAGCGCGAGGATGCCTAACAGCACGGACATGGACAACGCGATGTGGATCGCGACCCAGCGCTGTTCGGGCGGCAGGCGGAGGCCGGGGAGTAGCGTGAGCAGCGCCACCGCCACGGGAAACAAGCAGAGCAGCGCCACGGCGATGCCGCAGATCGTCACGGGGAAGCGAATCTCCAGCCAGTGTCGGTACCAGATGGCGCGCGTCATCGGGACTCCTTCAAGCACTCTCAGAATCGTGATCGCCAAGGCTGCCAACTGCACCCAGGCGCAGCCCGTTGCCGGCGGTCGTCTCGGGCGGCACAGGCCAGGCCATCTCCACCATCGTCCTCAGTACTCATTGACCCACGCCACACGCACCGTGAATGCGACGGCCGCCGGGATGACGATGAGGCAGGCGGTCAGAGCGATCCATGGCGCATGGCCGCGAGCCGGGCCGGCAACGATGTAGTTGACGGGCAGCATCGTCGCCAGGTACAGCACGAAGTAAGCCAGCCACGCCCAGGGATAGCCGAGGAACGTCACGAGCGCACCCGCGACCGCGAGCAGGGCCGCCGCCAGCGGGAGTCCGAGCGCAAGGGACTGCGCCACGGGGACGATCGGGATGCCGTGTCCCCGTGCGAGCAGGACGGCGGCGCCCGCGGCGGACAGCAGCACGCCGGCCAGCACCGTAGCCGCGACCGCAGCGGCAAGACGGGTGCAGATGAGGCGCGTGCGCGAGACGGGCAGGGTCAGGGTGTAGGCCACGGCGGCGCCGGACGGCCGGAGCAGGGAGTCGAACCCGGCGCCGGCCAGGGCCAACGTTGCAGCGAAGATGAAGAAGGGGGTGCGTCCGGCGAACTCGGCCCAGACCAGCACCCCGTCGCCGATGGTCTGCCCCAGTCGCGTCTCGGTCAGGGCCTGGTCGAATTCCAATAGACGAAACGGACCGGTGACGCTCATCGCGATCAACAGCGACAGGCCGGCCATGACGAGCAGGCCGGTTCGCACCTCGAGCCAGTGGCGGTACCAGATCATCGTGGGTCCATCCGTTCGAGGAAGATCTCCCTGAGCGTCGCCGGCTCCGAGTCCAGCACCGCGAAGCCGGAGCCCGCCAGCAGCGAGTTCAGCGTGTCGGCGTCGTGCGACGAGAACCCGGTCAGGACCCGTCCGTCGCGCCGCCAGCCGGCCACCGGGGGCGGCAGCGCGGCGTCGGCGCTGTCGGCCACGCAGCGCACGCGCCGGCAGCGCCGCCTGATCTCGTCGATGCCGCCCTCGGCCACGCACTCGCCGCGTCTGATCATCACGAGGTGGTCGGCAATGCGCTCCACTTCCGGCAACTGGTGCGACGAGAAGAACACGGTGGCGTGGTGCTCGGCCACCTGCTCGACCAGCAGCCGCAGGGCCTGCTCGATGCCGATGGGGTCGAGGCCGTCGGTCGGCTCGTCGAGCACCAGCAGCTCTGCGCGGCGGCAGACCGCGAGCAGCAGCGCGAGCTTGGTGCGCACGCCCTTCGACAGCTTCTTGCACTTCATGCCCAGCGGGATCTCGAACTCGTCGACGAGCCTGCGCTCCAGCGCGTGGTCCCAGTTCGGGTAGAAGCCGCGTGTGAGGCGCACCATCTCGCCGGCGCGGGCGAACGGGTAGAGGTCCTTCACCTCGGGCACGAAGGCGACCCGCCGGAAGATGTCGTGCGACGAGCCGGCGGGCACGCCCAGAATCTCGGCGGTCCCGCTCCCGGCGCGCGCCAGACCCATCAGGATGCGCAGCGTCGTCGTCTTGCCGGCGCCGTTCGGGCCCAGGAATCCGCAGATGGCCCCGCGCGGCACCGCGAACGTGAGCCCTCGGGGGCCGTACCACTTCGTCAACGCGTCGACGCGAATGGCCGGATCGTTCATTTCCGGGCCTCCCGGCCGGTCTCGGCCAGCTCCGATTCGAACAGCCTCCGGATGGCGCCGTCGTCGAGGCCTTGCGCCCGCAGCGACGCCACCGCGCGGCTGACCTCGGCGCGGCCTTCGCGGACCGCCCGTCGGTTCCCGTCCGTGGTCTCGGCCACGAACGCCCCGGCGCCGTGGCGCAGCACGATGAGCCCGGCGTGCTCCATCTCGCGGTAGGCCTTCGCCACCGTATTCGGGTTCATGACGAGCTGCTCCGCCAGTCTGCGCATCCCGGGGAGCCGATCGCCCGGCCGCAGCGCGCCCAGCTCGATCGCGTGCCGGACCTGCTCGATCAGCTGCAGGTACATCGGCACCCCGGATTGCGGATTGATGCGAAACACCGCCTACAGTGCTATTACTATGGTACTGTTGGAGCGATGTCAAGGGGGGAGTTCTCGATCGGCGCCGGATTACGGCTGGTCGGTCGCGCGGCTGGCGAAGCCGAGGGCCTCGCGCGGCACCTCGAAGCGTGCCAGCACCGCGCTGCCCTGGCTGGTACTGCAGAATCGGCGAGGCCGATGGGGCTCGCGCAACCGGCGTCGACGGTCAGGACGCCGGGGGTCAGCGGAAGAACGACACAGCGGGGGCCGGCGACCACGAACGCGGACTACAATCGAGCAAGGATGGAGCTGTCTCGGGAAGCAATGCTCGCCTGGGCCCTCAAGGAGACGGAACGGCGGAGCAGCGAGGAGGCCGAGGAGCGCCGCGTGGTCCTGAAGCCGCCGGAAGCCTTCAGCGACGAGTACGCCCCGCCGGAGCGGTTGACGCGCGTGCGACCAGGCGCCGACCCCGGTGCGACGGGCCCGGACTCACGGACGATCCGGGGGCTGATATGCGGCGCCTGCGCGGGGTGGCCCGAGCCGCCGACGAGCCGGGAGCTCTACGAGGCCATGCGCGTCGAGAGGCTCGATGACCGGCAACTGTCCGTCGTGGGCGTGCTGATCTCGGACCACTCGGGACGTCGGCGACCGGCTGGACAGTCCCTCCGCCAATCCTTCGCGGGTCGGTCAGGCGCCGGTCTTCAGTCGGCAGCCGATGCGGCGGTCAGCACCCCGGCCTGCGCCACTCGCCGTCCGAGCGCCGCCCGTCGTCCCCCGTCCCGCGGTTGAAGCGGGCCGCGGCGTGGGGATAGTCCGCCCCCACGACGCCGCCGTCGCAGTCGCCGGCCGGTGGGATCACCCAGTCGCAGCCCGGGGTGTTCTCGGGGCCGTTCTCCCAGCACGCGACGAGCTCGGCATAGTCCGCCGCGAAGGCGCCGGGGGCGTGCGGCGGCATGTGCTCGTTGGGGTCCCAGTGGTCGCCTGTGTACTCCGCCAGGGTCTCCATGCCGATGCGGTGGCACCCGAGGCATCGGTTGCCCTCGATGTGGATGGTCCGCATGTCCCAGTCCTGTCCGCCCACGACGTAGTAGGGCGAATTGGGGCCGGGGATGACCGGAAGCACCGGTTGGCGCGGGTCCTCGGGCAGGCGCGCGCTGTTGATCCAGGGGTTGTGGTTGAACGGATCGGCTTGGTGGCACCGCACGCACTGGACCCCGGGCACGGTGTAGGCCTGGTCGAACGCCGGGTCGTCCGGTCCGGGGAGCACGCCGAGCAGCCGGTTGCTCTCGTCCACGTGCGTCCAGGGCCGGTTGTCGCCCGACTCGAAGAAGCAGGTCGCCCCGGTGTCGTAGTTGTAGCCGATCAACTGGACCGAATCGGGCATGTCGAAGCCCACCACGTCGTCCCGCCCGTCGTGGCGGCAGAAGCTGACCCACACCACGTCGGGCCGGGGCGTGCCGTCGGCGTTCCTCCCCTCGAAGCGCTGCAGGCTCGAGCCGGGCATGCAGTCGCCGATCTGCAGGCTGGCCTTGTCGCACTCGTGCAGGCCGGGGTCTTCGAACACCTCCACGCCCCCGACGGTGATCGGACAGCACTCCCGCGCCGCAGTCGACGGTAGGCGCGACGCCGAGCTCCAGCGCGCACATCGCGGCGTACTCCCGGGCGCCGGACGGCATCGTCCGAATGCAGTCGTCCGCGGGAGCCTGGGGCGCGCGTTCCCCGGTCGCGCTCACCGCCGAGCTCCAGCGCGCACATCGCGGCGTACTCCAAGGCGGGCGCCGGACGGCATCGAGCCGCAGGTGGTGCCGGGAATGCAGTCGTCCGCGGGAGCCTGGGGCGCGCGTTCCCCGGTCGCGCTCACCGCGAAGAGGGCCAACGTGCACAGCGCCGTCAGCCCGAGGTTGCGAGCGAGGTTCCTTCCAGGTGGGGCCATGGTGCTCCTCGGTCCGTCGGGTTCGCGTACGAAGAATGCCCGCGCGATCGGTCGCCTCGGATCGGCGGCGTATCGCGGGTCCATCAGCGCGGGCGAAGTTCGGTCTTTGCGGCGCGAACGTGCATGCCTACCGCCTCTACCGGCTCTTCAACTTCCGAAAAGCCCGCAAGCTCTTCATCTTGCCGGGAGACGTAAGGCGGCAGGTCCGGCTGAACGTCGCCAACTACCGGGCGCACTTCGGACGCCAGGCTTGCGGCCCCTGGCGGCTGGCGAGGCTAGGAGTCTGCGCCGTAGAACGGTGCAGACTCCTAGCAGGGTTGGTTGGGCGCCCAGCGGAGCCGAAGGCGACGATGGGCGGGCTAGCGTGACGCGCGGCGGCGCGCTGCCGCGGCGCGAGTCCCACGCGCGGCCGGACGGCCGGACCCCTTCGCGGATCGGCGGCGGTGTCCGGCGCCGGGTCGGGACGAGTGGGACCGCGGCCGCGGCGCGTTGGGCGGCGAGGCCGGCGCTTCGGCGGGTGCGAACCCCGGCACGATCTCCTTCGGGATCGCCCGCCCCACGAGCCGCTCGATGGCGGTGAGCTGCGGCCGTTCCTCGGGGGCGGCCAGCGAGATGGCGTGGCCGCTCGCCCCGGCCCGGCCCGTGCGTCCGATGCGGTGCACGTAGTCCTCGGGCACGGTGGGCAGGTCGAAGTTGACCACGTGGCTGATGCCGTCGACGTCGATCCCGCGCGCCGCGATGTCGGTGGCGACGAGGGTGTCGATGCGTCCGTCGCGGAAGCCGGCCAGCGCGCGCGTTCGGGCGCTCTGGCTCTTGTTGCCGTGAATGGCCGCGACCCGGCGCCCCGACCGGTCGAGGCGCTTCGCCAACTGGTTGGCCCGCGCCTTCGTGCGGGTGAAGACGAGGGTCTGTCCCATCTCCGGCTTGCGGAGCAGCCACGCGAGGAGCTCCTTCTTGCCGGTCGCGGCCACCGGGTGGACGATCTGGCTCACGGCGCCGACCGGCGTCGCGCGGCGCGCCACCTCCAGCATCGCGGGGTCCTTCGTCGTGCGCCGGATGAGGTCCTCGATCTCGTCCGGCATCGTGGCCGAGAAGAAGAGGTTCTGACGCGTCGCGGGGAGGGCGCCGAGAATCCGCCGCACGTCGGGCAGAAAGCCCATGTCGAGCATGCGGTCGGCCTCGTCGAGCACGACGGTCTCGACGTGGTCGAGGTGCGCGTGCCCCTGGCGCAGGTGGTCGAGCAGGCGGCCCGGCGTCGCGACGAGCAGGTCGAGCCCGCGGCGGAGGCGGCGGGTCTGCGGCTCGAGGCCGACGCCCCCGAAGACGACGGCGCTGCGCAGGCGCAGGTGCGCGCCGTACCGCTCGGCCATCTCTCCGATCTGCGCCGCGAGCTCGCGGGTCGGGGTGACGACGAGGGCGCGCGGGCGCCGTGCCGGCGGCCCGCCGGCGAGCCGGTGCAGGATCGGGAGGAGAAACGCGGCGGTCTTGCCGGTGCCGGTCTGGGCGCAGGCGATGAGGTCGCGCCCCTCCAGCGCCACGGGGATGCCGCGTTCCTGTATCGGGGTGGGGGTGGTGTAGCCGGCGCCGCCAACGGCGCGGACGAGTTCCGGGCGGAGGCCCAGTTCGGCGAACGTCATCTGTATCGGTGCTCCCGGGCCCGCGCTCACCCTGCGCGGACCCCAGTGGTCGTCGCCCGCCAGCATCGGGGGCGGCTGTCGAGAGAATCCGGGAGGAGGGAGGCTCGGCGGTCGCCGAGCGATGCCCCGCTGCTCTGAGCGGGGTTTCCGGGTGGAAGAAAACCTGCTCGCGATTCGGCGACGATCGTAGCACGGATGGAGACCGGACGCGAACTCAGGCGGGATTCTCCTCCCGCGCCTGTCATGACGCCGGGTCGGCATCGAGCGCGAGCGCCACGTGTGGCCGACCGTCGACGCCGGGCCCGACTCTTGCGTCGCTCGCGTCACCCGCCAGGCCGAAAGACTGCAGCGGAGTCGCGTTCGACCGCCCGTTTGCGGCCTCGCCGGCGGGACGGAGCAGCGTGTGCGGTCACGCCGCGGACGTCGTCCGCACCCACCAGATGCCGCCGGCCGCGGCGGCGAGCGCGAGCGCCGCGGCGAGGCAGACTGTCGCGCGCGCCCGCCGGTAGTCGATGGCGGTGCCGGCGGGGGCGGCGGCGGGATCGCCGAGCCAGATCTCGGTGACGAGTCGGCCCTCGAGCCGGATGGGCCCGGCGAGGCGTCGCGCGAGGCCTCCCGCCATCGCCGCCTCGCTCCAGCCGGGGTTCGGTCCGGGCACGACGGCATGCTGCCGCCACCCGCTGGCCAGGGCCCCCCGGCCGGAGCAGCCGGGCACGGCGCTCGCGGCGAGCGCGATCAGGAGCCAGGTCGCGCGGGCCGGCGCCGCCTGCATGAGGTCGTCGAGCCGCGCGCCGCACCACCCGAACCGCAGGTAGCGGGGCGTCCGGTAGCCGACCATCGAGTCCATGGTGCTGACGACCTTGCAGAGCACCAGGCCCGGCACGCCGAGCGCGGCGTACCAGACGATGGGAGACACCACGCCGTCGACGAGGTTCTCGGCGAGGCTCTCGATGGCCGCGCGCCGGCAGGCGGCGGCGTCCATGCCGTCGACGTCGCGCCCGACGAGCCGCGCGACCGCGCGCCGCGCGGCGGGCAGGTCGCCGCCGGTGGCGGCGCGATCGACGGCGGCGCCGTGGGCGAGCAGATCGCCGAGGGCCAGCAGGCTGTAGACCACGAACAGGTGCGCGGCCGCGCCGGCGGCGGGATGCAGCCGATCGGCGCCCGACAGCGCGAGAGACAGACCGCCCACCCACAGGGCGCCGAGCACCACGAACAGCAGGCAGCCGCCGACGCGGCCGTCGGCGCCCGCCGCGCGCAGGCGGCGCTCGCACCAGGCGAGCGACGCGCCCATCAGCCGCACTGGATGCCAGCGGTAGACAGGATCGCCCAGCGCCCAGTCGAGCGCCGCCGCCGCCACGAGCAGATCGGCGCGGGGAACGAGCGGGCTCAGGTCCACTTGGCGCTCCACCCGGCCGCGACTGCGCGCAGCACCAGCTCGACCGGGTCGTCGGGCGCCTGCGCGAGTTGCGCGCGGAACGCCGGCCAGTCGAGGGGGCGCGCGGCGAGCGCGCACGCGAGGCACGCGGCCTGCTGCCGCAGCGCCTCGCCCGCCGCGCCCGGCGGCAGCGTGCCGAACGCCGCGCGGTCGAGCACGGCGGCGAGCGCGTAGGCGGCGGCGGCGACGCCGGGCTCGTAGAACACCGCGTTCCGGTTCCGGTCGAGCAGGGCGTAGTGCTCGGCCGGCAGCAGCTCGGCCAGCCGCGCGAGCGCGCGCGGCTCGGTCAGCCCGAAGCGTCCGAGCGCGTGAAAGAGCCCGCGTGTCAGGGAGGGCTCGAGGCCGTTCTGCCAGCGCAGCGCCTCCTTGACGGCCTCCCGCACCGCGGTGCCGATGAGCTCCCCGAGCTTGGCGTGGGGGCCGGTCGCGGTCCTCGCCACCCGATGCGGGTCGAGCGGGGCCGCGAGGCAGAGCTGGTCGGTACCGGTACCGGTGGCGATGGTGGGTGAATACCGGCTGGGCACGGCCAGCTCCGCGAGCGCGGCCGACTTCGCCTCGGTCAGCGTCACCGTCGCCCGCGCATGGGCGGCCGGCGTGACGGGGCAGTCGAGGAGCAGGATGACGTTGATCGTCCCGTCGCGCGGGACCGCACCGACGTCGGGGCCGTCCGCGTCACCGGCCTCGACCCGTCGCCAGCGCCCGTCTCCGTCTTCCATCCAGCGCGCGGGGTCGCCGGCGCGGGCGGCGTTGCCGGCGACGCCCGCGGTCACGAACGCGTCCACCCGAAGGTCGTCGAAGACGGCGGACCGCGAGGCCGCGTACGCCATGTTGGCGGCGGTGCCCATGAGCGCCGTCCCCTCGGCGGGCACGCCCATCTCGGCGCAGGCCGCGGCGTGGTACGCCGCGGGTCCGAGCCCCGCGATGCGGTCGTAGCGGACCGCGTCTCCGGTGCCCTCGCAGCTCTGGTGGTTGGCGAGAAACGAGACGTCCTCCCGCTGCCCGCCGCACCCGGCGCACGTGCTGAAGACGCGATGCGGCGCCAGCAGCTCGACGAGCAGGAAGCGCCCGGACCGCCGGGCGACGAAGAGATCGGTCCGGCGCAGCACGTCGGCCGTCCGGCGCCAGTCGATCGCGGTCATCTCGCGGCCCGCGACAGCGCCCCGCGGTGCGGCGGGGCGGCGCTGGTCGAATGGAGCATGGGGGCCGGAATGCTATACTGCCCCCCGACAGCTCTGCTCCCGACGATTCCGGGAAGTGGGTGAGAGTCCCACACGGTCCCGCCACTGTATGCGGGGAGCGGGCGGCACGCGGGCGCCGACGGGCGCCGGTCACTGTGTTCGGCCACGAGCTCGCCTCGAGGGAGTGTCGCGCCAGCGAGACTGCCAACGCGGGCCCGAGGTCGCGAGAGCGCGGGAAGACCCTGCCGTTCCGCATCGATCCGCGAGTCAGGAGACCGATCGTCGGGAGGATCGTACGACCCCTGGGGCCGGCCTGCCGGCCCTTGAAGTTCGGCGCGTGGAAACGCCGAAAGGAGGTTCCCGCCTGTCATGGCTCGTCCGCTCTGCTTGCGCACCGCTCGTCACGTGAGTGACGGGTCGGCATCCGCGAACCCATAGTCGATCGATTCGACGATCGCCGCGGCCACCCGGCTCCGCAAGGGCGCCGCCTGCGCGGGGCCCGGATCAGCCGCGCGCGGTCGCCCGTGGAATCCGGGCGCGACGGCAGCACGCCAGGGCCGGGCCGGCGCTGCGATGCGCAGGACATCATACGCGGACACGCCGGCAGCGCGCCGGGGCGGTGCATCGCCGGCACGATCCGCAGCGCCTCGCGGGCATGGCCGGACGGTGGAGACATCGACATGAGCATCGTCACCGAGCGTGGCGGCAAAGGGGAGCACCGGGCGGGTCGCCGGGGTACGCGTTCCGCAACGCCTCGCGGGCATGGTCGGACGGTGGAGACATCGACATGAGCATCGTCACCAAGGGCGGCGACAAGGGGAGCACCGGGCTGGTCGGCGGCGCCCGGGTCTCGAAGGCGGCGCTGCGGGTCGAGGCGTACGGCGAGGTCGACGAGCTGAACAGCCAGATCGGCCTCGCCCGCGCGATCTGCGAGGACGCCGCCGCGGGGGAGCTGCTGAAGAGCATCCAGCGCGAGCTGTTCGCGGTCGGCGGCGAGCTGGCGACGCCGGCGCCCCGCCCTGGCAGCACCCCCGCGGTCACCGCCGCGATGGTCGAGCGGCTCACGGCCGAGGTCCGGCGCATCGAGGCGATCGAGGGCGTGCTGGGCGACTGGGCGATTCCCGGAGAGCACGCCGCATCGGCGGCCCTCGACGTCGCGCGGGCAGTGTGCCGCCGGGCGGAACGGCGGGTGGTGCAGCTCGCCGAGTCGGGGGCGGAGGTCGGCGCCGACCTGCTGGCGTACCTGAACCGCCTCTCCGACCTCCTTTGGATTCTCGGCCGGCAGATCGAGGTCGAGGCGGGCGCCGACGCCGCCTTGCGGACCGGGGACGCGGGCGGCCGGAAATGGTCGCGCGCATGGTGAGCCGAGGTCGAGGCGGGCGTCGACGCCGCCTTGCGGACGGGGGACGCGGGTGGCCCGGAATGGTCGCGCGCATGGTGAGCCGAGGTCGAGGCGGGCGTCGACGCGGCCCTGCGGACCGGGGAGGCGGGCGGCCCGAAGTGGTCGCGCGCATGGTGAGCCGATGAACCTGTCGCTGCGGCGCCTGCCGCGCGGAAGGCTGCGGGCCGCGATAGAGGTCGCGCTGTGCCTGGTTCTCCTGGTGGCCGCCTGGCGCTGGACGGCCGACGCCCGCGCCGGCTGGACGTTCGCCGGACGGACCGAGGCGCCGGCCGCGTCCGGGTTCCCGCGCACGGTGCGCGACCACGCCGGCGACGCGCTCCGGCTGCCGCGCCCGCCGTCGCGCATCGCGTCGCAGGCGCTGGTCACCGACCACTTCCTGTTCGCCGTCGTGCCCCCGTCGCGCATCGCCGCGGTCAGCGCGGTCGCCCGTGATCGGCGCTACAGCTACGTCGCGGACGTGGTGGACGGGATGGACGTCGCGGTGGCCGGCGAGCCCGAGGCGCTCCTGCGGAGCCGCCCCGACCTGCTGGTGGTTTCGAACACCGCCCGCGCCGACTTCGTGGCGCTGGCGCGGGGGGCGGGCATCCCCACGTTCCGCCTTTCGACGGTGTTCGACGACTTCTCGCAGATCGCCGCCGGCCTGGAGACCGTGGGCCGGCTGACCGGCGAGGAACGGGCGGCCGAGCGGGTGATACGGCGGTTCCGCGAGCGGATCGCGGCGGCGGTGGCACGCCGTCCCGCGGCGGCGCCGCGTCCGCGCGTGCTCGTCTACGTCGCCTTCTCCGGCACCTTCGGCGCCGGCTCGCTCTTCGACCACATCCTGACCGAGCTGGGGGCGGTGAACGTGGCGGCCGAGCAGGGCATCGGCCCGCACGGCGCCATCGGCAACGAGCAGATCGCCGCGTGGAACCCGGACTGGATCATCGCCGACGCGCCGGCCGGCGAGGAGGCCGCGGTGCGCCAGCGCCTCCTCGACCAGCCGGCGGTGGCGGTGACCGGGGCGGGGCGGGCCGGACAGGTGCTGGTCATCGACCACCGGCAGTTCATCACCATGTCGCAGTACGCCGCGGGGCTGACCGAGACGGTGGCCGCCGCGCTGTATCCGGACACGCCGTGACCGACACCGAACGCCGGCCGGGCGTCCGCGGCGCCGCTGTATCCGGACACGCCGTGACCGACACCGAACGCCGGCCGGGCGTCCGCGGCGCCGCTGTATCCGGACACGCCGTGACCGACACCGAACGCCGGCCGGGCGTCCGCGGCGCCGCTGTATCCGGACGCGCCGTGACCGACACCGAACGCCGGCCGGGGGTTCGCGGCGCGGCGGTATCGGGACGCGCCGTGACCGACACTGAACGTCGGCCGGGAGTCCGCGGCGCCGCTGTATCCGGACGCGCCGTGACCGACACCGAACGCCGGCCGGGGGTTCGCGGCGCCGCGTGGGCGGCCCTGCCGCTGCTGGCGGCCCTGCTCGGGGCCGCGGCGGTGGCGGCGATCGCCATCGGCAGCACCGGCATCGCCTGGGGCACCGTCGTCCGGGTGCTCGCGTCGCGGGCGTTGCCGGCCGGCTGGATCGACCTCGGGGGCATCTCCGAGGCCGAGCAGGTCATCGTCTGGATCATCCGCACTCCGCGCGTGGCGGTCGCGGCGCTCGTGGGGGGCGCCCTCGCGGTGGCGGGGACGCAGATGCAGGGGCTCTTCCGCAACCCCCTGGCCGAGCCCAGCGTCATCGGCATCAGCCAGGGCGCGGCCCTGGGGGCGGTGGTGACGTTCGTCAGCGGGCTCGCGGCCGCCGCCGTCTTCTGGCTCCCCCTGTTCGCCTTCGCGGGGGCGCTGGCCGCCCTCGGCGCCGTCCACGCCGTCGCCACCCGCGCCGGGCGCACCCCGGTCGCGACCCTGCTGCTCGCGGGTATCGCCCTCGGCTCGCTGTCCACGGCCGTCGCCACCCTGCTCATCTCGCTCAGCGTCGTCAACTGGCAGGTCGCCAACGAGGTGGTGTTCTGGCTGATGGGCGGGCTCGACAACCGCACGTGGACCCACGTGTGGATGTGCCTGCCGCCGGTTGCGCTGGGCGCGGTGGCGGCGCGCTGGCACACGAGGGACCTCGACCTGCTGCTGCTCGGCGAGGAGACCGCGGCGAGTCTCGGCGTCGACGTCGAGCGGGTGCGCCGGACGATGCTGGCGACGGCGGCCATGCTGACCGGCGCGGCGGTGGCGGTGAGCGGGGTCATCGGCTTCGTCGGCCTGATCGTCCCGCACATGCTGCGGCTCGTGCTCGGACCGTCGCACCGCACCCTGCTGCCGGCCGCGATGCTCGGCGGGGCGCTGTTCGTCATCGTCTGCGACCTGCTCGCCCGCACCGTCCACCCGCCGACGGAGATCCGGCTCGGCATCATCACCGCGGCCTGCGGGGCGCCGTTCTTCCTCTACCTGCTGCGCCGGCAGCGGGGAGGGCTCGCCGCGCCATGAGCCTGCGGCTCGATCGGGCCAGCCTCCGCATCGGGGCCCGCCACCTCGTGCGCGACGTCACCGTCGAGGCCGCGCCCGCCCGCGTCACCGCCCTCATCGGCCCGAACGGGGCGGGGAAGTCGACGGTGCTGCGGCTCATGGCCGGGCTCTGGAAGCCGACCGGCGGCCGCGCCAGCCTCGACGGGACCGACCTGCCGCGGCTCCCGCGCCGGCTCCTGGCGCGGCGCGTCAGCTTCGTGCCGCAGGACACGCACGTGGACGTCCCGTTCACGGTGCGGGAGCTCGTGACGATGGGGCGCCACCCCCACCTGCGCCGGTTCGACGACCCCGGCCCGGCCGACGCCGCGGCCGTCGCCGCCGCCATGACGCGCGCCGACGTCGCGCACCTCGCCGACCGCCCCGTCACCGAGCTGTCGGGCGGCGAGCGCCGGCGCGCGGTCATCGCGCGCAGCCTCGCCACCGGCTCGAACGTGATTCTGCTCGACGAGCCCACCGCCAACCTCGACGTCGACCACGTCCTCGAGACCCTGACCCTGCTGCGCGAGCTGGCCGAGGGCGGCGCGACCATCGCCCTCGCGCTGCACGATCTCAACGTCGTCTCGCGCTGGGCGGACACCGTCGCGGTGCTGCAGGACGGGCGCCTGCGGGCGACGGGCCCTCCCCCCGAGGTGCTCGACGACGACCTCGTGGCGTCGGTGTTCGGGGTCCGGATGGAGCGGCTGACCGCCGGCGACGGCCGGCCGGCGCTCGTGTTCCACCGGCGGCGGGTCCCGGCCGGCTGAAACGAGCGGCGGTCGGCGGGAGGCGTCCGGGCCACCGTGGAGGGGGGGCGGCGGCACCCACGCCCGGGAGGCCCCCCGGGTTCGTGAGCGCCCATCAGGCGAACATGGCGCCGAGGCGCTTCGCGGCTTTGCTGCGCCCTTGACAGCGGGTTCGTCGCGTGGGACAGTGGCCGCAAACCGCAGGATTCGGCCCCCGGTTGCCTGGCGCGGTCGAGAGTCGCGGGGCTCGCGGCGTTGGCTCGGCAGGTTCGCATGGACGCGACGGCATGAGTCGGACGAAGGTGCTCTTCTGGGCGACGACGGCGGTGTTGGCCGGTCTCGTGGCGATCGCAATGACGTTCGACCGGGCGGCGAACTCCGTAGCCAATTGGTACGTGCGCGACAGCCTGTCCCGCGCGATGCAGGAATACCGGACGTACCCCCCGGCCGCGACCGCACTCGTGCTGGTCGATGCGCAGAACGGATTCCTGACGAATGAGCCCGACCTGTCCGAGGCTCTGGCTTCGTTCGTCGACTTCGCGCGCGGCCAGCGATATCGCATCGTCTACTCGTCCTGGGATGCCGGCGCCATCCAGTCCTTTCCGACGCCGGCGCACGATTGGATTGCAGACCATCTGCGCGGCGGTGCCGAAGCCGCGGCCTTTCCCGCCCGGATTGCCCCGCGCGAGGGCGATACCGTGCTCGCGCCTCGTTCTGCGTTCAGCGCGTTCTCGGGCGGCGAGCTCGACCGGCGCCTGAAGGCGTCCGGCGTGGAGCATCTGATTCTGGCGGGTCCGCTGACGTTGATCACGCTCGACTCGACCCTTCGAGACGGGGCTCAGTACGACTACCACGTGACCGTGCTGCGGGCCGGCGGCGCGGTGGACTCCGACGCGGCGCGAGCCGCATTCGACCGCACCTTCTGGCGTTACGCGCACAGCGTGGTCGAGCTGGAGGAGTTGCAGTCCGTGGCTGATGGCGAGTGACGGCCACCGAAGGCAGTGACATGACACGGGATCGCAGGTCCGTGGTCAGGCTCCTGGGCGTGGCGGGGCTTGCGGCGGTCGCCGCACCGGTGGCGCGGGCAGCCGGCCTGGCCGCGAGGTCGTTGGCCGGCGGCGCGCAGTCGGCCCGCAACCCGGCGCCGGACCGGGTCGCCCTGATCATCGTGGATTCCTACAACGACTTCCTTTCGGAAGAGGGTCTGACCTGGCCGATGTTGAAGCTCGTCGCCGAGGAGAACGACCTGGTGGGGAATCTCCTGAGCCTGGTGGCGGCGGCGCGCGCCGGCGCGGTGCCAATCGCGTTCGCGCCGCACCACCGCTATCGGGAAGGCAGTTTCTCGGGACGAAAGTACCTGAACCCGAGCCAGTATCTGCAGATCACCAGCGAGAGCTTCGCCGAGGGCCGCTTCGGCGGGCGGTTCTACCCGGGACTGGCGCCGACGGCGGACGACATCGTCGCAAGCGAGCACATGAGCTCGAGCGGGTTCGCCGAGACCGATCTGCACGAGCAGCTCGGCGCGATCCGGATCTCGCACATCTTCCTCGCGGGCTGCATTTCCAATACGTGCATCGAGGCCACCGCGCGCAGCGGGGTCGATCTGGGCTACCACGTCACCGTGGTGACCGATGCCATCGCGGCGTTCTCGCCCGCCGAGCACGACTTCGCGTCGCGGACCACGCTGCCGTTGATCGCCCACCGCACGGCGACCACGGCGCAAGCGGTCGCGGAGCTGCGCGGGGCCTGATCGTCTATCAGGGTCGACCACCGGCAGCGGTTCGACCTCGCCGAAGACCCCGACGAGTTGCGCGATCTCGCGGCCGACCCCGGCACGGGCCGGCCCTCTCGGTTCCAGAAGCGCGCAACTCGGTTCGAAAAGTGCGCCTTGGAACGGTGTGGACTGCCGAAGGGTCGGGCGGCCGGCAATCGGAGCGCGGACGACGATGCCCTGGCTATCGCGGCAATCGGAAGCTCACCCCGGTTCCGACGAACAGGTCGTCGGCCGGACCACCCAGCCGGCGGCCGACGGAGAAGTCCCACTGCAGGACATCGGTCAGCAGGAGCGTCAGTCCCCCGTCCGCGGACACGGCGGTCGCGACCTCGCTGGTGACCCGTTGGTCGCCGAAAACCTCGATGAACGCGCCCAGGCGATCCGTCACGCCGATGCCGAGCGCGAGCGAGTACACGACGAACGCGTCGCCCGGTACGTCGGACGACGACTCCCACTCGGCCCCCGCGTTGTAGCCCAGCGACAGCCTCGGCGCGAGCTCGTGGGCGAAGGCGACCAGGAACGACGGGTCGGCGCCGCCGCTCGAGAATCCACCGGCGCCGGTCGGGAGCGACAGGCCGCCCAGGAGCGCGAGCTCGGGCCGCCAGCCGTCCGCCTGCGTGATGAGGTTGACCTTGGCGCCGAGCTCGCTGTCGCCGGTGCCGCGGCGTCCTTCCGTCCCCATGACGCCGGCGTGGCCGAGGCGGAGCTCCGTCCGTCCGCCGAGGCCGATGCGAAAGAGCGTGCCCGGCGCCGCGTGGCTGTCGACGTCCCCGTCGCGCGTGAACAGGTAGCCCGTCTCGACCTGCAGCAGGCCCTGCGGCACGACGGTGGCCGACTCGGTCTGATCCGGGCGGTCGGTCACCAGCTCGGGCGACTGCGCGCTCGCGCCGAGGGCGCCCGTGAGCACCGCCGCCCCGAGGAGGAAGGCCCTTGTCAGACAGGCGCCTCGGCGCCTCGCCGGCACCCTTCGGACGCGTTGCGACGCTGGCCTCCGCCACGGGCAGACAGCGCCCCGAGCCGCTCCGACTACACCCTCGCGCACGCGACGCCTCGAAACCGGGTTCCGTTGATGTTGGCCGCGCCTACCGGCCCTGGCCGCCCGCCTCCGCGGCGCGCGAGCCGGCGAGGATGTTGGTCATCCCGTAGTTGCCCTCGTGGCAGGCGTACTCGTACAGGGGCTGGTCGCCGCGCGCCCACGGCGACGAGCCGGTCCACGGCGTGGTCCAGACGTTGGGGTCGTGCACCGTGAAGGCGTAGTCGAGGGTCCCCGGGGCCACCCGGGTGAACCGCTCGACGACCCGCAGGTCCGGGCTGAGGTCCCAGTTGGTGCCGCCCTGCGGTCCGGGGCCGGACGCGAACAGGTAGGCGCGGTCGCCGAAGCCGGTCGTCTCGACCACGAGCGTCTCACCCTCCCAGCGCCCCAGCGAGTGGCCGCCGAACTGGCTGACGCGCTCGTCGATGCGCGGGCGCCCGTCGAGATGGATGAAGCGCACGTCGTGGATGTGCTCCTGCACGATGGCGATGACGTCGGCGGTCTGCACGATCTGGTAGTTGTTGTTGTAGGCGGTGGGCAGCGACGGGACGCCGCGGTACCAGATGCACCGGTCGCCCCAGTCGAACTGCACGTAGGAGTCGGCGGGAACCGCGCCCTCGCGCACCGCCTTCAACCGCTGCCGCCCCGGTGAGTTGACGAATGCCTCCGCCTCCGGCGTGAGCGCGGGCAGGCGTCCGTTGGGCGGGTCGACCACGAGCGACGTGCGCCGCGTGGGGACGACGGTCGTGCCGCGATCGATCCAGAACGCGTTGTAGGCGCCCACGTTGCCGCCCACCGGCAGGGGCTCGGTGCGTACCTCGCTGGGCGCATTGGCGCGGGCGTTGGCGCGGGCGACGCGCGCCTCGACCGCCGCCGCCTCCTCCTCGGTCAGGAAGGCCTGGTCGCCCAGCGCCTCCGGGCGCTCCAGCGGCGTCACCGTCGAGCTGTTCCAGACGCCCCCGATGTCGGGGTCGCCCCACGCGGTGCGCGGCGCGGTCCATTCCTCCGGCGACGCCGGCTGGGACCATCCCGCGGCCGGCGCCAGGGCGACGCCTGCCGCCAGCACCAGGGCGCCGACCCCGGCGCGCATACGAGAAAGACGACTCATCGCTGACTCCTTTTTGACCGGGCACGCCGCTGTCAGGGGCGCAGCTCGCGGCCCTGGCTCTCGAGGTTCCGCGCGCCGGCGAGGATGCCGTAGAGCCCGATGTTGCCCTCGTGGCAGGCGTACTCGAAGATCTCGCCGTCGGTGCGCCGGAACGGCAGCATGACCGTGTAGGGCGTGGTGTACCGCTCGGTGTCGGTCACCGTGTACTCGTAGGCGACGGTGTCCGGGTCGAGCCGGGTGAACCGCTCGACGAGGCGCAGGCTGGGGCCGATGGTCCCGTTCCCCCAGTCGCGGTACTGCGCGGTCTCGACGACCAGCGTCTCTCCCTCCCAGCGTCCCCGCGACACGCCCGCGATCTGCTCGAGCCGCGGCTTCTCCACGTCGTCGAGCGGGATGATGCGGTGCTGGCGCGCCTGCTCGGTGAGGATCGCCACGTGGTCGGCGGTCTGGAAGATCATCAGGTTGTTGTTGTACGCCCCGGGCCGCATGGGCGGGCCCGACTTGGTGAACGCGATGCAGCGGTCACCCATGCTCCGGTTCTCGTACGAGTCGTACATGTGCTCGCGCCGGTACGCCCTTCGCTCCGCGTCGGCCTGCCGGGCCGCCTCGGTCAGCGGGGGGTAGCGCCCGTTGGGCGGGTCGACGATGAGCGACGTCCGCTTGTCCGACGTCAGCTCGATGCCGCGCTCGTACCAGAACTCGTTGTAGGAGAGCACGCCGCCCTGCGCGCGCGGCGCGTAGCCGGCGTTGGGCGCCCCCGCGATGGGGTCGAAGAGGTCGCGGTTCTGCCGCGTCCGCTCCGACGCCTCGAACGCCGCCGCGGTCTCCGGGTCGAGGGTCTCGCGGTCGGCGAACCGGGCCGGCCGCTGCATCGGGGTCAGGGTGCGGAAGGTGAACGTGCCGGAGATGTCCGGGTGCCCGTCGGGCGTTCGCATCGGCATGCCGCCGTCGTCCGACTGGGCGAGGGCCGGCGGGGCCGCGAACGCGAGCACGAGGGCGGAAACCGCGAACGCCGCCGAGGCTGACTTGCGCATCTGCTACCTCCGGTGCGAGAGGCGTTGGTGAACGAGATTCGGCGATTATACGCGTTCGACCGCTTCGGGCTGTCGGCACGCTGCGGCTCACTTCGCCAGTAGCTCCGCCAGCAGACGGTTCCGCTCGACGCTCTCGCGATAGTGCGCCATCACCTCTGGACGCACCTCCCGCCGGAGCGGGGCTTCGATGTAGCCGGTCATGGCGTCCTCCAGCACGGCCTGAAAGTGGCGGTTGTCGTCGCGGGCGATCCGGCGCATCGCAGCCAGTAGCTCGGGTGCGGCCCGGCTGGAGAACTTCTCGCGTGCGGCCATTTGCACACAACTCCTGACTCGGGTTTCGCGAGACTGGGACGATCCCGCCCATTGTACCGACAGCAACTCCAGGGTTGCGTGACGCAGTCCCCAATCGGGGATAATCGCCGCAGAGCCGGGGAAGGCGCGGCCGGCAAGGCGGCGAGGTCGGCAGCACGAGGAGGACAGGATGAGCCATCGAATGACCGCGGTTTCCGTCGCGGTGTGTCTGGTCGCCGTCGTGGCGGTCGCGGCTCCCGCCGGGGCCCAGGACGGTCCGCCGCGGACCGCGTGGGGCGCACCCGATCTGGGCGGCGTCTGGGACTTCCGCAGCATCACCCCGATGCAGCGGCCGGAAGCGTTGGCGGACCAGGCCTTCCTGACCGAGGAGGCGGCGGCCGAGCTGGAGCAGCGGGCGCTCGACCGCCTCAACAACTTCCTGAACCTGCCCGCGCAGCGGACCGAGGCGGGGACCAACGTCGACCGGCGTCCCGACGGCGGGAACGGCTCGTACAACCACACGTGGCTAGACCAGGGCCTGCAGGCGGTGGGGACCCGGCGCACGTCGCTCATCGTCGATCCCCCGAACGGGCGCTATCCCGCGATGACGCCCGAGGGCGGGGAGCGCGCCGCGGCGCGGGCCGCCCACCGGCGCGCGCAGCCGGCCGACTCGTGGCTGGACTTCAGCACCTACGACCGCTGCATCCTCGGGTTCAACGCGGGGCCGCCGATGAACCCGAGCGCCTACAACAACAACATGCAGCTGTTCCAGACGCCCGACCACGTCGCCATCATGACGGAGATGGTGCACACCGTGCGCATCGTCCCCATCGACGGGCGGCCCGCCCTCGATCCCGGGTTCCTGCAGTGGTCGGGCGCCTCGCGCGGGCGCTGGGAGGGCGACACCCTCGTCATCGAGACCGCCAACTTCGACCCCCGCCGGCAGTGGCGCAGCACCAGCGGGAGCATGCGCCTGACCGAGCGGCTGACGCGGGTCGACGCCGACACGCTCCTGTACCAGGCCACGGTGGACGACCCCGAGACCTGGGAGCGCCCGTGGACCTACGAGGTGCCGATGCTGCGGCTCGAGGAGGACATGTGGGAGTACGCCTGCCACGAGGGACACCACTCGATGCCCCTCATGCTGGGCGGCGCCCGCGCGCTGGAGGCGGAGGCGGCCGCGCAGCGGTAGCGCGACCTGACGGCGCTCTGGAGAGGCTCCCCGGGCACGGCGCTTCTGCTGCGCGGGCGCTCGGCGGAGATCGTCCAGCGTTCACGCGTCTCGGTCGACGTCGTCGATGATTCTCTGATCCGGGTCGGCGTCATCGGCATTACGATTGCGTCTCGACACTCAGTCCTCCAACGCCTGCCGCACGGGGCCGGGAGTCTGCGCCAGTAGAACGGTGCAGACTGGCTGGGGCAGGGTTGGTTGGGCGCCCAGGGAGCCGCAGGCGACGAGGGGCGGGCCAGGGGACAGCGATGGAGAAGACGAGTCGCCCTTCGCTGACCGGCATCCTGGTCGTCGGACTGCTGCTGGCCGGCCTCGCCGATTCGCGCGCGCAACCGCCGGGCGACGACGTGGGCCATCCCACGTTCATGAGCCCCCACGCGGCGCCCATCGCGGTGAGCGGCGGCCGCGTCTTCGTGGCCAACACGCCGGCCGACACCCTTGACGTTATCGACGCCTCGACCCTCGCGGAGGTCGCGCGCGTCCCCGTGGGCATCGACCCCGTCGGCGTCGCGGTCCGCCCCGACGGGCGGGAGGTCTGGGTCGCGAACCACGTCTCCGACTCGGTGAGCGTGATCGACGCCGACCCCGCGAGCCCCACCCACCTGCAGGTGGTCGCCACCGTGCAGAGTCTCGGCTTCACGAGCCGGGCGACGGAGTTCGACGAGCCGGTGGGCGTCGCCTTCGCGAGCGACGCCAAGGCCTACGTCGCGCTGTCGTCGGAGAACCGGGTCGCGGTCGTCGACGTGGCGAGCCGCGAGGTGGCCGGGTTTCTCCCCATCACCGCGCAGGACCCGCGCGCCCTCGCGGTTCGCGGCGACCGCCTCTACGTCATCCCGTTCGAGTCCAACAACCAGACGCAGATATCCGGCTGCCGCGGCCCGATCGACGGCGACCTCTGCACCTTCGATGCGCAGGTGCACGTGGTCGACAACAACAACGTCCTGTCGCTCGGCATCGACGTCGACATCGTCCGTCACCCCGAGGTGCCCGACCGCGACCTGTTCGTCTTCGACACCGCGACCGACGAACTCGTCGAGGTCGTCGACACCGTGGGCACCCTGCTCTACGGGCTCGCCGTCGACTCGGCGGGGCGCGTCTTCGTCGCGCAGACCGAGGCGCGCAACGACGCCAACGGGCGCGCCGGCACCCTGAAGCACGGCCTCGCGGAGATGGAGAACCGCGCCTTCCTCAACCGCATCACCCGCGTCGACTGCGGCGGAGGCGCGTGCGGCGCCCCGGAGTTCATCGAGCTCGAGCCGCTCCCGCCCGCGCATCCCGAGACGGGCGCGGCCCTCGCCACGCCCTTCGCGATCGAGGTGAGCGGCGACGACTCGACGCTGGTGGCGTCGGCGGCGGGCTCGGACACCGTCTTCACCGTCGACGCCGCGAGCGGCGCGGTGCTCGGTCGCGCCGCGGTCGGCGCGGTGCCCCGCGGAATCGCCCTGGAGTCGGACCGCGACGGCCGGCCGGCGCGCGCCTGGGTGCTCAACGCCGTGGCCAACACCGTCTCGCTCGTCGACGTCGGCGACCCCGCCGACCCTCGCGTCGCCGCCACCCTCGTCCTCGAGGACCCCACCCACCCCGCCGTCAAGCGCGGGCGCATCGCGTTCAACGACGCGGGGGCTTCGTCCACCGGCACCTTCTCGTGCGAGAGCTGCCACCCCGACGCCCACACCGACCAGCTCGTCTGGGTGCTCGCGACGCCCATCTGCGACCGGCGCGGCTGCACGCAGATTCCGCCGCGCTCGACGATGCCGGTGCGCGGCCTGCGCGACACCGCGCCCTACCACTGGGACGGCATTCCCGGCGACCCCTACGGGGGCAACAACACCGCCAACATCCGCGGCGAGAGCCCTCCCAACTGCAGCGCCGGCGACGAGGTGAGCTGCACCCGCGAGCTGGTGGACCGCACCCTCGCCACGACCATGTGCCTGGTCGGCGACTGCCCGGTCAACGACGAAGGGAAGGCGGGGGCGCTGACCGCGGCCGAGCGCGACGACCTCGCGACGTTTCTCCTCGCCGTGCCCTATCCGCCGGCGCAGCGGCGCGCCTACGACAACGTCCTGTCGCAGCGGGCGGTGTTCGGGTTCGAGGCGTTCCACGTCGACGGGGTCCCCGACGGCCCGGAGCGCCGCACCAACGTCTGCGGCAACTGCCACCGCATGCCGTTCTGGGTCAGCACCAACACCCCGGGCACCGGCATGGACGCGCCCACGTGGCGCGGCGCCTACGACCGCTGGCTCATCCTGCCGCAGGGCCGGTGGAACGTCATCGACCTGCGCGGGCGCTTCGACCGGGAGAACGGCTTTCCCGAACGGAGCATGTGGGGGGCCACCCTGTCGGCGCGGCAGAACTTCTGGAACATGGTGACCGAGGGCAGCACCGGCTTCTCGGGGTCCTTCGCGCGGCAGGTCACCCTGAACGCGGATTCGGCGGCGACCGCGCGGACCGACGACCTGCTCGACGCGCTGGAGCTGTCGGCGGCCGAGGGCGGCATCGTGCTGCAGGGCGAGGGGGTGCTCATCGACGACGGGCGGGGGGCGCCGGGGGCCGCGCGACCCGGCGCGGCACCGACGGCTCCGCAAGTGCGAACCGTGGCGCTGCAGTTCGACGGGGGCGTCTACCGCGAGCGGGACGCCGGCGCCGGGGGCGCGCGGTCGTTCAGCCGGCCCGAGCTGACGACGCTCGCCGCCGCCGGCCGGTTCGTCGGCACGTTCACGGGACGCCTGGGTCCCTACGTCGACGTCGACCATCCGCAGCCGGCGATCTGGAGCGTGGGGCCGATCGAGGCGCAGCGCGGGCCGCAGGAGTTCCCCGTCCTGTCCGCCGCCGACAACACCATCGTCGTCAGCGGGCGCCACGTGCGGGAAGGCGCCCACGTCGTCGTCGACGGGCGGCGAGTGCCCGGGTCGGTGCGCTGCGAGAGCGGCGTGCTGCCCCGCTGCGCCGGCGAGCGGCTCGTCGTCGAGTTCGTGGCGGGGCCGGGCATGCACTTCCTGCAGCTGCAGAACCCGGGCGGGCTGTTCAGCAACGACTTCATCTTCTTCGGGCGCTCGGGCGGCCGTCGCCCGCCGATCCTCCGTCCGCCAGGCGAGGCCGCGGCCCCGCTCACCGGATTGGGATCGGCGGCGCGCGCGGCGTCGCCCCGCCGGCGATCCGACTCGGCGGCAACGCCGCCGGCCCCGACCGGCGCCGCCGGGGCCGGTGGTGGCGCGGGCGACGTCCTCACCGCCGTCGACGGGACCCGCTTCCGGACGGTGGTGGTGGCGACGGGCCTCGATGCGCCGGCGAGCCTGGACTTCGCCGCCGACGGGCGCCTCTTCGTGGCCGAGCGGGGAGGGCGGGTCTGGGTGATGCAGCCCGGGCGGCCGCGCCCCGAGCTGGCCCTCGCGGCCGGGGAGGAAACCGTGGGCGGTGGGGCGGGGCTGCTCGATCTGGCGCTCGACCCGGCGTTCACCGAGAACCGCTTCGTCTACCTGCTCCGGGCCGTGGGCGGCGCGGGCGCGGCGCCGGCCGCCCGGCTGGTCCGTTACCGGGAGGTCGGGAACACGCTGGGCCAGGCCGCGGTCCTGCTGGACCTGCCACGCGCCCCTCCGGGGACCGGAGGCCGGATGGGCTTCGGCCCCGACGGTCTGCTCTACCTGGCGACGGGCGGCGCCGTGGACGGGGCCCAGGACCTCGCCTCCAATGCCGGGAAGCTCCTGCGCGTCCGCGGGGACGGCGCGGCGCCGGCCGGCAATCCCTTCGGGTCGCCGGTGTACTCGCTGGGCCACGGCGGCCCCGGAGGCCTCGACTGGCATCCGCTGACGGGCGCGTTGTGGGCGGTCGAGCCGGGGGGTGCGGGCGCCGACGAGGTCAACCGCATCGAGGCGGGAGGCAACTACGGGTGGCCGGCCGTGGAGGCTGAGCGGCTGCTGCCGGGCATGCGCGCCCCGGCGCTGAGCCTCTCGCCGTCCGTCGCGCCCGCGGGCGCGTCGTTCTACACGGGGACCGCCATCGCGGGGTTCCGGAACGACCTGTTCGTCGCCGCCCCCGACGGCGCCCACCTCCTCCGCATACGGTTCGATCCCGCCGACCCGAACCGCATCGCGGGCACCGAGCGGCTGCTCGAGGACCGGTTCGGTCGGCTCGCCGACGTCGTGACCGGCCCCGACGGCGGGCTGTACGTCGCGACCGGCAACCGGGACGGCCGCGGGGCGCCGGCGCCCGAGGACGACCGCATCATCCGCTTGACGCCGGTGCAGTGAGGGGAAGCAGTCGAGCCGCTCCGGATCCGTGGTCGTCGCAGAGTTGCCAACTGCGTCCTGCGGCAGCTGTTCTTCGAGGAACGACACGCTCGGCGCATGGCCGGGCGGTGCCCGTCAGCGCCCTCGAGGGGCCATCGCGGACCAGCGCGGCCAGCCCGAACCGCCGTTGCCCGGAGCTGTTGCCCCGGGGCCGATCGTCCGCCGGCCGACCATCCCGGGATCCCGCGCCGTTCCGCCGTCCGGACTTCCGTATCGAATATCATCTGTCGATTGTCCGCGCTCGGCGGGTCGACCGGGCGCCCGGGGCGATCGGCGCCGATGCGGTCGCCCCGGATCGCAAACGGCAGGGCGGTGCGGCAGGCGGGAGGTGATCATGGTTGCACGGCGTCTTTCCATGTTGCTGGCGTTGGTACTGCTGGCCGCGCCCTCATCGGCGCAGGAGGCCGAACGGTTCGATCTGGTCGTGCGCGGCGGCCGCGTCGTCGACGGGACGGGCAATCCCTGGATCCGCGCCGACGTCGGGGTGCGCGGCGACCGCATCGCGCGCGTCGGCGACCTCGCCGACGCGGCGGCGGACCGCGTCGTCGACGCGGCGGGGCTCGTGGTCGCGCCCGGCTTCATCGATCCGCACACCCACGCGGTGCGCGGCATCTTCGACGTGCCGACCGCCGACAACTACCTGCTGCAGGGAGTCACCACCCTCACCGAGGGCAACGACGGCAGCTCGCCGTGGCCCATCGGCGCGCACCTGGAGGAGATCGCCGCCGCCGGCATCAGCCCCAACTGGGCGGTCTTCGCCGGCCAGGGCACGATTCGCCGCGAGGTGCTGGGCGTGGAGGACCGCGCGCCGACCCGCGACGAGCTCGACCGCATGCGCGCGCTCGTCGCCGAGGCCATGGAGGCGGGGGCCCTGGGGCTCTCGACGGGGCTCTTCTACGTGCCGGGCAGCTTCACGCCGATCGAGGAGGTCATCGCGCTCTCCGAGGTGGCGGCCCGGTACGGCGGCATCTACATCTCGCACATGCGCGACGAGGCCCAGGGGCTCCTCGACTCGGTGCGCGAGACGATCCGCATCGGCGAGGAGGCCGGGATTCCGGTGCAGATGACCCACCACAAGGCGATCGGCCGCCCCGCGTGGGGGCGGAGCGCCGACAGCCTGGCCCTCGTCGACGCGGCGCGGGCGCGCGGCGTCGACGTCACCATCGACCAGTACCCCTACACGGCATCGCAGACATCGATCACCGCCGTCGTCCCGCAGTGGGCGCAGGAGGGCGGCACGAGCGAGCTCGTCGCGCGCCTCGAGGACCCGGAGACGCGCCGGCGCATCCGCGAGGAGATCGTCTACCGCATCGAGTTCGATCGCGGCGGCGGCGACCCCGCGAACATCGTCATCGGGCTGTGCGAGTGGGACCGGTCGCTCGAGGGCAAGAGCCTGGCCGACATCCTCGCGGAGCGCGGCGAAGAGGTCACGGTGGCCGCCGGGGCGGACCTCGTGATGGAGATCATCGAGAACGGCGGCGCGCGGGCCATCTACCACGCGATGGACGAGGCCGACGTCGAGCGCATCATGCGGCACCCGGCCACCGCCATCGGCTCGGACGGCGGGGTGTCGGTCTTCGGCGAGAGCGTGCCCCACCCGCGCGAGTACGGCACGTTCGCGCGCGTCCTCGGCCGCTACGTGCGGGAGCGGGGGGTGCTGACCCTCGAGGAGGCGGTGCGCAAGATGAGCGGCGCGACCGCCCAGCGCATCGGCCTGCGCGACCGCGGGCTCGTGCGCGAGGGCTTCTTCGCCGACCTCGCGGTCTTCGACCCGGACCGCGTCATCGATCGCGCCACCTTCGCCGAGCCGCACCAGTACTCGGAGGGCGTCGAGTACGTGCTGGTGAACGGGACGCTCGTCGTCGACGGCGGCGAGCCCACCGGCGCGCGCCCGGGGCGCGTGCTCTACGGCCCGGGCCGGCCCTGAACCGTGGTCGGCTCGACCGCCGGACGGCGCGGCCCGTCACCGGGATTCTCGTCTCGACTTGCCTTCGGAGGGCTCGACAACCAGGATGTCACGATGACACGACAGACGTCACGCCTCATGGGCAAGCGCGGTTTCCTCGGTCTCGCAGACGGCAGCCGGCGCGACCCGTGGTGGCGGCCGACGGGCGCCGGGGCGCGGGCTCGCCGGCGCCGGGCGCTGCCGGCAGCGTTCCTTGCCGCCGTTCTCGCCGCAACCTGGGCGCCCGGATCCGCCGCACCGGCCCACGCCCAGGGGGCGGACGGGGAACCGCCGGTGGTCTGGGTGCTCGCGACCGGGGGGACGATATCGGGCGGCGGCCAGTCGTCGACCAGCCTGACCCAGTACCGGTCGGGCGCGTTCTCGGGCGAGCAGCTCGTCTCGGCGGTGCCGGCCATCGCGGAGCACGCCACCGTCCGGGTCGAGCAGGTCGTCAACATCGGCAGCCCCAACATCACCTTCGCCGACTGGCTGACCCTGGCCCGGCGCATCGACGAGATCTTCAGCGATGATCCCGACGTGGCGGGGGTGGTCGTCACCCACGGCACCAACACCCTCGAGGAGACCGCGTACTTCCTGAACCTGACGGTCCGTCACGACCGGCCGGTGGTCCTCGTCGGCGCCCAGCGGCCGGCCACCGCCATCAGCACCGACGGCCCCCTCAACCTGCTGAACGCGGTGCGCACCGCCGCCTCCGCCGAGGCGCGGGGCAAGGGCGTGCTCGTGGTGATGAACGACGAGATCAACGCGGCCCGCGACGTCACCAAGACCAGCACCTACCGCGTCGAGACGTTTCGCTCGCGCGACCTCGGGTTCCTCGGCTACGTCGACGGCGACCGCGTGGCCTTCTACCGCGCGCCGACGAAGCGGCACACCGCCGACTCGGAGTTCGACCTCGCCGGGGTCACGGCATTCCCCACCGTCGACATCGTCTACTCGTACGTCGAGCCGAACCCGGTGCTGATCGAGACCCTGATCGAGGCCGGGGTCGACGGCATCGTGCTCGCGGGCACCGGCGCGGGCCTCGTCTCGAGCGTCGAGCGCGCCGCCCTCGACCGGGTCGCGTCGCTGCCCGAGGCCGGGCGCCCGGTCGTCGTCCGGTCGAACCGGACCGGCAGCGGCCGCGTCGTGCCGCTCCCCGGTTACGACGCGCGGGGCATGATCGCCGGCGACACCCTCAACCCGCAGAAGGCGCGCATTCTCCTGATGCTCGCCCTCACGAAGACCCGCGACCTCGACGAGATCCGCCGCATCTTCCGGGAGTACTGATTGCCGCAGGAGCCGTTGGCGGCATCCGCGTTCCACGGCACATGCGCGGCCCGAAACGCACTGCGGTCAGGCAGAGCGGAGCCGCTTGCCACTGGCACGGTGACCGAGAACGCGGAGATCGCCCTCGGCTCGGAAGGGCAGGAGGCGGTGCCCGTTCACATGAGCCGCGGCCGCCCGGTCTTTCGTGCCGATTGCCGCGTGAGTCGCTGACTGGCGGGGTCGGCCTTCGCGGGCCGGTCGTGAAGCTCAGCCGGGCGAATCTTCCTGACACCCCGCGCCGCCCCGACCCGCCGCGTCGGCGGCGGGTCGGGGCGTTTCGAGCGCGCTCTTCCGCCTCAGTCGAGCAGATCGTAGCGGTCGAGGGTCATCACCTTCGTCCAGGCCGCGACGAAGTCGTGCACGAGCTTCTCCCCGCCGTCGTCGGCCGCGTAGACCTCGGCGACTGCCCGCAGCTCGGAGTTCGAGCCGAAGATCAGGTCGACCGGCGTGGCCGTCCACTTGAGCTCGCCCGACGCCCGATCGACCTCGGGAACGGGGTCCTGCCACACGAACTCCCGGTCGGGGGCGAGGTCGCCGAGGTAGCGCGAGGTCGGACCCAGGTCGCGGTGGGTCAGCTTGAACCCGGCGCCAGGACAGTGATTGCCGGCGGTCGGCGCTTCCTCGGACCCCCGCTGTCGCGTGCGACTGGGCCGGTCCGCGGCTCAGCCTGACCGATCCGCTCTACGCTATCAGCCGCGGGAGCGTGCGCGCAAGGGCGGTCCGACCCGACGCGCTCACGCGGGCGGCGGCTACTCCGAGGCTGGTGGCAGGACCAGATCGAGGTCCGTCCGCGCGAAGTCGCTGCCCTTGCAGAGCAGCGGTTCGCCGAGGTGCCGCGCGAGGGCGTAAGCGAAGCAGTCCCCGTAGTTCAGGGCGGCCGGGTGGCGTCCCTTGCCGAAGTCGACGAACGCCCGGAGCGCGATCCTGGCCTGGGCCGGATCGACGGCCATCACCTCGATGCGGGCGGTCTCGATCAGCATGTCGAGCCGCTGGGCGCCTTCCGCCCCGTATCGCGACTGAAGAACCATGGAGGCTTCCAGGAAGGTGGCCGCCGAGGTGCGCCGCACGACCGCCGCCGCGATCGCCGCTGTGAACGAGCGGCGGTCGGGCTCGTCCTGCAGAATCGCGAGAAACGCCGACGTGTCGATGACCATCAGCGGGGCACGCCGTGCTCGTCGTACCCGAGGACATCGTCCGCGGGGCGCGTGTCCAGCACCGGCAGCCTCGCGCATCTCCGTCCGATCTCGTCGAGCTCGTCGGCAAGCGAGCGCCCGCTGCGTTCGCGACCGAGCCGCTCCAGTCGGTCGCGAATGGCCTCGGTCACCGCCTCGGTCTTCGTACGCCCGGTCAGGGTTGCCAGCTCGGTCGCCAAGCGTTCCGTCTCCGTGTTCCTGATGTTGAGCGCCATGATGTTACATGTATAGTCCGACATCTACACTGTTACAGTCAAGCCACATTCCAAGGCCATCATGGTCCCCGACCACAAGGACCGAGGACAGGCGGCCGAGGGCCGTGTCCACTCGAACCGACGCTCCTTGCGCCTCGTCCATCGACGGGAGGGGGTGTGGATGGACGGAGACTTCCAGGCGCGTCTCGAGGCCCGCGTGGGCCGGTTGCGGGATGAGACCGGTCTGACCGGCGTGGCCGTGGCCTTGGTGACCGACGGGCAGCTTGCCGGGGTGGCCGCCAGCGGCGAGCGCCGGCGGGGTTCCGGCATCCCGGTGACCGTCGACGACCGCTGGCACGTCGGCTCGATCACCAAGTCGATGACGGCCACGTTGCTGGCCGTGCTGGAAGACGACGGACTGCTCTCGGCACGACACGGTGCGGCGTTGCTGCCCGACATCGAAATGGCGGGCGGCTGGCGCGGCTGCACGCTGCACCATCTGCTGACGCACACGGCGGGCGCCAGGGCGAACTTCCCGATCCAGCGCGTCTGGCCCGACACCGCCGAGGAGCTGGTGGCGGCGCGGCGCCGCTTCATCGCGGCGGTTCTCGCCAAGGAACCCAAATCCCCCGCCGGCGAGCGCTTCGCGTACTCCAACGTCGGCTATACGATCGCCGGCCACATCGCCGAGACGGTCGGCGGCAAGCCCTACGAAGCCCTGCTGCGGGAGCGGGTGTTCCTCCCCCTGATGCTCGAGAGGCGGGCTTCGGTCCGCCGCGGGGCGATGCCCCGGACCGCGAGCCGATAGGGCATGTCGTCCGGCTGCGCTGGTTCCGATGGCGAATGGACCCGTTCAAGACCCGCCCCGACAACTCCCCGGTGATGGCTCCCGCCGGGTGTGCGCACATGACGATCGGCGACTTGGCGCGCTACGGTGCGGCCCACCTGGCAGGAGGATTCGGGACCTCGCCGCTCCTGCTGCCGCGGTCGGCCTGGCATCGGTCGCACACGCCGTTCCGCGACGACTACGCGAGCGGGTGGGTACGCTACGAGAGCGACCGGGTCGGCGGGCCGGTGCTCTGGCACAACGGCAGCAACACGATGTGGTACGCGCTGCTCATCCTCGTGCCTTCGCGGAACATGGTGCTGGCGTTCGCGACCAACGACGGAGCCATACGCAGGGCCGAGACCGCGTTCGGCGAGTTGGCCCGGGAGTCGACCGCACCGACGCCGGGATCCTGAACCTTCGCGTCAGCCGACCTGGTCCAGGAACTCGGCCACGGTCTGGATGCGGACCCCTCGTGTTTCCTCGGGCCTGTTCATGAACCGGCCGAAGTCCTTCAGGTCACCGGTCAGCAGATGGGTGGCCCGGCATGCCAGCGCCGCCTGGAAGATGGGCCGGTCCTTGCGCGCCAGCCCTTGGGGGCAGTCGAGCGCGGCTCGATGTTCAGCCAGCCGGACGCTGCTCAGGAGCGTACGCAGGCGATCCAGGCATTGGGGGGACTTCCGCTCGAGGTTGCGGCGCGCCTCCTGGACGGCAAGGCGGCTCGAGTACAGCGCCCAGTGGCCGCGGCCGCCCAGCTCGATGGCCAGGGTGGCCTTTCCTTTCGGGTTGTGCGCGGCGGTGAAGAGGACGTTGGCATCGAGGAACAGCCTCATGGCGTCTTCGATGCCGGCAGCCTGGCCAGGATGCGGGTTCGCTCCTCGTCCGACAGCGCATCCTCCGCGTCCCATCGGGCGATCTGCTCGTCGCCGTAGAGCTGAAGCTCGACGACCATGCCCGGCTTGAGCACGACCTCGTCACCACGGTCCTCGAGGATCATCACATCGCCCCCCTGATTCCCAGGCGCTTGCGCAGGGCGGCCGGCAGGGTGATCTGGCCGCGACTGGAGACGACGAGCGTTTCGTTCATCCGATGGACCCCCATATCGGACTTGCCCGGCAGCGGATTCTCAGAATATCAGAAACGCGGACAGAGGGCGTCGCAGGGCGCAGGGTGCGGACGAGATCGTGAGCAGAACCGGGTCGGTGGTCGGCGAAGGCCCGTGGACACGGGAGCGGTGAAGCGATACGCTGAGGCGACGATGGGCTACGGGACGGCAGGAGGATCTTCGATGTCAATCAGCGACCGGGACATGAGACGGCGGGAGTTCCTGGCGAGCGGTTCGGCCGGGCTGGTGGCGGCGGCGTTCGCGCGGACCGAGGCGTTCGCGGCGCTTCCGGCGCGGCAGGAGCTGAGCGAGCGCATCCGGGGCGTGCGGGCGATGACGTTCGACGTCTTCGGCACGGTGGTCGACTGGCGGACGAGCATCACCCGCGAGGGCGAGGCGGTCGGGCGCCGCAAGGGCATCGAGGCCGACTGGGCGGCGTTCGCCGACGACTGGCGGGGCGGCTACGGCCCCGCGATGGGGCGCGTCCGGCGGGGCGAGCTGGGGTGGACGAAGATCGACGACCTGCACCGGATGATCCTCGACGAGCTGGTCCCGAAGTACGGGCTCGAGAGCCTCACCGAGGAGGAGCTCGACGACCTGAACCGCGCCTGGCACCGCCTGACGCCGTGGCCCGACACCGTCGAGGGGCTGACCCGGCTGCGCCGGCGCTACGTGCTGGCGTCGCTGTCGAACGGCAACGTCGCCCTGCTCGTCAACATGGCCAAGAACGCCGGCATCCCGTGGGACGCGGTGCTGTCGGCCGAGCTGGCCCGGCACTACAAGCCCGACCCCGAGGCCTACCTGACCGCGGCCGACCTGCTGGGCCTCGAGCCCGAGCAGTGCATGATGGTCGCCGCCCACAAGGGCGACCTGCGGGCGTCGGCCCGTCTCGGGTTCCGGACCGGCTACGTCCCCCGGCCGACGGAGTTCGCCCCCGGCGTCGAGCGCGACCTGACGCCCGATCCCGACTTCGACCTGGTGGCCACCGACTTCAACGACATGGCCAGCCAGCTCGGATTGTGAGGGCGGCAGAGTCGAACCGACGGTGACGCGTCGAGCCATGGCCGAACGTGAACCGCCTCGCGTCGAAGAGGGCGACTGCACGGTCCTGGGCCGCCGGGTCGAGTCGTCGGGCATTGCCGCCAGACTGGTACCCCTGGCGTTCATGGCCGCTGTCGCCGCCGGCGTCGGGGGCTTGGCCTACCTCACCTCGCCCTCGGCGCGGCCGACCGTCGACGACCACCTGTTGATCTTCCTGCTTACCTCGGCCGGGCTCGCCCTGCCGTGGTGGTTCCGGAACGTGGTGTGGCCGGACGATCCACGGGACACACAGCGGCGTGACGGTTGACAATGATGCGTTCCTCGACGGTCATGGCTCAACGTCCGCGGGGAATGGGGGACCGGTCTGAACCGTGATGACGACTGCCTACCCGGACTCCCGACGAAGACGATCCTGGGCCAGGGAGTCCGCACCGAGAGGTACCGAGAGGGTAGCCGGGTTGTCGCTCAAGGGACGGCGGGTTCGGTGAGGGGACGGTACTGCTGCAGATCTCGCATCGGATTGACCCCCGGCGGCAGCCGACCAGTGAAGTCGAGGAGCACTCGATGACTCAGCGGCGCATCAGGGCTCACACGGGCGACAGTGGCCTTGGCATCGGCAATCGTCCAGTCACCGCCGCGGTGAATTCCCTCAGCGACGTATCTGGGTAGCCAGCCGAGTACGTAGTAGTCCTGTGTGTACACCAGGATCGCATGGGTAGCCACGGGATTGTTCAACTCGACGGCGACCCGCAGCTCGTTGCCAGGCTGCAGATTCTGAGCTGCCGTGATCGCGTCGGGGTTCGTGTGTCGTAGTCCGTGCAACATCAACTGCGTGCGAAACACCCCGTCGGGGTCCGGCTCGATAGGCGGAAAGACCTCGAAGCTGTCCGTGTAGCTGCGACCGCCGGACACGGACAGCTCGGTGAGTTCGTCGCATTCCTCCGCATCGAGCCCGAGTTGCTCAAGGTATACGGGTCGGTCGATTCGGCGGATGTTCATCACTCGATTCCGGAACGTCGGGAACAATTCGGACGAACGATAGCGCTGCTCCAGGTTGGGGAACGCCGGAATCGTTCTGAACCCGGACTCTTCGGCCTCTTTCGCCCCCTGGATATAGGAGAACTCGAATCTTCCGGTGGAGGAATCATGACGGATGAGCCGTCCGATCGGAAACCAACGGCGACTCGATCGGTGTTGCCAGGCGAGATAGAGCATGGTCATCCAACGTTCTCCAGTAGCTCTTTCTTGCTGGTCAGAACGACCTGACAAGCGAACTCTTTGGCGGTGTCGGACATGAACTCGGACGGGACCCTCTGAACTGCCGCCCGAACGTCGAGTTCGGACAGGCCGTGGATTCGGTCAAGGGTCTTTCGCGTGAACGAAGGCCTCCATCGGCACAGCAAACGGGCGAGACGCAGCGGGGAGGGGGCGCGCTGGTGGCGGGCATCGGAGTAGACACCGCCACGTCCGCGCCGTACATAGCGCAATACGCTATCCGATTCCAGGATCTGGCGCCGTCTCTCGTCGGTCAGCTCTCTCCCCAGGGAGGATGCATGGTCGAACGACGGCATGATCTTCTCCGCCCAGTGCTCTCCGGTATCCGGCCTGGGGATCTTGAGCAGCCACGGTTCGTGCTCTGGCGGGATTCGAACCCAGGCTTTGGGTCGGGTTCCTCGGTTCTCTCCCACGTCCAGCCTGGCGGGCACCGGCACAACGGGGTAGGGAACGTCGGACATGTCTGGAACGGCAGCGGGGCTGGACGGTCCAGCCGGGGCTCGGGTGGTGTCGCACGGAGGCCGTCACGCATCTTGCGTAGCCGCATTGACAACGGTCGCCGTGCAGTGGGGTTCCGGCACCGGGTCGCCATACTCGCGCAGACTCTCGATGTGGAACTCGATGGCTCGGCGCATCTCGTCGACGGTTTCCTCGCGGGTGGCTCCGGTAGCGACGCAGCCAGGGAGGTCCGGGGCGTACGCGGCGCAGTTCGGCGGCGATGTCTCGATGACGATGGTGTAGCGCATCTCGTTCGCTCATTCCCTGCTACGGCTCAGACCCCTACGTCCGCACCAGCCTCTGGTTCTTGATCGGCAGGTCCCGCACCCGAATGCCCGTGGCGGCGTAGATGGCGTTGGTCACCGCCGGCGCCACCGGGGGCACCCCCGGCTCGCCGAGGCCGCCGAGGCGCTCGCCCGAGCGGATGAACGCCACCTGGACGTCGGGGGCGTCGGCCATGCGGATCATCTGGTGGTCGTGGAAGTTGCTCTCGACGACGCGTCCCCCGGCGATGGTGATCTCGCCGACGAGGGCGGCGGAGAGGCCGAAGACGACGCCGCCCTCGATCTGGGCGGCGGCGCTGTCGGGCTCGACGACGTCGCCGCAGTCGACGGCGGCCCAGACGTTGCGGACGCGCAACCCGCCCTGGGGCGACACCGCGACGTGGGCGACCTGGGCGACGATCGAGCCGAAGCTCTCGGCGATGGCGATGCCGCGGCCCTCGCCCTCGGGCAGGGGGGCGCCCCAGCCCGCCATCTCCGCCGCCCGGTCGAGGACGGCGCGGAACCGGGGGTGCTCGTCCATCAGGTTGCGCCGGTACTCGTAGGGGTCGCGACCCGCGGCGTGGGCCATCTCGTCGATGAACGACTCCTTGAAGAAGCCGTGCTGCGAGTTCAGCACCGACCGCCACGCGCCCTCGCGGACGTGGTGCGGCGCGCGCCGCGCGTCGAAGCGCCGCTCGGGGATGGCGTAGGGCATGAACAGCGACTCGCGGTCGCCGCCGCCCGCGTAGTGGGCCCCGACCGCGAGGGGGCGGCCGTCGGCGGCGAGGGCGCCGGCGTAGCGGCACATCGCGGCCGGCCGGTAGTAGCCGTGCTGGATGTCGTTCTCGCGGCTCCAGACCAGCTTGACGGGGGCGGGCGACATGGCCTGCGCGATGCGCGCGGCGAGGTCGACGTAGTCGAAGCAGAACGGGAGGCGCCGGCCGTAGCCGCCGCCGAGCATCAGGTTCGTCAGGTGGACCTGGTCCGGGTCGAGGCCGAGGGCGCCGGCGGCGGTGGAGCGGGCGTTCAGGGGGTCCTGGGTGCCCGCCCACACCTCGGCGCGGTCGCCCTCGACGCGGGCGGTGCACGCCATCGGCTCCATGGTGGCGTGGGCGAGGAACGGCACCCGGTAGTCGGCGGTGACGACCTGCGCGGCGTCGGCGGGCATCTCCGGGGCGTCGCCGAGGGCCTCGTCGAACGCCGCGAAGATGGTCTCGCTCGAGACCTCGCCGTGGCCGGCGTCGTCGTACTCGGGGTCGAGCGCCGCGAGGGCCTGGCGGGCGCGCCAGTGGCTGTCGGCGACCACCGCGACCGCCTCGTCGAGCTCGACGACCCGCTTCACCCCGGGCATCGCCTGCGCCGGGGCGGGGTCGACCGACACCAGCCGGCCCCCCTGGACGGGCGCGATGTCGACGGCCGCGTGGAGCATGCCGGGCAGGGTGAAGTCGATGCCGTAGGTGGCGCTGCCGTCGACCTTCGGGGGGATGTCGAAGCGCGGCGTGGCGGTGCGCCGGATGGTGTAGGCGTCGGGGTCCTTCAGGGGCGGGTTGTCGGGGGCGGGCATCGCCGCGGCGGCCTTCGCGAGGTCGCCGAAGCTCGCGCTCTGGCGCGACCACGGGTGGGTGACGCGCGACCGCTCGGCCCGGCACTCGTCGACGGGGACGCCGAAGCGCTCGGCCGCGGCCGCGAGCAGCATCTCGCGCGCCGCCGCGCCCGCCAGCTTCATGCCGTAGCCGGTGCCGCGCACCGCCATCGAGCCGCCGGTGGCCTGGGTGCCGAACCAGCGCGCGAGGCGGTAGGCGCCGTAGTCGACGGCGCGCCCCACCGGGGCGGGCATCGAGTCGCCGGTGAACGCACGGAGCATGTAGGCGTTGGCGTAGGCGTCGAGGGCCGGCGCCTCGCGGATGCGCACCCGGTCCCAGTCGGCCTCCATCTCCTCGGCCGCCATCATCGCGAGCCCGGTCTGCGACCCCTGTCCCATCTCGCAGTGGGGAATCAGGATGGTGACGAGGTCGTCGGGGGTGACGGTGATCCAGGTCGTCAGCTCGCCCTTGTCGGCGGCGTCGGCCGAGACGATGCCGTGGCGGCCCGGCGCGATGACGACGCCGGCGATGCCCATGACGAACCCGCCGCCCACGAGGGTCCCGGTCCCGATGAAGGCGCGGCGCGTCCACTTACCCATGGCGCGCCTCCTCTCCGTGGCCGCCCGCGACCGCGTCGCACGGGGCCGGCCCATCGCCGCCGGCGCCGGCGGCATGCCTGGCGGCGATGTCATCCCTGGCGACAGCGTGGCCCGGGGCGGCAGCTTCGCCGCAGGTGACAGCCTCGGCATTGGCGACGGCCACGCTTGGCGACGGCCTTGCCGTTGGCGACAGCCCGCCATTGGCGACGGCCTCGCCATTGGTGACAGGCTCCCGACTGGCCAGTGTGTCGCCGGCGGCGCCAGCATCGCTTCCGGTGAAGGCGCCGCCCCTGGCGACGGCGTGAATGGCGCGGCGCACGCGGACGAAGGTGCCGCAGCGGCAGATGTTGGTGACGGCGGCGTCGATGTGCTCGTCGCTGGGGTCGGGCCGCTGCGCGAGGAGGGCCGAGACGGCCATGATCATGCCCGACTGGCAGTACCCGCACTGCGGCACCTGGTGGTCCACCCACGCCTGCTGCACCGCGTGCAGCCGGCCGTTGTCGGCGAGGCCCTCGATGGTGGTGACGGCCATGCCCTCGACCGCCGACACCGGCACCGTGCAGGTGCGGACGGCGCGGCCGTCCACGTGCACGGTGCAGGCCCCGCAGGCGGCGATGCCGCATCCGAACTTGGTGCCCGTCAATCCGAGCGTGTCGCGCAGCACCCACAGCAGCGGCGTGTCCGGCTCCACGTCCACTGTGCGGGGCTGGCCGTTCACGTTGAGCGTGATCGCCACCCCGTCCTCCTGTCGCTCGATGTCTCTCCCGATGGTAGCGCATCGGGGGGCGCTCGCGGCTTGGGCCTTCACCTCGTCCCGCCGCGGGTGAGTCAGGACGAGGGCGCTTCTCCGACCTCCACGTCGAACGCCGCCGTCTCCACCGCCGCGCCCGGCTTCACCTGCACGACGATGCGGTAGGCGCCCGGTTCCGGGAAGACGAACGGGAACGTCACCCGGTTGGCGGGGCCGGAGGGCGAACGGCCCCCGTGTTCCGCGCCGGGCGCCCCGCCGCCGGCGCCGCCCTCCGCCTCGGCGAAGCGTCGTTGCGCGGTGAGGTTGATGCTGCCGGAGGGATGCAGGTGCACGAACACGGAGCCGTCGCGGCGGAGGACGGCGGCGTGGCTGAGCATGCCCATGTAGGGCTCGAAGGCCGACGGCGTTCCGTCCGGCTCGGTCACCGAGAACCGCAGCGTGGCCTCCTCGTCGACGGCGATCGGGCCGTCGCGTTCCCATCGCATGGTGCGCCCGCTGGGCAGCGGGTAGCTCTCCGATGGCGATGCGCCGTATGGGCGCAGGGTCGCCCAGGAGTCGTCCGGGTCGGGCGCGGGACCCCCCGCCGGCGCGTCGCCGCCGCCCGCCGCCTCCGGCGCGCCCCCGCCGGCCGCCGGCGGACCACCAGCCGCGACCGAGCCTCCGACCCCGGGCGAACCGCCGCCCGCCGCAAGAGAACCGCCGGCCGCGGCACCGGCCGCCGATGACGTGCCGCCCGCGCCGGGGCCGGCCGGCGGCACCCGCACCGTGTTCACCAAGGTGGGCGCGAACCCGTTCTCGTGCACGATGTCGGCGTAGATGCGGTAGTCGCCGGCCGGCAGCGGCGGCAGCGCCGCCGTGAACGACGGCTCCCCGTCGCCGTCCCGCACCGGGTGGACGTGCGCGAACGCCGACAGGTCCTCGGCCCGCACCAGGAACATGTGCATCAGCTTGCCGTGGTCCGGCACGAGCGCCGCTCCGGGCTCGCCCCGGCCGGCGGGCCACCGGGGATCGTCGATCGCGAGCGTCAGCAGCGGCCGCCCGCTGGCCGCGGTCAGCGTCGCGCTGGTGCTCCACGGGCGGTAGATGCGGCTGCGGTAGGCGGCGTCGACCGCGTCCCACCAGCGCCAGCCGCCGGCGAGGACGGCGCCGAGCACGACGGCGAACACGACCATCGCGCGACGGCCCCGGCGGCGGCGCCAGGCATCGGGCTCGCGGCCCGGCTCGAGCACGCTCTCGCGGACGGCGGCGCCGAGAATGGTCACCGCGCCCGCGAACAGGAAGAAGGCGGCGGCCGCGAGCCCCAGTCCGACCGCGGGACTCATGTCGAGCCCCCGCTCGGCCAGCGCCAGCACCGGTACGAAGACCGTCCCCTCTCCCGCCGCGCCGGCCACGCCGACCTCGACGCTGTACGATCCGGCCGTCATCAGCCACAGCTCGCCGCTGTACAGCCCCGCCTCGCCCCGCACGGGACGGGCGGCGTCGGGAGGCGGCGCGCCCTCCAGCCCCACGTCCGACCGCAGCGGGCGCACCGTCACCCGCCCGACGCCCTCGCCCTCGAGAATGCGCACCGTGACCTGGGCGAGGCCGGGGACCACGCCGGGCGTCCGCACGATGACGCGGACGCCGTACGGCCCCGCCGCGCCGTCGAAGTAGGCGTTGGAGGTGCCGACATGGGCCGAGGCGGCCGCCCCGCCGGCGGCGACGAGCGCACCCGCAAGCAGGATCGCGGCAAGCGTGCGCAGCCGGGTGACGAGCGCACTGCCGGGCGGGGCGCCGGCATGCCCGGGCGATCGGGGGTTGCGACGCGGCGGCACGAAGAACCGGCGCGAGGTGGCCACGCTATCTCCGCACCCGTGCGAGCCAGTCGCCGCACCAGAGGCCGAGGGCGGCCGACACCGCGGCGACCAGCGCGGTGCGGCCCGCCGCCCCCGCCGTCATCGGCTCGCCCCAGAACTCGTACTGGAACGCGCCGGGGGCCACGTAGTAGCCGAACTGGTCGGCCGCGAAGACGAAGTTGCGGGCGCCCTCGGTCAGGAGGAACCCGGCGAACGGCCACTGCACGGCGGCGAGCGCGAGCATCGCGGCCACGCCCGCTGCGGCCGCGCCCGCGAGGCGCCGGATGCCGCCCACGCCGGCCGGCATCCGGCGGACCGCGGCGTCGATGACGAGGGCCGGGGCCACGAGCAGGATGGGGAACGACGGCGGCACCATGCGGTCGATGTCGCGCAGTATCGGGGCCAGCATCGGCTGGGCGGGAAAGAGCTGCAGCGTCCACATCATGAGCAGGGTGACGCCCATGTAGGCGCCGGCGGCGGCGGTGCCCCCCCACCGCGACGCCGCGCCCCGGGCGATGCCGGTCAGCAGGAAGGGGAAGATGGCGGCGCTCACGAGAAGAAGGTCGGCGCGCGCTGCAGGTTGGGCTCCATGATGTACTCGGCGAACAGGGTCGCCACCATCAGGATCACCAGGCCGCCCGCGTAGGGGAACAGCCCCTGGAGCACCCGGTCGGCGGCCGGCGCGCGGTTCTGCCGGGCCACCGCCATCAGCATCGCGCCGGCGCCGATGCCGAACATGCCCATGGCGAGGACGACGTGGGGCGGGCTCAGTATCTCGACGTCGAGCCCGTAGGCGTTGTGCCACCAGTCGTCGAACGGGGCCGACACGACCATGGCCAGCGCGCCCCAGATGCAGAGCCAGGCCCCCAGCGGGCCGCGGAAGCCCCAGAACGAGACGCCGGCGGCCCGTTCCCGCGGGCTGCCCGCGAAGGTCGTGTGCAGCACCAGCCAGCCGCACGAGAGCCCCGCGACGACGCCGCCCAGGTAGATGGCCAGGTGCGCCGGCGTCCAGAACGAGTCCCGCCCGATGGACCGGTGCCACGAGATGTCCCAGAGCACCCCGACGATGATGCTCGTCGACGCGAACGCGACCGCGGCCAGGGGCCAGGGGACGGTCGCCGCTGCCGCGGCGGTCGTCGCCGCGGGTTGGGCCGGCCGTCGGCGCCGCCGCGTCGGGTTGGGCCGCCTCCGCCGTCGGCGCCGCCGCGTCGGGTTCGGCCACCTCCGCCGTCGGCGTCGCCGCGTCGGGTTCGGCCGCCTTCGCCGTCGGCGCCGGGCCGGCCGGAGCCGGCGCGGGGAGCCCGAGGATGGACATCTGTCCAGCCTAACGCAGGGCCCCGAACCGCGGCAAGATTCCCGCGGCCCGCGGGCGCCGGCGTGGCGTCGGCCCCGGGGACGCGCTACGATCACGCCGAGTCGGTGCCGCACCTCGACCGTCGCCGCCGGGCATTGCCGTCGACCGGGCGGAGCGGCGGGCCGGGTTCCGGACCGGGCCGGCAGGTCCCGCAGAGCAGGTTTCCACATGGCCATCGCCGCGCAGACCGACTACGAGCTCGGGCGGGACAACATCCGGCTCTTCGGCCTCGACGTCCACAACCCCGTCTTCGTCGTCTCCAGCCTCACCATCGTCGCGTTCGTGGCCGGGGTGCTGGCGTTCCGGGACGCCGCCGCCGGGGTCTTCGACGCCCTCTACACGTGGCTGACCTCGACGTTCGACTGGGTGTTCCTGGGCGCCGGCAACGTCTTCGTCCTCTTCTGCCTGCTGCTGCTCGTGACCCCGCTCGGCCGCGTCCGCCTCGGCGGGCCCGGCGCGCGGCCCGACCACTCCTCGTGGTCGTGGTTCGCCATGCTGTTCGCGGCGGGCATGGGCATCGGCCTGATGTTCTTCGGCGTGGCCGAGCCCATCGACCACTTCCTGAATCCACCCCTCGGCGTCGACCCGGCGGACACCGCCGCCGTCCACCGGCTCGCCATCGCCTCGGCCATCTTCCACTGGGGCGTGCACCCGTGGGCGATGTTCGCGGTGGTGGCGCTGGCGCTGGGCTTCTCCGCCTACAACCTGGGGCTGCCGTTGACGCTGCGGTCGGGGTTCTACCCGCTGATGGGCGAGGCGGTGTGGGGCTGGTTCGGCCACGTCGTCGACATCGTCGCGGTGTTCGCCGCCCTCTTCGGGCTGGCGACGTCGCTCGGCCTCGGCGCCCAGCAGATGGCGGCGGGGCTCGACCACCTGTTCGGGGTGCCCGCCACCGACGCGACCCGGGTGCTGCTGATCGCGGGCATCACCGGCCTCGCGCTGACGTCGGTGGTCATGGGGCTCGACCGGGGCGTCAAGCGCCTGAGCCAGGCCAACCTCGTCCTCGCCCTGCTGCTGCTCGCGTTCGTGCTCGCGGTCGGGCCCACCGCCGACCTGCTCGGCGGGTTCGTGGCCAGCCTCGGCCACTACGTCGCGGCCATCGCACCCCTCAGCAACTCGGTGGGGCGCGACGACCTCGACGTCCTGCACGGGTGGACCACCTTCTTCTGGGCGTGGTGGCTCGCGTGGGCCCCTTTCGTCGGCATGTTCGTCGCCCGCGTCTCGCGCGGCCGGACGGTGCGCGCCCTCGTCGGCTGCATGTTCGTCGGGCCGGTGCTGGTCTCGGCCCTCTGGATGAACGCCTTCGGGACGACGGCCCTGTCGCAGCACATCGAGGTGGGCCAGACCGCGGCGGTCGCGGCGGTGCAGGCGCAGCAGCCCGAGCTGGCCCTGTTCCGGATGCTCGAGACGCTGCCGCTCTCCGGCCTCACGTCCGTCGTCGGCATCGTGCTGGTGATGGTGTTCTTCGTCACCTCGTCCGACTCGGGCTCGCTCGTCATCGACACCATCACCGCCGGCGGCAAGCTCGACGCGCCGGTCGCGCAGCGCGTCTTCTGGTGCGCGTTCGAGGGCATCGTCGCCATCACCCTGCTGCTCGGCGGCGGGCTGGTGGCGCTGCAGACCGCGTCGCTCGTCACCGGCTTTCCCATCGCCCTGGTGATGCTGGCGATGTGCTGGAGCATCTGGAAGGGGCTGCGGGCGGCGGGGCCGGGATGAGCGGTCGTTTCGCCGGGAGTGACTTCGAGGCCGACGGCCGGGAGAGAGGGCTCTCTCCCGGCCGTCGCAATGCGCCGCGCCGAGCGGCTAGAAGCGGGCGGTGACGGCGAAGCGGATGACGCGGCCCTCGAGCACGCGCGCGGCCCGCTCCCAGCTCGACAAGGCCTGGTAGCCGGCCCCGGTGCTGCCGAGGGCGTTCCGCGAGCCGCTGTGGTAGATCTCCACCGCGTTGTTCAACACGTTGAAGAACTCGAAACGGGCGTCGTAGCGCCAGCTTCCGATGTTGAACACTTTCTGCACGTTCATGTCGAGCTGCGTCCAGTACGGCTCGAACTTCACGCTGTTCAGCGGGATCATCGGAATCCAGTAGCCGCCGGTGCTCGTCGACACGGTCGGCGTGTCGGCGATGCGCGTCCCCAGCATGCAGGGCGCGACGCAGTGGCCCGGCTGCCCGTAGAGCGCCTCGGAGTAGGTGCCCAGCAGCGGATTGGACGACGTGCGGTGGACGTAGAGCCCCTCCTGCAGGCCGCCCCAGTCGCCCTGGCCGCCCGGATACGCCTGCAGCGACGCGGCCAGCTGCATGTCGCCGATGCCCGGCAGCGAGAACGGCTGGGTGCCCGACAGCTTGAACTCGTTGCGGTACGGCCGCGGGTAGGCGCCGGTGTCGCAGAACCGCAGCTCGTTCGGGTTGTCGCCCCGTTGCAGGATGTCGGAGCAGTTGTTGACCTCGCCGCCGAAGCGGCTTCCCGCGCCCCGGTTGTAGTTGTAGATGCTGACGCGACCGCTGTCCTCCACCGACCAGCCGCCGAAGATGGTGCCGCCGCCCGCCAGCCGGCCCTGCACGCTCAGCTCGAAGCCGCGGTAGACGTTGGAGTAGCCCTCGCCTCGTCCCGCGTCCCAGAGGTCGGCCGATGTCCGGACGGCGGGATCGACGTTGAAGACCGTGATCGACCCCACGAGGGGGTAGGGTCGCAGCACGTCGATGTAGCGGCCGGATCCGGCGTACGCCGGATCCGGGGTGCCGTCCGGCAGGGCCCCGAAGCTCGCGAAGGTGTGCGACCGGTTGTCCTCCACGAACGTGTTGTGATAGGTCCGCTGCCGGTACTCGGCGCTGACCGACAGGCCCGGGATCACCTCCTGCTGGACGCCGACGGTCCAGATGCGGTTGTACTCGCGCGGGAAGTTGGCCAGATCGGGATTCCGCGTCGGGCTGGTGGGCACGCCGAAGGTCGCGGACGACCGCGGTCCGATCTCCCAGTCCTGGGCGATGTCGTCGTGGTTGCTTCCGTAGGGGTCGCGCCCCGAGCAGACCCCGTTGCCGCTGGCGTCCACGATCATGTGGCAGTCGAACCAGTCGCGCGTGTCGCTGATGCTCGCCCCGTAGGAGTATCGGCTCGGCAGATCGCCGCCGACGTCGCGCATGTACTTGTTCCACCCGAACTTCAGAGCCGTCCGGGCGTCGCCGAACACGTCGTAGACGGCGCTGAACCGCGGCGCGAAGTCGGGTCCGAAGCCGGGCAGCTCTGACGCGTCGCGGCCGGTCAGGACGTAGGAGCCCACGAAGCGGCCCTGCCCCTTCGGCGTCGCCGGCACCGAGACGGCCGCGAAGTCGGCCCGCAGCCCGTAGTTGAGGGTCAGGCGGTCGATGGTCCACGAGTCCTGCGCATAGAAGCCGCCGTTGTAGTTCAGCAGGACCGACGTGTAGGTGGGGTGGGCGAAGACGTTCACCCGGTCGGGGAGTCCGGTGGTGCCGCAGGGCAGACCGGCGGTGAGGTTGGCGTCCGCAGCGTAGTGGTCGCAGGTGACGAAGTCGAGGACGCGCCCCCGCGGGTTGGGGGCCGCGTCGTAGAACTGAAGGAGGTTGCCGTTGCTCGACCGCGTGAAGCGGTTGTGCCCCCTGGTGAAGTTCATCCCGAACTTGAAGCTGTGCGACCCGGTGACGTACGACAGCGCGCTCTGGTAGGCCCAGCGGTGCGTGTAGTTGTTGGTCTCGCCGTCGTCCTTGGCGCCGTAGATCAGGCCCAGATAGGTGTCGTTCTTGGCGACCACGCTGTACCAGGGGTCGCCGCCCATCGACACCGGCATCTGCAGCATGGCCTCGGGCGACCCCACGTCCCAGTAGCACGGCGTCTCGGAGCACAGGCCCACGTTGCCGGGCCGCTCCTGGTAGATCGAGCCCAACGTGCTGTACTGGTAGTAGCTGGGGTCCCAGTCGCCGAAGTGGAGCGAGAAGCCGAACTCGGCCAGCATCCGGTTCGACAGCGTTCCCGTCCACTTCGCGGTCCCGACGTCGTAGTGCGGCGAGTTCCACGTCGACGCCGCCGTCTCGAGGTCCTCGCCGAAGGCGTGCTGGCTGAAGCGGCGCTTCCGCACCTTGTCGAACATGGCCGATATCTTGTGCTGCGACGTCATCTGCCACGTCAGCCGCGCGTTGCCGTTCGTGATGCTGTTCCGGTCGAGGGCCGGGGTCCCGTCGCGGTTCGTGCTGTTGAGCACCCCGGCGTCGACGACGTTCCGCCGCGCCGTCGCGAAGAACCACAGACGGTCGCGGACCATCGGGCCGCCGATCGCCGTGTTGAAGTCGTAGATGATGTCGACCTTCGGCACCTCGTCGACGCCGAGGCTCTGGATGCGCTGCGTGATGTTGTCGGCCTGCCAGGCGCCCGGCGTCCCGCCCCCGAAGAAGCTGCCGCTGTACTGGTTGCCGCCCTCGTTCGGGATCATGTTGATGCGCAGGCCGCCGGTCTGCGTCTCGGCCCCCTGACCCGAGGTCGTGTAGGACGTCTCCGCCGACAGCATCGGGTTCAGGTAGGCCTGGTAGCGGCCGTCGCTGACCATCGAGTTGATCATCATGCCGTCGATCTCGACGGTGGTGTGGGCGGCGTCGAGACCGCGGCCCATCATCTCGGACTGCTGCGCGCCCGCGGTGCCCCCCACGTCGGGCTTGTGCACCTTGACGCCCGGAATCAGCAGCGCGTACGACCACATGCTGCGCCCGGTCGGAATCGCCTCCTGCGTCTCGCGGGTCAACACCTCGATGCGCTGCACCTGCTGCACGTCGACCACCGGCGTCTCGCCCGACACCGTGATGGTCTCCTCGACCGACCCGACGGACATGACCGCGTCGAGGGGCAGGGCCACGTCGGCGCCGAGGATGAGCTCGTCGCGCACCTGGGTGCCGAAGCCCGGCAGGGTGAACGTGACCTCGTACACGCCCGGCCGCAGGTCGACGATGTTGTAGTTGCCGGTGGCGTCGGTGAAGACGACGCGCGAGCCTTCGATGAGGACGGGGCTGGAGGCCTGGACCGTCACGCCGGGGAGCACCCCCCCGGTGTCGTCCGTGACCGAGCCCCCGATCGAGCTCTGCGCCACGGCGAGAGCGGGCGCCAGCAGCAGGACCGCTGACGTGCCTGCGAGCAACCTTCCGAGTCTCATGCGCGTACCTCCTCCGTCTGATCCGGCACCGGGTCTTCCCTTACCCACCGCAACCATCCTGGACACCGAGGCTCCGCCGCGAGAAACCCGAACGTGTCTGGGGGAATGTCCCTCCTTGGAGTTGTCCGTCTTCGCTCAGTGGCCCCCATTCTACACGCGTTCCGGCCGCGCCGCCGATGGCCGTCGGGACCCTGGGACCGGCCATCGGACCGCGAGCGAGGTTCAGGGGATTGCAGATTGGTGGGGTGTGCGATCGAGGGGTTCGGCCGGTCGCCGGGGAACAGCCGTCGGAGGGGCGGGAGGCTCCCGCTGCTCAATCAGGGCATCCTCCCGGGGGCGCCCCGTCAGTCGGTCGTGAAGCCGAGCACGGCCACGAAGTGCAGCCCGTGGCCGGCGAGCCGCGCCCCGAACCGGAAGCCGAACTTCCGGTTCCCCCGCGCCTGGATCCCAGCCCAGCAGAACGATGGCGAGCAGCGCGCGGCCGAGACCGTGGGCTGCCCGGAGGCCGGCGACCGGGTTGCAGCAAGCCATTGCCATGCGGGGTCAATCGAAGGAGTAGACCACCCTGCCCAACACTTCGACGTATCCTCCGTCTTCGGTGAGGTCGATGTTCGCGCCGAACTCCAGCCGGAGGAGCGGGGAGACTCTCTGCGACACGAGGGCCTCCATGACCGGTGAGACGAAGCCGCCCTGGTCGGGCCAGAACCAGACGGGGGTGGTGCCCACGAGCAGATCCGAATCGTCGTCCAGTGGGAGTCGCAAATGGACCGACAGCAAGCCGAGGGCGCCGCCCGAGTAGAGCCGGCCGCCCACTCTGAGGTGCCGCGTCGCCCAGACGCCCCCACCCGCATGGGTGCCGAATCCTGCACCGCCCTCGCTGATCGCGAGGCCGCCGCCCGCGAAGACGTCCAACTTCGGCGGCTCCTGTGCAGCAGCGGTCCCGTTCCCTGCCCACAAGAGCGCCGCCGCGAGCACCGGTGCACACCGACGCCCTACCGTTCCGCCAATCCGGCTGTTGCGCGACATTCTGCCCCCCTCGTCTCGGCGCGGCCGCCGATCTCGATCCGCACCGCGAGGTCACGGAACGAGCCGACTGGCTGCGCCCCGCGGCCGCACTCGCCGCGAGCGCGAGCACTGCGTCGCCGGCGGTGATCCCGCATCTCATCAGCTCACCTCCCTGCCGAGCGAACCTGCCGCGGCTCGGATGCCGGCGGGACACCTCGACTGGAAGTGCGTGAGACAGGCTGGGAACGGCTCAAGGCCGTGGGAGGTCCGCGCCCCGGCCGCGGAGCGAGAGCGGGTAGACAACCGATCGGAGAAGCTGATGGAGGCGGCCTTGCTGCTGCAGGCGGCGCGGGCTGCCGACGGACTGGTGTCGATGGCGGTCGACCACTACGCCGTGCAACGGCTGCGAAGGCGGGCCGTGGAACTGCGCGTGAGGGCCGACGAGTGCCGCGAAGCTGCGCTCCGACGAGCCGATCCACTTCACCGAAATCGCCGATCCACGTCCCCGAATCGGTGATCCGCTTCAGCGGAATACTCAGCGAACTCGCCGACCGGCGCCGAGCATTCGTGGCGTTCAGCCCCGGCGGCGCCGCCATGAGGGATGTAGCCCTGGAAGTGCTGGGACCACTGGACGAATCCAGCCGAGTGGACCGGAACTCCGTGAGCGGATTGCGGCCTCGCGGAGCGTCTCGCGTAGGATCGCTCGGACAAGCCGGTGGGGACCGTCCGCTGGGTGGCTGGGCGGGGAACGAGGCTAACCGCAGGAGTAACGGCCGGGGTCGGCGATGAACGATCTGGTTGCGGTCGGCGTGATCGTTGTCGGGCTGGGCATCGCTCGCTGGCGGTTCCATGCCCGTCTTCCGGTGGCCGTCGTTGCGGTGGTTGACTGGGCGATGTCCATCTTGGCCGCGTTCGTACTGGCGGCCGTCCTGTTCACGGCCCTCGAGCTGCTACTCCCTTGGCTGCCGCGGCTCTTGATCGTCCCAATCTACGCCGTCATGTACGTTCTGGTCTCGGCCGCGATACGCTCGGTGCAGCGGCAGTCATCGGTCTCGGCCCCCGGATTCGACGACGAGCGCGACCTGGATCGTTCGCAGCGGCCCATAGCCGGCCCCATCGGCCGCTTCGGACCGTACGGCCTGATGGCGACGTTCTACTCGTCGCAGTTGCTGGGTGTTTTCAACCCGTTCCAGGTCGCGGAACTGGTGCGACAGGCCACCGGCAACGCAGCCTTGGCCGGACGCGAGAAGCGCAGTGGCGACGACGGTCGGGGCTACAGGACGCAAGTCGTGTACACCCTGCCGTTCGACGGCGAGTGGCTCGTAGCCAACGGAGGCGCCTCGCCGAAGACCTCTCATTCGTGGGACATCTTGGGGCAGCGTTTCGCGCTCGACTTCGTGCAGGCGAACGAGGCCCTTCAGACCCATACCGGACGGGGAACGAAAGCGGAAGAGTACTTCTGCTACGGCCGCGAAATCTGCGCAGCGGCGGACGGAACCGTAGTCGCCGTGGAGGATCGGGTTCGCCGAGCGTTCCTCGGCTGGGGCGTCTGCGACTTCACGGCCCGCAGTCTCGTCGGCAATCACGTGCTCGTCAAGCATGCCGAGGGAGAGTTTGCGTTGTACGCTCACCTCGTCCGCGGCCGCGTCACCGTCGCGCCCGGCGACCGTGTAGACCGTGGCCAAGTCCTCGGCCTCTGCGGCCACACGGGCCACAGCACCGAACCGCACCTGCATTTTCACCTGCAGGACTCGGCCGATCTGTTCCGCGGCATGGGTCTGCCGGTGCGTTTCTCACATCTGTTCGTCGACGGCAAGGCCGCCACCGGCGTGCTCCTCCGCGCCGGGAATCGCGTCCAGTCGCAACCTGGGTCGCCGTAGGTTTACGTCGACGCGGTCGCATGGGTCGTCGGGCCGGAACTCCATGGCGACCCCCCACTGCATGACGGTGCTGATGCGCTGGCGCGCGCGTCGGGCGGTCTCCGTCTTCTCGTGCCAGATGGGGCCGAGGAACTCGAGGACGTCGGCGCTGGTCACCTTGGAGACGCGGCGTTGGCCGATGGTGGGGAAGACGTACCGTTCGAAGCTGGCCCGCCAGTGCGAACCGGCCTGGAATCTCTCGGAATGGAAGGATGGTGGACACGTTCGCAGAGATTGCGAACCTTGGCGGCCCTGCCGGTTTCGGTTGAGCTGCGGGACCCTCCGACGACGCCGGTGTACCAGCGGATCGCGGCTGAGGCTGCGGCAATGCAGGACCGTGGCGCGCGCGTCGCGGAGATCGCTCGCTATTTCGGCGTCGACCACCACACGGCCGACAAGGCGCTCGCTTGGTTCAGGGGGCGGTGACGTGGTCGTCGCCCGTCGCACGGGCGGGCTCGTCGGGTAGGGCAGGGCCTGCAGCTCGCGGTGGCGGATGTCTGGTATGTGTTGAGCGTCAGCCTCGTCTACTCTGCATCCCGTCGTGCGCGTTTCAGCAGGATGTCCTCGAGCCGATCGTGATACCCGGTTTCCGCGCCGGGGTCGTCACCCATTCTGTCGCGAGCACGGCCGTGGTGGAGGTCTGCTCGCGCTCGACGTTACCGAGCCTCACGACCCCCGTCGTCGCTGCCCGTCTGGGCTTCCGGTCCCGGATCGGCGGGCTGTAGGTGAGGCCCCGCCCCCGCACCTCGGGAATCCCCGAGGGCCTTCCTCAGCCCGATCCTCGCCTCGTCGAGGCTCGGCCAGCTCGCGCGCGGCGGCGCCGAGGTACCACGCCTCGAGCTTTGGTGTGCCACCGGCTGCCGCGGTAGGGGTCGGCCTCCTCGTCGAGGTTCTGGACGAGCCCCTGCTCGCCCTGGCTCGCCAGCGAGCTTCACCGCTAACGTCATGCGTCGGCCGTCGGCCGACGGCGTCGGCTCGCCGCGGCGCCTCTACGGTGACGTTCGGGAACCTCGCGCCCGGCGACCTGCCGCCGGATCTCTTGATCCTGTGGCGCTGCGGCGCTCGCGCTCTGACGGACTACGTCCCTTGAGGCTCGCTCACCTGCGCCCTGCGTTCCGCGCCGCGGGCGTTCCTGAGGGCCTGCGCCACCCCGGCCGGAGATGGACTCGGCCGGCGGCGGTCGTCGTGGCGCTCGCGGCGGCGTTCACTCTGCTCGCGCGCGCGCAGGCGCAGGAGCGCCATTGGTGCTACGATACGCTTTGCCGGGCATGGAGTTGGTACGTCTGGCGCGGAGTGCCTGTGGACCGCCTGCGGCAGGCACCGGGCGTTCGGTGCCGGGTTCCGGCTGGCCGTGTTGCTTCGCCGCACTTGCGCTCCTGAGATGCAGGTATCATGACGTGACTGAGTCCTCGTCGTCTGGGGGGGTTGGATCCGGCGACACTGGATGATGGGGCCTCTGCTCTATGATGAGTCCAGGGATCTGGACCGCTCTCGTTCGATGGTCCCGCTCTTCGTGCCGTCCCTGTCGATTTTCTCGGCCTTCTCGGAGCCCCCGCCTCCAGGGGGCTCGGGCGGTCCGTGCATCCTTGATTTCGATCGCGCGGCTGTTCGCCGACGTCAGGTTTGGAGTCGTGTCTCCTCTGACTTGGAGGCGGCGCTGAAGGCCGACTATGTCCGTTGGGTTTCGGCCGGTGCTCTGTCTGCGCCGCTCGGTCAGTTCGCCCGGGGGCGCCGTCTTGGGGGCGGCGGGTTCTCGGCGGATTCTCTAGCCGTGTCGGCTGTTTCGGCACGTGCAAGTACTTGGATCAGTGATTAGTTGGGCGCGGCTCTTGCCGCGTTCGCGCTCGCCCCGTTCGCAGGCGGCTGGGTCCGCGTCCCCGCCATCTAGGTGCGGGCGCCGCCCTCGGCGCGGCTCTGGGTCGCGCCGCTCTGGAGGCCCCGTGCCGCCTGTCGTACCGGTGTCCGGCTGCTCCGGCGCTGCCTTGACGGGTGCCCCGCGAGCCCGGCACCCCCGTTCCGCCGACCCGCGTCCAGGACCGGGACCGCACCGCGCCGGCGGCGCGCCGCTCTCTGGGCGCCGCGCGGTCCCGCTTCCTAGACCGCGCGGCGCCCCTCGCCTTTTCGGGAAGCCGCCTCGGCGTCGACCACGATGTCGTGGTGCGGCCGGTAGCTGATCGGCCGCGTCCCGACGCGACCCCGTGCCGCTTGGTGCCGTGTCCCGGTTTTAGGGAGGTGGTGAGTGTCCGGTTTGCCGTTTTCAGCCGATTCGTATCATCGCCCCTTCGACGGCCTTGACATCCGCTACGCGCCGGACTGGCTTCCGGCCGCCGAGGCTTCCGCTCTCGCCTCGACCTGCGACGCTGCGGTGTCGCGTCCTGGCGGAGGTTTCAGGCCGCGTGCCACTAGGCGGCTGTACGGCCGCTCTGTCGAGCGTCCCCGCGACACGGCGTGGTTCTCCGCGAACGGACGGCCGTACGCCTACGGCGGTTCCGTCGACCGTTCCGATGGTTGGCCTGTCTGGATCAGGAACCTCGCCGCGCGCGTCGCGACGGATCGTGCGTGGCGTTTCGACGGCGCGCCGTCCGTCGCGCCCAACGTGGCGTTGTTGAACGTCTACAGGGACGGATCCGATTACGTGGACTGGCACGCTGACGACGAACCTGAGGTCGACCAGAGGTCGCCCATCGCCTCGTTGTCGCTCGGCGGAGAGCGCGTTTTCCGCATTCGCCCCGCGGTCGCGGTCGGCGGTCGGCGGCTTTCGCGTTCGGTCCGTTTGGAGCCGTTGTCGCTGCTCGTGATGCCGCCCGGCTTCCAGTCAGTCTGGCAGCACACCGTACCGCGCTCTGCGCGGGCTGTTGGGCGTCGGTGGAACTTGACCTTCAGGGTCTACGGCCCAGGCCGTTAGCTGCCGGAGGCCACCGTTGACCGACAGGTCGGCCGACAGCTTTCATTTCGAGCACGTGCTTCGCTCGTGGCCCGCTTGGTACCCGGGGAAGTCGGAGGACGCGGCTCGTGCCGCGATTTTCGCGGAGACTGAGGATCTTCGCTCCTGGTACCGGGATGGGATGGTTAAGCGAAAGCACGACCCGCCGTACCGGCGGGCGGCCCGCGGTTATGTCGCGGCGTACATGCAGCGCGGCTACGGGTGGCTCGGTGCTATCTGCGCCGAGCAAGGCTGTTTGAGGAACGCCGTCCTGCGGGCGCGCCGCGTGCTGGTCGAGGGCTGCGGGCCCGCGCCGGAGCTTTTGGGCCTTGTCAGGCATCTCCCGCCGGGGGCGGAGGTGGTGCTTGCCGACGCCGCGATGGACGTCTGGCGTCCGCTCATCACCGGGTTCACGGTGCCGCTTGTCCGGCAGACTATCGGGTTTTTCAACCTCATGAACCCCCTTCCCGTGTTGAACCTGCGGTCCGCCGTTCACGGCACAACGGCGGGTCCCTTCGACTTGGTCGTCGCGCAGCTCGTGCTCAACGAGATCGCGACCCGCCCGGTCTCTGGTTCGGTCCCGTATGTCCCGCTGACCGCCGATACCGCCGTCCGGCGGTGGTTCGACGGTGTTCTGCGCCCTGGAGGCGCCGTCGTGGTGTTCGACACGGATACGAAGGACCGCCGGTTGGAGGCCGTGGAGCGGTCGCTCGACATCGGCGGTCGTTGCCTACGGGGCTCGGTCCCGGGCGCCCAGCGGTTCGCCAGCGCGGATCCGCTGCAGCGGTGGCTGTCGGGTCCGTGGGGCCGGTTTTTGCCGCGTACCCGCGCGAGTGTGAAGTACTTGGCGGCGTTGAGGACTCCGACGGAGGTCGTTTCCTCCGGCTGAGCCGCTTGCGACATGGTTGAAGACCATTCCCGTGAGGGCGACGGCGGTTGTCAGGAGTGTCGCGCTTGAGTTGCTCCTTGAGTTGTACCCCGCGACATGGTCGCCGACGCCGATCGGCCGCACCGCCGTCGCGCCGGCGACGCGAGTGCTCCGGCCTGCGGCCGCTGGCGCGGGGACCACTCGACTCGCGGCACTCGCGGGCCTTCAGTCGCCCGTTGGGGCGTCGCCACGGCAGCAGCTCGCGCGCATCCGGCGATCGAATCGGCGATCAACGGATTGGACCATCCGGGAAGCGGCACGCGGTGCTCGCGGTTCGCCTCCATGCGCTCGGCGGGAGCTCAGATGTCCAGTTGCGTCCGCGCACGGCTCTGGGCATCCGCCGAAACCGCGCGAATAATGGGGGGGAATGCAGGGTTGACGGTCCGCATGAGTCTGTAAGTGTTTTTTGCAATGACTAATGGCGAGCAGATGGTGGAGGCGGCGGGAGTCGAACCCGCGTCCGAGAATACGTCCCCACGGGACTCTACATGCTTATCCGCGCCTGTTGCTTCGCCCCCGGCGTGAGAGCGCGGCCGAAACCGCCGGCGGCTGAGCGTCGAAAAATCTCGCTACGGCCCGTCGTCGCCCCGGGTCGGAGCCAGCCTGCTGGATGACGTTCCGTCCCGCCCCGCAGGCGAAGGCGAGGGGAACGTCGTCGCCTGATTAGGCGGCGAGAGCGAGCTGCGTGTCCGCAGTTATGGTGTTTTCCATCGGATTAGCGAGTCGATGGTGCTCGGCATGCATCCCGTGTTCGCCTATCCCCGTCGAAGCCGTGTCGCCCCCTCCCTTCGATGTGTGACGCGCCTCGGTGGGCGCTACGCCGCGGCGGCCGAGGTCCGGCCGCGCCTGACGGCAATGCTCGATTATAGCGCGGATTCGGCAGTCCGGGCATGGACCCGGGACGTCGGCGGAGGGCCGGCGGCGGAGTCGCGGGCCCGTGGGCCCGGCGGGCTCGCCGAGAATGCAGGGCGGCCTCCGCCTCACCGGGGTCGGCTCTCGGGGTCGGGAGGCGCGGCGCCCGGGGTTGCTCGATCCCGCGTATAATTCCGGCTTGCGATGGTCCTCGAAGACGCGGTCCAACGGTCGGGCGAGAAGCTGCTGCGGCGAATCCGGGAGCAGTCCGAGCCCGAGATCCGCGGGTTCATCGGCGAGCTGCTCACGGCGGCGGCCCGCGAGCGGGCGGCGGCGCTGGAGGCGGCCCGGCAGCATGCCGATGCGGACCGCGAGAAGGCGGTTCGCGACGAGGTGGCCAACGTCCGGGCCGAGGCCCAGCGCACCATGGAGACGGCGCTGACGGCGGCCCGCGACGAGGCCGAACGGGTGCTCGCGGAGCGCGTCGGCGAGGTGCAGGCCGAGACCGAGCGCACCCTGACCGCGCTGGCCGAGCTCGAGGCGACCCTGGCCGCGGCGCCCGAGCCCCGGGAGGTGCTGGGCCGCGTCGTCGACGGCGTGCGCCGGCTCGATCGGGCGTCGAGCCTGACCGACGTGCTGAACGCGCTGGCCGAGGTGGCGGGGAGCGAGGCGCAGCGGGCCGGCGTGGTCATCGTCGAGGGCGAGCGCATACGCGGCTGGCGCTTCGTGGGCTTCGAGCCGGCGCTCGCGCCGGCCGGTCAGGTCGAGCTCGCCCTCGTCGATGCGGGCATCGTGGGCGAGGCGGCGCGGTCGGCGGCGTCGCGGTCGGTCGTGGCCGGCGCGGAGCCGGAAACGGGGAGTTCGGTGCCGGCGTTCATGACCCTGCCGTCGGGCGCCAACGCGGTGGCGGTGCCGGTGATGGTCGGTGGCGACGTCGGCGCCATCGTCTACGGCGACGACGGCGGGGGAGAGCCGCCGGCGGGCTGGCGCGAGTCGCTCGAGATCCTGGCCCGCCACGCGGGTCACTGCCTGGAAGGCCTGACCGCCGCCCGCATGGTCCAGCTCGCGCGGCTGGACGCGGCCGGGGGCCCGGGGGGCGATGCGCCCGCGCTCGCCCTGGAGAATCGCGGCGGCGCCCCGGGAGACGCCGGTCCCACTCCCGCGGACGGCCCCGCCTGAGCCGCCAGATGCCCACCAACGCGGGTTCGCGCAAGGCGGCGCGGTTCACCGAGTCGGTGATCCGGGAGATGACCCGGCTGGCCCACCGGCACGGGGCGATCAACTTGTCGCAGGGGTTCCCCGACTTCGCCGCCCCCGCCGAGCTGAAGGCGGCGGCGCAGGCCGCGATCGCGGCCGACATCAATCAGTACGCGGTGACGTGGGGGGCGAAGCCGCTGCGCGAGGCGGTGGCCCGCGAGTTCACGCGCCGGTACCGCGTGGCCGTCGATGCCGAGAGCCAGGTGACGGTGTGCTGCGGCTCGACCGAGGCCATGATGTCGACGATGCTGGCCACCGTCGACCCCGGCGACGAGGTCGTCGTCTTCGAGCCGTTCTACGAGAACTACGGGCCCGACGCGATTCTCTCGGGGGCGGTTCCGCGTTACGTGACCCTGCACGCGCCGGACTGGACGTTCGACCCAGACGCGCTCGCCGCCGCGTTCAACGACCGGACGCGGGCCATCATCATCAACACCCCGAACAACCCGACCGGCAAGGTCTTCACGCGCGGCGAGCTGGAGACCATCGCCGCCCTCTGCCGCCGGTGGGACGTCCTCGCCATCACCGACGAGATCTACGAGCACATCCTCTACGACGGCGCCCGCCACGTGCCGATGGCCGCCATCGAGGGCATGGCCGACCGCACCGTCACCATCAACAGCCTGTCGAAGACCTACAGCGTGACGGGCTGGCGGGTGGGGTGGGCCATCGCCTCGCCGGCCCTGACGGGGGCGATACGCAAGGTGCACGACTTCCTGACGGTGGGGGCGGCGGCGCCGCTGCAGGAGGCGGGGGCGGCGGCGCTGGCCCTGCCCGACGCCTACTACGCCGAGCTGGCCGAGGGCTACCGGCGGCGGCGCGACATGCTGCTCGGTCTGCTCGAGCCGCGCGGGTTCACGTGCTTCAAGCCGCGCGGGGCCTACTACATCATGACCGACGTCCGCGGGTTCGGGTTCGCCGCCGACGTCGAGTTCGCCCGCTACCTGGTGGCCGACGTCGGCGTCGCGGTGGTCCCCGGCAGCAGCTTCTACCACGACCCGGCCCTGGGCCGGACCCAGGTCCGCTTCACCTTCTGCAAGCGCGACGAGACCCTGCAGGCGGCGGGGCGCCGGCTCGCGGCCATACCCGTCCCCGCGGCGGCCGGTTAGCCCGCCGATCGGCCTCTTCGGCTAGAACCGCAGCAGGACGCCCGCGTAGACGCCTTCCAGCTTCAGGTCGTAGTCCTGCTTTGCCGTCTGGAGACTCAGGTTCCGGGAGCGGTAGCCGAGCTGGAGCCCGAACGCGTCGATGAAGTTCAGCACGGCATGGACGTCGTACGCGAGGCGCTCGCCGGTGTAGCCCAGGAAGTCGCCGATTCCCCACGGCATCCGGAGCAGGCTCGCCTCGGCCCCCAGCATGATGACCGGCGACGGGTACAGCCGCACGACGCCCCCGACGGCCGGGATCGGCCGGCGCATGCGAGCGAGCTCGCAGGCGGCGGAGCCGGCGGCGCACCCCGAGTCGCGCGCGATCCGGACATCGGTGTACGTGGCCTCCGCGAAGAGGCCGAGGGAGCCGCGTGCCAGGTGGATCAAGTCGTACTCGTAGGCCAGCCGCCAAGTCCTCCAGGTGAGGATCGACGCGACCGGGGCCCCGGGTGGGAGCGCGGCGCCCCCGGAGGACGCGGGGCGGTCGGGGGCGGTGACGGCGTCGAAGCGTACCGGCAGGTAGTCGAGGTGGACCCGCTGGCGGCGGCTCAGCCGGAGCCGCACCCGCAGGTCCATGAACCGCGGCACGGCGGTCCCCGGATCCCCGGCCGCGCCGGTGGTGGTTGCGGAAGCGTTCGATGCCCGGTGCGCCACGGTCAGGTCCGGCGCCGGCGGCCACAGCGAGCCCAGGAGCTCGATGCGGTGCAGCTCGCCGACCGGGAAGTCCGTCGAGGCACCGGAGAGCTGCGCCGTCGCGGGCGGGGCGCAAGCGAGCGCGGCGAGCAGCAGGCACGCGGCGGCGACGGCGCGGGGAGCGACCGCGCCGGCCGTGTTCCGGGGCGCGGGGGAGCGCGGACGGCCGGGGAGGGACCTCCCGCCGTACGGAGACCCGCGGTGGACGGTAACGGAATCTCGTGTCATGGCGCCTGCCGTCGCGGCGGATGTCCGTCGTGGGCGACGGCAATCCCGCGTCCGGGGCGAAGCCCGCCTCACGAGGCGTATCGGCACTTCCGACTCGGGGCTGCAGGCCGCGCGGCCGGGGGCCGGCGCCCGGAAGCTGGTATTCTGAGTGTCGAAGCTTGGCGCCCCGTCCGCCGGCTGCCGGGGGGCGCCCGGCCCGCCCGCGACTCCCCGTCCATGTCTCCTCTCGCGCGACTCGTCCCCTACGTCCGGCGCTACCGGCGGCGGTTCCTGCTGGGGCTGGCGTGCCTGGTGCTCACGACCGCGTTCTCGCTGCTCGGGCCATGGGTGCTGCGCCATGCGGTGGACGACCTGACGGCGGGGGTCACCCGGGACAAGCTGACCGTGCACGCGGCGGCCCTGCTCGGCCTCGCGATGGCCGGCGGGGGGTTCAGGTTCCTCACGCGCCGCATTCTCGTCGGCGCCTCGCGGGCCATCGAGTACGACCTGCGCAACGCCTTCGTCGCCCACCTGCAGCGGCTGCCGCTGGCGTACTTCCACGCCACCCGCACCGGCGACCTCATGTCTCGCGCCACCAACGACCTGAACGCGGTGCGCATGATGGTGGGCCCCGCCGTCATGTACATGGCCAGCACCGGCATGGTGTTCGTCGTGGCGGTCGCCCTGATGCTGTCCATCGACCCCGTCCTGACCCTGGCCGCGCTGGCGTGCCTCCCGGTGGTCTCGGTCGCCGTGAAGTTCTTCGGCTCCGCCGTGTACCGCCGGACGGAGCGGATTCAGGCCCAGCTCTCGACGCTGAGCGCCGTCGTCCAGGAGGGGCTGGCCGGCGTGCGGGTGGTGCGCGCCTATTGCCGCGAGGGGGTCGAGGCGGAACGGTTCGGCCGCGAGAACCGCGAGTACTACGCGCGCAACGCGCAACTCATCCGGATTCAGGCGCTGTTCTATCCGAGCCTCGGGTTCATCCTGGGGCTGGCCGGGGTGCTGGTGCTGTGGCTCGGCGCGCGCCACGTCATCGAGGGGCGCATCACGGTCGGGCAGTTCGTCGCGTTCAACGCCTACCTGCTCATGCTGAGCTGGCCGATGATCGCGTTCGGGTTCGTGACCAACCTGTTCCAGCGGGGAATGGCGGCGTGGGGGCGGATGTGCGACGTCTTCGACGCGCCCCCGGCCGAGCCCGCGGCGGCCGGCGCCGCCCTGGCGCCGGGGCCGGCGCCGGCCACCCCCGACGATGCCGCGCGCCGCCCGGAGACCGGGGGAATGGGGCGCGGCCCTCGCCACGATTCGTCCGCACGTATCGCCCGGGCGTCTGCCGCGGACCCGACCCGGGAAATGCGGCGCGGCCCTGGCCGCGATCCCGCCGACGGCATCGGGTTCGGCGGCTTCGCCGGCGGCATCGAGTTCCGCGACCTGACTTTCGCGTACGACGGCCGGCCCGTGCTCGAGGGAGTATCCGCGCGCGTCGAGCCCGGCCGGGTGCTCGGGGTCATCGGCCCCACCGGCTCGGGCAAGTCGACGCTCCTCGCCCTGCTGCCGCGGCTCTTCGATCCCCCGCGCGGGGACCGTCTTCATCGACGGCGTCGACGTGCGGGACCTCCCCCTGCCGGTGCTGCGGCGGCAGATTGCGATGGTGCCGCAGGACCCGTTCCTGTTCTCGGACACCATCGCCGGGAACGTGGCGTTCGGGGTCGAGGCGGCCGGCGGCATGGCGGACCCAGGGGCTGCCGGCGGCATGGCGGACGCGGGGGCTGCCGGCGGCAGGGCGGCTGGCGGCATGGCGGGCGCCGGGGCCGGCGGTTTGGCGGACGCCGGGGCGCGAAGACCTGCCGGGGTCGAGACCGCCGACGCCCCCGATGCCGGCCCCGGCGCGGAGCGCGACGCCGGGGCGGCCGTCACCGAGGCGCTCGCCCTCGCGCGGATGGAGACCGATCTCGCCGGGTTCCCGGACGGCGCGGCGGCCCGGGTCGGGGAGCGCGGCGTCACCCTGTCGGGCGGGCAGAAGCAGCGCACGGCGCTGGCGCGGGCCATCGCCGCCGACGCGCGCATCCTCCTTGTCGACGACGCGCTGTCGGCGGTGGACGCGCGCACGGAAGCGGACATCCTGGCCAATCTCCGCCGCGTCCTGCGCGGGCGCACGTCGATCGTGGTGTCGCACCGCATCTCGACGGTGCGCGCGGCCGACCTCATCCTCGTGCTCGACGGGGGCCGCGTCGTCGAGCGCGGCGCCCACGACGAGCTGGTGGCGCGCAACGGTCTGTACGCCGGGCTGCACCGGAAGCAGTTGATCGAGCAGGCGCTGGAGCAGGGATGATCGAGGCCGACGACGAGGTCCTCGGCAAGGCCTACGACGCGCGCCTGATGCGCCGGCTGCTGGGCTACATGCGGCCCTACCGCGCCCGCATCGGCCTGGCGTTCTTCGCGATCCTGGGGCTCTCGCTGCTGCAGCTCGCGCCGCCGTACCTGACCAAGATCGCGATAGACACGCACATCGCGGCCGGGGACGTCGACGGCCTGACTCCCCTCGCCCTGCTGCTGCTCGGGGTCCTGGTGCTGTCCTACCTGCTCGAGGCGGTGCAGACCTGGGCGCTGCAGATCACCGGGCAGCGCATCATCTTCGACCTGCGGATGCAGATTCACGCGCACCTGCAGCGCCTCGACGTGGCCTTCTTCGACCGCAACCCGGTGGGCCGGCTGATGACCCGCGTGACCACCGACGTCGACGCCCTGAACGAGCTGTTCGCGTCGGGCGTGGTGTCGGTGTTCCGCGACGTCTTCATGCTGGCGGGCATCGCCGTCGTGCTCTTCGTCATGGACTGGCGCCTCGCCGTCGTCGCCCTCTCCGTGCTGCCCCTCATCGCGGCGGTGACGCAGTGGTTCCGCCGCAACGCCCGGCAGTCGTACCGCGAGGTGCGGGGCTGGATCGCGCGCATCAACGCCTTCCTGCAGGAGAACGTCACGGGGATGGCGACGGTGCAGCTCTTCCGGCGCGAGGCGCGCCAGTACGAGCGGTTCGACGCCGTCAACCGGGGGTGCCGCGACGCGCACCTCGCGTCGATCTTCTTCTACGCGGTGTTCTATCCCGCCATCGAGGTGCTGGGAGCGCTGGCCGTCGCCGCCATCATCTGGTTCGGTGGCGCGTGGACCCTGCAGGGCAGCCTCGAGCTCGGCTCGCTGGTGGCGTTCGTGCTGTACTCGCAGCGCTTCTTCCGCCCCATCAGCGACCTGTCCGAGAAGTTCAACATCCTGCAGGCGGCGATGGCGTCGTCCGAGCGCATCTTCGGGCTGCTCGACACCCCGGTGGCGGTCGCCGACCCGACGGCGCAGGCCGCCGGGCGGGACCACCGGCCGAGGGTCGAGGGAGATCACGCCGGCCCCGTCGCCGACCCGGCGGGGCCGGCGGCCGTGCGGGACCACCGGCGGAGGGTCGAGGGAGGTCACGCCGACCCGGTCGCCGACCCCGCCGCCGCGGCCCGCGTGCGGGTGCAGCGGTGGGACGACGGGACCGGTTACGGCGATTCGGTCACCGACCCCGCGGTGGCGGCGGCCGCGGGGTTGCCGCGGCGGCGGGACGAGACCGACAACGGCGGGCCGCCCGCGGATTCCGGCGGGCCGGCGGCCGACATGCGGCAGGGCGGCCATATCCGGTTCGAGAACGTCTGGTTCGCGTACCGCGGCGACCAGTACGTGCTCGAGGACGTCAGCTTCGACGTCGCACCCGGCCGGCGGGTCGGCGTGGTCGGCGCCACCGGGGCGGGGAAGAGCACCGTGCTCAACCTGCTGATGCGGTTCTACGACGTCGGCCGCGGGCGCATCACCATCGACGGCGTCGACATCCGCGACCTGCCCCTCCACGACCTGCGGTCGCGGTTCGGCCTCGTGCTGCAAGACGTCTACCTGTTCTCGGGCACGGTGGCCGACAACATCCGGTTGGGGAACGAGGCGATCACCGACGGCGATGTGCGCGCGGCCGCGCGCGGCGTCCACGCCGACCGGTTCATCGCGTCGCTGCCGGACGGGCTCGCGACGGCGGTGGCCGAGCGCGGGGCGACCTTCTCGGTGGGCCAGCGCCAGCTGCTGTCGTTCGCGCGGGCCCTCGCCTCGCGCCCGCCGGTGCTGCTGCTCGACGAGGCCACGTCGAGCGTCGACACCGACACCGAGCGGCTCATCCAGGACGCGCTGCACGTGCTGATGTCGGGCCGGACCACCATCGCCGTCGCCCACCGCCTGTCGACGGTGCAGGACATGGACACCATTCTCGTCTTCCACAAGGGCCGGCTGCGCGAGCAGGGCAGCCACCGGCGCTTGCTCGCCGAGCGGGGCCTGTACCACAAGCTCTACCAGCTTCAGTACCGCGACCAGGAGGTCGCTACGGCGCCGGAGGCGGTGCGGGAGCCTGCGCACCGAGGACGGTGACGGGAATCACCTTGCCTACGTGCCGCGCACGGGAACCGCGGGCATGCGGGACGATCGTGAACGTCGGCCCAAGTTTGCCCGTTTAGTCGGCAAGGTCATATCGATCGCTGTCCTCGAGGACAGTGCGGGACCCTGGCGCGTCGGTTGGGCGTCAGGCGAAGGCGCAGGCCAGGACCCGAAGGGCGCGGACTCGTGGTGGGTCGGGGGCCAAGCGGGGCCGTACGCGACGATTGGCGGGCCGGCGTGCGCCGTGCGAAGCTGCCGGCGCCGGGGGCAAGAGCCGGTTCGCGCACGGCGCGGGGTGACGGTCACGTGTGACGGCGGCGCCCGCGGTGGGACCGCCGCCACACGCGCCGTCGGGTGACCGTCTACAGCCCCTCGGCCTGCTTCATGAAGCCGAGGTGGGTGTTGGCCACTTCCAGGCCGCCCTCGCCTTCCTGCCAGCCGGTGCGCCCGTCGCCGTTGGCGTCGACGCCCGACAGCAGGGCCTGCGCGAGATCGTTCAGCTCGGCGACGAGGGGGGCGGCGTCGGCCGCGGTCGTCGTCCGGGCGATGCGCTGCGCCAGCGCGACGATCTGGTCCGCCCGGGCCACCGTGTTCTGGGCCGACGTGGCGACGTGGACGGCATGGGTCTGGACCGCGCCCGACGCGCCCTCGGAGTTGGCGGCGGCGGTGATGTGCTGCGCGGCGCCGGCGGCACCGCGCTTCACCCCGTAGCCGCGGCCGGGGCCGTTCTCGATCTGCGAGGGATCGACCGCGTGCAGCACGTGGGTGGTGTGCCGCTTCATGCTCGCGAAGTTGCTCGGGTCGCTCGCCGCGAGGCCCGCGTGGCGGGCCGCGATCTCGGCCTCGGCGATGGCCGCGGGCAGCAGGCCCTCGCCGTCGGGCGTGTCGCGCCACGCGTCGGCGACGTGGCCGATGTGGTTGTGCGCGGGGTTCTGCGCGGCCGCGTTGGTTCCGGCCAGAAGCGCCACTGCGAGCAGGGCGGCGAGGGCGGCGTAGGTGGTTCTCTTCATCGGTTTCCTCCGGATTCACGACAGGGGGCGGAACCTCTCGGGTCCGCCCGGACCCGCGGCGGCTCCGGCTCGGCCGGCGGCCGCGGCGGCCGCGTCGGGGACGCTGCCCGGACGCGTGATTGACGATCTGTTCTTATACCGTGCCGGTCGTCCGGCGGCAAGTGGTCAGGACTGACCGTGCTGCGTTGACGGCGTGGTCCGTTGGTCCTGCCAGCCGGTGATCCGCCCTTCCAGCGTAGCCAGGCGTCGATCGATGTTGCCGGCCGTCGCGGCCAGGGCGGCGATGCGGCCGTTGGTGTCACGCCACAGCAGCACCACCACGGCGATTACGATGGCGGGAGACAGGAGATCCGTCCACGGCATACGGCCATGTTATCGATCACATGCAGCCGGGTCAACGGTCGATCACGGCGAATCGGCGTGGTGCCCGGTCCGGCGGTGGTCACGGGGGGCGGTCGCGAGCCGGCGGCGCGTCCCGGAAGTGCTCGTAGCCCCCCGGCACCGGCTGGTCGCCGTCCGCGGTGCGCAGCACGAGGTCGGGGGCCTTCGTCAGCTCGCCGATGCGGGTGACGGGGACGCCCCGGAACAGGCGCGCCAGCATGCGCAGCGCGCGGCGCTGGCGGCGGGGCACCGCGATCAGGAGCTCGTAGTCGTCCCCTCCGCCCAGGGCCGCCTCGACGGGGTCGCTCCCGGCCCCGGCGAACCATCGCCGGGCCCCGGGATGCACCGGTATCGCGGTCGCGTCCACCTCGGCGCCCAGGCCGGAGGCGTGGGCGAGCTGGCGCAGTCCGTCCGCGAGCCCGTCGCTCAGGTCGATGCCGGCCCGCGCCACCCGGTTGCGGCCGAGCAGGGCGCCGATGCGGACCCGCGGCTCCGGCCGGCGGTAGCGCGCCATGCAGTCGTCGAGCTCGGGGTCGGAGACGGGGTCCGGGGCCGGTCCCTGCCGGAGCGCGTCGAGCCCGGCCGCGGCGGCGCCGACGGCACCGGTGACCCACAGCTCGTCGCCCGGCCGGCCGCCGCCCCGCGTCAGCACCCGCCGGCGCCGGACCGCGCCGACCGCGGTCAGGCCGAGCACCAGGGGGCCGGTCGTGCGCGTGACGTTGCCGCCGACGAGGGCGACGCCGTGACGGGCCGCGAGCGCGAGCAGGCCCTCGATCATCTCGTCGAGATCGGCCACGGCCAGGGTGCCGGGGAGAACCAGGGACAGCACCGCCGCCCGGGGCGTCGCCCCCATCGCCGCCAGATCGCTCAGGTTCACCGCGAGCGTCCGGTGGCCGACGTCGGCCGCCGACACGAACGACCGGTCGAAGTGGACGCCTTCGACGACGGCGTCGGTGGTGACGACGTCCAGCGTGCCGCGGGCCGGCTCGACCACCGCGGCGTCGTCGCCGATGCCCGTGGGGACCCAGTCGGGCGCGTCCGGCGTCCGGCGCCGTATCCGCTCGATGACGGCCGCCTCGCCGAGGTCGCCGACAGTCGTTCCGGGGTCGATGACGGCCGCTTCGCCCAGGTCGCCGGCAGTCATTCCGGGGTCCGCGGAGGCGTCATCTGGCGTAGTCCACGGCCCGGGTCTCGCGAATGACCGTGACCTTGATCTGGCCGGGGTACTGCAGCTCGTTCTCGACCCGCTTGGCGATGTCCTTCGACAGCCAGACCGCCTCTTCGTCGCTCACCCTCTCGCTCTCGACCATGATGCGGACCTCGCGGCCCGCCTGCAGCGCGAACGCCTTCGAGACCCCGTCGAACGAGTCGGCGATGCTCTCGAGCTGCTTGAGGCGCTTGATGTACGACTCGAGGATGTCGCGCCGGGCGCCCGGCCGGGCGGCCGAGATGGCGTCGGCGGCCTGCACCAGCATCGACTCGAGCGACGGCCAGTCGATGTCCATGTGGTGGGCGGCCATCGCGTCGACGACCGCCTCCTTCTCGCCGTGCTGGCGCAGGAAGTCGATGCCGAGCGAGAGATGGGTGCCCTGCAGGTCGCGGTCGATGGCCTTGCCGATGTCGTGCACGAAGGCGCCGCGAATCGTGGTGTGGGCGTCGAGCCCCACCTCGCGGGCCATGATGCCGGCGAGGTAGGCGACCTCCTTCGAGTGGCTCAGCACGTTCTGGCCGTAGCTCGTGCGGAACTTCAGCTTCCCCATCAGCCGGTGAATCTCGGGGTGCATGTCGAAGAGCCCGAGCTCGAACGCGGCTGCCTCGCCCTCCTTGAGGGCCAGCTCCTCCTGCTCGACCTTGACCTTCTCGACGACCTCCTCGATGCGGGCGGGATGGATGCGGCCGTCCGCGATCAGCCGCTCGATGGCCTGCTTCGCGACCTCGCGGCGGAAGGGGTCGAAGCTCGAGAGGATGATGGCGCCGGGGGTGTCGTCGACGATCAGCTCGACTCCGGTGGCCTGCTCGAGGGCGCGGATGTTCCGGCCCTCGCGGCCGATGATGCGCCCCTTGAGGTCGTCGCTGGGCAGATCGACGACCGAGACGGTGGTCTCGATGGTGTGCTCGGGGGCGCTGCGCTGGATGGCCTGGGTGATGATCTGCCTCGCCTTCTCGGCCGCCTGCTCGCGGGCCTCGGCCTCGAGCCGCTTGACGAGGTTGGCGGCGTCGCGGCGGGCGTCCTGCTCGATCTGCCTGATGACGAGCTCCTTCGCCTCGTCGGCGGTGAGGCCCGAGACCCGCTGCAGGGCCTGCTGCTGCTCGCGGACGAGCTCGTCGCAGCGGCGGCGCTCCTCGGCGAGGGTGTCGTCCCGTTCGTCGAGCTCCTGCTGCCGTTCCGCGAGATTCGCCTCGTTGCGCTTGGCCTCGCGGTCCTGCTCGGTCAGCTCCTGGGCCCGGCGGGTGAGCTGTCGCTCGACCGACTCCAGCTCGTCGCGCCGCTCCTGGCTCTGACGCTCGCTCTCCTGCATCAGCGTGTGGGCCTGCTCCTTGACCGCGAGCTCCGCCTCCTTCCGGTAGGCGTCGGCCTCCCGGCGGGCGTCGTGCAGGAGGCGGTCCGCCTCCTCTCTCGCCCGACCGACGGTGCGGGCGGCGCGTTCGCGGGTCAGGAACCAGGCGAGACACACGACGCCGACGGCCAGGATGATGCCTGCGGTCGAGACAAGGTCCATGGGTGGTCCCTCGGACCCCGCGGCGGTTGCCGCCGGGGGTCGCGGGGAGCGCCAGACGGGCGGCGGGCGGGCAGCCCCTCGACGGGAGGCGCCGGGGCGGCGGCCCGCTGCGTCTGGTGCCGGACCGCCGGACGGCGACACCTGGAGAGGTGAGGCGTAAAGCCCCGCATTGCCGTGTGGGGAGGTCGAATGAACCTGCCAATAAAGCAGGTGGAGCCGCTCTCGTAGCAACCAGCTTCGCTTTGCGCTACCTCGCGCAGAGGCGTGCACGCCACGAAGCGTCGCGGCCCTCTTGGGTATAGCGTTGGCTCAAACGAGCCTCCAGAACCATCACGAACACTGCAGGGATCTCGTAATTTCACATGGCTGCCAACTGCCAGCCGACACATGCGGCAGAGCGTGACCGCCTGTCTGAGTCGCTCTCGATGCCCCAATCTTAGAACGAACCCGGACTGCCCGCAAGGCCCGGCCGGCGATTGCCGCAACGGGCCCCGTCGCCGTCAGGTTTCGGCGGGCGGCTCGGGCGCGGCATCGGCGAGGGCGTCCTCGACCATTCGCTCGATCTCGCCGGCCCGCGTCTTCAGGGCCGCCTCGAGCGAGGTCTCGGTGTCGCGGCTGCGGAAGTACTCGTCGGCGATGTTCATCGCCGCCAGCACCGCGATGCGCACGGCGTCGCCGCCGGTCGAGTGCTCGGTCGCGGCCTGGATCTTGTGGTCGACGTAGCTCGCCAGCCGGTTGATGTACTCGATGTCGAGCGAGCTCCGGATCGAGAAGCGCTGCCCCATGATCTCCACGGTCACGATCTGCGACGCATCGCCGGTCGACGACCCTTCGATATCGGTCACGGTGGCGGTACTCGGACGCATGGAGGGGCGGCGGCGGGAGCGGACGGGCCCCGCCGCGAGCTGCTACAGGCTGATCTCTTCGATCTGCTCCAGCATCCGGGTGATGCGGTCGCGGATCTCGTCGCGCTCGGACTGGACCTCCAGGAGCTGCGTTTCCTGCTGCTCCTCGGCCGCCTTCAGCTTGCCGCGGAGCTCCTCGACCTCGCCCGACAGGCGGGTGTTGTCGTCGAGGGCGAGCTTCAGCTCCTCGCGGGTGGTTCCGAGCACTTCGACGAGGGACTGAACCCGTTCCGCCAACTGCTCGATGGGCTTCAGTTCCAGGGGGGCTTCCGTCTTCACCATGAGCGACTCCTCGTGGCGCGGGCGCCCTCTCTGCGACGCCCGTCGCCTCGTGCGCGTATCGATCGCCTAACGCTGTTTCGCGTGATGGGCTTCCGCGAGCGCCTGCAGCACCGCGTCGGTGCTTCGTTGGACTTCGGTATCGGTCAGCGTCCGGTCGGGGGCGCGGAACGTCAGGCGGACCGACAGGCTGACGGCGCCCGCGGCCACCCCCGATCCCGTGTACCGGTCGACTTCGACGACCTCGACGAGGGTCGGCCCGGCCGCCGCCCGGATCGTGTCACGAACCTGCGCGGCAGGCAAGGCGTCGTCGATCTCGACCGAGAGGTCGCGCGTGACGGACGGATGACGGGGCACGGGAGCCGCGCGCAGGCGATCGAAGGCGCCGAGATCGAGCCGCCGCAGATCGAGCTCGGCCACGTACACCGGGTCCGATCCGGGCATGCCCCGCGCCGCCGCGAACCCCGGATCGAGCTGGCCGGCCTCGCCGAGCACGGCGCGGTCGCCGCCGGCTCCGACGTGCACGCGGGCGCGCCGCCCCGCCACCAGGTGGTCCGCCGTCGCCGGCTCGAACGACGCTTCCAGGCCGAAGCCCGAGCACAGCCGCGCGATGACCCCGGTCAGGTCGAACAGGTCCGCCCGCCGGGCGGGGGCGCTCCAGTGCGCCGCCGTCCCCGCGCCGGCGATGGCGACGCCGAGGGCCGGGGTCTCTCCGTCGCCCTGGCGGAAGCGGCTGCCGATCTCGAAGAGCCGCACGTCGTGCCGTTCGCGGCGCCGGTTGTGGACCACCGAGTCGACGAGGCCGGCGATCAGCGAGGGTCGGAGCACGGCGCCGCGTTCGGACAACGGGTTGCGCAGGGCCACGACGTCCCCGGCGTCGGGGTGGACGGCGCGGGCCGCCGCCTCTTCGACGAACCCGTAGGTGACGGCCTCGGAGAAGCCGGCCCCGGTCAGCAGGCGGCGCACGAGACGATCGCGGGCCCGCCAGGGGCCGGGCGCCGGCGCGGGCCGGGTCAGGGCCGGGAACGTGGTCGGGATCTGGTCGTAGCCGTGATGGCGGGCGATCTCCTCTATCAGGTCCTCTTCCCGCCTGACGTCCACCCGGAACGTCGGGACCCGGACACGCCAGGCGGGGCCGTCGTCCTCCGCCGCGGGCGTCGGCTCGAAGCCGAGGCGCGCGAGCGCCGGCGCCACGAAGCCCTCGTCGATGGACTGGCCGAGCACGCGTCCGATCCGGGCGTGGCGCAGCCGTACCTCGATCGGTTGCGGCGGGGCGGGAAAGCGGTCGACGAGGGCGCCGCGGGGGGTTCCCGCGCCGATGTCGGCGAGCAGCCGGTGGGCGCGGCGAATCGCGGCGGGCGGCGCCGCGACGTCGGCCCCGCGCTCGAACCGGTAGGAGGCGTCGGTGGCGAGCCCCAGCCGCCGGCTGGTGCGGCGGACCGAGATGGGGTCGAACCAGGCGGCCTCCAGCACGATCGTGCGCGTGTCGGCGCCGACCTCCGAGGCGGCCCCGCCCATGACCCCGGCCACCGCCTGCGGCCGCTCGGCGTCGGCGATGACCAGCATGTCGGGGTCGAGGGTCCGGTCCGCGCCGTCGAGGGTGCGGACGGTCTCGCCGGCGCGGGCCCGGCGCACGCGGATCTCGGGGCCGGCGAGCCGATCGAGGTCGAACGCGTGCATGGGGTGCCCCAGCTCGAGCATGACGTAGTTGGTGACGTCGACGACGTTGTTGATGGGGCGCACGTCGGCCGCTTCGAGCCGCCGCGCCAGCCACGGCGGCGACGGCCCCACCGTCACCTGCGCGAGCGCGCCGGCGTAGCGGGGACAGAGGTCGGGGTCTTCGATGGTGATGGCGATGGCGTCCGCCGCGCCGGGGTCGGACCCTGCGTCCGCCGCCGGCGGCGTCCGGAGCCCGGTGTCCCAGGCGGTGGCGACCTCGCGCGCGATGCCGAGCACCGACAGGCAGTCGGGGCGGTTCGTGGTGATCTCGAGGTCGAGCACCGCGTCGGGCTCGGCGCCCGGGGTGCGGGGGTCGGCCGGCCAGGGCTCGACCGCGCCGACCTCGAACCCGCACATGGTCAGCCGGTCAGCCAGCTCGTCGACGCCGGCCGGAACGTCGACGAGCTCCCGCAGCCACGACACGAGGACTCTCAATGGGGAAACTGCTCCAGCAGGCGCAAGTCGTTGTCGTAGAAGAGGCGGATGTCCTCGACCCGGTACTTGAGGAGGGCGACGCGGTCGATGCCGAGGCCGAACGCCCAGCCGGTATAGCGCTCCGGATCGTAGCCCACCGCCTCGAAGACGGCCGGGTGCACCATGCCGCAGCCGAGGATCTCGAGCCAGCCGGTCTGCTTGCAGACCGCGCACCCGTCGTCGCCGCAGAAGACGCAGCTGATGAAGACCTCGGCGCTCGGCTCGGTGTACGGGAAGAAGCTCGGCCGGAACATGACCCGGGTGCCGGGGTCGAAGAACGCCTTGAGGAAGCCGACGAGCGTCCCCTTCAGGTCCGCCATCGTGATCCCCTCGTCGACCATCAGCCCCTCCACCTGCATGAACATGGGCGAGTGGGTCAGATCGGGGGTGTCGCGGCGGTAGACGAGCCCGGGGGCGATGATGCGCACCGGCGGCTCGTGCCGCTCCATGTAGCGGATCTGCATGCCCGAGGTGTGGGTGCGGAGGAGGGTCGCCGGGGTGCCCTCGCCGGGCATCGCGCCGTCCAGGTAGAACGTGTCCTGCATGTCGCGGGCCGGGTGGTCCGGCGGCATGTTCAGGGCCTCGAAGTTGTGGTAGTCGTCCTCGACCTGCGGGCCCTGGAGGATCTCGAAGCCCCACGCCTCGAAGATCGACTCGACCTGCTCGCGGATCAGGGTCAGGGGGTGGCGGCGCCCGAACGGCGCCGCGCGGCCCGGCAGGGTGACGTCGACGGCCCCGGCCGGCCTCGCCGCGACCCGCAACGCCTCGCGCCGCTCCTCGAGCCCGTGCTCGATCTCGCGCTTGAGGACGTTGGCCCCCTTGCCGAGGGCGGGCCGGACCTCGGGGGGCGCGCCCGCCACCTGCTTCATCAGCGCCGCGACGGCGCCCCGCTTGCGGCCGAGGTACCGGTCCCGCACCGCCTGCAGATCGGGCTCGGACGAGACCGCCGCGAGGTCCGCCCGGAAGGCGGCGCGGATGGCGTCGATGTCGCTCGGGGGGGTCACGGGTGCGCGCTGCGGTCCTGCAGCGCCGCCTGGGCCGCGAGCTGCGCGAAGGCGGCGGGCTCCGCCACCGCGAGGTCGGCGAGGCTCTTGCGGTCGAGGGCGACCCCGGCCGCGCCGAGGCCGTGCATGAACCGGCTGTAGCTGAGCCCGTGCTCGCGCGCGGCGGCGTTGATGCGCAGAATCCACAGGCGGCGGAAGTCGCGCTTCTTCAGCCGGCGGCCGACGTAGGCGTACTCGGCCGCCTTGTCGCCGGCCTCCTTCGCGGCCCTGTAGAGCTTGCTCTTCGTGCCGAAGAAGCCCTTGGTGCGCGCCAGCAGCTTCTTGCGCTTCGCGCGCCGCACCGATCCACGCTTGACTCGCGGCATCCGTTCAACTCCCTCAATCCGTCGCTCGGGGCGGCTCCCGCCGCCCGGTCCATTCCGCTATCCGTTCGGCAGCAGGCGCTGAACGCGGCGGGTGTCGGCGGCCGAGATCAGGGCCGACTTCCGGAGGTTCCGCTTCCGCTTGGTCGTCTTGCTCGTCAGGATGTGCTGCTTCAACGACTGGCTGCGCACCACCTTGCCGCTGGCCGTCGTCTTGAAGCGCTTCGCGGCCCCGCGGTGTGTCTTCATCTTCGGCATTCGAGTCTCAGCTCCCCTGTCCCTTCTTGCCGCTGCCGACGCCGGACAGGATGATGTGCATCTGGTTGCCCTGCATGCTCGGGTGCGTCTCGGCCGCGGCCACGCCCTCGAGGTCCACGACGAGGCGATCGAGAATGCGCCGCCCGAAGTCGGGGTGGGCCATCTCCCGTCCGCGGAAGAATATCGTGGCCTTCACCTTGTCGCCTTCCTTGACGATGCGCTCGATGTGCTTCTTCTTGAAGTTGTAGTCGTGCTCGTCCACCTTGGGCCGGAACTTGATCTCCTTGAGCTCGATCGACTTCTGGTTCTTGCGCGCTTCGCGGGTGCGCTTCTGTTCCTGGTAGTGATAGCGCCCGTAGTCCATGATGCGGCAGACGGGCGGCGACGCCGTCGGGGAGATCTCGACGAGGTCGAGCCCCTTCTCCCGGGCGATGGCCAGCGCCTGCGGCGGCGACATGATGCCGAGCTGCTGACCCGTGTCGTCTATGACCCGGATCTCGCGCACGCGAATCCGCTCGTTCGTGCGCGTCCGGACCTCACGCCGTTGATTACGAACAAAAGCGATGGCGTCCCCCTTGTGAAAGTGGCGCGGGCGCGGGCGGCGTCACCGGTGCGCCGCCCGAGCGCGGTCGCGGGCCCCGCGCCGCTGCACCTCGTCGAGGGCGGCGGCGATGAAGTCGTCGACCGGGCTCGCCCCGAGGTCGCCGTCCCGCCGGTGCCGGACGGCCACGGCCCCGTCGCCCGCCTCGCGGTCGCCGGTGACCAGCATGTACGGGATCTTCCGGAGCTGCGCCGAGCGAATCTTATACCCCATTTTCTCGTGCCGGACGTCCACCTCGACCCGCAGGCCGGCCGCGCGCAGGCGGGCCTCCACCGATTCGGCGTAGTCGCGGTGGCGATCGGCGATGGGCACGACCACCGCCTGCACCGGGGCCAGCCACAGCGGGAACGCGCCGGCGTAGTGCTCGATGAGCAGGGCGATGAACCGCTCGAAGCTGCCGAAGATGGCCCGGTGGATGACCACGGGGCGATGCTCGGCGTTGTCCTCGCCGATGTACTTCAGCTGGAACCGCTCGGGAAGCTGGTAGTCGAGCTGAATCGTCGCGCACTGCCAGTTGCGGCCGATGGCGTCGACGACGTGGAAGTCGATCTTGGGCCCGTAGAAGTTGCCCTCGCCCTCGGCGATGCGGTAGGCCTGGCCGGCCGCCTCGAGCGCTTCCCTGAGCTGGGCCTCGGCCTGGTCCCACGTGGCGGTCTCGCCCAGGAACGTCTCGGGCCGTGTCGACAGCTCCACCGCGAACTCGAGCCCGAAGTCGGCGTAGACCCGCTGCACGAGGCGCAGCAGCCGCTCGACCTCGCCCGCGATCTGGTCGGGGGCGACGAAGCAGTGGGCGTCGTCCTGGCAGAACTGCCGGGCCCGGGTCAGCCCCGCGAGCACGCCGGACGCCTCGTCGCGGTGCAGCACGCTCTGGTCGTGGTACCGGATGGGCAGGTCGCGGTAGCTGCGGACCTCGCTCGCGAAGACCAGCATGTGCCCCGGGCAGTTCATGGGCTTGAGGCTGTAGGTCTCGCCCTCCGACTCGACCCGCAGCATGTTCTCCTCGTAGTGCGCCCAGTGGCCCGAGGTCTCCCAGAGCCGCTTGTTGTAGACCAGCGGCGTCCGCAGCTCGACGTAGCCCTCGGGGAACAGGCTCTCCCGCATGTACCCGGCGAGGAGGTTCCACAGGGTGGTGCCGTGCGCGAGCCAGAACGCGGCCCCCGGCGCCCACTGGTGGAACGTGAAGAGCCCCAACTCGCGCCCCAGCTTGCGGTGGTCGCGCTTCTTGGCCTCCTCCAGCCGGTGCACGTGCTCGGCGAGGGCCTTCTCGGTGAAGAAGGCGGTGCCGTAGATGCGCTGCATCGGCTGGTTGCGGGCGTCTCCCTTCCAGTACGCGTTCGAGCTCGTCAGCACCCGGAACGCCTTGAGGGCCCCGCTCGAGGGCACGTGGGGGCCGGTGCAGAAGTCCATGAACACGTCGTCGATGGTGTAGCACGAGACGACCGGCCCGCCCTTCTCCTCGATGAGCTCGACCTTGAGGGGCTCGCCGCGGTCGGCGAAGTAGCGCTTGGCCTCCGCCTTCGGCATCATCTTGCGCTCGTAGGCCAGATCCTGCCGCGCGATCTCGCGCATCTTGGCCTCGATGGCCTCGAGGTCCTCGGGCACGAACGGGCGGTGCACGACGAAGTCGTAGAAGAACCCGTCCTCGGTCGGCGGCCCGATGCCGCACTGGGCCTCCGGGAAGAGGGCGGTGACGGCGGCGGCCAGGAGGTGCGCGGTGCTGTGCCGGTAGAGCTCGAGGGCGTCCGGCCCGTCCCGCGTCACGATGCGGACCGGCGCGTCCTCCTCGAGGGGGTGGCTCAGGTCGACCATGCGGTCGCCGACGGTGGCGGCCAGCGCCGCCCTGGCGAGGCGGGGCGAGATGCCCTCGGCGACGGCGCGCACGGGGGTCCCCGCCGGCATCTGCCGCGTGGAGCCGTCCGGGAGGGTGACCGTCACCTGATCCATGATCGTCTGGCGTCGTCGTGCTGTACGGGTAGCGGGTCCTGCGGAAGTGGTAGGCACGGGCGGACTCGAACCGCCGACCTCCTGCGTGTCAAGCAGGCGCTCTAACCAGACTGAGCTACGCGCCTAGACAGTCGGGGCAAGCCCGGGACACCCCGAAACACTAAAATATAGCAATCCCCGCACGAATCAGTCAAACGCTCGATGGCGTGGCCGCTGACCCCCCGGTCGTCGCGGCTCCGCCCGGCGTCCGGCCGAGCCCCCGGGAGCCCTGCCCCGAGGCTGCGGCGCCGACTCCCGGCCCTCCCCGACCGATCCTCCAGGGGTCCGCGCCGTGCCTACGGCGCCGACTCCTGCTCCGAACCGCCGGCGAGGTGCTCGATCGCCCGTTCGAGCACGGGGTCGCCCGGGTCCTCGTCCGGGGTCGCCGGCGACGCCGGATCGAGCTCGGGCGCCGGTGCCTGGACCGGGACCGCGGCCGCGACCCCCTGTCGGTGAATCGGCTCGCCGGACGCGGTCAGGTACCGCGTCGACGACAGCAGGAGGCCGCCGCCGTCGGGCAGCCTCACCAGGGTCTGCTCGGCCACCCGGCCCGCGGTCCGGACGCCCACCGTGTCGGCCCGGCCCGCGTCGGTGAGGGCGGCCGCGAACAGCTCCGCCGCCCCGGCCGTGCCGAAGTCGGTCAGCAGCACCACCGGCCCCGCGATGGAGGGCTGGCGGGGGCCGCGGGCGACGGGCTCCCGCTCGCTCGACGTCTCGCGCATCACGAGCGGGTCGGCGTCGGTGAACAGCTCCGCCGCCGCGATCCCGGTCTCGAACGACCCCGTCGCGGTGCCGCGGAGATCGATGACGAGGCTCTCCGCCCCCTGTCCCGCCAGGGTCTCGCCGGCGGCCCCGATCGCCCCCACGGTGGCGGCGTCGAACTCCGAGATGCGGAGATAGCCGACGCCAGGCGTCGCGATGCGGCTGGTGACGTTGGCGGACCTGGCCTCGCCGCGCTCGATCTCCAGGGTGACCGGCTCGGCCGCGTTGCCGCGGATGATCTCCAGGCTGACCGTCGATCCCGGGGTCCCGCGGAGGAGCTGCCGGGCGCGGACGGTAGACATCATCCGCGTCGGGTTCCCGTCGATCTGGCGGAGATAGTCTCCGGGCCGGAGGCCGGCCGCGGCGGCGGGCGAGCCGTCCCGCGCCCCCACGACCTGGACGTAGTACTGGCGGGTCAGGGTCAGGCCGACACCGGCGTCCGCGTCGTCGGGCCCCGCGTCGTGGAGTCGGACCTCGTCGGCGGTCAGGTACGAGCTCTCCGGGTCGAGCCCTTCCGCCAGCCCCCACAGCGCGCCCTGCATGATGAGATCGGCGTCGACCTCCTCGACGTAGTTGCTGGTGACCAGCGACACCACCTCCTCGAAGATCCGGAGGTGCCGGTAGGCGCCTTCCTGGGCGACCACGCGCCCCAGCACGCTGCCGACCAGCGTGTAGGCCATGATGGGCAGCGTCAGCGCGAGCACGATGAAGCGGGTGCGATCGGTCACGAGCAGCCTCGATGCTGTGGCCCGCCGGGCGCGGACCGGTTGCGTCCGTATCCCGCAATTCTATCGAATCCGCCGGCGGTTTCGTTGATCGAAGTGGGGGTGAGTCCGCGGGCCTGCCTGGCGGCCGGGTTTCCGGGCGCGGCCCGGGGGCGGCGGCCGGCCGGGGATGCTAGCCCGCCCATCGTCGCCTTCGGCTCCGCTGGGCGCCCAACCAACCCTGCTAGGAGTCTGCACCGTTCTACGGCGCAGACTCCTAGCGCCGCCGAACCCGTCGCAGGCTCCGTGTTCGGCCCCAGCCCCACCGCCCCAGGAGCTTGCACCGCGGCACTCCACGGCCGTTGCGTTCTGCGGCGCAAGCTCCTAGGCTTGAACGGGATGGACTTGCCTCGGCCGGGGAGTCCGCGGCGAGAGTCCCGGCCGCTCTCGACTGCCGCATGCACCCCGGGCGCGTGGGGGCTTGCGGCGTGAGAGCGATGGGACTGGACCTCGGACGGCGTCGGATGGGTATCGCGGTCAGCGACCCGACGGGCACGCTCGCGACCCCTTGGCGGACGGTGAGCGGGGCGGGATCGCCCGATTCGGTCGCGGACCGGGTCGCGGCGCTGCTCGCGGAGCTGGCGCAGGGCGACGCCCCGGTCGCGCGCGTCGTCGTCGGGCGGCCGTCTCATCTCGACGGCCGGCGTCACGACGACGACGCGCGGGTGACCGCGGTCGCGCGGGCCATCGGGCAGCGGACCGGCCTGCCGGTCGCCCTGCAGGACGAGCGGCTCACGAGCGTCGAGGCGGAGCAGCGTCTCGCCCTGCGCGAGCGCGACTGGCGCCGGCGCAAGGCGCGGCTGGACGCCGCCGCCGCCGCCGTCATCCTGCAGGACCATCTCGACCAGGGCCAACTCGACCAGGACCATCTCGACCAGGACCATCTCGACGCCCGGGCCGGGCCGGAAGGAACATGAAGAAGCTGCTGGCGTGGGTCGTCGTCGCCGCGCTGCTCGCGGGGGGATTGGCGGCGTACGGCGCGAAGCGCCTCTACGACCGCGCGGACGAGGCGTACCGCGGCTACGAAGGCGGCGAGGTCTTCGTGGACATCCCGCCGGGGACGCCGACGGCGGAGATCGGCCGCCGGCTCGCGGCCGCCGGCGTCGTCCGCGACGAGACGACGTTCCGCCTCGCGCTGTGGCGCAGCGGGCGGGACCGCGGCCTGCAGGCGGGGGAGTACCGGTTCGCGTTGCCGCTGTCCGCGATGGCCGTCGTCGACGCCATCGCGGACGGGCGGGTCCACCTGCTGCCCATCACCTTCCCCGAGGGGCTCACCCGGCGCGAGATGGCCGAGCGGTACGAGCGGTCCGGGTTCGGATCGGCCGAGGCGTTCCTCGCCGCGAGTACGCGGGTCGAGCTGGTCGCCGACTTCGACCCCGACGCGGCCGACCTCGAGGGGTACCTGTTTCCCGAGACCTACTCGCTGCCGCGCAGCGCCACCGCCGACGACCTCGTCGAGGCGATGGTCGCGCAGTTCCGGCGGGTGTTCGACGACGACCTGCTGGCGCAGGCGGCGGCGCGCGGCCTCGGCGTCCGCGAGGTGGTGACGCTGGCGTCGCTCATCCGGCGCGAGACGGGGCTCGACGAGGAGCGGCCCGTCGTCTCGGCCGTCTTCAACAACCGCCTCGATCGGCGCATGCTGCTGCAGTGCGACCCGACCGTCATCTACGCGCTGGAGCTCGCGGGGCTCTACGACGGCAACCTCACCCGCGACAACCTCCGGTTCGACTCGCCGTACAACACCTACGTCTATCCCGGGCTGCCGCCGGGCCCCATCGGGGCGCCGAACGGGGACGACCTCCGGGCCGCGGTGGCCCCGGCGGACGTGTCGCACCTGTACTTCGTCAGCCGCAACGACGGCTCGCACGTGTTCGCCGACACCCTGCGGGAGCACAACCGCAACGTCCGCGAGTACCAGATCGAGTACTTCCGCCGCCGGGGCCGTTGACGGCGCGAGGCCGCGGTCCGCCCATGCACGATCTTGCCGTCCTCCGCAACCTGGCCCTCATCGTGGGCCTCGCCATACCCGTCGTCGCCCTCGCGCACCGCCTGCGCGTGCCGACGCTGGTGGGGTTCCTGCTGGTCGGCGTCGCCATCGGTCCCCACGGCGCGGCGTTCATCCCCGAGCCCGACGCGGTCGCCGCCCTCGCCGAGATCGGGGTGGTGCTGCTGCTGTTCGAGATCGGGCTCGAGCTCTCGCTGTCGCAGGTGCTGGGGTGGGGCGCGTCGATTCTGGTCGCGGGCGGCCTGCAGGTGCTCGGGGTGATGGGCCTCGCGGCGGCGGGCGGCGCGCTGCTCGGCCTCCCGCCGGGCCAGAGCCTCTTCTACGGCGCCCTCGCGGCCCTGTCGTCCACCGCCATCGTCAGCAAGAGCCTCGCCGACCGCGGCGAGCTCGACGCGCCGCACGGCCGCGAGGCCATCGCCGTCCTGCTGTTCCAGGACCTCGCCATCGTGCCCCTCATGCTCGTCGTGCCCCTGTTCGCGGCCGGCGCCGGCGGAGGCGGCGCCGACCCCGCGACGGGCGGGGCCGGCGGCCTCTGGCCCCGGCTCGGGCTGGGGCTCGCGGCGATGGTCGCCCTCGTCGCGGGCGGGCGGCTCGTGGTCCGCTGGACCCTGGACCGCATCGTCGAGACCCGCGACCGCGACCTGTTCACCCTGTGCGTGGGGTTCTTCGCGATGGGGACGGCGCTCGCCGCGTCGACGGCGGGGTTCTCGCTCGCGGTCGGCGCGTTCCTGGCCGGGCTCGTCATCTCGGAGTCGAAGTACGGCCTGCAGGCCCTCGACGACGTCATGCCGTTCCGCGCCCTCTTCAGCGGCGTGTTCTTCACCTCGATCGGCATGCTGCTCGACCTGACGGTGGTGGCGGCGCACCTGCCCCTGCTGCTGGGGGGAACGCTGCTGCTGGCGGGCGTGAAGGCGGCGGTGGCGGCGGGGGCGGTGATGGCGCGGGGGCGGCGCCTCGACACCGCCGCTCGCGACCGGGCTGAGCCTGGCCCAGATCGGGGAGTTCTCGTTCGTGCTCGCGGCGGCGGGCCTGCCCCTGGGGCTGTTCGGGGACGGGCACTACCAGGTGTTCCTGGCCGTCGCCGCGCTCTCCATGATGGTGGCGCCGTTCCTGGTGGCGGCGTCACGGCCCTGGGCGGTCCGGCTCGCCGGGGGGGCGGGTCCCGCCCCGGCCGCGGAAGGGCCGGCCGCCGCCCCGAGAGACCACGCCATCGTCGTCGGCTACGGCCTCGCCGGCCGCTACCTGGCGAGGATGCTGCAGGCGGCGGGCATCGAGTGCCTCGTCATCGACCAGAACGCCGAGCTGGTGGAGGCGGCGCGGCGCGAGGGGTTCGCGACGCTCTACGGCGACGGCGCCGGACACCCCGTGCTGTCGCGCGCCGCCGGCGGCGGGGCGAGGCTCATCGTCTTCGCGATCTCGTCCCCGTTCGACGAGCGGCGGGGGGTGGCGGCGGCCCGCCGGGCGGCGCCGGGGGCGGCGGTCGTGGTGCGGACGCGCTACGTCGGGTCCATCGACGAGCTGATGCGGCTGGGCGCCACCGAGGTCGTGGTCGAGGAGTTCGAGGCGTCGCTCGAGCTGTTCGCCCGGGCCCTGGAGTGCTACGAGATCCCCGCCTCGCGGATCGCGCACGAGCTCGACGCGGTGCGCGACGAGCACTACGGCCTGCTGCGGGGGCGCGCCCAGCCCAACCTGCAACTCGACAAGCTGAAGCACCTCGGCATCCACGGCGCCCTCGAGCTGACGGAGGTCGAAGCGGGGGCGGCCGCGGTGGGCGAGAGCGCCACCTCGCTCGACCTGCGACGGGCCACCGGCGCCGTGCAGATCGCCGTGATCAGGGAGGGACGGCCGCACTACCAGCGCGAGGCCGACTTCGCCTATCGCCCCGGCGACACCGCCGTCCTCGTGGGCGACCGCGACGCCCTCGACCGGGCGGCGGCGCTCTTCAGGGGATGACGGCGCGACCGGCCGCCGGCGCGGAACCTCCGACCGCGGATCAGGCCGGGCCGGGTTATCGATCGGGCGTGCCGTCCCGCCACGCCGGCCAGCCGTCCACCTCGGTGTAGAACAGGGCGGTCGCGTCACGGTCCTCGGCTGCGTTTCGTCGGATGGCGTCGCCCGCCGGGCCGGGCAGGCGGACGGCCTGCGAGAGCAGCAGGGCGAGCGCGCCCAGCGCCAGCATCCCGACCGCGAGCCGCGCGGGCCGCCTGCGGCTGCTGTCGACGGCCCCGCGGGGCCGGCGGCGGGTCTCGTTGCCGGTGGTCATGACAACGGGTCGAAGAGGACCCCGCCGAACGCGAGCCAGGCCGCGAGCAGGGTCAGCACGAGGTTGAAGGTCTGGCCCACGACGTAGAGCTGAATCGGCCGCCCCCCGGAGACCTGCCCGGCGAGGGCGCGGAAGTTCGACTCGAGCCCGATGCTCGCGAACGCGAGGCAGAAGAGCCAGCCGCGGAGGTCGGACGTGAGGTCGATGACGCCGGCCACCGCCTCGTCCCCGAGGGCCGGCGTCAGCACGAACGAGAACAGCAGCGACGCCCCCAGGAAGCCGAGGATGAACTTGGGGAAGCGTCGCCAGATCTCGGCCGCGGCGGGACGGTCGGCGGCGCCCGGCGCATCCACGCGGGTCACCCAGTACACGGCCACCAGGAACGCCACGACCCCGATCAGGATGTTCTGGATCATCTTGACCACGGCCGCCACCTGCCCCGCCTCCTCCCCCAGCATCGCTCCCGCCGCCACGACGGCCCCGGTGGCGTCCACCGTGCCGCCGATCCAGGCCCCGCCGACGATCGGGTCCATGCCGACGGCGCGGATGCCGAGGGGCATGACGATCATCATGAGGACGGTGAAGATCAGCGTCATGCTCACGGCCAGGGTCAGCTCGTCCCTCTTCGCCCGCGCCGCCGCCGCGGTGGCGATGGCGGCCGAGACGCCGCACACCGAGGTGGCGACGGCGATGACGATGACCAGCGAGGGGCTGGCCATCTTCAGCACCCGCGTGCCGAAGCGGTACATGAAGAGGATGACGACGGGGGTGACGAGCCAGGCGACGAGCAGCCCCGGCGGGCCGAGGGTCAGGATGCGGTTGAACAGGACCTCCGCCCCGAGGAGCACGAGCCCCGTCTTGATGTACAGCTCGCTGCGCAGGGCCGGCTTCAGCCAGCCCGGGACGCCGGCGGCGTTCGAGACGACGAGCCCCAGCGCCAGGGCCCAGAAGGCGTAGCCCACCCCCGCCGCCCGGATGCCGGTCTGGTTGGCGAGGGCGTAGGCGAGGACGGCGAGTCCGAACAGCCCGAAGAACCCCGCCTGGTGCTGGATGAACCGCCCGCCGATGGCCTGGGCGGCGAGGGCGGTGGGCAGGGCCAGCCCGAGGCCCAGCATCGCCAGCCCCGCCACCCGCCCGTCGAAGGCGTCGAGGGGGTTGGCGGTCCAGCGGCCGAGGCCGGCCACCCCGGTGAGGAGCCCGAGGGCGGCGACCGCGATGAGGAGCCCGCCGAGCCAGACGGCCCACCAGTCTTCCGAGGCCAGGACCCCGCGCGGCGCGACGGTGACGGGGCCCGCGGCAGCGTTCGGGGGGCGAGCGGAGCCGTCGGGCGGCGACGGGCGGTTCGGCGGCGCGGACCGGCCCGCAGCCGGCGAGACGTCGTCAGTCATGATCGATGGGGGAGCGGTCGAGGAAGAGCGCGGATTGGACAGCGCCGGTGTTTACAGGTGCCGGGATTATAATGCGTCTCGCCTCGATATCCGCGGCCGAGATCCGAACGGAGGAAGCCACGCCATGACCCGCAGCACCCGCGTCCGGACGGCCGCCCCGGCCCGCCCGTCGTCGCCCGGCGGCTCCCCCGGGCGTCCGACCAACCCTCCGGGAGTCCGCGCCGTTCTGCGGCCGGCACTCCTGGCGGCCCTGGCGTTGACGATCACGAGCCACGGCCCGGCGTTGTCGGCGCAGTCCGAGAGCCTCGAGCTCGCGGGCCTGCAGGCGCCGGTGGAGATCGTCACCGACCGCTGGGGCATCAACCACATCTACGCCGAGAACGAGGCGGACCTCTTCTTCGCCCAGGGCTACGCGGCGGCCCGCGACCGCCTGTTCCAGTTCGAGATGTGGCGCCGGCAGGCGACGGGCACCGTCGCCGAGATCCTCGGGCCGCGCGAGCTCGAGCGCGACATCGGGGCCCGGCTGCACCGGTTCCGCGGCGACATGACGACCGAGATGAACCACTACCACGACCGCGGGGACCGGATCATCCCGGCGTTCGTGAGGGGCGTCAACGCGTACGTCGACCGGGCCAACGCCGATCCGTCGCTGCTGCCCGTCGAGTTCGAGCTGCTGGGGATCACCCCCGGCCACTGGACCCCCGAGGTGGTCGTCTCCCGCCACCAGGGACTGGTGGCCAACGTCACCGCCGAGATCCGCAACGCGCGCGCGGTGGCGCTGCTCGGCGCCGACGCCGTCGAGGAGCTGAACTACTACTACGGCGACCCCGACCTGAGCCTCGACCCCGCGATCGACGCGTCGCTGCTCGACGAGGGCATCCTCGACCTCTACCGCGCGCACCGGCGTTCGGTGCGGTTCGAGCCCGACGACATCGTCCAGGCCCACCGCGGCGACCGGGCCACGTACGAGCGGCTCGCCGCCGCCCTGCCGAGCGAGATCGACCTCGAGCGGCAGGACTACGAGGCCATCGGCAGCAACAACTGGGTGGTGGCGGGCAGCCGCACCCTGACCGGGTTTCCGCTGATGGTCAACGATCCCCACCGGGTGCAGAGCGCGCCGTCGCTGCGCTACTGGGTGCACCTGGTGGCGCCGGGCTGGAACGTCATCGGGGGCGGCGAGCCGGTGCTGCCGGGGGTGTCGATCGGCCACAACGAGCACGGCGCGTGGGGGCTGACCGTCTTCGGGCAGGACAACGAGGACCTCTACGTCTACGACACCAACCCCGACGACCCGAACCAGTACCGCTACCTGGGCCGCTGGGAGTCGATGACCGTCATCGACGACCGCGTCCCCGTGAAGGGGCAGGACGCCGTCGACGTCGAGCTGAAGTACACCCGGCACGGCCCGGTGCTCTACGAGGACCGCGAGAACCACAAGGCCTACGCCCTGCGCGCGGCGTGGCTCGACTACGGCGGCGCCCCCTACCTCGCGAGCCTGCGCATGGACCAGGCCCGCACCTGGGAGGAGTTCGTCGAGGCGTGCAGCTACAGCCGCATCCCCTCCGAGAACATGATCTGGGCCGACCGCGACCGCAACATCGGCTACCAGGCGGTGGGCGTGTCCCCCATCCGGCCCTACCACAGCGGGCTCGTGCCGGTGCCGGGGGACGGCCGCTACGAGTGGGACGGCTACCTGCCGATCACCGCCCTGCCGAGCGTGGTCAACCCCGACAAGGGGTTCTACGGCACCGCGAACAACTACACGGTGCCCGACGGCTATCCCTACTGGGAGGCGCTGCACTACACGTGGGGCGACCAGATGCGGGCGGCGCGGGTCGAGGAGATGCTGGACGTGAGCCGGCACATGACGGTGGTCGACATGATGCGCATGCAGCACGACGACCTGACCGTCGCGGGCCGGAACATCGTCCCCTTCCTGCGCGAGCTCGAGATCGACGACCCGAAGGTCGCCGGGCTGCGCGACCGGCTGCGGGGCTGGGACTTCGTGCTCGACAAGGACTCGGTCGAGGCCGCCGTCTACGTCAGCTTCGAGCGCCGCCTGCGCACCAACATGCGCGACCTCATCGTGCCCGAGGCGGCGCGCGACTTCATCGGGGGCCTCAACACCAAGCGCATCATCGACTGGCTGGCCGCCCCCGACGGCCGCTTCGGCGACGACCCGGTGGCGGGCCGCGACGCCGTCCTCGTTCGCAGCCTGACCCAGGCCCTCGTCGACCTGGAGGAGCGGCTGGGCCCCGACCAGTCGAAGTGGCAGTACGGGCAGGAGAAGTTCAAGCACGCCCTGATCCGCCATCCCATGACCGCGGCCGTCAGCCCCGACATGCGGGCCCGGCTCGACGTGGGGCCGCTGCCGCGCGGCGGCTACGGCGGGCACCGTGCACAACACCGGCAACGGCGACAACCAGACGTCCGGGGCGTCGTTCATGATCGTCGCGGACACCGCGAACTGGGACAACTCGGTGGGGCTGAACACCCCCGGCCAGTCCGGCGATCCGGACAACCCGCACTACCGCGACCTGTTCGAGCTGTGGGCGCGCAACAAGTACTTCCCGATCTTCTACAGCCGCGCCAAGGTCGATTCGGTCACCGAGAGCGTGACGATGCTGCATCCGGCGGCGGCGACCGAGGCCGGCGGGCGGTAGCAAACCGGCGTCCGCAGGGCGGACGGGACTCCATCGGAGTTCGGACGTGTGGAATCGCAGCCCGTGGCGACGATTCCCGTACGGCGCCGGTGGCACGGCCACCGGCAGACAGACGGAGAGCGCATGCCGGCGTCGGCCGGCGCAGTTACCCGGCGGCGGTCGAGGGAGCGCCGCAGCGAAGCGAGAGGGACACCATGAGGACACGAAGACTGGCGGCGGCGATCGTGGCGATGGCGGTGGCGGCGGCGCTCGGCGCCCCGGCGTCGGCCGAGGCGCAGCTCGACTCGACGGCGGCGTGGGCGTCGCACCTCTCGAACACCTACCGCGTGGTGCCGAACGTCACCTACCACACCGCCAACAACCGGGACAACCAGGTCGACCTCTACCTGCCGCGCGGCGCCGAGGGCCCGACCCCGGTGCTGATGTACATCCACGGCGGCGGCTGGCGGGCCGGCTCGAAGGAGGCCAACGTCCTGCGCCTGCTCCCGTGGCTCGAGAAGGGCTGGGCGGTGGTCAACGTGCAGTACCGGCTGGCCCAGGTGTCGCTGGCCCCGGCCGCGGTCGAGGACTGCCTGTGTGCGCTGCGCTGGGTCATCCGCAACGCCGAGCAGTACAACATCGACGCGTCGCGCATCGTCGTCACCGGCAACTCCGCCGGCGGGCACCTCGCCCTGACCACGGGCATGGTCCCCGCCTCGGCCGGGCTCGACCGCGAGTGCCCGGGGGCGGAGGAGCTCTCGGTGGCCGCCATCATCAACTGGTACGGCATCACCGACGTCGGCGACCTGCTCGACGGGCCGAACATGAAGACCTACGCGGTGACCTGGCTCGGCAGCATGTCCGACCGGTTCGAGGTCGCCGAGCGCGTGTCGCCGCTGACCTACGTGCGGTCCGGGCTGCCCCCCGTCCTGACCATTCACGGCGACGCCGACGGCGTCGTGCCCTACGAGCACGCGACCGAGCTGCACGCGAAGCTCGAGGCGGCGGGCATCTCCAACGAGCTCCACACCGTGCCCGGCGGCGGGCACGGCGGCTTCAACCGCGAGGAGACGGTGGCCATCTTCGAGACCATCCAGCGCTTCCTCGCCGCCAACGGCCTGACCGCGGTCGGGTCGGGGACCACCACCGGCGGGCAGTAGGGAACCCCGCCGCTGAGCGGCCGGTGGGAGAGCGCCGGGGCCGGCCGGCCTCTCCCACGACCGTCACGGTCGCGGCAGACGGTCGCGGCCACGGGGGGAGAGCCTGGTCCGGCCGGCTGCCGGCCCTCCCAGCCGTGTCCGGAACCCTCGAATGCCGGAGTCCGCGCGCCGGGACGCGCCGCCTGCGTCTGCCGGGGCTGAATGCCCCGTGGCAGGCGACCGGCGGAGAACCCAGGAGCATCAAGTGTCATCACCGATGGAGGCGCGGCGTCGGCGAACCCCGTGGTTGCGGCGTTCGATCGTGGGAGCCGCCCTCGCGTTGGCGGCGGGGGGGATGGTCCCCCCGCTCTCCGCGCAGGACCTCGCGCCGGCGGTCGCGGACTTCTGGGCTGCCGGCTCGCCCGAGGAGATCGACGGGGCCGTCGAGCGCGTCCTCGCCCTCGACCCCGGCATCGAGTCGCTGTTCCCCCTGGTCCGGGCGGGCGGCGCCTACGACCCCGGCGTGCCCCGCGGCCGTCAGGTCCTGACCCGGCGGAACCCCGAGGGCGTCGAGTACCGGACCATCGCCTGGATTCCGCCCGGGTACGACCCTGCCCAGCGCTATCCGGTGCGGGTCTATCTGCACGGCGGCGTCAGCCGCCCGCGCCGCGACGAGGCCGCGTGGTGGCGCAACCAGGAGCGCTACGCCCGCGACGACGCGATCGTCCTGTTCCCCGAGTCGTGGCGCGAGACCATGTGGTGGCAGGCGAGCCAGATCGAGAACCTCGCCGGCGTCGTCAACGACCTCAAGCGGACCTACAACGTCGACGAGAACCAGGTCCACCTGCTGGGGGTGTCCGACGGGGGGACCGGGGCGTTCTACCACGCGTTCAAGGCCCCCACGCCGTGGGCCGGGTTCGTGTCGTTCAACGGGCACCCGGCGGTGCTCGCCAGCCCCTCGACCGCCGCCGACGGCCAGATGCACGTCACCAACCTGCGGAACAAGCCGTTCTTCGCCGTCAACGGCGGCCAGGACCGGCTGTACCCGATCTCGTCGGTGGTCCCCTTCCTGCAGCTCTTCGTGAACGCCGGGGTCTACGTCGACTTCCGGCCGCGGCCGGAGGCCGGCCACAACATGCAGTGGTGGGACGAGGAGAGCCCGCGGGTCGACGCGTTCATCGTCGCCCAGACCCGACGCCCGTTGCCCGACCGTCTCGTCTGGGAGACGGAGTCGGCCGACCGGTTCAACCGCGCGCACTGGCTCGTCATCACCGAGCTGGGCGGGGTGGAGGGCGAGAGCGACTTCGACGACTTCAACGAGATCGCCTCGACGCCGCCCAGCGTGCCGATCGGCTTCAACCAGCTCGGCCTGCTGGAGGGCGGCGGCATCCTGCTGATCGACGTCGTGGCGGGGTCGATTGCCGAGGCCGCCGGGGTCCGCGCGGGCGACGTGCTCGTCGGCGTCAACGGCAGGACGGTGGCGACGGTCGACGATCTGCGCGAGGCGGTGCAGGCGCCCCGGGACGGCCCCGGGCTCGACGTCGAGGTCGAGCGCGAGGGCGAACGCCTCGCCTTCGTCCTCACGCCCCCCGACGACGTCCCCGCGGGGCCGGCGCGGACCGCGTTCCCCCGGTCCGACCCGGCCGGTCGCGTGCAGCTGGCCCGCAACGGCAACGAGATCCTGGTGGCCACGCGCGGCGTCCGCCGCTACACCCTGCTCCTCTCACCCGAGCAGTTCGACTTCCTGCAGCCGATCCGCGTGACGACCAACGACGTGCTCTCGTTCGAGGGTGTCGTCGAGCCCGACCCGGCGGTGCTGCTCCGCTGGGCGGCCCGCGACCGCGACCGGACGATGCTGTTCGGGGCCGAGCTCGACGTCGAGGTCCGCGCGCCCTGAGGGGTCGCCGGAGCGCCGCCGCGAGCCCGCGCCCCGGGGGGGGCTAGAACCTGAGCCGGAGTCCGCCGCCGATGTGGAAGCCCCCGGTATCGATCGGGACCATGCCCTCGCCTTCGCCCGGCAGGTCGACCGATCCCCCCGAGTAGCGGATGAGGGCGCCCAGCCCGACCGTTTCCGAGAAGAAGAACCCGATGTCGGCGCCGGCGTGGAAGCCGATGGCCGACGCGGACGCCGCCTCCGTGGTCGCCGACGCGAGGCTGGCCTGGTCGTAGGGATAGGCGTGGTCGTAGCCGATGGCGGTCACCAGGTCCTGGCGGACGTTGAACAGCGAGGGGCCGCCGAACACGGCCAGCTCGACGGTGTCGCTCACCGATTCGAACCAGCGGACCTCCACGTGCACCGCGGTCTCCAGCCGCGTCAGGTCGGCCTCGCTGCCGGTCAGCGAACGAGGCCGGTCGAAGAAGAACGGGTGCGGGATGCGCGCGTCCAGCGACACCGGGTCGAGCCGCTCGAAGCGGCTGACGGCGACGCCGAAGCCGAAGCCGCTCGCGAGCCGAATGCCGGCCCCGCCGTCGAAGACCGCACCGGTGCCGACGGCGTAGTCGGCATCGAAGTCGGCGTCCTCGTGGAACTCGATGAACCCCACGTTGTCGGTGAAGGTGGTGGCGGTGGCCTGGGTCGCGCCGTTGAAGCCGACCCAGCCCCCGGTCTGGGCGGCGGCCGTCACGGGCATGAGGAGCGCCCCGCCGAGCGCGGCGGCGATGAACCCCGCGGTCGCGGGCCGACGGTGGCCTTCGGCCTCACGTCGGGCTCCCGCTTCCCCTCGGGGGGCCGGCCTGCCGTCGAGCGGCGCAGCGGAAGCGCGGTTGGGAGCGGAGGAACGGAAGGGGGCATGCGGGCGCGGCGTCATTGGCGGTCTCCAGAATCTCGGCGACTATGGTCTAACGTGGGCTATCGGCCGGAGGCGCGGGGAATCCCGACTGCGTCGAGGGCCTCCCGCATGGCCCGGGTGGCGGCGGCGTCCGCCCCGAAGAGGTCGGTGGCCGACCGTATCAGGCTCTCCCGGACGATGGCGTGGTCGGCGAACGACGGCACCAGGTTGACCCAGGCGTTGAAGAAGGTGCGCTCGATGTCGAGGCGGTTCTCTTGGCCGACCCCGGTGACGCCGAGCCCGGACGTGCGGTTGGTGCCGCCCTCGACGGCGAGAAAATAGGCGTGCCCGAGGATCGTGGCGTTGATGTGGACGCCGCCCTGGTCCAGCGGTCCGAGGTACCGGTCGTCGTAGTGATCGGGGTAGGGGCCGGTGATCGGGTTCTGCAGCCCCTGGGGGTCGCGCAGGGAGCGGATTGGGAACCCGATGTCCTCGCCGATCAGGTAGTCCGCGCGCAGGGGTCCCCGGCCGGGCTCCTCGACGTGGAACTCGGTGGCGACGGCGATGATGTCGGAGAACGCCTCGTCGAGGGCGCCGGGCTCGTTGGGGCGGGGCGGCGGCGGGTACGTCAGCCCGGCCGTGAAGTGGGTCACGCCGTGAGCCATCTCGTGGGCGATGACGTCCAGGGTGGTGAGGGGCCGGGGCAGCATGAACGGCTCGCCGAACACCATCAAGCCGGTCGTGTCCGCGCCCGGGAAGGGCGTGAAGTACAGGGCGTTGTCGATCGCGAGCAGGAAGAGGAAGTACTGGCTGCACTCCTCGAACGGGTCGGTGGCGTTCTCGAAGCACGGCTCGACCCCGGCGAGGACCCTGGCCGGATTCACGGGGTGTACGAACGCGGTGATGTCGCCGTCTCGGCCGTCGATGCCGGCCCAGCCGAGCCGGGTGGCCAGGTAATCGTACGACCACCCCACCCCGGGGTGGACGTCGACGACAACGCCGTCCTCCCACATGTTGTCGGCATCGGCGGCGAGGGCCGAGAGAGGCGGCGGCGCGCCGTTGAACATGGCGAGCATGGTGTTCAGGAACCGGGTCTCGTCGTTCTCCAGGTCGTAGGTCCCGATGACCGCGGGCCGGAGGGGGTCGCGCGTCCTGAACGTCCCCCCGATGGACTCGGTGGCCATCTTGCGCTGATCGCCGAGCACGCCGGTGCCGAGGCCGACCGCCTGCCGGCGGACGCGGCTGACCTCGAACAGGGTCTCGCCGGTGCCGGCGTCGATGAACACGTCGCGGAAGCTCGACAGGGTGCCCCGCCAGGCGAGCGTGTACTCGCCCTCGCCGAGGGGCAGCACCCACAGGCCGGGTTCCCCGACCAACCCGAACGGCGGCGCGGACATCGCGTCGAACGCCGCGCGCGCCTCGGAAGACGTCAGGCCCGGGGTCGTCTCTACGTCGACGCCGGTGAACAGGGTGCCGAGAATGGCGGTGGTGAGCCCGGCCTCGGTCTGGCGGATCAGGTCGGCGCCGTAGACCGGGACCCCCTCGTGGTACTGGGCGAACCGCTCGCTCCGCCGGTCCGGCAGGTAGAGGTTCGGCCGCGTCTCGTAGCGGCGCAGGCCGCCGGCGCGGACCTCCCGCTCGACGACGTTGTCCCACTCGCGCAGGGTCGACGCGTCCACGGCGGCCACGGTCCGGAGATCGCCGGGCTGTGCGGCGGCCGGCAGGCAGCCGAGCAGGAGGAGGATCGTGACGGCAGCGACGGGTGGGCGGCGGCGCGGCGGCCGAGAGCGTGGCGTCAGACCGTGGGTGTTCTGCAAACAGGTCATGTATGTTCTGTCCGTCGGCAGTCTCTTGTTTCTCCGGAGACTGCAGCGATTGCGAGTCCGGTGGCTCCCGTGTGCGCGTTTTTTGCGTACGTTCTAGCTTAGCGTACCGTCGCCTGCCGGCTTCACTCTCTCGACCCCGGTGCGCAGACGGGGCGGAGCCGAACCGCGCCGGGGCTCCGGTGTAGAATGGCGCCGTATGCTGCAACCCACTCGCCGCGCGTTCCTCGGTGCCCTTCCTGCGTGCGCCGCGGCTGCCGCCCTGCCGCACGCCGCGTCCCCGGTTGCCGCCCTGCCGCTCGGGCAGGCGGAGCGGCGGCTTCGCATCACCGGCATGGAGCTGATCGTCGTCCGGGTCACCGGGCGCACGAACTGGATCTTCGTGCGGCTCGCGACCAACGACGGGATCACCGGGCTGGGAGAGGCCTCGATGGGGCGTCGGACCGGGTTCCCGGAGATGGCGCCGTTCTTCGACCTCGTCAGGGACCGGTCGCCGTTCGAGATCGAGGGCTACCGCCAGCGCGGGCGGGCCGCCGCCGGCGGGGGGCGGGTGCCGGCCACCGCGTTCAGCGCTCTCGAGCAGGCGCAGTGGGACCTCGTCGGCAAGGCCCTCGGGGCGTCGGTCCACGAGCTCGCGGGCGGGGCGGTGCGGCGCGAGCTGCCCGCCTACGCCAACATCAACCGCGCCACCGCCGACCGGTCGCCGGCGGGGTTCGCGGCGAACGCGCGGCAGGCCGTCGCCGACGGGTTCGGCGCCATCAAGGCGGCGCCCTTCGACGGGTTCCCGCCCCTCGACGGGCCGGCCGGCGACGTTGAGGCGGCGACCGAGCTGGGCATCGCGTGCATCGAGGAGATGCGGGCGGCCATCGGTCCCGACGTCGACCTGAAGATCGACGTCCACAGCTTCTTCGACGTGCCCCTCGCCGTCGAGGTGGCGCGGCGGCTCGAGCCGCAGGCGCTGTCGTGGTACGAGGAGCCGGTGCCCCCGACCGACCTCGAGTCCACGAGGGCGATCAAGGACGGCATCCGCCAGACGATGGCGGGCGGCGAGTTCCTCTTCGGCATCGAGGGCTTCGCACCCCTGTGCCGCGAGCGCGCCGTCGACATCATCATGCCCGACGTCAAGCACTGCGGGGGCATCACCGAGCTCGGGAAGATCGCGACCGTGGCCGAGCTCGACGGCGTGCTCGTCTCGCCGCACAACCCGAGCGGCCCGGTGAGCACGATGGCCTCGGCGCAGGTCTGCGCCTGGCTGCCCAACTTCGACATCCTCGAGTACCAGTGGAACGAGGCGCCGTGGCGCGGCGACCTCGTCGACCCCCCCGAACGCTTCGAGAACGGAATCCTGCAGGTGCCGGACGGTCCCGGCATCGGCTGCACCCTGAACGACGCCCTCGCCCGTGAACATGCGTGACCCGTTCGCGGCCGGGGCCGCCCCGCGGCCATGCGTGCCGGCGCCCCGGGCCGCCCCGGATCGCCGCGCCGGCGCGGGGTGCGGGTCGGTGTCCCCGGTTCCGGGGTCGCGGCCGGAGCCGGCGGCGCAGAGGGGTGGAAGGTCCCGCGGCGCCCCGGGAGTCTGCGCCGCGGAACGGTGCGGATTCTTGGCGGGTTGGCTGGGCGCCCAAGCGGAGCTGCTGGCGACGATGGGCGGGTTCAGCCGCCGACGGCGTCGAGGACGCGACGACTCCGCCGGAGACGGAAGCGCATGAAGATACGGAAGATCGACGCCCTGGAGGTGCTGGACTCGCGCGGCAATCCCACGGTGGAGGCCCGCGTCCATCTCGACGACGGGACGGTGGCGGAGGCGCGCGTGCCCTCCGGCGCGTCGACGGGCGAGCGCGAGGCGGCCGAGCTGCGGGACGGCGGGCCGCGCTACGGCGGCAAGGGCGTGCGGGGGGCGGTGGCCGGCGTCAACGGCGAGATCGCGGGCGCGCTCGTCGGCCATGACGCGGCCGACCAGCGGGGGCTGGACGATCGGCTGATCGCGCTCGACGGCACCCCCAACAAGGCGAGGCTCGGCGCCAACGCCATCCTCGGCGTCTCGATGGCGGCGGCGCGCGCGGCGGCGTCGTCGTCCGGCGTGCCCTTGTACCGGCATCTCGGCGGCGCCGAGGCGGCGACGCTGCCGGTCCCGTGCCTCAACGTCATCAACGGCGGGCGCCACGCCGACAACACCGTCGACTTCCAGGAGTTCAAGATCGCCCCCCACAATGCGCCGTCGTTCGCCGAGGCCCTCCGGATGGGCGTCGAGACCTTCCACGCCCTGCGGGGGCTGCTCAAGGCGCGGGGCAAGTCGACGGGCATCGGCGACGAGGGCGGCTTCGCGCCCGACCTCGCGAGCAACGAGGAGGCGGTGGCGCTCATCCTCGAGGCCATCGAGCGGGCCGGCTACCGCCCCGGGGCGGACATCGCGCTGGCCCTCGACCCCGCGACGAGCGAGATGTGGCGGGGCGGCCGCTACGTCGCGTTCAAGTCGGACGGGGCGGCCCTCACCACGTCGGAGATGATCGAGCTCTGGCGGGGTTGGATCGACCGCCACCCCATCGTCCTCATCGAGGACGCCCTCGCCGAGAACGACTGGGACGGGTGGGCCGACCTCACCCGCGCCCTCGGCGACCGCATCGAGCTGGTCGGCGACGACGCCTTCTGCACCAACCCCGCGATCCTGCAGCAGGCCATCGAACGCGGCGTCGGCAACTCGATCCTGATCAAGCTGAACCAGATCGGGACGGTGTCGGAGACCCTCGAGACCGTCCGCCTCGCGCAACGGCACGGCTACGGCGCCTACGTGTCCCACCGCTCGGGCGAGACCGAGGACACGTTCATCGCGGACCTCGCGGTCGCCACCGGCTGCGGCCACATCAAGACCGGCTCGGGGTGCCGCGGCGAGCGGACCGCCAAGTTCAACCGCCTGCTGCGCATCGAGCACGACCTGGGCGACCGCGCCGTCTTCGCGGGGCTCGGCGGCTTCCGCCAGACGCGCATCGCATGTCGACCCTGAAGCGGATCTACGTGGCCGCGAACGCGGTGGACGCGCACATGCTCAAGGACCTCCTCGCGCAGGAGGCCATCGAGGCGGTGGTGCGCGGCGACGACTTCGTGCCGCTTCAGGGAGGCGGCCTGTTCCGGATGGAGACCCGCCCGTCGGTCTGGGTGCTCGACGACGACCGGCTGGCGCGGGCCCGCGAGCTGGCGGCCGAGTTCGGCAGCGGTCCGGCCGCGGCCGGCGAGACGGAGACGTGGCGCTGCCGGTGCGGCGAGACGGTGGAGGCGCAGTTCACCGAGTGCTGGAGTTGCGGGCGGGCGCGGCCCGAGGAGCCGTAGCCCGCCGATTGTCGTCTTCGGTCCCGCTCGGCCCAATCGACCCTGCCGGAGTCCACGCCGTCCACGGCGAGCGTCCCGGGCGCGGCGGCCGGGGTGTCGCCGGGAGGTCGGGCAGGCGGCGAGCCCGACCCGCCGCCCGGATTTGGGGAAGGCCGGAGCCCGCGGCGACGCCGCGAGTCGGCTTCGCCGCGGGCTCCCGAGGCCGCCGGCCTGCGCGACGCGGTCAGAGCGGTTGCAGAAAGCCCTCGTAGGTGATCGTCTCGCCCGGCAGGATCATGACCTCGAACTCCAGGGGCACGAAGCCGGGGTAGCGGATCTCGATGTGGTGCGGCCCCTCCTCGAGACGCAGCCGCTGAAAGATGCCGTCGTAGTTGTCGACCTGGCCCGCGTAGTACCCGTCGACGTACACCTCGGCGAAGCGGGGCTGGACCTTCAGGCGCAGGCTGCCGGTGTAGTAGTCGTATCTCGCCCCCCAGTCCCAGGCGCTGTAGCCGTACCGATGGCCGTAGTAGCCGTACCAGTAGGGATTCCAGTAGGGGTCGTAGTAGCGCAGGCCGGACCCCACCGCGACGCCGAGGCTGAAGGTGCTGTAGCCCGGGAAGTAGAAGTAGCTGCCGTGGATGTGCGGGATGCCGTAGCGGTGTCGGCCGCGGTAGCCGCGGAATCCCCGGTAGCCGCGCCTTCCGCCGTCGACGTAGTTGTTGACGACGATGGGCCGTGACGTCAGCGGCGCGTCGGCGCGCCGGATGGCGTTGCCGCGCGGGCCGCGCCGGTCGACGACGGAGGCGCCCCGGCGTCCGGTCCTCGCGCCCGGGGCGGTGCCCGCGATGCGCCCGCCACGCCGGGCGTTGTCGACGACCCCGACGCCCGGCTCTCCGCGTGGCCGTGCGCCGGCGCGGCGGCCGTTTCCGGTGACGCCGGCGTCCGGCGCCCGGCGCGGCCGCGCCACCCGCCGGGCCGCATCGGCGGGGCCTCCCCGGGGTGTGGTGCGGTTGCCCACCCGGCGGTCAGCGTCTCCCGGTGCAGTTCCGCCGGTGCCGCGAGACGGTGTGCGTCTCACGGCTCGTGGGCGGCCGGTGTCCCGCGGCGACGTCCCGGCGATGCGGCTGCGGGGAGCGGCGCGCTCGGGGACGGCCCGCCGGGTGGGCGTGCGGGGGGCCGTCGCTCCGGCCCGGCTCCCTCCGTCGCGGCGGTCCGGGGCCCGACCCACGGCCCGGGAGCGGCCGGCGTCCCTCGGGGACGTCTCGCCGATGCGGCTGCGGGGAGCGGCGCGTCGAGGGACGGCGCGGTCCGTGGCCCGGGGGGCCGTCCTTCCGGCCCGGCTTCCACGGTCGCGCGCGGGGGCGGAAGCCCGCGGCGCCGCGCGCTGGGACCCTCCGCGGCGGGCGGCGGGGGGAGCGGACGGGCGCGAGGCTCCGGCCGCCCGGCGGGGTGGGGTCGCCCGACGCGTCGGCGCCGCCCGCGGCGGGGCCGCCCGTTGCGGCGCACGCTGGGGCGCGCGTTGCGCCTGCCCGGGCCGCGACCCGCGCTGTCTGGCCTGGCCCGCCTCGGCCATCGTGCCGAGGGGTATGGACCACGCGGCCGCGAAGACCGCGATGCAGAGCGCACGTGAGAGACGTTTCATGGCGATTTCCTCCCTCCGGACGACCCGCTCGGTCCTGGCCCGCCCATCGCCGCCTTCGGCTCCGCCGGGCGCCCGGGCGACCCTCCAGGAATCTGCGCCGTGTCCGCGGCGCATTCGCCTGGATCCGTGATCGTCGCCAGATTGACAAGCACGCTGCGTGCCAACCTGCCGGCTCGCCCGGAGCTCCCCGCGCTCACCGCTCCGGGGCCGACGGCAGGGGCCGCCCCGCTGCGGCGTCGGCGGCAGCAGGCCGCGAGCCGACGGCTGTCCGGCGGCTCTCCGGTGTCCCTGCCAGGTGGCAGCGTGTCCGTTGGGGAGCACGGTCACGGGCCCGTCGCCTCTCTGCCGATCCCGGCCGGTGGGGAGTCCGGGTTTCGCGGGAACCTCGACCATCGCCGCCACCGACTACTCTCGGCCGGTGGGGAGTCCGGGTTTCGCGGGAACCTCGACCATCGCCGCCACCGACCACGGCCGGTCGACCCGGGCGCCTCCCGTTCTCCCGCCCCGCCTTCCCGAACGAACCATCCCGGCCGGGTCGCGCGACCCCGGCAGCACATCGAGACTACTGTACCATGTGCGACTGGGCGTTTCTCCTGCCCTGGCGCGGTTTGTGCTATGGTTTTGACCGGCATCAGTTTGGCTGGCAGCCGGCCGCCCGTGATGGAGTCCCGCGCGGCATGGACCGGCAGGGCCGAGTGTCGGACCACCCGGGCGGTCGCCGGAGCGACGACGAAAGGGACAGCCATGAGTTTCTGCGAGCATTGTGAAGGCCAGCGATTCGACCGGGCGCAGGTGCTCCGCCAGCTCAGGCAGACGCGCGCACGGCTCCGGGCCGACGCCTTGTCCTGGACCGCCGACGAGGCCCTGACGATCGCCATCAAGTCGGTGCGCGCCCTCGAGATTCCCCATCTCGAGCCGGTCGAGGACCTCCTCGACGAAGCCATCGACGATCAGGTCATCCACTGAGCGCCGCGTGTCGGCCCCGTCCGCCGCCGCGGCCGGTTCGACGCCTGCCGTTCAGCGGGCCGCCACCTCCGTGACGACCCGGTACAAGTACTCGAGGAAGACGCCCAGCGCTTCGATGGACACCCGCTCGTCGGTCCCGTGGACGCCGCTGCGTTCGTCGCGGATCATGCCGATGCCGTAGGTCTGCACGCCCCTGGCGCGAAGCTGGGCGGAGTCGGTGGCCGCCGCCAGCATCGTGGGCAGGGTGATGGCCTCCGGGAACATCCGCCGTTGCACCCGTTCCAGGGCGAGGAACATCTCGCTGTCGAGGCGCGAGGGAGGCGCCGCCGGCCGCATGCTGGTGGGGGGGGTCACCCGCACCGCCGGGTCGTCGACGAGGTCGCGAAGGGTGGCGAGGAAGCGGTCGAGGTCCTCGTCGGGCAGGGCGCGGACGTCGAGCTCGGCCTCGGCCTCGGCGGGGATGACGTTGCGGCGGAACCCGCCGCGGATGACGTTGGGCGAGATGGTGGTCTGGAGCATGGCGCTGACCCCGATGTCCGTCTCGCGCAACGTCTGCCGGATGGTCTCGCGCCACCGGTCGTTCTCGAGGTTCCGGTAGCGGAACGCGACGTCGGGCGGGCTGACGTCGGCGAGCCGGTCGAGAAAGGCGCGCGTGGTCTCGTTCAGCCGCATCGGCGCCTGGTAGCTCCCCACCCTGGCCACCGCCGCGGCGAGCCGCACGATGGGGTTGTCGAGCCGCGGGGCCGAGCCGTGGCCGGCGGTGCCGCGGGCCACGAGGCGGATGCCGCGCCACGGCACCTTCTCGGTGGTGGCGACGCTCACGACGTCGACGGCGCCGTTCGACGCCGTCATCTGCCCCCCCTCGTTGAGGGCGAACTCGGCGTCGATGGCGTCGAAGTGCTGCTCGACGACGAAGTCGATGCCGACCTCCGTCGTTCCCTCCTCGCCCGCCTCGGCGAGCAGGATGACGTCTCGGGACAGCGGCACCCGGTGGCGCTCGAGCAGCAGCAGCACCTGCACCATCGCCGCGAGCTGGCCCTTGTCGTCCACCGCGCCGCGGCCCCAGAGATAGCCGTTGCGGATGACGCCGCCGAAGGGGTCGACCGACCAGTCGTCCCGGTCGACGCCGACCACGTCGGTGTGGGCCATCAGCAGGATGGGGCGCTTCGACCCGTCCCCACGCAGCCTCGCCACGAGGTTGGCGCGGGTCGGATCGAGCGCGAGGACCGTCGAGTCGATGCCGGCTTCGTCGAGCACCGACTCGACGGCCTCGACGACCTCGGTCTCGTTCCCCGGCGGGCTGCTGGTGTCGATGCGCACCAGGGCCTGCAGCAGGGACACCGCCTCGTCCCTGGCCCGCTCGAAGTCGGGCTCCTGGGCGGCCGCGCCGGCCGCGGCGGCTACGGACCACAGGGCGAGAGCGGCCGCCGCGCGGCGGCCGCGGGGCGTCAGCCCCCGCGAGGTCTCCACGGCGGGTTCCGGGCGGCGCAATCGAGCTGCATCGGACATGGGCGCTATTCTGACGGCTTCCCGACCGCGCGACAACCGCCGGGGCGCGTCGGCGGGCCGGGCGCGGGCGTGGCCGTGCACCACCCCGTCTTCAAGTCGTCGAGCACCTCGCCGATCACGCCAGCCTGATCATCCGGGCCGCCAGGGGCCTGACCGAGAGCGGTAGCTCGGGTCCTGCGACAACCTGGACGACGGCGACTTCGCCGGCTGCATGCCGCAGCACGGCCGCCCGAGCCGGGAGTCGTGACAGAATGGACGTTCTGAGCCGGGCGCTCCGCCCGTGCGACGAGCGGAGGCGCCGGAGGTGGATGACCGAGAACGGCCGATCCGTCGAATCGGACGCCCGGCGGCGGCGCAGACTGCCCTTGGGCATCCAGACCTTTCGGGAGATCCGTGAAGGCGGCTACTACTACGTCGACAAGACCCCTTACGTGCGGCGGATGGCGGACGGCGGCAAGCACTACTTCCTGTCGCGTCCGCGGCGTTTCGGCAAGAGCCTGCTGCTCGATACAATCAAGGACCTGTTCGAGGGCAACGAGGCGCTGTTCGCGGGGCTGGACATCCACGGTCACTGGGATTGGTCCCTCCGCCACCCCGTCGTGCGCCTGAGCTTCGGCGGCGGCCACTTCCGAGAGCCGGGTCACCTGCACGCGAACGTCATGGCGCAGCTCGACGTGGTCGAAACGGCGGCCGGGGCGGGGCCGGGCTACACCGCCGCCCCGGAACGGTTCCGCCACCTGTTGCAGAGGCTGCACCAGCGCGCCGGTCGGCGCGTGGTCGTGCTGGTCGACGAGTACGACAAGCCGATCCTGGACGCGCTGGACGTTCCCGGCGTGGCCCGCGCGAACCGTGACTTCCTGCGCGGTCTGTACGCGGTGGTCAAGGACTGCGACGCGCACGTCCGCTTCACGTTTCTCACCGGCGTCAGCAAGTTCTCCAAGGTCAGTCTGTTCTCGGGCCTCAACAACCTGACCGACATCACCCTCGACCCGCGCTACTCGGCCGTCTGCGGCTACACCGAGGCGGACCTCGACATCGTGTTCGCACCTGAACTGCCGGGCCTCGACCGCGACGCGATCCGTACCTGGTACAACGGCTACAACTGGCTGGGGGAGGAACAGGTCTACAACCCCTACGACGTGCTTCTGCTGTTCGACCGCCGGCAGTTCGGCCCCTGGTGGTTCGAGACCGGCACGCCGACGTTCCTGGTCGAGACGCTGCTGACGCGCAACGTGAGCGCCGTCGACCTGGACGACCTTCCGGGCAGCGACGATCTGTTGTCCGCCTTCGACGTGGACCGGATTGCCCCCGAGGCGTTGCTGTTCCAGACCGGCTACCTGACCATCCGGGGCGCCGAGTCGCGCGGCGGCGAGACTTACTACCGGCTCGGCTACCCGAACCGGGAGGTGCGGCAGAGCCTGAACCGGAGCCTGCTGAGCATCCTGACGGGCGACCCCGCGCGCCAGACGGCGCAGCGCGCTCGATTGTTCGATCTGCTCGCCGCCGCCGACCTCCCCGGCCTGGAAGCGCTGCTGCACGCGTTTTTTGCCGGCATTCCCCACCAATGGCACTCGAACAACGACATTGCCCGCTACGAGGGCTACTACGCCAGCGTGTTCTACTCCTGGGTGGCTGGCGCGGGACTCGAGGTGACGGTCGAGGACAGCACCAGCCGCGGGCGTCTGGACATGGCGGTTCGCGTCGACGACCACGTCTATCTCTTCGAGTTCAAGGTCGTGGAGATCGCGGGGTGGGGTGCGGGGTCGGCGATGGCCCAACTGCGGGACCGCGGCTACGCCGAGAAGTACCGCGGCCAGGGCCGGTCCGTCCACCTGGTCGGGGTCGAGTTCAGCCGCGAGACCCGGAACGTCGCCGGCTTCGAGGCGGCGCGGGCGTGAGCGGGCAACGCCCGCCCGCCGGCTACAGAGGGCATGTGCACAGAGGATCGTTGGATGCCCGCCCGCAACCGGCGCACGGTTCATAGTACAGCCGTTCTTCTGTCCGTACCTCAGGCGGGTGACGCAAGACGCTGAAGTAATGCGGCTCGTACTGGTAGAGCAACTCGCCGGGTACGAGCCTCTGGTCGCGCTCTTTCGACACGTTCGCGCGAATCGCCAACGCCCCGCGATCCCCGGCGGGCGGCGATTCGCTTTCGGCGCCGGGAGTGCCCGTGGTTGCCACCGTGGCAGGGGCGTTGGCAGGGCGAGTCCGAACTCGAGATTGTGGACTTCACTTCGGCCCCGGCCCATCATCCTTGGCCCGGCGGCTGCGTCGGGTCGCGTCGTCATGGCTGGCCTATAGTGGTGTCGGCATTCGCCGTCGAGAGCCTTCAGTGGTCACCGAGCAGCCCTCCGCCGGTCCCGGCGCGACCGTCGTGGCGACGCCGTACCGGCTCGCGCGGGCGACCGCGCTCGTCCTGGGCCTGTTCATCGCCGGCGCCGCCGGCTACCGGCTCGTCGAGGGGGTGCCGTGGTGGGACGCGTTCTACATGACCGTCATCACCATCACCACCGTCGGCTTCGGCCACGTGTTCCCCCTCTCGCCGGCCGGCCAGGCGCTGACGGTGGCCCTGCTCGGGACCGGCATCGGCGTCTTCCTGTTCCTCGCCTCCGAGGTCGGCCGCTCGATCATGGAGGGCGAGCTGCGGCGCTACCTGGGGCATGTCCGGAGGGTCCGAATGATCGAACGGATGAGCGGCCACGACGTCGTCTGCGGCTACGGGCGCATGGGCCGCGCGGCCGTCGACGCCCTGCGCCGGGCGGGCCGGCAGGTGGTGGTGGTCGAGGCGCGCGTCGAGCAGACCGAGGCGCTGGCAGCGGCGGGGCTCCCGGTGGTGACCGGGGACGGGTCGCAGGAGTCGTCTCTCCGGGCCGCCAACGTCGAGCACGCCCGCGGACTCGTGTGCTGCCTCGCCGACGACGCCCACAACCTCTACGCGGTGCTGACCGCGCGGTCGCTGAACCCCGGGCTCGTCATCGTGGCGCGGGCGGACGGCGAGGGCGCCGAGCAGCGGATGCTGCAGGCGGGGGCCGACGAGGTCGTGAACCCCTATCGGCTCGGGGGAATGCGCCTCGCCGATCTGCTGGTCGAGCCGGCCGAGGCCAAGCCCCCGATCGTCGCTTCCGGCTCCGCCGGGCGCCCAACCGACCCTGCCGGGAGTCTGCACCGTTCTACGCCGCAGACTCCCAGGGCCGGGCCACGAGCGGAGGTGTAGGCGACGACGGGCGGGTCTACGCCGACGCCTCCGGGGTCCCTGTCGGCAGCGCCTCGTTGAGCGAGCCCCGACGGTAGCCCCGCGGGTCGACCGTCACCCGCGCGAAGCCGGCGTCGCGGAACCGCCGCACGACCTCGGCCCGCACGCCGGGGCTCCGCAGCCGGGGAATCTCGTGCGGCTCGACCTCGATGCGGGCGGTGGCGCCGTGGAACCGCACCCGGCACACCCGGAACCCCAGCTCGCGCAGCGCCCGCTCGCCGGCGGCGACGCGGGCCAGCCGCTCGGGCGTGATCCCGGTGCCGTAGGGGAACCGGCTCGACAGGCAGGCGAGGGCCGGCTTGTCCCACACCGGCAGCCCCAGTCGCCGCGCCGCCTCGCGGATGTCCGCCTTGCCGAACCCGGTCTCGTCGAGGGGCGAGCGGACCCCCTGCTCGCGCGCGGCCCGGCGGCCGGGCCGGTGGTCGCCGCGGTCGTCGACGTTGAACCCGTCCAGCACGTGCGCCGCCCCGAGGCGGGCCGCCTCCCTCACCGCCACGCCGTACACCTCGTTCTTGCAGAAGTAGCAGCGGTCGACGGGGTTCGACGCGTAGCGCGCATCGTCGAGCTCGTGGGTCTCGACCAGCACGTGGCGCGTGCCGAGCTGCCGCGCGAGCTCCTCGGCGTCCGCCCGTTCCTCGGGGGCCAGGCTCGGCGAGACCGCGGTGAGGGCCGTCGCCCGGTCGCCCAGGACCCGTGCCGCCTCCGCCAGCAGGTAGCCGGAGTCGACGCCGCCCGAGAAGCAGACCACCGCTCGGTCCAGCGCGGCCAGCCGGGCGCGCAATCGGGCGATCCGCTCGTCGAGGCCCGGCGCGGCCGATCCCGACCGGCTCCCGGTCACGGGAGAATCGGTCGAGGCCGCGGGGGGAACCGGGTCAGGCGGGCCTGCGGCCGCGTCGCCGGACCCCGGCCGGAAGTCGGCATCGCGCATGAGCTTCAAGTATAGACCCGGCACCCCGGGACGGCGCCGCGCCGGCACGGCCCCGGGTCCGGGGGAGGGTCGGCCTGCGACGGTGGACGCCGTGCGTCGCGGTGGGCGTGAGGTGAAGCCCTCGAGGTCGGGGACATGTACATGAGCCAGGCCGAGACTCAGGGGCTCCGCGACTGCCGGGGCAGTCCCGGCGGCCGGACCGGCCGGACCGCTCCGGGGCCGGCGTCGACTATAATCAGGGCCGCGCGGCGGAAGGGCCCGGCGGCTCGGGGCGTTCCGCACCGGACCCGCGACGGCGGCGAGCCGCGCGTCGCCTTGCCGCGCGGCGTCCATTCCCACACGTTCGCCCCGCCCGCGCGACGCCGGCGGGCGCCGCCGACCCGTGATCTACGACATCGTCCTCATCGTCCTCGGTCTCGGTCTGGTCGCCAAGGGCGGCGACCTCTTCGTCGACTCGAGCATCTACATCGGGCAGGCGCTGCGCATCCCCCGGTTCGTCATCGGGGGGACCCTGGTGAGCCTGGCCACCACCACCCCCGAGCTGGTGGTCTCGGCGATGGCGAGCAGCGTCGGCGACACCGGCATCGCGCTCGGGAACGCGGTCGGGTCGTGCATCTGCAACATCGGGTTGATCGTCGGCACCGTCTCGCTGCTGACCCCGGTGGAGGTGGAGAAGCGCGACTTCGTGAGGCGGGCGGCGTGGATGGTCTCGGCCGGGATCCTCGTCGTCGTCTTCACCTGGGACCGGACCCTCAGCCGGCCGTGGGCCGCGGTCCTGCTGGCCCTGGCGTTCGCGTACCTGGCGTGGGACTACCTCGGCATCCGCCGCCGGCGCGCCGAGGCGGCGGGCGGGCCCGAGCCGGACACGAGCGGCCTCGCGAAGGCCATCGGCCTGTTCGGGCTGGGGGCGGCCCTCATCGTGGTGGGCAGCCGCCTGCTGGTCGACTCCGGACAGTCGCTGGCCGCCGCCCTCGGCGTGCCGTCGGTCATCATCGGGCTCTCGGTGGTGGCCATCGGGACGTCGCTGCCCGAGCTGGTGACCGGCGTCTCCGCCGCCCGGAAGGGGGTGCCGGACCTGTCGCTCGGCAACATCCTCGGCGCCAACGTCCTGAACCTGTACCTCATCGTCGGCCTGTCGGGCACCATCAACCCGCTGAGCCTCGACGTCTTCACCCAGGTGTACTCGTACGGCTGGCTCGGCGTGTTCTTCGCCGCCGTCCTCGGCCTCACCGCGCGGACCGGCCACTTCCACCGGGGCGGGGGCCTGCTCCTGCTGGCCCTCTATGCGGTCTACGTGACCGGACTCGTCCTCGTGCCCGTGCTCGGCGCCGGGGGGTGAACAGGACGGGTCAGGCGTGGATGGCGTGCTACGATACCCGAGAGTCGACGTTCGGACTGACGCGCCTTTCCCATCGAGCCGGAAGCCGCATGAGCAGCGACACGAAGTGGATCATCGGGACCATCGTTCCTGCCATCCTGGTGGTTGCCGGGTTGTTGTCGGTGCAGATTTCCGGGGTCAACGCACGTATCGACGACCTGAACAGCCGGATGGAGAGGCTCGAGTCGGACATTCGCGGCATGGATGCGCGTTTGCGCGCCGTCGAGATCGCCTTCGCCAAGGTCGACCAGCGCCTTGAGACCCTCGAACGCGCTCTGCTGCCGGCGCCGGGGACGGCCGAGTAGACTCCGGTGGCCGGGGCTCGCGTTCGAACGCGAGCGCTCCACCTGACGGTTCCAGCCTGCCAGTGTGCCGGAAAGATGGTCGTGACGGCACTCATCGCGCCCCGACCGGCGGCGCATCTCCTCGCCCCTCCCGCTCGACCGGCACCCTGAGGACAGGGTAGAGCGCACCCGCGTGGCCCACGCGGTCGTCGACCAGGTTCCAGTTCACGATGCCGTCGTCGGAGCGCGGCTCGAGCAGGGTGAACACGAGCCGTCCCAGCGGCTGGTTTACGGGCACGACCAGGGTGCCGGCGGGCACACGGCGTTCGGCCGGGGTCCAGTCGCCCGTGACCGTGCGCTCGCGATGGCCCTGGAAGGGGCGGTCGGTGACGGACGACGTGCGCACGATGAACTCCTCCACGTCGAACGTCGCGTCGGCGGCGAGGGGGGCGCCGCCGACGCCGTGGGCGGCGAGGAGATCGACCACCGTGGCGAGTTCCGCCGGCACGTAGTACGCGGCGGGGGCGACCTCGACGCCGTCGTCGGCGGGGGCGAACGTCCCGTACTCGTACAGCTCGGTCGGCTCGGCCACGTCGAGGCGGCGCCGCATGGGGGCCCGGGTGTACGGGTTCGGCACCTCCTCGGTGCGCCCCAGCAGGATCTCGACGGGGGCGTCCGAGCGCGCCGGGACCGCGCGGGTCGCGAGGCGGGTCCCGGCGACGGGCTCGGCGTCGGCGGCCTCGACGAGGGCGGCGATGGCGCCGGCGTTGTCGTGGGCGAACGCCAGGGCCTCCTCCACGAACCGCAGCGAGGCCCGGATGCGCTCGTCGAACGGCGCGTAGGCGTAGGCCTCGCCGAGCAGGGCGACCCGGTTGCGGAGCCCGACGTAGTTGTTGTTGAAGCGGGGGCGGTGGTCGAAGGTGCGCCAGGCCGGCTCGGCCCCGTCGGCGAACGGCAGGTTGCCGTAGTAGTAGAAGCGCCACCCGTCGGACCGCTCGACGGCGCGGGTGATCGCGGGCAGCCACTCGTCCCGCAGGAGGGCGTCGATGGCGGGATGGGTGTTCGGGTGGAGGGGCGGCGAGTAGGTCAGGTGATAGGCGTGCTCGGTGCCGTTGGTGGTGTGCAGGTCGATGACCACGTGCGGGTCGTAGTCGTCGTAGGCGCGGGCGAGGGCCCGGGCCTCGGGCGACTCCAGCTTCACGTGGTCGCGGTTGAGGTCGAACCCCTGGGCGTTGGCCCGCTCGCCCTGGCCCGCGACCGGCCCGAGCTGATAGGGCCGCGTGTCGGGCCCCATGCGCTCGTGGCCATCGGCGTTGTAGATCGGGGCGACAAGCAGGGTCATCGACGATGACCATTCCGGGCGGCCGCCCGCCGCGAGGTCCCGCAGCAGCATGAGGAGCGCTTCCTTGCCCGCGACCTCGCCGCCGTGGATGGCCCCCTGCAGCCAGACGCGGAGGCGGTCGGCGCCGACGACAGAGGCGGGCCGGGCATCGACCACGTCCCCGACGACGGCCAGAGGCAAGGGGCGGCCCTCGACCGTCGACCCGAAGGTGGTGGCGTGGATGCGCTCGGACCGATTCGCGGCCAGCGTCACGACCTGCACGACCTCGCCGTGGCCGGTGGTCTGCTCGTAGGCGGTGCGCTCCGCGCGGGTGGGTGGCAACGTCTCCGCGTCGCGGCCCCCCGGCGCGCATCCGGCCAGCGGGGCGGCCGTCAGCAGGACCGCGGCCCGCAGGAGGGTCCGGGCCGGGGCCCGCGGTCGGTCGACCCGCTGCCTCGGGCCGGATCCGACGCCGTGCTGCCGCAGGAGCGGGCCGAAGCCGCCGGACCCGCCCCGCGGGCGGCTGGAAACGGCGTTCACCGGGACCCCCAATCCGTTTGACGGCGTCGTCGTTCCCGCGGGCGGCAGGAGATGGCGTTCACTGGAAACCCCCAATCCGTTCGACGGCGTCGTCGTCGTCCGCGGCGCTGCCCGGACCGGCCGAACGCCGTGCTCCCCGGAACCCGTCGCGCGCCGCGACCGCGGGGTCGTTCACAGGCACCCCGCAATCCGTTCGACGGCGGTGTCGACGTCCGCCTCCGTGGTTCCGCGGCCGACGCTCAGCCGGATGGCGCCGTGACCGACCGCGGGCGGCACCCCCATGGCCGCCAGCACCGGCGAGAGCGCCCGTCCTCCGGCGTGGCAGGCGGACCCCGTCGACGCCGCCATCTCCGGCATCCGCGCCAGGATCTCGTCGCCGTACCGTCCAGGAAGGCTGACGTTGAGGGTGTTGGGCAGCCGTCGGTCCGGGTGGCCGTTCAGGACCACGCGGTCGCCGAGCCGCGCCCGCAGTCCGTTCCACAGGCGGTCGCGCAGCTCGCGCACGCGGTCCCCGCAGGGGTCGGTCTCGGCGAGGCGGCAGGCGGCCCCGAGGCCCGCCGCGAGCAGCGCGCTCTCGGTGCCGGCCCGCCGGCCGCCCTCGTGGCCGCCCCCGTGCACGAGCGGAGTCAGCGTCACCCCGCGCCGGACGAACAGGGCGCCGACGCCCTTGGGGGCGTAGAGCTTGTGCCCGGCGAGGCTCAGCAGGTCGACGCCGAGATCGCGCACCCGCACCGGGATCTTGCCCGCCGACTGCGCCGCGTCGGTGTGGCAGAGGACGCCGCGCTCGCGGGCGATGCGGGCGATCTCGGCGACGGGCTGGATGGTGCCGACCTCGTTGTTGGCGTGCATGACGCTGACGAGGGCGGTGTCGGGGGCGATGGCGCTCCGAACGTCGTCGGGGTCGACGAGGCCGTGGCGGTCCACCGGCAGCACGGTGACCCTCGCCCCCAGGGTCTCGACGAGGCGGCACGGCTCGAGGACGGCGGGATGCTCGACCGCGGTGGTGACGATGTGCGGCGGGGACGCGGCGCCGAGGGCGACGCCCTTGACGACGTGGTTGTTGGCCTCGCTGCCGCCGCTCGTCAGCACGATCTCGTCCGCGTCGCACCCGAGCAGCGACGCCACGCGGCGGCGGGCCTCGCAGACCGCGTCGCGGGCGGGGCGGCCCGCCCAGTGCCCGCTCGACGGGTTCCCGAAGCCCGCGTCGAGCAGGGGCCGCATCGCCGCCGCCACCGCCGGCGCGATCGGGGTGCTCGCGTTATAGTCGAGATAGATGCGGGGCGGGTCTTCCGACACCGGCTTCTCCACTTCCTTCGGGGAACCTCGGGGCGGCCTCGGCCGTAGTGACCGGGCAGAAGAAGCCGGGGCGGGTCCGTGGCGCATCGGACGGGACCCCCCCTCCGGCCGGTGGCTATTGTATCGGCAACGCGACGACGAGCGCCGACGGCGGACACGGCAAGGGGAGGGACCGGTATGAGGGGCGAATCCGGCCGGAGTCGCATAGGTGCGGCGGCGGGCGTGCTGCTCGCCGTCGCGGCGCCGTCGCCTCTGCCGGCCGGCGCCGAGCAGGCCGCCCCCGCCGCCGGGCAGTCCGGGAACGAGATCGACCGGTTCATGGAGCGCGTGCTCGATAACCGCGACGCCTCGTGGCGGCGCATCGGCGACTTCGTGCTGCGCGAGGTCCTGACGCTGGACGTCGACGGTCCGGCGGGCCTGCCGATTGCCGGGTTCCGGCACGAGTACGAATGGTACGTCCGGGAAGACGTCGTCGTGCGCAGCCCGCGGCGCTTCGACGGGGTCGACATCGGCGAGGCCGAGCGCCGGGAATACGAGGCCGACTGGCTGCGCCGGCGGGAGCGGCGCGAGGCGGAGCGCCGGGAGGAGGAAGGCCGGGTCAGCGTCCGGGTCTCCCCGGCCGGGGGCGTGACCGTGGAGCAACGCCCAGCCGCGGAGGCTGCCGTTGACGATGCCGCTCCCGCTCCGGACTCGACTGCCGCCGCGGCGGAGGATGCCGGGCCGGCTCCCGGCCAACGGGAGACCGGGGCGGCGGAAGGGGACCGGCTCGAGCCCGAGTTCATCACCGACGCCGGCTACTTCCTGGAGTTCCCGTTCGAGCCCGGCAACTACTATCTCGCCGGGTACGAGACCTTCGCGGGCCGGGAGGTCGTGAAGATCGAGTACTACCCGACCGATCTCTTCGAGGACGACTCGGAGCCGGAGTCGGAGCGCGAGCGGCGCATCGCGGAGGGGTTCGCCAAGACCTCGCTCGTCACTCTCTGGATCGACCCCGAGGTCCACGAGGTCGTCCGCTACACCTTCGAGAACGTCGGGCTCGACTTCCTGCCGGGCCGATGGCTGGTGCGCGTCGACGGGTGGCACGCGTCGATCGAGATGGCGCAGCCGATCGGCGGCGTCTGGCTGCCCAGCCGGATGGTGCTGACCGGGGGCGCCACGACGGCGCTGGGGGCGTTCGAGATGCGGTTGACCCGCGAGTACTCCGACTACCGCGAGGCCCTGACCTCGGGGCGGGTGGTCGGGACCGGGGCCGTGACCGGAGACGGGAGATGAGCCTCGCCGCGGTCGCGGGCCGCGGGAAGACATCCCCCTGGGCCGGGGCGGGCGCCCGGGACCTAGCCCGCCCATCGTCGCCTTCGGCTCCGCTGGGCGCCCAACCAACCCTGCCAGGAGTCTGCACCGTTTCACCGCGCAGACTCCTGGGCGCGCCGGCGCCACGAGCCGCGGCGACGGCCCTCCTGATGCTCCTCGCTGCCACGCCGTCCCCGGCGCAGCTCCTTTCGCCGTCCCCGGCGCAGCGCCTTTCGCCGTCCCCGGCGCAGCCCCCTTCGCCGTCCCCGGCGCAGCTCCTTTCGCCGTCCCCGGCGCCGTCCCCGGTCCGGCTCCCTCTGCTCTTCCCGACCCGGTTCGCCGCGTCTTCGCCGGGCGAGTCTCCGCCGCCGCCCCGGGCGCAGTTCCCCGCGGTCGCCCCGGTCCCGGGGCCGGAGGTCGTGGCCGAGCTGCGGGTGCACGGCAACCACTCGATCCCCGACGCGGACGTCCTGGAGCTGGCCGGGGTCGCCCTCGGCGATCCGGTCGAGCCCGAGACCCTGGACGCCGTCGCGGCCCGGCTGCGGGCGAGCGGCCGGTTCGAGTCGGTCGAGGTCCGGAAGCGGTACACGTCGCTCGTGCGGAGGGAGGCGGTGGCCCTCATCCTGCTGGTCCGCGAACGCCCCGGCGCGGCGGACACGGCGCGGGGGGTCATGGGCCGCGCCCTCGGCTTCCTGGCGCGGCGAACCATGTTCCTGCCGATTCTCGACTACGCCGAGGGGCACGGCTACAGCTACGGCGCCCGGTTCAGGCTGGTCGACGTGGCGGGTGCGGGGAGCAGCCTGACGGTCCCGCTGACCTGGGGCGGGACGCGGCGGGCCGGCGTCGCCCTGGAGAAACGGTTCGAGACCGGCATCGTCCACGCGCTGCGGGCCGGGGCGGCGGCGACGCGGCAGGAGAACCAGCACTACCGGGTGCGCGACCGGCGGCTGTCGGTGTGGGCCGGGGCCGACCGCCGGCTCGCGGGGCCGCTGCGGGCGGCGGCGCAGGCCGAGTGGAGCGACGTCGGCTTCGGGGCCCTCGCCGAGACGGTGGCCACCTACCGGGTCGGCCTGGAGCTCGATACGCGCCGAAACGCCGGGTTCCCCCGCGACGCGGTGGTCGCGCACGCGGGATGGCAGTGGCTCGACCGGGCCGGGTCGGCCCGCGTGGTCACGCAGCCGCAGGCCGACGTGCGCGGGTTCGTGGGGCTGTCGGGGCAGACGGTGCTGGGGCTTCGCGTCCTCTACCAGGGGGCGAGCGGCCCCCTCCCGGGCTATGCCCAGCCCCTGCTCGGGGGGCTCGCGTCGGTGCGCGGCCACCGGTTCGGCCATCGCGCCGGCGACCGCCTCGCCGCCGCCTCGGCCGAGCTGCGGTTCCCGGTGAGCTCGCCGCTCAGCTTCGGCCGGGCCGGCGTGCGGGTGTTCTTCGACACCGGGGCCGTCTACGGGGCTGGCGACGACATCTATCGCACCCGGTTCAGCCAGGGGGCCGGGGCGGGCGTCTTCCTCAACGCGGCGTTCATCAACCTGCAGGCCGACGTGGCCCACGACCTCGACGGGCGCTTCCGGCTCCACTTCGGGACCGGCGTGAGCTTCTGACCATCGGGTCGCAACGGCGTCGCCGGGCGTCGCCCGCGGGGAACGCCGGGCTGCGGCACCGTGCCCGGTCGGATGCAAGGGGGCCCGCGGCGGAAGCCCTCGTTGCACCGCCGCGCAAATGCGGCGGGGACTCTCGCCACGGCTCCTGGACCTCGTCGTGGACGAAGCGGCGCCATGCCCCGACGGGACGACCAGGAAGGAGGGCTGGCGTTATAATCCGCCGGCACCACGATGGCGCGGCTCTCGACCTATCTGTTCGATCTCGACGGCACGTTGATCGACTCGATCGAGCTGATCATGTCGTCGTTCCGACACACCATGGTGACGCACCGCGGGGCGGTGCCGCCCGACGACGAGTGGCGGGCCGGGTTCGGCCGGCCCCTCCGGCCGCAGCTCGCGCGCTATGCGCGAGACGCCGACGAGGTGACGCGGATGGCCGCCACCTACCGCGCCCACAACCTCGAGCACCACGACCGGCTCGTGAAGCCGTACGCGGGGATCCACGGGGTCGTCGCCGAGCTGAGGGCGCGCGGCGCGCGGCTGGGCATCGTCACGAGCAAGAACCGCACGGCGGCGGAGCGGGGCCTGCGGCACTGCGCGCTCGACGGCTCGTTCGAGCTGCTCGTGACGTCGGACGACGTGACCGAGCACAAGCCGCATCCGGCGCCGGTGCTCGCGGCGCTGGCCCGGCTCGAGGCGCATCCGGCGGAGACCGTCTTCATCGGTGACTCGCCCCACGACTGCGAGGCCGGTCGGGCGGCGGGGGTGTCGACGGCGGCGGCGCTGTGGGGTCCGTTTTCGCGCGCTTCGCTCGATCCGCACCAGCCGGACTACTGGCTGGAGCGTCCCGAACGGATCCTGGAGCTCCAGTGAAGGGCATCGACGCCGTCCGGCCCCGGGACGCCGATGCGCAGGGGTGACGGGGAGTTGCCGGCGTTCCCGCCGAGGCGAGGAAACCATGACAGGTGTGCCCGAGGGCTATCGGCTGTTCGAGTACGTGGACCCGTTCGAGGACCTGGTCGGGCCCCTCTGCTACCGTGAGGACGAGGACGGCCGCCTGCGCTTCGCGTTCGAGGCGCAGCCGAAGCACGCCAACACCGCGGGGCAGCTCCACGGCGGCATCCTCATGACCTTCGCCGATTTCGCGCTGTGCCTGACCGCCATCCATAGCCTGCCCGGCGAGCGGTGCGTCACCGTGTCCCTGAGCTGCGAGTTCACCGCGCCCGGCGAGGTCGGCGACTTCGTCGAGTCGACGGCCGAGGTCGTCCGGCGCACGCGGTCGCTGACCTTCGTCCGCGGGCAGGTGACGGCGGGGGAGCGGACCCTGCTGAACTACAGCGCCATCGTGAAGCGCCTGACGCGCTCGGTCGGGACCGCCCGCGATCAGGCGCCGTAGCCGGGTGGGGCCGCGGCCCGCGACTCGGGGTCGCGCGGCGACTATAATCCAACCTCATCGTGACCCATCCGTTCCCGAAGGAGGCCTACCGATGCGTCCTCGTGCGACGTTCCTGATGACCGTGACCGCCCTGGCGGCGGCAGCCGCCGCGTTCGCCCAGCAGGGGGCGACGGACGGCGAGTGGCGAAGCTTCGGCGCCGACCTCGGCAGCACGAAGTACTCGTCCCTCGACCAGATCTCGGCCGACAACGTCGGGCAGCTCGAGATCGCCTGGCGCCGGCCGATCGTCGATCCGGCCTACCTCGAGATGGACCCGAACCTCCGGTTCTCGAACGTCTCCACCGCCGCTCCGCTCATCGTGGGCGACACCGGCTACGTGCCCAACGCGGTCGGGCTCGTCGAGGCCTTCGACGTGACCACCGGCGAGACCCGCTGGGTGCAGGCGCCGTACGGGGGCGGCGACGACGTGCGCGGGGCTGGCACCCGCGGCGTCGCCTACTGGTCGGACGGGGACGAGGCCCGCATCATCTCCCAGCGCGGCGAGTACATGTACGCCCTGCACCCCGACACCGGCGAGCTGTTCCCCGACTTCGGCGACGGCGGCCGCGTGCATCTCGTCATCGGGCTCGCCGAGGGGGCCCGCTACCGGTGGGGGGGCGCCCCGACGGTGGTGCGGGACGTGGTGGTGGTCGGGCAGTCGATGGGCGACACGTTCCAGACCATGGAGGGGATTCGCGGCGACGTGCGGGCCTTCGACGTGCGGACCGGCGAGCTGCGCTGGATCTTCCACACCATCCCCCAGGCCGGCGAGTTCGGCACCGACACCTGGATGAACGACTCGTGGCAGTACTCGGGGCACGCGCCGGTGTGGTCGCTGTTCAGCGCCGACGAGGAGCTCGGCTACGTCTACATGCCGACCAGCTCGCCCACCAACGACATGTACGGCGGCCACCGCGGCGGCGACAACCTCTACGGCCAGAGCATCGTCTGCGTCGACGCCGAGACCGGCGAGCGGGTCTGGCACTTCCAGACCGTGCACCACGGGCTGTGGGACTACGACGTGCCGACGGCGCCGATCCTGATGGACATCACCGTCGACGGCCGCGAGATCGCCGCGGTGGCCCAGCTCACCAAGCAGGCGTTCGTCTTCGTCTTCGACCGCGCCACCGGCGAGCCGGTGTGGCCCATCGAGGAGCGCCCGGTGCCGCAGTCGGCGACGCCGGGCGAGCTGACCTCGCCCACCCAGCCGTTCCCGACGAAGCCCCCGGCGTTCGACCGGCAGGGGGCGACCATCGAGAACCTGATCGACTTCACGCCCGAGCTGCGGGCCGAGGCCATCGCCATCACCGACCGCTACGTCATCGGCCCGATGTTCACGCCGCCGTCGATTCGCGGCGACGGCCCGAACGACAGGCAGGGGACCATTCAGCTGCCGGGCTCGCAGGGCGGCGCCGACGTACAGGGGGGCGCCTTCGACCCCGAGACCGGCATGCTCTACATCCCCTCGATCACGTCGCCGTTCGTGGCCGACATCATCGAGGGCAACCCGGACCGCACGAACCTCAACTACATCAAGGGGAGCCGGCAGTGGATCGGCGGCCCGCGGGGCCTGCCGCTGTTCAAGCCGCCCTACGGGCGCATCACCGCCATCGACATGAACCGCGGCGAGATCGTCTGGATGACCCCCAACGGCGACGGCCCGCGGAACCATCCGGCGATTCGCCACCTCAACCTCGGGAAGCTGGGTGTCCCCGGCCGCCCCGCGCCCCTGCTGACGAAGACGCTGCTGTTCATCGGCGAGGGCTCGACCAACCTGCCGGGCGGGGCGCGGGTGCCCGAGGGCATGCCGCCGCAGATCGTGACCAACTACGGCGGCCGTATCTTCCGGGCCTACGACAAGGCCACCGGCGATGTCGTCTGGGAGACGGAGCTGCCGGCGGGGACCATCGCGCCGCCGGTCACCTACCTGGCCGACGGGAAGCAGTATCTGCTGGTGGCGACGGGGGACGTCGAGACCCCCGGCGAGACGCTGGCGTTCGCACTGCCCTGACCGCCGGGCGGCGCCGCGAAGACGAGCCGCGCCGCGAACACCGGCGTCGCCGCCGCGAAGGCCGGACGCGGCGGCACGACGGCCGGGCGCGGTGCCACGACGAGCAGGCGCGGCACGACGAACACCGGAGCCGGCGCGACCAGGGCCGGAGCGGGCACGCATCGCCTGTGGCGGGCGGGAGCCGCAAGCCGGATGTCCGCCGGGGCTCCCGCGGGCGGGGGCGCCGGCCGGGGTCAGGCGCCTACCGCGGACTACCCCCGGACACTGGGCGCGAGCTGCGAGTCGGACGGTCGGTCCAGCGGGGGGCTCCTGCCGGCGGAGGGGTTGGCGCGAGCTGCGAGTCGGACGGTCCGGTCGGGGGCTCCTGCCGGCGGAGGGGTTGGCGCGAGTTGCGAGTCGGACGGTCCGGCCGGGGGCTCCTGCGGCAAGCGGGCGGGGCGCGGACCGAGGACGACGAGGATCAGCGCCGTCCGCTGGCACACGAAGACCGGGCGCCCGCGGGCAGTGGGCGCCGGGAATCCGGAACGCGACGCGCTAGAACCCGCGCTTGCGGCCGCGAAGGCCCCGGCGGCTGCCCTTGGGCTTCGCCGGTCGCCGGCCGAAGTCCATGGATGGCGGGCCGTCGTCCATGAACGGCGGCGGCCCCATCGGAGGCCGCGGCGCCCGGTCGCGGGCTTCGCTCACCCGGAGGTTGCGGCCGTTGAGCTCCGTCCCGTCCAGCTTCTCGATGGCCTGGGACACCGAGGCGGCGTCCCCGAACTCGACGAAAGCGAACCCCCGGGGCTTGTCGGTGGCCCGATCCACGGGGAGGAACACCTCCGTGACCTGACCCACCTGTCCGAACAGGGTCTCGAGCTCGGTCGATGACGTTTCGTAGCTGAGGTTGCCGACGAAGATTCGTGAAGAAATGGTGTGCCTCTCCTGTTGTGGCGCGGGAAATGTAACACGGCCCGCCGATCTCGGCGACACGCGCCGCGCGAGCGAGGAGTCAGCATACTCCGTCACTCGGGGAAACGCAAAGGCGGCCCGGCGCGGCGGCGACCGCGGTGCAGTATCATCGAGAGCGGCGACGGAGACGCGCGAGACGATGATCACCATTCTCAATCAGACCTCCCGGTTCCTCAGAATCCACCTGTCCCGCGGGAAGGTGCTACGGCTGGGGCCCCGGAAGGAAGGCCAGATCTCGACCCACGACGCCGACGGCGACGCGGTCAGGCAGCTCGTGGCGGACGGCACCGTCAAGGTCATGGGAGAGGGGCCGCAGGCGGGGGCGTCGTCCCCCGCCAACCCCGCGGCCCGGACCGACGTGCACGGCCACCATCCCCGCCTCTCGGGCGGCCGGCGCGGCGACCGATAGCTGCTACGCCCGCCCGGCGGCGCCGGGGAGCCGTACGGCGCCGCGGGGGGCGCGCCGCCCCCCCGGGAGCGGGCCGCCCTTGCGCGGGCGAGGGGCCGCCTCCGGGTCGTGTGGCGCGTCCCGGGCGACAGGCGCCGACTCCTGGGTATAATCTGGCGGTTTCGGATTCGGGAAGAGTCGAGGGAGGTTCAGTCGATGGCGCAGATGCCGACACGTCTCGCGGCCGGGCTCGTCGGGCTCCTGCTGATGTCGCCCGCCGGGCCGGTTCGGGCGCAGGACGGCCCGTGGCAGACCTATGGCACCGAGAACGGCGAGTGGCGCAGCTACGCGGGCAACATCGCCGGCCAGAAGTACTCGCCGCTCGACCAGATCGACGCCGCCAACTTCGCCGACCTCGAGATCGCGTGGCGCTGGGCGTCGGTCGACGCCATGGTCAGCCGCACGATGCCCGACGGCAGCGAGTGGTGGGCGCCGCTCGAGACCATCGTGGCCTCGCTGGAGGAGGACAACCCGAACCTCTACCGGCGGGGGCACCCGCCGCGCCCCGGCGGCATGCAGGCGACGCCGCTGATGGTCGGCGGGGTGCTCTACTTCAACACCGCGATCTCGCAGGGGGTGGCCGTCGACGCCGTGACCGGCGAGACCCTGTGGGTCTTCAACCCGAAGAGCTACGAGGAGGGCACCACCCCGATGACCGGCACCTTCCGGCAGCGGGGGGTGGCGTACTGGACCGACGGCGAGGGTGACGAGCGCATCTTCTGGGGCACCGGGGCCGGCTACCTGGTGTGCGTCGACGCCGGTACCGGGCGGCCCTGCCCCGACTTCGGCCCCGACGGCAGCGGCATCGTCGACGCGATGGTCGGCCTGCCGCGGGCGGACCGCGAGGAGCGCGACTACCTGAACGCCATGCTCTACGGCATCCACTCGCCGCCCATCGTGGTGCGCGACCGGGTCATCCACGGCTCGCAGGTCGCCGACCGGCGCATCACCAAGGAGGCGGTGCCGGGCTGGGTGCGGGCCTGGGACGTCAGGACCGGGACCCACGCCTGGGACTTCCACACCGTGCCCAACAGCGCCGACGAGTTCGGGGCCGACACCTGGCTGAACGAGTCGTGGCGCTACTCGGGCAACGCCAACGTGTGGTCGATGCTCGCCGGCGACAACGAGCTGGGGCACGTCTACCTGCCCACCGGCACCACCACCAACGACTACTACGGGGCCGACCGGCCCGGCGACAACCTGTTCTCGGAGACGATCATCGCCGTCGACGTCGAGACCGGGCAGCGGGTCTGGCACTTCCAGGCCGTGCACCACGGCCTGTGGGACTACGACTTCCCGACCCATCCCAACCTGGTGGACGTCACCGTGGACGGGCGCGACGTCAAGGCCCTGGTGCAGGTGAGCAAGCAGGGCTTCGTCTACACGTTCGATCGGGTGACGGGGGAGCCGGTGTGGCCGATCGAGGAACGTCCGGTCCCGACGGAGACGAACATGCCCGGCGAGTACGTCTCGCCGACCCAGCCGTTTCCCACCCGTCCCGCGCCGTTCGAGTACCAGGGCGTGACCATCGACGACCTCGTCGACTTCACCCCCGAGCTCCGCGAGATCGCCGTCGAGGTGGTGCAGCCGTACCGGCTCGGGCCGCTGTTCACGCCGATCTCCCGGCGCGAGGAGGGCGGCTGGCAGGGGACCCTGATGCGCCCGCCGGACGGGGGGGCCGCGACCTGGGCGGGGGCCGCCATCGACCCCGAGACCGGCGTGCTCTACGTGCCGTCGAGGAACCAGGCGGTGGTCATCACGATGTACGAGCCGGACCCCGAGCTGGGCGCCACCGTGGCCTACACCCACGGCGCCCCCGAGGGGGAACGGATGACGCGCGGCCTGGGGCCGTCGCGCAGCGGCAACCTCATGCCCCAGGGGCTGCCCCTGCTCAAGCCGCCCTACTCGCGGATGACCGCCATCGACATGAACACCGGCGACCACGTGTGGATGCAGCCGCTCGGCAACGGCGACAGGTACCGCAACCATCCGCGGCTGCGCGACCTGAACCTGCCGCCGCTCGGCGGCGACGGCGTCGGCGGGCCGGTGCTCACGAAGACGCTGGTCGTCAGCGCCCTCTCGGCCGGCGGCAGCGACGGCGGGCCGCGTCTCGTCGCGCGGTCGAAGGAGACCGGCGAGGAGCTCGGCTCGGTGGACCTGCCCACCGGGGCCCTGGGCACGCCCATGACCTACATGGTCGACGGGCGCCAGTACATCGCGGTGACGATCGGCGGCCGCCCGCCGGAGCTGATCGCCTTTCGGCTGCCGGAGTGAGCCTACGACTCGCGACCGGCGGCCCGCGGCGAGACCCCGCGCCGCACCGCGGCCGGCGGGCGCCCGTCCGCGGGGGCGGCGGCCGCCCGCCCGGCAAGGCCCGGACGGGGGAGAGTATCGGGCACATTTGACCGAGGAGCAACGCAGTCAGGCGGGATGCCTCGCCGCTCCGATGCGGCGGGCACTTCGCCACGGGCTGCCAGACCGGGGAGCACCCAGATGAAGAGATCTGCCATCGCCGCGATCGCGGTCCTGTCGCCTGTTCTTTCCGCGTGCGGCGATTCCGAGCCGCAGTTCGTGGGAACCGCCCACGTCCTGCGGGAGCTCGAGGGCCTGGCGATCCAGCAGGCGGCCACCGCCGAGAGCATCGCGGCGCTGCAGGACAGCGTGGCCGGTCTGGAGGGCGCCCTGAGCGCCGGGGGCGCGCCCGGGGCCGCGGAGGCCGCTTCCGGCGACGCCGCGCCGGCGCGGGAGCTCGTGGTCGAGACCACCGTGGCGTTCACCGAGGGCCCGACGGTGGCCGAGGACGGCTCGGTCTACTTCACCGACCTCGGCAACAACCGCATCATGCGGTGGGCCGACGGCCAGCTCACCACGTTCCGCCAGCCCAGCAACCGCGCCAACGGGCTGATCTTCGACAGCCAGTGGCGTCTCCTCGCTTGCGAGGGCGGGGACGGCGAGACCGGCCTGCCGCGCATCACCCGCACGGACATGGCGACGGGCGAGGTCGAGGTGCTGGCCGACTCGTTCGAGGGCCGGGAGCTGCACCAGCCGAACGACCTGACCATCGACGGGCAGGGGCGCATCTACTTCACCGACCGGCCGGGCCCGAACCCCACCGACAACCAGACCGGCGTGCACGGGGTGTACCGCATCGACCCCGACGGCGCCGTCGCGCGCATCCTCACCGAGCCGGAGGTCATGCGGCCCAACGGCATCGTCATCTCGCCCGACGACACCACGCTGTACGTCATCGAGACCGAGCAGGCCGAGGGCGGCCCCCGGCTCATCCGGGCCTACGACCTGAGCCCCGAGGGCACCGTCGGCAACATGCGCATCTTCCACGACTTCCTGCCGGGGCGCAGCGGCGACGGCATGACCATCGACAGCGCCGGCAACCTCTACGTGGCGGCGGGGCTGAACCGCACGCGGGGGACGAGCGAGACCCTCGACACGGTGGCCGGCGTCCACGTGTTCTCGCCGGCCGGCGAGCTGATCGAGCACATCCCGGTGCCGGAGGACACCATCACCAACGCCGCCTTCGGGGGGGCGGACCTGCGCACGCTGTACGTCACCGCGGGGAAGACGCTCTTCAGCGTCCGCACCGACGTCGAGGGAACGCGTCGCTAGCTGCCAGGGGACGGAGGCTGGCCGCCGTCGTGATGGAATCGGAACCGGGGCGATTCCGCATCTGGGAGTGGGAGTCCATCCACCGGCACGAGGGCGAGCTGTACCTGCGGCGGCTGCGGGTGATCTCGTCCCGCTGGTTCGGCATCTACGTCCACTGGTTCCACGCCAGCGACGACGACTCGCTGCACGACCACCCGTGGTGGTTCCTGACCGTCATCCTCCGGGGCGGCTACTGGGAGCACACGCCCGGACCGGACGGCGCGCCAGTCCGGCGATGGCATCCGCCGGGGGCGGTCCGGCTGCGACCCGCACGCTGGTTGCACCGGGTGGAGATAGACCCGCCCCGGCCGCCCGTGACCGTCGTGGTGCGCGGCCGGCGAGTACGCCAGTGGGGGTTCAGGACGCGGTCCGGGTGGATACCCTGGACCGAGCACAAGGAGCAGCGGCCCGAGTCGGCCGGCGACGCATGAACGGCGTGCGGCCGCCGCGGCGACGGTGGGTCCGGGAGGTGCGCGGATGCGGATGAAGACACGTTGGACCATAGGTGCCGGCGCGGTGCTCGCGGCGGCCCTGGCGGTGGCCGCTCCCGCGGCCGGGCAGTGGGTTCCGGAACGCATCGAGTCGGACGGCTCCGAGGTCCCGCGGACCCCGTGGGGAGCCCCCGACCTGCAGGGGCTGTGGAACAACTCGACGACGACGCCCCTGGAGCGGTTGACGGACGAGGAGTGGGCGCTGAGCCGCCGCGCGCAGCGGGCGGTCATCGAGGCGACCGGCGGCACCGGGGCGGGCTGGCTCGAGCAGGCCGGCCGGATCGACCGCGAGGCGCTGATCGTGGACCCGCCGGACGGCCGCATCCGGATGACCGAGCAGGGCGTCGAGCGGCTGATTGCCCGCGAGGCGGCGCGCGAGGGCCGCGGCGAGGCCGACTCGTGGCTCGACCGCAACAACTGGGAGCGCTGCATCTCGCGCACGCTGCCGACGGCGATGATCCCGACCCTGTACAACGCCAACTACCAGATCTTCCAGACCCCCGACCACTTCGTGCTGCTGATGGAGATGATCCACGAGGCGCGCATCGTGCCTCTCGACGGGCGGCCGCACGCCGACGACGGCATCCGCCAGTGGCTGGGCGATGCGCGCGGCTACTGGGAGGGCGACACCCTCGTCGTCGAGACCCGCCACTTCAACGGCAAGCTCGACGGCGGCGACTACCAGCCGTCGCACGTCACCCCGACCGGTCCGCGCATGTCGGGCGAGACCCTGACCCTCGTCGAGCGCTTCACCCTGGTCGACGCCAACACCATCGACTACCGGATCACGGTGGAGGATCCCGAGACCTTCGCCGTGCCGTACACGGTGGCCATTCCCATGCAGCGGTCCGCGGCCGACGTGACCCTCTTCGAGTACGCCTGCCACGAGGGCAACCACGCCATGGTGAACCTGCTGCACGCGGGCCGGGCCGACGAGGAGCTCGCCCTCGAGGCGGCGGCCCTCGTCTCGCGTCAGCGCATCGAGGCCGGCCACCCCGGCGTGCGCGAGCCGGCGGTGCCGTTCGCACCGATCCGGTAGCGCGGGAATCGTCACGTTGGCGGTCGTCGGCGTGGGGCCGCCGCCACCGGGGGGCGTTCCGTGCCCCGGGCCCTCAGGCGTGGCGCGTCATGTGGCAGACGGAGCAGACGAGCTCCGGCTCGCCGCCGGGCGGCTCGTCCAGCTTGAGCCACGCCTCCTCCATCGCCTGCCCGCAGTCGCGGCAGCGTCCGTCCTGCCGGCGGTAGATCCGCTGGCGGATGTCCCGCGGTTGCCGCTGTCGCGCGACGACCAGGTACAGCGCCGCTGCCAGGATGCCGAGCCCGACTACGAGAGCAATCATTTCCGCCAGCGCCATCATGTCCGCCCGGGTCCCGAGGGCATCGCCGCGCGGCCTTCGGTCGGGTTGGAGGCTCGCCGACGCGCAACCTCTGCGGCGTGAGGATTGACGCCCGACCGATGCCGCCGCGACTCTGCACCGTTCCGGGCGCAGACCACGAGCCCGGAGAGCGTCGACCACGGCTCCGTCCGCCCCGCCAGCCGACCTGCGGGAGCTCGGGGCGGTCGGCTCTCCGTTGCGGTTGGACTATACCTCACTGGTAACCGAAGGGCGGCGGGAAGACCACCATGACGACGGCGGCCCGGACCGCGTGGACCCGCCGGTACGCGGTCTGCCAGCGCTCGACGGCCCTGCCGTCCGGCGGTCCTCGCCGTCCGGCGGTGCTCGACGGAGCCCGCACTCGCGGAGACCGCCCGGTCGATTGCTCGGGAGTGTCTCGCCGCAGGCTGCTACGATTGGGCGTGCACAGGAGGACGCCAATGACGAGACAGTCGAGATTCGCGCGTGTCGGGGTGGTCGCGGTTCTGGCGTGGCTGGCGTGCGGCGTGTGTCCGACGGCGGTCGCGGCCGGCCAGGCGCAGGAGTTCGTGCCCATCACCGACGAGATGCTCCGCGACCCCGACCCCGGCGACTGGCTGATGGCGTACCGCACCTACGACTTCCAGGCCTTCAGCCCCCTCGACGAGATCGACCGCGACAACGTCGGTGGGCTGCGCCTCGCGTGGATGCGGGCGATGGAAGAGGGGGCCCAGGAGATCCGGCCGCTGGTCTACGACGGCGTGATGTACATCGCGCAGCCGGGCTACGACCACCTGCAGGCGCTCGACGCCACGACCGGGGACCTGATCTGGGAGTACCGGCGCGACCAGCCGGACGACATCCGCGAGTTCGCGCAGTTCGGGGCCCGCACCCGCAACCTCGCCCTCTACGGCCGCCACGTCTATCACCTGACCGCCGACGCCCACATCATCGCGGTCGACGCCCGCACCGGCGAGCTCGCCTGGGAGTCGCGGACGGCGGACTACCGCGACGGCATCACCCACTCGTCGGGCGCGACGATCGTCAACGGCATGGTCGTCAGCGGGCGGACGTGCAGCCCCGCCAGCCTCGACGCCCGCTGCTTCGTCGCCGCCCACGACGCCGGCGACGGCGTCGAGCGCTGGCGCACCTACACCGCGGCGGGCGCCGACGACCCCGGCGGGGCGACGTGGGGCACGCTGCCCACGTCCCAGCGCGTCCACGTCTCGCCGTGGGGCGTGCCGGGCAGCTTCGACCCCGAGCTGAACCGGGTGTACTGGGGCGTCGCGGTACCCCTGCCCTACACCCGCCTGATGCGCCGCGGCACCTGGGACGTCGGCGACCGCTCGCCGTGCGAGCTGTACTCCAACTCGACCCTCGCGATGAATGCCGACACCGGCGCCATCGACTGGTACTACCAGTACCTGCCGTGCGACGACTGGGACCAGGACTTCGTGCAGGAGCGCACCCTCATCGACACCGTGGTCAATCCCGACCCCGAGGCGGTGCGCTGGATCAACCCGAGGCTCGCCGGCACCGCCGAGGAGCGCAAGATCGTCGTGGTCCTGGGCGAGCCCGGCGGCCTCTTCGTCAACGACCGCGAGACCGGGGAGTTCCTCTGGGCCGACCCGTTTCCCTTCGACAGCACCGAGCGGTTCGTCATCTCGGACGTCGACGTGGAGACCGGCACGACCACCATCAACATGGACCTGGTGGCGCGCGAGGCCGGCGACCAGTTCATCATCTGCGGCCACAACGTGAAGGGTTGGTGGTCGTGGTCGTACAGCCCGGTGACGGGGCTGCTCTACGTCCCCATCAACCGCTCGTGCCTGAACCAGACCCTCAACCCCCGGACCGTCTCGGGCACCGGCCCCCGGTTCTCGATTCCCGACCCCGACATCGGCCCCGAGGGCGACCTCACCGAGGTGCGGGCCATCGACATCTCCACCGGCCGCGAGGTCTGGCGCTACAGCCAGCGCGCGCCCAACGCCGGCACCACCCTCGCCACCGCCGGCAACGTCGTCTTCTTCGGCGACTCGAACCGGCGCTTCCGGGCCTTCGACGCCGAGACCGGCGAGGTCCTCTGGGAGACGATCCTCGGCAGCCAGATCAGCGGCTACCCGGTGACCTACGAGGCCGGCGGCCGGCAGTACCTCACGGTGCCGGTCGGCGGCGTCGGCAACCGGCTGCGCACCTACGCGCCGGAGCTCGAGGCGCCGACCGGCAGCAACATGCTGGTGACGTTCACGCTGCCGTGAGCGGGGCCGCTGCGGCAGGATCCGCTCCGGGTCGGGTCGGCGTGCAGTCTACTCGCCGCTAGTTGGAGGGTGGCCAAGTCGCCGCCTCTGTATGGATTCTGCTGCGTCGGCAGCGAGCGTCCACACGGCGGCGTGCCAATCATCCGGTTTCGGCGGGGGCTCCGCAGGTGGCGGACGCTCTCGCTCAACGTATCGCAGAACAGGTGCCGGCCCTGGCCGCCCCGGACTATCGACTGTTATTCGTTGTCGGTCCGCCGCTTGAGCGGAGGCGACTACCGGCGCGTATGGCGGATTCTCTCGGGTGAGGAGCTGTAGGCGTGCCAGGAAGGCGGCGTCAGGACGCCGCGGCGGCTGGATTCTCACCCATTCCCATCACCGCGGCGGCATGCCGTAGCCCATCGCGCGGGCGGCCTTGCGGAACGCCGCCTCCGATGCCGTCGGCACCGCCAGGAGGCGCTCGCCGGCGCGCAGGCAGAGCTTGGCCGTGCCCTTGTCGGTGGTCAGGCGGTCGGCGACCTCCGCGTCGGCGCATTCGATGAGCAAAGCCGTCCGCCGAATCTTCAGCGCCCGCGCGCCGCGTGTCGCGGCGGCGAGGAATCCCTCGACGGTCTCGGGCACGGGCTGGTCGTCTCGCGCCGCGAGGAACTTGCGGAACTCGTCGGGGTCGTGCCCGCCCTCGATGGCGGCCAGCGCTTTGTCGCGGTCCAGCCGCCACACGCCGTCGCCTTCGGCGGCGGCGTACGTCTCCAGCAACGTCCGCTCTTCCGGCGACAAGGGCGCGGCGGCCTGTATCGAGAGGTTGGGATAGATGCTGAGCGCGGCCCGCGCGGTGGGCGTGCTCGGCGCGTAGGCGTCGGCGATGCCGAGACAGTACGCGCCCAGGGGATTCAGCCTGAAGTAGTGCAGGCCGTCGTAGCGGCTCAGGTACAGCAGCTCGTCGGAGCCCCACATGTGCGTATAGTCCGGGCGCGCGTCGCGGGGCTCGCTGTAGGCGACATCGATCAGGCCGAGGGTGGCGGCGTACTCGAACAGCAGGCAGAGGACGTAGCGGCCTTCGATGATGGCCCAGTCGTGGGAGCCGTCGTATCCGAGGCTGCCGTATCCCGGTTCCAGGAGGTAGAGGTTCCAGGGGTCGCGGTTCACGTCGAAGTCGAAGCCGGCCGCCTGCATGAACCGTCCGAAGTCGTCGAAACGTACCCAGCCGCCGACCGGACACTCCGCCAGCGCGTCGGCGACGACGGCCCGGCGGCCCGATGCCGCCGTCATCGTTCGCCGGCCCTTGCCGCGGGTCTGCCCCTTGATGGCGTCGACGCGGCCGAACTCGTCCAGCAGCGTGGTCCCGAGCCACCGTTTCCAGATGGCGCGCAGCGTCTCCGCCGGCGGCGCGTGCAGGGCGGCGCGGCCGGACTTCGTTAGCGCCAGCTTCGATCCGCGGAGCTCGGCCAGCTTGGCCGCCTGCACGAGGCAGGGCCAGGCGAACGCCCTGATGGGACCGATCTCGCGGAGCCATGCGGGCGCCTTGCCAGCCGCGGCGTCGAAGAAGTCGCCGCCCGCGAGCACCTCGGCGACGCGCTGGATCGCCGCGGCAGAAGGCCGCCGCGTGCTGGCGCTCACGGCGACGCGGGCTCCCTCGATCAGCCGCAGCACCGCGGGCAGATCCTGCTGAGCGGTCCGTTCCATGTCGCGCCGCTCGAGTTTCATCCGAACGAACGACTGCTTGTCGTCGGGGCGGGTGTACAGCTCCACGCCCCGGGGCGGCTCTTCCACGGCCGCCATCTCGGCCGGCGGGGGCGGCGGCACGAACGCCCGCAGGCGCTGTGCCAAGTCCGGCGGAACGAGGGTGGGCTGCGTGAGGTGGCGTTGCGGCACGTAGAGGAAGAAGTGCAGGAGCGAGGCCTTCGCGCGGCTGACGGACGTGCCGAAGCCGGCGGGCAGCCTTCCGTACTTGGCCCTGAACCGGCGTTGGTCCAAGGCGCCCTGCGGCGTTGCCAGGGCTTCGCGCACGGCGAGCTGTTGGGTCTCGTCGAGCCGCGCCCACAGCTTCCGCGGGGAGTCGCCGGCGAGCCGGCCCTCGATCGCGGCGACCATGTCCGTCTTGCGCGTGGGGGGCGGCGTGGCCTTCGGCAGCAGGCCCATCATCCGCCGGAGGACATCGGTGCTCAGCAGCGAGAGCGCTTCGGATAGCGTTGCCGGGGGCGGGGAGAACGCGCGAGTCACGCAGCAGCCTCCCCGCGGGGACCTCCCGCCATCAGTTCTGTTCGCCGCCCTCGCCCGCGGCCAGCTCCTCGACGCGGGCGCCGCGGAGGACGTTGGCGATGCTGTAGTTGCCCTCGTGGCAGGCGTACTCGTAGAGCGGGCCCTCGGTGACGCCGCGCGACGCCTGGTTCGTGGTCAGCGGAATGCGGACGCTCCACGGCGCGGTGAACTTCGCCGGATCGGTCAGGGTGAACTCGTACTGCAGGGTGTCGGCGTCGAGGCGGGTGAAGCGCTCGACGAGGTGCATGGTGTGCGTGGGCATGCGCCACGTCTGGGCCCAGCGGTCGGCCGACCCGTCGACGAAGTGGGTCGACTCGACGACGAGGGTGTCGCCCTCCCAGCGCCCGCGCATGTCGCCGTTCCACTGGCGGATGCCGGTGCCCGGCCGGTCGTCGAGGGGAATGATGCGCCGGTCGCGGAACATCTCGTGCACGACGACGACGTGGTCGGGCGTCTGGAAGATCTGGTGGTTGGGGTTGTAGCCGAGCCAGAACATCGGCACCCCGTCCGACATGCAGCGCTCGCCGGTGTCGACGTCCACCCACGTGTTGCGGGCCCCGCTGACACGGTAGATCGCCTGCAGCCGGCTGCGCTCGGCCATCTCCGAGGTGTAGGGGACGCGCCCGTCCGGCGGGTCGGTGATCAGGGCGGTGCGCCGGTCGGGCACGAGGCGCGTGCCGGGGTCGAACCAGGTCTGGTTGTAGGTGCCGGGGTCGCCCTCGCGCGGCACCCGCTCGACGAACCGGGTCTCGTCGGCGCGCCGCTCCAGGCCCGCCGCCTCCTCCTCGGTCAGGAACTCCTGGCCGGCGAACCGGGCCGGCCGCTCCAGCGGCGTCAGGGTCGAGCCGGTCCAGATGCCCTGCAGGTCCGGATCGCCCCACGGCGTCCGCAGGTCTGCCGACTGCGCGCCGGCGAGGGGCGCGAGGCCCACGGCGCCGAGCAACGTCACGATCGCGGCGGTCTTGACTGACATCTCGAGCCTCCTGTCGATGCAACTGCCGGGGCGTCCCGATGTGGCGCGGGATCCTGCGCCAGGTTGTCGGCGTGACGACACCCGACATGGTAGCGCGTGCCGGGCGGCGTTGCACCCGGATCCGCAGGCTTCAGGTCCGCGCCTCCTGCGGACGGATTCGCCATTCGCATGACCGGGTTACACCTGCGACGGCTCGTGGGCGAGCCGCACCTCCCGCTGCAACGCCTCGGCGGTGATCTCGTTGTGGGAGCCGTGCCAGCGCAGCCGGCCCTGGTGCAGGACGAACGCCTGCGGCGACTCGTGCCGCACCCCGAGCCTGTCCGCGGCCTCGTTCGACAGCGGACGCTGCTCGATCACCTTGAGGAGGTACACGGGCCATTCCGGATGGTCCTCGGCGAACTCCATGACCTCGTCGATGACGTAGGCCGAGACGGGACAGCGGGTGCTGTGCTTGAACAGCACCGCCCGGGTGCTGTCGATGGCGGCCGCCAGGGCGTCAGCGTCGACTATCTCGCGGACGGGCGGCGGGGTCTGCACACTTGGTGACATGCCGTATTCCAGGTACGTGCTTGGCGCACGGGGCTGCTCGGGGCCTCCGGCCGCGACGAGACGAGGCTGACGAGCGCGCCCTTGCGCGACCGCGGCGGATTCTCGACTCGGCCCGGGTCGAGTCCTCGGGCACGCAGACGCCGCCGAACCGGGTCGCCACCCTCTCCGGGTGCGGGGATGCGGTCGGGGTGGCGGCGCTCGCCGACTACGGCAGCAGCTCGGTGCCGGGCGCGGTGCCGGCGATGAACGCCTCCCGGATGACGTTGCCGCCCCAGGGCGACACCTCGCCGGTATCGGGGTTCACCCTGGCGAAGACGATGTTGCCCGGGGGGACGAAACGGTCGTTCTCGGGGTCGGGCTCGCGGCCGTCGATGTGGGCCCGCATGAAGTCGATCCAGATCGGCAGCGCCACCCGCGCCCCCTGCTCGTCGTAGCCGAGGGTGACCTTCTCGTCGTAGCCGACCCAGACCCCGACGGTGACCTCCGGGTCGAAGCCGATGAACCAGGCGTCGGTGTACTCGTCCATCGTGCCGGTCTTGCCGCCCAGGGGCCACCCCAGGCGGCTCGCGCGTACGCCGGTGCCGCGCTGGACCACGCCCTCCATCAGGCTCGTCATGATGTAGGCGGTGTCGGCGGGGACGGCGTCCTCGGACACGGGGCTGTTCTCTTCGAGCGCCTTGCCCTCGCGGTCGACGATGCGGTCGACCTGATAGGGCACCATCCGCACGCCCCGGTTGGGGAAGACGGAGTAGGCGCTGGTGACCTCGAGCAGCGTCGCCTCGGCCGACCCCAGGGCCACCGAGAGATACGGCGGGGCGTCGTACGTGAAGCCGAGCCGCTTCGCGAAGTCGAGGACGTTCTGCGGTCCGAGCTCGTTCATGATCCAGACGGCGGGGACGTTGCGCGACTTCTCCAGCGCCCGCCGCAGCGTGATCGGGCCCTCGTAGGTGTAGTCGTAGTTGGTGGGCCGGTAGAGCGGCTGCCCCGGCCCCACCTCGTAGGCGATGGGCTCGTCCCGCACGATCGACGTGGTGGTGTAGCCCTGGTCGATGGCGGCGGCGTAGAGCAAGCCCTTGAAGAGCGAGCCGAGCTGCCGGTAGGCCTGCGTGGCGCGGTTGAACTTGCTGCGGTCGAAGTCGTAGCCGCCCACCATCGCGAGGACGCGGCCGGTCCGGTTCTCGATGGCGAGGAGCGCCGCCTCGGCCAGCGGCTCCTGCTCGAGCTCGGCCTCCACCACCGGCCGGTCGCTGCTCGTGTCGAGGACGGTGACCTCGACCTCGACGAGGTCGCCCGGGGAGACGATCTCGTCGGCACGCTCTCCGCCGAGGCGCCGGAACCCCTCGTACTCCCGTTCCGGGGTCACGCTCAGCCCCCGAGGAACGACCCGGGCGGCATGCGGCCCGAACCGCACGTGCATCGCCTCGCCATCGGCGCCGGTGACGACGGCGGGCACGATGTCTCCCGCCTCGATCGGCAGCCGCCAGCGGAAGTGCTCCCAGGTCGCGAGGATCTCCGCCGGGTCGCGGTAGTCGCCGCTCTCTGCCGCCTCGGCGAGGACGTTGCGCGCGGGGGGCCTGAACCCGCGGCGCTTGTCGTGGGCCCGCAGCCCCGCCTCGATCGCCCGATTGGCCGCCCGCTGCAGGCGGACGTCGAGGGTGGTGTGGACGGTCAGCCCCTGCTCGTAGAGCTGATCCACCCCGTATTCCTGTTCAAGATGCTGGCGGACCTCCTCGATGAAGTAGGGCGCGATGGAGTTGCTCCGCTCCTGCCGCTCGGCCAGCACGATGGGTCGGGCCATGGCCTCGTCGGCTTCGGTCTGCGAGACGTAACCCTCGGCGACCATCCGCCGCAGGACGCGGTTGCGGCCCCTCACCGCCCGGTCCATGTCGACTAGCGGGCTCGACCGCGCCGGCGTCGGGAAGGTGCCGACGATGGTGGCCGCCTCGCCGAGGTCGAGCGCCGTCACGGGCTTGTCGAAGTAGAGTCGTGACGCGGCCTCGACCCCGAAGGCGCTGTGCCGGGCCGTGCCCAGCCAGATCTGGTTGGCGTAGAGCGTCAGGATCTCGCGCTTCGTGTAGCGCTTCTCGATCTGGATCGTGTAGAAGGCCTCGACGATCTTGCGCTGCCACGTCTTCTCGAGACCGAGGCTCTGGCCGCCCAGCGTGACGTTGCGGGCGAGCTGCATGGTGATGGTGCTGGCGCCGGCCGCCGTCAGGTCGCCCTCGAGGACGTTCGAGACGAGCGTCATCACGATGCGTGGGATGTTGAAGCCGACGTGGCTGAAGAAGTCGCCGTCCTCGGCCGCGATGATCGCGTTGCGCAGCACCTCGGGAATCTCGTCGTAGGTCAGGATGACCCGCCGCTCGGTGGCGTACTCGCCGATGACCTGGCCGTCGCGGGCATGAATCCGCGTGATGGTGCCCGGCGTGTAGTCGTCGAGCTCGGAGATGATGGCGAGGTCGGGCGAGTAGGCGAAGAGCACGCCCGAGACGAGGCCGAGAGTGGCGATGGAGGTGAAGGCGACGACCATGGCCACGCGGCGGGCGTAGAGGCTTCTGAGGGTGTCCATGCTGCTCCCGTCCTTCGACCGATTATACCTGCTGGCCGGCGCACTCCGGGCGCCATCTTCACCTTTCTTCTCGGATCATCTCCGCCGCACGGCCAGTCGTGCCGGTCGGTTCTCCGCGGGTGGACAGGCGCCAGCACCGTCGCGCTCTCGCGCCCGCGGCCACCGCCGGCCGCGGCGTGAACAGCACGCGGCGGCGATGCCCGTTGCGGCCGGGATCAGCGCCCCGCGATGAGCTGCCGCAGCCGGGCCACCCCCGCGCTGGCGGGGCCGGCGACGGGGGCGGAGTGCGCGGTCGCGGCCCCCGGCAGGATGCGCTCCATCGAGAACTGCGCGAAGAGGATGGCGGTGCGTGCGTCGACGGCGCGGACCGCTTCGAGCACGAGGCGGTCGTGTCTCTCGGGGTCGCCGCCGATCAGGGCGTCCATCGCGCCGCCCACCGCCTGGCGGGCGATCGACAGCTCCCGGCCCCGCGCCGCCGCCTCCCGCCCCAGCTCTTCCGCCAGCAGCGTCGCCGAGTCGGGGGCGGTCGCGAGGATGTGCAGCGGTCGCTCGAGCTCGAACGCGCGCTCGACGATGCCCTCGAACGACGTGGCCACCGGGATGTCCATGCCCACCCGGGCCTGCTTGACGGCCTCGCCGAAGAACGACCCGGTCATGATGATGCCCTGGGCCCCCGTCTCGGCGCTGTAGCGCACGAGGCGGTGGATGCGCGACGCGAGCTCGGCGTCGTCGGCCGTACCGAGGTTGCGGTCGAGGTACAACCCCCCGTCGAGGAGGTGCGCCACGTCGGCGGCCGGCCAGCCGCGGTCGAACGCGAGCTGGGTGGTGGGGATGGCGTTCATGAGGGCGTGGATCGCTCCGATGCGATAGCGCTGCTGCATGGTCGAGGCTCCTTCTCGGGACCGGGAGTCCGTGCTTTCTCGGGACCGGGAGTCCGCGTCGCCCGACGGCGCGGGTCGCGGGAGGGTGGTTGGTCGGCCGGCGGCCGGCGCGCCCGTCGACGCTCTCCTTGCTCGGGTTGCCGGCGCCGCCGCCGGCCGGCGCCCGGCCGGCGGCCCCCGTCGATCCGCCCCGTCGCCGGCGCCGCCCGCCGGCCGCGTTCCCCTGCCGGCGCTCGACGGGATACCATTGAGTGATTCGGGACACTCAGGAGGATTAGATGAACCGACCCAGAATCGCGTTGCTGGCCGTCGTGCTCGCCCTCGGCGGCACCGTCACCCTGCAGACGCTCCAGAGCAACCAGGCCGTCGAGGGGATGGCCGCCGCCGCCGGTGATTTTCTCGCGTCGCTCCCCGAGGCGCAACAGTCGGCCGCGACCTTCGACTTCGACTCGGACGAGCGGTCGCGGCACCACTTCATACCCCCCGAGGTGTTCGAGCGCCACGGCGTGTCGTACGCCGACCTCGGCTTCGAGCAGAAGGTGCGGGCCCAGGACCTGCTGCGGTCGGGGCTCAGCCAGCAGGGCTACATGACCGCCCAGCAGATCATGGAGGTCGAGGGCATCCTCGGCGTGCTGGTCGAAGGCGAGGGCCGGCAGTTCTCGCGCGACCCCGAGGCCTACTGGGTGTCGGTGTTCGGGACGCCGTCGACCACCGGCACGTGGGGATGGCGCTGGGAGGGGCATCACCTCTCGCTGCACTTCACCATCGTCGACGGGGCGGTCACCGTGAGCACCCCGACCTTCCTCGGCGCCAACCCCGCCACCGTGCCCTCGGGCGCGCGGAAGGGGCTGCGGGCGATGAAGGCGCAGGAAGACACCGCCCGCGAGCTGCTCGCCTCGCTCGGGGCGAGCCAGCGCGAGGCGGCGATCTTCGACGACGTCGCCCCGTCCAACGTGGTGACGGGGGCCGACCTCGTGGTCGACCCGCTCGACCCGATCGGCGTCAGGGGCGCCGACCTCTCGACCGGGCAGCAGGAGATGCTGATGGCGATCATCGAGTCGTGGGTCGGGCTGATGGCCGACGACATCGCCGAGCTGCGCCGCGAGGAGGTGCGCGAGGGGGGCATCGAGAACACGTACTTCGCGTGGGCGGGCCCGACCGAGCGGGGCGAGGTGGCCTACTACCGCGTGCAGGGGCCGAACTTCCTCATCGAGTTCGACAACACCCAGGAGGACCCCAACCACATCCACGCCGCGTTCCGCGACTTCGACGGCGACCTCGGCCGCGACCTCCTGCGCGAGCACATCGCGGCAGACCACTGATTCCGGCGGCGCGGGGGCCGGGGCGGGCAATTCAGGGTGCCGCCCGCCTCGCTGCTGCGCCTGCCTTCCGACCGACCCGCCGGCAAGCCGTTCTCTTCATGCGGCCTGCCGGCGTCCCGTTCCGCGCCGGCCCCGCGGCGTCGCGTCTGCCGGTGGCGTGTCCCGGGCGCGACGGCTGCCGCATCACGGTTCCGGCAGGCTGAACGCCCGGTACTCCGATCCTGACGCCGCCGCATCACGGTTCCGGCAGGCTGAGCGCCCGGTACTCCCGATCCGGACGGCCGCCGCATCATCGTTCCGGCAGGCTGAACGCCCGGTACTCCGATCCGGACAGCCGCGCATCACGGTTCCGGCAGGCTGAACGCCCAGTACTCCGTTCCGGACGGCGGCCCCTGTCGGCCGCCCCCGGCCGCGATGACCACGAACTGCCGCCCGCCGGCGGTATAGGTAACCGGCGTCGAGAAGCCGGCCGCCGGCAGCTCAGCCTGCCACAGCTCCCGGCCGTTGCGGACGTCGATGGCGCGGAGCCTGCGGTCGGGCGTCGCCGCGATGAAGACGAGCCCGCTGGCGGTCACCACCGGACCGCCGTAGCTCTCCGACCCGTACCCCAGGTCTTCGTGGCCCGGATAGCCGCCGAACGGCACCTGCCAGTCGAACTCGCCGGTGGCGAGGTCGACCGACGTGAGGGTGCCCCACGGCGGCGTGTTCCCGGGCAGGCCGTCGTGGTCGCGCACCCAGCGGTAGCCGCCGTGCGCGTAGCGCACCTCGGTGCTCGGCGCCTCGGCCGCCCGCGATGCCGCCGGCGCCGCGAGGTGGCGCATCACGCCCCGGCGCTCTATCTCCTCGAGGTGCCCGAAGGCCGGCATGCGGTCGCGCCCCTCGCGCACGATGGTCTCGACCGCGGTCCGGCCGAGCCGGTCCATCACGCCTTCGAGGCCCGGGCCGTTCGTGGTCCCCTCCAGGTCGGGGCCGTGGCAGCTCCCGCAGTGCTCGGCGTACACGCCCCCGTCGCTGAAGCCGACGGGTATCTCGTAGAGCTGCAGGATGCCGCCGATCTCCGACATGTTGACGATGAGCCGGTTGGTGTTCGGGTCGAACGCCGAGCCGCCCCATTCCGCCCCGCCGTCGTAGCCGGGGAAGAACAGGGTGCCGTCGAGGGTCGGCGGCGCCCACGGGCGGAGGTCGAAGTCGCGGATGACCTCCTGCACGTACGCGGTCGCCTCGGGGCTGCGGGTGGTGAGCTCGAACGCCTGGCGGGTCACCGCGACGGCCGACACCGGCTCGGTCGGGGCCGGCACCTCGCCGGGCAGCTCGCTGGGCAGGGTCTCCTCCTCGATGATCTCGTAGAGCGACTCGCCGGTGTCGCGGTCGAAGACGTAGAGGTGGCCCGACTTCGTGGTGAGCGCGACGGCGTCGATGAGGGTCCCGCCGCGCTCGAGCTCGACCAGGGTCGGCGGCGCGGGCAGGTCGCGGTCCCAGATGTCGTGCCGCACCACCTGGAAGTGCCAGCGCAGCTCGCCGGTGCGGGCGTCGAGGGCGAGCAGGCAGTTGGCGTAGAGGTTGTCGCCGGGGCGCCGGCCGCCGTAGAAGTCGGGGGTGGCCGACCCGGTGGGGACGAACAGCAGGCCCCGCTCCTCGTCGAGGGCCATCGCCGTCCAGGTGTTCGCGCCCCCCGCGTTCTCGAGCGAGCCGGGCGCCCAGGTCTCGGCCCCGGGGTCGTCGGGGCGGGGGATGCTGTGGAACTGCCACTCCAGGTCGCCGGTGCCGGCGTCGAAGGCGCGGATGCTGCCCGGCAGGGCCCCGTCGCTCTCGGACGTGGAGAAGCCGAAGACCAGCCGGTCCTCGAACACCACGCCGGGCGCGGTCACCGTCATCGGCCCCGACTCGCCGGGCGGCATGAGATCGAGCCGGCCGCCGTCGCCGAACGCCTCGGCGGGCTCGCCGGTCGCCGGATCCAGCGCGATGAGGATGCGTCCGGCGGTGTAGAAGAGGCGCGGTCCGCCGTCCCCGTCCCACCACATCAGCCCGCGCTGCGCCGCCCCCGGCAGCCCGGGATCGTGGCGCCACAGCTCCTCCCCGGTGGCCGCGTCGAGGGCGAACGCGACGAGCCGCGGCGACAGGCCGTACAGCACCCCGTCGATCACGAGGGGGCTCGTGTACATGGTCGAGCGGCTTCCGCGCAGCTCGCCCGAGTCGTAGGTCCACGCCACCTCGAGCTCGTGGACGTTGCCGCGGTCTATCTGGTCGAGGGCCGAGTAGTGCGACCGGCCGGCGTCGCCGAGGTAGACCGGCCAGTCCTTGTCCTGGGCCGCGGCGTCCGGTGCGACCGCGCCGACGGCGGCCAGTCCGACGGCGAGGAGCCCGTGGGCGGCGGGGCCTCGAGCGCCGGCCGGGCCGGTGCCGCGGCGGACGGTTCTCGAGCGGGTCTCTGGCATGGGTCGGTTCCTCCCGGTCTTCGCTATTCTAGTGAATGCAGGGCCTTCCGGCGGTCGCGGCGGGGCGGCGGGCGGCCAGGGTGGTTCGTTCACGGCCGCCGCCCTTCCGGTCCTGAGCCGATTGCGGCGCGTTCTGCGCATTGTCCGGTGAGGGCGGCGGTCGTGGCCGCCGCCGGCGGAACGGTGCGGTGATCGGGAGGACGACGATGAGAACGACAGGTCCGGCGGCGATCGGGTGCCTGGCCCTGGCCGTGTCGGCGCCGGCCGCCGCGGTCGAGCTGAAGCCGGAGACGGTCCGCGCATTCGATCGCTACGTGGAGCTGACCGAGGAGCGCATGCGGGCGGAGGTCGAGGGCCTGAGCCCGTTCCTGTGGCTCGACCGCCTCGATGACGCCGAGCGCGACGAGGTGCTCGAGCGGCTGCGGTCCGGCGAGGCCGTCGTCGAGCGGATCGAGACCCGGGACGGCGGGGACGAGGTCGACGTCCCCTCCGGCATGGTCCATCACTGGATGGGCACCGTTCTCATCCCCGGCGCGACCCTCGACCGGACGATCGCGCTCGTGCAGGACTACGACCGGTATCCGGAGGTCTATGCGCCCGACGTCCGGGCCTCGGCGATTCGCGAGCGCGAGGGCAACCGCTTCCGCGTCTACCTCCGGCTGTACACCAGAAAGGTCCTGACGTGGGTGGCCGACACCGAGCACAGCGTGGAGTTCGTCCCGGTCGGCGACACCCGCATGCACGTGCCGAGCCGCAGCACCCGCATCCTCGAGGTCGAGCACCCCGACACGCCGCGGGAGCGCACGAAGCCCGAGGGCGACGACCGCGGGTTCGCGTGGCGGCTCAACAACTACTGCTCGTTCGAGGAGCGGGACGAGGGCACCCTCATGCAGTGCGAGTCGATCACCCTCACCCGGGACATCCCGTTCCTGCTCGGCGTCGTGGTCCGGCCGTTCGTGACCGGCGTGCCCCGCGAGAAGCTGACCCTCACCCTCGAGGCCGCCCGGCGCCGGCTCACGGCCGGCCCGTGACGCCGGCCGGTTCCGGCGTCACGGGCTGCCGGGCTCCCGGTACGCCGGACGAGGGGCCCTCGCGCTCATCGCCGAGGGTGCCGACGTGAGCGAGGCGTCGGCGCCGACGTCGACGCGGGGCAGTCAGCGGTCTCGCCGCGACGACGGTGCGCCCGACGACAACGCCCTGGCGATGGCGTCCGGCTCCTGTCCGAGGCGGTGAAGCTGCAGGATCGACTGCGAGAGCGCCCGTTCGGCGCGGTCCGCGCGTCGGCTCTCACGGTCCGCGCGTCGGCTCTCGCGCTCCTTCTCGCGGCGCTCGTAGTCCGCCTGTCGGCCCCACGAGATCGAATCGCGCAGCAACTGGTCCTCGCCCTCCATGAACCGCCGCACGTCCGACTCCGACGCAGCCCGCTGGAGCTGACGAAGCACGAAGCCGTACTCCGGCGGATACGCCGATTCGTCGATGGTGAGCACCTGCGCGCCGCCCCGTTCGATGCGCGCCTCTCCCTGGTCGAAGATCGACAACACTCGCTCGAGCTCGTCGCGCCGGCGGCCCCGCAGCCGCGGGATCTGCACGATGTGGCTCCGGTGGTGGATGCCCGCGATGAACGGATGGCCGGCGTCGATCTCGGCGCCGGTGCGCCGCGCTGTTGCCTGCGGACACACGTCGAGCACCGCCTCGTCCGACAGCCCGAGGTCGTAGCCCAGCAGGTAGATGGTGACGATGGGCACCGCCTCGCGCCGCCCCGAAGGATGCTCGATGACGTTGGCGGGGCTGCACAGTTGTTGGCCGAGGTAGGCGCGGAAGCGTTCCACGACGGTGGGCGCGTTGGTCTTCTGGATCTCGATGAGCACCTGCCGCTCGCCGCCGTCGGGGGTGCGCACGCGGGCCGCGAAGTCCATGCGGAACAGGGCGAGGGGTGCCTGCACGGCCTCGCCATCGTCTCGGGGCGAAGCGTCTCGGGGGACCGCCAGCTCCTGCGGGCGCAGCTCCAGCGACTCGATGTCGAGTCCGGCGATGCGGCCGACGAGGAGGCGCGCCGCCCGGTCGTCCTGCATGAGGTACTTGAAGGCGGCGTCGTAGATCGGGTTGGCGATCTCCATACGGCTATTTCAACCCCGCCGATCGCGTGCGTCAACCGGCTCGCGAACGCCGACGCTTCCCCGGCCTGCGCATTGGTCTTGCCGCGGCGGACGAGAACCCCGCCGCCCGCGTCGGGCGACTGTCGGCTCCAGTGTTGCTCCGGCACCCGCTTCGGTCACTCGGCGTCGCGAAGCAAGGGCGGCGAGGCTCGGGTCGTCAAGCGGGGACGGCCGTCTGAGCTGGGCGGAGTCGGCTGCCGAAGGCGGCCTCCACGTCGACGGAGGACGAGATGGTGTGGGGCGGCGCCGGCAGCGGGCTGGTGTCCATCGCCAGCGGCGGCCCCGGCCGTTCCGGCGCGACAACGGCAGGATCGATGCGCAGCACCGCGTATCCGGCCACCGCGCCCGCCCCGAAGCCGGGCGTGAACACGCGGGTCGGGACCGAGAGCACGCTCTCGCGGACTGCATCGTGAATGGCCAGGGGAATGCTGGCGGCCGAGGTGTTCCCGACCCGCGCGATGTTGAAGTACATCCGGTCGCGACCGATGCCCGCCTGCTCGGCCAGATCGATCACCATTCGCTTGTTGGCTTGGTGCGGGATGATCAGGCCGACCGCGTCGATGAGAGTTCCGGGCTTGTCGACGGGGTGGGGCAGAGCCTGCAGCTCCCCGAGCATCTGCTCGAGATAGCGCTTGACCAACGCCTTCACCTCGGGCCCGTAGACGGTGATGTCGCAGCCGAACTCGACGTTCGGCCAGATGATCGAGTTCACCTGGCTCTCGGGGCCGCTGGCGTAGGTCTGCAGCACGTCCACGTCGCCGGCGGCGCCGTCCGGGGCCGGGGCCACCACGAGGGCGGCGGCCCCGTCGCCGAAGATCATGCGCGACGTGCGCACGCTGCCCACCTTGTCGGAGAACTTCTCGGCGCAGACGAGCAGGATGGGGCGCCGCACCTCCTGCAGGATACGGACGGCGTCGGCGAGGCCGTAGGGGAAGCCGGCGCAGGCGGCTACCAGGTCCACCGACGTGTGGGTCTGGAACATGCCGAGCTGTCCCGAGAGCCACGTCGCGGCCGAGGGGAGGAGCCGGGTGTTGGTGCAGGTGCAGAAGATGACGCGCCCATCTCCTCCGGCGACCGGCCGGCCCGGTCGAGCGCACTCGCGGCCGCGTCGAGGGCGAGGTGATCGAGGCCGCCCTCGGTGTAGCAGCGGCTCTCGATGCCGGTCTTCGCGGCGATCTCTGCCGCGCTCATGGGCGACCAGTTGGAGGCCGAGTTGCGGATGATGTCGTCGTTGGTGCACAGCAGCTCGCCGCGTCGGACGGCGAGGGACTCGATGCGGGGCTGCACCGCGAACTGCGACCGCACCTGCACCGGCGCGAGCGGGATGAGGGGCTGCCGCGGCGGCCGGGCGGGGGGAGTGCGGGGGCGGCGCGGCGCGCCGTTCTTCACGCGTCGGATGAAGTCCAGCACGTCGCCGCTACGGGGCTGGTAGACGACCACGAAGTCGTCGTCCTCAAGGGCCCCGACCGGGGTCAGCCGGGTGTCCGAGCGGTCCCACGGGTACTGGTTGTGCAGGGTCATCGTCCAGCGCCGCAGGGCCTCGAGCTCCGGTACGCTCTCGTGGCAGTCGAGGATCTCTGTCAGGCTGAACCGGGGATAGTCCGGCTCGTACGAACCCAGGCGATAGACGAGCTGGGAGCCGGTGGTGACGGCCTCGGCGACCGTGGGCTTGATCGCCGGCAGGTCGGTCGCGTGGTGCCGCTTGTGGCGGAAGAGGTCGAAGAGCATGCCGAACAGCTCGTGCTCGACCTCGGGCGACCACGCCGCGGGCAGCTGGCGGTAGCAGGCGTCGACGGCCGCGACCTTGCGCTCGCTGTCCTCCCAGGGGGTGAGGGCGGGGATGAAGATGTCGTCGCGGCGCCGGGGCACGTCGCGCCACCGGGTTGGCCGCTTCTCGTACATCGTGATGTCGTAGCGGTTCATCCAGAACAGGTGCAGCCCGAGATCGCGCAGCAGCTCGTACCGGTTGGCGTACCCGCCCGATTCCGCGCGTTCGCGGATCTCGGAGCCGGTCGGGGCCTTGACCTCGAAGTCGCGGCGCACGATGGCGGCGAGGTCGTCGACGGTGTCGATGGACGAGAAGCTCGGTTCGGGGAAGAAGTTGGATGGGAAGACGAGGCGGCGGTGCGAGTTCACGACGAACGGCTTCATATCTGTGTCATCTCCAGTGCCCGAGCGGGAAATCCCACGCTGGGCCACGAGCCCGACGCCGGCGCCGGTCGGGCGAGTGATGCCGGCGGGGTCAGCGTCGATGATCGAGATCGGCGAGAATCTCCTCGATCCAGGTGGCGTTCTGGACCCTCTGGGCGGTAGCGGCCGCGTCCTCGGCCGAGTCCCGCCCGGCCCACGGATTGTTGCTCCAGGCGCCGTCGGAAGCCGGGGCGTCGAGGCGCGGGGCGGCGGGCCGCGCCGGCAGGGGACCGTGGTCGTCGGCGAGGAAGTCGTTGCGTACGGCTGTCATCGGTGAGTGTCTCCAGGGCGTTGGGTCAATTGCCGTGGGCGCGATTTCCCCGGGCTCATGACGCCATGAGCCAGAGGCGCCGCACGAACTGCCGACAGGCGGTGCGAAGGTCTAGCGAACGCCCGGGTTCGGGTGCCCGTCGGATCGAGGCGTGGGGGTGCTGGCGAAGCGGCGCGGCAGACAGCCGCAGCCGCGGGTGGGCATTACGGGCGACGGTCCTCCCGATCCTCTGTCGTCGTGTCGGCATGGTTTCCTCCTTCCAGGCCAATAGGCAGGCTGATCGCGGCCTGCCTGAACTGCCTTCAGCAACGTCTGGGACCCGGCGCGGCAGGACGAGCGATGGACTCTCCGCTGAAGCATCTCGAAACGATTGTCGCCGAGTCGATTCCGAGTCGTGTTACGGAGCGATTAAATTCGGGGGAGTTAACGCACTGTTTACCGGCCGGGCGCCGAATCGCGCATGGCGTCAAGCAGGTGGATCGGCTTCTGGGCAATCAAGGCGTCGACGTATGGACCTTCCTTGCGTACTGGGCGCCGTACATCGTTGGTGTCCGCACGGAGGTGGTCGTGGTGCTCGATTGGACGAGCTTTGCGGCCGACGGACAGGACACCATCGTGCTGTCGATGGTGACCGGTCATGGGCGGGCAACGCCGCTATTGTGGAAGACGGTGGCGTCCTCCACGCTGATGGGCAATCAGCGGCGCTATGAGTGCGAGTTGTTGGTTCGATTGCGGGAAGTCGTGCCGGCTGATGTAAAGGTCACGGATGTGGCGGACCGGGGCTCTGCGGACTGCAAGCTGTTCTACGCGTTGACGACGGAGCTGGCTTTGAGTATGTGATCAGCGCGTTGGCGATTTGCAGTGCTGTCGTTGCTGGGTGCGGCGGGCGAGCGCATCGGGTATGACCGTTGGCTGAAGGCGAACACTGTCAAGCGGCGGACGCATTCGTTTGTTTCGGCAGGGGTCGATGCCGTATCACCATCTTCCCAACTGGCCCGAAATCGGATTCGTCCCTTGATGGAGGAGTTCGGGAGCATGCTGGCGGAACAGCGGGTGTTCAACGAGGTCTTCGGAGTGATCCAATGCCTGCAAATCGAGGGGATGCATGAGGGGCGGAGGCCCGGCTGCCCCTGGCTGGTCCAGGTTACGTGGCCGGGCGTCCGGCGCGAGCGAGAGCGGGGTGGAACGGTTGCACCGCGCGGGCGGCGGTCGGCGGCTTCCACCGGCCGTCAACCGGGGAGATGCTGCTCAAGGGCGGTCGCGGAAGGCGGCGCGGGTCGTGGCGGGCTCGATGACGAGGAAGGTGACGGCGCTGATGATGCCTACCGCCGCGGTCAGGCTGGCCCAGGCCGGATGGGTGTCGGCGATCAGGGCGGTGGCGGCCAGCAGCAGGGCCACGAACAGCCAGTCGGCGGCGCGGACCCACGGCGCGACCCGGGTCTGCTGGAGGTCGAGCTCGTCAGGGGTGAACCGCTCCGTGAAGGAGAGGTGGAACCGGAGGTTGGCGGCGACCAGCACCGCGGCCAGCGCCGCGAAGAACACCGCCGATCCCCACGGGGTCGGGGCCCATTCGCGCACCCGCCACATGGGATACAGCATCGCGTAGTAGACGACGCCTGCCGCGCGCTGGTGGAACTGCCACCACCACACCGGGCTCAACCGCGTTCCGCGTTCCGGCTCGCCGCTGCTCCGCGCCGACGCGCCGGTCGCACCCGCTCGCTGTCCGCGTTCCGGGTCGAGGCCGCGCGCCGGTCCGTCGGCCGGGCTCGGTGGCTGTCCGCGTTTCGTGGCTGCCGCGTGCCGCCGCGTGCCGGTCCGTCGGTCGGGCTGGATTGCTGTCCGCGTTCCGGGTCGAGGCCGCGTGCCGGTCCGTCGGCCGGGCTCGGTCGCTGTTCGCGTTCTTGGTCGTGGCTGCCGCGTGCCGCACCGACCTTCCCGGGGGCGGCTGTCGATTCGGCGGGAGTGCGGCGGGCGCCTTCCAGATCTTCGACCAGCTCCCGCGTGGCCGCGTACCGCTGCGCGGGGTCCTTCTGCAGGCAGCGGCTGATGACCGCCGCGAGGGCGGCGGGGCAGGCCGGGGCGAGCCGGCGCAGGTCGGGCGGCGTCGCCTCGAGCACCCGGGCGACGGTCGACACCGGCGTGGCGCTGGTGAAGGGGTGCGAGCCGGTGGCGAGCTCGAACAGCAGCACCCCGAAGGCGAAGACGTCGGCGCGGAAGTCGACCGGCTCGCCGCGGATCTGCTCGGGCGCCATGTAGCCCGGCGTGCCCATCATCGCCCCCGGCGCGGTGAGCTGCGTGGCGGACGCGGCGCCGGCCTCGGGATCGCCGAAGCGGGCGAGCCCGAAGTCGACGATCTTGATGCCGGCGTCGTCGATGCCGGTGCCCTGGACGCGGATCACGTTCTCGGGCTTCAGGTCGCGGTGCAGGATGTTGCCCTCGTGGGCGGCGGCGAGGGCGCGGGCGATGGCGGTCGCGGTGTGGAGGAGGTCGGCCGGGGGCAGCGGCCCGGCCGCCAGCTCCTGCCGCAGCGTCTCGCCCGGCACGTACTCGCTGACGATGCAGAGGGCGCCGTCGAACTCCTCGAGGGCGTAGACGGTGGCGATGCCGGGATGGGTCAGGCTGGCCGCGGCCCGCGCCTCGCGGCGCAGCCGCCGCCGGCGGCGCTCGTCCCTGGTGAACCGCGGGGGCAGCGCCTTGATGGCGACGCGCCGGCCGAGCCGCGTGTCCTCGGCGAGGTGCACGACCCCCATGCCGCCCTCGCCGAGCTTGCGGATGATGTGGTAGGGACCGAGCCGCCGGCCCGCCGTCAGCCCGGCCCCGCCGGCTTCGTCGCCCCCTGCCGCGTCCACCGGAGGGGTCGGCACCACCTCGGGCGGGGTCGGCACGACTTCCGGCGGGGTCGGTACGACGTCCGGCGGGGTCGGCACGGCGGGCGGGGCGCCGTCGTCGTGATGCGCGAGCAGCGAGTCGACCTCGGCCCGCAACGCCGCGTCGCCGCCGCAGGCCTCGTCCAGGAACCGCGAGCGCTCCTCGGGGCCGTGCTCCAGGGCCCGATGGAACAGCTCGCCGACCCGCCGCCAGCGTTCAGGATCCACCGCCTCCCTCGGCGCCGCCCGGGTCGGTGCCGAGCTCGCGCTTGAGCCACGCCCGGGCCAGGGTCCAGTCGCGCTTGACGGTGGCGGGGGAGACGCCCGTCGCCTCGGCCGTCTCCTCGACCGTCAGCCCGCCGAAGAACCGCAGCTCGACGACGCGCGCCTGCCGGGCGTCGAGGGCCGCGAGGGTCGACAGCGCCTCGTCGACCGCGAGCAGATCGACGGCGGCCCCGGGGCCGGCGACGAGGGCGTCGTCCAGCGTCACCTGCACCCGGCCGCCGCCCCGCTTCTCGGCCCCGCGCGCCCGCGCCCGCTCGACCAGCAGGCGCCGCATCGAGATCGCGGCGATGGCGAGGAAATGGGTGCGGCCCCGCCAGCGCCCGGGCCGGTCTCCGGCCAGCCGCAGGTACGCCTCGTGGACCAGCTCCGTGGCCTGGACGCTCTGCGCGCGCTCGCGCCGGACGTAGCCGCGGGCGAGCCGGCGGAGCTCGTCGTAGACGACGGGCATGAGGTCGGCCACCGCGGCGCCGTCGCCGGACGCCAGGCGGTCGACGAGGGCCTCGACGGTGGCCGGCGGAAGCGGTGCGGGGGCGTTCGGATCATCCATGGCGAGCGGCGGCGGCCGACCTCCGTCACCCGCCCATCAGCGCGACGCCCTTCCGCGCGAGGTCCCGCACGCGGACGTCGTAGTCGGCGAAGCGGGCGTCCCGGGTCTGCCCGCGGAGATAGCGGATGTAGATCTGCTGCACGATGACCACCAGCTTGAACACGCCGAAGACGTGGTACCAGGCGATCCGGTCGAGGTCGAGGCCGCTGCGGCGCGCGTAGCGCTCGACGACGTCGGCGCGGGTCGGGAACCCCGGGTGGCTCGTGGGCATCCGCGAGACGTGGTGCCAGCGCGGGTCGTCGCCCGGCTCGTTCCAGAAGTTGAGCAGGTAGCCCAGGTCCATCAGGGGGTCGCCGCGCGTCGCCATGTCCCAGTCGAAGACGGCGACGGGGGTCGCGGGGTCGTCCGCGTCGACCATCAGATTGTCGAGCTTGTAGTCGTTGTGAAGCAAGGCGGTGGCCTGCGGGGCGGGCACGCCGCCGTCGAGCCAGCGCAGCATCCGGTCGACGTCGTCGACGTCCCGGTCCTTCGCGGCGTGCCAGCGGCGGCCCCAGCCGTCGAGCTGCCGCCGGGCGAAGCCCTCGGGGCGGCCCAGATCGCCGAGGCCGACCGCGGCGGGGTCGACGCCGTGCAGGTCGGCGAGCACGTCGACGATCATCTCGCCGGTGCGCCGCCGCAGGTCGGGACGATCGCGGAGGGCGGCGGGCAGGTCGCGCCGGATGACGGCGCCGTGACGGCGTTCGAGGACGTGGAAGTCGACGCCGAGGATCTCGGCGTCGGTGCAGAGCGCGTAGCTGCGGGGGGCCAGGGGGAAGGCGTCGCCGAGGCGGGCCAGCACCCGGTGCTCTCGCGCCATGTCGTGGGCGGTGGGCGCCACCGGCCCCAGCGGCGGGCGGCGCAGCACGTACTCGGCCTCCCCGAACCGGAGCAGATAAGTCAGGTTGGCGTGCCCGCCCCCGAACTGGCGGATCGACAGCGGCCCCGCCGCCTCGGGCAGGCGCGCGCGCAGCCACGGCTCGAGCCGCGAACAGTCGAGCTGCTCGTCGGGCCGGACCTCGATGACCTCGGGATCGACGGCTGACTGCACGATGACTCCATCCCCGTCCGGTCTTGCCACGGGCGCCTATACTACCCGAGCCGGCGCGGCGCATCGGCGCGGTCGGGCGGTTCGAAGTAGCGGAAACGGAGAGCAGGCATGCGCGTAATCGACGGCCTCGACGCGCTCGAGGCGCTGGCGGGCACCGAGCTCGGCGCGAGCGAGTGGATGACGGTGACCCAGGAGATGATCGACCGGTTCGCCGAGGTGACCCTCGACCCCCAGTGGATCCACGTCGACCGCGCCCGCGCCGCGGCCGAGTCGCCGTGGGGGACGACCATCGCCCACGGCTTCCTCACCCTGTCGCTGGTGCCCCACTTCCGGCGGCAGATATCCCAGGTCCGCGGCGTCTCCCGCGCCATCAACTACGGCGTCGACCGGGTCCGGTTTCCCAACGCCGTCAAGACCGGCGCCCGCGTGCGGGGGGTGCAGACGCTGCTGACGACGAAGCGCGTCGAGCCGGGCCTGGTGCGGTTCACGAGCCGGTTCGTCGTCGAGATCGAGGGCGAGCCCAAGCCGGCGTGCGTGGCCGACACGGTCACGCTGGTCTATGCCTGAGCCGCGTCGCGCCGCTTCAGCTCCAGCCGCGCCACCGCGCGTCGGTGCACCTCGTCGGGCCCGTCGGCGAGGCGCAGGGTGCGGGCGCCCGCCCACCCCGCCGACAGGCCGAAGTCGTCGCAGATGCCGGCCCCGCCGTGCACCTGGATGGCGCGGTCGATGACGTCGAGGGCCATGTTCGGCGCCACCACCTTGATCATCGCGATCTCGGCCCGCGCCGCCTTGTTGCCCACGGTGTCCATGCGGTGGGCGGCGTTCAGGGTCAGCAGCCGCGCCTGCTCGATCTGGATCCGCGAGTCGGCGATGGCCGCCATCACCACGCCCTGGTCGGCGAGGGGCCGCCCGAAGGCCACACGGCTCTTCGCCCGCGCGCACATCTTCTCGAGCGACCGCTCGGCGAGCCCGATGAGCCGCATGCAGTGGTGGATGCGGCCCGGCCCCAGCCGCCCCTGGGCGATCTCGAACCCGCGGCCCTCGCCGAGCACGAGGTTGTCGGCCGGCACCCGGACGTCCTCGAAGGTGATCTCGAAGTGCCCGTGCGGGGCGTCGTCGTAGCCGAAGACGGTCAGCGGCCGGACGAGGGTGATGCCGGGGGCGTCGGCCGGGATGAGGATCATCGACTGCTGCCGGTGCTTCTCCGCCGACGGGTCGGTCTTGCCCATCAGGATGAAGAGCGCGCAGCGCGAGTCGCCGGCCCCCGACGCCCACCACTTGTGGGCGTTGACGACGTAGTGGTCGCCGTCGCGCTCGATGCGGGCGCCGATGTTGGTGGCGTCCGACGACGCCACCTCGGGCTCGGTCATGGTGTAGGCAGACCGGATGGCGCCGTCGAGGAGGGGCTGGAGCCACCGCTTCTTCTGGGCCTCGGTGCCGTAGCGCACCAGCACCTCCATGTTCCCGGTGTCGGGGGCCGAGCAGTTGCACGCCTCGGGGGCGATGGGCGAGCGCCCGAGGATCTCGCACAGCGGGCGTACTCCAGGTTGGTCAGCCCCGCCCCGAGGTCGCTCTCGGGGAGGAAGAGGTTCCACAGCCCCGCCTCGCGGGCCCGGGCCTTCAGCTCCTCCATCACGGGGGGAGACACCCAGCGGTCGTCGGCCGCCGCGAGCTGCTCGGCGTACACGGGCTCGGCGGGGTAGACGACCGCGTCCATGAAGTCGAGGACGCGGCGGCGCAGCTCTTCGGTTTTTGGTGAGTACGAGAAGTCCATGATCTACACTTGGGGTGCGGCGTGGTCTGGGCGTGACGGCGTCCACGGTCCGGCGCGACGGCGCCACAGTATAGCGCCGGTGATCGTCATGGCACCGGTGATCGTCATGGCGCCGGCGATGGTCGAGGGAGCGCGGCGGCGTGTGCACGTCGGAACCGTGAGACGGCCCTTCGTTCGGTGGGGTCGGCGGTTTCGGGCGTCGTTCCCGGCTTCGACGCCCGGCGGGGCCTCGGTAGCCCGCCGAACGGTTCGGCGCATCTCGCTTTGTTGGCGTGCGGCTCCGGCAGTCCGCCGGCGCGCCGCGGCTCTGCGTACCCGTGGGAGGTTGACTGATGCGAGTATCGAAGACGGCGGCCGGCCTGTGCGCGGCGGCGCTCCTGCTGGGAACGGTGGCGACCGGCGCCGAGGCCGCGGAAGGGGCCCCGACGTTCGCGGCCGACGTGGCCCCGATCCTCTACGAGAGCTGCGTGGCCTGCCACCGGCCGAACCACCTCGCGCCGATGTCGCTCATCACCTACGACGACGTGCGCCCGTGGGCGCGGGCCGTCAAGTCGAAGGTCGTGTCGCGCGAGATGCCCCCGTGGGGCGCCGACTCCAGCGTCCGCGCCTACAAGAACGACGTGAGCCTGTCGCAGGACCAGATCGACGTCATCGCGGCCTGGGTCGACGGCGGAGCGCCGCGCGGCAACGACGCCGAGCTGCCCGCCGTGCCCGAGTTCGCCGAGGGCTGGTCCATCGGCGAGCCCGACCTGATCTTCACCATGCTCGAGCCGTTCCCGGTGCCCGCCGACGGCACCGTGCCCTACTCGTACGTCACCGTGCCGACGAACCTGACGGAGGACACCTGGATCTCGGCCCACGAGTACCGCCCCGGCGACCGGCGGGTCGTGCACCACGTCATCTCGCAGGTTCTCGAGGACGACGGCGTGCCGGCGACGGCCGAGGTGAGGCTGCAGCGCGACCGCTCGCGCACCCGCGCCCGCGGCGCCCGCGTCGGCGGCTACGTGCCGAACCGCCTCGGCACCGTCTACGAGGACGGCGTCGCCGTGAAGCTGCCGGCCGGCGCCGACATCGAGGCGCAGATGCACTACACGACCATCGGCGAGCCGGTCCTCGACCAGAGCAGCTGGGGCGTGGTGGTGGCGTCGGCGCCGCCGCCGGGCGCCGTCCGCCGGCAGGCCGGAGGCGGCGCGGTCAGCAACGGCCAGTTCCGCATCGAGCCGGGGCACCCCGCCTACGAGGTCCGGGCGACGGAGGAGTTCGACGAGCCCGCGTACCTGACGAACATGATGCCGCACATGCACGTGCGCGGCAGGTCCGCCAAGTACATCGTGCGCTACCCCGACGGCACCGAGGAGGTGGCGCTGTGGGTGCCGAGCTACGACTTCAACTGGCAGCTTCGCTACCAGCTCGAGGAGCCCATCTTCATGCCCGCCGGCTCGACCCTCGAGGCGGTGTTCACCTACGACAACTCGGCCAACAACCGGCACAACCCCGATCCGTCGGCCGAGGTGCGCTGGGGCGACCAGACGTGGGAAGAGATGATGCTGGGCTACTACGGCACCGTCGAGGTCGCGGCGGAGGAGACGACGAACCAGCCCTGACGCCGTCGGCGTCCTTGGTGACATGCCGTCGGGCGCGGCCGTCCGTGGTACGCTCTGCGCGTTTGTCTGACGCGTCGCCGAGCGGAACCGGAACGGCAGTTCGCCTTGGATGACGCCCAGTCTTCAACGCCGGGCCGGACGGGCGGCTTCGATCCGCCCGGGGAGGAGCAGGGGTCGTTGTCGGCCCATCTCATCACGCCCCACGGCGGGGGTCCCCTCGTCGACCTGTTTGCCGCTCCTGCCCGCACCGCGGAGATCGGCGCCGCTTCTCGGGACTGGCCGTCCCACGACCTCACCCCTCGCCAGCTCTGCGACCTCGAGCTGCTGCTGAACGGCGGGTTCTCCCCGCTGGCGGGGTTCATGACCTCGCGCGACCACGCCGCGGTCTGCTCCGACATGCGGCTCGCCGACGGCACGCTGTGGCCGATCCCGATCGCCCTCGACGTCGGCGAGGCGCTGGCCGACGAGCTGTCGCCCGGCGACTGCCTCGCCCTGCGCGACCCCGAGGGCGTGATGCTGGCCGCCCTCCACGTCGAGGACGTCTGGCGCCCCGACCGCGAGGCCGAGGCCGAGGCGGTGTTCGGCACCGCCAACCGCGAGCACCCCGGCGTCGCCCACCTCCTCGATCGCACCGCGTCCGCCTGCGTCGGAGGCCGGGTCGAGGGCGTGCAGCCGGTGTCGCACTACGACTACAGGCAGCTCCGGCACACCCCGGCCGAGTTGCGGGACGCTTTCGGCAGGCTGGGGTGGACCCGGGTGGTGGCGTTCCAGACCCGCAACCCGATGCACCGGGCCCACCACGAGCTGACCCTGCGCGCGGCCGGGGAGATCGGGGCGAGACTGCTGATTCACCCCGTCGTGGGGATGACCAGGCCCGGCGACGTCGACCACTACACGCGGGTGCGCTGCTACCAGGCGCTGCTGCCGCGTTATCCCCGGAACACCGCGCTGCTCTCGCTGTTGCCCCTCGCGATGCGCATGGGCGGGCCCCGCGAGGCGGTGTGGCACGCCATCATCCGCAAGAATTACGGCTGCACGCACTTCATCGTCGGCCGCGACCACGCCGGCCCCGGCCGCGATTCGAACGGCACCCCGTTCTACGGCCCCTACGAGGCCCAGGAGCTGCTGGCCGCCCACGAGGCCGAGCTCGGGGTGGCGATGGTGCCGTTCAAGCTGATGGTGTACGTGGAGGACACGGACAGCTACCTGCCCGTCGACGAGGTGCCCGCGGGGCGGCACACCCTCGACCTGTCGGGGACCGAGCTGCGCGAGCGCCTCGCCGCGGGGCGGGAGATCCCGTCCTGGTTCACCTTCCCGGCGGTGGCCGACGAGCTCGCCCGCAGCCATCCCCCGCGCCGCCGGCAGGGGCTCACGCTGCTCTTCACCGGGCTGTCGGGCTCGGGCAAGTCGACCATCGCCAACGTGCTGCTCGTCAAGCTGCTCGAGATGGGCGGGCGCCCCGTCACCCTGCTCGACGGCGACCTCGTGCGCAAGCACCTGTCGTCGGAGCTCGGCTTCTCGCGCGAGCACCGCGACGTCAACATCCGGCGCATCGGCTACGTGGCGTCGGAGATCACGATGAACGGCGGCATCGCCATCTGCGCCCCCATCGCCCCCTACGACGCCGTGCGAAAGCAGGTGCGGGCGATGATCGAGCCCCTCGGCGGCTTCATGCTGGTGCACCTCGCCACCGCCCTCGAGGTGTGCGAGGCGAGGGACCGCAAGGGGCTCTACGCCAAGGCGCGGACCGGCATCATCAAGGAGTTCACGGGGATCTCCGATCCCTACGAGGCCCCCGACGACGCCGAGATCACCATCGACACGGCGGAGTCGACGGCCGAGGAGGCGGCGCAGAAGATAATCCTGCACCTCGAAGAGGAGGGGTACCTGTCGCGCGAGCCGGCCGACCCCCAAACGTGAGTCGCGTCGACCTCCATCGGCGTCTCCCTCTTCGTGCCCGCCGGAGCCTGACCAGCACCCGTGATCGTGCGCGGCAGCCTGGTTGGGACGGTGACGGAAACTACGTTGCCGCCACGCGCCAGGCCCGAAAGGCATGAAGAGAACGGGTTGCGTCCGGCTGTAGTGGCAGATTCACACCGGTCACCGTCCTCTATCTGTCCCCCTTGCTGTCCCGAAGCTTGCGTTGCCATTGCGCGAGTGTCAGAATCGGCATCGTCCCCAACGCACGCAGGGGCACAGCTGAGGAGCAACGAGAATGGCGGAGCCTTCGCGCGACTCCCGGAATCCTCCCGGCCGGCCCGCCTGGCGCGGCTACGCGCAGCTGGCGTCGGTTCTCCTCGTGATCGCGGCAGCCCTCTACTTCGCGCGGGCGCCGGCTCGCGTCGACCGCGGCGCCGTGTCCGACCCGTCTTCGGCCAACGCTCGGCCCACGGTCAGGGTGATGCGCCCGACGCCGACCGAGCAGGTGCTGAACGTCGAGTTGACCGGCACGGTGAACCTCAAGGAGAGGGTGAGGGTCGCGTCCGAGGTGGTCGGGCGCGTCGCCTGGGTCTCGCCCGACTTCACCAGCGGCGGGTCGGTCGCGGCCGACGAGACGTTCATCAGGATAGACCCGGCCGAGTTCGAGCTGCAGGTGGAGGCGGCGCAGATGGCGGTCCGGGAGGCCGATGCCCGGGTGTGGGTCGAGCGGGCCGGGGCCGAGGAGGACGTGCGGGCGTTCGAACGCGAGAACCCGGGCGTCGAGCCCTCCGAGGCGGTGCGCCGGCTGCCGTCCATCGCCGAGGCCGAGGCCCGGCTGATGAGGGCCGAGGCAGAGCTGAAGCTCGCCGAGCTCCGGCTGGCGCGCACGAACATCTCCCTGCCGTACGACGGCCGGGTGATGAGCTCGGACGTCGAGGTGGGCGAGCTGGTCGGCCCGGCGGACCGGGTCGACGGGCCGCCGTCCCGCCTCGGCGTCGTCTACCGGCCCGAGGCGCTCCAGGTGGTGGTGCCGATAGAGCCGCGCGAGCTGGATCAGTTGGATCCCGTCATCGGCCGCCCGGCAAGCGTCGCCGGCGAGATGGCGGCGTGGACGGCCCGGGTGGAGCGGGTCTCGTCGGTGGTCGCTCCCCGGACCCGGCTGGCCTCGGTGTTCCTGACGTTCTCGGCCGACGAGCACGTCGACTCGCTGCCGGCCCCGGGCTCGTTCGTGGAGGTCGTCATCGAGGGGCCGGCCTACGACGACGTGTACGTGCTGCCCGAGTCGGTTCTGCAGGAGCGCGACCGCGTCTGGGTGGTCAGGGGCGGCCGGCTGAGCGCATTCGAGCCGGCGACGATCGGGCGGACGGTCGCCGGTTGGGTGGTGCAGGCGTTCGACGCGGGCGAAGGCGTGGTCGTCGGCGCGCTGCCGGGGGCCCGCGAAGGGCTGGCGGTGTCCGCGGCCGCGGTCGAGCCGTCGGCGGACTGATCGAGGCACGAGCCATGACCACCACCGATGCCGGCGGGGCGGCGCGGTCGAGAGCCGCCGCGGCACGCGAACGGGAGGCGGCATGAAGACGGGGCCGATCGGCTACTTCGCGGGGAATCCCGTGGCCGCCAACCTGCTCATGGCGGTCCTCGTCGTCGGCGGGGCGGCGTCGGGCATGCGGCTCGCGGTGCAGAACTTCCCCGACATCGACCTGCGGACGGTCACGGTGACGGTGCGCGCGCCTGGCTCGTCGGCGCAGGAGGTGGAGCAGGACATCAACCGCCGGGTCGAGGAGAGCGTGATCGGGCTCGCCGGCGTCGAGCGGGTCGTGGCCACGGCGACCGAGGGCCTGGCCCGAGTCCGCATCGAGCTGGCGACCTTCGCGGACGCCGCCGTCGCCCTGAACGACGTGCAGAGCGCGGTGGACGCCATCGAGAGCTTCCCGCCGCCGAACTCGGAAGAGCCGGACGTCAGGCTGGCGCGGCTGTCGGTCGAGGCGATGACCCTGGCCGTCTCGTCGTCGGCGGTGGGCGAGTCTCGGCTGCGGCTCGCGGCCGAGGACGTGCGCAGCGAGCTGCTCGAGTTGCCGTCCGTCTCGCTGGTGACGCTCCGCGGCACCCGCGACCGCGAGATCGCGATCGAGCTCAGCGAGGAGGAGCTGCGCCGCAACGACCTGACCATCGCCGAGGTGTCGGCCGCGGTGCAGCGCGCCTCCCTCAACCTCACGTTCGGAGAGCTGCGGACGGAGTCGGGCGGGGTGGTGCTGCACACCGTCGCCAAGCGCAGCATCGGCGAGGAGTTCGAGGGCATTCCGCTCATCACGCAGCTCGACGGGACCATCGTCACCCTCGGCGAGGTCGCGGAGGTCCGCGACGGGTTCGTCGACGACGACGTCGTCTCCGAGGTCGACGGCCTGCCCACGGTGTTCGTGCGCGTCGACGCCGCCGACCGGCAGTCGATCGTCGACATGACCCGCGACATCAGGAGCTGGCTCGCGGGCTACGACGCGCCGCAGGACGTCCGGATCGGGGTCTGGAACGACCGGGCGCAGCCGGCCCTCGACCGGTTGTCGGCGGTGACGAGGAACGGGGTGGCGGGCGCGGGCCTGGTGTTCGTGCTGCTTCTCCTCGTGTTCGATCTGCGCCCCGCGATCTGGATAGCCCTCGGCATTCCCCTGTCCTTCATCGGCTCGCTGATGTTCTTCGGCCCCGCGAACCTGACCCTGAACATGGGGACGCTGGTCGGCTTCTTCCTGATGGTCGGGCTCGTCGTCGACGACGCCGTCGTGGTGGGCGAGAGCATCGCCACCGAACGCGACAACGGCCGGCGCGGGGCCGACGCCGCCGCCGCGGGGGCGCGGGCGGTGATGGGCCCGATAACCATCGGCGCCTGCACGACGGTCCTCGCGTTCGTGCCGTTCCTCTTCGTCACCGCCAACGTGACCCAGCTCGTCAACGTGTTCCCGTACGTCGCGTTCTTCGTGCTCGCGGTGTCGCTGATCGAGGCCTTCTTCATTCTGCCGGCCCACCTCTCGCACGACGGACGCTGGAGCCGGGAGCCGCTGCGCTCGCTGCAGGACCGCGTGTGCGCGCGGATAGACGCCATCCGCGACCGCACCGTGGTGCCGGCGGTGTCGTGGTCGGTGCGCCACGGCCCGGCGACCCTCGCCGGGGCCGCCGTGCTGCTGCTCTTCGCCCTGCTGCTGGTGGGTTCCGAGCGGGTGCGGGTCATCCTCTTCGACGAAGCCATGAACGTGCCCGACAACGTGCAGGTCGACCTGCACCTGCCGGTCGGCACGCCGTTCGGGACGACCGTCGCCGCTGCCGAGCAGATCGCGGACGCCGCCCGCGCGATGAACCGGCAGCTCCCGGGCGAGTCCGTCGACAGCGTCAGCGTCCTCGCCGGCAACGTCCTGTCGTCGCGGACGGGCGTCGAGGAGCCCAACGGCAGCCACCTCGCCGGGGTGAGGGTCCATCTCAACGAACGGCCGCTTCGCGAGGCGTCGCCGGCGGAGATCGAACGGGTGTGGCGCGCCAACATCGGCGCGCTCCCGTACGTGGAACGCCTGGAGTTCCAGACGACGGACCTCCGCGCGAGGCCGAGCGTGGCGTACTCGCTGAAGCACGACGACGCGGAGGTGCTGGCGGCGGCCGCCGCCGGGCTGAGGTCCTTCCTGGCGTCGGTGCCGGGCGTGTACGAGGTCACCGACAGCATGCAGTTCGGCAAGCGCCACCTGGAGATCGAGCTCACCCCGGTCGGCGAGGCGGCGGGCCTGACGCCGGCGGTCATCGGGGCGCAGCTGCGCGCCAACTTCCACGGCGTCGAGGTGCAGCGGATTCAGCGCGGCCACGAAGAGCTCAAGGTCATGGTGCGGTACCCGCGCGAGCGGCGGAGCAGTCTGCGCGAGCTTTCGAGAGAGCGAGTCCGCCGGCCCGGGGGCGGCGACGTGCCCCTGTCGACGGTGGCCAGCCTGACCGAGGGGCGCGAGCTGGCGACGCTGATGCGCATCGACGGCAATCGGTCGGCGACGGTCGAGGCCCGCGCCGATGCCGCGGTGATCACGCCCATCCAGGCCCGGCGGCGGGTCGAGCGGGAGGCCGTTCCCGAGCTGCTCGCAGACCATCCCGGCCTGACCATCGAGCCCGAGGGCGGGGTGCGCGACGAGCGGGCCATGATGGAGACGTTGACGCTGCTGGTCCCGGTCGTGCTGATCGGCATGTACGCGCTGATGGCCGCCTTCCTGCGCAGCTACTGGAAGCCGCTCGTGGCCGTGGCGGGCTTCCCGATCTCGTGCGCCGGCGCCGTCCTGGCCCACTGGCTGCTCGGCTGGGACCTGACCGCCATGTCGCTGTTCGGGCTGATCGCGGTGTTCGGCGTGGTCGTGAACGACGCGCTGGTGCTGCTCGACCGCTACAACGTGATTCGCCGCGAGAACGCGATGCTGCCGGCCGTGGCGGCGTCGGCGGCGGCGGCGCGCCACCGCTTCCGCCGGTGTTCCTGACGAGCGCGACCACCATTCTGGGGCTCTCTCCCCTGCTCTACGAACGCAGCGACGACCTCGTCTTTCTCGTGCCTTTCGTCGTCAGCATGGCGGGCGGCCTGGTGCTGTCGGCCGCGTTCATCCTCTTCATCCTGCCGACGCTGGTGATGGCGGCCGAGGGCGGCAGGGAATAGCAGCCCGTGGTGAAAGCCCCGCGTTGCACCGCGCCCGCAGGGCGCCAGCGAACGGCCGAGGCGCCCGCCCTGACAAGGCGTGAGGAGGGCGCATATTGGGCATATGTAACCGACGAACAACGCGGTCGGCAGTCTGCGCCGGTCACGGCGCAGACTGCGGGTAGGCGTGGCTGGGCGGCAATCGGAGCCGAAGGCGACGCTTGCCGGGCGCAGGCGGGATGCATTGCCGCTCGAATGCAGCGGGGACTTTCGCCACGGGCTGATAGGACTGCCGATGGGCGATGACGACGCGGGGATTCCGCGTCCGCCGCAGCCGCAAATCCCCATGGCCATCGTGGGGTACAGCCACCGCCTGCCGGGCGGCCTCCGCACCGACGACGACTTCTGGCGTCTGCTCAGCGAGCGCGAGATCGTCCAGGAGCCCGTCACCGACCGCTACGGCCGGGGGTACCGGCCGGTGGGTGGATTCTCCGGCCCCGGCCGATTCGCCAGCCCCTGGGAGGGGCTGATCCGCGAGGACCGGGAGAGGCTCTTCGACCGGAGCCTCTTCGGCATGTCCCACAACGAGATGCTCGCGACGGATCCGCAGTTGCGGATGCTGTTGTCGTGCGCCTGGGAGGCGATCGAACGAACCGGGTGGGACTTGCGGTCACTGCGCAACAGCTCGACCGGCGTCTTCATCGGCGGGCAGCTTCCGGCGGTGGCCAACTGGCGGCCCATGCGCGGCGTCAACGAGTTCGCGGTCACCAGCATCAGCCTGGCCATGCTGGCCAATCGCATCTCGTACCATTTCAATCTGAAGGGACCGTCCACCACCTATTGCACGGCCTGTTCCGCCAGCCTGACCGCCTTGCACGCGGCGATGAACGCACTGCAGTCCGGTGACTGCGAGCAGGCGGTCGTCGGCTCGGTCAACTATCTCGGAAGCTCCAGGCTGAGCGTCTCGTTCAATGCCCTGGGCGTCATCAGCCCGGACGGCAAGTGCCATTCCTTCGACGCGGAGGCCAACGGCTACATGCGCTCCGAGGGCGCATTCGTCTTTGCGGTGAAGCCGCTTGCCGCGGCGGAGCGGGACGGCGACCACGTTCACGCCGTGGTCGAAGCGACCGCGGTCAACGCGGCGGGGGCCGCCGACGGGAGCGGCGGCCTCGCCCCGGGCCGCTACATCACCGCCCCCACTCGTCACGCGCAGGTGGACCTCATGCGTACGGCCCGCGTCCGGGCGGGCCGGTCGCGTCAGGACTTCGACTACATAGAGGCCCATGCGACGGGCACCGTCGTGGGCGATCGCATCGAAGGCAACGCCATCACCGAGGCGTACGGCGGCGTCGAGCGGGAGATTCCGCTCAGGGTCTCCAGCGTCAAGAGCAACGTCGGCCACATGGAGGCGGCGGCCTTCCACTGCGCCCTGCTCAAGGTCGTCCTGATGATGCGCCATCGCACGTTCGCGCCGACCTCCAGGAACTTCCTGGTGCCGAACCCGGAGATCGATTTCGACGGCTGCCCCATGCAGGTGCAGACCGCCTGCGAGCCCTTTCCCGACCGCCCGGTCGTGGTCGGCGTCAATTCCTTCGGCTTCGGCGGGGCCAACGGGCACTGCGTGGTTCGCGAGTACCGCCCGGCGCGGCCGCGGGTCTGGTCGGTGCCGCCGGCGACGGCCGGGGGAGTCATGATTCCGCTCTCGGCCCGTTCGCCGGACGCCCTGACGCGGAGCGCGCGAGAGTTGAGGGACTGGCTCGACGAGCACGACTGCGACCTCCATATGCTGGCCGGGAACCTGGGTCGGCGCCGCACCCACTTCGCCTCGCGCGCCGCCTTCGCCGTCCGCAGCCGGCAGGAGCTGTCCGACGCCCTCGATGCGTTCGCGGAAGACCCCGCGCCGATCGCGACCGTGGACGAGGGAAGGAAGCGGGTCGCCATGGTGTTCTCGGGTCAGGGCACGCAGTGGGCGGGCTGCGGCCGCGACCTGTACGACGCCGACCCGGTGTTCCGCCGCGTGGTCGACGCCGTCGAGGCGCATTGGCGCACGCATTCCGACATCTCGTTGCGGGACGCCTGCTTCCGCGCCCGGCAGGACGAGCTCGACGAGGTGCAATTGGCGCAGCCCGTCATCTTCATGGTCGAGTGCGCGCTGGTCGAGCTGCTCAAGACGTGGGGCGTCTACCCGGATTGCGTGATTGGCCACAGCTCGGGCGAAGTGGCCGCCGCCTACGCCTGCGGGGCGCTGTCGCTCCGTGACGCCACCCGGCTGGTCTTTCACCGCGCGACCCTGCAACAGCGAACGGCGGGCTCCGGCCGCATGCTGGCCGTGGGTCTCGACCGGCCCGGGGTCGAGGAGCTGCTCGATGAGCTGAACATTCTCGCCGAGCCCGGCGGCGACCCCGCGCGCGAGGTGGAGATCGCGTGCGTCAACGCGCCGGCCAACACCGTCGTCTGCGGCAGGCGGGAGTCGCTCGAGCCCGTCATCGCCGAGCTCGATCGGCGTCACCTGCAGAGCGTGCTGCTGCCGGGCAACATCGCCTTCCATTCGGCGGCCATGGACCCCATCGGGGACGACGTGCTGGCGGCCCTGTCCTTTCTGGACGATCGCTCCTTCGACGCGGACGCGGCGTTCATCTCGTCGGTGACCGGCGGAGCCACCGATCGACTGGACGCCGCCTACTGGTGGTCGAACGTGCGGCGGCCGGTGTCGTTCGCGGCGGCGATGGAGACCGCCCGGCGGCAGTACCGGCCCGACGTCGTGCTGGAAGTCGCCCCCCACTGCGCCCTGCAGCCCGCCATTGCGCAGTGCCTGGAGGCAACGGTCCGGGCGCCGGTCTGCGTGCCCACGCTGACGCGGGACAGCGACGCGTGCCTCGGCTTTCAGGGGGCCCTGGGCGCCCTCTTCAGGGCCGGGGCGGATCTCGACTTCGCGGCGCAGTATCCGCGGCCGAAGCCCGTCGGCCACCTGCTTCCCGGCCATCCCCGGGAAGAGCAGACGGCGATGGACCCCTTGTGCGACGACGAGATGTTCGTCCGACAGGGCGGGTACTCGCACGGCCCGCTCGTGGGCCGCCGCGTTCCCGCCGAGCACATGCTGTTCGAGGCCAGGCTCTCCGACCGGGACTTCCCGTGGCTGGCGGACCATCGCGTCCATCACGCCGCGATCATGCCGGCGGCCGGCTACATCGAGCTTGTCCTGGAGGCCCTCGACGGTGCTCCCGTTCACCTCGAGGTGATCGAGTTCCTGCAGCCCTGCCCCGTCCCCGGGACGCCGGTGCGGCTGCAGACGGCCTTGCACCCGGTGGACGGCGCCGCGGACGCCTTCACCTTCACGATCTCGTCGAGGTCGTACGAGCTGGAGTCGAAGAGCGAGGTGCACAGCCGCGGCAACGTGCGCGTGGCGCGGGACGACCACGTCCCGGGCGTGCCGCGCAGGCTGGCGGACATCGACACCGGCGGCTTCGCACCGTCGTTGCTCGCGGACGACCGGGACTTCTACGAGCGCCTGGAGGTGGTCCTCAGCGAGACCTTCCAGTACGGTCCCTTCTTCAGGACCGTCCGGCACGTCAGGGTGGACGGCGAGACTCGGGCCTTTCTGTTCGACGTGGAGATGGACGGGGGATTGTGGGCGACGGGCCGGGAGGAAGGTTACGTCGCATCACCCCCGCTGTTGGACGGGGGCCTGCAGATATTCCTCTACAACCTGCTGGCCGCGGCGGACCTCTTCGCCATACCGCAACGCGCGGAGGGAGTGACGTTTCTTCGCGCGCCCTCCGGCCCGCGGGTCACCTGTCACGTCACGAAGCCGCGTGACGACTGGATGGATGCGAACGAGCGGGGGCAGTACTCCGTGCGTCAGGGGGAGAGGTCCGGGGGGAGCATCAGCTTCTACGACGGCGAGACGGGAGACCTGGTCGCCCATATCGGCGAGTACATCTACTTCACGTCCAATCCGCGCTGGAAGGACCTGCCGGGAAGCAGGCATCGGGTTTCCTGGCAGCCGAAATTCGTTCCGGCCGGCCGAGCCCTGACCGATCGGTTGCCCGACGGGGAGATCGGGCCGGCCGCGCTGATTGCGGCGATCGAGCGGGCCGGCCCCGGCGCGGAGCCCCGCGCGTGCCACGTCGTGGAGCTCGCCGGCGGCCGCGAGCCGGCCCGCACGGTCCTGGAGGCGAGCATCGACCACCTCTCGGGGGCCGGGGAGCAGACCGAGTACTGGCTCGTGGGGGACAGTGAGAAGACCGCCCGGGCTTCCTACGAGGCCTTCGGTCTGCGCGATGCCACCCTGCGGTTCACGAGCGTCGATCCCGCCGCTCGCCCGGAACTGGAGACCGGGCTGCTGCGCGCCGGCGCGGCCGAGATCGTCTTCGCGCACGCGGATGCGGGGTCGCTCGAGCCCGAACAGTGGGAGCTGGCGCGCCGGTTGACGGTGGCCGGCGGCGTCATGCTGGTGCGTCACGACGAGGAGTGCGCGGTCGATCCGACGGATGGGTGGACGATGGTTCGCGCGGGGCGGACCGCGACCCTGCTCCAGGCGTCGGCGGGCCATGGAGGCCTGTCCGACGACGTGAGGCTCCCGGGCCCGAGGTGGGTGCTGGGCGAGTCGGGAAGCTGGGCGTCGAGCTGGATGTCCGCGCTGAAGGGGCGGGAGGCGGTGTACCGGGTTTCCGAGGAGGAGCTCGAAGCCGGTGCGTTCCATTCGCTCGACGAGTGGCCGGGGGCGGCGGACCTGCGCGCGGTGGACTACTTCTGCGGCGACGATGCCGGGGATCCGACGGGCGAGAAGATGGCGTGGCGGTTCATCGCCTTCGTCCGGGCCCTCGTCTCCCACCGGATCGAGCACGCGCGCGACTGGTGTCGGTTGACGGTGGTGACGCGACGGGCCGCGCTCGACGTGGAGGAGCCGCGAGGAGGCGTGCTGTGGGGAGCGGCCCGCAGCATGGCGCTGGAGGTCGGCGAAGAGGCGAGGATCGACTTCAGGCTCGTCGACCTGGGCGACCTCGACGACCTCGATGCGCTGGCCGGCATCGCCTGGAGCGACCTGCGGGAACGGGAGCTGGCGGTGCGCGACGGGCGATTGTGGGCTCCGCGGCTGGTGAGCGTGCGCGAGCGTTATCGGCGCCTCGCGGGGGGCGAGGGCGCGGCGTACCGGCTGGCCGTAGACAACGCGGGCCAGATCGCGGGCCTCGCGATGAAGACCTGCGAGCTCCCCGCGCCGGGGCCCGGGGACGTCGAGATCGAGGTGGGGGCGGCGGCGCTCAACTTCCGCGACGTCATGGTTGCCCTGGGCCTCCTGCCGGCGCTCGCCTACGAGCGCTCCGCGCTCGGGCGCCAGGTCGGCATGGAGGCGGCGGGCGTGGTTCGCCGCGTCGGGCCGGGCGTGCGCGGTTGCCGGGTCGGCGACGAGGTGGCCTTCATCAACGGGGGGTGCATCGCCAACCGGGCGGTGGTCGACCACGGGCTCGTCTTTCGGAAGCCCGCCCGCCTGAGCATCGAGCAGGCGGCCTCGGTGCTGTCGGTCTACGTCACCGCCTACTATTCGCTGATTCACGTCGCGCGCTTGCGGAGGGCGCAACGGATCCTCATCCATTCCGCCATGGGCGGCGTGGGGCAGGCCGCCATGGCCCTGGCCGGGCACGTGGGGGCCGAGATCTACGCGACGGCCGGCACCGAGAGCAAACGCGAGCGATTGCTGGCGCTGGGAGCCACGGCGGCGTTCGATTCCCGCAGCTTCGACTGGTACGAGGGGTTGATGGCGGCTACCGCCGGCGAGGGCGTCGACGCCGTGCTCAACTCCCTGGCCGGCCGGCACATCGAGCTGTGCCTCCGCGCCCTGCGCGCCGGCGGCTGGCACTGCGAGATCGGCAAGGTGGACGTCTACGCGGACCGGGACGTCGGCCTGCGCGTCTTCCGCAAGAACATCCGCTTCGCGGCCATCGACGTCGACCGCCTCATCGTCGACGACCCGCGGCTCGCGCGCGAGCTCGCGCAGACCTGCCTCGACCTGCTCGACGAAGGAAGCCTGCCTCCGCTCCCCGTCACCGTCTTTCCCTATCGCGACTACGCCAGGGCGCTGCGCCTGATGACCACCGGCGAGCACCAGGGAAAGCTGGTCCTGAAGGCGCCGCCGGCGGGCGGCGACCCCGAGCTGCCGGTCGGCGACCTGCGGCCGCTGTTCGACCCGGACGCCACCTATCTGGTGACCGGCGGACTGGGCGGCGTCGGCCTGCGACTGGTGCCGTACCTGACGGCCTGCGGCGCGCGTCACCTCACCTTGATGGACCGCGATCCCCAGCGGCGCCGGGACGCGGCGTGGATCCGCCGGGCGAGCGCGCTTGCCTACATGGACCAGGAGGTCGAGTTCGACATCGTGGCCGGCGACGTCGCGGTGGAGGCGGATGTCCAACGCTGCATCGAGCGGCTGCAGCGTCCGCTGAAGGGCGTCTTCCACCTCGCGGGCACGCTCGACGACCGCCTGCTGGACGACCTGTCGGCGGAGTCCGTGGCGCGGGTGTTCGCGGCCAAGGCCCACGGCGCGCTCCACCTCCACCGGGCCACCCTGGGCCGCCCCCTCGACCACTTCGTGCTGTTCTCCTCCACCGCTTCGGTGGTGGGCAACCCGGGGCAGATCAACTACAGCGCGGCCAACGCGTTTCTCGACGGGCTGGCCGCCAGTCGACGGGCGAACGGGCTGCCGGGCCTGTCGTACAACTTGGCCGCCGTCGCCGACGCCGGCATGGCGGCCCGCAGCCTTCCCGTCCTGCGCATGATGAGGGCGGCCGGCCTGCCCCCGGTCAGCAGCGACTTCGCGATGGCGAACCTCGACTACGCGCTGCGGGCGATGCGCGATCGGGACCACGTGGTGACCGCGCTGGTGGAGCGCCCGTCGTGGACGGCCGATTCCCCCGACTACATGCGCATCGGGCGCCTGATGCGCAACCAGGACGCCTTCGAGCTCGGCGCGGCCGGCCAGCTCACGGTCGCCGGCGTGGTCGCCCAGATCGCCGCCAAGGTGGCCGAGCTGTGCGGCCACGACGAAGGCGGCGCGGAAGAGCCGCTGTCCACCTTCGGCCTCACGTCGATCTCCGTCGCCGAGCTGGCAGCGTTCCTGCAGACGCAGTTCAACTTCCGCGTGAGCGCCCTCGAGCTGATGACCACGGCCTCTGCCCTGTCTCTCGCCGAGGGCATCGTCCATGGAAGCGACGACGGGGAGGAGGACCGCGCCGAGGCGGACGCCGCCGGGACCGGCGACGTCTCCCGCGACATCAAGGCACCCGTCCGGCGCGCGCCGTCGGCGTACGCGAATGTGCGGGCCGACCACTTTCCGATTGGACCCGGCGCTCAATCGGCCGTCCCGGCGACCCATCGAACCGAATCGAGCTGACCGAGGAGGACGCCCGTGCCCAATGCGCTCCTGGTGTCTCCCGAACAACCGCCCACCTACTGGGGCGCGAACTTCGCGCTGGAGATCGTGGGCATACGGGCGGCCTTTCCCCCGTTGGGCCTGCTCACGGTGGCGGCGATGTTCCCACCCGGTTACGAGCTTCGCGTCGTGGACATGAACGTCACCGCCCTGGACGACGCCGACCTGGCCTGGGCGGACATGGTGTTCACGTCCACCATGATCGTTCAGCGCGTCTCCCTCCAGCAGGTGGTCGAGCGGTGCAATCGGGCCGGCGTTCCCGTCGTGGCGGGCGGACCCCACCCCACCACGTTCCACGACGAGATCGAGGGCGTGGACCACTTCGTCCTCGGCGAGGCCGAGGAGGTCTTTCCCGAGTTCCTGAGCGATCTGGCAGACGGCGCCGCCGCGAAGATGTATCGTGAGCCTCGAAAGCCGGACCTCACCCGCACGCCGATTCCCCGCTTCGACCTGATCGATCCGACGAACTACCACACGATGGGCATTCAGTTCTCCCGGGGATGTCCGTTCGATTGCGAGTTCTGCGACATCACCAAGCTCTACGGGCGGGTTGCCCGGACGAAGTCGCCGACGCAGGTGTTGGCCGAGCTGGAGTTGCTGTATCGCCTGGGGTGGCGTGGCGCGGTCTTCATCGTCGACGACAACTTCATCGGCAACAAGCGTGAGGCGATGGGTCTGTTGCCTGTGATCGCGGAGTGGCAGAAGGCCCGCGGCTATCCCTTCACGCTGTCCACCGAGGCAAGCGTCAACCTCGCGCGAATGGACGCCCTGATGGACGGGATGAGCGATGCCGGCTTCGACACCGTGTTCGTGGGCATCGAGACCCCGACGCCGAAAGCCCTGCTCAAGACCAAGAAGGTCCAGAACGTCAGCACCGGGGAGGAGGACTTTCTCCTCAACGCGGTGCGGAAGATCCAGCGCAAGGGAATGCAGGTGCAGGCCGGGTTCATCCTCGGTCTGGACGGCGACGACGAGGACGTGTTCGATGCCCAGATAGCGTTCATCCAGGAGGCGGGAATCCCGGTGGCCCCGATCTACCTGCTGACCGCCCTGAAGGGAACGGACATGTTCAATCGCCTGCAATCGGAGAACCGTCTGCTGGACATCCCCATCGGAACCAGCGGCACGGTGCTCAACTTCAGGACGGAAATGGACCCCGAGACTCTGCTCGAAGGGTACCGGCGGGTGACCGCCACCCTCTACGACCCGACGTTGAAGAACTACTTCGACCGGTGTCTGACGCTCTTCGAACACCTCGAAGCGGTGCCGCACCTGCTGAAGCCGAAGAGCAGGAACGCGAGCTTCGCCGACCTCATGGGCGTGCGGCGGGCGCTGTCTCCCGAGCAGGTTCCGGCCTACATGAGGTTCGTGGCGGAGGTGACCAGGAAGTACCCGCGGATGCTGCCGAAGGCGATCCGCCTGGCCGCACAGGGATACCACTTCGAAAGGGTGACGCAGGCCCAGGCGGTGCTTCACGACTTCAGGGAGCTTCTGTCGGCCGAGGGCAGGCGATTCAGGGAGGAGGCGGCCGACGGGGTACGGGACGCGGGAGCGGTCCGGGCGCTGCGGCAGGAGTCGTGGGCGAAGGTGGACGAGCGCCGTGCAGCCATCCCCGCCGAGTTCCGGTATCTCGGGGACGGCGTCGACGATGCCGTGGATTCCTTTCGAGTCGACGTGGGCGAACGGCCGGAAGGGTCTCTCGGAGCGTGACCGGAGAACCGGGCAATGGACTGCATGTCACCAGCGAGCAGGCAGGCGGGCGGGCGGGACCAACCTCCGCCCGGGTGTGGCGGGGCTTCGGCAGGGGCCGCCGGGGTGGGCGCATGACGGGAGCCGCCCCCGGCGTCGCAACTGTCGCCCCGCTGGCCGGGACGTTGCCGGCGCAGTGCGAGAGGGATCTCGGGACCCTCCGGCGGTTCGTTCGGGAGGCGATGGGACGGGAGCGGCCGGCGGATGCGGTGTCTCCCGCGTCCTTTCGGGAGGTCCTGCTGACGGGAGCGACCGGTCTCGTCGGGCGTTTCCTGCTGCGCGACCTCCTGCGGGACGACGACCGTCTCGTCGTGCATTGCCTGGTCAGGGCCGAGCATGAGGAGCACGGCCGGCAGCGCCTGCGGGCGGCCCTGGAGGCGGCAGAAGTCTGGGAGGACGCGTTCGCCGACCGCCTGCGCGTCGTGGTCGGAGACGTCAGCGCCGCCCGGTTCGGTTTGAACGGGAGCGATTTCGACGAGCTGTGCCATCGCGTGGACGCGGTGTACCACGTCGCGGCCGACGTCGCCCTCACGGTGCCCTACCTCGACTTGAGGAGGGTCAACACGTTCAGCGCGCGCAACGTCCTGGAGCTGTGCCTGCGCACGCGCCTGAAGCACCTGTTCTTCACCTCGTCGATGGGCGTGTTTCCGCAGTACTTCTTCCTGTTCGGAGGGGAATTCTCGGACAGACGCATCGACCACCAGATGCAACCGGACCTCGGGGACATGAAGAGGAAGTTCCCCCTCGGGCTGATCGGCTACCCGTGGAGCAAGCTGGTGGTCGAGCAGGCCCTGTTGTTCGCGGGCGCGGCGGGCCTGCCGGTGGGGATCTTCCGGCTGCCGGTTACCGGAGGGGCCAGCACGGGGGTCGTCAGGGCGGAGGACATCCTCACGAGGTTCATGGCGACGCTGGTGGAGGTCGGCATGGTGCCGCAAGGGTTCTCCATACGGGTCAACGAGCCCGTCGACGTGCTGACCCGGATATGCGCGGCCATCTCGAGGAACCCGCGGCGCCGTCACACCATCTATCAGTGCTGCGATCCGCGTCCCGCCCTGCACGACGTGGAGCCTGCCGATTTCGGGTGGTACTGGCCGGAGGTGTCCTACCGCTCGTTCAAGCGGGCGTGCCAGGCGCGCGGCGAGCGATCGGCCCTCCACGGGCACTGGGCATTGCTCGACCACGTCGCGTCGTACTGGTTCGGGGACGGGGCTGCGCGCGGCGCCATGCCGGTCTGCGACCGGGCGATGCGGGAGGACTGTCCCCTCGCGATCGAGTGGCCGGGTCTGTTGACGTTGCTCGCGCGCTTGAGCGAGTGGGTGGGGCGGCGTCGCGACCGATGGCCGTATCCGGCGGCCGAGAGCCGCCTGGACCTCGACTGCCTGATCTCGCAGGCGAGGCGCCACGCCGAGCGGGCGGGGGTGGCCTTCGAACAGGCGTATCCGGCGTGGATGCGCCAGGGCCTGGAACGCCTGGTGGGGTGTTTGAAGGCGCCGGAGGTGCGGCTGCGGGAGGAGCGGCAGAGCCTGCTGGTCTTCGAGCTCAGCCGGTTGTTGCGCAACAACGCGGCGCTCGCCCGCGAACGGAGGGATCATCCGGAGATCGAGCGACTGGAGATCGTCCGGCCGGTGTTCATCGTGGGGATCAATCGTACCGGAACGACTCTTCTGCACCGGTTGATGGCGCGGGATCCGCGTTTCTGGACGCTGCGGGGCTACGAGTGCTTCGAACCGGCCGGCCCGCGGAGGGAGGGCGGCGGGCCCGCCGGCGGCGCCGGGGACCACCGCCGGGCGGCCCTGGAGGACATGTTCGAAGCGGCGGGGGCCGTCGAGAACTTCAGCGGCGTTCACGATCTCGACATCGACGAGCCGGAGGAGGACTTCCCACTGATGCGGCTGTCGTTCGCAACATGGACCACGGTGGTTCGGTTCGGTCTGTCCGACTATGGCCGCTGGTTGGCGGCGACCGGCGCGAAGCAGGCTTATGCCCACCACCGTCGTATCGTGCAGCGCTTCACCTGGGAGCGTCGCCGGGACGCCGTCGGGGGCGAGAGACAGTGGCTCTTCAAGATGCCCTTCCATCTCAGGGAGCTGGAGACGCTGCTCGAGACCTACCCCGACGCGCTCTTCATCCAGACCCACCGCGCGCCGGCCGAGGTCATGGGGTCGTGGAACAGCCTGGTGGAACGCGCCCGTTCGGCCGCCGTCGAGGCGCCTCCGCGGCACGAGACCGGCTGCCGAGCAGCTGGAGTTCATGAGCGGCATGCTCAACCGGGCCACGCGGTTCCGCATCGGCCGCGCGGAGCTGGAAGGCCGGTGGGTCGACGTGGCGTACGTCGATCTGGTCCGGGACCCCCTGGCGGCGGTGCGGGCGATCTACGATCGGTTCGGCTGGCGGCTCGAGCCGGCGGCGGTCGATCGGATGGAGGCGTGGCTGTCGCGGCAGGCGGAGCGGCGGCGCCGGGAGACGCGGCATCGATACCGTCTGGAGGACTACGGCCTGACGGCGGAAGGCGTCGACGCCGCCTTTGCGCCGTATCTCGATTTCATCACGGCCCGGGGACAGTTGCCCGGGCACCTGCCGCCGGCTCGCGGCCCCGCGCGTTGACGCGGCGCCTTGCGGGGGGTGACATGCTCGGACGGACAAGAGCCATGGCGTTGCGCGGCAGGCGCTTTCCGCGGGGGAGGGCGCCGTGAACCGCCCCATCGCCTGGCTCGCCGACAACCCGGTCGCGGCCAACCTCCTGATGGTCCTGATCGCGGCCGGCGGCCTCGTCGGGGCCGCGACGGTCACCGCGGAGGTGTTTCCCGAGCTGGATCTGCGCCGCATCCGGATCGAGGTGCCCTACCTCGGCGCGGCGCCGGAGGAGGTCGAGTCCGGCGTCGTCATCCGCATCGAGGAGGCCATCCAGAACGTCGACGGGGTCCGGCAGATCGTGTCGACGGCGACCGAGGGCAGCGGGACGGTCATCGCCGAGCTCGACCCCGGCGCCGACGCCGCTCGCGTGCTCGACGAGGTGACGAACAACGTCCAGGCCATCGAGACGTTCCCCGTCGAGACCGAGAGGCCGATCATCCGCGAGCTGGTCACCCGCAGCCAGGTGACGGACGTCGCCATCACCGGCGCCGCGGACGTCGCCACCCTCAAGTCCATCGCCGAGCTCGTGCGCGACGGGCTCGCGGCCCTGCCCGAGGTCGGCCAGGTCGACATCGTCAGCGTTCCCCCGTTCGAGATCTCCATCGAGGTGTCGGAGACGGCGCTGCGCCGCCACCGGCTCACGTTCGACGAGGTGGCCGACGCCGTCCGGCGCTCCTCGGTGGACCTGCCCGGCGGCTCGGTGCGGACCGAGCGCGGCGAGATCCTGCTGCGCACGGTCGGGCAGGCCTACCGCGGCGCCGACTACGAGCGGCTCATGCTTTGGACCCGCGCCGACGGCAGCCGCCTCGTGCTCGGCGACGTGGCCGACGTGGTCGACGGCTTCGCGGAGACGGATCAGCGCGCCCGCTTCGACGAGGTTCCGGCGGTCATGGTCTCCGTCTACCGCTCAGGCGACCAGAGCGTCCTCGACGTCGCGGCCGCCGTGCGCGATTACGTGGCGCGCGCGGGCGCCTGGCTGCCGGAAGGCATCACGCTGACGGTGTGGCAGGACCAGTCGCTGGTGCTGTCCGACCGGCTCGCCATCATGCTCGGCAACGGCGCCGCGGGGTTCGTGCTCGTCTTCGTCGTGCTGACGCTGTTTCTCGACATGCGGCTCGCCTTCTGGGTCAGCCTCGGCATCCCGATCTCGTTCCTCGGCGCGCTGGCGGTCATGCCGGCCCTGGACGTCAGCGTGAACATGGCCTCGTGCTTCGCGTTCATCCTGGTGCTCGGCATCGTGGTGGACGACGCCATCATCGTGGGCGAGAACGTCCACCGCCACCAGGAACGGGGCGGCGACGGCCTGGGCGGCGCCGTCCGGGGGGCGCAGGAGATCGGCAAGCCCGTCGTCTACGCCGTCCTGACGACCGCGGCGGCGTTCGTGCCGCTGCTGCTCGTGGAGAGCGCGTTCGGCCAGATGTTCCGGGTGGTGCCGCTCGTCGCCGTGCCCTGCCTGCTCTTCTCCCTGCTCGAATCGCTCGGCATCCTGCCGGCCCACCTGGCCCACCGGCGGCGGCGGAGCCGCGCCGGCCCGTGGCGCCGGCTCCAGCAGCGCATCGCGGGCGGGCTCGTGTGGTTCGTGCGCGAGGCCTACGAGCCGTTCCTCGACGCCGCCCTCCGCTGGCGCTACGTCAGCGCGGCGGTCGGGCTGTCCACCCTGGTGCTCACCGGCGGCGTCGCCCTCGGCGGCTGGACCAGCTTCCAGTTCGCCCCGTCCATCGAGAACGAGTTCATGACCGCCTCGATCACGATGCCGCTGGGCACCCCGGCGGAGGCGACCTCGGACGCGGTGGCGACGTTCGAGGCGGGGGCGGCCCGGCTGCGCGCCCGGTTGGGGGACGAGACCGGCGTGGACCACTTCCGGCACGTGGCGACGACGATCGGCGATCAACCGGTGCAGGCGAGCGGCGGGGGGCGCGTGGGACGGATTAGCGCCGACGTCGTGGCCGCCGGCAACATCGGCGAGGTGACCATCGAGCTCGCTCCCGCGGAGACGCGCTCCTACACCAGCGAGCAGCTCGGCATCCTGTGGCGGGAGGAGACCGGGCCGGTGCCGGAAGCGGTCGCCATCGACTTCCACACCTCGCTGCTCAGCGCCGGCGACGACGTCAACGTCGAGCTCTACGGGCCCGACCTCGACCGCCTGCGGGCCGCCGCCGACCGGCTCCGGGGCGGGTTGGCCACCTACGCCGGGGTCTTCGGAATCGCCGACACCGTCCGCACCGGCAAGTCGGAGATGCGGCTCGACATCCGCCCCGCGGCCGAAGGGCTCGGGCTGAGGCTCGAGGACCTGGCGCGGCAGGTGCGGCAGGCGTTCTACGGCGAGGAGGCCCAGCGCATCCTGCGGGGGCGCGACGACGTCCGGGTCATGGTGCGCTACCCGCGCGAGCAGCGGCGTTCGCTCGGCAACCTGGAGGACATGCGCATCCGCCTGCCCGACGGGGGAGAGGTGCCCTTCAGCCAGGTGGCGCGGGTCGAGCCCGGGCGCGGCTTCGCCTCGATCCGGCGCATCGACCGCAACCGCGCCGTGAACGTGACCGCGTCGGTCGACCCGCAGGTCGTGTCCTCGGCGGCGCTCATCGCCGACCTGCGCGGCCGCATCCTGCCCGAGGTGGTGGCGGAGTTCCCCGACGTCTTCTACGTGTTCAGGGGCACCCAGGAGGCGCAGGAGGAGGCGGTGGGCGACCTGCGGGGAGGGGTGCTCCTGGCGCTGATCATGATCTTCGGCCTGCTCGCGATACCCCTGCGGTCGTACGTGCAGCCGCTCATCATCATGGGCGCCATCCCGTTCGGCCTCGTCGGCGCGCTGTGGGGCCACGTGGTGATGGGGCTCGACGTCACGTTCCTGTCGCTGCTCGGCTTCGTCGCGCTGACCGGCATCGTCGTCAACGACAGCCTGATCATGGTCGACTTCATCAACCGGGCGCGGAGCGCCCCGGCCGGGGCCGGCGGCCTCGAGGGGCTGCCCGCGGCCGGCGGGCAACCCGCCGCAACCAGTCTCGAGGACGCCATCCGCCAGGCGGGCGGGCAGCGGTTCCGCCCCATCGTGCTCACGTCGCTGACCACCTTCGCGGGCCTGATCCCGATGCTGGCGGACCGCAGCATGCAGGCCGCGTTCTTCGTGCCGATGGCGGCCTCGCTCGCGTTCGGCGTGCTGTTCGCCACCGTCATCACGTTGTTCCTGGTGCCCGTCGCCTACGCGATACTCGACGACCTGCAGCGGCTGCCGCTGTTCGCTCGCGGCCGGGGCTGAACGGCGCCGGGGGCTCGCCACGGACCCCTGGAGGTGGTGCCTGGCCCCAGCCGTGGGGTGCACGGGGCGGCGGAGCGTGCTCGTGCGCGGCCGGCGGTGATCGGTCGCAACACGGGAAGCCCTGCCGGTGGCGCGGCACACGCCGACCGACAAGCCCGCGAGGGTTGGGCCGGGCTCCACCCCCCTCCCCGGTTGACAGGACGCCTTGGTGGGACTCCACGCCGTGGCACCCGGCGGCCGATGGCGGGCGGCGAGGACGACAGCGAGGTCTGCGCGGGCCACGAACAGCGAGCTCGGACTGGCTGCGGGCGACCCCGCCGGGGGCAACCGGCACGTCGTATCACAGGCCAGGCCTCAACCGCTCGGCGGACTCGCACCTGTTGACCCGCACGCCTCGAGCGGCGGGTTCGTCGCGGCCGCTTGGTCGCGCGGCCCCGCGGTGAACTGCCACGCGGCTGCCTCCAACGCCGAGCTCGCCCTGGGGGCCGGTCGCCCGCTCGTGCTTGACAGCCGTATTGCGGATCCGTCAGAATCGAATTGCGGTTGGGAGGGCTGCCTCGGCGGTCCGCTGAGCTTCGGGCTCACCCGGCTGCATTTTCTTGTACCGGCCCATCCGGGCTCGCCTCCTGCGATGCACCTGCTCTACCTTGACGACGCCGGTTCCGTCGGCAACGTCCGCGAACAGTACCTTGTCCTCGGCGGGGTTTCCGTGTTCGAGGCGCAATCGTCCTGGATTACCCAGGAGCTGGACAGGCTCGCGCAGAACATTGACCCCGGAAACCCCCATGGCGTCGAGTTCCACGCTTCGGAGACCTACGCCCGCCGCAGTCAGCCGTGGAAGGGCCTGAGTCGGGACGAGGCGCGAGGCACGATCAAGTCCGTCCTCGACGTGCTGGCGCACGCCTACGACACGGCCCGCGCATTCGCTTGCGTCGTCCACAAGCCGTCGTTTCCGAATAGAGATCCGATGGAGATCGCCTTCGAGTACCTTTGCAGCCGCTTCGACGCGGTTACTCCGGGGCGTTGCCTCGACGCTTGGCCAGGTGACCGGGCGCCGGCTGAGCGCCTCGACGACGGTGGCCGCGGCGTGCTTCCGGGCGCGGAGCGAGGTACCGCCGGCGACGACGTGCTGCGTCGCCGGTGACGGTCTTCTGGGACGAGAGGCGCGCGGACGGTTTGCGCATCCCAACCACGGTGAAGAACGGTGACATATTCCTTCCCTGCCACGGGCCGTCGAGCGCGTGGGCGGCGGAGCGGGGCTGGCGGTTGGTAGAATGGGGAGGAGGATGAGGTGAACCGCGATAGAGGGAAGGACTCCGACGAGCCGGCAATCACGTTCGTGCCCAGCGTAGGCAGTGTAGTCGGCGGGATGATGAAGGAGAAGGCGGCGCGCATCACGGACGCGATGACTGACCTCCGGCTCGGCATCGACGGACTGCGGATCCAGGGCGCGAACGACGGCAAACGTTGGACCCGCGACCTTGCGGCTTTCAGCCGGACCTGCTCGATGTTCCTGCGCAAGACCGTGCTGGGAGGCTTCGACAAGCGCGAAACGCGGCTGCTCGACGACCGGATTCTGGATTCGACCGGCCTGCGATTTGACCGGCTACGTAAAATTCCGCGAGACAAGCGGAGGTGGATCGAGGTCGGTTTCAGCCTCACGGGGCGGTGGTCTGGAGATCACCAAGCTAGACGACCAGACACACGAGCCAGAAGCGACCTATCGTTTTCGAGCAGGACCGCAGTCGGTGGAGTTTGCCATCGAGTGGCCACTGCCGGGCGCGGCAGATTGGACCGGGGTGCCCTGCGAGGACTCTCCGTGGCTAGTCAGTCCGGACCAGCTGTTCCTGGCAACCGACAATCCCGACTTGAGCTGCGACGAATGGCTGGGCCAGCAGGTGGTGCTGTTCGACGACAAGGGAATTTCGTTGAAAGAGATGATTCGAACGGTGGTCAACTTCGAGGGGGCACATTCGATAAACGTGGGCCGACTCTCAACGTTCGAAGGCGAGAGACCATCGAGGGCCGCGGCGAATCCAGCACCACACATGCTCAATGCCATGACTTTCTGCGGAATCCGCTACGCGGATCTAATCGTGATCGAATGCGCGTTGTACCTGTACGGGAAACTGCTGAAGGAGGACTCGATCGAGCGGCCGAGCGGTGAGATCTACCTGCTCACACCGGGGGTCACGTGCTCGCCTGATCAAGCGGAATCGCCACGTCCCGACTGGGTCAAGTACCTGGGCGGAATGATGATCTCCTTCTCGGATGCGCCCAAGGTGATCCGCCACGAGATCAAAGCGGTGAGGTGAATGAAACGGTTCAAGCGTGTGGCTGGCCATAGCGGCTACTGGTTCAGCGTCCGGGGGCGGACTCCAGGGCCGCCCCGGCTGCGATCGGGGAAACGCCCGCGTCGGCTACGACGGCGCCGGGCGGGTGCGGACGTCTGCCGGCCGACGTCGACGAGCTCGCCGCGACCCACGGGCACCCGGGCCGGGCCGGCGGCGACGTGGCCGTCCAACTCGCCGCGGTCGCGCCCGTCGGCGGCGTCGACACGAAGGCCGCCCGCCGGCCCGGAACGCCGCCGTCGGACCCGACGTCGAGCGGGACGCACAACCGGTCAGGCACGGCCACAGGTGCGTCGGGGTTGACGTCCCGGCCGATGTCGCCCGCGCGAACCCGTTCACGCCGCCGCCAGCGAGCACGGCGGCCACCTGGCGCTGAAGATCTCGACGGTGCCCGCGAAGCCCCGGTGGCTCCTCGCCATCCGCGACGCCAACAGCCAGCTCGAGCAGCTCGACCGGTCGCTCCACACGCGGCGCGACATCGAGCGGCTCTTCGGCGTCGGCAAGGTGCGCGCCGCCGCGCTCATGAAGACCTTCGGGGCCGAGCTGGTCGGCAACCAGAGGACCCTGTCGCGGACCAGGCTCCTGCAGCAGCTCAAGAAGCACCGCGGCCGGGCTGCGTTCCGCGTCGAGGAGGAGAGACGCGCGCGCGTCGTCGCCGAGCTTCAGCAGGCCCGGCTGACCGGGTCCGGTTCAAGGTGCCCGTCGAGACCATGAGCGCGAAGCTCGCGAACCCGCCCGATGGGGTATCGGTCGAGCGCGGGCGGATCGAGGTGCGGTTCGACGGGGCGGAGGACGTCCTGGCGCGGCTCTACACGCTGGCCCAGGCGCTCGGGAACGACTTGGGGCGGTTCCAGGCGCTCGTCGGTCGTTGAGCCGGCGGGGGAGAGGTGGTGACGGATGACGACCGAGGCTCTGGTGCCGGCGGACACGGTGCCGGCGGTCGCGACGGGCGGGGCGGGGGAGGTCGTCCTGCCGCAGGTGATCGTCGACGCGGGGCCCCAGGCCACGGCGCGGTTCCTGGAGTTCTTCGCCGGAAGGATCGCGAACGCGAGGACGCGGGCGGCGTACGGGCGGGCGGTCGGGCAATTCCTCGGGTGGTGCGAGGCGCGAGGCCTCGGGCTGCGCGACGTCTCTCCCCTCCACGTCGCCGCCTACATCCGGACCCACCCCGGGTCGGCGGTGAAGCAGCATCTGGCGGCTGACGGGCCGGGCGCTCGAGCGGCGGCTCGTGCTGGCGATGATCAAGCGGCGCGCCGCGGCCGCGGGGCGGCCGCCTGGGCCAGGCGCGGCCGATCGAGGTCGGCGGACCTCGCCGCCACCGGCCACGACGTCGCGACCGCGGCACGCGGCGGCTGGCGGCCGAGGCGGGTCCTGGTCGAGGACGAGACGCGGGGAACTGGAACCGGGCGCGTCACCACCGGGACTCTGCGCAGGTTAACGGGATGCCCGGTTATCGGACCCAACCGAGTATCGGGTACAGTGGAATGATGGAGCCGAAACCGACCCAGATCCAGATCAGTCGTGACGAGCTGGCGTTGACAGCGCCGCCGTCTCTTATCGCTTTTTCAGATACGGACCCGAAGACCATGCGCGCCGTGGTCACGCTGTCCGGACATGGGCCGGGCGTGCGGGCGGCGCTGCCGCGTGTTGAGCAGGCCGTTCAAACGGTCGGCCCACATGTGGTGGTACTCAAGCTGTCTGAGGACTTGGTCGGGACGCTCCACGTCGGAGTGGCCATCAGGTCGGACCTGCCCGCTGCCGATTCCGACAAGATGTACGGCACCATTCTCGCGGCTGCACTGTCTGAGGCCGCGACTCCCGGTTGCCGAGTGCTATGGTCGAAGAATGATCACGTGGCCGCCCGGATGTTTGCGGGCGCGGCCCAGCGCGGCTGGTGCGTGTAGCCGGCCTCGCGGGCGCGACTTGTCGGCCGGCCGGCCAGTCGAGGGCCTTGGCGGACCTGGGCGGCCGGGGCGCCGACGGCCGCGGATGGCGCGGGCGCAAAGGGCCGTCAGCGGCCGGGATGATCCCGTTGGGGGGAGGGTTGTCGTTGGTGCTACGAATCGTCGTTGGCGCGGTCGTCGGCTTGGTCGGTCTGTCGGTTCTTACAGCGTACGGCCAGCCGGAGGCGCGTCTGTTCCCGTTCGAGGTCGTCAACGGACGTGCGCGTCCCGTGGGCCGGCTGTGCTTCACCGCAGGGGCGGCGTTCGTTGTCGTCGCGGAACGCGATACGGCCCGGCCGGACATGGCCGTGATCCTGTGGCTTGGCGATGATGACAGTATCGACGCGGGCGAGCTGCTCGTTTCATTGGAGACCACCGATCGACGGGCCGTAGGTGTGTTCGTGCTGCCGCGCGACATCCATCCGTGCTTCCGCTACCTGCTTGGGAACGTGCGAAGGACTCAGTTCTTCGAGCTGCTGATCAGCCTGCCGCGATGACGGGAACGGTCGCCGTCGCCGTGCCGGTGCGGCCGGGCACAGGCCCCGAGCTCCGCGGTTCTCGAGTCGGCCAGGGTACTCGGGGAGCTGGTCGCGCCAGGCCTCGTACTCGGCTGCAGGGTGCGGAGCTCGGCGGGGGCCGCGGCCCACCGCGCCGGCCGGGGCTTCGGCCTGGGTGGTCGCGGCTCTGGACCGGGACGCCAGCGGCGCGGCGCTCCCGGTACGGCGTTGCCGTTCGGCCGCTCGCGGCTGTGGCGGCCACGGTCGCAGAGCTGGTCGTCCTCGACGCTGCCGAAGCCGTCCGCTGGTTCCGACGTGCCGCGGAGCAGGGGCACGCCGACGCGCAGAACAGCCTCGGCCTCATATACAAGGTCGGGATCAAGAGCCGCGGGGTGGAGGTGACCCGGATGGAGCCTGTCGCGGACACGTGGGCGGCCCTCGTTGGCGAGGACGCCGGCGATCGAGCCCCCGGTGCCGGCAACGCCGGCGGCAGTGCTCAAGCCGAGTAGCGTCGGGACCCGCCCACGGCCGGGGTCGCCCACGCGCAGGTAGCAGCCATAGAGGAGGTCCTCCAGCGGGAAGAGGCCCGACCGTTCCCCGGCCGTCAGCTCCGGCACCCTGCCCCAGTGCTCGCGGGCGAGCATGCGGCGGTGATGCGTCTTCACGTGCCGTCGGCCCTGGGGGGGATATTCCGGTCGCGGCGCGCTTGGTCGACTGTCGCCGACGGGGCGGCGGCATCCAGGGATCCGTGGCGCGACCGCACTGTTCGACGGGTTCGCGCCCACCCTGAAGCCTCGGGCCGCCACTGTCGGTCCGGAGCGCAGGCCGAGGAGGCGCGCGGCGTTCGCGAGCCGGTTGACGCACGCGGGCGGCGGGGGTGAAATAGCCGTATGGAGATCGCCAACCCGATCTACGACGCCGCCTTCAAGTACCTCATGCAGGACGACCGGGCGGCGCGCCTCCTCGTCGGCCGCATCGCCGGACTCGACATCGAGTCGCTGGAGCTGCGCCCGCAGGAGCTGGCGGTCCCCCGAGACGCTTCGCCCCGAGACGGCGAGGCCGTGCAGGCACCCCTCGCCCTGTTCCGCATGGACTTCGCGGCCCGCGTGCGCACCCCCGACGGCGGCGAGCGGCAGGTGCTCATCGAGATCCAGAAGACCAACGCGCCCACCGTCGTGGAACGCTTCCGCGCCTACCTGGGCCAACAACTGTGCAGCCCCGCCAACGTCATCGAGCATCCTTCGGGGCGGCGCGAGGCGGCGCCCATCGTCACCATCTACCTGCTGGGCTACGACCTCGGGCTGTCGGACGAGGCGGTGCTCGACGTGTGTCCGCGGGCGACGGCGCGGCGCACCGGCGCCGAGATCGACACCGGCCATCCGTTCATCGCGGGCATCCACCACCGGAGCCACATCGTGCAGATCCCGCGGCTGCGGGGACGGCGGCGCGACGAGCTCGAGCGGGTGTTGTCGATCTTCGACCAGGGGGAGGCGCGCATCGAACGGGGCGGCGCGCAGGTGCTCACCATCGACGAATCGGCGTATCCGCCGGAGTACGGCTTCGTGCTGCGTCAGCTCCAGCGGGCGGCGTCGGAGTCGGACGTGCGGCGGTTCATGGAGGGCGAGGACCAGTTGCTGCGCGATTCGATCTCGTGGGGCCGGCAGGCGGACTACGAGCGCCGGGAGAAAGAGCGCGAACGGGCCGCGAAGGAGCGCGAACAGGCCGCGAAGGAGCGCGAACGGGCCGCGAAGGAGCGCGCTGAGCAGGCGCTCTCCAGATCCATCCGGCAGCTTCACGGCCTCGGGCAGGAGCCGGACGCCATCGCCGCGGCGTTGTCCCTCGACGAGGACGAAGTGCGGCGCGTGCTCGCCGCGTCGGATGACGGGAAGGGAGCCGCGTGAGTGTTCGCGACCGCGAGGATCTGAGCGATCCGAGCCACAGCGCGATGGTCGCCACGTCGGCCCCTGCCGCAGCACTTTAGTTAGTGGTCGCGGCTGGGTTCCCCGGTTCGCAACCGACAGGGCAACAACCGTACGTGCGAAGCCGTCCGCGGGCGAGGCCTTGCAACTCCCGACCGTTCGCCGGGGGACGGGGGGCGGACGGCGCGTTCCGTCCCCGGAGTCGGCCGTGACGACCAGCGGCGAGCTCGCGTGGTGACCGGGGGCGAACTCCAAGGCTGCCCCCCCCGGGGGCCATGGGACGCGGGTGGTGGGCAACCGCCAGGACGGCAGCGGCGACGCCCGATGGCAGGCCCGTCGCGAGGGCCTGCGCGTTCGAGCGGACCGAAGCGGCATCAGCGTGCACCGGCCGCTGCAGGCAGCGCGACCGCGGTGTCGAGCGTGATCCCGTCGGGCCACGTACACCGACGAATCCGACCGTACGCCGTCGAGCCGATTCGGGACGCTTCACCCAACTGCCTTCTCCAGGAGCCGGTATCGCTCCAGCCAGCCCACGATCTTCCCGGTGACCGTCTCGTAGACCTCCCCGGCCCGCGGCGCGCCCTTGCCGCGCATCTTGAACGAGTGGTCCGCGCCGTCCACGGTGACCAGCTCGGCGTCGGCGCAGGTGGCGAGGACCGGGCGCATCTCGTCGGGGGTGCCGAACGCGTCCCGCTCGCCCTGGACGAAGAGCATCGGCGCGGTGACGGCCGGCAGGTGCGCGGTGCGCGGCTTGTCGGGCCGGCCCGGGGGGTGGAGGGGGTAGCCGAGGAGCACGAGGCCGTCCACGCCGGCGTCGGCCCGGTCCACCTCGGGCTCGCTGCCGTCCAGGTCCTGCGTGGCCGCCACCTGCGTCGCGATGCGGCCGCCCATCGACTTGCCGCCGATGACCATCCGGCGGTCGCGATCTCCGGCCCGGGCCCGCGCGGCGGCGATGACCGCCCGGTAGCACGCCTCGAGGCGCGCCTTCGGGTCGGGCACGCGGCGGCCGCGCTCCATGTAGAGGAAGTTGAAGGTGACGACGTCGATCCCGCGCGCGGAGAGCAGCCGGGCGAAGGCGGTCATGAACGGATGCGTCCGGGGCGCGCCGGCGCCGTGCGCGAGGATCATCGTCGTCCCGGGGGGCGGCGCCCCCGCGGCCGGGTACGCCATGGCGCTGACGGCGTCGCCCGAAGGGAGCGTCACGGTGAACGGCGTCGTTGCCTCTTCCCTGCCTGGATCCGACATGCATCACCTCCGCGAGTCGGGCCGGGGCGGCCGTGTCCCTCCGGCTCCGCTCTCCATCGGTTGCGGTTGTCGAGCGTCCGCACCGTCATGCGCCGCCGACGGCAGCCGCGTCGGGATGGCCGGACGTTGCGCCCGCCCGGCCGTCGGCCCGCCAGATCGCGATCAACGCGGCGACGATGGCGACGCCGAGCCAGCGGCCCGGTCCGTCCACGAACACCACCGCGCCGTTCACGATCATGAAGAGGAACGCGCCGCGCACGGCCGGCCTCCAGGCTCGGGCGCGCCGCGCGTAGCTGCCGGGCATCGCCCCCCACCAGAGCGCTTCGCCGGCCCAGAGGACGGTGAAGGCGTAGTTCACCCACAGCCCGCCGCCCCACGCGAGGCCCAGCAACGCCTCGGTACGCGCCGCCGTGTAGGCGTAGGCGGCGGCGTGGCTCCAACCGTGGTGGGTGGCGAAGGCGGCGGCGACGTGGGCGAGGTAGGCGACGGCGCCGAGCAGCCAGACCGGCCGCGCCCACGCCGCCGCCGGCCGGCGCATGCGGCCGTACTCGCCCGCGGCGTAGAGCAGCAGGGCGGTCCAGATGGTGAGGACGACGAGTGGCGATGGGCTCGGCGGCGGCATCGATCGCGCGGCGTCGGGTGGCGCGGATTCCGTGCCCGCACTCTACCATCGAGCGCATGCGGGGTCCCGCCCTGGGCGGCCCGCGGGGCGCGGGCCCCGGCACCGTTCACGGCGGAGCGGTATTGCGTTACAGTCTCCCTTGTTCGAGGACGCTGCGAAGGAGACGTCGCCGACCCGGTACAACCGGCGCTGGGTGACGGGGTACGGCGCGATCATCGCGCTGGTCATGGCTGGCGCACCAGGACCGACCGGCCGGGCGATCGCGGTATTCTGACGGCATCAGAGGGCTCAAGCCGAATCGAGGACGACATGATGAGACCGACCAGATGGATGATGGCGGCCGTGCTCGCGGCCGTGACGATGGCCTGCGGCGGCGCGCCGGAGGAGCCGCCCGAGGAGGTGGAAGTCGGGGAAGCGGCGGGCGAGGGCCGCATCCTCCGGGTCGACCCGCGGCTCGACTCGCTGGTGCCCCCCGGCGCCACAATCGAGAAGCTCGCCGAGGGCTACGTGTTCACCGAGGGCCCGGTGTGGATACGCGGCGAGTCGCGGCTGCTCTTCTCCGACGTGCGGGCCAACGCCATCCACCAGTGGACCGAGGCCGACGGGGCGAGCCCGTTCCTCGACCCGGTGTTCGAGGGCGACCGCGAGGGGCTGCGGTCGATCTCGTCGAACGGACTGACCCTCGACGGCGAGGGCCGGCTCGTCATCGCCGAGCACGGCAATCGCCGCGTCTCCCGGCTCGAGGACGACGGCACCCGCACCGTGATCGTCGACAGCTACGAGGGCAGCCGCCTCAACAGCCCCAACGACGTCGTCTTCGGCTCCGACGGGTCGCTCTACTTCACCGACCCGTCGTACGGCCTCGAGGGGCTCGAGGAGTCGCCGCTCCGCGAGCTCGACTTCAACGGCATCTACCGCCTGAGTCCCGACGGCGAGCTCGAGCTGCTGGTCCAGGACCAGAGCCGCCCCAACGGCATCGCCCTCTCGCCCGACGAGGACGTCCTCTACGTCGCCAACTCCGACGAGAGCAACAAGGTGTGGATGGCCTACGACCTCGGCGAGGACGGCGCCTCGAACGGGCGCGTCTTCTACGACATCAACGACCAGACCGCGCCCGGGGCGGCCGACGGCCTGAAGGTCGATCTGGGCGGAAACCTGTTCGCCACCGGGCCCGGCGGGGTCTGGGTCATCGGGTGGGACGGCGTCCACCTGGGGACGATCCTGATGCCGGAGGTGGTGGCCAACGTGGCGTGGGGCGACGACGGGCAGACGTTGTACATGACCGCGAGCACCGGGGTCTACCGCATGCGGCTCGGTACCGGCGGAACGATCCCCGGCAGCAACCCGACGGTGGTCATGCAGACCAGTCAGGGCGACGTCACCATGGAGCTGTTCCAGGACCGCGCGCCCGTCTCGGTCCGCAACTTCCTGCAGTACGTCTACGCGGACTTCTACGCCGACACCGTGTTCCACCGCGTCATCGACGGCTTCATGATCCAGGGCGGCGGCTTCCGGGCCGACCTGACCCGCAAGTTCACCCGCGAGCCGATACGCAACGAGGCCGACAACGGCATCAGCAACACCCGCGGCACCGTCGCCATGGCCCGCACCGCCGCCGTCAACAGCGCCACGTCGCAGTTCTTCATCAACGTCGCCGACAACGCGGGGCGCGGTCTCGACTACCGCGGCGACTCGGACGCGGAGTTCGGCTACGCCGTCTTCGGCCGCGTGACCGAAGGCATGGACGTCGTCGACGCGATCGCGGGGGTCGACACCCGGCCGCAGGGCAGCCACCAGGACGCGCCGGTCACACCGGTGGTCATCAACGCGATCACCGCGCAGTAGGAATCTGCGCGTCGGGCTTCGGTTGGAACGTCTTGCGGGTGGTGGTCGACAAGCGTCGCCGTGCGGTAGGGGGGCCTGGACGGGTTCGCGTCCGTGGCACGCGGGTCCGTCCGAACCGTTGTCTCTCCGGGCTCGCGGTGCGGCCGTCGACGCCTTCAGAACGGAACGGCACGTATCGCGCGACTACGTCCGGACGCCCTCGATCTGCCTTGGCGCGGCCGCCGGCTACTGCCGGAGCTCGGCGGGTAGCGCGTCGATGAGCCCGAGCAGGCGGGTGGCGCGCTCGGCGAACATCTCGTGCTCGAGCGCCAGCTCGGCGAAGCGGCGTGCGACGCGCACGGTGCCGTCGTTGTAGTACCCGAGGGCGGCGTTGTAGAACGACGAGGCGGCCTGCCGGCGCACGACGGCGATCTCGTCGGTGCGCCGCGCGACGAGCCGGGCGCGCCGGTCCTCGGCGAGGTCGGGGTTCTGCTCGATCTCGCTCAGGTCGGCGGCGAGCCGGCCGGCGTTCTCCCGGAAGCAGATGGCGGCGCGGCTGAAGGCGGAAGCCGTTTCAATCCAGCGGGCCTCCTCGATGTGCACGCGGCCGAGGTGGAACGCGGCGTAGCAGTACTGTGGGTTGATGTCGAGGGCGGTCTCGAGGTCGGACCGGGCGTCGTCGAGCCGGCGCTGCACGAGCGCAATCTGGCCCGAGAGGGCGTACGACTGGGCCTCGGGGCGATGGCCGATGGAGGTGGCCGCGTCGTCGCGGGCCCCCTCGACGTCACCGAGGTTGAAACGGTTGTAGGCCCGCCAGAAGTGGGCCTCGGCCAGGTACCAGCGGCCCATCTCGATCAGCCGGTCGAGCAGCGGCACCGCCTCGGCGTTGCGATCGAGGTAGCTGAGCGACTGCGCCCGGCCGAGCAGGGCGTCGCGCTGCTCGGGGACGAGGGCGAGAGCGGCGTCGTAGAAGGGCAGGCTCGCCTCGAAGTCCTCGATCGTGCGGGCCACCTCGCCCAGGGCCATGGCCGGGGCGGGCCATTCCGGCCATTCCTCGTGGGCCCGGGCGTAGTGGAACTCGGCCAGGGCCACGTCCCCCTGTTGCGGTCCGCGCCCCTGCTCCACCGCGTGCCGGCCGAGGAAGAACTCCATCTCCGTGAAGCGCGGCTCGATGGTCTGGACCGAGGCCAGGGCCACCTGCTCGTCGGCGCAGAGGGCCTGCCGGTAGCGGACGTAGACGGCGTCGTCGTGGACGGCGAGGACCTCGGCGAGCTCGGGCGGCTGCTCGGCGAGCCACTCGCTCGTGCAGTTCAGGCTGAGATACAGGTAGGCGGCGAGGGGATCCGTGGGCACCAGCGGCTGAAGCACCCGGTTCCAGGCGTCGCGGTCGCGATCGGCGATGGCGCGGGCGTAAACGTTCTCCTCGGACAGGTCCTTGGGAATCCCGACGTCCTGCCAGGGGGTGGTCGCCGCGATCTGCAGGAACGTCTCCCATTCCGGGCCGGCCGATGCTGCTCGACGGGTCGCCGCCGTCTCCGCGGCTCGTTCGCCCCGGGCGGCCTCGTCGGTCTCTCCACCCTCGCGAGCGGCCTCCGGCGGTTCCCCGGGTTCGGGGAGCTGCCGGGCCTCTCCCGCCTCCCGGCCGGACGAGCTTCCCTCGGTCTCCGCGGCTGCCCGGGCTTCCGCCACCTCCTGCGTTACCGAGACCTCGAGGCCCGCGAGGGCCAGTGACCGCTCGAACGTGCCGCCGTGGGGCAGGCCCATCTCGCGTTCCCGCATCGCGATCAGCAGGGTGGTCCGCAGGAGACCGGCGTTGACCATGTCGGGCTCGAAGCCCTGCCGGGCCACCCCTTCGTACAGCTCCCGCGCCTCGACGAGGCAACGGTAGCAGCCGCGCCGCGTCAGCTCACGGGCTTGCGCAAGCTGTTCCCGGACCGCATCCATCGGGTCCGGCAAGACGGGCGGTGGCGTCGTGGAGCAGGACCAGACCAGGATCAGGAACGCAAGCGGCGTCGTCGTGCGGCAGAGTCGTCTCATCGCGGTCGCCTCGCCCGCCCATCGTCGCCTTCGGCTCCGCTGGGCGTCCAACCACCCTACAGGAGTCCGCGCCGTTCCACCGCGCGGACTTCTTTCTGGGCCAGTCCTCCGGGGGCGAGCATCCGGGCGGTTGCGCCATATCTGTTGCTTGGACACCGTCTCCGGCGACTTGGCCGCTCAACCGCCGTCTCGGCCCCCGTCGGGCGGGCCGCCCTGCCGGTCGAGCGTGTCCACGTCGGCGAGGTCCTTCAACCGTCCCGTCTCGCGCTTGTTGCGGAGAAGCGCCTCCCGCCCGAGAAACGGCAGATCGAGTTCGTCGACGCGGACCACGCGCCGCGTCCGCCAGGCCGCGTCGAACTGGAGACCGGTCACCGAGGTGAGCAGATCGATGCGGCGCGGCGGGACGCCCATCTGAACTACCATCCGCTCGGCCGCAAGGTCTCGGGCCGACAGGCCGAGGGTCCGCACCGGCGCGCCGAAATCGAGCAGCGCCGTCCACACACGTTCGGCATTGGCCGGGTCCGGCGCCACCCAGACGTCCAGATCGCCGGTCGCGCGCGGAACGCCATGTACCCCCATCGCGTGCGCGCCGACGATCAGGAAGCGCGCATCGGCCCGCAGCAGCGCGGCGAGAAACTCGGTGAAGTCGGGGTTCAACGGTCTCGCGAGTCGGAACCGGCGCCGCGAATCACCCGGCACGGCATCCGGTGTCTCGAGTAGTCGGGCAGCGGGCGCCCGCTCGTCGTCCACGCCTCGACGGCGAGGGGCCACATCATCGCGAGGCGCTCCTCGGCCGTGGTGCGGTCACTCAGGTCGTCGGAGGGCTCGGTCCCCAGCTCGAAGACCTCGACCGGCCACGCCGCCCGTTCGCCGCGCCGGGCGGCCGCCGACACGTCGGGAGAAGCCATCGCTTCCATGATAGCGCGGGCGTCTCCCCCCGGCGGCCGCGCCCGTTGCGCGAGGCGAGGCGCGGTCGCCGCCCGGTGCCGGTCAGCTCCCCGCGGTCGAGTCCGGCGGCGATCGGAGACCGGCAAGGACGCCGTCCCGCTCACGGACGCCCGCGGGCCGGGGACGCCCGTGCGAGTCGCGACGTGACGGGGTCAGGCGGTCTCCGCCAGATAGGGAATCGTCTGGGGGCCCTCCGGCAGCACGCAGACGCGGGCGTCGGGCCCCGACCGGGCGAGGGCGTCGCGGGTGGCGGCGGCGACGTCGTCGATGGGGGTGAGGTGCGCGGCGCGGACCTGCGCGTCGGAGAGGCCGTCGGTCTTGAGCAGCACGTCGGCCCGCTGCTGAATCTGCGCCTGCACCTGCACCTCCCACTGGTCGTGGCGGTTGTGGCCGGGGGCGTTGATCATGGCCAGCAGGGCGTCGGGGCCGTCGCGCCGGGTGAGGATGTCCAGGTACTCGCCGTGGTCGGGATAGCCGTCGGCGCAGGCCGAGGCGCACACGATGGTGCCCTCGGGCTTCACCACCTGGGCCGCCGCCGACATGCCCTTCACCGTCTGGTAGAGGTTCTGGTCGAGCGGGTAGCCGCTGTTGGTGGTGACGACGACGTCGAAGGGCTGCTCGAACGCCTGCATCGCGTTCCGCCTGACCACCTCGCGCACCGCCCGGTGCACCGCGAACAGCTCGCCGGCCGCGACGTGGGTGATCCGCCGGTCGCGGTTGATGGCGACGTCGACGCTGAAGTCCACCCCGGTGCGGGCGGCGATGGCGCGGATGCCGTCGTGGATGGGGTTGCCCTCGACGACGCCCCAGCGCGCGCGAGGGCTCCCGATCATCTCGGCGTCGTGCAGCCGCATGATCGTCCGGAAGCCGGCCAGCCCCGGCGCGACCATCTTCGGCCCGCCGCTGAAGCCCGCGAAGAAGTGCGGCTCGACGAAGCCGGTGGTGATGCGGACGTCCGCCTCGACCCAGGTCCGGTTCAGCCAGACCGGGACGCCGCCGTCGACCTCGCCGAGGGACACGAGCTCGGCGTCGTCGAACGCGTCGTGGACGACGATGCGGTTGCGGTCGACGATGTCCGCGCCGAGCATCTCCACCAGCTCGTCGCGGGTCGTCGCGCGGTGGGTGCCGCTCGCGATCATGATCGCGATGCGGTCGACGGGCACGTGCGACAGGGCCTCGAGCACCACCGGCAGCACCGTCGCGCTCGGCATCGGCCGGGTGACGTCGCAGACCGAGATGGCCACGCTCTGGTCGGGGCGGACGCGCTCGCGCAGGGGGGCGCTGCCGATCGGCTGCCCGAGCGCCTGCCGGACGGCGCCGGCCTGGTCAGGCAGCCCGTCGACGTAGGTCGGCTCGATGACCGTCGTGCGGTCGTCGGGAAACTCGACCGGGAGCCCCGTCCGGCCGTACGCGAGATTGACGATCATGACTGAGAGCCCTCCGCCGCCGGATCGTAACACCGGCGCGCCCGACGGCCGGCGTGTCGGCTCGATCGCCCGAGACGGTGGCGAAGGGCGGTCCTGCGCGGCGCTCGGAACGGAGGTCGGCGTCCGCGGTCACCCCCGAGGCGATGCGGCGTCGTCCTGCAAGGACTGCCGGGTCAGCACCCGTTCCAACTGCGGCGCCGCCTCCTTCGCCCGATCCTCGATCTCGTCCTCCGAGAGGGTGCTCAGGGGGTGGGTGATGACGACCGGCTCCAGGTCGTCGGCGCCGAGGGCGGCGCGCTGCACCTCGGCCTCCTCGACGAAGGCGGCGGTGACGATGACCGCGGTGGGGACGCCGCGCTGCTCCAGCCGGGCCGTGTCGTGCACACTGCACGACGTGCACGACCCTCAATCGCCTATCGCGGTGACCACGACGTCGTTCTCGGCCGCGATGCGGTCGAGCAGGGCGTCGGTCGCCTCGCGCGAGAAGCTGTCCTTGACGTAGCGGTTGACGGCGGCCGGCTCGAAGCCGTCGAGGGCGGCGGCGGTGTGCCGCAGCAGCCGCGACGCGTTCCACTTCGAGTTGTCGAGCACCCCGAGCCGCACGCCGCGCAGCGTCTCGGGCCGCCGGGCGAGCCGGATCTCGGTGGCGGTTATGACGCCGCGCGGGTCGAACACGATCTGGCCGGAGGGCAGGGTCTGTCGACTGGTCATGGTCTGGTCTCCGTCATGCCGGGGTCTTGCTTCTACAGCTCGCACGTCCCGTCCACGCACGGCGCGCGGCCGTCGCCGGCGCGTCCGTCGAGGGCGCGCAGGACCGGCGACGTCATGTGGCCCCAGCCGGGGAGGAAGGCCGAGAAGCGGCCCGCGTCGCCGCCGGCGACGAAGAGATGGATGTCGTCCGGGGTCGGCACGATGGGGATGCGGGCGCCGGGCCGGCGGCGGTACCAGCGCGGCAGGTTGCGGTTGTAGATGCGGCCGTAGCGGCCGCCGAAGCTGATGTCGTCGTAGGTGTTCTCGGTGTGCGACCAGAGGTAGCGGCGCACGTCGCTGCGCGTCCAGCCGCGGGCGGCGATGGTCGCCGCGTGCTCGGGGCCGATGACGACGGCGCACGAGCCGCTGCTGACGGCGTTGTTGTGGGCGATGGTGCTCATGGCCGAGACGATGCTGTCGAGCACCCCGTCGGGATCGTGGGCCACGTGGTTGGTCACGCTGTGGGGGCCCTCGGCCGCGATGCAGAAGACGGTGCTGTTCTCGGGGCGGTAGCCCTGCTCGACGTGGTACGGCGCCCACGGGCTCGCCTCTTCGTTCTCGGCGATGCAGAACGTGTACTTGCCGGGGTGGCCCAGGGTGCTCTTGTCGAGGTCGCCGGGCTGCGCGCCGCCGACGTTGAGGAGCACGAGCCGGACGGCGCGGCCGATCGTCGCGTTGGCCCGGTTGCCCGAGCCGAAGACGTTGGCGCCGGCGTTCATGCCGATCTCGGTGCGGACGGGCCCGTTGACGACGAGCAGGGGGGCCGCCATGTGGGTGGTGGCCTGCACCCCGTGCAGGTTGAAGTGGGGGCTGCACAGCGCGAGCATCGCGGCCCGCACCAGCGGCGCGTAGGCGGGCCGGCAGCCGGCGAGCACGAGGTTGACGGCGAGCACCTCGCGGGTGAGGTTGCCCCACCGCGGGGGGACCCGCGTCTCGACCCGATCCGGCTCGCCCCCGAGGGCCGCGACCATCGCCGCGACCGATTCCGGGGTCGGGGGAACGACGGGGAGGCCGTCGGTCCAGCCCTGCCGGAAGTACCACTCGACGAGGTCGACGGTCTCGACTGCCTGCGGCGGTGCGGACTGATTGGTGCTCATGTCGTTCAGAGGCGTAGCCGGACCAGCGTCCGGACCGCGACGATGAAGTCGCGCCAGTTGATCTTCTTCCCGCTCACGTACGAGCGTCCCGAGTAGCTTATCGGCACCTCGACGATCTCGATCCCCTGGCGCAGCACCCGCGCCGTCAGCTCCGGCTCGATGTCGAAGCGGTCGGCGGCCAGGGGCAGCTTCGCGATGACGTCGCGCGCGAACAGCTTGTAGCACGTCTCCATGTCGGTCAGCGACGCGCCGTAGAGCAGGTTCGTCAGCCGGGTCAGGAACACGTTGCCCATCCGCTGGGTGAAGAACATCGGCGGCCGCGCGCCCAGGAACCGCGAGCCGTAGACGACCCGGGCCCGCCCCTCGACGAGGGGGGCGAGCAGGCGCGGGTAGTCTCGCGGGTCGTACTCCAGGTCGCCGTCCTGGATGACGACGTAGTCGCCGGTGGCCTTCGCGAGCCCGGTGCGGATCGCCGCCCCCTTGCCCCGGTTGCCGTCGTGGTGCTCGACGGCGACCCAGTCGGGCTGGTCCTCGACCCAGGCGTCGAGCCACTCGCGGGTGCCGTCGGTCGAGCCGTCGTCGACCACCACGATCTGCCGGTCGAGGTCGAGCTCGAGCGCGAGCACCCGCGACAGCACCTCGGCGACGGTGGACGCCTCGTTGTAGACGGGGACGATGATCGACAGCCGCAAGGGAACCGCGCAGATTCTCAGCCGCTCGTCTCGGGATCGCGTGTCACGCCGAGTCGGCAGCGCGGCGGGAGTCCGTCCTGCGCCGATGCGGCCGGGTGCGACGAAAGAGCATGCTGGACATGAGTGATCGCGGAGCCTCGCGGCTCCGCGCAAGAACGCCGTTCAGGCAGGCCTCAACGTCCGATCGAGTGCGGTCGGGTCCCCAGGTCACGGGTTGCTACTCGTCGAGCCCGAAGGTGTACAGCGTGTTGCCGACGGTCATCGTCACGAACTGCCGGCCGCCGACCGCGTAGCTCATCGGCGAGGCGTTGACCCGGCCGCCGAGCGAGATCTGCCACAGGGGCGCGCCGCTCTCGGCGTCGAGGGCGTAGAAGTATCCGTCGACGCTGGCGCTGAACACGAGGTCGCCGGCCGTGGCCAGGACGCCGGCGCGGCTGCGCGGGGTCATCGGGAACTCCCAGCGGACGTCGCCGGTGGCCGGGTCGATGGCGCGGATGGCGCTGTGGTAGTGGTCGATGGGCAGCGGGGTCTCGGTGCCCCCGCCCAGGTAGGTGTCGCCCTCGACGTACTCCTCGTCGCGGATGAAGAACAGCGCCTCGCCGTCGAACGCGTTGACGTAGAGCAGGCCCGTCCGCGGGCTGTAGGCGGGCGACCACCAGTTGGTGGCGCCGCCCGCGATGGGGGCGACGAGGGTGCCGGTCCGGCTGGGCGACGTGTTCGGCCGCCGGATCGGCCGGCCGTTCGAGTCGAGCCCCTCCGCCCAGGTCTGGTGGGCGAACGCCTCTCCGAGCAGGAACTCGCCGGTCGCCCGGTCGAGGGTGTAGTAGAAGCCGTTGCGGTTGGCCCACAGCATCGCCTGCCGCGGCTCGCCGTCGAATTCGATGTCGGCGAGGACGGGAATCTGTATCGCGTCCCAGTCGTGGATGTCGTGGGGGGTGAACTGGAAGTACCACGACATCTCGCCGGTATCGCCGTCGAGGGCGAGGACCGAGTCGGAGTAGAGGTTGTCGCCGGGCCGGACCTCGCCGTTCCAGTCGGGTCCGGGATTGCCGGTGCCCCAGTACACGAGGTTCAGCTCGGGGTCGTACGACCCGGTGATCCAGGTCGGCGAGCCCCCGGTGCGCCACGAGTCGCCGGCCCACGTGAGGTTGTCGGGGTGGTCGGGCCCGGGAATGGTGTAGGTGCGCCACTCGAGCTCGCCGGTGCGGGCGTCGTAGGCGTCGAGGAAGCCGCGGATGCCGTACTCGCCGCCGGCGATGCCGGTCACGATGCGGTCCTTGACGACGAGGGGGGCCGCCGTCTTGCTGTAGCCGCCGCGGTGGTCGGCGACCTCGCGGTTCCACACGAGGCTGCCGGTCCGGGCGTCGATGGCCACGAGGTGGGCGTCGAGCGTGCTCATGAAGAGCAGCTCGTCGAGAATCGCGACCCCGCGGTTGTTGCGCCCGCAGCAGATGCGCAGATCGTCGGGCAGGGGGTGGTCGTAGCGCCAGAACGGGCGGCCGGTGGCGGCGTCCACCGCGACCACGTTGCTCGGCGACTCGGTGATGAACATCACCCCGTCGACGACGAGCGGCGTCGTCTCGGCGCGGTCGAGCTGGGGGATGTGGTGGGCCCACTTCAGCTCGAGGTCGGCGACGTTGCCCCGGTCGATCCGGTCGAGGCGGCTGAACCGCTGGCTGTCGAGGGTGCCGTTGTACATCAGCCAGTTGTGGGGCTCGTCGGCCGCGTTGACCAGCCGCTCCCAGGTCACCGGAGTGAACATCGGGGCGCCCTCGGCGGCGGGGGCCTGGGCGTGGAGCGGCGCCGCGGCGAGTCCCGTCGCCAGGGCCGCCGCGGCGAGAGCCAGCCTGTTCATCAGGGTTCGGGGCAGGGTCATGGTTCCCTCCGCAGGGAATAGAGGTATGCCACCAGGTCGGTCCGCTCCTGCGCGGTCAGGGTCGCCGCGTAGCCGGGCATGGTGGAGGCCCGGGTCCGCTCGTACGACCAGTCGCCGTACTTGGAGAACGCCCGCAGGTTCTCGTCCGCGTCCATGATGCGGAAGGTGAACGTGTCCTCGCTCATGCGCAGGCCCTCGACGGTCTCGCCGCCGGGTCCGGTCGCGGTGATCGTCCACCAGCGGGGGAGCACGCGGGCGTCGGGGTCGACGAGGTCGCTCTCGAGCTCGGCGGGGGTGCGCCGGTCGCCCACCGACGACAGGTCCGGCCCGAGGCGCCCGCCGTCGCCGTCGACCATGTGGCAGCGCGCGCAGCCGCCCTTGCCGGCGAAGAGCGCCTGCCCGGCTGCCGCCGACCCGCCGGGATCGACGGCGGCGGGGGCGAGGGAGCGCAGGAACGTGACGATCTGCCACACCGACTGCTCCGTCGCGTCCGCGCCGAGCCCGATCATCGCGGTGCCGTCTATGCCGTCGCGGATGACCCGGAACAGCCCCCCGTCGCCGTCGGCGCGCTGAAACTGCCCCGTCGACAAGTCCGGTCCGCCGACCTCGGGATTCCCGGCGGCGTTGATGCCGTGGCACGCCGAGCACTGGGCCCGGTAGCTCTGCCGGCCCATGCGCACGTCGATCCGGCTGGTGAACGGGTTCTCGGGTTCCTGGGCGCGTGGCGCCGCCGGCCACAGGGCGGCAGCGACGGCAATCAGCAGCGCGATGCCGCGCCGGGGCGTAATGGTGCTCGTCCTGCGCATGCGTGATTCCTCCTCGATGCCGCCCCGCCGGCCTGCGAAACCGGGAACGGTGTTCCGGAACCGTGCTGCTACGCGTCCGGCCGTCCCCGTAGCGGTCCGCCGACGACCGGCGGGCCGCCTGCGAGTCCGGAGCTGTTGCCGCGGCGCGCCGTTCGCGCAGCCCACGCGTCGTCGGTGCGCCGCGTGGCACGGGCTCCGCGTGCCCCGGTCGAAGGCACGGGAGCTCGCCGGCCCTGCGTTTCGACAGCGGTCATCGCATGTCTCCGGGCCGGGCTTCGCTGACCGGCCAGCCACGGCCCGGCATGCCCAGACCCCGGCACGGGTGACGGGTGTACGGAAGCCTTCCCCGCGTCACCGCGATTCGGGCAGGGCCAGCGCGACCAGCTCGCTCGCCATGTCGTCCCAGCCGACGGTGGCGATGATGAACTGGCGACCGTCGATCATATAGGTCATCGGGGCGCCGGTGGTGCCGCCCGGCAGCTCCATCTCCCACACCACCTCGCCGGTGGCCTTGTCGTAGGCTCGGAACATCTTGCCCCCCGGCCCGTTGTACCACTGCGGCAGGGCCGAGACCCCGGTGTTGCCGCCCTCGCCCAGGAACACCAGCGACTTGGTGACGAGCACCGAGGCGCGTCCCCCCTGGCCGAGCCACGGCAGGTCGAGGTCGCGCAGCGCCGGGTGGTCGCGCGGGCCCGGGCCGTTGGCCACCTGCCAGGCGATGTCGCCGGCGTTCATGTCGATGGCGGTCAGCCGGCCGTAGGGCGGCTTGAACATCGACAGGCCCCGCGGCCCGAGCAGCGGCGTGTACCGCTCCCGCACCAGCCGCACGTCGGCCCGCGGGTGCTCGGACGGCACGAGGGCGACGACGTTCTGGCTGTAGGCGGACGGCACGTAGAGCATGCCGGTCTCGGGGTCGACCCCGGCCCCGCTCCAGCTCGCGCCGCCCGCCGTGCCGGGGCTGAAGACGGTGCCCTTCTTGCCCCCCGGCCGCGGGTCGAGCAGGATCGGCGCGGTGAACATCGGCCCCCACACGTACTGGTCGAGCAGCTCGACCGCCTCGGCCCGCAGCTCGGGCGTGAAGTCGATGAGGTCGTCCACCGTCACGCCCTGCAGCTCGAACGGCGGGGGCCTGGTGGGGAACGGCTGGGTCGGCGAGAGCCGCTCGCCGGGCACGTCCGAGTCGGGGACCGGCCGGTCCTCGATCGGCCACACCGGCTCGCCGGTGACCCGGTCGAAGACGTAGGTGAACGCCTGCTTGCTGGGCTGCGCGACCGCCTTGATGTCGCGCCCGTCGACGGTGATGTCCAGGAGCACCGCCGACGACGCGAAGTCGTAGTCCCACACCCCGTGGCGGATGGCCTGGAAGTGCCACAGCCGCTCGCCGGTGCGCGAGTCGACGGCGACGAGGCTCTCGGCGAACAGGTTGTCGCCCGGCCGGTGCCCGCCGTAGTAGTCGTTGGTCGGGGTCGACAGGGGCAGGTAGACGATGCCCAGCTCCTCGTCGCCGGTGGGGTGGGCCCACATGTTGGTGTTGCCGCTGTACTCCCACGACGCGCGGTCGTCGACGGGGTCGGCCCCCCACGTCTCCACCCCGAACTCGTTCTCGAGGGGAATGGTGTGGAACGTCCACACGTGCTCGCCGGTCCGCACGTCGTAGCCGCGGACGTCGCCGCGCGGCGACTCCTTGTTGGCGGTGCGCTGGGCGGTGGTGATGTCTTCGACGAACGAGCCGATGACGACGACGTCGTTGACGATGATGGGGGCCGAGTTCCAGTAGAAGTCGGGGAAGGGGCGCAGCAGGCCCTCGCGCAGGTCGACCTCGCCGGCCTCGCCGAACCCGGGGTCGCGGCGGCCGGTGCGGGCGTCGAGCGACACCAGCTTCGGGCCGAGGGTCGCGACGACGCGGCGCTCCTCGCCGTCGGTCCAGTACGCGACGCCGCGGGTCTGCCGCACCCGCACGCCGTCGCTCGGCCCGGTGTTCCAGACGACCTCGCCGGTGGTCGGCTCGAGGGCCGCCACGGTCCCCAGCCCGGTGCTGAAGTAGAGCAGGCCCCCCGCCATGAGCGGCGTCGTCTGCGAGCCGACGGGGCCGCGGGTGGTCTCGCCGTTCCGGATGGCGTCGGGAATCACCGGCTGCCGCCACGCGATCTCGAGGTCGGCCACCGTCTCGGCGTCGATCTGGTCGAGGGGCAGGTACTTGGTGCCGGCCTGGTCGGCCGCGTAGGCGGGCCACTCGACCGTCTGGCCGGCGGCGGGGAGCGCCGCCGCGCCCAGGGCCACCGTTCCCGCCAGGACCATCGCCCCCGCCCGCACGCCACGATTCGTCCGCTCCGGCATGTCTTTCCTCCTGGAATCGGCGCCAGTCTACCGCACTTGCCGGCTCGAGCCGCCTGCCCGGCGGTGCGTGTTCGCCGGATGGTGATCCCGCTTCCGCCGCCCTGGGTCCGACCGTGAGTACGGTTGCGGCGCGGCCCGCGACGGCCATCCTCCGGGAGCCTGCGCAAGTCGTTGATTCGGCACCGCCACTTCAAATCGTCATGACAATTTGAAGCAGATGTTCAAGAACGCGTCGGGTCTCCCGCCCCGACGGAAGACTCTCGTCCTGTGGATCTCGGCCGGACCGGCGAGCACTCGTTCCCGAAGGCAGTACCCGGACGGACCTGTGTGAGCTGCCACAACGGCGGGATGCGGACGGCGGGGCTGGCCCTCGACGAGCACGGCGCGGCGGCGCTGGTGGCGCGTAGCCGCATCGACGGCGACCACTGATGACTCAAACGGTTACGGAGTCGTGGCCGATGTCCCGCCAGAGCGCTGCGTGAACGTAGCGAGATAGATGACCGACATTCGTCGTGGCGACGATGCCGGCCGTCGGCTCCAGGGTCGCGACCTGTGCCGCCAGAATGACGTCGCCATCGAGTGCTCGATCGTCGGCGGTCGGCCTTCCCCGTTGACGAGCCTCCGCCCAGAACACCGCCGCTTGTCGCATCGCGGCTGTCGAGAGCGGCAAGTACTCGACCAGGTCGACAAGCGCATCGAGGCGTTGGAGTCCTTGAGCCCGACGACCTCGCAACAGCTCCCGGCGAACCTCGTAGTCGGCGATTTCTGGCAGAACGACGCGGGAGCCGGCCGCAACCAGGCCCTGAAGCCAACGGGCGCATGCCAGGCTCTCTGGCGAGCGCTTGGGGTTCGTCACCAGCCCCAATGGTCCGGCGTCGAGCGCGACCACCAGACTCACCAGGTGGCGCCCTTCTGTTCTGAAGGGAAGTGCGGGCGCTCGGACCAGCGGTCTTCGTCCAGTGCGCGAACGAGGTAGTCGCCGGTTGCCCGTTGTTCACCGCCATCCTGTTCGTCCATCCACGACTGAAGTACAGCTACGAGATCCGCACCGCGACGGTCGTCCGGGAGATGCCGTTCGAGCAGTTGAACGGTGTACGCGTCGACCGGTACGCCGCGGTGTTCGGCTGCCTGTCGCAGGCGGTGTCCGAGTTCAGGGTTCAGATTGAGCGTCACGTTCATTCGAGCGACCTCCGCACGACCGGTTGGCCGACGACTCGCCGGGTTCCGGCTCGTCGGCTGGCAGGATCGCTAGCCCGCCCATCGTCGCCTTCGGCTCCGCTGGGCGCCCAACCAACCCTGCTAGGAGCCTGCACCGTTCTACGGCGCAGACTCCTAGCGCTGCACGACTCCCCGGCGCATGGATCCTGTCGAGAGCAGTGCGATCTCTCGTTCACGAACCGCGTCGGGCTGCGAAACAAGAAGGGGCCTCGATGACGTCCTCGGCTTCCAGGTCCGGACAGGCGCGAAGGATATCGGTCGTGCTCATGCCGTCGGCAACCATCCCGACGACCGTGGCTACCGGCACGCGCAGGTCTCGAATGCGGAGGCCCCATGCGGCAGCGTCGGCTGTGATCCTGGTGAACGCCATCGGCCACGTTCCTCGCCTCGCATGGCCCGGTGACTCGACCATTGTAGCCCGCCGTCGACTCGTCCCGGCCTGTGCTGCTGGCCGGCGATTGACACCGTTCCCCTTCGTCCGGATACTACGGCGAGTACACACGACATGTCTGCAGCGCGACACCTTGCCGCACTGGCCTGCGCGGCGCTCGCCCTGGCCGCCGGGTTGGCCGGCGCCCGTCCGGCCCACGCAGCAGAGGCTGGGGAGCAGCCCGGCCCGTCAGGCGGTTGGCAGCGGGAGCTGCTGGACCGCTACTGCGTGACCTGCCACAACGGCCGCATGCGCACGGCGGGGCTGGCCCTCGACGAGCACGATGTGGGCGCGGTGGCGGCGGCGCCCGCGGTGTGGGAGACGGTGGTCCGAAAGCTGCGGGCGGGGGCCATGCCTCCGGCGCCGCGGCCGCGGCCCGACGCGGAGACCTACGACCGGTTCGTCGGCTGGCTGGAGGCCGAGCTGGATCGGCACGCCGCGGCCAACCCCGACCCCGGCCGCACCGAGGCGTTCCACCGGCTGAACCGGACCGAGTACCACCACGCGGTGCGCGACCTCCTCGACCTGGAGATCGACGTCGCGGAGCTGCTGCCGGCCGACGGCGCGAGCTACGGCTTCGACAACATCGCGGGGGTGCTCGGGGTCTCGCCGACCCTGCTCGAGCGCTACCTGGCGGCCGCGCGCAAGATCGCCCGCGTGGCGGTCGGGCGCCCCGCCCCCTCGGCCACCGCCGAGGTGTTCCGCCTCGCGAGCGACCTGCCGCAGGACGACTGGGTGGCGGGCATGCCGTTCGGCACCCGCGGCGGCGGCGCGTTCCGCCACACGTTTCCGGAGGACGCCGAGTACGACTTCCGCGTCCGCCTCGCCCGCAACGCCGGCGACAACCTCGCCGTCTTCGAGGTGCCGCACACGGTGGAGGTGAGCCTGGACGGCGAGCTGGTGCGGACCTTCACCGCCGGCGGGCCGCCGCCCGCCGGGCCGCGCGACGGCGACGAGCGCCGCGCTTGGCGCGACCGGCAGCGGAACATCGATCGCGACTGGGAGTTCCGGCTCCCGGTCGGGGCGGGGCCGCGCGAGCTGCGGGTGACGTTCGTGCGGAAGACGGCGGCGTATCCCGAGACGCTGCGCCAGCCCTACCTGCGGCCCTACACCAGCATCACCGGCGGCGACACCCGGGTGCAGCCGTACCTGGGCAGCGTCACCGTCACCGGGCCGTTCGCGGCCGCCGGCGCCCCCCCGGCCGAGGAGACGCCGAGCCGCCGGCGCATCTTCGTGTGCCGTCCCGGCGACGGGGCGGCCGGGGCCGAGGAGGTCGCGTGCGCGCGCCGAATCGTGTCGGCTCTCGCGCGCCGCGCCTACCGGCGCCCCGTCACCCCGGCCGATCTCGACGTCCTCCTCGGGTTCTTCGACGACGGCCGCCGGGAGGGCGGCTTCGACGCCGGCGTCGAGATGGCCCTGCGGTGGCTGCTCGCGAGCCCCGAGTTCGTGCTGCGGGTCGAGCGCGACCCGGCCGGGGTCGCGGCGGGGGAGAGCTACGCGGTCAGCGACCTCGAGCTCGCGTCGCGGCTGTCGTTCTTCCTGTGGAGCAGCATTCCCGACGACGAGCTGCTCGACCTCGCGGAGGCGGGCCGGCTGCGCGACCCGGCGGTGCTCGAGGCGCAGGCGCGGCGCATGCTCGCCGACGAGCGGTCGCGCGCGCTGGTCACGAGCTTCGCGAGCCAGTGGCTCTACCTGCGGAACGTCCCGGCCGTCGTCCCCGACGAGGACCGGTTCCCCGACGTCGGCGAGGGGCTGCGCCAGGCGATGCGCCGCGAGACGGAGCTGCTGGTCGAGAGCGTCTTCCGCGAGGACCGCGGCGTCCTCGACCTGCTGACGGCGGACTACACGTTCGTCAACGAGCGGCTCGCGCGCCACTACGGCATGCCGGGCGTCTACGGCAGCCACTTCCGGCGCGTTCCCGTGGCGCACGAGGCGCGGCGGGGGCTGCTCGGCCACGCGAGCATCCTGTCGGTCACGTCCTACCCGAACCGCACGTCGCCGGTGCTGCGCGGCAAGTGGGTGCTCGAGAACCTGCTGGGGACCCCGCCCGCCCTGCCGCCCCCGGACGTGCCGGCCCTCGAGGAGACGACGGGCGCGGGCGAGGCGCTCTCGATGCGCGAGGCGACCGAGCGCCACCGCGCGAACCCGGTCTGTGCGAGCTGCCACCGGCTGATGGACCCGCCGGGCTTCGCGCTCGAGCAGTTCGACGCGGTGGGGCGCTTCCGCACCCGCAGCGTCGCCGGCACCCCCATCGACGCCACCGGCGAGCTGCCCGACGGCACCCGCTTCGACGGGGCGGCGGGGCTGCGCGAGACCCTCGCGGGCCGGCCGGAGCGGTTCGTCGGCACCCTGACCGAGAAGCTGCTGACCTATGCCCTCGGGCGCGGCCTCGAGCACTACGACGCCCCGGCGGTGCGCGCCATCACCCGCGGCGCGGCGGAGGACGGCTACCGGTTCTCGTCGCTCGTCGTCGGCATCGTCGAGAGCGCGCCGTTCAGGATGAGGAGAGCGGAATCATGATCATCACCCGAAAGACGCTGCCGCGGCGCACGTTCCTGCGCGGCGCGGGGGCGGCGCTGGCCCTCCCGATGCTCGACGCGATGACCCCGGCCCTGGCCGGCGTCGGCGTCCGCGCGGCCGAGCCGGTGCGCCGCCTCGGGTGGGTGTACCTGCCCAACGGCATGGCGATGGAGTCGTGGACGCCGGCGGCGAAGACGGCGCTGGAGCTGTCGCCGACGCTGCGTCCCCTCGACCCGTTCCGCGACCGCATGGTGGTGCTGAGCGGGCTCGCGCAGGGCCAGGCCGAGGCCCTCGGCGACGGCAACGGCGAGCACACCCGCGCCACCGCGACCTGGCTCAACGGCGTGCACCCGAAGGAGACGGAGGGGGCCGACGTGCGGGCGGGGATGACCGCCGACCAGATCGCGGCCGGCCAGCTCGGCCGGACGACGCCGCTGCCGTCGCTCGAGCTCGCCATCGACCGCGACTTCCTCGTCGGCAACTGCGAGAACGGCTACAGCTGCATCTACATGAACACCATCGCGTGGCGCGACCCCACGACGCCGCTGCCGATGGAGAACAACCCGCGTGTCGTCTTCGAGCGGCTCTTCGGCGAGGGCGGCTCGACGGCCGAGCGGCGCGCGCAGTTCCGCAAGGACCGCAGCATTCTCGACGCCATCGGGGCCGACCTCGCGCGCCTCGAGCGCGAGGTCGGGGCCGGCGACCGCGCGCGGGTGACGCAGTACCTCGACGCGGTGCGCGCCATCGAGCGGCGCATCCAGCTCTCGGAGCAGAGCGACACCGAGCTGCCCGAGCTCGCCCGGCCAGTCGGCGTCCCCGAGTCGTACTCCGACCACGTGGGGCTGATGTTCGATCTCACCGCGCTCGCCTGGCAGGCCGACATCACCCGCGTCTTCACGTTCATGCTGGGCCGCGAGCTGAACGGCCGCGCCTATCCCGAGGTCGGCATCCCCGAGTCGCACCACGGCATCTCGCACCATCGCTACGACCCGTTGAAGCTGGCCCAGCTCGCGAAGATCAACACCTACCACGTGTCGCTCTTCCGCGGCTTCCTCGAGACCCTGGCCTCGACGCCGGACGGCGACGGCTCGCTGCTCGACAACTCGCTGCTGCTCTACGGCGCGTCGCTCAGCGACAGCAACAAGCACCTGCACTACGACCTGCCGCTGATGCTCGTCGGCGGCAGCGGCGGGCAGCTGAAGGGCGGGCGGCACCTGCAGTATCCGCGCGACACGCCGATGACGAACCTGCTCGTCAGCCAGCTCGACAAGGCGGGGGTGCGGCTCGACGACGGGCTGGGCGACAGCACCGGGCGGCTACGGGAGCTGGCGCCGTTGGCGGACGTGTAGACCATGCGGATGACGAGCCGATCAGGGCGCCGGCGGCGGGCCGCCGGGTGCCGCGCGCGGATATCCCGGCTGAGCCGTGGTCGGAGAGCGATGAGTGCGGCGCTCGCGCGGCCATTGGCCCTCGTACCGCGCGGGTTCGGCCTTGCCGCGCTCGTCGCGCTTGCCGCGAGTCCGGGGATTCCCGACGCGTCCCTGGCGCAGTCGTTCGACGACGCGACGCCGCTGCACGAGGCCGCGCACGCGGGTGACGAGGCGGCGGTCGCCCGGCTGCTGGACACCGGCGGGGAGGTCGACGCTGCGACACGCCACGGGGTGACGCCGCTCGTGCTGGCGTCGGCCGGTGGACATCCCGAGGTCGTCGAGGCGCTGCTCGCGGCCGGGGCCGACGCGAACCGGGCGTCGCCGGAGGGCGAGATGCCGCTGATGGCGGCGGCGCGGACCGGCGTCGTCGACAGCGTCGAGGCCCTGCTGCGTCACGGCGCGGCGGCGACGGTCGACGCCCGGGAAGGGTGGCGCGGGCAGACCGCGCTGATGTGGGCGTCGGCCGAGGGCCACGCGGCGGTCGTCGCGCCCCTGGTAGCGGCGGGGGCCGATGTCGACGCCCGCTCCGACGGCGGCTTCACGCCGCTCGCGTTCGCGGTCCGCGCGGGCCACGGCGCCGCCGTCGAGGCGTTGCTCGCGGCCGGGGCCGACGTGAATTTGGCCCTGCCCGACGGCACGAGCGCCCTCCACCTCGCGGTCGTCAACGCGCGCTACGACGTGGCGGTGCAGCTCCTCGAGCACGGCGCCGACGCGGCGGCGGCGGGGCCGGGGTGGACGCCGCTCCACCAGCTCGTCTGGACCCGCCGCCCGAACCGGCACTTCAACAACCCCGCCGCGTTCCCCACCGGCACCGTCACCGACCTCGAGCTGGCCCGCGCCCTCGTCGCCCACGGCGCCGACGTCGACGCCCGCCAGACGGCGGAGCCGCGCGACGGCTACCGCAACCAGCTCAACCGCACCGGCGCGACCCCGTTCCTCCTCGCCGCCAAGGCCGTCGACCTCGACATGATGCGCCTGCTTCTCGATCTCGGCGCCAACCCCCTCACCGCCAACGAGGACGGCACCACCGCGCTCCTGGTGGCGGCCGGCGTCGGCATCTGGTCGTCGAGCGAGAGCCCCGGCAGCGCCGAGGAGGCGCTGGAAGCGGTGAAGCTGATGGCGGCGCTGGGCGACTCGGTCACCACCGTCGACGCCAACGGCGATGCCGCCCTCCACGGCGCGGTCATGCGCGGCTCGCCCGAGCTCGTCCTCTACCTGCTCGAGCACGGGGCTGCGCTGAACCCCGTCAACGAGCGGGGCTGGACGCCGCTGACCATCGCACAGGGCGTCTTCTACGCCAACCTCGGGCGCCGCTGGCCCGACATGGAGGCGCTGCTCCTGGGCCTCGGCGCCACCTCGCCCACCGCCCCCGAGCCCCCGCGGTGAGGGCGGCCGACCGTGCCCGTCATTCCGCTGCCGCGTGACCGCCCGCTGCCGGCGGCGTTGGGCCTGGTGGCGTGGCGCTCGCTGCAGGTCGCCGCGGCGGTGCTCGTGGTCGTCGTACCGTTCGGCTACGCCATCACCGAGGCTCACAACTACGTGCTGATGGGGGCCGGCTGCGGCGTTGCGGTCGGCGTGGGGCTCTGCCTGCGGATGGGCGAGGGCAACGGCCGGTCGACCGGCATCCTCGTGGGGGCGCTGCTCGGCGCGGTCATGGCCCTGATCGGTGGCGGCCAGGACGTCGGGTTTGGTGTCGGGGTCTACGTGCCGCCGGTGCTCGGGCTGGGGGTGGGCCTGCTGGACGGGCTCGGGATCCAGCGCGTGCAGACCTACCGCGACGCGAGCTTCGAGTCGCTGGTGATGAGCGTGCTGCTGGCCCTGGGCGTGGCGCCGGCCCTCGGACTGGCGGGAGTGGCCACCGCCCTGCTCATGATGCCGACGGTCGCCCTCATCGTGGGCTTCCTGAGCCGGAACGCGGCCGGACGGCGCTACTCCCGTCCGCCCGCCTTGCTCCTCGCCGGTTCGCTGGGGGTCTACGTCTCGCTCTTCGTCGTCGATCTGCTCTCCCGGGTGCCCATCCCCCTCGCGGAAGCCCTCATCGGACTCGGGATACTGACGACGGCGCAGTTCGCCGTCCCGGCCGTCATGTTCCTCGCGGGCCGCGCCGCCGCCGCGTGGCTGGAGCCGCGTCTCCGCGTGTACTCGCAGCTCGCCGAGTACCTGCGGGTGATGTGGATCCCGATCGGCGGCTTCGCGGCCGGCTACCTCGCCATCATCCTCGTGTTCGCCGGCTTCTGCGGCACGCTGGAGCGCTTCGCGCCGGGCTCGTTCACCGGCGCGTCGGCGGCGGGCATCGGCGACTGGGTGTCGTTCTCCTTCTTCGCCGCCGTCGTCGCGGACTACACCGGCATCGCCCCGGCCACCGCGCCGGCGCGGATGCTCGTCGGCCTGCAGCTCATCCTGTCGGTCGGCTGGGCGCTCGTCGTCTTCGCCGCGGTGATGTCGTCCATCCAGCCGCAGCTCGAACGCATCGCGCGCCGCGGCGTGGAACCGCGCCCGTGAGAAAGCTGCCCTCGCTGTCCTGTTCCGGCATCGTCACAGCGTCGACCGCAGCCGTCGCCCCAGCGCGGTCAGCCGGTACCTCTGGTTCCTGGCGCTGGGTGCGTCGGGACGGGTCATCTCCACGTACCCGCCCTGTAGCGCAGGCAACAGGTAGCGCTCGCGCAGCGACTTGCGATCGCTGAGGCCGAGCGCGTGGAGGATGTCGCGCCGGGACATCTCGCCGGTCAGCACGGCCAACAGCCGTCGAACTTGGGGGCTTACATGGGGGGCTTCTTGGGGGGTCCGGACCGCGGCGAGAATCGTGTCCAGCATGAAGGCGACGAATGCCGTGCTCTCGCCCTGCGAGGAGCTCTCGCGGATGGCCTGGTAGTACTCGCTCTGCCGGGCGCGCACGAGGCTCTCGACCGGCCCGTGGGCGAACAGGGTCTTCCAACCGGTCAGGATCTGATCGGCCGCCTGGAGCACGGAATCCCGTCGTGAAGCGTCAGCGGGCGGAGGAGCCCTATTTCGGCTGCGGCGGGGTGTGGACGATCTCGTACTTGATGCCCTCGGGGTCCTTGAAGAACAGCGCGTAGTAGCCCGGCGGCACGTACTCCGGGAACTCCCGCGGCGGGATCACGATGGTGGCTCCGATCTTCTTCAGCTCGACGTGCAGCCGGTCGACCTCGGCGCGCGACGCCGCCCTGAACGCGAGGTGATGCAGCGCGCCGGGCCTGCGGCGGTTGACGGCATCGCCCCGGAACGCGCTCCTCGGCGAGTTGATGGCGAAGCCCAGCCGCGGGTGCAGGTACTCCACGACGTGCAGCTCGTGGTCTTCCAGCACGGCGCCGTTCCTGTGCTCGAGGTCGAAGCCCAGGAGCGGAAGGAGCCTGTCGTAGAACGGCACGGCGACGCTCATGTCCCTCACCGTGATCTCGATGTGGTCGATGATCGGCTCCATCCCGTAGTCCCGTCCCTCTCGCCGGCGGAGGCTCGCGAGGCGATCAATCGGGCCGGCGCTCGTTGCCGATGCGCGCTATGGCGGTCGTCGCGGCCAGCCCGGTGAGCATCAGGGCCAGCGCGGCGCCGATCTGGCCGACCGAGGGCGAGAACCGCGCGAGCGGCCAGTCGGCGGGGTCGATGCCGGGGAGCGACGCCTCGGTGACGACCTGTCCCCGGAGGATCGACCCCAACGGCGGCTCGACCGGCTGCTGGAAGGGCCAGAGCCCGGCCACCGCGCCCAGCAGCAGCCCGAGCAATGCGCCCAGCGTCGCCTGACGGTGGCGGTCGAGCAGCCAGCGCAGCAGGTTGGAGACCCCGACGATGCCGGCGGCGACGCCGAGCCCGACGGGCAACAGGAGCGCCGAGGCGTCGAGCAGCAGCCCGACGTCCACGTCGAGCAGCCCCGCCTTCAGCGTGTCCACGGCGCCTAGAATCGTCTCGTACTGGCCGAGCAGCAGCAGCAGGTAGCCCCCGCTGACGCCGGGCAGGATCATGGCCGAGGCGCCGGCGAGGCCCGACAGGAAGAGCAGGGCCCCGCTCGCCTCGCCGTCGGCGCTTCCGGCGCCGAGCCCGAGCTGCATGAGGAGCATCAGGAGGAGGGCGCCGGCCGCGCCGGCGTAGACGGCCGGGGAGGCGGGCCGGGCGAGTCGCCACACGAGGGGCACGCCCCCGAGGGTGAGCCCGATGAACAGGCTGTACATGGCCCAGCGCTGCTCGATCACGAGGCTGCGCATGGGGCCCGCGAGGAGCAGGATGGCCAGGGCCGCCGCCCCGCCCACGGCGGTCAGCAGCACGAGGGTGCGCCGGTCGAACCGCAACGTGGTGGCGTCGGCGATCGCGGCGATGAACGCGGGGTAGACGCCGGCCGCGAGCAGCATGGTGCCGCCGCTGATGCCGGGGACGAGATTGGCGAGGCCCATGAGGGCCCCGCCGATCGCGCCGCGAATCGTGAGGGACGGGAGGGAGCCGAGGGCGGCCGGCCCCGCGGTGTCGGCGGTCATCGGAGGGGTGACGGCCGGCGTGGGCCTCACGGTTCGGTGACGCCCCGGGGGAGCGCCACATCGATCGACAGCCGGTCCGAGGTGACGGCCACTCTCGGCCGGACGGTTCGGTGACGCGGCCCGACGCCGGCGGCCGGTACTTCGGGAACCGCGCCACCGGCGTCGAAGCGAGATGCCGCCGAGTCGGAGAGGCGACCCGCTACTGCTGCGATCCCTCCTCGGCCGCGGCCCGGTCGTCGGCCCGCGCGCCGGACAGGATGCCCTCCATCGAGTAGTTGCCCTCGTGGCAGGCGTACTCGAACAGCGGGACGTCGGTGCGCTGCATGGGCATCGACGCCGTCCAGGGGACCGCCCAGGTGTCGGGATCGGTCACCGTGAACGTGTACTCGAGGGTGTCGTCGTCGAGGCGGGTGAACCGCTCCACCAGGGTGAAGCTGTCGCTCGACGCCACGCCGGAGCCCCCCGAGGTCAGGGGGATCCACTGGCGCTGGTCGTTGAAGTTGGCCGACTCGATGACCAGGGTGTCGCCCTCCCAGTAGCCGCGCGAGTCGCCCGTCCACAGGCGGATGCTGTCGTCCAGCGCGGGCCGTCCGTCGAGGGGCACCATGCGCGAGGTGTGCACCATCTCGGTGTGGATGACCACGAGGTCGGGGGTCTGGAAGAGCTGCATGTTCTGGTTGTAGGCGAGCGGCGTGATGGGCGGGCCGGCGTTGAACCCCACGATGCACCGGTCGGACGTGTTGCGGTCGGTGTAGGTATCCGCGGGGTGCTCGGCCATGTGCGCCCGCCGTGCCTCGGCGCGCTCGGCGCCCACCTCGGACAGCTCGGGGAAGCGCCCGTTCGGGGGATCGGTGATCAGAGAGGTGCGCCGCGTCTCGATGGGGCTGGTGCCCCGGTCCATCCAGAAGTTGTTGTAGGCGCCGACGTTGCCGCCGACCTCGGTCCGCTGCGCCTCGCGCTCCCAGAGCTCGATGTCGCGCTCGATGGCCTCCCGCTCGAGGGTCGCGGCCTCCTCCGGCGTGTAGAACGCCTGGTCGCCCAGGTCTTCCGGCCGCTCCAGCGGGGTGATGGTGCGGAAGTCCCAGATGCCCTGCAGATCCGGCGCCCCCCACGGGGTCCGGGGCGCGTCCTGGGCCGCCGCGGGGGCCGCGGCCAGCGCCGCGATGGCGATCGCGGCCAACGCCGCGACGAGAGAACGATTGGTCATTGTATCCACCTCCAGGTGTCCCGGTCGTCGTTCGGTACCTGCCAATCATCGATCCGGAGGGTGGTCGCGTGCAAGGACGCCCCCGAACCGGCCCTCGCCACGGGGCGCCCGTCGGCGCTTCACCCCCGGCCGGCGGTACGGCCGCCAGGATGCCGCGAGAGCCCGGATGCGGTGTCTTGACGCCGCTCCCGCCGATTCAGCCGCCGGACGGCCAGACCGGGACGCTCCCCTCCATCGGGAGAAGGGGCTGCCGGCGCCGTGCCGACCGGTGGTACCGGACGGCACGAGGCGCGGGCGTGCACCTTGACACCCGTGGGGGTGGCGCCGATGATGGCGGCACGGCGCCCAGGGGTCGCGCCGGCGGCGGGAGAACGCGTCCTGTCGGGAAGGTGCGGCGCCCGGCCCCGGCCGAGGAGTGGTGTGATGCAGATGCAGTCTCGGATCTTGCGCCGGGTTCCGGCGATCGCGGCGGCGGTGCTGGCGCTGGCGGCGGCGGGGAGCGCGCCGGCCCAGTCCGCGGACGAGTTCGTGCCCGTCACCGACGCGATGCTCCACGACCCGGCGCCCGAGGACTGGCTGACGTGGCGCCGCACCCTCGACGGGTGGGGCTACAGCCCCCTCGACCAGATCGACCGCGGCAACGTGGGCCGGCTCCGCATGGTGTGGTCGCGCGGGCTCGCGGCGGGGCGGCAGGAGGGCACGCCGCTCGCCTACCGCGGCGTGCTGTACATGCCGCAGTCGAGCGACGTCATCGAGGCCATCGACGCGGTGACCGGCGACCTGATCTGGCAGCACCGCCGCAACCTTCCGGACGACGTCTACGACTTCGTGGGCGGCAACGCGCGCAACAACCGGAACATCGCCATCTACGACCGGTTCATCGTCAACACCAGCGACGACGACTACTTCTTCGGGCTCGACGCCGAGACCGGCGAGATCGCCTGGGAGACGCGGATCTTCGACTACAAGGTGACGCCCGCGGGGCACAGCTCGGGCCCCATCATCGCCGACGGCCGGGCCATCTCCGGCCGGAGCTGCCGGCCCCAGGGCGGGCCCGAGTCGTGCGTCGTCGTGGCCCACGACGCGCGGACCGGCGAGGAGCTGTGGCGGCGGCGCACGGTGCCGGCCCCGGGCGAGCCGGGCGACGAGACGTGGGGCGACGTGCCCTACGAGGAGCGCGTGCACGTGGGCACGTGGATGCCGGCGAGCTACGACCCCGAGCTGCGGCTCATCTACCAGGGCACGTCGGTTACCTCGCCGGCCCCGAAGTTCATGCTGGGCGGGGTCGACCTGACGCACCTCTACCACAACTCGACGCTGGCCATCGACGTCGAGACCGGCGAGATCCGCTGGTACTACCAGCACCTGAACGACCACTGGGACCTCGACCACCCGTTCGAGCGCATCCTCGTCGACACCGCGGTGGCGCCCGACCCGTCGGCGGTGAGCTGGATCAACCCGCGCATCCAGCCGGGCGAGACGCGGCGGGTGGTGACCGGCATTCCCGGCAAGACCGGCGTCGTCTACACCCTCGACCGCGAGACCGGCGAGTTCCTGTGGGCCACCCCCACCGTCGCCCAGAACGTCATCAGCGGCATCGACGGAGCGACGGGCGCGGTGACCGAGAACGCCGAGGTCGTGTTCACCGCGGTGGGGCAGCAGGTGTTCGCGTGTCCGACGTGGAACGGCGGCAAGGACTGGGAGGCGGGCGCCTACAGCCCGCTGACCAACACCATGTACATGCCGTTGCGCAACACCTGCGCGCGCATGCTCGCCACGACCACGTTCCCCGACGACACCCCCGCCGCGCGCACCGAGAGCCGCTCGCGCACCTACGCCATCGCCTACCGCCACCAGCTCGCGCCGGGCAACGAGAACGCGGGCACGGTGCGCGCGATCTCGGCCGAGACCGGCGAGACCCTGTGGATCCACGAGCAGCGCGCGGCGACCATGTCGATGGTGGCGACGGGCGGCGGCCTCGTCTTCGGCGGCGACATCGCGGGGCGGTTCCGCGCCTTCGACCAGGAGACCGGCGAGGTGCTGTGGGAGATCCCGCTCGGCTCGCCGGTGAGCGGCTTCCCGATCACCTACGCCGTCGACGGCCGCCAGTACCTCGCGGTCGGCACCGGGGCCGGGGGAACGGCGTCGCACTTCAGCGCCCTGACCCCGGAGATTCGTCCCGCGTCGGGCAATACGCTCTACGTGTTCGCGTTGCCGGACGCGGAGTGATGCGGCTTGCGGCGGGGCCGGCTCACGCCCGGCCTGCGGCGACGTCGCGCACCGCGGCGAGGGCGCGGTCGATGTCGGCGCGGGAGACGTCGAGGTGGGTGACGGCGCGGATCGCCCCGCCGGCGCCGCTCATGCGCACGCCGGCCGCCGCGAGGCGGTCGAGGAACTCCCGGTTGCTCAGACCCAGTCCGGACGCGTCGAAGAAGACCATGTTGGTGTCCGGGATGGCGGTGCGGACCTCGATGCCGTCGATCTCGGCCAGTCCGCGGGCGAGCCGGCTGGCGTTCTCGTGGTCCTCCACGAGGCGGTCGACGTGGTGGTCGAGGGCGTACAGGCACCCCGCGGCGGCGATGCCCGCCTGGCGCATGGCGCCGCCGAAGAGCTGCTTGTAGCGGCGCGCGCGCGCAATGAACGCCGCTGTCCCCGCGAGCACCGCACCGATGGGGGCGCCGAGCCCCTTGGTGAAGTCGAGCCACACGCTGTCCACCCGCTCCGCGACCGCGCCGGCGGGGACCCCGAGTGCCGTGCAGGCGTTCAGCAGCCTCGCGCCGTCCATGTGCAGCGGCACGCTGCGGGCGCGCGCGATGGCGGCGACGGCGTCGAGCGCCTCCAACGGCCAAACCGCGCCGCCGCCGAAGTTGTGGGTCTGCTCGACGCAGACGAGCCCCACGGGCTGGCCGTAGGGTTCGGGCACGGCGACGACCCGGTCCATCGCCGCCCCGAGCTCGGCCGCGGTGAAGATGCCGCGTTCGGTCCGGATTCCCTCCACGATGACGCCGGAGGCGAGCGCGGCTCCACCCGACTCGGCGCGGATGACGTGGGCCATCCAGTCGGCGACGAGGGCGTCCCCGGGCCGCGTGTGGGTCTTCACCGCCACGAGGTTGCACATCGTGCCGGTGGGCAGCCACAGGGCCGCCTCCTTGCCGAGCAGCTCCGCCACCCGTTCCTGCAGCCGGATGATTGTGGGGTCCTCGCCCTTCTGCTCGTCGCCGACGTCGGCCGCGGCGATGGCGGCGCGCATTCCGGGTGTGGGGCGCGTATCGGTGTCGCTGAAGAGTGGGATGACCCTGTTCGACATGTCGTTGATGCTCCAGGGGCCGGCCCCCGCCCGTGAATGGTTGCGGCAGACCGGTCAATCTGCTCCGGCGCTTTCGAATCGCTACGCGGCGCCGGACCGGTCATCGTCTTCGCCACGCGCCGGAGGGCGGGCTCCCGGCTGATCTTGTTCTCGAGCCGCCGGAAGGCGGGCAGACTGATCGGCCGTTCTCGGACCGCCGACCTTCGGGCGTCGATTCGCGACGCGCCGCCCGCGGCCGGGGTCAGGCCGATCCCTCGTCTCGCGCCGCCGAAGGGGCACAGTGTAGTCGGTGGTTCCCGGACCGCGGCCTTCGGGCGCCGAAGAGCGGTCAGTCCGTTCCGTCGTCAGAAGATGGCGATCGGGTTCACCGGCGACCCCGTGCCGCCAGGCACGCGCAGCGGAGCCACTATCAGCATGAACTCCCACCGGTTGAGCCGGGCCGCCGTCTCGGCCGCCGCGTCGAGGTCGATGTTGTCGAGCAGGTTCATCCCGCGCGCGACGATCGCGAACCGGTGGATGGGATTGACGCGCAGGCCCGGCACGCTGTCCGGCGCCTCGTGAACCGAGTCGGCCCCGAGGAGGGCGATGTCGCGCTCGGCGAGGAACGGGATGACCGAGGCGTCCCACCCCGACATCTCGCGCGTCGGCCCCACCGCCTCGCGGTAGGCCCAGCGGCCGGTGCGCAGGAGCAGCGCGTCGCCCGGCCCCAGCCGGACCCCGGCGTACTCCTCCCACGCCTCGATGTCCTCGCGGTACAGCTTCGTGCCCGGCTCGAGGTACGGCACGCCCTTCAGCCGGGGCATGTCGACGAGCACGCCCCGCGTCACCAGGCCGTCCTTCATCTGCGTGGTGTCCATCAGCGAGCAGCCGTCCTCGGTGACGACGTCGCGGAAGTCGAGGCCGTTGTAGAGCTTGTCCTTGTAGAAGACGTGGCACAGCCCGTCGAGGTGGGAGTAGGTCACGCCGTGGAAGTAGACCTCGACGCGGTCGCCCGAGTTCTGCCCCTCGGGGTTGATGTTCATCTGCAGCACGTAGGGCTCGGCCGCGTCGACCGCCTCCTCGGTGAGGAAGTCGTGCGACAGCGACACCGTCGTGCCGGTCCGCACGAGGGCCGCCGCCTCGCGGCGCTTCTCGTCGGTCATCAGGTTGGCGGCCCCGATCTGGTCGTCGGCGCCCCACCGGCCCCAGTTCGACAGCTCGTCCATCCACCGGTCGAACTGCGCGATGCTGACCGGCTCGCGCTCGGGCGGCTGGGCCTCCGGGCTCGCGCTCGACCCGAGGGGCAGCCCGAGCCCCACGATGCCCGCCAGGACCGCGAGCCGCATCGACATTCTCGTCATGGGTACTCTCCGTGCAGGTGGCCGCTTCGCGGCCGTCGACACCGACACCGCGAGACTATCGCAGACGCCCGTGGGATGACCGGCCGCAAGCGGCCCGGGCGTGGGCCGCCACGGGGCCCGCGGGCCGCATCCGGCTTCACGCCAGTCCGAGCACCTCTTCCATCACCAGCCGCGGACCGCGGTCGTGGTCGCGCACGATGCGGCTCTCGTTGTCGAAGAGCATCGCCTGCCGCGTGTCGCGGGCGTAGACCGGCCAGTGCGGCAGATCATGAGTGTCGGGGTTCCCGGTGCGGGCGAACGCCGCCCACGAGGCGCTCATCCGGCCGGCGAGGGCGCGCGCGGACGGCGAACCGGGCAGGTCGAACAGCCGGGTCTCGGTGTGGTCGACGTTGTCGAAGACGAAGCGGATCTCGAGAGCATGGGGCGTCTTCATCTCGCCCCCCATGTCCCAGTCGAAGCGGTAGAGCCAGGCGGGGGCGCCGCCCTGCGCGGTCTTGCGCGCCGCGAGCTCGCGCGCGTACATGCCGCGCGGGTGGTCGGTGCAGATCAGGATGTAGAGGTCCCACGGGCGCGCGTCGGGATAGGCGCCGCGATAGGCGGCGACGACGCGGACGGCGTCGGCGGCGCTCCGCAGCCGCGCCGCGATCCGTCCCCGCAGATCGGATTCCGTCATGTCGAGCGGCATCTCGCGGCCGCGCCACCACAGCGTCTCCTCGGTGCGGTTGTAGCCGACGATCACCGGCACGTCCCTCGAGATTTCGGCCGCCGTCGGATCGAAGGGATGGACGGGGATGAAGCGTCCGTCCAGCACCGGGGTGCTGGTGGTCATGCCGACCACGTGCTCCTCCGGCTCGAAGTCGCGGGACATCTCCGTGAACGCCGCGAACAGCCGGTCGGTGGGAACCGCCTGCAGGTCCCGGGCCTGGTCCGCGCGCAGGCCGAGCTTCGAGAGCAGCAGCTCGGCCTCGCGAGTGGCATCGTGCGGATTGCGCACGCGCAGCACCGCGCCGCTCTGGATGATCGCGCGGTGGAAGAGCCCCTTGGCGTCGGGCATCGCGAGCAGGGTCGAGACCTTCCGCCCGCCGCCGGACTCGCCGAACACCGTCACGCGGCCCGGGTCGCCGCCGAAGGCCTCGATGTTGTCGCGCACCCACTCGAGGGCGGCGACGATGTCGAGCATGCCCGTGCAGCCGGACGCCGCGAAGTCGTCGCCGCCCAGCTCGGCGAGGTACGCCGACCCGAAGATGTTGAGGCGGTGGTTGATGGTGACGACGACCACGTCGCTCCGGTTGCACAGGTTGACGCCGTCGTAGGTGGCCGAGGACCCCGAGCCGGAGCTGAAGCCGCCGCCGTGCAGCCAGACCATGACGGGGCGCCGGCCGGCGTCGCCGAGCCCCCGCGTCCACACGTTGAGGAAGAGACAGTCCTCGCTCGTGACGGGTTGCGACCGGCCCTGCGGCGCCGCCGCGCCGTACGCCAGGGCGTCGCGCACGCCGGTCCACGGCGCGGGCGCGGCGGGCGGCATGAACCGGTGGCGCCCGCCCGTCGGCGCGCCGTAGCGAACGCCCTTGAAGACGTGGACGCCCGCGCGGACGGCGCCGCGGACGCGACCTGCCGTGGTCTCGACCGTCGCGCGCGAGGCCGTTTCCTGTCCCCACGCGTAAGCGACCACGGCCGGCGCTGGTGGCAGCAGCCGCGCCGCGCCGCTGACTGCGGCGAGGCCCGAGACTCCGCGCAGGAACGCCCGTCTGCTCCAGAAGTCGCGGTGAGGGGTCGCGGGGCTGGTGTGATGCGGTGAGATCATGCTGCGGGTCTCCTGTCATCCGGCTTGGCCGTTCACGGCTTGCGGAGCACCACGGGCTGACCGTGCGGGGTGTGGCGGTAGGCGTCGGCCCACGCCTCCTTGCGGGTGTGGAGGGTCGGCGCGTCGGTCAGGCCCTTGGTGGCGGCGAGGCGCTCGAGGGCCGCGACCCAGTGGTGGTAGTAGCGCGAGCCGTCGTCGGGCTCGCCGCGCGCGGCGGCGGCGCGAAGCTCGTCGGCGAGGACGCCGGTCCATTCCTTCCAGGTGAAGTGGCCCTGCTCGCTGAGGCTGACGGCGAGGGCGAACGCCTGGGCCTGCCACGGCTCGGCGAACACGGGTCCGTCGTCGTCGCGCGGCAGCGGGGGGAGGGCGTCGAGCCGTTCGGCCTCGAGCCGCGGTGCGTCGGGCCGGGCCGCGGCGGGTCCCGGCGGGCGGGACGCCGACTCAGGCGGGCTCAAGATGGTCCTCCCAGAGGTCTACGTAGACCGCGTCGCGCGCCGATGCGCGCTCTCCCCACAGCTCTTGCGCGCCGAAACGCACGGTGTAGACGTGCTGCGGCGGGCGATCGAGCGCCTGACCGCCCTCGTCCGTGTCCTGCAGGCCGTAGACCCCATTGTCGCGGGTGACCACGCCGGTCTTGCCACGCGCGTAGCGCGGCAGACGCGTATGTCCGGGCGGATGCAGGTTGCGCGCGCGCACGTCGTCTCCCGGCCGGAAGCGGGCCGCCACGTCGACGTCCAGTCGTCCGGGGCCGGAGGGGCGCGCGGCCGGCCCCGGACGGAGCGGCGGCCCCGGCGGTCCCGGCTCGGGCCGTCCCGACTCGAGCTCGGCCCTGGTCACGAGGCCGCTGCGGAGGAGGCGGTCCAGCGATATCGCGAACCACCGCTCGTAGTACGACATGCGGAGGTAGTCGGCGGGGGGGATGCGCTCGAGGTCGTAGCGGAAGCTGCCCCACCCCGGTACCCGGTCCTTGGGGCGGAGGGCGGCGCGGATGGCGAACACGCGGCCTTCCCAGGGGTGGTGGAAGACGGGCTCGTCCGTCTCGGGCTCGACGGGGCCGAAGCCGTCCATCCCGCCCATGTCGTGCACGCCGTTCATGTTTCGCTCCTGCCGTTCGGGGCCGGCACGATGGCGACTTCGCACTCGGCGGGGCCGACACCGTCCATCCCGCCCATCTCGTGTACGCGGTTCATGCCGATCTCCCGCCGGCCGGCGGGGGCACGACGGCGACGCCGATCATGGCGTCGCGCGAGACGAGGTCGGCCAGCTCTTCCTCGGTCATTTCCTCGGTGCCGGGGGGGCGTGCGGGCAGCACGAGGTAGCGGACCTCCGCGGTGCTGTCCCACACCCGCACCTCGACGTCGTCGGCGACGTCGACGCCGAACTCGCTCAGCACCGCACGGGGCTCGATGACCGCGCGCGCGCGGTAGGCGTTGGACTTGTACCAGACCGGCGGCAGCCCGAGGGTCGGCCACGGGTAGCACGAGCACAACGTGCAGACGACGAGGTTGTGCACGTCGGGGGTGTTCTCGACGACCACCATGTGCTCGCCCTGGGTCCCCCCGAAGCCGAGCTCGGCGATGGCCGCGGTCCCGTCGTCGAGCAGCCGCGCCTTGTAGTCGGGGTCGGTCCAGGCCCGGGCCACGACCTGGGCGCCGTTCCGGGGGCCGATGCGGTTCTCGTAGGCGTCGACCACCGCGTCGAGGGCGGCGGGGTCGACCATCTGCTTGTCGACGAGAATCGACTCGAGCGCGCGCACGCGCAGGGCGATGTCGTCGGGCACGACCTGGTGATCGTGATGGTGCTCGTGGCCGTGTTCGTGGACGCCGGCCGAGTGGTTCTCCGGTTTCGCCATGTCACTGCACCCGGGTGCTGTGGGCCGAGACGCACTGCCACCGGCCGTCGCGCCGTATCCAGACGTCGGTGTAGCGCAGGGTCAGCTCGGCCTCCTGCCCCTGGCGCAGGCCGACGAGGTGCAGGGTGAACCAGACCACCGCGGTGTCTCCGTAGATGGCGACGCGGAAGTCGTCCTGGACGGCCGAGATCACCGCCTGGTTGAAGTTGGCGACGAGGTCCACCTCCCTCGCCTTGTCGCCGCGGCTGCCGTCGTCGTAGGTGCCGAGGAACTCGTCGGCGAGCAGCCGGTCGATGACGTCCACGTCCCCCGAGTAGACCGCGTCGTTCCAGCTTCGCTCGAGCTCGATGAGGATCTCCCGGGTCGACCTGTCCGGTTGAGAGTGGGCCGGCGCCGCGAATGCGAGGCAGGCGGCGACGAGCACCCAGGTCAGCGGTCGGCAGCGGGTCGGCATCGTCGGCGTTCCTTTCCGATGGGCGCGGCGCCGCCGCGGCGGCGCCTGGGGCGGCAACGGCGGGGCGCCTGCTCGGGGGCGCGTCGGCCGGCGAAACACCGTTCTGCAGCTTCGCCGGCCCCAGCCGATCCTCGGGGCGGCGGCGTCCCCCCGCGGGACGACGCCGTTCTGCTCCGCGGGTCCTACAGCTCGCGGACCCAGATGTTGCGATAGCTCACGTGGTTGCGGTGGTCCTGGAGCATGAGCGGCAGCCGGTCCGCGTGGGCCTCGTAACGGGGCGCGCCGCGGAAGACGGTCGGGCCCTCCAGGGTCACGTGGTTCTGCACGAGCACGCCGTTGTGGAGCACCGTCACCGTGGCGGGGCTCTCCAGCCCGCCGTCGGCGTCGAACCGGGGGGCGGTGAAGATGATGTCGTAGGTCTGCCACTCGCCGGGCCCCCGCGAGGCGTTCACGAGGGGGATGTGCTGCTTGTAGACGCTGGCCGCCTGCCCGTTCACGTAGGTCGGGTTCTCCCACGAGTCGAGCACCTGCACCTCGTAGAGCCCCATGAGGAACACGCCGCTGTTGCCGCGGCCCTGGCTCTCGCCGACGATCTCGGTCGGCGTGCGCCACTCGACGTGGAGCTGCACGTCGCCGAAGCCCCGCTTGGTGGTCAGGTTGCCGGTGCCCGGGACCACGGTCATGGCGCCGTCGGCCACCTTCCACCCGGCCTCGCCGTCACGGCCCCGCCACTCGGACAGGTCGGTGCCGTCGAACAGGACGATGGCGTCGGACGGCGGCCGGCCGTGACCGCGACGGCCCGGGTCCACCGTGGCGGGCACGGGCTTCCACACCTCGGTCTCCGCGGGCGGCGGCAAGTCGACGCGCTCCTGCGCCGCCGCGGCCGCGGTCAGCATCGCCAGCGCCAGTCCTGTCGTCACGAGCTCTCTGCTACGCAGCATGGTCGCATCCCCACTCTTGGCGATCAGCTCTCGTGTTCCTCACAGGTCCGGCTCACCGTTCGCCACGGGGCTCACCGGGCTGCGTTTCGTGCTTCGTCGGTCAGTGCCGGTCGACGCCGTCCCACCCGTTGCCGTGGACATGACGGCAGAGGGGGCAGATCCCTGGACGCGAGGTCGGCCGACCCCGACATGGGCAGCCCGGGTTGCACCTGGCGCAGCATGCCGTCGGTCATCCTCGATCGGCTACACCTGCGGCAATGTCCAGGGAGCGCGGTACGGCGTCTTCAGCATCTTGTTGGCGGCGCTCTCGGCCTCGCCCTCGAACATCTGCTTCTCGGCGTCCCACACGACCTTGCCGCCGGTGCGGAACGCGATGTTCCCGAGATGGGCGTTCACGGCGGCGAGGCTCGCGACGTCGGCGTTGCAGACGGGTTGCTCGCGCGAGCGCATGCACGCGATGAAGTTCTCGGTGTGCTGGTCGAGCCCGCGCTGGGCCGGGTTCGCCACGACGGGCGGCCGCCCCGGCATCTTGTAGCCGACGGGGCGCCGGTTCTCGAGCTTCTCCTCGGGGTAGAGCTCCCAGCCCCGGCGGTCGACCACGAGGGTGCCGTTGTTGCCGACGAACGCCACCCCGTGGGCGCGCTGGAACGGTCCGAGCTCGATGCCGGTGGCGTGCTCCCAGGTCATCAGGAAGTCGTCGAACTCGTAGAGGGCGGTCATCGTGTCGGGGGTCTCCTGGTCGTCGTCGGGATAGGCGAACTTGCCGCCGCTCGCGACCACGCTGCGCGGGGCCTCGGCCTGCATGCCCCAGAGCACGATGTCGATGATGTGGACGCCCCAGTCGGTCATCAGGCCGCCCGCGTAGTCCCAGAACCAACGGAAGTTGAAGTGGAAGCGGTTGGGGTTGAACGGCCGCTCGGGGGCGGGGCCGAGCCACCGGTCGTAGTCGACGCCCTCGGGCGGCTCGCTGTCGGGGACGTCGGGCACCGGGGGCAGCCAGTTCATGTAGGCCCACGCCCGCACGCTGCGGATGCGCCCCAGCGCCCCGCCGTGCACGAACTCGATGGCCTCCGTCCAGTGCGGCCCGCTGCGCTGCCACTGCCCGCACTGCACGACGCGGTTGTAGTGGCGGGCCGCGGTGGTCATGACCTGGCACTCGTAGATCGAGTTGGCGAGCGGCTTCTCGACGTAGACGTCCTTGCCGGCCGCGCAGGCGTCGACCATCTGCAGGCAGTGCCAGTGGTCGGGGGTGCCGATGACCACCGCGTCGAGGTCGTCGTTGTCGAGCAGGGCCCGGTGGTCGGCGTACAGGGCCGGCCGCTTGCCGCCCATCGCCTCGACGTCGCCGGCCCGCCGCTCGAGCACGCTCTCGTCGACGTCGCACAGGGCGGCGCACTCGACCCCGGGCTGCCGCAGCAGCGAGCGCACGTTCGAGAATCCCATGCCGTTGACGCCGATGGCGCCGATGACGATGCGGTCGCTCGGGGCGGTCGCCTGCCGGCCCGCGGCGTAGGCGGGCGGCGTCCACAGGGCGGCGCTCGCGCCCACGGCGCCGGTGGCGGAGGTCTGGAGGAAGCGGCGTCTCGACAGGCTCATGGCACTCTCCATCGGTCGGCGGATCACGTCAGGGCGGATTGCGCGACCAAGGATAATCCGGCGACCCGCGGCTTGTCATCCGCCGCGCCCGTGGGGCCACCGCCCGGGGTTGCCGGTTTCGCTTGGCTTCGCCTACGCTGTGAGTACGGACGTATTGATCGACGCCCTCCCTGTGCTCGCGGTCGACGGTTTCCTCTGGCGCCGGATCTCCGGCCTGGATCGACGCATGGGGTCCGTCGAGCGAGGGTTGGGCGATGTCGCGCAGCGGCTCGCGCGCCTGGAAGGCCGCATCGAAGGCTGGCAGCATCGCCAGCATCCGCCCGTGACGTCCAGTTGACGGACTCGCGGTTGACACCTCGACCCGCTCCGGACGACGACACGTCGCTCTCCGCGATCAACTGAAGTAGACCAGCACCGCCGCCACCAGCAGCACGATGGCGGCCGACTGGACGAGGTCCCCCGTCGTCCACGTCCGCACGCGCCGGGCGTCCCCGTCCGCCGGGGCGCCGAACGTCAGCCCCTTGAGCCGCGCCGGGTCCGGCCGCTCGGTGGCGAGGCTGACCGCGACGAGCATCAGCACGCAGGCGACGAACAGGGCGAAGCCGAAGTAGAGGAAGTTCACCCCGGCCAGCCAGCCGAGGGGGCCGGAGAGCGAGTCGGCCCGCAGCTCGAGCAGCAGCTTCGCCATCCCGAGGACGAACCCCGCCACCAGGGTGGTGATGGCCCCGGTCGCGTTCACCCGGCTCCACAGCAGCCCCAGCAGGAACACCGCGGCGATGGGCGGGGCGATGTACGCCTGCACGTTCTGCAGGTAGGTGTAGAGCCCCGTCGCGAGGACCTGCATGACGGGAATCCAGGCGATGCCGAGTCCGACGACGGCGAGCGTGCCCCACCGCCCCACCCGCACCAGCTCGGCCCCGCTCGCGGCGGGGCGCACCTTGCGGTAGACGTCCATCGTGAACAGGGTCGAGCACGAGTTGAAGACGGCCGCGAGCGAGCTCATCAGGGCCGCGAGCAGGCCCGCCGCGACGAGGCCGCGCAGGCCCACCGGCAGCACCGCGTTGACGAGGACCGGCAGGGCCTGGTCGGCCTCGGTGAGGTCGAGGCGGCCGCGGTTGGCGAGGCCCAGCGCGATCATCCCCGGTACGATGAACAGGAACACGGCCGACAGCTTCAGCCACGCCCCCCAGATGGCCCCCCGCCGCGCCGTGGCCTCGTCCTCGGCCGCCAGCACCCGCTGCACGATGTACTGGTCGGTGCACCAGTACCAGAGGCCGACGATGGGCGGGGTCAGCAGCATGCCGAGCCACGGGAACTCGGGGTGGTCGAGGGGCTTCCACATGTCGAACAGCTCGCCCCCCACCGAGGCGCGCAGCTCGCCCCAGCCGCCGATCTCCGCGAGGCCGAAGAGGGTGACGGCGGCCGAGCCCCCGACGAGGACGAACGCCTGCAGCGCCTCGGTGTAGACCACCGCCCGCAGGCCCCCGAGGACGGTGTAGACGCCGGTCAGCACCACCACCGCCGCCGCCCCCGTCCAGAAGTCGAGGCCCATCAGCCCCTGCAGCATCACGCCGCCCGCGTAGACCGTCACCGACACCTTGGTGAGGACGTAGCCCACGAGCATGACCACCGACAGGAACCAGCGGCTGCGGCCGTCGTAGCGGCGCTCGAGGAACTCGGGCATCGTGAACACGCCGCTGCGCAGGTAGAACGGCACGAAGACCCAGCCGAGCAGGAGGATGATCCAGGAGTGCAGCTCGTAGTGCCCCAGCACCATGCCGGTGCTCGCCCCCGAGCCGGCGAGGCCGACCACGTGCTCGGAGCCGATGTTCGAGGCGAAGAGCGACGCGCCGATGGCGAACCAGCCGACGTGCCGGCCCGCGAGGAAGTAGTCGGCGGCGGTCTGCTGGCGCCGGCGCGCGACCCATGCGGCGATGCCGAGCAGGGCCGCGAAGTACGCCCCGACGACGACCCAGTCCAGAGCGGCGAACCTCATCAGGCGGTCTCCCTCCCGCGGTGAAGCGCGTCGATCTTACCGGGACCGGGCGCCGCCGTGGCGGCGCTTGTGATATGACAATGCCGCGCGGTGCACCGGTGCCCGCGGGCGGCCGGCGGCCGGTTCCCGCCGCGACGGAAGGAGACGAGTCGACGATGGCGCGAAAGGTAACGCTGTTCACGGGACAATGGGCCGACCTGCCGCTGGCCGAGCTGGCCCCGAAGGCGAAGGGGTTCGGGTTCGACGGGCTGGAGCTGGCGTGCTGGGGAGACCACCTCGACGTCGACCGCGCCGCCGTCGACCAGGCCTACTGCGACGCGCGCCACGCCCTGCTCGCCGAGCACGGGCTCGGCTGCTGGGCCATCTCGCACCACCTCGCCGGCCAGCTCGTCTGCGACCCGAACGACGAACGGTCCGACGCGTTCGCCCCCGAGTCGGTGCACGGCGACCCCGAGGCGAAGCGGGCGTGGGCCGTCGACACCATGAAGAACACCGCCCGCGCCGCCCGCAACCTCGGGCTCGAGGTCGTGTGCGGGTTCACGGGCTCGCCCATCTGGCACCTGCTCTACTCGTTCCCGCCGGTCTCCGAGGAGGCCATCGAGGCCGGCTACCGGCGCTTCGCCGAGCTGTGGAACCCGATTCTCGACGTGTTCGACGAGTGCGGCGTCCGCTTCGCCCTCGAGGTGCACCCCACCGAGATCGCCTTCGACATCGTCAGCGCCCACCGGGCGCTGGACGCCGTCGGCCGGCGCGAGGCGTTCGGCTTCAACTTCGACCCCAGCCACCTGCAGTGGCAGGGGATGGAGCCGGCCCGGTTCATCGGCGAGTTCTCCGACCGCATCTACCACGTGCACATGAAGGACGCCGCCGTCACCCTCGACGGCCGCACCGGCCTGCTCTCGTCCCACCTGCCGTTCGGCGCGGCGGACCGGGGCTGGGACTTCCGCTCGGTGGGGCGGGGCGACGTCGACTTCGAGGCGATCATCCGCGCCCTGAACCGCATCGGCTACGCGGGGCCGCTCTCGGTCGAGTGGGAGGACTCGGGCATGGACCGCGAGCACGGGGCCCGCGAGTCGTGCGAGTTCGTCAAGGACGCCGACTTCGAGCCGTCGACGGTGGCGTTCGACGCTGCGTTCGAGGAGTAGGCATGGGGACCTCCGCGCGACAACTGGGCATTCGTACGGTGGTTCCCGCATCGGACTCGGAGCGGAAGTCGCATGAACATATCCGGTGAGACACTGGCCGTTTTTTTGCTTCTGATGCCCGGCTTCCTGGCGTCGGCGGTACTGAACGCGATCGTCGTGCGCTCCACGAAAGATCGGATCGGAAACATCATCGAGGCTTTGGTCTTGAGTTTCGTGATCTATGCCATCCTCACTCCTTTCGGTCGCAGCCCGGTCGATTTGGAGGTGACGAGCGCGGGAGTCTATCGACCGTTCGTCACCCCGGAACACCTGCCGTGGGCAATGTGGTTGGCACTCGTCCTGGCGCTTCTGCTCGGCTTCTCGATCACGAACGACTACCACATGAAGTTGCTGCGGAAGATCAAGATCACTTCGAGTACTGCGAGAATCAACACTTGGCTCGACATTTTCATCGACCAGCGGCGCTATGTCGTGGTCACGTTCACCGACGGCCGTCGTCTTTTTGGCTGGCCGGAGTACTACTCGAATGATACGACCGAGGGATTGCTCTACGTCAGCGATCCGGCGTGGATCGGGGATGACGACGAGTATACCGATCTCGGTGTTCACGGCATTCTCTTGACCAACAAGGACAGCATCGAGTCCATCGTGTTCATGGATTTTGAACCAACAGATGTCGAGTCTCGTACGGGAGGGCAATGACAATGGCGAAGCCATCAAGTGGATCCAGGAAGCCCCAGACCGGCCGTTCGGTTGAGAAGAGAGGCTACAGCTCTCCACCGGTCGCGCACGTACGCAGCGGCCCGCGCCTCCACCGGCGGGACCGCGGCCGCGACCCCCCGGGACTACGCCTCGGCGGTCGGGAAGCGGCCGAGAAGGCAGTTGAGTTCGGGGGATTCGCTATCGGGCCTTGCGGATCCGGGGGAGAATAACGAAGGACGTTGGCTACGTGGAGTGGCAGACATGGGGACCACGGTACGACGGCTGCGCATGGGCATGGTGGGGGGAGGCCCCGGGGCGTTCATCGGCGACGTGCACCGCCGGGCCGCCTGCATCGACGGCGACGTGGAGCTGGTGGCAGGGGCCTTCGCGTCCGACGCCGCCCGCTCGCGGCAGAAGGGGGCCGAGCTGGGGCTGGACCCCGACCGCGCCTACGCCTCCTACGCCGCCATGGTCGATGCCGAGCGGGCGCGGCCCGACGGCGACCGCATCGACTTCGTGTCCATCGTCACCCCGAACCACGTCCATTTCCCGGTCGCGAAGGCGTTCCTGGAGGCGGGGTTCCATGTCGTCTGCGACAAGCCGATGACGTTCACGGTGGACGAGGCGCGCGGGCTGCGCCGGATCGTCCGCAAGAGCCGCCGCGTCTTCGCCCTCACCCACAACTACACCGGCTATCCGATGGTGAAGCTCGCCCGCGACCTCGTGCGGGCGGGCGACCTCGGCCGGCTGCGCAAGGTGGTCGTCGAGTACCCGCAGGGCTGGCTCGCGACCCGCCTCGAGCGGACGGGCATGAAGCAGGCCGAGTGGCGCACCGACCCCCGGCGCAGCGGGGGCGCCGGCTGCATGGGCGACATCGGCACCCACGCCGAGAACCTCGCCGAGTACGTCACCGGCCTGCGCATCGTCGAGCTGTGCGCCGACCTGACGACCTTCGTCCGGGGGCGCCGCCTCGACGACGACGGCAACGTGCTGGTGCGCTTGCAGAAGGGCGTGCGGGGGGTGCTGCACGCGAGCCAGGTGTCGGTGGGGGAGGAGAACGCGCTCACCCTCCGCGTCTACGGCGAGGCGAAGGGCCTGGAGTGGCACCAGGAGGACCCCAACGCCCTCCGCGTCCGCTCGAACGACGGCCCGGTCGAGATCTGGACCCGCGGCTCGGGCTACGTCGCCGCCAAGAGCCCCGCCGCGGCGCGGGCCACCCACCTGCCGGCGGGGCATCCCGAGGCGTTCCTCGGCGCCTTCGCCAACGTCTACCGCAACGCCGCCGACACCATCCGCGCCCGCCTCGCCGGCGTGAAGCCCGACCCGCTGGCCCTCGACTTCCCGACCGTCGACGACGGCCTCCGCGGCATGCTGTTCATCGAGGCGCTGCTCGAGAGCGCGCGGTCGGACCGGAAGTGGACGCGGGTGCCGGCGCGGTAGTTGCGGCGGTGGCTCGCGGCCGGATCTCGGGCGGCACCGTGTCGACGTCGTCCGGCGCGGCGTCGGTGCAAACAGTTAGCGGTTCCCCGCCCGCGACGGTGTCAGCAGCTTCTCGGCAGCGGGCACCCAGTCGGATGGCGCGGTGTCGCCCGAGTCCGACCACTCGATCGCCTTCAGCACTTCGGAGCATGCATGGAGGTGCTCGGCCAGCTCCTGGCGGAGCTGCGGATGGTTGCCGCCTTTCCTGGTCGACCGGAGCAGCTCCTCCTCGGCGACGTTGATCTTCGCGTAGGCGTAGTCCATCGATCCTCCGCTCATGGCAGTCATCCCCCCAGAGGTGATCGCGGTCACGGCCTGACCTGTTGCCGCTGCCTGCTCGCGGGCGGCGGGATGCATCGGCAGGCCGCAGCCGGTTCAATGTTAAGTAAAGTGTAAAATCAGGATATTTTAGGTTGACAAAAGTGGCAGTGCGCTCGCCGTCGCTGCTGCACTGCTCCACCGGAGACCCGTCAGTCGGGGGCCACTGTACATGCTGCAGCGACTACTGCTCGACGACCTCCAGGCATGGCGGCGGGAACCCGTCCGCAAGCCGCTGCTGCTCGACGGCGCACGTCAGGTCGGCAAGACCTGGCTGATCGACCGCATCTTCGGACCGCAGGAGTTCCGGCGGGTCCATCGGCTCGACTTCCGGCGCGAACCGGGGCTCGGCCGGCTGTTCGCGGACAGCCTCGACCCGCGGGCAGTCCTCTCGAACCTCGAGCTGCACGTCGAGGCCGACATCGACGTCGAGCGCGATCTCGTCTTCTTCGACGAGGTGGGCGAGTGCCAGCCCGCCGTCGACTCGCTCAAGTACTTCGCAGAGTCCCTGCCCCGGGCGTTCGTCTGCGCTTCCGGCTCCAACGTCGGGCTGCTCGAGTCGTTCCCGGTCGGGAAGGTCCGGCAGGTGGAGATGTTCCCCCTGTGCTTCGAGGAGTTCCTGATGGCGGCCGGGCGCCCGCGGCTGTTGCAGGCCTTCCGCGACCGCCGGCGCGGCGAGGCGGTCCACCGGCAGCTCTGGCCCCTGCTGCTCGACTACTACTTCGTCGGGGGCATGCCCGAGGCGGTGGCGCACTGGTTCGAGAAGGACGGCACCGTCCGCGAGCGGGCCGAGGGGGTCGCCCGGATTCACCGGGAGCTCGTCGACGGCTATCGGCGCGACTTCGGGAAGTACGCCGGCAAGCTCCACGCGCAACACATCGACGCGGTGTTCTCGAACGTGCCGCGGCAGCTCGCGGCCAGCGGTGACGGCTCGGTGCAACGCTTCCGGTTCCGCGACGCGATCGAGCGCAAGCGGCGCTACCGCGAGCTGCGCGGCCCCATCGACTGGCTGGAAGCGGCGAAGCTGGTCCGCAAATGCCATCCCGTGAAGGGCCGGCCGAACGTGCCGCTCGGGGCGCAGGCGCGAGAGAACATCTTCAAGCTGTACCTGTTCGACGTGGGGCTGCTCGGGCACATGCTGGGCCTCACCTACGCCGACCAGCACGCGCAGGACTTCGCCTTCAAGGGCTACGTCGCCGAGAGCTTCGTGCAGACCGAGCTGAGCGCCCGCGTGGCGTATCCCACGTTCGCGTGGGAGCACGCGCAGGCGGAGGTCGAGTTCCTCCACCGGGCCCGCGACGGCTCGGTCGTTCCCGTCGAGGTCAAGAGCGGCAGCCGCACCCGCGCCCGCAGCCTGCGCTCGTACATCGCGCGGTACGAGCCGCGCCGCGCCGTCAAGCTCGTCGGCGGTCCCGGCGGCGACGGCGATGGCCCGCTCGAGACGTGGCCTCTGTACTACGCCCAGCATCTGCGCGACTTGTAGCGTCGATGGGCGGAAGTCCGAGCGACCTGCCTGAAAGGGGAGGCGGACCGGTTGGCGTCGATGACGACCTTCACGCCGGCATGCTCAACGCCCGATGCGCCGGCGTCGAACGGCCCGTACCTCGTCCACCGCCAGTTCGACGGCCTCGATCTCGCCGAGGGGCGGCTCGTGCGCGTCGGTGTTGTCGTCGATCGCGGTCAGGGCGTCGCGGGTGAAGAACTCCCGCGCGGCCTGTCGGGTCGTGCCGAGCGCGGCGCCGATCTGTTCCCAGGTGGCCCCCGCGGCCCGAGCCGATGCAATCCGTTCTCGACACAATCGTTCGAGCTCGACCTCGCCGCGAGCCAGTTCGCGCAGCGCGTCGAGGGGAGCGGCGGGCAATGCGTGCGCGACAATCAAGCCCATGGCATCAGCGTAACATGGCGACCAGGGTCGGCAGTCGTCGGCAGGGAAGCGGGATGCCTCGTCGGCACGTATCGGGGGGCGCGAGGGCCGCGCCCTGACCCTTGTGGCGCGTCCAGCGCCTCGGCCGCATCCGCGACTCCCGACTGGTGCTCGGAGCGGACCCTTACACGAGGCCTCGAAGGAACGGAATCGCCGGCTGCACGCGAATGCCATCGGGCGTCCGGTAGTCGTCCGTTCCCGCCGGGCTGATCTGGATCGCCGCCGCGTCCGGGAAGCGGGCGTGCAGGTACCGGAGCGCCTTGTCCACGGGCCGGTCGTTCCACTTCACCTCGACCAGGCGATGCTAGCATTTTCATGTCCATGTGAAAAAAACTGCCCGATTTTTCGATTCGAGGCGAAGATTCTCGCGATCCGTGTCGTGACTCCTCAGTCGAGCCCCCGTCAGCCAGGCTGGGCATGATGGGCATCGGGCTGTATGCGCGTCGGCGTGGATCGGCTGGAGCATTGGCTGGCGTCGGCCTGCGTGGCGGCCCTGGCCGTCCTCGCCTTGGTGACGACGCCGGCGAGCTGTCCGTGCTGACCGCCTTCGTCGCCTGGGCGCTCGTCCTCTTCCTGCCGCTCGTCGCGGTCGGGCGCCTCGGGGCGGCGCTGATCGACGTCCACGGAGCGCTCCGCCCACGGCATCGCCGCCGACCGTAAGCCCGGACCAGCCTCAGCGCGTCCTCGCAGATTCTGACCCCGACGAGCACGGGGCTGCTCGTCGGGCGCACCGTCGATTGTTGTTGTATTGTACCTATTAACTAGTACAATGGGTCACGTGGATCTCGTCAGCATCGACCCGCGGGACCGCACGCCCATCTACGTCCAATTGGAGCGTGGGGTGTGCGCGGCCATCGCCGCCGGACGGCTGCGGCCGGGCGACCGGCTGCCGACGGTCCGGCAGCTCGCGGTCGATCTGCGCGTCAACGCGAACACCGTCGCGCGCGTGTACGGCGAGCTCGAACGGCGCGGCGTCCTCGAAACCCGGCGCGGCGTCGGTACTTTCGTCGACGCCACGCCGGCGCGGGCCCGCCCGCGTCGGGAACACGATCGCCGGTTACATGCGTTCGTCACGCGCCTGCTGGCGGACGCCGACTCGGCCGGTTTCACCATCGAAGAGGTGACGGATGCCCTTCGCGCGCGTCGGCAGGGAGGATCATGATGGCCCACAGCATCTTCGGAGAACGTCCGGAACCCCGTCGCGGCCACGTCCGGCGGATCAACGTCGTGTCGGTCGCCATCCTGCTGGTCTGGTGCGCAATCGCCCTGTGGGGGTGGGAGACGACGGGGAGCCCGGCGCCGCCGGTCGCCGCGGTGTCGATCGGCCTCGTGTTGATGCAGGCGCCGCGGGTGGCGCACCAGTGGGAAAGGAGCGTCGTGCTGCGGCTCGGACGCTTCGTCGGACTGCGGGGCCCGGGGCTGTTCTGGATCGTGCCGTTCGTCGACCGCGTCTCGGTGTGGGTCGACCAGCGCACCGTGACCACCAGCTTCGCGGCCGAGCAGACCCTGACCTCGGACACCGTGCCGGTGAACGTCGACGCCGTTCTGTTCTGGATGGTGCACGACGTCGAGAAGGCGGCGCTCGAGGTTCAGGACTATCCCCAGGCGGTGAGCTGGGCAGCGCAGACCGCGTTGCGCGACATCATCGGCCGGACGACGCTCGCCGACCTCCTGCGCGGGCGGGAGCGCATCGAGGCCGAGCTGCAGCAGCTCATCGATCAGCGCTCGAACCCGTGGGGCGTGACCGTGTCCTCCGTCGAGATGCGCGACGTCGTCATACCGGACGCGTTGCAGGATGCCATGTCGCGCGAGGCGCAGGCGGCCCGCGAGAAGCAGGCCCGCGTCATCCTGGGCGAGGCCGAGATGGCCATCGCCAACTCTTTCCAGGAAGCCGCCAAGGCGTATCAGGAGAATCCGACGGCGCTGCACCTGCGCGCGATGAACATGCTCTACGAGGGCCTGAAGGAGAAGGGCGCGCTGATGCTGGTCCCGAGCAGCGCCGTCGAATCGATGGGCATGGGCGGCCTGATGGGCGCCGCCGCGCTCCGTCAGGCCAATCTGGCCGGTGGGGGCGACACGCGCACCGGCGCCGACCCGGCGCCGGAGTGAGAGACGGCGCCGAGCCCGGTTCCGTCATCGGAGACCTCGCGGTTTGCGAAGGAGCTGTCACGTGCACAAGATCGGTGCTATGAACCCTCGACTGTTGGCGATGTCGCTGCTCGCGGCGCATGGCGCCGGTGGGACGGCCGCCGGACAGACCCCGCCACCCGCGGTACCCGTCGAGCCGATCGCCGCCATCCTCGCCGCCTTCGAGCGGCACGCGATTGTGGCGATCGGCGACCCGCACGGCAACGAGCAGGCCCACGAGTTCAGGCTCGCGCTGGTCCGCGATCCGCGGTTCGCGGAGACCGTGGACGACATCGTCGTGGAGTGGGGGAACGCCCTGTATCAGGACGTGATGGACCGCTTCGTCGACGGCGGCGACGTCTCCGACGCCGAGCTGCGCCAGGTCTGGCGGAACACCACGCAGCCCGGATTGGGCAACGATCGACCGATCACCGGGGCGTTCTTCCGGGCGGTGCGCGAGGTCAACGCGGCCCTTCCCCCCGAGCGCCGGCTCCGCGTGCTGCTCGGCGACCCCCCGATCGACTGGGACGCGGTGGAGACGCGGGCGGACCACCAGAGGTGGCTCCAGCTCCGCGACACCTACCCGGCGTCGTTGATTCGACGCGAGGTGCTCGACAGGGGAAGGCGCGCCCTCGTCGTCTACGGCGCCATGCACCTGCAGCGGCGGAACCTGTTCTCCAACTACGAGCTCGTCGAAGACCCGAACCTCCACACGCTCGTCCAGCAGCTCGAGCGCGGGGGCGACGTGCGCGCGTTCGTCGTCTGGCCGACGGTGGGGGTCGATCTGCCGGCGCTGCAGCGGGACGCGCCGTCGTGGCCCGCGCCCAGCCTCGCGGCGGTGCGCGGCACCGTGCTCGGTGCGGCGGACTTCACGGCGTTCTCCCCGACGGACCCGCCCCGCGCGACGTTCCGGGACGGCCGCATCGTGCCGATTCCGCGCGACGAGTGGCGCTCGCTGCCCGCCGGGGAGCAGTTCGACGCCGTGCTGTATCTGGGGCCTCCTTCCGGCATGACGAGGTCGCTGCTCTCTCCCTCGCTCTGCCGGGACGCCGCCTACATGGAGATGCGGCGGGAACGCCTGTCGCTCCTGGGAATGCAGCGCGACCTGGAGCAGCTCCGGAGCTACTGCGCCCGTGTCGCTCCCTGACCCCGGACCGCCCGCGCCCCGGCGCGCCGCCGCCTCGGCGCCCGTCAGGACGGTGGCGGGAATCACCCTGTCAGGGGGGCACCGCGCAGGAACCGCGGGAGTGCGGGACCGCCCTGAACGTAGTTGGCGAGGTTGTATCGACCACTGTCCTTACGGGGCCGCCTATCGCGACGGATAGCCCCCCACCCAGACCGGGCTCGACCACGCCATCGCGTCGTTCACCTGCCGCACCCGCACGTAGTAGTAGTCGCCCTGCCGCGGGGTGTCCTCGTCGGTGTAGTCGAAGCTGACGTCGCGGGGGCCGTTGCGGATGAGGCGGCGCAGGGTGATGCGGTCGTCCGGGTAGTCGTCGATGGGCATGGCGCGGACGATGCCGCCGGCGTTGAGGGTCATCCGCACCCGGCTGGCGGGGATGACCGCGCGCGGCCGGTAGAAGGGCGGCGCCGAGCCGGTCTCGGTGGTCTCCTCGAGGTCGACGGTGACCGCCACGCTGGGGCGGATGCCCGAGAGGGTGAGCCGCAGCGAGCTGCTGTCGCCGCGGGTGTGGGTGGCGAAGCGGGCGCCGTTGCCGGTCCGCTCGAGGAGCTGCGTGGTCGGGTTCACGAAGTCGGTGGCGTCGACCGCGACGACGTTGGCCCCCGTCACCCGCACCTCGCCGCGCCAGTGGCGCCAGCCGCGCGGGGCGTCGCCGGGGTGGACCGGCGTCTCGCCGGACGAGAACGACAGCAGCCACTGCTCGGTGTCGGCGGGCCGGCCGCGGCCCACCGCGTACTCCTCGCTCCAGATGACCTCGTCGTTCTTCAGCAGCTCGACCGACCGGATGGGCGCGGTGCCGACGACCCGGCCCTCGATCTCCCGGACCTCGGCGTACTCGGCCTCCTGCCCCATGGCGGTGCCGTTGACGGTGACGTCGAGGATGATGCGGTCGCCGGTCGTGGCATAGGTGCGCCGCTGCTTCATGGCGTCGAAGATGGCGTCGCGCGAGCGCTCGGGGGCCATCACCGCGCCGAGGCCGCCCCGCTGGGCCAGCGAGTCGCGGTTCGGGGCCGAGTAGCCGGGGTGCGACAGGTGGTCGTCCGAGGCGGCGATGAGGCCCACCCGGTGGCCGTGCGACAGGTACTGCCGGACGAACCAGTTGAAGGTGCCGTGCATCGACATCATCTCGATGAGCGGCTCGAGCTGCGGGTCCGACTGGCGATAGTCGCCGGGGTTGTGGGCGTGGGGGATGACGAGCACGTCGTCGGGGTCGTAGCGCGCGTGCAGGCCCTGGTAGAGCTCGGACAGGGTGGGGAACTCGACGGCCGACACCGGCGTCCGGTCCGTGGTGTTCCGGTACAACACGTTGTGGTGGCCGCCGAAGCGGGCCGGCCGTGTCCACTCCCAGCCCAGATAGGGGATGAACCGCCCGGGGTCGTCGAACGCCTCCACCGCCGCCTTCGACAGCTCCCACTCCGCGTCGTCGAGCCAGACGTCGTGCTCGGAGTGGGTGACGAAGTCGAGCCGCGCGTCGTCGCGGGCGAACGTCATGAAGAAGTCGATGGTGCCGATGCCCTCGGCGTAGCCGGAGTGGCCGTGGGTGTCGCCCCAGAAGATGCGGCGTTCCGGATCCTCGACGACGAGGACCGGGTTGGCGTCGCCGGTGATCTCGCGGTCCTCGGAGCGGAGGGTGATCCAGTGCGGCCCCGGCTCGTTCAGGGTCATCGGTACGAGCGTGATGGCCTCGGACCCGGCCGGGGTGGTGGCGCGAACGTCGCCGTCGACCAGCACCTCGAAGGCGGGGATGTCGCCGGTGGCGCGGTTGAAGAACGCGTCCTCGGCCCGCACCGAGAGCTCGAACGGCTCGCCCGGCTCGACGATGCTCGGGGCGAAGCCGTGCACGCCGGCCACGCGCGTTCCGCTGACGACGAAGGGCAGGATGGGCAGCGGCCGCCACTCGCCCGACGCGTCGAGGTCGACGTAGAGGGGCAGGGGCATCCGCGCGCTAGAGGTGCCGGTCATGAGCAGCCCCGGTCCGCCGCCGCTCGTGTCGCCGTAGGTGATGGTGACCGTCTCGCCGGGGTCGAGCCGGCCCGAGGCGAGGCGGAAGACGAGGGCCGGCTCGGGCGCGCGGAACCCGCCGTGGGGGCCGCGCGCCATGTAGACGTCGGTCTCGAACCGCGCGTCGCCGTCCGTGGTGGCGATGGTCACGTAGCCCTCGCCGGCGGGGTCGTCGGTCTGGAAGGGGCCGTAGTTCATGTTGAAGTGCCGGGCCACCCAGAAGCCGCCGCCGGCCTCGACCGCGCGCGTCCCTGCCGTCCACGTCTGGCGGATGGTCTGGTGGCTGCGCGCCTCGAACGGGCCGAGCGACTCGGCCGCGAGCTCGCCGAGGGCGCCCGGCTCGTCGTGCAGGGTGAACTGGCGGACGAGCCGGTCGATGACCGCGCCCTGGGCGAGGGCCGCCCGCCCGGTGGGGGGCAGGGTCGCCTGCAGCCGCACGCGGGGGCCCTCCAGGCCGACCTCGCCGCCGCCGAGGGCGTAGGCGTCGACCCACTCGTCGAGGATGCGCGCGCGCTCGGCGATGGTCGTCTCGTCGGTGGGGCTCGCCGCGACGTCGGCCTTGAGCTGCTCGACGGCGGCGCGCAGGTTGGGCGACAGGTAGTCGTCGCCGGCGCCGTCGTCGCCGGGCGTGCCGCACGCGGCGGCCCAGCCCGCCAGCGCGAAGGCTGCGAGAGCAAGGCGAACGACTGGTTGCTGCGGAGCTCCGTTCGGGTCGCGTGCTGTCGATTGTGTCATCGGCGAGTCCCAGGTTGTTCGGTGCCGCCCATCGAAGCTGCCGCGGTCGGTGTTCTCGCGGTGCTCGTGTTGATGGGCTACTCGGCGCGGAGGGCGTCCATCGGATCGATGCGGGTCGCCCCGCGCGCCGGGAGATAGCAGGCGAGCAGCGCCGCCGCGAGGAGCGTGACGGCGGCGGCCGCGAACGTCAGGGCGTCGGCCGCGGTCACGCCGAAGAGCAGGCTCTCCAGGATCCGGGTCGACGCGGCCGCGGCGAGCAGGCCGACGACCACGCCGCCTGCGACGAGGACGGCGCCCTGACGCACGATCAGCGCCAGGATATCGCGGCGCTGCGCCCCGAGGGCCATGCGGACCCCGATCTCCCGCCGCCGCTGCGAGACGGTGTAGCTGAGCAGCCCGTAGAGGCCCGCCGCGGCGAGGAACAGGGCCAGCGCGGCGAAGAAGCCGACGAAGAGCGAGTAGACGCGCGGCTGCGCGACGGCCGCGGACAGCCGGGCGTCCATGGTCATCACGTCGTCGACGGGGGCGCGTGGGTGCACGTCGGCGACCGCCTCGCGCAGGAACGGGAGGCTCGCGACGGGATCGCCGACCGCGCGGATCGAGACGAACGGGTCGGGGAGGCTGAAGTTCGACCTCGCGTCGCTCTGGTCCACCGACACGTAGATCTCCCCGGACGACTCCGTCGCCGCGAGATCCTGGTACTCGACGTCGGCGACTACGCCGACCACCGTCCATGGCTCGTCGTCGCGTCCGAAGTGGAGGCGCCGGCCGACCGCCGGCTCGCCGTCGAAGGCCTCGCGGGCCAGGGTCTCGTTCACCACCACCGCACGCGGGGCGCCGGCCGCGTCAAGAGGGCCGAGGAGGCGTCCGCTCCGCCGGCGCAGGCGCATCACGTCGAAGTAGCCCGAGGTGACCGTCTGCACCCGGGCCTGAGGCAGCTCGGCCGGGTCGGCCGGGTCGGGCCGCCCGCCGGCCTGCACCCGGACGAGGTCGCGCCCCCCGCCCCCGAAGGGGAGGCCCGCGGAGAGCCCCACCGTCTCCACGCCGGGCAGCCGCTCCATCTGCGTCAGCCGGTCGTGCAGGGCGCCGTAGAAGCGCCGGCTTGCGGCGGTGCGCTCGGCCAGCAGCTCGGCTGTCACCGGTCCCGCCAGGAACAGGCTGCCGACATCGGGGTTGGCGACCCGCGCCGTGAGCACGTTGGCGGGGTCGTAGCCGGGATCGACGGCCACGAGCTCGACGAAGCTGCGGAGCAGCAGGCCCGCCCCCACCAGCAGCACGAGGGCGAGCGCCACCTGCGCCGCGGCCAGCCCGGCCCGCGCCCGGTTCGCCCGCAGGAGCCGGAAGCCCCCGGCCGACTGTGCGCTGCCCTCGTTGAGGATGCGCACCAGCGCCAGCCGCGACCACTGGACCGCTGGCACCGCGCCCACGAGCAGGCCCACCGCGACCGCCAGGAGGGCCGTGAACCCGAGCACCGCGGCGTCCACGCCGACCTCGTCGAGCCGCGGCAGGTCCGCCGGGGCGAGCGCCGGCACCGCGCGGAGGACCGCCGCCGCGGCCGCGAGGCCGAGGGCCCCGCCGCCCGCGCCCAGGACCACGCTCTCGGTCAGCAACTGGCGGACGATGCGGCCACGCGCCGCGCCGAGCGCACCCCGCACCGCCAGCTCGCGCTGCCGCGTGATGCCCCGGGCCAGGAGCAGGCCGGCCACGTTGACGCAGGCGATCAGCAGGACCAGCGCCGCCGCCGCGCTCAGCACGAGCAGCGCCGGCCGGTGCTCGCGGACCATCTCCTCCTGCAGCGGGACCACGCGCCCCACGAAGGGGGGGCCGGGTTCGCCGTTCCGCCCGCGCCCGGCGGCGCACCGCCGATGTCCGGCTGCCGCAGGATCGCGTCTACCTCGGCCGCGGCCTGCGCCGGCGACACGCCCGGCCGGAGGCGTCCGAGGGCCGAGAACGCGAACGAGACCGTGAGCGTGCGGCCTTGGGCATTCTCGACCGGGGCGGAGGGCTGCAGGACCATGGGGGTCCAGAGCTCGGCCTCGGGGCCCAGGAACGCGAACCCCTCGCCGAGCACCCCCACCACCGTGTACGGCTCGCCGTCGAGCTCGATCGGCGCCCCCGCGATGTCGGGGTCGGCCGCAAACCGGGTGTTCCAGGCGTGGAAGCTCAGCAGGACGACGCGGTGCGCGCCCTGTCGCGCATCGTCGTCGGTGAGCAGCCGGCCCAGCCGGGGCGTCGCGCGCAGCAGCGGGAAGAGCGAGGGGGAGACCATCGCGCCCCGGAGGCTGATGGGCCCCTCGGGGCCCCGCCAGCCCAGGGAGCGCGGCGCGTAGCCGGCCACCTGCTCCAGCGACTCCGCCTCCTCCTGCAGCCTCGGCAGGTTTCGGTTGGTGAGCCACCCGATCGATTCGGGCTGGGCGGAACGGCCGTACCCCACCCGCACGATCGCCTCGGGGTCCGGATACGGCAGCGGCCGGAGCAGCAGGCCGTAGACGACGCTGAACATCGCGGCGTTGGCCCCGATGCCGAGGGCGAGGATGGCGAGCGCGGTCAGGGTGAACGTGCGGTGCCGGGCGAGCACGCGCGCCGCGTGGCGGATGTCGCGGGCCAGTGCGTCCATGACGTCGTGACCTCGGTTCAGGCTTCCTGCGAGGTTGACGGAGGCTCCTGTTCTTGGCGCGCAGCCCGGAAGCCCCCGTGCGGCAACGCTTCCGCCCAACCGTCGGCCCGGGGTCGACGATTGCGACCACGACGTCCGGGAAGCTGCCTGTCCGGCAACGCTTCCGGCCCAACCGGCCCTCGCGGAGTCGGCGCCCCCGCGCGAGCCGGCGTCGGTCTGCGGCGCGGACTCGCCGGCGCGATTACCCGCCGCGCGGTCAGTCCTGCAGCTCGAACAGGATCGCGCGCGGCGCGCCGTCTACCACGACGAGCCGGTGCGCGCGGCCGGCCGGCCAGTAGTCGACGTCCTTGTAGGCGTAGGTCCGGTCTTCCTCGGCGCCGTCCTCGTCGATCGACCGGAGGGAGCCGCCTTCGAGAAAGACCACGGCGGTGTCGGTGTCGTGGACGTGCAGCGGCAGATCCTGCCCCTCGGTCAACGGGACGTCCCAGACCTTCACGCGCGCGTGGTCCAGCATGAGGGTGGCCCCGTCCATCGGAACCGCGGGCGGGAGGTCCCTCCGGGCCGCCGGCGCGGGCGGCGGATCGTCCTTCAGGTCGATCATGATCGAGTGCCGCTCGGGCTGCCCGATGCCCTCCTCCTTGTGGGTCACGCCCTTGGGGAGCAGGAACGTGCTCGGAATCTCGAACGGCGTCTCGCTGACGGTGAAGGTCCCGTCCGGCCGGGTCACCCGGAGCGGCCCCCAGCGGAGGAACACGCCGGTCATGTCGTAGCGGTGGCGGTGGTAGGGCTGCGACACGCCGTCCAGCCAGAGGACCTCCCACACGATCACCCGGTCGTTCTCGAACCGCTTGGTGACCCCGTCGCGCGGATACGCGTGGGGATAGTCGGGCTCTTCCTGCGCCGCCTGGGCGAGGACCGGGCTTGCGCCGGCGGCCAGGAGAGCCGCGGCCAGCAGGCTGCCGATCACGGCGGCGGACCGCCGCGTTCGCATCGATGTCGGCATCATGGGGCCCATTGTACAGCCTGCCGGAGCGCCGTCGGCGCGCGCCGGTCGCGCGCGGCCGAGGGTGGCCTCGGGCTCGCAGACTGCCGCCGGCGGGTGGCGGCAGCCCGTGGCAAGAGCCCGCGTTGCGCCGAGACCGGCGAGGCGCCTGCGGACAAGGTGTGACGAACGAGCATACTGGGTGTGTGTGTGACCGAGGAAACGTCAACCGGGGAGGAAGCGATGTACTACAGGGTCCGTGCGCGGCTTCGCGAGGGGACGGCCGCGGAGTTCAGGCGGCTGCTTCAAGACGGCACCATCGGACGGCAGGCGCCGGACGGGCAGGAGATCGTGGAATCGATGCAGCGCGCCGTCGTCACCCCGGGGGGCGTCGTCGAATGGAGCGAGGTCTGCTACTGCCCGACGCCATTGCAGCACGAGCGGGCGACCGTCTACGACCGGTTCTTCGACGACCTGGCGACCGAACGCGTCGAGGGGTACCCGCCGCACGACGGCCGGCCGTTCCTGGCGCATCTCCACGAGCTGGCGGATGCTGCGGAACGGCGCTCCGGCCCGTCGGACCCGGGCAGCGGTTGAACGCGACCGCTGGTCGTCGCGGGTACCCGGAACCGCTGCCGTCGGCCGGCCACGCCGGCGTTGGGACCCGGTTGCCCGCGCGGCGGCCCTCGCTCGACCGCCGCCGTCGACACGCTCGGGACGCGTTGGGACCTGGTCGGCCCGAAACGGCGGACGCGCCCGGCCATCCGTCGGCGAGGGCGGCGCCCGGGGCGTGGCCGGACCCGATCAGAACATCGCGATCGGGTTCGCCGGGCTGCCGGTGCCGCGCGCGACGTTGAGGGGCAGCAGCATGAACATGAACTCGTGCCGGCCCTCCTCGGCGCAGGCGTCGGCGATGGGCTCGAGCCGCGCGTTGTCGAGCAGGGCCACACCGAAGTTGAAGAGCACCCCGTGGACCGGCCAGGGCAGGCCGGCCGCGCCCATGCGGGCGTCCATGAGGTCCCAGCCGAGCAGCGCCACGTCGTGGTCGCGGATGAACTCGGCGCAGCTCGGGTGCAGGCCGGGGCGGCCTGCGCTGCCGTCGTCGCCGCTCTGCATGTACGAGGCCCAGCCGCTGTGGACGAGGAGGGCGTCGCCCGGCTCGACGGCGACCCCCTGCGCGGCCGCGATCGCCTCGAGCTCGTCGCCGCGGACGGGACGGTCCGCCGTCACGTGGGGCTCGCCGCGGTGGCGGGGCACGTCGATCAGAACCCCCTTGGTGATGACGCCGCGGTTCCAGTGGGTGATGTCGCCGAAGTGGGCGCCCCGGGTGGTGATCTCCACGTCGGGGTCGCGGCCCTGCCACATGCCGTCCTCGTCCCAGATGTGACAGAGGGCGTCGATGTGGGTCACGGTCGAGCCGTGGTAGATGAAGCCCAGGTAGTCCATGACGTAGCCGCCGTTCCCGCCGAGCGAGCTCTTGGTCATGAAGTGCTGCGGCGGCTCGAAGACGCGGCTGAGCGAGACGGTCCGGCCGGTGCGCACGAGGCCGGCGGCGGCGGCGCGCTTCTCGGCGGTGATGAGGTTGACGGCGCCGACCTGGTCGTCGTCGCCCCAGCGGCCCCAGTTACGCCGGTCGCGGTACATCGCGGCGTAGTCGGCGTCGGCGGCCTGCGCGGCGGGCGCAGGAGGCGTAGCGACCGCTGCTGCCGGCCGTGCCGCGGCGGCCCGGTTCCGGGCAGCCTGGCGGGCCAGGAGCTCCGGCGGAGAGAATGTCTCGGGCTCGGCGGCCGGGCCGCCCGCGGATGCCGTCATGGCCGAGGCGGGCCGGGCCAGGGCGGCGCCGCCCACGGCGGCCGCGTGCATCAGGAATCGTCGTCGTGATGAAGCCATCCCCAGGTCCTCCCGTGGCCCCCTCTCCGGGGCGTCTCAGGCCGGTTTCGGGCCGTGCCGTCGAATGCTGAACGGGGTGGATTATAGCGTCAGGCGCCCCGTCCCGTTGTCAGCCCGGTAAACGTCTGACTGGATTGGACGTATCCTATTGAGTCGGGAACCCGTGGTGGGCACGGGGGCGCCCGGTCGGCGCCCGCACTGACGAGGAGCTGGTGAACGTGAGAGCGAGAGGCGTGCATCGGGTGGCGCCGGCAACGGCGCTGCTGGTCGGGATGGCGCTGGCCGCCGCCCCGGCGCCGGCGCAGCGGCCAGCGGGCCCGTTCGACGCGACGGCGGCGATGGCGGTGGCGGTCGTGCCGTTCACCAACCTGACGGGAAGTCCGGTCGACGACTGGATGGGCCTGGGTATCGCCGAGGCCGTGGTGACGGGCTTCCCCGCCGGAAGCGCGGTCGTCGTACAGCGCGGAGGAGCGGCGGCGGGGGACTCGCCGCCGGAAGGGCCGGTCTCTGCGGACGAGGCCGTCGCCGTCGGCGGCACGCTCGACGTGCCGTTCGTGCTCGTCGGCGCCTATCAGCGATTCGGGAGTCAGCTTCGCATCACCGCGCGTGTCGTGTCGGTGGCCGGCGGCGACGTCGTACGTTCCGCCATCGTCGACGGCGCCTCGCAGGACCTGTTCGACCTTCAGGACCGCGTGGTGGCCGCGCTGGCGCAGCCCGGGGCGCCGGTCGGTCGGGCGGGCGCTCCGAGGGAGAGTCCCGCCGACGGCGGCTCCGCGTCGCCCGGTGTCCCCTCCGCGGGGATCGTGCCGCCGGGGGGGAGCGGCCCGTTCGGGAGGCCGGTGACGCCTCCGGACCCCGCCGCGGCCGCCGGCGGCCCCGGCGGGGCCGGGACGGCCCCTGGCGCAGGCTCCGCCGCCCCGGCGGCCGCGGCGGCAGCGCCGGCCCCGGCGGCCGCGGCCGGCGCCGTGGCCCCCGGCGGCTTCCTGGCCGGCACCGCCGCGTCCCTCGCTTCGCTCATCGACGGACCGCCGGCCCCGGTCGCGCCCGACGTGATGACGCGCGACGAGGAAGGCCGCACCACGGTCCGGGCGATCCGGCTGGCCGAGGGCATCCGGCTCGACGGAGTGCTCGATGAGGCGGTCTACGAGACCGTGGCTCCGATCACCGGCTTCATCCAGCAGGTGCCTGACATCGGCGCCCCCGCCACCGAGCGGACCGAGGCGTGGATCACGTTCGACGACACGAACGTCTACGTCTCCGCCCGGGTCTGGGACTCGGCTCCCGAGAGCCAGTGGGTCGCCAACGAGATGCGCCGCGACACCAGCCAGCTCCGCCAGAACGACACGTTCACCGCGTTCTTCGACACCTTCTACGACCGCCGCAACGGCTTCAACTTCTACACGAACCCCCTCGGGGCCCGTGCCGACCAGCAGTTCACGAACGAGGGCAACCCCAACAGCGACTGGAACCCGGTGTGGGACGTGCGCACCGGCCGCTTCGGGGGCGGCTGGACGGTCGAGATGGAGATTCCCTTCAAGACCCTCCGCTACCGCTCGGAGCCGCCCCACCTCTGGGGCATCCAGCTCCGCCGCGCCATCCGGCGCAAGAACGAGTGGGTGTACCTGACCCGGCTGCCCATCTCCGCCGGCGGGGGCAGCGGCTCGTCCGGCATCTTCCGGGTCTCGGCCGCGGGGACCCTCGTCGGCCTCGAGCCGCCCCCGGCGAGCCGCAACATCGAGGTCAAGCCGTACGGCATCGGGGGCATCTCGACCGACCTGACCGCGAGCCCGGTGGTGAACAACGAGCGCAGCGGTGCCGGGGGTCTCGACGTCAAGTACGGCATCACCCAGAACCTGACCGCCGACTTCACGTACAACACCGACTTCGCGCAGGTCGAGGTGGACGAGCGTCAGGTCAACCTGACCCGCTTCCCGCTGTTCTTCCCCGAGAAGCGCGAGTTCTTCCTGGAGGGGCGGGGCATCTTCGGCTTCGCCCGGGGCGGCGTCACCGGCCGTTTCGGCGGTCTCGGGGGCGGTGGCGCCGGGGGGGTCTTCGGCGACGTGAACGTGCCGCAGCTCTTCTACAGCCGGAAGATCGGGCTCGAGCGGGGCCGCGTGATCCCCATCGTCGGAGGCGCGCGGGTCACGGGAAAGGTGGGTCCGTTCGACGTCGGGGCGCTGAACATCCACGCCGGCGACGAGGTCGTCTCGGCCAGCGAGCCGACCAACTTCACGGTGGTGCGGCTGCGGCGCGACGTCCTCCGCCGCAGCTCCATCGGCGGGATGTTCACCAACCGGTCGGTGTCGCGGGCGGCACCGGGGCAGGCGAGCCAGGCCTACGGGGTCGACGGCACCTTCGCGTTCTTCGAGAACGTCAGCCTCATCAGCTACTTCGCCAAGACCCGGGTGCCGATTCCCGAGTACGAGGGCAAGGACACCAGCTACCAGGGCAAGTTCGAGTACGCGGCCGACCGCTACGGCATGCAGGTGGACCACCTGGTGGTCGAGGACAACTTCCTGCCCGAGGTGGGCTTCCTGCGGCGCGACAACTTCCGGCGCACCTACGTGTCGGGGCGGTTCAGCCCGCGGCCCGCGATGGAGAGCGTGCGCCAGTTCAGTCTCGAGGGGGCCGTCGACTACATCCTCATGGCCGACGTCACCCAGCTCGAGACGCGCCAGCGCCTGCTGTCGTTCCAGACCGAGTTCGAGTCGAGCGATCAGCTCACGTTCGCGGCGACCGACAACTACGAGCTGCTGCTGCAGCCGTTCACCCCGCCCGGGGCGGACTTCACGATTCCGGTAGGGGGCTACAGCTTCGCCGACTACCAGGTGGCGTACGCCATCGGCCAGCAGCGCCGGGTCAACGGACAGGTGGCGCTCCGCCGGGGCGACTACTTCGGGGGCGAGCTGACGAGCCTCGAGCTGAGCCAGGGGCGCATCGCGGTGCTGCCGCAGATGTCGGTCGAGCCGACGGTGTCGTTCAACTGGATCGACACGCCGTACGGCAAGTTCCAGTCGAACCTGGCGGTCACGCGGGTGAACTACGCGTTCAACCCGCGGATGTTCTTCAGCGGCCTGCTGCAGTACAACTCGGCCGACAACTCGTTCAGCAGCAACCTGCGGCTGCGGTGGGAGTACAGCCCGGGGAGCGAGCTGTTCGTGGTCTACACCGACGACCGCGACGTCACCAACGGCTTCCGCCCCGACCGGGGCCTCGACCTCCGCAACCGCGGCTTCGTCGTCAAGTTCAACCGGCTGTTCCGGTTCTGACGGTCTCGCCGGATCCGGCACGGAACGGCGACGGCCGTCGTTCCGGCGTTTCCGCCGCCCGTGAGCAACCCTTCCCGCGGGCTCAGGGTTCGAGGCTGAACGGCGGGTAGCGGTCGGTCGCGAGCAGGAGCGCGTAGGCCTGGACGCGCCACGTCCAGCGCGACATCCCGACCACGAAGTCGAAGATCCCCCGAGGGTAGCGGCCAGTGAAGAGGATGGCGAACCAGGCGAAGATCACCAGCACCAGGGTGACCACCCCGAGCAGCATGATCATGATGTAGTGCGGAATCGCCAGCAGCCACTTGATCAGCGGCAGCCAGCGGTTCAGGTCGCGCGCGGCGTCGGGGTAGTCGATGTCCGGTGGTTGCGTGCGGCCGACGGAGGCGTGGGCGTCCCGTCGGCCGGCATCGTGCGAATCCTACGATCCAATCGAACGATTCGCACGATCGGATGCACCGCGGCCGGCTCATGGTCCGGAGGCACGCGGGCCGGGCGGCGCCAGCTCGCCGTCGGCGTCGACCACCGACTTGAGCTGGCGCGGGAGGAGACGGCCGAGCAGGATGCTCAGCGAACGACGGTGAAGTCGGCGGCCCACTCGTGGGGGCCCCAGTGGACGACGAGGCGGCCGCGGTCGTCGCCGGTGGGGACGAGGGTGGCGCCGAGGGGGCGGAAGGAGCCGGCGGTGCGCGAGTAGTCGACCGGGGTCTCGCCGGCGTCGAAGTCCGGATCGTGCTGGGTGCCCCAGGAGTCGGGCTCGTGGTTGAACACGAAGCGCCAGCCCGAGCCGGCGCGGCGCAGCCAGACGCCGTAGGCGCCGGCGAATCCCGGGGCGAGGTTGCCGGTGGGGACGTCGGCTTCGCCGAACCGCAGGGAGACGTCGGACTTGAGGCGGAGGACGGGGGAGCGGATCAGCTCGACGACCGCCCCGTCGGGGGTGTCGGCGATACGCGGGTAGTCCTCGTCCTCGACGTCGATGCCCTTCCAGTACAACATGGAGATGCGCGCGCCGTCGGGCAGCACCAGGGCCGTCTCGTTGCGCTCGTTGAGCATGTTGTTCCGGGACGTCGGGGTGTTGTCGTCGGCGGCCTGGCGGGCGGTCCCGCGGCCGGAGACCCGCGGCCGGCGGGGCGGGGGCGGCAGCTCGTCGAAGCGGAAATCGCTGCTCCACGCCTGGCGGCCCCAGCGCAGCTCCAGCCGGCCCGTCTCGGCCGCGGCGGCGTGGGCCGAGGCGGTGAACACGGGCGCTGCCGCGGCGGCCTCCCGATGCTGCAGCGGCACGACGTGGACGGTCCCGCTGCCGTCGTCGGCCGCGCCGGCGGTCCGTATCTCCAGCCGCCAGCCTTCGGCGTCCCTCGCGATCCACAGCTCGGGATCGGGCGGCTCGGCCGGCTCCGGCTCGGCGTCGGCCGCCGCCTCGCCGGGCTCCTCCGCGGCGTCCTGCGCCGGCTCGTCCTGCCCCGCCGCGGCCCTCCGCGCTTCTGCCTCGATGCGCGCCGCCGCCGCGGCCCGTTCGGCGGCCAGCGCCTCGAGGTCGGCCTCGAGCGTGCCCATCCGCAGGGCCCGATGCCCCCGGAAGCTCCCGACGCGGACCGCCGTGCCCGCGAGCAGCTCGGCGTAGGCGGGGCCGTCCGCGCCCAGGTCGGGCGGGAACGCGACGCGGATCTCCTGCCCTTCCAGAACCAGCACGGCGTGCACGTGCCCGTCCGCCTCCTCGGTCGGCGGCGGCGTCTGGGCGCCCGCGTGCACCCCCGCGAGGACGGTCAGGCCGCAGGCGACGCCGGCGGCGAGCAGGGCCGGGCGTGTGCGCCGGGGTGCGCCCCGGCGGGAACGGACAGGGTGACGGTCACCGATGGTCGGCATGGCGATGTTCCCCGCAGACTCGTGAGGTTCCCCGCAGAGTCAACGACGTTCCCCGAGTGTCGTTCCCCCGCAGAGTCGAGATTTCCCGCCAGAAAAAGCGAGGGCGGGACCGGTCCGGCCCCGCCCTGCCGTGAAGTCACGCCGCACCGGCGCCGGCGTCAGTCGTTGTCGGTGGTCGGCATTGCCGCGGGCTCGTCGACCTCGGCGTAGCCGATGAACCCGAGCGACATCTCGTCGTCGGTCCGCGGCCCGTAGCCGACGAACCGGTTGGGGTTGAAGCTGCGGCGAGACGCGCGCTCCTGCGTGTTGTCGTACCAGAAGTCGACGTCGATGCGGGTGCCCTTGGGCAGCAGCTTCGGCTCCTTGTACTTGTAGGTCACCTGCCAGCTCTGGTCGTAGTGCGGCACGTCGAGCAGCAGCTCCTCCGTGCCGTCGGGGTAGAACGCGGTGTAGCGCGCGGCGACGGCCCGCAGGTGGGCGTGCGGCCAGTAGGTCAGCACCAGGGTGTCCTTGTCGAGGACGCGCGACGACCCCACGCGGTAGTTGGGGTGGTTGGGCGGAATCTCGAACCCGCGGTTGTAGAGGGTGTCGTTGATCACCTTGTGCTGCACGGGCTCGTCGGCCACCCAGAACGCGATCTCGGGGGCGCTCCAGACCGCCGAGCCCTCGGCCGGCTCCTTGTGGTAGTGCATGTTGAACGAGATGCTCGACCCCGTCTCGAGCAGCACTCCGAAGCCCTCGGGCAGCATGTCGGGCTCGCCGCCCTCGGCCACGCAGCTCAGGAGCTGGCTGCCGGCCACGTCGGCGCCCTCGTCCTCCACCGCGCCCTCGGGGACGAAGGCGCCGGGCGCGATCATCGACGAGCACATGTGGTGGGTGATCTGGTTGTCGCCGACCCGGAACTCCCAGCCCTTGACCCAGGTGTCCTCGGGCAGGATGTCCTCGGTCAGCTCCGTGTAGAAGGTGATGTTGATGTCGTAGATGTCGTCCGCGACCAGATACGGCTCGGGCATCTTGACGACGAAGTCGGGGGTGCCGAGGGTCCAGCCGTCGTTCGCGTCCTCCGCGAACTGCTGGGCCGGCGGCGCGTCGGCCATGTCGCCCGCGGGGGCACCGGCCGCGACCCAGCTCAGGATGGTGTCGATCTCGGCGACGGTCAGGCCGCGCTCGTTCTCGAACACGCCCTTGGGGGCCGAGGCGAACCACGGCGGCATCTCGCGCGACTCGACCTTGCTCGCAATCGAGCGGGCCCAGGGCCGCGTCTCGCGGTAGTCCATGAACGACATCGGGGCGACGAGCCCGCTGATGTTGGCGCCGGACGGCCGATGGCAGGTCTGGCAGTTCTCCTGCATGATCGGCAGCACGTCCTTGTAGTAGGTCACCGCCTCGGCGCCGTTCTCGGCGTGAGCGGGGCCGGCGAAGGCCGAGACGATGCCGAACGCGAGAAGAGCGGCGAGCGTGCGCGTGAGCTTCATTCAGGATCTCCTTGGCGGCCCGGGGCGCGTGCGTATAGAGACAGACTTCCTCGCAGGGGCTTGTACCACAGCGCGGCGACGGGCGCAAGGGGAACCGGCAGATACCCGCTGGTGAAGCCCCCGGGTACCCCGGCGCCGTCCAGCCCGGATGAACGGTTGCGTCCGGGGCGGGTGAGCGCCCTGGATCGGCGGGGCTCCCGGGACGGCGGGGCGCCCGGGTCGGCACGGCGCGACCGGGGTGGGAGAGCGGTCGGGGGACCCGCTCGACCGCCTGGGCAGGCTGCCCCGACGAGAACGCCGGGTGACGGTGGGAAGGGCGATCAGGGGACCGGCACCCGCTCGGCGAGCTCGGTGAACCAGTTGGCGACGTAGACGAGCTCCGCCGGCCCCTCGCGCCGGTCGTTCCCCGTCGGGTCTTCCCGGAGCATGACGAAGCGTTCGCCGTCCGGCGCGACGTCCCATTGGCGGAACACGCCCCCGAAGTCGATGTCGTTCGGCACCGTGAAGAGCCGCTCGGGGCGGGCAGGCGTGAACGTGGGGTCGCCGGCGTAGCCGACCGCCATCATCGCCCTGCCGTCGGGACCGGCGGCAAGGTAGAAGAGCTCCCGGCCGTCGGCCGACCAGACCGGCGAGAAGCCGGCCCTCGGAGACACCTGCCACTTGCCGTCGTCGACGTTCGGGAACGGCCGGACGTAGACGGCCGACCGGCCCGATTCGTTCGACTGGTAGGCGATCCAGCGGCCGTCCGGCGAGACCGCGGCCAGCGACTCCGTGAACGCGGTCGCGATCAGCGGCTCCGACTCCCGGTCGCCGTCCAGCCGCAGCAGGTGGATGTCCGCGTCCGCCATGCTGTCGGCGCGCATGACGACGAGCGTGTCCGGCTCGCCCGCCCAGGCGGAGGCCATCCGTATCGGCCTGCTCGTGCCCAGGTCCTCCACCTGCCCGGTGCCGTCCGCCGCCTTCCGGGACAGGCCGAATCCGTCGGAGCGCAGCGACGTGAACAGGACACGCCGGCCGTCCCGCGACCAGAGCGGATTGACGTTCCAGCCCTCGAAGGTCAGGCGGTTCGACGCCTCCCGGGCGAGGTCGTGGATGAAGATGTCGGAGCTGCCGTCATCGGCCGCGACGTCGAGCGCGATGCGATCGCCCGCGGGCGACAGTCGCGGCGCGCCGTACACGCGCGGCGGAGCGGGGATCGGCTCCTCGTTCCCGGCCCGGTCCAGCCACACGAGGGCACGGTCGCCCTCCTCGATGCGCCCTCCGGTGCTCGGCGCGTAGAGGAGCGTGCCGTCGGCGGCCCAGGCGCTCGATCCGGCTTCGGGAACCACGGGGACCGGCGCACCGGTCAGCTCGAGGCGCTCGGCGTCGAAGGGGGCCGCCAGCAGGGTCGCGGCTCCGGAGCCGGGGCTTCCCGGCGTGGGACGGGCCGCCTGCTGGAGCAGCAGGTGGCCGGTGGGGGCGTAGGTGGCCTGCGCCGCCTCGGCCGCCAGGATGCGCGACGCCGCGTCGGCCAGCGACCACGCCCACAGGCGCGAGCCTGCGTCGGCCGACGTCTCGGAGAACAACAGCGCTCCGGATCCGGGAAGCACATGGGGCGCCGAGCAGATGGTCAGCTCCGACACGGTCCCGGCCGGCAGCACCGCCTCCGGCGCGCCGCCGCCGGCCGCCACGCGCAGCAGGCCGCCCATGCCGCCGATCACGATGCGGTCGTCGTCGCCCCAGCTTCCCCCCAGTGCGGGGACGTTCTCGGCCAGCGTGACGGGCGCGCCCCCGCGTACCGGCGCCTTCTTCAGGGTCCACCGGTACTGGATGCGCTCCGACGGTCCGGGCGGTCCCGGAAGCGAGAAGAACCCGATCCACGCCCCGTCCGGCGAGAAGAACGGGTCGAGCGCTCCCTCCGTGCCGGCGGCCGGCCGGGCGTCGGCCTCATCCAGGCGCCGGACCATCAGCTGCCGCGTGCGTCCCTCGGCGGCGCGGCCGACGTAGGCCAGCGTCGAGCCGTCGGGCGAGAGGGTGAACCCGGCGCCGCGCGCCAACGGTGACGACAGATCGAGCGTCAGGCGCCGGACCGCGGGCGGCTCGGGCGAGGGGGCGGCGGTCCAGAGCGCCGCGGCCGCGAGGAGGCACCCGATGGCGAGGCCGCCGACCGCCCAGGCCGCCCGTGCCCGCCACCCGTGCGGCGGCGGCGACCCGGCGGCGCCGGCCGCGGCTTGCGGCGGCGCCTCGGCGGGGGAAGCCGCCGCTTCCAGGTCGCTGACCGCCTCGCCCGCGTCGCGCATCCGTCGCCGCCGGTCGCGCTCGAGGCAGCGGCGCAGCACCCGCCGAACCGGCCGCGGCGTCGAAGGCGGCAGGACCGACAGGTCGAGATCGCGGTCGATCACGCGGGCCAGCACCTGGGCCACGGTCTCGCCCGCGAACAGACGCTCGCCGGCCAGCATCTCGTAGAGCACGACCCCGAACGACCAGAGGTCGCCGCGCGTGTCGGTGGGCTGGCCCTCGGCCTGCTCCGGCGACATGTAGGCCGGTGTTCCCAGGATCAGGCCGCCGCCCATCCGGGTCACCGAGGCGGTCAGCGTCGGCGACTGCAGGGGGTCGGCGTCGGGGGTCGGCGCCGGCGCCGTGTCCAGCGCCTTGGCCAGGCCGAAGTCCAGGACCTTGACCGTCCCGTCCGCGCGCACCTTGACGTTGGCCGGCTTCATGTCCCGGTGGATCACGCCCGCTTCGTGCGCGGCCTGCAGCGCCAGGGCGATCTGGCGGGCGATGGACACCACCTCGTCCAGCGGGATCGGCCCCTGCTCGAGGCGATCGGCCAGGGTGGGCCCTTCGACCAGCTCCAGGACCAGCGCGCGCGTGCCCCCGGCCTCCTCGAAGCCGTGGATCTGGGCGATGTTCGGGTGGTTCAGAGAGGCGAGGACGCGGGCCTCCCGCTCGAAGCGGGCCAGCCGGTCCGGGTCGGTGCTGAACGCCTCGGGCAGCACCTTGAGCGCCACGTCGCGGTCGAGGGTGGTGTCGCGCGCGCGGTGGACCTCGCCCATGCCCCCGGCCCCGAGCGAGCCGGTGACCTCGTAGCTGCCGATTCGCGCGCCGGGAGTGAGCGGCATGGTCGGGATTCGATTGGCGTCGACACCGTAGACTTGCGGCAACCCCGGATTATGCCGCCCGGCCCTCGATCCCCTTGTGAAGGTTCCCGCTGCTCCCGACCGGCGACGTGTCCTGCCTGACCGGGTTGCTCCCCGGGTGCAGATGCCCGACATGCGCCGTACGCCCCTCGTCGGGCCTTGTCGGGCAGGCGCCTCGGGCCTCCGTGCAACGCGGAGCCTGCCCCGAGGGCTCGGACGGCCTGCCCGCCCGGGAATGCCCGGTGCGTCTCCGGGAATGATAGCCGCGAAGCCGCCTCCGGATCGCGCTCGATTGACACCGTGCGGGGGTTCGGCCAGACTATCAACGAGTCGATCGTCGGCTGATCGCCGTCTCACAGTCATATCGACCGGAGCGCAGGGGACTTTCTTCCTGACTGGCGGCACGCGCGTTCGACGCCCGTCGGGCGAGGTGCCGGCATGCCGGCGTGTCGCGGCGCATCGGTGCGCCGCGGATTCTCGGCGGCGTGCCAGGCGTCTGCGCCCTGGAACGGTGCGGACGCCGGGCGGGTCTGGCTGGACGCCCGGCGGAGCCGCGGGGCGACGATTGGCGGGCTTGGAGGGCTGATGATGCTGGCTGTCTCGCCAGGTTTCCGTTTCCGGGCCGCCGTGGTCGCGGCCGCGCTTCTCGCGCCGATGCTCGTCGCCACCGGCGCGCTCGCCCAGCCCGCCGCCGGCGCCGACCTGCTCGCGGCCACCGTCGACCGCTACTGCCTGACCTGCCACAACGACCGGCTCCGCACCGCCGGCCTGAGCCTCGCCGGCCAGGACCTCTCCGACGTCGCCGGCCACGCCGAGCTCTGGGAGAAGGTGGTGGCGAAGCTGCGCACCCGCGCCATGCCCCCGGTGGGCCGTCCCCGGCCCGACGCCGAGACCTACGACCGGGTGGCGGGATGGCTCGAGTCCGAGATCGACCGCGTCGCCCTGGCCGCTCCGGACCCCGGACGCACCCAGGCCGTTCACCGCCTGAACCGCGCCGAGTACGCCAACGCGGTGCGCGACCTGCTGGCGGTGGACGTGGACGTCGACGACCTGCTGCCCGCCGACGACTTCGACGAGTACGGCTTCGACAACAACGCCGACGTGCTGACCGTCTCGTCGGCCCTGATGGAGCGGTACCTGTCGGCCGCGCGCAAGATCGGGCGGACCGCCCTCGGCGAGGCCCCGGCGGGTCCCGCCGCGGAGACCTACAAGGTCCCCATCCTGCTGCTGCAGGACGACCGCATGAGCGACGACCTGCCGTTCGGCTCGCGCGGGGGCATCGCCATCCGCCACGTCTTCCCCGTCGACGGCGAGTACGACCTCCAGATCCGCCTGCACCGCAACTACGTGAACTACGTGCGGGGCATGGGCTCGCGCCACGAGCTCGAGGTGCGGCTCGACGGGGTCCTCGTCCGCACCTTCGTCTTCGGCGGCGAGGAGCCCGAGGGGGTTCAGGCCCCGGCCAGCTACGGCGGCAACCTGTTCGGCGACCCCGAGTGGGAAGAGTACATGCTCTTCGCCGACGCCAACATGCGGGTGCGCTTCGAGGCCGAGGCCGGCCCGCGCGTCGTCGGGGTCTCGTTCGTGCGGCGGTTCACCGAGCCGGAAGGGGTGCTGCAGCCCCGCCAGAGCGTGTTCGCGGTGGCCGTGAACGAGATGCGCGACGGCAACGCGGCGGTCGAGCACGTCGTCATCGGAGGCCCCTACTCGTCGGCGGGCGAGCCGGGGGATACCCCGAGCCGCCGCGCCATCTTCACGTGCCGGCCCGAGAGCGAGGCGGCGGGCGACGAGGAGCGGTGCGCGCGCGAGATCCTCGGCTCGCTGGCCCGGCGCGCCTACCGCCGGCCCCTCGACGCCGGCGACCTCGACACGCTGATGCAGTTCTACCGGGCGGGCCGCGACGGCGGCAGCTTCGACGCCGGCATCCAGCTCGCCCTCGAGCGCGTGCTCATCGCGCCGGACTTCCTGTTCCGGGTGGTGCGCGACCCCGTCGACGCGGGGCCGGGGACCGCCTACGCCCTGAGCGACCTCGACCTCGCGTCGCGGCTCTCGTTCTTCCTGTGGTCGACCGGCCCCGACGACGAGCTGCTCGCCCTCGCCGAGGCGGGCCGGCTCGCCGACCCCGACGTGCTCGAGCAGCAGGCGCGGCGCATGCTCGCCGACCCGCGGGCGAGCGAGCTGGTGCGCAACTTCGCGGGCCAGTGGCTGTACCTGCGGAACCTGCGCAGCGTGGTGCCCGACGCCATCACGTTCCCCGAGTTCGACGAGAACCTGCGCGAGGCGTTCCGGCAGGAGACGGAGCTGTTCGTCGACAGCCTGCTGCGCGAGGACCGCAGCGTGCTCGACCTGCTCGGGGCCGACTACACGTTCGTCAACGAGCGGCTCGCCGACCACTACGGCATCCCCAACGTCTACGGCAGCCACTTCCGACGCGTGCGCCTCGACGACGAGCTGGCCGAGCGCCGGGGCGGCATCTTCGGGCACGGCAGCGTGCTGACGGTGACGTCGTACCCGAACCGGACGTCGCCGGTGCTGCGCGGCAAGTGGATGCTGATCAACATCCTCGGCACGCCGCCGCCCCCGCCGCCGGCCGACGTGCCCGATCTGCCGGAGCGGGGCGAGGACGGCCGGGCCGCCACCGTGCGCGACCGGCTCGCCCGCCACCGCGAGAGCCCCGCCTGCTCGGTGTGCCACGCCCCGATGGACCCGCTGGGGCTGGCCCTCGAGAACTACGACGCGGTGGGGCGCTGGCGCACCACCGGCACCGCCGGGCTGCCCATCGACTCGTCGGGGCGGCTGCCCGACGGCAGCGCGTTCGACGGGCCGACGGGCCTGCGGTCGCTGCTGATGGAGCGGCGCCACCAGTTCGCGTCCACCCTCACCGAGAAGCTGCTGGCCTATGGCCTGGGGCGGGGGCCGGAGTACTACGACCGTCCCACCGTGCGGGCCATCACCCGCGAGGCGGCGACGGACAACTACCGCTGGTCGTCTATCATTGTCGGCATCGTGAAGAGCACACCGTTCCGGATGCGGAGGACCGAATCATGATCGTCACCCAGAAGGCGCTTCCCCGTCGTACCGTGCTCCGAGGGCTCGGGGCCTCGCTCGCATTGCCGCTGCTCGACGGGATGGTGCCGGCGTTCGCGGCCCTGCGCACGACGGCGGCGGCCCCGGTGCGCCGGCTCGGCGTGGTGTACGTCCCCAACGGGATGATGATGCCGCACTGGACGCCGCCCACCGAGGGCGCCGGCTTCGAGTTCCCGACCATCCTGAAGCCGCTCGAGCCGTACCGCTCGCACGTGCAGGTGCTCTCGGGCATGCACGGCGTCGAGAGCGAGGGGCCGCACGCCCGCTCGTCGACCCGGTTCCTCACCGGCGTGCCGTCGAAGCCCGACGACGGCTCGGACCTGCGCGGCGGGGTCTCGATGGACCAGCTCGCGGGCCGGGTGCACGGCCGCGAGACGCAGCTCGCGACCCTCGAGCTCGCCCTCGACGGGCGCGACTTCGCGGGGTCGTGCGACGACGGCTTCAGCTGCGCCTACACCAACACCATCGCGTGGGCCAACGACGTGACCCCGCTGCCGATGGAGAACAACCCGAGGGCGGTGTTCGAGCGCCTGTTCGGCGATACCGGCAGCACCGACCCCGCGGTGCGCCGGGCGCGGCTCGAGAAGGACGCGAGCCTGCTCGACTCGGTCACCGACCGCGCCGCCGACCTCTCGCGCCAGCTCGGGGCCGGCGACCAGGCCAAGCTCGACCAGTACCTCGACGCGGTGCGCGACATCGAGCGCCGCATCCGGATGGCCGAGGCCCAGAGCGACCGCGAGCTGCCGGTGGTGGCCCAGCCCGCCGGCATTCCCGACACCGTCGGCGACCACGCGAAGCTGATGTTCGACCTGATGGCCCTGGCCTGGGAGACCGACCTCACGCGGGTCGTGACGTTCATGATGGGGCGGGAGATCACCGGCCGGACCTACGCCGAGATCGGGGTGCCCGACGCCCACCACCCGATCTCGCACCACCAGCGCGACCCCGAGAAGCTGGCCAAGCTGACGAAGATCAACCAGTATCACGTGCAGCTCTTCTCGGCCTTCGTCGACCGCCTGGCGAACACGCAGGACGGCGACGGCACCCTGCTCGACCGCTCGATGATCGTCTACGGCGCGGGCATGGCCGACAGCAACTCCCACGCCTCGTACAACCTGCCGATTCTCCTCGCCGGCGGCGGGGCGGGCACCGGCGGGCGCCACGTGAAGTACCACGAGGACACGCCGCTGGCCAACCTGCACCTGAGCCTGCTCGACAAGATGGGGGTGCCCATCGAGCAGCTCGGGCACAGCAACGGGCGGCTGCCGCTCGAGCCGCTGTCGGGCGTGTAGGGGCATGCTCGGGCGCGTTGCGGCCGGCCTCGCCGTCCTGGCGATGCTGGCCGCGCTCGGGTGCGGGCGCGAGGCCGGCGACGTGCGGAGCACGCTGCTGGAGACCATTGCCGATCTCGAGGCGATTGCCCGCGACGAGATCGCAATCCTGGACGAGCTGAGCGGCCGGCCGGACACGCGGTCCCGCCATGAGGTGTGGCGGCAGCGCCTGGACGAGGCGCGGGACACCCTCGACCGGCTTGCGGAGTTGCGGGCCGAGATCGACGCTTCGACCGAGGCGCAGCTCGCGGGAGACGCCGGCCGGCACGCGCTGTCCGTGGTGGACGAGATTCGCCGCGCCACGGAAGAGCGCATCCAGCGCCTCCAGGTGGAGTTCGGCCGGCAGCGGATCACCTGACGGCGGGCCCTCATCCGGCTGCGTTCGGCTTCGAACGGCGGTTCCCTCACCGGCGAACGGTTCGGGGCAGGCGCGCCGGGCCTGTTCGGGACACTCTCCAAGGCAACGGCGAAGTAGAATGGCGCTCTCCAGGAGAGGAGTCAGCCATGCTGTACAACGCCGGGACAGGTAGCTCGCGCGGGCGAACGTGTCGTCTGGTCAGGGTGGTGGGGTTGCTGGCCGCGACGGCCGCGGCGTCTGCGCCGGTCCTGGCCCAGGAGGCGGAGCGGAGCGCCGCCGCCGACTGGCCGACCTACAACCGGGACCTCGCCGGCACCCGCTACTCGCCCCTCGACCAGATCGACGCGACGAACGTCGCCTCGCTCGAGGAGGTCTGGTCGTACCGGTTCCATCCCGAGGACGGGTTCATCGAGGGGCCCAGTCCGGCCGAGCTCTTCCAGCAGGTGACGCCCATCGTCGTGGACGGCGTGATGTACCTCGCGTCGGGCAACCGGGTGGTGGCCCTGCGGCCCGAGACCGGCGAGGAGATCTGGCGGTACGAGCTGGCCGAGGGGCTGGCGTCGTTCCGCGGCGTCGCCTACGGGCCGGCCACCGACGACCACGAGGCCCGCATCTACTTCACGAGCCTGTCGAAGGTCGTGGCCCTGAAGGCGGCGACGGGCGAGCTCGACACCGCGTTCGGCGACGGGGGAGAGGCGGCGGTGCGCATTCCCTACACCGGGGTGCCGGTGGTCTACGACGACACCCTGATCCTGGGCTCGAGCGCCTTCGGTCCCGGGCAGCGCCACATCGCGCCCCACCTGAACCAGCCGCGGGGCGGGGGGGAGCCGGCCCGGGCCTGGCCGCGGGCCCTCGACGCGACGACCGGCGCCCTGCGCTGGGAGTTCCCGACCCTGCCCACCGAGAGCGACTTCGGCAGCGAGACCTGGGGCAACCAGAGCTGGCGCGACCGCATCGGGAACAACGTGTGGGCGTTCACCCTCACCGTCGACGAGGAGCGGGGCCTCGTCTACATGCCGGTGAGCAGCCCGGGGTCGAACTTCTACGGCGGCGACCGACCCGGCGACAACCTCTTCGCCAACTCGACCATCGCCATCGACATCGCGACCGGCGATCTCGCGTGGTACTTCCAGAACATCCACCGCGAGCTGTGGGACTACAACCTGCCGCCGTCGCCCGGCCTGATGGACATCGAGCGCGACGGCGAGGTCATCCCCGCCCTCGCCCAGGTCGGCAAGTCGGGGTGGATGTTCATCCTGAACCGCGTGACCGGCGAGCCCGTCCACGGGGTCGAGGAGCGGCCGGTGCCGGTGGGCGACGTGCCCGGCGAGCAGTACTCGCCGACCCAGCCGTTCCCCCTCGCGCCGCCCCCGGTGTCGCGGGTCAGCATCGGCCCCGACGACATCGTCACCGCCGGCGACACCACCCCCGAGCACGCGGCCGCGTGCCGCGAGCTGTGGGACACCGTGGGCTACTACAACGACGGCCCCTACACGCCCATCCGCTACCGGCAGGAAGGCACCCCGCCGTCGCTCGTGTTCCCCGGCACCGGCGGCGGCGTGAACTGGAACGGCACCGCCTACGACCCCGAGCTCGGCTACATCTTCGTCAACTCGAAGGACCAGCCCATCAGCGGCTGGATGACCGAGAACGAGCTGTACGGCCCCGACGTCGACGACCAGGTCGCCTTCGTCCGCGAGGCGGGCCCGCCGTTCGAGGCCCCGATCTTCGACGCCGACGGCGAGCGCCTCGGGGCCCTGCCCTGCTTCAAGCCGCCGTGGGCGCGCCTCGTCGCGGTCGAGGCGGCCACCGGCGCCATCGCGTGGGAGGTGCCCCTGGGCATCGACGAGCTCCTGCCCGAGGGCAGGCAGCGCGTCGGCAGCCGCAACGTCGGCGGCCCCATCGTCACCGCCGGCGGCCTCGTGTTCATCGGCGCCACCCTCGACCGCCGCTTCCGGGCGTTCGACTCGCGCACCGGCGAGGAGCTGTGGGCGGCCGAGTTCGACTACAACGTCGAGGCCATCCCCATCACCTACGCCGGCAGCGACGGCCGGCAGTACGTCGCGGCCAACGTCTCGGCCCCGGCGAGCGGCGAGCCGCGGGGGAACGAGCGGCTGGTGGTGTTCGCGCTGCCCGAGCGGTAGGACCAGCCGGCGTCGGAGTCGGGCGCTGCATGGGCGGCAGACTGCCTCGTCACGGCGTACAGGCCCGGCCCTGCGAGGCGGGACTTGGATGAGGAGACGACCTTGAGTGCCCGACCGACGTCGAGACTTGTGCGGGGCGGCGAGTTTGTGGCCGAAGTGGACGTCGCACTCGTGAAAGCGGATGGTGGCTGGGCCCCGTACCTGCAACTTGAGGACGCCTACAAGCTCGACGATGTCCGGGACGCCCTCTGTGCAGGTGACATTGCGCGTGCATCCAGGGTCGCGGCCCGTGTATACCGGTTGATTCCTCTCCGCGTCTCCCCCGAGGCTGTCAAGCGGAGCGAGACCAGCCGGCCGAACCCGGATGCGCGACTTCCGGGGCACAGCGCAGAGGGCGCGATAACGGTACGCCGTCCCGTCCGGAGCGGGCCCGCCTCACGAGGCAGGCATTCGGATGTCCGTGGCGCCGAGGAAGTTCGCGAGATCCGCGATCGCATCGTCCAGCTCGACGCCGAAGTCCGCGGTCATCGGGCAGTCGGGCTCTACGTGGAGGGCCCGGATCTCGAGCAGGCTGCGGTCGCGGTGGAGCTTCGGGTCGAGTCGTCCCACGAGGCGTCCGTCGTGAAGGATCGGCAACACGTAGTAGCCGTACTTCCGCTTCGCGGCGGGGACGTAGATCTCGACGGCGTACTCGAAGTCGAGAAGCTCGGCCGCGCGCTTTCGCTGCCAGAGGAGGGAATCGAAGGGGCAGATCAGCGTGGTCCCGGTCGGCTCGGGCAGATGGTCGATCGCCTCGAGGTGCTCGGGCAGGGCGTAGCAGGGCCCCCGCAGTCCCTCCACGTCCACCTCGACGATCCGTTTCTTCCGCAGGTTGCGGGCGATGACCCGGCGCCGCTCCGCCGCGTTGAGCTCCGGCCCGGTGAAGTAGTTGACGAGGTGTCGTTCCGGAGCGATCCCGCAGCCCGAGAGGCCGATCAGGAGCCAACTGTCGTGGTACTCGGTCAGCGACGCGACCGGCCCGTCGGGGTAGACGCACTCCGCCACGTCGTAGATGCATCGGAAGTGCCGCCGCCCGGTCACGGCGACCCGACCGTCGTGCCATAGCAGCTGGAGCGAGCGCTTGTCCTCCTTCAGGCGCCACGCAAGCGAGTCCGTCTTCTCCTCGCGTTCGGCCGGCCGCGGCTGGAAGTCGACGCTCTCCAGAGGCCCTTCCGCGCGCAGCCGCCGCAGCACCCGCCGCTTCGACGCCGTCGAGGTCGCGTAGCGGTCCCACCACGCGCGTCGCGACCAGCTCTCGGGAGGGAACAGGCGCATGCGCCGCCGCCCGAGCGGGAGATGGGAGATGGGAAGGATCGAGGCTTCGTGTCCCCAGTACTCGTACGCGAGACGATCTCGGTACACCCACCGATCCACTTTCGAGCGGTCGTACGAGCCGAACCGGCTCCAGAGGGTCAGGTAGTGGGCCCGGTCCGCGACGTTCACGCTGTCGAGTTGGAGGGCGCCCGCCCGTTCCAGGTGGTCGACGAAGGCCGCGGCGCCGAGCGAAGTCGACCCACGGGGCCGGTCGAACCCCTGGCGGTGCAGCCACAATCGGGTCGCTGCCGCCCGGGTGAACTTCGGACGGCTCCGGCGGGTCCGGGTCACGTCCGCCCCCGGCGCGGTCTCCCGGGTCGGAAGAAAAGCGGGAGGAGAACCCGTGGGAACGACATGCGAGCCAGCATAGCCCACGGCGCGAGGGTGGTGCGTCATGGCGAGCGGCGGCGACGGGAGGGCCCGAGCCGGCAATGGGGGTACAATCGCCTGCGCACGTCTTCAGCGCTGCCGCAGGGCCGGGGAAGGGCGCAGCCGACCCCTCGACCACGTGCGCCGGGGACGGCGACGCGGTCATCACTTGCATCACCTGCGACCCGAGGGCCACGGAATCCACAGGACCCGGCTGAGCGATGGAGCGGCGTCCGAGAACGGCCACGACCGCGCAACTGACCCGCGAGCCGATCAGGCGCGCAACGGCGGCAACCCAGGTCCACATCGAGGACGAGTCGAATGGACCAGAGCAGCTCCGCGCGTGGACGACGTTCCCCGACTGGACCACCGAGCACGAGGGTCGCGAGTATCTCGGCATCGCCCCGCGGGGTGGGAACGAACCGAGCCCGGCCCTGCGGAACGTGATCGCGGGCGCGTGCTGCGGGTGGCCGGAGCCGCCCACGGCGGGCGAAGCCGAGCGTGCAATCCGCGGACGCGAGGCCACGGACCGCAGCTGCTGCATCGCCGCCACCATCATCGGCGAGTCCGAGATCGTCGACGTCATGCGGGCCGAAGCCGAAGGCGCCTACACGTTTCAGGACCTCGCCTGGTGGATCCACGAGATCGGCCCGCCGTACCGCCAGGACCTGGTCCACTGGCTGAACGCCGTCATCGAGCCGGTGCCGCCAGACGCCCAAGGAGCCCGTGAAGACGCTCGAACTCCCTGAACCCGCGCACCGGCTGTGGCTCGAGACGCGCGACGTGCTCTCGGCCCTCGACCCGACGGCGAGGCGCCGCGCCTACACGCCGTGGCTCGGCGGCGGCACGGTGCTGGCCGCACGGTGGAGACACCGACTGTCGACCGACATCGACGTCGTCATCCGGGACACGACGAACCTGGAGTGGCTCCAGCGGGACGACGACCGGAACATCGCCCGCAGGCTCGCCGCGCGCGTCGAGGCCGCCGCGAGCGGCCGGATCAAGCTCAGGCGCGGCGCCGGGCTGATCGACCTGAACACCGCGCCCGTTTCCCCGAGGGGCGGCGGGGAACGCGTCCGGATCGACGGCCGCACCGAGCACGTGCTGTCGACCACGCAGATCTTCCGCGGCAAGTTCAACCGCGCCGCACGCCCCGGCCCGGTACGGGACGTCTACGACGTTCTGAGAGCCGCCGCAGACGAAACCGCCAAGGAGCTCTCCGCCGCGTTCTCTCTGCTGGGTCAGGACCTCAGAATCGCGATCAAGGGCACCTGGGCGCAGGCGGACCGCCGGTACGAGCGGGAAGCGGGAACAGCGCTCGCACTGACCGAAGACCCCGTCTGCCGGTTCGACCGGCTGGGTTCGAGCGCAAGCCGCGCCCTCGACCGGCTGGAGATCCGGCGGATCGTCATCGAGCTCGCCGACGGCGAGGTGACGACCGAGCAGACCACGAACGACGGGCGTGCATTCACCGACGTGTGCCACGTGCGGAACGCCAGGGCGCTGTACTCGCGGAACGGCGTCGAGGAGATGCTGAACAGCCACGGCTGCAACATCCGCCGTCTGATGAGGCACATCGAGGCGTGCGGCCTCGATCGCCGGAACGGCGTCGTCTTCGACAACGCGGACACGCGCCCGTGGGAGCGCCTCGATGGCACCAACCCCTCGATGAAGCGCAGCGGCGCGCCGCGCACCGCCACGGTCGACCATGTCGACGACGCCGTACGGGGATCGGGAGAATCACCGGGCGGGTGACCCCCGAGGGGCCGACGCGAATACCCCGAGGCACCTGTTTTCACGACGCCAGGCGCACGTGATGCTCGTCGTCGGTGTCGGTCCGGCTGATGACCAGGTACCGATGCGAGGCCGCCGCGAAGGGGGTGACGGCGCGGGCCTTCTCGCGCAGCCGGCGGACGACCCGCGCCACGTCGACGTTGCGCCCCCATTTGCACTCGACGAACGCCGCGCGTTCGCGGGCCGCGTCGACGGCGATCAGGTCGATCTCCGTCCGGGCATCCCAATAGCGGCCGACCCGCACCGGCCGCCAGCCGAGCACCTGCGGTCCCTCCGCGATCAGGTGCTGGCGGCAGATCTCCTCGTAGGGCTGGCCCATGAAGGTGTCGAGATCGGGAAGCACGGTGGTCTCGAGCACCTCCCGGCCGGCCCCCGCCTCGAGGGCCGAACGATTGGGGTAGACGTACCGGAACCAGAAGCGCAGGAAGGGATCGCTCAGCCGGTAGAGGCCCTTGCGCGAGCGTTCCGGCCGCGACTCCGTCACCGGCACCTCGCGGTGGACGAGCCGCAGGCGGCGCAGCACGTCGAGGTACTTGCTGGTGCTCGGCCCCGGGACCCCCGCGTCCTGCGCGATCTCGTTCGGACGCGTCATGCCGGCGGCGAGGCTGTGGAGGATGGAGAAGTAGACGCCGGGGTCGCGCAGCTCTTCCCGTACGAGGAACTCGGGCTCCGTGTAAAGCGGTCCGGTGGGCGACAGGGCGAGGGCCAGGGCGGCGCCCCTCGGCGACGGGTGCCGCGAGACGTGCTCGGCGTAGGCGGGCACGCCGCCGAAGAGGCCGTAGGCGACGGCGCGCTCGTCGAACGACCAGCCGGGATAGAAGTCCGACACCTCGGCGAAAGACATCGGCTGCACTTCGAGCTGCGCCGTGCGGCGCCCGTAGAGCGGTGCCCGGGGATCGGCCACGGCGGCGTCGAGCACGGAAAAGGACGACCCGGTGAGCACCAGCTTGACCGCACCGTCGTGTCCGTCCCAGCCGTGCTGCAGCAGCGACTCGATGCCGGGCACGCTGTGCTGCAGGTACGGCAGCTCGTCGAGTACCAGGGGGCGGCCGTCCCGGCCGCAGGCTTCCAGCGCGTACTCCACGGCTTCGCTCCAGCCGGAGAACCGCGTCCGCGTGAGCAGGGGGTCGTCGAAGGTCCGCGCCAGCTCGCGCGTGAACAGCCGCAGGGCCTCCGGCGCGGTGCTCAGCGGGCAGGAGAAGAACATCAGCGGCCGGTCGCGGCCGAACCGCCTGAGCAGGGCGGTCTTGCCCAGCCGGCGCCGCCCGTAGACGACGAGCAGCTCCCGCCGGTCGGAGCGGGCGATCCGGTCGAGCAGCGCCAGCTCGTTCGTCCTGTTGACGAAGCGGTCCATCGGTGGACTATAACATGACTCATGAGTAGCATATTCATGAGTAGCATACTCTTGAAGGTTTTATGGCTTCGCGAATCGGCCGTCGGCTCTGGATCATTGCGGTCGACCACCGACCGCGGCGGCCCGCTCAACGGGGCACTCCCCGCCAGCGAGAGCATGCCGGCCGACACGGGAAACGCACGGGCTCCGGGTACGGCCGTTTCGAGTATCCTCGGTGCACGACAGAATGGCAGACGACGCACAGTTCCTCTCCGATCTCCCGCCGCGACGGTACCGGTCGTTGAGAAAAGCGCCGATGACCGCTTGCGCCGACGTGAAGCCGGAACTGTTGCGCTGGGCGCGCGAGCGCGCGCGGCTGGACCCGGCCGTGCTGGTGCGCCGCTTTCCGAAGTACATCGAGTGGGAGCGGGGAACGGCGCGACCGACGCTCAAGCAGCTCGAGGCCTTCGCGAGGACCAGCCGGGCGCCGGTGGGTTGCCTCTTCCTGTCCGAGGCGCCGATTGAAGAAGTGCCGATCCCCGACTTCCGCACCGTGGGAGATTCCGCGATCGGGCGCCCGAGCCCCGAGATGCTCGATACCGTCTATCTCTGCCAGCAGCGCCAGGACTGGTACCGCGAGTTCGCACGCGTGGAAGGGGAAGGGCCTCGGCCGTTCGTCGGGTCTGCCAGCATCGCTAGCGACATCGAGGCGACGGCGGCGCAGATGCGCCGCGCCCTGGGCTTCGACCTCGACGAGCGCCACACGCTGCCCACGTGGAGCGCCGCGCTGCGGAGGTTCGGCGAACAGGCTGAGGCACTCGGCGTGCTCGTCATGATCAGCGGCATCGTCGGGAGCAGCACGAGGCGGCGGCTCAATCCGGAGGAGTTTCGCGGCTTCGCGCTTGCGGATCCGTTGGCCCCTTTGGTGTTCGTGAACGGCGCGGACACGAAGGCGGCGCAGATGTTCACGCTCGCCCACGAACTCGCGCATCTGTGGCTCGGCGAGTCGGCCTTGTCGGACGTCGCGGTGCGCCCGACGCGGCTGCATCGGGTGGAAGCTTGGTGCAACCGCGTGGCGGCGGAGCTGCTCGTCCCGGGCCAAGTGGTCCGAGCGGCACACGACGCGTCCGCGGACCTGTTCTGGGAAACGCAGCGGCTGGCCCGGCGCTTCAAGGTGAGCACCCTCGTGGTGCTGCGCCGGCTCAAAGACACCGGCAGGCTCGGCGAGGAGGAGTTCCGGGTCGCGTACCGAGACGAGATTGGGCGCTTGAACGCACGCCCGGCGGGGAGTGGCGGCAGCTTCCATCCCACCCTCAGGGTCCGTGTAGGACGCCGGTTCGGACAGGCGCTGGTGACGAGCACGCTGGAGGGCCGAACCTCGTTCTCCGAGTCTCTGCGGCTGCTCGGGATCCGCAAGATGTCGACGTTTCGGGAGTTCGCCGAGACCCTGGGTGCCGAGTGGCAGGGCGGGCCGATGCCGTCGACGGCGAAGGCGCCGCGCTGGTGGCGGACACACGAGAGGACCCGTTCGCCGACTTGTGGCAGTCGGAGGTCCCTCAGCCGCTCAAAGGACCGATGTCGGCCAAGTGGGTCGTGAAGCTCATTCAGAATCCGAACAAACCGGCGGATCATGAGACTGTTGTGCCCTGAGCGCCCGACGCAGGAGTCTCAGGGCGTGCACGTGCTCTTCGAGCCTGCGCAGGCGGAGCAGAAAGGTCCGGCCATCGAGGGGTTCGATGGGCGAGTCGTCGGGCTGAACTCCCGTCCAGTCGATGCTGCGGCTGTCCGGCGGCTCCATGCGTATCGTCTCGTCGGTCGGGCGGCGCGGAGTGGCAGGGAGCGGCGGTCCCTGTCAGCCTCCGGCCGCCGCATTCACTTCTCCGGCCTGCCTCTTGTGCGGTGAGTCCAATTGCGAGAGCGTCTGTCAGCCCGCGGCCGCCGCGTCACTCCTCCGGCAGGGCGAAGGTGACGATCATGTTGCTGCCCATCGGCGCCTCCAGCTCGGAGGCGTAGTTGCTCAGCTGGAAGATCGACGCACCGCCCACCGGCACCGTCAGGTACTGCCGGCCGCCCGCGGTGTAGGTGACGGGGAAGCCGGTGATCTGGCTGCCGAGGATGGTCTCCCACAGGACGTCGCCGGTCTCGGCGTCGAAGGCGCGGTAGCGGCGGTTGAGGTCGCCGTGGAAGACGACGTTGCCGGCGGTGGCGAGGGTCGAGCCGGCGTTGGGGGCTCGCTGGGTGTAGCGCCACGCCTCGCGGCCGGTGGAGATGTCGATGGCCCGCACCTCGGTGAGGTGGCCGTCGACCTCGAAGCCGGGCTCGGGCTGGGTGAACCGCGGGCTCGCGCCCGAGACGGAGCGCTCGTTGGTGGTCTGGTTGAGGCACGAGCGGTTGATGGGGACGTAGAGCATCCCGGTCAGCGGGCTGTACGACCACGACCACCAGCCCTTCACGTTGTGGCCGCAGATGATGAACTGCTGGCCGAGCTCGCGGGCCACGAGGTCCATGTTGATGAAGACCTGCCCGGTCGCGGGGTCGATGTCGCTGATGACGAAGCGCTCGGTGCTGTCGTAGGGCACGGGGTGGCCCCACAGGAACTCGCCGGTGGCGCGGTCGAGGACGAAGAGGCCGCCGGGCTCGCCCATGGTGACGACGACCTGGCGCTCCTCGGCGGTGCCGGCGAGGTTGGGGTTGACCCACATCGCCGCCTCGGGGTCGGGGTCGATTACGGTGTCGATGAGGGTGCGCTCCTGCACGAAGTCCTGGTCCCAGTCGTCGCAGGGCAGGTGCTGGTAGTACCACTCCATGGCGCCGTCGCCGACGGCGAGGGCCACCGTCGAGTTGGAGTACAGCTCGCACGGGGTGCTGTCGCCGACGTCCCACGTGCCGCGGCGCACGATGCGCGGGTAGGGCAGGGGGACGGCGATGCCCCAGTAGATGAGCCCGAGCTCGGGGTCGTAGCTGCCGGGGGCGCCCCACGGCGACACGTGGACGCGCTCGGACACGGGCAGGTCGCCCCAGCTCTCGCCGCCGGGGTCGTCGGAGCCGGCGGCGGTGTAGACGCGCCACAGCTCGGCCCCGTTCTCCGAGTCGTGGGCCGAGATGAAGCAGCGGGCCTCGCGGCTGCGGGGGCTGCAGGTGCGGCCGGCGAGGACCCGGCCGTCGATGATCATCGCGCCGGTCGAGTGGGTGATGCCGTCGCGGTAGTCGGCCATCTCGGTGTCGAAGGCGACCTCGCCGGTGCTCGCGTCGAGGGCGAGGAGGTGCGCGTCGGCGGTCAGGTGATAGATGTGGTTGCCGTAGATGGCGAGGTTCCGGGTGCGGTTGCCGAGGGTGACGTACTGGCGCAGGTCCGCCGGGGTCTCGCGGCGATAGTCCCAGAGCATGTCGCCGGTGGTGGCGTCGAGGGCCTGGATGTGGTCGTCGTTGTGCGCGAGGTACATCACGCCGTCGTAGACGAGGGGCTGGGTCTGCTGCGGCCCCTCGTCCATCGCCCGCATCCACGCCACCTGCAGCTGATCGACGTTGTCGCGGTTTATCTGGTCGAGCGGGCTGTAGGCCTGGAAGTCGTAGGTGCGGTGGGTCATCAGCCAGTCGCCGGGGTCGGGGTCGCGCAGCGTCTCGTCGGTGACGGGCGTGAACGGCCGCGCCTCGCGGGTGACGGTCGTGCCCTCCTGCGCAGGTGCGGGGAGCGCGACGGTGAGGGCCGCAAGGGCCAAGAGCAGGTACGCGAACGTCAGGGGTCGGTTCGGCATGGTCATCTCCGACTTCGGTATCGGCGACGGCCCTCTCGACCGGCCGATCTCCATCCAGCGATCGATCTCCTCGGACGTCGGCCGCCGCGTCTGCGCCGCCCAGCCCTCCTCGATCTGCGAGAGCACCGACTGTCGCTCGGCGGTGTACGCGTCCAGCAACTCGTGCCCCTCCTGCTCCATTGAACGGCCTTGGCGTCGCGCGAGCGTCTTCAGCGTGTCCACGTTACCGGCCGGGAAGTGACGGCGAGGTTTGTCCAAGTCGCCACCGTCCCGAATGCTGGCACGGCGCGTCACGGATTTCGTGCCCGGTGCGGGCGACGGGCGATGCCACGGCCCGTGCGGGCGCGGCATCGCCTCGTTCCCGTTCCGCCGGGACTACTCCGCGAGCGGATGCGGGCGGACCTGGAAACGCACGATCTCGCTCGTCATCCCCTTGCCGCCCTCCTGGTGCCAGTTCGTCACCGAGTCGTAGCTCGCCCACACGCCGCGGCCTTTCCAGCCCGCGTCGGCGTCGTCGATGCGGCCGTCGAGGCCCCGGGTGTAGAAGCCGAGGGGATACGGCACCCGCAGGGTGACCCACTCGCCGGTGTCGGGCAGCAGCGCGAGCAGGGCGTCCGAGCTGGTGCCGTTCGCGATGGGCACGTTCTCGCCCAGCCCCAGCGTGTCGAACTGGTCGACCCAGTTGTAGTAGTGGAAGTCGGCGCTGCCCGCCGCCTCCACCCCCTTCATCTGGGGGCCGGGGGTGGCGTACAGCGTCCACCCCTCGGGGCAGTGCTGCCCGGTGGCGGTGGGGCCGTTCAGCACCGCGCACTTGCTGCGGTCGAAGCTCGCGAGGTGGCCGCTGCCGCCGAGCGCGGTCCAGAGGACGCCGTTGCGGTCGACGTCGATGCCGCGGCCGCCGTGGCCCCACTGGCCCGGGTCGACGTCGGGGTTCTCGAACGGCGGCTCGTAGACCTCGGCGATGCACGTCTCGGGCGGGTTGTCGCCCAGCTCGAGGCGGACGATGTTGCCCGGCACGGGCAGGCGCCGCGCGATCCAGATCGAGCCGTCGACGGGGTTGGGGATGATGCCGTAGGCGAACCCGTCGATGCGCATGTCCTTCGCGGGGTCGAGCGGCTCGCCGGGCTCGGTGTAGGCGCCGATGACGCCGTCGCCGCTGGTGTCGACGATGGTCGGGCACCAGCCCTGCGCCGCCTGCTCGTCGCCGGTCTCGTCGTAGAGCCGGGTGTTGAGCCAGCCGACGACGTCGGTCGAGCCGCTCAGCCAGAGGGTGTCGTCGTCGTCCTCGGCGAACTGCAGGTGATGGGTCATGTAGCAGGTGTCGACGTGCACGAACTCGCCGCTCTCGACGTCGTAGTACGAGAGCTGCCGCTGGCTGCGGTCGATGGGGAAGTGCCGCGCCGACGGATGGTCGGAGCCCGCCTTGCACCAGTCGGGGTTGTCGGACGGGCGGATGAGCTGGGTGATCCAGAGCCGGCCCTTGTCGTCGAGCATCGGGTTGTGGGCGCTGTAGCCCCGCGCCGTCGAGCGCTCGTCGCCCCAGTACGGCGAGGGGATGCGGGCGGCGGTGCCGGCGTAGGAGTCGCCGCGCTGCTCCATGGGGACGCGGGTCGTCATGTCCATCCGCACCGAGCGATGGGTCACAGGGTCGGTGATGACGAGCCCGGCCCCGCCGACGCCGTACACGGGGCCGTTGGCGTAGAGATGGGGGTTGCGCTTGTCGGTGGCGATCTCGTCGTGGACCATCGCGATGGGGTCGCCCCAGCCCCACATGGTCAGGACGAGGTTGCGCTCCTGGCCCTGCGGCCGCGGGGGCGCGGGCGGGACCTCGCCGGCCGCGATGCGGTCGGTCCAGTCGGCGAACAGGCCCAGCGCGCGCTCGCGGCCCATCCGGTTGAGCCCCGCGTTCATGCTCGGGCCGCTCCGCCCCACCTGCACGCGGTGGTCCCAGGCGTCGAGGGTCGAGTCGAAGTCGTCGATGTCCAGCATGGGCATCTCGCGGGTCGCCACGTTGCCCATCTGGTGGCAGAGCTGGCAGCCGTCCTTGAGCCGGTCGACCCACTCGGCCTGGTGCCGCATGGCCCGGCCGATGCCGTTGCCGTTCGGGCCGGTGCCCGGGAACTCGCTCGCGGCAGGCACCTCGAGCAGCGAGTACCAATAGTTGGCGGGGTAGATGCGGGCTGCCTCCTGCGGGGTGGCCGCCGCCGTCACCGTCAGGGTCACGTCGTCGCCGGGGCGCGCCGCCTGCTTCCCGGAGTCGACGAGGCCGTAGCCGCGCACCCACAGCTCGTAGTCGGCCTCCGGCAGGTCGGGCACGAGGAAGCGGCCGTCGTCGCCGGTGACGACGATCTTCCGGAACGTGGTCTCGAGGTCGCCGGTCTCGGCGATGACCCAGACCCCGGCCTCGCCGCCGGCGGGGCCCCGCACGACGCCGCCGATGTCCTCGTCCGCCGCCGCCGCGCCGGGGGCGGTCAGCAACAGCACGCCGCCAGCCAGGAGCAGGGCTCCCGGGTATCCGCTCCGCGATGTCACGCGCATGTCGACCTCCTTGGGCAACCGGGTCCACGTCGATGGCTTACAGTGTATGTGACCGGGAGGCCAAGTGGCACCGCCGATGTGGCGCGGCGACGGAGGGCCACTCACCCGCCCCGGCTCGTGGTGGCGCGCGCCCCGGCAGGAAGCCCGTGGCTGCAGTCGCCCGGTGGGCCACGCCCGGAGGGCGCCGGCGGACCGCCAAGGCCCGCCCGACGAAGCCGGCCAGGGAGAATCGGACGTCTCGACCGGAGAGCGGCGCGGCCTGGTGGGGCCGCCGCTCCAGTTGATGCAGCGGTGCTCTCGCCGCCGGCTGCGAGGGGGGACAGTTCATGCGTTCGTCGCCGACCGTGGTTCGCCGCCTGGCCGCCGCACTGGCCTTGATCGTGACCGCCTGCTCTTCCGTTGCGCGCGGCCAGACCACCGTGGACGCGCCGGCGCGTCTCCGCGTGGAGGTCGGCTACTCAGCCGATCTCCACGACGGCCCGCTGACCGGCCGCCTCTTCCTGGCCCTGGCGCCCACCGCGGAGCCCGAGCCGCGCATCGCCGCCTACAACTCGGCGCGGCAGCGCGACGGCCGGGTACCGTTCTTCGCGGCCGACGTGGAGGGCGTCGAGCCGGGGGAGGCGATGGTCATCGACGCCGGCGCCGACGGCTACCCCTACGCGCGCCTGGGCGAGCTGCCGGCGGGCGACTACTGGGTGCAGGCGCTGCTCCACGTCTACACGGAGTTCCGGCGGCAGGACGGCCACGTCGTCTGGGCCCCCCAGGACCGGTGGGAGGGCCAGCGCTGGGCCTTCTCGCCGGGCAACCTCGTCAGCGCTCCGCGGCGCGTGCGCGTGGACCCGGCGTCGGCGTCGCCCGTCCGCCTGGAGCTCGTGGACGTGATTCCCCCGGTCGAGGTGCCGCCGGACACCGAGTGGGTCAGGCGCGTGAAGATCCGGAGCCGCATCCTCAGCGAGTGGTGGGGGCGCCCCATGTACCTGGGCGCCGTCGTCCTGCTGCCGAGGGGGTACGACGAGGACCCCGGGCTGCGCTACCCCGTGGTCTTCGAGGCCGACCACTTCCGGCTCGAGCCCGCCTTCGGCTTCACGACCGAGCCGCCCTCGGGCGAGCCGGGGCTCTTCGCGTGGATGCTGCGCGACGCGGGCGGGATGCGCGAGTCGGGCTACGACTTCCAGCGCGCGTGGACCGGCGACGACTTCCCGCGCGTGATCGCGGTGACGATTCAGCACCCCACGCCCTTCTTCGACGATTCCTACGGCGTCAACTCGGCCAACAACGGCCCCTACGGCGACGCCATCCACCAGGAGCTCATCCCGTACCTGGAAGAGAGCTTCCGGATGATCGGCGAGCCCTGGGCCCGCGTGATCACCGGCGGCTCCACCGGGGGCTGGATCGCGCTCGCCTGGCAGGTCCGCCACCCGACGTTCTACGGGGGGACCTGGACCTTCTACCCCGATTCCGTCGACTTCCGGCGCTACCAGCTGGTCGACATCTACTCGGACGAGAACGCGTTCCTGGTTCCGGGTGCCGTGCCCGGCGCGCCGGAGCGGATGTTCCAGCGCACGATCGAGGGGCAGCCGGTGGGCAGCGTCCGCCAGCTCAGCCGGCTCGAGCGGGCCCAGGGCTCGCGCGGCCGCTCGGGCGGGCAGATCGACGCGTGGAACGCGGCCTGGGGCCCCGTCGGCGACGACGGCTACCCGCGGCGGCTATGGGACCTCGAGACCGGGGTCATCGACCGCGAGGCGGCGCACTTCATGCGCGACAACGGCTACGACCTGCGCCACTACCTCGAGGAGAACTGGTCCCGCATCGGCCCCGACCTCGTCGGGAAGATCCACGTCTACAACCCCGAGATGGACCAGTTCTACCTGAGCTACGCGGTCTACCTGCTGGAGGAGTTCCTCGAGGGCACGAGCGATCCGCATTACGGCGGCGAGTTCGTCCACGGCCGCCCCATGAAGGGACATCTGTGGTCGCCCTTCACCAACGCCGACCTCGTGCGCCGGATGGCCGACCACGTGGCCCGCAACGCCCCGGCCGGCACGTCGACGGCGTGGCACGCTGGAGAACCGTGAACAGGCTGTCGCGCGCGAGACTCCTCCCGGGACGCTTCCGCCCAAAGGCCGGTCTTCGATGGTCTTCGGCAACGGTGGCCGCCGTTGTCCCGGGGGCACGCGCGCAATCGCCGGTATTCGTCCTCCGCTGGGAGCTGGCCCGGCGGAGTGCCAGCGGTGGACTCCGCAACGCTCCAGTGAGGAGGAATCATGACGAAACGGATCAGCCTCTGCCTCGGACTCTTGGGCGCCGTGCTCGCGGGTGGGACCGCGATGGCCCAGGAACCCGTTTCCCACGGCGACGACGGTGACGTGGCGCCGCCGGACGGCTTCCGGGCGAACCGCTCGTCCTACAGCGCGATCATGGACGTCATCCGCTCCACGCGGGAGGAAGTGGACGTCAGCGACGCGGACCTCGCGCGGCTCGCGGAGATGCAGCTCGAGGACATCTGGCGCTCGCTCGGCGACTACCGGCGGAACTACGTGCGCGGGTTCCGGTCGACGCAGCCGGGGCGTCGCGTGGCGGGCCGGGCGCTGACCATGCGCTTCCTGCCCCCGCGCCCGGACTTCGTCGAGGCTGTCGACCGGCTCGCGGCGGAGGGCGACTGGGACCGCCGCTACTACGCGCGGGCGTCGGAGGAGGCGCGGCCGGGGGACGTGATCGTGGCCGAGCTCGGCGGCGCCGACGGCCACGTGCTGTTCGGGGGCATGGGGGCGCTCGGCATCAAGCTGCGGGGGGCGGCCGGGGTGGTCATCGACGGCGGCAGCCGCGATCTCGCGGAGCTGGTGGGGGAGGCGTTCGCGGACTTCCCGGTCTTCGCGCGCTTCTTCGACGTGACGACGACGAGCTGGCTCGGCGCCGAGTGGAACGCGCCGGTGCGCATCGGGACGGCGACGGTGCTGCCCGGCGACGTCGTCGTCGCCGACGAGACGGGCGTGCTGTTCTTTCCGCCGCACCTCGTCGGCGACGTGCTGCGGGCGGCGGAGGAGCAGGCGGCGCTCGAGGAGCACGAGCGCGAGCTCCTGCACTCGGGCGAGCACCGCTTCCGCGACGTCTACCCGCTCTCGCCGGAGCTGCGGCGAGAGTACGAACGGCGCCGTTAGTGCGTCGCACCGGCCGCGGTGCGCGGGGAGGGCGTCCCCGTCGCACCGCGGCCGTGTGCGATAGCGGGCGTCACTCGGCGCCGGTCACGAACGCCTCGAACTCGGCCCACGAGCCCGTGCCCCCGTGGATGGGGACGATGGTCTCGACGTCGAGCCCCAGGCGCTCGACGTTGCGGTGGAGGGCCCGGGCGCTGGCGTTCGGCGCGTCGGGCAGCGGCCGGCCGGGGCCCGGCGGCGTGTAGAGGTCGGCCTCGACGAGTATCTTGTCGGCCGGGAGATAGGCGATCAGCATCCCCGCGGCGTGGGCGAGGCCCTGGACGTGGTGCAGCTCGACGAGCCGCGTCGAGTCGCCGAGGATGTACTTCTCGTGCAGCGTCTCGAAGATGTAGCCCTCGGACCACTCCTCGGGGGGATGCAGCGAGAGCCGGTCGGGCTCGAGCACCCACAGCCCCGCCCGCAGCACCTCCTGGTAGTAGGGGCGGTTCCCGAAGTGGGTGACGACCGTCGCCCCCTCGTGCACGTAGGCGCGGAGGCCGCCGATGTGGTCCCAGTGGTGGTGCGTGGTCACGATGAACCGGATCGGCTTGTCCGGCATGAGGCGCATCACCTCGTCGATCACCGCGAGCGACCGCGCCTCGTTCAGCGGGGCCTCGATGACCGCGACGTGGTCGGTGAACTCCACCGCCACGCTGTGGTGCGATCCCCCGGCGATGAGCCACACGCCGTCGGCCACTTCTTCGGACTCGACGCGCATCGGCGGCACGGTGGCGGTGCGCACGATGTCGGGAACCGTGAGCGCGGCGCCGTCCACGTTCACCTCGACGCTGTCGATGGTGGTGAGGCTGAACGAGTGGTCGCCGCCGCTGACGTTGGGCTCGTTGGCGCCGTCGTCGTAGTCCTGGTGCTGGTGCCAGTTGAAGGGGAACATCATCCCGCCCCCGACGTCCCGGTAGTCCGTGTACACCGTCTCGTAGTACATGTCGCCGACGACGGGGCTGGGCATCCACGTCTGGACCCGCTCGACGACGTTGTCCTCGGTGATGGTGCCGTTGATGCGGTACTTGCCGAGGGCGATGTACGAGACGACCGTCACCCGCTGCCCGTACTCGTTCCGCTGGATCGCGATCGGTTCGCCGGCCGCGGCGCCCTGCAGGAACCCGTGCGGGGTGAGGAAGATCTCGAGCAGGCGCCGCTCGGCCTGCTGGGGCTGCGGGACCACCCTATCGACCCCGGGGGCGTCCCAGGCGTACTCGCCCCGGACCCGCGGGTTCCGGATGCGGTCGCCCTGGATCGGCGCGCCGCCGCCGCCCCGGGCGGGGTAGCCGCCCTGCCGGATGACCATGTTCTCCGTCGACGAGTTGGTCTCGAAGTCGATGGTGCGCTCGTACTCCGCCAGCTCGAAGCGCGGCCAGTCCTCGGCCGGCGAGGCGTTCTGGCCCACCGCGCCGACCCAGCCGCTGCCGGTGTACCGGATGGACGTCATGTCGGTGACGCCCATCGTGTCCATCGCGGCCAGCAGGGCCGCCATGGGGTCCTGGGCCGCGGCCGGCCCCGCCGCCAGCATCGCGACGGCGACGAACGAGACGATTCGCTTCAGCATGGTTCCCTCCGCGCTTCCTGATGACTTGCGCAGGGCGCATCGCGGCCGACGCGACCCGTCCTGCTCCCTGGATTCCACAGCGTAGCCCGTTTGCGGGGAGATGACCACGGGAATCGCGCCGTGGCCGCGATGCGACCGGTATCCGCAGGCTCACGCGGCGGTTCGAGACGATAGCCGATCACGTCGGACGAGTGGATTCGGGTACGGCGCAGACCGTCCTGGTCTGGGCGCGTCGACCATCGCGCTGGCGGTGGCGCTACCGGCGGTGACGGGCGGCAATGGACGTTCCGTCCGGCCCATCGGCGTTGCCTGACCGGCCTCCGTGGAGCAGCTTCCGGGGAGCGACGGGGGGCGGGTGTCCCCGCGAGGCATCGAGATGCCTCGCGGGGACGTCGTGCAGACTGCGTGGCTGCCGCGCCGATCAGTTCATGGCCTTGCTGTACTTCGTGACGCCGCCGCCCGCGAACGGGCGCGACGCCGGCCCCTCGGCCACGAAGACGTTGCCGTCCTCGTCCACCGCGATGCCCTCGCCGGCGAGGCCCTGCAGGGTGCGGCCCTCCTCGGGGACGTGCGGCGGGATGAACCCGGTCACCACGTCCTCATTGGCCGATCCGATGCGGACGCCGTTCAGCCAGCCGTAGTGGTTGGTCTCCTGCGACTCGGAGTCGATGGCGTACAGGGTGTCGTCGGCGGTGATGTACAGCCCGCTGATGCGGCTGAACTGGTAATAGATGTCGAGCAGCTCGCCTTCCTGGTCGAAGATCTGGATGCGGTGGTTGCCGCGGTCCGCCACGAACAGGCGCCCCTGCGAGTCGAACTCGATGCCGTGCGGCGTGCGGAACTGGCCGGGCCGGAAGCCGATCTCGCCCCACTGCTTGATGAAGTTGCCGTCCCGGTCGTACTTGAGGATGCGTCCGGTGCGACCCGCCGGGGGATCGGGGTTCTGCCCGCTGTGGCCGTCCGAGACGAAGATGTCGCCGGTCGGGCCCCACGTGATGACGTCGCACGGCTCGTTGAGGTGGACGCCCTCGGGGTCGCTGCCGGGCTCGCCGGCGACGCCGAGGGTCATGAGGACCTCGCCCTCGGGGCTGAACTTGAAGACCTGGTGGCCGATCTCGTCGTTGCCCTGCGAGTCGGTGACCCAGACGTTGCCGTCGTCGTCGACGTGCAGGCCGTGCGGCAGCACGAAGAGCCCCGCCCCGAAGGCGGCGAGCAGCTCGCCCGTGTTGCGGTCGTACTTGAGGATGGGATCGACCGTCGGGTTGGCCGCGCATCCGCCGGCGAGCCCGATGCCGCCGCAGCGGTCGTAGACCCAGACGTGCCCGTCGGTCGGGTCGATGTCGATGCCCGCGGTCGAGCCCCACACCCGATCGTCGGGCAGCGCGGCCCAGTTCAGGGCGACCTCGGGGTTGGGGTTGGGCAGATTCCGCTGCACCAGGTCCGCCGAGCCCTCCTGGGCCGCGGCCGGCGCCGCCGCGACGGCGAGCAGCGCCGCGATGGCGAGGCTCCGCTTCACGATGTTCCGTCGATACTCGGTCATGCTCGTCTTTCTCCTGGGTTGAATCTCCGGGTTGCAGTCAGGGCCAATATCCTAGCACCCTGCGGCGGAGAGTTCCGCTGCACCCGACCGGCGCCGCGCCCGCCGCGTGGCGCCTCGGTACGCCTGTCCGACGTGTTCCCTCGTCACGCCTTGTCAGGCAGGCGCCTCGCCGTCCGGGTGCGACGCAAGGTTCTGCCGCGGGGGCAGCCGATCGGGGGGCGCGGCGCCCTGGACGCCGGGGCGCGGCCGTGGTTGCAAACGGCGGTAGGATCGGCGGATGGAGCAGACGAAGATTCTCGTCGCCGCCGTCGCAGTCATGGCGCTGGCCCCGACCGCGGGCCTCGGACAGACCGCGCCGCCGCGCACGCCGTGGGGAGCGCCGGACCTGCGCGGGGTCTGGAGCCACGGGACGGCCACGCCCCTGGAGCGCCCCGAGCGCTACGGGGACCGGGAGCGCCTGACCGACACGGAGATTGCCGAGGTCGACGCCGCGCAGCAGTCGGCTGAGGGCGTGGGGGCGCGCCGGGTCGTCTGGTGGGAGCGCAGCCTGTCGGACGGCCGCACGTCCATGATCGTCGACCCCGACCGACGGGCGCATCCCGTACTCGGCGGCGGGCCGGGCGCGGCGCGCCGCCCGCCCGGGCCAGACGACGGAAGGGCCGGAGGGCCGCAGCCCCCAGGAGCGCTGCATCTCCTACGGCATCCCCCGCCTCGGTGGCCCCTACAGCCAGAACGTCCACATCGCGCAGACGGCCGACCACGTGCTGCTCTTGCACGAGATGGTCCACGAGTTCCGGGTCATCCCCCTCGACGGCCGGCCGCACGTCCCCGGGCACGTGCGGCAGTGGCTCGGCGACTCGCGCGGCCGATGGGAAGGCGACACGCTGGTGGTCGAGACCACCAACTTCCGGGACGACCAGTGGTTCCAGGGGCTGTCGCAGGGCGGGATGCGCCTCGTCGAGCGCTTCACGCGCCTCGACGCCGAGACCGTGCACTACGCGGTGACGTACGAGGACCCGGAGCTGTGGACGCAGCCGTGGACGGCGGAGATCCTGATGCCGCCCACCGTGGGGGCGATGTTCGAGTTCGCCTGCCACGAGGGAAACACCGGCATCGCGGCGACGCTCGAGATCGCGCGCGGCGAGGAAGCGGCGGAGGCGGCGTCGGTCGCGCTGACCCGCGGGCCGGGCGTCAGCGGCGGCGTACCTCGATGCCGCCGTTGACGGTCGAGACGTCGATGTCGGGTCCGCCCTGCCCGAGCCGGCCCGACGCCGAGCGCGGGCCCCAGCGGCCCCGGACGTCGACGGGGAAGTCGCTGTCGATGCCGCCGTTGACGGTTCGGAGGCTCAGGTCCGCATGGACCTCGGCGGGCAGGGCCAGGCGAACCCGGCCGTTCACGGTCCTGAACGACAGGTCCTGCCGGGGAGACGCGCCCACGGCCGCGTCGATTCTCCCGTTGACCGTCCGCGCCGACACCACTCCGGCGCTCTCCGCCTCGATGTTGCCGTTCACGGTCGTGGCGCTGACGTCGCCCGACAGCCCCGACACCCGCACGACGCCGTTGGTGTTCCGGGCGTTCAGGTGCACGCCGTCGGGGATGGACACGGTGAACGCGACGTTCACGTCGTTGTTCCGCGAGCTCATGCGGTAGGAGTCGCCCCTCGCGCAGCGGTTCTGCCGGAACCACCCCGACGGATAGACGGCGCAGACGAGGATGCCCTCGCCGTCCTCGATCACCTCGATGGTCACGTCGTCGGGGTCGCTGCGGCGCGCCGTCTTGACCGCTTCCACCACGACCTCGCCGCTCCCGCGGGCCGCCGTGATCGATCCGCTCACGCCGCGGACGGTGACGGTGCTGCCGGCCTCGACGCTGCCCTGCCACCGGAAGTCCGGCGCGGCGCCGGCCTGCTCCGCTGCCGGCAGCGGCAGGGCCAGCGCCAGCATCGCCCCCGCCGCGAGGACCGCCGACAACCACTTCGACGCCGTGCCGCCCGATCTCGCTGCTGGTGGGATCATGCTGTCGCTCCGTGATCTGCTCTCGCCCCGGATTCGGCCGGCTCTCCGGGGCGCTCCCTTGGGAATGAAGACGGACGCCGCGGGCGGGGAGTTCCCGGCCGTCATCCCCGCGTCCGGGGAATCGGGGAGGCCGGCCCGCGAACAGGCGCAGCCCGCTGCTGCGAGTGGCCGCTTGCGCGTTTCGGCCGTTGGGCTGTGGACGCAGGCAGGGGGAACGGCGATGCCCGGGACCGGTTTCCCGTGATCGTCGTTCCGGTGAGCATGGCACCCGCTGCGCGGGCGGGCGCGATCAGGCGGCGGCCCGCCGACCAGGAGACCCACGGCTCCCGGCGCGCGGGGGCGGATGCCCCTGACCTGCCACCGGATACGCCGGCAACTCCATGGCTCCCGGCGCGCGGGGGCGGATGCCCGCGGTGAAGGCGGTGATCGTGTCGGTGGAGCATGGGCTCCCGGCGCGCGGGGGCGGATGCGGAGCCCCCCGGGTTCCGACCCTCCGACAGGGCACCGTGGCTCCTGGTGCGCGAGCGCCGATGGCGACGCCCGGCGCCGGGTGCCGCGACCCTTGTGCCGGCCGACCCGGGGCAGGCCGGGGGTCGCGGAGCTTCGCGCGTGGGCGCGACGCCGGGCGCCGGGTGTTGCGACCCCCTGTGCCCGCCGACCCGCTCGTCGGGGCAGGGGCCGAGGGTCGCGGTGCTTCACGCGCGGGCGCGAAGCGGGGGAGAATGTCGCAGACGGAACCTGACGGCCCGGCCGCGTGGGCCGAACGGAAGGACGGGTACCTGACGCCCGTGGAGGCAGAAATGACCATGATCCCATGTACCGGTAGGCGGCCCGGGGCGCGGGCGGCCGGCACGCCCCGGCTCGCGCCGGCGGCTTCGGCGGCGAGGCCCGGGCGGTCGCCTCGGCGGGTCGGGACGGCGTGGGCCTGCGCCTTCGCGGCGGCGGCGATGCTGTCGGCGGGGCTCCCCGCCCTCGCCCAGGCTCCCGACGCGAAGCCCGCCCTCGACCACGAGGACACCTACCGCTGGAACACCATCCGGAGCCCTCGCATCTCGGCCGACGGGGCCTGGGCGGCCTGGGTGGTGGAGCCCTGGGACGGCGACCCCGAGCTGGTGGTGTCCCGCACCGACGGGACCGCGTCGAGGCGGGTGCGGGGTCGCGGCCCCGTCTTCACCCGCGACTCGCGCCACGTGGCGTACACGGTGCCGCCGCCGCAGGCGGAGGTCGACGCGCTGCGCCGGGAGGGGAAGTCGGGCGACGAGCTGCCCGGCGATTCGCTGGGGGTGCTCTCGCTCGCCGCGATCGCGGCGTCCCCGGACGGCGCGGAAGCCGAGTTCACCGCGGGCCCCATCGAGTCGTTCCAGGTGCCCGAGGACGGGGGATCGTGGATCGCCTATCACCTGTCCGAGGATCCGGCGGAGGCCGGGGACGGGGAGGCCGGCGAAACGGAAGGCGAGGAGGGAGCCGGGGGCGAGGAAGCCGGAGAAGCGGAGGAGGCGGAGGAGGAGGGTTCGCCGGAGTACGAGAAGCGCCACGAGAAGGACGCCGGGACGCCGCTCGTGCTGCGTCACCTCGACACGGGAGAGGAGTTCTCGTTCCCCGATGCCGTGTCCTACCGGGTGGCGGACAGCGGGACCGCCCTCGCCTACGCCGCCTCCACCGATGAAGAGGGCGGCGACGGCGTCCACTGGATCGACGCGGCGACGGGGATGGCGACGCCGGTCATGGAGGGCGAGGGCCACTACCGGCAGATCGCCTTCGACGAGGCGGGCGGCAGCCTCGCCTTCGTGAGCGACGCCGCGGAATGGGAGCGCGAGCAACCCGCCTTCTCCCTCTACCGCGCCGACGCGGGCGCCCCCGCGGTCCTCGTGGCGGCGACGGCGACGGCCGGCGTGCCCGCGGGCTGGTGGGTCAGCGAGCACGGGCGGGTGTCGTTCTCCGACGACGGCGAACGGCTGTTCTTCGGGACCGCGCCCCGGCCCGCGCCCGAGCCGGACGAGGCGCCGCTCGAGCGCGACGAGGTGCGGCTGGACGTCTGGAACTGGCAGGACCCCTACCTGCAGCCCATGCAGCTCGTGCGGCTGGACGACGAGCGCGAGCGCTCGTACCTGGCCGTCGCCCTGCATGGGGACGACGGCGTCGTCCAGCTCGGCGCGCCGGACATGCCGGACGTGGCCCGGACGCGGGACCGCGGGTCGGGCTTCCTGCTCGGGACGACCGACGTGCCGTACCGGCAGGAGCTGTCGTGGGACGGCACCTACCGGGACGCCTACGCCGTCGACGCCCGCACCGGCGAGCGGCGGAGGGTCGCCGAGCGCGTCCGCGGGGGGCGCGGGGTCGGCCTGTCGCCGGGGGGCGCCTATGCCTACTGGTGGGACGACGGCGACCGCGACTGGAAGGCCGCCCCGGTCGACGGCTCGGCCGGCGCGGTCAGCCTGACCGCGGGCATTCCCCAGGCGTTCCACGACGAGCTGAACGACCGTCCCCAGGGGCCGTCGCCCTACGGAGCGGCGCAGTGGATCGAGGGCGACGCGGCCCTGATCGTCCACGACCGCTACGACGCCTGGCGGGTCGACCCGGCCGGCGCGGAGCCCCCGGTGCGGCTCACGTCGGGGCGGGCCGGCCGCGTCCGGCACCAGCTCGTCCGGACCGACGACGAGCCCGCCCTCCCCGAGGGCGGCCTGCTGTTCTCCACGTTCGACGAGAGGACGAAGGCCGGCGGCTACGCGCGGGGTACCACGGATGGCGCCGCCGGCGTGACCAGGCTCGTGTCCGAGCCGTTCCGGTTCCGCTTCCAGGCCAGGGCCGAGGACGCCGACCAGCTTCTCTGGACCCGCGAGAGCTTCGGGACATTCCCCGACTTGTGGACGGGCGGCCCGGACTTCGAGGCGAAGCGGAAGCTCAGCGACGCCAACCCGCAGCAGGCGGAGTACGCCTGGGGGACGGCCGAGCTGATGGACTGGACCTCGAACGACGGCGAGCGGCTCGAGGGCATCCTCATCACCCCGGAGGGGTTCGACCCGTCGCGGCAGTACCCGCTGATGGTCTACTTCTACGAGCGCATGTCGGACGGGCTGCACGACTACCGGGCGCCGACGCCGGGGGGGTCGTCGGTCGCGTTCTCGTTCTACGCCAGCCGGGGCTACGTGGTGTTCGTGCCCGACATCCCCTACGAGGTCGGCTACCCCGGCGAGAGCGCCCTCGACGCGGTGGTGCCGGGGGTGCTGGAGCTGCTCGGTCGGGGTTTCGTCGACCCCGCGCGCGTCGGGGTGCAGGGCCACTCGTGGGGCGGCTACCAGATCGCGTACATGTTGACCAAGACCAACCTGTTTGCGGCGGCCGAGGCGGGGGCCCCCGTCTCGAACATGACGAGCGCCTACGGCGGCATCCGCTGGCAGACGGGCATGAGCCGCATGTTCCAGTACGAGCGCACCCAGAGCCGCATCGGCGGCACCCTGTGGGACGAGCGCGACCGCTACATCCACAACTCGCCGCTCTTCTTCGCCGACAAGGTGCGGACCCCGCTGCTGATGATGCACAACGACGAGGACGGGGCGGTGCCCTGGTACCAGGGCATCGAGCTGTTCGTGGCCCTCAGGCGCCTGCAGCAGCCGGTGTTCATGCTGAACTACAACGGCGAGGCGCACGGCCTGCGTCGGCAGGCGAACCAGGAAGACTGGGCCGTCCGCATGCAGCAGTTCTTCGACCACTACCTGCTCGACGCCTCCGCTCCCCGCTGGATGGCCGAGGGGGTGCCGGCCGTGGACAAGGGCCGCGACCTGGGTCTGGGGCCAGCGGGGCCGGTGAAGGCGTCCGCTCCGTAGAGCGATCCGGACTTCCGCGCGGTCGCCTCATCGGAGAGCCCCACAAGGAACGCATGGAGAACAACGATCTGCCGGACATCGCGAAGCGCTGCGCTGCCCTCTGGCAGGAGCAGCCCGAGTTCGGAAAATGAGCGGAGCACCGGACGATCGACAGACGCCTAGCCCGAACCAGGGTCCCGACACGCCGAGTGGCGCGGAAGCGTGGCCGACACACTTGGTCCGCGCCGGCTCTCATTCCTGGTCCGGCCCCGGTGAACCTGATCCCGGGGACCATCGCGAGGAGGTCGAGCCGTGGCTGTCGGCGTTGTTCCAGGCCGAGCACTTGAACGTCCTGGTCGGCAGCGGTCTCACGACGGCAATCGCGAGAGCGGCGGGTGCTCCCGAAGTCGACATGCGTCCTGCGGTCTTTCAGCACACCTACACGGAAGAGGTCATGAGGGCTGCGCGTGAAGGCGCGAAACGACTCGGCCGTGACGAACCCAACATTGAAGATCAGGTGCGGACCATCAACGAGCTGATCGGCGGCCTGCGCATTCTGGCTGGCGCCGCGGACGACCACGTTGGCGATGACGACGAACCGAAGCGGAGCGCGACGATGTCGTTGCGGGCATGGAGAACCGCGCTCGATGCCACGCTGGCCGAGTTGCTCATGCAGCTTCTCGCCACGGAGCGCGGCATCGCAAAGGCGCTGTCGGGCCCACAGGACGAGGCGTCTGGCGATGCCGGCCGCCTGCTCGGCGGCTTTCTCCTCCCGTTCGCCAGCCGGACCGCCACGCGCGAGCGGGCGCACATCTTCACCACGAACTACGACAGGCTTATCGAACGCGGCTGCGACCTGCTCGGGCTGCGGATGGTCGACCGTTTCGTCGGCTCGCTGGCGCCCGTCTTTCGTTCCTCCCGGCTGGGCATCGACCTGCACTACAACCCGCCGGGCATTCGTGGCGAACCCCGGTATCTCGAAGGCGTGGTGCGGTTCACCAAGCTCCACGGGTCCGTGGACTGGAGAAGCTCCGGGCCGCCCGGCGATCCGAACGTCCAGCGTTGCGGTCTCCCATTCGGCGCGGCTGACAACGATCCCGATGTGCCGACCAAGACCGGCGAGCAACTACTGGTCTACCCCAACGCCGCGAAGGACGTTGAGACCCTGGAGCTCCCCTACGCCGAGCTGTTCCGTGACTTCGCTGCCGCGGTCTGCCAACCGAACGCCGTTATCGTGACCTACGGATACGGCTTCGGAGACGACCACGTGAACCGCGTGCTCCGCGACATGTTGAGCATTCCCTCGACGCACCTCGTCATCATCTCCTACGACGAGGCGGGAGGGCGTCTGAAGGCCTTCCACGACGCGGCCGGCCACGAGGCGCAGATCACCCTCCTGGTCGGTCCGCATTTCGGCCACCTGGCGACTCTGGTCGAGCACTATCTGCCCAAGCCCGCCATCGACAGGACCACGTGGCGCATGGTCGACCTGCTGAATCGGCGGGCGCGTCCCCAGGGCGACCGCGGCAGACCAGAGGCGCCAGAAGATCGCGAGCGCGAGGAACCAGTGTGACTGCGCTGGTCCAAGCCGTTGCGGAGCGGATCATCGGCACGGTCGAGGAGGTGTCCGCCGACCGGATCCTGGTGCGCCTGGATCCGGATGCCCCCCAGGCCACGGCCCTGAACACCGGCGCGCCCGCCGGTTTCCCGCGCATCAACGGCTACGTGCTGATTCCCAACGAGGGAGGTGCCACCGCGTGCATCATCTCTTCGGTGCGTATCGAGCGGCTGCCGTTCCCCAAGCGCAAGGGGATGCAGCAGGACTTCGGTCTCGTCGATCTGCCGTTCCCCTCCCGCGTGATGAGCCTCACCCCCATCGGGACACTCAAGACCCGTCCTGCCGGAGACGCGCTCTCGTTTCACGTGCAGCGCGGCGTCGACGTGTTTCCGTCCGTCGGCGATCCCGTGCTCCTTCCCGGCGGCGACCAGCTCCGGGCCATCGTCGAGGGCGAAGACGATGCGGTTAGGCGCATTGCAGTGGGCCACTGCCCGACTGCGGGGCGCGCGCCCGTTCATGTCGATCCGAACAAGCTCTTCGGGCGCCACTTGGCGGTCCTGGGGAACACCGGGGCGGGCAAGTCGTGTTCCGTAGCTGGGCTGGTACGGTGGTCGCTGGATGCCGCGCGGAAGGCACGAATTGCGGCAAAGCGCGACTGCAGGCCCAACGCACGCTTCGTCGTGCTCGACCCGAATGGCGAGTACGCGCACGCATTCGGCGACTTCGACGTGCGCTTGTTCCGCGTCGAGGCGGGAACCGGGGCGGAATCGCTCCGGGTGCCTGCGTGGCTCTGGAACGGCGCGGAATGGGCGGCGTTTACCGGCGCAGCACCCGGTGCGCAGCGTCCGGTGCTGTTCGAAGCATTGAGGCGGCTGCGTTCGGGACTTGGGGTGCCCGACCAGTTCGAGACGGAGGTCAAGGGGCGAATCAAGCGGTATCGAAGCCGGATCAAGGTGCTCGTGCAGAACGGTGACCACCAGCAATCGGGACGAAGGGAAGGGGTTGCGAAGGTTCTCGTGAACATCGGCGAGGATTTCAAGGACCTCGTCGAGCGCCCTGCCTGCGCGAGTGCCGGCCTAACGGAGTACCTTGACGCCGTAGCTTCCAGGGCGGAAGAGGTCGAAGTCGGAGCGCGCAGCCGGCGGAGGAACGGCGGGTACTGGCACGACGATTTCTCGGAAAAGGCACTCGGTACGATAGCGACGGCACTTCAGGCAGCCGCGGATGCCGTCGGGCTAGGCGAAGACGCGCCTGCAATGGACGAAGACACGCCGGTCCGGTTCTCAGTTGGGGAGCTCCCGGACTACGTCGATGCGCTCGCCGCGGACCACTCCGGTCGGGACATTGCGCAATTCGTGGACACACTGAACCTCCGCATCCGGAGCCTCTTGTCCGCGGGCCGCCTGGCCTCCGTCATCCAACCGGACAACTCGACAGCGATCACCCTCGAAGACTGGCTCAGTGACTACGTCGGAGCCGATCAAGCCGAGACGGGACCACTGGCGGTGATCGACCTCTCGCTGGTTCCTTCCGAGGTCGTCCACATCGTCGTCAGCGTGCTCGGCCGAATGGTCTTCGAAGCGCTGCAACGGTATCGACAGGAGAACGACAAGGAACTGCCGACGACACTGGTACTGGAAGAAGCCCATACGTTCGTTCACCGGGATCTCGGCGGCGAGTCGGCCCTGCCCGCGGGCCGCGAGTGCGCACGGGTGTTCGAACGCATCGCCCGGGAGGGGCGGAAGTTCGGCCTGGGACTGGTGTTGGCGTCCCAGCGACCGTCGGAGGTGTCGCCGACCGTGCTCTCTCAGTGCAACACGTTCCTCCTGCATCGTCTTGTCAACGATCGGGACCAGGAACTCGTAAAGCGTCTTGTGCCCGACGGTCTTGGACCACTCCTGCGGGAGCTTCCCAGCTTGCCCACGCGACGAGCGATTCTGCTCGGCTGGGCGGCTCCCGCCCCGACGCTCGTGGAGATCCGCGAGATTCCAGAAGAATATCGACCGCATTCACCGGACCCTGCTTTCTGGGATGTTTGGACCGGTGAGCAGGAGCGCACGATCGACTGGCCAAGTATCGCTCGAACGTGGCAAAGAGTGGGTGCCGGAGGCGCTGCGGAGTAGCGGATCGAGGACACGGCGACAGGGCGTACGGCATGATTCCCCTCCGCATCTTCATCAGCAGCGTGCAGGGCGAGTTCGCCTCGGAGCGGGCGGCGTTGCGCGACTACGTCCGCGACGACGTCTTGATGCGCCGGTTCTTCGATGCGTTCCTGTTCGAGGACGCTCCGGCGTCGGATCGACGGCCGGATCAGCTCTACCTCGACGAAGTCGAGCGATGCGACGTGTACGTGGGGCTGTTCGGCAACGACTACGGTACCGAGGACGGCGAAGGCGTGTCGCCGACGGAGCGGGAGTTCGATCACGCGACCGGGGTCGGCGTGTACCGCCTCGTCTTCGTGAAGGACGCGGCCGGCGGGCGCCGCCACCCGAAGATGCTGGCGCTCATCGCCAAGGCGCAGGCCGGTCTGGTCCGGAAGCGATTCGGGACCAAGGCGGAGCTGGTCGCGGGGCTCTACGCGGCGCTGGTCGAGTATCTGGAGAGCAGGGAGCTGATCCGTTGGGGGCCGTTCGACGCCGCGCCCTGCGCCGGGGCGGGGCCGGACGACCTCGACACGGAGAAGATGGCGCAGTTCATCCGCACCGCCCGCCACGCCCGTCAGTTCCCGCTGCCGGAGGGGACGCCTCCGCTGCAACTGCTGGAGCATCTGAACCTGCTGAACGACGGGCGCCTGACGAACGCGGCGGTTCTGGTGTTCGGGAAGACGCCGCAACGGTTCCTGATCTCGTCGGAGGTCAGGTGCGCGCACTTCCACGGGACGGAGGTGGCGAAGCCGATTCCGTCCTATCAGGTGTACAAGGGCGCGGCGTTCGACCTCGTCGACCAGGCGGTCGACTTCGTGCTGAGCAAGATCAACCGGTCGATCGGCACGCGGGCGGAGGACGCGCGGGCGCGCAGGACCTACGAGGTTCCGCCCGAGGTCGTGACCGAGGCCATCGTGAACGCCGTCGCCCATCGCGACTACACCGACAACGGCAGCGTGCAGGTCATGCTCTTCTCGGACCGGCTCGAGGTACGCAACCCCGGACGGCTTCCGCCTCCGCTGACCCTTGAGGGGCTGCGGGAGGCGCACCGGTCGGTGCCCGGCAATCCGCTGCTGGCCGAGTCCCTGTACCTGGGGGAGTACATCGAGCGCATGGGCACGGGCACCCTGGACATGATCCGTCGTTGCGTCGGAGCCGGCCTGCCGGAACCGGAGTTCGCGGTCGCCGGCGGGTTCGTGACCACGATCCGGCGCGCGGCGGCCCGCGACCGCGCGGACGAGCGGGTGCGCGGCCCGGTCTGGAAGCACCCTGGAGACTGGCCGGGGCCGCCGGCGGGGACGGGCGCGGTCCATGACCAGGTTGACCCGTACGCAGGTGTGCGAAAAGGAACCCGGGGGGGCCGGGAGCAGCAATCCCTCGGCGACGGGAGCCGAGTTGGGGGGCAAGCAGGGGTGCAAGTTGGGGTGCAAGTTGAGGTGGATGCGAAAGACGCCGCCATGCTTCGAGCTTGCGTCGAGGCAGCCGCGACGAGCCGGGAGTTGCGGCGCGCGGGGGGCTACGAAGGCCGAACGCGCAGCTTCGAGCGGCGGATCAACCGTCTCCGGTCCGCGGGACTGATCGAGATGACCGTTCCCGACAAGCCGCGGAGCTCGGCGCAGCGCTACCGGTTGAGCGACAAGGGCCGGGCCGCGGTCGCGGCCGCCGAGGCCGGGCATCGCGGGCCGGGCGAATGAACCACCAGCGCGACGGCCGGGTCGTGGCCCACGCGGCAACGAAGACGGCGGGCCGAACACACGCGCCGACCGTGACCGGCGTCCTCGCCCGCAAATCGTCGCCTGTCGCGCCCAATCGACCTGCAGGAGTCCACACCGTTCTACGGCGGGGGCTCCTGGCCGGTGGGGCGCCGTCGGCGGTCCGCGGCGGACGACGGCGTCGCGGCGGCAGGATGTGACGTAGTATTCCCCGGAACGGTCTGAACCCGCCCTTGCGGGCGGAGAAACGGAGTCTCTGGTTTGCGAATCATCTGCGCATCGTTGCTCGTCGGTCTTCTCGGTCTCGCCCCGGTCGAGGCCGGCGCCCAGGTGACCCTCACCGACTGGATGGGCCGGTCGGCCGCCTTCGAGAAGGGTGAGGTCGACTCGGACGGGGTCGCCATCGCGTATTACACGGCCGGCGAGGGGCCCCTCGTGGTGTTCGTGCACAGCATCACGGGGCCGTGGTTCGACTTCCGGCACCAGATGGTGGCGCTCTCCGAGCGGTACCGGGTGGTGTCGATGTCGACCCGGGGCACCGACGAGAGCGGCAAGCCGGAGGGGGTCGAGCACTACGCGTCGGCCCGCATCGCCGACGACATCGAGGCGATAATCGACCACTTCGGCGAGGAGCGGGCCACCGTGGTCGGCCAGGACAGCGGCGGCCTCCACGCCTGGCACTTCGCGATGACCCGCCCCGAGCGGACCGAGCGGCTGATCTCGCTGGGGTCGGTGCATCCCGCGGGGCTCATCCGGGAGCTCATCGACAACCCGGACCAGCAGCGCGCGAGCACGTTCCAGCGCAACATGCAGGAGAATCCGGAGGCGGGAGCGCAGTTCGGGGCGAGGATTCGGAGCGGCGGGGAGCGGCCCGGCGACACGCCGGAGCTGGCTCGCCTCCGGGCGGAGGCCTACGAGCGCCTCTACGCCGAGTCGATCGTCAACTTCTACAAGGCGAACTGGCCGTACTCGCCGGTGACGGCGGAGACGGAGGGCTTCGGGTTCACGATGGACGCGTTCCCGCCGGTGCAGGCGCCGACCCTGTTCATCTACGGCAAGGACAGCGGGCCGTTTCTGAACGAGACCCTGAACGACCTCTGGGGTCGGGTGGAGGGCGAGCTGACCATCCACGTCCTGCCGGGGGTGGGGCACGGGCCGCACAATCAGGTGCCGGAGTTCGTCACCCCGCGCATTCTGGAATGGCTAGACACGGGACGCTAGACACGGCACGGTGGACGGGGGACGGTGGACGGGGGACGGTAGAAGCCGGGGCCGCGGTTCGGCGCGGGATCCTGGGCGCGGGCAGCCGGGCGCGGGCTCCCGGACGGTCGATTGCGGGGCCGGGACCGGTCCCGGGCGTCGGCCAGGGAGTGCGGGCGGCGGCGTCGCGGAGACGAACGCGTGAAACGGCTGGCGACCGGTGGTATTCTGGCCGACACGAAAGTCAGGACGAACGGGCGCGTGCCGCGTTCGCATTTCGGGAAGAGGAGGAAGCCGTGAGACTGAAGGCACTTGTACTCGTCATGGCGGTGTTCGCGGCGTCGGCGGCGGCGGGGCAGGAGTGGGCGCCGGCCCGGACCGCCGACGGCCACCCCGACCTGCAGGGGGTCTGGGCCAACAACAACGTGACGCCGCTGCAGCGGCCCGAGGTGCTGGGCGACCGGGAGACCCTGACCGACGAGGAGGTGGCGGCGCTGCAGGCGCGCGCCGGCGACCTGTTCAACGACGCGGCGGGCGACGCCGCCTTCGGCGACAGCGTGTTCGCGGCGGCCCTGGCCGAGGCCGAGTCGTTCAGCTCGCGTGACCGGGCGACCGGCAACTACAACCACTTCTGGATGGTCGAGCGCGACTGGGACAACCGGACCTCGCTCATCGTCGATCCGCCCGACGGGCGGCTGCCGGCCCGCACCGAGGCGGCGGACGCGCGGGCGGCGGCGCGGGCCGAGGCGCGGGCGCGCCACGCCTGGGGGCCCGAGGACCGCAGCCTCGGCGAGCGGTGCATCAGCTGGGGGGCGCCGCGTCTGGGCGCCGGCTACAACAGCTACCTGCAGATCTTCCAGAGCGCCAGCCACGTCGTGCTCTACCAGGAGATGGGCGGGCCGCGGGTCATTCCCCTGACCGGCGCCCCCCACGTGGACGACAGCGTCCGGCTGTTGCACGGCGACTCGCGGGGGCACTGGGACGGCGACACGCTGGTCGTCGAGACCACCAACTACGCGCCGCAGGCCTCGGTGATGGGCTCGGCCGGCGAGAAGCTGCACGTGCTGGAGCGGTTCACCCGGGCCAGCGACGACGTGCTGCAGTACGAGGTCACGGTGACCGACCCCGACACCTGGGCGGCGCCGTGGACGGCGATGATCCCGTTGCGCCACTCGACCGACCCGGTGTTCGAGTACGCCTGCCACGAGGGCAACATCGGCATGGAGGGCATCATGGCCGGGGCCCGGGTGCTGGAGAGGGCCGAGGCCGAGGGCGGCCAGTAGGGACCGTCATCGACGGGAGGTTGCCGATCGCCATCCGGGAGTCGGGGGAGCGGAACCGCGCGGCTCCCGGTGGTTGGTCGGTCGGGGGGGGCGGAGCCTCGGGTGACGCCCGCCGGGCCGGACGCATCCGTTTCTGCGTTCCGGCGCTCGGCATGGGAGCAAGGCAGTTCCGTCGGCTTCCTGACTCAGCTTGCGAGGACACGAGACCATGAGACGTCTGTTCACGTTCATCACCGCGACCGCCGCGGCGGCGGCGCTGGCCGCGGCGGCGATCGTCGCCGCGACCGCCGGCACCGAGGCCGCGGGCGGAGCCGCACAGTCCGCGCCGGAGATGGCGAGCTGCGACAGCCTGATGTCGCTCGCCCTGCCGAACACCACCATCACCGGCGCGACCCTCGTCGAGGCCGGCGCCTTCGCGCCTCCCGGGCCGCAGAACGCCCGGACGCAGGCGACCTACGGGGGGCTGCCGAGTTTCTGCCGCGTCGAGGCGACCCTGACCCCGTCGGACGACTCCGACATCAAGGTCGAGGTGTGGATGCCCGGGGCCGACTGGAACGGCAAGTACCAGGCGGTCGGCAACGGCGCGTTCACCGGGTCGATCCGCCACAACTCGATGGCCGCCGCCCTCGCCCGCGGCTATGCCTCGAGCTCGACCGACACCGGGCACGAGGGCAACACCGCGAGCTTCGGACTCGGGCATCCCGAGAAGGTCATCGACTTCGGCTACCGCTCGATCGGCGAGATGGCGGTGATGGCCAAGGCCGCCATCGAGGCCTACTACGGCAGGGCGGCGGAGTACACCTACTGGAACGGCTGCTCGGCCGGGGGGCGCCAGGCCCTCAAGGCGGCGCAGCGGTATCCCGAGCACTTCGACGGCATCATCGCCGGGGCCCCCGGCAACGACTGGACGGGCCGGGCCGGCGGCTCGCTGCGCGTCGCCAAGCCGCTCGAGGCCAACGAGGCGGCCCGCCTCACCGCCGACCTGCGCGAGCTCGTGCACGGGGCGGTCCTCGAAGCATGCGACGCCGGCGACGGGGTGACCGACGGAGTCGTGGGCGATCCCGAGGGGTGCGACTTCGACCCCGCGGCGCTGCAGTGCGCGGACGGCCAGAGCGAGGGCTGCCTGTCGTCCACCCAGGTGAACACGGTGCGCATGCTCTACTCGTCGCCCGAGAACCCGCGGTCGGGGCGTCCCATCACCGGCCTGCTGCCCGGCAGCGAGCTGGGCTGGACGGATCTGGGCTGGACCCGCTCGGCGCGGGCGACCGGGCTCGAGCAGTTCCGCTACCTGACGTTCGCGGACCCGGAGTGGACCATCGACCAGTTCAACTTCGAGACCGACATCGTGCGGGCCGAGGAGGTCGACAACGACACCCTCAACGCCCTCGACCCGAACCTGAAGCCGTTCTTCGACCGCGGGGGCAGGCTCATCTCCTACCACGGCTGGGCCGATCCGCAGATCTCGCCGGCCAACGCGACGCAGTACTACCGCCGCGTCGTGGACGCCGTCGGCGATGCCGACACGGTGCACGACCACTACCGGTTGTTCATGGCCCCGGGCATGGGGCACTGCGGCGGCGGCGCGGGGCCGAGCCAGTTCGACATGGTGACCGCCCTCGAGGCGTGGGTCGAGCGGGGCGAGGCGCCGGACAGCATCCTGGCGTCGCGCGTGCGCGACGGGGCGGTGGACCGCACCCGGCCGCTCTGCCCGTATCCGCAGCAGGCGGTCTACACGGGCAGCGGAAGCACCGACGACGCCGGGAACTTCGTCTGCCGCGCGCCCTGACGGCGCAGTCGGCGTCGGCATTCGCCATCGCGGGCCGGCCGGGCGTCGTCGCGGCGCTCGGCCGGCCCGTTTCGTGTACGCAGCGATGCCGTCAGCGCGTGTCGAAGCGGATGTTGAACCAGGTGATGCCCTCGGTGTCGCGGATGCCGTGGGGCACCCCGGCGGGGATGTAGATGACGTCGCCGACGCCGATGACCCGCTCCGACCCGCCGCGGATGGCCGCGCCCCGCGTGCCGTCGACCGGCTCGCCCTGCTCGTCGACGATCTGCCCGCCCGTCACGAGGGTGCCCGAGCCCTCCCGGACCACGTAGACGTCGGTCGTCCGGGGGTGCATCAGCGCGGTCTCGGCGTTGCTGATGCGCCGGATGTTGACGTTGTAGCTGCCGCCCTCGAGCAGCCGCGTGGTCACGCGGCCCGCCGCGTCCATCTCCGCGATGATCGCGTCGATCTCGGCCGTCGGGAAGTCGACGGCGCGGTCGAGCGGCGCCTGCTGCCGAATGTCGATCTGGGCCGTGAGGACCGCCGCCGCGGTCAGCCCGACGGCCAGGCCGGCGACGAAGGTGATGCAGAATCTGCGCATGGTGTCTCCTCGGTTGTTGTCGTCGACCGCGATCCGGCGCGGGTCGCCCGCTGCCCGGTCGCTCGCTCCTTCGGCAGCCTCTTGCAGCTTGATTGGTAGAATAGCTCTTGCGGGCGAGAACGAGACGGTGGGTTGGCGCGATGGCATCGCTGTTGCTTCCGAATACCCGAGGACGACTGGAAACGCATCGTCATGCGGACGGGATTCCGGGAGTGAGGAGGGGGCATTGACCGACTCGCACGTGCCGAGAACGGCAACGCCGGCAGAAGGAGCCGTCTCGGGCCTCGACGCCCGCATGCGGGGGGTGGAAGGAGCCGTCTCGGGCCTCGACGCCCGCGTGCAGGGGGTGGAAGGAGCCGTCTCGGGCCTCGACGCCCGCCTGGTGGCGGTGGAAGGAGCCGTCTCGGGCCTCGACGCCCGCCTGGTGGCGGTGGAAGGAGCCGTCTCGGGCCTCGACGTCCGCCTCGTGGCGGTGGAAGGAGCCGTCTCGGGCCTCGATTTCCGCATGCGGGGGGTGGAGGCGGGCGTGGTCAGGCTCGAGACGGAGATGAAGCACGTCGCAACCAAGACCGATCTGGAGCTGCACTTCAACCGGCTGCTGCGGTGGGGACTCGGCATCATGATCACCGCCACGGGGGCGTTGTCGGCGATCATCTTCGGCATACTGGGAGCAAACGGTGGTTGACGGGCGACCGGCGGGAGGCGAGCGGCCGGTGAACGTCGGCGTGCACGAGCCGACGGCCGTGGCGGGCGCCGCAACGGCCGGCTTCGGGCTCGAAGAGCGCCTGCGGGCCGTCGAAGCGGCCAGTTCGGGCATGGAAGAGCGCCTGCGGGGGGTAGAGGCCGGCCTGGTCAGACTCGAGACCAGATTCGACACGGAGATGAAGCACTTCGTCACCAAGGCGGATCTCGAGGCTGTCAAGACCATGATGGAACGGCATTTCAACCGGCTGCTGCGTTGGGGGCTCGGCATCATGATCACGGCGACCGGTGCGTTGTCCGCGCTCATCTTCGGGATTCTGAGAACGACCGGCAACTGATTGGCAGGAACGCGGGACCTCCGCGGGAGTCGTGCGCGGATGTCCCGGAGGATTGGCCGGGACGGCTGTGCCGCGGGGCGGAGTCGCCGGGCCGGGAGAGATTGCGATGCGCACGATGCGGAACCTCGTGGTCCATGGGCTGGCCGCGCTCTTCGTGGCGGCGGGCGCGGCCGGCGCCGCCGCCCAGTCGCAGGGCGGGCCGGTGGTGTTGACGCCGTCCGGCGAGCTCGAAGGGGCGTGGGCCGATGTCGAGGCCGGCGTCTCGGTGTTCAGGGGCGTGCCTTTCGCGCAGCCGCCGGTCGGCGACCTGCGCTGGCGGCCACCGGTGGCGGTCGAGCCCTGGGACGGGACCCAGGCGGCCACCGAGTTCGGGCCCGCGTGCTGGCAGGCCCGCAACGCCGACGACTCGCCCTATGCGCGGGGCGAGCTGCCGCGCAACGAGGACTGCCTGACCCTGAACCTGTGGACGGCGGCGCGGGTGGGCGAGCGCCGGCCGGTGATGGTGTGGTTCCACGGCGGTGGGCACAGCTCGGGCACGGGCAGCGCGAAGATCTTCGACGGCACCGCGATGGCCAGGAAGGGCGTCGTCATGGTGACCGCCAACTACCGCCTGGGGCCCTTCGGCTTCATGGCGCATCCCGCCCTGACCGCCGAGTCGGCCGAGCAGGCGTCGGGCAACTACGGCATCCTCGACCACGTCGCGACCCTCGAGTGGGTGCGCGACCACGTCGCGGCGTTCGGGGGCGACCCCGGCAACGTCACCATCTTCGGCCAGTCGGCCGGCTCGTGGTCGGTGTGCGTGCTCCAGGCGTCGCCCTTGGCGAAGGGGCTGTTCCACAAGGCCGTCGGCCACTCGGGCGGCTGCTTCGGGGCCCCGCGCGCGCATCTCGCGACGACCGGCGGACCCGCGACCGCGGTCTCGGGCCACGACGCGGGTCTCGCGGTCGCGGCCAGGCTCGGGGTCGAGGGCGAGGGAGCCGACGCGGCGGCGGCCCTCCGGGCGGCCGGGCCCGAGGCGGTGCTCGAGGCCGGGCGCGGCACCGGGGTCGTGGTCGACGGCTGGGTGCTGCCCGACCTGCCCGGCGCCATCTTCGCGGCCGGCGACCAGAACGACGTGCCGGTGATCGTCGGCTCGCTGTCCGACGAGGGCACCACCCTCTACGCGGGCATGGCGGGGCCGCCGCGGGACGAGTTCGAGGCGGGTATCCGGGACCGCTACGGCGACCGGGCCGACGCCCTGCTCGAGGCCTACGCCGGCGAGATCGCCGCCTCGACACGGACCGCCGGCCAGGCGATTCAGGCCGACCGCAGCTTCACCTGGCAGATGCGGGAATGGGCGCGGGCCCACGCGGACGCCAACGACGTCTACCTCTACTTCTTCAGCCACGCCCCCCCGGTGTTCCGTCTCTACCTGCCCGACCGGCCCGAGCTCGACTTCCCGGCGGGCCTGCGCGGCGGCGGCGCTTATCACTCGGGGGACCTCGCCTACGCGTTCGACAACGTCGGCCTCGTCGGCGTCGGCTGGAACGCGCGCGACCACGAGCTGTCGGACCAGATGTCGCAGTACTGGGTGAACTTCGCGAAGACCGGCGACCCCAACGGCGAGGGCCTGCCGCTGTGGCCGAAGTACGACCGCGAGGGCGAGCCGGTCATCGAGTTCGCGACCTTCGGCACGGCCGCCGCCAGCAAGATCCGCGAGACCAAGCTCGACCTGTTCGACGACTCGTACCGGGCGGCGGCGACCGATCAGTAGAAGGGCCGGACCCCTCGGCGTGGCGCCCGGGGGCCGGTGACCGCCGTCTTCCCCCCCTCCGGCTGCCGGCCTTCCTCCTTCCGTGGAGGAGGGCCGGCAGCGGCCCGGTTTCCTCGAATCGCCCGGAGTCCGTCGTGACACGCCGCGTCGCCCCGGGACCGCGAGGGCCCGCAGGGCTGAAGAGCGCCGGAGCGCGGCGAGGCGCGACGAGAGCACCTGTCGGACGTATGCATCGCGGGCTGCCCGCTGCCCGCGGAGCGACGCAACCACGCGGCGTGATGGCCGGTCGGAAAGCGGGACCTCGCCGCAGGTCCTAGCGCCCAGGAGTCTGCGCCGTAGAACGGTGCAGACTCCTGGCAGGGTTGGTTGGGCGCCCAGCGGAGCCGAAGGCGACGATGGGCGGGCTAGCACCCCCTGTCGGGCGGCGTTCCCTCGAAGCGCTCGGTCACCGCCGAGAGCTGCACGATCAGGCCGTCCGGGTCGGGAACCAGGACGCTGCCCCCGCCGCCCCGCACGCCCTCGAAGCCGGCGTCCTCGAGCGTCCTGGCCACGCGGTCTCCATCGAAGCTCTCGATCCCCACCCCGAAGTGGTCGATCTCGCCCGCGACCGCGCTGCCCGCGGTCAGGCTGCAGTTGCCTCCCTCGACCGGACACAGGCTGATGAGGCCGCCATCGGGGAAGTCCAGCGCGTAGGCGTCGCCGACGATGTAGCGGCGGGCCGGCAGTCCCAGCAGGTCGCGGTAGAACGCCTCGGACCGGTCGACGTCGGCGACCCCGACGTTGACGTGGTGGAGGGTGCGGGCCCGCACCCGGCCCGCCTGGGCGCGGGCGCCCGCCGGCAGGGCCATCGCGGTGAACGCGCCCAGCACCTGCCGCCGCGTCAGCTTGCCATCCTCGTACTGTTTCAGTAGCGTGTCGAAGGTCTCTCTCATTGGCGTCTCCCTCCTCGGTCAGAGGGCGATTGTAGCCGCGCTCCCGGGCCGGCGCGGCGTGGATGGCGGACACGCCGTCGGGAAGCCTGCGCGGGGCGGTGGGGTGGAGGATGACATGGCGCGAACGGTGGACCCGCAGGGGCGTGAGCTGGAGCTGATCGCCCGAGTCGCGGACCTGGCCGGCAAGGACGTGCTCGACATCGGTTGCGGAGACGGGCGGACGTCCCGCCGCCTCGCGAGTCGGGGCGCGGCCGTCCTCGGCGTGGACCCGGACGAGGCCGCGATCGCGCTGGCCCGCGCCGGTGGGACCACGGACACCTGCCGCTTCCGGGCGGCGGACGTCCTCGATCTCGCCCTGCCGCCGGCCAGCTTCGACCTGGTCGTCTTCTCGCGTTCGATGTGATGACTGCCCCCCGAGGGCGTCGGTGACGCCCTGCGCAAGGCGGCCGGCTGGCTGCGCCCCGGCGGGCGCCTGGTCAGCATGCAGCCGATCGGCCGCCCGATGCCCTTCCATCTGCGCCGGGCCGGCCTTGTCGAGCCGCTTGGCGAGGTGGACGTCACCGATGCCGGGCGACGGGACATGCGCGCCTCCCGGGAGGCGCTCGCCGCGTCGGTTCGGACCGGCCTGTTCATCGCGCGGGCCGAGCTGTCGACGGTGCTGGAGTTCCACTACCACTCCGAGGACGACTGGAACGAGTTCCTGGAGAGGCCGCGGACGGGGGCCGTCCGGGCCGACCCGCACGTGCTGGCGGGGGCGCTGGCGGCGTTGTCGCGGGAGGATGCCGTGATCGTCGCGCTCGAAGAGACTCTCTTCAGCGCGTGCGACCGCGCGGACAACGGCGACGGGACGGGCGCGTCGGAGGAACCCGCGATAGACTGAACGCGGGCCGTCCGCCCGCGACGCGCCGTCGCGGGCAGGCGGAGAGACGATATGCGCGGCGGGGCGCGGCGTTCCGCATTGCCGCCCGCCGCGCGGCCGGGAGTCTGCGCCGCGGCGGCGGTGCCGCCCGCCGCGAGAGGGCTGCGCCCCGCCAGGGGTCGGTCGGCAACGGCAGGCGACGATTCCCCGGGGCGGATCTTTTTCGGTGTGGCGATCTGCGTCGGCGTAACGAGCCAGACTCATGGAAGGGTCGGTCGGGGGCGGCAAACGGAGCCGCCTGTCGATCGGGGCCAGGAGACGAAGCATGATGATCCGAAGCAGAAGCAGGGGCGGTTGGTTCGCGGCGGTCACGGTGCTTGCGGCCCTGGCGGCGGGGCCGGCGGCGGGGCAGGACGGGCCGGGCCCGCACGACGAGGCGGAGTTCGACGCGCTCTTCGAGGAGGTCAAGAACTGGGGACGCTGGGGCCCCGACGACGAGCTGGGCACGGCCAACCTGATCACCGAGGAGAAGCGGCGGCAGGCACTCGCGCTGCCGACCCGCGGGCGGACGGTGTCGCTGTCGCACAACCCGATGCCCGGCGTCCACCCCGACAACCCCGACTCGGCGTTCAACCACACCATGGCCGAGACGCTGCGGTCGGACACCATCGAGTTCTCGTACCACGGCTACGGCGTCAGCCACATCGACGCCCTGTGCCACTTCCTGCACAAGGGGATGATGTACAACGGCCTCCCCGCCGACACGAGCTCGGCCGAGGAGGGCTGCGTCAAGCTCGGCATCGACAACCTGAAGGACGGCATCGTCACCCGCGGCGTGCTCCTCGACATCCCCCGCCTGAAGGGGGTCGACTACCTCGAGCCGGGGACGCCCGTCTACACCGAGGACATCGAGGCGTGGCTCGAGCAGGCGGGGGTGACCATGCAGCCGGGCGACGCCGTCTTCCTGCGGACCGGCCGCTGGGCGCGGCGCGCCGACGTCGGGCCGTGGCAGCTCTCGGGCAACTCGGCCGGCATCCACGCCTCGGTCATCCGCTGGATCCGCGGCGAGGACGTCGCCCTGTTCGGCAGCGACGCCGCCACCGACGTGCAGCCGTCGGGGGTCGACGGCGTCGGGCTGCCGCTGCACATCCTGCTCATCGCCGGCCTGGGGACCAACATCTTCGACAACATGGACCTCGAGGCGCTGGCCGAGGTGGCGGCGGAAGAGGGGCGCTGGGAGTTCCTGATCGCGGCCGGGCCGATTCCGGTGACCGGCGGCACCGGCTCGCCGCTCAACGTGATCGCAGTGTTCTGACGCGCGCCAGCGGGCGATACGGCGAATTGGAGGTAGCCGGTCCCGATGCGTGGTTTTGCCAGGCATGACCCGGACCGACTGCAGATGACGAGGAAGCGATGAAGAAGACGTTTGTCGCGTGTTTCGGTCTCGCGGCCGTTCTCGTCGGCGAGGTTGCGCTCGGCCAGGGCGTGCCCCTGGACGTTGGCGACCTGCGGCCCGGTCCCGTGGAGGTGACCGCGGCCGAGGACGGTGTGACGGTGGAGTGGCCGGACGCGGTCGACCGGGACTGGCGCGCGACGTTCTCGCTCGACCCCGACCGGCCGCTCATCGAGTCGATTGCGGTGGACGGCGTGACCGTGGTGTCGGCGGTGCGGCCGTTCTACCAGGTCGAGACCGGCACGCGGCGGCGCGGGTGGAACGCGTTCTTCGACTTTCCGCCCAGCCATCCCGACGGAACGCGGCACGCGCAGGGGGTGTTCAGCCTGCGGGCGGCGACCGTCCGCACCGTCGGCGAGCGGGTCGAGCTCACCTTCGACGGGCTGCGCATGGGGGTGTTCGAGGGCGCGATCGTCTACACCATCTATCCCGGCAGCCGCCTCATCCAGCAGGAGGCGGTGGCTACCACGGACGCGGCCGACGTCGCCTACTACTACGACGGCGGCTGGGAGATGGCCGCCGACGCCGACCGCGTGGCCGGCGGCAACATGCAGAGCCGTGTGAGCTGGTACGACACCGCCGGCGATCTGCGCCACGACGTATCGACCGGCTTCGACCCCGAGCGAAAGCCGGTGAAGGTGCGCTACCGCACCCTCGCGGCGACCACCGCCGGCGGCAGCGTGGCGGTCTTCCCCCCGCCGCACCAGTACTTCTTCCCGCGCGACTTCACGTCGAACCTGGGGCACTTGTGGCACCGTTCGTGGCGGGGGCGGGTGTCGCTCGGCATCCGGCAGATCCGCGACACCAACTGGCGCTTCTATCCGTGGATGAACGCCCCGCCGGGCGAGACGCAGCGCATGTCGGTGTTCTTCCTGCTCTCCGACGGCGCGGCCGAGACGACGCTCGACGAGGTTCTCGCGTTCACCAACCGCGACCGGTTCCGGCCCCTCGACGGCTACAAGACGCTGAGCACGCACTGGCACCTCGCCTACACCATGCAGGCGCTCGAGCACGGGTTCGACTGGACGCCGCCGTTCAAGCCGGTCCTGAAGGCGATGGGGGTCGACGCGTCGATCATCATGGACTTCCACGGCGACGGGCACCCGCGCGACCTCACCGACCTGCGCCTCGACGAGCTCGACGCCTACTTCCGCGCCCTGCGCGCGCAGTCCGACCCGGACTTCCTGCTCATCCCCAGCGAGGAGGCCAACGTGCACCTCGGAGGGCACTGGGCCCTCATCTTCCCGCGGCCCGTCTACTGGTTCATGGACCGCCCCGAGGGGGGCGCGTTCGAGATGACCCATCCCCGCTACGGCAAGGTCTACAGCACCGCCGACGCGGCCGAGATGCTGGAGCTGGTGCGGCGCGAGGGCGGGCTCATGTACCAGACCCACCCCCGCACGAAGGGCTCGACCGGCTACCCGGACCGCATCGCCGACACCGAGCACTTCCGCGACCCCGCGTATCTGGGCGCGGGGTGGAAGGCGATGCCGGCCGACCTCTCGTCGCCGCGGCTCGGCGAGCGGTCGCTCGATCTGCTCGACGACCTGAGCGCGCAGGGGCTGAGGAAGCGCATCTTCGGCGAGGTCGACGTGTTCCAGTTCGACGACACGCACGAGCTCTACGCGCACATGAACATCAACTACGTGCGCCTCGACGAGCTGCCCCCGTTCGACCGCTGGGGCGAGGCGGTCGAGCCGCTGGCGCGGGGCGACTTCTTCACGACCACCGGGGAAGTGCTGCTGCCGGAGGTGGACTTCTCGGCCTCGACCGGGGACCGCCTCGACGTCTGGATCGAGGCGGACTGGACGTTCCCCCTGCGGTTCGCCGAGATCGTCTGGGGCGACGAGGGCGGCGGCGTGCACCGGGAGATCACCCCGTTGTCCCGGACCCGGGTCTTCGGCGCCGGCGGGTTCGGGCTCGCCACCGACGCCCCCGGCTGGGCGTGGGCGCGGGTCGCGGTGTGGGACGTGGCGGGCAACGGCGCGTTCGTCAACCCGACCTGGCGGGAGTGACGACCCGGTAGCATCTGATGTCGTATTCATATGTAATACTCCATACGAGTACTCATGCCTGCCATCTCATTGAAGCTCCCGGGACAGTTGCTCGAGGCGTCCGGCCAGTGCGCCGCGGCCCTGCAACTGTCGCGCGCCGAGTACATCCGCCGCGCACTGGAGCGCATGAACCGGGACACGCGCGCCCGCCTGCGCGCGGATCGGCTCGCCGCCGCCTCCCGTCGAGTCCGACTGGACAGCATGCGCATCAATGCCGAGTTCGACGCCATCGAACGAGACGTCGATGCCTGATCGCGGGGAGGTCTGGCTGGCGGATCTGAATCCGCGTCAGGGGACCGAGCCCGGGAAGACCCGGCCGGTCCTGATCGTCCAGGCGCAGGCGCTGCTCGACGCCGGACACCCCTCGACCCTCATTGCCCCGCTCACCACGCGTCTCGTGGACGACGCCGAGCCGCTCCGCATTCGGATTCCCGCCACGGGACGGCTTCGTCAGGACTCGGACGTGTTGCTCGATCAGCTTCGAGCCATAGACAACCGCCGGCTGGTTCGAGGTCCGCTGGCGCGCCTGGGTCCGGACGTGATGGCCGAAGCACGACAGGCGCTGCTGGAAGTTCTCGATCTGGTCGAGAAGTGATTCCGGGACTCGCGACGGGGGCGGGGAGGATTCGTAGACGGGGGTTGCCTCGGCGGCTGCCCTCTCGATGACGGGAGTGCTCCTCATGGGGCCACCGACGACCCTGCCGGTGCCAACACCCGATGTCCTGCAGGGCCTTGCGCGAAGTGCTATGCTGTAGCCGCATTTCGGGGTCCTGAACGTCAGGTTGGAGGGAATGTCGATGCGGCGAACGACCACGTTGCTCGGGCTGGTCGGGGTGTTCCTCGTTGGCGCCGGCGCGCAGGCGCAGACGGGGGCCGAGATCACCTTCACCGACCACATCCGGCCCATCTTCGAGCGAAGCTGCTGGAACTGCCACGGCGAGGCGTCGCAGCTCTCGGATCTCGATCTCCGGACGCGGGCGGCCGCGGTCGAAGGCGGCGTCCGCGGGCCGGCCCTGGTGCCGGGGCGCGCCGAGGACAGCCGGCTCTATCGGATGCTGGCCGGCCTCGACGATCCCCCGATGCCCATGGCCGGCGACCCCCTGAGCGACGCCGAGCTCATGGCCATCCGCACCTGGATCGACGACGGCGCGCACTGGGACGCCGGCGGCGCCACGAGCGCCGACGCCGCCCTGGCCGCGCTCGAGAACACCCTGCTGCCCGACGGGGCGCGCGACTACTGGGCGTTCAAGCTGCCGAAGAAGGCGCCGGTGCCCGCCTCGAAGGTCTACGAGCACCCCGTCGACCGCTTCCTCGACGCGGCTCGCCAGGAGGCGGGGGTGAAGGCGGGGCCGCGGGCGGACGACCTGACCCTCGTGCGCCGGGCCTACCTCGACCTCACCGGGCTGCCGCCGACCCTCGAGCAGGTCGACGAGTTCCTCGCCGACACCGAGCGGGGCGCCTGGGAGCGGCTGATCGAGCGCCTGCTCGACTCGCCGCACTACGGCGAGCGCTGGGGCCGGCACTGGATGGACGTGGCCCGCTACGCCGACTCGACGGGGTTCGAGCAGGACTACCGCCGCGACAACGCGTGGCGCTACCGCGACTACATCATCGACGCCTTCAACGACGACAAGCCCTACAACCAGTTCCTGCGCGAGCAGATCGCGGGCGACGAGCTCGACCACGTCACCGACGAGACCCGCATCGCCACCGGGTTCCTGCGGGCGGGTCCCCGCGTGAACTTCCGCGAGAAGGACAACCCCGAGCGGCGGCACGACTACCTCGACGACGTGCTGGGGACCCTCGGCCGCGGCGTCCTCGGCATGACCGTGCACTGCGCCCGGTGCCACGACCACAAGTTCGACCCGATCCTGCAGAAGGACTACTACAGCATGCAGGCGTCGATCTTCGGCTACGTCGAGATCGAGTATCCGCTGCTCGACCGGGCCGGCGTGCGCGAGTACCGCGAGAAGAACGCGGCCATCGACGCGGCCCAGCAGCCGCTGCGCGACGAGATCGCCGAGATCGAGGCCCCGCACCGCGAGCGCCTGCGCATCGAGCTCATCAAGGAGCGCTTCCCCGAGAACGTGCAGCAGGCGGCGCTGAAGCCCGAGGCGGAGCGGACGGCGGGCGAGCAGCTGCTGGCCGCCCAGGTGCTGTCGATCAACCCGCCGCGGCGGCAGGTCGTCGAGGCGCTGTCGGAGGCCGAGGGCGACCGCTGGAGCAAGCTCACGGCGGCGGTGGAGGCCCTCGAGGCGGTGCGCCCGCCGGAGCCGCCGATGGCGGAGATCGTCACCGACGGCGACTACCGCTACGCCCCGGACGGCCCCGGCGACAACGTCATCGGGTGCCCCGAGTGCCGCATCCTGCCCGACGAGCCGGGGTCGTTCCTCCACGAGGAGGGCGGGCCGGCCTACGAGGCGCCGCCCAACTACTTCCTGATCCGCGGCGACCCGTTCAGTCCGGGCTCCCCGATGTCGCCCGGGTTCCTGACCGTGGCCACCTACGGCGACCCCCCGACGGAACTGCCCCGGCCGGACGGGCGCACGTCGGGCCGCCGGCTCGCCCTCGCCGAGTGGATCGCGTCGCGCGACAACCCCCTGACCGCGCGGGTCATGGCGAACCGCATCTGGCACCACCACTTCGGCCGCGGCATCGTGCGCACCCTCGACAACCTCGGCCGGATGGGCGACGCGCCCACCCACCCCGCGCTGCTCGACTGGCTGGCCGTCGAGTTCATGGACCGCGGCTGGAGCGTCAAGGAGATGCACCGGCTGCTGATGACGTCGGAGGCCTACCGGATGGCGTCGGCCCACGAGGACGCGGACAGCCGCGCCGCCGACCCCGACAACCGGCTGCTCTGGCAGTACCGGCCGCAGCGCCTGGAGGCCGAGGCCCTGCGCGACGCCATCATGACGGTGAGCGGCGCCATCGACCTCACGGTGGGCGGTGAGCCGGTCTTCCCCCATGTGCCGCGCGAGCTCCTCCTCGCCGCGAGGAACGGCTACTGGGACAACCAGGAGGACGGCCCCGACGTGTGGCGGCGCAGCGTCTACGTCTTCCGGCGCCGGTCGCTGAGCTTCCCGTTCTTCGAGACCTTCGACCTGCCCGACCAGAACCAGACGGCGGCGGCCCGCAACGTGTCGACGGTGCCCACGCAGGCCCTGACCCTGATGAACAACGAGTTCGTGCTGAACCAGGCGCGGCTCTTCGCGGAGCGTCTCGAGCGGGCGGCGCCCGGCGACGTCGACCGGCAGGTCGACCTCGCCTACCGCATCGCCCTGACCCGGCCCCCGGCGGCCGAGGAGGCCCGGATCGCCCGCGACCTCGTGTCGTCGCAGTCGCTCGTCGACCTGACCCACGTGATGCTCAACCTGAACGAGTTCCTGTACCTGAGATAGAGGGAGCAACGATGCACGACCACCATCATCACCACTGCCGGAAGCGGACGTTCTGGGACCGCCGCAACTTCCTCTTCCAGTCGGGCGGCGGCATCGCGGGGCTCGCCCTCGCCCACATGCTCGAGCGCGAGGGGATGCTCGCGGCGGCGCCCGCCGACGGCTGCGGCGACCCCGTCCCCGGGAATCCGTTCGCGCCCAAGGCCCCCCACTTCGAGCCGCGCGCGACCGCGGTCATCTCGCTGTTCATGAGCGGCGGGGTCAGCCAGGTCGACACGTTCGACTACAAGCCCGCGCTGACCGAGTACGCGGGCCAGCCGATGGCCGAGTCGGTCGTCGTGCGCCAGGGCCACCCCGGCCCCCTGATGCCGAGCCCGTTCGAGTTCCACCGGCACGGCGAGAGCGGCCTCCACGTGTCCGAGATCTTTCCGCACCTCTCGAAGAAGGTCGACGAGATGGCGTTCATCCGGTCGCTCTACGGCCGGTCGAACGACCACATCCAGGCGACCTACGAGATGCAGAGCGGCCAGATCCGGATGGGCTTCCCCGCCGTCGGCTCGTGGGTCACCTACGGCCTGGGGTCGGAGAGTTCGAGCCTGCCCGCGTTCGTGGTCATGAACGACTACCGCGGCGGCCCCTTGGGCGGCCCCAACGACTGGAGCGCCGGGTTCATGCCCGCCGCCTACCAGGGCACGCTGTTCCGCGCCGTTGGCGACCCCATCGTCGACCTGCAGCCCCCCGAGGGGATGACGGTCGAGCAGCAGCGGGCCCGGCTCGACACGCTGGCCCGGCTCAACGAGATGGACATGGCCCGCAACCCGGGCAATTCCGAGCTCGCGGCCCGCATCTCGTCCTACGAGCTCGCCTACCGCATGCAGGGCTGCGCGCCCGAGGCGGTCGACACCTCGGCCGAGTCCGAGGCCACCAAGAAGCTCTACGGCCTCGACGAGGAGATCACCGAGCCGTTCGGCCGCCAGTGCCTGATGGCGCGCCGGCTCGTCGAGCGCGGGGTCCGCTTCGTGCAGCTCTTCCACGGCGGCCTCGGCGTCCAGAACACCGACACCTGGGACGCCCACAGCAACCTGAAGGAGAACCACAGCCAGCACGCGGCCGAGACCGACAAGCCGATCGCCGGGCTGCTGACCGACCTGAAGGCCCGCGGCATGCTCGACTCGACCCTCATCGTGTGGCACGCCGAGTTCGGCCGGATGCCCATCTCGCAGCGCGGCGTCGGCCGCGACCACAACCCCGGCACGATGACCGGCTGGATGGCCGGCGCGGGCATCCAGGGCGGTCAGGCCATCGGGGCCAGCGACGTGTTCGGCTACAAGGCCGAGCAGCAGCGGGTGTCGCCGCACGACCTGCACGCGACGATGCTGCACCTGCTGGGCATGGACCACACCAAGCTGACCTACCGCTACAACGGGCGCGACATGCGGCTGACCGACGTGCACGGCGTGTTGATCCCGCAGATCGTGGCGTAGCGGCGGTTCACTCGGGCCAATACCAGGGGCACGGTCGCAGCCCGCAAGGGTTGCGGCCGTGCCCTTTCTTGTTGCGGGAAGCCCAGGACCTGGTCGCTGGCGGGCGGCCTGCTCGGCCAAGTCGCCACTGCGCCCCGAGCGTCGCCAGGCGCAACGCCTTCAGGTCGGCGGCCAGATGCGGGGGCTCGGCACTCGCGGTCGGCATCATCAGGAACCCTCCAACCGCGGCAGACAGCGTCGGGCGTGGCACCGCGATCCGCGGGAGCTCGCATCCAGCGCCGCGTCCAGGACGCCGCTTCCCGATGCCGAGGACCCTGGACGCATTCTCGTCCGAGGCGCAGTGGAACCTCGACCGCGACGCGGTCCTGAGGTCTTCGACTGCCGCCTCGTGGCCGACGCCGCCAACGCCGTGTTCGTCGGCGGCGTGCACCGGGAAGACGAATCTCGCCGCGTGTCTCGGACCTCGGTGCCGGGCGTCGCTGCTCTTGCCCTTGCTTACCGAGAGGGATGGTGCCACAATACACGGTAACCGAGAGGACGGGAGGCAGAAGCAACCATTGGAATGACGGGGCCGTCGGAATGGCCGTCTGACGGAGCAGAATCATGTCTTTCGATCGATGGTTCTACGCTTGGCGGGTCCGCTTGCGAATGCTCATCGGCCGGGACCGCGTGGACCGCGAGCTGGAGGACGAGCTGCGGCACCACGTCGCCCTCGAGACCGAAGCGCGAACCGCGCGGGGGACGCCGCCGGCCGAGGCGCGCCGACAGGCGCTCGCGACCTTCGGTGGGCTCGAGTCCACCCGGAACCACGTGCGCGAGGTGCGGTTCGGGGCGGCGATCGAGCAGATCGTGCAGGACGTGAAATACGCGTGGCGCAGCCTTTCGAGATCGCGGGGCTTCGCGCTGGTGGGCGTCGTGACCTTGGCCCTCGGCATCGGCGCGTCGACGGCCGTGTTCAGCGTCGTGGACGCGGTGCTGCTGAATCCGTTGCCGTTCCCACGCGCCGAACGGATCGTGACGGTCTGGCAACTCGACGCCGCGGCAGCCGTGGAGCGCGCGGTTTCGCCCGGCAACTTCCTCGAGTGGCGTGACCGCAGCACCGCATTCGACGGCATCGCCACCGTCGAACCGTCCGGGGTGGACATCGTCTCCGACGGCGAGCCGCAGAACCTCCGCATCTGGCGGGTCTCCGAAGGGTTCTTCGATATCCTCGGCGTGCCCGCGCAGCACGGGCGAACGTTCACCGCCGACGAGCATCAGCCCGGTGCGGACGGCGCCGTCGTCCTGGGCCAGGGGTTCTGGCAGCAGCGTTTCGGCGGAGACCCCGAAGTGGTCGGCCGGACGTTGACCCTCAGCGAGAGACCGTATGTGGTGGTGGGGGTCATGCCGGAGCGTTCCGACTATCCGCCGGGACGCGATTTGTGGATGTCGCGTGCGTTCACCGAGGACGATCGGCAAAGCCGCGGCGCCGGGTTCCTGAACGTCATCGCTCGACTCGCGCCCGGGGTGTCGGTGGACGCCGCTCGCGCCGAGATCCGCGGGGTGGCCGAGGAGCTCGCCCGCGAATACCCGGCCACGAATCAGAACGTCGGCGCCTCGATCATCCCCTTGCGGGATCGTGTGGTGGGCGATGCGCGCCCCTACCTGCTCCTGTTGTCCGGCGCCGTCGCATTCGTGCTGTTGATTGCGTGTGTGAATGTCGCCAACTTGCTGTTGGCCCGAGGCACGACTCGCACCCGGGAGTTCGCGGTGCGGGCGGCGCTGGGCGCGGGACACCGGCGGTTGTACGCCCAACTGCTCGTCGAGAGCCTCGTCCTCGCCGCCCTGGGAGGCGTATTGGGCGTGGTCGCGGCGCGTTGGGGTCTCCAGGCGCTCGTCTCGCTGGCTCCGGGCGATATCCCGGGACTCGAGGAGGCCGGGGTCAATCCGACGGCCCTGGCGTTCGCGGCGGCGCTCTCCTGTCTGACCGCGTTCGTGGTCGGGATTCTCCCCGCGCGACAGTTCTCCAGGGTCAACGGAGACGCGGCTCTCGCGATGGCATCGCGAGAGGGGCGGGCGATCGTGAACGACCGCACGCGCAGGCTGCTCGTCATCGGTGAAGTGGCGCTCGCCCTGGTGCTCCTGACGGGCGCCTCGCTGCTCGCCCGCAGCTTCGTCAATCTCCTGCGGGTGGACCCCGGTTTCTCTCGGGAACGTGTCGTGGCGTTGCCGGTTTTCGTGTGGCGGGCGTACCCGGAGGCGCCGCGGCGCGCATTGTTCTTCGAGGAGACGCTCCAGCGGGTGAGCGCGGCTCCGGGGGTCACGTCGGCCGCCGCCGCGTCGATCATTCCGTTCGGCGAGATCTTGACCGACACGCGCACGCGTCTGACGATCGAGGGACGCGCGACCGAGGACGACGCGCGGCCGACGATCGGGTTGAACGTCGTGACGCCCGACTACTTTCGGACGATGGGCATCGAGGTCGCGGCGGGCCGGGCGTTCAGTCCGCTGGACCTGGCCGACACCGCGCCGGTCGCGATCATCAACGAGACCATGGCTCGCCGGTTCTGGCCCGACGACCGCCCTCTCGCCGCTCGAATCAAGCTGACGGACGGACCCGACGTGGTCAGAGAGATCATCGGCATCGTTCGGGACACGAGAGACACCGCGTTGGACGACACGCCGGTGCCCACGGTGTTTCTGCCTCATCAGCAACACCCGACCGGTGCGATGACCTATGTCGTGAGAGCCGGCGGCGATCCGGGAGCCATCGTCAGCGCGGTCAAGGCCGCCGTGTGGAGCGTCAACCCGGAATTGCCGTTCCGTCCGGTCCTGACGCTTCAACGGCTGGTCGATTCGACGATTGCGCCGCGCCAGTTCGTGCTTGCCCTCATGAGCGTCTTCGGCGTGGTCGGCCTGTTTCTCGCGTCCGTCGGGATGTTCGGGCTCATCAAGTATCTCGTCGAGCGGCGAACCCGGGAGCTCGGATTGAGAATGGCCCTCGGCGCGTCGCCGGATCGGCTGGTCCGGGGCCTGATCGGCGAAGGCCTTCGACTCGCGGCGACCGGGGTGCTGATCGGTGTGGTGGGGGCCCTGGGCTTGACGCGTCTGCTCTCCACGCTGTTGTTCGGTATTCCACCGACCGATCCGGCCTCGTTCGTGGGGGCCATTGCCGTCGTGCTCATCGTCGCCGGTCTGGCGAGCTACCTGCCCGCGCGCAAGGTCGTGGCCGCGAGTCCGATGCAGGCGTTGCAGAGCCCGTAGCGTGTGGTGGCGCTGGCGGAGTGCCCCCGCGCTTCGCCCGGATGGTGCCGGCGGAGCGATCCGGGCATCAGGGACAAGACGTCCGAAAGGAGACGCACTATGAGGCGACCGCGGCCAATCGCGGTGCTGGTCGTGGGGCTCACGATGTCCGTTTTCGCGAGCGCACAGGAGAGAACGATAGAACGGACGGTTGCCCTGGAGCCGGGCGGCAGCCTCTCACTCCATACCTCTCGAGGCTCCGTGCGTCTGACGACCTGGCATACGGGTCGGCAGCCACCCGCCGCATTGCCTCCGTCCGCCTACCTCGATGACTTCGACTCGGCCTGGACGTTCATCCGCGACAACTACGCCTACTTCGAGGAGAAGTCCGTCGATTGGGAGGAGGTGCGGAATGGGCTGCGGCCGCGCGCGACGACCATCCGCGACCGCGGCGAGTTCATCGGCCTGCTCGAGGACCTCGTCGAGCACCTGCACGATCATCATGCTCATCTGGGCGTCAACACGCCGTCGTCGCCCCGACTCGTCCCCAGCGGTGCGGATCTCTGGGCCGCTCATCGAGGGGGCACGGCTCGCATCACACAGGTGCGGGCCGGCTCGGACGGTGAGCGGGCCGGGCTCCGGCCGGGCATGGAGATCGTGTCGATCGACGGCCGTCCCGTCGCCGACGCGGTCGAGGGTCGGTTGCCGGGCGCGCTCGACCGGGAGGATCCCGCCGCTCGCGACTGGGCGCTCCGGGTCCTGCTCGCGGGGCGGCAGAACGCCGCGGTTCACCTCGAAGTGCGAACGGGCTCGCGGTTGCGGCGCGTGGAGTTTCGACCGGGGTTGGCGGACCGCGCCGGATCACCGCTGACGGTCGCGGTTCTGGATGATCGCATCGGATACGTTCGGTTGCACGACAGCCTGGGGCAGGCCGCCCTGGTCTCGGCATGGGATGCTGCGATCGACGACCTCCGGGGGACGGACGGACTGATTCTCGACCTCAGGGACACTCCGGGCGGCGGCAACACGACCGTCGCGCGCGGTCTCCTCGGCCGGCTCGTGTCGGGGGAGAGGCCCTACCAGCGCCATGAGCTTCCCGGCGAGGAGCGTCGTCACGGCATCCGGCGGATCTGGGTGGAGCATGTCGCGCCGCGTGGTCCCCGCGTCTACGACAAGCCCGTAGCGGTGCTGGTCGGCCGGTGGACCGCGAGCATGGGCGAGGGCGTCGCCGTCGGTCTCGACGGCATGCAGCGGGCGGCGGTGTTCGGTTCGGCCATGGCGGGTCTGGCCGGCGCCGTCCACGGCCGCACGCTCGAGCATACGGGGATTCCGGTCCGCGTGCCGGCGGAGCGGCTGTACCACGTCGATGGGACACCGCGCGAGAGGTTCGTGCCGCGGTTCCGGATCGAACCGACCGCGTCAGCCGAGGACGCCGTGCTGGAAGCGGCGCTTCGGTGGATGCGAAGGCAGTAGCCGGCCGCCGACGTCCGGCATGGAACGCAGACGAGGAATGGCGTCACGGCTCCCCCGGCCTTGCGGTGCCGGTTTCGGGGCGGTTCGGGCGCGAGAGCGTTAACGGTCGGGCGCTTCTCTCGGAAGATCGGTTACGGTGGCAAGTACGCCTTCTCCGAACGGGCTTCCGGATCGTGTGGCCTTGTGCTCGTCGCTGCACTGGCCGCCCTCCTTCTGGCCGGCGGGTGCGGAGCCGAGTTCGGGTCCGCTCCCGGGGACGCGCCGGCGGCAACGGGCGGCGCGGGGACGGGACGGTGGGGCCGCGGTCGGCTCCGGACGGGGCCGGCGGCGCGGCGCTGAGTGACGGCATGCGCGAGTTCAATACGGCCGGGCCCGTGGTGGCGGCGGATCACTACCTGATCCCGCCGCTGTCGCGGCTCGACCTCGACGAGCTGCTCGGGCTCGTGCACCGGAAGAAGTACTTCGTTCTGCACGCGCCGCGGCAGACGGGCAAGACGTCCGCGTTGCTGGCGTTGCGCGATCTCCTCAACGGGCGCGACGAGTATCGTTGCGTGTACGCGACCGTCGAGAGCGGACAGTCGGCGCGCGAGGACGTCGCGGAGGGGATGCGCGTCGTTCTGGCCGAGCTGGCCTTCCAGGCGGACCTGACCTTGGGCGACGGCTCGCTGGAGGGCATCTGGCCGGACGCGCTGGAGCGCGTCGGTCCGCGCGGCGCGCTGCGCCAGGCGCTGACGCGCTGGTGCCTGGCCGCTCCGAAGCCCCTGGTTCTGCTGATCGACGAGATCGACGCCCTCATCGGGGACACCCTGCTGTCGGTGCTGCGCCAGTTGCGCGCGGGCTACACGGATCGCCCCGACCGCTTTCCGCACTGCGTCATTCTGTGCGGCGTGGTCGACGTGCGCGACTACCGCATCCGTTCGAGCGCCGAGAACGCGCTGGTGCTCGGCGGCAGCGCCCCTTCAACATCAAGTCGGAGTCGCTGCGGCTGGGCGACTTCACCGAGACGGAGGTGCGGTCCCTGCTCGCCCAGCACACCGGGGAGACCGGGCAGGTGTTTACCGAGGCGGCGTTGCAGACGGTCTGGACGCTATTGGAGTGTGCAGCGCCTGCTGGGATTCCCGATCAGGGCGGTGGGTTTCGTGGCGATCTCAGCACGTCGATTCCCTCATGCGGGAACCGATCGTCGAGCGTGAAGACCGCTGCGCGGTTGGCCCGCGCCGCCGCCCAGATGAGCGCGTCGGCGAACGACACGCGGTGCGAAGGGCGGCACAGGCGCAACGCCTCGATCACCACCACCTTCGGCATCCGGAGGGTACCGATGTTCTCCTTGCGCAGCAGTGCGACGAGGTGGTCGACCACGGCCTCTCGCGGGATTCCGTAGACCGAGGTGAGCACGTAGGCCGTCTCGACGAGGGCGACGTCGCCGACGACGAGATCGGATTCTCCGTCGATGACTTGCGCGCTGAGGTCGGCCAGCTCCGGCGGATCGCCGGTGAGATAGCGGACGAGCATCGACGTATCGAGCAGGGCGGTCACTTCGATCGCGGCCTGCCGACCGGCCGTTCTCGGACGGCGTCGTTCCAGGCTCGCTCCCGCACGTCGCGCCATGCATCTCCCGGTGGAACAGGAGTCTTGACGTAGGGGGCGAGGGCTCCCTTCAGCGACTCGCGATGCTCGGGGGGCAGGAAGTGGATCTCGACGTGGTCGTCGACGAGGCTCTGGAGAGAAACCCAGCCGGGAGCGATGCCCAGGGAGTCGCGGATGCCCTTGGCGATCACCACCTGGCCCTTGGGTCCCACCACGTTTGGCATGGTATAACCTCCACCCGTGGAGTATAACATTCGTGGCTGGGAGCGGGGCGTTCAGTCGACCGCGCGAACTCCCTTGAGCCCGCGAACGCCGTCCGGTGCCCAGCTGCGATCGGCCGTCCGTGCCTTTCTTGTAGACAAGCTACGTCATGTTGGGTAGTATGGCTACACAATGATGTGGCGACAGATCCGGGTCCGGCTTCGCTCGCTCTGGCGGTGGCGGCGGCAGGAATCGGAGCTCGACGAGGAGATCCGCTTCCATCTCGCCCGCGAGACGGAGGAGCGGATAGCGGCGGGGATGTCTCCGGAGGAGGCGCGCGCGGCCGCCCGGCGCGACTTCGGCAACGTCCCGCTGATGCGCGAGCTGACGCGCGAGGCCTGGGGCTGGGCTTCCGCCGAGGCGATCCTCCAGGACACGCGCGGCGCGTTGCGCGCGATACGCCGGAACCCCGCGTTCTCGGCCGTCGCGACGGGGACGCTGGCCCTGGCCGTCGGCGTCAACGTGGTGATGTTCAGCGTGCTGAACACGGTGCTCTTCCGGCCGCTGCCGTACCGGTTCCCGGACGAGCTGGTCATGCTGTGGACGGAGACGCCGAGCCAGGATCTCAGGGAGAACCGGTCGGCGTTCTGGAACGTCGAGGAGTGGCGGCGCCAGAGCCGCAGCTTCCGCGACATGGCGGTCTTCGACGGCGTTGCGCTGACGCTGACGCACGAGGGCGAGACGCAGCGGGTCCAGGGAGCCAGGGTCTCGCCCAACCTGTTTCCGCTGCTCGGCATCGAGCCGCGGCACGGGCGGAGCTTCTCGGCCGGGGAGGCGGCGGAGCGGCGGCGGCTCGCCCTCGTCAGCCACCGCTTCTGGCAGGCCCGGTTCGGCGGCTCGCTCGACGCGCTGGGCGCGTCGGTCGAGCTCGACGGACGGCCGTCCACCATCGTCGGCGTCCTGCCCGACGGGTTCCGGTTCGGGAGCCTCGACGCCGACGTCTTCGAGCCGCACACGCTGTTTCCCGACTGGGAGGCCCGCCGCCTCGTCCGCGGGCGCGACTCGTGGTTCGTGGTGGGTCGGCTGCGTCCGGGCGTCACCGTCGAGGAGGCGCAGGCGGAGATGGGTACGATCGCCGGCCGTCTCGATGCGCAGATGCCGGCGGCCGAGAGGAACCGGGGCGTGCGGGTGGTTCCCCTGACCCGCCACGTGGTCGGCGCGCGGTCACGGCTGGCGCTGTGGATGTTGATGGCGGCGGTGGGTTGCGTGCTGCTGATCGCGGCCGTCAACGTCGCGAACCTGTGGCTGGCCCGCAGCCTCGGCCGCGGGCGCGAGGTGGCTCTGCGCGCCGCCCTCGGCGCGGGACCGGCCCGGATCGTCCGGCAGCACCTGACCGAGAGCACGACCCTCGCCCTCGGCGCCGGCGTCGCCGGCACGTTGCTCGCGGTGGTCGGGCTCGATCTCGTGCGCGCCCTCGGCTCGGTCGAGGTGGCGCGACTCGACGAGGTGCGGCTGGACGCGCGGGTGCTCGGCTGGTCGCTTGTCCTGTCGGTGACGATGGGCATGGCGGTTGGACTGGCGCCGGCGCTCCTGTGGCGCCGGCAGCTTCGGGGCTTCGGCGATGCGGGCGGGCGGGTCGCGGGGGGCGGCACGGCCGCACGGACCGTCCGCCGGGCCCTCCTCGTGGCCGAGGTGGCCCTGGCCATCGTGCTGCTGGTGGGCGCCGGTCTGCTGGTGCGGAGCTGGTGGCAGCTCGAGGGCGTCGACCCCGGCTTCCGGCCCGAGCGGGTGCTGGCGATGCAGGTCGGGGCACCGGCCCTCATGGCCCCCGCGCAGCGGGCCGACTTCTATCGCCGCGCCCTCGAGCGGATCGAGTCGCTGCCGGGGGTGGAGCGCGCCGGCTTCATCAGCGACGCCTTCATCGGCGGCAGCCCCGAGCGGACGCTCACCACGGAGCGCGAGGGCGAGGCGGTGTCCGCGCGCCTGCAGTACCGGAGCGACGAGGTCAGCGAAGGCCTGTTCCAGGCGTTCGGGACGCGCCTGCGCGGTGGACGCTTCTTCTCGTTGCGCGACGGCCCGGCGTCCCCGCGGGTGGCGATCGTCAACGACGCGCTGGCGCGCCGCCTGTGGCCCGGCGAGGACGCGGTGGGGCGGCGCCTCAAGCGGGGACCGGCCGACTCCGCGGGCCCCTGGCTCACCGTCGTCGGCGTCGTCGACGACATGCGGCGTCAGGGCCTGGAGAGGGAGCCGGTTCCGCAGATCTTCGAGCCGGTCGCCCAGAACCCGTCCGGGGCCGGCTTCCTGCTCGTCCGCACCGCGCGCGAGAATCCGGAGGACGTGGCGGCGGCGGTGCAGGCGGCGGTGCGGCAGTTGGACCGCCGCGCTCCCCTCTATGGCGTGTCGACCCTGGAGACCCGACTGCGCGCGTCCTACGCGCCGCGCAGCCTCCAGACGTCGATCGTGGTCGGATTCGCGGCCGTCGCGCTCCTGATGGCCGCGATCGGGATCTACGGCCTCATGCGGTACGCGGTTTCGACGCGCACGAAGGAGATCGCGATTCGCATGGCGGTCGGCGCCGACAAGGCCGACATCTTCAGGATGGTCGTCGGCGAAGGGCTGGCCCTGACCGGCGCGGGGGTCGTGCTCGGGCTTCTCGGGGGCGCCTGGGTGGGGCGGGCCGCGCGCAACCTGCTGTTCGAGGTGGCCCCGCTCGATCCGGTGACCTTCATCGCCGGTTCGGCGCTGCTGCTCTCGGTGGCCTTCGCGGCATGCGGCGTTCCGGCCCGCCGCGCGATGAAGGTTGCGCCGCTCGTCGCGTTGCGCGAGGACTGACATTAGCGTCGATTGACAATCGACGATCCCGAAGGCCGTTCTCAAGACAGGGGCCGAACTCGCGTCCGCCCGGCGAATCCGGTTCACCTCGGTCGAGGACGTGGTTCGTCCGGCCGCGCGTCGGCGCGGGCGGGGAGGCGCAGCCCGTCACGCCTCGTCGGGCGTGGCGCGGACGGCGGCGGCCATGGCCTCGGCGAGCCGTGCCCAGCCCGCAACCTCCTGCCTGAGCTGCCGCCGCCCGCTACGGGTCAGGCGGTAGTACTTGGCGCGGCGCCCGTTCCGGCTCTCGCCCCATTCCGATTCGATGAGGCCGCGGTGCTCGAGCCGGTTGAGGGCCGGGTAGAGCGAGCCCTGCGGCACGTCGAGGGCCTCCCTCGAGATCTGCCGGATGCGCAGCAGCACCCCGTAGCCGTGCAGGCGCTCCAGCGAGATTGCCTTGAGGATCAACAGGTCGAGCGTGCCGGGGAGCAACCCGGCTGACACGGGCAGCATGGCGTCTGTCGATTCGACGGGGGAGGCTAGCACTTCCTGGCCGAGAGTGCAAGAATTGACACTCGATCGCGGCAGGAACGGCACGAATCGGACGCAGTGCCGTGGTGCGTCCCCGGCGCCTCGAGACGGGCGTCGGGACGCGTTGCTGCCCCGAAGTCGAACGCCTGCCGGAAGCTCGATGATTGCGACCGGACGCTCGCCTCTTGGTCAGAAGAACGGCGTGCCGTGCACCAGTCGGTTCCAAGCACTACGGCAGGATTCCTCTGACGTGGAATCGACGCCTACCGGCCGGTGCTTCATGTTCGCCGTTCCGGCCCCCGGCCATCGGCCACCGGCGCGACGTGTACGCGCGCGTGCGGAAGATGCTGGACGCCCGGCGCTGAGTCGTCCTACCGGGCCAGCGCCTCGGCGCGTTCGGGATCGACCCTACCGAGAACGTCCAGCGCGTCTTCGACGACTTCGCGCGTCCAGCGCCCCCAGTGCTCGCGGCGGATGCGCGCGACCACCTCCTCCATCGCGTCGGCGATTCGCACGCGTTCCGCCGCGTCGGCCTGCACCTGGAGTCGATCCCCGGCCCGGATCCGGACCCTGTACGAGAGATCGCCGTGCTCGAGCACCGAGAAGAACGCCGCGCGCACGACGCGGTCCGATCGAACCAGAGGCTCCAGGGCCCGCATGGCGGCGGACACCACCGAGGTGCTGTAGCCGGGCGCGAGCACGCCGATCAGCGCGTCCCGTGCGTCCGTTTCGCGCGCATGGGCGGCGAGCACCTCCACGCCCTTCAGGTTCACTCTCGAGGACTGACCGGGATCGAGGGCCGCCGCAACGATCGCCCTCACGCTCGCCTCCGCACTTCGGTCAGAGAGGGCGTCGATGGCGGCGAGCTGTACCGACGAGGAGACGTCGCCGGCCAGCAGCCGGCGCACCGCCTCGCGAACGGCCGGCCGCGCGACGTGACTGGCGGCCAGGCGCACGCCCCTGGTCAGGATGCGGGACGAGTTGGAGGGCGCCAGCGCCGCCGCCAGGGCGTCGGGGGCGGCGGGCGTCGCCATGTGCCGCTCGAGCGCGTCGAGGGCCAGCAGTTGCGCGCTCGACGAAACGCCGGACCGCCGGAAGAAGTCGCGGAGGGCCTCGGCGGCGGCCGGCTCGTCGCGAGTCCGCAGGTAGACCCGAATCGCCTCCATCTGGACGCTGGAAGAGCTCGCCGACGCCATCCCCACCCCGCCCACCGCCCGTACGCGGGGCTCGCGCGACGCGGCGGCGAGCTGCAGCGCCCTCCGCTGGACCCGGCTGCTGATGTTCGCTTCGACCGCCGCCGCGAGGAGGGGCGCGGCGCGGGGATCGTCGATCGAGGGCGCCAGCCCTTCCAGCGCCTCGAGCTGCACGGAGGACGAGGCGCCCCCGCGAAACAGGCGCAGGAACGCCGGCGCCACCTCCGGCTCGACCATGCGCCCCGCGAGGACCTGGCAGGCGAGGCGCCGGACCCGGCTGCCGTTCTGCCGCGACAGGGCCGCGGCGACGGCGCGGCGCGCCCGCGGCGCGCCGACGTGGGCGCTCAGTACCTGCACCGCCTTGTGCTGCACGCTGCTGCTCTCGCGCCGGTCCAGCACCGGCTCGACGAGGGCGGCCACCTCGGGCCGCGCCGCCGCCGGGCCCAGCGCGTCCAGGGCGCGCAGCTTGACGCTGCTGCCGTTGTCGGGCTGCAGGCCGGCCGCGATGATGCGCAGGGCCACCGGGTCGGCGGTGAGGCCGGACAGCACCTCGAGGAGCTCGAGCCGGCGGCTCGAGCTCTCCCGCTGCATGATCTCCTCGAGCACCGCCGCCGCCGACAGGTCGCCGGCGCGGGCCAGGGCCAGGGCCGTTTCGCGCTTCACCTCCCACGGGGCGCTGCTCTCCAGGAGCGTCCGAAGCGCCCCGCCCGCGCCCGAGCCGGTGCGTCCCATCAGCACCGCAAGGCGTGCGCGGGCGTTCTCGGCGCGCGGAGAGTCGGGCCAGCGATCGAGCAGGCGCTGGAAGGCGGCGACGGCGTCAGGGTCGCGGTCGAGGCGCTCGTGGACGTAGCCGACGTAGTACTGCGCGTCGTCCGCCTGCTCGCTCCCGGGGTGGTCGGAGACGATCTGCTGGAAGAGGGCCAGCGCGTCGGAGAGGCGCTCGTCGATGAGGTGCTCTCGCGCCTGCCGATAGAGGTCCGGCGGCGCCTGCCGTGCGGCGACCGCCGCAGCGGTGACGAGCAGCAGTCCGACCAGGACGGCCGCCTGGCGAGTTCCGGTCATCGTCTCTCTCCCTTCACAGTCCGCTCTCCGAGGCGATCCACCCCGAGGCGAGGAGCGCGCGGTCGGCGGCGCCCCGCGCGTCGGCGGCGGCAAACCCGGCTCGAAGGTCGGACAGCTCGGACGGCGTGAAGAAGTCCGGGGCGCGCCCGGGCTCGAACGCCGCCACTTCCTCCAGGAACACCTCGGCGTGGACGACGGTGGCGAGCAGCTCGGCGTCCTGCTCCGCATCGAGCGCCGCGCGCAGCTTCCGCCCGTCGAGAACGAGGCGCCGGGCCTGCTGGCGCAGCTCTCGAAGGTGCGCCTCCGGCGCGCCGGTCTCCGTCGCGTCGATGACGCCGGTGAGCACCGCTTGCAGGTTCTCCAGCCACGGCACTCCCAGATCGAGAAGCACCTCGGCCCGGGCCAGCGCCTCGATCTGCGCCGGCTGTATCCACGCGTCCCGCGGCGGGTCGGACCGCGCCGTGGGGCCCTCGCCACCGGGAAGCGTCCAACGGCCCACGGCGACCCCGACCAGCAGCAGCGCCGCGGCCGCGGCCCACCGGGACCAGGGCGGCCAGCGGGTGGCGGCCCTTGCGTCATGCCCTCCGTCACGCCCACTCTCCGGCGCGGTCGGCGGCAATGCCTCGCCGTCCGGACCGCGCCTCCTCGGATCGGCCAGCTCGTCGGGCCCGCCCTCCGGCGCGATCGACGGCAACGCACCTCCGGCGAGCACGTCGCCGCGCCGCGCTTCGATGCCCGGGACCTCGCTGCAGAGGAACGGGGCGGGCGCCTCGGCCAGCGCCCGGAGCGCCTGCAGGCCGGCTCGCGCCTCGGCCAGGGCGCGCCTGCAGGCGGGGCACGTGTCCAGGTGCCCTTCCAACCGGGACCGCCGCAGTCCATCGAGGGTTCCGAGGAGGCAGGCCTCGAGGTCGGGCTCGCGCTCCGGACACGCGACGGTGGGTTCCTTGCGGCTCATCGATCCTCCTCGCGCATCAGCGTGCCCAACCGTTGCAGGCCGCGGAATACCTGGGTGCGGGCCGTGACCGGCTCGCAGCCGAGAATCTCGGCGATCTCGCGCATCGGGAGCCCATCGAAGAACCGGAGGACCACCGCCGCCCGTTGCCGTTCCGGCAGGCGGTCGAGGGCCGCCCGCACGCGGTGACCCGCCTCGATTCGGATGACCTCGTCCAGCGCGTCGCCGCCTCCACGCTCTTCCGCGCCGGTGCGGGAATGCTCGGCGCGGATCCGCTCGCGCCGCCGCGTTCTTCGCATGGCCTCGATGGCGCGGTTCACCGCGATGCGGCGCAGCCAGGGATAGAACCGCTCGCGGTCGGCGAGGCGCGGGAGAGACTCGAGGGCCGTCAGGTAGGCTTCCTGCACCTCTTCCTCGGCTCGGGCGCGGTCCTTCAGGATGCCGGTGACGACGCCGACGACCCGCGCGTAGTAGCGGCGGTGAAGCTCGCCGAAGCCATCGCGGTCGCCCGCCAGCGTGCGCCGCACCAGGCCGCCGTCCGAGATCGCCGCGCCAGGAGTCTGCGCCGTGGCACGGGGCAGACTCCTGGCAGGGTCGGTTGGGCGGCAATCGGAGCCGCAGGCGACGGTTTCCGGGCTGCCGTGCTGCATGTTCCTGGAGACAAGGTGATACGAGACGGCCAGACGTTGCAAGCCGGACGGGCCACGCTGCCGCGAAGCGAGTCGCGCGCAGCGTGTATGATGAGCGGGCTGCAGGAAGACGAATCGCCGCGCCGCGGGGGCGCGGCCAGGAGGAGGACGCCATGCGACAGATGTGCGCCTGGGTGGCGGTGCTGTCTGCGGCCGGGCTCGCAGCCGGCGTGGAGCTGCACGCGCAGGAGACCGAGGGGGCCGCCGCGGTCCTGCCGTGGGCCTACGTGCTCAACGACCCGGACGTGGTCGCCGAGGCCCTCGACCCCGACGAGGTGGTCACGGTGCCCGGCTCCAGCGTGTCGATGCCGCGCTCGGCCATCGCCATCGACAACGGACCGCCCGACTGGCACCCGGACGGCCACCCGCCGATGCCCGAGGTCGTGGCCCGCGGCGGCGGCGAGGGCGTCGTCGCGTGCGGCTACTGCCACCTGCCGAACGGACAGGGCAAGCCCGAGAACGCGGGCCTCGCCGGCCAGCCCTACGAGTACCTCGTGCAGCAGATGACCGACTGGCGGAACGGCCGGCGCCGGCCCGGCGAGCCGCGCATGGGGCCGCCCGCGTTCATGGAGCGCATCGGGCTGGCCGCCACCGACGAGGAGGCGCGCATCGCGGCCGAGTACTTCTCGTCGATCGACTTCAAGCCGTGGGTGCGGGTGGTCGAGACCGACGCGGTGCCGGAGACGCAGTTCGCGGGATGGATACACGAGGTGGTCGAGGGCGGCGCCGTCGAGCCGATCGGCACGCGTGTCGTCGAGACGCCAGTGGACCTGAAGCTGACCAAGCTGCGCGACGACTCGTCGGGCTTCATCGCCTACGTGCCGTCGGGCGCGGTGGGCCGGGGCCGCCGCATCGTGCTCACCGGCGGCGACAACTCGGTGGCGTGCACCGTCTGTCACGGCCCCGACCTGCGCGGCCTCGGCCCGGTGCCGGCCCTCGCCGGCCGCTCGCCGACGTACATGGCGAGGCAGCTCCACGACCTGAAGACCGGCGTGCGCGACGGCGCGTGGTCCGACCTGATGGACGCCGCGGTGGCCGACCTCACCCTGGAGGACATCGTGGACATCGTGGCCTATACGGCCAGCCTGGAGCCGTAGCAACTCGTGGTGGCGCCCCGCGTTGCACCGAGAGCATCGCTCTCGAAGCAGCGGGACTGCCACCACGGGCTGCCAGAGGCGACGGTCGACGCGCCGGCCGGGGTTCCCCCCCGGCGTGCCGACCGCCCCTCTGTCCTGCCTGTCCCGGGCTCGGAGCCGAGCCCGCGTTCCTCGGCTGTCCCGGTCCCCGCCGAATCCCGCTCAGATGCCGGTCGCCGACCCGAGGCCCATGGCGCGGCGCCACGCCGCGATCTGGCCGATGTGGCTGCCCTCGTGCGTGGTCATGACGAACGCGGTGTAGTCGCCGAGGGTCGGGAAGGTCTGCCGGCGGCGCTCGTCGGGGAACGGCGTCTCGAAGACGGCGGGGTCGGCGGCGGCGACGACCTCGGCGACCCGCGCGTGCTGGGCGGCGAGCTCGTCGAGAATCGGGTCCCGGCCCGGGAAGTCGGCGGCGGCGCCGCTCGGGATGCCCCCCGCCCCGAACGTGTCCTTCCACCCCGCCGGCAGCGTCGACTCGAGCCCGTAGCGCCGCGCGAGCCCGTCAGATGACAGGGCGAGGTGCCCGAGGATCCACGCGGGATGGTTGACGACCCCGTGGGGCTGCCAGACCATCTGCTCGTCCGAGAGGTCCTTCACCATCACCCGGCCGCGGTCGAGGTTGAACTGATACGCGAAGAGAAGGTGTCGTAGCATCGCCGCATTCTACCCGCCGGTCACGCCACGCGTCGCCTGCCTGCAACCCGCCTGTACGTACGAACGGCCGCCCGGGGGCTTCCATCCCCGGGCGGCCTGACGTAGCCGGCTGCGTGCCCGCTTACGAGGCGACGGCCTCGGCCGCCACCGTGTCGACCGGCGTGGTCGTGCCGATCGCGATCCGCCGCGGCCGGGCGGTCTCGGCCAGCGGCAGGGTCAGCTCCAGCATGCCGTTCTCGTAGTGGGCGCTGACCTTCTCGGCGTCGACCTTGGCGGGCAGGGTGAACGCGCGCTCGAAGCGGCCGTAGCGGATCTCCGAGGCGTAGCCGTTGCCGTTCTCCCCGGTGCGCGTCCGCTCCCCGGAGATGGTCAGGCTGGCCCCGTGCAGGTCGACGTGGACCTGGCCGGGGTCGATTCCCGGCAGCGCCATCCGCACCTTCCAGCCGTCGTCGCCGGTGCGGACCTCGGTGGCCGGGGTCCAGGCCGATCCCGCCGTCGGTCCGTCCGAGCCGATGTAGCGGCCGAACACGCGATCCATGTCGCGGTGCAGGGTGCCGAGCTCCTCGAACGGGTTCCAGCGCGTCATGCTCAACATGGTGTTTCCTCCTTGGATGGTGATTGAGATCCGTTGCGAATCCTGTCGACGTTCGTCCGTTTCCGTCCTGGCCTGATTCAACACGGTAGCAGGTTATTTCGACGAAGTCAAGTAACCTTAGTGTTTAACAAGCATATATTGGATGAGACGAGCACTCAACCGAGAAAGTTCACCGGGACCTTTTGCGCGCCGTTCGGCGGCTGTCGTACCATGCACGGGTCACCGCGGGAGGGGTGCCCCTATGGTTCTCATCGGCAGCGATCGGTTCATCGAGCATCAGCCGCCGAGCGGCCATCCCGAGCGGCCGGCCCGGGGCGAGGTCATGGCCGCGGTGGCCCGGCGGTGGGTCGAGGGGGGCGGCGTGCTGACGCCGCCGCGCGCCGCGACCCGCGGCGAGCTGACCCGGGTGCACCGGCCCGCCTACGTCGACCGCATCGCGGACACGGCGGGGCGGCGCCTGCGCCTCGACCCCGACACCTACACGTCGGACACCTCGTACGAGGTGGCGTTGCTGGCGGCCGGCGCCGTCGTCGCCGCCGTCGAGTCCACCCTCGCCGACGGCGCGCCCGCCATGGCCCTGGTGCGGCCGCCGGGCCACCACGCCGAGGCGGACCGCGCCATGGGCTTCTGCCTGTTCAACAGCGTGGCGGTGGCGGCGGCGGCCGCGCGCGCGGCGGGGCTCGACCGGGTGGCGGTCATCGACTACGACGTGCACCACGGGAACGGCACCCAGTGGATGTTCTACGACGACCCCGCGGTGCTGTTCGTCTCGCTCCACCAGTACCCCTTCTATCCGGGGACGGGCGCGGCGGGCGACGTGGGACGGGGCGACGGGCTCGGCTTCACGCTGAACGTGCCGCTCGAGGCCGGCTGCGGAGACGCCGACTACGACCGCGCGATGCGCGAGCTGGTCGTGCCGGTGGTCGCCGGGTTCGATCCCGACCTCATCCTGCTGTCGGCCGGCTTCGACGCCCATGCGCGGGACCCCCTGGGGGGCATGCAGGTGTCGACCCCGGGCTTCGACGCCATGACCGACCACGTCCACCGTCTCGCCGCGGGCTGTTGCGGCGGCCGGCTGGCGGTGGTGACCGAGGGCGGGTACGACCTGAGCGCGCTGGAGGCCTGCCTCGACTCGACGCTTGCGCGCCTGTCGGCCGGACCGCCGGCGCCGGCCGACGCCATCGCCGGGGACACGAGCCGGGCCGACGGGGTGATTCCGGCGGTGCGGCGGGCCCTCGCCCAGTACTGGGCCGAGCTGCGTTAGCCGGGGCCGGGCGCCGTGGCCGCCTTGCTATAATCGTGTCGACCACCCGTTCCGCACGGGTCCGACCCGCATCCAACCAAGCTGCATACCGTGTCCGACTACGATCCGCAGGCCATCGAGAAGAAGTGGCAGCGGCGCTGGGCCGACGAGCGCGCCTTCGAGGTGACCGAGGAGCCGGGGCGCCCCAAGTACTACTGCCTCGTCATGTTCGCCTATCCGTCGGGGCACGCCCACGTCGGACACGTCCGCAACTACATGATCGGGGACGTCATCGCCCGCATGAAGCGCATGCGGGGCTTCAACGTCCTGCACCCGTTCGGCTGGGACGCCTTCGGGCTGCCGGCCGAGAACGCCGCCATCAAGAACCGGTCGCACCCCGAGACCTGGACCCTCGACAACATCGCCCACATGAAGGGGCAGCTCCAGCGCCTCGGCATCAGCTATGCCTGGGAGCGCGAGCTCGCGACGTGCGAGGCCGCCTACTACCGGTGGAACCAGTGGCTGTTCCTGCGGATGTTCGAGCGCGGCCTCGCCTACCGGCGCCGCTCGACGGTGAACTGGTGCCCGGACTGCGCGACGGTGCTCGCCAACGAGCAGGTGGTCGACGGGGGCTGCTGGCGCTGCGGGTATGCGGTCGAGCCGCGCGACCTCGACCAGTGGTTCCTGCGCATCACCGAGCACGCCGACGGCCTGCTCGACGGCATCGAGCGGCTCGACGAGTGGCCCGCCAAGGTGCTGACGATGCAGCGGAACTGGATCGGCCGCTCCGAGGGGGCGCGGGTCCGGTTCGCGGTCGAGCCGGCGGGGCCGGAGGCGCCGGCCGGCGGGGACGCGGCAGCCGATATCGAGGTCTTCACGACCCGCATCGACACCATCTTCGGGGCCACCTTCGTCCTGCTGGCGCCGGAGCATCCCCTGGTGGCCCGCTTCGTCGACGAGGCCCCCGACCCGGCCGGGCTGCAGAGGCAGGTGCAGGAGTTCCGGGCGCTCGACCGGACCGACCGTCTCACCGGGGCCGTCGAGAAGGAGGGCTTCGACACCGGACGCCGCTGCATCAACCCGTTCACGGGGCGGCCGGTGCCCATCTGGATCGCCAACTTCGTGCTCGCCGAGTACGGCACCGGCGCGGTGATGGCGGTACCCGCCCACGACCAGCGAGACTTCGAGTTCGCCCGCAAGTACGGCCTCCCGGTCGAGGTCGTCATCCAGCCCGGGGACGCGGGCGGCGACGCGCCGCTCGACGGGGCGACGCTGGACGCCGCCTGGGCGGGGCCGGGGGTGCTGGTGGGCTCCGGCGAGTTCACGGGACGTTCCACCGCCGACGCCCCGGCCGAGATGGCGCGGTCGGCCGAGGAGCGGGGGTTCGGACGCGCCGCCGTGCAGTTCCGGCTCAAGGACTGGGGCATCTCGCGGCAGCGCTACTGGGGCACGCCGATTCCCATCATCCACTGCGGGGCCTGCGGCCTGCAGCCGGTGCCCGACGCGGACCTCCCGGTCGAGCTGCCGAAGGTGGCCGAGTTCAGCGGGCGGGGAGACTCGCCCCTCGCGCAGATTCCCGAGTTCGTCGACACCACCTGTCCGTCGTGCGGGCGGCCGGCGCGCCGCGAGACCGACACGATGGACACGTTCGTGGACTCTTCGTGGTACTTCTACCGCTACTGCGACCCGACGAACGGCGAGCGGGCCTTCGACCCCGAGACGGTCCGTTACTGGGGGCCGGTCGACTTCTACATCGGCGGGGTCGAGCACGCCATCCTGCACCTGATCTACTCCCGGTTCTTCTGCCGGGTGTTCAGGGACCTCGGGATGGTCGACCACGACGAGCCGTTCACGCGGCTCCTGACCCAGGGGATGGTGCTGCGCGACGGCGCGGTGATGTCGAAGTCGAAGGGCAACGTCGTCGACCCCGACCAGATGATTGCCCAGTACGGGGCCGATGCCCTGCGCCTCTACGAGATGTTCGTCGCGCCCCCCGAGAAGGAGATCGAGTGGACCGACTCCGGTCTCGAGGGGAGCTTCCGCTTCCTGACCCGCGTGTGGCGCCTCGTGACCCGGGCCGCCGCCGGGCTGGGGGACGTCTCCCGGGACGGGATCGATGGACGGGAGCTCGACCCGGCGCACCGCGCCCTGCGACGCAAGACCCACGACACGATCCGGCGCGTCTCGGGGGACCTCGATCCCCGGGCGCACCTGAACACCGCGGTGTCCGCCCTGATGGAGCTCGTGAACGAGCTGTACGCTTTCTGCGAGCAGCAGGGGATCAGGCCGGGGCAGGCGCCCGACGCCGGAGCCCGGGCCGAGGACCTCCCGGCCGGGACCGGCGCCGTGCTCCGGGAGGCGATGGAGGCCCTCGTCCTCATGCTGTCGCCGTTCACCCCGCACCTCTGCGAGGAGCTGTGGGAGCGCCTCGGGCACGCCGGGGGCCTGCGCGCGGCCGGGTGGCCCGAGTTCGACGCGGGGGTGGCGAAGGCGGACGAGATCGTGGTGCCGGTGCAGGTGAACGGGAAGCTGCGCGCCCGCCTGACGGTCCCGGCCGACGTCGGCGAGGAGGATCTGCGGACGGCGGCGCTGGCCGAGTCCGGGGTCCGGGCGCACACCGCGGGACGGACCATCGCCCGGGTGGTGGTGGTGCGCGGCAAGCTCGTGAACGTGGTCGCCCGGTGACGAGGGCGCGCGTGGTTCGAGAGGGGAGGCGCACGATGAGGCGAGGGGTGCTCGCGAGATGTCTCGGGCTGCTCGTCGCGGCCGCGCTCAGCAGCGGCTGCGGCTACGCCCTGGCGGGGCAGGGGACGTTCCTGCCCGACTACATCGAGACCATCGGCGTGCCGCTGTTCCAGAACAACACCACCGTGTTCGAGATCGAGCAGTCGCTGACCCAGCAGGTGCGTTCCGAGTTCATCGGGCGGGGCCGCTACCGGGTGGTCGCGGCCGAGACCGGGGTCGACGCCCTGCTCACCGGCACCATCAGCCGGGTGACACTGGCCCCCGCGTCGTTCAGCGCCCAGCAGCAGGCGTCTCGCTACATTCTCACGGTGCAGGCGGACATCGAGTTCCGCGACCTGACGACCGACGAGGTGCTGTGGGAGAACCCGTCGCTCTCCTTCAGCGACGAGTACGACGTGGCCTCGGCGGGCGGCGGGCGGGTCGACGCGAACCTCTTCTTCGGCCAGCAGTCGAACGCGGTGCAGCGGGTCGCCCGCGACTTCGCCAGCACCGTGGTCAGCTCGATCCTCGAGGCGTTCTGACCGAGTCGGCGGCCGGCCGTCCCGGATTTCGGGCGCGGTGAGCGCGCCCACCCCGCCGCCATGTCCGCCATCACCCCCGGCGAGGCGCTGAAGCAGATTGCCGCCGGCGACCTCGCGCCCGTGTACCTGTTGCTGGGCGACGACGATCTCGAGAAGGCCGAGCTGGCCGGTGCGTTCGAGCAGGCCGTCGACGAGGGTCTGCGGGCGTTCAACGTGGAGCGGCTCGACGGCGCCGAGGCCACGCTGCGACAGGTCGTCGAGGCGGCCGCGACCCTGCCGATGATGGCGCCCCGGCGCATCGTCATCGTCCGGCGCGCCGAGCGCTGCCTGACGCCGAAGCGCGAGAGCCGGGCCGCCGCCGCGGACCTCGCGGCGTTCGAGGAGTACCTCGCGAGTCCCTACCCGCACGCCTGTCTGGTGCTGGTGGCGGCCGGCCTCGACCGGCGCCGCCGCACCACCGCACGCCTGCTGGACGCGGCCACGCAGGTGAAGGGCGAGGAGCTGGCCTCGGTGGCGGACGCCGAGCGCTGGGTGCGAAGGCGGGTGTCGGCGGCGGGCCGTTCCATCGACGCGGCGGCGGTGCGCCTGGTGGCCGCGCGGGCCGGACCCGACCTGCCCCGCCTGCGCGGCGAGGTCGACCGGCTGCTGCTGTTCATCGGCGACGCGCCGACCGTCGGCCTCGACGACGCGAGGATGGTGGCGGGGCCGGCGGCGGCCCACGACGACTGGGCGGTGGCGAGGGCCATCGAACGCGGGCAGACCGCGGCCGCGCTCGAGGAGCTCGCCCTGACCGTCGAGTCGGGCGCGGCCCCCTACATGGTCCTGGGACAGCTGGCGTGGGTCGTGCGGACCAGGATGCCGAACCACCGGATCGCCGCCGCGGTGGAGTCGCTCCACCGCACCGACCTCGACCTCAAGAGCTCGGTCGGCGACCACCGGGTGCTGCTGGAGCGGCTCGTCGCGGAGCTCTGCGACGCGTGACCGCGGGCGCAGGACGACCGTCCCGGAAGCGCCGATCCGGCGCCTCGGAGCGGCGGGTCGCGCCGGCGGCCCCCCGGGTGGGGGCGGCGCGGTGGAGCCTGCTATCCCTGGGCGGCGGCGAGGCGGCGGGCGAGCCGGGACTTGTAGCGGGCGGCGGTGTTGTCGTGGATGATTCCCTTGGCGGACATCCGGTCGATGAGCGACACCGTGCCGCTGAACGCCGAGCGGGCCCCGGTGACGTCGCCCTGATCGATGGACGACCGCAGGGACTTGAGGGCCCCCCGGAGCCGGGTTCGCAACGCGCGGTTGCGGGCGCGGCGCACGAGGTTCTGCTTGTGCGCCTTCAGCGTGTGCTTGTGATTGGCCAAGTCGTGCCCATTCCTTTCCGTTCCGCGACGACTCCAGAAACACGACAGTATAGCACCGTCAGCCGCCTCCCTGGCGCCGTCAACTGCGCTTCAGACGTCGCAGGGCGCGGCGATCGCGCGCGTCGGGAGCCTTTGCGCCCCGCGGGCGGGCCGGGGGACCGGGGTCGCGGCCCAGGCGGCGCATCTCCCGCTCGGCCTCGGTGAGGGGCGGGGTGACGTCCTCGTACAGGGTCCTCGCTTCCGCCTTGGGGAGATGGTGCTCGGCCGCCGACCGCACCACGACGAGCTGCTTCCGGCCCTGCGTCCGGGTGATCGCGAGCCGGTCGCCGGCCTGAACGGTGCGGTGCGGCTTGGCCCGCTGGTCGTTGACGTCGACCTTGCCCCCGCGGCAGGCGCGCTGGGCCTCGGAGCGGGTCTTGAACAGGCACGCGACGTCCAGCCAGACATCCAGCCGGATCCGTTTCGGGGAGGCGTCCCCGCCTTCCGGTTCCCCGCCGGGGCGAGCGCGCGTGGGTGAGGTCATGTCGGTCGGGGCGGCACAGCTCGATGTGGGTCGAGGTCACCGCCGCCTCCTGGCCCGCGGTCGTCGCCTTCGGCTCCGACCTGGCGCCCGCCCAGGGTCGGCGCCGTCACGCGGCGCGGACTCCTACGCGGCGGACTCCTCGCCGAGCATCCGGCCCACGACACGCCGGCTCTCCGTCAGGAGTGCGTCGATGCGGGCGGGCTCGCGGCCGCCCGCCTCCGCGAAGTCGGGGCGGCCGCCCCCGCCCCCGCCGACGATGGGGGCAATCGCCTTGACCACCTTCCCGGCGTGCACCCGGTCCGTGAGGTCCTTGCTCACGGAGACGATCAGGCCGACCTTGCCGCCGTTGTCGTTGGCGAGCAGCACCACGCCGCGCCCCAGGCGATCGCGGAGCTTGTCGGCGAGACCGCGGAGCGCGCTCTTCTCCAGCCCGCCGACCCGCCTCGCGATGAACCGGACGTCGCCGATGGACACCGAGTCGTCTCCCTGCGATTCTACCGGTCCGCCGAGGGCCGCCTTCATCTTCAACTGGTCGAGCTCGCGGGCGAGCCGCCGGGCCTCGGCCTGCAGCCGCTTGACGGTGTCCACCGCGCGGTCGCCGGAGACTCCCAGAGCCTCGAGGACGGCGGCGGCCGACCGGCGTTGGCCCTGCACGTGGGCGACCGCGCCCTCGCCGGTCACCGCCTCGATGCGGCGCACCCCGGCCGCGACGCCGGTCTCCTGGGTCACCGCGAACAGGCCGATGTCGCCGGTGGCCCGGCAGTGGGTGCCCCCGCACAGCTCCATGCTGACCCCGGGCACCGAGACCACCCGAACCGAGTCGCCGTACTTCTCGCCGAACAGGGCCATGGCCCCGGCCTCGATCGCCTCCTGCGTCGACCGGACTTCCGTCTCCACCGCGTGGTTGGCGTAGATCCCGGCGTTGACCGTCCGTTCGATCGCGTCCAGCGTCTCGGGATCGACCGGTCCGCCGTGGGCGAAGTCGAACCGGAGCCGATCCGGCGCGACGAGCGAGCCGGCCTGCTTGACGTGGGCGCCGAGGTGCTCGCGGAGCGCGGCGTGGAGCAGGTGGGTGGCGGTGTGGTTCCGCCGGATGGCGTCACGGCGCTCGCGGTCCACCGCCGCGGTCACCCGTTCGCCGATCCGCAGGCCCGCCCCCGCGACCTGCACGCGGTGCGCGCGTGGCCCGCCGGGGGCGACGCGCTCCAGGCCGTCGACCTCGGCCACGACCGCGTCGCCGGCCGCCGTCAGGCGTCCGGTGTCCGAGACCTGTCCGCCCGCCTCGAGGTAGAACGGCGTGCGATCGAGCACCGCGTAGCCCGAGGTGCCCGGGCCGAGCTCGGAGACCTCGGTGCGCTCCTCGTCGAACAGGCCCAGGATCTCGGCCCCGTCGACCCGGGTGGTGCCGTATCCCTCGAACCGATCGGGGGCGCGGGCAACCGACCCCTCGGGCCCGGAGTGAGCCGGGGACGAGTCCATCTCGCCGGCGCGGTCGGCCGTAACGCCGGGCGTGCCGGCCGTGAACGTGAATCCGACCGACCCTGCGTCCACGGAGAACCGCGTGCCCGCCCGCGACTGCGTGCGCTGGGCCTCCAGGCACCGCTCGAAGCCGCCGCGGTCCACGCTCACGCCCCGCTCGGCCGCCAGATCCTCGATGAAGTCCAGGGGCAGCCCGTAGGTGTCGTAGAGCCGGAAGATGTCCTCCCCGACCAGCTCGCCTCCGTCGGCCCTCGTCAGCGCCGCCTCGAGCCGGGGCAGCCCGTCGGTCAGGACCGCGTCGAACCTGTCCTCCTCGGCCCTCACAACGCCCGTGATCATCTCCCGGCCGGTGCGGAGCTCGGGATACGCGTCGCCCATCTCGCGGGCGACGACCCCCACGAGGCGATGCAGGAAGGGGCGGGTCATGCCCAGCTTCTTCCCGTGCCGCATCGCGCGCCGCATGATCTTGCGCAGCACGTAGCCGCGCCACTCGTTGGAGGGCATGACGCCGTCGCCGATGAGGAACGTCATCGCCCGCAGGTGGTCGGCGACGACCCGCATCGAGACGTCGTCGGGGCCCGCCGCGCCGCCCGGCGCGAGGGGGCCGTAGGCGCGGCCGGTCTCCTCGCCGATGGCGCGCAGCAGCGGCGTGAACAGGTCGGTGTCGTAGTTGGAGGACTTGTCCTGGATGATCGCGACGATCCGCTCCAGCCCCATGCCGGTGTCGATGGACGCGGCGGGCAGCGGCGCGAGGTTCCCCCCGGCGTCGCGGTCGAACTCCATGAAGACGTTGTTCCAGATCTCGACGTAGCGCTCGCAGCTGCAGTCGATGCCCCGGCAAGCGGGCTCCTCGCAGGGGACGTGGTCTCCGCGCTGGTAGTGGACCTCGGAGCAGCGGCCGCAGGGCCCGGTGTCGCCCATCGCCCAGAAGTTGTCCTCGAGGCCCATCTCGACGATGCGGTCGGAGGGGACGAGGCGGCTCCAGATGGCGTGCGCCTCGTCGTCGCGCGGAATGCCGCCCTCGCCCTTGAAGACGGTCGGGTGCAGCCGGTCCGGCGGCAGCCGCCACACCTCGGTCAGCAGCGTCCACGCGAACGGAATGGCGTCGTCCTTGAAGTAGTCGCCGAACGAGAAGTTCCCGAGCATCTCGAAGAAGGTGTGGTGACGCCGGGACGGCCCCACGTTGTCGAGGTCGTTGTGCTTCCCGCTGACCCGCATGCACTTCTGCGACGTCGTCGCCCGCTTGTAGGCGCGCTGCTCGCGGCCGAGAAAGAGGTCCTTGAACTGGTTCATGCCCGCGTTGGTGAACAGCAGCGTCGGGTCGTCCGCGGGGACGAGCGACGAGCTGCGGACGATCTCGTGGCCCTGACCGGCGAAGTAGTCGAGAAAGCTCTGGCGAATCCTGCTGGACGTCATGCGGCTATTCTTCCACAAGTGCGGCGTCGGCCCCGGCCCGCGCGAGGAGGGCGGCGGCCACCTCGTCGCGCGCGAACCCCTGCCGGACGAGGGCCTGGTGCAGCCGGCGCAGCTCGGTCCGGGTGCGGACCGGGCCCCGGACCCGCCTGGCTATCGCGCGCTCCAGCACCGCGGCCTCGTCGACCTCCGCGAACACCAGGGCGAGGGCCCGCTCGGCGACCGGCGGGTCGATGCCGAGCGCCTCCAGCTCCCGCCGCGCGCGGTGCCGGCCGCGGAGCTTGACCTGCACCGCCCGGCGCGCATGGGCGGCGGCGGTCCGCGCGTCGTCGAGCAGGCCGGTGCGGGTCAGGCGGTCGAGGGTGCGCTCGATCTCGTCGGCGGGAAGCGCGCGCCGGAGCAGACGCTCGCGGAGCTGCGACGTCGTGAGGTCGCGGCCCGCGAGGAGTCGCAGGGCGACGTCATGGCAGCCGCTCTCCGGGCCCATGTTCCGCGGTCAGGAGGTCCTGGCGGCGGCGACCGGCTCGGCCACGCGGTGCACGGGGGTGAGCCAGTCGTGGGCATCGCTGACGCGGCCGTTGACGACGTCGAAGAACCGGCGCTGGATGGCCGCGGTGACCGGCCCGCGGGCGCCGTCGCCGATGGTGATCTTGTCGATGCTGCGGATCGGCGAGATCTCCGCCGCGGTGCCGGTGAAGAAGACCTCGTCGGCGATGTACAGCATCTCGCGCGGCACCGGCTGCTCCACGACCGGCGTTCCGAGGTCGCGGGCCAGCGTGATGATGACGTCCCGCGTGATGCCCGGGAGCACCGACCCGCCCATCGGCGGCGTGAAGATGACGCCGTCGCGAATCACGAAGATGTTCTGGCCGCTGCCCTCGCTGACCAGCCCCGACGGGTCGAGGGCGATCGCCTCGTCGTACCCGTTCAGGGTCGCCTCCATCTTGATCAGCTGCGAGTTGGCGTAGTTGGCGGTGGACTTGGCCATCGCCGGGAACGTGTTCGGGGCGGGCCGGGCCCACGAGCTGATCTGGACGTCGACGCCTTTCTCCAGGGCGTCCTCGCCCAGGTAGGCTCCCCACTCCCAGGTGAGGATGGCCGCTTCGACGGGGCAGTTGAACGGGTTGACGCCGAGGCTGTTGTAGCCCCGGTAGAGCAGCGGGCGGATGTAGCACGCGGCGTAGCCGTTCACCCGGATCGTCTCCAGCACCGCCTCGCGGAAGGCGGGACGGTCGATCTCCGGGGGCATCCGGTACACCTTCGCCGAGTCGTAGAAGCGGCGCAGGTGGGCGTCGAGCCGGAAGACGACGGAGCCGGCCGGCGTGTCGTAGCACCGGATGCCCTCGAACACGCCGCTGCCGTAATGGACGACGTGAGCACCGATGTGGATCGTGGCGTCCGCCCAGTCCACGAACTTGCCGTTCATCCAGATCTTGCCGCTGCCGAAGCTCATCGCGAAGGCCCGCCCATCTGCTGCCGAATCAACTACTTGTAGCTGCCCAGTGTAGTGTCCGGCTCGACCGGGGCGCAACCCCCAGTCTTGTCCAATGAGAAGTGAGTCTGAAGGGGGATTGATTCCAACGTGAAATGAGCCTGAAGAGGCCGGGCTACCGCCGTTGGAGCTCGCGGCAGAAGGGGCAGCGCTCGGCGCGGGGGGGGAGCGGCTTGTTGCAGTACCAGCAGAAGTCCGCCGACGGCGTCGCCCGGGGCCGGCCCGGGGTCCGCCCGGGGGTGCGGCGGCCGCGCGCGGGGGCCCCGGCGCCCTGGGCCCGTCCCGGTCGGCCGGGCCGGGCGCTCCGCGCGGCCCGGACGTCGTCGAGGTCGGACAGCAGCTCGGCCGCGTTTCCGTAACGGTCCGCGAGCTGCGGGGCCACCGCCTTCATCACCACGTCGTCCAGCTTCCGCGGGATGGCGCCGTTCACCAGGCGCGGCGGCTGCACGAGCTCGCCGCTGTGCAGCCGATGGAGGTCCTGCGGGGCGGGCGGGTCGTAGGGGAGCTCGCCCGTCAGCATCTGATACATGGTGACGCCGAACGAGTAGAGGTCCGACGCGAACACCGCCTCGCCCTGGAACTGCTCGGGCGCCATGTACTGCGGGCTCCCGATGACGGTGGTGCCGCGGGCCGCCATCTCCAGGAACCGCGAGGTGCCGAAATCGGCCACCTTCAGGGTGCCCGACGCCGAGACGAGGACGTTGGACGGACGCAGGTCGCGATGGATGACGCCCCGGCCGTGGGCGTACTCCATCGCCTTGCCGATCTGGATCGAGTAGTCGACGGCACGATCCACGTCGAGGGCGCCACTGCCCCCGATGACCGCTTCCAGCGTGTCGCCGTTCACGTACTCCATCACGATGAAGAAGACGTCGTCCTGCTTCTCCGCGGTGGTGATGGCGACGATGTTCGGGTGGTCCAGGGTGGCGAGGAGGCGCGGCTCGCGGAGCAGCTCGGTGAAGTTGAGGTTCTGGCGGTGAGGGACCTTCAGGGCGACCCGCTTGTTTATCCAGGTGTCTTCGGCGAGATACACGGTGCCGAATCCACCGCTGCCGATGGTGGAGACGATCTTGTATTTCCCGAGCAGATGGTCGGAGAACAACATGAAGGGCGAAAGTATAGCAGTCGCCCTCGCCGGGCCGGTCGTCGGGAACGGTTCGGGGAGGGCGGCCCCGGACTCCTATAATCGGACCCGATGCCGCCCCGGTTCTTCGCGCCGGCCCTGGCCGGACTCGACGCCCCGGTCGCGCTGCCCGACGGCGAGGCCGCGCATCTGACCAGGGTGCTGCGGCTGGGAGCCGGCGACACCGTCGCGGTGTTCGACGGGCGGGGGGCGGAGTACCTCGCGCGGGTGGAGCGGGCGGGGCGCGGCGGGGCCGTGGTGCGCCCCTACGAGCCGGTGGCCTCGGCCCGGGAGCCCGCGGTGGCGCTGACGGTGGCCCCCGCGCTGCTGAAGGGGCGCAGGTTCGACGACGTCGTGCGGGACGCCACGATGGTCGGGGCGGTCGCGGTGCAGCCGCTCGCCACCGCCCGCACGGTGCCGCCGCCGCGGGACGCCGGGCGCTGGTCGCGGATCGCGATAGCCTCGGCCAAGCAGTGCCGGCGGGCGTTCGTCCCCGAGGTCAGGCCCCCGCGCTCCCTCGATTGGCTCATCGACCGCGACCGGTCGGCGTTGCGGCTTCTCCTGGCCGAGCCCGCCGCGGCCGACGACGGCGCGGCCGGCCTGCGCGCCCTGGCCCGGGAGCCCCGGCCCGCCTCCGTGACCCTGGCCGTGGGACCTGAGGGGGGCTGGAGCGCCGACGAGATCGAGGCCGCGGTGGCCGCCGGGTTCCGCGTCGTCACCCTCGGCCGCCTGACCTTCCGCGCCGACGCCGTGGTCGCGTGCGCGGCCGCGGTACTCCTGTACGTCTGGGGCGACCTGTAGGCGCTCATGCCGATCCTCCCGCTCATCCGCGGGCGGCGACGCGAAACGTCATCGCAACCCACTCGTCCTCCGCCTCCCGCCACGCCATCCGTCCGTGCTCCCGGTAGGCGGCGGCGACCGCCGCTTCCTCCCCGGCGAGGATGCCGGACAGGATCGCGCTGCCGCCGGGCTCGACGAGGGCGGCGACGACGGGGGCGAGGCGGATCAGGGCGGCGCCGGTCAGGTTGGCGAGAACGACCGGCGCGCTCGCGGGGGCCAGGTCCGCGATGTCCAGGCGGCGCAGCTCGACCTCCGCCGCCACCCCGTTGGCGTCGACCCCCTCCCGGGCCGAGTCCAGGGCGTCGGGGTCGCGGTCGACGCCGGTGGCGCACCGGGCCCCCAGCTTGACGGCGGCGATGGCCAGGATGCCCGAGCCGGTCCCCAGGTCGAGGACGCGGCGTCCTCCCAGGTCCAGCTCCTGCAGGCCCTTCAGGGCGAGCCGCGTCGTCGGGTGGTGACCGCTGCCGAAGCCGAGGGCGGGCCGGATGGTCACGACCACGTCGGCGGGATCGGGGTTCGGGGAGGCGGACCAGGGCGGGGCGACGATGATCCGCCCGACCCGGACCGACCGCAGATCCGCCTGGGACCGGGCCGCCCAGCTCTCGTCCGAGACCCGGATCGCCCGGGCGCGCACCCGCTCTCCGTAGACGGACACCACCGCGGTCAGGGCGCGGTCGCGGTCGGACGCGGTCTCGAAGAACGCGCGGACGCGATCGGGGGCGGGCTCGTCGAGGGCGGTGGGCCGGTGGCCGTCGACGGCGGCGGCAATCGCGTCGAGCCACGGCAGGCCGCCGGGGTGCCCGCCCGAGGTCCGTACGTCGAGGGCCGGGTGAAGACGCGGGGCAGCCGGCCGGCGGCCGCCCGATGCCGGCGGGTCTCCGGGCATCCTCCGTTATCCGAAGATGTCCTTGACGCGCTCGAAGAACGGCCGATCCTCGTCCGCGCCGGCCGCGGTCGGGTCGAGCACCCGCTCGGGCATCGTCTCGTCGAGGCTCTCCATCAGCTCCTTCTGCTCGCGGCTCAACCGCCGGGGCACCGCCACCTTGACCCGCACGTAGAGATCGCCGCGGCCCCGTCCGCCGACGTTCGGCATGCCCTTGCCCCGCAGGCGGAAGCGGGTGTCCGACTGCGTGCCCTTGGGCACCTGGATGGTGGCCGGGTCGTCGAGGGTCGGGACGTGAATCTCCCCCCCGAGCACGAGCGTGGGATAGGTCACCGGGATCTCGCACAGCAGATCGTCGCCGTCGCGGTGGAAGAACGGATGCTCCCGGACGTGGATGACGACGTACAGATCGCCGGGAGGGGCGCCCCGGCTCCCGAACTCGCCTTCGCCGGTCAGGCGCAGGCGTTGGGCGGTGGCGATGCCGGCGGGGATCTTCACCGTCAGCTTGCGCTCGCGGCTGACCCTTCCCTTGCCATGGCACGTCTGGCACGGCTTGGAGATGACGCGGCCGATGCCGCCGCAGTGATGGCAGGTCCGGGCCACCGTGAAGAACCCCTGCTGCATGCGGATCTGGCCGTTGCCGTGGCAGTGCGAGCAGCGCTCCGGCGTGCTGCCCGGCGCGGACCCGGACCCGCCGCAGGTGTCGCAGGGCTCCTCCCGCGGGATCTGCAGGGTGGTCTCGGAGCCGTTCGCCGCCTCCTCGAACGAGATCTCCAGGTCGTAACGCAGGTCGCTGCCCCGCCGGGGGCCGCCTCGCCGGCCGCCGCTGAAACCGAACAGATCGCCGAGTCCGCCGAGAATGTCGCCGAAGTCGTTGAAGATCGTCGGGTCGACGCCGACCCCGCCCCCGGACGCTCCGCCCACCCCGGCGTGGCCGAACCGGTCGTACCGGCTGCGCTTCTCCGGGTCCGCGAGCACCGAGTAGGCCTCGGCCGCCTCCTTGAACCGCTCCTCCGCGGTCTTGTCGCCGGGGTTGCGGTCCGGATGGTACTGGAGGGCGAGCTTCCGGTACGCGCTCTTGATGTCCGCGTCCTCCGCCGTGCGGGGGACGCCGAGAATCTCGTAGTAGTCGCGGGTCGTCACGCTTTCGCCACCTTGACCATCGACGGCCGGAGCAACCGCTGGCGCAGCGTGTAGCCTCGTCTCAGCTCCTCGACGACCTCGCCGTCGCGGTGGCCGTCGCTGGGTTCATGGACCACCGCCTGGTGCAGGGCGGGGTCGAAATCGGCGCCGACCGCCTCGATGGGCGCCACGCCGCGCCTCGCCATGACGTCGAGCAGCTGCTTGTGGATTATCTCCACCCCGCGGCGGTAGGCGTCGCCATCCTGGGTCTCCGCGGCGAGGGCGCGCTCCAGATCGTCGACGACGGGGAGGAGGTCGCCGAGCAGGTCGCCGGCCGCCTGCTCGATCAGCTCGCGGCGCTCACGCTCGGTGCGCTTCCGGTAGTTGTCGAACTCGGCCTTGACCCGCAGCAGGCGCTCGTAGTGCGCGTCGCGCTGGCGGACCGCCTCCTCGAGCTCGGCCGCGGCCGGGTCGACGTCGTCGCCGGCGCCCTCCTCCGTGGCCCCGGCCTCAACGGCGGCTGCGCCGCTCGCGCCGGCGGCGTCCGCCGCACCCTGCACTCGCGCCGGCGGCGTCTGCCGCACTCGCGCCGGCGGCGTCTGCCGCACTCGCGCCGGCGGCGTCTGCCGCACCCGCGCCGGCGGCGTCCGGCGGTGTCTCCCGCGGCGCCGGGGAGGGTCCCGGTTTCGACGCGGCATCGTCGGGGGCCGGTGGCTCTGACTGCTCGGATCGCGCTGACTGCTCCGCTGGCGCCGATTGCACTGGTTCGGACGGTTCAATCCGGTGTTCGTCGGGCATCTTCACTGGGCGGGGGGGCGTGGTTCAGGAGGACCCGGCTGACCGCCTGCGACACGCTGTCGACCGCGGCGATGGCACGCGAGTAGCGCATCCGTCGGGGGCCGATCACTCCCACGGTTCCGGTCTGCCGACCGTCGAAATAAGCCGAGGCGACGAGGCTGAAGGCCCGCAGCTCGCTCTCCGAATGTTCGGAGCCGATGACCACGCGCAACCCGCCCGCGCCGAGATACTCGGCGAGCAGCCGGACCAGACGGTGCTTCTCCTGCATCATCGCCAACAGGGCCCGCAGCGTGTCGAGCGACACCGGGCCGTCCTCGTCGGACATCTCGTCGAAGAGCAGCGTCGCGCCGTCGACGAACACGCTCTCCTGCGGCACCATGTCCTCGAGGGTCGAGCTCGCCAGACGCAGCCACTGCGACAACAGCGCGTCGTACAGGACCTGCTCCTGGCGCAGGCGCTGAATCACGAGGGCGTGGACCTCGCCGATCGTGAGGCCCCGGAACTCGCGGTTGAGGTAGTTGGCGCCCTGCTCGAGCTCGCCCCGCTGAATGTGCTCGCCGATGTCCACGACCTTGTGGCAGACCTGCTCGGCCTGAGCGGTGACGACGACGAGGATGCGCGTGCTCTCGAGCGGCACGAACTCGATGTGCTCGAAGCCGGCGGTCTCGCTCGTCGGGGTGAGCACGAAGCCGAGGTGATGCGAGATGCGGGACAGCTCGTGCGAGACGTTCGACAACACGCCCTTGATCGAGCCGGCCTGCCGCAACCGCGCTTCGACGGCCGGGGTCGATCGGGCCGCGCGCCGGTGCTCGAGCAGGAAATCGACGTAGCAGCGGTAGCCGACGTCGGTGGGCACCCGCCCCGCGGAAGTGTGCGGCTGCGACACGTACCCGGCGTCCTCGAGTGACGCCAGAATGTTGCGCACCGTCGCCGAGGACACCGTGAAGCCGCCCTGCTCGACGAGGCGCCGGGACGAAACCGGGGCGCCGTGCTCGATGTACTCCTGGATGAGCGTGGCGAGCACCCGGCGCGTGCGCTCGGGAAGGCTCGGGCCGGCCGGATCGTGCGGGACGGACTGCCGAGACATCGGAAAGACAGTATAGCTTGGCCGCTAGCCGCCGACCGCGACCTCGGACCGAGGCCGGGGGCTCCAGCTCATCGACTTGGCGTCGCGCGCGGCGGACTGTCCGGCGCTCGCGTCGATCTTGCCGTACTTGACGCCGATCAGCTCGGCGAGGATGGACACCGCGATCTCCTGGGGCGTCACCGCGCCCAGGTCCAGACCGACGGGGGAGTGCACGCGGCGCACCTGCTCCGCCGGCATGCCCTCGCCTTCCAGCACCTCCGCGAGGCGGGCGACCTTGGCCCGGCTGCCGATGAGCCCGAGATAGCGGATCCGCTTCGGGGCGAGCGCCCGGAGGGCGTCGAGATCGTGCCGGTGCCCGCGGGTCAGGATGACCGCGTAGGCGTGCCCCGGCAGCTCCGCCCGCTCCAGCCACTCCGGAATCGCGTCCACCACGATCTCCTCGGCGTGCGGGAACCGCTCGGCGTTGGCGAACTTCTCGCGGTCGTCGATGACGTGCAGCTTGAAGCCGACCTCGTGGGCGGCGCGGGCGAGATGATAGGAGACGTGTCCCGCCCCCACGAGATAGAGCTCCGGCGCGGGCTCGAGGGGCTCGATGTACACCTCCATCTGGCCGCCGCAGATCAGTCCCGAGTCCTCGGCGATGTCGTCGGCCAGCTCGTACTTGGCGATGACCGGCTGCCGCGTCTCGATGGCCGTGCGCGCCTTCCAGAACGCTTCGTTCTCGTAGCAGCCGCCCCCGATCGTGCCCACCGTGCGCCCGTCCGGGAACACCAGCATCTTCGCGCCGACCCGCTGCGGCGTGGAGCCCTGGGCCCGGATGATCGTGACGAGCGCGGCCGGCTCCCCCCGCTGCAGCGCCTCGGCGACCGCCGCGAACACGTCTTCGTTTCTCATGGTGGCCTGCCGGTCTCTCCCGTGGAACCCTCGCCCGGGGCACGCCGTCGGCGAGCGGACGCCGCGGCTCAGATCAGGATGCGAACGTCGTGCGCGGCCTTCAGCTCGTCGATGAAGGCCGCGGTGCGGGCCTGCTGCTCCTGCTGCAGCAGGAGGTCGCGAATCGGGCCGCTGGCCTCCTCGAACGGCACGAGGCGGTCGTCCTGCCGCTCGATCATCTGGATGACGTGGAACCCGAACGGCGTCTCGACGACGCCGCTCAGCTCGCCCGGCTCGAGCGCGAACAGGGCGGCCTCGAACGCCGGCACCGTCCGGCCTTCGACCACGAGGCCGAGATCCCCGCCGCCCGACGCCGATCCCGGGTCGTCGGAATGCTCGCGCGCGAGGGCCCCGAAATCGGCGCCGTTCTCGGCCTCCAGGCGCAGATTCCGCGCCCGCTCCCGGGCTTCCACCTTCTCGGGCTCGGCCGCGTCGGGACTGACCGCGATCAGGATGTGGCGCGCCCGCACCCCGCCGCGCTCCGTGAACTGCGCGGGGTGCTGCTCGTAGAACGCGCGCACGGACCCGGGGTCGATCTCGATGTCGGCGAGGACCGCCGATTCCAGGATCCGTTCGACGAGCAGATCCCGGCGGGCCTCTCCCCGCAGAATATACAGTGACGTGTTCCAGGTGTCGAGTTGCGCCTCGAAGGCCTCCTCGTCCGGGAAGCCGGAGCGGATGGTGTCGATTCGGGCCTCGACCGCCGCGTCGTCCACGACGATGCTCCGCCGCTCCGACTCCTGCAGCAGCAGGTGGAACGCCACGAGCCGGTCGAGCACGGCCCGATACACGCTGTCGCGAAACTGGGTCGGCAGGGCCTGCCCGGCCTGGATCTCGGCGCTGCGCACCGCCCGCTCGAGCTCGTCGCCGGTGATCGAGTGGGTGCCGACGCGGGCGACGACCTCCGGCAGCTCGGCCGGCACCGGGTCCGCCGCCGGCGGCGCGGGGGTGTCGGCCGCGGCCGCCGGCTCCTCCGGGACCTGGGGCGCGGCGCCGCAGGCGGCGGTGAGTCCCAGCACGAGCAGCCACCGCCACGGGGACGTGCGAAAGCACGGCATCGTCCTTCGATTATACGTTCCCGGACACCGATCGACCGGAACGAATGGCCGTGTCGCTTCAATGCCGGCGGCACCCGGCGCCGGGCTCGGTGCCCTCGACGAAGGCTGCCGCGACCGTGCGGGGACAGCCCGCGCCGGCGCGGCGCCCCGTGTCGGCGCAGACGTCGACGAGGGTGACGCGGGGCGGTGGCATGAACGTAGGCATCGTCCGTTCGGCGAGGGCGTCGCGCATGAACGCGGTCCAGATGGGGAGGGCCGCGTCGGCCCCGGTGAGGCCCAGCGGGCTGTCGTCGTCCATGCCGACCCACACCACCGTCAGCAGCGTGGGCGTGAAGCCGGCGAACCATGCGTCGCGCAGGTCGTTGGAGGTACCCGTCTTTCCCGCCGCGTCGTGGGCGAAGCCGCTCCGGCGGGCGGCCGCCGCCGTCCCCGTGTCGAGCGTGCTGCGCAGCATCGAGGTGACGAGGAACGCGCTGTCGGCGCGGGCCACGGGCCGCGGCCGGCCCTCGGCGCGGTGGACGAGCTGCTCGCCCGCGATGACCCGGCTGACCGCGTGCAGCGGCGCGCGGGCGCCGCGGTTCGCGAGGACGGTATAGGCGGCGGCCACCTCCAGGGGCGTGCTCTCGAAGGCCCCGAGGACGATGGAGGGGTAGGCGGGCGGGGTCGCCGCCCCGGAGGCGGCGGCCCAGAGGTCCGCGACGGCCCGGAATCCCGCCAGCTCGCCGACCTTGACCGCGGCCACGTTGCGCGACCGGGCGAGGGCCGCGCGGGCCGTCACCTGTCCATCGTAGACGCCGCCATAGTTGGCGGGCCGCCACGGCCGGCCGCCGAACCGGAACGTCGTCGGCCGGTCGTCGATCAGCGAGGCGGGGGTGAATCGCATGCCCGGCTCGCGAGCCGCTCGTTCGAAGGCGGCGAGGTAGACGAAGGGCTTGACCACGGACCCCGGCTGCCGGTGCGCGTGCTCGACCCGATTGAACTGCGACTCCTGGTAGGAGCGCCCGCCGACCATGGCACGGATCGCGCCGCTGCGGGGGTCGACGGCCACCAGCGCGGCCTGGGGCCGGGCCTCCGGGCGCGCGCCGCGCCGGTCGCCGATCCGGTCCAGCCCCTCCCGCACCGCGGTCTCCGCCAGCCGCTGCAGATGCAGGTCCACCGTGGTCTCGATACGCAGCGCCTCTCCGCGGTCTCGCCACTCGTCGAGCCGGTCCCCAAGCCGGGACCGCACGAAGTCGACGAGGTACGGCGCCTCCCGGTCCGCGGGGTCGGCGACGCCGCCCAACGGCTCGCGGGCCGCGACCATGGCGCGGTCGGGGGTCACCAGCCCGAGGTCCACCATTGCCTGCAACACGCCGTTGCGACGCTCCCGGGCGCGTTCCGGGTGGCGGTGGGGCGTGTGGGTCTGCGGTGCCCGGATCAGGCCCGCCATGGTGGCCGCCTCGCCGAGGGTCAGGTTGGCGAGGTCCTTGCCGAACAGGGCCCGGGCGCCCTGGGCGACGCCGTGAATGGCGAACGAGCCCCGGTGTCCGAGATAGACCTCGTTGAGGTACATCTCGAGGATGCGGGGCTTCGCCAGGCGCCGCTCCAGCAGGAGGGCCAGGGCCTGCTCGCGGAGCTTCCGCCACAGGGTCTGCTCGGGGGTCAGCAAGGTGTTCTTGATGAGCTGCTGCGTCAGGGTGCTCGCGCCGACGAGGTAGCTCCGGTTGCCGGTCAGGTTGGTGACCGCGGCCCCGGCGATGCGGATGGCATCGATGCCGGGGTGTCCGAAGAACCGGTGGTCCTCGGCCGCCAGCACGGCCCGAACCACGTCGTCGGGCATCTCCGCCAGTGGTACCGCCCGCCGCCGCCGCCGGTCCCGGCCGTGCAGGGTAGACAGGTGCGGGGCGTCCAGGGCGAGGCGCTCGGCCCCGCGGCCGGGCGGGATCTCGATCGCGGCCACGTGGCCGACGTCGCCGCCGGCCCCGGCCGGCGCGAAACGGACCCGGGCGAGCCGGCCCGCCTGGGGCCCCTCGCGAGGAATCAGGGTCAGGCCATCCGGCTCGACCACGTACTCCCCGGCCCGCCGGGGCAGGTCGCGGCGCGCGTACCCCAGCTCGTCGAGCCGGTGGGCGAGCCCGGTGGGCCCGAGGCCCAGGCCGGGCACCAGCTCGAGCGGCGTCCCGAAGACCATCGCCGCCGGGGGCGTCAGCCCGGCCGCCAGCCGCGCGTCGAGCTGCCGCGACAGGGTCCGGTAGGCCAACAGGGAGGCTGCGGCGCCCACGAGCACCAGCGCGAGAAAGGTCTTGCCGCAGCGGATCCACGCCGCGGGCCGCCGCGGCCGCCGCCGCGCACGGCGCTTCGGCCGGGAACGTGTCGTGCGATTGCCGCCCACGCCCAGTGTTATCGGCCGGTCGCGTCGGGAGAGTATGGCGGGGAGAGCATGCCGGAACGCATGCCCGCCAATCGTAACCGCGGCTGTTTCGCGCGCGAGACTCCGAACGCGACCGCAAGGTCGCGTAGCGGGCTCCGCTCCCGCCGCCCACTTGACGTGAGGGCGAGCCCGGCCCCCCCCCCGGGGTCCTCGGCCGTCCTGTCGCGCGGGCCCCCGGAGCCTCAGACCGTGATGACCCAGTGGCGGCGGGTGTCGAGGGTCGCGTCGGAGAGCAGCCGGTCCACGAGGAGGGGGCCGTACCGGTTCAGGAAGCAGATGCCGCCGACGGCGCGCTCCTGGGGGCTCCCGTGGGGAAAGATCTGGGACTGGGCCCGGGTGAACTGGCGCCTCAGCGTCTGGTGCCTGCGCTTGGCGGCCTGCACCACCTTGCCCTGGAGGTTGCCGAGGTCGCGTTCCATCCGACCGCGCGTCGACTCGGCGGCGCCGGCGAGGGTGGGGTCGACCTCGGCCACCGCCCCCGCCACCGCCGCCATCCGCTCGCGGACGGCGCCGCCCGCGGCCTCGAGCGCCTGCTCGACGGCAGGGGGGAGCTGCGCCCCCAGGAGGCGGTTCAGCGCCGACTCGTCCCGCGGCTGCAGGTTGCCGAGGGCGAGCCCGGTGCGCCGCAGGAACTTCATCACCGCGGGATCCACGAGCGTCGCGCTGAGCCGCGGCGCGACGAGGGGCATCGGCACCTCGAAGTGGTCGTACACGGGCTTGAGCTGCGCGAGATAGGCGAGCTCGTTGGGTCCGGCGACGTAGCAGACGGTCGGGAACAGCCGGTCCTGCACGATGGGCCGGAGGAGGACGTTCGGGCTGAAGCGCGTGGCGTCGGCGCGGACCCGGGCGAGCCATGCCGAGCGGTCCATCGCGTCGTCTCCCGCGCGGAGGCGGTCGCCGTCGATGCGGATCGCGAGGCGGCTCCCGTTCCTGAGGAACAGGGCGACGCCGTTCGCCGGAGGATCCACCTGCGCATGGAATCCCGCCTCGCGCAGGCGGTCGCCGGTGTCGCGGGCGAGCGTCGTGCTGGCGCCGGGGGTGGCGATCTCGCGCGCGAAGAGGTCCGCGGCCAGCGGCTTCGCGGCCGGGTCCGCGGCGTCGAAGACGACCAGTCCGTGAGGGCCGAGCAACTGCTCGATCCAGGTGGCGAACGCCTCGACGAGCCCGCGCCCGTTCGCGTACGCGCGGCGGAGGCCGCCCAGCACCTCCGCCGTGAAGTCCGTCTCCGGGAGGGCGGCGGCGAGAGCGTCGAGCGCCGGCTCGATCTCGCGTCCGAGGCGAACCCCGGCCGCGGGCGTACCGGCCGGCGCCTCGGTCTCGAGGGCCACGGTGGCCAGCGCCTGGTCGGCGTCGAGCACGCCGCAGGTGCGAATCTCGTCGAGATCGTGGTCTTCCGCATCGATCCAGAAGACCGCCACCCCCGGCACCCCGAAGACGCGCTCCGCGCGACGAGCCAGACGGATGGCCGAGACCGCCTTCAGCAGCGTGTAGAGCGGTCCTCCGAAGAGGCCTGCCTGCTGGCCGGTCACCACCGCGACGGTCCGTCGATCGTCGAGGCGCCCCGCGGCGTCGACGGCCGCGTCCGGCGCCCTTCGGGCGCGCTGCTGGGCGCGAACGATCCGTCCGATGGCCGGCGGGTCTCCGCCGAGCTGCACGCGGGCCGCGATCGCCGCCCGCCAGGCGCCGTCGTCGGCGGGGTCGCCGGCGAAGAACGGCCGGAGCGCGTCGAAGTTGGCGATGTACTCGGCGGCCAGCCGCTTGATGCCGGGAAACCCCTGGAAGTCGACGGGCAGCGGGACGCTGTGGGGAGGGGCGGAGAGCTCCGAAGACACTGGGCTTCACTGTCGCAGAGCGGGTGCGAGGTGTCAAGCGACGGCCGCGGCCGGGAGCATGGCCCGGACGCGGGCGCGGACCCCGCGGCGATCGGCCTATCGCATTGAAAAACCGTGCACTTCCTGCTATCCTGAGAGCCCGAATCGGAGGAACGCTCCCCCTGACACTCGGTCTTTCCGGCGCGTATCCGTCTCCCGGTCTATTCGGCCCCTACCGGGTCATGCACCAGATAGGGAGCGGCGTCCTCGGTCCCGTGTACCGCGCGCGCCGTTCGGACGGCGATCTCCCCGGGGAGCGCCTGTTCGCCCTCAAGGCCTTTCAGGTCGACCTGACCCCCGAGCAGACCATCGTGTTCGGCGGCGCCCTGCAGGAGATGGTCGAGCTGGGCCTCACGCACGCGGCGGTGGTGAGTCCGGTGGGGGCGGGCGTTGCCGACGGGTTGCCCTATGTCGCCTACGAGTACGTCGCGGGTGAGTCGCTCGACGTCAGGATGCGTCCCCGCGTCCCGCTGGCGGCCGAGGCCGCCCTGCCGTACATCGTTCAGATCGCCGAAGCGCTGGACGCGACGCACGCCCGGGGGCTCGTCCATGGCGCCCTCCACCTCCGCGACGTTCTGATTACCCCGGACGGGGCGCGGGTGGGCGGCTTCGGCATCGTCGCGGCGCTCGACCGGGTGGGACACCGTTGTCCGTTGCGGCCGCCCTACGCGGCGCCCGAGCAGATCGCAGGCGACGAGTGGGGAGAGGCGGCGGATCGCTACGCCCTCGCGGCGGTGGCGTGCGAGCTGCTCACGGGACGCCGGGCCGCCGCCGGCGGCGGAATGGCCGGGAACGTCGAGCGGGTCCTGGATGCGCAGGCGGCGCCGCGTCTGACGGCGCTCCTGAACGCGGCGCTCGCGACGGACCCCGCCGGGCGCCCGCCGTCGGCGGGGCGGCTCGCCGACGATCTGGCCGGTGCGTTGTCGTGGACCGGCGCTGCCGGCGTCCGCCGGGCGCTGGCCGAGGCGAACGGTGACGAGGCCGGGGAATCGGGGGACGGCCGGAGGCCGGGCCGCGCGGAGAGCGAGCAGGCGATCGCCGCCGGCGGCCCTCCCGTCGGAGAGGGGCCGGTCGTCGCCGCGATCGGAGGGACCGTGATGCGGAAACGAAGGAAGCGCATGCCTGGGCGGGGGAAGCAGTCGGAGGTCGACTGGACGGATCGCGCGCTCGATCTCGGTCCCCCCGTCGGGCGGGCCGGGACCGAGGCCGGCGATCCGCAAGCGGGCGGTGATGCGGCCCGGGAGCGCGTCTCGGCCGCGGGGAGCGATCCGATCGACGCGGCCCTGGAGGGCGGCGGCGCCGGCGGCGATGCGCACGATGACGGCGGCGATCTCGATCTGCGGGCGGGCGCCGACACGCTGGCCGACGTCGCCGAGGGCCTCCATGCCGGCCTGCGGGACGGCAGGGGAACGGGGCCGGGCGCCGACCTGGACGAGGCCGGTCCGGACTCCGATGCGCAGGCCGCCGACGCCTACTCGCCCATTTCCGTGGGCGAGCTGGAGTCGCGGGTCGAGGGCGGCGGTGCGCGCCCGGCCTCCGTCGACGAGCCTTCCGGGGCCGTGTCCGAGCCGCGCTACGACACGGAGGGAGGCGAGGAGATGCTCGGGGGCGACCCCGGCCGGGAGGGTCCGGAGCAGGGGTTGCCCGGGTCGGCCGGGCCCGGCCACGTCGATGATGACGACGGTGGGTTCGCCCTGACCCCCGAGGAGGGGTACGACTACGGCCTGGAGGACGAGGCCGAGCCCGAGGATGCGGCCGGGGAGATCTTCGGTCGCGGCCCCGCCGACCAGGCCCGTCGGCTGCCCGTCGCCCTGGTGGCGATGATAGGCGTCGCGGTGGCGGTCACCGCGTTCGTCATCGGCCTGGGGTGGATGGGCGGCGGCGAGGACGACGATGCCGCCGTCATCGCCGAGGAGGCGGGAGGGACGGCGGCCGCCGACGACCCCGCCCGCGCGTTCAGCGAGGCCGTCGTCGACGATGCGGCGACCGAGCCGCCCGCGGCCGCCGGCGAGACCGGGAACCGGGCCTCGCAAGCCCCGGAGGCCCCTCGTGGCGACGCGTCGCCGGCGGCTCCGCCGGCGCGTGAACCCGCCCCCGCGGCGCGGGTCGCGGCCCCGGAGACGCCGGCCGCGCCTCCGGTGCCGGAGCCGGTGGACGCCGAGGGGCGGCTGCTGGTGCGCTCCATGCCTCCGGGGGCCGAGGTGATCGTCAACGGCGAGTCCAGAGGCACCACCCCCCTCGCGTTGGCGGAGCTGCCGTACGGCCCGTACGAGGTCGAGGTGGTCCTGGCCGGCTATCCCTCGCGGCGCGAGCAGCTCATGCTCGACGCCGGCGATCCCATCGGGTCGTTGAACGCGGACCTGGCCGCCCCGCCGGTCGGTGCCCCCGTGGCCGGGGGGACGCCGGCGGGGCCTCCCGCGGAGCAAGTTGGGATAGGATCCATTCTCGCCGAGACACGGCCGCCCGGCGCCGCGGTCTGGCTCGATCAGCGCCTCGTCGGCGAGACGCCCGTGTCGATCCCCGGCGTGCCGGCGGGCGCCCATCGGATCGAGTTCAGGCTGGACGGCTACCGGACCTGGACCACCACCGTGGAGGTCGCTCCCGCAACCCAGGCCCGCGTGGCCGCATCGCTCGCCGACGCTGCTCGATGAACGCCGTCCTTGCCCTCGAGAACGGAAGCTGGTACCGCGGGGCCGCCGCCGGCGCGAGCGGGGTCGCGCGGGGCGAGGTCGTGTTCAACACGAGCATGACCGGGTACCAGGAGGTGCTGACCGACCCCTCCTACGCCCGGCAGATCGTCACCATGACGTGCCCCGAGATCGGCAACTACGGGGTGACGGGCGAGGACGTCGAGTCGCGCGGCCCCCAGGTGGCGGGGTTCGTCGTCCGCGAGGCGTCGCCGATCGCGAGCAACTGGCGCTCGACGGGCACGCTGCGCGACTACCTGAGCGACAACGGCGTCGTTGCCATCGCCGGCATCGACACGCGGGCGCTGACCCGCGAGCTGCGGACGGCGGGGGCGATGCGCGGGGTCATCGCCACCGGCGACGTGGATCCCGACGAGCTGGTGGGTCGGGCGCGTGAGGTGGCGCCGATGGAGGGCAGCGACCTCGTGCAGGCGGTGACCTGCGCGGTGCCGTTCGACTGGCCCGCGGGGGGCGACGCGGACGGGGCGGACGGGCTCGAGCCGGAAGGGTTCCGGCACGCCCCCGCCCTCCCCGCGGGCCGGCGGTTCCGCATCGCCGCCTACGACTTCGGGCTGAAGCGGAACATCCTGCGCCGGCTGGCCGCCCACGGATGCGACGTGCGGGTGTTCCCGGCCGCCACGCCGGCGAGCGACCTGATGGCCGTCGAGCCCGACGGCGTCTTCCTGAGCAACGGCCCCGGCGACCCCGCCCCCCTCGACTACGCGGTGGCCAACGCCCGGCGGGTCATCGAGACGGATGTGCCCGTCTTCGGCATCTGCCTCGGGCACCAGGTGCTGGCCCTCGCCATGGGGGCGACCACCTACAAGCTGAAGTTCGGGCACCGGGGGGCGAACCATCCCGTCAAGCAGGTGTCCACCGGGCAGGTCGAGATCACGAGCCAGAACCACGGGTTCGCGGTCGAGCCCGAATCGGTTCCCGACGACGTCGAGGTGACCCACCTGAACCTCTACGACGGCACCATCGAGGGGCTGCGCCATCGCCGGCGACCGGTCTTCTGCGTGCAGTACCATCCCGAGGCCTCGCCGGGGCCCCACGACGCCGACTACCTGTTCTCCCGGTTCCTGGAAGAGATGGCGCGCCGCGCCGCCTGACCCTGCCGCCCATGCCGCGCCGTACCGACATAGAACGCGTCCTCGTCATCGGCTCCGGGCCGATCGTGATCGGCCAGGCCTGCGAGTTCGACTACTCGGGCACCCAGGCGTGCAAGGCGCTCCGGGCCGAGGGGATCGAGGTGATCCTGGTCAACTCGAACCCCGCGACGATCATGACCGACCCGGAGGTCTCGGATCGCACCTACGTCGAGCCGCTGACGTGGGAGGTGGTCCGCAAGGTCATCGCGCAGGAGCGCCCCGACGCGCTGCTGCCGACGGTCGGGGGCCAGACCGCGCTGAACCTGGCCGTCGACCTCCAGGCGAAGGGCGTGCTCGACGAGTACGGCGTCTCGCTCATCGGGGCCTCCGTCGACGCGATCATGGTGGCCGAGGACCGCCTGAAGTTCCGCGAGGCGATGGAGTCCATCGGCATCGAAGTGCCGGCCAGCGCCTACGCGAGGTCGATCGACGAGGCCATGAGCGTGGTCGACCGCCTCGGGTTCCCGGCCATCGTGCGGCCTTCCTTCACCCTCGGCGGGGTCGGCGGCGGCATCGCCTACAACATCGAGGAGTTCCGCGACGTCGTGACCCGGGGCATCGAGCTGAGCCCGGTGCACGAGATCCTCATCGAGGAGTCGGTCATCGGGTGGAAGGAGTTCGAGCTCGAGGTGATGCGCGACGGCGCCGACAACTTCGTCGTCGTCTGCTCCATCGAGAACATCGACCCGATGGGCGTGCACACCGGCGACAGCATCACGGTGGCGCCGGCCCTGACCCTCACCGACAAGGAGTACCAGCGGATGCGCGACGCGGCGCGGCGCATCATCCGCCGCGTCGGGGTCGAGACCGGCGGCTCGAACATCCAGTTCGCGGTGAACCCCGCCGACGGGCGGATGGTGGCCATCGAGATGAACCCGCGCGTGTCTCGCTCGTCCGCCCTCGCCTCGAAGGCCACCGGCTTCCCCATCGCCAAGATCGCGGCCCGGCTGGCCCTCGGCTACCTGCTCGAGGAGATTCCCAACGACATCACCCGCCTGACCCCGGCCAGCTTCGAGCCCACCATCGACTACATCGTGGTCAAGGTGCCGCGCTGGACCTTCGAGAAGTTCCCCGAGGCCGATCGCACCCTCATGACCCAGATGAAGTCGGTGGGCGAGGCGATGGCGATCGGCCGCACGTTCAAGGAGGCGTTCCTCAAGGGCATCCGCTCGCTGGAGATCGGGCAGAGCGGCCGGCTGTTCCCGCCCAGACCCGAGCCGGACGACCCCGAGGCCGACCCCGACGCCGACGACGCGGCCCTGCAGCGGCAGCTCGTGGTGCCGACCGACCGCCGGATGTTCGCGGTGTTCCAGGCCCTCGACCGGGGGTGGACGGTCGATCAGGTGCACGAGTTCACCCGCATCGATCCGTGGTTCCTGACCCAGTTCGCCGAGATCGTCGAGCTGAAGCGGGCGGCCGGCCGCGCCGGTCTGGCGGGGCTCTCGACGACCTCCTGGCCGACCTCAAGCGTGCCGGGTTCGGCGACGAGGAGCTCGGCGGCGCCCTCGACGCGGCGCCCGGCGCCGTCGGCGACCGCGGCCGCGACGCGGGCCTCGCCCGGGTGTACAAGCGCATCGACACCTGCGCGGCGGAGTTCGAGTCGTTCACCCCGTATCTCTACGGCACCTGGGAGCGGGAGTGCGAGTCGGCCCCCACCGACCGCCGCAAGGTGGTGATTCTCGGCTCCGGGCCCAACCGCATCGGACAGGGCATCGAGTTCGACTACTGCTGCTGCCACGCCGCGTTCGCCCTCAAGGAGGAGGGGCTCGAGACGGTGATGGTCAACTGCAACCCGGAGACGGTGTCGACCGACTACGACTCGGTCGACCGGCTCTACTTCGAGCCCCTCACCCTCGAGGACGTGTCGGCGGTCATCGAGAAGGAGCGGGCGGCGGGCGGCGAGGTCGCCTGCATCGTGCAGTTCGGGGGGCAGACTCCGCTGAAGCTCGCCCTCGGGCTGCAGCGGGCGGGGGTCGAGATTCTCGGCACGTCGCCCGACTCGATCGACCTCGCCGAGGACCGCAAGCGCTTCGCGGCCCTGCTGTGGGAGCTCGGCATACCGCAGGCCCCCAGCGGCATCGCGACGTCGCGCGAGCAGGCGCGGGACGTGGCCGCCAAGATCGGCTACCCCCTCGTGGTGCGGCCGTCCTACGTGCTCGGGGGCCGCGCGATGGCCATCGTCTACGATGCCGGGGCCCTCGACCGCTACATGACCGAGGCGGTCGACGCCTCGCCCGAGCATCCGGTGCTGATCGACAAGTTCCTCGAGGACGCGTTCGAGCTCGACGTCGACGCGGTGGCCGATTCCGCGGGGGCGGTGGTCATCGGCGGGGTGATGGAGCACATCGAGCAGGCGGGCATCCACTCCGGCGACAGCTCGTGCGTGCTGCCGCCGTACCTCGTCGCCGAGCGCCACCTCGTCACCATTCGCGACTACACCCGCCGGGTCGCGCGGGCCCTCAACGTCATCGGCCTCCTCAACGCCCAGTTCGCCATCAAGGACGACACCGTGTACGTGCTCGAGGTCAATCCCCGCGCGTCGCGCACGGTGCCGTATCTGTCGAAGGCGACGGGGGTGCCGCTGGCCAAGGTCGCGGCGCGGGTGATGGCGGGGCGGACCCTGGGCGAGCTCGGGCTCGTCGACGACCTCGACGTGGCCGGCGTGTTCGTCAAGGCCCCGGTGTTCCCGTTCGTCCGGTTCCCCGGGGTCGACACGATCCTGGGGCCCGAGATGAAGTCGACGGGCGAGGTGATGGGGGCGGCCGCGACCTTCGGCTCGGCCTACGCCAAGGCCCAGCTCGCGGCGGGCAGAAGCTGCCCGACCGCGGCACCGCGTTCATCAGCGTCAACAACGAGGACAAGGCCAACGTCCTGCCCATCGCGCGCGACCTCGCGGGGCTCGGGTTCTCGCTGCTCGCGACCCGGGGCACCGCCGCCTACCTGCGGGCGCACGGGCTCGAGCCCGAGCTCGTCTACAAGGTCAACGAGGGCCGTCCCCACATCGGCGACCGGCTGCTCAACCGCGAGATCGACCTCGTCGTCAACACCCCGCTCGGCCGCGAGTCGTTCTTCGACGACCGCACCCTCCGCCGCATCGCCACGGTGCTGGGGGTCCCCTGCGTCACCACCCTCACCGGCGCCTCGGCCGCGGTCGACGCCATCCGCGCCCTCAAGGACGAGGCCGTCGACGTGCAGCCGCTGCAGGAGTACCACGCCGCGGTCGCCCGGTCGTAGCCGTCGCGACATCCGACGCGCGCTGACCCCGCAGATTCTGCTTCATCCCGCCGGCTCCTCCCGGTCGGCTTGGCTCCACGCGCCGTGCCATGATTCTTGCAAGAGCAAGGGGGCGTGACGGTCCCTGCGTCCCTGGCGGCAGTGCCGTTGCTGGTCGGGGCGGCGGTAGGCGCCTGGCTCCCGCTGCCCGTGGGGGGCCTGCGGGCGGTCCTGGTCGCCGTCTGGGTGATGGCCCTCGCGGCTTTCGCACGTCGCGCAACCGGCCGCCGCGTGGCGGCGCTCCTGGCCGCCGGCTTCGCGGTCGGGGGGGCGGCCCTGGCCGCGGGGGAGCGCGCGGCGGCCCTCGAGACCCCGTTGAGGGCGTGGTTCGACCGGCAGCCGGAAGCGGCCGGGGCCGGCCGGGTGGGGCCGGTGCGGCTCGAGGGCCGGCTGTCGCGCGACGCCCGGGTCACGGACTTCGGGGCGGCCTTCGACCTGGCCGTCTCGCGCGTGGGCCGGGCGGGCGAGTCGGTGCCGGTCACGGGAGGCGTCCGGCTGTCCGTGGGCGGCGAGGCCTGGGCCGATCGGCTCCCGGAGTGGCGAGAGGGGCGCCGGCTGCGGGTCTCCGCCACGCTGCGTCCGGTCTCCGCGTTCAACAATCCCGGGAGCGGCGATCAGGCGCGCCGGCAGGCGTTGCGGGGGACGGCGCTGCGCGGGTCGATCAAGAGCGGCCTCCTCGTCGACGTGGCGGCGCGCGGCCCGCGGCGGTCGGAGCTGGCCGCGTCGGCCCGCGGCTTCGTCCGGCGCTCGGTTGCGCGCTCGGTGGGGCGGCACGGGGACCAGTCGGCGGCCATCGTCACCGCCATTCTCATCGGGGACCGGAACCGGCTCGACCCCGAGACGACACGCCGCCTGCAGGACGGCGGCATCTATCACGTCATCGCGATCTCCGGCGGCAACATCGCCATCCTCACGGGCTGTCTGCTGTTCCTCGGCCGCCTGTCCGGCCTGCGGCCCCGGCCCCGGCTGCTGATGGTGGTGGCGTGCGTGCTCGGGTACAACGCCGTGGTGGGGGACGAGGCGTCGGTGACCCGGGCCACCACCGCCGCGGTGATCGTGCTCGGCGCCCGCCTCCTCGACCACCGGACCCCGCCGCTCAACGTGCTGGCGGCCACCGCCGCCGGCATTGCGATGGTCTCGCCCCTGACCGTGCTCGATCCCGGGTTCCTCCTGACCTTCGGCGCCACCCTCGGCATCGTGCTGGGGGCGGCCCGCGTGTCGGTCCTCCTGCATCGCGGGGGCGAGCGGCCGCCGATGTGGGTGGCGGCCCCGGCGGGCCTGTTCGCCGCGACCCTGTGCGCCGAGGCCGTGCTCATGCCGATCGGGGCGGCCCTGTTCGGCCGCGTGAGCCTCGCCGGCCTCGTGCTCAACTTCGCCGCGATCCCCCTGATGACCGTGACGCAGGTGGCGGGGCTGGCGTCGGTGGGGCTGGCCGCGGTCCACCCCGCCCCCGCCGCGGTCGCGGGCTACGCCGCGCATCTCGCCGCGACGGGGCTGGTGGAGTCCACCCGGCTGCTCGACGTCTGGCCCTGGCTGGTGTTCCGCGTGCCGCCGCCCGCGCCCCTCACCCTGGTCGCCTACTACGCCGCGCTCGCGGGGCTGATGTGGCGGGGGCGATCGACCGGTACCCGAATCGCCGCGCAGGTCGTCACCGCGGCCGCCGCCGTCTGGATCGTCTCCACGCCGTGGCGCCCTCCCCTCGCGGGACACCCGCGGCCGGGCTGGCTGCGGGTGAGCGTGCTCGACGTCGGCCAGGCCGACGCCACGCTGGTGCAGACGCCCGGCGGGCAGGCGGTCCTCGTCGATGCGGGCGGGTCGATCAGCCCGCGGTCGGAGATGGGGAGGCGCATCGTGGTGCCGGCCCTGTGGTCCCTCGGCGTGCGGCGGCTCGACGCGGCGGTGGCGACCCACGGCCACCCCGACCACATCGGCGGCCTGCCCGGCGTGCTGCGCGACCTGCCGGCCGGGGAGGTCTGGGAGGGGGTGCCGGTCGAGGGGCACCGGGGCCTCGAGACGCTTCGGCAGGCGGCGGAGGCGTCGGGCGCGCGCTGGCGGCGGGTCGCGGCCGGCGATCGGCTCGAGCTCGGGGGCGTGTCGTTCGAGGTGCTCCATCCGCCCGCCCCCGACTGGGCGCGGAGGCGCGTGAGGAACGACGACTCGGTGGTGCTCGACGTGCGGCTCGGCGACGTCGCGGTGCTGCTGCCCGGCGACATCGGGGTGGACGTGGAAGGAGCGGTGGCCGCGGCCCTGGCCCCGGCGCCGTTTCGGCTCGTCAAGGTGCCGCACCACGGCAGCGCGGGCTCGAGCTCGGCGCGGCTGGTGACGGCGGCCGGGGCGTGCGTCGCGGTGGTGAGCGCGGGCCGCGCGAACCCGTTCGGCCATCCCGTGCCCGCGGTGACCGCGCGTTACCGCGAGGCGGGAGCGCTGGTTCTGGAGACGGGACGGGACGGGGCGGTCATCCTCGAGACCGACGGCAGGCGGGTGGAGCTGCGGACGGCGTCGGGGCGCCGGTGGCACTACGACGCGGGAGCCGGGCGATGCGAGCGCCGATTGGCCGGCTGACGCCCCGGGCGTGCACGGGGAAACTGACCCCGACCCGCTGCCAGGGCCCGCGATCAGTCGTCGGGCGGCCCTGTTGCGGCCGTGGCCGCGGTCTTGATCGCCTCCCACTCCCGCTCGAGCTCCTCGGAAGAGGCGTCGTGCAGGGTGCGGCCGCGATCCTCGAGCCGCTGCTCGACGGCGCGGAAGCGCCGGGTGAACTTGGCGTTGGCGGTCCGGAGGGCGGACTCGGGATCGACCCGCAGCTTGCGGGCGGCGTTCGCGACGGTGAAGAGCAGGTCGCCGATCTCCTCCTCGATCCGCCCCGGGTCTCCTCCCGCGATCGCGCCGCGCAGCTCGGCGATCTCCTCGTCGGCCTTGTCGACGACCTGCTCCGCCTCTTCCCAGTCGAAGCCCACGTTGGCCGCGCGCGCCCCGATGCGAGAGGCCCGCAGCAGCGACGGCAGCGCCTCGGGAATGCCGTCGAGAAGGGTGGTGCGGCCGCCGGGCGCGCCGGCGCGCTCCTCCCGCTTGATGCGCTCCCACTGCTGCTTGACCTCGGCGGGGGAGAGCGCAGGGCCGCCGGCCCCGCCACCGCCGCCGGCAGCCCCGCCGCCGGCGTCGTCCGCCCGTCGCCGGCGCCGAAAGCGGTTCCTTCACCGGCGGCCCCGCCGCCGACGGTACCGTCGTTGGCGGTACCGTCGCCGAACACGTGGGGGTGCCGCCGGACGAGCTTGGCGGTCACCGCCTCGGCCGCGTCGGCGATGTTGAAGTCACCCTCCTCGGCGCATATCTGGGCCACGAACACCGCCTCGAGCAGGAGATCTCCGAGCTCCTCGCACAGGGCGGCGCGGTCGTCGCGGTCCATCGCCTCGACCACCTCGTAGGCCTCTTCGAGCACGAACGGCCGCAGCGAGGCGACCGTCTGCTCGCGGTCCCAGGCGCAGCCGCCGGGCGACCGCAGCGTGCGCATGGTCTCGACGAGCCGCGCGAACTGCGCGCCCGCGTCGGCGGTGGGGGAGAGCGGGTCGGATCGCTTCGCCTTGGTCATATCGTTCCCCCTACTTTACGATCCCGTCGAGGGACGGACAGCGGCGCGACGGTCGCGCGGACCGTCGTCGCTCCGGGAGCGGCCCGGGGCGTACGAGACCGACGGGGCGGGGAGCGTCGGGGCCCGCCGCGGCATCGTCGTCGTCCGGGCAGGGCCCGGGGCGCACGAGACGTGCGGGGCGCAGGCGCCGGAGCCTGCCGCGGCATCCGGGACCCTCCGAGAGACCATGACCAACCCGCCGCCCGAGATCTCGTTCAATGCCCTCGTGGTTTCGCTCGCGACGTCCGCCGCCGTCCATTTCGGCGACGTCGTCGACCCCGCCACGGGGCGGAAGCGCCCCCCCGACCCCGCCGCCGGCGGCAACATGCTCGACCTCCTGGAGGTCCTGGCGGAGAAGACGCGGGGCAACCTGACGCCGGACGAGGAGCGGTTCCTGACCCGCGTCCTCCAGGAGCTGCGGATGCGCTTCGCCGAGGTCAGCCGGGCGGGAAACCGGTCGGCTTCGCCCTGACGCCATGCGGGTCACGTTCCTCGGCACCGGGACCTCGGCCGGCGTGCCGGTGGTCGGCTGCGACTGCGCCACCTGCCGCTCGGACGATCCCCGGGACCGGCGGTGGCGGCCGTCCGTTCATCTCGAGCTGGCCGATCGGACCCGGGTCGTCGTCGACACCACGCCGGACTTCAGGTCCCAGGCCCTGGCCTGCGGGCTGACCGGGGTGGATGTCATCCTGTTCACGCACGAGCACGCCGACCACATCATGGGCCTCGACGACGTCCGCCCCTTCAACTTCCGGCAGGGGACGACGATTCCGTGCCTCGGCGACGCGTCGACGCTCGCGGCGCTGCGGCGGGTCTTCTCCTACGTCTGGGACCCCGCCGCGCCCCGGGGCGGGGGGCTGCCCCAGCTCCGGCTGGTGGAGGTCACCGGCCGCTTCTCGCTGGGGCGGGCTCAGGTGGTGCCCATCCCCCTCCTGCACGGCACTCGCCCCATCCTCGGCTACCGGGTGGACGACTTCGCGTACCTGACCGACTGCAGCGAGATCCCGGAGGGCTCGTGGCCGTTGCTCGGCGGCCTCGACGTCCTGGTGCTCGATGCCCTGCGCCACCGCCCCCATCCGACCCACCTCTCGCTGAGCCGGGCGGTGGAGACGGCCGCGCGCATCGGGGCCGCGCGGACCTACTTCACCCACATGTGCCACGACCTGCCCCACGCGGAGACGTGCGCCGGCCTGCCGCCCGGCGTGACCCTGGCCCACGACGGCCTCGTCATCGACGTGTAGGCGCCGTCGGACGAGGGCCGCGGGCGTCCGGCGCAACGGCTTCCGCGAAGTCGGGGAGGGCCGGCGTGCTCGCGGCGCGGCCCGCGACTGGCGTATGATGACGGGCTGGCCGATGCGGTACGAGACTCGACCGGGGGACCGGGTGCGGATCGTTCACTTTCCCGACGACGGGGACGCGCCGCCGGGCTGGCGCCGCCCGGTGCTGGCCCTCGGCAACTTCGACGGCGTGCACCGCGGCCACGCCAGGATCATCGAGCACGTGCGGCGCCGGGCCGACGAGCAGGCGGCCACCGCCGCCGCGCTCACGTTCGATCCCCACCCGTCCCGCGTGCTTCGACCCGACAAGGCGCCGCCGCTGCTGATGACCGGTCCGCAGAAGCTCGCGGCCCTGGCCGAGGCGGGGATGGACGGCATCGCGGTGGTGCGCTTCACGCCCGAGCTGTCGCGCTGGGCGCCGGAGACCTTCGTCCACACGGTGCTGGTGGAATGGCTGCAGGTGGCCGAGGTGTGGGTCGGGGCGAACTTCCTCTTCGGTCACGATCGGGCCGGCAACTTCTCGCTGCTGCGATCGCTGGGTGCGCGCTACGGGTTCCGGGCCGAGAAGATCGACCCGGTGCGCTATCGCGACTTCGTGGTCAGCAGCACGCGAGTGCGGCGCCTCATCGCCGAGGGCCGGGTCGACGAGGCCGGCTCGCTGCTGGGACACCACTATGCGCTCGAGGGCACCGTCACGCACGGCGACGGTCGCGGCCGGAGCATCGGGTACCCGACCGCGAACCTGGCCACCGGAAACACCCTGTTCCCGCCCAACGGCGTCTACGCCACGGCGGTGGTGATCGACGGCGACATCCACGCCGCGGTGACCAACGTCGGGGTTCGGCCGACGTTCGAGGGCGAGCGGGACGGGCCGGTGGTCGAGTCGCACCTCTTCGACGTCGACCGCGACCTCTACGGGCTCGAGATCCGCGTCGCGTTCATCCGGCGCCTGCGCGAGGAGCGCGCCTTCTCGGACAGCGCGGCGCTGCGGGCGCAGATCGCCCGCGACTGCGACGAGGCGCGGGGGCTGTTCCGGCGGATTTCACTGTAAGATCCCGACGGGATGGGAAAGACCTCGCACTCGGCGGCGTCCATCGAGTTGAGCGTGGCGTTGCCGTGCGAGGCGCGGTACCTTCCGATTCTGCGTCAGCTCGCGGCGCGGGCGGCCGACCACCTCGGTTATCGAGACACCCAGCGCGACGACCTCGTCTGCGCGATAGAGCAGGCGGTGGTGAGGGTGTTCGAGCCGGGGGCCGCCGCCTATACGCACGTCGAGCTGCGGATGGCGGCGAGCGGACGGGACATGCAGGTTCGCATTCGTTATCTCGGCGCCTCGGCGCCGCGTGACGGCGCGCCGATCATCGAGAGGCTCCTGTCCCGTTCGGGTCCCGACGGCGTGCCGCTCGAGCGGCTGCGGGACTCGATGGCCACGGTGGTCCTGGGGCGGGGGCCGGACGGCGACGTCGCCGACTTCTGCGAGCTGACGAGGGCCCTGCCCGAGGGGTCCTGAACTGCCCGTGGCGAAAGCTGTGTCGCACCGCGCCCCAAGGGTGCCGGTGGACAGCCGAGGCGCCCGCCTGACAAGGCGTGAGGAGGGCGCTTGACGGGCACAGGCAACCGACGAACAACGAACTCACGCGGGGTGCATCGCTGCTCGAATGCAGCGGGGACTTTGGCCGCGGGCTGTGAAACCGGATGCGTCTCTACAACACCCTGACACGGCAGGAGGAGCCGTTCGCGCCGCTGCGCGGCCGGACCGTGCGCATGTACACGTGCGGGCTGACCGTCTACGCCCGCGGCCACATCGGCAACTTCCGCACCTTCGTCGCCCTCGACGTGCTGAGGCGGGCGTTGAGGCACGTGGCGGGGTTCGACGTGCGGCAGGTGATGAACTTCACCGACGTCGACGACCGCACCATCGTCGAGTCGAGGACCGCGCAGGTGCCGCTGCGCGAATACACGGACCGCTTCATCGCCGCGTTCCGGGAGGACGCGGCGTCGCTGGGGCTGGAGCCGGTCGAGGAGTACCCCCGCGCCACCGACGAGGAGAACCTGCGCTCGATGGTCGAGATGATCCAGGCCCTCGAGGCCAACGGGCACACCTACCGCAGCGACGGGTCGGTCTACTTCCGCATCGCGACCCTGCCCGACTACGGCAAGCTGGCGAGGCTCGATCACGACGGGATCAAGCCGGGCGCGCGCATCGACTCGGACCGCTACGACAAGGACGACGCGCGCGACTTCGTGCTCTGGAAGGCGACCGGTCCGGACGAGCCGACGTGGGACTTCGGGATGGGGCCGGGACGTCCCGGGTGGCACATCGAGTGCTCGGCGATGGCCCACCGCCTGCTCGACGGTTCGCCCATCGACATCCACGCCGGCGGCGTCGACCTCGTGTTTCCGCATCACGAGAACGAGATCGCCCAGGCGGAAGGGGCGACCGGCGAGACCTTCTCGCGCTTCTGGGTCCACGTCGAGCACCTGCTGCTCGACGAGGGCGCCAAGATGTCGAAGTCGCTGGGCAACGTCTTCACCGTGCCCGACGTGCTCGAGCGGGGATACCGGGCCTCGACCCTGCGCTACGCGCTGCTGTCGGTCCACTACCGGAAGCAACTGCGGTTCACATGGGGCGGGCTCGACCAGGCCGAGGAGGCCTTGAAGCGGGTCATGGCGTGCCTGGCCCGGCTCGACGCCATCCGCGGCGGCGACGCGCATCCCGCGGTGGCGGCGCGGGTCGAGGCGGCGCGGCGCGACTTCGACGATCGGCTGGCCGACGACCTGAACGTGCCGGGCGGCCTCGGGGTGATGTTCGAGCTGGTGCGCTACGTCAACACCGCCATCGACGACGGCCAGCTCGGCGAGCCCGACGTCGAGGCCGTCGAGGCCGCCTTCGAGGGCTTCGATCGGGTGCTGGGGGTCATCGCCCTGCGGCGGGCGGAGGAGGGCCTCGCCGGCGTGCCGGTCGAGGAGATCGAGCGGCTGATCGCCGAACGGAAGGCGGCCCGGGCCCGCCGCGACTTCGCCGCCGCCGACGCCATTCGCGACGATCTCGACGCGCGGGGCATCGTGCTCGAGGACACGCCGGCCGGCACGCGCTGGCAGCGCAAGTAGCTGGTCCGAGCGTGCTCGGCTGGTTGCGGCCGCCAGCTGCCGGCGCCGGGGAACGAGGAGCTGGCCCCGCCGCCGCGCGGGCTGGTCGCGACATGCTTCCCGGTTCCGCGCGCCAGGCGAGCCGGCCCGGGCGTACGCGGGCTGGCTTCGGACCTGCGCACTTGGATCCGGGCCTTGCGGGGCTCGCCCGGTCCTTCCCGTGGCTGGTCCGCGTCTTGCAGACTTTGCTGGCGGGACGATGACCCGCACCCGCCAGGCCCTCGGTCAGCTCGGCGAGGATCTCGCGTGCCGCGAGCTGCAGCGCCGGGGCTACGCCATCCTCGCCCGCCGGTTCCGCACCCGCTTCGGCGAGATCGACGTCGTTGCGCGGGACGGCCCGACGCTGGTGTTCGTCGAGGTCAAGACGCGGCGCACCGCCGCGTTCGGGGGGCCGACGGCGGCCGTGAACCCGGCCAAGCAGCGGCGGCTCGTCAACATGGCGCGCAGCTATCTGATGGGCCTCGGCGGGCCGGTGCCGCCGTGCCGCTTCGACGTCGTCGGGGTCACCGCCGGCCCCGGCCGGCCGCCGGTCCTCGACGTGGTGAGGGACGCGTTCGCGGCGCATGCGCCTTGATGCGGCCCCGAACGCTGTGATAGCGTATTTCTCGGCAACCCAGTCAGGCAGGATCCATCGCCGGTCGAGTGCCGCGGGCTCTCTGTCACGGGCTGTCAGGCCGCGACGAGCGGGAATAACTCAGTGGTAGAGTGCGACCTTGCCAAGGTCGAAGTCGCGGGTTCGAATCCCGTTTCCCGCTCCATTCTTCTCGGCGGTGCGTCTGCGCATCGCCGGGGACGGTCAGCCCGGCGGTAACGCCGGTTGACCTCCCGCCCGCCGGCGCCGTCGCCAAGTGGTAAGGCAGAGGTCTGCAAAACCTCCATCCCCGGTTCAAATCCGGGCGGCGCCTCCAATTCTCCAATGCGATCCTCGTTGCGGGCCCTGGGGTGGTCCGTCTACCTGCCCTCGAGCCTGATGGCGGTGGCGCAGATGGCGCTGCTCGTCGTCCTCCCGCTCTACGTGCTCGACCTCGGGCAGACACTCTCGGTGGCCGCCCTGGTGTTCGCGATGCGCGGTCTCGGCAGCGTCGTCGTGAACGTGCCGGCGAGCCTCTTCATCGAGCGCCACGGCTACAAGGCGGGCATGCTGATCGGCAACGGCCTGATGGCGGCCGGCGCGGTGGTCATCGCGCAGTCCGCGTCGCCCTGGGTGCTGGCCCTCGCCACGCTGGCCTTCGGCGCCGGCGCGGGCACGTGGCTGCTCTCGCGGCTGGCCTGCATCACCGAGCAGGTCGCCACCCGCCAGCGGGGGAAGGCCATGGCCGGCCTCGCCGCGCTGCAGCGCGTGGGCCTGCTGCTCGGTCCGCTGCTGGGCGGGGTGGGGGCGGAGCAGCTCGGCTTCCGCGCGGTGTTCCTGGCCATCGCGGCCGCCGCGGTGCTCACCACGTCGCTCGTCTGGATGGTGGCGCCGCCGGCGTCGCCGGAGGGGCGCGCGACGGGCGATGACGCAGGGGCGCCGTCCGGCGGTTCGGTCGCCGCCATACTGCTGCTGGTCCCGCGCATGCTCGGCCGCCACCGCCGCATCTTCCTGGGGGCCGGCGTCTTCGCGTTCTGCCTGCAGCTCGTGCGCGAGCAGCGCCGGTTGCTGGTGGTGCTCTGGGGCACCGGCATCGGCATCGACCCCGAGGCGATAGGGCTCATCGTGAGCATCGCGGCGACGGTCGACCTCACGATGGCGCCGGTGGCGGGCGTCGTGATGGACCGCTGGGGCCGCAAGGCGGCGGGCGTCGCGTCGATCGTCACCCTGGGGACCGCGATGGGGCTCCTGCCCCTGACCGGCTCGGCCGCGACGTTCGTGTGCGCGGCGTTGCTCGCCGGCGTCGGCAACGGGCTGGGCAGCGGCATCCTGCTGACCCTGGGGGCCGACCTCGCCCCCGCCGGCGAACGCAGCCGCTTCCTGGGCGTGTGGCGCCTGGTGGGCGACTGCGGGGTCCTCGCGGGGCCGCTGCTCACGTCGGCGGTGGCCTCGCTGCCCGCCGCCCTGGCCCTGACCTGGCTGATCGGGGCCGCCGGCGGCGGGGTGCTGTGGCGCCGGGTGCCGGAGACGCTGCGGCCCGCGGCTCATCCCCCCGCTCGATCTGCCGAGCAGCGAGTCGGGGCAAGCAGGTGAAAATGGCTGCATGGTGTGAGTACCTGCGCCAGCTCCGGCGGGAAGGGCTGTTGGACCGGGACCAGGGGGGGAGAGGGCAATGACGGGACGCCGGCCGTGGCGGGAGCTATTCGAGAAGTTGCCGCCGGAGGACCAGGCGGAGATCAAGGCGAACACGGCGAAGGTCCTCGAGGAGCGGCGACGGGAAACAGGCCGCGGCGCGCCGGCGGTGCCGGGACCACGAGAGCGCTGAGCAGCCGTGGAGGCGCGGTCGTCGAGGGCGCGACGGCCCGGCCGCGAGGCTGACAGGTGCACCGAGCGCTGGGCAGCCGATGGTCTCGACCGTCGCAGCCGGCGTCAGGGTGCCCCGCGGCGGTGCTCGGCGTCCAGCCGGCGCATCAGCTCGATGGTGTGCGTCGGCGCCTCGAACTCCGCCTCCTCGAGCGGGGTCCGGCCGTGGTGGTCGAGGGCGTCGAAGTCGGCGCCGTGGGCGGCCAGGTACTCGACGATGGCGTCCTCGCCGGCCCGTATCGCCGCGTGCAGCGCGCTGGGCCGTCCGGCGGGACGGGCGTTCACGTCCAGGCCCAGCGCGACCATCAGCTCGACCGCCTCGAGGTTGCGGCTGCGGGTGGCGAGCAGCACCCCGCCCGCGCCCTCGTACGAACGCGCGACGGGGTCGGCCCCGAGAACCAGCAGGGCCTGCAGCATCTCGACGTTGCCGGCCTGGGCGGCGGTCAGGAACGGCGTCAGGCCGCCGGTACGGCGCGCGGCGGCGGCGGCCCAGTCGTCCGCGCGTCCGGTGCGGGCGTTGAGGTCGGCCCCGCGGGCGACGAGGGTCCTGACCATCTCGAGGTTGCCCTGGCGCACCGCCGCGTGCAGGGGCGTGCTGCCGGCGCGGTCCCGGGCGTCGACGTCGGCGCCTTCATCGAGCATCAGCCGGGTCACGGCGTCGCTGCCGGCGGAGATGGCCAGCAGGAACGCGGTGCTGCCGTCGGGGGCGGCGGCGTGGGGGTCGGCCCCGGCCGCGATCAGGGCCCGCGCGCTCGCGGCGTCGCCGCGCTGGGCCGCGAACAGGAGGGGCCGGAAGCCGTTGCGGGAGACGGCGTCGGCGTCGGCGCCCCGCTCGATCAGCAGGCGGGCGATGGGCGGGTGCCCGCCGGCGATGGCCCGCATCAGCGGCGTCTGGCCCATGCGCGACTCGGTCACGTTCACGTCGGCGCCCCGCTCGATCAGCAGCCGCACCAGCGCCTCGTCGCCGCCGTGCACCGCCGCCAGCAGCGCGGTGTCGCCGCTCCACCGGGTAGCGTCCACGTTCGCGCCGGCGTCGAGGAGCAGGCGGGCGAGGGCGAGGTTGCCGCCGGCGCAGGCGAAGAGCAGGGGGGTCTCGCCGTTCTCGTCCACCGGGTCGGGATCGGCCCCCGCCTCCAGCAGGGCGGCGGCGATGTCGGCGTCGCCGCGGAACGCGGCCCACGAGAGCGGCGTCGATCCGTCGGCCCTGGCTGCGTCGACGTCCGCGCCGTCGTCGATCAACGCCCGCACGGCGGCGCGGTCGAGCCGCTGAACGGCGTCGAACAGGCTCTCGCCCGCGGTAGATGGCTGCGGGGCGGCTTGCGGCGCGGCCAGCGCGAGGACGACCGGCACCGCGGCGACGGGGCGCAGCAGGGGAGTCATGACGCCAATGGTAAACTGCCGGCGTCGTGTCTCGCCACAGCACCCGTCGCCCCGAGCACGGACCGGCCTTGACTTGGCCGGGCCCGCCGGCGGGCCGAAGCACCCGTCGCCCCGAGCACGGACCGGCCTTGACTTGGCCGGGCCCGTCGGCGGGCCGGGCCGCGACGCTCGGCCGCATCCCGGTCAAGCAGGCGAGGCCGGAGCGCCCACCATGCTGACGACACCGTCCCCTGCCCTGGGTGTGGCCTGCGCGGTTGCACTGGGGCTGGCGCCATGGCTGGCCGCCGCGCCGGTCGCGTCCGGTCAGCCGGTCGCGACCGAGCGGTCCGCTCCGCCCGCGGGAGTCGGCGCTCTCCGGGCCGAGGTCCAGCCCGGCGAACCGTTCTCGCCGCCGCCCGACGGCCTCCTGAAGGCCACCGTCGACCGCTACTGCCTCGCGTGCCACAACGACCGGACCCGGACCGCCGGCCTCACCCTGGCGGGGGTGGGCGATGCGCCGGTGGGGGAGCAGGCGCCGGTCCTCGAGAGGGTCCTGCACAAGCTCCGCGCGGGCGAGATGCCTCCGGCCGGGCGGCCCGCCCCCGATCCCGGCGACCGGGCCGAGCTCGTGGCGTGGCTCGAGACCGGGCTGGACCGCGCCGCGGCCGAGCGGCCCGACCCCGGCTCGCCGGCCATCCACCGGCTGAACCGGGCCGAGTACCGCAACGCCGTCCGCGACCTGCTGGGGCTCGACCTCGACCACGCGCGGGACCTGCCGGCCGACGACTCCGGCTACGGGTTCGACAACATCGGCGACGTGCTGACGGTGTCGCCGCTGCACGTCGAGAAGTACGTGGCGGCGGCGCGGCGCGTCAGCCGGCTCGTGGTTGGCACCGGCGCCCCGGTCCCCGTCGTCCAGCGCTACCGGCCCGCGGGCGGGCCGGGGTGGGACGGAGAGATCGCGGGGCTGCCCCCCAACACGCGCGGCGGCATCCTGTTCCGTCACCACTTTCCCTTCGACGCCGAGTACGCGATCCAGGTGCGGGTGCGGGGACGGCGCGCCCCCGGCATGCCGCCCCCGAAGCTCGACGTCCGCATCGACGGCGCCCGGGTCCGCCTGCTCGACGCCGACTTCGACGCCGAGGAGGCGAACCAGGGCAGCCGCATCTTCGATGTGCGCACGGCCCTCGCGGCGGGCGAGCACGAGATCGCGGCGGGGTTCCTCACCGAGTACGCGCGGCGCGAGGGCCCCGGGGGCGGAACGACCAACGGCGTCTCCGTCGACTACGTGCTCGTCGGCGGCCCCTACGAGGCGACGGGGCCGGGCGACCCCGAGAGCCGGCGGCGCCTCTTCGTCTGCCGCCCGGTCGTCGGCGAGCCCGAGGCGCCGTGCGCGCGGCGCATCCTGACCACGCTGGCCCGGCGGGCCTACCGGCGCCCCGTCGCCGACGCCGACGTCGATCCCCTCCTGCGCCTCTTCGCGATGGGGCGGGCCGACGGCGGCAGCTTCGACCACGGCATCGAGATGGCCCTCAGCGGGGTGCTCGTCTCGCCGAGCTTCCTCTTCCGGGCGCCCGCCGCTCCGGACGGCGCGCGGCCCGGCGACGTGCATCGCCTCGCGGACCTCGACCTCGCCTCGCGGCTCTCGTTCTTCCTCTGGAGCAGCATTCCCGACGAGGAGCTGCTGCAGGCGGCCGAGGAGGGGCGGCTCGGGGCGCCGGACGAGCTGTCGCAACAGATCGCCCGCATGCTCGCCGACCCGAAGGCGAGCGCCCTCGTCGAGAACTTCGCGGGGCAGTGGCTCCACCTGCGCAACGTCGCCGACTGGACGCCCGACCCCGAGCGCTTTCCCCACTTCGACGACGGCATCCGCCACGCGTTCCAGCGAGAGACGCAGCTCTTCCTGGAGCACCTCGTCCGGGACGACCGCAGCGTGCTGGAGCTGATAGACGGGGATACACGTTCCTCAACGAGGGGCTGGCCGACTTCTACGGCATCGACGGGGTCGAGGGCGGCTACTTCCGGCAGGTGCCCCTCGCCGGCACCGGCCGCGGCGGCATCCTCACCCACGGCGGCGTGCTGATGGTGACGTCGTACCCCACGCGCACGTCGCCGGTGCTGCGCGGCAAGTGGATCCTCGAGAACCTGCTGGGGGCGCCGCCACCGCCGCCGCCGCCGGACGTGCCCGAGCTCGCGGCCGAGGCCGGCTCGTCGGCCGGCGGCCTGCGCGCGGCCCTCGAGCGGCACCGCGCCAACCCCGCGTGCGCCGTCTGCCACGCCCGTCTCGACCCGCTGGGGTTCGCGCTCGAGAGCTTCGACGCGGTGGGCGCGTATCGCGCCGAGGACGACGGGGCCGCCGTGGATGCCTCCGCGCAACTGCCGGACGGCACCGTAATCGCGGGCGCGGACGGCCTGCGGGCGATGCTGCTCGACCGCCGCCGCGAGTTCGTCGAGGCGCTGGCCGAGAAGCTGCTGACCTATGCGATAGGCCGCGGCCTCGAGGCCCGCGACCGGCCCGCGGTGCGCGAGATACGGCGCCGGGTGGAATCGGACGGCTACCGGTTCTCGGCCCTGGTCTCCGCCGTGGTCGATAGCGTACCATTCAGCATGAGGAGGATTCCGGAGCCATGATCACCCCCAGAGCACTCGCCCGGAAAGCGCCGCCTCACGGCACCCCTTCCGGCCCGACCAGTCCGCCGGGAGCCTGCGCCGTTCCACGGCCCAGGCACCTGCCGCGTCGGACGTTCCTGCGGGGCATGGGTACGGCGGTCGCCCTCCCGTTCCTCGATGCGATGACCCCGGCGTTCGCGTCCGCGTCCGCGCCGATCACCCGGGTGGCGTTCGTCTACACCGCCAACGGCGTGATCATGAGCGACTGGACCCCGGCCGAGACCGGCGCCGGCTTCACGTTCACCAAGACCCTGCACGCGCTCGAGCCGTTCCGCGACCGGCTCCTCGTCCTCACCGGCCTCGCCCACCGCAACGGCGAGGCGCTGGGGGACGGCCCCGGCGACCACGCGCGGGCCGGCGCGAGCTGGCTGACCGGCGTGCACCCCAGGAAGACGCAGGGGGCGGACATCCGGAACGGCATGTCGGTGGACCAGATGCTGGCCGAGGACATCGGCCGCTCGACGCCGCTGCCGTCCCTCGAGCTGGGCCTGCAGGACGTGCGCATGGTGGGGGGCTGCGACTCGGGCTACAGCTGCGCCTACAGCAACACCGTGTCGTGGAGCTCGCCCACGACCCCGCTGCCCTACGAGACGAACCCGCGCCGCGTCTTCGAGCGGCTGTTCGGCGACGGCGACACCACCGACCCCGCGGTGCGGGCGGTGCGGGCGCGGCAGAACCGCAGCCTCCTCGACTTCGTCCGCGAGGACGCGGGCCGGCTGCGGGCGGGCCTCGGCGCCGGCGACCGCCGGAAGCTCGGCGACTACCTCGACTCGGTGCGCGAGGTCGAGCGCCGCATCCAGAACGCCGAGCGCCGCGACGACGTGGACCTGCCGGCCCTCGCCCGGCCCGACGGCGTGCCCCCGACCTTCGAGGAGCACGTCAGGACGATGTCCGACCTCGTCGCCATCGCGTTCCAGGCCGACCTGACCCGGGTCGTCACCCTGATGTACAGCCGCGAGGGCGGCAACCGGACGTATCGATCGATCGGCGTGCCCGACGCGCACCACGGCCTGTCGCACCACCAGAACGACCCCGAGCGCATGGCGCGCCTGCAGCTCATCGATCAGCACCACGTCGCGATGTTCGCCTACCTGCTCGGCAAGCTCCGCGACGCCGACGACGACGGCGGGTCGCTCCTCGACCACTCGATGGTGCTCTACGGCAGCAGCCTCAGCGACTCGAACGCGCACACCCACGACGACCTGCCGGCGGTGCTCGCCGGCGGCGGCAGCGGCACGCTCCGCGGCGGGCGCCACCTGCGCTACCCCGACCGGACGCCGATGACCAACCTGTTCGTGACCATGCTCGACAAGCTGGGCTCGCACCGCGAGCAGGTCGGCGACAGCACCGGGCGCATCGAGCACCTGAGCGAGCTGTGATCGGGGGGCGCGGCGGTGGCTGGCCGGCGGGCCGCAGCGGCGCCGCCGCCGCCGGGATCCGGGTTTCGCGCGCGGTGTCGGTCCGTGGTGCGGGCGGCGCGGCGACCGGGAGCCTGTCGAGCGTGGCCGCGCGCGCGGCGACTGACCGCGGAAGGGGCTTGCAGGCGGTCGGGCGACCGTCGTCGCGTTCGGCGCCGCGGCGCGTGGTCGCCGTCCTTGCGGTCGCGGCACTGGCGGGCGGGGCACTGACCGCGGCGGCCGGCGAGCCGCCGCGCGTCCATCCGGGCAGCTCCTCCATTCTCGTGGTGGTCCCGTCGGCGGCCGACGACCGGCTGGGGCCGGCGCGCGAGGCCATCGCCTTCTGGAACGACCGGCTGGCCGAGCTGGGGGTCGCGACCCGGTTCGACGAGCCCCGCGTGGCCGTCGGGTCGCCGGTCGAGCGCGCCCTCGAGAACTACGCCCGGCAGGTCGCCCAGCGCGCCACCCGGCTCCCCGCCGGCGACGCGGAGCCCCCGCCCCCGGCCGCCCTCGTCGACCTCGACGCCGATGTCGTCCTGCTGCTGTCCCGGCAGGACATCCTGTCCTTCACGTGGCCGCTCCCCCGCATCTCGCCGCCCCGCTACCTGGTGGTGATTCGCAGGGTCCGGGGGCCGTACCGGACCGACCCGATGGTGACGAAGCACGTCGTCGCCCACGAGCTGGGCCACGCGCTCGGGCTCGACCACAACGCCGAGCCCCACACCCTCATGTGCGGCCCGTGCCAGCCCCTGACGGCCGAGCCCGACGCCACCGGCTTCCTGCCCCTCACGGACGGCGACCGCGCCCGCCTCGTCGAGTTGCACGGCCGCTGACCGCCGGCGCGGCGCAGGCAGCGGTGTACCGCGGACGAGGCCGGTCCTCCGCGGGGACGTGTGCGAGAATGCTCGGAGTGGTTCATGATGCGCGTCGTCCATACGCGTGGACCGGATGCGGCGCAACGGCAGGGGTCAGCGGATGAAGACCGCCTCGATATTCGTCCAGGCGTTCTGGGACGATGACGCGAAGGTCTGGGTGGCGACGAGCAACGACATCGAGGGTTTGTCGGTGGAAGGCGCGACTCACGAGGAGCTGTCGGACAAGGTCGTGGCCGCTGTCGCCGATCTCATCGAGCTGAACGGAATCGACACCGACCTTCCGGAGATTCCGGTCCACATCATGACGGATGACGTGCGGCGGGTCGGCAACCCTCGCGTCGCCTGATCGGTGGCGGGCTACTATCGACGGTTGGTGCGCATTCTCCGCGATCATCAGTGCAAGCTGGTCCGGCCAGGCCGTGGCGACCACGAGATCTGGTACAGCCCTGTCTCGCGACGGCATTTCACCGTCGATCGTCAATCGAAGTCCAGGCATACGGCCAACGGTGCCCTGAAGCAGGCCGGACTGCCGAAGGAGTTCTGAAGAGGTACGTTGCGCTGCAGGGCTGACCGACAGGTCGGCGTCCGTGCGTCACACGAGTTGCGACAGGAACGTGGCGGCCGGCACCCGGACGGGACGTGTGTGCTCGAAGGCGTTCGCTTCGACGTAGGGCATGTCGAAGGCGAGCTGGAACGCATGCGCGGCGCCGGTCACGCCCTGGAAGTACCCAAGGTCGGGATTGAGGCTGCGCCGAGCCGAGGACTTGACCTCGACCAGGAGCCACGGCCGGCCGGCCCGGGTCACGAGGAAATCCACCTCCCGCCCCGCCTTGTCCCGCAAGTGGAACAGGTCGTAGGTGCCGAGCCCGGCGTCGGTCCAGCCTTGCACCGCTTTCAGCAGGTGCGAGGCCACCAGGTTCTCGGCGCGGGCGCCGGGGTCGGCGACCAGGCTCCAGTCCCAGAGGAACAGCTTGGGCTGCTTGCGCAGGGACTTGGGGACCTGGTGATGCCACGGCCGCAGCCGGAAGCAGTAGAACAGGCCCTCCAGCATCGCGACCCAGCGCAGCGCGGTGTCGGAGGCGACGCCCGCGTCGGCCGCGAGGTTGCTGTGGTTGACGAGGCCGCCCGCGCGCTCCGCGATCAGCTCCGCCAGCACCTCCACCTGCCCGACGTCCCGGGTGCGGCTGAGGTCGCGCAGGTCGTCGCGAAACAGGAGCTCCGAGCGGAGCCGGCGCCAGCGGTTGTAGAAGCGGGTGGTCCCCTTCAGGAAGGGTTCCGGGAAGCCGCCGAACTGCATCAACCGAGGCAGCAGGTCGGCGTCGGGACGGCTCGGCGGGCTGATCTCGGTGTCGTCGTCGCGGGCGAACGCCCGCTCGACGCCGGAAAGCTCGGCCACCGACAGCGGGTGCATGCGGTACCCGAAGTACCGGCCCATCAGGCTGTCGCCCGACCGGCGGAAGAACCCCAGGCGCGCGCTGCCGGTGACGACGATGCGCGCCCGCGCCTCGTGGGCGTCGAAGAACCCCTTCAGGAAGGTCTTCCACTGCCCGAACTTGTGCAGCTCGTCGAAGACCACCCGTCGCGGTTCGGGGTGAACGGTGTGCAGGTCGATCGCCTCGGCGACGATGTCCGGTCCCCCGACGATGGCCCGGCGGTCGGACTGCCGGTCCCAGTTCAGGTAGCGGTGCACGCCGCCCGCCGCCCGCGCCGTGGTCGTCTTGCCCACCTGGCGGGGTCCGGTCAGGAAGACCATCTGACGGTCTTCCCGCAGGTGCCGGTCGAGCACGTCCGTGTACCAGCGGTCCAGCAGGGCCACCGGACCATTATACGATTATACGAGTATTGGTCGGTTCAGCGAATCGGCCCGGCCCGAGGAGTTGGCTCTCCCGTTGATCCGGGTCGCCTAGGAGACCGATCCGCTGCTGTTCAACCGGGCGTCGAGCGACTCCTCCGGTCCGCTACTGCTCAGCGCCACCGTCGCCCGGGTGCTGCGCAGCGATTCGCGGTAGTCTCCGCTTCTGATGGTGACGAGACCGTCGACCTCGCCTTCGCCGATCGACGTCGCCCGAGCTGCTGATGCGGACGGCCAGAGACCCCGCCCGGAGCTCGTCCACCGACAGGTCGCCGGAGCTCCCGACGCGGACGTCGACGCCCGGCCTATGCCGTCCACGGACAGGCTGCCGGAGCTGCCGAGGCGGACGTCGACGGAGTCGTCGATGCCGTCCATGGTCAGGTCGCCGGAGCTGCCGAGTCGGACCTCGAACCGTTCCGCCGGAGGGCCGGGGCGGTGGCGTCTCCGCTGCTCGACAGCCTCGATCTCCCTCGCCGTGAGCGTGTAGCGGGCCGGGACGGCCGCAGGTCACCGCTGCTGCTCAGCGCCAGACCTGCAACGATTCCGTCGCCCGGGCCCCTCGCTGCGCACGCGATTCTCCGCGGTAGTCTCCCACGCTGGCTGCTGATGGCTTCACCTCGAGACTGACGTGGCGGGCACGCTGCCGGCCTATTCGAAGCGCAGCACCTGCATCGGATCGACTGACGTCGCCCGAGCTGTCTGATCGCGGAGCGGCCAGGACGACCGGACCGCCCGGAGCTCGTCCACCGACAGGTGCCGGAGCTCCCGACGCGGACGTCGACGGCGCCGGCCTCGATGGAACGACCGCCGGGATCCACGGCGCGGACCATGCGCCGGGTTCGACTGCCAGGTAGACGAACGTCCACGGAGCGGTCGGCCTCGATGCCGATCCATGGACAGGTCGCCGGAGGCGCCGAGTCGGACCGGGGTCGAACCGTGCTCCGCGCGGAGGGCCGGGGCCGTCCGGCCCCGTCTGCAGGACGCTGCGTCTCGACAGCCCGATGAACTCGATCTCCCTCGCCGTGAGCGTGTAGCGAATCGGCCGGGACGGCCGCAGGTGGAAGCCGGTCAGGGTACAGGATGCGGCGCGCACGATCGGCAACGCTGAGGAGCACGCTCTCGGTCAGCAGCTGGCCGCCCGTCCTCGTGGCGAGCTCGCGCCGCCGGGCGATGCTCGCAGGTACATCGTGCAGGTTGTCGTGCGGCCGAGACCTGCAACGATTCCGTGTCGCCGAACCCCCCGTCGGGCGACCGCTCGTAGGGCGCGACGACCAGCGGCGTCCAGAACCCGGGCGAAAAGCCGGGCGGCTCGAAGTCCTCGGGCAACACCCCGACCACGGTGGCCCGATGTCGAGAGTGGCTCGCCCACTCGTGGCGAGCTGCACGCCGGTGATCCCGCTGAACCGGTGGCTCTCCTCGGATACGCGGCCGGAGCCCCGTACGACCTCGCGCCCGATGACGCTGTCCAGGCAACCCGACGAGAATCCGAGCAGAACGACGACGCCCACCAGGCAAGGCACGCTGTTGCGCTTCATCACTTTTCCCCCTGCTCCCTACTGACGTGGCGGCCAGGGAGTGGGTTCCCGCTGCCGGGCATCTACTCGAAGCGCAGCACCTGCATCGGATCGACCCGCGTCGCCCGGCGCGCAGGGAGCCAGCAGGCGACCAGCGCCACCACCGCCAGCACGAGGGGCGCTGCCACGAAGGTCAGGCGGTCATCGGTGGCGACGCCGTAGAGGAAGCTCTCGAGGACGCGGCTCGACGCCGCCGCCCCGGCGAGGCCGACGACGGCGCCGGCGGCCACGAGCATCGCCCCCTGCCGGACGACGAGCCCGAGGATGTCGCCGCGCCGGGCCCCGAGGGCCATGCGGATGCCGATCTCGCCCCGCCGCTGCGCCACCGTGTAGCTGAGCAGGCCGTAGAGGCCGGACGCCGCGAGGAACAGCGCGAGCGCTGCGAAGACCCCGACGAGGACGACGTAGAAGCGGGGCTGGGCGACGGCGAGCGACAGCCGCCCGTCCATCGTCATCATGTCCTCGAACGTCGCGCCGGGGTGGGCCTCGACCACCGCTTCCTGCAGGAAGGGGACCAGCGCGAGCGGATCGCCGGTGGTCCGCACGGTAACGAACATCGCCCCGACCGAGCGGGCAGCCGCGATCTGAGCGGCCGGGACGAACGCTTCCGCCCGTTGCTCGCCGAGGGCGAGCCCAGCGTACTGGAGGTCGGCCACCACGCCGACCACCTCCCGCCATTGCTCGTCGCCGTCCCCGCCATCCTCGAACCCGAGCCGCACGCGCTGTCCGACGGCTTCCCCGTCGGCCGACAAGTGCCGGGCGAACGTCTCGTTGACCACGACCACTCCCGGGCTGCCCGCCCGGTCGAGATCCGTGAAGAGGCGCCCCCCGAGGAGACGCAGGCCCATCGCGTCGAAGTAGCCGGGACTCGCCCACCCGATGGTTGCCATCAGCCGGTCGCCCCGGTCCGCCGTTTCGAGCCGACCGGCGACCCGCACCGACGAACCGGTTCTCGTGCCGCCGCCGGCGAGCGGGAGATGGGACGAGAGCCCGACTGCCGCCACGGCAGGCAGGCGCTCGAGCCGCGTCATGGCCGCGAGGAGCGCCGTCCTGAACCGCGCGTCGGCCACGCCGCCTCCGCCCCCCGGTCGCAGCCCGCCGGAGCCTCGGCGCGCCTCGGGGTTCCCGGTGCGCGCGGTGATCACGTTGGTCGGGTCGTACCCGCGATCGACGGTGACGAGCCCGACGAAGCTGCGCAGGAGCAGGCCCGCTCCGACGAGCAGCACCACCGCGAGGGCCACCTGCACCGCCGCCAACCCCGCCCGCGCCCGGTTCGAGCGCAGCAGGCGGAAGCCTCCGGCGGCCTGGGCGCTCCCCTCGTTCAGCGCGCGCACGAGGCCGAACCGCGACCACTGGAACGCTGGTGCCGCCCCGAACGCCAGCCCGACGACGACCGACAGCGCGAGAGCGAACGCGAGCCCCGCCCCGTTGATTGCCACGTCGTCGAGGCGTGCGACATCGCCGGGGACCATCCCCGGCACAACGCCGAGCACGACCGCGGCCGCCGCCAGGCCGAGCAGGCCGCCCGCCGCGCTCAGCACGACGCTCTCGGTCAGGAGCTGGCGCACGAGCCGCCCGCGACCCGCCCCCAGCGCCGCGCAGACGGCGAGCGCCCGCCGGCGCGTCACACCACGCGCGAGCAGGAGACCGGCCACGTTGACGCAGGCGATCAGCAGCACGAGAGCGGTCGCTGCGGTCAGAGCGAGGAGCGCCGGACGGTAACCGCGGACCATCTCTTCCTGCAAGGGAACCACCCGGCCGTCGACCTCCAGCGCGTCGGCCGAGACTCGGCCACTCTGCGCGTCACGCACCCGGGCGACGAAACCGCTGCGCTGCAGTATCGTGCGGACCTCGGTGGTGGCTCGTTCGGCCGAGACCCCGGAACCGAGCCGTCCCAGCGCGTTGGTGCTGGACATGGTTATCGAGAAGCCCGGTCCTCCGTTCGGGGCAGTCTCGATGGACCATCCCGGCATCACGTACGGTGTCCAGAGCTCCTCGTCGGGGCTCGGAAAGAAGAACCCTTCGGCGAGCACGCCGACCACGGTATGCGGCGCGCCGTCGAGATCGAGGACCGATCCGACAACGTCCGGATCCGACCCGAAGCGACGGGTCCAGGCGGCGTGGCTCAGCAGCGCGACGCGATCCGCGCCCGCCCGCGCTTCGTCCTCGGTGAACAGCCGCCCGAGGCGGGGCCTCCCCCGCAGCAGCGGGAACATCGCGGGGGACACCCGCGCGGCGCGTAGCGTGACCGCGCCCTCCGGACCCGCCCACTCGAAGGACGCCGACCCGTAGGCGGCAATCTGCTCGAACGACTCGGCCTCTTCCACGATCGCCTCCAGCGAGGCGTTGATGATGGACGAGCTGGCTCGTGGCCCGACCGACTCGGTAATCCGCACGAGGGCGCCAGCGTCCGGATACGGCAGCGGCCGGATCAGCATGCCGTAGACGACGCTGAACATCGCGACATTGGCGCCGATGCCCAGCGCGAGCACGAGCACCACGGTCGCGGCAAAGCCGGGGCTCCGCGCCAGGGCACGGACCGCCTGGCGCACGTCGCGCCCCAGGTCGTCGAGCCAGCGCCAGCCCCAGACGTCGCGGGTGCGCTCGCGGATCAGGGTCGCGTTGCCCAGCCTCCGACGCGCCGCGCGCAGGGCCTCTTCCTCGGGGACCCCGCCATCGCGCTGACGCTCGCCCTCGAGGTCCGCGTGCAGGCGAAGCTCCTCATCGACATCCCGCTCCGCCGCGCGGCGGCCCAGGTACGGGACGAGTAGGTACATCCAGGCTGGCCATCTCATGGTTCGGTTCCGTCTGCCGTCCCTCGAGGACTGCGATGGACACGAAGTTGCCAACTTCACCTCGGCGCAGCCCGTTTCTGCGGGATGGCGTGTGGCCGTCGGTTCTCGTCAGCGTCCCCTACTCGAAGCGCAGCACCTCCATCGGCTCGATCCGGGTCGCGCGGCGCGCCGGGACGTAGCAGGCAACGAGCGCCGCGGCGACGAGCGCGAGCGGCGCCGCCACGAAGGTCAGCCGGTCGCCGGTGGCGATGCCGTAGACGAAGCTCTCCAGGACACGGCTCGACGCCGCCGCGGCGGCGAGGCCGACGACGGCGCCGGCGGCCACGAGGGCGGCGCCCTGCCGGACGACCAGCGCGAGCACGTCGCCGCGCTGCGCGCCCAGCGCCATGCGGATGGCGATCTCTCCCCGCCTCTGGGCGACGGTGTAGCTGAGCAGGCCGTAGACGCCGAGGGCGGCGAGCAGGACGGCGAGGGCAGCGAAGCCGCCGACCAGCACCGCGTAGAAGCGGGGCTCGGCGACGGCCGACGACAGCCGCGCGTCCATCGTCATCACCGTCGCGACCGAGGCGCCGGGGCGCGCCTCGGCCACCGCCTCGCGCAGGAACGGGACCGCGGCGAGCGGATCGCCGGTGGTTCGGGCCACGACGACGGCCGGGCCGTGCTCGAACACGGGAGCGGCGTCGATCTGCTGCAACGGGGCGAAGGCCTCCGGCTGGGTTTCCGTGACCGCGAGCCCCCCGTACGTGACGTCCGCGACGACGCCGACGACCTCCCACGGCTCGCGGTCGCTGTCGGCATTGAGGAAGCGCATCCGCCGCCCGACGGCCGGCCCACCGCCGAGCACCGCGCGCGCGAAGGTCTCGTTGACCACGAGGACCCGCGGAGCACCCGTCCCGTCGCGGCGCGTGAGCAGGCGCCCGTCGAGGAGACGCAGCCGCATCGCGTCGAAGTAGCCCGGGCTCGCCACCCGGAGCAGCGCCTGCGGCGGCTCGCGCGGGTCGTCCGCCGCCGGTCCGCCGTCGACCTGCACCTGCTGCAGCTGGCTGCCGGCGCTCGCGAGCGGGAGACGCGACGACACCCCGACCGCCTCCACGCCGGGGAGTCGGGACAGGCGGTCCATCGCCCCGGCGAGCTCCCCGTAGAAGCCTCGTTTCGACGCTTCCGCCTCGACGTACTCCTCCGGGGTCCCGAGGCCCGGGAGAACCGTCAGCGGATACCTCGTGCCGGCGGCGACCACGTTGGCCGGGTCGTAGCCGCGATCGAGCGTGACGAGGCCGACGAAGCTGCGGAGGAGAAGACCCGCTCCCACCAGGAGCATGAGGGCCAGCGCCACCTGCGCGGCGGCCAGGACCGCCCGCGTCCGGTTGGCGCGCAGCAGCCCGAAGCCGCCCGAGGATCGTGCGCTTCCCTCGACGAGGGCGCGGAGCAGGCGGCTTCCGGACGACTGGAACGCGGGGACGGCGCCGAACAGCAATCCGACCGCCACCGACAGCCCGAGCGTGAAGGCGAGGACGACGCCGTCGAGCCCGACCTCGTCGAGCCGCGTCACCGTGACCGGCACCAGCGCGGGCACCGCGCGAAGCACGGCGCCGGCCGTCGCCAGTCCCAGCGCGCCGCCGCCCAGGCCCAGCAGGACGCTCTCGGTCAGGAGCTGACGCACGATCCGGCCTCGGCCCGCCCCCAGCGCTCCGCGGACCGCCAGCTCGCGCCGGCGGGTCACCCCCCGCGCGAGCAGCAGTCCCGCGACGTTGACGCAGGCGATGAGCAGCACGAGCAGGGTGGCCCCGGCCAACGCCAGCAGCGCCGGCCGGTACTCGCCGACCATCTCCTCCAGCAGCGGAATCACCCGCGCCACCCGGGCGTCGATGTCCCGGGCGTTCCCGGGGGTGCCTCCCGTCGCACTCGCGCGGCGGGCGCCGGCCCCGTCCATGCCCTGCAGGATGGCGCCGACCTCGACGGCGGCCTGCGCCGGCGAGACGCCCTCGCGAAGCCGTCCCAGCACGACGGCGGTCGGCTCGTCTTGCCGAAGGACGTAGGGCGCCCAGACCTCCGCCCCGGGACCGGGGAAGTAGAACCCCTCCGCCAGCACGCCGACCACGGTGCGGGGCTCGTTGTAGACATCGACGACGGTCCCGACGACGTTCGGATCCGCGCCGAAGCGCCGGATCCAGGCGCGGTGGCTCAGCAGCACGACCCCGTCCGCGCCGACCCGCGCCTCGTCGTCGGTGAACAGCCGGCCGAGCTGCGGCCTCGCCCCGAGCAGCCTCAGCAACGCCGGTGAGACCGGCGCCCCCCACGGCCTGGCGCCGTCCGGGCTCACCCACTCGAAGGTGAACGCTCCGTACGGGGCCAACTGCTCGAACGATTCGGCCGTTTCTCGCACCTGCACCAGCGCGCGGGCGCTCAGGTACACCGGCGCTCCCGGTATGCGTCGCGGCTCCTGGCCGACGCGCACGATGCGGTCGCCGTCCGGGTACGGCAGCGGGCGGATCAGCAGGCCGTAGACGATGCCGAACATCGCGGTGGCGACGCCGGTGCCCAGCGCGAGGATGAGCACCACCGCCGCCACGAAGCCGGGCGTCCGCGCGAGGCTGCGGACGGCGTGGCGCAGGTCCCGTCCCAGGTCGTCGAGCCAGCGCCAACCCCACACGTCGCGGGTGCGCTCTCGAATCAGGGCCGCGTTGCCAAGCCGTCGGCGCGCCGCCGACAGGGCCTCTTCCTCCGGGACGCCGGCGTCGCGCTGGCGCTCCCGCTCGAGCTCCAGGTGGAGTCGCATCTCCTCCTGCAGGTCCGCCTCCGCCCGGCGCCGGCCCAGGTACGGCAGCAGCCGGTAGTGCCAGGCTGGCCGCTTCATTGCGGCGCCTCCCCGGCCCCCGCCGGCTGCATGACGCGTCCGACGGCCTCGACCATCCGCTCCCACTTCGTCGCCTCCCGCAGGAGCTGCCCGCGCCCCGCCTCGGTCAGGGCGTAGAACTTCGCCCGCCGGTTGTTCGACGAGACGCCCCATGCCCCGGTGATCCAGCCCCGCTTGATCAGCCGGTGAAGCGCCGGGTAGAGCGACCCGTGGTCGACCTGCAGCACGTGGTCGGAGGTCCGCTCGATGGTGGTGGCGATCTGGTGTCCGTGCGCCGGACCCGGCCGCAGGGTCTGGAGAATGAGCATGTCCAGCGTGCCCTGCAGCAGTCCGAGCTGGTCTTCGCTTGCCGGTGGTCGTGCCACTCGCGTGCCTCCTCGGGTAGAAGTTCTATTAGAGTAGCAGCGACCAGTAGAATGTCAAGGGAGACGAATCGGAGGCCGGACCGGACGGAGGTCCGGCCGGCGGCGACCGCGGGGAACGAGAGGCCGTGTGTTGCCCGGGGCTACGGAGCGTGCTACAGTCAACACATGGGGCGGTCTGACCGGATCACCATCCTGCTGTCGGTCGCGGCGCTCTGCGCGACCATCGTCGGCACGTCGTGCTCGACCAACGCCCGCATCGGCGACCTGAGCGAGAGCGTCAACGCTCGCTTCGATGACCTGAGCGAGAGCGTCAACGCTCGCTTCGATGACCTGAACGCCCGCCTCGGCGGCGCCAACTCCATCCTGAATGCCCGCATCGATGACTCGAACGCCCGCCTCGACGACGCGGTCGAGGGCTTGAACGCGCGCATCGATAGCGCGGTCGAGGGCCTGAACGCGCGCATCGACAGCGCGGTCGAGGGCCTGAACGCGCGCATCGACAGTTCGGTCGAGGACCTGAACGCCCGCATCGACGAGTTGCACCAGGACATCCGCGAGTTGCGGGCCCTCGTGATCGACGCGCTCAAGACCGCCGACTGACCGTCGCCCTTCCCCCTGCGGCTCGGCCGACCGGCGGCAGACGAACCACTACCGGCCCTGCAGGCGGCCTGTGTCCGGGTCGGATGCGGAAACGTAGACGAGCGTGGGGAGGCCGGTCCAGGACAGCCCGGCCGATGCGTGCGGATCCCCCGGCGCTCGCCGAGCGCCGGGGGAGGCCTGCCTATTCCTTCACGGTCACCGTGACGTCGATCGGGGTGGTGGTGATCGAGTCGTCGGCGTAGGCGCGCAGCACGTGGGTGCCGGGCTCGGTGAACGTGACGGTGGTCTCGAACTCGCCGCCCCGGCCGCCCTCGATCGAGGCGCTCATCGGGTCGAAGCGGACCCGGCCCGGTCCCCGGTAGTGGAGCCAGGTGATGCCGAGCCCCGTCTCGCCCGCGACCCGGGCGTTGACGATGGCCTGGTTCGTGGGGTGGGGGCGGCTCGCCCGGCGGGCGGCGTCGGCGGCGCGCCGGGCCGCGCGCTGCGGGTCGTCGTCGTCGGGGGGCTCGGGCGGCCGCGGCCGCGGCCCGGGAATGCCGTCGTCGCCGACCACCGCGGTGATCGTCAGCGTGTCGGGCAGGGTCACCGTCAGGTCGGTGCCGCCGGGGATGGCGATCGACGGATGCTGATTGTCGGCCGGCGCCCCCCGCGCACCCATGCCGCGGTTGGCCCGTATCACGCCGTCGTCGATCTCCCAGGCCAGCCAGAGTCGGCCGATCGCCCGGTCGGTCCGGCCGTTGGTGGTCAGGGTCCAGACGAGATCCCGCTCGCCCCAGTCGGCCGGCACCTGCACCCGGAACACGAACTGCTGGCGCCGCTGGTAGAAGCGCGTCGGCTGGCCGCGATCCGCGGGTCCCGGCTCGAAGAAGTTCGCCGAGCCGATCGGCGCTTCCGGCATCTCCTGGTAGTTCCGGTTCATGTACCCGAACACCATGTTGAAGGTGCCGTCCGAGTTGCGCTCCCAGCCTTCGAAGACCGGGGCCACGTTCTGGCCGCGGTCGTAGCGAATCTGGGCATCGGCCCCGGGGGCCGCGACCAGCGCGAGCAGCGTCAACGCCGCGCACACCATCCCGATCGGTTGAGGAGTGCGTATCTTCATCGGTCTCTCGCTCCAGGCGTCCGCGCCGCGTCCGCGGTGCGGACGCCTGCAGGATTGGTTGGGCGGATATCGGCGCCGCAAGGCGGCGATATCCGGGCTAGTTGTCGTTCGCGTTCATGGCCTCGCGCTCCGCGACGGCGGCGGCGTACTCGTCGTCGGTGAGCTCGTAGTAGCTCGTCCAGGTGAACGACATGTCGTCGCTCGACCGCTGGCCGAAGCCCGCCCAGTTCTCCGCGTCGGGGTTCCACCGGTTGCCGGCCGAGTTGTCGTGCCACGTGATCGTGTGCAGGAACGAGCCCGCCGGCAGCAGCGGCTGCACGTCGTCGGCGTAGTTGTAGACGATGTGCCATCCGAAGTCCCAGGTGGCGCAGCTGATGGTCTGGGTGTTCCCGTCCGGCAGAATCGCCTCGATGCACTGCCGCTTTCCGCGGTTGTGCAGGTGGGGCTGGAACCCCGTCAACCGCACGTTGTTCTCGAACGGGTGATAGCTGTCGTGCCGCACGTTGTCCTCGCCCGGCGGGATGTCGAGGTCGAAGTTCTGGGCCAGGGCGCGCGAGAACAGCTCCTTCTCGGGCTCCTCGCCCTCGGGATAGAACTGCAGCCCGACGCTCGTGCGGTCGGTGACGTCGCGCCCGATCGAGGCGTAGTGCATGTTGAACCGGATGACCGAGTTCGCCTTGACGAGCCGGCCGGTGCCCGGCGGGAAGATGTCGCCGTTCTTGCCCTGGGCGTACTCGTTCAGGAAGTCGCCCTCCTCGGCGTCCTCGTGCTCCTGCAGTCGGGTCACGGCGTGGTGCACCACCGGGAAGCCCTCGGCCGACGGCTTGGTCTCGACCGCGCTGATCCAGCGGTCCTCGGTCAGGCCGGACGGCGAGAACAGGTCGCCCCACCAGTTGGCGCCTTCCGCCGGCACCAGGAACGGCTCGGGAATCGGCACGACCCAGTCCGGCTCGCCGATGTGCCACATGTCGCGGTCGGCGAACTGGCGCGGCGGCGGCAGGTCCTCGGGGTTGCCGCGCGGGGCGCCGGCGTCGACCCAGGCCACGATGGTGTCGATCTGCTCCTGGCTCAGCGAGCGGTCGTACTTGAAGCCCTGGACGCCCACGTTGGGGTCGATGTACCAGGGCGGCATGGTGCGGGTCGCCACCTTGTCGCGGATCGACCGGGCCCAGGGGCGGGTCTCCTGGTAGGTCATCAGCGACATCGGGGCGATGGCGCCGTCCCGGTGGCAGCTCTGGCACGAGTCCTGGAGAATCGGCATCACGTCGCGGGTGAACGTGACCTCCTGGTCCTGTGCGAGCGCGCCGGCGGGCAGGGCCGCCACCGCGAGCAGTGCGCCGACGACGACGCCGAGCGAGCCGAGGGTCCTGGCGCGGGTGTTCATCGGGATGTCCTCCTAATCAGCGTAATCATGCGCCCGTGTCGAGGGCTTGTCAATCCGGCGGTTCACGTGCCGTCGCGGACGTGGCTTTGCAACCGCGCCGGGCTGTGCGAGGATGACCCGCACGAGGAGGAACCATGCTGAAGAAGCTTGCACTGGTCGCGCTGGCGGCGGCGGTCGGCGTGGTCTCGCTGGGAGGCCAGGAATCGGGCGGCGGCTCGAGCGACTACACCCCCAAGCGCATCAACAAGGCGATCGAGCTGCTCGAGCAGGACCAGCCGATCTACTACACGCAGGTCAGCGGCGGCGGCTACGAGGAGGGCAAGGCCCTCGCCCAGACCTGGGCCGACTACATCACCTACAACCTCGAGCACAGCCCGTTCGACATGACGGACCTGCGCGCGTTCATGCAGGGGCTCGTCGACGGGGGGCCGACGAAGAGCGGCCATCGGACCCCGACGGTCATCGCGGTGCTCCCGTTCGGCGGCGTCAACGAGACGGTCATGTGGGGCAACTTCTGGATGGTCGAGCACCTGCTCGGCTCGGGGGTGCACGGGGTGCTGCTGGCCCACGCACGGACGCCCGAGGTCGTGAAGGTGCTCGTCGAGTCGGCCCGCTATCCGCACGCGAAGAAGGCCGACAGCCTCGACGAGGGCCTGCGCGGCAGCGGCGGGCAGGGCTTCGCGGCCCGCATCTGGGGCGTGTCGAACGCCGAGTACCAGCGGCTCGCCGACCCGTGGCCCCTCAACCCCGAGGGCGAGATTCTCGTCGGCCTGAAGATCGAGGATCGGCATGCCCTGCAGAACGCCGAGGCGAGCACCGCGGTGCCCGGCGTCGGCTTCGCCGAGTGGGGGCCGGGCGACATGAGCATGTCCTACAACGTGTCGCGGGCCGAGAACCCGCAGGTGCTCGTCGACGCGCGGGCGCGGGTCTTCGCGGCCACGAGGGCGGCGGGCATCCCGTTCCTCAACGGCATGAACGCCGGCAACATCATCGCGATGATCGACGAGGGCGTGCGAATCGGGTCGAACCCCGGGGCCGAGGCGGCCGACATGGGCCGCCGCCACACCGGGCGGCAGATGCCCTGGTAGACGACGTCGACGGGGGACGGTCGGGCGGTAACCCCGTGCCGGCCGCTCCCCGGCGACGATGGGCGAGCCAGGTCGTGACCCTTCCCGTCTCGACCCTCTGCGGCACCGCACGGCGCCGGTCCGCTCTTCGGCGACGGGGCCCTCGCGGCGGACGCCAGGCCCGCGGGAAGGGTTCGTGTTCCCTGCGCCCGGTTCCGGTGGGCCGTTGCGGGAGCCGACGACCGGTCTCGATGGGCGCTGGTTCGCCCCGCCTACAAGTACCGATGGCGGGGAGCGGCAAGGAGTCAGCGATGAAGCCTTCGCCTCGCCGGTTCCCGACCCTGTGCGCGCTCGCGTGCGCGGCCGCCCTGATGGCCGCGGCGGTGCCCGATGTCCGGGCCCACGGCAGCGAGGCCCGCTACGTGGTCGAGGTCGAGTGGACCCCGCCGCGCATCGCCCACACCTACGGGTTGAGCTACTCCGAGCTGGGCCTCGGCGCCTACCGCAACGAGGTCGAGACGCGCACGGTCGGCGGCCGCCGGTGCGTGGTCGGCGGGCTGATAGGCTTCGACGTCGACGACGGCTATGCCTTCGACGTCGACGAGCCGGTCACCCTCACCGTGACCTACGCCCCGGCCCTCACCACGCCGTTCACCGTCGTCTGGGACCGGAACGGTGGGGACGGCCTGGGCCGGACCGAGGTGCGCCCGGAAGCGGGGAACGGAGACGCCCTGCAGAGCGTCACCCTGACCCTGGACCGCGCCCGGCTCGCGGGCCACGGCACGCGGGGCGTCGACATCGCCGCCGGCAGCCGCGACGGACTCGCCGTGTGCGACGTCGAGGTGACCCGCAGCGGCGCCACCGAGGCGCCTTCGGCGATCGGCCGGGTCCGCCTCGAGATCACCGACGGCGCGTCGGGGCGTCCCGTGCCCGCCCGCGTCGGTCTCTACGACGCGACGGGCCGGCTGCCCCTGCCGTCGGACGACGCGGTCCTCGTGCACCGCTACACCGACGAGGTCCGGCGGCTCTCGCTCAGCCGCCGCACGTTCTGGCCGTCGCCGCACCGCCAGGCGTTCTACGTGAACGGCGGCTACGAGGCCCGGGTGCCCGCGGGGACCTACGAGCTCGTCGTCACCCGCGGCATCGAGTACCGCGTCCATCACGCGGAGGTCGAGGTCGGGCCCGGGGAGACCGCCGCCGTTCCCGTCGCCCTCGAGCGTTACGCCGACCAGCCCGCGCAAGGCTGGTACTCGGGCGACGCCCACATCCACATCGAGCGCGACACGGTCCGCGACGAGAACGTCTGGGCGCAGGTGGCGGCCGAGGACGTGCATGTCGCCAACCTCCTGCAGATGGGCAACATGGCGGGCACGCACTTCGGCCAGCCGGCGTGGGGCGCGGCGGGCCGTTTCGAGCGCGACGGACACGCGCTGGTCTCGGGGCAGGAGGACCCCCGGACCGTCCACCGCGGCCACACCATCCACCACAACCTGCAGCGGCCGCTCCACGTCGGCCCCGAGGCCTACTTCCTCTACCACCGCGTCTTCGAGGAGTCGCGGCGCCAGGGCGGCGTGTCCGGCTACGCCCACCAGGCCGAGCTGTTCAACGGGCGCCGCGGCATCGCCCTCGACGTGCCCTTCGGCATCGTCGACTTCGTCGAGATCCTCCAGCAGGGGCGGCTGCCCACCGATCTGTGGTACGGCTTCCTCGACCTCGGCTACAAGCTGCTGCCGGCCGCCGGCTCCGACTTCCCCTACATGGACCTGCCGGGGGTGGTGCGCAGCTACGTCCATATCGACGGCCCCTTCAGCGTCGACGCCTGGTTCGACGCGTTCCGCGCCGGCCGCCTCTACGTCACGAACGGTCCGCTGCTCGAGGTGACCGTCAACGGCGGGAGGCCGGGCGACGAGCTTCACGTCGAGCCGGGCGCTCAGGTGGAGGTGGTGGCCGAGGCGTCGCTCAACCCCGATCTCGACCGGCTCGACCGGCTGGAGCTGGTCGTGCACGGCGAGGTGGTCGCGACCGAGCCCGCCGGCGGACGAGACCGCGTCCGGCTCCGGACCACGGTGACGGCCGACCGCAGCCTTTGGCTGGCCGTCCGCGCGTTCGGCGAGCGGCAGGAGCCGGGCAACCTGACCGTCGCCCACAGCGCGCCCGTCTACGTGATCGCGGCGGGGCGGCCGTTCTTCCGGGACGAGCGCGTACCCGAGCTCGTCGCCCTGCAGCGGGCCCGGCTCCGAGAGCTGCTGACGGAGGCCGTGGACCCCAACCGCGACCTCGAGCCGTGGGAGACCCGCAGCCTGCTGTCGGAGATGTGGCCCGCCCAGCGCCGCCTGCTCGAGCCCCGCGTCGCGGAGGCGGACGCGCGCTACCGCGCCCTGCTGGCGGCGGTCGAGGACTCGCAACCGTAAGGGTCGCTGAGCACGATGGCCGCCAGCGTCGTCGGCGGGACACGCCGGACATCGCGCGCCTCACCGACCTATCGGTTTCCTACGCCGAACACGAGTCCGACCCGGACGTCGAAAGCGTTGGTGGTTTCTCCCTCGATGAAGCTGAACGACACGCCACCGGAGAGCCGCAGAGCCACCCGCTCTCCCGCAGCGATGTCGACGCCGGCGCCCGGCGAGATCGGTGGTCGCCGGGAGCGATGCGCCTCCGCTGCCGACTACTCCCGCTCGAGCGTGAACCGCACCGACGCCAGGGTCCGCTCCCAGAGGAGGGCGAGGGTGACGCCGTCCGCCGTCACGTCGAGGAACTGCCACGAGAGCTGGTCGAACGAGCGGTCCAGCGTCTCGACCGTCATCGGCGCCCGTGCGACGTCGCGGTCGGGCGTGTACTCGTAAGCCCCCCACAGGGCGTCCCGGTTGTCGAAGTCGTAGGTGAGCTGGGCCGGCCACCGCGAGACGATGAGCTCCCAGGGATCGGCCTGGAGGTCGATGAAGACGGTGTACTCGCCGGGCGGGATGGTCGTGTCTCCGAGCAACAGCGCCGTCTCGTTGATCAGGCGGGTGCTCTGGTTCGCCCCGGCCCGCCACACGTCCGCCCCGTCGTTCAGGAACTCGCGGTAGTCGTCGGGTCCGAAGATGTCCCGGCCCCGCCGGATGGGCCGGCCGTAGCGGATCTCGATCCAGCGGCCGCCCACGTTGCCGGCCCGCGCGTCGTAGGTTCCGCCGACCTGGGTGGCCGACCGGCCGGGCGGGCTCGCGATGCGGCGCTCCTGGGCGAAGGCGGCGGCTGCTGAGACGACGAGGCAGACGCCGGCTGCGGCCGGCAGGACTCGCCGGAGAGTCATGCGCGTTCTCATGCCGCAAAGGATAACGTGGCCGCGCCCGACGCGCGTATAATCGTTGCCTCGGAATTGCTCGTAACCGGTACGGGACGCCCGGCCCCTCGCCGGCTGGGACCGCGGCGGGCGGACCTTCCGTTCCTCGCGGTCATATCCCGTGCCCGCAATCCCGCAACCAAGGTTCGGAGGGAACGGATGAGGACACAGGCACAACGTCGCAAGGGGGCCGGACGCCTCGGGTGGATCACGCTGCTGGCGCTGGCCCTGGCCGTCACCGGCGCGGCCGCCCAGGAGCAGGAGCGCGGCACGCCCCACGGGGAGTGGTGGTACCAGAGCGGCGACGCCTGGGGGACGCGGTTCTCGCCGCTCGACCAGGTCGACGCCGAGAACTTCGGGGACCTCGAGGTGGCGTGGATCTGGCGGGGCGACAACTACAGCCCGCACCTGAACTACGCGTCGCGGTCGACGCCGAGCTACATCGACGGCGTCCTCTACACCGTGGCCGGCTACCGGCGCACGGTGGTGGCCATGGACCCGGCCACCGGCGAGACGCTCTGGACCTACCGCGAGCCCAACACCGAGCGGTGGGAGCAGTCGATGCGGGCCGCCTACGGCAAGGGCGTGGCCTACTCCGAGGTCGACGGGCGGGGGGTCATCTTCATCGTGACCCCGGCGTTCTTCCTGCACGCGCTCGACGCCAAGACCGGCGACCACATCGAGGGCTTCGGGTCGCCGGTGGACGTCCCCGGGTTCCCCGAGACCGGGGTCGTCGACCTGCTGGCGGGCCTCGGGCACCCCTACGACCCCTACAGCGGGCTCGACCCGGAGCTGGGCTACATCACCAACTCGTCGCCGCCCATCGTCGTGAACGACACCATCGTGGTCGGCAACTCGCACGAGCAGGGCTACAGCCAGAGCCGCATCGAGAACGTGCCGGGCGACATCCTCGGCTACGACCTGCGCAACGGCCAGCTCAAGTGGAAGTTCAACATCATTCCCCAGACCGAGAGCGAGTTCGGGTTCGACACCTGGGAGAACGACGCGTGGCAGTGGACGGGCGACGTGTCGTCGTGGGCGCCGATGTCCGCCGACCTCGAGCGGGGCATCGTGTACATCCCGACCAACGCGCCGACCATCGACTACTACGGCGGGTTCAGGCCGGGGGACAACCTGTTCGGCACGAGCACCGTCGCCCTCGACGCCGAGACCGGCGAACGGGTCTGGCACTTCCAGACCGTGCACCATCCGATCTGGAACTACGACCTGCCCAACGTGCCCATCCTCGTCGACGTCAACGTCGACGGGCAGGACGTGCCGATGGCCATCCAGACCACCAAGCAGGGCCTGACCTTCGCCTTCAACCGCGAGACCGGCGAGCCCGTCTGGCCGATCGAGGAGGTCGAGGTGCCGGCGTCGGTGGTGCCCGGCGAGCAGCTCTCGCCGACCCAGCCGATCCCCACGAGGCCCGCGCCCCTCGAGGCCCTCGGCCTGCCCGAGGAGAACGTCATCGACTTCACCCCCGAGCTGCGCGAAGAGGCGCTGGAGATCATGAGCAACTTCCGCATCGGCGGGCCCTACATGCCGCCGCTGCCGGAGGGCCACAACGAGCCGGTGCAGGGCTGGATCGGGTGCTCGGGCGGGCTCAACATCACCAACCCGGCGTCGCTCGACCCGACCACCGGCATCCTCTACCAGCCGTCGGGGCCGCAGTGCTCGGGGCGGCTCGTGCAGCCGGGCACCAACACCGACGGCGACACCCACGCCTGCACGTCGTCCGAAGGCGACTGCTGGACGACGGGCACCACGATCTCCGACTGGGTGCAGGGCGGCGGCGTGGGCTGGGGCGGCCCCCAGGGGCTGCCGATGCACAAGCCTCCCTACAACCGCATCACCGCCATCGACATGAACACCGGCGAGCACCTGTGGTGGCAGCCGGTGGGCGAGGCGAACGAGCGGATGAGGCGGCACCCGGCCCTGCAGGGCGTCGACCTGACCGGGGTCGGCGGCGGCAGCCGGGCCGTGTCCATGGTCACCGGCAGCCTGCTGCTGACCACGCGGGGCATGAACGGGCCGGCCGTGCTCGACGCTCGGAACAAGGCGACGGGCGAGCTCGTCGGCACCGTCGAGCTGCCCGCGCCGGGTCAGTACGGCATGATGACCTACGAGCACGACGGCGACCAGTACATCGTCGTGCAGGTCGCGCAGGGCGGCGTCTTCCCGGCGTCCCTCGCGGCGCTGCGGCTGCCGGCCGGCGACGGCCACTGATCGCGCGGCGCGCGGAGCCGGTTCGGCCGGCCTCGCGCGCATCGTCACAGCCCACCGCCGGTAGCGCCACGCGGGCGCGCCGGCGGCCGGCCCGACACCTGGGCGGGTCCGGGGACGAACCCCGGACCCGCCTTCGTTTTTCGCGCCCGGAGCCCACCGGCACTCCTGCCGGTGCATGTCCGCGTTTCTTGCACACCGACGGCGGTTCACTCGAACCCGAGCATCCCTCGGCGCGAGCTCTCGGGCCGAAGCCCGCGTCTCTCGCCGCGGGCCCGTACGACGGAGGCATCTCTTGAACGGCGACGGCAATCTGGCGGTCTTCTGCGACTTCGAGAACGTGGCCCTGGGGGTCCGCGACGCCGACCTCAAGCGGTTCGACGTGCGCCCGGTGCTCGAGCGGCTGCTGCTGAAGGGCAGCATCGTCGCCAAGAAGGCGTACTGCGACTGGGACCGCTACAAGGAGTTCAAGGCGCCGATGCACGAGGCGGCGTTCGAGCTCATCGAGATTCCCCACGCGCGGCAGTCGGGCAAGAACTCGGCCGACATCCGCATGGTCGTCGACGCCCTCGACCTGTGCTACACGAAGGAGCACATCGACATCTTCGTGATCATCTCCGGCGACTCCGACTTCTCGCCGCTCGTCAGCAAGCTGCGCGAGAACGCCAAGGCGGTCATCGGGGTGGGGGTGAAGAAGGCCACCTCGGACCTCCTCGTCAACAACTGCGACGAGTTCATCTTCTACGACGACCTCGTGGCCGAGAGCCAGCCCGCCCGCCGCCGCTCCCGCGGCAAGGGGCGGGGGAAGACGACCTCCGAGAAGCGGAGAGCGCCCTCGGAGCCCAAGGATGATCCGCCGAAGACGAACGGGCAGGTCGATTCGGCGGATGGCGAGCTGCGTGCGGCGATCGAGGGTCGGGAGTGGGCACCCGAGCAACACGGCTACGTGTTCACGAGAATCGCCAAGGAGTTGGGGCTCTGCAAAGCGGAGGTCACTTCTTATACGGGGCCGAAGGCCGATCGGCTCAAGGCGGCGCTGAAGACGGCCGGCTGGACGTGCGCGGCCGACCCCCGTTACACGCGTCGACGGATGCGCTGGCACCCGCCCAAGAAGACGGTCACCACCGCCGAGCCCGCGAAGCCCGACCCGGTGCAGCCGGCCATCGACCTCGTCATCCAGACGGCCGAAGCGATCCACGCGGAACGCGGCGACCGCGCCAAGCTGTGGGGGTCGATGATCAAGCAGACCCTCAAGCGGCGGCGCCCCGGGTTCAACGAGTCGGCCTACGGCTTCGGCTCGTTCAACGATCTCCTGGAGGAGGCGCAGTCGCGCGGCTACCTCGAGCTGGACCTCGACGAGCGGTCGGGCGGCTACGTCATCGGGAAGATCACCCGGGACTGATCGCGGGGGCGCCGAACCCGCGAGAAATCTCCGTGATCCGAGCGGGGACGTAACCTCGGTTCAGGCTCCGTCGGCTCCCCGGGACAATCCGGCATGCGGCCCCACCGTGCCCAGACAGGGACCGGGCGACCAGGGTGCCGGTGTCGGCGCTTCGGATCACCCGACCATCAGGAGTCCCGCAAGCAGATACAGGACCACGGCGCCGGCGGCCGCAGCGAGGGCGTAGGGGGCCTGGGTGCGCACGTGCTCGATGTGGTCGCTCCCCGCCGCCGCCGACGAGATGACGGTCGTGTCGCTGATCGGAGAGCAGTGGTCGCCGAACACGCCGCCGCCCAGCACCGCGCTGACGACCAGCGGCAGGGAGACCGCGGCGCCGTCGAGGTGCATCGCCGCGGCGAGGGGCACGGCGAGCGGGATCATGATGGCGAAGGTGCCGAAGCTCGTCCCCGTCGCGAACGCGATGACCCCCGATGTCAGGAATACCACGGGAGCCGCGAGGGCCGGGGTGAGGAGGGGGGCGGCGCGGTCCGCGATGAACGGTCCCGTGCCGAGGGCCCCGCATACGCCGCCGATGGCGAGGGCCAGCACCAGCAGGGTGGCGATGGGCAGCATCGACCGTGCCCCACGCCATGCCGCATCCGCCAACTCACGCAGACGGACGTCGCCGGCCGCGGTCGCGGCCACGCCGAGGGCGGCGAGAGCGGCGAGGACGCCGGCCAGCACCGCAGCAGAGCCCGAGGCGTGCTCCAGAACGTCCATCAGGGCGGGGTCGCCGATGCCGGCTGCGCTTGCGCCGGCGATGCCGGTGACGGCGATGCCGGCCAGGACCGTTCCCATCATCACCGCGAGCGGCGCCGCGAGATGCCGCGCCCGCCCGGATTTCGGCCGGCTGATCGTGGGCCGGCCCGCCGCCGGCTCACCCGCCCCGAGCCCACTTTCCGCGAGTCCGCCTAGCACGGGGCCGCCTGCGTCCCCGGCGTGTACAGGCTCCCCGGCGCATACAGGCGCGTACGAGGCCGTGCCAGCTACGCCGAGCGGAGCCTCGTACGATGTCCCGCCGCCACCTGCGGCCGACAGGTGCGCGTCTGCGATCGGGTCTGCCGACGGCCCGGTCTCCCGGGCCCGGCGCTCGGCGCCCCGCATCGGTCCGACGTCGTACCCGGTCGCGGCCACCGCGAAGACCAGCAGCACCGACAGCAGGGCGTAGAAGTTCAGGGGGACGGCGGCGAGGAAGACCCCCAGGGGGACCTGATCGCCGAGCCGGCCCAGCTCGGCCTGGGCGGCGAGCAGGGCGAGCACCACCGCTCCCCAACTGTTGAGGGGGATCAGCATGCACACCGGGGCCGAGGTCGCGTCGCAGATGTACGCCAGTTTCTCGCGCGCCATGCGGTGCCGGTCGAAGAACGGCCGGGCCAGCGTGCCCACCACGAGGCAGGTGATGGTGGACTCGATGAACACGCCCAGCCCCGCCGCCGCGGCCATCAGTCGGGCCCCGCGTCGGCTGTTCGACCAGGGCCGGTGCCGGGTCCACCGTAGGAACCCGGCGACCCCGCCGCTCCGCTGCATCCACTCGATCAGGACCCCCATCAGGACCGTGAACAGGACCACCCTGGCCTGACCGGGGTTGACGAGCACGCCTCCGATGCCGCGAGCAGCGGCCGCCGTCGCCGCGAGCGGCTGCCAGCTCGTGACGACGAGCCAGCCGACCCAGATGCCGGTCAGCAGGGCGGGAATCGCCCGCCGGCTCGCGACGGCGAGGCCGATGGCCAGGGTGGGCGGCAGGAGCGAGAGCCACCCGAACGGGTTGACGTCCACGCGGCGAATCGTATCAGGCAGGTCGTGGGAAGACGCTGGCCGGAGCGTGCGCGTCGGCGGGGGCCCCCCCGGGTCCCGCGCGGGCCTCCCCGAGGTGCGGGTAGGGGGACGCCGGCCCGCCACGTCGCCGGACCCCTTCATCTTCGGTGCAATGGGTGTTCGCTCGTGTCGTCGGCTTCCGTACGGGCCCCACATGCGACGCATGCGACGCCTCCCTCGCCACCGATTCAGTAGAATGAGCGCTCGCTCGTCTCGTCGGGCCTCCGTTTATGGGGCTCGCCGCGGACCAGGCGCGCGGCACCTGCGACGCCTCCCTCCCCCCCGGACGACTACAGGACCTGACCATGGATGACCTCAAGCTCGCGACGAACCGGCGGCACTTCCTCGGCGCGCTGTCGGCGGCCGGGCTCGGCTCGACCCTGCTGCCCGGCGCCCTCGTGGCAGTGGCCCAGGACGCGGACGTGGTCACGGTGGAGATGCTCGAGGCGGCGCAACGGATCGCCGGGTTGGAGTTCACGCCCGACGAGCTGCAGCGGCTGGCCGAGCGCCTGAACGGCCCCGGCGACCGGCGGCGCGACTACGAGACCCTGCGGGCGGCGAACCTCGGGAACTCGCAGCAGCCGGCCCTCGTGTTCAATCCGGTGCCGCCGGGCATGACCCTGCCGACCGACCGCGGCCCCAACCGCCGCGAGCCCGTCACCGTCTCCATGCCCGCGAGCGACGAGGCCCTGGCGTTCCTGCCCCTGACCCACCTCGCGCGGCTCGTCGAGACGCGGCAGGTCAAGCCGTCGGAGCTGACCGAGCTCTACCTGGCCCGGCTCAAGCAGCACGATCCGAAGCTGCACTGCGTGGTCAGCTACACCGAGGACCTCGCCCGGCGCCAGGCCCGGCGGGCCGACGAGGAGATCGCGGCGGGGACCTATCGCGGGCCCCTGCACGGCATTCCCTGGGGCGCCAAGGACCTCCTCGCGGTGCGGGGCACCCGGACCACCTGGGGCGCCTCGCCCTATCGGGATCAGGTCATCGACACCGACGCCACCGTCTACCGCCGGCTCACCGACGCCGGCGCCATCCTCGTCGCCAAGCTGACGATGGGCGCCCTCGCGTCCGGCGACCGCTGGTTCGGCGGGCGCACCCGCAACCCGTGGAACACCGAGCAGGGCTCGAGCGGATCGTCGGCCGGCCCGGGGGCGGCCACCGCGGCCGGCCTCGTCGGGTTCTCCATCGGCACCGAGACCCGCGGGTCGATCATCTCGCCCTCGACCCGCAACGGTGTCACCGGCCTGCGGCCCACGTTCGGCCGGGTGAGCCGGTACGGCGGGATGACCCTGAGCTGGACCATGGACAAGATCGGCCCCATGTGCCGCTCGGCCGAGGACTGCGCCCTCGTGTTCGCGGCCATCCAGGGGCCGGACGGGCTCGACAACACCCTGCTCGACGTGCCGTTCAACTGGGACGCGGCGAGCGACGTCGCCGCCCTGCGGGTCGCGTACCTGCGGTCGGCGTTCGAGGACGAGGAGGAGGAGGAAGGCGAAGACACGCCGCCCCAGGTGACCGCGCGGCGGCAGACCCTGATCAACAACCGCGCCGCCCTCGACGTGATACGCGGCCTCGGCGTGCAGGTGGCGCCGCTCGACCTGCCCGACCTGCCGAGCGGCGCCATCGGCTTCATCCTCGGCACCGAGGCGGCGGCGGCGTTCGACGTGCCGGCCCTGAACGCCCAGCTCGACAGCATGCGCCAGGAGCCCGAACGCAGCCGCTGGCCCGACAGCTTCCGCGTGTCGCGATTCGTCCCGGCCGTCGAGTACCTGCAGGCCAACCGCCTCCGCATGCGCATCATCGAGGACCTGCACGAGGCCCTCGGCGACTTCGACCTGTTCGTGGGCTCGAACCTCGGGCTGACCAACCTCACCGGCCACCCGGAGATCAGCATGCCCAGCGGCTTCCACGAGGGAAGCCCCACGAGCCTGCGGTTCACCGGGAAGCTGTTCGGCGAGCGGGAGATCCTGCGCCTCGCGCACGCGTTCCAGCTGGTCACCGACCACCATCTGCAGCATCCGGCGCTGTAGGCGTCCGCGCCGTGGAGCACCACCGGGCCGCCGACGTTCGTCCCTCTCGGTTCCCGAGGCCTCCTTCGCGCAATTACAGAACTATTACATCCGTCCCGCGCGGAGCCTGCTAGGCTGACTCCCGGCCCGGACACTGGGGTCCGGACCGTTTCCCGAAGGGAGCTGCCGTGGCCACGAAGCAGGTCGACTTCGCCAGCGGGGACAGGGTCAGCTGGACGACCGCCATCGCGTTCGGCGTCTTCCACGTCCTGGCGGTGGTGGCGCTGTTCAACGCGACGTGGCAGGCGGTGGCGGTGGCCGCGGTGCTGCACTGGGTGTGCATCGGCTGGGGCATCGGGCTCGGCTATCACCGGCTGCACACGCACCGCTCCTACAAGACGCCGAAGCTCGTCGAGTACTTCTTCGCCGTCTGCGGCTGCCTGACCCTGCAGGGCGGGCCGGTGTTCTGGACCGCGCTGCACCGCATCCACCACCAGCACTCCGACAAGACCGGCGATCCGCACACGCCGCGCGACGGCAAGTGGTGGTCGCACATGCTGTGGACCATCTTCGGCGAGGAGCTGCACGCCGACACCGAGATCATGGGCAAGTACGCCCCCGACCTCATGAAGGACCGGTTCTACCAGGTGCTCACCCGCTGGCACTGGGTGCCGCTGGTGGTCCTCGGGCTCGTCCTGCTCGCCATCGGGGGCTGGTCGTGGGCCCTGTGGGGGGTGTTCCTGCGCGTCGTCGTCGGCCTGCACTGCACCTGGCTCATCAACTCGGCCACGCACCTCTGGGGCAGCCGCCGCTTCAACACCAGCGACGACTCGAAGAACTCGTTCTGGGTCGCCCTCATCACCTTCGGCGAGGGTTGGCACAACAACCACCACGCCCATCCCCGCTCCGCCCGGCACGGCATGACCTGGTGGGAGGTCGACCTGAGCTGGATGCAGATCCGCGTCATGCGGTGGCTGGGGCTCGCGTGGGACGTGCAGGTGCCCAGCGCCACCCAGATCGCCCACAAGTCGTTGCCGCTCGAGAACGCCGCCTGAGCCGGCGGCCGGTCGCCGGGGACGGGGCAGGGGCGCTATCCTATGCGCATGGATCGCTCCGGCGGGAATCGCCGACGCTCCGTCCTCCTCGCCGGCGTGCTCGGCGTCGGCCTCATCGCCGTCGCCGTCGCCCTCAACATCAACTTCATCGTCCTCTACTGGCGGACGGGGCTGCTGCTGCTGCTCGGCGTGGTCAGCTTCGTGGTCCTGGTCGGGGGACTCGTCCTCAACACCGCCTTCCTCATCCGCGAGATCCAGAGGAGCGAGCAGCACGACGCTTTCATCCACGCCGTGACGCACGAGCTGAAGACGCCGCTCGCGAGCATCAAGCTGTACCTGCAGACGCTGCGGCAGCGCGAGCTGCCGGCCGACACCCGGCACGACATCATCGACACGATGCTCGACGACTCCGAGCGGCTGCAGCGGACCATCGACCAGATCCTGCTCGCCGGCAAGACGGGAGCCGCCCGCCGCGTCGACAACCCCACCGACGTCGACCTGACCGAGGTCGTGGGCGAGTGCGTCTCGCTCGCCGGCAAGCGGCACAACCTCGTGAACGGCGAGGTCGAGGTGATCGGCCGCCCCGCGCTCGGCGCGTTCGTGGTCGAGGGCGACCGCGAGGAGCTGACGGCGGCGGTGACCAACCTCGTCGACAACGCCGTCAAGTACTCGGGCGACCGGGTGCGGGTGGCGGTGGACGTGGCCCGCGTCGGGGCGCGGCGGGTGGCGGTCAGCGTCCGCGACCAGGGGATGGGCATCACCAGCCACGAGCTGAAGCGCGTGTTCCGCCGGTTCTACCGCCTGCCCGCGGCCCTCCATTCGCGCGTGCGGGGGACCGGGCTGGGGCTGTCGATCGTGCGCGCGGTCGCGCGGCGGCACGGCGGGCGCGCCTACGCCGACAGCCGGGGCTTCGAGCGGGGGAGCACGTTCACCCTCGAGCTGCCGTTGAAGTCATGAACCGGGTTCTCATCGTCGAAGACGAAGATCACCTCGCGGCGGGGCTGAAGCTGAATCTCGAGGCGGAGGGGTACGCGGCCGACGTCGAGGACACCGGCGAGGCGGCCCTCGAGCGCCTCGTCGACGGCGGCGCGTTCGACATCGTCCTGCTCGACGTCATGCTGCCGGGCCTCGACGGGTTCGAGGTGGTGCGGCGGCTGCGCGCGGCGCGGCAATTCGTGCCGGTCATGCTGCTGACGGCGCGCTCGCACACCGACGACGTCCTGCGCGGCTTCGAGGCGGGCGCCGACGACTACCTGCCCAAGCCGTTCGACCTGTCCATTCTCCTGGCGCGGCTCCAGGGGCTGCTGCGCCGCCGCCGGTGGCTGCAGGGCGACGACGCGGCGCAGGCTACCGAGGCCGACGAGTACTCGTTCGCGGGCCGGCACGTCGACTTCCGCAACCAGGTGCTGCGCCGAGACCGGGCCGAGCAGCCGCTCACCCTGATGGAGGCGACGTTGCTGCGCTACCTCGTGCAGCACGCGGGCGAGACGGTGTCGCGCCGGACCCTCCTCGAAGAGGTGTGGGGGGTGCGGCAGGACACCGACACCCGGACCGTCGACAACTTCGTCGCGCGGCTGCGGCGCTACATCGAGGCCGAGCCCGCCCACCCGCGGCACCTGCTGACGGTGCGCGGGGTCGGCTATCGTTTCGTGGAGGAGCCGGAAGACTGACTTCCGCCACGGTCCGACGGGACCCTCGGGCGGCGACGCACCCGGATTGACCCCATGCGCAAGCAGACTCTCGTGAAGCTCGGCCTCGGGCTGGCCGCCCTGATCGTCGTGCCCTGGCTCTTCCTGCGGACGCTGCAGGACACCATCGCGGCGCCGTACCCGGTGGAGCCCGGGTCGCTCTCCGGCTGGACGCTGGTGCTGGCGGACCCGGGGCGGCCCTCGATATGGGCGGCGGGCCTGCAGCCGCCGGCGCTGTTCCGGGCCAACCTGTTCGACCAGCTCTTCGACCGGACCATGACGTCGATGACCTCGCCGGTGGACGACGTGCTGCCCGTCGTCCTCGCCTCGGAGGTGCGCGGCGGGCCCGCCGCGGGGCTCTCCCCGGAGACCATCCGCGAGGCCGCGGACGAGGCCGGGCTCGAGCGGGCGCGCCTCGAGCCGGTGTGCATGGCGGTGAAGCGCGAGACGTTCTCGGGCCGCACCCGCGAGTTCTTCTTCGTGGTGTTCGACGTCCCCGAGGTGACCGCGTTCCGCCGCCGCCTGGGCGAGATGGCGGGTGGAGGCGCCGGGGCGGACGCGCTCGCCCCTCTCGACCTGATTCTGCCCATCGCGGGCTCGGACGCCGCGTTCGCCGGCTGGTGGCCGGTGGTCGTCGACCGCGAGGTCGACTGCCAGGCGCCGGTCGGCTGAGTTCCGACACCGCGCCGGCTGGTGGCCGGTGGTCGTCGACCGCGAGGTCGACTGCCAGGCGCCGGTCGGCTGAAAGCGGAGAACCGGACGCTCGCAGGCCTTTGACGATGACGGCGGATCGAGTCACCGCGCTGTTCTTCGAGCTGTTCAGCGGGCTGCCCCGGCAGGGGCCGGGAACCGCGGCGAGCACGCGGCGGGCCCTCGGGCTCGTGCCGGACGTCGGGCCGCGGACCCGGGTGCTCGACATCGGCTGCGGGACCGGCGCCCAGACGCTGGTGCTGGCCCTCGACTCGCCGGCGCGCATCGTCGCCGTCGACAACCATCCGCCGTTCATCGACGTCCTGAGCCGAGAGGCGCACCGCCTGGGCGTCGCGGACAGGCTGGAAGCCCGCGTGGCGGACATGCGCCGCCTCGGCTTTCCCGACCGGTCCTTCGACCTGATCTGGTGTGAAGGCGCCATCTACAACGTGGGCGTGGAGGCTGGCCTGCGCGACTGGCGCCGGCTGCTTCGGCGCGACGGGCACGTCGCGCTGACGGAAGTGTGCTGGCGGAAGCCGGAGCCGCCCCCCGAGTGCGCGGCGTTCTGGCAGCGGGAGTACCCGGCCATCCGCGACACCGCCGCCCTGCTGGCAGCCGTCGACGGGTGCGGCTACCGGACCGTCGGCCACTTTCCGCTTCCCGCATCGGCGTGGTGGGACGACTACTACCGGCCCCTGCAGGACAACGTGACCGCATTCCGCAAGCGCCACCACGACGCGCCGGACGCCCAGGCGTTGGCGGACCAGTGCCAGCACGAGATAGACATCTGGCATGCCTGTTCCGAGTTCTATGGCTACGAGTTCCTCGTGCTGCGCGCCGGCTGAACCGGCGAAGCGGCGTCGCCGGGACTGCGCGCGGCGGGCAAGCTCCCGGCTACCGCTCGCCCAGGCCCCTGCTTTCCGGGACTCGGAGTCGCCGATGGGGCACGGACGAGGGTCGGCCGGCTCCGGGGTGATCCGGCTCTGCAGAGCTCCGCATGGGCGGGTGAAGGCCGCTCTGACCGTCCGGCAATCGGGGGCGCCGGACTCCCCGGCTACCGCTCGTCCACGATCGCCCGGTACACGAGGTCCTTGAACTCCTCGCGGAACCCGCCGCCGCGCGACGGCGACACGGCGGCCATGATCACGGTGATCAGGCCGTGCTCGGGGTCGATCGAGAACCGGGTTCCCGACGAGCCGTCCCACCAGTACTCGCCGTCGCCGACCGGGAACGAATAGCGGCTCGCGTCGAGGACGACGTTGAAGCCCAGGCCCCAGCCCGACCCCGCCATGTAGCCGGAGCGCGACAGCGGCATCACCGCGTCGGGCACGTGGTTGCGGGTCATCAGGGCGACCGTCTCGGGCTCGAGCACCCGGACGCCGTCGAGGGTGCCGCCGTTCAGGAACATCTGCGAGAAGCGCAGGTAGTCCATGACCGTCGACAGCAGGCCGACGCCGCCCTCGATGAGGGCGGGGCGCTCGGTGAACGGCACCTGCTCGATGGCCCAGGGGTAGAGCTCGCCGCTGCCGTCGTCGAGGCGGTAGACGGTGGTGAGGCGGTCGGCGCGGTCGCCGTCGGCCCAGAACACGGTGTCGGTCATCCCCAGGGGCCCGAATAGCCGCTCGGCCAGGAACTCCTCGAACGGCTGCCCGGACCAGACCTCGACGAGCCGGCCGAGAATGGTGGTGGAGACGCCGTACCGGAACCGGGTGCCGGGGTCCTCGAACAGGGGCACGCGGGCCGCGTTGTCGACGAGCTGCGGCAGGGTGATGGACCGCAGGCGGACCTGCTCGGCGCGGTAGATGGGGCTGCTGCGGCTGCCGATGCCGGAGGTGTGGGTCAGCAGGTGGCGCACGGTGATGTCGCCCTCGCGGGCGCGGGTCTGCGCGAGGTCGGGGGCGCCGGCGTCGACGAACACGCGCTGGTCGGCGAACTGCGGCAGGTATTGGGAAATCGGGTCGTCGAGCTGGAACCGGCCTTCCTCCCACAGCATCATGACCGCGGTGCTGGTGATCGGCCGGGTCATCGAGTAGAGGCGGAACAGGTCGTCGCGGGCCATCGCGTCGCCGGTCTCGCGGTCGCGCTGGCCGAGCGCCTCGAAGTAGACGATGCGGCCGTGGCGGGCCACCGCCGCCACCACGCCCGCGATGTTCGACCGGTTGACGTGGGCCTGGAGGGCCTGCGTGGCCTCGGCGAGGCGGTCCGACGACATGCCCGCCGATTCGGGGCTGGCGGGCGCAAGGTCCTGGGCGGCGGCGAATGTCGTCAGGGCCAGGCACGCGGCGGCGATGAGGGCGAGGCGAAGGTTCATGGGGCTCTCCTGAGAGACGGTATCCAGCGTCGTGTGTCGCATCCTATAATCTCCAGTTGTCGTACGCGAGGCCCCGCCTGATGGAGGCGTGGCGGCGGTCCGGGCCGTACGAGGCTCGGCAAGCGACCCGGCCGGCGGGGATGACCGCCGGCCGAGTGCATCGGGGGCCTTGGGCACGCTCCCGGATTCGCCGCCCCGATGCGGGCGGGAGGCCTCGGCGTTCCGGGGGCGGTCGGCCCGCGGAACCCGGAGATCGTGACTTGACGGTCCGTGGCGGAAGTGTCGCGCCGCGCCGATACGGGGCACAGCGGGGCATCAGCCGGCCGGGAGACCGATTGCGAGGAGAGGGAATGGTGCTGAAACGTCTGACAGTGGTCGGAATCGCACTGGTTGTGGGGATGACGATGGCGCCGGCGCCGACGGCCGGCCAGGACACGCCGCAGTGGCGGGGGCCCAATCGGGATGGCTCGGTAGTCGGCTTCGACGTGCCGGCGGCGTGGCCCGAGGGGCTCACCCGGCAGTGGACCATCGACGTGGGCTTCGGCTACGCGACGCCGCTCCTCGTCGGTGATCGGATGTACATGTTCAGTCGGCAGGGCGACGACGAGGTCATGCGGGCCCTCGACCCCGCCACCGGCGAGACCGTCTGGCGGTCGAGCTATCCGGCCCCGTTCCAGATGATGCCGGCCACCCGCGTCCACGGGCCCGGGCCCAAGTCGACGCCGGCCTATGCCGACGGGCGCCTGTTCACCCTCGGCATCAGCGGCATCGTGACCGCGTGGGACGCCTCTGACGGCAGCCGGCTCTGGCAGCGGCCCGCCGATGCGGTCGAGCCGCTCTACCACACCGGCCAGTCGCCGCTCGTCGACGGCGACCACGTGATTCTCCACGTGGGCGGCCAGGACGCCGGCGCCCTGACCGCGTTCGACGCGGCCACCGGCGAGGCGCAGTGGAGCTGGGACGGCGACGGGCCCGCCTACGGGTCGCCGGTCATCGCCGAGGTCGAGGGCGTGCGGCAGGTCATCACCTTCACTCAGGAGAACCTGGTGGGGGTGGCCGCCGACACCGGCCAACTCCTGTGGAGCCGGCCCTTCACCACCCCGTCGACGACCACGTCGCAGACCCCGCAGATCTACGAGGGCGACGTCATCCAGACCGGCCGCGCCAACGGCGTCACCCGCTTCCGCATCGTGCGCGAGGGGAACGCCTGGACCACCGAGGACGTGTGGCGCACCGACGAGGTGGGCCTGCACATGACCAACCCGGTGGTCGTCGACGGCGTGCTCTACGGGCTGTCGCACCTGAACAGCGGCCAGTACTTCGGCCTCGACCTCGACACCGGCGAGGTGCTCTGGACGAGCGCGCCCCGGCAGGCCGAGAACGCGGCCATCCTGAACGCGGGCGACACCATCGTGTCGCTGCAGGACGACGCCGAGCTCGTCGTCCTGCCGAGCAGCCGCACCGGCTTCGAGCCGGTGCAGCGCTACGAGGTGGCCGAGAGCGCGACCTGGACCCAGCCCACGCTGGTCGGGAACCGGGTCTACGTCAAGGACATCGAGACGCTGACGCTCTGGACGGTCGAGTAGGTTTCCGCGCCGGTGCGGATTCCCGGCAGGCGGGCCGGGCGGCACTCGGAGCCGCGGGCGGCTTGGCCGGGCCGCGCATCTGCGCCGGCGTGGGCCTCGCCTCCAGCCCGAGGCGCCGATTCCCGGCGGGTCGGGTCGAGCGGTGCCCGGAGCGGCAGGCTGTGGTGGCCGGACCGGAATCCACCGGGTCCACGGACGCCGCGGGCCGCGAGCGCGGTCGACGGTGAGCAGAGGCGAGATCGCAACGCCGGCGTGTGCGCCCACGGAATGGAGCACGCGCCCGGCGTTCTTACGAGGAGGGAACCGGATGTCGCTACGCATCAACGACGTGGCCCCCGACTTCACGGCGGAGTCGACGCGGGGCACCATCAACTTCCACGAGTGGATCGGGGACGGCTGGGCCATCCTGTGCTCGCACCCCAAGGACTTCACCCCGGTGTGCACGACCGAGCTGGGCTACATGGCGGGGCTGCAGGGCGAGTTCGAGAAGCGCAACTGCAAGATTCTCGGCATCAGCGTCGACGGCGTGAGCGACCACGACCGCTGGTCGCGCGACATCGAGGCGTCGCAGGGGCACGCCGTGAACTATCCCCTCATCGGCGACCCCCAGCTCAAGATCGTCAAGCGCTACGACATGCTGCCGGCCGACGCCGGGGACACCAGCGAGGGCCGGACCCCGGCCGACAACGCGACGGCCCGGTCGGTCTTCGTCATCGGCCCCGACAAGCGCATCAAGGCCACCATCACCTATCCGATGAGCACCGGGCGCAACTTCGACGAGATCCTGCGCCTGCTCGACTCGTGCCAGCTCACGGCGACGAAGAAGGTGGCCACCCCCGTGAACTGGAAGCAGGGCGAGGACGTCATCATCCTGCCCGCGGTGTCCGACGAGGACGCGCGGGCGACGTATCCCGACGGCTGGCAGCAGCCGCTGCCGTACATGCGGGTCGTGCCGCAGCCGAAGTAGCAGGACGGAGATTCGGCGCCGCGCCGTCGGCCGTCGCATTCGCCCGGTGGGCGATTCAGGGTTGCATCGAGCGCGCGGATGCCGGAGGATCTGTCCCTGCGGCGCCGCGTGAAGGGTGGGACGCCCTTCCGGGGCGCGTCCGGTCCGGGCCGACTCCCGCGGGCGGGCGGACCGTCCAAACCGTGAAGGAGAGCAGTCATGCAGAAGAGCAATGGACGGCGGCTGGCGTTCGGGGCGTTGGCCCTCGCGCTGGTCGCGATGATCGGGGTCGGCGCCATGATGGGCCGCACCGAGGCGACGCAGGGCGACTGGTCTGGGGCCCGATATTCGAGGTCGATCCGCTGTGGCCGAAGCCGCTGCCGAACCACTGGCTGCTGGGCACCACCATCGGGGTGTCGGTCGACAACCGCGACCACATCTGGATCATCCACCGCGGCGACTCGCTGTCGGCCGGCGAGACGCCGGCGGCGCAGGATCCGCCGAACGCGGCCGAGTGCTGCTTCCCGGCTCCGCCGGTGCTCGAGTTCGATCAGGCGGGCACGCTCGTCAACTATTGGGGCGGCCCCGGCGAGGGCTACGAGTGGCCGGCCTCGAACCACGGCATCTGGGTCGACCACATGGACAACGTGTGGATCGGCGGCAACGGCGGCCCCGACTCGCATCTCCTGAAGTTCGACCGCTTCGGGAACTTCCTGTTGCAGGTCGGCCGTTCGGGCGGCAACGCGGGCAGCAACGACTCCGAGAACTTCGGCCGCGTCGCCAAGGTCATGGTGGACCCGAAGGACAACGAGGCGTACGTCGCCGACGGTTACCTCAACAAGCGGGTCGCGGTGATCGACGCCGAGACCGGCGCCATGAAGCGCTTCTGGGGCGCCTACGGCAACACGCCGGACGACGCCGACCTCGGCCGCTACGACCCGAACGCCGAGCCCGCGCCGCAGTTCCGCACACCGGTGCACTGCGCCGATCTGTCGAACGACGGCCTGGTCTACGCCTGCGACCGCGTGAACAACCGCATCCAGGTGTTCCAGAAGGACGGCACGTTCGTCGAGGAGCTGATCGTGGCCCGGGAGACCCTGGGCGCGGGGTCGGCCTGGGACGTCGCGTTCTCGCGCGACGCCGACCAGAAGTACCTCTACATGGCCGACGGCGTGAACGAGAAGGTCTACATCATCGACCGCGAGGAGATGGAGGTCATCTCGAGCTTCGGCGACGGCGGGCGCCAGCCGGGGCAGTTCTACGGCGCGCACAGCATCGCGACCGACGCGTCCGGCAACATCTACACGACCGAGACGTTCGAGGGCAAGCGCGTCCAGAAGTTCGTGTACAAGGGCGAGGGCCCGATTCAAGCCGACCAGGGCGTGGTCTGGCCGTCCAACTGATCCGTCCGCCGCGGATTCGGTAATCGGGAACGGGGATCGGGACCGAGGTCCCGCTCCCCGTTTCTTGTACGCGGGCAATCGCCCGCACCGCCGGCGGTTCAGGTCCGGCTGACAGGAGCGCCGCGCTTGCCGCAAACTGTGCCGATGCCGCTCCTACGGGCGTTCCCCGTCGGGCCGGTGGTCCTGGCTCTGTGTCTCGCGGCGTCGGCGGTTCTCGCGCCGACGGCCGCGGCCGGCCAGCCGTCCCCGGACCCCGGCCTCGCCCGGTGTCCGACCCTCGACCCGCGCGGGCCCGAGGCCGACCCCGACCTGTACTGCATCGAGCTGGTCCACGCTCCCGACTTTCCCGGTATCTCGGGCTACGTCGCGCTCACGCCGCCGCCTTCGCCGTTCGGCGCCTCGGTCACCGCCGCCGGCAGTCACCGCTTCGACCTGACCCTGCACGCCGCGGGCCTGCCCGATCCGGCATCGCTCGGCGACTACACCGGCTACGTGGCCTGGGCGACCACCCCGCTCCTGCGCCCGGTGGTGAACCTGGGTCCGGTCGCGAACGGCCGCAACGCGCTCGGGCCCGTCGACCTCGACAAGTTCCTGGTGCTCGTCACCGCCGAGGCTTCGCCCGACGGGGCGGCGTGGGAGGGACGCATCGTCCTGCGGGGCATCTCGGCCGGCATGCGCATGGAGCCCGAGGACCTGCTGGCGGTGACGGGGATGGTCGGGGGAGGCGCCCCGCCTCCGGCCCCGCGCGGATGGACGCTCCCGCCCATGCACCCGTCGGTGGCGATGATGCCGGGGGTGGGCCGCCTCGCACCGCCCGTCGATGCGTTCCTGCCGGCGTCGGCCGGGCCGCTACCCGACGCCCGCCCGCGCGAGATCGTCCGGCTCGGCGACGGCGGCATCCTCGATCTCGAGGCCGGCCTCGTCCGCCGAACCATCGGCGGCCGGACGTTCACGATGTACGGCTACAACGGCCAGTACCCCGGTCCCCTCGTCCAGGTGCCGCAGGGGGCCACCGTCACCGTCAACGTCACCAACCGGCTCGAGTTCCCGACCGCCGTGCACTGGCACGGCATCCGCCTCGAGAACCGCTTCGACGGCGTCCCCGGCCTCACCCAGGACCCCATCGCGCCGGGCGAGACCTTCCAGTACCGGATTCACTTCCCCGACGCCGGCCTCTACTGGTACCACCCGCACCACCGCGAGGACTTCCAGCAGGACCTGGGGCTGTACGGCAACCTGCGCGTCGACGCGGCCGACCCGGACTACTTCGGCCCCGCGAACCGCGAGCAGGTGCTGATGCTCGACGACCTGCTGGTCGGCGAGGGCGGCCTCGTGCCGTTCGGCCGCGAGCAGGCCACCCACGCCCTGATGGGCCGCTTCGGGAACCTCCTGCTCGTCAACGGCGAGCCCGAGTACCGCCTGACGGTGGCGCGGGGCGAGGTCGTCCGCTTCTTCCTGACCAACGTCTCGAACACCCGAACGTTCAACGTCTCGTTCGGCGGCGCCGCCATCAAGCTGGTGGCGTCCGACGTCGGGAGGTTCGAGCGGCAGGCGTGGGTCGACAGCGTGGTCATCGCCCCCGCCGAGCGCTACGTCGTCGAGGTCCGCTTCGACGAGCCGGGGGAGGCGCGGCTCGTCAACCGGGTGCGCGCCATCGACCACGTGTACGGGAACTACTTTCCCGACGAGACGGTGCTCGGCGCGGTGACGGTCGCCGACGTCCCCGCCGCGCCGGACCACGGGGCCAGCTTCCGCGAGCTGCGGAGCCACCCCGACGTCGCGTCCGACATCGACGCCTACCGCGACGAGTTCGATCGTCCGGTCGACCACCGGCTGCTGCTGACCCTCGAGCTCGGCGGGTTGCCCGACCCCCTCGAGCCGCTGCTCAACCTGGACCGCTCGTTCTTCAACCCCGTCGAGTGGAGCGGCACCATGCCGCGCATGAACTGGGTCACGACGGCCGGCCCGGTCCGCTGGGTCCTGCGCGACCTCGACACCGGCCTCGAGAACGACGCCATCGACTGGCGCTTCCGGCGGGGCGACGTGGTCAAGCTGCGCCTGCGCAACGACCGCGGCGCCGTCCACGCCATGCAGCATCCCGTCCACATCCACGGCCAGCGCTTCCTCGTGCTTGGCCGCGACGGCGTCCCGAACGACAATCTCGTGTGGAAGGACACCGTGCTGCTGCCGGCCGGCTCGACCGCCGACCTCCTGCTGGAGCTGTCCAACCCGGGCCGGTGGATGCTGCACTGCCACATCGCCGAGCACCTCGAGTCGGGCATGAAGATGGTCTTCGACGTCGCGGCGGGCCCGCCGCCGCGGGCGGAGGTTGGCTGGATCGTTCCGGCTCCGGAGCCGCGCGCGCCCTGACGTCGCCGCGGGTCCGCGGCGGAGGCGTCGAGAGGACGCCGCTGGCGGCGAAGCGGCGACACGGCCGGAACGGCCGGGAACGGACGGTTCGGAGGCGTCGTCGGGGATGAGCTGACGGATCCGGAACGGGCTTCGCGCAGCGTGCGGTTGGGGAGCGCAGAGAGATGGCGCAGGTGTCCGGGTGCGCGACGCTCCACGGTGTTCGCATCGCGCCCGGAGACGTCGCCTCGAGGAACGGATTCATGAGGCTGGAGGAAGTATCATGCGCAACCTGATCGCCACGCTCGCGCTCCTGGCCGTTGCCGCGCCGTTCGCGGCGGCCCAGCCCGCGAGCTCGCTCTCCGACGCGGTGCGGGAGTTCGTCGAGGTCGATGACGCGGTGGTCGCGCTGACCGGCGTGCAAGTCGTCGATGGCACCGGAAGTCCGGCCGGCGGCGGCCGGACCGTCCTCATCCGCGACGGCCGCATCGCCGCGGTCGGGCCCGACGCCGAGGTCGCGGTCCCTGCCGGAGCCCGGACCCTGGCCCTCCCCGGCCACACCGTCCTGCCCGGCTTCGTCGGCCTCCACGACCACACGTTCTACATGACCCGCGGCCGCCGGGTGCAGCTCAACTTCAGCGCGCCGCGCCTCTACCTGGCGAGCGGGGTGACGACCATCCGGACCACCGGCGCCTTCTCGCCCTACAGCGAGCTGAACCTCAAGCGCGCGATCGCGGACGGCCGCGAGGTCGGACCGCGGATGTACATCACCGGGCCGTACCTGTCGGGCGCGGGCGCGTCGTCGCAGATGTTCCAGGTCGGGACCCCCGAGGACGCCCGGCGGGTCGTCGCCTACTGGGCCGACGAGGGCGTGGACTGGTTCAAGGCCTACACCCGCATCGGCGACGAGGAGCTGGCCGCGGCCATCGACGAGGCGCACCAACGCGGTGTCAGGGTCACCGGGCACCTGTGCTCCATCTCGTTCCAGGAGGCGGTGGACCTCGGCATCGACAACATCGAGCACGGCTTCTTCACCAACAGCGACTACGTGCCCGGCAAGGAGCCCGGCGTCTGCCCGCCCGGCGTGCAGCGCAGCCTGCTCGAGGTCGACGTGGAGGGCGACGCCGTCGCCGCCACCATCCGCGCCATGGTCGAGGGCGGCGTCGCCATGACCTCGACCCTCGCCGTCTACGAGCTCGCCGTCCCCAACCGCCCGCCCCTCGAGGACCGCGTGCTCGAGATGCTCGCCCCCGGCGCCCGCGACGAGTACCTCGCGTCGCGGGCAGACGTCGCGTCGCGCGACGACGCGCCGATGGCCACCCTGTTCCCCAAGGCGCAGCGGTTCGAGAAGCTGTTCGCCGACGCGGGAGGGCTGCTCGCGGCCGGCGTCGACCCCACCGGCATGGGTGGGGCCCTGCCCGGCTACGGCGACCAGCGCAACTACGAGCTGCTGCTCGAGGCGGGGTTCACCCCCGAGGAGGTCGTCGAGGTCATGACCCTGAACGGCGCCCGCGTCCTCGGCGAGGACGCCCGCTTCGGCTCGGTCGAGCCGGGCAAGCTCGCCGACCTCATCGTCATCGACGGCGACCCGGTGCGCCGCCCGGCCGAGATCCGCAACGTGACGCTGGTCTTCAAGGAGGGCGTCGGCTACGACGCGCCCGCCCTCGCCGAGTCGGTGAAGGGCATCGTCGGCCTGCGGTGATCGGCGGGCGGCCGTGCGAAGACGCCGTGCAGCCCTCGGTTTCGCGCGCCGGGCATCGGGCTACCGGTCCGCGGTCGGGAGTGGGTTGTAGCGCGAACCCGGATTCCGTCGCCTTGGAAAAGTGGCGTCATATATGTCCTGTTTTCACGTAAAATAGGACATCATGTACGCCAGGTTGCTTCCGACTCCCGACCGGTCGGTCTTCCTGTTCGGTCCCCGGGGCACCGGCAAGACCACCTGGATACGCGAACGCTTCCCCGACGCGGCCATCTACGACCTGCTCGACACCGGCGAGGCGCTCAGGCTGAGCAAGGACGCCGGCGCCCTCTACCGGGAGCTCGCCGGCCTCCCCGCCGGCGCGTGGGCGGTGGTCGACGAGGTGCAGAGGGTACCGGAGCTCCTGAACGAGGTGCACCGGCTGATCGAGTCCCGCCGCCTGCGCTTCGTGCTGTCCGGATCGAGCGCCCGCAAGCTCCGGCGGCGCGGCGTCAATCTGCTGGCGGGGCGCGCCGTCACCACCACGATGTTCCCGCTGGTGTCGGCCGAGGTCGACTTCGACCTCGACCTCGATCGCGCGTTCTCCCAGGGCACGCTCCCCATGGCCCTCGCCGGCGGCAGCCCGCGGGACTACCTGCGCACGTATGCCCAGACCTACCTGGCGCAGGAGGTGCAGGCGGAAGCGCTGACCCGCAACGTCGGCGCCTTCGCCCGTTTCCTGGAGATAGCCTCCCGGCAGAACGCCCATACCACCAATGCCGCGTCGATCGCGCGCGACGCCGGCATCGACCGCCGCACCGTGCAGAGCCACTTCACGATCCTGGTCGACACGCTGATCGGGTCCTGGCTGCCGGCCTGGAAGCTGAAGTCCGCGACCAGGCAGGTGCAGCAGAGCAAGTTCTACTTCTTCGATTGCGGCGTGGTCCGGGCCCTCTCGGGCCGCCTGCCCTATCCGCCGACCCCGGAAGAGCTCGGGCCGCTCGTCGAGACCTTCGTCGTCAACGAGCTCCGCGCGTATCTGAGCTACTCGGGCCGGCACTACCCGCTGCACTACTGGCGGAGCTACGACGGCGCCGAGGTCGACGCGCTCTGCGAGACGGCGGCCGGGTTCGTCGCCGTCGAGGTCCAGGCCTCGGCGCGCTGGGACAAGCGGTACAACCGCGGCTTCCGCCGGGTCCGGGAGCATCTCCCTCACGCCGCGACCTGCTACGGCGTCTACCTCGGGCGCCGCGCCGCCCTGTGGGACGACGTGCAGGTGCTGCCGGTGCTCGACTTCCTGAAGCGGCTGTGGGGCGGCGACGTGTTGCGCTGACTGCGCGGGACTGCCTCGGACCTACAGCAGGCGGCTCGGCTTGTCGAAGCTCAGCACCAGCAGCTCCTTCTTCGCGCGCGTCGCCGCCACGTAGACCAGGGCCCGTTCCTCGGTTTCGGCCGATTCCCGCTCCACGGCGTCGCCGCGCGCGTCGATCGCGGCGGGCAGCGGTACCAGGTCGGCGTTGATGCTGGCCATGACGACGCGGTCGAACTCCAGACCCTTGACGCGGTGCATGGTCGCGAGCCTGACACCCTCCTTCCTCGAGCACAGCGGCTCGATTCCGTTGCCGGTGCGAGGCGTGTCGACCGGGAAGACGAGCCGGGCCGACCGCGGGCCGAAAAGGCGTCGATGCTCTGGCGGACCTCGCCGATTCGCCACGGCCGGAGGTGGCCGACGAAAGCGATCGGCGCGGATTCGCGGACCGGCGGCTCAGGGCGTGTCCCGACCCTCCGCGAGCTGCATCAGCCTCGCGACCAGCTCGTCGCCGCCGTCGGCCCGGACGATCCAGTCGCCCGCGACGGCCAGACCTTCCGGATCGGTGATCCGCTCCAGCGCTGGCGCCGCCCGCGCTCCCGCCTCTTCGCCGAACCGCAACGCCGCCTGCCGGCGCAAGAGCGCCCGTTCATGCGTGAGCCCCTGTTCGATGCCCTGCTTGACACCCTGCTCGATGCCCTGCTCGATGCCTTCCTGAAGCCACTGCTTCGGCCACTCGGCTACGCGTTCCTCCAACGTCATCTTCAGCTCCTCGAGCGTGCGCATCGGCGGCGACGCCGCGCCGGGGGGCGTCAGCCGCTCCGCCAGTCGTCGCACCCAGTCGACGAAGACACGCCGCAGCTCCGTTTCACGCGGGTCGCTCAGCGTCGCCGACAGCGACTCCAGCACGCGCGCCAAATCCGCCGCCGAACGGCTCTGCTCGAGCCGGACGACCGACGTCATCAGGTTGCGGTCGGGGAGATCGTCCTCCGCGAGGCGCCGCTCGTCAACCACGTGATAGCGCTGGGCCGGCTGGTACCGCGCCAGCTCCGGGCCCACGGCCGCGATCAAGTCTCGCATCTCCCGAGCCGCCCGCCATGGCCGCGGGCCGTTGTACAGCACCACTGGGAGCACGGGCGGCAGGGGTTCGCCCGGCGCCACCTTCCCGTTCCGCACTAGCTCCTCGTACAGCAGGCCGGTGTAGGTGTGGATGCGCAGGGCCATCCGGGGTTCGTCCCGCGACTGGAACTCGAGCAGCACCACCAGGTACAGCCAGTCTCCGCGCAGGCGGACCTGCCACACCGCGTCGCCGTGCCGCTTGAGCAGCTCGTCGCTGACGTACTCGGCCGGCAGCTTCCGCAACGTGGAGAAGTCGATGTCGTCCACCCGCAGACCGGCCACGAAGCCGCGCAGCAGGTCTTCGACCATGCGGGGGAACGCGAACAGCTTCTTGTAGGTCTCGTCGTGCATCTTCTCCAGCGCGCCCTGGACCGCCCGCTCCGCTGGCCCTTCGGTAATCTGAGGGCAAACGCCGTGCCAAACATCGGGCTCGCACCCCTTGACGCTCGAGGAGCACGCCGTTTCGACGACGGGGTATCATGGCCACGTCGGATATCGGCACTCCACTATTAGACACCTTCGAGCTTCGCGCCACACGTCGATGCTCACGTCGCCGTCCGCCGAACGACGCGTTGCCGCAGGCCATCGAAGAAGGCACCGTCAGCCGTCGCTTCCGGCTCGGATTCCGAGGAGCAGGCTGCACAGGCGTTGGCGATCCCGGTGCCTGCGAATCTGCTCGTTGACGTACTCGTCCGACTCGGCGGCAACCGACGCCGGACGCTTGGGCCGCACGCTACGCATCGCTCGCACGCCGTCGCCTCTCTGCTCGGACCGCATCCACTTCCCTCTGAATCTCCGCCATCGTCATCGGCGGAATCTGCGCCGTCGCCAGCTTGGCGGCAGACTTCAGTAGCCAGCTTCTCGCCGCCCTCGGCTACGAGTGGGCCCCGGCCGACCATCCGGGACGAGCTCCGAGACGCCGTCGCACACGAGCTGATAGCCGCCGTCCGGGCAGCGGTCGACGCGGCGGATCACCCACTCCGCGTCGCGGATAACGACGCGGGCGCCGGGGGCCGGCACGGGGCCGGCACTTGCGAGGGGCGAATCGAGGTTGCGCAAGGCTGGAATCGGGTCGGAGTCCATCGACCACGTTGAGAACGTCGGTCCGTCGCCGCTCACACCGGGTCGGCTGCCTTGAAGACGGCGCGACGGAGCACCGCATTGAGCCGTGTCTGCCAGCCGCGTCCCTCGTTGCGGAAGTGCGCAACGACATCCGCATCGAGTCGAATGGTGATCTGTTCCTTGACCGGCGCCTTCTGCTTGCCGCGTGTGCGACGGTGAGCTTCGACGATCGCCGGGATGACCTCGGACGCAGGACGCATCCGGGCGAAATCGCCGTCCGTCAGCTCTCGAGCATCCGGATCGGCGGCGATCCCTGCCGCGATGGCTGCTTCTTCGCCGTATCGTTCCGCGATTTCGTCGAAGGTCAGGCCCTGGAGGTCATGGTCGACGTTGCCGGGCATGGCGCTGTTCCTCTCGTGGATTGGCCTTTCGCAAGCTGATGATGCGAACGCGATTGTCGCGTTCGGTGAAGACGACAACGTGCAGCCGGGACTCGATGAAGCCGCGTCCGATCCAGCGCGGCTCCTCCGGATGATCGTCTGCCTCGATCCTGGCCGTTTCCCAATCGAAGGCGCGCATCGCCGCGAAATCGACACCGTGCCTGGCCCGGTTCGTGCGACGCTTGTTCTCGTCCCATTCATAAACCAGCCGCTCCGCCACAACCCTGATTGTAGTCGCAATCTGGACGACGGGTGCATTTGCCGGAGCGCAATCACGGTCGCGCCGCCGGTCCACCGATCGGCAGCAGCGGCGCCGCCGCCGAGCCCGTCCTGACGACGCCGTCGAGCTCGGGATAGCGCGCCACCATCTCGTCGCGCCACGTGCCGGGCACCTCCAGGCCGAGCTGGTGCTTCAGGGTGGCGGCGTTGGCCGCCGACTTCGCGGCGAAGTGGTTGTTCATGTAGAGGTAGAGCCGCTTCACGAGCCGGGCGGCGGCGTCCGCCGTGTCGCGGAACGGGCGCAGCTCGTCGGCCGAGTAGTGGTAGTCGTAGCGCTCCTCGGCGTGGTCGTGTCGCCACCACTTGCGGGCGTTCCGGCCGTGGAGGCGCATGTAGTAGAAGGTCTCGACGTTGGGCAGCCGGTTCTGGGCGATCGACAGGCGGAACTTCGGCTCGTCTATCTGCACCCAGGCGGCGCCGAGGCCGTTCAGCAGCCGCAGGGTGCCGGCGACGTCGTCGCTCCAGCTCCGGTGCCGCAGCTCGACCGCGACGGGGCAGGGGGACAGCGCCTCGATGAGCCACGCGAGGTGGTCGTGGGCGGCGGTGTCGTTGCGGAAGCTGGCGGGAAACTGGGCCAGCAGGGGCCCGAGCTTGCCGGCCTCGTGGAGGGGCGCGATGGCCTCGCGGAACTGCTCGACGTCCCGCGGTCCACCCGGGTGTCGCCGGCGCCCGTGGCCGCCGCGAACATCTTCGGGTGGGTGAACTTCTGGTAGAGCTTGACGGAGAAGCAGAAGTCGTCGGGGGTCCGCGCGGCCCAGGCCTCGGTGACGGCGCGGCGGGGCACGCCGTAGAAGGTCGAGTTCACCTCGACGGTGTCGAAGTGCTCGGCGTAGCAGGCCAGCTCGTCGAATCCGCGCGGCCGGTGGCGGCGCCCCCGCGGTGGGTAGAAGACGCCGTCCCAGGCCCCGGCCCCGCCCGGGTAGTGCCACCCGCTGGTGCCGATGCGGATCCGGGGCCCGGTCATCGGGCGCCGACTCCTACCGCGAGTCTCCCGCCGCCGCCTCGGCCGCCTGCCGCTCGAGATTGCGGTTGATCTCGAGGATGTGCCGGATGTCGTGGTTGCCCTCGTGGCAGCCGTACTCGAACATCGGCCCCTCGATGCGGACCATCGGCACCTCGCCGCTCCACGGGCTGGTCCAGGTGGTGGGGTCGGTGACCGTGAACTCGTAGCGGATGGTGTCTTCGGCGACGCGGGTGAATCGCTCCTCGACGTGCCGGTGCCGGTTCGAGCCCCGGTAGTTCCGCCGGGCGATGAACTTGTCGGTCTCGACGACCAGCGTGTCCCCCTCCCAGCGGGCGCGGGAGTCGCCGGCGAACTGGCGAATCGCGTCGGGAACGCCCGGGCCCCCGTCGAGGGCCATGATCCGCGGCGGGTTCGTCGCCAGCTCCGTGAACAGCACGAAGTGATCGGAGGTCTGGAATATCTGGTGGATGTCGTTGTAGGCCGGCGGCAGCAGCGGTGGCCCCTCGTGGGTCCAGACGACGCAGCGTTCCATCAGGGGACGGGTCTCGTAGCCGTCGAACACGCGGGCCATCGCCGCCTCGGCCTCCACCCGGGCCGCGCCCTCCGGCGTCATCGGGGGAATCCGGCCGTTCGGCGGATACGTGATCAGCGAGGTCCGCCGGGTCGACAGGCCCTTGGGCACCGGCGTGCGCAGCCAGACCTGGTTGTCGTAGTGGACGTACGAGGCGTCGCGGTTCTCCTGGTAGAGCGCGGCCTCCCGCTCGTCCGGGTCCTCGATGGCGACGGCGTCGCGCCGCAGGGGGTCGACGCCTTCCGCCGTCAACTGCTCCTGCAGCAGGGCCGCCTCTTCCTCCGACAGGAACTCCTGGTCGGCCAGCCGCTCGGGCCGCTCGAGCGGCGTGAACGTCTGCGTCGTCCAGTAGCCCTGCATGTCCGGCTGCCCGTCCGCGAGCCGGGGCATCGTCCACGCCGCCGGCTCGGCCGCCTCCTGGCTCCGATCCTGCCCGGCGCCGGCGACCGGCGTCAGCGCTCCGACCACGACGACCGTAACGAACGCGGCGAGAAGACGGTAACGCATCCGACCCTCCCTCTGTACGCTTGTCGATCGACCAGATTCTAACGGCATGACGCCGCGCCGTCACGCCGGGCGAACGCGCCGGCTCAACCGTCGATGCCCCCCAGGCAGAGGTACTTGATCTCGACGAAGTCGTCCATGCCGTACTTCGAGCCCTCGCGGCCGATGCCCGACTCCTTGACGCCGCCGAACGGGGCCACCTCGTTCGAGATGATCCCCTCGTTGACCCCCACGATGCCGTACTCCAGGCCCTCGGAGACGCGCCAGACGCGGCCGACGTCGCGGCTGTAGAAGTAGGCGGCGAGGCCGAACTCGGTGTCGTTGGCCATGCGGATCGCCTCGTCCTCGGTCGAGAACCGGAACAGCGGGGCCAGCGGGCCGAACGTCTCCTCGCGGGCCACCGCCATCGTCGGGGTGACGCCGGTCAGCAGCGTCGGCTGGAAGAAGCTGCCGCCGAGCGCGTGACGCCCGCCGCCGACGGCGACCGCGGCGCCCTTGCCGACCGCGTCGGTGATGTGCTCCTCGACCTTCTCGACCGCCCGGAGGTCGATGAGGGGGCCCTGCTGCGTCCCCGCCTCGAGCCCGTTGCCGACCTTCAGCCCGGCCACCGCCTCGGCCATCTTCGCCGCGAACGCGTCGTAGACGCCGTCCTGCACGAGGATGCGGTTGGCGCAGACGCAGGTCTGTCCCGCGTTGCGGTACTTCGAGGCCATGGCCCCCGCCACCGCCGCGTCGAGGTCGGCGTCGTCGAAGACGATGAACGGGGCGTTGCCGCCGAGCTCGAGGCTGACCTTCTTCACCGTCGACGCGCACTGCGACATGAGCAGCTTGCCGACCTCGGTCGACCCGGTGAACGAGAGCTTGCGGACGGTCGGGTTGGAGGTCAGCTCGGCCCCCATCGGCCGGGAAGGGCCGGTGATGACGTTGACGACCCCCGGCGGCATGCCCGCCCGGTCGGCGAGCTCCGCCAGCGCGAGGGCCGAGAACGGGGTCTGCGAGGCGGGGCGGATGACGACGGGGCAGCCGGCGGCCAGCGCCGGGGCGCACTTGCGGGTGATCATCGCGGCCGGGAAGTTCCACGGCGTGATGGAGGCGACGACGCCGATGGGCTGCTTCAGCACCACGATGCGCCGGCCCGGCAGGGGGTGGTCGATGACGTCGCCGTAGACGCGCTTCGCCTCCTCGGCGAACCACTCGACGAACGACGCCGCGTAGGCGATCTCGCCGCGCGACTCGGCGAGGGGCTTGCCCTGCTCGGTCGTCATCAGCACCGCGAGGTCGTCCTGGTGCGCCATCATCAGCTCGAACCACCGGCGCATCAGCTTGGCGCGCTCTTTCGCGGGGCGCGAGCGCCATCCGCTCCACGCCGCGTCGGCCGCCTCGATGGCGGCGCGGGTCTCCTCGCGGCCGAACGCAGGGACGGCGCCGACGACCTCGCCGGTCGCGGGGTTGTCGACCTCGATGACCTCACCGCTCCGCGCGTCGGTCCACGCGCCGTTCACGTAGCACTGCCGGCGGAAGAGGGCAGTCTCGGCAAGGGCAATCGTCGTCTGGGCTTCCATGGTCGTCTCCGGGCGATTCGCGGCGACGCCGCGGCGGGCCCGAGGCTCCGCCGCGGGACGGGGCAAGCGGGGCCGGCGCGAGCACGCCGGCCGACGAGAGGCCGTCTCGCCCGGCGGGGGCGCGCTCACCGGACTCCCGCGTCGCGAGAGTCTACCGGCTCGGCTGGCGGAACAGGACCGCCCCGGTTGCGCCGCAAACGGCGCCCGCTACGCCGCCGATCACCGCGCCGCTGAGGTCGAGGAGGCCTCCCGCGACACCGGTGAGCGCTCCGATCACCATGCTGATGGCCACGAGCGTCAGGATCTTGTTCTTCGGAATGTCCACTGGCGGCCCTCCATGCGAAACCCGGTAGCGCCGGGGGACTCTCGACCGGCTATCTCGAAAGCCTAGCAGAGTCGCCCGGCAAGGGGCCGTGGGGGTGGGCCGTCGGCGGGCCGAAGTGCTCGGGCGGCGATAGGCACGCGGCCGTTCGTGTCTTCCCGCCCGGGATTCCGCCGGCCGACCGACGAGGAAACGCGAGTCGCTCAGTGGGTCAGCCCGTAGAGCATGAAGTTGACGCCGATCTGGAAGCCGGCGTTCTCGGCCTCGATGGGGAGGAGGCCGCGGCCCGCGAGCCACCAGTACTCGCCGAGGTTGGTGTTGTAGGCGACGACGGCCATCATGCGGCGGTTGGGGTCGTTGTCCTCGAAGACGCCGAAGTACTCGGGCGTCCTCCCCCTGAGGTGGTGGTTGAAGGGGTTGGGGGTGTCGATCTTGCCGATGCGGAAGAAGACGTTGAAGATGGGGTGGCCGGCGTCGAGGGTCATGAGCTGGGCGTCGGGGAGCACCCGCCTGAGCTGGGCCTCGAAGTTCTCCCAGTGCCCGGTCTCGAAGTCGTTGAAGATGACGAAGCCGCCCTTCAGCATGTAGGCGCGCAGCGAGGCGGCCTGCGCGTCGGTCATGATCCAGAACCCGGGCTCCCACATCATGGCGATGGGGTGCTTGAAGAGCTCGGGATCGTCGAGGGCGAGGGCGAGGCTGCCGTCGGTGCGGGCGTCGGCGGCGGTGTACTCGCCGACCACCGACATCATGTTGGCCTCGGCGTCGGGGAACTCGTGCAGCCAGAAGTTGACGCCCATGCCCTGGGGCCGCGTCCCGTAGGTGCCCCCGGTCCAGCGCAGGCGCACGAAGTGGAGGCGGCCGTCGTAGGGCAGGTCGGCCCGGCCCCAGAGGCGGTAGCCGCGGAAGAACCCGAACTGCGCCGACGCGGCAGTGGCCACCGCCAGCATGGCCAGCGCCAACATCGCCGCGAGCACTCTGCGCGTCGTCACGCTCTGTCCATCCCGCCGCGGTCCGCCCGCGGCGCCGCCGCCGTCCCTACCTCGCGGCCTCGGCCTTCTCTTCGGCTTCGGCCGCCTGCCGCTCCAGGTTGCGGTAGATCTCGAGGATGTGCCGGATGTCGTGGTTGCCCTCGTGGCACGCGTACTCGTACATGGGCCCCTCGGTGGCGACCATCGGGATCTCCGCGCTCCACGGTCGCGCCCACGTGGTCGGGTCGTCGACGGTGAACTCGTAGCGGATGGTCTCGGCGTCGACGCGGGTGAACCGCTCGGTCACGCGCATGGCCGCCGACGACCCCCGGAAGCGGGTCTTGTCGGTGAAGTTGGCGCTCTCCACCACCAGGGTGTCGCCCTCCCACCGGCCCCGGGAATCACCCGGAATGAGCTGGATCGTGTCGGGCAGGGCGGGGCGCCCGTCGAGGGGGATGATGCGGGGCAGGCTGTTGTTCAGCTCGGTGAAGAGGACGACGTGGTCGGGCGTCTGCAGAATCTGGTGGATGTCGTTGTAGGCCGGGGGCAGCATCGGGGGGCCGTTGTGGGGCCAGACGATGCAGCGCTCCGACAGGGGCCGGGTCTCGTGCCCGGTGAACGGGTCGACGCCCCGCCGCGCCTCGGCCCGCGCCGCCGCGCGCGCGTCGGCCTCGGGGACGTTGGGGGGAATGCGGCCGTCGGGGGGATCCGTGATCAGCGACGTGCGGCGCGTCGACAGCCCCTTGGGGACCGGCGTCCGCAGCCAGAGCTCGTTGTCGTAGTGGACGTAGCTGGGGTCGCGGTTGTCCTGGTACAGGCGCTGCTCCCGCTCCTCGGGATCCTCGATGTTGATGACGTTCCCGGCCAGCGGATCGACGCCTTCCGCGGTGAGCTGGGCCTGCAGCGAGGCCCATTCCTCCTCGGAGTAGAACGCCTTGTCGCCCAGGTGCCGCGGCCGTTCGAGCGGCGTGAACGTCTGGGTGGTCCAGAAGCCCTGCAGGTCGGGCTGGCCGTCGGGCAGTCGGGGCAGGGTCCACTCCGAGGCGGCCCCGGTCTCCGCGGTCCCATCCTGACCGGCGGCGGGAGCGGGGTGCAGGCCGGCCGTCGCGATGACCATGACCAGGACTGGCAGTCCGAGACGACGATGGTCCATCTGAAATCCTCCCTGCCGGGCGTCGAGTTCTTTCGAGACGCGCCCATGATCGCCCAGGACGCCGCGGTTCGCAACTTCTCGCCCGCCGGGGGAGGGTCGCGGCGGCGGTCCTCGGAAGACGGGCGCCGGCCGCCCCGAGGCGCGTGGGCGAGGCCGCGCGGCCGGTGAAGACCCTTGACGGCGCGGCGCGCTCCCGCCTACACTCGCCGCGAGGTCGTGTGCAGTCCGGCGAGCCCGCCGAAGTGCGGTTCGCCGCGCGCGGCCGGCAGGGAGGGCGAGATGGTCCGACCGGCGCGACTCGTTTCCGGCGCGTGCATCCTGCTGTGGCTCGCCGCCGCCGGCCTCGGGGCGGCCGCCCCGGCCGAAGCGTCCCCGCAGCAGCAGGCGGAAGCGTCGCGCGCCGGGAGCGCCGCGGCCGCCGCCGAGGCCCCGTCTCCCGATTCCCGCGCCCTCCTCGACGAGTACTGCGTCGTCTGCCACAACGCTCGCACCCGGACCGCCGGCCTGCTGCTCGACCGCGCCGACGTCCACCAGGTCGCGGCCGGCGCCGAGACGTGGGAGAAGGTGGTGCGCAAGCTGCGCAGCGGCGCGATGCCGCCGCCGGGCCGGCGCCGCCCCGACCCGCAGGTCCTCGACGCCTTCGTCACCGGGCTCGAGGCCGAGCTCGACGCGGCCGCCGCCGCCCGGCCGAACCCGGGCCGTCCGCCGGACCACCGCCTGAACCGGTTCGAGTACGGCAACGCGGTGCGGGACCTGCTCGACCTGGAGGTCGACGTGGAGGCCCTGCTGCCGCCCGACGAGTCGGACCAGGGCTTCGACAACATCGCCGAGGTCCTCTCGATCTCCCCGACCCTGCTCGGTCGTTATCTCTTCGCGGCCCGCCGCATCAGCCAGCTCGCGGTCGGCGACCCGTCGGCGGGGCCCGCGGTCGAGACGTTCCGCGTGTCGCGGGGGATGCGGCAGGACGAGCGGATGGGCGAGGACCTGCCCTACGGCACCCGCGGCGGCATCGCGGTGCGTCACTACTTCCCGCTCGACGGCGAGTACGTCGTCAAGGTCCGCCTCGGGCGCAACTTCACCAACTCGCAGATACGCGCCATCGCCACCCGCGAGGAGATCGACGTCCTGCTCGACGGGGTGCGGATCGCCCGGTTGGAGATCGGCGGACGGTGCACGACCCCGGGCGACGACGACCCCGCGTGCACGGGGTCGGGCATCTACCGCACGTCGCGCTACCAGCTGACGGCCGACGAGGCGCTCGAGGCGCGCTTCGAGGCCCCCGCCGGCATGCACACCCTCGGCGTCGCGTTCGTCCGCAAGAGCGTGCTCACCGAGGGGCCGCCGCCGACCCTGCTGCCGCCCCGCCACACGAGCTCGACCTACGAGGCGCCGCGCATGGACGTCGACTACATTCGCCTGGAGGGTCCGTTCGACCCGACCGGCCCCGGCGACACCGCGAGCCGGCGGCGCATCTTCGTGTGCCGCCCCGACGGGACGGGCGCCGAGGCCGAGGCGGCCTGCGCGCGGGAGATCCTGGGCGGCCTCGCCCGGCGCGCCTACCGGCGGCCGGTCACCGGCGCCGACGTCGACACGCTGATGGCGTTCTACGACGCCGGCCGGGACGAGGGCGGCTTCGAGCGCGGCGTCCAGGAGGCGCTGGCCCGGCTGCTGGTGTCGCCGCAGTTCCTGTTCCGCGTCGAGCGCGACCCGGTGAACGTCGACGAGGGCGGCGTCTACGCCATCAGCGACCTCGAGCTGGCCTCGCGGCTGTCGTTCTTCCTCTGGAGCAGCATCCCCGACGACGAGCTGCTCGAGGCGGCCGAGTCCGGCGCCCTCCGCGAGCCCGGCGTGCTCGCCGCGCAGGTGAGCCGCATGCTCGCCGACCCGCGGGCGTCGGCGCTGGCCCGGAACTTCGGCGGGCAGTGGCTGTTCATCCGGAACCTGCGGGCCATCGACCCCGACGCGAGCGCGTACCCCGAGTTCGACGACAACCTGCGCGAGGCGTTCGGCCGCGAGACCGAGCTGTTCCTCGAGCATCAGATACGCGACGACCGCCCCCTCGTCGAGCTGCTGACGGCCGACCACACGTACCTGAACGAGCGGCTCGCGCGGTTCTACGGGGTCCCCAACGTCTACGGGGCGCACTTCCGGCGCGTGCGGATGCCCGACCCGCGGCGGGCCGGATTGCTCGGCCACGCGAGCATCCTGACCGTGACGTCGTACGCGACGCGGACGTCGCCGGTGGTCCGGGGCAAGTACCTCCTCGACAACATCCTCGGCGCGCCCCCGCCGCCTCCGCCGCCCAACGTGCCGGCCCTCGAGGAAACCGGGGCGGCCGGCGAGGGGGCGTCCATCCGCGAGCAGATGGAGCAGCACCGGCAGAGCCCGGCCTGCGCCTCGTGTCACCAGCGGATGGACCCGCTGGGCTTCGCCCTCGAGAACTTCGACGGCATCGGGCAGTGGCGCGACGACGACGGCGGGGCGCCGATCGACGCCTCGGGGGTGCTGCCCGACGGCACCGCGTTCACCGGCCCCGCCGACTTCCGCGAGGCGCTGCTCGAGCGCCGCGGCGAGTTCGTGCGCACGGTCACCGAGAAGCTCCTGACCTATGCGCTCGGCCGCGCCGTCGGCGCCCACGACATGCCCGCGGTGCGGCGGATTCTGAGCGAGTCGGCGTCCGACGACCACCGGTGGTCGTCGCTGATTCTAGGTATCGTGGAGAGCCGGCCGTTCCGGATGCGGAGGGCGCAGCAGGAGTCGGCGCCGTAGAACGGCGCGGACTCCTGTAGGCTTGGTTGGGCGCCCAGCGGAGCCGAAGGCGACGATGGGCCGGCGAGGCACGTCGCCGTAGAACGGCGCCGCCGTGCTCGGTTTCGTCCGTGTCCTTCGCCGGTGGAGGGTTGGCTGGCTCCCAGCGGAGCATTCGGATTGGTCGTGTTCAGACGGTGACGGCGGCGGTTGCGCCTTGACGGAATCGTGCGGGAGCGGAAAGTAGAAGGACGGCCGGCCGCAAGCATGCGATGAGGAGTGTCTGATGTTCATCACCAAGAGATGTCTGTCCCGCCGGACGGTGTTGCGGGGACTCGGGGCGAGCGTGGCGTTGCCCCTGCTCGACGGGATGGTGCCGGCCCTTCAGGCCACGCGGCTCACCGCGGCGCGGCCGGTGAAGCGTATGGGCGCCGTGTACGTCCCCAACGGCATGAGCATGCCCTACTGGGTGCCCGCCGCCGAGGGCAAGCTCGAGCTCACGCCCATCCTGACCCCCCTGGCTCCGGTGCAGGACCGGGTGCTGGTGCTCAGCGGCATGGCCAACGAGGAGGCCAAGCAGTGGCTGGACGAGGGTGACGGCGACCACTCGCGCTGTCAGGCCGCGTTCCTCACCGGGGCGCACGCCATGAAGGCGTCGGGCACCACCAACGCGACCCTCGAGGTCGGCGTGTCGATGGACCAGCTCGCGGCCCGCGACCTCCGCGAGGACACCCAGCTCGCCTCGCTCGAGCTGTCGCTCGAGGCCAACGACCTCGCCGGGCAGTGCGAGGACGGGTACGGCTGCGCCTACAGCGCCACCCTCGCGTGGAGCGACAAGAACACCCCGCTGCCGATGGAGACCAACCCGCGCGCGGTGTTCGAGCACCTGTTCGGAGCGGTCGGCACCACCGAGACCGAGGCGCGGCTGCGGGCGCTGCGCCGCGACCGCAGCATCCTCGACTCGGTCAGCGCCGAGATCACCGACCTGCAGCGGCAGCTCGGCCGCGGCGACCGCTCGAAGCTCGCCGGCTATCTCGACTCGGTGCGCGACATCGAGCGCCGCATCCAGATCGCCGAGAGCCAGAGCGACCGCGAGCTGCCCGACGTGGTGCAGCCGGCCGGCGTGCCCGCCGTCTTCGAGGAGTACGCCGACCTCATGTTCGACCTGATGCTGGTGGCGTTCCAGGCCGACCTGACGCGGGTCTCCAGCTTCCTCGTCGGCCGCGAGAAGAGCGTGCGCACCTTCCCCGAGATCGGGGTCGCCGACCCGCACCACCCGACGTCGCACCACCGGCAGCGGCCCGAGCAGCTCGCGAAGCTGTCGAAGATCAACACGTTCCACATGCAGATCTTCGGGCGCTTCCTCGAGAAGATGGCCGCGACGCAGGACGGCGACGGCTCGCTGCTCGATCACTCGGCGGTCATCTACGGCGCGGGCATGGGGAACAGCAACGCGCACGATCCGCTCGACCTGCCCATCGTCCTCGCCGGCGGCGGGGGCGGCACCATCAAGGGCGGCCGGCACGTGCGGCTGCCGGAAGGGACGCCGCTGGCCAACATGCACCTGACGGTCCTCGGCAAGATGGGGATCCCGGCCGAGCGGCTCGGCGACGCGACCGGCGACCTGCCGATCGTGTCCGGCGTGTAGGGGTCTGCCGGAGTCTGCGCCGCGGGGCGGCGCCGACTTCCAGGCGTCGGCGGGGCGGCCCTCGGGGCCGCAGGCGACGATGGGCGGGCCAGTGTCTGCCGCGGTCTGCGGGCGGGGGCCGATTCGCGGGCGCCGTCGGGCTCGCGGGCGACGATTCGCGGGCGAGGACTCGGCGCCATGGTAATGGTCGAGTTCTGGAGGGGTCGGTCGCAATCCGGGCCCGCCGGGCCGACTCCTCGATGGTTGTCGGTGCGGCGGCGCGGCAAGGCGGCCGTCGGGCTCGCGGGCGACGATTTCGGGCCGGCGGCGCGCGACGGAAAGCGGAGATGAACCGTTCCGCCGCGCGCGGCGGGCGGAGCTGCCGGAGGACGTGACGATGCGCATCAACAGCAGATCGGTAATCGGCGTCGGGCTCTGCCTTCTCGTCGCGGCTTCGGTCGCCGCCGCTCCCGCCGATGACCTCTCGCTCGTCGAGGCGGCCCGGCAGCAGCACACGGCGGCCGTGCGCACGTTGCTGGCCGATGGGGCGTCCGTGAACGCGAGCCGGCCGGACGGCGTCACCGCCCTTCACTGGGCGGCCCAGTGGGACGACGCGGAGGTCGCCGACCTGCTCATCGCGGCCGGCGCCGCCGTCGACCGCGCCGATCAGTACGGCGTGACCCCGCTCACCCTCGCCTGCACGAATGCCAGCTCGAAGATGGTCGGGCGGCTGCTCGCGGCCGGCGCCGACGCCGCCGCCGCGCAGGCGAACGGCGAGACGGCGCTGATGACCTGCGCGCGCAGCGGCATCCGCGACACCGTCGACCGGCTCGTCGCGGCCGGCGCCGACGTGAACGCCAGCGAGAGCTACCACCGCCAGACCGCACTGATGTGGGCGGCCTGGGAGGGGCACATCGACGTCGTCGAGGCGCTGATCGAGCACGGCGCCGACGTCGACGCCCGGACCACCACCGGCTACACCGCCCTGCTGCTCGCCGCGCGGGACGCCCACGTGGGAGTGACCCGGGCCCTGCTCGACGCCGGGGCGGACGTGAACGCGGTGTCCGGCAACTGGACCACCGCCCTCGTCGTCGCCACCATCCGCGGCCACGTCGACTACGTCGAGCTGCTCCTGAGCCGCGGCGCCGACCCCAACGTCGGGCCCGGCTACACCCCCCTGCACTGGGCGGCGGGCGAGTGGGACACCGAGCTGAACGACCTCTCGAACGGGGTGGCCGAGGGCAACCAGTGGAGCATCTTCGGCGGCATGCACGCCGCCGACCGGCTGCGCACGGTCGGGGCCCTGCTCGGCCACGGGGCCGACGCCAACGCCCGCACGAACGGCACCCCCGGCTTCGGCATCAAGGTCAAGGGCCACCTGGGCAACCTCACCGAGGGGACGCCGTTCCTCATCGCGGCGCGCGCGAACGACACCGCGGTCATGCGCCTGCTCCTCGAGCACGGCGCCGACCCCTTCATTCCCACCCGCAACGGCACCACCCCGCTCATGATGGCGGCGGGCGTGGGGCACGAGCCGGGCATCACCCGGTCGCCCGAGCACGAGGCCCTCGCGGCGGTCCACCTGCTGGTGGAGCTGGGCGCCGACGTCAACGCCGCCAACGAGGCCGGCGACACCGCCCTCCACGGCGCCGCCTGGCGCGAGCGGGCCGACTCGATCGTGCAGTTCCTGGTCGACCGCGGCGCCGACGTCAACGCGAAGAACCACCGAGGCTGGACGCCGCTGGTCATCGCCGAGGGCGTCCACACCGGCGGCAACTTCATCAAGTCGGACACCACCGCCGCGCTGCTTCGCGAGCTGGGGGCCGAGCCCAGTCCCCCGGACATCTCGCGCGAGCCGGACGCGCGGTAGGCGCTTCACGCGGGTGTTCGAAAGCCCCGGTGGGCGGGTTGACGCGGATGTCCGCCTCACGTTCGGCGGTTTCGGAACAGGTAGTTGACGCTCAGCGCGAAGCCCGGAAGGGTGGGCGCTCGTGCGGACGGCGGCTCCGGTCTGCCGGTCGCGAGCGCCGGTCCCCATGAGGGAGGGGACTCATGCGGCGTCGCGGTCGCGGCGTCCGGCCAGGAAGCCCTCCAGCGAGCCCTCCATTTTCGCCATGCGCTCGCGCAGGTCGGCGATCTCTCGCAGCACGGCGTCGAACCGCGTGTCCATGCGCTCGTGGATGTCTCTGATCGATGCGTCGAGGCGCTCGTTGAAGCCCTTCGCGGTTGCGTCGAGACGCTCGTTGAAGCCCTTCGCGGTTGCGTCAAGCCGGTCGTGCAGCTTCCGGATATCGCTTCGAAGCCATGCGAACAGGGCGACGACGAGGGCCGGGGTGAGCAGGTTCGTGAATTCCGGCATCATCCCGACTCTACCACGCCCCGCCGCGATTCGCCGGTGCGATCGGGCGCGGCGGGGGACGGGCCAAGTGCCTCGAGGTGCCGGGCGAAGTGCTCGTTGAAGAGCGCCCCGGCGCGCCGGTCGCGGAGTTGCCGGACCACCTGCGGCCCCGGCATCCCCAGCCGGTTCAGAATCAGGCCGGCCACCAGCGCGGAGCGGTTGAACCCCATCCCGCAGTGGGAGAGCACGCGGTGCCCCCGGGCGACGAGAGTCGCGCCGAGGGAGGCCACGGCGTCGAGCTTCTCGAGGTCGGGCAGGTCCTCGTCGAGGATGGGGAAGTAGACGTAGAGGATCTGGTTGGGCACCGTCGGCACCCCGATGTCGAGGCCGCCTTCCAGGTCGATGACGGTGTCGATGCCGCGCGACGAGACCGCGTTCCAGTCGTGGATGACGGGCGAGATGAACAGCCGGCCCGCGTCGTCCACCTGGGTCACCTGATGCAGCTCGGGGGGCAGTCCGTCCTCCGGGACGTCCGGTCGGTTGTCGGTCGCGCCGCCGTTCGCCATCGATGTCCCCCTGCTGCCCGCTGCCGGGCCGTCATCCGCGGAGCCGCTTCACGAAGGCCGCGACCGCCTGTCCGATTTCGTCGGGCGAGTCCTCCTGGATGAAGTGCCGCCCGCGCACCGTCACCTCCTCCTGGTTCCTCCAGCCGCGGCAGAACTCGCGCTGCGCCCCGGTCAGGATCGCCCCCGGGTCGGCGTTGACGAACAGCTTGGGGATATCGTTCGAGGCCATCCAGTCGGCGTAGTCCCGCACGATGCGCGTGACGTCCTCGGGCTCGCCGTCGATGGGGATCTCGCGCGGCCACGTCAGGGTGGGCCTCCGCGACTCGCCGGGCTCGGCGAAAGGAGCCCGGTAGACGGCCATCTCCGCCTCGGTGAGCCGCCGCAGGACAGAGCCGGGCAGGACGCGCTCGACGAAGACGTTGTTCTCGAGCACCATCTCCTCGCCCGCCTCCGAGCGGAACCCCTGGAAGACGCGCCGCGCCGCCTCGGGCCACTCCGCCGACGTCAAAGGCCGGACCAGCGCCTCCATGTACGCGATGCCCCGGGTGGCGCCCCGGTGCCGGTTCGCCCAGTCGAACCCGAGGGCCGACCCCCAGTCGTGCACCACCCAGACGACGTTCGACGAGACGCCGAGGGCGGCGAGGGCGCCGTCGAGGTACTCGCGGTGCTCGACGAAGCGGTACCGCCCCGGCCCCGGGTCGTCCAGCTTCTCCGAGTCGCCCATGCCGATCAGGTCGAGGGCGATGCAGCGCCCCAGCCGCGCCACGTGGGGCATGACGTTGCGCCACAGATACGACGACGTCGGGTTGCCGTGCAGGAAGACGACGGGGTCGCCCCGGCCCGTCTCGACCCAGGCCATGCGCTTGCCGAGCACTTCGACGGTCTGCTTCCGCGGGGCGGTGTCGGAGATCATGGCACGATCGTAGCAGCCCGCGAGAGATTCTGGTGGACAGCCGGCGCCCGCGTCGTTAGACTGCTTCGACACGAGTTCGACGTTTTCGGGCGACCGGTGCGTCCGCCTGCTCGGCGATTTGGGACTCATGGAGGTGAGGGGAATGAGAAGCGCCAGATTCGTGCTCGGCTGTCTGGCGGCAGCAGCGGTGATGGTCCCGGCCCTGGCCGCGGCCGAGGCGCCGGAGAACCCGACGTTCCACAAGGACATCGAGCCCATCCTGCAGCGCTCCTGCCAGGTGTGCCACCGGCCGAACAACATGGCCCCGATGTCGCTGATGACCTACCAGGAGGCCCGGCCGTGGGCCCGGTCCATCCGCGCCAAGGTCGAGGCGCGCGAGATGCCCCCGTGGCACATCGACCCCAAGGTCGGCGTGCAGAGCTTCAAGGACGACAAGTCGCTGAGCGACGACGAGATACTGACCGTCAGCAACTGGGTGCAGAACGGGGCGCCGCGGGGCAATCCCGAGGACGCGCCGGCCCCGGTCGAGTTCCAGGAGTTCGGGGCCTGGACCATCGAGCCCGACGTCATCGTGACCTCGCCGCCGCACACCGTGCCGGCCGAGGCGGGCGACTGGTGGGGCGACTACATCGTGCCCTCGGGCATCCCCGACGACCGCTACATCAAGGCCATCCAGACCCGGGCCGGCGATCTGCGGGTGGTGCACCACGCGCTGACCTACGCGGTGACCGACCCCGACGCGCTGCTCAACGACAGCTCGGAGGACGCGTTCCTGAACGAGTACGCGGTGGGCAAGAACGCCGACGTGTATCCGGACGGCACGGGACGGCTGTTCCCGGGCGACGCGCGGGTGCGCTTCAGCTTCCACTACCACTCGGTGGGCGAGGAAGTGACCGACCAGACCGACCTCGGGTTCGTGCTCTATCCCGAGGACTACGAGCCCGAGCACGTCCTCTACTCGCGGCAGCTCGGCCAGGCCGGCGAGCTCGACATCCCGGCCGGCCAGGTGACCCGCCACGACGGCTACCAGAAGATGTACCTGCCCGGGAAGCTCACCGGCTTCCAGCCCCACATGCACTTCCTTGGGACTCGGCAGTGCCTGGAGCTCATCTACCCGAACGGCTCGACGGAGATGGTCAACTGCGCCAACTTCGATTTCAACTGGCACATCGTCTACAACTACGAGGACGCCGCGCAGCCGGTGTACCCGGCCGGCACGACCCTGCACGTGATCAGCTATCACGACAATACGCAGGCGAACCGCGGCAACCACGATCCGAAGAACTGGACCGGCGGCGGCAGCCGGACCGTCGACGAGATGGCCTTCGCCTGGATCAGCTGGCACGACCTCTCCGAGGAGGAGTACGCGGCCGAGCTGGAGGCCAGGGCGAACGCCGACAACGACTAAAGCCGTGGTCGGTCTCGCGTTCACCGGGGGGCTCTGCAGCAGGAGCGGCGCAGACCCCCGGTAAGGATTGGTTGGGCGGGAAGCGGAGCCGTGAGGCGACGATTTCCGAGCCAGGAACCATACCCTCTGCGGGGAGCCGCCGCGGCCCCCGCAGAGGGTTTTTTTCAGCGACAGAAGGGAAGCGGAAAGTGACGATGCAGTTTCTCGGTCGACGGGCGGTGCGGCGATGGCTCGCCGGCGGCCTGGGGGCGGTGCTGGTGCTGGCGGCGGCGGCGAGCGCGTCGGCCCAGGTCAGCCGCCGCGACGTGCCCATCGTGGCCCAGCCCCAGCAGCGGTTCAACTCGGGACAGGACATCCAGCCCATCTTCGAGGGGTGGACCCGGAACGAGGACGGGAGCTACCAGTTCCACTACGGCTACCTGAACCGCAACTACCGCGAGCGGCCGAACGTGCCGGTGGGCGAGGACAACTTCTTCTCGCCGGGCGAGCCCGACCGCGGCCAGCCCACCTACTTCTATCCCCGCACCAACCGGTACCAGTTCGACGTGCACGTGCCCGCGGACTTTCCGCTGGACGCCGAGCTGATCTGGGAGGTGACCCGGCAGGGGAGCACCCAGCGGGCCTACGGCTGGCTCCAGCCCGAGTGGGAGATCGACGTGAACACCATCACGTCGAACGCCCGGACGCAGTTCGGCCGCGGCGTGGACCAGCTGTACACGAACATCCACCCCGTGGTCAGCGTCGAGGCGAGCCACGACGCGGTCGCGGTGGGGACCCCGGTGACCCTGACCGCCCGGGTGACCGACGACGACCTGCCGACGCCGGTCGCCGAACGGGACGACAGCATCCCGCGCCGCCGCCGCGACCCGACCCTGGTGCCGCCGCCCGGCGCGCCGCAGATTCCCGACAACATCCCGAGCTATACCCGGCCGAGCCCGACCCGGAACCACATCTCGGTGCTGTGGGCGGTGTATCGCGGACCGGCCGACGCCGAGTTCGAGCCCTACGGCTACCAGGAGTGGGAAGAGGGGATGGACGGCGACGGCTGGACGTCGGGCACGTTCGAGACCACCGTCACCTTCGACGAGCCCGGCGACTACATGCTGCGCGCCTTCGTCAGCGACGCCATGCTGATCTCGCACGCCGAGCTCGAGATCACGGTGACCGCGGCCGAGCAGTAGCTCGCGCCGCGGCGGAGTTGCGGAGGGCGGAGCGGCTCAGGCGCCGCTCCGCCGCTTCCCGCACCGTCGGGTGGCGCGGGCCGTGAGGAACACGGCGGTCGCCAGGCACGCGGCCCCCACGGGCACGACGATGATGCCCAGTCCCGGATCTCCCCCGTAGAGTTGGACCCCGCCCGCGAAGAACCCGCCCGGCAACAGCACGCTCGCCCCCATCAGGCAGAGCGAGACGACCCGCTGGTTTCCGTCCTCGAGGTCGGGGAACGCCCGCAGGCACAGCGCCCAGGCGACGTGCACGAGGCCCAGGAGGGCGCCGTGGGCGTGGGCCAGGGTCCACATGAGCCGCCGCGTCTCGTTGGTGACGTCCAGGTAGAAGCCCGCCTTGAACCCGTGCAGCAGCTCGAGGACGAAGCCGACGGAGAGAAAGACCAGCAGCGACCACCAGCCGAAGCGGAGGTGGCGGACCGGGTAGTCGACGTCGCGGCGGGGTCGCTGAGCCACTACTCTCGGAGGAAGAGCGGCCGCCGGTCGCGGGCGTCGAAGAGCCGCCGCATGGCGTCGACCCGGAGCTCGCCGCGCGGGTCGACGAGCAGCTCGGGCTCGCGCCGCAGGCGGGCGGCCGGCGAGGCGCGCCATTCCCGCAGCACCCGCACCGCGGCGTCGACGCGCGCCTGTCGGGGGCCGACGAAGTCGTAGTCGAGGTTGGCGTAGCCGGGCAGGCTGCGCAGCGACCGGGCCGCGATGAACCGCACCGCGTCGTAGGGGTCGCCGAGGGCCTCGCCGAGGTGGGGCACCATCCAGGTCGTGCCCGAGGCCTCCTGGGCCGGTCGCCAGCCCATGCTCCAGGCGGTGAGGGCGCGCAGGCCCGCGTCGCCGGCCAGCATCCAGCGCAGCCCCGCCGCCACCGTGCGGTCGCCGTTCCGCATCGGGGGGACGGGCATGTCGTACCACTCTTCCAGCGCTTCCGCCGTCCACGCCAGGGTCTTGTCGAGGTGGCAGAGGTTGCAGGCGTTGGGCCGCCCCAGCTGCACCGTCTCCGCCGCCGACGGGCTCCCCACCGTATGGCTGCGTATCGCCTTCAGCAGCCCGTAGCTCGTGTACGGCATGTGGCAGTTGTAGCAGCGGCTGCCCGCCGACTCGGGGGCGTGCCGGGTGTGGGCGGCGGGGTCGGCGCGCAGCGGCTCGTGGCACTGCAGGCACGCCTCGTCGCCGTCCATGCCCGGCGACACCTGGTGGGTGTCGGCCCACTCGGCGACGGTCCGCGGGTCGTCGGCGGTCTTGTGCATGGCGTGGCACGAGAAGCAGCTCAGGGTGCGTTCCGGGCTCTCCGCGTCGCGGAAGCAGGAGGAGTCGAGCAGCCCGTTGTACTCGCGGCCCGAGACCCGGATGGTGCCGTCGGGCCAGAACGACCCGCGGACGAACTCGGGGTCGGCGGCGACCAGGGCCCGGATGTCCGACGAGGTGCGGTCGGCCGCGGGCTGGACGATGAACCGCGTGTCGCGCAGCTCGTCGCCGGGGCGGTAGGGCAGCCCCTCGCGGCTCGCCCGCCGCTCGTCCTCGGGGTCGTAGTACTCCCACACGCTGTGGCACTGGCCGCAGACCTGCGACGACCGCACCGGGTCGAGGTCGGCGGGCTGGACGATGGTCGGGTCGCCGTCGCCCGCGAGATGGCCTGCGTAGCGGCGCAGCGGGTTGCGGTTGGCCTCGACGTGGGCCTCCGCGGGGCCGTGGCACGACTCGCAGGCGATGCCGAACTCCGCGACGGTGGTGTCGACCGCCTGCTCGGCGAAGGGCACCGAGCGGTAGGGGGTGTCGAACGCGGTGCGGCCCAGGGTGGTGTGGCACACGATGCACACCGCGTTCCAGTGGCCGTCGAGCATGGCGAGCGACTGCCCCGGCGGGTGCAGCACGAGCGAGCTGCGCGGCACCCACTTCTCTTCGTCGAGCAGATAGGCCCCCGGCAGCACGTTCAGCCCGCGGTCGTGCCCGGTGGCGTACCAGTAGACGTTCTGGTGGTGCGAGCCCGTCATCATGACCACGCGCCGCCGGATGCGGGGGCGCTCGTCGTCCGGCCCCTCCCACCCGGGGTCGTCGAACTCCGCCCACAGCTCGTCTTCCCGGCGCTCGAGCTGCATGGGGCCGCCGTGGACCGCCTCGACCCGCACGCCGTCGAAGTCGGCGCTGACGGTGTCGGGGGTCGCGCGCTGGGTCATGGTCCGGTGGTACGACCCGTGCCAGCTCTCGTACTCCGAGGGGTGGCAGGCGCGGCAGGTGTCCGACGACACGTAGCCGTCGGCGGTCACCTCCACGGGACGGTCGATCACCTCCGATTCGGGGATCGGCCGGTCGGCGGTGAGGGCCAGGGTGATGCCGAGCGCGGTCGAGGCCGCGAGAATCAGGACAGCCGGGGCGTAGCGGAGGGTCGACTCGGAGTGTGGCCGTCGCGAGGGATCTCCCGCCGAAGGTGCGGGGACCGACAGGGGTCGTCGGCGCGGGGGTCGAGGCATCGGGGATTATAGGGGCAGCTTCCAGCGCCTTCCGCACCAGGTCACAGGCTACCCACCCTCGGTCCGGCGCCAACGACGCTCGATCTCGGGATCCACCGTCACCACCGCCTCGAGATCCCTGGTTGCGGGTCGGGTGGGCAGGGCCGCCTTGCCGCCGCTGCCCACCCAACCCTCCAGGAGTCCGCGCCGTTCGGCGGGGCAGATGCCTAGTTGAGGGCGAAGCAGTAGAAGTAGCCGTTGCCCCCCGTGGCCTGCAGGTTCGCCTGACTGCAGCCGCGCGAGCCGTGGGCCGAGTTCCACGAGTTGGGGTTCGCGCCGCCGCCGGTGCGGTCGAAGTGCCCGACCATGGCGCTGCCCTCGCCGTCGGCGCTCGACATCCAGTTGCCGCAGGTCGTGTCCCCGTCGCTCATGACGGCGGTGCCGTCGAGGTACGACCCGGTCAGGATGTCGTGCTGGTTCGGGCTGTCGCCCCGTCCGGGGGTCATCCCGCCCTGCTCGTTGAGCACCGTCTCCTTGGTGAGGTTGTTCTCGTAGTGCAGGGTGTCGAGGTCGCGCGCGACCTCGACGCCGGCGACGTTCTGCCAGGGACCGGTGCCGATGCGGTCGCGCGCGTTGACGCCGCCCTCGCCGGTCGTGCTCAGGTAGGCCCGCCACGTCCGGCTGCCGGCCCCGACCGCCGCGGCCAGCGACTGGCAGTGGGCGTCGGCGCCTTCGAGGCCGCCGAGGTTTGCGCCGTCCCCGGGGCCGGCACTGGTCAGGAAGAAGGTCATGTCGGCGACCTGCTCCTCCGCGGGGGTGCCGGTCGCGAAGCCCACGAGCAGCACGACGCCCAACAGCAGCATCTTCTTCATTTCTGGCTCTCCTTCTCGTTCTCGTGCGCGGGGAAGACCCCAGCGACACATGTACTACGTATCGGCCGATTATAGCGCGGGCCGGCGGGCGCGTCGGGGCCGGTCGACCCTCTTGAAGGGCGTCGGCCGGTCGGCGGGGTCGGTGGTTGGCTTCCAGGCGAAGGGGGCGCGACAGGGTAGAGGCGACGCCGCCGAGGAACACACCGGAATGGCCGCCTGGCCAGCGCCGAGGTCGCCTCACGCGCGCCCCGGGATGCCGGCCCGCGCACGGCCTGCGTATACTGTCTGCTCGGCAGTCGGCGCCGCCGCACGGACGGGCGCCTGCCGTCAGGATTGAGGTGAGATCATGCCGAGGAGCATTCCGACAATGTCCCGCCTTGCGGTGGCCGCCCTGCTGCTCGCGGCCGGGGCCGCCGGCGTCGAGGCCCAGTCGGCGGGCCAGATCATGCGCCAGGCCGAGGCCGACTTCCTGGCCGGCCGCATCGACGAGTCGGTGGCCGGCTTCGACCAGGTGGCGCGCGCGCGGCCCGACGCGGCCCCCCAGTTCTGGCAGCGGGGCATCGCCCTCTACTACGCCGGACGCTACGACGACTGCCGCCGGCAGTTCGAGGACCACCGCATCGTCAACCCCAACGACGTCGAGAACGCCGCGTGGCACTTCCTGTGCGTCGCCCGCGGCGAGTCGCCGGAGGCGGCCCTGGCGGCGCTCCTGCCGGTGGGCCGGGACCGGCGCCGGCCCATGCCCGAGATCTACGAGATGTTCCGCGGCCGGATGACGCCCCAGGACGTGCTCGCCGCGGCCGGCGTGCAGGCGAGCGCCCGCTTCTACGCCCATCTCTACCGCGGGCTCTACCACGAGGCGTGGGGCCGCGACGAGGCCGCGCGGGAGGAGATCTTCCTCGCCGCCGACCCGCGCTTCGCGCGGTTCGGGGGCTACATGCACGGGGTGGCGGTGGTGCACCGGAACCTGCTCGATCGGTGAGAGTCCGGAGAAACCCGACCCGCGGGGCCGTTGCTCGCGGCCCGGCGGCCGGGCGTGCTCCAACGCGCCCGATCCCGCGTGGTGGTTCGGGGCGCTACTGCGCCCGGTCCCGCATCGTGGTTCGGGGCGGTGGGGACGCCCGCTCGCCGTCTCACCCGGTCGAACGGCCGCCCGCGGGTCCCTGTCGCCCTCGCGACGTCCCTGGATCGTGCCTCCGCCAGTTCTCGACGCGAAGACCGGGAATGCGGCGCATGTGGTCGACGTTGTCGCTGACCAGGGTGCCGTCGTTGGCGAGCGCGTGGGCGGCGATGGCGACGTCGAAGTCCTCGATCCGGACGCCGCGTCGTTCCAGGTCGGCCTTGGCCGTCCCGAACGCCCGGCTGACCGCGTCGGTCCACGCCATGCGGGGTATTTCCGCGAGGAACACGTGGAAGCGCTCGACCAGACGGTCGCGCCTCCTCGACGCCGGCAGGCGGGCGAGGCCGTACTCGATCTCCGCCGCCGCGGGCTGCGGCAACCGGACGTCGGTGCGCGACTCCGACAGCATGCGCCGGCACACCGCCGCGTCGCCGCCGAGGGCGAAAGACAGCGTGTTCGTATCCAGGACGTAGGTCACAGCGCGGGCGGCTCCTTTCGCGTCCTCGCCTCGGCGACGGCGTTGCGCAGGTCTTCCAGGGTTCCGTCGTCGGCATCGGCCTGCGCCGCCGCCAACTCCTCCACGAACCTGGCGCTCCACGACGTCTCGGTCGCCAATGCCCGCTCGAGGGCGTTGATGATGTAGCGGTTCCTGCTCATCTTGCGCCCCTGCGCCTCGCGGTCCACTGCGGCCAGCAGATCTGCCGGGAGATGCACGGTCGTGCTCATGACGGCTAGAATAGGATTCTATTCGTCCCCGGGTCAAGGCTCGGCCGCAGGTGTCCGGCCTTGTCGAACCCCCGCTGGCGGAGTCCTGCGCCTGAAGTGACGGCCTCGTGATGACGATCCTGCATGGCCCCGAGAACGGCGGGCGCCCGGTGGACCGAGTCCACCTGAAGCCTGATCGCGATGGCGTCGAGCTGAACGGTTCGGAGCGCGGGCCGGCCGGGACCGGAAGCGAGCGCGGCGGCGGGCAAGAGCGCAATGGAGCGGGGGCGGCGGGAGGGGAGTCGGCCGGAGCCGGTCTCCGCGTCCAGCGACGGCGTCTGCTCGACTGGGTGCGCGGTCAGCTCGTCGGCCCGGCCGGTTCCGGCTGGCTGCGTGGTTCGCCCGTAGAACGCTACCCGGCCGGGGTGCTGCATCCGGTCGATCCGGCCGGTTGGGGCATGACCGGGCTCGATCCCGCGCAGTCGGAGAAGGACGAGGACGAACCCGGGCACGATCCGGCAGGGCAACCCGTGGACCCGCGGGAAGCGCACGGGTCCGAGCCGGCGGCGGCGCTGCCGGACGACGAGGAGGAGGACGACGCGCCGGTCGGCGCCGAAGGGACGCCGGGCGGCGTTGCGGCCCGGCCCGTGGGGCGCCGCCGCTACGTGCCCCCGTCGTCTCTCGGCGTGTCCTTCTACGTGCGCGGCGACGCGCGTCTGCACGTCACCGCGTCTGCGGCGAGCTACCGGCGGGTGCGCGAACGCGGCGCGTCGGGCCGGTTCGTGGCCCACCGGCCGGACGCCGATGACGCCGGCGGCGACGGAGGTGAAATCGACGCCGGCGGCGGGTCCCGCGCGCGCTACGAGCGTACGCCGCTCGAGTGCGGCCTGATCTGGCCGGACGGCGAAGCCGAGGCGCCGGTTGGCGTGACGCGGCAGGTGCGCCGTCGACCGTATCGGAATGGCGACCTGGTGACGGCCGCTTTCTCCAAGGTCCCTCAGGCGACTCCTTCGGGCTCCGAGGGGGCCGCGGCTCCTGCATGGCAGACACAGCTCGACGTACGACGCCGGTCGTACGGGGACGGGCACATCCTGACGGTGGTCTTCGCGAACCGTCAGCCCGAGGCGCCGCCCGGCACGGATCGGGCTGAGCGGCGTCTGTTCGAGGCCCGTCTCGAATGCGTGGTCGAGGCGGGGGAGCTGGCCGAGTACCCGCGCGTGGACCCCGCCCTGCTGACCGACGAGGAACAGGAGATCGAGCTCCGGTACCGGGACACGCGCATCTACGCGATCGGCCACGGCGCGGCGGCCGACTGGGCGCTGGAGCCGGGCCGGCCGCCGCGCATCTGGTCCGCGTGCATGCCGGCGGTCGACGTGCCGCTGGTGACGACGGAGGTCGACGGCGTCGACGACCGCGTCCTGATGATGCAGGATATCGCGGCGAAGGGGACGTTCCGGGAGAGTCTCCCCCGGTTCGAGGCCTTCGTGGCCGCCTATGGGGCCTGGGTCGGCCGCCAGCACGCGGCGGCGCGCCGGTTCACGGCCGGCGAGCGGGCGGCGGCGGACCGCATCTGCGCGCGGATGGACGCGGCGCAGGCACGGATGCGGGGCGGGGTGGAGCGGCTGCGCCGCGACGACGACGCGGCGCTCGCGTTCCGGCTGGCCAATCAGGCGATGCTGGACCAGATGCGCCAGCACGACGCGGCGGCGGGCCGGGAACGGGACGTGCGGGACTACCGCTGGCGGCCGTTCCAGCTGGCGTTCCTGCTGGCGGTCATCGAGTCGACCCTCGACGAACAGGACACGTGCCGGGACGTGCTGGACCTGATCTGGTTCCCGACCGGCGGCGGCAAGACGGAAGCCTACCTGGGCCTGATCGCCTTTCTCATCGTCTGGCGGCGGCTGCGGTACGGCGAAGCCGGCGGCGGCACCACGGTGCTCATGCGCTATACCCTGCGGCTGCTGACGCGGCAGCAGTTCGAACGGGCGGCGCGCATCGTCTGTGCGCTCGAGCGGCTGCGCCGGCTCGGCGCCGCGCCGCTCGGCGACGAGCCGATCACGGCCGGGCTGTGGGTGGGGGCGGCGGCCAGCCCAAATACCCTCGAGGAAGCCGCGAAGCAGGTCGCGGCGGCGTCGCCGCGCCATGCGGGTCCCGCCGCGGGGTCGGTCGGGGCCGGGCCGGAGATCGCCGAACCGCCGGCCGGCGACGGCGCTCGAGCGGCCGCGCCGGGCGCCGCGGTCGGCGCCGGTCCCCTCCTCGCGCTCCAGGCCTGCCCCTGGTGCGGCCGACCGTTCGCCGCGCCGTACGGCTACTGCGCCGGCCCGCGGGAGTCCGGGTTTCTGTGCGGCAACCCCGCGTGCGCGTTCGGCGACGGTCGTCCGCTGCCCTGCCGCGTGGTCGACGAAGCGCTGTACGAGCGACCGCCGACGCTGCTGGTCGGCACCATCGACAAGTTCGCGCGGCTGGCTTGGGAGGAGCGCGCGGCGGCGTTCTTCGGCCGCGGCGGGCGCCGGCCGCCGGAGCTGGTGATACAGGACGAGCTGCACCTGATCGCGGGGCCCCTCGGGTCGGTGGCCGGCGTCTACGAGGCGGCCGTCGACACGGTGCTCGAACGGCGCGGCGTGCGCCCGAAGTACATCGCCTCGACCGCCACCATCCGCACCGCCCGCGACCAGGTGCGGCGCCTGTACGGCCGCGACATGGCCGTCTTTCCGCCGCCCGGCCTGTCCGCCGACGACTCGTGGTTCGCCCGCACCGACCGCTCGCGGCCGGGGCGGCTGTACGTCGGCTACCTGGCGCCGGGTCTCGACCGGCAGCACTGCCTGGCGCCTCTCGCCGCCGTCCTCCTGGCGGCGCCGGGGGCGGTCTTCGAGGACCAGCCGGACGCGGACGACCTGCTCGACGCGTGGTGGACGCTGGTGGTCTACCACGGCAGCCTTCGCGGCGTGGGGGCCAGCCACAACACCTTCCTGACCGACGTGCGCACGTTTCTCCAGCGTCTCGAGGCGGAGCGGGCCCAGGCGGCCCGCGCGGCCGGGACGCCGTCGGGGTCCGGCGCTTCCGCGGCGGGCGCAGGCGGGCGCGGCCAGCCGGCCGTCGCCCAGCTCACCAGCCGGTCGTCGGCGGAGGAGAACGCCCGTACGTTCGACCGGCTGGCCGCTCGGCGCGGCGCGCCGGACTGCCTGGACGCGGTGCTGGCGACCAACATGCTCTCGGTCGGCGTGGACGTCGACCGGTTGGCCGCCATGGTCGTCAACGGCCAGCCGCTCACCACCGCCGAGTACATCCAGGCCAGCAGCCGCATCGGGCGCGGCGACGTGCCGGGCCTCGTCTTCGCCAACTACTACCGCCACCAGGCGCGCAGCCTGTCGCACTACGAGAACTTCCGCCCCTACCACGAGTCGTTCTACCGCTTCGTCGAGCCGACCAGCGTGACGCCGTTCACCTACCGGGTGCGCAAGCGCGCGCTGCACGCGGCGCTGGTCATCGCCCTGCGTCACGGTTGCGACGACCTGACCGCCAACAGCGCCGCCGGCCGCTTCCGGCGGGACGGCGCCCAGGTGCAGGCTGCCGTCGAAGCCCTGAAGCGGCGCTGCCGCCGGGCGGCCGGCGACGCCGCGAACGGCACCGCGCGCCACCTCGATCGGCTGGTCGACGAATGGCACGACGAGGCGCTCCGCTGCGACCGCGAGAATCGCGGGTTGCACTATCACTGTCGGGACGAGAGCGCCGACCGCCTGCTCGGCGCCTTCGACGGCGCGCGGCCGGGCCGCTGGAGGACGCTCAATTCGATGCGCAACGTCGAAGACACCGCCCTGCTGTCGGTGAGGCAGCGCGACGCCGGGCGGCGCGACCGCCCCCGGCGCGGGGCCGGCTCGGCGGGCGAGGCGTGATCGGCGCCATGGCGTCTGCCGCACCCGGACCCGGCATGGCCGGCCCGCGAGCGAGGCGCGATGGCTGACGAGCCGATTCCGGTGCGGCTGTCGCACCTGCTGCAGTACTGCGCCGTCGGGGCGGTGGTGCGCGGTCCGGACTACCTGGTGACGGTGAAGGACACCCGCACCTGGACGTGCGGGGTCGAGCACCAGATTCAGCACGTCGAGCAGGTGCGCGCGGTTCTCGGCCTCGACAGCACGCTGCGTTCACCGCCGGTGGCGCGCATCGAGGACGGCCGGCTGACGGGGCAACCGGTTCCCGCCATGCGGTTTCCCGGCTGGATGCGTTGCGCGCGGTGCGGGCTGCTGCACTACCGGCCGTGGCGGCGGACCTCCGGGACGGCGCCGGACGCAGGGTCCCGGCCGCGCGGCGATAGCCGGGTCTGCGGGGGCGCGGACGGGCGGGGGTGTCGGGGGCGGCTCGAGCAGGCGCCGTGGGTCCTCGCCCACGCCCGCGGCCATCTCGCGGACGTGCCCTGGCACGGGCTGGCGCACCCTGAGAGCGAGAGCAGGCATCCGGGCCGACGCCGGTGCCGCGCCGACTGGGACGAACCGTACCTGTATGTGGCGCCGGCCGACCGCGGCCACGTGGTTCGTTGCGGTCGGTGCCGCGCATCCGGGCCGCTGCCGTCGCGTTTCCCGTTCGGGGAGGGGGCGTGGCGACAGCCGTGGCTCCCCGAGTCGGCGGGACCGCTGGACGAGCCGGCGTGGGTGCTCGAAATCAACGACGTGCGCGTCCATGCGCCGGATACCGTCACCGCGCTGGTGATACCGCCCGAGTCGCGCATCCGCCGCGGCACCGTGATCGACCGTCTGTTCGGCAGCTCCGACCAGCAGGCGGCCCTGCGCGGCGCCCGCGCCGGCCTGCACCGGAAGACCGTGCTGCGGCGCATCGCGAGAGACCTGCGCTGCACGCCGGACGAGGTCGAGGAAGCGCTGGCCGGGATCGACCGGGGGTACCCGCTCTACGGGCAGTCCATCGCCGGCGGCGACCTGCTGCAGAGCGAGTACCGGGCCCTCGTCGAACCGATCCCGGACGTGCGCGAGGACGAGGACTTCGTGACCGCGCACCACACGGAGGCGTGGTCGGCGGTGGTCCGGGGACTGGACGGCGCGGCGGGACGCATCGCCGGCGTCGTCGACCGGCTGATCGCGGTCGAGCGTCTCAAGGAGATCCTGGTTCTCAAGGGGTTCCGGCGGCTGGGCGGCGAGACGGTGACGCCGCCCGACCTGACCGGCGAGAGCGGCTGGCTGCCCGCGCTGGAGCTGTACGGCGAGGGTATCTTCTGCACCCTGCGCGAAGACCGCCTGCGGCGCTGGGAGGCCGACGACGGCGTGCGCAGCCGGGCGGAGGCGTTCGCCGATCGGCTCGCCGGCGGCCCGGTGCGCCTGTCCGCGCCGCCGCGGGTCTCGCCGCGCTTCCTGCTGCTGCACACGCTGGCCCACCTGCTCATCCGCGCGCTGGAGAGCCATGCCGGCTACCCCGCGGCGTCGTTGAAGGAGCGCATCTACAGCCGCCCCGGCGGGGAACCGGACCAGCCTCCGCTGGCCGGCATCCTCATCTACGTCGCGGTGGCCGACACCGAGGGCTCGCTCGGGGGGCTGGTGCAGCAGGCGCAGCCGCGCCGGTTCCTGCGCCTCCTCACGGCGGCGGTGGAGGCGGCGGGCTGGTGCTCGATGGACCCGGTCTGCGGCGAGCGGGAGGGCCACGGACCCGGGTTGCTGAACGGGGCCGCGTGCCACGCCTGCGCCCTCGTGCCGGAGCCGAGCTGCGCCTGGGGCAACGTGCTTCTGGACCGCACCTTCGTGGCCGGCGACGCGGACGGCCGCTGCCCGACGTTGTTCGGCGGGCGGGCGCAGGTCGGCGACGTCCGAGTGCCTGGACGAGGGCGGTGACAGGCCGGGTCCGGCCCCGGCGCGGCTCGGCGGGCGGACTCAGGACGGCGTCGGCGCCTGGCTTCCGGGAGGGGCGCGGCGGGCGGCGGAGAGGTGGGCACGACGAGAGGTCGAGGATGGACCGGGAGAGAGAGCGGGAGATCGTGCGCGCCCTGGCGGCGAGGCGCAGGACGTTCGATCTGCCGGGCATCCACGAGCTGAGCAAGGAGGCGGAGCTCGCGGTTCGTCGTGGGACCGGCGCCGGTGCCGGAGGCGGGGCAGGCGCCGGAGACTCAGGCAGCTCGCCGAAGGAGGAGAGGACTCTGGTCATCGGCGGACCCGGAACCGGCAAGACCGTCCTGTGCCTGCATCGCGCCGGCCGTCACCGAAGGCTGCACGAGCATTACCGGTTCCTGGTCTGGAACCATCTGCTGCACCGGGCCAGCCGGCAGCTCTGCGGTGAAGAGCTCGCCGGCGAAACATGGGAGGCCTGGTTCGACAGAGTGTTCCGGGAACGGACCGGTCGTGCGCTGCCGAGAGGGCCGGCGGAAGGGGACGGCGACTACAGGCCCATCGACTGGGAAGCCGTTCAGCGATCCGTGCCCACTCGTCCCCTGGTTCCCGCCTACGCGCCGTGGCTCGTGATCGACGAGGGCCAGGACATGCCGCCGCAGTTCTACCGGATGCTCGTCGAGCTCGGCTACACGCGGTTCTTCGTGTCCGCCGATCAGAACCAGCAGATCACCGAGCGGCACAGCAGCCGCCGGGATATCGAGACGGAGCTGGACATCGACACCGAGGACGTCATCGTACTGAAATGCAACTACCGCAACAGCACCCCCGTGGCCAAGCTGGCGCATGCGTTCCATACCGGCGATCCGGCCAACCCCCCGCCTGACCTCCCCGCGGATCGGCCCGGCCCGGCCCCTCTGCTCCTGAGCTACGCGTCGGCACGATTTCCGAACATCTGCCGCCGAATCGTGAGACTGGTCGATCAGAATCCGCGCAGGCTGGTCGGGGTCATCGCGCCGGACAACGAGACCCGAGAACGCTATCTGGAACAGCTTCGCAGGGTGGACGAGGCCGGTCTCGACCATGGGGCGCCGTCCATCGAGACCTTCTACGGCAACCACAGACCCGATGTCCGCTTCGACGAGGGCGGTATCCTGGTCATCAACGCGCAGGCCTGCAAGGGCCTCGAGTTCGATGTCGCGGTGCTCGCCGACATCGACCGGCACCACGTGACGCCGACCGATCTCGACGCCGTGAGGAAGCGCTTCTACGTGATGGTTGCCCGGGCTCGCGAGCGGGTGATCCTGCTCAGGCAGCGTGGAGTGAACACCCGAGTCGACGAGATCCTGCCGGACGACGCCGACGTTCTCCAGCGGACGGATCTGGCGTAGAGGCAAGCAGGATGACCACTCCGGAGCAGCCCGGCCTGTTGGGCATCCTCTCCGGGCGCGGTCCGCGGGACGGAGGCGCCGCCGGGCGCGCCGTGTCGCGACGGTTCAGGAGGAGGGCGCGCGGCCGGCGGCGGCCGCGTTCGCTGCGGTCCCCGAACGGTGCTGCCTGGTCACCAATCACCTGAACCTGCTCTACATGCTCGCGGCCGGCCTGGTGCTGCCGAGAAGCGGCTTCGGCGACAAGTACTACCGCGACACCCTCGAGATCTGCCCGGGGTGGATACCGTTGTTCACCGGCCGTCCCGGCCGGGCCGCCGTCGACCACTCCATCGCGGAGGCGGCGCACCTCAGGCCGTGCCACGTGGTCGTCTCGCTGCGGGATTGCGGGGGTCCGGTCATGGTTCCCGTGGCGGGCGGGGTCGAGAAGCGCCGCTGGCCGCACGAGGTGGGCGGTGCGCCGCTGATCTTCGTGCCCGCGCCGTTGCCGGCGTCGGCGGTCGAGGAGATCCGGTTCGGGTCGCTCGATGACGCGAAGGCGTGCGAGGCCGATGCGTTGGACTATGGCAACGTGCCTCTGGCCGACTTCGAGACGCGCGCGGACCGCAAGCCCCTGGCCGTCGCCGCGGGTCCGCCGTGGCCGCCGCCGCACGTGCCGCCCGAGCGCTCGGCGCCGCTCGGCGCGGCCCAGGCCGTCGGCGGCATGCTGGCCATGCTGCGCCTGCTTGCGAATCGGGACCGCGGCGAGATTCTGGAGGGTGGCGAGCCCCTGGCCCTGGCCGCCTGCAGGGCTGCGTTCGTCCCCGTCGAGGACGCGGCGCCCGGCCTGTCGGCGACGGTGGCGGAGCTGACGGCCTGGATGCGCACCGGGCTTTCCCCCGCGCCGCCGGGCGCCGCCCTGCCCGGCATCGACGGCGGCGGCGCGCAGCGGCTCTTCTGGGGCGCGGTCGACACGCTCGCGGAACGGGCGGGTGCGGCTGCCGTCGACGAAGCCAACGCCCGGCTTCTCGGCTACCTCGAACGCGCGTCGGGAGGGCTCGAGGAGCGGTTGCGGAAGCACGTCGTCGAGCTTCGTGCGACGCTCGATTCCCTGACCGGGTTGGCCGATGTGACCGCCTCGGATCTGTTCGACCGGTTCACGACGCCGTTTCCGCGGGCGATGTCGCTGTTGTTCCTGCGGTCGACCTGCGCCGATCTGCTGGCGTTCGAGCACGAAGCGCTGACCGCGGAAGACCGGCTGGCGGCGGCGCTGCTGTTCGGCGCCCGCGCCGGCTGGCTGGCGTTGCCGCTGTCGCTGCGCGGCGGGGCGGCGGCTTCCGCCGCCGTCTCCCACCGCATGGCCGCGTTGAGCCACCGGATGGCGGACACCGGCTTCGACCTGGGTCCGGCCCCGGCGCGTCCGAAGCCGCTGGCCGAGCTGTTCGCCGGCGAGTGGAGCGCTCGCCAGCAGGACGCCGCGGTCGCGCTCGCCCGGCAGCAGAAGTGGACCGACTGCCTGCAGACCCGGGTCAGGCTGGGCCCGGGCGACTACGTGTTGAAGGTCGGACGCGGCGGGACGGAGATTGTCTTTCCGGGCGAGGCGCGCGCCATCGAGACCGAGGTGGACCGTCCACGGTTCGCGACGCTGCTGGCAGAGGCCTCCATCGATCCGGAACACGAAGCCGCAGTCATCGGGATGCTGGAGGACGGGGCTGCAATCGCACCCCGCGGGCGCCGCCGCAATGACCGTCGGCGCGGCGGAGACCGTCGGGCGGGGGGATAGCCGTGGCGCTGGCTGGCGAGCGTCTGTCGTCAGACGCCGGTTCCGAGACGATACCAGCGAAAGAGCTCGAAGATCTCGAGTCGGTGCTCGTCTTCCACGATGAGCCCGTGCGTCTCCCGGACCACGACTCCGACGACCGTCGCGTCCGGTTCGTCGAATCGGTCGAGAACCGTCTCGACGGCTTCGCTGAGGGGCTCGTCCAGAAAGTGACGGGACTCGAGACCGACCACGTAGGCGCCCGTGTATTCGTAGGGTACGCCTTCGTCGTCGTGATCGACGCCGTACCGCCGATCGTCGTCCTCGAGGTAGTGTTCCAGGCAATGGAGGACACCCGCAAGATCCTTGGGCTCCTTTCTGTCGCGGAAGGCCACCAGCTTGAGCAGGACGTAGAGGGGCAGCGGGGCCAGTGGAAGCGTCGGCCCCCCTTCGATTGCGACAGGAACCGCGTTCGGCACGACGTGGCCGAGGCCGGCCATGTTCAGGACGAAGCCGTCTTCCAGCTCCAACCCATCTCGCACGATCGTCTCGTTGACCGGAAGGATGTCCACCCAACCCCCGTGGCGGTGGTCCAGGCGATGCGGCCGGCGCGTTCGCGCGAACCCGTAGTCGGCAAGTCTCTCCTTCAACAGGTCGAAACCCGCGAGATCCTCGACCACGACGGCCAAGTCCACGTCGTTGGTCATGCGGTACGGCCGAACGTCCAGGAGAAGCTCGGGAACCAGGGCTCCCACGATTCCGAACGGGATTCCCAGCTCCCGCAGTCCGCGCTCGAGGTCGACGACGACCGGCATCAGGCGGGGATCAACGCGCGGCATCGTCGTCAACCTCGGACAGGAAAAGCTCGGCTGCCTCCAGCGCCTGCCCGGTGCCTCGATACCGCAGCTCCGCGTAGGCCAGCAGGCCCGGAGCGACGGGAAGGTGGTCGTCGGCTCCGCCGGTAATCGCCAGGGGGCCGGGTGGCTCGATGACCAGCAGGTTCCCGCCTCGTGCGGTGGGTTGGGCGACCAGCGCCTTCTGGGCTTCGCGATCCTCGAGCGCACGGACGGGCGCGTAGATCTCGGTCTCGTCCGTACGAAAGAAGGGCACGCGTCGCCCGGCCGCGTCGGCGCCGGTCAGCGCCCAGGGCTGCGCACGCCGGGCGAGCACCTTCTGCAGCCGCGGCCAGATGTCCTGACTTCTCTCGGCCCGCACCTGGAACCGCCGCTCCCTGAGCTTGGGACGCAGCGCTTCGACGTAGGCCTGCACCCACAGCGCCACCAGCGCCTGCCGGTCGACGATTCCCCGGCCGTCCTTTCTCTTGAGCAGGTGTCCGCGTACGTTCAGGTCGTTCATGCATCCGGCAACGGTGCCGAGGGCCACGTCCGCCTGCGCCGCCAGAGCGCGATATGGTGCATTGGCGAGCTCCGGACGGATGAGGATGGCCATGACCGTCTTGATCCAGCCCCTCTGCGGCCGGCCACGGGCGGGAGCGAGGTCTTTCTGCGGCCGGCGGCCCTCCACGTGAACGAACAGTCCCGGGGCCTGGAGATGAGCGTTGCCGGCGAGATCGAGGTAGTCGATCTCCGCGCGCTCCAGGGCGACTGCCTGTTGTCGGCGGACGTGCGGTGCAAGAAGAAGGACCCTGTCGCCTGCCTGATCGGGGGGCAGGTTCGATCGGCTTCGGTTCAACCTCGCGATTACGAACCCGATGTCCTGGTGACGGAGATGCCTCTTCTCCTCGACGAGGTACGTCACGGCTCCGCCCGCGGCCGTCCACGTGACGATGCCGTCGAACGGAGCGAGGGCCCGCCGGCGAATCTCCGCCGTCGGCAGCCACTTCCGAAGAGCAGGCCGGTACAGGTCGAAGTCGGGCTCGGTGGCCGGGCGGTTCATGTTCGCCGATTGTAGTTCGTTCAAAAATAATGAACAACATAAAGTCGTGAACAACGCTCCCGTTCCGACTCGATCGCGCTGACTTCCACCCTGCCTGGCGCAGGTCGCCGCCGGTGACAGCACGGGTGTCACGTGGTTGGGGTGCGGCCGCGGCCAGCGCTGGTGAACTGCCGCGCCTCGTGTCGGCGCCTGCACGTGGGTCTATCGTTCGCCCGCCACGGCTTATAGTTGTTGGCGTGGCTGCCGACTCCCCGCCCCAGGTGACGGTCGCCGAGGCCCGCCGGCGCGTCGCCGAGCTGCGCCGCGACCTCGTGCGTCACGAGCACCGCTACTACGTCCTCGACGACCCCGACATCACGGACGCCGAGTTCGACGCCCTGATGCGCGAGCTCGAGGGGTGGGAGGCGCGGTTTCCCGAGCTGGTCACCCCCGATTCGCCGACGCAGCGGGTCGGCGGGGCCCCCCGCGAGGGCGTCGAGAAGGCGGCCCACTCGTCGGTGATGCTCAGCCTCGAGAACGCCTTCGACGACGCCGAGCTCCGCGACTTCGACCGGCGGGCGCGGGAGCTGGCCGAGGCCGAGACTCTCGACTACGTCGGCGAGCTGAAGCTGGACGGCGCCTCGATGGCGGTCCGCTTCGCGTCGGGTCGGCTCGACCTGGCGCTGACGCGGGGCGACGGCGTCGAGGGGGAGGTCATCACCCCCAACGCCCGCACCCTGCGGTCGCTGCCGTTGGCGGTCGACCCCGCCGCCCTGCGGGAAGCGGATGTGCCGCCCGACTTCGAGGTCCGCGGCGAGGTGGTGATGCCCCGCGAGGCGTTCGCCCGGCTCAACCGCCGGCAGATCGAGGCGGGCGGGAAGACCTTCGCCAACCCCCGCAACGCGGCCGCCGGCGCGCTGCGCATGCTCGACGCCCGCGTCACCGCCGCTCGCCGTCTCGACTTCCACGCCTACGCCCTCCTCGTCGCCGGCGAGCCCGTGCTCGACTCGCACTGGGCGTCGCTCGAGGCCCTGGAGCGGCTCGGCTTCAAGGTGGCGGCCGAGCGCGCCCGACTGTCGGGCGTCGACGCCCTGCCGGCGTTCCGCGACCGGTGCATGGCGCGTCGCGACGCCCTGCCCTACGACATCGACGGCGTCGTGTTCAAGCTGGACGACACCGGCCTGTGGCGCCGGCTCGGGGCGACGTCGAAGTCGCCCCGGTGGGCCATCGCCTGCAAGCCGGCCGCCGAGCAGGCGGAGACGGTGGTCGACGACATCGACGTGCAGGTGGGGCGGACGGGCGCCGTCACCCCGCGGGCGCGGCTCCGGCCGGTCGAGGTCGGGGGGGTGACGGTGTCGCGCGCCACGCTCCACAACGAGGACGAGATCGCCCGGCTCGGCCTGCAGATCGGCGACCGCGTGGTGGTGGAGCGCAGCGGCGACGTCATCCCGAAGGTGGTGCGGGTGGCGGCCGAGGGGGCCGACCGCCGCCCGTTCCTCATGCCCACCGACTGCCCGGACTGCGGCTCGCCGGTGGTGCGCGAGGCCGAGGAGGTGGTGGCGCGCTGCGTCAACGCGAGCTGCCCGGCCCGGCTGAAGGAGTCGATTCTCCACTTCGCCCACCGGACCGCCATGAACATCGACGTCCTCGGCGACTGGCTCGTGGGGGAGCTGGTGGAACGCGGCCTGGTGAAGGGGCTGGCGGATCTGTATTCGCTGAAGGCCGAGCGGCTCGCGGATCTCGAGAAGGAGAGCACCATCGGCGAGGAACGGGCGGCGAAGCTGGTCGACGGTCTCGCCCACGCGCGGGCCGGGCTCACGCCGGCCCGGGTGCTGCACGTCCTGGGGATTCCCGGGCTCGCGAGACAGCAGGCCGAACGGCTGGTCGCGGCGGTGCCCGACCTCGAACGGATCGCGGGGGCCTCCGTCGAGGAGCTGGAGGAGACTGCGGGCATCAGCCAGCGGGACGCCGAGTCGGTGCAGGCGTTCTTCGCGGAGCCTGCTCACCAGAGGCTGGCCGAGCTGGCCGGCGGGTTGGTGTCGAGCGTCGATCCGTTGCCGGCCGATGGCGTCCGCGACAGCAGTTCGCGGCCGGAGGGCGCGCCCGCGGAGCCATCGGCGCATCCACCGCTTCATGATCGCACTCAGGATGTCGGGCCGCCCCCGGACGTCACGCCGGCCGGATCGTTGGCCGAGCGTTCGTTCGGCGATCGCCCTCCCGCCGGCGGACTGTCCCCGGACCCCACGCCGGCCGAAGGGTTGGCGCGGCTCCGGTCCGCCGACCGTCCTCCTGAAGCCGGTACGACGCCGGACGGCGCGTTCGCGCGGGCCCTCCGCCGTTGGGTTCAGCGGAGCGTGGATGGCGTCCGGGGCATCGGTCCCGGGCTGGCCGGCCGACTCGTCGATCTGGGTCTCGTGCGGAGCCCCCGCGATCTGTATGCCCTGGACGCGGCCCAGGTGGCGCGCGTTCCCGTTCCCATCAAGCTCGGGAAGCGGTCGGCGGACAAGGTCATCGAAGGGCTCGAGCGCTCGAAGAACGCCTCCCTGGGCCGGCTCGTGTACGGACTCGGCATCCGGCACGTGGGCGCCCGGACGGCCGAGCTCCTCGCTGCCCGCTTCCGCAGCCTGGACGGACTGAGGGAGGCGTCGGCCGATGAGCTGGAAGCGGTCGACGAGGTGGGCCCGACCATCGCCGAGTCGGTCCGGACGTTCTTCGGCGCCGAAGGGAACCGGGAGCAGATCGACCGGCTCCAGCAGGCCGGGGTGAACCCCGTCGACGAGGCGCCGGTCACCGCGACCGACGCCGCGCCGCCGGCCCTCGGGGGAAAGACGTTCGTCCTGACCGGGACGCTGGAGTCGATGACCCGCTCCGAGGCCAAGGCGCGCATCGACGCCCTCGGGGGGCGGGTCGTGGGATCCGTCAGCCGGAACACTGACTACGTCGTGGCCGGCGACAACCCGGGTTCGAAGCTTCAGAAGGCGCGGCGACTCGAGATCGAGGTTCTCGAGGAGGCGGACCTCAAGCGTCTTCTGGACGGCGGCGTGGCCGGCGGTTCCCCGTTGGCTACCGGGAAGGGAGCGGAGGCGCCCGCGGTCTCCCTTCGGGAACCGGTGACGGGCGGTGAGGAGCAACCCGCCGGGGACGCGGAGGGGCGTGCGGCTCCGGCCCCCCTTGCCGGCAGGACGTTCGTCCTGGCCGGCAGACTGCAGACGAAGCAGGCCGATGTCAAAGCGCGCATCGAGGCCGTGGGAGGGCGGGTCAAGGGATCCGTCAGCCGCAACACCGACTATGTCGTGGCCGGCGCGAGCCCGGGCTCGAAGCGGCAGAAGGCCGAGCAACTGGGCGTGGCCGTCATCGACGAGGCGGGACTCCAGGCGCTCCTGGAGGACGGCGGTGCAGCAGCGGCAGCTCTGGCGCCGGCGGCTGCAGATGATTCGAGCCCTGTATCGTCGCCGGATCGAGGGTGAGCGAGCTGTTGCTCCGCCCGAGCAACGGCCGGATGGATGGCGTACGATGCCCGTATGGCTGATGCGCCCTCGGTCGTCCACAGCGACCCGGGAATCTCGGGGGGCATTCCGGTTTCCGCGGGACGCGGGTCCCGGTTCAGTCGCTGTTCGACTACCTGGAAGGGGGGGAGACCCTGGACCAGTTCCTCGATCAGTTCCCGTCGGTCACAAGGCAACAGGCGCTTGCCGCGCTCGATCTGGCTCGGGATTCGGTCTTGGCCCGTGCGCGTTCTGCTTGACGAGAAAACGTCTCCGTCGGGTCTATTCGACTCGCAGTGCGTCAACCGGATCGACCCGCGTCGCCCGCCGCGCGGGAAGCCAGCAGGCGGCGAGGGCCACGGCCACGAGCACGAGGGGAGCGGCCGATGCGGGCTACCTACCAGGACGTGCTCGACGCCCCGGCCAATCGGGTGGCCGAGATCGTCGACGGAGTCCTCTACACGCAGCCGCGGCCGGCCATGCCGCATGCGTTGGCGAGTTCCCGACTGGGCGGCGAGCTCACGGGACCCTTCGACCGGGGGCGCGGCGGCCCCGGCGGGTGGTGGATCATCGACGAGCCCGAGCTGCATCTCGGAGAGGACATCCTGGTGCCCGACCTGGCGGGGTGGCGCCGGGAGCGGATGTCCGAGTATCCCGACGCGGCCTACGTCACCCTGGCGCCGGACTGGGTGTGCGAGGTTCTCTCCCCGTCGACGCGACGGCTCGACCTGCAAGGCAAGCGCCCGATCTACGCTCGCGAGGGCGTCGGGCATCTGTGGCTCGTCGAGCCGTCCGACCATACCTTCGAGGCGTTCGAGCTGCGCGACGGTCGGTGGGTGCTGACGGCGACCGCAAAGGACGCCGAGCCGGTGTGCGTCTCCCCCTTCGACGCGATCACCTTCAGCCTCGGCGATCTCTGGCCTTGAGACGCCGACCCTCCTTGTCGACGTTCGCCGCCATTCGGCCGACGACGACGCCCCCGCGGACCAGGCGCGCCGCCGCAGAGCGTCAGGACGTGGCGTGTACGCGCACGCTTCCGCCCACGAATGGCCCGCGTCGAACCTTGCTTCCTATGCGCCCTTGCGGTCCCTCAGTATCCGGTCGAGGCTCCAGTCGCCGGAGTCGCGGCTGGCCAGGTACAGGAACAGGAAGCAGAACAGCACGGCCGGCTCGCCCTGGTTGACGAGGGGCCAGATGCTGCCGCGGGGCACGTGGGCGATGAAGAACGCCACCGCCATCTCGCCGCTGGCGATGAAGGCGGCGATGGGCGTGAACAGGCCGAGGGCGATGAGGGCGCCGGTGACCATCTCGATGATGCCGGCGAGGCCGAGGCGGGAGCCGAGCTCGACGCTCTCCTCCATGCCGAGGATGCCGAAGATCTTCTGGGCGCCGTGCTGGAAGAAGAGCACGCCGGCGACGATGCGCACGGTGTCGTGGATGCACTCGGTGTAGGGCTTGAGGAACTGCATGAGTCACCTCCCGGTTGACGGCGGTTGACGGACACCGGGCGCCCGCGGCGAGACCGCGCGGGGCCCCTGCCGTGGGCTCCCGGGCTCCGCGGTGCTACCATGTTCGGCCTTGCCGGCGTCGACGAAGGCCGGCGGCAGGAGAATCCCGGTGACGACGAAGAAGACGGCTGCGAAGAGGACGATGCGAGCGGCGTGCTGTCTGCTGATCGGCGGGATCGCGCTGCTGGTGCCGGGCGCGGTCACGGCGCCGGCCCAGTACGGACATCCCCTGAAGGGCTCGTGGAGCGGCGACTGGGGGCCCGACGAGGACGACCGCACGCGCCTGCTGCTGGTGCTCGACTGGGACGGCGAGGCCATCACCGGCACCATCAACCCCGGCCCGAACCCGGTGCCCATCGCTACCGCGTCGCTCGACGCGTCCACGTGGACCCTCCGCTTCGAGGCGGAGGACGAGGACGCGGAGGGGAACCCCGTGCGGTACGTCGTCGAAGGCGAGCTGCAGAACATCGGTTCCTACAACCGCGTGCTCACCGGCTCGTGGACGCAGGGTGACGTGACCGGCGACTTCACCCTCATGCGGAACTGAACCGACCGGCGGCAAGCGCCGTCGATCGGTCCTTCATCGTTGCACCCCGCGGCTTCGGCCCTCGAAGCGCGCGGCGGGGTCGTCGCGGCTTCGACGCGCGGTCGCGCGCCCCGCGACGTCGGCCTTCCCCTACCCGATCGGGGTCGTCATCGCGCCTCCCAACCGCCTTGCGCCCCGCCGCGGCCCCCACCGACCCGGGCGCTACACTGGTTCCCTACCGGTTGCCGAAGATCGGCTGCCCGAAGTCGTCGGTCAGGTGGTAGAGATACAGGTTGTTGTCCTGACAGATGTACTCCATCAGCTCGCCGTCCGGCCGCCACGGAATGTCCCATCCGACCGTCCACGGCTCCGTGTACGCCTCCGGGTCGTCGATCGTCGCCTCATAGCGCAGGGTGTTCTTGTCGGGGCGCGAGAACCGCTCGACGATGTGGAGGGCGTCGGTGTGGGGATGGCCGTAGAAGTCGATCCAGCTCGTCTCGTTGAAGCCGACGATGTCGACGACGAGCGTGTCCCCTTCCCAGTGACCGACCGAGTGCCCCAGGAACGTGGGGTTCAGGGCTTCGCCCTCCGGATGGGGGCGGCCGTCCATGTAGATCTCGCGCCAGACGTGGGTGGCGCCCTCGAAGATCATGATGATGCGCTCCTGCTCGGGGAGCTGGATGATCTCCATCGGATACGGCGTCGCCATCATGCGGGGGCCGCCCGGCGTCAGGCAGTAGCCTTCCGGGTCGTACTTCGACTCGTTGGCCGAGTTGTAGTCGTAGATGGCGGCCGTCCACGGCATGAACGGGATGTGGGGCTCGGAGGCGGACCCGCCGCGGGCGCCGCGCGAGCTGGCGGGCGTGTCCGGGGGCGCGAGCGGCTCGCCGTCCGGCCCGATGACCCGCGTCGCCATGTTGGTGATGTAGGGCACCGCCCAGACGCCCTTCTCGCCCGGCACGCGGCCGAGGTTGGGGGTGCCGTCGGCGAGGCGCGGCGTCGGCTCGGGGGCCTGCCCGGCCTCGGGCTGACCCGCCGCCGCGGTGCCGGCGCTCAGAGACAGGCCGGCGGCGATGCCGGCTGCGGCCAGCGTCGAGGCCGCGGCACGCCCCCACGCTCTCGGCGCTCGCAGACGTTCGGTCGTGGCATCGGCCGGCGGCCCCTTGAGCGCGTGCGGCGCTCTCGCGGCTCCCAGGCGCCCGGTCATGGCGTCTGCCCCTGGCTCGACGCCGCGAACAGGCGCTGGCCGCTCGCCGCGAGCAGCACCACCCGCGCGTTGGCGCGGCTCGACCCGTCCTTGGCGAGGCTGCCCTCGACGCTCACGACGTCGCCGATCGCCATCGAGTTGCGGGTCCAGCCCCGCCGCATGAGGCCGTTCGGGCTGCCCATCTCCCAGCCCCAGCTCGTCACCTCGCCGTCGTCCTCGGTGACGTCGATGAAGAACCAGACGTGCGGGTTCTTCCACTCGATCTTGGTGACGATGCCGGTCAGCTCGACCGGCTTGTCGGCGTCGAACTCGGCCGAGAAGGAGTGGTGCGCCTGCACCGCCCCGCCGAGGAGCACCGCCGATGCGACCAACGCCGCGAGCAGTCTCGCGCCCATCACAAGCCTCCCGTCCTATCTCGGCGCGTCCGCGCCTTCCTCGCCGGCTTCGTCCTCGACGGCCAGCCCGCCCACGATGCCGTCGACGCGGTGGCCGATCTGTATCGCCCGCAGCCGCTCGATCTCGGCCGGGGTGGCCGCCATCGGGTCGACGTCGCCGCACGTGAAGGCGCGCAGGGTGCACTCCGAGGTGGTGTGCACGATGCCGCGCTCCGCCATCATCCGGGTCATCAGCTCGACCGCGTCCTCCATCATCACGATGGCGTTGTTGGGGCGGAACGTGCCCACCCCGACGGCGTAGTCGATGGGCATCAGGGGCTCGATGCTGCCCCCGAAGGCCCCGTCGTTCTTCTTGCCGAGGTCGTGGGCGCCGAGGTCCGCGCCCTGGTCGACGAGGTACTGGATGATCGCGACGTCGCCCATGTTGGCGGCGACCATGAGTGGCGTGATGCCCGCGTCGTCGGCCCAGTTGACGTCGGCCCCGAGCTCGACGAGCAACTTGATGACCTCCAGCCGCTCGGCGAACGACTTGCCCTGGCTGTAGCCGTCGATCCATCCGTGGCCCCCCGCCGCCAGCAACGGCGTCTCGTTGTCGCTCGACCGGATGGTCGGGTCGGCGCCGTACTCGAGCAAGAGGCGAACCAGCTCCAGGTCCGCCGAGTACGCGGCGCGCATGAACGTGGTGGCGAAGCGGATGCGCGGCGAGCCGCCGAAGTTGCGGCGCGAGCGCGGCGTCTTGTCGACCATCCGGTTCGGGTCCGCCCCCGCGTCGAGCAGCTTGCGGATGAGCGGCAGGGGGTCGGCCGTCACCGTCCACGGAAAGCCGGGGTTCCACTCCATGTTGCGACGGTCGACGGCCCAGAAGAGGGGTGTGAATCCTTCCGCGTCGGGGTTGTCCACCGGCGACCCGCTGTCGAGCAGGAACGACGCGAGCTCGTAGTTGCCGTTGTAGATGGCCAGGCCCAGGGCGTCCTTGCCGTCGCTGGCCACCGCGGCGAGGTCGGCCCCGCCCGCGACGAGCAGGCGGGCCGAGGTCAGGTCGCCCTCCCGCGCCGCGAACAGCAGGGGCGTGAACCCGCCGTTCGAGTAGCCCACCGGCTCGGCGTCGGGGTCCGCGTCCTCGGGCTCGGGGCCCTCGCTGCCGGCGGCGTCGGCCACCGGGTAGATTCTCGTCCGCGCGTCGACGTCCGCGCCGCGGGCGACGAGCAGCTCGACCGCCTCGGCGTGGTGCTCGGCCACCGCCCACATGAGGGCGGTGGTGCCCCCCCACGTCTCGGCGCGGTTCACGTCGGCGCCGCGGTCGAGCAGCAGCCGGACGGCGTCGGGCCGGCCGGTGCGGGCGGCCATCATGAGCGCGGTGTCGCCGTGGGGGCTGAGGGCGGCGTCGGGGTCGAGCCCCGCGTCGAGCAGGCGCCCGATCATCGCGGGGCTGCCGTTGACGGCGGCGAGCCGCATCGGGGTGGAGCCGGCGTCGTTCGCGGCGTCGAGGGTCGCTCCCGCGCGGATGAGCAGCCGCGCCGTCTCGTGATCGTCCCACCGCGCCGCCCAGTGCAGGGCGGTGGTGCCGTCGACCTGCGGCGCGTCGACGTCGGCGCCCGCCTCGATCAGCCGGCGCACCTCGTCCGCGTCCCCGGCCATGGCCGCGTCGGCCACCTCGCTCGCCGCCGCGGCAACGGCCGCGGGGCCCGCGAGGAAGAGGCAGGCGCCGAGCAGGCCTGCCGTGACCGATCCGTGCATCGTCGGGCGCGTCCAGGGCATGAGACGGTCTCCCGGCCGGTGTCCGGCCTGAATCGTCGGTTCCTTGTCTGTCTTCTACCACTTTGGCCCGCGATGCACAAACCGGGCGGGCCGGCGGCGGGAGTCGGCGCCTCAGCGGGAAGGGCTTGCAATGAGGCGGTCGTTACCGCATAGTTGTCGGCGGTCGTCAAGGTTAATGAGGACCGGTGTGCCCGCCCCGTCGCGCCCTGTTCATCGGGCATGGCGGCCGGCCGGGTTTGGAGTCGGCGATGCTGCATCGACTTGTGGTCGTCGGTTTCGCGGCGGTGTTGACGGGCGCCGGCGTTGCGGGCGTCGCGGGCGCACAGGCGCCAGGGCCCGAGGCGTCCGCCGCCCCGGCCGCGCACCGCGAGCTCGTCCAGCGGTACTGCCTTTCCTGCCACAACGACCGCACCCGCACCGCGAACCTGTCTCTGGAAGGCCGCGATCTCGCCGCGGTCGGCGAGGACGCCGAGCTGTGGGAGAAGGTGGTGCGCAAGCTGCGCGCCGGCATGATGCCCCCGCCCGGCATGCGGCGCCCGCCCGAGGCGGACTACGCCGCGTTCCGGGATTGGCTGGAAGCCGAGATCGACAGCTCGGCGCCGCTGAATCCCGGCACCAAGGTGCTGCACCGCCTGAACCGGACCGAGTACGCCAACGTCATCCGCGATCTCCTCGACCTGGAGGTCGACCCCGCGACGCTGCTGCCGGCCGACGATTCGAGCCGCGGCTTCGACAACATCGCGGGGTCGCTGACGATCTCGCCGACCCTGCTGGAGACCTACGTCAGCGCCGCCGCCAAGGTCGCCCGCATGGCCGTGGGCTTCTGGAAGACCCCGACCGAGGCGACCTACATCGCCCGGACCGACAGCTCGCAGAACCTCCACCTGCCGGGCATGCCGCTGGGCACCCGCGGGGGGATGGCGGTGCGCCACGTGTTCCCCGGCGACGGCGACTACACGTTCACCATCCGCAACCTCGGCGTCGGCACCTACATCCCCGGCGAGCAGCTCGAGCTGTACATCGACGGCGAGCGGGTGCACGGGTGGCGCTACGCGGGCATGGGCGCGTTCCGGGGCATGGACGCGGCCCGGGACGGGCACCTCGAGGTCACCCTGCCCGTGAAGGCCGGCTCCCGCCTCGTGGGGGCCACCTTCGTGGCGACGAACTTCCGGCCGAGCCTCGACGTGGCGAAGCACTTCGAGCGCAAGTCGCTCGAGAACGGCCGGGTGCGCGAGCTGACCACCTACCCGGCCATCGGCGCCCTCAATATCCAGGGGCCCTTCGACGCTACCCGCGCCACCGACTCGCGCAGCATCCGCAAGGTGTTCACGTGCCGGCCCTCGTCGGCCGGCGAAGAGACGCCCTGCGCCCGGGAGATCCTGTCGACGCTGGCCCGCCGCGCCTATCGGCGCCCGGCGACCGAGGACGACCTCGACGCCCTGATGCCCTTCTACGAGGAAGGGCGCGCGCGGGGGACGTTCGAGGACGGCATCGAGCTGGCGTTGCGGCGCATTCTCGCCAGCCCCCAGTTCCTCATCCGGGTCGAGCGCGAGCCGGTCGACAACCGGCCCGGCCTCGTCTACGGCATCGGCGACCTCGAGCTCGCGTCGCGGCTGTCGTTCTTCCTCTGGAGCAGCATCCCCGACGACGAGCTGATCGACGCGGCCAGCCGCGGCGCGCTGAGCGACCCCGCCGAGCTCGAGCGGCAGGTGCGGCGCATGCTCGCCGATCCGCGGTCGGCGAGCCTCGTCGAGAACTTCGCGCAGCAGTGGCTCTACCTGCGGAACCTCGCGACGACGGCGCCGGCCCAGGCGGTGTTTCCCGACTGGGACAACGAGCTGCGCGAGGCGTTCACCCGCGAGACCGAGCTGCTCTTCGAGAGCGTCCTGCGCGAGGACCGCAACGTCCTCGACCTGCTGACCGCCGACTATGCGTTCCTCAACGAGCGCCTCGCGAAGCACTACGACATTCCCGGCATCTACGGCTCGCACTTCCGGCGGGTGCAGCTCGGCGACGATCTCGACTACCGGCGCGGGCTGCTCGGCCAGGGCAGCTTCCTGTCCGTCACCTGGGTCCAGAGCAACCGCACGTCGCCGGTGAAGCGGGGTGTCTGGGTGCTCGAGAACATCCTCGGCACGCCGCCCCCCGAGCCGCCGCCCAACGTGCCCGCGCTCGAGGACACCGTGGAGGGGCCCGACCGGGTGCTGAGCCTGCGCGAGCAGATGACGATGCATCGCGACAGCCCCGCGTGCGCGAGCTGCCACCGCATCATGGACCCCATCGGCTTCGCCCTCGAGAACCTCTCCGCCGACGCGCAGTGGCGCCTCAAGGACGGCGGGGAAGGGGGCACGCCGATCGACGCGTCGGCGGTGCTGCACGACGGCACCGCCGTCGACGGGCCGGTCGAGCTGCGGCAGGCGCTGCTGCGCTATGCGCCGCAGTTCGTGCGCACGCTGACCGAGAAGCTGATGACCTATGGCCTCGGGCGCGGCGTCGAGTACTACGACATGCCGGTGGTCCGGTCCATCGTCCGGGACGCGGCCGAGGACGACTACCGGTTCTCGTCGATCGTGCTCGGCATCGTCCGCAGCCCGCCGTTCCGGATGCGGATGACGCCGGCCGATGCGACGGCGGACGCCGCGACGGTCGCGGACGGGCAATGACGCGAGTCGGTTGCTGCTGAGGAGTCGCTGATGTTCATCACGAAGAAGCACATTCCCCGGCGTACGTTCCTGCGCGGCGTCGGCGTCACCGTGGCGGTGCCGCTGCTCGACGCGATGGTGCCCGCGAGCACCGCCATCGCGAGGACCGCGGCCAGCCCGGTGCCTCGGTTCGTCGGCGTGTGGCATCCCCACGGCGCCTCGCCGGGCTACTGGAGCCCGCTGCAGGCGGGCCGCGACTTCGAGTTCTCGTTCATCACCAAGCCGCTCGAGCCGTTCCGCGACCGCACCGTGCTCATCAGCGGACTCGACTGCACCGCGGCGTACTCGACGGTGGACGAGCCGGGGGGCAACCACGCCCGCGGCGCCGTCTTCCTGTCCGGGGCGCGCCCGAAGCGCGACGCGGTGACCCCGTACCTGGACGTCACCATCGACCAGACCATCGCCCGGCGGTGGGGCCGCGACACGCTGCTGTCGTCCATCCAGCTCGGCATCGAGGACCCCAGCGGCAACAGCGGCAACTGCAACTGGGGCTACAGCTGCGCGTACACCAACTCGGTGTCGTGGTCGACGCCGACCACCCCGCTGCCGACCGAGATCAACCCGCGGATGGCGTTCGAGCGGATGTTCGGCGACGGCGCCAGCCCCGAGGAGCGGCGCGCGGGCCGGCTGCAGACGGTCAGCGTGCTCGACTCGGTGACCCACGAGCTGGCCGACTTCAAGAAGGGCCTCGGCGCCGGCGACCGCACCCGGCTCGACGACTACCTCGAGAACGTCCGAGAGCTCGAGCGGCGCATCCGCATCGCCACGAGCAACCCCGAGGTGGAGCTGTCGGGCGAGGTGCCGTTCGGCATCCCCGAGAGCAAGGACGTCCACTTCAAGCTCATGTACGACCTGATGGTGCTGGCCTTCCAGGCCGACATCACCCGGTCGGCCACCCTCATGCTGGGCCGCGACCTGTCGGCGAGCAGCTTCCCCGAGTCGGGCTACGAGGGCGGGTGGCACGGGACGTCGCACCACGGCGACATCCCCGACAACAAGGCGAACTACGCCAAGGTGAACCGCTACCACGTCGAGAACCTCGCGTACTTCTGCGACAAGCTGCGGAGCATCCCCGACGGCGACGGCAACCTGCTCGACCACGTGCTCATCTACAAGAGCAGCAACATGGGCAACTCGCACCGCCACGCCCACGAGAAGGTGCCGGTGATCCTGGTCGGCGGCGTGAACGGGACGTTCAAGGGGAACCGCCACCTCGTGTTCCCCGACTCGACGGAGCGGACGGCGAACCTGCTGCTGAGCATCCTCGGGCTCTACGGCATCGAGCAGAAGAGCGTCGGTGACAGCACGAGGATGTTGTCCATCTGAGGCGCCGCGTTTCGGGACACGGGGGGGAGAGCCGAAACGGTGCTCCGGCATCGCCCTCCGCCGAACGGGCCAGCCGAAGCGCGGGCTTCGGGACGCGGGGCCGCGAGGGGGGAGACCGGCCGTGTCGCGGGGAGCAGGACGGTGATCGGGACGCGTTGTCGACGGTGGGCCGTACTGTCGGCGGTTGCGGCGGCCCTGCTCGTCGGGGCGGTCGCGTCCGCCGCCGCGCAGGGCAACCGGCGGGCCGCCCGGCCCGAGGTCCGGCTGCCGGGAGGGCCGGTCCGGCAGGTCATCCTCGGGTCGTGCACGACGTGCCACGGCATCGACGACTACGCCTACAACGCGCTCGACCGAGCCGGGTGGCGCGAGCTCGTCGGCGACATGCAGGAGCGGGGCGCGATCATCTCCGATCACGACCTGACGGTGCTGCTCGACTGGCTCGTCGCCGAGTTCGGCCCCGACTCCACGCCGTTCCCCCGCGAGTTCGTCGTGGTCCCCGTCGACGACGAGGTCTTCGCCGACGCCGATACCGCCGGCGGCTATCTCAGCGCCACCTGCACCATCTGCCATTCGCTCGACCGCATCGAGACCGCACGCTTCGACGAGAGCCGCTGGCGGGCCACGGTGACCGACATGCGCGCCAAGGGGGCGCCCGTGGCCGAGGAGAACGTGGACGCCCTCGTCGACTACCTGGCCCGGACGCGCGGCGCGGAGTGAGCCACTCGGGGCGTCGGTCGGTTCCATTCCTTTCCGGCAGTGCGGCAAGACGTGTCGTGTAACCGGGGGTAGTGCGATGACGAAGCCCCGCCTTTGCACGAGGGCTCGGCGCCGGCGTCCGCGCGGCCAGACGGTCGTGCCCGTTGCCGGGTGCTCCAGGGCCGGATGCCCACAATCCCCCAGGCGGCGCTGGTTGCGCGGAGAGACGAGATGACGAGAACACTGGCCATCGGTGCCGTGATTGTCCTGGGCGTCGGGCCGTCCGCCGCGGCGCAGTCCGTTCCCGAGCCCGGCGCCGTCCGCGGCGTCCAGTCCGGGGCGCCGGCCGCGGACACCGCGCCGGCCCGGCACCAGGTGCTCTTCAACCTGTATCAGACCCCGGTGATGACGGTGTTCATCGCCGACGCGGACGGCGCCGACGCGCGCGCGCTGGTCCCGGACCTGGGGCTGGAGTACTCGCCCGCCTTCTCCGCGGACGGGGAATGGGTCGTCTTCACCGCCGAGCCCGAGGGGCAGGCCGACGTCTATCGCATCCGCCCCGACGGCACCGGGCTCGAGCAGCTCACCGACGACCCCGCGTTCGACGATCAGGGGGCCCTGTCGCCCGACGGCCGGACCCTCGCGTTCGTCTCCACCCGGGCGCGGGGCACGGCAGACATCTGGCTGCTCGACCTCGTCTCGAAGACCGCCTCGAACCTGACCGACCACGCGTCGGGCAACTTCCGCCCCCGCTGGTCGCCCGACGGGGCGTGGATCGCGTTCACGTCGGACCGGGACGCCGAGCCCGGGGACCAGCCCGGCATGTGGGAGCACCTGCAGTCGACGGGCGTCTATGTCGTCCGGCCGGACGGCACGGGTCTGCGCCGCGTCACCGCCCCGGGCGGGGTGGCGGGCAGCCCGGCGTGGTCGGCCGACGGCCGGCGCCTGCTGTTCTACGAGACCGACCCCGTGGGCGCCTACCTGGCGAAGAGCGGGCGGTCCCGCACCGAGCTCGCCTGGGTGGACGTCGCCACCGGCGAGCGCGTCCAGGTCACCGCCTCGCAGGAGACGAAGCTGTCGCCGGCGTGGCTGCCGGGCGGGCGCATCGGCTATGTGAGCCGCGCCGGGGGAGACCAGGGCGGCCTAAGGGTCCGGCATCCCGACCGGCGGGTCGAGACGGTGATCGCGGGGGCGGTGCGCAGCCCGAGCTGGTCGCCCGACGGCGGGCAGGTGGCCTACGAGCGCATCGAGCGCCTCGGCTACACCCAGCACATGGTGCCGGCCTTCAGCCCCGACCCCGAGTTCGAGCTCTTCCTGCACGAGCCGTTCGTGTCGTTCTCGCCGGACGGCGGCAGCATGATCTTCAGCCAGTACCGCGATCGGTTCTCGGACGCCACCGGACTCGAGTCGTCGAACCCGAGCGACTCGAGCCTCGAGATCATGTCGGTGGACGGGTCCCGCCGGCGGACGCTCTTCCACCGCGAGGGGACCAGCGCGTTCGCCGCCGACTGGTCCGCCGCCCGCGACGAGATCGTCCTCTCCGTCGGCCGCTACTTCCGGCGCCCCGGCCTCCCGGCGGCCCAGGTCGCGGTCATCGATCCCGACGGCTCCGACCTGCGGCCGGTGGTGGACGACGAGGTGAACAACGGGTTCCCGAGCTGGTCGCCGGACGGCGATCGCATCGTCTACAAGGGCGGGCGGCGGCTCTTCGTGATGCCCGCGGCCGGCGGCGACCCGGTGGCCCTCACCGGGCCCGACTACTACAGCAACTTCCCGCACTGGTCGCCCGACGGCTCGCGCATCCTGTTCACCTCGAACCGCGACGGCGACTTCGAGCTGTACACGGTCCGGCCCGACGGCACCGATCTCCGCCGGCTGACTCACGCGCCCGGGAACGACGCGCACTCGACGTGGTGCGCGGGCGGCGAGTGGATCGTCTTCAGCAGCTCGCGCACCGGGTTCAAGGACGAGATGGCCCTCTACGACTCGGTGCCGCAGCCCTACGGCGAGATCTTCGCGATGCGCGCCGACGGCAGCGACGTGCGCCAGCTCACCGACAACAAGTGGGAGGACTCGGGCGCGGTGTGCGTGCCCGAGCGCGTCGGCCGGCTGAAGCAAGGACGGTGACGGGAATCACCCTGCCAGGTGCAGCGCGCAACCGCGGGAGTGCGGGACCGCTCCGAGTGTAGTTGGCAAGGTCATATCGATACTGTCCTGACGCCGGCCGCGTGGCGGGTCCGTGGTCGGCCGCGAGCCGGCGCGGGCTTTCCCGGGCGCCGTCCCGACCGGAATACCCGCGGGGCGACGCTCAGTCCCGCTCGGCCAGCAGCTCGCGGGTGATGCGCATGGCGGTGTGGGCGGCGGGGGCGCCGCAGTAGATCGACTGCTGGAGGACGATCTCCTGCAGGTCGGCCGCGGTGAACCCGCCCTCCGCCAAGGCCGCGCGGACGTGGAGCCGGAACTGGTCCCACTGCTTGAGGGCCAGCAGGGTGCCGATGACGAGCACCCGCCGGGTCCGCTCGTCGAGACCCGGGCGGGTCCAGATCTCACCCCATGCGTAGCGCGTGATCAGGTCCTGGAAGTCGCTGCTCGCATCGGTGGTGTCCGCGACGACGCGGTCGACATAGGCGTCGCCGAGAATCTCCCGCCGGACCTGCATGCCGGCGGCATATCGCTGCTTCTCGTCCATCGATACTTCACCCGTGAGATGCCGGCTTCGCAGATCCGGCCCGTCAGCCGACGGGGTGGGCCGAGGGAGGTGGATACACTCGACCCGCCGGACCGCTGCCGCCAAGAAAACGAACCGCGCGCACGAGACTGCCAAAGCAAGCCACCTCCGCCGCGGCGAGTTCGTCGAAGTCGACATGTCGTGTCATGGGTTCCTGATCCGTAGTGGGCTTGTAGCTCCTGCCTCTCGGAAGCTGACTGGTGAGCCATCCCTTGACATCGCGCCGCGCCTCCCAGTCGGCGCCATCCCATCGGGTGTGGGCCGGGAACCCGAGACCCTCCATGCGATGCATGCAGGGCAGAAAGAGCACTTCGTATTCGGGGTGCAACAAGGTCACGGCCGTTCGGAACGGCAGGTCGAGATCGGCGACCAGCGTCGAGATTCCGGGCGCGACTTCTCTCGGACATTCATCTTCCTCGTCGCGCAGAACCAGAACGCCGCCGACGTCGTGCTTGGACCGAAGGAGCTCGAGTCCGCGCAACAATCCACCGCGCCCCCCACGGCCGGGCTCCCACAGGTGGAGGTTCTTCCAGCGACGCGGCCTGGCCCAGGGAACGTGGATTCCCAGGTAGCGTCCGAGCCGCGAAAGAAGAACGGGTGCGGCATCGACCTCACCGTGCCCCTCCACGAGCGCGTAGAACGGCATGACCGCCATCGGCTTCAGTGCAGATCGAGGGAAAGCTGGAGGTCGCCGGAGAGATAGAGATCGCCGAGAGACAGCAGCTTCTCGCGTACCGGAGCGAGTTGCTGGTCCGAGACTCGTCGCACGACGGTCTGGCCGCCGGTGCGCTCGACCACGAAGATGCGGTCCCGCGCAATGTCGGCAACGTCGAGGATGATCGGGCTGTGGGTGGTGAGGATGACCTGTGAGACCTCGCTCGCCTGAACGAGGTAGTCGTAGACCATAGGCAGTGCACCGGGATGCACGGTCAACTCGGGTTCCTCAATGCCGACGACGGGTATCGTGGGCTTCTGCAGCAGCGCCGTCAGGAGGCCGGCGACGCGTAGAGTGCCGTCAGATTGGCGACCGGCGGCAAACCACTTCCTGCTCTTGTTCTGGTCGCCGGGTCCGTGCTGCTTGAATTCAGCGATCAGGAATCCCGCCGCGCTCGTCACCCGGGCGTCCGCTATGTCGCCGGTGAGTTTGTGAAGAGCAGTGACGAGGTCCTGCTTGTCGTTCTTCTTCAGGAGCTCGCGCAACATGGAGACCCAGTTCTCGCCGTGTCGCTTCATCGGTGACGCCGAATCGAAAGTCTGAGGCGCCCGGAGGACGTCCGGAAAGATGGAATAGACGCATATGCGGCCGAGGAAGTCGGTCAGCGGTTTGAATCGGTTGTCGCCCGCCAGTGCGGTGAGCTCGAGGGCTTCGTCGTCGTGGCGGGGCGCATAGCCGTCGGGGCCCTCCCAATGGTCGTTCTCGCGATGGAATCGGTACCACTCGTTCTTGGACTTCACCGATGCGGACTCGGACTTGACCCGATAGTCTTCGGTACGGTCGCCGGCAATCTCGAATGCGTATGACGCGGGGCCGTCCTTCAAGAGGACGTCCAGGGAAATGCTGACATTGTAGGGATGGCCGCGGCTGTGCCTGCGAATGCTGTCGATGCCCTCTCGATGGGTGATTGCAGCCGGCAGGCCCTGGAGGACGGCATCGCGAACGAAGCTGAGGGTGTCCAGGGCATTGGACTTGCCGGATCCATTGGGGCCGATGAGAATGGATATCCGCCCGAAACTCATCGTGACGTCGCGGCCCAGGCTTCTGTAGTTGGATATCCGCAACTGCCGCAGCATGTCGTCTCCGCCGTGTCGTCGCTGGCCGGAATCCACCCGCCGAGAATCAACTGCCGAAGGGTTGATTCTAGCAGCTATGGGCCGCGCGGAGATCGGTGGTCGACGGGGGTGGCGGGGCGGCGCGGGGTTGGACGGGAAGAGTGGCGGGCGGGAAGCAGGCCCGGGGACATCGGGGAGATGCGAGGGCGCGCGGGCGGCGCGGAGCTCAGGCGACGGACGTCGTGCGTGTTGGCGGTGTGAGCGCGCAGGCTCGCCGGGGCGGCTTGGGGTGGGTGTCGGGGGGCAGCCGGTCGGCGTGGTTCCGGGGCCGTTCAGGCGGTTCGGAGGCGAGAGAGGAACTGCATCACCCCTTCCGTGAAGGCGCCGGGACGCTCGACGTTGGCGAGATGGGCGGCGTCGAGGGCGAGCAGCTCGGCGCCGGCGACGTGCCCGCAGATGGCGCGGCCGGCGGCGGGCGGGGTGGCGCTGTCCTCGGCGCCGACGATGACGAGGGTGGGGGCCTCGATGCAGTGGAGGTCCGCGCGCAGGTCGGCGTCGCGCAGGGCGGCGCAGCAGCCGGAGTACCCGGCGGCGGAGCATTCGCCCAACATGGTCCGGAACCGGTCGACGGTCTCGGGGTGGTTCCGTCGGAACCGGGGCGTGAACCAGCGGGCCATGGCCGGCTCCACGAGGGCCTGCATGCCCACGGTCTCGGCATCGCGGATGCGCTGGTTCCAGAGGGCGGTGGTGCCGATCTTGGCCCCGGTATTGGCGGCCACGACGCCGGCCACGCGTTCGGGCGCGTGCACGGCCAGCCAGAGGGCGGTCTGTCCGCCGAGGGAGACCCCGCACACGTGGGCGCGACGGGCGGCGGCGGCGTCGAGCACGGCCAGGGCGTCGCGCCCGAGCCGTTCGAGCGCATAGGGAGCGACCGGCGCGTCGGACGCCCCGTGTCCGCGGGTGTCGAATCGAATGACCCGGAACGCGGCGGCGAGCCGGTCGATGTGCGCCCGCCAGAGGTCGACGGTCGTCCCCAGCGCATCGAGCAGAAGGAGTGCGGGGGCATCTTGCGGTCCCTGCGCGGTCCACGACAGGCGGCACCCGTCCGCGTCGATGTCAGGCATGGTCGTCCTCAGGCATCGTCGTCGACTCCGGCGAGGGCCCGCTCGATGAAGTCCCGCGAGGCCCCCAGGTAGTTGTCGGGCGACAGCAACTCGGCCAGCCGCGCCCGATCGAGGTGACGGTTGACCGCCGGGTCCGCCGCGAGCACGTCGAGCAGGGGCCGTTCCTCCTCGCCGGCGCGGCGGCAGGCGGCGGCGACGCAGGCGTGGGCCTCGTGCTTGCCGACGGCCTCGGCCAGCGCCATCGCCGCCGCCTCGGCGAGCAGCGCCCCGCCCGTCGCATCGAGATTGGCGCGCATGCGGTCGGTATCGACGGAGAGGCCTTCGAGCGCGGCCGCGGTGGCCCGGGTCCCCCCGGCGGTGACCAGAACCACCTCCGGCAGCACGTCCCACTCGACCTGCCAGCCGCCGAGGCCCCGCTCGTGTTCCTGGACCATCGCCCCGAGGATCGTCGCGACGAGGCCGGGGGTGCGGCCGGCCGCGGCCAGGGCCACCGAGGCCGACACGGGGTTGCGCTTCTGCGGCATCGTCGACGAGCCGCCGCGTCCGGCGGCGGCGCCCTCGGCGGCTTCGCCGACCTCCGTCTGGGCGAGCAGGGACAGGTCGCGGGCGATCTTGCCGGCGGCGCCGCTCGCCACGCCGAGGGCGCACGCGAGCTGCGCCAAGCGGTCGCGGTGGGCGTGCCAGGGCGTCGCGGCCGTCCGCAGATCGAGGCGGGCCGCGAGGGCGTCGGTCACCGCGAGGCCCCGGGCGCCGAGAGCGGCCAGGGTGCCGGCGGCGCCGCCGAGCTGCAGCACGAGGACTTGCTCGAGGGCGGTCTCGACCTGCCGGCGCGTCCGGCCGAGGGCGTCGCCCCACCCCGCCGCCTTGAGCCCGAACGTGACGGGGGTCGCCTGCTGCAGCCAGGTTCGGCCCGGCATCGTGGCGTCCGCGTACCGGCGCGCGAGGCCGGCCGCGGCCCGCTCGGCGCGGCGCAGATGCCCGGCGACGGCCGGCACCGCGGCCCGGAGCTGCAGCACGAGGCCGGTGTCCAGGATGTCCTGGCTCGTCGCGCCCCAGTGCACGTAGCGCGCCGCGTCGGGGTCGGCGGCGGCGACCCGCGCGGTCAGGTGGCGGACCACCGGGATGACCGGGTTGCCGTCGCCGGCCGCCTCCTCGGCGAGGCGCGCGCGGTCGTACAGATCGGCGTCCGCCGCGGCCCGTATCGGGTCGACGCACGCGTGGGGCACGACGCCGACGGCGGCCTCCGCCTCGGCGAGGGCCGCTTCGACGTCGAGCATCGCCTGCAGCTGCGCCCGGCCGTCGAACCGGTCCAGGAGGTCGGGGTCGCCGAGCAGGCGGGCGTGGAGGCGGCGGTCGGCGCTCATGCGGCTCACACGTCGAAGAAGACGGTCTCGTCGGGTTCCTGCAGGGCGACATCGCGGTGGTACGAACGGGCGTGGAGGCGGCGGTCGGCGCTCATGCGGCTCACACGTCGAAGAAGACGGTCTCGTCGGGGCCCTGCAGGACGACGTCGAAGCCGTAGAGGCCGCCCCCCCGGGACGCGGCGATGAGGGTCGAGCGGCGGTCGGCGGGCACGCGGGCCAGGATGGGATCGCCGGCGTTCGAGGGCTCGTCGTCGAAGTAGATGCGGGTGACCAGCCTCGCGAGGAGGCCCCGCGCGAACAGGCCGACCACGAGATGCGGGGCCTGGGGCCGCCCGGGGCCGGGCACGCGGCCGGGCTTCACGGTCTCGATGCGGAAGCAGCCGTCGGCGTCGGTATGCACGCGGCCGAAGCCGGCGAACGCAGGGTCCGGCCCGTCGTGCCGAGGGTCGTCCGGATGGGCGTAGCGGCCGGCCTCGTCCGCCTGCCAGGTCTCCACCAGCGCGTCCGAAACGGCCTGCCCCGTTCCGTCCCGCACGGATCCCTCCACGCGGATCGGAATACCGGGGGTCCCGTCCGCGCGCAGCCGCACGCGCCCCCGCTCGGGCACGAGAATGGCGAAGAACGGGCCGACGGTCTGCGACGGCGTCAGGGGCGGCACCGGGTCAGGTCTCCATCGGCGTGGCGTCGCGCCCCCGCAGCACGAGGTCGAAGCGGTAGCCGAGCGCCCAGCCCGACTCGGTGCTGTCGGGATCGAACGACGCGATCAGGCGCCGGCGGGCCGACTCGGTGGGGATCGCGTTGAAGACCGGATCGAAGGCGAGCAGGGGGTCGCCGGGGAAGTACATCTGGGTCATCAGGCGGGTCAGGAAGCTGGGCCCGAACACCGAGAAGTGCACGTGGGCGGGCCGCCACGCGTTGTCGTGGTTCTGCCACGGATAGGCGCCGGGCTTGATGGTCACGAACCGGAACTCGCCGTCCGCGTTCGTGAGCGCGCGCCCGGCGCCGGAGAAGCTCGGGTCGAGGGGCGCCGCGTGCCGGTCCTCGGTGTGCGCGTAGCGGCCGGCGGCGTTCGCCTGCCAGATCTCGACCAGGGTCTCGGGCACCGGCCGGTCGTCCTCGTCCAGGACGCGGCCGGCGACGATGATGCGCTCGCCGAGGGGCTCGCCGTCGTGCTGGCCGGTCAGGTCGTGGTCCGTCGGCCCGGGGCGGCCGTGGCCGTACACGGGCCCGGTGATCTCGGAGAGCGTCTGCGGAACGACCACCAGCGGCCGGGCCGGGTGCCGTGCGGCGGTGGACCGGTAGTCGGGTGAATCGTTCGGGGGATGGCAGTCCGCCGGCGGACGTCTGTACCCGCGAATCGGAACGCTGGTGGGGTCCATGCCGTGGTGATCCGGGCCGGTCCGGCCGCGCATTCCGGTTGCCCGCGGCTTCCCGCGACTGCCCGCCGCTGCGCGGATTCGTGCTCGCGGCTGCTATGATACTAGGGAGGACGCCTTGTATGTGAGGCGTCGTGGCCAGGGCGGCAGGCACGCCGCCGCGCCGCCGGTGTTCGTTCCGCCGGCGCGTCGAGGCCGTCGACAGGTCCGTCGGCGCGATGCGCTTGACGGCTCGACGCGGCGGAATGGCGGAAGGGCGGCAACCGGACCGGCAAGGCAGGGCGCGGGCCGGTCGGATCTCATGTCGGGGAGTGAGACCTTGCTTTCAACGAAGTCTTTCTCGGACCGCACCATCGGGGCGATGCTGGGGATCGGTATGCTCGCTGCCGGCGGACCGGCGCTCGCCCAGCCCGACGGGGACGCCGGGACCGGGTCGGGACCCGCCGCCGACGCCGCGCCCGTGGTTGCGGTGATGCCCTTCGTGAACGTCTCGGGCAGGCCCGAAGACGACTGGATGGGGGACGGGATCGCCGAGACCCTCATCTCCGGCGTGCAGAGCTCGATCGGGGTGCCGGTCGTCGACCGTCGCGCCGCGGCGGCCGGCGGACCGGCGGCCGGAGCCCGTGGGCAGGAGGCCCTGATGCGCCCGGACGCACCCGAGTCCGGCGTGTCCTGGCTCGTCGAGGGTGGCTTTCAGCGGGTGGACGAGCGGATGCGGATCGTCGCGCGGGTCATCGACGTCGAGACCGGGGCGGCCCGGGAGGTCGCCAAGATCGACGGCCGCACGGACGAGCTGTTCGCGTTGCAGGATCGCATCGTGACGGAGGTGGCGGGGGGACTCGTCGATCTGGTCCGCAACGGGGGCCCGGCTCCCGCCCCGCGGGTGGGCGCGATCCCGGCAGCGGCCGTCGCGAGGCCGAACGCGACCGGGCGTCGGGCCGCCGGCCGGCCCGGTTCCGCATCCTCGGTGGGGCCGGTGGGAGGCAGTGGCGCGGGCGGCCTCGAGCCGGGTCCGCGGCGGGCGGGGCGCGCTCCCGCGAGACCGGCCGTCGGCGCGGGCGCCGGCGCCGCCGGCGGAGTGGCCGGGTTCGCGCCCGTTCCCCCCGCGGGGGATGCCGGCGTCCTCACCGGGCGCGTGACGGTGCGGCCGCGGCGGACGACGACCCCGCCGACGGTCGACGGCCTGCTCGACGATGCGGTCTGGAGCAACGCGGCGCGCATCACCGAGTTCGTGCAGCGCCAGCCCGTCGACGGCGCGCCGGCCAGCGAGGACACCGACGTCTATCTGGCCTACGACGACACCAACCTCTATCTGGCGTTTCACGCCAAGTACGCGGACCCGGGGAGCATGCGGGCGAACCGGGTCGACCGCGACCGGGCGGGCTACGGCGACGACATCATCTCGGTCTACTTCGATCCGTTCCTCGATCAGCAGCGCGCCTACGTGTTCTCGGTGAACGGCTACGGCGTGCAGGGCGACTCCATCGTCTCGGGCGGGCGCGGCGGCGGGTTCAGCGGGGGCGGGCGCGGCGGCGTTCCCTGGGGCGACCGGTCGTGGGACGCCCTCTTCGAGAGCGGCGGCCAGCCCGTCGCCGACGGGTTCACGGCCGAGATGGCGATCCCGTTCAAGAGCCTGCGGTACCCGGCGCGGCCCGGCAGCGTGCCGCACACGTGGGGGTTCCAGATCGTCCGGCAGATCCGGGACAAGGACGAGACCATCGTGTGGTCGCCGGTGTCGCGCGACATCGCCGGGTTCCTGCCGCAGATGGGCGTCCTCGACGGGATGACCGGCCTCTCGACGAGCCGGAACCTCGAGGTGCAGCCGACGTTCACCGCCTTCCGCTACGGCTCGTACGACGAGGCGGCGGGACGGCTCGTCGACGGAGAGCCGCAGCCCGACTTCGGGGCCAACTTCAAGTACGGCGTGACCCCCAACCTCATCGCCGACTTCACCTTCAACCCCGACTTCTCGCAGATCGAGTCGGACCGCCCGCAGGTCGAGGTGAACCAGCGCTTCGCCCTCTACTACCCCGAGCTTCGCCCGTTCTTCCTGGAAGGGGCCGAGATCTTCCAGATGCAGGCGCCGGTCACCGTCGTGCACACCCGGACCATCGTCGACCCGCAGTACGGGGCCAAGCTGACCGGCAAGGCGGGCAAGACCACCCTGGGGGTGCTGTTCGCCAACGACGAGGGGGCCAGCCTGGGCGTGGACGACCGGCTGGACCCGGCGTTCGGCCAGACGGCGCAGACCTTCGTGGGCCGCGTCCGCTACGACCTCTACTCGGAGTCGTTCGTCGGGGCCATCGTCACCGACCGGCAGTTTCTCGACGGGCACAGCCGCCTCGTCGGGGCGGACAGCAACTTCCGCATCGGCGCCACCCACCAGTTGGGCTTCCGGGCCCTGGGCACCGACCGGCGGGCCGCGCAGAGCGGTCCCCAGGTGAACCGCTGTCCGTCGACGGCGGACGTGGAGGCGCCCGCCGCGTGCGATGGCTACGCGCTGGACTTCGGGTTCCGGAAGCGGGGCCGCAACCTGAGCTACTCCATCGACTCGTTCGCGCTGTCGCCCGACTTCCGGACCGACGTGGGGTTCGTGCGCCGGACCGACCAGCGCGAGACCGAGGCGCGGGTCGACTACCTGTGGTGGCCTCAGTCCTGGGTGATCAGCTGGGGGCCGGAGTTTCGCTACGGCCGCAACTACAACTTCGACGGCGTGCTCGCGGACGAGAATCTCCGGGCCGGGGTCAGCGCCAACTTCGCCAAGAACGTCCGCTACAGCTTCGATCTCGACCAGGACATGGAGCGCTACTACGGCATCGACTTCAACAAGCGCCGCTACCGGATGTTCGGCAACGTCAGCACGAGCCGCGTGTTCTCGTTCGGCACCGGGTTCGACTGGGGCGACGAGATCTACTTCGACGGCGCCAACGCGTTCCTCGGGCGCGAGAGCGGCTTCCGCACGTTCATCAACTTCCGGCCGGTGTCGCGGTTCGCCACCAACATCAACATCACGACGAGCCGGTTCACGGATCCGCTGGGCCTCTTCGTGGCGGGGCTCAACGACGGCGAGCGGCTGGAGGACGGCGAGGTGTTCAACGTGAACATCTTCCGCGCCCTCAACACCTACCAGTTCACCGACCGGCTGGCCCTGCGCAACATCACCGAGTTCAACACCTACCGCGGGACGGTCGGCCTCAACCTCCTGGCCACCTACCGCGTCAACTCGGGGACCGCCTTCTACGTCGGGTACGACGATCACTACCGGCAGTACGAGTTCTTCGACGACCAGGTGAACGCCATCGACCGCGGCTACCTGCAGACCAACCGCGCCGTCTTCACCAAGATCCAGTACCTGTTCCGGTACTGACGGGCCGGCCGAAGACCGTGAAGGCTCGGACCCTGCATCCGTGGCGCGTGTCCCACGCGCAGGCGGCCGGGATTCAGCAGGCGTTGCACCGGCGGCTCGTCGCCGCCCCGCTGCCGCGGGAACCGCGGCTCGTGGCGGGGGCCGACGTGGCGTACTCGCGCCGCACCCATCGCGTCTACGCCGCGGTCGTGGTGGTGGAGCTGCCGTCGCTGGAGACGGTCGAGTCGGTCGGCGTCACGCGGGACGCGACGTTCCCCTACATTCCCGGGCTGCTCTCGTTCCGCGAGGTGCCGCCGCTGCTCGACGCCTTCGAGCGGCTCTCGCAGGCTCCGGACGTGCTGCTGTTCGACGGGCAGGGCCTGGCGCATCCGCGCCGGTTCGGCCTCGCCTGCCACGCGGGGCTGCTCCTCGACGCGCCGTCCGTCGGTTGCGCGAAGACCCGGCTCCTGGGCGAGCACGGCGCCGTGCCGGATCGCAGGGGCGCCTCGGTCCCGCTCCGGGTGGACGGCGAAACCGTCGGCGCGGTGGTCCGCACTCGCGAACGGGTGAGCCCGGTCTTCGTGTCGCCGGGGCACCGTGCGGACACCCGGTCGGCCGTGGATCTCGTGCTCGCTCTCGCCGTCCGCTACCGGCTTCCCGAGCCGCAGCGCCGGGCCCACCACGCCACCGTGGCCCTTCACGCCCGGGACCGCGGCCGGCCCGCGGCCGGTGTCAGGACGTACCCGAACTTCGTGCCGAAGCGCGTGCGGTGAACCGGAGCCGGCCTCACGATCCTGACCGGCGCGAACCCGGGGGCAAGGGGCTGTCAGCGCGCCGGCGGCGGCGTCACTCTCACGGTCGCTACTGTTGCGGCATCCGCGACGGGATGTTGCCGTCCAGGGTGGCCATCATCTGAAGGCCCTCCCGCCGGGTGGCCACGCCGATGGCCGGCTGCGAGGAGGCGTTGCGGGGCTGCCGGTAGGTGATGCGGTACTGGCTGCTCACGAAGCGGTGCTTCCGCGCGATGTCGCGGCCCAGCGCCGCCAGCCTCTCGACGAGGACGGTCTCGACGGCGATCCGCTCGAAGCTGCCGCGCGTGATCTGCGCCATCTGCTGGCCGACCCCCGCCGCCATGGCTCCCGAGCCGAGGGCTCCGGTGACGTACAGCAGCGTATGCACCTCTGCCGTGTTCTCGATCATCCGCTCCACCATCTGGTCGACCCGCCCCTGCTGGCTCCGGCTCAGGTCGGGCCCGTCGGCGGCGACCATGATGATGACCGGGTAGTACTCGCGGTCGTCGTCGTCGTCGAGGCGGTTCGCCTCCTCGACGAGGGCGTCGTTGTACGTGGGCGCGGTGCCGGCGTCCGGCGAGATGTTGGCGATGTTCCCTTCGAGCTCCGCCCGGTCCGTCGTGTGCCGCGTGATCCAGCGCGGCTGCCGGGCCGTCGTCAGCACCGCGATCTCCATGTCGGCCGGCAGCTCCCGAAACAGCGCCCGCAGGCCCTCGCGGAGCTGCGGCACGAGGGGAACGGCGGTGTCGCTGTTGTCGACGAAGACGGTGAGCCGGACGGGCCAGTTGTGCGCCTCGAACTCGGTGGTCTCGAGGTTCTCGCCGTCCCACTGCACGACGATGTCGTCCTCCGTGAGGCCGGGGACCGGATTCCCCTGGGAGTCGGCGACGGCGACGTGCAGGGTGTGCTCCTGGGCCGGCACGGACGGCGCGGCGACGAATAGGAAGAGCGCGGCCGCGAGCGGCGCCAAGCGCGCCCGTCGAACATGCCGGGTCGACGAGATCAGCATGGGAACCTCCAGTTCCTGCCAGCGGATGAACGAAGCGACGCCGGACAGCGGCTCCGGCGCATCGTGGCGAACCCCCATTGTAGTCTCTCGGGCGGCCGGCGGCGTCCACGGAATGTCGAGGTCGACACACCCGGAGTTCCGAGAGGTGATCCCGCGAAACCTCCAGCGGACGCGTGGACCGCGCGGAGAGCCTTCGGGGCCCGAACGGTATAATGAACGCCTCCCCGAGACCGATGGCGCGGTCGGAGCGGGGGCTGCGAACGGCCGATGGCGAATCACCCCGACGAGCCGTGGTACCGGCAGGTCGACGGCCGTCAGCGGCGGGCGTTCGCCGCCACCTTCCTGGCCTGGACCCTCGACGGCTTCGACTTCTCCGTCCTGACGTTCATCCTGCTGGACATCCGGAACAGCTTCACCGTCGACGCGGCGCTGGCCGGCGCCCTCGGCACGGTGACCCTGTTCTTCCGGCTCGCGGGCGGGCTCGGCGCCGGCATGATGGCGGACCGGTGGGGCCGGAAGCTCCCGCTGATGCTGTCCATCCTGTGGTTCTCGCTGTTCGCGTTCCTCAGCGGCTTCTCCACGTCGTACGCGGTGCTGTTCGCGTGCCGCGCCCTGTTCGGCATCGGCATGGGCGGGGTGTGGGCGGCGGGAATGCCCCTGACCCTCGAGCACTGGCCGACCCGGCTGCGCGGGCTGGCGTCGGGGCTGCTGCAGGGCGGCTGGTTCTGGGGCTACATGCTGGCGGCGCTCGCCTTCTCGACCGTCTACCCGCTGTTCGGCGCGGTGCCCGACCCGCTCAGCGCGTCGTCCGAGTCGACGCTGGGCTGGCGGGTGCTGTTCTGGATCGGGGGCGTCCCGGCCCTGCTCGTGCTCTGGATCCGGACCGGGGTCGACGAGAGCCCGGTCTGGCTGGAGCGGCAGCGGTACCTGGGGACGCGGGGGCGGGACGAGCTGGCGGAGCGGGTGTCGCTGCTGCGCCTCCTGCGGCCGGACCTCCTCTGGGCGACGGTGCAGAGCTCGCTCCTGATGTCGGCGTTCATGTTCTCGTACTACTCGATCTCGTTCTGGTATCCGACGTTTCTGCTCGGCGCCGGGGTCGAGCCGCTGCGGTACGTCGTCGGATTCAACGCCGGGGCGATCGTGGGCATCGCGGTCTGGGGCCGGGCGTCGGAGGGGGGCCTCGGGCGCCGGGGGGCGGTGTCGCTGGCCGCGCTCCTCGGCGTGGCCCTCGCTCCCGTCTTCCTCGCGGCGTCCGGCCCCGCGCAGCTGCTGGTGGGGGCGGTGCTGATGGGGGCCACCGGCGGCGGAATCTGGGGGATGGCCCCGGCCTACCTCACCGAGCGCTTCCCGACCGCGGTGCGCGGCGTCGGACCCGGACTGTCGTACCACGTGGGGGCGGCGGCGGGCTCGGCGACCCCGCTCGTGCTGGGGCAGCTGCAGGACGGCGGCATGACCACCGGCGGGGCGATGACCGCGTGCATCGTCGCGGGGGGGCTGCTGGTGGCGGCGGTGATCTGGCTGGGGCCCGAGACGCGGGGGCGTCGCTTCCACGCCCTGGACGAAGCGGAAGCGGCCGGGCAGCCCGAGGTGAACCCCCGCGTCGCACCGCGCCCGGAGGGCGCCGGCGAACAGCCGATGCGTCCGCCTGACAAGGCGTGAGGATGGCGCATGTTCGGCATGTGCAACCGACGAACGCACGCAGCCGTTGGTCGGCGCGGGTTCCGGCGCAGACTACCGGTAGGCGCGGCTGGGCGGCAATCGGAGCCCAAGGCGCCGCTTGGCGGGCGCAGGTGGGGATGCAGCGGGGTCCGATGCGGCAGGGACTTCGCGGCGGGCTGGTGGACCGCGTGAGGCGTCAAGGGCCGGGGGAGTGGACATGAGACGGCAGGGGTGGCTGGTGGGGGCGATGCTGGCGGCGTCGCTGGTGGGCGGCGCGGTGTCGAACGCGTTGCTGACGGCGCGTGTCGGTGCGCAGGGTGCGGGGGTGGTCACCGCGTCGCAGGTGAACATCGTCGACGGGGCGGGGCGGCTGCGGGCGATCCTGAGCGGCGACGACGAGCGCGGCATGGCCTCGCTGGCTTTCTACGCGCCGGACGGGGCGTTCAGGGGGCTGGTGGGGATCGACGCGGACGGCCATCCGGTCCTGCGGCTCACCGATCCGGCCGGGGCCACCCGGATTCTCGCCAGGGTGGGGCAGGAGGACGGGCTGGTCACCGTGGGGGACGAGACGGCTCGCCATGCCCTGATCGGCTCGCAGGGCGGCACCCCCTTCCTGGCCCTGTCCGACGGCCGGCGCATCCCGATGCAGCTCACGCTGGGAGACCAGGGGCAGCCGCGGGTGAACCTGTTCAACCGCCGGGGGCAGCCCGGCATCGGCATGATCGTGGGGGCCGACGACGCGCCGTTCCTGTCGGTGTTCGACCCCGGCGGCGCGCAGCGCGTCACCCTGGGGACGGTGCAGGGCGCCACCGTGGTCAACCTCGGAGACGGCGCGCGGACCCGGATGGTGCTCGGCGTGGCCGAGAACGGCCGGGCCAGCGTGGCCTTCTACGACGACGAGGGCGGCATGGAGCGCGAAATCGCGGCCGACACCCCGTGACGCAGAGAGTGCACTGCCGGTGACGCGGAGGCGGCCCCGGCAACGGCCCGCGCCGCCCGCCGCCGCGCCGGCCCGCCGGTCATGACCCTCGTGGCACGACCCCCTATAATGTGAGGCGTCCGCGACGGAGGTCATCGATGGCAGGAACGATGGTGGAGTTTGCGAGCAACGGCGCGACCGGCAGCGGCTACCTGGCGGTGCCCGCCGCCGGCGGCGGTCCCGGGGTCATCGTGCTGCAGGAGTGGTGGGGGCTCGTCGACCACATCAAGGACGTGGCCGACCGTTTCGCGGCGGCGGGGTTCGTGGCCCTCGCGCCGGACCTCTACCACGGGGAGAGCACGACGAGCCCCGACGATGCCGGCAAGCTCATGATGGCCCTCGACATCGGACGGGTCGAGAAGGACCTCCGGGGCGCCGTCCGGTATCTGCTCGGACGCGACGAGGTGACGACCGCGCACGTGGGCACCGTGGGCTTCTGCATGGGCGGGCAGCTGTCCCTCTACGCCGCCTGCGAGAACCCCTCGGTCGGGGCGTGCGTCGTCTTCTACGGCATTCACCCGAACGTCGAGCCGAACCTGTCGGCCCTCCAGGCGCCGGTCCTCGGGTTCTTCGCCGAGCGCGACGCGTTCGTCCCGCCGGCGGCGGCGCGGCAGCTCGAGCAGGACCTGCGGGCGGCGGGCAAGTCGGCCGACGTCACCGTGTTCGACGGCGCCGACCACGCGTTCTTCAACGACACGCGTCCCGACGTCTACGACGCCGCGCGCGCGGCCGAGTGCTGGTCGCGCATGCTGGCGTTCTATCGGGAGCATGTCCGATAGCGCCGACGGCCGCGGCCTCTTCGCCTGGCTGTCGCGCCTGCGCTCGTGGCAGCTCTTTCTGCTCGCGGGCGCGCTGTTCGTGACCGATCTGGTCGTCCCGGACCCCATTCCCCTCATCGACGAGATGATGCTGGGCCTCGCGACGCTGCTGCTGGGCCGGTGGAAGCGCCGCCGCGACGTCATCGATCCGCAGTGACGCGCGGGCCGGAGTTGGCAGGTCGCGCCGTCCGCCTCTCTCCGGGTTCCGCCCAACGGGGGGAGCGGGGCGGCCGAGACGGCGAACAATCGACGGGCGCTTGGGTGACGGGAATTGCCTTGCCCCGTGCCGCGCACAGAACCGCAGGCAAGCGGGACGGTCCTGAACGTAGTCGGCAAGGTCACGTCGATCACTGTCCTCAGGCGGCGAGCCCCCGGGCGGGTGCGCGCCCGGTTCGGAACCCGAGATTGATCCATGCCCGGCGACTCGTTCGGACACAGCTTCCGCATCACCACCGCCGGCGAGTCGCACGGCCCCGGCAACGTCGTCATCATCGACGGGTGCCCGCCCGGCATCCCCCTCGCCGAGGCGGATCTCGCCGAGGACCTCGCCCGGCGGCGACCCGGCCAGAGCCGGATCGTCACGCCGCGCAACGAGCCCGACGCCCCGGAGATCCTGTCGGGCGTCTTCGAGGGGAAGACCACCGGCACCAGCATCGCGATTCTCATCCGCAACGTCGATCAGCGCGGCCGCGACTACGCCGACATCCGGGACAAGTACCGGCCCGGTCACGCCGACTACACTTACGACGCGAAGTACGGCCGGCGCGACTACCGCGGCGGCGGGCGGGCGAGCGCGCGCGAGACGGTGGTCCGGGTGGCGGCGGGGGTCGTCGCCAAACGCATCATCGCCTCGGCCTTCGGCGGCCGCGTGGTCGGCTACGTCCGCCAGGTCGGGGCCGTCGTGGCCGAGGTGCCGGACCCCGCCGCGGTCACGCACGAGCAGGTGGAGAAGCTGCCGGGCGGGGCGCCGAACATCGTCCGGTGCCCCGACGCGGCCCGGGCGGCCGAGATGGTGGCGCTCATCGAGGAGCTGCGCGAGGCCCGCGACTCGGTCGGCGGCGTGGCCGAGATCGTGGCCGTCGGGGTGCCGGCGGGGCTCGGCGAGCCGGTCTTCGACAAGCTGAAGGCGGACCTCGCCAAGGCGCTGTTCAGCCTGCCGGCGGTGCTGGGGGTCGAGTACGGCGTGGGGTTCGGCTGCGCACGGCTGCGCGGCAGCGAGAACAACGACCTGTTCCGCCCCGCGGAGGGCGGCGGCCCGTCCGCGGGCCCGCGCGTCGTCACCGGCACCAACCGCCACGGGGGCATGCTCGGCGGCATCTCGAGCGGCATGCCCATCGTGCTCCGGGCCGCCGTGAAGCCGACGAGCAGCCTGCCCCGCGAGCAGGCGACGGTGACCACCCGGGGGGAGCCGACCACCATCCGGACCAAGGGGCGGCACGACCCCTGTCTGCTGCCGCGGTTCGTCCCGATGGCGGAGGCGATGGTGGCCATCGTGCTCGCCGATCACTGGCTGCGCTGGCGGGCGTCGTCGGGGCCGGGCGGGGACTGAGGCCCCCGGGGGGGCTTGTCGCGCGGTCCGCTCACGCCACACGACGCGGCGGCCGACCGGCGACGGGCAGCAGGGGGCGCGGCACGCCGCGGCTCGTCGCGTGGGCCGGGCACGCGGCCGAGGCGCCGACGCCGGGCAGCCTCCCCGAGGACGGTGGCGCGGACGGCGGGCGCGTCGTAGCACTCGACGTCCCGGCCCAGCGCGTTCCTGGTGAAGACGCCCGCATCGTCGGGTACGGGTTGCCGCGCGATCCGGAGGGGCGCGGTGTGTCAAAATGTCCCGTTGACGGGCAGAGCCTGCTTCCGAGCAGGCGATCGAAGCAGCGAGGGCCCGCCGGTCGGAGTCTGCGCCGCAGAACGGTGTCGGAGGCCGGCGGGTCGGCCGTGCCGACGGCGGATCCGCGCGGCGGCGACTTCCGGCCCGGCGATGGGCACAGTCACAACCGTGGAGAGAGCATGATCATGCGCAACATCATTCGAATTCTGCTGGTCGTCGCAATGGGCGGCATCCTCGCGGGCCCGGCCGCGGCCCAGGACCTGCTGGGGCCGAGCGAGCCGCTCCCCTACGAGCCGGTCGAGGGCTGGCTGAAGCCGTTCGCGGGCGAGGGCTTCGCCTTCGGCGGCAACTCCGGCGTCTTCGTGGAGTCGCCCGACCGCATCTTCGTGCTGCAGCGGGGCGAGACGCGGCTTCCCGACCCGGTGCCGGACGGGTTCGACGGCTACGCCGGCTCCATCGGCATCAACACCCTGCGCGAGACCGAGCGCCGGACGTTCCAGAACTGCATCTACGTCGTCGACGGCGACGGCAACGTCATCGAGGTCTGGGACCAGTGGGACCACCTGTTCGAGGGGTCGGACGGGCCGGGGCCGCACCGCATCCGCATCAGCCCCTACGACCCGGAGCGCCGGGTGTGGGTGGTGCACGAGTCGGCCCACCAGATCTTCGTGTTCTCGAACGACGGCAGCGAGCTGCTGGCGACCCTGGGCGAGAAGAACGTCCCCGGCGACGACGAGACGCACCTCGGGGGGCCGCAGGACGTCGCGTTCTTCCCCGACGGCCGGGTGCTGGTGGCCGACGGGTTCATCAACTCGCGGGTGATCATTCTCGACGCCGATCTCAACTACCTCGACGAGTTCGGCCGGGCCGGCGACGGACGCGGCGAGTTCAACGTGGTGCACTCGGTGGCCGTCGGCCCCAACGGCCGCATCTTCGTCGCCGACCGCAACAACCGCCGCGTGCAGGTGTTCAACCAGACCACCCGCGCCGCCGTCTGGTACCACCCCAACATCGCCCCCATCGCGGTCTGGCCGGGGTTCGGCCTGCCCCTCGACGTCATCGTGAACCAGTACGAGGTCTTCGTGACCGACCTCTCGCCGGTCAAGATCGTCAAGCTCGATCTGAACGGCAACCCGCTGGCCCAGTGGGAGCTCGAGAACGAAGGGCCGAACGCGTTCATCGAGATGCACTCGTTCGCGGTCGACGCCGAGGGCAACCTCTACGGCGCCGACAACCAGTACGGGCGGCTCCAGAAGCTCGTGCCGAAGGCCGACGCCAACCGCGCGCTGCTGATCGGGCAGCCGTTCGTCGAGGCGGCGGGGCAGTAGCCGGCCGGCGGTGGGCCGGATTCGGGGCCGCTCTCGTCCCGGGACGGCGGGCGGCCGTTCGTGGAGGCGCTCTCGTCTCGGGACGGCGGGGCGGCGGTTCGTGGAGGCGGGGGGCAGTAGCGGCCGGCGGTCGGACCGGATGCCGTGGCGCTCCCGTTTCGGGGGCGGGCGGCACCTCGTCTCGCCGGCCTCCGCCGTTTTCGTTCCACTGGCGGTCAGGACGGTGACGGGAATACCTTGCCACGTGCCGCGCACGGGAACCGCGGGCAAGTGGGACGATCCTGAACGTAGTTGGCAAGGTTGGTTCGATCACTGTCCTCAGGGACGAGCGGCGATCGCCTCGCCATCGGGCCGGCGCGGTCATCCGTCGATCGCACGTGCGATCCGCGGTCGCCCGCCGGCGAGTGGCGTCGCATTTCGGACTACGGGGAGGATTCGAATGGGAAGCGGCAGCATCGTCAAGATCGTCGCCGGCGCGGTAGTGCTGGCGGTGACATTGGGTTTCGGCTGGCTGCTGGGGAGGGCCGGCGTCGGCCAGGAGGTGCCGGTCGCGTCGCTGACCGAGCTCGAGCGCGAGTTCGCCGAGCGCATGCAGCAGGTCGTGCTCGTCGGCAACTTCACCGTCGACGGCCGCGAGAGCGGCGGCGCCAGCCCCGAGCGGTACGAGATCGCCAGCGTCGCCAAGGTGGGCGACAACGAGTGGCGCTTCGACGTGCGCATGGTCTACGGCAACTTCGACGCCACCCTCCCGGTCGTCGTCCCCATCGTCTGGGCCGGCGACACCCCGATGGTGTCGATCACCGACTTCGGCATTCCCGGGCTCGACGGCACCTTCACCGCCCGCGTGTTCTTCTACGAGGACCGCTACGGCGGCTCGTGGGAGCACGCCATGGAGCGCGGCGTCTTCGGCGGCCTCATGTACGGCCACATCGAGCCGATGGCCGCCGGGTAGTCGTCTGCGGGTACGACCGGGATGCCTGGGCGCTGTGTACATCGGAGTGTGCCAGAGACGTGACCTCCGTGGTTGGGTGCTCAACATCGCGGTAACGCTGGGCGCTTGGCTGTTGCTATGGTGGGCTGTCCGCCAAGTGCGACGAGCTTGAGCAGAACTGCGCCGAGGCACACCTTCCAGATCCTCACCAAGCGGCCCGAACGCATGCGTGAAGTCGCCGGCCGGATGGAGCTCCTGCCGAACGTATGGTTGGGAACGAGCGTCGAGACGTCCGACTACCTTTGGCGCCTTCGCGAGCTTCGATCCACCCCTGCCGCCGTACTGTTCGCATCGTTCGAGCCACTGATCGGTCCGATCCCCGATGCCGACCTCACGGGCGTACACTGGGCCATCGTCGGAGGCGAGAGCGGTCCCGGGGCACGTCCCATGAAGAGCGAATGGGTACGCGCACTTCAGGTTCAATGCGAAGAACAGGGAGTTGCATTCTTCTTCAAGCAATGGGGCGGGACACGAAAGAAGCGCGCCGGCCGGGAGCTGGACGGCCGTACCTGGGATGCGATGCCCTCCGTTCCCGTGTGGCCGCAGGAGCAATCTTCCATGCTCCCGTAGCGAGGAGAGTCTCACGATGACAGAGCAGGAACAGCTCGCCCTGTTCGACCTTCCCCCTGCACCGCCTCACCAGAAGGTCTACTTCCCGACCGACCGGGCGGCCCCAATCCGTCTCCTCGACTTGGTAGTCCTTCGGCATTCCAGAAACGCCCGGATGCGCCGGCGCGGCGCGTCGGCGTGGCGGGCGGCGGTGAACGAGCGGAAGCCCGCTTTCTCCGCCCTTGCGAAACTGGGAGAGCAGTGCTAGACTCTTGGCGGAACTAGGAGAACATGGTCAGGCAGTCCGCCAATCTGCTCCCGTCCTCGACGACCTGACGCTGAAGGCGGTCGCCGCGACTCGGGCAAGGGGGTGAGCGGTGTTCTCGCGTCTGCGTTCGTTCCTGTCGGCTATGACGCAGCGGCAGCACTTCGAGAGCTCCCTCGACGAGGAGGTTCGGTTTCACCTCGACGCCTACGCCGACGACCTGGTCCGCTCCGGCATCCCGAGGACGGAGGCGATGCGGCGCGCCCGGCTGCGCTTCGGCAGCGTCGAACGGGCCAAGGACGACTGCCGGCGCGCTCGCGGCCTGCGCCTCGGCGACGAGTTGCTTGCCTGTTGGTCCGACACGCGTGCCGGCATCCGGGCCCTTGCACGGACGCCGGGATTCGCCGTCGCCGCGATCCTGACGCTCGCCCTGGCCGTGGGCATCAACACGGCGATATACGCGCTCATCGACGCGGTTCTGTTCCGTCCGCTCTCGGGTGTCGCTCGAGCGAGCGAGCTGGTTGCGCTCTACACCGACCGCGCGGACACGCCGGGGGTGGAATACCAGGGAGTCTCGTACCCGGACTATGTGCACTATGGCGAGCAGGTGCCGACGGTTGCGCTGGCGGCGTTCCTGCGAACCGCGTTGACGGTATCCGGCCCTTCGTCGCCTACGCGCGTCATCGGAGATCTCGTCTCGCCCAACTACTTTTCGGTTCTTGGCACTCGACCCGCCGCGGGGCGGCTGTTCGATGCGGACACGGAGACCGGCGACCGCGCACTGGTGATCAGCCACCGACTCTGGCACGAACGTTTCGGGGGGCGCCCGGACGCGCTCGGCCGGACGCTCGTCGTGAACGACGTCCCGTTCTCGATCACGGGCGTCGCTCCGCCCGGATTCCGCGGCTCGCTGGTCGATTGGTACGGTGATGCCCCCGTCGATCTCTTCATCCCCATCGAGATGCTGGACAGGTGGAGAAGCGAGGATGCTCCGCTGCTGCACGACAGGCGGTTCGTGTCGCCGCAGGTTGTCGGGAGGTTGCGGGAGAACGCGACCTTCGAGGACGCCAGCGCGTCGTTGGCGCTGGCGTCGAAGCGATTGCAGACGGCGTACCCCGGGTCGAACGCGCACCGTGAGTTGATCGTGCTGCCGGCGACGAGGGCGCGGTTCTGGCCGGGCCGCTATTCGGACAATGTCCGGCTGCTCGTCCTCGTGGGCGCGGGTGGTTCGGTGCTCCTCCTCCTGGCCTGCAGCAACCTGTTCAATCTCTGGGTGCCGCGAGTGCTCGCGAGACGACGCGAGCTCGCGATTCGACTCGCCGTCGGCGCCAGCCCCGCGGCTCTGGGACGCCTGCTGCTCGCCGAGGCCGCCGCGTTGACGGCAGCCGCGGTCGTGGGCGGCGTCGGGATCGCATCAGGTCTTCTGCATGCGCTGGGGGCGTATCCTGCTCCCTTCGGCGTGCCGCTGCATGTGGAGCTCGGGCTGGATGCGCGGTCCATTGTCTTCTCGTGCGGACTGTCCGCGGTTGCGGCGACGGCCATTGCCCTGGCACAGGTCGCTTGTGCCGCTCGTCAACCGGTGGACACGCTCCGAGCCGCGGCCGGTGACTCGGGGAGCCGGGCCGCCGTCAGGGGCAGGAAGCTCCTGGTCGTGGTGCAGGTCGCACTCTCGGTGGTCGTTCTCGCGGCCGCCGGGTCCCTGGGGCGCAGCCTGTACCACCTGTCGCGGGTCGATCCCGGATACGAGGCCGACCACGTGTTCGTCGTGCCGATCGCCGTCCGCGACCCGTGGGCTGACCAGCCTCGAAACGACCTGTTCTTCGTCGATCTGCTCCGTCGCCTGGAACGGATTCCGGGTGTGGAGTCGGCGAGCCTGAGTCATGCCGGTCCGCTTTCCAGGCTTCGGGGCACCGTGTCGGTGACGGCGCGGAACGGACGGGGTGAAGCGGATCCGCTGCCGGTCGTCTTCAGGGACGTCGGGCCGAACTACTTCGAGACGATCGGACTGCGGCTGTTGCGAGGGGAGACGTTCCCCGGTGACGCGGCGGAATCGGATGTGGTCGTCATCAACGAGGCCCTCGCGGACCGGCTGTGGCCGGACCGCGACGCCGTCGGTCGGTTCATGGACATCGAGGGCGAGGTTTCGGGCCGACGCGTCGTCGGGGTCGTCCGCAACGCCGCCCATCGCGACCTGTGGAACACGGAAGAACCCTATCTGTACCGCCCGATGTTCATGCGCGGCGTCAGCGGAGGGACGGTACTCGCCCGCGTCCGGTCTGCCGGAAGCGGCGCAGGCGATCGGATACGCGAGGTCATCGCCGGCGCGTCGAGCCGAATCGTCGTCCTCGACGTGAGGACCGTGGAGGAGGATATCCGCGCGCACTTGTCGCGACAACGGTTGGCCGCCGCCGTCTCGGCCACCCTCGGCATGGTGGCGGTCGTGTTCGTCGCCGTCGGCATTTTCGGCCTGATGTCGATCACCGTGGCGCAGCACACCCGAGAATTCGGGATCCGGCTGGCGTTCGGCGCCCGGCGCGCGCACATCGCGGGTCTCGTGTTCAGGCGCGCGGCCCTGCTTTCGACGGTGGGCTCGTTGCTGGGCGCGGCGTTGTGGTGGTGGTTGCACCCGGTGGTGGCGCAGGAGATCCACGGGTTCGATTCAGGAGCTCCTTCCGTCGTGGCGATCGTCGCGGCAGCCGTGTTGGCGCTTGCGTTGGCGGCCGCGGTCCATCCGGCCCGTCGAGCGGCCGGTGCGGAGCCACTCGCGGCGTTGAAGTCGGACTAGGAGTCTACGCCGTGGAACTATGCAGATTCCCAGCAGCGTTGGTTGCGCGCCCAGCGGAGCCGCAGGCGACGATGGGCGGGCCAGTCTCGTCGAGTGGCTTGCGCCCGCGATTGCGAATCGGAGCTCGCACGAGTCGCAGATCGTCCCGGCGCCGGTGGGTCCTCTCCATGGAGTCGTTTCCGTGCGCATGTACTCGAGCATAGGGCGAGTCGGGTCGTTGGCTGCCGCCCTCGTCGTTGCGGCGTGTCCGGAGGCGCCGGCCGGCCAAGCGGTCGCGGCTCCCGGACAAACCACCTTCAGGGCGGCGGTGGACGTGATCGAGGTGGCGGTCTCGGTCACCGACGGGAACCGGCGGCCCGTGCCGGACCTGACCGCGGACGATTTCGAGGTCTACGAAGACGGTCGGCGGCAGCCGGTAGTGGCCTTCGCCCGCGTCGATATGCCCGTGGAGCCGTTCGACGCGCCGGTGTCGCATCCTCCGCCGGACGCGGCGTCGAGCGCGCCGGGCGAGCGCGCCGGCCGGGTCTATCTGCTGCTCCTCGATGACCTGCACACCCATGTCCTGCGCACGGAGGAAGTACGGGCCATCGCGCGCGAGTTCATCGAGAACGCGCTCTTCGGCAATGACCTCGCCGCCGTCGCCATGACCAGCGGCCTGGGACGGAACCAGCACTTCACCAACGATCGGCAACGGCTGCTCGAGGCGGTCGAGCGATTCGTCGGCCGTTACGCTCCGGCCGGCCGGCTCCGCTCATGGCCGCCCGGCCGGCCGTTCGGGCCCCCCGCGGTCGCGGGACCTGCGAGGGTCGATCGCGAGCGGGAGACGAAGGCCCGGGAGGCAAGGCGGATGTTGCGGTCGGTGGAACGGTTCGCCGGGTGGATGGGCGGGCTCGACGCCCGCCGGAAGGCGATGATCCTCATCGGGCAGGGCATCGATTACGACACGCGCGACGTGTTCGGGGATCGGAACTCGCTCGCCCTGCTCGACGAGACGTTGCGGGTGGCGGACGTCGCCGCACGGCACAACGTGACGCTGTACGCCGTCGACCCTCGCGGGCTCCCCACCGGCAGGCGGTCCGCGGTTCGGACGCGCGTTCTCGTCGACGAGGCGTCGGAAGCGACGTGGCGCGGCAAGCAGAGCCTTCGTGCCCTGGCCGAGGAGACGGGAGGCTTCGCGTTCATCAACTCGAATCGGTTCGGTCAGGCGTTCGATCGCATCGTTCGAGAGCAGAGCACATACTTCCTCCTGGGCTACCGCGCACCTCGCGATGCTCCGGACGGGCGGCTCCATCACATTCGGATTGAAGTCGATCGTCCGGGCGTCACCATCAACGCTCGTCGAAGCTATGTCCACACCCGTATGCCCGATGAGCCCGACGACATCGCGGCGCAGATGTCCGCCCTGCTGGACAGTCCGCTGCCGCAATCGGGTCTGCGGCTGGAGTTGACGGCGCTGCCGCTGCGGGGCGACGACCCGGACGTGCAGCCGCTCGTGGTCACCCTCCGGCTGCAGCCTGCCGGGGACGGCCGCGGATCGCCCGCCGTCGACTCGGTCGTGTCCGTCATTGCCGCCGACCGGGACGGGACGGTGCTCGCCGGTCGCACGGTCGAGGTGTCGTTCGTGGGCGAGATGCTCGGAACCGTGCACGAGCACGGCGTGCGGGTCCTGTCCAGGCTCGACCTGCCGGGGCCGGGGCGGGTTCACCTGCGGGCGGCGGTGGTCGACCGTCTCACCGGCATGCGCGGCAGCGTACACCATGAAATGGAGGTCCCCGACCTTCGGTCGGCGTCGATGGCGATGAGCGGCCTGGCGGTCAATCCCGACCCGGTCGCGCCGGTACCGACCGTGATTGCGGAATCCGGTCTCGAGAGTGCGGTGCCCTTCCCGCCGGCGGCCCGCCGCGTCTTTGACCCGGACGACACGCTGGCGGTGTTTGCCGAGATCTACGTCAACGACTCGCGCGCGAGGCGGCGGCTCGGTCTGACCCGCACGATCAGCGACGCTGCCGGGGCGAGCGTCCTCCGGGAGCGCGACGAGGTCCTCGTCAGGGACGGCTGGGCCCGCTACGGAACGAGCCTGCCGCTCGACGGCCTTCGCTCCGGCGCGTACGTCCTCTTGGTGGAGGCGGTGGAGGACGAGAGCGGCCTGCGGGTCGGTCGCCGCGTACCCTTCAGGGTGAGATAGTTCAAGTGCTCGCTGCCGCGCGCAGGCGAGAGGAAGGCCTGCGCGATCCGGCTGGGCTTCGGGTGTGATGCGCGCCGGTGAACGACGGACGCCGCCCGTCGCCCGGGTCGAGCGCCGACTCGAACCGGATGAGATCGAGGCGGGGACCCCGAACGGCTCCTTGACGCGCTACCCCCGTTTCCGGTCGAGAAACGCCTGCATGCGCTGGCGCGGCTCGTCGGTGTGGTAGGCGGTCGTGAACGAGCGGATGCCGACCTGGATGGCGTGGTCGAGGGGCAGCGTGTCCCACCGCTGCGCCAGGGCCTTCTGCAGGCGGATGGCGCCGGGGCCGGCGGCGGCGATGGCGTCCACCCAGCGCCCGGTCGCCGCGTCGAGCTCGCCGTCGGGCACGACGCGCTCCACCAGCCCCCAGCGCTCGGCCTCGGCCGCGGTGATCGGCTCGCCGGTGTAGACGAGCTCGCGCGTCCGGCCCGAGCCGATGAGCCGGGGGAGCAGCGCCGCCTCGATGACCGAGGGGATTCCCACCTTGACCTCCGGCATCCCGAAGGTCGCGTCCTCGCTCGCCACCCGGAGGTCGCACGAGGCGGCCACCTCGACCCCGGCCCCGAGACAGTAGCCGCGTATGCGGGCGATGACCGGCACCTGCAGCCGCCGGATGGCCTGGCAGGCGAGGTGCAGGCGGCTGATGAACGGGTGCGTCGTTTCGTGGTCGAGCTCGGCCATCTCGCGGATGTCGGCCCCGCCGATGAAGGCGCGCGGGCCCGACCCCGTCAGCACCACGCATCGCAGCTCGTGCTCGCCGCCGAGGGTGCGGAAGGCGGTGAGGAGCTGGCGGATGAGGTCGCTGTCGAGCACGTTCAGGCGCGCGGGGTTGTGCACGGTGACGCGGGCCAGCCGGCCGGCGTCGCCGAGGGGCTCGAGCTCGGTGCGGACCTGCGGGGAATCGTCAGAGGACATGTCGGGCTCCAGGGTCGCGGGAGGCTCGCCGCGCTCGTCCGCGCGGCGCGGGAAGACGGGCGTATACTGACGCCATCATGCCCAAGTGTAACGAGATCGCCGCTCCCCTTGCAGGCATCTTTCTGTCATGCGCGGCGCTGGCGGGAGCCCAGACCGGCGCGCCGGCGGGGGAGTGGCCGACCTACGGCGGCGACCTCGGCCACACCCGCTACGCGCCCCTCGACCAGATCACCGCGGACAACTTCGCGGACCTCGAGATCGCGTGGCGCTTCCGGACCGACAACCTCGGTCCGGTGCCGGAGTTCCGCTTCCAGTCGACGCCGCTCGTGGTCGACGGGGTGCTCTACTCCACGGCGGGGTCGCGCCGGGCGGTGGTCGCCCTCGACGCGGCGACGGGCGAGCTGCTGTGGGTGCACCGCCTCGACGAGGGGGCGCGCGGCGCCGCCGCCCCGCGGCAACTCTCGGGCCGCGGGCTGGCGTACTGGGACGGGGGCGAGGGGGGCGAGCCGCCGCGGGTGGTCTACGTCACCCCGGGCTACCGGCTGGTCGCCCTCGACGCCGCCACCGGCCGCCGGGTCCCGGCGTTCGGGCAGGACGGCATGGTCGACCTGAAGCGGGACAACGACCAGCCGATCGACCCGGTGACCGGCGAGGTCGGCCTGCACGCCACCCCCATCGTCGCCGGCGACGTCGTCATCGTCGGCGCCGCCCACCGCACGGGCGGGAACCCCCGGAGCCGGGCCAACGTGAAGGGCTACGTGCGCGGCTACGACGTGCGCACCGGCGAGCGGCTCTGGATCTTCCACACCATTCCCCGCCCCGGCCAGTTCGGTCGCGACACCTGGCTCGCCGACTCCGCCGTCTACACCGGCAACACCGGCGTGTGGGGGCAGATCTCGGTCGACGTCGAGCTGGGGCTCGTGTACCTGCCGGTGGAGGCGGCGACCGGCGACTACTTCGGGGCCAACCGGCCCGGCGACAACCTCTACGCGGAGAGCCTCGTCGCGGTCGACCTGTACACCGGCGAGCGCCGGTGGCACTACCAGCTCGTCCACCACGGCATCTGGGACCACGACATCCCCTGCGCGCCGATCCTGCTCGACGTCGTCATCGACGGGGAGACGATCAAGGCGGTGGCCCAGCCCACCAAGCAGGTGTTCCTGTACGTCTTCGACCGCGAGACGGGCGAGCCGATCTGGCCGATAGAGGAGCAGCCGGTGCCGGCCGGCGACGTCCCAGTGGTACTCGCCGACGCAGCCCATCCCCACCCGTCCCCCCGCCTACGACCGGCAGGGCGTTACCCTCGACGACCTCATCGACTTCACCCCCGAGCTGCGGGCCGAGGCGGTCGAGCGGGCGTCGTTCTACAAGCTGGGGCCGATGTTCACCCCCCCGGTGGTGAGCGAGCTCGACGGGCCCCTCGGCACGTTGATGGCCCCGGCCCAGGGGGGTGGCACCAACTGGCCGGGCGGGTCCTTCGATCCGGAGACCGGCATGCTCTACGTGTCGTCGAACAGCTCGCTGGGGTCGCTGGGCATCGTGCCCCCGTATCCGGGGCAGTCCGACATGGCCTACATCCAGGGGAACGCGGTGACCGGCCCCGCACCACCGGCGGCGCCGGGTCGGCGGCCGGCGGGGGGCGGACGAGCTTCACGGTGCCGCCCCGGCCGCGGCTGACGGCGGAGCAGCGGCAGCGTGCCCAGCTCACCATCCGGGGCCTGCCGATGCTGAAGCCGCCCTACGGCATCATCAGCGCCATCGACATGACGCGGGGCGAGATCGTGTGGCAGATCCCGCACGGCGAGACGCCCGATCACATCCGCAACCACGAGGCGCTGCGGGGGCTCGACATCCCCCGCACCGGCCAGCCGGGCTCTGTCGGCACCCTGGTGACGAAGACCCTGCTCATCGCCGGCGACCCCCAGGCCACCACCGACGCCTCGGGCGAGCGCGGCGCCATGCTGCGGGCCTACGACAAGGCGACGGGGGGCGAGGTGGGCACGCTGTTCATGCCCGCACCGCAGACGGGCTCGCCCATGACCTACGCGCTGGACGGCGTGCAGTACCTGGTGGTCACGGTGAGCGGGGGCGGCCGCCCGGGAGAGCTGCTCGCCTTCCGGACGCCGCCGGAATAGGAGTCTGCGCCAGTTAAGCGGCGCGGACTCCTGTAGGGTTGGTTGGGCGCCAGGCGGAGCCGCCGGCGACGCGCGTCCCGCCCGAGGGGACGGGTTCGCGGCTACGGAATCACCCCGCCGAGGGGAATCTCCTGCACCGCGTCGAAGTCCACCAGCGAGCGGACGTAGTCGAGAATGGCGCTCTGCTCCTGGTTGCGCGCAGTCGCCAGATCGCGTTGCGCCTGGAACACCAGGAAGTTGGTCGCCAGGCCCACCTCGAACTTGCGCTGCTCGGCTCCGAGGCGGCGCTCCGCAAGCTCGCGTGCAACCCGCGTGGCCTCCACCCGCTGCAGGTTGGTGCGCACGCTCCGGGCCGCGCCCCGGACCTCTTTGGCGATCTGCAGCTCGAGGCTCCGGCGCCTCGCCTCGCTCCGGGACCGCTCGAGCCGGGACCGCTCGAGGTTGGCGTCGGCCGTGCTCGTGCCGAGGGGGTAGGAGACGGTGACCCCCACCGTCCAACTGGGGAACTCGTTCGCGAAGACATGGCCGAGGACGCTGCCGAACGATACCTGATCCCGGCCCACGATCGTGCCGGGGAACCCGCCGGACCGGAGCAGCCGGTCCCCGCCGAGGCCGGTCAGTCCATAGTCGACCTGCAGGTCCACGGCGGGCAGCTGCTGGTTGCGGAAGTACCGGATGTCGGTGTCGGTCATCTCCAGGTTCCTGTCGAGGGTGTCGAGGTCGGTCCGGTTCAGAAGCGCGTTGCGGACGGCGGCGTCGACGTCGATCTCCCGCGTCCCGAGTACCGGGCTGTCGCTGGGCTCGAGGCTCATCGACCAGAAGTCGGGCGTGTCCGGGTCGAATACCAGCGTCCGCAACTCGTCCTCGGCGTGCTCGACGTCCGCCTCGGCGCGGATCACCGCCTCGATGTTCCGCGCGACCTCGTTCTCCGCCTCGACGATGTCGATCGGAGCCATGGTGCCGACCTCGACCCGGGTGCGGTTGTTGCGCAGCGACTCCTCCGCGAGCTCGAGCGACTGGCGCTGGACCTCGAGGAACGACAGGGCGAACACGAGCTGCCAGTAGGCGTTGCGGACGGTGCGCTCGGTCGAGACGACGGTGCGCCGGAGGTCGATGTCGGAGAGGTCCCGGTTGGCGCGCGTGATCGCAATGTTCTGGCGGAAGCTGTCGATGCCGAAGTTGCGGAGCAGCGGCTGGGTGTAGTTCAGGCCCAGGTTGGACTCGAGGATGGGGTTGAACGTCGAGAAGACGTTTGTCGTGCTCTGGCGCTGGCCGCTCCAGCTCGCGGAGTACCGGCCCCCCATCCAGGGCACTTCCTGCACGACGTCGACGCTGTCCTGCAGGAAGCGGTCGGTGACCACGTCCTGGCCGCCCGCGAAGATGTTGAAGGGGGGGCTGTCCCGGTCGTCGCCGATGACCGTCGTGGACAGGGTGGGGGCGTACACCGACCGCGCGTCGGCGACGAGCGTGCCCTGAATCAGCGGGTTGATCCGCTCGACCCGCAGGTCGAGGTTCTGCTCCAGGGCCAGGGTCACCGCCTCGTCGACCGACAGCCGGCGCACGGGGCGGGACGTCTGCGGGGCCGTCTGGGGCAGGATGACGCCGCCCGTCGACGTGGCGGCCCGGGGCGGGGCGGAAGCGGGCGGCAGGGTCTGTGGTTGGGCGCGCCCGGGAGCGTGCGCGCCTATCAGCGCGAGAGTCATGAGCATCGTCAGGAGCAGTCGAGTGCGCATCTGCAGTTCCTGTCGTCAACTGAGTTCATCAGGCCGGTCTTCGGATTCTGTGTCTCCCGACCAGTGATCCATGCCTGATGGCGTTCCTCCGACCGTCCGCGACGATGGCAGCGCTCCCGGGAAGGAATGGAAGATTCCCGGAACCGCGATCTCGAACGGCTGGAAGGTGGCCGGAGCTCCACCGACCGTGATGTCGTTGGTGCCCCACTCGCGATGGCTGCCCGCTGACTACTCCGCCCGCAAGGTCGACGTCGGGTCGATCCGTACCGACCGCCATGCGGGCACCGCGCTGGCGACCAACGCTGCCGCGGCGAGCAACGCCGGCCCACCGACGATCATCACCGGGTCCCCGATGACCGTGCCCAGGATCTGCGCGAGATCGGCGGCGAGAGCCGAGAGGACACGAGACAGCGCAAACGCCCCCGTCGCGCCGAGAAACGCGCCGGCCGCTACCAGGAACGTACTCTCCCTGAGGACGAGCCACAGCACGTGGGACCGCCGCGCCCCGAGCGCCAATCGGATGCCGATCTCGGTGCGCCGGCGGGTGACGGCGTATGACGTCACGCCGGTCAGGCCGATCGCGGCGAGGACGAGGCCGAACAAGGTCAGCCCCGCGAGCTGGCCGACACCGATCCGGATCACGCGTTCGAACCGCTCAAGGTGCTCGTCCATCGTGCGGGCGTCGAAGATCGAGAGCCGCGGGTGAGTCCGCGTCAGGTCGCCGCGGACGGCGTCCATCGCGCCGCCACCGGACATGCCGCGGACCAGCACCGTCGTCTCCGGGCTCGAGGCGCGGCCGACGCCCGCCGCCGACATGGGCGCGAACGCCGTCGCCACTGCGTCCGCGGCGAGGAAAGCGGGCCTGATGTCCCCGACGACACCGACGACGACGTAACCTCCGCCATCGTCGTCCGTCCGCAGCCGGCGTCCAATCGCCCCGCCGGGCCCGAAGATCCGCTGCTCGGCCGTCTGGTTGATGACAACGGCCGTCTCCGCGGCACGCGCGCCGTCGACGAGCCCGCCGGCGGCAAGGTCGCGCTCCGTGAGCGCCCGGCCGCTGATGACGGGAACGCCAAGCGTCTCGAAGTAGCGCACGCCGATGCGTTCCAACGCGATGGAATGGTACGCGCGCGGCGCGTCGGCCTGCGCGGTCGATGTCGACACGCGGACGTCGGAAGCCACGCCGAAACCTACCGCGGCTCCCACCGGGGCGCGCTCGGCCAACGTCGCAGACCGTACCTCGGGAAGAGCGGCGAGCTGGCCCGGCAGCTCGCCGAGCAGCGCCGCCGACTGCGTGGGCGCATAGCCGTCGCGCCCCGGATCCACGGTGAACAGCGTCAGGTCGGCGGTGTCGAACCCGGCGTCGATGCCGCTGAACCGCTGGTAGCCGACGGCCAACTGGCCGATGGTGAGCAGAAGCATGAGGGCCACGGCCACCTGATACGTGACGAACAGGTTCCTGGCACCGAACCGGCGATAGCGGACCAACGCTGACGGTGGCCCCCCCTGCAAGGACCGGGTGACGCCGTCGCGCGCCCCGCGGGTCGCCGCGAGGGCCGGTGCCAGTCCGAGCCCTGTCCCCGTGAGTACGGCGAGCGACAACATGAAGAACCACAATGTCGGGCCTGCGCGCAGATCGGTCTCGACCGGGAACGGGGTCACCGCACCCGCCGACTCGACGACGGAATTGAGCCAGTAGGAGAAGACGAGCCCGGCCGCGACACCGCCCAGCGCCAGCAGCACGCTCTCGGTCAGCAACTGCCGGACCAGCCGCCAGCGGCTGGCGCCCAGCGCGAAGCGAACGGCCATCTCCCGCCGCCGCTTCCCGGCGCGCGCCAACAGCAGCCCGGCCAGGTTCGCGCACGCCAGCGAGAGCACGAGTCCGACGAGCAGCCCGTTGACGCCGAGCATGAGCCGCAGCTCCGCCGGCGGCACCCGAGCGGCGCGGCCCGCCGGAAGCAACCGCACCCGCGGGCCCTCGCGGCGGCTCTCGCCGACATCGAACGGCGGCTCCTGCGCGCGGACCATCGTGTCGACTGCCGCTTCGGCCGTCGTCCATCGACACCCCGCCCGCCAGCCGCGCCACCACCTCGAAACGCTCGGCGGTCGGATCCGACAGGACGTCGCCCTCCAGCTCCGGCAACAGCGCGGCGCCCGCGGTCACGGGCACGAAGATCTCCGCCGGATTCACCGGAAACACGCCTTGGAACCCGTTCGCGGCTATGCCGGCCAGCGTCACGCTCTGGCCGTTCACCCGCAGGGACCGCCCCACGGCGTCCGGATCGGCGTCGAGCCGGCGTCTCCAGAACCGCTCGCTGACGACGACCACCGGCTCCGAGCCGACCCGTTCCGTCCCCGGGGTGAAGAGGCGGCCGGCGGCCGGGGCAACGCCCAGCGCCTCGAAGTAGTCCGGCGAGACGAGATGACCGAAGACGCGTTCGCCGCCGCCCGGCTCGCGGTCGACGGCGACGGTGAACGGCGCCGGCCCGAGGTAGGCCGTCGCCGCCTCGACGACGTCGTCCGCCTCCCTGATGCGCTCGAAGGCCCGGTACGACAACCGTGCGTCGATGGCAACCAGCGAACCTGGATCGCGGGCTCCCGGGAGGGGTCGCAGGATCCCCGCATCGAGCCGCAAGAACATGTAGATGCAGACAGCCATGCCGAGGGCCAGCGACGCGACGCCGATGGCCGTGATGCCGGGGTGGGCGCGCAGCACGCGGAATCCGTACCGGAGGTCCTGTCTGAGCCGCTCGAGCCACGCACCGAGCCGGACGTCCCGCGTCTCTTCCTTGATGCGTTCGACGTTGCCGAACTCGATCCGTGCCCGCCGCCGCGCTGCCGCCGCCGACAGTCCTCGGCGTTCCCACTCCTCGGCACGCGACTGCATGTGAAACGCCAGCTCGTCGTCCAGCTGGTGCTCGAATCGCTTGCGCCGAGAGAGGGCGGCGAACCAGAGCCGCAGGCGAGTCCACATGTCGTCACACTTCACCCGGCCGGGTGCCGAGCGCGGCCGCCATCGCATCGGCCAGCTGCTGCCAGTTCGCGCGCTGTACCCGCAATCGCCGCCGGCCCGCCGGTGTCAGCCGGTAGAACTTCGCGCGCCGGTTGTTGTCCGACACGCCCCACGCGGTGGCGAGCAACCCTTGCTGCTCGAGGCGAAAGAGCGCGGGATACAACGCGCCCTGCTCGACGACGAGCGCGCCTCGCGTAATCTGCTCGATGCGCAGCAGCACGCCGTACCCATGGAGGGAGCCGAGGGAGACCGCCTTGAGGACCAGAACGTCCAGCGTTCCGGGCAGCAACGTGGCGCGAGGTGGCATGTTCTCTCTCCTAAATAAATTAGGTGAATACGTACCACCTGTCAACCCTGATTCGCCCACCCCTGGATCCGGCTGTGCCCGCCCCACGCGGAACGGACATGGTTCGCTGCGCCGAGGTGCAGTTCGCCATGCACTCCGTTCCGACGTTCAACTTCGGGTTCGGGCTGTAGCGGAACTGGCCGGGACCGGCCGCGCTAGGAGTCTTCGCGGTTCCAGGGCGCGGACTCCTGGAATGCCCGCTCGTAGCGCCACCGGCCGTCCAGCATCCAGATGCGGTGCCGCGGGCCTATACAGTCGAGGTTCGCGGTCTCGTACGCGCAGTCTTCCGCGTAGAGGGCGACCCGCCCGCCGTCGACCGGATGAATGCGTCCCAGCAGGCGTTCCCGGGGCCAGGTGTCGACGGCGGCCAGGGCCTCGGCGACGGTCGTGTGCCCGGCGAGCCGCGTGCTCAGGGCGAACGTCGGATTCGCGAACTGGATGCGCTGGTCCCGATGGGCCTGCAGGGCGTCGGGCGGCCGCCACCAGCGGTGGTCCTCGATCTCGACCCCGTCGACGCGCACGCCGGGGGGTCGGCGGCCGCCGCGAAGAACCAGGTGGCGAACCGGATCGGACTCGTCGCCGGGGTCGTCCACTGACACATCGGGTGCAGGGTCGCCGGATCGACGGTGACCCCCGCCTCCTCGTGCGCCTCGCGCGCCGCCGCCCGCCGCGCCGCCGCCAGCTCGTCGCTTCCGCCGCCTGGCGGGTGGTCGCCGGGGTCTATGCGCCCGCCGGGGAACACCCAGTAGCCGCCCATGAACTTGAGGTCGGGGCTGCGACGCAGGTAGAGGATCTCCGGCCCCGCGGGGCCGTCGCGCAGGAGCACGACCGAGGCGGCGGGCCGCGGGGTCGCGACGGGTCGGGGCTGACGTTCCACTGCTTCTAGTGTACCCGCGTGGCCGCAGCGGCTCACCCCGTCGCCCCGGCCGGGGTGCACGACATCAGGCTTCCCAAGTCTCGCGGCGGTGACCCGGTGCGAGCGCCCGTGGTACGCTCTATCGTTGCTCGCACGCGGTAGGTGCCCCCTCCCATGGCGGAACGACCAGTGCCGGCGCGCAGTGGCCGTTACGCATCATGTCCTCCGTCGATCTCGCCGTCATCGTGTTGTGCAGCGTGGCCGGGTTCACCCTGCAGGGGGCCGTCGGCTACGGCATGGGGATTCTCGGGACGCCGATCCTCATCCTGATCGACCCCCGGCTCGTCCCCGGTCCGGTGCTCGCGTCGACCATGGTGTTCACCCTGATGTTGACGGTGCGCGAGCGCCGCGGCATCGATCTCGGCGGGGTGGGCTGGGCGCTGGCGGGGCGGGTCGTCGGGACGCTCCCGGCCGCGGCCGTGCTGGCGATCCTGCCGCAGAGCCAGTTGAGCCGGGTGTTCGGGCTGATGGTGATCCTGGGCGTGGTGATCAGCGTCTCCGGCGTGCACGTGCGTCCGCGCCCTTCGACCCTGCTGGCGGGCGGCGTGCTGTCGGGCCTGATGGGGACGGTGGCCGCAATCGGGGGACCGCCCATCGCGCTGCTCTATCAGCACGCCTCCGGCGAGAGGTTCCGGGGCACCCTGTCGAGCCTCTTCTTCGTCGGCACCATCATCTCGATCGCGGCGCTGGTGCCGGCGGGGCGCTTCGGGGGGCCGGAGCTCCGCCTCAGCCTGTTCATGCTGCCGGGCGCGCTGTTCGGCTTCCTGGTGTCGCGCCGCCTCGCGAGCCGGCTCGACCGGGGCTACACCCGGGCCGCGGTCCTCGCGGTGGCCGCGATAGCGGGCTTCATCGTGGTCGTGCGCTCGTTCGTCGCGCCGTGATCGTGTCGTGGCCGCCGTGCCGATGGTGACCGTCCCCCGCTCCGCTGCCGGTGATATGGTCCAGGGGACCGTGGTCGACGCGACCTTGCCGACTGGATCCGGGACGCAGCCGGTTTCCGGGGCTGCTGCGCGTGGCACGTGGGTAACGTGATAGCCGTCACCGTCCTAAAGTCCTTCCCCCGGTTGGCCGAAATCGCGGGTATGGGCTCGGTGCCGCTCCCGGTCCGGACATTCAGCCCCCCCGCGTCGGCTGCGGGCGGGAGGGCGCGGTCCTCGCGTCCCGCCGGCGCCGGTCCGTGGCCCTGCTCCTGACGGTCGGCCTGGCGCTGGCCGGCGCCCCGGGAGCGTCGGCCCAGAGCCTGCGGGGCAGCAGCGCGTCACTGGACCGCCAGGTCGCCCAGGCGCGGCAACACGACTTCACCCACTTGACGGGCCCCGCGCAGTTGCGCCGGTTCGTGGACGCCGGCCTGCTCGTGCACTTGCCCGGCAATCGCGACTACACCCTCGTCGACGTATCGTTCCCGTTCGCCCGCCCCGAGGTGCGGCTCTTCATCGAGCGGTTGTCGTCGCAGTACCGACGGGCCTGCAATGAGCGGCTCGTGGTCACGAGCCTGACCCGGCCGCTGTCCCATCAGCCCCGCAACGCCTCCGACCGGTCGGTCCATCCCACCGGCATGGCCATCGACCTCCGCCTTCCCGCCGGGCGCTGCCGCGGCTGGCTGGAGGGGGTGCTGCTGTCCCTGGAGGCGCGGGGCGTGCTCGAAGCGACTCGCGAACGCCGCCCGCCGCACTATCACGTGGCGGTGTACCCGAAGCCCTACGCGGCCTACGTGAGGGCGTTGACGCAGGGGGGCGCCGACGGGAGCGCGGAGACGGCGGTGGCCGGCCGCGGGAGCGGCGAGACCCCGGCGGGCGATGCGGCGGCCGTGCACGTGGTGCGGCGCGGGGACAGCCTCGACCGGATCGCCCGCCGCTACGGGGCGACGGTGGAGGGACTGCGCCGCGCGAACGGCCTCGGCTCGTCGCTCATCCATCCGGGTCAGTCGCTCCGGGTCCCCGGGGCGGAACGGCCGGCGGCCCCGGCCGCCGGCGGGAGCGGTCGCCGGCGGGAGCGAGGCCCCGGCCGCCGGCGGGAGCGGCGAGGCCCCGGCGGATGATGCGGCGGCCGTGCACGTGGTGCGGCGCGGGGACAGCCTGGATCGGATCGCCCGCCGTTACGGGGCGACGGTGGAAGGGCTGCGCCGCGCGAACGGCCTCGGCTCGTCGCTCATCCATCCGGGTCAGTCGCTCCGGGTCCCCGGGGCGGAGCGGCCGGCGGCGCCGGTCGCCGGCGGGAGCGGCGAGGCCCGGGCGGGCGATGCGGTGGCGGTCCACGTGGTGCGGCGCGGGGACAGCCTGGATCGGATCGCCCGGCGCTACGGGTCGACGGTGGCGAGGCTGCGCCGCGCGAACGGTCTCCGGTCGTCGCTCATCCATCCGGGTCAGTCGCTCCGCGTTCCGCGGGCGCGGCCCGCGGCCCCGTTTGCGGTCACCCTGCACGTGGTGCGCCGCGGCGACACCCTGGACCGCATCGCCCGCCTCTACGGGGCGACCATAGCCGCCCTGCGCCGTGCGAACGGCCTCCGGTCGTCGCTCATCCATCCCGGGCAGTCGCTCCGGATCCCCCTGACGCAGCGCTAGGAATCTGCGCCGTAGAACGCTACAGACACTACCCCGGTTGGTTGGGCGCCCAGCGGAGCCGGAGGCGACGATGGGCGGGCCAGGAGTCTGCGCCGTACAACGGTGCAGACCCATTGGAGGGTCGGTCGGGCGGCCGGCAGAGCCGTCAGGCGACGCTTGGCGGGCTCGATTCCCGCAACGGCCCGGACCGCGCGAGACAACGCTGTGGCGTTGCCGCGGGACCCGGTTAGAATAACGCGTGCCGCACGACTCTCGCCGCGCCCGGCGGGCCGCGGCGTTTCCTGGAGTGGTGACTAGATGAAGACGACGTCCGTTGCACTGACGGTGGCCCTGGGACTGTTCGGCGCGGCGGCGCCGGCTCAGGCGCAGGATGGCATACCGCGGCTCTCGAACGGCCTTCCCGACATGAACGGCATCTGGCAGGTGCTGAACGAGGCCAACTACGACCTCGAGCCGCACATGGCCCGGCACTCGATGCAGATGCGCCCGGGGCCGGTCAACCCGGTGCCGGCGATTCCGACCCTGCGCCTCGGGGCGGTCGGCGCGGTGCCCGGGAGCCTCGGCGTCATCGTCGGCGGCGGCCGGATTCCCTACACCGAGGAGGCGCGCGCCCTCAAGGAGGAGAACCGCGCCAACTGGATCGACCGCGACCCCGAGGTCAAGTGCTACCTGCCGGGGGTCCCGCGCGCGACCTACCTCCCGATGCCGTTCCAGATCGTCCAGAGCGAGGAGGACTTCTTCATCGCGTACCAGTTCGCGGGGGCGGTGCGCGACATCTACCTGGACGATCCCGGGCCCTCGCAGCTCGATTCGTGGATGGGGTGGTCGGTCGGCCAGTGGGACGGCGATACGCTGGTCGTGGAGGTGACCGGGCTCCACGACGCCACGTGGTTCGACCGCGCGGGAAGCCACCACAGCAACCAGCTCCGGGTGGTGGAGCGCTACACGATGCTGGGGTCGAACCACATCGACTACGAGGCGACGATCGAGGACCCGGTGGTGCTGACCGAGCCGTTCACCATCAAGATGCCGATCTATCGCCGCATCGAGGAGAACGCCCGCCTGATGGACTTTCGCTGCGTCGAGTTCGTCGAGGAGCTGCTCTTCGGCGAGTGGCGCCGCGAGCCGCTGCCGCGTTGATGCGGCGCGGACGGCGAGGGACCGGTCGGACGTGAAGCGGATGCCGCCGCGACCTTGCGGTCGCGTCTTGGCGCTTCGCGAGCGCGGAGCTCGCGCGGCGACGATCCGGGGAGGTTGAGAATGGGTAGTCGAATCGCAGTCGGTCTCGGCGTTCTCGCGCTGGTCGGCCTGACGTCCCTGCCGGCGGCGGCGCAGAGCGGTGACATTCCCCGCACCCCGAGCGGCCGTCCGGACCTGTCGGGCACCTACGACGTCTCGACGCTGACGCCCATGCAGCGGCCCGTCGAGCTCGGCGAGACGATGTCGCTCACCGACGAGGAGGCGGCGGCCATCGCGGCCGCGGAAGCACAGCGCATGGCCGAGCGCAACGCCCCCAGCGACCCCAACCGCGGGGCGCCGCCCGAGGGTGGCGACGGGTCGCGCGGCGCCGCCGGCAACGTCGGCGGCTACAACTCGTTCTGGATCGACCGCGGCACCGGCGCGTACCGGATAGACGGCGAGTGGCGCACGTCGATTCTCGTCGACCCGCCCAACGGCCGCTTCCCGCCGATGACCGAGGAGCGGCAGGCCGCGCTCCGGGCGGCCCTCGAGGCCGGTCCGCCGCGGCGTGCGCAGAACGACGGGACCGCGTACTGGCTCGAGGCGGGGCTCGACGCCCCCGGCCCCTACGACAACATGGAGCAGCGGCCCTACGCCGAGCGGTGCATCCTCAGCTTCGGCTCGACGTCGGGACCGCCGATGCTGCCCGCCCTCTACAACAACCACAAGCGGATCGTGCAGGGCGAGGACACCATCGTCATCCTCATCGAGATGGTGCACGACGCGCGCGTCATCCGGATGAACGCCGAGCACGATCCCCCCGAGATCAGGAAGTGGCTGGGCGACTCGATCGGCTGGTGGGAGGGCGACACCCTCGTCGTCGAGACCACGAACTTCGTCGACCGGCCCGCGTTCCGCCAGGGGACCGGCAACATGAAGGTGACCGAGCGCTTCCGCCTCGAGGACGCCGACACCCTCGTGTACACCTTCACGGTCGAGGACCCGACGGTGTGGACGGCGCCGTTCACCGGCGAGTACGCCTGGCCGCGGAGCGACAACAAGGTGTTCGAGTACGCCTGCCACGAGGCGAACTACGCGCTCGAGGGCATCATGAAGGGCGCCCGCCTGCTGGAGGCGGAGTTCCGCGGGGAGGACCCCGAGGGCGTGGCCAACCCCACCCGGTAGCCAAGCCGGATTTCGACAGTCAGGAGAACGACGATGCGCAAGCAGACCCGTGTTTGGTTCGGAATCGGTATCGCCACCATGCTCGTCCTGGCCGGACTGGTGCTGACCGGCGGCGTGCCGGCGCAGGCCCATCACGCCTTCGGCGCCGAGTTCGACCCCAATCGCCCCGTCGTGCTGCGGGGGCCGGTGGTCCGCGTGGAGTGGGTGAACCCGCACACGTGGATTCACATGGAGGTGACGACCGACGACGGCGGCAAGCAGGTCTGGATGGTCGAGGGGGGCACGCCCAACACGCTGCTGCGGCGCGGGCTGACCCGTAACTCGATTCTCCCCGGCACGATGATCGTCGTCGACGGCTACCAGAGCAAGGACCGCAGCGCCCGCGCCAACGGCCGCGACGTGACGTTCGAGGACGGCAGCAAGTTCTTCATGGGCTCGTCCGGCACCGGCGCGCCCCTCGACGGCCGCGACCCGACCGAGCGGCGGCGCTGACGCCTCGCGAGACCCGCGTCGCGTCGGGAAGTTGCGCAGGCGCAAGACGCCGAGGGGCAAGCCCTTGGTCCGGCAACCGCCACCGGCGGGTCGGCTTGGAGAGAGCGCTGATGTCCGCGCCGGAGCGCGGCGCGGACATCACGCGGGATGGCTGGCCGGCAGGCCGATCGGATGCCCGGCGTCGGGGGCGTTCGACTGGCTTTGCGTCCTGGGGGCGCCGGGAAGCACCGTCATGCGCTCGAGCAGCCAGACGACGTTGACGGCCACCGGGGCGCCCCCGGCCCGGGCCGGCACGAAGCGCACATCCGACGCGAGGCGCGACAGCGCCCGCCGGAGCGCCGCGTCCGGGGCGGCGGCGTCGGCCCCGACGGGACCCTCCGCCGCACCCCAGGCGCCGCTCCCGCCAGTGCCCCGGGCGGCGCCGGCCGACGGCTGGCCGAGCACCTCGACCCGCGCGAGCGCGCCCTCGCGGGTCACTACCGCGGCCAGCGCGAGGTTCTCCAGCACGAGCGGCGGAAGCGGCCGGATCAGCATGGCCGCGGCCTGGGTGTCCGCCGACACGTGCGGCAGGCTGACGCCGGTCTCGAACCCGCGCAGCGGGTTGGCGTTCGACCCGAGGCGGTTCGCCCCCTGCAGGAATCCGGACAGGGAATGCGGATGTACCGGGGGCGAGAAGCTCAGCGCCATGGCCGTGAACAGACCCGCCACGAGCATCGAAGCGATCACGCCGCCCATCACGCACAGGCGTTGTCCGTCCGCGACGGCCTCGCGAAGCCGGCGGAGCAGCGGCCGGCAGGACCCGGCGGGCAGGGACTCGAGCACGCGCGACGCCAACCCGGCGCACTCCGGCTCGTTGGGGCGGTGTTCGGTGGCGTGCTCGCGAAGGGCGCCGCTGATGGCGGTCAGGTCGCGCCGGAGGCGGCGGCAGTCCCCGCAGGCCTCCAGGTGCGCGTCGAGCGTCACCTGCCGCGCCACCGGGAGCTCGCCGTCGTGGGACGCGGTCAGCCATTGACGCGCGGTGCGGCAACGGAGCGATCTCGAACCAGTCATCGGACGTGCCTCAGTTCTGCGCGCAAGGTCTGTCGTGCGCGCGCCAGACGTGACTTCACCGCGGCCGTCGAGACGCCGAGCGAGAAGGCGATCTCCGCGTACCGCATGCCGTGCAGCTCGCGGAGCACCACTGCCGACCGCTGCTCGAACGGCAGGCGCTCGAGGGCGCTCCACAGCCGCCGGCGCAACTCCTTCCGGTCGAGCGCGCGCTCGGGCGACGTCGTCGCCGCCGGTGCCGGCGGGTCCACGAACACCGCCTCCAGCGACACCTGGTCGGCCCGCTTGCGGCGGCGCCACCAGCGTTGCTGGTTGCGGGCCTGGTTGACCACGATGCGGTAGATCCAGGTCTGCAGGGCGGAGTCGCCGCGGAACCGGTGAATCGAGCGGAACACCGTGAGGAACACGTCCTGCGACAGGTCGCGGGCGTCCTCGGCGTTGCCGAGCAGGTGCAGCCCGAGGTGGTACACCATTCGCTGGTGGCCCTGGACCAGCTCGTGGCAGGCCCGGGCGTCGCCGGCTGCGCACCGCTCCGCCAGCTCGCTCTCGGACGTCGTCGTTTCCGCCCAGTCGATGGCTCGAACCGGTTTCACCATGCCTCCCGTGCTGGAGTCTCCTGGATCGGAACCGTCAGCCCTCCGCGCGCCGCGAAGCGGCCACGCGCCGGAGCCACGTCACCCGGGGCGGCCGCGGGACGCCGCGTCTCGCGGGCGGTTCGGCGCCGGCCGACCGCCGTGGAGCGCGGATTCTCCGACGAAAGTCTCCCCCCCATGATTGGAGGCCGGCGGGGCAAAAAAGTTCCTCTCGTGGCATCGGGGGAAGAAATCCCGCGCGGTCTCCGCGTCCCGGGCCCTCATGGCCTCGGCTCGCGGCGCCGCGGAGATCCCCGCGCCCCCCCGCGTCTCATCGTTGAATCGCGGGCCTCTGCAAGGTAGGATACACGGATCGCGCGGGGCAATCAGGCCCCGCGGTCCCGGACGCGAGGGCGCCGGGACGGGTTCAGCAGACGGGGGACGGACATGCTCAGTCGCAGTCGTGTGACGGCCGGCATCGCCGGTCTGGCGGTGGCGCTCATCGCCGCGCCGGTCGCGGCGCAAACGGATTCGATACAGCGGACGCCGCACGGCGATCCGGACATCTCCGGCATCTTCACCTTCCGCACCATCACGCCGCTCGAGCGGCCGGCGGCGCTGGCCGGCCGGACGAACCTGAGCGCGGAGGAGGCCGCCGCGTTCGAGGCCTCCGAGCGCACGCGGCTGAACCGCGACCTGTTCGACCCCGAGACGGGCGCGCCGAACGCCGGCTACCAGTCGCGGGCGGAAGGCGGGGTGCTGTCCTACAACGAGTTCTGGTACGAGCGCGGGGTCGAGCTGACCGCCGACAAGCGGACCTCGCTGATCGTCGATCCGCCGGACGGCCGGCTGCCGTGGCGCGAGGAGAGCCGCCGGGCCCGCGCCCTGAACCGGCTGAACCTGCGCAACGGCTTCGCCGACCACTATACCGACCGCAGCCTGTCGGACCGCTGCATCCTGGGCTTCAACGCGGGGCCGCCGATGACCTCGGCCTCGTACAACAACAACGTGCTCATCGCCCAGACTCCCGGCTACGTCGTGATCCTCAACGAGATGGTGCACAACGCCCGCATCATCCCCCTCGACGGAAGCCCCCACGGCGAGATCCGCCAGTGGGTCGGCGACTCGCGCGGACACTGGGACGGCGCGACCCTGGTCGTCGAGACCACCAACTTCCGGGGCGAGACCGCGGCCCGCGGGTCGAGCCGGGACACGCATCTCATCGAGCGGTTCACGCGGGTCGATCCCGACACGCTGATGTACGAGTTCACCTTCACCGACGAGAACCACTTCACGCGCCCGTGGACCGCGGCCATCCCGTTCCGCCGGACCGACGGCCCCCTGTTCGAGTACGCGTGCCACGAGGGCAACATCGGCATGCACGGCATCATGGCCGGGGCCCGCGAGCTCGACACGCAGCCGGTCGAGGGGACCCGCTAGCGCGTTGGCCCGGGCACGAGACGCCGAGAGCAAGGACGGATTGCCTGGTCGGCGGATCGCCGGCGGCCGGGCAGTCCGGTAAGTCATGGACTGGACCTCGCTCTCGGGCGTTCTCCGCATCCGCGCGCAGGAGCTGCTGGGGACCGACCTCGCCCAGGTCCGGTTCACCGACATCGGCCTCACCTGGTCGCTGTCGGCGGTCGTCCTCCTGATCGGCCTCGCGACCCTGGCGCGCCTGTGGGGGCTCGCCCGCATCCACCACCGGCAGCACTCCGGGCATCGCATCGAGCCGCGCTTCCGGCGCGGGGCGCTGGGCCGCACCCTGTACCACCTGCCCAAGGTCCTGCTGGGCCTCGCCCTCGCGATCATGCTCGTCGCGATGGCCGACCCCTATCTCGCCTCGACCGAGGAGGTCGCGGGCGAGATGGAGTCGCGCATCCGCATCGACCTCGTCGACACGTCGCTCTCGATGTCGTGGGAGCTGCCGGGGACGGGCAGGTCGCGGGCCGAGGTCGCGCGCGAGGCGCACCTCGAGTTCCTCGAGATGCGCCGCGCCAAGAACGACCGGGTGGCGCTGTGGCTCTTCTCGTCGTTCCCCTACATGGTCGACGACTTCGTCATCGACGACGAGCTGTACTTCTTCCAGGTCCTGGACGCGCCGTACGCCATCGTGCGCATCCTCGCCGCGCAGTCGGGCACCCCCATCGACCAGTACTACGTGCCGCCCGACAAGGTGCGCATCGTCGAGCGCGAGGGCAACACCAACATCGTGCGCGCCCTGCAGTCGGTGGTGCGCCACTTCGACCGCGACGTCGCCCTCCTGGGCCGCGGCGCCACGCCGAACCGGGCGGTGCTCATCGTCACCGACGCCGACGTCGACGAGATTCCCGAGGCCGAGTTCGTGCAGCTCGCGCAGCGGAACATCGTCCCCTACATGATCTTCATCAACGCCGCCGACGCCCGGCCCGCCCGCGCCGGCCGGGGCGCCGCGCGCCAGCCCGCCAACAACACCCAGGGGCTCATCGACATGATCCGGGCCTTTGGCGGCGACTACTTCGACGTGGCCGACGCCGACGGCCTCGCCCGCGCCTACGAGGCCATCGACAACGCCGAGACGGTGCCCGTCGAGCTCGCCCACCGCGCCGTCAGGGTGCCCATCTACGCGCGGTTCCTGCTGATCAGCATGGCCCTCTTCGTCGTGGGGATTCCCGGCCGGGTTCCTGGCCGAGCTGCTGTGGGGGACCAATCCGTAGCCGCCGTCGCGCTGGCGATGCGACCTTGCCGCCCGCCACGGGCGGAAACCGTGGAGAGCAGCCGGCCCGACGGTGTGTCGAGCGGCGGGAGGGGGGGGCAGGGCGGAGCGTCCGGCGGATGCGGACGCCCCGGCCTGGAGTGAAGCTCAGTCGTTCGTCGACTCGAACTGCGCCTCGAGGGGCATCAGGGCCGCCTTGATGGTCGACCCCCAGATGCGGTTGCCCTTGTCGTTGAGGTGCAGGCCGTCGTCGATGAAGATGTCGTCCATGACCGTCCCGTCCGCCTTGAGGAACGGGGTGACGACGTCGATGTAGTGCACGCGCTCGTCGGCCGCCGCGACCTCGCGGTACAGCGCGTTGGTCTCCTGCGCCTTGTCCCACACCGCCACGCGGGCGAGGCTCGGCTTCACCGACATCACGTAGACGCGGGTGTCGGGCAGCTCGGCGTGGACCGCCGCGATGATCTGCTCGAGCTCGGCCGCGATCTTCGCCGGAGGCACCATGAACCGCCCGGTGTCGTTGTCGCCCTCGTAGATGACGACCGCCCGCGGCTGGTACGCGATGACGACGCGGTCGACGAAGTGCAGCACGTCGGCCATGGCGCTGCCCCCGAAGCCGCGGGGGACGACCGTCAGGGGGGCGAGGGCCGCGGGCATCGCGTCGTTCCAGCGGGCGATGCTCGAGCTGCCGGTGACGACTATCGCGCCCGGGGGCGGCATGCTCTCGCGGTCCGCCGCCTCGAAGGCCTGTATCGCGCCCTCGTAGCGGGTCGGATCGATGGGCAGGGCCTGCGCCGCCGCCATCGTCGCGACGCCCGCGACGAGGAGAGCCGCCGTCGCCGCCGATCTCAGCCACACCATCTTCGTCCTCATCTGCAACCTCCCGGTTCCATTCGCGTCGTGGCCGCCAATCGTCGCCTCGTGCTCCGCTTGGCTTCCAACCCCACCCCTGCGGAGTCCCGGCCGTGCTGCGGCGCGGACTCCCCGAGCTCGATGTAGCCGATTATAGGCCGCCGCCGGGGTCGGCCGACGTGCCGGTCCCGACGACGTTGCCGGCGGGTCCCGCAATCTCGTCGATCCGGACCGGCCGTTTCCGACGGTCCGCCGCGGGGGGCGCGGTCACGGCCCTTCAGGCACGTAGATGATCTCGCCGCTCTCGAGCTGGTAGGCGATGCCCACCCGCCGGCCGCGGCGGCCCGCCGCGTCGTCCACGTCCTCGGCCCGGTAGCGGGTGATCTCGCCCGCCTCCTGCGTGATGATCTCCATCTCTGCCGTGCCCGGGTTCTTGACCATCGTGAAGTCCTCCTGCGTGAGGAACTCCGTCAGCTGCCAGCGGCTGACCATCGCCACCATGAGGGCCACCGCGAAGACCATCGCGACGTCGAACAGGTTCGCGATGGCGCCGAGGGGGTCGCTGTCGTCGTGAAGGGAAGCGCCGATTCTACGCCGCCGTCTCCTGGCCATCCGGTCCTCCTTCCGCGCGCCCGCGCGGCCCGCTCGCCGACGAGTCCGCTCACGAACTCCAGGTCGTTGAGCGCCTCGGCGTGCCAGCGCTGCTTCGCCTGCTGCACGGCGAAGCCGATGCCGCCGACGAAGAGCCCCACCACGGTGGTCGAGAAGGCCACCTGCAGGTTCTCGGCCATCGTCACGATGTCGCCGGCGGCGAGGCCGACGAGGGCCGGCCCCATCGGGATGAGGGTGCCCATCAGGCCGAGCATCGGGCCCAGCCTCGCCATGGTCCGCGACGACGCGAGATCGGTCTCGCAGCCCGCCTCGAAGTCGGCGAGCACCTTCTCGCGCTGCGCGGCCGAGCCGCCGTGGTCGAGCAGGCGTCCGATGGCCGGCGTCCACCGCGGCTCGGGGGGAAGGTCGGCGTCGCGCAGCACCGCCTCCACGTTGCCGCCGTCGAGCCGGTCGAGCAGCGGCCGCAGCGCGGCCCGGAACCGGAGCCGCGACAGCCACGCGCCGTAGGTGCGTCCGACGAGCAGCAGCGACCGGCCGAAGAGAATCAGCAGCAGGACGATGACCGGCACGAGCAGGCCGGTCGAGAGCAGGTACAGGGTGCGGGTCAGCAGCTCCATGACTCAGCTCGCGATGCGGCGCAGGCGCCGCCGATGGCTCCAGTAGCCGACGAGGACGCCGAGGGCCACCGCGCCGGCGACGACGGCGAGGGGGCCGGCCTCGACCGCCGCCCCCGCGCTGCGCACGCCGCCCCGCAGCGCGAACGCGGTCAGCCCGGTCGCCAGCGCCACCTGGCCCACGTGCACGAGCAGGCGCAGCTCGGCCCGGAGGTCCCGGTCCGGCAGCAGCCGCCGGATGGCCTCGCTCCCCCCCAGGCCCGCGACGACGACGGCGAGGCACAGCACCAGCGCCGTCGTCGAGAAGGTCCATCCCGACGCCGCGTGGAACGCCTTCACCTCCACGTAGAACAGCGCCGGCGCGGGAATGATACCGACGTGGTGCGCCGCCAGCCGCTCGAACCAGCGCAGCCGCCGGCCGTGCTGCGCGCCGAGCAGCAGGGCGACCCCGCCGCAGCCGAGGACGCCGTCGAACGCGAGCAGCGCCGCCAGCGTCTGGACGCCCGCGCCGTCGAGCCCGCCGACGAACGCGGTCAGGCTCTGGCGCACCGCGAGCGGGTGCAGGGCGTAGACGGCGGCGGCGACCGCGGCCACGGCCAGCCCCCGCGCCCACCTGCCGATCGACGGATGCCGCCGCCAGCAGGAGCAGGACGACGCCGGTTCCCGCTACAACGTCGAGTACCGCCTCCATGGCTCTACGCGTCAGGTCCTGCTCCAGCCGTCGCGGCAGGGCGAGCAGCATCTTCATGAACAGGCCCCGCGAGGAGGAAGGCTCCCACCGCGTCAGGTCGTGCTCCGCCGCCTTCGCAGGACGAGCGGCGCGAGCAGGAACGGGACGACCCCGGTCCCCGCGACGACGTCGAGCACCGCGTCCATGGCTCCCACGCGTCAGGTCGTGCTCCGCCGCCTGCGCAGGGCGAGCAGCGCCAACACGAAGAGGCCGGTGGCGACGATGGCTCCCAGCCACGCCAGCCGCGCCGGGGTCGGCGGGGCCGCCGCCGCGTCCGCCGGCCGCGGCTCCGCGTCCTGCTGGGCCAGCACCACGCTCGCCTCCGTCAGCTCCACGCTCGTCGTCAGCGCCCGCTGCAGCTCGCTCCGGTAGCTCGCCGCGAGGTCCGCCGGGGCCTGCTCGGCGATGAACGACGCCAGGGCCGCATTGTCGCAGACGAACCCGCTGCAGCCCGCCTCGAACTCCTCCACCAGCCGGGTGTGGAGCTCCGCGAGCACCGCCAGCTGCTGCGCCGTGGCCTCCCACAGGCCCTTGCGCGCCGTCTCCAGCATCACCGCCGTCATCTCCTGCAGGGCATAGGGGTTCTCGCGCCGGAAGAAGTCGTGGACCCCGAGATCGTAGCGGTCGTCGACGTACACCTCGTACAGCTCGTTCCAGAGGGTGTCGTCGATGGCGGCCGGCTTCATCACGTTCCAGCCGTAGGTGTTGCGGAACGTCTCGGCGAAGTGCTCGGCCGACGAGGCGCCGCCCTCCTGCATCTCGCCGATGTAGGCCGGGTTGAGCAGCGTCGACCGCGCCTCGGTCCAGATGGTCTCCTCCAGGTCCGTCACCCGCGGCCGGTTCATGTTGCGGAAGTCGTTGAAGTAGGCGTCGGCGTCGCGGCCGGTGACGTGGCGGACGGCGGCGCTGAGCCCGCCCATGAACTCGTAGACGTGGTCGAGGCTCAGGGCGCCCCAGGTGTGGCTCTGCCGCGGCTGCACGACGACCTCGGTGCCGGCGAGGGCGGCCTCGAAGACGCCCTCGGCGTAGAAGCTCCACAGCTCGCCCTCGTCGTAGACCGCGCCCATGTTGCGGATGTACTGGTCGGCCACCTCGGAGTCTTCCTCCCAACGGTCGCCGCTCTCGACCATCCCCATGATGGCGGTGCCGTAGTTGCCGTTCACGCCGCCGAAGACGCGCAGGGTCGAGTAGCGCCGCGCGTCGGCGGGGGAGAGGCCCCTCGCCATCATCACCTCCTCGGCGCGCACCCGCCCCTCCTGGACGAAGTTGGCCTCGGCGTCGCGCGCCTCGGCCGCCATGGCGACGGCGCGGTTGATGAGGCGAGGCGCGAGGCGGCGAGGTCGCGGAGCTGGCCGGCGGTCTGGACGACGACGTCGATGCGGGGGCGTCCGAGGTCGGCCGAGGGAATCAGGCGGAGGTCGCCGACCCGCCCGCGCGGGTCCCACACCGGCTCGACCCCGAGCAGGTAGAAGATCTCGCCGATGGTGGCGCCCTCGGTGCCGATGAAGTCGGTGGGCCAGAGGGTGAACGCGACCTTCTTCGGGGCCAGGCGTCGTGCCGGCGGCGGTGCTCGTCGATCAGGGACTCGGCCAGCCTGCGTCCCACCGTCCACGCCTCCCGGGACGGCGTCTGCTCGGCGTCGATCGAGAAGAGGTTGCGCCCGGTGGGGACGGCGTCGGGGTTGACGATGGGGTCGCCCCCGGGCGAGGGCTCGACGTAGCCCCCGCCGAGGCCGCGCACCACGCTCTCGAGCTCGAGGTCCGAGCTGTCGCGCAGGCCCTTCCGGTGCCGGTCGACGCCGGCGACGCCCGCCTTCAGCACGAGCAGCGGTTGGGCGAGCTTCGATTCCCCGTGGGCCTGCTCGAGGTCGGCCGGGGAGACGAGGTCGGCAAGCACCGCCTCGACGCTCTCTCCCCCCGCCCGCCGCGCGTAGGCGCGCCGCGCCGTCTGCCGGTACCGGCGCTCGAAGAGCGCGGCGTCGTCGAGGATGTCGCTCTCGACCACGCCCTTGGCGATGTCGATGCCGGCGAGGCCGTAGGCGATCGGGTCGATGGCCATCAGCTCCGCCGTCCCGTGGATCTCCCCGTCGGAGAACGCGTTGCCCAGGGTGTAGAAGCCCTGCACGACCTTCGCCCCGTCGATCGTCTCGACGTGGTTGCTCAGCCGGAAGTAGTCGTCGTCCGACCACGCCTTCTCGGGGTCGAGGCCGAGGTCCACGTGCAGGTCCATGTCCACGGCCATGCGCCGTATGGTCCGGGCGTGCTCGGCCCTCACCGGGCCGTCCGCCGAGTTGCGGTAGCGGTCGAGCCGGTCGCGCAGGGGGCGCAGCCCCTCGTAGAGGCCCCCCTCCATGAAGGGCGGCGTGAGGTGGGTGACGGTGGCCGCGTAGGCGCGCCGCTTGGCGATGATGCCCTCGCCGACGTTGCTCATGATGTAGAGGTAGACGTGCGGGATCCCCCCGATGAGCGCGTCCGACCAGTCGAACGACGACAGGGCTATCTGCTTCCAGGGCCTGAACTCGAGGCTCCCGTGGGTGCCGAAGTGCATCACCGCGTCGGCCTCGAACGCGTTCCGGGTCCACAGGTACGACGCCACGTAGGGATGCGGCGGCGCCTCGAGCGTCCCGTGCACGAGGCGGAACGTGTCGTCGCCCACCCCCGCCATCGGCTGCGGGAGGACGACCACGTTGCCGAACTGCACGCGGGCGACCGCGATGGCGGTGTCGTCGCCGCTGCCCACCGTCATGTACTCTCCGGGGGCGGGTCCGTACGACTCGGCCACCGCCTCCCGCATCGCCGGCTCGAGGTGCTCCTCGGTCCATGCCGCGTACCGGGCGGCCGGCACCAGGGCCGGATCTCCCTCGGCCACGTACTCCTCGAAGTCCCCGCGCGCGTACGGCCCGAGCACCGGCCCCTGCGCCTGGATGAGCTCCCAGAAGGCGTCCTCGGTCTCGGGCAGGCCCTCGACCGTGTACCCGGCGTCGCGCATCGTGCGCAGCAGGTTCAGGAGGCTCGGCACCACCTCCATGTTGCTCGCGGTCATCGCGTTCTTGCCGGGGCCCTTGTAGTAGTAGATGGCCACCCGCTTGTCGCGGTTGGGCGTGGCCTTCAGGGCCAGCCAGCGCTCCACGAGGTCGCAGAATTCCTCGAGCCGCTCCGGCATCACGTCGAAGATCTCGTAGCCGTACTCGTCCTCGAACTCCGCCGCCACCGCGTAGGGGGCCACCCCGCCGTCGAGCTCGGGCAGCACGACGCTGAGGGTCAGGAGCCCGCCCGCCATCCCCTGCTGGTCGGCGATCCACTCGTCGTGGTCCTGGAAGACCGACACCGCCGTCAGCATCGGGATGTTCCGCTCCCTGAGCCACGCGATCGCGTCCCGGGAACGTCCCCGGGAGAGGCGGCCGTGGGGCATGAGGACCACGAGATCCGGCTCGATCGCCTGCAGGAACTCGAGCCGCTTGTCGTTGCTCGCGATCGGAAAGACGTTCCACTCCCGCCCTTCGAGCGCCCCGATGATGGCGTCGACGTGGTCGCGGTTGGCGTTGAAGGGGCCGGGCACGCTGGTGAGGAGGGCGATGGTCGGGGCGTCCGGCTTGGCCAGGCCCTGCTCGGCGTAGTAGGCGCGGAAGGCGTCGACGGTCTCGAACGTCAGGCGGTCGTCGAGGTGGAAGAGGACGTCCATCGCCCGCTCGGCGGGAGGCTGCACCGGGTCCGACCGGAACGCCTTGCCGTCGAGCTCGGCGCGGGAGTAGTTGAGCAGGCGCGCGTAGTTCTCCGTGCCCCCGAACCGGAAGTAGCCGCCGACGTGATCGAGCTGCCGGCCCGCCAGGTTGGTGACGTCGTGCTCGGGGTTCGACACGCCGCGGACGAACAGGCGCGCGCCGCGCCGCCCCGCCTCGCGAAGCTGCTCGATGTGCGTCTCCTGCAGCTCCAGCCCGCGCCCGTGAATGAACACGACCGGGTAGGACGCCGCGCGATGGAGGGCGTCGAGGGCGAGCGACTCGATGCGGACCGCCTGGTCTCCGCGCGCCCGCTCCAGGCGGGCGAGCTGGACGCCCCGGAAGTTGACGAACGCGATGCGGGTGGGGGCGAGGTAGTGCCGGTAGATCCCGGCCGCGGCTCCGAGCACGGCCAGCGCGAGGGCGGCCAGGAGAATCGTCCTGCGGCGTGCCTCGGGCCTGAACAGACGCCGGAGCGTGCCCGTCCGTCTCGTCGCTTTCATCATCACCCTGCTCCTCGACCGTCTTGCGAATCACCCGCTTCCCGCCCGGGAACCGACCCGAAACGGCCGGCTCCCGGACAGGTCTTTCCCGCCCGGCTAGAACGGCGTCACCGCCAGGCTCACCGAGTACATCCGGGCCGCCGTCGGGGCCCCCAGCGTCTCGTCGTAGTAGGCGTCCATCAGGTTCAGCACCTGAACGCCCACGCGCAGGTTGTCGTTCGGGCGGACGTAGAGCCCGAAATCGGTGCGGGCGTACTCTTCGAGCCAGACCGGCCGGCCCCGCGACGTCTGGAAGCGCTCGTCGACCCACCGCTGGTCGACGGATCCGGTCAGGCGCCACGAGCCCAGCCAGGCGCCGACCTCGAGGCCCAGGTTGACCTTGTGCCGCGGCACGCGGGACAGCAGGTTCCCGGTGGCCAGGTCCTCGCTGTCCGTGTACGTGTAGTTGGCGTAGTAGTCGAGCCAGGCGGCGGCCTGCCCGTTCGCCACCAGCTCGACGCCGGTCGAGCGGGCCTCGGCGACGTTCACCCAGTCGAAGTGACTGCGGTCGGCCGTGGCGATGAGCTGGACGAGGTCCGTCATGTCGTTGTGGAAGACGTTCATCTCGGTCCGGAACGCGCGGCTCACCTCGTGCTGGATGCCCCCGTCGAACGAGATGATGTACTCGGGCCTGAGGTCGGGGTTCGGGAAGCCGGGCGTGGTGCCGTGGAAGACCACGTTCCCGAAGAGCTCCGACAGGCTCGGCGCCCGGAACGCGCGGCCGGCCGACGTGCGGACGCGCGTCGACGGCGTGATGGAGTACAGCAGCGCGACCTTCGGCGAGGCGACGGTGCCGAACCGCGAGTGATAGTCGAAGCGCAGGCCCGGAACGAGCCGCACCCGGTCCGCCACGTCCCATTCGTCCTGCACGTAGGCCGCCGCGACGTGGAACAGCTCCCGGGACCCGGCCGAGAGGGGAAAGACGTCGCCGAGCGGCGGGTCGCGGACGATGCTGACGGACGGATTGACGGCGCCGCCGGCGAGAAGCTCGGCCTGCAGGCCCAGGGCCTCCGCCGCGAGGTCGGCGTCGGAGCCGAGCAGGTTCGTGCGGTCGACGATGACGCTGTCGCCGAAGTTCCCGCGGTCGTGGATGTAGGTGGCCCCGAACACGACGGAGTGGCTCAGGCTCGGCGTCCAGGTGAGCTGCGGCTCGACGAGCGTGCTCTGGATGGCCGTGTTCCGGTCGGTGAGGGCGGCGAAGGGGTGAGCGCCGCGCTCGACCGACTCGGTGAGACCCGATCCGGGGAGCCCGACGATGGTCGTCTGCCGGGTCGGCGTGCGCGTGTAGTTCTCCTGGAAGATATGTGAGCGCAGGTCGCGCTGGCTGATCTTGAGCTGCGCCGACACGGGGCCGGCGCCCCGGTGGCGGAGGACGCCGCCGAGGTTCACCGACGTGCCGGTCCGGTTCTCGTCGACGGCCACCGGCAGGCGCCCCGTGACGTCGAGCCCGGACGTGTAGCGCGAGATGCGCGGCAGCAGCGTCGCCGTCCACCCGTCGGCGGGGGCGAAGTCGAGCCGGCCGCTCAGGCGCACGTCCTCGTACCCGACGTTCTGCAGCGGGATCTCCCTCCCGCCGCTCACGCGCGTCTCGCGGTTGTAGACGTTGTCGATGCGGCGGCGGTCGGCCGTGAACGAGTAGGCGACGGGCCCCGATTCTCCGCGGGTCGATCCGCCGAACTGGTGATAGCCCGAGTTTCCGCCGCTCGCGAAGAAGTCGGCGGTCGGCGGCCCGGCCCCCTGGCGGGTGATGGCGTTGATGGCGCCGGCGAAGGCGTTGGCGCCGTAGAGGCTGGAGAACGGCCCGCGGACGACCTCGACCTGCTCGACCGACTGCACCTGCACGAGGTTCAGCTCGGCCAGGGTGCCGGTGCCGAGGTCGTTGGCGGGGAGCCCGTCGACGAGGAAGAGTGCTCGCTTCGTGCCGGGGACGCCCCGCACGACGAGCATCGAGTTGGACCGGGCGGCCATCCCCGAACGCTCGACGAAGTCGATGCCCGGCGTGCGGCGCAGGAGGTCCTGCAGGTTGCGGGCCGGGGACGCCTGGATGGTCTCCGCGTCGAGAACCGTGACGCTGGCCGCGACCTCGGTGAGCGCGCGTTCCGTCTGGGTCGCGGTCACCACCACGCTCTCCTCGAACTCCAGCACCGGGAGCTCGAGGTCGACCCGCACGAGCTGCCCGGCCCCCACCGTCACCGGCGACGTGAGCGTCGCGAAGGCTTCCCGCGTGACCGTCAGCTGAAAGGTGCCGGCGGGAACGCCGTCGATGACGAACGTGCCGTCCGCCCCCGTGGTGGCGGACATTCCCGTCCCGTCCAGGACCACGACGGCGGCGGGCAGCGGCGCGCCGCCGTCCTCGGCGACGACGGTTCCCTGAATGGAGCCGGCCTGCCCGAATGCAGGACCCGCTGCGAACGGTCCGGCCGCGAAGAGCACGGCCAGGGCGAGAGGAAGGGCCAGTCGACTACGTACACGCATTCTCACGTCACACCTCCGCGGCGGTCGCGCGCCGGATGCCCCGGCCGGCGAGCCGCCGATTCCCACGGTTGAATGGCCGACCCGCGGATGGCCCTTGCCAGGCACCGGGTCGACGCAACGACAGGAGGCGCTACGCGGGGGGGCCGCGGGTGGGGTGCGGGTCGGGCGCGGTCCGGAAGCCGTGCCGGCAGCGGGTCATGGCGGCGACGAGCGCCACCGGGACCGCCGCCGCGGGCGCGGCCGCCGCCGCCGTCGCCACCGTGGAGTGGTCGCGGAGACAGCAGAGGGTGCAGTGGTGATCGTGACCGCCGAAGTCGCCGTCGTCGTGCCCGTGAGAGAGGAAGCCGGCCGGCAGCAGGGCGCACGCCAGCACCAGCACTGCGGATGCGATGGGCCGGCTCGGCTTCGTCATGGCTCTGCTTGCACGTTGCGCGGCGCCAGGCGGACCAGTCCGGCTCAGTCCCGGTTGCGCCGTCCCGATCGCTGCGGATCGACTCCCGCTTCGTCCCGAGCGAGCAATCGCGCCGTCGCCGGCGGCCACTCCGTTCCGTCCGGGTTGCGCCTGCCGCGACCGATGCGGAGCAGCTTCCGGCCCGTCCCGACGAACGATGCACCGTCGCCGGCGGCCACTCCGTTCAGTTCCCGGTTGCGCCGCCGCGCCCGATGCGGATCAGCTCCCGGCCCGTCCTGACGAGGAACGCGCCGTCGACGGCGGCGACCCCGTACACCCGCTCGGAGACCGTCAGCGTGTTCCTGGCCACCTCGGTCGGCTCGGCCGCGTCGGCGGCGAAGACCGAGGCCGCGCCGTCGTTCCCGAACAGGTAGACGCGGTCGCCGTTGACGATGGGCGTCGCCGACGCGGGAGACGGCAGGCGGACCGCCCATCGCGACCGGCCCGATTCGAGCGCCAGGCTGCGGATGACGCCCCGCGAATTGGTGAACCAGACCGACTCGCCGGTCACCACCGGCGACGACATCGACGCCGTCGCGCTCTGGCCGCGCCAGAGCACCTGCTCGTTCCGCAGGCGCCCGCGGTGCTCGATGGGCAGGGCGAGATTCGACCCCGAGTCCATCGAGGGGACGACGATGCGGTCTCCGGCGACGACCGGCGACGGGAGCCGGTTGCCGGAGAGGCCGTCGAGCCACCAGACGCGCTCGCCGGTCCCCGCGTCGTACGCCTCGACCATGCCGTCGACGCTGATTACGACGAGCTCGCCGTCGCCCCGGGGCAGGACGAGCGGCGTCGTCCAGGAGGACCTCGCGGGACGATCCGCCTTCCACCGCGTCTCGCCGGTGGCGGGGTCGACGGCCAGCAGGTACGAGGGCCCGTCGTGGGCGGCGAGGACGAACAGCGCCTCGTCATTGCCGGCGAGCGAGCTGCCCAGCCCGTAGCCCTCGATGGCGCCGTACTCCGCCTTCAGCGACCGCGACCAGACCGGCTCGCCGTCGTGGCTCAGGGCGCCCAGGTCGCCGCTCTCGAACAGGTAGTAGACGCGCTCGGCGTCGACGCGGGGCGTCGGCGCGCCCTTCGCCATGGTGAACGTCACCTCGACGGGGTGGCTCGACGGCAGGGTGTGGCGCCACCGTAGCGCGCCGGTCTCGGCGTCGACCGCCTCGACGATCTGCGTCTCGCGCATCGGGCCGTCGATGGCGGTGACGAACACGACGCCGTCCCAGACCACGGGGCTCGACTGGCCGTAGCCGCCGATCGCGTGCCGCCACGCGACGCCTTCCTCGTCCGACCAGGTCAGCGGGAGGCCGCGGGCCTCGCTGTGACCGAACGCCGGTCCCCGGAAGCCGGGCCAGCGCCGGGCCCCGGCCAGGGGTGGCCGGTCGCCGGCCGCGCCCCTCGCGCGCCGCGGCGCGTCGGCGATGTCGCTCGGCCGGAGCAAGGCCGTCTCGACGCGGTCGACGAGAGCATGGGTCCGGCCGTGCGCGGCTCCCCCCGCGATGTGGAGCACGCCCGGTCCGTCCGCCACGGCACCGTGCGCGCCCGGTCCGCCCGCCGGCGCGTGCGCGCCCGGCCCGCCCACCAGCGCGTGGTTTGCGCGTTCCGGCTCGATCTCGTAGGCGAGCATCTGCCAGGCGTTCCCGTCGGGGTCGAGGCGGTACAGCTGGTTCAGCTCGCTCGCGAACAGGCTTCCGCCGGTCGCGGCCAACCCCAGGCCGACGCCCCGGCCGCGGCCGCGCAACGGCGGGGCGGGCGCCGGCGTCAGGGTCCGCGTCCGCGGGTCCAGCCGATGTGCCTCCAGTGCCGGCCCCCGCGGCGTCATGCCGCCGGCGACCCAGATGGCGTCGCCGTGGACGGCCGCGGCGAGCGAATGCATGCGCAGCGTGGCCGCCTCCGCCACCGTCCAGGCCACGGGGTCGGCGTCGAGATCGGCGACGAGCACCTCCTCGCGCCAGTCGCCGTCCGGCACCGGGGGCGGCCGGCGTCCTCGGCGGGGCCTTTCGGCCGGGGCCGAGGGCGCCCATCCGCCTATCACCCAGAGCTCGCGTCCGACCACGACCGCCGCGTGGTCCGTCCGGCCCGACGGCATCGGCGTCAGGCCGACCCAGCGCCGGCCCGCGGGGTCCCAGCGTTCCAGGTCGGGGCGGATCCGGCGGGCCCCCGAGACGTCGACGCCGCCCACCCGGTAGAGGTCGTCGCCGTCGCTGACGAGCACGGCGCCGCGAACCGGAGCGCCGGTCCACACCGTCGCCCAGGACGCGTCCGCCGGCGAGAGCGCGTAGAGGGCCGCGCTCGCCGCGCCCGCGCCGCCGGGGGAAACGGGCGGTCGATCTCCCGCATGCACGTACAGCACGTCGCCGACCCAGGCCCCGGACGCGTCCGACGACGCGTGCGGGAGGGGCGGCGCGGTCTCGGGCGGCGGCGCCGGCGACAGGGGCGACTGCGCGTGCGCCGTCACGCCGCCGCCGGGGCCTGCGCCGCCGGCCAGGATGACCGCCAGCAGGGTGGTCGCGGTAGAGATGCGTCGCATGGTCGTCTCCTGCCTCCGAACAACTCGTGGCCGGACCCGCGATGAGGCCGGCGCGGGTCCGTGTCGGGTCGTGCTCCGCCGCCTCCGGGGACGAGCGCCGCCGCCGTGTCAGGTCGTGCTCCGCCGTCTCCGCAGGACGAGCAGCGCGACCACGAACAGGCCCGCGGCGAGGACGACCCCCAGCCACGCCGCGCGGGCCGGGGTCGGGCGGTTCGCCGCCGCGTCGGCCGGCCGCGGCTCCGCCTCCTGCTGGGCCAGCACCACGCTCGCCTCCGTCAGCTCCACGCTCGTCGTCAGGTTGCGCTGCAGCTCGCTGCGATAGGCGGCCGCGAGGTCGGCCGGGGCCTGCTCGGCGATGAACGACGCCAGGGCCGCGTTGTCGCAGACGAACCCGCTGCAGCCCGCCTCGAACTCCTCCACCAGCCGGGTGTGGAGCTCCGCGAGCACCGCCACCTGCTGCGCGGTGGCCTCCCACAGGCCCTTGCGAACGGTCTCGAGCATCACCGCCGTCATCTCCTGCAGGGCATAGGGGTTCTCGCGCCGGAAGAAGTCGTGGACCCCGAGGTCGTGGCGGTCGTCGACGTACACCTCGTACAGCTCGTTCCACAGCGCGTCGTCGATGGCGGCCGGCTTCATCACGTTCCACCCGTAGGTGTTGCGGAACGTCTCGGCGAACTTCTCGGCCGACGAGGCGCCGCCCTCCTGCATCTCGCCGATGTAGGCCGGGTTGAGCAGCGTCGACCGCGCCTCGGTCCAGACCGTCTCGGTGAGGTCCGTCACCCGCGGCCGCTGGGCGTTGCGGAAGTCGTTGAAGTAGGCGTCGGCGTCGCGGCCGGTGACGTGGCGGACGGCGAGGCTGAGCCCGCCCATGAACTCGTAGACGTGGTCGAGGCTCAGGGCGCCCCAGGTGTGGCTCTCCCGCGGCTGCACCACGATCTCGGTGCCGGCGAGGGCCGCCTCGAAGACGCCCTCGGCGTAGAAGCTCCACAGCTCGCCCTCGTCGTAGACGGCGCCCATGTTGCGGAGGTACTGGCCGGCGACCTCGGCGTCGTCCTCCCAGCGGTCGCCGCTCTCGACCATCCCCATGATGGCGGTGCCGTAGTTGCCGTTCACGCCGCCGAAGACGCGCAGGGTCGAGTAGCGCCGCGCGTCGGCGGGGGAGAGGCCCCTGGCCATCATCACTTCCTCGGCGCGCAGCCGTCCTTCCTCGACGAAGTTCGCGTGCGCCTCGGCGTCGCGCGCCTCGGCCGCCATCGCGACGGCGCGGTTGATCAGCGCGAGGCGCGAGGCGGCGAGGTCTCGGAGCTGGCCGGCGGTCTGGACGACGACGTCGATGCGGGGCCGGCCGAGGTCGGCCGCCGGCATCAGGCGCAGGTCGGCGACCCGCCCGAACGGGTCCCACACCGGCTCGACGCCGAGCAGGTAGAAGATCTGGCCGATGGTGGCGCCCTCGGTGCCGATGAAGTCGCTCGGCCAGAGGGTGAAGGCGACCTTCCGGGGATACGCGTCGTGCCGCTGCCGGTGCTGGTCGAGCAGCGCCTCCGCCAGGCCGCGCCCCACCGTCCACGCCTCCGGCGACGGCGTCTTCTCGGCGTCGATGGAGAAGAGGTTGCGCCCGGTGGGGACGGCGTCGGGATTGACGATGGGGTCGCCCCCGGGCGTGGGCTCGACGTAGCCGCCGGCGAGGCCCCGCGCCACGCTCGCGAGCTCGAGGTCCGAGCTGTCGCGCAGGCCCTTCCGGTGCCGGTCGATGCCGGCCACGCTCGTCTCCAGCGTCAGCACCGCCCGGGCGAGCTCCGCGTCGCGGGCCGCGCGCTCTTCCAGCTCGACGCCGGCGGCGTCGACGACGGCGTCGAGGCGCGGGTCGAACGCCGGGTCGTCGAGGATCTTCCGCAGGCCGTCCGCGGCCGGTGCGTCGGCGTCCCGGAGCTGGTCGCGAAGAGTCGCCCGGTGCTCCCGGTAGAAGGCCACGGCCGAGAGCGTCCTCTCGATGTTTTCGCTGGCGGCGGTCACCAGCTCGCCCGCCGGCTCGTGGCCCCACGCCCGTCCGAGGGCCTCGACCTGCGGCGCGTCGAGGGCGAAGGCGAGCCGCTCCGACGCCAGCCGCCGTTTCTCCTCCTCGACGCGGTCGACGAGCCCGGGGTCCTCCAGCAGCGCGAAGGTCCGCTCGCGGAGGGCCGCGTCCTGCATCGCCTCGAGGAGCGCGAACACGTCCGGGTCCTCGGCGATCTCCAGCGCCTCGGCCATCGGCGGGATGACCGCGGCGATGGTCTTGGCGCGCTCGCGCTGCACCGGATCGAGCAGCTGCGACGTCCGCGCGAACTCCTGCTCCGACTGCAGCCGCTCGACGAACTCGACCTTGTGCGGATGCGGCATGACGCGCGCCACGAGGTCCTCGAGCTCGCCCGCGCGGGCTGCCGGCACCGCCGCGCCGGGCCGGCTCCGCGTGCCCGCCCCCATCGAGATGAAGCCGCGGATGATGTCGTCGTCCGACGGCCGCCGCGACGCCTCGCGCCAGGCGTGGGCGTGTTGCAGGTCCGCGTCGGCCACGAGGTCGGAGAGCACCGCCCCGGCGCCGCCGCCCGCGACGCGCCGCGCGTAGGCGTCGCGCGCCCGCCGGCGGTAGCGGCGCTCGAAGTACGCCTCGTCCTCGAGGTCGGCGGCCTCGACCGCGCCCTTGACGGTGTCGATGCGGGCGAGGGCGTAGGCGATGGGATCGATGGCCATCAGCTCCGCCGTCGAGTCGACCTCGTCGGCCGTGAAGGCGCTGCCGAGCGTGTACAGCCCCTGCGTGACCTTCTCGCCGTCGATGGTCTCGACGTGGTTGCTCAGGCGGAACATCTCGTCCGCCGTCCACGCCGCGTCGGGGTCGAGGCCGAGGTCGACGTGCAGGCTCATCTCGGTCGCGAGACGCCGGATCGTGCGCGCGTGCTCGGCCCGCACCGGACCCTCGGCCGCGTTGCGCCAGCTGTCGAGCCGGTCGCGCAGGGGGCGCAGCCCCTCGTACAGCCCGCCCTCCATGAACGGCGGCGTCAGGTGGGTCACCGTCGCCGCATAGGAGCGGCGCTTGGCGATGATGCCCTCGCCGACGTTGCTCATGACGTAGACGTAGACGTGCGGGAGCCCCCCGACGAGGGCGTCGGCCCAGTCGAAGGCCGACAGGGCAATCTGCTTCCACGGCGTGAACTCGAGGCTGCCGTGGGTGCCGAAGTGCATCACCGCGTCGGCCCCGAAGGCGTTGCGGGTCCACAGGTAGGAGGCCACGTAGGGGTGCGGCGGCGCCTTCTGCGCGCCGTGCACCAGCCGGAACGTGTCGTCGCCGGCGCCCGGCAGCGGCTGCGGCAGGATGACGACGTTGCCGAACTCGACGCGGGCGACGGCCAGCGCGGTCTCCTCGCCCTCGCCGACGGTCATGTACTCGCCGGGGGCGGGGCCGTACTGCTCGACGACGGCGTCGCGCATGCCCGGCTCGAGGTCCTCGGCCACCCACGCGGCGTACTCGGCGGCCGGCACCAGGGCCGGATCGCCGGTGGCCACGTACTCCTCGAACGCGCCGCGCGCGTAGGGCCCCATCACCGGCCCCTTCGCCTGGACGAGCGCCCAGAACTCGTCGTCGGTCTCGGGGAGCCCCTCGACCGTGTAGCCGGCGTCGCGCAGCGCGCGCAGCAGGTTGAGCAGGCTCGGCGCCACCTCGAGGCTGCCGGCGTTCATGGCGTTCTTGCCGGGTCCCTTGTAGTAGTAGATGGCCACCCGCTTGTCGCGGTTGGGCTTGGCCTTGAGCTCGAGCCAGCCCTCGACGAGGTCGCAGAAGGTCTCGAGGCGCTCGGGCAGGGCGTCGAAGATCTCGTAGCCGTCGGCGTCGGTGAACTGCGCGGCCACCGCGTAGGGCGCGATCCCGCCGTCGAGCTCGGGCAGCACCACGCTCATCGTGAGCATGGACCCCGCCATGCCCTGCTGGTCCCTCACCCAGTCGTCGTGGTTCTGGAACACCGACACCGGCGTCAGCATCGGGATGTCGCGCTCGCGCAGCCACCCGATGGCCTCGTCGGCGCGCCCCAGGGTGAGCCGCCCGTGCGGCATCAGCACCACGAGGTCGGGGTCGATGCGCTTGAGGAAGTCGAGGCGCTTCTCGGCCGCGGCCATCGGGTAGACGTTCCACGCGCGGCCTTCCAGGGCGCGGATGAACGCGTCCACGTGGTCCCGGTTGGCGTTGAAGGGGCCGGGCACGCTCGTGATCAGGGCGATCTTCGGGGGGCGTCCGCCTTGGCGAGCCCCTGCGCGTCGTAGTAGGCGTCGAACGCGTCGACGGTCTCGAACGTCAGGTCGTCGTCGAGATGGAACAGCACGTCCATGGACCGCTCGACGGGCGGCTCGACGGGGTCCGCGCGGAACGACTTGCCGTCGAGCTCCACCCGCGAGAAGTTGAGCAGCCGGGCGTAGTTCTCGGCCCCCCCGAACTCCAGGTAGCCGTTGGCCGCGTCGAGCTGCGCGCCGCGCAGGTTGGTGACGTCGAGGGCGGGGTTCGTGGCCCCCTGCACGAACAGGCGCGTCCCCCGGCGGCCGGCTTCGCGCAGGTGCTCGAGCTGCGTCTCGTCGAGCTGCAGGCCGCGCCCGAAGATGTAGGCGACCGGATGGTCGGCGACTCTGTCCAGCGACGCCAGGTCCAGCGACTCCACGCGCACCGCCCCGCTCTCGCGGGCGCGCTCGATGCGCGCGAGCTGGAAGCCGGGGAAGTTGACGAAGGCGACCCGCGTCACCGCGAGATAGTGCTGGTAGGCCGCGGCGGCGCCCCACAGCCCCGCCGTCGCGAGCAGCGCCGCCGCGATCGTCCTCCGGCGGGACCACAGCCCGGCCAGTCGCGTCCGCAGGGTCCGCACTCTTGTCGGTTCCGTCGTGGGAGTCATCTCGTCCTCATCCGTCTTTCGCTGCGCCCTTCGCTGCGCCGCCATGAGCGTCAGCACTTCTGCGCCGATACCGGAACTGGCAGTTGCCGCAGGCTCGACCGAAACGAGGCGGCCCGACCGTCGGATCGAGCGGTTTTCCGGCTGCCGCAGGCTCACCGAAGCGAGACGGCCCGACCGTCGGCTCGAGCGGTTCCCGGTTGTCGTCGGCTCACCGAAGCGAGACGGCCCGGCCGTCGGCTCGATCGGTTTCGGTAGTCGGCTTCCTTCACCGTCGGCACCTGAACGCCTGCGTGCAGGTCGTCGTCCTCGTGCAGCACGGACGGAGATCCGTTGCGCGCGTGTTCGACGGGCAGGGCGAAATGCCCTGCGCGCACCGGGTTTCGCGCGCGAGCCCGACCCGATCTCGCGGTCCGGCCGAGCCGTCGGGTGTTGGGGGAAGGGCGTCAGGCGGGCGGTCCGCGCGTCGCCTGGGTGGCGAGCGTGGCGTCGAAGCCGCCTCGGCGGGAGCTCGACGCGGCGAAGCGGACCGCCATGTCGGGGGTGGCGGGCAGGGGCGTCGGCGACGCCGTTGCGGACGAGTGGTGATGGACGCAGCAGATCACGCAGTCGTGATCGTGGCCGCCGGCATGCCCGTCGTCGTGTTCGTGGGAGACGAAGCCGGCCGACAGCAGGGCGCACGCCAGCAGCAAGGCCGCGAGAGCGGTGGGCCGGCTCGGCTTCGTCATGGTCAAGGTGTTTCGATGGTTGTCGTCAGGCGTCTGCGGACCCGATCAATCGAGCTCGACGATGGTGATGGCGTTCCAGTTGTTCATCGGGATGAGCAGCCGGTTCCGCTTCGAGTCGTAGGCCATCGAGGCGGCGCTGGGGATGCCGGAGGCCACGACCTCGGCCTCCTCTCCCGGACGGATGCGCGACACGGTGCCGATCCGGACGCTGGAGACGTACTTCGTGCCGTCGTCCAGAATCACCAGCCCGTCGTTGCCGCCGTCCACCGCGTGCTCGGTCCCGACGAGCTCGCCGTCGGGCGAGAAGGTGAGCACCGCGTTGTCGTTGATGTTCACCACGACGATGTTGCCGTCGGGGTCGAAGGCGACGCCGTTGGGCCGGGCGAGCGGCGCGCCCTCGACGACCACCGACGAGTCTCCGTCCGGCCCGATGCGGTACACCCGCCAGGTGCCGCTCTCCTCGGTGCCGGTCTGCGTGGCCCAGATGGTGCCGTCCTCGGCGACCTCGATGTCGTTGAAGCGCTGCGCGTCCTCGACGACGACGCTGCCCCGCGGCTCGCCGCTCTCCATGTCGAACCACCGCACGACGTTGATGTCGGCCACGTACAGCAGGCCGTTGACGATGTCGCTGCCGAGGGGGTGGTTCAGCGTCAGGCCGTTCCGGTCGACGCCGATCCACTTCAGCGTGTGAGCGCTGCCGTCGGGGTTGATCAGCGAGATGTAGCCGTCGTTGGGTATGACGTCCTGGGCGATGCCCGCGTTTACCGCGACGTACAGGTCGCGGGCCTCGTCGTAGGCCATGCTCTCGGCGAACCGGAAGCCGCCGTAGGTCTTGGCGTTCGACGAGAGGTCGAGCGGCGCGCCGGCCATGAAGGGCTGATCGGCCGCTTCCTGGGCCTGTGCCGCGCGGGTCGCGGGGCCGGCGGCGCAGACCGCCAGCAGGGCGGCGACGGCGATTCCTCGGGAGACGAGCTGTTCTCTGTGAAGACGTGACATTTGAGCAATCCTCCGGTTCGAGCGTTGGTTTCGAGAGGCCCGGCGCACACGCCGGTTTCCGTGCCTGTGCGCGCCGATTCGACGAGCGACGACGACGGGTCGGAGCCTGGGATGTCGCGGGGTTGCCGCGACGGGGCGGCTAGGCGGGCGGGCCGCGCGTGTGACGGACGCCGAGCACGGCGGCGCGTTCGCCGTCCGGTCGGGCCGGCGCGACGGCGTGGGCGACGAGAGCGGGGGCGGCCGGCGCGGGGGTGCCGTCCGATGCGATTTCCGACAGGTGCCGGAAGTGACAGGCGTCGCAGTCGGCGTGGCCGGCGGTCTGCACGCCCGCGTCGTGCTCGTGGAGCGCGGCACCCGACGTCGCGAGCGCGATCGCCGCGAACGCGATGAGCAGGGCAGCGCCCCGCGTCGGCAGCATAACCCACCTATTGAAGATGCAAATCCGCTCTGGAGTCAAGCGCGTTGCCGTCCCGGGGGGGGGCACGACGTGAAAAGTCGTGCGCCGCCACGCAAGACGGGGTGCCACTTCTCATGTGCGGGCACGGGCCCATGGATCCGGCGTTCTTGGCCCAAGCCGTTCCCCGTGAATCGAGAACCCGACAGCGCCAGGGACCGCCATCCGACAATGATGTCGTGCACCCGCCGTCCGGGCCGAACCCGCCGGGTCGCGTAGCCGCTCGGCCGCGCCCCTTGCCGCGTCGGGGGTTCTCTGCTAGGGTCGAGAACGGATGATCGACAGAAGATCCGTGCAGGCCAAGCTCGCGCGAGGCGGCTCCGGCTGGCGCGCCTGGATCGTCGCCCTGGCGATGGCGGTGGGCGGTGCCGCCGCCGCCGAGGTCTTCTGTCACGAGGAGCACGCGGCCGACGAGCGTTGCGCGGTCTGCCAGCTCCCGCACCAGCCTGCCCCCGAATCCTCCGGCTCGTCGCAGATCGGATGCGCCGATGTTGCGGAGCCGCTCGAGCAGGCTGCCCACGACGAGTGGATCGCGTCCGGTCACTCCCTCCGCCTCCCCGCCCGCGGCCCGCCCGCCTAGCTCCCGTCACGCGCTGCGTTTCGTCCATCGTTCGCCGACGGCGCACTCTGCCGCGAGCGCATGAGCGCGCGTTGCGGCAATGCCGCCTGCCCGCGGCCGACCGCGTCTCCCGACACCCGTCAGTGGTGTCGTGCCTTGGCCCGCCCAGGGTGCGGTTCCTGATGCGGCACCAGCGTGTTCTCGGCTGCCGGGCGCGATGGAAACGGGAACAGGGTCACGAAGAGTGGAGCTCGGGAAGGGAATCTCATGTACCGATTGACAGCAACAACACGTGTCTGTGCCGCGGCCGCGATGGCCGTCCTCGCGGCGGCGCCGGTCCTTGCGCAGGGGACCGGCAGGGTGCACGGCACGGTGACCCTGCAGGAATACGACTCGGTTCAAGGCGCGGTCGTCCTCGTCGTCGGCACGGGCAGGTTCGCGTTGACCGACGAACGGGGAGGGTTCGTCATCGACGGCGTGCCGGCCGGCTCCTACGAGGTCCTCGCGCAACGCGAGCACATGACCGCGGCACGGCAGACGGTGAGCGTCGATCCGGGCGGGGAGTCGACGGTGGACTTCGTGCTCGGACTCTCGCCCGTACGCGAGGACGTGACGGTGACCGCCTCGGCGGGCGGAACCGAGACGACGTTCGAGGCGTTCAACGCGGTCACCACCGTCGACTCGTTCGACATCGCAAGAGAGTCGGCCGCCGGTCTCGAAGACGTCCTTCGGAACGAGCCGGGCATTTCGATCCGCGGCTTCGGCCCCGGCGCGAGCCGGCCGATCATCCGCGGCTTCGACGGCGACCGGGTGCTGATCCTGGAGGACGGCGTCCGCACCGGAGACCTGTCGAGCGAGTCCGGCGACCATGGCGTCGCGGTCGACCCCGACGGCGCGGAACGCATCGAGATCGTGCGCGGGCCGGCGACGCTGCTGTACGGTCCGAACGCGGTCGGCGGGGTCGTCAACGTGATCACGCCCCACGAGAGCTACCGCGAGTCGCTGATCGAGGGCACGCGGGCGCAGTTCAGCGCCGACCTGGGGAGCGCGAACGCGCAGGCCGGCAGCAGCTTCGGCCTGCAGCACGCGCGCAACGGCGTGCACTACTGGGCCGGCGGCGGCACGCGGCGGACGGACGACTACGCCACGCCCGAGGGGACCGTGGAGAACTCCGCCACCGAGTCGGCCAGCGTGCGGGCCGGGGTGGGCTGGTCGCGCGACCGGCTCTTCGCGAGCGCCGGGGTGACGTCGAACGGCGGCCGCTACGGGGTGCCGTTCGCCGGCGAGTTCCACGGACATCACGGACACGACGAAGGCGAGTCCGGCGGGCACGCGGACGAAGATGGCGAGACGGCGATCGCACTCGACTGGCAGCGTCGCGCCGGGCGGTTCGACGTCGGTCTCCAGGGCCTCGACAACCGCTTCATCGAGGGAGCGCGGCTCAGCCTGAACGTCGTCGATTGGCACCATGACGAGCTCGAGAGCGAGGGCGGGCAGCAGCGTGTCGGCACCCGCTACAACAACCGCACCTACATCGTTCGCGCCGACCTCGACCAGCGCCAGACGGCCCGTCTGGCGGGGAGGTTCGGCGTCTGGACGCAGGTCCGGGACTTCGAGGCCGCCGGAGTCGAGGCGCTGGCGCCGCGGACCGACCTGTCGTCCTTCGCGGCCTTCGCCTACGAAGAGCTGAGCCTGGGGCGCTTTCGCGTGCAGTTCGGCGGTCGGGTCGACCGCGACGACTACCAGGTGGCGGAGCGTAGCGGCGGTGCGCACGACGATCACGATGATGGGCACGACGATCACGATGATGGGCACGACGATCACGATCATGGGCACGATGATCACGATGATCACGATGATGGGCACGACGATCATGGGGACCTCGAGGCGCCCGACGCGCGCGACCGCGGCTTCGAGGGCGCGTCCGCGTCGGTCGGACTCCACGCGGACCTCGGGGCCGGCAACGCCCTGGTCGCCAACGTGACCCGCTCCTACCGCGCTCCCGCCATCGAGGAGCTGTACAACTTCGGTCCTCACGTCGGCACGCTCTCCTTCGACGTCGGCAACCCGGACCTCGACGCCGAGTCGACCCTCGGACTGGACCTGAGCCTGCGGCACCGCGGCGACCGCGTCCGGGGCGAGCTGAACTTCTTCATGTACGACATCGACAACTTCATCTTCGGCAACCGCAGCGGGGCGGTGGCCGACAACCTGCCGGTGTTCAACATCCTGCAGGGCGACAGCCGTTTCTCCGGCTTCGACGCCCGGGGCAGCACCCGGCTCGCGGGACGGACCTGGCTGACGCTCGGCCTCGGGTACGTCGACGCGCGGCTGACGACGACGGGCGAGGCGCTGCCGCGGATTCCGCCGCTGCGAGGCACGTTGAGCCTCGACATTCCCTACGGCGGGTTCACGCTGAGCCCGCAAGTGGAGCTCGCGGGGCGGCAGGCCGACGTCTTCCGGGGCGAGACCGAGACCGAGGGCTATTCCGTGGTCAACCTGCGCGCGTCGTACGTCTGGCCGCGGCAGGACATGTCGCACATCCTGTCGTTCACGGGCTACAACCTGACGAACGCCCTCTATCGCAACCACACGTCGTACATCAAGGACCGGGCCCCCGAGATGGGCCGCGGGGTCCGGCTGGGCTACGCGGTGCGGTTCCACTAGGAAGGTGCGGGGCGTGCGTGCCCTTGACGGAGTCGCGCCAAACGCGCTAAAAGGACACCGATGAGACGAAGTCCGTCGGCGCTGTTGCGGTGGGGCGCGGTCGTCGCGCTCGCGCTGCTGGCCGTCGCGGCGACGCCTCACGTCCACGACGAGACCGAAGGACGCGGCGACACGTGCGTCCTGTGTCACGTCCAGGGTCCGCCGCTCATCGCTTCCAACGTCCACGAGCACCCCGATCCGGCGGCCGCCGGCAGCACCCTTGCGCATGCGCCGGGGCATGCCCGCGCCGCGGAGATCGCGGGGCACGGCTCCCGGGCGCCTCCCGCCTGACGACTCGCCGGCATCCGTAGTTCCCCTAGAAGTCTGCGCCGTAGAACGGTGCAGACTTCTAGCAGGGTTGGTTGGGCGCCCAGCGGAGCCGAAGGCGACGATGGGCGGGCTAGCTTCAAGATCCGCGGTGGCGTCGACGCGCCGGTGGCGCGCTGGCGGCTTTGCTCTATATCCCAGTTGGAGGGGGAGTCCCGGTGATCCATCCGGGGCCCTGATCGAGATCCATGACCGAAGCTGTGACGGTGGAGGCGCAGTCCGCGTCCGCGGGGGTCGCGTCGGCGCCCGTTCTCGAAGCGCGCGGGCTGTCCAAGCGCTATGACGACGTGGAGGCCGTCGTCGACCTCGATCTCCGGGTCGGGCCGTCGGAGATCTACTGCCTGCTGGGTCCGAACGGCGCGGGCAAGACGACGACCATCCACCTGTTCCTGGGCTTTCTCGAGCCGACGGCGGGGAGCGTGCGCGTCATGGGCCTCGACGTCGCGGCCGAGCCCCTGGAGTCGAAGCGGCGCCTGGCCTACGTCCCCGAGCAGGTCATGCTGTACCGCAACCTCAGCGGTCTCGAGAACCTGGAGTACTTCGCCGCCCTCGGCGGCACGGGGTCGCTGGCCCCCGAGCGGCTCACCGACATCCTCGTCGGCGCGGGCCTGCCCCGCGACGCGGTCGGTCAGCGCGTGTCCGAGTACTCGAAGGGCATGCGGCAGAAGGTCGGCATCGCCATCGCCATCGCCAAGGAGGCCGGCGCGCTGCTGCTCGACGAGCCCACGTCGGGTCTCGACCCCAAGGCCTCGAACGAGTTCTCGGAGCTGCTCGAGCGGCTCAGGGACCGCGGCGTCGCGGTGCTGATGGCGACCCACGATCTGTTTCGCGCCAAGGAGTCCGGCACCCGCGTCGGCATCATGCGGCACGGGCGCCTGGTCAACGAGATGAGCACGGACGAGATCGGCCACGCCGATCTCGAACGCATCTACCTGGAGCACATGCACGATTAGCGGCCCGCGGCGAGACCCCGAGTTGCATCGAATGCAGCGGGTGCTCTCGCCGGGGCCGGCAAGGCGGCAATCGGCGCCCCGGTTGCCGGGCAAGGAGTCACCGATGATCAAGCACATTGCCCGCAAGGAGTTCACCGACGTGGTCCGGGACGGCCGCTTCCGCTGGTGCGCGGCCCTGGTGGGGGCGCTGCTCCTGGTCTCGCTGGGACACGGCTGGGTCCAGGCGCGCCAGGCGCAGGAGGAGCTCGCGGCGGCGCAGGCCACCGCCCGCGACCACTGGGAGTCGCAGGGCGAGAAGAACCCCCATTCGGCCGCCCACTACGGCATCTACGCGTTCAAGCCCCGCCTCGCCCTGTCGTTCGTCGACGAGGGGGTGGACCCCTACACGGGCACGTCGGTGTGGCTGGAGGCCCACCGGCAGAACGAGTTCCTCATGCGCCCGGCCCAGGACGCGACGGCCGCCCAGCGCGTCGGGGCCCTGACGGCGGCGCAGGTCCTTCAGAACCTGGTGCCGCTGCTCGTCATCCTGCTGACGTTCGGCGCCCTGGCCGGCGAGCGCGAGCAGGGCACGTTGCGCCAGCTCCTGGCCACCGGCATCGCCCGGCGCGAGCTGGCGGTGGGCAAGGCCCTGGGCGTGGCCGGCGCGCTCGCGCTGCTGCTGGTGCCGGCGGCGGTGGTCGGCGCGGCCGCCCTCGTGGTCGGCAGCACCGGTCCGGCGGCGTCGCCCATGGCCCGGGGCGCGGTCCTCGCCGGCGTCTACCTCGCCTACTTCGCCGCGTTCGTGGGGCTGGGGCTGGCGGTGTCGGCGTGGGCCCGCTCGGCGCGCACCGCGCTGGTCGTTCTCCTGGGCGTGTGGGTGGTGAACGGGCTCGTGGCGCCGCGGGCCGCCGTCGACCTGTCGAAGTGGATCCATCCCACGCCGTCCGCGGTCGAGTTCGCCCACACCCTCGAGCAGGAGATGGCGGCGGGCGTCGACGGCATCCAGCGCCCGGACCGGGCCGCGTTCGGCGAGAGCCTCCTCGCGGAGTACGGCGTGGAGCGGGCCGAGGACCTGCCGGTGAACGAGGTGGGGCTCTACCTGCAGGAGAGCGAGGAGTTCGGGAACCGCATCTTCGACCGCAACTACGGCGCGCTGTGGGACACGTTCGAGCGCCAGGGGTTCGTGCACGAGGCGCTCGCGGTGGCGGCGCCGCTGCTCGCGGTGCGCACGCTGTCGATGGGGCTGGCCGGCACCGACGTCGAGCAGCACCGGCACTTCGCGACCGCGGCCGAGACGTACCGCCGGGACATGATGCGGCAGATGAACCTCGATCTCGCCGAGAACTCCCGCACCGGCGAGCTGTACACGGCGGGGCCCGAGCTCTGGGCGGACGTGCCGCCCCTGCAGTACGACGCCCCGACGCTGGGCTGGGTCCTCGGGAACCGCATGCTGTCGCTCCTCGTGCTGGGGCTGTGGCTGGCCGGCGCGGTCCTGCTCGCGGCGAAGCGCGTGCGCGTCGCGGAGGTGGCGTAGCATGACCCTGCGCACCGTCCTGCTGAACGAGTGGCGCCTCCTCGCGGCCGACCGGGCGCTGCGCGTCGTGCTCGGGGTCTTCGCCGTCCTCTTCGTCTACGCGCTGGCCAACGGCATGGCGTGGGCGCGCTTCCAGGAACGGACGGTGGAGGCGGCGCGGACCGGCAACGCCGAGCGCGTCGCCGCCCTGGAGCAGGAGCTCGCCGACATCGCGGCCGGGGGGCGGCCGTCGTCGCCCTTCCGCGACCCCCGCGCCCCCAACGTCCTCGGCGGGGCCCGGGGCGCCCGCACCGCGGTGCTCGAGCCGGGGCCCCTGACCGCCCTGGCGGTGGGGCAGAGCGACCTCCTGCCCTACTACTACGACGTCAGCATCTACACGAACGAGGCGTCCTTCCAGCAGAACGGGGAGGTCGAGAACCCCCTCAACCTGATGGTCGGGCGCTTCGACCTCGCCTTCGTGACGATCTACCTGCTGCCGCTGCTCGTGCTCGCCCTCAGCTACAACGTGCTCTCGGAGGAGCGCGAGCAGGGGACGCTGGCCCTGACCCTCTCGCAGCCGGTGTCGGCGCGCGACGTCGTGCTCGCGAAGCTCGCGTTTCGGGCGGTCCTCGTGGTGGGGCTGGCCGCGGCGGTCTCGCTGCTCGGCATCCTCGCCACGGGGGGGGTCGGCTCGCCGGGCCGGGTGCTCCTCTGGGTCGGGACGGTGACCGTGTACGCGCTGTTCTGGTTCGCGCTCGCGGCGTGGGTCAACGGCCTGCGGCGGTCCTCGGCCTGGAACGCCACCGCCCTCGTGGGGGCGTGGCTCGTCCTGGTGGTCGTGCTGCCGGCCGCCGTCAACATCGCGGCGGGGTTGCTGCACCCGCTCCCGTCCCGCGTGGAGATGATCACGGCTCAGCGCGAGGCCTCGAACGACGCCGTCAACCGCCGCAGCGAGCTGCTCGCGCGCTACCTGGAGGACCATCCGGAGATGGCGGGCGGGGTGGTGGCCGAGGAGCCCGGCCTCGGCGCCCTCGCGTGGGCCGCCACCGACGCCGTGAACAGCCGCCTCGAGGAGGTGACGGCGGTGCACGACGCGCGCCGCGCCGACCAGCTCGCCCTGGTGCGCCGCTACCGATTCCTGTCGCCGGCCCTCCTGGCCCAGGAGGTGCTCGTCGACGCGGCGGGGACCGGCGACGCGCGTTTCGCCCGCTTCCAGTCGCAGGTGCGGGCGTTCGCCGACGAGTGGCGGCAGTTCTTCGTGCCGGCGATCCTCGCCAGCGAGCGGATGGACGCCGGCGTCCTTCCCGACGTGCCGGTCTTCGGGTTCGTGGACGAGGGACCGGCCGACGTCGCCCGTCGCGCGGTCGTTCCTCTCCTCGTCCTCGGCGGACTGGTGGTGCTGGTGAGCGCCGGCGCCGCGGCCCGGCTGGGGCGCGTGCGCGGCGCGGACTGATCGCCACGGCTGCCGTGCCGGCCCGCCGGGCCGGCATGGCGGCCGAGGCGCGCGCCGCTCCTAGCGTGGAGCTCGATCACGCGGGTCAGACCGTAACATGCTGCATGATTCCATTGCTGCCGATATCCGCTACGCCGTGCGTGCGTTGTGGGCGCGCCCGGCGTTCTCGGTGGTGTCCATCCTGACCCTCGGCCTCGGCATCGGCGCGAACGCCGCCATCTTCAGCGCCGTGAACAGTCTGCTGCTGCGGGATCCGCCGTTCAGGGAGCCCGATCGGCTCGTGCGCGTGACGAGCGTCCGCGGCGACGCGGACGGCGGCGCGCTGGCGGTGCCGGAGCTGGATGATCTGCTGGCGCTTCCGGTGATCGAGGACGCCGCGATGTACACCGATCAGGGCATGTACAACGCCAGCGGCTTCGGGACACCGGAAGAGCTGCAGGCGACGGTCACGACCCATAATCTCTTTCGCGTGCTCGGGGTCGAGCCGTTCGTCGGATCGACGTTTCCCGCCAGCTTCGATCGCACCCGCAGCTTCGGACTCGTCATCAGCCACGGCCTGTGGCTGCGCAAGTTCGGCGAGGATCCGAATATCGTCGGGCGCTCGATGACGCTCGACGGCGCATCCGGCTACACGATCTACGGGGTGATGCCGCCCGCGTTCAACTTTCCGTCTCATTCCGATCTCTTTCGCAGCGCCGGTATCGCGCCCGACCCGCAGTCGTATCGGCGGCGTGACGTCCGCGAGCGGTACGTGCTCGCGCGTCTCGCGCCCGGTGTCGGCCTCGCGCGCGCGCGCGAGGCCATCGACGACCTGGCGCGCCGGCTCGAGCGCGAGTTCCCGGACACCAACGCCGGCCTGGGCTTTCGCGTCACGCTGCTTCGCGAGATGTACTCCGGTCAGGTCCGGCCGTACGTGCTGCTGCTGTTCGGCGCCGTGATGCTGGTCCTGACCGTGGCGTGCGCCAACGTGGCGAACCTCCTGCTGTCGCGCGCGATCGCGCGCGATCGCGAGATGGCCGTGCGCACGGCGCTCGGCGCGGGCCGGTGGCGCGTCATCCGCGCGTTCCTGGGCGAGAGCATCGTCCTCGCCCTTGGCGGCGCGGTCGTGGGAGCGGCGCTGGCGCTCGCCGGCGTTCGGGTGCTGACACGGCTCGTCCCCGTCCAGCTTCCGCCGTGGATGCAGATCGAGGTGGACGTGCCCGTGGCGGCGTTTCTCATGAGCGTCGCGGTGCTGACGGCACTGGTCACCGGCCTCGTGCCGGCGGTGCGTACCGCCTCGCAGATGCCGTACGCCGCGCTCAAGGAGGGTACGCGAGGATCGTCCGAGGGCGTCCAGCACCAACGGCTGCGGACGCTGCTCGTCGTGGGCGAGGTCGCACTCGCCATGGTCCTCGTTGCCGGCGCCAGCCTGATGCTCCAGAGCGTCTGGCGCCTCACTCTCGTCGATCGCGGGTTCGACACGGCGGACACGCTGACGTTTCGGGTCGAGCTGGGGTGGGCGGCGTACGATTCGGTGGCGAAGGAACGTGCGTTTCACGATCGCGTCGTGTCGCGGCTTCGTGAGCTGCCGGGGGTGACGGCGGTGACCTTCGACAACAACCTGCCGATGGGCGGCGCACCGCGCGCGCCGGCGGCCATACGCGCCGCGGGGCAGGGGTTGGACGAGGAGGTCGGGAATCCGTACGTCAACCTCCACGCGGTCGGACCGGACTACTTCACGGTGATGGACATCGCCATCCGCCGGGGACGCGGGTTCGACGAGCGGGACCAGTTCGATACGCTCCCGGCGGCCGTGGTCAGCCAGCGGCTCGCCGACCGGCTCTGGCCCGGTCGCGATCCGATCGGCCAACTGCTGCAGCTGGAGAGCACGGGACGACCGGATGTCTGGTGGACGGTGATCGGCGTATCGGCCCCGGTGCTTCACCACGAGCTCGACGGCGCTCCGGGATTCGATCTCTATCGCGCGCAGGTCCAGGTCGGGACCAGAGGTCCGTACTACGTCATTCGCACCAGGGGCAATCCGATGGTCATCGCCGGGGCGGCGACCGCGATTGTCGGCGAGACGGATCCCAACCAGTCGTTCCTGGACGTGCAGACCTACGACCGTCGAGTCGCGAATCGAATCTGGCAACGTCGTCTTGCCGGTGCGCTGTTCGGCAGCTTCGCGGCGCTGGCGCTCGTGCTGGCCGCCGTCGGTCTCTACGGCGTGCTGTCGTACATCGTGAGCCGACAGACGCGCGACATCGGCGTCCGCCTGGCGCTCGGCGCGACATCCGACGGCATCGTTCGCGAGATCCTCGCCCGCGGCCTCAGACCAGCCATCGTGGGTGTGGCGGTGGGGATCGGACTCGTCGTCGCCTTCGGGCGTCTGATTGCCGGCCTGTTGTACGAGGTCAGTCCGGTCGATCCGGTGACGCTCGTGCTCGCCCCGACATTCCTGCTCGCTACCGCCGCGCTCGCGTGCTACGTCCCGGCCCGCCGGGCCACGCGCGTGGACCCGATCGTGGCGTTGCGGACTGAGTAGTTGCCATGTCTCCGGCGTCCGCCACTGCTACCACGGTGGTTCCGTCGGTGACGACCGGATTGGCTCGACAACCCGCCGCCGAGCGGACCGCTCGTTGCGTCACATGCGGTGGAAGGTCCAGTCATTTGCAGCGGAAATCATGCTGACGCTGCCGGCGAGGTGCTCGCAAGGAGCAAGGAGTGACGACCATGGATGACATCACGCGACGGACGTTCTTCGGTCGAGCGGCGGCGGGGGCCCTCGGGGCCGCGGCGGCAACGGCCGGTCTGCCCGGCTCGATGGGCGCTCGTGCCCAGACCCGCCGCACGGCGGCGCCGAGCGGTCCTCGCGCCGACTGGCTGGCGTTGACCGACGAGGCGGTGCTGGAGCCCGGGCTGCCCATCATCGACCCGCACCACCATCTGTGGGAGCGCCCCGGCAACCGCTACCTGCTGGACGAGCTGCTCGAGGACACCAACACGCACAACGTCCGTCAGACGGTCTTCGTCGAGTGCAGCTCGATGTACCGGGCGGACGGTCCGGAAGAGCTGCGTGTCGTGGGCGAGACGGAGTTCGTGCAGGGCATCGCCGCCATGAGCGCGAGCGGCCAGTACGGCGAGACCCGGGTGGCGACAGGCATCGTGGGGTCGGCCAACCTGCTCCTCGGCGACCGCGTGGCGCCGGTGCTCGAGGCGCAGATCGCGGCCAGCCCGCAGCGCTTCCGGGGCGTCCGCCATCGGGCCGCCTGGGCCGAACCGCCGGTCGTGGCGCGGCGTCCGACCGGGCCCGAGCATCTGCTGCTCGATCCCGAGTTCCGTCGCGGCTACGCGCACCTGCGCCCCTACGGGCTCACGTTCGAGGGCTGGATCTATCACACCCACATCGCCGACCTGGCCGACCTCGCGGACGCGTTCCCCGACACGACCATCATCTTCAACCACCTCGGCGGGCCTATCGGCATCGGGCCCTACGCGGGGCGCCGCGACGAGGTCTTCGAGGTGTGGAAGCCGGCCGTGACCGAGCTGGCCCGGCGTCAGAACGTGGTGGCGAAGGTGGGCGGCATCCAGATGGTGGTGAACGGCTACGGCTGGCACGAGCGCGACCGGCCGCCGACCTCGGACGAGCTGCTCGAGGCCAACGGCGACTGGTATCGCCACATCATCGAGGCGTTCGGGCCGCGGCGCTGCATGTTCGAGAGCAACTTCCCGGTCGACAAGCTGTCGTGCTCGTACACCGTGCTCTGGAACCAGTTCAAGAAGCTGACGAGGGGGTTCTCGGCCGACGAGCGGGCGGCGATGTTCCACGACACCGCGATGCGGGTCTACCGGCTCCCGCGGGTCTGACAGGGCAGGAGCGACGACCGGACGCAGGCCGAGAGGCACGGGCGGGACCGGGCGGGGTCCCGTCCGTCGGCGGTAGGATGTTCGAGTCGACGACCCGACCCTGGAGCGTGCTCCCGGACGTGTAACTCGACCAACCAAGTGGCGGCCCGTGGGGAGGCCCGCGTGGCACCGAGAGCGGCGCCTTTTCCGGAACAGCGCTACTCGACGCCTTCCATCAGGTAGTCGACGAGCGCGGGCACGATGATGTCCGGCCGCTCCAGGTGCGGCACGTGGCCCAGCCCGGGAAAGAGCAGCGTGCGGCCGTTTCCGTTGGGGACGGTGTCGGCCAACACCTGCATTCGCTCCTGGAAGACCTCCGCCGGACCGAGCAGCAGATCCTCCGCGCCCCCGAAGGCGAGCGTCGGCACGTGGATATGCGGCCAGTCGTAGACGACCGGGTCCTGGTAGAGCATCTGGCTGATGATCGACTGCACCATGGCGAGGCGCGGAAAGTCGGAGCTGAGGGTCCACGACGAGCGGATGCGGGTGTAGAGCTCGAACTTGTCGTTCCAGGCCGACGGGTCGTGCCCGACGTAGCGGCTGAGGCTCCGGCGGGTGCTCTGGTAGTCGGTCTGGAGGGTCCGCTCGTAGATCTGGTCGACCGGCGTCATCGGGCGATTGAACCGGTTGTCGGAGAGGCCGATGGGGTTGTAGATGACCAGCCGCTCGACCGAGTCGGGATACTGCGTGGTGAAGCGCGTCGCGAGCATGCCGCCCATCGAGTGGCCGACCGCCATGACCTTGTCGATGCCCTCGTGCTCGAGGACGAGCTGCGTGTTGCGCGCCTGGGTGTTGAAGTTGTAGGGCGCGATCGGCTTCGACGACTTGCCGTACCCGATCTGGTCCGGGACGATCAGGCGAAATCCGGCGTCGGTCAGCCCATCGATGATGTCGCCGAAGTAGAAGCCGCCGAAGTTGTTGCCGTGCATCAGCAGGACGACGTGGCCGTTGGCGGTGCCGGTCGGTGCGATGTCCATGTAGGAGATGCGCACGTCCTGGCTGTAGACATCGATGTCGAGATACTTGCTCGGGGCCGGATACGGGCACTCGTCGCAGGTGATGCTGCCCGGCTTGATGTCCGTCGGCGTCGGTACCGGCGGCAGAATGTCGCGGCCCTGGGCGCCGGCGGCGGCCGCCGCACCGAGTATCACGAGCACCGAGGCGAGTGTTCTGACATGAACGCGCATGAGTCCTGCTCCTGGTCTGGAGGTGTCGGTCGATGTGCCATCGGGGGGCGCGGGGAAGGAAGTCCCCGGAAGACGGCCACCACGATCCCCCAATAATACAATACGACGCTTCACCCCGCCGGGACGAGCCGCGAAGCGGGCGCCCGCCCGGGCGATTGGCCGCATGCTGCTTGGTTCTGATCGACGAACGGACGGGATGACGCCGCTCGCCGGGACGAGCCGCGAAGCGGGCCGCACGCCGGACACGCCGGAGACAGTCTGATCCCGCGCCGCGCTGCGCCCCGCCGGTCCTACGCCGAATGCACCGTCCGTCCCCCGACCACCGTGCGCACGACGCCGATGTTCTTGATGTCGTCGGGGTCCGCGTCGTGGGGGTCGCGCTCGAGAATGACGAAGTCGGCGAGCTTGCCGGCGGTGATCGAGCCCTTGTCTGCTTCCTCGTACGAAGCCCGCGCCCCGTTGAGGGTGCCGATGCGCAGGGCCTCGTCCACCGTCACCCGCTGGTTGGCGCCCCACACGCGGCCGTCGAAGTCGCGGCGGGTCACCATGCTCTGAATCGCCATGAGCGGCGAGAACGGCCCCGGGGTGTAATCGGACGCCCCCGCCACGGGGATGTCGTAGTCGAGGAACGAGCGGTGCGCGAACATCCACTCCATCTTCGCGGCGCCGTACTCGCGCCACTTCTCGCCGTGGAAGTGGACGTAGGTCCAGAACGGGGTGGGGATCGAGCCGGTGTCGCGGATGCGCCGCAGCAGGTCGGGGTTGACGAGCGAGCAGTGCTCGATGCGGTGGCGGCGGTCGGGGTGCGGCCAGCGGGCGAGGACCCGCTCGTAGGCGTTCAGCACCATGTCGATGGTGACGTCGCCGTTGGCGTGGATGCCGACCTGCCAGTTGCTGCGGTGCGCCTCCTCGACGGCCTCGTGAATGTCGTCCTGCGACATCGTCAGGATGCCGTAGTCGTCGGGCCGGCCCTCGAACGGCGTGCTCATCCGCATGGTGCGCTCCGAGGCGGAGCCGTCGGCGCTGTACTTCACGCCGCCGATGCGCACCCACTCGTCGCCGAGGCCGGTGTAGACGCCGGCGTTGCGGAGGTCCCGGTACGGCCCGCGCACCATGGCATAGACGCGGTGGCGCAGCTCGCCCGCCGCCCGGGCGTCCTGGTAGGCGACGAGGCGCCCGCGGCCCGCCCCCGCGTCGTGCACGGTGGTCAGCCCGGCCGCCGTCATCAGCCGCGAGATGTGGGCCATGCCCTCGCGGGCGCGCGCGCGTTGCTCCTCCTCGGTGAGGTCCTCGCGCTCGCCGACGGTGGCGAAGACGTCGCGGGCGTGCTCGGCCACCATGCCCGAGAGCTCGCCGTCGGGGCCGCGCGCGAAGCGGCCGTCGGGGGGGTCGGGGGTGTCGCGGGTGATGCCGGCGAGCTCGAACGCGTGGCTGTTGAACCAGTTGGTGTGCCCGCCGCGGTGGGCCACGTTCACCGGGTGGTCGGGCACCGCCTCGTCGAGGTGGGTCCGGTGGAGGGGGCCGTCGACGACCTTGGTGTCGTCGAACATGAAGCCCCGCACCCACCGCCCGGGCGGGGTGTCGAGGGCCTTGGACCGCAGGGCCCGCTGAATCTCGGCCACCGTGCGCAGGTTGGTGTCGACGCCGTACAGCTCGTTCACGCCGCTGGGGTGCGAGTGGGTGTCGATGAACCCCGGGGTGACGGTCATGCCCTCGGCGTCGATCACCTCGGTGCCGGGACCGACGAGGTTGCGCACGTCGTCACTGCTGCCGACCGCGACGAACCGGTCCCCGCGCACCGCGAACGCCTCGGCGCGGGGCAGCGCGTCGTCGACGGTGTAGACGCGGGCGTTGACGACGGCGAGGTCGGGCGGCCCTTCCGAGACGCCGGGCTCCTGCGCCGCCGCCACGGGCAGCTTCGCCACGCCGGCCCCGCCGGCCAGCACCGCGCTCAGGCCGAGAAACTCCTTGCGTGTGTAGGTTGCCATCGTCACTCCTCCGTGCGGCCGTTCAGTAGTCGCTCGCGTCGAGCGACACCCGGATGATCTCCTCGTCGTTTCGCACCAGCACGTGGCGGTTGGCGAACGCCGGGTGCGCCCACACCACGAGCCGGTCGCTCTGGCCGTGGCGGAAGCGCGACCGGCTGCCCGCGCGGCTGCCGCCGTAGCCCGACCGCGACGTCGGATTGATCAGGTGCGTCCGGTCGACCTCGACGTAGCCCTCGGGGCTGAACGTGGCGATGATGAGGTCGCCGTTCTCGTTGTAGACGAAGTAGCGGTCCTCGTGCCGCACGAAGTAGGCCGAGCCCCAGCGGTTGCGGTTGGTCAACCCTTCGGCCTCCCACACGCGCTCGCCGGTGGCCGCGAGCAAGCCCCGCACCTGCCCGTGGCTGCCGATCCCGTAGATGTAGTCTCCGATCACCAGCGGCGTGGTCATGACCGAGTGCAGGCCGGTCTCTTCCGCCACCTCGATGCCGTTGTCGAGCACGCGGCTGCTGCCGTCCTTCCAGAGGGCGGTGGCGTCGGGCCGGTCGAGGGCGAGCCGCATCATCATCGAGCCGCTGTAGAAGCCCGAGATGAACAGGCGGTCGCCGGCGTGGACGGCGTCGGCCACCGTCATGTTGGCCCGCCCCTCGAACGGCTCGTCCCAGTACACCTCGCCGGTCTCGGGGTCGAGCGAGGAGAGGCCGCGCGGATGCCACACGATGAGCTGGCGCGCCCCGCCCGCCTCGATGATCAGGGGCTGGTTGTAGCCCATCTCCGTCCGCGTCTCGAGGGCCCGCCACACCTCGTCGCCGGTGTGCTTGTCGAACGCCATCACGAGAGCGTCGGGCTCGCCGCCCACCAGGAAGATCACGCGGTCGCCGTCGACCAGCGGCGCGCTGGACGTGCCCCAGATGGGGATGCTGGTGTCGTACTCGGCGACGGTGTCCTTCTCCCAGACGACGTCGCCGGTCGCGGCCTCCAGGCACAGGATGCGCCCGGTCGCCCCCGTCACGTAGACGCGGTCGCCGTCGACGGTGGGGGTGGCGCGGGGGCCGATGGCGTAGGTGAACATGAGCATCCGATAGGTGGTGGTCCACTCGTGCGACCAGAGCACCTCGCCGGTCTCCTCGTCGAGCGCGAGCAGTCGCTCGGTGCCGTCCATCGTCCGCGGCTCGGTCTCGACGTAGTCGAGCACGAAGACGCGGCCGTCGGCGACGGCGGGACCGGCGTAGCCGCCGTTGACGGGGGCCCGCCACTTCACGGTGAGCCCGGTGTCGGGGAACGCCTCGAGAATCCCGGTCTCGGTCCAGACGCCCCGCCGCTCCTCGCCGCGCCACTGCGGCCAGTCCTTGGCCGACAGGCCCGCCGCCGCGGTCAGGGCGAGCAGGCCGGCGAGGAGGGAAGCGGGGAACGCGCGGGCATGTGCGCGACTCCGGGGACCGCCGCGGAACGTGGATGGCTGCATGACGATGCCTCCTGCATGTGAAGGCGCCCGCGGGGAAGCCGCACGGCGGGCCGCCGGTCGAACACGCGTGTCGCCTGCCGCGGGGCTTCCGGCGGGCTCGGGCCGCGGCGGATGCCCCGCGGCCCGGCATGAGCGGACACGCCGGTTGGCGCGGCCATCGCCGCCTTGCGGCGTTGCCGGCCCAACCGAACTCACGGCGCCGGCGCCTCCCACGGGGAAGGCAGCGGCTTCTGCAGAGGCAGCGGCTTCTGCGGAGGCAACGGCGCCTGCGGTGGCTGCGGCCCCAGTGGAGGCAGCGGCGCCTGCGGTGGCTGGGGCCCCAGCGGAGGTAGTCCCAGCGGAGGCAGCGGCTCGTGCGGAGGCCGCGGCTCCTCCTGCGAAGGCCGCGGCTCCTCCTGCGAACGCAAGGGCTCGCGCGAAGACAGCGCCGTCCTGCGGCACAGAGGCCTACTGGCCCAGATAGTCCTCATCACTCACCGGCCCGAGCCAGTCGGTCGGGCCCTCGCCGCCGACTACGGTGAGCTGCACCATGTACGAGTCGGGGGCGGCGCCGTGCCAGTGCACCACCCCTGGACCGGCGTAGTAGGGCACGCCGGGCTCCATCTCCTGCAGCGGCTCGCCTTGCACCTGCGTGCGCCCGCGCCCCTCCTCGGCCATGATCACCTGGAACCCGCCGTGGCTGTGCCAGTTCGACCGCGCGCCCGCCTCGAACCGCAGGCGCAGGGCGCGGATGTCCGAGGCGTCGGGCCGCGACGGGTCGCCGCCGACGAAGTTGCTCTGGGCCGCGGTGATCGTCGAGCCCTGGCCCACCATCCACGCCCCCGCCGCCACGAGCACCAGGGCCAGCATCAGACCGAACCGAGTCCGTCCCGCCATGTCGTTCCTCCTCTGTTGATCGCGTCCGCGTAACCGTATCACGGTCGAGCCCCGGAACGACCCCGATGCGCCGGGGCGGGGTCGCTACAGGCGGACAGCGCGTGAAGACCGTCAACCGCGCCGTCGCCCCCCCGCGGCCCGGTGGCGCGCGCCCGCGGTCGCCGGACGTGCTCCGGCCCGTGACCGGATGACATGCGACGAGCTCAAGGGCGCGATCCGGTACATCGACGAACATCCGTCTACGCGGTCATCCAGGTGTCGACCGCCAGGTCCGGCACGCGCCGGAACTCGGACAGATTGTGCGTGATCAACGGGACGTCCCGCGCCAGGGCGTGGGCGGCGATCCACAGGTCGTTGGGGCCGATCGGCTGGCCGACGGAACGCAGGTGAGCGCGGAGCCGGCCGTACTGCCGCGCGACTCCTGCGTCCAGGTGGACCACCCGGACCGTGGCGAGGAAGTCGTCGAGGGCCTTCCGGTTCTCTTCGGTGCGACGCGACCACGCAACGCCCCACTCCAGCTCGCCGAGCACGACGACGGAGATCCCGCAGTCGCCGAGCGGCAGTCTCGGCTCGAAGCCGGCCGCCCGCTTCGTGATGTAGATGCAGGTGTCCGTGTCGAGCATGACCTTCAATCGAACGGCTCCCTCTCCTCGAGCGGCAGCTCTTCCTCGTCCAGTTCCTTCATCGCTTCGTAGAAGTCATCCGGGAAGCGCGTGCCGTGCTTCCAGTAGTCGTCCCAGTCCTTGAACGGGGGGCTCAGAACGACGTGGCGGCCCTCACGGCGAATGATCACCCGGTCGACATCGAAGCGGAACTCCTTGGGCAGCCGCACCGCCTGCGAGCGCCCGGACATGAACACGCGGGCGAACTTGCGGCCATCGCGCGGTCCGGGAGCCTCCGTCTTCGCGGTTGGGGCTCCCGTCTTCGCGGCGGCTCCGCGATTCGCGGCCGACGCCGTGCTCCGCTGCGCGGGGCCTGCGGGGGCGGCATCGGCCGCTCTCGCGCGGATCTTCGCAGCGTCGCCGCCGTCGGCATCCGTCTCTCCGGTGCTTCTCCTCATGCGCACGGCCCTTTCCTCGGGATGTCCGCCGCTGGTGCCGGCATCGATATATCTCCGTGAAATATATCATGAGCCCGCCAGTGCGCCGACAACACGCAGACGACCTCGATGTACGGCCGCGGTCTGATCACGACGCGGGCGCCGGGGGCCGGTGCCGGGCCTGCGCCCGAAGCGGCTGCGTCAGCCGCGACCGGTCGCAACCCTCTTGCCCGCGGACGCAGGCCGATCCGGGATATCCGGGATGGTCCCGCCGCCCCCGCGCGCCACGCCTCATACGATCTCCGGGATGTACTTCTCGCGCGCGAGATGCCACAGCGAGGCGAGGAAGGCGGTCAGGGGGATGGCCACGATCAGCCCGAGGATGCCGCCCAGCGCCGTCCCCCAGAAGAAGATGGCGACGATGATGGCCATGAAGTGCAGCCCGGTGCGCTGCCCCATGATCTTCGGGGTCAGGAACCAGCCCTCGATCTGCTGCACCACCAGCACCACCGCGAGCACGAGCAGGCAGGTCACCCAGCCGCCGTCGGCCTGGAAGAACGCGATGGGGATGGCGACGGCGAGGCCGATCATGTTGCCCAGGTAGGGAATCACGTTGAGGAGCCCGAGGGCGAGGCCGATGACGAACCCGTAGCGCAGGCCGACGAGGCTGAAGCCGGCCGCGAACAGCAGCCCCTGCAGCAGGGCGATGACGAGCTGGCCCCGGAAGAACCCCACCGTGATGTCCACGAACTCGTGCATCAGGTAGGTCACGTCCGCACGGGTCTCGGGCTTCAGGAACGGCAGCACGCGGTCGGTGTCGAGCCGGAAGCCGGCGGTGAGGAAGTACGCGAAGTAGACGGGGGTGATGATCCACGACAGCAGGGCGGCGAGCCCGCGCGCGACGCCGAAGCCCACGGTGACCGCCTGGACCCCCATCGTCTGCAGCCACTCGAAGATCGCGGCCTGCTGCGCTACCGCGATCTCCTGCAGCCGCTCGCCGAGGCCCGACGACTCGAGGAGATCGATGGCCTGTGGCAGCTCGGCCCCTAGCCGCGCGCGGGCGTTCGCCCACCACTCCGGCACCTGCGCGACGAGGCCGACGACCTGTTCGACGGCGAGGTTCCCGAAGAACGCCACGAAGACCCCCAGCGGCACGAGCGCGGAGAGGAAGACGGCGGCGACCGCCGCCGGCACGGGCAGCCGGCCCGGCCCGCGCAACCAGTCGTAGTAGGGGCGGAACACGAGGGCCGCCACGCCGCCCACCGCCAGCGGCAGGAACACCCCCGAGAAGGTGCGGAGGAAGACGGCGGCCAGCCACCCCAGGAGGCCGACGGCGAGCAGGATGACCAGGGCGGAGACGGTGGTGACGGCGGCCGCGATGGTGGCGGCTTGCCGGGGGGTGAGCTGGAGCGCCATGAGCGGGACTCCCGGGAACAGCTCGCATGGTACACGAACCGGTCCGGGATCTGACCCGTTCGGCGCCGTAGCCGCTCTCGTTCTCACATTGGGTCCGATAGGGGGCCTTCCGTCAACTTTGCGGCGCGAGGAGCCGAACGGGTTGTTCGCGAGTTCCGGAAGCGGCGTGGTGGCCGCGCTCGAGGATGAGGGGGTCGGGATCCCGACCTGCAGCTTGCCCGGCGACGGCCGACGCCCCCGGCGTACTTGGTGAGTCCGGTGACCAGCCCCGCGCCGGCGAGCTGCGCTTCGGCCCTCCGGGTGACAGCGGCGGCAGACCGTGCGGGATCGCGCTTGCGGGCCAGCCTGAAGGCTGGCCCTTCGTCTGAGACGTCCCGGTTCGCGTCCGCCGGATCAAGTACAGCCCCCCGATGTCCCACGGCTTCACGCCGGCGCGGCGCCCGGCGTGAGCCCGTCGTCTGCGGTTCGGTGCTTTCTGCACCCTCATCGCGGTGGCGCAGAGCCATCGCGAGGAGCGTCGTCTGAACGACTTGGGGCGGTTCCAGGCGAGGCGGGCGGGCTCGAGGAGCCGAAGGCGGCGCTCTTCCAGAGCATGGACCCGGCGGGGCGGCGGCTGACGGGTCGGGCGCTCGAGCGGCGGCTCGTGCTGGCGATGATCAAGCGGCGGGCCGCGGCCGCGGGGCTGCCGCCCTCGACGTGCTGCCACACGTTCCGGGCGACGGGGATCACGGCGTACCTGTCGAACGGGGGGACGCTTGAGCGCGCGCAGCAGATCGCGGGGCACGCATCGCCGAAGACGACGAAGCTCTACGACCGGACGGCGGACACGGTGACCGTCGACGAGATCGAGCGCATCCTGATCTGAAACGGGAGGACAATCAGCAAATGACAATACCTTCTGAATTACACAGCCTCATTGACCTGAAGGCCATGCAGGCGGAGCTCGCGGCGGCAACGCGCGGACTCGACCTGGAGACCCTGAGCAGGGATCTCGCGGCGGCAACGCCCGGCCGAGCCGCGAGAGCTCGCTGACGACCAGGCGGTCGCCGCGCTGCAGGCCGAGTACCAGGAACCTCCCCGAGGCCCCTGGCCGGCTCGAGGACGGCCGATCTGCTCGACGGGGTTTGCGATCTCGACCTCTACGCCCTCGACGTCGAGCTGCCGCGGGGGGGGCGGACGAGACTGAACGCCGCGGCGGACCAGTTCAAGGGAGGGAATACCGGTGGACGGTGAAGTTCTGCGGCGGTTGATCCGGGAAGGCCGCCGGCGGCGTGCGGGTGCGAGACCTGTCCGGCCGCACCGGGACGGCGACGGCGATGCGCGGGGGCTTGGCCTTGGCCGTCGTCACCTACCCCGATGGCGTGGAGCGGGTGGCCCGCGAGCCCACGCGCCGCGGAACGCCGCGGCGCCCGCCGGCCCGCGCCCGCGGGGCGGAGAACGCGAACCGGTGGCCCGCGCCCGACGGCTGGCGCCGGAACAACGACAAGGAGGAACGATGCGCCTAGACGGAAAGCCCCATCCGGACGACGCTACCGGACCCATCCACGGGCGACGAATCGCCGGTGGCCGCAGCAGTCGTCCTGACGGACGAGGCACGGACGTCGGGCGCACCACCGGCTGGTACTGGTGGCGGCCGGCGCCGGGCCAGGACATCGCCGCCCCCGAGGTGTGGCGGGGGAAACCGACGAGGTCAGGCCTCGCGACGAAGCGGCGGAGGCGGCCGAGACCGAGGAACTCGAGCACAGCCTCACCGGGGGCAAGCCGCGAAGACCAGGAGCGGGACTACCTCGAGAGCTACCATCCGACCGACGAACGCGTACGGAGAGTCGGTCTGGCGGTGTGGTCGGCGGAAGGCAAGAGGGTGCGGGACAGCGCGAATCGGACCGGAACCAGGTCGTTGCCGTCCACGGAGAACGGGAGATCATGATGAGATTCGCCACGAAGCTGTGGCCGGTGACGTTGCTCGCGGCGGTGGTCGCCGCCCAGGGCCCGGCCGTGTCGGAGAACGTCTACTTCGGCGACCTGCACCTGCACACGCGGTACTCGAACGACGCCTCGGCGACGTTCGGCACGACCCGCACGCCGGACGACGCCTACCGCTACGCGAAGGGCGAGGCGGTCCCGCACTTGGGCGGGATCGAGATTCAGCTCCAGACCCCGCTCGACTTCCTGGCGGTGACCGACCACGCGGAGAACCTCGGCCTCAGGCAGGCGGGGCCCAATCCGCCCGCCGACCTCGGGCACGCAGTCTGGGCCGAGATCGTCGCGGCGGCGGTCAGGCACTACGCGCCCGGCGAGTTCACCACGTTCGCCGGCTACGAGTGGACGGTGGGGTCCCGCGAGGGCAACCTGCACCGCAACGTGATCTTCGCGGGCACAGACGACCTGCCCTTCCCGTTCTCGCGGCTCGATTCGGACAATCCGGAAGACCTCTGGGACTTCCTGGACACGCAGCGCGCCGCCGGCGTCGAGGCCATGGCGATTCCTCACAACATGAACGTCAGCAATGGCAAGATGTTCGCGCTGGTCGACTTCGCGGGGGCGCCGATGACCGCCGACTACGCGGCGCAGCGCCTGCGCAACGAGCCGGTGGTCGAGATCACGCAGGCCAAAGGCACGTCGGAGACGCACCCGGCCCTGTCGCCGAACGACGAGTTCGCGAACTTCGAGCTGTTCCCGGAGCTCCTCGCCGCGAACATACCCATCGGCGGGGGCGCGCCCGACCCCGAGGTCCGCGTCGACGGGCTCGTGCCCGGCAGCTACGCGCGCGAGGCGCTCGTCAACGGCGTGCGGATGCAGGCCGAGCAGGGGTTCAACCCGTTCCAGTTCGGCTTCGTCGGCGCGACCGACTTCCATTCCGGCACCTCGGCCGTGGAAGAGAACAACATGACGAGCATGTTGGGCGACGCGGTCGACGCGACGCTCGAGGAGCGGTTGGTCACGAACATATCGAGCCGGCTGCCGTTCGTCGCGCTCAGCGCCGCCGGGCTCACCGCCGCGTGGGCCAACGAGAACACCCGCGAGGAGCTCTACGCCGCGTTCCGCCGCCGCGAGACCTACGCCACGACCGGCACCCGCATCACGGTGCGCTTCTTCGGCGGCTGGGACTACGCCGACGACGTGCTGGACGGCGACGACTGGGTCGCGCGGGGGTATGCCGGCGGCGTCCCCATGGGCGGGGTGCTGCGCGGGGCCGAGGGCGACGCGCCGACGTTGGTCGTCCGAGCCGCGAAGGACCCCGTCGCGGCCAACCTCGACCGCATTCAGGTCATCAAGGGCTGGAGCGCGGGGGGCGAGACGTTCGAGCGCATCTACGACGTCGCGCTGTCCGACGGCCGGCGGGTCGGCCCCACCGGCAAGGCGCCGCCGGTCGGCAACACCGTCGACGTCATGCGCGCGACCTACACCAACGACATCGGCGCGGCGTCGCTCGAGGCGGTCTGGCGCGACCCCGACTTCGACCCGGACGTGCACGCGGTCTACTACGTGCGGGTGATCGAGATCCCCACCCCGCGCTGGTCGACCTACGACACCGCGGCGGCCGGCCTCCCCCCGCGCGGCGACGTGATGCCGACGCTGCAGGAGCGGGCGTACACGTCGCCGATCTGGTACATGCCGGACAACTAGACTGAACTGGATTCCCGTGGAGCGCTCGGCCGGCCCGGCCTCGACGCGGTGCACGTCGACGCTCGCGATGTGCCGGTGACCGACGATCGATTTCACCGAGGCGGCGTTCTTCCACTCGATCGGGCTGACGTGACGCAGCAGATCGGGGTCGAAGGGGAAGTCCGGCGCGGCGGCCATCCGTGAGATCTCCCGGGCCTGCCAGTAGACGATGGCAGGCGAGGATCAGCGTCAGGCACGAGCACGCGTTCACCTGGTCGTAGACCTCGCGGGCGCTGATGCGGCCCCGCTGCCCGTAGTAGACGGCCCGCGCCAGGGGGTGGAGCTGCTCGACCTTGAGCTGGCCCCGCCGCACCTTCGCCCGCAGTTGCGGCTCGGACATGTACTGCAGCACGCGCCCCAGTGGCCAGCGGCGTCGGGGCGGAGATGCCGTGGACGATGGCGGCGAGCGCGGCCCGCTGGTTCTCCTCGACGAGACGCCAGTCGCTGACGTACTTGAGCTGCCTGTAGGCGATGTCGGGCGCGACCTTCTCCCATGGTGTAGAGGCCGAGGTTGCAGCCGTGGGCGAGGATCGCGGCGAGCAGCGCGCAGACCTCCCCGAATCGACCTGCTTCTCGCCGGGCTGCTGGAAGTGGACGCTGAGCCCGAGGTCGTTCTCGACCTCGATGAGGAGGTCGGCGAGCCGGATCGAGCCGCTGCGGGCGTCCAGCCAGCGGTGGAGCTCGGCGAGGCTGTCCGATTGCGCCGGGTCGGGTTGCCCGGCCGCGGCCGTCTTCAGCCGCCACCCGTCGTCGTCGAACGCGACCTGCCGGTTGTCGGCGACACCTTCCAGGAACCGGTCGAACGCATCCGACAGACGCGCCTTCAGCTGCTCGACCGCCGCGTCGGGCTCGACGGGGAACCCGGTTCGCGCCCAGAACGCTTCGCGGACCCGCTCCCACTGTGCGCCGGGCAGGAAGAGAAGGCGCCAGTCCTCAGCGGCTGCGAACCCCGCCCGGCAACTGTCGCTCCAGCCGGTAGCAGTCGGAGCGGATGGTAGAGGTAACGGCATCGTCCGAAGCACTTCGATGCAACGGGCCGCCGTGGGCGGCTCAGCGACCACACAGGCCACAACGCGAGTGAACGCCGAGCAGGCCTCGAAACACCCAACGCGGAAGCCGACCCGCCGTGGAAACGGGGAAGGCTGCCAGCGGTCGGGAAGCGAGCGACGCGAGCACCGACCGGTTCCGGCGGGGTATTGGCGGTGGCATGTGTGGAAGAGGGGACCGGCCGCAACACGGGAAGCCCTGCCGGTGGCGTGGGCACGCGCCAACGGACAGCCCGCGAGGGTCGGGTCGGGCCGGACAGGGTGGCGGAGAGGCTCGTACTACCGCGGAGGCCGGGTAATGTCGATGGAGGGAAGGAGCCTCAGGTGGAAGCGATGGCGCAAGGCAGCAGGCTCCCGGGAGTGGCCGAAGGGCCTATCACCCCGGAGACGAGCAGCAATGCCGGCCGTCATCACATGCACAAGCGAAGGGGACGACCCGAGTGGTCGCTGTCGCCAAGGCGTCAGTGCGAAGGAAGCGCCGTCGACACAACGAAGGTTACAAATCCCGGCACTGTTACTTCGAGAAATAAGAACCTGAGTGGACCGCCCCGTCTAATGCCGTGCGCGATTGGCAGGGCGATCAGAGACACGATGACAAAGGGTAGCAGCAGCAATAATGGCTGCTCTGGCATCCACGCCATGAGGCCTAACATCCATCCCATGACACCTAACATCCATCCCATGACACCGTTAATCTTGTCCTGCTCTTGTGGAGTAGAGGGCGCAGTGCGGCCGGTCATTGTTGTTACTGCCAGTAGCAGTCCGGCAAAGTACATGGTCACACCGAGCACCGCGTAAGAGAATCGCAACCCAGGGGTCATCTCCATCGGGCCATCCTCTCCAAGATACGTATCTACGACCCGATCGAGTATCTTTTCCACCGCCTCACCGATAGTCATCGTTGTTGTCCTCGTTACGGCGGAAGTCCAGGAGCGATCTCAACGCCGCGGGGAGTCGTCCCCGGGTCCGACGATACCAGTGGACCGCTTCCTCCTCGTCGCGCCGCACGCCCCGGCCGCGCTCGTACATGACGCCGAGGTTGTTCTGCCCGCGGGCGTGGCCCTGCTCGGCGGCGCGACGATGCCAGCGGACCGCTTCCTCGTAGTCCTGCTGGACCCCGCGGCCCTGCTCGTACCTGAGGCCGAGGACGTACTGCCCGAGGGCGTACCCCTGCTCAGCGGCGCGTCGGTACCAGCGGAGGGCTTCCTCGTCGTCGCGCCGCACCCCCGGCCGTTCGAGTACATGTGGCCGAGGCTGTTCTGCCCGCCGGCGTCGCCCAGTTCGGCCGAGCGCCGGAACCAGCGGACGGCTTCCTCGTCGTCCTGCACGACCCCGCGCCCGTCGCGGTACATGATGCCGAGGTTGTTCTGTGCGCGCGCGTGCCCCTGCTCAGCGGCGCGTTGGTACCAGCGGACGGCTTGCTCGTCATTCTGTCGCAGCCCGTGGCCGCGCTCATACATCCAACCGAGGTCGATCTGGCCACGGGGGTCGCCCTGGTCGGCCGAGCGGCGGAACCATCGGACAGCTTCCTCGTAGTATGTGGGCGTGGGTGCTGTTGCCGACGACCAGGGCCACAAGCGCTCGCCACCGCGATCACGCCTGTGGCGGTGGTTTGCGCCGCCGTTGGGGCGTTGATTACATCGGTGGTTGTGAGCTGTCAAGATGCCGCCGACCGGTACCCGTGCCTGTTCGAGTTCACGGAGTTTATTGGGATGTATTGACAACAAAGGTCACGAATGCGGCCGGTGACTATGATTCCTTGGTGCATCGAGGGATGCACTGTGATATCAAAAAAGTGGGGTCGCCCTCGGTCTTCGCAGAGCGGGGCTGCCCCGGGTCCGTCGACGTGAGGCAGAGTCGTCGTGCACGAGCAAGACGTATTCCAGCGCATCATGGCGTCGTTGTACGGCGCCATGCTCGACGATACCGGCTGGTCGGCGACCTCGGCCCTGATCGACGAGGCTTGCGGCGTGACCGGCAATGATCTCCTGGTGGGCGAAGGCCCGGAGGACGACGTCCGGGTCCTCTTCGTCGGGGCCTACTGCCGGGGGAAGCGCCGCGAAGACCGGGAGCGGGACTACCTCGGGAACTACCATCCCACCGACGAACGCGTACCACGCTTCCGGCAACTGCCCGACAGCCGGCTCGTGCACGTCAGGGATCTGTTGACGGCCGAGGAGTTGAAGACGTCGCCGACCTACAACGAGCTGCTGCGTCGGGCCAGGGGCCAGGACAGCCTGAAGGTGCGTCTCGACGGGCCGGACGGCTCGTTCATCACCTGGGGCCTCCGCAATCCCGTGGACTCGACCGGCTGGGGTGGGTCGCGGGTCGAGATGGTCACGGCCCTGCTGCCCCATATCCGTCAGTTTGTCAGCGTTCGGCAGGCGCTCGTCCGCGCCGAGGCGCGGCACGCGACGGTGACCGCCCTGCTCGACAACCACCGGATCGGCGTTGTCCACCTGGACCGGCGCGGGCGCATCATGGAGGCCAACGACCGCGCCCGCGACATCCTGCGGCGCGGCGACGGGCTGTCCGACCGCGGCGGGGCGCTGCGGGCGCGCGTGTCGGCCGACCGAGTCCGTCTGGAGCAGTAGGTGGGCGACGCGCTGCCGGCCTCGGGCACGGTCGCAGTCTGCGGGTCGATGCTGCTCCGGCGCTCGCCTGTGCTGCCGCCGTTCGTGGTGTACGTCAAGCCGGTGGACGTGGCTCAGCCAGACTACGGAGCGCGGCGCGTGGCGGCGCTGGTGCTGATTGTCGAGCCGGGGCGCCATCATCGGGTCGATCCGGAGGTGGTGGCGAGGACCCTGCAGTTGACGCCGACGGAGAGTCAGCTGGCGGTGTGGTTGGCGGAAGGCAAGAGCGTGCGGGACATGGCCGAAGCGACGGGCCGCGTCGCCGGACCACCGATCGTGCCGGTCTGGTCGCAGGCAGGCGGACCTGGTGCGGTTGGTGCTGTCGCTCGCCGGCCTCCGGACGAAGACCTCCAGCCGGCCCGGGGGATCGCCGTCAGCGGTCCGACGGCGAGCTGGACGTTGACTGGACCGCGGAGGGCCTCCGGCCTGGCTACACGACGTTGCGACGATCTGGACTTCTCAAGCGGGAACTTGGGCCTTGCGCGTTGCCGCTCGCTGGATGTAGAAAGACCAGGGAAACGTCGGCGGCGGTATTCCGTCGCCCTCAGACGGCTGCGAGAGCGCGGTCGACTGTCTCGAAAGGGCACGCGTTTTGATACAGGGGCGGCTCCAACCGTTCTGGACGACTTCCGGGTCCGGCGCAACCGCCGGTCCCGGGGTATCGACGGCGGCCGGCGGTGCTTCGTGGTTGCTCAGGGCGAAGGTGCTCTCCCCGGAGCCGCCGGCCAGATACGTGCGCCGCGAACCGCTGCAGCAATGCCTGAAGGGGTTGCTGCAGCGGAGACTCACGGTGCTCCGCGCGCCGGCCGGATTCGGCAAGACCACCGTGCTGGCGGATCTCGCCTCGCGCATGCGAGAGCAGGGACTGATCGTCGGTTGGATCTCGCTGGACAGCGACGATACGCCGAACCTGTTCGGCGGCTACCTCGCCGCCGCGTTCGAGCACGCCGGCCTCGATCTGACGCTTCTCAACGCGCACGACGGCTGGTCCTCTTCACCGGCGGTGCAGCAGATGGGGATGCTCGCCCGCGCGATCGAGCTGCACGCGGCGCCGTGCCTGCTGGTGCTCGACGAGGTCGACCGGTTGCCGCAGCGCACGGTTCAGCTGGTCGACCTGCTCGTGAAGCGCGCTCCGGGCAACTTCCACGCCGCGATGGCGTTCCGGTCCGATCCGGGACTGGAATTGGCCCCCCAGGTGCTCAACGGCGAAGCGGTGATCCTGGGCCCCGAGAACCTCCGGTTCTCCAAAGCCGACATCGCTCGGTTCTTCCAGGACGGGCTGTCGCGCCGGGAGCTGGCCGCGGTCGACAAGCGTACGGCCGGTTGGCCCGTCGCGGTGATGATGTACCGCAACCTGCGGGCGAGCCCGCCCGGGGAGCGGGACGCGAACGCCGGGAGACTCACCGACAATTATGTCGGCGTGTGCGTGCTGCGCGACCTGTCGGCGGAGGAGCGCGCCTGCCTGCTCGATCTGGCCGTCTTCGACTGGATCGATGCCGACCTCGTCAGGGACGTGCACGGTGCCACAGACGCCGTGGACCGCGTGACCGCGTTGTCGGCGCTGGATGGCCTGCTCTTGCCCATCGGCAGCGACGGCGCCGTGCGGCGCCTGCATCCGTTGGTGAGAGACTACTGCCTCGCCCTGCTCTCGGCCGAAGATCCCGATCGGAAGCGTTCTCTGCACAGGCGGACCGCGCACGCCCTGGCGAAACGCGGCCACCTGACGCCGGCCTGGCGTCATGCCGCCGACGCCGGCGACAGCCAGTTGCTCGGCGAGTTGATCGAGCGCTTCGGGGTGTTCGATCTGTGGCTTCGGGAGGGCGTCACGCGGGTAATCTCCGCCGGCAGGTTCCTGACGCCGGAGATCCACACGTCCTATCCGCGGCTCGAGCTGCTGCGCTGCGTCATTCTGCGGCTGTCATCGCGGTTCGATGAGGCGAACGCACTGTTCGACGCCGTTGCGCGGAAGACGGACGACTTCACGCGCGACCGGAACGGCGGGGATGTGGATGGGCTGGCGGTGGACCGGGTCTTCACGGAGGGGGTATTGGTCGGTGGCGCAGACCGGCTGCCGCCGGCCGAGCTCGACTCGCGGCTGCCCGGCGGCGGGGGGCTGCGGGTGACGCTGAAGGCGCTGGAACCGTCGCCCGTGCGCGGCACACGATGTCCTGCTTCGTCTGCCTCGAGCGGGCGCGCTTCGAGGAGAGCCGCCGGCATGGCGTGCGGGCGCTCGGCCAATTCGGTGACGACGTGCAGTTCGGTGAGATCTTCGTCAGCGCCTGCCTCGGGATGTCCGCCATGGCCCAGGGGCGGGTGGAGGAGGCCATTGATTGGTACAGGCGAGCGCGGAAGCGGACCCGGAAGTTCTTCTCGTCTGATCCCTGCCTCACGGTGGGGACCGACGTCCTGGCTATCGAGCTGGATCTGGAGCGAAACCGGGAGAAGCCGATTCAGCAGCGAACGCTGCAGTGCATGACGGAGGTGCGGGGGGTCTGGGTCGCGGTCTACGCGACGGCGATTGCCGTGAGCGCCGAGTTGACGTTCACGCAGTATCGGCGCGACGCGGTCATCGCCCTTCTCACAAGAGCCGCTGACGAAGTCCGCGTCACGGGCATCAAGAGTCTGTCGCGCCACGTGACCGCGCTGCTGGCGTACTACCTCGCGGAGGTCGAACGCGCCGACGAAGGTGAGAGTATTTGGAAAGACGGCAATCTTCCGTACGATGCGGAGGAGTTGCTCGATCTCGATGGACAGTCCTGGCGCACGATGGAGGCTCTCTCGTGCGCCCGCGTTCGGCTGCTTGCGGCGCAGGGTGAATGCGCCGCCGCCGAAGATCTGGCGGGGGGGCTGTACCGGGTGGCGTCGGAGCGCCGTCTGACGCGAACCCTGCTTCGATGTCTGGCCCTGTCCATGGTCGTCGCGCACCAGGCCGGAGAGTCGGGTCGGGCGGTGGGGCGGCTGGTCGAGTTCCTCCGCCTGACGCGCAAGGTCGACTACGTCCGGCCGCTCGTACGGCATCGCGAGGTCAGCCGAACCGTTCTGCAACAACTACTCCGCACGGACATCAACGATGACGGACGCCGTGCCGCCGAGTCGATGTTGGTGCAGTTGAAGGAGCCGTCTCCGGTGACCGCCTCCGTTTTTTCGCCGCGGGAGCTGGAGGTGCTGTCCGGCCTCCGCCACGGTCTCCGGAACAAGGAGATCGGCACCCAACTTGGAATAACCGACGAGGGCGTTCGGTACCACCTGAGGCACATCTACCGCAAGACGGGGATCGGCAAGAGACGTGACGTGGTGCGCTACGCCGAGTCCATGGGTGTCCTGCCCTGACCGCCCGGGGGCGCCCAGGCACGAATGCTGGTCGCCCTCGATCTTGTGCGACCCTATCTGGAGTCCACGCTCCCCAATGCCGCACGCCTCGCCGTCCACGAGCACGGGCTGCGGCGGTGGTGCGTCTTCATCTAGCCGATGGCGGGCAGGACCGGCAGGACCGCGGCGGTGCCGGATGTCGTGCAGGGCTTCGGCGACGTCCGCCTCGGCGTCACGCATCAGGCGGTGGAGCTGCTGACGCGCCGCGTCGATGTCGGTGCTGTCGAACCGGGTACGGTTTTTCAGCGCCAGTCGTCGCGGTAGCCGGGCAGCCGGGCGCGGGACTGGGCCACGAACCCGCGGCGGACGGCCCGAGGGCGGACCGATGTGTCGTGACCATCACAGGCCCCAAGAGCGCTCTGGGCGCACCTGTTGACCACACACGCCTCGAGTCGTGGCCCCACCGCGACCGCGCGAGCGCTGGGGTCGCGATGAGAGGGCGGCCAGTGACCCCGCCACACGTCGTGCCCCGGCGTGGCGCGGACGCGCCGGGCCGGGCAGCGGTGACGGGTGGGGCGACTGGAGGAACGCGGGACCTCTGCCTGGACCTCTGCCATTGAGCCAACACAAACCACTACCACCCACGATTTGCAGTCAATCGTGAGTTGCGGGCGCCTAGCTGCTATTGGCGCTAGAAGCAAATCCGAACCGCGGAGAGCCATCGAGTACTATCGTAAGGACCCATTGGCAGACGCAGCGCAGATTCAAGGGGACAACGGACGAGCGAAAGACTGGCTAGAGCGTCTACGAAAGGCGTGGCAGACAGACCACGATCGCTCAGACCGTGAGACAGCTACACGCAAGAAGAACCGCTTCTACGCCGCCAACCGGGAGCTCGGCCGAGCGTTGAAGACCCGAATTCGTGCCGCGGTCGCCTGCTGCTGACGGCGTCACCGTGGAATACGTGAACCCGCAGCGGCGATGGATTAGGTGGTCCGGTGCAGTGCGTGACGCGGAACACGAGGCGCCCGGGGGCGGTCGTGGTGTCGATCTGCGGCCCCGTGGCCGGCGAGTACCCTGCGGGGCCGACAGGTTCCTGCACGGTGTTGACCAGATGGCGAGGTTTGCGGCCGTAACCACCGGACGGCTTCCACGCGGTCCCGTCACACGTCCCGGCGCCGCTCGTAACCTGCGGCCGAGGTTGTACTGGGCTTGGGCGCGCCTTTCTGTTCTGCCGCGCGGCGGTACCACCGGACCGCTTCCTCATGGTCTTCTCGCACCCCTCGGCCGTTCGCGTGGGCGCCGCCCTGCTCCGACAGCACGACGAAACGACCTCAGGGCTTACTCGTCGTTCCCCGACAGCCGGCTCGGGCACGTGACGAATCTCGCCCCCTCCCGCAAACGGACCCGATAAGGGGTGCCCGTCCAGCGGCCCGCACGGTAGACGTGCCAGCGGGTCGACGCCTTCCCCCCCAGAACGCTCGCCGATCGAGTCAGACGCGCCGGAACCGGCCGTCGGAGGTCAAGGGTGAGACCGGCGGTGCTGGCCCGATACGTATCCCTCTTTTTCAAGGTGCAGGATGATCTTCTGCGCCGCCTCCTCGGCCGTCAACTCGGCCGTGTCAATGGTGATCTCGGCGTCACCGGGAGCCTCGTAGGGATCGGAGATCCCTGTGAACTCTTTGATGATGCCAGCCCGCGCCTTGGCGTAGAGCCCCTTGCGGTCGCGCGCCTCGCACACCTCGAGGGCGGTGGCCACGTGCACCACCAGGAAGCCGCCGAGCGGCTCGATCAGCGCCCGCACCTGCTTGCGCACCCCGTCGTAGGGCGCAATGGGTGCGCAGATCGCGATGCCGCCGTTCCTGGTGATCTCCGACGCCACGTAGCCGATGCGCCGGATGTTGATGTCGCGGTGCTCGCGCGAGAAGCCGAGCTCCGACGACAGGTGCCTGCGCACGACGTCGCCGTCGAGCAGGGTGACGGGACGCCCGCCCATCTCGAGCAGCTTGACGAGCAGCACGTTGGCGATCGTCGACTTGCCTGAGCCGGACAGCCCGGTGAACAGCAGTGTGAATCCCTGCCGGTGGCGCGGGGGATGGCTGCGCGCGAGCTCGTCGGCCACCGCCGGGAACGTGAACCAGGACGGGATCTCCCGCCCCGCGGCGAGGCGCTCGCGCAGCTCGGTCCCCGACAGGTTGAGGGTGCGCCGGCCCTCGGGCACCTCGTCGACGGGCAGGTAGCTGTCGCTGTCCTCCACGTACACCATGAGCTTGAACGGCACCATCGCGATCCCGAGCTCGGTTTCGTGGGCGGCCAGCAACTCCTGAGCCTCGTAGGGGCCGTAGAAGGGCGTACCGCTCGAGTCGCTGCCGGGGCCGGCGTGATCGCGGCCGACGATGAGGTGAGTGCAGCCGTGGTTCTTGCGGATGATGGCGTGCCACACCGCCTCGCGTGGCCCCGCCATGCGCATCGCCAGCGGCAGCAGCGACAGCAGCGCGGTGCGCTGCGGATAGCGGGGCAGCAGTGCCTGGTAGCACCGCACCCGCGTGTAGTGGTCGACGTCGCCGGGCTTGGTCATCCCCACGACGGGGTGGATCAGCAGGCTCGCTTCGATCTCCTTGGCCGCGCGCAGGGTCAGCTCGTGGTGTGCGCGGTGCATAGGGTTGCGGGTCTGGAACGCCATCACCCGGGTCCAACCCAGCTTCGCGAACGCGGCCCGCAGCTTCGCCGGCGTGTGTCGAAGCTGCTTGTAGTCGTAGTGCGACACCGGCTGCACGCCCTCGACCCGGCCCCCGACGTACACCGGCGCGGTGCGATCCAGGAGGTGGGCGACGCCCGGGTGCTCGCGGCTGGCGGTGCCGAACACCGCCTCGGCCTCGGCCGCGCGGTCGGGGCGCCAAAGGTCCTCGACGTGGAGGACGGCGAGCATCACGCCCTCGGCGTCGCGCAGGGCCAAGCGGTCACCGGCCCCGAGCTGGTCGGCAAGAGCCTCGCCAATGTCGAGGGTGATGGGGATCGGCCACAGCGTGCCGTCGCCGAGCCGCATGTCCGCGCAGACCGCAGCGTGGTCGTGCGAGGTCATGAACCCTGTCAGCGGGGAGAACCCGCCGTTCAACAGGAGCTCCAGGTCGCAGAGCTGGCGGGGGGTGAGGTCGTGCGACGGCCAGTCGCGCGACGCGGCGGCGATCTCCGCCGTCCGGGCCGGATCGAGGAACAGTTCGACAAGGGCCCCGCCGTGGGGGATGATGAGATGGGCTGACAACGACGCGACTCCTCCCGGGTGAATAAAGGCCGCCTCCCTCGGTCGTGGAGAACGTCCAGGTCAGTTCATGTCGAGCCCGTCGCGCCTGCGGCGCCGCAGCACGTCAGGATCGATCCGCCGCTCCCCGGGGCTGGCTGCCATTCTCGAGCCAGTCGGCGAGATCCGGCGCGAGGCGCTCGGCCATGACCCGGCGGTAGAGCGCCAGCTCGGCCTCGCCCAGGAGGCCGCGCCACTGGCCGTTGGCGCCCTTGGCGAAGAAGGCGGCCGGATCGATCCACATGCTGCTCGATCCCCCGAGTCCGAACTGCAGGGCGTTCCGCTTCATGCTGTCGAAGCGCGCCGCGTCGACGAGTTGCGGCCAGCGCGCTTCGTCCACGGGAATGCCGAGAGTCGCCGACACCCGACGCATCTGGCCGTCGAGGTCGGCCTTGAGGTCGGCGTAGTGGAACAGGTGGATGTTGGCGCACCCCCGGTGGCGCCAGTACGTCTTGGCGATGCCGAGGGCCGACCAGGCCGGCCATCCGTCCTCCTCCCCGGGAATGCCCGGGGTCGTGAGCCACCTGCGGAAGAACGCGCGCAGGTCGTCGGGAATCTCCTCGCGCGGCCAGGGCGCTCTGCCGTCCAGCAGACGGACCTCCGAACGCACGTTGGCGATGTGGTTGGTCAACGACACGAAGACGTCGCGCGGGTCGCGGCCGATGAAGACGTAGGTCACACCCTCGTGGTACGGAAGCCCGTCCAGCGGGAGATGGGTCTTGACGATGCGCCGGTGCGTCTGGGCGTCGAGACGGGCAATGACCCCCTCGACGGGCACTCGCGGCACTTCCAGCCACGGCGAGAAGACCGACAGGGGCGCGGGGAACTCCGTGGACTGGAACACCAGCAGGGCGCAGATGTTCTGCAGCCACGTCGTCCCCGCCTTGTAGGCCGAGCACACGATGATGTCGCCCTCGCGCGGCGTGTAGGCCTTCCACCGCTCGCCGTCGAGCAGCCGGTGCCGGTAGATGCGAGACCAGCGCGGCCGCTCGGCGGCGGCTTCCTTCCCGGGGTTGGGCGAGCCGGTCATCTCTCGGTCCTCAAGATGCCCCGGAGATCACGGCCAAGCCTCGTCACTCGCCCTCGACCATGATGATGTTTGCGTTGGACACTCTGTTGAGCAGCTCCCTGAGCTGGAGGGCGTCCGAAGAGTTCCTCCAACGCTCCACCTGCTCGGCGCTCTCGAATGCCACGACCACGAGGCGACCAGGTTTCCAGCTCCCTTGCAGGGCCTTCGCGGCGCCCGCCCGCACGAGGTACCTGCCGCCGTGCGCTTCGACCGCCGCCGCCGCCCGCTCCGCAAGCCCGTCGTAGGTGGCCTCGTCGGTCACGTCGACATCGATGATTACGTAGGTTGCCATGTCCATCACTCCTTTCCGCGGCCACCCTCCGACCGGCAAGCACCGGCCCCCTGGGCACCGCACGTTCGATACCTCGTCAATTCCGGCGCGCCCCCGAGCGTCGAATCAAGCACGTGAGCGCGGCTCCTCCTCCCTCCGAATCGTTTCGATTCCAGCGCATGACCCGCTCCGGCGCGATTACGCAACGCTCTCGAACAAGCGGCGCACCAGCTCGATGCCGTTCACCGAAGCCACCCGTCGGCTATGCCGAGGCGGTTCGGGAGGTCCGCGCGGAAAACTCACGGAGCGCGTCGAACAGTGGCCCCAGGTCCGTGAACACGTTGCCGACCAGCACGTCCACCAGCCGAGGCTGCAAGGCGGGGTGCGTCCGGACGAAATCCCGGAAGCTGAATGTCTCGTCATAGAACGCCACCACGAGCTCCCTGAACCGGTCGAGCGCCCAGCGCATGTCGCGTTCGTAGTCACTGAACGTCGCCGCCGTCACTTGTCCCGCATCAAGGCCGCGGTCGACGGCGTCAGCCGCCATTTCCCCGCTCTTGAGCGCCATGAACAGGCCGGTCGAGAAGATGGGATCGAGGAACGAGAAGGCATCGCCGGCCAGACAGAAGCCGTTTCCGCCGATCGACTCCGAGCGATAGCTGAACTCACCTGTGACCCGCACCGGCTCGACGCGCGTCCCGCCGCTCAGGTGCTCCGCGATCCACGTGCAGTCGCCCGCCTCCCGCGCGAATATCGCCTCCGGGTCGCGCGACTCCCGGTACAGGTACTCCGCCTCCGCGACGACGCCAACGCTCACGACGTCATCCAGCAGCGGGATATACCAGAACCAGCCTCCCTCCGGGATGTAGGCGACGGTGGTCGCACCCTCGTCCAACCCCAAGTCCCTTCTCGCTCCCCGGTAGTACGTGAAGATCGCGACCTTGGTCAGGTCGGGATCGCGCCGCTTCCAGCCGAGCTTCGAGGCCAGAAACGTGTCGCGGCCGGAGGCGTCGATAACCGCATTGGCCGCGAACGTCTCCGACCCGCCGCCAACGATGTCCGCCCGGACCCCGACCGCACGGTCGCCGTCCATCAGCAACTCGCGGACCGCCGTTCCCTGTCGTACGTCCGCCCCCTTGTTCATGGCGTTGACCAGGAGCATCCGATCGAAGTCGCTGCGGCGCACCTGCCACGTCGTCGAGCAGTGGTGCTTGATGGTTTCGAAAAAGTAGAACGGCTGGGACACCCTGCCGGCCACCGATACGAACTGAACGCTGTACTTCTTCTGGCAGGCCGCCTGCTCGAACCAGTCCAGCACGCCGAGACGTTCGAACGTGAACCACGTGTACGGAATCAGCGACTCGCCGATGTGGTAGCGCGGGAAGGTGTCGCGTTCCAGCACCGCGACGCGACGGCCGTGCTGCGCCAGCACACCAGCCGCGGTAGCGCCGGCGGGTCCGCCGCCAATGACAACGCAGTCGTATTCTCCTCGGGTATTCATGCGTCTTCAGTCTTCCGCCGCCAAGCCGTGCTCGGACAGGAAGGTCATGGGCCAGCCACCCCGTCACGAAGCGGTCGACGGCGCATCCACGCGAACCGTCACGATATCCGCGTCGTGGAGTCGAACCGACGATGTGCCGCAGCAGACGCAGCGACACCTCCCGCTCCATCAGCACGTCATCGGGCTGCTCCGCCAGCAGCCCGATGCGGTCCTGGATGTTCTCCTTGCCGGCCGCGGCGACGAATTCGATCACCGCGCCGTCCGCTTCCTTGCGCGCCGACAGGAACAGCCGCCGCCGCTCGCGCTTTTGGCCATCGTCGTCCGGGTCTGCCAGCATCAACAGCGTCTCCTCGCTGGCGGCGTCGAGGCGATCCACCATCTTCGAGCCCCAGCCGCTGCGCGCCGCGAACTCGCCGATGAACTTCCGGATCTGCGGCAGGACGGACACGTCGGACTCCACCTCGAGCCGGCTGACCCGCGGCGCCGTCACTTCCAGAAACAGCGTCATCAGGATGGCTACGAGGCCGCCGACGGTAATGCCGTTCGCCAGCAAGCCGCCCGCGATATCCGCCACGTACTCGGGGAACAGCAACCGTTCTGACAGCCGACGCCGACCCAGAACCCCATTCCCGCGATGAGCCCCGTGCGGTGATCGATCCCGCCCTGGATGACCTCGGCCATGCCGCGAACGAAGATCAGGGCCATGAGGACGATCAGGTATGCGGCAAACACCGGCCCCGGGACGGCCAGGACCGCGGCCAGCGCCTTCGGAAGGAACGCGAGCGCGATCATCAGCACCCCGGCGGCAACGCCGACGCGGCGGGCCGCGACCCCGGTGATCTCGATCGCCGGGACGGCGAACGTCGTCGTCTGGGTCGGCATGATTCCGCCGACGCCGCACAGCAGCTTGCCGACCCCGTCGGCCGCCACCGCGCCTTCCACGACGCGGTAGTCCACTGCCCGCGGCCGCCGCCACGATACGCGCTGCACACCGACGGCGGCGGTGATTGTCTGGATGGTCCCGATGAGCGCTACGAACAGGAAGGCGGGGAGAAGACCCGCGAACGCCGGCCCGAAATCGAGGTCGAGGCCGGGCCATGCACGCTGCGGAAGTCCTACCCACGAAGCCCGCAGCACGCGTTCGACGTCATAGAACCCGAAGGCGGCCGCCACGACCGAGCCGGCGACGACGCCGAGCAGCGGCGCCCACAGACGCAGCCGCGGCGCAGCCTTGAGGTGGATCACGCTGATGACGAGCACCGTGGCCGCCGCGGTCGACGGCGCGCCAACCCCGGGACGCCTTCCGGTATGTCGGTCAGGCGGCCGAAGACCACGGGCAGCACGGTAGCCGGTATGAGCATGTTCACGGTGCCGACGATGGTCGGGGTCAGGAACCGGCGGAACAGCGACAGGCGCGCGGATATGGCGAGCGGTAGCAGGGACGATACGATGACCAGGACGGCCAACACGCCCGGGCCGCCCTCGGTGAGGGCGGTCACGCAGATCCCGATGAAGGCCGCGGCCGGACCCGTCGTGAGGATGTATCCCGCGCCGATCCGGCCAATCCGCGAGGCCTGCAACATCGTGGCGGCACCGTTGACAGCTACCGTGCAGAACACGGCCCAGGACAAGTAGGCCTCGGTTTCTCCCGCGGCCCGGACCACAATGGTCGGAAACTGCGACCAGGCCGGTGATACCGAGCACGACGAGTTGCGCGCCGCATCCGAGAACGAAGCCACCCGGCGGACGCTCGTCGGGTTGGTAGCGAAGCTCTCGATTCCGGCTGTTGCGACTCATGTGAAGCTCGCGGAGGCGGACTCCAGGGCCGCCGACTCGCCGTCGGTCGCCAGCAGAGCAAGGTGGCCGAAACGCCACAGCCGCACGGGGACCCGAACAGACTCCAAAGTCATCAATCGAGGATGCGCGCCACACGGAAGCCGAGAAGATCTCCGCGCCGGGTTGCACGGTCGGAGTTGCGCGTGCCAGGTTGGAGGTCTTCGGCAGGGGCAAACCAAGAGCCGCCACGGTGAACACGGCGGCTACAGTCGCCGCCGTCGGAGCAGTCGCTGGTCCACTCAACGACGTTGGACGCCATGTCCGAGAGGCCTGCGGCATTGGCGGCGTAAGAACCGACCGGACAAGCGCCACGGCGCCCGGTACGGTCGTCGGAGCAACCCGGTTGAGACCCGGCGGCAGTCGCGGGAGCGGCGGTACCCCGGCTGGACGGGCTGGACGAGGGCGGGAGCGTCAGCGCCACGCCCGTGGTCGAGAGCGCGGACAAGGCGAGTGCTGACAACAGAACGGCAGAGATCGGTCGCATCGGTGAGTTCCTCCACCAACCCGAGTCGAATAGGGCGGTCATACGTTGACCTGAGCGTGCCCCGTCGAGAACGCCCGAGGCCGCCGTTTTGGCGAAGGTCGTTGAGTCTCTTCCGAGGAACCCAACGTCAGACGGTAGACCGACCACCGGCGGCCAGGCACCTCATCCCTGACCCTTCGACGAATGTCATTCCCAGGGCGGCTGCAGTTGTTCTGAGAGTCCCGACGGCAGGCCGACGGCGCGCAGGGCCTGGTCGAATCGTGTTGGTCTCCGTCTCGACGAGGAACCCCCCGTGGCGCGCTGAACACCCGGGAGATCCGGGGCGGCCGACCAGGCGGTTCGTGGTGACCGACTAGGCTCCCTCCCGTATGCAAAGGAACCCGTACGGGTGGTAGTATTCTCCTGTCCCCCCCGCACCTCGCGGTCATGGAACATCCCGGAATCCGGGGGCATTCACCACAAGGCAGGTCATGAGCGAAAGAAACCGATTCGGCGTCATTCTCGCTGCGTTGCAGGAGGCTGCGCTCGACGATGCCCGCTGGCCCGCTGCGTCGGCCCGGATCGACGAGGCCTTCGGTTCGAAGGGCAACATCCTGGTGGTCGCCGAGGGCGCGTCCAAGCAGGATCTGCGCATCCTCTTTACGCGGCATCTCTTTCGCGGGGAGCGGCGCCCCGAAATCGAGCGCGAGTACTTCGCCACCTACCACGCGGTGGACGAACGCGTCCCGCGTCTGCGGCGCCTGCCCGACAGCCAGCTCGTCCACGTCACGGACCTCTATGGCGAGGGGCAACGGAAGACCTCCGCCACGTACAACGAGATACTGCCCCGCGCCCACGGCCAGAACAGCCTCAACGTTCGTCTGGACGGACCGGGCGGCACGCGAATCAACTGGTCCATCGCCGACCCTGTCGACGACGACGGATGGTCGTCCGGCCGCATCGCCATGATCCGCAGCGTTCTGCCCCACCTCCGGCACTACGTGCGTGTCCGCCATGCGCTTGCGGAGAGCGGGGCTCTCGGCGCGTCGCTGACGGCGCTGCTGGACGAGACGGGGGCCGGGGTCATCCAACTCGACTGGCGCGGACGGATCGCGGCCGCGAACGACCGGGCGGCGCGTCTGCTGCGGGAGGGCGACGGTCTCATCAGTCGCAAGGGCTTCCTCCGCGCCCGGTCGCCGGATGACGACGGGGTTCTCCAGGGGCTGCTGGCGCGGGCGCTGCCGCGCGCCGGCGGGCGCGCCAAGGGCGGCGGCTCGATGACCGTGAGACGGTCGACCGGTCGTCCGGCGTTGGCCTTGCACATGAACCCCGTGCCCGGTGCGGGCGGTGGTTTCCGGACGTCGCACCCCGCCGTGCTCGTGCTGGTCGTGGACGGGGGTCTTCCGACGCGAATCGATCCAGTGGCGGTAGCGGCCGCCCTTGGCCTCACGCCGATGGAAGGCAAGGTGGCGGCGTGGTTGGCTGAAGGCAGGACGGTGCGTGACATCGCCGCCGCCACCGGGCGCAGCCAGAAGACGATCCACTGGCACGTGAGGCATATCTACGAGAAGCACGGCATCTCCCGACAGGTGGACTTGGCACGGCTGGTGCTGTCGTCGGTCGCTCCGCGGAGTTTCGGAATCCGCCCTTGATTGAGGCACCCCTCGCACCGCGGTGCCCGACGCTCTGGTACCCCGCGACACTCCAAGCTCCAAGTCGTTCCGGCACGACAGAAAACCGCGCGGCGCCGAAGCACCCTCAGCGGCAGCCACTTTCGCACAAACGCCGGTCTCTTGGGACCCGCACAATTGCGGGGGTTGCGGCGTTGTTTCTCGGGATGGGTCGAACGCGTCGCCGCCCGCGGGCCAGCGGGCGATGCGCATCACGTCGGCCGATCGCCCCGGCGAGAGGGCAGTCCCGTCTTCGACCGCGGGGGCGTGTCGACGACGACGGCCGGCGTCCACCGCGTGCCGGAGGCGGCACGCCGCCTCGCCCGGAGCGCCTCCATCAGCCCGGACACCCGCGCGCGCCGAGACGCCCCAAAGCTCGACCCTGCCGCTCGTCGATCACCGCCTCGCCCGGGGTCTGCGCTACGGCCGATAGTCGCCGTGGCACACGACGGGGGAGCGCGCGCTGTGTGGCCCTTGTCACGGCAACGGCGGGCTTTCCGTGGGCGAGGGGCATGATCTTCGTCCGAGAGCCGGTGCGCGTTCCAGTCGCCGGCGCTCGTCGAACAAACGGAGCCCTTACCCCGCAATTGTGCGGGTCCCAGGAGCGTCTGGTTCGTGCTATTCAGACTGTGGATACAAGAGAAATCCTGGTCGCGGCGACGACGGCCGCTGCCGCACTGGACCGGAGAGCTCGAAGAGGGAATGCCGCCCGTGCTGACACCAGCGTTGGACTGCGAGACGGCGAGAGCGGCGGGCGAGCGTGCGCTGTCGGAGTGATGGTTCGGCTCGCGGAGAGGTGGCGATCTGGCGCTGGCAGACGCTTTAGTGGCGGCTCGGCGTCCGACAGCAGCGGGGCAGCCGAGTGTTCCGGCAACCGGAACCGCCGGCTCGACCGCTTTCGTCGCGGCGTGCTGCCTCGTCCTGTTCGGCGCCGCGGCGGCGGCGCAGGACGACGCCGGCTCGATCTGGGGCGTCGTCGCCGACGAGCTCGGCGGACTGCTGCCCGGGGTGACGGTGACCGTTCGGCATGACGCGACCGGCCTGGCGCGCAGCGCCGTGACCGGCAACGTCGGCAGCTACGAGATCGCGCGGCTGCCCGCGGGAGACTACGAGGTGACCGCCGTTCTCCCCGGGTTCCGCGGCGACCCCGCCGCGGCGACGGTGGCGGGGGCGGAGACGATCGTCGACATCACCCTGTCGATCGCGCCGCTGGCCGAGACCATCACCGTGACGCGGACCGATCAGGGTCTCGACGACGTGGCCAACGCGGTGGCGGTGCTGGGACCCGAGGCGCTCGGCTTCAGCGAGCGGAAGGCGTCGCTCGACGAGGCGCTGCGTGGCGTCCCGGGCCTGACCGTCCAGAACCGGCGCGACTACGGGCTGACCGGCGGCGTCGCCCTGAGCGTCCGCGCCCCGCCGTCCGAGCCGAACCTCGGCATCCGCGGGCTCGCCGTCATCCAGGACGGGATACCGCTGACCACCACCGACGGGACCACCGAGCCGGGCAACGTCGACCTCGGGGCGGTGCGGCGCATCGAGGTCATCCGCGGCCCGAGCTCGGTCCTCTACGGCAACGCCGCCGGCGGGGTGATCAGCCTCGTCACCGAGATCGATCCGACGCGGCGGTTGACGATACGCCCCGACCTGCAGTGGGGCAGCCACGGCTACCGGCGGCAGCAGCTCCGGGTCGACGGCCACAACGACCGCGGCACGCGGTTCATGGGCAGCGTCAGCCGCTTCCGGATCGACGGCTGGCGGAACCACAGCCAGGCCGAGGTCCGTCAGGCCAACGTGGTCGTGCGGCAGACGCTCCCGACGGGGACCGAGCTGTCGCTCGTCTTCAACCACTACCACCTGCCGTTCGCCGCGAACCCGGCCTCCCTGACGGGGGTCGAGGCGGGCGACCCGCGGCTGACGGCGGCCGAGCTCGGCCGGCCGGGTCCCGGACCCGCGGCAGGCCCGCCCCTTCCGGGGCGCGACCGTCGCCGAGCAGAACTGGGGCGAATCGGCGGTGCAGAGGCAGGGCGGGGCGACTCTCGAGCACCGCTTCCGGGGCGCACAGGTCCTTCGCGCCACCGTCTGGGCCTCGCGCCGGCGCGTGGACACCGGCCTCGGCATCCGCGCCCTCGACCTGAGGCGGCTTGGGGCCGGCCTGCGGTCGGAGTACCAGGGCGCGGCGGAGGTCGGCCCGGCCACGCTCGAGTGGACGGCCGGGGTGGACGCGTCGTCGAAGGACGAAGACCGTCTGGACTACCGCTTCCTGCCGCCGTACGTCGTCGGCGCCACCGCCCACCGCGGCCCCCTGAACTTCGATCAGCGGGAGCTGGTGGCGTCGGCGGCGCCGTTCGGCCAGGTGAGCGTCTCGCCCCACCCGCGGGTCACGTTGACCGCCGGGGCCCGCTACGACCACTACGGCTTCCGCGTGGTGGACCGGAAGCTCGACGACGGTGACCAGTCGGGGCGGCGCACCATGAGCGCCCACAGCCCCACCCTCGGCATGACGGTGACGGCGGCGCCGGGCCTCAACGTCTACGGCAACCTCGCGACCGCCTACGAAACGCCGATCACCGCCGAGCTCGCGCGGTCGCCGGGCAAGCGGGGCGGGTTCAACCTCGAGCTGGACCCGTCGCGGCTCCGCAGCCTCGAGCTCGGCGTGCGCGGACTGATCGAGCCGGCGCGGCTGCGCTACGAGGTCGCCGCCTACCGTTCGCGCCTGCTGGACCGGATAGTGCCGATCCGTTCGGGCGAGTTCGGGCTCTACTACGGCAACGTCGGCGAGACCGCGCGCAACGGCCTCGAAGTGTCGCTCGGGTGGCGGCCGACGGCCCGCTTCGGGGCCGAGCTCGCCTACACCCACCAGGACTTCGTGTTCCGCCGGTTCGTGCTCGAAGGGGTCGACTACTCGGGGAAGCGCGAGCCCGGCGCGCCGCCGCGCCGCCTGTTCGCGAGCGCCGACTACACGGCGCCGTTCCGCCTGCAGGCGAGGGTCTCGGTGCGCTGGGTCGACGAGGTCTTCTTCACGAATGCCAACGAGGCGGGGGCGACCAACTGGGCCTACACGGTGGTCGACCTGCGCTTCGGGTGGGTCGGTCGGGTGGGCGACGTCGACGTGCAGCCGTTCGGGGGCATCGACAACCTGCTCGACGAGCGCTACAACTCGTCGGGCCTCACCAACGCGTTCCGCGGCCGCTATTACCGGCCCTCGCCGGGCCGGGAGATCTATGTCGGGTTTACCCTCAGCGGCGGGGTACGGTAGTGAGGCGTGCAGCCGACCGACGAGGACGGCGGGTAGAGTCGACGACTGGCGCGGTGGCGGTAGGCGGAGGGGGTAGCCTCCTCGATGGCCTGACGCTGGCCGGGGGGCCAGACGCTCGCGCCCACCGCCGTGACCGTCGAGGCGGGGAGGGCCACGGAGTAGACCGCGCCCGGCGGTCGTCACGCGAGGACCCGGGTGTCGACGGTCACCGTGAGCACGTCCAGGTCGGATCCCCGCGAGCGACAAGTCCGATGTCATGCGACACGACGTGGACAGCGTCCTCCTCGTCGCCATGCGGGGGGGCTCAGAACTGGTACTTCAGGTCGAGGCCGAAGCTATACACGACGAAGTCGATCGTCCGGTACTTCCCGGCCTACCGCCTGTTCGTCCACGCCGTGCCCGGGGCGGTCGGGTTGCCGCAGAACGCGGGCATCAGGTCCCGTGAACGGGTTCACGTGCTCATCGCAGATGCTGCCGGGGGCGTTGGGGGGGGGTGACCGGGGCGTCCGGCCGTGATGACCAGCGGCGAGGTGGCGATCGTTATCGCGGGGACGCACGAGGACTGGTGCGGCGGCGCCGCCGTCCGTTCTCCGGTCAGCCTCGGGTCGCCGGCGAGGTTCTCTCCATGTTTCGGGGGATGCGCCGGAAACCTCACGTCCCGCGTTCTCGCCCTCCCAGGTTCGACTTCCCGCGGCGGATGGTGACGAGACAGGACGGTCGGTGCGGATCACGGCAGGGTGAACGCCTGCAGGCCCGGCACCAGGACCATGCTCAGCACCACGACGACGATCGACGACAGGACGGTGACCACGGCGCCCACCCTGAACATGGTGCCCAGTCCGACCGCGCCGAACGAGAACGTCGCCGCCACCGCCGCGCTGGCCCAGGGCAGGGTCACCGCGTCGGCGGTGCCCGGGATGATGCGGGCGAGAATCGCGGCGTTGTAGCCGAGCGAGTCGGCGATCGGAAAGAGCGTCGTGGCCACCACGACCGCCGTCGACGGCCCGTTGGCGAACTGCGTCAGGAGCGGCGTGACCAGGCCCGCCAGCCACGGCAGCGCCCCCGCGGTGACGTTGCCCGTGAGCAGGGCGGCGATCCAGTCGGTGACGCCCGCACCGGCCAGCACGTCGGCCAGGGCCATCCCGCCGAACACCAGGAACAGCACGTTCCATTCGACGCCCGCCTGGATGTCCCCGGCCCCGAGGGTCGCCTCGCCGCGCTTCGCGTCCACCGGCAGCGCGAAGAGCAGCACCATGGCCACCGGGGGCACGTACCAGAAGTCGAGGAAACCGATGGTGACGAACGTGGGCAGGTTCCACAGCACGAGCATCACGACGAGGACGAGCAGGACGTTCTTCTCGCCTCGGCTCATCGGGCCCAGCCGCGCCAGCTCCTCGCGAAAGCGGGCGCCGCCGGAGACGGCCCGCACTTCCGGCGGCAGCATGAGGGTCAGGACCAGCCAGCACAACGGGAGGTTGGCCGCGGTCAGGACGGCGCCGGTCGACGTCCACTGCGCGAAGGTGATGCTGTAGTCGGTCAGCCGTTCCATCACCGCGAGGGTCAGCGGGTTGTAGACGATGCCGGCCGGCGTCGCCATCCCCCCCGCGGTGGCGCCGTAGAGGACGGCAAGGCTCGCCGCCGCCGCCATGCGCCCCGCGCCGGGCGCCACCGAGCGCGCTATCGACAGCGCGATCGGCGTCGTCATCACGATGACCGCGAGGTCGCTGACGACCGCCGACATCAACGCGGACACGGTCATGATCGCCAGTAGGAGGCCGCCGCCGGAGCGCGCCACCCCCGGCAGGCACAGCGCGGCGAGGGCGATGCGCCGGGCGAGGCCGTGCTTGCGGAACGCGTGCCCGAAGAGCATGACGCCCAGCAGGTAGGGCAGGATGGTGTGGCCGTAGCTGGCGGCGACCTCGGCGACGGGCATCGCCGCGCCGAGGGGCAGGAGCACGAACGGCAGGAAGCTGGTGACCGTCCACGGCACCGGCGCGGCCACCCACCACGCGACGACCCAGGCGTAGGCGGCGAGGACGAAGTGCGCCTCGGGCGCGAGGCCGGCCAGCGGCGCGGCGCGGACGGCGGCGAACGCGGCCGGCCCCGACAGCAGGCGCAGCACGAACGCCCGCCGGCCGGTCGAGGCGGCATCAGCGTCCACGGTGCGTCTCCGGGACCTCCACGCGCACGGTCACGATGTCCGAGTCGTGGAACTGCTGGTGGCGGACCGACGACGCGATGTGGCGCAGCAGGCGCAGCGAGACCTCCCGCTCCATGAGCACGTCGTCGGGCCGGTCGGCGAGGAGTCCCATGCGGTCCTGCAGGTTCTCGTCGCCGGCGGCGGCGATGAACTCGAGGACGGCGCCGCCGGCCTCCTTGCGGGCCTGCAGCAGCAGGCGGCGCCGCTCGCGCTTCTCCCGGCCCTCGTCCTGCCCGACGAGCGTCAGCAGCGTCTCCTCGCTCGCCGCGTCCAGACGGTCGACCATCTTCTCGCCCCAGCCGTTACCGGCCGCGAAGGTCCCGAGAAAGTCCCTGATCTTCGTCAGCGCGTCGAGGTCGAGGGCCGCCTCGATGCGATGGCGGCGGGGCGCCGTCAGCTCGAGGAACAGGGTCATGAAGATGGCCACGAGGCCGCCCGCGGTGATGCCGTTCTGCAGCAGGCCGCCCGCGAGCCCGGCCAGCAGCTCGGGGAATATCAGGCCGTTCTGGCAGCCCACGCCGACCCAGAACGCGACGCCCGCGATGAGCCCCTTGCGGTGGTCGATGCCGCCCTGCACGACCTCCGTCATGCCCCGCACGAAGCTCATGGCCAGCACCACCGTCAGATAGGCCACGGCGACGGGGCTGGGTATCGCCAGGACGACGGCGACCAGCTTGGGCAGGAACGCCAGCGCGATCAGCAGGCCCCCGGCCGCGATGCCCGCCGCGCGGGCCGCGACCCCCGTCAGCTCGACGGTGGGGACGCTGACCCCGATGGTCTGGGTGGGCATGATGCCGGCGACGCCGGACAGCAGCTTGCCGACGCCGTCGGCGGCCACCGCCCCCTCCACCGCCCGGTAGTCGACCGCCCGCGGCCGCCGCCACGACACCCGCTGGATGGCGACGGCCCCGGTGATGGTCTGGATGGCGCCGATGACGGCCACGAACACGAATGCGGGAAGCAGCGCGACGAATGCCGGCCCCGGGTCGAGCTCGACGCCCGGCCACGCCCCCGGCGGCATGCCGATCCACGGGGCCCCGGCGACGCGGCCGGGATCGTAGAGGCCGAGCGGTCCGGCGACGACCGACCCGGCGACGACCCCCACGAGGGGCGCCCACAGGCGCAGCATCGGACCGCCCTTCAGGGAGATGGCGCTGATGACGGCGATCGTCGCCACCGCGGTGAGCGGCGCGCTCAGCGCCGGCGCGCCGGCCGGTCCCTCGGTGAGGCGGCCGAAGACGACCGGCAGCACCGTGGCGGGCACCAGCATGTTCACGGTGCCGACGATGGTCGGGGTCAGCAGGCGCCTGAACAGGGCGAGCCGCAGCGAGATGGCGATGGGGACCAGCGACGACGCGACGACGAGGGCGGCGAGCAGGGCCGGACCGCCCTCCGAGAGGGCGCCCACCGAGACCCCGATGAAGGCCCCCGCGGGGCCCATCGTCAGCACGTATCCCGCGCCGACCCGGCCCAGCCTCGCCGCCTGCAGCGCCGTGCTGACGCCGCTGACCGCGACCGCGCAGAACACCGCCCACGACAGGTACGCGTCGGTCCCGCCGGCGGCCCGGATCACGATCGTCGGGATGAGGACGATGCTGGCGAGGCCGAGCACCACGAGCTGCGCGCCGCAGCCGAGGGCGACCCCTGCCGGCGGATGTTCGTCGGGCTCGTAGCGAATGGCCGGACCGCGCTCCGCCTCGTCGGCGCTCACCGCGAGGACCTAGCCGGGGCGCCCCGTCAGCCAGTTCCACCGCCGGACGCGGGTCTCCGCCAGCAGACCCGCCGCGGCATAGGGGCTGCCGGCGACGAATGCCCGGACCGCGTCGGGCGAGGGAGCCTCGACCACCAGGACCAGGCCGTCGGCGGTCTCTCCGTCTTCGCCGAGCGTGGGTCCTCCGTGATGAACGATCACGTCGGGATGACGGGCGGCATCGTGAAGGTAGGCGGCGAACGCATCCTCCGGGCGCTCGCGCACCCGTTCCGTGTCCTCCGTGTAAGTCGCGCGGACGATGAAGTACATGCAGTGGCTCTCCTCTCCGTTTTGGTGGGCCGGCGCAGCCCGAGCGCCAATTATGGGGGTCTTCGCCCAGCGGGGCAAACCGCCCTCCGCATCGAGGCAGAGGTGCCCGGCGGCCCGCTCTCGCAGCCGCTCATCCTGGAGCCCGTGGCGACAGTCCCCGCGGCATTGCCATTCATCCCGCCGGCTGGCGGCCGTGAAGTCCCCCGACGTGGCCGCGAGGTTCTTGCGCTAGGATCACGGCTGAAGTTCCTGGCGAGGGCGGCGCCCGCCCCTGGGCTGCCCGGCCGGGAGGTGGTGACGGACCTCGTCACGTTCGCGAACCGATCTCGACGCCGGCCCGCGGGCGTGGGGAAGGGACTCCATGGACGTCGGCAATCTGGTCTGCGACCGCCCCGACCTGGGCAGGTTCAAGGTTCATCGTTCCGCCATGGTGTCGCCCGCGGTCCACGAGCTGGAGCGGCAGCGCATCTTCGACCGCTGCTGGCTCTACCTGGGCCACGAGTCGGAGGTGCCGGACCCCGGCGACTACGCCCGGCGGGTGGTCGCCGGACGTCCGCTGTTCTTCGCCCGCACCCGGGACGGCGAGCTGGCCGTCTTCCACAACACGTGCCCCCATCGGGGCGCCCTCGTCTGCCGGACCGACCGCGGCAACGCCGAGGCGTTCCGGTGCTTCTACCACGCCTGGACCTTCGACACGTCGGGCGCGCTCGTCGGCGTGCCCGATATCGACGGGTACGGCCCCGGTTTCGATCGCAGCGAGATGGGGCTGCGCTCGCCGCGCTTCGACCGCTACCGGGGGTTCATCTTCGTCTGCTTCGACCGCGAGACCGAGCCCCTGCGCGAGTACCTGGCCGGGGCCGCCGAGTATCTCGACCTCGTCGCCGACCAGGACCCCGGCGGCATGCGGGTCATTCCGGGCTCGAACCGCTACAGCATCAAGGCCAACTGGAAGCTGATGGCCGAGAACAGCGTCGACGCCTACCACACGCCCTTCACGCACCGGAGCTTCTTCGATTACATGGGCGCCGCCGCCGGGGGAGAGCTGCCGGCCGCCGGCGACCGCCGGGGGATCGGCCGCTCCCTCGGCAACGGACACGGCGTCATGGAGAACGACGCGGGGTACGGACGGCCCATCGCCATGTGGCATCCCAGCTACGGCGAGGAGGCCCGCGCCGAGATGCAGGGCATCAAGGACGAGCTCGTCGCCCGCCACGGCCGCGACAAGGCCCTCAGGATGTGCGAGAAGACCCGCAACCTGCTGATATTCCCCAACCTGATCGTCAACGACATCATGGCCGTCACCATCCGGGTGTTCCAGCCCACCGGCCCCGCCGGCATGGACGTGACGGCGTGGCAGCTGGTCCCCGCCGGGGAAGCCGGCGCCCGGCTGCGCCGCCGCCTCGACTCCTTCCTGACCTTCCTCGGGCCGGGCGGGTTCGCCACGCCGGACGACGTCGAAGTCGTCGAGTCGTGCCAGCAGGGGTTCCGTTCCGGCGGCGTCGAATGGTCGGATCTTTCGCGGGGGCTGCACCGCGAGCCGCGGGGCAACGACGAGCTGCAGATGCGCTGCTTCTGGCGGCGCTGGCAGTCGCTCGTTGCCGGGACCCCCTACGTCGAGCAGTACGAACGGGGACTGCCGCCCGGCGCGGTCCCGGAGACCACCTCCTCGCCCGAGCTGACCGCTGCGGCCGAGTAACCCGGCGGCGAGAGGAGCCAGCCGAGGATGGCGACCACACCCGTTCCGGCCCGGCCGTTCGCGGCGGGGCTTCCCGCCGATCCCGCTTCGCTGCTGCTGCAGCACGAGGTCGAGCAGTTGCTCTATCTCGAGGCGAGGCTGCTGGACGACTGGGACCTGGACGCCTGGCTGGCGCTGTACACGGCGGACGCGCGCTACGTGGTGCCCACGACCGACCTGCCCGAGGGCGACCCTCGGTCCGAGCTGGTGTTCATCGACGACGACCGCGACCGCATGGCGGCCCGGGTCGCCCGGCTGCAGGGCCGCCACGCCCACCGCGAGTACCCCTGGTCGCGCACCCGCCGCTTCGTCTCCAACGTCATGGTGACGGCGGCCGACGGCGACGAGATCGAGGCCACCGCCGCGGTGGCCGTCTGGCGTTTCCGCGCCGGGGAGTCCGCGCCCTACATCGGCCGTTGCGACGTGCGCCTGCGCCGGGTGGACGGGCGCCTCCGCCTGTGCCGCAAGCGCGTCGTCCTCGACCACGAAGCCCTGTCCGACCACGGCGCATTGAGCATCATCTTGTGACCGGCCCGCGTCGAGGCGCGGGCGCCGCTTGCGCCGGACCCGGTTCGGGGCCATCATTGACCCGTCGCGAAACGCCGAGAAGATCAGTACCTGGAGGAGGGTGTCATGAACCGTCCATCACTCGCCGTCGTGTCCGTCATCCTCGCGTCGATGCTGGCGCCCGCCGGGGTCGCGGGCCAGTCGGCCGAGGCGCCGCCCTCGCCCCGCACCGCGTGGGGCGACCCCGACCTGGGGGGCATCTGGAACAACGCCACCCTGACCCCGCTGCAGCGCCCCGCCAACCTCGCGGACCGGGCGTTCCTGACGGAGGAGGAGGCGGCCGGCCTCGCGCAGAGCACGGTCCAACGGAACGCGGACCTGCTGACCGCACCGGCCCGGCGCACCGAGGCGGGCGGCAACGTGGGGGCCTACAACAACTTCTGGATGGAGCGGGGGACGTCCGTCGTGCCCGACCGGCGGACCTCGATCATCGTCGATCCGGAGGACGGCCGGCTGCCGCCGCTGACCCCGGAGATGGAGGCCCGGATGAGCTCGCCGGAGGCGCGCCGGCTCGCGCGGATGCGCCGCGGCCAGGAGCCGGTCGAGACGTACGAGCAGCTCGACCTGGGCGACCGCTGCCTCTGGTACCGCGGCATCCCGTCGTTCCCCACCGGCTACAACAACAACTACCACATCGTGCAGACCCCCGACATGGTGGCGATACTGCAGGAGCACATCCACGACACCCGCTTCATTCCGCTCGACGGGCGTCCCCACGTGGCGGAGAAGATCCGCCAGTACGCCGGCGACTCGCGAGGCCGCTGGGAGGGCGATACCCTCGTGGTGGAGACCACCAACTTCAACCGCCACGCGTTCATCCGCAACTTCAACGGCAACCTCAGCACCGACCTGCACGTCGTCGAGCGCTTCACGCGGCTCGGGCCGGACACCCTCGGCTACGAGTTCACGGTGACCGACCCCAACACGTGGACGCGGCCGTGGAGCGGGTCGCTGCCCATGTCGCGCCTCGACGGGCAGATGTACGAGTACGCCTGCCACGAGGGGAACTACGGCCTGACGAACATCCTCGCCGGGTCGCGCGCCGAGGAGCTCGCGGCGGCGGAGCAGCAGTAGGCGCGGCAGAGAACCGTTCAACGCATCGAAGGGACAACCATCGCCATGAAGTCGACGTACCGCTTCCTCGCCTTCGTCCTGACCCTTGCCCTGCTCGCCCCGCTCGCGGCGCGGGCCGACGTCTCGTCGGTGGAGATCACCGAACGCGGCCTCATCGAGGACGGCCGCACGTTCGGCGACGCCGGCCCCTATGAGCTGATCGCGGGCCGCATCACGTTCGCGGTCGACCCCGCCGATCCGCGGAACCAGGTCATCGCCAACCTCGACCGCGCGCCCGTCAACGCCGATGGCATGGTCGAGGCGACCGGCGACCTGCGCATCCTCGCCCCCGCCGACGCCGAGCGCGGGAACGGCGTGGTGCTGGTGGACATCGCCAACCGCGGCCGCCTCACCGCGCTCGGGTTCAACCGCGGCGGCAGCGGCCCCTACGGCGACGGGTTCCTGATGAAGGAGGGCTACACCGTGGTTTGGGTGGGCTGGGAGTTCGACGTGCCCGAGGGCCGTCCCATCCGCTTGGCCGTCCCCTCGGTGGACGGGGACCCGGTCGGCGGGCTCGGCTTCGCCGCCGTCCGCGACACCGCGTCGTGGATCAAGCACGACCCCGACGCCACCGTCTCGGCCGCGCACGCCCTCTCGTTCGGCTCGTCGCAGAGCGGCCGCTTCCTCCGCACGTTCCTCTATCTCGGCTTCAACACCGACACCGAGGGGCGGCGGGTCTTCGACGGCATGATCCCGCACATCGCCGGGGCGTCGCGGCTCGACCTCAACCAGCCCGGGGCGACGCCGATCTCGCTCGGCATGTTCGACGCCACCTCGTTCCCCTTCGCCGACGCCGCCCTGCGCGACCCCGTGACCGGGGCCGTCGACGGCACCCTCGGGAACGACCGGAGCCGGGACAACCAGCCCCGCATCCTCTACACCAACACCGGCGTCGAGTACTGGGGCGGCGGGCGGGTGACCGCCCTCGTGCATGCGACGCCCGACGGCGAGGCCGACATCGACCTGCAGGACAACGTGCGCTTCTACCTGATGGCCGGCACCCAGCACGGTCCGGGCCCGTTCCCGCCGCCCGAGGCCGGGAACCGGCAGGAGATGGGCAACCCCACCGACTACTGGTGGAACATGCGGGCGCTGCTGACGGCCCTCGAGGACTGGGTCGTCGACGGGGTCGAGCCGCCCGCGAGCCGCCATCCCCGGTTCGCCGACGGCAACCTCGTGGCGCCGAGCGACCTCGGGTTTCCCCACATCCCCGGGGTGCGTTCGCCCCACGACCGCACCGGCGGCACGCGCGTGAGAAACCCGTGGCTGGCCGGGGCGGACGACGCCGGGGTGCCGCTGCCCATGCTCGTGCCCGCGGTCGACGCCGACGGCAACGAGACCTCCGGCATCGTGCACCCGGAGGTGGCGGTGCCCCTGGCCACCTACACCGGCTGGAACTTTACCCATCCGGACGCCGGCGACCCCGACACGCTGGTGGCCCTCGCCGGCTCGTACGTGCCGTTCGCGGCCACTCGGGCCGAGCGCGAGGCGGCGGGAGACCCGCGGCCGTCCATCGAGGAGCGCTACGCGTCGCGCGACGAGTTCATGGAGAAGGTCGCGGCGGTCGGGCACGCGCTGGTCGCCGACCGCTACCTGCTGGCCGACGATCTGCCGGCCATTCTCGACCGGGCCGGGCGGCACTGGGACCTGCTTAACGGCAAACGCTGATGGAATCGCTCCGCCGGTTCCGTTCGTTGTAGGGTTCCGGTCCTGTGAGAGTCCGTCGCGAGATCCGGCGCGGCGCCGTGGCCGGCGAGGCGGGCGGCTTGGCGTTGGAGTCGGATTGGGCCGCGACCGAGGCGGCGTCGGGCGGCGCCGCGGCCGGCCGGGTGGGGTGCATCGCCGAGTGCACGCGGCGGGGATTCTGCCTGGGGCTCCTGGCCCTGATAACGACCGGCTGCGGAGACGGCGCCAATCCGGTGGCGCCGTCCCCGACCGATCCGCTCCCCACGCCCGCGTTCGGCGGCCCCTTCGCGGCCGAGCTGATGGCGTTCCATCAGCAGGACCTGGCGAGCCGCTATCCGCCCGGCGGCGTCGTCTTCGTCGGCAGCTCGTCCATCCGCTTCTGGGACCTCGGCGCGTGGTTCCCCGGCCGGAAGTACCTCAACCGCGGCTTCGGCGGGTCGCAGATCTCCGACTCCATCGCCAATCTCGAGCTGCTCGTCCTGCGCCACGCGCCGAGCACGGTGGTGTTCTACGCCGGCGACAACGACATCGCCTTCGGGAAGACGCCGGACCGGGTGGCGGCCGACTTCAGGACCCTGACCCGGGACGTCCACGCCCGGCTGCCGAACGCGCGCATCCTCTTTCTGGCCATCAAGCCGAGTATCGCGCGGTGGGAGCTGGTGGGGGAGATGCGAGAGGCCAACCGGCAGATCGAGGCCTACTGCGGTTCCGACGCCCGGCTGCTCTACGTGGACGTCCACACCCCGATGATCGGCCCCGACGGCCTGCCGCGGCCGGACCTGCTCCACACCGACGGCCTGCACCTGTCGGCGGCCGGCTACGCCCTGTGGACGCAGCTCGTCACGCCCCACCTGCCGGTGCTCTGAGGACTCAGTCCGGGTCTTCCAGCGAGTCGTAGAACTTGATGATGTCGCCGCGGTCTTCCGACTCGTTGAACGCCATCCCCGCCCGCGGATGCTGGTTGAGCACCCCGGTCATCATGTAGGGATAGTCGAAGCCCCACTTCAGCGCCTCGCGCATCGGCTCGATGTGGTGCTGGATGCAGTGCAGCACGGGGCGCAGCCGGAACTTGGGGTTGTGCAGGAAGCTGAGCAGCAGCTCCATCGGGCAGTTGCCGGCGCCGCGGCCCAGCCCCGCCATGCTCCCGTCGAGCCGGTTCGCCCCCTTGATGGTGGCCTGGATGGTGTTGGCGAACGCGAGCTGCCGGTTGTTGTGGGCGTGCATGCCCACCACCTTGCCGGCCGGCTCGGCGTAGCCCATGAACGTGTCCATGTAGCTGTCGATCTGCTCCGCGTAGAGGGCCCCGAAGCTGTCGACGATGCAGACGGTGTCGGCCTCCGACTTCGCCACCAGGGCCAGCGCCTCGTTGAGCTCGCGGTCGGGCACCGTCGACAGCGCCATCAGGTTGAGGCTCGTCTCGTACCCGAGGTCGTGGGCGTGCTCGATCATGTCGAGGGCGAGCGGAATCTGGTGGATGTAGGTGGCCACCCGGATCATGTCGAGGACGCTCTCGGACTTCGGCAGGATGTCCTCGCGGTAGTCGCTCTTCTCGGCGTCGGCCATCGCCGACAGCTTCAGGCCGGTGTCGTTGTCGCCGACGATGCGGCGGACGTCGCTCTCGACGCAGTGCTTCCACGGGCCGAACTGCCCCGGCGGGAACTGCCGGCGCGAGTTGATGTAGCCGATCTCCATGTAGTCGATGCCGCTCTCGACGCACGCCCGATACACCGCCTGCACCGTCTCGTCGCCGAACTGGTGGTCGTTCATCAGGCCCCCGTCCCGGATGGTGCAGTCGAGCACCTTGATCTCGGGGCGGTACGACACCCAATCGCTCGCAGGGCTCGCCTGCGGCTCTCGCTCACTCATCGCGCGGTCTCTCCTTTCGGGGCGATTGCGGCCGCCGGGCCCCTTGCCACGACCGCCGCAACCCCGCTTGCCAGGAGCTGCGCGCACTCGTGGATCCCGTGATCGTAGCTCATCGGGGCGCCTGGCCGGAATGGCCGGCCCAGCCAACCGCGGGGTCGGTGGCCGACGGGCCGGTCCACCGCGCCGATCTCGCCGCGGGATTCTGTCGAGCCGGGGCTCGCCGGGCGGTCGCGTCCGGCGTCGACCGCGCGGGACCTCGCGTCGCCGCGTGGCCGGTCGGACCCGCGACAGCCTCGGACGAAGGGCGATCCGGCGGCGCCGGTCAGAAGTCCCGGCGGCGGGAGTAGAGGATGACGTGCATCGCGAGCACGTCCTTCCGCGGCACGACGCGGGCCGGATACCCGTGGTTGTACGACTCCAGCACGTAGCCGCCCCGCGTCTTCCGCACCAGCCGAATCAGCCGCTCGTCCGGCGCCAGCTGCACATAGGCCTCGTCGCCGTCCTGCAAGCGGCGGTCGGGGCTGACGATGGCGATGGTGTGCGGGGGGTAGGCGGGCGCCATCGAGTCGCCGCGGACATGGACGCCGTACGCGCTCGCGTCCTCCACGTCGCGGGGACGCGGTATCCACCGCTCGATCTCGCCGGGCGGCGGAGCGCCTTCCTTCCAGCGGATTCCCGCCGGAGCGGCCGAGCCCTCCGCCACCAGCGGGATGCTGCCGGCGGCGTCGGTCGCGTAGTCGATGCGGCTGGGCTCGGCGTCGATGGCCGCCCGCGCCTCCCGGACCTGGTCGTAGTCGGGGTCCACCCCGTTCAGCAGCTGGTCGATGGTGCACCGGAGGACCTTCGCCAGCTTCATCAGCGTCTGGGTCTCGAGGGTCCCGTAGCGGTCGTTCTCCCAGTCGGAGACCTGCGGCTGCGGGACGTGCAGCCGGTCGGCCAGGGCCCTCTGGGTGGAGATGCCGGCCGCGATGCGCAGCCGCTTGATGTTCTGTCCGAGCGACACGCCGCTCAGGGTAACGTATGGATGCTACACGTGTAAACACGTAATTCAATGAAATCAACGCGTTACGCGAACGACAGAATAATGATTGCACGCATACGCTCCATGCCGTATATTTTCAACACGATGTTGACAGCGGAACAGCTCGCGACCCTGCGCGAGGAACCGGGCACCAACCGCGTCGCCAAGGCGATTGCCCTGGCCGGCGTCACTCAGGGGACGGTCGCGTCGGCGCTGGGCTTCCCGCAGCCCTACATCAGCGACGTCGCGCGGCGCCGGTATCAGACCATCACGGTCGAGAACGCGAGGAAGTTCGCGCACTACTTCGGCTGCTCCATCGAGGACCTGTTCCCCGCCCCGGAGCAGGCGGCGTCCTGACGGGCGGCCGGCGCTGCCCCGGCCCGTGACTCGTCGTCGCCGTCGGCCATTTCCTCGAAGCCGCTTCCGCCGCCGAAGCCGCTTCCGGGTGCCGCCTGGCGCCGTCGGGCATTCCCCGTTCCTGGAGACCGTGCCCTCGACGGCTTCGCGCTTGCCGCTGGCGGCGTCAGGCGGCGGGTGCCGCGCTGGCGGTGCTGCCGTCGTCCCCGGGAGACCGTGCTTTCAGGCTGCCGCGGCTTCGTGCTTGCCGCTGGCGGCGTCATCGGGTGCCGCGCTGGCGCCGTCGGGCATTCCCTCGTCCTGGAGACCGCGCTTTCCGGCCGCCGCTCCCGACGGTGAGGGCTGCACTCCTGTCGTCACGGAAGACGATGACGCGCGTCCGGAGTGGTAATCTGTCCGCGAGGTGGGGCGGTCGGCGCCCCGTTGCGCGAGCCGGTTCGATGTCCACTCACTCGGTCAGGCGTCACCTGCGCATCGAGACGGCGGCCTACGACGAGACGATCCGTCGGTTCATTCCTGGCTACGAGGCGATGCTGGGGGTCGTGGCCGGGACGCTGGCCGACTCGGGTCCGGGTCACGTGATCGATCTCGGGGCCGGCACCGGCGCGCTGTCCGAGGCGATTCTCGCGCACGACGGCGCGCGGCGGGTCGAGTTGATCGACGTCGACCCGGAGATGCTCGCGCAGGCCCGCGGGCGGCTCGAGCGCTTCGAGGGCCGCGTCCGGTTCCGGGAGATGTCGTTTCTCGACCCGCTGCCGCCCTGCGACGGCGCGGCGGCGTCTCTGGCCCTGCATCACATCCCGAAGATGGAGGCGAAGCGGGCCCTTTACGGGCGGATTCGCGCCGCGATCCGGTCCGGCGGCATCTTCGTGAACGCCGATGCGACGATGCCGGTCGACCCGGCGGGGCGGGAGGCGGCCCGCCGCGTCTGGGTCGACCACATGGTGGCGTGCGGCATCGACGAGGCGAGGGCGTTCGAGCATCTCGAGGAGTGGGCGGAGGAGGACACCTACTTCCCCCTCGACGAGGAGCTGGCGGCGATGCGGGACGCGGGCTTCGAGGCGGATTGCATCTGGCACGAGGCCACCATCGCCGTCGTGGTGGGGCGGACCGGCTGAGGGCGCTTGCGCATCGCCGGTCGACCGTCGCGGGCTTTTGCGACGGGCCCCCAGCGGGTAGGATCTGCGCCATGATGAAACTCATGACCCCCAGGACGTCGATGGCCGCCGTCGCGGCCGGAATCTGCTCGCTCGCCTTCGCCGCCGGCGCGGTGGCCCAGCTGACGATAGCGGCCCCGGACGACGTGGCGGCCGTCCCGGCCGACGCCGAGACCACCGCCTCGGGGCTGGCCTCGCGGGTGATCGAGGCGGGGACGGGCACCGAGCACCCGGCTGCGACCAGCCGGGTGGTCGTGCACTACACCGGCTGGACCACCGACGGCCGGATGTTCGACAGCTCCGTGGTGCGGGGCCAGCCCGCGCTGTTCCCCCTCAACGGGGTGATCCGGGGGTGGACCGAGGGCGTCCAGTTGATGGTCGAGGGCGAGAAGCGGCGGTTCTGGATTCCCGCCAACCTCGCCTACGGAGACAACCCCGGCGGCGGCCGGCCGGGCGGCCTGCTGGTGTTCGACGTCGAGCTGATCGACATCCGGTGAGCTGCCTGCTCCTTGCTCCGCGGGAGCCTTGTGGAGCGAAGGCCGCCAACCCTCCGCGGGGGGGCGCCCGAGGAGTTGCGCGTCAGCGAAGACTCCCACAGCGTGGCCGCGAGGTCGCGGCAGCCGCACCGCGGTTCCGCCCCCGCCGCTCAGCAACCCTGCCGGGGCTCTGCGCCGTCCCCTGACGCGCGGAGTCCCGGGTTTATCCCGAAGAGAGGCCCCATGGTCCGTCGATTCACGTTCGTTACCGCGCTGATTGCTGCCGCGCTCGCGGCTGCGCCCGCGTCCGCTCAGGTCGAGAGCTACACGCCGGTCACCGACGCGATGCTGCAGGACCCCGATCCCGCCGACTGGCTGAGCTGGCGGCGAACCCTCGACGGTCAGGCCCACAGCCCGCTCGATCAGATCAACGCGGACAACGTCGGTGATCTGCGCCTGGTCTGGAGCTGGGCGTTGCGCCCGGGGCCGCAGCAGACGACCCCCCTGGTGCACGACGGCGTGCTGTACATCGCCAACCCCGGCGAGATCGTGCAGGCGCTGGACGCCGCCACCGGCGACCTCATCTGGGAGTACGACCGGGGCGCCGAGGCGCCCGGCAACAGCTTCGGGGGGCCGCCCCCGGGCCGCATGCACCGCAACATCTCGATGTACGACGACAAGATCTACCTGAACACCGCCGACGCGCACGTCGTCGCCATCGACGCCCGCACCGGCGAGGAGGTCTGGGACGCCGACATCGACCAGGACGTCGGCTACCAGTTCTCGAGCGGCTCGATCGTCGCCGACGGCAAGGTCGTTTCGGGGCTGACCGGCTGCGGCCGCTACCGCGAGGAGAGCTGCTACATCGTCGGCCTCGACGCCGACACCGGGGAAGAGCTGTGGCGCACCTCGACCGTCGCCCTGCCGGGGCAGCGCGGGGGCGACACCTGGGGCGACCTGCCCCCGATGTTCCGCGCCGGCAGCGACTCGTGGATTCCCGGCAGCTACGACCCCGTGACCCGCACCCTGTTCCACGGCACCTCGCAGGCCAAGCCCTGGGCCCGCGCCGTCCGCGGCACCGACGGCGACGCCCTCTACACCAACTCGACGCTGGCCCTCGACCCCGACACCGGGGAGATGAAGTGGTACTACCAGCACCTGCCGGGCGAGACCCTCGACATGGACGAGGTGTTCGAGCGCATCCTCGTCGACTACGACGACCGGCGCTCGGTGTTCACCATGGGCAAGATCGGCGTCCTGTGGGAGATGGCCCTCGAGACCGGCCGGTTCCGCAGCGCCCACGACCTCGGCTACCAGACCGTGGCCGACATCGACCCGGTGACCGGGCAGGTCACCTACCGCGACGGCACCATCCCCGTCATCGGCGAGGAGATCTACTGGTGCCCCAGCACCGCGGGGTTCAAGAGCTGGCGCGCGATGTCCTATCACCCGGGGCTCGAGGCGTTCTTCATCCCCATCCACCTCAACTGCGAGACCGCGGTCTTCGGGCCCGTCGACCGCGTGGCCGGCGGCGGCGGCACCGGCCCGGTGCGCCGCACCAACCACCACCACCCCGACAGCGGCGAGCAGCTCGGCGAGTTCCTGGCCATGAGCATGCGCACCGGCGAGGTCATGTGGCGGCGCCGCTTCCGCACCCCCATCAACAGCGCCGCCCTCACCACCGCCGGCGGCCTCGCCATCGCCGGCGGCTGGGACCGCCAGGCGTTCGCGTTCGACGCGGGCACCGGCGAGACCCTGTGGGAGACCCGGCTGCCGACCTCGATCCAGGGGTTCCCGATCACCTACGCGGTCGACGGCCGCCAGTACCTGGCGATACCGACGGGAAGCGGCGGGGCGAGCTGGGGCGGCATGCTGCCGAGGGACCTGACGCCCGAGGTTCGGCGCCCGGTGGGGGGCAACGGGCTCTTCGTGTTCGCGCTGCCTTGACGCTGGCACTGATCCGGGTCGGTTCGCATCTGTCCACAGATGCGGCTTTCTAAGCGCAATTGTGAGAAATCGCCCGTCTTGGCGGTCCATGCTGGTCCGGGGCGATCCGCCCCAATCCGAGACCTGACTGTGGGCGTACCGTGGGTTTATTTCGGTCGACAGGAGGCTGATTCAATGGAAAGACTGACAGCCAAGCGGGCCGAGACGCTGCGCAAGCCGGGCCGGTAGCAGGCGCCTCGATCACCGGCTGTTTTCCGGTGCCGCCGCCGAGCCATGCGGCGTGGCCGCTACCGGACTGGAACGCTGCCGGTCGGTCAGCCGCTCCGCGCGATTGACAGACTCCTCGCAGGGTTACTACTCTCCACCGACATGTGTGTCATCGCACAGGCTATCGCCGACCGCGAAGCCGCGATCGAGCGTCTCCAGGCCGAGATCAAGTCGCTGACCGACGTCGAACAGCTCCTTGGCGCCTCCGCCGCGCCGTCGGCACGACCGCGGCACTCGTCGAGGTCGAGGACGGCCGCGGCGGCCACCGCAGAAAGCAAGGCCGACGCCAAGCCGCCGAGGCAGCGCCGGCCGATGTCGGCTGCGGAGAAGAAGGCGGTGTCGGAGCGCATGACCGCCTACTGGGCCGAACGAAGGAAGAAGGCCGCCAGAAGTAGACGGTCGGTTACCTCCCGCGGCTGGCGGACGCGTGTCCTCGGCTGAGGGTCTGCCGACCCGTGGCCCCCGACCGCCATCCCCCGACCAACGGTCCTGAGCCGCGTCGGTCGTTGCGGGCCTTGGGCCCCGACCAGGATTACGTTCTCGCCGCATTCGAGGAAAGGAGCGCTCGACTGCCGAGGTCTCCGAGCGTCTGCACACCTCGAAGCGCACGTCTCGGTACGGCTGCATCGGGCGCACCGACTCCTGCGAGCGCGACTTCAGACGCAGCGTTGAGAGCGTGGCAGTTTCTCAGAAGCCGATGACGACGCGGGCGGACAGCCGTGATTACCCGCCCACGTACTCGCCGTTCGCCATGAACAACAGGTCGGCCGCTACGCGGACGGCGATCTCCAGAACGACGCGTACCTTCTGATCTCTACGAATGAGCTGGGGCCAGGCTTGGTCTGGCCCCAGCTCGACGACGACGCGGATCAGTCGAAAGAGTAGACCGCCCTGCCCATCAGATGAACGAATCCTCCATCGCCGATGAAGATGCTCGGGCCGAACTCCACCCGGAGCCTCGGCGCGACCCGCGCCGATGCGAGGACCTCCGCAGTCGGCGCGATCCAGAGGTCGGGAGCGTACCAGATGGGTGTGGTGCCCACGAGCAGATCCGCGTCATCGTTGAGTGGGAGCCTGAGGTGGGCGGACAGCAGGCCAAGGAAACCGAGTTTATCGACCCGGCCGCCCACTCTTAGGTACTGCCCCGCCCAGACACCACCGCCGACTTGGGCGCTGGCGAAAGAAGTATTATCGTGGCTTACTACACCACCACCCGCGAAGACATCGAACCTCCGCTGCGCCGATTGCGCGGTGGCGGGGGCGACTACTCCCAACATGAGCGCCACCGTGAGCGCTACCGTTCCGATCCGGCTACTGCATGGCATCTCAACGTCTCCTGTTCGAGGCCTGTGGTCAGCGGCCTGTATTGTGGAAATATGTCCTCACCCGAATCTGAGCCTCGGCGGATACGGTGCCGTCACCACGAGACCGATAGGGCGGCCCCGGCATGCTCCCTCGACACCAACGGCCTGAGCACCGCGCGCCGCTTCTCTATCGAGGCGCGGTAGAGATCCGTCATCCCCGTGTGGTGGCCGTCGATGCTGGCGCCGATCAAACCCCCTGCTGTGCCGACCGCACCCGTGAGCAGCCCAAACCCGGCAAGTCCGGCTCCGCCCCCACTCGGAAGTTCTCCCTCGTGGTGCGCTATCAGGACGAACATCACGAGCAGCGGCGCCGCACCCACCGCGAACCCTATGGCGAAGCCGTCCCGTGTGGGATCCTCCCAGTGCTGCCGGATGCGCAGGACGCGGGACTCGGCGAGCTCGACCCGGCGCCCGCTGACGACCACGCTCAGTGAGGACCCCGAGACGTCGAGGGCCCGGCCTATGACCACCTCCTCCTCAGGGCCGTGCGTGACCACGACGTCTTTCTCGAGTTCGATCAGCTCCGCGAGTTCGCGGAACGAGTCGGCAGGCTGCGCTCCCGCCGAGTTCGCCAACAATGCAAACAAAATCCACGCGCCCGATCTCACCGCACTCTCCATGGGGTGCACCTCCTACCTCCTCCTACCCCGGAGTGCGCGAACGACGAGAGAGACGGCTCAAGATCGGGCCGCTCAGCCCGCGAACCCGATGACGACGCGGGCGGACCGCGTAAACCCGCTCACATACGTGCGGTTCACGATGAAGAGCAGGTCGGCCGCCACGCGGACCACGACCGTGCCTGTCCTCAGCCGTGATCGCCGGCCGTCCGCCGGTTAGCTGGCGAGAACCTCTGGGCCGTCAGTCCGTCTGTTCCCCGGCCTGGGTCGGCTTGCCGGCGAGGCGGGGCCCGGACTCCGTTCTGCCCCCGATTCGCAAGAGCATCGGGGCGGACGCCCGCGAGCCCCCCCGCGGTCGGCTGACCGTGCCGGCAGCCGTCGGGTTGATTCCAGGGGCGGAGTGAGCCGCAAGTCGAGCGGCGGCCGGTCCGCGGTTTCCGTTGCCGGCGTGCGGCGGTGTCAGCGGTCGTACCCGTGATCCTTGTCGCGGGTGCGGGCTGGCGCCTGTCCGGGAACGGTCGGCTGTGGCCGTCGGGGATCGACTTGGTCGAGCCGGTTGATCATGTCGATGCTCGATCGGCTCGCGGAGTCGAGGATCGTGCGTTCGCCGCCGGCGTTGACGGCAGCCCGGATGGCGGCGAGGACCTGGGGTGCGGTGACGGGGCCGTTGTTGTTGAGGTGGGTGGCCACGCCGGACTGGACAAGGGCTCTGCCGGCCTTGGGGGCGGGGTACGTCTCCGGTTCGAGGGGGCCTGCGCCGATGGTCTTGCGCATGGAGAGCGTGCCGCCGTGGAGGTCGATCTCGAGGCGGGTGTAGCGGTGGGCCTGGAAGGCGGCGGCGGCCTCGGGCCCGAGCCGGGTGGCGTCGCCGCGGGGGGCGCCGCGGATCGAGTCGTGGAAGTTGTCGGCGAGCATGCCGGCGGCTTCGCGCCAGGCGCTCTCGATGAACGCGGCGCGTTGCCGGGAAACCATGCCGGCTGCGGCGGCAAGAGCGGCGGGGTTCTCGTCGGCGGCGGTCAGGACGTCGAAGACGTCACGGACGAGCATCTGGTCGACGCGTTCGAGCTTGCCGCACAGGATCTGGTGGCTGGAGAGGACCCTCTCGAGCTGGCCGTCGACGGTGGCGACGGCGTCACCGTAGGGCGGGTCGGGCCGGAAGGTGGAGATATCGAGAAAGCCGTGGTCGAAGGCGATCTTCACGCGGCCGGCGGCGACGGCTTCGGGGGTGCCTCCCAGCTGGTCGACGATGTTGCGGTCGTTGTCCTGCAGCAGGTCGATGAGGGTGTTGCGGCCGGGCAGGAGCACGTCGATGTCGGTGCTGATGCGGTGCTTCCAGCGGGCCGCGAGGATCGTGCCGCCGCCGAGGTGCGGGGGAACGTTCGAGCGGAACATCTCGGGCGGTATCGCGTGAACGATGCGGCGCTTGGCGGCCCACAGGCCGGCGGCGGGTTCGGGAAGCGTCAGGATCTCCATGGGCTGTCCTGGCGCGGAGGCGGTGTCGCGAAGGCGTTGATCTGGCGGATGCGCAGTGGCGGCACGACGCCCTGGCGCCGGGCGGCTCGGGCGAGCTGCCGCCAGGTGAAGGCGCCTTCCGTGTGGGCGTTGACGAGTTCCTCGAAGGAGGCCTCGTTGATGAGCACGGTGGCTATGGACCGTTGGCGTCGGGTGGGGCTGTCGGCGCGCAGGGCGTGGTAGAGCTCGACGCTGGTCGGTCGGACGGGCCAGCCGGCGCAGGCACCGCCGAGCAGTCCCCGGATGGTCTGCGAGTTGGGACCGGTGGCGTCGGGGTCGGCGTCGAGACGAACGGCGGCGAGGTCGTCGGGCGTGGCGTACTGGTCGGGGAAGGCGTCGGTCGGGGCGAGGGTGGGCCGCGCGGCGGCAGCGTGTCGCCGGCGCTGGGTCTCTGCCTTGCTCCAGGCCCAGGTTGCGGTGTTGCTGGGGTCGGCGGTTACAGGCGGGAGCGGGGTCGCGGTCGCCGATGTGTTCTCGGCTGCTTGTTCGCGGCTCCCGCGGGTCGTGTCGTCAAGCGGGGTGGGCGGGTGGGTTGCAAGCGCCTCCCGTCCGCGGGGGCGGCGCAGGTCCGTGGGCGCTCGCTTGACGGTGCCGGTGGCCATCGGGTCGATCATCAGATCGTACGAGCAGTCCTGGCAAGTCGGTTCCCGCGTAGCCGCGGTCAACGGGCGCTTGCCGTGGACCGGGTTCGCCGCGGGGACTGTTCGTCGCCGGTCGCGCGCTCTCCCGCCTCGTCGTGCGCCGCGACCGTCCCGCCGCCGCCAGGCGGGGCGCGAAGCAGGTGCGGTGCGCGCCGCCCGCCTTGGGTCGGGTTCAGGGTGACTCGGTTAACGTTAACCTGCGGCCTCTCCAGCGGCCGGCTTGCGTTCGAAGGAGACCTCGGACGACGACAGTGATGTGCTGGAACATGCGGTGAAAGCGAGACTCGTGGCGGATGCTGGTCGGGATGGGAGCGGATGTCGCGTTCGGCTGTCTCAGGCCGCGTACGTCGATACGACGATGAGGCGGCGATAGCGCGAATACGGCGAAAAACCCCCGAATTCACTGGGGTTTCTGTCAGGACGCGTCGGGTACGCCCACGATTCCACCCACGCGGGACCGCAGCCCACAGCCGGGGGCCGTTGTCGCCCGGGGGGCGTGCGGGCCGGGCGGGTCACGCCAGAGCAGAACGCCCGCGAGCGGCGCGCCGCCGGCGTCCCGGTGCAGGATCGATCCTCGTGCGGAGGTCGACGTTCACCAGCCGCACGAAGGGCTGCCGGCCAAGACCAGGAGCCCCGCAACAAAGGTGAGGCGCAACATCATAATCCCTCACCAAGCTACAACCACCCCGCCGGGCAAAGCCTCAATCCTCACCGTCTCAGGCAGGCCACGATCGAACGAAGCCCCGATCAGCGCCCCGGACAAGCCGGACACGATCATGAAGCTCCAAAACGGCGTTGATCTATCACGCCAGTGCGCAGCGTTGACTATCGCCCACGGGGCAGCGCCTACGGCGAATCCGATCATGGCGCCGTCCGCTGTGGAGTCGTCGCTCCGGGGAGGTCGGAAGCTGTCGAGCGGACCCCTGAATCTGTAGAGTCCGCCTGTGACGAAGTCGACGGCGACGGGTGTCAACCCCAAGGCCACAAGCCCTACGAGACCACGATCGTAGTGCTCATCAAAGACGAGGGCGGAGGTCAAGAGCCCCATGGGCAGGTTGAGCCACACCAAGGGGCTCAAGGTATGCCGCTGTAGCGTCACTTCGTCCTGACCGACCCGGATGCGATGGCTCGTCCTGCTTCGTCCCACATTGACCGTCACAGGGGTCGAGCCGGCCGGTTCGCCGTTGACAGCGACCTCAGCGCCCGGTGGGTCCGACACCACCTCGACGCGCTGCGAGAAGCCATTGAAGGCGGTCGCACAACCGGAGGTGGCGACGGCCGCGGCGATGATGACAATCCGCATATCTCCTCCTGCGCTGCTGCCGAGTCTGCTCGCGTCAGCCCCCGAACCCGATGACGACCTGGGTGGACATCCGCGGTGCCCACTCCACGCCCCAGTCGCGGTTCACGAGGCCGAGCACGTCCATCCGTGCCCGGAACCCGATCCCGCGCCAGATCCGAACCTCCAGCCCCACGCTTGGCTGCATGAGGAGCCAGTTGCGGCGGGTCTCCTCGTACTCAGGGTACGGGACGTTCAGGCACGGAAACATCTTGACGCCGTCCCCGTAGCCGCCGCACTCCACGTTCTCGGCGCCGACGTCGAGATCCGCCGGATACACGTAGTCCGTCCTGAAGCGGCCTTGGTACCCGCCCACCAGCACTTGGTAGAACGGCGCGACGGGTGCATCCGACTTCGGGCTGCGGACGCCGGCGGCCAGGAACGTCGCCATGGAGCGCTGCGTCTCCTGCCCCTGCGATGGATCCCAGCTGTCGTAGAGCCTGACTCGCGTCCGCCGGAACCACGCTCCCTCGACGACGTAGGTCTGCCCGTCGACCTCGAAGGCGGCGGCCAGGGCCCAGCCGGGCGTCACCGGCGGCCGCGAGCTCATGTAGGTGGTGCCCACCGCGACCTCGTACGGGCTCTGCGCCGCCGACGTCCCCGCGGCCAGGCCCAGGATCATCCCGAGCACCGCACGCATCATGGCTGCCTCCCTCAGAACGCGATCCTCTTGCCGACCCAGACACCGCCCGGGTGCACAGCGACGTTCAGCGGCGGTCCATCGCGCCACAGCGCCCGTCCGGTGGCCAGTCCGAGCGCCGCGATGCCCGACCACATCATGTGGATGCGGCTGAACGAGTCGCGACGGCAGAAGTCCCTGATCGCGGCCACCTCGGAGCCGTAGGCCATGGAGCCTTCGGCGGTCGGGCAGGCCGTCAGCGTATCCCCAGCGCTCGTACGTTCGTGCACGGTTCCACGCGGGTAGTTGTCGTCCCAGGCGGTGGCCAGCAGCAGGAAGCCCGCGCCGGCGGTGAAGAGCGTGTCGATCCCCTTCGACGGCTCCCATGCACCTGACATCATCAGCCCGCCGATCCCGGCGACGACCAGGCCGGTGGCCAGCTGATCCCGCGGCAGCTCGGGCGGGTTGCTGGTCAGGAACCCGGCCGGGGTCCGCCACTCGCACCGACCGTTCATCAGGGTGGTCTGCGGGTGGATGTCGCAGTCCTCATCCATGACGGCAGCGTAGACACCGAGTCCCGTCAGGCTCGCGCCCGTCACAACCTGCGTCTTCCGCCCCTGCGCCGAAACCGAGCCCGCCGCGAGACCGAGCACCACGACGGCGACGGCGATCCTGTGCTTCACGGCTCACCTCCTGTATCCTCGGTCACCAGCCAATCGGCTGCGCCCTCGCAGCTGTAGAGACTGCGAGGGCGCACACCGAAATTACAGTGCGCATTCCGGTGAAACCGATCACCCATTCCGGCCGAAACCGATCACCCATTCCGGCCGAAACCGATCACCCGTTCGGAGCGAGGCGACGCGGGACCTGAATCATCAGTCGCGGTTCTCTCGGTTCGTCTCGCCGCCGGTCAGTGGGGTTATCGCATGGGATCTCCCTTCGTGTCGAGTCGTGGACATCGTGTTCGTGTCGACCGGAACTGAACGCCCCGAGGGCTCGGCGCGGGCGGCCGAGGTCGGCCCGGGTGCTCTTCCGGATTCGATGAAGAACGACGATGGGTTGTGGGCGCTGTGGGAAACAATGCAAAACAAAATCCACGCGCCCGATCTCACCGCACTCTCCATGGGGTGCACCCCCTACCCCGGAGTGCGCGAACGACGAGAGAGACGGCTCAAGATCGGGCCGCTCGCCCCCCGGACCCGATGACGACGCGGGCGGACCGCGTAAACCCGCTCACATACGTGCGGTTCACGATGAAGAGCAGGTCGGCCGCCACGCGGACCACGACCGCGCCTGTCCTCAGCCGTGATCGCCGGCCGTCAGCCGGTTAGCCGGCGAGGACCTCTGGGCCGTCAGTCCGTCCGTTCCCCGGCCTGGGTCGGCTTGCCGGCGAGGCGGGCCCGGACTCCGTTCTGCCCCGATCGCAAGAGCATCGGGGCGGACGCACCGTCCGCCCCCAAGGCGGTTACGGTTGTGCGTCTCTGGCCGAGCTGCAGGAAGGTAACGGTGATATGGGTGGATGTTGTGGGTTCGAGGGCGGGAACGGGCCGGAGGGTATCGCGGTAGCGGGGGTGACGGTCCCGTGCGGCAGGTCGTCGCGCGCGGTGAGCCGGCAGCTTTCGAGCCGGTGCGCGGTCGCCTGGAGTGCCCCCGGTGCCGAGACCGGAGGTTCCGTCAGCGCCTGACGGCGAGAGTACGTCAACGTGCGATCTGCCCGCGGTGCCGCTCGCGCATCGCCTGGAGAATCGTCGCCCGCGGGAAAGGCCGCTGACTGCGGCAACGCGCGAGTCGACTCGCAGGACTACTCGTGCGATCTGATCGACCCGATGGCCACCGGCGCCATCAACGACCTCCCGCGGATCCGCACCACCCCCGCGCGCGGGAGGCTCTTTCGGCCCACCCGCCCACCCCTGTCGAAGACACGCCCAGGGGGAGCCTCCGACTCCTGCGCTCGCCCCGCCTACTCGACGAGGATCGGCCAAGGGCGCCGGCTGCCAACATCCTGCTGCACCGGATCGACCGGTGGCCGCGTGCTCGTGCCGGAGCCGTGGCGCAGCAGGCCTCCCGCCCGACCCGCGCCGCGATCGGGCGAGCCGTTCGAGCGCACCACCCATGAAGGGGCGCTCGATGCGCCGCACGCACCGCGCCCCGAAGACCCGTACGCCGGAGGCGGCATGGGAGTCGCGGCCGGCCGGCCTATGGATCGCACCCGCGGTATGGGAAACTCGCCCGATGCGTTCGCGGCTGATTGCACCGCCGTCGAGGCGCGTTTCCCACACCGCCTCGATCACCGTCCGCCGGCTGGACCGCAGCCTCCAGTACATGTCGGACAACTGGCCCGAAGGTGTGCCGTGGCCAGACCACACGCCGCGGCCTCCGTCGTGAGCCCGTCCCGTTGACGTTTGCGCAGTCCCAGGCAGAGGAGGTGCGAGATGGCCGTAATCGGCATCGCGTTGCTGGCCGCCGTCACGATTGCCCAGGCGACCATGACCCCACAGCATGGTACCCCGTCCGAGCCTGTACCTCAGTTCGATGTCTCGGCGGGAGCCCAATTCACTCACCGACCGGGAGGGCCGATCAAGCGCGACTGGCTCCTGTCGAGCGGCTTCCGAATCAACGAGTGGTTCGACTACGTGGTGGAGGTCGGGTGGTATCGACGCCAGGACGTTCGGCCGGTTAGGACACTGATCGATATAAAGTTGCCAGCTTCATCGGGGAACGAGATTGTAATTCCAGTCCCCGTGAAATTCGTCGCGCACCAAGCTTATCGCGTCCATCTCCGCTTCGGTCACCTTCACGCCCGTAGGATAGAGATTCGCGTCCAGCGCGGCGTGAACTCGCAGACCGGCCGCCGTCCTCGTGTTGCCGATTCGGTCGACGATGGTCTCGAAGGTCGTCAGCGGTGTCCCGCGCCAGTTTGCGGTGATGTGGCAGAAGAGTCGGTGCTCGATCTTGTTCCACTTGCTCGTGCCGGGCGGGAAGTGACTCACGTGAATGGTCAGGCCCGTTTCATCGGCCAATTGCTGGAGCTCGTGCTTCCACGCGCGGGAACGATACCCGTTGCTCCCACCCGCATCGGCGGTGATGTACAGAATTCGAGCGTCAGGGTAGGCGGCCTGACCCATCCGATGCCACCACAGCCGAATCGACGCGACCGCAAAAGCCGGGGTGTCGTGGTCGCGCCCCACACTCACCCACGCTTCATTGCGGGCCATGTCGTAGATGCCGTAGGGAATCGCCTTGCCCTCGGCGTCGGTTGGGAAATCGTGCACGCGCACCGGCGGCGGGGTGCCCTTCGGCTGCCATTCCCGGCCCGCGTTCTTGAAGTTCCCGACCAGCTCCTTCTTCTTCGTGTCGACCGAGATCACCGGCTGTCCCGCGGTCAGAAACTCGTCCGCGGTCGCGTTGATGTGCTCGAACTGCGCATTGCGATCGGGGTGAACGGCGCCTTCCTGCCGTTTGCGCACCGATTGCAGCCGGTAACCCAGGTGGCGAAGAAGCCGACCCACCGTGGTCGAACTCACGCGCCAACCTTGCTCCGTCAGCGCCGCCGCGAGCTTCGCGCGACTCTTGCACGTCCAGCGCAGCGGCGATGTCGGGTCCCCGCGCGTCACCGGGTCCACGAGCGCCTCAAGCGCGGCGAGAATGCCGGGTTGGTCCTCCTGAATCCGGGGTCGTCCCGCGCCCGCCGCCCGAATACGGTCCGCCGACGCTTCGCCGCCGGCAATCTCGCGGCGTCCCTTGCGGATCGTCTCGCGCGCCAGACCGGTGGCCGAAGACACCAGCGCGTCGCCGCCGTAGCCGATGGCCATGGATTCCGTCGCCGCCCACCGTCGACGACTGCGCTCGTCGAGCACGGGTGCCACCGCAACGTATTTCGCAACGATGGTGGCTTCCAACTCCACGTTCCGCACGCGCTCACCAACTGCGGGGCCGAACTCGGGAAGGCGATAACGGAGGAGCAGTGCGAGCGTCTGGTAACGCTGTTGGTAGAGCACTTGACGCCCTTCCTCTTGCACCAGCGAGGACGTCCTGCAAATAGGGGTGTCGACCCGATCCGTGTAGAGTCGAGGGAAGGCGCGTAGCGCGCGTCCGCCCCGATGCTAGTGTCGCGGCTGGGGCAGATATGGACTCGACGGGGTCGCGCGGGGTAGCCCTCTGCTGCACCTGCCGGGGGGGGATTGCTGCGGCGGAGCGGGTCCAGGACGTTTCGCCGACGGTGGCTGCAGGGAGCTCCCGTAGCAGTCGCGCGATGAGAGTTGGACGAGAAATGGAGGTTGGTTTTTATGACGACGATGTCCCAAGCAATCAGAAAAGCGTTCAGCGAAAGCGGCGGCACCCTCTCAAGGGAGGCCATCAGGCAGTCCGTCGAGTCCCGCTACCCGGGAAAGTGGCAGCCGGCCACGCTCAGGGCTCACCTCTACGCGTGCGCCATCAACAACCCGAGGGCGTACGTTCATCACCCCCACGCGGAACGCTTTCTCTACAAGCGCGCTGACGGAACGTTCGAGTTGTATGAGGAAAAGGCGCACGGCCCGAATCTATGGGCGCCCGACGAGGCGGAGAATGTGCCGGCGGAACAAACCATCGAGGCATCGATTAGCCTCGAGCGGGACATCGAAGATCAGCTCGTGCAGCAACTGGACGCCCTTGAGAAGGGTCTCACGTTCGAGGGGCGGCAGGTCAAGTGCGACGTGGGGCGTGTCGATATCGCGGGTCGTGGGGCCGACGGCGCGACCGTCGTGGTGGAACTGAAGGTCGGGGAGGCGAAGGACTCGGCCATAGGGCAGATCGCCCGCTACATGGGATGGCACCAGCGACACCAGAGCGCCGGAACTGTTCGCGGCATCCTCGTGGCCTCGGATTTTCCTGAAGGGGTGCAGCACGCGGCCCTGGCGATCCCGAACTTAGCCCTTCGGCGTTATCGCATTCAACTCACTTTCGACGACGCGAGCCTCTCGGCTGGTTCGTCGGGCTGAACATGGACGACCCGGCACCCAATGACCTTCACGGAGAACCGCGGACCGGTTGCCGGGCGGTGATATCGCCGCTGCCTTTGGCGCCGACCCGGGGGCGAACTCCAGGGCTGCCCCGGCGGGACATTCGGGCCGCGCGGTTGGAGGTGCCTGATGATGTGCTCGACCGGCTCGCCTGATCGCGGCGCTCGGCAGGGCGAGGCGGGCGGGCTGCGCGGTGACGGGGTGGCAGCGGCACGAGCACGCGGCCGGCAGCGGTGAATCCTTACTGCGCGCGCAGCGGGACGAGCGGTCCGCTCGGCTTGCACGCCGGGCGCGGACCAAGCGGCGGCGGCCGCCCCGAGCAGCAGCAGGGCGGTCGTGGCTCGGATCGCAGCGTCGAACGGGGGAGGTGGAAGAGCTGGTGGGCGTCGGCGAGAACGGCGTAGTTGGTGCGGGCGGCGATGGCGAGGGCCAGGGCCCGGTAGCGCGATCGGGTGCACGTGTGCTGGTAGTAGCAGGGGATCTCGCCGACGTCGACGTTCAGCATCGAGTTGTGGTACAGCGGCATGTTCTCAATGCAGCCCCGCAGGAACCTCGGGGTTGGCGGGGTGAGCGGACGTGGCGCCGAAGAGGAGAACTCAGGTCGAGGTCGATGCTGGGTCCGTTCACGAGCCACGTGAAAACCCGGTCCTCGTAGGGCACGTCGCCCCGGTCTCGTCGCCGGGCTCGCGGGGGGCGGGCACGACGCGCCGCCCGCGACAGCCCCTTGCTGGTCTCGGCGTCGTGGGCCACGATGACGCACGCTGCGGATCCCGCCCACGGGCGCTGGCGACCTCGAGGATCGGCCCGGTCCCGCCCCAGTACTGCGTGTCGACTCGCCTAGACGTGGACGGTCGATCCTCGGCGCGTGGCGGTCCCGGTCGGTCTGGTGATACCTCAAGCGGGGGCGGATAGTCGGGAGGCTGGGGGCGATTCCGTCATGGTACGCTAGGGCCTGTCGCGGCCCTGGTCGGCGCGGAGCTGCAGCGGGTCGTGCTGTGGGGTCGGTGCGGGAGCCGGCGTTGCCAGGGCGGCGTTCTGCTCTGGCGTGACCCGCCCGGCCCGCACGCCCCCCGGGCGACAACGGCCCCCGGCTGTTGGCTGCGATCCTGCGTGGGCGGAATCGTGGGCGTACCCGACGCGTCCTGACAGAAACCCCAGTGAATCCGGGGGGGGTCGCCGTATTCGCGCTATCGTTGCCTGAATAGCCAACGGGTGTCTACCAGAGTCCGGCGGCGGGAGGTGACGACGTTCCTGACCAGGTTTGCTGTCGAGTTCCGGTCGCCGATGGTCGGCTATTCCCCTACCTGACGGGTGGCGTCGGCGTGGGTCGTGTGGCAAGCGCTTCCGCATCGTCGTGGAGCCGATTCCTTGGATCCCGTTGGAGCTCCGGGTACCCGACCGGTCGACCACGTACCCAACGGCACCAACACGGTGCACTTCTTCGAGACATGAGCCGGGCAGTCCGGGTGTCAGGCCTGCCGCGGGCGGCGCGCGCCGTCCTGTTGGCCGTTGCGGGCTGCACGATGTGCGCGACCGGCGCCGCCGCGCAGGGCAGCGTCGCGACAGACCGGGCGGCGCTGGAGGCGCTGTACGACGCGACCGGCGGGGCCGATTGGACGGACAGCACGAACTGGAAGACGGCAGGGGCGCTGGACACCTGGTTCGGCGTGACGACCAATGAAGCCGGCCGGGTCACGGAACTGGAGCTCGGCGAGAACGGTCTGACCGGCCCCCTGCCACCCGCGCTGGGAAGCTTGGCGAACCTCGAGGGGCTGTCGCTCTGGGGGAACGAGTTGTCCGGCCCCATCCCCGGCGAGCTTGGAAGCCTGGAGAACCTGGAGAGGCTGTCCCTTGCCGGCAACGGGCTGACCGGCCCCATCCCGGGCGAGTTGACGAACCTCGTGAACCTGGAACGGCTGTCGCTCCGGGGGAACGAGCTGACCGGTCCGGTGCCCGCGTGGCTCGCGAGCCTGGCTCGCCTCCAACGCCTGGACCTCGACAGCAATGCCCTGGCCGGCCGGGTCCCGGGCGAGCTGGGAAGCCTGCCGGAACTCGATCGGGTGGACGTGTCGTACAACTGGGGCCTGTCGGGACCGCTCCCGCCCGAGCTGCGGCGCGCGAGTCTCCATGAGCTGGACATCTTCGCCACCCCCGTGTGCGCGCCCGCCGCTTGGGAGGACTGGCTGGAGACCATCGCGTTCTACGGACGACTGTGCGGGACCGCGGCGGCCGCCACGATCGACCTGGCCGTCGTCTATACGCCGGCCGTGCGTGCGGCGTCCGCCAACATCGAAGCGGTGATCGACCTGATGGTCCTCCAGACCAACCAGGCCCTGCAGGCGAGCGGGGTGCAGCACCGCATCGCGCTGGTGGCGAGATCCGAGGTGCAGTACACCGAGTCGGGCGACTCCAGCGACGCCCTGCGCCGGCTCGCGGATCCTTCGGACGGCTACCTGGACGAGGTGCACGTTCTGCGCGACGAGGTCGGAGCGGACCTCGTGCAGCTGATCGTCGAGCCGGAACCCGAGTTCTGCGGCAGGGCCAATGTCGGGGGTCCGTTCAGCGTCACCGGGCGATTCTGCGGGGGCCGGATCTTCGCGCACGAGCTGGGGCACAACCTGGGGCTCTGGCACGACAGGTACCAGGTGCTCCACCACGAGAGCGGGCCGTACCCGCATCCGGCGTACGGCTACGTGAACCTGCAGGGGCTCGCGCCGGGCCGTGCCGCCAGGCGCTGGCGCACGATCATGTCCTACCCGGCGCAGTGCGACTACCACTTTTTCTCCTGTTCGCAGTTGCTCCGCTTCTCGAATGCGCGCCAGACCTGGAACGACGACCCGATGGGCGTAGCCTACGGCGCCGGGGGCTCGGGCCTGACCGGGCCGGCCGACGCGGCGGCCGTCCTCGCCAACACCGGCCCGGCCGTGGCCCTGTGGCGGAGGCGTCCCTCCTCCGACGCCAACCGACCGCCGGCCCTGGTGGGCACGCTGCCGGACCGGTCGCTTCCGGCGCCGCCGGCCATGCTGACCCTGCACGTTGCACGGGCGTTCGCTGATCCCGACGGCGACGCGCTGACCTTCACCGTGTCGTCGTCTGCGCCCGACGTGGTGACGGTGGGGTTGGCCGGCGCCCGCCTGACGCTCACGTCGGTGGGCGCGGGCACGGCGACGATCGGGGTGACCGCGACCGACCCGCACGGTCTGAGCGCCACCGCCTCCTTCACGGTCACGGTGGCGAGGCCGGGGACCTTCACCGACGACCCGGTCCGGCCCGGAGCGACGCCGGTCAGGGTCATCCATTTCGCAGAGCTGCGGGCGCGCATCGACGCCCTGCGGAGACGGGCGTCACTGGCGCCGTTCGCCTGGACGGATCCCGTCCTCGCGCCCGGCGTGACGCCGGTCAGGCTCGCGCACCTGCTCGAGCTCCGCGAGGCGCTCGCCGCGGCGTACGCGGCGGCGGGGCGGCGGGCCCCGCGGTGGACCGACGCGGCGCCTATGGCGGGAACGACCCCGATCCGGGCGGCCCATCTGATGGAGCTGCGCGCCGCGGTGCTGGCGCTGGAATGAGACTGTTCGGGAGAGCGCCGGGGACGCCGTCCGACAAGGCCCCCTCGGCCGCCCCTGTCCGCTCCGCGCCGCCAGGGCGGCAAGGGGCCGGACCGGCCGCCAGCGTGCCCAGGCTGCTGGCGAGTGGAGGGGACCCGCATGCCCCTGCGGGCCGCGCTCGGGTATGAACGGGTGCGCTGAGCCCCGATGCGTAGAGGGCCTGCCTGCCGGGAGGGCGGGCAGGCAGGCCCCTTCCGTCGGGCGGAAGTCCCAAGCGGGTGGAGCCCGTCGCTATTGCGCCGGCGGGTCCGGCCTCGGCATCAGCTCGGTGAACGACGCCCCGTCCATCCGGTCGAACTTCTGGGTCCGCCCCATCAGGGTGTCGACGCCGTACCAGCTTCCGTTCGAGTCGACCGAGATCTGGTGCAGCTCGCGGAACTGGCCCGGGCCGTCGCCCTCGAGGCCGAAGGCGAAGAGGGGATTGCCGTTCACGTCCAGCTTGACGAGCCTCGGCGGCCGGTTGTCGACCACCCACACGTCGTAGCCGGCGGCGTAGATGTCGCTCGGGAACTCGAAGCCGGGCCAGGTGCCGATGGGCGAGATGTTCGGGTGGTACCACACCGAACGGGTCGTCTGGTTGAACACCTGAACGCGGTCGTTGTTGCGGTCGGCGACGTAGATGTTGCCGCGGGCGTCGGTGGCCACCGCGTGCACGCCGTCGAACTGGCCCCGGCCGCTGCCCGCCGACCCCCAGTGGGTCACGTAGCTCCCGTCGGCGTCGAGCTTCACCACGCGGGAGTTGCCGCTGTCGGCGACGAACATCGTGCCGTCGGGCAGGAACGCGATGTCCTGCGGGCGGTCGAAGTGGGTCTCGTCGTCAGCGGCGACGCCCTCCTCGCCCAGCGTCATCAAGAGCTCGGAGCCGTCGTTCGAGAAGGCGTAGACGACGTGCTGCGTCTCGCCGACCACCCACACCCGCCGGTCGGGGTCGTGCGGGTTGATGCGGACCTTGTGGGGGCCGTTGGTGCCCTCGAACAGCGAGTCCCACTGGGTCCACGACTCGGTCATGTTGCCGTCGCCGTCGACGACGAAGATGCTGTTGCGCCACACCCGCTGGCCTTCCTCGGGCCGCACGGCGTCGATGCCGATGGACCCGACGAAGCCGGCGAAGCCGGCGGGCAGCGGATCGGGCAGCCGCATCTCGCCGCGCTGCACGATGAAGATGCGGTCCGGCGACTCGGCGAAGACGCCCGAATGGGAGCCGAAGGCGAAGCCGGCCTCCGCGAACGGCTCGAGCCAGCCGTCGACGACGTCGTAGGGGCTGTCGCCTTCGACGAGGCGCTCCTGCAGGGCGGCGGGGCCGGCCAGGAGACCGGCGCCCGCCATGACGGTCAGGACAACGACAGACGTGCGCATGGTTGCCTTCCTTTCCTGTCCTTTCTCTTGGTTTGCGTCTCTTGCTCCCGGCTATCGCGTGCCCTCGACCGGCTGCGTGTTGAGGCGCCGGGCGCCGGCCATGATGCCGTAGAGCCCGTAGTTGCCCTCGTGGCACGCGTACTCGTAGATCGGGCCGTCGGTGCGCCGGAACGGGATCGCCGCCGTCCACGGCCGCGTGTAGTTGTTGGGGTCGTCGATGGTGAACTCGTACATCACCGTGTCGGGGTCGATGCGCGTGAAGCGCTCGACGAGCTGCGTGTCCTTCGACGAGCCGCTGAAGTTGGTCGCCTGCCGGAAGTTCCGGGTCTCGATGACGAGCGAGTCGCCCTCGTAGCGCCCGCGCGAGTCGCCCACCCACTGCGGGACGTCGCCGTGCCCGCCGTCGCCGACGGGGATGATGCGCGTGTTGTGGATGTGCTCGTTGAGAATCGTGACGTACCCCGGCGTCTGCAGGATCATCACGTTGTTGTTGTACGACCCCGGCCGCATCGGGGGACCGGAGTTCGAGCCCATCAGGCAGCGGTCGCCGAGGCTGCGGTCGGTGTAGTGGTCGGCGAACCCGTTGCGCAGGTTGAGGCGCCGGATGCGGTTGGCCTCGACGAACTCGGCGGTGTAGGGAATGCGCCCGCTCGGCGGATCGACGACCAGGGACGTCCGCTTGTCGCTCGTCAGCTCGATGCCGCGCTCGTACCAGAACTCGTTGTAGGACAGCACCCCGCCCTCGGCCCGCGACTGGTAGCCGGCGCTCGGCGCCCCGGTTATGGGATCGAAGAGGTCGCGGTTGAGCCGCGTCCGCTCCGACGCCTCGAAGGCCGCCGCCTCCTCGGGGTCGAGCGTCGCCCGGTCGGCCAGCGCGTCGGGGCGCTGCAGCGGGGTGAGGGTGCGGAACGTGAACACGCCGGAGACGTCGGGATACTCGTCGGGCAGGGCGGTCGCCTTCGGGCGGTCCGGGGCCTGGGCCGGCGCCGCCGCCGGGGCGAGCAGGAGCGCGAGGATCGCCAGCGATCCCGCCAGGCGTCTTGTCGTCATGGGTGGCCTCCGATGGTTGGGTGGAGTCTTCGCGCAGGGCCGCCGGGGCCATGGATCGCTTGCCCGGCGGCACGTTCGAATCCGGTCGTCCGGTGCCGATCCTATCGCCGGATGCCGTGCCGTTCAACGCTTCGGCCCGGGATTGGTTGGCCGTGGTTGCGTCGGGTCCGTACGGTGGGCGATCATGCCCGTACGCCACGCGCCGTCCGGACGGCGACGCCCTGCCGGCTCGGCGGGCGGGTGGCAGAGAGGGCGCTTCGCCAAGGAGGTTCGCGCAATGAAGAGGCATGGTGTCGCGCGGTGGGGGCTCGTGCCGGTCGCGGCGGTCGCGGGCGTCGTCTGGATCGGGCCGGGGGAGGTGTCCGCCCAGCCCAGCGAGAGGAACATCGCGTCGGGGCGCCGGCTGTACCACCAGAAGGCCGACTGCCAGGCGTGCCACGGGTGGTCGGGCGACGGCGTCAAGATGGACAACCAGGCGCCGGACGGGGCGAACCTGCGCGAGAGCGCGCTCGACCGCGAGCAGCTCGTCTTCGTCATCAAGTGCGGCCTGCCGGGGCGGGAGATGCCCGCGTTCGACCGGCTCGCCTACACCGACGACCGTTGCCTCGGCCGCACCCGGCGCGACCTCCGGCGCATGGGGCTGCGGCTCCCGGAGCCCGGCGCGACCCTCCAGAACCGCGAGGTCGAGCGGCTCGTCGACTTCCTGCTCGCCAAGGTCGTCGGGCAGGGCGAGATGAACCGCGAGCGCTGCATCGACTTCTGGGGCGAGGAGGTCGACGTGTGCAACCGGCTGCCGTGAGCCGGGCGGTTCGCGGACGGCGGACACCCGGCCCGGCGCGTCGTCCGGGCCCATCGCGAGGAGAGTCGGCATGAGTGACGTCATCGAAGGGCTGGTGCGGCGGTTCGAGGGCGGCGGGATGACCCGCCGCGAGCTGGTGGTGGCGTTGTCGGCCCTGGTGGTGGCCCGCTCGGCGCCGGCGTCGGCCCCGGCCGCGCAGGCGAACGCGGCGCCCATCCCGGTCACGACGCTGAACCACGTGACCCTGACCGTGAGCGACGTGCAGCGCTCGGTCGAGTTCTATCAGCGGGTGCTCGGCCTGCCCCTGGTCACCACGCAGGGGACCGAGCGGGACTGGTCGGCGGCCGCCGTGCCGGTCCTCGGCATCGGCGACGGCCCGCAGTTCATCGCGTTCGGGCAGGGGGCGACGCCTTCCATCAACCACTACTGCCTGGGCATGGAGGGGTTCGACGCGGCCGAGGTCGTCGACCGCCTCGCCGCCCACGGCATCACGGCGCGGGTCCGGATGCGCGCCGACTCCGATCCGCCGGCCGAGGAGCTGATGTTCAACGACCCGGACGGCATCGCGGTGCAGATTCAGGACGTCAGCTACTGCGGCGGGTCGGGGGTGCTCGGCGACCTCTGCGACCCGGACGACCGCCCGCGGGACCGCTGAGACGGCGGCCGCCTGGACGGCCGCTGGAGCGGCGCCGGCCGGAAGCGGCGTCGGCGTCAGGGAGCGCGGCGCAACACCGAGGCGTTCCGGTTCAGCGTCCGCCGGGCTCGGCGGCTGGAAGTGGCGTCGGCGTTACGGAGGGCGGCGGCACTGGACTGCGGCAGGCGCCGAGTTCGCGCAGACAGCTGGAGGCGTGGACGGCCTGGGCTGATGATCGGCGGTGTGCTCGCAACGGGAGATTCCAGAGATGGGTCGTCGAATCGGTGCGGTGGTCGCGGGGCTGTTCGGCAGCGTGGTCCTCATCATGGCGGTGCAGGCGGTGGGCACGTGGCTGTATCCGCCGCCGCCCGGCACCGACCTCACCGATCCCGAGGCCGTCGCGGCCCTGATGGCGCAGATGCCGCTCGGCGCGCTGCTGATGGTCGAGCTGTCCTACGTCGTGGGCAGCCTCGGCGGCGGCGTCATCGCCCGCCTCGTGAGCGCGGACCGGGCCACCGTCCAGGCCCTCGTCGTCGGCGGCCTGCTCACCCTCGCGGGCTTCGCCAACCTCGCCGCCATCCCGCATCCGCTCTGGTTCGCTGTTCTGTCCACCGCCACCTACGTGCCCTGCGCCATGCTCGGGGCCGTCGCGGCGGCACGCCTGCGCGCGGAGTGACCGCGAGGCCTTGTCTCGGGGTCCGGTTCAACGCACGGCGCCGCGAACCGCTCAGAGGCCGGCGCGCAGGCGCTCGACGGCGGCCTCGAGGGTCTCCGTCGACCGGCAGAACGCGAAGCGGAGGTAGCGGCTCCCGTCGTCGCCGGTGGCGTAGAAGTTGTCGCCCGGCACCGTCGCCACCCCGACCTTCTCCACCAGGTGCATCGCGGCCTCGGTCGGCGACAGCTTCGCGAGCGCCGGCACGGTCCGGTAGTCGGCGAACAGGTAGTAGGCGCCCTCGGGCGGGGTCACGGCGAAGCCGACCTCGCGCAGCCCGTCGACGAGCAGGTCGCGCTTGCGCCGATAGTCCTCTGCGATTCCGTCGAAGAACGCCCGCTCCAGATCCAGGAGCGCCACCGCGCCCTTCTGCAGCGGCGTCGGCGCCTGCACCACGAGGTTGTCGTGCACCGCGCGCAGGCGGGCGGTGCAGCGCGGCGGAGTCAGGACCCAGCCGATGCGCCACCCCGTCGCGCGTCCCGTCTTCGAGATGGAGTTCACGACGACGGTGCGCTCGGCCATGCCCTCGAAGCCCGGCAGGAAGAGATGCCGGTGGCCGTCGAAGACGATGTGCTCGTAGATCTCGTCCGTGATCGCCAGCAGATCGTGCGTCCGGCACAGCTCCGCGATGAACGACAGCTCGTCGCGGCCGAGCACCTTGCCGGTCGGGTTCTGCGGCGTGTTCACGACGAACGCCCTCACCGACGGGTCGGCGGCGGCCGCGCGCAGTTCGTCGCGGTCGAGCCGCCACGTCCCGGCGCCGCGGTCCTCGCGCAGGGTCACGAACCGCGGCACGAGCCCGAAGATCGCCGCCTGCGACGGATAGAGCTCGTGGCAGGGCTGCATCACCACGACGCCGTCGCCGGGCTCGAAGAGGGCGCAGAACGCCGCCGCCATGCCCTCGCTCGCCCCCAGCACGACGGTGATCTCCTCCTCGGGATCCGGCCGCCGGCCGTAGAGCCGCGCGGTGTAGTCGGCGATGGCGCGCCGCAGCTCGGGCAGCCCGAACGGGAACGAGTACTGGTTGAACTGGTCGCGCGGGTTCCGCGCCCCGGCCAGCAGCTCCTTCAGGGTCAGGTCGAGCGCCCCGCCGTCCGCCGCCCCGCGCGCGGCCAGCAGGTCGCGCACGGTCATCGACTCGACCTCGCGGCGCCGCGCCTCGGTGCCGCCGAGCATCGCCGCGATGCCGCTCCAGACCAGGTCGTACACCGGCGCCTCGTCGGTGAACCCCTGCGAGAGGTTGACCGCGCCGTGCTCGACGGCGAGCCGGGTCATCCGGCGAATCAGGGTCTCGGTGACGGCCACGCTGCTTCTCGCGCCCCGGGGGCTGCCGACCATCGTAACCGCAAGCGGGCGGCGGGTTTGCGGCGGGCCGTTCCCGCCGGGGCATGCGCCGTCCATCGTTGCCGCAAGCGAGGGCGGTTCGCGGCGGGCCGTTCCCGCCCCGGGGGCTGCGACGTCAATCCCAGCTTTCCTGGCTGCTAAGCTACATCAAGAAGGACTACGAGTTCGCCCGCAACCACCGCTACTACATGGAGGCGCGGCTGGTCATCGTCAACGATCAGTACGCGTTCGACGAGAGCCAGCGCGAGATCCGCGTCGAGGAGTTCACCGACGTCATCGGCCGGCAGTTCAAGCAGCCGAAGGAGGGGCTCGGCTACGACAACAGCCCGGTCGCGCACATGTGGCGGTCCATCATCAAACCGGACCGGCCGCTGTAGCCGCCAGGCTCGCATGGCGCCGCGGGATCCCGAGAGATCGGGGGCGATTCAAACCTGGTCGGGCGAGCAGCCGCGGGGAGGCCGGGGCTCTTCCACAGGGGGTGTTCCCTGCCGGTACGCCGCGGCTTGAATGCCGTACAGCTCCGCGTAGTGCCCCGCCTTCGCCATCAGCTCGTCGTGGCTGCCGACCTCCACCAGGCGGGCGCCGTCGAGGACGACGATGATGTCGGCCATGCGCACGGTGCTGAACCGGTGCGACACGAGCAGGGTGATGCGCCCGCGGGCGCCGTTTCCGCCGTCGCGGGCGCCGCTCGCGTAACGCTCGAACAAGGCGTGCTCGGTCTCCGCGTCGAGGGACGCGGTCGGCTCGTCGAGCACCAGCAGCAGCGGCTCGTCGCGCATGAACCCGCGCGCCAGCGAGAGCTTCTGCCACTGCCCGACGCTCACCTCCACGCCGTTCGGCCACGTCGGGCCGAGCTGGGTGTCGAGGCCGGCGGCCAGGGTGCCGACCACGTCCCCGGCGCCAGCCCGGCCGATGGCGGTCTCTGCCGCGGGGCGCTCGTCGAGGCGCGGGACGTCGCCGAGGCCCACGGTCCGCTGTGCCGGCAGCTCGAAGCGGAAGAAGTCCTGGAACGCCCCGGCGAGGCGTGAGCGCCACTCGGTGGCCGGCATCCGCGCGAGATCCTCGCCGTCGACGAGAATGCGGCCCGCGCTCGGCTCGTACATCTTGCCCAGCAGCTTGACGAGCGTGGTCTTTCCGGCCCCGTTCTCGCCGACGAGGGCCACGACGGCCCCGGCCGGCAGCTCGAGGTCGACGTCTTCGAGCACCAGGCGGTCGGTGCCCGGATAGGCGAACGACACCTTCTCGAGGGAGATGCCGCGCTCGATGGCCGCCGGGGCCGGCCGGTCGGCGCGCTCGGCCTGGACCGCGGCGTAGTCCTCGAGCCACGCCAGGCGCCGCGAGCCGTCGAGCCAGATGCCGCGCAGGAAGCCGATCTCGCCGACGGTGGCGCTGACGTAGCCCGCGAGGCGCGAGCCGGCCGCGAGCAGCAGCAGGACGTCGCCGGGCGAGGCCCGCAGCCCGGCCGCGACGAAGACGACGGCGCCCACGTAGCCGGCCCCGAACACGCTCCAGCCGAGGGTGTGCCAGCCCGCGCTGGCCCAGCGCGCGGCGGCGACGGGGCGGTACCAGCGCTCCCACGCGGCGCGCCGGTCGCGCACGAGGCGCGGGCCGATGCCGGTGACGCGCACGTCCTTGCCGGGCGCCGCCGTCGTGGCGGCATCGAACAGGTGCCGCGCGAGGCGTTGCGCCTGCGCGCCCCGCTCCTCGACCGCGCGCTCGACCGCGGGGCGCCACGAGGCGGTGGCCACCGTCGGCAGCGCGCACAGGGCGAGCAGCGCCAGCGCGGGGTGGATCGAGACGAGCAGGCCGACGGTCACCGCGAGGCGCAGGATCCAGCCGGCGGTGGTGAACAGCGACATGTACATGTGGTCGAGCACGAACACCTGGTCGCGCAGCATCGCCAACCGGTCGAGGTAGTCGGGCCGCTCGTGGTGCTCGACGGTGGCGACGCTCGCCTGCAGCCCCGCCACGTGCGACTCCAGGGCGATGGTGACGCGGTCGCGGAAGCGGCGCTGGGTGCGGTCGCTGACGACGCGCAGCACCCACGTCAGGGTGGCCGAGGCGGCGAGGCCGGCGGCGGCGACGGCGACCAGGGTGGAGTCGTCGCCCGTCAGCCCGTCGGCGAGGAGCTTCAGCCACACCGCCATCAGCGCGTCGGGGAGGGCGGCCAGCAGCGCGAGGGTGAACGCGACGGTCAGGAGCGCCGGCTCGGCGTCGAAGCCGCGCCGGAGCGCGCGCCACATCGACGGCAGCGCCGCCGGCATGTCGTCGGCGGGGCGCGCCGGCTCAGTCGAGGACATCGAGGCCCGCCTCTTCCTCTTCTGCGAAGCGTTGCGCCTGCAGGTCGAACATGGTCCGGTAGCGCCCGCCCCGCGCCATCAGCTCGTCGTGGGTGCCCAGCTCGACGACCCGCCCGTCCTCGACGACGCAGATGCGGTCGGCGTGGCGGACGGTGGAGAAGCGGTGCGAGATGAGGATGGTCGTCGCCTCGCGCGTCGCCTTCAGGATGCGCTCGAAGATCTCCGCTTCGCCCCGGACGTCGAGCTGCGCGGTGGGCTCGTCGAGCAGCACGATGCCCGCGCCCTGCCGCACCGCGGCGAGGGCCCGGGCCAGGGCCACGCGCTGCCACTGGCCGCCCGACAGGTCGGTGCCGCCGTCGTAGCCGCGGGCGAGGACGGTGTCGAGGCCTGCGAGGTCGGCCGCCCCCGCCTTCGCGAGCGCGTCGCGCACGACCGCCTCGGGCGCGCCGGCCGGCGCCACGTTGTCGGCCAGCGGCAGCTCGAAGCGCGCGAAGTCCTGGAACACGGCGGTGATGCGCGCGCGCCACGACTCGAGGTCGAGCTGGCGCAGGTCCGTGCCGTCCACCTCGATGGCGCCGGCCTGCGGCTCGTAGAGCCGGCACAGCAGCTTGGCGAGGGTCGTCTTGCCGGCGCCGTTCCGGCCGACGATGGCGAGCGACGAGCCGGCGGGCAGGGTCAGGTCGAGCCCGTCCAGCACCGGCCGGTCGGGGCGGGCGGGATAGGCGAAGCGCACGCCCGAGAAGCGGATCTCGCGCCTCGGCCGGTCCGCCGCCGGCTTCGCACCGCGGGTCAGCGCGCCGCGCGCGGCCATCGCCTCGCGCAGCCGCAGCACCGCCGCGGTGGGCGCGCCCGCGCCGTCGAGGGCCCACGACAGGCCGCCGAACGCGATCATGCTGGCGGCGACGGCGGCGCTCGCGAACGTCACCAGGCGGTCGAGGGGCAGCGCGCCGGCGGTGACGTCGGCGGCCAGCGACCAGAACACGACGGCGTTGGCGGCGAGGACGAGGACGAGGCTCGCCGCGACGGGACGCTGGCGCAGCTTCGTTGCCTCCCAGCGCAGGTCGTGGAGCCGCCGCCGGTGGCGCCGGAAGCGGTCGATGGTCCAGCCGGCGAGGCCGAACAGCCGCAGCTCCTTGGCGGCGGGCGCGTCGACGGCGAGCCGGTACGCGTAGTCGGCGTGCCGCTGGGCCTCGCGCACCTCGTCGGTCTGGCGGTCCTTCCACACCCCGCTCTCGCGCAGCAGCCAGTGGGTGGCGAGCCACGCGCCGCCCAGCACGAGCGGCGCCCACCACGCGTAGGCGAAGAGGAGGGCGCAGGCGGTCAGCCCCGCCAGCAGCTCGATGAGGCCCGAGGCGATGAAGTCCATCGAGATGTACAGGGGCGGCCCGCTGATGCCGAGGTCGAAGTCGCGCGCCATCGTCAGGTCGCTCGCGAGCTCGGGGTCCTCGAGGTGCCCGACGCCGGGAGGCTCGACGCAGGCCACCGTCAGCTCGTCGTAGAGCCAGGCCGCGGCGGCGCTGCCGAGGTTGTTGCCGGCGGCGCCGTGCAGCGGCGGCAGCACCTGCAGGAGGACGAACACCGCGCCCACCCCCGCGAGCGGCCAGGCGAGGCCGCCGCCCGCCTCGACCGCGCCCACGAGGACCCCCATCGCGACGGCCAGCAGGGCGGGGAGGAGGCTGCGCACGACCAGCGCGCTCCACCAGACCGCGGCCAGGAACGGGTTGGCCCGGGGCAGGATGGCCAGGAACTTCCACTCGGGGCGGGCACGGAGACGGTGGATCGGGGACATGAGCGGCGGTCGGCGCCCGTCAACTCTATCCCCTGCACCGGCCCGTGCACCAGCGCGCCCAGCCTGCCGCCCGTCCTCCGACGGGAAGTTGGCGATGCGGACGCGTCAGAAGCACCGGAGCCGGCTATAATCGACTCGCGACAGGGAAGCAGCCTGCGTCGTACCCGGCGCAGACTGCTGGAGGGGTTGGTTGGGCGGTGGGCGGAGCCGCAGGCGACGCTTTCCGGGCCAGGAGGAAGTCAGATGAACCATCGAATGCTCGCCGCGGGGCTGGCCGTGCTGGCCGCGGTCGTGTTGTCGGCGCCGGTTCCGGCGCTGGCCCAGGCGGACGCGCCGCAGACGCCGTGGGGAGATCCCGACCTTCAAGGGGTCTGGGACTTCCGCACGATCACGCCGTTGCAGCGCCCCGAGGAGCTCGGCGACCAGGCGTTCCTGACCGAGGAGGAAGCGGCCAATCAGGAGCGGGAGGTCGTGGAGCGGAACGCCCGGCTGTGGAACCAGGCCGCGCAGCGGACCGAGGCCGGCGGCAACGTCGGGGCCTACAACAACTTCTGGATGGACCGGGGCACGCGCACGGTCGGCTCCCGCCGCACGTCGCTGATCGTCGACCCCCCGAACGGGCGCATCCCGCCGTTGTCGGCGGAGGGGCAGGCGCGGGCCGACGCGCGGGCCGAGTACCGGGCCGCGCACCCCGCCGACTCGTGGGAGGACCGCAGCGTGGGCGAGCGCTGCGTGCTCGGGTTCAACTCGGGGCCGCCGATGGAGCCGCGGGCCTACAACAACCACATGCAGCTCTTCCAGACCGCCGACCACGTGGTGATCCTGAACGAGATGGTCCACGACGCGCGCATCATCCCCCTCGACGGCGGCTCGCTCGACGAGGGCGTGACCCAGTGGATGGGCGACTCGCGCGGGCGGTGGGAAGGCGACACCCTGGTCGTCGACACCACCAACTTCTACAACAAGAACTCGTTCACGGAGCGCTACGGGGCGACGACGGCGATGACCCTGGTGGAGCGGTTCACCCGGGTCGACGGCGAGACCCTGCTCTACGAGTTCACGGTCGAGGACCCCGCCACCTGGACCGTGCCGTGGACGGTCGAGGTGCCGATGATGTTCTCGGACGACCAGGTCTGGGAGTACGCGTGCCATGAGGGCAACTACGGGATGGACGGCATTCTCGCCGGCCACCGGGCCGAGGAGCGCGATGCGGCGCAGGACCGGTAGCGGCCGGTGGCATGGCGTCGGGCGGATCGCCGGCGCCCGGGTCGGGCGGGGAGGCTCGCCGCGAGGCGGCGGCTCCCGGGCCGCGTGCGTGCGCCGTCGAACGACGCCGACGTCCGGCGGGTACGGTCGGGCCGCGATGGGCGGTGCCGGCGGCGATTCCGGGGCCGGCGCCCTGCGCGGGCTTGTGGTCGCGTGCATCGCGGCCGTCGTCCTGGGCGCTGCCGCCCCCGCTGCCGCGCTGCAGGACCATCCCGGCGCCGAGCCCTACCAGCGCGTGTGCCAGCTCTGCCACGGGGCGGGGGGGCGCGGCGACATCGCGCCCGGCCTCGTCCCCCTCGGCTACGACGCCGAGTACGTGCTCGCCGTGGTGCGCGAGGGCTACAGCCAGATGCCCCCGATATCGACCCGCGAGCTGAGCGACGACGAGGTGCGGCAGGTCGTGGGCTATCTCGACGAGCTGTCCGGCACGGCGGCGGAACCGCCCACTGCCGCGGTGGCGTCCGCCGCGCAGCCGTCCGCCGCCCCCGCGCCGTCCGCCGCCTCCGCGTCGTCCGAGGCCGAGGGAGAGCAGCCCGCGGCGGCGTCCGCCTACGACGGCCCCCGGACCCCGGAGGGCAACCCCGATCTGAGCGGCTTCTGGCAGGTGCTGAACTCGGCGGCGTGGGACATCCGTCCCCACAACGCCCAGGACGGCATTCCCGCCGGCCTCGGCGTGGTGGTGGGCGGCGAGATCCCCTACCAGCCATGGGCGGCCGAGCAGCAGCAGGAGAACTACGCGAACCGGCTGACCGCGGACCCCGTTCGCCAGTGCTATCTGCCGGGGGTGCCGCGCATCACCTACATGCCGTTCCCGTTCCGCATCCTGCAGACGCCCGACCACGTGGTCGTCACCTACGAGTTCGCCCACGCCGTCCGCATCATCTACACCGACGGCAGCCCGCATCCCCTGCCCAACGACTTCTGGATGGGCGACTCGCGCGGGCACTGGGAGGGCGACACCCTGGTGGTCGACACCACCCACTTCAACGGACGCACGTGGCTCGACGCGGCCGGCAACTTCCACAGCGACGCCCTGCACGTGGTCGAGCGCTACACCCCGACCACGCCGTACCACATCGACTACGAGGTCACCCTCGAGGACCCGAACGTGTTCACCCGCCCGTGGACGATGCGCATGACGCTCTACCGGCGGATGGACGAGGGGCTGCAGATACTCGACTACGACTGCGTCGACCATCTCCTGCAGTTGGCGGTCGAGCAGGGAGAAGGAGCAAGATGATGAGCGCTCGACGAGCCTTCGGCGCGGCGCTGCTTCTCGCGCTGGCCGCGGCCCCCGCCGCCGCCGGCCAGGACGGCGACTACGAGCCCCCGCGCACGCCGTGGGGCGACCCCGACTTCCGCGGCTACTACCTGCCCGGCGCGTCCCAGCCGATGGAGACCGCCGCGAACGACTCGTGGCGCCAGGCCGAGGGCGTCAACCTCGGGCAGGGGGCCGCGTTCTCCCGCTTCTTCGAGCCGGACCCCGACGCGCCGCCGCGCCCGGGGCGCGTCCAGCGGCCGATGGTCGTCGACCCGCCCGACGGCCGCATTCCGTTCCAGCCGTGGGCCTCCGAGCGCCGGGGCGAGTTGATGGCGCGGCAGGACGAGCTCGAGCACCTCGACCCGCGGGTCAAGTGCCTCCCGGCGGCGCTGCCGCGCGCGCACCTGCCGGTGGGCTACAACACCTACCAGATCCTGCAGGTGCCGGGGTACGTGGTCATCCTCTACGAGTGGAACCACCACTCGCGCTACATCCCCCTCGACGGCAGCCCCCACCCCGACCCCGAGATCCGCCTCGGCATGGGCGACTCGCGCGGGCGCTGGGAGGGGAACACCCTGGTCGTCGACGTCACCAACTTCACCGACAACACCTGGCCGGTGGGGCACGGTGCGCCCCCCGAGGGGGCCCCCGCGAGCGCCCTCACGTCGGGGCACGGGACGTTCCACAGCGGCAACCTGCACGTGGTCGAGCGCTTCACCCTGGTCGACGACGACACCATCCGCTACCGGGCGACCATCGAGGACCCCGAGGTCTTCACCCAGCCGTGGACCATCGAGTTCGACGCGCTGCGGCGTGCCCCGGAGGGCCACATGCTGTTCGAGTACGCCTGTCACGAGGGCAACGGGCGCAACCTGTCGCTCATGACCGGCGCCGACCTCGACGACATCCGGGTCAACCCCATCAGGTGAGAGACATTCGGGTGAACCCAATCAGGTGAGAACAGGTGAGACCGATGAGAAAGACCGCAGCCTCGTTCATCGCCGCGGCCGGCGCCTTGGTCCTGCTCGCGCCGGCGGCCCCGGCGTCCGCGCACCACGCCTTCTCGGCCGAGTTCGACGCCAACCGGCCCCTGCAGCTCACGGGCACGGTGTCGCGCACCGAGTGGATCAATCCCCACTCGTGGATCCACGTCGACGTCACCGGCGACGACGGCACGGTGACGACCTGGGCCATCGAGTGCGGCGCCCCCAACTCGCTGATGCGGCGCGGGCTCAACAAGAACTCCATCCCGAACGGCACGGAGCTCGTCATCGACGGCTTCGGAGCCAAGGACGGCTCGAACACCGCGAACGCGCGCGACATCACCTTCCCCGACGGGTCGCGCTTCTTCGTGGGGTCGTCGGGCACCGGCGCGCCGTACGAGCGGAACCGCTGATCCGGCTGGCCCGCCGGAATGAAGAGGCTGCCGAGTGCAGACGAAGCGGTTGTCGATCGCCGCAAGATCACGGACTATCTCCTGTCCGGTCGTCATCCTGATGGCAGGAGCAAGGCAGCCTTCTTCTCCGGTTTCGGGTTCCGCACGACCCATTGGAGGGCGTTCGCGGAGGCCCTGCGCGCTCACGGGCGAAACGGAACGGTGACCGGTCTGACGGAGTCGGCTTACGGTGCCCGGTACAACGTGGACGGTGCCATCGAGACTCCCGACGGGCGGAATCCCCGCGTGCGGACGGTCTGGATCATCGAGTCGGGAGACGACAAGCCTCGGCGCATCCTCTGAGGAGATGATGTTCGCGGAACATGATCGTGTCGTGCTCACCGCGGACGTTTCCGACGCGCACCTCAAGGCTGGCGACGTGGGCACGATCGTGCATGTCCATCGCAGTGGCGCGGCCTTCGAGGTCGAGTTCCACGCCCTCGACGGCAATACCGCGGCAGTGGCCACAATTGAATCGTCGTGCGTGCGGCCGGCGACCGGAGCCGACATCACGCATGCGCGGGAGATGGACATGGCGGACACATTCACGGAGGTTCATCGAACATGAGATTCCGGATAGAGATCCGATCTTCGGTCCTCCGAGTGGTTCCGCGTCTGCTCGGCGTGTTTCTGATGCCCGAGGTGGCGGCGGCTGTGGTCGCCCTGGCCCCGCCCGCCGCGCACGCCCAGCCGGTGTCCGACTTCGTGCCCGTCACCGACGAGATGCTGCAGGACCCCGCGCCGGACGACTGGCTGATGTGGCGCCGCACCCTCGACGGCTGGGGCTTCCGACGAGAGGGACGCTTAACCTATTGATAATGGGTGCCTTATGCGCCTGCGGCGTACTTGTTCCCCTCGTTATCCCCCACCTCCACAGCCGGATTCCGCCGGACCATAGGCAGCGTCTTTGGACCCTGCGGACACTTCGCCGGTCCTGTATCGAGATCGACAACACCACCGACCATGGAGGCTGATCGGCTGGGGACGATGGCCTGCGGCGTGACGGGCGAGTAGCATTTCGTCGAAACGGCCATGATCCCGAAGCAGATCACCGGTGCGCACGTCGAGGAAGCCATACGGATCATCATCCGTGACGGCATGCCACCGGGAAGGAGGAGTCGAGGCTACTGCCTGGCAACCAAGGGCGAGCATTTTCCCCCGAAGTACACGATTGCCCTGGCCCATCGTGTCGCTACGGGCGAGTTGCTGCCTTCGGATCGGTTTTCCGGAGGCCCGGAGTCCAACGAGTTCCTCCGGCGCCGGGGTTTCGCGGTCATCGAGTGCGACTGCGGCGGCAGCGTCCGCGACCGCCCCGGCGCAACTCTGCCCCGCCCGGTGGTGAGGAGGGCGCGCACAAGCCGGCGCAAGCCCCACTCGGAGCGGTGTCCCGCGTGCAAGACCCGGGTCGCGCAGCTTCTCGGTCGGATCTACGGGACGTGCGTGCGGGACCACAGATTCCGATGGCGGACGGACCTCGCAGCGTACGAGGGAACCTCGATCGGCCCCGATCTCCGAGACGTGGCCGCGGTTCTGGAGGGGTATCGCGGGTATGGGGTCGGCACCTTCGTGCGTACCCCGATGCTCGCGGCCTGTGACTACTGGGTTCCCGACCCCGGATTCATCGTCGAGTTCGACGAGAGCCAGCACTTCACGAGCCCGCGGAAGCTCGCCCTCGCCGTGTACGCGGACAGGCATCACCTGGGGTTGCCCGCCAGACGCTGGGTGGAGCTCTGCGAACGACACGACGCGAAGGACAACGATCCCCTCTTCCGGGACGAACAGCGAGCCTGGTACGACACATTGCGGGACCTCGTCCCGTCTGTCGAGGGCTTGCAGCCCACGGTGCGGCTCTACGCCCGCGACCAGGTCTGGTGCTCGCTGGATCCAGACAGCGAGGAAGACCGGAATCGCTTCTCCGACCTGATCCATCAGGGCGGTTCTCGGTCCAGGCGAACAACGATGGAAGTCCCTCGCCCGACCGCGCGAACGGAATCGAGCCTGCGCGCGGCGTTGGTGTTCCCCCAGGTGTCAGCGAGAGCCTCGAACGGTGTTCCGCCCAGTGGTCCCGGCGCCCAGCAGCCGGACGTGCCGACGGCCGACAGGTTGGCCGGCGAGGCCGTCGACTTCGTGCTCTTCCCCGAAGGCTACGTATCGGCGTCCGACCGGGACCGCGCCGAATCACTGAGGAAGCTCGCCGCGGACCTGAATGCACCGCTGCTCGTGGGTGCAGTAGACACCACCGTCGATGACACCCGCCGCGCCTGGCAGGTTCTTCTCCGTTTCGACCCCGGCGGCTCGCGCTCCCGGGTGTACGTCAAGCACTCCACCGCCGCCGCCGTTGCCTTCGAGCGGCCGGATTGGAAGCCGAGATCGGCCCTCCCGACCTTCCAACTCGCCGGCACAACGGCCGGGGCAACGATCTGTCACGATCACTATCTCGGACTCCTCCCCCGCGCCCTCGCGGCCCGCGGCGCACGCCTGTGGGTCAATCCGAGCTTCGACAACGTAACTGACATCAAGTGGTCGTCGATTCTCCGCCTGCGGGCGGTGGAGAACCGCTTCTTCAGTCTCTGCACGCTCCATTGCGACGCGAGCAGGCGCAGGACGCACCCCTTCGGGTTTTCTCCGGACGGCGCCGAGCTCCGGGCCAGACAACCGGGTTCCGACGCGGTGCGGCCGCTGTCCGAATGTTGCGAGGCCGGCATCTACATCGTGGACCTCGACATGACCAGGGTCGGCGAGCCGCTGGACTGGTCGAAGATCCCGTCCGCCCCCAAGCCCAAGCTCCCCCGCAAGGGGAGCCCCCGCAAGCCCGTTTCCGTCGCCCTGAGAAACGGGCGGCCGGCCGTCCTCGGCGATTCGCGATGGGACACCACCGGCTTCGACCTCCGGGTCGAGACCATCCATGGACCGGTCTGCGTGGGAGTCGTGCCGAACGAACGGATTCTGGATGCCGGCGCGTGCTTTCGAGTGCTCGACCGCGCCAGGCAGATGAACCGTACTCCCATCATCTGGAATCACTGGGATCGGCTTCCAACCGATTCGGCGCGCCTCGCGACCCTCATGATGGGGCGAGCGATCGAGTGTTGCGCACCCGTTGTGATTTCGGACGCGGACGGAATCCATGAACTCGTGGAGCTCGCGGTTGGGTTCAAAATCCCCGCTCGGAGGGTCATCGAAGCGGCTGGAGAGGCGACCGTCGATCTGGGGTACGCCTGGGGACTGGGCAACGCGTTCAAGATGGTCACGAAACATGTTCCGGCAGGCATGAGGGGACCCGTATTGGATCGCTATCGGAGTCTCAGCTAGTGGTCGCACTCAACGTCGATCTCGCGGCGCAGCCGAAGCGTGCGGCCCACCGCGGAGCCTTCCCCCCAATTGGGGGAAAAGTGCGCCCTGAGCGACCCGGTCGGTTCGGGCGTGAGACACGCTGCCCCCGTTTCTCTTGGCACGTAGCGGGCGGCGTGTTGCACGCGGCGGCTTTAAGCATCCTCCTCAATCGAGGAGTGCGCGAACGCGGCGGGAACCGGCTCAACCGGCCTCAACGGACCGCCGAGGATGTCTTGTAAGTTATTCACAAAAATAGACTTGCTGGCAGTGAAGAGACCTCGCTTCCCTCGTTGAATCCCTTTCCGAACGGGATCTGCCGGGCTACCCAAGCCCTACACGGACCACGGCCGCTCAACTGCCGCGGGGCGCCGAACGGCGGCGGCGATCGGCGGAGGATCTCGTCATTGGCAGATTCTGTCGGCTCTCCAGGTGAGCCGGTTCATCGGCCATCTGCGCATTCCCCTGTGCAAACGGTGGGAGGAACCGATGATTCATCGACTCGCGGTCGCATTCGGGGTCGCCCTGCTGGCGGCCTCGCCCGCTCTGGGGCAGATGGAGCCCGGGCGGGAGCTTGAGCTTGGCGGCGGCTGGTTCCAGTCGAACCCGCTGGACGTCCACGACTTCGGCGACCGCGCGGGCTTCCCGACCGTCGACTTGGCGTGGACGACGTGGCGGAGCGAGCGCACGGGCATAGCCGTGGGGGTCACGTCGATCCTGCCGATCCTGTTGGGAGACGCTTCGGTCGGCAACTACGGGCACGTGACCTGGCGCTGGCGGTGGGTGGATGCCGACGGGCGGGGCTTCATCCACATCGGCGCAGGTGCCGGCCCGCTACTCGCCCACGTGAGCAGTCCCGTCGTGAAGTCGGACCCCGAGCGTCAGGCCTGGTACCTCACCGGTGAGACGGAGCATCGGCTGGAGCTCTCGTTCCTGGTGGCACGTCGAGCTAATGGTCACGCGGCCTTTGCGGGACGGGCTCGACGTGCGCGTTGGCGTCAGTACCACACCGCTGTTGCACGTGCCATTAACCGCACATCCGGTCGTGATGGCGGTGTGGAAGTTCTGACCGCCAAGTACCCGCAGCCAGCGGGTTGACGCGTCGGTCGGGGCGTGGTTCTCGTCCTCGTCCACGCGGCGGGCGCGGCGAACCTGATCAGCGACAACTCCCATCAAGTGCGCCCCGACGGCAGTGCCTCCGCGACAACAACCACGCCGTCCGCGACCGTCGGCCTCCTGTGGTTCCTCCCATCTGCCTGGGAATGCGTCAGGCAACGGGAAACCGGATCATCGGACCGGCGCGCCTTGAACCCGGGGTGTTGGGGACCCACGGCGCGCAGGCTTGGTAGAGTGTGAGAGTGGGCGCCCTGTCCGGGCGGGGGTCGGCGCGTCCGGCCAGCGGAGCGAAGGGCTGTCGGTGTCGCCGAGCCGGGGCACGCCGCGTTGGGGACCGGCGCGCTGTGGCAGGAGGAAATCTACCGCCACTACCTGTCCGAGAAGACGCGCGCCTTCGCGTTGAACGCGCGTGCGCACGACTTCCGGGTCGACGACTTCATCGAGGCGACCGCCCCCGGACAGGCCTCGGAGAAGCGCCGGCGGTCCACGAGCTGACGCGCAACCTCGAGCCCAGCGACCGCCTCGTCGTCAGCGAGCTCTCGCGGCTCGGCCGGTTGCTGGGGCAGGTCGTGACCATCCTCGACGCCTTGGCCAAAAGCGGCGGCGCCCTCGTGGCTCTGAAGGAGAACATCCGGGTCGAGGGCAAGCAGGACATCCAGACGAAGGTCAAGACCCACGCTCTTCGCGCTGTTCGCCGAGGTCGAGCGCGACCTGACCTCCGAATGCACCCGCGAGGGCGTCGCCCGGGCCACGCCTCCTGCTCGCCGCTGAGCAATTTCGGGACCGGCGGGGAGTCGTGTCGTAGCACTAGCAGTCCTCGGCGCATTAGCGAGCCCGCCAAGCGCGCCGGTGGTTCACCCGGGCCCCGTCAGAACGGGTTATCGTCTTCGGTCTTGCTGGACCTCGTAAAAGTGTCAGCGTAGCAGGACCACGCCTCGCGTTCCTGGCGCAGCTCGCCCGTGAACTCCACGCCGTCACCCTCGCGGACGCCCGCCGCCCGTTCCCGATCCAGGGGATCCCGGCGGCCGGTCACGAGGACGGTCACGAATCGCGCGGGGTCCTCCACGGCCAGCCGGACCTCCACCCGCACGTATTTCGTCCCTCTCTTGGAAATCTTGACCTCTGCGTCCCGGACCGCGTAGCCCCTTCTCGTCAGGGTCGGCCGGGATCCGGCGGCGCCGGCGCTCGCCTTCGGTCCCTCCGCCGAACTCGTGAAGGTGTCAGCGTAGCAGGACCACGCCTCGCGTTCCTGGCGCAGCTCGCCCGTGAACTCCACGCCGTCGCCCTCGCGGACGCCCGCCGCCCGTTCCCGATCCAGGGGATCCCGGCGGCCGGTCACGAGGACGGTCACGAATCGCGCGGGGTCCTCCACGGCCAGCCGGACCTCCACCCGCACGTATTTCGTCCCTCTCTTGGAAATCTTGACCTCTGCGTCCCGGATCGCGTAGCCCCTTCTCGTCAGGGTCGGCCGGGACCCGGCGGCGCCGGCGCTGCCGGTCTTCGTCTGCGCACGGTGTTCTTCCGCCGCTGGCGGGGTCGGCGGCCGGGTCTTCGGATCTTTGCGGTCGCGCTTGTCTGGGTCGACGTCGTAGCCCCGGTGCCGATCGTAGCGGCGCCGTCGCTCCGGCTCCTTGAGCTGGTCGTAGGCGGCGTTCAGGCTGGCCGCGATCCTGTTTTTTGCCTCGACCGCGACGGGGTCGCTGTCGTCTCCGCCGGCCTGGTCTGGGTGGAAGAGCCGCATCGCCTGCCGGTAGGCCCTGCGGATCTCGTCCGGGGTGGCGCGCCTGCCCACGCCCAGCTTCGCGTACGCGTCTCCGTCGTAGAATTTCTCGATCATCGTTCCCGTTTCCAGACTTCAGCAATCACGAACGCGGCCCATCGGCCCATCAGCCCGCGCCGCTGGTCGAGCAGATCACTTCGCGCGTAAACCTCCGCTCGACAGCCCCGGCCGACCACGTGCGCAAGGGCCATCTCCGCCACGTCCCTCGTCACCCCGGACCGCTCCGCCGCCCATGTGCGGAAACTCGACCGGAAGCCGTGAACGTCCGCATCCCCGTACCGGTCGCTCTCCGCAACGCCTTGATCAACGTGTTGCCGTTCAGGGGCCGCCCGCCCACGCCAGGGAAGATCAGCGAATCGGCCGCGCCGTCAGAATATGCTCTCATGCTCTCGAGCACGGCCACAGCCGCATCCGACAACGGCACCCGACCGCCGCGCCCTTCATCCGCGATGCCGGTACGCACCACTCCCGCGCCTTGAGGTCGACCTCGCCTCACTGTTTGAGCCCGCCGTGCGAGCGCCATCCTGCCGGCGGCATCGAAAACGCGCGGGCCGTCCGTCTAGAACCGTCCCACCATGTGCAGCGCGTTTCCCACACCGCCTTGCACGCGGGCGCCGCGGTCGCCGACAGGCTGCACGGGCAACTTCGTCCTCGATCTCGATCAACCGGCCGGACGAGTCTATCGCGGCCCCGTCGCGCCGAGAACCGGCAAGTCGGGGTCGAACGCCTGGTCTTCGGCGGCGACGCGAACGGCCGTTTCCGCGCGTTCGACCACGAGACCGGCGAAGTGCTCTGGGAGATCAACCTCGGCTCGCCCCTGACCGGCTTCCCCATCACCTTCGCGGTGGATGGCCGACAGTACGTCGCGGCCAGCACCGGCGTGGGGGGCAACCCGTTGGCGTTCCTCGCGCTGACCCCGGAGATCCGGCCGAGCTTCGGGAACAACCTCTTCGTATTCTCTTTGCCGGAGTGAGCGTCCGCCGCGGACGCGTAGCGGGAAGCAAGGCGCTTCACTCGTTTGGGTTGGTCCAGCGCTCACTTGGACGGATCCCGTCCTGAAGGCGGGAGTGACTCCGGTCAGCCCGGCGCATCTGCCGGACTTGCGGAGGGTGCTCGGCGCCGCGCAGGCGGCGGGATGTACGGCGCCAAGCTGGACCGACGCAGCCCGCGTTGATGGACGACGCCGACCCGGGCGGCGCATCTGATGGAGCTGCGCGCCGCGATGATGGCGCTAGAATGGGCGTGTGATGCAGACGCCAGCCCCCGTTGCCCGCAAGGTCCCCGGCCGCCTCGTCATCTTGCTGTTCGTTGCGCTGGGTGGCGCGCTCGCGGTCCCGGCCGCCGCTCAGGCCCAGCCCGAGTCCGACTTCGTGCCGGTCACCGACGAGATGCTGCAGGACCCGGCGCCGGACGACTGGCTGATGTGGCGCCGCACCCTCGACGGCTGGGGCTACAGCCCGCTCGACCAGATCGACCGCGACAACGTCGGCGACCTGCGCATGGTCTGGACCCGCGCCCTCACCGAGGGGCGCCAGCAGGGCACGCCGCTCGCCTACGGCGGCGTCCTCTACATGCCGAACCCCGCCGACGTCATCCAGGCCATCGACGCGGTCACCGGCGACCTCGTCTGGGAGCACCGCCGCGAGGTGCCCGACGACATCGCCGACTACGTCTTCAACACCCTCTGGCAGAACAACCGGAACATCGCCATCTACGGCTCGACCATCCTCGACACCAGCGCCGACGACCACATCTTCGCCCTCGACGCCGAGACCGGGCGCATGGTGTGGGAGACGCAGGTGCTCGACTACCGGACCCATCCCGCCACCCAGAGCTCGGGGCCCATCGTGGCGGACGGCAAGGTCGTCTCGGGCCGGAGCTGCATGCCCGCGGGCGGGCCCGACGCGTGCGTCATCACCGCTCACGACCCCGACACCGGCCGCGAGCTGTGGCGGCGGCGCACCATCCCCGCGCCGGGCGAGCCGGGCGACGAGACCTGGGGCGGGGTGCCGTTCGAGGAGCGCCGGCACGTCGGGGCGTGGATGGTGCCGAGCTACGACCCCGCCCTGAACCTGCTCTACATCGGGACGTCGGTCACCTCGCCGGCGCCGAAGTTCCTCATCGGCGGCGCCGACCTCCGGCACCTGTACCACAACTCGACCCTCGCCCTCGACGCCGACACCGGCGAGATCGCCTGGTACTACCAGCACCTGAACGACCACTGGGACCTCGACCATCCCTTCGAGCGCCTGCTCGTCGACACCGCGGTCGCTCCCGACGCCGGCGCCGTCGACTGGATCAACCCCGGCGTGCAGCCGGGCGAGACGCGCCGGGTCATCACCGGCATCCCCGGCAAGACCGGCGTCGTCTACACCCTCGACCGCGAGACCGGCGAGTTCCTGTGGGCCAGGCCCACCATCACCCAGAATGTCATCAGCCACATCGACGGCGCGTCGGGCGCGGTGACCGAGAACCCCGAGCTCATCTTCACCGGGGCGGGGCAGCAGGTGCTCACCTGCCCCCACGCCAGCGGCGGCAAGGACTGGGAGGCGGGCGCCTACAGCCCGCTGACCAACACCATGTACATGCCGCTGCGCAACGTCTGCGCGCAGATGATCGCCGAGGGCCCGGAGAGCACCTCGATCTACGCCATCAACTGGCGCCCCGAGATCGCCCCGGGCACCGACCAGGTCGGCGCGGTCTGGGCCATCTCGGCCGAGACCGGCGAGACCGCCTGGGTCCACGAGCAGCGCGCCGCCACCATGTCGCTCGTCACCACCGGCGGCGGCCTCGTCTTCGGCGGCGACGTCAACGGCCGCTTCCGCGCGTTCGACCAGGAGACCGGCGAGGTGCTCTGGGAGGTCAACCTCGGCTCGTCGGTGTCGGGGTTCCCGATCACCTATGCGGTCGACGGCCGCCAGTACGTGGCGGTGAGCACGGGCACGCCGCGGTTCATCAACCTGACCCCGGAGCTGAGCCCCAGCCAGGGGAACAACCTGTTCGTGTTCGGTCTGCCCGAGTGACCCCGGCCGGCGCGCGCTCATGCGCAGGACGGTCCGGTTCGGCTGCTCTGGTCGGGTTGGCGGGTCGGAAGCACGGGGCGGACACAGTCTCCGGGGTACGTCGGCGCGCCGCGGGGGTGCCGGGACCCCGCGGGCGGGCCTTGCCTGACACCGGAGCCTCGAGCGACCCGGGTACGTCGGCGCCGGGGGGTGCCGGGACCCCGCTGGCGGGCCTTGCCTGACACCGGAGCCTCGAGCGACCGGGGTACGTCGGCGCGCCGCGGGGGTGCCGGGACGGACATCCACGTCGCCCGGTACGCGCACGCCGCCGCCGGCTGGAATGGCGGACTACCAGCCGTCGTCGCGCGGATTCGCGCCGGCCGGCGGTGCGGCGGGGCCGGGTTCGCCGGACCGGATTCGCTCGAGCGGACCGCCGATCCGGAACGGCACCACGCCGCCGCGGGCGCGCTCGGGATCCTGGGCCTCGGCCGCGTCGACCTCGAACGGCCGCCCGATGCGGTTGCCGGCGACGTCCTCGAGGGTCGCCGCCGCGACGAGTCGATACTCACCGGGCCGCCACGGCGCGCGCGGGGTGAAGGTCCAGCGCGTCTCACCTTGGTCGACCCCGACCTGCCCGGCCAGCGGCCGGCCTTCCCCAGTTGCTACGTGGAGCGCGCGCTGCAGCAGGCCGTAGTCCAGCGGCACCGGGAAGCGCACCGCGAGAGGGTCCCGCGTGCCTCCGCCCGGGAGGTCGAGCTGCCAGGCGGCGGGATCGAGGGCGCGCTCCCGGGGCGGACCCACCCGGTACTCCCGGCGGAACGGCGCGACGAGCGGCTGGCCGGCGGCGTCGCGCCAGTCGGCGTCGATCACCAGGGTGTACCGGCGCTCCGCCGCCAGCGGGCGGCCCAGCTCGGCGTTCGGCCGGATGCCGCGCTTGACGCGCCCGGGGTCGTAGAGGACGGTGAAGCGCGTGCGGTCCGCGTTCCACAGGTCGACGTCGAGCGGCAGGAACGGGTCGGCGACGGGCTCGCCGTGCTCGTCGAGCAGCCGGACGTGCGCGCCGCCCGCGCCCAGCCCCATCGGGGCCGAGAAGACGACGTACAGGCGGAGGTGGTTCTCCGGGACCTCGGGACCGGTCGGATAGACGGCGACGACGCGGGTCGACGGCTCCCGGTCGGGCGCGGGCACCTCGACCGTCGCGCGGAGGACGCGCGGCGGGGTGGGTGCGGAACCGCCGCGCGCGGACGGGAGGGACGACGGATCGAACACCACCTCGTAGCGTTGACCCGCATCGAACGGAAACCGCGGCGTGAAGCGCAGCACGCCGTCGCGCACGGCATGGTCGCCGAGGACCGGCGGCAGCTCCGCGGGGGACGGGATCGCCTGCGCGACGCGGACGCGCAGGATGGCCTGCCACGCGTCGCGCGACAGGGCGGCGCGCTCGAGGTGCGCGAGGTCCCCGGCGGCCAGCCCCGCGACGTCGACGGTCCGCTGCCCGGAGGGCGAGGCGGCCAGCAGGATGCGCGGCGCGCCCGCGGCGGGTTCCGGCGCCTGGCCGCTCGTCGGCGAGCACGCGGGCGCGAACGCGAGGGCGGCCGCCGCCACGGCCGCCGCCCTCGAACGCGAGGGCCGCCGCCACGACGGCGACCGCCCTCGCTGCCTGTCTCATCGGATGCAGGCGCCTACGGCAGCGCGGCCGCTTCGAGGTTCAACCCGCCGCCCGCGGCGTCGACGAGCAGCATCGCGCGGGAGGCATCCAGCCGATCGAGCTGCCGCACCCCCGCGAGCGACTCGATGGTCTCGAACGGCACGCCGGCCGTGTCGGGGATCGGGTCGGCGATGGCGTCCGCGGCGCCGAACGGCTCGGTCGGCACCTTCATCACGCCGCGCTGGTTGTTCGACAGCAGGATGTAGTCCTGCCCGTCCTTCTCGTAGACGATCATGTCGATGGGCCGGTTGCGGTTGCCGAACTCGGCGATCGTCGTCCCCTGGATCTTGCTGCCCGGCTCGAGGGCCGCGATGGGGAACTTGACGAGCGGCGTGCACAGGTAGCTGGCGACGATCGACGGCTCGCCGTCGATCTCGTAGGGCACGAAGGTGAACACCGGCGAGAACGTCTCGAGCTGCCCGTGCGACCCGTGGTAGATCTCGACGCTGGTCCCCGCGTCCGCCACCCGGAACGGATAGGGGATGACCCGCATCTTCGACGCGAACTCCTCGTTCGACAGGCCCGAGACGAACAGGTTGCCGTCGATGAAGGCCATGTGGGTGATGGTCTGCACGCCGATCAGCCCCGCGGGGTCGACCTGGTCGGGGTAGTTGGCGATGGGGATCTCCCGCCCGCCCGCGAGCACCAGCGGCGTCTCGGCCGGCGGCGGATTGGGCACCCCGATGCGCGTGTAGCGGACCTCGTCGAGGGAGACGACCTCCATCTCGCCCGCGCCGTCCACGCGCAGGAGGACCGGCACCGCGCCGGCGCCGAGCCCGCGCATCACCGAGAGCCAGGTGTTGCGCGTCCGCGGGTCGACGACCATGTCGGTGATCAGCAGGTTGCCGGCGTCGATGCCGAGCAGCGCGGCGACCTTCCGGTCGATCGCGGGCACGTCCCGCGTTCCGGGCACCCCGCCGGCCATCTCCTCGCCGAGATGCAGCGCGGTGATGGACACCTCCTGGGCGTCGGCCGCGAAGAGGACGCCTTCGGGCCCGAACGCCAGCTTGTTGATGTGCTGGAACTCCGGCGTGACGCCGGTGGTCGCCTCCGAGTTGGCCGCCGGCCGGGCGCCGGCGACGGCCAGGCCCAGGCCGATGACGAGCAGCAGGCAGAAACGGATTGTGGACATGCGGATCTCCTTCCAGCGCATCATACCGGTTCGTCCAATCCCCGGCGCGACTTGGCAGCCCGGGGCGAAATCCTGACGCGTCAGGGCGCCGCGACGGCCGCGCGCCACGCGGCGGCGGCGGACTGCTTGAGCGTCTCGGCGTCGGCGGGCAGCAGGTACCCCTCGGCGGCCAGCGCGTCCGCCGCCTCGCCGTAGCGCTGCACGTACTCGGCCTCGCCGCCGGGATAGCGCTCTTCCAGCGAGAGCCGCGAATCGCCCGACGCCGTCCGCTCGTCCTTCGTCCGCGGGAACGGAATCGTGGAGCCGTTCACGCCGCACAGGTCGCCCTCGGCGAAGCCCGCCGCGCGAACCGCCTTGCCCATGGTGGAGAGCGGGGCCGCGACCTCCGGCACGATGACCCCCGCCACCAGGTTGCCGTCGGCGTCGAGGCCCGGCACGAACAGCGGGTACCGCTCGTCGCTCTCCTTCGGCGGCCAGACCGAGAAGTCGCGCACGCCGAGCGTGCTGATCGCGTCGTTGTAGGGACGGTCCGGGATGGTCGGATACTGCTCGCCCTGCCGCGCGACCGTCACCGCGGTGCCGTCGGCCACCGACGGCGCGCGCGTCGCCGGCGGCTCGACGCCGTCGCGCACCCACCGCACCATCGCGTCGAACGCCGACCGGTAGTACGGCCACGGCCGCACCGGGTTGGCCGGGTCGCGGCACCCGGCCGCGCCCTGCGAATGCGCGGTGCCGAGCATCCAGTAGCGCACGCTGGGCGGCAGCTCCAGCGCCCCGCCGCTCGTGTCGGTGACGATGAGCGAGGCGTGGGCGCCGTAGAACTCCGACTCGGCGTCCACCTGGATGATTCGGGGGCAGGTGCCCGAGGCCGTGCACGCGGCCAGCAGCCCGTCGGTCCCGCCCGTCAGCGCATCGGTGGTCGTCGCGAACGTGAACGGGAACTCGTCCATCGGGTAGTTGTGGTCCTCGTGCTGGCGCGTGTAGCGGCCCGTCTGCGCGAAGCGGGCGTTGACCCACGTGCGGCGCGCGCCCGCGACGTACGGCGTCATGCCGTCGAAGACGCGCCGCCCCGCCGGGTCCTCGTTGAAGCCCTGGTAGACGAAGTCCCTGATCATCCGGCCGCTCTGCGAGGAGCCGACGGCCACCGCGTGGTCGAGCACCGGCATGCCGTCGACGAAGAGCGGGTTGGCGCCGCCCCGATCGTCGGCGGGGCGGTAGCGCGCGAACGAGACGAGATCGCGCATGCCGGCGAAGCCCAGGCCGTGGACGATCGGGTCCCGGGCCTCGTACACGAACTCGTAGATGGTCCCCGCGTCGGTTCCCGCGGGGGGCGTGACGGCGACCGTCCTGTCGTCGACGTAGTGCCACCGGTCGGCCGGCACCGCCCGGCGCGGATCGTCCTGGAGCTGACGATGCGTGAGGGACGCGGCGCTCTCGTCGAGCGTCGCCGCGGGATACGTCAACCGCCCGAACGTGGCGCTGTCCGGGTTCTGCCACTCCTCCATCGACGTACCGGTGATCGTCCGGCCGTCGTCGGTGGCGAGCGGGAAGGTCGCCAGCACCGGGCGCGGGTCGCCGGCGCGCGGCGCGCCGTGCAGCCAGCCGCTCGATACGTACGTGTAGCCCTGGTTCATGAGGAACGCGTTGCCGGCGTTCCCGGCCCCGTAGCCAATTCCCGCCTCGTGGAAGTAGCCGAAGACGATGTTGCGTCCGCGGTTGTTGACCTCGTACACCAGGACGCCGTTGCCCCGGGTGATGTCGACCGGCTTGAGGATGTCGACCTCGAAGGTGTACTCGACCAGCCCGTCCGCGTTGCGCGGGGCGTTCTCGAGGTCCACGATTCCGGCGTCGAGGGGGGCATCCGGATCGGCGACGGCGGTGGCCGTGCCGAGCAGAATCTCGTACGGGCCGACGGCGCCGAACGACCGGCCGCCGAAGGCGGGCCCGCGGCTGGTGATGTCGAGCCGCGTGACGCGCGAACCCTCGGGGCCGGCGTCGCGGACTCCTGCGCCTCGCCGACGCCCTGAAACCCGCTCAGCCCGATCCCGAGTACGACCGTCAACACTTGGCGTCGGAAACGCATCGCTCACCTCCGGCCGCATGATAGCGCCTGCCGTCATCGACCGCCAGCGACGAGATGGGTGCACGAAGGAGGGTGGCGTGCCCCCACGTAAGACGAGGCGCCGCCTCGTGTGCCGGCGCCGAGGCCCACGGTTGCGAAGGCCATCGCACGGTGATAGCGTGAGCCGCCGCGGGGCGGCCGATCCGGCCCGGCGCGTCGTGAACGAGGGTGTGGCAGCGAGGAGGACACGATGGTGGATCCGACCAGACGCACGATACTCAAGACGGGCGCGGCGGCGACGGTTCTCGCGGCCACGCGCGGGTTCGCCGGGCAGGCCGGCCAGGACGGAGGGGCCATGTCCTTCTACGAGCGGGGTCCGGTTCGCATCCGCTACGAGGAGGCCGGCTCCGGCTTCCCGCTGCTCGTCATCGCCGGCGGGGGACTGAACTCTTCGGTCGCCGGTCTCGCCACTCATCCCTTCAACCCGCTGGAGGAGCTCGAGGGAGAGAACCGCGTCATCGCGGCCGATCTGCGCAACTCCAACCGCGGGCAGTCCTCCGGTCCGCTGGAGATCGATCGGCCATGGGACTCGCATACCGACGACCACCTCGGCCTGATGGATCACCTGGGCATCGACAAGTTCATGGTGCTCGGCTTCTGCATCGGCGGCCCGTTCATCTGGAACCTGCTGCGGCGGGCCCCCGATCGGGTCGTGGCGGCCGTCCTGGCGCAGCCGAGCGCGTGGAGCGCGGAGCACCCCACGCTGTTCTACGACAACAACATGGGGGGTTGGGGGCCGGACCTCGTCGCGCGCCGGCCCGAGATCACGATGGACATGGTCGACCGGTTCCTGACCCGGATGTACCGCACCAACGCGGACTTCGTCTTCACCGTGACGCGAGACTTCGTGCGTGAGCTGCAGACGCCGATCCTCATCCTGCCCGACGACATCCCGGCGCATCCCTACGACGTCGCCATCGAGGCGGCGATGCTCGCGCCGCGGTCCGAGCTGAGCATGTTCCCGTGGAAGCGGCCCGAGGAGCGGATTCCGATCGCGGTGCGCCAGATACGGTCCTTCCTCCGGGCGCATCGGCCGGCTGCCGGGTAGCAGCCCCGCGGCGGAAGCCCTTGGGCATCCTGCCTCGGCGGTCGGCGTCCGTCGTCACCGCCGATGCTCGCCCCGTGACGGGGCGAGAGCCCAGGCTGTACATCGCGGTGTCGTTCCGGATCCGCTCGAACTCGACGCTCGCGGCGGGGAAACGGTTCCGGCGGATGGCGGGACGATGGCGACCCTCGGCGGTTGTCGTCGAAGCCGCCGGCGCTGTCACCGTGGGCTGACGTCCTCTTCGGACGGCAGGTCCGTGTTCTCCGACACGAGGACGTCGAACTGCCGGTAGTTCCGGTACCGCGCGGTGCCGCCCATGCGCGGGCCGCCGTGCTCCGAGGCCATGTCGCGCATCTCGGTCGGGACCCAGAGGTTCAGCCGCGGCTCGAGCCCGAACGAGACCCGGGCGCGTGCGTCGGTCGCCGGCTGCCCGCCCGCCGCGGGGTGATGCAGCTCGAACTCGGCCTCGAGCACCCGGCCCGACGCGGGGTCGATGCAGAAGCGGCCGCGGGCCGGCAGGTCGATGGCCAGGAAGCCGCGCGTCATCGTGGGATACGCGACCTCCTCGAAGCGCACGTTCCTCGCCGTGGCCGCGCCCCCGCAGCCCTCGCGGTCCGGGCGCATCGGTTCGAAACGGGACCGATCGAGGTGGGCCGGGTGGAGGAACAAGAGAGGGTAGGTGGGGACGTTGAACGTTCGGTGGGTCGAGCCCAGGTTGTAGCGGGCGCTCTCTTCGCTGATGCGGCGGGCCCGGGCGAGGACGCTCGACTCGCCGTCGATGCCCGTCCGGTCGTCCACGAAGAGCGAGGCGAGCCGGCTTCCCCGGTTCGGTAGCTGCCGGCCGTTGACTTCGACGACGTCGCGGAACCCGACCCACTGACCGTCTCCGCCCACCCGCATCAACAGCAACTCCGACACGAGGCGCCGGTTGACCCGCCGCAAGCTATAGCGCCCCGGATAATAGGTCTGCCGGTAGTCCTCCTCCATCACCACGTTCGACAGGTCGTCGACGTACCCCGCCACGTAGGCCGCGGCCCGGCCGACGACGTCGTCGACCCCGATTTCGTCCTGGGCCGAGACCGGCGTCGCAGTCAGGCTCGTGGCGAGCGCCGCCGCCAGCAGACAGCCCCGGAGCCCGTGTGCAGCCCGGGCGCGACGGTGCCCGGCAACGCCGAGGCCGACCGGCGGATACCGTCTTCCGTCCATCGGGGCGATTCCGGGATTGCCCCGATGGTTGATGAGCTCGGCGAGTGACATTCGACTCCGAGTCCATCCTACACCAGCGCAGCAACCGCGCCGTCGGACGGATCGGACCGAATCGGGCGGGGGCAAGAGCATGATGATTGTGCGATAGTGTGACGAGACGCAGGGAGCGCGGGCACGAGCACGACGGTCGTCCTGAAGGCCGAGTCGGTGGAACGCACTGGCGCGATTGCGACTCGAAGGCTGCGCGGTTCGGACGGGGTCGGCATGAAGTTGACGTACGCGGTGCGCGCCCGGTGGCGGGAGGCGCGGACGCATCGGCGAGTGGCGCGGGATCCGCGGCCCCCGTGGCCAGTCAGGGGAATCGGCGGCCGGCGCGGTTGGTGGGCGGCGGCGATGCTGTTCTCCGCCGCGGTCGGACACGCCGCCCAGCAGCAGCCGGTGGTGATCGAGCGGGTCGACGTCTCGCGCGTCCTGATCGACGTGCGGGTCCTCGGCGACGAGGGCGGGCCGATGGAGGGGCTCCGGCCGGACGACTTCGAGGTGCGGATCGGCGGCGAGCCGGTCGACGTCGAGTCGGCGCAGCGGCTCGGCGCAGGCGGGCGCGATGGGGCGTTCCTGCCTTCGAACCGCGAGGCAGCGTTCCTGCCCTCGGACGAGGTCGAGGTGTGGACCGGCGGCGGCGAGCCGGGCGGCATCGAGTCGGCGCTGTGGCCCGACGAAGACGAGTCCGGCTGGGTGCCCCTGCCCTCGGACGACTTCGAGGCGTGGACGGGCGAGCTGGTCGACGTCGAGCCGGCGTGGCTCGACGCGGACGAGCCCGATTGGGCGCCCCTGCCCTCGACCGACCTCACCGCCGCCCTCCCGTCGGACGACCGCGGGCAGCTCGTGGTGTTCTTCGTGCAGAAGAGCCTGGAGGCGAACCGGGCGCTGGGGCTGCTGCGGGTGCTGCAGGACAGCGACCGGCTGCTGGCGGGGGTGGGGCCGGACGACCGGGTGGCGGTGGTCTCGTTCGAGCACCACTTCAAGCTCTGGCTCGACTTCACCGCCGACTTCGAGCGCGCGCGCGACGTGCTCGCCTGGGACGTGATGCACGAGGATCCGCCGGCGCTCGAGCCGCAGGCGGGGCTCTCGATCGTGGCGGGCATCGATCAGGCCGAGGGGCGGAAGATCTGGTACGTCGAGGACGCACTCCGGCGGCTCGGCGAGGTGCTCGAGTCCATGCCGGGGTCGAAGTCGGTGGTCCTGATTGGCTACGGCTTCGAGCACGGCTTCATCCGCTACTATCGGGCCCTCGGCGCCCTCGACGCGGCCCGCGCCGCCGTGTTCTCGCTCGACGTGACCCCCTTCTTCGTCACCTTCGAGTCCGCCCTGCGCGACCTGTCCCGGCACACCGGCGGGTTGTTCCTGACGAGCCACAATCCACGGCTCGCCGTCGAGCAGATGGCGACCGCGGTCAGCGGCGTGCGCTACGTGCTGTTCACCCGGGCGCCCGACCTCGAGCCCGGGTCCCATGCCATCGACGTGAAGCTGCGGCGGGGCGGGCGCGTGCTCGTGCGCAGCACGTACGTCCACTGAGGCGGACGGCACCCGGCCCGGGGCGAGGGCGGGTTCGTAGACATGCGCTCTCCTGAAGTGACACCGGGACCGTCGTCGCCGCCGCAAGACCGCGCGCAGCGCCCGCGGAGGCGGGGTCACTGCACGGCGAAGGCGACGAGCTCGCCGTCGTGATCGCGCGCGCTGATGGCGACCACCACGTACTGCGTGCCGTCGTGCAGGTAGGTCATCGGCGCGCCGGAGACGCCGGCGGGAAGCTCGGTCTGCCACAGCACGCGGCCGGTCGCCTTGTCGTAGGCGCGGAACATCCGTCCGCCCCCGAGGGGCGGGACGACCTGCATCGACCGCGAGCCGTCGCCGAGGAAGAGGAGCGTCCTCGTCAGCAGCGGCGCCGCCCGCCCGGGAGCGCCGAGCCACGGGAGCGCGAGGTCCTGCAGCGCGATGTGGTCGCGCGGACCCGGCCCGTTCGGCACCATCCAGACGTGCTCGCCGGTGTTGAGGTCGATGGCGGTGATGCGTCCCCACGGCGGCTTGACCAGCGGCAGCCCCCGCGGCCCGTCGATCCACACGCTGGCCGGTCCCTGCAGGTAGCGGAACGGCGAGTCGTCGGGCGCCTCGCGCAGCCAGATTCGGATCGGCGCCGTGATCGACGGCACGTAGAGCATCTGCGTCTCGGGGTCGTAGGCGGCCCCGTTCCAGTTGGCGCCGCCGACCCAGCCGGGAAGCTGGAGCGTGCCGAGGGTGCCGCCCGGCGACTCGTCACGCAGCGACGGGGGCGTGAAGATCGGCCCCGAGCGGTAGCGGTTGAAGATCTCCAGGGCCTCTGCCCGAAGCTCCGGCGTGAAGTCGATCAGGTCGTCGACGGTGATGCCCTGCCGGTCGAACGCCGCGGGCCGGGTCGGGAAGGGCTGGGTCGGCGACGTCCGCTCGCCGGGGACGTCCGACTGCGGCACGGGCCGCTCCTCGATGGGCCAGACCGGCTCGCCGGTCACCCGGTCGAAGACGTACGCGAACGCCTGCTTGGTCACCTGCACGACCGCCTTGATCGGCCGGCCGTCGACGGTGATGTCGGCCAGGATCGGCGTCGACCCGGTGTCGTAGTCCCAGACGCCGTGGTGCACCAGCTGGTAGTGCCACACGCGGCGTCCCGTCTCGCACTCCAGGCAGAGCAGCGTCTCCGCGAACAGGTTGTCGCCGGGACGGTGCCCCCCGTACCAGTTGTGGGTCGGGGTGGCGGTCGGCAGGTAGGCGTAGCCCAGCTCCTCGTCGGCGCTCGCGACGGTCCAGACGTTGCTCGCGCCCGTGTGCTCCCACGATCCGTCCTCCCACGTCTCGTGCCCGAGCTCGCCCGGCTGCGGGATGGTGTTGAAGCGCCACTTCAGCCGACCCGTGACGGCGTCGTAGCCGCGGATGTAGCCGGGCGCCTGGTCCCTGCGGTCGAACTGGTCGGTGGTGAAGATGCCGACGATGACGGTGTCGCGGCAGATGAGCGGCGCCGCCGTCCAGCGGTACTCCTCGAGGTGGGGCACGCCGGCGGCGAGGTCGACCTTGCCGCCGGTCCCGAACTCCCGCAGCGGGTCGCCGGTCCTCGCGTCGAGGGCCACGAGCTGCTCGCCGCTCACGACGAAGACCCGCTCGTCGTCGCGCTCCGGGTCGTGCCAGTAGCCGACGCCGCGGGTGGGACCGCCGCGGGGCCGCCCCGCGCCGTCGTCGAGAGCCCGGTAGACCCACGTCGTTTCGCCCGAGGTGGGGTCGATGGCGGCCGCCTGGCCCAGGTTGGTGCTCATCAGGAGCCGTCCGCCGACCATCAGCGGCGTGGCCAGCAGCATCGGATTGAACCGCAGGTCGGGGTCGGCATCGGCCAGCTCGTGGTCGACCGAGCGCCACCGCCAGGCGACGCGGAGGTCCTGCACGTTGCCGGCGTGAATCTGGTCGAGCGGCGAGTACTTCGTGCCGCCCGCCTCGCCGGCGTAGCTGCTCCACTCGCCGCCGGCCGCACCCTGTTGCCCCAGGGCGGATGCCGCCCCGAGAAGGACGGCCCCGAGGAGGCCGGTGGCGGCCAGGAATGCCCGGACTGTCGGCGTGGCCGTGTTCGGCATCGTCATCTCCAGGAGGTCGAATGGGGCGATTCTATCCTGCTCTCCTCAGGCCTTGTCGGGCGGGCGCCTCGCCGCTCCCGGTGCAACGTGGGGTTCCATCGCGGGCTGCCGGGGTATACTGCCGGCTGCGGTAGGCGATTTGCGGGTGACCCCAGGCTGCGAAGGAGAGATCCATGGCTGCGAAACGACCTGATCGTCGGGAATTCCTGCGGGGCGGCGCCGCGTTGGCGGGCGGCCTGACGGTGGGAGCGGCGGAGCCGGCTCTCGGCCAGGCGCCGCCGGAGCCGGAGCGGTACGTCAGGGGCGAGCCGGACATGATCGCCTACGGCGAGCGCTCCCGTTTCGTGACCTCGGTGCGCATACCGCACCCGCCGGGCGGCCGGGAGTCTCCCGACTCGTTCGGGCTCGTGTTCCACGTGGCGGCGCCGCTCCAGGATTCGGTGGGCGTGATCACGCCGTCGTCGCTCCACTTCGTGGGGACCACCCGCGGCTCCCTCATGCCGGACATCGATCCCGCCGAGCACCGCCTGATGATCCACGGCATGGTGGAGCGTCCGCTGATCTTCACCATGGAGGACCTGAAGCGTCTCCCGTCGGTGACCCGCCTGCACTTCATCGAGTGCGCGGGGAACCGGGCGAGAAGCACGCACAAGGACGTGCAGGAGACGCACGGGATGACCAGCTGCGCCGAGTGGACCGGAGTGCTCCTGTCCACGCTGCTCGAGGAGGCCGGCGTCAAGGACGGGGCGGCCTGGGTCGTCGCGGAGGGGACCGAGAACGTCAAGGGCGCGTCGAGCTTTCCGCTGGCCAAGGCCATGGACGACTGCATCGTCGCCTACGGCATGAACGGCGAGCCGGTGCGTCCCCAGAACGGGTTCCCGTTGCGCCTGCTGATTCCCGGCTTCGAGGGCATCTTCAACACGAAGTACCTCCGGCGCATCAAGGTGACCGACGAGTACTACCTGAACTACAACGACTACGGGCACCTCAGCCGGGACGCGACGCGCGCCGCGCTGGGCTACCAGGTCGGGCCCAAGTCGGTCATCACGCGCCCCTCCGGGGGCCAGCGGCTGCCCGGTCCCGGATTCTACGAAGTCTCCGGCCTGGCGTGGTCCGGCGGGGGCGCCGTCAGCCGGGTGGACGTGTCCACCGACGGCGGCCAGAGCTGGAGCGAGGCCGAGATTCAGGGGACGGCGCACCGCATGGCGCACACCCGGTTCCGCCATCAGTGGAGCTGGGACGGCCGGGAGACCGTGCTCATGTCGCGCTGCACGGACGAGGTGGGCCAGGTGCAGCCGTTGCAGGCGCAGGTCGCCGAGCACTTCGGCCGGCCCGGCGATCCGTCCGCCGGCGTGCCGGGCCTCGACAACACCATCCAGCCGTGGCGGGTCGCCGGCGACGGGAGCGTCAGCAATGGGCGCGCTTAGGACGGTGAGCGCTGTGAAGTTGCCGGCCGCACCCGGCGACAGCCGGTTGTGCGGGGTGGGACGCCCGGCAGGCGGCAGGGCCCGTCTCGTCAGCGCACTTGGGGTCTGCGCGCTGGCGATGCTGACGGCGGGCGTCGCGCTGGCGCAGGGGCCCACCTACGGCGTGGGGCGGACCCCCACCCCGGAGGAGCTTCGTGCCTGGGACATCTCCGTCGGCCCCGCCGGCGAGGAGCTCCCGCCGGGGAGCGGCACCGCCGGGGAAGGGGAGCGCATCTACCGGATACGTTGCGCGGGCTGCCACGGCAGGGAGCTGGAAGGCGGCCGGGCTCCCCGGCGAGCCCCCCGGCTGGTGAAGAGCGAGCCGGGATCGGACGTCGATCCGTGGGCGGCGGGGCGCATACTGCCGTACCGCTCGCCGTACGCGACGACGGTCTGGGACTACATCAATCGCGGCATGCCGCTCTACCAGGAGGGGTCGCTGACCGCCGACCAGGTGTACGCGCTGACCGCGTTCCTGCTGTTCAGGAACGAGGTCATCGCGGAGGACCTGGTGCTCGACGCCGAGAGCCTGCCGAAGGTCGAGATGCCGAATCGCGACGGCTGGGCGCCGCTGCCGGATTGGGAGCCCCGGTCGCGGAGGCTTCCGGGTTATCCGTTCTAGGAGTCTGCGCCGCGGGGGTGGGGACTTACGCCGCGGGCTGCCAACCAAGGAGTGCACGATGAGTCTGTCTACCAACCGGAGCGGCTGGATGTCGATTCCGCTCCTGTCGCTGCTGTGCGTTCTCGCCGTACCGGCGGCCGCGGCCGCCCAGGAGGGCGCGGCGGGCGACCCGGCGCAGTGGGTGATGCCGAACGCCAACTACGCGGGCTGGAACTACAGCCCGCTCGATCAGATCGACGTCGACAACGTCGGTCAGCTCACCATGGCGTGGACGATGCAGCTCGGCGTCCACGATTCGTACGAGGCCTCGCCGCTCGTCATCGGCGACACGATGTACATCGTCACCCCGGAGCCGAACTACGTCTACGCGCTCGACCTCGCCCGGGACGGCTTCATCAAGTGGGAGTTCCGGCCCGAGATCGCCGACTCGGAGCTGACGCGGCGGAGCGCCTGCTGCGGCGCGCAGACCCGCGGCCTCGGCTATGACGACGGCCGCATCTTCTACGCCACCCTCGACGGACAGGTGTTCGCGCTCGACGCGGAGACCGGAGAGCAGCTCTGGCAGGCCGAGAACGCGACGGTCGAGACGGGCGAGACGGTCCCCGGCATGCCGCTGGTGGTCGGCGACAAGGTCATCGTCGGCGTGGCCGGCGGCGAGCGCGGCGTCCGCGGTCACGTCACCGCCTACAACCTCGACGACGGCCGGTTCCGGTGGCGCTACTACAGCATGGGGCCGAACAACGAGGTGGGCATCGGGTCGCGCTTCGCCCCCTTCTATCCCGACGACCGGATCGACAACCCGGCCCTCGACACCTGGTCCGGCGACTCGTGGCGGCGCGGCGGCGGCGCCGTCTGGGGCTGGTTCACCTACGACGCCGAGCTCAATCTCTTCTACTACGGCACCAGCAACTGCGCCCCCTGGAACCCGGACTACCGCCGGGAGTGGGGCGTGGTCGAGCTCGACGAGGACGGGGGCCTCACCGGCTTCCGGAACAACTACTGCGCGTCCATCCTGGCCCGCGACGCCGACACCGGCGACCTGATCTGGGCCTACAACATGACCCCCCAGGACCAGTGGGACCTCGACGAGCCCAACGTGAACCTCCTCGTCGACCTCGAGATCGACGGCGAGGTGCGCAAGGCGCTGGTCCGCCCGGCGAGGAACGGCTACTTCTACGTGTTCGATCGCGCGACGGGCGAGATGCTCCTCGAGCCCTGGATGTTCGTCTACAACGACATCTTCGACGGCATCAACATGGAGACCGGCCGTCCGCGCTACGACATGACGAAGATGATGTTCACCGACGTCGAGGATCGGCAGCGCTACCTGCCCGACGCCGAGAACGTCGCCATCGGCTGGTGCCCCGGCATCGCCGCCCGCAACTGGCAGAACGACGCGTACTCCCCGCGCACCGGACTCGTGTACACCCCGACCTCGAACAGCTGCGACCGCCTGAGAATGGTCACGGGCGAGTACGTGCCCGGGAACGACTACACGCTCCGCGAGCGCGGCGGCCGCGCCCCGGAGCCGCCCAACGCCGAGGTCGTCAACGAGCTGCAGGCCAACGATCCGGTGGCGGGCGAGACGGTCTGGCGGGTCCAGTTCACGACCGCCAACAACGCGCCGGTCATGGCCACCGGCGGGGACCTGCTCTTCCAGGGCGGCCCCAACGAGGGCGTGGTGCGGGCGTTCGACGCCCGGAACGGGGACATCCTCTGGACGTTCCGGACGGGGACCAACTTCCGGAACTCGCCCATCACCTACCTCGGGCCCGACGGCCGGCAGTACGTCGCCATCATCGGCAGCCAGCGCCCGGGCAGCGTGCAGATCACGCCCGACGCCGAGCCCGACGCGGTCGCCCGCTTCCGCCGGGCGGGCAGCGCGCTCTACGTGTTCGCGCTCCCGCCGGCCACCGACTGAGACCCCAGGGGTCCGCGCCGTAGCCGTAGCACGGCGCGGACCCTGCAGGGTTGGTTGGGCGCCAGGCGGAGCCGAAGGTGGCGGTCGGCGCGCGAGGAGTCGCCGCAGCACGGCGCGGACCTTGCAAGGTTGGTTGGGCGCCAAGCGGAGCCGAAGGCAACGGTTGGCGCCCATGCGGAAGCCGCGCGGCGAGGTCCTGCAGCCCGGCTCCGGAAGCCGCGCCTCACCGTTTCCGGCCGCGCGGGGACCCGATGGGCAACGTGGCGAACTGAGCTGTACTCCGCCCGGTGCCGGGGTATTCCCACAGGCCCGCCGGACAGCCGATGGACAGCCTCCCGGCTCCGCGGTATTCGCCACTTCGGATCCGGGCGCTGGCGATAGCGTGCGTCTGGTCCTGCATCGTCGCGTCCGTTCCGTGCGTCGCCGCCTCCCAGCAGACCAGCCAGACGGACCCGGTCAGATCGGCCGTCGTGACGGCGGTCACCTCGGAGATCGTCATCGACGGGTCGCTGGACGAGGCGGCGTGGCGGCAGGCGCCCACCATCGGCGACCTGGTCCAGAGAATCCCCGTGGCCGGCGCCGCGCCCACCGAGAGGACCGAGGTCAGGCTGCTCTACGACGAGGAGAACCTCTATATCGGCGTCATGTGCCACGACGCCGAGCCCGACCGCGTGCTGGCGTCGCAGATGGCGCGCGACGCGAGCCTGAACGCCGACGACCGCCTCGCCATCGTGCTCGACACGTTCCGCGACCAGAGCAACGCCTTCCACTTCGCCACCAATCCGGCCGGGGCCATGGTGGACGGCCTGGTGTTCGCGAACGGCGAGACGAACGACGACTGGGACGGCATCTGGATCGTGCGGACGGCGCAGACCGGCGCAGGGATGGAGCGCGGAGTTCGCCATCCCCTTCAAGACCCTGAGCTTTCCGGCCGGCGAGACCGTCTGGGGCTTCAACATCAGCCGGACGATTCAGCGGAAGCTGGAGGAGAACCGCTGGACGGGGGCGCGCTTCCAGACGCAGTTCTTCCAGATCTCCGAGGCGGGGCAGATCACGAACCTCGAAGGCCTGCAGCAGGGTACCGGGCTCGACGTCCGCCCCTTCATGGCGCGGCTCTGGCCGCGCCCGGACACCGGCGGCGACACGGTCGTAGGGAAGCCCGGCGTGGACCTGTTCTACAACATCACCCCGAGCCTCAAGCTGTCGTTCACCGCGAACACCGACTTCGGCGAGACCGAGGTGGATGCGCGGCAGATCAATCTCACGCGCTTCTCCATCTTCTTTCCCGAGAAGCGGACGTTCTTTCTGCAGGACGCCGGCGTCTTCAACTTCGCCACCACCGGCATCGATCCGCCGGGCGGCATTCCCGGCACCGGGGCCGAGATCTTTCCGTTCTTCAGCCGGAGAATCGGCCTGCTCGGGGGGCAGGAGGTGCCCATCGACTACGGCGCCAAGCTGACCGGGCGGGTCGGCAGGACCGAGGTCGGCATGCTCGACGTGCGCACTCGCGGCGTGGCGGCCGCCGACGCCGGCAACCTGCTCGTCGGGCGCCTGAAGCGGAACTTCCTGGAGCAGTCGTACGTGGGCGCCATTCTCACGAACGGCGATCCCGCTTCCCCGCTCTCGAGCAGCACCGTGGGCGTGGACCTGCGGCTGGCCACGTCCGATTTCCTGGGCCGCGGTCAGAACATGGTCTTCAACGCCTTCGGCCTCCGGAGCGACAACGAGGGCGTCGCCGACGACAACGCGTCGTTCGGCTTCGGGGCGCACTATCCCAACGACCGGTACGAGGCGCAGATTCTCTGGCGGGAGATTCAGGACAACTTCGACCCCGCGATCGGCTTCGTTCAGCGCAGCAACGTGCGGATGCTCCGGGTCGCCGGCAGCTTCAACCCGCGTCCGAACCCGTCGACCGGCATTCAGCAGATGTTCCACGACGTCTTCTACACGCGCTTCACCCGGCTCGACACCGGACTGGTCGAGAGCTGGGACATCTACGCCACGCTGGTCGACTGGCACTTCAACTCGGGAGACTCGCTGCACAGCCTGTTCGACCTGAACCCGACCTACGAGCGCCTGTTCGAGCCCTTCGAGATCTCGCCCGGCGTCGTGCTTCCCGTGGGCGAGTACCGCTTCATGCCCATGCGCATCTTCTTCACGTCGGCGCAGAAGCGGCGGCTGCAGGGCAGCGTCGGCCTGACGTTCGGCAACTACTGGTCGGGCACCGCGCAGTCGCTCCGGACGGGCATCAGCTACAAGCTCCCGCCCAACTTCCTGGTCAGCTTCAATGCCGACCAGACGTTCGCCAGCCTGCCGGAAGGCGATTTCGTCGCCCGCATCTACAGCTCGGAGGTGAACTACGCGGTCTCGCCCTTCCTCACGTTCTCCAACCTGATACAGTTCGACAACCGATCGGGCAACCTCGGCCTCCAGAGCCGCGTGCACTGGACCATAGAGCCGGGAAACGACCTCTTCTTCGTATTCGGCCAGGGCTGGGTGCACGACCTCGAGCGGGGCTACCGCGCTTTCCGGAGGCAGGACTCGCGGCTGGCCACCAAGCTCCAGTACACGTTCCGCTTCTGAAGAAACGGGCGGCCGCGGGCCGCCGTTATGACTCGAGGCGCCTCCTGGGGAGGCGCGGGAGGTGACATGGTCAGTCGACGCCGGTTCAACACGTTGCTCGCGGGAACCGCGGGCTGGGCCGCCGCGGGTCCGCTCGGCACCGGCGCCGCGAGCCCGCTCCGCGCGGCCGCCGCGGGCCCGGTCGGCACGCCCGCCGCGGCTCCGCTCGGCACCGCCGCCGCGCAATCGCAGTCGCCGCCGCGCGGCGCCGTGTATGCCAGCCTGGGCGCCCGGCTCTACCGGATTCGCCGCGACGGCGATGCCCTGGTGCGCGAGCCGCGCCCGGTGGTCCTGCCCGCGCAGGTGCAGGAGGGGTGGCAGCATCCGTCGGGCCGCTACTTCTACATCGCCAGCAGCGACCAGCGCACGTCGACGGCCCGCGTGCGCCATCACTACCTGAACGCGTTCCGGGTCGATTCGTCGGGCGATCTCCAGCCGCACGGCGGGGCGGTGGAGCTGCCGCACCGGCCCATCTTCATCACCGTCGACCAGCGCGGCGAGTACGTCCTGTCGGCCTACAGCTTCCCGAGCTCCCTCTCGGTGCATCGGCTCGGCGCCGACGGGTCGATCGGCGACATGGTCGAGCAGCGGGCCAGCCTCGACGCGGGCTACTATGCGCACGCGGTGTACGTCATGCCCTCGAACCGCGCGGTCCTGCTGCCGGCGCGCGGCAACGAGCCCGACCCCGGCGTCCACACCGAGGATCCGGGCGGCCTCTTCCTGTACGGCTTCGAGAACGGCCAGTTGACCAACAAGCAGACGGTGGCCCCCGACGGGGGGCTCGCGTACCGCGCGCGGCACGCCGACTTCCACCCGTCGGGGCGCTGGGTCTACGTCGATCTGGAGACCCAGAACCTGCTGCATACCTACGCCATCCGGGCCGACGACACGCTGTCGGAGGAGCCCGTGTTCGTCAGCACCACGCTGGCTGCGCCGGAGGCCTATCGCGGCGGGCAGACGACGTCGTCCATCCGCATGCACCCGACCAACGGCCGCACGCTGTACGTGGCGAACCGGGGCCGCGGAACGGAGACCTTCCGGGGCGAGACGGTGGCGAACGGCACCGAGAACACCATCTCGGTGTTCGCCGTCGATGCCGCCACCGGCGAGCCGACCCTGGTGCAGACCATCGACACCCGCAGCATCGCCGTGAGAAACATGGCGTTCCAGCCGGACGGCCGGTCGATGGTCGCCTCGAGCCCGGAGCCGGGGCAGGTCCGCGCCGGGGGGCGCCTCCAGACCGTGCCGGCCACGCTGACGCTGTACGACATCGAGGCGGACGGCCGGCTGGCGTTCAAGTTCACTCTGCCGATCGACACGCGCGGGGAGTCGATGTTCTGGAGCGGAATTGTCCGCTATTGAGGCGGACTCTGTTTCTCGAGGAGCGTGCGATGTTCCGACGACGTCTTGGATTCTCTCTTTCGATGCTTGCCTTCGTGCTGCTCGCGCCGCTCGCGGCGGCGGCGCAGTCCGGCGAGGATGCCGATTTCGTGCCCGTCACCGACGCCATGCTCGAGGACCCGGCGCCGGGCGACTGGCTCATGTGGCGCCGCACGCAGAACGGCTGGGGCTACAGCCCGCTCGACCAGGTGAACCGCGACAACGTCGGCGACCTGCGGCTGGTGTGGACCCGGGCCCTGGCCGAGGGCGCGCAGGAGGGGACCCCGCTGGCCTACGGCGGCGTCCTCTACATGCCGAACCCGCGGGACCACCTGCAGGCCATCGACGCGGTGACCGGCGACCTGCTCTGGGAGTACCGGCGCGACATCCCCGAGGACGTCCCCGAGATCATGGGCGGCCTCACCGACAACAACCGGAACGTCGCCATCTACGGCAACCTGATCCTCGACACCAGCAACGACGACTACGTCTACGCCCTCGACGCCGAGAGCGGCGAGCTGGTGTGGGAGACGCAGATATTCGACTACCAGGTGCACCCCGCCCGGCATTCCTCCGGCCCCATCGTCGGCGGGGGCAGGATCTACTCGGGGCGGAGCTGCCGCCCGCGGGCGGGCCCGGTCTCGTGCGTCATCGTCGCCCACGACGCCGCCACCGGCGAGGAGCTTTGGCGGACGGGCCTCGTGCCGGCGCCGGGCGAGCCGGGCGACGAGACCTGGGGCGGGGTGCCGTACGAGGAGCGCATGCACGTCGGCTCGTGGATGGTTCCGAGCTACGACCCCGAGCTCGACCTCGTCTACGTCGGCACCTCCGTCACGTCGCCCGCCCCGAAGTTCATGCTCGGCGGCGTCGACAACCGTCACCTCTACCACAACTCGACCCTTGCCCTCGACGGCGAGACGGGGGCCATCCGCTGGTACTACCAGCACCTCAACGACCACTGGGACCTCGACCACCCCTACGAGCGCCTCCTCGTCGACACCGCGGTCGCGCCCGACCCCGACGCGGTCGCCTGGATCAACCCGCGCCTCCGCTCCGGCGAGGAGCGCCGGGTCATGACCGGCATTCCCGGCAAGACCGGCGTGGTGTACACCCTCGACCGCGAGACCGGCGAGTTCCTGTGGGCGACGCCGACCATCACGCAGAACGTCATCAGCGACATCGACGGCGCCACCGGCGCGGTCACCGAGAACTCGGAGCTCGTCTTCACCGACCTCGGCCAGGAGGTGCTGTCGTGCCCGTCCTGGGGCGGCGGCAAGAACTGGCCGGCCGGCGCCTACAGCCCGCTCACCAACACCATGTACTTCCCGATGCAGAACACCTGCGCGCGGGTGCTGTCGACGATGGAGGGCGGGCTCGCCATCTACCGTCTCGCCGCCCGCTTCCAGCTCGCGCCGGGCACGGACGACCTCGGCAGCGTGTGGGCCATCGACGCCGCGACCGGCGCGACCACCTGGCTGCACGAGCAACGGGCCTCCACCTACGCCCTCGTCGCCACCGGCGGCGGGCTCGTCTTCGGCGGCGACGGCAACGGCCGCTTCCGGGCGTTCGACCACGAAACGGGCGAGGTGCTGTGGGAGATCAACCTGGGGTCGGCGGTCAGCGGCTTCCCGATCACCTACGCAGTCGACGGCCGGCAGTACGTGGTGGCCAGCACGAGCGCGCGGCGGTCGGGCCTGACGCCGGAGCTGACCCCGAGCGCGGGGAACAATCTGTTCGTGTTTGCTTTGCCGGACCGGGAGTAGGTGAGTTCGAACTGCTGGAGGTGGACTCGACGTTTCTCGTCGCTGTTCAGTACCACGAGGTCAAGACAGTATAGTTCGGCGCATCGATGCCAGCGCCACCCAATCGCTTCCGGCTGTATGTCGATGAGACCGGCGACCATACCCGGTCGATGTCAGAATCCGATCCCGTGGGTCGCCGCTACTTGTGCCTTCTGGGAGTGATGGTGCGAATGGGCGAAACCTACACTCGCCTACAGGCTTCAGTGGAGGACGTCAAGCGAACACACCTTCCGTACGACCCCGATGCTCCGCCAATCCTGCACCGCAAGGACATTTTGCGCCGGCGCGGACCATACCACGTTCTCAATGATGATGCTATCCGCACCGCGTTCGACGGCGACCTGATCGAACTCGTCAACACTGCTCCCATCACCATCTTCGGTGTCGTCATCGACAAGTTCAGTCACGGTAGCAAGGAATACCGATACTTGACCCATGCCTACCATTACTGTCTCGCTGCCATGCTTGAGAAGTACTGCGGCCTTCTTGAGTTTCTTGGTGCAGTCGGCGATGTTCTGGTCGAGGCCAGGGGTAAGACAGAGGACATGACGCTCCAGAAGGAATTCCGGTCTATCTGGGCGAGTGGCACACCTTATCTGTCGAACAGCATGACGAAGAAGACGCTGACGTCAAGGGAACTCAAGATCAAGCCCAAGAATCTCAACGTCGCGGGCCTTCAGGTCGCCGATATTCTCGCGCACCCGGTGATGCGGGATGTGCTATTGGATCGGGGGCGAGTCAACTCGATGGATGGCGACTTCGCGGCCCGGATTATCGACGTCGCGAGAGCAAAGTACTACCGTCAGCGCTACAAGGGCACGATCCGCGGATACGGGAGGATCTTGCTCACCTGAAATGGAAAAAGCCGACCGAGGTCGGCTCCCTCCACGCTGGCCCATGCAGGCCATCCCCCTCCGCAATCGCGGATTGGATGCAGACTACCACAGGCGGGCGTTACCAGGCAACCCGGACACGGTATGGGCCGCGACCTCGTTGGCGAGGGGGCACCTGCTCCCGAATGGTCGGCGTCTGCTGCATGCATCGCCGGTGGACCATCACGGTCAGAGAGTTGCAGGGTACACGGGCGCCGTTTCGGTCGCCCCCGCGACGGTCGTCGTGTCGGCGGGCTGCGGCCCCGGGTCGGGGGTCAGCAGATCCGGCAACCCGCACCGCACCACCTTCCCCGGGCTGCATCCGCCGAACGCGACGGCGCAGGAGGCCGAGGCGATTCCGAGCCAGTGCGGCCTCATGGGGCGTCCCTGAGGAATTGCGGCCTCGGGTGGTCTGTCGCCTGACGGAGATCAGCACGGAGTGCATTCCCCTCGACTCGACGAGAACTGCTTGTGGACCAGAAACGCGGCCGCGCACAAGGCGACGGTCAGGAGCCAGAACCGTGCGACCACTGACTGCCCGACGACAGGCTAGGTGAGGAGGTCGCCGGCCGATGTCACTTCGTCGTTCGCGGAACACGATCAGGACGCCGGGTCGTCTCGGCCTGCGGGCGGGTCTTCGTTCTCCCGCCACGCCGTCTTCCCCAGCACCGTGCAGGTCGCCTGCATCGACTCGCCCGTGAGCCCTTCCCGCCGCCGCTCGCGCACTCCCGGACAGAGGAGGTGCGAGATGACGAGATCGGCGGCTTGGATTCTACTCGTGTTCCTGGCAGCGCCCGCCGCGGCGCAGGGCACGGACGACTTCGAACAGCTCATCGGAGTGATCGAGCCCGGAGACGACATCCGGTTCGCCTGGACCGGCGACGGCCTCGTCCGTGAGGCGCAGGTGGTCGGGTTGACGCCCGGGATGCTGTCCGTGCGCATCCAGGGTCGTCAGCTCGATCTGGGCAGGGACGATGTCCTGACGGTGCGCTACGGCGTGAACGACTCCACCGTCGACGGTTTCTGGCGCGGGTTCGCGGGCGGCGCGGCCATCTTCGGGGGGCTGGTGTTCCAAATCTGCACCACCACGAGGGACTGCGCACCCCACCCCTTCTTCGGTCTCGTGGGGGCTCTCTACGGGGCCGCAGGCGGCGCGATCGGCGCGGCCGTGGATCGTGCTCATCAGACGGAGGCGCGCTGGCCGGACACGCCCCGGCGAACCTGGCGCGTCGCGCCGCTGCTGATGCCGAGCCGCCAGGGCGTAGCCGTCTGGTTGGGCTTTTAATCCGCAATGGAATCGCTATCCGGCTCTCTTGTGGATGAAGAGGAGATGCAGAGTGCCCTCCCTCCGATTGCTCAGGAATGCGTCTGTCGCCGCTGCCGTGGTGGCAGCGACGGGCTGTGCGACCATGTTCGACAGGAGCCCCAGGCGGATCCTGGTAGCGTCGACGCCGTCGGGAGCCGAGGTCTTCGTTGATGGGGATCGGGTCGGAACGACCCCGACGTCGGTACGCTCGGACGCCGGCTCGATCGGCCTTGAGTCCGGCCCTCTGGCGCAGCGCGTGCGACTCTCGCGAGAGGCCAGCCCGTGGTTGTGGGCGGACATCCCGGCGAGTCTTCTGACCGGATTTCTCGGGTTCGGCTTGGGGCACCGGCTGTGCGACGAGTGCGACCTGAGACCCAAGATGATACCGGGCGTCTTTACGTCGCTCCTACCGATCATCGTGGACCTGGTGACCGGCCGGGCGTACCGGTATCCCTCTCGCGTGCACGTCACTCTCGCGCCGCCCATCGACAACTTCTTGGGGCTTGGGCGATTCGGCCAGTCGAGATCGCAGCAGCCGAGACGCCCGGTGCAGCCGGACGGAGACGTTCTGTTGGGAGATGCGCAGGCGCTCGGCAACCTCAGCGTTCGACCGTTCTTTGAGGTCTCGCCGCCACGCCACCTCGCGGAACGTGGGCGGCAGCGCCGCCCCAGCGGCCGGGGGCCCTACTCGCTGCGAGAGGCGCAGCAATGACGTCGATGCTGCCACGAGTCGTTCCGCGCCCCGCTCGCGCACTTCCAGTCGAGGTGTCCCGCCGGGTCCCGAGCCGCGGCAGGGTCCGCTCGGCAAGGAGGTGAGTCGATGAGATACGGAATCGCCGTCGGCGTTGCGGTGCTCACGCTCATCGCCGCCACGGCCGGCGCGCAGGATGGCGGCATCAGGGCGGACGTGTTCTTCGGCGGGGGAGGGTTCGTCGTCGACGAGAAGGTCTACAGCTTCGACGTGGGGGCCACGGCGTGGTTGACGAAGCGCTGGGGGCTGGGCGCCTGGACCTCGTTCCCCGGCTTGGTGGGCGAGTCGGAGACCGACGGCGGGCTGCTGTTCAACCCGGCGGTCCGGTATCAGCGCCGGCTGCGGCGCGGCCGCTCCCTCCACTTGGCGGCGGGGCCGGGTTTCGTCGACAGCAGCGACGCCCCTGTTCGGTTCGTGTTCCTCCCGTACGCCGACATCCTGTACGGCGTGCAGGCGGCGGGAAACCGGAAGTTCGGGCTTCGGGTCGGGGCGCGCTTCGTCGGCTACGGGCTGCACCTCGTGGCCGTGCTCGGCTTCACGACGGACTGACGTGGTGGCCCACGGGGGGGCTCTGATGAGACAAGGGATCGCGTCGAAGGCCGACTGACCCTCGATCGCCGTCCGTCGCGGGGTCCTGTTTCCCCGGCGGGATGCCGGGTCCGCGATCCCCGAGTGGCGTTGGCCGGGCGGTTTCCGGAGGTCAGGGCGCAGACGGCGTCAACGTCCAAAGGGTCAGCGTGTCGACGTCCTTGACGAAGATCCGGTCGCCGGAGATGGCCGGTTGGGCCCACGTCGGACCGTCGGCGACGACGTAGCGTGCGACCGGCTCGAAGTCGGTGCGGCCGGCCGGCGCCACGATCAGCTCGGCGTCGTCGTCGAGCAGGAACAGGAGTCGCTCCGTCTTGACGACGGCGGTGTTCTCGGCCTGACGCGGCGGCCCCAGCCACAGCGTCGCCCCGGTGTTCGCGTCGAGGGCGAAGAACTGCCCCCGCCTGCGCTCGGACAGCCCGAACAGGGTGTCGGCGACCACGACGGGATTGGTCATCCCGGGCGAGACGTCGTCGTTCCGCCATTCGGTCTCGACGACCCATTCGGCCTCCCGACGGCGGGGCCGCAGAGCCCGGATTCCCATGTTCTGGGCGCCGATGACGATTCTCCCGGCGTGCGCGATCGGGGTGATCGCATGCGTGTACGGCGACGAGAACGGATGGACCCAGAGCACGACGCCGTCCCGCGCCGACAGGCCGACCACGTGATCCTGCGACACGGAGACCACCTGGCGAACGCCGTCCACCTCGACGACGAGCGGCGAGCTGTACGTGAACGTGCCCGCGGTGCTCCAGACGACCGCGCCGGTATCCCCGTCGAACGCGGTCAACGCGTCGTAGTTGCCGGTGTGGACGAAGACGAGGCCGCCGTCGGCGGCTGGTGACGAAGCGGTGCCGTAGAAGGGCTGCTCGGCCGGCCCCGGGGTCTGCCAGAGGAGGCGGCCGTTCGCGGCGTCGAAGGCCGAGACGACGCCGCTCATGCCGAGCGTGAACAGCGTGCCGTCGACGAACAGGGGAGTGGCCTTGGGTCCCGGACCGTGGTTCGCGGTGGCCGCGAACATGTCGTACGGCGCCGCGTACGTCGTTCGCCAGAGGACGCTGCCGGTCTCGGCGTTCAACGACGTCATCACCTCATCGCCGTTCCGGCGCGTGAACATGAAGACACGGTGGCCGACGACGATCGGCGTGGCGTAGCCCTGGCCGACGGTTGCGGTCCACCGTCGCGTCAGCTCGGCGGGCCAGGCAGACGGCTCGACGAAGCCGCTCGCGGCCCCGTCGCGGTCGCGCCCGCGCCACTGCGGATAGTCGAGCCGCCCCGACTGCGCAGCCGCGGTCTCGCCGACGCCGACGAGGAGCACGAGAACGGACACGGCCAGATAGGCACGCATGCGTGATACACCTCTCACTCGGCCAGCAGTTGCCGGATGTCGGCCTCGAGAGCGGTGCGGTCGACGAGGCCGACGTGCGTGGCCGCAACCCGCCCGCGGCGGTCGATGAGCCAAGTCGTCGGCAGCACCGTGACGGGACCGAAGGGCGCCAGCCGCTCCGGGCTGTCGGCGAGCGCGATTCGATAGTCGACCTGCCTCTGATCGAGGAACCGGCGCACGACCTCGAGACCGGCGTCGTCGACGGAGACGCCGAGCACCGCGAAGCCGCGCGCGGCGAACGCCTCTTGAAACTCCGCGAACCAGGGCATCTCGATGCGGCACGGCTGGCACCACGTCGCCCAGAAGTTCAGGAGCAGCACCCGCCCGGCGTAGTCCGCCAGCGTCGCGCTGCCGCCTTCCATCGCGGGCAGCGTGAAGCCGGGCGCCTCCGCGCGTTGCGCCGCTGGAACGAGCCTGGGCGTGCTCGCGGGGCGACGCGCGGACAACGCGACCCCGGAGCCGACCTCCGGGTCGGTCCATCGAGACGGCTGCTCGCTTCTCTGCTGCGGGTTCGCGCCGGTGCCGGGGGCACTGTCGCTCGGGGCCCCGCCGCTCGGGTTGCCGGAGCCACTTTGCCGCGGCCGCTCCACGGACCACAGAACCGCGACGAGCAGCGCCGCGGCACCGGCCGCCATCAGCCAGATGTGAACCGGGCGGTGTTCCGCGGTTGCCGCCCGCGCTCGCAGCCGCGCCAGCGCCCGCTCCGTTTGCAGCTCGCTCTTCGGGGGCGGATCCAGGGCCGCCAGGCGGGCGTCCACCCAGCGTTCGAGGTCGGAATCGTCATGTGTGGCCATGGCGTCTGACGTACTCCTTTCGCAACGCCTGTCGAGCCCGGCGCAGCATCGTTCCCACCGACCCGGACCTGAGATCGAGCGTGGTCGCCAGCTCGTCGTAGCTGAAGCCGTGACTGCGAAGCACGAGCAGAGCGGCCTGCTCGCGACGAATGGCCGAGAGGGCACGAAGCACGCGCCGACGTTCTTCTCCGGCCGCCGCGCTGTCTTCCGGGGTCGGGACGTCGCGGGCGAATCTCAGGAACGGTGCGTAGCGCGCTCGCCGGGTCGCGCGGCGCAGCTCGTCGATGCCCAGTCGCAGAGCCGTGCGCAGCACCCAGGCGGAAGCGCCGGCTCCGTGCGCGCCGGGCGTGCGCCACAGCCTGAGGAACGCGTCGGCGGCCAGCTCCTCGGCGCGCGCTGGATCTCGAACCACCCGCGAGATGACGCCGGTGACGCGGGCGTACTGCGCCCGAAACAGGTCCTCGAAGTCGAACGGCGGGTCGGCCAGTCCGGCGTCGCGAATCGTGCCGACCGCTTCACGCGACTTGCTCATGCCTGGAGAAACGCTCGGGAGTCCGGATTTGTGACAGAAGGGCCTCGACAGGCTTCCCTTCGTCGCTCGGGAGATTACTGCGCTCGAAACAGGTCCTCGAAGTCGAACGGCGAGTCGGCCAGCCTGGCCTCGCGAATCGTGCCGACCGCTTCACGCGACTTGCTCATGCCTGGAGAAACGCTCGGGAGTCCGGATTTGTGACAGAAGGGCCTCGACAGGCTTCCCTTCGTCGCTCGGGAGATTGCCGCGATGGTCGGTCACTCTCTCGCCAACCCTGGCGGACCGGGTGTAGAGGGTTCGTCGAAGTGGCGGGGAGCGCGCCAGCCGACGATCACGTTGGAGGAGTCGAAAGAGGCTGATCGTCCACTGTGGCGCGGATCAGCGCCACCAGCTCGGCGGCAGCCGCTTCGGGCAGCCCGTCGTGCGTCAGCATCTCGCAGACCGCGACGAGATCGACGAGTCGCGCGAGGCGGCGCCACTCCGGAGGCAAGCGGCCGCCGCCCTCGAGATAGCCGGCCCGGAAATGCGGCTCCGTCGCCGGCCGGCCACTTCGCTCGTACCGAAGGAGGTGTCCAACGTCGGCGAGAGGGGAACCCGAGACCGCGAACTCCCAGTCGAGCACGGCAGCCACGACCCAGCGGCCGGCCACTTGCCGGACGATGAGGTTGCGCCGGCCGAAGTCGCCGTGCACCAGCGACGTTTCGTCCGCGGCCCGCCGCAGGTCGGCGGCGTGGCACCATATCGCCGCCCGCGTCGTTTCGAGCAGCTCGGCCGGGACCCGTCTCTGTAGCATCGGGGACGCGAGACACCGGTCCACGAAGCGCGGCATCGGGTCGGCGCCCGGCAGGAGAGGATCGGTGACCGTGGGGCCGGGAGCGAGCCATCCCGGCTTCGCGAAAGTGATCGAACCGATCGCGGCCAGCGTCTCGCCCGCCGAGCGCGCCGCCTCCGCGACCTCCTCGGAACTGGTGCTGCCGACCAGCTCGCGGAGGGTGGGGCCTTCGACGTAACGCTGGAGCATGAAGGGCCGAAGGCCCTCCCCGGCCGGCTCTGCGAGAATGACCTCCGGCACCGGCACCGACCCGCCCACCACGCGGATCAGGTCGGCCTCTTTCCGGCACAACGAGGCGTCGTGCTCGAAGACTCGGAGGACGATCGGCTCGGCGGTGGCGTCGAGCGTCACCTTGACGTTCGCGTTGCGCAAGCCGCCGGCGAGGGGTTGGGCGCGGACGATGCGGCCCCGGGGAAACGCGCGGCGCACCATGCGCTCCGCCTCTTCGGCCGGAATGGCTCGACGCGGCTCGGAACGGACCCACCGGGCCTCGGGGGGCGCGCCACCGTTCATTCTCGAGGTCCTCGTGCTGACGCGGCTGCGGTGCTGATTGACCCGGCGGCGAGGGCGTCGAGCCGGAGCCGGAAGGGCGTGGCAACTGGCCCGGCGACGAGCCTCTGAAGGTCAGCACGGTCCACGGGCACCCCGCCGGCGACCACGGCGGCAATGCGGCGCGTGTTGGTGATGTCGGCGAGCGGATCGCCGTCGAGCAGCACCAGGTCGGCCCGCTTGCCTGCCTCGATGGTGCCGACCTCGTCGATCAGCCTCAGGTCCGTGCTTTGCCGCATTGCGCAGGGATTCCGTCGGGGGCGGTTCTCACGGCAGGCAATCACGCAAACACCTGGAGGTCTTGGCGCATGGCTGGTGAGAGGATACCGTGGCTTGCCTCGCAGGTCGCCTCGGTGCTGCGAGGCTGACGGCGGCCAGTCACCCGGCCGTTGAATATGCAGGGGCTCGGGTCCATGTCTCCACCGTTCCAGCCTGAGCGGCGGGAGGAGAGGCGGGTCCGACGCGGGCGGTGTGTCGATCCGGCGCGCTACAATTCCCGCGTGGTCAGCGACCCGCGGCCAGCCCCTGTCGAGCGTGGCGTGTTGAGCGCGGACACGTCGCGGGAGATCGAGCGCCTCCAGATCGAGGCGTGGCGGCGGATGTCGCCGCTCGACCGGTTGCTGGCCGCCGACGCCCTATCGCGGCAGGCCGGGGCGCTGGCCCTGGCCGGTGTCCGACATCGCCATCCGCAAGCGTCGGAACGCGAGTGCTTCCTCCGGCTCGCCGCGATCAAGCTCGGCCGCGAGCGCACGGTCGAGCTGTACCCGGACGCGGCGGTTCTGTTCGAGCCGTGAGCATCGACTTCGAGCCGCTGCACGTGGCGCTGTCGGTGGCGCGCGTCCTCGACCGGTGCGGTCTGCGCTACGTCGTCGGTGGGTCCCTGGCGAGCTCCGTGAGCGGCGAGCCTCGCTCGACCCTCGACGTGGATCTCGTGGTCGCCATCAGGGCGGCCGACGTCGAGCCGTTGGTGGCGGCGCTCGGCGACGACTTCCATGCCGATGCCGAAGCGCTGCGCCGGGCCGTGCGCCGGCGGTCGAGCGTGAACGTGTTTCATCGGGCGGTGGACCTGTTCGTGCTCGGCGGAGCGACGAACAGGCGTTGAGTCGCCGGGTGCGGTTGCAGGTTGCGACGGACCCCGAGCGTTTCCTGTACGTCTATACATCGTTGCAGAAGCTGCGCTGGTACCGTCTCGGCGGGGAGGTCTCGAAGGTGCTCGGGATCGTCGCCGTGCAGCGCGGATTGGACGAGGACTACCTGCGACGTGGCGCCGACGCTGGCCGTCGCCGACCTGCTCGAGCGGGCGCTGTTGGAAGGGAGAAGAGCGTGACGAACAGGCGCCACGAAACCAGCTTGAAGTTCGGTCACCGAGAGAGCTCGGAGCTCGTCGCCGGCACCACGACGGCTCGCACACGGTGCCGGCCCGCTCCATCCGGCTCGTGCTCGCAACCCACCGAAGAGGGCGTGTCCGTTGCCACGGACGGGGGGGACGAGGGCCCCGTGTCGGGCAAGTCTTGACAAAAACTGATAATCGACTATCATTTCTCCATGCAGAGAGCGAAGCAGCAGTCGACCGTCTTGCAGGCCCTTGTCGCGGCGGACGGCCCGCTGTCCGCCAGGGAGCTGTGGAGCCGCCTGAGCGGAACGGGCGTCGGCATCGCCACCGTCTACCGCGCCCTCCAAAGGGGTGTCGAGGAAGGCACGCTGGAGTCGGTCGAGGTGTTGGGCGGCGGCGTTCGGTACGAGCCCAAGGACCGCGAGCATCACCATCACTTTCTTTGCTCGATCTGCAACCACGCGTTCGACCTCTTCGGTTGCGTCGACGGCCTCGAGTCCCTGGTGCCGGACGGGTTCCGGATGACGGGGCACGAGGTGGTGTTGCTCGGAACCTGCGATGCGTGCGGCGATGCGGCGTGACGGTCACCCCGGAGCGGTGGAATCGGTCGGGGATCGTCGCGTCGGCCGCTGCTCCGTCCACTGCCTGATCGCTCCCCTCCTGTTCGTGTTCTTGCCTCGATTTCCACGCCGGGGAGGGCGCTGATGCACCTGGCAGAAGGCGTGCTGCCGCTCGGCCAGGCCATCGCGTGGAGTGCCCTGGCCGCACCCACCGTCTATTGGAGCCTTCGTCGCGAGCAACGAACGCCACGCGACACGCCGTCGTCCTCGGTCGTCATGGCGGGGGTCACGAGCCTGCTCTTCGCCGGCACCCTGCTGCCGCTGCCGGTCCCCGTCGTGGGCGCAACCAGTCACATCTGCCTCACGCCGGTGCTCGCCCTGGTCGTCGGGGTCCGCCGCATCGTGTGGCCCACGTTCTTCGTGCTCTTGCTGCAGGCGGTCTTCTTCGCTCACGGCGGGCTCACGACGCTGGGGGTCAACACCGTGACGCTCGGGCTGCTGGGGCCTCTGACGACCGCCGGGCTCTGGGCACTTCTTCGGCGGCTCGGTGTTGGCGGGGCTCCCGGCCTCGCTCTCGCGTGCGGCGCCGGCGGCCTGGGCGTGTACGTGGCGGACGCCGTGGTGCTCGCCGCGGCGTTGTCCGACGTGACGGCGCCTGCGACCACCTTCGGCGTGGTGCTGCTCGGGTTCGCCCCGGTCCAGATCCCCCTGGCGGTTCTCGAAGCGGTCGCCTCCGTCGGCATCGTACGGCTGTTGGCCACGCGTCGGCCGGACCTCCTGCCGAGCTCGCTGAGGAGGCTTCGCACCGTGTCCGCGCCCCTTGCGTCCGCCATGGTCCTGTTGCTCGCGACCGGCCTGTCCGGGTGCGCCTATGAAGGCATCGACGGAACCGTGTTCGGTGCGGCCGCGGAGGGGGCGGGACGGCCGCCCACGGGGAGCATCGTCGACCTGAGCCAGGGGGAGCTCGGGCTCGCGATGTCGATCCTCATACTCTTCGGATTGGGATTCGTCGCGGGGCGCAGCTGGGAACGAGTGCTCGCAGGAGGGCGCGATGCACCTCCACGCTGAGCACTCCCTGTTCTTCGAGCGCCGCCAACCGCTGTGGGTTGCGGCGTTCGGGCTCTCGCTGACCACCAGCGTGCTGATCTTCAACGCGGGCGCGCGCAGCACGACCCTGTCCCTGATCGGCTCGGGGATCGGCGTGGTGCTTCTGCTGTTCGCACGTGCCCGCGGACGCCGGAGGATCAAGCCTGTCCTCGCGTGGACGTCGGCCCTCGTGGCGCTCGCCCTGCTCGGTGGGGGCATCCTCGATTCCAACGTGGAAGTCGTCGTCCAAACGAGCGTCAGGGTCTTGTGCGGCGCCATCTGGATCCTCTGGCTCGGCACCCAGGTCGACTGGGCGTCGCTGCGGCAGCTCCTGTTTCGGCTTCGGATTCCGGAGGGCGTCGTGGCCAGCCTCGACCACGCGCTCATGCACGGTGTGCTCACCCAGCGCGAGTGGGTCCAGCGGCGTGACGCGGCCCGCCTTCGCCTGGGGTCGCCACGTTTGCCTCTGGCCGCCTGGGGACCGCTGCTCGGCGAGGGCGCCCTGCATGCCTTCGCGCGCCTCGAAGGCGTCGAGGGGAACGCACTGCTGCGTAGTGCCTCCTCCGGAGACGTTCGGGTCGACGATGGCGTCCACCTCGACGCCGTCGACGTCGAACGCGGCGGGCAGTTGGTGCTCGAGCGCCTCGAGATTCGCTTGGCAAGAGCGGAGTGGCTGCTCGTTTGCGGGGCGAGTGGAGCCGGGAAATCGAGCCTGTTGCGCCTGCTCGCGGGGCTCGACGGACCCGCGCAAGGGACCATGACCCGCCTCGGAAGCCACGTGTCGCCCGATGCGCCGCTGCAGGCCCGGCTGCACGGACGCGTGGCGCTTCTCGGCCAGAACCCGGAACATCACTTCATCGCAAGCACCGTCGCCGAGGACATTGCCTGGGGCCTGCTTCGTCGCGGCGTCGAGGCAGGCGAGGCGCGACGTCGGTCCCGCGAGATGGCGACGGCCTTGCGCTTGGACCATCTGCTGGAGCGTTCGTGCCATCAGCTCAGCTTCGGGGAGCAGCGCCGGGTCGCGCTGGCCGGTCTCCTGGTGCTCGAGCCCGCGTTGCTCCTCCTCGACGAGCCCATGGCCGGACTCGATCCCGGCGCGGCCCTCGAGATGCGCACGCTCGTTGCAGAGGCGGTTCGTCGGACGGGCGCCACGTGCGTCTGGGCAACCCACTGCTTCCACTCGGTGCCGTCCCAGGCAACGCGCGTCGTTCTGCTGCGAGATCGGCGGGTGCTCTTCGACGGGTCCACGGCAGAAGGGCTGTCGGAGCCGTGGCTCGTCCGGGCCGGTCTCGCCGTCGGGAGGGAGAACAGAGCGCATGTTGATCAGCACATCACCACGCCAGCCGAACGTCGAACGGGCCCGACGCATCAAGAAGGCGCTGCGCGAAGCGCTGAGGCTTTCGGATGACATGACGGTCACCGTCACCGAGCTGGCTTGTCTCGAAGAGGGTTGCGCTCCCGTCGAGACCGCGATTGGCGTGATTCGGCCCGATGCGCCACAGCTTCAGTGCAAGCTGCACAAACCCATGGACGCCGTTGACGCCGGGGACCTGGTTCAGGTCTGCGCGGCGTGGGGCTTCGACGTGGAGATTCCGGTGCTCGCACCGCCGCTCAAGGAGGAATAGATGGACACGTCCCGAAACATTCCTGTCACGATCCTCACCGGCTTCCTCGGTTCCGGCAAGACGACGCTGCTGAACCGGATCCTGAAGGAGGAGCACGGCAAGCGCATCGCCGTGATCGAGAACGAATTCGGGGAGGTCGGCATCGACCAGGCGCTCGTCATCAACGCTGACGAGGAGATCTTCGAGATGTCGAACGGCTGCATCTGCTGCACCGTGCGGGGAGACCTGATTCGCGTGCTCGGCAACCTCATGAAGCGCCGGGACAAGTTCGACTACGTGCTGGTGGAGACCACGGGGCTCGCCGACCCCGGTCCTGTCGCCCAGACCTTCTTCATGGACGACGAGATTCGCGCGGAGTTCGCGCTGGACGGAATCGTCACGCTCGTCGACGCCGCCCACGTCGAGCAGCAGCTCGGCCGTAGCGACGAGAGCACGGAACAGATCGCGTTCGCGGACGTCCTCGTTCTCAACAAGACGGACCTCGTCGACGACGACGCGCTCGACCGGCTCGAGGCCCGGTTGCGGGACATGAACCGAATGGCGCGAGTCATCCGCAGCGAGCGGGCGGACGTCTCCGTCGATACGGTGCTCAACCTCGGCGCCTTCGACCTCGACCAGGTGCTCGAGCGTCGCCCCACTTTCCTCGAGCCGGAGTACCCGTTCGAATGGACCGGTGTCTATTCGCTCGGTGTCGGCCGCTACGAGCTCAGCCTGGCCGAGGGACCCGATCCGGCGATGTCTCTCGTCGTCGTACCCGGCCAGGGCACGGATGACTCCGCACTTCGTGAGAGTGCGGAGTGGTGTGTCCGCAGGTACGCCGAACCCGCGGATCTCATTCGCCCGGGGGGCGAGATGCCGGTCGGGAAGCACCTGAACCTCCAGCTCGACTCTCCAGGGCGCAAGTCGTTCTTCCTGGATGTCGATACGGAGGCGAGGGTCGGTCTCTACGCCCAGCACACCGCGGAAGAGTTCGATCTGCAGCTGACGAGCGCGAATGGAGCGACAAGCAGGCCGGAAGACAGTCCGCGCGCCAGGCCGGCGACCCCCGCTGACGTCGTCGGGCGCGTCAACGGAGCGATCCCCGTCGAGGTCGAGCGAACCTGGGTCGCGCAGCATGAGCACGACGACGAGGTGGGTTCGATCGCCATCGAGCGGGAGGGCGACGTCGATCCCGACAGGCTCAACGAGTGGCTTGGCGAGCTGCTCCGTGAACGCGGGGTGGACATCTTCCGAATGAAGGGCTTCATCAGCCTCGCGGGCGAGTCGCGTCGCTTCGTTTTCCAGGGGGTTCACATGCTCTTCGACGGACAGCCGGATCGTCCGTGGGGAGACGCGCCGCGCCGCAATCAGCTCATCTTCATCGGCCGCAACCTCCACGAGCAGTCCATGCGGCAGGGATTCGAGGCATGCCTGATTTGAATGTCGACAGCCCGGGGGGTGTTCTTCGCCCGGGCTGGTCCGAGAGGGTCGGCGACTACGCCATCGGCGGGGGCTGGACCCTGCGCGGTGAGGCGCTGGTGGTCGGTGACGCCGCGGGTGGCGTCTACGCGTTCGACGGCAAGTCCGGCGCGACCATCTGGGCGCGGCACGGAGTCCATGAAGGCGGGGTGCTCGCGGTGGCGATTCACCCCAACCAGCCGGCGTTCGCCACGGCCGGACAGGACGGGCGCATCCTGGTCTGGAGTGCCGCGGAGGGTCGGGCCAGCCTGGTTGTCGACGTCGGCAGCGATTGGGTGGAGAACGTGGCGTGGTCGCCGGACGGAAGGTGGTTGGCGGCCTCCTGCGCCCGGCAGGTTCACGCGTACGGTGCGGATGGGGCGAGAGTCTGGCGATCCGATGATCATCCGAGTACCGTCAGCGCGATCGCGTGGTCCAGCCCGGAGGAGCTGGCGACGGCCTGTTACGGCCGGGTGACGTTCTTCGACGCGTCCACCGGGGAGGCTCGCCAGAAGCTGGAGTGGACAGGCTCCCTGGTGTCGATGGTGCTGAGCCCGGGCGGGGATATCGTGGCCTGCGGAAGCCAGGACAACTCGGTGCACTTCTGGCGTCGCTCCACCGAGCAGGACTCGATGATGTCGGGGTATCCTGCGAAGCCGTCGGCCTTGGCCTTCGACGACCGCGGCATCCTCCTGGCCACCGGCGGAGGGGAGGCGGTGACGGTCTGGAGCTTCCAGGGGAGTGGTCCCGAAGGCACGGAGCCCGGCGTTCTGGAACATCATGTTCAAACCGTCACGACGCTGGCCTTCGCTCCCCGCGGGATGCGCCTGGCCTCGGGAGCTCGGGACGGCGGCGTCGTCGTGTGGTCGCTTGGGCGCGACGGGCAAGGCGATGCGGTAGGAGTTGCGCCGGTGGCGGATGTCGTCGGCGGCCTGTACTGGCGACCGGATGGGCGCGCGCTTGCTGCGCTCGACGCGCAGGGTGGCGCGACGGTCTGGCGGGTGGGCGACTAGTGGCGCACGACCGCAGCGCGGTGCATTGCAGAGCCATCGCGTTCGTGTTCTCCCCCCGACCGGATCTGGTTCCGCATCCAGCGGACAAATAGACACGCCCATGAATGCTCAGACTCGACGCATCCGCGAGACGCTCGGCAGACGTGAACCATTGGCTACGGCCCGAGGGTGCGTTCTCGGGCAGATCGTCTTCTGCGAGGGCTGTTGCTGCGGTCGGACGGACAAGGGGTTCGAGCCGTTCCCCCGCGATGGGATGAAGCAGCAGTGGAAGGAGGAGAAGCTCAACAAATCGGTGCAACTGACGATCTCCGGATGCCTTGGCCCGTGCGACCTGGCCAATGTCTTCTGTGTCGTCTCGCCCAAGAAGGGGATGCAGTGGTTCGGAGGCCTTCAGGAACAGCGGCAGTACGACCTGCTTGTGGATTGGGCCAGAGCCTCGCGCGATGCGGGTGTCCTGCTCGAACTGCCGGCTGAACTGAATCGCCACCGGTTCGAACGGTTCGCGGTCGGGTGCGGCTCTCTTGCAAGGAGAGCTTTCTCATTGATTCACAAGGGGTTATGGCAACGGGCACTGCGTCTGCGGTGCGCCGTGGGCGGAGGCCGCGTCGGGACGGCGTCCGGCCGGCCTCCCTACTCGCGTCTTCCTGGCAGACGGCCCGACCGGCCGTCCGAGCGCGGTGAGTGCTTCGTTCCTCCCCTCCGACGCCCCGTCAAGTCCTTTCCGTTGCAGAAATAGCCTCGGAACGACCACCCTCGCGTTCGGCGGCTGCCGGTCGAGTCGACGCCGCTCCGGAGGCAGGCGGCGGTCGCCCATGGGCGTGTGAAGCTGAAGGAGTTGACATGCAAGCACCGGCTTGCATATCATGGGCCCCCTGACACGCAAGCGGGCACTTGCCTTGGACTGGTCTTGTGGACGTGTATCGCGCGATCGCTGATCCGACCCGGCGAGCCATCCTGGACGAGCTCGTCGATCGGTCGGGTCAATCGCTCTTCGAGATCTGCGCACGCCTGACCATGAAGCACGGCATCGAGTCCTCGCGGCAGGCGATCGCGCAACACCTGGACGTCCTGGAGGCGGCCGGGTTGATTCGATCGAGGCGCGAGGGGAGGTCGAAGCTCCATTGGTTCGAGGGCGGCCCGCTGAAGGCCATCGCGGAGCGTTGGCCGATCTCGACAGATGAAAGGGCATTCGAGAGATGAGAATCAACGCGACCAGCGTCATGGTGGACGACCAGCAGAAGGCGCTTCGCTTCTACACGGAAACGCTCGGCTTCCAGCTGAAGCACAACATCCCCCTCGGAGAGCATGCCTGGATCACCGTCGTATCGGAGGAAGCGCCGGAGGGGACGGAGCTGGTGCTCGAGCCCGATGCCCATCCCGCGGCGCGTCCGTTCAAGAAGGCGCTCGTGGAGGACGGCATCCCCTACACCTCCTTCGCGGTCGACGACGTCGAAGCCGAGCACGGGCGTCTCGTGGCAAAGGGTGTGCGATTCGTGCAGCCGCCGACAGACCTCGGGACCGTCATTACCGCGGTATTCGACGATACGTGCGGCAACCTGATCCAGATCCAAGAGGAGAAACGTCAACCGTGACGATCTCGGGCAGCCGCACCGGCTTCCCGCCGATTCGGTTTCACGGCCGAGCTGCTCGCTCGAGGTCGAGGGCCTCGAGCACGTCCCGCCACGAGACCAGCTTGAAGTTCTGGTTGGCCTCCGCGCCGTCCGGGGCGAGGTTGACGCCGTCCTGCACGACGAGCAGGCCCATCGGGTAGCGCGGGCCGAGCGGGGCCGACACGACGTGCAGCCCGTCGGTGTCCTCGACGCCGTCGAGGGCCCCCGCTTCGCCGACGCGGAACGTGCCGCGGTAGGCGTGCGGCGGGGCGCGGTCGTAGACGACGTAGGTGTGGTTGCCCTGGCTCGACGCCACCAGGAAGCCGTCGTCGGGGCCGCCGCCCGGCGGCGCGTAGATCGACAGGCCCTCGACGTGCGACGCCAGGTGTCCGCCCCCCGGCTCGCCCACCCCGACCCGGTCGACCGCCACCCGGTCCGCCGTCGACAACCCCGGCTCGGCGCGGTAGCGCCAGATGCCGACCTCCTCCTCGCCGATGAACAGCCACCCGTTGGCGTCGTCGGCGACGCACCCCTCCGTCTGGCTCCCGACCGCCCATGACCGGACGCGGGTGCCGGTCAGGCCGCTGTCGCCGGGGTCGAGGCGCCACTGCTCGACCGCGCCGCCCTGGTCGTTGGCGAACACGAAGAGGTCGCCGCTCGCCGCGCTGCGGTACAGGCACAGTCCGTACGGGTCCTCGTCGAAGTCCGGCGAGATGGGGTCGTCGAGCAGCGGGGTGAGGGCTCCGGTGTCGGGGTCGAGCGCGAGGACGTCTATCGTCCAGGTCGTGCGGTTGGTGGCCGCGACGACGATCGTCTCGTCGCCGCCGAGGTCCACGCCGCCCCGCAGATCGACGTTGTTGACGCGTCCGACGTCGTTCGTCGAGACGACGGCGCCGTCGAGCCCGTACACCACGAGGCCGCGCAGCTTGTTGGTGGCGACGATCAGGCTCGCCTCGGGGTCCGACTCGTCGACCCAGACGGCGGGGTCGTCGGCCGCGTCGCAGGCATCCGGGACCGGCGGCGTCTCGGCGGTCGCCGCGACGGTCCGCGTGTCGGCCGGCTGCGGCCCCGGCTCGGGGGTCATCAGGTCCGTCAACGCGCACCGGACCACCGTTCCCGGGCTGCATCCGGCGAACGAGAGGGAGCAGAACGCCAGCGCCGCCGTGAGCGTGCGGGTCTTCATGGGGCCTCCCGGATGGAGCTTGTCGGACCACCGCCCTCGGTGATGCCTTCGCGGCGGGCCGCGGATGTCGCCGGGCCCGGAGGTCGCGACGAACCGGCGAGCGGGGACGTCATGGCTGTTGAGAGGATACGGTGGCTTCGCCTCGAAGGTTGCCTCGGTGCTGCGAGGGCTGACCGGCAGCCGGTCACCGGGCCGCTGGAATCAGCGGGGGCTCGGGTCCATGTCTCCGCCGTTCCGGCTCGAGCGGCGGGGAGAAGAGGCGGGTCCGACGCGGGCGGTGTGGCGTCTCGTCGGTCAGGGCTGGGCGCTTCGAGGGGCGGCCCCGGGGTCCATCGCCCGAAGGGGGCGGGGGCCGTTGGCCGCCGCGCTTTCCGTTCGCCCGCTCGCTCGGCGTGTGGTATGGTTCGCGCGATGATAGCGAGTTCTCATGAACGAGGGTGCCGGCGACTGGTGAGGTAGCAGGGCGGAGGGATGTCAGCCTTGAGCCTTGCCTGGTGCGGGCTCCGGACGTCGAGTCGGATGAGACGAATGTGTCGGTTTCGGCGTCAGTCAGACGAATCCGGGCGTCTGCGTGGGGTTCTGACGGTCTTCCGGTGGGCGGAAGCCAGACCGCTTCGCCGCGGGGTTTCCTCGGCGTTGCGATTCGGGAGGAGAGAGGCATGACAAGACGGCGGAACACGGCGGCGGCAGCGGTCTTCGCGGCGGTGATTCTCGTGGGTAACGGCGCCTCGGCGCAGGGGATCGAGGGCCTCGACGGAATGTGGATGGGGCACGTCCACGGTACCATCATCGACTCTGACGAGCTCGAGGTGGAGATGCATCTGCACGGCGACCATGTGGACGGGCACTGGCACATGCCGGTGCCGCCGGCGCTGGCCGCCTTGTTCCCCGACCTGGAGGAACTCGGCGGGAGCGTAGGGGGTGGGCATGGCACGCCCCCGAGGCTGGAGTTCGGGATCGAAGGTATCGACGACTGCGAGATCGACGTCGAGGTCGAAGAGATCGAGGCCGACTCGTGGGAGGGCCATTGGCACACGCACGGCTGCAGCGGGTTTTCGGATGAAGGCGAAATGATGCTCATGCGGGCGGGGGCCGTGCCGGCGCTGCCGCTGGTCGGGGTGCTGGTGCTTGCGGCGGTTCTCGTGCGGCGCGGCTGGCGGGAACTCCAGGACCGTCGCTGAGGCCGGGGCTCGTGCGGGGGGCCTTTGTCGCCTTTCGCGGGGCGTCGCTCCGCGCCCTCGTCACTCGAAGCGGCGGCGAGGGCCTCGACGGCTTCAGGACCGTCGCCGAGGCGGGCTCGTGCGGGGCGTCGCCGCCCTTCGCGGAGCGTCGCTCCGCGTCGTCACTCGAAGCGGCGGCGAGGGGCCATCGAACGATGTGGCCCTCGTCGCCCCTCGGTCAGTCCGGCCGCTACGGCAAGGCGAACGCAACCAGCTCGGCAATTCTCTCCTCGTCGAGCGCCGCCACCACGAGGTACTGCCGGCCGTCGGCCCGGTAGGTGATCGGGAACCCGGTGGTCGGCCCGCCCGGCAGCGCAATCTCGTGGACGACGTCGCCGGTGCGCTTGTCGTACGCCCGGAGCACCGGCGCCCCCCGTTGTCCTTCGCCCGCGAACAGCAGGGTGGCCGTCGCGAGCAGCCCGGAGCTCTGCGTGAGGGTCCCGGTCTGCGGCACGTCCACGCCCTGCAGGTCCGGATGCCGCCGGACGTACTCGGGCGTCTCGCCGTGCGGGACCTGCCACAGAATCTCGCCCTCGGTCAGGTCGATCGCGGTGATGCGGCCGTAGGGCGGCTTCAGGAGCGGCAGGTCGCGGACGGTCGGCACCCCCCGCGAGAACGAGATGTGGTAGCGGACGCCGGTCCCCTCGGTGCCGTCCGTCAACCCGAACAGCGTCGGCCGCGTCTGCGACGGCACGAAGAGCAGGCCCGCCTCGACGTCCACGGCGCCGCCCGGCCAGTTGACGCCGCCGCCCGCGCCGGGGGCCCCGAGGGTCCCGAGATTGACGCCGGGCTCGATGAGGGACGGCGGGGTATAGAGCGGCCCGAGCCGGATCTGCTCCACGATTTGCAGCGCCTCGGCCCGTAGCTCGGGCGTGAAGTCGATGAGGTCGTCCTCGGTCACGCCCTGCTGATCGAACGCGGGCGGCCTCGTGGGAAAGGGCTGGGTCGGCGAGGTCCACTCGCCGGGAACGTCCGACTCGCCCACCGCCCGCTCCTCGATCGGCCACACGGGCTCGCCGGTCTCGCGGTCGAGGACGTACGCGAACCCCTGCTTCGAGAGCTGCACGAGCGCCTTGACGGGGCGGCCGTCGACCTCGACGTCCACGAGGATGGGGGCGGTGGGGATGTCGTAGTCCCAGAGCTCGTGGTGGGTGAGCTGGAAGTGCCACCGCCGCTCGCCGGTCTCCGCGTCGAGGGCGAGCACCGAGTTGCCGAACAGGTTGTCGCCGGGCCGATAGCCGCCGTAGTAGTCGTTGGTGGGCGTCTCGGTGGCCACGTAGAACAGGCCGAGCTCGGGGTCGGCGGTGACCGGCGCCCAGTGCCCGACGTTCCCGGTGTACTTCCACGAGGCGTCGAGGAGGTCCGGCCGCTCCTGCACCCAGTCGTGGGTGCCGGTCGGCACGTCCCAGAGCGACTCGTCGGCCGCGAGCCAGGTGTCGGCGCCGAACTCTCCCTCCTTCGGGACGGTGTTGAAGCGCCAGAGCCTGCGGCCCGAGCGGGTGTCGTAGGCCACCACGTCGCCGGGCATGTTCATGGGCCAGACCTCGTTGGGGGAGGCCCGGGTGGGAATGCTGCCGGTGTGCAGCGAGATCGAGGCGATGAGGGCGTTGCCGAGAATGGCCGGCGGCGACGTGTTGGCCACCCGGCCCGCCCGCTCCGCCGCCGGCCGCTCGTCCCAGCGCAGGTCGTCCATCATGTCGACCACGCCGGCCGTGCCGAAGTCCAGCACGCGCTCGCCGGTCCCGGCGTCGAGGGCCACGAGCTGGAAGCTCGGCGTCACCACGAAGATGCGGTCGTCTCCCGCCCCGTCCGTCCAGTACGACACGCCGCGCCCCGCGCTCCGCGCCACGGGCTCGATGATGTCGCCCCACCGGCGCTCGTTGTCGCCGGGGTGCCAGTTCCAGACGGGCTCGCCGGTGGCGGCGTCGAGGGCGATCACGCTGCGCTGGTTGCCGATGGTGGTGTAGAGGACGCCGTCGACCACGATGGGGCTGATCTGCGTCCGGCCGGACGGCGGCGGCGTGCCCTGGTCGCGCGCGCTCCAGCGCCACGCCACCTCCAGGTCGCCGACGTTGCCGGCGTCGATCTCGTCGAGCGGCGAGTAGCGGGTGGCGCCCGCGTCCGCCCCGAACACGCCCCATTCCCCGTCGGCGGCGCCGTCCTGGGCGCTCGCGCCGACCGATACCAGCCACGCGACGGCCGCCACCGCCGCGAAACGGATCACCGGATGCCGAACCGAAAGCGCTTTGCACATGGCCCACATTCTACTCTCGCTGCCGTCGGCGGCGAGCGCCGCGAGCGCCGTCCTCCCAGGTGGTCTTGTGCTAACATGCGCGGGCTTACGCCGTCGGCAGAGCGTTTGGGGGAGGTCGGCCGTCTTGACGGGAGTGCTCGGCGAAGGGGTGCAGCTCATGCTCGCGGGCATGGGCGTCGTGTTCGTCCTGCTGACCCTGCTGGTGCTGGCCGTCAAGGGCATGTCCCGCCTCGCCCTCGCGGTGGGCCCGCCCGACGCGGCGCCGGAGTCCCCGGCCGCATCCGGCGTCATGGGCGGCGGGACGGAGCTGATCGCGGTCATCTCCGCCGCCGTGACCGCCTATCGAAGAGACGCGCGGTAGTCATGAAGAAACCCCTGGCCCTGACCGACCTGGTCCTGCGCGATTCCGCCCAGTCGCTGCTCGCGACCCGCGTCCGCATCGACGACATGCTGCCGATCTGCGACAAGATCGACAAGGCGGGCTACTGGTCGGTCGAAGTGTGGGGCGGCGCCACGTTCGACGCCTGCATCCGCTTCCTGGGCGAGGACCCCTGGGAACGGCTGCGCCGCTTCCGCAAGGCCCTGCCGAACACCAGGACCCAGATGCTGCTGCGCGGGCAGAACATGCTGGGCTACCGCCACTACGCCGACGACGTGGTGGACGCGTTCGTCGCGAAGGCGGCCGAGAACGGCATGGACGTCTTCCGCATCTTCGACGCGCTGAACGACATGCGGAACGTGGAGGCCGCGGTCCGGGCGGTGCTGAAGACCGACGGGCACGCCCAGGGCGCCATCTCGTACACCATCAGCCCCGTCCACACCATGGACACGTGGGTCGACCTCGGGAAGCGCCTCGAGGACATGGGCTGCCACTCGGTGTGCATCAAGGACATGGCGGGCCTCATCAAGCCCTACGTGGCCGAGGAGATGGTGTCGAGGCTCAAGGAGACGCTGTCGGCGCCGATCGCGCTGCATTCCCACGCCACCACCGGCATGAGCACCGCGGCCATCGTGAAGGCGGTCGAGGCCGGCGTCGACATGGCCGACGCCGCGATCTCGTCGATGAGCCACACCTACGGCCACTCGGCCACCGAGTCGATCGTCGCCATCCTCGAGGGCGGAGACCGGGACACGGGCATGGACCTCGGGCTGCTCGAGGAGATCGCGTCGTACTTCCGTGGCGTCCGCAAGAAGTACGCCAGGTTCGAGGGCTCGCTGCGCGGCATCGACGCGAGGATCCTGACCGCCCAGGTCCCCGGCGGCATGCTGACCAACATGGAGAACCAGCTCCGCGAGCAGGGCGCCACCGACCGGTTCGACGAGGTGCTCGAGGAGATGCCGAGCGTGCGCGAGGAGCTCGGCTTCATTCCGCTGGTCACGCCGACGTCCCAGATCGTGGGAACGCAGTCGATCGTCAACGTGCTCTCGGGCGAGCGCTACAAGACGATTACCCGGCAGACGGCGGGCGTGCTGCGCGGCGAGTACGGCCGCACGCCCGCCCCGGTCGACGCCGACCTGCAGAAGCGGGCGCTGAACGGAGACGATCCGGTGACCTGCCGGCCCGCCGATCTGCTCTCCCCCGAGATGGGGAAGCTGACCGCCGACGTGGACCGTCTGGCGAAGGAAGAGGGGTTCCGGCGGGCGGACGACCCGGTGGAAGACGTCCTGACCTACGCGCTGTTCGACCAGGTCGGGCTGAAGTTCCTGAAGAACCGGAACGACCCGTCGGCGTTCGAGCCGCCGCCGTGGGAGGACGAGCCCGCGGCGGTGCCGCCGGCCGGTCCGGCCGCGACTCCGGCGGCCCCCGCGGGGACCGCGGCGCCGGCCGCCGCCGGGACCGGCCCGATACCGGGTCAACGTCAACGGGACGGCCTACGACGTCGAGGTCAGCCCCGAGGGCGCCGTCGATTCGATCCAGCCGGCCCGCGCGCCCGCCTCCGTGCCCGCGCCGTCCGCCGCCCCCGTGCCGTCCGCCGCCCCCGCGCCGGCCGCTTCCGGCGAGGCGCTGCCGTCGCCGCTCTCGGGAACGGTGCGGGTCGTCCGGGTGCAGCCCGGGCAGGCGATCGCCGCCGGCGACGTCGTCCTCGTGCTCGAGGCGATGAAGATGGAGACCAACGTCAGCGCCCCCCGCTCGGGCCGCGTCGTCTCGATCGCCGTCCAGGAGGGCGGCCAGGTCCGGAAGGGCGACCCCCTGCTCTACATCTCCTAGCAGCCCGTGATGAGACCCCGCCTCGCACCGCGCCCCGGGGGCGCCGGCGGAAGCCGAAGCGCGGGGTGCATCGCGGCTCGAATGCCGCGGGGACTCGCGCCGCCGGCGTCCCGGACTCATGGAACGCGCCGCATGCAATCCGATCTGCTCCTGAGGCTCTGGGAAACGACCGGCCTCGCCAACTTCGGCGGCATCGGGCCGATCGCCATGATGGCGGTCGGCGGGGGTCTCATCTACCTCGGCATCTCCCGGCGGTTCGAGCCGCTGCTGCTGATTCCCATCGGGTTCGGCGCCATCCTGAGCAACATTCCCGTGGCCGACATCGGCGGCCCCGACGGCATTCTCGGCTACTTCTACTCGGTCGGCGTGTCGACCGGCATCTTCCCGCTGCTCATCTTCCTGGGCGTCGGCGCGCTGACCGACTTCGGCGCGTTGATCGCCAATCCCAAGACGCTGATGCTGGGAGCGGCGGCGCAGTTCGGCATCTTCTTCACCCTGCTCGGGTCGCTGGCCATGAGCGAGCTCGTGCCCGCCATCGACTTCTCGCTCCAGGACGCCGCCGCCATCGGCATCATCGGCGGCGCCGACGGCCCGACCGCGATCTTCCTCGCCTCGCGGCTGAGCCCGGACCTGCTGGGGGCCATCGCCGTCGCCGCCTACTCGTACATGGCGCTGGTGCCCATCATCCAGCCCCCGATCATGCGGGCCCTCACCACCGAGGAGGAGCGCGCGGTGGCCATGGACGAGCTGCGGCCGGTGTCGGCGACCGAGCGCATCCTCTTTCCGTTCACGGTCCTGCTGCTCGTCGTCCTGCTGCTGCCCGCCGCGTCCCCCCTCGTCGGCATGCTGATGTTCGGCAACCTCCTGCGCGAGGCGGGGGTGGTCGAGCGGCTGTCGCAGACCGCGCAGAACGAGCTCATCAACATCGTGACCATCCTGCTCGGCCTGACCGTCGGCTCGCGTCTCGCCGCCGACACCTTCCTCTCCGTCGAGACCATCGGCATCCTCGCCATCGGCCTCGTGGCGTTCGCCGTCGGCACCGCCACCGGCGTCCTCATGGGCAAGGCCATGCACCGCCTGAGCGGCGGGCAGGTCAACCCCCTGATCGGCGCCGCCGGGGTCTCGGCGGTGCCCATGGCCGCCCGCGTCGTCAACCGCGTGGGCCTCGAGGCCAACCCGAACAACCACCTCCTGATGCACGCCATGGGCCCGAACGTGGCCGGCGTCATCGGCTCGGCGGTGGCCGCCGGATTCCTGCTGTCGCTGCTGGGGTAGTCGTCGGCTCGGCGGTGGCCGCCGGATTCCTGTTGTCGCTGCTGGGGTTAGCTCCGGCAAGTTCTGTCGCGATAAAATGACATGTACGGCATTTTGTCGCAATGAAATTCGATCAGCTGCTGGAGATCGTCGGCGACGAACCCCTGTTCGAGACCGGCCTCCTGCTGGCCGGCGCCGTCGACCCCGCCGACGTCCGGCGCCAGCTCGCGCGTTGGACCCGGACCGGCCGGCTCCACCGGCTGCGGCGGGGGCTGTATGCGCTGGCGCCTCCCTATCGCCGACGTGCGCCCCACCCCTTCCTCGTCGCCAACCGCCTCGTGCCGGGATCGTACGTCAGCGGCCTCTCCGCGCTGGCGCACGCGCAGCGCATTCCCGAGTACGTGCCCGAGGTGACCAGCGTGGCCGCCGCGCGGCCCGAGCTCCGCAGCACCGCGCTCGGCCGGTTCTCGTTCCGCCACCTGAAGCGTGACCTGCTGTTCGGCTATCGGTCCGTGGAGGTGGGCCGGCGTCAGCAGGCGTTCGTCGCGCGGCCCGAGAAGGCGTTGCTCGATCTCGTCCACCTGTGTCCGGGCGGCGACGAATCGCCCCACCTCGCCGGGCTGCGCCTCGACCTCGACGCCCTCGACCTGGACCTGTTGGAACGGCTGGCGGCGACCGCGGCCCGGCCGAAGCTGCGGCGGGCGGCCCGGCGCGTTCGCGCCATGGCCCGTGATCAGGCTGACGTCTGCGAGGTCCTGTGAAGGCCCATCTTCTCGACCTCGTGCGCGCGGTCGACCCGGTGCAGGGTCGCAACCGGGCCCGCGAATACCTGCAGGCCCGCATTCTCGGCGTTCTGCAGAAGGCGGGCGCGATGGTGCCGCTCGCCTTTCACGGCGGGACCTGCCTGCGCTTCCTCTTCGCGCTGCCGCGCTATTCCGAAGACCTCGACTTCACGCTCGAAGGCGACCCGTCGCGGTACGATCTGCGGGCCTGGCTGAAGGCGATCCGCGCGGAGCTGGCGCGCGAAGGCTACGTCGTCGACCTGTCGATGCGGGACAGCCGGACCGTGCACAGCGCGTTCGTGCGCGTCAGGGGCATTCTGCACGAGGCGGGCCTGTCGCTTCGCCGGGAGGAGGCGCTCGCGGTCAAGATCGAGGTCGATACGCGTCCACCGGCCGGCGCCGTGCTGGACACCCGTCTCGTGCGCCGCCACGTCACCCTGCGCCTCTGCCATCACGACCGGGCGTCGCTGCTCGCCGGCAAGCTCCACGCCGTCCTGCAGCGGCCCTACACCAAGGGGCGGGACCTGTACGACTTGATCTGGTACCTGAGCGATCCGACGTGGCCGGCGCCGAACCTGACCCTGCTGAACGCGGCGTTGCGGCAGACCGACTGGGCCGGCGCGGAGCTGAACGCCCGAACCTGGCGGGAGACCGTGGCCGCCCGAGTCGACGTCCTCGACTGGGACCGCGCCGTCGCCGACGTCCGCCCGTTCCTCGAGCGCACCGAGGACGTCGAATCGCTGACCAGGGAGAACGCGGCGCGGCTCCTGACGGAGCACATTCGACCTGATTGAAACCGCCCAGGATGGTCGCCGAGGGCGGCCGGGCTGGTCGAGAGCTCGACCCGTCTGTCGACGACCAAGGCAGGGCGACTGTCCTCGCAGCACCGTCGAGGGGTGTTGTCCGACGGCACGGCGTTCGTGCACGACGGTCGGGCTCAGCGAGCTCTTCGGGAGCCGCGGTCGAGCTGTCGCAACTGGCGCATCATGGTCCACGTCCCTTCATCGACGGCCGGCGGCTGGCACGGGTCGTTCGTCCTCCACGGCGCGTTCATCGAGCTCGAGCTCCGGGTGAAGCAGCCGGGGCGCGACACGCCCGTCGAGATGCGATGCCGGCGAGCGCCGCGCTGCTCAGCCCGAAGGGGGGCGGGGGCCAGCCAGCCCGGACCGGTCTTCGCCACCCGCCGCTGCACGCCGATCGACAGGGACGCCCTCGGGACGCGGGCGGAGGCGTACTTCCAGCCGTCGTTCGACGCCGACGCCGACAGCGGTGAACCGAAGAGGCCGAACCTCCCAACCCACCCGAACAACCCGTACAATGGCCCGACGCCACACGACGATGAAGGTTTCCACGACGCCTGAACGACCACGGCAGAACGCAGAAAGACGCGAAGCCTGGATCGAACGCGAGACCAGACGCAGGCTCGCCGACGAAGATCCCAACGCCCCGCGGAACCTCCTGCCGATCGAGCAGTTCCCGACGACATCGGTGTTCGCCGGAATGTTGAAGGAGAGAGCGCAGAAGAGAAACCCGGGAGAGCCGTGCCAAGCACTGGAGGCGCTGATCGCGGGATCATGCAACGGCTGGGTGAAGAGACCGACCGCGGAAGAGATGGAGCGGGCCGTCAAGAGCAGACAGTCGACCCGGAGAGCACGGTGCCTCGCACGGGTAGTGCTGAGCGAGGCCAGCACGACGTGCATCGCGGAAGCCGACGCGGTCGGAGCGTTCAGCCTGCAGGACCTCGCGTGGTGGATCAAGGAGATGGGCCTGCCCTGCTACAGCCGGATCAAGTGGCTGAACGCGATGGGCCGCGCCTGGCGGCTGCAGGAACGACGGAACGCGAGACGAAGCCACGACCAGGATCACCGATGACCAGGCTGACGCTGCCGGAACCGGCGGGCGATCTGTGGCTGCAAACGCGCGACATCCTCACGCGCCTCGGCCCCGCCGGAAACCCCTGGGCCGTTCACCTGGGTGGAGGAACGGTGCTGGGGGCGCGGCTGCACCACCGCGAATCGACGGACATCGACATCGTCGTCTACGAGGTCCCGGCGCTCGGCGCACTCGCCCGGCCCGGACCGGAGAACCTGACGACGCGCTTGGGAGGGACGACGATCAAGGAGACCCAGGGACAGATCAGGGTCCGGATGAAGACCGGGGTCATCGACGTGAACACGGCCCCCGTAATCCCCGAGGACGACCACGAAGAAGCGGAGATCGAAGGCAGGCCGCAGACCGTGCTGTCAACCGTACAGATACTGCGGGGCAAGTTCGAACGGGCGACCGAGCCCGCACCCGTCAGGGACGTCTACGACGTGATCCGAGCCGCCGCCGACGCAGACGCCGCAGGATCGCTGGCAGCCGCGTACGGACTCCTGATCGAGGACCGACAGGACGCCATCGAGACCGAGTGGAGGATGCTCGACGCCCTGTACGAACAGGAAGCCAGCGACGAGCTGAGGCTGACGGAAGAACCCCAGGCCCATCCGGCGATGCTCGGATCGGCGGGAGCGCTGGCGCTGAGCAGCCACCGCCTCGCTCGACTCGTAGTGAGCCTGGAAGGCGACGAGATCCAAATCGAGCGGACGACGCGGAACGGCAAGGTCTTCACGGACAGCACGAGCCTGGCAACGGTCGGACGCCTGATGAACCGGCTAGGCGTGAAGATGCACATGGCGGAGCACAACGCGACGCAAGGACGCGTCGAGAGGCGGATAGAGGAGCACGTCCGAAACCGACGGAACGGCGTCGTCTTCGACACGTCCGACAGCCACCCCGAACGACGGCTCGACGGCCGCAACGCCTCGATGAAACGGGCGGACGCCCCAACAGCAACGGAGTAGGCGGGCGGACAGGGCCTCGATTAGGAAGGCGTTCGTATTCCCCGGAAACGCGTCCAGCCAGGGAAGCTCTGTGCCCGGCGGTTGTCCCCGGCTGGGGCATACGACAAGAAAAGTCGTGCAGCTCTCCCGGCCGATCCAGCGGCCGGGAGAGCTGCGGCCGAATCGTCAGCGCCGGTCGAGGGCGAACACGAACAGGTAGCTCGAGTTCTCGAGGTTGTCGTACCGCACCGGGTGCAGGTGGCGGCCGCTGGACTGCACCGCGACGTACTGCGTGGGCCCGATGGCGTAGGTGACGGGGGCGCCCTTGAGGGGGGTGCCGACGTTGAAGCGCCACAGCTCTTCCAGCGTCTCGTCGTTGTAGGCCACGAGCCAGCCGTCCTGGAGGGCGGTGAACACGAGGCCGCCGGCGGTGGCGGTCACCCCCGAGCGGATCTCGATCTCGGTCACCGCCTTGCCGATGACCTCGTGGTCGACGGCGTCGAACGCGGTGAGGGCGCCGTAGTAGAGGTCGCTGTCGTACTGGCGGCGCTCGCTGCGCTGGGGATCGATGTCGCCGTCGGGGCTCGCGGGGACCATGGCGGCGCCGGTCTGCTCGAAGCAGCCCTCGGTGCCGACCCCGTAGGCGATGTGCTTCACGGGGTTGTAGGCCATCGGCTGGTGGGCGACGCCGCCGTGCCAGGTCGGGCAGGCCCGCTTCATCTCGTCGCGGTCGCCGCGCATGGCGCGGGCCTCGGGGTTGTAGATCTGCACGTCGAGGTTCGGGTCGTACTCGACGGGCTTGCCGGTGACGGGGTCGAGCCCCGCCGTCCAGTTCAGGTCGTTGACGTACTGGGCGCCCTTGATGAAGCTGCCGTCGGTGCGGTCGAGGGTGTAGAAGAAGCCGTTGCGGGCGTAGTGGGAGACGACCTTGCGCATGCGCCCGTCGATCTCGAGGTCGTAGAGCATGTGCACGCCGACCTCGTCGTAGTCCCACGAGTCGTTCGGGGTGTACTGGAAGTACCACTCGAGCTCGCCGGTGTCGATGTCGAGGGCGACGGCGCTGTTCGTGTAGAGGTTGTCGCCGGGGCGGAACTCGGCGTCGTAGCCGGGGAACGGGTTGCCGGTGCCGACGATGTAGAGCCGCGTCTCGGGGTCGTAGGACCCGGTCTGCCAGATGCCGCCGCCGCCGGTCTTCCAGGCGTTGTGGTCGTCCTTCCAGGTCTCGCTGCCGGGCTGGCCGGGCTCGGGCACGACCCACCAGCGCCACAGCTCGTCGCCGGTGTCGACGTCGAGGGCCGCCACCCAGCCCCGGGTGCCGCCGTCGCCGGCCCCGTTGTGCACGAGGACCTTGCCCTCGGCCACCATCGGCGCGGTCAGGAACCGCTCGCGGCGGCCGAACTCGTTGACGCTCGCGAGCTCCACGTCCCACATGATCTCGCCGTTCTCGCGGTCGATGGAGATGACCCGGCCGTCCGGCAGGTTCTGCAGCACCCGGTCCTCCCAGAGGGCGATGCCGCGGGTGCGCGAGGTGTTGCCCTCGTGGTCGACGCCGGGGTCCGAGATCCAGACGAACTCGCCGTAGTTCGGGTTGCGGGCGTCGATCTTGTACACCGTCCCCCACCCGTCGCTGGTGTACAGGAAGCCGTTGTCGACCAGCGGGTTGAGCTCGGCCTCGGGGCCGTTGCGCCCGGTGTCCTGCATGCCGCCGAGGGCCAGCGCCCACACCATGCGGAGGTCGGCGACGTTGTCGCGGTCGATCTGGGTGAGCCGCGAGTAGCGGGTAGCCGTGTAGTCGCCGTTCATGAGCAGCCAGTTCTGCGGCTCTCTCGCGGCGTTGATCAGCCGGTCGCGGTTGACGGTGAGGCTGTACTGGGCTTCCGCCGCGATCGCCGACCCGACCACCAGGAGGACGGCGGCACAGACGGCTTTCACCATGGAGTGCTGGCGCATGCAGGATCCCCTTTCTGGACGTTCCGATCGCCGTAGCTTACACCGAAAGACGCCCCCCGGCCGGTCGTCGTGGCGCCCGTCGCTCCGGCGTCTCGCGGCCCGCGGCGTCCGCGCCGTTCGGCCCGGGTACGGTCCGGCGACGGGCTCCCGCGGCCCGGCAGTCGTTGCCATCGGCTCCGCTGGCCGCCCGGCCGACCCTTGCGGGAGTCGACCCCGGTCTGCGGGGCGTGCCCCTAGCCGAACCACCCGTAGAGCGTCAGCAGGACCCCGCCGGCGATGACCGAGCCGAGCTGGCCGGCGGTGTTGGCCCCCATGGCGTGCATGAGGACGTGGTTGGTGAAGTCCTCCTCCTGAGCCACCCGCTGCACGAGCCGCCCGCTCATGGGGAACGCGCTGATGCCGGCGGCGCCCACCAGGGGGTTGACCTTGCCGCGGCTCGCCGTGCACAGCACCTTGCCGAACAGGATGCCCGCGATGGTGTCGAGGGCGAACGCGAAGAGCCCGAGGACGAGGATGAACAGGGTCGTCGGCTGCAGGAACGTCTCGGCCTGCATGAGGCTGCCGACGGTGAGCCCCAGGAAGATCGTCGACAGGTTGGCGAGCTCGTTCGACGCGGTGCTCGCGAGCTGGGCGACGACGCCCGACTCCTTCAGCAGGTTGCCGAACATGAGCGTCGCCACCAGCGGCGCCGAGGGCGGCACGAGAATGCCGATGCCGATGGTCACCACGATGGGGAAGGCGATGACGGCGCCGCGGGGGACGGGGCGCGGGGCGTACTCCATCCGGATGCGGCGCTCCGCCCGCGTCGTGAACAGCCGCATCAGCGGCGGCTGGATGATGGGGACGAGGCTCATGTACGAGTAGGCGGTGACCGCGATCGGGGCCAGCAGCTCGGGGGCGAGGAGCGACGAGACGTAGATGCTGGTGGGGCCGTCGATGGCGCCGATCACCGCGATGGACGCGGCCTGGTTCAGCGGGAACCCGACGAGGGTCGCGAGGATGAGGGTGGCGAAGATGCCGAGCTGGCCGGCCGCCCCGAGCAGCGCGAACATCGGCTGCGACAGCAGGGGGCGGAAGTCCATCATCGCCCCGATGCCGATGAAGATGAAGAGGGGGAAGAGCTCGGTGTCGATGCCGAACTCGATCAGCAAGTGCAGCATCCCCTCGGGCTGGTTCATCGGCGAGTTGGGCAGGTTGCCGAGCAGCACCCCGAAGCCGATGGGCAGCAGCAGGGTCGGCTCGTACTCCTTCGCGATGGCCAGATAGATCAGGAGCCCGCCGATGGCGAACATCAGCAGGGCTTCGGGGGCAATGGTCGGGACCAGGGGAATCATGAAGACCGGTGGGCGCCGCCGCGCGGCGCGGACGGCAGTGCCCGGACGCGCGGCCGGGGCGCGTGGGCTCAGGGCTCGAACGACACCAGCGGCTCGCCCTGCGCGACGCGGCTGCCCTGGGCCACGTGCACGGTGTCGATGCGGCCGTCGCGCGGCGACCGGATGACGTTCATCATCTTCATGGCTTCGAGGGTGAGCAGCTCGTCGCCGCGCGCGACGGTCTGCCCGGCGGCGACCGCGATCGAGGAGACCACCCCGGGAATGGGCGCGATCATGCGGTCGGGATCGCCCGAGGCGGCGGTCGCGGCGGGGGCCTCGGCGGGGGCCGCCTGCCGTATCCCCGCCGCGCGCGGCGGGGCGTCGCCGAGCGGCACGTCGGTGCTGTCGGCCGGCTCCACGTCGACCGAGAAGGTCGTGCCGGACACCGTCGCGCTGACCGGGCGCGCATGCGGGTCGTCGATGTCCACGTAGTAGCGCCGGCCTTCGACGGTGACCCGGTAGCGGCTCACGACCGCGCCCTCGTCCGCGCGACCCGGCTGCCGAGGCGCCGCGCGAGGTGCAGGTGCCGCCACTGGGACGGGGTCCGGTCGGGGACGGTGGGCGCGCGCGCGACGGTCGCGCAGGCCGCCGCCACCGCTATCGCCACCGCGCGCAGGCGCCGCTCGCGTTCGGCGTCGGTGATCCGTCCGAACGTCGCCGGCTCCGAGCCGGGGACGGTCTCGAGCAGCCACTGCGCGGCGCGGACCGGCCATTGCGCGGTCAGGAGGTACATGAGGCCGAGCAGCCCGGCCAGCGCGGCGAACAGGATGACGGTGCCGTAGGCCGAGATCTCCAGCACCGTCTCGAGTTGGGAGAGCATCAGAGCGGAATGTTGCCGTGCTTCTTCGGCACGGTCGCGGTCTGCTTGTCCTTGAGGAAGTCGAGCGCCGCCGAGACCCGGGCCCGGGTCTCGCGCGGGTAGATCACGTCGTCGATGTGCCCCGCCGCCGCGGCCACGAACGGCGAGTTGAACTTCTCCTGGAACGAGCCCTCGAGGCGGGTCCGCTCGGCCTCCCGCTCGGCCGGATCGAGGGCCGCGAGCTGCCGGGCGTACAGGATGTTGACGGCCCCCTTCGGGCCCATCACCGCGATCTCCGCCGACGGCCACGCGAGGCACACGTCGGTGCGGATCATCTTGCTGCTCATCACGATGTAGGCCCCGCCATAGGCCTTGCGCAGCACGACCGAAACCTTGGGCACCGTCGCCTCCGAGTAGGCGTAGACGATCTTGGCCCCGTGGCGGATGATGCCCTGGCGCTCCTGCCCGCTGCCGGGGAGGAAGCCGGGGCAGTCGACGAGCGTGACGATGGGGATGTTGAACGCGTCGGAGAACCGGATGAACCGCGCGATCTTGTCCGAGGCGTCGATGTCGAGGACCCCCGCGAGGTGCGCCGGCTGATTGGCCACGAACGCCACCACCCGGCCCGAGAGCCGGGCGAACCCGACCACCGCGTTCGGCGCGAAGTCGGCCTGCACCTCGAGGAACGAGCCGCGGTCGGCGATCAGGCCGATGGCGTCGCGGACGTCGTAGGACAGCTCGGCCGACTCGGGAATGAGCCCGTCGAGGGCCGCGGTGTCGGGGGTCAGGGCGTCGTCCGGGGACAGGATCGGCGGATCGTCGACGTTGTTCGACGGCAGGTAGCCCAGCAGCCGCCGGGTGAGGGCGAACGCGCCGTTCTCGTCGTCGGTCACGAAGTGCGCGACGCCCGAGCCCGCCGCATGGGTGGTGGCCCCGCCGAGCGTCTCGACGTCGACCTCCTCGCCGGTGACGGTCTGGATGACGTCGGGCCCGGTGATGAACATGAAGCTGTTGCCGCGGGTCATCACCACGAAGTCGGTCAGCCCCGGCGAGTAGACGGCGCCGCCCGCGCACGGGCCCAGCATCAGGCTGATCTGCGGCACGACGCCGCTCGCCTGGGTGTTGCGCCAGAACAGGTCGCCGAACCCGGCGAGGCTCCACACCCCCTCCTGGATGCGGGCGCCGACCGAGTCGAGGAGGGCGACGATGGGCAGCCCGCTGCTCGTGGCCGCCTCGATCAGCCGGCCCACCTTGGTGGCCTGCACCTCGGAGAACGAGCCGCCGAGCACCGTGAAGTCCTGCGCGAAGATGGCGATGCGCCGGCCGTCGACGAGGCCGAACCCGGTGACGACCCCGTCGCCCGCGTGACGGTTTTTCTCGAGCCCGAAGCCGGCGTGGCGATGCTCGACGTAGGGCGCGAGCTCCTCGAACGAGTCGGCGTCCAGCATGCGCTTGATGCGCTCGCGGGCGGTCAGCTTGCCGCGGGCGTGCTGGGCGTCGATGCGGTCCTGCCCGCCGCCCCGCCGGGCCGCGGCGCGGCGCTCGGCGATGAGGTCCCGGCCCGCGGCGGCCGGGGAGGCGTCCTCGGCGGACGGCTCGTCCGGGGGCGGCGCGGGCATCGTGACCGGACGGTCCTCGGCCTCCGCCGGCACGGCCGCCGCTCCGGCCTCGGGGCTTCCGGGGACGGCGGAATCCGCCTCGAGGTTCGGCTCGCTCCCGGCCGGGGCCGCTTGCGGGGCGGCGGCCGGCCCGGCCTCGGTTGCGGAGGGCTCGGCCGCGTCCACCGTGTCTTCGGGCGGCGCCGGCGTGGCGGCGCGCAAGGGCGGATTCGCGGCGTCGAGGGCGTCGGCGCCGGGAGGGGCCTCGTCGCTCCGCTTCTTCGAACGCCGCCGTCGATTCCAGTTGCGCAGCGACGCCAGCACCGTCCCGCCGGCGACCGGGGCCCCGGCCGGCACGACCAGGTTCAGCGCGTCGCCCTCCGCGGTGGTCGCGCGGTCGCCGTCGGCGACGGGAACCGCCGCCTGCGCCGCCTTCTCGTTCCCGGGCGCGTCGCCGGAAGTCTCAGCCATGTGGTCAGCCATTATACCGGGGAACGTCCGGCGGTACCTGATGGGCGGTTCGTCAACCCCCACATTAGGGGTCGCGGGCGGCGCCGTGTTGGGTGATAATTGCGCTGGTTCGCGACCCGCGTGCATCCGGGAATCCGGCAGGGTGGCATGCGGAGAAGGAGCGCTCAGATGCCTCGACACTTGGCCGGCGGCTGGCCGGTCGTCCTCGCCGGGCTCGCGCTCGCGGCGGCCGGCGCCGCCGCCGCGCAGGAGCCCGCCGCATCGGATGGGGCGGACGCACCGTACGAGGTGCCCCGCACGCCGCACGGTCATCCGGATCTGGAGGGGTTCTGGTCGAACCAGACCTACACGCCGCTCGAGCGGCCGGAGGGGGTGACGCCGAGTTCTACACCCCCGAGGAGGTGGCCGCGATCGAGGGCGGCCGGGCCGCCCGCGAGAGCGCGCAGACCGAGCCGGGGACCATTCCCGACGTCCACTACGACTTCACCCAGTTCGGGCTCGACCGCAGCCAGGCGGCGCGGGCGCGGAACCTCCGCACCTCGATGATCGTGGATCCCCCGGACGGGCGGCTGCCGCCGGTCAACGCCGAGGGGCAGCGCACGGCGGCGGCGCGGGCCGAGGCGCAGGCCCGGCTCGGGGGGCGGTGGGACTCGGCCGAGGCCAACCAGCTCGACGACCGGTGCATCATGATGCGGGGCGTCGGCCCGCCGATGATGCCCAACGGCTACAACGCCAACTACCACATCGTGCAGGCGGCCGACCAGGTGATGATCCTGTCCGAGATGATCCACGACGCGCGCATCATCCCGCTCGACGATGCGGACGCCCCCCCGGCGGGCGTGCAGCAGTGGATCGGCCTGTCGCGGGGACGCTGGGAGGGCGACACCCTCGTCGTGGAGACCTCCAACTTCAACGGCAAGAACCCGTTCCAGGGGTCCGGGGACCGGATGACGGTGACCGAGCGCCTCACCAGGGTGTCGGACGACGTCATCGAGTACGAGTTCACGGTGGACGATCCGGGGACCTGGGACCGCCCGTGGACGGCCGTCAACCTGATGCAGAGGACGCGGGGCCCGCTGTTCGAGTTCGCCTGCCACGAGGGCAACTACGGGCTCTACAACACGCTGGTCGGCGCCCGCCTGGAAGAGCGGCTCGCGGCCGAGGCGGCGGCGGAAGCGGAGCAGGCCGAGGCCAGGGACAGGTGACATGGCGATGCGCACTCTCGCAACGACGATGACGTTGGCGGCCGCGGTCGCGCTGGCCGCGGTCCCCGTGGCGGGTCAGACCGCGGATTACGAGGCGCCCAGGACGCCGGACGGCCGCCCCGACCTGAACGGGATCTGGCAGGCGATGAACTCGGCCCACTGGGACGTCGAGCCGCACTCGGCGGGGCCGAGCGTGGTGCGCGAGCTGGGGGCGCTCTCGGCGGTGCCGGGCGGCCTCGGGGTCATCGTCGACGGCGGCGCGATCCCGTACACGCCGGAGGCCCTGGCCGAGCGCGACGAGAACCGGGCGAACCGGCTCGAGCGCGACCCCGCCATCAAGTGCTACCTGCCGGGCACGCCGCGCGGCATGTACATGCCGTTCCCCTTCCAGATCATCCAGAGCCGGGATCACGTCATGATGCTCTTCGAGTTCGCCGGCGCGGTGCGCACGGTGTACATGACGGACCAGATGGACGCCCCCGCCGACAGCTGGATGGGGTGGTCGAACGGGCACTGGGACGGCGACACGCTGGTCATCGAGACGACCGGGTTCTACGGCCAGACCTGGTTCGACCAGTCCGGCAACCATCACAGCGAGGCGATGCGCGTGGTGGAGCGCATCACCCCGCGGAGCCCCGACACGCTCTGGTACGAGGCCACCATGGAGGACCCGAACGTCTTCACGCGGCCGTGGACGATTCGGATGCCCCTGTATCGACGCGTGGAGGAGAACGCGCGCATTCTCGAGTTCCGCTGCGTCGAGTTCGTGGAGGATCTGATCTACGGGCACCTCCGCAAGCAGCCCTAGATTCCTTGACCGGCCGGCATCTTCACAGTTGAGTCGAGTTTCGAATCGTGTTTTGTTCGCCTCCGATACGGCTCGGCCACATGTCTCGTCGGTCTGAGGCGGAGCCTCGCTAGCAGGAGTCGGACTCCTGTAGGATGGAACGGGCGCCCAGCGGAGCCGCAGGCGACGGTGGGCGGGTTGGGATGCCGGTCGGTAACGGTTCAGGAGGGAACCATGCGCACGAAGCTCGCTTGTGTCGTCGTCGTTGCGGGAGCGTTGCTCGCGGCCACTCCGGTGTCGACCCATCACGCGTTCTCCGCGGAGTTCGACATCGAGAGGCCGCTGACCCTGACCGGCAAGCTCGTCCGGTGGGAGATGATCAACCCGCACTCCTGGTTCCACATGGACATCGAGAACGAGGAGGGCGAGCTGGTGCGGTGGATGATCGAGGGAGGGAGCCCCAACGAGCTCATCCGCAACGGGGTCACGAAGAACACCCTCGACATCGGCATCGAGCTGACCGTCGAGGGCTACTACGCCAAGGACGGGACCCCCAAGGGGGTGGGCAGGAACTTCCTGCTCGCCAACGGCGACCGTCTGTTCCTCGGGGGGTCGGCCCCGCCGGTCGCGCCCGCCGTGCGCTAGCCGCCCGCGGTGAGTCCCCGCGTCGCCGCTCGGGTGCGGCGGGGATTTCGCCAACGGCCGGCCCGGGAATCGTCGCGCGTTGCGGCCCGGATTGCCGCGCAGTCAATGCACCAGTCGTCCCGCGTCGCCCTTCGGGGACGCGAGCGTCTGGATGGTGAACAGGGAGACATATCGATATGCGGACCATCATCGCGGCGGCGGGTGTGGTCGGACTGGCGCTGGCCGGGGCGGCCGGCGCGGCGGCCCAGGACGTTCCGACCTACAACGAGCACGTCGGCCCCATCCTGCTCGACAACTGCGCGAGCTGCCACCGGCCGAACCAGGTGGCGCCGATGTCGCTGCTGTCGTACCGGGACGCGCGGCCGTGGGCCCGCGCCATCAAGGCGAAGGTCGAGGCGCGCGAGATGCCGCCGTGGTTCGCCGACCCGCGCTTCGGCGAGTTCTCGAACGACACGAGCCTGAGCGACGAGCAGATCGAGACCATCGTCGCGTGGGCCGACGGCGGAGCCCCCGAGGGCGCCGGACCGGCCCCCGAGGCGCCGCGCTTCTCGGCCGCGGGCTGGAGCCATCCGTCGGGCGAGGAGCCCGACTACGTCATCGAGTTCCCCATCGCGTGGCAGATCGACGCCGAGGGCGAGACGCCCAACTTCAACCTCTACACCCCGCTGCCGTTCGACGACGTGATGACGGTGTCGGCGACGCAGGTGCGGCCCGGCAACTACGCTGCGACCCACCACATCACCACCGGCCTCGTCAACATGCCCGCCGGCATGGTGCTCGGCCGGGGGCCGGCGTGGGCGGGCGGCCCGGAGGTCGACTACGTGCCGGTGCGGGACCCGGACGTGGACGCCGAGGAGGTGGCGCGGCTGACCGCGGACGGGCGGGCCCAGCGCCGCGAGCAGACCCCCGAGCAGCGCGACGAGGCCGCCGCCCAGCGCGCCGGCTTCGGCCCCTACATTCCCGGCGTCGGCGCCGACGTGGCCCGGCCCGGCCAGGTGCGCGAGATCCGCGGCGACCTCTTCGACTACATCATCTGGAACCTGCACTACCAGGCCACCGGCAAGCCCGAGACGTCGCGGCCCGCGATCGGGGCGTGGCTCGCCACCGAGGAGCGGTCGCAGCGGGTGCGAAGCCTCAGCCTCAACGAGACCACCTCCGAGAACGAGCAGCTCGTCGCGCCGCCGCCGCTGACGCCCGAGGAGCGCCGCGCCAGGGCCGCGTCCCGCCAGGTGGGGCAGGGGCTGAACCCGCTGCTCGCGCCGATTCCCGCCAACGACGGGAACTGGACGGTCACCGGCATCGGGGGCTTCCAGAACGACGCCGTCATCCAGTCGATGTTCGTCCACGCCCACGTGCGCGGCAAGGACTTCACGTGGGTGCTGACGTATCCCGACGGCCGGGAGGAGATACTGCTGCGGGTCCCCAACTACGACTTCGACTGGCAGTTCGAGTACGAGCTGGCCGAGCCCATCCGGGTGCCGGCGGGCACCACCGTGAAGTCGATTGCCCGCTACGACAACTCGCGCAACAACCGGCGCAACCCGGCCCCCCACAAGGAGGTCTACTGGTCGGAGCAGAGCTGGGACGACATGTACCTGACCAACGTCAACTACACGCTGGTCGACGAGACCCCGGCCGACGACGACTAGCAGCCCATGGTGAAACCCCGCGTTGCACCGCGCCCGAAGGGGCGCCCGCAAAGGGCCGAGGCGCCCGCCTGACAAGGCGTGAGGAGGGCGCATATTGGGCATATGTAACCGACGAACGACGCAGTCAGGCGGGATGCAGCGCCGCTCGAATGCAGCGGGGACTTTCGCCACGGGCTGCTAGGGAGCCTGGCCGGCGCGGCGCACGGTGGCAGGACGGGGGCGGCCGATCGTGCCGCCCCCGTTCCGTTTCCGGGAGCCCGCGGCGAGGTCGCCGGGCTCTCGCCGCGGGCTCCGGCGCGCCGATGCGGACTGTATCGCGGTGCCGCGCGTGCAGGCCGCGGGAACGGCGGCCCCGCCGGGCAGCCGGCGACTTGGCGTCGATCGGGTGTTCCGGAGGCCCCGCGGATCCCCGCGGGGACGCGCACAGGAGACATCAATGCGGAATGCGGTCCTGTCGGTTTGCGTGCTTCTGATCCTCGCTCCGGCCGGGGCGGCGCAGACCCCCGCCGAGCTGGAGGCCGAGCCCATCGTCAAGCTCCAGCCCGGCGAGACCGAGGTGGAGGGCCAGTGCCTCACCGGGCAGGAGCTGGACCTCATCGCCCGGCTGAACGCCCTGCGGCGCCCGACCCTCGGGGTCGAGGGCGACGCCGAGGGCGACGACCCCGCCCCGTTCGATCCCCATTACTTCGTCGGGACCTGGGAGGTCGAGGGCGTGCTGCCCGACTCGCCGCTGGCCGAGTCGAGCGAGTTCGTGGGGACCGAGACGGTGCGGCACGTCGAGGGGTGCACCTACGCCAGCACCATCGAGGCGTCGACCTTCGACGGCGACGTGACGGTCGAGTCCATCCTCGTGTACGACCGGCGCATCAGGTACCTGGTGCGGCTCGAGGAGGACAGCCGGGGCTGGGAGCTCCTCAAGGTCGGCCGGCTCGGGGGCGACCCCGGCGGCTACTTCTCCCATCACTGGGAGGCGGCGCCGATCGACCGCGGGGGGAGCCGGGTCAGGCTCGCGGGCCGCACGTTCATGCTGTCGCCCTTCCACTACGACGTCCGCATGCGCATGTCCGTCGACGGGGAGCCGTTCGTCAACTACGGCACGCTGCGCTGGCGGCGCCTCGACGAGCCGTGAGGCGCGGCGCGGATCCGGCGTGCACCCGTGCGCAGCACGTGGATTGTGCGGTGGGGGCGGCCGGACTATACTCGAAGGTATGGTCGAACTCCTCACGGCTGTCGCTGCCGTGATCGGTGCCCTCGCCGGCCTCGTGAACTCGTGGCAGATTGCGCGATTGACCGGGCGCGTCGATTCCATCGAACAGACGCAGCACCATGTCCTCGGGGCGTTGATGCACGGCGCCCCGAAACGGGACTGACCATCCGCGCGGATACCGTCGGGCAGAGGTGACGCGCAGACGCGGACCCGTCCGGGGTGACGGCCCGCGTCTCATTCGTCGCGGTGCGACCCGGTTTCCTCCCTCCGGCGATCGAACAGCCAGCCGACGTCAACCGCGAACGAACCTGCATCAGCAGGACCAGGGTGACCGCCGCACCCATGGCGGCGAGGCCGGCGGGGACGATGGGGGCGAGGCAGACGACGAGGGCGACGCCCTGGGCGACGCACCCCGCTTTTCGGCGCAACCTTTGGGGCAGGGGAGCCCGCAGCCACGGCAGCAGCCATCCGGCCGCCACGAACAGGTAGCGGGGCGCGCCGAGCAGCAGAATCCAGGCGTCGAGCCGCCCGCTTCGCCACACCAGCGCGGCCAGCACCAGCATCAGGACCGAATCGAGCTCCATGTCGAATCGGGCGCCGAAGTCGGTGCCGGTGCCGGTGCGCCGCGCCACGAGCCCGTCGACGCCGTCGAGGCAGAGGGCGGCGATGGCCATGCCGATGATCCACCAGAGGCCGGCGTCCGGGAGGGCCTGCGCGTGCGGCACGAGCGCCGCGAGCGACAGGACCAGCGCGGCGCGGCCGACCGTGACCCGGTTGGCCGGGCCCAGTCCGGGCCAGGGCTGCGGCGGCAGGAGGTTCTGGACCCCGGCCGCGAAGAGGCCGTAGGCGGCCACCGCGGTGGCCAGGTAGTCGTGGGGCAGCTCGAGCCGCCGGGCCGTGGCGCCGGCCACCAGCAGCAGCGGCGCCAGCCCGATGGCCAGCTCCGCGGCCACGCGGCCGCGTCCGTGGGCGGGCGGACCGGCCGGGGCGCGGGGGGGCGTCGCGGGCATCGTCTGATAAGGTGTCGGCGCTGGACTCGCGATGGCGGAGCCGATCACCGCACGTCAGTTCTGGATCGAGGCGCCGGGCCGGGGCGCCATCGTGGACGCGCGCCTGCCCCCGCGCCGGGACCACGAGGTGTCGATCCGAACGTTGTACTCGAGCATCAGCCGCGGCACGGAGGCGCTGGTGTACCGCGGCGGGGTGCCGCCCTCACAGTATCAGGCGATGCGGGCGCCGTTCCAGGAGGGGGAGTTCCCCGGCCCCGTGAAGTACGGCTACAGCAGCGTAGGGCGGGTGGTCGAGGGCGCGGACGACCTCGACGGACAGGTCGTCTTCTGCCTCTATCCCCACCAGGATCGCTACACGGTCCCGCGGAGCGCGGTGACGCGCTTGCCGGCCGGGGTGCCGCCGGGCCGCGCGGTGCTCGCCGCCAACATGGAGACCGCCGTCAACGTGCTGTGGGACGCCCGCCCGGTCGTCGGCGACCGCATCGTCGTCGTGGGCGGCGGGGTGGTGGGGCTGCTCTGCGCCCGGCTCTGCCGGGGGGTGCCCGGCGTCGCGCTGACCCTGATCGATCCGAACCCGGCGCGGCGGGCGGTGGCCGAGGCCCTGGAGATCCCGTTCCGGACGACGGCGCCCGACGGCGCCGACGCCGACCTCGTCATCCACGCCAGCGGCCATCCCGACGGACTGGCCGCGGCCCTCGCCGTGGCGGGGGTGGAAGGCGTCATCGTCGAGGCGAGCTGGTACGGCGACCGCCCGGTGCCGCTGCCGCTGGGCGAGGCCTTCCATGCCCGTCGGCTGACGGTGCGGAGCAGTCAGGTCGGACGCCTGCCCCCGGCCCGCACGCCGCGGTGGGACCACGCGCGCCGGTTGGCGCTGGCCATGACGCTCCTCGGCGACGCGCGTCTCGATGCGCTGATCACGGGCGAGGACCGGTTCGAGGAGCTGCCGGCGGTCATGGCCCGCGTGAGTCGGGCGCCGGGGGGCACCCTCTGCCATCGCATCCGCTATTGACCTGGTGCATCGACCCGAGTCGAGCGCAGTCGGCCCCCTGGGCAGTGATCGACATGGAGCTTCCAACTGCGTCCGGATGCGGCCCGTTCTACGGTTTCCGCGCCTGGCACGCGGCAACGTCATCTCCTTTCGCCGTCCCGGGCCGCGATCTTTTTCCGACGAGAACCCATGTACAGCCTCAACGTTCGTGACCACTTCATGATTGCCCACAGCTTCGAGGGCGAGGTCTTCGGCCCCGCCCAGCGCCTGCACGGGGCGACCTACGTCGTCGACGCCACGTTCCGCCGCGAGGAGCTCGACGACGACGGCCTGGTGGTGGACATCGGGTTGGCGGGCCGGCGCCTCGGCGCGGTCCTCGCCGACCTCAACTACCGCAACCTGGACGAGGAGCCGGCGTTCGCGGGCAGGAACACGTCGACCGAGCTCCTGGCCCGGCACATCTTCGACCACCTCGCGCGGGACGCGCGGGAGGGGCGCCTGGGGGAGGGCGCTCGCGGCCTCGCCGCCATCTGCGTCACCCTGCGCGAGTCGCACGTCGCGTGGGGCAGCTACGAAGGTCCCGTGTGAGCGCTTTGCGCCTGCACGTCGTCGTCCCCGGCCCCATCGACCAGCAGACCGGGGGCTACATCTACGACCGCCGGATGGTCGACGGTCTGCGGGCCGCGGGCTGGCAGGTCGCCGTGCACAGCGTGGCCGGGGCCTTCCCCGCGACCGACGCCGGCGCCCGGGCGCGGATGGCGGCGGCGCTGGCCGGCCTCCCCGACGGCGCGCGGGTGGTCATCGACGGTCTGGCCCTCGGGGGGCTGCCGGCGCCGGTCCGGGCCGAGCGCGCCCGGCTGCGCATTCTCGCCCTCGTGCACCATCCCCTCGCGGACGAGACGGGACTCGACGCACCCCGGCGGGCGCAGCTCGAGGCCCTCGAGCGGGCGGCGCTGGCCGCCTGCGCCGGCGTCCTCGTGACCAGCGCGTTCACCGCCCGGCGGCTCGAGGCCTGGGGCGTCGTCCCGGCCCGGGTGCGGGCGGTCCTGCCCGGCACCGACCCGGCGCCGCTCGCCGAGGGTCCGGAGCCGGGAGACCCCCCGCTGCTGCTGTCGGTGGGGTCGGTGACGCCGCGCAAGGGCCAGCGCCTGCTCGCCGCGGCGCTGGCCCGGCTCGCCGCCCTGCCCTGGCGCTGCGTCTGCGCCGGCAGCCTCGAGCGGGAGCCGGCGTACGCGGCCGAGGTCGCCGCGCTCGCGCGCGAGGCCGGTCTCGGCGGACGGTTCCGGCTCGCCGGCGAATGCGGCGAGGACGAGCTCGACCGCCTGTATCATCGGGCCTCGCTGTTCGTGCTGCCGTCGCACTACGAGGGCTACGGCATGGCCTTCGCGGAAGCGCTGGCGCGGGGACTCCCCGTCGTCGGCACCACCGGGGGGGCGATTCCCGACACCGTGCCGGCCGACGCGGGGGTGCTCGTGCCGCCCGGCGACGAGGCGGCGCTGGCGGGGGCGCTCGAGCGTCTGCTCGCCCAGCCCGACGGTGCCGGGCGCCGGAGGACCCTGGCGGCGGCGGCGCGCCGCCATGCCGGGGAGCTGCCGGGGTGGCCGGAGGCCGCCCGCCGCTTCGCCGACGCGATACTGCCGACGCGGTACTGGCCCTGGCGCCCGATGGAGGCGCCTGACGCCGGGGCGCCGCCGGCGGACCGGCGGGTGCCGCTGCCGGAAGACGCCGACGCTGCCTGGTCGGCATTCGTGCGAGCCGGCGGACCGGGACGCAGGACGAAGACGCTGACGGAGCAGGGTATGGAGACGTTCGACGCCGACTGGCTCGCGTTGCGCGAGCCGGCGGACCGGCGGGCGCGGGACGAGGCGCTGCCCCAGCGGTTGTGCGCGGCGTGGCGGCGGCGCGGGTGGAGCCGGGTGGTCGACCTCGGCAGCGGGACCGGCGCCAATCTGCGGTATCTCGCTCCGCGGCTGCCGTCGGGGCAGTGGTGGACGCTGGTCGACCACGATCCGCGGCACGTGGATCGGCTGCAGCGTCTCGAGGCGCCGCCGGAGGTCGACGCGGTCGACGCGGTGGCCCGAGACCTCGCGGCCGACGGTCTCGCGGTCGTCGGGGGAGCGAACCTGGTGACCGCCTCGGCCCTGCTCGATCTGGTGTCCGAGGCTTGGCTCGGCGCGCTGGTCCGCCAGTGCGCGGCCGCCGCGTGCGGCGTCTACTTCGCGCTGACCTACGACGGGGAGGTGGGGTGGATGACGGAATCGGCGGCGGGATGGCGCGCCGACGCCGACCCGGACGACGGCCTGGTTCGGGACGCCGTCAACCGGCACCAACGGGGTGACAAGGGGTTCGGTCCCGCTCTGGGTCCGGCGGCCGCGCCGCTCGCGGCGCGTCTCTTTCGAGAGGTCGGGTACCGCACGTGGATCGCGGGGAGCGCCTGGCGGCTCGAGGTTGCCGATCGCCGGCTGACCGACCGGCTCGTCGCGGGGTGGGCGGCGGCGGCGGCCGAGCAACGACAGGAAGCGGCGGATCGGGTCGCCGCGTGGGTCGCGCGCCGCCGGGCCGCCGTGGCCCGAGGAGGGTTCCGGGTGACGGTCGGCCACCGCGACCTCCTCGCGCTGCCTGGTGACGCCGAATGAGCGGGCCCGGAATGCCGGCGGCGGAGCCGCCGCGGCGCGGACCGATGAGCGGGAGCGAAATGCCGGCGGCGGAGCTGCCGCGGCGTGGACCGGGACGGGTGCCCCTCCTCCTGCGGGCGGCGGTGAGCCTGGGGCTGCTGGCCGGCCTCGCGGTGTGGCTCGACGCCGGCGCGGTGGCGTCGCGGCTCGCGTCGATGCGGCCGTCGTGGGTGCTGGCCGCGCTCGCCCTCTCCGTCGTGCAGGTGGCGGTGCTCGCGTGGCGCTGGAGCTTCACCGCCCGGCGGCTCGGCGTCGACCTCCCGTGGCCGGTCGCGTGGCGCGAGTACTACCTGTCGATCTTTCTCAACCAGGTCCTCCCCGGCGGCGTCCTCGGCGACGTGGCGCGGGCCTGGCGCCAGGCGAGATCGCAGGTCCGCGTGCAGGCGCCGCGCGGGCCGGCGGTGCGGGCGGTGGTGTTCGAGCGCCTCTCGGCCCAGGTGGTCATGACCACGGTGGCCGGCGCGTCGCTGCTCTTTCTCCCGGTGACGGTGGTCCCCGGTTCCCGGCCGGCCATGGTCGGAGCGGCGTTGCTGGCGGGGGGGCTCGTCGCCGCCACGATCGTGTGGATGCGCCGCCAGTCGTCCGAATGGTCCCTGTACGGGCCGGTCCTGGCCGAGGTCGGGGCCGCCCACCTGGCGCCGGCCGCGTTCGCGGCGCAGCTCGCGAGCGCCCTCGTCGTGGTGGCGACGTATCTGGCGACCTATCTCCTGGCCGCACGAGCGGTGGGCGTGGAGACGCCGCTGCCGGTGCTGCTCCCCCTCGTCGCCCCCGTCCTCATGTCGATGCTGATTCCGGTGACGGTGGCGGGATGGGGCCTGCGCGAGGGGGCGGCCGCGGTGCTCTGGGGCGCGGTGGGGTTGACCGCGGCCGACGGCGTCCTGGTGTCCGTCGCCTACGGGCTCCTGGTGCTGGCCGGCAGCGCCCCCGGCGCCCTGTTCCTGACCCTCGGTCTGCGGCGCGGGCGCTCCCGGCCCGGGGGCCCGATCGAATCGGCGCCGGTCGGGGCCGGCCCGCGTCATGAAGGCGATGCGGCGCGGTTCGCCGGGGGGGCGCCCGCCAGCCCGGCGAGCGTCTACGGCTCCGCTCGCCGCCCAACCAACCTTGCCGGGAGTCTGCACCGTTCCGCGGTGCAGACTCCCGGCTCGGAGAGCGTTGCCGCTCACCGCTCAACCAACCCTGCCGGGGGTCAGCGGCGTTCCACGGCGCAGACTCCCAGCCCGGAGAGCGTCGCCCGTGGCTCCGCTCGCCGGCCAACCAACCCTGCCGGGGGTCAGCGTCGTTCCACGGCGCAGACCCCCGGATCAGCGCAGGTCGAGGTCGAACAGCACGTCGTCGCCGAGCGGGAACCGCCGGCACGGGGGCCGCAGGGCGCGGTCGAGCGACGGGACGGGGGGCAGCTCGATGGCGTGACGGCCGGAGCCGATGATCAGCGGGGCCACCGTGACGTGCAGGCGGGTCAGGACGCCGGCTTCGAGGAACCGTGAGACGGTCACGCCGCCACCCTCCACCAGGATCCGCGACAGGCCCTGCTCGCGCAGGGCGGCGACGATGGCGGCGGGCGCGAGGCTGCCGTCGGCGGACGCCGGGTCGGCCGGCAGCTCCAGCGTGTCGCGCGTCGGCGGCGCCGCCGCCCTGCCGGCGGGGGCGCGCCGGACCACCATGGTCCGCGCCGCGCCGTCGCGGAACACCGCGCGGTCGGTCCCGAGGCGGCCGCTCGGGTCGAGGACGACCCGCACGGGGTTCTCGCCCTCGACCTCCCGCACGGTGAGGCGGGGGTCGTCGGCGGCCACGGTGCCGGCGCCGACGACGACGGCGTCGACGAGGGCCCGCAGGCGGTGGAGGCGGCGGATGTCGGCGGGGCCGGTGATGTAGTGCGAGTGTCCCTGCTCGGTCGCGATGCGGCCGTCGAGGCTCTGGCCGATCTGGCCGATGACGAGCCGGGAGTCGAGCTGCAGGGGCAGGTACAGATCCAGGAGATCCCGCGCCGCGTCGCCCGGCGGGACCGAGGTTCGCCAAGCGCCTCCCGGGCCTGCGTGCAACCACACGCCGCCGCTTGCATTATGATCGTCCGGAACGGTGCGGTTCGTCGCACTCTTTTCGCGAGGCACCGCACGCAGCAGTCTCCAGGCGGTGTCTTCGGTCATGAGTGGCGGCACCGGTCCGGTCCTCCATCGTCACCCGAGGCCCGTCACTTCCTCTAGGGCGTGGGCGACAAGAAGTGGTTCGAAGCATGTACGACGCCGAACGCGGGTTGTTCGACCTTCGACAGGGACGGCCCCTCTACGTCAGCGGATCGTCCGATGCCCGGCGCGAATCGGGCGTGCTGCTGGCGACGGTGGACACCCTGAGCCAGCGCACTCTCGAGACCCTGCGCCGGCTCGACACCGCGCCGCGCCTCGTGGTGACCCACCACCGGGCGCACGCGATGGGCCTCGGCAACGGCGGTCCTTCCCGGGACGTGAGCCTCGGGTTGAACGGGGCGACGCAGCCGGAGCAGATCCTCCGTCTGTGCATCGCGGCGGGCCGGTTCGACGCGCCGGATCTCGATCCCCGGCCGGCCACCAGGCCGGAGTCGAGCGGGCTGACGCTGGCCCGGCTGGCGGGGCTGCTGCCCGCGATCATCGGGGTGTCGGTGAACGGACGGGGAGCCGGCGGGCTCGGATCGGGGTTGGCCAGCGGCGAGATTCTCTCCGTGACCGCGGCGCAGGTCGAGGCGCTCGCCGCCGACGAGCGCGTCGAGGTCACCCACGTGAGCGACGGTCCCGTGCCCCTGGAGCACGCCGAGGACGCCCGCTTCATGGTGTTCCGCGAGGGGAACAGCTTCCGCGAGCACGTCGCGGTGCTGATTGGCGACCCCGCGAAGTGGCCGGACCCGTTGCCGGTCCGGCTGCATTCCGCCTGCCTCACCGGCGACCTCTTCGGCAGCCTCCGTTGCGACTGCGGCGAGCAGTTGCGCGGGAGCCTGCGCGTCTTCACCGCCGGCGGCGGCGGGGTGCTGCTCTACCTCGCCCAGGAGGGGCGCGGCATCGGGCTCGGCAACAAGATGCGAGCCTACTCCCTGCAGCATACGGGCCTCGACACGGTGGACGCCGATGAAGTGCTGGGGTTCGGCGACGACGAGCGGGGCTACCGCGCCGCGGTCGAGATGCTCCGGCATATCGGCGTCGAGCGGGTCCTGCTGCTGACCAACAACCCGCACAAGGTCGCGGCGCTGCGCGACGAGGGCATCGACGTGGTCGAACGCAAGCCGCTGTTCGGCACCCTGAACCGCCACAACCTCCCCTACGTCAAGGCCAAGGTCGACCGGGCCGGCCACTGGCTCACCGACATGCTCGCGGGCGCGCGGAGTCAGGACTAGCCGGGCGGGGCCCGGGCCCGGCGCGGTCAGTCGGTCCTGCCCCGAACAGGTCCTGCATCACCAGGTAGCCGGCCATCTGCATGCCCAGGCCGGCATAGGTGGCCTGGGCGACCGCGTTCTCCCGTTCCACGTAGAGCCTCAAACCCACCACCCCCGGGTCGGAAGCGGCCAGCGCCTTCAGATGTTCGTACAGCGCGCGGCAGACTCCGCGGCGCCGGTGGTCGGGATGCACGTACACGCTCTGGATCCACCAGATGTCGCCGTTGCGCCAGTCGCTCCACTCGCGCGTGTGCATCATCTGGCCGACGACGCCGCCGTCGGCGCACGCGAGGTAGTAGGAGCCGCGCGCCGGGTCCGACAGCAGCGCGCGCACCCCGCGGCGGAGGGTCCCGCGATCGAGGAGGATGCCCTCGCTCTCGTCGGCGAGGCGGGCGTTGAAGTCGACGATGGTGGCCAGGTCGTCGGGAGTCGCCTTGCGGATCGCGAGCTCGCTCATCTTTTCGTTCCGGTTTCGTCGGAGTCGGATGTCGGGGCCTCTTGTCACGCCAGCCGGTCCAGCGGAAACCGGCGGGCATCCTGTATCACCTCGGCGAGCAACCGTCCGTAGTGCACGACCAGCCCGGCGCCGAGCTCGGGCGTTCCCAGCGTCGCGTCTCCCGTGACCCCCTGGCGGTTGAGGTCGCCGGCGAGCCACGCGAACGACGCGCCGCCCTCGGCCGAGACCCGCTGCAGCGTACGGCTCAGCTCCTCGTCCAGCGACGGGAACCGCCGCACGGCGTCGAGGCGGACGAGGTCGGGCCGGAGATGCCGCATCATCGCGGTCTCGACGGCGCCGCCGTGCAGGCCGTAGCGCCATTCCTCGTCCGGGAGGGCCGCCCCGCCGGGGCGCGGACCGCCGAACCAGCTCGTCTTGACCACCAGCAGGCCGTGCTCTTCCCGGAGCCGCTGCGCCGCGACGTCGATTGCCGGCGGGTTGCCGCCGTGGCTGTTGGAGACGACGAGGCGGCGCGCGCCGGCCTGCCGGATCGCCGCGCCGGTCTGGACCATCGACGCCGTCAGCAGCTCGGGGGTCAGGCTGAGGGTGCCGGCAAAGCGGCGATGTTCGCCGCTCGTGCCGACCGCCTGCGGCGGCAGCGCCAGAACCGGAAGGTCCGGAGGCAGCCGGCGGAACGCCTCGGCCAGCAGCCCGAGGCCGATCTCGAGGTCGGTCGAGAGCGGCAGATGGGGCCCGTGCTGCTCGATCGCCGCCACCGGCAGCACGATCACGGGGTCGCGCGAGGCAAGCGCCGCGGCCTCGACGGTGGTGAGGGCGTGCCAGTAGCGAATGGGATCGTCTGACATCGAGCTGGGTCAACTGGCGGCTTCGGACCATCTCTCGGACAAGGAACCGCCGCCGCGGGCGGGAGCGGCGGGGGCGGTTCGAGGAGCAGCCCGCCGGAACAGCGCGAGATCGTATCCGATCCATCCCTTTGCCAGGCACGTCTGCAGGGCCGTCCCGCCCACGAGGTGGCCGAACGGCGTCCGGTCCAGGGGCAGCCATCCGAAGGCGGCGATGAACAGGGCGGCCACTCGGTCGCGGGGGCGCCCCAGCCGCAGGTGCGGCGTGAGGTCGTCCGTCGACAGGTGCTCGAACCCGGCCCGGGCCGCGAGCGCGCGCAATTCGTGGGGATGCAGCAGGGTATTGAGGTGCCACCCCCGCCGGAACCGGGCGACGGTCCGCCGCGCGGCGGGGCCGCCGGCCGGTCGCAGGAAGTCGTCGCAGATCGCCAGCAGCCCCCCCGGACGGACGATGCGGGCGCACGCGGCGAAGAAACGGGCGGGGTCGGGTCCGTGCACCAGCGATTCGATCGCGTAGGCGAGGTCGGCCGGCGGAAGGTCCGGCGGCGGCTCGCAGTAGTCGGCCTCGAGGCATCGCACGCGGTCGGACAGCCCGGCCTCGTGGATGCGCCGTTCCGCGTGGCGCACCTGCACCGGGCTCAGGGTGAGCCCGGTGCCGCGGACGGGCAGGCGGGCCGCGAGGCGGCAGAGGCTGCCGCCGACGCCGCAGCCGAGATCGACGACGTGGGCCGGCGGCTGCCCGATCGGCCGGTCGAGCAGGCGGTCGACGAGTCGATCCTCCACGTAGTGGAACGCGGCGTCTGCGTCGTCGACCCCCGGGCCCCACACCGCGCGGTGCAGCGCTCCGGCCGCGCCGCCCTCGCCGTGGGCCACGAAGTTGCCGGTGTTTCGGTCGTAGTACCGCTGCACGTCCGCGGCATCGAATTCGGGCGTCATGCGCGGTGCTCACCATGAAATCTCGACGGTAGGTGTCGAGACTTCGTGGTTGTCGTTCGCTGTGCCCGTCAGTCGCGGAGGCACCATCAGAGATCCTTCCCCATTCGCAGACCACCGCCATGAGATGGCCGAATCTCGCCGTCCCGGAGCGGGCGAACGGTCACTCCCATCCGCAGATTGTAGCCGTCGGCCCGACTCACCCTCGGCGACCGGCCCGCTCACGCCGTCTCCAGTCGCGCGTAGACGTCGCCGGACCGGCGCCGGGCAGGGCCGGTGCGGAGGCCGTCCAGCAGGGCGGCGCCGTCCACCCAACCGGCGGCGGCGAGCTCGTAGGACTCGCCCACGGACCAGTTGTAGCGGTAGGTTCCGAGGGCCAGCAGCCGGTCGACGCACGTCCGCGTGTAGTCGAGCGTCCCGGGCAGGTACTCGAACGAGAGCGCGGGGACGGGATGATTGAGCCCGGCGAGCACCGCCGGCTCCGCGCCTTCGACGTCTATCTTCACGAACGCGGGCAGGCCGAAGCGCGCGATGAGCGCGTCGAGGGTGACCACCTCGACGTCGACGTCGCGGTTCCAGCACACGCCGTCGAACACCGGATCCCGCTCGCGGGCGGTGCGCCACGCCGTGGCCAGGGTGGTCATCGTCGGCGTGCGGTCGCTGATGGAGAGCGTGGCGACGCCCACCCGGTCGCCCACGGCGGCTTCCACGATCGAGACCCGGGGATGGCGGCCGAACAGGAGCCGGAGCAGTCCGGTGAAGTCCGGCTGCGGCTCGAGCGCCACGACCCGGCAGCCGAGGGCGGCGAGGGCGCGGGTCCGGTTGCCGGCGTGGGCGCCGACGTCGAAGACGAGGTCGCCGCGACCCGCGAAGGTCGCGTAGAGCCGGCGCAGTCGCCGCTGGCGCAGGGGAATCGCGTGGTAGACGGCGAGGGACCGGATCAGGCCGTAGATGCGGCTCGGGTGCGTCGGCCTCATGGCATTGCATTCTGCGGTGGCCCGGACCCCGGTTACAATGGCGGCAATGCCCAATGCAAGCGCCAGCGGACTCCGGCTGCTCTCGTTGGTCCTGGGGATCTTCCTGATCTCGATGGGATACGGCAAGCTCGACTGGGCGAGCGACAGCAGCTTCCTCGAGAACGAGCTGCGGAGCTGGTGGGGGCCGGCGCCGGCGATCAGCAAGCTCTACATCGACTGGTTCGCCATGCCCCTGCGCGGGATTCTCTCCCGGCTCGTGCTTCTGGGCGAGCTGACCACCGGCCTCGCGCTGGTGGCCGGGTACCGCCCGCGGCTCGCGGCGCTCGCGGCGCTGTTCATGATCCTCAACTTCCATTTCGCCATGGGCCTCCTGTTCTCGTCCGAGTACCTCACCAACGGCTATGCGCTGCCGGTGGTGGGCGGACTGGCGGCGCTCGCCGTCGGCGCCCGGGGGCTCCCGTACTCCCTCGAGAGCTAGCGGGTCCCTGGTGGTACCGCGCGGGGCTCTTGCCGGGGCTCCCGGCCCGCGACACCGATGACGACCGACGCGCCGGGGTGGGGCGGAGCGGGGCCGGCCGTCCGGCACGCCGCGGCGGCGTGCGCGGCCCTCCTGCTCGTCAACGTCTCGCTCACCTTCGCCAACGTCTGGCCGACCCTCGGGGTTCGGCTCAACCGCGAGCTGTCCATCGAGGCGGCGGCCGGCGTCCTCCTGCTCGCGGCGTTGCAGGCCCGGGGGCGTCGGCCGCCGCGCGCGGCCGTCAGGTGTCTGGCCGTCGCCTGGCTGCTGCTGGCCGGGGGGAGGTACGTCGAGGTCACGGTCGCCGCCCTCTACGGCCGCGAGGTGAATCTCTACTGGGACCTGCAGCACGTGCCGAAGGTCGGCGCGATGTTCGCCTTCGTGGCCGACCCGTGGCTCAAGGCGGGGTTCGTCGCGGGGCTCGTTCTGGTTCCGCCGGCCCTCTACCTCGTGGCGCGCTGGGCCTGGCGGAGCATCGCGACCGCCGCCGCCGAGCCGGCGGGGCGCCGCGTGCTGGGCGGCGCGGCCGGCGCGGTGCTGCTGCTGGGGCTCGCGCAGTGGGGCGGCGTCGAGGCGCCGGCGGGCATCCGGGTGGCCGAGCCGGTGTCTCCCGCGTTCGCGCGCGAGCTGGGCGAGCTGGCCTACGAGGCGAGCGGGGCCGGCCTGCGCGATCTCGGTCCTCCGCCGGCGATGCGTTCCGATCTCTCCCGCGTCGCCGGCGCCGACGTGTTCATCGTCTTCCTGGAATCGTACGGGGCGGTGAGCTGGCACCGCGACGCCTTCGTCGAGGCCCTGGCCCCGTCGCGGCGCCGCTTCGAGGCGGCCGTGGCCGGGACCGGCCGCCGCATGGCGTCCGCCCTCGTCGAGTCGACGACCTTCGGCGGCGAGTCGTGGCTCGCGCACATCAGCCTGCTGTCGGGGACCGAGGTGCGCGACCCCGCCGCCAACGTGCGCCTGATGGCCCAGGAGCGGGACACCCTGGTGAAGCTGTTCGGGCGCCGCGGCTACCGCACCGTCGCGATCATGCCGGGGCTCCTGGTCGGCTGGCCCGAGGGCGCGTTCTACGGCTTCGAGGACATCTACGACCACGCGCGGCTCGACTACCGGGGGCCGCCCTTCGGGTGGTGGAACGTCAACGACCAGTACTCCCTCGCGCGGGTCGACGCGGCCGAGATCGCCCCCGCGGACCGCCGCCCCGCCTTCGTGTTCTTCGCCACCATCACCACCCATGCGCCGTTCGTGCCCGCCCCGCCCTACCAGCCCGACTGGGCGCGGGTGCTGAGCGACACCCCCTACGACGCGGACGACCTCGACCGCGCGTGGTCCGCCTGGGCCGACTGGACGAACCTGGGCCCGAGCTACGTCGAGGCGCTGCGGTACGCGTTCGCCAACGTCGGCGGCTACCTCCGGCTGCGGGCGGACCGCGACCTCGTGCTGGTGCTCGTGGGCGACCATCAGCCCCCCGCCCTGGTGAGCGGGGCCGGCGCCTCCTGGGACGTGCCCGTGCACGTGGTCGCGAGCCGCGACGCCCTGATCGACCGCCTCGTCGACGGCCACGGGTTCGCCCCGGGGCTGGCCCCGCGGCGCCCCGCCGTCGCGCGCATGGACGGGCTGCTGCCTGTCCTGCTCGACGCGTTCGGCGACGACGCCCCGGCGGGTGCGGAGCCGCCGGCGCGGGCGGAGTCGCGGTGACGCCGCCGCGGAGGCCGGGGCCCCCACGCCTGCGCGTGACCCGCTACCTCGGTCCGATGGAGAGTCGCCATGACGCCCCCGCGGCGGCCCGGGCCCCCACCGCAACCGTCGTCGCGGCGACCGCCCGGCGTCCGGATGGCGATGACCGCCGGGCAGGCCGAGGGGCGGCGTCCGCCGCGAGGCTTGCGAATATCCCGGCGTGTTGCGAATATCTCGGCACGAGCGGCGTAGTGACACGGTCGTCGTGGCGACGCCCGGCGTCCGGATGGCGATGACCGCCGGCGGGCCGGGTGGCGATGTCCGCCCCGCGGGCTTGCGAATATCGCGGCGTGTTGCGAATATCTCGTCACGAGCGGCGTAATGACACGATGGAGCGCGTCGGCTGGCGCGCGGGGAGCATGAGCGATGGCGCGGGCCTGGGAGCTGTTCTGGAACTGGTCGGACCTGATGGCGCTGGGCGGCGACGCCGTCACCTACTCGGCGATGGCGCTGGTGGGCACCGTCCTGTTCCTGCTGCGCCTCGCCCTGGCGATGTTCGGCGACGTGCTCGGCGACTTCGAGGTCGAGGTCGACACCGGCACCGACGCCTCCTTCACCCTGTTCTCGCTGCTGTCGGTGATGGCGTTCATCATGGGCACGGGGTGGATGGGGCTGGCGTGCCGCTTCGACTGGGGGCTCAGCCGGCCGGTGTCGGTGGTCATCGCGGTCGGGTTCGGGGTCCTCATGATGTTCCTCGCCGCCGGCCTGATGTACGTGACCCGGAGCCTCAACCGCACGGTGACCTACGACCTGCGGACGGCGGTCGGCAAGACCGCGCAGGTGTACATGGCCATTCCCGCCCGGGACGCCGGGCACGGGCAGGTGCAGGTGACGGTGTCGGGACGGCTGATGACGCTCGATGCGGTCAGCGACGGCCCGGCGCTGGATGCCTTCACCGACGCGCTCGTCGTCGACGTGCGCGACGACCAGACCCTGGTCGTCACCCCTCATCGATGAGTCTGCGGTCCGCTGGGCGGCGGCCGGGGAAGGGCGCGGTGGGGGAAACCCAGTGGCAGGTGACACGGGAGGCAGGTAACGGATGACCGAGATGATCAACTTCGGCACCCTCGGGGTGGTCGCCACCATCGTCCTGTTGATGCTGTTCGTGCTGACGATGCTGACGCGTCAGTACCGGCGGTGCCCTTCCAACCGGGTGCTCGTCGTCTACGGCAAGGTCGCGGGCTCTCGCGCCGCCCGCTGCCTGCACGGCGGCGGCACCTTCATCGTGCCCCTGCTCCAGAGCTACGCCTACCTCAACCTGGAGCCGATGACGATCGAGATCGACCTGACGAGCGCCCTCTCGAAGAAGAACATCCGGGTCAACGTGCCCTCGACGTTCACCATCGGCATCTCGACGCGGCCCGACATCATGAACAACGCGGCCGAGCGCCTGCTCGGCCTCAACGAGAAGGCGGTCGCGGCCCAGGCCAGCGACATCATCCTCGGCCAGATGCGTCTCGTCATCGCCACCCTCTCCATCGAGGAGATCAACCAGGACCGCGAGAAGTTCCTCGACCTCGTCAACAAGAACGTCAGCACCGAGGTCAACAAGATCGGGCTCGAGCTCATCAACGTCAACGTCCGCGACATCACCGACGAGTCGGGCTACATCCTCGCGCTGGGCAAGAAGGCGGCGGCCGAGGCCATCAACCAGGCCAAGATCGAGGTCGCCGACGCCGACCGCTCGGGCTCGATCGGGGAGGCCAGCGCCAACCGCGAGATGGCGGTCGAGGTGGCCCGCCAGCAGGCCGACTCGGCGGCGGGGCAGAAGCAGGCGGAGCGCGACCAGCGCATCAAGGTGGCGAAGCTCGAGGCGGAGGGCGTCACCGGCGAGGCGAACGCCACCCGCGAGCAGGAGATCGCGGTCGCCGAGCAGAACGCCCTGTCGGCGCAGGGCAAGAAGCAGGCCGAGATGGACCAGCGCGTCAAGGTCGCCTCGCTCGAGGCGTCGGCGGTCGAGGGCGAGAACCAGTCGAAGGCGAACATCGCCGACTACGAGGCGACTCTGGCGGAGCGTCAGGCCGAGGCAAAGCGGCGCGGCGAGGTCGCCCTCGCCGAGGCGTCCCGCGACGTGCTCCGGGCCGAGAAGGAGCAGGAGCTCGCCCGGCTCGAGAAGACCCAGATCGCCCAGCAGCAGATCGAGCGCCAGAAGATCGAGATCGACGCCGAGGCCGAGGCGGAGAAGATTCGCCGCATCGCCCAGGGCGAGGCCGACGGCGTGCTCGCCCGGTATCTCGCCGAGGCCGAGGGCGTCCGGAAGGTGCTCGACGCCAAGGCCGCCGGCTACGAGAACCTGCTGCGGGTCTGCGCCGAGCGGCCCGAGCTCGCGCCGTCGCTGCTGATCGTCGAGAAGCTGCCCGAGCTGGTTGCCGAGCAGGTCAAGGCGATCCAGAATCTCAAGATCGACAAGGTCACGGTATGGGACTCGGGCGCCAACGGTCAGGACGGCAACGGGGCGACGGCGGGCTTCCTGCGGGGGCTCATCGGGGCCCTGCCGCCCCTCCACGAGCTGGCCGAGCAGGCCGGCATCGACCTGCCGGCGGCCCTCGGCAAGGTGCAGAACCCGCAGGCGCGGCCCGACGACCGGCGGGGACCGGCGTGAGAGCGGGCTGCGGCCTTCTTCGCGCGATCGACCCGCGGCGGCGTGGAGGTCGCCCTCGAGGCTGCGAACCTGCTCTTCACGCCGGCCTCCCCGGGGCGATCGGCCGGCGGCGTCGCGCAGGTCGCCCCGCGGCACGAACCGGCCGCGCGGTCCTCGGGCTTCTCTTGGCGGCGGTCGTGGGGGCGTGGCTGGCGCCGCCGGCCGCCGCCCAGGTCACCCTCGACGTGATGACGTTCAACATCCGGACGTCGAACGTCGACGACGGCGCCAACGCGTGGCCGCACCGGCGGGACGTGGTGGTCGAGACGATCGCCCGGGCGGCCCCGCACATCGTCGGTGTCCAGGAGGCGGTCGACGAGCAGATCGAGTACCTGGACCGCATGCTGCCGGACTACCGGTGGCTGGGCGTCGACCGCGGCCTCAACGGCGGCGTCGGGCTCAGCGAGTACACGCCCATCTTCTATCGCCACCGCGAGCTGAGCCCCATCGCGTCGGGCAACTTCTGGCTCACCGACACCCCCGACGTCCCGCCGCCGCCCCGGCGTCCGGGGCCGCGCCGGCGCTTCCGCCGCCCGCGGGGCCGCATCGTCACGTGGGCCCGGTTCTACCACCTGGCGAGCGGCCGCGAGGTCTACGCGTTCAACACCCACCTGACGCTGCGACAGGGGTCCCGCCAGTACCAGTCGGCCCGCTTGATCGCCGACCGCGTCGCCGCGCTGCCGGCGGGCAGCGCCGTCGTCGTGACCGGCGACTTCAACGCGAGCGCGGGCGATACGGAGACGTGGCGCATCGCCACCGCCCGGGGCCTGCGGGACGCGTGGCTCGCGGCGGGCGAACGGCGCGGCCCGCCGTTCACCAGCAACGGCTTCGGTCCGCCGCCTCCCCACCACGAGGTGTGGCGCATCGACTGGATCCTGGTCGGGGGACCGCTCGTCGTGCGCACCGCGCGGACCGTCCTGTACAACGAGGACGGACGATACCCCTCCGATCACTACCCGGTGGCGGCCCGTCTCGACTGGCCCTGACTACCGACACGAGGACGGACGATCACGACCCTGCTCGGTGCGTTCTTCGCCGCTCGACGAAAGGGAGCTGGCCGCCTGGGAAGGCGGCGAGTGATCACGACCCTGCTCGGTGCCGCCGACGGACCCGGCTGCCGCACTACACGCGGGCGCCCGGCCGCGCTCTCAGGTCTACGTGGTCAGAGATAGCGCGGAGGCAGGTCGAGGATCACCCGCCTCCGTCTCAACCCCACGTAGCGGGACCCCAGCTGTCGCGGCTCGATCGGGCCGCGCAGGTCCGCGTCCACGGCCACCTGTTCCGGAAGATAGCGCCGACAGTGGCTGAATTCCTCTTCGTACTCGGGAGTGGGGAACTGCAGGGTCAGCACCGAGCGGCCGTTCCGGACCTCGACCGCATACAAGGGGTTGACCCGGAGCACGCCGGCGACCGCGGCCGGCTCCGGCGCCGGCACCCGCCGGCGTATCGCGGCCTGCCGGCTGGCCACGAGGGTCAGGGATGGCTCGCCGCGAAGCTGGGCGGGCGGCCGATCGTCGGCGAGATCGACGCACGCCTCGTCGAGAACCCCGTCGAGCAGCCGGGCGTCGCTGAACAGGGCGGGCCGGAACGGCGCGAACAGGTCGCGGTACGCGGTGGGGCTGAGGGGGTCGCCGGCCGCATAGTTCTCGCCCTCCGAGCTGTGGAGGTGCGGCAGCGCGATGACGCCGTCGGGATGCGCCACCCGCATCATCTCGTCCGCGCACAGCCGCTTGTGCCAGATGTAGGGGAACGCGTCCATGAGGACGACCAGCGAGAAGCGGCCGGTGGTGAACGGCAGCGGCGCCTCGGCGCTGCAGCACACGGCGTCGGCCCCGGGCGCGGTGAGGCGGGTGGCGAGCCAGAGCTTCCGGAAGTACAGGTCGGCGATGACCGTGCCCGCGCGCGCCGGTGCGGCCTCTCCGCCGGCCGCGGCGAGGGCGTGGGCGAGGTGGCCGGCGCCCCCGCACAGGTCGAGCCAGGGGCCGCCGGCCGTCGCGGCGGCAGGGCCCAGTACCCCCGCGAGGGCCTCGGCCGCGACGAACGTCGGGTCCGAGAAGCGGTGCAGGAAGTACGTGCCCTCCGCGTCGGGCGCGAGCACCGAAAGGGCCTCGCGGCAGGTCAGCGTGCCCGCCTCCTCGGCGCGGGCGAGCTGCGCCGCCTCCGCGCGCGTGACGCCGAGCGCGCCGGCCAGCGCCTCGTCGGCGGCGCCGCGCTCCAAGGCGTGCATCGCGGCGCGGGTCGCGTCGTCCGCGAGCAGGATGGGGATGCCGGAGACGACCGGGAAGGCGCAGCACTCGCAGCCGAGCACGCCGGCCTCGATCCGGGCGTCGGTGCGCGCGAGGGCCGGGTTGTCGACCACGTGCAGCCGGGTGCCGCAGAAGGGGCATCGAATCCAGTCGAGAAGGGTGGCTCGCATGGCTCTTGGGACGCCGATCCGGTCAGCTCGAGGATGCCGCTCGTGCCGGGCTTTCCCCCCGGGAGACGCGCGGGGCGGTCGACGGGGCCCTCATCGTTTCCCGCCCGCGGCGGCGGCCCGTGTCGCGGCCTCCGCGGCCAGCCGGTCGAGGATCGTGTCGCCCCGGGCCCCGATCGCCGATCGCCGGTAGTGTTCCCTGCCCAGCAGCCGCGCCGCATCGACTTCGTCGACGAGCTGCAGAGCGCAGCCTTCGAGCTGGCTGCGGTGGCAGCGCAATGCCCGCAGCTTCTGCGCCGCGTGGTCGCGCGCGTCCACGACCAGGGTCGGGAGGGGCGCCCCGGCCCCGAAGGCGTCGGCGTCGCCGACGCCGAGGATGGTCCGCGGGAACGGGGGCGCGAGCCCGCGCACGGTGGCGACCCGGGCGGCGTGGTCGACGACCGCGCGCATCGCGCCGGGCGGCAGGGTGACGTGGAAGAGCGCCGGGGCTCCGGCGCCGAGGGCCGCCACCACCGCGGTGGTCCGTTCGTGCACCGCGATGTGGTCGGGATGCCAGTAGAGCCCGTCGGCGTCGAAGGTGATCACGACGTCCGGGGCGGCGCGCCGGATCTCGTCGAGGATGTCGGCGTCGAGCCGGCCCGGGGGGATCCACGGCAGCATTCCGTCCTCGTGGTCGAGGAGACGGACGCCCGCGACGCCGAGCACCTCGGCCGCGGCCCGCAGCTCGCCGGCGCGCACCTGCCGGAGGGAGCGGGTCCGCGGGGCGGGCGCGCCGCGGCCGGCGTGCCCGTGCTCGCCGTGGGTCAGGCAGAGCAGCGACACCCGCACCCCCACGGCCGCGCACCACGCCAGCAGCCCGCCGCTCGCGAGGGACTCGTCGTCCGGGTGCGCGAATACGGCGAGCAACGACGGCGGGCGGCCGGCCCCGGATGCGGGCGCCGGCGCGGCGTGCCGCCGGGCATGGGCGGCCACGATGCGGCGGTACGCATCGACGTGCGCGTTCACCATGCGCTCCGGCCGGAAGCGCTCGAGGGCGCGCGCGCGCACCCGTCCGCGGTCGAGGGCGAGCACGTCGTCGAGGCCGCCGGCCAGGGCGTCGAGCGAGGCGAACGCGTGTCCCGTGCGCCCCTCGTCGACGAGCTCGCGGACCGCGCCGCGGTCGAGGGCGGCGACGGGGGTGCCGCACATCATCGCTTCGACGAGCACGAGGCCGAACGACTCCGGCGCCTGCAGCGGGTAGAGCAGGGCGCGCGCCCCCTGCAGCAGCGCGACCTTGGCCGCGAGGTCGGCCTCGCCCGCGTACGCCACGCGGTCGCCGTCGACGAGCGGCGCCACCGCGGTCCGGTAGTAGTCGTTGTCGGCGGCGGCGAGGACGAGGCGGTGACCGGTGCGGCGCGCGACGTCCATCGCCTCCAGCACGCCCTTCCCCGGCGTGAAGCGCCCGAGGAAGAGCAGGTAGTCGTCGGGGTCACCCCGGTACTCGAAGACGCGGGGATCGACGGCGTGGTGGATGGTGGCGGCCACGTCGAGCCCGGCCAGCCGCTCCGCCTGCGCGCGGGAGACGGCGATGAAGGGCGCCTCCGCGTAGCGCGACCACAGGGCCGCCTCGGGCGCCGACGGCGCGTGGTGCACGGTCTGCACCACCGGGACCGGCGCGATCCGGGCGAGGGCCAGCGACAGCGGGGCGTACTCGGCCTGGCAGTGGATGAGGTCGAACGCCTCGGCGCGCTCGACCGCGGCGGCGACGTTGAACAGCTCGCACAGCTCCCACGGCCACAGGTCGGTGTCGCGGTTGTAGCCCTCCTCGAAGACCGCGTGGAGGCGCGCCGACGTGGTCGACGAGGCGGTCGCGAACAGGGTGACCTCGTGCCCGCGGGCGGCCAGCCCGTCGGCGAGCATCGCGGTCACCGTCTCGATCGATCCGGACCGGGCCGGGGGGATGGACTGCGCCACCGGTCCCACCAGCGCGATGCGCAACGGTGGCGCCGAATCGGCGGGCGGCGTCACGCGACGGCCCTCTCGAGCAGGGGCGGAAGCACGCGCGCCGCGTCGAACTCGTCGCGGGCGATGCCGGCCGCGGCCCGCGCGTGCGCCGGGTAGTCGGCCTCGATCCGCGCCAGCCCCTCGACCGCCTCCTCCAGGGTCGAGAACGCGAGCAGACCGGCCCCCGCCGGCAGGTGCGCGCTCCACCCCGTGTCCTGCACGAGGGCGGGCCGGCCCGCCGCGAGGTAGCACTCGGTGCGGTCGCTGAACCACCCCGAGCGGTGCGCCACGTAGGCGTGCTTGGCCACCCCGAACTCCGCCTTCGAGCCCTGGATGAACGCCCGGTAGGCGTCGGCGGTGCGCGACACCTCCATCGCCGGCACCGGTCCCCAGCCGTGCTCGGCGAGCAGCCGGTCGGGCCCGTTCACGGCGAGGCCGAAGCGGCTCGGGGTGCGCCGCGGCAGGTCGAGAAAGCGCAGGAACTCGCGGTCCTTGTTGCCGTCGACGTCCTCGAAGCTCTCGGTCCGCCAGGTCATCACGGTGGTGAACCGGTCCCGCGCGGCCGGCGCGTCGGTGCGCCACAGCCCGGTGACCACCGGCTGCCAGGTCTTCTCCCAGCGGAACTCGCCGGTGGGCACGTCGCAGACGGGCGTCCCGATGTTGGCGCCGAACGTGAACAGGCGGTCGAAGCGGCGGAAGAAGTCGACGTACCAGGGCACCCCCTTGGCGATGGCGAGCTGCGTGAAGACCGGATCGGAGTCGATGAACACGCGCCGGGGGATGCGCGCGTACTCGTCGCGCCAGAACCACGTGCCGCCCGACAGGTTGATCAGCAGGTCGGCGTCGGCGCACCAGGCGCGCACCGCCTCCTTCGACAGTCCGTGATGGGTCCCGTCGTAGTTGACGAAGCTCCACCGGTCGCCGAGCCCGTGCGGCGCCAGGGTCTCGTGGATGTGCCGGGTGCCGTAGGCCGGGTCGAGCGACACCGCGTCCTGCTCGGGGTCGTAGACGCACTCGCCGGTGTCCTCGACGTAGCAGACCTCGTGGCCCAGCGCCCGCAGCCCGACCAGGTACATCAGGGAGCACCACGCCACGCCGCCGAAGGGGTAGCGGCCGATGATGCCCGCGAACAGGATCCTCATGAGACGGCCCGCCCGGTCCGCGGCTCCTGTCGGGGTTCCGGACCGCCCAGCCAGTCCTCCGGCAGCCCGCGCGGTTCCGCCGCGCCGTCTCCCGCCTCCTCGAGGAGCTCGTCGACGGTCGCGGTCTCGCGCCGCGACCAGCCGAGGCTGAGTCGGGTGCACATCGCGCGGTACAGCCCGTTCGTCCGCATCAGCTCGTCGTGCGGTCCGCTCGCCGCGACCTGCCCCCGCTCCAGCACGACGATGCGCGTGGCGTCGCGGACGGTCGACAGCCGGTGCGCGATCACGATGGTCGTGCGGCCGGCGCGAAGCTCGCGCAGCGCGTCGATCACCGCCGCCTCCGACATCGCGTCGAGGGCGGACGTGGGCTCGTCGAGGAGGAGGATGGGCGCGTCCTTGAGCAGCGCCCGCGCGATGCCGATGCGCTGGCGCTCGCCCCCGGAGAGCGACGCGCCGTCCTCGGCGACGTCCGTCCGGTACCCGCGCGGCAGGCGGGCCACGAAGTCGTGGACGTGGGCGGCGCGCGCCGCCGCCTCGACCTCCTCGTCGCCGGCGTCCAGCCGCCCGTAGCGGATGTTGTCGGCGATGGTGCCGCTGAAGAGAAGGGGCTGCTGCGGGACCAGCGCGACCTGGCGGCGGAGCGACCGGAGCCCGTAGCGCGCCGCGTCGACGCCGTCGATGAGGATGCGGCCGCCCTGGTTCTCGTACAGTCGCGGCACGAGGTTGGCGGCGGTGGTCTTGCCGGCGCCGGTGGGGCCGACGAGGGCGACGAGCTCGCCGGGCCGGGCCTCGAAGCTCACGCCGCGGAGGACGGGGCGGCCCGGCTCGTAGGCGAAGTGCACGTCCTCGAACCGGATGTGGCCGCGAACGCCGTCGGCCGGGACGCTGTCCGGCGCGTCGGCCGCCTCCGGGGTCAGGGCGAGCAGCTCGCGGACGCGGCGCGCGCTGACCACCGCCTGCTGCAGGGTGCCGGTCGTCCGCGCGATCTCCGAGATCGGGGTGTAGACGGCGGCGAGATAGGCGACGACGACGAGCAGGCTGCCGACCGTCAGCCGCCCCTCGAGGACGTGCAGGCCGCCGACCCCGAGGACGAGGGCGGTGCCGAGAAGGGTCACCCCGGTGACCGTCACCGAGAACAGGGACTCCTGCCACGTCAGGTCGAGCCGCGCGCGCCGCGTCCGGTCGCCCACGTCGGCGAAGCGCTCGAGCTCGTGCCGCTCGCGCGTGAAGCTCTTGACGGCGGCGATGGACGACAGCACCGCGAGTATCCGCTCGATGAGCCCCGCCTCCAGGTTCTTGACCCGTTCGGCGCGGTCCGTCAACGTGCGCGCGTGGTGCCGGAGGGTCAGGTACAGGAACGGCGCGACGCTCAGCGACAGCAGGGCCAGCGTGGCGTCGACGTACAGGAGCACCCCGAACATCAGGCCGAGGTTCAAGGCGGCGACGGTCAGCGGGAACACCCCGCCGATGACGAGGTCGTCCACGCAGTAGGCGTCCGCGTCGAGCCGGTAGACGGAGTCGGCGGTCCGCGCCGCGACGTGGTGGCGCAGGGGCAGCGCCTGCAGGTGGTTCAGGAGCTGCTCGCGGAGCCGATAGACGACGCGCTGCGCCATGTCCACCTGCATCTGGGTGTGCGCCATGCGCACCGCCTCGGCGCCGAGCTGCACCACGAGGCCGGCCGCGACCACCGCGAGCAGGAGCGTCACGGCGTCGTCGAGGGCGCCGGGCAGCCGCGCCGCCACCGCGGGAGGGAACGGGGCGCCGCCCAGCACGTTGTCGACCAGCACCTTGAGCGGCCAGGGGGCCAGGGCGGTCAGACCGGTCTCGGCGAGGACGAGGAGGATCACCGCGCCCGCGCGCCCGCGGTACGGCCTCAGGTAGCCGAGGATCCAGGCCGCGAGGTTCACCACGGGATTCTACCAGCCCGGCCGCGGCCGCCCGCGCGGGTGGGTCGCGCCGAGCCGCGGGTGGGTGCCAGCGGGGCCGGGCGGGCGGCGCCGTCGGGGCGACCGGCTCGGCCGCTTCCTCGTGGCGCCCGCCCGCGAGTGGCCGGCCGGAACCCTCGGGCGGGCGCCGTCGGCGCTACCGGCTCCGTGCGCCGGTTTCGCCCAGCTCGGCGCGCAGGACGTGCTTCTGGATCTTGCCGACCGCGGTGCGGGGCAGGGCCGCGCGGAACACCACCCGCTGCGGCACCCGGAAGCGGGCGAGCCGGCCGCGGCACCACTCGATGATCTCGTCCTCGCGCAGGGCGTCGTCGCGCGGCACCACGACGGCCAGGATCGCTTCGTCCCGCATCTCGTCGGGCACCCCGATGACCGCGCAGTCGAACACGCCGGGGTGCTCGCGGACCGCCGCCTCGACCTCGCTCGCGGCGACGTTCTCGCCCGCCCGCTTGATCATGTCCTTGGCCCGGTCGACGAAGTGGTAGTAGCCCGCGTCGTCCTGCCGCGCGGTGTCGCCGCTCCACAGCCACCCGTCCCGCAGGGTAGCGGCGGTGGCCTCGGGGTTCTTGTGGTAGCCCTTCATCAGGGTGAGCCCCGGCGTGCCGCGCACCACGATCTGGCCCGGCCGCCCCCGCGGCACCGGCCGCCCGTCGTCGTCGACGAGGTCGGTGGCGTAGCCGGCGACGGTCCGGCCCATCGACATGTTGCGCCGCTCGCCGTCGAGGGGGTTCATGATCGGCGGCCCCATCGTCTCGGTCATGCCCCAGAGCTGCAGAAGCTGAGGCCCGAACCGGTCGCCCCACTCGTCGAGCTGCGCGGGGGTGACGTTCTGGGCGAAGAGCACCACCCGCAGCGGGTTCGACCGCAGCTCGGGCCGCCGCGGCTGGGCCAGCAGCATCCGGATGGGGGCCGCGAACAGGCTCGACGCGGTGCACCGGTGGGCGATGGCGAGGTCGAAGTAGCGGCTGGCGCTGAAGCGCGCGGTCATCGCCATGCTCGCGCCGGTCACCAGGGTGCTCATCGTCGAGTAGTACTGGGCGTTGCCGTGGAAGAACGGCAGCACCACGAGGTGCCGGTCGTCGGGGGTCAGGCGGACGTGGCCCGCCACCGTCCGTCCCGCGCAGAGGTAGTTGGCGTGGGTGACGAGCACGCCCTTGGGCCGCGCCGTGGTGCCGGAGGTGTAGAGGATCGCCGCGTCGTCGGTCGGGCCGGGAGGCGGCCCCGGCGGCGGGGTGTCGGGGTGGGCGGCCGCGAGCGCGTCGAGGCTGGCGGCGGGCGACGGCGCCCCGGGCCCGCACACGACGACCGACTCGACCCTCGGACACCGCCGGGCGACGGCGCCGGCCATCTCCAGGTGCGGCGCCTCGGTGAAGACCGCCCGGCTCTCCGAGTGGCCGGCCAGGTACTCCAGCTCCGCCGCGGACGAGGCGGTGTTGACGGGCACGATGACCGCGCCGACGGCGGCGGCCCCGAACCACAGGTCGAGGAACGCCGGGCAGTTGCCGAGGAGCAGGGTGATGCGGTCGCCGCGGCCGATGCCGAGGTCGGCGAGCAGGCGGGCGGTCCGGTTGACGTCGCCCGCGAACTCGCCGTAGGTGCGCGCGGACACGCCGCCCTCGAGGTCGTCGAAGACGACGAACGGCGCGTCCGGGGCGGTGCGCGCGCGCTCCTCCAGGAGGGCCGGCAGGGTGGAGGCGCCGGTTGCGGCCCCGGGCGGCGGGCCGTCGGCGGACGTGGGTTCCCGGGACATGTCGACGCCCTCCCCGGTCACCGCCCGCCGGCGGCGCGGCCGATCCACCACGCCGCCCAGATCCCCAACGCGGCCTTGAGCATCTCGAGAGAGGTGTAGGCCGCGTGCAGGATGCCGAAGGTCGCGAGGCTCGGCGGCGGCGGGTCGCGGGGGACGAAGTCGAGTCCGCGTCCGATCGAGACGATGGGCGGCGTGACGACGACGGTCAGGACCACCGCGATGGCCAGCATCGCCCCCACCAGCCACCGAAGCCGCCGGTCTCCGGAGAGGCCGAGGACGAGCCACAGGGTGACGCCGCCGAGGGGAATCTGGAAGAGGTTCCAGTACCGGAAGAACAGGCGGTTGAGCTCGGACGACAGGTACCGCAGCAGATCGCGGGCGGCGGGCTCCCCGAGCCGGTCCACGCCCTCGGAGAACGACGGGTGTCCGCCCGCCGCGAGCAGGCGGTCGATGGTGTAGAAGTTCTGGGTCGCGGCCACGCTGATGCAGACCGTGCCCATGACCCAGATGCCGAGGCAGAACGCCGCTGCGCGAGGCTTCACGCGTCCGTCTCCTCTCCGGCCGGCTCGGCGCGGCCGGTCCATGCAGGCCCCCGCGGCCCGCCGATTGCCGTCCGCGGAAGCGAATCGCGCCGCCTCCCGCCCCCGGTCACCGCTAAAGTTGGGAAAACACGCGCCATTTTCGGATGAATCGCGGAAAGAACGACTTCAACAGCGTATAATACGCGCCGGGACCGGTGACGGGAGCGGTTGGCCCGTGGGCGTCGATTCTGGATCGGGTGGAAGACCCGCCATTACAGGTTCGCGACGGACATTCCGACACTCTGGGCAAGGCGGGAGTTGCGCCCGCGCGGCCGGCCGGGCCGCGGGTGTGCCGTCGGCGCGCCGGTCATGCGGAGCCGGCTTTCCCCGGCGGGGCGGCGAGGCGTCGGCCGGGTCCCCGGGGTGTTGCCGGGCGCCGCGACGCGCGGGGCCTCGCGGGCGTACGGAGCCGGGTCGGTATTCATGGGTTCCCAGTTGAGTCTGCATACCGAGACCCTGCGGCAGCTCGTCACGGCGGACCCGATCTGCCTCGCTCCGCACGCGCCCGTGCGCGAGGCGTTCGAGCGGATGAAGGAGCAGCAGCGGGGCGCGGTGCTGATCTGCCGCGACGAGAAGCTGGTCGGCATCTTCACCGAGCGCGACGCGCTGGCGCTGATGGCCGACGCCGTCGACTTGGGCGTGCCGATAGAGCGGGTGATGACTCCCGACCCGGTCGCGCTGTCCGAGCACGACACGGTCGGCGCGGCCATCACGAGGATGGCGCAGGGGGGATACCGGCGGTTGCCGATCGTCGACGCCGAGGGCCGGCCCGTCGGCTTCGTCAAGGTGGGCAGCATTCTGCACTTCCTCGTCGATCACTTTCCCGCGACGGTCTACAACCTGCCGCCGGCGCCTCACCACGCGACCGAGGCGCGCGAGGGGGCGTAGGCGTGAGCCGCAGGCGACGATTGGCGGGGCCAGACCTCGAGTCCGGGCGCATACAGCGAGCAACGAGAGAATGACGCGCGAGTCGACTGCGACGGTGTCCACCGAAGAGATCCCGGCATCGCCGGCCCTGCCGGCCTCCGAGAAGCGAACCATTCTCCTCGACGGGGCGACGGTCCGCCTCGCCGGCGATTCCGGCGACGGCATGCAGGTGGTGGGCGGCCAGTTCACCAACACGTCGGCGCTGCACGGCAACGACGTCGCCACGTTCCCCGACTTTCCCGCCGAGATTCGCGCGCCGCGCGGCACCCTCGCCGGCGTCAGCGGCTACCAGGTGCAGTTCGCCTCGCGCGACATCTTCACCCCCGGCGACACCCTGCAGGCGCTCGTGGCCATGAACCCCGCCGCCCTCGTCACCAACGTCAAGGACCTCGAGAAGGGCGGGATCCTGATCGTCAACGAGGAGAGCTTCAAGGCGAAGGACCTGAAGCTGGCCCGGCTCGACGCCAACCCTCTCGAGGACGGCACCGTCGACGACTACCGGGTCATCAAGGTCCGCCTCGACACCCTCAACCGCGAGGCGGTCAGAGAGGTGGAGGGCCTGAGCTCGAAGCTGCAGGACCGGTGCAAGAACTTCTTCGCCCTCGGGCTGATCTACTGGCTGTTCGGGCGCGACATCGAGCCCACCCTGCGCTACGTCCAGGACAAGTTCGGCGGCAAGCCGGAGGTCGCCGCGGCCAACGAGAGGGCGCTGCGGGCGGGGTGGTACTACGGGGAGACGACCGAGGCGTTCGACCACAGCTACCAGGTGGAGCCGGCCCGGCTCGCCCCCGGCACCTACCGCAACGTCATGGGCAACCAGGCCCTGGCGTGGGGGCTGGTCACCGCGGCCCGGCTCAGCGGCAAGGAGCTGTTCTGCGGCTCGTATCCCATCACCCCCGCGAGCCCGGTCCTCGAGGAGCTGAGCGCGCTCAAGCACTTCGGCGTGCGCACGGTGCAGGCCGAGGACGAGATTGCCGCCATATGCTCGGCCATCGGGGCGGCGTTCGGGGGCGCGATGGCGGTCACGAGCTCGAGCGGCCCGGGCATCGCGCTGAAGGGCGAGGCGATGGGGCTGGGCATGATTCTCGAGCTGCCCATGCTCGTCATCAACATCCAGCGCGGCGGCCCCAGCACCGGCCTGCCGACGAAGACCGAGCAGTCGGATCTCCTGCAGGCGATGTTCGGGCGCAACGGCGAGTCGCCCCTCCCCATCATCGCCGCGCGCAGCCCGAGCGACTGCTTCGAGGTGGCGATAGAGGCGTGGCGCATCGCCACCCGCTTCATGACCCCGGTGATTCTCCTCTCCGACGGCTACATCGCCAACGGCTCGGAGCCGTGGGCGATCCCGGACGTGAAGGACCTGCCGCCCATTTCGGTGGAGCACCCCCCCGCGAAGGCCAACGGGCAGCCCTTCCTGCCCTACGAGCGGAACGAGCGGCTGGCCCGCCCGTGGGCCCTCCCCGGGACGCCGGGCCTGATGCACCGGGTCGGCGGACTCGAGAAGGAAGACGTCACCGGCAACGTCAGCTACGATCCCGAGAACCACCAGCACATGACCAACGTCCGGGCCGAGCGGGTGGCCCGCATCGCCGGCGACATTCCGCCGCAGGCGGTGGACGGGCCGGCGCGGGGGAAGCTGCTGGTGCTCAGCTGGGGAGGCACGTTCGGCGCCTGCACGAGCGCCGTCGACGAGTGCCGGGCCGGCGGGCTCTCGGTGGCCCACGCCCACCTGCGTTATCTGAACCCGTTCCCCGCCAATCTCGGCGAGGTGCTCGCCGCCTACGAGCGGATTCTCGTGCCGGAGCTGAACACGGGGCAGCTCCGAATGCTGGTGCAGTCGCGCTACCTTCGCGAGTGCGTCGGGCTGAACAAGGTCAAGGGCAAGCCGTTCACGGTATCCGATGTCGTATTCAAGATTAGAGAGCTGGTGGCGTAGGGTAGGCCTCGGGCGCGAGGAGACCGCATCCAACGGCGGCGACGCGCCGGTCGCGCTTGCGGAGCCGCCGCCCGGCAACGGCGGCGGCCGGACGGGCGAGGCCGCGCCCGTGGCCGAGGCGGCCGCGCCGGTCGAGCTGCCGGTGCTGAAGGCGGCCGACTTCGCCAGCGACCAGGACGTGCGCTGGTGCCCCGGATGCGGGGACTACGCGATTCTCGCGCAGATGAAGAAGATGCTGCCGTCGCTGGGCGTGCCCCGCGAGAACATCGTCTTCATCTCCGGCATCGGGTGCTCGAGCCGGTTCCCCTACTACATGAACACCTACGGCATCCACAGCATCCACGGCCGGGCCCCGGCCTTCGCGACCGGGCTCAAGGCGGCGCGGCCCGATCTGATGGTGTGGGTCATCACCGGCGACGGCGACGGGTTGAGCATCGGCGGCAACCACCTCATGCACGCCATCCGCCGCAACCTCGACATCAACATCGTGCTCTTCAACAACCGCATCTACGGGTTGACGAAGGGCCAGTACTCGCCGACGTCGCCGCTCGGCAAGAAGACCAAGACGTCGCCGATGGGGGCCATCGACAACCCCCTGCATCCCCTGTCGATCGCCATCGGCTGCGAGGCGACGTTCGTGGCGCGCTCCATCGACACCCACATCAAGCACCTCGAGGGAGTGCTGCGGCGCGCCGCCGAGCACCGGGGCACCGCCTTCGTCGAGGTCTACCAGAACTGCAACGTGTTCAACGACATGGCCTGGCAGTACGCCAGCGACCGGCAGACCAAGAGCGAGCACACCATCGAGCTCGAGCACGGCGCCCCGCTGGTCTTCGGCAAGGACGGCGGCAAGGGCATCCGCCTCAACGGCCTCGAGCCCGAGGTCGTCGCGCTGGGGAACGGCACGAGCGAGGCCGACCTGCTGGTGCACGACGAGCGGGCGTCCGAGCCCAGCCTGGCCTATCTGCTGAGCCGGCTCCGCTACGAGGACGGATTCCCCGAGCCGATCGGCGTCTTCCGGGCCATCGACGCCCCGCGCTACGAGGAGGAGCTGGCGTCGCAGGTGGCGTCGGCCCGGCAACGCGCGGGCGAAGGCGACCTGAACGGGCTCTTCAACTCGGGCGAGACCTGGACGGTTCCATGATCTGCCCCTGGTGCGGGGCCGACAATCTCGACGGGGTGGACGACTGCGCCGCGTGCGGGCAGTCGCTGAGTGGCGACCACCTGCCCGACCCCGCCACCGTCGTCGAGCGCGGTCTCCTCGCCGACCACGTGCGGGTCCTCGACCCGCAGGCCCCGGTGGTGGTGGCGGCCGACACGCCTGTCCGCGACGTGCTGCGGGCGATGGTCGACGGCGGCACCGGCTGCGTGGTGGTCGCCGACGCCAACCGGCCCGTCGGCATCTTCAGCGAGCGCGACGCCCTCATGGGCCTGGGCACCGAGGCGTCCGAGCTCGGCGACCGCCCGGTCTCCGGCTTCATGACCGCCCCGCCCGAGACGCTCGAGCCCGACGCCAAGGTCGCCTTCGCGGTGCAGCGCATGGCGGTGGGCGGCTACCGGCACATCCCCATCGTCGGTGCCGCCGGAGAGCTGGCGGGAATCATCTCGGTCCGCGACATCCTGCGCTACCTGACGGAACGGATGGGCGAGGGGCAGGGGTCGGCAGGGTAGCTCTCCGCGCGCTGGCGAACGGCGCGGCCCCCACCCGGCTGCGTGGCGGTCCGGGTCCGTCGGCGACGCTGGCGGGGAACACGCGCAAGGTTCCGGAGGGTCGTCCGGCGGCGGGAGACACCGCCCGAAGCGCGATTTCGGATTCAGGAGGCCGGCATGGTGGCAGGGTGGTTCGCGGCGGGGGCGGTGATGGCGGGGCTCGGGGTCCTGCTCGGGGCGTTCGGGGCCCACGGCTTGCGCGAGCGCATCGCGCCCGACCTGCTCGCCGTCTACGACACCGGCATCCGCTATCACCTCATCCACGCGCTCGCGCTGATGGCCGTCTCGTGGGCGTCGGAACGCTGGTCGAACGCCTGGGTCGGCGCGTCGGGCTGGCTCTTCGTGGCCGGCATCGTCGTCTTCTCCGGCAGCCTCTACGTGCTCGCGGTCACCGGCACCCGCTGGCTCGGCGCCATCACCCCCATCGGCGGCCTCTGCTTCCTCGCCGGCTGGGCCGCCCTCACCGTGGGCGTCCTGCGCGCGGGGGGGTGACACGGCATGTCGAGGCAATCCCGAGACTCGAACGCGGTGCTCGGCCGGTTGCGACGTCTGGCCGCCGACCCGCCCACCGAATCGGTCGAGCGCAGAGCCGGCAACGTGTCGGAGCCCGCGCGCCGGACCATGCCGGCCACGCCCCCGGACCCACCGCCGCGCCTGCCGGTGCGGGCGCTTGGCGAATATACCGTCGGAGGGCGCGTCGACGCCATGCGTCGTCTCCTCCTCGGACGTTGACCCTGGACCTCGTCGCGTTGCCTGCCAACCGGCACGGCTGGACGCGTCGACGGTGGCCGGTGCGCCGGGCCGCCCGCGGGATGGGCGCATTCCGGCGCGCTCAGGCGCAGTCAGCGGGATGCGTCGACGGGATCGGGCTTGCCGTGGGCAGATTCGACGGCGTCGTACCCTTCGCAGCTCATCACGGGAAGGCGGGGATACCTCGGATACCGTCCGTCGTCGTCGGATCGTCCGCACCGGTAGTAGCTCTGTCCGGTTCGGGAGCGAACGAGGCGGGCGTGCCGGCAGTCGAGGCACAGCCCCACGCCGCGCTCAGCCGTCGGCATCGCCGGTCCAGCGGGTCCAGCCGCGGCCGCGGTGGCCGAAGTCGCAGCGCCCGGGGTGCAGGATGTCGGCGAGAATCTCCGCCGACTCGACGACGCGCGGTCCCGGGCGGTTGAAGTACTGGTTGCCGTCGGTCATGAACACGCGGCCGTTCCGGACGGCGGAGAGCTCCGACCAGACCGGGTGGGACGCCAGCGGCGGCATCTCGCGGCAGGCCCGCTCGATGTCCCATCCGCACGGCATGACGGCGATCACGTTTGGGTCGGCGGCGGCGAGGGCCTCGATGGAGAGGCCGCCGGAGTGTTCTCCCGCCTTCCCGAGGACGTCCACGCCGCCGGCCCGCTCGACGAGCTCGGGTACCCAGTTGCCGGCCGCCATCAGCGGATCGATCCACTCGATGCACCCGATGGACGGTCGGGTCCCCGCCGCCGCTGCCCGCGTCTGAACCGTGTCGAGTCCCGCCACGAGGCGGTCCACGAGCGCCTCGCCGCGTTCCGGGGCGCCCAGGGCCGACGCCACCGTCCGGATGTCGGACCAGACGTCGGGCAGCGACATCGGCTCGAGCGACACGATGCGGGGCCGCGAGCCGACGAGCTCGCAGACCGCCGCCTCGACGTCCTTCAGGCTGACGGCGCAGACCTCGCACTGCGTCTGGGTGATGACGACGGTCGGCGCCAGGCGGTCGAGGATGCCTGCGTCCACGCGGTACACCGAGAGTCCGTCGGCGACGATCGCGCGCACCTGGTCGTCGATGGTCCGGCCGGCCGCCCCGACCTCCACCTTCGACGACGAGCAGACCGGGAGCCGGGCGACGGAGGGAGGGTGGTCGCACTCGTGGGAGCGGCCCACGAGCCGGTCCTCGAAGCCGAGGGCGCAGACGATCTCCGTCGCGCTGGCGATGAGGGAGACGATGCGGTGCGTCATGTCAGTACACTCGTAACGGCGGCGCCCCGGCGGAGGAAACGCCGGTCCGGCGGGCGCGGCGTTCGAGGGTCTCGAGCGCGGCCCGGCCGGTGTCGCCGAGGTCGGTGGTCCAGTCGTTCACGTAGAGGTCGACGTGCTGGAACATCACGTCGTCGCTCAGCTCCTGGGCGTAGCGGCGCATGGTGGGGACGGTCTCGGCTCGGTGGGCGCGGGCGTGGGCGAGCGAGTCGCGGATCACGGCGGTCGCGGTGCGGATGGTGTCGGGGCCGAGGGCGTGACGCGCGAGGATGCCGCCGAGCGGCAGGGGAGCGCCCGTCGCCTCCTCCCAGACCGTGCCGAGGTCCTCGACGAGGGCGAGCCCGTGCGCGCCCCACGTGAAGCGGCCCTCGTGGATGCAGACGCCGAAGTCGGCGTCGCCGGATTCGAGGGCGGGCATGATGTCGGAGAACACCACCTGCTCGACCGCTCCCTCGCCGGCGTGGAACAGCTCGTAGAGCAGGGCGGCGGTGGTGTGGGCGCCCGGGCACAGCACGCGGGCGGGCCGCGACCGGCCGCCGGCCGCGGGGACAGGGTCGCGGGGATGGGCGCCGGGCCGCGCCGCGAGCAGCAGGGGGCCGACGCCGAAGCCGAGGGCCGAGCCGACCGGCAGCACCCCGAGGTCCTCGCGCAGGAGGAGCGCGGCGTGGAAGCTCGCCTTCGCCACGTCGAAGTCGCCGGCGAAGAGCCGCCGGTTCAGCTCCTCGACGTCGAGCAGCTCGATGCGGAAGTCGAGGCCCCGCGGGTCCACCTTCCCCTCCAGGATGCCGTGGAAGGCGAACGTGTCGTTCGGGCAGGTGGAGATGCCGAGATGGATGGGCGTCACGAGGCTCAGCTCCAGTCGGGCCGGTCGAGCAGGTCGGCCGCGACGAGCCAGGCGGCGTCGAGGGCCTCCGGGATCTGCCAGCGCTCGAACCGGCGGTCGCCGACCGCGTTCGAGATGCCGCGGACGATGGCCACCGGCACGTCGGCGAGCCGGCAGGCGAGGGCGACCGCGAAGCCCTCCATGTCCTCGGCCGCCGCGTCGGGAAACAGGGCCCGCCGCTCGCGGGTCTCGCCGTCCGTCGCCGACGCCGTGCACACCGTCAACAGGGGCCCCGCGGCGGGGGGGACGGGACAGGCGAGAGGCAGCGCGTCGGGCCCGAGCGCCTCTTCCTCGCCGCCGCGCGGCCAGTGGCGGAAGCCCAGGTCGGTCGCCGGGACGAACGCGGCGACGCCCACCCCGACCCCGTGCATCAGCACCGACGGAAACACCGCGGCGGTGCCGACCGGGAGCCCGCCGGGGTCGAACGTGCCGGCGATGCCCATGAGAATCACGCGCTCCGGCTCGTGCACCACGATGGCGTCGCGGGCCCGCGCCGCCGCCGCCACCGGCCCGAAGCCGCACAGCTCGCACGGCGCGTCGACCCCGAAGCCCCGCTGGCGGGCGAGGTGCCGGCGCTCGATCTCGGTGGGCACCAGGACGAGAGTGTGAGGAGCGGCCACGGGGAACAAGTTTATCGCGGGCCGTCCCCGCGTCTGCGAGGCCGTCTGCAGACTACCGGCGAGGTGAGGTTTGCGGCGGCCTCCGGTCCCCGTCTGCGAGGGCGGTTGGGCCCGGCTGGTTCCGTGCTGGTGCGGCGGCGTGGACCCTGCCGTTCTCCGTCGGCACGCGGACGCGATCCGGTTGTCTCCTGGAGCTCCGGTGGATCGTCGTTCGCCTCGGCTCCGCGGCTCTCGGGTGGCTCCGGCGAGCGCGCTATTCCAGCGCCACCACGGCGGCGCGCAGCTCCGTCACGTGCACGGCCCGGATCGGGGTCGTCCCCCCCGACGGGGATGCATCCGTCCACCGGGGGGCTAATCTGCCGGCCGCCCCGTACGCCTCGGCCAGCGCCGACCGCAGATCGGTCAGGTGCACGAGCCTGACCCGCGTCACCCCCGGCCGCAGGACCGGGTCGGTCCACGCGAACCGCCCCAGCCCCGCCGCCGCCCGCAGGCCGTCGATACGCGTCCGCAGCTCGGCGACGTGGGCCGCCCTGATCGGCGTCTCGCCGGGCACGATGGGATCGTCGGTGAACGGTCGAAGCACGGTCACGCCGAACGACTGGGTCGCCGTCCGGCTCGATCCGCCGGCGTCGGTCGCCGTCACCGTGACCGTCGTCGCCCCCGGCGCCCGCGGCGTCACCGTCACCCGGCTTCCCGACACCGACACCGCGGCCACCGCCGGCCGCGACGAGCTCGCCCCGTAGGTCAGCCGATCGCCGTCCGGGTCGCGGAACCCGCCCGCCACGTCCACCGTCACCGCTGCTTCGTCGGCCTCGATCGTCAGCGGCGGCAGCGTGCCCACGGGCTCGGGCGGCCGGTTGCCGGGGCTCACCGTCACCGTGAACGACAGTGTCGCGCTCAGGCCGCCGGGGTCGGTCGCCGTGACCCGGATCGTCGCCGTGCCCGCGCCGACCGCGGTCAGGGTCACGGTGGCGCCGCCGGCGGCCGCCACCGTGATCACGTTCCGCGGCGAGAACGACACGTCGTAGCTCAGCCGGTCCCCGTCCGGATCGGTGAAGGGCTGCGACACGTCCACGTCCAGCACGTCGCCGACGACCAGGCTTCGGTCCGGCAGGGTGCCCACCACCGCCGGCGGCCGGTTGACGCCGCCGGCGACCCGGTCCCGCCACAACGCCACGGCGGGGCCCGTGGCGTTGAGGACCGCGACGGCGTCGGCCGGGCCGTTCACGCCCGACCCTCCGGTGCCGTAGGGAACGCCCACCGGGTCGCCGTTGAGACGCTGATCCGGATTCGAGAAACGGAGCGGAGTCGAGCAGAAGAAGCCGGCTTCGTCGCACTGGGCGTTGTAGGCCATTACCGATCGCCAGCGACTCGAAGGCAGGGCGCCCGACTCGAACGCTCGCTGGTTCACGTAGCCGAACGCCGGGTCAGGCGTCACGGGCCCGCGACCGCCCTCGGTGGAGCTGTGGAGCTGTGCATAGCGGTCGTGCCGAAGCCCCATGTTGTGCCCCAGCTCATGAGCGAGGGTCCTGCCGCCGCAGCCGTGGACGGTGAGGCCGAAGACACCCGGTATGTAGGCTCGGCCACAGATGTCGTCGGCCTCGCCGACGATCAGGTGCACGAGGTCGGCGCCGACGCGGTCGCGCAGGGAGTGCACGTCGTCCAGGTGACCGTCTGACGGATCCCGGAGACGGCCGAGATCGAGTTCGGAATCCCCCGTGTCGGCGTACGACACCTCGGACCTCTCGACCAGCGCCACGCGGTGGTGTACGCCGCTCGCCGCGTAGGCCTGGTTCGTCTCCGCGACCATGAGGTCGATCTCGGCCTCGATCGTGGCGACCCCGCCCGCGGCATCACGCGCGGCACGCGTGTAGACCACGGCCACGTCGATCTCGATAGCCGTTGCCGCCCCGCACAGCCGCCCCGTGAAGTCGATGGTCTTCAGCCGGTCGCGCCAGGCGACCGGTGCGCACGTCTGGGTAAGGAAGATGTCCAACCGTTCCAGGGCGGACTGCCCCAAGGCGGAGGGCAGCGACCCGGAGAGGCCCCAGTTGTAGGCGACGCTGAGCCGCTCGAGGTTGGCCAGGCTGCCCAGCTCTTGCGGAATCGGCCCCGTCAGGTCGTTCCGGTCGATTCCCACGTTCCTGAGGTTCACCAGCCTTTCGAGTCCACCCGGAATCGGCCCCGTCAAGTGGTTTCTGTTCAGGTACAGCGACTCGAGGTTCACCAGGTCCCCCAACCACACCGGGATTCCGCCGGTCACGTCGCTGCCGGAGAGGTACAGCCACCGGAGATTCGTGTGGTTCCTCAGCCAAGCGGGAATGGGGCCGACACTCAAGTCGTTCCAGGAAAGCCCCAGCCCCCAGAGGTTCAGGTTTCCCAGCTCTTCCGGAACCCCGCCGGTCAAGTCGTTCCCCAACAGGTACAGCGCCAGGAGGCTGGACATGTTTCCCAACCACCCCGGGACGGAACCGCTCAACTCGTTCCAGGAGAGGTTCAGGACGAACAGGCTCCCCAGGTTCTCGAGAGCCCTCGGGATCGAGCCGTTCAGCTCGTTCGAGCTCAGGTCCAGCCATTGAAGAGCCCCGAGGCTTCCCAACGCGGTCGGAATCGGGCCCGTCAGGCCGTTGTCGCCGAGTCTCAGCTCCGTGACCCGGCCGGACGCATCCGTGGTCACGCCGTGCCAGTCGCCGAGCGGCGCCGACGTCTTCCAGCTCGTGTTGTTCGTCCAGCTCGCGCCGCCCGTTGCGTCGTAGAACGCCTCGAGTGCCGCCCGATCCGACGCTGCGCTTCCCTGGGCAACCGCGTCACCCGCGACGGCCAGGACCGCCAGTAACGGCAACATTCGGCAACGACGATAGCGCCGGGTATGAGTCAACGGTTGCATGTCTCGTTCCGAATGGGCGGGCCCCGTGCCGCCGGCGACCACGCGCGCAGGTCGTAGCGCTATCCGACAACGACGATAGCTTCGGTATTGGTCGACGGTTGCATGTCTCGTCCCGAGTGGGCGGGCCCCGTGCCGCCGGCGACTACGTGCGCAGGTCGCAGCACATCCGACAACGACGATGGTCTTCGGTATCGGTCGACGGTTGCATGTTCGTCCCGAATGCGCGGTCGCCCCGCGTTCGACGGACGCGACGAGAAGCGCGCCCGGTCGCCGCGGGCCCGTGCCGCCGGCGACTACGCCCGGAGGTCGTAGCATTGCAGCCGCGGCGTGGCGCCGGTGAGGAGGTCGCGCGAGTTCTGGACGAAGTAGAGCAGGCCGCGGCTGAGCACGGGCAGCGTCCACGACTCGTAGGCGGCGGCCAGCCACGTGCGCGAGATCTCGCGGTAGCCGTCCGGGGTGAGATCGAGCCACAGCAGGTGGCCGATCTCGCCGAGGGCGAGGAAGTGTCCGTCGACCGCGAGCAGCGACCCCCGGGCGGTGCCGAGCTGGACCCGGCGCTGCCGCCCGCCCTGCTCGAACGTCTCGGGCCACAGGGGGACCTCGCGCCACGCCACCTCCCCGGTCGCGGCGTCGATGCAGGCGAGCGACGAGTCGCCCTGGTTGCGGCCGTCGAAGCCGTACAGGTAGCCGTCCCGGTGGATGGCGGTGTTCCAGTGGAGGGCGAACTCGCGGGTCGTCCAGACCACCTCGTGGGTGAAGTCGGGCAGGATCCGGATCAGGGCGCCGCCGGCGCGGTAGCTGGCCGAAACGAATACCTTGTCGTCGAACGCCACCGGGCACGACGCGTTGACCGATTCGTAGGTCCGGCTGCGGAACGGGAACGCGAAGTCGACGGCGCCGTCCGCGGGGTCGATGGACAGCAGCCCCCCGCTGGGCGGCGACGACTCGCCGCCCGCGAAGACGAAGACCCGACGCTGCCCGTGCACGACGGCGGGCACCGGCGAGGCGTAGCTCGGGCCCCAGTCGCCGGCCCGCCACAGCTCGCCGCCGGTGGCCGCGTCGAAGGCGACCACGCACGCGCCGCGCGGCGCCCCGACGTTCACGATGACGCGGCCGCCGTCGACCAGCGGCGTCGACGAGGTGCCGAAGAAGTCCTGGTGCACGCCGTAGTCGGCCCGCAGGTCGCGGCTCCAGAGGCCGCGCCCGGTGGCGAGGTCGAAGGCGTGCAGCCGGCTCTCGGCCCCGAGCGTGAACACGCGGCCGGCGTCGATGACCGGGACTCGAGCGGGGGCCGTTGTTGTAGCCGTAGCGGTCGCGGTAGCGGGTGGGGTAGCGGAAGTCCCAGTGCAGCTCGCCGGTCTCGGGATGCCGGCACTCGACCACCTCGTTGTCGGCGAGCCGGTGCAGGAACACCAGCCGGTCTCCCGCGATGGCGGGCGACGTGTAGCCCGTGCCCTTCTCCATCTCCCACACCAGCGGCGGCGGCAGCGACCGGCTGAGGCGGGTCTCGGTGGAGACCGCGTTGTGGGTGGGGCCGAGGAACGAGGCCCAGTCGTGGGTGACGGCGTCGGGCGACAGCGGGCGCGGCGGGTTCCGCACCACCGGCTGGCCGGCGGCCGTGGCCGTCGTCCCCGCCAGGACCGCGCGGCCGGCGAGGGCCTGCAGCAGGGTGCGGCGCGAGAGGGCCTTCATGGGCGGTGATCTTAACAGCCCGTGTCGAGAGCCCCGCCGCATTCGACCGGTGGTGGTTCCGCCTGCGCCCGGCAAGCGTCGCCCTCGGCGGCGATTGCCGTTCAACCACGCCTGCCGGGGGACTGCGCTGTCGCCGGCGCAGTCTCCCGGCTGCGTTGATAGTCGATTCGGCGTACGCCGCGATATGCGCCCCCTCACGCCTTGTCGGGGGCCGCCTCGGCGATCCGCCGCCACCCTCGCGGGGCGCGGTGCAACCCGTGACCTTTCCTCACGCCTTGTCGGGGGGGCGCCTCGGCGATCCGCCGCCACCCTCGCGGGGCGCGGTGCAACCCGTGGCCTTTCCTCACGCCTTGTCGGGGGCGCCTCGGCGATCCGCCGCCACCCTCGCGGGGCGCGGTGCAACCCGTGGCCTTCGCCGCGGACTGTCATCCGTTCCCGGACGCCGAAGAAAGCAGGGCGGACTATAATCCCGGGGTTCGTCGGCACGAAGAGGCTGGTGCGCAGCCGGACGTGAGCGGGGAGGAGAGGACGGACGTGGCGGACACGGGGCCCAAGAGCGCGGTCGAGCTGGCGATGGAGCGCCTCCGGCGGCAGGACGCCGAGGCCGGCCACGGCGCGGCGGGACGCCCGCTGACCGACGAGCAGAAGGCGGCCATCGCGGCCGCCCGCCGGGACTACGAGGCGAAGGTCGCCGAGGCCGAGATACTGATGCGCTCGAAGCTCGCGGCCACGTTCGATCTCGAGGGCCGGCGCGAGATCGAGGCCAACCACCGCCGCGACCTCGGGCAGTTCGCGTCCTCGCGCGACCGGAAGATCGCCGCGGCCCGGAAAGGCGACGCGCGGTGACGAAGGCGGTCGTCGTCGCCCTCACCCTCGTCAACTTCGTGCTCCTCGTGCCCGGCGTGTTCCTGCCGGTCTACGGCGTCACCATCACCACCGAGGTCGCGGCAGCCATCATCCCCGAGCCGGTCGAGGTCACCGTCTACGAGCAGACCCGGTCCATCCTCGGCACCGTCCGCGAGCTGTGGCTCTCGGCCGACTACCTGGTGTCGTTCCTCATCCTGCTGTTCAGCGTCATCGTTCCCGTCGCCAAGGCGGGGATGCTGCTGGGGTCGATCTACGCCGCCGGCGACGCGGTCAGGAGGCGGCTGGTGCTCGTCGTCGACCTCATCGGGAAGTGGTCGATGGCCGACGTGTTCGTGGTCGCGGTGTTCCTGGCGTTCCTGGCGACCCGCGATCAGGCCCAGGCCAACAGCTTCAGCGTGCCGGTGCTGCTGCGGCAGGTCGACGTGGACATGCAGACCCGGCTCACGTCGGAGCTTGGGCCGGGCTTCTACTGCTTCCTCGCGTACTGCCTGTTCTCGGTCGCCTGGACGCAGGTCCTGAAGCACCGCCGGGGTGCGTGAGCGCCACTCCGGGCCGGTCTCCCGGCCCCGGTGCCCGCCCAGGACCGGGCCCGGCCCGGGCGCCGGCCGGACCCCCACCGCGCCGAGACCGGAAGCGCCACTCCGGGCCGGTCTCCCGGCCCCGGTGCCCGCCCACGCCCCGGCCCGGACGCCGGCCGGGCCCCCACCGCGCCGAGACCGGAGGGACCGCCCGCGGGCCGGAGGGCGCCCGAGCTCCCTCGGGTCGTGACGGGGAGAGCTCAGGAGAGCCCTTCGGGTCGCGTCGAGGGTGATACGATCCGTCGGATAGGCATGTGGGCGGGCTGCCGGGCGTAGCGCCGCCGTTGCCACGGCCGCCCGGAGGGCCGCGGCCGCCCACGAGAAAGGGAGACCTGCATGAAGCTCCGCCGCATCGGCGGCCTCGCCGCCGGCATCGCCATCGCCCTGTCCGGCTCCGTCTCGTCCGCGCAGGACGCGCCCGTCGTGGTCATGGAGACCAGCCTGGGGACCATCACCGTCGAGCTCGCCCCCGCCGAGGCGCCGATCAGCGTCGACAACTTCCTGCAGTACGTGGACGCGGGGCACTACGACAACACCATCTTCCACCGCGTCATCCAGGGGTTCATGATCCAGGGCGGCGCCTACTCGCCGGAGATGCGCACCAGGCCGACCCGCCCCTCGATCGAGAACGAGGCGCAGAACGGGCTGCTGAACAACCGCTACACGATCGCGATGGCCCGGACCAGCGAGATCCACAGCGCCACCGACCAGTTCTTCATCAACACCGTCGACAACAACTTCCTCAACAACGGCGTTCGCGACTTCGGCTATGCGGTGTTCGGGCGGGTGATCGACGGCACCGACGTCGTGGACCGCATCGCCGCCGTGCCGGTGTCGAACACGGTGCCGAACGAGGCGGTGGTCATTCAGTCCGTGCGGCGGCGGTAGCAACACCCCGCCGGCTTGCCGCGGTCCCGCCACGGCTCCCGGATCGGCGGCGGGCGGCCGGGTCGAGCACGATGCGTGACCGTTGGTACGGCGACGACAGGGACGTCGTCAAGTGGAGCGCCGTGCTCCATCTCGCTCGCCGCGAGGGGCTGGCGGACGTTCTCTACGTGGCGATGCATCGGCCCGACGACGACTGGCCGCCGCTCGCCACGGCGCGCGGGCCCGTGCCGTTGCCGGACGAGGTCGTCCGCCACTTTCGCGACCTCGACGACCTGCAACGGCTGGAGGCGCGAACCGGGCTGCGCATCGCGGCCGTCAAGGAGCCGTTCGTCGATCGGGCCGCCTACTTTCGTCGCGTGAGCGAGCGGGTCGGGCAGTACGCGGCGCCGGTGCTGGTCCTGCTGGATCCCGATACCGGTCTCGCCTTCGATGGCGTCGGGGGGCCGCAGCACGTGACGTCGGACGAGGTCGCCGCTCTCTATGCCGCCTTGCGGCCGGGCGACCTCCTCGCCTGCTATCAGCACGCGCGGCGGCAGAAGGACTGGCGCGGCCGGGCCCGGCGTGCCTTCGCCAACGCCCCCGGCGTGCCGTCTTTCGAGGTCGAGGTGCTACGCTCGGAGCTGGCCAGGGACGTGCTGCTGCTGGCCGTCGGGAAGAGGAAGTAGTGGTGCGCCTCCGAACGCTGCTTTCGATCGCGGCGTTGACCGTCGCGCCGGCGGCGCCCGCGCCGGCGGGTCAGTCGGACTACTGGTTCACCGACGAGCTGGCGCCCTATCGCGAGCTGGTGGGGGAGTACCGCGACGGAGACGCCGACGCCGCGATGGCCGGCGTGCGGGCGATGGCGCCGTCCGCCGTGCACGCCCTCCTCGACCGGGTGCGCGAGCCCGACATGCGGCTGACGGGGACCGACTTGGAGCCGGCCCTGAACGAGCGGCTGTTCCGGACGGCGGCGATGCTGCACCTCGACGTGGCCGACCTGCTCCGGTCGCGGGGACTGCACCGCGGCGCCGAAGAGCAGGTCGAGATCGCGATCCGCTGGGTGAACCTGAGCGCGCGCGAGCCGGAACCGTTCGGGTCGTTCCGGCGCCGCTGGTTCCTCGGGGCGGCGCTCCTCGCCTTCGAGCACGGCGGATGGCAGGACGGGGTGACCTTCACCGACCTCGCCTGCGAGCTGCTTCCCGACGACGTGCCGCTGCTGACGGCCGCCGCGTGGTTCAATGAGGGCCTGGCGCTGGCGCCAGCGGAACCGACCGGGCTGGGGCGCGGGGACCTTTCGCGGTTGCAGGAATGGAAGCGCAGCCGGCTGCTGGCCGCGGCCCGGCGGGCCGGCGCGGCGCTCCGCGTCTCGCCGGCCGCGCCGGAGGCGGCCCTGCGGCTGGCGCGGGTCCGGATGCTGCTGGGGCAGGGGGAGTCGGTGCGGGAGCAGTTGACCGACTTCGTGGGGCGCGACTGGGTTCCTCTGGCGCACGCTTATCTGGGTCGGCTGCTGCTGGGCCGGCTGCATCTGGAGGCCGGCGAGACGGCCGAGGCCGAAGGCTGGTTCCGGGACGCGATTGCGTTGCTTCCCGAGGGGCAGGCCGCGCGGGTCGCCCTCGGCCGCGTGCTCGAGGGGCAGGGCGATCGCCGGGGCGCGGCGGCGGTGCTCGAGCCGGTGCTGCGCGGCGCCGGCGGCGCCGCCATCGATCCCTGGGTCGACTATCTGCTGGGCCTTGGCAACGGCCCCGAGCTGCGGGAGGCGCTGCGCCGGGAGGTGAGGCGGTGAGCCAGTGGCCGCGCCGGCCGCGCAGGCTCGTCGTCGCCATCCTCGGGGTGGTCGTCCTTGCCGGGGCGGCGCCCGCGGCGGGGCAGACCTTCCGCACCGGGGTCGACGCGGTGGCCGTCGACGTGCTCGTCACCCGCGGGCGCAACGCGGTGGCGGGGCTGACGGCGGAGGACTTCACGGTCCTCGACAACGGCGTGCGGCAGGACGTGGCGGCGGTCTTCGTCGAAGAGGTCCCGGTCACCCTGCTGCTGGTCCTGGACACGAGCGGGAGCGTCCGCGGCGCACCGCTCCGCCACCTGCTCGCCGCCGCCGAGGCGGCGGGCGAGGCGCTGCGGCCGGGCGACCGGGTCGGCCTGGTGACGTTCTCCGACAAGCTGCGCCTGGCCGTCGAGCCCCCCGCGCCCCCCGCCGACCTCCCCGCCGCCCTCGGCCGCGTGCGGGCCGGCGGCGCCACCGCCCTCTACGACGCCACGTTCGCGGCCCTCGCCCTGCGCGATCGGACGGTGGGGCGGACGGTGGCGCTGGTCTTCAGCGACGGGTACGACACCGCGAGCTGGCTCGAGCCGCCCGCCGTGCTCGACGCGGCCCGCCGCAGCGACGTCGTGGTCTACGGCGTGCGCCACGACCGCCTGGCGCAGGAGGGCTGGCAGCAGCGCGAGGGCCGGCGGCTGGTGAGCCGCTGGTTCGCGGACGACCCGCACCTCTTCCGGCAGGAGTACCTGCCCCAGCTCGCGGCCGACACCGGGGGCTCGGTGTACGTGGCGGCGGACCTGGAGCGGTTGCGCGAGGTGTTCGAGCGGGTCGTCGACGAGTTCCGGAGCCGCTATCTGCTGACCTACACGCCGCAGGGGGTCGAGGCCGGGGGGTGGCACGAGCTGGAGGTCAGGGTGCGCGGGCGGGGCCGGCGAGTGCAGGCCCGCCCCGGCTATCTGCGCTGAGCCGGGCCGGCGACGCGGGCGCCGGCGGTCGTCTGCGCGAGGACGGTGAGCAACGCGAGAATGGCCGGCCGCACCAGGGCGCGGCCGGCGGTCGCGGCCGGGCGGCGGCACACGGCAGGATGATGCGCCGACCGCCTGCCTGCTTCCTCCGGTTGCGTCATCGGTCCTGATCACCGCGGCCCGTTTCAGCGTCCTCGATGGCGCGACGCCGAGGGGGTACCCCGCGGGCAAGGCCGTTCCGCACTCTCCGGCGTCTAACTCTCCGGCCGTCGCTCCGGCGCCGCAAGGAGGTAATCGCGCCCGCATGGATACGCTGCTCCAGGACGTCCGCTCCGTGCGCCGGCTCGCCGGCCAGCGCGGCTCGTCGCGGCTCCTCGAGAGCTTCCAGTACGGCGTCGGCGCCGACGACGCGTGGACGTTCGTGGCGGCGCCCGTCGCCCTCGTCGCCGTCGCCCTCGTCGCGTGCTGGCTCCCGGGCCGCCGCGCCGCCCGCATGCACCCCATGGACGCGCTACGCGTGGAGTAGGACCGGCGTCCAACCCGGTCCAACCCCGGGGCCGTTTCCGGCCCCGGGAAGAGGAGGACTCACGGCCATGCCGATGCTGCCTCGGGACCTCCGCTTCGCCGTGCGCCGGCTCGCCAGCCAGCGCGGGTCGACCCTCGCCGCGCTCGTGATTCTCGCCCTCGGCATCGGGGCCAACACCGCGATGTTCAGCATCGCCTACGGCTTGGTGCTGCGGCCGCTGCCCTATCCGGACCCAGAGAGCATCGTGCACGTCGGGGAGAGGTACGGCGGGCGCGGGAGAGGGACGAGGCTGACGAACCGGTCGATGCCCGTGCTGCAGGACGCCGAGTCCTTCGAGCACCTCGCCGCCTACCGGGAGAGCTCGCTCGAGTGGACGGGTCCGGACGGCGTGGTCACCCTGCGCGGGGCCAACGTTTCACCCTCGCTGTTCCCCCTGCTGCGGGCGGCCCCGCACCTCGGCCGGCTGTTCACGGACGCGGAAGGGCGGGCGGAGGGCGACCGGGTGGCGCTGCTGAGCCACCGCGCCTGGACCGGCCGTTTCGCCGCCGATCCGGACATCGTCGGGACCCCCCTCGACCTCGACGGCGACGTGCACACCGTCGTCGGCGTGCTTCCCGAGGGGTTCTACTTCCCGAACGCGGACGCCGAGCTCTGGACGCCGTTCGTCGTGCCGCCATTCATGCCCCCGGCCGCCGTGGCCGAGGGGGGACCGCGCATGACCGTGACGTTCGTCTTCAACGCCATCGGGCGCCTCGCGCCGGGGGTCTCGGCAGAGCAGGCGGCCGCGGAGGTCAGCGCCCTCCTGCAGAGCAGCGCATCGCCCGGGCCGACTCGCCCCGGAAACCGGCCGCCGGGCGACCGTCCGCGGATCGAGGGGCGGGTGGTGCCGTTGCTGGAAGAGATGACCGGCGAGCACCGGCCGGCGCTGCTGGCCCTGACCGCGGCGACGGTCCTCGTGCTGCTGATCGCCTGTGTCAACGTGGCGGGGTTGCTGCTCGCGCGCGGGGTGGCGCGACGGCGGGCGCTGGCGGTGTGCGCGGCCCTGGGAGCGAGCCGCGCGCGGCTCGTCCGCCAGCTCCTGACCGAGAGCGTGGTGCTGGGCGTGGCGGGCGGGGTGCTCGCGGCGGTCGCGGCCGCGATGGTGCTGCGCGCGGTTCCGGCGCTCGTTCCCGGGGACATCGCGCGGCTCCACGAGGTGGGTGTCGACGGCGCGGCGCTGTCGTTCACCCTGGGACTGTCGATCGCGGCCGGACTGCTGTTCGGGTCCGCGCCGGCGCTGCAGTGGTCCCGGCTCGACCTGGTGCGCACCCTCAACGAAGGCGGCGCGCAGGCCACCGGCGGCTTCCGGCTGCTTCGCTCGAACCGGGCGCGCGCGGCCCTGGCCGTGGCCCAGGTGGCGCTGGCCCTCGTGCTCCTGGTGGGGGCGGGCCTGCTCCTGCGCAGCTTCGTGCGCCTCGTCACCGTCGATCGCGGCTACGACCCCGCCAACGTGATCGCCGCCCGCGTCCGGCACCGGGACCTTGCGCTTCGGCCGGGCATGACCCCGGAGTCGATCGCCGACCTCCGGGCGGCCAGCCGGCGCTTCCAGGAATCGCTCGTGGACGAGATGGTCCGGCTGGAGGGGCTCGCCGAGGTCGAGGCGGTGGGGGTGTCGTCCGGCCTGCCGCTCGCGTCCGGGGGCGGCGGCAGCACCAGCACGTTGCGCATGGCGGGCGCCCCGCCGCCGACCGACCCGAGCGACCTCCTGCAGTTCTCGCTCAACGTCGTTACCCCCGGCTACTTCGACGTGCTGCGGCTGCGTCTCCTGAGCGGACGCGCCTTCACCGGGCTCGATGGGGCCGCGAGCCCGCCGGTGCTCGTGGTCAACGAGACGCTCGCCCGCGAGGTCTTCGGCGGCGAGCCGGCCGTCGGCCGGCGCGTGCTGACGGCCGGCGTCGACGAGCCTTGGGAGGTGATCGGGGTCGTCGCCGACGTCCGCTACCGCGGGCTCGCGATCACCGAGTCACGGGGCGAGGCGTTCATGCCGCTGCACCAGAACGAGCTGGCGCGGGGCGGCGGGTTCTTCCTCAATTCGGTGGTCTCGGTCCGGACCGCCGGCGATCCGCTGGCCGTCGTCCCCTTCCTCCGCGAGGCGGTGGCCGCTTCGAGCCCGGGCGCGAACGTCGAAGACGTGATGACGATGGACGCGCGGCTCTCCGCCGCGGTCGCGCAGCCCCGCTTCTACGCCGTCCTCGTCGGCTTCTTCGGCGCTCTCGCCCTGTTCCTCGCCGCGTTCGGCATCTACGCCCTTCTGAGCTACATCGTCTCGCAGCGCCGCCGGGAGATCGGACTCCGCATGGCCCTCGGCGCCCGGCGTGGGGACGTCCTCGCCCTCGTCGTCCGACAGGGGGCGGGTCTCGTCGCGGCCGGCACCCTCCTCGGCCTTCTCGCGGCGGCCGGCTCGGCGCGGCTCCTCGAGAGCTTCCTGTTCGGGGTCACGACCGGGGACCGGCTGACCTTCTTGGCGGCGCCCCTCGTGCTGGCCGGCGTCGCTCTCTTCGCCTGCTGGCTGCCGGGTCGCCGTGCCGCCCGTCTCGACCCCATGGACGCCCTCCGGGTGGAGTAGACGGCGACCCGGAGCGTGACACCCACGCGCCCGGACTCGTACGGCCGGACGGCGGTGCGCTCCCGGCTCTCGATGACTCGCAGCTCCGCCCCTGTGCCCGAGTGTCGTGCGGGGTGCCGGCAGGATTCGTGGGGCTCACCCGTCGAGGAGCTGGAGGTCGAGTCCGGCGAATCGCCCGAAGTCGCGATCGAACGTCGCGAGGCGATGTCGCCCGGCTCGCGCGAACGCGGCGAGATAGGCGTCGGACCAGAAGCCGGGGGAGGAGCCTTGCCGCCTGCACAGATCCGCGAGCTCGCGATCGATTCCCTCCGGTTCGGCGAGGAACTCGACCTGCGGCTGTGCGATCGTTCCCGTGACGGTGTTCCACGCCAGCCGGTGGTTCAGGCGTCGGCGTCCCATGACGCGCTCGTTGGACAGCAGTCGCAGCAGACCGAGCTGTGTCAATCGACAGAAAGCGACGCGGCCGCCTGACGGCAGCACCGTCGTCCGCCACCAGCGGGCCGCGGCCTCGTGATGGGGATGGCCCGCTACCAGGGTGGCCAGCCAGACGTTGACGTCAGCGAGAATGGGACGCCCGGTCACCGTCTTCCTCGTCGAGGAAGCGTTGTGCGCCACCGCCTCTCAGGTCGCGCAACAGCGGCCCGGTTGCGCCGGTTACGAGCGGGAACACGCAATCGTCCGCCAGCACCTGTTCGTCGAGAGCCTCCGGGGCCGGCGGATCGAGCGTGTGTCCCGCCTCCGACAGCAGACGCTGCAGCGCCTGCCGCACGATGTCCTTGAGACGCAGCCCGCGCAATGCCGCCTCGGCCTTCGCGAGCCGGAGCAGCTCCTCGGGGATGTCGATGGTCGTTCGCATCTCTTGCATCTTAGCAGCCCGTGGTGGTGCGCCGTGACGGCGCCATTCCTCAGCGGGTGCGAATCCCGCCCGGCAACTGTCGCTCCAGCCGGTAGCAATCGGAGCGGACGATGGAGGCAACGATATCGCCCGAAGCACTCCGACGACAAGGGCCGCCGTGGGCGGTTCAGCGACCATGCGGGCCGTAACGCGACTGAACGCCGAGCAGGCCCCGAAACCTGTGATGCGGAAGCCGACCCGCCTGCCACACGGGGAAGGCTGCCAGCGGTCGGGAAGCGAGCGACGGGAGCACCGACCGCTTCCGCCGGGGTATTGGCGACAGCACGCATGGAAGAGGGGAATGGACGCAACACGGGAAGCCCTGCCGGTGGCGTGGCACGCGCCAACCGACAGCCCGCGAGGGTCAGGTTGGGCCGGCGAGGGTCGAGGGTGGCGGAGAGGCCTGTAGTACCGGGGAAGCCGGGTAACGCCGGTGGAGGGAAGGGGCCTCGGTTCGAGAGCAGCGCATGACGGAGGAAGGGACGTGGGGACTGGCGAAGGCCTAGCAGCCTCAGAACGTGTTCAGCGACTCCAGACGGTGCTACATGCGAAAGCGAAGGAAGCTCCCGACTTCCGGTTCTACTCGCTGAGCGACAAGGTGTGGCGCGACGACGTGCTTGCGGTCGCCTGGCAGACCGTCCGCCGCAACGGCGGCGCGGCCGGGGTGGACGGCGAGACGGTCGCGGACGTCGAATCGCAGGGGGTGGACGGGTGGTTGGGCGCACTGGCGCGGGACCTGAAGGAGGGGACCTACCGGCCGCGTGCGGTTCGGCAGGTGCTCATCCCGAAGAAGCAGCGCGGGAAGTTCCGGCCGTTGGGCATACCGTGTCTCCGGGACCGGGTGGCGCAGACGGCGGCGATGCTGGTGTTGTCGCCGATTTTCGAAGCGGACCTGGAACCGGAGCAATACGCCTACCGGCCGGGCCGGAGCGCGAATGACGCGGTCAGACGCGTACACCGGCTGCTGAACACCGGGCACCGGGAGGTGGTGGACGCCGACCTGACGAACTACTTCGGCGAAATCCCGCACGCGGACCTGCTGAAATCGGTCGCCCGTCGCGTGAGCGACGGTCGGCTGTTGGGGTGGGTCAAGGCGTGGCTGGAGATGGCGGTCGAGGAGGACGACGGTCGGGGCGGACGCCGCCGGACGAACCGTGCGCGACGCGAGCGGAAGGGTACCCCGCAAGGGGCGCCGATTTCGCCGCTGTTCAGCAACGTCTACATGCGTCGCTTCATCCGGGGCTGGAAGGTGCTGGGGTACGCCCGGTGCTTCGGAGCGGAAATCGTCAACTATGCGGACGACTTCGCGGTGCTCGGCCGAGCGCCGGCATCGATGATGCTGGCGGCAGTCGAGGGACTGATGAAGCGACTGAAGCTGCCGATGAACGCCGAGAAGACCCGCTGCTGCCGGGTGCCGGAGGAACCGATGACGTTCCTCGGCTACCGGATTGGGCGCAACTATCGACCGACCACGGGAGCCGCCTACATCGGCACGCGCCCGAGCTCGGCGAGCGTCCAGAGCATCTGCCGCCGCGTGAGCGAACTGACGACGCCGCGTAGTGGGCACCTGCCGCCGGGCGTTGTGGTGGCGCGCCTGAACCGTCTGTTGACGGGATGGGCGAACTACTTCACCCTGGGGCAGGTCAGCCCGGCCTACGAGGCGGTCGACCGGCACGCGACCCGGCGGCTGCGCCAATGGCTCTGTCGCAAGCACCAGGTGCGGACCGGGAAGGAGGTGCGATTCCCGGCCATGCGGCTCTGGTCCGACTACGGGCTCACGCGCCTTGGGTTGCGAACGGCGAGCTTTCCGTGGGCGAAGGCATGATCTCGTCCGAGAGCCGGATGCGGGAAATCCGCTCGTCCGGTTCGATGAGCGGCGACTGGAAACGGAGCCATGGCGAGGAGTGAGGCACCGGCAGCGGGCGAAAGCCGCCGGGAACAGCTACCCCCGTCCGCCTACCGCCACCGCGCCAGTCGTCGACTCTACAAACCCCGCGTTGCACCGAGAGCGGCGAGGCGCCCGCCTGACAAGGCGCGACGAGGGAGAATATTGGGCATATTCGACCGAGGAGCAACGCAGTCACGCGGGATGCATCGCCGCTCGAATGCAGCGGGGACTTTCGCCACGGGCTGTTAGCATCGATGATGCGTCGATGTTTGCGGATGCACCGCGTCGTGAGGAGCCGACGAGGGAAGGGGACAGCGAAGCCCAGGGAGGGGCGACGGCGGCTAGGAGTCTGCGCCGTAGAACGGTGCAGACTTCTAGCAGGGTTGGTTGGGCGCCCAGCGGAGCCGAAGGCGACGATGGGCGGGCTAGGGCCGGTGTGCGAAGGGCGCTGCGCGAGTGCTGAGGCCGTCCCTGCGCACGTCCACGTGAGGCGCCGGCGCTTCCTCCGTGGCGGGTGCGAGGGTCAACAGGTACTGCGTTCCCAGCTCCCGGCCGATGCCGGCGAGGGTGTCTCCCAGCGCCGCGGGATCCTCGATGCGCTCGAAGCGGCCGCCGGTGGCGGCGGCGAGCCGCTCGAGATTGGGGAGGGGGACGTCGGTGACGGAGACCCCGGAGAACAGCATCCCGTGGGTGGTGAGCAGGTCCACGAGCCCGTCGACGTCGCCCGACAGGTCGGCCGCGCGCCGTCGGCCGCGCACCTGCGAGGACTGAAGCTCGGAGCGGGCCATCTCGCTGGCCTGACCCAGCATGACGATGACGGGGCGGGCCGCGCCGCGAGCGTGCAGGTCGTCGACCGCCTCGACGAGGGCCGCGTCGAGCTCGCCGTCGACGCTCTGCATGTCGAGGATGCTCTCGTCGTCGAGGGCCCCGATGAGGCGGGCGATGCCGGCGTTGAGCTGCCGCTGGGTCACCGCGAGGTTGTCGAAGACGGCGACGATCTGCACGGCCGGGGACGCCGGCTCCGCGTCCAGGACGTCGAGCTCCGCATCGCCGGCGCGCGCCGTGAAGTCCTCCCGCGTGAGGCCCGCCACCGGTGCGCCGTCCTCGTCCGTCACCGTTACCAGCAGGCGGGCGGGAGATTGGGCAAGGGCCGCCTGCACGATGAGGGTGAACACGAGAAGCGCCAGGTTCGAGTGTCGTGCAAAGAGGATCGATGTCATTTGCGGTCAGCCTGCTTCGTCAACGTCCATCACGTCCGTCGGTTCCGCCCGAGTGTCACGCTTTTCGACCGGCCGGTCGGTCACGCCGGGGGCAGCAGCTCCGCGAGCAGCTGCGCCGGGTGCACCGCGTGCGCGTCCGCGAGGTCGTGCACCTGGTGGCGGCAGGACACGCCGGCCGCGACCAGTCGCTCGTTCGGGCCGAGGGCGCGGGCGGCGGGCAGCAGGCGCCGCTCGCCGATGCGGCGCGAGATGTCGAAGTGCTCGGTGGCGTAGCCGAAGGAGCCGGCCATGCCGCAGCAGCCGGCGTCGAGGTCCACCACCTCGGCGCCGGGGACGCGCGACAGCAGGGCCCGGGCCGGCGGCAGGAGGCCCAGCGACTTCTGGTGGCAGTGCCCGTGCAGCAGCAGCCGTTCGGGGCCGGGCTGCAGGTCGAGGTCGATGGTGCCGGCGCTCAGCTCGCGTTCTCGAGCCATTCCTCGAACAGCACGCAGGCGTCCGCCACTTCGCGCGCCTGCCGCTGGGCGTCGCCGCGCAGCAGCGACGGGAGGTCGTCGCGCAGGGACGACAAACAGCTCGGCTCGAGGACGACGATCGGCCGCCCCGCCGCGGCCAGCGGATGCAGGCGGGCCACCGCTGCCTCGCCCCGGCGCCGCGCCTCGCGCAACAGGCCCTGCGAGATGAGCGGGCGGCCGCAGCATGCGTCCGGCCCGAGGGCGACCCCGACCCCCGCGCGGTCGCAGACGGTCGCCGCCGCCATGCCGATCTCCGGGTGGTAATAGTTGGTGAAGGTGTCGGCGAACAGGACGACGGACGAGCCGTTGCCGTTGGCGGGGACGAGAACGCGCGCCCCACTGCGCCCGCAGGGTGCGGGTCGCCCACCGCGGCAGCGCCCGGCGGCGGTCGAGCCCCAGCAGCCGCTCGTTCAGGCCACGGACCCACGACATCCCGAGCCACGGATTGACGAGCCGCGCCAGCGGGCTCGCCGCCGCCGACAGCTCGCGGATGTGCCCGAGCAGCCGGGCTCGCAGCGGGGTCCCGTGCCGGGCGTGGTAGTCGGCGAGAAACTCCGCCTTGAACCGCGCCATGTCCACGCCGACCGGGCACTCCGCCTTGCACGCCCGGCACTCCAGGCACAGGTCGAGGGCGTCGTGCACCCCCGGTCGCCGAGCCCCGCCTCGTCGAGGCGGCCGGTCATCGCCGACCGCAGGGCGTTGGCCCGCCCCCGCGTCGAGTGGGTCTCGTCGCGCGTGGCCATGTAGGACGGGCACATGGTGCCGTCCAGGGTCTTCCGGCACGCGCCGACGCCGCTGCACATCTCGACCGCGCGCCCGAGGCCCCCGAACGCCGCGTAGTCGAAGAAGCCCTCCGGTTGCGGGGTGCGGTACTCGGGGCCGTAGCGGAGGTTGGCGGTGAGGGGGGGCGCGTCGACGATCTTGCCGGGGTTGAAGAGCCCCGCCGGGTCGAACGTGCGCTTGACGGCGCGGAACGCCTCGTAGAGCTCGGGGCCGAACATGCGCGCCATGAACGGGCCGCGCACCAGCCCGTCGCCGTGCTCGCCCGAGAGGGCGCCGCCGTACTCCAGCACCAGCTCGGCGATGTCGTCGGCGATGGCCTCGAACTGGCGCACCCCCGCCTCGGTCTTCATGTTGACGACGGGGCGCACGTGCAGGCACCCGACCGAGGCGTGGGCGTAGACGCCGGTGGTGCTGCCGTGGCGCTTCACGATTTCCAGGAAGCGGGCGATGTAGTCGCGCAGCCGCGCCGGGGCCACCGCGGTGTCCTCGACGAAGGAGATGCTCTTGGCGTCGCCCTTCATCGCCATCGACAGCCCCAGCGACGACTGCCGCAGGCGCCAGATGCGGGCCTGGGCGGCGGCGTCGAGGGCCCGCGACGTGCGGCACGCGACGCCCCGCCCGGCGAGGTCCTTCTCGATGGCCTCGAGGCGGCCGGGCAGCTCGGCCGCGTCGTCGGCGTAGAGCTCGACGCAGAGGAGGGCGCCCGGCGTCTCGTCGCCCTGCAGCACCGCCCGGCGCAGGGCGTCGAGGGACGGGCTCTCGCGGGCGTGGTCGAGGATGAAGCGGTCCATGACCTCGACCGCCGACGGCCGGTGCTCGAGGATCGCGGGGGTGGCCCCGAGGGCGTCGAGGAGATCGTCGAACTCGAGGGCGAGCACCGCCTTGGCGTCGGGCAGGGGCACCAGGTTCACCCGCGCCTCGACCACGAGGCCGAGGGTGCCCTCGGAGCCGACGATCAGCTCTGCCAGGTTGAACGGCCGGGCCGGGTCGGTGAACCGGTCCAGGTTGTAGCCGCCGACGCGGCGCAGGATCTTCGGATAGCGGCGGTCGATCTCGGCCGCGTGGGCCGGCGCCAGCTCGCGCACCGTCCGGTAGCAGGCGCCCTCGAGGGTGTCGGCCGCGCACGCCGCCTCGAGCTCGTCCGGGGCGAGGGGGCGCAGGTGGGCGACGGACCCGTCGCTCAGGGCCACGTGCAGGTCGAGCACGTGGTCGATGGTCTTGCCGTACAGCACCGAGCGCGCGCCGCTCGAGTTGTTGCTGATCATGCCGCCGACGGTGGCCCGGTTGGCGGTCGAGATGTCGGGGGCGAAGCGCAGCCGGTGGGGCGCGAGGTGGGCGTTCAGCTCGTCGAGGACGATGCCGGGCTCGATGCGCGCCCACCGCTCCTCGGGGTTCACCTCGAGCACCCGGTTGAAGAACCGGGACGTGTCGAGCTGCAGCCCCTCGCCGATGGCCTGGCCCGCCTGCGACGTGCCGCCGCCCCGCGCCGTGATCGACACCCCGTGCCGGCGCGCGATCCCGATGGTGCGCAGCACGTCGTCGCGGTTGCGGACGACCACGACGCCGGTGGGCTCGATCTGGTAGACGCTGGCGTCGGTCGAGTAGAGCGAGCGGCTGATGCGGTCGAAGCGCACCTCGCCGTCGATGCACGCCTCGAGATCGCGCTGCAGGCCGTCGCTCACGGGGGGAGTATATCCCCGCCGCCACGCCGCCCGGCGACCGACGCGCTCGGGCGAACGCTGTCCGCGGCTCGGGGATGGCCGCGCTTCAGATGCGAACAGGCGTTCGAGCCCGGCGGGATTCTCATCGCCACATCGACTCGTCAATCTCTGCGAGGTCCGCCAGCGCCCGATCCATGGCATCCGCTTCCTCGGGCGTCCAGGTGCCGATCAGGTGATCCAGCGACGCGCCAACCACGGCTCGGCCGCCCTGCGGCGCCGCGATGCCGGCGCCGCGCCGCAGCAGCCTGAGGACGGCCTGGTTCAGCGGGATGCCATCCTGGTTCGCCAGGCGCCTGATGCGGTCGATCAGCGCTCGACCGAACCCCCGCACCGTCAACTGTTGCATGCCGTCTCCTCCGTGATTCGCATTCGACTCATCATGACTCACGCATCGACTCAACGGCCCTGCTCGTCGATGCTGCGGAGAAGATCACGGACAGCGGTGCTGCGCCCCGGGGGCCTTCACCGCGTCGCCCGGCCAGACCGGAGCCCGGGAATTCCGGAGGGATGATAGATTGTCCGCCACTTGGGGCCCGCCTCGTCCCGCAACCGGAGAGCGCACGCATGTCCTACCGAGCCGGCCGTCACTTCCTGCAGATCCCCGGACCCACCAACGTGCCCGACCGGGTGCTGCGCGCGATGTCGCAGCCCACCATCGACCACCGCGGCCCCGAGTTCCAGGCGCTGGGGCGCGAGCTTCTCGACGGGGTCCGCGAGGTGTTCGGCACCACCCGGCCGGTGGTCGTCTTTCCCGCGTCGGGCACCGGTGCCTGGGAGGCGGCCCTCGTCAACGTGCTGTCGCCCGGCGACCGCGTCCTCATGTTCGAGACCGGGCACTTCGCGACCCTCTGGAAGCAGATCGCCGAGCGGATGGGCCTCGACGTCGAATGGGTGCCCGGCGACTGGCGGCGCGGCGTCGACCCCGCGCAGGTCGAGGCGCACCTGCAGGAGGACCGCGGGCACGCCGTCAAGGCCGTGTGCGTGGTGCACAACGAGACCTCAACGGGGGTGGCGAGCCGCATTCCCCTCGTCCGCCACGCCATCGACCACGCCCGGCACCCCGCCCTCTACATGGTCGACACCATCTCGTCGCTGGGGTCCATCGACTACCGGCACGACGAGTGGGGGGTCGACGTCACGGTGGGGGCGTCGCAGAAGGGCCTGATGCTGCCGCCGGGGCTCAGCTTCAACGCCGTCGGCGAGAAGGCCCTCGCCGCCCACGGCCGCGCCACCCTGCCGCGCGCCTACTGGGACTGGAGCGCGGTGCTCGCGGCCAACGAGAAGGGTTTCTTCCCTTACACGCCGGCCACCAACCTCCTCTACGGCCTGAAGGAGGCGCTGGCCATGCTCCGGGAGGAGGGCCTCGCGCAGGTGTTCGCGCGGCACGCGCGCCACGCCGAGGCGACGCGGCGGGCGGTGCGGGCGTGGGGCCTGGAGATCCTGTGCGCGGTCCCCGAGGAGTACAGCGACTCGATCACCGCGGTGATGATGCCCCCGGGGCACGACGCGGACCGGGTGCGGTCAGTGGTGCTCGACCGCTTCGACATGTCGCTGGGGGTGGGGCTGACGAAGCTCGCCGGCCGCGTCTTCCGCATCGGCCACCTCGGCGACCTGAACGACCTGAGCCTGCTCGGCACCCTGGCCGGCGTCGAGATGGGGCTGCGGCTCGGCGACGTGCCGGTCGCCGCGAGCGGCGTCGAGGCCGCGATGCGCTATCTGGAGGACTGCGCCCAGGCGCCGCCGCCGCCGAGGCCTTGAAGCAGCGGGTCCGGCTGCCTACCCGATCCGGACCGGAAGCTCCGTCACGGAGTCACCCGGACCGTCAATCGTCAGTACGTAGTCTCCGGTTTCCCATCCTCCGGCCGGCGCCCTGAAGAGCAGCTCGGTCTGCACGGCTATCCCCCTTCTGACCGTCATGAGCCGCGCTACCGGTCCCGCGCTGAATCTCCACAAGGCGTATCGCACGCAACCGTCACCGCCCCCGGCCCCCGCCTCGCGTACTCTGGAGTGGCTGGTACAGTCGATCGGGAACTGCCTCGCGATGGGGAACACCCCGGCTGCGTCGGATGTCGCGATGGTTCCGAACACCCCCCGAATCTCCTCGCGATTCGCGCGATAGGTCCGAAGATCCGGCAGGGCGATGCGCGTGCCCTCCGGCCCGACGAGGTATATGTCCCGGTGCGGTCGGAGATCGCCGTTGACGAACGGCTCGAAGGCCATGTCGAAGTACAGCCAGTCGCCGATCGGGGTCGCGACGTACAGGGCGCCGGCGCGCAGCGGGCCGCCGGGCTCGGAACGCGTGAGGTGCACTTCCAGGCTCTGCGCCACCGCCGCCGCGCCGCACGTCAGAGCCAGGAGGGCTACCGCGAGCGTCCTTCGCATGGTCTCCTCCCGCTTCGGAACCGGATCGGGGTCTCGCCGTGACGGAGTGACTCTCCCAAGCAGTCTACCGCAAGCGGCCTTGCGTCGATTCGCGGACGGGCCGGCGACGCCCGCGTCCCGGGACGTTCGGGTTGATCGGACGCCGGCCCTGACGGAGAATGCTCCGAGCCGTGCCGGCCGCGCGCGGGCGTGCGGCGCGGCGGACGGCGCGAACGCGGCCCGACAAGCGGGGAGGGCGGAGATGAACGCCAGGCAGAGACGATGGAGCGGCGGTTTCGTGACGGGCGTCTGCATGTTCGCGGTCGCCGCCGGCGCGCTCCTGGCGCCCGCGGGCGCGGGGGCCGGCCAGGCGGCGGACGGCGAGGTGACGTTCACTCGCGACGTGCTGCCCATCCTGCAGCGAGCCTGCCAGCAGTGCCATCGTTCGGGCTCGGTGGCCCCGATGTCGCTGCTGACCTACGAGGAGGTGCGGCCGTGGGCGCGGGCCATCCGCGACAAGACCGCGCAGCGCGAGATGCCGCCGTGGTTCATCGAGCGCAACGTCGGCGTCAGGCGGTTCAAGGAGGACCCCTCGCTCTCGGACGCGGAGATCGCGGCCATCGGCCGCTGGGTCGCCGCCGGCGCCCCGCGCGGGAACCCCGCCGACGCGCCGCCGCCGATCGAGCTCGAGTCGCTCGAGGAGTGGCGCATCGGCACCCCGGAGTGGATCGTCGAGCTGCCCGAGCCGGTGGTGGTCGGCGCCGTCGACGCCGACCGCTGGCTCGACATCTGGGCCGACTCGCGGCTGACCACCGACCGCTACATCAAGGCGGTCGAGACCAAGCCGTCTCCCGGCGCGCACCGCGTGGTGCACCACGTGGCCACGTCCATGACGTGGGAGGAGGAGGACGGCGAGGAGGGCGGCGGCTTCCTCAACGAGTACGCCATGGGGAAGAACGGCGACATCTTCCCCGACGGCACCGGCCGCCTGATCCGGGCGGGGACGCAGATCCGCTTCAACATGCACTACAGCTCGGTGGGGGAGGAGATCGCCGACCGCACCCGGGTCGGCTTCCAGTTCTATCCCGAGGGCCACGTGCCCGAGCGGGTGCTGATCTCGCGGCACGTCGGCGACAGCTTCGACACCCTCGACATCCCCGCCGGCGCCGACAACGTGCGCAGCGACGGCTACTACGTGCTGCCCGAGGCGACCCAGGTCACCGGGTTCCAGCCCCACATGCACATCCGCGGGAAGCGCATGTGCGTCGAGGCCATCCACCCCGACGGCCTCATCGAGACCCTGAGCTGCACCGGCCACAACTTCGGCTGGCACATCGTCTACAACTACGCCGACGAGGAGGCGCCGCTGCTGCCGGCGGGCACCATCCTCCACGTCATCGGCTGGCACGACAACACCGCCGCCAACCGCTACAACCCCGACCCGAAGAACTGGGTGGGCTTCGGCAACCGGTCGATCGACGACATGAGCTTCGCGTGGATGAGCTTCTTCCACATGCCGGAGGACGTCTACGAGGCGAGGCTGGCCGAGCGGCGGCGCGCCGGCAGCGAGTAGTTGCGCGGAGGGCGTGGCGCCGATACCTCGATGGCGGCGCCGGGAGCCCGCGGCGAAACCGCGCGGCTCGCGCCACCGCTCCTGATGAGGGACGACAGGGAGGGCTGAAGATGCGGGTGCCGTGTCGATGCGACTTCGGCGCCGCGGTTGCGGCGGGCCGGAAGGGCCTCGCGTTCTTCGTGGTCGCGGTCGGGCTGACGGGCCTCGCGTTCCTGACGGCGCCGGCCGCAAGCGCGCAGACCTACCACAGCGGCCAGAACCTGCAGCCGGTCTTCGAGGGGTGGATGCAGAACCCGGACGGCACGTTCGAGATGCTGTTCGGCTACCTGAACCGCAACTACGAGGAAGAGCTGAACATTCCCGTCGGGCCGAACAACTTCCTCGAGCCGGGCGACGTCGACCAGGGGCAGCCGACCTACTTCTACCCGCGCCGGCAGCGCTTCGTGTGGCAGGTCACGGTGCCCGCCGACTGGGGCGACAAGGAGCTGGTGTGGACGGTGACCGCCCACGGCCGGACCGACCGCGCCGTCGGCTGGCTGGTGCCCGAGCAGATCATCGACGAGCAGGTCGTCGCCATGAACCGCGCCGGCGGCGGCGCGCCCGAGATCGAGAACGACCCGCCGACCATCGAGCTGCCGGAGGGCCGCCGGCGCACCGTGGCGGTGGGGGAGACGCTGTCGCTGACCGCGGTCATCGGCGACGACGGGGTGCCCGCGATGCGCCCCGCCCGCAACAGCCGCCCGCCGGGCCGCCGCAACGCCCTCGGCCTGCGGCTGGCCTGGATTCAGTACCGCGGGCCGGGGACGGTGGACTTCGATCCGTTCGTCCGGCCCATGGTCGACCATACGCCGGGGTGGACCCCGCCTCCGCTTCCCGAGGACGGCCGCATCGTGACCACGGCCGTCTTCAGCGAGCCGGGCACCTACGTCATCCGGGCGATGGCCGACGACGGCTACCTCTACACGCCGGCCGACGTGACGGTGACGGTGACGCCGTAGGATTGCCTCGCGCTGGAACGGCGTCGCCTCGCAAGCGGCGGTGATGTCGGGAAGCGTCGGGCGACGGAACGGGGAGAGGGCGGACCGGACAGTCACTGCCGAACGGAAGGAGAGAGCGATGCACAGGACGCGATTCTCGGCGCTCGTCGTCGTGGGCCTGATGTTCCTCGGGGGATGCGGCGGCTCCGCCCCGGCGGAGGAGGCGGCGGCCGGGGACGCGGCCGAGGCCAACCCGATGGACCGGTTCGCCGGCGCATGGTCGCTGGTGCGCAGCGAGCGCCGCGACGCCGAGGGCGAGCTCGTCGGCGAGCCGAGAGAGGACCGGGTCGGCTACATCATGTACGACGCCACCGGCTACATGGGGGTGACGCTGATGAGCCCCGACCGGGAGCCGTACTCCGAGGGCGGGCCGACCCCGGAGGAGGCGTTGGCCCAGATGGGCAGCTACTCGTCGTACTTCGGACGCTACAGCGTGAACGAGGAGGAAGGCTACGTCACCCATCACCTCGAGGGCAGCCTGAACCCCGACGGCGCGGGGTCCGACTACCAGCGGTTCTTCACCTTCGAGGGCGACAACCTGATCCTGCAGCCGCCCGCGAGCGAGGACGGGGCGCGGTCGTACATCACCTGGGAGCGGCTGCCCGACCTGCCCGAGTCGGAGCTCACCGACACCCACCGGCGGCTCTTCGGCTTCTACCGGGTCGAGTCGGTGACGCGCGAGACCAGCGACGGCGAGTCGGTGCCGGCCGACCAGTACGAGACCGCGTACATCGCCTACGCGCCGTCGGGGCACATGTCGGTGCACCTGATGCGGCCGGGCCGGCAGCCCTACGCGGGCGACGAGCCCACGGCGGAGGAGGCGCTCGCGACGGTCGACTCCTACGGCAGCTACTTCGGGCCGTTCTCGGTCAACGAGGAGGAGGCGTACCTCGTGCACCACCGCATCGGCAACGAGACCCCGAACCAGAGCGGCACCGACGCACAGCGCTTCTACGAGCTGACCGACACGCACCTCAACCTGATGCCGCCCCCGGCCACCGACGACGAGGGGCGCGAGGTGCAGAGCACGATACGCTGGGCCCGCATCAGCGACTGAGTGGTTTCGCAGGATACGCCGGCCTCGCGTCGGCGAGCGAGGGCTTCGCGGCATGCTGATGCCCGCCCCCGGCGACCGGCGCGGAGGGGCGTGAGGTGCAGGGCACGATACGCGTCGGCGATCCCCGCGCTCGGCCTGGGCATCGCCTTCTTCACGGACCCGTTCGGCACGTACATCGAGCTGACCGAGGGGCTGGACGCGTACCGAGCGGGCGTCGGAGCCGGCGCGCCGGCCTCGAGGGACCCGCTGCTTCAGGAGGACTCCATGCGCGTCACTCGGCTCATCGGCTTCGTCGCGGTTCCCGCTCTCGTCGCCGGGCTCGCCGCGCCGGCAGCGGCTCAACCGGCGCAGTGGCCCGGTTTCCGCGGCCCCGCCGCCGGCGCGGTGGCCGACGACCCGCGGCTGCCCGAGACCTGGAGCGAGACCGAGAACGTCGTCTGGGTCGCCGACGTGCCGGGGCTCGGGTGGAGCTCGCCCGTCGTCTGGGACGACCACGTCTTCGTGACCACCGCGGTCAGCGCCGGCGACGAGCCGCCGCCGCAGCCGGGGCTCTACGACCCCGGGGCCGACTTCGGCGCCACCCCGGCCGCGGCCGAGCACCGGTGGCTCGTCCACGACGTCTCGTTCGAGACCGGCGAGGTCCGCTGGACGCGCGAGCTCTACTCGGCCGTGCCGGCCATCGAGCGGCACATCAAGAACAGCTTCGCGTCGGAGACCCCGGTCACCGACGGCGAGCGCCTCTACGTCTACTTCGGGACCATCGGCCTCGTCGCCGCCCTCGACTTCGAGGGCGAGGTCGTCTGGACGCGGGAGGTCGGCGTCTTCAACGGCTGGCAGCGCTTCGGCACCGCCGCCTCGCCGGCCCTGCACGACGGGCGCCTCTACATCGTCAACGACAACACCACCGGGTCGTTCCTCCTCGCCCTCGACGCCCGCACCGGCGACGAGGTCTGGCGGGTCGAGCGCGACGAGAACGAGAACTGGGCGAGCCCCTTCGTGTGGGAGAACGACGTCCGGACCGAGATCGTGACCGCGGGCCGCCGCCGCGTGCGGTCGTACGACCTCGACGGCCGCGAGCTGTGGGACATCGGCGGCATGACCGTCAACGTCGTCCCCACCCCGTTCGCCCGCGACGGGCTCGTCTACATCAGCTCGGGCTATCCCGGCGGCATGCCGCGGCCCGTCTACGCCATCCGCGCCGGTGCGTCGGGCGACATCTCGCTCGCGCCGGGCGACACCGGCAACGACTACGTCGTCTGGTACCAGCCGATGCTGGGCACCTACAACACGTCGGCCCTCGTCTACCAGGGCGCCTACTACACCCTGCTCGACCGCGGCTTCCTGCTGAGCCACGACGCCCGCACCGGCCGCGAGATCTACGGCCGCACCCGCATCCGGCCCGGCACCGGGTTCACCGCCTCGCCGTGGGCCTACAACGGCCGCGTGTTCCTGCTCGGCGAGGACGGCGACACCTTCGTCGTCCGCGCGGGGCCCGAGTTCGAGCTGCTGCACACCAACTCGCTCGACGAGATGGCCCTCGCCACCCCCGCGGTGGTGCGCGGCAGCCTGATTCTCCGGACGCAGTCGAAGCTCTACCGCATCAGCAACGAAGCCGCGAGCCGATAAGGGGTGCGATTCGCGTCCACTGCGGCTCGAGGCGCCGAGCGCCGGCCCTCCCTGGCCGGTGCGCGAGTCTCGATCGGGGAAGGGCAGACCCGCGTGACCCTCGAACGAAGCGCGAGCGGAGGCCGACCGCGTCTCGGGGCCATCGTGGAGGGCCGGCTCCCGGCCTTGGTGGCGGTACTCCTGGTGTCGGTGTCGCCGCTGGCGGCCACCCAGCTCCCGGACGACCTGCGCGAGCGGGCCGAGCAGGGCGACGCGGCCGCGCGGGCCGAGCTCGGGCGGCGCTACTACGTCGGGGACGGGGTGCCGCAGGACGACGCCGAGGCGGTGCGCTGGACCCGGCTCGCGGCCGAGCAGGGTCATGCGCCGGCGCAGTACAGCCTGGGGCTGCTCTACTTCCGCGGCCGGGGCGTCGCCGGCGACGACGCGGCCGCGGCCCGCTGGTACCGGGCGGCGGCCGAGCAGGGCCACCCCGCGGCCCAGGCCGCGCTCAGCTCGCTTTACGCCTACGGCGCCGGGGTCGAGGAGGATCCGGTCCTCGCCTCCATGTGGATCGAGTTGGCGTGGCGGGCGAGCCTCGACGGCGGCGACTGGCGCCTCTACGCCCGCCAGCGCGCCGAGCTGGCGGAGTGGGTGACGGCCGAGGAGACGGCGGAGGGCCGCCGGCTCGCCCGCGAGTGGACGCCGGCGCCCCCGCGGTGACCCACCGCGCATCATTGGGGTCGGCGCGAGCGCCGCGCTTTGCGCCGAGGCGCCTCGCGCGCGTCGGCGCGGCTGCAACTCCGCGATGATGGAGATTTATTGTAGTAACATGAATCATGCAGATCGAGTTCGACGCGGCCAAGCGCGCCGCCACCCTCGAAGCCAGAGGGCTGGACATGGCCAGGGCGGAGGAGGTGCTGACGGGCGCGACGCTGACCGCGGAGGACGATCGGCGGCGCTATGGCGAGGATCGCTTCATCACCATCGGTTTTCTCGATGGCGCCATGGTGGTCGTCGTCTGGACTCCCCGTAACGGAGCGTATCGGGTCATCAGCATGAGGAAGGCCAATGAAAGGGAACGAAGGCTCTACGGTCCGCGGTTTTGACCCCGATACCGCTCCCGACCTTTCCACGGACGGCTGGCCCGAGCGGTTCGCTCAGGCGACCGTCCGCCGCGGCCGGCCGCCGATCGCCAATCGGAAGGTTTCGACCACCATCCGTCTCTCACCGGACGTGGTCGAGCACTTCAAGGCCGGCGGCCGTGGTTGGCAGACGCGGATCAACGACGCGCTCCGCGAGTGGATCGCGAGACGCGACACGGCTTGAGGGCGCCAGGGCTACGGGACGGGCTGCGAGATGATCCGGAACGGTCGGCGCACCCGGGCCACCTCGGCGTCGTCGCGCATCACGCGGGCGCGCGCCACGTAGCGCCCGGGCGGCAGGTGGGGCACCGCGACGACGGCCGTGGCCCGGCGGCGCCGGGTGCCGTCCGCACCGTTCAGCACGGCCGGCCCCCGCGCGACGACCGGCCCGCCCGCGCCGTTCACCACGTCGACCTCGACCCGGGTGTCGTCCCACCGCAACCGGGACCGCGCGTACAGCTCCGTGAAGGCCAGCAGGCGCCCGCTCGTCACCTGCGCCTCGACCTGCGGGAGTATCCGACCCGACGGCGCCGAAGCCTGGTCGGCCAGCATCAGGTCGCCGGCGGCGAGCGGCTCGCCCGACAACCGGGGTACGCGCATCGGGTGCTCCACGCTGCCGCGCCGCCCCACCGCGTCGATGGCGGCCAGCTGCAGCGAGTACGCGCCCGGCTGCTCCAGCGGCACCGAGATGGCGACCTCGAGGACCGGTCCGCCCGGCTTCCGTACCAGCCTCGGAGCGACCTGCATCGTCGCGCGGGCCGTCTCCACGCCGGCCGCGTCGCGCACCAGGTACCCCACCTCCAGCGTCGCGGGCGCGCCGCCCGGGGCATCGACCTCCGCGCCGATCAGGACCCGCATCGGCTCGCTGTAGCTCGTGGCGTTGCGGTAGGCGTACGTCGCCACGCGCAACGGCAGCTCGCGCACCGCCACCGGCGATCGCAACAGGCGCAGGAGGCGCTCGGCGGCGCCGGTTCCCGCCTCCTCCGGCGGGACGTGGACCCGGCGGTGCGAGCGGACGCGGGCGCCGTCGCGCCGCACCGACACGTCGATGTCGCGGAACTCCCCGCCCCGGTCGCCCGCGGTCGATTCCACGCCCAGCAGGTAGTAGCCGGAGAGCTCCCTTTCGAGCCGGTCGAACAGCGGCCCGGGGTTGTAGTAGGTGCGCAAGAGGCTGCCGCCGGTCATCGACGCCGCCGCCATCAGGCCCTGCTCCTGCACCCGGCGGCTCGGCGGGCCCAGCCGCAGCCCCGCACCTGCCGCCCCCCCTGCCCCGGGGGCCGCCTCGACTCCGCCCGGTCCTCCCCCTCGCATGGGCGAGTTCTCGACCACGAAGGCGTCCGGCAATGCCCCGGACGCCGCCCGGGACCCGTCGACGAGCAGCTCGTCGAGCATGAAGATGTACAGCGTCGTGCGCGAGGCGGCGGCGAGGTCCGCGATTCTCTTCAGGCCCAGCTCCTCTCCGGCGATCACCAGGCCGCCGGAGAGCCACACGAGCGCCTTGGGGCCCTCCACCCCACGCATGCCCTCGAGGATGGACTCGATGCCGTGCAGCACGGCCGCGGTGCGGCGGCGCGTCTCCTGCAGGATCTCGAACTCGATCGACGTGCCCCGCCCATCGCCGGGACGCCCAGACCCGACATGCCCTCGACCGCGCGGCGGGCCCGGTCGTGGTCGGACGTGAAGTCGATGTAGACGCCGGGCTGCGGCATCGCCACCACCGAGACGCGGTCGCCGGGGCCCAGGCTGTCGACGAACCCGGCGGCCGCGTCCATCAGGCGGCGCCCCTCTCCCCACGGCATGCTCTCCTCGTCGACCAGGATCACGATGAGCCGGCCGGGGTCCGCGTCCGCGTTGGACGTGTACCCGGCGTCCTCGGCCGGGAAGTCGGCCGGGAGGGAGCTCCTCTCGGGCGCGCGCAACGAGATGAACTGCGCCTGGACGACGGCGCGGGGCTCCCCGTCGACGGTCACCGAAAAGTCCGCCGCCCGCAGGTCGGGAATGGGGTTGCCGTCGCCGTCGATGACGGTGGCGTCCACCTCGATGAGCTCGACGCCGCTCCGGAAGGTTGGGGGCTGCTGGGCGGACGGCACGACACTCGAGACGAACGTCGCGATGATCAACACGCCGAGCCCCGCCGGTCGACGGTCGCCCATGGAAAACCCTCTGCGGCTGCTTCGTTGCGTCGGCAGTTGACGCCGGACAGTGAGCCTGAGGTCCGTGATGACCTCCGAGAGAACGCGCCGCGGCGCAACTGCCGGCACGAAGTGACTCAGCCGGCCCAGCCTACCCGATTTTCCCGGAACCGGACGGTTTGAGTGCCGGCGCCCTGAGTGCGGGGCTTCGTCGTGGTCCGGGATCGAATCGGTCAACGTGCAACTCCCTCGGTTGTCGTCGGAGTCCACCCTGACGCCGACCGCGCGGCAGCGCCAGCGCTCTTCGGCGAGTGGCGGATCCGCACCGGTGAACGTATTCCGAAGCCCTCGTCTCACTCCCACCGAAAGACCCGCGACGCGATCAGGGTGCACACGACGAAGACGACGAGCAACACGGCGACGTCGCCGAGGTGGGCCGACCACGGGTCGCCCTGCCAGATGCCCGAGAGCAGGGAGACGGCGTAGGTCAGGGGAATCACCGTCGATATCGCCTGCATCGCCGGCGGGAGCGCGTCCAACGGGACGAACAGCCCGCAGAACGGCAGCATCGAGTAGAGGAAGAGGCTGCCGAGCGGCGGCGCGAAGCGCGCGGTGCGCACGAGGCTGGCGATGATGAAGCCGATGGACAGGATGCTCCAGGTGCTGAACAGCAGCGCCAGCGTGAACGAGAGCAGCGGCACGTCGGCGCCGGCGGGGTAGTAGCGGCGGCCCGCGAGGAACATCAGGACGACGGTGACCGCGGTCAGGACGAGCTTGACCAGCACGTGGGTCACGAGAATGGTGACGGGGCTGATGGGGGTCGCCCGCAGCCGCTTGAGGATGCCGCCCTCGCGGTAGATGGCGATGACCGCGACCAGCGACAGCACCGCGCTGATGGCGATGAACACGGCCACGAAGACGGGGAGGCCGGTGCGCATCAGCATCGCGGTCGGCGACGTGCCCTCGGCGAGCCGCGGGCCGAAGGTGCGCCCCAGCACCAGGAACATCAGCACCGGGATGACCACCGAGCCGATGAGGCCCATCGGCTCGCGCACGAAGATCTTGATCTCGAGCCAGGTGAGCTTGCCGAGGCCGCGCAGGGGGAGGGGTGGGTTCATGGACATTGGGGGCCGCGGTCTCCGTCCCGGTCAGTCGCGGATCGAGTGGCCGGTCAGGGTGAGGAAGACGTCCTCCAGCGTCGGCTCCTCGGTGCGGAACGCGGTCACCCGCATGCCGTGCTCCGACAGGCAGTGGATGACCTCGGTCACGAGGTCCTCGCCGCGTCCGCTGATGGTGTGCCGTTCCCCGTCGCGGCTGACGGTGTCGACCGAGGCCAGTCCCGCGAACCGGGCCGCCGCCTCCTCGTGGGCGGTCGTCACCACCACCGTGCGCTGCGGGCAGTGCCGGGCGACGAGGCCGGCCGGCGTGTCGTGGTCGACGATGCGCCCGTGCTCGATGATGGCGACGCGGTCGCACAGCCGCTCCGCCTCCTCCATCAGGTGCGTGGTCAGGAACACCGTCTGGCCGCGGTCGCGGATGCCGCGCACCAGGTCCCAGATGGCCCGCCGCGCCTGGGGATCGAGGCCGGTCGTCAGCTCGTCGAGGAACACCAGCTCGGGCGCGTTGATCAGGGCGAGGGCGATGAACAGCCGCTGCTTCTGGCCCCCCGACAGGGTCATGAACCACGCGTCGCGCCGGTCCGTCAGCCCGAGCCGGTCGAGCAGCCGGTCGCCGTCGAGCGACGTGTCGTAGAGGGCGGCCCACAGGTCCACCGCCTCCCACACCTTGATGCGCTTCTGGAGCTGCGCCTCCTGCAACTGAACGCCGATGCGGGGCTGAAGGGCGCCGGCGTCGCGGACGGGGTCGAGCCCGAGCACCTCGATGCGCCCCCGGTCGGGCCGCCGCAGGCCCTCGACGCACTCCATGGTGGTGGTCTTGCCGGCCCCGTTGGGGCCGATCAGGCCGAAGATCTCGCCCGCCTCGACCGTGAACGAGACGTCGTCCACCGCCACCGTCGCGCCGTAGGCCTTCCGGATGCCGGAGACGCGGACCACCGGGGTGTCGCCCATGCGGGCGCGATCGTATCAGTGCGCCGTCGGCTTGACACGGGGGACGGAACCGTTTGCAATGACGCAGCACCCGCCCGAGCCTTGGGGCTCGCGGCAGGGTGGGGAATCGGTTACTCGATAGCGGGAGGTTCGCAATGAGGATGTGGAAGACGCTGGCCGCGGTGGGCTTTGCTTTCGGCGTGTTCGGGATGGCGTGGGGCCTGTCGGCCCAGCAGCCGGAGTCGCGGGTGTTCGAGCTTCGCGTCTACAAGGCGGTCGACGGCAAGCGGGCCGAGCTGTCCGACCGGTTCCGCGACCACACCGCCGCCATGTTCGAGCGGGCGGGCATGGAGAACATCGGCTACTGGAACGCGGCCACCGGCGACGACACCGACGACACGTTCATCTACATGCTGGGGTATCCGACGCTCGAGTCGCGCGACGAGATGTGGGCCAGGCTCGGGGAGGACCCCGAGTTCCAGCGCATCATCATCTCGGCCGAGCGCTCCGAGGACCGGGCGCTGGTCGACACCATCGACGCGCGCATGCTCGTGCCGACGGAGTTCTCGGCCATCCGGTAGCGATCCGTACGGCAGGAAGCGGTGCGGCTCGTCGGCAGGGACGGGCGGCTCCGGAGCCGCAGGCGCTCCGGGGCCGGGAACATGCGCCGGAGCACGCCGTCGGGTCCGGGCAGGCCAGTGGCGCTTCACGTCCCGGACTTCCGGGGCGGACACGGGTTTTTCGGCGCGCAGCCGTTGAAGAATCACCGCACCGCACACCCGAATCGTGGGTCATGGCGCAGCACCAAGGCTCCGCGCGGCTGAGGTGTCCGGGCCGTCGACAGCGTCAAGCACGACGCACGACGAAAGCGTCGAGCAGGAAACGGGGAAACCGATGAGCGACAGGACGACGACGAGAACCGGCCGCGGCTTGGCGGGTGCGGCCCTGCTCGGGATGCTCGGCATGGCCGCGACCGCGGCGGCCCAGCACGGCACCGACGGCGAGTGGCGCGTCCACGGCGGCGACAGCGGCTTCACCCGCTACGCGGCCCTCGATCAGATCGACGCCGAGACGGTCCACGACCTCGGCATCGTCTGGCGCCGCCCCGCCGTCGACGCGAGCCTGCACGCGCGCTGGGACAACCTGCGCTACTCGAACAACCTGCGGTCGACGCCGCTGATGGTCGACGGCGTGCTCTACGCCTCGAACGGCATCGGCATCGTCGAGGCCTTCGACCCCGCGACCGGCGAGACCCGCTGGGTGCAGGACCTGCCGTTCCTCACCGACGACGAGACCCCGCGGGGCGCCGCCAACCGCGGCGTCGGCTACTGGGAGGACGAGGCCGGGGCCGGCCGCCGCATCCTGTCGGTGCGGCCGCCGTACCTGCTCGCCACCGACGCGGACACCGGCCGGCTCGTCCCCGAGTTCGGCGACGCCGGCATGGTCGACCTCCGCGTCTTCGAGGACACCGACGAGCTCGTCGACTTCAACTTCACCTCGCCGCCCCTCGTCGTCCGCGACGTGGTGGTGGTCGGGCAGGCCATGGCCGACCATCCCCTGACCATGGAGAACCGCCCCGGCTACGTCCGCGCCTACGACGTCCGCACCGGCGCCCTCCGGTGGACCTGGAACCCGATTCCGCGGGCCGGCGAGCCGGGGGTCGAGACCTGGCTCGACGACTCGTGGGAGTACTCGGGCATGGGCAACGTGTGGACGATGATGAGCGCCGACGAGGAGCTCGGGCTCGTCTACCTGCCGACGGGGGCGCCCAGCAACGACATGTACGGCGGGCACCGGCCCGGCAACAACCTCTACGCCAACAGCCTCGTCTGCGTGCGGGCCGAGACCGGCGAGATGGTGTGGCACTTCCAGATGGTGCACCACGACCTGTGGGACTACGACAACAACGTGGCCCCCATCCTGATGGACATCGAGGTCGACGGCCGCGAGATCAAGGCGGTGGTGCAGCTCACCAAGCAGGCCATGGCCTACACCTTCGACCGGGTGACGGGCGAGCCGGTGTGGCCCATCGTCGAGCGCCCCGTGCCGGGCTCGGACACCCCCGGCGAGTGGATCTCGCCCACCCAGCCGTTCCCCACCAGGCCCGCCCCGTTCGACGTGCACGGCATCTCCGTCGACACCCTCATCGACTTCACGCCCGAGCTGCGGGCCGAGGCCGAGGAGATCGCCGCGCCGTTCGTGCTGGGCGAGATCTACACCCCGCCGTCGATCCGCGGCGACGGCGACGATGACACCAAGGGCACCCTGCAGCTCCCCGGCTCGGTGGGCGGGGCCGAGTGGGGCGGGGCCGGCTTCGACCCCGAGACCGGCATGCTCTACGTGCCGTCGGTGACCGGCACCTTCGCGGCCGACCTCACCCCCGGCAACCCCGACCGCATGAACGTGCGCTACACCCGCGGCACCCGCGCGTTCCCCCAGGGGCCGCAGGGGCTGCCGCTGCTCAAGCCCCCCTACGGCCGCATCACCGCCATCGACATGAACACCGGCGAGCACGTGTGGATGGTCGCCAACGGCGACGGTCCCCGCGACCACCCCGCCATCGCCCATCTCGACCTGCCGCCCCTCGGCCAGCCGGGCCGCGCGATGACCCTGCTCACCAGCACCCTGCTCTTCGTCAGCGAGGGCGACCCCATCATGGTCCGCACCCCGCCCGGCGCCGGCCCCGACGCCGGCAGGGGCTTCCGCGCCTTCGACAAGGAGACCGGCGACGTGGTGTGGGAGACGACCTTCCCGGCCGGCAACGTCGGCTCGCCGATCACCTACATGCACGGGGGCAAGCAGTACATCGTGCTGCCCATCGGCTCGCTGGACCACCCCGGCGAGTGGATCGCGCTGGCGTTGCCGTAGGAGCGCGGCTGCGGGCCCCTGTCCACGCCCCTGTCCGGCCTGCGTGTCGCCCGCCGTGACGGGCAACCGGTCCGGCCGAAGAGCCGGGCCGGCGGCTGCCGAACAGGGGCGCCCCGAGCGGTTACCGGTTCCAGGTCGCCTGCCAGGCGGCGAATTCGGACGGACGGATGCGGTAGCGGGCGAAGTTGCCCTGGTGCAGACTCAGCAATTCTCTCTCGGCGATTTCGCGAAACCGCTCCCGGTCCTGCGCGTCCACGTGTCTGTCCGCCCACGCGTTCACGTGAGCGGTGGCGTGCTTCTGATCCATGCGTCCTCGGACTACCGCGCCGACAACGTCATGCAACTTGTCCCGGTAACGCATCCGGAACGGATCCGGCTCGCCCAGCGATTGCCTGACGGCGGCGTAGTGCGCCGCCGACCGCTCGTAGGCCCAGATGAACACGTCTCGAAGCAGCTCGATGCGCTTCAGCTCGTATACCCCGAGCGTGGCGTCTGCATAGAGTTCCCGCGACACGTCCCCGAACGAGAGCGGCGATAGATTGGCCCTGATCAGAGGGATGTTGGCCGCGAGTCTCGATACCCGCTTGTTGACATCGTCGAACGGCTGCAAGTAGGGAAGCTGCACCATCGCGAAGAACGCCTGCTCGAACGGATCGGTGATCGCCGAGGAGGTGGCCAGCAACTGGTCGAAGCACTCTTCGATGACGTGAGGCACCTCGAGCGGATGAAAGACAGACCGCTCTATGCCGACGGGGATGCGACGGAGTCGACCCACCGCCCCCGGGTCGCCGAGCAGGTTGTCGGCCAGCAGCGCATGAAGGTTGAGGATCGTGTGCGGTTGAAGTCGATTTCTTCGGCCGAGCTCACCAGAAACTCGATGGCGGCTTTGTGGTTCAGAATCATCTGCGCTTCGTGCCGCTGCTTTCCTTCCGCCCTCTCGCCGACCTCGATGAGGCGCTTGGTATCCAGCAGGGAATAGGTATTGCCTTCGAGACGGCTGGAGTTCCACGAGAGATCGAGCAGCAGCCTGCTCAAGAGCTGCTTGGCGTAGGTGCCGGCCGGCTGTCGTTGGGGGGTCGCCGGCCTGCCGATGCGGTGAAGAAGATCCCTTTCCGCCTCGGACAGATAGAACGTCTCGTTGGGCCGGTACGCGTGGAGGAACTCCTGATCGTAGCCAACCGGAGTACGCGACGGCAGCGGCCGGTGGACATGCTCCCGAATCGCGGCGCCGGGGTCGGACAGCGCCGGCAGCACTTCGATGGTCGCCCTCGGGGCGCCTGGACTTCCGGCCGATTCCGCCGCCACGGAGATCACTCGGGGTGCTCGGTAGCGTGCCCCGCGGCCCGTGCCCTCCATGACCAGGCGCTCGCGGCCTGCAAGGAGCCTCAGACGGTATTGCAGGGTGCGGCGCGGGGGCGCGGACGGCAGAGCGTCGTCGATCTGCTGCGCCGTCAAGCCGTCGGGGTGCTGTCGCACCACCCGCTCGATCTCCCGCAGGTCCTCTTCCGGTATGCGGCGTGCCACGATGCTCCCTGAAGTTGCGCGTAGACGATTCTACACGCAACTATTGAGTGTTTTGCGCAACTTTGAGCGGCTCGGGGTAGTCGGGCATTGACATCGAAACATCGCCCGAGATGGACGGGTGGCGTCGCCTGGGTCGTTCGCGAGGCGGTCACGCCAGATTGGGTGTCAAGATTGCCGGCGTCTCGTTCGTTCCGCCGCGGGGGGTGCGGGGACGAGCGCCAGAGCGTCCGCAGACGAAGAGCCCGTGGGCTGTCGTTCCGCGGCGGGGGGTGCGGGGACGAGCGCCAGAGCGTCCGCAGACGAAGAGCCGCGGGCTGTCGGCTTGTGGGGCCGGGAGCCGTCTGCTAGGGTTTGAGGCGGGCTGTACCCGGGCGGCAAGGCGGGACGTTCACGACTGGATGCAGCCTGGTTGGCGTGTCGCGGGAGTTGCCGCGGGACGCCAGGATGGACGGGTACCGGCGTCGGTGGCGCGGTCCTGAGGAGCTCGACGCCGGCGGCACGGAGACCCTGATCGGGAACCCAGTCTGGAGTAGAGCCGAATGCGCGTGTCTCATCAGTCCGCTACCACCCTGCTCGCACTGGCGCTGCTCCTGGCGCCGGCCGCCGCTTCCGCCCAATCTGCCGACGTGCCGCGAACGCCGTGGGGCGCGCCCGACCTGAACGGCGTGTGGGACTTCAGGACCCTGACGCCGCTCGAGCGGCCGGAGCAGTACGGCGACCGGGAGTTTCTGACCGAGGAAGAGGTACGGGCCCTCGAGCAGGGCGCGGTCGAGCAGAACGAGGCGGCGGATCGGGCGCCGGCCCAACGCACCGAGGCGGGCGGGTCGATCGGCGCCTACAACCGCTTCTGGATGGACTTCGGCACCGAGGTGGTCGGCACCCGGCGGACCTCGCTCATCGTCGACCCGCCGAACGGCCGCCGGCCGCCGCGGACCGACGAGGGCCGCACCCGGTTCAGCGCGCCCGGGTCGTTCGGGTCGGCGCCGCTGGAGCAGATCGAGGACCTCAGCTACTTCGACCGCTGCCTGGGGACGACCGGACTGCCCATCTTTCCCGTCGCCTACAACAACAACGTCCAGATCTTCCAGACCGAGGATCACCTGGTGATGCTCGTCGAGATGCTCAACACCACCCGCATCATCCCCATCACCGACCGCCCGCACGGCGGCATCCGGCAGTGGCTGGGCGACTCGCGAGGCCGATGGGAGGGCGACACCCTGGTGGTCGAGACCACGAGCTTCGACCGCTGGCTGCCCCTGGTCGGCGCGAGCCGGGAGGCCCATCTCGTCGAGCGGTTCACCCGGGCGGGCCCCGGCGTCATCGAGTACGAGTACACGATCGAGGACCCGACCATCTGGACGGCCCCCTGGACCGCGGTGCAGACGCTGCGGAGGAACCCGCTGCCGCTCTTCGAGAACGCCTGTCACGAGGGGAACTACGCCGCCGCGAACATGCTCGCCGGCGCGCGGCTCGAGGAGGCCGCCGTTGCTGCCGGTCGTTGACGACCGCGCAGCGGCCGTGACGTTGGCGCTAACGCGGATTGCAGGCGGTGCGTGCTTGCGCCGCGGCGGCGAGGTGGCGGCCGCGAGCCTGGCGGGTCTCGGATTGTCGGTCGACGGGGTTTCGGCCCGCGATCGATCGGGCGACTCCTGCTGCCTTGGCACGTGCAAGTGTCCGCCGGGGCGGACAGTGGTACGATGCGGTGCGCCGTGTCCGAAACGATGACCGTTTCCCAACACCGCTGGAGCCGCGCCGAGTACGACCGCGCCGTCGAGGCCGGCGTCTTCGGCCCCGACGCGCGGCTGGAGCTCATCGAAGGGGCGATTCTCGCCATGGGGCCGCAGGGGAGCGAGCACTTCACGGGTATCGAGCTCGTCGTCGACGCCCTGCGGGCCGCCTTCGGCGCCGGGTATCGAGTACGGACGCAGGGCCCCCTCGCCGCTGGTGAAGACTCGGAACCGGAACCGGACGTGGCCGTCGTCGCGGGCGATGCCCGCAGCTACCGTGACGCCCATCCGACCAGCGCCCTGCTTGTCGTCGAGGTGTCGGACCACTCGCTCCACCGCGACCGCACCGTCAAGCAGCGCCTCTACGCGCGTTGCGGCATTCCCGAGTACTGGATCCTCGCCCTGCCGGAGCGACGTCTGGAGATCTACCGCGACCCGGCTGCCGACGGCTATCGATCTGTCTCGATCCACCGGGCCGGTGAGACGGTCGCTCCCCTCGACCGTCCCGGCGCGGCCATCGTCGTCGACAATCTGCTTCCCTGATTCGCCGGAATGAAACCCGGGCGGCGGGTGAAGGCGTCCGTTACTCCGCGCGGAGCGTGATCATCGGGTCGACATGCGCGGCGCGGTGGGCCGGGACGCCCGCCGCGAACACGGCGGCGGCCATGAGCAGCAGGGCGACGCCCGCGAAGACGACGACGTCGTTCGGATGCACGTCGACGAGTAGTCGAGCCAAGAGGTGCGCGAGCGGCACCGCTACCGCCAGCCCGACGGCGACTCCGATCACGCAGGACCGCCCCGCGTCCCGTAGCACGGATCCGAGGATGCGTCCCGGCGGCTCGCCGAGCGCCATCCGGACGCCGATCTCCCGCCGCCGCCGGCTGACCTCGTAGGCGGTCACGGCGTAGACGCCCATGGCCGACATCAGGACCGCGAGCACGCCGAACACCGAGAACGTCTGGCTCCACAGGCGCGGCACCCAGTGCACGACCTCCAGCACCTGCGGCATGGTCAGCTCGTTGTAGACGGGGACGGTCTCGTCCACCGCCTGCAGCTCGGCTCGCAGGGGGGCGACGGCCCCGACCGCGTCGGAACGGGTGCGGAGCGCCAGCGTCATGAGCGGGGTGGGCCGAGCCCCGTAGGGCAGGTAGAGCTGGTCCGCCGGCACCGTGTCGAGCCCGAGGACCTGTGCCGGCGGCATGACGTCTCGGGTGATCCCCACCACCGTCAGCCACGGGCCGGGTGCCTGTCCCGCGTCGCCGGCGGTGAGCCGGATCTGCCGGCCGAGGCGCGCGCCGTCGGGCCAGATGCGACGGGCGAGCCCGTCGCTCAGGATCACGACGTCCCTCCCTTCATCGACCTCCGCGGCCGTGAACGGGCGCCCCTCGACGAGCGGGATCTCCATGGTCTCGAGGTACCCGGCCGTCACGACGTGCCGTGTCGCGATGCGCGCCTCGCCGCGTCGGCCGACCTCGCCTTCGACCTCGAAGGTGACGGTTGGCGCGAATCCCTCGCGGCTTGCCGGGAGGGCGGACACCGCGCCTGCCGACTCGACGATGCGCGCGCGCCGAAGCCGCTCGATCGCCCGGTCGAGGTAGGCGAGGCGTTGGCGGGGGTCTTCGTAGGCGGCGCCGGTCAGCGATACCCGCATCGTCACGATGCCGTCCGTCGCGTAGCCGCTCTCCGCATGGTCGAGGGTCAGCCAGCTCCTGGCCAGCAGGAGCGCACCGGCGAGCAGAATCGTGGCCAGGGCGAACTGCGAGGCGACCAGCAGCCGGCGCAGCTTCCCGCCGCCGGCCCCGGCGGCACCGCCGGCCCCCTTCATCATCCGGGTGAGATCGAGCCGCGAGCCGCGGAGCGCGGGCAGCACGCTGATGCCGACGCCCGTCGCCACCACCGCCAGCAGAGAGAACACGAGGGCCGTCCGATCGAACGGGAACTGCACCCAGTACGGGGTCGGCACCAGGATGAGCGACTTGATCCACACGTCGCCCCAGGTCGCCATGTAGATGCCCAGCACTCCACCGAGCGACGCCAGCACGATGCCCTCGGTGACGGACTGGCGGACCAGGCGCCCCCGCGTCGCGCCGAGCGCGCCCTTCATCACCGTCTCGTAGCCGCGGGCGGACGCGCGGGCGAGCAACAGGTTGGCGACGTTCGCGCAGACGATCAACAGGATGAAGCCGACCTGCACGAACTGGGCGGCCGCGGCCAGCCGCGTCACCGGCGGAATCCACTCGTCGCGCAGGTATCTGGCCCGGACGCTCCATCCCTCGTTGGTATCGGGATACCGTGCCGCGACGTCCTCGGCGCGCGCCGCCAGGTCCGCCTGCGCGCGCCCGGCGGTTACGCCCGGCGCCAAACGCGCGATGGCTTCGAACCGCCGCCGGCCGCGGTCCTCGTCGGTCGGGTCGAGCCGGAGCGGCGTCCAGATGTCCTGGAAGTGCGGGAACCGGCAGTCCTCGGGCAGGACGCCGACGATCTCGTGCGGTTGGTCATCGAGGTCGATCGTGCGTCCGAGCGCGCCGGGATCGCCGTCGAAGCGCCGCTGCCACAGCCCGTGGCTGACGAGCGCCACCCGCCGCGCCGCGGGGCGGTCCTCCTCCGGCAGGAAGTGCCGGCCGCGAACCGGGTCGATGCCCAGCAGCGGAAACAGCCCGGCGGACACTCGCGCGCCCTGCAGCCGCTCCGGCCGACCCTGCCCGAAGTTCACGTTGAAGCGGACCTGCGAGTAGACGGCGACGCCCTCGAACAGGCGGGCGTCCCGCCGCCAGTCCTGGAAGCTCCCGGCCGAGACCAACTCCCGCGTACGCCCCAGTCTCGGCCGCGACTCGCTGAGGACGACCAGCGTGTCGGGATCGTCGAACGGCAGCGAGCGTAGCGCCCACCCGCTGGCGATGGTGAAGAAGGTGGTGCCGGCACCGAGGCCGAGGGCCAGCGTCAGCACGCTCACGGCGGCGAAGCCCTTCGCCCGGAAGAGCCCCCGCACCGCGTAGCGCACGTCGTGGACGATCGATTCGAGCATCGGAAACCCGGCCTGTTCTCTGAGCGATTCCCTGATCTGGGTCACCCCGCCGAACCTGGCGCGGGCCGTCCGGCGGGCGTCGGCGGGAGACAGGCCGGCGCGGATGTAGCGGGCGGTGAGGAGATCGAGGTGCGCCTCGATCTCCTGCTCGGCCTCCCGATCGAGGCGTCGGCGCGAGAACAGGGCCCGGAGGCGGAAGACGAACGCGACGGCGCGCGGCCACGGGATCATGTGTCTGCCGACGGCCGAAGGACGCGCGTCACGAGCCGTGCCCGTCAACGCGCGGGTCGGGCAACTCTCCTGTGGCCGCCGCATAGGACTGTGGCACGACGCGCCGCAGGCTGTCAACCAGGCACCGCTGATCGGCCGCCTGACGGATGGTGAAGGAGCGAGATCGCGACAGCGGAGCCTGACGCGTCCCGCTGGCGTCGAATGACCGGTCGTCGCGGCGGATGGCGAGGACGCGATACCGTTGGCAGATGATGGGACTGTGGTGGGCCCTTTACGCAAATGGTGCCGAGACGACGAGGCCGGAGAAGGGTAAGGCCGTCGGCAACGGATAGCCCCGCTCCCGGCCCTCCGTAGCGTGAAGACGAACGACGGGCCCCGGATACGGGGCCGCCGTCGGTGCGCCCCGGACTGCTCTCATTCCTTGAGCGCGAACACGAACATCGAGTGCCCCGCGGCCAGGGCCACGTACTGGCGGCCGTCGACCATGTAGCTCATCGGGCCGTTGGCGATCATGCCGCCGAGGGGCTTGCGCCACAGCACGTCGCCGGTCTCGGCGTCGAGGATGTGGAAGTCGCCCTCGCGGTTGCCGGTGAACAGCAGGTTCGACGCGCTGGTGAGGATGCCGCTGCTCGTGACGTCGGTCATCGCCACCCGCCACTGCTGCTCGCCGGTGCGCGGATCGATCGCGATCACCGCGCCGCCGCCCGCCGCGTCGGTCCAGTTGTTGATGTGGCCGCGCCGCAGGCTGGGCACGTTGGCCCCGGCCCCGAAGGGGTTGGCGGGCCGGCCCCCGAGGAAGACGCGGCCGGGCTGGTACTCGGCCTCCTCGGCCTCGAACACCGACCCGTAGGCCTCCCACGCCGAGACGTAGAAGAGCCCGGTCTCGGGGCTGTAGGACGGCGAGTACCAGTTGGTGCCGCCCTGCACGCCGGGGAACGTGGTGGCCCCGGGCGGCTGCGGGGTCTGCACGGGCCGGCCGCTGTCGTCGAGCCCGCTCGCCCAGTTCACGGGCACGAATTCCGTCCCGTTGAGGAAGCGGCCGTTCTCGCGGTCGAGCACGTAGAAGAAGCCGTTGCGGTTGGCCCAGAGCATCAGCTTCAACGTGCCGCCGGCGCCGTCGGGGGCGTCGACGAGCACGGGAATCTGCACCGAGTCGTAGTCGTAGGGGTCGTTCGGGGTGAACTGGAAGTACCACTCGAGCTCGCCGGTGTCGGGGTCCAGCGCCACAACCGAGTCGGAATAGAGGTTGTCGCCGGGCCGCTGGGCCGGGTTCCAGTCGGGGCCGGGGTTGCCGATGCCCCAGTAGGTCAGGTCGAGGTCGGGGTCGTACGAGCCGGTGAGCCACGCCGACGCGCCGCCGGTGCGCCACGCGTCGTTCTCCCACGTCTCGTGCCCGGGCTCGCCGGGGCCGGGAATAGTGTAGAAGCGCCACGCCTGCTCGCCGGTGGCGGCGTCGTAGGCGTCGATGTAGCCGCGGATGCCGAACTCGCCGCCCGCCACGCCGACGATGACCTTGTCCTTGATCACGAGGGGGGCCAGGGTCAGGGCGTAGCCCTCGGCGGGGTCGGCCACGGTGGTCTGCCAGATCGGGGCGCCGCCGATGGCGTCGACGGCGATGAGGTTGCCGTCGACGGTGGCGAGGAACAGGGTGTCGCCGAGAATGGCCACCCCGCGGTTGACCGCGCCGCAGCAGGGCCGCGCGAGGGGCGACGGCGTGTACTCGTACTTCCAGAACACGCTGCCGCGCTTCGCGTCCAGCGCCACCACGTTGTTGACGGGCTCGGTCAGGTACATGATGCCGTCGACGACGAGCGGGAGTGGCCTGGAACGGCTCGAGCGAGTTGGCCTGGAAGATCCACGCCAGCTCGAGCTGGTCGACGTTCTCGGGCGTGATCTGGTCGAGCGTGGTGTAGCGGTTGCTCGAGTAGGTGCCCGAGTAGGTGAGCCAGTTGTGGGGCTCGGCGTCGGCGTTCAGCAGGCGCTCGAACGTGACCTGCCCGGCCGCGCCGGCGGGCAGGGCGGCGATGAGTAGCAGCGCCGGGAGTGCGCGGGACAGAACCGCGCAAGCCACCGGGCGGTGGGCCGGACGGCGAACCGCGCCGTCGGACGACGATTGCAGGGCCGGGGTCGTGGTCGACATGGTCTTCAGAGTCCCTTCAGCGTGAATCCGTCGGCGGGAGGCGGGCGAGCCGGTCGCCCCCCCGCCTGGGGTCGTGGCGACGCAGCCTACAGCCCCTTCAGCGTGAGCAGGTAGGCGAGCACGTCGGCCACCTCCCGTCGTCTAGCGCGTCCGTCGCGGGCGGCATCGTCGACTCCGCGCCGGCCGTCAGCTCGCGCAGGCCGGCCTTCTCGAGCGACCGGAGGCGCTCGTCCTGGTCGATCATCTGGATCGTGTAGGTGTCCTCGTTGAGCCGGCGTCCGGTGAGGACGGTGCCGTCCGCGAGCACCGCCCGCACCGGCCGGTTCACCGGCAGCATCGAGCCGGTGGGGTCGAGCAGCGACTGCTGCAGGTAGGCCGCCGTGCGGACGGCGCCGATCGCACTGAGATCCGGGGCGACGCGCGAGCCCTCGCCGAAGACCCGGTGGCACGACGCGCACGCGCCCTTGCCGGCGAACAGCGCCTCGCCCCGCGCCTCGTCGCCCAGGGTCACCGCGCTCAGGTCGAAGTCGCGCATCGTCCGCAGGTACGACACGAGGCCGGTGAGCTCGGAAGACGTGAACTCGTTCGGCGGCATCGCGGTGCCGGGGATGCCGGCGCGCAGCAACCCCATCAGCTCGGCGTCCGAGCCGGCGCGGCTGTAGACGCCGCCGGCGAGATCGACGCCGGCGACGGCGTCGCCGCTCTCGGCGTGGCACTGCACGCAGTTGGCGCCGTAGAGGCGCGCCCCGAACTCGATGTCGGCCTGCTCGTACTGACCCACGTGGTCCTGGGCCGCGGCCGGCGCGGTCGCCAGGGCGGCGATCAGGCCGAGCGCGCCGGCCTTCCATCCTGCGATTCTTCGTCCTTCGCTGTTCACCATCGTTGGTCCTCGAATCCGATAGTCCGTCGCGACGCCTGACCGCGTTCGGGCGGCGACGCGACCGCCCGGCCGGAGCCGACGCTCACGTCGAGCACCCGGTTTCTGCGTCGAGAGCTCCGCAGCTTGCAGAAGCAACGCCAGTCTGTGCGTACTGGCGGAGGTTGTCAATTGCTCCCGCACGCGCTCGCCGCGACCGGTCCGCCTGGGAGTCTGCGCCGTAGAACGGTGCAGACTCCTGGCAGGGTTGGTTGGGCGCCCAGCGGAGCCGAGGGCGACGATGGGCGGGCTAGGCTATGGCCATCGGCCGCGCGCCGTTCAAGCCGCGGCGGCCGTCGTTCTCGGCGGCGTCTCGTGTCCGGTCGTGCACCCGCCGGGGGCCATCGCGCGTGACTCCGGGCGACCCGGAGTGCTATCGTGCACGTGGCCCCACGGGCGTGCCGCCGGCCGGGAGAGTCCGTTCCGGGACGGGCCGGCGGGCGGGCCGGTCTTGCGAGGCAGGGAGAAGCGACATGCGCACGAGCGCTCTGGTCTTCGGCTTCAGGATCGCGGCGGTGTGGATCGTCTGCGCGCTCGCGGCGTCGGGGGCGGCCGCCCAGGCCGGTGCCGGCGCGGACGAGGCGTGGCAGGTTCCCCGGACGGGGTGGGGCGCCCCCGATCTGCAGGGGGTCTGGGACTACCGGACGATGACCCCGCTCGAGCGCCCCCGCGAGTTCGCCGGCAAGGCGGTGATGAGCGAGGAGGAGGCCGCCGCCTTCACCGCCCGCACCCTCGAGGAGCAGGCCGACTACGACCGCGCCCCCAGCGTGCACGCGAAGTGGTGGCTCGACTACGGCAAGGAGCTGACCGAGGACCTGCGCACCTCGCTCGTCGTCGATCCGCCGGACGGGCGCGTTCCCGCCCTGACCGACGAGGCCCGGCGGCGCAATGCCGAGCGGTCGGCCCGCCGTCGCGCGCATCCCGCCGACGGGGCCGACTACCGCGGGAACACCGAGCGGTGCCTCAGCTTCGGGACCCCCCGGCTGCCGGGCGCCTACAACAACAACTACCAGATTCTGCAGACCCCGGACCAGGTCGTCATCGTGTCCGAGATGATCCACGACGCGCGCGTCGTGCCCCTCGACGGGCGGCCCCGGGCCGGCATTCCCCAGTGGCACGGCGAGGCGCGCGGGCGGTGGGAGGGCGACACGCTGGTGGTCGAGTCCACCCACTACCGGGACGGCGCCGGGTTCCGAGGGTCGACGGGGGCGGTACGCGTGACGGAGCGGTTCACCCGGGTGGGCCCCGACACCGTCCGCTACGAGATCACCGCCGACGATCCGTCCACCTGGGTGGCCCCCTGGACCGTGATGTTCCCGCTGAAGAAGACCGATCAGGCGATGTACGAGTACGCCTGCCACGAGGGGAACTACGGGCTCGCCAACATCCTCCGGAACGCGCGTCTCGAGGAGGCGGCGGCGCGTGTGGCCACCCAGTAGGGCCGGCGGGACGCGGAAGTGGCGGCGCTGAGGGGCGCGCAAGTGGCGGCGCTGACGGACGCGCAATTGGCGGCGCTGACGACGCGCAATTGGCGGCGCTGACGACGCGCGCAGGTGGGAACGCTGACGGACGCGCCAGTGGGGACGCTGACCGGCGCGCCGGTGGGAACGCCGACCGGCGCGCTAGTGGGAAAACGCTGACCGGCGCGCCGGTGGCGGCGCTGGCTGACCGCAGTGGGGACGCTGACGAGAGCCACGTGCCGCGCCCGGCATTCCGGTGAGAGAATCGACGGCGGCGTCTCGACGAGCGAGACCGGCAGGTCCATATCGAGCACGGCCCTGAGTCCATGACCGACGAAACCCGCCCGCGACAGCGCTCGCGCGCCGACGGCAAGGTGCGCGCGAAGAAGGCCAAGAAGGCGAAGGACAAGTCGAAGTCGCGCGAGTCCCGCGCGCACCGGAGCGGAGCCGCGGCCGTCGACGCGCGGCCCGCGGACACGATTCGGGTCGACGTGGCCGGGGTGGGCTCGATGCACGACCCCGACGTCATCCGGCGCGTCTTCAAGGAGGGCGTCTATCCCTACTCGGACCGCATGAAGCGCGGCGCCTACGAGCGGCGCAAGGCCGCCCTGCAGGCCGAGCTGCTGAAGGTGCAGCGCTGGGTCAAGGAGTCGGGGACCCGCGTCGTCGTCCTCTTCGAGGGACGCGACGCGGCCGGCAAGGGCGGCACCATCAAGCGGTTCATGGAGCACCTGAACCCGCGCGGCGCCCGCGTCGTCGCCCTCGAGAAGCCCACCGAGCGCGAGCGCGGCCAGTGGTACTTCCAGCGCTACATCGAGCACCTGCCGGCGGCCGGCGAGATCGTCCTCTTCGACCGGTCCTGGTACAACCGCGCCGGGGTCGAGCGGGTCATGGGCTTCTGCACCGGCTCCGAGTACCTCGAGTTCATGCGCCAGTGCCCCGAGCTCGAGCGCATGCTCGTCAACAGCGGCATCCGCCTCTTCAAGTACTGGTTCTCCGTCTCCCGGGAGGAGCAGGCGCGCCGCTTCGGCAGCCGCCAGACCGACCCCCTGAAGCAGTGGAAGATCTCGCCCGTCGACCTCGCCTCCCTCGACAAGTGGGACGGCTACACCGAGGCCAAGGAGGCGATGTTCTTCTACACCGACACCGCCGACGCGCCGTGGACGGTCATCAAGTCCGACGACAAGAAGCGCGCCCGCGTCGCCTGCCTGCTGCACTTCCTCTCGAAGATGCCCTATCCCGACAAGAACACCGACGTGGTGACCGGCCCCGACCCGCTGATCCTGGGCCCCGCGACCCAGGTCGTCGGCCGCGACGAGCCGATGGCGGTCGAGGGGTAGACGCGCCGCGTTGATGGGTCGCGACGGCGGCACAGCTCGGAGGGTGGCCTCGAAATCGCGTCGGACGACCCGATGCCGAACTGGCAGCCATGACGGGAACGGTCGGATTTGCGCTGCGGCGGGTGTCTGGCCATTTTTTTCCAGTGTGATGCGGGAGGGCAAGGTCGACGCCCTTTCTCTCCGATGATGATCGCGGTGCCCGTCGTGCTCCTCGCTTGGATCGGCCAGACCGATCTCGACTGTGCCGGCGCGTTCGCTCGGCGGCCGGGCGGTCGGTCCCGATCGGGAGCGTCGTCGCGCGGCTCGGCCGTTCGACGCGCATGGTCCTCCTGTCCAACTATCCGGCCGAGCAGAACCGGACGTTCATCGATTGGCTGGTCCGGGGCGGGCTGCGCGGCGACCTCTCGTCCATCTCCGGGGAGCCGAGCGCGCTGACCGATCCGACCGACTACGGCCGGGGCGGGCGCTCCTTCCGCATCTCCGGCCGGATCCATGCGGCGGCGGTGCTCGGGCGTTCGACTTCGCCCGCGAGACGTTCGGGGCCGGCGCCGACCTGACCGTCCACGTCAGCCCCGGCACGCCCGCCATGCAGGCGGTGTGGGTGCTGCTCGCCAAGACCCGCTACCCCGCGGAGCTGATTCAGTCGCACGCGCAGACCGGCGTCCGAACGGTCTCGGTGCCCTTCGACATCGCCGCCGAGTACGTGCCGGCGTTGCTGCGCCGCGCCGATGAGAAGATCGAACGGCTGACGGCCGGGCTGCCCCCCGCGTCTCCCGCGTTCGACCGGATCATCGGCCGCAGCCCGCCTGATGGAGCGGGCGAAGAGCCCGCGCCCGGCGGGTCGCCCCGCACGATGTCACGGTTCTGATCGAGGGCGCGTCCGGCACGGCAAGGAGCTGTTCGCCCGGGCGATTCACGCCGAGAGCCGCCGCGCCCACGGGCCCATTCGAGGACGTCAACTGCGGCGCCCTGCCCGAGGGCCTCGTCGAGTCGCTGCTCTTCGGCCACGAGCGGGGCGCGTTCTCCGGCGCGGTCCGCGCCCGCGCCGGCCACTTCGAGGCGGCCGACGGCGGCACGCTGTTTCTCGACGAGATCGGCGAGTCTGCCCCTCGACGCCCAGGTCAAGCTGCTGCGGACGCTGCAGGAGAGGACCGTCCGGCGCCTCGGCGCCGACCGCGCCGTCCCCGTCGACGTGCGGGTGATCGCGGCGACGAACCGCGACCTCGCGGCGAGGTGGCGGCCGGCCGGTTCCGCGAAGACCTCTACTACCGGCTGGCGACCGCCGTCATCCGGCTGCCGCCGCTCCGCGAACGCCCGGCGACCTGACACCCCTCATCGACCACTTCCTCGCCGCCGCGAACCGCAAGTTCGCCGACCAGCCCGGCGTCGAACAGAAGGCCCTTTCTCCGAAGGCAAGGAACCTTCTGTTGGCGCACTCGTGGCCCGGCAACGTCCGGGAGCTGCAGGCGACGATGGACCGGCTCGTGCTCTGGACGCCGCACGCCGACATCGGCGCCGAGGACGTGCAGGAGAGTTGCTCCGAACGGTGACCGACCCGCCCGCCGATCTGCTGGGTCGGCCGCTGGGCGACGGGCTGCGGCTGCCGGAGCTGATGGCGGCGTTGCCCGGCACTACCTGGGCCGCGCCCTCGACGAGGCGGGCGGCAACAAGACGCGAGCGGCGGAGCTGATCGGGCTGCCGAGCTACCAGACGTTCACCAACTGGATGCAGCGCTACGGGGTGTCGCGCCCGGATTGGGACGGCAGTGATGGAATCCCGCGTCGGGATGGCATGAGTATTGCTCTCTGAGCAGGACGGTTGACTTGCAGAGAATGGACGTAACCATGCCGCATGAACTGCGACCACCGCGACGACGACACGGATGAACCGCTTCCGGCGGGCGACAGGTCGACGAATCATCAGGGTCAGCCGCTGATCACTGCGATCGAGATCGAGAACTTCAAGGGAATCGGCCGGCCGGTGCGGATCGACCTGCGGCCCATCACCCTCCTGTTCGGCCGCAACAGCGCCGGCAAGAGCACGATGCTGCACGCGCTCTGCTACGCGCACGAGATCCTGAGCCACCGCAACGTCGATGCGCACAAGACCGATCTCGGCGGCGACCAGATCGACCTGGGCGGGTTCCGGCGCTTCGTCCACGGGCATGACCTGAAGCGCTCCGTGCGGCTTCGCTTCGAGTTGAATCTGCGGAATCTCGTCCTGCCCGAGCTTGGGGGGACGCACGAGGCCATGCGGATTGGCTGCGTCCTCTGCGGCGTTCTATGAGGTCGCTCTCCCTGGAGGAGGCGGAAACGGGCTGGCTGGAGTTGAGAGTCACGTGGAAGGCGGAACTGGACAAGCCGATTGTCAGCGACTACCAAGTCGGTGTCGACGGGCAGACCCTCGGTCGTATCCAGGTCCCGGCCGTCGGGCAGAACGGCGACGGCTGATGGCCAACGTGTCGCATCCGCTGCTGGAATACGGCGTCGATCGAGAGGCGAGCGACACCTCGTCACGGTACGTCGGACAAGTGCGCGAGGACTCAGGTGCTTGGAGGTATGCCCCCGGACTCCGACCGATGGCGGTGCTTCTCGAGCCCGGAAACCCGCTTCGTGGGTCTTCATCCGCCGTGCCGCCCTTCGACCAGCAGGTTCTGGATCCAGGACGAAGGCGCTGGACCACCTCCACGCTTCGACATACCGAGGCTGCTCGCCGGCATCGGAATGCTCCTGCGTGACGAACTGGCCCGGTTCCGGTATCTCGGCCCCCTGCGGGATCTGCATCCGCGCATGCCGTCGTCAGCCGGATCGGTCCGTTCCCGGCCGTTGGGCGACGGAACCGCGGCCTGGGACGTCCTGAACCGCCGTGCCCAGGTCACCTTGCGCCGAATCGCGCACGGTTTCCGCAATCCCCGAGAGCGCAATCGGGCCATGGTCATTCCAAGGGTGAGCGACTGGCTGTCGCGAGAGGACCGGCTGGACACGGGTTACGAGCTGCGCGTGCGCACCGTCGTCGAGCTTCCCGCGAACACGCCGTTGGTGGACGTGCTGAACAAGGGAGTTCTGGGCGAGGATCGGCCGGCGATCCAGGCGAAGGAGGCGAATGCGTCCGGGGCCAAATCCCCCGGCTGACGCCTTGAGGGAGGCGCCGCCGCAGAAGATCGACGCCTTGGCTCACGGGATCGCGGAAGGGCGAGTCCGCAGGGAGATCCAGCTCGTTGCCACCGGGGACAGGGGTCTGCAGGTGCGAACGTCCGACATCGGTACGGGCATCTCGCAGATACTCCCGGTAGTGGTCGCCGCCCTCGATCCGGACCGCCCGGCGATTACCGCCATCGAGCAACCGGAGCTGCACGTCCATCCCCGGCTGCAGGTGGAGCTCGGAGATCTCTTCGCCGAGCAGGCCGCCGACGGCGGGGTGTTCCTGATCGAGACCCACAGCGAGCACCTGATGCTGCGCCTGCTGCGCCGCATCGAGGAGACCGGCGGCAACGAGCTGCCGGAGGGGAAGCCGGCCCTGAAGCCGGACCAGGTCTCCGTGGTCTACGTCGAGCAGATCGACGGGGAGGTCAGGGCGACGCGGCTGCGGATCGACGAGACCGGCGAGTTCATCGACCGCTGGCCGCAGGGCTTTTTTGATGAGCGCAACGACGAGCTGTTCTGATGCTGTACGCGTACGCCATAGAGCCCGCTGCGCTTGCCTCCTGGCGCAACTGCGCGCGGATTCTCGACCTGATGGGGTTCCAGCATGGCCGGGCGATTGCCGCGTACCCGAGCAGAAAACGCTGGATGAAGCTGGTTCGGGCTGCCTGCCAAGAGAGCACCGAGCTCGGTGACCGAGATCGACAGAGGGTTCTGGCGAAGCTGAACCAGTCGAAGGGGAAGATGGTCCGGTGGGGCGAGCCGGACGGCTACGATGAAACGGTTGAACCGGCCGAGGAGCGCTGGATCCGGAACACGGTCGCGCGACAGGCCGTCGAGCGGACATTGCATGCGGTCCTGGCGACGCGCAATCCCGAGAATCACCCCGACGTGGTCTTCGATGACGACGTCGAAGAGTCGCATCCGAAGCTGGTCGTTCCCAGGGAGGTCCCGGTGCTGCGGGAACCGGACGCTCTGGCGGACCACATCGGGAGGCTCGTACGCAACAGCCGCGAGCTGTTGCTGATCGATCCGCACTTCGACCCGTCGAAGCACAAATGGCGTCCCGTAGTGTGCGCGTGCATCGCGTTGGCTGCGGACGCGTACGACAGCCCCCGGGTGGAGATCCACACCCTGGATGCGGACCACAAGCCGAGCCGGGGCGAATTCGAACGGGCGTGCCGGAGGTGGATTCCGGCAATGCTGCCTCCACCTGTCACGTCGGTCCGGGTCTGTCGCTGGCGCATTCGTGCCGCCGGCCCGCACGATTTCCATGCACGGTACGTCCTGACCGATCGTGGCGGCTACAGGCTGGACAAGGGACTGGACGAAGAGCACGGCGTGACGCAGCCCGTCGGCCTGCTTGGCGACCAGGAATGGACGCGCATTCGGGACGGGTTCGGCTGCGCCGATCCGTTCTTCGACCCGGCCGGTGAGGTCACGGTGACCGCGCGCGGAACGGCCGGTCCTCGTCCTGGCGGTCGAGACTCGTCGCCGCCGACCCGGTGAGGGTCGTCGGGGTCGTCGGGAATGGTGTTGACCTGCGAGGAATGGACCTAGCCATGCCGCTTGAGCACGACCACGACAACGACGGCGCGAAGCCGGCAGTCGACGAGGCGATGGGCGATGCACAGGCGGCCCAGCCTGCCGGGTCCGACGGCCCGGAAGACGGCGCGTTCGACGGGCCGTCCGGCAGCGCACCCCCGCCACGTCCCGCTTTGGCGGAGCGGCCCCAAGCCCATGCCGCCCAAACCGCGGAGACATGGAGTGCGGGAGAGCTGCGGCCATAGGCGCTCGCCGACACCGTCGCTTCACCGGCGGCGCTCGGCCCGCGTTTCCTCGACCGCGAGCGCCATGGCGTCATCGTCGGTCAGTTCGGATCGTTCCCCGGCTGCGGCGACGAGTGCCTCGGCGCTCTCGGCGGTCCCGGCCCCGCAACAGTCGACACTCTCCTCGGTGATCGGCCGGATCGACCTGTCGCGGCCGGGCGCTTCCTGCCGGCGTGCCCGCTGACGCTCTTCGGAAGGCGTGATGGTCTGTGACATGACGATTGCGCCGCCTGTCGTGAACGCGCCGGTAAACCCTATCACGGTCGACGGACGCGGATTGCGGTTGGTCGGGCGCCCGAGCGCCGCCGGAACGGCGTATCATCTTCGCCAGCCATGGCGAGCACATCCGACTCTTCGACCACTGGCCGCCTCTGGGTGGCGTTCGGCCCCGGCATCCTGTGGGCGGCGACCGCCATCGGGGTGTCGCACCTGGTGCAGTCGACCCGCGCCGGGGCGTCGGCCGGCTTCGGGCTGGCCGGGGTCATCCTGATCGCCCTCGTCCTCAAGTACCCGTTCTTCGAGTACGGCCCGCGCTACGCGGCGGCCACCGGGCAGAGCCTCGTCGAGGGGTACGCGCGCACGGACGGTGGGCGCTGTGGCTGTACCTGATCATCACGGTCCTGACGGGCGGCGTCATCCAGGCCACGGTGGTCATGTTCACCGCCTACCTGGTGGGGTTCGCGCTGGGGGTCGACTGGCCGCTGGCGGTGCTGGCGGCGGCGGTCATGGCGCCGGGCTGCGCGCTGCTGTGGTGGGGGCGGTTCCGCGGGCTCGACCTGTCCATCAAGCTCGTCGTGCTGCTGCTCGCGGTGTCCACGGTGCTGGCCGCCGCCGTCAGCCTGCCGCGGGCCGACTTCTCGACGGTGGCGCTGTGGCCGGGCGACCTGGTGGGATCGGCGGTGCCGTTCCTGTTCCTGCTGGCGCTGGCGGGGTGGATGCCGTCGGCCATCGACATCTCGGTGTGGAGCTCGTTGTGGACGCTCGCCAAGAACGAGACGTCGGGGCAGCGGTGCTCGGTGGAGACGGCGCGGCAGGACTTCCTGATCGGCTACGTGGGGACGGCGGTGCTCGCGTTCACGTTCGTGATCCTCGGGGCCGCGGTGATGTTCGGGTCCGGCGAGGAGCTCTCGGCGCAGGGGACGCTGTTCTCGACGCAGCTCGTGGATCTCTACGCCGCGACCCTCGGGGCGTGGACCCGGCCGGTGGTGCTGGTGGCGGTGGTGACCACCATGCTGTCGACGACGATGACGGTGCTCGACGGCGGCCCCCGCGCCATCGAGCGGTCCATCCTGGTGCTGCGCTCGCCGGGGACGCCCGTGCAGCCCTGCGGCCCGCTGTACTGGTGGACCCTTGCGGCGCTGGTCGCCCTGACCCTGGTCGTGATGGCGCTGTTCATCGGCAACCTGACCACGATGATCGACTTCGCCACCACGCTGGCGTTCCTGACCGGCCCGGTGCTGGGCTATCTCAACCTGCGCGCGGTGACCTCCCCCGAGATGCCGGCCGAGCACCGGCCCGGCCCGGCGATGCTGGCCCTGTCGTGGATCGGCATCGTCCTGCTGGGCGGGACGGGCATCTTCTACCTGATCACCCTCGTCGGCTGACGGTGCGGGCCCGGCGTCCGGTCCCGCCGCGGCCGGCGGCGGCGCCGTCGTGTGGCCGCGCGCCGATTCGGGTCGATTGCGACGGGGCGGAGCCGACTGCCGTCGAGCTGCTGATCACCTTGGTCGGCTGGCGTCGCACGCCTGCTGCAGGCCGGCGGCGAAGAGGTCCGCTATGCGCGTGCGTGCGCGGCTCTCGAGGCGCCGGGGCCGCTCAACGGGCTCGCGCCGAAGGCCCGCGAATGCTGTCGGACGAACAGTGGTGGTGCTCGTTCCGGCCCTCCTGCAGCGGGCTCGCGCCAAAAAAGGCGCACGCATGGGCACTGGCGGGTGTATAACAGGCCCGATCCGTGGCTTGATCCCGGGGCATCGAGAGGAGGCGTGATGGACACGCGGTTCAGGGGCATCGTCCGGATGCTCGTGTCTGTTCCGGCGGCGGCCGCGGTGACGGCCACGGTCGGCCTCCCGTCCTCGGCGGCCTTCGCCCAGACCGCGGAAGCGGAGTACGTGGCGCCCCGCCTGCCGGGCACGGAACATCCCGACATCAGCGGCATCTGGCAGGCGTTCACCACCGCCAACTGGAACCTGCAGGACCACGGCGCCGAGGCGGGGCCGTTCCCCCGGCTGCTCGGGGTCTGGGGGGCGCAGCCGCCGGGGCGGGGCGTGGTTCTCGGCAACGAGATCCCCTACCGGCCCGAGGCGCTGGCCCGCAGGCAGGAGAACTTCGAGCGGCGGCTCGCGGTCGACCACGACAACGTCAACACGGTCGGCGACCCCGAGGCGAAGTGCTACCTGCCGGGGGTGCCGCGGGCCACCTACATGCCGTTCCCGTTCCAGATCATCCAGAGCACCGGCAAGATCATCATCGCCTACCAGTTCGCGAGCGCCAGCCGCGCCATTCCCCTGAACGGGGACAGCGAGGCCCCGGTCGACAGCTGGATGGGCTGGTCGAACGGGCGCTGGGAGGGGGACACCCTGGTGGTGGAGGTGAACGGGTTCAACGACCTGTCGTGGTTCGACCGGGCCGGCAACTACCACAGCGCGGCGATGGAGGTGGTGGAGCGGTACACGCCCATCAGCCCCTGGCACATGATGTACGAGGCGACGATAGAGGATCCCGAGGTCTTCACGCGGCACTGGACGATCCGGCTGCCGCTGTACCGCCGCATCGAGGACGACCTGCGGCTGCTCGAGTTCAAGTGCGTGGACCTCGCCGAGGAATACGTGTACGGGGGCCTCGTCGACCCGGAAGGAGGTGGACGGTGAGACTTCGAAGATGCGCGCTCCTGGCCGCGGCGATCGCGATGGCCGCGGCGGCAACGGCGCCGGCGTTGGCGGGGCAGGCCCAGGAGCCCGGCGAGGCCGGGTACGCCGCGCCGCGGACCCCCTGGGGCGATCCGGACCTGCAGGGCATGTGGGACACCCGGACCTACACCCCGATGGAGCGGCCGCCCGAGTTCGGCACGCGCGAGTTCATGACCGAGGAGGAGGCGGCCGAGCGCGAGCGCCTCGGGCTGCGCCGGGTCGTCAGCGACGACGATGACGACGCGATTGCCCAGGAGCTGGTGCAGCAGGACGTGGCCCGCTACGCCCGGTCGGACGCCCCCGACGACGGGCGCCCCGGCTACCGCATCGCCGGCGCCGAGTACAACGCCTTCTGGAGCGCCGACCCCACCACGCCCCCGATCTCCCTGCGCACCTCGCAGATCGTCGATCCGCCCGACGGGCGCATGCCGCCGCTGACCCGCGACGCCCTCGCCGTCTGGGAGGCGCGCGAGGCGGCGCGGCGCGACCGCAGCCAGGCCGACGACTGGGAGGACCGCGGGCTCTCCGAGCGTTGCATCACCCGGAACGGCCTGCCCGGCGAGATGCTCGGGAGCAGCCAGCAGCCGCTCAAGGAGATCGTGCAGACCCCGGGGTACGTGAGCATCGTGATGCCCTACGGCTACGTCCGCATCATCCCGGTCGGCGAGGACGCGCCGGGGCCCCTGGGGCCGGACATCCGCCAGTGGAACGGCGACTCCATCGGCCGATGGGACGGCGACACCCTGGTCGTCGAGACCGCCAACTTCAAGAACACCGTGAACAGCGTCGTGCCGGCCCACGGCGGCCCCTTCGGCGGGTCGGCCCACGTGCACTACTACCCGGGCGACGGCGAGACGCTGCGCCTCACCGAGCGCATCCGCCGCCTCGACGCCGCGACCCTGGAGTATCGCTACACCGTGGAGGACCCGACGGTGTTCGTACGGCCGTTCACCACCGTCAACTACTTCACGCTCGATGCGTGGGCGACCGAGGGCAATCAGGACCGACTCTTCGAGTACGCCTGTCACGAGCACAACTACGGCATGACGAACGCCATCCGGGGCGCGCGGGTCGACCGGCAGTGGGCGCTCGACGAGGCGGCCCGCGAGGCGGGCATCCGCAGCCGCGAGCTCGAGGAGAAGAAGGCGCTGCTCGACGCGTGGGAAGCCGAGCGGCAGGACGACGGTCGCTAGAGCCAGGACGACAGGAGGTCGGATATGCGAGCGAGAACCGTCGCGTCGTTGGCCGTTCTCGGGGGGATCGTGGCCGCCGCCGGGGCGCAGGCGGTGGCCCACCACGCGTTCGCGGCCGAGTTCGACGCGAACGCCCCGGTCGAGATGGCGGGGACGGTGGTCAGGATGGAGTGGGTCAATCCCCATACGTGGATCCACATCGACGTGGCGCAGCCGGACGGCTCCGCCGAGCGCTGGATGATCGAGGGTGGGCCGCCCACCTCGCTGCTGCGGCGCGGGTTCACCAAGCGCTCGCTGCTGGCGGGCACGGAGATCTTCGTCGAGGGCTTTCAGGCCAAGGACGGGTCGAACAAGGCGAACGGCCGCGACGTGACCTTCGTCGACGGCAGCAAGCTGTTCCTCGGCTCGTCGGGCACCGGCGCCCCGCGGGACGGCCGCGACCCGACCGAGCCGCCGAGGTAGCGGTCCGGAAGCCGACAGCCGCCACCCGCGCGGCGGGCGTTGCGCGCCGTGCCGCGGGCGCGACCCTGCGACGGGGCCGCGGTCCATCGCGGCTTCACCGGACCGATGCCCGCGCGGGAATGCACTACAATGACGACACGTCTTCAACCAAGGGGGAGTCCAGTCCATTGCGTACCGCCATCATCGCAATCCTCGCAGTCGTCCTCGTCGCGTTCTCAGTCTCGCCGGTGGCCGCGCAGTCGCCCGCGGCGGCCCTGGAGCAGGGTGCCGGTGGGCAGCTCCGGCTCTCGCAGGCGCCGGCGCCCGGTCCGATCGATCCTGAGCGTCTGCGGCAGATCGGGTCCGAGCGTACGCGCCAGTTTCTCCTGGGCGCGGGATTGATGGCGGCGGGCGGCGCGGTGGGTTTCTCCAAGCAGAACTGGGTCATCGAAGAGGGCGTGCTCGGCATCGCCATCGCCGCTCTTGGCTTGGCGGCCATCATCGAGCCGGTGACGTGGCGGGAGCTGGAGGTCAGGACGTCCGTCAACGGGCTGTCTCTGGCCTGGTGAGGCGGACACCGGAGAGCCTTCGGGGCTTCCGGCCGCGGCGGCCGGCAGGCCGCTGACAGGCGGGCGCCGGGGCCGGGCCGACGGTCCGGCCGAAGTGCGGTTAGGACGGTGACGGGAATTACCTTGCCACGTGCCGCGCGCGGGAACCGCGGGCGCGCGGGACGATCCTGAACGTAGTTGGCAAGGTTATATCGATCACTGTCCTTAGTGTCGGCGCGCCCGGCGGAGCCGTACGGTTCGACCCGGCAGCCCGAAGAAACATCGGTTCTCGTGCGAACGAAGGAGAAGCATCATGCGGAACCGGAGGATCGCCGTGATCGTCGCCGCCGTCGTGTGTCTGCCCTTCGTCCTCGCCGGCTGCGCCGAGATGCCCGTCCCCGCGGCGGAAGAGGCGTCGGCGCCCGCCGCTCCGCCCGTGGAAGACGCGGCGGCGGCGAGCGGCCTCCCGCGCGGCCCCATCGTGGGGACGTACCAGCTCGTCGGACGCAACGTCAAGGACGAGAGCGGGGCGTGGGTCCCGGTGGAGGACTTCAACTCGCTCGGGTACATCACCTACAGCGACACCGGGCACATGGCGGTGAACGTCATGCCCCTCGACCGGGAGCCGTTCTCCGAAGAAGGGCCGACCCCGGAGGAGGTGCAACGGGCGCTCGAGGGCTATACCGCCTACTTCGGCCCGTTCAGCGTCAACGAGGACGACGAGGGAGGATTCCTCGTTCACCATCGGATCGGCCAGATCAACCCCGGCGCCGAGGTCGACGCCAAGCGGTTCTACGACATCGAAGGGGACCGTCTCATCCTCACGCCGGCGTCCGCCGACGGGACCAAGGGCGACGCCGACCGCCAGGTGGTCTGGGAGCGGCTGCCCGACGCCGAGCTGTCGGAGGAGGCGCAGCGCTTCGTCGGGTTCCGCCAGCTCCTCTACACGGACCGGTACGAGGACCGCGGCAGCGAGTTCTGGCGCGGGGACCGGAACTACGGCCGCGCCGGCTCGTGGATCATCTACACCCCGACCGGCCACATGATGGTGCACCTGATGGCGCGCGAAGGGCGCACGCCGTACGCGGGTGCGACCCCCACGCCGGACGAGGCGATGTCCGCCTACCGCACCTACGGCGGGTACTTCGGGACGTTCACCGTCCACGAGGACGCCGAGCCCCAGTACGTCGTCCACCACCAGGAGGGCCGGACCCGGCCCGTCGAAGGGGTGACCGACGCGGAGCGGCTCTACCACCTCGAGGGCGACGTCCTGCGCCTCGGCGGGCGGCCCCGCACGAACGACGACGGCGACCTGTTGGGCGGCAGCCTCTACTGGGAGCTGCTGCCGCACCGGCCGGAATAGCGTTACGGTCCGGGGATCGCGCCCCCGGTAGCCAGGCGGATCCGGTAGATCCCGGTGCGGGCGGTCATGTAGAGCGTACGGCCGTCGTCACCCCACGCGACGTTGGCCGGCACCTCGTCAGGCATGATCGTGCCGAGGTGCGTGCCGTCGGGCGCGATCACCCAGACCCCGCCGGGGCCGGTGGCGAAGAGGTTGCCGGCGTCGTCCACCTTCAGGCCGTCGGCGGCGCCCCCGGCGGTCTGGTCGTTCACGTCGAAGAAGACCCGCGGGTTGGACACGCCGTCCTCTCCGAGGTCGTACGCCATCCACACCTTCTGCTCCGGGTCGGAGTTCGCCACGTAGAGCACCGACTCGTCCGGCGACAGGGCGATGCCGTTCGGGCGCGACTGGTCCCGGTACAGCAGCTCCAGCTCGCCGTCCGGGCTCAAGCGGTAGATGCCGTTGAAGTCGAGCTCGCGCAACGGCGAGGCGTCGCGCCCCTCCAGCGCCGAGCCGGGGTCGGTGAAGTAGAGCCAGCCGTCCGACGCGTAGGCGGCGTCGTTGGGGCTGTTCAGGCGGCTCCCTTCGTAGCGGTCGACCAGGGTCGTCCGGGTGCCGTCCGCCTCGACCCGTGAGATGCGCCGGTTGCCGTGCTCGCACATGACGAGACGGCCCTCGGCGTCGAGGGTCAGTCCGTTGGAGCTGACCGACCGCAGGCCGGTCCGGTCGCCCTCGAACACCGGCTCGATGACCGGGCTCGTCCCCGCCGACTCGGTCCACTCGTAGACCCCGTTGCCGCGCACGTCCGAGAACAGCAGGCGCGACTGCGCGCGGTCCCAGACCGGCCCCTCGGTGAAGACGAAGCCGTCGGCGAGCTTCTCGATGCGCGCGTCGGCCGGCACGAGCGCGTCGAATCGGGGGTCGACCCGGAGGATCGTGCCGGCGCCGGTGTCCGGGGCCGCTGCCGCCGGTCCAGGCTCCGGTTCCGCGCCGCCGCACGCGGCCGCGAGACTTCCAAGCAGGACGAGCGCCGGTCTGGTCATTTTCTCTCCTCGGTTGCCGGCCAACGGTTCGCCGGTGATTCTACGTGAATGCGGCGGCCCGTTCGCGACGCGGATGCGGATTCGCCACTACGAGGCCTGAACACTCGTTCGCCGGGGCTGTCGTACCCGGACCACGTTGCTGCCGTGGCGCGACGGGGTGCCGGTGGGCGCGCCCCCCACAGCCGCCGAGGGCCTGACGGATCCCGTTCTTCTTCGTCACTCGGCGGTCTTCAGGGCCTTCGTTGGGTTGCTCGACCCGTCGGCCCGCGCGGATGGGGGCTGCCGGCGCACGGTCACCGGCAGACCGTTGAAGGCGGCGTTGCCGCTCAGGGTATCGAGATGGCGATCGCTCGTCACGTCGTTGGCGCTCGCCCCGGCGTGGGCGCGGGCGACGCCGAGGCGGACGCCGTCGCGGTCGTGTCCCCACCCGTGGGGCAGACTGACTACGCCGGGGCGCATCGCGTCGCTGACCTCGACGGGGACGGTCACCGCGCCGGTCTCCGAGCGGAGCTCGGCGAGATCGCCGGTGCCGAGGCCGCGAAACGCGGCGTCATCGGGGTGGAGGAGCAGCGTGCAGGGGGGAGGTCCCTTCACGAGGCGCGGGCTGTTGTGCATCCAGGAGTTGTTGCTCCGGACCTGGCGTCTCCCGATCAGTTGCAGTCCGTCGGCCGCTCCGGCGTCGGCCTGGGCGAAGAGTCGGTCGCGGGCCTCGCGCAGGAACTCCTCGGGAGAGATGTCGATCATGGCGTCGGCGGTGGCGATCCGGCCGGCGAGGCGTCCCGGCTGCAGGGGACCGAGGTCGACGCCGTGCGGGATGGCGCGGAGCCGGTCGAGCGACAGGCCGTACGGACCGATGCGCAACAGCAGGTCCACGAGCCGCTCCGGCCGCAGCGCGGCAGCGACCCGGGCGACCGGTCGGCGGAGCAGCCGGGGTGAGAGCGCGCGGGCGCCGAGCTCGGCCAGGATCTCCCAGTCATGACGCTCGCCGGCGGTACGGGGCACCACCGGGTCCGCGTACTTCGCGACGTTGCGCACGGCGAAGGCGTTGAGGGCGAGGTCGTAGTGGGCGCGCGCGAGCGGAGGCGCGGGCGGCAGCACGACCTGGGCGTGGCGGGTGGTCTCGTTGAGGTACGGGTCGACGGCGACCACGTGGTCCAGGGATGCCAGCGCGCGCCCGAGACGGCGTCCGTTCGGGGCCGAGAGCACGGGGTTGCCGGCCACCGTGATCAGAGCGCGGACCGACCGTGGGCCCGCTGTCTCGATCTCCCCGGCCAGTCCGGCGACCGGCAGCTCGCCGCTGAACTCCGGCAGGCGCCGGCACGAGCTCCGCCACCGGCCGAACGTGCCGCGCCAGCCCAGTCGGGCGGAGACTCCCAGGACGTCGACGGCGGGCGTCGGCAGCATCATGCCGCCGATCTCGTCGAGGCGCCCCGTCACCAGGTTGAGGGCCTGCTGCAGCCAGGCCGCGAGCGTTCCGTACCGCTGGGTGCAGAGCCCGACGCGCCCGTAGCACGCCGCGCGCCCTGCGCTCGCGAAGGCGATGGCGAGGCGGCGAATCGCGGCGGCGCCGATGCCGGTCGATCGGGCCGCGCGCTCGGGCGACAGGCCGCGGACGAGGTCGGCCAGGGCTTCGAGGCGCTTCACGCGCCCGGCGAGCCGTCCGAGGCGCACCGCGCCCTCGGAGAAGACGACGTGCAGCATGGCCGCGAGGAGCAGGGCGTCGGTTCCAGGTCGGACGGCGAGGTGCTCGTCGGCGACGGCGGCCGTCTCGGTGCGACGTGGATCGACGACGACCACGCGTCCCCCGCGCGCCCGGATGTCCTCGAGGCGGCGGCGCATGTCGGGCGCGCTCATCAGGCTCCCGTTCGACACGACGGGATTGGCGCCGAGGATGAGGAAGAGGTCGGTCCGGTCGACGTCCGGCACCGGAATCAGCCCGAAGTGGCCGTACATGCGCAGCGCCGCCAGCATCTGCGGCAGTTGGTCGGCGGAGCTCGCGGAGTAGACGTTCCTGGTGCGCAGCGCCCGCCTGAAGGCGAGCCCGTGGGTCAGCAGGCCGAGGTTGTGGGCGACGGGGTTGCCGTAGTAGAGCGCGACGGCGTCGCGGCCGTGCCGGCGGCGGACGGCGCGGAGCCCGGCGGCGGCGCGATCCAGGGCCTCTTCCCAGGAGACCTCGCGCCAGCTCGATTGGGCCCGGACGAGCGGTATGCGGATGCGGTCGGGATCGTGGTGGAGATCGGCCAGCGCCGATGCCTTGGGGCAGACGTAGCCGCGGCTGAACGGGTCGTCGGGGTCGCCGCGGACCGATCGGATGCGCTCGCCGTCGACCTCGACGAGCACGCCGCACATCGCCTCGCAGAGGGGACAGGTGGCGATGCGCGGCGTCGGTTGCCGGCTCATGCGGAACGGCGGACGGAGGAACGCATCGCCGGGCCGCCGAACGTGCCCGCCGCACGGCGGGCGCCCGGAGCGCGGCGATGCGTTCCGCGGGTGCGGGGCGCGCTAGAGTGCGTTCTCGAACAGGGCGAGGAGGCGGCTCCACGCCCGCTCGGCCTGCGGCTCGTTGTAGACCTGGGTGTCCGGCGGGCACCAGCCGTGCAGGGCGCCCTCGTACACCTCGATCTCGGCCGGCAGCCCCGCCTCGTCGAACGCCTCGCGCAGGACGTTCTTGGCCTCGGGCTCGTTCTCGTCGTCGTTCTCGGCGATCGCGAACAGGTAGTGCGCGGTCATCTGCGGCACGAGCAGGTGCGGGCTGTCCTCCCCGTCGGTCACGAGGCCGCCGCCGTGGAACGACGCGCCGGCGCCGATGCGGTCGGGCAGGGCCGCGGCGGTGCGCATGGTGATGGGGCCGCCCATGCAGTAGCCCATGGTCCCCATCTTCCGGTTGCTGTCCACCGACGCCTGGCTGTCGAGGAAGCTCACGAACGCCCGCGCGTCCGCCACGTGGGTCTCGGGGCTCAGCGTCGCCATCAGCGGCCTGACGATGGGAGCGACCTCGGCGAAGTTCGTGCTGTCCACGATGGGCGTCCGCTGCGACCGGTAGTACTGGTTGACCACCAGCACCGAGTAGCCCGACTCGGCGAGCCGCTTCGCCATCTGCCGCTTCGCCGGCCGCAGGCCGAAGGCGTCGGGCCAGATGAGGACGCCGGGGTGGGCGCCGCTCGCGGGGTGCACGAAATAGCTGTCGCAAACGCCGTCGGGGGTCGTGACGTCGATCTCGGACTCGGTGACGGCCTGGGCGTTCGCGGCCCGGGGCAGCAGCATCGCCAGCCCCGCTCCCGCCGAGACGGCGCCGAACTGCCGCCGGGTCATCTCCCGCGCGCGCAGGTACTTCCTGGTCGCGGCATCGGTTCTCTCATCACACATGTCGATCTCCTTGGTGACATCCTCGTCGGGGCGCTGGATCCTTCCGCGCCGGCCCTGATTCTACGCGAAACCGTTTCGGTGGCAACAGGACCGGCGACAATCGGGCCGCCTCGTGCGCCCCGTGCCGGAGAGGCGTGCGCGGGGAGGCCGCACGATGGGCGGCACACTCGCGCAGATTCTGCGGCGGGGTCTTGCAGTGGTCGCTACCACGGACGATCATGATGCGGATCGACCGAGTCTCTCCCACGACGTTCCGGCGAGCCGGAGCGTCGGCGGGTGTCGAGGAAAGGAGTGCTCCGTGCGTGCAGCGGGACAGGCGGTGCGATGGACGGTGATGTTCGGCGTCGTCGCGTTTCTCGCGGGCGCCGGCGCCGCCGCGGCGCCGCCCGCCGGCGACGCGCGGCTGCTGGTGCTGCCGCAGGACGCCGGCGCACGGCCCGTCCCGGACCCGGCGGCGAGGACGGTGGACGGAACGGCGGACCTGCGGGCGGCGCTCGACGCTCTGGCCGCGCTCCCGGGCGAGCCGGCCATCGTGAGCGCGGCCGGGGTGACTCGCGACGAGACGCCGCTGCTCACCCTCGAGAATCCGTCGGCCTTCGACTTCTCGCGGCCCGAGCGCCGCATCGTGCTCGTCGGCGGGCTCGACGGCGATGCCGAGGCGGCGGCCCGTATCGTGCTCGACGCGGTGCGGTGGTTCAAGTCCGAGGCGCCCGAGGAGGAGCGCGCGCGCTGGACGGTGAGCGCGCTGCCGATGGCCCATCCGTCGCCGGAAGCTGCGACCCGGGCGGGCGGGTTCCCGCCGGTCGACGGCTTCTTCGACGACCCCGACCGGCCCGAGAGCCGCTACGTCTGGCGCTGGGTCGCCTACCAGGCCCCCGATCTCGTGGTGGAGGTGCGGGCCGGGGACGGGTTGATCTTTCGCTCGCGGTCCGCCGGCGAGAGCGGCGGGACGGCCGCCGGGGCGGAGTCGCCCGCGGGCTCGCTGGCCGCGGCCGTGGCCGATCCCGCGAGCATGCCGGGGCTCGGTCCCGTCGACACGCTGCTCGTGACGGCCGGCGCGTCGGACGGGGCGGCGGTCATGAGAGAGGCGCTGGCCCGCGCCCCGGACCGCCCGTCGCCGTTGCGCGATGTCCTCGCCGACCGGATCGCTCGCAACCCCCTGGAGCTGGCCCGGGTGCTCGCGCGGCGCTATCCGGGGACTCCCAGCATCAGCTACATTCCCGCTCTCGCCTGGGTCCACTCGCTGCGCCTCGCCGCGATCGACGACGACGCTTCGCTCCGCGACAAGGCAATGGCGGAGGTCCGCCCGTGGCTCTCCGGCGAACGGCCGCTGTTCGGCGACCGCATCAGCTTCGCCGCGGTGGCGGGGACGATGATCTTCAGCGAGCTGGCGCGGTCGCCGGGCCCGAACCGCGACGCGGCGGCCCGGCTCGCGGCCGAGGGTGTGGCCCTGGCGCAGGCCGAGATCGCCCCCGGCGTCCCCCGCCACGGCTCCGGGTGGAGCGACGACTTCTTCCTCGGCACCATCGCCGCCGTCCGTGCCGGCGATCCCGAGGGCCTCGCCGCCGCCGTCCGCCTCGTCACCACCTACGCGGCGCGCCTGCAGCAGCTCGACGGGCTCTTCCACCACGACGCCGGCGGCCCGGTTGCCTGGGGCCGGGGCAACGGGTTCGGCGCCCTCGGCCTCTCCGAGCTCCTGACGGTCCTGCCCGCCGACCATCCGGAGCGGCCGGCGGTGCTCGACATCCACCGCCGCCACCTGGCGGGAATGCGCGCCCGCCAGGCCCCGGACGGCATGTGGCGGCAGGTCGTCGACGAGCCCGGCAGCTACCGCGAGACCAGCGTCACCGCGATGACCCTGACCGCGATGGCCCGGGGCCTCCGGCTCGGGTGGCTCGACGAATCGTACCGGCCCGGCCGTCGAGCGGGCGTGGCGCGCGCTGCTCGCCCACGTGCTGGTGGACGGCACCCTGGTCGACGTCTGCATCGGCACCGGAGCGGGTCCGACCCGGCGCTACTATCTCGATCGCCCGGCCGTCAACGGGGCCGACGACCGCGGCGGGGCCATGGTGCTGGGCGCGGCGCTGGAGTATCAACGTCTGCTGCGGGCGGACTGAGAGGCAGACGGCAGCCGAGGCGATGGTCGAAGCGGGCTCGTGAGCCGGAACGGACACGCGCGTCACAATGTCGTCCTGCCGTGCATACACCTGCGCGAGGTGTTCGAGCGGACGATGCGGAGAGCGCGCGCGGCATCGTCGATTCGTTCGGGACGAACCGCCGGGATCCTCGAGGGCACGGCGCGGGCGGCGCCTCCGGAGGGGGGCAACCGCCCATTCGGTCGGCTTCATCATGTCGACATCGGAAGCGCACGCCCGTGGACGCGCGAGGAGCGCGGCGATCACGGCTGGTGAGCGAGGCTCGATACTTCGGGTTCAGGAGGAGAACATGACCGGATCGCGACGAATCGCGGGGATCGCGGGTGCGGCGCTGGCGGTGGCCTGCGCCGCCGACGGGCAGGGAAACGACGTGCCGCCGCCACCGCCCACCGAGGTCCGGGAGGTCGTCGACACGCTGCACGGCGTCGAGGTGCCCGACCCCTACCGGTGGCTGGAGGACCAGGAGGCGCCGGAGACGCGCGCCTGGATCGACGCCCAGAACGCCTACACCGATACGGTGCTGGGCGCCCTGCCCGGCCGCGACGAGCTGCGGGCGCAGGCCGCGTCGGTGCTCGAGCGCGACGTGGTCGGCCTGCCGAACGAGCGCGGGGGGCGCTACTTCTACAGCCGGCGGGGCGCCGACCAGGACCTGTCGGTGGTCTACGTGCGCGAGGGGCTCGACGGCGACGACCGGGTGCTGATCGACCCCCACCCGATGAGCCCCGACCACACCACCAGCGTTGCGTTGCGCGACATCTCGGACGACGGCGCGCGGGTCGTCTACGGGGTCCGCGAAGGAGGCGTCGACGAGGTCGAGATTCGCGTCCGCGACGTCGACACCGGCGAGGACCTCGCCGACGTGCTGCCGCCGGCCCGATACGGTGCCGTGACCCTGGCGGCGGACGGCGGCGGCATCTACTACGAGCGTTACGGCGACGTGACTCCGCGGGTGATGTTCCACGCGTTCGGCGCTCCGATGGCCGACGACGTGCAGCTCTTCGGCGAGGGGTACGAGCGCCACCAGATTCCCGTCACCGTGGTGTCGGACGACGGGCGCTGGATGGTCGTCCACGTCATCGAGGGCTCGTCGGGGCCGACCGAGATCCACGTCAAGGACCTCCGGCGCGACACGCCGTTCGTGACCGCCATCGCCGACGGCGTCTCCGAGTCGTGGGCCTCGTTCGCGGGCGACGAGCTGGTCATCGTCACCAACCTCGACGCCCCCAACAAGCGCGTGGTGCTGGCCGACCCCGCGGACCCCGGGTTCGAGGGCTGGCGCGACGTCGTCCCCGAGCGCGACGACGTCGTCGTGGAGGGGGCCGCCGCCCTCGGCGGGAAGCTCGCGGTGTCGTACCTGCAGGACGTGCAGCCGCGGGTCGCGGTCCACGAGCTCGACGGGACCCACGTCCGCGACATCGCGTTCGACACCCTGGGCTCGGTCGGCGGCGGCGCGGGCCGCTGGACGAGCGACGAGGCCTTCTTCACGTTCCAGACGTTCCACGTCCCGAGCACCATCTACCGCTACGACCTCGCGACCGGCGAGCAGTCGGTGTGGGCCGAGCCCGAGCTGCCCGTCGACCCCGCCGCCTACACCGTCACGCAGCGCCGGTTCGCGTCGAAGGACGGCACCGAGGTCCCGATGTTCGTCGTCCACCCGCCCGACGTCGTCCTCGACGGGACCAATCCGACCCTGCTGACCGGCTACGGCGGCTTCAACAACAGCATGACCCCGGCGTTCTCGGCCCTCGCGACGACCTGGCTCGAGTCGGGCGGCGTCTTCGCCCTGGCCAACATGCGCGGGGGCGGCGAGTTCGGGGAAGAGTGGCACCGGGCCGGCATGCTCGAGAGCAAGCAGAACGTCTTCGACGACTTCATCGCCGCCGCCGAGCACCTCGTCGCCGAGGGCTACACCAGCCCCGAGCACCTCGCCATCCGCGGCGGCAGCAACGGCGGCCTCCTCGTCGGCGCGGTGTCGAACCAGCGGCCCGACCTCTTCGGGGCGGTCGTCTGCACCTATCCGCTGCTCGACATGGTCCGCTACCACCAGTTCCTCGTGGCCAGCTTCTGGGTTCCCGAGTACGGGTCGAGCGACGACCCCGAGCAGTTCGACTACATCCACGCGTACTCGCCGTACCACAACGTCGTCGACGGCGGCGACTACCCGGCGACGCTCTACCTGTCGGGCGATGGCGACACCCGCGTGGCGCCGCTGCACGCGCGGAAGATGACGGCCCTCATGCAGGCGAGGAACGGCTCAAACAACCCGATCCTGCTGCGCTACCACACGGCGGCGGGCCACTCCGGCGGTCAGCCGGTGAGCCAGCAGATCGACGAGATGGTCGACACCGTGAGCTTCCTCCTCTGGCAGGTGGGGCCGAAGTAGCCCGGTTCTCCGGGGAGCGAGCGCGGCGTCGCCGGGGGGCGGCGGGCCGGCGCTGTGGCTTCGGCGCCTGGCGTGCGCAGTCCGTGGCGGGCTTCCCGGCACGGCCGTGGTCGCCGCGGGTGTCGCATTGCGGCCGACGATCGGACGATGCCGCAGTGGAGGGCTCGCGCCCCGCCGCGGTTGACGGTCCGCGCGGTGGCGCGCTGGGCGCGGGTCCGGCGAGCAGCACCTGCCACCCCGGACCCGCGCCCGAATCAGGGACCGACGGCGACGGTCACGTCCTGATGCGTGGCGAGGCCGCCGTCGTGGGCGAGGGCGCGGATGACGTAGCGGCCCGGCCGGTGGAAGGTCGCCTCGACCACCCACGTCCCGTCCTCGGGCGGATCGGGCGTCTTCCAGCCCGGCGCCCACGGCGAGTCGGCGCCGGCCCGGTAGTCTTCCCAGACCTTGAACTGCGGCGGGTCGAAGGTGACCGGACCCGGCCCGCGGTAGACGATCCAGGCGACGCGCAGTCCGCTCGCGCTGTTCGGGGTGCCGGCCCCGATGCGGGTGGTGCCGATGCGCGGGGCCGGCATGTTCCGCGTCCTCGGCACGCCGTCGTCGGTGGCGCGCGCCCGCAGGACCACGGGCTCGCCGACGGTCGTGCGGCGCACCGACAGGTCGTCGACATCCAGCTCCGGCCGCTGGTTGCCGAAGATGTTGTAGGCGCCGCCGGCCGGCCCGCCGGCGCCGTTGTTGTTCATGATCGCGACGTCGTCGAGGAAGTAGTCGGGGTGCAGCGTCGCGTAGGCGCGCTCGATCTCCCCGCGGCGGACGACCGTCCACACCAGCTCCTGGTCGCCGAAGTCGGCGGGTACGCGGACGCGGAACACGTGCCGGTTCCGCCGCGGCTGGAAGCGCGTCGGCTGGCCGCGGTCGGGGTTGCCCGGCTCGATCCGGTTGTCGAGGCCGATGGGGATCTCGGCCGGGTCCCAGCTCCGGTTCATGTAGCCGAAGACGAGGTTGAACGAGCCGTCGTCGTTCCGCTCCCAGCCTTCGTAGGCGGGCGAGATGCTGAGCTCGCGCCCCGGCCGGTCCTCGGCCTGATCCTGGGCCCGGACCGCGACCGGCGCGGCGACGATGGCCGCGGCCAGCAGGGCCGCAACGCCCGCCGCGGCTCCCGCCCCTCGCAGCTCCGGCATCGTGCTCGCCATCGCTACTGCCCCTCGGTGTTGTCGGCCGCGGCCGGCACCAGGTCGGACGGGTTCGGGTATCCGCACAGCGGGCACCCGATGACCGTCTCTCCCGGCGCGAGGCCCAGGCGCTCGCGTCGCGCCGCCATCTCGTCGGCGAACTCCTGGTCGGTCAGCGACACCGCCTGCCCGATGTTGATCATCATGTTGTCGATCGAGCGGTGGCCCAGCCCCGACCAGTTCCGCGGGTCGGACACGTTGGGGTTGCCCGGCGTGTTGTCGAAGTAGCCCCTGATGCGGAGGATGGTGCCCCGCGGCAGCAGCGGCGCCGCGTCGTCCTCGAAGGTGTACACGCGCACCCAGTTGTGGTTGTAGCCGGCGCAGCTCAGGGTCTCGACGTTGTTCTGCCAGATCGCGTCGAGGCACATGCGCACCCCGGCCGCGTGCATGTGGGGCTCGTACACCATCATCTTGGTGTGCTCCATCAGGGTGCTGAACGCCTCGAACTCCTGGTCGGCCTCCATCGGCCGGATGTCGAGCTCGACGGTGGCGGGGCCGATGATCTGCACCGTCCGCGACGGCTCGTAGCCCTCGGGGTGGAACTTGAACCCCATCTCGAGCTGGGCGCGGGTGTGGCGCCCGTTCGAGTGCAGGTGGGCGGACGGGAAGAGGATCTTCGAGCCCGCCTTCAGCAGCTTGCCGGCGTCGGGGTGGAATACGTCGGGGTTGCGCCCCACCTCGTGGACCGGCCAGAAGCCGGCCTCCGCGACCGGCCGTCCGTCGGGGCCGACGGGCAGCACGACGAGGTGGTGGATGACGTAGAGCCCGCCGATGGTGTCGCGCTCGGCCGGTCCCTCGTAGGTGCTCAGCTCGCGCATCTCGACGGCCGAGACGTAGCGGTCCTCGGTCAGGCCGGTCTCCGACTCGCCGATCGGCCCCCACCAGTCGGGAGCCGTCGCCGAGACCTCGATCTCCGGGGACCGCACGATGAGATCCGGCTCGCCGATCTGCCAGCCCGACGCGTCGACCACGCGGGTCACGGCCGGCCGGTCGACGGGCTCGCCGCGCGGCGCGCCGTCGTCGACCCACGCCGCGATGAGCGCGATCTCCTCGGCGCTCAGCGAGATGTCGCCCTTGTAGTCCTGGATGCCGACGTCCTTCTCGATGTACCACGGCGGCATCACGTCCGGCTTGCCGACCCGCCCGGTGCGGTACTTGATGGACCGCGCCCAGGGCCGCACGTCCTCGTAGCTCAGCAGCGACATCGGCGCCACCGACTCGGGGCGGTGGCAGTTCTGGCAGCTCCGCTCGAGGATGGGCGCGATGTCCCGGTGGTAGGTGACGGCGTCCGCCTCGTTCCCGGACTGGGCCGTGGCCGGCGGGGCGCTCATGGCGACGGCGGCGGCCAGACCGGCCGCGAACCAACGGAAGCTCGATGCAGGCATCAGGTCGGTCTCCTCACGAGACGGCGATGTGACGGCGATGCGGGATGCGTAGCTCCTATCGTAGTGGACCGATGAGGCGGAATCAACGTGCCGCCGCGGCGTGCCTGCGCAGGCTGCCGGAAGGCGTTGGGGCACGCTCGGTTCGGCCGGATGGCGACCAGCGTCGCGTTCAGGCTGAGGCCGTCGTCGGCGCGCGGCCCCGCCCCGACCGCGATCGAGTTCGGGGACCGAGGCTGCGATGACACTGGACGAGTGGTGCGCGCTACGCTGGCAGGCGAAGCGCCGGCGGCCCGATCGACGCGGCGTGCGTCCCTGACGAATGCCCCGCTCGCGCGGGTCGCGATGGGCGGAGGCGGTCCCATCGACCGACTCGACGGCGCCGCGGGGGCTTCCTCACTCAGGCGCGGGTTCGCGCCGTTCGCGCTCCCGTTCGCGCCGTTCGCGCTCCAGAGCCTGCCGTTCGCGCCGTTCGCGCTCCCGTTCGCGCCGTTCGCGCTCCAGAGCCTGCCGTTCGCGGGCCTCCGCAATCTCCTCGTTGGTGCGGACCCGCCGCACCTCCCCCAAATAAGCAGCATCCTGGCGCTGCAGGCATTGGTGGACGATGTGGGCGCTCCCGAACACCTGGAAGGACGCCCGCGCGGCGCCCGCGCGCACGTCGAGAATGGGGGCGCCTCGCAGCAACCGCAGGAGCGCCTCGAGCCCGCGGCCGCTCGTCACTCGGAACACGTGGTCGTTGACGGGCGCTACCGTGACGTTCTGCCGATCTCCGCCGGGCAACCCGCGAATCGCGGCGCCGTCGGCGGGTCCCGGGAGCGTGGGAAACTCGAACCCGGCGCTCACGCCGGCGCGCTGGCACACGAGAATGATCGCCGCCCCCTCGTCGTTGGCGAGCCGAAACTCCGCGCCGCCGCCGATGTCTTCGGCGTTCCAGACCGCCTGCGCCGCCGGCGCCTCGGATGCCGCAACGAGCACCGCGACCACGGCGATGATCTTCCTCATGGGTGTCTCCCTCGCGGACGGAACATGGCTTCGGAGCCTATCATGGACGATGGCCGGAGGGTCCAGACTCCAATCTCCTTGACCGGGGTGGGCCGCTTTCTCGGACGAAGAGTGACGCTCGGAGGGCGAAGACGAGGACGGCTCGGATCAACGTGCCGCACGGAAGCGGCTACGGTAGTCTATCGGGATACCGGCCGGTGGTGCGGCCATCGCCGTCGGCGCCGGCCGTCGTCGTGAATCGCGATTGCCGGGCGACGCCGCGGATTGCGGCGGCCGCGTGGGAGACGAAACGATGTCAGCACGAGCAGACGTGAGCGGCGTGGGTGTGCGCGCCGGGGCGGTGGCGGTGGTGCTCCTGCTCTGCGGCGCGCCGGCGGGCTTCGCCCAGCACGGCGCCGCCGGCGGCGAGTGGCGGACGTACGGCGGCGACCTGGGCAGCACCCGCTACGCGCCGCTCGATCAGATCGACGGCGACAACTTCGACGACCTCGAGGTGGAGTGGCGCTTCCGCACCACCAACCTCGGGCCGTTCCCCGACTTCAACTACCAGGCCACGCCGCTGATGGTCGACGGCGTGCTCTACGCCACCGCCGGCAGCCGCCGCAACGTGGTGGCGCTCGACGCGGCCACCGGCGAGCTGCTGTGGGTCTACCGGCTCGACGAGGGGCAGCGGGGGACGAACGCCATCCGCCGCATGTCGGGCCGCGGCGTCGCCTACTGGACCGACGGCGAGGGCGACGAGCGCATCTACCTGGTCACCATCGGCTACCAGCTCGTCGGGCTCGACGCCCGGACGGGGCGGCCGGTGCCGGGGTTCGGCGTCGACGGCATCGTCGACCTCAAGCGCGACAACGACCAGTTCATCGATCCGCTGACCGGCGAGATCGGGTGGAACAGCGCCCCCGTCGTCGCCCGCGACGTGGTCATCGTGGGGGCCTCGCACCGCTCCGGCGGGTCGCCCCCGAGCCGCGAGAACGTCAAGGGCTACATCCGTGGCTACGACGCCCGCACCGGCGAGCGGCGGTGGATCTTCCACACCATTCCGCGGCCCGGCCAGTTCGGGCGCGAGACGTGGCTGAACGACTCCGCCGTCTACACCGGGAACACCGGGATCTGGACCAACCTGACCGTCGACGAGGAGCTGGGCATCGCCTACCTCCCGATCGAGATCCCCACCGGCGACTACTACGGCGGCCACCGGCCCGGCGACAACCTGTTCGCCGAGAGCCTCGTCGCCGTCGACCTCGAGACCGGCGAGCGGCTCTGGCACTTCCAGTTCGTGCACCATCCCATCTGGGACTACGACGTGCCGTGCCCGCCGATCCTCGTCGACATCACCGTCGGCGGCCGCGAGATCAAGGCGGTGGCCCAGCCCGTCAAGCAGGGATGGGTGTACGTGTTCGACCGCGTCACCGGCGAGCCGGTCTGGCCCATCGAGGAGCGGCCCGTGCCGGCGGGGGACGTTCCCGGCGAGTGGTACTCGCCGACCCAGCCGTTCCCCACCAAGCCCCCGCCGTTCGAGCGGCAGGGGTTCACCCTCGACGAGCTGATCGACTTCACCCCCGAGCTGCACGCCGAGGCCCTCGAGATCGCGTCGCGCTACCGCACCGGACCCGTGTTCACCCCGCCCATCGTGCGCGGGCAGGACGGGCTGCTCGCGACCCTGTTCGTGCCCAACGGCGCCAACTGGCCGGGCGGCTCGTTCGACCCCGACACCGGCATGCTGTACCTGTACTCCCACACCCTCAACCGGGCCATCGGCCTCGTCAACGACCCCGAGCGGTCGGACATGGACTACGTCAGCGGCCGCCTGCGCCCGCCCACGGTGCGGGGGCTGCCGATGATGAAGCCGCCGTGGGGCCGCATCACCGCCATCGACCTCAACGAGGGCGAGATCGTGTGGCAGATCGCGCACGGCGAGACCCCCGACTTCGTGCGCAACCATCCCGCCCTGCGCGGCCTCGACATCCCGCGCACCGGCCGCACCGGGGGCGCCGGCGGCAGCTCGGGCGGCATCGGCACCCTGACCACGAAGACCCTGGTCATCAGCGGCGAGGGGGGGACGGTCACCACGCCGTCCGGCGCACGCGGGGCCATGCTGCGCGCCTACGACAAGGCGACGGGGGAGGAGCGGGGGGCGGTGTATCTGCCCGCCGCGCAGACGGGGTCGCCGATGACCTACATGCTCGACGGGCGGCAGTACCTGGTGCTGGCCGTGGGCGGCGGGAGTTACCACGGGGAGTTGATCGCTTTCACGCTGCCGTGAGGCTTCGACCGCGATGGGGCATGAAAGCGGGCCTCGAACGGGCCTCATCGCTCGATGAAGATCTGCTCTTGACTCGCGCTCCGGGCGGGCCGCGCAAGGGCGGCTCGCCCGTGACCCCAAGGCCGTCGGGGCACATCCAGCGGGTCGGGCCGCACCTGACGGGTCGTCCCGGCTGATATGATGGGCGGCACACGGTCGGCCGAAGCCACCTTCAGGATGGCGCTCCATGGCAGTCGCAGGTATCCACCGCTTCACCGTCGACGACTTCGCGCGCATGGGTGAAGCCGGCATCCTCTCGGAGGACGACCGCGTGGAGCTCATCGATGGGGAGGTACGGGAGATGACCCCGATCGGTCCTCTTCACGCGTGGATCGTCGACCGCCTGACGGTGCTGATCGCGACCCGCCTGGCGGAGGCCGCGCATCTGCGTGTTCAGGGGCCGATTCGACTCGGTCCGCATACCGAGCCGCAACCGGATCTGTCTGTCGCGCGCAGGACGCAGGCGTACACGCATCGGCATCCCGACGCCGGCGACCTTCTGCTGGTCATCGAGGTGGCGGATTCCTCGCTGCAGTACGATCGGGGGGAAAAGGTCCCTCGTTACGGCAAGGCCGGCATACCCGAGACCTGGGTCGTGGACATCGACGCCCGGACCGTGACGGCGTACACCGGCCCCGGCCCGGAGGGATACGCCCGCGAGCAGGTGCTGCGGTGCGGAGAGCGAATCAAGGCGAGCGCGGTCGCCGAGCTCGACTTTGCGGTGGAGGATATCTTCGGGTGAGCGGGGCGTTTGCGTTCCCGTCAGTCGTCGTCGTTCTTCGGCGGCCGCCCGCCGCCAATCGATCCCACCCGCGATGCCGTTCCGCATGTCTCGAGTGCGCGGCGCAGTCAGCAGTCGCTAGTCCCAACCGGGCGCCCGTGATGACCCTCCGTTCCTCTCCTGTCAGGGACACGTGATGAGCAGGCAGCAGGCGAATGTCATCCTCGACGCCGCCGAGCGGTGGAAGCAGCGGTGCCTGCTCGACGGCGGATCGCTGTTCACGGACGAACGGCTGTGGACGCGAGATCGTTTCGAGCAGCTCCGCGTTCACGTCGTCGAGAACGCCCACGATGGATCGGACAGCTTCTGGAAGAGGCTGCGGCGTCTGATCGACCCTGCGTCGCCGGAAGCGAAACGCCTCTGGGCCGAGATGACATGGGCGTTCTATCTCATCGCGAGCGAGATTCCGCCGGAGAGGAAGCGTGACCAGATCGCCAGGGTCTGGGAATGGTCCGGAGCGGCGCTTCCGGAAGATCACTGGGCGCTTCACGAGGAGGTTCTGACGGGATGCTCGCATTTTCGGCGGCGGGACCTTCGCCGGCCGCTGGCGCGAAGTGTGCGGCATCGTATCCGCGATGATCGTCTGGTTCTCCCTGCCGCGGCCCCGACGCGACGCACTCTCGAATGATGCGTGGGGGTTCGCCGAATGGCTCGCCGCAGGGGGACTGCTACAGCGGCGCGCGTTTCGGAATGCGTTGTTGTTCCTGCTGTTTCCGGCCTCGTTCGAACCCGTCGCCGTGACGGGTTGGAAACGGCAGATCGCCAAGGGCTTCGCCCGGAAATGGGGCGAGGCGCTGCCGGTCGATCGCGATGACCTCGCTATCGACCGGACGCTGCTGCGCGAGTACTGGTTCGACCGACCGGAGCGTGCGGAAGAGCTGGCGGAGCTGCTGCGGCAGTGAACATCCCCATCGCCAACGTCTACTACCTGCTGTGCTACGCCTGGGGCCACGCCGAGGAGTCGGACGTGGTGCGGCTGGAGGACCTCGATGGCTTGGGCCGGGTCCACGATCTGCTCGGCCACCTCCTGGCCGCGGGGACTCTACGCCTGATTCGGCGCGGCCTCGATCGCGGCTATCGCGAGGTGCGGGAAGACCTGGCCGGCATCCGGGGCAAGGTCGCCCTGAGCGACACGGCGGCGCGCGCGTTGCGGTCCCGCGGCCGCGTGGCCTGCGACTTCGAGGAGCTGTCGCACGACGTGCTTCACAACCGCATCCTCCGTTCCGACGCTCGCGGCGCTCCTGAGAATCGTGGATCTGGATCGGGGCGTGCGGGACCGTGTCAGGCTGGCGTATCGCGCGCTGGAGGGCGTGAGCGTCGTGCGTCTGAGCCGGCGGCTGTTCGGACAGCTGCAACTGGATCGGAACCGCCGCCGCTATCGGTTCCTGCTCTCCGTGTGCCGGCTCGTTCACGAGTGCCTGCTCGTGGACGAGACGTCCGGCCATGCACGGTTCACGGACTTCCGCAGGGACCGGGCGCGGATGTGGAAGCTGTTCGAGGACTTCGTCACCGAGTTCTATCGCCGCGAGCAGCGCGAGTTTCGGGTGAACCCGGGCGGACGGCGCATCCGGTGGGACGACGGCGGCACGGCCGACCATCATCGCCTGACGATCCCGCAGATGGAGGGGGACGTGCTTCTCGACTCGTCGGCGCGTCGGATCGTCATGGACACGAAGTACTACGGCGAGGCGCTGGCGGGCTACCGGGGCGCCAGGAAGCTCCGTTCCGACCACCTCTATCAGCTGTTGGCGTACCTGCGCAACCGCGAGGCGACGGAGCCGGGACCGCGGCACGAGGGAGTCCTGCTGTACCCGATGGTCGGCGAGCGGTTGGCGATTGACCTCCGCCTGGAGGGTTTCTCGATCGGGGCTCGGAGCGTCGATCTCGGGCAGCCCTGGCCCGGCATCCACCAGGAGATGCTGGCCTTGATTGGCGGAGTGCACACCGTTGGCTGAGTGCCGCCGCCGTCCGGGCGGAGCGCGGCCAGCGGGTCGGCGTCTTGTTGGCGAGACGAGGGCCGTCCCATCCACTCCAGAGGCGGCGCCATTCTCAGGGCGACCGGGAGCGCGAGCAGCGATCCAGCAACTCCCGGCCCGAAGCGCAGGTGACGATCCAGTCGCCGACCTCGGCCAGGCGGTCGGGGTCCTCCACGCGGGCGATGAGGTCGGCCAGGCGTTCCGCCGTCCCCGCGCCGAACCGCCGGGCCGCCAGGCGGCACAGCAGGGTCCTTTGACCGGCGTGGCCTTCCGCCCGGCCTTCCGCCCGGCCCGCGGCATGACTCTCCGCACGCACGTGGCGGAGAAAGGGCGCGTCGCCCGCGCGGTCGCCGTCGCGGGTGCGGAGCGCCCGAGCGACCCGATCGAGGACCGCCATGGTCTCGACCGACAGCGTCGGTTCGTTCATGGCCCGGTGAATCTCCGACGCCGTCCAGCCGGGAAACGCACGGCTCTCGGCCGATTCGCGGTAGGAGCCGTCCGGGTGCAGGACGTGGATGGTCACGCCCGGCTCGCGACTCGAGGCCCGGCCGGGGGACTCAGCGTCCGGCACCTCCACCCACACCTCGGGCAGCCCCCAGGACTCGTACAGCGCCAGCTTGCGGCGGCGTACGTCGGTAGTGTGATCGACCTCCACGATCACGTCCGGCAGGGTGTCTTCGCCGACCACCATGGAGGCGCCCGCGGGACGGTCCCGCTCCGGGTGCAAGTACACCGTCTGGTCCGCCTGCAGGATGCGTCGCCGCTCACCGCGTTCGTCGCGCAACAGCAGGTCCGCGTGGCCGAAGGTCTCGATGGGCGAACCCCGCGTCACCGCGATCAAAGCGGCCATGTGCGCCACGCGCTGCGACGGATGCTCGTGGTAGACGCTGATCTGCTCGCACACCATCGCGATCTCGGTGGCGGCGTCCCAGTACTCGATGCGTCCTTCGTGGTCGTCGATCTCCTCGCGGGTGATGCGTATGGCGCGGCAGCCGGGGAACTCCTCGGGGTCGGGGGCCGGCGATGCGGCCGCGTCGGCGCCGAGCGCCGGCGCCGCGACCGCGTCGGCTGGCGGCGTCGCCGACGCGGAACGGGAACTGGACGGCGTAGATCGGGGGATTGTGGTTCCGGAGGTCGTCATGGGTCCTGCCCCGGCGCGGCGTTGCGACACTGCTGTCGCCTCGATCCGCGCCTGTGTCTACGATAACACAGGACTGGTACCGACGACATCACGTTCGTGACCCCGGGAGGGCGGTTCTTGGCTCCCGTCCCGGGGCCGGGAGGAGCCGGCGGTCGACGATATCCGCCCGCGGCCCCGACACGAGCCCGTGCCGGCGGTCGGTCGCCCCGAGCCGCCGCGGCGCGGCGCGCCTATTCGCCCTCGATCAGCCGCATGAAGTCCACGTGCGAGCCGACGAGGCCATGGACGCCGACGTGGCGGGCCACGTCGAGGCCGAGCTGCTCGATGTTGTGGGCGAGGCTGCGCATGTTGGGGGTGACGGCGGGCACGTCGGCCCCCGGCGCGGGCGGCGAGTAGAGGTCGGCGTTGATCAGGATGCGCTCGGCCGGCAGGTGCACGATGAGCATGGTGCCGACGTGCCCGAGGCGCAGGACTGGGTAGATGTTCACGACGCGCTCGCCGTCGGTCAGGGTGTGGCCGTCGTCGCCCACCAGCTCGTAGGACGGGACGCGGTTGGGGGCGAACCAGGGCATGCGCGACGAGAGCAGATCCGGCTCGAGGGCGCGGGTGCCGGGGTGGAACACCACGTCGTCGTAGAAGGCATGGTTCGCCTCGTGGGTGACGACGGTGGCGCTCTGGGCGACGTAGGTGCGCAGGCCGCCGGCGTGATCGGCGTGGTGATGGGTGTTGACGACGTAGCGGATGGGCTTGTCGGGGACCCGCCGGCGGATCTCGGCGATGACCGCGAGCGACCGCGCCTCGTTCTCCGGCGCCTCGACGACGGCGATGAAGTCGGCGAACTCGATGGCGACGCTGTGGTGGCTGCCGCCCGAGATGCGCCAGACGCCGGAGGCCATCTGGGTGGACCGCACCACCACGGGGGGAACGGTTGCGTCCTGCACGTTGTCGGGCACCGCCAGCGGCTCGGGGTCGACGTCGGCCGCGGCCTCGGTCACGGTGATCTCCATCGAGTTGTGGCCGGGGTTGATGCGCGGATCGCCCTGGTGCGAGTGGATGACGGTGGGGAACATCACGCCGCCGAAGTCCCGGTAGCCGGTGTAGCGGTGGTCGTAGATCATGTCGCCGAAGAGGGGGTTCGCGATCCACGTGAGGACGCGCTCGACGAGGTTGTCCTCGTTGATGGTCCCGTTCAGGCGGCGGCCCATCGCCGTGAACGACACGATGGTCAGCTCGCGTCCCTCCAGCACCAGGGAGACGGCGGTGGCGTCGTCGGCCGCGGCCGCCGCCCGGAGGAACCCGTGGGGCGACGTCCAGATGTCGAGCTGCCGGACGTCGGCCGCGGCGGGCTGGGGCACGGCGTCGGCGCCGCGCATCGTCCAGGCGTGGTCGCCGCTCGTGAGGAGGGTCCGCTCCTGCTCGCCGACGAGGGGCGTGCCCCCGCCGAGGGCGGGATAGTCGCCCTGCCGGCGGGTGTAGGCCTCGCGGGACGACCCGGCGTCGTAGTCGATGGTGCGCGAGTACGCGGTCATCTCGAAGCGGGGCCAGTCGTCGGCGGGGGTGTGGCTCTGGCCGACGTTGGCGACCCACCCGGTGCCGGAGTACCGGATGGAGGCGGGGGCGCCCATGGCCTCGCCCGCGGCCTCGAGGACGCTCTCGACGTCCTGGGCCGCCGCCGGGGCTGCCGGCAGGGTCGCGAGGGCGACGAGAAGCGGGATGGTTCTACGCATGGATTCCTCCTGACGACGTCCTGTGAGTCGTTGACCGGATGATAGTCGGAGACCGCGAGAAGGGACAAGATTGCCGGCCCGCCGACGGTGGTAGAATGCCCCGATCGCTGTCCGTACGGGCGGGGTTGGACCTCGGGAGGGGCTGAAGTGGCTGACTACAAACTGCTCGGAAAGAACTACCGGTTGCCGGACCTTCACGCCAAGGTCACCGGCCGTTCCCGCTACGCCGAGGACCATCGGGCCGAGGGCATGGTCTTCTGCAAGCTGCTGGTGAGCCCGATGCCGCACGCCCGGGTGGTGTCCATCGACACCGGCGCGGCCGAGGCCCTGCCCGGCGTCGAGGGCATCCTGACCGCCGACGACCTGCCCGAGGTCGACGTGCCGAACGAGGCGGCCCTGACCAACGAGCCGCGCTACGAGGGCGAGCCCATCCTCGCGGTGGCCGCCGTCGACGAGGAGACCGCGGCCCGCGCCATCGAGCTCATCGACATCGATCTCCAGCCGCTGCCGTTCGTCCTCGACCCCCTCGACAGCCTCCGGCCCGGCGGGCCGAACGCCCGTACCGAGGGCAACACGATGAGGGGGCGCGAGCTCGCCGAGGTCAAGTGGACCGAGGCGGACCTGGCGGGGCTCGGGCCGGGCGAGATCCCGATGGAGGCGGAGGCGACCGACGGGTGGTCGTACGGCGACCTCGAGGCGGGGTTCGCGGACGCCGACGTGGTCATCGAGGAGCACTCGTACCACCAGTCGCTGTCGCACCAGCCGCTCGAGAGCCGCACCACCATGGCCTACTGGGAGGGCCAGAAGGTCTACGTGTACCCGTCGGTGCAGAGCACGAACCGCAGCGTCGGGCCGATGGCGCGCTGGGCCGGCGTCGAGCCGTCGAACGTGGTCCTCATCAACGAGTTCACCGGGGGCGGCTTCGGCAGCAAGGCGGCCGGCTACGTGCAGGCGCAGATTCCCATGCTGCTGTCGAAGAAGATCGGCAAGCCGGTCATGATGCGCGTGACCCGGCGCGACGAGACCTCGTTCGGCAAGGCCCGCCCCGGCATCCAGGCCCGCATCCGGCTCGGCATGCGGCGCGACGGGCGCATCACCGCCCTCGACATCCACTCCATCGGCGACAACGGTCCCTACGCGCGGTCCGGCGACCACATGAACCTGGGGGTCATGGGCTCGCTCGCCTATCAGCCGGTGGCCATGCGCATCCGCGGCACCGGCGTCTACACCAACACGCCGCCGCGGGCCGCCCAGCGCGCTCCCGGGGGCGAGCAGTCGATGACGATGCTGTCGCCGATCATCCAGAAGGCGGCGAAGCAGCTGGACCTCGACCAGGTCGAGGTGCTGAAGATCAACGCGCCCGAGGGGCAGGCGCAGTTCGGCGCGCCGGGCGTGGACGGCGTTCAGGGGCACGTGTCGAGCGCCTTTGCGCGCGAGGCCATCGACAAGGGCGCCGAGCTCTTCGACTGGCGCGAGCGCGTGCAGCGCAGCGGGCGGCGAAACGGTCCCAAGGTGACGGGCGTCGGGGTGGCGCTGAGCACCTTCGCGGCCGGCGCCTCCGGCGTCGACGGGCTCTTCGTCATCCGGCCCGACGGGCGCATCGCCATCCAGTCGGGCGTCGGCAACCTGGGCACGGGGTCGACGTTCGACATGATGCGCCCCATCGCCGAGGGCATGGACGTGCCGTGGGAGAAGTGCGACGTCGCGTGGGGCGACACCAGCCGGCACCTGCCGTGGAGCTCGTTGCAGGCGGGCAGCTCGACCGCCCACGCGCATACCCGCGCGAGCTGGGCGGCGGTGCTCGACGCGCGGCAGAAGGTGCGCGAGATCGCGGCCCGCGACCTCGGGGGCGTGCCCGACGACTACACCATCGGCGGCGAGCGGGTCTTCCGCACCGGCAACCGCTCGGTGGGCCTGAGCTTCGCGCGGGTGGCGCAGCGGGCCATCGACATCGGCGGCCGCTACGACGGCCACGAGCTGCCCGAGGACATCAACGGGATGACGACGGCGGCGGCCACCGCCCTCGCGGGGCAGGGCCTCATGGGGGTCGCCCGCGACAACTTCGAGGAGGGCGGGCGCCGGATGTCGTTCGTGGCCGGGTTCGCCGAGGTCGAGGTGGACGTGGAGACCGGCGACATCCGGCTCGTCGACTACGCGGCGGGGTGCGACGCCGGCACCATCATCCATCCCCGGACGTTCGGGGCCCAGGTCTTCGGCGGGGCCATCCAGGGGTTCTCGGTCGTCCTCAGCCAGAACTGGGTGTTCGACCGGCGCTGGGGGCTGCTGGTGGCCAAGCGCTTCTACAGCAACCGCCCGCCGGGCATCCTCGACGTCCCCCACGAGCAGCCCATGAAGTGGGGCGCCGCCGACCTGCCCGACCCGTTCAACCCGCTGGGCGCCAAGGGCATCGGCGAGGCCGCGCAGGGCGCCGGCTCGGGGGCGGTGATGAACGCCATCGCCGACGCGCTGGGCCAGAACGGCGACCTCTTCCGGACGCCGGTGACCCGCGACCTGGTGCTGACGAGGCTCGAGCAGGCCCCGACCGGCCACGACCGGTTGATGGCCCACGTCTAGGAGAGGTCAGCGGCGGGAGCCCTGTGGCGTCGCCTGCCGTCGCCACGGGCTTCCGACCGCGAGCTCGACCGGCCGCCTGCCCTCCTTCCGCCCCTTCGCCGAATGCCCGGTAGCCACGCGTTGCTGTCGCTGCTGGTCGACGAGGGGGTGACCCCCTTCGGCAATCCCGGCGCGACCGAGTTGCCGGTGACGATGGCCCTGGTCCGCCCGTCGTCGCCTGCGGCCCCGCTGGCTGCCCAACCAACCCTGCCAGGAGTCTGCACCGTTCTACGGCGCAGACTCCTGGCGGACTCTCGGCAGCTCGAGTGCCATGCTCGGTAGCCACGCGTTGCTGTCGCTGCTGATCGACGAGGGGGTGACCCACCTCTTCGGCAATCCCGGCACCACCGAGCTGCCGCTGATGGCGGCCCTGCCCGACTTCCCGCAGATCGACTACGTGCTCGGGGCCCAGGAGGCCGCGGTGGTGGCCATGGCCGACGGCTACGCCCGCGCGAGCGGGCGCCTCGCCGCGTGCAACCTCCACGTGGCGCCGGGACTGGGCAACGCCATCGGCTCGCTCTTCAACGCGAGCTGGATCGGCTCGCCGCTCCTCGTCACCGCCGGGCAGCATCCCATCGGGCACGGCCTCACCGAGCCCATGCTCTACGCGCCGCTCGAGCCCATGGCCCGCCCCCACGTCAAGTGGGCGGTGGAGGCGACGCGGCTCGACGACCTGCCCCGCATCGTGCGCCGCGCCGCCAAGATCGCCCTCGCGCCCCCGACCGGGCCCGTCTTCATCTCGCTGCCGGGCAACGTGCTGACCGACGACGTCGAGGTCGACCTGGGCCGGTGCAACCGGGTCGAGGCCCGCGTCCGTCCCGCCGACGCGGTCCTCGACGCGCTGGCCGACCGCCTGCTCGCGGCCCGGCGCCCCGTGATGGTGGTCGGACACGAGGTGAACACCCGCTCGGCCCTGCCCGGGGCGGCCGAGCTGGCCGAGCTGCTGGGGGCCGGCGTCTACCAGGACACCATTCCCACCGCGGCCCCGTTCGTATCGTCGCACCCGTGTTTCCTGGGCATGCTCAGCCGCAACCAGCGAGACGTGGCGGAGCGTCTCGGCGCGCATGACCTGCTGCTCTGCCTGGGCACCGACGTGCTGCGGATGTCGGTGCCGGGACCCCCGCCGCTGCCGCCGGGGATGCCCGTCGTGCAGGTGGGGGAGCGGTCGGCCGACCTCGCCAGGAACTACCCGACCGAGCTGGCGGTGCAGGCGGATGTCCGCGAGACCCTCTTCGCCCTGAACGAGCGGCTGCGCGCCCGGCGCCCCGCGGAATACGAGGCGGCGGCGCGGCAGCGCATCGAGGAGCTGCGGCCCGGGAACTGGTCGGCGGGGCGGACAGCCCTCGTCCGGTCGCTGGGGTCCAGCACGGTGAGGCCGATTCACCCCGACCACCTGATGCGGGTGCTGAGCGACACGCTGCCGGCCGACGCGGTGGTAGTGGACGAGGGGCTCACGTCGTCGCTGGCGCTGCCCCGGCTGTGGCCCTGTCGCGACGAGCGCAGCTACTACGGCCTGGCCAGCGGCGGCATCGGGTTCGCGGTGGCCGGGGCGGTGGGCATCCGGCTCGCGGTGCCGGACCGACCGGTGGTGGCGGTGATCGGAGACGGCTCGGCCCTGTACAACATCCAGGCCCTGTGGACGGCGGCCCACCTGCGGCTGCCGATGGTCTACGTCATCGCCAACAACCGCGGCTACCGCATCCTCAAGCAGCGGGTGCGGGCCGGACACGGCGTCGAGCGCTTCGTCGGCATGGACTTCGACGACCCGCCCGTCGACTTCGCGGGGCTGGCCGCGGCGATGGGGTTGAGGTCACGGCGTGTCGTCGAGCCGGGCGACATCGGACCCGCCCTCGAGGAGGCGCTCGCGCATGCCGGCCCGACGCTGCTGGATGTCGTGGTGGACGGACGGCTCTGAGGGTGCCCCGCAGGCCGGCGAGGCGTCTTGCCCGGGCACACCGGGCGTATAATCTGCATCGAGGAAGCTGTGCACTTGCGAGCGTTGCGCGTCCCCGGAGGCGCGATCAGGAACCAGACGGGAGGTACCACATGACTCGAACACGTTTCGGCGCGGCCGCCCTGGCCGCCCTCCTTCTCGTGCCCGCGGCGGCCGCCGCGCAGGACGCACCGCGGACACCGTGGGGCGACCCGGACCTGCAGGGCACGTACACCAACAAGACGATCACGCCGCTCGAGCGTCCCGAGGCGCTGGGCGACAAGGCCTTCCTCACCGACGAGGAGGTGGCGGCCCAGGAGCAGGCGCGGGTCGACCGCAACCAGGAGCTGCTGGTGGCTCCGCCCCGGCGGACCGTGGCCGGGGCAACGTGGGCGGCTACAACAACTTCTGGCTCGACGGGGGCACGCGGCCGACGGGTCGGACGTCTCTGATCTCCGATCCGCCGAACGGCCGGCTGCCGGTGCGCACCGCCGAGGCCGCGGACCGGAAGATGGCGCACGACGCCGCCTTCCCCGTCGAGGGGCCGTTCGACTCGTGGGAGGACCTCGAGCTGAACGACCGCTGCCTGGTGTGGTCGGCGGGTCCGCCGATGCTGCCGAGCGCCTACAACAACAACTTCATGATCATGCAGACGCCGGGATACGTCGCCATCTACGTCGAGATGATCCACGACTTCCGGATCATCCCCATCGACGGGCGCGCGCACGTGCCGTCGAGCATCCGCCAGTGGCACGGCGACGCGCGGGGGCGCTGGGAGGGCGACACCCTCGTCGTCGAGACCACCAACCTGCGGCGCACCGAGGCCAACGCGGGGGCGGTGGGCGGCGACCCCGTGCTGCTGCGCATGGCCAACGGCCGCGACGACGACACCATCACCGTCACCGAGCGCTTCACGCGCACCGGCCCCGGCACCGTGCACTACGAGTTCACGGTCGAGGACCCCACGCACTGGGAGCAGAGCTTCACGGGCGAGTTCCCGTTCACGACGTTCCCGGCCGACGAGCTGCCCTACCTCTTCGAGTACGCCTGCCACGAGGGCAACTACAGCATGACCAACATCCTCGGCGGCGAGCGCGCGCGGGAGCTGGCCGACAACGAGCAGTAGAACGCGCGCGTCCGGACGCCGGATGGCGCCAGCGCGGGAAGAGCGAGGGCCGGGCACCGTTGCGTTGCTCGGCCCTTCGTTTTTCGTGCGGTTCTCGGATGCGAGAAGGGCGGTGAGGTCTGCCGTCAGTGCTGCGCGGCGGGCACCCACGCCGTCGTGCGACCACCGATGGTCAGGTGCTCGATGCGGTCGCCGCGCGTCGTGCGCGCGTCCGCGCGCTTGCCCCAGCGGCGGTGGAACAGCCACGTGCGCGGATAGCGAGTATCGTCGGCGTTGGCGTCGACGGCGCGCTTGACGATCGCACGGAGCCGCGCGCGCACCCGGCGCGCTTCCTCATCGGTCAGCGACGTGGCGTGGCGCCGTGGGTCGATGCCGGCCTGGTAGAGCACCTCGTCCGCGATCCAGTTGCCGACGCCGGCCGAGAACGACTGGTCGAGCAGCAGCGACTTCACGTTGGCGCCGCGCGCGCGCAACAGCTCGGAGAACCGCTTCGGCGGCGGCATCCCCAGCAGAGGGTCGAAGCCGAGCCTGGCGACGGGCGGCTCGCCCTGCGGGTCGTCGCGCAGCAGGATGCGGCCGAGGCGGCGCCCGTCGGTCATGGCGAGCTCGCCGCCGTCGTCGAAGCGCAACCGGATCTTCAGGAAGCGCGGGGGCCAGACCGCGGCGTCCTCGCGCGGGCCCGACTTGAGCTGGAGCGGGGTGGAGGCCGGGGTCTTGAAGCCGCCGGCCATCCCGAAGTGGAAGAGGGGGTGGGGCGGCCGGTCGAGGACGAGCCAGAGCTGCTTGCCCCAGCGCCGCGCCGCCTCGACCCGCCGGTCCTCGAGCGCGCGCCGCCACTCGTCGGAGGTGACCCCGTCGAACACCAGCCGGTCGTCGGCGCACCAGACCCGTTCGATGCGCCGACCCGCCGCCACCGCCTCGGCGAGCCTGCGGCCCCGCTCGACCTCCGGCAGCTCAGGCACTGTCGGTCCTCACCCGTACGCCGCCTGTTTCGGCCACGCCCGCCCAGATGGCCTCGGCGGGCAGGGCATCGAACTCGTCGAGCAGCCGCTCGGCCGGAACCGGTCGAGCCGGGCCGCGGCGCCTTGGCGCGCGGCAGCGCGCGCAACCGGAGCGATACCAGTGGCGACGCCGGGCTGCGCGCGACCCCGATGGTGGCCGACATCCGCATGCCGGCCGTCGGCCGCGCGGGCTCCGGCTACTCCGGGAGCCCGAAGGTGAACACCACGTTGCCGGCGGCGATGGTCACGTACTGCCGCCCGTCGACGGCGTAGGTCATGGGGGCGGCGTGCACCATGGCACCGACCGCGACGTGCCACAGCTCGCGCCCGGTCGAGGCGTCGAGGGCGTAGAAGTAGCCGTCGACGCTGCCGCTGAACACGAGGTCGCCGGCCGTCGCCAGCACCCCGGCCGTCGAGCGCGGCTGGACGGCGTACTCCCACCGGATGTCGCCGGTCCGCGGGTCGATGGCGCGGATGGCGCTGTGGTAGTTGTCGACGGGCAGGGGGCGCTGGAAGCCGCCGCCGGTGTACTGGTCGCCCTCGACGTACTCCTCGTCGCGCTTGTAGAAGATGTCCTCGCCGTCGTAGGCCTGCACGTAGAAGAGCTCGGTGCGGGGGCTGAACGCGGGCGAGAACCAGTTGGTGCTCCCGACGACGGGCGGCGAGACGAGCGTGCCCTCGGGGGTCGGCGCGGTGTCGGGCACGCGGATCGGCCGGCCGTTCGAGTCGAGCCCCACCGCCCAGGTCTGCCTGGCGTACGGCACGCCGAGGAGGAACTCGCCGGTCTCGCGGTCGAGGGTGTAGAAGAACGCGTTGCGGTTCGCCCACATCATGACCTTGCGCTCCTCGCCGTCCCAAGTGAGGTCGGCGAGAATCGGCACCTGGATGGCGTCCCAGTCGTGCACGTCGTGGGGCGTGAACTGGAAGTACCACTCGAGGCCGCCGGTCTCGTGGTCGATGGCGAGCACCGAGTCCGAGTAGAGGTTGTCGCCGAGCCGCACGTCGCCGTTCCAGTCCGGGCCGGGGTTGCCGGTGCCCCAGTAGACGAGGTCGAGGTCGGGGTCGTAGGCGCCGGTGATCCAGCTCGCCGAGCCGCCGGTGCGCCACGACTCGCCGGCCCAGGTCTGGTTGTCGGGGTGGTCGGGGCCGGGGATGGTCCACGCGCGCCACGTCAGGTCGCCGGTCGCGGCGTCGTAGGCGTCGACGAAGCCGCGGATGCCGTACTCGCCGCCGGCGATGCCCGTCACCACCTGGTCGTTCACGACGAGGGGCGCGGCCGTCTTGCTGTAGCCCGACTGGTGGTCGGCGACCTCCCGGTCCCACACGAGGTTCCCGGTGCGCGCGTCGATGGCCACCAGGTGCGCGTCCAGCGTGCTCATGTAGAGCGTGTCGCCGAGAATGGCCACGCCGCGATTGTTGCGGCCGCAGCAGATGCGCAGGTCGTCGGGCAGCGGGTGGTCGTAGCGCCAGTACTGCCGGCCGGTGGCGGCGTCGACCGCGACCACGTTGCTCGGCGCCTCGGTGATGAACATCACCCCGTCGACGACCAGCGGCGACGTCTCGGCCCGGTCGAGCTGCGGGATCTGGTAGGCCCACTTGAGCTCGAGCTCGCCGACGTTGCGGTTGTGGACCTGGTCGAGCCGGCTGTAGCGCTGGGCGTCGAGGGTGCCCGAGTACATCAGCCAGTTCTCGGGCTCGTCGGCCGCGTTCAGCAGGCGCTCCCAGGTGACGGGCGAGAAGGACGGCGACGCGCCCGCCGCGTCGTCGGCGGGCTGGGCGGACGCGCCGGCGGCGAAGGCGAGCAGCGTGAAGGCGGTGGCAAGCCGTTGCATGTCGGTCTCCCGGTGTCGGTTCGTTCGATCTGGCGGGCGAGGCCCGCACTCCGCGGATGCAATCCCAGCCAGCCAAGATATCACGCGTTGGTGGCACTCGCGCGGGCATCGGCTCATCGACACCTTGGGGGCAGCCGGTCGAGATACCACGGGTTCGCGACACCCCAAGCCCGATTGCCCGCGCCGTCGCGCCTGGCGCGGCGGTGCCGGACTGCCGGTCGAACCGGGTTGGGGGGGACCCGAGGCCGAGGGCCCTGGGGGCGCGGTCGTCGTGCCCGGGGATGGGGCGACGACGGGTCGTGCGTTCCGACCGGACTATGATCGCCGTCGATGCCAGCGAGCTTCGGGTCGCGTCAGTTCTTCCGTTTTCTCCACAAGGGGCTCGGCCTGAAGAACCTCGCCGACTACATCGAGCAGCGGCAGAAGCTGCTGGGCCTCACCAACCTCGACATTCGCACCGTCATCGACGTCGGGGCCAACAAGGGCCGGGCCGCCCGGCGCTTCCGCCGCCTCTTCCCTCGGGCCCGCGTCTGCTGCGTCGAGCCGATTCCCCGGCTGTGCCGCAGGCTGGAGCAGTGGGCCGAGACCCAGGGCGGCATCGTGGAGGTGTTCGAGATGGCGCTGGCCCGCGCGCCGTCCGATCAGCCGCTGTACGTGCACCGGCAGAGCGACATCCTGTCGACGCTCGCGGTCCCCGCGCCGGGCGAGGCGTCCGACTACGAGCCCATCCCGGTGCGGGTCGAGACCCTGGACCGTCTGGCCGCGGGGCTCGGCCTCGAGCCGGACGTGCTCGTCAAGCTCGACACCGAGGGCCTCGACCTCGAGGTCATCCGCGGCGGGGAGGAGACGCTCGGCCGTGCCGCCGCGGTCATCGTCGAGACCGCGTTCTATCCCAACGCGGCCGGGGACGGCGCTCCCACCTTCGAGGACATCGCCGGCGCCCTCCGCGACCTCGGCTACGTCTACCGCGGCAACGTCCGGCTCGGCTGCCGCCACGGCACCCCGATGCTGGCCGACGTGCTGTTCGCCCGCCGCGAGGCGGCGGAGCGGATGGCGGAGCGGGCGTAGCCGGTCTTCTTCGCCGGCTGCGTTGCCGAGCCCGGCAGGCGGCCTCGTGCTCGCCCCCAGCGTCCCGAGCTCGGTGCCCTCGGTCGCCACCAGGCGCTCCGGCTCCCCGGCTTCGTCGTTGGCGTCCGAGGTCGCCGGCCAGCATGGACGCAGATGTTCTGCCGGCTCCGTGTTCCCGAAGCGCTCCCCCCGCTGGATACGCCACCGCCCGACATCACCCGGCCCTCGAGGCCGGCGAGGGGCGCGGCATCGGTTCGTCAGCGGTGCCGTGGGCCTGCTGCCCCGCCTGCATGTCGATGCCGCCGCGGAACTTGGCTCCTTCGGCAATGGAGACGCGGGGAGCCCTGATGTCGCCGTCGACCCTCCCTTCGGCGCTGATCGAGACCTTCTCGGTCGCCTCGATATTGCCTATCACCTCACCCATGACGACGACCGACTTGGCGAGCACGTCCGCCTGAATGCGTCCGTGGCTGCCGATCGTCAGGACATGCTGCTTCAACGTGATCGTGCCCTCGACCTGCCCCTCGATCGTCACGTCCTCGCCGCCGTGGAGCTCGCCCTTGACGACGACCGACTTGCCGACCAGCACGCACTGGTTGGCGCTGCTTCGCCCCGGCCGGGAGGAGCTGGCCGTGCTCTTGACCTGCGGGGTCACCGACCGGGTTGGTTCTTCCTGCTTCCACATGCCTGCTTCTCCATGCGGTAACGATAGACCATTCTGCGTGATATTTGGGCGGTACGTGGATCTGGAGGGTGACTGTGATGCGCTTCATCGTGTCCTGCGTCGCGACCGTGGCCGCGGCAGAGCGCGAACCGCGTGCGGACGCGCCGCCGCTGGGGCCGAGAAGGGGTAGAATCTCGGCGAGCCCGGTACCCCAACCCTCGGAGGTGCATCGATGACCCTCTCCCGACGCAAGGCGATATCGCTGTCCGGTTCCACCCTCGCGGGCCTCTCGCTCGGCGTGCTGCGGCCCGAGCACGCCGCGGCCCTGGAGGCGCAGGGCCAGGACGACTGGCCGGATTCGCTCGTGGAGCGCCCGCTGCGCGAGGGGTTCCCGGCGCCGCTGCCCCTCGAGCCGGACGGGTCGGCCCCCGAGCATCCCGAGAGCGCGGCCGGCTCCATCACCGACCCCCTGATGTGGCGCACCCAGGGGCGGCAGACCCCGCAGATCGAGTTCGACTACCGGCGCATGGCGATCCGGGTCGACACCCGCGGCATGGCGCGGCTCTCCGGCACGCTGCGGTTCTCGGACCTGGAGCAGCTGCCGGTCGTTTCCGGCACGTATCTGCTGCAGTGCGGCGCCCCGAACCCGCGCGGCATCGTCAAGTGGACGGGCGTGCGGTTCAGCGACTTCGCGGACATGCTCGGGGTCATCCCCGGCGTGCACTACTGCCGCTTCGTGGGCTCCGACCGCTTCTACGCGGACGAGCCGATGACGACGCTGCGGCATCCGCAGGTGATGCTGGCGTGGATGATGAACGACGAGCCGATCCCCCCGCGCCACGGCGCGCCGCTGCGGCTGGTCGTGCCGTTCCGCTACGGGAACCGGAGCGTGAAGGCGATCACGGAGATGACGTTCAGCACGCCGGGACCGCGGATGCCGCCGTTGCCGGCGTGACGCGGACTGCCGGTGAGCGAACGAAGCTGCAGAGCCGGAGGTCTGTGCCGCGCAAGGGCGCAGACCCTCCGGCCCGGTCGGCAGGGGTTTCCGTCCTGCTTGCGCCGTTACGCGCGTGCCAGCGCGGCCCGTACGGCGCGCTGCGCGAACACCCCCACCATGGCGCGGCGGTAGTCGGCGCCGGCGTGGATGTCGGCGTTGAGGTCGCTCAGGCCGTCGCCGGCGCGCGCGGCGGCCGCGGCGACGCTGTCGGCGTCGGCCGGCCGGCCCGCCAGGGCGTCCTCGACGGCGGTCAGGCGCACCGCGTGCGACAGGGCCCCGGTCAGCCCGAGGCGGGCGCCGCGCACGGCGCCGCCGGCGACGTCGAGGGCCGCCGCCACGCCGACGATCGCGAACCGCGACGCGCGCTGGTACAGCTTGGCGTAGGCGGCGGCGCGCACCGGCGCGAACCGCACCGCGGTGATCAGCTCGTCGCCGGCCAGATCCACCGTGAACAGGTCCTGGAAGAAGTCGCGCGCGGCGACGGTGCGCGCCCCGCGCGGACCCTGGATGCGGACCTCCGCGTCGAGCGCGAGCAGCGTCGCCGGGTAGTCCGCCGCGGGGTCGGCGTGGGCGATGCTCCCGCCGAGGGTGCCGCGGTTGCGCACCTGCGGGTCGCCGATGGTCGCCGCGGTCTCCGCGACGACGGGGCAGCGCGCGCGCAGCAGCTCCGACGTCGCCACCGCGTGGTGCACGGTGCCGGCGCCGATCTCGATTGCCCCGTCCACCTCGCGAATGCCGGCCAGCTCGGGGATGCGCGCGATGTCGATGAGGGTGCCGGGCTCGTTCAGCCGCAGCTTCATCAGGGGGACGAGGCTGTGCCCGCCCGCGATGAGCTTGCCGGCCCCGCCGGCGGCGGCGAGCCGGGCCACCGCGTCGTCGACCGACGTTGCACGTTCGTAGTCGAATGCGGACGGGATCACGCCTGGCCTCCGTGGATGATCTGCCACAGCTTCTCGGGCCGCAGCATCATGTCGACGTGGGTGACGCCGAACCCGCTCAGCGCGTCGACCGCGGCCGACACGATGCAGGGGGTCGACCCCAGGGTCCCGGCCTCGCCGACGCCCTTGGCGCCGAGCGGGTTGACGGGGGTGGGGGTGACGGTGGCGTCGAGCTCGAACCGGGGCAGGTCGGCCGCCCGCGGGATGGCATAGTCCATGAACGAGCCGGTCAGCGGCTGCCCGTCGCCGCCGTAGCGGACCTCCTCGATCATCGCCTGCCCGATGCCCTGGGCGAGCCCGCCGTGAATCTGGCCCTCGACGATCAGCGGGTTGATCAGGTTGCCCGCGTCGTCCACCGCGACGAGCCGCAGCAGCGCGAGCTCGCCGGTGTCGCGGTCGATCTCGACCATCGAGATGTGGCACCCGAAGGGGTAGGTGTTGTTGGCCGGCTCGAAGAACGCCTCCTCGCTCAGCCCGGGGTCGACCCCGGGCGGCAGGGGCACCGGGACGTAGGCGTAGGCCGCGACCTCGGCGAACGTCTTGCCGGCGTCGGGCGAGCCCTGCACCGAGATGCGCCCGTCCTCGAACACGAGGTCCTCCTCGTGGGCCTCGAGCAGGGCGGCCGCGAACTTCGCCATCTTCTTCCGCACCTTGGCCCCGGCGAGGTGCAGGGCGGTGCCCCCGACCGCCTGCGACCGGCTGCCGAAGGTGCCGATGCCCTGCTTCACGACGCCGGTGTCGCCGTGGAGGATGCGGACGTGGTCGAACGGCACCCCGAACTGGTCGGCCAGCATCTGCGCGAACGTGGTCTCGTTGCCCTGCCCGTGGGGCGAGGCGCCGGTGGTGGCGCTGATGCGGCCGTCGCGCTCGACGGTGACCTGCGCGTGCTCCCACCCGCCGGTCGGCAGCGACGCGGACGGACCGAGGCCGCACACCTCCACGTACATCGCGAGCCCCAGGCCGACGAGCCGGCCCTCGGCGCGGGCGGCGTCGCGCTCCTGCTGCAGCGCCGGCCAGCCCGCGTTCTCGAGGGCGCGGTCGAGGGCCTTGGCGTAGTCGCCCGAGTCGTACACGGCCCCCATCTGGGTCTTGTAGGGGAACCGGTCGGCGGGGATGAAGTTGCGGCGCCGCAGCTCGGCCGGGTCCATGCCGAGCCGCCGGGCCAGCATGTCCATGCCCCGCTCGACGAAGTAGGTCGCCTCGGGCCGGCCGGCGCCGCGGTAGGCGTCGGTCGGGGTCTTGTTCGTGAACACCTCGGTGAGGGTGGTGCGGATGGCGGGGATGTCGTAGGTGGCGTTGGCCATCAGCATCGTCAGGGTGGGGATGGCCGCCGTCAGCAGCATGTTGTAGGCGCCGACGTCGGCGATGAGCCGCAGCTTCAGCCCCAGCACCTTGCCGTCGCGCGTCGCCGCGATGTCGACGTAGCCGATGATGTCGCGCCCGTGGATGGTGGCGAGGAACGCCTCGGAGCGGTCCTCGGTCCACTTCAGGGGCACGCCGAGGCGCTTCGACAGCGACGCCACGACGTACTCCTCGCCGTAGATGTTGATCTTGGCCCCGAACCCGCCCCCGACCTCGGGCGCGATGGCCCGCACCTGGTCCTCGCCCATCCCGTTCAGCTTGGCGATGAACGTGCGCAGGATGTGGGGGTTCTGGGTCGACGACCAGACGGTCATCGTGTCCTTGCCCCGCTCGTAGTGGGCGACGACGCCCCGCGGCTCCATCGCGGTGGGGGCGAGGCGCTGGTTCACCATGCGCTGCGACACCACGACGTCGGCGTCGGCGAACGCCTTGTCGACGGCGGTGTCGTCCACCGTCTTGCCGTCGGGCGAGACGCCGGTGCCGCTCGGCACCAGGGGCACCGCGAGGTTGTTGTCGAAGTCGGCGTGGATCACCGTCGGGTGGCCGGTCATCGCCACCTCGGGGTCGACCACCGCGGGCCGGGCGTCGTAGTCGACGACGATGGCGTCCGCGGCGTCGCGGGCCGTGTAGCGGTCGGCGGCCACGACCACCGCCACCGGCTCGCCGACGTAGCGCACCACGTCGACGGCAACGGCGCGGTGCTCGGGCGAGGGGAACGGGGTGCCGATGGGCATCGGGTCGAGGAACCCGGCGATCTGGGCGCCGGTGAACACCGCCTCGACGCCGTCCATCGCCTCGGCCGCGCTCGTGTCGATAGAGCGGATGCGGCCGTGGGCGACGTCGCTGCGCTTGAAGGCGGCGTGCCGCAGGCCGAAGACCTTCACGTCGTCGACGTAGGTGCCGTGCCCCTGGATGAGGCGCGGGTCCTCGCGCCGCTTGACGCGCTCGCCCACGAGCTTCGGCAGGACCGGCGCGGCGCTCATGACGACCTCCTGGCGGCCGCGTTCTGCACGGCGTTGACGATGTGCTGGTAGCCGGTGCAGCGGCAGAAGTTGCCGTCGAGCCCCTCGCGGATCTGCGCCTCGGTGGGCGACGGGTTGTCCTCGAGCAGCGTCGCCGCCGACATGATCATCCCCGGCGTGCAGTAGCCGCACTGCAGCCCGTGCTCCTCCCAGAACCCGACCTGCAGGGGATGGAGCTCGTCGCCCTTGGCGAGCCCCTCGATGGTGGTGATCTCCGAGCCGTCCGCCTGCACCGCGAAGATCGTGCACGACTTGGCGCTGCGGCCGTCGACGAGCACCGTGCACGCCCCGCACTGGCTGGTGTCGCAGCCCACGTGGGTGCCGGTCAGGTCGAGATGCTCCCGCAGGAAGTGCACCAGCAGCAGGCGCGGCTCGACCTCGGCGGTGCGCTGCGTGCCGTTGACGGTGATGGAAACCTGAGCCATATGCGTCCTCTCGAAATCGGCCGGGCCGGCGGCCGGCGACCGGTTGTCGCGCCCGTCTCCGCGGACCACGGCGGCTCGCCCGACGGCGCGCGCCGGCCCGAGCCCCGCCGGCCGTTATGGTGACCCGGGATGCCCGGCCGGCGCAAGCCGGCCCCTGCCATCTCTCGCGCTCGCGCGCGGGACGCGGTTGCCGTTTGCCGGTCGTTCACCGCGCCGCATACAATCCACCGGCACGCGTCGGAGCGGTGCGGGGCGAGAGCTCGTGGCGACCCGCGGTCGCACGGAGGTTCAGGCAGGGCGCTGCCGGCCGAGCGCAGGCAGCGTTGGAGGCGACCGCGCGGCGGTGCGGCGAGTGCGCATCACTGGACGGGATGCGGAGACGTGGTCCGCGCCGGATGGCGGGCCGGTCCAACGCCGCGGCTCTGGCCACGAGATGCGGAAGAACGGTCCCGTTCGTAACCCGGGTCGGGACACGCAGGGGAGGTTCGCTATGAGAGAACGACAGACGAGGCGGGCGATGCAGACGATCGTGCTCGCGGCGGCGGTGGCCGCGGCCGGGCTGGCGGCGGCGCCGGCCGGCGCGCAGGACGGCGGGCGGCTCAACAAGGTGATCGAGGCGCTGGAGGGCGGCGGCGCCGCCATCGCCAACCGCGAGTGGCGCTTCGTCGACATGGAGCACTCGCCGTTCTCCGGCGAACGCGTGCAGCGGGTGCTGGCGGAGATGAACGAGGAGCGGGACGCCGACGGCCGGCTGAGCCTGACGCCGCTCATCCGCATTCCGCAGGACGGCGACGAGGACTTCAAGTGGGCGGTCAAGCAGGTCCTCGACCTCGGCGGGTTCGGCATCATCCTGCCGCACGTCGACCGGGGCGAGGAGGCGGTGCGGCTCGTCCAGGCGATGCGCTACCCGCCGGCCCGCGGCTCGTCCGCGCCCGAGCCCCGGGGCGAGCGCGGCTGGGGGCCCGGCGGGGCGACCCGCCTGTGGGGCCTGAACAGCGTCGAGTATCACGCCGTGGCCGACGTGTGGCCCCTCAACCCGGCCGGCGAGCTCTTCGCGGTGGCGATGATCGAGTCGCAGGAGGCCGTCGACAACATCCAGGACATCCTCGCCGCCCCGGTCAGCGCCATCATGGTCGTCCCCGGCGACATGGCCATCGACCTCGGCCTCGGCCCCAATCCGCCGGACCGGAACCACCCCGAGGTGGACGCGATCTTCCAGACCGTCCTCGAGGCGTGCCAGGCCCAGGACCGGGTGATCTGCGGCATCGGCGACGGCGCGAGCCGCCTGCAGCAGCGCCTCGACGAGGGCTGGCGCTTCGTGCTGCCCCTCGGCGGTTAGGTGCCGGGGGCGACAACCACCGCTCTCGTGAGTGAGTCTTCGTACGCCACGACGGCGGGGTCTGGTCCGCGCGTGGGTCGGAAGCGCTCCGCCGGAACCCGCAGCAGTGCAGCGTCAGGTCGTCTGGTCCGCGCGTGGGCGGAAGCGCTACGGGCCGGGCCAGTCGCCGGCGTTTTCGCACTCCCTGCCGGAGGTCGTGCCCGGCTGGAGGGGCAACCTTCGGATGAGGTCAATCATGCGCGTGATTGAAGCTGGGGCGGAAGTCGCGGGCTGCATGGGTCACAGGACGTAGTCGCGTTCGCTGAGCGAGTGGGTGCAGGGCAGCGCCATGGATCCGGTCCGCAACCCGTACAGCCCGGGCGCCGGCGCTCCTCCACCGGCCCTGGTCGGCCGCGATGCCGAACTAGCGACGTGCGAGGTAGCCATCCAGCGGTTCGGCTTGGGGAAGCCCGAACGCAGCGTGCTTCTGACCGGGCTGCGCGGCGTCGGCAAGACGGTGCTGCTCCGGGAGTTCGGCCGTTTGGCCGAGAGCCACCGGTGGGTGCATCACGCCGTCGAGATCACCGAAGAGCTCAAGTTCGTGGAAGAAATGAGCGCCCTGGCGCATGGGGCGCTGCGAGCGCTGTCGCCCGGCACGGTCGTGGCGGACCGCGCGCGCCGGGCCCTTGGTGTGCTGAAGTCGTTTCAGCTCAAGTGGAAGCTGCCCGGTGAAGGAGACGTGGTCATCGGCCTGGATCCGGTCTCGGGTCCGGCCGACTCGGGGTTGCTCGATCGCGACCTGGCCGGACTGTTCCTTGAAATCGGCGCGGTGGCGCGGGCCCGCGGCGTCGGGATCCTGGTCACCATCGACGAGGTGCAGAACCTGCCCCGGGAACACCTCGGCGCCCTGATGGTGGCGCTGCATCGGGTGAGTCAGGAGCAACTGCCGGTCATGGCGGCCGCTGCGGGCCTGCCGACGGTCCCCAGGCTCGTCGGCGAAGCCAAGACGTACGCGGAGCGGCTCTTTCACTTCCGGACCATAAACAGCCTGGCGGAGGCCGACGCGCGGGCAGCTCTGGCCACGCCGGCGGATGCGGAGGGAGTCCGGTGGCGCGGGGCGGCCCTCGAGCGCGTCCTGGCCGAGACCAGGGGCTATCCATACTTCATCCAGGAGTTCGGCAAGCACGCCTGGGACGCGGCGGACGGACCCGACGAGATTACGGCCGCCGACGTGGACGTCGCCGTACCGCGCGCCACCCGGGAGCTCGACGCAGGTTTCTTTCGCGTGCGGATTGACCGGACCAGCCGGGAAGAGCAGGCCTTCCTCGCCGTCGTGGCGTCGTTGGGAGAAGCCCCCCACCACGCCGAGGTTGTCCGCGCCATCGAGACGTGGGGCGATGACGACTCGTGGATCGGAGAGGCCGTAGCGGACATCAAGGCGCGCGCGGGGGGCGCGGAGCAGGGCGTCGCGGAACGGCTCCGGGATTCCCTGATCGCCAAGGGGCTCTGCTACTCGCCGCGCGAGGGGAGAATCGACTTCACGGTGCCGCTCTTCGGCGAGTTCCTGCACCGCCAGGAAGGCAGGGCCGGAGGAAGCCAATCGGCGCTGCCGCGGCGATGATCGGCATCGTCATCGGGTCACAATGCGGAACAGCCCCATGTCCCGGGAGGACGGCGCTGGTCCGAGACGGCGCGCCCTGTCAACTGCATGTTCGTTCGGCGCCTTCCACGGCCCAAGCTCGTCCCAATCATCGTCCTCGGACGTGGGCTGAAGTCCGGTCCCTGTTCGCCGAAGGTCGCGGCGTCAGGCGGTCAGCAGGCCCGCCGGTATGACGCCGATGCCGTCGGCCCGCCGGTAGGCCTCGTGGCCGGTGGTGATGACGGCGGCGTCGAGCAGGTCGGGGCCGAGGCGCTCGCTGAGCCACGCGAGGTGGCGGGTGTCCGCGTCGTCGACGGTCGCCGAGAGCTTCACCTCGAGGGCGACGACGCGGCCGTCGCGACGTTCGACGACGAGGTCGATCTCGCGCTCGCCGCCGCGCGTCCTGAGGTGTCCGACGCGGGCCTCGTTGGCCTGCGCGTAGGTCCGTACCGAGAGCGTGACCAGCGATTCGAACAAGGCGCCGAGGAGGGTGCCTTCACGGGGGATGGGAGGCCCCGCGGGGGCGCCGTCGACCAGCGCCCCGGTGTCGACACCGAGCAGCCGAGCCGCCAACGCGGGATCGGCGAGCTGGTGCACGGGGGCGGCAGCGAGTCGCCGCAGCGGGTTCCTCGTCGGCGCCCAGGCGGGAAGCGGCTCGATGATCCACAGTTGTTCCAGGGCGATGCGAAAGGAGTGAGTGGTCGTCTTCGCCGGTTTGTCGGATTCGCTGGCGGATGCGGCGTCGCGGATGGTTTCGTAGGACGCCGTCGTCGACGATGCGGCGGCATACGCGGTGAGCCACCTGCGCAGCGCGCCGGGATTCCGCACCGGTTTGCCGAGGTCGACGAACTCTCTCTCCACGATGCGGTCGACGTAGCCGTCGAGCTGGGCGCGAAGGAGACGTCCGTCGTAGCTCCGCAGCGCTGGGAGACCCGACCGGGTGATCTCGTCGGCGTAGTCGGTCAGCGAGAGGCGGGTGGCGCCGCCGAGCGCCGGTCTGTCACCCTGGAGCAGAGCGGCGAGACGCACCGTGGGCATGGTGATGTCGCGTTCGGCGAGCGCCATCGGCCGCATGCGGACGGTGACGATCCGGCCGGCGCCGGAGTGCGTCGGCGCGTGGCTCGGCGCGGCGGAGCCGGTCAGCAGGAACCGCGCCGGGCGGGGGTCACGGTCGACGGCCCGCCGTACGAGATCCCAGGATGCCGGCAGACGCTGCCATTCGTCGACCAGGATGGGGGGATCGCCGGCGGTGAGGCGCGTCGGTGCGCCGCGGACGATCTCGAGCCGGGCGGGGTCGTCCAGCCGGTGGACGGTCCGAGCCCGACGCAGCGCGGTCTCCGTCTTGCCGACGGCCTTGGGGCCTTCCAGGGACAGCGCCGGCAGCCCCTCGAGGAGCGCGTCGAGCTCGGCGTCCACGATGCGCGGCCGGTACTCCACGCTCTCTACGATACCAGATGGACGGTGTTTACGCTCCCGATTGGACGGTGTTTACGCTCCCGATTGGACGGTGTTTACGCTCCCGATTGGACGGTGTTTACGCTCCCGGTTGGACGGCGCGGGCCGATGCAGGCTCGGCAGGCCCCATCATCGAGCCTGCCGGTGGTCGCGACCCGGCTGATGTAGAGCAATCCGTTCGCGGCGCCCGTCAGCCGGCGACCCCTTCGAGCGGCAGCGGGCCGTTGGCGTGGCCGAGCGACTCGACCGGCACGCCGAGGCGGTCGAGCAGGGTCAGGTGCAGGTTGGCGAGGGGGGTGTCGGCGGGGTAGCGCACGTGGCGTCCGCCGGGGCCCGCCCCGCCGCCGGCGAGGAGCACCGGCAGGTTGTCCGAGGCGTGGGCGTTGCTGTCGGCCATGCCCGCGCCGTAGACGATCATCGCGTGGTCGAGCAGCGAGCCGTCGCCGTCGGGCGTGTCGCGCAACCGTTCGAGGAAGCCGGCGAAGAGCTGTACGTGGTAGAGGTTGATCTTCGTCAGCCTGGCCAGCTTCTCGGGGTCGCGCTGGTGGTGCGAGATGGGGTGGTGGGCGTCGGGCACCCCGATCTCGGCGTAGGTGCGGCCGGTCAGCTCGCGCCCCAGCATGAAGGTGCCGACCCGCGTGAGGTCGGTCTCGAAGGCCAGCGCCAGCAGGTCGAACATCAGCCTCGCGTGCTCGGCGAAGGTGTCGGGTACGCCCTCGGGCCGGGCGACCACCGGCAGGTCGCGGTCGGCCTGCGCCTCCGCCGTCCGGATCCGCCGCTCGACATCGCGCACCGCGTCCAGGTACTGGTCGAGCTTGAGGTTGTCCCTCGGCCCCAGCCCGCGGGCGAGCTCGCGCGCTCGCTCGCGCACCGAGTCGAGCAGGCTCGCGTCCTTGCGCCGCCGCGCCTGCCGGACCGCGGCGTCGGTGCTGCCGGCGTCGCCGAACAGGCGCTCGAACACGATGCGCGGGTTGTTCTCCATCGGCAGCGGGGTCGTCTCGTCGGCCCACGCGATGGTGTTGGTGTAGGCGCAGCTGAAGCCGAGGCCGCACGAGCCCGCGAAGTCGCGGCCGTCGAGGGCCAGCTCGAGCGTCGCCAGCTGGGTCTCGCGGCCGAGGACGCGCCCCGCGATCTGGTCCATCGACACGCCGGCGAGAACGTCGGCCCCGTCCCCCCGCCTTGCGGGCACCCCGGTCAGGAACCGCGTCGACGCCCGCGGATGCGGGCCCGGTCCGGCCACGCCGTGCATGCCCGACAGCACCTGCACGTGCCGGCGCAGCGGCTCGAGGGGCTGCAGGATGGCGGGGAAGTCGAAGGCCGCGCCCTCCGCCGCCGGCACCCAGTGCTCCATCATCATGCCGTTCGGCACGTACACCACGGCGAGCCGGCGCGCCGGCCGCGCCGCGGTGTTGCGGACGGCCGCGAACGCCGGGACCATGCCGTCGAGCAGCGGCAGGGCGAGCGAGGCGCCGAGCCCGCGCAGCACCGTCCGCCGCGGCAACGCCTTTCGGGTCAGGAACATGGGTGCACCTCAGGTGAACAGGTCACGCACGCGCACGCTGAAGTCGGAAAACACCGGTGCGCCGTCGAGCGTGCCCGCTTCCGGGACTACGACGACGGCCCCGCCGGGGCGATGCACGATCACCGTCCGGGTCTCCGGATCGACGACCCAGACGAGCCGGGTCCCGGCCGCCAGCCAGTCGTCGACCTTGGCTTGAGCGGCGGTGGCGGAATCGCCAGGGGAGACGACCTCGACCGCGAGATCGGGCGCCATCTCCAGGAACCCGGCCGCGACCTCGCCGGTCCCCAGGCGTTCGCCGGCGACGAACGCCGCGTCGGGGGCCCGGACCGTGTCCGGGTCGCGCTGCAGCAGGAACCCCGTTTCGGCCGCGAACACCCGGCCCAGGTTCCGGTCGAGGACGTGGTTGCCGATGACCAGTCCGACCCGGTGGGCGACCTGCCCGTGACGTCCTCCCGCCGGCGTCATCACGATCAGGTCTCCCCGCACGAGCTCGCTCCGCTTGCCCTCGATGGAGAGTCGCGAGGACAGGGCGGGCAGCTCCGTCGCCGTCACCAGGGCGGTCCGGGCCGTCGAGATCAAGGGTTCCTCCCGAGGGACTGCAATTGCGCCCGACCGCATTCTAGCAGCCCGCCGCGCGGTTTCGACGCCGCGCGCCTGCGATGACGCGCGACGGCGCCGACGGTGGCCCGCCAGCACCAGCGTCTCGGTCGGAAGCCGTGCGACCGCGCGCCGGCGGGTGGCGTCCATCGTGAGGCCGAGCGAACACCCTCTGGCCGGCGCGGTCGGCGGCGGGGCGCGGGACGGCGCCCGGTCGATCTATGATTGGCGTGATCAGAAACGCCGAATAGAACCGGACCGTTCCGGACCGGGAGGACCCTGACCATGACCCGTCCTGTTTCCGCGCTCGCGACCGTGCTCCTGCTGCTCGCGGCCACCGCGTCGGCCGACGTGGTGCGCATCGAGGTCGACGCCCGCCACGACGTCGCGGACGGCCGCGCCTACGGGCTGGCCGGCCCCTACGAGGCGTTGAGCGGCATGGTGCACTTCGAGGTCGACCCCGCGAACCCCGCCAACCGCGTCGTCACCGACATCGACCTCGCGCCGCGGAACGACCGCGGCCTGGTCGAGTTCCGCTCCAACTTCTACCTGCTGAAGCCGGCCGACGCCGCGCGCGGCAACGGCACCGTGCTCTACGAGGTGTCGAACCGCGGCGGGAAGGGCATGCTCGGCTACTTCAACAACGCCGCCGGCAGCCGCTACCCGCGGAGCGCCGACGAGATGGGCGACGGGTTCCTGCTCGAGAACGGCTTCTCGCTGCTGTGGCTCGGCTGGCAGTTCGACGTGCCGGTGCGCGAGGGCCAGATGCGGCTGCACACGCCGGTGGCGACCGACGACGGGGCGACCATCACCGGGCTGGTGCGGAGCGAGGTGGTGGTCAACGAGCGCACCTGGGACCGGTCGCTCGCCGACCGCAGCCACATCGCCTACGAGGTCGCCGACCCCGACGACCCCGCCAACGTGATGACCGTCCGCGACGGCGCCGGCCAGCCGCGGCGGGTGGTGCCGCGCGACCAGTGGCGCTTCGCGCGGCGCGAGGCGAACGGCGAGATCGTCGACGACCCGACCCGTGTCTACCTGGAAGGCGGCTTCGAGCCGCACAAGCTCTACGACATCGTCTACGTGGCGAAGGACCCGGCGCTGGTCGGTCTCGGGCCCGCCGCGGTGCGCGACATGGTCTCGCGGATGAAGTACGGCGAGAGCCCCGAGCTGGGGCTGTCGGCGGGCTCGATCGACCACGCCATCGCCTGGGGGGTGTCGCAGAGCGGGCGCTTCCTGCGGACGTTCCTCTACCACGGCTACAACCGCGACGAGCAGGACCGCCGGGCCTTCGACGGGGTCATCTCGCACGTCGCGGGCGGCGGCCGCGGCAGCTTCAACCACCGGTTCGCCCAGCCGTCGCGCGACGGGCACCCGTTCCTGAACAAGCTCTACCCGAGCGACATCTTCCCGTTCACCGACGTCGCGCAGCACGACCCCGAGACGGACATGCAGGACGGCCTGCTCTCGGCCATCCAGCCCGGCCACATGCCCAAGGTCTTCTACACGAACTCGTCCTACGAGTACTGGGGCCGGGCGGCGTCGCTCATCCACACCACCATCGACGGCTCGGCCGACGCCCCGCTGATGGACAACGTGCGCATCTACTCGTTCGCGGGCGGGCAGCACGGCCCCGGCCGCTTCCCGCCGCGCCGCACGAGCGGCCAGCAGCCCAGCAACCCCAACGACTACTCGTGGTTCCTGCGCCCGCTGCTGCTGGCCATGAACCAGTGGGTCGGCGACGAGGCGGCGCTGCCCCCGGCCAGCGTCTACCCGCGCATCGGCGACGGCGACCTCGTCGCGTGGGACGCCGTCGGGTTCCCCGAGCTCCCCGGCGTCGGCCAGCCGGCCGAGCCGCACCTCGCGTACCGCGCCGTCTACGGCCCCGAGTTCCGGACGCGGGGCATCGTGACGGAGCAGCCCCCCGAGGTGCTCTCGGCGTTCCCGATCCTCGTGCCCGCGGTCGACCCGGACGGCAACGAGACGGGCGGGCTGATGATGCCGGAGGTCGCGGTGCCGCTGGCCACCTACACCGGCTGGAACCTGTTCCGGGACGGGGCGGGGCCGACCGACGTGCTGTCGAGCATGCAGGGGTCGTACATCCCGTTCCCGCTGACGGCCGAGGACCGGGAGCGCCGCAACGACTCCCGTCGCTCGATCGAGGAGCGCTACGGCAGCCGCGCCGCCTATCTGGGCCTGGTGACCGAGGCGGCGCTGGCCCTCGTCGACCAGGGGTATCTGCTGGCCGGCGACCTGGCGCCGATCCTCGGCCAGGCGGCGCGCCACTGGGACTACCTGATGGAGGAGGACACCGGCGACGAGCAGCAGTGAGGTGTCAGCGCGCGGCCGGTTGAGCCGCTGCCGCGCGCCCTGCTTCCACCCAGCGCGTGCGCGCCGCGTCGAGGCGGCGGGGCAACTCGTCTCCCGTCTCGACGCGGGGACACGTGTCGGCGACGTAGTCCAGCCAATTCTCCACGTAGACGTCGAGCCACCGTCGGTAGTCGTCGAGCTCGTCCTCGGTCGACACCACCGACAGGGCGCGCTCGGCCCAGATGTCGAAGCGCCGTAGCGCGAGGTCGATCAACTGCGCGCGGTAGACGAGCGGGTCGAGGGTGACCCGGGCGGTTGCCGCGATATGGGCGTCGCAGCGTTCCAGCGCCCGCCTCGCCTCATGGGTGGCGGCGCCCCAGATCTCGCGCCGCGGGTCGCCGTCGGCGAACGGATTGCCGCCTTCCACCGGGTCACGATGCGACCAGCGGGGGACGGCGGAGCGATGTCGGATCTCCCGCGACACGCCGAGAGTATAATGGGGCCCCAACAAGCGCGGTCCCGGTCTTCCCGACCGTTGCGGCCGCGGCGCCGCGTGCCGTCGGCCGGCCGAAAACGCCGGCCCCGGGGTCGGTCCATTTCCGTTGAGCGAGGTATGACGATGTCGAGAAGAAGCCTGCATGTGGTGGTCGTGGCCGTGGCCCTCGCGGTGGCCGGAACCAGCGTGGCGCCGGCCCAGGTGCTGCCGAACCCCTATCGACAGGTCGAGGGCTGGGCGAAGCTGCCCGACGGCCGGGAGATGGGCGCGGTCGGCAAGGTGACCATGGATCCGGACGGCGAGCACCTGTGGGCGGTCATCCGGTGCGACGCGCCCGGCGAGTTCTTCGGCTTCGAGTGCCTCGACTCCGACCTCGACCCCGTCGTGAAGTTCGACATGGACGGCAACGCCGTCGAGAGCTTCGGCAGCGGGATGTTCATCTGGCCGCACGGCATCGACGTCGACGACGACGGCAACGTGTACGTCACCGACGCGGTGTCCGAGGCCCGGACCCCCGAGGGGGGGACCCGCGGGCACCAGGTCGTCAAGTTCAGCCCCACCGGCGAGGTGCTCATGACCCTCGGCACGCCCGGCCAGGCGGGCGGCGGCCAGGACCACTTCAACGCGCCGGCCGACGTCGTCGTCGCCGACAACGGCGACATCTTCATCGCCGACGGCCACGCCAACGACACCAACAATCGGGTCGTGAAGTTCGACAAGGACGGCAACTACCTCATGGAGTGGGGCCAGACCGGGTACGCGCCGGGCGAGTTCCGCACCCTGCACGCGATCGCGATGGACGCCGACGGGCGCATCTTCGTCGGCGACCGGTCGAACAACCGCCTCCAGATCTTCGACCAGGAAGGCAACTTCATCGCGCAGTGGACCCAGTTCGGGCGGCCGAGCGGCATCTTCTTCGACGACCACGGACGCATCTTCGTCGCCGACTCCGAGTCGGACGACCTGCAGAACCCCGGCTGGGAGATGGGCATCCGCATCGGCGAGGTGGCCACCGGCTGGGTCACCGAGTTCATCCTCTACCCGTGGGGCGACCCCCGCGACCCCGCCGGCAACGGGGCCGAGTTCGTGGCCGTCGACGGCGAGGGCAACATCTACGGCGGCGAGCCGCGGCCGCGGAAGATTCAGAAGTACATGCGGGTGAGGCCGTAGGGCGGTCCGTGTTGTCTTGCTGGGGGGCGACATGACATGGAGAGGCAACTGTTCGTCGTCGTGAAGCGCATGGGCATCCCTCGCGGCCTCGCCGCGCTGGCCGGAATCGTCGTGCTCCTCGCATCGGCGGGAGGATCGGACAGGTCGGTGCTGCGTGCGCAGCCGGCTCAGGAGCAGCCGGTGGCGCCCGTGCAGGCGCTGGGTGAGCCGGCGGAGGGGCAGGCCGCTGCCGGGCCGGCGCCGCCGGGCGCGGCGGCCGAGCCCCAGGGACCGGTCGAGCCGGCCGCGACGCCGTTCCTCGCCGCCCGCTACCAGGCGGACCTCGCGGCGATGGCCGAGCACCGCCCCGCGCATCCGTTCTGGGAGCACGTCTTCATGATTCCGGACGGTCGCATCCTCTTTGCGAGCGGGGTCGACGGCCGCCTGCTGGCCTCGTTCCCGACGAATTCCCGCAACTGGGCCGCGGACGGCGTCTGGTACGAGCCGGCCCTCCGAGCGGCCCTCGACGGGGTCCGGCTGCCGTCGGGCCTGGGGCGCCGGCGGGACCGCGTAGCCGATCTGCTGGAGCCTCTGGCCGGGGGACGGGTCATCCACAACGCCACGCGGGGAGGGTTCATCGCCCCCAACGCCGAACGCTACGGCCGCTTCCTCCAGGAGTGGGCGACGATCTACGAGCGGTTCGGCGTGTCCGCCGACATCGGTCTGGCCAAGGCGCTGCTGGAGTCGGGACTGAACGGCAGGGCGCGGTCGCGGGCCGACGCGCTCGGCTTGTGCCAATGGCTGCGGCGCAACTGGAACTCGCTGGATCGGCTCGATCCGAACGTCATCGAGGTGTACAACCAGACGACGCAGGCGCCGTACTGCGCGGCGCATCTCACCATTCTGTCCACGATGTACGGCAGCGTCATCCCGGCCCTGTCCGAGCATCACGCGGGCGGGGTCAACGTCGGCCGGGTGGTCATCAACGGCATGCGCCTGGGGGGCGCCGATACCCGCGAGCAGTACTTTCTGGGGTCGCGGTACGCGCGCGACCTGCGGGGCGTCTCGATTCGGCGTTTCCGCAATCTGTTCCGCAGCTACGGTCCCGTCTCGTACCTGTATTCCGAGATGGTGTTCGGCAACGCCGTCAACGTCGCCCGGTTGATGGCCAATACGCCGCAGGCGCCGATCTTCGCGATGCGCACGCCGCGCAGCCTGTCCCTCGCCGAGCTGCGCCGGAAGACCGGACTGTCGACCGACGAGCTGAAACGGTTCAATCCGGCGCTGGTACGGCGGGTGCCGGCCGGGGCGAACGTCTATCTGCCGTCGTACGTCGAGGAGTTCGGTCCCGATGTCGCGTTCTGGCACCGGCCGCCGCCGGCCGAGTTCGTGGCCGTGCTCGACGAGTTCGTGCGCCTCGAGCCGGGGGTGGAGCGCTGGCACCAGCCCGCTTTCGCGGCCACCCTGCGCGACTTCCAGCGCCGGTTCGCGGCGACCGGCACCGAAGAGGGCACGGTGATGTCGACGATGCTGCGGTTCATCATCGGGAGCCTGCGCACGAGCCGCCGCGCGGAGATACTCGCCGATTTCCGCACCAGTAGCCAGATCGAGCGCCTGTTCCAGCGCGGGTTGACGGCGCTGCGCGCGAGCAACTGAGGGTGGACCCGGCGGCGGGGGACGTCCTGGACCGCCTGGACGCGGTTTCCGGGCCGAGGCAGGCCGGCGGGTCGCCGCCGAGCGGCGTGGGCGGTCGGGTGGGACGCGTCGGCGCGCCCACGCCCCGCCCGGCAGGCCCGCGCGGGCAGGCGGCGGGCGGCTGGCCGCTTTCGTCGGACGGGGCGCTCGTTTCGGGCGGCAAGGACGGTAACGGGAGCTCCCTTGCCAGGAGCTACCTTGCCAAACGCAGCGCGCAGGAAAGCGGGACCACCCTGGACGTGGTTGGCAAGTCTGTATCGCTCACTGTCCTGACGGCTCGACACGGAAGGAGCATTTCATGCCTCGTCGATTCGCCCTCTGTCTCGGCATTGCCGGTTTGATCTGGGCGGCGGCACCCCATGACGTGTCGGCCCAGGCGGGTTCCGACATCCCCCGCACGCCGTCCGGCCGCCCGGACCTGTCGGGCACCTACGACACCTCCACCGTGACCCCGCTGCAGCGGCCGCGGGAGTTCGGCGACCGGCTGACGCTGACCCAGGAAGAGGCGGCGATCATCGCGTCCGACCCCGACGGGCTCGCCCGGGTGTTCGGCCTCGCCCCGGCCGGGTCGGATGAACGGGCCGCGGCTCGCGCGGAGCAGCAGCGGGCCGGGTTCGAGACCGGCGACGGCAACCGCGAGGCGCCGCCCGTCGGCGGCGACGGCTCCGGCGGCGCGGCCGGGAACGTCGGCGGCTACAACACCTTCTGGATCGACCGCGGCGACGCCGCCTTCCAGATCGACGGGCTCATCCGCACCTCGATCATCACCGACCCGCCGAACGGCCGGCAGCCGCCCCTGACCGAGAACGCGCGCGCCGCCCGGGCCGCCCGCGCGGGCTTCGCGCGGCCCAACGACGGCACCGCGTGGTGGCTCGAGGACGATTTGGAGGCGCCCGGCCCCTACGACAACCCCGAGCAGCGCCCGCACGCCGAGCGGTGCCTCATGGGGTTCGGCTCGACTGCCGGCCCTCCGATGCTCTCGGTGCTCTACAACAACATGAAGCGCATCGTGCAGACCGAGGACACGGTGGTGATTCTGGTCGAGATGGTGCACGACGCCCGCATCGTCCGCATGAACGCGGAGCACAATCCGCCCGAGATCAGGAGCTGGCTCGGCGACTCGGTCGGCCGCTGGGAGGGGGACACCCTCGTCGTCGACACCACCAACTTCACCGACAACCCGTCGTTCGGCGCCGCGTCCCGCAACCTCCACGTCGTCGAGCGGTTCACCCGCCTCGACGCCGACACCCTGCTCTACCAGTTCACGGTGGACGACCCCACGGTGTGGACCGCCCCCTGGAGCGGCGAGTACATCTGGCCCGCCTCGGACGACCGGGTCTACGAGTACGCCTGCCACGAGGCGAACTACTCGTTCGGCGGCATCCTGCGCGGCGCGCGGGTCCTCGAGGAGGACGCCAGGCTCGCGGCCGGAGCCGGCGCGCGCGACTGACGGCGGGCGAACGGCAATGGCCGGGCTGGCCACTATCCGTGGCTCGCGGCCGAGGCCGATGTGCGCGACTGACGGCGGTCACGGGGCCGCGGTGATCATCGCCACGTCTTGCAACCTGTTTGCCAAGTCCCGTCCAGCCGTCGCCGGTGGCAGGGGCTTGCCGTCCGCGCGATAGAGATCGATGGTCTCGTCAACGATTTCGCACAGCTCCGTGAACACGGCGCGTTCATCGGGGCCGTGGCAACCGCCGAGCAAGAGCCCGGGGCAGCTCCCTACGTAGCAGCCATCCTCATCCGACCATTCGACGATCTTCACGTAACGGGCGCTCTCTTTCACTGTCGAGACTCCTCGACCGCTCGACGGACCGCCCGGATCTGGTACGGGCGCGCGTCGTCGCCTGGCCGCCCCGATATCGTAATGGGTCGGGATACCCCCGGGTGTACGAAGTTCCGGTGATTGCCCTTCCCGCCACGGCTCACGAATCCCGCCCGTTCCAGTTTCGCGATCAACTCGCGGATTTTCGCCGGCACGACGATCTCCTGGCGGGCGACTCGAGATCGATGCGCTCCGTCACTCGGCCGTGGACCGCGCAACGGCATTGCCGGCGAGCGGCGGCGACAGCGCGACCCGGAAGCCGATGAACGGCCGGCGGGCGCCGGGGTCGGCGCCGCCGCGGGTGCTGGTGCGCAGGTTGCGCGGCGGGTCGGTGAACGAACCGCCGCGCATGACCCACAGGGCGTCGGCGTTCAGGTCCCCACGGTCTTCCGCGTCGAAAGGGTAGGGCTGGAGCGGGCTCCGCGTCCACTCCCAGACGTTGCCGCTCATGTCCATCAGGCCGTGGGCGCACTCGGGGCACGGAACGCTGCCGACCGGGCCGGCGGTCCCGCTCTGCGGGTTGGCGCGATCGCGGCGCACTTCGTCGCCCCAGGGATAGCGCCGCCCGTCGGTTCCGCGCGCCGCCTTCTCCCACTGCGCTTCCGAAGGGAGGGTGACCCGCCAGCCACCTTCCAGGCGCTCCGCTAGTGCCTCCGGCGTGTGCGGCGCGTCCCGCAGCGTGCCGGTGAGCCACCGGCAGTAGGCCAGGGCGTCGGACCACGACACGTTGGAGACGGGGTGGTCGGGGGGCGCCTCGAGGACCTGCGGGTCGACGGGGAACCCCGTCGCGGCGACGAAGGCCGCGAACTGGGCGACGGTGACCTCGTTGCGGCCGATGAGGTAGGCGGGCAGGTCCACCGTCCCCTGCGCTGTCGTCGCCGACCAGCGCTCGTTGTCGAACGCCTCGGGGTCGGTGGTCGCATCCGCGCCCATCGCGAACGGCCCGGCCGGCACCTCCACGAAGCCGAACTCCGGGTCGTCGGGCAGGAACCACGCGTCGGCGCGGAATCCCGGCAGATCGGCCGGCATCGCCGGTGCCGGCGACGGGGCGCCGGCCGTCGCACCGCGGCCTCCCGGATCGGGTTGGACCCCGAGCCAGACCGCCGCCCCCGCGACCAGCACGGCCAGAATCGCGGGTCCGATCACGCCGGGTGAGCCGGTGTCGGCGGGGGCGGGGGGAGAGGTGCTGGTGGACATCGCTACAGACCCGAGGGGCGAACCCTGTTCTTCACGGTCGGCAGGCGAACGTCCAGCCGTGGTCGCAGGCCCGCGCGTAGAGTTCCGGCTCGGGCATGTCCAGCAGGTTGGGGCCGGCCTCCCTCAACAGCAGCCGGAGGTCGAGGGCGCGCGGGTCTGCCCGTACCGTGGACGTCGGGTCCAGCAGGTTGACGCAGCCGGCCTGGAAGCGCAGCTCGCAGGCCTGCGCGAAGTGCTCGAGCGCCCGCTCGGGATCGGCGGCGGTCACGGTCCCCTCCCGGTGGTGCAGGCCGAGCTCGTTGCACGCCCATCCGGCGTTGTCGCGGCAGTAGTTGGTCTGGATCTGCACCAGCCGCGCGCACGCCTGCGGCCGGCCGTCGGCGCAGGCCTGCTCCCAGAAGGGGACGGTGTCGCCGCGGTGCCGGCCGTCGGTCGCTCCCGCCACCGTCATCGCGCCGAAGAAGAGCGCCCACACCGCCATGTGCAGGGGATTGGCGTGCAGGAGGCCGGCGCTCGCCGGTGCCCGTGCTTCCTCGGGCCGCGGGGTCGCCCCGCGGCGGGCAAGGATGGCGGCGGCGAGCCGGTCGATGCGCTGCACGCTCAGGTTCAGCAGGGGCACGCACAGCAGCTTGTCGTAGAAGGTGGGGAGGCCCATCGCCCCCAGCAGCGCATAGAGCGCGAAGACCCCCGCCCCGTAGAGGGCCCCGAAGATCGTCTTGCCGAGCGGGGACCGCGGCGAAGTTGAGGGGTCGGTGACGAGGAGGTGCAGCCCGAGGAACACCGCGCTCGGGATCTCCGAGTCGATGAAGAACGGGACGCCGGTGACCGCCGAGTACAACGCGCTCGACCCGAAGAGCACGATCGCGGCCGAGCCCGCGACCAGTGTGATCGAGAACGCGTACATGACGACGAGCCCGATCAGGAACAGGAACAGGTAGATGCGCGGGGCGAGGGTGAGGGTCGAGGCGATGTCCTGGCCCCAGGTCAGGTCGGTGGTGCCGGTGGCGAGCAGGATCAGCGAGAAGAGGCCCAGCGAGAAGGCCGACGGGTTGAAGATGTGGGTGCTGCGGCCCTCGCGCCGCCAGCGGACGAACTCCTTGCCCATGAAGCCGGCTGCCAGCATCGCGAACTGCAGGTAGAACCAGTCGTCGCGGAACCAGAGGAAGAGGTTGGTGCTGAAGATGATGGGGAACGGGCCGAACCCCAGCACGTAGCGCTCACGGCGCGACCACGCCAGCAGGAGGTCGAACGCGTAGGCGAAGAGGAGCTGGCCCACGAGCAGCCACGCGTGGTCGTAGACGGGCCGCCAGAAGTACCCCCAGTAGAGGAACACCGAGAGCTGCACCGCGGCCTGCAGGTAGTGCTGGGGCCGCAGGACGACCTGGAACGAGCGCCCGGCCGGCTCCCCTCGCAGCCGCAGGTAGAGGACCGCCTGCCAGATCGCCAGCGCCGCCGCGGCGGCCTGGAACGAGCCGGCGAGGACCGCGCTCGCCTGCACGCGCGGGGCCAGCGACACCGCGAGCAGCGCGAGGGTCAGTCCCGCGGGCACCCCCCAGGTCGGGAGGGACCTGGAAGTCCCGGCCGCGGCGGTCGCCGCCGTGGGACCGGCGGGACGCGGTGCTTGCCGTTTGGGCGGCCGGGAGCGCCGGCGTCGCGCGGCTGACATCGGCGATCATCATACGCCGTATAATTGTCGCGGTCCCGCCGGCGACCGGCGGGGGAGCATGCGGTGACCACGGCTACCGACATCTTTTTCAACGGCGTTATCGGGGTCTTCACCGGCATCGCCGTCCTGTACGTCCTGATGCGCGTTCTCGCGGCCGTTCTCGGCCGCCCCGCCCCCGAATCGGCCCCGGCCGACCCGGCTTCCGACTAGTGGCCTTCCTCGATCAGCTCGGCATCCTGGCCGTCACCCCGGGCATGGTGGTCATGTGGGCGATCGGGCTGACCCTGATCTACCTGGCCATCAACCGACAGTACGAGCCGCTGCTGCTGCTGCCCATCGGGTTCGGCATCCTCGTCGCGAACCTGCCCCTGACGGGGTTGATGACCCCCGGCGAGGGCCTCATCTGGCGCTTCTACCACTACGGCATCGAGTGGGAGGTCATCCCTCCCCTCATCTTCCTCGGGCTGGGCGCGCACACCGACTTCGGCCCCCTGCTGTCGCAGCCTCGCCTGATCTTCCTCGGGGCGGCGGCGCAGGGCGGCGTCTACGTCACGTTCTTCGCCGCCCACGCGTTCGGGTTCACCCTGGAGGAGGCGGCGGCCATCGGCATCATCGGCGGCGCCGACGGGCCGACCACGATCTTCCTCGCCTCGCAGCTCGCCCCCGAGCTGCTCGGGGCCTGCGCCGTCGCCGCCTACTCCTACATGGCCCTGGTCCCCATCATCCAGCCGCCGATCATGCGGCTGCTGACGACGGAAGGGGAGCGGAAGATCCGCATGAGGAAGGCGCGCAAGGTGACCGCGCGCGAGAAGCTGGTCTTCCCGATCGCGGCGGCGATGGGCATCGTGCTGCTGGTGCCGGCCTCGGCCCCGCTCATCGCCATGTTCATGCTCGGCAACCTCTTCCGCGAGTCGAAGGTGGTCGAGCGGCTGACCGACACCGCGCAGAACGCCCTCATGAACATCGTCACCATCCTCCTCGGGGTGAGCGTGGGGGCCACGATGGACGCGCCGACGTTCCTGCGGGCCGACGTGCTGTTCATCTTCGCGCTCGGGCTCGTTGCGTTCGCGCTCGGCACCGCGAGCGGCGTGCTGCTGGCCAAGGCGATGAACCTGTTCACGGGCGATAAGATCAATCCGCTGGTGGGGGCGGCGGGGGTGTCGGCGGTGCCCATGGCGGCGCGGGTCGCCCACAAGGTGGGGGCCGAGGCCGACCGCAAGAACTACCTGCTGATGTTCGCCATGGGCCCGAACCTGGCCGGCGTCATCGGCACCGTCATCGCGGCCGGCATCTTCCTGACGATGCTGCGGTAGCGCGAGCGGGGACGGAGGAAGGACGACGACATGGCGGAACACGTGGCGGCCCCGCTGGCCGGGAAGGTGCTGTCGATCGCGGTGGCGGTCGGCGACGCCGTCGAGGAGGACGACGAGCTGCTGGTCCTCGAGGCGATGAAGATGGAGACGGTGGTGTACGCCCCGTGCGACGGCACGGTGACGGCGCTGCGGGTCGCGGTCGGCGACCAGGTCGAGGAAGACGATCCGCTGGCGACGATCGGGGAGTGACGACGAGCATGGACTTCGAGCTGACGGACGAGCAGAAGCTGGTGCAGGAGACGGCGCGCGAGTTCGCCGAGAACGACATCGCGCCGACCCTGGTGGAGGAGGAGAGGAACCACGAGTTCCGCCTCGACCGCGTGCGGCGGATGGGCGAGCTGGGCTTCTTCTCGTGCGCCCTGCCGGAATCGCTGGGGGGCACCGGGTTCGGCTTCATGGAGTCGGTGCTCATGGCCGAGCAGATCGCCAAGGTGTCGGCGTCGTGGCGGCTACCGTTCAACATGCAGAACCTGGGGCCCGCCCTGACGGTGGCGAAGTTCGGCACCCCCGAGCAGCAGGAGCGGTTCATCCCCGGCTGGGTGGCGGGCACGCAGGTCGGCTTCTTCGGCATGACCGAGCCCGAGAGCGGCTCCGACGTGGCGAGCATGACCACGGTGGCCCGCGAAATGGGCGGCCACTGGGAGCTGACGGGCAGCAAGATATGGGTCTCGAACGCCACCCAGGGCGACGCGGGGCTGCTCTACGTCATGACGGATCCCGAGCGGAAGCACCGCGGCATGAGCGCGTTCATCCTCGAGCCGAAGAAGGTCGACGACTTCGTGGCGACCGACATCGACACCAAGCTCGGCCTGCACTGCGCACCCACCGGGGAGATGGCGTTCCACGGCACGAAGCTCCCGAAGGACGCCCTGCTCGGCGAGCCCGGCGACGGGTTCAAGATCTGCATGTGGCAGCTCAACAACACGCGGCTGGGGTGCGCGGCGGGCGCCCTCGGGGTTGCCGGGGCCGCCCTCGATGCCGCCGTGGGCTACGCCAACGAGCGCACCCAGTTCGGCAAGCCGATATCGCATCACCAGATGGTGCAGGCGCAGATTGCGGACATGGCCCTCGAGCACGAGGCGGCCCGGATGCTGGTGTACCGGGCGGCGTGGCTCAAGGACAACGGCCGCCCGAACCAGTACGAGACGTCGCTGGCCAAGCTGCAGGCGAGCGAGGCGGCGGTGCACGCGGCCAACGAGTGCATGAAGATCTACGGGTCGTACGGCTACTCCACGGAGTACCCGGCCGAGCGGCTCTACCGCGACGCCAAGTCGCTGCAGGTGGTCGAGGGCACCTCGAACGTGCAGAAGCTCATCATCTCGGGCATCGCCTGCGGCCACGCGCCGAATCGCTGAGGTGGGGTAAGCGGCGCTCCAGGAATGACACCCGCCGCCTTGGCCGGAAACCGTCGAGATCCCGACGATCGAGGACAACCGGGTCGGGCCGCCACCGCATCGAACCACAGGCTGGTTGGTGCGACGGGCCACTGGTCGAGACGCGGCAGAACGCGGAGCATTTTCAGGCGGGGAGAACCGGACCGAGCGGTCGTTCCAGTTCGGGCAGGCCGTGGCAACCTTGCGCCTCACGCGGCGGGCCACTGCCGCAGTCTTCAAGCATCGAGGATCGTGCAGTGAAGCCCTATTTCGAGACGATGGACCGGTTCGGCAGGCCCCTGAAGCCGGGCCGGGTGAAGCGCGCCGCCGCGAGCGCGGAGGCGTTGCGGACGGCGGAAGCGGAGATCGCGGCGGCGGCCCGCGCAGCCGAGGAGGCCGGGTTCCCGACGGAGAAGATCAACCAGCGGGGCTGGATGACCGTGTACCAGCGGCTGGAGTACCTGTTGGATCCCGGCACGTGGCGCCCCCTGCACACCCTCTACAACCCGGCCGAGAACGACGAGGGCGTCACCAACGTCGTCGACGGCCTCGGACGCATCGAGGGCCGCTGGGCGGTGGTCATCGGGTTCGACAACAAGGTCATGGCGGGGGCGTGGCTGCCCGGCCAGTCCGAGAACATCCTGCGCGCCACCGACCTCGCGCGGCGGCTCAACGTGCCCCTCGTCTGGCTCGTCCACTGCAGCGGGGCGAAGCTGCCCGAGCAGGAGAAGTTCTACGCCAACCGGCGCGGGGCGGGGACGCCGTTCTTCCGGCACGCCGAGCTCGAGCAGGCGGGCATTCCCGTGCTGGCCGGCATCTACGGCACGAACCCCGCCGGCGGGGGGTACCAGTCGGTCAGCCCCACCATCCTGCTCGCGCACAAGGACGCCAACATGGCGGTCGGCGGGGTCGGCATCGTCTCGGGCATGGCCCCGAAGGGCGGGTTCGACACCGCCATGGTCGAGGAGCTGATTGCGCGGACCCGCGAGTTCACGGCGCGTCCGCCGGGGGACGTCGCCACCCACCACGACGCCACCGGGTTCTTCACGCGGGTCTACGACGAGGAGACCGGCGTCCTCGACGGGCTGAAGGAGTACATGCGGGCGATACCCGCGTACGGGTCCGAGTTCTTCCGCGCGGCGACGCCGAGAGATCCCGCGTTCCCCGTCGACGACCTCTACCACCTGCTGCCGGCCAACCAGAAGGAGGTCTACGACTTCGACGAGGTGCTGGCCCGGCTCGTCGACGGCAGCGAGCGGCTCGAGTTCCGGCCCGACTACGGCCCCGAGGTGTTCACGGGGGTCTGCAAGGTCGACGGCCGGCTCGTCGGCTGCATCGGCAACCGGCAGGGCTACCTGGGGAAGGGCTATCCCGACTACGGCGACTACCCGGGCATGGGGGGCAAGCTCTACCGGCAGGGGCTCGTCAAGATGAACGAGTTCGTCACCCTCTGCGGGCGCGACCGCCTGCCCGTCGTCTGGTTCCAGGACACCTCGGGCATCGACGTCGGCGAGCGGGCCGAGAAGGCCGAGGTGCTCGGGCTCGGCCAGTCGCTCATCTACTCGATCCAGCAGACCGACGTACCGATGATGCTGGTGGTGCTGCGGAAAGGCACGGCGGCCGCCCACTACGTCATGGGCGGCCCCACCGCCAACCGCCACAACGCGTTCACCCTCGGCACCTCGGCCACCGAGATCGAGGTCATGCACGGGGAGACCGCGGCCGTCGCCACCTACGCCCGCCGCGCCGCCAAGGAGCACGCGGCGGGCCGGCCCCTCGACCCCGTCATCGAGCGCATGAACGCGCTGGTCGACCGTTACCGACGAGACGTCACGGCCCGCCTATTGCGCCCGGCACGGCTTCGTCGACGAGGTCGTGGCCCTCGCCGACCTGCGGGGCTACCTGCAGGCGTTCACCGCCGCCGCCTACCAGAACCCCGTCTCCATCTGCCCCCGCCACCACATGCTGCTGCCCCGCGTCATCCGGGGGTGAGCCCGCGTCACCCCCGCTCGTCCGCCCAGCGACGGGCCAGCTCGAGCCATCCGGGCCGTCATCCGGCCAGCCCGCACTCGTCAGCCGCCGAGGCGGTCGAACTTCTGCACGCGCTGGCCCACGTTGACCTCGGTGGTGTAGAGGTTGCCCCGCGAGTCGACGGCGAGGTTGTGCAGCCGGTAGAACTGGCCGGCCATCTTGCCGAGACGGCCGAAGCGGTCGCGCACCTCGAGGGTCTCGCGGTCGAGGATCCAGATGACGTTGTTGGTGCCGTCGGGGATGTACAGCCACCGCTGCTCGGGGTCCTCGGACAGGGTGACGCCCGAGACCGAGCCGCTGCCGAGGGTTGCGGGGCGCACGAACACCTCCCTGATGAACGTCCCCTGCTTGTCGAAGACCTGCAGCCGGTTGTTGGTGCGGTCGGCGACGTAGACGAGCCCGTCGTGGGCGATGGCGACGTCGTGCACGGGGCTGCGGTAGTGGCGGACGGGCTCGGCGTCGGGGTCGTAGGCGGGCAGCGGGCTGTCGTCGGGACGCTCGCCGTAGGCGCCCCAGTGCCGGCGGTACTCGCCGGTGTCGGCGTCGAACACGATGACGCGCCGGTTGCCGTAGCCGTCGGCGACGTAGACCTCGTTGGTCTCGGGGTCCACCCGGATGCCGGCGGGGCGGCCGAGGTTGGCGGTGTCGTTGCTGCCGCCGCTCTGGCCGGCGCGGCCGATCTGCAGCAGAAACTCGCCGTCCTTGGTGAACTTCAGGATGTGGGCGTCGCCGGCCGCGTTCCCGCCGATCCAGACGTGAGCCCTGGTGGTCGACGTGGATGCCGTGCTCGCTGTCGGGCCACTCGTAGCCGTCGCCGGGCCCGCCCCACGATCGCAGGACGTTGCCGTCGGGGTCGAGCTCGATGACCGGCGGCGCGGGGACGCAGCACATCCCTTCCTCCCCGCGCTGCCGGGCGTCGAGGGTCAGCGGTCGGTGGAGCACCCAGACGTGGTCGTCCGCGTCGACGTCGATGCCCGAGACCTGCCCGAGCATCCAGTTGTCGGGCAGCTCGCGCGCCCAGAACGGGTCGATGCGGAACTGCGGGACGTCCTCACCGGGCTGGGCCGGCTGCGCCTGTCCGGGGTCCGCGCCAGCGGCCAGCGCGAGCGATACGAGCACGCCCGAAACAGCGATCCGGTGCAGTCGATTCATCATGCCGCCTACGATAGCATCACGACGCCGCGCCGGGGGGTCTCGGCCCGATGGCGGACGACGGTCGGACCTCCTGAGCGGTCGCTCGTGCGTCGGGCGACGGAGCGGCGGCGATACACTACAATTCCAGACCCACGCACCGTCAGGCGTCCGCGGCGCATGACCGCGCCGACCTCCCGCAAGGAGGCGCCGACACTTCGAGGGTCGGACGGGCGGCAAGCCGGCTCGCAAGGGACGACTGGCGGGCCGGCCGCACCCCCGGCATCGGTGGCGCCGCGACCGGACGACGAACCCCGGAACAGCGGCCGATGCCGCTGAGGAGGAACGCAGAAATGAAGTGGCTGATGACCGTCGTCGCCGTGCTGGCCCTCGTCGCGCCGGCCCAGGCCCAGCTCGCCGTGCCGAACGAGGCCGGGATCACCTACGGGCACGTGCACCTGAACGTCAGCGACATCGAGGTCCACAAGAAGCTGTGGGTCGAGTGGTTCGGCGGCGAGGTCGTCGAGAGGGGCCCGCTGACCACCATCCGGCTGCCGAACTTCATCATCGCGCTGACCGAGCGCGAGCCCACCGGCCCCATGCAGGGCTCGGTGCTCGACCACTTCGGGTTCAAGGTGCGCAACACCACCGAGTTCGTGCAGCGGTGGCGCGAGGCGGGCATGGAGGTCGGGCCGGAGTTCATCGGCTCGGAGGGGATGCCGAACGCCTACGTCATGGCCCCCGACGGCGTCTGGGTCGAGCTGCAGGAGGACCCGTCGCTGCACGTCCCCATCGCCGGCTACCACATCCACTTCTTCACGCCCGAGTACGAGGAGCTGCTGGACTGGTACACGGAGGTCTTCGGCCTCCGCATCCGGCCGCGCGGCCGCATTCAGACCACGACCGACGTGCCTGGCATGAACATGAGCTTCGGGGCCGGCAGCGTCGACGAGCCGGTCGGCACGCGCGGGCGCGCCCTCGACCACATCGGCTTCGAGGTGGACGACCTCGAGGCGTTCTGCGCGAAGCTCGAGGCGATGGGCATCGAGTTCGACGTGGAGTACCGCGAGATCGACAGCATCCAGTTGAAGATTGCCTTCCTCACGGACCCCGCGGGGACCTACATCGAGCTGACGGAAGGCTACGACGCGTACTGAGAGTCCCTGGCGGAATACCGTGCCCGCGGCCGGCCCTCCAAGGGCAGCCGCGGGCGCCCACGACCTGGATCGCACCACCCGCGAGCGACGCCACCAAACTGGCGGCCCGAAAGGCCGTCCGGCCCACGGTGGTCATCCGCAGATTCTGACCCGGACCCGTGCGCTGCGCCGTTGCTTCGAGCCACTCCGTGGAGTGTGCAGGGCAACCGTACCCGCAAGGCCGCCGACACCGAGCAGGTGCTCTCGACCGTGGTGCGTACCGCCCGTCAGCGCCGTCTCGACCTGGCTACGCTGACGGGCGGAATGTTGCGCGCCCGCGAACCCGCCATTCCATCCGTTTGCTGGAGAGAACGCTCGCATCACGGTCGTCGGCAAGATCACCCCGCTGACCGAAGTCCCCCCAGTTTGGGGGGCGCAGGAACGTGCGCGGGTGCGCTAGGATTCACCGGAAGGCAGGGCTGCCCCTCTACACGAAGACGGTTGAAGTTCTCGCGACCGTGCTGACGGGAGTCGCTGTTCTCGTCGCGAGTTGGCGGTCGGCAGACATTGCCCGGCGCCGGTTGGGCGCTCGGATCGAGCGGTGAACACCCGGTTGGCCAGCGATCGCTCGAAGCGCGACCCTCTCCGGCCGCCGTCATCGGCCCGCCTTCTGGACCGCGCGGTTCGGGGCGATCGATCGGCGATCGACGAGCTGTTCGCGCGGTACCTGCCCCGTCTGCGTCGCTGGACCCGAGGACGGCTGCCGCGTTGGGCGCGCGGCGTCGTCGATACGAGCGACCTGGTCCAGGACACGCTGCTCCACGCCTTCACACGGATAACCGTCTTCGAGCCCAAGGGGGACGGTGCGCTTCGGGCCTACCTTCGACAGGCCGTCGAGAACCGCATTCGGGACGAGTTGCGGCGGGTCGCGCGCCGCCCTCCCGTGGACAACCTGGATGTGGACGTCCAAGTGCCGGGCGGCGGGCCTTCTCCACTCGATCACGCCATCGACGACCAGACCTGGGCGCGCTATCTGTCGGCGCTGAAGCGGCTTTCGCCACGTGAGCGCCGACTGATCGTCGGGCGCGCGGAGCTGGGGTATTCCTTCACGCAGCTCGCCTACATCGACGGCAGGGCCAGCCCGGACGCGGCGCGGATGGCCCTCAAGCGGGCGCTGGTACGTCTCGCCAGCGAGATGGGCGATGGCGATGTGCCCGGCAGCGGGAGGCGAGATGGCTCATGACCGTGTCCTGCTCGACGTGGCGGGGGCCGTCGTGTCGAGCGAAGGCGTCGACTGGGACCGTGCCCGGCGCGTCGCGCGGCCGGATCAGCGGCGGGTCCTCGACAACCTGCGCGCGCTGTCGCGAGTGTTCGCCGGCGCCGGATCCGGGAGCCTGGAACGATTGCGGGCCGTCGCCGACCCTGTCGGCACTGCGTTCGCCCGACTCGCGTTCGGAGCGCTGGTGGCGGTGGCGACGCTGCACGTCGCGGGCTCGCTCGTCACGATCGCGTGGTCGTGGGACCGGGCGATGGGCGTACCGTTCGCGGTGCCGCGCGTGCTGTCGATCGTCAGCTTCCTGCTCTGCGCCGTCCTCCTGCTGGTCGGGGGGCGTCTCGATCATCGGGCGCGGCTGATGGGCGCGGTCTTCCTCGTGACAGCGACGTCGTTCTGGACGTCGTTCACGGGCGTCGGGTGGATTCTCCCCGAAGCCTTCCTGCCGGCGCTGATGTGGGCGTTCGCTCGGGAATTCCCGCGCGCGGCTCGGCGCACCCGGCTCGATGATCTCGCGCGCCTGGCGGTTCCGCTCAGTGCCGCGATGGGGGCCGGGCTCTGGATCGCCAATCTGCCTCCGGTGCTCGAGTGGCTTCCGCACCTCGGTAGGCGCCACGTCGTCTACTGGGCGACCATCTCGCTACTCGCTCTGCCGGCCCTGGCGGCCATCGCCTGGCGTGCGCGCGATGCGGTCGGCAGCGAATCGAAGCGCGCGAAGCTGCTGATCGCGGGGATCCTGATCGGGATCGCCCCCATCCCCCTGGACGTCGTCATCGAGACGCTTTGGCCCGCGGCGCGCCGTTTCGGCGATGACCACCGCGGCGCCCTCGGGGCCGTGGTGTACGCGTTCCTTCTCTCGATGCCGTTCTCGGTCACCTGGGCGGTGCTTGCCGAGCGCGCGCTCGACGTGCGTACGGTCCTGCGCGCATCGTACCGGCGCCTGCTCACGCGGCGCCTGCTTGCGGCGGCGACAGCCGCGCCGATGGCCGCCCTCGGATGGACGTTCTTCAGCCAGCCCGATCGCACGGTCGAAGCCGTCATTGCCACGGCGCCGGCCCGGTTGAGCGTCGCGGCCTTCTGCGCGGCAGCGTTGGCGGCGGTCTATCGTCGACGCCTGCTCGTGTGGCTGGATGCCTGGGTATTCCCGGAGACCGAGGACCACGGGCGGCTCCTGGGTGCAGCCGGATCGGAGCTGATGCAGGCTGCCTCTGTCCGGCAAGTGGGCGACGTGGTGGCCGAGACCGTACGCCGTGCCTGCGGTGCACCGGCGACGATGATGGCCCTCGCCGAAACCGCCGACGCGTACACCGGCCCCGGGACGGTCTCCACTGTCGCCGCGGCGCCCCTGCCCCGCACCTCGGCCGTCGTGTTCATGCTGGAGTCGGTCCGACAGCCAATCCTCGTCGACCCGCACGACCCGACGTCCGTCTTTCGTCTGCTGCCGGCCTCCGACGCAGGCTGGGTAGTCGCCACGGACGCGGCAGCCGTGGCTCCGGTCCCGGGTCCGGGAACCGAGCTCGACGGCGTCCTGGTCGTCGGCCGGCGCTTGGATGATCGATCGTTGAACCCCATCGCGCTCGAGTTTGTCCGTACCGTGGGGGCGACCGCGGGTCTCGCGGCCGCTCGCTTGCGATCGGCTCGGTCGTCGCGATCTCGACGGGACGCCCCCTCCGCTCGGGAGTGCCCTGCGTGCGGACTCGTGGCGGAACCGGGCGACGGAAACGGTCGGCAGGCGTCGGCGTGCGGCTGCGGGGCCGACTACGTCCCGGCCATGGTTCCCTTGTTGCTCGCGGGCAAGTTCCGCCTCGAGCGGCGCTTGGGGGCCGGCGGGATGGGCGTCGTCTATCTTGCGCGGGACGTGGTTCTGCATCGCCACGTCGCGGTCAAGACGCTGCCTGTCGCGGCCGTTCAGGGGCTCGTGCGGTTGCGGCAGGAAGGGCGCGCCATGGCCGCGATGGCGCATCCGGCAATCGCCCAGATTCACGGCGTCGAGACTTGGCGCGGCCGACCGCTGCTCGTCGTGGAGTACCTTGCCGGCGGCACGCTGGCGGCTCGGCTCGATCAAGGGCCCGTGCCCGGCGAGCAGGCGGTAAACATCGCCATCACCGTGGCGGAGGCGCTGGCGGCGCTGCATGACGCCGGTTACGTGCACGGCGACGTAAAGCCGAGCAACATCGGATTCCTATCGGCAGACGGGGCGGTCAAGCTGCTCGATTTCGGCCTGACCCGTCTCGCGGACGATGGTGATGGGCTGGCTGGCGGCACCCTGCCGTACCTGTCGCCAGAGGTACTGCTCGGAGCCAGCGCCGGCCCCGCGGACGACGTCTGGGCGCTGTGCGTCGTGCTCCACGAGATGCTCACCGGTACGCGGCCTTTCGTTGGCGGCAGCGCGAAGGAGCTGGCGGGCCGCATTCGCAGGCAGCGGATGCAGCGGCGGCTTCCGCCGGGCACCGAGGAGGTTGGACGGCGCGCGCACTCCCTGGTGGTTTCGACTCTCACGGCTGAGGTGTTCGCGCGTCCCGCGAGGGCCCGCGCTTTCGCTCATGCGTTGCGCGGCCTCTGAACCTGCGGTGTTCGGTTTGGCCATACGCGACGTTCTACCCCTCAAGGGCTGGCCGGCCTGCGTTCGATGCACCGCGCCGGCCGAAGAATGGCCCCTCATCCAAGGAGGAGTCGATGACTGTGAACCCAGGCGATGCTACCGACCTCGTGGAAAGGGCCCTCAGCGAATGTGAGATGGCGTTCGAGAAGGGGTTACATTCGTTCCACGCAGGGGGTCTGCCATCGGACAGCCAGCAGGCCGGTAGGGCGCCTTAGTTGGACGCGCCGCCTACCCAGGCGGCGCTGAGGGCCTCGCGGTCGACCGCCGCGCCCCGCAGATAGACGTCGACGATGCCGCGGGTGTTCGTGATGTCGTCCAGGGGGTTGGCCTCGAGCACGATGAAGTCGGCACTCTTGCCGGCCTCGAGGGTGCCGAGGTCGTCGAGGCGCATCATGGCGGCGGAGTTCCGCGTCGCGGCGACGATGACGTCGGCGGCGGTCATGCCCGTGCGCACCATGTCCTCCAACTCGGCGTGGGGGCTCCAGCCGGCGCCGCCGTCGGTGCCGAACGCAATGGTGACGACCCCCTCGGCGCTCAGCCGCTCGAGGTTGCGGGCCTGGATGCCGAAGGCTTCCTGGGCCTCGGGCCGGTCGATCTGCTGCGCCTGCATCTGCTCGAGCTGGTCGGCGGGGATGGTGCCGCCGATCCAGCTCAGGTCGACCGGCACGCCGGGGCCCGGCAGGTTGGGCACGAGGTAGACGCCGGGGCGCTCCCTGAACATCTCGACCACCTCGTCGTCGACGTCCGTGTCGCGGATGCCGTGCGCGAACCCGTCGACGCCGGCCTCGAGCAGCCCCTTGGCGTCTTCGAGCGTGAAGACGTGGGCGGTGACCCGCAGCCCGTTCCGGTGCGCCTCGTCGATCACGGCGCCGTACAGCTCGGGCGTCAGCTTGTCGAACTGGCCGCCGCGGTCGTCGACCCAGATCTTGATCCATTCGAGGCCGAGGGTGGCGAGCTCCTGCACCGCGGCGCGCCCCTCCTCCTCGGTCGTGATCCAGTACGGGACCTCGGTGCGGCCCGGCTCGGGCGCGGTAATGCCCCGGTCGACCGTGAAGTAGCGGGCGGCGTCGGGGATGGCCTCGTCGCGGACGGCGAACGCCGCCTCGCCGGTGCCGCGGCCGAGGCTCAGCACCGCCGCGACGCCGTACCAGGCCTTGCGTTGCAGGTCCTCGACCAGGGTATCTCGGTCGTCGGGCCGGAGGTGGACGTGGGTGTCGATGATGGCGGGCATGACCGTCCGTCCCGACAGGTCCACCCGGGCCGCGCCCTCCGGCACCTCGACCGAGGCGCTGTCGCCCACCGCCGTCAGCCGGTCCTCCTCGACGAGGAGGGTGCCCGTCTCGATGACGTCGCCGTTGCCGACGATGACCCGCGCGCCCTCGTAGGCGGTGACGCCCGCGCCTTCCTGCTCCTCCGGCGCCGCTCCTCCGCAGGCCGCCGCCGCGAGAACGGCGAGCAGCGAACCGGCGGCGAGCCATGACTTCGTGCGGTTCACTCGATGCATGTGCGGTCTCCCCGATCACTTGCCTAAACGACGGGCCGGCACCGCGGTTGCGCGCGATGCCGGCCCGGTCTTCCATCCGCTCCGTCGTGCCCGAGGCCGCGCCGCGGGTCAGACGGCGAACCGGCGCCCCGCTCGGGCTCCTACGGCCGCAGCTCGCGGCCCTGGCGCTCGAGCTCGCGCGCGCCGGCGAGAATGCCGTAGAGACCGATGTTGCCCTCGTGGCACGCGTACTCGAAGAGCGGGCCGTCGGTGCGGCGGAACGGCATCAGCACCGTGTGCGGCGCGGTGTAGACGGTCGGGTCGGTGACCGTGTACTCGTAGGCCACCCGGTCGGCGTTGATGCGCGTGAACTTCTCGATGAGGTGCTTGTTGGGGCTCGTGCCGCGGCTCTCGCCGCCGCGGAACTGGGTGGTCTCGACGACGAACGTCTCGCCCTCCCAGTGGCCGCGCGACACGCCGGAGAACTGCTTGAACGGCGGCTTCGCGACGTCGTCGATGGGGATGATGCGGGCGTTGTGCACCATCTCGTTCAGGATCACGACGTGATCCGGGGTCTGGAAGATCATCACGTTGTTGTTGTACGCGCTCGACGACATCGGCGGGCCGGCGTTGAAGCCCATGATGCAGCGGTCCATCAGGCTGCGGTTCTCGTACGAGTCGTACATGTGCTCGCGGCGGTAGGCCGCGCGCTCACGGGCCGCCGCCTGCGCCTCCGGGGTCCGGGGCGGAAGCCGGCCGTCCGGCGGGTCGATGATCAGCGAGGTCCGCTTGTCGTCGGTGAGGTCGACGCCGCGCTCGTACCAGAACTCGTTGTAGGACAGCACCCCGCCCTGCGCGCGCGGCGCGTACCCCGCGTTCGGGGCGCCGGCGATGGGGTCGAAGAGGTCGCGGTTCTGCCGGGTGCGCTCCGATGCCTCGAACGCTGCGGCGGTCTCCGCGTCCAGGGTCTCCTGCTCCGCGAACTGCCGGGGCCGCTGCAGCGGCGTCAGCGTCCGGAACGTGAAGATCCCGGAGATGTCCGGGTCGCCGTGCGGCCGGCGCATCGGCTCCTCGGACTGGGCCAGCGCCGGCGCGCCGAGCGCCAGGATCGCGGCGAACACGAACAACCCTGCGACGTATCTCGTTCTCATCTGTGCCTCTCCTGCGGGTGGACGCCGCGTTCGATCGGTGCTTCTCCTGCGGGTGGACGCCGCGTTGACCGCCCCGTCGCCCCCATGGCTCCCGGGGTGCGCCGACGCGCCGGATCCATGGCGCACTGACGGCCTCGGCCGGGTGTGGCGCATCGGCGCCCTCGACCGAGCGGGCGCGGATTGACAAACGTACTCAGCCAGTCAGCTTACGCGCCGGAGAACGCGAATGCAAGCCGACAGCAGTCTGCGGAACCCCGAGACGGCCTTCGAGTCCGGTGGGCCCGCGGCCGGCCCTTCCGGGGAGCCGCGGCGCGGCGCGGCGTCCGTACCGGTCCCGTCCCGCCAGAGGGCCTCGATCTCGTCGATCTGGTCCTCGTCCATCCCGAAGTAGTGGCCGAACTCGTGGATCACGGTCTCGCCGATGGCCTTGACGACATCGTCCTCGTCCTCGCAGTCCTCCAGGATGGGCCGCTGGTAGATGGTGATGACGTCGGGCAGCACGTTGCCGTGGGTCCACTCCCGCTCCGGCAGGGGGATGCCCTCGTAGAGGCCGTACAGCGTGTCGGGCGGCTCGATCTCCATCTCGGCGAGCCGATCCGGTCCCGGCTCGTCCTCGACGACGAGGGCGACGTTGTCCATCTCGCGGCGGAAGCGGGGCGGATAGTCGCGCACGGCCCGTTCGACGTCGCGCCTCGCGCGCGCCACGAGCCGCTCGAACTGGCGGCGGGTCATGTCGGCACCATGATAGCCGCAGCGGCGAACGAAACCGGCGCCGGCCTCTTCCGAGCATCGCGTCGGGGCCGTCGGACCGCCGCCCGCGGGCGGTCCGACGGGCCTCGGCGGTCGGCCGAGCGGACCGGCGGACCGGCGGACCGGGGCCTGCGGCGCCGATCGCTCCTGGACCGACTCTCCAGGAACGGCGCTTCGCGGCAGGAGGCGGGGCGGCTTCACGGCGCGAGCGCCCGGGCCGCCTGGCCGGTCGGTCCCGGCAGCGGGTGGTCATTACGCGAGGCGGGGGGCCGGCGATGCACGGGGCTTCCCGGCGTTGTACGATGCGTCGGCGCGCGACGAAGCGGGGACAGGCGCGCGGAGCCGGTCCGTCCGCGCGGACGCACGCCCCGGCCCCGCCGGCCGCCGGCCGCGGCCCGAGAGAGGATGCAGTGATGACGCGGAACGCTGTGCTGACGTTGCTGGCGATGCTGGGGGCGGCGGCGCCGGCCGCGGCCCAGCCGTCCGGCGAGTGGCGCTACTTCGGCGGCGACGAGGCGTTCACGCGCTACTCGCCCCTCGACCGGATCGACGGGGGGAACGTCGGCGACCTGGACATCGTCTGGCGCCGGCCCGGCCTCGACCCCGCCGTGCAGGAGGCGTTTCCCGATCTTCGGGTCAACGCGTACCTGCGGTCCACGCCGGTGATGATCGACGGCGTGCTCTACGCGCCCAACGCGGTGGGGCTGCTCGAGGCGTTCGACCCGGCCACGGGCGAGACGCTCTGGCGGCAGGCGCCGTTCGCCGCCACGCTCCAGGAGGTTGCCGGCCGCAGCACGCGGGGGGCCGCCTGGTGGACCGACGGCACGGTGCGGCGGCTTCTGTTCGTGCGGGGCGGGTACCTGTACTCGGTCGACGCGCGGACGGGCCGGCCCGCGCCGGGGTTCGGCCTCGCCGACCAGGGCCGGGTCGATCTGCGGTGGGACCACCCCCTCGCCGGCGACTTCGACTGGTCGGCGGGGCCGATCGTGGTCGGCGACGTGGTGGTCGTGGCCGGCATCACCGGCGGGGCCGGCGACGGCGGGGTGGTCCGCGAGGCCGCCCCCGAGGACGTCCGCGGCTTCGACGCCCGCACCGGCGAGCTGCTGTGGACGTTCCACGTCGTGCCCAGGGACGGGGAGTTCGGGGCCGACACGTGGGGCGCCGCCGCCGCCTACTCGGGCGACCTCGGGTCCTGGTGCTGCCTCGCCGCCGACGAGGCGCTGGGCCACGTCTACGTGCCCCTGTCGGCGCCGACGGGGATGGTCTACGGCGGGCACCGGCCGGGCGACAACCTCTTCTCGGACAGCCTCGTCGCCCTCGACGCCGCGACCGGCGAGCGGGTGTGGCACTTCCAGATGGTGCACCACGACGTCTGGGAGTACGACACCGTGGGGCCGCCGACCCTCGGCGACATCACCGTCGACGGACGGCGCGTCCGGGCGGTGATGCAGCCCAGCAAGACGGCGTTCCTCTACGTGTTCGACCGGGAGACCGGGGAGCCGGTGTGGCCGATCGAGGAGCGCCCCGTGCCGCAGTCGATCGTGCCGGGGGAGCGGACGTCGCCGACGCAGCCGTTTCCCACGAAGCCGCCCCCGTTCGACCGGCAGGGCGTCACCGAGGACGACCTGATCGACTTCACCCCCGAGCTGCGGGCGGCGGCCCTCGAGGCGGTCGAGCAGCTGGTTCTGGGGCCGCTGTTCACGCCGCCGTGGCCGCGGACGGGTGCGCCCGACGGCAAGCTGGGCACGTTGACCGCCCCCGGCGGCTGGGGCGCCGGCAACTGGCACACCGGGGCCTTCGACCCCGAGACCGGGGTCTACTACGCGGTGTCGCACACGATGCCCACGGTGTGGAGCGTCGCCGCCACCACGGACGAGGACGCCACCCTGGCGTGGGCGAGCCCACAGGGGCAAGAGCTCCGGGTGCCGACCCCCCGGCCCCACGGGCTGCCGATCACCAAGCCGCCCTACGGGCGGATCACCGCCCTCGACCTCAACCGCGGCGAGCTCGCGTGGATGGCCCCCAACGGCGACGGGCCCCGGAACCACCCGCGCCTGCGGCACCTCGACCTGCCGCCGCTGGGCACCCCGAACCGCCCCGCCCCGCTGGTCACCGGTACGCTGCTCTTCCTCGGCGAGGGAAGCGACGCCATCATCGGCACGCAGCGCGGCGACGGCGACCCGTCCGACCCCGAGCAGGACCAGTCCTGGCGCTGGGGCCGGACGTTCCGGGCCTACGACAAGGCGACGGGCGCGGTGGTGTGGGAGACCGAGCTCCCGGGCGGCACCACCGGCGGCCCCATGACCTACCTGCACGAGGGGAGACAGTACATCGTGGTCGCTGTCGGCGCCCGCGGTGAGATCCCGGAGTGGGTGGCCCTCGCCCTGCCGCTCGAGCCTGCGCCGTAGAGGGGCGCGGGCTTCCCGAGGATTGCCGCGAAAGTACACGGCAGTGTGAAGAGACACGACCCTGACGCGACGGGAGGGTCGCGAGGGAGCGGTGGTTCATGCGCTACGCGGCGACGCTCGCTCTGGAGGCTGCCATGTGGCCTCGACGGCGCAGCGTGCCGTGAGCGCGGACAGGCTACCGTGTTTTCGTCCGGTCGGGGTGGCTGCGCGAAGGGTGGACATGAGCGTTTGGTTCGGCGCCAAGCGGAGTCGTCATGCGACGACTGCCGGCCGGCTCACCGTGCGATGAGCCGGGCCGGCTGCGGCGTTGTCCCCGCGGTGGCCGGCGCGTCATCGAGGATCCGCGGGTCGCGGCGCGGACTCCTGCGCTTCCTGCAGGATGTCGCGCAGCACCGGGATGTCCTCGGCGTCGGGCGATGCCGACGGCAGCGACTCCAGAAAGGCGAAGATGTCGGCCAGCTTCTGGTCGGAGACGTCGGCCTGCCGGTACGGCGGCATCTGCCGGGGGTTGGTCGGGTTCCGCAGGTACCCGATGAACTGCGCCTGCCGCAGGCGCGGCGGGTTGAGCCGCGGTCCCCGGCCGGTCTCGCCGGTGTAGCCGTGGCAGCCGTAGCAGGTGTAGTCCTCGAAGAGGGCGGCGCCGCGTTCGACGTCGCCCTCCAGCGCCGCAGGGTCCTGCGCCGCGGTTGCGGCCGCGCCGCCGGATGGGGCTGCGACGGCGGCCAGCAGCAAGGCGGCAACGCCGGCCGCGACCCGCGAACGACACGGTCTTGCCGTCGTCATCTCGTACCTCCTCATCGCGGCTGGCTCACCACGTCGATCAGGGCCGGCTCGCCCGCCTTGACGCGCTCGACGCCGCGCCGGAGGGCCGGGCCGAGGTCGGCCGGGTGCTCGACGGGGCCCTCCGCGTACATGCCGTAGGCCTTCGCCATCTGCGCGTAGTCGATGTTCGGGTCCGTGATCGTCGTCCCGATGGCGGCGCTGTCCACCCCGCGGTTGCGGGCCGCGGCCTGCTGCTGCAGGTACATGACCTCCTGGTGGTAGCCCCGGTTGTTGTGCACGACGGTCAGCAGCGGAATCTGGTGGTGCACCGCCGTCCACAGCGCCCCCGGCGCGTAGTTCAGGTCGCCGTCGCCGTTGATGTTGACGGTGATGCGCCCGTGCTCGCGGTTGGCGAGGGCGGCGCCGACCGAGGCGGGCAGCGAGTAGCCGATGCCGCCCCCGCCCTGCGACCCGATGGCGTGGTAGCTGCGCTTCATGTCCCACAGCCGGCCCGGCCACCCCCCGATGAACCCCTGCGGCGACGAGAACGACCAGTCCTCGTCCTTGATGAGGGGCCACAGCTCGGCCGCGATGCGGGCGAGGCTGACGGGGCTCGCGTCCCACCCGTGGCGGGCCTCACGGATGTCCCGCCGGCGGCGCTCGGCATGGGCGGCGCCGATGGCGGCCCCGCGCGCCTCGAAGACCCGCCGCCGGTCGTCCGTCACCAGCCGCCGGACCTCCTCGATCAGGGCCGGGAGGGTCGCCTGCGCATCGGCCGCCACAAGCAGGTCGGCGGTGCCCGAGCCGGCCTCGTAGATGCTGAAGTTGCGGCTGACGAGGAACTCGGCCGAGCTGATGGTGATCGTCCGGACGCCCGAGCCCGACGGCACCCTCGGCCCACCCCGGCCGGCCGGCTCCAGGTTCAGGACGAGGTCGGGCCGGCCGGTCCCGGCCCCGGCGAGGGGGTGGCGGGACGGGAAGTTGAGGCGGGCGCCGCCGCCGTCGACGGGGGCCTGCAGCAGCTCCGCGAGCTCGACGAGGAGGTCGATGCCCTCCTGCGTGCGCGCGGCGAGGCCGGCGGCGATGAGCGGGTTCTCCGCCTCGACCAGCAGCCGGGCGATCTCCCGGACCGATCCGGCGTCGGCGCTCGGAAACCGCGGTGGGGAGATGGGCGGGAGCCGGGGATCGCCGTTCACGGGGTCCTTCTGCAGCTTCGCGTCGACCACCAGGAACACCGGGGCCATCGGCGGCGTCGTCGCGACGCGGTACGCCCGCACCGCCGCCGGCCCGAACTCCGCGAGGGAGCCGGGTTGGCCGTCCCACTTGACGAACTCCCGCACGAGCGCCGCGAGGTCGGTCGCGTTGTGGGCCGGCACCGGGCCGGCGTAGTCGAGCCCTGCCACGAGGTAGATCGGCACGCGGTCGCAGTAGGCGTTGAAGATCGCCATCGACGCGTGCTGGATGCCGACGGTGCCGTGCAGCAGGGCCATCATCGGCTTGCCGGCGACCTTGGCGTAGCCGTGGGCCATCCCCACCGCCGACTCCTCGTGCAGGCAGGTCAGGAACTCGGGCCGCCGGTTGCCGCCGTGGTTGACCATCGACTCCTGCAGCCCCTCGAAGCTCGAGCCGCAGTTCGACGCGCAGTACTCGATGTCGAGGGCCCGCAGCACGTCGACCATGTGGTCCGAGCCCGGGCGCTCCACGATGTAGGCGTCGACGGCCCGAGACGGGGGTGGAAGCTGCGTCTCGCGCGCGAGCTGGGCCTCGGTCGGCGGCGGAGCGGCCGGCGCCGCCGCGGGGGCCGGCTCCGCCCGCACGGTCCGGTCGGCCAGCGTCGCCGCGCCGGCCGCCGCGCCGGCGGCCCCCTTCAGGAAACCACGACGACTCACGGGGGCCGCCTTCGCGACCGCGCTCTCGTCCTTCATGGCCTGCTCTCCTGCTGCCTTCGCCCTGTCCGGCCCGATCCCGCGGCCGCCCCGCGTTTGCGTGGGCTCGACCGGATCATGGCCTCGCTCTCGCCCGATTATGACACCCCCGTCCCGAGGGTGAGCCGCACGGCGGGCACGGGGCAGGCCGGCACGGACCCGGCCCGCGCGGACGGACGTGCGCGTCACCCGTGCCGGACCTCCCGGGCGGCGGCGAGCGGCGGTACCAGGGTGACCGCGGCGGCGAGTGCGCCGCGAGATGTCCGCTTCAGGATGGCTGGCTCTCCCTCGAGGTGCCCTTGATAGGCCACCAGCGTACCGCCTCCCTCCGAGGCCATGCAAATCTCCTCGCGGGCGCGATCGCAGTCCGCTCCGTCGGTGGCCCGGCCCGGGAAGGGCGGGCGGTCGGGGAACGGCCGGGCGTGTCCCCCGGGGGCGATTTCCTCGTTGCCGGGGGGGCACGTGACCAGCGGTTTCCCTGCAAGCGGAATTTCGTATATCGTGTTACCCGTGACACCTAGTGGAGTCGACACGCTCGTAGAGGCAGTGCGTCAGCAGATCGAGGCGGAGGGGCTCAGGCCTTTCGCCATGCGCACCGGGATTCCCCTCGGTCAGCTGCGCAGCGTGGTCCAGGGCCGCGCTTCCCGCTACACCACCCTTCAGTCGATCGCCTCCGTCATGGGGATGCGGTTGTCGGTCGGTCCCGCCGAGCGGGGCGGCAAGGCTCCGCAGCTGCCGCCGGAGATCACCAGGGCGCTTCACCTGCCCTCCGACGCCAGCGTGGTGGACGCGGTGGGGCTGATCGAGAAGGACGTCATGGCGTCGAAGCTGCGCGACGGCATGCGTCTGGTGCAGGAGCTGACGGAGCGCGCCGCGACAGCGGCGGAGCTGCTGCCGCAGCTGGCGGGCGAGTCGTCGACCACGCGAATGATCCCGTTCGCCGAGCACGTCCGGTACAAGGCGGACACCGGCGAGGTGGAGTTCGACGAGTCGACCGACCTGTCGATCGCGGTCGCCGAGAAGGTCCTGCCGTCCTGGGCGCGCACGGACAACCTGACCTGCATTCGGGCGGACGGCGACTCGACGGAGCCGACCATCCAGGGCGGCGACCTCGTCGTCGTCGACAAGGACCAGCGCGTGGCCGTCGAGGATCAACTGTTCGTCGTCCGGACCGGCGAGGGTCTGGTCGTCAGGCGCCTTCGGCTGATCCGCGATCGCTGGACCCTGGTCAGCGACAATCCGGCTCATCCGTCGAAACCCATGACGGCGGGCGACGTGATCGTGGGGCGGGTCGCCTGGTGCGGCCCGCACGGCGATGCCGTCGCCTGACGCGGGCCACTGCCGGCGTCGGCAGGGTCAGTCCGTGCGCCGATTCGGCTGGCGCCGCTTCGAGCGCGACGACGTCGGCCTCGGGACATCGGCCGGCCACGCGATCGAGTCGGGCCAGTTGTCGGACAGGAAGCGCACCGCCCGGTCGAACCTCTTGATGGTCATCGTTCCCCCGCGTTGCAGGCGGGCTACGGTATCGCCGCTGCCGGTCGCGTGACGGGACACCGTCGAGATGCTCAGTCCCGTGTGCTCGGCGAAACGGCCCATGAGGGCGACCAACCGGCCGGCCGTGTCGTCCATGACACAGTCAGAGTGACACAATCATCCCCGTATTGCAAGAGCATTTTTTGGTTCCGTGTCGTAGGCGTCACGAGTCGGCCGGCGCCGAAGCCGCCGGTGGCCGGCCGGGCGCCCTACGCGCCCGGCCGGCGGGCCGCGTGGACCTGCCCTCAGCGTACCTCGGCGTCGACGCGGTCCTCGCCCTCCGAGCGGGCGATGATGGCGGCGCCGCAAGAGTCGCTGAACACGTTGATGGCGGTGCGGTACATGTCGAGAGGGCGGTCGATGGCGAGCATGGCGAGGACGATGGCCTCGGCTTGCGGGTGGCCGCCCAGCCCGATGGCGTCGAGGACGATGAAGATGACCACGAGCCCCGCCGACGGCACCGCGGCCGCGCCGATCGACGCGAGCAGCGCCGTCATCACCGCCACCACCTGGGCGCCGAGCGACAGGTCGAAGCCGATGACCTGGGCGATGAAGAGCGCCCCCACGCACTCGAACACCGCGGTGCCGTCCATGTTCACCGTCGCCCCCATGGGAAGGACGAACGACGACACCTTGTTCGAGACCCCCACCCGCTCCTGAACCGTTCGCATCGTCACCGGAAGCGTCGCGGCCGACGAGCTCGTCGAGAAGGCGATGAGCAGCGGGTTCCGCATGTTCTTGAAGTGGATGGCGGGGGAGATGCGTGCGAGCACGATGAGCACGATCGGCAGGGTGACGAAGAGGTGGACGGTGAGCCCGGTCCCCACGGTCAGGAAGTAGCGGATCAGCGGCGCGAACGACTCGAACCCGGTGGTGCCGACCATCCGCGTGATGAGCGCGAACACCCCGATGGGAAGCAGCTTGATGATGCCGGAGGTCAGGGCCACCATCACCTGGAAGAACGCGTTGAAGAAACCGATCAGGGTGTCGCGGGCGCCGTCCGCCTTCAGCGTGGTGATCGCCGCCCCGAGGAGGATGCTGAAGAAGATGATGGGCAGCATGTCGCCCGCGGCGGCCGACGACAGGACGTTCGTCGGCACGATGTCGAGGAGCAGATCGACCCCCGACGAGGGGATGTCGAGCACGGGCATCTCCTCGGCCGCGACGGCGTCGCCGAGGGAGGCGCCGACCCCGGGCCGGAACAGGTTGACGACGATGAGGCCGGTCGACGCGGCGAGGAAGCTCGTCAGCAGGTAGTAGCCCATCGTCTTGCCGAACAGGCGTCCGATGGCCCGTCCGCCGCCGATGGAGGCGACCCCGGAGACGATGGAGGCGAGGACGAGGGGGACGATGATCATGCGCAGCAGCCGCATGAACAGGTCGCCGATCCAGCCGATGGCGTTCGCCGCGCCCTCGCCGAAGATCAGGCCGGTGAGGGCGCCGAGGAGCATGGCGCCGAGGACCTGCCAGTGGAGCTTGAGGTACCAGAGCCGGTCTTGGTTGATGTCCATGGTCTCAGGGGTCCTCGCGGGGAGTCGCGGCGGTGACGGGTGACCAGTCGGCGGCGCGCTGCTCGGCGTCGGCGAGCTCGCCGGGCGTGAGCTGCCGGGCGACGACGGCGCGCGCCTGCAGCAGGCTGGCCCGCGCCGGTTCCGGCGCCTGCGCGGCGGCGAGCGTGAGCCACAGGTACGAGGCGGCCGGGTCCTGCGGCACGCCGTCGCCGTTGGCGTACAGGATGCCGAGGTTCTGCTGCGCGGCCGGATCGCCCTGGTCGGCGGCGCGGCGGAACCAGCGCGCCGCCTCGGCCGCGTCGCGGGCGACCCCGGTGCCGGTATCGTAGCTCATCCCCAGGTTGAACTGCGCCCGCACGTGGCCCTGGTCTGCCGCGAGCCGGACCAGCCGGATGGCCTCCGCGAGGTCCCGCGCGACCCCGCGGCCGTTGAAGTACAGGTTGGCCAGCGCGAACTGGGCCTCGGCGTAGTCCTGGTCGGCCGCCCGCCGGATCCAGCGGACCGCCTCGGCGTCGTCCTCGGGCACCCCGGCGCCGGCGTCGTACAGATAGCCCAGGGTGACCTGGGCGGCGGGGTCGCCCTGCACCGCGGCGAGGCGGTACCAGCGGGCGGCGAGGGCGGGGTCCCGGTCGACGCCCGAGCCGGTCTCGTGCATGCTGGCCAGGGTCACCTGCGCGGTGGGGTTGCCCTGCGCCGCGGCCAGCCGCACCCAGTGCGCCGCCCGCGCCCGGTCCCGCGGCACCCCGCGCCCGTTGTAGTGCATCCGGCCGAGGTTGAACTGCGCCTCGGCGTGGCCCTGGCCGGCGGCGCGGCGGAACCAGCGGACCGCCTCGCCGTCGTCGCGGTCGACGCCGGTGCCCCTCGCGTACATCCGCCCCAGCCGGAACTGGGCCTCCCAGTGGCCCCGGTCGGCGGCGCGGCGGAACCAGCGGACCGCCTCGCCGTCGTCCTCGGGCACCCCCAGACCGGCGTCGTAGCGCACCCCGAGCGCGTGCTGGGCGCCGACGTGCCCCTGCTCGGCGGCCAGGCGGTACCAATGCGCGGCCCGCTCGTCGTCCCGGGGGACGCCGGTGCCGGTGACGTGGAGGCGGGCGAGGTTGAACTGCGCTCCGGCATCGCCCGCCTCCGCGCGGCCGCGCAGGTCGTCGACGGTCTGCTGAGCCCCGACCGGCGCGGCCAGCAACGCCGCGACGACGCTGATGGCGAGCGTTCGGAGGGCGTGGGACGCCATCAGCGCCGGCATCTGCTTCAACCTCGCCATTCCCGCCGCAGTCGGCGCCGAACCTCACCGGCGCGCCGCACGAGACGATACGCGCCTGCGCCTCGGAGCCGTCCCGCAGCGTCAGGGCGCCGGAAACGCCCGCGGCCGGCGGCTCTGCCGATTCCTATCTCGCGGCCGGGATCGTCCCGGTGCCGACGATGCCCGCGCCCTCCTCGACGGTGATCGTCCGATTCGCGGGGACCGCGCCGAGGCGGTCCACCGTGCCGCTGGGCCACGTCACCACGACCGAGTCGGCCCGCGCCCGGCCGCCGAGCCCGAAGGTCACCGGCAGCTCGCTCTGCGACAGGTAGCTCGAGCCCGTCTTGACCAGTTGCCACTGGTCGCGTCCCCCCGCCGTGACGTCGATGCGGGCCCCGATGCCGTCGCGGTTCGAGGCGGTCCCCACGGTCCGGATGCGCAGCAGGCGGTTCTCGTTGCCCCCGTCGTTGCGGAGCAGCCGCGGCGCGCCGCCGTTGGCGGTGACGAGCACGTCGAGGTCGCCGTCGCGGTCGAAATCGGCATAGGCGGCCCCGCGCCCGACCTGGGCCGCCCCGAGAGCGGTGTCGGGGGCGTTCACCTCCTCGAAGCGCCCGTCGGCGTTCCGGAAGAGCTGCGGCGGCTGCGCGTAGGTGATGCGGGCCTGCACCCGCTCGACGTCGTCGGCGACGTGCCCGTTGGCGGCGAAGATGTCGGGCCAGCCGTCGAGGTCGAAGTCGAAGAAGAAGCAGCCGAACGTCAGGGTCAGCAGGGTCGCCCGGCCGATGGCCGAGCGCGGCCCCTCGTCGATGAAGAGGCCGTTGCCCTCGTTGTGGTAGAGGGCCATCATCTCGGTCGAGAAGTGGCCGATCACGAGGTCGGGCCGGCCCGAGCCGTCGTAGTCGGCGGCGTCGACCCCCATCCCCGCGCGGGCCACGCCGGCGTCGCTGAACGCCACCCCGGCGAGGACCCCGATGTCCTCGAACGTGCCGTCGCCGCGGTTCTCGAAGAGCTGGTCGGGCTGGGTGTCGTTGGCCACGAACAGGTCCATCCACCCGTCGTCGTCGTGGTCGAGCATGACGACGCCGAGCGCCTTCGACGAGGGCGCGCGCAGGCCGGCCGCGTCGGTGACGTCCTCGAAGGTGCCGTCTCCCCGGCTCCGGTAGAGGGTGCCGCTCTGGCCCTGGTACGACTCGGGGGTGCAGTACGACTTGGCGTCGCCGCTCAGCGAGCAGAACAGGTCGGTCTCGGGCGTCCAGTGCACGTAGTTGCCCACGAACAGGTCGAGGTGGCCGTCCTCGTCGTAGTCGAACCAGAGGGCGGCGGTCGAGAACCCCGGGTCGCCGACCCCGGCCGCCGCCGTCACGTCGGTGAACGTGCCGTCGCCGGCCCCCTTGAGCAGCCGGTTGGGCCCGAGCACCGTGAGGTAGACGTCGACGTGTCCGTCGTTGTCGAAGTCGGCGGCGGCCCCGCCCATGCCGTAGAGGGGGACATCGAGCCCCGAGCCGCGCGTGATGTCGGTGAACGTGCCGTCGCCGTCGTTGCGGTACAGCGCGGCGTGCGTCTCCGGTGCGCCCCGCCCCGGCCACGCGGTGCCGTTGACGAGCAGCAGGTCCTGCCACCCGTCGCCGTCGACGTCCAGCCACAGGGCGCCGGAGCCGAAGGTCTCCGGCATGTACTTGGCCCCGAAGGCGCCGGTGTTGTGGGTGAAGCGGATGCCGGCCGTCTCGGTGACGTCGGTGAACACGACCGGGGTGGCCGCGGTCAGTACGAGGGCCGGGACGGATGCGGCCAGGGTCGGTGCGAGTAGGCGTTTCATCGGGTCAAGGCCGGGAATGTCGGGTCACGGTCAGAACGCGCGTCATCGGGTCCCGGCCGCGCCACCGGGGTCATGGGTCGTGGGCAGCGGCAGCCCGTCGGGGTGCCGGTGCTCGTGGATGGCCTGCCGTTCGTTGTTGTCCTCGGGCGAGGCGCGGCGGAAGTCGCCGGTAATCGCCTGGGCCGCCTCGTCCGCCTTGAACCGTTCGTACAGCGCGCGCTCGCGCGCCGCCTCCTCCCGGTTGCCCGCGCCCTGGTGGGCGAGCATCAGGTTGTAGTGGGCGGCCACGTCCTCGGGGTCGATCGCGAGCACCGCCCGGTAGGTGTCGATGGCCGCCTCGAACTGCCGGTCGAGGAACTGCAGGCGTCCGATCTGGCCGAGAACCACGCGGTCGCGCGGATACTGCTCGCGCGCCACCGCCAGGTGCTCGAGCGCCTCCTCGTAGCGGCCGAGGGCCCGCAGGGCGGTGCCGAGGAAGAAGTGGGCGCGGGCGAGGTCGGGCTCGAGGGCGAGGGCCTGCTCGAGGAGGGGGATGGCGGCGTCGACGTCGCCCTCCTGCAGCCGGGCCCGCGCCGCGTTCACCGGCCCGTCCGGGTACTCGGGGTCGATCGCCATCACCCGGCGGAACGCCGCCTCCGCCCCCCGCAGGTCGCCCTGCAGGAGCAGGCCGATGCCGTAGTCGTTCCAGCGTCCCCGCTGCCGCGCGTCGCCCGGCGGGACCGTGGGCGCCGCCGGCAGCGGCGCGTCCGGGTCGACGACGGCCAGGGTCGCCGTCGCCTCCGCCATCACCGTGGTGGGGATGTCGGGAATGGCCTTGACCTCGCCCGACACCCCGCTGGTGTCGCCGGTGAACACCCACCGGCCGTCGTCGTGGGCGCTGGTGACCGACGGCGCCGGGTCGGCGGGGTCGCGCACGCCGGCGTACGCCCACTGGGTGAACCACCACGCGAACTTCCGGTAGTTGACCTTCGCGCGCACCGTGATGCGGTCGCCGGCGTCCTCGGGAACCTCGAGCCGGTAGTGGACGGTGTCGGCGGCGCCGGGGGGAATCAGCCGCACGTAGGCGACCGACCGGGTCGCCCACGCGTTCCGCTTGTTGATGGGGTTGCCGTGCTCGTCGAGCTGCAGGCTGCGGTAGAAGTGGGCGCCGGGGTCGACCGGCCCGCTGCCCCCGTCGGCCGCCTCGCCGCTGTGGAGGAGCACGCGTCCGCGGTCGTCCACCGCCTCGAGCTCGACCCAGACGTCAAAGGCGTCGACGGTGCCCCCGGGGAAGAAGTGGCCGACGTTGCGGGTGCGGACCACCACCTCGAGGCGCACCGACTCGCCCCGCCGCACCGCCACCGGCGTCAGGTCGAGGGGCGCGACGACCTCGGCCGGGGCCGGCCCGCCGGGCAGCCGCCGCCCCGCCCCGAACTGCAGCGACTCCTCGCCGACCGCGAACGTGCTCGACAGGGCGGGGTCGCCCCCCGGCAGGACCGCCGCGGCGGGGGGCGGCGCGGCGGCCACGCGGGTGATGCCGAAGACGTCGATGGAGACCTGCCCGGCCCGCAGGAAGTCCTGCACCGCCTCGAGCTGCGCCTGGTCGCGGTTGACGAAGGGCAGGGCGGTGTTGGCGCCGGGGAAGCGGTGCGACCGCACGTAGCCGTCGCGGGCGGCGGGGTCGTCGGACCTCACCAGGGGCATGTGGCACGAGCTGCACGTCTGCGGGGTCTCGGGGTAGTAGAACGACCGCGCGCCTTGCCCGAGACTCCCGATGCCTGCCAGTTGTCGTACTCGTTGAACCCCCGCACCCACCGGTAGTCGTTGACCGGCAGGTCGAGGTGCACCTTGTGGCACGACGAGCAGAACTCGGCGCTCTGCTCGGTGTGGAACGGCTTCATGAACGTGTCGCGATGGGGCTTCGGAGCCAGCCGCAGCAGCAGGTCGTGCACGCCCCGCAGCAGGGGGTGCTCGCTCGCCGCGAGGTCGTGCAGCGGGGGGTACTCGATGGTGAAGTCGCCCTGGCCCATGGTGCTGCCGACGTGCACGATGGAGTGGCACGACGTGCAGCCGAGCCCCGCCTGCGCCTCGGGGGTGTCGATCTGCTCGACGATCGGCGTGTCGAAACGCCCGTTGAAGAACACCGCGTGGTCGTGGCAGCCGGCGCACCACTTCGACGGCCGGGTGCCCACCACCTCCTGCATGTACTCGATGGACCGCCGGTACCACTGGTTGTTGAACGACGAGAAGTGGTGCGCCGACGCGTTCCACTGCTCGTAGATGTCGGCGTGGCAGCGGCCGCAGGTCTCGCTGGTCAGGAAGAAGTCGGCGGGAATGGTGCCGCCGGTGTTCGTGGTGGCCGACGACGGCGCGAACGGGCTCGACGCGCCGTCCCCCTCCTCGTCCATGGTCGCCGGGGGACGGAGGGGGTTCTCGATGCGGTGGGCCTCGCGCCAATCGGCGTCACGCGACGCACGCAGAAGGGGCGCTGCGAGGCCGGCCGCGGCGGCGGCGACGAGGCCGATGCGCACCGCCCGGGCCCACCCGGGCGTCCATTCGACGGTGCGCCACAGGTGGACGCCCCAGAGGATCGCGCCGACCGCGGAAACGGCGACGTGGACCTGCAGCAGCCACGCGTTGCCGCGGGTGGCGCCGACCACGGCCACGGCCAGTCCGAGGACGAGCCCCGCCGCGAGGAGGCCGCCGCCGGCCGCCGCCGGGAAGCTCCCCCGCCACGGCCGCCGCCACGCCTCGCGGAGGAGCGCCCCCACGAGCACGAGGCCCAGCAGGGGATGCAGGGCGACGCTGGCGAAGTACACGAGGGACGCCGACGGCGCCGCGAGCAGGTGCACCGCGGTAAGCAGCAAGGCGATGAAGCCGAACGCCGCCAGCCGGGACGTACTCATCATCTCTCATCGTAACGCAGGATTGGCGCTCGCGGCGTGACCGGCCGCGCCGCGCCGGGGCGGGACGCCGCCGCCGCCGGCGGTCGATCCTGCGCCGGGGCTCTGGAACGACGACCGCTGCTTCCACGTTCACGACAGGGAGACAGGCCGCCGCCCGCCACGTCGCCCCGAGCGTGCGGGGGATGGCCCACCGACCGGGTCGTGTTCCAGCCGCCCGCCACGTCGCCCCGAGCGTGCGGGGGACGGCCGCGGTCACGGGGGAATGGGCTCGCTGCGACGGTCGGTTCACGTCGGCGCGCCGCGTCGTGGCTGCGTCGTGGCGAGCGGCCGCGCGGGCCCCGGAGGCCGGTGGTAGAATCGCCCGCGATGGTCGATCCGCGACGCGTCTCCCCGCGCCTCGTCTGGTCCTGCGTGCTGGCCGCGGCGGCCGCCCTCGCGATGGCCGCGCCCGCCGACGAGCGCGAATGGCTGGCGGGCGACTCGCACATCCACAGCCACTGGAGTGCCGGCTACGACTTCCGGACCAGTCCGCCGACGCCGATCAAGGCGCGGGACGCCATGTACTCGACGCCGCGGAACGCCGCGATGGCCCGGCGCTTCGGCCTGCGGTGGATGGTGACCACCGACCACGGCGGCCCGAACCACGCCAAGCTGAACCTCGATCAGGCGCACCGCGAGCTGACCCTGTCGCGCGAGCTGGTTCCCGAGGTGCTCCAGTTCTACGGCATGGAGCTCAACATGCCGGGCATGGACCACCACACCCTGATCATCCCGCGGGCCGAGGACGAGGCGCAGGTGCTCTTCGAGATCGAGAGCCGCTTCGACGCCAACGAGGACTGGGCCCGTCCCCCCGACCCGCGACGGCAGTCGGCGGCGCTCCGGCGGCAGGCGCTCGCCCACGTGCAGGGGCTCGAGCGGCTGCCCATCCTGTTCGCGAACCACCCGTCCCGATCGGCGAGGGCGATCGGGTCCTACGGCCGCGACGAGCCGTGGGAGCTCCGCGAGAACAACGACCTCGCGCCCGACGTGTACCGCGGCATGGAGGGCGCCCCCGGTCACCAGGCCGCCACCCTCTCGCCGGGCAGCCGCAGCCGGTACCGCGGCGCCTACACCAGCTCCGGGGCGCCGACCCTCGGCGGCTTCGACCAGATGACCGCCCTCGTCGGCGGCCTGTGGGACGCACTGCTCGGCGAGGGGCGCCGGTTCTGGATCGTGGCCACGTCCGACTCCCACTTCCACTACGCGGATCCCGTGAGAGCCGGCAGCGACTTCTGGCCCGGCGAGTTCCACAAGACCTGGGTCCACGCCCGCCCGACCTACGCCGACGTGCTCGACGGACTCCGGCAGGGCCGCGTCTTCGCGGTCGCGGGGGACCTCGTCACCGAGCTGGATTTCGAGCTGAAGAGCGCCGAGGGGGGCGAGGCGGGGCTGGGCGGCACCCTGCGGGTCGCCCGCGGGGCGCAGGTGACCGCGACGGTGCGGTTCCGCGACCCCGGGACCCCGAACGGGGCGGGGGAGAACCCCGCCGTCCGGCGCGTCGACGTCATCGTGGGCGAGGTAACGGGGCCGGCCTCCGACCCCGCGAACGACCACAACCCCACGACGCGGGTCCTGGCGCGCTTCACGCGCGAGGCCCTGTCCCGCGACGGAGACCGGTTCTCCTTCGAGGCGCCGCTGCCGGCCGTCGACCGCGACCTCTACGTCCGGGTGCGCGGCACCGGCACCGAGGATCTCGAACCCCTGATGGACGAACCCGACGAGAACCCGTGGCACGACCTCTGGTTCTACTCGAACCCGATCTTCGTCGAGGTCGAGTGACGGCGCCCTCTTGATCGTCGATCCCTGGTTCTACGCCGCCGCGACGGTCGCGGTGCTCATCGTCGGCATCGCCAAGGGCGGGCTCGGCGGCGGCATCGCGGTGGTCGGGGTGCCGCTGATGGCGATGGTCATCAGCCCCGCCCAGGCCGCGGCGGTGCTGCTGCCGATCCTCATGGTCATGGACGTCCTCGCGGTCCGCGCCTACCGCGGGGCGTGGGACTGGCCCAACCTGCGCGTGCTGGTGCCGGCGGCGCTGCTCGGCACGGTGCTGGGTGCGGTGACCTTCGAGTACCTGACCCCCGACGGCCTGCGCGCGCTCGTGGGGGTCATCGCCCTGACCTACTCGCTGCAGTACTTCGTGCCGAAGGCCGAGTCTGCCGATCGGGCCCCGCGCCGGGCGGCCGGCGTCTTCTGGGGGGCTCTGTCGGGGTTCGCGAGCTTCTCGGTGCACGCCGGCGGACCGCCGCTCCATGCCTACCTGCTGCCCCAGCGCATGGACCGCACGACGTTCCAGGCCACCGGGGTGGCGTTCTTCTTCGTCGTGAACTGGTCGAAGGTGGGCCCCTACGCGTGGCTGGGCCAGTGGAACGCCGACAACCTGCTCACCTCGCTGGCGCTGCTGCCCCTCGCGCCGCTGGGCATCTGGATCGGCCGCCGGCTGCACGAGCGCGCCACCGACGAGCTGTTCTTCCGCATCGTCCACGCGTCGCTGTTCGTCATCGGCGTGAAGCTGCTGTACGACGTGACGTTGTGATGTATACGACACTGTGGTAATGTCTATCGCATGGAACCCGACAGGCTCATCGCGGTGGGGAACCTGCTGATATCGCTGGCCACCGCTATCGGCCTCGTCGTCAGCACGTGGTTTCTCGACGGCAGAATCGACAAGCTCGACGGCAGAATCGACAAGCTCGACGGCAAGATCGACGAGCTCAGCGGCAAGTTCGACCGGCTGACGGGCCGCGTGGACGCGCTGGAGACCAGCCATACCGCCCACGTCAACAGCGGTCTGCACGCGCGTTGACCCCCGGCCCCCGCGCACTCCACCCTCCCGTTCGGGTTTTTTCCGCCCCGGTCTGCGCTGTCCTGCGATAGGGGGTGATAGGGGGCGCCGCCATTGTAGAATTCCCTATTCGGCATCATTGGCAGGAGAGCATCCGTGAGCAATCGAATCGTCGTCTGGTGTGTGACCGCGGCCCTCGTGGGCGCGGCGGTAGTTCCCGCGTTCGGGCAGGAGCCGGGCGAGGCCTGGGAGCCGCCCCGGCTGAGCGACGGCCGTCCCGACCTGCAGGGGGTCTGGGACTTCCGTACGGCCACGCCGTTCGAGCGCCCCGAGGGGCTCGGCGAGACGCTGACCGAGGAGCAGGCGGCGGCCGTCGAGTCGTTCGCGGCGGCGGCCCAGCAGTCGGCCGACCAGCCCCCGGCCGAGGGCAACGTGGGCGCCTACAACGCCTTCTGGCTCGACTTCGGCACCTCCGTCGGCGACGACCGGCGATCGTCCCTCATCGTCGAGCCGGCGGACGGCCGCATGCCCGAGCTGGTCGAGGGCGCCGCCCGCCAGGCGGGCTCGCTCGACGTCGACGTGCCCGGCGAGCGTCCCTGGCGCGTGCGCTCGGCCGGTATCGGCGCCGACGGCCCCGAGGATCGCGGCCTCGCCGAGCGGTGCCTCGTCGGCTTCAACTCCGGCCCCCCGATGATGCCGAGCGCCTACAACAACAACATGCAGCTCTTCCAGAACGAGGACCACGTGGTCATCCTGAACGAGATGGTCCACGACGCCCGCATCATCCCCCTCGAGCCGCGCGACCATCTGCCCGAGACGCTGCTGCAGCTCAACGGCGACTCCCGCGGCCGGTGGGAGGGCGACACCCTCGTCGTCGAGAGCCGCAACTACTCGAACATGCGGGCGAGCTTCGAGCCGAACGCGCTGGTGGCGCTGGGCCTCGGCTCGACCCTGCGGCTGACCGAGCGGTTCACCCGGGTGAGCGCGGACACGCTGCTCTACGAGTACACCGTCGACGACCCGGCCACGTTCACGGCGCCGTTCACCGCCGCCGTGCCGATGCGGCTCTCGGACTCGCTCATCTACGAGTACGCCTGCCACGAGGGCAACTACGGCATGATCAACGCCCTGAGCGGGGCGCGGGCGGCCGACGCGTCGTCGGGGCAGTAGATTCGGCAGATCGACGAGGTACCAATGGCGCCGGACGTTCCGCCGTTCGACACGCAACAGGAAGCGGCCAGGCTCGGCGACGCCGGGTTCCACCAGCAGCAGGCAGACGCCATCGTGGGGACGGTGCGCCGGGCGGTGGCGAATCTCGTCACGAAGGAGGACCTGGACGAGGCCATCGCCGGTCTCAAGACCAGTGTCGAAGCGGACATCAATCGCCAGACGACCGCGCTCAGGGACGAGATCCACAAGGCCACGACCGATGGTAGTCGGCAGATGACCGCGCTCAAGGACGAGCTGCATCGGCAGACGACCGCGCTCAAGGACGAGATCCACCAGGCCCTTGCCGACAGCAGTCGGCAGACGACCGCGCTCAAGGACGAGATCCACCAAGCCCTTGCCGACAGCAGTCGGCAGACGACCGCGCTCAAGGACGAGATCCACCAGGCCCTGGCCGACGGCAGTCGGCAGACGATCGCGCTCAAGGACGAAGTCCACAAGGCCGTTGCCGGGATCTACAAGACCGAGACCGATATCCACAAGGCCATTGGCGAGATCCAGAAGGCCATCAACGGCCAGACCTGGCGTTACGTCGCGTTCACCGGCACCCTGCTCGCTGCTTGGGCCGCCGTCCTGCTCGGCTTGGTGCGGCTGGTGATTCCCACGTCCTGACGAGGCTCCGCCTCGGACCGGCGAGGCCCGTGGGTGCCTGTTTGCCGGCCAGGGTTGCGCGACGGGGGCCGAGAGCCTACCATCCCTTCCGGGAGATGCTATGCGGATGACCTTTCTGCGCGTGTTGACGGTGCTGGGGGCGGCGGCGGTGGCGGCGGGGCTCTTCCCGGACCGCGGTCCGGAGGTGGTCCTCGCCCAGGCGCCGGAGCGGGTCGAGTTCCACCGCGACGTGCGGCCGGTGCTCGCCGAGGCCTGCTTCGCGTGCCACGGCGCGTCCGAGGCGACCCGGCAGGCCGAGCTGCGGCTCGACACCGCCGACTTCATCGAGACCCACGTGCGGCCCGGCGACGCCGAGGGCAGCCCGCTGTTCCAGCGGCTGACGACGGAGGAGCCCATCGGCCTCATGCCGCCGGCCTCGTCGGGGCGGTCGCTCTCGGCCGGCCAGATCCAGCTCGTGCGGGCGTGGATCGACCAGGGCGCGCACCTCGGCGCCGACCCCGCGGCGGCGGGCGCCGCGCCGGTGGCGGTGGCCGAGCGCACCGTCGACTTCGCCCGCGAGGTGCGGCCCCTGCTCTCGCAGAACTGCTTCTCGTGCCACGGGCCCGACGAGGCGTCGCGGCAGGCCGGCCTGCGGCTCGACGTGCCCGAGGGTCCGTTCGCCGACCGCGGCCGCTACGGCGGCCCCGCCGTCGTCGCCGGAGACTCGGCGGCCAGCCTCCTCGTGCACCGCGTCTCGGCCGACGACGCGCGGGTGCGGATGCCCCGCGGCGGCGAGGCCCTCGACGAGTCGGAGATCGAGACCCTCAGCCTGTGGATCGACCAGGGCGCGGAATGGGAGTCGCACTGGGCGTTCATCCCGCCCGAGCGCCCGGTCGTGCCGCCCGTCGCCGACGCCGAGTGGCCGCGCAACGACATCGACAACTTCGTGCTGCGGCGGCTCGAGGCCGAGGGCCTGGCCCCGTCCGACGAGGCCGACCGCGCGACCCTGCTGCGCCGCGTCACCCTCGACCTCACCGGCGTGCCCCCGACCCCGGTCGAGCTCGCCGACTTCCTGAACGACGACTCCGCCGACGCCTACGAGGAGGCCGTCGACCGGCTGCTCGCGTCGCCGCGCTACGGCGAGCGCATGGCCGTGGAGTGGCTCGACGCCGCCCGCTACGCCGACACCAACGGCTACCAGACCGACGGCGAGCGGTCGATGTGGCGCTGGCGCGACTGGGTCATCGACGCCTACAACGCCAACATGCCGTTCGACCGGTTCACGATCGAGCAGCTCGCGGGCGACATGCTGCCCGGCGCGACCCTGGAGCAGCGCGTCGCCACCGCCTTCAACCGCAACCACAGCCTGAACAGCGAGGGCGGCATCGTCGTCGACGAGTTCCTCGCCGAGTACGGCGTCGACCGCGTGTCGACCACCGGCACCGTGTGGATGGGCCTGACCCTGGGCTGCGCGCGCTGCCACGACCACAAGTTCGACCCGATCTCGCAGAAGGAGTTCTACGAGGTCATGGCGAACTTCAACAACATCCCCGAGCGGGGCAAGGGCTTCAAGTACGTCAACTCGCCGCCCCTGGTCACCGCCCCCACCGGCGAGCAGCAGGCGGAGCTCGACGAGCTCGACGCCGAGCTCGCCGAGGCGCGGGCGGCGCTGGCCGCCCTCGCCGCCGAGGCGGCCGCGGCCCGGGCCGAGTGGGAGGCGTCGCTCGAGCGGGCGGGGCCGGTCGACTGGAACCTCCGCGACGGGCTGCTCGCGTACCACGCCTTCGAGGGCACCATCGACGGCATCCAGACGTCGACCGACGTGCCCGCGGTGCTCGAGGACGGGCTGCCGCAGTTCTATCCCGGCGTCCTCGGCTACGCCGCGAGCTTCGACGGGCGGCGCTTCGTCAACGCCGGCAACCATCCCGACGTGGGCTACGACGACGCGTTCAGCCTCGCGGCGTGGATGTACCCCACGGCCGAGAACGGCGTGGTCGTCTCGCGCGCGGCCGGCGGCGACCAGGGCGAGGTGGGCTGGGGCCTGTACCTCGAGGACGGCAGGCTCCGCCTGAACCTCTCGACGCGCGTCCTCGACGACGGGGTGGCGGCCGAGACGGTGGAGGACGTCGCCCTCGGCCGGTGGCAGCACGTCGTCGCCACCTACGACGGCTCGAAGACCCCCGAGGGCATCCGCATCTACGTCGACGGCCGCCTGCAGGCGACCGAGGGGCTGCTCGACCTCGTGGGCAACCGGCTGCCCGCCACCCGGTATCCCCTGCGCATCGGGGCCAGCGGGTCGGACAAGCCGCGGTTCCGGGGCAACCTCGACGAGGTCCGCATCTACGAGGGGGTGCTCTCACCGGCCGAGGCCGCGGTGGTGGCGACCCCCGAGACCCTCGGGCAGATCGCCGCCCTCGAGCCCGGCCAGCGCACCGCGGCCCAGGCCGACAAGCTGCGGATGGCGTTCCTCGACCAGTACGCGCCGCCGGCGATTCAGGAGGCGGTGCGCGAGGTGGCCCGGCTCGAGCGGCAGCGCGACGAGCTGTGGGCGAGCTTCCCGACCGTCATGGTCATGGAGGAGCGGACCGTCCGCAAGCCCACCTACCGGCTGAACCGCGGCGCCTACGACAGCCCCGCCGAGGAGGTGTTCCCCGGCGTGCCCGCGGTGCTGCCGCCGCTGCCGGAGGGGGTCGAGGCCAACCGGCTCTCGTTCGCGCGCTGGCTCGTCGACCCCGGCCATCCCCTGACCGCCCGGGTCACCGTGAACCGCTTCTGGCAGATGTACTTCGGGACCGGCCTCGTGAAGACGGCCGAGAACTTCGGCACCCAGGGCGAGTTCCCCAGCCACCCCGAGCTGCTCGACTGGCTCGCGGTCGAGTTCGTCGACTCGGGCTGGGACGTCAAGGCCCTGCAGCGGGCCATCGTGACGAGCGCCGCCTACCGCCAGGCGTCGCACGTGACGGCCGACGAGTTCGAGAGCGACCCCGAGAACCGGCTGCTCGCGCGCGGCCCCCGGCTGCGCCTGCCCGCGCCGATGATTCGCGACCAGGCCCTCGCCGTGTCCGGCCTCCTCGTCGAGAAGGTCGGCGGGCCGTCGGTCAAGCCCTACCAGCCCGAGGGCCTCTGGGCCGACATGGTCGAGGGCGGCTACGGCGACTACGTGCAGGAGACCGGCGACGACCTGTACCGCCGCAGCCTCTACACGTTCTGGAAGCGCACCCTCGGGCCGCCGACGATGATGACGTTCGACGCGTCGACCCGCGAGACGTGCATCGTGCGCACCGGCCGCACCAACACGCCGCTCCAGGCCCTCAACCTGATGAACGACGTGACCTACGTCGAGGCGGCCCGCCGCCTCGCCGAGCGCATGATGACCGAGGGCGGCGAGACGCCGGAGGACCGCATCGGCTACGCGTACCTCCTCGCCACCGCCCACCGGCCCCCGGCCGCCGCGCGCGACATCCTGGTGAACGGCTACCAGCGGCACCTCGACCGCTACCAGGCCGACCGCGGCGCCGCCCTCGAGCTCGTCCGGCAGGGCGAGTCCGAGCGCGACGAGACGTTGGACGTGGCCGAGCTGGCGTCCTACACCATGGTCGCCAACCTGATCCTGAACTTCGACGGCACGATCACGAAGGAATAGCGCGATCACGAAGGAAAAGCGCGAACCCGAGGCAACGAGACCCGTGGCGCGGCCGGGCGGCGTCGCACGCGACGGTCGCCACCGCTCCTGAACTTCGACGGCATGATCACGCCCGAGCTTCGACGGCAGATCACGGGGTCGGTCGCCAACCAACCTCGACGGCACGATCACAAAGGAATGACCATGGACGCGCATCTCGAACAGCTTCTGAGTCGGCGGCGCTTCTTCGAGCTCGCGGGCACCGGCATCGGGACCGCCGCCCTCGCCACCCTCTTCGGGCAGGACCTCGCGGCCCAGGCCCCCGGCGGCGGCGTTCCCGGGGCGGCGGCCGGCTTCGGCGCCCTTCCCGGCCTGCCGCACCACGCGCCGAAGGCCAAGCGCATCATCTACCTGTTCCAGTCCGGCGCCCCCTCGCAGCACGAGCTGTGGGACTACAAGCCGGCCCTCGCGCAGCATGGTCGGCGAGGACCTGCCGCCGTCCGTCCGCGGCGACCAGCGCGTCACCACCATGACGGCGGGGCAGGAGCGGTTCCCCCTCGTGCCGTCGATGTTCGAGTTCAGGCAGCACGGCGCCACGGGCACCTGGGTCAGCGACCTGATGCCCCACACCGCGAAGATCGTCGACGAGCTGACGTTCATCAAGTCGATGCACACCGAGGCCATCAACCACGACCCCGGCATCACCTTCTTCCAGACCGGGGCCCAGCTCGCGGGCCGGCCCAGCATGGGGGCGTGGTTGTCGTACGGCCTCGGCAGCATGAACGCCGACCTGCCGACCTTCGTCGCCATGATCTCGAAGGGCTCGGCCCAGACCGGCCAGCCCCTCTACGACCGCCTGTGGGGCAGCGGCTTCCTCCCCACCCGCTACCAGGGCGTGAAGTTCCTCTCGACCGGCGACCCCGTGCTGTACCTGTCGAACCCCCCGGGCGTCGACCAGGGCACGCGCCGCCGCTACCTCGACGACCTCGGCGCGCTGAACCGCCTGAAGGAGGCCGAGTACGGCGACCCCGAGACCGGCACCCGCATCGCCCAGTACGAGATGGCATACCGCATGCAGAGCTCGGTGCCCGAGCTGACCGACCTCTCGGACGAGCCCGACAGCACCTTCGAGCTCTACGGCCCCGACTCGCGCACCCCCGGCACCTTCGCCCGCAACTGCCTGCTCGCCCGCCGGCTCGCCGAGCGCGACGTCCGGTTCATCCAGTGCTTCCACCGCGGCTGGGACCAGCACACCCGCCTGCCCCGCGGCATCCAGCGCCAGGCCCGGACGTCGACCAGGCCCAGGCCGCGCTCGTCACCGACCTCAAGCAGCGCGGCCTCCTCGACGACACCCTCGTCGTCTGGGGCGGCGAGTTCGGCCGCAGCGCCTACTGCCAGGGCGTCTTCAACGAGGACACCTACGGGCGCGACCATCACCCCCGCTGCTTCACCATCTGGATGGCCGGCGGCGGCGTCAAGCCCGGCGTCACCCACGGCGCGAGCGACGACTTCTCGTACAACATCGCCCGCGACCCGGTGCACATCCACGACCTGCACGCCACGATGCTCCACCTCCTGGGCATCGACCACACCCGGCTGACCTACGCCTACCAGGGGCGGAACTTCCGCCTGACCGACGTGGCCGGAAGGGTGGTGAACCCGATTCTGGCGTGAGCGGGCTCGGGCGAGGAGCGCACATGGAGTGCACGGCGGTCGTGAAGCACTGCGGCGAATGGTGGATCGGCTGGATCGCCGAGGTTCCCGGCGTCAACTGCCAGGAACGCACCCGCGAGGAGCTGCTTCGCAGCCTCGCCGGCGCCCTCGGGGAAGCCCTCGATCTCAATCGGCAGGAGGCCCTGGCCGCGGCCGGCGACGACTATCGGGAGGAGAAGGTCGTCGTTGCATGAAGCGAGGCGCGCTCATCCGGCACCTGCAACGCCACGGGTGCCGGCGCATCCGCGAGGGAGCGCGCCATTCCTGGTGGCGAAACGAGCGCAGCGGCCGCCTTTCCGCGGTCCCGCGGCACCGGGAGATCGACGACATCCTGGCGCGCAAGATCTGCCGGGACCTCGGCATCGCCGTGATCGGACAGGGGACGTGAGCCGAAGGACCTGATGGAGACTCGGTTCTTCGAGCGCCCCATCCTGAACTCGCCCTACGAGTATCCCTCCCGCCACTGGGAGCTCGACGCGAGCGGACAGCCGACGAACCGGGTCGTCGACAAGCGGCGGCAGGTCGCGTTCATCACCCCGATTCCCAGACCCAGGAAGCAGAAGCAGGGGCAGCAGAAGATCGTCTTCGACGCGCCTGCGCAGGCGCTCGAGTCGGACACCCAGCAGTACGACCTGACGGCGTTCATCAGCAACGTCCGCCACCGCGTCGATCGCTGGCGCGAGCTCCCCGAACCCGCCTCGTGGCGGGTGACGCCCGAGACGGCGCGGCTGCTCCGGCACTGGCGCAGCCACCACTTCGGCGACATCCGGCCGTTCTTCTGCCAGGTCGAGGCGGTCGAGACGGTCATCTGGCTGACCGAGGTCGCGCCGCAGCTCGGGCGGGAGGAGCGGAAGATCCTCGACGACCTCGAGCAGGCCAGCGACGAGGCGAACCCGGGGCTCGCCCGGCTGGCCCTGAAGCTCGCCACCGGCGCGGGCAAGACCACGGTCATGGCGATGGTCGTCGCCTGGCAGACCATCAACGCCGTCCGCCGGCCCGGCAGCTCGCGGTTCACGCGCGGGTTCCTCGTGGTCACCCCCGGCGTGACCATCCGCGACCGCCTGCGGGTGCTGCAGCCCAACGATCCCGACGCCTACTACGCGAGCCGCGAGCTCGTGCCCGGCGACATGCTGCGCGATCTGGAGCGGGCGAAGATCGTCATCACGAACTACCACGCGTTCATGCTGCGCGAGCGGCTGGAGCTGTCGAAGGGCGGCCGGGCCCTGCTGCAGGGATCGGGCCCGGAGCTCGGCACGAAGGAGACCGAGGGGCAGATGCTCCAGCGGGTCATGCCGGGCCTGATGGGCCTCAAGCGCGTCCTCGTCCTGAACGACGAGGCCCACCACTGCTACCGCGAGAAGCCGGCCGGCGAGGACGAAGAGGGAAGGCTGAAGGGCGACGACCGCAAGGAGGCGGAGAGGAACAAGGAGGCGGCGCGGGTGTGGATCTCCGGGCCTCGAGGCGGTGCAGCGCAAGCTCGGCCTGCAGCGCGTGATCGACCTGTCGGCGACGCCGTTCTTCCTGCGCGGGTCGGGCTACGCCGAGGGGACGCTCTTCCCGTGGACGGCGAGCGACTTCTCGCTGATGGACGCCATCGAGAGCGGCATCGTCAAGCTGCCGCGGGTGCCGGTGGCCGACAACATCCCCGGCGGCGACACGCCGAAGTTCCGCAACCTGTGGGAGCACATCCGGCCCAAGATGCCGAAGAAGGGGCGCGGCAAGGCGGGCGGGCTCGATCCGCTCAGCCTGCCGGTCGAGCTGCAGACCGCGCTGGAGGCGCTCTACGGGCACTACGAGAAGACGTTCGAGCTCTGGGAGCAGGCGGGCATCGAGGCGCCGCCGTGCTTCATCGTCGTGTGCAACAACACGTCGACGTCGAAGCTGGTCCACGACTACATCTCCGGCTATCACCGTGAGAACGAGGACGGGTCCAGCACCCTGGTGAACGGCCGCCTCGCCCTCTTCCGCAACTTCGACGAGCACGGCGGCCCGCTCGCGCGGCCGCGCACGCTGCTCATCGACAGCGAGCAGCTCGACTCGGGCGAGGCCCTCGACCGGAGCTTCCGCGACGCCGCCGGCGACGAGATCGAGCGCTTCCGGCGCGAGATCGTCGCCCGCACCGGCGACCGGCGGCAGGCCGAGCACCTGACCGACCAGGACCTGCTGCGCGAGGTCATGAACACCGTCGGCAAGCCCGGCACCCTCGGCGGGTCGATCCGCTGCGTCGTCTCCGTCTCGATGCTCACCGAGGGCTGGGACGCGCGGACCGTCACCCACGTCCTCGGCGTCCGCGCCTTCGGCACGCAGCTCCTCTGCGAGCAGGTCATCGGCCGGGCGCTGCGCCGCCAGTCGTACGACCCCAACGCCGACGGCCTCTTCGACGTCGAGTACGCGGACGTGCTCGGCATCCCGTTCGACTTCACCGCCAAGCCGGTGCCCGTCAAGCCGACGCCGCCGCGCGAGACGGTGCTCGTCAAGGCGATCTCGCCCGAGCGCGACGCCTGCGAGATCCGCTTCCCGCGGGTTGCGGGCTACCGCGTCGAGCTGCCGGAAGAGCGCCTGACCGCCCGCTTCGACGACGACGCGACGCTCGAGCTGACGCCCGACCTCGTCGGCCCGTCCATCACCCGCAACGAGGGGATCATCGGCGAAGGCGTCGACCTGAGCCTGGTCCACACCGGCGACCTGCGGCGGTCGACGCTGCTCTTCCACCTGACCAAGCGGCTGCTCGAGACGAAGTGGCGCGACCCCGGCGAGGAGCCCAAGCTGCACCTGTTCGGCCAGCTCAAGCGCATTGCCCGGCAGTGGCTCGACGCCCACCTCGTGTGCAAGGGCGCCACGTATCCGGCCCAGCTCATGTACCAGGAGCTGGCCGACATGGCGTGCGAGCGGATCACGGCGGGCATCACCACGACGCTGCTCGGCGAGCGGCCCGTCAAGGCGGTGCTCGACCCCTACAACCCCGTCGGCTCGACCGCCCACGTGCACTTCACCACGTCGAGGAAGACCCGCTGGCAGACCGACGCCGGCCGCTGCCACGTCAACTGGGTGGTCTGCGACAGCGACTGGGAAGCCGAGCTGTGCCGCGTGGTCGAGGCGCACCCGCAGGTGCGCGCCTACGTCAAGAACCACAACCTCGGCCTCGAGGTGCCGTACCGCTTCGGCTCCGAGACGCGCCGCTACCTGCCCGACTTCATCGTGCTCGTCGACGACGGCCGCGGCGACGACGACCTGCTGCGCCTCGTGGTCGAGGTCAAGGGCTACCGGCGCGAGGACGCCAAGGACAAGAAGAAGACCATGGACACCTACTGGGTGCCCGGCGTCAACGACCTCGGCGCCTACGGCCGCTGGGCCTTCGCCGAGCTGACCGACGTGTACGAGATGGAGGAGGACCTCGAGGCGGCGTTGAAGGCGCGGTTCCAGGCCGTCGTCGGGGTGACGGCCTGACCGCGGTGCCGTGCCGCGGCTGGAGCGACTTCGGGATCTCGATGAAGACGACGCGCTACTTCAACGAGCAGGTGCTGCGCAAGCGCCCGTACATCGACCCCGCATGGTGCGTCGAAGTGCTCGCAACACCGTTGCGGCGCGAGACCCAGCGGACGGCCGTGTCCGGTTCTGGGCATGAGATCGACACCGGCCGCGCAACCGGCGCGCGTTCTCCGCGTGGTGACGCTGGCCGACGGTGAGACAATCCACAATGCGTTCTTCGACCGCGGCTTTCGAAGGGACTCGTCATGAAGCTGCACTACTACCCGGAGACCGACAGCCTGTACGTCGAGCTGAAGGCGGCCCGGCCGTGGAGACGCGCGAGGTCTCCGCCGGGATCAACGTCGACCTCGATGCCGAGGGCAACGCCGTCGGTTCGATATCGACCAGAAGCGAAGCTCGACCTGGCTACGCTCGAGACCGAGGCCCTGCCGGTCCGGTCGTACAAGGCCGGGTGAGACCATCTACGTTCCGTCGCCATCCCCATGAGGCGATCCAGCAAGACCGTCGTGACGGGTGCCGGGCCCCCCGCCCGGTAGAGGTAGTGGCCCTTCTTCTCCTGCGCGTGACGGGCGCTGGTATACACTCGAACAGTGCGCACGAAGAGCGTGCAGCGGGGAAGGGCATGAAGAACATCACCTTGAGCGCCGACGACGCCCTCATCGAGGCGGCGCGCCAGCGGGCGGCGCAGCGAGCGCACGACCCTGAACGAGCAGTTCCGCCGGTGGCTCGCCGACTACGTGGGCCGGAAGCGGCAGGCCGCCAAGGCCAAGCAGGTCATGCAGGAGCTTCAGGGCCGGCTGCAAGTGGGGCGCGGCTGACCAGACAAGAAGTGAATGAGCGTTGACCACTGAAGAGGGCCACCAGTCGTGGACCGTCTCCACGAGGGAGCGAGGCCAGGAAGCGCTCCGGAAGAACCGTCTGTAGCCCGGGGATCGGATGCCCACCGTCCGGGAGGGATTCGGCGACGAAACGGTCGTGACGGTGTTTCGCGACCATGCGCCACCGGATTGGGTGCGGTGAACTCGCGGAGAGCGCCATGAAGTTGAAAGTCGTGATTCACGAGGTCGAGGAGGGCGGCTTCTGGGCTGAGGTGCCGTCCATCCCGGGATGCGCCACGCAGGGCGACTCGTTCGAAGAGTTGCTGAGCAACCTCTACGAGGCAGTCGAGGGATGTCTCGCCGTCGAGGTCGAGCAGATTCCCCTGTCGGGTACGGACCGGGTGAAACGATGATCGCGGTGTGAAGGCCGTGATCGGCAAGCGGTTTTGCGCGATGCTCGAGGAGCGGGGCTGGCAGTCTGAGGCGAATCAGAGGCAGCCACCACATCTATACCAAGACCGGCATCCCGGCCACGGATCTCGAGTACTCGTGCACAGCGGCGAGCTTCTGAGCAACCTCCACGAAGCGATCGAAGGATCGCTCCGTCGGGAGTTCGACTGTAGGACGCACATGGCCAAGCGGCAGCGCAAGCCTCCCCGGAAGGTCGAGACCCTCACCCACGGCGAGGCGTCGCGGAAGAACATCCCGACCGCCGAGTTCCGGTCGGTGATGGACCGGTCCGAGCAGAGCCCCGTCCGGGTCGCCTACGAGCGCCGCAACCGCGACCTCGACCCCCAGCTCGTCTGGCGCGGCAAGGACGAGCAGGACTGGTCGGACCTCGTCGTGCAGGCCCCGCCCCTCTACATCCAGGAGAAGGTGCACCCCAAGGTGCTCATCGACGACCTGCGGCGCCGGACCGAGGAGCGGCGCCGGGACCGGGAGGACGCCGCCGGCGAGACCCAGCCCGACCTCTTCGCCGACTTCAACGGCCTGCCCGACGAGGGCGCGAAGACCGAGTTCTACCAGCACGACGCCAACTGGTCGAACCGGATGATCCTCGGCGACAGCCTCCAGGTGATGGCGTCCCTCGCCGAACGCGAGGGCCTGCGCGGCAAGGTGCAGTGCATCTACCTCGACCCGCCCTACGGCATCAAGTTCAACTCGAACTTCCAGTGGTCGACGACGAGTCGCGACGTGAAGGACGGCAAGGCGGAGCACATCAGCCGCGAGCCGGAGCAGGTGAAGGCGTTTCGGGATACGTGGCGGGATGGGGTTCATTCGTATCTGACGTATCTGCGGGATCGGCTGACGGTGGCGCGGGATCTGCTGGCTGAAAGCGGCTCGATCTTCGTGCAGATTGGGGACGAGAACGTACACCGGGTGCGGGCGTTGATGGATGAAGTGTTCGGAGAGGACAATTTCTGGAGCATCATCACTCTGCAGAAGACCGGGGGATTGGTTTCCCAAGGGCTGGTCAAGACACTGGACTTCATATTATGGTACGCCAAGAACGCCAAGAATACCAAGGTCCGACAGCTCTTTGTTGGTCGACAAAGACCTGGTGATACCTCGCTGGAACGCTACGATCTTGTTCGCCTTAACAGTGGAGTGTTCCGTAGAATTACCTCAGAAGAGAGGCTCACGGGAGTCCTGCCTGACGGCGCGCGCCGCTGCCGACAAGTTGCACTCGAGTCCGCCAATCCTAAGTTCGAGTTTGAATTCCAAGGCAACGTGTACTCTCAGCGTTGGAAGACGAATCCAGGTGGACTGCAGAACCTTGCACGAGCCGGGCGAGTAGCCACGACGGGGAGGCGACTGAACTCGCTAAGGTACTACGATGATTTCCCGGTTATTCCGGTGACAGATCGTTGGGAGTCGATGGCAAATCGGCACTGAATTGACTTACGTCGTTCAGACGGCCCCAGCAGCCATCCAACGCTGCATCCTCATGACTACCGACCCAGGCGACCTAGTGCTCGATCCTACGTGCGGGTCCGGCACTGCCGCGTACGTCGCCGAGAACAATGGGGGCGACGTTGGATCACAATCGACACGTCCCGCGTGGCGCTTGCGCTCGCCCGGGCGCGGGTCATGGGGGCACGCTACCCGTACTACGTCCTTGCGGACAGCCCGGAGGGGCAGCGGAAGGAAAGCGAGGTTGACGGTAGAGTGCCATCGGAGCTGCGAACGGACGGCGACGTCCGGCAGGGTTTCGTCTGCGAGCGGGTTCCGCACATCACTCTCAAGTCAATTGCAAACAACGCCGAGATCGACTTCATCTGGGAGCGCTGGCAGGAGACGTTGGAGCCGTTGCGCGAGGACCTGAACGCGAGACTCGATTGCGAGTGGGAGGAGTGGCAGATTCCGCGCGGGTCTCGGGGGACTGGCCGGCAGAGGCGGCCGAGACGCATCGGCTGTGGTGGGAGGCACGCATCGCCCGTCAGCAGGAGATCGACGAGTCCATCGCGGCCAGGGCGGACTACGAGTACCTCTACGACAAGCCCTACGAGGACAACCGCAAGGTGCGCGTGGCCGGGCCGTTCACGGTCGAGAGCCTGTCGCCGCACCGCGTGGTGGCGGTCGACGAGAACGACGAGCTCTGGACCGCGTGGCGGAGGCGAAGGCCGACTACGGGCCGCAGCAGGACTTCGCGGGCATGATCCTGCAACAGCTCGCGACGGCCGGCGTGCAGCAGGCGCACAAGGAGGACCGCATCGCCTTCGCCGCGGTCACGCCGTGGCCGGGCTCGTACATCTGCGCGGAGGGGCGCTACGCGGAGGGCCGGGGAATGGCGGGGCGGGAGAAGCGGGCCGGCATCTTCGTCGGCCCCGAGTTCGGCACGGTCTCGCGCCCCGACCTCGTGGCGGCGGCGCGGGAGGCCGGCGACGCCGGCTTCGACGTGCTGATCGCCTGCGCGTTCAACTACGAGGCCCACGCATCGGAGTTCGACCGCCTCGGCCGCATCCCCGTGCTCAAGGCCCGCATGAACGCCGACCTCCACATGGCCGGCGAGTTGAAGAACACCGGCAAGGGCAACCTCTTCGTCGTCTTCGGTGAGCCCGACATCGACATCCTGCCGGCGCGGGGGACGGCGCCGAGGACGGCCGGCTCCAGGTGAAGATCAACGGCGTCGACGTCTTCCACCCCAACACCGGCGAAGTCCGCAGCGACGGCGCCGACGGCATCGCCTGCTGGTTCATCGACACCGACTACAACGAGGAGAGCTTCTTCGTCCGCCACGCCTACTTCCTCGGCGCCAACGACCCCTACAAGGCCCTCAAGACCACCCTGAAGGCCGAGATCGACCCCGACGCCTGGGCGACCCTCAACAGCGACGTCTCGCGCCCCTTCGACCGCCCCGAGTCGGGCCGCATCGCCGTCAAGGTCATCAACCACCTCGGCGACGAGGTGATGAAGGTGTTCCGCGTGTGAATCGGGGTGTGCGAACGCGGGAGGGTGGCCATGGCCAGCGGTGAACAGCTCAAGGCGTTGCTCAAGTCCCATCTCGACGGCGACGATGATCGCTTTTTCTCCGTCGCCATGCAGGTGGCCGCCCATGAGGCTCGGCGGGGCCACGGAAGGCTGGCGGAGGAGTTGCGAGCCTTGGTCGACAAGGCCAAGGGCGGCGTGGGGACCGGGGCGCCGGTTCCCATCGGGCGGCCTCGGGGCGAGTTGGCGAACCTGCTGGAAGCGTCGCACCCGAGCGCCCGGTTGGGAGAGATGATCCTGGGAGACGATCTGGGAGAGCAGATTCGACGGGTGATTCGCGAGCAGCGGCATGCGGGACGCATCGTGGAGCGGGGCCTCGCGCCCCGGCGCAAGCTCTTGTTGACCGGGCCGCCGGGAACCGGCAAGACGCTGACGGCATCGGTTCTCGCGGGAGAGCTCGGGTTTCCTCTTCTCCAGGTCCGCCTCGATGGACTCATCACGAAGTACATGGGGGAGACCGCGGCCAAGCTGCGGCAGATCTTCGAGGCGACGATGCGGACCCGGGGGGTGTACTTCTTCGACGAGTTCGACGCCATCGGCTCCCAGCGCGGGATGCCGAACGACGTGGGCGAGATTCGGCGCGTCCTCAACAGCTTCCTGCAGATGATCGAGCAGGATCGATCTCACAGCCTCGTCATCGCCGCGACGAACAATCCCGGCATGCTCGATCCGGCGCTCTTCCGACGCTTCGACGACGTCCTGCACTACGAGCTGCCCGACCGGGCGCAAATCGCGCGGCTTCTCAGGGCTCGGCTGTCCCCGACCGCGGTGAAGCGGGTGCGGTGGAGCACCTTGGCGGAGCTCGCGGGGGGGCTCAGCTACGCGGAGGTCGCTCGCGCCGCGGACGAGGTTTTGAAGGATGCCTTGATTCGTGAACGACCACGGGTTCGGGAAGCGGACATCCGGCTGATGCTGGAGGAGCGCCAGACCATCGCCGCCAGGTTGTCTGCGGCCAAGGCGTAGCGGCGGGGCGCGAGCATGGCGAACGGGCGGGAACGGAGTCGGCACTTCATCATCGACGGCTTCACGGAGACGGAGCCATACGAGTCGCGACAGCAATTCGGAAGCCGCCCCGTCGTTCCGGAGCGAGACAGGGCCGGCCACGGCGGTGCCTTGCGGGGCCAGGTGGACGCCTTGCGGGTGCAGGCTGCCGCTGCTCGCGTTGCGCAGGAGGCTGCGGGCCTGGAAGACAGCTTGGGCCTGCAGGTCGAGTTCGAGAGCTTCCCCGAAATCGAGCTGGCGTTCGAGAGCCTGGCCCGCGAGCGGTCGGGGATCGAGCTGCTGAACGTCCGACACGTGAGCGGTCGGACCCACGCCACGGTCTTCGTGCCGGACGGGAAGCTCGATCATTTCGAGCGCCTCATCCGCGAGTACCTGGAAGAGAGACGGGATCGCGCAGGACGTGCTCTCGACCACAGGAGGCTTGTCGACGCGATTCGAGCGATCCGCGCTGCGAGTCTTCGGGCACTCTGGACCGATACGGATGGAGAGTTCCCCACGCCGGACGAGGGCTCGCTCTGGTGGGAAGTGTGGCTGCCGGTTCGGCGGGACGGACGGGTCGTGGTCGCGTCGTTCCGAGAGCGCGCCGAAGCCCAGGGCATGCGCATCGCGCCCGGCGCCGTGACCTTCCTGGAGAGAACCGTGCTGCTCGTGTCCGCGTCACTGGAGCAGATGCAGCGGTCGGTTCTGACCCTCAACAGCATCGCGGAGCTTCGACGAGCCAAGGAGACAGCCGAGTTCTTCCAATCCCTGCGGCCGGACGAGCAGCAGGAGTGGATCGACGAGTTGCTGACGCGAACGCAGTTTCCGGCCGACGGCGACGGGGTTCCGCGCGTCTGCCTGCTCGATACCGGGGTGAATCGTGGCCATCCACTTCTGGGCCGGGCGCTCGAACAGGGCGATCTGCACACGGTCGAGCCCGGCTGGGGCCCCGACGATGCGCACGGTCACGGTACCCAGATGGCCGGCGTCGCGTTGGCCGGGGATCTGACGGGGCTGGTTGCAGGCAGCGATTCCGTCGCCCTGGAGCATCGACTGGAATCGGTCAAGCTGTTGCCGGGGCCCGGCGCCGGCGGAGATCCGCAGCATCACGGCTACGTGACGGGGGAGGCGGTGGCTCGCCCCGAAGTCACGGCGCCGGAGCGGCTGCGCGTGTTCGGGATGGCCGTCAGCGCTCCAGACGGGCGCGACCGGGGCCAGCCGTCCGCGTGGTCGGCGGCGGTGGACGCACTGGCGGCGGACGTCGACGGCGCCGGCGAACGACCGCGTCTCCTGGTGCTGTCGGCCGGGAACATAGATGATCTCGATGCTTGGGGCCGCTACCCGGATTCCAACGACACCGATGGTGCGCACGATCCTGCCCAGGCCTGGAACGCACTGACGGTCGGTGCCTTCACCGAACGAGTGCGAATCGCCGAGGCCGATGCCGGCGGGTTCGCGCCCATCGCCCCCTGCGGAGGTCTCAGCCCGTTCAGCACCACCTCGCTCACGTGGGAGAAACACTGGCCGCTCAAGCCGGACGTCGTGCTCGAGGGAGGCAACGCCGCGAAGGACTCGCTGTCGGCCGTGACGATGGACAGTCTGAGCCTGTTGACGACGCATCACCGTCCCAACGAGCGGATCTTCACGACGACCAACGCGACGAGCGCGGCGACGGCGCTGGCGGCGCGGCTGGCGGCTCGAATCATGGTCGTCTATCCGACGCTGTGGCCGGAGACCGTGCGTGCCCTGATCGTCCATTCGGCGGAGTGGACGGAGGCCATGCGTCGTGCATCGTTGCCGGCGACGGGCAGGCCCGCGAAGGCGGACTACGAATGCCTGTTGCGGCGATGCGGGTTCGGTGTGCCGGACCTGGAGCGCGCGCTCTGGAGTGTCGAAAACTCGCTGACGATGGTGGTCGAAGAGCGCCTGCATCCGTTCAGGCGCGAGGGCTCGAAGCCGCCGCAGCTGCGAGACATGCAGCTCCACAATCTGCCCTGGCCGCGCGAGGCATTGGAAGCCCTGGGGGAGACACGAGTGGAGATGAGGGTCACGCTCTCCTACTTCATCGAGCCGAACCCGTCGCGTCGCGGCGTGCGTTCTCGGTACCGATACGAGTCTCACGGTCTTCGATTCGACGTCAAGCGACCGCAAGAATCGGTCGACGAGTTTCGGAAGCGAATCAATGCGGCCGCGATGGACGAGGAGAAAGGGCTTGCCGGCGGACGTGGTGGGGATTCCGGGTGGCTGATTGGGAAGCAGCTTCGACACAGAGGCTCGCTGCACGGGGACATCTGGATTGGCAGTGCGGCGGATCTCGCGAGCCGGGGATGCCTCGCCGTCTACCCGTCGGTGGGTTGGTGGAAGACCCGTCAGGCGCTCGAGCGGTACGACCGTGCTGCGCGGTACGCACTGGTCGTCAGCATCAGGGCGCCGGAGATCGACGTAGATCTGCGGACGGAAGTCGCGAACCGGATCGCTGTGCCGGTGGAGACGGCTTAGACATCCTCGCGCGCACCGGAGAACTCATGGAGGTCGAGGGCGCGGGACGATGACGGATGATCCCATCGTGGCCGAGGTACGTGCAATACGCGACAAGCTCGCGGCCGAGTGCAACTACGACGTCGACAAGATCGTCCGGCGCATCCGCCAGCGCGAAGCGGAATCTGGCCGCGAGTACGTGAGCCATCCGCCGCGCCGCGTGACGCCCCGAATCGATTTGGCAGGAGGTCTGACGACGATCGGCGGGGTGACCATGGAGCTTGAGACGATCACGAAGGTCCCGGTCGAGCAGTTGCGGCTGGACCGGGAGAGCCCGCGACTGGCGGGTGAGGCGGCGGAAGCATCGGACGCGTGGATCGTGGCGCGTCTCCATCGCTCAATCGGACTGGAGGAGCGGCTGCTGTCGTTCTCGGCCAACGGCTATCTCGACAGCGAGCCGCTGGTGCTGGTGGCCGGCCACGATGGGGACGAACGCGGGCTGGGCGTCCTGGAGGACTACGAGTACCCCTACGAGGACAGCTGCCCGGATCGGGTGCTCGCCGTTGACGAGAACGAGGAGTTCTTGGACCACGTGGTTCGGCACCGTGTTGTGGCCGGAATTCGCGGCGGCAGCGCGGGACCCGAAGGCCGAGATCCGGCCTCAACGCGTGGGCGACGCTCCGCAGCGACATCTCGCGCCGTTTCGACCGCCCCGAGTGCGGCTGGATCGGCGGCAAGGCCATCAACACGTCGGCGACGCGGTGATGAAGGGTTCCGCGTGTGAAGGCCGAGACCATGGCCACGCTGGAGGGAATCATCATCCGCGGTTTCAGGAGCATTTCTCACGCAGAAGTCAAGCTGCGCTCGCTCAACGTGCTGATCGGTGCGAACGGTTCGGGAAAGTCGAACTTCATCAACGCCTTGTCGTTCCTGCGGGCCGTGAGTCGCGGACAGCTCCACGAGTATGTCGGAAGAGCCGGCGGCGCCGACAGAATCCTCCACTTCGGGTCGAGGGTGACGCCGGGGCTGGAGATGCAGGTGTCGCTCGACGGAGGCGGGGCGGGCTACGGCATCAGCCTCCGCCGGAACGATACCGACGGGCTCTATTTCGTGGCAGGAGGCCATCAGCCGGTCCCGGAGCCGGCGGAACCGATGCGTTGGGTGGATACGCCCGGCTATCCGCTTCCTTCCAGGCGGGTCGGCGAGCTCATCGAGGGGTGGCGTCTGTACCACTTCCATGACACGAGCGCGGCGTCGCCCATCAAGAAGACCGGCGACGTGGGCGACAACCGCTATCTGAGGCCCGACGGCGCCAATCTCGCGCCGTTCCTGAACATGCTGCGCCACAAGCACGAGGGGTCGTACGGCATGATTCGGCGAACGGTACGACTGGTGGCGCCGTTTTTCGACGACTTCGTGCTGAAGCCCCTGGCCCTGAACGAGAGCGGGATCCGCCTCGAGTGGCGGCACCGCGGCTCCGATGCCTACTTCGACGTGTCGTCGCTCTCGGACGGTTCCCTTCGATTCATCGCATTGTCGACCCTGCTGCTTCAGCCGGTCGAGCTGCGGCCATCGGTGATCATCCTCGACGAGCCGGAGCTCGGGCTGCATCCGTACGCCATCACGATGCTGGCTTCGCTCATCAAGCAGGCGTCGGCCGAGACGCAGCTGGTGCTGGCGACCCAATCGCCGGTGCTGCTGGACCACTTCGGACCGGAGGACGTCCTGGTGACTGAACGGGCGGCGGGGCGGACCACGTTCAGGCGACTCGACGGCGCGGCCCTGAAGACCTGGCTGGAGGACTACAGCCTGGGCCAGCTGTGGGAGAAGAACCACTTCGGCGGACGGCCCACGCGGGAGTCGGGAGAGGACGGGCCCGGGCGGTGAGCCGATTGCTGCTCCACGTCGAGGGAGAGACGGAGGCCGCATTCGTCGAGGAGGTGCTGGCGCCGCATCTGCTCGGCCGCGGGTACGGTGCAGTCGGGGCCCGACTCCTGGGCAATGCGCGCCAGCGGGACCGTCGCGGCGGCATCCGTGACTGGAGAGCGGTGCGCGGAGAGATCACGAATTGCCTCAAGGAAGATCCGGGGTCGTGCGCCACGACGATGGTCGACTACTACGGACTTCCGCGGGAAGGGCAGCGAGCGTGGCCCGGGCGGGCTCGCGCGTCGACGCTCCCGTTTGCCGAGAAGGCGAGCGTGGTCGAGAGCGAGCTTCTGGCGGAGGTCCAACGGGAGATGGGGGCGCGATTCGATGCGGGTCGATTCGTTCCGTACGTGATGATGCACGAGTTCGAGGCGCTGCTGTTCAGCGACTGCGAAGGGTTCGCTCGGGGAATCGACCGTCCCGAGGTCGCCGTGAGCCTGCAGGCGGTTCGAGACGGCTTCGCGAGCCCGGAGGAGATCGACGATTCGCCGGAGACGGCGCCGTCGAAACGCGTGGAGTCGCTCGTGAGCGGATACCAGAAGCCGTTGATGGGCGCACTCGCCGCGCTGGAGATCGGCCTCGGCGCGATGCGGCGCGAGTGTCCTCACTTCGGGGCGTGGCTGGGCCGGCTGGAAGCACTGGCCGGCCACTGATGTCTTGCGAGGCGTGGGGTTTCGCGTCTCGCCGGACGACTTCCTTTTGCGCTGCAAGACATGCAGTTCCGCATCGCCGACACCTTCACCGACAGCCTCGCGAAGCTGACCGGCGACGAGCAGAAGGCGGTCAAGACCACCGCGTTCGACCTGCAGATGGACCCGGCCCGGCCGGGGCTGAAGCTGCACCAGGTCGAGGGGGCGAAGGACAAGGGCTTCTGGTCGGCCCGGGTCAGCCGCGACATCCGGCTGATCGTCCACCGGACCGCGTCGAGCTTCCTGCTCTGCTACGTGGACCATCACGACGCCGCGTACCAGTGGGCCGAGCGGCGGCGGCTGGAGCGGCATCCGACCACGGGAGCGGCGCAGCTCGTGGAGATCCGCGAGACAGTGCGCGAGATCCCGGTGCCGCGGTACGTGGAGGTGGACGTTCCGGCGGCCTCCCGACCCGTGGCCTCCGGCCGTCCCGCGGCGCCGCGGGAAGCGATCTTCGGCGGCGCGTCGGACGACTACCTGCTGGGCTACGGCGTGCCCGTCGAATGGCTGGGCGACGTGCGCGCCGCCACGGAGGACACCCTGCTCGACCTCGCCGATCACCTGCCGGCCGAGGCCGCCGAAGCCCTGCTGCAGCTCGCGACCGGGGGGGCTCCCGCCCTGCCGCCGGCCATCGTGGGGGCGTCGCTGTCCGCGAGCCCGGCTGCTTTCGCCCTGCCCGTGGCGGCCGAGGTCGACGCCGATGCGTTCGCGCACCCCGACGCCCAGCGGCGGTTCCGGGTGATGGCCGACGTGGAGGCCCTCGAGCGGGCCCTCGACTATCCCTGGGAGAAGTGGACGGTCTTCCTGCATCCGGCCCAGCGCCAGCTCGTCGAGCGCGAGTACAACGGCCCCGCCCGCGTGTCGGGGTCGGCCGGCACCGGCAAGACCATCGTGGCCCTCCACCGGGCCGTGCATCTCGCCCGCCGCCACCCCGAGAGCCGCGTGCTGCTGGCGACGTTCTCCGACGCGCTGGCCACCGCGCTGCGCGTGCGGCTCGCGCGCCTGATCGGCAACGAGCCGAAGATCGCCGAGCGCCTCGAGGTGCACGCCATGAGCGGCATCGGCCGGCGGCTCTACGCGGCCCGCGCCGGCCGCCTCGATCTCGCCCGCGACGAGGACGTCCGGACCCTGCTCGACCGTGCCGCGGCCGGCGTCGAGGGCCACCGGTTCAGCGCGCACTTCCTGTGGACGGAGTGGAGCACGGTGGTCGACGCCTGGCAGCTCGAGACCTGGGAAGCCTACCGCGACGTGCCGCGGCTCGGCCGCAGGACGCGGCTGGCCGAGAAGCAGCGCGAGGTGCTCTGGTCGATCTTCTCGCGGGTCCGCTCGGCGCTCGCCGACGAGGGGCGGTTGACGGAGCCCGCCATGTTCACGCGGCTGGCCGCGAAGATCGCGGAGGCGGTGCATCCGCCGTTCGACTTCTGCGTGATCGACGAGGCCCAGGACGTCGGCGTCGCCGAGCTGCGCCTGCTCGCCGCCCTCGGCGGGGGCCGGCCGAACGGCCTGTTCTTCGCCGGCGACCTCGGGCAGCGGATCTTCCAGACCCCGTTCTCGTGGCGGTCGCTGGGCGTCGACGTGCGGGGGCGGTCGCACACGCTGCGCATCAACTACCGCACCTCGCACCAGATCCGGCGGCAGGCCGACCGGCTCCTGCCCCCCGAGCTCGCCGACGTCGACGGCAACGCCGAGCAGCGGGGCGCCACCATCTCGGTGTTCAACGGCCCCGCGCCCGAGGTGAGTGTGTTCGACTCTCCGGAGGAAGAGACCGAGGCCATCGCGGGCTGGCTGCGCGCGCGACAGGGCGAAGGCTACGCGCCGCAGGCCATCGGCGTGTTCGTCAGGTCGGAAGAGCAGCTCGAGCGAGCCCTGTCGGCGGTGCGGTCGGCGGGGATGCGGCCCGTTCAGCTCGACGCCGGGTCGGGCGGCGTGTCCGGATCGGTCGCGGTCGGCACCATGCACCTCGCGAAGGGGCTGGAGTTCCGCGCCGTCGTCGTGGCCGCCTGCGACGACGAGGTCATCCCGCTCCAGGGTCGGATCGAGCACGTCGCCGACGAGGCGGACCTCGAAGAGGTCTACAGCACCGAGCGCCACCTGCTCTACGTCGCCGGCACGCGCGCCCGCGACCGCCTGCTGGTCACCGGCGTCGAGCCGGCCTCGGAGTTCCTCGACGACCTGCGCGGCTAGAGGCCGTGCATGAGCGTCGACCCGTCGGCAGTGCGAAGCCTTGACGGCCGGGATATCCTCTGCTGCATGTCAGTTGACGAACTTCACCTGAAGTACCTGGAAGCGTCTTTTGAAGGCTTCCGGCGTACAGCGCAGTCACTTATTGCGACAAGCGGGGGTTCGATTGTCGCGTTGTTGGGGCTGTTCAGGGTGCTCTTGCCGGTAGAGGCTGGTGTGAGCGAGATTGCATTTCGAATGCGGTGGCCGGTGGTGTCCTTTATTGCCGCAATATTCGTGGCGATGTTGGCCCTGCTGTCCTCTTACTTGAGTGTGCACTCTGCCGCTTGGGGTCATCCGCGCCGCGAGAAGTGCTTTAGACTGACAGGAGTTGCACTCTTATCGGCGGGAACTGTGTTGTTTGTAGTGGGGGCAATCTCTACCGCGATGCTGGTGATGAATAGGGATTAGGCAATCGTTATCGGGCATGGATGGTGGCATGAGAGAGGCTCGACCAAACGTGCGGGAGAAGCGCCACCCGCTCTGTCTGCGGGGGCTGAGCCTCGACGACTACACCCGGTGCATCGTCGAGGCGGAAGACGATACGGAGCGCAAGCGTGCGGTGATTCGCGATCTACCCCGGAAGCTGCACGCGATGACCCGGGAGGAACGCCATCAGGTGCTCCACGCACGTCCCGCGCCGAGCGGCACCCGCTGGGACGCGCTCATCGGCGGCATGGTCGAACACGTGGCGTGGCTCAACGGATGGGAGAACCCAGCGTGGAACGAGGCGCCGGAGTGGTTTCTCGCCCCGACCTGGTTCGTGACCGACAGCCCGGGAATCCGCGTCGAGGCCGCGATGTACAGCCCCGGCGCGTTCATCCGTCACGGTGCGGTCCCCGATCCGCTCGAGCTCGACGCTCGCGGCGGGGAGCGGTTCGACTGGATGGACCGACCATGAACCCGACGCTCGACCGGGCAGCCATCGTCGAGGCCCTGGAGGCGCTGGACCGGGAGTTGCGCAAGCGGGGGCGGCGAACTCACGTCTACGTCTACGGGGGCGCGTGCGTGAGCCTCAGCTTTGACAGGAGCCGGGTCACGGGCGATATCGACGTTCACGTCCGAGAGGAGCATGGAGCCGTTCAGGAGGCGATCCTCAAGATTGCACGGGAGCGGGCGTGGCCGACGACGTGGATGAACGAGCAGGGCACGCAGAAGCTGCCGCGAACGACGGACGAGCGTGCCCGGGTGCTTTATCAGTCGCCGTACCTGGTGGTGACCGGCGCAAGCGCAGAGCACATCATCGCCATGAAGATGCGGGCGGGGAGGGACATCGACTGGGAGGACATCGAACGCGTCGCCGGTCGTCGCGGAATCGAGAGCGCGAGCGAACTGGAACGGATCCACGATGCAGTCTTTCCGGGCGAAGCGCTGCCCGAGCGGTCGAGGATCAGGCTTCGGGAGTGGCGATCGCGGGAAGGGCGCGAAAGCACGGAATGAGGTCCGGCGCCGCCGCCGGCGGCCTGCTCAAGAGGCGTTGATGCGCCCCCGCAGATCGACCACCTCGGTGATCGGCAGCACGGTGATGCCCGCGTCGACGGGATAGGCGTGCGGGGTGGGGCAGACCACGAACAGGTGGTCGAGGGCGAGGGTCTCGGCGACATTGCGCATCGCGGCCGTGATGCGCGGCGCCTCGTTGAACTTCACCTCGAACCCGATGCGACGGCCGCGCTCGATCACGAGGAGATCGAGCTCGCCGCCGCCGTGGGCGCCCCAGAACCAGGCGTCGCGGCGGCCGAGGGAGCCGAGGATCTGCTCGATCGCAAATCCCTCCCACGACGCCCCGACCCGCGGATGGCCGAGCAGGGCGGCGTCGTCGGGCAGGCCGAGCAGGGCGTGGTGCAGCCCGGTGTCGCGGAGATAGATCTTGGGCGCCTTCACCTGCCGCTTGGCCACGTTCTCGAACCAGGGCTGGAGCTGGCGCACCATGTAGGTGCCGGTCAGCAGGTCGAGGTAACGGCGGACGGTCTTGTCCGAGGCGGCGATGGCCCGGCCCAGCTCCGACCCGTTCCAGATCTGGCCGTGCCAGTGCGCGAGCATCGTCCAGAATCGACGCATGGCGGCGGGCGGGATCGTGATGCCCAGTTGCGGGATGTCGCGCTCGAGGAAGGTGCGGACGAACCCGTCGCGCCACGCCATGCTGTCGTCGTCCGAGGCGGCCAGGTACGACCTGGGCAGTCCGCCGCGCAGCCACAGCCGGCGCCACGCCGGCGGGCCGGTCTCGGCGAGGTCGAATCCGGTCAGCTCGACGAACTCCACGCGGCCGGCCAGCGACTCGGAGACGCCGCGCACGAGGTCGGGCGACACGCTGCCGAGAATGAGGAACCGCGAGCGGGCGTCGGGCCGGTCGGCGAGGACGCGCAGGGTTGTGAAGAGCCGCGGCATGCGCTGGATCTCGTCCAGGACGACGAGGCCGTCGAGAGCGCCGAGGACCATCTCGGGGTTGGCGAGCCGTCGGATGTCCGGCTCGGACTCCAGGTCGAAGATGGCGGCTCCGCGGGTCGAGGCGAGCTGGCGGGCGAGCGTCGTCTTCCCGCACTGGCGCGGGCCCAGCAGGGCGGTAATCGGAGATCGGGTGATCGCGGCTTCGAGTTGACCCAGGCAGCCGGCGCGCTCGATCATGGGGGTATTTTATTTGAAAATTCGGACCTTGACTCCGAATTTTCAAGATTTCTGGCAACAGATCACGGTGATCGGATCCAGCAGTCACCCCAAGTCGGACTACATCATCGCGGCAGTGAACGACGTTGACGGTGGCTTGGGCTTCGTGCCGGTGGTCACCGCCGTCGCTGGGCCCCGCTGACCAGCGGCATCACCCGACGTCGAGGAGGAAGCGCCACGCCGGGACGACGTCGATGCGGCCGGCGTCGACCGGGACGGTCTCTTCCTCGTCGCGGGTCACGATGGTGCCCTCCCGCAGCCCCAGGGCGGCCATCGCGTGATTGAGCGCCGCGACCTCCCGCTTGCGCGTCCTCGGGTCCACGAGCGACTCGCAGACCTGAATCAGCGCGCGTCCCCCGTCCGGCATCCGCGCCACGAAGTCCACCTCGCGGCCGCCCTTGTCCTTGAAGTAGCGGATGTCGGGGGTGCGCCGGCGCAGCGCCGTGAACACCAGGTTCTCGAGCAGATGGCCGGCGTTGACCAGGATGCCCGAGCCCACCGACCTCACCAGCGCGTGGTCGACGCAGTAGATCTTCTTCGGGTTCGCGTTGGCGCGGGACAGCGAGGCGTCGAAGATGCGCACCGTGAACAGGAAGAAGGCGTCCTCGAACCACTCCACGTAGTCGGAGACGGCCGACTTCGGCGCCCGGTGTCCGAGCGACTGCAGATAACCGGTGAGCCGGTTGACCGAGTAGAGGGACGCCGCGTTGTCCACCAGCCGTTGCGCGAGGTCTGCGACGGCCCGGGGGTGCGACACGTCGTGGCGCTCGACGAGGTCGCGGAACAGCATCGCGCCCCAGTACTCCTGGTGGATCCGGATGCGCAGCGCGCGGTCGAGCCCCGCCACTTCCGGGAATCCGCCTCGCTCCCAGTAGTCGTCGAACGCCTTGCGGACCAGGAGGCGCTGTCGCGTCGACAGGGGGCCGTCGGCGTCGATGCCGTGGAAGTCGAGGAACTCCCGGAACGAGAAGGGGAAGATCTCCCACGACAGCGCCCGCCCGCGCATCTGCGTCGCGATCTCCCGCGACAGCATCCGGGCCGACGAGCCGGTGAGGTGCACCTCGCACTTCTCGGTCCGCATGATGCGGTCCACGAACGGCTCCCAGCCGGAAACGACCTGGATCTCGTCGAAGAAGCAGTGGACCGTCTCGGTGCTCTTCTTCTCCGGGTGGAGGGAATAGTAGGCGTCCGCCACGCCGCCGAGGCCTTCGTGCTGCAGGTGGCGCAGGCGGTCGTCGAAGAGGTTCAGGTACAGGATGTTCTCGCGCGGCACGCCGCGGTCGAGCAGCTTCCGTATCTGCTGGAACAGAAACGTCGACTTGCCGGCGCGTCGCGGGCCGATGCAGACGGTCGCCTTGCCCGGCGCCTGCGTCACGTCGATCCGGCGCGGGACGCCGGTCGGCAGATCGGCCTCGCGGAAGTCGAGGATGATGTCGCGCAGCAAGTCGGACATGAGATTTTTGGATACCATTATTGCCGATAAACTGGCTATCTGGAAATATAATTTACCGATATGTGTCCTGGCGAAGGACGTGACCGGGGTCCGGGGGGCTTGCGGCCCCGCCCGGCCCTCCTCGGCCCCGGGCGCGATGGCTGTATCATCGTCGGGGCATGCAGGCCGGCACGCGAGCGACGCGCCGCCGACAGCCAGCAGAAAGGACCGGCTCGTGATTCACTACGTTTCGGGAGACATCCTCCTCAGCCGCGCACAGGCGCTGGCCCACGGCGTGGCGCCCAAGGACCCCATGAACCAGGGGCTGGCGCGGTCGCTGCACGAGATGTACCCGGCGATGCACAAGGACTACCACCACTGGTGCAACCTGAAGCACCCGAAGCCGGGCGAGGCGTGGATGTGGGGCGGAGCGGGCGGCGTGAGGGTCATCAATCTCCTCACGCAGGAAGGCGGGTACGGCCACGGCAGCCGCCCGGGGCGAGCCACCCTCAAGCACGTCCGAGATTCGCTGCGCGCCCTCACGCACATCGTCGAGCGGGAAGGGTTCAAGTCTATCGCCCTGCCCAGGCTCGCCACCGGCGTCGGCGGACTGGAGTGGGACGACGTCCGCCCCGTGCTCGAGGAGCGCCTCGGGGGCCTGAAGATCCCGGTGTACGTCTACGCCGAGTTCCACGCGGGCCAGAAGGCCGACGAGCCGGGCGCGTGAGTCGCGGCCCGCGACGCGCGGCAGCGACCCTGGCGTGATGGTTTCGCGCATGGCTCACCGAATGGCCGGACGGCGCGGCGGGGTGACGGCGGCGCTGGCGCTGTCGACCGCGGCCGGGCTCGCGGCGCAACAGCAGCCGCCGCTGATCGAGCGGGTCGACGTCTCGCGCGTCATGATCGACGTGCGGGTCATCGGCGACGAGGGCGAGCCGGTGGCGGGGCTCGGCCCGGACGATTTCGAGGTCCGCATAGGCGGCGAGCGGGTCGACGTCGAGTCGGCCCTGTGGCTCGGCGCCGACGAGCCCGATCGCGCCGACGGGTCCGGTCGGGCGCCCTTGCCTTCGACAGACCTCACCGCCGTCCTCGCGCCGCGCGACCGCCGGCAGCTCGTCGTGTTCTTCGTGCAGAAGAGCCTCGAGGCGGACCGGGCCCTGGGTCTGCTGCGGCTGCTCCAGGACAGCGACGGCCTGCTGGCCGGGGTCGGACCGGACGATCGGGTGGCCGTGGTCTCGTTCGAGCACCATTTCAGGATCTGGCTCGACTTCACCGCCGACCTCGAGCGCGCGAGCGAGGTGCTCGCCTGGGACGTGATGCACGAGGACCCGCCGGCGCTCGAGCCGCAGGCGGGGCTCTCGATCGTGGCGGGCATCGATCAGGCCGAGGGGCGGACGATCTGGCAGGTCGAGGACGCGCTGCGGCGGCTCGGCGAGGTGCTCGAGCCGCTGCCCGGATCGAAGTCGGTGGTGCTGATCGGTTACGGCTTCGACCACGGCTTCACGCGGTACGAACGGGCCCTCGATGCCCTCGACGCGGCCCGCGCCGCGGTGTTCTCGCTCGACGTGACGCAGGCCGACTACCACACCTTCGAGCACGCCCTGCGCGACGTGTCCCACCACACCGGCGGGCTGTTCCTGACGACCTTCCACCGTCCGCGGCGCGCCGTCGGGCGGTTGGCGAGCGCGGTCGGCGGGCGCTACGTGCTGTTCACCCTGGCCCCGGACCTCGAGCCGGGGTCCCATGACATCGACGTGGAGCTGCTCGGCGGCGACGGGCGCGTGCTGGCCCGCAGCACCTACGTCCACCAGTAATGCTCGCGAGCCCGTATAATTGGCCGCGTCGGAGCGTGCCTGCGCGCACGGGCGGTCGATACGATTCGCAGTCGGGGATTCGGATGATGAGCAATCGCGTTCGCCGCCTGGGTGTCGTCGCTCTCTTGCTCGCCGGGACGTTGGTGGCGGCCGCGGCCGCTTCCGCGCAGACCGACGCCGCCGCCCACGCCGTCGCTCCCCTCGCGGAGCAATACTGCTTCCGCTGTCACGGGCCGCAGACCCAGACCGCGGGCATCAACCTCGCGACCCTCGTGACCGAGCGCCCCCTCGTCCGCAACCGCGAGACGTGGGAGCGGATTATCGAGGCCCTCGACGCGGGCGAGATGCCGCCGGCCGGCGCCCCGCCGCTGCCGCCCGAGGTGCGGCGCCGGATGGCGGCGATGCTGCACCGCGACATCGAGGAGTTCGACTACTCGACCCTCGACGACCCCGGCTTCGAGCTGATGCGGCGGCTCACCCACACCGAGTACGACAACACCATCCGCGACCTGTTCGGCGTCGCGCTGAACGTCACCGACCGGTTTCCCGACGAGCTGACGGGGTCGAGCGGGTTCGACAACTCGTCGAACACCCTGTTCCTGCAGCCGGCGCTGATGGAGCGCTACATCGCGGCGGCCGAGCGCGTGGTCGAGCTCGCCCTGCCGGCCGAGCCGACCGACGTCCGCCACCTCGCGTCGCGCGAGCTGATCTTCGTGGCCGAGCCGGGCGGGGAGATTGGCGACGAGGACGCGGCCGAGGCGGTGCTCCAGCGGTTCCTGGGCCGCGCCTACCGGCGGCCGGCCACCGCCGGCGAGGTCGATCAGGCGGTGGACCGGTACCGCATCGGCCGGGCGGCCGGGCTCGACCACGAGGTCGCGGTCAAGCGGGTGCTGCAGTCGGTGCTGATCTCGCCGAAGTTCCTGCTGAGGGTCGAGCGGGGCCGCGAGGGCGGCGACCCCTATCGGGTCGACGACTGGGAGCTCGCCTCGCGCCTGTCGTACTTCCTGTGGGCCTCGATGCCCGACCAGGAGCTGTTCGACCTCGCGGCGGGCGGGGAGCTGAGCGACCCCGGGACGCTGCGGGCGCAGGTCGCCCGCATGCTCGCCGACCGGCGGGCCGACACCCTGGGGACGGTGTTCGCGGCGCAGTGGCTCGGCTTCCAGCACGTCGGCACCCGCATCTGGCTCGACCCCATCGACAACCCGTGGTGCACCGCGACGCTGATGACGGCGATGCGCGACGAGTCGGCGCTGTTCTTCCTGTCGCTGCTCCGCGAGGACCGGCCCATCCGCGACCTCATCGACGCCGACTACACCTACGTCAACGAGGAATTGGCGGGCACGCTCTACGGCATGCAGGGGGTCCGCGGCGAGCACATGCGGCGCGTCGCCCTCGACGACCCCAACCGCGGCGGGGTCCTCGGGCAGCCCAGCATCCTCGCCCTGACCTCGAACTACAAGGACACGAGCCCCGTAAAGCGGGGCAGCTACGTGCTCGACGTGCTGCTCGGCACGCCCCCGCCGCCCCCGCCCCCGAACGCCGGGGTGCTGAGCGAGGAGGTGGCCGACCTGCGCGGGCTCAGCTTCCGCGAGAAGCTCGAGATGCACTCGAGCAACGAGACGTGCGCGGCGTGCCACCGCCGCATCGACCCCATCGGCTTCAGCCTCGAGAACTTCGACTACTTCGGGCGCTGGCGCGAGACCTATCACTTCCGCCAGCGGGTGGAAGACCCGGCCGAGGCGGACGAGACCATCGAGTTCCAGACCGAGACCAGTCCCGACCCCATCGTCCGGCACTACAGGAACACCCACCGGGTCATCGCCGCCGACGGGGCGCTGCCCGACGGGACGCCGTTCGTCGGCCCCGCGGGGCTGAAGCGGGCCCTCCTCGAGCACCGGCACGACGACCTCGTGCGGCAGGTGACGTCGAAGATGCTCGCCTACGCCCTCGGCCGCCAGCTCGAGTACTACGACGAGCCGGCGGTGCGCACCATCGTCGCCGCCCTCGAGGCCGACGGCTACCGCTTCCAGACGCTGCTGCAGGAGATCGTGGCCAGCTACCCGTTCCAGTACAAGAAGAACCGCGTCGAGGACACCGACTGATATCGTGGCCGGTCATCGCTTCCAGCACAGGAAGAACCGCGTCGAGGAGACCGACTGTTATCGTGGCCAGCCATCCCTTCCACTACAGGAAGAACCGCGTCGAGGAGACCGACTGATGCCCTCTCGCCGCCTGTCGCGCCGTACCGTGCTGCGCGGGCTCGGAGCCACCGTGGCCCTCCCGCTGCTCGACGTCATGCCTGCCGCCGCGTCCGGGCTCGGGGGAGCGGTGCCGGCCGCGCCGGCTTCCGCGAACCGGCTCGCCTATCTCTACTTCCCGAACGGGATCCCCCGCGGCACCTGGTATCCCGAAGAGACCGGGCCCGGGGGACGGCTCGTGAAGCTGAACGAGTGGATGCACCCCCTGGAGCCGTTCAGGGAGCACCTCGTCATCCCCACCAACATCTGGACGCCCAGGGGCAACGGCCACGTGGGCGGGCCCCCGACGTGGCTGACCGGCGGCGACTACGACCGCCTCGCCGTCAACGCCGGCGGGGTGTCGGCCGACCAGGTCGCGGCGCGGCACCTGCGCGACGAGACGATGCTGCCGTCGCTCGAGCTGTCGGTGCAGGGCGAGGGCTTCTTCTCGAACTCGCTGCCGCGCAACGCCATCTCGTGGTCGGCGCCCGACCGGCCGATGTCGCGCGAAATCGAGCCGCGCGCCGTCTTCGACCGCATGTTCCGCCCGCCGTCGGGCGGGGCCACCGACCGCTCGGTCATGGACGCGGTGCTCGCCGACGCCCGGGCCCTCGGCAGCTACGTGAGCGCGGCCGACCGCTACCGGCTCGACGAGTACTTCGAGTCGATCCGGGCCCTTGAGCGCCGCATCGAGTTCGCGGAGCGCCGGTCGGCGGAGGCGCGCGACGACGGGGCGCTGACCGACACCCTGACCACGCCCACCCTCGGCATCCCCGACGAGCACGAGTCGTACATGCGGCTGATGATGGACCTGATGGTGGCCGCGTTCCAGTCCGACGCCACCCGCGTCTGCACGTTCATGCTCGACCACGGGCAGTCGAACCGCTACTTCAACTTCATCGAGGGGGTGCGCGGCACGTGGCACGCGCTGTCGCACTACAAGAACGCCTCGGGCAAGACCGAGGACGACGACGGCGTCACCTCGTGGGACTCGGTGGAGCAGAAGCGGGCGATGTACGCCGAGGTCATCCGCTGGCACCACCGCCAGGTCGCGTACCTGCTCGAGCGGCTGAGCTCGGTGCGCGAGCCGAACGGCGGGACCCTGCTCGACAACAGCGCCATCGTCTACGGGGCGACCCTCGGCGACGGCAACGAGCACGACGCGCAGCACCTGCCGACCCTGCTCGCGGGCGGCGGGGGCGGGACCATCGCGACCGGCCGCCTCCTCGAGCACGCCGAGCCGACCGACCTCGCGCGCATCCACGTGTCGCTGTTGCAGGGGATGGGGGTGCCGATCGACAGGTTCGGCACCGCCGACGGTCCGCTCGAAGGACTGGCGGGATGAGGGTGGCGGCACCTTGTCCCGTTCAGCGAGCTCGCGCAAGCTCAGTGGCGGTGACGACGCGGTGAGCGGGGAAGAGAGTCGTTCGGAGATGCCGGGCCCCGACGGCGGCGGCGCCGACGCCCTGCCATCGCTTCCGGTGGCGGGATTGACCTGGAGACCAGGAAGATGACCGTTCGGAACATGACAATAGCCTTGGGCATGGCGGCGGCAGCGGTCTGCGCCGCCTCGCTGTCTCTCACCGCAGGCGCCCAGTCGGAGCCAGGCGACGGTCCGCGCTACGTCAACGGCGACGAGCTCGTGCGCCCCGACGACTACCGCGAGTGGATGTTCCTGAGCTCGGGCCTGGGGATGACCTACGAGGCCGAGCAGGTGCAGGAGGCGGGCAGCGGCGCGCGGCCCATGCGGTTCCAGAACGTCTTCGTGAACCGTTCGGCCTATGCCGCGTTCGAGGAGACGGGGGAGTGGCCGGACGGCAGCGTCTTCATCCTCGAGATCCGGCAGTCGGTCTCCGAGGCGTCGATCAACATCGCGGGGAGCTTCCAGAGCGACCTGCTCGTGCTCGAGGCCGAGGTCAAGGACTCGCGCTTCGAGGACGGGTGGGCGTACTACAACTTCGGGGCCGCGGGCTCGATGCCCGACGCGGTCGCGCCCCTGCCCGCCGAGCAGGCGGCGCGGTGCGTCGAGTGCCACACCGATCACACCGCGGTCGAGCGCACGTTCGTGCAGTTCTATCCGACGCTGCTCGAGATCGCGCGCGACAAGGGGACCCTCAAGCCGGGCTTCTAGTGGTCGGTAACGTGAGTGCTCCCCTGCGCGTGCAGGCTTGCGCTCGAACGGACGGCCGACGCGCAAGCTTGGCTTGAACGCGCGGCCCGAACATCGCGACGTCGCGCTCCAGACAGGTGATTCGACGGCCGAACCGTCGGAGTGCTCGGCGCGGAACGGTGCTCCGGCGAGAGCGTTCGGGCCGGAAGCGGGCGGCGAGGCGGCGGTTCTTCGGGGCGGGGTCAGCCGAGGCGGTCGAGATGGTCGGTGCACTCGTCCACCCCGGCCTGGATCGAAGCCACGCCGTAGAGCTCGCGGGCGCGCCGCCACAGGGTCCTGGCCTCGTCGACCCGACCCTGCTCCTCCTTGAGGATCGCCATCGGCCGGAGGGCGTTCGCGTGGTCGAGCGGCGGCGGCTCGTCCTGGGCGCCGTAGAGGGCCAGCGACTCGGCGTAGCAGGCTTCCGCCACGGTCGGCCGCTCCGCCTTCCGATGCAGGTCGCCGAGTTGACGCAGCGCATGGGCGAGCGGCAGCCGGTGGTCCGCGCCGCGCGCCACCGCCACCGCCTCCTCGTAGCAGGCCAGGGCGGCATCGACGCGCCCGGCATTCTCCTCGGCATGGCCCAGCTTCCCCAGCGCCCCCACCAGCTCGCGGGTCGCGCCGGCCGCGCGCAGGAGGCTCACCGCCTCGGAGAGATACCCGTGGAAACGGGCGACGGCCTGCTGCAGCTCGGCCTCGGTGGCCGGCCGCGACTGCATCGTCCTCCAACGGAGGGTCCAGGCCTTGTCGATCAGCTCCCGCGCCTCGTCGACGGCGGAGCGCGTGTCGGCCTTGTCCATGGGATGTTTGCCCTTGATCCTCGTCGCCCGGAGCGGGTTCGCTCGCGCGCTCTGCGGCGGCGCGGGGTCCCCGGCCGTCGGTGTCCTGCCCGGCGGGGATGACCGCGGTCCCCGGTAGCATACTGTAGTGATGGCGACCGCTTCAGCGACTCCCTTCGAGCTCCAGCTCCGGACACGTCTCGTGTGCGGACCGGGGGCCATCGACCGGCTCGGGCCCCTGGCCCGCGAGCTCGGCTTCTCGCGGCCGCTGCTCGTCACCGACCGCGGGCTGCGCGACGCCGGCCACGTCGAGCGCGCCCTCGGGCAACTGCGCGACGCCGGGGTCGAGGCGGCGGTCTTCGACGCGTGCGAGGCCAACCCCGACGGCGCGATGGTCGACCGGGGGGTCGAGTTCGCCGCCGCCCGCCGGCCCGACGGGGTCATCGGCCTCGGCGGGGGCAGCCCCCTCGACTGCGCCAAGGGCATCAACCTCATTCTCACCAACGGGGGGACGATCGCCGACTACAAGGGCTACGGGCTCGCGCGGAAGCCGCTGCTCCCGATGATCGCGGTGCCCACCACCGCCGGCACCGGCTCCGAGGCCCAGAGCTACGCGGTGATCGCCGACACCGCGACGCACATGAAGATGGCGTGCGGCGACCCGAAGCTCGCCTTCGCGGTGGCGATCCTCGATCCCGAGCTGACCGTCTCGCAGCCCCCCGCGGTCACCGCCGCCGCCGGCTTCGACGCCCTCGCCCACGCGGTGGAGACCGCCGTCACCACGCGCCGCACCCCGGTCTCGACGCTGTTCTCGCACGCCGCCTTCCGGCTGATCGCGCCGCACTACGAGCGGGTGCTGGGCGCGCCGGGGGATGTCGACGCGCGGGCCGCCATGCAGCTCGGGGCGTTCTACGCGGGGGTGGCCATCGAGCACTCGATGCTCGGGGCCGCGCACGCCTGCGCCAACCCCCTGACCGCGCGCTACGACCTGACTCACGGCATCGCGCTGGCGATCCTGCTGCCGCACGTCGTGCGGTGGAACGCGGAGGGCGACGGCAACCTCTACGCTGACCTCGCCGACGCGCTGCCGGCCGCGCCGGATGGCGGCCCGGCCGGACACCGCCTCGCCCGCCGTCTCGCCACCGCCGGCCGGTCGGGGGGATTCCCGGCCGATCTCCGGACCGCGGGCGTCGCGGCCGACGACCTGCCGTCGCTGGCCGAGGCCGCGGCCACCCAGTGGACGGGCACGTTCAACCCGCGGCCGTTCGGCGCCCGCGAAGCCCTCGAGCTGTACCGGCGCGCCTGGTGACGTACGGCCGCCGGTTCCCGTGGACGGCGGAAGGCCCCTATAATCGGGCTGTTCCCGGTCGCCGACCCTGGCGCGTCCGGGCGGCCAGTGCCGTCCGCCAGGACGGGCGAGACCGCTCGGCTCCTCGGGCGCTACCGGGGGCGGAAGCGAGGCCTGGCATGAGAATGCGTCCTGCCTTCGTGCTCTCCACGGTCCTCCTGCCGGGGCTCCTCGCCTCGTGCGCGGTCGAGGACCGGCAGGAGCGATTCGACGTGGTCGAGGCCACCATCCCCGAGATGCAGCGGGCGATGGAGGAGGGGCGGGTCACGTCGCGGGAGCTGGTCGAAGCGCACCTGCTGCGCATCGCCCTGTACGAGCACCGCGTGAACGCCGCGATCGCGGTCAACGCCAACGCCCTCGCGGAGGCGGACCGCCTCGACGCGGAGCGCGCCCGCGGGCGGGTCCGCGGGCCGCTCCACGGCATTCCGGTCGCGCTCAAGGACAACATCCACACCACCGACGTGCCGACCACCGGGGGCGCGCTCGCCTTCGAAGGCTACGTGCCGCCGTACGAGGCGACCCTCACCACGAACCTGCGCGAGGCCGGCGCCGTCATCCTCGCCAAGACCGTCATGACCGAGCTCGCGAACTTCATGGCGAGCGGCATGCCGGGGAACTACAGCGCGGTGGGGGGATTCGGCCTGAACCCGTACGACCCCCGCCGCGACCCGAGACCGGGCAGGAACGACGGCCGCCCCGTCATGGGCACCGGGGGCTCGAGCTCCGGCATCGGCACCGCCGGCAGCTTCTGGGCGGCGAACGTCGGGACCGAGACGTCGGGGTCCATCCTGTCCCCGTCGAACGCCAACATGCTGGCCGGCATCAAGCCGACGGTGGGGCGGGTGAGCCGCTGGGGCGTCATCCCGATCACGGCCGACCAGGACACGGCGGGCCCGATGGCGCGCACCGTCACCGACGCCGCCATCCTGTTCGGGGCCCTGGAGGGCGCCGGAGCCCGACCCCAACGATCCGGCGACGTCGCGATGCGAGCCGCCGCCCGATCGGGACTACACCGTCTTTCTCCGTCGCGAGGGCCTGCAGGGGGCGCGCATCGGCATTCCGCGGGCGCTCTACTACGACCCCGTCACGCCCCCCGGCGCCGACGAGCCGCAGAGCCGGCTGTCCGAGGCGGGCCGGGCCGCGATGGCCGAGGCGATCGCGGTCCTCGAGCAGGAGGGCGCCACGATCGTCGATCCGGCGGACATCCCGAGCGTCGTCGACCCCGACCCCGCCGGCAACCTGCTCGCGAACACGGGGAGCAGCGTGCTCTCGTACGGCATGAAGCGCGACTTCAACGCCTGGCTCGCGACCCTCGGCGACACCGCCCCGGTCGGGACCCTCACGGAGCTCCGCGAGTGGAACCTGGCCCACGAGCAGGCGGGCGCGCTCAAGTACGCCCAGGCCCGTCTCGACGGTGCGGACGAGATTGACCTGGAGGCCGCCCGCGCCGAGTACGAGGCCGACCGCGCGCGGGACCTGCGGCTGAACGGCGAGCACGGCATCGACGAGGTGATGACGGCCCTCGAGCTCGACGCCCTGCTCTTTCCCGGATCGAGCGGGGCGGGCATCTCGGCCCGGCCGGGCTACCCGACCGTGATCGTGCCGTTCGCCTTCGTCGCGGCCGAACCGGACCCGCCGATGCCGGAGGGCTTCGAGCCGAGGCCCCGGCCGTTCGGGGTGAGCTTCGCGGGGATGGCGTGCAGCGAGCCGCGCCTGATCGAGCTGGCCTACGCCTTCGAGCAGGCGACGATGCGCCGGGTTCCCCCGCCGGACATGGAATAGCACAGGGACGGAGGGTCGCCGCGAGCGGCGGGCCGGGACCCTGCCGCGGCGGCCTGCGGTTGATCTTCGCCGGCGCAATGACCCTCTACGCCGCGGCGCAACGGGCGGCGACCCGGGATCCTGCTGCGGCGCCGACGTCCGGGAATGACGCGGCCTTCCACGGCGGCGGGGCGGCGGCGCCCGCCAAGGCGCGACGAGGGAGCGTGTTGCCCATATGTCCATAGCCCACCTGCGCGTGTACACCATCAACGAGGGGCAGATGGAGAGCTGGCTCGATCTGTTCCACGGCCACATCGCGCCGCTGCTCCGCGAGCACGACATCACCGTCGAGGGCGCCTGGGTGAACGACGCCCGCACGCAGTTCATCTGGGTGCGGAGCTACGGGGAGACCGAGGCGGACCTCGAGCGGAAGGAGGCGGCGTTCTACGGCTCCGACTGGTGGCGGGCCAACGTCGACCGCGTGCGCGGCCATCTGGCGCACCGCGAGATCACGGTGATCCGGTCGGCGGATGCCGCGGCTGGTTGACCCAGCTTCTCGGCCTCCGCAAAGGGATACGCGCCTGCCTCGCCGGCTCGGCAAGTTCCGTGGTTGGGGGCAGGAAAGGGCCCGGCCCGCGCCTGGACCCGTGGAGCGGCGAGCGCACTCAGGAAAGGCCAAACGCCAGGGCGGAAAGGGCCGGCCCGAGCCTGACCTCGCGGCGCGGTAGCGGCGATGCGGATTCTCCACGTCGCGGATCGGTTGAGTGACCGCGGAGGTGCCGACCTCGCTCTGCTCGGCCTTCTCGACGCCCTGTCGGACGGCCGCCACCAGATGCACCTCGCCGTGGGCCGCGACGACGGCGGCGTGCGCGCGCCCTGTCCGGTGACGGTCGTACCGCACCTGGATGCCAGGCTGCGGGCCGCCGTCGACCTCGACCCGCTGATGGCGCGGCTGCATCCGGATCTCGTGCACGTGCACAACGTGGTCAACCCGGCCGTGCTGGCCTGGGCGGTCGAGGTGGACGCGGTGGTGACGGTCCAGGACCACCGCTTCTTCTGTCCGGGCCGCGGCAAGTGGACCTCGGACGGCCGGGTCTGCGGCGACGCGATGGGGCGCGAGGTGTGCGCCGGCTGCTTCGACGACACCGCGTACTTCGAGAGCACCTTCGAGCTCACCGCGCAGCGGCTGGAACCGCTGGGGCGGTTGCGGGTGACCGTGCTGTCGTCCTACATGAAGCGGGAGCTGACCCAGGCGGGGGTCCCGGCGGATCGCATCACGGTCGTTCCTCCCGCCGTCCACGGCCTCGACGTCGACGCGCGGGCCGACGGACCACCCTGCGTCCTCTTCGCGGGGCGCGTGGTCGAGGCCAAGGGCATCCGCGACGCCGTCGAAGCCTGGCGGCGCTCGGGGTCGGAGCTCCCCTTCGTCGTGGCCGGCACCGGCCCGTTGCGCCGCGAGGTCGAGGCGGAAGGCGTCGAGGTGCTGGGCTGGCTCGACCGCCGGCGCCTCTCCGCCGCCTACCGCCGCGCCGCGGTGCTCGTCATGCCCTCGCGCTGGCAGGAGCCGCTCGGCATCGTCGGGCTCGAGGCCCTGACCCTCGGCACGCCCGTCGCCGCCTGGGACAGCGGCGGCGTGCGCGAGTGGCACCCCGGCGGCGAGCTCCTCGTGCCCTGGGGCGACATCGACGGGCTGGCCGGGGTCCTCCGTGTCGGGCCGGAGCATCGAGTCGATGCCCCGCGCGGCTTCGAGCGTGAGGCCCTCGTTCGCAGACTGGAGACGGTGTACCGCTGGAGTGCCGCGGATCAGCGATAGGGCAGTCTACCCGGCCGCCCACCCTTCCCGGGCCGTCGGCGACGTCGGCCCGTGTCGACACAGTCGTCATATGTCATGACATTTGACGACTGTGTCGACGATGCGGACCGCGATGGCGACGGTGTCCTCCAGATCGTCGGCGACCTGGGATGACTGGGGCTGCCCCTGCGAGGGCTCCACCCGGTCGCCAGGAGGATGACGGTCGCGGCGACGCCGCGGGCGATGCGTCCGGGCCATCGGGTTGTGTCAGGCTCGCCATGAAATCGTCACGCTCCCGGTTCACCGCACCCGATTCGCCTCGTGACGTCGGGTCGAACGGCGCCCCGTCACGAGGGTCTGTCGGTCAACTCGATGATCGCCACCGTCGTGTTGTCCTGAGTGGGAACAGCGCGGGCGGCGACCGCAGCCAACAGCGCGTCCGTCACCGCCTCCGGCCCGTCGCCGCGGCAGTCCGAGATGATCGAAGCGGTTTCGTCGACGCCCAGCGTGTTCAGACCATCGGTGGCGGCCAGGATCAGGTCGCCCGGCAGCAGCAGCTCGGGCATGGGCGACGCGTCCACCTTCGGGATCTCGAATCCGACGAGGGCGGAGCGGAGCTCGTTCGGGTTCATCCCGCGGGCCGTCGCCGGGTCGCTCTCGCGCAGGGCCTCGATGATCGGCGCCATGGAGTGGTCTTCGTTGAGGCGCTTCAGCCGCCCGCCGCGATAGAGGTACAGCGGAGAATCGCCGACGCTGATCCACTCCAGTCCGTCCGTGGTCACCGCCGCCGCCACCAGCGTGGCTCCCATGCCGTCGAGCGAGAGGTTCTCGCAGACTGCGTCGTCGATGGCCCGGTTGGCGGCGTCGAGCGCGGTGCGCAGCCGACCGGCGGGGGCGCCCTCGAGGCCGTACGCGTCGATGAACGCACGCACCGCGAGTCTGCTCGCCATCTCGCCGGCGGCGTGGCCGCCCATCCCGTCCGCCACGATCGCCACCGGGTGCTGGCCGGCGGGGTCGAGCGTGGAGCCGTCGATGAAGCCGAGATCGTCCTCCTGGACGTCTCGGGCGCCGATGAGCTGCCCGCCGGCACGGCGCAGAGGCCCCGATCCGGCCGCGAGGGTTGCAGACCCGCCGTGGTCGTGTGGGGGGACGTCAGGCATCGGACCACGTGAAGCCGTCGCCGCAGAACGCCACGACGAGCAGCTTCGTGTCGTCGACGGCTGGAATGCCGGCCGCGCCGAGCAGAACGACGAACTCCTCCGGAGTCATCGCCGCCAGTCTCGCGGCCTGAGCCAGCGTTACCAGGCGCTGTTCGAACAGGCGCAGCGCCATGGCGCGATGGGTGCCGACCTCGAGCAGGCGCTCGTCGAAAGGGACGGCCAGGATCGCGGGACGCCCGTGCTTGGTGATCAACGCCAGGCGTCCGTGCTCCGCGTTCCTGAGAAGCTCTCCGGAACGCCGCCGGACATCGCGCGCGCTGAAGACATTGAGAGAACCCACGCTTGCCTCCCTTGGCTTTGCACCAGCGAACCGTAGCACAACTGTCGTTTCCAGAGCGTGCTGATGAGGGAGCCCCATCTTGCACGAGGCCGTCGTCCGCGCATGCCCGCTAGAATGGACAGGGCCGACGGCTGGAAGGAGGTGACGTGAGCAGAATCGATCGGATCACGACCGACGCGGACGTCTGCGGGGGAAGACCCTGCATCCGCGGCCTGCGTGTCCGTGTCACGGACGTGTTGGACCTCCTGGCGGCAGGGGCGACGCGCGAGGAGATCCTGGAGGATCTGCCCTATCTGGAGCCCGACGACATCGTCGCGGTTCTCGAGTTCGCGGCGCGTCAGAACGACCATCCCGTGCTGAGGAGCGCGTAGCTTGCGTTTCCTCGTCGATGCCCAGCTCCCGCCGGCTCTCGCACGCCGGATCGCGGCCAAGGGGCACGAGGCCGAGCATGTCGCCGACCGCGGTCTGGCGTCGGCGTCTGACGACGCCGTCCGACGGCACGCCGAGCTCATGGGCGCCGTCATCGTGACGAAGGACGAGGACTTCGCTCTTCACCGCATCCTGTCAGGAGGCCCGGCGGTCGTTTGGCTTCGCGTCGGCAACACGCGACGATTGGCTCTCCTCGAGCGGATGGACAACGAGCTGGGCGCAATCGTGGCCGCGTTGCAGCGGGGGGAGACCCTCGTGGAGCTCGTCTGAGGGACCACGTCTCGTCAGGAATCAGGCCGCGTCCTTGGCTCAGCCGCCGAATCCGAAGCGGCCGCCGGCGACGAACGCGCGCGGGAGGGCCGGGTACCCAGCGCACTGTCGTACACCGCATCGGTCAGGTTGTCGATGCGCAGGGCTCGGGGCGCACGCGGAACTGCCCGCCCGCGGCGACCAGCGTGTAGCCCGGGTTGACGGTGATGTCGACCCCGCGGCCGTCCCCGACGCGCTGGAGGCCGAGGAACGCGCTGTCGTGCCGGTCGCCCGCGACCCGGACGTTCAGGTGTGGGCTGCCGCGGCCCCGCGCGTAGCCGACGCGCACGTTGCCCGAGTGCCGCGGCCGGCGCAGCAGGGGCTGCCCCGGCTGGAACTGCTCGCTGGTGCCGGCGTTGGTGACCACCTCGGTGTCGACGAGCGCGTACGACGCGCTCGCGGTGAGCCCGCCGAGGGGCCGCTGCATGGCGAGCTCGAGCTCGACGCCGTCCGCCCGCGACCCGTCGATGTTGACGTAGTCGGGCATGCCGTCGCCACCGAAGCCGGGCGAGGGCGACCAGGCGATCTGGTCCTCGTAGTCGTTGCCGAACCACGTGAAGCGGGCCAGCCAGCGCTGGTCGTCGAACGTCGCCTCGACCCCCGCGTCGACCGTCAGCGCCCGCTCGGGCCGCAGGGACGGGTCGCCGTCGACCCACTGCCCGCCGTAGAGCTGGAAGAAGCTCGGGTTCTTGATGCCGCGCCCGACGTTGGCCGACACCTTGACCGACGAGAGCGTCCTGTCGTGTACCCGTTCAGCGCTCCATGACGATCACGGTGCCCGGCGTGTCCGACCCGGTGACGAACATCGTCGGGCGCGGCGTCTCGGGGCTCGCCTCGACGTAGTTCAGCCGGAAGAAGTCGGCTTCGGCGACGTAGATCGCCTCCCACAGGAGGCCGTCGTCGTGGACGAAGTCGAGCTGGCGGGGCGACTGTGCCGGGTCGAGCCGTATCTGCCCGGCGAGCTCGTTGCCGGTGGCGGTGACCAGCGCGAAGCGGTCGCCGGTGATGGTGAGGACGCCGCCGACGATGACGTCGAACGGTCGGCCGCCCTGCTCGGCCGCGGCCACCGTCCATTCTCCCTGCAGGGTCTGTAGGTCGTCCTGGCCGGCGTCCTGGGCCGACAGCGGGCCGGGGCTCACGAGCAGCAGCGAGAGGATCAGTTTGGGAAGCGTCTTGCGCATCGGGATCTCCTGGTCACGCGCTCACGACGGGGAACGAGCCGACCGCGGACCCGAGAATCGGCGTCGGGTCGACGCCGAGCCACCGCTGCAGCACGTCGGCGTAGATGTCGCGGAAGTCGACGGTGGCGTCGAGGCCCCCGCGGGTGACCCGGCCGAGGTCGGCCGGCTCGCCGAGCAGCCCCGCCCGCACGCCGCCCCCCGCCACGAACAGCACCCCGGCGTCGCCGTGCTCGGTGCCGCGGGTCCGGTTCTCGGTGACGAGGCGGCCGAAGTCGGAAAAGGTCAGCAGGAGCACGCGGTCGAGCTGCCCGGCCCGCCGCAGATGGCGCGTGAAGGCGCGCAGGCCGCGCCCGAGCTCGGTGAAGAGGACCCGGTGCTTCGCGGGCTGGTCGACGTGGGTGTCGAAGGAGGCCGAATCGGGACCGTCGAACGAGCCGAGGGACACGTAGTAGACGCGGGTCGGGCAGCCGGTCTCGATCATGTCGCCGGTCCACCGCAGCGACTGGCCGAAGGCGGAGTCGGGGTAGTCGAAGCCGCCGCCGGTGCCGGCCCGTGCGCGGTGGAGCTGGCGCGCGGCGAGCGCGAGGCGGTTGTCGACCTGCCTGAGGTAGTCGAGCCGGCCCGCGCGGGGGCCGCGCGCGGCGGCGGCCGGCGGCGGGGCCGCGTCCATGTCCAGCAGGAGCTCGGGGTGCCCGATCGACGCGCTGCGGCCCGAGGCCGAGGCGAGGGTGCGGCCGAGGGTCTCGTCGAACTGCACCCCGGCCAGCGGCTCGTCGCCGCAATCGCAGGCGTGGTCGAGATAGCGGCCCAGCCAGCCGTGCCGCGGCGCCTCGGGGGCCACCGAGCCGGTCTCCCAGATCTCGGTCGCCCGCGCGTGCGAACGGGACGACCGCGGGTAGCCCACCCCCTGCACGATGCCGGCGTGGCCGTCGTCCATCAGCCGGCGCACGTGGCCGAGCCAGGGGTTCAGGCCGAGGTCGCTTCCGTCGAGAGGAATGGTGTCCCGGCGGGGGATCGCGATGGTGGGGCGCGCCCGGTAGTAGCGGTCGTCGCGCACCGGGACCACCGTGTTCAACCCGTCGTTGCCGCCCCGGAGCCGCAGGACGACCACCACGCGCCCGTCGTGGGTCGCCGCCGCGCCCCCGGCGGCCGCCTGCGTCCCCGCGGCGGCGGCGCGCGCGCTCTCGCGAACGAAGAACGGAACGGTCGGCGTCAGGGCGAACCAGGTCAGCAGGTCGCGTCGGCTGATGGTGCTCATCGGTCTCCTCCACGTGGCGATCGGGGACAGTTATCGATGGTTCCGACTGGCGCTCGGACGCGGCCCGCCTTCCGCGGTCTCCTGCTGCGTGCGCGGCACGGTTCCAGTCATCGTCCTTACGCCAGCTGATACTCCGGGGACATCATCACGCGCCGTATGAACGCGCCGCGGCCTTCCGGCGACGTGACGCCGGACACTTCCCGCTCGATCGCGGCCGCGTCCAGGCCCGGCGCCGGATCGAGCCGCGAGAGCAGCTCCGACGCCGACGCTTCGCGCAGAGTCGCGTCGACGGGGATCTCGGGGGCGCCGGTCGCCCGGCCGGCGGGCGACTCGGGGCGCTCGAGGCCGAGCGGCGGCAGCCGGCCCCCCAGGGCGGCGGCGAGGTGGTAGCGGACGGTCAGGCGCGACGGGGGCGACACCCAGGCCTCCCGCCCCGGCCAGCCGCCCTCGCCGTTGTTCGGGGTGTCGAACAGGGTCTGGCCGCTCGCCTCGAGCCAGCGGGCGATCGCCGCCACCGGCGGCGACGCGATGCCGAGCTGGCGGCAGGCGCCCGCCGCGAGATGGACGGGGCTCTTGATCGACGTCCACCGCGACGCTTCGGACCAGAAGGGCTCCGACCGCACGACCTCGCGGAGCAGCGCCTCGAGGGACCCGCCGGTGGCCTGGTAGACGGCGGCGAGCCGCGTCTCGACGGCTGCACCGGGGTTCTCGACGCCGAGATAGGCCAGCAGCAGCCGGCCGAACCGTCGGCCCGTCGCCTCCTGCGCGGCGAGCCAGCGCACCGCCGAGCGCGCGTCGAACCCGTGCGTGCGGCCGAGAATGGTCTTCGGACCGGCGTCGAAGTCCGCGGGGCGGAACGTCGGCACGAGGCCGGTGCGCCGCGCCGCGAGGGGGGCGCGGCGCGCGACCTCGCGGGCCGGCCCGCGCCCCTCGGGAGCGACGAGCCGCCAGCCCGTGAGCGCCCGCGACAGCTCTTCGAGGTCGCGTGGCTCGTAGGCGTCCTCGCCGACCGTCCAGTGGTCGAGGACCAGCTTGGCCGCGCGGTCGGACACGCGCAGCCGCCGGTGCCCGTCCATGCCGATCTGGATCATCATGGCGGGGTCGACGACGAGCGCCGCCAGCAGGTCGGGCACGGTGCCCAGGCACCGCCGGCGGAGCAGGGCGTTGCGCGCGTGGAGGGCGTGCGGGACGTCGACCGATTCGGTGTTGCTGCCGAACACGCCGTGCAGGAAGAGGACCAGGTTCTCCCGCAGCGGTGCGGGGGAGGTGAGCAGCTCGGCCAGCCACCACCGGCGCACGTCGTCGACGGCGGCGTGCACGCCGGGGGCCAGCCGGTCGAGCATCGCCTCGAAGTCGTCGTCGGAGACGCCGGCGAACCGCAGCCCGGGATTGCTCCAGATGCCGCGGGCCGCCTCGGGGCGCTCGGGATGGGGCGTGTCGCGAGCCGCCCGCACGAGCGCCGACAGGGCTTCGTCGGCCGACAGCCCGCGCACGGATTCCTCCAGCGCCGGCGTTGCCGCGAAGGCGAGGCGCCGCAGCAGGTGCCGGCGCTCCGCGTTGGTGAGCACGCCGCCGGTCGCGGGTTCCTGCGTTCGGATCATGGGGCCTCTCAGGTGCTCATGTCATCCGGCACCGGCACCACCGGCGCCGAGGGCTGGAGCGTGGCCTTCCGGGAAGGCACGGGGGTCGGAGCCGACCCAGGCGCCGGCACGACCGGCGCCGGGGGTCGGGGTGCGGGCCTGGCCTCGCGGCGACGGCGCCACGCCGGCGCCACCACGCGCGTCCACCACAGGACGAGGCCGGTGACGCCCAGCACGGCGGGCGCGAGGCCGATCACCAGCCACACCAGGCGGACGCCCACGCCGGCGAAGTTGCCGAAGTGCACGGGGCCGACGAGGGCGATGACGGCGTCGCCGAACGTACGCGGCCCCGTCGGCGGCGCCGCGAGCCGCTCGCCCGAGTACTGGTCGAGGTAGACCGTCCGCAGATGGCGGGCGCCGAGCCGGCTCGGGCGGTCGTCGGTGAACAGCACCTGGAACGGCGCCTCGTCGCCGGCCGGCACCACGACTCGCGCGACGAACGCGTCCGGCTCGGCGGGGCGGGCGCGCTCGATGAGCTCGCGCCAGGTCGGGCGCGGTCCGGACGGGGCGCCGTCGGGGTTCGACTGCGGCGGGCGGACCGCGGCGGTCAGCGGGGAGATGCGGTTCACCGCGGCGCGGAACTGGTCGGGAAACACGAAGTACGCCCCGGTGACGGCCCAGCCGGCGGTGAGGACGAGCGTCCAGACACCCACCGCGCCGTGCAGCTCCCACGTGACGCGCCGCCAGGGGCGGCGCCAGTCGACGCTCAGGGCGCGCCGCCATCCCGACCGTTCCGGCCACCAGACGAACACGCCGGTCAGGCAGAGCAGCAGGAGGCAGAGCGCGCCGATGCCGTTGACGACGCGGCCGGTGGGGCCGGCGAGGAGGTCGAAGTGCAGGTCCTGCAGCGTGCGCACCACGGAGTGCTCGGGCAGCTCGCCCAACACCTCGGCGGTGACCGGGTCGATGAGCACGGTACGGAACCGGCCGCCCTCGGTCACGTAGGCGAGGTGGGTCGGCCGCACCGTGGTCGGCGCGTCGACCCCCGACACGCGGCCGCGCGGGTAGGCGTCGCGCACGTTCTCGAGCACGGTCGCGATGTCCGCCTGGGGACCGTCGGTGCCGGCCGTGAGCAGCTCCGGGTGCGCCGCCCGCTGCAGGTGGATGCGGAAGACGAGCGCGGCGCCGGTGAGCGACACGACGACGACGTAGAGCGCGATCGCGACGCCGGTCCACAAGTGAACCTGGAACAGGGCGCGCCGCAACGGTCCCGAACGGTCCAGCAGGTTCACGCCGATCGACTCCCTCCACTACCAAGGCCGTGGGCCACCCCGCGCCGCCGCGGTCCGTGGCGGAACTGCAGCCCACGGCGGCTGCGGCCGACGGCAACCCGGTTCGGCAACAGCCGCGCCACGGCAACCGCGCCCAGCAACAACCGCCCGACCCCAATCGCGCCCGACGCCGGGTGCGGGTCAGCCGCCGAAGTTGAAGCGTCCCCCGGCCACGAACGCGCGCGGCAGGCCCGGATACCCGAGCGCGCTGTCGTACACCACGTCCGTCAGGTTGTCGATGCGCAGGAACAGGGCCAGCTCGGGGCTCACCCGGAGCTGACCGCCGGCGGTGACCAGCGTGTAGCCGGGGTTGACGGTGATGTCCACTCCGCGGCCGTCCGAGGCACGCTGCAGACCGAGGAACGCGCTGTCGTGACGGTCGCCCGTCACCCGCATGGACAGGTGCAGGCTGCCGCGTCCCTGCGTGTAGCCGAGGCGCAGGTTGGCCGAGTGCCGGGGCCGCCGCAGCAGCGGCTGGCCCGGCTGGAACTGCTCGCTGGTGCTCGCGTTGGTCACCACCTCGGTGTCCACCAGGGCGTAGGAGGCGCTGGCCGTCACCCCGCCGAGGGGTCGCTGCATGCCGAACTCGAGCTCGACCCCGTCGGCCCGGGACCCGTCGATGTTGACGTAGTCGGCGACGCCGTCGCCCCCGAAGCCGAGCGAGGGCGAGTAGGCGATCTGGTCCTCGTAGTCGTTGCTGAACCACGTGAAGCTCGCCAGCCAGCGCTGGTCGTCGAAGGTCAGCTCGGCCCCCGCGTCGACGGTCAGCGCCTTCTCGGGCAGCAGCGACAGGTCGCCGTCGACCCACTGCGAGCCGTAGAGCTGGGAGAAGGTCGGGTTCTTGATGCCTCGCCCCAGGTTGGCCGACACCTTGACCGACGACAGCCCGCCCGCGCGATACGGCAGGGGGTAGCCGCCGGCGGACAGCTTGGGGTTGACGGCGGTGCCGTAGAGGGAGTTGTCGTCGATGCGCGCTCCGCCGGTGACGAACCACGCGTCGGCCACGTTGAACTGCTGCTGCAGGAAGTAAGAGTGGTTCTCCACCGCCTGCAGCTCGTCGAGGGCGTTCGTCTCGCTGTAGTAGTCGTAGCCGGCGCTCAGGACCTGGTCGTCGAGCCAGGTCGCGTTGGCCTGGTAGCGCACGGCGGGCCGGCGCAACTGGGACTCGAACTCGAAGGGATAGTCGAATCCGCTGTAGGGGCCGCTGCGGGCGAGGAACTGGTCCGCGCCGAGGCCCGAGGGGTCGGCCATGAGGGCGTCGAAGGCGGGCTCGTCGAGGAGCCGCACGAGGCGCGGGCCGGCCGGATAGAGGGCGCCGGGCTCGCCCTCGAGGAGGGCGAAGACGCGGTACTGGGGGTCGCCGACGCTGTCCACCGACAGGCGTCCGGACCGGAAGTGGCTCACCGTCGCGGAATGGTCGAAGCGCGGGGAGAGGGTCTGGTCGAAGTCGACGTGCCAGGTCAGATCGTCGGTGTCGTAGCCGCCGCCGGTGTCGCCCCGGGCGTAGGTGATGGGGCCGACGGAGCTGCCGCGCCGGTTGCTGTAGCGGAAGCCGCCGCGCAGGCGGGTGCTGTCGCCGAGGATGGCGCCGAGGTTGCCGTCGATGGACTGCTGGTCGAAGCGGTCGGGCTCGACCAGGCGGTCCTGGAACGCGCCGTCGGTGCCGCGGTGGGCGACGCCGAGCTGGTAGTCGACGCGGCCGGCGGCGCCGCCGAGCACGCGCAGGTCTCCGCGGGTGGTGCCGAAGGAGCCGCCCTCGAAATCGCCGGACAACCGTGGGCCGCTGTCGGGGGCTCCGCGCTTGGTGAAGATCTGGATGACGGAGCCGATGGCGTCGGAGCCGTAGAGGGCGGACTGGGCGCCGCGAACGACCTCGACGCGCTCGATCTCGGCGGCGGAGACGCGGTCGAAGTCGAAGTAGCCGCCGTTGTCGTTGACCCGCACGCCGTCGATGAGGACGTGGTTGTAGTCGGACTCGCCGCCCCGTGCGAAGACGGAGGCGAGGGCGCCCTCGCGGCCCGTCGACTCGACGTTGAGGCCGGGCACGTAGCGCAGGACGTCGGCGACCGAGTGGCTGCCGAGGGTCTCGATGTCCTCGGCGGTGAAGACCGAGTGGGACTCGGTCACCGACGCGGCGCCCTCGGCGGTGCGGGAGGCGGTGACGACGACGGTGTCCCGGACGGGGGCGATGTCGAGGCGGAAGTCGGCGGTCGCCGCCTCGGTGGCGGTCACGTCGGCAGCGGCGGCCGCGAAGCCGTCCAGGCGGGCCGTCACCCGGTAGCGGCCGGGCTCGGGCAGGTCCAGGCGGTACCGACCGTCGTCCCCGGTGGCCCCGGTCGCCACCACGCGAAGCCCGCGCTGGGCCTCGACGGTCACGCCGGGCAGGACGCCGCCGGACGAGTCCGAGACGGCGCCGCTCACCGTTACCGGTGCCTGGGCGGCGGCCGGCGCGGCGGCCAGCGAGCACAGCAGGATTCCTAGCAGAGCGCGATGGCGGGTCATGGTGACCTGGTTCCTTCCTTGGGACGGTGACGGGACTTACTCTGCGACGTGCCGCGCGCACACTGTCTTGGTCGACGACACGGGGCATGGACGACACCCGTGACCACAGTCGGACCATGGCCCTTCGACGGGACGGTAAAGCGACGGCCGGGGTGCCGTCGAGCCGAGCGGAGGCTTCGACGAGCGAACGCGAAAACGAGTATAAGGAGCGTTCTGTCAGCCGGGGCCTGAAGAGTTCCTGAAGAGTTTGTGAAGCGTGGCGCCCACTCCGCCGATGTCTTAAGAACTCCTTAAGAATTCCTGAAGTTTCCGCGGGTCGCCGCCGCCGTTCCGGACATGGTGCTCTAATGGGGCGGAGGCGGGCCGAGACTCGGACCGGCCGGGGACATCAGAGTGCTGCTGCACGCCGTCGGTCTGCTGTGCGCGGTCGCTTCCGCGGCCCTCGCCACCGCGGCGAGGGACGGTCGCGGCGGTTTCGCTCTCGCGGGCGGCTTTGCGCTCGGCGCCCTCTGGCTCGAGCCCGATGCGCGGTGGGCCGGTGCCATCGTCGCCGTCGCCGCCGGACTGTCGCTGGCGCGCCCGCACGGTGTGTCGGCGTCGCTGCCCGCCGCGCTGGCGGCGGGGCTGGCCGGCGGCCTCTGGACCCGGGTGCTGGCCGGCTACGGCCTGCCGGCGTGGGCGGCGTGGCTGGTGGCGGCCGCGGTCGTCGCCGTCGCGGCGTCCTCGTCTCGGCGCGACCCGGGGTTCGCCCCGCCGGCGCTCCGCGACGACGCGCTGGCCGCGATCGGTGCGCTCGGCCTCGCCGTCGCGGCCGCGCCGGCGGTGACCGCGGGTTGGCGCGCGGCGGCGGTGATGAATCTCGAAACGGACGCCCTGGTCCGGCCGGGCGTCCATCCCTGGGTCGTCGTGGGGGTCGCGGCGTTGATCTCGCTCGGCGGACTGCATTCGCTCCGGAGGCGTCGTTGAACCTGCTCGGCACGCTCGAGAACGGCCTGTTCGCCCTCGCCCAGGTGCTTCGCTTTCCCGTCATCGTGCTCCTGTGGGCGGCGGTCGGCGCCGCGGTCTTCATGGCCGGCGGGTGCGTGATGGAATGGCTCGCGCGCCGGCAGGAGCGCAGCGGCTTCGATCTCAACGCGTGGCTCGACGCCGGTCCGGTCCTCGGCGCGGACGCTACGCGCAGGTCGGCGCTGCCGGCGGCGCTCCGGGGGCTGCTGCGCGACGTCGAGGCGGAGCGCGGCAAGCCGTCGTTCGGCGACGGCGGCCTCGAGCACCTGGTGCTCGAGCGCGAGGAGAGGGTGCGGCGGACCCTGAACGGGTCGCGGCTGCTGGTCAAGGTGGGACCGAGCCTCGGCCTGCTCGGCACCCTGATTCCGATGGGGACGGCGCTCGCCTCGCTGACCGCCGGCAACCTCGAGGCGATGGCGGGCCAGATGGTGGTGGCGTTCACCACGACCATCGTCGGCCTCTCGGCCGGGACCGTCGCCTACGTCGTCCAGGTCGTTCGCCACGGCTGGGTCAACGAGGCGGTGCGCGAGCAGCGGTACCTGGCCGAGCGGCTCGCCGCCGAGCTGCGGCGCGGCGCGCCCTCAGAGGCGGCGGCGGAGGTTCTCGCGGCGGAGGAACGACACGATGACTCGCTTTCTGCCACTGCCGTCGCCGGCTGAGGCGGGCGACGGAGGCTCTCGTGGCGGAGGAACGACACGATGGGACGCTTTCTGCAACTGCCGTCGCCGGCTGACGCCGAGGACGAGGATCCCCTCGCGGGAGTCGCGAACATCTTCGACGTGTCGGTGGTGTTCATCGTCGGCCTGATGATCACGCTCTTCTCGGTGTACCGCATCGGCGACCTCGTCGATCCGGACAGCGAGGTGACGCTGGTCAAGACCAACGCCGACGGCCTGAGCGAGATCATCGTCAAGCGCGGCACCGAAATCACCGCCTACGAGCTGACCGGCGAGACGCTGGGTGGGCAGGGCGAGCGCCTCGGTACCGCCTATCGCCTCGCCGACGGACAGGTCGTCTACGTGCCCGACTGAGAGGTGCGGCATGAGAAGCGCGGCAACACATCCGCGGCGACGCACAGCCCTGCGGCGATGTTCGGCGGCGGGCCGTCACACGGGCCGGACCGCCTGCCTGGTGGCGGGAATCGCCCTGCTGATGGCCGGTGCGGCCGGTCCGGCGGCCGCCCAGGAGGTGCGCCTCGCGTACCTGACCGGCGACTCCACGCTGCCCGGCATCGTGAGCGCGTGGAAGGCGGTGCTCGGGGAGCGGCCCGACCTGCGTGACCGGGTCGCGGTCACGCTGGTGACCGAATCGCTGCTCGACTCGGTCGATCCCGACGAGGTGCTGCGCAGCGACGTCCTCGTCCTGCATGTCCACGACCAGCACACGCTCGAGCGGTTCGACGAGACCTACGGCGTCGACCTCGTGGCCGGGGTTGCCGGTCGCGGGCTCGTGCTCGGTGTCGGGGAGGGGCTGCTGCCGCGGGAGCACTACGTCGAGCGCGGCGTGGCCTGGGACGGCCGCGCGCGCGAGCTCTGGGCCCATTCGGGCTTCGCGAATCAGGTGGGGCTGCTGAAGTACGTGCTGTCGGCCGCGGGCATCGCGGGGATGACCGTCCCCGAGCCGCAGCCGAGCCTGGAGGCGGGCTACTACTACCCGGACCCGGCCGGGATGGCGGGTCCCGGCGTCGGGGCCACCGGCCGCGTCTTCGCTGACTGGGAGGCGTTCGACGCCTGGCGGCGCGACGCCGGCAAGCACCGGCCGGGGGCGCCGCGGGTGGCCGTCGGCTTCTACGGCTCCAACCACGACGACGGCGACACCGCCCTCATCGACGCCGTGATCGCGGAGATCGAGCGGCAGGGCGCCGAGGCGATCCCGATCTTCGGCTATCCCGCCGGCATCGCGTTCGAGACGCTGCTCCGCGAGGCCGACGGCGCGGCGCGGGCCGACGTCGCGCTGGCGTTCCTGTTCCGCTTCGCCGGTCCCGACGCCGGCGAGTCGCTGCGGAGGCTCGACATCCCCGTCCTCAGCCTGATCAGCCTCTACGGGCGGAGCGAGGCCGAGTGGCGCGCCTCGCCGCAGGGGCTGTCCATGTTCGAGGGGACGTTCCAGATCGCGGCGCCGGAGCTGGCGGGTCTGGTGGCCCCCACCGTGGTCGGCAGCAAGGAACGCCGCACCGACCCGGACACGGGGTTGACCATCGTCGCCAGCCGGCCCATCGCCGCCCGCGTGACGACGGCGGTGCGGCGCGCGCTGGGTTACGCGGCGCTCGCCGCGACCCCGAACGCCGACAAGCGGGTGGCGGTCCTCTTCTACAACTACCCGCCGGGGAAGGCCGGCATCGGCGCGAGCTACCTCAACGTGGCGGAGTCGCTGGCCAACATCCTCAGGCGCATGCGGGCCGACGGCTACCACCTCGGCTCGGGCGACGTGGACCTGTCGGCCGACGGGCTCCTCGAGCGCATCACGACCCGCGCGCGCAACGTGGGCGGCTACGCCCCCGGCGAGCTCGACGAGCTGCTGTCGCACGGCGGCGCGGCGCGCGCGTGGATGGGCGACTACCTGCAGTGGCTGGACGACTACGCGCCCGAGCTGCGCGAGAAGGTCGTCGCCGACTGGGGCCGCCCCGAGGACACGACCCTCATGGCGCGCGACGGCAGCCTCATCATTCCCGCCCTGCGCTACGGCAACGTCGTGGTGCTCCCGCAGCCGGCGCGCGGCTGGGGCGAGGACCAGGAGAACCTGTACCACGCCGACGACCTCGCGCCGCACCACCAGTACGTGGCGACCTACTCGTGGCTGCGCGCCCCGGAGCCGGTGGGGTTCGGCGCCGACGCGGTCGTCCACCTCGGCACGCACGGCACCCTGGAGTGGCTCGACGGCAAGGACATCGGGCTCTCCGAGGCCGACGCCCCGGACGCGCTCATCGGCGACCTGCCCGACCTCTACGTCTACAACGTCGACGTCGTCGGCGAGGGCCTGGTGGCGCGGCGACGCGGCATGGCGACGCTCGTCGACCACATGGTGCCGCCGTTCGTGAAGAGCGGGCTGCTGCCCGAGCTCGCCGCGCTCGGCGAGAGCGTCGACGACTACCACGGCAGCGTCCACCAGAACGAGCTGCTCGCCGAGGCGTACGCGGACCAGATCAGGCAGCAGGCGGCCGACCTCGGGATCGTCAAGGACCTCGGCCTCGACTTCGGGACGGGGGCCGAGATCGACCACGACGTGCTGCACGCCCTCGAGGACTACGTCATCGAGCTGCGCGACCAGCACATCCCCTACGGGCTGCACGCGTTCGGCCGCACCCCCGAGCCGGCCATGCGCGCGAGCACCGTCGAGGCCATCGTGTCGGTCGACCGCGATCTGCTGCCGGACGACGCGACGGTGATGGCCGGGGACATGGAGCGGCGCATCGTCGAGTCGGGGCCGCGCGAGCTCGACCACCTGCTGCACGCGCTCGACGGCGGCTACGTGCCGGCGGGCGGCGGCGGCGAGCCCATCCGCAGCCCCGACGCCTATCCCACCGGCAAGAACTTCTACGGCATCGACCCCGACAAGGTGCCCAAGCCGGCCGCGTGGGACCTCGGGGTGTTCCTCGCGGAGCGGATGCTGAGGGACCACGTCGCCGAGCACGGGCGCTATCCCGAGAAGGTGTCGTTCGTCATCTGGGGGGCCGAGACGCTGCGCCACGAGGGGATCCTCGAGTCGCAGATCTTCCATCTCCTCGGCACGCGCCCGGTGTGGGACGTGCGCGGCAACGTCGTCGACGTCGAGGTCGTCCCCGCCCGCGAGCTCGGCCGGCCGCGCGTCGACATCGTCATCGCCTCGGCCGCCGAGGGGATGTTCAACAACGTCACCCGGCTCATGGACGAGGCGGTGCAGCGAGTGAAGGTGCTCGAGGAGGCCGAGAACTACGTCCGCCGCCACTACCTCGCGACGCGGGCCGCGCTCGTCGACCGGGGCTACTCCGAGGAGGACGCGGAGCGGCGCGCCGGGGTGCGCATCTTCGACGAGCCGCCGGGGACGTTCAACCTCAACACGTCGCGCATCGCCGCGGCGAGCGGCACGTGGGACAGCGACGCGCCGATGGCCGACGAGTACCTGTCGAAGATGGGGCACGGCTACGGCAACGGGTTCTGGGGCGAGCCGATGGAGGACGTGTTCCGCCTCGCGCTCTCCGGCACCGAGAAGGTCGTCCACAGCAGCTCGACGATGCTCTACGGCGCCCTCGACAACGACGACTTCTTCATGTACATGGGCGGCCTCGCGGCGGCGGTCCGCAGCATCGACGGCGAGACCCCGGAGATGGTCGTGACCAACACGCGCGACCCCGGCCAGCCCCAGATGACCGGCATCGACAAGTTCATCGGGGCGGAGTTCCGGACGCGCTACGTCAACCCGACCTGGATCGAGGGGATGCAGGGCGAGGGCTACGCCGGCGCCGGCGAGATGCGCGCGTTCGTCGAGTACCTCTGGGGCTGGGACGCGGTGGCGCCCGAGACCGTCGACGACGCGATGTGGCAGGAGTCGTTCGCGGTGTACGTCGAGGACCGGCACGACCTCGACCTCGAGGCGTTCTTCGACGAGCACTCGCCCCACGCCTACCAGGACATCACCGGCCGCATGGTCGAGACGATTCGCAAGGGCTACTGGGAGACCGACGCCGCGACCCTCGAGCGCCTGCTGCGCGAGCACGTCGAGAGCGTCGCCGAGCACGGCGTCGGCTGCTCGGTGCAGACCTGCGCCAACCCGCGGCTGCTGCGCTACGTGCTGGAGCAGGGCGCGGTGATGAACATCCCCGGTCCCGCCCTCGACGCCTACCGGGCGGCGATGGAGGCGGCCCTCGGCGCCGACGTCGAGTCGGCCGCGGCCGCGGCCGAGGAGTTCGTCCGCTGGAACGAGTCGCGGCCGGCGGTGACGACGATGAACATCGAGGGGCTGCGGATGGAGGAGTCCGCGGACGACGCCGAGCCGCTGCCCGCGCCGCCGGCCTCGGGCGGCGAGGGGGTCTGGACCCCGCTCTGGGTCGGCGCCCCCCTCGTGGGCCTGCTCGCGGTGTGGCGGTGGCGCCGCCGTCGCGGACAGGGGACGCCGTACCGGTGTGGACGAGCGGCGCCGAGGCGCTGTCAGGCGACGACTGCGGGCACCCGTGGCGAAGACCATGCCGCATTCGACCCGCCGACGCCGTGTCGCCGCCGCCGCGTCGCTTGCCGTGTTCGCCGCCGCCACGGCCGGTGCGCAACCGGCGGCAGTCCAGGTCAGCCGGAGCGGGCAGGGCGCCTACGAAGCGAGCATCGCGCCGCACGGCGGCGGGTTCGCGGTCGCCTGGCACGACACTCGCCACGGGTTTCCCGAAATCTATGCGCGCCTCGTCGACGCGAACGGCCGGCCGGTCGCCGGCGAGCACCGCCTGACGACCAACGCGGACCGTTCGTACGAGCCGAGCATCGCGGCGGCGGGCGCCCGCGACCTGCTCGTCGCGTGGTACGACGTCGCCGCCGACGGCTCGTGGTCGCGAGCCCGGGTCGGGGCGTGGACGACGGCCGGCGGATGGCGCTGGACGAGGACGCTGTCCCACCCCCGGCGGCGCGGACGGGTGCCCGTCGTCGCGATGCACGCGGATCGGATTCAGTGCGTCTGGTTGGAAGAGGCCCGAGGCGCGTTGCGCCGGAGCGTCGCCGCGGATCGCGATCATGGCGAGGCGGAGTCCGACGCCGCAGGGAACGCCGGCTCGGACGTGGCGGTCTGGGCGCAACAGCTCCGGGTCGACGGCGCGCCGCTCGGGCCGGCGCGCCGCGTGGCCGTCGCGAGCCGCGAGACGTGGAACCTGAATCTCCGGATGGACGAGGACGGCGGCGCCTGGATCGTCTTCGACGCGCGGGTCGGGACGCGCGCGCACGAGCTCTTCCTGGCCCGGGTCGAGGGCGGGAGCGCGACGGTCCGGCGCCTGAGCGCCGACGACGGCGTGCCGTCCGTCTATCCCGACGTCGCGTTCGGCGCAGGTCGCGCCGCCTTCACCTGGTTCGACGAGCGCGACGGCAATGCCGACGTGCATCTCGCGGTCGTCGATCCCCGCCGACTGCCGCCGGCCATCGAGGAAGCCGCCCTTCAGGTGACGGACACCGCGGGGGCGTCGATCGGCGCCTACGTCGCGTGGAACGGCGCGCGGTTCGGGCTCGCGTGGTCAGACGAGATCGAGCCCGGCCGGTCGCACGAGCTCCACTTCCAGCAGTTCACCACGGGAGGGGCGCCGGAAGGCGCGCCGCGCCGGCTGACCGACAACCCCACGGCGTCGCTCATTCCCGCCATCCGCGGCGCCGGCTCGCGCTTCGCGCTGGCGTGGAACGAGGACGTGGTAGAGGCGCGCGGCGACCACCTTGGGGGCGGCCGTTCGGAGGTGGTGTTCGCCCTCGCTCCCTGATCGCGTCCGCGGCCGGCGGCTCGCGTTCCGGCTCGTGGCGCCCGCTGAGCGCCGTCTCCCAGGTGCCCCGCCCTTTTCGCCGTCCGCGCCGATGTGAATGGCAGCCGGGCCGCCCCCCCGGGTTGTCCTCGTCAACGGAATCGCCTGCCGCGACTTGCCTCCATGGACCGTCGGACGGCTGCGGCTGACGACCGTGTCGTCGGAGCCCGGGCGGGCGTCTGGGAGCCGCCGCCTCACGGCCTGCATGCACATGCGCTCCGTGTGTACGGACCCGCCACCGGCCGCCGGAACCGGTTATCATCGAGACCCCGAGGGGGGAGGGGACTCGATGCATATCCGTTTCGCAGGCGTCGCGGCGGGCGCGGTGGCCGGTCTGCTGCTGACATCTTCCCTGGCCGGCGCGCAGGCCATCGGCGGCACCGTCACCGACGACACCGGCGGCGTGCTGCCCGGCGTCGCCGTCGAAGCGCGCAGCCCGGCCCTGATCGAGCAGGTCCGGACCGCTTTCACCGACTCTTCGGGACAGTACCTGATTACCGGCCTCGTCTCCGGCGACTACACGGTGTCGTTCACCCTCACCGGCTTCTCGACCGTCCTGCGCGAGGGGGTCGGCCTGAGCGCCGGCTTCACCGCCAACGTCGACGGCGTGCTCTCGGTCGGCTCGGTCGAGGAGACGATCACGGTGACGGGCGAGGTCCCGGTGGTCGACATCCAGAACGTGCAGCAGAACGTCGCCATCGACCGCGACGTCATCGACGCCATTCCGAGCGGCCGCTCGTTCCAGAACCTGGGCATCCTGATTCCCGGCATGGTCGGCGACGGCGTGGTGGGGTCGACGCTGGCCGTCGACGTCGGGGGCCAGGGGGGCGTGAACTACCAGCGGCTCGCGATACACGGCGGCGCGGGCACCGACCAGATGGTCCAGATCGACGGCCTGGGGGTCGAGGCGGCGACCCGGGGGGGCGACTCGTCGAACCTGTTCTTCGCCGACGGCAACTACGCCGAGTACTCCATCGACTACTCGGGCAACACCGCCGAGGTGGAGTCGGGCGGGGTGCGCGTCAACATGATCCCGCGCGACGGGAGCAACCTGTGGGCGGGCCAGTTCTTCGGCAGCTTCGCATCGCCGGGGCTCCAGTCGAACAACGTGGACGACGCGCTGGTGGCGCAGGGCATCGGCACCGACCAGGCGAACCGGCTGAGCCGCCTGTGGTTCGCCAACCCCGCCGGGGGCGGGCCGATCGTCCGCGACCGGCTGTGGTTCTGGGCCAGCCACACGTCGCAGCGAACCGATCAGTTCGTGGCCGGCGTCTTCCACGACCAGGACCCGAGCGACCTCGCGTACACGCCCGACCTCGGCCGCCAGGCGGTCGACGACCAGCTCGCGCAGTCGACCACCCTGCGGCTGACGGCCCAGGCGACCCCGCGCAACAAGTTCACGTTCTTCTACGACAACAACTACAACAAGCGGAACCGGTTCCTCATCGGCAGCACCATCTCCACCGCGCTCAACGTGATGCCGGAGGCGGCGGTCGACTCGACCATCGAGGTGCAGGTGTACCAGGGCACGTGGACCGCGCCCATCACCAGCCGCCTGCTGTTCGAGGCGGGGGTGTCGCTGCATCCGCAGCACCAGAACTGGCGGAACACGCCCGACGCCGACCCCGTGCGGGCGGGGGCCCTGCTCATCCCCGGCAACATCGCGGTCCGGGGGATGTCGAGCTGGTTCTCGGGGACCGTGTTCCAGGACCGGCGCGCCGACACCAACGCGGCCCGGGCGTCGCTGTCCTACATCACCGGGAGCCACGCGTTCAAGGTCGGCATGAACCTGACGAACGTGGCCGAGAACGAGTACATCGAGAGCGTCCAGTACCAGCGCTACATCATCCTCCAGGGGCTGCCGGTCGACCTCGTCGACTTCTACGCGACGCCGTCGCTCGTCGAGAACGACGTGCCCGCCAACCTCGGGCTGTACGCGCAGGACCAGTGGACGCTGGACCGCCTGACCCTCAACCTCGGCGTCCGCTGGGACTACTTCAACGCGGCCTATCCCGACCACGACACCGGCACCTCGCGCTACCGGCCGGTGTCGGCGACCTTCCCGGGGCAGCAGGTGGTCGGGTTCAAGGACATCCAGCCCCGTCTCGGCCTCGCCTACGACCTGTTCGGAAGCGGGCGGACCGCCCTCAAGGCGTCGTTCGGCCGCTACGCCGACCGCGACTCGAACGCCCGCGCCGGGAGCGTCAACCCCGCCGACAACAACAACGCGCAGCGGCGCACGTTCATCGACTTCAACCGGAGCGGCGTGGCGGACTGCGATCCGCTCGATCCGCTGCCCAACGGCGAGTGCATCTCGCCCTCCAACAACCTCGCCTTCGGGCAGCCGGTCATCAACACGTTCTACGACCCGGCGTGGGCCTTCGGCTGGGGCACCCGGCACGCCAACTACGAGTCGTCGGTCAGCCTGCAGCACGAGGTGGCCGGCAACGTCTCGGTCACCGCGGGCTGGTTCCACCGCTCGTTCGTGAACTTCGCGGTGCGGGACAACCGGGCGGTGGGCCCGGGCGACTTCAGCTTCTACTCGGTGACCGCCCCCGCCGACGACCGCCTGCCCGGGGGCGGCGGCTACGCCTTGAGCGGCTTCGCCGACGTCAACCCCGACAGGCTCGGCCAGTTCGACACCGTCACGACCGGCGCCGACGCGTTCGGGGGGCGGTCGCGCACCTGGGCCGGCTTCGATCTCTCGATCGACGCCCGGCTCGACACCCTCCTCCTGCGCGGCGGCCTCAGCACCGGCCGGACGAGCCACGACAACTGCGCGTACCTGTCCAGCCTGCCCGAGGCCCACGCGGGCTCGGCCGACGGCGACGCGTCGCCGGCGTTCTGCGAGTGGTCGACGCCGTACCTGACGCAGGTGAAGCTGCTCGGCTCGTACACGTTCCCCTACGGCATCACCCTCGCGGGGACCCTGCAGAGCGTGCCCGGCCCGCGGCGCGCGGCCATCGTGACCTACCCGAGCGGCGCCGTCGCCGCCTCGCTCGGGCGTCCCCTCGCGGCCGGCGGCGCGGTCCAGATCAACGTCATCGAGCCGGGCACGGCCTACGGCGCCCGTTGGAGCCAGGCCGACATCCGGGTGTCGAGGTCCTTCGACGTCGACGGCAGGCGCATCCAGGCGATGTTCGACGTCTACAACGTGCTGAACGAGAACGCGGTCATCGAGGAGGACCGGAACTACGGGCCGAACTACCTGCGGCCGACCGCGATCATGCCCGGCCGGCTGGCCAAGTTCGCGCTGCAGTTCAACTTCTGACACGGGTGGGCGGCCGGTGGGGCGTCCGGCTCGAGGACGGCACGTGTCGGAGGGGGGACCACGGGCGGGGGTGCGCTTCCGGTGGTCCTCGGCAAGAGTCGGCGACACGGCGGCGGGCACCCGGCTCCAGGACGGCGCCGGCCAGGTCCTCGCCCCCAACCCACGCCGGCACTGCATCCGGGCGTAGTCTCCCGCACCGGTTGTATGATGGCGCTCGTGAAGACCGTGCCGTCGGGGTCCGGTTGCGGCGACGGGAGCAGGCCGGAGGACGGGCGCCGCTACGACACCAGCGTCCTCGACCGGGCGCTGCGGGCGCGGCGGCGGAGGCTGGCCGGCGAGCAGGCCGAGTTGCGCCCGCGGGTCGAGCGGGCCCTGCTGGCGTTGCGCGACCGGTTCGGCGTGCGGAGCGCCTACGTCGTCGGCTCGGTGCGGTCGGCCGACCGCTGGCGGGAGGGCGCCGACGTCGACGTGGCGGTGGGGGGCTGCTCGCACGCGGTGCTCGACGTCATGAAGGCGATCGAGGACGCGACCGGCCGGGTCGTCGACGTCATCGACCTCGACCGGCATCCGCTCCCGGAGTCGGTCACCCGGTTCGGGATCAAGGTGTACTGACGCGATGGACGCGGGAGCGTTCGCCGTCCTGGAGGCGGAGTTGCGGGCGCGGCTCGTGGACGTGGACCGCATCGCGGACCGCGTCGAGGCGCGCCGCAAAGCGTTCGACGAGCGCCCCGAGGAAGTCGACAGCCTGGGATACCAGTTGCACAACCTCTACGGCGCCTTTGAGCAGGTGTTCGAGGTGGTGGCGCGGTTCTTCGAGAACCGCGTCGCGGCCGCCAACTACCACGCCGGTCTCCTCAAGCGCATGCAGCTGAACATCCCCGGCGTCCGCCCGGCGCTGCTGTCGGAATCGACCGCCGCCGACCTCGACGAGCTGCGGCGGTTCCGCCACCTGTTCCGCCATGCGTACTCGGCCGACCTCGATCCGGACAAGGTCCGTCGCCTGGCGGCCGGGGCTGGCACTCTGCGACGCGCTTTCGCGCGGGACCTCGATCGGTTTCTGGCCCGCCTGCGACCGGAGTGAGGCAATCTCGAGCCGGCGCGGCCCGCCGGATCTCGCTTGGGTCGCCGATGCCGGTTTCTGCAACCTCCACGCCTCTGACGGGCTGGCCTGCTCGTGCGGGGCGCAACATTCTCGGGCCGACTGGGAGCACGGCGGGCTTGGTCGCGGAGTTCACGCCGCAGCCCGACGGTGAGCTCGTAGCAAACCGGTGCTGAGGCCGGCGAGGCCCAGTCTCGTCGAGTCCTCGTCGCCCTGACCCGTGTCGATGCGGAGGCTGATGGCGATGGTCGGTGTCTCGGCGTGCGGGCGCCGAGCGCGCGCACCCCGTTGGCCAGCTCGGCGCGCCAGATGCGCGGCAGGGTGACGGCCGGGTTGTCGCCGGACGGCGGCAGTGCGCTGTGGTCGAAGTCGCCGGACGCGGGCCCGAGATCGACGTGGGCTTCCGCCTCGACAACGGCCTGAACTTGACCCTGGGCGTCGCATCGCGTAGGGGAGGCTGCTCACGAGCATGGCGAAGAGCGCAGGTCGATCCGCTGCACGGCTGTGTGCCGGTCGATCAGTGCCGTCGCGTCCCGTAAATCGGTGAGCGCCTTCTCGCTGGTCAACTCAGCCTCCAGGTTGAGACGGTTTCCCTGCGATCGAGCACGAGTGGGGAGGGGGCGACGACAAGTACCCGGGCCGCTGGCGGTCCACGAGGCCGGCGACCAGGTCATCCCGCTATTTGTGTACCACTATGGTACTCCACCCATTGACAAGCGGTGAGACTCCAACTAGTTTGCTTTGACCGCGCCGGCTCGACTAGGAACAGCTCACGGGCGCCTAGTAGCCAGCACGACGTTGGGCCAAACGCATGCAGTAGTGGAGCAGTGTAGATCTGGCCAAACCTGGCTGGTCCATGGGATTCGAGGGCGCCGCGCGATGAGCGACGCGCATTCCTGGGAGACTGACCCTTGGGTGTGGCAAGAAGCGACGAGCCGGCCGACAGAGATGTCGGAAGCGGAGCCGAACGAAGAGGATGGGGCGGATCCCTGGTAGAGGGGGCTGAACCCACCCCGATCCAGACGTACCGCCTCGGGTGTGGGTACGCAGCACTTGAGACGATCGCACGAGTTCACGGCCTCACGCTGGAGAGACTGAGCGACCGCGACGCGCTCGCCCGCCGCGAGATGAGCCTGTGGGATCTCCGCCGGACAGCGCGGCGTATCGGACTGCGCGCGGTCGCCGGGCGCGTGCCGGACCAGCGAATTGAAGCGTGCCGCACGCCCTTGATCGCGCTGATCCGGTACGACCAGCCGCCGCCCGACGGCACCCTCTCCCACTATATGGTGGTATTCACCGCCGATGAACGAGAGGTGGTGATGAGCGACCCCGGAGAGGGCCGGATCAAGCGGGTGGATAGGCGGACATTCGACCGGGGTTGGGATGGAATCGCCGTCGTGTTCCAAGAACGCCGTCGTGGCCCAGGAGGTAGGCCGGGCGCCGACCACCGACCGGAACAAGGGGTTCCGGACTGAAGACACTGAGGCACATACGGAAGGAGAGAGACGAGATGGACGACCGCAGGAGACACACCGAGGAGGGTAAACGCGCCGAAGACAAACTCGGCATCCGCCCGCTCGGCCGGCGGGAGCTCAAGGTGATCAAGGCCGGCGACCCGTTACCGGGAAACACCAGCAGCGACTCCCCCACCAAAGAGGGCGGATGCTTCTGCATCTGCGCGCAGCCGGTAGGGGAGATGTGCTGAGCGGGGCGGCTCTCGATTACCCGTGACACCAACACGCGACCCGGCCGATCTTGCAGGGCGGTCGGGTCGCCGAGCCGAGGCATCCCCATGACCACCGCACCGTCCGCCCCATCGCACCGCTTCTCCAAACATGTCGCCGAGCATGAGTTCGCCGACGGACAGTTCGCTGTCTGGAACACTTTCTTTCCGCAGGTGACGGTCGTCCCGAAGGAAGTGCTAGACAGGCTGAAGACGCTGCCGGAAAACGAGGAGGAGTGGCCCGCCGAGAGCCTCGCCGAACTCCGCGACCGGCGCATCGTTTACACCGGTGACGACGACCGGGCCGAGGCGGATTTCTTCCGTAGCGCCCGCGAATACGTCGAGAATATGGACGCTGAGACCCGACGGTTTTACGACGACGAACTGCCGTACGAAAGCCTCTCGCTAGTGAACAGCGGCTGCAACCTTGGCTGCAGCTACTGCGTCTCGTACTTCGGAGACGACGCACGCGAGGAGGCCAAACGAAACGCCGCCCGGGGCGACGCACGGGAGGAGGCGGTGCTGAGGGTCGTCGATCAGTTCATGGCCCGCGCCCGGAAGGCCGGACGGACGAAGACCAGGGTCCACTTCAACGGCGGGGAAATCCTGCTCCGGTGGAACACGGTGAAGCGGGTGCTGGAGCACCTTCGAGCCGAGTATCCGGAGATCACCGTCGACGCCGAGATGAACACCAATGCGACCCTGCTCACCAAGGAGATCGCGGAGGGGTTGGCCGAACACGGGGTCACGATTTCGGTGAGCATCGACGGCTACGAGGAACTCCACGACGAGTCGCGGGTCCACCACGGCGGGGCGCCGAGCTTCGAGAAGGTGATGGCGGGCATCGAGAACTACAACGCCGCCAGCGCGGCGCCCCTCGTCAGCTACCAGGGCACGATCCAGAACCTGATGGAGTTCGACGAAGAGAAGTTCTTCGACATGGTCCACCGCGGCTTCAAGGGGGCGCGGCTCGCGCCGAACGTGCTGGACCGCCGAGAACCCGCACGAGGCGTCGAAGCCGCCTGGTGGGAGGCGTCGCTGGCAGTGAAGAGCCAGGAGAGTGGGATGTCTCTGACGCAGAGCCAGTTCGAGATAGCCGTGGAACGGGCCGGAACCGGGGGGTCGTCGGCCGGTTTCCGACCGAACTGCGGAGGCTTGAGCGGCACCGGGAAGCTGCGGAGCATCGTCGTGAACATGGACTCGATGCAGGCATCGCACCTGTGCTCGTTCTCGTCCCCGGCGGCGGTGCCGATGGCCCAGATCGATGAGGACATCGACGATCCCGCGATCTGGCACGCGGCGCGTCAGTACATCACGGATCGGTTGGAGATGCTGAAGACGGCCTGCAAGGGGTGCTCGGTCATCGGCATCTGTCAAGGCGGGTGCGTCTACAACGCCCTCGACGTCCACAACAAGCTGAACCCGGCCGGATGCGCGTACCAGCGCGGGCTGTGGCGCCACGCCATCGAGTTCAATCACACGGGAGCCGTACGGCCGCTGCCACCGAACCCAGAGGACACGCGGCAGGGCGGGGCGAGCGAACCCGCCGTCACGGAGGGCTGCGGGGCGCCTACGGCGGCAATTGCTCCGGACGGCCGCAAGATCTGGGCCATGCAGCCTACCGCCTGACCAGCGAAACGCGGCACCCGCGTTCGGCCGCGGCTCGACCGACACAACGCCCGTGCGAAGGGGCCGGTGGCGAGCGCCGCCGGCCCGCTGGGTCTTGGGCCAGCTAAAGAAACGGCAAGTACAGCGGTTAGGGGCGCCATCACCGCCACCCACAATTGCCCCGACGGCGACCGGCCGACCCGCAGTATTCCCAACCCTACGGGCAATGGTAGTAGTTGACGACGATTTCAACGATGGCGGAGAATCGACGCCCGGGCGCGGACGAGAACGCTGGGCGGAAAGACCGCAGATGTTCGGAGTGGTGCGAAGGACCGAGGCGGAATCGGTACCGAAGTCCAGGAGACGAGAACCCGATGTGGCGCCAAGCGATACGGGCATCGGTCCGGAACGCGGCCTATTCCATCACGGCGGCGCTGGTCACGGCAGTGACGACCGCTGCGGCCGCCACCGCGTGGACGATGCTCTACGGCACGGTGATCGGTCCGGCATGGAACGACCGGCGCGAGCCCGCCGTGCTCATCGAGCCCCGGCGGCGGGGCTCGGCGAACGATGATGCGGAGACGGTAGGGAGCTCCGCCCGGGAGCTGGGCGAGTGGCGCGAAAGAACGAGGGTGTTCTCAAGCGTCAGCATAGCCGCCAGACGGTACTTTACGGCCGACTGGCCGACTGGGGAGACGGCAATCGGCTGATCGACGGCCAGACAATAGGCGACGACTTCTTCCGGGTGCTCCGCGTCCCCATGGCCGCGGGCCGGGCGCCGGAAGTCGGCGAAGGAGAAGTCGCCATTGGGTCCGACCTGTGGCGGGACGCCTTCGGCGGAAGCCCCAACGTCGTGGGCCGCACGATACGGATCGACGATGAGACGAGAACGGTGTCGGGCGTAGCCCCCCCCGGGTTCCGCTTCACGGGAGGCAGCCACAGCCTGTGGGTGCCGGTGCCGCGAGACGGGCAGCGCGAAGCGAGAACGGAGCGACAGTACACGATGGTCGCCCGGGTGGCTGCCGGCCAGAGTTTCGAGCGCGCCCAAGCAGAGGCCCAACGCGTGGCGGACTCCCTCGCCGCCGACTACCCCGACGCGAACGGTGGGATCACCGTCAGGCTGACGCGCCTCACGGAAGGGCGCGACGAGCCGTTGCGGGCTCCACTGTGGGCCATCGCCGCCGCCGTAGGGCTGATCATCGGGACGGCCGGACTGAGCTTGGCGAGCCTGACGAGCCTGCGGGACGGCGGCCGGGCTGTCGAGGACACGACCCGGTGGGCCCTCGGGAGAACCCGTGGTCGGCGGACCGGCGAAGCACTGACCGAGGCCGCACTCCCGGCGACGGTGGGTGCCGCAGTGGGTCTGCTGCTGTGGGCGTGGACAACCCCGTTCCTCGCGGGGCTGGTACCGGGTGGAACGACCGTTACGGCAGATACGCTTCCAGCCGCGGCCGCGGCCGTCGCAGCCGCGGCTGTCGCGATCTGGACAGCCGGAACCGGGCTTGGGGCGTTGACCGCGAGCGCGCTCAGAGGCCGGGGAACGGGCGCACCCGATCAGCGGACGGGGGGGCAGAAGCAGGCCTTGACGCGCGGGGGGGCGATGGTGCAGGCCGCGATAGCCGTGGTGCTGGCCGACGCCGCGCTACGGGTGAACAGCGAACTGGAGCGGCTGCGCGAGCTGGACCTGGGGTTCGCCAACGAGCGCGTCACGGGCACGTTCATAGACCTGCGGGCGCGCCTGGACGGCTCCGAGGGCGCGCAAACCCGGCTGGTGGAACGAATTGTCGAAGAGGTGGCGGGCATTCCGGGGATCGAGCAGGCCAGCGCCAGCTTCGGGATGCCTCCCGACAAGTTGCTGGGCGGTTTCGGGTTCGAGCGTGTCGATCCGCGCACCGGCCAGGAGGAGCAGCACGTCCTGTCGCTAGTCGCGGCTGGACCGGAGTACTTCGAAATCCTCGGGATACCGCTCATCGAGGGACGCGTCTTCGACGAACGCGACCGCGCCGACACCGAACCGGTGACGATACTGAGCGAGAGAGCGGCGCGTCGATTCTTCCCGGAAGGGAACGCCGCCGGCCGCATGCTCGATGGATCGTACCGGCGCGTGGCGGGCGTAGTCGGCAACGTGCGGTACCGGGACCCCAACGAGCCCGCCGGCGACACGCTGTACTTCGCGCTCTCGCAGTTCGCGACGCCTGGGGTGTACATCCTGGCGGACGGACCAGGCGACGATCTGGCGGACGCACGGGAAATCGCGGCGGCCGTGGCAGCCGTGGATCCGGGAATCGCCGTCGGCGAAACGGCGGTGTCGGGCGAACTGCCGCTCGAGTTGACGGCGGTGCCGACGCTCTTGACGAGGGCCGGGCAGGCGCTGGCCCTGATGGCGTTGCTCTCGACGGCGGTGAGCCTCTACGGGGGCGCCGCCCACCGAACGCGCCAGAGACGGCGCGAGTACGCGGTGCGGGCGGCGCTCGGAGCGGACCGGGCCCGAATCGCGGGGTCGGCGTTCCGGGAGAGCTTGTGGGACACCGCCGCCGGTGTCAGCGTCGGCGCACTGGCCGCGCACCTGATCGGTGCGTGGGTCGGGGAGATGGCGGGCCGAAACGCGACGGAGACCATCGAGACAATTGCGGCGGCCGGAGTCGCCGTGGCCGCCGCCTCACTGCTGGCGGCGGCGGTACCAGCGTGGCGGGCCGGTGCGGTCGATCCGAGCGAAGCGATGAAGACCGGCTGACCGCCGGCCCGGGTGCCTCCAGACTACGACAAGCGGCCTCGAACGAGCTGCGCGCGTCAATCAGCACCGCCGGCACCGCCATACCCCCAAGCGACCACTGCTGCGTGGACGACGCTCCCGACCGCCGGTATCGCCCGAACCGGCTGGGCGCCGAACGGGTACTCCCAAGACGTGAGCCTCGGCGAGTGCTGGTAGCGGCAATGCGGAAGGACTCCCCTGGCTGGGCCAGGCCGGACCATGCTGAACTCCGCGTGGTCCGATCGAACAGTGCTCGTTGACCGACGACCGTCGGTACGCTCCGCCGAGGCTCGCCGTGGGCGGGATCGGTGGTCAGTCAGGAGCCCCTGATTCGGTCTTCATTTTCCGCGGAACCCACAGTCGCGCCAGCCTGACGACTCTTTTCGCGTATCAGCCGGCGAATCGCGGCACTGAGGCTCAGGTCGTGATCCTCGGCAAAACGTCGAAGGAACTCGTAGTCAGATTCTTTGATCCAGAGATGCATCTGCTTGACGTCGGCCCCAAGGGAAGTCGCCTCTGCCCAGTGCTTTGGGGATTCCGTGGTGGAGAAGCGGCGGCAGGGCGCGGTTGGCGAGGGAAGCTGGTTGCCGCGACCATAGTCAATGCGGAAGTGGCGTTGGATCCATGTTGCCGTGAGGCCCGGCTGGTACCTTGGGGCCGCGAACGCCTCCAATGTCGGAGCGTCCATCTGCCCGGAGCGATTGGTCGGAGCGGGTGCCGAAGGACGCTCTTCCTCCTCCCACGTTAATGTGACATGAAGAACACGAACGGGCCTTGACCTGCATCAAAGCCAACCGGGTATGCGTAGAATACCTGCCCGCGGAGGAAGGGTGGCTGCCGTGGTCGATGCGCGAGAGGGTAGGTGCGGTTGGCACTGCCGCGAGTGGCAGGCGGCAGCAAGACCCACGCTGGCCTCGAGAGCCGGATCCGCATCCTTCGACGTCCAGAACGTGCTGAACGAGACTCGGTGATCAAGGAGGACCGAGACTACGGGCCGAACTGAACTAGCTGCGGCCGCCGTTTCGGTCAGGCCCCGGGGTCGGCCGGCTCGCCGTCCGCGCCCAGCAGCACGATCTCGTAGCCCAGGCCCGTGAGCTCCCCCTCGATCGCCGCCCGGTCGCCCACCACCACGATGATCATGTCGTCCATGGTCATGTGCTTCGCGGCGAGGCCGTTCAGCTCCTCGGCGGAGATGGCGGCGAGGATCTCGTTCTGCCGGTCCACGAAGTCGTCGTCGAGGTCGTAGGTCAGGATGCGGGACAGGAAGCCGAGCTTCTGGAACGGGGTCTCGTAGCTCAGCGCGTCGCGCTGGCCGATGGCGTTGCGGGTGAAGGCGAGCTCCTCGGGGGTGATGCCCTCCGAGGCGTAGCCGCGGATCTCGTTCTCGAGCTCGACGATGGACGCCGCCGTGGCGTCGGTGCGCACCGCCGCCGAGGCGGTGAACGTGCCGTAGTCGCGGTTGCCGTTGAACCCGGAGCGGGCGCCGTAGGTGTAGCCCTTGTCCTCCCGCAGGTTCATGTTGATGCGGCTGTTGAAGGCGCCGCCGAGGGCGAAGTTGGCGAGCCCGGAGCGGTAGTACTCGCCGGTGGCGTCGTAGGCGAGGGCGCGCTTGCCGATGCGGATCTCCGACTGCGCGGCCCCCGGCTTGTCGACGAGGTACAGCCGGGTCGCCCCGGTGTCGGGGAACGGCGCGAGCGGAGCGGGCTCGACGGCGGGGCCCTGCCACGCCTCGAGCGCCGCGAGCTTCGGCAGCAGCTCGGCCTCGTCGAGGTCGCTGACGACCACGAGGCTGGCGATCGAGGGCGAGTAGCGCGCGGCGTAGAAGGCGCGGGCATCGTCCACGGTCAGCCCGGGGACCGTCTCGGGCGTGCCCATGTCGAGATGGGCGACGGGGTTGTCGCGGCCGAGCAGCAGGAGGTTGTAGACGGTCTGCGCGGTGGCCCCGGCCTGGTCCCGGCTCAGGGCGATGGCCTGCATCGTCTGCTGCTGCACGCGGGCGAAGTCATCGGCGTCGAACTTGGGCTCGAGGAGCTTCTCGGCGAAGATGGCCAGCGTCTCGTCGAGGTTCCGGGTGAGCGAGCGCACGGTGGCGGTGGTGGCGTCGTTGCCGGCGCTGAACCGGACGGTCGAGCCGAGCATCTGCAGCCGGTCGCTGAGCTCCTCGACGGTCGAGCGCTCGGTCGACTCGTTGAGGAGGCCGGCGGTGAGGGCGGCGAGGCCGAGCTGGTCGAGGCCCTCGTCGCGCTGCCCGGCGTCGATGCGCAGGCTGATGGCGGTGGTCGGGGTCTCGGCGTTGCGGGCCCCGAGCACGCGCACGCCGTTGGCGAGCTCGGCGCGCCAGATGCGCGGCAGGGTGAGGGCGGGGTTGTCGCCGGCCGGCGGCATGACGCTGCGGTCGAAGTCGTCGGTCGCGGGACGCTCGTCGAGGCCGCCGGCGGGCGCGGCGCCGTAGTCGGGCAGCGCGCGCTCGGGGCGCTGCCAGGTGTCCTCGGCCGCGCGCAGCCCGAGCTGGCCCTGGGGCACGATGCTCATCACCACCGCCGGCTTGTCCACGAGGTACTGGTGGTAGACGCGCATCACGTCGTCGATGGTGACGTTCTCGTAGCGGGCGACGTCGTCGCGGATGTAGTCGGGCCGGCCGGTCATCGTCTGGTAGCTCGCGAGCTGGCTCACCTTGCCGGCCACGCTCTCGAGCCCGTAGATCATCCTCGAGACGATGCTCGTCTTCACTCGCTCGACGTCGGCCTCGGTCACCCCGCGGGTCCCGAGCTCGGCCAGCGAGTCGCGGGCGATGCGCTCGAGGTCGGCGAGGGTCTGGCCCGCCGCCGGATTCGGCAGGGCGATGATGGCGAAGGTGCACGACAGCTCGCGGCAGCCGTGGTTCGCCTGGGCCTGGACGGCCAGGCGGTTGCTCACCATGTTCTGGTATAGCAGCGACGTCTCGCCGACGCCCAACACGTACATCAGCACGTCGAGCGGCGCCTCGTCCGGGTGGAAGCGGTACACGGTGGGGAAGGCGATCTGCATCAGCGGCAGCGCCACGTTGTCCTCGAGCGAGATGTAGCGGTCGGCGTCGAGGGTGACGGCGGGCTTCTCGGGCGTCGCGACGTCGGGGCCCCGCGGGATGGGGCCGAAGTACTTCTCGACCCAGGCGAGGGTCTCCGCCTCGTCGAAGTCGCCGCCGATGGTCAGCACCGCGTTGTTGGGCCCGTACCAGCGCAGGAAGAACGCCTTCAGGTCGTCCACGTCGACCCGGTCGAGGTCCTCGACGTAGCCGATCACCGACCACGAGTACGGGTGCCCCTCGGGGAACAGCGCCTCGCCCACCCGCTCGCCCATCAGGCCGTAGGGGGCGTTGTCGACGCGCTGGCCGCGCTCGTTCTTGACGGTGTCGCGCTGCACCTCGAACTTCTCCTGGGTGACCGCGTCGAGGAGGAAGCCCATGCGGTCGGCCTCGAGCCACAGCAGCTTCTCGAGCTGGTTGGCGGGCGCGGTCTGGAAGTAGTTGGTGCGGTCGTTGTTGGTGGTGCCGTTCAGCCGGCCGCCCGACTCGGAGACGATGCGGAAGTGCTCGTCGTCGCCGACGTTGGTCGAGCCCTGGAACATCATGTGCTCGAAGAAGTGCGCGAAGCCCGACTTGCCGACCTCCTCGCGGGCCGAGCCGACGTGGTAGGTCACGTCCACGTGCACCAGCGGGTCGGACGCGTCCTCGTGCAGGATGACGGTCAGGCCGTTGTCGAGGACGAACTTCCGGTAGGGGATGAACACCTCGTCGCCGGGCTGCCGCTCGGCCGCCTCGACCAGGGTGACGCCGTCCGGAAGGGCCGGCGCCGCCGCGGCCGCCGGCGCCACGGGCGCGGGGGTGGCGACCTGTTGACGGACGGCCGACCGGCAGGCTGCAACGGACACCAAGAGAAGAGCGGTGACGAGAAGGACGTTCGTGCGTTTCATGGCTGGCCCTCGATGTCGTTCCGACTGACGATTCGACGTGCCCGGGGTTGCCGCTCGGGTCGACGCGTTGAACTACGGACCGCCGCGCGGATTGTTCATGCCGGCGTGCCCCGCGCCGGTGCGCGGCGGTGCCCTCCTGTTCGGGTGACCGCCTTGGGAGACACGACCCGCCGCGCGCGGCAGGCAACCTCACCCGCAGATTCGACCGGGAGCGCCATTGTAGCGCAGCCGATCCCCATGTTTGCGTTTCGTGGCGAGGAATCCGCCGGCCTCGATGTGCCGTCCGGGATGGAGGGTCCGGGGATCGTCCGTGGCGCCGGTCGGTGCCGGTGAAGGCCACCGGGCGAGCGGCGTGCTCGCACCGGCAGCCTTCAAGCGATCTTCGGTTGAAGCTGTCCGTCAGTTCGACGGCGCGGGGCCGAGGCCGTGCGAATCGAGGAACGACCGGATGGTCGCGTAGATGTGCAGGTTCTCCTCGAGGCTGAACCCGCCGTGGCCGCCGCCCTCGATGGTCAGCAGGCGGTTCGGCACGCCGGCCCGGTCGAGGGCCTCGTGCAGGCGCACCGCGTGGGCGTGGGGCACGATGCTGTCTTCGTCGCCGTGGATGGTCAGGATCGGCGGAATGCCCTGCCGCACGTAGGTCAGCGGCGACACCCGGGCCGCCACCTCGCCGCGGTCGCTGCGGCTGCCGAGCCAGGCCTCGGTGAAGTTGCCCGATGTCCCGGGCGGGCCCTGCATGAGGTCGACGACGTCGGTGATGCCGTACCAGTTGACGATGGCGGCCACCTTGAGCTCGGCCGTCGACCTGGCGCCCGTCGACCACGTCCGGTTGCGGTCGCCGGGGCACTGGCGGTCGAGGCCGGCCGACGCCGGCAGCATGCCGGTGGTGAGCGACAGGTGCCCCCCGGCGGAGTTGCCGCTGACCACGATGCGGTCGAGGTCGAAGCCGTACTGCTCGGCGTTGCGGTAGATCCAGCGGAGGGCGCAGCGGCAGTCCTCGACGGCGGCGGGGGCGTGGGCGTCGTCGGCCATGCGGTACTCGGCGTTGACGACGTTCCAGCCCATCTCCAGGTAGGGCAGGAAGGTCAGGGCCGAGCTCTCCTTGTTGCCGTTGGTCCACCCGCCGCCGTGGATGTAGAGCAGGGTCGGGCGGGGGCTCGCGCTTCGCGCCTGGTAGACGTCGAGCTTGAGGTCGACGCCGCCGGCCCGCAGGTAGGTGACGTTGGGCACGAGCCGGTAGCTGCTGGCCACCTGCACGAACTTCGCGGCCGCGTCCTGCGCCTGCGCCGGCGGCGCGGTCGGAGCGAGGAGCGCCGCCGCGACGAGAACGCCGATCCACGTCTGTTGCTTCTGCATTGCCATTGCCTCTCAGTGGCGCTGTCGCGCTTGTGAATCCGATGCGTTGTCAGCCCGCCAGGGCCGCCCCGCGGCTGCGCCGGCCGCCGACGGTCGGGGCAGGCCCCCGCGACCACCGCCGCGGGGACCCTGCCTGCGTTCCGGTGAAGACTCCTATTCCAGGCCGGCGGCGTCGATGCCCGCCCGGGCGCAGATGGCGTCGTTGGCGCCGGTGTCGCCGCTGACCCCGATGCCGCCGATGTGCTGGCCGTCGGCGGTCATGATGGGCAGTCCGCCCTCGAAGTAGTTCAGGCCGGGCACGAAGGCGGCGGCGGAGACGCCGTTGCCGAACGCCATCTGGCCCCACTGCTGCGTCGACCGCGGGCTGGCGGCCGAGCTGTGGGCCTTGGCCATCGCCACGTCGTGCGACAGGAGCTGGGCGTCGTCCATCCGGAGATACGCCTTCAGGTTGCCGTGGTTGTCCATGACCGCGATGTGCATGCGCCACCCTTCCTCCTGGGCCTTGGCCAGACAGCCGTGCACTATCGTCATGGCGGCGGTGCCGGTGAGCATGGGCCGGTCTTCGGTCTGGGCGGCGGCGGGGGCCGCGGTCAGCGCGAGGGCGGCGAGACAGAGAGCGACGAGACAGCGACGTGCAAGCATGAGATTCCTCCGACAATGGTGTGAAAGGGGATCCGCTACTACTGGCCTTCGATGAAACTGGGCGCTTCTGCCAAGGCCCCGTACCGGATCGGTGTCGAGCGCGGTGAGTATACCCGGCCGGCGGCTCGGCGGGAAGCCGGCAACGCGCGGCGCAAGCGGGGTCTCGACCGCGGGTCGGCTCGGGCTCACGCGGCCGGGGGACGGGGGAGCGGCCGGGCGCCGGCGAACTCCGCCCCCTCGCCCAGCGCCTCCTCGATGCGCAGCACCTCGTTCCACTTGGCCATGCGCTCGGAGCGGGAGAACGAGCCCACCTTGAGCTGCCCCGCCCGCCAGCCGACCGCGAGGTGGGCGATGGTGACGTCCTCGGTCTCGCCCGACCGGGCGGAGACGATGGTGCCCAGGCCGGCGCGGCGGGCCGCGTCGAGGGCGGCCCGGGTCTCGGTCACCGTGCCGGCCTGGTTGGGCTTGACGAGGAGGGCGTTGCAGGCGCCGTCGCGGGCCGCACGCTCGACCCGGGCCGCGTCGGTCACGAGATAGTCGTCGCCGACCACCTGCACCCGGCCGCCGACCGCGGCCGTGAACCGCCGCATGCCGGCCGTGTCGTCCTCGGCCAGCGGATCCTCGATGGAGACGATGGGATAGCGCTCGATCCAGCCGGCGAGGAGGTCGCCGAGGCCGTCGCTGTCCACGGCCCGGCGCTCGAGGCCGAGGTGGTAGCGGCCTCCCCGGTAGAGCTCGGAGGCGGCGACGTCGAGCGAGATCGCCATCTCGTCTCCGGGCATGCGTCCGCCGTTTTCGATGGCCCGGAGCAGGAACTCGAGGGCCTCCTCGTTGGTGTCGAAGGCGGGCCAGTACCCTCCCTCGTCGGCGACGCCCTGCAGCCGTCCGGCGTCCGCCATCAGCGCGCCCGCGGCCCGGTAGACCTCGGCCGTCCAGTCGAGGGCCTCGGCGAAGCTGGACGCGCCGACGGGCATCACCATGAAGTCCTGGACGTCGACCCGCCGCCCCGCGTGGGCGCCGCCCCCGAAGATCTGGATCTCGGGCAGCGGCAGCAGCGCCGGCCCGTCGCCCAGCAGGTATCGCCACAGCGGCTGCCGGGCGCCGCCGGCGGCGGCGTGCAGCGCCGCCATCGAGACCGCGATGCACGCGTTGCCGCCCAGCCGGCGCTTGTCCGGAGTGCCGTCGAGCTCGATCAGGGCGCGGTCGATACCGGCCTGATCGGTCACGTCCAGACCCCGCAGGGCGGGGGCGACGATGTCGCGTATCCGCCCGACGGCGCGGGTGACGTCGTAGCCGCCGAAGGCGTCGCCGCCGTCGCGCAGGTCGACGGCCTCGCCGCGGCCGGTCGACGCGCCCGCGGGGGCCGTCGCGCGCCCGCTGACCCCGCCGGGGAGGTGCACCTCGGCCTCGACGGTGGGCCGGCCGCGGGAGTCCCAGACCCGGCGAGCGGAGACTCGGGCGATGCGGTGGGGGGAGTCGGTCATTCCCTGGTCGTCTGCCGGCATGGAGACGGTCCTGGCGCGCGCACCGTCGAATCCGGGGACTCGTGCCGGCATGCTCGGGCCAGGCTCGACGCCCAGGCTTCCCGCACCGCGGCCAGGGCTTCGACCGGCTCCAGGAGCAGGCGACGGGCCACCCCCCGCACGTGGTCCCGGGCCTCGTCCGTGGTCAGGTACTCGACCGGCGACTTCCCGTCGACCCGGGCCAGCAGCAGGCCGGGCAGCAGAGCCGCCGCCCGCGCCTCCAGGCGCTCGCGCCGCTCCCAGTCCACGCCTTCCAGGTAGGCGTCCGCCAGTCCGTCGAAACAGGAGAGGAAGCCGGGCGTCGCGGCCGGCGTCCACAGGCACTTGAGCAGCAGGTGGTTCAGGCAGAAGGCGACGTCGAACGCGGGGTCGCCGTACCACGCGCACTCGGCGTCGAGGAACACCGGGCCGCGGGGGGCGACGAGGATGTTCTTGGGGCTGACGTCGCCGTGCACCAGGGCGAGCCGCGTCTTCGCCGTCGCCTCCGCGAGGCCGCCGAGGCGCGGGCCGAGGTCGGGATGCCGTTCGGCGGTGGCGAGCAGGTACGGCTCGAGCCGGATGGCGTGGAAGATGCCGCCGGTGTCGAAGCGGTCGCGGAGGTCGGCGCGGCCGGCGGTTGCGCGGTGAATCGCGGCGAGCCGGGCCCCGACCTCCCGCGCCGTCCCTTCGTCGGCGTCGCCGCGGCGGAGCTGTGCCTTCCACAGCGGGTGGTCGGCGGGAGCGAGGAACCCCATGACCAGACAGCTCGACCGGGGGTCCTGTGCGACCAGGGGCGGCACCCACGACGGGTCGACGCGGGCCGCCTCCCGCATCCACGCCCATTCGTAGCGGCTCCGTTCGACGGGGACCTCCCACACCGCGTCGACCTTGAGGCGGGCGAGGGCCCGCTTGACGCAGACCGTCCCGCCGGGGAGGTCGACGCGCCAGATGTCCGACGACACCCCGCCGGGCAGGGGGTTCATCGCCGGCGTCTCGTCCGCGCCGACGAGCCGCAGCCGGCGCAGGGCGTCGAGGATGGCTGGGTCGGGTTCCGGCACGGTGACTTATCATATCGGCGCGCGGGTCCGCCATGGGCCTCCAGCCGCGATCCGGAGCAATGCCCGCGCTTTCACTGCCTGCCAGGATTGATGAGATGAGTGATGTGATGCGTGCCGTCCGTTGCCACCGCTACGCCGGTCTCGACGACCGGGGGAAGCCGATTCCCGCTCCCGCCCCGTTGCGCGACGTCCTGACCCTGGACGAGATTCCGCGCCCGGTGAACGAGCCGGGGCACGTGCTCGTGCGCGCGCACTACGCCGGCGTGCAGTACCCCGACGCGTTGCAGGCGCAGGGGCTCTACCAGCACAAGCCCGGCCTGCCCTACGTGCCGGGCATGGACGTGTCGGGGACCGTCATCGAGGCCGACGCCGACCGCGTGCAGCCGGGCGACCGGGTCGTCGCCCAGATGAGCATCGGCGGCCTCGCCGAGGTCGTCAAGGTGCCGGCGTCGTCGGTCTGGCGCGTGCCCGCGGGGGTCGACCTGGCCGCCTGCGCCAACCTCGGCCGCAACTTCTTTCCCGCCTACTACTCGCTGAAGGTCCTCGGCGAGACGACCGCCGACAGCCTGGTCCTCGTCGACGGCGCGTCGGGCGGCGTCGGCATGGCCGCGGTGGAGCTGGCCAAGGCGATGGGGGCCCGGGTCATCGCCGGCGTCAGCACCCCCGAGAAGCGGGAGCCGCCGGCCGAGGCGGGGGCCGACCGCGTGCTCTGCTACGGCGCGGACCGCGACGGCTACCGGCGCTTCAAGGACGAGGTCCGCCGGGCGTCGGCCGAGCTCGGCCACCCCGCCGGGGTCGACGTCGTGCTCGACATGGTGCAGGGCGACTGTTCGAGGCGGCGCTGCTGTCGGTCATCCGGCCCCTGGGCCGGATCTGCCTGGTGGGCTTCACGGCCGGGCAGCGGCCGATCCGCCCGGGCATGGTCCTCATCAAGCAGGCCGTGCTCATGGGCAGCATGTGGGGGGCGTGGGCGACCAGGCATCCGGACGGGCACCAGCAGAACGTGGCCGAGATCCTCGACTTCCTCGCGGGCGGCGCGATCAGGCCGCGCGTCGACCGCCTCTTTCCGCTGGAACGGTTCATCGAGGCGTTCGAGCTCTTCGAGCACAACCGGGGCCGCGGCAACACCGTCGTCAGCGTGCAGGAGTAGGCATCTGACCCGGGTCTATGGCGCCGGCTCTGAGGACGGCGCCCCGCCCGCGCCGGTGGCCTCGGTCTGACCCGGGTCTATGGCGCCGACTCTCTGGGGGGCGGTTCCCGGTCGTTCATCTCGTCGAGCGCGCGGCGGGCGAGGACGGTGACGTAGGCGATCGCGGCCACCGTGACCGCGAGGCCGAACAGGAGAACCCCCCACTCGGCGGTGGTGCGCGCCTCGCCGGCGAGGGTCTCGACCCCGACGAAGCCCGCGTAGAGATAGGCCCACGCGCCCGGCAGGGTGAAGACGGCGCTCGAGGCCAGGAATGTCAGGAACGGCACGCCGGTGACCCCGAAGAGATAGTTGCTGGCGCTGTAGGGCAGGGTGGGGTTGAGGCGGACGAGGGCCACGATGCGCCAGCCGCCGCGGCTGATGGCGCGGTCGACGACGCGGAAGCGGGGGTAGCGGTGCATGAGCCGCAGGACCGCGGCGCGCGCCACGTGGCGCCCCAGCAGGAACGCGGCGGCGTCGGCCACGGTGGTGGCCACGGCCACCACCACCAGGCCCCACCCGACGCCGTACACGGCCCCGGCCGCCATCGTGAGCACCGCCCCCGGCACGAACAGGAGGGCCAGCAGCGCGTAGGCGGCGCCGAAGCCGACCATCCCGCTCGCCCCTTGAGCGTCCGCCCAGCCGCGCAGGGCCGACACCGTTTCCTCGACCCCCGCCGGTCGCCACAGGAAGATGGCGACGGCGAGCCCCGCGAGCAGTCCGACTACGCCGACGCGCCAGCCGATTCGCACCTCTTCGTCACCGGGCGATCCTGCTCGAGGAGTTTCGGGAGGAAGCGATCTATCGTAGCGCATCGCGCTCGCGTGCGAGCTTGCGGCAGATCGGTGCCCGGGGCCGATCCGGGAAGGGCCCGGCCCCGGGTGGCGGCCGCCGCGATGAGCCCGGCGGGCGAGCGCCCCGCCGCCTGCGCGCCCCGCCGCCTGCGCGCCCCGCGACTTCGGCGCTACGCGCGGAGGCGGTCAGGCGCCCCGCGACCTGTCGAACTGCCGGGCCCACTCGCTGATCTGCACGTCATGGCGCGGAGGCGGTCAGGCGCACCTCGACAGGGCATAGAGCGCAATCCCGGCCGCGGTGGCCACGTTCAGCGAGTCGATGCCGTCGGCGATGGGAATGCGGACGCGCCGGTCGACGCGGGCCACCGCCTCGTCGCTCAGTCCGGCCCCCTCGGCGCCGAGCACCAGGGCCATCCGGCTCGGTGGCGCGCTCGCGAGCGCCTGCAGGTGGTCGGCGTCCGGGTCCGGGGCGAGGGCCACCGTCGTGTAGCCGTGGGCGCGCAACCGGTCGAGACCGCCCGGCCAGTCCGCCACCTCGCCGTAGGGAATCCGCAGGGTGGCGCCGATCGACGTCCGGATCGCCTTGCGGTACAGCGGGTCGCAGCAACCCGGGCTGAGGAGGACGCATCGGGCGCCGAAGGCCGCCGCGTTCCGGAAGATGCTGCCCAGGTTGTCGGGGTTCCCCACCTGCTCCAGCACCACCACGAGGCGGGCGGTGGCGAGGGCCGGGAGGTCGGCGTCGGTCGCCGCCGGCGGTCGCTCCCCGATGGCCAGGCACCCCCGGTGGACGCGGAATCCGGTGACCTGCTTCAACACCGGGGGCGGGGCCACGTACACTGGCAGGGTGTCGAGGGTCCGGGCGTCGAGCAGGTCCCCGAGGCTGTCGAGGGCGGCGGGGGTCGCCAGCAGCGCCCGGGTGGCGAGGCGGGGATGGGCCAGCAGCTCGCGCACCACGAACCGGCTCTCGGCCACGAAGAGGCCGCGCCGGCGGAGCAGGACGGGGTCGGGCACGGCGTGGAAGTCCCGGAGCCGCGGATCGAGGGGATCGTCGACGGGTTCGATCGGCATCGGTTCAGGATAGCCGTCCCGTCGTCCGGAGGTGAGCGCTCATGGCCTACTCGGCCCGCATGGAGTCCATCGCGCCGTTCCTCGCGATGGAGGTGATGGAGCGCGGCATGGAGATGGCCCGCGCCGGCCTCGACGTGCGGCAGCTCGGGGTCGGCGAGCCGGGGTTTCCCCCGCCGCCCGAGGTGGCCGAGGCGGCGGCCGCCGCCGTCGCCGCCGGCGACACCCACTACACCGACAGCCGCGGGCTCCACCGGCTGCGCGAGGCGATCGCGGCCGACTGCGAGCGGCGGCGCGGGACCGCGGTCAGCCCGGACCGTATCGTGGTGACCAGCGGCACCTCGCCGGCCCTCCTCATGGTCGCCAGCCTGCTCCTCGACCCCGGCGACGAGCTCATCCTGCCCACGCCGCACTACCCGTGCTACCCGAACATGGTGGCGACGTGCGGCGGCCGGCCGGTCCTCGTGCCGACCTCGCCGGACGACGGCTACGTCATCGACGTCGACCGCGTGCGGGCGGCGATCACCCCGCGCACGCGGGGCATCCTGCTGGCCTCGCCGGCCAATCCCACGGGGGCGGTGCAGCCTCCCGAGGTGGTGCGCGGGCTGGCCGGGCTCGGGGTGCCGATACTGTCCGACGAGGTCTACGACGGGCTGCTCTACGACGGCGCCGTCGCCACGTCACCGCTCGGGATGACCGACCGCTGCTTCGTCTTCGACGGCTTCTCGAAGCGCTACGCCATGACCGGCTTCCGCCTCGGCTACGTCGTCGCGCCCGAATCGGCGATGCGGCACCTCGTGTCGCTGCAGCAGAACCTGTTCATCTCGGCGTCGCACTTCGTGCAGACGGCGGGCCTGACCGCGCTCGAGAAGGGGGAGCCGCACCGGCGGATGATGGTCGCCGAGTACGACCGGCGCCGCCGCGTGCTCGTCGACGGCGTGCGTCGGCTCGGCCTCGCCGTCCCCGTCACGCCCACCGGCGCGTTCTACGTGCTCGCCGACGCCCGGCACCTGGGACGCGACTCGCTGGGGCTGGCCTTCGAGATTCTCGAGCGGACCGGGGTGGCCCTGGGACCGGGCCGCGACTTCGGCGAGATCGCCGAGGGCTTCCTGCGCTTCTCGTTCGCCGCCGCCTTCGAGGACATCACCGCCTCGCTCGAGCGGCTGGAAGAGGGGCTGCCGGCGATGGTGGCGAAGTAGCGGCGACGAGAGCAGGCGACGCTACTTCAGCTTGAGCGTCGGGTAGTCGGGGGTTCGCGGCGTCAGCGTCCGGTTCGCACAGTCGGCGATCAGGTCCAGCGCTTCGAGCACTATCTGACCGATCAGCGGTTCGCTCAGCGGCGAACCCACGACGCACTCGGCGACCATGAACCGATCGCCGATCTCGAGGGCGACCGGGCCCGCCACCGACCGTTCGTCCCGACGCTCGTCCGCGTAGGTGACGATGGCGGTCCGCAGCGTTTCGAGTCCGAGCCGCTCGACGATGTTCTGCGGGAGCACCAGCATGACCGCGCCGGTGTCGACGATGCCGTCCACCTGCGCACGGCGCACGGGTTCCGTGCGGATTCCACGCTTGGCTTCGCTACGGTCCACGTAGTTCTCCAGGCCGACCGTTGCGACGATTTCGCCCATTGCAATCCCCATCATAGCCGACCGGCGGACAGGAGCTCGACGCCCGGGCCCTTGGTCGGCCGTGGCGGTTCGGCCCGATTCGTGTGCGGGGTCCGCGCGACCCGTTCCCGCGTGCGAGATGAGTTAAGGTTAAGTGAGCCGGGCGGTCGAGCGGCTTGTCCTGCCGGCAGCGCGCTCGTAGCGGAGGGGCGGCGAGGGAGAAGGCATGGCGCGGTGGATTCGATTCGAGCACGCCGGGACGACCGGCTTCGGCACGTTGTCGGACGACAGCATTGCGGTGCACACGGGCGACCTGTTCGACGGGCCGGCCGCCACGGGCGCGATCCTGCCGGCCGGCGACGTGGCGCTGCTGCCCCCCGCGCAGGCCGGCAAGATGGTGGCGCTGTGGAACAACTCGCGGGCGATGGCCGAGAAGACGGGGCAGAGCGAGCCGGCGGAGCCGCTCTACTTCATCAAGGCCAACGGCTCGTACCTCGGCCCCGGGGGCACCATCCGCAAGCCGCGCACCTACGACGGCAAGGTCGTGTTCGAGGGCGAGCTGGGCATCGTCATCGGCCGGGAGTGCCGCGCCGTCGACGCGGCGGGCGCCGCCGCGTGCATCTTCGGCTACACGTGCGTCAACGACGTCACCGCGGTCGGCATCCTCGGGAAGGACCCGTCGTTCCCGCAGTGGACGCGGGCCAAGAGCTTCGACACCTTCGGCGTCTTCGGCCCCGCGGTGGCGACCGGCCTCGACCCGTTGTCGCTGTCGATCCGCACCGTGCTCAACGGTCAGGAGCGGCAGAACTACCCGGTGACGGACCTCTTCTTCCCGCCGGACCGCATCGTGAGCGCGATCTCGCAGGACATGACGCTGCACCCCGGCGACGTCATCTGCTGCGGGACCTCGGTGGGGGTCGGCTCGATGAAGCCGGGCAGCACGGTCGAGGTGACCATCGACGGGGTGGGCACGCTCCGCAACTCGTACGAGGAGTAGGGGGCCGCGCCCTGAACTTGGCCTCGGTGGTGCGGTCGTCGGCGGCCGCGAGGGCGCGGGCGACGACCTCGGAGTCGGGAGCTCAGGTACGGCGGACGCGCCACGGTTCGCCGGGCGACGAGCCGCCGGCAGGGAGCCATCGCGGACGGGTCGATTCGATTCGGGCGGTCGCCTGCTGGCGGCCATCGGCATCATCTGAAGGCGCGGCGTCCGCTACGAGGCGGGCGGGCAAGGAGGACAGGCGATGAGGACGCGACACGCGATCGTGAGTCGGATCGGAGCGGGAGTCTGCGGCATGCTGCTGGCCGCAGGGGCTGCGGCCGGCCAGGCGGGGCAGGGGGAGACGTCGGCGCGCGACCTGCAAGGGGTCTGGGACTTCCGGAGCGCCGTTCCCTTCGAGCGGCCCGACGACTTCGAGGGGCGGGCCACGCTGACCGCGGAGGAGGCGGCGGCGTTCGCGCAGGAGCGGGTGGACGCGCAGAACGTCGACCTGTGGCGCGACGAGAACGGGCGGCTGCCGGTGTCGGGCGGCTACAACAACTTCTGGTACGACCGCGGCACGTCGCTCGGCGAGGAGCGCCGGACGTCGCTGGTGGTCGACCCGCCCGACGGGAGGATCCCCTCGCGCAGCGACGAGGCCCGTGCCCGCGGCGAGCGGCGGCAGATGCTGCTCGGGCGCGACGCGTTCGGGCCCGAGGACCGCGGGGCGTTCGAGCGCTGCATCATGGGGTTCAACTCGGGCCCGCCCATGAACCCCAGCGCCTACAACAACAACATGCAGCTCTTCCAGACCGACGACCACGTCGTGATCCTGAACGAGATGGTCCACGACGCCCGCGTCGTCCCCCTCGACGGCACGCCGCACCTGCCCGGCGACGTCCGGCAGTGGAAGGGCGACTCGCGCGGCCGCTGGGAGGGCGACACCCTGGTCGTCGAGACCCGGAACTTCACCGACAAGACCAGCTTCCGCGGGTCCGGCCCCGACATGGTGCTGACCGAGCGGTTCACCCGGATGGACGCCGACCGCCTCGCCTACGAGTACACCGTCGACGACGCCGCGTCGTTCGCGCAGCCGTGGTCGGTGCGGGTGGTCATGCAGCGGTCGGACAGCCCGCTCTACGAGTACGCCTGCCACGAGGGCAACTACGGCATGGAGAACCTGCTCGTCTCGGCGCGCGCCCGAGACCGGGAGCAGGAGCAGGAGCAGCAGTAGCGGGGCTCTGCGCCCGGGTTTCCCGCCCCGGGCGCTGATCGAGCTTGACGCCGGAAGTCCGCGCGCTGCACCACGGCGCGGACTCCCGGGTTGGCGAGGCCGGTGTCCTGCGCTGTGGGTTGGTGGAACGATGCTGCGCGGCATGGTTTCTGTTTCTGTTTCTTGTTTCATGCGGTACTTGCAGGTTTCCAAGGCGCTCACGAGCTTCGCGACCCGGACACTGGTGCAAAGCCCAAAATGAAGACGACGAGATACTGCGACACGCCCCGAAGACTGCGGCAAGTCATGGCGGGGCTCTTGGCGACTGTCGGCATCATCTGGCCGGCTCTGCCGGCCACCGCGCAGGACGGCGCTGCGTCGTCGGCTACCTACGAGGTGACCTTCCAGGGCAACTGGACCCTCGAGAGCACGCCGGGCGGCGTCGTCTCGAGCGCGCACTTCACGACGCTCATCGGCGCCGCGCACAACGATGACGTGACGTTCTGGCAGAGCGGCGGCCGGGCGTCGCCGGGGGTCGAGGAGGTGGCGGAGACCGGCTTTACGAGCAGGTTCCGGTCCGAGCTCGAGGCCTCGCCCCACGCCGCGGCGATCATCAGCCAGAGCGTCACCTTCGGCGGCACGGGCACCGCGACCTTCCCGATCGATGTCACCAGGGACCATCCGCTGGTCACCCTGCTCTCGATGATCGGGCCCAGCCCGGACTGGTTCGTCGGCATCAACGGGCGGTCGCTGCTGGACGCGTCGGACCAGTGGGAGCCGCGTGTCGAGATCGACCTGTTCCCCTACGATGCGGGCACGGAGGAGGGCGACGAGTTCACGCTCGACAATCCCGCCACCGTCCCGCAGGGCGTCATCACCAGCATCAGGGGCACGGGCAAGTTCTCGAGCGAACGCATGGCGCGGCTGACGTTCGTCCTCACCGACACGCGGCCGGCGGCGCCGCCGACGGTGAGCCTGTCGGCGTCTCCCAACCCCGTCGACGAGGGGAGCCCGGTGACGGTGACCGCGACGCTGTCGCAGTCGCTGGCGGACGACGTGACGATCCCGCTGACGCTGACGGCGGGCACGGCCGAGCCGGACGACCACGGCGCGCTGGAGAGCATCACCATCGACGGCGGCTCGACCACCGGCACCGGCGAGGTCACGACGGCGGACGACGCCGACCACGAGGACGAGACGTTCACGGTGGCGCTGGGCAGCCTGCCGTCGTCGGTGGCCGCGGGCATGCCTTCCTCGGTCGAGGTGACGATAAGCGACCACGACCCGGCCCCGCCCGGGCGGCCCGGGCAGCCCGTGGTGACCCCCGGTGACGGGATGCTGGAGGTGGCCTGGACGCCGGTTTCCGGCGCGGAGAGCTACACCGTGCAGTGGCGGTCCGAGACGGAGGAGTACTCCGACGCACGGCAGGAGACCGTCTCGATGACCTCGGCCACGCTCTCGGGTCTGACCAACGGCGTGCCCTACACCGTGCGCGTCCGCGCGAGCAACGCCGGCGGCGACGGCGAGTGGTCGGAGGAGGCGACGGGAACGCCGCTTCAACCCGTTCCCGCCCTGCCGGCGGCGGGCGCCGGCCTGCTCGGCCTGCTGCTCGCGTGGCTCGGCGGACGGCGGCGGGCGCTCGGAGTCTGAGCTCGCTCGAAGCGGATCGAAACGGTCGCTTGTCACTTGCGTCACTCGACGCCGCGGCCTGCGCCGGCGACCGAATGAACTGACGCGGCCATGCCGACACTCGCTCCCGGCGACCGGCTCGGGCCCTACGAGGTCGTCGGCGCCCTCGGCGCCGGCGGCATGGGCGAGGTCTACCGGGCGACGGACACCCGCCTCGACCGCACCGTCGCCGTCAAGGTGCTGACCGCCCACGTCGCCGACAGCCCCGAGCAGCGCGAGCGCTTCGAGCGCGAGGCGCGCGCCGTCGCCGCCATCAACCATCCCAACATCTGCACCCTCTTCGACGTGGGGCGCGAGCGGCCGTCGTCGGCCGGCCCGCCGATGGACTTCATCGTCATGGAGTTCCTCGACGGCGAGACCGTGACCCAGCGCCTCGAGCGCGGCCCGGTCCCCGTCGCCGAGGCGCTGCCCATCGCGGTGGAGGTCGCCGAGGCCCTCGACACCGCGCACCGGCAGGGCATCGTGCACCGAGACCTGAAGCCGAGCAACGTCATGCTCACGGAGACCGGGGTCCGGCTGCTCGACTTCGGCCTCGCCAAGCAGCACGAGGCCGCCCCGCCGGGGCCGCTGACGTCGGCGCCGACGCACACCGCCCTGACCATGGAGGGGAGCATCCTCGGCACCCTCCACTACATGTCGCCCGAACAGCTCGACGGCAAGCCGGCCGACGCGCGGTCGGATGTCTTCTCGTTCGGCGCCACCCTCTACGAGATGGTGTCGGGTCGGCGGCCGTTCGACGCCGACAGCCAGGCGAGCGTCATCGGCGCGATCCTGAAGGACGCGCCGGCCCCCCTCCGCGAGATCGAGCCGGGCATCCCGCGGCGGCTCGACCGGGTGGTGAGGACCTGCCTCGCCAAGGACCCCGAGGACCGCTGGCAGACGATGCGCGACCTCAAGCGCGAGCTGCAGTGGATCGACCCCACCGGCGAGGCGGACGAGGCCGAAGCGGCACCGGCTGCCGCGGCGACTCCCGCACCGGCCGTCCGCGCCGCCGGGGCGGGATGGCGCCTCGCCCTCGCCCTCCTCGTCACCGCGGCGGTGGCCGCGGGCGCGGCCTGGACGCTGAAGCCGGCGGCCGACGCGCCGCCCCTTCCGGTCCAGCGCTTCACCATCGACCTGGCCCCGGGCCAGACCCTCACCGGCGCCCTCGCGGTCTCGCCGGACGGCCGCCACGTCGTCTACGGCGTCGAGGACGGCGACGGGACGCGGCTCCACGCCCGCGCCCTCGACGCCTTCGACGCGACGCCGATTCCCGGCACCGAGGGCGCGATGGGGCCGGTGGCGATTGCGCCGGACGGCGAGAGCCTCGTGTTCCAGCTCGAGGACGGCGAACGGTGGACCCTCAACCGGATTCCCCTCCTGGGCGGCACGCCCTACACCGTCCTGGAAGGGGAGCGGCGGCTGTACAGCAAGGCCGCGTGGCTGAGGGACGGCACCATCGTCTACTCCATGCTGTCGAGCGAGGGCGGGAGCCTGATGCAGGTGTCCGCGGCCGGGGGGACCCCGCGCGCCCTCACCCGGCTCGACGAGCCGCGGGGCGACCGCGCCCACGTCTGGCCGCTCGCCGTGCCCGGCCGCGACGAGCTGGTGTTCACGATCGTCGGTGAGGGATCCGCCCTGGAGGACGGCAGGGTGGCCGTCTACTCGCCCGGGAGCGGCGAGGTCCGGGTGGTGCTCGAGCCGGCCCTCGCTCTCGGCTACCTCGGCGCCGGCTATCTGCTCTACGGCGACCGCGGCTCGCTGCTCGCGATCGGCGTCGATCCGGAGACGCCGGCGACGACCGGCGACCCGGTGCCGCTCTTCTTCGACGCCTCCGGCGACACCGTGACCGGCAACACCATGTCCGACAACGGGACGCTGGCCTACACCCTGGCTCCCGCCGCCGCGGCGGCCGAAGACGAGCCGCCGGGCCGGATCTACGTCGTCGTCAACTGGTTCGAGGAGCTGAAGCCGTCGCTCTCGGCGAACTGACCCGCCCGAAGACGATCTGCAGCGTGCCCTTCTTGCGGTCGCGGCTGTGGCCGCGCTGGGCGGTCGGCTCTTCGGCAGTGCGAGGTGACCGCGCCAGGGGCCGGCGGCGACGATGGCACGTCAGAGCGTGTCTTCCGGCCGGACGGGCGGATCGTCTGGCTCGGCGAAGTCCTCGTCCAGCCGCGTCAATCGGGACAGGACGGTCGCCAGGGTGGGACGCTTCGCGGTCGGAGTGCCCTGCTCGGCGTGCTTGACGGGTTCCAGCTCCACTACGGGCTCCCAGGCAGTGAGAAGACGAACAGGTTGTTGCCGGCGCTGGGCCGCAGCTCGGGGGTGATGCGGAGCTGGGTCGACGACTGGGCGGCGCTGCCGGTGCTGACGGCGACGTACTGGCGGCCGCCGGCGGCGAAGCTGATGGGATAGCCGGTGACCGGCGAGCCGAGGTTGATCTCCCACAACACGGCGCCGGTCTCGTGGTCGAACGCGCGGAAGCGGCCGTTGACGTCACCGCCGAAGACGAGGCCGCCGGCGGTGGCCACGAGCGACCAGGTGGCGGCGCGCTGCTCGTAGAGCCAGGTGGTCTCACCGGTCTCCACGGAGATCCCGCGCACGGTGCCCAGCATGTCGGTGCCCGGCGCGAGCTGGTGACGGGCGGCGAGGGCGTAGGTGCGGAGGCCGCTGTCGAGCGTCGACAGCATGCGCGCGCAGGTGTTGCGCATCGGGAAGTACATGGCCCGCGTCAGGGGGCTGTAGGCGCCGGACTGCCAGCCGCGCCCGCCGGCCCAGGTGGGGCAGACGAGCATCTCCTGGCCGAGGGCGCTGAAGGTGACCTCGCCGTTCTCGGTGACCGCGCCGGTGGCGCCGTCGATGTGGGTGATGACGTTCTGGGCGATGGTCGGGGTGGCCCAGAGGAACTCGCCGGTCTCGCGGTCGAGGGTGTAGACGACGCCGGTCTTGCCGGGCACCCCGGTCATAACCCGGCGGACCTCGCCGGGCCGGAGCCGCGGGTTGATCCAGTCCACCGCGTCGGGGTCGGGCGCGACCGCGGTGTCGAGCAGCATCCGCTCGAACGGATGGTCGAGGTCCCAGTGGTCGTTCAGGTGCTGGTAGTACCAGACGATCTCGCCGGTGTCGGCGTCGAGGGCGAGGGTCGAGTTGTGGTACAGGTGTGCGAGGTCGGCGCCGCCGAGCATGAACTTGGGGGCCGGCGAGGTGACCGACGTGCCCGCGTAGATCAGGTTCAGCTCGGGGTCGTAGCTCGGGGGCATCCAGCTCCCGACGTGCTTGCGGTCGGCGTCGGGCACCCCGCCCCACGTCTCGTCGCCGGGCTCGCCGGGCGCGGGGGTGGTGCGCCGCCGCCACAGCTCGGCCCCGGTGAGGGCGTCGTGGGCGGTGATGACGCAGGCCTCGGGCCCCCCGGCGGGGCGGCAGCTCCGCCCCGAGACGGCCTTGCCGCCGGCGATGATCGGCCCCGCGCTGTGCGTCGCGGGGCGGGTGCGGTAGTCGAGGATGCGGGTCTCCCAGACAAGCTCGCCGGTCAGGGCGTCGAGGGCGAAGGCGAAGTTGTCGGCGCTGGTGTCGATGATGAGCCGGTCGTAGATGGCGAGGTTGCGGTTGGTGACGGCGAGCCGGCCGACGTGGTCGTAGATGTCGTCGGGCAGGTCGCGCCGGTGCTCCCACACGAGATCGCCGGTCGCGGCGTCGATGGCCTGGATGACGTCGCCCGGGTTCGGCATGTAGAGCACGCCGCGGTAGACGAGGGGCGTGCCCTGCTGGCTGCCGGGGGTCAGGGCCCGCGTCCACGCCATGCGCAGGTCGCCGACGTTCGACCGGTCAATCTGGTCGAGGGGGCTGTAGCCCCAGGCGTCGAGGGTGCGCCGCCACGTCAGCCAGTCCTCCGGCGCCGGGTCCTGGAGCATGGCGTCGGTCACGGGGACGAAGTCGGCGGGCGCGGGCGTCTGCGCCGCGGGGGCGGGCAGCGTTCCGGCCGGGGCCTGGGCCTCGGCCAGCGCCGGGGCGAGGGCCAGCCCGAGCACGGTGAGCGTTGCGCCCAGCCGCCACGCCCGGCCTCCGGGCAGCCGCGACGGTGCTCCCGCCCGGGCTCGAGTCGACGGCTCGCCCGCTCGTCGACGCGACGACTCGCGAGGCGACGATGGGCCGAGCCCGGCTCCTGTCGCCGGCCCGCCCGTTCGTCGGCGCGATGCCGTCCGGCGCATGCAGTCGACCGGGGCGACCGCGGCTCCGGTCATCGGCCTGCCGGTTCCTCGGCGCGATGGCGTGCGGCGGATGCGGTCGACCACGGCGACCACGGCTTCGGTCATTGGCCTGCCAGTTCCTCGGCGCGATGGCCCGCGAGAATGCCCTCCATGCCGTAGTTCCCCTCGTGGCAGGCGTACTCGAACATGCCGCCGCCGTTCGCGATCATCGGCAGCACCACCGTCCAGTCGCGGGTGTAGGTCGACGGGTCGCTGAGGGTCATCTCGTAGTCGATGCTGTCGGGCCCGGTGCGGGTGAACCGCTCGACCAGCGTCAGGCCGTCCACCGGGAGCCCGCGGAACACCTGCTGGTCGCTGAAGTTGGTGGTCTCGACGACCAGCGTGTCGCCCTCCCAGCGGCCGCGCGAGTCGCCGTTCCACAGGCGGACGCCCGAGGCGACGTGGGGGCGTCCGTCGAGGGGCACGACGCGGGTCTCGTTGATCATCTCGTTCAGCATCACCACCGCGTCCGGCGTCTGCAGGAGGAGGATGTTGCTGTTGTAGTTGTTGGGCACGCGGGGGGTGCCGCGGGTGATGCAGCGCTCCCACAGGTTGCGGTCGGTCCACGAGTCGGCGGGATGGTCGCGCCGGCGCGCCGCGTTCTCGGCCGCGCGGCGCTCGCCGGCCGGCGTCAGGGCGGGGATGCGGCCCTCCGGCGGATCGACGATGAGCGAGGTGCGGGTCAGCGCGTTGCGCGATCCGTCGCGCCACTGCGAGCCGTAGTTGCCGGGGCTGCCCGCCCGCGGAGGCGCGTCGAACGCCGCGAAACGCCGCCGTTCGCGCTCCGCCGCCTCCTCTTCGCTCAGGAACTCGCGGTCGCCGGCGTCGGCCGCCCGCTCGAGGGGAGTGCCGGTGGTCTGGTCCCAGACGCCCTGCAGATCGGGGTGCCCCCACGGGGTCTGCGGCGGGGCCCAGCCCGCGTCGGTCTCCTGGGCGGCAACCGGCGCCGCCGCCAGACCGATGCTCAACGCCGCCGCGAACGCCGCGACCAGGGGATAGCGCATCGTCGACCTCCTTTGCTGCGCCGCCGCACGGCCCGGATGGCCGGGACTCTCGCTGGCAGCTCCGATTCTACTGGTCGCCGGTGGCGTTCACCCGAATGCGGTACAGCCCGGTCCGCGCCGTCATGTACAGCGTGCGCCGGTCCGCGTCGCCCCACGCCACGTTGGCCGGGACCTCGTTCGGCTTGATCGTCCCGAGGTGGGTACCGTCCGGCGCGATGACCCAGACCCCGCCGGGCCCGTCGCCCACAGGTTGCCCTGGTCGTCGATCTTCAGGCCGTCGGCCGAGCCGCTCTCCTCCGAGGCGCTGGCGTCGAGCAGCAGCTCGACCTCGCCGAGGGTGCCGTCCTCGTTCACCGGATATGCCATCCACTGCCGGGTGGCGCTGTCGGCCACGTAGAGGGTCGACTCGTCGGGCGAGAACGCGATGCCGTTGGGGCCGGTCTGGTCGCCGAGGCGGACGAGCTCGCCGTCCGCGCCCAGCCGGTAGATGCCGTTCACGTCCTGCTCCCGCGCCTCGGGGCTCGGCAGCCCGTAGGCGGGGTCGGTGAAGTAGAGCGAGCCGTCGCTGTGGTAGTCGAGGTCGTTGGGGCTGTTGAGCCGTCCCCCCTCGTAGCTGTCGACGACGACGCTGCGGGTCCCGTCGGCCGCGATGCGGGAGATGCGGCCGTTGAAGTGCTCGGTGAAGACCACGTTCCCGTCCGGGTCGACGATGATGCCGTTCGAGCCGACGAGGCGCCCCTCCTCGTGCTCGCCCTCGTAGACCGGGTTCAGGTAGTCGCTGACGGTGCCGTCGGGGTCCCACCTGACGATGCGGTTGCCGGGGATGTCGCTGAAGAGCAGGTAGCCGTCCCCGTCGTCGATCCACGCCGGCCCCTCGGTGAAGCCGAACCCGCCGGCCAGCTCCTCGATGACGGCGTCGGCCGGCACCAGCGCGTCGAAGGCCGGATCGAGGCGCTCGATGGTCCCCGCGCTCGGCGGCGCCTCCGGCTCGGCCGCCGGCTCCGGCTCCGCGCCGCCGCACGCCGCCATCACGAGCACGCCTGCAACCACCCATGCACGCATCACGCATCTCCTCCTGAAATCAGTCGACTTGAAGCGCCCCAAGCGTAGCACGCCGCAGGGCGAACGGGTTGGATTCCGCGGTACCGTCGTGAGAGCCCGATAGCGGATAATGTCGACGGTGGGGTTGTGAAGCCCCCACGCGGGAGACGTGACGCCGGGTTCGGCGAGGGGTGAACAAGGTTGGACGCGATTCTTGTGTTACACTGTTTTCGTGCTATGAGTTCGAGGAACCAAGATGAAGAACGTCACCATTACGTTGCCCGAGGAGCTGGCCCGCTGGGTGCGGGTCCGGGCGGCGGAGAACGAGCGTAGCGTATCGAAGTGGATCGCGGAGCTTCTGGAGGGGGTGCGGTGCCAGGAAGACGAGTACGACGTTGCGATGAAGCGCTTTCTCGCGCGGGCGCGCGAACATCGAGAACTGAAGTGGGTCGACGGCCGCAAGCCAACGCGCGAGGAGTTGCATGACCGGGCCGGTCTTCGTTGACACGAACGTCTTCGTTTACCTGCACGACGACTCTGAGCCGGTGAAGAAGCGCCGCGCCGATGAGTGGATTGCCTACCTCATCGGCTGCCGAGCCGGCCGGTTGAGCTTCCAGGTCATGCAGGAGCTCTATTCGGTTCTCACGCGCAAGGTGCAGCCGGTGCTGGCCGCATCGCAGGCTCAGTCCATCGTCCGCGATCTTGCGGCGTGGCGACCGCTTCCGATCGATATGGGGATCCTGGAACGCGCCTGGTTGCTGCACGGGAGCTTCTCTTTGTCTTGGTGGGACGCCCTCATCGTGGCGGCGGCACAGGCAAGCAAGTGCAGGGTCCTGCTGACCGAGGATCTGCAACACGGTCAGGTGTTCGACACGGTCCGCATCATCGATCCCTTCGCGACGCCGGAGCGGACCCCGGCGCAGATAATGCAATGACGGTTCTCGTTGGCAGGGAGTGGGCGAGATGGACGCGGCGACCGAACGGGTGATGACGCTGTTCCCGGAGTTCGCAGGTGATCCACGGGCCGCCATTTCGACGACGGGTGTACTGCCGTACCAACACATTCGGGCGCTCATCCGAGATGGCTGCGTAACCGCGGAGGTACCCTTCGTCGACGAGCAGGTCCAGCCGGCAAGCCTGGATCTGCGACTGGGTGCGGTCGCGTATCGCCTGCGGGCGAGCTTCCTGCCCGGCGCGCAGTCCACCGTCGCGAGCAGGATCGGCGTGCTGTCGATGGCCCGCCTCGACCTCTCGTCACCGACCGTGCTGGAAAGGGGTGGCGTCTATCTCGCTCCGCTTCTGGAGAGCCTCCGACTGCCGGGTGGCGTGTCCGCGAAGGCGAATCCGAAGAGTACGACCGGCCGGCTTGACGTGTTCACGCGGTTGATCACCGACGGCTGCACGGTATTCGAGCAGGTTCGGCGCGGCTACTCCGGCCAGCTGTTCGCTGAGATCGTCCCGCGGACGTTTTCCGTCATCGTGCAGAAGGGCGTGCGGCTGTCGCAGTTGCGGTTCGTACGGGGCAAGCCGCCCCCGACCGACAGCCTGCTCGAACGTCTCGATCAGGCGGAGAACCTGGTCTACGACGATGAGGACAGTCCCGGCGAGGCGGATATCGAAAAGGGACTGAAGCTCTCGGTCAATCTGCGAGGTGAGCGTCCGCATGATGTCGTTGCCTACCGTGGCAAGAAGAACGCCCCGCTCATTGATATGCGCAAAGTCGATCACTACGACTCCGGAGAATTCTGGGACCGGATCACGACTCCGCGCGACGGAAGGCTCATCCTGAATCCGGGCGACTTCTACATCCTGGGATCGCGTCAACGGGTCCGTGTGCCGCCGGCCGTCGCGGCCGAGATGGTGCCGTTCGACCCGTCAGTTGGCGAGTTTCGGATTCACTATGCGGGTTTCTTCGATCCGGGCTTTGGATACGGAGACAGCGACATTCCGGGTACGCGGGCGGTGTTGGAGGTGCGTGCGCACGAAGTCCCCTTCGTTATCGAGCACGATCAGGTGGTCAGCCGTCTCCTTTATTGCCCGCTTCTCGAGGTCCCGGAAAAGACCTACGGGGCGTCGATCGGCTCGTCCTACCAGCGGCAGGGCTTGGCCTTGAGCAAGCAGTTTCGGTGAGAACGCGTCGGCTCGCCGCCTCGCGATCCAGGCCGCGGAAGGCTCTCGCGCTTTGCGGCCTCTTCCGCTGAAGGCCTCTAACTCCAACGCGGCCACGCCCGGGAGCTTGGGCGCCCGGTGCGCCAGGATCGGGCGCCCCGACGAGCGGTGTCACCGCACCGGCGCGCCGTCCGGATCGTAGGCGACGTGCGCCTCCATCACCAGGTCGTGCAGCCGCCGGCACTCGCCGTCCATGCGGCGGAGCGGGTCGTCCCAGTCGGCCGTGTCCGCGGTGTCGCGCCACTGCCGATGGATGTCCGCGGCGAGGTTGCCGGCCGTCCGCCGGGCCTCGTCGGTCGAGCCCGGGCCGGTCGCGAGCCCCCCGAGCTTGCCGGCGACCTCGTCGAGGGTGCGGCCCAGCGACCGCGGAAGCTGCGCATCGCCGACGAGCAGGGCGAGCGCGCGCTCCGGGCGCACGCCGACGCCGTGGCAGCGCTTGTAGGCGTCGGACGCCTGGCAGACCCGCAGCAGGCTCGACCATTCGCCGTCGACGTGCCCCTCGTCCGGCCGCACCGCGGCCACTTGCGCCATCAGGAGGGCGACCGTGAACTGGGCGCGCTCGATGAGGCGGCCGAGCCACAGGAACCGCCAGCCGTCGTCGCGGTACAGGGTCGTCTCGGTGACGCCCACGAAGGTGCCCAGCTCCTGCGCGAGGTCGGCGTAGAAGCGCTCGGGGGCCGTCTGCCAGATGTCCTCGATGCGCCGTTCCCGGACCCGCAGCCACGCGCGGTTCAGGCACGTCCACATCTCGGCGCTGATGCAGTGACGCATCTGGCGCGCGTTCTCGCGGCCCTGCGCGAAGCTGTTGCGGATGGCGTCGGGGTTGGAGCGCTCGAACGTCACGTCGTCGGCCAGGGTGTAGGAATCGGCGAGCGCGTAGTCGTCGTCGTTCTCCAGCACCCCGATGGCCGGTCCGGGCGGGCGTCGACCCAGCGCGCCGTAGATGCGCCGCCAGCCGAAGTTGATCTCCTGCACCGGCCGGTCGACCAGCGACGTCATCTGCTCGGCCAGCAGGCGGCACCCGTTCTCGGTCCGCTCGAGGTGACGGCCCAGCCAGTAGAGGCCCTCGGCACTGCGTGCCAGCATCGTCAGGACTCCAGCACCCACACGTCCTTGCCGCCGCCGCCCTGACTGGAGTTCACCACGAGGCTCCCCCGGCGCAACGCGACGCGGCAGAAGGCGCCCGGCACGATGCGGGTCTTCCGGCCCCTGAGCACGAAGGGCCGCAGGTCGACGTGGCGCGGCTCGATGCGGCCGTCGATGAGGCAGGGGGCCCGCGAGAGCGAGAGCACCGGCTGCGAGATGAACCCCGCCGGATCGGCCCTCACCTCCCGGGCGTACGCCTCTCGCTCGGCCGCCGTGGCGTGGGGGCCGACCAGCATGCCGTAGCCGCCCGATTCGCCGACGCGCTTGACGATCAGGCGCTCGAGGTTGTCGAGCGTGTACTCCAGGTCTTCGGGCCGGCGACAGAGGTGGGTCGGCACGTTGGCGAGCAGCGGCTCCTCGCTCAGGTAGTACCGAATCAGGTCCGGCAGGTAGGCGTAGACGCTCTTGTCGTCGGCCACCCCCGTGCCCGGTGCATTGGCGAGCGTCACGTTGCCCCGGCGGTACGCGTCCAGCAGCCCCGGCACCCCGAGCAGCGAGTCCTCGCGGAAGACGAGGGGGTCGAGAAAGTCGTCGTCCACCCGCCGGTAGATCACGTCCACCCGCCGCAGGCCCTCCGTCGTCCGCGCATAGACGATGCCGTTCCGCGCGAGCAGATCGCGGCCCTCGACCAGCGCCGCCCCGATCTCGCGGGCCAGGAACATGTGCTCGTAGAAGGCGGCGTTCCAGACCCCGGGCGTCAGCACCGCGATGTACGGCTCGGGACGTCCGACGGGGGCCAGCTCCCGAAGCGTGGTCAACAGCAGCTCGCCGTAGTGCTCCACCTCGCGCACGCCGCAGCGGCGATACAGCCGGCGGAGACTGGACTTGACCGCCTTGCGGTTGGCGACCATGTAGGAGACGCCCGAGGGCACCCGCAGGTTGTCCTCGAGCACCAGGAAACCGTCGTTCGTCCGCACCAGGTCCGTCCCGCAGACCGCGACCCACGTCTCCTGCGGCGGCGCGAACCCCCGCATCGCGGCGCGGTACTGCGGGCAGTCCCGGACCATCTCCTCGGGGATGACGCCGTCCGAGATCGCGCGGCCGGGGCCGTACACGTCGGCCAGAAAGCGGTTCAGGGCCAGGATGCGCTGCGCGAGGCCCGCTTCCAGCGCCCTCCACTCGGCGGCCGACAGAATGCGGGGGATGCAGTCGATGGGGATGATGCGTTCGTCGGCTTCGCCGTCCCCATACACCGTGAAGGTGATGCCCTCGTCGACGAACGACCGGGTCACGCGCTGCTGGGTCTCGGCCAGCTCCGGACCCGACACCCGGGTCAGCGCGTCATGGAGCGGCCGGCATTGCGTCCGCGGCGCGCCGTCCGTCTGCAACAGCTCGTCGTAGAACGCCTCGTCGAGCGAGTAGCCGTCGAAGTCCATGCGCGCCAGCTCCGGAGCGGGCGGATCTCGACCCCGTGCACCGCGGGAACGACACCGGCGCCGGATCGTAGCCGATTTCGCGTGTCATTTGGGAGATATGTGAGAAAAGGGCGATCCAGACGTGTGCCGGCGCCCCGTCTCAGTCGAAGCGTAGCGCCTCGACCGGATCGATCCCCACCGCCCGGCGCGCCGGGCCGACGCACGCGGCGACCGTCGCCGCCGCCAGCGCCGCCAGCACCGCCGCCAGCGTCACCGGGTCGCGGGGCGAGGTCTGCACCAGCAGGCTCTCGACCAGGCGCCCGACCGCGAACGCCCCGGCCGCCCCGACCAACAGCCCCGCACCGACCTGTGCGAGCCCGCGGCGCATGACCACCCAGACGACCTGTCCCGGCAGGGCCCCGAGGGCCATGCGGATGCCGATCTCCTGCGTCCGCTGCGTGACCGAGTACGCCGTGACCGCGTAGATGCCGACCGCCGAGAGGACGAGCGCGATCGCCGCGAAGATGCCGAACAGGCCGCTGAACAGCAGGTACGTCCAGCGGCTGTCGCGGAGCCGGGCCGACATCGACCGGGCGCCGAACACCGGCAGCTCGGGGTCGACGGCCTGCACCGCCTCGCGGAGCTGCGGCACGAAGCCGGCCGGGTCGCCCGCGGTCAGGACCTGTACGGCGAGCGACGACTGCAGCGCCGCCGGGCCGCCGGTGTACAGCCGGTACGGCAGATAGACCACCGGATCGGGATCGCGTTCCTGGAGGGCGAGCTGCCGGACGCTGGGACTCACCCCGACGACGGTCAGCCACGGGCCGGGCGGCCGGCCCTGCGCCCGCAGGCGGATCCGCCGCCCGACGGGATCTTCGCCGGGAAAGAACCGCGTCGCGAGCCGTGCGTTCACCACCACCGACTCCGCCCCGTCGCGGCCGTCCTCCAGCGTCAGCGCGCGTCCCCGCGTCAGCGAGACGCCGAGAGACTCGAAGTACCGCGCGCCTACGCTCAGCATCGTCACCGTGGGGGCCGGCGCACCGTCGGGCGAGGGCCGTCCGTCGATCTCGAGCGACCGCTGCAGCCCGCCGAAGAGAGGGAACGTGGTGGCCACGCTGGCGGCGCGGACCCCGGGCATCGCGTCGAGGCGCCGCTGGAGCCGCTCGACGAACTGAACCCTATCCTCGGGTCCCGGGTACTTCCGGGCGACCAGCGTGACCTGCCCTGTCAGCACCCGGGCGGGATCGAAGCCGAGATCGATCCGGTAGAGCTCCTGGAAGCTGCGAATCAACAGGCCCGCCCCCGCCAGCAGCACCACCGCCAGCGTCACCTCGACGACGACCATCGCCGCCGCGAGCCGGCGCGCGCGCATCCCGCCGGCCCCGGTGCGCCCTCCCTCGTGCAGCAGCTCGCCGACCGGCGTCCTCGAGACGTGCAGCGCCGGCGCGAGCCCGAACAGCACGCTCGTCCCGACGCACGTGAGGACGAGGAACGCGACGACCGCGCCGTCGAGGTGAAAGGTCATCCAGAACGGCTTGCCGACGTCGGTCGTCGCCATGTCGAGCAGGCGTATGCCGACCGCGGCCAGCCCCAGGCCCGCCGCGCCCCCCGCCGTGCCGAGGAGAAGGCTCTCGACCAGCAGCTGCCGCACGATGCGCCACCGCGTGGCGCCCTGCGCGACCCGGATGGCCACCTCGCGCGCGCGCCGCGCCGAGCGCGCGAGCAACAGGTTGGCGACGTTGGCGCAGGCGATGAGCAGGACGAACGCCACCGCGCCCATCAACGTGGGGACGATCAGCTCGACATCGGCGGGGTTGGCCCAGTCGTTGAACGTCTGGACGAAGGCGTCCGCGTGCTCGTTGGTGTCGGGATACCGCTGGCGGAGCCGCCCCGCGAGGGCGCGCACCTCGGCGTCGGCCGCGTCGAGATCGACGGCGGGGGCGAGGCGGCCGACGGTCGCGAGCATCCGGTTGTCGCGGCGGTCGAGGGCGCCGGTGGGCTGCAGCGGCCGCCACGTGTCGGAGCTCAGCGGGAACCGCATGCCTTCGGGCATGACGCCGACGATCGTCGACGGCTCGTCGTTGACCCGCACCACGCGGCCGAGCACGCCGGGGTCGCCCGCGTAGCGGTCCTGCCAGACGTGGTGGCTCAGGATGACGGTGCGGTCGGCGCCCCGCTCGCCTTCCTCGGGCAGGAAGTCGCGGCCGAGCAGCACCGGCTGGCCGAGCAGGCGGAACGTGTTCGGGGTGACCAGGGACCCCGTCACCCGCTCGGGCGGGTTGTCGGCGTCGCTCAGGTTCGCAGTCCCGCCCGACGTGAACGCCGCCAGTCCACTGAACGAGGCGGCCGCGTCGCGGTAGTCCTCGAAGTCGGAGAGCGAGACGCTCCCGGCGGTGCCGCGGAGGCTGTCGAGCGACGAGATGTTGACGATGCGTCCCGGCTCGTCGAACGGCAGCCCGCGGATGAACACCGCATGCACGAGCGAGAAGACGGTGGCGTTGGCTCCGATGCCGAGGCCCAGCGCCGCCACCGCCATGAGGGTCAGCGACCGGTCCTTGACCAGGCGCCGGAGGGCGTACCGGAAGTCCTGCCAGAGCACCATACCGGTAACAACGAGCGAAGCCCGGCCGGGGTTCGCGCCGCGCCGGCGGTTTCTCGGGGCCGCTCTGCAGCATGACGCACGGTATCGACGGGCGTGACTTCGACCTCACCGCTGCCCGCAACGCAACCCCGCCCGGCCCGAGGACAGCCACTGCCTCCGGCAGGCCGGTCGTTCTGTCGCCGTCACGCCGCATCGACGCGCAGCGACGTGTGGCGTGCGAGGGCATCGAAGTCGGCATCGCAGTGGAGGACGGGCAGTTCGGCGCGGATGGCCAACGCGCCGATGAGACAGTCCATGAGGACACGGACGGTCTCGCCGCGACGGCGGCATTGCCGATAGAGGCTCGCCGCCCGGTCGAAGTCGCCGGGCTGCATCGGAACGAGCGTGGCGCGCGCAAGGAGCCGCCCGAGGTCGCGCCGGTGCCGCTCGCTCCGGGCTCCCGCCAACAGCTCCATCCGAATCGCGTCGCACGTCGCGAGCTCGCCGCCGAGCAGCTCCCCGACCCGGATGCACGCCGGCGATCCCGTGTCGCGGAGGAACTCGACCCAGGCGGAGGTGTCAACGAGGATCATCGCGGCGTCCCCGCATCTCGTCGAGGTCGCCGTCCCAGCCCGAGCCGCGCATCCGGCGCGCCTCCTCGAGGCTGAACGGCTCCGATGCGAGGAATCGCAGCGCGAAGTTGACGGCGTCGCGCTTGGTCGCCAAGCGGTACCGCCTCATAATGGCCGTGCAGGCGTCGTCGTCGATGTCCACGTTGGTACGTGACATACACCAAGCATACACCAAGGGCGGCGTCGGGCCGGGGCGCCGTACCGGTCTCGCGATCTCGCGCCTTTGGCTCGCCATGTGCCCGGCAGGCGGAGACAGGCGGTACCCGACGGAATGACCGAGCGACCCTCCCACGCGCTGCTCAAGCGGATGCGGGACGCGTTCCCCGCGCCGGTGTCGGACAGGAAGCACGACGCCTACTTCGTCTTCTCCATCCTGCGCGCCCTCGACGAGGTCGACGACCTGAAGTCGGAGGTGCCGCTGCTCGGCCGGCCGCGGGCGCTCGACTACGCGGCGGCGGAGCGGGCCGAGCTGAACGAGGAGGGCCGCAGCGTCGAGGAAGTCGCTCACGTGCTTGTCGGGCAGCTGGAGGGCATGCCGATCTGGGGGCATCCGCGGACGCAGATCAACGTCGTTCCTCCCCCTTCCATTCCGAGCGTCATCGGATCGCTGCTGCCCGCCATCTACAACCCCAACCTCGTCTCCGACGACACGTCGTACGGCCTCATGCTGACCGAGGCGTCGGTCGCGGCCATGGTCTCGCGCCTCGTCGGCTACGACCCGGCGCGCGCGGCCGGCGTCTTCACGTTCGGCGGCACCGGGACGGTGCTCTACGGGGCGAAGCTCGGCATCGAGAAGGCGTTCCCCGATGCGATGGACGATGGCGTGCCCGCCGGCCGCGGCGTCATTCTGGCGTCGGCGCAGAGCCACTACTGCCGCCTGAACGTCGCCGGGTGGCTCGGTCTGGGCGAGAAGAGCGTTGTCGAGGTGCCGACGCACCTGCAGAACGACATCCGCATCGACCGCCTGGAGGCCGCCGCCCGCGAGGCGCTCGACCGGGGACGCCGCATCGCGGCCCTGGTGGCGACGATGGGCACCACCGACGCGTTCGGCATCGACGACCTCGACGCGGTCGCCGACCTGCGCGACCGGCTGGTCGAGGAGTACCGCCTCGACTACACGCCCCACGTCCACGCCGACGCGGTCATCGGCTGGGCGTGGTCGGTGTTCAACCACTACGACTTCGAGGCGAATCCGCTCGGCTTCCGCCCGCGCACGGTGCGGGCGCTCGCCGCCGCGCGCCGGCGCATCGTCAAGCTGCACCGGGCCGACTCCATCGGCATCGACTTCCACAAGACCGGCTTCACGCCCTACGTCTCGAGCCTGTTCCTGGCCCGCGACCGCGCCGACATGCAGCTCCTCGTCCGCGGCCGCGAGCAGATGCCCTACCTCTTCCAGAGCGGGGAGCGGCATCCCGGCGTGTTCACCCTGGAGACGTCGCGGGGCGGCTCGGGCGTGCTCGCCGCCTACGGCAGCCTGCTGCTCTTCGGGCAGAACGGCTTCCGCGTGCTCCTCGGCCACCTGGTCGAGATGGCCGAGGTGCTGCGCGAGCACCTCGAGGGGCACGGCTCGACCACGGTGCTCAACGACGACGCCGTCGGCACGGTGACCGTCTTCCGCGTCTATCCCGACGGCGTCGACACCTGGACCATCAAGGACCGCGAGCGCACGGACCCCGCCGCCCGCGAGGAGCTGCTGCGCCACAACGACTACAACCGGCGCCTGTTCCGGCACCTCTACGACCGGGCGATGCGCGGCGAAGGCGTCCACATCTCGATGACCGACTGCTATCGGGAGACGGAGTACGGCGAGCCGATGGTCGGCCTGAAGAGCTTCGTCCTCTCCCCTTTCGTCGACGAGCACGACGTCGAGCAGCTCGTCCGCGACATCCTCGACGCACGGCAGGCGGTCCGGGACGCGTCCTGATCCCGCACGTCCGGCCTGTCCCGCATTCCGAATGAACCCCGGACGTCGCGGTCGCCGGTCGAGGCGTCGCCTCCGATCGCTCCAAGCAGCGCTCACGACCGTCAAGGCAAACCGAACACGAACAGATTGTTGCCGAAGCTCGGCCTCAGCTCCGGGGTCATCCGCAGGTTGATCGAGGCGTTGGCGGAGGTGCCGGTGCCGACCGCCACGTACTGCCGGCCGTCGACCGCGAACGTGATGGGGTAGCCGCTGACCGGCGAGCCGAGGTTTATCTCCCAGAGCACCGCGCCGGTGTCCTGGTCGAACGCCCGGAAGCGGCCGTTGGCGTCGCCGCCGAAGAGCAGCCGGCCGCCGGTGGCGACGAGCGACATGGTGGCCGCGCGCTGCTCGTGGAGCCAGCGGGTGGCGCCGGTGTCGACGGCGATGGCGCGGACGGTGCCCAGTTGGTCCGTGCCGGGGGCGAGCTGGTGGCGGGCCGCGAGCATGTAGGTCGAGCTGCCGCCCTCGGTCGTCGACAGCAGGCGCTGGCAGGCGTTGCGCAGGGGGAAGTACATGGTGTGGGTGAGGGGGCTGTAGGCGCCGGCCTCCCAGTCCTTGCCGCCGGCCCAGCTCGGGCAGGCCAGCAGCTCCTGGCCGAGGGCCGAGAAGATGACCTCGGCGTTCTCGGTCACGTCGCCGGTGGCGCCGTCGATGTGCGTGATCACGTTCTGGGCGACGGTGGGGTTGGCCCACAGGAACTCGCCGGTCTCGCGGTCGAGGGTGTAGACGACGCCGGTCTTGCCGGGGATGCCGGTCATCACCCGGCGCTCCTCGCCCGGTTGCAGCCGGGGGTTGATCCAGGCGACCGCGTCGGGGTCGGGAGTGACCGCGGTGTCGACGAGCAGCCGCTCGAAGGGGTGGTCGAGGTCCCAGTCGTCGTTCAGGTGCTGGTAGTACCACCTGATCTCGCCGGTGTCGGCGTCGAGGGCGAGGGTCGAGTTGTGGTACAGGTGCGCCAGCTCGGGGCCGCCGAGCATGAACTTCGGGGCCGGCGAGGTGACCGACGTGCCGATGTAGACGAGGTCGAGCTCGGGGTCGAAGCTCGGCACCATCCACGTGCCGACGTGCTTGCGCCGCTCGAACGGCACGTCGCCCCACGTCTCGTCGCCGGGCTCGCCCGGCCCGGGGATGGTGCGGCGCCGCCACAGCTCTTCTCCCGTGAGGGCGTCGTGCGCGGTGACGACGCAGGCGTCGGGGGTGGCGGTGGCGCGGCAGCTTCGGCCCGAGACGACCTTGCCGCCGGCCACGATCGGCCCCGCTGTCTGCAACGCGGGGTCTACGGTGTAGTCGAGGACCTGCGTCTCCCACACCATCTCGCCGGTGACCGCGTCGAGGGCCATCAGGTAGTCGTCGCCGGTGGTGTCGAGGAGCAGCCGGTCGTAGATGGCGATGGTGCGCTTGGTGGTGGCCAGCCCGCCCATGTGCTCGCCGAGGTCGTCGGGCAGGTCGCGCCGGTGCTCCCAGATGAGGTCGCCGGTCGTCGCGTCGATGGCCTGGATGACGTCGCCGGGGTTGGGCATGTAGAGCACGCCCCGGTAGGCGAGGGGCGTGCCCTGCTGGCTCCCCTGGTTCAGGGCGCGGGTCCAGACCAGACGCAGATCGCCGACGTTGTCGCGGTCGATCTGGTCGAGGGGGCTGTAGCCCCAGCCGTCGAGGGTGCGCCGCCACATGAGCCAGTCTTCCGGCGCCGGGTCGCGGAGCATGGCATCGGTCACCGGCACGAAGTCGGCCGGCGGCGCCTGCGCCGCGGCGGGGGCGGTCTCGATGGCGAGCCCGAGCAGGATCAGGGCCGCGGTCGAGGCCGGCCCCACCGTCGCGGATCCTCGGAATCGGACACTGTCGGTTCGAGTCATCGGGGCAGAGTACGCCACGTCGTCATGCCAGGCAAGGTGACCGCATACGCGCCGTCCGTCGCCGTTCATGTTCGCCGCGGCGGGGCTGGTCATCTCATCGCCCCGACCGACGCTCGGTCACGGTCGAGGGCCGGGGGGCATATCCGCCCTGCACCCTGCGAGAGCGACAGCCCGGCGTCGCCGTGGCCGTAGCCCGCCCATCGTGGCCTGCGGCTCCGCCGGGCGTCCAACCAACCATCCGGGGTCCGCGCCGCAGAACAGCGCGGACTCCCGGCTCCCCCGCGGCGGCTACCACGTGAGCTGCGCGCCGAACTTCACGAACCGCGCCAGCAGGATGTTCACGGGCACCTGCCACGCCGGGCCGTAGGTGTCGTTGATGGCGAGGGGCGCGTTGTCGTTGAGCATGTTGTAGGCGTCGAGCATCAGCCGCAGCTCGCGGTCGGCGTCGAAACGGAAGAGCTTCGAGAGGCGGATGTCGAGCTGGTTGAGGCGGTCGGCGAACATCGTCCCCGGCTCGATGAGGTGGATCTCGGCGGTCTGCGCCCCGCCCGCCAGCGGCCGGCCGAGCGACGGCTCGATGGCGCTGGCCGGGGCGTTCCACGTCGCGAGAATCGGCACTCCCGGCAGGTTCTGCAGGAAGCCCGAGAGCTGCACGTCGTACCACGGCAGCGTATAGGCGCCGCTGAGCTTCCAGGCGGGCCGGAAGAAAGGCGGGTCGATGCTGCAGTGATGCCCTCTGGGCAGGATGATGCCGGCCGCTTCCTCGCTGTCCCAACCGCCGCCGGTGCCCGCCCCGCCCGCGGTCAGGGCCAGCGTCGGCACCGCCGCGGGGTTGTCCGGGCGAGCGTCGCAGTCGTTGAATCGCGAGCGGCCGAGGCCGACCCCGCCGTAGACGAAGAGGTCGCCGCTGATGCGCGAGTTGACGACGACGTCGAGCCCGTCGAACACCTGCTCCATCGTGTAGCCGTTCGGCTCGGCCCGCACGATGTCGTTCTGCACCTGGCCGAACTTGTCGGGATTGACGTCGTAGAGGCCGCAGACCTCGTAGCCGCCTCCGTTCGGCAGCCTCTGGTCGCTCGGCGCCATCACGCAGTAGGGGTCGAAGTCGCCCGGTCCGACCAGCGTGTTGTCGGTGACCGAGAAGTTGCCCTGCACGCGGCGCCAGTACGACACGTCGAGGGACATGCGGGGCAGGATCTCCTGCTCGATGCCGAGCGAGTACTCCCAGTTGTTGCGCCGGGTCCCGAACCCCGAGTAGACGTCGGGGGCGAAGACGTTGGTCAGCACGCTGCGGCCGAAGTTGGCGTTCGAGTACGGTCCCAGCTCGTTCTCGTCGGGGAAGAAGTCGCCGTTGGCGTCCTGCCAGAACCGCGTCGCGCTGGTGACCGATGCGTTGACGGGGTTGCGCGATGCCGCCATCCCGATGGTGTCGACGCGGAGGTAGCGGCTGATCGAGCCCTTGAGGGCGGTCCGGCCGTCGCCGAAGACGTCGTGCGCGACGCCGATCCGCGGCGACAGGTCCTTCCAGTTCGCGGCGTTGGGAATGGCGTCCCACCGGCGCGTCGGCGCCCACGTGCCCGGCCCCACCGAGCCCGAGGGGGTGTCGACGAAGCGCGACGTGTCCTGGGCGGGGATGTCCTGCCGGACGTAGTCCCACCGCAGGCCGAGGTTGAAGGTGGTGCGGTCGATGGTCCAGGTGTCCTGCACGTAGAGGCCGAGGTCGGCGGTCAGGTCCACCTCCACGTTGTAGGGGGTGGCGAAGGCCGCGATCAGCAACGGCTGGCCGCTCAGGGTGAACAGCAGGCTGTCGGTCGGCCCGATGATGTCGGTGCCCTGCCGCCACGTGCCCTCGTCGAGGGTCATGCCGAACTTGAGGCTGTGCGACCCCGTGACGTAGGACATCGCGGCCTTGTAGGCCCGGTGCACCTCGTTCCACCGCCGGCTGAAGCCGATGCCGCGGAAGTCGATGCCGTCGGCGAGGTCGCGCACGGCGTGGAGGTGGGGGGCGTCGGGCTGGGGGTCGATGGTCGCGTCCTGGATCTGGATGCCCATCCCCGCCTCGAGGAGGATGCGGTTGCCGACGGTGCCGGTCCAGGTGGTCGTCCCGTGCCAGTTCAGGGGGTTCCGCTGGTCGCGCGCCGCCTCGGGCGTGCGCCGGTTCGAGACGCCCTGGAACGGGCGGTGGCGGGGCGCCCCGTTGTAGTAGACGGCGAACTTGTTGCCGGGCGTGGCCTGCCAGGTGAGCCGGATGCTGGCGCTCTGGTCGTACTGCTCGTCGACGCCCGGCCGCGTCAGGTCCGGCGTGAAGACGTAGTCGTTGGGGTCGGTGTCGTAGAACGTGTTCGCGGGCAGCAGCTTGAGGCCCCAGTTGCGGTACGCGCCGTGGAACCACAGCCGGTCCCTGACGATCGGCCCCCCGAGGTCGACGCTCGTGTCCCAGATGCTGCTGACGACGTCCGGCGTCCGCAGGCCGGCGTCGAGCAGGTCCTGGCTGAGGTTGTCGCCCTGCAGCCCGCTGTTCGAGAAGTTGCCGAAGGTCGATCCGCTGAACGAGTTGCCGCCCTCCTTCGGGATGATGTTCACGCGAACCCCGCCGATGGCCACGTCGGCCGAGACCGCCCCGATCTCGTAGGAGAGCTCCTCGGTCTGGGCGTCGTTGGCGTTCAGGGTCGTGCAGGAGTAGCCGCACGACAGGTTGCCCATGGTCAGCCCGTCCATCTGGCGCATACCGTCGCGGGTGTCGCCGCCGTGCGCGGCGAGGTACGGCATGTACGACTCGCGGACGCCGCCGACGTCCTGCGACTCGGGGGCGACGCCGACCGTCAGGGCCCCGATGGCGCCCCAGTCCTTGTTCATCGGCAGGGCGTTGAGCACGTCGTTGGTGACGACGGTCAGCTCCTGCACCCGTTGCACGTCGATGACCGGCGACTGGCCCGAGACCGTGATGGTCTCCTCGAGGGCGCCGACGCCCAGCTCGACGCTGACCGGGGCCGTGAACCCGGCGGTGAGCTCGATGCCCTCGCGGACCACCGTGGTGAACCCGACCAGGCTGAAGGTGACGGTGTAGGTGCCGGGCCGGAGCGCCGTGAACGCGTAGCGCCCCTGGGCGTCGGTGACCGCGACACGGGAGCCCTCGATGAGGGCGGGGCTCGCCGCCTCGACGGTGACGCCGGGCAGGACGCCGCCGGTGTTGTCGTTCACCGCCCCCGCGATGCCGCTGTCCTGGGCGAGGGCGGGAGCCGCCGCGACCAGCAGGAAGGTTGCGAAACATGCGCCGCTGAGCCTCATCGTCGAACCTCCTCGTATGTGACATGCTCTGGGTCGATCGCCTATGCGAACAGTGTAGCGCCGGACGCCATGCAGTCCCCGGGCCGCCGGCTGTCTGCACACGGTGAACTCGGCATCGTACCCCGCCTGAGCCGGCATCGCCCGCTGACGGAAGACTCGCGGCCGCTGTCGGTCAGGACGTCCAGCTTCGGCGGGGTGGCTTCGGCCCGGGCCGGCAGCCATGTGTTAGCGTGTGCACATCGACGACACGCGCGCGGGTTCGAGATCATGACAACGACCCTCTCGGTTCGGATCGACTCGCAGACCCGGCGGCGTCTGGAAGCCTTGGCCAGGCGGTCGCGACGCTCTGAGTCGCTCCTCGCCGCCGAGGCCATCGAGGCCTATGTGGAGACCGAGAGCTGGCTGGTCGACGAGATCGCGGCCGGGCTGGACGACATCGACCAGGGCCGAACCGTCGAGCATGACGAGGTTGCCGGCTGGCTGCGATCGTGGGGCGGCCCGCAGGAACGGCAGGCGCCCGACCGTTGACCGTCGTCTGTCCGCACGCCCGGGTCACGACGCGACACGCACGATGAACGAGATCGGCTCCGCGCTGACCGATCCGGCGCTGCCGTCGGCGCTGGTGGCCGCCTTGCGGCGGCAGAATCCCTGGTGGACGGGCGATCCGGCGCCGGTGACGCCCGGCCCGCGGCGGCGGGCGGCGGATTGACCGCCGTCGCATCCGAGGCCGGACACCGGCGCTCGAGGTCGTGGGCGAGCCGGGAGCTCCTCGTCGCCGGCTTCGACTCATCGAGATCCGAGAACCCATTGGGCCCCAGCCGGATCCCCGCGCGGATGCGCGGATGCCTGGCGAACCGGTGCTTCGGGGGCCGGCGACGCGACAGTTCGCGTGCTATCCTGACGGGCAGTTTCCAACGTGAAGGAGCGCACGATGGCGAAGTGTGGACTTGCGGCGGTGCTGGCGGCGGTGCTCGCCGGTCCGGGCGGGCTGCCGGCTGCCGCGTCGGCCCAGTCCGGCGCGTACTCGCCGCCGCGGACCGCGGCGGGGCATCCGGATCTGCAGGGCATCTGGGGGAACAACAGCGTCACGCCGCTCGAGCGGCCCGACGCGGTCGCCGACCGGGCGACGCTCACCGACGAGGAGCTGGCGCAGGTCGAGGCGACCGCGAACACGCTGTTCGCCCAGGACGCGGGGGACGCGGCCTTCGGGGACCAGTTCTTCAACGTGGCCCTCACCGGCGCCGAGAGCTTCACCTCGTCCGACGGGGGGACCGGCAACTACAACCAGTTCTGGCTGGTCGAGCGGGAGTTCAACAACCGGACGTCGCTCATCGTCGACCCCCCGGACGGCAGGCTGCCGCCGGCGACGCTGGCCGCCGAGACGGCGGCGAAGGTGGCGCGCGAGGCGCGCGGTCGGCCCGCGGCGTGGACCGAGGACCGCGGCCTCAGCGAGCGGTGCATCACGTTCGGGCTGCCCAACCTGCTGGCCGGCTACAACAGCTACTACCAGATCTTCCAGACCCCCGAGCACGTGGTCATCGAGCAGGAGCTGATCCACACCACCCGCATCATCCCGCTGGACGGCCGTCCCCACGTCAGCGACGAGGTCCGCCAGTGGCACGGCGACTCGCGCGGGCGCTGGGAGGGCGACACCCTGGTCGTCGAGACCCGCAACTTCTCGCCGCAGAGCGACTTCCGGGGCGCGCGCGAGCACCTGCACCTGGTGGAGCGGTTCACGCGGGTGGGGCCGGACGAGATGCACTACGAGTTCACCGTGAGCGACCCGACGACGTGGACGGCGCCGTGGACGGCGCTCGTGCCCTGGACCCGCACCGACGAGCCGATGTTCGAGTACGCCTGCCACGAGGGCAACATCGGCATGGAGGGCATCCTGGCCGGGGCCCGGGTGGAGGAGGCGGCGGCGGACGGACAGTGAACACTTGGGGTCCTGGCCCCACGTGAGCACCGGCGCTCGAGGGAGGCGGCGGCGGACGGACGGTGTTCGTTGCGGACAGACGGTGTTCGCTTGGGTCGTGGCCCCTCGTGTGGCACTACGCTCAGGACAGTGATCGATATGACCTTGCCAACCACGTTCAGGATCGTCCCGCTTGCCCGCGGTTCCCGTGCGCGGCACGTGGCAAGGTGATTCCCGTCGCCGTCCTTACGGGAAGGCGGCGGCCGGAGGGTGATCGCGGCGGACGGCGGCGGCGTCACGGCTGGAGATTTTCCGGAGAGGTGACATGAGCAATCGAACATTCTGGAGCGTTGCCGCGGTTCTCGGAATCGTCATCCTCGTGCTGGCCAATCCGCGTACGCCGGAGGAGACCGTCGTCCACGCCCCCGGCGCGGAGGGCGACGAGCACGCGGCGGCGGCGGACGCGCCGGGCGAGCAGGCTTCGGCGGAGGAAGCGTCAGGAGCGGAGCCGCCGGTGGAAGAGGCGGCCGAGGCGCCCGCCGACTGGGCGGCGCCGCGCACCCCGTGGGGCGACCCCGACTTGCAGGGCGTCTGGACCAACGCCACCCTCACCCCCATCGAGCGGCCCGCCGACCTGGGCGACCAGGCCGTGCTCACGGCCGAGGAGGCGGCCGAGCTGGAGGTCCGCACGGCGGAGAGCCGCGCCGCCTCGGACCGGTTCATCCCCGGCAACGTCGGTGCCTACAACCAGTTCTGGATGGACAGCGGCAAGAACGTGACCGAGGACCGGCGCACCTCGCTGATCACGGACCCGCCCGACGGCCGCATCCCGTGGACCGAGGCGGGGCGCGAGCGGCTCGAGAGCGACCTCGCGCGGTACGGGGTCGGGCCGTTCGATACCCACGAGGACGCCGACACCGGCGAGCGCTGCCTGACCGACGGGTTGCCGCTCGTGCCCCTGCAGGGCTACAACATGAACTACCACATCCTGCAGTCGCCGGGCTGGGTGGCGATTCTCAACGAGATGTTCCACGAGTACCGGATGATTCCGGTGGACGGCCGGGACCAGCTCCACGCCGACATCGGCGCGATGCTCGGCGACTCCCGGGGCCGGTGGGAGGGCGACACCCTCGTCGTCGAGACGACCAACTTCTCGGACAAGCGGCACTTCCTGTGGCGCGCGACGTGGCGGGGGGCGCGGCCGTCGCTGCATCTCGTCGAGCGCTTCACCCGGATCGACGACGAGACCATCGACTACGAGTTCACGATGACCGATCCGGAGATGTTCACGCAGCCGTGGACGGCCAGCGTGCCCATGACCACCAACCAGGAGTCGCGCGGGGTCACCTCGGGACCCCTGTTCGAGTACGCCTGCCACGAGGGCAACTACGGGCTGCTCAACATCATGCGCGGGGCCCGCGTCGAGGAGCTCGAGTGATGGCGCTCATGTACGTGTCGTTCCAGGACGACGACCGCATCGCGATCTTCACGCAGGACCCCGCGACCGGAGCGCTGAGCCGCAAGGAGGACGTCGCGGTCGAGGGCGGCCCGGCGCCCATGACCCTCGGCCCCGACAAGCGGGTGCTGCACGTGGGGCGGCGGGGGAGCCAGCAGCTCTCGAGCTTCGCGGTCGACCCGCGCACCGGCGGCCTGTCCCTCATCGGGACCGTGCCCTTGCAGGGCGAGCCGGTGTACGTGGCGACGGACCGGTCGGGGCGGTACGTCCTGTCCGCCTACTACTACCAGAGCACCGCGGCGGTGCACGCGGTGGGGCGCGACGGGGCGGCGACGTTCCCGCCGGTCGAGTGGCGGTTCACCGCCCACGGCGCCCACGCCATCCTGACCGACCGGTCCAACCGGTTCGCCTACGTGCCGCACATCGCCAACCGGGGCCCCAACGCGATCTTCCAGTTCACCTTCGACGAGGCGACGGGGCGCCTGACCCCGAACGCGCCGGCGCACTACGCCCCGGAGGCCTATCTCGGCCCGCGCGCGCTGGCCTTTCACCCGGCGCTCGACGTCGTCTACTTCTCCGACGAGCAGGGGGGCAGCGTCAGCGCCTACGCCATCGACGCGAAGAGCGGGACCCTGGCCCCGCTCCAGACGATCTCCACGTTGCCTGACGGCTATGCCGGACCCAACACCTGCTCGCAGATCGCGATGCACCCGTCCGGGCGGTTCCTCTACGCGCCGAACCGCGGACACAACAGCGTGGCCAGCTTCGCCGTCGATCCGGCGTCGGGCCGACTGACGGCGACGGGGCGCGTGCCGACCGAGCCGGTGCCGCGGGCGTTCAACCTCGACCCGGGGGGCGGCTTCCTCTACTCGGCCGGCCTCGACTCGGGCCGCATCGCGTCGTACCGCATCGACCAGGACAGCGGCGAGCTGACCCCGCTCGAGACCTACGAGGGCGGGAACCGGCCGATGTGGGTGCTGCTGGCCGACCTCTGAGTCGGGAGGGGTCGGAAGGAAGCGTGAGTATCGGTCAGGCGCCGGCGGCGGTCGCGTGCTGCTCCTGCTCTCGTTGAATGATGGCTTCCGCGAGCTGTTTCTGACGGTGGTCGGGTTCGTGCCGTTCCGAGGCGTGGTGCTCGCGCTACCTCCGTTCCTCTGTGCGTTGTTCGTGGCGGCGCCAAGCGGACGCGCCGGACGTGTCTCCTGGACCGGGGACGTGGTGGTTGTTCGGGCTCTGGTGGTCGTTGGTGCTTTGCGCGGCGCTGGCGTCGCTGTTCGGGTGAGGGGAGAGCGACCATGACCGACGACGCGACCAGGGCTTGGGCGCGGGCGGGCAAACATACCGCACAGACCCGCCCGACCCGGCCGTTCCGTGCCAGTGGCCAGAGAGGGAGCACCGCGCCGGCGACCGGCGGACCGACCGCGCAGTGAGGACGAAGCGATGCACGGCCTGATGATGGACTACCCGCTGACGCTCGACCGCATCGTCGAGCACGCGGCCCGGATGTTCCCGCACAAGCGGATCCGCACCCGGCAGCCCGACGGCGGGATGCACGACTACACCTACGCCGACCTCCGCCGCCGCAGCCGGCGGCTCGCCGCCGCCCTCGCCGGCCTCGGCGTCGCCCCCGGCGACCGCGTGGGGACGTTCGCCTGGAACCATCACCAGCACCTGGAGATGTACTTCGGCATCCCCGGGGCCGGCGCCGTCTGCCACACCCTGAACGTCAGGCTCTTCCCCGGGCAGCTCTCCTACATCGTGAACCACGCCGAGGACCGGGTGGTGTTCATCGACGCCACGGTGCTGCCCCTCTTCGAGCGGGTGGCCGGCGACATCGACTGCGTCGAGCACTACGTGCTGGTGAACGCGCCCCGCGACGTCGAGACGAAGCTGCCCGACGTGCTGCACTACGAGGACCTCGTCGACGGCGCCGACGACGACTTCGAGTGGCGGTCGACGGACGAGCGCATGGCCATGGGCCTGTGCTACACCAGCGGCACCACCGGCGACCCCAAGGGGGCCCTCTACAGCCACCGGTCGATGTTCCTGCACACCCTCGGCGAGAACCAGGCGATGGGGCTGGCCCTCACCGAGACCGACGTCGTGCTGCCGGTGGTGCCGCAGTTCCACGCGATGGCGTGGGGGCTGCCCTACGCGTGCACGCTGGCCGGGGCCGACGTGGTGATGCCGGGGCCGAACCTGCAGCCGGCGGCCCTCGCCGAGCTCATCGAGACGCACGGGGTCACGGTGGCGGCGGGCGTGCCCACCATCTGGAACGGGCTGTACCACGAGCTGAAGGCGAGGCCGCGCGACGTCTCGTCCATCCGCTCGCTGGTCGTCGGCGGGTCGGCGATGCCGCGGTCCCTCATCGAGGCCTACGAGCGCGACCTCGGGGTCAACGTGCTCCACGCCTGGGGCATGACCGAGCTGTCGCCCCTGGGCACGGTGTGCAAGCTGCAGCGGCAGCACGGGGCCCTGTCCGAGGCCGAGCGTGGGACGTCAAGGCGCGGCAGGGCACGCCGCTGGGGGGGGTCGAGCTGCGCATCGTCGGCGACGACGGCGCCGAGCGCCCGTGGGACGGCGAGACCATGGGCGAGCTGCAGGCGCGGGGGCCGTGGGTCATCCGCAGCTACTTCAAGCGCGAGCCGACCCCCGAGAGCTTCACCGCCGACGGCTGGTTCCGCACCGGCGACGTCGGCACCATGACGCCGGACGGCTACCTGACCATCACCGACCGCACCAAGGACCTCGTCAGGAGCGGCGGCGAGTGGATCTCGTCGGTGGCCCTCGAAGGGGCGCTGATGGCCCATCCCGAGGTGCTCGAGGCGGCGGTCATCGCGGTCCCCGACGAGAAGTGGGGCGAGCGGCCGCTGGCGGCGGTGGTGCGGACCGAGGGGAGCGCGGTGTCGGAGGACGAGCTGCGGGCGCACCTCGCCGAGAGCTTCGCGAAGTTCGAGATTCCCGACGGCTTCGCCTTCGTGGACGAGCTGCCGAAGACCAGCGTGGGGAAGTTCGACAAGAAGGTGCTGCGCAGCCGCCACGCCGAGGGCAGCCTGTGACGGGGCGGGGGTGGGGTCCGGCGGTTAGTGCCGACGCGTCGCTTCGGTTGCCGGCGGGGGGCCGGCGCTCCGGTCCTGCCAGCCGAGAATCCGTCCCTCCAGGTGCGCCAGCCGCTCGCCCAATGCGCGGACTTCTCGAACGATCCACAGGGAGGCGGCGAGCACCATCGCCGGCGTCACCCAGTCAGGCCAGTCGTTCATGCCGCGCCCCCGGCGCTGTCGTGGATGGTATGTGTCACCGATAATTCATGATTGGCTATCGTTCACCCACTTGTCAACCCCTCGGCCCTCGAGCTGAGACAGCGCTCGTCATCAGGGATGCACAGGCGCCGCGCAGGGCGGACGCCGTACGCAAGGGAGGTTCCATGCCAAGGTCCGGACGCATCGGATGGATGTCGGCGGCAGTTCTGATTGTCGTCCTGCTCGGCGCGGGCGGGGCATGGGCGCAGTCGTCGACCACGAACCCCTGGCGGGCCACCTTCGGCTGGGAGAAGCTGCCGGAGGGGCGGGTCATGGGGACGGTGAGCGGGGTCTTCCCGGACCCGGACGGCCAGCACCTCTGGATCCTGGACCGGTGCGGCGCCAACCAGTGCGCGGGCACCGACCTCGACCCCATCATGAAGTTCGACCTGGCGGGCAACCTCGTCGACAGCTTCGGGGCCGGGCTCTTCGCCTTCCCCCACGGCTTCTTCCTCGACCACGAAGGCTTCCTGTGGGTGACCGAGGGCGGGTCGCACGGCGACGCGCGGGCGACCCTGGGCGAGAGCATGGGCATCGGCCACCAGGTGCTGAAGCTGAACCAGCAGGGCGAGGTGGTCATGCGCCTCGGCGAGGCGGCGGTCTGGGGCGACGACGAGTCGCACTTCAACGGGCCGTCCGGCGTGGTGGTCTCGCCCGAGGGCGACATCTGGGTGTCGGACGGGCACCGGGGCGGGAACAACCGCATCGTGAAGTTCTCCGCCGACGGCACGTTCCTCTTCGCCATCGGCGGCGGCGTCGGCTCGGAGAGCAAGGAGGCGGCCCGCTTCAGCGACCCCCACGACATCAAGATGGACTCGCAAGGCCGGGTCTACGTGGCCGACCGGGGGAACAGCCGCATCCAGGTGTTCGACCCCGACGGCAACCTGCTCTACATCTGGACCCACTACGGCAAGCCGAGCGGGCTCTTCATCGATCGCAACGACATCCTCTACGCCGGCGACGGGCTCTCCGGCATGGTCCGCACCGGGCCCCCCGACAACTGGCGCAGCAACCTCGGGTGGGAGAAGGGGGTCCGCATCGGCGACCTCAAGACCGAGCAGGCCTGGGTGACGCACTTCATCCCCCAGCACGACGAGGACGTGGGGGCCGGCATCGAGTTCCTCGGGGTCGACTTCGACGGCAACATCTACGCGGGCGAGGTGAGCCGCCGCCGCCTGGTGCGCTACGTGCTGCACCGGCCGTCCGAGCTGCTGAAGCGGTGAGGGGCTAGAATATCGGCGCGGAACGGACACTCGAGTTGGGAAGGACTTCGACCAAAGGAAAGCACTCATGCGCAAACTGCACAAGTTCACGGTTCTCACCCTCGCCATCGGCCTGCTTCTGGGCGTGACCGCCGGGTCGACCGAGGCGCAGTTCAGGGCATCGGAGTTCGAGTTCGGCGACCGGTTCGCCCTGCCGGAGGGCGAGGAGTCGCCGATCTGGAACCCCGCCATGCGGAAGCTGCTCGACGGCGGCCCGATGATCGGCGGCACCATCAGGGCCACGGATGCGCGCACGTACTGCGCGATGGCCGCGGCCGGCTACGACTTCATGTGGGTCGAGATGCAGCACGAGGCGACTTCCTGGGAGCAGGTGGCGCGGCTGTGGCGCACCTGCCCCGGACCGGCGGCGCCGGGCGCCCGCGTGGCGTACGCCGACGAGCGTGAGATCCAGCACGCGACCGACATGGGCGCGGCGGTCATCGTGGTGCCGACCGTCGACAGCGTGGAAGAGGCGCAGGCCGCCGTCGACTGGACCTATTTCCCGCCCATGGGCCGCCGCAGCTCCGGCGGCGGGCAGGGCCCGGGCGAGCTCTGGAACGACGTGCCCGGCGGCTACCGCCAGACGTGGAACGACAACGTCGTGCTCCTCCTGATGATCGAGACCCTCGAAGGGGTCGAGGCGGCCCGCGAGATCGCGCAGATTCCCGGCGTCGACGGGCTCTTCGCGGCGAGCGGCGACCTCGGCAACTTCTCGGGCTACGGCGAGGGCGACCCCGAGTACGAGGCGCTGATCACCGAGGTGTCGACCGCCGCCAAGGAGGCCGGCATCCACGCCTGCGCCCCCCTGCGCTGGGCCGACCGGGCCGACTTCACGTGCTTCCAGGCGGGCACCGAGGCGGCCAACATCCGCCGCGGGGCCGCGGCGGAGATCGCGCAGGCCGAGGCCCGGTTCAACTCGACGGGCGGAGGCGGCGCGTCCTCGAACGCGGCGGCGCTGCTCGCCAACCTGACGGCCGAGTGCGGGTCCATCACCTACGAGGCCGACTGCTACGCGGCGGTCGAGGCCGCGGCGTCGGCGGCCGGTTCCCTGTCGGAGGGCGACCGGGACCTGATGGTGAGCCGCCTCGGCGCGATCGCCGCCGCGAACCCGAACCAGGCGGCGCGCATCCGCGAGATCGCGGCGGGCGGCGGGCTCGAGGTGCAGTAGGGAGGCAGCAGGAGTCCGCGCCGTGGACCGGCGCGGACTCCTGGCGGATCTGCTCGCGGCAGAAGGAGAAGGGGCGATGAACAATCGATGGCGAGGGCTGTCGACGATCGCGGTGGCGGGTGTGTTGCTGGCGTCGCAATCGGCGATGGCGAGCGCCCAGTCCGGCGCCGACGACGGCTGGGAGCTCCCGCGCACCGCGTGGGGCGACCCGGACCTGCAGGGGGTGTGGACCTCCGCCACCCTGACCCCGCTCGAGCGGCCTGCCGGCCAGGCGGGGCGCGAGCAGCTCACCGACGAGGAGGCGGCCGAGATCGAGCAGCGGACGGTCGCGACCCGGGCCGCGAACGACGGCAAGTCGGCCCCGGGCACCGTGGGCGGCTACAACCAGGTGTGGCTGGACGCGGGGACGCGCATCACCGGCAGCCGGCGCACCTCGCTCATCGTGGATCCGCCCGACGGCCGCATCCCCTGGCGGCCCGGCGAGCGCGAGGCCCACGACCGCGAGCGGGCGCGCTACGGGGTCGGCCCCTTCCACTCCTACACCGACACCGACACCGGCGAGCGCTGCATCACCGACGGGCTCCCCAACATGGTGCCGCTGCAGCCCTACAACATGAACCTGCAGCTCCTCCAGACCCCGGGGCAGGTGGTGATGCTGCACGAGATGTACCACGAGCTGAGGGTCATCCCCCTGGACGACCGGCCCCTGACCGGCATCGAGCAGTGGACGGGCGAGGCGCGGGGCCGCTGGGAGGGCGACACCCTCGTGGTCGAGACCGTCAACTTCGTCGACAGGCCCGACGCCTACTGGAGCTCGCCGTGGCGCAAGGCGCGCTCGACCCTGCGGCTCGTCGAGCGGTTCACCCGGGTCGGCCCCGAGTCGATCGACTACACGTTCACGCTGGAGGACCCCGAGGTCTTCGAGCGGGCGTGGACGGCGTCGGCGCCCATGACCACCGACCAGGCCTCGCGCGGCGTGACGGCGGGCGAGCTCTGGGAGTACGCCTGCCACGAGGGCAACCACGCGATGATCAACATCCTCAGCGGGGCGCGGGCCGAGGAGGCCCGCGCGGCGCAGGAGCAGGACTGAGCGGGGCGCGGGCCGAGGAGGCGCGGGCGGCTCAGGAGCAGGACCGAGCTGACGGGGCGGCGTAGATCCGCCCCTGCGACGTGATCCTGACGAGCATGGCGCGGCTCCGGTTGCCTTGCGAGTACCCGTTCGGCAAGGAGCCGTGTCGAGCGAGCGCCGCGGCGACGACGGCGCCGCCCCTACGGCAGTCTCGGCGCCGCCCCTACGGTGCAGACTCGGGCGCCCGCCCCTACGGCGCAGGCTCCCGGCCCGTCGACTTCGGCAGCGCGAAGCTCAGAATCAGGTCGCCGCCGCGGCGGCCGCGCGAGCCGCCGCCCGAGGCGACGGTGACGAACTCCTCGCCGTCGACCATGTAGACGGCGGGCGAGGCGAAGATGCCGGCACCGGTGTTGTAGCGCCACAGCTCTTCGCCGGTGCGGGCGTCGTAGGCGAAGAAGTAGCCGGCGATGTTGCTGCCGGTCCCCACGAACACCACGCCCCCCTTGGTCACCACCGACCCCGCCTGCCCGTAGCCCTCGAAGATCTGCCGCCACACCAGCTCGCCGGTGGTCGGGTCGTAGGCCGAGAAGTAGCCCTTGGGGCCCCGCCCCGCGTTGAACGGCCGGTCGATGGCGTTGACGTAGAGCAGGCCCGTGTCGGGGCTGTAGGCGATGGGCCCGTAGCTGGCCCCGCCGCCCATGCCGGGGGCGAAGATGATGTCGCTCGTCACCCGGGGAATCGGGGTGAACTGCGGCAGGAAGCGCTTGCCCTCGGCGTGCTCGGGAGGGATGTCGGTGGGGAACACCGGCGACACCGGCTCCATCCGCTCGCCGTTCGCCTTGTGGGGAATCGGCTGGGTCGGGTAGGGCACCTCGCCCTCGCGGTCGGTCTCGGTCGGCACCGGGGTCTCGATGATGGGGTGGACGGGCTCGCCGGTCTCGCGGTTCAGGATGTAGAGCCAGCTGTTCTTGTTGGCCTGCGCGAGGGCCTTGACCGGCTCGCCGTCGACGACCATGTCGAAGAGGACCGGCTGCTGGCCGTTGTCGTAGTCCCAGACGTCGTGGTGCACCTGCTGGTAGTACCAGGCGAGCTGCCCCGTCTTCAGGTCGAGCGCGATGATGGAGTCGGTGAACAGGTTCGCGCCGGCGCGCATCGTGCTGTCGCCGAACGGGTTGCCGACCGCCGCGTACAGCAGGCCGAGCTCGGGGTCGACGGACGGCGTCTCCCAGATGCCGCCGCCGTTGCGCCCGCCGCCGACCCAGGTCGGGCCGGCGATGTCCCAGCCCTGATCGCTCTCGTCCTGGGGAACGGTGTTGAAGTGCCAGATCACCTCGCCCGTCTCCGCGTCCACCGCGAGCACGTGGCCGCCGGGAATCATGCTCTCGCTGCGGGTCGAGCCGACGTAGAGGATGCCGTCGTGGATCTGCGGGGCGCTCGTGAACCAGTAGCCCATGGAGATGGCGGTCTCCACGTCGGGGTAGCGCTGCCGGAGCACGTCGAGGATGACGCTGGCCTGGCCGTTCTCGCCGAAGCCCTCGACAGGCTCGCCGGTCTCGGCGTCGAGCGCGAACATGAACGAGCCGGCGGCGCTGTAGACGACGCCGTCGGCGTAGGTGACGCCGCGGTGGCGGAAGATATAGCCCTCGCGCCGGCCGCCGCCGAGCAGCTCCGTCACGTCGTAGATCCACAGCAGGTGGCCGTCGGCGGCATCGACCGCGTAGACGCTGCCCCGCGAGTCGGTGACGTACATGACGCCGTCGACGATGACCGGGGTGGTCTGGTTGCTGACGCCGTCGATGACCCCGTGCTGGAAGAGCCACCGCGGCGTGAGCAGGTGCGCGTTCTCGGGCGTGATTCGGTCGGTCTCCGCGAACCGGCTCCCCGCGAGGTCGAGGTTGTGCAGCGGCCAGTCGACCTGCTGGGCCGCGGCGGACCCGGCGACGACGGCGAGCGTGCACAGGCTGGCGACGATGGCGCGGACAGGATGCATCGGTCTCGTTCCTCCAACCGCCTCCGAGCGGAATCGAGTCTCGTTCACGAACAGTGCGGAATTGTGAACGCGCCGGCAAGTCTGCGCCAGCGCGCCCCGCTACACATCCGGCCGGTCTCGCACCAATGAGCGCAGGAATCGGCGCACGCCATCGAATGCCGCGTGATCGAGCTTCCAGTACCGTTTTTTCGCCCCCACACCTACCGACACGTGCGGATCACGTTGGGTCGCCAGGTATGCTTGCGCACGGGCCTTGTCGGGCCGATGGATGGGACTGCCGGGTTTCCGAGCGCAACGGAAGAACTCGTCGATGCAGCGATCCGCCGCGGTGTGGGCGAAGGTCTTGCAGAGCAGCGTCTCCAACATGCCGCTGGCGCCGTCGCCGGGCAGTATCAATACGCTCACCGAGGGCCCTTCGCCCGCAGGTTCCTCGGGACGATCGGGAGCCGGAAGCCCCTGCTGCATCAACGCCGTCTGAACACTCTGAAATGCGGAGCGGGCCGACTCGTCCGCGTCACGAACGATGCCGATGCTCTTCACGCCCGGAAAACCGGTAGCTCCCGCGAGTGCTTCGAGAGAGTCGCGCAATCGGTCCTTCCCGTAAAGAACCTGGATCTGAACAACGTCCAGAAGTCGCATGTGTTCGATGAACGCCTCGAAGAAGTTCCGCTCGTCGTTGCCCTCGACGAGAAGCTGAAAAGGCCGGGTGGTTTCCGTGGGCGCCATGTTCAGCGGACTTCCAGGTTGTGCCGAATCACGCCGTCAATCGCGGTTGGGCTCAACGTGACGCAACGACTCTGGTTGTCGACGACCTCGAGCCGATGCAGCCGAAAGCCGTCGGGTCCAAGCGCGTTGTGCGCCGCCTCGACGCACTCGAAGCTGTGGGTCGTCGCGAACACCTGCACGTCGAGTCGTTCAGCCGCCTCGGCGATGACTCCCCAGACCGTCGGCAGGATCGAGTGATGCAGCCCGTTCTCGATCTCGTCGATCAGCACCACGCCGCCCTGCGCCGTTGCAATCGCGAGAACGATGCGCACGAGATGGGTCATGCCGGCGCCCATCGTCGACAAGGGAACGAGCTCGGGCAGGCCGATGTCCACCAGAATCACGGGCGTGTCGCTCGATGCGTTGTCTTCGATGGTCTGAATCCTCGGGTCGACTAGTTGAAGGGGGCTCAGGATCAGGTCCCCGCGCTTCTGCCTTCTCAACTCTCCCAACTTGGCGGTGTCCGTCTTGAGGGCCCGCCCCGGTTGAATGATGGAGCCACGAAAGGCGACGTGAGTCGTTTCTCCATCGAATACGACCTTCCCGGCCGTCTCGCGCGCTTCGCTCTCGAACGGCGCCGTTCTGGAGTCGGTGTACTTGAACCTGAGCACCGGCTCGCCGGATCGTCCCCTCGTCAGTACGCCGTCATCTCCGGCGCGAGACGCCGTCGTCGTGGCGGATCGTTGCAACCCGATCGTGAGGGTCATGTCCTCGTTCGATGAGCTGGTGGCGGAGAGGGTTATCTCGGCCTCGGTATCGAGCCCGGAGAACAAGGGCTTCCACAGCGTCTGCGATGCTCGCGACGGAGCCGGCATGCCCGGTTGTGCCCGCACGACGTGAGTGTTGAGGGCCATTGTCGGATCGCCGGCGCCACCGAGGAGAAAGACCGCTTCGAGCAGGGTGCTCTTTCCCGCGTTGTTCCGACCCGCAAAGATGTTGATCCGGCTCAACTCGCCGACTTCGAGATCACGAAATCCCCGGAAGTTGCGTATCCGCAAGCTCGTTAGCATGACCACCTCATTTCACGGTACTTTAATCGGGACGAGCGAGGCAAGGTCTTCGGTCGCCGAGGAGTGCGGGCGCGCATTCCGGCAGGCGCGGCGGCCTGGGGCGTTGGGCCGACGGCTTCGTCGCAGGAAGGCGGGCAGGCGGGAGTCGGGAAAGGAGGCCGATGTTCAATCGACCCGGCGGGGGGATTGAGGATACTTGGCGGCGCGAGCAGCAGTCGTGCTCGGTCCGTGGAACAGCTAGCGCCGCCGAACCCGTCGCAGGCTCCGTGTTCGGCCCCAGCCCCACCGCCCCAGGAGCTTGCGCCGCCGCACTACACTGCGTTGCGTTTCTGCGGCGCAAGCTCCTAGGCCGGGGTCGATTGACCCCCGGGAATCGGCATGATACGTTCGCCGTTGGGGCATGGGGCTCGTGCGGCGACGGTGGGGCCTGGATGGCGGGCGAGGTGTCCGGGCGCGGTCCGACGAAGCCGGCGCAGAGGCGCTGATACGCTGGCCAGGACGGCCGGGATGGTGGTGACAGAGCGATGGATGAGGGTCAGGTGACAGGGAGGAACCGAGGGCGCCGGGGTATCGCGCGCCGGGGCCGAGTGGTGGGGATCGGCGGCGCGGCGCTGGCGTGGCTGGCGATTGCGGCGTCGGCGCCGGCTGCCGGCGACCTGATCGCCGCCGCGAGGGCGGGCGACGTGGCTGCGGTGCGGGCCCTCCTGGCGGCCGGGGCGGACGTCGACGTCCGCCAGGGCGACGGGGCGACCGCCCTGCACTGGGCTGCGCACCGGGGCGACCTCGCGACCGCCGAGGCGCTGATCGGGGCCGGGGCGGACGTGGACGCCGCCAACGCCCTCGACGCCACGCCGCTGTGGCTGGCGGCGCAGAACGGCGATGCCCGGCTCGTGGCCCGGCTGCTCGAGGCGGGGGCGGATGCCAACGTGTCGCTGAAGATGGGCGAGACCCCGCTGATGAGCGCCGCGCGGTCCGGCGACGTCGACACCGTCGAGCTGCTGCTCGCGGCCGGGGCCGACGTCGACGCGGCCGAGCGGGAGCGCGGGCAGACCGCCCTCATGTGGGCGGCGGCGCAGAGCCACGCCGAGGTCGTGCGGGTCCTCGCGGCGGCCGGGGCGGACCTCGACGCCCGCAGCCGGGTCTGGCACCAGCTCGAGAACACCGCCGGCAACACCAACCCCATCGGCAACTTCCGCATGGCCCACGGCGGGTCGACGGCGCTGCTGTTCGCGGCGCGCAACGGCGACGTCGCCACCGCCCGGTTGCTGCTCGAGGCCGGGGCCGACGTGAACGACACCGCCGCCGCCGGCACCAGCGCCCTCGTCATCGCCGCCCACAGCGGGCACCGCGCCCTCGCCGAGCTCCTGCTCGAGGAGGGCGCCGATCCGAACGCCGCCGAGGCCGGCTACACCGCGCTGCACGCGGCGGTGCTGAGGGGCGAAGGCGCGCTGGTCCGCGCCCTCCTGGCGCGCGGCGCCGACCCGAACGCGCCCGTCGTGCGCGGCACGCCCGGCCGCCGCTTCAGCGCCGACTACAGCATCCGTCACCAGGCCATCGGGGCCAACGCCTTCTGGCTCGCCGCCAAGTACGGCGAGCTGGAGAGCCTCCGCGCCCTCGCCGACCACGGCGCCGACCCGTTCATGATGCCCGCCAACGGCGTCTCCGCGCTGCAGGCGGCCATCGGCCGCGCGCAGATCTCGCAGGAGAACCGGCGCAACCGGGTCGGGGTGCCCGCGCCCGACGACGTCGACCAGGAGGCGCTGGCGATGGGCCTCGCCCGCGTGGTCATCGCGCTGGGGGTCGACGTGAACACCGCCGACGAGCGGGGCGAGACGCCGCTGCACGACGCGGTACGCAACGGGTACGCCTCGGTGGTCGAGTTCCTGGTCCGCCGCGGCGCCGACGTGCGGGCCGCCAACAACCGCGACCAGACCGCCCTGACCCTGGCCGAGACCCCCCTCCCCGTGCCCGGCACCAACGGCCGCAGGGCCACGCGTCCCGAGATCGCGGCGCTCCTGCGGAGCTACGGGGACGGCCAGTAGGACCGGCGTTGCCGTGGTGAGGGGACGACCGCGGTGAATCGGCGAGGAACCGACGAGAGAATGACGGCTTTCACCCGGTTTGCCGCGTCATGAGTCCCGAATCGAGTCCCTTCCGGCGCCGGCTGCGTGCTCGGCGCGGTTGACGTCCCGAGCCTGCGGCGGTTGCGCCGCGGGCGGTGACTCGGGAATCCTCACCCGCGGGGTCTGCCGAGGGTCGGTCGTCGGGGTCACTGTGCCCGTCGATCGCGAACGCCCGGCATCCCGAACTTCGGGAATCAGCGGCGGGACCAGTTCTCCACCGACAATCCCGGCACCCGGGAGAAGTGTTTCTCGTTGTTGGTGACGAGCACGCGGTCGAGGCTCAGCGCGTGGGCGGCGATCATGGCGTCGTTGTTGCCTATCGGACGTCCGATTCGGAGCAGCCGCGCCTGTAGACTTGCGAACTCGTCCGCGGCGGCCCTGTCCCAGGCCAGCACGTCGCTCAAGCGACTGGAGAACGCCTGGATCGCCTGATGGTGTCGCGCCGCGTTCTGCGACCGTTCGGCGCCCAGTCTGAGCTCGGCGTAGGTCACGGCGGAAATGGACAGGTCCGCGCCCGAGCGGGCGTGGTCCTCCAGGATGGCGATCAGGCCGGCATCACGCGCGCGAATGACGTAGCTGCAGATGTCGGTGTCCAGGAGATACCGCATCACAACACGACGCGGCCGTCATCGTCCAACAGGTCGGGCCGCTCGGCCATGAAGTCGTCATCGACCGGAGGCGCGTCGTCGGCGAACGAGGTCCATGACTTGCGCGCCGGCACGATGATCAACGCGTCGCCTTCCTTGCGAATCAGCACCTCGCTGACTCCGTGAAACTGATAGGCCTTGGGAATGCGAACCGCCTGACTGCGGCCGTTGGTGAACAGTCTGGCCGTCGTTTCCATGGAAGATGTCCCTTTCCGGCACGTTGGCTGCTCGCCGGGACACTCCGAGCATATCACAGGCCTATTCTCGCCAGGACAGGGGCGCGGGCGTGGTCTTCCGCCCCCGGGACCGATGTGCATGCACGGGGCCGGACAGTGGCACGCGCCGGCCGCCGCCCAGGCTCGGCAGCTCACGCAGGCCGACGTCGATGCACCGGGCCGGGCAGGGACTCGGACGGTGCGGATTCCGCCCGACGGATTCTCCGGTGGTGTGGAAGCCGGTGTTGTGCACCCCAACACCGGCGCGGTCGGCAGCGACGGCGCCGGCTGATTCTCCGGTGGCGCCGAAGCCGGTGTTGTGGCAGAGTGGGCGCCGGAGGGTGACACAGCATGAGCAGGCGGAGATCGGTCGATCGCCGGCAGTTCCTGGCCGGCAGCGCGGGGGCGATGGGGGCGGCGGTGTTCGGCCGGCTGCCCCTGGGGGCGATGGTCGAGCAGGGGGCGCCGCCGGCGCCGCAGGGGTGGGACCCGGGGCGGGTGCGGCATCTGCTGCCCGGCGTCAGCGACACGCGCATCCTGCTGAAGGCGTCGTTCGACGGGCCGTTGCCGGACACGCCGGTGCTGCGCGTCGGGGCGACCGACGTCCCGGGGCGCATGACGGACACCGCGGGCGAGTACTGGCTCTTTCACGCGACCGGCCTCGAGCCGGGGGGCCGCCACACGCTGTCGCTGCACGGGGCGGACGGGGCGGCGTTGTGCGAGCCGTGGCCGCTGTCGACGTTCCCGGCCCCGGACGCGAGCCCCGAGCGGTTCCGCATGCTGTTCTTCACCTGCGCCGGCGGGCCGGGCGGGACCTACGAGGGCATCGGGCAGCGGAGCGGGTTCCTGCCCACGGCCATCCGCAACCGGCTCCTGCGGCGCGCCCTGTCGTTCGAGCCGGACGCGGCGGTCGCCAACGGCGACCACATCTACTGGGACCTGCACACGTGGCAGGGCGAGAACGCGGGGCAGCTCAGCCCGAGCGGCCGGACGTCGAGCTTCGACTTCTCGGCCACCGTCTTCGGGGCGAGCAACGAGGCGGCGATGAAGGCGGCGGCGGGGCCGCAGATCGTCCCCGTCTACGGCGCTGACTTCCGCTCGACGCCGGTGTTCTTCCTGCAGGACGACCACGACCACTGGGAGAACGACGCGGTCACCGACGACATCGCGAGCTTCCCCATCCCGTGGTTCCAGCTCCAGCTCGCGCGGGCCACGCAGCACCTGTACTACCCCGAGTTCCTGCCCGATCCGCGGCGTCCGGCGGGGCTGCCGTGGTCGTCGGCCGGCGACCGCGGCGACCTCTCGGAGAGCTTCGGCACCGTGCGCTACGGCGATCTGGCCGAGGTGCTGCTGTACGACGTGCGCCGGACCCTGAGCCTCGCGGGGCGGAACGCGGTGTTCGTCGACGCCCAGGTCGAGCGGTGGTTGCTCGACCGCACCGCGTCGACCGGGGTCCGCCACCTCGTCCACGCGCCGTCGAACCCGTTCGGGTGGAGCGCCGGCAAGTGGGGCGAGTGGTATCCCGACATCCTGGACCGCGAGCAGGGGGTGTTGACCACGGCGATCGAGAAGCCCTACTGGCAGGAGGGCTGGCTGCGGCAGCACGACCGGCTGGCCGGGGCCATCGGCGCTCAGCCCGACCGCGTCCCCCTCGTCATCAGCGGCGACCTGCACGCCATCGGCATGGGCCGCATTCACCGCGCCGGCGGCGTCGACCTCGCGGCGCGACCGATCACGGCAGTGCTGAGCGGTCCGGTCGGGACGTCGGTGCGGGGCTTCCCGTCGGTGGTGCGCGGCATCGGGGCCTCGCCCCCCGACCACCTCGACGTCGAGGAGTCGGTGGCCCCCGTCGAGGACCACGGCTTCACGCTGTGCGACTTCCTGCCCGACCGCATCGCGTTGCGGCAGTTCCGGTGGGACGTCGACCGTCAGCCCGTCGAGGCGATAGACCGCCTGGAGCCGTTCTACACGACGGAGCTGCCACGGCCCGGGTGAAGGGGCGAAGCGGCCGTCTGCACGATGGAGCTGCCGCGGCCCGGGTGAAGGGGCGAAGCCGCCGTCACAGGTCTGGCCGAGGTCGCCGTCGCCGGGCCGGTTCGCATCGCCATGGGGCGGCCGTCGCCGTGCCGGCGTCGTTCTATGGCGTCGCCGTCAGCGTCCGTGCCAGAGCCGGAATCTCGCTGGCCGGGAGCGCGGAGATGGCGTCGCCCAAGGGATACGTTTCCGTGCCCGGATACACGACGTACAAGTGACGGAGCCCGAGGTCCGTCATCGCGGCGTGCATCGATCGGGTCGTGCCCGGCGCGTCGGCGAGCTTGCACTCGAAGCCGTACCGTTCGCCGCCGCGTTGGACGAGCAGGTCGAGCTCGGCCCCGGCGTGCGTTGCCCAGAAGGAGATGTCGTCGACCGCGAACGCGGCCGCGACCTGCTCGACGACGAACCCCTCGAACGACGCGCCGACCTTGGGGTGGCCGGCGAGCTGCAGCTCGTCGGCAACGCCGAGCAGGGTGTGGAGCAGACCGGAATCGCGCACATAGATCTTCGGTGACTTCACCTGGCGTTTCCGGACGTTCTCGAACCACGGCGGCAGCACGCGCACCATGAACGCGCCGGCCAGGATGTCGAGGTAGCGGCGGGCCGCGCTCTCGCCGACACCGAGAGAGCGCGCGAACTCCGCCCGATTCCAGATGCCGCCGTGATAATGGGCGACCATCTGCCAGAAACGACGGAGCGCTTCCGAGGGTATCGTGATGCCGAGCTGCGGGACGTCGCGTTCCAGAAACGTGCGCACGAAGTTCCTGCGCCAGAGTGCGGCGCGCCCCGTCCCGGCCGCGAGGTAGGCGCGGGGAAAGCCGCCGCGCAGCCAGAGCTCGCGCCAGGCCCCGGCGCCGACCTCCTCCAGATCGAACCCGGCCAGGTCGACCATCCCCACGCGGCCGGCGAGCGACTCCGACACGCCGCTGACCAGCGCCGGGCTCGCGCTGCCGAGCAGCAGGAACCGCGCCCGGTTGTCGGTCCGGTCCACCAGCACGCGGATCGTCTCGTAGAGCTGCGGTGACCGCTGCACCTCGTCGATGACCACCAGACCCCGCAGGCGTGCCAGCGTCAGCTCGGGCGTGAGCAGGCGTCTGCGGTCGAGCGCCGCCTCGAGATCGAACCACGCGGCCGGCGTCGAGTCGGCGGCGATCGCACGGGCCAGCGTCGTCTTGCCGCATTGCCGCGGACCGGTCACCGCGACGACCGGATGCACGGAGAACGCTTCGTGGATTCGGCGGATCCAGGCTGGCCGCTCGACGTACACACGAGGAAAATAATCCTTGAAAATCGGTCTGTCAAACGCTGATTTTCAAGGATCTCCATGCCCGGGAGTCGCCGGGAGCCGCCACGGCCGCCGGATACGGCGGTTACAATGCACGCCACCAGTCTCTCGCCGCGGCGCCGGCGGCAGGTGGAGGAGCATCATGACCCAGACGCGACGGGATTTCCTGAAGCAGGCCGGAGTGGCCGCGGCCGGGGTGACCGCCGCGTCCGGCGGCAGGGCCGCCGCTTCGCCGGGCGGCGGCCCTGCCGAGGCGCGTGCGACGGGCCAGCCGGCGGCGGGCCCCGCGGCCCGGACGGTGCGCACCGACGTGCTCGAGATAGGCTACGAGGAGCATGGGCCGGGCGAGGGGTTCCCCATCGTCCTGCTGCACGGCTTCCCCTACGACATCCGCTCGTGGGACGGGGTCGCGCCGCCGCTCGCCGAGGCGGGCTACCGCGTGCTCGTGCCGTACCTGCGCGGGTACGGCACGACGCGGTTCCTCGACCCCGACGCGCCGCGCATGGCCGAGCAGGCCGCTATCGCCCAGGACGTGGTGGACTTCGCCGACGCCCTCGGGCTCGAGCAGGTGGCGCTGGCCGGCTTCGACTGGGGCAACCGGGCCGCCTGCATCACCTCGATCCTGCATCCGGAACGGGTGCGGGCGCAGGTGGCGGTGAACGGCTACTCGGTGCAGGACACCGTCAACCCCGGCGGGCCGGGCTCGGCCGCGGGCGAGGCGCGGCTCTGGTACCAGTGGTACTTCAACACCGAGCGCGGCGTGCGCGGGCTCGAGGCGAACCGGCACGACATCGTCCGCTACCTGTGGGAGACGTGGTCGCCGGGGTGGGACTACACGGACGAGGCGTACGAGCGCTCGGCGCCCTCGTTCGACAACCCCGACTTCGTCGACATCGTCATCCACTCGTACCGGCACCGGCACCTCAACGCACCCGGCGAGGAGCGCTTCCTCGACGTCGAGCGGCAGCTCGCCGAGCGGCCGCCGATAACGGTGCCGGCCATCGTCCTGCGGGGCGACGCGAGCGGCTTCGGCCGGCCGTCGCCCGACCCGACCGGCGACCGGCAGCGGTTCACCAACCTCGTCGCGCGGCGCATCGTCGAGGGGGCGGGGCACGACCTCCCGGTGCAGCGGCCGGACACCGTCTCGGAGGCGCTGCTCGAGCTGCTGGCGTAGCGCCGGGGACAGGGGAAGTCCGGCTGCGACCTCGACGGGCGGAGCCGTCGGCGCTCCGGCTTGACCCCGTCCGCCCGGTCGCGCAGAATCAGCCGTCGGCCGTGACCCCCCGTCGGCGAGCCAGCCGGCGAGACGGCGGGCGCCCGAGGCGCCGTCTTCGGGTGGCGGGGCCGCGCTCCCGGCCGTCCGGCCGGCCTTCCATGGAACGCCTGCGCCCGCTCGCCGCGCTGCTGTTGACGATCTCGGCGTGCGTCGAGGCGCCGGCCCCGCCGCCCGACGGCGCCGCTCTCGAGGCAGTCGAGCTGCCGCGCACCCCCCTCACCGCCGGCGCCGCCGTCGACCGCGACGTGATAGTGGCGCCCGACGGCTCCCTGGTCGCGTTCGTGTCGGACAGGGGCGGGACGCTCGGGCTGTGGACGGCGCCGCTCGGCGGCGGCGGCGCGACGCTGCTGACCGGCGGACACGACTTCCTGACCGCTCCCGCCTGGTCGCCCGACGGCTCCCGCCTCGCCTACGTCTCCGGCCGGGAGGGGCCTGCCGATCTCTGGATCGTGCCGGCGGCCGGCGGCGAACCGGTGCGGATGACCTCCGGGCCGGGCCGCGTGCGCGATCCGCAGTGGTCTCCCGACGGGTCCGCCATTCTCTATTCGAGCAATCTCGAGGGCCGCGTCGACCTCTGGACGATCCCCGCGGCCGGTGACGCCCCGGCGGCCCGGCTGACGGCGACCGGACGCGGGGTCGACTGGGCGCGGTGGTCGCCGGACGGCCAGGAGATCGCGTTCGTGTCGACCGAGGGCGGCGCCCGCCACATCAGGATGGCGCCGGCGGCGGGGGGCGAGGGCCGGCGGCTGACGACGGCGCCGGGCGCGCAGGGTCAGGTCGAGTGGTCGCCCGACGGCGAGCGGCTCGTCTTCGTCTCGAACCGCAACGGGACCCCGGACATCTGGATCACGTGGCGCGACGGGGGGCGGGACGTCGCGCTGACCGAAGGACCCGGGAACGACCAGCGGCCCCGGTGGTCGCCGGACGGCCGCTGGGTGGCGTTCCGGTCGATACGCGACGACCGGGCCGACGTCTGGATCGCGCCCGCGGACGGGGGCGCGGCGCGGCGGGTGACCGACGATGCGGCGGAGGAGGGGTTTCCGCGTTGGTCCCCGGACGGGTCGGCCCTGGTGTTCAGCGTCGCCTCGCGCCGGACGTGGCTGTGGACGGTGCCGGTCGAGGGCGGAACCGCGACCGCCCTCACGTCCGGCCCGGAGGCCGCCCTGGATCCGGACGTGTCGCCGGACGGGGCGGAGGTCGCGTTCCTCACGGGTCGTTCGGGCGCCCTCGACCTGCGCGTAGTCGCGATCGACGGGGGCGCGCCCCGGCGGCTCACCGCGAGTCCTGGCGGCGCCGCGGCCCCGCGGTGGTCGCCCGACGGCGCGTTCATCGCGTTCGAGTCCGGGCGGAGCGGCAACAGCGACATCTGGATCGTGCCGGCGGCAGGCGGGGAGGCGACGCAGGTGACCGCGCATCCCGGCCGCGACGTCGATCCGGTGTGGTCGCCGGACGGCGCGACCCTGGCCTTCTCCTCCAACCGGGCCGGGGGCCGGGCGGACATCTGGCTGGCCGCGCCCGGCGGCGGCGAGCCGCGGCGCCTCACCACGCGGGGCGCGGCGCCGGGTCCCCGGTGGCATCCCGACGGCGGGTCGCTGCTGTTCCGGTCTCCGGGGGCGGACGGCCAGGAGCAAGTGTGGCGGGTGCCCGCGGCCGGCGGGCCGGCCGAGCAGCTCACCCGGGGCGGCTACGGCGCCCGCATGGACTACTCGCCGGACGGCGCTCGCATCGTCTACCAGGCGCACGACGGGGCGGGGTTCGACATCCACGTCGTCCCTGCCCGCGGCGGCGCGAGCACGCGGTTGACCACCACGGGCGGGGACGAGACGCGGCCCCGCTGGTCGCCGGACGGGACCCGAGTGGCGTTCCTGTCGGGCGAGGCGCCCGACCGCGAGCTGCACGTGATGCCCGCCGCCGGTGGGCCGGCGACCCGACTCACGCGCGAGGGCGACGTCCGCGGCTTCGATTGGCTCCCGGACGGCTCGGGCCTCGTGTACAGCCTGACGGAAGCGGCCGCGAACCTGTGGCGGGTGGACGTCCGGGAGCTGCTGGACCGGATGGCAGCCTCCGCTCGAGATTGACGAGATCCCCTGCCTTTCGTGGCGCTCCCACGAGTCTCCTCGTCCCCGGTGGGGTCGGGTTCCATCGCTCTCGCGGCCCGCTCACGGGGCCCACCGCGGGCGCACAGCGGCCGCGATGGAAGGCTTGTCGGGAACATCGGGCTCCTCTGCGATTCACCAAGTGTAGCCGTGACTCCATCTCCGGACGCCGACCGTCGGCGCGATCGGACTCGATACGTGTTCTCGGTGAACGGCTACGGGGACGGCGAGATCTTCAACGTGAACATCTCTGAACACCTATCAGGTCACCGACCGGCTCGCCCTTCGGAACATCACCGAGTTCAACACCTGGGACGGGAAAGTGGCGCTCTATTTCCTCGCCACCTACCGCGTCAACTCGGGGACCGCGTTCTACATCGGATACGACGACCACTACCAGCAGTACGATCGGTTCTACGACGACCAGGTGAACATCATCGACCGCGGCTACCTGCAGACGAACCGCGCCGTATTCACCAAGATCCAGTATCTGTTCCGGTACTGACCGGGGGGGAGAGGCGGTGAGCGGCTCGGGAGACACCGCGACGGATGAAGGCGGTGCACGCCGGCCGGGGCCCTCGCCACGGTGCGGCCGGCCCGTCCGGTGCCCCGGCCGCGTGCGCGCCGGGGTCGAGGGCGCTCATTGCCTTCGAGGCCGGTCGGGGCGCAGCCCGTGCGAGTGCGTTTGCGTCACCAAAAGAGAACCATATTAGCGCATATGGTCATCCACAGATCACCTAATGTGATCTAGACTCTCATGTTGACTTGGTTTGGGCATCCGCGTTCGATCTTCCGCCCCGGGACGCGCCGGAGAGAGCGAGAGCTTGGAGTAACCGACGAATGCACAGCCGGACAGGAGTCTCGACCGACTTTGCTGCGACGGGCGGGACGGCCCTTTGAACCGGAGTACTCGTGGCCAACCTTCGTCTCGCGCTGCGCGTGCTTCTCAAGACCCCCGTCGTCACGAGCGTGGCGATCGGGTCGCTGGCCCTTGGCATCGGCGCGAATGCGGCAATCTTCTCGCTCTACAGCCGGCTCCTTCTGCGTCCGTTGCCGGTCGCCGAGCCCGAACGGCTGGTCAACCTGGCAGCCCCAGGACCCGGGGGCGGCTCGAGCTCGAGCAGTTGCGACGGTGCGGGGGCCTGCGACGAGGTCTTCAGCTACCCGATGTTCCGCGACCTCGAGCGGGAGCAGACGGTCTTCACCGACATCGTCGCGCACCGTGGTTTCGACGCCAACGCGACGCACCGCGGGCAGACTGCCAGCATTCAGGGAACGCAGGTATCCGGGTCGTACTTCCCGACCCTGGGCCTCGCGCCCGCGGTCGGACGCCTGTTCGGCACGGAGGTCGACGCGTCGATCGGCGGGCATCCCGTCGTCGTCGTCAGCCACGAGTTCTGGCAGTCCAATCTGGGCAGAACGCGCGACGTCCTCGGCGAGGCCCTCATCGTCAACGGTCAGCCGCTGACCATCGTCGGCGTCGCGCCGGCCGGCTTCCAGGGCACGACGCTCAACCAGCCGTCCAGCATCTTCGTGCCGGTCACCATGCACGGCAGGCTCTCGGCGGGGGGCGACGAGGGCCGGTTCGAGAGTCGCCAGCACTACTGGCTCTACCTCTTCGCGCGCCTCGCGCCGGCAGTCTCGCGGGAGCAGGCGCGCGCGGCGATGCAGCCGCTGTACCGCAGCATCCTCACCGACGTGGAGGCGCCGCTGCTGGTCGGCGCGAGCGATGATGTTCGGGCGCGGTTCGTCGCGAAGCGGCTGCCCGTCGAGGACGGACGCCGGGGACAGAGCGTCATCCGCGACGTGGCCGCCGCCCCGCTGGTTCTGCTGTTCGTCATCACCTTCACCGTTCTTCTTATCGCGTGCGCCAACATCGCGAACCTGCTGCTTGCCCGCTCGGCCGCGCGCGCCTCCGAGATGGCGTTGCGGCTCGCGATCGGTGCGACGCGGCGGCAACTGCTGACGCAACTGCTCACCGAATCGTGCGTGCTGGCGATCCTCGGCGGCGCGGCCGGTCTGCTCGCGGCGCAATGGACGCTGCGTTTCATCGGCGTGCTCCTGCCGGCGGAAGTCGTCGAGTACATCCCCATGACGCTCGATCCGCCTGCCGTGCCGTTCACCGGGGCCCTCGCGCTGGCGACGGGCGTGCTGTTCGGGCTTCTTCCGGCATTCCACGGAACCCGAACGGCGCTGATCTCGGTGCTGAGGGCCGACGCCGGCCAGGCGGGCGGCGCCCGTTCGGCCGCCGGCTTTCGGCGCGGGCTGGTCGTCGTGCAGTTCGCCCTGGCGACGATGCTGCTGCTGGTCGGCGGGCTCTTCGTCCAGAGCCTGCGCAACCAGAGCCGCGTCGAACTCGGCATCCGGACCGCGGACGTCGTTGCGTTCCATCTGTCGCCCACCCTCGGTGGCCGGGGAGACGCGCAGGTACGCGCGCTCTACGAGCGGATCGAGTCGGCGCTGGCGGCGCAACCGGCGGTGACCGCGGTGACCGCGTCTTCGACGGCCGTGCTCGCCGGCGGCGCCGGTCGGGGAACAGCCGTCAGGGTCGAGGGATTCGAGGCCGGACCGGGTGCGAATCGCGGCACGCGATTCAATCAGATCGGCGCCGACTACTTCCGGACCTTCGACATCCGGCTGCTGGCGGGCCGGACGTTCAGCGAATCGGACGTGCACGGGGCGCCGCCGGTCGCGGTCGTCAACGAGGCGTTCGCACGGAGGTTCGGTCACGGGCGCGAGGTCGTGGGCAGACGCCTGGGGCGCGGGGGGCTCGACGCCGCGCTGGACACCGAGATAGTCGGGCTCGTCGCGGATACCCGTAACGAGAGTCCCACGCGCCCTGCACAACCGCTGCTGTACGTTCCCTATCGACAAGAGGAAACCATCGGGCCTCTTGCCTTCTACGTCCGGAGCGCCCTTCCGGCCATCGGCTTGCTGCGCTCCATTCCCGCGGTGGTCGCGGAGCTCGCTCCGAACCTGCCGGTCACCGATCTGAAGCCGTTGGCGCAGCAGGTAGAGGACAACAGCTTGCAGGACCGTGCGATGGCGGTGTTGTCCGCGGCCTTCGCGGGAATCGCGACTCTGCTCGCGGCGATAGGCCTCTACGGCGTGCTCGCCTACTCGCTGTCGCAGCGCACGCGCGAGATCGGCTTGCGCATGGCGCTCGGCGCGGACGCGGCGCGAGTGCGCGCGATGGTGCTCGGCCAGGTCGGACGGATGACCCTGACCGGGGGCGTGCTCGGCTTCGTTGCCGCGCTCGGCCTCGCCCGGGCCGCGCAATCGCTGCTCTATGAAGTCGACGGCCTGCCGCCCGCCGTGGCGGCCGCGGCGGGCCTGGTTCTGACCGCGGTCGCCCTCGGGGCCGGGCTTGTCCCCGCACGTCGGGCGGCGCGTGTCGACCCGATGATTGCGCTCCGGCACCGGTAGCCCCGATGAGTGGCGTCCGGGAACGGGACGCCGTCCCCGGCAAGACCCGAACCCGACGAGCATTTGCCATGAATCACGGCGCCGAGCTGAGCCCGGAGCTGGAAGACCTGGGACTAGGGCCTCACGTCGCGGAACTCGCGAGCAACGGCCTGTCGGTCGTGCCTCCGGAGGTCACAGGTCTCTCTCCGACGTCGGTACGCGCCCTGGCCGATTTGCTGCTGCGGCGGGCGACAGAGTTCGTCGGCTGCGAGTTTACGCTCGAGCGAGGGCCGCATGCGGCCCTCGAATACGACGCGGACGCGGAACCTGTCAACATCGGGGCCCGCACCGGCGGCAGGCCGAGTCAGGTCGTCATTCAACAACTCGCGAGCCATCACCGGGCGTTTCGCGACCTCGCCGTACACCCGGTTGCGGTAGCGCTGGTGCGGCACCTGATCGGTGAGGCCCGAACACGCTTCTCGAGCCACCAGTCGTTCATCAAATGGAGGAGCCACTCAAGGGACCGCCCCGCCATGGGATTGCGGGCCGCTCAATCCACCATCCCCGAGCCCTGGGGGCGCACGGCGTTCGTCGCGAACGCAACCTGGTGCGTCACCGATTACAGCCGGGAAGGAGGGGCCCCCGCCTACGTCCCGGGTTCTCACCTGCGTCACGGGAAGCCCGAGGGTTCGGAGGCGGAGCTGGAGGCGGTGCCGGTCGAAGCCGAGGCGGGGAGTCTGATCGTCTTTCACGGAGCGACCTGGCACGGTGCATACCCGAGGAAGATCCCGGGGTTGGGGTTGTGCGTGACGAACCTCTACCGGCACGTGATGGTCACTCCCGATGAGGACATGCGCCACTCGCTGGACCGCCGCCTGGCCGATGACTGTTGCAGTCCCGAGTTGTTCCGGGAGCTTGCCGGGTTCAACGACGGCTTTCCCTATGTGGTGCAACGCAGACCCGTTCGGGTCGTGTCGTCAGAGATTTGATCTCTCCTGCAGACGGCATTTGGATCGCGGGACAGACGCAGGAGCGTCTCTCCATGTCCTGGGGAAAGGGCGGGCTCCCGATGTGCCGCCATGGGTTGCAGGAACGGCGTCGTGAACTCGTAGTCTCGGGAAGGGGCATGAAACCATGAAGACCGCGGGACAACTGCGCATTCAGCTGCTGGACAAGGCGGCGGAGGACGAAGCATTCAGGGCCAGACTGCTCGACGATCCGCACTCCACGATCAAGGAGGAGTTGGGCGTGAGCATGCCGGAGGGACTGAAGATCAACGTGCTGGAAGACAGCGCGGATACCACGAACATCGTGCTTCCGCCCAGGGCGAGGCTGGACGAAGCCGAGCTGGAATCGATCAGCGCGGCCGGCTGGACGAACGCCGGGAAGGACGACGACGACGACCGGGTCAACGACGACCGAGTCTATGACCTGAACAATTACGACTAGTGGACAGGGCAGGGTCCCCTGGCGTCTCGAGGCCTCATCGGGCGAGCGCCAGGCGTCATCTTGATCCGGCGGCGCCGCTCGCGGTTCCCGCGTGGAGAGGCGTTGCCATTCTGCGGTAGCGGGATGTTCGCGAAGAACCTCTTCCGGGAAGATGCGCTCGTTGCACGCAGCCAGCCCGAACGGTTGGCCGGGCTCGCGCGCGTGGAGCCGCCGCATCAATTCGTCGTGACCAGACTGACGGCCGTGCTGACCGTGCTCGTGGTCGCCTGGCTCGTGTTCGGCACGACGGACCACAGCCTCTGGCTCAATGTCGTGCCGGAGGAGCAGGGGAATGCGAGGAGACCGTCGTCCGTCGTCGACGGCGAGGACGGGAGTCGTGCAGTGCTGCTCGCCTTCGTCTCCGCGCGGGACGCCGAGGCGCTTGCGCCGGGCATGCGGGCAGACGTCCTTCCCCGCGGAGGCCCCGCGGGTCGCGACGCGGCGGGAACCGTGCTCTCCGTCTCGACGCACAGCGCTGAGATTCCGCTGCGCATAGTGGAGAGCGGGGGCCATTGGACCGGGCCGTCGTTCGTCGTCCGGGTCGCCGTTCCGGCGCGCGCGCTGGCAGACGAGGACCCCACGGACGGCCTGCAGCGACTGCGGATTCCGCTGGGCCGGCAGAGCCTGCTGCGGTTCATGACTCGGCAACTTCTTTGAGTCACCGGACGTGGAGACCGGTCGGACGGGTCGGGCGACGGCGGCTCGGCCGAGCGGACCCCGGGAACGGTGCACGCGGAGGTGATCGTCTTGGACTGGACGAGGTACTTCGGTGCTCGGACCAGGACTCCGAGCTTCGTGCAGGTCCACGCCTCGGAATGCGGGGCCGCCTGTCTCGGCATCGTGCTCGCCCACTACGGATGCTGGGTGAACATGGACGAGCTGCGATTCCGGTGCGGAGTCAACCGCGACGGCTGCACCGCCCGGGATCTGCAAGTGGCGGCAGAGCACTATGGATTGCGGGCGACGGGCTGGCGCCGGGAGCCGCGCAAGCTGCGGAAGATGCGGCTTCCGGCCATCCTGTTCTGGGAGTTCGACCACTTTCTCGTGCTGGAGGGGTTTCGCGGCGGCAAGTACGTGCTCAACGACCCGGCCGGTGGGTACCGCACCGTCTCGCACGAGTACTTCAATCTGCGGTTCACGGGCATCGTCCTGGAGCTCGAACCCGGTCCGGGCTTCACGAAGCGCGGCGAGCGGCCGAGCCTGCGCGGGCAGCTGGGTCCGTGGTTCAGGCGGCATTGGCTGCGGCTTCTGTTCTGCGCGGCGTGCGGTCTCGTGCTGGTCGCGCCGGGGATAGGCCTGCCGCTGCTGCTGAGCGCCTTCGTCGATGACGTGCTCGGCGGCCGCGAGGCGGCGGGAACTCCCATCGTTCTCGGCGTGTGCGCCCTGGCGGCGCTCACCTTGTGCGTGACGTGGCTGCAGCAGCGGAGCCTGCGCCACGTCAGTATCGCGGTGTCGGTGGCGCAGGCGGAGCGCTACGTCACGAAGCTCTTTCGGCTGCCCATCCAGTACTTCCAGAGCCGTTTCGCCGGAGACCTCGCTCAGCGTACGCTGCTGGTCGACGCCATCGCCGGCGTCGGGTCGATACATCTCTCCAGGATGGCGATAGACCTCTGCATGTGCCTGGTCTTCCTCGTCGCCATGGTCGCCCTCGACCCGTTCATCGCGGCGTCGGTGGCGCTCACCGCGGTCATCGGGCTGCTGGCGCTGCGAGCGGTCTCGCGTTTCCGGCTCGATGAGAATCATCGGATGCGTCGGGAGCAGGGGCAGATGGCCGGCATCGGCAACTTCGCCGCGCGCAACCTGTATTCGATGCGCGCGGCGGGTAACGAGGACGATTTCTTCGCGAGCTGGAGCGCGTTCCAGGCCCGGGAGCTCGTGGCCCGGCAGCGGTTCCGCGAGCTGGGGCTCGTCGGCGCCGGCGTGCCGACCTTCATGAACATGGTCGGCAGCGCCGTGGTGCTGGGCGTCGGGGGCTTGCGCGTGATGTCGGGGACCCTGTCGATGGGCGAGCTCATGGCCCTCTACTTCATCGCCGGCAGCTTCCTCGTCCCTGTTGGCGGACTCCTGCTGTCCATGGACATGATTCACGCGGTCGACGCGGACCTGCGGCGCGTCAACGACGTGGTCGAAGCGCGGGACGACCCGGTGGTCCCCGCGCCGGACAGCGCGAGGGTGGACGGGATCGCGACGATCGATGGCAGGCTGCGCCTCGCCGGCTACCTGGAGCTGCGCAACCTCTCGTTCGGGTACAAGCCGCACGGACGGCCGCTGCTGCGTGACTTCAACCTTTCGGTGAGACCGGGACAACGGGTGGCGATCGTCGGTCCGAGCGGGTCGGGCAAGTCGACGGTGGCGCTGTTGATTGCCGGAGCCTGTCGACCGTGGGAAGGGGAAGTGCTTTTCGACGGCCACCCGCGGGAAGAGATCCCTCACCGAATCTTCAGCGAGTCGGTCGCGGTCGTGAACCAGCAGATCTCGCTGTTCTCGGGCAGCGTTCGGGAGAACCTCACGATGTGGAACCCCGCGGTTCCGGACGAGCTCGTCATCTCGGCCGCCCGGGACGCGGGCATACACGGGGACATCGCCCGCCGCCCGTTGAACTACTCCGCGCCGGTCGCGGAAGGGGGGACGAACTTCAGCGGCGGCCAGCGGCAGCGGCTCGAGATCGCGCGCGCCCTCGTCAGCGGGCCTTCGCTGGTCGTCCTGGACGAGGCGACCAGCTCTCTCGATGCGGCGCTGGAGGCGGAGATCGACGACGCGTTGCGCCGGCGCGGTTGCGCGTGCGTGATCATCGCTCATCGCCTCAGCAGCGTACGAGACTGCGAAGAGATCATCGTGCTGGCGAAGGGGCGCACGATCCAGCGGGGCAGCCACGACGAGCTGATCCGGGATACGGACGGACTGTACCGATATCTCGTCGCGAACCAGTGAACCGAACCGATGTCCCAACCGAGCAAGGTCCACCCGATCTCGGAACGGCTCCGGCCGCTTTCCGTCGACACGTTCGCCGCGGTCGCGGGCGAGCGCCGGCTCGACGAAGCGGACTGTGTCTGGTGGGTGGAATCGGGTGAAGTCGACGTCTTCATCGTGGAGCTCGAAGGCGAGCGGGTCGTGTCGAGCTACAAGCACGTGACTCGCGCCGCGGCCGGACGCCTGCTCTTCGGCGCGGACGGAACCGCGGAGCCCCGTCTGGAGCTGCGCTTGAAGGGGCTTCCGGGGTTCCGCGTGCACCGGCTTCCGCTGCAGGGCGTTCTCGGGAGCCTGCCGCCGGATACCCTCGCGCACGAGGCGGACCTGTGGCTCGAGGCTCTGTCGGAGGCGGTGGCGCGCGACGTCCCCCTGTTGCCGAGAGTCGATACCTCCGTCCAGGCGGGAGAGAAGCTCGCGATAGCGCCGCAGCAGGTGGTCTCCGCCCGTCGCGGGATCGCATGGTTGCCGACGTGCCGGAGCGGGGCTTTCCTCGGCACCGGTCACACCGGACCGGACATGCCCGAAGAAATGCCCGTTTCGCCGTACACCTGGATGACCTTCAGCGAGGCCGCGGAGGTTTCCGCCGTTTCGTCCCTGGACCTTGCCCGACAGGGACGACTGGAAGGAGCCTTGCAGCGTTTCCACCGCACGGCGCTGGCGGCGGAACGCCAGACCCGGCAGTTGGCGTCGATCGACGTCGCCAATCTGCAGCTCGACAGCGCCAGGCTGCGCGAAGGCGCGGCGGACGAGGCGCGGCGCGAGCTCCGACGCATCGCGCGGCCCCGCCGCGGCCCGTCCGGCGCGGCCCCGAGCCCTCCGCCGCTCGTCGAGGCCCTCCGGTCGATCGGCCGGCGCGAGAAGATCCGTTTCGTGGAACCCGAGGGGGAGGAACCCACGCTCGAGAGCATTCTCATCGCTTCCGGCGTGCGGGCGCGCGAGGTCGATCTCTCGTCCGAGAGCAACTGGTGGAACGGGGACAGCTTCTCGATGCTGGCGTATCGGCGGGAGGACGGCCGCCCGGTGGCCCTGCTCCCGAGCGCAGTCGGCCCGTATCGCATCGTCGATCCCGCGACCGGTGGATCGCAACGACTGGACGCGGCAGGTGTGGCGCAGCTGGAGCCCAGGGCCTGGGTCTTCTATCGGCCGTTTCCATCGCGTCCGGTCGCGACGCGGGATGTGCTCGCCATGGCCGGGCATCGCCTGCCGATGGAGGCGGCGCGCTTCGTGGCGGCCGGCCTCCTGGTCGGCCTGTGCGGTTTCTTCCCCGCCTTCGCCATGGGGTTGTTTGCCGACTGGGTGATGCCCGCGGGGAGCCCCGAGCTTCTGTGGTCGCTGACGGCCGCGATGCTGGTCGTGGCGGCGTTCGGGGTGCTCATGACCCTGCAGCAGAGCTCGACGCTGCTGCGGGTCGAGGCGCGCGCCGCCACCCGCCTCACCGCGGCGGTCTGGGACCGTATCGTCTCGCTGCGCCCGAGCGTCCTGCAGGGCTTTTCCGCGGGCGAGCTGACCTCTCGCGCCATGGTGTTCCACAGCCTGCGGGAGCGCGCGTCGAGCGTCGTCACGAGCTCGCTCGTCTCCGCCGTGTTCATCTTCCCCACCCTGTTCATCCTGTTCTGGTACAACCCCGTGCTCGCCGGCGTCAGCCTGGCCGTCGGTCTGGCCGCGGCCGCCACGATCATCGGGCTTGCGGTCCTGCAGTTCACACCGCAGCGACGCCTCGTCGAGGCGCGCCAGGCCCTCGCCGGGACGCTGTTCCAGTTCATCGCCGGCATCGGCAAGCTGCGGTCGTCCGGTGCCGAAGAGAGCGCGTTCGGGACCTGGGCGAGAGGCTATGCCCGCCAGAAGCAGGCGGAGATTCACGTGAGCCGCCTCGGCGAGCTGGCGGCCGCAATCACCGCGAGCATTCCCGCGGCGGCGACCGCGATCCTGTTCGCCACCGCCCTGCTCCTCGAATCCGAGACGCTGACGGTGGGCGTGTTCTTCGTCGTCTACGCCACGTCCATGGCGTTCTTCGGCGCCGCCACGCGGCTCGGCGCCACCGTGCAGGCCCTGTCGTCGGTCGTTCCCGAGTATCGGCAGGTGAAGCCCCTGCTCGCCCTCGCCCGGGAGAAGCCCGACGACGCCGGTGCCGCGAGAGAGACCGAGGTCAAGCTGCGGGGCGACCTGCGGTTCGAAGGGGTCGGCTTCGCCCACCCGGGCAGTGACCAGGTCGTCCTCGACGACGTCTCGCTGCACGTGCGACCGGGAGAGTTCGCGGCCATCGTCGGCGAATCCGGCGCCGGGAAGAGCACCCTGTTCAACCTCGCCCTGGGTCTCGAGGAACCTGCCCGCGGCGCCGTCTACTACGACGATCATGACGTGGCACAGCTCAATCGCAGATCGTTGCGGCGCCAGATCGGCGTCGTTCCGCAGAACGCGAGCCTGCAGCCCGGATCCGTGCTGCAGAACATCGTCGGGGTCGCCCGAGACCTGGAGGAAGAGGACGCGTGGGAAGCGGCGAGGCTCGCCTCGGTCGACGAGGACATTCGCCAGATGCACATGGGCATGCATACGGTGACGGCCGACACCGCGATGTTCTCCGGCGGGCAGATGCAGCGCATCCTCATCGCGGCGGCACTGGTTCGGAAGCCTCGCGTCGTGTTTCTCGACGAGGCGACCAACTGGCTCGACAACGAATCGCAGGCCCGGGTGATGCAGGGCATCGGCGGCCTGGCCGCAACCCGGGTGGTCATCGCCCATCGGCTGTCCACCATCAGGGCGGCAGACACCATCCACGTGCTGGACAAGGGGAAGCTGGTGCAGTCGGGCTCGTACGACGACCTTGCCCGAGAGCCGGGGGTATTCCGGCGCCTCATCGCCCGGCAGCTTCTGGAGCAGGGTGTGATGGAGGGAGAGGAGACATGAAGGCATCGGAGATGTTCCGCGGCGTCAAGCCGGCCCCGGGCGGGATGGCGTCGCGGGCCGAGATTCGGCACGCGGGAGAGTACGAGGAGGCCCTCGCGCAGGTCCTTTCCCGGCGCGCCGGCATCCCTCCGATCAAGGTGGGCTACGAAAAGGCCGCCGAGGAACCGGTCGATGCGCCGTCCGCCCCTCTGGTCATCGAGGAGTTCCGGGCTGCGGGCAACGACGGGGGCCTGCGCGGCCTCGAGAGACTCTTCTGTCCGCTCGCGTCACGCACCTTCCACCAGGCCCAGTACGAGCGCTCGCGTCCGATGCTCTTTCACGGGCCGCGAGAGCGGTTCCACGATCTGGTTTCCTGGGAGGCCCTCACCGAGCTGATCTACAACCGCAATCTGACCAAGGCACAGTTGCAGGTCGTGCAGGACAGCAACTACGTTCCCGCGGAGCTCTATTCCTACTTCTACTTCGGCAACGGCTTCGGCTCTCGCCCCCTGTCGCCCTGGCACGGCAACGTCGACCCCCAGAAGCTCGAGGCCTTCGTCCGCAGCGGCGCGTCCGTGATCCTGAACAGCGTTCAGACCATTCACGAACCGGTTCGCGCGCTGATCGACGAGATAGAGAGCGCCATGGCGGTCTACGCCGGCGTGAACCTCTATGCGTCGTGGCGCGCCACGCCGTGCTTCGCGACGCACTGGGACGACCACGACGTGTTCATCCTCCAGGTGCGGGGCCAGAAGGTCTGGCGCCTGTGGGGAGAGGTGCGAAGACAACCGTTGAAGCGTGACGTCGAGCCCAATGAGGTCGCGCCCCCCGAGCCCTTGTGGACCGGCGCTCTCGAAGAAGGGGACGTGCTCTACATTCCCCGGGGCTGGTGGCACGGCGCCCATGTCGCGGACGAGAACGACGGCCAGGGCACGATTCACCTCACCCTCAGCCCACGCTATCTCACGGGCGGGGGCCTCCTCGCCTGGCTGGAGGCGAAGGTCGCCGGCCACGAGAGGCTGCGACGCAACGTACCCGTCTACGCGAACGAGGAGAGCTTGCACGGCTTTCTGATCGAGTACCGGCAGGTGGTCGACGCCGCCCTGGTGGAGGCGGCGGAGGGCGCCCTGGTCGACGACATGCGGCGCCGGTGGCAGGCTCGGTCGCCGGCCCCGTTCCTCGAGCGGATCGACCCCTGGCGAAACGAAGCCTGGAAGGAGCTGCGGTTGAGCATCCGCGGTTGGGAACAGGCGTGCGTCGTGGCCCGGCCCGGGAAGGACATCTTCGCGCTTCGCGCCAACGGTCAGGAGTTCGAGCTCGACGTACGCTGTCTGAACCTGATCGAGTGGCTGGTGGACCGGGGACCGGTCCGTGTCGGGGAGTTCCTCGAGATGGCGGGTGCGTCCTTCGCGGGCGAGTTCGCAAGCGACTTCGCCGTGCGGCTGATCAAGGAAGGCGTCGCGATCGCGACGGCCGAGCACGAGCCGTAGCGATCGGGATGGCGGCCGGCGGGCCCGGTTGCGGGGACGGCCGGGGCGCCCCCGCTGGCGGGGTGTCGACGGCTATCGCCGACCGAGTATCGAGCTTGCCCGATCGAGCGCGACAACGCAGCAGGCGGTGTCGTAGCACCGGGACACGAACGCGAACTGGCGCTCTTCCGGCCAGCGGGGACCCGAGGAAAGGGGGCAGGCGGGCCAGCCGCCGTCGCCTTGCTGCAGACCGATCAGCAGGTGGACGGACGTGGCGAGGTCTGCGCGGGAAGGCGGGCAACCCAGGGAATCGAGGGACAGCAGCGCCCGGGCAGTGCGCAGAAGATCGCCGTAGGACCCGTCGTCCTCGCGCCGGTCCCGCACGCGTGCCGCGAGCAGCGGTCCGAGGTCTTCGAACAGCGCGGTGTGTATCTTGCGAGCTCGCGCCATGGCGCCGTAGAGATCGATCGGGTCCCAGTAGTAGTGGATGGCCTCCCGTTCGTTGCCATTCTTGACGAGGGAGACGAGCCAGTCGCGCACCGGGCGCGTGGCCTTGGTTTCGCCAAGATAGGCCAGGGCGTTGGCATTCACGATCGCGTCGGCATCGAGCGACGTGATTGGCCCATCGCGCAGCCAGGTGTGAAAGCGGCCGCTGCCGTCGCGGTTCCGCGTCAGGCGCTGCTGGTTCCAACCCGCCAGCAACCACGGATGGAACCCCAGCGCCAGGGAGCAGATCGATGTGGTGTCCACGTCCGGCGGCAGGCCCGGCCAGTACCTCCAGACCCCGGGGAACTCGATTGTGTCGCAGAGATGGCGCCTCGTGCGCGACACGACGGCGACTGCGCGCGGGTCGTCGATGGCGGCGAGCTCCAGGGATCCGAGGGCGCCCACGAAGGGGTTCGTCTCACGCGTCAGCACGCCGGGGTTGGCCAGAGCGTACTGGTAGCACTGCCAAACGCCCGCTCCGGACACTTTCGCGGCCAGGAAGTCGAGTCCGCGATCGGTCGCGCGACGCATCTTTTCGTCGATCGTGGCGGCCGCCATTTCCCGTACCCTCCCGCTGCCGTTCACCTGGGTAGCAGGCGCGCGACGCATCTTTTCGTCGATCGTGGCGGCCGCCATTTCCCGTACCCTCCCGCTGCCGTTCACTTGGGTAGCAGGAACGCGCCCATGTAGGCCTTGCTCGCGATGCGGTCGCCGTCGAGCACGAGCTTGAGGTGATTGACCCCGGTCAGGAGCCGGTACACCCCGCCCTCCGTCAAGAGATAGTCTCCCGCCGGCCAGGACAGCAGAGCCTTGGCCTTGGCGCGCGTGCACCAACCCTTCTCGACGAAATGGCCGATCATGGGCGCCCAGAATCGGGCCCCGCGGCGCCGCCACAGCTCGCCGAGGTACAGCTCGAACGCAAGACGGGTCGACAGGCCCTCGGCGGACAGGTCGAAGGCCACGTTGAGGGCGGTCGCGCCCTCGCGCCAGCGATCGATCCAATGGAGGACGCGGCCCAACTGGACCGTGGACCCGGTCCACTCGAGTCGTTCGAGGAACGGTGCGACTTCGGTCTTCGGCATCTTGATCACCAGACGCACCGCTCGAGGCTTCCGACCGGGGAGCGCGCCAAGGTGTTCGATCGCGGCACCGGGCGGCAGTGCGCGGTGCACGCGGCCCATCGCGTTCTGTTCGGCCTGATTCATCGCGCGGCCGACCGCCCGGGAGATGGCGGAGATCATGACGCCGTGACTGCACGTCAATCTCCCGCCGTGTCCGGGCGGCTGGGAATGCCCGGACACGTCGAGAACGCTGCCGTGAGGCTCGATGAAGACGCCCGGCGGTGCCGTAGCGGGCGCCCGGCAGGCGACCAGGTCGTACTCGAGGATGACGGTGTGAAACCACCGGGACACAAAGCCCCGGGGCTCGGCCACCTCGGCGAGGAACCTGCCTAGGCCTCCGGCTTCCGCCGTGGCCCGGGCCTGGGAGCCGCGTCGAATCAAGTGATTGGCAAAACGGGACCCCGGTTGCACCGAGAGGAACAGGTCGCACTCTGCAAGGTCTTCGTCGAGTCGGCTCTCGAAACCGAAGGTGGACTCCAGCGCAAAGGCGGGGAGCTGCGACGCGCAGCGTAGAATACGCCCCCGTCCCGGACCCGACAGAATTGCGTCGGGTACGATTTCGAGCACGGCCGACAACATTCGGTCCATGGGCGCCGAAGGCAGCGAACTCACCATGGACCGGTCCTTGTCGTGGCTTCCGTCACCAAGTGGGCTGCGGCGGTCGGGCCGAACGGCGCCGCGATCCGAGGCAGGGTACCACAGGGGCGGCGACCGGCAGCCAATCTCGTGTGGTGGAGATCGTCAGGTTCTCTTCGCTGGTCGGTCTTTCGCCGGTGGTCCCTTTCGCCGGTCGATCTCTTCGCCCGTCGATGGTGTTCGGAACCTTGGTGCTGAACCAGGCCGTGCGCACGTCCGCATGGCGGGATCGGGACGCGACCGGGATGGCGGATGCTCGGAGGACCGCCGCAGGAGAGGCGTGGGGCTCTTGGGCAGATGCCGGTGCGGGGCACCCCTGGAGCACGCCGGCGGCCTTCGTCCGGCGCACGGCTCGGCTCCGGGCCATCGGCGGCGATGCCGTCATGGGGAGCTCGGGAGGCGGTACGGCGTGTCGTGCGGGTGGGGTACGGTACCGCGGCCGGCCGCGCGGTGCGGGCTCGTCGTCAGTCGAGCGCGCGGATCGCGGGAGGCGGGGGGTAGCATCCGACAATCGAACGTCGGGTCTGCGACCGCGACAACCGGTGAATCCACGGCACGGGATCCGTTCCCGCGGGCCATGAGGTTCGCGCCGGGACCGTTTTCGTTTCGCGGGAGGGCCCCGCCGGGTATACTCCAGCGGTCTGTGACGGAACGGCCGCGGAATCGACGCGCCGCTGCGTTGCGCGTGCACGGTATCGACGAGCAAGGAGAAGAGCTACATGAACAACGGTTTGACCGGTGCAGAGTTCAAGGCCGCACTGCGGAACAATCAGCCGAAGATGGGCCTGTTCATCAATTCGCACAGCGTGACCGCGGTCGAGCAGCTGGCCCACAGCGGCTACGACTGGCTGCTGATCGACTCGCAGCACGGCCCGATGGGCTACGAGACGCTGTCCACCATGGTCGGCGGCATCTCCAGCGGCGGCGCGAAGTCGCTGGTGCGGGTGACCGGCTACGGCGACCGCGCGGGCATCCAGCAGGCGCTGGACGTGGGCGCCGACGGGGTGCTCGTGCCCTACATCAACAACGCCGACGAAGCGCGCCAGGCGGTGAGCTGCACGCGGTACCCGACGGCGGGGACGCGCTCGGTGTACTTCCCGCAGCGCAGCATGAACAAGGCGGGGCTGCTCGGCTACGCCGGCCCCGCCAACGACAACATCATCTGCGCCCTGCAGGTCGAGACGGCGGACTGCATCAGGAACATCGACGACATCGCGGCCGTGCCCGGCGTCGACATCCTGTTCCTCGGGCAGAACGACCTGTGCATGTCGATGGGGCTCTACGAGAAGTACGAGTTCCCCCACATGTACACCTCGCCCGAGCTGAAGGAGGCGACCGACGCGCTGAAGGCGGCGGCCCGCCGCAACAACGTGATCCTCGGGCTGTTCCTGTTCGGCACCGACCGCGTGGCCGAGTTCCGGGAGCAGGGCTTCAGCCTCATCAGCATCGGGAACGACCTGCATCACCTGCTGACGCAGGCCGGCTCGCACGTCGAAACGATGGAGGGCATCATGCCCGACTGGAAGCGGCGTCCGACGGCGCTCTTCTGATTCGCGAGGTCCGCATCGCCGGGGGCTCTCGCGAGGGCTCCGCTGCTCCGGCTCGGTGCGGCGGAGCTGTCGCCGCCCCGGTCCGCCGGGAGTGGCGGCGCCGGCAACGTCGCCCGCCGCTATCCGGCCGTTTGTCGGGCCGCCGGCGGACCCGGCTTGTACGGTCGTCGGCTGGCCAGTGGTCCGAGCTTCGGACCGTACTCGTCCGTGATCGGCGGCGACAGGCGGTCGGTCGTTCCGGTTGCCCGTGCGACCGAGCTCGCGCGGTGACCGCTCCGCGGCGGGAAGCGACCGACGGAGAGGGAGGTGCCTTGGTGCCGATGAAGACACGCGTCGGAGCGCTGGCGGCGTCAGCCTGCCTGGCCGCGGTCACGGCGGCGGCGCAGCCGGCGGGCGGCGACTGGGAATGGCGCTCGTATGCCGCCGATCCCCAGGGCACGCGGTACGCGCCGCTGGACCAGATCGACGCGGACAACTTCGAGACCCTCGAGCTGGCGTGGCGCTGGCGCAGCGCCGACGCGCAGCTTCCGGTCGAGAACGGGTCGGGGGTGGCGCTGGCCCCTGCCGCGACGGTGTTCGACCGGCTGGAGGCGGCCGATCCCGACCGGTGGGTGACCCGGCCGAGCATCGCCCGGCTGTCGGCCACGCCAGTCATGGCCGGCGGTCGCCTGTACCTGGCGACGCCGATCTACCAGGCCGCGGCCGTTGACGCCCGCACCGGCGAGACGGCGTGGGTCTACAACCCGCGGGTGTACGAGCAGGGCAGCCCGCCCCTGCCCGCGCCCTGGAACCACCGGGGGGTGGCGTACTGGGAGGCGGGTGGACAGGCCCATGTCATCTGGGGCACCGGCGACGGCCGGCTCACCGCGGTCGACGCGGCGACGGGCCTGCCCGCGTCCGGGTTCGGCGACGACGGCGGCGTCAGCCTCGAGGCGGGGCTGCCGCGGGCGCGCGAGAATCCGAGCCGGCTGCCGCCGCCGTCCCGGTCTCCGCCCCTCGTGGTGGGCGACACCGTCGTCGTGGGGTCGTCGGTCCACGACTACCTGAGCCGGCGCGAGAACGCGCCCGGCTACGTGCGGGCCTACGACGCGCGGACCGGGCGCCACCGCTGGGACTTCCACATGGTGCCCCAGAGCGCCGACGCCTACGGCGCCGACACCTGGCTGAACGAGGCGTGGCGCTACTCGGGGAACACCAACGTCTGGGGCAACATCGCCGCCGACCCCGAGCTGGGCTACGTCTACCTGCCGACGAGCACCCCGACCTCCGACTACTACGGCGGCCACCGGCTCGGCGACAACCTGTTCGCCGAGAGCCTGGTCGCGGTGGACATGGAGACCGGCCAGCGGGTGTGGCACTTCCAGATGGTGCACCACGGCGTCTGGGACTACGACAACCCCACCGGCCCGAACCTGATCGACGTCGTGGTCGACGGGCGCCCCGTGAAGGCCGTCGCCCAGGTCACCAAGCAGGGCTTCGTCTACGTGTTCGACCGGGTGACCGGCGAGCCGGTGTGGCCCATCGAAGAGCGGCCGGTGGCGACCGACACCGACCTGGCGGGCGAGCTGCTCGCCCCGACCCAGCCGTTTCCCACCCGGCCCGCCCCCTTCGAGTACCAGGGGGCGCTCGTGGACGATCTCGTGGACTTCACGCCCGAGATCCGGCAGTTGGCGGTCGAGGCGGTGGAGGGGTTCCGCCTCGGCCCGCTCTACACGCCGCTCTCGCTGCGCGGCACCGTCTTCCGCCCCAGCGCCGGCGGGGGCGCGAGCTGGGGCGGGGCGGGGGTCGACCCCGAGACCGGCCTGCTCTACGTCCCGTCGCGGAACGCGCACTCGGTCATGCGGTTCCGCGAGCCCGAGGCGGCCGACGACTCGAACCTGCGCTATCTGCTGAGCCGGGGCAGCGCGCCGTACATCGGCGGCGGCAACCTCCGGCGCCGGCCGCAGATGCCGGGCGGGCTGCCGCTGTGGAAGCCGCCGTACTCGCGCATGACCGCCATCGACATGCACACCGGCGAGCACCGGTGGATGACGCCCACCGGCAACGGCGACCGTTTCCGCAACCACCCGCGGCTGCGCGGCCTCGACCTGCCTCCGCTCGGCGGCGACGCGGGTCGCAACGGTCCGCTCGTGACCCGCACCCTGCTCGTCTACACCCTCACCGCGGGCGGGACCGGCGACGGCCCCCGGCTCGTGGCCTACGACAAGGCGACGGGCGAGCTGCGGGGTGCCGTCGACTTGCCGGGCGGCGCCATCGGCACGCCGATGAGCTACCTGCTCGACGGGCGTCAGTACATCGCGGTCACGGTGGGCGGCGAGGTGCCTTCGCTCGTCGCGTATCGGCTGCCGTGAGGGCGGTCGAGCGGCAAGCGGAGTCGGCCGCGCTGCGGTATGCTCGACGGTCGCCAGTACATCGCGGTCACGGTGGGCGGCGAGGTGCCTTCGCTCGTCGCGTATCGGCTGCCGAGGGCGCTCGGGCGCAGGCGGAGTCGCCCTGCTGCGGTTCCGCGGAGCGGGAAGACAGGACGACGGAGCGCTAGCCCGCCCATCGTCGCCTTCGGCTCCGCTGGGCGCCCAACCAACCCTGCTAGGAGTCTGCACCGTTCTACGGCGCAGACTCCTAGGCGGCGACGCACGCGCGGGAGGAGGGCGCCGCGGCCACGAGGCTGCGCGAGGGGGAATCGCGATGACCATGCGCACACGTCTCTTCCGGATACCGGCCGGCCTGGCGGTGCTCGTAGCGCTGCCGGCGGTGTCGTCGGCCCAGGCGCCGCCGCCAGCGGACGGGCCGCCGAACATCGTCGTCATCATGGCCGACGACCTCGGCTACGGCGACGTCAGCCCCTACGACGGGTGGATCGACACGCCGCGGCTGGACCGGATGGCCGAGGAAGGCATGCGGTTCCTCGACTTCCACTCGAGCGGCAACGTCTGCAGCCCCACCCGGGCCGGCCTGATGACCGGGCGGTACCAGCAGCGGGCGGGCATTCCCGGGGTGCTCTTCGCCAATCCCGCCCGCCCGTCGCACGACGACGGCATCGAAGCGGGGGAGGTGACCCTGGCCGAGGCCCTGCGGGCGCGGGGCTATGCAACCGGCATCTTCGGCAAGTGGCACCTCGGCTACCGCGTCCGGTTCAACCCCGTGCGGCACGGGTTCGACGAGTTCCGCGGCTTCGTCAGCGGGAACATCGACTATCACTCGCACGTCGACACCATGGGGCGCGCCGACTGGTGGCGCGACGACGAGCTGAGCGACGAGACCGGCTACGCCACGCACCTCGTGACCGAGCACGCGCTGCGGTTCATCGAGCGGAACCGCGACCGGCCGTTCTTCCTCTACCTGCCGCACCACGCCCCGCACTACCCGTTCCAGGGGCCCGACGACCCCGCCGACCGCACTGTCGGCGGCGAGTTCGACCCGCGGGGCTCGGTCGCCGACCGCCGGCGGGCCTACCGCGACATGGTGCAGGAGATGGACGCGGGCATCGGCGACGTCCTCGACGCTCTCGCGGCGCACGGCATCGCCGACCGGACCCTGGTGTGGTTCTTCTCGGACAACGGCGCCGCCCAGTGGGGCTCGAACGGCCCCCTGCGCGGCCGGAAGGCGACCGACTGGGAGGGCGGGCACCGCGTGCCGTCCATCGCGGTCTGGCCGGGCCGCATCCCCGCCGGGACCGAGTCGGGCCAGCTCGCGTCGACCCTCGACGTCATGCCCACGTTGCTGGCGCTGGTCGGCTCCGGGGCTGGGGCCGAGGCGGGAAGCTCGGGGGCAGGGGGGATGGCGTTGCCGGCCTTCGACGGCGTCGACCTGTCGCCGGTCCTTCTCCGGCAGGAGGCCCTGGCCCGGCGTCAGCTCTTCTGGGGGGCGGACGGCACCTTCTGGAACGGCGCCGCGGTTCGCGACGGGCCCTGGAAGCTCCTGATCGACCGTCACGAGGGGATCCCCGGGCCTCCGATGTTGTTCAACCTCGACGACGATCTCGGTGAGCAGGAGGACTTGGCGGCGGTCCATCCGGGGCGGGCGGAGCGCCTGCTCGCGGCCCTCGAGGCCTGGAGGGTGGACGTAGGGGCGATCCGTTGATCGGCCGCATTCCGGAGTAGCGGGTCGGCGCCGGTGGTTGCGGCCGGTGCGGGCCGGCTCAGCCAGGCGGTGCTTCGAGATCGAGACGGCGCCAGAAGTCGGCCTCGTCGGCGCAGGCGAGCGCGGCCGCCATCACCACGTCTCGCGGCAGGCCGGAGAACGCCGCGGCGCGCTCGGGAAACGCCGGCGAGAACGACCGCCCGCGCAGCTTCAGCAGGCTCTGAACCGCCGCCGCCAGCTCACGGGCGCGGCCCTCCAGGCGGCCCGCCTCCATCAGGGCGCGCGACAGCGGATCGTCCTCGGGTCCGCGCCCCTCCCGGGCGCCGAGGGCGCGTCCCACCCGTTCGAGCACCCGGCAGGTCGCGGGCGTGGGCACCGGCTCGGTCAGGCCGGTATGGATCTCCGCCGCGGTCCAGCCGGGGAACGCCGCGCTCTCTGCCGCCGACCGATAGCGCCCGCCTTCCAGCCGGTGAATCGTCACCCCGGCCGGCCGCCGGCGCGTGGCCCCGGCCGGCGGCACGACCACCCACAGCTCCGGGAAGCCCCAGGCCTCGTACAGCAGCAGCTTTCCGGGGCGCACGTCGGTGGTGTGATCGACTTCGAGCACGACGTCGGGGAAGTCGTGCTCGCCGACCGTCAGCGACCGCTCCGGGGTGGCGGCGCGGTCGGGATGCAGGTACAGCGTCTCGTCCGCCTCCAGCGCCCGTTCCGCCCGGCCCTCGGCGTCCCGCACCACCAGGCTGACCGAGCCGAACGAGACGATCGGGGCACCGCGCACCGAGGCGATTCGCTCGACGAGGTGCGGCAGCCGCCGCGACGAGCCCTCGTGGATGCCGGAGCTCTCGGCGACCACCCAGGCCATTCCGCGGCGGCCGTCCCAGTACTCGATGCGGCCGTCGTACGCCTCGAACCCGTCGCGCAGCATCGGTAACGGACGGCTCCCGGGAAACCGCAACGCCTCGTAGCGCAACGCCCGGCGACCCGGCGCCGAGGGGCTCGCGGCTGCCGAGCCGCCGGCGCCACGCGCCGCCCGCGGCAACGTATCGGTGTCGGCCATCGATTCAATATAGCACGGGCGTGCGCTGCATGTTCCGGTGATCATCGTCGGCGCCCTCACAGCTCCCGCAGGGCGGCGGCCACCGGAGCCGGGCGGCGCGGAGGGCGAGGTACACGTGCTGCAACGCCCGTCCAGAGGAGCGAGGTCATGCCCCGCGGGCGGTTGAGCCGGTCCGTCGGACGGGATACGATGACCGGGTGATCACCGACGGCATCCGCGCGTTCATGGCGCGCGACTGGCAGCGGGCTCGCGACGCCAAGGACGCGTACTGGGCCGAGCGCCTCGGTCGTCTCGGGCCGATCGAGGCGATGCGCATCGCCGACGAGTTGTGGCGCCAAGTGCGGTTGCAGCATCCGGACTGGCCGGACGCGGCGAGCCGGACGGGCGATCTGCGCCAGCACGTGCGCATGACCGAGCTGTTCGACCGTGTCGATGCAGCCCGCCGCGCTTGAGCTGCTCGAGGCCCTTGGGAGGGTGCTCGACCGCTGGGGGCGCTGGTACCTCTTCGGCGCGCAGGCGGTCGTCGCGTACGGCGCGCCTCGATTCAGCGCTGATGTCGACGTCACCGTCCGGCTCGATCCGGACGACCCGGCCTGTTTCGTGCGCGACATGGAGGCGGCCGGCTTCGCGCTTCGCGTCGACGATCCCGATTTCGTGCGCCGCACGCGCGTGATGCCCTTCGCCCACGTCCCCACCGGCATGCCGCTCGACGTCGTGCTGGCCGGATCCGGACTCGAGGACGAATTCATCGAACGGGCGAAGACCACGGACATCGGTGGCGCCCGCGTCCCGTTGATCGACGTCGCCGACCTCATCGTAGGCAAGATCCTGGCCGGGCGGCCCAAGGACGCGGAGGACGCCCGGAACCTCTGGCGTCTGCACGGATCCGACTCCCGTCGCCGCCGTGTCCGCCGATTGCTGCGGCTGCTCGAAGAGGCCCTCGGCCAGAGCGACCTGCTGACCAGCTTCGAGTCCATCGCCGGCAAGTCGCCGCCGAACGCGTGATCGCAGTGCACGCGCGGCACACGTCCGGCGGCGGCCAGGGATCGCGGACGGGATGTCGTTAAACCGATCGTGAGGGTGCGGGGCTACGCCACGGCATCTTCAGCAAGTGGCACCTCGGCTACCGGGCACGGTTCAACCCGGTGCGCCACGGGTTCGACGAGTTCCGCGGCTTCGTCAGCGGCAACATCGACTACCACTCGCACGTCGACACCATGGGGCGGGCCGACTGGTGGCGCGACCACGAGCTGAGCGCCAGCCCGCCACCCACCTCGTCACGCAGCACGCCCTGCGGTTCATCGGCCGCCACCGCGACCGGCGGCGAGTTCGACCCGCGGGGCTCGGTCGCCGACCGCCGACGGGCCTACCGCGCCATGGTGCAGGAGATGGACGCGGGCATCGGCGACGCCCTCGACGCTCTCGCGGCGCACGGCATCGCCGACCGGACCCTGGCGTGGTTCTTCTCGGACAACGGCGCCGCCCAGTGGGGCTCGAACGGCCCCCTGCGCGGCCTGAAGGCGACCGACTGGGAGGGCGGGCACCGCGTGCCGCCCATCGCGGTCTGGCCGGGCCGTATCCCCGCCGGGACCGAGTCGGGCCAGCTCGCGTCGACCCTCGACGTCATGCCCACGCTGCTGGCGCTGGTCGGCTCCGGGGCTGGGGCCGAGGCGGGAAGCTCGGGGGTAGGGGGGATGGCGTTGCCGGCCTTCGACGGCGTCGACCTGTCGCCGGTCCTTCTCCGGCAGGAGGCCCTGGCCCGGCGTCAGCTCTTCTGGGGGGCGGACGGCACCTTCTGGAACGGCGCCGCGGTTCGCGACGGGCCCTGGAAGCTGGTGATCGACCGCCACGAAGGGACGCCGGGGCCGCCGATACTGTTCGATCTCGACGAGGACCCGGGAAAGCGGGAGGACTTGGCGGCAGCCCAGCCTCAGCGGGCCGAGCACATGCTCGCGGCGCTGGAGGCTTGGCGCACGGACGTCGGGGCGATCCGTTGACCGGACCGACTCCGGTGAGGACCGGGGTCAGCCCGGCGTCGCGGACCCTCGCCCCGGGGCCACCTCGACCGCCCCGCAACCCTCCTGCACCCACTGCCGAATCAACCTCTCGGCGACGCCCACCCGCCCGGACAGGCCCGCTCTGAGCAAGGTGGCCGGATCGAACGCAAACGCCTCGCACACCGCACCTTCGTATTCGGTCACCCAATTCATGCCTTCATTCTCCGAATACGCCCCGATTGCGGGACCTTCGCCGCGACCGTCTCCCCGTTCGAAGTTCCCCAGGTAGGGCGAGTATTCATTTGTCTCGCTCATCCGACTGCAAAGCCCCTCATCATCGGGGCCTCTCTCCCAAAGTGGCAGATTCAGCGTCTCTTCGCAAACAGAAAGCAGGTTGGTGGCCAAGCCCGCGCTCTTTCGGATGCGCCCTCGAAACGAACTCGTTCGGAAGTACTCCGATCCCGCGAGCAGAAGCCACTCGAGATCAACGGGTAGGTAAGCCGGAACACGCCAGGGCGAAACCGCCGCCCAAAACGCCCGTTCGCTCTCCGACTCGGCCTCACCCCACTCCCAATCTTCCCAATTCGTCGGCAGAGCTCCATTCACACCGTGAAACTGCGTATGCCTGAAGTAGTATCCCTGTGTCTGGTGTTCAGAGGTCGAGGCGCCATCAAAGTTCGTGTATAGAACATATGCGCCCTGAAATCGAGCTTCCTCCAACCGGGCGCCCTCTAGTTGGGCGTTCAACAGCATGGACCCGTGAATCTGAGCTCCGGTCAAGCGCGCGCCGGTCAACTCTGTCTGCGCTAGCAGCGCCCCTTGGAGCTGCGCGTTCGACAGGTCGGCTTGCCGCAGCCGGGTCCGCGTCAGATCTGCACCCTGGAGTTGGGCGCCAACGAAGGCAACGCCGGGAAGTCGAGCATCCGTCAGGTCGGCCCCCTGAAGTCTGGCTCCGCGCAGTCGAGCCCTGAGCAGCGTTGCGTCACGGAGGGTGGCGCCCTGTAGGCCAGCATTCCGAAGATCCGCGCCCTCGAGCCGGGCATCCGTAAGGACTGCACCTTGCAGTTGCGCACCGGTCAACACCGCATTGCATAGTACAGAATCTGACAGATTTGCATTCCTGTATGACCGTCCGGTCAGATTCAGCGCTAGCGTGCCGTCGATACACGCATCCTCCGGAACAGTGCCTTCCGCCTCCAGATACAGTCTTCGATTCTGAACGTCGAGGAAGTGAAGGGCCCGGAGGCTGTCTCGGGCGCCGCGGAGGAAAACGTTGTCGTCCGGGTCGATGCCGTTGAGGAGCAGGGGGAAGAGCGGGCCGATGACGAAAAAGATGGTGGTCACGACCGCTATCGGGGCGAGCGACAGCAGCCGACTCAGCTTACCTGTCCTGACATAGAGCGAGTTGATCTTGGGCCACAAACAGGCGACAACGACAACATCCGCTACCAGAACGCCGGAGTGCATTCGTGTAATCCAAGCGCTCTGGTAGTCCAAAAACTGGGCCTGAATCACGCCGAGCGTAATCAGCGGCAGCAGGACGAGGACCGCGTACACGAACAGCCTGAGTAGCCACAACGGCACCCCCGAGGCTGGGCCGCCGGCGAGTTGGACCAGGGGAACGGGGAACAGCAGCCGGTGCATTTCACGCCTGTGAGCCAGTCCGAGATTGGGAACCAGGGCCTGCTGGTAGTCTTCGACCTTGCGGGCGAGGAAGATCGCCTGAATCAGTAGGTTGACGTGCAGAAGCAGGAGAATCCAGGGAGTTCCGAGGAAATAGTGGGACGCCTGCACGTTGACGTTCAAAATCGGCGCCCGCAAGGCGCCGTCCTTGAACAAGAGCTCATCGCTGGCCGACAAGGCGATGATGAGGATGTACACCGAGAAGATCATGAACGACAGAAGAACCGTTCGAAACAGGCGGGCGCTGTCGTTCACGGCCTGCAGAAGCGACAGGACCCGGGGGGCGCCGTACGGTTCGTGTGGGAGCGGCATGGGTGACCTCCGGTCGGGAACCCGTTCGTCAATCACTCCACCGGGGGCGGCGGCCAAAATTGCCGCATGAGCTTGAGGTAGCACGTCATCGCGAGGGTACCCATGCCGACGACGAGCCCGTTCAGAGCGTGGGCCATTACGAAGAGGAGCCTTGGCGCGCCGTCGGCTTCGCTGAGCGGCGCCAAGGCGGTCAGGGCCGTGAGCGCGGAGAAGGTAGCGAGGACGGGCGGCAGGAGAAGGCAGAATCGTCGCGGGGTAGTGTAGCGCGAGTGCGATGAGTGGTCGCGTCGGTGCGTGAGGGCGTACGTAGCGTATACGGAGCAGCTCGCCGCGACGGGGAGGAGAGCGAAGGCGACGGCTTTCTGCCACAGGGGGTCGCACGACTTGTGGAAGAACAATCCGAAGAGTCCCGCGTAGATGGCGGCGAGGAGCGTGGCGGCTGTGGTCCATCCCCAGACGCGGCGTCTGGACCAGTCAAGCTCGGGCCACCAGAGGGGCGCGAATGGGACGGGCAGGTACGCAGCGGCGATTGCGTTGATGCCGATGGGGTGAGCTACCCAAAAGTGGGCCCCTTCGGGCATGGGGAACGAGATCAGCGGGGCGAGGAGGTGGCGAAGGCGGCGGTGTGGGTTAACGGCCTCATGGAGCATGGGTGGAGGCGAAGAGTGGGTATGGGTCAACCGTTGGATTGTCGCCCGAGCGAGCGCGGGGGCGCATTGACAGGCATCAAGATACACGAGCGGTTGGTGGCACGGGTGGCCCGGTCGCGCGAGATGGAGGACCGGAGGGGCAGGCGACGAGCTTGGTGGTCTGCTGCGGCGGGCTGTTGCCCGGCACGTGGTGAGGAGCGCCGGTGGGGGAGCGCACCGGAACGGGGCGGGCGTGCCGGGTTGTTCCTCGGGAGGTGGCAGGGCAGGAGCGGCGCTACAGCTCCCGTAGCGCCGTGGCGACCGGCAGGCGGGCGGCGCGGACGGCCGGGAAGAGGCCTCCGAAGAAGCCCATCACCACGGCCCACACGATGCCCTGGACGAGCAGGGCGGGGGTGACCCGGAAGGCGAACGCCACCTGGCTGAACGTCTGCCAGTTGATGGTGGCGGTCTGGTAGCCGTTGAACCCGGCGTAGGCGAGGAGGCCGCCGAGGAGCCCGCCGGCGACGGCGAGCGCCACCGACTCCGCCATGACGGAGATGACCACCGGTCCGCTGGAGAACCCGAGGGCGCGCAGGGTCGCGATCTCGCGGGTGCGGGCGGCCACCGCGGTGTACATGGTGTTGATGGCGCCGAAGACGGCGCCGATGCCCATGAGGAACGCGATGACGGCGCCGATGCCGGTGATGATGGCGGTGACGGTCTGGGTCTGTCCGAGGTAGTAGTCCTCCTCGCGCTCGACCATGACGTCAAGGCGGGGATCGGTGGTCAGGGCGTCCTTGAACGCATCGAAGGCGGCTGGCGACTCGAGCCGCGCGTAGACCGACTGGAACGAGTCGCCGCGGCGGTAGGCCGGCTGGAGCACCCGGGCGTCGCACCAGATCTCGGACTCGGCGATGGTGCCCCCGGCCTCGAAGATGCCGACGACCTCCCATGCGCTCTCGCCCCAGCGCTGGACCGTGCCGAGCTCGATGCCCGAGAACTGGGCGGCGGCGCTGCGGCCCACGATGATCTCGTTCGTGCCCGGCCGGAACGTCCGCCCCTCGACGATGCGCACCTCGTCGCGCACCGCGAACGCGGCCGGCTCGACGCCGCGCAGGGGGACGTTGGCCGGGGTGCCCGTGCTGCGCTTGGGCACGTCGACGACCACGAACAGCTCGGCCGAGGCGACCGCGCCCTCCGCCGACCGCCGCACGCCGGGCGCGTCCCGGATGACCCGGGTGCTCTCGAGGGGCAGCACGCTGCTCAGCTCGGTGTCGCTGCCGCCCCGCATGACGATGGCGGTGTCGGGCGACCCGGCCCCGGCGAGGGCGGCGCGGAACCCCTCGGCGATGGAGAGCACCGCCACGAAGACGACGACCACGCCGGCCACCCCGGTGACCGCGACGAGGGACGAGCCGGCCCGCTGCGGCACGGTGCGCAGCGTCAGGACGATCATCGTGAGGATCTGGGCCAGGAATCGCATCGTTCGCTACACCTTCCGCAACGCGTCGACGATGCGCAGCCGCGTCGCCTGCACGGCGGGCAGGGCGCCGGCCGCGAGGCCGAGGAGGACAGCGAGGACGCCCCCGCCGCCAGATCGCCGCGGGGGACGACGAACGCCGGCAGGAAGCCCCCGGTCGGGTCGCCGAGGTCGATGAGCAGGTAGCCGAGGCCGAGGCCCGCCGCGCCCCCCGCCGCCGCGATGGCGAGCGACTCGGCGAGGACGAGGCCGAGGACGCCGCGGTCGGTGAAGCCGAGGGTCTTCAGCACCCCCAGCTCGCCGGTCCGCTCGCGGATGGACTGCGCCATGGTGTTTGCGGTGATCAGCAGGATGGTGAAGAAGACCGCGCCGAGCACCGCGGTGACGATGGCCCCGATGTTGCCGATCTGGTCGGCGAACCCCTGCAGGAACGCCTGCTCCGTCGACGTCCGGGTCTCGGCCGGCGAGTTGGCGAAGCGGGCGTCGATGGCGGCGGCGACGTCGGCCGACCGTGCGGGGTCGTCGACGCGGATGACGAACTGGCCGATGAAGCGCTGGCCGAGGTCGTTGGCCTCCATCATGTACTCGTGGTGGAAGAGGAACGTCGACGTGTCGTAGCCCTCCACCCCCGCCTCGTAGATGCCGTCGATGGTGAACTCCCAGGTCGGGCCGCTGCGGGTCCGGAAGATGGTGCCCTGGAGGGGAATGCGGTCGCCGACCTCCCACCCGAACCGATCGGCGGTGGTCCTCCCGACGATGGCCCCGGTCCGGTTCCGAAGCCACGCCTCGCGCTCGGCGTCGCTCAGCACGACCTCGGGGTAGAGCCGGAGGTAGCTCTCGGGGTCGACCGCGAACTGCGCGAAGAAGTTCCGCGGGTCCTGGTAGACGCCGCCGAACCACGACATGTGGCTGACGTCCTCGACCCCGTCGATCGACGCGATGCGCCCCAGGTAGCTCTCGGGGAGGGGCTGGACGAGGGACACCTTGTGGATGACGAGCATGCGGTCCGCCCCCGCCACCTCGACCCCCGACCCGAACGCGACGCGGATGGCCGCGAGGTACGCGAACAGGACGAAGGCCACCACGATCGACAGCACCGTGAACAGGGTGCGGACCTTGCGCCGGAACAGGTTCTTCCAGACGAGGGGCAGGAACTTCATGACTCGGGCTCCGTCGAGAGCACGCCCTTGTTGAGGTGGAGGGTGCGCCGCGCGCGGTCGGCCGCGTGGGCGTCGTGCGTCACCATCACGATGGTCTTGCCGTGGTCGGTGTTGAGCGCGTGCAGCAGGTCGAGGATCTCGTCGCCCGACTTCCGGTCGAGGTCGCCGGTGGGCTCGTCGCAGAGGAGCAGGGTGGGGTCGGTGACGATGGCCCGCGCGATGCCGACGCGCTGCTCCTGCCCCCCGGAGAGCTGGCGCGGATAGTGCTTGGCGCGGTGCGACAGGCCGACGACCTCGAGGGCGGTGGCCACGTGGCGGCGGCGCTCGGCCCGGGACAGGGAGGTCAGCAGCAGCGGCAGCTCGACGTTGCGCTCCGCCGTCAGCACCGGCAGCAGGTTGTAGAGCTGGAAGACGAAGCCGATGTGGCGCGCCCGCCAGCGCGCGAGCCTCCCGCCCGACATGCGGTCGATGCGGTCGCCGCCCACCGTCACCGAGCCGTCGCTCGGGGTGTCGAGGCCGCCGAGGAGGTTGAGCAGGGTCGTCTTGCCCGAGCCCGACGGGCCCATGAGGGCCAGGAAGTCTCCCCGCGGAAGGTCGATGGTGACCCCCTGCAGGACCTCGATCCGCTCCGATCCGCGCCGGAACTGCTTGTGCAGGTCCCGGATTTCCACCAACGCCTCGGTCTCGTTCATCGCCCCGCCCCCGGTATCCGCCGGCCCGCATCCGCCGCGTGCCGGCGCCCACGAGCGCCGACGCCTCCCCGCGTGGTCTATACGTGTCGACCCCCGATCGAGGTTCCATGCCGCCTCGCCGACATCGTACTCCCGCTGCACAGGTTGCCGTCGCCCGAGCCGCCGGGGCAAGGGGAATCACGCTCGGCGGTCGCGGGCGCCGGTCCAGCGGTCGGGAGCGCCGGTAGACGGTCTCGCCGGCGGGCGGCGCGGTCGCGGCCGGGCGGCGCCGAGAGCCGCGTCGGGAGGCGGCACCGAGCCGTCGCGCCGCCGGTGTCGCCGGTTCACCCGCCCGACAGGGCCGCGAGCTCGCGGTACACCGCGTCGACCTGCCGGTCGGTCTCGGCCAGCGTCCCGTCGGTCCGAATCACGTGGTCGGCCCGGCGCACCTTCTCCTCGGTCGGCAGCTGGGCGGCGATGCGGCGTTCGGCCTCGTCCCGGCTGAAGCCGCGCGCGACCACCCGCGCGACCTGGGCCTCGCGCCCGCAGGCGGTCACGATGACCCGGTCGAACGACTCGGTCCGCGGGCTCTCGAAGAACAAGGGTATCGCGACGACGCCGAACCGATGGCCGGGGCGCCGCTCGATCTCGTCGAACCAGCCGGCGATGGCGCGCCGGACCCGGGGATGCACGATGGCGTTCAGGTCGGCCCGGGCCGCATCGTCGGCGAAGACGATGGCGCCGAGCCGGCGCCGGTCGACGCGTCCCTCGGCGTCGATCACCGAAGGCCCGAAGCGGTCGCGCACGTCCTGCCACGCCGGCCCGCCCGGCGCTATCGCGTCGTGGGCCCACCGGTCCGCGTCGGACGTCGGCACGCCGTGGGCCGCGAAACGGTCGAGCACGCGGCTCTTGCCGGTGGCGATGCCCCCGGTCAGCACCACCCGCATCGTCCGTCCTCCCCGGCCGGGGTGATGCGCGCCTCGTGGGCCACACGGATCGTGACGGGCGCGCCGTCCCGCATCTCGTCAGCTCTCCTCGGCCGGGGTGATCCGCTCTTCGACGAAGGTGTTCCATTCGTGGCACTGCGGGCACTGCCACAGCAGCTCGGTGCTGCGATAGCGGCACTGCATGCACACGTGGGGGTCCCGGTAGAACACCGCGCCGCTCATCAGCGCCGTGTAGCGGCGGACCCGGGACTCGTCGAAGCGGAGGGCGGCGAGGGCCTGCCACACGACCTGATGCACGCTCAGGGCGTGCGGGTTGTGCGCCAGCGAGTCGAAGAGCAGGTCCAGCGCGACGGACGGATCGCCGCGGTCGGCGAGGTGGCGCCCCAACGCCAGCCGGGCGCGCCAGTCCTGCGGGTTGGCGTCGATGAGGCGTCGGCACAGGGCGGGGAAGCGCTCGGCGTCTCCCTGCTCGCGGCTCACGGCCTCGACCCGGTCCAGGATCAGGTAGGCGCGGTCGGGCGCGACGTCGGGAACCCGACCCCAGGTCGCGACGGCCTCGTCGAGACGGCCCTCGCGGCGCTGCAGGTCGCCGAGGTCGAGGTAGGCGGGGACGGCGCGCTCGTCGAGGGCGATCGCCGCCTCGAACCGCGACACCGCCTCGGCCGGGTCGGCCTGCTCCAGCGCCTGCACGCCGAGGCGGGTCTCGAGGAACGCCAGGATGGCCTGGTGCCTCGGCCGTTCGCCGGGCCCGGCGAGGGCCGCGAGCCGCCGCCGGACGGCGCGGGCCTCGTGCCACTGCTGCTGCTCCTCGTGCAGCTTCTCGAGGTTCGACAGCGCCTGCCGGTTGTCGCCGTCGATGCGCAGCACCTCCGTGAAGGCCTCGACGGCCCGGTCGACGAAGCCGCCGCGCTTGAAGTCGAGCCCGAGGCACAGCAGCAGGTAGGCCTGCTCGCCTCTCGTCAGCTTGGGCCGCTGCAGCGCCTGCTGGTGAAGCTGGATCGCGCGGGTGACCTGCCCCTTCTCCCGGTACAGGTTGCCGAGTATCAGGTGCAGCTCGAGGGCGTCGGCGTCGAGGTCGACCGCGGTGTTCAGCTCCTCGATGGCGGGGTCGAGCTGGTTCGACACCAGCATGTTGAGCCCCAGCAGGTAGCGGGGCGACTCTCGGGCCCGGCGGAGGTCGATCCAGCGTCCCGCGCGGAGCTTGTAGCGCTCCCAGGCCTTCCCGACGGCGAGACCCGCGAGCAGGGCCACGAGCGCCACGAGCAGCCCGACGGAGTCGTCCATCAGAACAGCTCGGTGCGCCAGAGATCGTGGAGGTGGACGACCCCCTCGACCCGACCGGCGTCGCCGACCACCACGAGCGCGGTGATGCGATGGGTCTCCATGAGGTGGAGGGCCCGGGCGGCGAGGGTCGACCCGGTGATGGTGTGCGGCGCCGCCGACATCACGTCGCCGGCGGTGCGGGCGGACAGCGGCCGTCCCGCCGCGAGCTCCCGCCGCAGGTCGCCGTCGGTGATGACGCCGGCGAGCCGCCCCGCCGCGTCGACGACGCAGGTCATGCCGAGCTTCTTGTCGCTCATCTCGCGGACCGCCGCGGGCATCGGGGCGGTGGCGGGGACCACCGGCACCTTGTCGCCGGCCTGCATGAGGCGCTCGGCCGGCAGCAGGCGCTTGCCGAGCCCGCCGCCGGGATGCAGGTGGGCGAAGTCCTCCTGGCGGAAGCCCTTCCGGACGAGCAGGGTCATGGCGAGGGCGTCGCCGAGGGCGAGCGCGGCGGTGGTGCTGGCCGTCGGCACGAGGTTCAGGGGGCACGCCTCGGCTCGGACGCCGCAGTCGAGGGCGACGTCGGCGGTGCGCGCCAGGGTCGACCCGGGGGCGCCGGTCAGGCAGACGAGCCGGGCCCCGACCCGCCGGATGGTCTCGATCAGGCGCAGGATCTCGTTCGTCTCGCCGCTGTGGGACAGGGCCACGACGACGTCGTCGTCCTGCACGACGCCGAGGTCGCCGTGGACGGCCTCGGCCGGGTGCAGGAAGAACGCGGGGGTGCCGGTGCTGGCGAGGGTGGCCGCGATCTTGCGGCTGATGATCCCCGACTTGCCCATCCCGGTGACGATGACCCGCCCCGCGCACGCCTCGAGCAGCCGCACCGCCGCGTCGAACCGCTCGTCGAGCCGGTCCGCGAGGGCCGTGAGCGCCCCCGCCTCGATCTCGATGACCTGGCGGGCGAGCGCCCGGTCGACCGGCGCGCCGCCGGGGGCCGTCATGCGCCTCGGTCCCTCGCGGCTTCGGCGATCCGCAGCACCCGCTCGAGCAGGCGCGGCAGCCGGTCGAGCGGGAGCGCGTTCTGCGCGTCGCTCTTCGCCCGCGAGGGCTCCTCGTGAATCTCGAGGAAGAGGGCGTCGACCCCGGCGGCGGCGCCGGCCGCGGCCATCGGCTCGATGTACTCGGCCTGACCCGCGGTCACCCCGTCGCCCGCGCCCGGCAGCTGCAGGCTGTGGGTGACGTCGAACACCACCGGCACGCCCAGCGCCTTGAGCTGGGGGAACGCGCGGAAGTCGACCACGAGGTCGTGGTAGCCGAAGCTGGTCCCGCGCTCGGTGACGAGGACGCGGCGGTTGCCGGTCCCGGTGACCTTGGCGACCGCGTGGCGCACGTCCGAGGGCGCGAGGAACTGTCCCTTCTTGACGTTCACGGCGCGGCCGGTGGCGGCCGCGGCGACGATCAGATCGGTCTGCCGCGAGAGAAAGGCCGGGATCTGGAGGACGTCGGCCACCTCCGCCACCGCGTCCACCTGCGCGGTCTCGTGGACGTCGGTCAGGACCGGCACGCCGTGGGTCTCCTTGACGGCCCGCAGCGCGGCGAGGCCCGCCTCGAGGCCGGGGCCGCGGAACGAGCGGCCGGAGGTGCGGTTGGCCTTGTCGAACGATGCCTTGAAGACGTAGGGGATGCCGAGTCGCCGGGCGACGCCGGCGATGGCCCCGCCCAGAAAGACGGCGTGCGCTTCGCTCTCGATGACGCACGGGCCGGCGATGAGGGCGAGCGGCCCACCGTCGCCGACGGCCATGTCACCGATGTTCACCACCGACACCCGACCATTATAGGGGGGCTCCGGACGCCCCCGGACGGGCTCGCGGATCGCACGGTGGCTGCGACTCGACGCCCGGCCGGCCGCGGGATTCGCCGCTTGCGGGGGCCTGCGCTCGCCGGACGGCCGCTATTCGCTCTTCACCGCCTCCCGGGCCGCCGGCGGTTCCTGCCTCGCCCGCGCGGCCGCGACCTTGTGCTCGTGGCTCGCCCGCACGAAGTCCGCGAACAGCGGGTGCGGATCGAGCGGCTTCGACCGGAACTCGGGATGGAACTGGACCGCCACGTACCAGGGGTGGTCGGGGAGCTCGATGGTCTCGACGAAGCGGCGGTCGGGGGACTGTCCGGAGATGACGAGGCCGTGCTCGGCCAGGGTCGCCTCGTACTCGCGGTTGAACTCGTAGCGGTGCCGGTGGCGCTCCTGCACCTCGCCGGTCCCGTAGATGGCGCGCGCGCGCGAGCCCGCGGACAGCTCGCAGGGGTAGCGGCCCAGCCGCATCGTCCCCCCGAGGTCGTCCACGCCGAGCAGGTCGCGCAGCTTGTAGATGACCTTGTGCTCCGCGTCGGGGTTGCACTCGGTGGAGTCCGCCCCGACGAGCCCGCACACGTTGCGGGCGAACTCGACCGCCGCCCACTGGAAGCCGTAGCAGATGCCGAAGTACGGGATGCGCCGCTCGCGGGCGATGCGCGCGGCGCGCATCATGCCGCCCGTGCCGCGGTCGCCGAACCCGCCGGGGACGAGGATGCCGTCGGCCCCGGCGAGCAGGTCGTCGCCGCCGTCGGCCTCGAGCGCCTCGGCCTCGACCCACTGGATGTCGACGCCCAGCCGATGCCGGAAGCCGCCGTGATAGAGCGCCTCGTTGAGGCTCTTGTAGGAGTCCTCGTACCCCACGTACTTGCCGACGACGTGGATGCGAAGACGGTCGGCGGGGTGCCGGAGGTTCTCGATGAGCGACTGCCACGCGTGCATCGCGCGCTCGGAATCGGGCAGCTGCAGCCGCCCCAGCACGTTGCGGTCGAGCCCCTCCTCACCGAGAACCAGCGGGACCTCGTAGATGCTCGACACGTCCTTGGCGGTGATTACCGCGTCCTCGTCGACATCGCAGAACAGGGCGATCTTGCGGCGAATCTCCGCCGGCAGGAACCGGTCGGTCCGGCACAGCAGGATGTCGGGCTGAATGCCGATCGAGCGCAGATCGCGCACGCTGTGCTGCGTCGGCTTCGTCTTGAGCTCGCCCGCGGCGCCGATGAACGGCACCAGGGTGAGATGGACGTAGAGGGTGTGCGCCCGGCCGACGTCCTGCCGGAACTGCCGGATGGCCTCGAGGAACGGCTGGCTCTCGATGTCGCCGACGGTGCCGCCGACCTCCACCAGCACGATGTCGACGTCGCGGGCCACCGTACGGATGCAGTCCTTGATCTCGTTGGTGATGTGGGGGATGACCTGCACGGTGCCGCCGAGATAGTCGCCGCGGCGCTCCTTCTGGATCACCGAGAGGTAGATCTGGCCGGTGGTCCAGTTGTGGTTCTTGGTGGTGAGGGTGTTGGTGAAGCGCTCGTAGTGGCCGAGGTCGAGGTCGGTCTCGGCCCCGTCGTCGGTGACGTAGACCTCGCCGTGCTGGTAGGGGCTCATGGTGCCCGGGTCGACGTTGACGTAGGGGTCGAGCTTCTGCAGCGTCACCCGGTAGCCGTGTCCTTCGAGCAGGCACCCGATCGAGGCGGCGGCCAGCCCCTTGCCGAGGGACGACACGACCCCGCCGGTGACGAAGATGAACTTCACCGGGCGGCCCGCGTCGTTGACGATCGGTGTGCTCATGCCGGGGCTCCGGCCGCGAGGCGTCGGCGCACGCGGTCGAGATCGGCGGGCGTGTCGACGCCGATCGGGTCTTCGTCGATGCGCGTGGTCATGATGCGGTAGCCGTGCTCGAGGGCGCGCAGCTGCTCGAGGCGCTCGGCGCGCTCGAGCGGGGTCGGCTCGAGCCGGCTCAGGGCCAGCAGGACAGGCCGGCGGTAGACGTAGAGCCCGATGTGCCGATCGACCGCGACCGGCGTCGCGGGGGCCGCGTCGCGGTCGAGGCCGATGGGCGCGCGGGAGAAGAAGAGGGCCCGGCCCGCGCGGTCGACGGCGACCTTGACGACGTCGGGGTCGCGCCAGGCGTCGGCGTCCGCGAGGGGGCAGCGCAGGGTGGACATGGTCACCGCGGGGTCGGCCGCGGCCGCGACCGCGGCGTCGATGACCTCCGGGGCGATGAGCGGCTCGTCCCCCTGCACGTTGACGATGAGGTCGCAGTCGAGGCCGGCCGCGACCTCGGCGAGACGGTCGGTGCCCGACGCGTGATCGGCGCGGGTCATGCGCACCTCGCCGCCGAACGCGTTCACCGCCCGCGCAATCCGGTCGTCGTCGGTCGCGACGAGGACGCGGTCGACCGAACGGGCCTCGGCCGCGTGCCGGTAGACGTGCTCGATCATCGTCCGGCCGCCGATGTCCGCCAGCGGCTTGGCCGGCAATCGGGTCGACGCGTAGCGGGCGGGGATGATGGCGACGGCTCCTCCGGCGGGGGGCGGGTTCCGGAGGGGTGGGGGCGTGGCGGGGCGCACGGCGAATCCTACCATGCCGGGGCGTGGTACGATGAGGCGAGGCGATGAGCAGGACGCGTCTGGCGATGTGGGCGACGGGCGGGGGGCTGCTGGCCGCCTGGCTGGCCTCGGCGGCGGGGACGATGCCCGCGGCTCCCGCTCGCGGAGGCGGGCCGACGCCGCCGCAGGCAACCGCGCCGCCCCCGCCGCCCCCGGCCGAACGAGTCGATCTGGACCGGGAGGTGGCGCGGATGACCGCCTTTCTCGAGCACGCGCCCCGGCCGCGGCCGGTGGTCCGCAACCCCTTCACGCTCGCTCCCCGACGCGTAGCGCCCTCCGCGGCGGAGCGCGAAGCCGTCGTTCCCGATGGCTGGGCGCGCAGGGCGGCCGCCGCGGTGCCGACGGCCTCGCCGAGGGTGTCGCTGGCCGGCATCGCGTCCGACGAGACCCCGTCGGGTCCCCGCCGCACCGCGGTCCTCTCCGTCGACGGACGCGTGGTGCTGGCGCGGGTCGGAGACGAGCTGCCCGGACCCTACCAGGTGCAGCGCATCGACGACGACGCGGTCGAGCTGTTCGATCCCGGCCGGCAGGCGTCGTTTCGCCTGACGCTCCCCTGGTGAGGCTGCGCCGTGGAACGGCGCAGCCTCGCGGCAGGGTCGCTTGGGCGCCAAGCGGAGCCGTAGGCGACGATTGGCGGGCTGGACGAACGGCCCGCTCGACTCCCGGTCGCGCGGCCACGAGTTGTGTGGCGGGTTGCCCCGTCAGGCGGACGCGCGAGACGGACACGCGGTCGGCGGCCGGGGCTCAGGTCGTCCAGCTGGAGATCACCGACGCCTCCTTCACGGGAGGCACGGCGCGGATCTCGTCGAGGACCTCGGCCGTGACGCCGGGGTCGTCCGTGTCCTTCCTGTCGACCTTCACCACCGCCACCGCACCGCCGCCGGCCGCGCCCCGGCCCAGCGCGAACGTCTCGATGTTGATGCCGTGGCGGCCGAGAATCCGGCCCACCTCGCCGATCACGCCCGGCTGGTCGTCGTTTCGGACCACCACGAGGGTGCCCTCCAGGGGGGCCTCGATCTGCACGCCGTCGAGCAGGACCAGCCTCGGCCCCGCCTGCTCGAACAGGACGCCTTCGACCCAGTGCTCGCTCCGGGCGGTGTGGAGCTTCATCGAGATGAGGTTGGTGAAGTTGCGGGGTCTCGAGCTGCGCGACTCGATGACCTCGATGCCGCGGTCGCGGGCGACCGCGCGAGCGTTGATCGGCGTGACGTTGTCCACCGTCGAGCCGAAGAAGCCGACGAGGCTGGCCCCCACGAGCGGCTCGTTGTTGCCCTCGGCGAGCCCGCCGTAGTAGCGGAGGGCGAGGGCTTCGGGGCGCGCGTCGCCGATGTGCTTCAGCAGCGTGCCCAGACGGCGCGCGAGCACCGTGTACGGCTGCATGCGCTTCAGCTCCTCGGGTCCGAGCGAAGGGTAGTTGACGGCGTTGCGCACGATGCCGGCGCCGAGGTAGTCGCGCACGCAGGCCGCCGTCTCCAGCCCCACGAGCTCCTGCGCCTCGTGCGTGGACCCCGCGATGTGCGGGGTGGTGACGACCTGGGGGAGGCGGACGAGGCGATCGTCGGGCGGCGGCTCGACCTGGAAGACATCGAGCCCGGCCCCGCCGATGGCGCCCCGCTCGATCGCGTCGGCGAGGGCCTCTTCGTCGATGAGGGCGCCGCGCGCGGTGTTGACGATGCGCGCCGACGGCTTGCAGCGGGCCAGCCGCTCGGCCGTGAACAGCGGCCCGGGGCCCGTGGCCGGCACGTGCAGGGTGATGAAATCGGCGGCCCCGCACAGCTCGTCCAGCTCCATGAGCTCGACGTCGAGGTCCGCGGCGACCTGGCCCGCGATGAAGGGATCGTGCGCGACGCAGCGCATGCCGAACGCGTGGGCGCGGTGCACGACCTCCCGGCCGATGCGGCCCAGGCCGACGACGCCGAGGGTCTTCCCGCGAACCTCCACCCCCGTCAGGCGCTTCTTCTCCCACCGGCCCGCCTTGAGCCGCGCGTCCGCGTGCGCCACCGAGCGGGCCGAGGCGAGCAGCAGGGCCATGGTGTGCTCGGCCACGCTGATGCTGTTGGCCCCCGGGGCGTTGACGACGAGGATTCCGTTCGCGCTCGCGGCGTCGAGGTCGACGTTGTCGACGCCGGTGCCGGCGCGCGCCACGATCCTGAGCCGGGTCGCGGCGGCCAGCAGCCGCGCGTCGACCCGGGTGGCGCTGCGGACGATCAGCGCGTCGGCGTCGGCGAGGTCGGCCTCGAGTCGCGGCCGGGGCCGGCCGGCCTCCGCGTCGACGGTCCACCCCTGGTCGCGGAGCAGGTCTGCCGCCGTCGGCGGCAGGGGATCGGCAATCACGATCTTCATTCGGCGCTCGTTTCTCCGGCGGCTTCGCGGCGACACGGGTTCGGCATGCTCCCTCGCCGCGCCTTGTCGGGCGCGCGCTCCGCACCTCGCGGCCGCCTTCGCGTGCGCCGGCGCACGCGGCGTCCGCCGCCGCCCTCCGGGCGCAGTGCGACGCGGGTTTCACCACGGGCGGCTGGGGGCGCGGACGGGCAGAAAGGCGCCCGTGCGCGGCTGGGCGTGGCGAGGACTGTACCGCAGTATAATAGTCGGCCGCTCGCGGAGGTTCGCCCACCACGCGATCAACGGCCCCGGAAAGGGGCGGTTCGCTGACCGCCACCGGGGCGATTCCCAAAGGGTTCCACGGTTCCGGGTGACGCTGCTGCTTCTGCGCCTCGGCGCGATGTCCGGCGCATCGCGTGGCGAGCCGACAGCGTGCGTCGCCGGACGGCCGGCGGTGAAAGGGGTGCTGAACGCGTCATGAATCGAAAAGTCAGCGTCATCGGGTCGGGCAACGTCGGCGCCACCGCGGCGAGGAGCATCGCCGACAAGGAGCTGGCCGACGTGGTGGTCCTCGACATCCTCGAGGGCGTGCCGCAGGGCAAGGGCCTCGACATGCTCGAGGCCTGTCCCATCGAGGGTTCCGACTCGCGGGTGCTCGGCACCAACGACTACGCCGACACCGCGGGGTCGGACATCGTGGTCATCACCGCCGGCCTCGCCCGCAAGCCGGGCATGAGCCGCGACGACCTGCTCAACAAGAACGCGAGCATCATCCGGTCGGTGACGGCCGAGGTCGTGAAGCACTCGCCCGAGTGCATCATCGTCCCGGTGACGAACCCCCTCGACGCGATGTGCCAGGTGGTGTACCGGGCGAGCGGGTTCCCCCGCGAACGCGTCGTGGGCATGGCCGGGGTGCTCGACTCCGCCCGCATGCGCTCGTTCATCGCCGAGGCCCTGCAGGTGTCGGTGGAGAACACCCACGCTTTCGTGCTCGGGGGGCACGGCGACACCATGGTGCCCCTGCCGCGGTTCTCCACCGTCGCGGGAATCCCCATCACCCAGCTCCTCGATCAGGCGACCGTCGACGCCATCGTCGATCGCACCGCCAACGGCGGGGCGGAGATCGTCAAGCTGCTGGGCACCGGCAGCGCGTACTACGCGCCGGGCTCGGCCGCGGTGGAGATGGTCGAGGCGATCCTGAAGGACAAGAAGAAGATCCTGCCGTGCGCGGTCTACCTGCAGGGCGAGTACGGCATCCGGGACCTGTTCGTCGGGGTGCCGGTGAAGCTGGGCGCCGGGGGAGCCGAGCAGGTGATCGAGATTGCCCTCGAGCCCGGCGAGCGGGCGGCGCTGGAGCGGTCCGCGGCCGCCGTCAAGGAGCTCGTCGACGTTCTCGGCTTGTAGGAGCCCGCACCGTGGAGAGTCGCGGACTCCTGGAGGTTCGGCCGGGCGCCGGGCGGCGATTGGCAGTCGAGGCGTCTGCCCGATTGGGCGCCGCCGGCGGTTCTCGCGGGATACGACCGTGAAGATCCACGAGTACCAGGCCAAGGCCCTGCTCGCACGCCACGACGTCGCGGTTCCCCGCGGGGAGCCGGCGTTCTCGGTCCCGGAGGCGGCGGCGGTCGCGCGCCGGCTCGGCGGCCGCGTCGTGGTCAAGGCGCAGATCCACGCCGGCGGCCGGGGCAAGGGCGGGGGCGTCAAGGTGGCCGGGGACGCCGCCGAGGCCGAGCGGATTGCGGGGGAGATCCTGGGGATGACCCTGGTGACGCCCCAGACCGGGCCGGGCGGCCGGGTCGTCCGGCGGCTGCTCGTCGAGGAGGCCCTCGACGTGTCGACCGAGCTGTATCTGGGGGTGCTCGTGGACCGGTCGGCGGGCCGGCCGGTGATGATGGCGAGCGCATCGGGGGGGATGGACATCGAGGCGGTGGCGGCCGCGACCCCGGAGCTGATCCACCGGGTCCACGTCCACCCCGGTCTCGGGCTCGCCCCGTTCCAGGCCCGGCAGCTCGCCCACGCGGTGGGGCTGTCGGGGCCGGCGGCCCGCGACGCGGCCAGGATCATGAGCCGCGCCTGGGACGCGTTCACGGCCTCGGACGCCTCGCTGGTCGAGATCAACCCCCTGGTGGTGACCGCCGCCGGCGCGGCCCTCGCCCTCGACGCGAAGGTGACGCTCGACGACAACGCGCTGTTCCGGCACGCCGACCTCGCCGACCTGCGCGACGCCGCCGAGGAGGAGCCGCTCGAGACCGAGGCGTCCCGGCACGCCCTCAACTACATCCGGCTCGACGGCGACATCGGCTGCATGGTCAACGGCGCGGGCCTCGCGATGGCGACGATGGACATCATCAAGCTGTCCGGGGGCGAGCCCGCGAACTTCCTCGACGTGGGCGGGGGCGCCAACGCCGACCAGATCCGGAACGCGTTCCGCATCCTGCTGTCGGACGCCCAGGTGCGCGCGGTGCTCATCAACATCTTCGGCGGCATCCTGCGTTGCGACGTGCTCGCGGCCGGGGTCATCGCGGCGGTCAGGGAGCTCGGGGTCGAGGTGCCGGTGGTGATCCGCATGGAGGGGACGAACGTGGAGGAAGGGCGGCGCATGCTCGACGAGAGCGGGCTGAACTTCACCACCGTGGACACCATGGGCGAGGCGGCGCGGCAGGCCGTCGCGGCCGCGGGCCGGGGGGCCTCGCAGGGTCTTCGGGGCTGATTGGATGGCGGTTCTCATCGACGAACGGACGCGGCTCGTCGTCCAGGGCCTGACGGGGCGGGAGGGCGCCTTCCACGCCCGCCAGGCGGTCGAGTACGGCACGAACGTCGTGGGGGGAGTGACGCCCGGCAAGGGCGGGACCACCCACGAGGGCCTGCCGGTGTTCGACACCGTCGCCCACGCGGTGCGCGAGACCGGCGCGGACGCCTCGGTCGTCTTCGTGCCGCCGGCCGTCGCCGCCGACGCGATCATGGAGGCGGCGGACGCGGGGGTCGCGCTGGTGGTGTGCATCACCGAGGGCATCCCCACCCTCGACACGATGCGGGCGTTGGCCTTCGTCGGGGAACGGGACTGCCGGCTCGTCGGGCCGAACTGCCCCGGGCTCATCTCTCCCGGCCGGGCGAAGGCCGGCATCATTCCCGGCCACATCTGCCGCGAAGGGCGGGTCGGCATCGTCTCGAAGAGCGGCACCCTGACCTACGAGGCCATCCACCAGCTGACCCGGCTCGGGCTCGGTCAGACCACGTGCATCGGCATCGGCGGCGACCCGCTGATCGGGACGACCTTCATCGACGCCCTCGGGCTCTTCGAGGCCGACCCCGCGACCGACGCCGTGGTGCTGATCGGCGAGATCGGGGGCGCGGCCGAGGAGGAGGCGGCGGCGTTCATCCGCGACAACGTGCAGAAGCCCGTCGTCGGGTTCATTGCCGGTCAGACCGCCCCGCCCGGGCGGCGCATGGGGCACGCGGGGGCCATCATCTCGGGCGGGCAGGGCACCGCGGCCGAGAAGATGGCGGCCCTGTCGTCGGCCGGCGTCGCGGTGGTCAGGAGCCCGTCGGACATCGGGGCCGCGGTGGCCGCGGCGATTCCGACCGCGTCCTGAACCGCCCTCGACGGTGTGCGCGGAAACCGGCGTTTGTTATACTTGACAACGCTTGCCTCGTATGTCAGGGAACGCCGCGCCGCCGCCTCCGGCCGTCGCCGCCCCCTATCGCCCCGAGGAACCTGAATGGCCGCGTACGACGTAGCAGTCGAGGAACGCCCCACCGCGTCGTCCGTTGACCCCGTCATCAACGATTTCAGCATCCAGGTCGCCACCGTCAATGGTTCCGGCAGCCAGACGGCGAACCTGGTGCTGTTGCGCGCCATCTTCCAGATGGGCGTTCCCGTGTCGGGAAAGAACCTCTTTCCGTCGAACATCGCCGGTCTCCCCACGTGGTTCACCATCCGGGCCAACAAGAAGGGCTACATCGCCCGCAAGAAGGAGATCGACGTTCTCGTCGCGATGAATCCGGAGACTGCCCGCGAGGACGTGCTCGGCCTGCCGGCGGGCGCCGTCGTGGTCTACGACGCGCCCCTCGACCTCGAGGCGCTGCGCGACGATCTCGTGTTCTATCCGGTTCCCTTCGACACGCTGCTCGCGAAGGTGTCGCGCGACGTCAAGCTGCGGCGCCGCGTGCGCAACATGCTGTACGACGGGGTGCTCTCGCGCCTGCTCGGCGTCGGCCTCGACGAGATGGAGGCGGCGCTGCGCAGGCAGTTCGGCGGCAAGCCGAAGGTCGTCGCCATCAACCGGGAGGCGCTCGACGTCGGCTACGCCTACGCGGAAGAGCACCTGGACAAGCGCGATCCCTTCTTCATCGAGCCGATGGACGCGAACCGCGGACGCATTCTCGTCGAGGGCAACGCGGCGGCGGCCATCGGCTGCATGATGGCGGGGGTGACCGTCGTCACCTGGTATCCGATCACGCCGTCCTCCTCGCTGTGCGAGACCCTCATCGACTATCTGCGCAAGTACCGCGTGGACGAGGAGACCGGCAAGGCGACCTTCGCCGTCGTGCAGGCCGAGGACGAGATCGCCGCGCTGGGAATGGCGCTGGGCGGGGCCTGGGCGGGAGCCCGGTCGATGACCGCGACCTCGGGCCCCGGCATCTCGCTCATGGGCGAGTTCGCGGGGCTCGGCTACTACGCGGAGGTGCCCGCGGTCATCTTCGACATCCAGCGGGTGGGGCCCTCGACGGGGTTGCCGACCCGCACCGCGCAGGGCGACGTCCTGTCGACCGCGTTCCTCTCTCACGGGGACACGCGGCATCCCCTGCTGTTTCCCTGCTCTCCGGAAGAGTGCTACTCGATGGCGATGGACGCCTTCGACCTCGCCGAGCGGTTCCAGACCCCGGTCTTCGTGCTGAGCGATCTCGATCTCGGCATGAACACGTGGATGTCGCCGAAGTTCGGGTACCCGTCGAAGCCGCTCGACCGCGGCAAGGTGCTCGACGCCGAGACCCTGGAGAAGATCGGGCGGTTCGGCCGCTACCGTGACGTCGACGGCGACGGCATTCCCTATCGGTCGGTGCCCGGCACGTCCGCGCCCGCCTATTTCTGCCGCGGATCGGGCCACAACGAGTGGGGCCAGTACAGCGAGCGGACCGACGACTACGAGAAGAACGTCGACCGCCTCGCGCGCAAGTTCGAGACCGCCCGCAACTGGATGCCGGCGCCGGAGGTCGAGATCGACCGCCGCGCGAGCATCGGCATCATCGCCTACGGCACGAGCCACTGGGCGGTGGTGGAAGGGCGCGACCAGCTCGTCGAGGAAGCGGACCTCCAGACGTCCTACTACCGGCTCCGCGCCTATCCGTTCCGTTCGGGGCTGGCGTCGTTCATCGAGCGGCACGAGCGCGTCTACGTGGTCGAGCAGAACCGGGACGCCCAGCTCGCGTCCCTGATGCGGCTCGAGCTCAAGGCCGAGCTCGCGGGGCGGCTGCGAAGCGTCCTGCACTACGCGGGCGTGCCCATCGACGCCCGCACCATCACCGACGACATCCTGATTCAGGAAGGGTACCGCGCCGAGTGCTCGGTGGCGGACGGGCGCCTGCCGCACGAGGCGGGCGTCGGCGGAGAATGACGGCAGTGACTTCCCCCGAGAAGACGGCAGCGACCTCCACCGTCAAGAAGAAGACCAACCGGGCCGGCCTGGAGCTGGCCGCCTATCGGGGCGGCAAGACCACCCTGTGCGCCGGCTGCGGCCACAACGCCATCTCGGAGCGCATCATCGACGCGTGCTTCGCCATGGGCATCGAGCCCGACCGCGTGATCAAGCTGTCGGGCATCGGGTGCTCGAGCAAGAGCCCCGCCTACTTCCTCGGGTCGTCGCACGGCTTCAACGCCGTGCACGGGCGGATGCCGTCGGTCGGCACCGGCGCCCTCCTCGCCAACCACGAGCTCGTGGCCATCGGGGTCAGCGGCGACGGGGACACCGGCGCCATCGGCATCGGGCAGTTCGTGCACCTCATGCGCCGGAACCTCCCGATCATCTACATCATCGAGGACAACGGGTGCTACGGCCTCACGAAGGGGCAGTTCTCGCCGACCGCGGACGTCGGGTCGACGCTGAAGACCGGGGTCGCGAACGACCTGCCGCCCATCGACACCTGCGCCCTCGCCATCCAGCTCGGCGCCACCTTCGTGGCCCGTTCCTTCTCCGGCGACAAGAAGCAGCTGACGGCGATTCTCAAGGCGGCGCTGGCCCACCGGGGCACCGCGATGATCGACGTGCTGTCGCCCTGCGTGACGTTCAACGACCACGAGGGCTCGACGAAGAGCTACGCCTACGTGAAGAGTCACGACGACCCGCTGGGGGAGCTGGACTTCGTGCCGTTCTTCGAGGACATCTCGATCGACTACGAGCCCGGCGCCGTGCAGGAGGTGACGATGCACGACGGCTCGCGGCTCTATCTGCGGAAGCTCGACGAAGCGTACGACCCGACCGACAAGATGCACGCGCTGCGCGTGCTGCACGAGACCCACGACCGGGGCGAGTTCGCCACCGGGCTCATCTACGTGGAGCCGGTCGCCGCCGATTTCCTCGCCACCCTCGACCTGGTGGACGAGCCCCTGGCGTCGCTGCCGGAGTCGCGCGTGCGCCCGCCGAAGGCCGTGCTCGACGAGATCATGGCGGGACTCGGGTAGGTCCACGGCGCGAACTTCTGGAGGCTTGGACGGGCGCCAAAGCGGAGCCCAAGGCGACGGTTGGCGGGCGAGGGGGCGCCGTGGACGGCGCGCACTCCTGGAGGCTTGGCTGGGCGCCAAGCGGAGTCGAAGGCGACGGTTGGCGGGCGAGGGGGCGCCGCGGACGGCGCGGACCGGGGGGGTTGGGCGCCGGGCGGAGCCGGAAGGCGGCCGACCGGCGGGGTAGCCGGCGGGAGGCGGGCCGCGCGGCGGCGATTCGGGTCCGGCGCGCACGCCGGCCGACAGGCAGGGACGCATGGAGCAGACGTTCGCGATCATCAAGCCGGACGCGGTCTCGTCCGGGCACGCGGGGGCCATCCTGCAGCGCATCGAGGAGGCCGGCTTCCGGGTGGCGGCGATGCGCATGGTGCGCATGACGAAGGCGGAGGCGGAGGGCTTCTACGCCGTGCATCGGGAGCGTCCGTTCTTCGACAGCCTGACGACCTTCATGTCGTCGGGGCCGGCGGTGGTGCTGGCCCTCGAGGCCCCGGACGCGATCGTGCGCTGGCGGGCGCTGATGGGGGCGACGGACCCGGCGCGCGCGGAGGAGGGGACCCTGCGGCGCCGGTACGGCAGCTCCATCGAGCACAACGCCACGCACGGCTCCGACGCCCCGGAGACCGCCGCATTCGAGCTCGGCTACTTCTTCCGCGGTCTCGAGCGCATCGGTTGAAGCTCGCGGCGAACGGTTCCGTCGCGGTGGGGGAGCGGCAGGGCGGGCGCCCGGTCATCCCCCCGGAGCCTCGGCGCATCCAGGGCGGGGGTGATGCCCGCGGGCGGTTCGAGCGTGTCTTCGAGGGGCTCCCGCCCTTGACCGGGACGGAGCGCGCGTAGTACGATCTCGCCACTTTCGGTTCGGCCCGCGGCTCTCGTCGCTGCTTGTGACCAAAGACACAAGCTGGCTGGCTGCGGGCCGCCGGTCTTGCAGATGTCCTGATGGAAAAACTCAGCGAGCGCGAGCCCGAACGCCCTGCAGCGCCGCTTGCCGCCGCACCGTCTCTCGCCGTTCAGTTCTTTCTGATTCCCCTCGCGGTGGTCGCGGTGGTCGTCGCCATCTACGGCGGATTCCGCATGATGGTCACCGACGAGCGCACGCCCGAAGAGTATCTCCTCGACGTGCGGACGGGGGGGCGCGAGCGGCGGTGGCCGGCCGCCTACGAGCTCTCGCGCCTGATGGGCGATCCGGCCACCGAGGAGCGGCATCCCGGGTTGGGCAGGGCGCTGCTCGACGCGTTCGTCGACTCCCGGGGCGACGATCCGCGGATTCGCCGCTATCTCGCCCTCGCGATCGGGCGTCTGCGCACGCCGCCGCCCGGCACCGTCGAGGCGCTGACGGAGGCGCTCGACGATCCCGACAGCGAGACCGTCATCAGCGTCGTGTGGGCCCTGGCCTCGCTCGGCGACGAGTCGGTCGGGCCGCTGATCGTCTCGATGTATCGGTCGTCCGATCCCGGCGTGCGGAAGATGGCCGTGTACGCGCTCGGGGTGCTGCCCGACGACGGTGGGCACACCACCCTTCGAGCGGCCCTCGGCGACCCGGTGCCGGACGTGCGGTGGAACGCGGCCGTCTCCCTGGCCCGGCATGGCGATCCGCGGTCCGCGGGCGTGCTGGCCCGCATGCTCGATCGCGATCGCGTCACCGGGCTCGTCTCGCCGTCCGAGACCCGGCTCGACCCCGCGGGCGAGGTCATGATCAGCGGGTTGCGGGCGATGGCGGGCCTGGGCTCGCCCGCCGTCGGGGAGGATCTGCGTTCCGTCATTGCGGCTATCGCGGAGTCCGACCCCAACGTTCGCGTGCAGAACGCCGCGTTGGAGGTCCTGGACGCGCTCGATGCCTCGCTGACGAGCGGCGGCGTGGCCGGGCGCAGGTAGCTGCGGGCAACGGCTCGCCGTCGGCCCGTTGCGCCGATGGCGATGGGATGGAAGGTTATGGCTGACGAGACCAAGACTCCACCGTCTGCGGACAATCCCGCGGAGCGACCACCGGCCGCGCCGGCGCCGGCGGCGCCCGCGAAGGCGCCGGCCGAGGCCGCGACGCCTCCCGCCGCCCCGGCCGCGGCGGCGGCTGCGAAGCCCGCCGCCTCGACCGGGGCTCCGGCCGCGGCCGCCAGGCCCGCCGCGTCGGCGGCGCCCGCGAAGAAGCCGGCGGCCGCGAAGCCGGCGGCGGCCAAGGCGGCGGCCGGCGCGGACGCCAAGCTCAAGGGCCGCACCACCACCGCGGCGGCCGGCGCGGCGAGGAAGAAGAAGGCGGCCATCCCCGACGACTCGCCGCTGATGGGGCGCCGCGGCTGGATGGGGCTGGCGTGGGGCGCGTTCACCGCGGCCACCGCCGGCTGCCTCGCCGCCACCGGTCGCTTCATGTTCCCGAACGTGCTCAACGAGCCGCCGCAGCAGTTCGCCATCGGGTTCCCCGAGGACTACGGCGAAGGGGTCGACGAGCGCTTCAAGGACCGGTTCGGGGTCTGGATCGTGCGGACCGACAACGACTTCACGCACGAGGCGTCGGGGTTCTACGCCCTCTTCTCCGTGTGCACCCACCTCGGCTGCACCCCGAACTGGCTGTCGGCCGAGAACAAGTTCAAGTGCCCCTGCCACGGCAGCGGGTTCAGGCCCACCGGCGTCAACTTCGAGGGCCCGGCGCCGCGGCCCCTGGAGCGCACGCGGATCGTGCGGGCCGAGGACGGCCAGATCCTCGTCGACAAGAGCCGGAAGTTCCAGCAGGAGCTCGGCCAGTGGGCGGACCCCGAGTCGTTCCTTCCGATCTAGACCGACATGGCTGATACGAAGACCATCGAACCGAAGGCGCCGGCCCTCGTCCGGGCGTGGGACTGGATTACCGAGACGCAGATCTGGACGTCGATCTTCCGGCACGCGGCCCCCATCAACGACCGCAACCGCGTGCTGGTCATGCTCTCGAACGTGTTCCTGCACATGCACCCGGTGCGCCTGCGCAAGTCAGGCGTGCGGCTGCGCTACACCTGGTGCATGGGCGGCATCAGCTTCTTCCTGTTCCTGGTGCTGACGTTCACCGGGCTGCTGCTGATGTTCTACTACCGCCCGACCCTCGAGTACGCCTACTCGGACATCGTGGGGCTCCGCGAGCACGTCCCGCTCGGCATCATGCGCGAGATGCACCGCTGGGGCGCCCACGCCATGGTCATCACCGTGTGGCTGCACATGTTCCGCGTGTTCATGACCGGCTCGTACAAGCCGCCCCGCGAGTTCAACTGGAACATCGGGGTCATCATGCTCGTGCTGACCCTGCTGCTGTCGTTCACGGGCTATCTGCTGCCGTGGGACCAGCTCGCGATCTGGGCGATCACGGTCGGCTCGAACATGGCCCGGGCCACCCCGTTCCTGGGCCACGAGGGCCCCGGCGCCTCGCTGATGGCCCTCGGCGACGTGCAGCTGGTGCACGCGGCCGACGACGCCCGCTTCGCCCTGCTCGGCGGTACCTTCGTCGGCGAAGGGGCGCTGCTGAGGTTCTACGTCCTGCACTGTGTGGCTCTGCCGCTCGTGATCGGCTTCCTGATGGCGGTGCACTTCTGGCGCGTCCGGAAGGACGGCGGCATCTCCGGTCCGCTCTAGAGCGGGTCGGGTCTGAGACCCGGGAGTCTGCGCCGTAGAACGGTGCAGACTCCCGGCAGGATTGGTTGGGCGGTAATTCGGAGGCCGCGGCGCGACCTTGCGGTCGCGTTCGGCGACGATTCCCGGGCTTGGACGGCGGAGACGAAACATGTTGGAAGGGTTGAAGGGCTTCATCGATCTGTTTGCCGATCCGCAGCTGTTCTTCGCCACCACGGTGGTGGCGCTGGTGCTGATCGTGTGGAAGCGCGAGGCGTTCTCCTCCACCCGCTGGGGCTGGGGGCTGATGATCTTCCTCACGGTGTTCTTCGGGTTCGGCCTCACCGACTCCGACTTCAACCTGATCATCACCAAGCCGGACAACGTGCCCATCGTGGGGCTGATCTTCCTGCTCGTGTTCTTCACGTGGTTCTCGATGCGGCAGGCCGTCGACAACGACCGCCGGGCCGCCGGCGGCCAGCCGCCGATCGAGAAGGACGAGGAGGACCGCGTCTGGACGTGGCCCGACCTCGTCTACACCGAGCTGATCTCGATGGTGGTGTGCACGGTGGTCCTGATCGTGTGGTCGATCGGGCTCGAGGCGCCCATCGAGCAGCCGGCCAACAACGCCAACACCCCCAACCCGTCGAAGGCGCCCTGGTACTTCCTCGGCCTGCAGGAGATGCTCGTCTACTTCGACCCGTGGCTGGCCGGGGTGGTCCTGCCGTCGCTGATCATCGTGGGGCTGATGGCGATTCCCTACATCGACAAGAACCCCAAGGGGAACGGCTACTACACGTTCAACGAGCGCCGGGTCGAGATCACCATCTTCCTGTTCGGGTTCGTCGTGCTGTGGTCGTCGCTCATCGTCCTCGGGACGTTCCTGCGGGGACCCAACTGGAACTTCTTCGGCCCGTTCGAGTACTGGGACATCCACAAGCTCGAGGCGCTGACCAACGTGGACCTGTCCGAGTACATCTGGGTGCGGGGCTTCGGCATGTCCCTGCCCGACCACTGGTTCGTGCGGGAGATCTTCGGCATCCTGCTGACCATCGGCTACGTCGCGGTCCTGCCGGTGGTGCTGGCGAGGAAGGGCTTGACGAAGTACTACGAGAGGCTGGGGCCGACGCGCTACTACGTCACCGTCATCCTCTTCCTGTCGATGCTGTCGCTGCCGGTGAAGATGCTGACCCGGTGGGCGTTCAACCTGAAGTACGTGGTGGCGATTCCGGAGTTCTTCTTCAACATCTAGCGCTGATTTCACCCTTAGGGCCATGGCAGACAAAAGGGCAGTCGGACACGCCTACAACATCGATTTCCTGAACGTGGTCTTCGCCGCGTCGAGCCTCTTCGTGCTCTTCTCGACGATGTGGATGATCTGGGACGACTACGATCGGGAATGGAAGAACTACCAGCGGCAGTTCTGGGCCCTCGAGCAGGAGGTGACGAGCGCGGACCTCGCTCTGGCCGAGCAGGACGTCGATCGCGCCCGCGTCGCGGAGCTGGAGGCCACCCGCACCGAGGCGGAGCAGCGGCTCGCCGTCAACGCGGCGCAGGTCGCCGAGCTCGAGGACCAGCTCGCCGACGTGGACCGTCAGCTCTTCGTCGCCACCCGGAACTTCAACTTCACCAAGGCGAACTACGACGTCGACCGGTACGACTTCGAGTCCCGCCGAGACGAGGCCGGCGGTCATGGAGAAGGCGAAGGGGAGGTCCACGTCGAGGGCGAGGAGGACGTCACCGCCCTCTACGAGCGCTGGCTCGAGGAGGGGCTGATCGTCGAGCGGCTCACGGCGGAGCGGGACGCGCTTCGCGCCCGTATCGGCGAGTTCAACGCCGAGGTCGACGCGGTCAACGACGAGCTGGGCGCCCTGACCGGCGAGGCCGACCGGCTGCGCGGGCTCCTCGCCGACATGCAGCCCAACCTCATCGACAACTACCTGCTGAACGCCCCGCTGCTCGACTTCATGGCGCCGACCCTGACCGTGCGCCAGACCATCACCCCGAACATCGTCGACGACGTGAACTTCATCCGGGTGCCGAAGATGGACCGGTGCCAGACCTGCCATCTCGCCATCGACCGGGAGGGCTACGAGGACTATCCGCAGCCGTTCCGAACCCACCCCAACCTCGAGACCTACGTCGGCAGCTCGTCGCCGCACCCCCTGGAGACGACCGGGTGCACGGTGTGCCACGAGGGGATGGGGCAGTCGATCTCGTTCGTCGACGCCGCCCACAGCCCGTCGAGCCCCGAGCAGATGGCCGCGTGGGAGGAGGAGTACCACTGGGAGGAGTCCCATCTCTGGGACTATCCGATGCTGCCGAGCGGGATGGCCGAGGCCTCGTGCGCGAAGTGCCACAAGGAGGAGGTGTTCATTCCCGAGGCTGACAACCTGAACCTCGCCTACGGCATGTACGAGCGCGCCGGCTGCAACGCGTGCCACACGACGGTCGGGTTCACGGACCAGCGCAAGCCCGGCCCGAACCTGACGAAGATCGCCTCGAAGCTGGACGAGGAATGGGTGGCCCGGTGGATCCGGGACCCGCGCGCGGTCAAGGCCAGCACGTGGATGCCCAGGGTCTGGTACAACTCGAACACCAGCTCGCCCGAGGACACGGTGCGCAACGAGGTCGAGATCGACGCGGTCGTCGCGTACCTGTTCGCCAACTCCGAGGACCACGAGCCGGCCATCGGCTTCCCGGGCCGCGGCAACGCGGCGAACGGCCAGCGCATCTTCGAGTCGGTCGGCTGCCTCGGCTGCCACATCGCCGGCGACGAGACCCGGGAGGAGGCGGGGCCGCGACGCACCTTCGGACAGCCCCTGCAGGCCATCGGCGACAAGACGAGCTACGTGTGGCTCTTCGACTGGATCCGGAACCCGCGCCACTACAGTCCCGAGACGTACATGCCGGACCTGCGGCTGAACGACTTCGAGGTCGCCGACGTCGCGACCTATCTCATGGGACTGACCGGCGAGGGCGGGGTCGAGGCGGGCGCGACCTACGGGCCCGAGGACGTCGATGCGGCGCTGCTGGACTACATGCGGGCCATCGTGCCGTACGAAGAGGCGCAGGCGGCCATCGCCGACATGAGCCCCGAGGAGCGCCAGCTCGATCTCGGCCAGCGGGCGATCGGACGCTACGGCTGCTACAGCTGCCACGAGATCGCCGGGTTCGAGGACGTTCAGCCCATCGGCATCGAGCTCTCGCAGGAGGGCAGCAAGCTGCTGCCGCAGTTCGACTTCGCGTTCATCCACGCGGAGGAGGTGCCCCACACGAAGCGGGACTGGATCAACCAGAAGCTGCTCGATCCGCGCATCTACGACCGCGGGCGCATCCTGCAGCCGCTCGAGAAGCTGCGCATGCCCAACTTCGGCTTCTCCGAGGCGGAGGCGCGGCTGCTGACCACCGCGGTGCTGAGCTTCCAGCGCGACGTGCAGCCGAAGGAGTCCCAGGTGCCGCGCTCGGCCCGCAAGGACGCCATCATCGACGGGCGCAACCTCGTGCGGCGCCGCAACTGCATCGCCTGCCACGAGATCGAGGCCGACGGGGGTGACTACCGCGAGCTGGTGGAGGACGTGTCCCTGGCCCCGCCGCTGCTGACTCCCCAGGGGGCCAAGGTCAAGCCGGACTGGATGTACGCGTTCCTGCGCGAACCCATCACCATCCGGCCTTGGCTGGAAGTGCGCATGCCGTCCTTCGGCCTGGACGACGGACACTGGAACGGCGTGCTCGACTACTTCGCGGCGATCTCGGACACGGTGGGACCCTTCCGCACCCACGAGGTGGCGGCCGACGCCGACACGTTGCAGAGGGGCGAGGATCTGTTCGAGCTCCTGCAGTGCCAGCAGTGCCACGTGCTCGACACCATCCCCGAGGATCAGGACGTCGGGAACCTCGCACCCGACCTGAGGATGACGCCGGAACGCCTGCAGCCCGACTGGATCCTGGACTGGCTGATTCGGCCCCTGGACATTCAGCCGGGCACCCGGATGCCGACGTTCTGGACCGAGTACCCCGACACGCTCTTCCCCGCACACCCGGAGGACGGCAGGCCACTCGGCGCGGACGCCGATACGCAGATCCGGGCGATTCGCGACTACCTGCTGACCTTCAGCGGGGGGCCGAGCCCCTTGCAGGGGAACTGAGGCAGGGGCCCGCGGCGACCACGGCGGGCTGTCCGTTTGCGGACGTCCAGGATCACGCTCCAGCCGCTGGGTCGCGGTCGGTTGTTTCGCTACCTCGGCGGCGAGCGGGCACGGCGCCGCACGAGCGGCGAACGGAGCCGCGGCGGGCCGGTTTCACCGCATCCCGTAACGCGATGCAGTGACCTGTTTCACGGCGAGCGTTTGGTGACCCGCCGTCCTGGCGTCCGAGACGGGTAAGCGTCAGGACCAATCGAGGTCGGCGGACGCGCGCAGATCGGCCCCGGCCGCCCGCATCTCGTCGAGCGCCCGGGCGCCGCCATCCGGCTTGAGGTCCACGGCGGAGACGGCGTCGGTCAGCAGCGTCACCAGCCAACCCTTCTTCAACGCATCGAGCACGGTGTGCCGCACGCAGTAGTCGGTCGCGAGGCCGCCGACGAGGAGGCGGGCGACGCCCGACGCCCGCAGGCTCTCCTCCAGCGTGGCGCCGTCTTCCAGGCGCCCGTCGAACGCCGAGAACCCGTCCTCGTCGGGCTCGACGCCCTTGCTGACGACGGCGGCGCCGGCCGGCAGCCGGAGGTCGGGGTGGAACCGGGCGCCGTCGCTGCCGGCGACGCAGTGGACCGGCCAGACGCCGCCCCCGGCGGCGAAGTGGCGTGACGCCGCGGGATGCCAGTCCCGACTCGCGTAGACGGGCATCCGGCGCTCTGCCGCGCCGCCGATCACGTCGTTGAGGACCGGGACCACCGAATCGCCGCCGGGGACGGCGAGGGCCCCGCCCGCGCAGAAGTCCCGCTGGACGTCGATGACGAGCACCGCCGTGGTCGGCCCGCCGGCAGGTCTTGTGCTCATCGTGAGTGATACATTACCACCTCGCCATGCCCGGAGGGCTGTCCACCGACCTGTACGAGCTGACGATGGCGGCGGGCTACCACGCTGCCGGCGGGATGCCCCGGGCGTCGTTCGAGCTCTTCGTGCGAGCCCTGCCGCCGTCGCGCGGGTTCCTCGTCGCGGCGGGCCTCGAGCAGGCGCTCGACTACCTCGAGTCGTGGCGCTTCACCCCCGACGACGTGGCCTACCTCCGCTCCGTCCCGGCGCTGGCCGGGGCCGGCCCCGGGTTCTTCGACGAGTACCTGCCGCGGGTGCGCTTCACCGGAGACGTCTGGGCGATCGACGAGGGGATCCCGGTGTTCGCGGGGGAGCCACTGATGCGAGTCACGGCGCCGCTGGCGGAGGCCCAGCTCGTGGAGACTGCGCTCCTGTCGACGGTCCTCTTCCAGACCATGATCGCCAGCAAGGCGGCGCGCGTGGTGGAGGCGGCCCGCGGCCGGGCGGTCATCGAGTTCGGCGGCCGGCGCGCGCACGGCGCCGAGGCCGCGATGCTCGCCGCCCGCGCCGCGTGCCTGGCCGGGTTCGGGGCCACGTCGAACCTGGACGCCGGCCGTCGCTTCGGTCTGCCGGTGGCGGGGACGATGGCCCACTCGTGGGTCATGGCGCAGCCCGACGAGCTGACCGCGTTCCGGCGCTACGTGGAGCTGCACGGCCCGCGCTCGGTCCTGCTGATAGACACCTACGATCCCCTCGCGGCCGCGCGCTCCATCGTCGAGGCGGGCCTGCGCCCGGGGGGGGTCAGGCTCGACAGCGGCGACCTCGGTCCGCTCAGCCGGGAAGTGAGGGCCATCCTGGACGCGGGCGGGTGCGCGGAGACCCAGGTGCTGGCCAGCGGCGACCTCGACGAGCATCGCATCGCCGAGCTCGTCGGCTCCGCGGCGCCGATTGACGGGTTCGGGGTCGGCACCGCGGTCAGCACCTCGTCGGACGCGCCCTCCCTGAGCGGGGTCTACAAGCTGGTCGAGATCGAGAGGGACGGGGCGATGACGCCGCTGACGAAGCGCAGCCCCGGCAAGACGAAGGTCCTGCCCGGCGCCAAGCAGGTCTGGCGTACCGGCCCGCCCGACGCGGCGGCCGGCGACGTGATCGGCCTGCCCGACGAGACCGCGGCCGGACGTCCGTTGCTGAGGCCGGTCATGCGTCGGGGCGTGCGCGTCACGGCGGGCCCTCCCGTGGCCGAGCTGCAGGTGGCGTGCGGGGCGGCGGTGCGGGCGCTGCCGGCCGCGGTGCGCGCGCGCCGGCATCCGGCCGCCTATCCCGTCGCGGTCAGTCCCGGGCTGCGGCAGCTCTCGGCCCGAGTGACGGGGGCCGCGGTCGCGGCGTCGTCCTGAGCACTCGCTTCGATGCGCCGATGTAGAATCGGGCGGGGCTGCCCCGTTGCGCCCGACCCCATGAAGCACTGGCAGGAGACGTCGCAGATCGTGAGCCGGATTGCCGAGCTGGCGGCGGCCGGCGGGCGTGCGGCGATGGCGACCGTCGTGCGCATCGAAGGCTCCGCGTATCGGCGCCCCGGCGCCAAGCTGCTCGTGGAAGAGGGCGGCGCGACGCGCGGGGGCGTGAGCGGCGGGTGCCTGGAAGCGGACGTGGGTGCGTCGCGGTGGGGGCGCTGCCGTCGCTGACGCGAGGTCGGCATGACCGTGATGCGCGACGGCGTGCCCAGGCTCCGGCGCTACGAGACGGGCGACGACGACAGCACCGTGTGGGGGCTCGGCCTCGGCTGCAACGGAGCGGTCGACATCTTCGTGCAGCCGGTCGTGTCAGAGGACGCCCTGGACGCGGCGCGGCGCGTACGCGCGCTGCTCGAGGGCGATGCGCCGTTCGCCGTCTCCACCGTCATCCGCGGTCCCGCCGCGACCCTGGGCAGGATGCTCGTGGCCCCGGACGGGCCGCCGGCCGGCTCGACGGGGACGCCCGGCCTCGATCGCGAGATGGCCCGGCGCGCGGAGGCGCTGCTCGCCGCCGGCGAATCGAAGTGCTACGACCTCGAATCCGTCGGCGTGTTCACCGAGGTGCACGTTCCGCCGCCGCGGCTCGTCGTCTGCGGCGCCGGCGACGACGCGATGTCCCTGTCGGCCCTGGCGTCGCAGGCCGGCTTCCGCGTGACCGTCGTCGATCACCGTCCCGCCCACCTGTCCCCCGAGCGCTTTCCCGACGCGGAGCTCGTCGACCGCAGGCCCGACGACGGCGTGGACGGGCTGCCGCTCGGTCCGCGCACCTATCCGGTGGTGATGACGCATTCCTTCGCGCACGACCGCGAGTGGGTCCGGCGCCTGCTCGGGACCGCCGTGCCCTACATCGGCCTGCTGGGCCCGAGCGCCCGAAGAGACGAGATTCTCCATCAGGTCGGCGCGACGGCGACCGGCCGCCTCTTCGCGCCGGTCGGCCTCGATCTCGGTGCTGACGGGCCGGAGCAGGTGGCCGTGAGCATCGTGGCCGAGCTGCTGGCCGTCCGCACGTCGAGCGCGCCGCGCCACCTGCGCGAGAAGGAAGGGGTCATCCATGCCGGCTGAACGGAGCGGCGCGGTGGCCGGCGTCGTGCTCGCGGCCGGCAGCTCGAGCCGCATGGGACGCAACAAGCTGTTCTTCGAGCTCGACGGGGATACCCTGCTGAGGCGGGCGGTGCGCCGCGCCATCGACGCCGGCCTCGATCCGGTCCTCGTCGTCGTCGGCCACGAGGCGGCGCGCGCCCGGGTCGAGCTCGAGGGCCTGGCGTGCACGCCGGTCGACAATCCCGACCACGCGCTGGGCGTCAACCGGTCGCTGCGGACCGGAATCTCCCACGTGCCGGAGCGCGCGCGGGCGGCGGTGGTGATGCTGGCCGACATGCCGTTCGTCACGACCCGCATGGTCGCGACGCTCGTGGCGCGTTACCGCGAGAGCACGGCCCCGCTCGTCATCTCGGCCTACGGGGACGTCAACGCGCCGCCGATGCTGTACGACCGCGCGCTGTTCTCCGAGCTTCGGCAGATGTCCGGAGAAGGGTGCGGGCGCCAAGTCGTGCGCAGGCACCGCCACGAGGCGGTCGCGGTCTCCTGGCCGCCGGCGGCGCTCCAGGACATCGACGTTCCGGAGGACTACGAGCGGATCAGGGCCGAGCCGGCGGTCGGCGACGCGGGTAACGACGCCGGCGGGGACGACGCCGGTTCGGCAATCGGCGCCGCAGGAAACGGCCCCGGTGCGGACGATACCGGTTCGGTAGTCGGCGCCGCAGGAAACGGCCCCGGTGCGGACGATACCGGCTCGGCAATCGGCGCCGCAGGCAACGGCCCCGGTGCGGATGGCGCCGGCTCGGCAATCGGCGCCGCGGGAAACGGCCCCGGTGCGGACGACGCCGGGCCTGCGACGGGGTGAACACCGATGCGCACCGACACGCTTCAGCTTGCGTCCGAGCTCGCCGGCCGCCGCGAGGCCTTCGCGCTGGCCACGGTGGTCCGCCGCGAGCCGCCGAGCTCGGCCCGGGTCGGCGACAGCGCCGTCGTGACCCCGGACGGCGAGTTCCACGGGTGGCTGGGCGGAAGCTGCACGCGCCCGACCGTGATTCGCGAAGCGCTCGCAGCCCTCGGGGACGGAGCCCCGCGGCTGATCGGCATCGTCCGCGACCCCGATTCGCTGTCGCAGCCTCGTGCCGGGCTGACGGTGTTTCCGATGGCCTGCCACAGCGGAGGCAGCGTGGAGATCTACATCGAGCCGCTGCTGCCGGCGCCCCGGCTCCTGGTCTTCGGGGTCTCTCCCACCGCGCAGGCGCTGGCGCGCTTGGCGGCCGTGCTCGGCTACCGGGTGGAGGCGGTCGATCCGGAGGCGAGCGAGACGCTGTTCCCGGACGCGAGCCGCCTGGTGACCCGCGACGAGTCCCTCGAGCCTCCCGGCCCGGGGCAGGACGCCGCGCGCTGCTTCGCGGTCGTCGCGACGCTCGGCCAACGGGACGAGGAGGCGGCGTGGGCGGCCAGCCGGTTGATGCCCGCATATGTCGGGGTGGTGGCCAGCCGCAAGCGGTTCGGACGGATACGCGAGACGCTGGCCGCGCGCGGCGCCGCGCCGGAGCAGCTCGACCGCATCGCCAATCCGGCCGGCCTCGACATCGGCGCGGAGACGCCCGAGGAGATCGCCCTGAGCATCCTCGCCGAGATCACGCGGCGAGCGCGCGCCCGGCGCCCGGCCGGGATGCGGCTTCGGCCCCGGCCGTAGCGGAGGCCGAGCGCGATTCCGCCCCGGCCGTAGCCGACACGGAGCGCGATTCGGCCCCGGCCGCAGCGGATACCGGGCCCGATTCGGCTCCCGCCGCCGTCGTCGCCGATGCCGAGCGCGATTCCGCCCCGGCCGTAGCCGACACGGAGCGCGATTCCGCCTCGGCCGCAGCGGATGCCGGGCGCGATTCGGCCCCCCCGCCGCCGTCGCCGATGCCGGGGGCGACCCCGGCCTCGCTGAGGCGGTCACGGGTACCGGGCGCGACCGCGGGCTCGCCGAGGTCGCCACTGACACCGGGCGCGAGCTCCTCCCCGCCACGGTCCCCACTGACCCGGAGACCGCGCGCGACCCGGTGTGCGGCATGACCGTCGCCGTGGCGCCGGCGAGTCACCGGGCCGACGTCGGCGGCACGACCTGGTACTTCTGCTGCGCGCACTGCCGCGAGCAGTTCGTGGCCGAGCCGCACCGGTACGCCGCGGCGGCGGCCCCGGAGGGATAGCGTGAGGCCGGAGGTGCGCGAGACGCAGGCGGCGATGGAGCGCGAGGGGTACATCGCCGAGCCCGCCATCGCCACCGCGGTCTACCTGGCCCGCGCGATGCGCAAGCCGCTCCTCGTCGAAGGGGACGCCGGGGTCGGCAAGACCGAGATCGCCAAGGTGCTGGCCCGGATGCTGGACACCGAGCTGATCCGGCTGCAGTGCTACGAGGGCATCGACGTCAACACCGCGCTCTACGAGTGGAACTACCAGCGCCAGATGCTGCGCCTCCGCATCGCGGGGACGGAAGGCAGGGAAGCGGCGGAGACCGAGCAGATGATCTTCAGCCGCGACTGCCTGCTCGAGCGCCCGCTGCTGCGCGCCATCACCCGTCGCGAGGGCCCCCCGGTCCTGCTGATCGACGAGATCGATCGGGCCGACGACGGCTTCGAGGCGTTCCTGCTCGAGGTGCTCTCCGACTTCCAGGTGACGATTCCCGAGCTCGGCCCCATCGCCGCCACGCACGTGCCGTACGTGGTGCTGACGTCCAACCGCACGCGCGAGATCGGCGACGCGCTGCGCCGCCGGTGCTTCTACCTCTACGTCGAGCACCCGTCCTTCGAGAAGGAGGTGCGCATCATCCGAGCGCGCGTGCCGGAGGTCGCGGACGGTGTCGCCCGCGAGGTCGCGGCGGTCGTGCAGGCGTTCCGCGGACGGCGGCTTCACAAGGCGCCGGGCGTGGCCGAGACGCTGGACTGGACCCGCGCGCTGATGGCCCTCGGGCAGGATCGGCTCGACGTCGACGCGGTGGCGGAAACGCTGGGGTGCGTGCTGAAGGACCACCACGACGTGCAGGACCTGAGCGCGCGGGACGTCGAGTCGCTGCTCGCCGGCGCCAGGAGTCCGGGCCGTGGAACGGCGCGGACTCCTGGCGGGTTGGTTGGGCGCCCAGCGGAGCCGTCAGGCGACGATGGGCGGGCGAGGAGTCCGGGCCGTGGAACGGCGCGGACTCCTGGCGGGTCGGTTGGGCGCCCGGCCGAGCCGGCAGGCGACGATGGGCGGGCGAGAGGTCCGGGCGGTTGAACGGTGCGGACCTCTCGCGGGTTGGATGGCCGTCCGGCGGAGCCGCAGGCGACGATGGGAAAGCTCGCTCACCGCGCGGCGCCGATGCCTGACGGTGACGTCGTGGAGCGGCTGGCCGGTTTCGCGGGTCGGCTGCGGGAGCGGGGCGTCGGCGTTTGCGTGAGCGACGAGATCGACGGCGCGGCCGCGCTCCTGCTCGTGGATCTCGACGATCGCGACGAGGTCCGTCATGCGTTGCGCGCGGCCCTGAAGATTCGGCGGTCCGACTGGGATGCGTTCGACGAGCTGTTTCAGGACTTCTGGGCGGTCGGGGGGCCGCCCGTGGGATCGCCGGCCGCACTGCCGGAACGGCCGTCGCGGCCGCGCGTCGAGCGGACCGGCGGGATCCCCCAATGGCGCTTGATGCAGGCGACGGGGCAGCTTCCCGATGAGCCCGGACGCGAAACGACGGGCGGGGACACGCCGGGCTACTCCTCGGACGTGCTCCTCCGCCGCAAGCCGTTCGACGACTGGTGCGCGGACGACCTGCCCGCGATGGAGCGGCTGCTGGCGCGGGCGGCGCGCCGGCTGAGATGCCGGCCGGGCCGCCGCCTGGTGCCGGCCCGTGCCCGGGGACGGGTGGATCTGCGGCGCAGCCTCCGCCGCGCGGTCGGGACGGGGGGCGAGCTCCTCTCGCTGGCGCGGCGCGACCGCGCGGTGGAGAAGCCCGACGTGGTGCTGCTCTGCGACACCAGCGGCTCGATGGACCCGCACACCCGATTCCTGCTGACCTTCGCGCTGTCCCTCAGGCGCGTGGTGCGGCGCTCGGAGGTCTTCGCGTTCAACACCTCGCTGACCCGGTTGACGCCGTGGCTGACACCGGACAAGATCGCTCCTACCCTGGACCGTCTGGCCGCCGGGGTGCCCGACTGGTCCGGCGGGACCCGTATCGGGGCGAGCCTGGACGAGTTCGTCACGCGGTACCTGGATACCGTGGTGAGCGGGAGGACCGTCGTCGTCGTGCTCAGCGACGGGCTGGACTCGGACGGCCCCGCGGTGCTCGCCGCGGCGATGCGGGCCATCCGGGAGAGGGCGCGGAAGGTGATCTGGCTGAACCCGCTGCTCGGCGACTCCCGCTACCGGCCCGAGGCGCGCGGCATGAAGGCCGCCCTGCCCTTCGTCGAGCATTTCGTTCCCGCGCACGACCTGGAATCGCTCGAGCGGCTCCTGCCCCTTCTCGCCGTCGGCGGGCGAACCCCGCGCGGCGTCGAGCCCGGCGGGCCGACCGCGGGGCAAGGCGCGACGGGGGCGCATGGGACCCTTCGCGGCGGGCTGGCAGGAACCTGACATGGGTATTCCGTCAGAGAAGCGGTTCGTCGGGGCAGGGCGCGCATGGGACCTTTCGTGGGCCCCCGGGAGCCTGACATGGGTATTCCGGTAGAGAAGAAGTTCGTCATCGAAGCCGCCCGGGGGGAGGTGTGGGCGTTCCTCACCGATCCGTCGCGGGTGGCGGGCTGCCTGCCCGGCGCCGCGATCACGGAACGGGTCGACGAACGCACGCACGCCGGGACGATCGCCGTCAAGGTCGGCCCGGTCTCGGCCCGCTACAAGGGCACGGTGCGCTTCGAGCGGCTGGACGAGGACGGGGGCGTGGCGGAGATCGCCGCCGCCGGCCAGGACGTCCGCGGCAAGGGCGGAGCCGACATGCGCATGACGAGCCGGGTCGTCGCGCGCGGTCCCGGCGAGACCGAGGTCACCGTGTCGTCGACGGTGAACATCACCGGCATCCTGGCCCAGTTCGGCCGCGGAATGATCCAGGACGTCAGCGACGAGATGTTCCGGCGGTTCACCGACGCCATGCGGGCGGCGCTGGAGCCGGCATCGGACGGCAAGGGCCCGGACAGCCCGGCCGGCGACCGCCCCGACGCGGCGGGCCGGGCCGCCGCGTCGGCGGACGCGGCGAGCCCCGCCGCGGAAGGTGGGGACGCGACAAGCCCCGCCGCGGAAGCCCCGCCGCGGAAGCTGCGGACGCGACAAGCCCCGCCGCGGAAGCTGCGGACGCGACAAGCTCGGCCGGGGCCGTCGTGGGCGCCACGGCAGGCCCGGAGGCCGATCGTCAGGATGCGCGGGCTCGCGGCGCCGCTCCCCCCGGCGCCGCTCCCCAAGGCCCCGCTTCCGCCGGGTCCGCTCCCGGGAGCGAGCCGATCGATGCCGTTTCCCTCGGCGCGACGGTCGGCGGGCGGGCGCTCGGCCGACTGGTGCGGCGGCCGGGGTTCTGGCTCGCCGTCATCGCGGCCGTCATCCTCTGGCTGATTGTGCGTTAAAGGAGCGTCCCGATGATTCCTTCGGCATTCGACTACCACGCGCCGGGCACGCTCGACGAGGCGGTGGCGCTGCTCGATCGCCTCGGGGACGAGGCGAAGGTGCTGTCCGGCGGCCAGAGCCTCCTGCCGCTGCTCAAGCTCCGCCTCGGCGACGCGGGGCACCTGGTGGATATCGGGCGCATCCCGGGGCTGACGGGCATCGGCGAGGCGGCCGGGTACCTGCGAATCGGCGGCGCCACGCGCGAGGCCGACCTCGAACGCTCGGATCTCGTTCGCGAGAAGTACCCGATTCTGCTCGACACCGCCGCCGTCATCGCCGACCCGCTGGTGCGCAACCGTGCCACGGTGGGCGGCAACCTCGCGCACGGCGACCCGGCCAACGATCATCCCGCGACGATGCTCGCGCTCGGGGCGGAGGTGGTGGCGCGAGGCCCCGGGGGCGAGCGCACCATTCCGATCACGAGCTTCTTCACCGGGCTCTTCGCCACCGCGCTCGCCCCGGCGGAGATCCTCACCGAGATCAGGATCCCCATCCCGCCGCCGCGCAGCGGCGGCGCCTACGTCAAGCTGGAGCGCAAGGTGGGCGACTTCGCCACCGCCGCGGCGGCGGCGCAGGTCACGCTGGGCGGGGCGGGCGAGATCGCGCGGGTCGGGATTGGGCTGACCAACGCGGGACCGACGCCGATCAAGGCGACCGCGGCGGAAGACTGTCTCCGGGGGCGGCGGCCGGACGCGGAGGCCATCGCCGAGGCCGCGCGGCTGGCCGCGGAAGCGACGTCGCCGAGCGCCGACCGGCGCGGGTCGGTGGAGTACAAGCGCGACATGGCGCGGGTGCTGACGGGCCGGGCGGTCACCCGCGCCGTCGAGCGGGCGGGAGGGCAGTAGGCATGGCGACACACGACGTCCGGATCACCGTGAACGGCGAGCCGCGGGAGGCCGCGGTCGAGTCGCGCCTCCTGCTCGTGCACTGGCTGCGCGACGTGCTGCGCCTCACCGGCACCCACATCGGCTGCGACACCACCCACTGCGGCGCGTGCACGGTGCTGCTCGACGGCGAGCCCGTCAAGTCGTGCACGGTGCTCGCGGTGCAGGCCGACGGCGGGGAGGTGACGACGGTGGAGGGCCTGGAGCAGGACGGCACGCTGCACCCGCTCCAGGAAGGGTTCCAGCAGGAGCACGGGCTGCAGTGCGGCTTCTGCACGCCGGGCATGCTGATGACCGGGCGCGCCCTCCTCGAGCGGAACAGCGATCCGAGCGAGGCGGACATCCGCCAGGCGATATCCGGGAACCTGTGCCGCTGCACCGGCTACGTGAACATCGTCAAGTCGATCGAGCACGCGGCCGCGAAGCTGCGCCAGGAGTCTTAGCCATGGCACCCCAGACGACACCGGAAGTGTGCGGCATGGGCCACTCGATGAAGCGCAAGGAGGATCCGCGCTTCATCCGCGGCCAGGGCAACTACGTGGACGACATCCAGCTTCCGGGCATGCTCTACCTCGACATCGTCCGCAGCCCGTTCGCGCACGCCCGGATCAAGTCCATCAACTCGGACAGCGCGCTGAAGATCCCGGGCGTGCTCGCGGTCATCACCGGCGAGACCCTCGAGCAGTACAACCTGCACTGGATGCCGACCCTGATGTCCGACACCCAGATGGTGCTGCCGACCGAGAAGGTCATGTACCAGGCGCAGGAGGTGGCGGCGGTGGTCGCGACCGACCGCTACGCGGCGGCCGACGGGGTCGAGGCGGTCGAGGTGGACTACGAGCCGCTGCCGGTGGTCGTCGATCCGTTCAAGGCCCTCGAGCCCGACGCGCCGGTGCTGCGCACCGACAAGGAGGACAAGAAGGACAACCACATCTTCCACTGGGAGGTGGGGGACCGGGCCGCGACGGAGAGCGCGCTCGCCGGCGCCGACGTCGTCGTCAGGCAGGACATCTACATTCCGCGCATCCACGTCGCGTCCATCGAGACCTGCGGCTGCGTCGCCGACTTCGACCGGGTCATGGGGAAGCTCAAGGTCTACATGACCACCCAGGCGCCGCACGCCATCCGCACCGTGCTGGCCCTGGTGGCGGGGCACGTGGGGCTGTCGGAGGAGAAGATCCAGGTCATCTCCCCGGACATCGGCGGCGGCTTCGGCGGCAAGGTGCCGGTCTATCCCGGGTACGTGCTCGCGATCGCCGCGTCGGTCGTGGTGGGCAAGCCGGTCAAGTGGGTCGAGGACCGCATGGAGAACCTGCAGGCCGACTCGTTCGCGCGCGACTACCACCTGAAGGCCGAGCTCGGGGCGACGAAGGACGGCACCCTCACCGCCCTCAAGATCAAGACGGTGGCCGACCACGGCTACACCGACGCCGCCGCCAACCCGTCGAAGTTCCCGGCCGGCCTGTTCTCCATCGTCACCGGGTCCTACGACCTGAAGCACGCCTTCGCCGAAGTGGACGGCGTGTACACGAACAAGCCGCCGGGCGGCATCGCCTACCGCTGCTCGTTCCGCGTGACCGAGGCGGTGCACACCATCGAGCGGCTCACCGACGTCGTGGCCCTCGAGCTCGGAATGGACCCGGCCGAGCTGCGGCTCAAGAACTTCATCCCCGCCGACCGGTTCCCCTACAAGTCGGTGCTCGGGTGGGAGTACGACAGCGGCGACTACCACGGCGCCCTCGAGAAGGCGATGGCCCGCATCGGGTACGCCGAGCTGCGGAAGGAGCAGGCCGAGAAGCGGGAGCGGGGCGAGCTGATGGGCATCGGCATCTCCAGCTTCACCGAGATCGTGGGGGCCGGGCCCTCGAAGCACTTCGACATCCTCGGCCTCAAGATGTTCGACTCGTGCGAGATCCGGGTCCATCCCACCGGCAAGGCGACGGCCCGCTTCGGCACCAAGTCGCAGGGCCAGGGCCACGAGACCACCTACGCGCAGGTGCTCGCCGAGGAGCTGGGCATCCCCGCCGCCCACATCGAGATCGAGGAGGGCGACACCGACACCGCGCCCTACGGGCTCGGCACCTACGCCAGCCGCTCGACGCCGACGGCGGGGGCGGCGGGGGCGATGGCCGCGCGCAAGGTGCGCGACAAGGCGAAGAAGATCGCCGCCTACCTGCTGGAGGTGAGCGAGGACGACCTGGAGTGGACGCCGGGCGCCTTTACCGTCAAGGGCGCGCCCCAGAAGTCGAAGACCATCCAGGAGTTGGCGTTCGCGGCGTACACCAACCACCCGCCCGGCATGGAGGGCGGCCTCGAGGCGGTCTCGTACTACGACCCGCCGAACCTGACGTTCCCGTTCGGCAGCTACATCTGCGTCGTCGACATCGACCGCGGCACCGGCGAGGTGAAGATACGCCGCTTCGTGGCCGTCGACGACTGCGGCAACATCATCAACCCGATGATCGTCGACGGGCAGATCCACGGCGGCCTCACGATGGGCATGGCGCCGGCCCTGCTCGAGGAGATCAGCTACGACGAGAACGGCAACATCTCGGGCGGGAGCTTCATGGACTATCTGGTCCCCACCGCGATGGAGACGCCGCGGTGGGAGACCGACAAGACCGTGACCCCGTCGCCGCACCATCCGCAGGGCGCCAAGGGGGTGGGAGAGTCGGCCACCGTCGGCGCGCCGCCGGCCATCGTCAACGCGGTGGTCGACGCGCTGGCGCACCTCGGCGTGCGCCACATCGACATTCCCATCACCCCCGAGAAGGTGTGGCGGATTCTGAAGGACAAGGGCGCCGGTCTGTAGGAATCGCGAAACGGCGCGGACGCCTGACGAGTGGTTCGGCGCCAGGCGAAGGCCACAGCGCGACCCCGTGGTCGCGTTCAGCGACGATTGACGGGCCAGAGGCGCATCGCGTCGAGCTCGCCCTTCGCCGCCCGGTCGGTTACCTGCACGGTCATGCGCACGCTGCCGGCCGCGGCCCGCACGCGCCGCGGCGCCGCGGCGCACCCCGTCGCCGTCAGTCGACGGCCCGGGTCTCCTGCATTCCCCGTTCCGCGCGTGAAAGCCGCGTGAAGACCGGCGGGCGGCGCCCTCACGCCGGCTTCACGGTGGTGGCCGTAGGCTGGGTCCGGGTCGCGAAACGAGAATCGACGGAGCGAAGCGGTGGACACGCTGATCAGGTGGTTCGACACGGCGCGCAGGGCCGGCCCGGGCGACGAGTCGGTGGACTGGCTGCGCATCGTTCCCTTCGTGGCCCTGCACGCGGCCTGCGCGGCGGTGTGGTGGGTCGGGTGGAGCGGCGTCGCGCTGTGGGTGGCGGTGGGATCCTATGTGCTCCGCGCCTTCGCGATCAGCGCGTTCTTCCACCGTGGCCTCGCCCACGGGGCGTTTCGCACGGGGCGCGTCGTGCAGTTCGTGTTCGCCTTCCTCGGGACGGCGGCGACGCAGCGCGGGCCCCTGTGGTGGGTGGCCCACCATCGCGACCACCACGCCCACGCCGACGGCCGCGGCGATCCGCACGACGCCACCCGCGGCTTCTGGTGGTCGCACATGGGCTGGTTCCTGTGCCGGGCGGCGTTCGACACCCGCGTGGAGCGCGTACCCGATCTGGCCCGCTTCCCCGAGCTGCGCTGGTTGAACCGCTGCGATCTGCTGCCTCCCGTGATCTACGCGGCCGCGATGTTCGCGCTCGGGGAGGCGTTGCGGCCCGCGTATCCCGACACCGGCGGCTGGCAGATGCTGGTGTGGGGCTACGTCGTGTCCACCGTGGCGCTGATGCACGCGACGTTCCTCGTCAACTCGGTGGGCCACCGCCACGGCCGACGGCCCTGGGCCACCCGCGACCGGAGCCGCAACAGCTGGTGGCTGGCCGCGATCACGATGGGCGAGGGGTGGCACAACAACCACCACCGCCACAGCGCCTCGGCCCGGCTCGGGCTGCGCTGGTGGGAGCTCGATCCCGCCTACGCGGCCCTCCGGCTGATGGCGTGGGTCGGCCTCGTCCGCGACCTGAAGACGGTCTCCGGAGACCGCGGGATGCGGGCGGCCGTCGTCGGCAGGGCCGGACCGGCCTCGAGCCCGGGAGCCTCGCGGGGTGGGGATGCAGGACGATGGGCGTAGTCGTCGTCGGCAGCGTCGGTCCCGCCTCGAACCCGGAAGCCTCGCGGGGTGGGGATGGAGGACGATGCGCGTAGCCGTTGTCGGCGGGGGCATCGCGGGCATGGCCGCGGCCCACGCTCTGCAGGACTTCGCCGAGGTCACCCTGTTCGAGGCCGAGCCGCGCCTCGGCGGGCACACCGACACCCACCACCTGCCGGTGAACGGGCGGACCTGCGCGGTCGACTCGGGCTTCATCGTCTTCAACCGCACGAACTACCCCCTGTTCTCGGCGTGGCTCGACGAGCTGGGGGTGGCCTCGCGGCCCACCGACATGTCGTTCTCGGTGCGCCGGGAGGGTGCCGACGGCGCGAGTGTCGAGTACGGCACCTCGACTCTCCGTGCGCTGTTCTGCCAGCGGCGCAACCTCGTCAGCCCGCGCTTCCTGTCGATGCTGCACGGGATTCGCCGCTTCTACCGCGAGGCGGCGGAGGTCGCGGGCGACGACGCCCTCACGCTGGGCGAGTTCCTCGACGCGCGGCGCTATCCCGGGGCCTTCGTCGACGACCACCTGCTGCCGATGTGCGCCGCCCTCTGGTCGGCGCCGCTGGCGCGCGTACGCGAGCTGTCGGCGGCGCACGTCGCCGCGTTCATGGCCAACCACGGACTGCTGCGGCTGCGGAACCGGCCGGCGTGGCGCGTGGTCGAGGGAGGCTCGAGCGCCTACGTCGACGCGTTCGCGCGTCGCTTCCGGGGCCGCCGGCTCGTCGGCCGCCGGGTCGAGCGCGTCGAGCGGGGGCCCGGCGGGGTGCGCGTCGCGCCGGCGGACGGCGCGGCGGAGCGCTTCGACCGCGTGGTGCTGGCCTGCCACGCCGATCAGGCCCTGGCCCTGATAGACCCGACGCCGGTCGAGCGCGTGGTGCTCGGGGCGTTGAAGTACCGCCGCAACCGGGCGGTGGTCCATTCCGACCCCTCGGTGATGCCGCGACGGCGGGCGGCGTGGTCGAGCTGGAACGCGGTCGCCGACTCCCGCGGCGGTACGGCGCGCTGCCGGATCACCTACTGGATGAACCGCCTGCAGGGCATCGCCGGGGAGCGGCAGTTCTTCGTCACGCTGAACCCGCGGGCGCCGCTGCGCGACGTGTGGATCGAGCGCGAGTACGCGCATCCCGTCTTCACCCCCGAGGCGCGCCGCGCGCAACGGCGGCGGGGGGAGGTGAACGGCGTCGGCGGCATCTACTACTGCGGGGCCTGTTGGGGCTGGGGGTTCCACGAGGACGGCTTCCGGAGCGCCGTCGACGCGGCCGACGCCCTCCGCCGGGAGCTTCGCGATGCCGCCTGAGCTCTCCCGCGAGTCGAGCTGCCGGGGCTGGGTCGTCCACGCGCGCGCGCATCCCGTGCGCCACGTCTTCCGGTACCGGGTGTGGATGCTGCTGGTGGACCTCGACCGCGTCGGCGCAGGCCCGGCGCCCTGGGGCCGGTTGCCGGTGTCGGTGGACCGCGGTCACCTGCTGACCCGCGCCGAGGTGGCGGCGCATCTCGGGCGCGCGGAGATCGACGTCCGGCCGGAGCGCATCCTCGCGCTGACCCAGCCGCGCTCGGCGGGGACGTCGTTCAACCCCGTCAACTTCTATTTCTGTCATGCCGGCGGCGAGTGCGCCGCCATCCTCGCCGACGTGCGGAGCACCCCCTGGAACGAACGGCACTGCTATGCGCTGGACGCGCGGGGCCGGCTCGGGATCTATCGCTTCGCCCCGGCCAAGCGACTGCACGTGTCGCCGTTCCTGCCCATGGCCGGACGCTACCGGATGAGGTTGGCGCTGGCGGCGGACCGAATCCGCATCGCCATGCGCTTCGACCCGGGCGGTCGCCGGACGTTCTGCGCGCTGCTCTCGCTGAGCACGGAGGCGCTGACCCGCCGCGCGGTGCTGCGCGGCCTGCTGCGTTCCCCGGCGCAGAACGCGGCGACGCTGGCCCGCATCTACTGGCAGGCGGGGCGCCTGTTCCTCAAGGGCGCCCCGTTCCATCCCCATCCGGGCAGCGTCCGCGCGCGGAGACCGGCCGATGGGTAGCGCCGGATCGGCGTGGACGCCCGGTGGGACGGCCGGGCCGCAGGCGGCGATGCGAGCCGGCGACTGGCGGTCGGGCGCGGCCCGACGGCTGCTGCACCGGGCCCTGGACGGGCTGCGGGGCGGCGCCGTCACCGTCGTGGACGGGGGCGCCGAGACGGTGCACGGCAGCGGCGACCTCGCGGTCCGCATCGTGGTCAACTCGCCGGCGTTCTACCGCAGGGCCGTGTACGGGGGCGTCCTCGGGGCCGGCGAGAGCTACATGGACGGCGACTGGGACTGCGACGACCTCGTCGGCCTGGTGCGGCTGCTGACCCGCGACCGGCGCACCCAGGACGCGGTCGATCGCGGCCGGGGGCTCATCGCGGCGTGCGCGGACTCGCTGCGCCACCTCGCGCGGCGCAACAGCCGGCGCGGCAGCGCCCGCAACGTCGAGGCCCACTACGACCTCGGCAACGACTTCTTCCGGCTCTTCCTCGACGATCGCATGATGTACTCGGCGGCGGTGTTCGACGAGGGCTGCGAATCGCTCGAGGCGGCGAGCACCGCCAAGATCGAGCGCCTGTGCCGGAAGCTGCGCCTCGCCCCCGGCGAGGAGCTGCTGGAGATCGGCGGCGGCTGGGGCGGGCTCGCCGTCCAGGCGGCGGAGCGGTACGGGTGCCGCGTGACCACCGTCACGCTGTCGCCGGCCCAGGCCGACCACGCGCGGGCCCTCGTGCGCGAGCGCGGCCTCGACGGGCGCGTCGACGTCGTGCTGGCCGACTACCGCGACCTGACGGGGCGGTTCGACAAGCTCGTGTCGGTGGAGATGATCGAAGCGGTGGGCCACCGCTTCCTTCCTGCGTACTTTCGCGCCTGCGCGCGGCTGCTCCGGCCCCACGGGCTGCTCGCGCTGCAGGCCATCACGATTCGCGACCGGCGATACCGGCAGGCGCTGCGGTCGGTCGACTTCATCAAGAAGCACATCTTCCCCGGCGGCTTCGTGCCGAGCGTGTCGGTGCTCGTGGACGCCGCGGCCCGGCACACCGACGCGGTGCTCATCGACCTCGAGGACATCGGCCAGGACTACGCGCGGACGCTACGGGAATGGAGCCGCCGGTTCGAGGCCCGCCGCGCGGACATCGCCGCCCTCGGCTTCGACGAGCGTTTCCTGCGGTGCTGGCGCTTCTATTTCGCGTACTGCGAGGGCGGCTTCCGCGAGCGCGCCATCAGCGACGTGCAGATGGTGTTCGCGATGCCCGACTACCGGGGACCGACGCGCTGCCCAGCGGGGGGAACGTCGTGAGCGTCTTCGACGGGTTGATGCGGCTCGCCGAGTCCGGGCGCCTGCCCGACGCCGCGATTCGCGCCGGCATCCGCGTCCTCCTGCGCCGGCGCCTGCGCGAGGAGGCGGCGCACGACGCCGAACGACGGCTGGCGCGCCGCCGCGCCCTGCTCGAGGAGCTTTGCCGCGGGCCCATAGCCGCGCGCCCCCACCTCGCCAACGCACAGCACTACGAGGTGCCGGCCGCGTTCTTCCGCGCCGTGCTGGGGCCGCGCATGAAGTACAGCGCATGCCACTGGCCGCCGGGGGTGGACGGCCTCGCCGCCGCCGAGGTCTCGATGCTCGAGCTGACGGCGGCGCGGGCGGGCATCGAGGACGGCATGCGCATTCTGGATCTCGGCTGCGGCTGGGGCGCGTTCGCGTTGTGGGCGGCTCGCCGCCACCCGTCGAGCCAAGTGGTGGCGGTGTCGAACTCGGCCGCGCAGGGGACGTTCATCGAGGCGCGCGCCCGCGAGCTCGGGCTCGACAACGTCGCCGCGTGCACCGGCGACGTCAACGACTGGGCGCCGGCCGGGCGCTTCGACCGCGTGGTGTCCATCGAGATGTTCGAGCACATGCGCAACTACCGCGCCCTGCTCGATCGCATCGCGGGCTGGCTGACGCCGGACGGCGCGCTGTTCGTCCACGTGTTCTGTCACCGGTCGCTCATGTACCGGTTCGAGAGCACCGGCAGCGACGACTGGATGGGGCGCCTGTTCTTCTCCGAGGGGCTGATGCCGGCGGGGGACACCCTGGCCGAGTTCGAGGGCCGCCTGCGGATCGAGCGGCAGTGGATGGTGGACGGCCGGCACTACCGCGACACCGTCCGCGCCTGGCTGGGGAACCTCGACGCCGACCCCGCCGCCGCGGCCGATGCCCTGACCGGGTCCGGGAGGGCACGAGGGGACGTCCAACTGCAGCGCTGGCGCATCTTCTTCATGGCCTGCGAGGAGCTGTTCGGCTTTGCGGGGGGGACCGAGTGGCAGGTCGGCCACTACCTGCTGGCGCCCGAACGCGCGGGCTCGGGAGGCGCGGGGTGAACCGCAGGGGCCTGCGCGCGCGGCTCGGGCGGGTCTTCGCGGCCCAGGTGGCGGTCATCGGGCTCGCCACCGTGGTCGGCGTCTACGTCACCCGGGTGGTGGTCGAGGACCTGCTGACGCGCCGCGCCCTCGACCTCGAGGCCGAGCACTACTGGCAGCTCGCGGATGCCGATCCCGCGCAGCCCCTGCCCGACACCGCCAACCTGCGCGGCTACCTCGCGGCGCCCGGCGGGCCGCCGGCGCCCGACGACCTCGCGGGCCTCGAGCCGGGCTTCGGGCGCCGCCCCGTCGACGGGCGCGACCGGCTGGTGCACGTCTCGGAGCGCGACGGCCGGCGTCTTTACCTCGTGTTCGAGGAGGACAGCGTCTCCGATCTCACCTTCTACTTCGGCCTCCTGCCGCTGTCGGTGGTGCTGCTGCTCATGTACGTGCTGCTGTTCGTCGCCTACCGGTGGTCGCACCGGGCGCTGTCGCCGGTCGTCCGCCTCGCCCGGCAGCTGCGGGAGGTCGACTTCGAGAGCACGGGGCGGGTGCGGGTCGACCTCGGCCCGCTGCGCGACACCGCCGACGCGGAGCTGGCCGCGATGATCGAGGCCCTGGACCAGCTGGCGGCCCGGGTGGACGCGGCCATCGAGCGCGAGCGCGTGTTCACGCGCGACGCCGGGCACGAGCTGCGCACCCCGGTGGCGGTGCTGAAAGGGTCGCTCGATCTGCTGGAGCGCGACGGCGGGGACCGCCCGGAGCGGGAGCGAGAGACGCTGTCGCGCATGCGCCGCACCGTCGACGACATGGAGGCGCTGCTCGAGACCCTGCTGCTGCTCGCCCGCGGGGAGATGGTGCCGGGGGCCGAGGAGACCGTGGTCAACGACGTGGCCGCGAGCGAGATCGGGGTCCTCGCGGCCCAGGCGGCCCGGGCCGGCGACACGGTGTGCCTGCACGAACGCGAAGAGCTGCGGGTGCGGGCCCCGGCGCGGGTGGTGCGCATCGTCTTCGGCAACCTGCTGCGCAACGCCGTGACCCACACCCGCGGCGGCAGGATCGACGTGGTCGTCACCGCGGACAGCCTCACGGTGGAGGACACCGGCAGCGGCATGTCCGAGGCCCAGCTCGCCAACGCCTTCGAGCCCTTCTACCGGGCCGACGACAGCCGCGGCGGCGCCGAGGGGCACGGCCTGGGGCTCTCCATCGTACGCCGCCTGAGCCGGCAGTTCGGCTGGCAGGTCACCGCCCGCAGCCAGCCGGGGCAGGGCACGTCGATGGAGATCCGGTTCCCTTGAGGGGGCGGGGGAGGGCGCGGCCGGCGCGCGGCCCGGGTCGCGGGGTCACGACGTCGCACGCGAGTCCGGGGCGCGCTCCGGCGGCGCAGGTTGCCCTTCGGCTGGTCTCGGAGGAACGCGGGAAGCGCGCGAGCCCGGCGTGCCGCTCCGCCGGCGCCGGGTCGTCGGGGCACGGCATGCGGCCGGTCAATCCGGCGCGGCCTATCCGGGAGCGCGGACGTAGTATCCGCTGCCGGTCACGGTGTGGATCATCGGAGCCCCGAACGGCTTGTCCACGGCCCGGCGCAGGTTGTAGAGGTGGCTGCGCAGCGCATCGCTGTCGGGCGGGTCCTCGCCCCACAGCTCGCGCTCTATCTGCCGGCGGGACACCACCCGCGGGTGCTCGCGCATGAGGACGTTCAGGATGGTGAACGCGGACCTCGACAACGTCACCGGGCGTCCGGCCCGCGTGACCTGCAGGGTGTCGGCGTCGAGCACGAGGTCGCCGATCTCGAAGCGCGCGGCGAGCCCCTGCCGGCGGCGGGCCAGCGCCTCTACGCGGGCGACGAGCTCCGGCAGGTCGAACGGCTTGACGAGGTAGTCGTCGGCCCCCGCGTCGAAGCCGGCGAGCTTGTCCTCGAGCCGGTCGCGCGCGGTGAGCATGATGATGGGGGTGGAGCGCTTCGCGTCGCGCCGCAGCCGCGCGCACACCTCGATGCCGTCGGGCCCCGGCAGCATGACGTCGAGCACCACCACGTCGTAGTCGCCGGTGAGCGCGAGGTGGAGGGCGCCGAGGCCGTCGGCGGCGTAGTCGACGGTGTGGCCGCACGACTCGAGGAACGCGCCGGTGGTCTCCGCGAGCTCCCGATGATCCTCGACGAGGAGCACGCGCAACGCGGCCATGGCCGCACGTTATCACGGCCAGGCGTCTGCGCCGTGGAACGGCGCGGACGCCTGGAGGGTTGGTTGGGCGCCCGGCGGAGCCGAAGGCGACGGTGGGCGGGCTGGGGGAGACCATGAGCAGCAGGCGGTCGCTGGCCGCGAGCGCGGCCGCGGTGGCGGTGGCGGGGGGCGTGGCCGCCGCCGGCAGTCACGGTGGCGTCAGCCTGGGGGGAGTCCCGGTCTTCGCGCTCTGCGTGGCCCTGGCGTTCGTCCTGCAATGGGCGGCGTTCGTTCCCGCGTGGGTCCGGCAGACGGAGCGGTACTTCGATCTCGCGGGCAGCGCCACCTTCCTGGCCGTCGTCATCCTCGCCGTGTCGGCGCGGGGTGCGCCCGACCCCCGCTCGCTGGCCATCGCGGCCATGGTCGCGATCTGGGCGGTGCGGCTCGGCGCGTTCCTGTTCGCCCGCATCCGCCGGCAGGGCTTCGACCGGCGCTTCGACCGCATCAAGCACGACCCGGCGCGGTTCTTCCTGACGTGGACGCTGCAGGGGCTCTGGGTGTCGCTGACGCTGGCTGCCGCGCTGGGGGCGATGACCGCGGCGACGGCGGTGCCCCTCGGTTGGCCCGCCGCGGCGGGCATCGCCCTCTGGGGCTCGGGGTTCTTCCTCGAGATCGCGGCGGACGCGCAGAAGAGGCGCTTCCGGACGGAGGCGGCGAATGCGGACCGGTTCATCGCCACCGGGCTGTGGGCGCGCTGCCGGCACCCCAACTATCTCGGCGAGATCCTGCTGTGGACCGGCGTCGCGGTCGCCGCGTTGCCCGCCCTCGACGGCTGGCGCTACGTCACGCTGGCCTCCCCGGCCTTCGTCTGGCTGCTCCTGACCCGCGTCAGCGGCGTTCCCCTCCTCGAAGCGCACGCCGACCGGAAGTGGGGCGGCGATCCGGCGTATCGAGCCTACAAGGCGCGAACGCCCGTGCTCGTTCCGAGAATCGGGCGGCTTCCCCGCCGCGACGGGCGTTGACACGGCTGGGCCGCGTCCGCATCCCCGACCGGAGTCTCGCCGGTGCTTGTAGTACGATCCCGCGCCGTAGCGCGAGGTGTGGCGCGGCGCCTCTGGTGTCGTTGTTTCTGCGGCTCCGGAGGGTGAACCGGGAGGGCCGGCACGGCGGGACCGGCCGGACGGATGGGAGAGATGGCGGAGGACGGCTCGATGCGGGTGGCGATAGGGTCCGACCACGCCGGATTCCGGTTGAAGACGTCGCTCGCCGACATGCTGCGGGAGCGCGGCCACGAGGTCGTCGACGTCGGCACCGACAGCGAGGCCGCGGCCGACTACCCCGACTACGCGGAGTCGCTGGCGGTGGCCGTCCGCGACGGCCGCGCCGACCGCGGCGTGATGATCTGCGGGAGCGGGGTCGGGGCGGGGGTGGCGGTCAACAAGGTGCCCGGCATCCGGGGCGCAGTCTGCCACGATACCTACTCCGCGCACCAGGGCGTGGAGCACGACGACATGAACGTCCTCGTTCTCGGGGCGCGCATCGTCGGGGTGGCGCTGGCCCGCGAGCTCGTGGAGACCTTCCTGGAGGCGAGGTTCTCCCGCGAGGAGCGGCATCGGCGGCGCATCGAGAAGGTCCGGCGCCTCGAGACCCGGCAGTGGCCCCAGGCCTGAAGCGGCGCGGCTTTCGGTCGCGTTGGGAGCTTCGCTGACGCCAAGCTCGTGCGCGGGAGGTTTCCGGGGCGGCCCCGTTCGCCGGCGCCTCCCGCGCGCCCCCTGTCTTGTGCTGGAGCATCCCCTGACTGAATCGACGACGGCGTGGCGGCTCGGCCGCGACCTGCAGGCCGCCCTCGACGAGGAGTGCCGGCGCTGGGACCGGGACGGGCTGGTTGGCCGCCTGTGGCGCAAGGACCCGGACGTGTGGACGGGCGGCGACGAGGCGCGCTGGCTGGGGTGGCTGGATCTGCCTCATGCGGAAGTGCCGGCCGACGCGTTGGACCGGTTCGCGGGCGGCGTGCGGGCGGACGGGCTCACCGACGTCCTGCTGCTCGGCATGGGCGGTTCCAGCCTCGGCGCGGAGGTCGTCGGCCACGTGCTCGGCGGGGCCGAAGGGGCGCCGGCCCTGCACGTGCTCGACACCACGGACCCGGCGCAGATCGCGCGGACCGCCTCGCGGATCGACTTGTCGCGCACCCTGTGCATCGTGTCGAGCAAGTCGGGCACGACTCTCGAGCCGGCGTTGCTGACCGCTCATTTTCAGGATCGCATGCGGCAGGCGGTGGGGCCTGCGCGGGCCGGGTCGCACTTCGTCGCTATCACCGACCCGGGCTCGGCCCTCGAGGAGACGGCGGCGGCCGAGGGCTTCCGTCAGGTGTGGAGCGGTCGCCCCGACGTGGGGGGCCGGTTCTCCGTCCTCTCGAGCTTCGGCCTCGTCCCCGCCGCGGCCTGCGGCGTCGACGTGCCGGCGGTCCTGGCCCCGGCGCGGGCGATGGCCGAGCGGTGCGGCGCCGACGTCCCCGCCGGGCGGAACCCGGGGGTGCGGCTGGGGCTGCTGCTCGGACTCGCCGCCGCCGCCGGCCGGGACAAGGTCACCCTGGTGCCGACGCCGTCGATTGGCGTCCTCGGCGGCTGGCTGGAGCAGCTGCTGGCGGAGTCGACGGGCAAGGCGGGGCGGGGGCTGATTCCGATCGTCGACGAAGAGCTCGGCCCGCCCGCCGCCTACGGTCCCGACCGCCTGTTCGTTCATCTGCGCGTGGATGACGACGCCGAGTCGGGACAGGACTCTGCGCTCGGAGGCCTCGCCGAGGCCGGACACCCCGTCGCCACCCTGCCGGTGCCGGGCCGGGAGGCCCTGGCCGCCGAGCTCTTCCGGTGGGAGCTCGCCACCGCCGCGTGCGGGGCGGTGCTCGGCGTGAATCCCTTCGACCAGCCCGACGTGGAGGCGGCCAAGGTCGCGGCGCGCAGCCTGACCGCGGCCTGGGAGGCGGGCGGGGGATTCCCGGAGGAGTCGCCGGCGGCGCGGTCCGACGGTATGGCCCTGTTCGCGGACGCCGAGACCGCCTCGCGCCTTCGCGCGTCGGCCCGCGAGCCCACCCTCGACGGGCTGGTGTCGGCGCACGTGGCGAGCGCGGGGCCCGGCGACTACGTGGCGCTGTTGGCCTACGTGGATCGGAGCCGGGCCAACACCGAGGTCCTGCAGCGCATCCGCGGGCGGGTGCGCAACGCGCGCCGGGTGGCCACCAGCGTCGGATTCGGGCCGCGCTATCTCCACTCGACCGGGCAGGTGTTCAAGGGCGGGCCGGCGACGGGCGTGTTCGTGCTGCTGACGACCGACGACGTCGATCTGCCGGTGCCGGGCCGAACCTGCACGTTCGGGGCGGTCCAGATGGCGCAGGCGCTGGGCGATCTCGAGGTGCTGGCGGCGCGCGGGCGCCGGGTCGTCCGCCTGCACCTGCAGGGCGGCGCCACGGCCGGGCTCGAGCGCCTGGCGTCCCTGTTCGAACGCGTGACGGCGGCATGAGCGTACCCTGCGGGCCGGGAGCCCGGGCCGTGGAACGGCGCAGACCGGCAGGGTTGGCAGGGCGGCAATCGGAGCCGAGGGCGGCGATTGCCGGGCCGGGAGTCTGCGTCGCAGAACGGTGCAGGCTCCTGGCAGGGTTGCTTGGGCGCCGAGCGGAGCCGCACGCGACGATTGGCGGGCCAGACTAGCGCCCGGCCCAGGCCGGGGGGCGGCGGGCCACGAAGGCCTCGACCGCGTTGCGGAAGTCGTCGCTCGTGTAGCACTCGACGATGAGGTCGTGGCCGAGGGCGGGGTCGGGCCGGCGCTCTCGCTGCAGGCGGCGGACGAGCTCCTTGGTGGCGCGAATCGTCAGGGGGGCGTTGGCGGCGATGGCGGCGGCGGTCTCCGCCACCGTCTCGTCGAGTCGGTCGTCGTCGACGACGCGCGTCGCGAGCCCCGCCGCCAGCGACTCGCGGGCGTCGAGGAGGCGGGCGGTGAACATCAGGTCCTTGAGCCGGTCGGGCCCCACGAGGTCCAGCAGCCGGGCGCAGTTGGCGGCCGACAGGCAGTTGCCGAGGGTGCGCGCGACGGGAATGCCGAAGCGGGCCCCGGGGCCGCAGATGCGGAGGTCGCAGGCGATCGCCATGGCGCACCCGCCCCCGACGGCCACCCCCTGCACGCGGGCGATGGTGGGTATCCGGACGCGCTCGAGCCGGCCGAGCACCCGATCGAGCCTCGACTCGTACGCGAGGGCGTCGTCGGGGGTCCGCAGGTCCTGGAACTGGCTGATGTCGGTGCCGGCCACGAAGGCGCGGTCGCCGGCCCCGCGCAGCACGAGGACCTTGACCGCGGGGTCGTCGTCCACAGCGTCGCAGGCCTCGACGAGGGCGTCGTACATGGCCCAGGTCATGGCGTTGCGGGCGGCGGGGCGGTTGAACGTGAGGGTGGCGACGGGGCCGTCGACGGCGTAGACGGCATCGGGCGTGGGCGTAGGCACGGACTGACTCTCCTGGCTTGGTCGGGCGGCGAGCGGAGCCGTAGGTTTGGCGAGGGCGATGAACTCGGCACTCGACGGACTGCGCGTGCTCGACCTCACCCAGGTGATGGCCGGGCCGTTCTGCTCGATGCTACTGTGCGACATGGGGGCGGACGTGATCAAGGTCGAGCCCCCGGCCGGCGACTCGACCCGGCGCATGCCGGGCGGCGTCGGCAGCGACAGCCCCAGCTTCAACGCCGTCAACCGGGGCAAGCGGGGCATCGTGGTCGACCTGAAGCAGCCGGCCGGCCGCGACGCCGTCCGGCGCCTCGCCGCCGTGTCCGACGTGCTGGTGGAGAACTACCGGCCGGGGGTGCTCGAGAAGTTCGGCCTGGACTACGCCGAGCTCTCCCGGCGGTATCCGCGTCTCGTCTACGCGTCCATCTCGGGCTACGGGCAGACCGGCCCCTCCGCCGGCAAGGGGGGCTTCGACCTGGTGGCCCAGGGCGTCTCCGGCCTCATGTCGGTCACCGGCGAGGCGGGGCGCCCGCCGGTCAAGGCGGGGATACCCGTGACCGACCTCGGCGCCGCCCTCTTCGCCCTCGCCGGCATCCTGTCCGCCCTCCTCGCGCGGGCGCGCACGGGGCGCGGGCAGCTCGTCGACACGTCGCTCGTCGACGCCGGGGTCGCCCTCTCGGTGTGGGAGGCGACCCAGTACTTCTCGGGGCGCGGGGTGCCCGAGCGGCTCGGCTCGGCGCACCGCATGAACGCGCCGTACCAGGCGATCCGCTGCGCCGACGGCCATCTCACCATCGGGGCCGCCAACGACCGCACGTTCCGCCGCCTCTGCGAGGCCCTCGATCACCCGGAGTGGGCCGACGATCCCGAGTACCGGGACGACACCCACCGCATCCGCAACCGCGAGGCCCTCGCGGCCCGCATCGAGGCGGTGATGGAGGCCCGCCCCCGGTCGCACTGGCTGGAGCGCCTGGAGGGCCGCGGGGTGCCGTGCGGCCCCATCAACGACTATGCCGAGGTGATGGCCGATCCCCACGTCCGGGCCCGCGAGCTGGTGGTCGAGACCGACCATCCGACGCTGGGGCGCATCCCGACCCTGGGCACGCCGATCAAGCTCTCGGAGACCCCGCTCGCGCCCGGCCGTCCCGCGCCGCGGCTCGGCGAGCATACCGACGAGATACTCGGCGATGCGGGGTTCGGGGCGGACGAGATTGCGGCCCTGAGGCGGGCCGGTGCCGTGGCGTGATTGGCGCCGCCACGGGTGACCGGCGAAACGGTGCTCGGGGAACGGGCCCGACCGCTCGCCTTGCAGATGAGGAACCATGGCAGAGAGAACCTATCGCATTGCGGTGATTCCCGGTGACGGGATCGGCAAGGAGGTCGTGCCCGCGGCCCAGGAGCTGCTCGAGGCGGTCGGCCGGCGCCATGGCTTCGGCTTCGAGTGGACGGACTTCGACTGGTCGTGCGAGCTGTACGTACGCACCGGCAGCATGACGGAAGGGCGCGAGGTCGCCGAGCTTGCCGGCTTCGATGCGGTGTTCCTCGGCGCCGTCGGATATCCGGGCGTGCCCGACCACGTGTCCCTGTGGGGCCTGCTCATTCCCATCCGCCGACAGTTCCGCCAGTACGTCAACCTGCGCCCGGTGCGGCTCTGGCCGGGCGTACGGTCGCCGCTCGCGGACCGCGGACCGTCCGACATCGACTTCGTCATCGTCCGGGAGAACAACGAGGGCGAGTACTCGGAGATCGGCGGCCGCCTCTACGCGGGGACGCCGGCCGAGCTCGCGGTGCAGCAGTCGGTGTTCACGCGGGAGGGCGTCGACCGGGTGCTGCGCTACGCGTTCGAGAAGGCCCGGGCGCGGCCCGCGAAGCACCTGACGTCGGCGACCAAGTCGAACGGCATCATCCACACCATGCCGTTCTGGGACGAGCGCTTCGAGGCGGTCGCGGCGGACTATCCCGACGTGCGGACCGACCAGTACCACATCGACATCCTCACCGCGCACCTCGTGCAGCACCCCGACTGGTTCGACGTCATCGTCGCGAGCAACCTGTTCGGCGACATCCTCTCCGACCTCGGCCCCGCCGTGGCCGGCTCGATCGGCCTCGCCCCCGGCGCCAACCTCAACCCCGACCGCACCCATCCCTCGATGTTCGAGCCGGTGCACGGGTCGGCCCCCGACATCGCGGGCAAGGGCGTCGCCAACCCCGTCGCGCAGATGCTGACGGGGGCGATGATGCTGGAGCACCTGGGGGAGGCGGATGGAGCGCGGGCCATCGAGGCGGCGGTGGAGGCGGTGCTCGGCGCCGGTGAGACCCGCACCGGCGACCTCGGCGGCGCCGCCACGACGGCCGAGATGACCTCGGCGGTCGTCGCTGCCCTGGGTCGAGCTCCGGGCACGCCCGATTGACGCCGGGTCATCGATCAGGAGCGCCCACCGGCGCGGAGAATCTCACAGCGTATCCGTGTTCCCCGACTCGCTCGGCACGAAGAAACCCTTCACGATGCCGCGGAACCGCATCCGGCCGACCCGGTATCACGAGTACCCGCCGGCCATGATCCGGTCGAGATGGGCATGGACCAGCCCCGCCTTTCCCTGGCGCACCAACTGGTCGGGCGTCAGGCCGCCGAATCCGGGCAACGCCTCCGATCGGAACCAGGCATAGGCGACGAGGGGCGGCAAGCCGGTGCAGCTCTGCACGCGATGGAGGATCTCAACCATCTCCCGCAGCCGGGTCTGCGTCTTGGTCGCCCGGATCCGCGCGGTTCGCGACAGCGCGTCGCGGCTCAGTCCGAGCGTGTCGGCGATCTCGGCCTTCGTCGTGCGCAACGCACCCGCGATGCGCGCCGGCGAGAACACCGGCTCGTCGCCGTCCACCAGGTCGTGAAGCCGCATGGTCGCCGGCCCCCTGCTTCGACGTGCTCTCGAGTAATTCTACTTGTTGTGCGGTCTCGGTCATCGGCCTGACACTGGTGCTGTCAGTTCCATTCCGGTTGTCCCATGCCGCCGGCGGCGTCGTGCTTCGCGGCGTAGATGGTCAGCTTCGTGGCCTGTCCGATCTGCTCCAGCTCGGGGCGACGGCCCGAGAGGCGCTGGCTGGTCCGCACGAGGTTGAGGAAGCCCTCGCCGCGCGCCTCCATGTACGCGACGCCGGTGAGCGGGCTCTTGTAGTCGCGCATGAAGCCGGCGAGGAACTGGTTGCGGCGGGCGGGTTGGCAGCCGGCGTACACGTTTTCGATCGTCAGCGTGTTGTAGAGCGCGCCGGGATTCTGGAACTCGATGCGGTCGGGGAAGAGGCGGATGATGACCTGGGACCCGCGGGCTTCGTAGTCGCGGTGCACGACGGCGTTGACCACGGCTTCCTGCAGAGCGGTGTGTACGTAGCTCGGGAAGTCGCGGCGTCCGTCGGGGTCCTTTCTGGATACGGTCGGGATCAGGGGAGAAGACCCGAAGTAGGTCAGGACCTGGGCAATCTGTTCGGGCAGGGGGCCAGTGATCTCCCGGCTGTCCGAGGTGTTGCCGTCGGCCACGGCGTGGCGGTAGGCCGCGAGGGAGATGTAGGCGCCAGGCAGATGCTGCTCGGGGCGTTCGGCGAACAGCAGCAACCCGAGATGGGTCGGGACCACGCTCACTTCGGTGGTGGCGGCGAGCTTGTGGGCGAGCAACGTCGCGGTCCAGTCGGTGGGCCTGCTCCACTCCGGAAAGCGGTTGCGGAAATATGATTCGAGGCGCAACTCGTGGAGATCGGTCAAGCGGCTCCCGAACACGGGGCGCTCCTCTATCGGGTTGGTCATCCGCCGGGCGCTCAGCAGGCGCGCCAGCCGTGCGGCGGGAACCGGGTGGCGGTGGCTGCCGATGCGCTGCAGGAACCGGCCGTCGCTCGTCTGGTGGACCTCGAACGGGGACGCCGGGACGTCGATGATCAGGCACAGCTTCGGTTCATCGTCTTCCCCGGGCAGGTGCTTCCAGTCGAGGGCCGGGACGATGAGGGGGTTGCAGTTGGTGGTCGCGACGTTGACGACGAACTGCTCCAGGAGGTCGCGCTTGCTCGGGTCGACGCCGACGACGACGCGGTCGGCGTCGCGGACCCCCATGACGAGGGTGCCCCCGCGGGTGTTCGCCATGCTGACGAAGACCTCGGCGAGCTTGGACGAGGCGCGGCCGGGGTCCGAGCCGAACGCGATGCGGTCGCCGCGGAAGACGACCTCCTTCAGCTCCAGCTCGGTGTCTTCACCGGCCCGAATGGATGACAGGAGCGCCTGGGTGTCCATCGTCATGGTGTCTGCTCCGCGGCGTCGATGACCGACTGGGCCGAAACGACGCAGGCAGACGAGTCGCGGATTCGGCCGCGCGACAGCATCTCGCGGACGTGGAGGGCGGTCATGATGGTCTTCCCGGGGGCGGCCGGGGGTCCGGCCCGCTACACCGCGGCCGGCTGCACCCAGCCGCCGCCCGCGACGAGCGCCCGCGCCACTTGCGCGCGGCTCTCGACGAGGCCGACGGGAATCGGAAGCCAGGCCGTGATGCGTTCCAGGGCGGCGGCGAGCTCCTCGCCCGCCAGCAGGCTGCCCAGCAGCTCGGCGGCCTCCTGCCGAATGCGCTCGCCGGACCGGAAGAAGACGATGCGGGCCAGCGCCGCCTCGGCCTCCGCCTCGCCGCCGGGGCGGCCGTCCCACCGCTTCGACACCCGCAGGACCGTGCTCTCGGCCAGGTAGGTCTCCATCGCGACGTCCGCGAGGCCGGCCAGGTACGCCTGGTGGTCGGGGTCGAGCAGCTGCTCCTCGTCCAGGTTGTCCCACACCTGTCCCAGCAGGAACAGGAACAGGCGCTTGAGCCCGCCGATGCCCGCGCGCAGGGCCGCGAGAGAGGGGTCCGGGAAGGCGGGGCGCGGGGGGGCGTCGGGCGGCAGGCCGGCCACCGCCTCGCGCAGCTCGAGCTCGCCGCGGCCGGCGCGCTTGAGAAGGGTCTTGGCGATGCCGAGGCGGCAGATCTCGCTCGTGCCCTCGTAGATGCGGGTGATGCGCGAGTCGCGGTACCAGCGGGCGGCCGGGTACTCCTCGCTGAAGCCGTAGCCGCCGTAGACCTGCAGGGCGTCGTCGGCCACGGCGTGGTACGCCTCCGACCCGATGACCTTGGCCATCGCGCACTCGACCGAGAACTCCGCGAACGTGCGCAGCTTGGCGTCGAGCGAGACGGCGCCGCGGCGGCCCAGCTCCTCGGTGGCGGCGTAGACGAGCCCCGCGGTGCGGTAGGCCACCGACTCGGCCCCGTAGGCGCGGGCCGCCATCTCCGCGAGCTTGCGCCGGATCAGGCCGAACTCGGCGATGGGCCGGCCGAACTGCCGTCGCTCGGCCGCGTAGCGGGTGGTGGTGGCGAGGGCCTTCTTGGCCGAGCCGGCGCAGTTGGCGCCCATCTTCATGCGGCCGACGTTGAGGGTGCACAGCGCCACCCGGTGCCCCTGGCCGACCTCGCCGAGGAGGTTCCCGGCCGGGATGGCGACGTCGTCGAGCTGCAAGGCGCACACCGACGAGCCCTGAAGGCCGAGCAGGCGCTCGTGGGGACCGACGGTCACCCCCGGCGTGTCCCGCTCGAGCAGGAAGGCGGAGAACGCGGCGCCGTCCACCTTGGCGAAGAGGATGAAGAGGTCGGCCCACCCCGCGTTGGTGATCCACTGCTTGGAGCCGTTGACGACGTAGTGCGTTCGCTCGCGATTGAGGACCGCGGTGGTCCGGATGTTCATGGCGTCGGAGCCGGCCTCGGGCTCGGTGAGCGCGAACGCCGCCATCAGCTCGCCCCGCATGCAGCGGTCGAGGTAGCGGTCGATCTGGTCGGGGGTCCCGAAGTTGACGAGGGGGAGGGTGCCGATGCCCTGGTGGGCGAAGACCGTCGAGGCGAGTCCGCCGAGCGCCGAGCGGCACTCGTTCATGCCGGCGACCGCGAGGGGGCTCAGGCCGAGCCCGCCGTGGGCCTCGGGGACCTCGGCCATGAAGATGCCCAGGTCCGCCGCCTTCTCGAACAGGGAACGGATGACGCCGCCGTCGCGCCGGTCGATGTCGTCGAGCCGCGGCGCCACCTCCTGCTCCGCGAACTCGCGGATCGACCGCATCAGCAGGCGTTCGTCCTCGCCCATGTCCTCCGGACACACCACGTCGTGCGGTTCTACGTCGTCCACGAGAAAGCGCGCCCCGCGCGCCTGCGCCGCGATCGTCATCTTCGTCCCCCGGCCCGGTCGGCTCCTCGGCCTGCCGCGGCGTCCGCCGATCCCCCGCGGTCCGCGGTTCCGCCGCGCGGACCCGGGGCCGAGGCCCCGGTGCTCGTCGAAAGCTCCCGGTACACGGAAACGGGCCGGCATGCGTGCCATGCCGGCCCGTTCTGTATTTGGTTGCGGGGGGGGGATTTGAACCCCCGACCTTTGGGTTATGAGCCCAACGAGCTACCGGACTGCTCCACCCCGCGTCAATCGGTCGATCCGTCGGCGGGTCGGGTTGGACCGACCGCAACCTTCGTCCCGGATCGTTCGTTTATCATAGCAGATCGATTGGATGCGAGCAAGGCCTCGGCCTGCGGCTCGCCGGACGCCATCCGCGGGCGGGGCGGCCGGGCCTCGACCGGGACCGGGGCGCGCCGGTCGGTGACGATGAACAGCCGCTCGCCGGGCCGGACGAGCCCGAGCTCCCGGCGCGCCAGCTCCTCGATGGCGGCCGGATCGCTGCGAAGGCGTTGCGCCTCGAGCTGCAGTCGCTGGTTCGTCGCGCGCAGGGCGGCGATGGCGGCCGCGAGCTCGCGGTGCTCGCGCCGAATCCGCAGGTTGGCCGGCAGTCCCCGGTCGCCGACGAGCGCGTTCGCAATGAGGATCGCGGTCAGCAGGCTGAACAGCAGGCGCACGAGATGCCGCCTCTGCCAGGGGCGGCCCTCGTCGCGGCGCACCGGCGGAACGTCGGTCCGCTCGGCGCCCGGAAAGGGGAGCGCCGGCTGCGCCGGCCGGCCCCGAGACCGGGACGCGGCATCCGGGCGGCGGTGCGGTCGGGACGGGCGTCGTGCCGCATGTGGCATGCCATTCAATGTCTCGGTCGAAACCGGGGCGGAGATTAGTCGCCGGCGGGTCGGCCCCCCGGAGGTGCGGGAGGAGGCGTGACGTCTTCCGAAGCGGTCGTGGTCCTGATCACGTTTCCGATGGACGCCGACGTCCGGCGCTTCGCGTCGACCCTCGTCGACGAGGGCTGCGCGGCGTGCGTGAACATCCTGGGGGACGTCGAGTCCGTCTATCGCTGGCAGGGCCGGGTCGAGCAGGCGCGGGAGCGCCAGCTGATCGTCAAGACGCAGAGGGCCCGCGTCGACCGCCTGCGCCGGCGCGTGGGCGACCTGCATCCCTACGATACGCCCGAGCTCGTGGTGTTGCCGGTGGTGGACGGCGACCCGCGGTACCTCGCGTGGATCGCGGAGGCGACGGGAGGGGCGTCGGCCCGCCCCGATCCGGCATGACCGCCCCCGCGCTCTGATAACATCACCGTGGCCCACCCCATGGCTTCGCAGGCGCCGTCGCCCGGCCTTCCCGCGAGCACCGCCCCGGCGCCTCCTCCCGCGCCTCGCGGGCCCGACCGCGAGCCCGGGGGCGGCGGACGCGGACGCCTGCGGCTCGTCATCGAGGCGCTCGGCGAGACGGCGGAGCTCTTTGCGGCGTCGGGGCCGGGTCGCACGATTCTCGCGGTCCTCGTGCTCAAGACGGTCGTCGGGCTGTCCGGCGGGGCCGCCGCCCCGGGTTGGCTGCGGGTCCTCGACACGGCGGGAACCGTCGCCCTCGTCGCCGCCCTCGGCTATCTGCTGGTGCGCGTGCTGAACCTCCTGCAGCAGCGCTTCCTGTGGCGGGTCCGGCGGAGGCTCGTGCTGTCCTACGCCCTGATCGGCTTCGTGCCGATCCTGCTCTCGGTCGTGTTCTTCCTGGTGTCGGGCGTGCTGCTGTTGACGACCGTCAGCTCCTCGCTCGTGCAGCTCAGCTTCTCGGACGTGATGGAAGACGCGAACGACCTCGCGGCCATGACCGCCGTCGACCTGGGCGGCCTCGTCGAGCCCGAGGAGGTGCGGGCGGTGCTGGCGGGCCGGGTACAGGCCGTCGAGGAGCGCTATCCCGACGCCTCCATCGCGGTGCTGTGGAACCAGGCGGGCCGCGACCGCGCGGCCGGGGCCGGGCCGTGGCGCCACGATTCCCGCGATCTGCAGTTCCCGGCCTGGCTCGGCGCTCCTCTCGATGGCGGCGGGCCCGGCGATGCGCGTGACGGCCTCCCCCCCGATGCCGGCGGGCTCGTGGTGACGCGCGGCCGGGCGGGCTGGACGGTGGTGGCTCGCGGCGTGGAGCGGTTCGACGAGGACGGTCCGGTCTATGCCGTGGTCGCCGATCTTCCCATCGCGGGAGAAGTCACCCGGCGAATGCAGGCCTCCCGTGGCGTCACGCTCACCCATTTCAGTGTCGCCCCGACCGCCGGCGGGGCCGGCTCCGCCGGTGCGGACGTGGTTCCGGCCGCCGCCGCGTTCGAAGCGCTCCGGTTCCCGCTCGGGGCGGCGGCTCCCGACGGCGCCCCGACCCTCGACCTGCGCGCGGAGGCCCGTGTCGATCTCCTCGACTGGTCCACGGGCCGGCGGGGGCGCGGCGAAGTGGGCTTCACCGTGCATCCCATGGTGTTCTACCGCGAGGTCGTCGAGGGAGGCGAGTACGCCCTCGGCGTCTTCGTGTGGGGACTGCTGTTGCTCGGGGTGATGTTCCTGACCATCGAGGCGGCGGCCATGGTCATGGGTTTCGCGCTCGCCGGGTCGATCACCGGGGCGGTGCACGAGCTGTTCACCGGCACCGAACGCGTCCGGGAGGGCGATCTCTCGCATCGCATCCGGGTCGACACCGAGGACCAGCTCGGCGAGCTGGCCGAGTCGTTCAACACGATGACCGGCAGCATCGCCGACCTCATGGCCGAGGCCGCGGAGAAGCGCCGTCTCGAAGAGGAGCTTCGGATCGCCCGCGACATCCAGATGTCGCTGCTGCCCGAGGCGACCGCTTCCGTGCCGGGGCTGGCGGTGACCGCGGCCTGCCGGCCGGCGCGGGAGGTCGGCGGCGACTACTACGACTTCATCCGGCTCGACGAGCATCGGCTGGGGGTGCTGGTGGCCGACGTGTCCGGGAAGGGGACGTCGGCGGCGTTCTACATGGCCGAGCTCAAGGGCGTCGTGCTGTCGCTGAGCCGCTTCCACCGGAGCCCCCGGGAGCTGCTCATCGAGGTCAACCGCATTCTGTCCGCGACCCTCGACGGCCGCACCTTCATCACCATGACCTACGCCGTCCTCGACCTCGCGGCCCGCCGCCTGACCTACGCGCGGGCCGGCCACACGCCGCTGATCCACGTTCCGTGCGTGCCGGAGGGGCCCCGGCGACCCCAGGTGCTGGCCCCGGACGGGCTGGTCGTGGGGCTGCAGATCGACGGCGTCGAGGAGAAGTTCGCCGAGCTCCTCGAAGAGTCGTCCTTTGCGTTGGAGACCGGCGATCTCGTCGCCCTGTTCACCGACGGCGTGACCGAGGCGATGAACGAGGAATCGGACCTCTTCGGCGAGGAACGCCTGAGCCGCACGCTTACCGAGCAGATCCACCTGTCGTCGGACGACCTGAAGCAGCGTGTTCTCGGCGACGTCGAGGCGTTCGCCGGGGCGGCGGAGCAGCACGACGACATGACCATCGTCCTGCTCCGGGTCGAGGATGCGCCGGCGCTTGCACCCTCCGCGAGCCGCCCGTGACCGACTCCGACCCGCAGGTCGTTTTCCGGACCCAGTCGACGATCGAGGCCGACGTGGTGAGCGGGCTCCTCGAGACCCGCGGCATCGAGGCGGTCGTCTCGTCGGGGGCGCCGCAGGCCATCTTCCCCCTCACCGTCAGCGGGCTGGGCGAGGTGCGGCTGACGGTGCGCGGCGAGCAGGCCCAGCGCGCCCGCCGCCTCATCGCCGAGTTCGGCCGGCAGGTCTCCGACCGGGTGACGCGCATCCGGGACGAGTTCCGCGCCGTCGAAGAGGCGCTGGGGTACCGCTTCCGCGACCCCGGTTTGCTGGAGCACGCCCTGACCCACCGGTCGCGCGCCCACGAGGATGCCAGCGGCGGCGTCCGCGACAACGAGTCGCTCGAGTTTCTCGGCGACGCGGTGCTCGGGTTCGTGATCTCGGATCGCCTGTTTCGCGAGTGCCCCGACTGGGACGAGGGACAGAAGTCGAAGGCGCGCGCCGCGCTCGTCTCGTCGGCGGCGCTCGCCGGGGTCGGCGAAGGGCTGGGTCTCGGCGACCATCTCCTCCTCGGACGCGGAGAGGAGAGGACCGGCGGCCGCACCAAGCGGTCGCTGATCGCCGATACGTTCGAGGCGGTGGTGGCCGCGGTGTACCTCGACGGGGGAGTGGAGGCGGCGGACCGCTTCATCGAGCTGTGGTTCAGGCCCCAGCTCGACGCCGTCCGCGCCGGCGGGGTCCCGCCCGGCATGACCGAGCAGGCCCCGAAACCTGTGATGCGGAAGCCGACCCGCCTGCCACCGGGACCACAAGTCGGCGCTGCAGGAACGGCTGCAGTCCCAGGACCGGGGCCTGCCGCGGTACGAGCTCGTGGGCACGAGCGGGCCGGCCCACCGCCGGGTCTTCGAGACCGAGATCCGGGTCGGAGACGAGGCGCTGGCCCGGGGCGAGGGCCGCAGCAAGAAGGAATCGGAGCAGCGCGCGGCCGAGCGGGCCCTCGCGGCCCTCGACGAGGGGTCGGGGCAGGAGCCTGCGCCGTAGAACCGCGCGGGCTCCCGGGGTCGGCTGGGCGGTGAGCGGAGCCGCAGGCCACGCTCTCCGGGCCAACAGCCGTGGTGAGATCCCGCGTTGCACCGAGAGCGGCGATGCGCCCGCCTGACGAGGCGCGACGGGCGAGGATACCGGGCATATTCGACCGGGGAGCAACGCAGTCACGCGGGATGCATCGCCGCTCGAAAGCCGCGGGGACTTCGCGGCTGGCTGCTAGAGCTCGACGCGAGCCGCCGCGTACTCGCGCACGCCGCGCGACAGCGTGTGGTCGCCGGGGGAGCCGCCTGCCCCTGCAGGCGCACCCAGAGCCGCAGCAGCGGGTCGGCGTACCGGTAGCGCTTCCGGGAAGCTTCGATCAGGTCGACGTCCTCCAGCGAGGCCAGGTAGTCGCGGGCGGCCCCCGGCGTGCGTCCCAGGCGGGCCGCGATCTCGGTCAGCGTGAGCGGCTCGTCGGCCGCGAGGACCTGGAGGATGGCCCGGAGCGCCCCGCGGCCGCGCGCCCGGTGCAGCCTCAGCTCGCAGGAGAGCCGGCACGCCGTGGCGAGGTGTGCGCCGGGCCGCATCCCGGCGGCGAGGGCGTCGACCGGGTCGCCTCCACGCGCCGCCGCGGCCTCCGCGAGGAGGCGGACGTAGCGGGGGCGCCCCGCGGTCAGCGAATGCACGAGCCCCGCCGTGTCGCGCCGCCGGTGCTCCGCCCCGTCGAGGCCGAGGTCGGCGAGCGCGGCGCGCACCTCGGCCGGCGTCAGCGGCGGGAGATGAACGAACTCGAACGGACCGGGGGCGTCGCGGAAGAGCCGGACGGTGCGGGCCGCGAACCGGGTCGTGAGGACGAACCGGTTCGGGCTGTCGCAGAGCGACTGCCGGAACGTCGCGAAGGCGCTCCGCAAGCCGGGGAAGCTCTCGAACGTGCGGATCTCGAGCATCTCGTCGATGAGGAACGTGACCGGGCCGCCGCCCGTGCCCCGGGCGCGCGTGAAGAGACGGCGGAGGCGATCGAACGCAGCCCGCGGCTCGCCGGGCGTGGGCGCGCCGCCGTCCCGGAACACCGCGTGCCCTTGCAGGGCCCCCAACACCGAGGACAGGCAGCGTTCGGGAGTCGTGGCGACCCGTTCGAGGTCGACCAGCACGGTCGCCGATCCGAGCCGTTCCCGCAGGCGCTGCAGAAGAGACGTGCGGCCGCTCCCGCAGCCGCCGACGACGACGGGCATGCGCGCCGGCGCCGCGTCGAGGGCCGCGAGGAGCCTTCGTTCCGTAGCCGGACGTGCAGTCAACCGCGTCCTTTCCCCGGGCGCTGCCGGTGGCGCCGCGGCCCGCCCGGTCGTCGCTGCCGGCGACTCCCGCTCGACGGATGCGCGTCGCGGGTCCTTCTGCTACTATCGATCGCTTGGCGCCGCAGACCGGAACGGCCCGCAGCACCCGGTCCGGCGGCAGGGTCAGGCAACCGGCTTTCACACGACGAGGAACAGCGTGAACATCGCGGTCATCGGTGCGCAGTGGGGCGACGAGGGCAAGGGCAAGGTCGTGGACCTCCTCACCCCCAGCGCGTCCATTGTGGCGCGTTACCAGGGCGGCCACAACGCGGGTCACACGGTGCGGGTGGGCGAGAATGAGTTCATTCTCCACCTGCTGCCCTCCGGCATCCTGCACCCGGGGGTGCGCTGCGTCATCGGCAACGGGGTGGTTGTCGATCCGGCAGCCCTGTTCTCGGAGATCGACACCCTCGCCGGCCAGGGCATCGACGTCGGCGACCGCCTCCTCATCAGCGACCGGGCCCACGTCATCCTGCCCTACCACCGCGACCTCGAGGCGCACTCCGAGGCGCGGCGCGGCGACCAGCGCATCGGCACCACGTCGCGGGGCATCGGGCCGACCTACGAGGACAAGGTCGGGCGCCGCGGCATCCGGGTGGCCGACCTCGCGGACGCGTCGGAGGACGGCGCCCTCGCGCGGGCGATCCGCGCGAACGTGTCGGCCCGCAACGAGGCCCTCGGGGGCGCGGCGGCCGACTGGCGGGCCCTGCACGCGGAGGTTTGCGCGGCGGCGCGCCGGCTCGCGGGCTGGGTCGGCGACGCGTCGGTGTTCCTCGCGCGGGCGTTCGAGGCGGAGGAGTGCGTGCTGTTCGAGGGCGCCCAGGGGACGCAGCTCGACATCGATCACGGCACCTACCCGTTCGTCACCTCGTCGAGCGCGACGGTCGGCGGCATCTGCACCGGCCTCGGGGTCGGCCCGCGCGCCATCGGCTCGGTCCTCGGCATCGCCAAGGCCTACACGACCCGCGTCGGCGAGGGACCGCTGCCGACGGAGCTTCACGGCGCCGAGGGCGACCTGCTGCGCGAGAGCGGCCGCGAGTACGGCGCCTCGACCGGGCGCCCCCGCCGGTGCGGCTGGTACGACGCGGTGGTGGTGCGCTACGCGGTGCGCGTGAACGGCCTCGACGCGCTCGCGGTCACGAAGCTCGACGTGCTCGACGGCCTCGACGAGATCCCCCTGTGCACCGGCTACCGCCACGGGGACCGCCTGCTCGAGGACTTCCCGTCGAGCCGCACCGTGCTCGCCGAGTGCCGGCCGGTGTACGAACGCCTGCCGGGATGGTCGCGGCCCACCGCCGGCGTGCGCCGCTACGAGGACCTGCCGCCGGAGGCGCGGGCGTATCTGGCCCGCATCGAGACCCTGAGCGGGGTGCCGATCGCGATCGTCTCGACCGGCTCCGATCGCGCCGACACCATCCTGGTGGGAGGCGGGCTCGTCGAACGGTGGCAGGCGGCGCGGGCGGCGGCGCGGCCGGTGGTCGCAGGGAGGTAGGCCGTTGACGACCCGGATCATGCGGTTCGCCGCCATGCTCGTGATCCTCGCCGCGGCGTGCGGCGGGGAGCCTCCGCCGACCGCCGGCGAGGCCCGCGCGTTTATCGACGACGCGGAAGCCCGGCTGCTCGACGCGTGGATATCCACGGGGCGGTCGGCCTGGATACAGAGCACCTACATCACCGACGACACGACGGCGCAGGCGGCGGAGGCCCAGGCCGCGGTCATCGGCCTCACCATGGAGCTCGCGGCCGAGGCGGCGCGGTTCGACGGCGTCGAGCTCCCCGACGACCTGCGGCGCAAGCTGCTCCGGCTGAAGACGTCGCTGGGGGTGGCGGCGCCCGCCGACCCGGCCCTGCAGGCCGAGCTCGCGGCCATCACCACGGGGATGGAGGCCGCCTACGGCCGGGGCGAGTACTGCCCCGGCGACGGCGAGGACTGCCTGTCGCTGCCCGAGCTCGAACGGCGGATCGCCGAGGTTCGCGACACCGACGAGCTGCTCGACCTGTGGCTCGGCTGGCGGGAGGTGGCCCCGCCGATGCGCGACGACTACGTCCGTTTCGTGGAGCTGGCCAATGCCGGCGCCCGGGACATCGGGTTCGCCGACCTCGGCGAGCTGTGGCGGACCGGCTACGACATGCCTCCCGACGCGTTCACGGCCGAGCTCGAGCGGCTCTGGGGCCAGGTCAGCCCCCTCTACGAGTCGCTGCACTGCCACGTGCGCGGCTCCCTCGCCGACGAGTACGGCTCGGCCATCGTCCCCCCCGACGGCCCGATCCCCGCCCACCTCCTCGGCAACATGTGGAGCCAGACGTGGGCCAACGTCTTCGATCTCGTGGCCCCCCGGCGGGCCGATCCCGGCTACGACCTGACCGACCTGCTCGACGACGCGGACGTCGGCGAGATCGAGATGGTGCGCTACGGAGAGCGGTTCTTCAGCTCGCTCGGGTTCGAGCCGCTGCCCGACACGTTCTGGGAGCGGTCGCTGTTCGTCCAGCCCGCGGACCGCGACGTGGTCTGTCACGCCAGCGCGTGGAACCTCGACTACGACTCGGACGTGCGCATCAAGATGTGCCTCGACGTGAACGGCGAAGACTTCGTCACCGTCCACCACGAGCTGGGCCACAGCTACTACCAGCGCGCCTACCGGCATCAGTCGCCGCTCGATCGGGACGGCGCCCACGACGGCTTCCACGAGGGCATCGGCGACACCATCGCCCTCTCCATGACGCCGGAGTACCTCCAGGAGGTGGGGCTGCTGCGTCGGGTGCCGCCGGCCGACCGGGACATCGGGTTGCTGCTGCGGCTCGCGCTCGACAAGGTCGCGTTCCTGCCCTTCGGCCTCCTCGTCGATCAGTGGCGCTGGCAGGTGTTCTCGGGCGAGATCGAGCCCGAGGCGTACAACGAGGGCTGGTGGAATCTCAGGGCGGCGTACCAGGGCGTCAGCCCGCCGGCCCCGCGCAGCGAGGCCGACTTCGATCCCGGCGCAAAGTACCACGTTCCCGCCAACGTGTCCTACACGCGCTACTTCCTCGCCCACATCCTGCAGTTCCAGCTCCACCGGGCCCTGTGCGCGGCGGCCGGCCACGAGGGCCCCCTGCACCGCTGCTCGATCTACGGCAGCCGGGCGGCGGGGGAGCGGCTGCGGACGATGCTGGAGGCCGGTGCGAGCCGGCCCTGGCGCGACGCGCTCGAGCTGGGCACCGGCGAGCGCGAGATGGACGCCACCGCCATCCTCGACTACTTCGCGCCCCTCCAGGCGTGGCTCGACGAGCAGAACGCCGGCCGCTCGTGCGGCTGGGGGCGGGGCTGAGAGCGCCGGCCGATGCCGCCGCGGCGCCTCGGTGACGAGCCCCGCCGCACCCACGCCCGCGACCGCCGCCCGGCGGGAGCATCGTTCGCGTGACCCTGGGACCCGGGCGAAATCACCCGAAGCCTCGGGCCAATCCGAGGCTGCTGCTCGAGCGCCGCGGCAGGAGGCCCGGCCCGGTGAGCGTCGCCCGAGGCTCTGCGCGCAGCTGACGCGCGGACGACCGGCGCGGAAGCCGGCCGGGCCCGGTGAGCGTCGTCCGGCAGCTCCCTGCCGCAGCCCAACCGACCTTCCCGCCGGCTGCACCGGTTCCATGGGCGCGCGGCCAGCCCTGGCCCGACCCTGACCTGATCGCTGAAGCGTCGCGCGCATCTCCCCTTTCCGGGATGGTTGACAGATTAAACAGAGTTCTCTATATTTCAGAGAACATATGGATTGAGAGTTTATTGATCGCGTGGGTCGAACACCGAAAGGCGGGTGCTGAAATGACATGGAAACCGGTCGCGATGGTCACGGTCGCCGCGTTCCTGCCGGCCGGTCTGCCCGCCGCCGGCGCCGCCAGCCAAACGGCCCTCGACACGGTGAACCAGACTGCGCCCCAGACGGTGATCCGGGGTGTCGTGCGCGACCCGGACGGGCGTCCCCTGGCCGGGGCGCAGGTCTACGTGCGGGGCAGCCAGACGCTCGAAGCGACCGGCGCCGGGGGCCGCTTCGAGCTGCGTTCGGGCGGCACCGGCGCGCAGGTGCTGGTGGCGTTCGCGAGCGGCTACTGGCTGTCCGAGGTGCCGATCGAGCTGGACGGGACGCCGCACGACGTCGAGGTGGTGCTCGAGCCCGCCGACGTCGAGGAGCTGGTCGACGTCGTCGCAGCGGCGCCCGTCGACGCCGCGCCGTCGGTGCAGGCGTTCGGTCCCCTGGACGTCGTGACCCTGCCGGGCGCCCAGGCCGACGTCATGCTCTACGTGCAGAACCTGGCCGGCGTGAGCCAGATCAACGACGAGGCGGGGCTGTTCGTGCGCGGGGGCGACTCGACCGAGGTCCTCACGCTGCTCGACGACGCCGTGGTGCACCACCCCTACCGCTACGAGCGGGTGACGGGCGGCGTCCGGGGCACCGTCGACCCGTTCCTCACCAGCGACATCTCGTTCAGCTCGGGCGGGTTCCCGGCCCGCTTCGGCAACGCGCTGAGCGGCGTGCTGGAGATGCGCGGGCACGGCCGGCCGGCGGAGCCCGCCGGGCAGGTGGCGCTGCTGCTGAGCGGCGTCTCCGGCGTCGGGGCGCTGCCGGTGCGCGGCCGGGGCGGCCTGCGGGTCTCCGGCAACTGGTCGGAGACGGGCCCGATGTTTCGCCTCAACCGGTCGCCGCGGGCGTTCACCCGCTATCCCGACTCGCGGGACCTGAACGTCAGCGGCCACTACGACTCGCCGGCCCTCGGCTCGTTCAAGGTGTTCGCGATGGGGCTGCGCGAGCGCGTCGGGATCGAGATCGAGGACCGGGCGTTCACGGGCTTCGTGGAGTCGGCCAGCGCCAACGCGCTGGCTTACGCGCGGTGGGAGAAGGTCACGGCCGGCGGGTGGCTCGCGGTCGCCACGTTCGGGGTGACCGAGTACGGAAGCGACGCGTCGGTCGGCGTCCTCGACATCGAGACGCGCGACCGCCGCCACTCGTGGCGCGCCGACGTCTCGCGCATCACCCCGGCAGGCACCGTGCGTGTCGGCGGCGACGGCGGCCGTTCGCGCAACGCCTGGGCGGGGCGCGTGCCCGCGACCCGCGGGGACCTGGGCGGCGTCGCCGGCTCGTCGGTGTTCGACGTCGCCCTCGCCGACCGGCACGCCGGCGCGTACGCGGAGTTCGAGGGCCGGCCGGGGGTGCTGGTGCCGGGCCTGGGCGTCCGCGTCGACCGGTTCCACCTCGCCGGCGCGACCACCGTCGATCCTCGCCTGAGCCTCCTCGTCCGGGCCGGCGCCCGGCGGCGCCTGCGCCTCGCGTGGGGGCTCTATCGCCAGGCCGCGCCGGCCAGCTACTACGAGCTGGCCCGCGGCCCCGTGCACCTCCTGCCGATGCGGGCCGACCACTGGGTGGCCGGCTACGAGTCCGGCCTCGCCGACGACGCGCTGCAACTGACGGCCGAGGCGTACCACAAGCGCTATCGCAACCTGCCGCTCGAGGACGCCGCCGGCTTCTCGTCCCGCGGCCATGGGACGGCGTACGGCGTCGACTTGTCGGCGCGCGTGCGCTGGCCGGGGGGCGGCGCGGAAGTCGTCTACGGCTGGTTGCGGGCCCGGCGCCGCTGGACCTCGATCGAGACGCCCCCGGGCATCGAGCCGGGGGACGGGACGTGGGCGCCCTACTTCGAGATTCCCCACGGGTTTCGCGCGACGGTGGAGCTCGACCTGACCGACACGGTCGGCGTCGCCGCGAGCTGGCGCAGGGCGTCCGGGCGGCCGTTCACGCCGGTCGAAGGCGCGCGGCTCGTCGACGGGGGCCACGCGCCGGTCTGGGGAGCCGTCAACTCGGCCCGTACACCGCGCTACGAACGGCTGGATCTCAACATGAGCGTGCTGGGCCCGTTCGGTCTGGAGGGGCTGATTCTGTTCGCCGGCGTCACGAACGTGCTGGGCCGGCACAACGTGCTCGACTACGCGTGGTCGCCCGACTACACCGAGCGGCGGCCGGTGACGAGCGCGATGCCGCGGGCCGTCTACTTCGGATCGACCGTGCTGTTGCGGTGATCCACGACACGGGAGGTGTCATGCAACTGGAGAGAAACGTTCAACGCGCCGGGAACCCGCCCCGTCCGGGCCGGTCGGCATCGCGACGGGCTCGAATGAAACGAATCCTGGCCGCGGCCGTGGTGTGCACGTCCCTCGTGCCGCTGGCGGCGCCGGCCGGCGCTCAGGGCGGCTTCGACGAGACGTTCCCAGCCCTGATCGAGCGGCTGGAGCGGGCGTACGTGCTGGGAGACGGCCCCGAGCTGCTGGCCGTGCAGGCCGATCTAGGGGGGCTGCTCGACGCCGGCCTGACTGAAGGCCAGAGGTCCGTCACGCGATACACGGCCGCCTACGTGAGCTGGCGGCTGTTCTCGGTGCCCGACGGCGTGCCCGCCGACGACCGGGCCGCGTTGCTCGACGATGCCGTGGAGCTGCTGACCGGCGATCTGGAGGCCGACGACGGGAACGCGGAGTCGCACGCGTTGCTGGCCAGCGTCTACGGCATGCAGATAGACTCTGCCTGGAAGGGGATGACGCTCGGCCGGCGGGCGTCTCGGGCGTCCGCGCGGGCCCTGGAGCTCGCGCCCGGCAACCCGCGGGTGCTGCTGCAGGACGGCGTCGGCAAGCTGCACACGCCGGGCATGTTCGGCGGAGGCGCGGCCCGGGCCGAGGCCATGCTGCTCCGGGCCCTGGCCGCGTTTCGCACCGAGCCCCGCGATCGCCCGTGGCCGCGCTGGGGGTTGGTGGACACCTACGCCTGGCTCGGGCAGATCAACGTCGAGCGCGACGATCTCGCCGCCGCGCGGCGCTACTACGAGCAGGCGCTCGACCTCGAACCCGGGTTCGCCTGGGTCCGGTACGCGTTGCTGCCGGCGCTGGAGGAGATCGAGCGCCAGCGCCCGGAGTCTGCGCCGCGCTAGCGGTGCCGATTCCTGGCCGGGTTGGTTGGGAGCGGCGCCGCAGGCGACGCTCTCGGGGCCGGACGACGGGCTGGGGCATATCATGACGGACACCGAACGGATCAGGGAGGACATCGCCTACGTCCGCGCCGCGGCGGAGCGGGCGGACATGGTGCACAACCCGGCGTACTATCTGCTGTGGGCGGCCATCGTGCTGTGCGGCTTCGTCCTGCATGACTTCGCCGCCACCCGGCCCTGGGGCGGGACCTACTGGCTCGCGGCGGGAACGGTCGGCTTCGGCGTTTCCGCCTGGCTCGGCGTTCGAGCGGGCCGGCGGGCCGGGCAGGCGGATCGTCGAAAGGGTGTTCGAGCAGCGCTGCACTGGCTGGCGTTTCTGGCCGCGGGCTGGCTCGGCGGGCTACTGGTCGCGACCGGGCAGTTGACGCCCGCCGGATACGGCGCGCTGTGGGTGCTGCTCATGGCGTTGACGTACTGTCAGGCCGGCGTGCACCTCGACCGTCGACTCGCGCCGGTCGGCGTGCTGGTCGCGGCCGGTTATCTGCTGACGTTCGTCGTGCCGGTCTACCGGTGGAGCATCACGGGCGCGCTCATCGCCGCCGCGCTCGTGGCGCAGGCGTTTCTCGGGGCCCCGACCCGTGACACAGAGGGCTGATCCGGACATCGGGGGGCTCGACGAGCTGGCGTCGCTCGACGGGCTCTTCGAGCACCGGGTGCGGCTCGCCATCTGCGTCCTGCTGTCGAAGCACGACGCGATGTCGTTCAGCCGCCTCAAGCAGGTGCTCGAGGAGACGGACGGCAGCCTCGGCACCCACCTGCGCAAGCTCGAGAACGCCGGCTATCTGTCGATAGAGAAGACGTTCCGCGGTCGGCGGCCGGTGACCTGGTACACCCTGACACCGGCCGGCCGAACCAGCCTGATGGAGCACATCGCCAACCTGACGCGCCTCATCGACCGGGCCGGGTGATTGGCAGACCAGTCTCCGTCGGACGGCCGAACGGGATCGCGGCATGGATCAAACGCCGCTCGATGACGAGATTCGCCGTCTCGTCGATGACTACCGCGTCCAGTGTCTCTGGTTTCTTCGCGAAGACTACTACCCGTACACCGCGACCGATCGCGAACGGGTGCTGCGACTGATCGCACTGCGCGGCGATCTGCAGGCGTTTCGCCGAGTCGCCGAGGTCCGCAAAGGGCTCTCACGCCGCTCTGGCGGGATGTCCGCCGCCGGCCGGGAGTCCGCGTCGTAGAACGTCGCGGGCTCCCAGCCGGCTCGGGGTTGGGCGGCAGGCGACTCGCGTCGTGCTGCCTGGTTCAGTTCGTCGAGCGGCCGCGCCCGAACGGGCGCTGGCCGAGGGCGCGCTGCATCACCTCGTACTGCACCGACGTGATGTGGCCGATGGCCTCGATCCAGTACGCGGCGTTGTGGGCGCCGGGCATCTGCATGTAGTTGAAGGGGATGTTCTCCTCGAACATGTAGGCGGCGAGCTCCTGTGCCCCCGAGATCAGCCGGTCCTCGGTGCCGCAGTCGAGGTAGATGTGCGGCAGGTCCTCCCTCGGCACCTGCTTGATCAGGGTGAACGGGTCGTAGGCGTCGGCCTGCTCCGGGTTCGTGAACATCCGGCCCCGCGGCGACCGCTCGACCTGGCTGCTGAAGCCGTCGATGCCGATCAGGGGATTGGGCTGCCGGCGGCGGGCCAGCTGCTCGGCCGTCGGGGTGCGCCGCGGCCGCGGCTCGAGCTCGCCCCGCATGCGCGCCGCGGCCTGCCGGCCGTACTCGAGCGCGCCGCTGGTGCTGCCGATGGAGATGAACAGCTCCGGATTGCGCAGCCCCATGGTGATGGCGCCGAAGCCGCCCATCGACAGGCCGGTCATGGCCCGGCCCTCGCGGCGGGCGATGGTCCGGAAGTTCCAGTCGACGTGGTTGACCACGTCGCGGACGACGTGGTCCTCCCAGTTGTTGGTCTGGCCGTCCTCGTTCTCCGCCCAGTTGACGTACCACGAGTTCCCGGCGTCGGGCATCACGACGATGAGGTCGTCGTAGAGGCCGGCATAGAACGGGGCGCCGTTCGCGAGCCCCCACGCGGTGTAGTTCTGGGTCAGGCCGTGCAGCAGGTACAGCACCGGATAGCGGTCGGTCGACGTCTCGTAGTCGTCCGGGAGCAGGATGTTGTACTTCATGGTCCGGTCGACGGCGGGGCTGAAGAACTCGACCGTCAGCAGGTCCCGTCCCTGGGCCGGGGCGGCGGCGAGCAGCGCCGCGAGCACGAATACGAACGCCGCCGTCCGCGCGAGCTTCGATCTCTGCATTGCTTTCCTCCGGAGGCTCCTCTGCGGCGCGCGGATGCCGCCGCCGCGGATGGTCATGCTACCGCGAAAACGGAAGCTCCGCGCAGCGGGCCCCGTTCCAACACATGGCCGCACATGCCCCAGGGCTGAGCTCCCGGGCGCATCGGACGCGACCGGCAGGTCAGTCGATCAGGGTCGCCGCCGACCGCTCGTCGGCGCGTTCTCGTCCTCCGCCGTCGCGGTGGTACCGCCGCGGGCATCCAGGTCGTTGTAGTGCAGGATGGTGTTGAAGAGCATCCCGAACTCGCCGTGGTTCTGCCAGCGGTAGCACGGGTTGGTGGCGAAGAGGACGACGCGGCCTTCGCCGCGCGGCACGTCGACGACGGCGGGGCGGCCGTCGATCTGGTTCGCCCCTCGCAGGTGGCCGCTGAGCACGCGGCTGCTGAACGTCATCGCCACCCAGTCGTCGCGGAGGCGGCGCGGCACGTCGAGGAGCGGGCCGTTCGCGTAGCGGACCGGTATGCGCCCCTCGTCGTAGCCGTAGAAGATCGGATGGTCGGGAACCTCGATCTCCGCCTCGACCAGCGGACCCGGCGCGTAGAATCCCGATCCCGGGCGCCTGACGCCGATCTCCCGGGTCAGGCCGTACTCGGGCGGGACGTGGCTCGCCTCGCCGAGGGTAACCAGCAGGCCGCCGTCCTCGACGAACCGCTGCAGCTCGAGGACGCCCTCGAGCCCCATGCCCCCGGTGATGTCCTCCGACGACCCGTAGTCGCCGAGAAAGCGGTAGCGGTCGGTCTTGGTGTAGGCCCGCGGGCCGCCGCGCGGCTCGACGTCGAAGACGAGCCCCTTCGCGGTCCGGCCCTGGTTGGGGATGAGGACGACATCGTAGTCGTCCCGCAGGCCGCCGGCCCGGACCCGCTCCTTGAAGATGAGGTCGAACGGGATCTCGAACTGGTCGAACGCGTGGCGCACCCAGCCCACCTCCTGGGTGTCGCCCCACGTGCTGTAGATCGCGAGCCGGGGGAGGTCGAGGGGGTGGGCCGCGACCTCCGGCCGCTCGTCGAGCCCCGCCGCGGTCAGCCCCAGCTCGGTCACCGCCGCCCGCAGGTGCTCGGCCCGCTCGCTCCCCGCGGGGGCGGGAACGATGAACGACCCGGGCGGGAAAGCGACGCCGCCGACCTCGAAGCCCTCCTCGGCCGCTTCGACCGGTGCGTCGCCGAGCCGGTAGCGCAGCGTCGTCAGGTGGTTCGAGCCGTAGTGGGCGACGGCGTAGCCGAACCGGGGCTCCCGGCCGCCCGCGACGGTGCCCGCGAGCCGCGCCTCGGTGACCGGCTCGACCGGGACGTCCAGGATCTCGCGGTCGTCGACGGCGACGACGTCGACCCCGTGCATCAGCCCCATCGTCCAGCCGGTGTCGTCGTAGGTCCGCAGACTGTCGTCCGGGAAGCTCTGGCTCCCCAGGAGGATCTTGGCGAGGCGGAAGTACGGCTGGCCGCCCTTGATCACGTACGAGCCGGCGGGATAGGCGTCGCCGTCGCCGTCCCTGTCGCCGTCGTCGGCGAACGAGAGGGCGTCGCCGGCGCGGCCGACCTCGATGCCCTGGACGCGCAGCAGGTCGACGAGGGTCGCCACCCGCGTCATGTCGCGCTGCCCGGCCGGGATGACGAAGCCGTGGGGCGGCTCGGTCTCGCCCTCCGCCACCGCGTTGCGCGACTTGCGGTAGAAGTTCTCCAGGAGCACGCGCGGGTTCGACGAGGCCAGCTCCAGCGCCGCGAGAGCGCCGGTCTGGCTGTAGTTGGTGTTGTTCCTCATCGACCACTCGACCTCCTCGTAGGGGGGCGAGGGCCGGTACCACTCGCGGCTCGTGCGCGCCTGCTCGGGCGTGTTGTCCTCGGTCTTGAGGCGGCGCTTCATGGTCGTCGCGCCGCCGTTGCCGTACGTCTCGTAGAACCGGATGAGCCCGTTGTGGTTCGAGGCCATGAACGCCAGGTAGCCCGGCGACCACATGTCGACGAAGGCGTGGGTCCACACCCCGGGCATGCCGTAGCCCGTCAGCCGGGCCATCTCGAAGTTGGCGAACCACGGCAGCTCGCCGTAGACGATGGGGTCGAGCAGGGGGTTCTGGGGGGCCTGACCGCTGAACGTGTAGAGGAACGGCACCGACTCGTGGAGGTCGTGCATGACCGGCGGATGCCACTCCAGGTACCAGTCGAGCACGTTCCGCATGCTGAGCTGCGAGTAGTTGATGTCGCGGTTGTTGTCGTGGAAGATGTACTTCCCCCAGTACGGCGGACCGCCGATGCGGTCGTCCTCGTCGGTGATGTCGATCAGGTGCCGGTAGTACCAGTCGACGTAGCGGTCCCGTCCGTCCGGATCCGCGGCGGGAATCAGCGCCACGACGAGGTTCTCGCGGATGCGCTCGTAGAGCGGCCCCTCCTCGACCGCGAGCCGGTAGGCCAGCTCCATGAGCATCTCGGGCGGACCCGTCTCGCCGCTGTGCAGGCCGGCCATCAGCACGTAGATCGGCCTGGCCCGCGCCACGACCGCCTGCGCCTCTGCCTCGCTCAGCCCGCGCGGGTCCGCGAGCCGGGCGAGGTCGCGGCGGTAGGGCTCGAGGTCCGCGACGGTGGCCTCGTCGGCGATGGTCACCACCACCATCTCGCGTCCCTCGTCGGTTTGGCCGATGGGCGCGACCGCGACCCGCGGAGACGCGTCGGCGAGGGCCCGGTAGTAGTCGAGCATCTCGGCGTAGTAGGTGAGCTCGCGCGGCGCGCCGGCGTGGTGACCGAGCACGTCCTTGGGCGACGGGACGGCCCCGCCGGCGGGGAGGTGGTCGACGAGGGGGCTGAGGAACTCGGGGCGCGTGGTCCACTCGCGCACTTGCTCCGCGAACTCGGCGTCCATCCGCTGCCCGGTCGCGGTCTGGGCGGCGGCGCCCGGGGCGAGCAGGGCGAGCAGGGCGCCGGAGGCGCAGACGCGGAGCAGGGTCGAGAGACGGATCGGGCAGGGATCGGGCGTGGCAGTCATCTTTCCCCCGGAAAGTCTCCGGCGTCAGGGCGGGACGTCGATCGGGCGGTCAGGCGCCGTACTCGGCGTCGCTGACCGCCTCGAACCAGCTCGTCTTCGCGTCGATGTTGACGGCGACGTGGGTCATGGGGCCGTCGGGCCCCGCCCCGTGCCAGTGCCGCTCGCCCGGCGCGACGGCGATGAGGTCGCCCGGCCGGGCCTCCCGCACCGCCTCGCCGGCCTTCTGGAACCGGCACGTGCCCTCGACGATCTGCAGCAGCTGCGGGCCGCTGTGGGCGTGCCAGTGGGTGCGCGCCCGGGCCTCGAAGGCGACGCGGTAGACGTTCGCGGGGGGCGCGTCCGACACCCCGTTCATGCGGGTCAGCCGGGCGCGGCCCGTGAACGTCTTCGGGTCCGACGGCTCGCCGGCGATGTCGGCGAGGGAGAACAGCCTCATGCCGTGGCCGGCCGCCTCCCGTAGCGGGCGATGGACCAGATGGCCAGCGCCGCGATGAACGCGATGATGTACGTCCCCGCGTTCAGGATGCCCTGGTCGGCGTACGACACGATGAGGTAGCCGACCGAGCCCGGCAGCAGGGCGTAGTAGACGAAGGGCAGCAGGGTGATGCGGATGACCGAGCCCTCGCGCCCGAGCAGCCCGACCACGGCCGAGGCCGCCACCACGTTGTGCACGCAGATCATGTTGCCGGCGGCGCCGCCGACCGCCTGGAGGGCGACGATCCACGTCGGGTCGACCGCGATGCGCTCGCCCATGCCGAACTGGAACTGCGAGAACATCATGTTGCTGACGGTGTTGCTGCCGGCCACCGCGGCCCCGATGCCGCCGATGAACGGCGCGAAGATCGGCCACGCGCCGCCGACGAGCGAGGCCACGCCGTCGGCGAGCACGATGGGCATCCGCTCGAACCCGGCCGCCCCGCCCATGGTGTTGATGAACACCTGCACCATCGGCACCGTGAACACCAGGGCGATCGACGCCGCGGCGGTCACCTGCAGCGAGGTGGTCCAGGCCTGCTTGTAGGCGGGGCCGGGAATGCGGTGAATCAGGAACGTGATGAGCGACGTGGCGATGAACAGGCCGCCCGGCAGGTACAGCGGCTGCACCGCGTTCATGTCGATGCCGGTGCCGAGAATCTCCGGCCACGTCAGCGCGAACGTCGACTGCAGGAACGCCTGGAACGGACCCAGCACCCCGCTCAGGAAGTCGAACGGGTTGCGCGATGTCAGAAGAAGCAGGGCGACGATGACGTAGGGCACCCAGGCGCGCAGCAGGCTCATGGGCGCGCCGTTGCCCGCGTCGTCCTTGATCTCGATCGAGCCGGTCCACTCGGACGGCCAACGCGACTTGTCGCCGAAGTCCCAGGCGTCTTCCGGCTTCGGCACCAGGAACCCGCGACGCGCCGCCAGCACGACGACGAGGAGACCGACCAGGCTCCCGATCAGGGCCGGGAACTCGGGCCCGAGGAAGTAGCCGGCGATGATGTAGGGGATGGTCATCGACAGCGCCGCGAACAACGCGAACTTCCAGACCTGCAGCCCCTCCGCGAACGACTTGCGCTCGCCGAAGAAGCGGGTCATGAACGACACCAGGATGAGGGGCACGAGGGTGCCGGCGACGGCGTGCAGCACCGCCACCCGGAAGCCGACGAAGCGCAGGAAGTCGTTCCACTCGCCGCCCACGCGCTCCATCCCGTAGGCGACGAGGGCGGGGTCGGCCGAGAGCCCGGTGTTGACGCCGACGAGAATCGGGGTGCCGGCGGCGCCGAAGCTGACCGGGGTGCTCTGGATGATCATCCCCGCCATGACCGCGGCCATGCCCGGGAACCCGAGCCCCACGAGCAGGGGCACGGCCACCGCGGCCGGGGTGCCGAAGCCGGCCGAGCCCTCGATGAACGAGCCGAAGAGCCACGCGACGATGATGACCTGCACCCGCCGGTCGCGGCTGACGTCGGTGAACCCGCGCCGGATGACGTTGATGGCCCCGCTCGCCCGCAGCGTGTTGAGCAGGAGGATGGCCCCGAAGATGATGTAGAGCAGGGTGAGGGCGATGACCAGACCGTTGATGGTCGCCGCCGCCACCTGCATGCCCGGCACCTGCCAGACGAACAGGGCCAGGGCCGCCGCCACCGCGTAGGTCAGGGGCATGGCGCGGCTGGCCGGCCAGCGCAGGATGACCAGAAAGACGGCAACGGTCGCAATCGGCAACAGGGACAGGACGGCCAACGTCATCGTGCCCATCTAGGCTCTCCCTTCAGCTTCAGAAGCGCGGGGCGCCGAACCCGGGTGGCACGGCGCACCGGCGCGCCATTGTAGCGCACCCCGCAGGGTTGCGCGACGAACGCCGCGCCTTGAACCCGGCGCCGCGCGCGCCGCGTCATAATACGTAACAGTGGAGTCGCGTACATGCGCATAGGCGTTCCGACGGAGATCAAGCCCGACGAGAGCCGCGTCGCGATCACGCCGGCCGGGGTGGCCGCGTTCCGCGGGCACGGTCACGAGGTGCTCGTGCAGGCCGGGGCGGGGCGGGGCAGCGCCATTCCCGACGCCGCCTATGCCGGCGCCGGAGCCGCCGTCGTCGAGGACGCGGCGGAGGTCTGGGACCGGGCCGAGCTGGTGCTCAAGGTCAAGGAGCCGCTCGGTCCCGAGTTCGACGCGATGCGGCCGGGGCAGGTGCTCTTCACCTATCTGCACCTCGCGGCCTCGAGGGCGTTGACCGAGCGTCTCCTGGAGCGGCGGGTGGTGGGCATCGCCTACGAGACGGTGCAGCTCGCCGACGGGACCCTGCCGCTGCTCGTGCCCATGTCCGAGGTCGCGGGGCGCCTCGCGGTCCAGGCCGGCGCGGCGTCGCTCGAGCGGATCGCGGGCGGCAAGGGCATCCTGCTGCCCGGGGTCTCCGGCGTGCGCCGGGGGCGCGTCACCATCCTCGGAGCCGGGGTCGTGGGGCTGAACGCGTGCGTGGTCGGCGTCGGCTTCGGGGCCGACGTCACCATCATCGACATCAACCCCCTGCGCCTCGCCTACGTGCGCGACGTCGTGCAGGGGCACGTGACCACCCTCATGTCGAACGCCGCGAACATCGAGGGGGCGGTGTGCGACGCCGACCTCGTGATCTGCGCGGTGCTCATTCCCGGCGCCCGCACCCCGCGGCTCGTCACCCGCCGGCACCTCGAGCAGATGGAGGACGGCTCGGCCCTCGTCGACGTCGCCGTCGACCAGGGCGGCGGGGCCGAGACGAGCCGCCCCACCACCCACCACGAGCCGCGCTTCGTCGAGCACGGCGTCGTGCACTACTGCGTGTCGAACATGCCGGGGGCGGTGCCGCACACCTCGACCTACGCCCTGACCAACGCCACGATGGCCTACGCCCTCGACATCGCCGACCGCGGCTGGCGCGAGGCGGCCCGCGACCCGGTCCTCGCCGGTGGGGTGAACGTCGTCGACGGGCAGGTCACGCATCCCGCCGTCGCCGGGGCCCACGGCCTCGAATGCGTGCCGCTCGACGCGGTGACCGGGGGAGGGTGAGGAGCCCGATGGGAGACTGGGTGCGCATCGGAGACGCTGCCGACGTGCCGCCGGGCAAGGTTCGCTGCATGCGGCTCGCCGACCGGAAGGTGGCGGTGTTCAACGAGAACGGCGCCCTCCTCGCCTACGACGACTACTGCACGCACGTCGGCGGGCCCCTCACGCAGGGCACCTACGAGAACGGCGTGGTGACCTGCCTGTGGCACGGCGCCCAGTTCCGCGTCGCCGACGGCGCGCCCCTCACCCCGCCCGCCGGCGGCCGGCTGCGGCCCTATCCGCTCCGGGTCCGGGACGGCGCCATCGAGATCGATCTCGGGGATTAGGAATCAGGGACTGGCAGACTCCTGGCAGGGTTGGTCGGGCGCCCAGCGGAGCCGAAGGCGACGATGGGCGGGCTAGCGGGACTGATAGGTCCGGCTGTAGCCCGTCCGGCCGTTGGTCATCGACCAGCTCCGGCCGTCGGGGGCCACCGTCGCCTTGATCCAGTGTCCCTCGCAGTCGTCCTCCTCCGTCAGGTTGGCGATGAGCGCCTCTTCCGTGTTGTTGGCGGCGTCGTCGGTCAGGGTGCGGTGCGACTGCCAGACGTCGCCGACCTCCGCCGTGCCCTGGATGACGGCCAGCGAGTCCGGCGTGCCCCCCTTGCGGGGGCCGTTGTTGACGACGGCCACCGTGGGCTGGAGCACCGCCGCGAGCTCGGGGCGGATGGCCCCGTAGCCGCCGTGGTGGGGCACCTGCCACAGGTCGACGACGCCCAGCCGGTTCTCCGGGCACGCCAGCGCGTGCTCGCGGTCGGGGGTCAGGTCGCCCAGATTGAGGAACTGGAATGCCCCGAGCGAGAGGAGGTAGCCCAGGCTGTGTCCGTTCTCGCCCATGTCGGGGTCGGGGGGCGTGACGCCGTCGCACAGCGGGTTGGGCATCTGCGGCTCGAGGGTGTCGACGAGCTCGCGGTGCGACGCCACGAAGGTGAGCTCGATGCGTTCGAGGGGCAGCTTGTCGCCGGGGGCGACCGAGCGGCGCCGGTCGGCGGCGAGGCCGATGTACTCGTCCCACAGGGCCCGGCCGCGCGGTCGGTCGAGCTCCACGCTGTCGCCGTGGTCGACGATCCGGCCGATGGGGACCCGCTCGGCGAGCGCGGGCAGGCCGCCCACGTGGTCGCCGTGGAAGTGCGAGAAGAGCATGTAGTCGATGCGGTCGATGCCCGCGTCGGCCATGGCGGCCTGAATGCGCAGCGCGTCGCGGGCGTCGGCCCGCGGCCAGCCCGTATCCATCAGCACCGACTCCCGGGCGGGGGTGACCACCAGGGTCGCGGCGCCGCCCTCGACGTCGATCCAGTAGATGTCGAGGCTGTCCGACGCCGGCTCCTGGGCGAGACCGGCCGGGGCCGGGGCGACGAGCATGGCAACCGCGAGGGCCGCGAGGCGGCCGGCGCTCGGCGAGGCGGGAAGCGGTCTCATGTGCAGCATGGCGATGCCTCTCTGAAGGTGGCAGCCCGCGCCGACGGGCTCCCGGTCGCGGATGGCCCATTATGGCACGCCCGTTTCACGGCGCGGCTCCGTCGAGACCGGTGCCGGCCGGTACCCGCCAGGGGAAGCCGTGCGACACGTATCGGCGACCGATCCGTGACAACCATGTCGACGTCGACAGCCGTGTCACGACCTCCTCGGCCTGCCTCGGAGCACGCCGGGAGTCTGCGCCGTAGAATGGTGCAGACGCCCGGCAGGGTCGGCTGGGCGCCCCGCGGAGCCATGGGCGACGCCGGGCGGGCCATCGCCGGGCGGTGCGGAGGCGTCCCGCCGCGGCGGGACCGGCGGTCGCGCGGAGACCCCGCGCGGGAGGCTTCGCCATGGCGACCCGTCCGGCGCTCTGCGAAAGCGCGGACGAGATTACCGCGGAGTGGATGCGGCAGGCGCTGGCCGCGGGCGGCGCGTCGGGCCTGCCGACCATCAGGGACGTCTCGGTCGAGGACCTCGGGTCGGCGACCAATGCGTTCGGCCGGCTCCTGCGCTGTCGTCTGACCACCGACGGCGGCCCCGTCGCGGCGCCGGCCAGCGTCATCGTCAAGCTGCCCACCGCCCACCCGACGGCGTTCCGGTTCGCCCGGTGGCTGTCGATGCACGAGCGCGAGTGCCGGTTCTACCGCCGCCTCGCGCCGCAGGCGCGCATCCGGTCACCGGCCCTCCTGTACGGCGACTTCGATGAGCACACTCACCGGTTCGTCCTGGTGCTCGAGGACCTGCGCGACCTCGATCTCGAGGTGCCGGCCGGGCTCGCCGGCGTCGAGGCGGGACGGGCGAGACGCGCCGTGCGCGAGATCGCCGGGTTGCACGGGCAGTTCTGGGGCGAGGTCGATCACCCGGCCCTCTCGGGCTTCCCCGACGTCCTCGGTCCGAAGTACGCCCGCTTCCTGCAGATCGCCTACCTGGTGTGCCTGCCGGCGGTGCTGGAACGCTTCGGCGACTGTTTCTCGGGGGAGACGCGCCGGCTGGTCGAGGCGCTGGGGCCGAGGATCGGGGCGCATTTCGCGGCGGTGGCGGCGGGGCCCCGGACCTTCGTCCACGGCGACTACCGGGGAGAGAACATGTTCTTCCGAGCCGGTGACGACGCCGGCGCCGGGGCGAGCGCCGGTGCCGGCGCCGGCGCCCGCGGCGAGGCCGGAGACGACTTCGCGGTGATCGACTGGCAGGGCTGCGGGCTGGGCGCCGGCCTCTACGACGTGGCGTACTTCCTGGGGGCCAACGTCGCCACCGACGATCGCCGCCGCATCGAACGCGAGGCGCTCGGGGAGTACCACGACATCGTGTGCCGGCTCGGCGCCGAGGGCTTCACGTTCGACGACTGCTGGCGCGGCTACCGCCGGAACATGCTCGGCGTCCTCGTGCCGCTGGTGCTCGGGGCCGGCGGCCTCGATCTCGAAGACCGCCGACTCCGCGACCTCGTGCAGTCGGGGTTGGGGCGGACGCTCGCCGCGGTCGAGGACCTCGAGGCGGGAGAGTTCCTCCCCGCCGCCGCCGGGCTTCTCGCTGCCGATCGTTTCGTCTCGACGTTGTCCCGCTGCGGATACAGAATGTACGAGGCCGCGCGCCGGCTGCGAAGGCGGGTCGGCGGCCGCAGGCGACGGCGAGAACGGTGACGGGAACCACCCTGTCACCGGTCGGACGCGGGAGACCGCCGAAGAGGGGCCACCGCGGGCCGTAGCCGGCGCTGTTCACGACGATCGCCGTCCTGACTCGGCAGGAGGTCCAGCCATGTTCCGGAAGCCGGTCTTCTGGGCGGCGTTCGCCGCCGTCTCCCTGGCGTGCGGCGCGTTCGCGGTCGTCAACTTCCCGCGCGCGTTCTCCATCGTCGAGCTCGACCTGGAGATGGACCGGACCGCGGCCCTCTCCGAGGCGCGGCGGCTCGCCGGCGAGCTCGGATGGGGGCCGTCCGACTACCGGCAGGCCGCGAGCTTCCGCGTCGACGACCGCGCGCGCAGCTTCGTCGAGCTGGAGGGAGGCGGCCCCGACGCGTTCGCGGGGCTGCTGCGCGACGGCCCGTTCCACCCCTACCAGTGGGTCGTCCGGCACTTCCGCGGCGGGGAGGTGCGCGAGACCGAGGTGCGCTTCCGCCCCGACGGGGCGCCGTACGGCTTTCGCGAGACGCTGGCGGAAGACGCCGGGGGCGAGGCGCTCGACGCCGACGCGGCCCGCGTTATCGCCGAGGCCGGCACCGGCGAGCCGTGGAACGTCGCGCTCGACGGCTACGCCCCGGTCGAGGCGTCCCAGGTCGAGCGTCCGGGCGGCCGCATCGACCACACGTTCGTCTACGAGCACGCCGGCGCGCAGGCGGGGGATGGACGCTTCCGGCTGCGCCTCGTCGTGAGCGGCGACCGGCTCACCGAGCTGACGCACGTCCTCCAGGTGCCCGAGGCCTTCGACCGCCGCTACGAGGAGATGCGCTCGGCCAACGAGGGCATCACCGTCGCCGGCACCTTCGTCATGCTGCTCGTCTACGGCGGCGGCATCGCGGTCGGGCTGTTCGTCCTGCTGCGGCAGCGGCGCGTGCTGTGGCGCATGCCCCTCGTCTGGGGCGTCTCCATCGCCTCCGCCCAGCTCCTGGCCGGCCTCAACCAGTGGCCCCTGATGTGGATGGCCTACGACACCGCGGTGTCCGAGACCGCCTTCGCGATCCAGCAGGTGACGGCGCAGGTCGCCCTGTTCGTGCTGTTCACCGGCATCCACACCCTCTCGTTCATGGCCGCCGAGAGCCTGTCGCGGCAGGCGTTCCCGCATCACCTGCAGTTCTGGCGCTGCTGGTCCGGGGAGGGCGCGCGGTCGTGGACGGTGCTGGGGCAGACCGCGGCCGGCTACCTCATCGTCGGCGTCGACCTCGCGTTCGTCGTCGGCTTCTACTGGATCACGATCGGCTACCTGGGCTGGTGGTCGCCGTCCGACGCCCTCGTCAACCCCGACTCGCTGGCCTCGGTGCTGCCGTGGCTCACCCCGCTCGCGGCCGCGCTGCAGGCCGGCTTCTGGGAGGAGTGCCTGTTCCGCGCCGTGCCGCTGGCCGGGGCGGCCCTCATCGGGGACCGCCTCGGCCACCGGCGGGCCTGGATCGCGGGGGCGTTCGTCCTGCAGATCCTCGTCTTCGGGGCCGGCCACGCCGCCTATCCCGCGCAGCCCTCCTACGCGCGGGTGGTCGAGCTGATCGTGCCGTCGACCATCTTCGGCCTGCTCTACCTGCGCTTCGGCCTGCTGCCGGCCATCGTCGTGCACTTCGCGTTCAATTCGGTGCTGTTGGGGATTCCGCTGTTCCTGTCCTCGGCGCCGGGGGCGTGGATCGATCAGGCCGTGTACGGGCTGCTCTTCCTGACGCCCCTCTGGGTGACGCTCCGCGCCCGCTACCGGGGCGGGGCGTGGACAGACGCGCCGCCGACGCTGCGCAACGCGGCCTGGACGGCGCCGGCGGGGGAGGCGCCGGTCGAGGCGTCGCCCGCCCCGGCCCGGGCGGCGGCCGCCCTGCCGGCCCTGCCCGCGGTTGCCGGGGTCGGCATCCTGGGGTTCGGGCTCTGGGCGTACACGGCGATCGGGCCGAGCGAGTCGCCGGGGCTCGAGGTGGGCCGGGCCGAGGCGGTGGCGGCGGCCCGCGAGGTGCTCGCGGGTCAGGGCGTCGACCCCGGGGCGTGGACCGAGACGAGCCGGGTGTTCGGCGGCCTCGGGCCGCAGCATCGCTTCGTCTGGAGCGAGGCGGGCGACGACACCCACCGTGCGCTGCTCGGCGATTACCTGCCCGGCCCGCGCTGGCGCGTGCGCTACGCCCGCTTCGAGGGCGACGTGGCGGAGCGGGCCGAGGAGCACGTCGTGTGGATCGCCTCGGACGGGGCGCCGGGGCGGCGGGAGCACCGGCTCGCGGAGGGCACCCCGGGGGCCGCCCTGTCCGAGGAGGACGCGCGCGCGCTGGCCCGCGACGCCCTCGTCCGCCGTGGACGCGCGCCGGACCTGGCCGAGGTCTCGGCCGAGTCCGCCAGCCGCCCCGCGCGCACGGACTGGACGTTCACCTTCCGCGACGAGGCGGTTCCCGACCTCGCGGGAGGGGAGGCGCGGGTGGCGGTGGAGATTGCCGGCGACGAGGTCGTCGACACCGGCTTCTACGTCTTCCTGCCCGAGGCATGGCGCCGCGCCGACGATCAGCGACGGGCGACCCTGCAGATCGCCGGCGTCGCCTCGACCATCGTCCTCGGGCTGCTGCTGGTGGCGGGCGCGGTGCTCGCGGTGGTGCGGATGACCCGCAAGGCGTTCGACCTGCGGCTGGGCCTCGCCATCGCGGGGCTCTCGCTGCCGGTCGCCGTCGTCGACCTCGCGAACGACTGGCCGGTGCTGATGCACGGTCTGTCGACGGCCCAGCCGCTGCCCCTGCAGGTCGGCATCCTGGTCGTGGGCGGCCTGATCGGGGCGGGCGTGACCGCCCTCCTGTTCGGACTGCTCGCGGGAGCCCGGCCGATGACGGCGGAGGAGAGCGCGGCGGAAGACCGGCGGTCCGCGGTGGTGACGGGGCTGGCCCTCGGCCTGGGGGTCCTCGGGGCGCTCGCCGTGGCCGAGGCCCTGCCCGCCCGCGGCCTGCCGCCGTGGACGGCGCATGACCCGGCGTCGTCCTTCTTCCCCTGGCTCGCGGCCGCAGTTGCGCCGCTGCAGACCTATCTCGTCCTCGCGCTGGCGGCCATGCTGGTGGTCACCCTCGCGAACCGGCTCACCGCGCACTGGACGCGGCGGAAGGCGGGGGTGGGAGCGGCCCTCGTCCTCACGGGGGCGCTGCTGGCGCCGGGCACCACGCCGGACGACCTCGCGTCGTGGGCGGTCGTGGGCCTCCTCGCCGGGGGGCTGCTGCTGGCCGCCTACGTGCGGGTCCTCCGTGACCGACCGGCCCTGGCGGTGCTCGCCGCCGCCGCGATGACCGTTCCCGGCGTGCTCGACCGCGGCCTCGATCAGGCCTACGCCGGCGCCCTGCCGGGAGCGGTTCTCGGCGCCGCCCTCGTCTGCGGCGTCGCGTGGCTCTGGTTCGCGCGCCTCGCGACCGCGCGGAGGGCCTAGCCCGCCCATCGTCGCCTTCGGCTCCGCTGGGCGCCCAACCAACCCTGCCAGGAGTCTGCACCGTTCTACGGCGCAGACTCCTGGCCCGGAGAGCGTCGCCTTCGGGTCCACTGGGCGCCCAACCACCCCTGCCGGAGTCTGCACCGTTCTATGGCGCAGACTCCTGGTCCGCCCATCGTTGCCTTCGGGTCCACTGGGCGCCCAACCACCCTGCCGGGAGTCTGCACCGTTCCATCGCGCAGACTCCCGGCCCGCGTCGGCGCTGCTGGTAGACTTCTTGCGATCGACTTGTACCGTCGAGGCCGGAGGAGGATTCCGATGACGCTCTCCAGGTTTGGTCGCGTGCGCCCGAGGGTCGTCGCGAGCGCGGTTCTCGGCGCCCTGGCGGCGTCGATGGCGGCCTGCGGGGAGGATGCCGTGCTGCCGACCGGACCGAGCGGGTTCGGCGCGCGGACCACGGCCGAGCGCGACGCGCTGGTAGCCCAGTACCATGCGGCGGGCGGTCCCGACTGGACCGACACCACCAACTGGCTCAGCGAGGAGCCGCTCGACACCTGGTACGGGGTGGAGACCGTCGACGACCGCGTCAGCAAGCTCGACCTGTGCGGTCCCGACGGCAACAACCTGAGGGGGATCATCGCGCCCGAGCTGGGCAGGCTGACGGGCGCCACGGACCTGCGCCTCTCCAACAACTTCCTGGCCGGGGGGATTCCGGCCACGCTGGGGAGCATGACGAGCCTGGAGATACTGCGGCTCTCCAACAACGCGCTGAGCGGTCCGGTACCGGCCCAGCTGGCGAACCTCGGGAACCTCGTGGAGCTGAGGCTCCATCAGAACCGGCTGACGGGCGAGCTGCCGCGGGGCCTGATGAACCTCCCGAACCTCAGGCGGCTGCGGATCGAGGACAACGCCGGGTTGTGCGCGCCCGCGGACGCCGACTTCGAGGCGTGGCTGGGCACCCTCGAGGAGTTCGTGAGCGACTGCGACGCGTCGGCGCAGGCGGGGGCGGCGAGCCTGTCCCGGCGCCCCCGGGCCGTCGCCCTCTCCGCCTGCTAGTGCATCGCCACAGCCAAGAGTTCGGGTATGCGGTGCTGGCAAGTCGTTGATGATGCAGCCATAAGTTCAGGCCCGTGCCCGAAAATCACGGCGTGACGCAGCACCAGGAGTCTGCACCGTCGAACGGCGTGGACTCCCGGGTGGGTGGTTGGGGGCCAGCAGAGCCGAAGGCGACGGTTTGCGGGGCCGCGACGCCCTCCGCCGGTCTGCATGGCGGTAGAATGCCAGCTCGTCGCTTGCCGGCGTGGATCGCGTTCCGACGGCGTGCCGCGTTGCGCAAGCGCAGGCCGGCCGTCGGTCCGGGGCGGGGCCGGCGTCACGAGGGAGGTGTCCGATGCGGTTGACAGGCATGGCGGCCGGCGTGGTCCTCGTTTTCGGGACGTTCGTGGTCGGCGCGGCGGTTGCCGCGGCGCAGGAGGCGGGCACGGGCCGGGTGGCGGCGTTCGAGCACCTCGACGCCCCGCGCATCGCGCTGCCCCCGGACGCGGGGGAGGGGCCGATGCGGGAGCTCTGTCCCGACGTCACCGAGACGTGCCGAAAGTACTGGGAGTACACGGGCCACTTCGTCCGGAACGCCACGATCCCCGCGCGCCACCGGGAGCTGCTCATCCTGCGCACCGCCTGGCTGTCGCGGGGCGACTACATCTGGGGACGGCACGACGTCATCGGGAAGGAGGCGGGGCTGACGGCGGAGGAGATTGGGCGGGTGACGGCCGGCCCGGACGCCTCGGGGTGGGACGACTTCGAACGCGCCCTCCTGCAGGCGGCGGACGAGCTCCACGCCAGCCGGTTCATCTCCGAGACGACGTGGGAGACGCTCGCGGCCCGCTACACGGACGACGAGCTCCGCGAGGTCGTGCTGATCGTCGGCAACTACACGCAGCTGGCGATGTTCCAGAACGCGCTCGGCGCCCAGCTTCCTCCCGGCTTCGAGGGGCTGCCGGCGGCCGACGGCCGCTGAGGCGGGGGGGCGACCGAGGGCCGCTGATGCGGGGGGGCGCGCGCCACGCTACGGACGGAGCCGGTCCGACCGGCTCCGGCCCCGACGTGGGACGCGCAGGGAAGCTGACGAGAATCACCTTGCCACGTGTCGAGCGCGCCATCGGGGTGCAGTCGGTAAACCCGCAAGGACAGTGATCGATATGACCTTGCCAACCACGTTCAGGACCGTCCCGCTTGCCTGCGGTTCCTGTGGGCGGCACGTGGCAAGGTGATTTCCGTCACCGTCCTGACTCTCACTGCCCTGACCGACGGACCGGGACGGAGCCATGGCCGCGACAGGCGATCAAGGCACGAACGGCGGCTGGTGGTCGCGTTGGGCGCGGGCGCCGCAGGGTGTCGGGCTGCGCAAGGCGATCTTCCAGGTCCACCTGTGGACCGGCGTCGGCCTGGGCCTCTACATCTTCGTCATCTCCGCGACCGGCAGCGTGCTGGTCTATCGGAACGAGCTGTACAGGCACTTCTCGCCGCAGCCCGTCGTCGTGGACGGCGCGGGCGCGTCACTGGGCGACGACGCCCTGGAGCGCGCCGCCCGGCAGACATATCCCGGCTACGAGGTGGCGGACGTCCGGCCCGGCGAGACTCCGAACCATGCCGTCGAGGTCACGCTGACGCGCGACGGCGACCGCATACGCCGGCTCTTCGACCCCTTCACGGGCGAGGACCTCGGAGACCCCCTGCCGCTGGGCTACCGCGTATCCGCGTGGGTGCTGGACCTGCACGACAACCTCCTGGCCGGGCAGACCGGGCGTCGCGTGAACGGCATCGGCGCGCTCTTCCTGCTCGCGATGTCCGTGACCGGCGCCGTGATCTGGTGGCCCGGCGCCCGGCGCTGGCGGCGCAGCCTCGTCGTCGACCGGCGGCGGCTCAACTGGAGCCTCCACAGCGCGTGCGGCTTCTGGTTCTGGCCGTTCCTCATGATGTGGGCGGTCACCGGGGCCTACCTGTCGTTCCCCGGCGCGTTCATGGCCGTCGTCGACTATCTCGAGCCGTTCGACCCGTCCGATCCGGTCGAGCGCTTCGGCGACCGGGTCATGTACTGGCTCGCGTACCTGCACTTCGGCCGGCTCGGCGGACGCGGCATCCCCGGCTGCGGCGATCTCTGCAACTCGACCACCAAGGCGATCTGGGCCCTCGTCGGGCTCGTGCCGCCCGCGCTGTTCGTGACCGGCGCCGTCATGTGGTGGAACCGCGTCGTCCGGCGGTGGCTGAAGCCGGACACCGCCGCGTGAGGTTCGCGTGGGCGGAATCGGCGGGAGCCCGGTCAGGGGCCGACCGGGAGCTGCTGATCGAGAGTCGACGAATCACCGAACGTGGTGGGCCGCGCTGGGATCGAACCAGCGACCATCTGATTAAAAGTCAGGTGCTCTACCTCTGAGCTAGCGGCCCGGGAATCGACGCGGAGGCTTCAGAACGCCGGCCCGGGAGGGCGGGACCGCCGGTCCCGGGTCGGCGTCGCTGGGCGCGCGGCCTCAGTGCACCAGTATCGGTACGGAGGCCACCATCGAGCCCCACTCGAAGCGGAGCTCGCTGTTCTCCAGGAACATCGTCAGCTGCCCGGCGGGCGCGTCGAGGGTGCCGACGGTCATCTCCGTGCGATCGAGGTCGTGCGCGGGGTCGTAGGCGGTGCCCCACTGGCCGGTCTCGGTGTTGACGATGAGCTCCGTGCTGTCGCCGGTCGTGAGGGTCCAGAGCGTGTACTCGCCGGTGGGGACATGGGCGGCCCCCACCATGAGGTCGGTGTCGGTCGCCAGGGTCGTGGCCTCGTCGGCCCCGAGGCGCCACACCGATCCCTCCAGGGGTTCGACGGTATCGCCGACGGTGCGCTCCCGCAGGTAGGGGCGGCCGTAGGTGATGGAGATGTTCGCGCCGTCGACCTCCCAGTCGACGCGGACGTGCGGGCTGCCGGCCTGCCCGTCGTGGACGGGCGTGAGCACCCCGCCGCCGAGCATCTCGGGCGGCGCGGCCGCTTCCGCGGGGGCCGGTTCGGTCTCCACCGGTTCAGGCGGAGAGCCGCCGCAGGCGGCGAGTGCCGCCATTCCCATCAACGCCGCCGCCGAGAAACCGGACTTCCGGACTGTCGTCATCAGAAGATGCCTCCCTGCGCCTGGGCGGAAAGGACCGCATGCCGGGGTCGTCCGCTTCGGCGAGACTGGTTCTGGGTTCGAGCGCCGCGACGAGTGCCGCGCCGCGGCGACAAGCCGCCGCTTCCGTGACGGGCCGCCGCCTTGGCGACGGGGCCCGCTTCCGGAACGAGGCCGTGCGTTCGGGGTGCACGCGACGGCTTTCGCCGGGCCGCACACCCTTTCGACACTATAGCATCCCGGAAACCCGGGGGCGCGGCCCGTGCGCGGACCGAAGGTCGGCGCGGGCGGCTTGACACCGGGATAACCTTCTGATAACGTGCGGGTTATCGCTCCCGGGCAGGGGAAGGGACTAGGCCGTGCGGGCCGTGTGGCTGTCAGTGTGGCATCACGCGGAGAGAGTACAGGTGGCGACGAAGCGCTTCGAAGTGGGGGCCAGAGTGCACGAGCCGACTTACGGCTCGGGATCGGTCATTTCGGTCGAGGATGCCTTCACGCGGATCCAGTTCGACGACAACACCGTTCGGAAGTTCCTGACCAGTCTGGCGAAGCTCGAGCCGACGAACGAGCCGGCTCCCGCCGCACGTCCGCAACGGACGCGCAAGCGCAAGACCGCCTCATCCGCGAAGTCGACGAAGGCGAAGCGGGCGGCGGCGGACGTCGGTGTCGATCTCGATGCCGCCGACGTCGATGCAGCCCCCCCGGCCGACATCGCCGACTGATCCTCACCCGCGGCGAATCACCCCGCCGTGCGCCAATCCATCGCCTGCCGCGCCGTCGCCCGACCGTCGGCCACGCAGTCGGGAATGCCGACGCCGCGAAAGCCGGCCCCGGTGACGAAGAGGCCGGGGCAGTGGTCGAGCCTCGCCTCGATGGCGGCGACCCGCGCGAGGTGTCCGACGTTGTGCTGGGGGTTCGCGCGTTCCCACCGGTAGACACGCGCGAGATGAGGACGGCGGCCGATGCCGAGCAGGCCGGCGAAGGCCCCGTGGGTCCGGTCGATGAGCTCGTCGTCGGAACGCTCGTCGACGCGGGGGTCGCGCACGCCTCCCAGGAACCCCCGCAGCAGCACCTGTCCGTCGGGCGCCCGCCCGGGCCACTTCGAGGTCACCCAGGATCCCGCCATCAGGGGGACGGTGCGCTCTCGGCGCGGCACCACGAAACCCGATCCCCGCGGTTGCCGCCTCACCGCCGACCGCGGATAGGCGAGGAGCACGGTTGCCGTCGAAGTGTAGGCAATCCCGCCGCACAGCGTGGCGAGCCGGTCGTCGAGGGGCCGGACGAGCGCCGCCGTGACGTGGGCGGGGGTGGCGAGGATGACGCACCGGGCGGAGACGGGTCCGCCGGCCGACAGGCGCACCGTGAAGGGAGACGGCCCGCCGAGGGCGACGGCCCGGGTCCCGCACCGGAGCGCGGCCACGGGCAGGGCCGCCGCCAGGGCCGCTGCCAGCTCCTCGATGCCGCCGGGCAGCGAGCGGAACAGCCCGCCCGGCCGGCGCGGCGCGGCCCGACGCAGTTGTCGGAGGGCGCGGATCACGCTGCCGCAGGCGCGCTCGGCCTCCGCGAGGCGCGGGAACAGGGCCGGCATCGACAGCTGGTCGACGTCGCCGGCGTGGATGCCCGCGAGCAGGGGCTCGGCGATGTACTCGACCGCCTCGCGGCCGAATCGGCGGCGGAAGAAGCTGCCCACCGACTCGTCCGCGCCGTCGCCGCGCGGCAGCACCAGGTCGGCGGCGAGGCGCAGCCGGCCGGCGGGGGAGAGCAGGCGGCTGGAGACCCAGGGGGCGACGGCGGTCGGGATGCCGAGGACGGAAGCCTCGGGAATGGGGCGCAGCCGGCCCCGCAGCACATAGGCGGTCCGGGGCTCGAGCGTGGACAGCAGCCGACCTTCGAGCCCGAGCTCGCGGCACAGCTCGAGGGCGGCCGGCTTCTGCACGAGCAGCGAGTCGGGTCCCGCGTCGAGGGTGAACCCGTCGACGCGCTCGGTGCGGACCACGCCGCCGGGCCGAGGCGCCGCCTCGATCAGCACGAACGAGGCGCCCCGCCGCTGCAGCTCGTAGGCGGTGGCGAGGCCCGCCATCCCGCCGCCGATCACCGCCACGTCGACGTCCGTCATGGTCCGCCGTCGGTCGGGGTCTTCACCGGGCCGTCGCGCTCTGCTCGTGCACGAAGCGGGCGAGCAGCTGCACGTGCTCGAGACTGGTGCCGGGCAGGATGCCGTGGCCGAGGTTGAACACGTGGCCGGCGCGGCCCCGGGCCCGGCGCAGCACGTCGAAGGCGCCGCGCAGCAGGCGCTCGACGGGGCCGAGCAGCAGCGTCGGGTCGAGGTTGCCCTGGACGGCGCAGTCCCCGCCGAGGATGTCCCAGCCCTCGTCGAGGGGGATGCGCCAATCGAGGCCGATCACGTCGCCCCCCGCTTCGCGCATCGCCGGCAGCAGGGTCGCGGTGCCGGTGCCGAAGTGCAGCATGGGGACCCCGCCGGGCCTCACCGTCTCGAAGATCTTCCGCGTGTGGGGCAGCGCGAACTCGCGGTAGTCCTCGGGGGAGAGGGCGCCGACCCACGAGTCGAACACCTGCACGGCCTGCACCCCGGCCTCGATCTGGGCCCTCAGGTAGTCGCCGACGACGGTGGCGAAGGTGTCCGCGAGCCGGTGCCAGGCCCCGGGCTCGCCGTACATCAGGGCCTTGGTCCGCGCGTAGTTGCGAGAGGGGCCCCCCTCGATGGCGTACGAGGCGAGGGTGAACGGCGCTCCCGCGAACCCGATGAGCGGCACGCGATCCGCGAGCCGCAGGCGGAGGAGCCGTATGGTGTCGAGCACGTGCCCCAGCGCCTCGCGGGGCTCGAAGACGCGCAGCCGGTCGATGCGCTCGACCGAGCGCACCGGGGGGTCGATGACCGGGCCCTCGCCCTTCACGAAGTCGAAGGGGATGCCCATCGGCTCGAGGGGGAGCAGCAGGTCCGAGAACAGGATGGCGGCGTCGACGTCGATGGCGTCGACCGGCTGCAGGGTCACCTCGGCCGCGAGCTCCGGCTGCCGGCAGATCTCGAGCAGGCTGTAGCGCTCGCGGAGCCCGCGGTAGGCGCTCATGTACCGTCCCGCCTGCCGCATGAACCACACCGGGGTGGCGTCTACCGGCTCGTGGCGGCACGCCTTGAGGAAGCGATCGTTCACGGAGAGAGCTCCTGACGGGGAAGGACCGGAGGCAAGGCGGTCGGCTTGGCCAGGGTTCGCCATTCATGCTACTGTACTCTCGTCTCCGGGCACCGTCGGGAGTCCTCTTCCCGCGGGGCCGGCTGCGGATCGGATGCCTTTCCTTCGGTTCTCGCGCGACAAGCGCGGCTACGCCAACACCTACCTCTGCCACACGTTTCGCGAGGACGGCATCGTCCGCATGCGGGTCCTGTACTGGTTCCGATCTCCCCCGGACATCGCGGTCGGCCGGCCTGCGCTCGACGCCGAGGCGGTTCGCGACATCGAGGCCTCGAATCCCGGCCTGACCTTCGATTGGGACGAGATTCTGAAGGCGAAGCCGCCCGCGGTCCCGCCGGACCGCGGCGACCACGAGCGGCGGGAGCGTCGACCGCGCCGGCGGGGGCGTGGGGCCCCGGCCGGGAACGGCCGGGCGCCGGCCGACGGGGCGGAGACCGAGGAGCGGTCGCCGTCGGCGCCCGCGGCGGGCCCCCTCGCGTCCGACGCGGGTCCGGCGGGGCCGGGGTCCGGAGCCGAGGGTCCGCCCGGCGCGGACGCCGAGGCCGCGGGCGCGCCGGCCGGGCGGCCGGGCCGGCGCCGGCGCAGACGCCGCCGGCGCGGCGGGGGCGCCGGGGACGAGCGGCCCGCCCCGGTGGCGCAGACCCCGCCGGTCGAGCCGGACTCCGATCCTGGGTGACCCCGCCGAAGGCCGGCTCTGCGCAGGGCCCGCCCGTGGTCCGCGCGGGGCCCCGTTCGTCCGGCGCGGTCGAACCGGTGACGGCCGGGTCCGTACCGGCCCGTTGCCGCGCTTTGCTATACTACGCAAATGCGAATGACAGCTTTCGGTCGCAGCGCACGAGCCGGTGTCGGCGCCGTCGCCGTCACCGCTGCCGTCTTCACGGTCCTGACGGCCCAGCAGCAGGAGCCGCGGGGCCGCCCGCCCGAGCCCGGCGAGACCAGTGTCGGCCAGATCGGAAGCCGCCAGCCGACGTTCCAGACCGGGGTCACGCTGGTCACCACCGACGTCATCGTGCGCGACGATGACGGGGTCTTCGTCCCCGATCTCACTCAGCAGGACTTCCGCATCTTCGAGGACGAGGTCGAGCAGAACATCGTCACGATGGTGCTCGTGCACGGGGGCCGCGTCTACAACCACCTGCAGCCGATGCCCGCGGTCCAGGAGGGCATCATCCTGCCCTCGTCCCGCCCCGTGGACAACACCGCCGGCCGCATCTTCGTGATCTTCGTCGACGACCTGCACCTGACGCCTTCGCGCACGCCAAAGATCCGGCAGATCTTCGAACAGATCGGGGACCACCTGGTCCACGAAGGCGATCTGTTCGGCATCATCTCCACCGGTCCCTCGTCGCTCTCCATCGACATGACCTACGATCGCGCGCTGCTCTACGCGGCGGGCAACCGGATCATGGGCGACGCGCTGACCGTCCGGGACCAGTTGATGCAGATGGAGACGACGCAGGGACCGTCCGAGGTCCTCTACCGCGCCCACGTCGCGTTCAAGACGGCGCGCTCCGTGCTGCGGAACCTCGAGCGGGTGCACGACCGCCGCAAGGTCTTCCTCTACCTCAGCGAGGGCTACGACTTCGATCCGTTCCCCGAGTCGCGCATGTACGCCAGCCCGTTCCAGCAGGAGCGGCTGAACGACTACGGCATGCTCACCAACGATCAGTACGACGCGCTCTACAGCGACCTGCCCGATCCGGCGACCGACCCCTTCGAGCGGCAGCTGCGCCAGGGGCAGGTGTTCGCCAACCTCGACCTCAGCTACGAGCTGGCCGAGCTCGCGCGGTCGGCCAACCGCGCGAACACCTCGTTCTACACCCTCGACCCGCGGGGTCTGGTGGCAGGACCGGACCTGGACATGCCGCAGCTCTTCATCGGCGAGTGGAGCCGGCACATGTTCCAGACGCAGGGCACCCTGCGCATGCTCTCGGAGCTGACCGGCGGCCGGGCGATCGTCAACCGCAACGACTTCGACGACGCGCTGCGCGAGGTCGACGCCGAGACGAGCGACTACTACGTCCTCGGGTTCTACACCACCAACCCCGACCCGACGGTCAGGACGCGCCGGTTGCGCGTCGAGGTGCCGGCCCGGGACGGGCTGGACATCCGGGCGCGCACCCACTACACGCTGCCGCGTCGCCCCGCCAATGCGACCGACGAGATCGGGGACTGACCCGAGAGCCGTCGGTGCAGTCGAACCCAGGGGAGCCTTCGCCGCCCGTGCCTGATCTCGCCGGACCCGTGACACCCGGAACGCGTCTCGTACCGGCGGCACCCGCGCGGGGGGGGCGGCCGCGCAGCGTGGTCGTGGCCGCGCTCGTCCTCGGGTGGCTCACCGCCGCCCCGCCGGCTGCGCTCTCTGCCGGTGCGCCGGCGGGGGGCGCCGAGGCCGCCGCTGCCGCCCAGGCGGTCCCGTCACCGCGCGTGCGGGCGGCGGCGGCCATCGTCCTCGATCCCGTGACCGGCGACGCGCTGTGGGAGCTGAACGCCCGCGAGCCGCGCCCCATCGCCAGCATCACCAAGGTGATGACGGCGATGCTGTTTCTCGAGCAGGAGCCCGATCTCAGCCGCGACGTGGTCATCTCGCAGCGCGATGTCCGCCGGGCGTCGACGACGTACCTGCGGCGGGGCGAGCGGGTCAGCCTGCGCGATCTGGTCCACCTCGCCCTCGTGGCCTCCGACAACGTGGCCGCCCGCGTGCTGGCCCGCGCGTCGCGGTGGGGGACGAAGCGCTTCATCAGCCGCATGAACGCGATGGCGGCCGAGCTCGGACTCGAGCAGACGCGGTTCACGGACCCGTCGGGGCTGCACGAGGGCAACGTGTCGTCCGCCCACGACGTGTCGCGGCTTATCGCGGCGGCGGGCCGCGAGCCCGAGATCGCGCGCATCATGCGCAAGCGCTCCCATCGCATCAGCACCAGCCGTCAGAGCCGCGTCGTCCGGAACACCAACCGCCTGCTCGACAGCCGGTCCGACGTGGTGGGGGGGAAGACCGGCTACATCAACGAGGCGGGCTACTGCCTGGCGACGCTGATCAGGGTCGGCGACCGCGCGGTCTCGGTGGTCGTGCTGGGGGCCCGATCCAACGCCGGCCGCTTCCGGGAGACGGGGCGCCTGGTGGACTGGCTGACGCGCCGCGGCCGTGCGCTGCTCGCACCCGCCGCCGACTGAGGGGCCGGGAGGATCGTTCGGGATGCGCAACGTGATCATCATCGGGTCCGGCCCGGCCGGACTGACCGCCGCGCTGTACGCGGCGCGGGCCAACCTGAAGCCGCTGGTCATCGAAGGCCTCGAGTCGGGCGGACAGTTGATGCTCACCACCGCGGTCGAGAACTTCCCGGGGTTTCGCGACGGCATCATGGGGCCGGAGCTCATGGCCGAGATGCGGGCGCAGGCGGAGCGGTTCGGAGCGGAGATCGTGGCCGGCGACGTGACCTCGGTCGAGCTGGGATCGCCCCCGTTCGTCGTCCGCGCGGGGGAGCAGAGCCACGAGACCCGGTCGCTCATCATCTCGACCGGCGCTTCGGCCCGCCTGCTCGGGCTTCCGTCCGAGCGCGCCCTGATGGGGCACGGCGTGTCGACCTGCGCGACCTGCGACGGCTACTTCTTCCGCGGCAAGCCCATCGCGGTGGTCGGGGGCGGCGACTCGGCCATGGAGGAGGCGATCTTCCTCACCAAGTTCGCCTCCCAGGTCACCGTCCTCCACCGGCGGGACCGGCTTCGGGCGTCGAAGATCATGCAGGACAAGGCGTTCGCCAATCCCAAGATCGCCTTCGAGTGGAACGCCGAGCTGGTCGAGGTGAAGGACGTCGACGAGGGCGTGGTGACCGGCGCCGTCGTGCGAGACCGCGAGACCGGCGCGAGCAGGGAGCTCGCCGTCGACGGCGTCTTCATCGCCATCGGACATACGCCCAACACCGGCCTCTTCGAAGGGCAGATCGAGCTGGACGCCAACGGCTACATCGTTGCGGGAAACGGCACGCGCACCAGCGTTCCCGGCGTGTTCGCCTGCGGCGACGTGCAGGACCACGTCTACCGCCAGGCGATCACCGCCGCCGGCACCGGCTGCATGGCCGCCATCGACGCCGAGCGCTATCTCGAGTCGCTGTAGCGCGGGCGCGCGACGAGTCCGCCGGTGTCGTCGTCGCCGCGGCGGGGACCGGTTGCAGCGTCCGCGCGTTGCGCGGGAGCGCGGTTTCGGCGGTTTCCCTTCGACGCGCCTCCCCGTCAATCGATCCACCCGCCCCCGAGCACCGTGTCGCCGTCGTAGAACACCACCGCCTGGCCCGGGGCGACCGCGCGCTGGGGCTCGTCGAATGCGACGCCGACCCGGTCGCCGGGCAGGGGCTCGACCCGCGCCGACGCGTCGGGGTGGCGGTGCCGGATGCGGGCGGTGACGCGGGCGTCGCGACCCGGGGGCGAGCCCGCGATCCAGTTGACCGACGACGCGGTGAGGGTGGTGCGATTCAGCGCTTCCCGCGGGCCGACGGTCACCGCGTTCGCGGCCGCGTCGATGTCCAGGACGTACAGGGGCACGCTGGTCGACAGCTTCAGGCCCTTGCGCTGGCCGACCGTGTAACGGTGCACCCCCTCGTGGCGTCCGACCTCCCGCCCCTGCCCGTCGCGGATCGGTCCCGGTCTCGCCACCGCCGGCGCGCGCGCCTCCACCAGCCCCGCGGTGTCGCCGTCGGGGACGAAGCACAGCTCCTGGCTGTCGGGCTTGTCGGCGACCGGCAGCCCCGCGCGCCGGGCCATGTCGCGCACCTCTTCCTTGCGCAGGTGGCCGACGGGGAACCGCGCCCGCCCGAGCTGGTCCTGGGTGAGGGTGAAGAGGAAGTAGGACTGGTCCTTGGCCGCGTCGAGGCCCCGCTGCAGCGTGTGAGGCCGGTCCGGCCCGGCCCCCGCGGTGCGCCGCGCGTAGTGACCGGTGGCGACGCAGTCGGCGCCGAGGGCCGCGGCCCGCTCCAGCAGGTGGGCGAACTTCAGGTCGCCGTTGCACTGGACGCAGGGAATCGGGGTGCGGCCGGCCGCGTACTCGCGCACGAACACCGAGACGACCGCGGCCTCGAACTGCCGCTCGAAGTTCATGACGTAGTGCGGGATGCCGAGGGCGGCGGCGGTGCGGCGCGCGTCGTGCAGGTCGTCGAGCGAGCAGCAGCCGCCGAAGCGCGCGGCCCCCTGCTGCTGGTCGTAGAGCTGCATGGAGAGACCGATGACCTCGTGTCCCGCCTCGACGAGCTGCAGGGCGGCGACCGAGGAGTCGACCCCGCCGGACATCGCGGCCACGACCCGCATGGTCAGCGTCCCGCCGCCGCCGCGCCGCGGCCGGCCAGCGCCCGCAGCCGGTCGACGAGGCCGGGCAGGACCTCGACCACCCGGTCCACGTCGGCCGCGGTGTTGCCGAGCCCGAGGCTGAACCGGATCGAGCTCTGGGTGCGATGGGGGGAGAGCCCCATCGCCCGCAGCACGTGCGAAGGCTCGAGGGTCCCCGACGAGCAGGCGGACCCCGTGGAGACGGCGATGCCCTCGAGATCGAGGGCGATGAGCAGCGACTCGGCCTCGACCCCGTGGAAGCTGATGTTCGAGGTGTTCCCGACTCGGGGGGCGGTCCCGCCGTTGACGGCGGTGCCGGGCACTCCGGCGAGGATGCCGGCCTCGAGCCGGTCGCGCAGCGCGGTCACGTCGTCCGCTCCCTTCTCGCGCGCCGTCAGCAGCCGCGCCGCCGCCCCGAGGCCGACGATGGCCGGCAGGTTCTCGGTGCCGGCCCGGCGGTTGCGCTCCTGGCGGCCGCCCGTCATCTGTGCGTGCAGCCGCGTGCCCCGGCGGATCCAGAGGGCCCCGGCTCCCTTCGGGCCGTTGAACTTGTGGCCCGACAGCGACAGCAGGTCGACGCCGAGGTCGCGAACGTCGACGGGGATCTTGCCCACCGACTGGACCGCGTCGGTGTGCACGAGGGCCCCGCGCTCCCGGGCCAGCGCCGCGAGCTCGGCGACGGGCTGAATCGTGCCGATCTCGTTGTTGGCGTGCATGATGGAGACGAGCGCCGTCTCGTCGGTCAGCGCCTCGGCGAGTCGGTCGGCGGTGATCACCCCGCGCTCGTCGACCCCCACCAGGGTCGTGGGCCGGTCCTTCCCGTCGAGCCCCTTGAGGGTGCGCAGGACCGCCTCGTGCTCGATGGCGCCGGCGACGAGATGACGGCGGCCGGGGGGCGCCGCCTCGGCGACGCCGCGGATGGCGAGGTTGTCCGACTCGGAGCCGCCGGACGTGAAGACGATCTCGGTGGGCTCGGCGCCGATCAGGCGGGCCACCGCGGACCTCGCCTCGTCGAGGGCGGTCTTGGCTTCCTGCCCGTAGGCATGCACGCTGGACGGGTTGCCGAAGACGGTGCGCAGGGCGCTCGTCATCGCGTCCGCCACGGGCGGGGCCACCGGCGTCGTGGCGTTGTGGTCGAGGTAGATCCGGGTCACCGTATCCAGTCTACCAGCGTCCGGGGAGCCATGGCGGCCGTGAGCTCCGGCCCGGTGTCCGGGAAGCCCGCCGCCGGCGCTCGGCCCCCGACCATGCTTCGGGGACCGCCGCGGGCTGTCGGAGGGGCGCGCATCCGCCGATAGACGGAAGTGTCTCCGCGGCGCGTCCGCCGGTGGACACTCCGCGAGCGCTCGTCGTACCATGAAAGGGCGAAAGCCCCCTCGCTGGAGGCCGCCTGAACGGAGAGCAGTCATGTGGAAGCGGGAAGAGCCAGCTCAACCGGTGACCCCTCCGGTGGTCGGCGCCATCGGCTCGGCGCCGGCTGACGAGGCGGGCGGCGCGAACCCGAAGGTGATCATCGGCAAGTCGATCGTCGTCAAGGGCGAGCTGCGCGGGAGCGAGGACCTGACCATCGAGGGGCAGGTGGAGGGCAAGATCGCGCTGAAACAGCATGTCCTGACCGTCGGGGTCCACGGACGCATCCGGGCGCAGGTGTTCGCGAAGGCGGTCATCGTCCTCGGCGAGGTCATCGGCAACATCGAGGCGACGGAGAAGGTCGCGATTCGCCACGAAGGGGCGGTCGAAGGCGACATCAAGGCCCCGCGTGTCGCCATCGCCGAGGGCGCGAAGTTCCGCGGCGGCATCGACATGCAGCAGGGGCAACCCGGTAACCGGAGCCGGAGCGAGCCGAAGACGGGGTCCGAGGCCCGCCGCCCGACGCCGGCCACGAAAGCGAAGAGCGCATGAGGCGCGCGTCCGGCGGGACCGGCAGATGGCTCGTCCAGTCGTTGCGCTGTTGAGCGACTTCGGTACCCGCGATCACTACGCGGGCACGATGCGGGGCGTCATGCTGGGCATCTGCCCCGACGCCACCCTCGTGGACGTGACTCACGACATCGAGCCCCACGACATCCAGGCCGCGTCGCTGGAGCTGGCCGCCGCCTGTCCGTACTTCCCGGCCGGCAGCGTATTCCTCGTCGTGGTCGACCCCGGCGTCGGCTCCTCCCGGCGCGGGCTCGCGGCCGATGCCGGCGCCCATCGGTTCGTCGCTCCCGACAACGGCGTTCTCACCCACGTCTTCGAGCAGACCCCGCCCCGGCAGGTGGTGGAGCTGACCGAGCGCCGGTACGCGCGGCCGACCATCAGCCGCACGTTCGAGGGACGCGACCGCTTCGCGCCCGCCGCCGCCTGGCTGGCGCGGGGCATTCGACTGTCCGCGCTCGGTCGGCCCCTGCGCGAGCCCGTCAGGCTGGATCTGCCGGCCCTCGAGGTGCAGGAGACGTCGATCGCCGGCTGCGTCGTGTGCATCGACCGGTTCGGCAACGCCGTCACCAACGTGGACCGCGGGCGCTTCGAGCGGCTGGCCGCCGCCGGGGGCGTCGACATCGAGGTCGGGGGGTGCTCCGTCGGTCGGCTGGTGGAGACCTACGCCGACATCGGGCCCGGCGAGGTGTGCGCGCTGTTCGGCAGCACCGATCACCTGGAGCTCGCCGCCAACGCGGCCAGCGCGAGCGAGCGCCTCGACCTGAAGGTGGGCGCTACCGTCCGGATCACCACGCAGGGAGCGGGGCCGGCCCGGGCCGGCGTCCCGCCCCGCATGAGGAGAAGCACGAGCGCATGAGTGACAGCAGCCGGGCCGGCGCGGGCACCGACATCACCGCCGCATTGCTCGAGGTCGTCGAGCGGGCCGCCGTGGCCTGCGCGCACACGATGGGCCAGGGAGATCGCCACCGGTCCGACCAGGTCGCGGTCGAGTCGATGCGCGCGACCCTGGACCGGGTGCCCATCGACGGCAGGGTGGTCATCGGCGAAGGCGAGCGGGACGAGGCGCCGATGCTCTACATCGGCGAGCTGGTGGGGACCGCGCATGCCGCGGCCGCGAAGGCGGACGGGGCGGCCCTGCCGCAGCTCGACATCGCCGTCGATCCCCTGGAGGGGACCAACCTGTGCGCCACCGGGGCCTCGAACGCGATCGCGGTGCTGGCGGTGTCCGAGCGCGGCGGACTGCTCCACGCGCCGGACATCTACATGGAGAAGCTCGTCGTGGGACCGAGCTCCAAGCACGCCGTCTATCTGGATGCGCCGGTGCGGGACAACCTGCGCGCCATCGCGCGGTGCCTGGACCGCAAGGTGGAGGACCTCGTCGTGATCGTCCTGGACCGGCCGCGCCACCGGCAGCTCATCGCGGACATCCGCGAGGCCGGCGCCCGCATCCGCCTGATCGGCGACGGCGATCTGTCGGCGGGCATCTCGGCCGCGGTCCGGGGCAGCGGCGTCCACGCGGTCATGGGGACGGGCGGAGCTCCCGAGGGCGTGCTGGTCGCGGCCGCGATGCGCTGCCTCAACGGCGAGATTCTCGCCCGGCTGGTGGTCGACACGCCGGAGAAGGAAGAGCGCTGCCGCTCGATGGGGATCGCCGACATGGACCGCGTCTACCGGGCCGCCGACCTGGCGTGCGGCCGCCGCATCATCTTCGCGGCCACCGGGGTCACCGACGGCACCCTCATGAAAGGGGTCCGCTTCTTCGGCGACGGCGCGCGGACCAACTCCCTCGTCATGCAGACCAGCCCTCAGCGCATCCAGTTCGTGGACACCATCCATCTGACCGGCGACTCCGACATGGTGGTGCACTTCTGAATGGACGGGGACCCGACGCTGCGCGGTCGCCGCCGGGCGGAGGCTTGGCCGGCGTGAGACTCAGTCGGTCGACTCCGGACGCCCCTTGTGCTTGCGGTCGCGGAAGGGCCGCCTGGTCTTGTCCGGGTGGGGGCCGCCACGCTGCCGCGGCAGGGGGACGCGAGGTCGGGACGCGCGCTTGGGAGGACGGGAAGGCTTGGCCGGCACGATGACCCTCTATCCAATCGATTATGCGCCATGCGGGTCGGCGCCGGCAACGGACCGGCGTCGCCGGGAGGCCGCGCGGTGAGCCCCCGGGTCCTGCGCCTCGACGATGCCGCGCCCGACGAGGCCCTTCGGCCCGCCGCCGACGCGCTGACGGCCGGCGGCATCGTGGCCTATCCCACCGACACGCTGTACGGGCTCGGCGTCGACCCGACGCAGGGTGCCGCCGTCGACGCGTTGTGCCGGCTGAAGACGAGATCGGCGCACGCCGGCATTCCCCTCATCGCTGCCACCCGGGCGCAGGTCGAATCGGCGGTGGGCGTCCTGCCGGGGCTGGGCCGTCGCCTGGCGGCCCGGTTCTGGCCCGGCCCGCTGACCCTCGTCTTCGAGCCGGCGGCCGCGTTCGCGGCCGGCGTGTGCGCGGCGGACGGCTCGGTGGCGGTACGGGTGCCCGCGGCCCCCGCCGCCCGCCGGCTCGCGGCCCTGTGCGGCGGACCGATCACGGCGACCAGCGCGAACCGGGCCGGCCGCCGCCCCGCCGCGACGGCGGCCGAGGTGGTCGCCGGACTGGGCGCCGCGGTGCCGCTCGTCGTGGATGGGCCGGCCGCGCTGACGGGACCGCCGTCGACCATCGTGGACGTGCGCGGACGCGACGTGCGCCTGGTCCGCGAGGGGTCGGTCGCGTGGGAGCGCGTGCTACAATCGCTGGCGTGATGACCCGCTCTTCCACTCTTGACACCCCGTGCCGAGGGGGGGCGCGCGGGTCGGGTCGCCGCGCGTCGATCGACCGGTCGGCACGCGACCATCCATCACGGGATCGGGCGGCGCGGCGGCGGCGCGTGCGGCACGAACGTCGATCGACGCCGGCCGGTCCGGCGGCGCCGGGGGCTTCGCGGCGAAGCGCTGGGCGATGAGGCACGCGCGGGCCGCTGTCGTCGTCGCCGCGTTGGGCACACTGGTCTCGGGCTGCGCCGCCCGGGTGCCGGTGGTCACGGCGCCGGCGTACCCCGACTACCCGCTTCCGGTCGTCCCGGCCGCGCTGGAGGGGACCCCGGAGGCTGCCGAGCACCGCGACGCCTGGACATTCCTGCAGGCGGGACAGCTCGAAGCAGCGGAGCAGCGGTTTGCCGCCGTCCTCCGAGTCGTCCCGTCGTTCCACCCCTCGGAGACCGGTCTCGGCTTCGTCGCGCTGGCCCGGGGCGATACGGCCGGCGCGATCGTCAGGTTCGGCGGGGCCCTGGCCCGGGTCTCGGACTACGTCCCGGCGCGCCTCGGGCGGGCCGAGGCGCTCCTGCTCGAAGATCGGCTCGCCGAGGCCATCGACGACTTCGACGCGGCCCTCGCGGCCGACCCCGGCCTGGCCGGCGTGCGCCAGCGCATCGCCGGACTCGAGGCCACGGCGCTCACCCGGCAGGTCACGGCGGCCCGGGAAGCCGCCGCGGCGGGACGCGACGTCGAGGCCAAGGCGGCCTACGAGCGGCTCATCGCGGCGTCTCCCGAGTCGGCGTTCCTCCACCTCGAGCTGGCCGAGGTCGAGCGCCGGGTCGACGGCGCCGGGTCGGCCCTGGCCCGGCTCGACCGCGCCGTCGCCCTCGATCCGGATGCCCTCGACGCCTGGCTGCTGATGGCCGATCTCTATCTCGCCACCGGCGACCTGGACCGCGCCGAGCAGGCGCTGCTCCGGGCCGACGCCATCGCGCCGGGAGCCGAGGTCGAGCGCCGGCTCGCGGATCTGGACGCTCGCCGCCGGGCGGCCGTTCTGCCCCGCGAGTACGCCGCCATCGAGACGGCCGACGCGATTACCCGCGGGCAGCTCGCGGCCCTGCTGGGCGTGCAGTTCGAGCTCCTGCTGGCCGGTCTCGCCGGCGACGGCGCCGCCATCATCACCGACGCCCGCGACCACTGGGCCTACGGCTGGATGATCGACGTCGCGCAGGCCGGCATCATGCCGGCCGACGTCAACTACCGGTTCCTGCCGGCGCAGGTCGTGAGCCGCGGGGAGCTCGCGCGCATTCTGGTCCGCATGCTGCGCGGGGCCGGGGTCGAGCCGGCGTCGGCGGCGCTGCCGCGGTTCTCCGATCTGGATCCCGGACACCTCGACTATCCGGCCGCGGCGGAGGTGGTCGCGGCCGGGTTGCTGCCTCCGCTTCCCGGGAACGCGTTTCGGCCGGGCCTGCCGGTCACCGGCGGCGAGGCGACGGCGGTGTTGTCCCGCCTCGGCCGCGCGACGGGAACGGCTCGCTAGGAGCCTGCGCCGTACCCCCTTGGATGACGTGCCATGTCGGCGTTGACGGTCGCGAACCAACTCACCCTGCTTCGAATGCTGCTCATTCCGGCCCTGGTCATTCTGGTGGTGTACGGAATGAACGGGTGGGCGTTGGTGGTGTTCATCGTGGCGGGGGTGACCGACGCCCTCGACGGGGTGCTGGCGCGCTGGTGGAGTCAGCCGACGAAGCTGGGGGCGCTGCTCGACCCCATGGCCGACAAGCTGCTGCTCATCTCGACGTTCGTCGTGCTCACCCTGCCCGGGCTCGATCTGCCGAACCACTTCCCGGTGTGGCTGACGGTGCTCGTCATCAGCCGCGACGTCATCATCGTGGTCACCGTCGCGGTCGTGAATCTCGCCGTCGGGCGGCGCACGTTCCCGCCGTCGATGCTGGGGAAGCTCGCGACCCTGGTCTACATCCTCACGATTGCCCTCGTGCTTCTCTACAACTGGATCGGGCGCGGCTCTCTGGTGGTCGACGCCGCCATCTGGGCCGCGCTGGTCATCACCCTCGTCTCGGGGCTCCACTACATCGTCCACGCCGCGCGCGTGCTGAGCGAGTGAAGGGGGGCGGCGAGCGTCGGCGCGGCGCCGGGGTCGTCACCCGTCGCGCCGGGTCCCGCCGAGCGCGGTCCGGAACCATGCGATGGTCTCGGTCAGCCCCTCCGCCAGGGGCACGCGGGGCTCCCAGTCGAGCACCGCGCGCGCCCGGCCGATGTCCGGCTGCCGGACCTTCGGGTCGTCGACCGGCAGCGGCTCATGCACGATGCGGCTGCTCGATCCGGTCAGCCTGATGATCTGCTCCGCGATGCCCGCCACCGTCATCTCGTCCGGGTTCCCGAGGTTGACGGGGTCGTTCGTGTCCGACCGCATCAGCCTGAGGATGCCGTCGACCAGGTCGTTGACGTAGCAGAAGCTGCGGGTCTGGGTGCCGTCGCCGTAGACGGTCAGGTCCTCGCCGCGAAGCGCCTGGGCGATGAAGTTGGGCACGGCGCGGCCGTCGCGCACCCGCATCCGGGGACCGTAGGTGTTGAAGATGCGGACGATCTTGGTGTCGAGGCCGTGATAGCGGTGGTAGGCCGTGGTCATGGCCTCGGCGAAGCGCTTGGCCTCGTCGTAGACGCCCCGCGGACCGATGGGGTTCACGTTCCCCCAGTAGCTCTCGGTCTGCGGATGCTCGAGGGGGTCGCCGTAGACCTCCGAGGTCGACGCGAGGACGAACGTCGCCTGCTTGGCCTTGGCGAGGCCGAGGGCGTTGTGGGTGCCCAGGGCCCCCACCTTCAGGGTCGGGATGGGCCGCTCGAGATAGTCGACGGGGCTCGCGGGACTCGCCCAGTGGAGCACCGCGTCCACGGGGCCGTCGAGGTCGATGTAGTTGGAGACGTCGTGCCGGACGAACCGGAAGTCCCGGCCGTCGAGGTGGGAGACGTTCGTGGCGTCGCCCGTCGACAGGTTGTCGATGCCGACGACGCTGTCGCCCCGGTCGAGCAGGGCCTCGGCGAGGTGCGAGCCGATGAAGCCGGCGGCCCCGGTGATGACGACGCGTTGACCCATGTCGGTCTCCGAGGCGTTGGCGGGGCCCGGCTCCCGCCATGCCGGGAGGCGCCGGCCGCGCGGGCCCGGTGCGCGGTGCGGCTCAGTAGGCGTGGCGATGGAAGAACACGCGGAGGACGGTCATCCACATGATCTTGAAATCGAGGGCCACCGACCAGTTCTCGATGTAGTAGAGGTCGTACTCGATGCGCTTCTCGATCGACGTGTTCCCCCGCAGGCCGTTGACCTGGGCCCATCCCGTCAGCCCGGACCGGACCTTGTGGCGCAGCATGTACTGCGGGACGCGCTGCTTGAACTGCTCGACGAAGAACGGCCGCTCCGGCCTCGGCCCCACCAGCGACATGTCGCCGCGGACCACGTTCCAGAGCTGGGGGAGCTCGTCGAGGCTGAGCGTGCGCAGCACGCGGCCCACGGGGGTGCGGCGGGGGTCGTCCTGGCGTGCCCACACCGGTCCGGTCTCGCGCTCGGCGTCCTCGAACATCGATCGGAACTTGTAGACGCGGAACCGGCGTCCGTCGAGTCCCATGCGCTCCTGGCGGTAGAACACCGGACCCGGCGAGGTCGCCTTCACGAGGGCCGCGATGACCGCGAGGGGCAGGCTCAGCAGGACGAGCGAGCCGCTCGCGATGCCGAGGTCGATCGTGCGCTTCATCAGGCTGCTCAGTCCCTGGAGGGGGACGTCGTTGATGCTGATGATGGGAACGCCGTCGAGCGCCTCGAGGCGGGCGCGGAGGGCGATGACCTGCATGAGGTCGGGCACCACCTTGACGTCGACGAACTCCCGATTGGCGATCTCGATGAGCTCCAGCATCTTCGCGTGCTCGTCGAGCGACAGGGCGACGTAGAGCTCGTCGATCCGCTCGCGCCGCAGGATGTCGGCCACCTCCGACAGCGACCCCAGGAGCGGCAGGCCCCGGTAGCCCTGCCGGTCGCTGGCGCGATCGTCGACGAAGCCGACGATGCGGTAGCCGAGTCCGCGATGGTGGAGCACCTTGTCGACGACGTGCCGGGCGACGTCGCCGGTGCCGGCGACGAGAATGCGCTTGAGGCCCACCCCCTCGCGCCACTGCTGCTCGAGCGCGGACCGCACGCTGGCCCGGGCCGCATACGCGCAGAGGACGCAGAGGGCGAGGAACAGCGCCCAGACCAGGCGCGACACCTCGTAGACGCCCTGGTCCTTCAAGTCGGCGGGAATGAAGTACGCCTGGAACACCAGGGTGCCCGCGAGACCGAGCACGACCGCTATCAGGCCCCCGATGAGCACCGCGAAGAAGTCGTCGACGCGCGATCGGATGCGCTCGTGGCGGTAGGCGCCCTGCAGCCAGAGGCCGAACGGCAGCAGCAGACCGACGAAGGGGGCGAGCTGCAGGTACGACTCGATCGGAGGCTGACCCTTGGGCGCCGGAATCAGCCCGGTCTCGAACCGGAGCCAGTACGCGGCGAGGAACATCGTCACGCCGATGCCGCCGTCGATCACCGACTGGATGAGCATGCGCACGCGGGCGCGTTGGGTCATGGATGCAGCTCCGACGGCGATGCGTCCATCAGGCGGGCGACCTCCGCGGCGAGCCCCGCCCGGAACCGTTCTCGAGAGAAGCGCAGGGCCTGTCGGCGGGCGGCGGCGCCGTCGATGGGCCGGACGTGAATCGTGTCGATGGCCTCGGCGAAGGCGTCCGGCGTGGATTCCCGCACCAGGAGTCCGGTCTCGCCGTCCACCACGGTCTCCGAGGCCCCGCCCTCGGCGAGGGCGACGACCGGGCATCCGCACGCCTGGGCCTCGACGGGGGCGATGCCGAAGTCCTCGGGACCCGGCAGCAGCATCGCGGCCGCGCTTCGATACGCCTGCCGGACCTCCTCGTCGCTCACCGCGCCGAGGAACTCCGTCTCCGGGCCGGCGATCTTCCGCAGGCGCGCGAGGTCGGGGCCGTCGCCGACGATGCGCAGGGGCACCCCGGCCTTGGCGCACGCGCGTATCGCCAGGTCGACCCGCTTGTAGGGCACGAGAGCCGACACGATCAGGCAGCCATGCCGCGGCGGGGCGGGACCCGGTTGGAAGAACGACGTGTCCACGGGCGGATACACGATACTCGCCTCCCGATTATAGTATCGACCGATCCTCCCCGCAACATATTGCGAAATAGCTACATAGCGGTCCACCCGGTGGGCCGTGGAGGCATCCCAGCGGGCGATCGCGGCGAGCCCCCGCCGAAGCCACCGGCTGGCCCCCGCGCCCACCCGTTCCGGCCCGAAGTAGGCGGGAAACTGGTCCCAGACGTAGCGCATCGGCGTGAAGCAGTAGCAGAGGTGACGGGCGCGCCCCGGCGCGACGACCGCCTTGGCGACGCAGTGGCTGGTGCTGATGACGAGGTCGAACTCGTCGAGATCGAGCTGCTCGACGGCGGCCGGGAAGAGCGGCAGCAGCGGCCGGTAGTACCGGTGCGAGCCCGGCAGGCGCTGGACGAACGAGGTCCGGATGGGTCGCGCCTCGATGGCCGGGGAGACCGAGCCGCGGACATGCAGGAGCGCGAACCGCGCGGCGTCCGGGAAGAGCCCGCAGATGATCTCGAGCACGCGTTCGCCGCCGCGCATGCCGGTGAGCCAGTCGTGCACCAGCGCCACGCGGGCGCCGGTCGCGATTCCCATGCACTGCTAGTATCCTGTACGGGCATGTCGCGGACGCGTCTCCCGAGCGGGGCCCCACGCCGTGGCCGCTTCCGGGCGGCGGGGTCCGGCCCCGGACTTCCCGAGAACACCGCCAACCCATGAGAATGACGGTCGTCGGCACGGGCTACGTCGGTCTCGTGGTCGGCGCATGCCTGGCCGAGACGGGCAACGAGGTCACCTGCGTCGACGTCGACGAGGGCAAGATCGAGTCTCTGCGGAAGGGCCGCCTGCCCATCTACGAGCCGGGGCTCGACGAGCTCGTGGTCCGGAACGCGGCCAAGCGCCGGCTCACCTTCGACACCGCCCTCGTCCCCGCCGCCCGCGACTCCGAGGTCGTGTTCATCGCGGTCGGCACGCCGTCCGACGAGGACGGCTCGGCCGACGTGCAGCACGTGCTGGGGGCGGCGCGCGACGTCGGCAGGGCGATGGCCGGCTACACGGTGGTGGCCCTCAAGAGCACGGTGCCGGTGGGCACCGCCCGTCGCGTGGAGGAGGCGATAGGCGGGGAGACGAGCGAGGCCTTCAGCGTCGTGAGCAATCCCGAGTTTCTCAAGCAGGGGTCCGCCGTCGACGACTTCCTGAAGCCCGATCGGGTCGTCATCGGCGCCGACGACGAGCGCGCGGCGCGGGTGATGGCGTCCATCCACAAGCCTTTCACCCGCACCGGCGCCCCCATCGAGATCATGGACCGGGCGAGCGCCGAGCTCAGCAAGTACGCCGCCAACGCGATGCTCGCCACCCGCGTGTCGTTCATGAACGAGGTGGCCAACGTGTGCGACGTCGTCGGCGCCAACGTCGACCACGTGCGCCGCGTCGTCGCCTCGGACCGCCGCATCGGCCCGTCCTTCCTGTTCCCCGGCATCGGCTACGGCGGGAGCTGCTTTCCGAAGGATGTCAAGGCGTTGGGCCGGCTGGCCCGCGACGCCGACTACCGTTTCCGGATTCTCGAGGCGGTCGAGGCGGTGAACGCCGCCCAGAAACGGCGGCTCGTCGACAAGATGGTCGACGCCATGGGGTCGCTCGACGGGCGCCGCATCGCCGTGTGGGGGCTGTCGTTCAAGCCGCGCACCGACGACATGCGGGAGGCGCCGTCCATCACCGTCATCGAGGCCCTCCTCGCGGCGGGGGCCGAGGTCGCGGCCTACGACCCGCAGGCCAACGGGTCGGCGCGGCGGATCTTCGACTCGCGCATCGACCTGGCGTCCGACGGCTACGAGGTGCTCGAGGGGGCCGACGCGCTGGCCATCCTCACCGAGTGGAACGAGTTTCGCGAGCCCGACTTCCCGCGCATGCGCGAGCTGATGCGGGAAGCGACGATCTTCGACGGCCGCAACCTGTTCGACCCCGCCGAGATGCGCGACCTCGGCTTCCGCTACCACTCGATCGGACGTCGAGCTTCCGAATGAGCACGGTGCTGGTGACCGGCGGCGCCGGCTATATCGGCAGCCACGCCGTCAAGGCCCTGCGGGCGGCCGGGCACGCCGTCGTCGTCTACGACAACCTCAGCGCCGGCCACCGCGCGGCGGTGCGCGGCCTTCCCCTCGTCGAGGGGGACGTCCGCGAGACGGCCCGGCTCGAGGCGGCGTTGCGGCGACACCGCGTCTCCGCGGTGATGCACTTCGCGGGGCTCCTGTCGGTGGAGGAGTCGGTGCGCGATCCGGCCCGCTACTACGACCACAACGTGCGGGGCGGGCTCTCGGTGCTCGACGCCATGCGCGCCGCCGGGGTCGGCCGGCTCGTCATGTCGTCGACCTGCGCGGTGTACGGCAATCCGGTGACGACCCCGATCGACGAGGAGCATCCCACCGACCCCATCAACGCCTATGGAAGCTCGAAGCTCGCCGTCGAGCGCGCCCTGCGCCACTACGGCCGGGCCTACGGCCTGCAGTCCATCGCCCTGCGCTACTTCAACGCGGCCGGGGCGGACCCCGAAGGCGACCTCGGCGAGGACCACGACCCCGAGATCCACCTGATTCCGCGCGCCCTCGACGCGGCCTGCGGGGGAGCCCCGCTCCGGGTGTTCGGCGACGACTATCCGACCCCGGACGGCACCTGCCAGCGCGACTACGTGCACGTCGCGGACATCGCCGACGCGCACGTCCGGGCCCTCGACGCGCCGGCCCCCGGCGGCGCGAGGGTCTACAATCTGGGCACGGGGACGCCGCACTCCGTCCGGGACGTGATTGGCAGCGTGGAGCGGGTGACGGGCCGCCGCGTGCCGGCCGAGGCGGCCCCGCGCCGCGCCGGCGATCCGCCGGTGCTCTTCGCGGCGGCGGGGCGCATCGAGCGCGACCTCGACTGGCGGCCGGCCCACACGGCGCTGGACGACATCGTCGCGACCGCCTGGCGCTGGCACCAGCGCCACCCGGAAGGGTTCGGCCCGACCACACCGTGAATCCACTGCTCCGGCTGCTGCGATTCGTCCTGCCCCACAAGCTGCGCGTCATCGCCGCGCTGCCCGCCATGGTGCTCTACGCCCTCGCCTCGGGCGGCCTCGCCTACATCATCGAGCCGATCTTCGACGAGGCGCTTCCCCAGGGCGACGGCGTCGCGTTCGTCTGCGGCCTCCTCGTCGCGCTCTACCTGATGAAGGGGGCGGGCGCCTACTTCTCGGTCTACCTGATGGCCGACGCGGGGCAGCGCCTCGTCCACGACCTGCGCACCGAGCTCTTCGGGCACATGCTCGGGCAGTCGAGGACCTTCTTCGGAAGCCGGACGACGGGCCGGCTGCTGTCGCGGCTCACCAGCGACGTCAACCGCGTGCAGCAGGTCGTCTCGGAGACGTGCGGCGACCTGATCCGCGAGTCGCTGGCCTTGTGCGCGTTCGCGGGGCTGCTGTTCTACCAGGACGCGAGGCTGGCGCTGGTGTGCATGACGGGGGCGCCCCTGGTGGTGTATCCCCTGGTGCGGCTGGGGCAGCTGGTGCGCCAGACGACCCGCCGCGGCCAGGAGGAGGTCGAGCACCTGTCGCATCTCGCGGTGGAGGCGCTCACCGGGCACCGCATCGTGCAGGCGTTTCAAGCCGAGTCGTTCGAGCGGCAGAAGTTCACGCGGGCCTCGCACCGGCTGTACCGGACCATCATGCGGGTCACCAGCGCCCTGTCGATCCTGCCGTCGGTGATCGAGCTGCTCGGCGGCGTCGCCATCGCCGGAATCCTCTGGTACGGCAGCCGCGAGATCGCGGCCGGCGACCTGACCGCGGGCCAGTTCACGTCCTTCATGACCGCGCTCCTGCTGATGTACGGTCCCGTCAGGAAGCTGAGCCGGGTCAACGCGAACATCCAGCAGGCCATCGCCGCGGCGGAGCGGATCTTCGAGGTCCTCGACACCCGCACCGGGACCGGCGATCGCCCCGGCGCCGCGGCGCTGCCGCCGTTCGCGTCGAGCATCGAGTTTCGCGACGTGACGTTCCGCTATCCGGACGACGACGAGACGGTGCTGCGCGGCGTCTCGTTCACGGTGCGGGCGGGCGAGGTGGTGGCGGTGGTGGGGCTCAGCGGGGCGGGGAAGTCGACCCTCGTCAACCTCGTGCCGCGGTTCCACGACGTGACCGAGGGGGCCATCCTCATCGACGGGGCGGACGTGCGGGACGTGACGCTGCAGTCGCTGCGCCGGGCCATCGGCATCGTGGCCCAGGAGACGTTCCTGTTCGACGCGTCGGTGGCCGACAACATCGCCTACGCGGCGCCCGGGACCCCGCGGGAGTCGATCGTGGCGGTGGCCCGCGCCGCCCATGCCCACGAGTTCATCGTGGACCTGCCGCGGGGCTACGATACCGTGATCGGCGAGCGCGGCCAGCGGCTGTCGGGCGGGCAGCGCCAGCGGCTCACGATCGCGCGGGCCCTGCTGAAGAACCCGCCCATCCTCGTGCTCGACGAGGCGACGTCGGCCCTCGACGCGGAGTCGGAGCTGCTCGTGCAGGACGCGCTGGCGAGGCTGCTGCTCAACCGCACCGCGTTCGTCATCGCCCACCGGCTGTCGACCGTCCGGCGGGCCGACGCCATCATCGTGCTCGAGGGCGGACGGGTGGTGGAGTCGGGCCGCCACGAGGAGCTGCTGGCGCGGCCCGGCAGCAGCTATGCGAAGCTCTATGCGACGCAGGTGTTCGGGCAGGAGGGCGAGGAGCGGGCGATGGTCGCCGCCTCCCCCGCGGGGCCGGCCCGCCCCGCCGCGAGTGCAACGCGATGATCAAGTCGATGACGGGGTTCGCGTCCGGAAGCCGGGAGCTCGAGACGGCGGCCCTCGGAGTCACGGCGCGGACCGTCAACCACCGCTACCTCGACATCCAGGTGCGGCTGCCGCCGCTGCTGGCCCCGGTCGAGGTCGAGCTGCGCGGCGCCGTCCAGCGCTGGGTGGCGCGCGGCCGCGTCGAGCTGGCGGTGACCGCGCGGCTTCTCGGGCAGCCCGACGTCGAGGTCGCCCTGAACGAGCCGCTGGTCGACGCCCTCTCCGCCGCCGTCGAGCAGGCCCGCGCCCGGGGCGCCGCCACCGGGGGCCTGACCGCGGGCGACCTCCTGCGGTTTCCGCGGGCGCTGGTGGTCGAGGAGCGGGAGCTGGACGAGGCGGGCCGGGCCGCGCTGGGCCGCGCCGCGACCGCGGCGGTCGAGGACGTGCTGCGCGATCTGGACGCCATGCGCGTGCGCGAGGGCGGATACCTGCTGGCCGACCTCGAGGCGCGGTGCCAGACCCTCTCGGACCTCGTCGCCCGTCTGGAGGCGGAGGCCGAGTCGGGGCGCGCCGAGCTCGTGTCGCGGCTGAACACCCGCGTCGAGGAGCTGCGGGCGCAGGCCGGCGTCGAGGAGGCGGCGGTGGCCCAGGAGGTCGTGCGGTTCGCGGCCCGCTCGGACGTCAGCGAGGAGATCACCCGGCTGCGCGGCCATCTCGCCCACTGGTCCGCCCTCACCGGCGCGACCGAGCCGTGCGGCCGCAAGCTCGACTTCCTGCTGCAGGAGATGAACCGGGAGGTCAACACCCTGGGCGCGAAGGTGGAGGGCGCCGACGCGAGCGAGCTCGTGGTGACCGCCAAGGCCGAGCTCGAGAAGCTGCGGGAGCAGGTGCAGAACGTGGAGTAGGAGCACGCACCGTGGGAGCGGGCGGACTTCTGCGGGTTGCTGCGCCGTAGGACGGGGCGTACGCCTGGGGGGTGATTGGGCGCCCCAGCGAAGCTTCGGGCGACGGTTCCCGGGTCAGGCTTCTGCGCCGTAGAACGGGGAAGGGTCGGTTGGGCGCCCGGCGGAGCCGCAGGCGACGATGGGCGGGCCAGGGGGGCGCGCGTGAGCGGCAAGGGAAGCCTGTTCGTGGTCTCGGCCCCGTCGGGCACCGGGAAGACCACCGCCGTCGACGCGCTCGTCGCGCGGGTGGCCGGACTCGAACGGTCGCGGAGCTACACCTCGCGCCCCCCGCGGCCGAGCGAGCGGGAGGGCGTCGACTACCACTTCGTGGACCGGGCGCGCTTCGAATCGATGCGCGACGCGGGCGAGTTCCTCGAGTGGGCCGACGTGTTCGGGCATCTCTACGGCACCCGCGCCGTCGATACGCGGCAGCGGCTCGAGGCCGGCCGCAGCCTCGTCCTCGTCATCGACGTGCAGGGCGCCCGGCAGGTGCAGGGGCTGGAGCCGGGCGCGGTCGGCATCTTCCTGCTGCCGCCGTCCCCGGCCGTGCTCGAGGAGCGGTTGCGCCGCCGGCCCGGCGACCGCCTCACCGAGGCCGAGATCCGGCGTCGGCTGAGCGTCGCCCGGCGCGAGGTCCGGCACGTCGGGGAGTACGATTACGTGGTCGTCAACGAGGACCTGGAGGACTGCGTGGAGCGCTTGCGGTGCATCGTCGAGGCCGAGCGGCAGTCGTGGCGCGCGGCCGGCGCCGCCGCGCGGGCGATCGCGGCGAGCTTCGGCGAGCCGGACGGCGGGGCCGCGCCATGGCGCTGATCGCGGTGGGGGTGAGCGGCGGCATCGGCGCCTACAAGGCGGTGGAGATCGTGCGCCGGCTGCAGGACGCGGGACACGACGTCGTGGTCGCGATGACGGCCAACGCCCGCCGCTTCGTCGGGCCGCTGACGTTCGAGGCGATCACCCGGCGCCCCGTCATCACCGATCAGTTCGCGCCCGGCGCCAACGCGACCATCGAGCACGTCGCGCTGGCCACCGACATCCGGGCCCTGCTCGTGGCGCCGGCCACCGCCAACGTCATCGGGAAGCTCGCCCACGGCATCGCCGACGACTTCCTGACCTCGCTCTACCTCGTGACGCGGGCGCCGGTCGTCGTCGCCCCCGCCATGAACACCAACATGTACGAGCACCCGGCGGTCGCGGCCAACCTCGCCGCGCTCGAGGCGCGCGGGGCGCACGTGGTCGCCCCCGGCGAGGGGTACCTCGCGTGCGGCTGGACGGGCCCGGGGCGGCTCGCCGCCGTCGACGACGTGGTCGCCGCCGTCGAGCGCCGGCTCCGGCCGGACGGGGGCGACCTCGCGGGCCGGCGCCTCCTCGTCACCGCCGGACCGACCTGCGAGGACCTCGATCCGGTGCGCTTCGTCGGCAACCGGTCGAGCGGGCGGATGGGGTACGCGCTCGCCGCCGAGGCGGTCGACCGCGGCGCCCGGGTGGTGCTGGTGTCCGGCCCGTGCCGCCTGGCGCCCCCGGCCGGGGCCGAGGTGGTGGCGGTGCGGAGCGCGGCCGACATGCACGCGGCGGTGACGGGCCGGGCGGACGAGGCCGACGCGGTGGTGATGGCCGCCGCGGTGGCCGACTACACGCCGGCCGGGGGGGCGCGCGGGCAGAAGATCGCGAAGGAGTCGGAGACCCTCACCCTCACCCTGACCCGCACCGTCGACGTCCTGCGGGAGCTCGGACGCCGGCGCGGCGGCGGCCGCCGGCCGGTGCTGATCGGGTTCGCGGCCGAGACCCGCGACGTCGTCGCGCGGGCCCGGGCCAAGCTCGAGGCCAAGGGGGCGGACCTCGTCGTCGCCAACGACGTGTCGCGGGCCGACGCCGGGTTCGACGTGGAGACGAACGCCGCCACGCTGGTCGAGGCGGGCGGGGCGACCGAGCTGCCCTTGCAGCCCAAGCGCGACCTGGCCCGCGCCATTCTCGACCGCGTGCGGGACATGCTGGCCGGCGACGAGCCGCCGGATGCGGCCGAGACCGCCGACCATGACCGACCGTGAGCAGTTGCGGCGGCACCTCGAGCTCTTCCGGGAGCTGGGGGTGGAGGGGGTCAGCCGCGACGCGCGATGGCGCGTGCGCGACCCCGCCGATGCCGTGCTCGATGCGGCGGATCACGGGAACGAGCGCGCGGCGATGCCGCCGGCTCACGCCCACGATTCGGTGAGCGAACCGGCACGCCTGGAGGTCGTCGAGCAGACCGACGCGGCCGACGGCGGCCCCGGCGCCGTGCCCGACGCTTCGCCGTCGGGGGCGGAGACGGCCGGGGCGGCCCCGGAGACGCTCGAGGAGATCCGCGAGGACCTCGGCGAGTGCACCCGCTGCAAGCTGCACGGGGGACGGACGAACCTCGTGTTCGGGGTCGGCAGCCCCGCCGCCGACCTCGTGTTCGTCGGCGAGGCGCCGGGGCGGGACGAGGACCGGCAGGGGATTCCGTTCGTGGGCCGGGCGGGGCAGCTGCTGACCCGGATCATCGCGGCGATCGGCCTGTCGCGCGACGAGGTCTACATCGCCAACGTGATCAAGTGCCGGCCCCCGAACAACCGGAACCCGGAGCCCGACGAGGTCGCCACCTGCGAGCCGTTCCTGTTCCGGCAGCTCGACGTCATCCGCCCCCGGGTGGTGGTGGCCCTCGGGGGCTTCGCCATCCGTACCCTGCTCCGGACCGACGAGGCCGTCTCGCGGCTGCGCGGACGGGTGTTCGACTACCGCGGGGCGAAGCTGATCCCGACCTTCCATCCCGCCTTCCTCCTGCGCAGCCCCGAGCGGAAGCGCGACGTCTGGGAGGACATGAAGCGGGTCCGCGCCCTGCTCGCGGCGCCGGAGTCCTCCCCGTAGGGACGGTGCTCGCCGCTGCCGTCGCCCAACCGCCGATGCCCCGCGTCGTCTCCGTGGTCGTCCCCGTCCCCGCCCTCGACCGGCTCGACTACGAGGTGCCTCCGGAGCTGCCGGTCCCGGAGACGGGGGCCCGGGTCCTCGTGCCGCTGGGGACGCGGACGATGACCGGCTGCGTCGTCGACCGATCGGCGTCGCCGCCCGCCGCCGCGCTCAAGCCCCTGATCGACGTCCTCGACGTCGACCCCATGCTGCCGGCCGGGGTGGTGGGGCTCGCCCTCTGGGTGAGTGAGTACTACGCCTGCGGCGCGGGCGAGGCGGTGGCGGCGGCGATGCCGCCCCTGGCCTGGGTGGTCAGCGAGCGCTGGGCGGAGATCACCCCGGCGGGCCGCGCCGCCCTCGCGGGCCGGCCGGGGACCGCGCGCGGCCGTCTCCTCGAGCTGCTCTCCGACGGCGCCCCGCACCGGGTGGCGGCGCTCGATCACGCCGGGGGGCGCCGGGGCCCCGGGCGGACGCGGAGCGGAGGGCGGCACGCGCTCCTCGCGGCCATGGCCAGTGACGGGCTCGTCCGGCTGACGCAGCCCCTGAAGGGCGCCGCGTCCGCGTTCAAGACGGTCCGCGTCGCCCGCCTGACCGCCGACGGCCGGGAGCGTCTGGCGGCGGGGGCCGGCCTGGGAAGACGGCAACGCGAGGCGCTCGAGAGGCTCGGCGCGGCAGCCGGGGAGCTGGCGGTGCCGGTCCTCACGGCCGGCGGCGTCCCGGCGGGGACGCTCCGCCGTCTCGCCGAGCTCGGCGCGGTGACGATCGCGAGCGAGGTCGTCGAGCGGGACCCCGGGCCGGTCGCGCCTTCGGACGCACCCGGGCCGCCGGTCCGCACCCTGACGCCTCGGCAGCGGCAGGTGGTCGAGGCCCTGGAGGGCGCGGCGGGGTCCGGCGACTTCGAGGTGGCGCTCCTCCACGGGATCACCGGGAGCGGCAAGACCGAGGTCTATGCGCGGCTGGCCCGGGCCGCGGTGGCGAGAGGACGGCAGGCCCTGGTCCTCGTCCCCGAGATCGCCCTGACCCCGGCCATCGCCGCGCGGCTGCGGCCGGCGTTCGGATCCCGGGTGGCGGTCCAGCACAGCGGCCTGTCCGACGGCGCCCGCCACGATCAGTGGCACCGCATCCGCCGCGGCGAGGTCGACGTGGTGGTGGGCACCCGGTCCGCGGTGTTCGCGCCCCTGCCGTCGGTGGGCCTGATCGTGGTCGACGAGGAGCACGACGCCTCGTACAAGCAGGACGAGAGCCCGCGCTACCACGGCCGGGACGTCGCCGTCATGCGGGGGAAGCGCGACGGCGCCCTCGTCCTGCTCGGGTCCGCGACGCCGTCGCTCGAGAGCTTCCGCCACGCGGACAGCGGCCGGTACCGGCGGTTCACCCTGCCGCAACGCATCGGCAGCCGCCCCCTGCCCGACGTGCGCATCGTCGACATGCGCGACGAGCTCGCGGCGCACGGTCCCGACGTCGTGCTGAGCGCCCCGCTCGCCGAGGCCATCGACCGCCGGCTGGCGGACCGGGAGCAGGCGCTGGTGCTGCTGAACCGGCGGGGGTTCGCGGCCTCGCTGCTGTGCCGCGGCTGCGGCCATACCCCCGAGTGCCCCGACTGCAGCGTCAGCCTGACGTTCCACCGCGCGGCGGGGCGGGCCCGCTGCCACTACTGCGGATACTCCCGGGCCCGCCCCGCCGCGTGCCCCCGGTGCTCGGGCACGGTCCTCGAGCACGTGGGCTTCGGCACCGAGCGGGTGCAGGCGGAGCTCGAGCGGCGGTGGCCGGCCGCCCGCGTCGCCCGGCTCGACCGCGACACGGTGCGGCGGCGGGGCGGGGCGGCGCGGCTGCTCGAGCGGGTGGCCCGCCGCGAGCTGGACGTCCTCGTCGGCACCCAGATGGTGGCGAAGGGGCACGACTTCCCCGGCGTGACCCTGGTGGGGGTGGTGTCGGCGGACGTCGGCCTCGGGGTGCCGGACTTCCGGGCGGCGGAGCGCGCCTTCCAGCTGCTGACCCAGGTGGCGGGCCGGGCCGGCCGGGGGAGCGTCCCCGGCGAGGCGATCGTCCAGACCCTCCATCCCGGTCACTACGCCATCCGCCACGCCTGCGATCAGGCCTACGCGCCGTTCTATCAGGAGGAGCTGCGCTTCCGCCGGGCCCTGCGGTATCCGCCGGTGGTGTCCCTGGTCTCGGCCGTCGTCCACGGGACGCTCCGGGACCGCACGGCGCAGGACGCCTCCGCCCTCGCGGCGCGGCTGCGAGCGGGGGCGCCCCGGTTCACGGTGCTGGGGCCGGCGCCGGCGCCCCTCGCCAGGCTGCGGGGCCGGTACCGCGTTCAGCTCTTCCTGAAGGGCGGGCGCCGCGTCGAGATGCGGGAGGCGCTCCTCCGGGTGCTCGACGAGCATCCCCGCCTGAAGCGGAGCGTCGTGGTCGACGTCGACCCGGTGTCCATGCTGTAGGCGCCCCACCGCGGATCCCGCGCGGCGACGAGGCGGGTGCGGCGCGCCTTCCCGCCGAGGGGCGTCTACGGCCCGAGGTCTCCGATGATCTGGATGGGAGCGGGCGTGAAGCAGAGCACGAAGATGACGAGCGCCAGGGCCGCGACCCACATCCGGGTCCGGTCGATGGGGATGTCGTGGTCGAGGGTGCGGGGGTGCCGCGGGCCGAGGGCGACGAGCATGACCACCATCAGCACCGCCCAGACGATCCAGCTCGGCGAATGGAAGGCGAGGGCGAAGAGGACGGCGGCGGTGACCAGGGTCACGAGGGTCGAGCGCGCGCCGAAGACCGCGTACGAGATGTGCCCCCCGTCGAGCTGGCCGATGGGAAACAGGTTGAGGGCGGTGGCCAGCAGCCCGACCCACGCCGCGAATGCCATGGGGTGGACGCTCAGCGTGGCCCCCTCCGCGGCCGCCCCCCAGACGGCCCACGCCGCGAAGCGGAACAGGAGCGGTTCGCCGAGGAGCATCGTGAACTCGGTCGCCTCCTGCGCCGGCAGGACCTTCGAGAGGCCGACGCCGACGAAGAGAGCGGGCACGGCCACCACGAAGCCGGCGATGGGTCCGGCGACGCCGATGTCGAAGAGCATGCGCTTGGTCGGAATCGGCTGTCGTATGCGGATGAACGCGCCGAGGGTGCCGATGAGGAACGGCGCCGGCAGGAAGTACGGGAGCGACGCATCGACCCGATAGTGGCGGCAGGCGTAGTAGTGGCCCAGCTCGTGGATGCCCAGAATGGCCAGCACCGTCAGGCTGTACCAGAGCCCGTGCCACAACACGAAGGGCGTCTCCGCCACGGGATCCGGGGCGGCGACGAAGCCCTGGTGCTGGCAGGCGCCGACCACCGTGGTGGACAGGACCGTGGCCAGCAGGAGCCCGACGTTCACCCACGGGCGGTCCCGCCGGGGGGGCGACCCCGGTGCCGGCCGGGGCGGATGCGGCAGAGCGCGAGGCGCGTCGCGCGGGTCCGCCGGCCAAGGCGGCGGTTCGGGGACGGGAGCGGGAGGCTGACTCAAGAGAGGTCTGTCCGTGGGGCTCGCGCCGCCCGCCGCCGGAGCGGATGCGAGGCGGCTGACGCGTCAGCCGCCGATGTCCTGGAGGTCCTTGCCGGGCTTGAACCGGATGGTCCGGCCGGGTGGAATGCGCACTTCCTTGCCGGTTCGCGGATTGCGGCCGATGCCCCGCTTGCGCGGCTTCACCTGGAAGACCCCGAAGCCCCTGAGCTCGATGCGCTCTCCGCGCTGCATCGATGTCCGCATGGCGTCGAAGACGGCGTCGACCGCCACCTCGGCCTTGACCTTGGTGATGTCGGCGAGCCTGGAGACCTCGTTCACGATGTCGACTTTGATCATTGCGTCGCCGCCAACGATGTTATGTAAGCATCATAGGTACTGCCATTTACGGCTGTCAAGCCGCGGCGGGGCGGGCGCCGGGACGGGAGCACGATGAGCGATGAGCTGAACCGCGCCGCGGGGCGGGTGGCCCTGGTGGGACGTCCGAACGTGGGCAAGTCGACGCTCTTCAACCGCCTGACGGGGACGCGGCGGGCCATCGTCACCCCGCTGGCCGGGACGACCCGCGACGTGCTGGCGGGGACGGTGGAGTGGCAGCGGCGGGTGTTCTCCCTCGTCGACACCGGCGGGGTCGCGGGCGCGAGCGCCGATCCGATGCAGGAGGCGGTGGCGGACCGCGGCCGGCGCGCCGCCGGCGCGGCCGAGGTCGTGGTGTTCGTCGTGGACGGCGGCGAGGGACCGGTGCCGGCCGACGACGAGCTGGCCCGCGAGCTGCAGGCACGAGGAACGCCGGTGGTGGTGGCCGTCAACAAGATGGACGACCGGCGGGCGCGCTCGCACGTGACCGAGTTCCACCGGTTCGGCTTCGAGCCGCTCGTGGAGATAGCGGCCGAGCACGGGCAGGGAATCGGGGACCTGCTCGACGAGGTCGTCGCGAGGTTGCCGCCGGGGCCGGCGGCCGCGCCAGACGGCGAGGTCGCCGGCGCGGAGCGGGAGACCGGCGTGGTGGTGGTGGGTCGCCCCAACGTCGGGAAGTCGTCGCTCGTCAACCGGCTGCTGCGCGGCGACCGCGTGCTCGTCAGCCCCACCCCGGGCACCACCCGCGACGCCGTCGACGACGTGATGCGCTGGCACCGGCAGCAGTTCCGCATCGTCGACACCGCGGGCATGCGGCGTCCCGGCCGCGTGGCGGGAGGCGGGCGCATCGAGGCGGTCAGCGTGGTGCGCGCGCGCCACGCGATGGAGCGCACCGACGTCGCGGTGATCGTGGTCGACGCGGCGGCGGGCGTCGTGAAGCGCGACGCGGCCATCGCCGGCGAGGCGGAGGCGGCCGGCTGCGGCGTCGTCCTCGCGGCCAACAAGTGGGACCTCGTCAAGGACCGCGGACCCGGGTTCGCGGCCCGCTTCGACGAAGAGCTTCGCGACGCCCTCAAGTTCGTCGACTACGCGCCCATCGTCCACCTCTCGGCGATGACCGGAGAACGGACGGGGAGGCTCGTCGAGCTCGTCGACGAGGTCGCCGCCGCCCGCCGGACGAAGGTGACCACCGGCGAGCTCAACCGCGTGGTCGCCCGGGCGACCCGCGACCATCGCCTGTCCGGGGCCGGGCAGCGGACCGTGCACATCCGCTACGCGGTGCAGACCGGCGTGGCGCCGCCGACGTTCACGCTGTTCACGGGCCGCGGCGCCCGGCTGCACTTCTCGTCCGAGCGGTTCCTCCGGCGCCGTCTGCGCGAGGCCTTCGGGTTCATCGGCACGCCGATCCGCCTCAAGGCGCGCGGCCGCTAGAGTCCACGCCGTGGACCGGGGCGGACTCCTGTGAGGGGCGGTCGCGCGCCCGGCGGAGCCGCAGGCGACGGCGGGCGGGCCAGGAGTCCGCGCCGTGGAGCGTACGGGGTTGGTTGGGCGCCCGGCGACCGCACGACGGCGGGCGGGCGAGGCGCAGCCGGGGCGCGCACGACCCGACCCCTCCGGCGGCCGGTGTATACTGAGGACCGGCTCGGACGGGAGTGATGGCGACACGGGTCAAGATACCGGAACGGTCCGTCTACAAGCCCTCCGAGGTTTGCGCCATCGCCGAGTTGCAGCCCTACGTGCTACGCTCTTGGGAGGCGGAGTTCCCGGAAATCGGCGTTGCGCACGGCGACGGCCGCTCGCGCCTGTATCGCCGGGAAGACCTCGACAGAGTGCTCCGCATCAAGGAGCTCGTCTTCGTCGAGGGCCTGACCCTGGGGGCGGCGCGACGCCAGCTCCTGAAGGAGGTGCCGGCGTCGGAGGACTCCGGATCGTCGGCGTTGGACGAGTTGCTCGGCGAAGAGGTCAGGTCGCGGCTGGACGGCATCAAGAAGGGCCTGCACGCGATTCTCGAGCTGCTGGCCGGGCAGAAGGCCTGACCGGGCAGGCGGGGCCTCGACGGTGTCGGGCGTCGGGTCGGTGTCGGGATGTGGCGCAGTCTGGTAGCGCACCTGACTGGGGGTCAGGGGGTCGCTGGTTCAAATCCAGTCATCCCGACCATTTTCGTTCGACGTTCTTCGACGGCAGCCTTCCGCAGACTCTCCCGCGCGTCGATGCCCACCGGGAAGCCGCATGAGCGCCCTCTGCCTGAGGTCGCTCGTCGCGACTGGCGCTTCAATGCGGGGAACGCAGGGTCGGCGCGGAGCGGCAGCAGGAGGACACGCCATGAGCAGGCCGGTCGAGAAACCGGGGCGCACGGGGTCGGCGCGGCCGCGGTCGGTGGTCGTCGGCGTCTCCGTCCTCGCCGTCGTCGCGATGACCGCGGCGCCGTCTGCCGACGACTGGCCGCAGTGGCGCGGCGCGGATCGTCTCGGGGTCTGGCACGAGACGGGCATCGTCGAGGATCTGCCGGACGAGCTGAGGGTCGTCTGGCGCACGCCGATACGCTCGGGGTACTCAGGCCCGGCGGTCGCCGACGGCCGGGTGTTCATCACGGACTGGCGGGAGGATCCGGAATCGCGCACCCTGGACGGGACGGAGCGCGTGCTCGTCCTCGACGAGCAGACCGGCGACGTGCTGTGGACCCACGAATGGCCGACGTCCTACCGCATGCTCTCGGTGAGCTACGCGGTCGGTCCCCGGGCCACCCCGACCGTCGACGGCGACCGCGTCTACGTCGTCGGCGCCACCGGGCGGCTGTTCTGCTTCGACGTCGAGACCGGGGCGGTGCGCTGGCAGAAGGACTACGTGGCCGAGTACGGCACGAGCGTCCCGGTGTGGGGCATCGTCAGCGCCCCCCTCGTCGACGGCGACCGGCTCCTGACCGTCGTCGGCGGCGAGCCCGACGCCCTGGTCGTGGCCTTCGACAAGCGGACCGGCGAGGAGCTGTGGCGCGCGATCGAGGTCGAGGCCGAGATCGGCTACGCGCAGCCGATCATCTACGAGGCGGGCGGCGTTCGCCAGCTCATCGTCTGGCATCCGCGGGCCCTCGCGTCGCTCGACCCCGAGACCGGCGAGCTCTACTGGGAGCAGCCCTGGGACGTCTCGATGGGGGTCACGGTCGCGACCCCCGTGCGGAGCGGCAACTACCTGCTGGTGTCGCAGTTCTTCAACGGCTCGCTCATGATGCAGTTGAGCCAGGACCGTCCGGCCGCGACGGAGCTGTGGCGGGGCCGGAGCCGCAGCGAGCTGCCGGGGGAGACGGACACCATCCACGCGATGGTGACGACCCCGATCATCATCGGCGACCACGTCTACGGCGTGGACAGCTACGGCGAGCTGCGCGCGCTCGACGCCGCCACCGGCGAACGGCTCTGGATGAGCCCCGACATGACGGCCCAGGCGCGCTGGAGCACCGCCTTCCTCGTGCGGCACCGGGACCGGTACTTCGTCAACAACGACGAGGGCTTTCTCATTCTCGCCCGATTCACGCCGGAGGGGTACGTCGAGCTCGACCGCACTCGTCTCATCGAGCCGACGGGAGGCTCCGGCACCCGCACGCCGCACGGGCGCATTGCCGAGCGCCTCGTCAACTGGTCGCACCCCGCCTACGCGAACGGCCATGTCGTCCACCGCAACGACCGGGAGATCATTCGCGTGTCTCTGCGCGCGGACGACTACTAGCCCGCCCATCGTCGCCTTCGGCTCCGCTGGGCGCCCAACCAACCCTGCCAGAAGTCTGCACCGTTCTACGGCGCAGACTCCTGGCCCGCCCATCGTCGCCTTCGGCTCCGCTGGGCGCCCAACCAACCCTGCCAGAAGTCTGCACCGTTCTACGGCGCAGACTCCTGGCCCGCCCCTCTTCGCCCGCGGTCCGCCGGGCGCCCGACCCAACCCTGCCGGGAGCCGTTCTACGGCGCAGGCTCCCGGACCGGCGTTCGGCAGCGTCGGGTAACGGGCAACCCTGCTCCCCGCCCCCGGCCGTACCCGGGCGAGGGCTTCCTGAGGCTCCCTTGGTGCAATGGCGGGCCGCTCGTGGTACAAGTCCGCGAACCTGCCGGGGCCTGCGCACCCCGTCGCACGGTCGGATCCCGTCCGCATGGCGCGGAGAGCAGCGAGATTCGCGTCAGTTTTGTGGAGCCATGCAGGGCCCGGTTCGGTTATGATGCGATGCAGCGCAAGCGACCGGTTCACTCATCTCCAGGAGGGAATGTTGGCAAGAGTCAAGAAGCTCACCGAGGCGATGACGAAGACGCAGATGCTGGCAGACATCGCGGAGAAGACGGCCCTGACCAGGCGACAGGTTTCCGACGTCTTCGGGGCGCTGGAATCGGTCATCGAGCGCCACGTCCGCAAGGGGGCCGTCGGTGTCTGCACGATACCCGGCCTGATGAAGATCAAGATAGTCAAGAAGCCGGCGCGAAGGGCGAAGAAGGGCGTGCCGAATCCCTTCCGGCCCGGCGAGACGATGGACGTGAAGGCCCGTCCCGCGAGCACCACCGTGAAGATCCTCCCGCTCAAGAAACTGAAGGACATGGCCTAGCAGACCGGAGAATCGGGTTCCGGGGCACGTGCCGGGCCGTCGCCGCGCTCGGCCCCGGAGCGCGGATTCTGCGCGCGCTCTCGGTGGGGAGGGCTCATCGAATCCCGAAGCCTCACGGGGCCTTCGCCCGGTGTCGGGCGAGCGCCAGTGCCACGTCGGCCTTGCCGGGCTCGACGGGACCGGAGAAGCGAGCCCCGTCCTCGATGATCAAGGAGGGTGACGACAGCCGTCCGCTGACCACGCAGGACGCTCGAAGCTCGATGAGCCTCGATGCCGTCAGGTTGCCGTCGACCCGCCCCAGCACGGTGACGGTTCGGGCGAAGACGTCGCCCCGGACTCGTGCGATGCCGGTGACCGCGACACCGTGGTCCGGCACCACGACGTCACCTTCGACCGTTCCTTCGATGATGACGTGATCGGTGGCGCTGAGCTGGCCCCTGGCGGTGACGCCGCGGCCGAAGGTCGTCAGCCCTCCCGGGCGGCGCGCGTCTCGATGGGGGAGATCGTCGTCGGACGGGGCCGGGGTGACGGTCGGGTACCGGTCGAACGTCGCCATGGGTCGAGCGTGTCGTGAGGGCTGGAGCGGGAGACGGGGATCGAACCCGCGACCAACGGCTTGGGAAGCCGTGACTCTACCACTGAGTTACTCCCGCTCGTCGTCAAGCGCATTCATCTTATCAGAATCGGCGCCCGCTCAGCTTCGGATGAGGTCCAGCACCTCGTCCCGCCGCGCCTCCATCTCGTCCCGGGTGGCCGCCTCCAGATTCAGTCGCAGCAACGGCTCGGTGTTGGACGGCCGCACGTTGAAGTGCCAGGTCGGATACTCGACCGACACGCCGTCCATGTGGTGGACGCCGCCGTCGGCGTAGCGTGCGGCGAGCAGCTCCAGTCGGGCCGCGACGCGCTCCCGATCGTCGAGGGCGGTGTTGATCTCGCCGGAGATGAAGTAGCGCTCGCGCAGCGGCGCGAGCAGCTCGCGCAGCGTCTGCCCCCGGGTGGACATGAGCTCGAGGATGAGCAACGCGGGGATGAACCCGTTGTCGGCGTAGAAGTTCTCGCGGAAGTAGTAGTGGCCGGTGACTTCTCCGCCGAAGACGGCGTTCTCTTCCCGCATCCGCTTCTTGAAGAACGCGTGGCCGACGCGGTTCATCAGCGCCCGACCCCCGTGGGCGGCGACGGTGTCCCGGACGGCGTGGCTGGCCCGCACGTCGTAGACGACGGCGGCGCCCGGGGTCTTGCGGAGGAAGGCCTCGGCCAGCAGGGCGGTGACGAAGTCGCCGGGGACGAAGTCGCCCTCGCCGTCGACGAAGAAGCAACGGTCCGCGTCGCCGTCCCAGGCGATTCCCGCGTCCGCGGACCCGGCCCGGACCGCCTCGACGAGGTCGCGGCGGTTGGCCTCGATCAGCGGGTTCGCCTCGTGGTTCGGAAACGTCCCGTCGACGTCGAAGCAGAGTCGGGTCGTGCGGCACGGCAGCCGGTCGAAGAGGGCCGGCGCCACCACGCCCGCCATGCCGTTGCCGGCGTCGAGCACGAGCGAGAACGGTCGGACGACCGCCGGGTCGATGAACGCCAGCACGTGGTCGAGATAGTCGTCGAGGACCCGTGCCTCGCCGCGGGCGCCTTCGCGGGCGGCCGGCGCCGGCAGCGCGCCGGCGGCGAGCATGTCGCGAATCTCCGCGATTCCCGAGTCGCCGCTGAGCGGGAGCGCCTGCCTCCCGACGAGCTTGATGCCGTTGTAGGCCCCCGGGTTGTGCGACGCGGTGATCTGGGCGCCGCCGTCGAGGTCGTCGCGGGCCACCGCGAAATAGAGCTGGTCGGTCCCCATCAGGCCGATGTCCACGACGTCGGCGCCCTGGGCCCTGGCCCCGGCCATGAACGCGGTCGCGAGGGCGGGCGACGACACCCGCATGTCGCGGCTCACGGCGATGCGCCGCGCCCCGAGATGGGCCACGAATCCCCGGCCGATCAGCGCCGCCAGTCCTTCGTCGAGCTGATCCGGATACAGTCCGCGAACGTCGTAGGCCTTGAACACGTGGGGGTCGAAGGTCATCACGTCATGCCCGGCTGTGGGCCGACAGCGTGGATCGGCTTCCCAGCACGCATCCGGCGCCAATCTCGGCGCCGTCGCCGACCCGACACGCCTCGCCCAGAATCGCGTCCCTCACCACCGCGTCGGCGCCCACGGCGCTGTGTCCCCACACGATCGACCGCTCGATGACGGCGCGGGGGCCGATCGTGCAGCCGGGGCCGATCACCGATTCGCCGCCGATGCGGGCGCCCTCCTCCACCCGGCAGCCGTCTCCCACGAAGCAGGGGCCGGAGAGGTCGGCCCCCGGCGCGACGCGGCATCCCGCCCCCCGATGCACCGAACCGGACGGCTTCTCCCGGAAGGGCCCGGCGGCGCAGCGCCCCGCCATCAGGTCGCGGTGCGCCCGCATGTAGCTGGCCGGGGTGCCGATGTCGATCCAGTAGCCGCGATCGACGTGGGCGACGAAGGTCTCCCCCTGCGCGACGAGCGACGGGAAGTACTGGCGCTCTATCGACCACGCCGTATCGTCGGGAATGCGGCCGAAGGTCGCCGGCTCCAGCAGATAGATGCCGGCGTTGATGGTGTCGCAGGTGATCTCGTTCGGGTCCGGCTTCTCGATGAAGCGCCGCACGTTTCCGTCGGCGTCGGTCTCGACGAGGCCGTACGCCGACGGATTGTCGACCGGCGTGAGCACCACCGTCGCGAGCGCGCGGCGCTCGCGGTGCCGTGCGACCACCGCGTTGAGGTCGACGTCGGTCAGCACGTCGCCGTTGACGACGAGCAGCGTGTCCCGGATTCCCCGTGACGCGAACTTGATCGCGCCGCCGGTTCCCAGGGGATGAGGCTCGACCCGGTAGCGCACCGGCAGCCCGGCCTCGGCGCCGTCGCCGACGCGGGCCTCGATGCGATCGGGCCGGAAGTTGAGGCTCAGGATCACCTCGTCGACGTCCGGCACCTGCCGCAGCAGATCGATCTGGTAGTAGAGGAACGGGCGGTCGAAGACGGGCACTATGGGCTTCGGAATCTCGAGCGTGAGGGGGCGGAGCCTCGTGCCGAAGCCGCCCGCCAGAATGACCGCCTTCATGCGGCGGGGATCTTAGCACCCCGTGGCGGCCGGGCCGGCGGCGCGGGCACCCCCGCCGGCCCGGCCGGCGTGTTGCGACCGGTCCGTGCGGACACTACAATGGGGCCCTCCTGCTGCCCCATGAATCTGCCGAACAGCTTGACGCTGGCCCGCATCTTCCTGGTTCCGCTGCTCGTCGTCGTGCTGTGGACGGAGTTCGAAGGGAAGGAGCTGGTCGGCGCGGCGATCTTCAGCGTGGCCGCCCTCACCGACTGGCTCGACGGGTTTCTCGCCCGGCGGCAGAAGCAGGTCACCACGTTCGGCCAGCTGATGGACCCGCTGGCCGACAAGCTCCTGATCACCGCCGCCCTGATCTCGCTCGTGCAGATGGAGCTGGCCCCCGCCTGGATGGTGGCCATCATTCTGGGCCGCGAGCTCGGGGTCACGGTGCTGCGCAGCCTCGCCTGGTCGCGCGGCGTGACGATTCCGGCGTCGCCGCTCGGCAAGGCGAAGATGATGTCGCAGGTCATCGCGATCCTGCTGCTCATCCTGGGCCGGGAGCACCTCCGGCAGTTCTTCGTGCTGGGGCAGATCGCGCTCTGGGTCGTCGTGGCGACGGCCCTGGCTTCGGCGCTCGAGTACTACCGGCGCTTCACGCTCGCCGGGATGCACTCGAAGAGCCCCGCGTTCGACCCCGCGGCCGCGCCGGCCGCTTCGGAGCCGGAGGCCGTCACCGACCGGAAGGACCAGCGTCTCGCCTCCCCGTCGTGAGCGACGGCGGGGTCGAACACGAGCCCCGCGTCGAGACGCGGCGGCGCGCCGTCATCGATCGAGCTGGGCTTCGAGCTCGGAGATCCGCGCGCGGGCCTCGTCGGCGTACTCGCTGGCCTCGAACTCCTCCAGGATGCGCGCGAAGTAGGGAATGGCCTCGGCGATCGCCCGGCCGACGGCGTACGACTCGCCGAGGTAGAAGTAGACCTCGTCCCGCTTCGAGTACTCCGGGTCGTTGTCCAGAATCTGCCGGAACCGGTTGACCGCCCCCGGGTAGAACTTGGCGCGGTAGTAGAAGTGCCCGACGGTGAAGTCGTGCTCGCTGAGACGGTCGCGGGCCTCGCGCAGCCGCGCCTGGACCGTGGACGTCCACTCCGCGTCGGTCGGGTACCGGTCGAGGAAGTTCTCGAACTCGCGTATCGCGTTCCGCGTCTCGGTCTGGTCCCGTTCCGCCCGCCGCATCTGGTGGAAATGCACCATCCCCAGCTTGTACTGGGCGAAGGGCGCGCGGGGATGGGTCGGATAGAGGCTGAGAAAGTCCTGGAACTCGGCGAGGGCGCGCACGTACGCCTCCGTCGAGCCTTCCTGCTCGTAGCTCTCCCCGATGCCGAGCCGCGCCGGCGCCCGGTACTGGCTCTGGGGATAGTTGTCGCGGATCTCGACGAAGTACTGGCGCGCGCGGCGCCAGTCGCCTTCGTCGAGGGCCGCCGCCCCCCGCTCGAAGAGCAGGCGGTCCGCCTCGACCTCGCCGATCGCGGGAATGTCGGCCCGCGGGGTGGTGCAGCCGGCGGCGGCGATGGCGAGCAGCACCGCGAGCCCGGCGCTCGACCAGGGGCGCCCGGTGGGCATCACCGGACGGTGGCCAGTACGGAACGGAGCACGATGATGGTAGCTCATGGAAGTTCTACGCCAATAGCCTTCGGACTTCGGCGGGGAGCCGGGCCGGCCGGCCCTCGCCGTTTATCGACGCGTGAACCGTGTGGCCCAGGGCCGTCGCCGCGCCGTCGCCCGTCCGTCGGACCTCGTACGCGAACCGCACGCGAACCGGCGACAGCAGGTCGCCCCGCGTGAGTATCGTCAGCTCGTCGTCGTAGCGGGCGGGCTGACGGTACTCGCAGTGCGCCTCGATGACCGGCAGCAAGAACCCGGCCGCCTCGAGGTCCCGGTAGGTGCAGCCCACCGACCGCAGCAGCTCGCAACGCGCCACCTCGAACCACACGAAGTAGTTCGAATAGTACGCCACCTGCATCCGATCCGTCTCCGCGTACCGGACCCGAACGGTGGCGCTTCCGCGGGCCACCCGGTCAGCCTTCCCCGACCGCCGCCGCCGCGACCGGCGCGCAGGCGGCCGCGCGCAGACCCCGGACCGAGGCCGGCACGTCGGGCGTGCCGAAGATGGCGGCGCCGGCCACCAGGATCTCGGCCCCCGCCTCCACGACTCGCGCGGCGTTGCCCCGGTCCACGCCGCCGTCGACCTCGACGGGCGCGCGGTTGCCCGCCTCGTCGAGGAGCCGCCGCACCCGGGCGATCTTCGCGTCGCTGCCGGGAATGAACGTCTGGCCGCCGAACCCGGGGTCGACGCTCATGACGAGCACGAAGTCGACCTCGCCCGCCACCTCGCTCAGCGTCGACACCGCGGTGGCGGGGTTCAGCACGACGCCGGCCCGCAGCCCGTAGCTCCGGATGTGCCCGAGGGTGCGGTGCAGGTGCGGCGTGGTCTCGACGTGGACCGAGATCGCCGCCGCGCCGGCGTCGGCGAACCGGTCGATGTAGCGGTCGGGGTCGGTGATCATCAGGTGCACGTCGAGCGGAAGGTTCGTCACCCGGTGCAGGGCCGCGACCACCGGCGGACCGATGGTGAGGTTGGGCACGAAGTGCCCGTCCATGACGTCGACGTGGATCAGGTCGGCTCCTCCCGCCTCGGCCGCCGCCACCTCGGCGCCGAGGGCCGCGAAGTCGGCCGAGAGAATCGAGGGGGCGATGCGCACGTTCATCGACTGACCTCGAGGGAGATGGCCTCGCCGTGGGCGATCTGAAACCCCGCCTGCGGAAACTGGCGCAGGACCACCCCCGGCTCGACGGGATAGGGATGATCGCCGACCACCGAGACCCGGAACCCGCGGGCCCGCAGCACCTCGGCGGCATCGGCGCCGTAGACGCCGATGAGGTCCGGCATGACGTAGGTGGCCCCGCGCTCGCCGCGGTTGACGAGGACGGAGACGTTGGAGGCCGACCCCAGGGGCGGCGGCTCCTGGGCGACCACCGAGTCGCTGGCGTATCGGTTGGACCGGATCTCCGAGACGCTGCGCAGGCGAAGGGCGTCCTCCTCGAGCCGGGCGCGGGCGCCGCGCTCCGACTGCCCGATGAGGGTCGGCACCGAGCCCGCGCTCGCGCCGGAGCTCAGCCATACCTTGACGCTGCGGCCGCTGCGCGTGGTCAGGCCGGTCGCCGGATCCTGGTCGGCGACATGGCCGGCGGGAATGCCCGGGTCGATGCGGGGCAGCGGCTCGACCCGCACCTCGAGACCGTGACGCCCGAGGGTCGTCGCCGCCTGCTCCTCGCTCAGACCGACGAGGTCCGGCACCGGGACCTCGCGCAGCCGCAGCGCGACCTGGAGCCCCGCCACCGCGAACAGCAGGAAGACGGTCCCCGCCACGGACACGACGGCCCCCGCCACGACCAGCCGCACCGCCCACCGGCGCGTCCTCGGGGGACGGGCGGGAGCGACGGCGGAGGCCGGCCGCCTGCGTTTCCGGCGTGCTGCCGGAGAAGGTCCCGGCGCGGGCGCGGCGCGATCGGAAGGGTCAGACATTCTACTCACAAAATACTACAGGTTCCAGCGGCCGTCACGGTCTCACGGTCCCGCGCGCCCCCGGCCCTTCGCCTCGCGGCGTTCGCGTCGCTCCGGGCGTTCCGGGCACCGCGCTTCGCCGAGCCCGCCCGTCGCCGTCTTCCGCTCCGCCGGCGCGCAACCGACCGTCCGGGCCGCCCGCCGGCGCGTGGACCCGCCGGGAGTCCGTGCCGTGGAACGGCGCAGACTCCCGGGGGCGGCCCGTGTCCCCGGGAGGACGGCGCTTCCTCGCCGGCCGCCCGCGTCGTTGCAGGACGATGGCGAAGAACGCGTCCAGACCGTGGTCGAAGGGCGTGGTCGACAGGCGTCCCCGGTCGTCGAGGGCGGCCTGGAGGCCCGGCGGGACCGGGCCCGTCCGGTGCGGACTCACCGCCTCGAACTCGGGGTGGGCGTCGAGGAACGCGGCCGCCACCTCCTCGTTCTCGTCCGGCTCGCTGGAGCACGTCGCGTAGACGAGGACCCCGCCGGGACGGACCGCGCCGGCCGCGTGGCCGACCATCGACAGCTGCTCCGCCGCGAAGCGCGGCAGGTCGCCGGGACGACGGCGCCAGCGTATCTCCGGGTCCCGTCGCAGGACCCCGAGCCCGGAGCAGGGCGCGTCGACGAGCACCCGGTCGAACACCGGTCCGAACGGGGCCCCGCGGCGCATGTCGAGGCGCACGACGGCGGCGTCGGCGCCCATGCCCGCGAGGGTGCCGCGGAGCAGGCGAAGCCGCGCCGGCCGGAGGTCGCCCGCGACGAGCAGGCCGGCCCGGCCCATCGCGCCGGCGATGGCCGTGGTCTTGCCGCCGGGGGCGGCGCACGCGTCCAGCACGCGCTCGCCGGGGCGGCCGCCCACCAGCTCGGCCACGAGCTGACTGGCCTCGTCCTGGGCGAGGAAGTGCCCCCGGTCCGCGACGGGGGTCCGATAGGGGTTCCCGGCCACGACGGTGAGCCCGTCGCGCGCGAACCGGGTCGGCTCGGTCCGCACGCCGTGCTCCTCGAGCCGCCGCGCGAGCTCCTCCCGCGTGGTGCGAAGGCGGTTGGCGCGCAGGGTCAGGGGGGGCGCGGCGTTGTTGAATCGGACCCAGTCGGCGACGGCGGGCAGGCCGTGACGGTCGAGCCATCGCTCGACGAGCCAGCGCGGATGCGACCCGGTCACGCTGAGGTACGCGAGCCGGGCCTCGCGACTCCCGGCCTCGCCCGGCGGGGGAGGGAGCCCCGGCTCCTCCCGGGTCGCCGCTATCCGCCGGAGGACCGCGTTGACGAATCCGGCCGCGCTCGACTTGCCGATCCGCCGGGCGAGCCGCACCGATTCGTCGACCGCGGCGGCCGGGGGCACCCGGTCGAGATGCAGCAGCTGGTAGGCGCCGAGCCGGAGCACCGTCAGCACGTCGTCGTCGATGCGTGCGACGGGACGGTCGGCGGCGCGCCCCACCACGTGGTCGAGCGCGCCGAGCCAGCGGAACGTGCCCACCGAGAGCTCGGTGACGAGGGCGCGGTCGCGGTCGTCGGCGAGCGGGTCCCTCAGCCCGGCCAGCGCCCGCGGCAGGTCGTCGCCGCCGAGCACCGCCCGCACGACACGATAGGCGGCGGTGCGGGCCTGGTTGGCGCGAGTCATGGCGCAGTCCGCCTCGCCGCCGCGCCGCCATCGGCACCGGTCTTCGCGACCGGCGCGGGTCCTGCCGGGCATCGGGGGCCGCGGTTGCGGGGCGAACGGATCATGCCGGGAGCGGCGACACCGGTCTTCGCGACCGGCGCGGGTCCTGCCGGGCATCGGGGGCCGCGGTTGCGGGGCGAACGGATCATGCCGGGAGCGGCGACGGCCGGAAGACGGCGCCCGGCGGGATGCGCCGTCCCGCCAGGAAGTCGCGGGTGGCCAGCGCCCGGCGGCCCTCCGGCTGAATCTCGAGTATCGACAGCACGCTGCCCTCGCCGCAGGCGACGCGCAGCCGATCGCCCCGGGCCTCGACGACGGCGCCGGGGGGCGGGGCGGAGTCCTGGGCGGGCGCGGACCCCGCGTGGGGAGCGGTGCGGCGTATCAGGTACCGCGATGCCGAGAGAAAGGTGAAGGCGGGCGGCCAGGGATGCACGCCGCGCACGAGATCGTGCACGGTCCGGGCCGGCCTCGTCCAGTCGATGCGGCCGTCCTCCCGGGTCAGGCGGGGCGCGTAGGTCGCCAGGGCGTGGTCCTGGGGCCGCTCGCGGATCCGCCCCGCGGCGATGCCGCGGACGGTATCGAGCAGCAGGTCCGCCCCCATCGCCGCCAGCTCCGGCTCGACGTCGGCGCTGGTCTCGTGGTCGCCTATCGGCCGGGACGCGCTCGCGAGCATCGGACCCGCGTCCATTTCGCGGACGAGACGGATCATGGTGACGCCGGTCTCGCGTTCGCCCGCGATCACGGCGCGCTGTATCGGCGCCGCGCCCCGATACCGCGGGAGGAGCGAGGCGTGCACGTTGATGACGCCGTGGCGGGGCGTGGCGAGCACTTCGTCGGGCAGAATCTGCCCGTAGGCGACGACGACGCCCAGGTCGGCGCCGCTCGCCGCGAGGCCGGCCGCGAAGCCCGGCTCGCGCGCCCGTTCCGGCTGAAGCACGGGAATGCCGTGGCCCAGGGCCGAGGCCTTCACGGGAGACGGCTGGAGCCGCTGTCCCCGTCCGCGGGGGCGGTCCGGCCGGGTCACCGCGAGCACCACGCTCTCGCCCGCCGCGACGAGGCGATCGAGCGACGGCACCGCGAAGTCCGGGGTCCCGAAGAAGGCGATCTTCACCACTTGCCCGCGCGTCGGAGCTTGCGCACCCGCCGCACGATCTGCTCGCGCCGGAGGCCCTGCATCCGGTCCACGAACAGCTTGCCGTCGAGGTGGTCGAGCTCGTGCTGGAGCACGCGGGCGAGCAGGGTCCCGCCCTCGATGGTGATCTCCGTGCCTTCGCGGTCGTAACCCTGGACGACTACCCGCGCCGGCCGGGTCACCCGCGCCGTGAATCCGGGGAGGCTCAGGCAGCCTTCCTCTTCCCGCTGAGCGCCTTCCTGCTCGACGATGCGGGGATTGACGACGGTGACGAGATCGGCGAAGGACCGCCCGGCCGAAGGGTCGGCGACGAAGACGCGCAAGCCGACGCCTACCTGCGGCGCGGCCAGACCGATGCCGGGGGCGGCGTGCATCGTCTGGATCATGTCGTCGATCAGCGTCTGCAGATCGTCGTCGAAGTCGACCACCCGGCGGGCCGGTTGGTGCAGGGCGTCGGCGCCGTGGCGGAGGATGGGGCGGATCAATCGGATTGCCCGTCCGAATCGGCGTTGCGCCCGTCGTCGGCCCCCAGCTCGCGAAGCACCTCGGCGCTGTTGCCGGCGGGGTACCGGCTGGGATCCTGGATGCGGGCGCGGGTCGCCTCGGCCGCCCTCGCGAGATCGAGCGGGGTCCGTCCCGCGTCGTCCTCGGCGTCGAGATCCGCGCCGCGCTCGGCGAGGAACCGCACGACGGTAGTGAAGTTCCGCTGCGCGGCGGCGTGCATCGCGGTGTCGCCCCGCAGGTCGGTGGCGTCTACGTCGGCCCCGTGCTCGACGGCGGTCCGGACCGCGGCCATCACCTTGCGCTCGTCGTCGTCGGGCTTGCGCAGCGCGCTGTTGAAGAAGCGCCCGCGGTTGGCCGGTCCCCGCGCCGCCGCCACCAGGGGAGGCACGAAGCCGCCGGCGACGTGGGGCGGCCCCACCCCGCCCGCGCGCTCGAAGACCGGTCGCCAGCGCTCCAGGGTCGTCAGCCGGGGGTCGGCGCCGGCCTCCGCGAGCTCGCGCATGACGTCGGCGTCGTGGAACCACGCGGCGAGCCAGTAGGGCGTCGCGCTGACGAGGGCCGGGGCGAACGCCCAGTCCTGGCTCGCCCGCCGCACCGGGGTCCCCGCGCGCAGCCGCAGGTTGGGGTCGGCGCCATGGGCCAGCAGGGTCCGCACGAGCGCCCGGTCGCCGCGCAGCACGGCCGCGTGCAGGGCGGTGTAGCCGCCCCCGATGGCGTTCGGATCGGCGCCGTGCTCGAGCATGCGGGCGGCGAACGCGCCCTGGCCGCTGAGCGCCGCGAGGGCGAGGGGCGCCGCTCCGGTCGGGGCCGGGTTCTCCACGTCGGCGCCGCCGTCGAGCAGGATGCCGGCCGCCGCGACGCGGCCGTGCCGCGCCGCGAACAACAGCGGCGTGAACCCGCCCCGGTTCCACACGACGCCCTGGTCGTACTGCGATCCGTTGGTGCCCTCGGCGTGCATCATCCGCGGGCGCACCTTCGAGCGGGCCTCGACGTCCGCCCCGTGGCGCACGAGGACGGCGGCGACGTCGTCGTGACCCTGCGCCACCGCCCACATCAGCGCGGTCTGGCCGCGCGAGCTCTCTGCTGCGTTCACGTCGGCCCCGGCGGCGACGAGGGCCCGCACGCCATCCGCGGTGCCGGCCCGGGACGCGGTCATGACCGGCGTCTCGCCCTCCGGCAGCGCCACGTTCGCGTCGGCGCCGGCCGCGAGGAGGCGCTCGATCATCGCCGCGCTGCCGTTCTCGGCCGCGAGCCAGAGGGGGGTCGCGCCGAGCTCGTTGGCCGCGTCGACGTCGGCGCCGGCCGCGAGCAACAGCCCCGCGACGTGCAGATCGTCGCGGAACGCGGCCCAGTGCAGGGCGGTGGCGCCGTCCGGCTGACGTTGCCCGACGTCGGCGCCCTCCTGCAGCAGGCCCTCGACCGCGGCGGCGTCCGCCGCCCTCGCGGCGGCGATAAGCGGGAGCTCGTCGGTGTTGGCGCGGGCCGGGGCGGCGGACGCGGCCGAGACGAGCAATGCGGCCGAGGCGGCGAGGGCGCAGATTCGCGGCATCGGGCGGCTCGCGGGGATGTTCGCGCTCATCGAGGCTCTACTCCTGGATCTCCCGGATCCGGACGGGCCACGGACACGCCTCGCGTCAATCGGGCCGTGGCGATTACCGAGTCATGGTACCGCAGGTGCGGCCCGCGGTGGAACCCCCGGAGGACCCCGCGCCGCTTGCGGATGCGCGGCGCCGCCTGCCGGATCGGGCGCCCGGGAGCGGCGACCCCGATGGAGTCCGACCGCCCGGCGAGCCCGGTCGCGGCGCGGTTCGCGGTGCGGCAGCGCCGCGGCGGGTCGTCCGCGGCGAATGACGGCGCTCGAGACCGCGCCGCGCCGGGCTGTCGGCGACGGTCGCGTCCGTTGACACGATCACGGAAAGCGGCGACACTATCCTGTCCTGAGGACGGGGTGGAGAGGTCCGTTCGCAGGCGGCAATTCGGGCGATTTTGCGGTGATTCGGGAGTCCCGCCGCTGCCGGACTCCCAGGCCGCGGTCCCGCGCTTCGAGGGTGGGCGACATCCCATGACACGAGAGCAGCCTCCGGCGTTCCGGTGTTTCCTCGGCGGACTGGGTGCGGCGGTCGTCGCCGCCCTCGTGAGCGCGCCACCGCCCGCGACGGCGGGGCAGCCCCCGGCGGGCGCGCCGGCGGCGGTCTCGCCCCAGCGGGCGCTCCTCGACCAGTACTGCGTCACCTGCCACAACAGCGCGATCGTGGAGGGTACGGGCGAGGCGCGCTCGGTGCTCGTTTCGCAGCTCCGCACGGTGGGGCTGTCGCTCGACACCGTCGACGTCGACAACGTCGCCGAGGACCCCGAGATATGGGAAGCGGTGGTGCGCAAGCTGCGCGTCGGCGCCATGCCCCCGCAGCCGCGTCCGCGCCCCGACAAGGCCACCTACGACGGGTTCCGGCGATGGCTGGAGGACGAGCTCGACCGCGCGGCCGAGGCGAAGCCGAATCCGGGCCGCACCCTCGCGTTCCACCGGCTGAACCAGACCGAGTACCGCAACGTCATCCGCGACCTCCTCGACCTCGACGTCGACGTCGGCGAGTGGATTCCCGCCGACGCGCCGGATCGGTTCGGGTTCGACAACAACGCCGGCGCCCTGTCCCTGTCGCCGTCCCTGTTCGAGCGTTACGTGTCGGCGGCCCGCAAGATCGGCCGGCTCGCCATCGGCGAGCCGCCGGCCGGCGGCGTGGTCATCGCCACCCACGAGATTCCCCTGAACCTGGTTCAGGAGAACCAGCAGAGCGAGGACCTGCCCTTCGGCTCGCGCGGCGGCGCCGCGGTGCGGCACCATTTCCCCGTCGACGGCGAGTACCTGATCAGGCTGCGGCTGCGCACCAACTACGTGGGCTACGTGCGCGGCATCGATCAGGCGCACGACGTCGAGATCCGCCTCGACGGCCGGCGCATCCGCAAGTTCACGTTCGGCGGGGACGCCCCCGGCATGCCCGCGCCCATCAGCTTCGCCGGCAACATCCGGGGCGACATCGAGTGGGAGTCGTACTCGCTGCACGCCGACGACGGCCTCGAGGTCCGCATCCGGGTCGACGCCGGGCCGCACGTCATCGGGGTGTCCTTCCCCCGCGAGACGTGGGAAGAGGAAGGGGTGCTGCAGCCGCGGCAGTCGGGCTTCGCCCTCGCCGTCAACGACATGCCCGACAGCAACCCGGCCCTGGACCACCTGCAGATCCACGGCCCGTTCACCGTCGACGGCCCCGGCGACACCCCGACGCGGCGCCGGCTGTTCACCTGCACCCCGGCGAGCGAGGCCGAGGAGCGGCCGTGCGCGGCGGAGATCCTGGGCACCCTCGCGCGCCGCGCCTACCGGCGCCCGGTCTCCGACGACGACGTCGACACGCTGCTCGAGTTCTTCGACATCGGCCGGCAGGGCGGCAGCTTCGACGCGGGCATCGGGCTCGCCCTCGAGCGGGTCCTCGCCGACCCCGAGTTCCTCTACCGCATCGAGCACGACCCCGTCGACAGCCCGCCCGACGCGATCTACGCGATTCCCGACCTCGACCTCGCCTCGCGGCTCTCGTTCTTCCTGTGGAGCAGCATCCCCGACGACGAGCTGCTCGCGGCGGCCGAGGACGGGTCGCTCGCCGACCCCGCGGTCCTCGAAGGGCAGGTGCGCCGCATGCTCGCCGACCCGCGGGCGTCCGCCCTCGTCGACAACTTCGCGGGGCAGTGGCTGCACTTCCGCAACCTCGAGGGCGTGTATCCCGATCCGCTGATCTTCCCCGACTTCGACGACAACCTGCGCGAGGCCTTCGAGGCCGAGACGAGCCTCTTCATCGACAGCCTGATCCGGGAGGACCGCAGCATGCTCGACCTCCTGCGGGCCGACTACAGCTTCATCAACGAGCGGCTCGCGGTGCACTACGGGATTCCGAACGTCTACGGGAACCGCTTCCGCAAGGTGGCCTTCGAGGAGGGCGAGCGGGCCGGGCTGCTGAGCCACGGCAGCGTGATGACCGTCACCTCCTATCCCAACCGGACGTCGCCGGTGCTCCGCGGCAAGTGGGTGCTCGAGAACCTGCTCGGCGCCCCGCCCCCCGAGCCGCCGCCCGACGTGCCGACCCTGGAAGAGGAGAACGAGGAGGGCGAGCCGCTCACCATGCGCCAGTCGATGGTGCGGCACCGCGAGGACCCCGCGTGCTCGGTGTGCCACGCGCCGATGGACCCCATCGGGTTCTCGCTCGAGAACTTCGACGCCATCGGCCGGTGGCGCGCCACCACCGCCGGCGTGCCCGTCGACGCCTCGGGGGTCCTGCCCGACGGCGCCGCCTTCGAGGGCCCCACCGGGCTCCGCGACCTCCTGCTCGCGAGGCCCGGCGACTTCGTCGGCACCGTGACGGAAAAGCTGATGGGCTATGCGCTGGGGCGTGCGATCGAGTATTATGACGCTCCAACCGTCCGGAAGATCGTGCGTGAAGCGGCCGGCGACGACTATCGCTGGTCATCCATCGTCCTCGGAATCGTGAAGAGCAGCGCGTTCCAGATGCGGAGGTCCGACTCATGATCATCACCAGGAAAGCTATCCCGCGCCGCACCGTGCTGCGGGGCATCGGCGCCGGCCTGGCGCTTCCGCTGCTCGACGGCATGGTTCCGGCGTTCGCGGCCATCCGCAACAGCGCCGCCGCCCCCGTCCGGCGCTTCGGCGTCTTCTACGTGCCGAACGGGATGGCGATGAAGCACTGGACGCCCCAGACCGACGGCCTGGGCTTCGAGTCGACCCGGCTGCTCAGCCACCTCGACGCGTATCGCGACCAGATGACGGTGCTGACGGGCCTGAACGGGGTGCCGAGCAACGCCGGCGTCCACGCCAGCGCCGCCACCCGGTTCCTGACCGGCGTGACCCCGGCCCGCACCGAGTCGAACCTGCGCGCCGGCGTGTCCGTCGACCAGCTCATCGCGCGGGAGACGGCGAGGCACACCCAGCTCGGCTCGCTGGAGCTGGCCCTCGACAGCCGCGACGTGTCGGGCTCGTGCGACGTCGGCTTCAGCTGCACCTACACCAGCAACATCTCGTGGCGCAACGAGACCACGCCGCTCCTCGGCGAGAACAACCCGCGCGCGGTCTTCGAGCGGCTCTTCGGCGACAGCGGGTCGACCGACGCCGCGACCCGGCTCGACCGCTTCCGCAAGGACCGGAGCATCCTCGACTCCGTGTCGGACAAGATCGCCGCCCTGGAGCGCGGCCTCGGCCCCACCGACCGAGTGCGGGTCAACGAGTACCTCGAGGCGGTCCGCGACATCGAGCGCCGCATCCAGATGGCCGAGGCGCAGAGCGACCGCGAGCTGCCCGAGGTCGTCCAGCCCGCCGGCATCCCCGCCACCTACGGCGAGCACGCGAATCTGATGTCCGACCTGCTGCTGCTCGCGTACCAGACCGACCTGACGCGGGTCGGCACCTACATGATGGCGCGCGAGATCAGCGGCCGGACGTATCCCGAGATCGGGGTGCCCGACTCGCACCACCCGACCTCGCACCACCGCGACGACCCGACCCTCTACGAGAAGATCGCGAAGATCAACGAGTATCACCTGTCGCTGTTCGCGTACTTCCTCGAGAAGGCGCGGGCGACGCCCGACGGCGACGGCAACCTGCTCGACAACATGATGGTGCTCTACGGCGCCGGCATGTCCGACAGCAACCGCCACGACAACAAGGGCCTGCCCCTCGTGCTCGTCGGCGGCGGCGGCGGGAAGCTCCACGCCGGAGGCCACCTGCGCTACGAGGACACGTCCATCTCGAACCTGCACCTGACGGTTCTCGACAAGATGGGCGTGCGCGTCGACAAGATGAGCGACGCCACCGGCCGGCTCGAGCTGCTGCCGGTGGGGTAGCTGCTCCACCTGGAGGACCGGTAGGCGCAACACCCTGGGCCCGGCATTCGTGCCGGGCCCTTTCTTTTTCGGCGAGGAGGACGGAATGGCCAGACTGCGCACGGGACTGTCGGCGGCGGCGGTGGCGGCGATGCTCGCCGCCGTGTCCGGCCTCGCTGTCGAGGGACGGCAGGGCGGGGTGATGATCGACGCCGACGACATCGGGGGCGTCGTCACGAGCAGCGCGGGACCCGAGGCGGGGGTGTGGGTGGTGGCCGAGACCACCGACCTGCCGACCCGCTTCATCCGCATCGTGGCCACCGACGACGAGGGGCGCTACGTGGTGCCCGACCTGCCCGACGCCACCTACGAGCTGTTCGTGCGCGGCTACGGCCTCGTCGACTCGCCGCGGGTCACCGCGACGCCGGGGCAGACCGTCGACCTCGAGGGGGTGGTGGCGCCCGACGCCCGCGCCGCCGCCGCCGTCTACCCGGCCGCGTGGTGGCTGTCGATGCTCGAGCTGCCGGAAGGCGAGCAGTCGCAGCAGGAGCTGGGCAGCCGGGTGACCGGCTGCATGAACTGCCACCAGGTCGGCAACCGGGCGACGCGCGAGATTCCCGGCGACATTCTCGACGCCGCCGACTCGCACCTCGCGGCGTGGGACCGCCGGGTCGCCATGGGGCCGATGGGCGCGAGCATGGCCGGCATGTGGGGGGGCCTCGGCGAGCAGCGCCGCATGTTCGCGGACTGGAGCGAGCGCATCGCGGCCGGCGAGGCGCCCACCCAGACCCCGCCCCGGCCCGCCGGCATCGAGCGCAACGTCGTCGTCACCCTGTGGGACTGGGGCACCGAGACCGACGGCCGCACCGACAGCGCCGCCTCGGACGTCCGCGACGGCACCGTCAACGCCGACGGGCTCGTCTACGGCGTGGTGCAGCCGAGCGACATCCTCGCGGTCCTCGACCCCGTCGAGCACCGGGCCTTCAACATCGACATCCCGTCGGGCGGCCCCGTCATCCAGGGGCAGACCCCCGAGTCGCCGTACTGGGGCGACGACCCCGTGTGGGCCCGGCAGTCCGACCCCCGCAGCGTCGCCATGGACGGCGACGGGCGGGTGTGGCTGACCGGCCGCATCCGCGCCCCCGGCGAGCAGCCCGCGTTCTGCACCGACCCCGAGAACGCCTTCGCCGCCCACTACCCGATCGCCCAGGCCACGCGGCAGGTGTTCATGTACGACCCCGAGACCGAGGCGTTCTCCGAGATCGACACCTGCTTCTCGGCCGACCACAACCAGATCGGCGAGGACGAGCGCATCTACTACGGCTTCGCGAACGGGCTCGGCTGGATCGACATGGACATCTGGGACGAGACCGGCGACGCCGAGGCGGCCCAGGGCTGGTGCCCCGGCGTCGTCGACGTCAACCAGGACGGCGTCATCACGACGGGGTGGACCGGGCCCGACGACCCCGTCGACCCCACCCGCGACCACGCCATCCGGTTCGGCTGCTACTCGCCGGCCGTGAACCCCGCCGACGGCAGCGTCTGGTGCTCGGGCAACGGCCGCAACCAGCGCCAGCTCGTGCGCCTCGAGATAGGCGACAACCCGCCCGAGTCGTGCACGGCCGAGCTCTACGAGCCGCCCCCCTCGGTCATGAACCCCGGCGCCTACGGCAGCGGCGGCCTGCACCTGACCACCGAGGGCGTGGCGTGGCAGGACTGGCGGGGCAGCGGCCACTTCGCGCGCTTCGACCGCAGCCGGTGCGAGGACATCTCGGGCCCGCAGGCCGACGGGCAGGGGTGCCCCGAGGGGTGGACGTTCTTCCGGATGGACAAGCCGACCTACCAGAACGCCGAGGCGTTCCCCATCAACTCGGACGAGAGCTACCTCACGCAGGTCGACCATCACGACGTGCTCGGCCTCGGGCGCGACGTGCCCCTCTACGGCGTCGTCAACACCGACTCGCTCGAGGTCTTCAGGCCCGACACCGAGGAGTTCGTCACCCTGCGGGTGCCCTACCCCTGGGCTTCTTCTCGCGGTCGTCGACGGGCCGCGTCGACGACCCGACGACGGGGTGGAAGGGCAAGGGGCTCTGGTCGAGCTACTCCAACTACGCGGCCTGGCACCTGGAGGGCGGTCCCGGGACGAACCAGAAGGTGATCAAGTTCCAGATCCGGCCCGACCCGCTGGCGCACTGAGCGCCGATCCGGGACCTCGTGGAACGGCGACCCTCACCGGCCGCCGTTCCACCTCGGTCGTCGGCTGTCCGATCGCCCTCCCGGTTCTTTCCTCGCCCCCTTCCTCCCGTTCCCCCATCGTCAGAAACCACGCACCATCCGTGGATCGCTGCGCGCAGTTCCTGCAACGTCCTCCGAGTCACCCTCGCGATATCGCCCACCAGACCGGGGTTCCGTCGCCGGGCTCTTTCCGGCCGGTATCTTGCATCTCTGGCGTTGCTCATCAGATCCCGGTGCGTGCGCTCAGGCGGACGAGCGCGGCCGTCGGTCCCGGTCTCGATACCGGGCGATCACCGGGACGACTCTCGTTGGAGCGCCTGCCTCGATGGGCGCCTGCAGCGCCCTGGTCGCGACGCGGCACGGCCGAGAGCCCGAGGAAGGTGGCCGGAACCCGATGTCGGAGGAGAACAGTGCGAGGCAACATCCACTCGGACGATCTGGGACTTCTGGGCCGGAGCGACGTCATGGCCCGCCTGCGCGGCAGCCTGCGGCGGGTCGCCGAGTCGCCGTTCCCGGTCCTCGTGACGGGCGAGAGCGGCTCGGGCAAGGAGCTGGTGGCGCGCGGCGTTCACCGGCTGAGCGCCCGGCCCGAGCGCCGGTTCGGGGCCGTCAACTGCGCCGCCCTCACCGACGATCTCGTCGAGGCCGAGCTCTTCGGCTACGTCCGGGGGGCCTTCACCGGCGCCGTGACCGACCGCGCGGGGCTCTTCGAGGCGTGCGATCGGGGCACGCTGTTCCTCGACGAGGTGGGGGAGCTGTCGCCCCGCGCGCAGGCCAAGCTGCTGCGGGTGCTCCAGGACGGCGAGATTCGCCGCGTGGGCGACACGGCGCCGCGCGCGGTCGACGTGCGGGTCGTCGCGGCCACCAACCGTCCCCTGGAGAGCGACGTCAGGGCCGGCCAGTTTCGCGAGGACCTGCTGTACCGGCTCGACGTGCTCCGCCTCGAGGTGCCGCCGCTCAGGGACCGCGGCGACGACGTGGTGCTGCTCGTCGATCACTTCTGGCAGCGGGCGCAGTCGCTCACCGGGAGCCGGGCCGCACCCGCCCGCGCGACCCTGGAGGCGCTGGCCCGCTACCACTGGCCGGGCAACGTCCGCCAGCTCGAGAACATCGTGGCGGCGCTGGTCGTGCGCGGTCCCCGAAGCGGGGTGGTGGGGCCGGCCCTGCTGCCGGCCGCCATCACCGGCGGGTCGAGCGGGCCCGACGGCATACCGACCCTGCACGAGGCGCGGCAGGTGTTCGAGCGCCGCTTCGTCAGCGGCGCCCTCGCCCAGGCCGGCGGCCGGCGGGCCAAGGCGGCGTCGGCGCTGGGGGTGACGCGACAGGGGCTGGCCAAGCTGCTGAAGCGGCTCGACCTCGAAGATCCGTCTCGCGCCGCCGTGCGTTGCGGTGACGATACGCGCTACGGCGAGCGGCCGGAGTCGTGAGGCGTCAAGAGCTCGCCCGCGGCCGTTCGGGTCGTTAGGCGGCGTGCAGCCGATGGCGGTGCGCCCGTTCCATGGACACGAACGGTGGAAACTGAAGCGAGAGGAGCGATCTTACTATGGTAGTCCGGGTGGGTTCGGAGGTTCAGGTGCGAGCAATCATCGCTGCCGTGGCATTGATGACGTGGGGCTGTGCGTCGGCAGTGGATGAGCCCGCGGCGTCGCCCGCGGCGCCGCCGGCCGTCGGTGCGCCTCCAGCGGCCAGTGGATTCACCCCCGAGCCTGCGCACGCCCGCCGTCCACCGCGCGGTGGTCAGGGTGGACCGACAGGCACTGAAGGTCGAGTGGGCCCAGGAAAGCACCTTCCGCTTCTATCCGCTACTCGGCCGGGGCCGACGGCATCCGCTACCATCGAGACCGACGTCGACACCGGGTCGGAGTCTACCGCGGTAGCCGGTTCTCGCTGGCCGGGCCGCCGTACGTGTAGTCGGAACCGTGCTGCACCCGGACGTCGTTGCGGCCCCGCACCTCGACTCGCAGTCTCCGCGTCCGGACCGTCGAGTCTGCATCGTCCAGGGCGAAGCCGAGGATGTAGTAGTCGCTGGTCTCGGCGTCGAGCTCGCGGAACGCATCGTCGAAATCGTTGCGGTTCACGATGGCCTGGCCGCCGGTCTGCTCGGCGATCGACCGCAGGCTGTTCTGGGCCGTGAAGATCCACTCGTTGAACGACCTGATACCGTCCAGACCGCTCAACTGGTAATCGGCGGCCCCGGGTCCGGCGACCAGCCCGCGCGGATCGACGGTGTAGAACGACGCGTTCGCGCGGTTCGCCGCCGTGGCGAGATCGAGGATCTCCTGCGTCAGCTCGCGCTCGCTCGCGACATCGGCGAGGCGGGTGCCGCGCGGCGCGTTGAACCATCGGGCGCGCTCGTCAGGGAACGGATTGAAGTCGTAGCCGCTGCTCACGTAGACGATGACCTTCCGCAGCTGCCGGACCCGCTCCAGGCTGCCGACGATGTTGCGCATCGTGTTGAACGCCAGGCGGGCCCGCAGCATCAGCTCCTGCACGCCCTGCTCGTCCGGCGGGAAGTTCTCGACGAGCTCGTTGGGGCTGAGCCCGTCGCCGGTGATGCGGGCGGCTGCCGCCTCGAGCAGGCTCCGGTCGTCGGTCACGTCGATCGCGATCGCCGACGGTCCGGTCGAGACGATGCCGAACAAATCGCCCTCGCGAATGACGTTCTCGGCCCACTGCTCGAACACCGCGCGCGTGCGGAGCGTCAAGCCTTCCTCGATGTTCAGGTCGTCGATCAGGACGACGAAGAGCCGCCCCCCCGCATCGCCGGCGGCGCGCGGCGGCGGTGGGGGCGGGAGGACGACTCCCCCCGGGAACAGCCGGGGAGGCGCCAGCTGGCCGCCGGCGCGCCCGCCGAGGACGCGGACGAGGGAGACGACCGGCTGGGGCCGATCGTCGCCGAAGACGAGGAAGTCGTCGGCGGTCAGGTCGGCGAGAAAGACGCCGCTCCGGTCGCGCGGGACGACGACCGTCGTCATCAGCGTGACGCCGGAACGGAACGTCGCGGCCGGGTCGCCGGCGCCCCCCCGTCGATCCGTCGGCTGGGATTCCGGCCGCTGCGCCTGTGCGAAGACCGCGCCCAGCGCCAGCAATGACGCTGCCGCGGAAGACACTCGGAACCATCTCGTCACAGGGCGACGATAGCACAGTGCGAACGATCGGCAACACTGACTGCGTTGCCGCATCGGGAGGGGCAGGAGACGCCCGGTACCGGGTTGATCCCTGGATTCCCCTCCACCGCATTGCTGTGTGCATTGCGGATTCAACGGCGCCGGCGGGGCGGTAGAGTCCGAGCGGCCGTTCGACTGGTCCGAGGTTCTGCTTGTAGGTCTGCTGTTCGCCATGGAGACACTCGCCGTCTTGGCGCTGATGCTGGCCGCGCCTCTGTGGTAGGTGGACGCGCGTGCCGGATCGCGGCCCGGCTTGAGGCCGGCGAGTCCGGGTGGGTCTTCTGGACGGTCGCCGCCTTCGCGGCCGTGTGAATGGGCGGACCGGATGAGTTATCGACCGAAGCGGATCATCGGCGTTACTGATCAGCCTGATGCTGACAGAGGTGCCGTGTGAAGGGCGGAATCCGCCTTGGGAGCAAGGTCCAGCGTACGGGTCGCCTACGCGAACAACGCGTTCGCGATTGGCGCCGCGCCGATGATGCCGGCAACGTCAGAGAGTACGCCGCACGGTGCGCCAAGCGCGGCACATGCCTGCGACCCGACACCGCTGGAAGTCACGGCGCGCCGCATCCGCGCCCCTCATACAACCCCACGTTGTCGATCTGCACGTCGACCGCGATCTGCGCCAGGTCGAAGGTGACGCGGGCTGTCGTGTCGTCCTCCGGACTGATGAATCGGTGGCGGAACTGCTGGTAGCGCCGGGTCAGGCTCGCCCCGGTGCTGCGGGTGGCGGCGCCGACCTCGGGGTCGAAGCCGGTGCCGACGAGGCTGCGGTAGTCGCCGGCCCCGGTGTCGACGTTGGTCTCGATGTAGCGGATGTCGTCGGCCCGGGCCGAGTAGCAGAGCGAGTACTCGACGTCCTTGCGGATCGCGACGGTGTGCCAGAGCTGCACCCGCCAGCGCTGCGGCGACGGCTCGTCGATGGTGAAGTCGGCCTCGCCGTTGAAGGTCACCGACGCGTTGGTCAGCCCCACCCGCCACCCGCCCCGGCCGTCGAAGGTGCCGCCGCTGCCGATGAGGTTCCCGCTCTCGGCCCGGGGCGGCGCGTCGACGACGTGGAACACGAAGTCGTTGCTGAACAGGCCGTGGGGATTCTGCACCTGCAGCAGATGCATGCCGGCCTCCGCGGGCAGCCGCGCGAGGCGGACGACGGCGATGTCGTCCTCGCAGTCGGGCAGCGTGCCCGTCTCGCATTGAACCGATCCCTCGACCCGGCGACCGTCGACGACGAGCCAGGCGCCGGGCCGGATGTGCTCGCCGCGCAGCCGCATGGGCGCGTTGGCGTGCAGCTCGGGGAACTCGGCGGGCCGGCCGCCCGGGAACATGGGCAGGACAGGCAGCTCGAGGGGCCGCAGCGTCGGCTGCGGATGCTCGTAGCCGGTGAGGTGGCCGAGGCGGGCGGTGATCGTCAGCACGAGGTCGCCCGCCGCGGCGAGGTTGAACAGCCCCTGGCGGGAATGGAAGCGTCCGTTCGCGGCGCGGTAGGCGCCGGCCCGGTACACCAGGTCCAGCGGCCGGGCGGGCGCCGTGAACGGCGGCGGCAGGCCGCCCCCCAGCAGGATGCCGGTCGCGTGCAGGACGACGGCGCCCTCCGACGCCGACTGCTCCAGGGCGTCGAGGAGGTCCGCCGCGTCGGGCCGCGAGACGGTGTCGGCGTTCAGCGTGAGCTGGCGCCCCAGCGCCCCCGAGAACCCCACGCTGCCCTCGACGATCATCTGGAACATCTCCCGGTCGTTCACGAAGCCGAACCGCTCGGGGAACCCGCGGGTGTCGCCCCCGACGAGGTCGGCGAAGAAGAAGCGGTTCTGGGGCGCGTTCTTCCACCGGTCGTTGGCGCCGCGCCACGAGGGGACGTCCATGCCGCTGCCGCCCATGTTGGTCATGGTCCAGAACGGCAGGCGGTGGCAGTTGGCGCACTGCTTCGTGTTGTGGAACTCGTTGATGCCGGCGCGGGCGCGGGCGGTGAGCTCGTTGGTGTAGGGCCGCTCGGGCGACGGCGGGTAGGGGACGCTGAGCAGGTACTTCGCCATCGCCGCCCGTTCCGCCCCGGACAGCCGGCCGGGCTTGCCCTCGTCGTTGGTCTCGCAGTCGCTCAGGTCGCACATCGTCGTGGCCAGCGAGCCGTCGACGAGGTGCCCGGTGCAGCTCTCGGGGACGTCGCCGTCGCAGTTGGGCTCGACGGGGGTCCGGATGTTGGCGGTGTTGACGCCGCCGAAGGGGTCGCCGGGAATGCCGTCCCAGTGGTAGGGGGCGCTGCCGCGCAGGCCGCGGATGTCCTGGACGAGGCGCGGCTGGATCTGGTCGCAGCCGACGTCGCAGAGCGGCGTGTCGAGCACCCACAGCAGCTGGTCGGTGTGCCCGTCGGGGTGGCAGCTCGCGCACGCGAAGGTGCCCGTGCTCGACGCCTCGGCGCTGTTGAAGGCGATGCGCCCCCGCTTCAGGTCCGGGTCGGTGGGATCCTCGAGGGCGATCGTGGTCTCTACCGCCGGCGCCGCCGGGTCCGACAGGTCGACCACCGACACGCTGTTGTCGAGCGCGTTGAGCACCCAGGCCCGCGCCGGCGCCCCCTCGGCGGTGCTCTCCAGCGCGACGCCGCGGGGGATGGCCCCCACGTCGGCCCGGCCCAGCACCGCCCCGGTGTCGGCGTCCATCGTGAACACCCGGCTCGACGCCGCCGCGGTGACCACCAGGGTCGAGTCGTCGCCGCTGACGGCGATGCCGAACGGCGTGGCGAGGGCCTCGTCGCGCGCGGGGTCGGCGGGGGGCAGGGGCTCGAGCTCGAAGAACGCGGGCGCCCCGCAACCGGCCCCGCACGACACCCGGGTAATGCGGTTGAGGAAGGCGCGGTTCTCGAGCTCGGCCATGCCGTGGCCCTCGGTGCCGGCCTTGCCGTTGGCGTCGTTGCGGGCCTCGGTCTGCGCGATGAACACCCGGCCCGCCGAGTCGGCGGCGACGCCGTAGAGCAGGGTGCCGAGGGTGTCGACCACCTCGACGAGCTCGTCGGTGGCGGTGTCGAACACGTAGAGGTCGCGGTCGGGGATGCCGGGGTGGCGGACGATGTCGGCGACGTAGCCCAGCGACAGGCTCTGCGCGTTGCCGTCCGGCGCCTCGGTCACGTGCGCGCGGGCGTCGAACGTGCACAGCTCGCCGTCGATGTTCTCGGGCCAGCACCCCGAGAGCTGCGTCTGGTTGTTCGACTCGAACGGCACCACGTAGAGCCGGTCGGCTGCCACCGCGAGGGCCCGCGGGTCCTGCGCCGTGATCTGCAGGAACGTGGTGACCGCCCGCGACGCGACGTCGACGACGGCGACCCGGTTCGACGACGACAGCGCCACGTAGGCCTTCTCGTTGCCCGCGAACGCGATGCCCACCGGCTCGTCGAAGCGCGTCGACCGGGTGGCGGCGTCGAAGACCTGGACGGTGGCCAGCACGTGGTGCCGGGTGGGGCTGGCGGGGTCGGCGTCGATCACGCTGACCGAGTCGGAGACGTGGTTCGCCACCCACACCTCCCGGCCGTCGGGCCGCACCGCCACCCCCACCGGGTCGAGGCCCACGTCGATGCGGGCGACGACCGAGCCGGGTCGCGGTGTCGATGACGTCGACGGTGTCGGCGGGGGTGTTGGCGGCGTAGAGCAGCGACCCGTCGGGCAGGAGGGCGACGGGGTCCGAGTGGGGGCTCTCGTAGTTGTAGTGGCCGACCTCGGTGGCCTGCACGTCGAAGTCGGCCGGCCGACCCGCGGTCGCGGATGGTTCCGAAGGAGAGCCGGCGGAGGCGGGCGGGTGGCCGCTCCGCCGCTCGCCGGCCCCGCCGTCGGGATGCGCGCCGGCATCGCCGCGCCCGGACGGGCGGAGCGGCGGCAGGCCCACCGCCTCGAGCGCCTGCTCGACCGCCCGCTGGACCACGGTATCGGGCGCGAGGTCGGCCGCGGACTGGCGGATGGCCTCGGCCGCCAAGGGGAACGAGACCGCCGGGGGCAGGAGCTCGGTGAGCGCGCGGTGGAATATCTGCCCGATGAGCTCGCGATGGGCGGGGCCGGCCCCGGCGACCCACGACCCGGTGCCCCGGTTCGTGCCGCCCTCGACGGCGAGGTGGAACGCGTGGCCGAGGATTGCCGAGTTGCGGTCGCGGCCGTCCCGGCAGCAGTCGCCCGTCGCCTCGAGGAACCGGCCGTCCTGGAAGGCGAAGCCCGAATAGTGCCAGGACCGGTGGTCGCCGGCGAGTGCGAACTCCGTGCGGAAGGGATAGGCGCCGGGGGCGCCCTGCGACCACGGGTCCGCGAGGGCGGCAGGGTTCCATTCGCCGTCGCCCGTCGCTCGGCCGCGTGCCGGCGGGCCGCCTGCCGCCGCGCCCATGCCGGTGCGGAAGACGCCGCCCGCTACGCGGAAGATGGCGAGCAGGGCGTCGACCACGGCTCGGCCCTGGGGCGAGGCCAAGACGAACCGCCCGTCGTCGCACAGGGCCGGAAGCGACCGCCACACGCCCCGGACCCGTACCGGCAAGCGGGCGGTCTCGCAAGTGTAGGCGCGGCCCGCATGGTCGGTGAACCGCCGCGGACCGAGCCGCGCGCCGGCCCCGAAGTCGGTGGCGCCCCCGGCGGCGGGGCCGGCATCCGTCCTTGCGAGCACGGCCGGGGCGAGGGTGTCGAACGTCGCGATGAGACCGCCCCGCACGGCGTCGGCGAAGTGAAGGCCGCCGCCTTCCGCGACGGCGCTGTACGCGAGCGAGTACGAGCCGTCGGGCCGCGGCAAGACGACCAGCCGCGGCGAAGCGGGCGGCGCCTCGCCGGTCGCGCGGGCGATGTCCGCAACGGCCTCGGCTTGCGACAGCACCGGCGCCGTCTCCACCTCGACGCTGCGATGCAGCGTGCCGAGCAGCGACACCGTCACGCCGCGCTCGAGCTGCCGCGACACCCCGGCGCCGTGCACCGGTATCCCGGCCACGTGCTGGACGAGATGTTCGTGGGTGCGTTCGGTCAGGGCGCCGTCGCCGCGGCGGGACGTCACGACGAGCTCGCCGGTCCGTACCCCGTGGTCGACGGCCGCGTCCCACTGCCGCAGCTCGCTGATGGGGGTCGCGTAGCCGACCGACACGGAGAAGGTGTCGGCGGGCCCCTGGGTGGCGCCTTGACGGCCCGTGGACACGAGCGCCGCCCCGACCACCGCCGTCGCGATCGCGAGTCGTGGAGCGGTTCGCATTCCCTCCCCTCCAGAGCTCCGGCGCGGGCGCGCGCGGCCCGGCACCCGGAGTGCGCCGGCATGGCGCTCTCTCTCCCGCGCCGGCCACGCGAGCACGATTCAGAGAGTATAGTGCGCCCGCCTCGTGGACCGACGACCCATCCAACCTCTCGGTTGCCAGGCGGAGCAACGACGATTTCCGAAGCTCGGCCGTCCCGAGGGCCGCGGACCGAAAGGCCCGGGGGCCGCGCCGGATGGAGCATCGACGGTTTCTGAAGCTCGACCGTTCGAGGCCCGCCCGCGATCCGCCGATCGGCCGGGACGAGGTTCTCGTGGCTGACCGGCTGCGGGCTGGAATCGCCCGCGTGGGATCATGGTATGGTGCAAGAGCGCCCCGTCTCGCGGGGCAGGTCCTGGAGAGATCCACATGCGCCGGATCCTCGTCGTCGTCGTCGCGCTGAGTGTTGCCGGCGGACCGGCGGGCGCGGCGGCGCAGGAGCTGGGCCACGTGTTCGTCGAGGTGCTGGACCGGGCGGGGCGGCCCGTCCCCGGTCTGACCGCGGCCGACTTCGCCCTCCAGGAGAACAACGTCGATCTCGACGTCGTGTCGGTGCGCCGCGGCACGCCGCGCCCGATGAGCATTGCGCTGCTCGTGGACAACGGCGGCCGCGTCGCCGCGCCGGCCGAGCGGGACGCGCTGCGGGAGGGCCTGGCCGCCTTTCTGCGCACGCTGCCGCCGCGGCACGAGGTGTCCATCCACACCATCCGGGGTCGGGTTCGCCGCGTGGTCGGCCCGACGACCGACCGCGGCGACCTCGACGACGCGATTGGCCGCGTGCGCGTCGGGGCGCGCGCCCGTGTCGGGCTGCTCGAGAGCGTCCGCGGGGTCTCGGAGCGCCGCTACGACGACGACGAGCCGTTTCCGGTGGTGGTGCTGGTGCTGCCGAACGGGGACGAGGAGCGCGGCGACGCCCGGGAGGACGCCGACCTGCAGCTGGCCCGGTTCGCCGCCGCCGGCATCATGGCGCACGCGGTGGTTCTCGAGCCGCGGAGCGCGCGGGGCCGCGCCGACGGGGAAGAACGGGTCGTTCCCGGCATCGCCCGAGACCTGACGCGGCTGCTCCGCGGGGTGTACATGACGCTGACGTCACGCACCCAGCTGTCGTTGGGGCTGTCCCGGCTCGCGAGCCGGTTGGCGGCCGGCTACGAGCGGGTGTCGATGCAGTACCGCGTGAGCTACGTGCCGTCCGGCGCCGACGACGCGCAGATCATGGTCGGGGTGAGGCGGAGCGGCGTCGACGTTCGACCGCTCCCGCAGCTCCAGCTGCAGTGACGTCGGCGGCGGCTACGGCCGCGGCCGGTGCTCGCGGTCTCCGCCCCACGTGCAGTCGCTGCCGGGCAGGACGCGGGCGCCGTCGCCCCCCGCACTCCGGCTCGAATGGTCGTCGGCCGCGAGGCCGGACTCGATGCGGAACGCTGGGGGAGTCCTCGCCCCGGGCAAGACGTGACCCTCTTGGGGCTTCTGCACGCTCAGTGGTTCGGGTCGACGATGAACACGTCGACCCCGCTCGCGCCGGCGAGCTGTCGGTGCTCGCTGCTGATCGCATGTCCCATGACGGCGGCCGCCGCTTCTTCCCCGAAGATCGCCTGAAGCGCCTCCGCGGACTCGCGCGCCCGTTCGACGTCGCTCCCGTCGAGGGTGTTGGACGCCTCCACGGCGACCCACACCGTGGTGCGGCCGCTCTGACGCTGCGCCCGCAGTATGAGGTCGGTCGCGAAGACGCGCACTTCCTGCCCGACCGTGATGCGGTCCGCATCGACCGCCCCGTACACGGCTTCCTGCAGCTCGCGGTCCGTGTGCGTCACGGCGCCGTGAACGACGTCCGGCCGGCGCAGGCCGAGCTTCTGGCTGAGGAACGGGCGGATCCACTTGTGCATCCTGACTTCGAGGCTGTCTCCCTTGAGGGCCGCCACGTCGATCTTGACGGCCGCCATGTCGGTCTTGACCTCGGCGACGTCGTGCTCCAGGGTGGTGACCCGGCCCTTGATCTCGGCGACGTCGTGCTCCAGGGTGGTGACCCGGCCCTTGATCTCGGCGACGTCGTGCTCCAGGGTGGTGACCCGGCCCTTGATCTCGGCGACATCGCGCTCGATGGCGTTCAGCCGCACCGGCATCCCCAGGAATTCGCCGGTCAGCATGGCGCGCAGGAGCATCTGCTGGGCGGCCGGATTCGCCTCGAGCTCGGCGATGATCCGCGCCACCAGCGATGCCGGATCGAGCTCGGCCGACTGTGGAGCCATGGTGCCAGTATAGCCCGGCCTCCCGTCCGTCCGGATAGACCCTGCGACTGTGCAGCCGTCGTCGGACCGTGCGAGACCACCACCGTCACGGTCGGGAGGCGCGAGGAGCGGAATCGCTCGGGCTGCCGCATCGTCTGGTGTCAAGGCGCGACGATTCGGCGGCTCGAACCGCGACTCGGCCTGCAAGACGGCGCCGCGCGCGCCGGGACCTCTACCCGAACATCAGGTTGACGATGAACACCGCGCCGAGGATGCCCGCGGTGTCGGCGAGCAGGCACGCCGGCACGGTGTGGCGGGTGCGGCGGATGCCCACCGCCCCGTAGTACACGGCGAGCGTGTAGAACGTCGTCTCGGTGCTCCCCTGGAAGGTGCTGACCATGTACCCGACGACCGAGTCGGGACCCTCGGCGGTCATGATCTCGGCCATCACCGCGTAGGCGCCGCTGCCCGTCAGGGGCCGGAGGATGGCCATCGGCAGCGCCTCGGCCGGCAGCCCGATGAGGGCCGTGAACGGCGAGAGCAGCGTCGTGATGAGGTCGATGCCCCCCGAGGCCCGGAACATCCCCACCACCACGAGGATCGCCACCAGGTAGGGGATGATGCGCACCGCCACCTCGAAGCCCTGCCGGGCGCCCGTCACCAGCGAGTCGTAGACGCGGACCCCGCGCGTCCAGCCGTACATGACGAGGACCGACACCACCATCGGCAGCATCCACGCCGACGTGACGGCGCCGAAGAGCTCGAACGGCGGGTCCATGCGGTGCTGCCAGACGAAGCGGCCGAGGAGGACGGCGAGGGCGAGCCAGAACAGCCGTCCGACCCAGCGCCGGCCGGGCAGCGGCTCGAGGGCCTCGGGGGCGTCGTCGCCGGGGGCGGCTTCCGCGGCGGCGTCGCCGTCCCGGGCGGAGTCCGGGCGCGGGGCCTCGGGCGCCGGCGCCGGCTCGGTGCGCCGGTAGACCGTCAGCCGGCTCAGGAGGACGGCCGCCGTCACCCCGACGATGGTGGCGCAGCCGCTGGCGAACCACGTCGGGAAGAAGATGCCGACGGCGTCCTCGGACCCCACCGACGCCCGCATCGACACCACCCCCGAGGGGAGGATGGCGAGGGCCGACGTGTTGATGGCGAGGAACAGGACCATCGCGTTGGTGGCGGTGCCGCGCTCGCCGTTCAGCTTGTCGAGCTCCTCCATCGCCTTGATGCCGAACGGGGTGGCGGCGTTGGCGAGGCCCAGCATGTTGGCGGCGATGTTGAGGATCATGGCGCTCATCGCCGGGCTGTGGACGGGCACGCCGGGGAAGAGGCGCTGCATGACCGGTCCGACGAGCCGCGCGAGGTGGCGCAGGGCGCCGGCGTCCTCGATGACCCGCATCAGCCCGAGGAAGAACGCCATCAGGCCGATGAGGCCGATGGCCAGGTCGACCGCGCCCCGGGCCGACGAGACGATGGCGTCGGTCAGCGCCTGCATCTGGCCCGTCAGCGCGGCCAGGAACACCGACGCGAGCGCCGCGAAGACGATGAGGCCGTTCAGCATGTGTGGGTGGTCGGGAACAGGGGAAGGGGCGAGCGCGCCGCGGTCTCACTCCCCGAAGACGCTCACGGTGTTGCGCAGGGCGTCGGTGGCCCGGATGACGACCGGCCCGGTGGCGGCCGCGTCGAGGACGACCTCGAAGCGTTCCACGAGCCCGTCGGGCACCCCGTCGAGGGGGAAGACGACCCGCCAGTCGGCGTTGCCGGCCGCGATCTCGACCCGCTGCACCGGCGACTGCGCGTCGCGCACGGTGAACGGCAGGACGACCCGGCCGCCCTCGCGCCGCCGCGCCCCCACCTCGATGCGGGGCGGGGCATTGTCGACGTCGAAGATGGTGCTGTCGCGCTCGCCGACCAGCGCCGCCCCGGGGGCGTTCCCCGCCGCGTCGGATGCCGAGATGCGCACCCGGTAGGCGCCGTCCGGGATCATCGTGGTGTCCCAGGCGAACACCGTCTCCCGCAACCCGGTCCGCAGGACGTGCCACCCGGTGTCGCCGTCCCGCTGGTAGGACACCGAGTACTCCAGCGGGTCGCGGTTCGCGTCGCTCGCCTGCCAGCGGAACGTCTGGATGCCCTTGCGGTAGCCCTCGCGGCCCACGGCGCCGGTCGCGGGCCGCGACCCCGGCCGCTCGTCGAGCCCCGCGAGCGGCGGGTCGCCGGTGCTGATCGTCTGCTGGAAGACGGTCCCCGGCGGGTGCACGGTCAGCTGGGTGATCTCGGGCCGCAGGTTGCGCGGCAGGTACGCCGCGGTCACCGCGGTCAGCACCGGCGAGGCGTCGCCCCCGCCGTGGAGGGTGGCCCGCCACTGGAGGTAGCGCGCGTTGGGGCTGGCGATGGGCGAGCCCGACGCCTCGGTGTAGGCGTCGGACCACGGGCTCCACGTGTCGTTGGGAATGGCGGTGTTGCCCGACCGGGTCGCCAGCTCGATGCGGCTGCCCGGCGGCGTCACGCCGCGCCAGCGCATCACGCCCCATCGGGCCGCCGCCCCCGCGTCGTGCACTTCCGACTCGTAGGTGCCCCGGGCGGCGAGCCGGCCCGCCTGGCGCATGACCTTGCCGGGGTTGGAGGTGACATACCACAGCGAGCCGTCGGTGGCCGGCAGCAGCCGCGTGACCTGCCGGGCCGGGGCCTGCCCCGAGAGGACCGTCCGCGGCGGCTCGCCCGACACGCGGTACAGCTTGCCGTTCGGGCCGGTGCCGACCACCAGCGCCCCCTGGTCGTCGAACGCGGCGTCGAACGGGGTGTCGAGGCTGGACTCCCAAAGCCGATCCCACAGCCCGTCGGCGGTGATGCGGTACACGGCGCCCTTCTCGCTCCCGCTCGCGGCCGGGGTGGTGGAGGCCGGAGTCGCGGCGGGCGTGGCGCTGCTCCCGACCACGACCGCGGTGACGCTGGTGGTCACCGAGACCGTCGGCACCGGGGCCGCCGCCGCGGCCGGGGCGGGGGGCGGCGTCGCCGACGCGCCGGGCGCGGGCTGGCCGCTCACCGCCACCGCGAGCACCGAGCCGTCGGGCTGGGGCCGCAGCGAGCGAATCTCGTCGAAGGGCGCGTCGAGCAGCACGAACGCCCGGCCGGCAGGATCGATGCGCAGCACCTGGCCGGGCGACTCCGTGCCGGCGAGCAGCGTGCCGTCGCCGGCCACCGCGAGCGAGAGCACGTGCGCGGCGTCGCTCGCGTAGAGCAGGGCGGGGTCGCCGCCGGCCGGCAGGCGGTAGACGCGGGCGGGGTTGCCGGTGGCCACGTACAGGGCGCCGTCGCCGTCGAGGGCGAGGGCCCAGACGTAGGTCTCCCCGGGGTCGAACACCACCGTCGCCTCGCCGCCGGCGGTGACGCGGTACACCCGGCCCCCGGGCGAAGTACCCGCGTAGACGCCGCCCTCGCGGTCGGCCGCGAGGGCGTGCACGTCGAGCTCGTCGGCGTCGAGAACGACGGTGCCGGTACCGTCGGCCCCCAGCCGGTAGAGGCGCCCGTCGGTGCCGCTGCCCGTCCAGAGGGCGCCGTCGGTCGCGCGCGCGAGCGACCAGAGCGCCGGCTCGGGGGTCTCGAGCACCGCGTCGGTGGCCGGACCCAGCCGCAGGCGGCCCTCGTCGTCGACGGACAGGGCGTCGACCTCGCCGCGCAGGAGCTCGGCCTGCGTCGACACCTGCCAGAAGACCGGCGACGACCCCGTGAGGGTGGCGGCGGCGGCGACGAGCGCAATCGGGAGGATGCTGCGTTTCATCGGGCTTGGACCCGCGTGGGGCGGGGGAGGGGCGCGTGGGTCACGGCGGGGGCGATTCCGGGAATGCTCGCCATCAGGAGCCCAGGTCCAGGTCGATGACGCGGGCTCCGGAGACGACGCGGTCCAGGGGCACCTCCCACTCGCGCAGGGCGGCGGTGCTCATCCGCGCGAGGCCGGCGCCGGCGCGGTCGGCCCCCAGCACGTCCAGCACCGAGCGGGGCAGCGAGGGCAGCCGGCGGCCGTTGACGACCGCCCCGGCGTCGCCGCGCCGGAGCTGCACGTAGAAGCGGTCGTTGCGCCGCGCCGTGTTGAGGGCGTCGATGAGATGCCGGAGGCTCGTGGGGCGCGCCGCCATCCCCGCCTGCTGCCGCTCCTCGCGCGCGAGGGTCGCGCCGTCGGCCACCAGCAGCCGGACCCGGCCCCGCGCCGTCGACGGCAGGTCGACCATCACCGTCCGGACCTCGACGTCGCCGTCGCGCGCGCGGACGGCGAGGCGCAGGGGCGCCGTCCGTCCCGGCCGCGGGCGCGGGTCGTCGAGCCAGACGCGCTCCAGCTCGGCCGTCCGCGTGCCGTCGCGGGCGGTGACCGACACGTCCACCCGCTCGACCGTCACCGGCTCGAGCCCGTTGTCGACGAGCGCCGTCAGGGGCCCCGCCACGTAGGCGGAGGCGAGCACGGTGGCGGCGTTGCCGGCGAAGGTCTCCTCGAACCGGGCGGCCGGAAGGCCCGCCAGGGTCACCTCTCCCCGCACCGCGTAGGTCGCGGCGCCTGTCTGCCGATTGTGCGAGAACAGGGTGTTGAGCATCGCGTTGTAGGCGAGCAGCGGCGTGAAGATCGCGTCGTCGACGACCTCGAACTCGAAGGTGTCCGTCCGTTGCCGGTCCGGCGCGTCGAGGGTGATGCGGACGGGCACGAGGCGCGGGCCCGGCCCCAGGCTGCCGCTGATGCCGCTCGAGCGGTCCTGGTCGATGGTGCCGAGGGTCTCGCCGACGGTGGCGATGCGCGACGAGATCAGCTGGCTGGGCAGCACCGTGTGCACCCACGCGCGGGTCATCGGGAAGCGCGACGCGCCGAGGTTGTAGAACGGGTGCCCGAACGCGTACACCCGGTCGCCCTCCACGAGGGTGACGGTGCCCGTGCCCGCCATCGACAGGTCGCCCTGCATCAGGCTCACGCCCACCGCGTCGCCGGCCTGGAGGGGTGCGTCGGACTGCGCCGCCGACCGTCCCCCCGCCGCCGTCCCGCCCACGACCGGGGCGAGGCCGGCGGGGCCGAACATCGAGGCGATGCGGTCGAACGCGGCCGGCGTGAAGCCGCTCAGGGTGAGGGGGGTGGCGATGGGGCGCAGGCGGACCCCGTACGAGGCCCCCGCGCCGGCCGGCAGCCCCACCGCGCCGACGTCGCCGGTCCGCGCCGCGAACGGCTCCGGCCGCGCCAGGCGGGTCGACAGCAGGCGCGTCAGGCTGTCGGCGGCCAGCGGAAGGGTCAGCTCGGGGGCGCCGCGCGCGGTCCGGGGCGGCCCCGGCGTGTCGTCGCGCAGCATCTCGTCGATCGGCGTGATGCCGGCGATGGTCTCCTTGGGGAACGAGCCCAGGGAGTAGGAGACGGCCCCGACGAGCCGCCCGTCGATGTACACGGGGCTGCCGCTCATGCCCTGGATCACCCCGCTCCCGGCCAGCGGCCCCCCGTCGAGGCGGGCCAGGACGAGGTTGCGGCGGGGCCCGAACGAGTTCTCGAGCACGCCGATGATCTCGGCCGTGAACTCGCTCCGCTTCGCGCCGTCGAAGACGGTGAGGCCCGTGCCCCGCATGCCCGCCCGCACCTCGTCCACCGGCATGGTGACGGTGGCCGCGGGCAGCACGGCGAGGAAGCAGCCGGCCGTGAGGGCGAGAGCCAGGAGCGGCCTGTTCTGATTCATGGAAGATGGCCGGGGGCGTGCCGGAACGGAACCCTTATAACGAAGGAAGTGCTTACGGGTCAAGCAGAAGGGCCCTCGGGGCCATGCCGGCGGCCGGCGGAGGTCGCGGCCCGGGCGTGCAGGAACGGCCGGGAGTCTGCGCCGTGCACCGGCGCGGACGCCTGGAGGCTCGATTGGGCGCCCGGCGGAGCCGCAGGCGACGTTGGGCGGGCGGTTCAATCCAGCAGCCGCCGGGCCGGTCCGGTGCGGTCCGGGCTGTCGTCCGAGCAGGTGCGACCCGTTGTGATAGGATGTCGTGCGGGGTTCGAGTGGAGATCGCGACGCTGATCGCCGCGGTCGTCGGGGGCGTGACCGGGCTGGTCAACACGATCGCGATCATCCTGGTGAACGGCAAGGTCGACCGCCTGACTGGCCGCGTGGACGTGCTTCAGGATGCGGTCATGAAGCGACAGCCGTGACGGTCGGCGTCTCGCCGTTGCCGGACCCGGACGTGACGTGCCGTCGTGTGGAGCTGACGCGACGGTGACAGGGTGCCTCAGGTGTTCGAAGAGCAGACGATTCCGCGGCGGCACGACGTTAGGGCATGCGGGGGCGGAGCGCGCGCCTGGTGGGGTTACTGGTTTACCCGGCCCGGAGAGGTGCGTCTGCCCGCCTGACCACAGCCACAGCAGAACGCGACAGCCTCTCCGGCACCGGGTTGGAGAGGCTTTTTTTGTGTGAGTGTGAGAGGGACTTCCCCGATGAGCCGGGCTCGACTGTGCGCCACCGTGACCGCCGAGACCACCGCGGGACTGCGGGCGGCCCGTGACGCGGCGCGCGGCGCGGACCTCGTCGAGCTGCGGCTCGACGGCGTTGCCGACCTCGACGTCGACGGCGCCCTCGCCGGCCGGTCCGGCCCGGTCGTCGTCACGTGCCGGCCGGTCTGGGAGGGCGGCCGGTTCGCGGGGTCGGAGGATGAGCGGCGGCGCATCCTCGCGCGGGCGTTCGAGCTCGGCGCCGACTGGGTGGACCTGGAGTGGCGCGGCGGGTTCGACGAGCTCGTCGCGGAGCGGCGGGGCCGGAACGTGGTGCTGTCGACGCACGACTTCGAGGCGACCCCGGACGACCTGGAGTCGCGGTACCGGGCGATGCGGGCCACCGGGGCCGAGGTCGTCAAGATCGCCGCCCGCAGCCGCTCGGCCGCCGACGTCTTGAGGCTGCACCGGCTCGGGCGGGGCGCGCGGGGCGAGGCGGCGGTGCTGGTGGGGATGGGGCCGATCGGCGTGCCCACCCGCCTCCTGCCGGGGCGCTTCGGGTCGGCGTGGACCTACGCCGGCGACGGCGTTGCCCCCGGCCAGGTCCCCCTGGCCGACATGATCGGACGCTACCGTTGCCATCGCGTAACGGCGTCGACCGCGGTCTACGGGGTCGCCGGCGCCCCGATCGCCCACTCCCTGTCCCCGGTCATGCACAACGCGGGCTTCGCCGAGGCGGGGCTCGACGCGATCTACGTTCCCTTCGAGGCCGCCGACGCGGACGACCTCATGGCGCTCGCGCGGGCGCTCGACGTGCAGGGGCTCAGCGTCACCGCCCCCTTCAAGGAGTCGATCCTGGACCACGTCGTCGACGCAGACCCCGTCGGCCGGCGGACCGGCGCCATCAACACGCTGCGCGCCGACGACGGCGAGTGGCGGGGCCTCAACACCGACGTGGCCGGCCTTCTCGCGCCTCTCGAGGCGCAGGGCGGCGTCGAGGGGCTCCGCTGCTGCGTGCTCGGGGCCGGCGGCGCGGCGCGGGCGGCGGCGGTGGGCCTGGCCGGCGCGGGCGGCGCGGTGACGGTGTCGGCCCGCCGCCCCGAGCGCGCGGCCGAGGTCGCGGCCGTGGCGGGAGGCTCGGCCGTCCCCTTCCCGCCCCCGTCCGGGTCGTGGGACCTGCTCGTGAACACGACGCCGGTGGGCACCGCACCCCACGTCGACGACACCCCGGTGCCGGCGGAGGCGCTGGCGGGCGGCGCCACCGTCTACGACCTCGTCTACAACCCCGCCCGCACCCGGCTGCTGCGCGAGGCGGAAGCGGCGGGCTGCCGTACCATCGGCGGCCTCGACATGCTCGCGGCCCAGGCGGTGCGGCAGTTCGAGTGGTGGCTGGGGACGCGCCCGTCCGCGGGCCTGTTCCTGCAGGCGGCGCGGGAGGCCCTGGCGGCCCGTGGCAGAGCCCCGCGTTGCACGGCGCCCGGAGGGCGCCAGCCGATCGCCGAGGCGCCTGCCTGACAAGGCGCGACGAGGGAGCACATTGGGCATATGTGACCGAGGAGCAACGCAGCTCAGGCAGGATGCATCGCTGGTCGAATGCAGCGGGGCTCTCTGCCACGGGCCGCCTGCGGCCCGGCAGGGGCCGCCGTCGCGGGAAGAGACCGCGCAGGAAGCGCCGGCATGAGCATCACCTCGTTCGAGACGTTTCGGGAGCTGGCCGGCCGCGGCACCTTCGTGCCGGTCTGCAAGGAGATCCTGGCCGACCTCCTCACGCCCCTGTCGGCGTTCCTCAAGGTGGCCGAGCACGCCGACTACGCGTTCCTGTTCGAGAGCGTGGAGGGGGGCGAGCAGGTCGCCCGCTACTCGTTCCTCGGCAAGGACCCGTTCCTCGTGCTGCGGGCGCGGGACGGGCGGACGGTCGTCGAGGAGGGCGGCGTCACCACCACCGACCCGGGCCCCTTCCTCGAGCGGCTGCGGCGGGTGATGAGCGACTACCGGGCCCCCGCCGTGCCGGGGATGCCGCGGTTCACGGGCGGCGCCGTCGGCTTCCTCGGCTACGAGGCGGCCGAGTGGTTCGAGCCGGGGCTCGGGCCGGTCTGGGAGCGGCGCGGCGCGCCCGCGACCGGCGACGATCAGGCGGCCTTCATGGTGTTCGACACGATCCTCGCGTTCGACCACGTGAAGCACCGGTTGCTCGTCATCGCCAACGCCCGCGTCGACCCCGGGGCGGACCTCGACGCCGCCTACCGCTTCGCCTGCGCCCGCATCCACTTTCTCGAGCGGGAGCTCGAGCGCAGCCTGTCCGAGCCCGCGGTGACCGCGTCGGGTCCGCGGGAGGTGAGCTCGAACACCAGCCGCGAGGCGTTCGAGCAGGCGGTGCGGACCGCGAAGGACCACATCGCGGCCGGCGACATCTTCCAGGTCGTCCTGTCGCAACGGTTCGAGACCCCGGTGGACGCCGACCCGTTCAGCGTCTACCGCGCCCTGCGGCACGTGAACCCCTCGCCGTACATGTACTTCATCCGCATGGGCGGCCTGTCCATCGTCGGCTCGTCGCCGGAGATGCTCGTGCGGGTGGAGGGGCGGGAGGTCATCACCCATCCCATCGCCGGCACGCGTCCGCGCGGCCGGGACGACGCCGAGGACCACCGGCTGGCCGAGGAGCTGAAGGACAACGAGAAGGAGAAGGCCGAGCACGTCATGCTCGTCGACCTCGGCCGCAACGACATCGGGCGGGTGTCGGAGTACGGCACCGTGCGGGTGGCGCAGTTCATGGCCCTCGAGCGCTACTCGCACGTCATGCACCTGGTGTCGCGGGTCGAGGGGCGGCTGCGGGAGGACCGGGACCGGCTCGACGCCCTCGCCGCGTGCTTCCCGGCCGGCACCGTGTCGGGGGCCCCGAAGATCCGCGCGATGGAGATCATCTCGGACCTCGAGCCGACCCGCCGGGGCATCTACGCGGGGGCCATCGGCTACGTCGACTTCGCGGGCAACCTCGACTGCTGCATCACCATCCGGACCATCACCCTGCGCGACGGCCGGGCCCGCGTGCAGGCGGGGGCGGGCATCGTCGCCGACTCGGACCCGGCGGCGGAGTACGACGAGACCCGGGACAAGGCCTCGGCCCTGCTGCGGGCCCTGGAGATGGTCTGACGCGAGGCGCGCCATGGTGCTGGTCATCGACAACTACGACTCGTTCACCTACAACCTCGTCCAGTACCTGGGCGAGCTGGGCGCGACCCTGACGGTCCGGCGCAACGACGAGGTGACGGTCGACGGCATCGCGGCCCTCGGGCCGGATCGCATCGTCATCTCGCCGGGGCCGGGGCGCCCCGAGCACGCCGGCATCACGGTCGATGCGATACGCCGCTTCGGGGCGGAGGTGCCGATTCTCGGGGTCTGTCTCGGGCACCAGGCCATCGGGCTCGCGTTCGGGGCCGCGATAGCCTCGGCCCCGACCCTCGTGCACGGCAAGCGCTCGACGGTCGAGCACGACGGCCGGGGCGTCTTCCGGGGCATCGAGGGCCCCTTCGAGGCGGGCCGCTACCACTCGCTGGCGGTGGCCGCGGACACGTGCCCGCCGGCGCTCGAGGTCGCGGCCCGGACCGCCGACGACGGCACCATCATGGCCCTGCGCCACCGCGACCGGCCCGTCCACGGCGTGCAGTTCCATCCCGAGTCGGTGCTGACGGGGGTCGGCCACCGGATTCTGCGCAACTTCCTGGAGAGCTGACGTGTTCGCGGACCTGATAGAGAGGCTGCACCGCCGGCAGGACCTGAGCGTCGACGAGGCGGCGGGCGCGATGGAGGAGATCATGGCGGGGCGCGCCGCCCCCGCCCAGATCGCGGGGCTGCTCGTCGCGCTGTCGATGAAGGGGGAAAGGCCCTCCGAGATCGTGGGGCTGGCGAAGACGATGCGCGCCAACGCGGTCAGGCTCCCGGCCGGCGAGCGGCCCCGGTTCGACACGTGCGGCACCGGCGGCGACCGCGCGTCGACGTTCAACGTCTCGTCGCTCGCCGCCCTCGTCCTCGCCGCGTGCGGGGTGACCGTCGCCAAGCACGGCAACCGCGCCGTCTCGAGCCGTTGCGGCAGCGCCGACCTCTTCGCCGCCCTCGGGGTCGCGGTCGACGCGCCCCCCCCGGTGGTCGAGCGCTGCCTCGACACCTGCGGCATCGCGTTCCTGTTCGCCCCCACGTTCCATCCCTCGATGCGGCACGCCGCCCCCACCCGTCGCGAGCTGGGCGTGCGCACCGTCTTCAACCTGCTCGGCCCGCTGACGAACCCCGCCGGGGTCGCCCGGCAGCTCGTGGGCGTGTCGCGCCCCGACCACACCGACCTCCTCGCGCGGGCCCTCGCCGACCTCGGGGCCGAACGGGCGTGGGTGGCCCACGGCGCCGACGGGCTCGACGAGATCTCGACCACCGGCCACACCAAGGTGTCGGAGTGCCGCGACGGCGTCGTCCGCAGCTTCTTCCTGCATCCGGACGACTTCGGCCTGCCGGTGGCCCGCATCGAGGACATCCGGGCCGAGTCGCCGGACGACAACACGGCGATCGCGCGCGACGTGCTGGCCGGCCGTCCCGGCCCTCCCCGCGACATGGTGCTCGCGAATGCGGCGGCGGGGCTGTTCATCACCGGGCACGCCGGCGACCTGCCCACCGGGGTCGGCATGGCCGCCGCCGCCATCGACGACGGGCGAGCCCGGGCGACGCTGGACCGGCTGGTGGCGGCGACCACGGAGGGAGGGGAGGCATGAAACCGGCTCTGCGCCCCGACCCCGGACACACGTGCCGGGCGATGGCCGCGACGACAGGGGCGGTGCGCGACCGCGGGGCACGGGATTCGTGATGCCTGCTCCACACGCCAAACGCGGGCCGGACCTGCTGGCGACGATCGTCGCCGCCACCCGGCAGGCCGTACGCGACCGCCGCCAGATCGTGCCGGAGACGGTCCTGGCGTCGCGGGTCCCCGCCGGCCTCGACGGGAGGGCGCGGTTCGAGGCGGCCCTGTCCGCCGCCGGCCGCCCCAACGTGATCGCGGAGTGCAAGCGCCGGTCGCCGTCGCGCGGCATCCTGCGCCGGGACTACCGGCCCGAGGCGATCGCCGCGGCCTACGAGCGGAACGGCGCGGCGGCCGTGTCCGTGCTGACGGAGCCGACGTTCTTCGACGGCTCGCTCGACCACCTGCGCGCGGTGCGGGCCGCCGTCGGCATTCCCGTGCTCCGCAAGGACTTCGTCGTCAGCCCGTATCAGCTGCTGGAGGCGGCGGCGGCCGGGGCGGACGCGGTGCTGCTGATCGTGGCCGCCCTCGACGACACCGAGCTGGGCGCGCTGCACGCCCGGGCGGTGGAGCTGGGGCTCGGGGTCCTCGTCGAGGTGCACGACGCGGACGAGCTGGACCGCGCGGCGCGGGCCGGGGCGACCGTCGTCGGGGTGAACAACCGCAACCTGCGGACCCTCGCGGTCGACGTCGAGGCGTCGCACCGGCTCGCCGCGCGGATGCCGGCGGGCGCGATCGGGGTGGCCGAGAGCGGCCTGCGGACGAGCGCGGATCTCGTGAGGCTGGGCGCGGCCGGCTACCCGGCGTTCCTGATCGGCGAGACCTTCATGACCGCCCCCGACCCCGGGGCCGCGCTTCGCGATCTGCTGGCCGGCGTGCCGGCGCCGGAGACGGCCGCCGCCGCGGCGGGAAGCGCGGCCGGGAGCGGCGTCCGATGACGGTGCCGGTGAAGATTTGCGGCATCACGCGGCCAGAGGACGCAGACCTGGCGGCCCGGCTCGGCGCCGCGTGGGTCGGCTTCATCTTCTGGCCCCGCAGCCCGCGGTTCGTGGCCCCGGAGAGGGCCGCCGCCATCCTCGCCGGGCTGCCGCCCCACGTGGGCGGGGTGGGGGTGTTCGTGGACCAGGCGGTCGACGAGGTGAACGCCGTCGCCGACGCGGTCGGGCTGGCCGCCGTCCAGCTGCACGGGCGGGAGTCGGCCGAGGCGTGCCGGCGGTGCCGGCGCCGCGTCATCAAGGCGGTGCGGCTGCCCGGCGACGGCGCCGGCGACGATCCGGACGCGGTATGGTCGGGGGCGACGATACTCGTCGACGCGTTCGACCCGGTGCGGATGGGCGGCACCGGCCGGCGGGTCGACTGGACGCGGGCGGCGCGGCTCGCCCGGCGGCGCCCGCTCATGCTGTCGGGCGGGCTCCGGGCCGAGAACGTGGCCGACGCGGTGCGGCAGGTCGCGCCCTACGGCCTCGACGTGTCGTCCGGGGTCGAGTCGGAGCCGGGGGTGAAGGACCCCGACCGGCTGCGGGCGTTCTTTGCCGCACTCGCCGCCGCGGACACGGCAGCCGCCCCGGCCGAGGGCGTGGAGCAGGAGTCATGACGACCACAGAGAGCATCGCCGCGGCCGGCGCGGTCTTCGGGCGGCGCGACCCCGACGCACGCGGCTACTTCGGCGCCTACGGGGGGCGCTTCGTGCCCGAGACCCTGGTGGCGCCGGTGGCGGAGCTGGAGGCGGCGTACCTCGCGGCGCGGGGCGATCCGGGGTTCCGGCAGGAGCTCGCCACCCTGCTCGATCGTTATGTCGGCCGGCCGACATCGATGTGCGAGGCCCGGCGCTGGTCCGATGATATCGGCGGCGCCCGCATCTTCCTCAAGCGCGAGGACCTCGCCCACACCGGCGCCCACAAGATCAACAACGCCCTGGGGCAGGCCCTGCTGGCGGTCCGGATGGGCAAGCGGCGGGTGGTGGCGGAGACCGGGGCGGGGCAGCACGGGGTGGCCACCGCCACCGCGTGCGCCCTCCTCGGGCTCGCCTGCGAGGTCTACATGGGGGCCGAGGACATGGCCCGCCAGGGCCTCAACGTGGTGAGGATGCGGCTGCTCGGCGCGAAGGTCACGGGGGTCGACGCGGGGAGCCGGACCCTGAAGGACGCCATCAACGAGGCGATGCGCGACTGGGTCGGCAACGTCTACGACACCTACTACCTGCTGGGGTCGGTGCTCGGCCCCCATCCCTACCCCCTGATGGTGCGGGAGTTCCAGTCGGTCATCGGCGGCGAGGCGCGGCGGCAGATCCTCGAGCTGACGGGCCGGCTGCCGGCCGCGGTCGTCGCCTGCGTGGGCGGGGGCAGCAACGCGCTGGGCATCTTCGACGGGTTCGTCGACGATCGCGGGGTCCGCCTGATCGGCGTCGAGGCGGGCGGCGAGGCCATCGTCGCGGGCCGTCACGCGGCCCGGTTCGCCACCGGTGCGGTGGGGGTGCTGCAAGGCACGCGGAGCGTCATCCTCCAGGATCTCCACGGCAACATCGAGCCGACCCACTCGGTCTCGGCCGGGCTCGACTACGCGGCGGTCGGGCCCGAGCACGCGTGGCTGCGCGATCTGGGCCGGGCGGAGTACACCTGGGTGTCGGACGATGAGGCGCTGCGGGCCTTCCAGCGGGTCGCGCGGCTGGAGGGGATCATCCCCGCCCTGGAGTCGGCGCACGCGCTGGCCCACGCCGAACCGGTGGCGGCCGAGTGCGGGGAGGGGGCCATCGTCCTCGTCAACCTGTCCGGCCGCGGCGACAAGGACGTCGAGATCGCGCGCGACCGAGGGCTCGGGGCGGCGGACGGCGGCGGATCCGCGGCCGACGGCGCGGGGCCGGCCGCGGCCGGCGGGGCGCCGGCGGGATCGGGGGGAAGGGCATGAGCTCGCGCATCGCCGCCCGCTTCGCCGCCCTGCGGGCCGACGGCCGGACAGGTCTGGTGACCTACGTCACCGCCGGCGACCCCGATCCGGCGCGGTCCGGCGCCATTCTCCGCGCGCTGGACCGGGCGGGGGCCGACGTGATCGAGGTCGGCGTGCCGTTCTCCGATCCGCTGGCGGACGGGCCGGTCATCCAGCGCGCCTCGGAACGTGCCCTGGCGTCGGGAACGACTCTCGCCGGCACGCTCGATCTGATCGAGGGCGTGCGGGCCGATCTCGGGGCCGCGATCGTGGTGTTCACGTACGCGAACCCCGTCCTGCGGCTGGGGGCGGATCGCTTCGCGGCGCGGGCCGCGGAGGCGGGCGTCGACGGCGTGCTCGTCCTCGATCTGCCGATAGAGGAGGCAGACGGACTGCGGAGCACCATCGTGGATGCCGGCATGGACCCGATCTTCCTGTTGAGCCCGACCACGACCGACGATCGGATCCGGCGGGCGGCCGAGCTGGGGCGCGGGTTTCTCTACGGCATCTCCCGGCTCGGAGTGACGGGGGCGCGGGCCGACGTCGCGGCCGGCGTGCGCGGGCTCGTGCAGCGTATCCGGGCGGTGACGGCGTTGCCGGTGGCCATCGGGTTCGGGCTCTCCCGCCCCGAGCACCTCCGCGAGGTGGGGGAGTACGCGGACGCTGCGGTGGTGGGGAGCGCCCTGGTGGACACCATCGCCCGCGAGGCCGGCTCGCCCGGCCTCGCGGGCGCGGTCGAGCGGTACGTGGCCTGGCTGAAGGGCGACGAGAAGGCACGGGGGAGCGCGGGCGCGGCATGACAGAAGACCGGCAATCGGCATCTCCCGAGCTCGAGGTGGTCGAGCGGGAGATCACGAAGATCAGGGACCGGATGGACGAGCTCGACGCCCGTCTCGTCGGGCTGCTGAACGAGCGGGCGAGCTGCGCGCAGGCCATCGGGCAGCTCAAGGAGACGGTGGGGCTCAAGGTCTATCAGCCGCACCGCGAGCGCGAGGTGCTCGACCACGTGCGCTCGGAGAACGCCGGTCCCCTCGACGGGGACGCCATCACGCGGCTCTTCGAGCGGATCATCGACGAGGCCCGCCGCCTGGAGCGCTCATCCGGGTGATCGGGGCGGATCGGCGGAGACAGAGGGACGAGGAAGGCGGGAACCATGGTTGTCGTGATGGAAGAGCGCGCGAGCGAGGATCAGATCCAGCAGGTCATCGCGCACCTGGTGGAGAACGAGTTCGACGTGCACCGGTCGACCGGCCAGCTGCGCAGCGTGCTGGGCGCGGTGGGGGGCAACCGGGGGTTCGATGCCCGCCTCATCGAGGTGATGGACGGCGTGCACGAGGTGATGCGCATCACCGAGCCCTACAAGCTCGCGAGCCGGACCTTCCGGCCGGAGAACACCACGGTGTCGTTCGGCGATTTCCGCGTCGGCGGCGACGAGGTGATCGTCATGGCCGGGCCGTGCTCGGTGGAGACCGAGGAGCAGATCGCCGCCGCCGCCGCCGCGGTCAAGAAGGCGGGGGCGAAGATGCTGCGGGGCGGCGCGTTCAAGCCGCGCAGCTCGCCCTACAGCTTCCAGGGACTGGGCGAGGAGGGGCTGCGGCTCATGCGCGACGCCGCCGACGCCGAGGGCCTGAAGGTGGTCTCGGAGGTCATGGACGTCAGCCAGATCGATCTCGTGGCCCGGTACGCGGACGTCCTGCAGGTCGGCGCCCGCAACATGCAGAACTTCACCCTGCTGCGGGAGCTGGGGAGCAGCGCCACCCCGGTCCTCCTCAAGCGCGGCATCTCGGCCACCATCGAGGAGTGGCTGCTGTCGGCGGAGTACGTGCTGTCGGGCGGCAACGCCAACGTGATCCTGTGCGAGCGGGGCATCCGGACGTTCGAGAGCTACACGCGGAACACCATGGACATCTCCGCGATCCCGGTGGTCCACAAGCTCAGCCACCTGCCCGTCATCGCCGACCCCAGCCACGGCACCGGCCTGCGCGACAAGGTCGCGCCGATGGCGCGGGCGGCCATCGCGGCCGGGGCCGACGGCCTGATCATCGAGGTCCATCCCGACCCCGACCATGCCGTGAGCGACGGCGCCCAGTCGATCTTTCCCACCCAGTTCGACCGGCTCATGGCCGAGCTGCGGATCATCGCGCCGGCCATCGGGCGCAGCATCTGCCTCGAGCCGGTCGCCTATCGCGGGTGGGGGACGTAGAGCTCGTGGCGACACGTCGAGCCGAACGGAGGCTGGCGAGCGCGTCGGCCGGGACCTGCCACCGGGGAGCAGCGCGTTGACCGATCCGCCCAGGACCCTGCCCGTCATCCAGCCGCAGGCCGCGGCGACGACCCCGCCGCCCTTCGAGAAGGTGGCCATCGTCGGCCTCGGGCTCATCGGCGGCTCGATCGCCCTCGCGGCGAGGCGGCACTGGCCCGCCTGCCTCGTCATCGGCGTCGACCGCAAGGAGGTCCTCGAGAAGGCGATGGTGCTCCATGCCATCGACGTCGCCGCCGACGACCCCGTGGTGATGGCCGAGGCGGACCTCGTCGTTCTCGCGGCGCCGGTCGAGCAGAACATCGACCGGCTCGCCGAGCTGGAGCGCCACGTCTCGACCCCCGCGGTGGTGACCGACGTCGGGAGCACGAAGCGGACGACGGTCGAGGCGGCCCGCCAGCTGCCGGCGCGGTTCACCTTCGTCGGCGGGCATCCCCTCGGCGGCGCGCCGAGGAGCGGCATCGAGCACGCCCGCCCGGACCTGTTCGTCGAGCGGCCGTGGCTGTTCACGCCGGACGGCGCGGTGGCGGCCGGCGTGATCGAGCGGCTCTCCGAGTTTGTCCGCACGCTGGGCGCCGAGCCCCACGTGCTCGACCCCGACGAGCACGACCGGCTCCTCGCGTTCGTCAGCCACCTGCCGCAGCTCGCGGCGAGCGCCCTCATGCACGTCGTGGGCAACCGGGCCGGAGAACGGGGGCTGGCCCTGACCGGGCGGGGGCTGTTCGACGCCACCCGGCTCGCGTCGAGCCCGCCCGACATCTGGCGGGACATCTGCCGCTCGAACGCCGACGCCGTGGGCGGGGCCCTCGACGAGCTCATCGCCGAGCTGCAGGCGCTTCGCGCGGGCCTGGACGCCGGCGCGGAGATCGACCGGGTCTTCGAGTCGGCGGGAACCTGGCGGGGCCGGTTGGCGCGGCTTCGCGGCGATCGGCGGCAGGAGTGACCCGGGAGTCGGCCGCCGTGGAACGGTGCGGAGGCCTGCAGGAATGGCGTCAAGCGGAGCCGTCAGGCGACGATGGGCGGGCAGCGAGTCGGCGCCCTCTGGAACGGTGCGGGTTCCTGGGGGGGGTGGCCGGGTGCCGAGCGGAGCCGTCGGGCGACGATGGGAGCGAGGAGACGAGCCCCGTGCGGGACTGCCCGAGGGAGCGCGCCCGCCGGCCGGCGGTGTGGTCCGCATGACCCGGGCGGTGCGGGACGCCGTGCTCGGTCATGCGCGCCGGGCCCTGCCCTGCGAGTGCTGCGGCCTCCTCATCGGCGCCGCGGTCGGGGCCGATACGCGCATCACCCGCGCGTGGCCGGCCCGGAACCTGCGGCGGAGCCGCACGCGGTACCTCATCGACCCGGCCGACCACTTCGCCGCCCTCAGAGCCGCCCGCCGAGACGGCCTGGGGGTGGTCGGCGCCTACCATTCACATCCCGCATCGCCGCCGTCCCCGTCGGCGACGGATGACCGCGAGGCCGACGATGCGGCGCTGGTGTACCTGATCGCGTCACCGGTCCGCGGCGAGGTGCGGGCGTATCGCCTGGACGCGGGCCGGCTGAGGCCGGTGGAGCTGCGGACGACGCTCAGTCCGGAAACCCGCCCCGGACGGTGACGCGGACCCGGGCCGAAGCCACCACGTCGTCGCGCCGCTTGAGGTTGAGCCGGACCTCGTAGCGGCCGGCGAACTGGTAGGTGTGCCGTCGTGAGAAACGGCGTCGGATCTCGCTCACCCCGGGCTCGTAGGGCTCGCAGTCGAAGACGCTCTCCGACGCGGTGTCGTCGCCCCAGTCCCACTCGGCGCTGAGGCAGTAGAACTCCTCGTAGTCGTCCGCGCCGCCCCGCAGCAGGCCCGTGAAGGAGATCGCGTTGGTGGCGAACGTCACGTTGGGGCGCGCCCGCAGGGTGAGCTCCGGGCGCTCGTCGTCGTCCTGGGCGGCCGCGACGCCCGGGAACGCCAAGGCGAGCAGCGCCAGGCCCGTGAGGATGGCGCCGACGGGTTGGAGCGAGCGAAGTCCTTGCATGAGTCGATTGTAACGCCGACGGCCGCTGCTTCGCCAGGAATCCGCGCTCGGTCGATGCCGTCGTTGCTTGCACCGTCCTCTCGGCCGGCCGGGAGGGGCGCCCGGGAGGGGCGCGGCGGAACGCGGCCCTCCCCAGAGAGCGTCCGGCCAGGCATCGGACGCACGCTATAATCCGCCGATGCACACGGCACCCGAGGTCCTGCCCGTAGACTGCCGCTCCGGCGCCCTGAGCCCTTCCCGGGGCGACCTGCTCTGCGCCCCGTTCTTCGAGGACGACGAGAACGACGACCTGCGCGAGCTCGATGCCGCGGCGGGCGGCGCCGTCGGCCGGGCCCGCGCCTCCGGCGAGCTGACGGGGAAGCCCCACGAGCTGTACCTGACGGACGTGGTCGACGCCGCTTGGGGGACCCGCCGCGTGCTCCTGGTCGGCGCGGGCGCGCGGAACGCCTGGTCGGCGGACCGGGCGCGGGAGGTGGCCGGCGCCACGGGGCTGGCCGCGCGCGGCCGCAAGGCCCGCCGGGTCGTCTTCGCGTGCGGCCGCGCCGCGGAGACGCCGGCGATGGTCCAGGCGGTCGTCGAAGGGCTGGTGCTGGGAGCGTTCCGAGACGTCCGCTTCAAGACCGACGAGCCGGAGAGCCTGCCGCTCGCGGCGGCGGAGCTCGTCCTCGGCCGCGAGCCCGACGCGGACGTGGAGGCGGCGGCCCGCCGGGGGGCGCTGCTGGCCGCGTGCACGAACGTCGCGCGGGAGCTGTCCAACGAGCCCGCCAACCTGTTCACGCCTCGGGTCTTCGCCGACCGCGCCCTCGATCTCGCCAGCGGCCCGCGGACGTCGGTCGAGGTGCTCACGGAGGAGGCCATCGCGTCGCAGGGCATGGGTCTCGTCCGCGGCGTGGGGCAGGGCAGCGTGGAGCCCCCGCGGGTCATCGTCATGCGCTACGAGCCGGCGGGGGCCGACGGGGCCGGGCCGGTGCTGGGGCTCGTCGGCAAGGGCGTGACGTTCGACACCGGGGGCATCTCGATCAAGCCGTCGGAAGGCATGGGCCTCATGAAGCACGACATGTCGGGCGGGGCCGCCGTCGTCGGCGCCATGCGGGCGATCGGGGAGCTCGCCCCGCCGGTGCGGGTGATCGGCATCGTGCCGGCGGTGGAGAACATGCCGGGAGGTCGCGCCATCCGCCCCGGCGACGTCCTGACCGCGGCGGACGGAAAACGGGTGGAGGTGCTGAACACCGACGCCGAGGGACGGCTCATCCTCGCCGACGCGCTCGTCCTCGCCCGCCGGCTCGGCGCGACCCACCTGGTGGACGTCGCCACCCTCACCGGGGCCTGCGTGGTGGCCCTGGGGCACCACGCCTCGGGCCTCGTGGGGACGCCGGCGGCGTGGGTGGAATCGGTGCAGGCGACGGCGGCCGGGGCGGGGGAGCGGCTGTGGCCGCTGCCCGCCTACGACGAGTACGCAGAGCAGCTGAAGAGCGAGACCGCCGACCTCGCCAACATCGGGGGGCGCGACGCCGGGGCGATCACCGCGGGGATGTTCCTGAAGGCCTTCACCGGCGACCTGCCCTGGGCCCACCTGGACATCGCCGGGACCGCGTGGCGCGAGGACGGCAAGCCCCATGCCGTCAAGGGCGCCACCGGGGTCGGGGTGCGGACCCTGGCCGCGCTGCCGTTCGAGGCCGACTGGGTCGAGGCGCCCGGCGGCCCTTCCGGCGCCTGACCGGAGGGCGGTCCGCCCCCCGGCTTCCCGGGGCGCGCTGCTCCCGCCGCCCCGCGGAGATGCTCCGACCCCGGGGGCGCCGGCCGGTGGTCGTGCGAGCCGACCGCCCCGGCTGCAGCCCGCGGCGCGCCCGGGTCAGCGGAGCTGCATGTCGACCTGGTCGAAGTAGTCCGACCCGACGAGCACCTCGCGGGCCTTGCCCCCCGTCCCCGCCGACACCAGCCCGTCCGCTTCCATCATGTCCACGAGGCGTCCGGCGCGGCTGAATCCGATCTTGAGGCGGCGCTGGAGATGGGAGATGGACGCCTGGCCCGCGGCCACGACGAGGCGCGCCGCCTCGTCGTACAGGTCGTCCCTCTCGAGGACGTCGGCGTCGGCCGCCTTCTCCTCGGCCGTGATCGACGTGTCGTAGGCGGGGGCGCCCTGCTTGCGCAGGAAGCCGCAGACGCGCGCCGTCTCCTGCTCGGAGATGTAGGGCCCGTGCACCCGCACGAGACGCGACGAGGCGGGGGGCAGATACAGCATGTCGCCGCGGCCGAGGAGCTGCTCGGCCCCGTTGCTGTCGAGAATCGTGCGCGAGTCGACCTTCGACGACACGCGGAACGAGATGCGCGACGGCAGGTTGGCCTTGATCAGGCCGGTGATCACGTCGACCGACGGGCGCTGGGTGGCCAGGATCAGGTGGATGCCGACGGCCCGCGCCATCTGCGCGAGGCGGGCTATCGACTCCTCGACCTCGCGGCCCGCGAGCATCATCAGGTCGGCCAGCTCGTCGATGGCGAGCACGATGTAGGGCAGCGGCTTCGGCAGCTCGTCCGAATCCGGCGGCGCCTCGCCGGCCCCGCCGTTCGCCTCCTGCAGCTGTGCGCGCACGTTCCGGTTGTACTGCTCCAGGTTGCGCACCCCCTCCGCCGCCAGCTGCTTGTAGCGTTCCTCCATCTCGTGGACGGCCCAGCGCAGGGCGTTGGCGGCCAGCTTCGGCTCGACCACCACCGGCGTCAGCAGGTGGGGGATGTCCTTGTACATGCCCAGCTCGAGCCGCTTGGGATCGATCAGGATGAGCCGCACGTCGTCGGGCGTGGCCTTGTAGAGGATGCTCGTGAGCATCGCGTTCATCGCCACGCTCTTGCCGGTGCCGGTGGAGCCGGCGATGAGGAGATGGGGCATCGTGGCGAGGTCCCCCGCGATGGGCTCGCCGTGAATCCGCCGCCCCAGGGCCAGCGCGAGCTTCGACCCGCTCTCGCGGTAGGGAGGCGACTCGAGCATCTGCCGCAGCGAGATCTGCTCGCGCACGCGGTTCGGTATCTGGATGCCGACGGTGGAACGGCCCGCGAGCCGCTCTATCAGGATGGACTCCGCCTGCATCGCGAGGCAGAGATCGTCGGCGAGACCCGTGATGCGGCTGTACTTCACGCCGGGGTCCGGCTGGAACTCGTAGGTCGTCACCACGGGGCCCGGGTGAATCTGGATGACGGCGCCGCGGACCGAGAACTCCTGACACTTGTTCTCCAGCAGCCGGGCGTTGTCGAGCAGCTCGCGCTCGTCGAACTGCTGCTTCGCCCGCACCGGGTCGAGCAGCGACAGCGGCGGCAGCGCGAAGGCCTTCCGGCGGCGGTCGGGCGCCTCCGGGCGCGCCGGGGCGGGGTCGAGGCCCGGCGTCGCGGGCGTCGCCGCGGTCGCTTCGGGAGCCGCCGCGGGGGTCGTGATCGGGTCGGGACGCGCGGTCCGGATGGCGGGCGCGGCGCGTCCGGCCCCCTTGGGATCCGTCGCCGGGCTCCGCCGCCCGCGGGCGCGTCCCGACCGGCCGGGAGCCGGCCCGGAGACCCTCTTCGCGGCCGCCGGGGCGGCGGCCGCCGCGGGTCGCGCCGTGTCGGGCCCGGCGATCCCCTTCCGCCGCCGCGCGCTCCCCAGCCGCCGGTCGCGGCTCTCCGCAGGGCCGTCCCGCTCCGGCCGATGCCGGCGAGCGACCGGCTGAGCAGGTAGCCGAACGACACCTGGGTCAGGAGGAGCACGGCCAGGAAGAGCAGGGTGAGGATGAGGATGATCGAGCCGGTGCGGTTCAGATACTCGGCGAGCAGCTCCGCGAGCCATCCCCCGAGATAGCCGCCGGCCCGGAACGGGCGTTCGACGGTGTCGAAGGCGGTGAACGCCAGCGTGAGGAAGGACGAGGTGCAGGCCAGGGTCAGCCCCAGGCCCACCGCGCGGACGTACGGCCCCTCGACGGGCCGGCACCAGAAGTAGTGCCAGCCGAGCACGAGAAGCACGAGCGGGAGCAGGTAGGCGCTGAACCCGACCAGCTGAAACGACAGCTCGGCCACGAACGCGCCCACGCGCCCCGCGAAGTTCACGGGCGCCTCGTTGCCGTCGGTGCTGAAGAACCAGACCGGATCGGCAGGATCGTAGGTGGCGAGGGCGACGAGCGAGAACAGCGCGGCGGCGAAGAGCCCCACCCCGAAGAACTCGCTCAACCAGCGTGACAGCGTGGATCGGGACACCCGTCAGACCTCCATGATGACCGGCAGCACGAGGGGGCGCCGGCCCGCCTGCCTGCGGAACAGGCGTTGCAGCTCGATGCGGACGCGCTCGGCGAGCAGGTCGCGGTCGGCTCTCTCCTCGGGGCTGGCCTCGCCGATGACCTCGGTCAGCCGGGCCGGCACGGTGTCGAGCACGACGCTCGTCCGGTCGTCGAGCACGACTCCGCGCGTCACGACGTCCGGCGTGCCCTCTACCCGCCCCGCCTGCCGGTCGACCGCGATCACCGGCACGACCACGCCGTCGGCGGCGAGATGCCGGCGATGCCGCAGGACCTCGTTGCCGACCTCGCCGGATCGCGTGCCGTCGATGAGGAGGCGGCCGGCCGCGACCCGGCCCGCGATGCGCCCCTCGCCCGGCGCGAGGCGAATGACGTCCCCGTCTTCGGCCAGCAGCACCGTCGTCTCTCCTCCCGTGACCCGCGCGGCGACCCGCGCGTGCTCCGCGAGATACCTGTACTCCCCATGTATCGGCACGAAGTAGCGCGGCCTGACCAGCGAGAGCAACAATTTCAGCTCTTCGGCGCTGCCGTGCCCGGAGACGTGCACCGCTTTCCGCCCGTTGTGCACCACCTCCGCCCCGCGCCGGGCGATGTGGTCCATCACCCGCCCGATGGCCCGCCGGTTGCCCGGAATGGCGCGGGCCGAGAAGACCACGACGTCGTCCGGCTCGAGCCGGACGTGACGGTGGTCGTCGATGGCGATGCGCGACAGCGCGGCGAGCGGCTCGCCCTGCGACCCGGTGGCCACGCAGGCGACCCGGCGGGCGGGGTAGTCGCCGACCTGGGAGTCGCGAATCTGCAGCCCGGCCGGGAGCCGCAGGTGGCCGAGCCGCGTCGCGAGATCGGTGTTCTGGACGACGCCCCGCCCCACGAACGCCAGCTTGCGGTCGAACTGCGAGGCGAGGTCCGCGAGAATCCGGATCCGGTGCAGGCTCGAGGCGAACGCGGTCACCACGACCCGCCCCCTGGCCCCCGCGAACACCTCCTCGAGCCCCGGCACGACGTCGACCTCCGACCCCGTGAAGCCCGGCCGCTCGATGTTGGTGCTGTCGCCGAAGAAGGCGAGCACGCCCTCCCGTCCGAGCTCCGCGAAGCGGTGCACGTCGAGGGGCTGGCCGTCGAGGGGGGTCTGGTCGATCTTGAAGTCGCCGCTGTGCACGATGACGCCGGCTGGAGTGTGCAGGGCCACCGCCACGCAGTCCGGCATGCTGTGGGCGACCCGTATCAGCTCCACGGTGATCTCGCCGACGTCGGCCGTGCCGCCGGCCTCCAGCGGGCGGCAGCGCTCGTCGGGGTCGAAGCCGTGCTCGGCCAGCTTCTGGCCGGCGAGCGCGAGAGTCAGCGGGGTGCCGTACACCGGCCCGTCGAGGAGGGGCCAGACCCAGGGCAGGGCCCCGACGTGGTCTTCGTGCCCGTGGGTCAGCACGACCGCCGAGAGCCTGCCGACGCGCTCCTCGAGGTGGCCCGGATCGGGGATGACGAGGTCGACGCCGGGCAGCTCGGGCCCCGGGAACATCGCGCCGGCGTCGACGAGGACGGCGGTGTCCCGCCAGGTGACGAGCATCATGTTCATGCCGAACTCGCCGAGGCCGCCGCAGGGCACGACCTCCAGGGCGGGTCCGGTCGTCTTGGGGGATTCCGGGGTCGAAGTCATGGCTTCCTGGTGCCGTATCGGCCGAAACGGGAGAGGACTCCCGCGCCGCCGGGGCCGCCGACGCGACCGGCCGGTCGCCGGCGGCCGGCCGCGCAGACGCTTCCTGGAGCGGGGCCCCGGCACCGCCGCCGGGGCGCGTCGTGATTGCAGAGTCGGCGCCTCATGGGGACGTGGCCGCCAGGGCGTCGGCGAGCCTGGCCAGCTCCGCCGCATCGAGCGTGGCGGGACGGCGGTCCGATGCGACGCCCGCCCGTTCGAGCAGCTCCCGCGGCGAAGCGCGGGACACGTCGCGGGCGAGCGGGCCGAGGGCGTTGAGGACCGTCTTCCGGCGCTGCGAGAACAGGGTCCGCACCAGTCGTTCGAACAGCTCCCGGTCGGCGGCGGGGGCGGGCGACGGACGAAAGCGCAGGGCGACGACGGCCGAGCGCACGCGCGGCGGCGGCCGGAACGCCCCGGGGGGCAGGGTCAGCACCCGCTCGGCGTGGGCGGCGGTCCCGGTGAGGATGGCGAGGGGGCCGTAGTCTCGCGACCCCGGCCGGCCCACGACCCGGTCCGCGACCTCGCGCTGCAGCATCAGGGTGGCGTCCGCGAAGCAGCCGTGCCGGTGCTGGGTATCGGTCAGGCGGCGCAGGATGGGCGTCGACACGTTGTAGGGCAGGTTGCCGGCCACGCGGGCCTTTCCCCTCGGCCGGCCGGACGCCGCCTCGTCGACGAGGCGGGCCAGGTCCTGGCGGAGCACGTCACCGGCCACGACGCGGACCGACGCGGGGACGATCGCCCGCAGATGGGCCGCGAGCCTGCGGTCCATCTCGACGGCGACGACCTCGGCCCCGGCCGCCGCGAGGGGCAGGGTCAGCTGGCCGGCGCCCGCGCCGATCTCGAGAAAGAGCTCTCCCGGGGCGGGCCCGATGCACGCCACGACCTTCGCCACCCACGCCGCCTCGAGAAAGTGCTGGCCGAAGCGCTTCCGGGCCGGCGGCCGTCGGGACGGTGGGGGCGCGGTCGGCATCCCGGCGTCGTCGCGCGGGCGGCGTCAGTGCACCGCCGGCTTGTTCCAGTCGGGCTTGGCGCCCCCTTCGGAACCGGCCTTGAGGTGCTCCTGCAACGCCTTGATGAGGTTCGGGACGACCGCCGTCGGCACCGCGATGCGGGCCCGGACCGGCGCCTTGAGCACGTGGTTCGCGGCCGCCTCCCGCACCGCCTTCTCCGTCGGCGGCAGGACCTCGCAGAACGTCAGGGTGAAGTCGAACGGGGTGTGGGAGATTGCGCAGAAGTTCGAGTAGACGCGCGGCTCGTCGGACGCGTCGTCGGGAACGATGGTGAAGTTGATTTGCTTGCGCTCTTCCATGAGTTGCCAGTCCTCGCGGCCGATGGTCGACGCCGCCGTCCGGTCCGGAACGTTCCGGACCGCGGCGGGCCGCCCCGCGCCCCGGCTGGAGCTCGACGGCTCCGGCGGCCGAACGATCCGAGCCCGGAAACCGTCGCCCTCGGCTCCGATTGCCGCCCGACCGAATTCTCCAGAGCGTCTGCGCCTCGTCCGGAAGGCGGCGCCGTTCTGCGGCGCAGACCCCTAGTATCGCCGCATCACGCCGATGACGACACCCTGCACCCGCACCGCTTCCGGCCTCGCGATGATCGGGGCGAGGGCCTCGTTCGCGGGCTGCAGCCGGATGTGGTTCTTCTCGCGGTAGAACGTCTTGAGGGTGACGTCCGTCCCGTCGAGCAGCGCGACCACCATCTCGCCGTTGCGGGCGACCTGGCGATCCTCGACCACGACGAGGTCGCCGTCGCGGATCTGCTCGTCGATCATCGAGCTGCCGCGGACCCGCAGGGCGTAGGTCTCCCGCGCGCCCACCAGGTCCTCGGGCACCGTCACCGTCTCGGCGCCGACCACCGCCTCGATGGGCTCGCCGGCGGCGACGTACCCCAGCAGCGGCAGATCGACGGCGCGGCCGCCGGCCCGGGTCTGCACCAGCTCGACCGAGCGGCTGCGGTTCCAGGCCCGGCGAATGAAGCCCTTCTCCTGCAGGTTCTGCAGGTGCTTGTGGACGGTCGCGAGGGACGACAGGCCGAACCGGGACCCGATCTCCTCGAGGCTCGGGGCGTACCCGCGTTCGTCGATGAACTCCTTGAGATAGTCGAGAATCTCCCGCTGCCGTCGGGTCAGTGGTTGCAACGCGGCCTCCCTGGCGATCGCCGATCCGGAAAGGGCACGAAACAGGAACGACACCGTAACTTTACATGAATGCACAAAGAAAAAGCGAAAAAAATCGGTATATACTGCGGGACATGGGCAATCGACGGGTGGGGTGGACGGCCGCCCTGGTGCTGGCCGTCAGCGGACCGGCCGCCACGGGCGGGACGGCGGCGGGTGGTCCGGAGCGGGCGGGGGAGGCGGGCCGCGCGGTCCAGGCCGACGCGGCCTCCGAGGAGGCCGGCGCCCGGCTGGAGCGGAGGCTCCTCGAGATTCTGCAGAACGCCGACGAGCCTTCCGCGGAGGTCCGGCTGACCCCGCTGCCCGAGCCGGACGTGAACGCCTATCTCGCGCATCAGGCGGTGCCGCACCTCCCCGTGGGCATCCGGGCCCCGGCCGTGCGCATCGGTGAGGGCAGCCTGTCGGCGGAGGCCGTCATCGACCTCGACGCGATTCGCGATTCACGCGAGCGCGCCGGCTTCGACCCCGTCCAGTTTCTGGGGGGGCAGCTCGCGGTGACCGCGAGCGGCCGGGTCCGGTCGGGGGGCGGGGTGGCGCGGGTCGAGGTGGAGACGGTGACCGTGGGCGGGCTTCGGGTGCCCGTCGAGGTGCTCCAGGAGCTGGTGCGATACTTCACGCGGACGCCCGACCAGCCGGAGGGCACGCGCCTGGACGCCCCGATTCCGCTGCCCTACGGCATCACCGAGCTGCGCCTGGCCCCGGGGCTGGCCGTCATCGTGCAGTAAGGACGGTGACGGGAATCACCTTGCCACGTGCCGCACACGGGAACCGCGGGCACGCGGGATGATCCTGAACGTAGTTGGCAAGGTCATATCGATCACTGTCCTGAGCGCGGGTCGCGACGGTCCGTGGTGAGTGCGCAGCCGCCCTCGTCCGCCGGTCCGGGTCTTCGCGCCGAGCTTCGTTTCCTGAAGGGGGTCGGCCCCCGTCGGGCGGCGGAGCTCGAGCGGGCGGGGCTGCGCACGTCGGACGACCTCCTCCACCGGCTTCCCCTCCGCTACGAAGATCGCAGCCGGCTCGTCCGCTCCAGCGACCTGCGGCCGGGCGAGGCCGCCGCGATCCGCGGCAGGGTGGTCAGCACCGGTCTGCGGCAGACCCGCCGCCGCGGCTTCTCGCTGTTCGAGATGCTGCTGCGGGACGACGCGGGCACGTTTCGCGCGGTGTGGATGAACCAGCCGTACCTGAAGACGGCGTTCTCGGCGGGGCAGCGGGTCCTGCTCTACGGCACGCCGGAGTGGCGGGACCCCGGCGGCCTGCGGCTGTCCAACCCCCAGTACGAGCTGCTGGGCGACGGTGACGGCGGCGAGGAGGAGCCGGCGGGGGGCGACGGGACGGACGACCGGGGGGAGACCGGCCCCCTGCACGGCGCGCGCGTCGTGCCGGTGTACGAACGCGTCGGCACCCTGACGACCAGGCAGCTTCGGGTGCTGGTGCAGCGCGCGCTCGCGCAGCTGCCGGCCGACCTCGACGATCCCCTGCCGGCCGGCCTCCGGGCGCGCCGGCGACTGCCCGATCGGCCCCGGGCCCTCCGGGAGGCCCATTTTCCGCCGCCCGGCGCCCCCCTCTCCCTGCTCGACCGGTTCCGTACCCCGGCGCAGGTGCGACTGATTCTGGAAGAGCTGTTTCTCTTCCGCCTGGCCCTGGAGGTGCGCGGGCAGGCCCGGGCCCGGGAGCGCAAGCCGCACGTCGTCCGGGTGGACGATCGCATCCGCCGCTCGGCCCTCGCGGTGCTGCCGTTCAGGCTGACCCCGGGGCAGAAGCAGGCGCTGCGCACCATCGTCGGCGACCTGCGCCGCCCCCATCCCATGAACCGCCTCCTGCAGGGCGACGTGGGATGCGGCAAGACCATCGTCGCCCTGCTCGCCGCCCTCGTGGCCCTCGAGAACGGCCTGCAGGTCGCGTTCATGGCCCCGACCGAGCTCCTCGCCGAGCAGCACTATCTGACCCTGCGGCCGCTCCTGGCCCGGTCGCGCTTCCGGGTCGTCTCGCTGACCGGCAGCCAGGGGGCGAAGGCGCGGCGGGAGACGCTCGCGGCCCTCGCGGCGGGAGACGCCCACCTGGCGGTCGGGACCCACGCGCTCGTGCAGCCGTCGGTGGGGTTCCGTGCGCTCGGGCTGGCGATCATCGACGAGCAGCACCGATTCGGGGTCAGGCAGCGGGCGACCCTGCGGGAGAAGGGGCGGAGTCCGGACGTGCTCGTCATGACCGCGACCCCGATTCCCCGCAGCCTCGCCCTCACCGCCTACGGCGATCTCGACGTGTCGGTGATTCGGGACCGGCCGCCGGGCCGGACCCCGGTCGACACGCGGATCGAGCCGGAGTCCCGCCGCGACGCGGTGCATGCGCTGGTCGAGCGCGAGCTCCGCCGCGGGAGGCAGGCCTACGTCGTCTGTCCCCTCGTCGACGAGTCCGACAAGGTCGACCTCAAGGCGGCCGCGGTGATGGTCGACGCCCTCGCGCGCCGATTCCCGGGCCATGCCGTGGACCTGCTCCACGGGCGCATGAGGCCCGACGAGCGGGAGGCGGTCATGGGCCGGTTCGCCCGGGGCGACGTGCACGTGCTCGTGGCCACCACCGTCGTCGAGGTCGGGGTCGACGTGCCCGGGGCCGCCGTCATGGTGGTCGAGCACGCGGAACGGTTCGGGCTGGCGCAGCTGCACCAGCTCCGTGGCCGCGTCGGCCGCGGCCCCGGCCGGGCCTGGTGCCGGCTGCTGTACCGGGAGCCGCTGTCGGACGTGGGCCGGGCGCGTCTCGAGGCGGTCGCGGGCACCGGCGACGGCTTCGAGCTCGCCGAGCGCGACCTGGAGCTTCGCGGGCCCGGGGAGGTGCTGGGCACCCGGCAGTCGGGCCTGCCGGCCCTGCGCGTCGCCAACCTCGTGCGCGATCGCGACATCATGGAGATCGCCCGCGAAGAGGCGGAACGCGCGATGCGCGACGGCGTCGCCGGCGACCTGCTGGCCCGGCTCGACGCGGGCTGGACGGAGCGCTTCGGGCTGGCCGGTGTAGGGTAGGGACGGTGACGGGAATCGCTTGGCCACGTGCCGCGCACGGGAACCGCGGGCGAGCGGGACGATCCTGAACGCAGCTGGCAAGGTCATAGCGATCACTGTCCCGAGGGGTCCGCGCGGTGGCATGGCGCCGCTTCCGGAGGAGGTGCAGACTCCCGTGGGGGCTGCCTGGGCGCCGCGCGGAGCTGCAGGCGACGATTGGCGGGCCGGGAGCTGGCGCAGGCCGTCCGCGCGGGTCGGCGCGGCCCCGCGGCCGACCCGCGCCATCGGGCGGAGAATGCGCATCATCGGAGGCAGGCACAAGGGACGGCGGCTGTCGACGCCGCGCTGGGAGGGTCTGCGCCCCACCTCCGACCGGCTGCGCGAGACCCTCTTCGACATCCTGGGTCCGTGCGTCGACGGCGCACGGGTCCTCGACGGCTGCGCCGGCACCGGCGCGGTCGGCCTGGAGGCCCTGAGTCGGGGCGCCGCTCATGCCGTGTTCGTGGACCGCGACCCCAGGGCCGTCGCCCTGATCCGCCGCAATGCCGCGGCCTGCGGCCTCGCCGACCGTTGCACCGTCCGCCGGGGCGCGTTGCCGGCCGCCTTCCGCCGCCTGACTCCCGGCGCATTCGATCTGATACTCCTCGACCCCCCGTACGGCGCGCCGGATATCGGTCCGATGCTCGCGGCGGCGGCGGCCCGGCTCGGCCCCGGGGGCCGGCTCGTCATGGAGCACGCGCGCCGCGTCGAGCCGCCGGCCCCGCCCGCCCTCGAGGCCGTGCGCTCGGTGCGCGCCGGCGACAGCGCCCTCCGGTTCTACAGGCTCGCGGTTGACAGACGGTGCGCCGGGCGTGACACCATGCAGGCCACCGTCCCGGACGGGGGAGCGTGACACGCCATGGCAACCGACCGCCCCGAACGTATCGCCGTCTATCCCGGCACCTTCGACCCGCTGACGAACGGCCACGTCGACATCATCGAGCGGGGGGCCGCGCTCTTCGACCGCATCGTGGTCGCCATTCTCGTCAACCCCGAGAAGTCGCCGCTGTTCAGCGTCGCCGAACGCGTGGAGATGGCCCGGGCGGTGTTCGGGTCCCGGCCCGGCGTCGAGGTCGACACGTTCGAGGGGCTGCTGGTCGACTACGCCCGGAACCGCCGGGCCGACGTCATCGTGCGCGGGCTGCGGGCGATCTCGGACTTCGAGTTCGAGATGCAGATGGCCCTCATGAACCGCCGGCTCAGCTCGACCATCGAGACGGTTCTGATGATGCCGGCCGAGTCCTACACCTACCTCAGCTCGCGGCTCGTCAAGGAGGTGTTCGCCCTCGGGGGGTCGATCCGCGGCCTCGTCCCCGAGCTCGTCGAGGCCCGCCTGGCCGAGAAGGCGCGCATCACCGACTCCCTCGTGGTGTGAGTTCACGGGGGCGCGCGGTTGGTCACGAGCACCACGGTCTGCAGATCGGTCGCCGGGTCCGGCCGCAACAGGGTCCGGAGCTGCAGCCGGCCCGTGTCGAGGTAGGCGACGCGGCCGAGCTCGTACGCCGTCGCGCCCTCGGCGCGCGCCTGCTCCAGATCGGCGGCGGGCAGCACGCAGAGGACCGGCCCGGGCGAGGCGAGAAACGCGTGGAGCTGTTCCGGGGTGAACAGATCCACGTGCGGCCGGCCGACGTAGTAGAGCAGATTGCGCACGAAGACCCGGTAGCGGCCGTACGGCACGTCGTCGGCGCCCGCCTCGCGGACCAGGGCCGCCATGCGCTCGACCGGCTCCGGCCCCGGGGGGGAGAGCACCCAGTACTGCAGGCTGAGGGCCGTGACCACGGTCGAGGCGGCGAGCGCGGCGGGGAGCAGCCGCTGGCGTGACGCCAGCGCCGCCAGCACCACCCCCACGCCCGACAGGACGATGAGGACGGACGCGATCCGGACCGCGGCGAGGGGACCGTCGCCGAGGAGCGCCCCGAACCTGGCCACCGCCGCGCCGAAGAGCAGCAGCACCAGTCCCGAGGCCGTTCCCCCGGCCGCCAGGAGCCGGTCCCGCCCGGCGCCCGGGGCGGCCTGCCGCGCCAGGGCCCGCGACAACCCCCTCGCCAGGAGCATCGCCAGGGGCGCCAGGACCGGCAGCACGTAGCGCGGCTGCTTGCCGATCGACACGGAGTAGAAGAGCAGCGGCGCCAACGCCCAGACGGCGAGCCGGACCTCGGTCGCCCCCATGCGCCGGACCCCGGCGACCACGCCGCGCAACGGCCGCCAGAAGATCAGCATCAGCGGCGACCAGGGCAGGAGTCCCCCGACGACGATCGGCAGGTAGAACCAGATCCCCCGCGGGTCGGCCTGGTAGCGGTCGGTCGCGAAGCGTTCCACGTTCTCGTCGATGAAGAACCGGTCGAGATAGGCGAACCCGTGGGTGGCGGTCATCGCCGCAAACCAGGGCAGCGTCAGGGCCAGGCAGATCGCGGCGAGGAGGCCCACGTCGGCGGCCAGCCGCACGAGCGGCCGCCCCGGACCGCCTCCCCGGGAGCGTCCCTCGGTGATGCAGCGCCAGACCGCCGGCGGCCCCACCGCGAGCGCGGGCAGGACGACGCCGACCGGGCCCTTGGTCAGGAACGCGGCCGCCAGGGCCACGCCGGCCGCGGCCAGCCATCCCCGCCGGCGCTCGCCGTCGGCGCGCGGGACGACGAGGGCCTCGAACGCGGCCCAGGCCGCCACGGTGATGAAGCAGGCGAGCGCGAGGTCCGGCAGCGCCTGCCTCGCCCACCCCACGTAGCCGAAGCTGGTGGCGGTGACGACGCCCGCGAGGAGGGCGGTGTCGTCGTCGTACCAGCGTCGCGCGCACGCGAACGCGGCGAGCACGAGGCCGAGCCCGGCCAGCGCGGACGGCAACCGGGCGGCGAGCTCGCCGGCGCCGGCCGGGAGGTACGCCAGCGCGACCAGCCAGTAGAACATCACCGGCTTCTCGAACCGGTGCTCGCCGTTGTAGCGGGGCGTCACCCAGTCGCCGGTCTCGACCATCTCCCGTCCCGCCTGCGCGTAGAACGCCTCGTCGGAATCGGTGATGGCGGGGCGGCCGAGCCCCGCGAAGAACGTCAGGAACGCGAGGCCGACGAGGAGGGTTGCGCGCGCGGACACGGCGGGATTGTATACGGGCGCGTCGGCCGCTCTCGGCGCGGCCGCGGACGGGGGCGGCAGCCCCTGGGTGGGATGGGTCCGTCCGCCCGGGGGTATACTGCCGCATGGCCCGAGTCGTCGCCGTCGTCGGTGCTTCGCGCGACCGGAGGAAGTTCGGGAACAAGGCGGTCCGGGCGTTCCGGCACGCCGGCTACGAGGTCGTGCCGATAACCACGGCGGCCGACGTCGTCGAGGGGCTGCCGGCGTATCCGTCGGTGCTCGACGTGGCGGGCCGCATCGACCTCGCGACCGTCTATCTCGAGCCGGCGGTCGGCGAGGCGGTCATCGACGAGATCGCCCGGAAGGGGATCGACGAGGTCTGGCTGAACCCCGGCGCCGACGGGGCCGCCGTCGTGGCGCGGGCCCGGGCCCTCGGCCTCGATCCGATCCTCGACTGCAGCATCGTCGGCATCGGCGAGAGCCCCGCCTCGTACTGAGTCCGACGCCGGGAAACGCGGGTGATCGGCCCGCGCGGGCCGGGTTGACACGCCAGTTGGGGCGTGCCTATACTCGCTGCCGACAGTCATTCCTCGTCACGGGCCTCGTGCGGGATGCCTCGCGTCCGCCTCACGCACGGCTCACGAACTTCTACCCCCAGCTGATCTCCCTATGCCGACGAACCAGAAGCGCACATCAGCGCGCCCGTCCACCCATCCCCCGGCCCCGGCGCCGGCCGAGACGGCCACCGCGGAGCCGCCGCCCAAGCCCAACCGCCGCGCCGCCAACGGCCTGAACATCGGCGAGCTCAAGGACATGAGCATCGCCAAGCTGACGCAGGTGGCCAAGGACCTCAGCGTCGCGGGCGCGACCGGCATGCGCAAGCAGGAGCTGATCTTCCAGATCCTGAAGGCGCAGACCGAGCAGAGCGGGTTCATCTTCTCGGAGGGCGTGCTCGAGGTGCTGCCTGACGGATTCGGCTTTCTCCGGGCGCCGGACTACAACTACCTGCCCGGCCCCGACGACATCTACGTCTCGCCGTCGCAGATCCGCAAGTTCGACCTGCAGACCGGGGACACCGTCTCCGGCCAGATCCGCCCCCCCAAGGAGGGGGAGCGCTACTTCGCGCTGATCAAGGTCGAGGCGGTCAACTTCGAGTCGCCCGACTTCGCCCGGGACAAGCTGTTCTTCGAGAACCTCACCCCGCTCTATCCCGAGGAGCGGGTCACCCTGGAGACCACCGCCGACAACCTCTCGGCCCGGGTCATGGACCTCATGACCCCGATCGGCAAGGGGCAGCGCGGCCTGATCGTGGCCGCCCCCCGCACCGGCAAGACGATGCTCCTGCAGTCGATCGCGCAGTCGATCGCCGCGAACCACTCCGAGGTCTACCTCATCGTGCTCCTCATCGACGAGCGGCCCGAGGAGGTCACCGACATGCAGCGGTCGGTGGACGGCGAGGTCATCTCGTCGACCTTCGACGAGCCGGCCCAGCGCCACGTGCAGGTGGCCGAGATGGTCATCGAGAAGGCCAAGCGCCTCGTCGAGCACAAGAAGGACGTGTTCATCCTGCTCGACTCGGTGACACGGCTCGCCCGCGCCTACAACACGGTCATCCCGCCCTCGGGCAAGGTGCTCTCGGGCGGGCTCGACTCGAACGCGCTGCAGAAGCCGAAGCGGTTCTTCGGGGCGGCGCGGAACATCGAGGAGGGGGGCTCGCTCACCATCATGGCCACCGCGCTGGTCGACACCGGCTCCCGCATGGACGACGTCATCTTCGAGGAGTTCAAGGGGACCGGCAACATGGAGATCCACCTCGACCGCAAGCTGGTCGACAAGCGGGTCTTCCCGGCCATCGACATCCAGAAGAGCGGCACCCGGAAGGAGGAGCTGCTGCTCGGGCCCGAGGACCTCAACCGGGTATGGGTGCTGCGGAAGGTGCTGAACCCGCTGTCGGCGGTGGAGGCGATGGAGCTGCTGCTCGACAAGATGTCCAAGACGCGATCGAACCAGGACTTCCTGGCCTCGATGCAGAAGATGGGATGACGATGGCGGAAATCAAGGTCCGGGAGAACGGCCCCTACCTGGTCACGGGCGACGACGTGACCCTCGTCGACTGGAACGGCGCGTCCTATCCCGTGGAGCGGCGGCCGTTCGCGCTGTGCCGCTGCGGCGCTTCGGAGAACAAGCCGTTCTGCGACGGCTCCCACAAGACCGCCGGGTTCCAGGCGGCCGAGGCCGCGCCGGCCCCCGATTCCTCCGCCTGACGGTCCGCGGAGGTCGGGGGCGCGCCGTTCGTGTCCCGGCATGCGGTGACCCGGCCCCGGCCGCGGAGGACGGGGCACGCCGCCTTGCCCGACCGCCCGCCAACCCGGGCCCCGGCGTGACCGTCTCTACGCGGCGACGGAGCTCGCCGTCTCGAACGCCAGCTCGTCGCCGGCCGCATCCACCCGGATGCGGCTCCCTTCGCGAAGCTCGTGCTCCAGCATGCGCCGCGCCAGCGGGTCCAGCACCATCCGCTGCACCGTGCGCTTCAGCGGACGCGCCCCGTAGACCGGATCGAAGCCGCGCTCGGCCAGCAGGTCCAGGGCCGCGTCGGACAGCTCGATGGTCATGCGCCGGTCCGCCAGCCGCTCGGTGAGCCGGCCGAGCTGGATCCGGACGATCTCGCGGACGTGATCGCGGCCCAGGGCGTGGAACACGATGACGTCGTCGATGCGGTTGATGAACTCGGGCCGGAAGTGCGCCTGCAGGGCGTCGAAGACCCGCCCGCGCACCTCGTCGTCACCGCCCCCGCGGCCCGCCTGCGCCGCGATGACCTCGCTGCCGAGGTTCGACGTCATGATCACGACGGCGTTCTTGAAGTCGACGGTGCGGCCCTTCCCGTCGGTCAGCTGCCCGTCGTCGAGGAGCTGCAGCAGCACGTTGAGCACGTCCGGGTGGGCCTTCTCGACCTCGTCGAAGAGCACCACCGCGTAGGGGCGGCGGCGCACCGCCTCGGTCAGCTGCCCCGCGTCGTCGTAGCCGACATAGCCGGGAGGCGCCCCGATCATGCGGGCCACGGTGTGCTTCTCCTGGTACTCGGTCATGTCGATGCGGACCATCGCCCGCTCGTCGTCGAACAGGAACCGGGCGAGGGCGCGGGCGAGCTCGGTCTTGCCGACCCCGGTGGGCCCGAGGAAGATGAAGCTGCCCAGCGGGCGCGCCGGGTCCTGCAGCCCCGCGCGGGCCCGGCGGATGGCGTTCGACACCGCGGTGACCGCCTCGTCCTGCCCGACCACGCGCTCGTGGAGCCGGCCCTCCATCTTCAGCAGCTTCTCGATCTCGCCCTCGACGAGCCGGCTGACGGGGATGTGGGTCCACCGGCTGACGACCTCGGCGATGTCCGCGTCGTCGACCTGCTCCTTGAGCATGCGGCCCTCGTTCCCGCCCTCCTCGCCGGCGGGCGGCGACTGCGCCGCGATCTCCCGCTCGAGCTCGGGCAGCCGCCCGTACTGCAGCTCCGACGCCCGCGCGTAGTCGCCCTCGCGCTGGGCCCGCTCGATGGCGAGCCGCACCTGCTCGAGCTCCTCGGTGAGACCCCGCGTCGCCTGGATGGCCGCCTTCTCCTGCTGCCACTGGGCGTGCAGGCGGGTGCGGGTCTCCTTGAGGTCGGCGAGCTCGCGCTCCAGCCGATCCAGCCGATCGGCCGAGGCCGCGTCCTTCTCCTTGCGCAGCGCCTCGCGCTCGATCTCGAGCTGCATGATGCGCCGCTCGACCTCGTCGAGCTCGGCCGGCAGCGAGTCGATCTCGGTCCGCAGCTTCGCCGCCGCCTCGTCGACGAGGTCGATGGCCTTGTCGGGCAGGAAGCGGTCGGGGATGTAGCGGTGGGAGAGGGTGGCGGCGGCGACGAGGGCGGCGTCCTTGAACTGCACGCCGTGGTGGATCTCGTAGCGCTCGCGCAGCCCCCGCAGGATGCTGATGGTGTCCTCGACCGTCGGCTCCGAGACCAGCACCGGCTGGAAGCGCCGCTCGAGGGCGGCGTCCTTCTCGATGTGCTTCCGGTACTCGTCGAGAGTGGTGGCGCCGATGGTGTGCAGCTCGCCGCGCGCGAGCATCGGCTTGAGGAGGTTCGAGGCGTCGATGGCGCCCTCGGCCGCACCCGCCCCCACCACCGTGTGCAGCTCGTCGATGAAGAGGACGATGCGGCCCTCGGCGTCGGCGATCTCCTTCAGGACCGCCTTGAGGCGCTCCTCGAACTCGCCCCGGTACTTCGCGCCCGCCACCAGGGCCCCGAGGTCGAGGCTGACGATGCGCTTGTCCTTCAGGCCCTCCGGCACGTCGCCCCGCGCGATGCGATGGGCGAGGCCCTCGACGATGGCGGTCTTGCCGACCCCCGGCTCGCCGATGAGCACGGGGTTGTTCTTGGTGCGGCGCGAGAGCACCTGCAGGGTGCGCCGGATCTCGTCGTCGCGGCCGATGACGGGGTCGAGCCGGTCCTGCTTCGCCGCCTCGGTGAGGTCGCGGCCGTAGCGCTCGAGCGCCTCGTACTTGCCCTCGGGGTGCGGGTCGGTGACGCGCTGGCTGCCGCGGACCGCGGACAGCGCCTCGAGGACCCGCGCCGAGGTGACCCCGTGCGCCGCGAGCAGCCGGGCCGCCTCGGCGCGGCCGCCTTCCCGGGTGACGGCCAGCAGGAGATGCTCGGTGCTGACGTAGTCGTCGTTCAGCCGCTCGGCCTCGCGCTCCGCCACGCGCGCCACCTCGCGCAGGCGCGGCGACGGGCCGGCCTCGGTTCCCCCGTGGGCCTGCGGCTGCTTTCCGAGCCATGCCCGGGCTTCCTCGAGAAGCCGCGGCGGCTCGACCCCGAGCCGCCGCAGCACCGCCGGCACGACGCCGTCCGGCTGGTCGATCAGGGCGACGAGCAGGTGCTCGGGCTCGATCTGCGGGTGATGCTGCCGTTCCGCGAGCTGCTGCGCGGCCAGCACCGCCTCCTGCGACTTCTCCGTATAGCGCTTGAGGTTCATGGCTTTCTCCTTCTGTCGTCGTAAAATCTAAGCATTTAACATGCAGATATTTTTATATTGAACATAGCATCTTGATTGACGTTCGGCAATGTCCGATAGTTCCTCGAGATGGCGGCACAAGACCGTTTCTCGTCGCGGTGGGGGCTGATCCTCGCGGGGCTGGGGATGGCCGTCGGCACCGGCAACCTGTGGCGCTTTCCCCGCGTCGCGGCCGAGAACGGGGGAGCCGCGTTCCTGATTCCCTGGCTGCTGTTCCTGTTCCTGTGGTCGCTGCCGCTGCTGATCGCCGAGTTCGGGCTCGGCCGCGGCAGCCGGCGCGGAGTCATCGGGGCCTTCGCCGATCTGGTGGGGCGGCGCTGGGCGTGGATGGGGGGCTTCGTCGCCGTCACCAGCGTGATGATCCTGTTCTACTACTCGGTGGTCACCGGCTGGACGCTGAAGTACTTCACGGTGACGCTCCTCGGCAGCCTGCAGGGCTCGGCCGCCGAGGAGTACTGGACGACCTTCAGCACCTCGGTCTGGCAGCCCATCGCGTTCCAGATCGTGGCAGTGCTCATTGCCGCCGCCATCATCAGCCGCGGCGTCGTGGCCGGCATCGAGCGCGCCAACCGGGTGCTCATCCCGACCCTGTTCGTCCTGCTGGTGGTGGCGGTGGTGCGCTCGGTGACCCTGCCGGGGGCGGGGCGGGGGCTCGGCTTTCTCTTCAACCCCGACCTGTCGCTGCTCGGCAGCTACCGCACCTGGCTCGAGGCGCTGACCCAGTCGGCGTGGTCGACGGGGGCGGGGTGGGGGCTCATCCTCACCTACGCGGTGTACGTGAAGCGCGAAGAGGACGTCGTGCTCAACTCCACCGCGATAGGGTTCGGCAACAACACCGCCTCGCTCCTCGCGGGCATGGCCATCGTGCCCACCGCGTTCGCCATCCTCTCCGAGAACGAGGCCCTCGCGGTGATGGCGAGCGGGAACCAGGGCCTGACCTTCATCTGGATTCCCCAGCTCTTCGACCGCATCCCGGCCGGCGGCCTGTTCCTGCCGCTGTTCTTCCTCGCCCTGTTCTGCGCGGCCCTGTCGTCGCTGATCGCGATGTTCGAGCTGGCCACGCGCATCCTGATGGACACCGGCATGCCGCGGCCCCGGGCCATCCGCTGGGTCACCGCGGCGGTCATCGTCGGGGGGGCGCCGTCGGCGGCCAGCCTCGCCGTCTTCGACAACCAGGACTGGGTGTGGGGGCTCGCCCTCATGATCAGCGGCCTGTTCATCGCGATGGGGGTGCGGCGGTTCGGAGTGGGACGGTTCCGGCGCGAGCTCGTCGACGTGTCGCACGGCCACCTGCGGGCGGGACGGGCCTGGGAGTGGGTGGTGACGTGGCTGCTGCCGCTGGAGTTCCTGGCCATGTTCACGTGGTGGACGTACCAGGCGGTGGCGGTGTTCGATCCGGCCGGGTGGTGGAACCCGCTGCGGGTGAGCTCGCTGGGCACCTGCCTGCTCCAGTGGGGCATCGCGCTGGCCCTGCTGCTCGCCTTCAACCGCCGCATCGCCGCGGCCAGCCTCCGGGGCGGCGCCTGACCGCGTGTCGGCCGGCCGACACGCCGGGGCGGGCACGGCCGTCCACGGTCCGGCCGCGGGGGGGCGCCCGCGTGGGCTCGACGGGACTTCCATGGCGCCGTGCTCGCTGGCGGAGGCGGCGCACGGGTGGGGCGACCCGGCGCTGGTCCGGAAGGAGCACGCGAGTCGTGTGCCGTTCCCGACGCGCGCGGGCTCGACGGGACTTCACGGCGCCGTGCCCGCTGCCGGAGACGGCGCGCGGGGCGACCCGGCCGCGGTCGGTGATGGAGCGTGCGGGTCGTGTGCTAATCTGAAGGGCGGCAAAGCACGGAAAGGAGCATCCGCTTGTACCCAGAATTCATGATTGCGCCGATGCGCGAGGAGCTGACCCGGTTCGGCGTCCGCGAGCTGCGGACCGCGGTCGAGGTGGACGAGGCCTTGACCAGGACGCCGGGAACGACGATGGTCGTCGTCAACTCGGTGTGCGGCTGCGCGGCGGGGAAGGCCCGTCCGGGGGTGGCGCTCTCGCTGCAGCACGCCGTCAAGCCCGACCACGTCACGACGGTCTTCGCCGGCGCCGACATCGAGGCCACCGAGCGGGCCCGCGCCTACTTCACCGGCTATCCGCCCTCGTCGCCGTCGATCGGCCTGCTCCGCGACGGCAAGCTGATCTACATGATGGAACGCCACCAGATCGAGAACCAGGACGCGTACGCCATCGCGGCCCAGCTGACGGCGGCGTTCGACAAGCACTGCGCCGCCGAGCCGGTCGCCGGGTAGTTCCCGGACGGCTCCGCCCCATCAGGCGGCCGGCGGCTCTGCCGCGGGGCAGAGGGGTAGCGGCCGGCCGCCGCGATAGCGGTCCACGGTCGAGCGGACGATGTCGGCCATCATGTCGAGGAAACGCGGGTCGTCGTTGACGGCGGCCGCCCGGCGCATGGTGATGCCGAGCTCGGCGCAGACCTCGGCCGCCTCGACGTCGAGGTCGTAGAGCACCTCGACGTGGTCGGCCACGAACCCCAGCGGACAGATGACCGCCGCATCGAGGCCGCCCGCCGCGGCGGTCCGCAGGTAGCCGCAGACGTCCGGTTCGAGCCACGGGTCCTGCGGTCGCCCGCTCCGGCTCTGGTAGACCAGCGCCCAGTCGTCGCGCCCGAGGCGTTCGGCGACGAGCCGGGCCGCGACCTCCAACTGCTCGCTGTACAGCCGCGCGCCGGCCATGCCGACGGGAATGCTGTGGGCGGTGAACACGAGCCGCGCCCGGTCCCGCTCTGACGCGGGCAGCGCATCGAGCGCGGCGGCGGTGCGCGCCGCCCAGGCCTCGATGAAGCGCTCGTGGGCATGCCAGTCGCCGACGTAGGACACCTCGACGTCGGGATGCCCGGCGGCGCGGAGCTCCCGGCGCGCGGCCAGCACGTTGTCGCGGTACTGTCCGCAGCTCGACCAGGAGCGGAACCCGGCGAGGATCAGTCCAACTGTCCGCCGGACGCCCGCCTCCGCCATCTCTCGCAGGGTGTCGGCGAGGAACGGGTGCCAGTTGCGCATGCCGACGTAGACGGGCAGGGGCGGGCCGTCGCGGTCGAGCCGCGCCTGCAGGCCCGCCGCCTGCCGGCGGGTCAGCTCGGTGATCGGCGACACGCCGCCGAAGCGCTCGTAGTGCCGCGCCACCTCCTCGACGCGGGCGGGCGGCACGCGGCGCCCGCGCAGCACGTTGGCGAGAAAGGGCCGGATGTCGTCGAGTCCCTGGGGGCCGCCGAAGCTGACGAGGAGCACCGCGTCGAACGGCGCGGAGGTAGCGGATCGGGTCGTCACCCGTTCATGATAGCGTCCCGTCCTGCGACGCCGCCCCCGGTGCCCGCGGGCATACCCCTATAATGAGCTCCCATCCGGTGGCCGCGACCAGGCCGGGCCGGACCAAGAGACGCCATGCCGAAGCTGGCCGCCAACTTCTCGATGATGTTCCGCGAGGTCGAGATGCTCGACCGGTTCGGGCTCGCCGCGCGGGCCGGCTTTACCGGCGCCGAGATCCAGAACCCCTACGAGCACACCGCCGAGGAGATCGCGACGGCGTACCGGGACAGCGGCCTCGAGGCGGTGCTCTTCAACCTGCCGTCCATGGTCGGGGCCGTCCCCGGGCGCGAGGCGGAGTTCGACGAGGGGGTCGCGCGCGCGCTCGAGTACTGCCGGGCCACCGGTTGCCGGCAGGTGCACTGCCTGGCCGGGACCACCGACGACGCCCGGGCCGAGGCCACGTTCGTGGCGAACCTGCGGCGGGCCTCGGCGGCGGCCCGGCCGCTGGGGGTGCGGTTGCTGATCGAGCCGCTCAACACGCAGGACATGCCCGGCTACTTCCTCACCCATACCGCCGACGCGCGCCGAATCATCGACCGGGTGGGCGAGGACAACGTGTTCCTCCAGTACGACGTCTACCACATGCAGATCATGGAGGGCTTCCTCGCCGAGACCATCAAGGCCAACCTGGACGTCATCAGCCACGTCCAGATCGCCGGGGTGCCGGGCCGGCACGAGCCCGACGCTTCGCAGGAAGTACACTATCCGTACCTGTTCGACGTGCTCGACGAGCAGGGCTACGAACGCTGGGTGGCCTGCGAGTACCGGCCCGCGGGCGACACCCTCGCGGGTCTCGGCTGGGCACGTCCCTACGGCATCGACCCCGCGCGCGTCCGGTGAGCCGCGATCGGCACTCACTACCCCCCCGGCCTGTACGATCGACCCGCCGCGCGTCCGGTGAGCCGCCGACCCGAGACCGGCCGGGACCCGCGGCTTCGGTCGGCGCACACCGGCAGACCGGGCGACGAAGGGCGGGTGGTCGCACTCGCGGAGAGGACGCGGGACTTCCGCCGGCGCGCCCTGCACACCGCCGGCCATCTTGAAGACATGCGACAGGTTCTCGTCACCAACGACGACGGCATCGAGGCGGAGGGCCTGCGGGCGCTCGCCGACGCCCTCGCCCCCCTCGGCCGGGTGACGGTGGTCGCGCCCGCGGTCGAGAGCAGCGCCGTCGGGCACGGTCTCACCCTGCGCCGGCCGCTCGAGCTGAGGGAGGTGGCGCCGGACTGGCACTCGGTGGACGGCACGCCCGCCGACTGCGTGAACGTCGCGGTGTCCGAGGTGCTCGACGGCGTCCCCGACCTGGTGGTGTCGGGCATCAACGACGGGCTCAACATCGGCGACGACGTGACCTACTCGGGCACGGTGGCGGGCGCCCTGGAGGGGGTGCTGGTCGGGGCGCCGGCGATCGCCGTCTCGCTGCAGCGCGGGCCGCGGATGGACTACGCGGGGGCGGCGTACATCGCCCGCCAGCTGGCGGAATCGGTGCTCGACGAGGGGCTGCCGCGCCGCACGCTGCTGAACGTCAACGTTCCCCGCTCGATTCCCCGCGGCATCCGGGTCACGGTGCAGGCCAGCCGGCGCCAGGCCTTCGCGACGACCGGCTCCCGCGGGGAAGGACCGACATCGGTCCGCATCGACTCGGCCCGGCTCGACTGGGAGCCGAACGAACGGTCCGACCACGAGGCGATACGGGGCGGCTGGGTCTCGGTCACGCCCCTTCATCCCGACTGGACGAACCATGCCGCGCTCGATGCCGTCGATTTCCTGGCCGAGCCGGCCCCGGTTGAGGTAGAATAGTTGATTGTGTCGGGGCGTGGCTCAGCCTGGTAGAGCACTCGGTTCGGGACCGAGGGGTCGGAGGTTCAAATCCTCTCGCCCCGACCATCCTTCCGTCGGCGTCTTCTCTTCCACCCAACGCAACGAGAAACCCGCAACGCCCCCCGCGCGTTGCGCCGCCCGTTCCCCTCGCACAACCCACGACTCGACGCAGCCCCGGAGAGCCCGCCTTGCGGCGAGAAGCTCCGGATGCCGGGGGTTCGGATATAATCGCGCGCTGCCGCTTGCCCGCCGGCGCATCGCGGACGTCAGGCGCCCGCCGGCGACGCCCGCCGCGGACTCCGCCGACCCCCGGGGGCGGGGGACCGGTTCGAGGGCGCCGGTATCCCGGAGGTGAGGTGATCGTCGCGAGGCGGTTCGTGGTCTCCGGGCGCGTCCAGGGGGTCGGGTACCGGTTCCATGCGCGCGACGCCGCCGCCCGGGAAGGCCTCCGCGGCTTCGTCCGCAACCTCCCGGACGGGCGCGTCGAGGTGGAGGCCGAGGGCGACGGGGACGCGATGCGGCGGTTCGAGCGGGCGCTGCGGCAGGGACCGCCGGCCGGGCGCGTCGATGAGGTCACGGTGACCGACCTGACGCCCGGCGCCGCCGGGCCGACGTTTCGCATCGAGGTGGAGTAGCCGGCCTCGATACGCGCGGCCTCCGGCCGGCGACGGGCACGGCGAACGAGGACGACGGGGCGCACCGATACGCGCGGCCTCCGGCCGGCGACGGGCACGGCGAACGAGGACGGCGGGGCGCACCAGGATGGGCGAAGCGCATATGGATCACCTGAAGGAGAAGATCCGGCACGTCCCGGACTTTCCGAAGCCGGGCATCAATTTCTGCGACATCACGACCCTGCTGCGAGACCCCGCGGGCCTGGCCGACGCCGTGCAGGGGCTGACCGGGCCGTTCAGCACCGAGCGCATCGACCTGGTGGCGGGCATCGAGAGCCGCGGCTTCATCCTGGGGGCGGCCATCGCCGACCGGCTGCGCACCGGCTTCGTCCCGGTCCGGAAGCCGGGGAAGCTCCCGGCCGCCACCCTGCGGCAGTCCTACGAGCTGGAGTACGGGTCGGACGCCCTCGAGATCCACGAAGACGCCATCGAGACGGGCCAGCGGGTGCTCATCGTGGACGACCTGCTCGCCACCGGGGGCACCGCCGGCGCCGCCCGCGACCTGGTGCGGAGGGCCGGCGGGAATGTGGTGGGCATCGCGTTCCTCGTCGAGCTGACCTTCCTCGAAGGCCGCAAGCGGCTCGGAGACACGCCGCTCGTCGTCGGGCTGCAGTACTGACCCTCGCGACACCGGGCCACGACCATGCTCGAGATTGCGCTGGCGGCGGTAGCGGCTGCCATCGGGTACGGCGCCATCCGCGTCTCGAGGGCGCTCGGACGCCGGCGGCGGGACGCGCAGGTGCTCGAGCTGCTGGCGCTCTTCGGCCCGGCATGCGAGCGGGCGCACGCCGATCCGCGCGTGCTCCTGGCGTGGTATCCGGTGGCGACCGCGGCGCGACGGGCCTTCCCGGTCGCGTTCGCGGTCCTCGAGCACGGCGGCGAGGCGCGGTTCCCCTTCGGCGCCGCCGACCTGGAGGCGGCCCACGCCCGGTGGAGCACCGATTGGCTCGACTGGGAACGGCGTCAGGATGCCGAGCATCGCGCCCGGCTCGAAGCCCTCGAGGCGGAGCTCGGGCAGGCCACCGACGAGACCGCGCCGCCGTTGCGGGCGCGACTCGAGGCCCTGGAGCGGGAGAAGCTCGAGCAGTACCAGCGACGATACGAAGAGTACGTGCGCGTGTCGCGTGCGCTCAAGCAGCTCTCGGAGGCGGAGTCCGAGGCGAGCCCGCGTTCATCGTCTCCGGATGCCTGACGGCTTCGCGACGCAGCCGCGGCGGGCCGGAGAGTCGGCGGCGGGGTCGGCCGGCCGCCGGGGGATCGGATGGAGAGGGCGGGGCGACATGCCCGGCCCGGATCGGATGGAGAGGCGGGTCGACGACATGGCCGACCGGGATCGAATGGGGAGGACGGGGCGTCATGCCTGACCTGGACCTCGACCGTTTCATGCGGGGCCTCGTGCGCCGCAACCCCGGCGAGCCCGAGTTCCACCAGGCGGTGAAGGAGGTCATGGGCTCGCTGATTCCCTTCATGCGCGACCATCCCCGTTACGCCGAAGGCGGCATCCTCGAGCGCATGACCGAGCCGGACCGCATCATCGTCTTCCGGGTGTGCTGGCTCGACGACCGCAACCGCGTGCGCACCAACCGCGCCTACCGCGTGCAGTTCAACAACGCCATCGGCCCCTACAAGGGGGGGCTGCGCTTCCACCGCGACGTGACCCTCTCGGTGCTGAAGTTCCTCGGCTTCGAGCAGACGTTCAAGAACAGCCTCACCGGCCTGCCGATGGGCGGAGCCAAGGGCGGCGCCGACTTCAACCCCAAGGGCAAGAGCGACGCCGAGGTCATGCGGTTCTGCCACTCGATGATGACCGAGCTCGCCCGCCACATCGGCGAGGACGTCGACGTGCCGGCCGGCGACATCGGGGTGGGGGCGCGGGAGATCTCGTACCTCTTCGGCCAGTACAAGCGCATCAACAACCGCTTCGCCGGCACCCTCACGGGCAAGGGCGTCGCCTTCGGCGGCAGCCTCATCCGCACCGAGGCGACCGGCTACGGCTGCGTGTACTTCGTCGAGAACATGCTGAAGCGCCGCGGCGAGGGGCTCGCGGGCCGGACCTGCGCCGTCAGCGGCTCGGGCAACGTGGCGATCTACGCGGCCGAGAAGGCCACCGACCTCGGGGCCAGAGTGGTCACGCTGTCCGACTCGGGCGGGTTCGTGCACGACCCCGACGGCATCGACGCGGAGAAGCTCGCCTTCCTCAAGGACCTGAAGGAGGTCCGCCGGGGACGCATCTCGGAGTATGCCGACCGGTTCGGCTGCGCCCATCACCCCGGGGCCACGCCGTGGGGGGTGCCCTGCGACGTCGCGCTGCCGTGCGCGACCCAGAACGAGCTCGACGCCGGCGACGCGGAGACCCTGATCGCGAACGGCGTCCGCGCCGTCGGCGAGGGCGCCAACATGCCGTGCAGCCTCGAGGCCACCGCGCGCTTTCTCGCCGCCGGGGTCCTCTTCGGCCCCGCCAAGGCCGCCAACGCGGGCGGGGTGGCGGTGTCGGGCCTCGAGCAGAGCCAGAACGCGCTGCGCATGAGCTGGTCCCGCGAGGAGGTCCACGAACGGCTGCGGACCATCATGGCCGACATCCACGAGAAGTGCTGCGCCCACGGCGACGACGGCAGGGGCGGCGTGGACTACGTGCGCGGCGCCAACGTCGCCGGCTTCGTCAAGGTCGCCGACGCGATGCTCGCCTACGGGGCGGTGTAGGGGCCCGCGCCTCCCTGCCGGGTCCGGCGCCCGACAGGGGCCGCCCGGGCCCGCACGGGCGGGGCGTCGCCCTGCCGCCGACAGGCGGCCCGGTCTCCGCCCCCAACCGTCACTCGAACACGTTGATCAGGGCATAGGTGATCGATTCGCCCTCCGCCACCACTACCTGGTGCCAGGAGCGGGCGGGCACGTGCAGGATGTCGCCCTCCGTGACGTGGAAGTCCTCGGCCCCTTCGAGCCGCGGTCGCTGGCCCTCGGGCGGCTGCCCCTCGATCCAGTTGACGCGTTCGCCGCCGACCCGCACGGTGCCGGCGCCCCTCAGGACCACGTAGAGGTCCCACTTGGTGGTGTGGATCTCCGGCTGCGTGTAGCCGGCACGGCCGGATGATCTGCACGCTGTGCGGCCGGTGGTCGGCGCGGGCGAGGGCGGTGGCCACGACGAAGGGGGTGCCCCAGATGCCCTCGCCGTTGCCGAGGGCTTCGTCGAGCTCGCCCTGGAAGCCGGCGACCGCCTCGGCGTCCCAGTGGAGGAACTCGTCGGGGCGCGGCTCGTTCGGGACGTCGGCGAAGGGATCCTGGGCGGCCGCGGGGGCGGCCAGTGCCAGGCACACGAGGGCGGCGAGCGGGAACGAGCAACGCATGTGTCACCTCCGGTGACGAGAGTCGATGGTCCTCGAACGGATCGTACCCGGATCGTCGGCGCCGGTGGAAGACCGCGGTTCCTCGGGCATCGGAGCTCCGAGCCGAGCGGGCGGCGCAGGGGCTCCGGCAGGACGGCCGGTACACCGGCGCAGACGGTGGGCGGAGGGCTGTTGCTCCTGCGCTATTCGGCCGAAAAGCCGTACATGTTCCAGTCTCCGGACGAATCCCACGACGTGATCTGTTCGCACCGGCCGCGGGGGAAGGGCCGCGGGAGCTGGGTGGTGCGGGTGGGCGAGACCACCCTGGGGGAGCGCGAATCGCTGGCCGGCGCCATCGACCTCACCCGCTCCGCCGCGGTGTCCCACCGTCGCCCGGCCTGGCTGCTCGACGAGTCGGGCTATCCGCTGAAGCCGATGCTGCCGTGGAACCTGTGACCACGGCTGGACGCGGCGGCGGACCGGCGACGCGCGGCCCCGCCGACGCCCCCGTCCTCGACGATTCCTGGCGTCCGCCAGGGTCCGGCCTCTGCTAAACTGGTGCCTTACCCGATACGCGCGTGTAGCTCAGTCGGATAGAGCGACCGCCTCCTAAGCGGTAGGCCCCTGGTTCGAATCCAGGCACGCGCGCCAATCCGGACCTCGCCGGAGCCGCGACTCTGGTACACTCTCGGCGAAGTTCGATGCGAGATCACCGGGGAACACCGGGCAACAGGCAGGAAGACACGAATGAAGCGGAGTGAGCGGCATCACCTGAAGGAGAACGCCTTCGCCGTGGCGATGGCCCGGCTCCAGGACCGGGCCGAGGACTGGATGACCGGCCTCGCGGTCGCCGCGTGCGTCGCCCTGGCCGCCGCCGTGCTGTTCGGCGGCTACGTGTGGTGGTCCGAGCGGGCGGAGGCGACGGCGGGAGTCCTGCTCGCGGAGGCGCTCGTGGTCGCGGACGCCCCGGTCGTGCCGCCGCCGGCCGATGCGGCGGGGGAGGCGGACGCGGTCGAGCCTCCGTTCACCCAGCCCCCCGGCTCCTATCCCACCATCGAGGCCAAGATGTCGGCCTCGCTGCCGAGGCTGCTCGAGACCGCGGATGCCTACCCGAGCACGCCGTCCGGCATCACCGCCCGGTACCGGGCCGCCGCCGCCCTCGCCGCCCTCGGCCGGCACGACGAGGCGGCGGGGCACTACCGGCAGGTGATCGACAGCGACGAGGGCGGCGTCTATGGCCGCATGGCGACCCTGGGGCTGGCGAGCGTGGAGATGGCCCGCGGCGCCTACGACGAGGCGATCGCGTTGCTCGAGCCGTCGTCGGTTTCCACCGCGGAGGCGTCCCTGCCCGTCGACGGCGTCCTGATGCAGCTGGGGCACGCCTACCGGCTCGCGGGGCGGGCGGACGATGCCCGGGCCGCGTTCCAGCGCATCATGGACGAGTTCCCCACCTCGCTCTACTTCCCCAACGCGGAGCGCGAGCTGCAGGTGCTGCAGATCGAAGGCTGATCACCTGCGCGCCGGTTGCGGCTTCAGCCGATGACCCGCCTCTCGGGCGCCCGATGTCGACAGGAGAGACGCCGCGGTTCACGGTCGGCCTGGTGCAGATGGCCTGCGGCGACTCCGCGGCCGCCAACGTCGAGACCGCGGTCGACCTGATCCGTCAGGCGGCGGCGCAGGGCGCCCAGATCGTCTGCCTGCAGGAGCTCTTCAGCTCCCGCTACTTCTGTCAGCGCGAGGATACGGCCAACTTCGAGCTCGCCGAGCCGCTGCCCGGGCCGACCACCGCCCGGTGCGCCGCCCTCGCCGCCGACCTCGACGTCGTGCTGCTGGTTCCCGTCTTCGAGCGGCGGGCGGCCGGCGTCTACCACAACGCGGTCGCGGTCATCGACGCCGGCGGCGCCCTGCTGGGCCGTTACCGCAAGACCCACGTCCCCGACGATCCGCTCTACCACGAGAAGTTCTACTTCACGCCCGGCGACCTCGGCTATCCCGTCTTCGAGACGCGCTTCGCCCGGATCGGCCCCCTGATCTGCTGGGACCAGTGGTTTCCCGAGGCCGCCCGGCTGAGCGCGCTGGGCGGCGCGGACCTCATCGTCTATCCGAGCGCGATCGGCTGGCACCCCGCCGAGCGCGACACGGAGGGGGCCGCCCAGCACGACGCGTGGCGCACCGTGCAGCGGGCCCACGCCATCGCCAACGGCGTCTTCGTCGCCGCCGTCAACCGGGTGGGACACGAGGGGCCGCCCGGCCGGGGGCTGCAGTTCTGGGGCGGGTCGTTCGTCTGCGACCCGGCGGGGCGGATTCTCGCCGAGGGGTCGCGCGACGGGGACGAGGTGGTGCTGGCGGAGTGCGACGGCGGGGCCGTCGAGCGCCAGCGGCAGGGATGGCCGTTCCTCCGGGACCGCCGCGTGGACAGCTATGCCGGCCTCACCGCCCGGCTGCTCGACGGAAGGGCCGTGCGGCAGGGATTCGAACCCGACCGGGGGGACGTTGGGGCGGAAGAGCGCCACAAGTCTGCGCCGTAGACGGTGCAGACTCCCGGCAGGGTCGGTTGGGCGGCAATCGGAGCCGAAGGCGACTGGAACCGGGTGAGGGTCTTTCCCGATCGCAGGCGACGACCTCCGGGCCATGAGTCTGCGCCGTAGACGGTGCAGACTCCCGGCAGGGTCGGTTGGGCGGCAATCGGAGCCGAAGGCGACGATGGGCGGGCTGGCGACGCTGGCCCGGGGGCAGGACGGTGGACTGCGGGCGGACGGGAACCCGTTCGGCGTCCGTCCGTTGCGCGCCGACACGGACCGACGAAAAGTTGTCGACCAGCTCATTGAACCGCCGAACTGCCTCTGGGCCGGCGCCGGCCGCCCGGCTCGAGGGCGACCGCTACCTCATGCCGGCGGAGTGGGAGCCCCACCGCGCCACCTGGCTGGCGTGGCCCCACAACCGGTCCGATTGGCCCGGCAAGCTCGAGGCGGCCCGATGGTGCTACGTCGAGATCGTGCGCCGGCTCGCGGCCGTCGAGGCGGTCGAGGTCGTGTTCGGGGACGCCGGCTCGGAACGACGGGCCCTGCGGCGGCTGGAGAAGGCGGGGATCGATCCGGGGCGGCTGGGAACGCACCGGTTTCCGACCGACCGAAGCTGGGTGCGCGACTCGGGCGGCACGTTCGTCCGGCGCGCCGCGACCCCGGAAGCGCCCGCCGAGGTGGCCCTTGTGGATTGGCGCTTCAACGGCTGGGCCAAGTACCGCGACTGGGCCCGCGACGACCGTCTGCCGGGTCGCATCGCCGCGGCGAGAGGCGTGCGGCGCATCGTGCCGCGGCCGCAGGGGCGGCGGCGGCCGATGGTCCTGGAGGGCGGGAGCCTGGACGTCAACGGGGCCGGGGCCGCGCTGGCGACCGAGGAGTGCCTGCTCGACGCGGTGGTGCAGCCGAGAAACCCGGGCATGGACCGGGAGGACGTCGAGCGGGCCCTCGAGGCCTGGCTCGGCGTCGGCACCGTCGTCTGGCTGGGGCGCGGCATCGCCGGCGACGACACCCACGGCCACGTCGACGACGTTGCGCGGTTCGTCGGCCCGACCACCGTGGCCGCCGCGTCCGAGCCGGACCCCGCGGACGAGAACCACGCGCCGCTCGCGGACAACCTGCGCCGCCTGCGGGCGGCCCGGGTGGGAGGCCGACGCCTCACGGTGGTCCCGCTGCCGATGCCCCGGCCGCTCCGCTTCGACGGTCAGAGGCTGCCCGCCAGCTATCTCAACTTCTACGTCGCCAACCGCCTGGTCCTCGTGCCGACCTTCAACGATCCGGCCGACCGCGTGGCCCTCGGCCGTCTCGCCGAGCTGTTCCCCGACCGCGAGGTGGTGGGCATCCATGCCGTCGACCTGGTCCTGGGCCTGGGGACGCTGCACTGCCTCACCCTGCAGGAGCCGGTCGCCTGACCGATGACGACCGGCGGCTCCACGGGGTGCGCGGCGGGGCTCCGGCCCGCCAATCGGCGCCTGACGGCCCCGCCCGGCGCCCAACCACCCCTCCGGGAGTCCACGCGGTTGCAGGGCGCAGACTCCAGGCCGCGAACCGTCGCCTGACGGCCCGCTCGGCGCCGACCAACCCTCCCGGAACCCGCGCGGGTCTACGGCGCAGACGGCCGGGCCCGCCAACCGTCGCCTGACGGCCCCGCCTCGGCGCCAGCCAACCCTCCCGGAACCCGCGCGGTTCTACGGCGCAGACGCCCGGGCCGCCAATCGTCACCTGACGGTCCCCGCTCGGCGCCGACCAACCCTCGCGGAGGCCGCGCGGGTTCTACGGCGCAGACTCCTACGGCGCAGACTCGTGCCCGCCCGCGAGGCGTTCGTCGAGGAAGAAGGCGGATCGCGGAGAGGACGGCGACGCGCCGGCCCCGGCCGGCGCGGTACCGAAGACGTCGGAGGCGCCGCCGGCGGCGGGCGCGGCGTTCGCGCCGATCAGCTCCTCGAGGCGCGACACGCCGTACAGGACCGCGTCGACGGCGCCGCAGAGGGTCGCGTCGTACAGGTAGTCGCCGATGAACTGCAGTCGAGGCCAGCGGGGGTCGGGGCAGTGTCGCCGGCTCACGGGCCGCAGGGGCACGCCGCCGGGGAGGGCGGAGACGCCGGCGACTCCCGTCCATCGGTCCACGCAGGCGCGGACGAGGAGTCCGTCGAGCGCCGGGGCGGCGCCGGGCATGGCATCGAGGACCGCGGCGACTATCTCCGCATCGGGCTTCGCCGCGTACCGCAGGGCCGCCGCCCCGCCGAGCAGCCAGCTCTGGATGCCGGCTCCCGACGAGCCGTCGTCCGGCGACTGGTCGTACACGGTGACACCGTCGAAGGCGTCGCTCACGAAGTAGTCCTCCGGGAGCTCGCGACGCCAGAACCGCCGGCGGAACAGCAGGGTGACCCGGAGGTACGCGGTGCCGTGATCGTGATGGCGGACGTGGCTCTCGACGGCGCTTCGCAGGTGCTCGTCGCCCCAGCGGATCGCCCGCACGCCGGCCGGCGGCAGCGTGACGAGCAGCGAGTCGACCTCGATGCCGCGGTCCTCGCCGGCGGGGCCCCGGAGGGTGACCCGCAGCCCGGCGTCCTCGTCGGCGGTCACCTCGGTGACGGCGGTCCCCAGCGACACCGGCGAGCGGACCCGGTCGGCGAGGGCCGAGGTGAGCCCCTCGTTGCCGGCCGTCAGGGTGTACATGGTGCAGTAGCCGGGATGGTCGATCAGCAGGTTGTCCATGCCGAACAGCCCGCTCGTGCGGGGTGGCTCGGTGGCGAGGTCGCTGTGGCACTGCATCGCCGTGAACCACTCGCATCGCGGGTCGTCGATGTCGCCGAGCACGTCCTCGAACGTGCGCCGTTGCCAGGGGTGCCGGTTGTCGTGCTCCCGCCCCGCGAGGGCGTAGTCCGCGGGCGGGCGCAGGGCCGTGCCCGCCTCCCAGAACCGGCGCAGGCGGTCCATGCCGCGGCGGCCGAGCATCCCCTCGAGGGCACGGTCGTCCCGCAGCACCCGGTCGTCGACCACGAAGTACGGCGTGCCCGACAGGGGACGGGTCTCCAGGCCCAGGTGACGGATCAGGTTGCGGAGCTGGGGATTGCCGGCGATGTCGTAGAGCTCCGCGACCCCCGCCTCGTAGCTCGCGCCGACCTCGGGTACCGGAGTCGTCCGCACCCGCCCGCCGGGGCGGTCGGCCGCCTCCCACACGGCTATCTCGACCTCGTTCCCGAAGCGCCGTTCGAGCAGGTACGCACTCAGCAGCCCGCTGAAGCCGCCCCCGACGATTCCGATTCGCTCCGCCATACGGGGCAGACTCCTAGGGCCCGGGCTCCTCGCCCGCCTCGCGCTTCAGCTCCGCCAGCAGGTTGAGCGCCTCGAGCGGCGTCATGCCGTCGACCTCGACGCCGCGGAGGCGTCGCACCACCTCGGGCTCCGCCGGCGGGTCGGCGAACAACGCGAGCTGCGCCTGTCCGTCCGCGCTTCCCGAGGCCGGCGCGGGGCGTCCGCCCCCGCGGGCCAGCTCGTCGCGCTCGAGGCCGTGGAGAAGCTCCTTCGCCCGCGCGACGGTGCGCGCCGGCAGGCCCGCGAGGCGGGCGACCTGGATGCCGTAGCTGTGGTCCGAGCGCCCCGGCTCGACCTTCCGCAGGAAGTGGATCTCGTCCTCCCACTCGCGCGCGACCACGTGGTAGTTGGCGACCGCCGGCAGCGCGTCGGCGATCTCGGTGAGCTCGTGGTAGTGGGTGGCGAACAGGGTCCGCGGCCGCGCCGACGGATCGGTGGCGAGGTGCTCGGCGACGGCCCAGGCGATGCTCAGCCCGTCGTAGGTGGCGGTGCCCCGGCCGATCTCGTCGAGCAGCACGAGGCTGCGCGACGTCGCCGAGTGCAGGATGTTGGCGGTCTCCTGCATCTCCACCATGAACGTCGACTGCCCGCGGGCGATGTTGTCCGACGCCCCGACGCGGGCGAAGATGCGGTCGGTCATCGGCACCTTGGCGCGCTTCGCGGGCACGAACGACCCGACGTGGGCCAGGAGCACGATGAGGGCGGTCTGCCGCAGATAGGTGGACTTGCCGCCCATGTTCGGGCCGGTCAGGATGATCACCTGGTGCGTGGACCCGTCGAGGGTCACGTCGTTGGGCACGAAGGCGTGCCCGGCGTGCCGCTCCACGACGGGATGACGCCCTTCGACGATGACGAGCTCGTCGCCGTCGTGGACGTGCGGCTTGATGTAGTCGTTGACCGCGGCGGCCTCCGCGAGCCCGGCCAGCACGTCGAGGCTCGCCACCGCGCGGGCCGAGTCCTGGATGGGCGGCGCCGACGCCGCGACCTCGCTCCTGAGCGCCTCGAACAGCTCGATCTCCCGCTCGAGGATCTCCTCGTCCGCCCCCAGCACCTTGTGCTCGTGGTCCTTCAGGGCGGGGGTGATGAAGCGTTCGCCCCCGGCGATGGTCTGCTTCCGGTGGTAGTCGTCGGGGACCGCGTGCAGGTTGGCCTTGGAGACCTCGATGTAGTAGCCGAACACGCGATTGAACCGGATCTTCAGCGACGCGATGCCGGTGCGGGCGCGCTCGGCCGTCTCCATCGCCGCAATCCGGGCCTTGCCGCCCCGGCTGATGGCCCGAAGCTCGTCGAGCCGGGCGTCGACGCCGTCGCGGATGACCCCGCCGTCACGGGCCGCGGCGGGGGGGGAATCGTTCACGGTCGCCTCGATGGCGTCGCGCACCGCCGGCACCTCGTCGAGCTCGGCCGCGAGGCTGCTCGTCAGGGGCGCGTCGAACGCCAGCAGAATCGCCTTGAGGCGGGGGACCGCCGCGAGGGAGCGCTGCAGCGCCAGGAGGTCCCGCGGGCCGGCGGTCCCCATCGCGGCCCGGGCGACCAGACGCTCGACGTCCTGCACGGGCTTGAACGCCTCCCGGAGCTTGGCCCGCTCGGTCGACCGGAAGGCGAGTTCCTCGACCGCGTCGAGGCGGTTTCGCACCCGTTCGAGGTTCACGAGGGGACGCAGCAGCCAGCCCCGCAGGAGCCGGCTTCCCATGACCGTCACGGTGTGGTCGAGCTCGCCGATCAGCGAGCCCGGGCGGCCGCCCTCGGCCGACCGGACGACCTCCAGGTGTCCGAGGGTGGCGGGGTCGACCACCAGCGCGTCCGCGGTCTCCCGGAAGGCGATGCCGCGGACGTGGGCGAGGCGGCCGCGCTGCGTCTCGCTCAGATACTGCACCAGGGCCCCGGCGGCGGCGACGGCGGCGGGGCGGTCCCGCAGCCCGAAGCCGTCGAGCCCGGTCGTCCCGAACTGCCCGGTCAGGGCCTCCCGGGCGCGGTTCGCCTCGAAGGCCCACGGATCGAGGGGCGTGACCGCCGGGGGAGGGGTGTCGGGCAGCAGGGGAGCGACGTCGCGGCCCTGCGGCGCCACCACCTCCCGCGGCTGCAGCACCGCGATGTCGTCCGCGAGCGTCCGGCGACCGGTGTCGCCGGCGTACTCCGCGGCCACGAAGGCGCCGGTCGAGACGTCGAGCAACGCCATGCCGTAGCGGTCCCGCGCGCCGGCGGCCTCCGGGTCCGGAACGGCGAGCCCCATCAGGAACGCCGGCTCCCGATCGTCGAGATAGGCGGTGTCGGTGAACGTGCCCGGGGACACGACCCGCACCACTTCGCGCTGCACCACCCCCCGGGCCTTCCGGGGGTCCTCGACCTGCTCGCAGATGGCGACGCGGAACCCCTTCTGCACGAGCCGGGTCAGGTAGGTGTCGGCCGCGTGGTGGGGCACGCCGCACATCGGAATCGCCCCGCCCGCCGCGTCCTTGGATCGGGACGTCAGGGTGAGATCGAGCGCCCGCGCCGCGGTGACGGCGTCTTCGTAGAACATCTCGTAGAAGTCGCCCATGCGGAAGAAGACGATCGCGTCGCGGTGCCGGCGCTTGGCGTCGAGGTACTGGCGCATGGCGGGCGTCGGGGCCCGCACGGCGGCGGCGCTTTCCGTCGTGGAGGGGGTCACGGGGCCAATCGGGGGAACGGGGCGACCCGGCCGCCGCCGGATGGCGGGGTGCGGCGGCCGGTGGATCGTGCGAGTATAGAAAGCGCGCCGCGAGCCCGTCAAGGCGCCGAGGACCCGGACCGTGCTCACGCTGGCCGTCGATACCACCACGAACCGGGGCAGCTTCGCGCTGGCGCGGCACGGGCGCCTGCTCGAGGAGACGCGGGGCGATGGGGCGACGACTCACGGCGAGCGCCTGCCGGGGGCGATCCGCGGCCTGCTCGGCCGGCAGGGGATGACGACGGCCGACGTGGATCGGTACGCCGTGGCCCTCGGACCGGGATCGTTCACCGGCCTCCGCGTGGGCATCGCGACGGTCCAGGGGCTCGCCCTCGCCCACGGCCGGCCCGTGGTCGGGATGTCCGTCCTCGACGTCCTGGTCGACGTCGCGGCGCAGGAGGCCGGCGCGGGCGCGGCCCCCGACCTGATCGTGCCCTGGGTGGACGCCAGGCGCGGAGAGGTGTTCAGCGCCCTCTACGAGCCGGCCCCGGAGTCTCAGTCGCGGGTCGAGCCGGTGGACGCCGAAGCGGCCGGCGCGGGCTGGCGCGTGACCGAGGCCCCGATCTCGGCCGTCCCGGCCGCGGTGCTCGACGGCTGGGCCCGTCGGCTGCGCCACCGCTCGGCCTGGGTCATCGGGGACGGCGTCGCGGCCAGCCGCCCGCTCCTCGACGCGCGGCTGGGCGCCGGGTCGCGGCGGCTCGAAGAGGTCCCGTCGCTGGCGCGGACGATGGCCGCCATGGCCGCGCTGGCGCCATGGCGCGACCGCGCGGGAGCGCCGCATGCCCTCCAACCCGTCTACGTGCGGCGGCCCGACGCCGAGCTCGCGCGTGAACGGCGCCGACGGGCGAGCGGGGCCTGACGGGGCCCGCCGTCGCCTGGCAGCCCGTGGTGAAACCCCGCGTTGCATCGAGAGCGGCGAGGCGCCCGCCTGACAAGGCGCGACGAGGGAGAATATTGGGCATATTTGACCGAGGAGCAACGCAGTCAGGCGGGATGGATCGCCGCTCGAATGCAGCGGGGACTTTCGCCACGGGCTGCTATACAGGGCAACCGGACTTGTGTTACATTTTTCTTCCCGTACGAATGCATCCGGACATGCGGCCCCGCCCTTCGTACCGCGGCTTCCAGGAGGTGGCATGGCGCAGGACTCGCAACAGTTGAGAGAGCACCTTCTCCAGACCGACAGCGGGTTCCGCCAGCTCGCGGAACAGCACCAGGAGCTCGACGCCCGCCTCCACGAGTTGTCCCGCCTCGACTACCTGTCGCAACCGGAACGGATCGAAGCGGCGAACCTGAAGAAGCGGAAGCTCCGACTGAAGGACCGGATGCACGACATCCTGCGCCGCCACGCAGATCCCCAGACGGCGTGACGCCGCGGCCGCGGCCGCTTCATTCCCATGTCCATCGACCGGGCGGGCGCGCCGTTCATCGGTCTCGCTCTGGTCCCGTCGCTGGCATGCCTGGCGGCCGGACTGGCGCTGCCGGCCCTGCTCCTCTGCACTCCCGCGCTCCTCGTCGCACTCTTCTTCCGTGATCCGCCCCGCGAGCCCCCGCGGGAGCCGGGGGCCGTGGTGGCGCCGGCCGACGGGCGGGTCCTGTTCGCGGGCGCGGCGGAGGCGCCGGGGGCGCCGCCGGGGGCGTGGCAGCAGGTCAGCATCTTTCTGTCCCCCCTCGACGTGCACGTGAACCGCGTGCCGATCGGCGGGCGGATCACCCGGGTCGACCATGTTCGCGGCACGTTTCTGCCCGCCTATCGCCCCGGCGCCGGCGCGAGCAACGAGCGATCCGAGATCTGGCTGGACCACGGGGGGCGCGCCATCGTGTTTCGGCAGGTGGTGGGGGCGCTCGCGCGCCGCGTCGTGTGCCGGGTGACGCCGGGAACCGACGTACGTACCGGCCAGCGTTTCGGTATCATGAAGTTCGGTTCGCGGATGGACCTGTTCGTGCCCACCGACGCCGTCCTCGTCGCCGCCCGCGGCGATCGGGTGAGGGGAGGCGAGACGGTGGTGGCCCGGCTCGGTCCCTCCGGCGGGGAAGGGACTCGCGCCTCATGAAGCCCGGCGCCCTGTCGCGGGCCCCGGCCGGGGGGCGGAGCGTCATCATGCCGAGAGTGCTCGCGGTGCTTCGGAACAGGCGCCGGACGCAGCGGTTCCGCCGAAGCGTGTACCTGTTGCCGAGCATGTTCACGGTCGGCAACCTGTTCTGCGGCTACGCGTGCATCGTGCACGCCATGCGGGGGGACTACGAGACCGCGGCGGTCTTCGTCGGCGTGGCCACGGTGCTCGACGTGCTCGACGGCCGCATCGCGCGGCTGGCCGGGGCGGAGAGCGAGTTCGGCGGCGAGTTCGACTCGCTGGCCGACGTGATCTCGTTCGGGGTGGCTCCCGCCGTGCTCGTGTTCGCGTGGGGCCTCGAGCCGCTCGGCCGTCTGGGCTGGGCGGTGGGGTTCCTCTACGTCACCGCGACCGCGCTCCGGCTGGCGCGCTTCAACGTCCAGCCGAACAGCCCCGACAAGCGCTACTTCGCGGGAATGCCGAGCCCCGCCGCGGGGGGCGTCCTTGCCGCCACGGTGTTCGCGTGGCCGGAGGGTCTGGGCATCGCCCAGGCCCCGGTCGTCGCCCTGCTGGTGGTGCTGGTGCCCGCGCTCCTGATGGTCAGCCGCCTCCGTTTCCGCAGCTTCGGGGCCCTCATCGTGCAACCGCGCCGCTCGTCGGTCGGCCTGCTGCAGTTCGCCATACTGGTCGCGGCCATCGCCGTCCAGCCCCAGCTCGTCCTGTTCCTGATGGCGTACGCCTACCTGGTGTCAGGCCCTGTCGGATACCTGGTGGGCCGCGCGCACCGCGCGTCCGGGCGCCACGACGATCAGACGCGGGACACCCCCGACCTCGAGACCGCCGGCACCGGTTGATTGCGGCGGATCGAGGGCCCCGGCGGCGTTACCGGCTTCCGTTCTCCGCGTCAGGCGCCCCGGTTCGGGTCCCGGTGCCCGGGGCCGGCAGGGTGATGGTCACGGCGGTGCCGCGGCCCCGCTCGCTGGCGACGGCGATGGTCCCGCCGTTCAGCTCCACGTTGCGCTTCGCGATCGCCATGCCGAGCCCCGTGCCGGTGATGCGGGTCGAGAAGTACGGCTCGAAGATCCGGGCCAGCGCGTCGGGCTCGAGCCCCACGCCGCTGTCCCGGATGATCAACCGCAGCCGGCCGGGGCCGCGTTCGACGCCGATCGAGAGCGTCCCCTCGTCGGGCATCGCGTGCAGGGCGTTCTCGATGATGTTGGTGATCGCCCGCTGGATCAGCACCGGATCGAGGAGCAGACGGGGCAGATCCGGCGACAGGTCGGTCGACACGACGATCCTGCCCTCGAGGCCGGGTCGGTAGGGCGCGACGACCTCGTTCACGAGGGTCGCGAGATCCGTCGGGGCGCGCCTCGCCTCGGGCGACGAGGCATAGCTCGAGAACTCCGAGGCGATCTGGCGCAGGATCCGCACCTGCTTCAGGATCGACTCGACGCATCCCTGCAGCACCGGCGTCAGCGGCGCTCCACGGTCGGTGTGGACGCGGAGCAGGTGCTCGGCGCTGAGCTGGACCGGGGTCAGGGGATTCTTGATCTCGTGGGCGACCTGGCGGGCCATCTCCGTCCACGCCTCGAGACGGTGGGTGCGCTCGAGCTGGCGGCGCTGGGCATCGAGCTCGACCGCCATCCGGTTGAAGTCCGCCTCGAGCACGACGAGCTCGTCGGCCGACCGCGTCGCGAGCCGTCTCTCGATGCGGTCGGCCTGGAGGCCCGACACGAGGGGGCCGAACTCGCCCCGGGCGACGCGGCTGGTGGCGCGGGTGAGCCGCTTGACGGGATTGGCGATGCCTCGAGCGATGGCCCAGCCGATGAACCCGACGACGGCGGCGAAGAACAGCGCGGACCCGAGGACCCGCCGGTTGAGCTCGTCGATCTGACCCTCGATCTCCTGTTGCCGCGACGCCAGCGGCACCGTCAGGATCACGTCGCGCCCGCCCACCCGCACGGGGGCCGCGGCCAGTTGGTACCGGAGGGAGCCGGCCGCGTCCTCGCCGACGAAGCTGGGCAGCCGGTCGAGGGCGATGGCGCGGTACACCCTGTCCGGCGTGCGCGTCGGCAGCACGCCCGACGCGTACAGATCGCGCGTGCTCGTCGCGACGAGGTTGGGACCGTCGAAGATGTTGACGTCCTGTCCGATGACCTGACCGATGCGGACGAGGATGTCGTCGGTGAACCGGGTGATGATCTGCCCGTCGGGCGACTGGATCGGCACGGACTCCTCGATGACGCTCCTCGCCACCGCCGCCGCCCGCTGCGCGACGGCCTCGACGTCGGCCCGAAGCCGGTCGGCCAGGTATCCCTGGATCAACACCGCGACCACCAGCACCGGCGCGGTCGCCGCCCCCACGAACCAGATCTGCAGCTTGAGGGCGAACCGCGTCCGCACCTCGCGGTACGGCAGCCGCCGCCGGAGCCCCGGAGACACCAGGGCCGCGAGGACCGCCGCGGCCAGGACGACGCCGCAGGCGGCGATCACGAGGAGGGCGAGCTCCGACAGGTGGAGCAGATGATCGAAGGCGGTGCGGGCCGGATAGCCGAGCGCGTAGATGCCGGCGCGGGTGTTCGCCACGAACACCTCGTAACCGCGCGAGTCCTTGACGAGCCGGGTCCAGAACGGATCGCGGGACGCGTAGATCCGCTGGAACAGCGCATCGTCGATCGGCCACGCGCTCCGGCCCGACACGAACGCGGGCTGGCGGCCCCAGCCGTAGAGCACGAGCTCGACCTCGTGGCCCGGCGCCCCCGGGGTCGGGGAGCCGCGGGCCGGCTCCGAGGGCTCCACGTAGGGGCTGCGCGAGGCGATGAAGGGCAGCGACTCGTAGTCGACCTGCGTGACGTGGACGATGACCGCTCCCGCGGGAATCTGCGTCCCGCCGTCGGGCTCGCAGAACCCCCGTTCCGCGTGGAGCATCCGGCGCTCCTCGGCCCCGAACGGGACCACCTCGCCGAAGACCTCCCATTCGCACCCCGGGTCGGTCCAGCGGAGAGCGGTGACCGAGTCGGGGATGTTCAGGGCGAACCGGCTCCGCAGCTCGCCGTCCGCGCCGAAGAGCTCGACCGCCGAGGTCAGCCGCGACGCCGCGAGGGCGGTCCGGCTCCAGATGCGGAACGCCGCGTCGATGCCGGCGCGGTTGGGCGGCGACGCGAGGGCCCGCAGGGGCGGCCGCGCGAGGAGCTCGGCGTCGATCTCTTCGAGCGTGCGTTCGAGCTGGCGGTGGAGGTCCTGCGGATGCTCGGCCGCCTGTACCGCGTAGCGGTCCGCGATGAGGCTCCGCCTCGCCTCGTCGGTCGAGGACACCAGCGAGAGATACAGCGGCAGGGCCGGCGCCAGGAGCGCGCACAGGGTCGCGAGCAGCCGGGCCAGGGGGTCGGTGCGCCGGAACCAGTGCATCAGCCGCTGCCCGCGGTAGGCGAGGGCGCCTCCGAGCAGGCAGAGGAGCAGCGACGGCGCGAGGGGGGCCCACCCGGCGAGGGCGGCGAGGGCGGCGGGAACCAGGATGGACGGCGCCAGGCGCTGGACCCGGAGCGAGAACGGCCGCGCCGGCCACCGGGCGAGGGCGATGCCCGTCAGGATCGCGATGGCCCAGACCGTCCACGCGCTGGCCAGCACGAGGGCGAGCTGGAGGACGGTCCGGGCCGAATCGGCCGGCTGCAGCGACGTGTGCAACAGGTCCATCGACGCCCCGGCCACCGTGTCCTGCAGCAGCCCGTGGTGGAGGCCGAGCAGCGCGGCGATGGCCATGAGGGTTGCCGGCACGGTCAGCCGGCGGCCGGCCCGACCGGCCGATCGCCGGGCCGCGCGGAACCACTGCCGGCGTTGGGCGGTCTCGCCGGCGAGCACCGCCAGCAGCGCGCCGAGAGCGGTCGCGACCAGTAGATCCGCGGGAGTGCGCAGGACTTGCGGCGCGAGGGTCGAGCGGTACGCGGCCGGCGACAGCACGGACCACGCGAAGAGATCGGGGGTGGCGGCGAGCCACACGCAGGCTCCGCCCGCCAGCGCCGCCGCGCCCGCGACCGCGGACGGCCGCAGGTGGCCGCGCCGGGTCCGCCCGGCCAGAATCCGGCCCCCGGCCGCGAGGACGACTCCCGCCAGCACCACGAGGAGGAGGGCGGCGACGCGTCGGCGCCAACGGGCGCGCACCCCGTCGATCTCGTCGAGACCGATGGAGGCGCTCAGGAGGACCGAGCCGTCCGCCCCGGCGACGTGGAAGCCGTGCACGCGAGGTTCGTCGCCGCCGCCCGCCCCCCCGGGCCGGAGAATGGCGGGGCCGACGGAGGTCCCGACCACGAATCCGGGATCGGACCCCCCGGTCGCGGTGGTCGAGGAGATGACGCGCTCGACGACCACGGTGCCGAGCCGACGCTCCCGCGCACCGGACTCGCCGGTCTCCTCGACGATGGGTTCGACGTGGACGAGACGGAGCCCCGCGGGTCCGACGGCGGCGAAGCCGACGGGGGCGGACTGAAGCCGTTCGGGGGCGAGCTCGCCGGGGCGGCCGTGCCACGCGCGCGGTATCGAACGCGCGTCGTAGACGGTGATCGCGAGATCGGCGACGGCCCGGTCGCCGTCCGACGCCCGCAGAATGTCGAAGACCCTCCGGACCGCCGGGGGATCGCCGGTCAGGCCCTGCCTCACCTCGGCGCGGGCGGCCAGTCCCCGGGCGACGCGCCTCAGGGCCGAATCGACCCCGGTCATCTGCACCGTGATCTCGCGAACGGCGCGGGCGGCGGCGGCCGCGTCCGAGCCGAGCAGCGCCGGGTCGAGGACGCCGCCCGACACCAGGACCGCGAGGACCGCGATGCCGCCTCCGCCGATCAGGTGGGACCAGCCGGGAGCTGGGGGGCGCCGGATCTGCCGTCCTCGCGCCGATGCCACGGTCAGGTCAGCATACCTCAGGAGCCTCGTCCGGGCCGTCGCGCAGTCCTGACACCTACCGCGGCGGCTCGTCGTTCGGGTCCGGCCCGGCCGCATCCTCGTCCTCGCCGGATGCGCCCGTATCCTCGTCGCCGGCGGCCTCGATGGCCTCCTCGCCGGTGGCCCCGGCATCTTCGCCGCCGGCCGCGTCCGCGTCCTCCGGGGCGGGGAAGAGCTTCTCCCACGCGGTGGTGGCGGCCGGATCGAGGCGCACGGGCCCGCTACCCCGACCCACGGCCTCGAGCTCGCCGGCCTCGGTGACGAGAACCACGAGCAGTCCGTCGCCGAGGGGATCGGCGACGGCCAGGGGGGCGTAGGCCAGCTCCGCGGAGACCTGCAGCCGGTGGTAGACCACGCCGTCCGCGGGGCCGCGGAGGAGGAGCTCCTGGCTCAGCCCCCCCTGCATGACGAGGTCTTCCGCCAGCCGGGGGCCGGCGGTGGGCCGGGCGGGAAGCAGCTCGCGCCAGCGCTGCCCGCCATGAGAGCGGGCGAGAGCCCAGAGCGTGTTGTCGAGCGAGGAGAAGTACACGCGGTCCTCGTCGACGGCGGGGAGGCCGACGACGTCGCCGCCGGTGCGCCATCGCCATCGGAGGGCGCCGTCGCGGCGGGACAGCCGGTAGAAGTGGTTGTCGCTGGCCCCGACGAAGAGGTCGCCGGCCACGAGAATCTCCTGCGGCGCGCCGCCGAGCCGCCGCTCCCAGATCGCGGCGCCGGTCAGCAGCTCGAGGACCGTGACGTGGCCGCTGTCGAGGGGTACGTAGAGCCGGTCGCCGGCGATGGTGGGCCGGGCGCTGACGCCGCCGCCAGCGGTCTGCCGCCACACCGTGCCCCCGCTCGCCGCGTTCAACGCGAGCAGGTCGTGGTTCTCGAGGGCGGCTATCAGCCACCCCGTGTTCCACAGCAGCGGCGCGGACACCGGCGCCTCGAGCATCGCCTCCCACCGGACCTCGCCCGTCTCCGCGTCCAACGCCAGCAGCCCCTCGGAGGTGGGAGCGTGGAGCAGGTCCGCCCCCGTCGCGAGCTCGCCGACGGCGGCGCGTTCGACCTGCCACAGCTCCGAGCCGTCGACGAGGCTGATCGCGGCGATGCGCCCGTCGAAGAGCGCCGCGAAGAGCCGGTCGCCGGACGCCACCGGGGGCGCCGCGGCGGGCGCCGGGAGGGTGGCCGTCCACCGGGAGACGACGGGCAGCCAGGTCGAGGGCGGGCCGGGAGGGGGCTCGGGCGTTCCCGTCCGGAACTGGGCGGCCGCCGCCCCCGGCAGCACGGTGACGGCGAGAAGGACGGCCGAGACGCACCGGACGGAGATCCCCATCATCGGCAGACTACAAGATATGGTGGCTTCGCGCGGGCACATGCCATTATAATAGGGCGTCGGCCGGCCGGGGGTCAGGCCATCCCGGCTCCCGGATCCGGCCCCGGTCAGCCGGCGCAGCTGCAACTCGTCCCGCATCATCCGGTCGCCCGCGTGCCCCATCAGACCCTGCTCGTGCTCGACTTCGGATCGCAGTACACCCAGTTGATCGCGCGTCGACTGCGCGAGCTCGATATCTACACGGAGATCCTCCCGTTTCATACCCCGGTCGAGGAGCTGGCGGCCCGGAGGCCCGCCGGGCTGATTCTCTCGGGGGGGCCGGCGAGCGTCCGCGAGCGGGGGTCGCCCCGGTGCCCCGAGGGGGTGCTGGCCCTCGGGGTGCCGGTGCTCGGCATCTGCTACGGCATGCAGCTGATGGCCGACATCCTGGGGGGAGACGTGGAGCCGGCGCCCGAGCGCGAGTTCGGTCACGCCGCCGTGCGGGCCGAGCCGGGCAGCCCCCTCTTCGGCGGGCTTCCGAACGAGATGGTGGTCTGGGCCAGCCACGGCGACCGCATCGGGCGCATCCCGGACGGCTTCAGGGTCGCGGCGACGAGCGCGAACGCGCCGGTCGCGGCCATGGAAGACCCGGCCCGACGCTTCTACGCGCTGCTCTTCCATCCCGAGGTGGCCCACACCGAGCGCGGCGTCGACATCCTGCGGAACTTCGCCGCCACCGTGTGCGGTTGCCGCGGCGACTGGACCATGGCGTCGTTCCTCGAAGAGGCCACCCGCCGCATCCGCGAGCAGGTGGGCGACGGCAGGGTGGTCTGCGGACTGAGCGGCGGGGTGGACTCCACGGTGGCCGCGCTCCTCCTCCACCGGGCCGTCGGCGACCGCCTGACCTGCATCTTCGTCGACAACGGCCTCCTGCGCCTGAACGAGGCCGAGCAGGTGCGGAGCCGGTTCGAGGGGCAGCTCGGGCTCGACATCGTCTTCGAGGACGCGGGCCGGCGGTTTCTCGCCGCCCTCGACGGCGTCACCGACCCGGAGCAGAAGCGGAAGACCATCGGCGCGACGTTCATCGACGTCTTCGACGACGTGGCCCGCCGCCTCGGGCACTTCGATTTCCTCGCGCAGGGCACGCTGTACCCGGACGTCATCGAGAGCGTGTCGGTGGTCGGCCCCGCCGCGCCGATCAAGAGTCATCACAACGTCGGCGGCCTGCCCGAGCGCCTGCGGTTCGCCCTCGTCGAGCCCCTCCGGCTGCTGTTCAAGGACGAGGTCAGGCGGCTGGGCGAGACGATGGGTCTCGACGAGTCGTTCGTCTGGCGCCAGCCGTTCCCGGGGCCGGGCCTCGCGGTCAGGATTCTCGGCGAGGTGACCGCGCCGCGTCTCGCGATTCTTCGCGCCGCCGACGCCATCGTGGTCGAGGAGGTCCGACGCGCCGGCTGGTACCGGCGGCTGTGGCAGTCGTTCGCGGTGCTGCTGCCGGTCAGGAGCGTCGGGGTCATGGGCGACGAGCGCACCTACGAGCACGTCCTGGCGATCCGGGCCGTCGAGAGCCGCGACGGCATGACCGCGGACTGGGCCCGGTTGCCGCACGACCTCCTGGCCACGATCTCCTCTCGCGTCGTGAACGAGGTGCGGGGGGTCAACCGGGTGGTCTACGACGTCAGCAGCAAGCCGCCGTCGACGATCGAGTGGGAGTGACCGGCGGCCCGGCGCGATCGGGTCGGCCGGCCGGCAGCGTCAGCCATGCGCGAATCGAGCGGCAGCCCATGACCGAGTTCGTCCATCTCCACCTCCACACCGAGTACTCGCTGCTCGACGGCGCCTGCCGCATCGGCGAGCTGCTCGACCACGCCAGGGAGGCCGGCGCACCGGCCCTCGCCGTCACCGAGCACGGCAACATGTTCTCGAGCGTGGTGTTCCACGACGAGGCGCGGAAACGGGGGATCAAGCCGATCCTCGGCTGCGAGGTGTACGTCGCGCCCGGCAGCCGTCGCGAGCGGAGCGGCACGCCGGGGGAGACCAACAACCACCTCGTGCTCCTGGCCGAGAACCTCACCGGCTATCACAACCTCATCAAGCTGGTCTCCGCCGGTTACACCGAGGGCTTCTACTACAAGCCGCGGATCGACAAGGAGCTGCTGGCCGGGCACGCGGAGGGGCTCGTCGGCCTGAGCAGCTGTCTGAAGGGCGAGGTGGCGACGGGCCTCCGCACCGAGCAGCCGAAGCGGGCGCGCGAGGCGGCCGCCACCTATCGGGACATCCTCGGTCCCGGCAACTTCTTCCTCGAGATGCAGTACCAGGGCATCGACGAGCAGCGGGTCGTGAACACCGGACTCCTGCCGATGGCCCGCGACCTCGATCTGCCGCTCGTCTGCACCAACGACGTCCACTACCTGAGGCGGGAGGATCGCCGCCCCCACGACGTCCTGCTGTGCATCGGCACCGGCAAGAACGTCAGCGACGAGCAGCGCCTGCGCTACCACGGGGATCAGTTCTACCTGAAGACCGGGGACGAGATGCGCGCGGTGTTCGGCGACTATCCGGCCGCGCTCTCGAATACGGTAGCCATCGCCGAACGCTGCAACGTGGAGCTCGCGTCCGACGAGAACCACCTGCCGAACTTCGACGTCCCGGAGCCGTTCACGCTCGACGGCTACTTCGAGCACGTGACCCGGGAGGGGTTCCGGCGGCGCCTCGAGACGCTGCGGCGGCAGGCGGACGCCGGGAAGCTGAAGCACCCCGTCGCCGACTACGAGGCGCGGCTCGCGTACGAGATCGACGTCATCGTCAGGATGCGCTATCCCGGCTACTTCCTCATCGTCTGGGACTTCATCCGCTACGCCCGCGAGCAGGGCATTCCGGTGGGTCCGGGCCGGGGGTCGGCGGCGGGCAGCCTCGTCGCCTGGTGCCTGCAGATCACCGACGTCGACCCGATGCAGTTCGACCTGATCTTCGAGCGTTTCCTCAACCCGGAACGCATCTCCCTGCCCGACATCGACATCGACTTCTGCGAGCGCCGCCGGGGCGAGGTCATCGACTACGTCACCCGCAAGTACGGGCGGGACAACGTGGCCCAGATCATCACCTTCGGGACGATGAAGGCCCGCGCCGTCGTGCGGGACGTCGGCCGGACCATGGGGATGTCGTACGCCGACGTCGACCGGGTAGCCAAGCAGATACCGCCCACCCTCAACATGACCCTCGAGAAGGCGCTCGAGGAGAGCCCCGATCTCAAGAACCTCGAGCAGCGCGACCCGCAGGTGAAGGAGCTGATGTCGGTGGCGCAGCGCCTCGAGGGCATCACCCGCCACGCCTCCGTGCACGCCGCCGGGGTGGTCATCACCCCCCGGCCGGTCACCGAGTTCGCGCCGATCTACAAGAGCCAGAAGGACGAGATCACCACCCAGTGGGCGATGAAGCAGGTCGAGCGGATGGGCCTGCTCAAGATGGACTTCCTCGGGCTGAGCACCCTGACCCTGCTGCACGACGCGGTCGATCACATCCGCGAGACGACGGGCGAGTCGATCGTGCTCGATCGCCTGCCGATGGACGACGCGAAGACCTACCGGCTCTTCTGCGACGGCCAGACCCTGGGCATCTTCCAGTTCGAGAGCTCGGGCATGCGCGACACGCTGCGGAAGGCCAAGCCGCAGAGGTTCGAGGACCTGATCGCCCTCAACGCCCTCTACCGCCCCGGCCCCCTCCAGGGCGGCGTCGTCGACCGCTTCATCAAGCGCAAGCACGGGAAGGAAGCCATCGAGTACGACGCGCCCGCCCTCGAGCCGATCCTGCAGGACACCTACGGGGTCATCGCGTACCAGGAGCAGGTGATGCGCATCGCGAGCGACCTCGCGGGGTTCACCATGGGCGACGCCGACGTGCTGCGCAAGGCGATGGGCAAGAAGGACGCCTCGGTCATGGAGGCGCAGCGCGAGAAGTTCGTCGAGGGCGCGGTGGCGCGGCAGGTGCCGCGCGAGCAGGCCGTCACCATCTTCAACTTCATCGAGTTCTTCGCGGGCTACGGCTTCAACAAGTCCCACTCGACCACCTACGCCCTGCTCGCCTATCAGACCGCCTGGCTGAAGGCCAACTATCCCCGGCACTTCATGGCCGCGCTGATGACGATCGAGGCCCAGAACACCGAAAAGCTCGCGCTGTACCTGGGCGAGTGCCGCGACATGGGCATCCCCGTGCTCGCCCCCGACGTCAACGCGAGCGCCAGGGGCTTCCGCGTCGATCCCGAGGGCGTCCGCTTCGGCCTCGCCGCCGTCAAGAACGTCGGCGGGAACGCCATCGACGCCGTCCTCGCCTGCCGCGAGCAGCAGGGCCGCATCGAATCGCTCTTCCGCCTGTGCGAGGACGTGGATCTGCGCCTGGTCAACAAGCGGGTCTTCGAGAGCCTCATCAAGGCGGGGGCGTGCGACTCCGTCCTCGCGTCCGGGGACCGCCGCGCCGCCGACGGCCGGGCGCGGCTCCTCGCGGTCGTGGACCGGGCGTTCGAGCACGGCAACCGCGTGCAGCGGGACCGGGAGCGCGGACAGGCGCAGCTGTTCGACGCCATGGACGCCGGGGGAGTCCCCGACGGCGGCATCCGCCTTCCCGACGTCGAGCCCTGGACGCCGTCGGAGCAGCTCGCCTTCGAGAAGGAATCGCTGGGGCTCTACCTCAGCGGCCATCCCATCGACGGCTATCGCGACCAGCTCGAGGCGGCCGGCGCCCGCACCGTGGACGCGCCCCCGGCGGAGGACTCGACGGTGTTCATCGGGGGCATCGTCAGCGGCTACCGCCCCCGGAAGACCCGGCAGGGGTCGCCGATGGCCGTCTTCAACCTGGAGGATCGGACCGGCAGCGTGGAGGTGGTCGTCTTTCCGAAGACCTGGGAGCGTTGCGGGGACGTGCTCGACGCGGACCGGCTGGTCGTGGTGGCCGGCCGCCTCGACCGGGACGAGGAGGTCCCGCGGGTGGTGGCCGAGGACGTGCGGCCCATCGAGAGCCTGAGCGGCGTGGTGGGCCGCACCCTGTCGATACGCCTCTCCACCGGCCGGCACGGCCGCGAGACGTTGCAGGCCCTGGCGGACCTCTTCGACATGCACCGCGGCCCGAGCTGGATCCGCCTCCATCTCGAGCTGCCCGAGCACCGCCCGCCGCTGCGTGTCCAGGCCCGGCTGACCGAGGCCCGCGTCCGCCCTTCGGAGCAGCTCGCCCGGGCCGCCGAGCGGATCTGCGGCGAGGGAACGGTCTCGTGGACGTGAGCCCGCCGGCATGAACGGACCTGCGACGGCGCCGCCCCGGCTGGTCTGGGACCACCCGGACGTCGGCGAAGGACGGGCGGAGGCGCTGGCCGGGGCGATGGACCTCGACCCCGTCGTCGCGCGGCTGCTGGTGCTGCGCGGCGTGACCACCGCCGACGAGGCGGAGCGCTTCCTCCGCCCCCGGCTCGAGCATCTCCACGATCCGTTCCGGCTCGCCGATCTCCCGCTCGCCGTCGACCGGCTGGAGCGCGCCATCGATCAGGGGGACCGCATAGCCGTCCACGGCGACTACGACGTCGACGGGGTGACGTCGACGGTCATCCTGCGCCGGGTCCTCGAGCTGCTCGGCGCCGACGTGACCCACTTCATACCCGAGCGCCTGCGGGACGGTTACGGGCTCGAGCCGGCGGCGGTGGAGCGCCTCGCCGCGGACGGGGTCGCGGTGGTGGTGTCGGTGGACTGCGGCATCCGCAGCCGGGCCGCGGCGCTCCGTGCGCGGGAGCTCGGCGTCGACCTGATCGTCACCGACCACCACGAGCCGGAGGCGGCGCTCCCCCCGGCCCTCGCGGTCATCAACCCCAAGCGGCGGGACTGCGACTATCCCGACAAGAACCTCGCGGGGGTCGGCGTGGCCCTCAAGCTCGTGCAGGCGCTGTGCCTGCGCAGGGACCGCTCGGGGTGGCTGCCGGCCTTCGTCAAGCTGGCCGCGGTGGGCACCGTCGCCGACGTCGTGCCCCTGCGGGGGGAGAACCGCGTCATCGCCAAGCTGGGCCTGGAACGGCTCTCCCGGAAGCGCCACGCGACCGGGCTGCAGGCCCTCCTGGATTCCGCCGGGCTGCTCGGAGAGTCCCTGACCGGCTTTCACGTCGCGTTCCGGCTCGCCCCCCGCATCAACGCGGCGGGGCGGATGAGCACGCCGGACCTCGCGACCCGCCTGCTGCTGCTGACCGACGAGAGCCGGGCCGACGAGGCGAGGAGCCTGGCCGGGCAGCTCGAGGAGGTGAACGCCCGCCGGCGGGAGGAGGAAGCGGAGATCCTGGCCGCGGCCCGGCGCAAGGTGGATGCCGATCCGGACGTCGGGGCCCACGCGATCCTCGTCGTGTGGGGCGCGGGATGGCACCGCGGGGTCATCGGCATCGTCGCCTCGAAGCTCGTCGATCTCTTTCATCGTCCGGCCGTCGTTCTCGCGGTGGAGGGAGACCTGGCCTACGGCTCCGGCCGCAGCATCCCCGGGTTCGATCTCCTCGCGGCCCTGGAGCACTGCGGCGAGCTGTTCACCAAGTACGGCGGACACCGGCACGCGGCCGGCGTCACCATCGAGTCCGGCCGCCTCGCCGAGCTGCGTCGGCGGCTCACCGCGTTCGCCGACGACCGGCTCGGCCCCGAGCAGCTCATGCCGCGCCTCCGCATCGACGATCGCCTGCCGCTGGCCGCCATCACTCCCCGCATGATGGCGGGGCTGCGGGCGATGGAGCCGTTCGGCGCGGGCAACCCCCGACCCGTGTTCCATTCCGGGGCGCTGGCGCTCGCCGACGGCCCGCGCGTGCTGAAGTCGCGGCACCTCGCGATGCGGGTCCGGCAGCAGGGTCGGGTGTTCCGCGCGGTCGCCTGGCGCATGGCCGACCGGGCGGACTTCGTCAGGCGCCACGGGGACGCGCTCGACCTCGCGTTCCACCTGACCGAGAACACCTGGCGGGGCGAGAGCACGGTCGAGCTGTCGGTGGCGGACGTCCGGCCGGCAGCGCCCGGGAACGGATCGGAGGCGGCTGCCGGGCAGGAGTCTTCGTAGAACGGCGCGGCGGACTTCCGGGGGGGGCGGTACGCCGAGCGGGGCCGGAGGCGGCCGCGGTGCCGGGCCGAGGGCCGCCCGTCATGCCGGGTCGAGCAGGATGCACCCGCGGGTGGGGTGCAGCCGGCCCGCCCGCGGCTACGGCCCCGGGGGCAGGTGCAGGCCCAGGCTGGTCTGATTGGCGGTCTCGCCGTTGATGGCGTTCGCCGGCCGCAGCCGCCGGAGCCCGATGAGGCCGCCGGCGAAGAGGACCGCAAGGGCCACCGCCACCAGCAACAGGACGCCCGCGAAGCTGAACGCGCCGATCAGGATGTCGGCGACGGTGATCTCCTCCGTGGCGGGCTCCGCCAGCTCGATGATGACCGGCGTGAGTGGTTCCTGCACGGGCTCATGGTACTACACGCGGCGCGGTCCCGACGCAGGGCATCCCGCGGGGGTCGCGCCCGCGGGGCATGGACGACCCGCCGCGCGCCCGCGGATTGCCGCCGCCGCCCAAGCTCGATACAGTGATGATCGTGGATCACCGACCCGACCGGCCGGCGGCCGAACCCGACGCGCCCGCGGTCGCGGGTTCCGCCGGCGAACCGCGTCAGACCCCGGCGACGGCCCCCGCGGGAGGCTCCGGCGGCGCGCGCCGCCGCCGGTCCGTCCGATGGCAGCGCGCGGCGCGGCTCGGCATCGCCGCCGGGCTGGCCCTCTTCGCGACCTTCCTCGTCACCGGCATGCGCGAGCGAAGGGACTCGACGGAGGCCCGCGCCGTCGACCGGGCGGATCCCGAGGCGGTGAGCCAGAGCGCCGGCATCGAGTTCGTCCGGAGCGACGGCGAGGTGGTGATCTTCCGGCTCGCAGCCCCGTGGCAGTCGACCTACGCGGACGGGTCGATGCGGTTCTTCGGCGGCGTCACCGTGACGGCGCCGCCGCGCGGGGAACGGGACGGCTTCACGATGAGCGCCTCGGAGCTGCAGGTCGAGGAGGGGCAGGGCGACTTCACGGTGAGCGGCGACGTGCGCATGGCCGACGCCGGCGGGTTGACGGCGCAGACCGGCGAAGCCAGCTACAGCGAGGACCGGAACGTCGTCGTCATGCACGACCCCGCGGGCCCGACCAGGCTGGTGCGCGCCGGCCTGGAGGCGGTCGGGAACGAGGTCGTTCAGGATCGCGGACGGCAGATCATCATCCTCGACGGCGACGCCGGCGTACGGTTGATCGGCGACGCGGACCGGGCGGCGGTCGACATCGACGCCCCGCACGTCACCCTCGCCGACGCCGACCGCTACATGCGTTTCGACGGTGGGACGCGCATCCGGACCGGCGACATGGCCATCGTCGCCGAGGCCGCGACCACGTACTTCGGGGAAGGCGAGAACGCGCTCGAAGCGATGGAGCTGCTCGGAGGCGTCCGCATTCGTTCCAGCGGCGCGGGCGACGGGGGGCTGCGCGAGTCGGCGGCGGACGAGACCACCCTGGAGTTCGACCCGGCCACGAGGCAGCTCCAGCGGGTCGTTCTGACCGGGCGGTCGGTCATCGAGCTGGTGGGAGCGGACGGCGGGGAAGGCTCGCGAATCGAGAGCGAGACGATGGACGTGCTCATGGCGCCGGGCCGGGCCGAGGTCGTCGGACTGGACGCCGGAGGCGGCGTATTCCTGCAGCTTCCCGTGAACCCCGGCGAACCCCGCCAGGAGATTCGCGCCCGGACGCTCACCGCCACCGGGACCCCCGATACCGGATTGAACGCGGTTGCCCTGGACGGCGGAGTCGCGTATCGCGAGCGGCACGAGGCATCGGCGACCGAGGCGGCGGTCACCCGGACCGTCAGCGCCGAGCGGTTCGAAGCCGGTGTGGGCCGGGGGCTGATCGGCCTGCTCGACGTGCGGTTCCACGGCGGGGTGCGGTTCGAGGACGAGACCCGCCGGGCCGAGGCGGTGAGCGCGGCCTACGACCTGCTGGGGGGGACGATAACGCTCTCGCCGAACGCCGATTCCCTGCCGAGCGGCGGATCTTCGTCGGAAGGCGAATCCGCGCCGGACGGTGAGCCCTTGCCGGACGGTGAGCCCTCGCCGGACGGCGAGCCTCTGTCGGACGGTGAGCCCTCGCCGGACGGCGAGCCTCTGCCGGACGATGAGTCTTCATCGGACGGCGAGCCTCTGCCGGACGACGGGTCTTCATCGGACGGCGAGCCTCTGCCGGACGGCGAGCCTCTACCGGACGGCGGATCCCTGCCGGGCGCCGACGCCGGCCCACCGGCGATCCTCGTCGACGGCAACCGCACCATCGAGGCGGGGGGGCGTCTCGAGGTCGCTCTGGACGGGTCGAGGGTGTCGGGGGCGGGCGGGGTGCAGACCGTCCTCGCCCCGCCCGGGGACGACCTCGACGGGGGCGATGACGACAGGGTGCCCGCCCTCATGGAGCGGACGCAGAGAATCAACATTCGGGCCGATACGGTGGACTACGACAACGACTCGCGCCAGGTCACCTACGGTGGTCAGGTCCGGATGTGGCAGGGCAACACCAGCTTCGAGGGTGAGACCGTCACCATCGACCACGCCACCGGGGGCCTCTCGATTGACGGGTCGGCGCGAACGACCATCCAGATCGTCCGCATCGACGCGGAGACGGGCGAGAACGTCGTCGCCCGCACCGACGCCGCCGCGGGCAGCTTCGCCTACGACGACGAGCTCCGGCATGCCCTCTACGAGGGCGCGGCCGTCCTCCGCTCCGATCACGGCGATCTGGCGGCCGAGACGATCGAGGTCTTCCTGCAGGCGGACGGCCGGACCCTGGACCGGCTGGCCTCGACCGGTACGGTGCAGCTGCGTCTGGACGACCGATGGGCGACGGGCGAGAGTCTCGTGTACCATGAGGCCGAGGGGCGCTACGAGATGGAGGGAGCGCCGGTGGAGATAGTCGAGGAGGTCGAGCCCGACGATTCGGCCGAGGCTGAACGTGCCGAGCCCGTCGAGCCCGCCGAGCCGGTGTGCCGCAGCACCAGGGGGCTCGCGCTGACGTTCTATCGCGGGTCCGACGTCGTGGCGGTCGACGGGCGCGAGCGATCGAGGACCGAGACCGCCCGCGGGCCCTGCCAGCCACCGCAGTTCTGATCCGGCGGTCCGCCCCGCGGCCGTCGTCCGGCGCCGAGCGCACGGCCGCACCCGCCTCGCATGGCTACACTGCGTACGGATAACCTGACGAAGTCCTACGGCAGGCGCACCGTCGTCCGCGACGTCAGCCTGGCGGTGGCGTCCGGCGAGGTGGTGGGGCTGCTGGGCCCCAACGGCGCCGGCAAGACCACGACGTTCTACCTGGTGGTGGGCCTCACCGCGCCGGACCGGGGCCGGGTCCTCCTGAACGACGAGGACGTCACCCACGACCCGATGTACCAGCGGGCCCGGAAGGGCATCGGATACCTGCCGCAGGAGCCGTCGATCTTCCGGGGACTGACCGTCGAGCAGAACATCCTGGCGATTCTCGAGACGGTGGGAATGCCCCGCCGGGCCCGCTACGCGCGCATGCGCGAGCTGTTGAACGAGCTCGACCTCACGTCGCTGGCCAAGTCTCCGGCCCACACCCTGTCCGGCGGCGAGCGGCGCCGCGCCGAGATCACCCGCGCCCTCGTCATCTCCCCTTCGTTCATCCTGCTCGACGAGCCGTTCGCGGGCATCGACCCGATCGCGGTCACCGACATCCAGGAGATCATCTTCCACCTGAAGGCGCGGGGCATCGGCGTGCTCATCACCGACCACAACGTCCGCGAGACGCTTCGCATCACCGACCGCGCCTACATCGTCCACGACGGCGCCGTGTTCCGCAGCGGCACCCCGGCCGAGCTCGCCCACGACGACGACGTCAAGCGAATCTACCTCGGCGCCGACTTCCGGCTGGACTGACCGTTCCGGTTCCGGGGCCGGTTGCGAAGCGCGGCGGGGGAGCACTAGAATCGAGACAGGGCGGCGTTTCGCGCCGTAGCGCGGCCCCGCGGCGCGGCGGAGGGTCGCCGACGCCAGACTCCCGCGGCTCGGACCCTGGCTCTCGATGCGCCTCGTTCCCCGCGGATCGAGACACCGGCCCCATGGCACTTCAGCAACGACTCCAGACCCGCCTCTCGCAGAAGCTCGTCCTGACCCCATCGCTGCAGCAGGCCATCAAGCTGCTGCCGATGTCGACCCTCGAGCTCGTCGACCTGCTGACGCAGGAGGTGGTCGAGAACCCCATGCTGGAGGAGGTGACGGCCGAGGATCTGGAGCCGCCCGACGCGGCGAGCCCGGCGGAGGCGGCCAACCCGGATGCGGCGGCCGACAAGGACCCGCAGGAGTCGTGGGACGACGCCGACTACGAGTACTTCTTCGGCGACTACCTCGACGACGGGTACCGCCCGCAAATGCCGCGGGAGATCCGCGAGCTTCCCCCGATTGAGAACACCCTCTCGACCCGGGGCGCGCTTGCCGATCACCTGATGTGGCAGCTCTCCCTCCAGCCCGGAGACGACGATCCGCTTCTGCGGGACATTGGCTCGGCGATCATCGGCAATCTCGACGACGACGGCTACCTCGTGGCGTCGGTCGGCGAGATCGCGGCGATGGGAGACTGGGACACCGGAGACGTCGAGCGCGTCCTCCGGGTGGTCCAGGGGTTCGATCCGGTCGGGGTCGCCGCCCGGGGGCTTCGGGAATGCCTGATGCTGCAGATTGCGCATCTCGGCCTCGGCGGCAGCGCGACCGAGATGATCGTCCGCGACCACCTGAAGCTGCTTCAGAACCAGCAGGGCCAGGAGATCGCCCGGCGCCTCGGACTCACGCTCGACGAGCTGAAGCACCACGTCGGCGTCATCAGGCAGCTCGATCCGAAGCCGGGCAGCCGCTACAACCGCACCGCGTCCCAGCACGTCGTCCCCGACGTCTACGTCGTCAAGGTCGAGGACCGGTACGTCGCCATGCTGAACGACGACGGCATGCCGCAGCTCCGGATCAGCCCGGTCTACCGGCGGCTGCTCGACAAGAACAACGACAACCGCGAGACCCGGGCCTACGTGAAGGAGAAGTTCCGATCCGCGCTGTGGCTCATCAAGTCGGTCGATCAGCGCCAGAAGACGATCCACAAGGTGGCCACCAGCATCATCTCGTTCCAGCAGGAGTTTCTCGATCGCGGCATCGAGTTCCTCCGACCCCTCGTGCTGCGGAACGTCGCCGACGACATCGGCATGCACGAGTCCACCGTCAGCCGCGTCGTGAACAACAAGTACATGCACACGCCGCAAGGGGTGCTCGAGATGAAGTACTTCTTCCACAGCGGCATCAGCAGCGCCTACGGCGAGAGCGTGTCCTCGGTCGCCATCAAGCAGCGCATTCGCAAGATCATCGAAGCGGAGGATTCCCGGAAACCCCTGAGCGACTCGCGCATCGTGCGCCTTCTCCAGGACGACGGCCTGATCCTGGCCCGGCGGACGATTGCCAAGTACCGTGAGGAAATGAAGATTCCCACCTCGAGCCGACGGCGGGTCCTGTTCTGACCCGTGCCCTGCCGCCGCCCGCATGCCGGCCGGGGCCGAAGCACCGGTCTCGTCGCCGGCGGCAGGGGACCGTTGCTCGAATCGAACGTCTACAGGACACTGACGCAATGCAATTCACGTTGACGGCCCGGAACGTCTCGGTGAACGACGAGCTGCGCGATCTCATCGACAAGCGGCTGCTGCCTCTCGAGCGGGTGCTCGGCGACGCCCTGGTCTCGGCCGAGGTGGTGTTGTCGTCCGCCCGCCACCTGTGCGTCTCGGAGCTGATCGTCCATGCGCGGGGCGACCACCGGCTGCACGGCGTCGCCGAAGCGCCGAACTGGCAGGCGGCGGTCGGCACCGCCGTGGACAAGGTCAACCAGCAGGCCCACACCCTGAAGGGCAAGTGGCAGGACCGCCGGCGTCACGCCGTGCCGGTTTCCGAGTCCACGAACCAGGAAGCGGAGATGGACGACACGACGAGCATGGGTTGAGCCGGGTGGACGAGCCGCGCGCCGGCGGGATGGCGGGTGGGCCGCCGCCGGCCGGCCGCGCGCCGGCGGGGCGGGGGAGCGGCATGGCCGGCAGTCATCGCGGGGCGGCGGGCGGAGAAGGCCCGGCCGCCGCCGGCCCGGCGACCCGTTTCGTCGTGGTCACGGGTCTGTCGGGAGCCGGGAAGTCCGCCGCGATCCGGGCCCTGGAGGATCTGGGTTATCTGTGCGTCGACAACCTGCCGACGGTGTTGATCCCGACGTTGGCCGACCTCGATCCCGGGGAAGGCGTGCGCCGTGACGCCATCGCCGTCGTCGTCGACGCGCGGGATCGGTCGTTTCCCGATCGCTTCGCCGGCGTCTTCACGGCGCTTCGCGCGCGGGGCCGCCTGCAGACCTGGCTGATCTTTCTCGAGGCTTCCGACGCCGCCCTGCTGCGGCGCTTCAGCGAGACCCGCCGGCCGCACCCGCTGGCGCCCGCGGGGTCGGTGATCGAGGGCATCCTGACCGAGCGGGCGCGGCTCCGCCCGATAAGGGAGATGTCGGATCTGGTGCTCGACACCTCCGACCTCACGGTGCACGAGCTGCGCCGGGCCTTCGGCGAGCTCGCGGAGGGGAAGGACGGCCGGGCGCGGTTGACGGCGACGCTGCTCAGCTTCGGCTACAAGCACGGGGTGCCTCCTGAATCGGACCTGCTCTTCGATGTCCGCTTTCTGCCGAATCCGTACTTCGTGCCGGACCTGAAGAGGCTGAGCGGCCTCGACCCGGGGGTCCGCGACTACGTGCGCGCGGCCGACGCGGCCGGCCCGTTCCTGGAGAAGACCGCCGACCTGCTCGAGTTCCTGCTGCCCAGGTACATCCACGAGGGCAAGAGCTACCTGACCATCGGGGTCGGATGCACCGGCGGGCGCCACCGCTCCGTCGTGATCGTCGAGCAGCTCGAGGCAAGGCTGTCGGCGGTCGACGGGGTCCGATGGCGCGTACGTCACCGGGACGTGGGGGCGGGACGCGGCGATGACGGGGAGGGCGTCGGATGAGAGTGGACAAGCCGTGGGGCTACGAGCTGCACTGGGCGAAGACCGAGCGCTACGTCGGGAAGATCATCCACGTCGACGCCGGACACGCCCTCAGCCTGCAGTACCACGAGGTCAAGGACGAGACCATCCTGGTCTGGAGCGGACGCATCCGGTTCGAGACGGGGCGGGGCGACACCCGCGTGACCCGCGAGATGGGGCCGGGAGAGAGCGTTCACATCGCGCCGGGCACCGTGCACCGCATGACGGCCCTGGAGCCGACCGACATCTTCGAGGTGTCGACGCCCGAGCTCGACGACGTCGTTCGACTTGAAGATCGGTACGGGCGGGGCGTCGAGCCTCCCGCCGGAAGCTCGGACCACGAACGCCCTCAATCCGGCTGATCGCCGGGCAGGACGATGCGTTCGAGCGTGGCCAGCCTCTGCTCGACCTTGCCGAGGGTGATTTCGACTGCCCGGAGGCGATCGTCGAGGCGCCGAATGTCGGTGCGGATGTCGGCGATGCCCGCGTCCATGCGGTTCAGCTCGTTCCGGATGCCGGCGTTCTGCGCGATGAGGATACCCCCGAGCACGAGGACGACGCCGATGATCCACTTCGCGTCAGTGCTTGGCATTGGTGTCCTCATACGGGTCAGCCTTCTTTCAAGGCGGCGGCGAAAGGCCTCGTACGGTGTGGCCGACCGGCGGGCGATCAGCCCGGGGCGGCCATCGACAGGGTCCGGCGCGCCCCGCTGGCCGGGCTCAGAACGGGATGTCGTCCTCGTTCAGCTCGGCAGGGCCCGACTCGCCACCGCCGCCGGGCATGTCCCGGCGCCCGCCGCCACCGTAATCGCCGCCGCCTGCCGCCATGTCCCGTCCGCCGCCGCCCTCGCCGCCGCCGCGGCTACCGAGGAGCGTGATGCGGTCGGCCACGACCTCCGTCGTATAACGCTTGTTCCCGTCCCGGTCGTTCCATTCCCGGGTCTGCAACCGGCCTTCGACGCAGATCTGCTTGCCCTTGTTCAGATACGGCTGCAGCGACTCCGCCTGCCGGCCCCAGACCACTATCCGGTGCCATTCCGTGCGTTCCTGCCGCTGCCCCGACGTCTTGTCGGTCCACGTGTCCGTGGTCGCCAGCGAGAAATTGCTGACAGTCTGGCCGGACGGAGTGCTGCGCTGCTCGGCGTCCCGGCCGAGGTTGCCGACGAGAAAGACCTTGTTGACGCTTCCCATTAGCTCTCAGTCCAGGCGATCGAGCGCCTGCTGCGCCAGATTCGCCATGTTGTCGTCGGGATGCTCCCGCACCACGGTCTGGAACGTCTCCCGGGCCAGATCGATCTGGTCGAGGCGCTCGAGGGCGAGGCCGCGCTTGTAGAGCGCCTCGGCCACGACGTCGCCGGCGGGATAGCGCACGGAGACCTGCTCGTAGGCGTCGGCCGCTTCCAGGAACATCCCGTCCGCGTAGTAGTTCTGCCCGATGAAGAACAGGGCGTCGTCGGCCAGCTCGGACCGGGGGAACGTGATGATGAACTGCTCGAACCCCTGGCGTGACAGCGCCCATTGGCCCGTCGTGTAGTCCGTGTACGCGGTGTCGTAGAGCCGCTTCGGCGAGATCCCCGCGTTGGCGGGGAGCTGGGGCGCGAGCGCCGGGTTCACCGGCAGGCCCGTCTCCGGATCGACCTCGAGGTCGGTCATGGGCGCTCCCAGCATCGGCATGGCCGTGCGCAGCGCCTCGAACTCCTGGGCGAGAGAGGAGACCCGCACGTTGTTCTCGTCGATCTTCTCCCGCACCACCCGCACCCCGGTTGCCACGCTGTCGATCTGGAGCCGTTGATTCGCGAACCCGCGACGAACCTCGTCGCCCTGCTCATCGAGCCGCGTGAGGATAGCCTGCAAAGTCTGCTCCAGCGCCGTGAGCATCAGCTGCTGCCGCGCGTCCTGCTCCTGCAACATGCGGATATCGGCCGCAATCTGCTGGTGCTCGCGGTTCTGGCCCCCGGCGGGAGCGACGGTCAGGGCGGCCACGAGGAATCCGAGCGCGAACCTGAAGGAAAGCCCTCTCATGACACATTACCTCTGCGCCGAAACGGGGAATGGAAACCGGGGGCACCCGAGACCGGGCGCCGGCACGAGCGATCCGCTCTATGGTAGCCCGGCCGCGGCCAATCCGCCAGCCCGGGCGGCCTCCGCGCCTACTTCGCCGTGATCACGAAATGCGCCCGCCGGTTGGCGGCCCACGCCGTCTCGTCGTTCCCGGGATCGAACGGAAACTCCTTGCCGTAGCTGACCGTCCGGACGCGCCCCGCGTCCAGTCCGAGCTCCAGCAGGTAGCGCTGGGCGGCCAGGGCCCGCCGCTCGCCGAGCGCGAGGTTGTACTCGGGCGTGCCTCGTTCGTCGCAGTGCCCCTCGATGGTCACGGCCCAGGTGGGGAAGCGCGCGAGCATGTCCGCGTTGGCTTCCACCACCTGCCGGCCCCGCTCATCGAGCTCGGCGCTGTCCAGCACGAAGAACACCGGCTCGAGCAGCAGCGAGCGATTGAGCTCCTCGAGCGACCGGGCGGCGATCTGCTCGTCCGGCGTCAGGGCCGGGGTCGCCGCCGGCGGCGGGGGAGCGAGGGTCTCCGGGGCCGGGTTGGAGGTGACGATCTCGGGGGGATCCTCGATCACCGTCCGTTCCATCGCGGGCTCGGGAAACGCCGGCGGCGGGTTGTCGGAGCATGCCGCCTGCAGGCACGCCGCCGCTGCGAGCGCCGCGAGTCCGACGAGTCGTGAACCGTGTCCTCGATCGTGCATCTTCGCCAGTTCCTCCTGTGTCTCCGACTCTCCCTGCACCCGGCAACCCGGGTTGCCCGCCGGCTCCGCGGGTTACCGCGACCAGCTCGGCATCTCGTTGTTGCCGACCGACGTCACCCGGCGCAAGCCCCGGCCGTCCCGGCCAATGGTGTAGATCTGCTTCGTCTCGTTGCGCGTCGACATGAACGCGATGTGGCGGCCGTTGGGGGCGTAGCTCGGACTCTCGTTCGAGCCGAGCCCGAACGTCAGTTGACGGACCTCGTTCGTGGCGAGATCCAGCACCTTGATGTCGTGTCCGAGGCCGGTCCGAGACGAGTAGGCGATCTCGTTGAACGGCGGCGGCGACCAGGTCGGCCGGTCGCAGTAGCTCTCGTAGGTCAGCCGCCGCAGGCCGGTGCCGTCGGCGCCGATCACGTAGATCTGCGGGGCCCCGGTGCGATCGGACGTGAACGCGATCTGCTGGCTGTTGGGCGACCACGTGGGGCTCGTGTCGATGGCGGGGTGGTTCGTGAGCCGCTGGAGCCCGGTGCCGTCGACGTTGGCGACGTAGATGTCGCTGCCGTTGTCGCGGTTCGAGTTGAAGGCGACGCGCCGGCCGTCCGGTGAGAAGGCGGGCAGGAAGTTCTGGCGCCGGCTGTCGCCTTCGACCGGCTTCGCCATGCGGCCTTCGAACAAGTGCGACACCAGCACGTCGGCGAACCCGCTCAGCCACGACGTGTAGGCGATGGACCGGCCGTCGGGGGACCACGCGGGGTTCGTGTTGAGGGTGCGGGACACGGTGACCCGCCGCGGGTTGGCCCCGTCGTAGTCGGCGATGTAGATCTCCTTCACCGGCCGGTTCTCGACCAGCCCGAACGCCGATTCGCTGTCGCGGTCGGAGACGAACGCGAGCCGCGTGCGGGCCACGCCCTCGAGGCCGCGCTGATGGCGGTGAATCTCGTCCGCGAGCTGGTGCGCGTAGAGGCGCGGGTTGCGGGTGGAGCCGGTGTAGATGACGCCGAACGCCGACCCGCCGTCGCGGACCGAGAACAGCCGGGCCGCTATCTCGAGCTGGCGGTCGCCGCGGGCCTCGACGGTGCAGCTCACCACGCCGTCGGCGCCGATCTCCCGCCATCGGTCGAAGGGGAGATCGACCAGGGACCTCGCCGGCGGGATCGTGCGGTAGACGTCGCGGGGAATCAGCCTGAACTCGCGCTCGAAGTCCAGATCGTCCCAAAGCACCCGGGCGATGGTGCGGCTGGCCTCCTGCGTCGTCCCATCGGGTGTCAGCGGCAGGCAGTCGGGCACGGCGATGCTCGGCTGGGACCCGATGCTGTCTCCGATGGTGACGCGGACCTCGTCCTGCTGCACCGGCCTCCCGCCCGCGCCGGTCGGCGCCGGCAGCAGGGGGGCGGCCAGCGTGAACAGGGCGGAACGGCGGGAAATACGGGCCATCGATGATGCTCCTCAGCGTCTGTAGTGAAAATCGAGATAAACGGTCAGGCGGTCGGCGGGGAACGCCGGCGGCAGGTACGGCAGCTGTCTCGTCAGGAGCACGGCGCGCTCGGCGCTGGTGTCGAGAGCGAAGTGACCGCTGCCGGTCTCCCGCTCCACGTCGCTGATGCGGCCGTCGCGCTGAATCGTGAACTTGATGGTCACCACGCCGGTCACGGGTTGACGGCGGTTCCAGTTGTTGCGGATCCGCTCCGTCATGACGGCGATGTACTCCGGACAGCAGAAGTTCAGGAGCTCGAGCTCTCCGCCGTCGCCGAGCCCGCCGGCGGAGAGCCCCACGCCGTCCCCCTCGGCGCCGGTGTCCGCGAGGGCGCTGCCCTCCCGCAGCGCCGGCCCCCGGGTCGGCGTCCGGCCCCGCGACTCCTCCGGCGCCGCCTCCGGCGGCACGTCCTCCTCGACCCGGCGGTCGGCCTCCTCGTCGGGCAGGACCACCTCCGGCGGGGCGGGGGTGGGGGGCTGAATCCACTGGGGGCGGTTCGCCTGTACCTCCTCGAGCGGCAGCACCTCCTGCACGGGGCGCGCGGCGAGCGCCGCCTGCCCGCCGGTGCTGGGCCCGGCCGGTCCCCCGAGGCTGATGTTCATGACGTCGGCCGACAGCTCGCTCTCGAGGTCGGCGACGAAGGCCGACGGGAACACGACGAGCACGGCCAGGAGGGCGCCGTGGCCGGCCAGCGAGATCGCACAGGTGCGGCCGAGGCCGTCCCCGCCGGCCCGGCGCTGGCGAACGACGTCGGTGATGGACTGCATGCTGTGCCTGCCAGCGCGTCGGTCACGGCTCGGTCGGCAACGCGGTCACGAGCCCGACGTCGGAGACGCCGCCCGCCTTGAGCTCGTCGATGACCGACACCAGCTCCCGGTAGGTGATGTCTCCGTCGCCGCGGACGAAGACCTCGCGGGCGGCGCTCGCGTCCAGCTCCTGCCGCATGCGCTCCGCGAGAACCTCGAGCCTGACCAGGTCGTCTCCCACCTGCACGATTCGATCCTCGCGGAACGTCAAACCGATCGTCACGAACAGCCGTTCGGCGACGAGCTGATCGGAGCGCCGCGACACCGGGAGGCTCACGTCCATGCCGCGCTGCATCATCGGCGCCGCCACCATGAAGATGATCAGCAGCACGAGCATGACGTCCACGAGCGGCACCACGTTGATCTCCGACAGCGACGTCGCGGCCCGCGGGCGTCCGCGCCGCCGGCCGCCGGTCGAGCCGCCCGCCCCGTTGCCGTGAATCGTGGGCATGTCCTCTATGACGCCCGAAGTGCGCTCCCGGGCGGTCTACATGAAGTTCCTCTCCGAGATGTTGAGGAACTCGAGGGAGAAGTCGTCCATCATCGACAGGTACAGACGCACCTTGTTCGTCAGGTGGTTGTAGAAGTAGACGGCGGGAATCGCCGCCCCGAGGCCGGCGGCGGTCGCCACCAGCGCCTCGGCGATGCCGGGAGCCACCACCGTCAGGCTGGTGGAGCCCGTCCCCGCGATGCCCTGGAAGCTGTTGACGATGCCCACCACGGTGCCGAACAGTCCGATGAACGGGGTGATGCTGGCCGTCGTCGCCAGCAGGTGGACGCGATGCTCCAGCTTGTTGACCTCGACCACCGCGGCCCGCTGCAGCGCCCGGTCGACCGCCTCGAGGCTGCGAAGGACGGGGCGCTCGCCGGTCCCGCCGTCGCCCTGGCGCAGCTGCGCGTTGAGCTCGGCGTAGCCGGCCTGGAACAGCCCGGCCAGCGGACTGTGCTTCAGCGTGCGGCACGCCAGGCTCACCTCGGAGAACTTCGTGCTCTGCCGAAACACGTCGAGAAAGCTCCAGGTCTGCCGTTCTATCCGGGGGAACAGCCACATCTTGTGGAGAGCGATGCCCCACGAATAGACCGAGAACAGGACCAGGAGAAGAAGGACGAACTTGTTGAGGGGCGTCGACTGGGCGATCCAATCGAGGAGGCCGCCGCTCAACCCAGCGGGCGATGCGCCATCGGCCTGCAGCTGCATGGCCAAGGCGTAGCAACCAAGAGCACGCACGAGCCCTCCGTCAACCACCGTTGCGCGCCGCTGGGAAGGCGCTGACAAGCCAAGGTAACACGGCGGGGAGGCGCTGTCAAACCTATGATAGGATGGCGCTTCCCGGTTCCCGGGACCCTGCCGGACCCATGATCCGCTTTCTCAGCATTCGAGACTTGGCGGTCATCGATCGTCTGGAGCTCGAGCTGGACGCCGGCTTCACGATCCTGACCGGCGAGACCGGCGCCGGCAAGTCGATTCTGGTGGGGGCCCTGGGCCTGCTGCGGGGGGCGCGGGCGTCGTCGGGCCTGGTGCGGACCGGCGCGGAGCGGGCGGTGGTGGAGGCGATGGCGGAGGACGCCGCCGGCGGCGAGCGCGTGCTGCGCCGCGAGGTGTCGGCACGGGGCCGGAGCCGGGCCTTCGTCGACGACCGGCTCGTCTCGACCGCGGCCCTCCGATCCGTCGGCGCGCGGTTGCTGGACATCCATGGCCAGCACGAGCATCAGGCGCTGCTCGACCCGTCCATCCATCTCGATCTGCTCGATCGCTACGCGGACCTCGGGTCGCTGCGCGGCTCGGTGCGGGACGCCTTCGCGGGCTGGCAGGACGCCCGGCAGGGGCTCGAGCAGGCGCGCGCCCGCGCCGCCGCCGGGGTCGAGCGCGCCGAGATCGTGGCGCTGCGGCTTCGCGACATCGACGAGGTCGACCCCGTGGAGGGCGAGGACGAGGCGCTGGCCGCGCAGCGGCGGCTGCTCGCCAACGCCGAGCGGGTCCACCGCCTGGCGGCCGAGAGCTATGCGGAGCTGTACGACGGGGACGGCGCGGTGCTGGACGTCCTCGACCGGGTGTGGCGGCGGGTGGAGGAGCTCGCGGGCTTCGACCACGAGTTTGCGCCGCACCTCGCGGCGAGGGACACGGTGCGGCCCCACCTCGAGGAGCTGGCGTACGCCTTGCGGTCGCGCGCCGGCGAGGCGGACGCGTCGCCCGGGCAGCTCCCGGCGATCGAGGATCGCCTGGCGAAGCTGGAGCGCCTCAAGCGTCGCTACGGTCCGACCCTCGCGGACGTCGTCGCCCATCGCGACGGGTTGCGGCGGGAACGCGAGCAGATGGAAGGGGAGACCGACCTCGAATCGCTGGAAGGCGTCGCCTCGGCGGCGGGCGAACGCTACGCCGGCCTCGCCCGCACGCTGTCGCGGCGCCGCCGCTCGGCGGCGGGCGAGCTGGCCCGCGCCGTCGAGGGCGGGTTGGGCGAGCTGGCGATGGAGCGCACGCGGTTCGAGGTCGTGTTCCTCGAGGCGGCGGAGGGGGAGGCGGCCTGGACGGACCGGGGGGTCGACCGGGTGGAGTTCTACTTCTCGGCCAATCCCGGGGAAGACGTCCGGCCCCTCGCGCGCATCGCTTCCGGCGGCGAGCTCTCCCGCGTCATGCTGGCGTTGCGGACGGTGATCTCCACCGACCCGCCCGGTCGCACGCTGGTCTTCGACGAGGTGGACGCGGGCGTCGGCGGGGAGGCGGCCGAACGGATCGGGGCCAGGCTGCACGGGCTGGCCGAGCGCTACCAGGTGCTCTGCATCACGCACCTGCCGCAGATCGCGGCCTGGGGCACCAGCCATCACCGGGTCACCAAGTCGGTTCGCGACGGACGGACGCTGGCCTCGGTGGACCGGCTCGACGGAGAGTCGCGGGCCTCGGAGATCGCGAGGATGATGACCGGAACCCGGGTCTCGGGTACCGTGTTGGAGAGTGCGCGGGAGCTGCTGTCGCCGTTGCCGGCGAAGCCGAGCCGAAGGGCTCCATGAGCGCGCCGGACCCGGACCCTGCCAGGAAGGCAACCGTGGCGAGGAAGTACTTCATCGAGACGTTCGGCTGCCAGATGAACGTCCACGACTCCGAGCGGCTCGCCGGCCTGCTCGACCAGGCGGGGTACGAGGCGGCCGAGGCCGTGGGCGACGCGGATCTCGTGGTCATCAATACGTGCAGCGTCCGCGAGCGGGCCGAGGAGCGGCTCTATACGGAGCTCGGCATGGTGCCCGGCGCGCACGGCGGCAAGCGCCCCGTCGTCGCGGTCACCGGCTGCGTCGCGCAACAGGAGGGGCGCGCCCTGCTCGAACGCGGCCAGCGCGTCGACCTCGTCGTGGGCACGCAGGCGCTGAGCCGGCTGCCGGCCATGGTGGACGGCCTGACCGGCCACCGGCCGGAGCGCGTCGACGTCAACCCCTACGACAACGTCTCGTTCCCGTTGGGAGTGGCCCGGCGCTCGAACCCGGTGACGGCGGCGGTCACGATCATCGAGGGATGCAACGACTTCTGCGCGTTCTGCGTCGTGCCGTACACGCGGGGCCACGAGCGGATGCGGCCGGCCGCGGAAATCCTCGACGAGGTGCGGCTCGCCGCCGACAGCGGCTATCGCGAGGTCCACCTCCTCGGCCAGATCGTGAACCACTACTCGGCGCCCGACCGCCCCGGCTGCGACTTCGCCGAGCTGCTCGCGCTGGTCGACGGCGTTCCGGGCATCGAGCGCATCCGGTTCGCGAGCCCTCACCCGCGGCACGTCGGCGACCGGATGATCGGGGCCATGCGGTCGCTCCCGAAGGTGTGCCGGCATCTGCACCTGCCCGTACAATCGGGCTCGACCGCGGTGCTGGCGCGGATGCGCCGCCGCCACACGCGGGACGACTACCTGCAGCTCGTCGACCGGCTGAGGGCCGCGATGCCGGACATCGCCCTGTCGACCGACGTCATCGTCGGCTTTCCGGGAGAGACCGACCGCGACTTCGAGGAAACGCTCAGCCTGACCCGCCGCGTGCGGTACCACGGGATGTTCTCGTTCAAGTACTCCGAGCGGCCGAACACGCTGGCCTCCAAGCGGCTCGCCGACGACGTGCCGGCGGCCGAGAAGACGCGGCGAATCGTCGCGCTGCAGGAGCTGCAGAAGGGGATACAGTCCGAGATTCACCGGACGCGCGTCGGCGCCGTGGTCGAGGTCCTGGTCGACTCGACGAGCCGGCGGCGCGCCACCGAGCTGGCCGGCCGCACCAGCGGGAACACCGTGGTCAACTTCCGCGCGGGTTCCGGCGACGCGGCGTCGGGCGACCTGCTGGGCCGTCTCGTCAGGGTGCGCATCACCGACAGCGGACCATTCAGCCTCCGGGGCGAGCTCGCCGATTCTCCGTCGCCGCACCCGTCGCCGCCGGCCGGCCGCGGCTCGGCCGTCGAGCTCGGCGGCGCGGCAGGGTAGCCGGCCGATGGCGTTGCCGCAGGAGTCTCGCGCCAGCGAGACTCCCAACGCGACCGAGGGTCGCGCCGCCGGCCGATGGCGTTGCCGCAGGAGCTTCGCGCCAGCGGGACTCCCAACGCGACCGAAGGTCGCGCGGTCGCGCAGCGGCCATCGAGCGCCGCCCGACCACCCGGCGGGAGCCCCGCCGTCGGACTCCCGTGAGCAGCGGAGGTATCGATGCAGGTCGAGATGTCCATCAAGGGGTTGATGGTGGATCCCATCACCAACATGCCGATCGTGATCCTGCACGACGCCGAGGGGCAGCGCGTCCTGCCCATCTGGATGGGCGTGTTCGAGGCCAACGCCATCGCCCTGCAGATCGAGAACGTGTCGACCCCGCGGCCGATGACGCACGACCTGCTGCGCAACGTCATTCACGATCTCAAGGCGGACGTCCGCAAGGTCGTCGTCACCGATCTGAAGGACAACACCTTCTATGCCGTCATCCATCTGGTGGCGCAGGGCGAGCCGGTGGCCATCGACGCCCGCCCCAGCGACGCCATCGCGCTGGCCCTTCGCGTGCGCGCCCCGATCTTCGCCGAGGACACCGTCATCGACCGCGCGAAATCGCTGAACATCACGCCCGACAAGGCCGACTCGGAGCGCCTGCAGAAGTGGCTCGAGGCCCTCGATCCGGAAGAGCTGGGGAAGTACAAGATGTGACGGGGCCCATTGACACGTTGTCGCGAGCGTCCCTAAAATGGGGCCGCAGTCGGATCGAGCGTCCGACCAAGTCCTCGGCGCGTTTCCTGCCAGCAGCCGCTCGACATGATCGTCGCGATCGCCAATCAGAAGGGCGGCGTAGGCAAGACCACCACCGCGATCAACCTCGCCGCTGCGCTGTCGCTCCGCGGGGGACGGACCCTGCTGATCGATCTCGACCCCCAGAGCAACAGCACCCTGTCGTTCGTCGACCGCACCACCATCACGCGTTCCGTCTACGACGCCTTCGCCGACCGGGACTGCTCGCTCTCGGACATCGTGCTGCCGGCCGAGCAGCAGGAGAACCTGTCGGTCGCGCCGGCGCAGATCTCGCTGGCCAAGCTCGAGGCGCGCATGGTGGGGGAGCTCGACGCCCACTTCAAGCTGAAGGACCTGCTGACGCCCCTCGGCGACACCTACCGCTACGTCGTCATCGACTGCCCGCCGACCCTCGGCCTCCTCACCGTGAACGCCCTGGTGGCCGCGACGCACCTGCTGATTCCGATTCAGTCGTCGTACTTCGCGCTGGAGGGCACGGACGACCTCCTGGAGACGATCGAAAAGGTCAGAACGAGGGCCAACCCGAGCCTCGAGATGATCGGCGTGCTCATCACCATGCACGACCGTCGCACGTCTCTCGGCCGGGACATCCGCACCCAGATCAACAAGGTCTTCGGCACCAAGGTGTTCAAGACGGTCATCTCGAAGAACGTGCGCCTGGAGGAGAGCCCCGCGTACCGCGAGTCGATCTTCTCCTTCGCCCCGGACTCCAAGGGCGCGTCGGACTACTACCGCCTGTGCGAGGAGGTCATTGATCGTGCCTAGAAGAGGACTCCCGAGCGCGGTCAAGATGCGCCACGATCAGCACTACGTGGAGGCCCTGGCCGCTTCCGCCGGCGCTCCCCTCGGCCGCATGGTCCCGATCGACCAGGTCGACCCCAATCCCGACCAGCCTCGGCAGGTCATGGGCGACCTGTCCGAGCTCATGGCGTCCATCTCGGAGAAGGGCATCCTCGAGCCCCTGATCGTCCGGCAGCGGCGGGGCCGGTTCCAGATCGTGGCCGGCGAGCGGCGCTACCAGGCCGCGGTGCGGCTGCAGCTCGCGGAGGTGCCGGTCGTCATCCGCGACGTCGCCGACGACGAGATGATCGAGATTGCCCTCATCGAGAACCTCCAGCGCAAGGACATCAGCCCGTTCGAAGAGGCGGAAGCGCTGCAGTCGCTCGTCCTCGGGCACGGCTACAAGCACGAGGAGATCGCCAGGAAGATCGGGAAGTCGCGCACCTCGGTCACCGAGTCTCTCGCCCTCCAGGCCATGCCGGACGAGGTCCGGGAGCTGTGTCGGCTGGCCGACATCACCTCCAAGTCGCTGCTGTTGCAGGTAGTCAGGCAGGGCGACGCCCAGAAGATGGTGGCCTTCCTCGAGCAGCTCACGCGAGGGGGCGGCCAGGCGACGCGCGAGCAGGCGCGAGCGGTGGCGGCCAGGCAGAGCGACAAGCAGAAGCCGGGGCGCCCCAAGGCCTTCGTGTTCAAGTACGTCCCGCCCGCCAAGAGCTTCAACCTGAACCTCAGGTTCCGGAAGTCCGAGGTCGAGCGTGACGAGATCATCTCGGCCCTCACCGAGATCATCGAAGAGCTGAAGCGGGCCGAGTGACCGAACCGCGGGCGCGCTGAACCGTCCGGAGCGGCGAGGCGAGTCCCCACCGGAGCTTCCGCTTTCGACCACAGGTTCCAGCACGACGGCTCGCGGGCGCGGCGTTCCGTTCGAGGAGCGTCGGCGGCCGCCTCGCAGGCGGTCTTGCGCCGCCCGGGGGGCGTTTGAGACTCCAAACTTAACATAACATCCCTTATCGGACCCACGAAGTGGGTCCGATCAAGGGGTCTGCGGCGTTGCTCGGCTCACCCGTGCTGCTGGGCTCGGCGATGGTGCTCCGGGGTGCGCGGCGGCTCGGCGTGTCGCCGTTCTCGCGGCTCGGCGTGTCGCGGTTCCGGAGCCACGAGCTGCCAGGTCCGCCGGACCGCCAGGTCGGCCGGCCGACAGGGTCCCGGCGGGCGGACGACTTGGTACAATCGACGTGATGTTCCGCATCATCGACCGTTACGTCCTGCGGGAGACGCTGTCGCCGATCGTCCTGAGTCTCCTGGTCTTCACCTTCCTCTTGATGATCGACCCGATCATGCGCTATGCCCGGGAGCTGATCGAGAAGGGCGTGGACGGCTGGACGATCATGGAGCTCATGCTGTGGCTCATTCCGCAGGGGCTCGGCATCACCATTCCGGTGGCGGTGCTCGTCGGGCTGTTGATGGGCCTGGGCCGGTTGTCGGGAGACCGCGAGATCGTGGTGATGCAGGCCTGCGGCGTGAGCATCTACCGCCTGCTGCGCCCGGTTCTCGCGCTGGCGTTGGTGGCCGCCTCGGCCACCTGCTACACCCTCGTCGTGCTGATGCCTGACGCCAATCAGGCGTTCCGGGAAATCGCCGACCGCAACGTGGCGGCGGCGACCGAGAACGACGTCAAGGCGCGCGTCTTCTACCAGGGCCTGCCCGGCATGGTCCTCTACGTCGACGCGGTGGACCTCCAGGGCACGAGCTGGTCCGGCGTCTTCCTGGCCGACACCCGGGGTGACGACGCGCCGCGGATCTACGTGGCGGACGAGGGCCGCATCGTGCTCGACCTGGCGAACCGGCAGGTCGACATCGTGCTGACGTCAGGGGTCGCGCACGACGTCGATCCGGCTGATCCCTCCACCTACAACGTCAACCACTTCGAGGAGGTCGTGCTGGGGCTCGACTTCGACGAGGTCTTCCCGGACGGCGGGCTGGCGCGCGGGCTGCCCGAAATGACCATCGCCCAGCTCAGGGAGCGCGCGGGGGAGCTCGAGGCCCTCGGGCTGTCGGCCCACAACCCGATCATGGCGCTGCACCAGAAGTTCTCGTTTCCGGTGGCCTGCCTGGTCTTCGCGTTCATCGGCCTCGCTCTCGGGGTGACGACCCGCAGGGACGGCAAGCTGGCCAGCTTCGCGCTGGGCATCGGCGTCATCTTCGCCTACTACATCCTGTGGTTCGGCGGACAGGGGCTCGCCAGGAGCGCCTTGGTCTCGCCGCACTGGGCGGTGTGGATCTGCAACATCGTGCTGGGTGCGTTCGGCGTGGCGCTGCTGGCGTGGCGCGCCCGTTTCGGGGAGCACCGGTTCCTGCCGGCCCTGCCCCACTGGCGGCGCCGACCGCCGCCGCCATCCGGACCCAACGACGCCGCGGCCGTATCCGGCGACGCGGGGCCGGGGCGCGGGGTGAGCCTGGGAGGCGGGATCGGCTGGGGCGTGAGCCTGCTCGATCGCTACGTGGCCAAGCAGTACCTCAAGCTGGTCGTGCTGTCGTTCGTCGGGTTGCTCGGCATCTTCTACATCGTGACGTTCCTGGAGATCTACGACCGCCTGCTCAGGGGCGACGCGACGCTGGGCATGGTTCTCGAGTACTTCTGGTACGCCACGCCGCAATGGGTCTACTACGTCCTCCCCATCTCGGCCCTCGTGGCCACGCTCATCACCGTGGGCCTGTTCACGAAGACGAGCGAGCTCACGGTCATGAAGGCGTGCGGCATCAGCCTCTACCGGGTGTCCCTGCCCCTCTTCCTGTTCGCCATGCTGTGGGGCGGCACGCTCTTCGGCATGAGCGAGAGCTTCCTCGCCGACGCCAACCGCCGGGCCAACGAGCTGAACCGGGTCATTCGCGGGGGCTCCCCGGAGTACGTCGACATCCTGCAGCGGCGTTGGCTGATGGGCGAGGACGGCACGATCTACAACTACGGCCACTTCGATCCCAACGCGGTCACGCTGGACAGGGTCACCGCCTACCGGTTCACGGAGGGCGAGTGGCGGCTCGCCGAGCGGCTGTTCGCCGGCGGGGCCGTTCACCAGGAGGAGTGGCTGGGTCGGGACGTCTGGGCCCGCGCAAGTTCGGCGACGACAGGAGTCCGGGTCCGTTGGAGACGAGCGCGGAGCTTCAGTTGCCGCTCGCCTCGCCGGAGTCCTTCGCGACGGAACGGCCGGACGCCGAGCGGATGAACTACCGGGAGCTGGATCGCTATATCGCCGAGCTGTCCGCGAGCGGGTTCGACGTGATCCCTCTCCGGGTCGAGCTGCAACGCAAGCTCTCCTTCCCCTTCGTCACCCTCATCCTGACCCTGATCGCGGTGCCGTTCGCGGTCACGATGGGCCGGCACGGCGCGCTGTCCGGCGTCGGGATCGGCATCGTGCTCGCGCTCACCTACTGGGTGGTCATCAGCGTCTTCGCGGCGATCGGAAGCGCCGGGATCGTGACTCCCCTGCTCGCGGCGTGGGCCCCCAACGTCCTCTTCGGCGGCTCGGCCGTCTACCTGCTGCTCGCGGCGCGGACCTGAGGAGTCGGCGCCGTGGAACGGCGCGGCCCCTCCGGGGGGGGCGCCGGCTGAGCCGCGCGCGACGGATGGGCGGACCGGAGCCTGCGTGCTGTGGAACGGACCGGACACCCGTTGTGGTTGGGCAGGCGCCAACCCAGGCTGCGGGGTGGCGCGGCCGACCCGCGAGGTTACGGCCGGCGGTCGGCAGGCAGTCCACCGTGGTTACAGCCCGGCCGCGCTGCGAAGGGCGTCGGCCTTGTCGGTCCGCTCCCAGGTGAAGTCGGGCTCCGACCGGCCGAAGTGCCCGAAGGCGGCCGTCTGCCGGTAGATGGGCCGGCGGAGATCGAGGGTCTCGATGATGCCCTGAGGCGTCAGCGAGAAGTGCTCCCGCACCATCTCTCGGATGCGCTGCTCGTCGATCCTGGCGGTGCCGAACGTATCGACGAGCACCGAGACGGGGTCGGCGACGCCGATGGCATAAGCCAACTGCACCTGGACCCGGTCGGCGAGGCCGGCGGCGACGCAATTCTTCGCCACGTAGCGGGCCATGTAGCTCGCGGAGCGGTCGACCTTGGTGGGGTCCTTGCCCGAGAAGGCGCCGCCGCCGTGGGGCGCGGCCCCGCCGTAGGTGTCGACGATGATCTTGCGGCCCGTTACCCCGGCGTCGCCGTGCGGTCCGCCCCTCACGAACCGGCCGGTGGGATTGACGTGGATGCAGGTCTTCTCGTCGAGGAGCGAGGCGGGGACGATGGGCTTGACGACATGGGCGAGCACGTCTTCGCGGATGCGGTCGTTGCCGACGTGGTCGCCGTGCTGGCTCGACACCACGACCGTGTCGACCCGCACCGGCGCGTCGCCGTCGTACTCCACGGTCACCTGCGACTTGCCGTCGGGCCGCAGGTAGTCGATCGTCCCTTCGCGCCTGGCGCGCGACAGGCCGCGGCACAGGTCGTGGGCCAGTGATATCGGCAGGGGCATCAGCGAGTCGGTCTCGCGGCACGCGTAGCCGAACATCAGGCCCTGGTCGCCGGCGCCGCCGGGGTCGACCCCCATCGCGATGTCCGGCGATTGCGGGTGGATCGACGACAGCACCGCGCAGGTGTCGGCGTCGAACCCGAACTTTGCCCGCGTGTACCCCACGTCGCGGATCGCGGCGCGCACCACGTCGGTGAAGTCGGTCGATCCGCTGCAGGTGATCTCCCCGGCGATCATCACCAGCCCCGTCGTCAGCAGCGTCTCGCAGGCGACTCGGCCGGTCGGGTCCTGGGCGAGGACCGCGTCCACGATGCCGTCCGAGACCCGGTCGGCCATCTTGTCGGGATGCCCCTCGGTGACCGATTCCGACGTGAAGAGATAGTGCCCGGTCCGGCGCATGTGGCGTGCTCCTTGCTGCGTGATGACTGCGGGCGACCGGCGCCGGCGGCACCGGCCGGGCGACGCGGCTCGCCGTGGTCCGCGGAAGTGCTTGCTGCGAGGCGACTACGGGCGGCCGACGCGTACAGCCGGCCCGTCGCCCGCATCGGGAACCGCTAACGATACCATCGACGCGCGGCGCGAATCAACGCGGCCGGCGGCGCTGAACCGGTTGCGGGGGCACGACGAGCGAGAAAGTGAGCGGCTGCCGCGGGCGCGCTACGCTCGACTCTGATCCGTCGTCCCGCGTCGGAATGGCCTCATGCCCGCGGGTGGAACTCGTCGTGTATCGCCCGGAGCCGCGCATCGAGAATGTGGGTGTAGATCTGCGTCGTCGACAGGTCGGCATGGCCCAGCAGGGTCTGGATGACGCGCAGGTCCGCTCCCCGCTCCAGGAGGTGGGTGGCGAAGGAATGCCGCAGCGTGTGGGGGCTGAGCTCCCGCGGGAGCCCCGCCTGCCGGCCGTACTTCTTGATGATCTGCCAGAACCCGACCCGGGTCAGGACTCCCCCGTCCCGCGCGTTCAGGAAGAGGCAGGCCGATTCCCGGCGCCTGAGCAGGACCGGCCGCCCCGAGGCGAGATAGCGGCGGGTCCACGCGGCGGCCGCCTCGCCGACCGGCACCATCCGCTCCCTGGCGCCCTTCCCCAGGCACGTGAGCAGGCCCCGGTCGAGGTCGACGTCGCCGACCCGCAGGCCCACCAGCTCGCTGACCCGCATGCCCGTCGCGTAGAGCAGCTCCAGGAGCGCGCGGTCGCGCAGGCCGGCCGGGCGGCCGGCGTCGGGCTGATCGAGGAGGCGGTCGACCTCGTCGAGGGAGAGGAACCGGGGCAGGGCCGGCCACGCCCGGGGCGCGTGGACGTCGTCGGCGGGGCTCGCCACGAGACGGCCCTCGAGGACGAGGAACCGGTAGAACCCCCGCACGCTCGCGACGTGGCGCGCCACCGATCGCGGCGACAGCCCCGACACCATGAGCTCCCGGACGAAGGCCTCGAGCTGGCCCCGGTCGAGCGCCGCGGGGGCCAGGTCCAGCCGGGTGGCGAAGGCACACAGTCGCGCGAGGTCACGCCGGTAGGCGAGCACGGTGTTGGCGGCGAGGCGGCGCGACACGCGCATCTCGTCGAGAAAGCCGATCACCTCCGGCGGGGCGTCCCCGAGGTCGGGCATCGATTGTCCGGGCGGTTTTGCGCGTTGTATACTTTTCACCTCAGATTCTATCGGCAGGAAGGGTCGACGGGTCGAGACGCGGCCCCTGCGGCCCCCACCACCGACATCCAGGCCAGGGTGCGAGCAATGCAGAGACGCTTCCTTCTTCTCTCCGGGTTTCTTGCGGTTCTCGTCGCGGCGGCGCCCGTCGCCACGGGCTCGACGCAGCCCGAGCCGGCCGACTTCGTCGTCCAGCTCAACGAGTACGTGCAGGTCCAGGAGGCGCTGGCGGCCGACGACTTCGAGACCGCGATGGCCGAGCTCGAGGAGTTTGCCCGCATCACCGACGAGACGACCCGCGCCCTCGCGGAGCATGCGCTCGAGGCGGGCGACATCGAGGAGATGCGCGCCCGCTTCAAGCCGCTCTCCGAGTCGCTGACCGAGCAGGCCCTGCCCCAGGGGTTCGCGCGGGCCTACTGCCCGATGTACGACAACGGTTCGGCCTGGGTGCAGCGCGACGGCCCGGTCCGCAATCCCTACTACGGCGCGTTCATGCTCACCTGCGGCGTCGTCGACGCGGCGGCGGGGGCCCACATGGACCACAGCCCCCGGCACGGCGGCACCGTGTTCATGGCGCCCGACAGCTTCCACCACATCGAGGGCACGTTCCCCGAGCCGGGCCTGTTCCGGATCTACGCGACCGACAACTACCGGGAGCCGGTGGACGTCAGCACGTGGACCGGCCGCGCCGTCACCCTCGAGGAGTACGACGAGGCCACCGACGAGTTCGTCGAGGTCCGGGCCTTCGACCTCTTCCCGAGCCCGGACGGCGCGTTCCTCGAGGCCCTCATCCCGACCTCGGACCCCAACTACGCCGCCCCGGCCGAGTTCGCCGCGAAGGTCATCTTCCAGGAGGACTTCCCGGCCGAGCGCTTCGACTTCATCTTCGCCTCGCTCACCACCGAGGAGGCGGTCGCCGACGCCCTGCCGCCGGCCGTCTTCGGCGGGGGCGCGCCCGAGGCGGTGCCCCTGGCCCAGCGCATCCTGCCGGACATCCCCGACAGCGCGTTCGGGATCGCGGCCGAGATCGCGTTGCGCGACCAGCAGATTCAGGACCTGATCGCGCGTGGGGCGTTCACGGAGATCTTCATCCCCGCCCTCCAGGCCAAGGAGCTGGCCCTCGCCCTGCAGCGGGCGGCGACCGACCTGCCGCCGGCGAGCGGCAACCAGGTACGCATCGCGGTCCGGCACCTGGTGCGCTCGGCCTACCTGCTCGACTGGTACGGCGATCTCGGCAACAAGAACAACGTCGACAGCGCATACGCGATATTCGGCGGAGCGGTCGGCGAGATCAACGGGGTCTACGACATCCGGTGAAGCCGGCGGCCGTGGTCGCTCCGCGCCGTGTCATGCCCGCGCGGCGTCGTTGCACGGTGAGGCTTCGCGTCTTGTCTGGAAGGCCGGAAGTCGGGAGGATGAAGTGATGCGACGTCATGTGTCCGGGGCCCTCGTTCTGGCGGCCGTCGGGGTCGTGGTGCTGCTCGGCAGCGTGACGCGGGGGCATACCCCGATCGCGTCCCGCTTCACCTACAACGAGCACGTCTTCCCCATCTTCGAGCGCCAGTGCGGGAGCTGCCACGTCGAGGGCGGCATCGGTCCGATGTCGCTGCTGACCTACCGCGAGGCGTATCCGTGGACCCAGTCGATCCGCGAGGAGATCCTCGGCCTCCGCATGCCGCCCTGGAAGGCGGAGGACGGCTTCGGCAGCTTCAGCAACGGCCACGTGCTGCCGGCCCACGAGATGGACATGCTGCTCGAGTGGTCGGCCGGCGGGTACCCGCAGGGGCCGCGCAACCTGACGCCGCCCGCGCCAGAGCCGAGCACCGGGTGGACCCTCGGCGAGCCCTCCGTCGCGCTCCCGCTGCCGGAGGCGTTCGTGTTCGATGCCGCCGTCTCCGAGACGGTCCGGTACTTCGTGTTGCCCACCGATCTGGGCGGCGACCGGTGGATCAGCGCGGTCGACGTGCGGCCCGACAGCCGGGCCGTCGTGCGTCACGTCTCGGTGTACGTCGATACCAGGGGCGAGGCTCGCGCCGCCGACGCCGCGGACGAGGGACCGGGGTTCGCCTCGGGGTTCGAGAGCGCCGAGCCGGTCGCGGTGTGGTGGCCGGGCCAGCAGATCGAGGTCCTCGACGGCATCGGCTATCCCCTGCCGGCGGGGGCCGACCTCGTGGCGAGGATCCTCTACAAGAAGACGTGGATCACCGAGGGACTGGAGTTCACGGACCGGACGCGGCTCGGCCTGCATCTCGCCGGCGCCGGCGCCGGCGCCATCGAGCAGACGGTGGTCGCCGCGACCGAGCCGGCCGGCCGCGAGCTGACCTTCCGTCACGTGTTCGACGACGAGACCACCCTGCTCGCCCTCCTGCCCGAGGTCGCGGTGGGTGCCGGTGAGCTCCAGGTCGAAGGGGTGCGGCCGGACGGCTCGAGGCAGCCGCTCCTGCTGATTCGGGAGCCGGATCCGGCGTGGCCGACGCGGTACTGGCTCGAAGAGCCGCTGGACCTGCCCGCGGGGAGCGAGCTGCAGGTCACGGCAACCCTGGAGCCCGGCGCCGGGCCCGACGACGTGCCGTCTCTCTTCGGCAGCGACGCTCCGATGCGTCTCCTGGTCGACCACACCAGCCAGTCGCCGGCGGCCGATTGACCGGGCCCCGGAGCCCGGAGCGCTTCTTCGCACGACTCGTGCTACGCTAGACGCAGCGCATGGACTACGAAGTGATCGGCGCGGCGCTGGCGGTCGTGGGCGCGTTGCTGTGGATTCGGCGTGATCTTCGGGCTGACCTGCGGCACGAGATCGGAGAAGTCCGGGCCGACATCCGCGCCCTGAACGGGCGAATCGACGCCATCCTGCTCACACGCTCCGGCGAGAAGAGCGGCTGAGGCTTCCACGAGGGCGGGCGCCCGCGAGAGTTGCGCGCGTTCACGCGAGTTGCGGCTTCGCAACGAGTCGATGCGCCAGCCGACCGCTACAGCCGGTCCGTCGCCTTCAACAGCTCCGCGTTCAGCACCGCCGCTCCCGCGGCCCCGCGGACGGTGTTGTGCCCCATCGCGACGAGCTTGTAGCCGAGGACCGGGCAGGGGCGGAGACGGCCGACGCAGACCGCCATGCCCCGGTCGCGGTCGGCGTCGAGCCGGGGCTGCGGGCGATCGTCCTCGTCCATGTACAGCACCGGCCGCGGCGGGGCGCCGGGCAGGTCGAGCTCCTGCGGACGGCCACGGAACTCCCGGATGGCCGCGACCATCTCCTCGACGGCGGGCGCCTCGTCGAGGGCCACCGACACCAGCTCGGTGTGGCCGTTGATGACCGGCACCCGCGTCGTCCCCGCGCTCACCGTCACCGGATGGGGCTCTACCCCGCTGCCGTTGACCCGGCCGAGAATCTTCCGGGTCTCGGTCTCCATCTTCGACTCTTCGCCGCGCACCACCGGAATGACGTTGCCGACGAGGTCGAGCGAGGGCACGCCCGGATACCCGGCGCCGGACGCCGCCTGCAGGGTGGAGACGATGACCTGCCGCAGGCCGAACCGCCGCAGCGGGGCCAGGGCCAGGGCAAGGACGATGGTCGAGCAGTTGGGGTTGGTGACGATGAGGCCCGACCATCCCCGGGCCGCGCCCTGGTGGTCCAGCAGCGAGAGATGGTCGGCGTTGATCTCCGGAATCGCGAGCGGCACCAGCGGGTCCATGCGGTGGTTGCGGGCGTTGGTGACGACGACGTGCCCCGCCCGCGCGAACTCCGCCTCCACCTCGCCCGCCACCGAGGCGTCGAGGCCCGAGAACAGCAGCTTCGGCGCCCGGCCCGGCGTCACCCGGTCGACCGTCATGTCCGCGATGGGGTCGGGGCGCGGCGCCGGAAGCCGCCAGGGGGTGGCGTCCCGGTAGGCCTTGCCGGCCGAGCGCTCGCTGGCGCCGATCCAGGTGACGGCGAACCACGGATGGTCCGCCAGCCCGGCGATGAACTCCTGCCCCACCGTGCCCGTCGCGCCCAGTACGCCCGCCTCGATCTTCGTGCTCATCCTTCCCCGTCCTCCGCCCGCGCCGATAGCGCTGGTTGCCGATGACGCCCGCGCTGGGCGGGACATCCTTTACCTGTCGCGGCTTCACCAGGTGCGGCCGGGGTCACGCCGTCGCCGCCGCGGCCTCGTCCGCGGGAAAGAACTCCTGGTGCACCGCCGCCGTCGCCTCGTCGAGCCGCTCGGCCGAGATGACGCAGGCCACCTTCATCTCCGACGAGCTGATGCAGTCGATGTTGATCCCCCGCCGAGCGAGGACCGCGAACATGCGCGCCGCCAGCCCCGGCGTCGCCGCGAGCCGCGAGCCCACGATGGATATCTTGGCGACGTCGTCCTCGACCACGCAGCCGCTGGTCACCCCCCCGGCCTCCCAGCTCCGGGCCAGCTCCTGCGCCCCCGCGACGAACTCCTTGTCGAGGATGAAGGTGATGCGCCCCTGGTGGGCAGAGCTCGCGCTCTGGATGATGAGCCGGACGTTGATGCCCCCCGCCGCGAGGTCCTGGAAGACCCGCGCCGCCATGCCCGGCTCGTCCGGCACGTCCAGCAGGGTGAACTTGGCGATCTTCGCGTCCCCGGTGACCGCGACGACCTCGGCTCGTTCCATGATGCTCGCTGCTCCTCGAATCCACGTGCCCTCGCGCAGATGGAAGCTGCTACGCACGTGAATCGGCACGTCGTACTCCATGCACACCTCGGCGGCGCGGGGATGCAGGACCTTGGCGCCGCTCGAGGCCATCTCGATGGCCTCCTCGTAGCTGATCTCCGCCCACAGCCGCGCCCCCGGCACGCGGGACGGGTCGGCCGAGAAGACGCCGTCCACGTCGGTGCAGATCTCGCACGCGCCGGCCCCGAGGGCGGCGGCGAGGGCGGCCCCGGTGATGTCGCTCCCCCCGCGCCCGAGGGTGGTCACGTCGTCGGCGTCGTTGATGCCCTGGAAGCCGGTCACGATGACCACCCGGCCCGAGTCCAGCTCGGCGCGGATGCGGGCGGTGTCGATGCTGCGGATGCGGGCGACGTTGAACACCCCGTCGGTGCGGATGCCGCACTGCAGCGCGGTGAGGGAGATGGCGGGAATGCCCCGGTTCTGGAGGGCCAGGCCCAGCAACGACACCGTGACCTGCTCGCCGGTCGAGAGCAGGAGGTCCATCTCCCGGCCCGAGGGCCGGTCGGCTACCTGGTGGGCGAGGCCGACGAGCTCGTCGGTGGTGCTGCCCATGGCCGAGAGCACGACGACGAGCCGGGGTGTGCGGCCGAGGTTCCGTTCGATGCGGTCGGCGATGGCGAGTATCCGCTCCGCCGTCGCCACCGACGTGCCCCCGTACTTCTGCACGACCACCGGGCCCTTGCGGCCGGCCGGCGCGGTCATCGGTTTCTCCCCCTCCCCGTCGGCGGCGCGCGAGCCGGCGGCCTGGGAGGTCCCCGACCGACGCGGCGGGGTCATCGGCCCTCTCCGTCCACGGCGGCGGCCGGGACCGGCCGCGGCGCCGCCTCGTCGCCGAGCTGCGCCGACAGTTGATGCAGGAACAGCCCCACGTCGGTCACGATGCCCGCGGTCTGCGACGAACCGCGGTCGGCGAGCTTCGTCACCACCGCCGGGTTGATGTCCACGCAGACCACGCGCACCCAGGCCGGCAGCATGTTGCCGACCCCGATGCTGTGGAGCATGGAGGAGAGCATGATCACGAGCCGGGCCCCGTGCAGCATCTCGGCGTAGCGTTCCTGGGCCTCGACGAGGTCCATCAGGGTGTCGGGCAGGGGTCCGTCGTCGCGGATGCTGCCCGCGAGCACGTAGGGCACGTCGTGCGCGATCAGGTCGTGCATGACGCCCGAGCGCAGGTGGCCCTGCTCGACCGCGTTGCGGAGGCCGCCGACGCGGCGGATCGCGTTGATGGCCCGCATGTGGTTCTTGTGCCCCTCGTCGACGGCGACGCCGGCGTCGAGATCCACCCCGAGCGACGTGCCGAAGAAGGCGTGCTCGACGTCGTGCACCGCGAGCGCGTTCCCCGCGAGCAGTCCGTCCACCCACCCCCGCCGGACGAGCCGGCTCAGGTAGTCGCCGCCGCCGCTGTGCACCACCACCGGCCCCGCCACCACCACGATGCGTCCGCCTTCCGCCTTCACCGCCCGCATCATGCCGACGACGCGCGAAACGCTGACCTCCACCCGGCGCTCGGTCGAGACGTCGCCGGTCATGAACGCGAAGCCGAGGCGGTCGCGTTCCTGGAACTCCGGCAGGACCCGGATGCCGTCGAGCCCGCACACGACCTGCTCCCCGCGACGGACGTCCCGGAGCTTCCGGCACGCGGCGCGGCCGTCGCGCACCACCACCACCGCGTCCATCCGCTGGCGCTCCACGTCGACCCAGCGGCCGCCGTGGCGAATCTGGGTCCGGTGGTTGGTGGTCGAGTAGAAGTCGTCGGGGACGAAGCCGTCGCCGGCCTCCTCGAGCCGGGCCTCGCGCTGCGGCCGGGGATGGCAGCCGAGGGGCATCAGCTCCTCGACGAGCTCGCGGAGCCCCTCGCGGGTGTCCGCGGTGACCTGCATCTCGAGCTGCGAGAACTCCTCGTTGGTGCGGCCGATGGTGAACCGCAGCACGTGGTAGCGGGCGCCGCGCTCGATGACCTTGTCGAAGACCGCGGCGAGCAGCCGCGAGTCGATGAGGTGGCCCTCCGCCTCGACGATCTCGCTGAACGATTCCGGGAGCTGTTTCCGGGCGTCACGGCGCTCGCTCTCAGGAATGAACCGGCTGCCCCGCCCGCGACGCCATGAACGCCTCGAACTCGCGCAGCGACCGGCCGATGCGGGTCGACTCGGTGGGGTGGTCGGCCATGACGTGGGCGGTCTTGTACCCGTTGCCGGTGATGCACACGACTATCGACTCGTCCTTCGGGAGCGCCCCCGTCTTCAGCAGGTTGATGGTGGCGGCGAGGGTGGTGCCGCCGGCGGGCTCCGTGAAGATGCCCTCGGTGCGCGCCAGCAGCGCGATCGCGTCGAGGATCTCCGCGTCGGTCGCCCGCGCCCCGGTCCCCCCGCTGCCTCGTACCGTCTCGAGCACCTGGTGCCCGTCGGCGGGGTTGCCGATGGCTATGGACTTGGCTATGGTGTCGGGCCGCACCGGCTCCGGATACTCGGCCCCGCTCTCGAGGGCGTTGATCACCGGCGCGCATCCCGCCGCCTGCGCCGCGTGGATCTTCGGCAGCTCTCCCTCGGCCAGCCCCACCTTGCGGAGCTCGCGGAACGCCCGCCCGATGCGCGGCAGCAGGGTGCCCCCGGCCACCGGCGAGACGAGGTGCCGCGGATAGCGCCACCCGAGCTGCTCGACGATCTCGAAGCCGCAGGTCTTGGCGCCCTCGGCGTAGTAGCTGCGCAGGTTGATGTTGGCGAACGCCCACCCGTACCGCTCGCCGGCCTGCGTGCACAGGCGGTTCACGTCGTCGTAGGTGCCGTCGATCTTCACGATGTGGGGGGCGGCGACGGCCGAGCCCAGAATCTTGCCCGGCTCCAGGTCGTGAGGAATGAACACGTAGCAGGTCAGGCCGAGCCGGGCCGCGTGGGCGGCCACGCTGTTGCCGAGGTTGCCGGTCGACGCGCAGCCCAGGGTGTCGAACCCGAGCTCGACGGCCCGGGTGGCGGCCACCGGCACGACGCGGTCCTTGTAGGACAGCGTCGGGTGGTTCACGGAATCGTCCTTGAGGTAGAGCTCGGCCACCCCGAGCTCGCGTCCCAGCCGGTGCGCCCGCACCAGCGGCGTGCATCCGGAGTGGAGGCCGGTCCGGGGCTCGCCGGTGACGGGGAGCAGCTCGCGGTACCGCCAGAGGTTGCGCGGCCGCGCCGCGACGGCCTCGCGGGTGAGCGTCCGCCGCGCCGCGTCGTAGTCGTACACCGCCTCGAGGGGACCGAGGCACTGGTCGCAGACGTACAGCGCCTCGGACGGGAAACCGGTCTTGCACATCGCACACCGCAGACCGGAAAACGCACTCATGGACGCTCCTCCCTCTTCGCTCGGGTTCCCGGGAACCCTCCGTCCCGCGCGGTCGCGTCCGCGCCTCACGCCGGTGACGGACCCTCGGCCCCGTCTGGCCGGTCGACGAACATCGGCAGCCACAGCGGCGGCCGCACGTGGAAATCGAAGCGGGCGGCGTCGGCCAGGGCCGCCGCGACGGCGGTCGAGCGGCACGGCTCGAGGGTCATCACGAACGGCAGCTCGGCCTTCGGCCAGCCCGGCTCCTGCAGCACCGCATCGAGGTTGATGCCGTGGTGCGAGAAGACCCGGGCCAGGCTCGCGACGATGCCCGGACGGTCGTCGATCATGAACCGCACGTAGTGGGGGGCCTCGAACTCGCGGGCCACCGGCGACGGGTCTCCCGAGGCCGGCAGCCAGCCGTCCGGCGGCGCCGCGTTGCCCCGCGCGATCGCCATCAGATCCGACACGACGGCGACCGCGGTCGGCTCGCCGCCGGCCCCGAACCCGGAGAACGCGGTCTCTCCCCCGAACTCCCCGTCGACGACCACGACGTTCTTGCTGCCCTCGACCCGCCCCAGCGTCGACGCCTCCGAGACCAGGGCGGGCCGCACCGCCGCGTGCAGGCCGCCCGCGTCGGGAAGCAGCTCGGCCCGCGCCACCTGCCGGATGACGCAACCGAGCCGGCGGGCGTAGGCGAAGTCGACGCCGGCGACCGCGGTGATCGGCTCCACCGGGATGTCGTCGACGCGCACGACGCGGCCGAGGCCGACGCCGGCGAGAATCGCCAGCTTGGCCCCGGCGTCGTGGCCGTCGACGTCGTCGGTCGGGTCCGCCTCGGCGTATCCGAGACGCTGTGCCTCCGCCAGCGCGTCCCGGAAGGACAGCCCCGCGCTCTCCATCCGGGTCAGGACGTAGTTGCACGTGCCGTTCAGGATGCCCTGAATCCGCCGCAGGCGGTCCCCCGCCACGCCTTCGCGGAGCCCCCGGAGAATCGGGATCCCGCCCGCCACGGCGGCCTCGAACAACAGGTGCCGGCCCCGGCGTCCCGCCTCCTGCAGCAACGCGGGGCCGCCGTGGGCGATGACCTGCTTGTTGGCGGTGACGACGGACTTGCCGGCGGCCAGCGCCTGCTCTATCCAGCCCCGGGCCGGGTCCTGCCCGCCGACCAGCTCGACGATGACGTCCACCGGGCTGTCGACGAGGGCCTGGAACGAGTCGGTCCAGACCACGTCGGGTCCCGCCCAGTCGACGCGCTTGCGGGCGACGTCGCGGTTGCAGACGTGCGTCAGCCGCAGCGCCGGGTGCGAGCCGTCGGCGAGGATGCGGGCCACCGCCCGGCCCACCGTTCCGAAACCCGCGATGCCCACGGTGCACCCGCACCGGGTCGGTCGACTGGCCGTCACCACGTCCATGCGACTGTGCAAAAAAAAACCATCATCCGGTGTGGATGATGGCTGGTCGGACCCTGCTGCTCTCCGGCTACATCACCCACTGTGCCCGCGCGGAGCGGGCGCCATGGTGGTCATCGCGACCGGAGTCGTCATGTTCTCTGTCATGGCCTGTGCCCGAGCTTGCTGCATGCCCTTCTGATCAACAGCGTATTGTAGCCGTGCGCGGCCCCGCCGTCAACCAGCCGGCTCCGGCAGGGTGCACGACAGGAAAGCCGTCACCGCGGCTGTCGTCCACGCGGAGGCCGCGAGGCTGTCGCCCGCCAACGTCGGGACACTGCATCCGTCGACCCGCCGGCCCCGGCACGAAGCCGGCCGGCTCCCGGCCGGAGGGCGCGGGGCTTCCGGCCCGCGGTCCTGCCCGCAAGCGCTCCCCCGCCGATTCGGTCCCGGCCCGCCGCGGCGCCGAGTGCCGGCCCCGGAACCGCCGGCGCGCCGGTTGACACCCGCCGGACCGAGGAGTAGTATCCGCCGCACCTTCCGTCCGGGTGGCGTCTCATGCCGAAGCGTTCCAAGTGGCAGTCCCTTCCCACCGAAGCCATCAATCCCCGGTCCATCGCGATAGACCAGGCCTCCACCGAGGAGATCGCCGAGCTGATGCTCAAGGAGGACCGTCGCATCATCAAGGCGGTGCAGCGCGAGAAGGAGCGCATCGCCATCGCCGCCGATCTGATCACCGAGGCGTTCGGCAAGGGCGGCCGGCTCGTCTTCGTGGGGGCAGGCACCAGCGGTCGGCTCGGCGTCCTCGAGGCGGCGGAGATGCCGCCCACGTTCAGCACCCCGGCCCAGCTCGTGCAGGCGGTCATGGCGGGGGGGCGCGAGGCGTTCTTCAAGTCGCGGGAAGGGGTCGAGGACAACTTCGAGGAGGGGGGACGGGCGGTTCGGCGGTTGCGCCTGTCGAGCAAGGACGTTCTCGTCGGGATATCCGCCAGCGGCATGACCCAGTTCGTGCGGGGGGCGTTGACCCGGGCGCGCCGGGCCGGGGTGAAGATCGTCTTCGTCACGTGCTGGCCGGGGAGCGAGCTGCAGACGTTCGTCGACGTCATCATCGCCCCCGAGGTGGGGCCCGAGGTCATCGCCGGATCGACCCGGTTGAAGGCGGGCACGGCGACGAAGATGGTGCTCAACATGCTGACCACCATCTCCATGGTCCACATCGGCAAGACCTACGGCAACCTGATGGTGGACGTGCAGACGGGGTCGGAGCAGCGCCGGAGCCGGGCCCGCAACATCATCACGACGGTGACCGGCCTCGACTACGACGCGGCCGGGCTGCTGCTCGGGCGGGCCAAGTGGAACGTCAAGGCCGCCATCGTGATGGAGAAGACCGGCGACACCTACGCCAAGGCCCTCGCCCGCATCCGGCGCGCCGGGAACCTCGTGCGCCGGGCCATCGGCGAGGACGCGTTCCCGCGTTCCGCCCGGGGGTGAGCCGCCCCGCCCCGTCGTCCCCGGCGGCGGCGGCGCGCCGTCGAGCGCACCGGATCCGGGGGGCGTCCGGCCTGACCGGACACCGCCGCACCTGCCTCCATGAGCCTGCTCGACCTCCTGGTCATCGTCGTCTACATGGCCGCGACCCTCTCGCTGGGCCTGGTCCTGGCGCGCGGGCAGGCGACCGTCCGCGACTACTTCGCGGCGGGCCGACGGGCGCCGTGGGGCGTGGTCATGGCCTCGATCGTCGCGACGGAGACGAGCACCGCGACCCTCGTCAGCGTGCCGGGATTCGCCTTCGGGACCGACCTGACCTTCCTGCAGCTCGTCTTCGGCTATCTCGCGGGCAGGGCGATCATCACCGTGCTCCTGCTGCCGGGCTACTTCCGGGGTGAGTACCTCACGGTCTACCAGATCCTCGCCGAGCGCTTCGACGCCGGCGTGGGCCGCCTCGCCGCCACCATCTTCCTGGCGACCCGGAACCTCGCCGACGGGCTCCGGCTCATGGCCGCGGGGCTCGTGCTCGGGGCCGCCCTCCTGACGTGGCCGGCCGCCGCCGGCGCCGCCGCCGCGCTCGTCCCGGGCCTCGCGCCGTCCACCACCCTGCTCATCCTGTCGATCGTGGCGATGGGGGCGCTCACCACCGTCTACACCTGCCGGGGCGGGCTGACCGCGGTGCTGTGGACGGACATGGTGCAGCTCGCGGTGTACCTGGGCGGCTCGGTCATCGCCGCGGTCGTCCTCCTCGACGCGATCCCGGGCGGATGGGGGGAGGTGGCCGCGGCCGGGTCCGCGGCGGGACGCTTTCGCCTGCTCGACTTCTCCCTCGACCCGGCCCGGAGCTACACCTTCTGGTCGGGCCTCGTCGGGGGAGCGTGCCTCACCGTCTCCACCCACGGCACCGATCAGCTGATCGTGCAGCGGTACCTCTGCAGCCGCTCTCGGGGCGCCGCCGGCAAGGCCCTGCTCTGGAGCGGGGTCCTGGTCCTGGCGCAGTTCGCGCTCTTCCTCGTCATCGGGGTCATGCTCTACGTCTACTACACCGGCCACGCCCCGGACGTGCTGGCGGCGCTGGCCCCCGCCGGCGCGGTCCAGACCGACCGCGTCTTCCCGACGTTCATCGTCACCGAGCTGCCGGCCGGCGTGCGGGGCCTCATGGTCGCCGCGGTCGTCGCGGCCGCGATGTCCACGCTCTCGTCCTCGCTGACCGCGTCGGCGTCGACCACCCTGGCCGACTTCTACCTGCCCGCCACCGGCGGCGGCCGGCCGGCCGGGCACTACCTCGCGGTGGCCCGCCGCGCCACCGTCGTCTGGGGCGCCGTGCAGGTGGTCGTGGCCCTCGCCGCGATTCCCGTGTCGCAGAGCATCGTCGACGAGGTGCTGGGCATCTCGTCGTTCACGAACGGCCTCATCCTCGGCGTCTTCCTCCTCGGCCTCGCCGGCTACCGCCGCAACGCGACCGCGTACGCCGGAATCACCGTCGGCGCCGCCGTGATGCTGGCGGTCCGGCTGCTCACGAGCGTGTCCTGGCAGTGGTACGTCCTCATCGGCGCCGCGGTGACGATGGCGGCGGGATGGGCGGCGGACCGCAACGCCGCGGGGCGGGCTTCCGGCGATGGATAGGCGCTCCGCCTTCGCCCCGGTCGCGCGGCTCGTCGACGACGCGGTGCGCCGGCGCGCCTTTCCATGCGCCGCCGTCGAGATCGGCGGCAGCGCCGGCCCGATCTGGCGCCACGCCGCCGGCGCCCTGACCTACGACGACGACGCCGCGCCGGCGACGCCCGACACCGTCTTCGATCTCGCGTCCCTGACGAAGGTGCTGGCGACCGCCACCGTCCTCATGCGGCTCGTCGACGCCGGGGCCGTCGCCCTCGCCGACCGCGTCGGAAGCCGGCTCGGCGAGTGGCGGGGCGGCGGCCGCGACGCGGTGACCGTCGCCGACCTCCTCGAGCACGCGGGCGGCCTGACCGCCCATCTGCCGTTCTTCCGGGATCACCGCGGGCGCCGCGACTACCAGCACGCCATCTGCACCCTGCCCCTGGAGTACGCGCCGCGGACGCGGTCCGTCTACAGCGACCTGGGGTTCATCCTGCTCGCGTTCATCGCCGCCGACGCGGCCGGGGCCGGCCTCGACGAGCAGTTCGACGACGTCGTCTCGGCCCTCGGGATCGGCGATCTGCGCTTTCGCCCTCCGGCGGCGTGGCGGCCGCGGACCGCGCCGACCGAGGTCGACCCGTGGCGGGGCCGACTGCTCCGCGGCGAGGTGCACGACGAGAACGGCTGGGCCCTGGGCGGCGTCGCCGGCCACGCCGGCCTGTTCGGCACCGCCCCGGCGGTGGGCCGCTTCGCCCGGGCCGTCCTCGAGACGCTGCGGGGGCGGCCGCGGCTGGCCCGCCCGGAGACCCTCGGGCGTTTCGTGCGGCGCGGCCGCGTCGCCGGCAGCTCGCGGGCGCTGGGATGGGATACGATGCTCGTCACCTCGTCCTGCGGGCGCTCGCTGTCCGCGGCCGCCTTCGGGCACACGGGCTTCACGGGGACGTCCCTGTGGGTGGATCCGGTGCAGGATCTGTACGTGGTGCTGCTGACCAACCGCGTCCATCCGACCCGGACCAACGAGGCGATTCTCGGGGTCCGCCCCGCCGTGCACGATGCGGTGGTCCGCGCCCTGACCCGCGGGAGCTGACACGCCGGCCATGACCCTGACGCCGCTCGACTGGCTGATCCTCGCCGGCTTCCTGCTCCTCCCCGCCGTCGTCGCCCTGTCCGTCGCGGGGCGCGCCGGCAGGAACCTGCGCCAGTACTTCCTCGCCGGCGGCGACCTGCCGTGGTGGCTCGCGGGGACGTCGATGGTGGCGACCACGTTCGCGGCCGACACCCCGCTCGCGGTCACCGGCATCGTCGCCCGGGACGGCGTCGCCGGCAACTGGATCTGGTGGAACGGCGCCCTCGGCAGCATGCTCAGCGTGCTGTTCTTCGCCCGGCTGTGGCGGCGCGCGGGCATCCTCACCGACGTCGCCTTCGTCGAGATCCGCTATCACGGGCGGGCGGCGCGCCTCCTGCGCGGGTTCCGCGCGCTCTACCTGGGGCTGCCCGTCAACTGCATGATCATCGGCTGGGTCAACCTCGCGATGGCCAAGATCCTCGAGGTCACCCTGGGGTGGACGCGGCTCACCGCGGTCTTCGCGGGCCTCGCCCTGACCGGCGCCTACGTGACGGTGTCGGGGCTGCGCGGCGTGGTGCTGACCGACCTCATCCAGTTCGCCCTCGCCATGACCGGGGCCCTCGCGGTGGCGTACTTCGCCCTCCGCGCGCCGGAGGTCGGGGGCCTTCCGGGGCTCGGCGAGCAGCTCCCGGAGACCACGTTCCTCATGCTGCCGGCCGCCGGCGCCTCCGCTTCCGGCGCCGCGTCGACGCTGAGCCTGTCGGCGGCCGCGTTCGTGGCCTATCTCGGCGTGCAGTGGTGGGCGAGCTGGTACCCCGGCCAGGAGCCGGGCGGCGGCGGGTACCTCGCGCAGCGGATGATGGCGGCGCGGAACGAGCGGCAGGCGACGCTGGCAACGCTGTGGTTCACCGTCGCCCACTACTGCGTGCGGCCGTGGCCGTGGGTGCTCGCGGCGCTCGCCGCGCTGATCCTGTATCCGGACATCGCCGACCGCGAGGCGGGTTACGCCCTCATCGTCCGCGACCACCTTCCCGCGGGCTGGCGCGGGCTGGTGCTCGGCAGCCTCGCGGCCGCGTTCATGTCGACCATGTCGACCCAGCTCAACTGGGGCGCCTCCTACCTCGTCCACGACGTCTACGCCCGCTTCGTGCGGCCGGAGGCCGACAACGCCCACTACGTCCGCGCCGCGCGCGTCGCCACCCTCGGCATCATGGTCCTGAGCGCCGGGGTCACGCTGTACCTGGACACCGTACGGCAGGCGTGGGAGCTGATTCTCCAGGCCGGGGCGGGCATCGGACTGGTGCTGATTCTGCGGTGGTACTGGTGGCGCATCAACGCGTGGTCGGAGATCGCGGCGATGGTCGCCCCCCTCGTCGGTCACCTCGCGCTGGCCCGGTTCACCGACGTCGTGTTCCCCGAGTCCCTGCTGTATCTCGTGGCATGGACGACGGCCTGCTGGCTCGTGGTCACGTGGCTCACCCCGCCCGAGCCGGAGGCGACGCTGGCCGCGTTCTACCGGCGGGTGCGCCCCGGCGGCCCGGGGTGGGCGAGGCTGGCCGCCCGCATCGGCGAGCCGGCACCGCCGCCGATCCGGGGCCAGGTGGCCGACTGGCTCGCGGGGCTGGGACTCGTCTACGGCGCCCTCCTGGGGGTGGGCGCGCTGGTGCTGCCGGCCGGGGGGGCGGCGTGGCCGTACCTGGCGACCGCGATAGCGAGCGGGGCCGTCCTCTATCGCCGCATCGGCGCGCGCGGGTGGTCGGGCGCTGCAGGGTGATGGTCTCGTGCCCGTCGCGCCTCGTCCCACGCATCCCGCCCCGCCCCCCGGCGACGGTGCAGCGGGTCTCTCGCCACCGGGCCGCCAAGCATGAACCGGTTACGTTCACGGCCTGCTAACATGACGCCATGGGCCCAGGCGAACGCCCGCCGGACCGGAGCGCCGAGCCCGGCTACGCCATGGCCGGGCTGCTCGTCGCCATCGGGATCATGAGCGTCCTGATGTCGGTGGCGATGCCCGCCTGGCGCACCCTCGCCAAGCGCGAGAAGGAAGCTGAGCTGCTGTTTCGCGGCCAGCAGTACACGCGGGCCATCGACCTCTATCAGCGCCGCTTCCCCGGCGCCTACCCCACCGACCTCGAGATGCTCGTGGAAGAGCGCTTTCTCCGCCGTCTGTATCCGGACCCGATGACCGGAGAGCCGTTCCGCATCCTGACCCAGGGCTCGGCCGCGGCGGCCGCGGGCGAGACGGCGGCCGAGGCCGGCGAGGAGGATGGCCGTTCGCGGAGCCGGCTCTCCGACCGCGACGGACGAGACGGGCTCGGCGTCCCGGGCGCGAGCCTGGGAGGCAGAGCCGGCAGGGTCTCCCCCGGTCCGTTCTCGGGGGGCCTGGGAAGCGAAGACGAGGAGATGGGCGGCATCGTCGGGGTGGTCAGCCGGTCCACGGAGGAGTCGCTCCGCGACTACAACGGCGCCACCCGCTACGATCAGTGGCTCTTCGTCCACCAGGGGCAGGCGGTCGCGCCCGGCGCCGCGGGGGCGGCGGCTCCGTTCCCCGGAGGCATCGGGAGCGGACCGGGCGGCATGGGCGACGCGACGCGGAACCTCGATGGCGGCCTCTTCCCGGGCCCCGCCGCCGGCGGCTTCCGCGATCGCACCGGGCCGGGGCGGTAGCTCCCGCCCGCGCCGTCCAACCGTTTGGACCAGCGACCCGAAAGTGATGTCGGCCGGCCGACACGACTCCGGAAACCCCTTCCGGCGTGGCTCCGGAGCAGCCCGGGCGGTCGTCGCAGATCGGCCGGCCGCAGCACGGCCAACCCATCCTGCATTCGCCGTGCGACGAACCCGACCGCCGTGTTCTGATGCAGGCGACGACCGACGACGCAGGGCCCCAGCGAGCCCACCGGCCAATCGTCGACAACTGGAATGTTCGGCCGTCCTGCCAGCGGGTGCCGGAAGGAACATGCGCGCCGCCTACCACTCGGCGTAGGGCGTGCCGTCGAGGCCGGCGCCGCTCGCGCCGCTGTGCACGTCGAAGACGCCCTGAGCGAGGGGGTCGGCGGGGTCGAACTCGGCGAGGACGACCTGCCAGGTCGCCGTCGAGCGCGTGAACGGGTCTTCCGGGATCGCGCGCAGATATCCCTCGGAGACCAGGCTCTCCAGCGCCGGCGGATATTCGGTCCGGTCGGCGTAGTACTGGTCGATGGCGTCGCGCATGCGAAAGAGGTCTTCCTTCAGGACCGCTTCCCGGGTCCGCGTGACCGCCGTCCCGTAGCCGACCATGGCGATGGCGACCAGGGTCGACATCAGCGAGACCACCACCACCAGCTCGATGAGCGTCCAGCCCGCCGCCGGACCGGCGCCGGTCGCCGTCCGCCGTCGGGCCGCGGTCGGCCGGGCCGCCGGCCGGGGCTCCACGCCGCGGGTACGCCGGGCTTCCATCGTCACCACTCGTCGTAACGGGTCCCGTCGAGGGCCGTCGCCGTCGATCGCGTGTAGACGTCGTACACGTTGTCGCCGCTCCACCGCCGGGAATCGGGCTCGTCGTCGTACGAGCGCAGCCCCCACTCGCGGCCCTGCGTCATCGGATCGAACGGAATGCGCCGGAGGAAGCGCATCTTGCGGCCGGTCGCGTCGTTGGCCAGCTCGACGCCCTCCACGAGGACCTCGAGGCTGGCCGGGTAACCCTGGTTGTCCGCCTCCACCTCGAGGCCGCCGATCATGCCGAGGTCGACGGCGTCCTTGTAGCGGTCGATCGCGGTGCGCATCTCCCGCAGCGCCCGCCGCAGCTCCGCCTCGCGCTGGCGCTGCATCGTCACCCGGGTCAGCGGCATCACCGCCGACGCCAGGATGAGCACGATGGCGCTGACCACGAGCAGCTCGACGAAGCTGTACCCGTGCTCGGCCCCGCCCCGCGCGCGCAGCGTGCGGAGGAGCCCGCGGCGCTCCCTCATGGCCCGGACCCTCCCTCCGCCGCCGGGGCGGCGTCGCGAAAGTACGTCGAGACTCCGAGGGTCAGCACCAGCCTGTCGTCCGACTCGTTGCCCTGCCCCAGCACCACGTCTTCGACGAGGATGAACTCGGGGGCCGTCTCGAGGGCGTGGATGAAGCGGCGGACGTCCTCGTAGCGGCCCGCGAGGACCATCGTGGTCCGCAACCGCGACAGCCGGCTGCCGCGTTCCCGGTCGGACACGCTGCTTCGCCGCTCGAGCACGAGGGCGGAATCGCGGGCCAGTCGATCGAGGTACGGCGAGAGAAGGGCGCGAGCGCCCGCGAAGTCGGGCGGGAGCACCTGCGTGTAGAACTGCTCGAGGCGCTGCTCGGCGCGGGTGCTGCTGGCGCCGGTCCGGGACGCCGTCTCCCAGGCGGTGCGCACCTGGACCAGCCGGCTCTCCGCCGCCGCCGCGTCGGCCTCTGCCCGCGCGACCCTCCGCGACCAGGGGTACAACGCCACCGCGTAGAGGAGGCCGTCGACCGCCAGCAACAGGGCCACGGCCGTCACCAGCGGCCGGTGGTCCGACGCGATTCGCCGCAGCAGCGTCATCGACATGCCGGTCTCGATCCCCGGCCCCCTTGCCGCGCAGCCTCAGTCGCCGGACCGGGCGTCCGACGCCCCCGCCCTCGCCGGCGCCGCCGCGCCCGCCGGCGAGTCGCCCTCCCCGGGGGTGCCGTCGGCGTCGAGGGGCGCCGTCGACTCGAGGTAGCGCCCCCGCAGGATCGCGCGGTACATCCCGTCCTCGGTCAGCTCCACCTGCCGGTTCAGCACCCCGACGAACGCGCCGGAGGTCTCGAGAGACGTCACGAACCGGCTGATGGCGTCGAGGCTCCGGCCCAGGACCCCCATCGCCACGTCGACCGTGCCCGGCTCGATCTCCGGCCGCACCTCGGTCACCATCACGTCGGGCGGCAGGGTGGCCTCGATGCGGTTGAAGAAGTCGGTCCACGAGAACACGCGCTGGGTGATCAGGGTGTTGGCTTCGCGCGTCGCCTCGGCCAGCGCCGTGAGGTCCCGCGGGGTTGCGGCGCGCTGCGCCTCGGCCGCGCGGGCCGAGAGATCCGCGGTGGCCCGGGCCGCCCGGTCCATGCGCGCGCTCAGCTCGCGGTTGAGCCGGGCGAGGTCGACGAGACGCACGACCCCGGCCGCAAGGACCGCCAGGGCCAGCGCCGCGGCCACGCCGAGCGCCATCCGGGCGAGCCGCTCGTTGTAGAAGGGCCGAGTGGCCAGATTGGTCCGCAGCATCCGTCCTGCCTGCAACATACCACGGGCAGGCCGCCACGGTCGCCCGCCTTCGAGGCGGCCGCCGCCGCGACTCGCGTGCTCGGGCAGCGGCTCGCCCCGCCGCACCGTTCGCCGTCCGTTCGCGCGACGGGCTCGCGCCGCCGCGCCCCCTCGCGGCCCGCTCGCGCGACGACTCACGCCACCGCGTCGCTCGCCGTGTGCTCGCGCAGCAGCAGGCCGGCCGCCGCCGCGATGACGTCGGGGAGCGCTCCGGCGGCGCGCGGCGACTCGGCCGACCGGCCCGCCGCGATGGGGGTCACGGCGGTGTCGAGCTGCCCCTCGACGAGACGGCCCAGGTGCGCGGCGTCCCGATCGTCGGCCCCCTCCGTGCTCACGGCCAGCAGCACCCGCCCGTACCCGCCGCCGCCCAGCCGATCCTCGTAGTACATCGTGGTCTGGTGCACCAGGTCGACGAGGGCGTCGTCGTCGCCGTGCCCGGCGGGCTGGTGCCGGAACAGGATCAGGTGTCCCTGCCGGACGATGGCGATCGACAGGTATCCCGCGGCCGCGTGCACGAGCAGCCAGTCCGCATCGGCGGGCGGATCGGCGGCGAGCACCGCGTTGACGAGGCCGAAGCTGGCCAGGTCCACCACCCCCGCGTGCGCCCCGCCCCGCGCGCACGCGCCCTCGTACTCCTCGACGATGTCGCGCCGCACGAGGCTCACGACGAACTCCCGTCCCCCGCCGTCGAGGGGGGCGCCGGGCGCGCACGCCACCTGGGCGTCCTCGACGCGGAACGGCGCCGTCTTCCGCGCCTGCCAGCGCACGAGCTGGTCGAGGTCGGCGGCGCGCGCCGGCACCTTGTCGAACCGGAGCAGCGACACCTTGGCGGCGCTGTCGGGCACGACCAGGGCCACGCGCCGGGGCGCGCCCGGCAGAGACTCGCGCACCTCGCGGACGACGTCGCGAACCGTATCGGGCTCGACGAGGTTGGCGGCGTTGACGGCCGGGGTCACCGCCCCCGGCGGAAGCGGCCGGGAGACGGCGGCGGCCACTCGCCGCTCGCGGTCGAGGACGACCCCGGTGATGCGGTCGGCCGCGATCTCGATGCCCGCAGACGGCGCGGGGGCGGCGAAGAGGCGGGACAGGCCGGCGAGCGCGCTCATTTGACGAACGTGACCTTGTTGATCTCCTGCAGGGTGGTCAGGCCGGCCAGCACCTTCTCGACCGCCGACTCCCGCAGGAACCGCATGCCCTCGGCCCGCATCGCCTGCTTGATCTCCGAGGTCGGGGCCCGCGCGAGGATCAGCTCGCGGAGCCGGTCGCTCAGGTCGAGCAGCTCGCACAGCGCGGTGCGGCCGCGGTAGCCGGTCCCGTTGCACTCGATGCACCCGGTACCTTCGAAGAGCTCGCGGCCCCGCGCGAGGCCGGGGTCGAGGCCGGCCTCCTCGAGGGCCTCGTCGCTCAGCCGCGCCGGCCGGCGGCACTCCGTGCAGATCATCCGGACGAGGCGCTGGGCCAGCACGCAGTTCAGCGACGAGATGAACTGGTAGGCCTCGACCCCCATGTTCAGGAACCGGCCGAGCACGTCGAGCACGTTGTTGGCGTGCACCGTCGTGAACACCAGGTGCCCGGTCAGCGCCGACTGGATCGCGATCTGGGCGGTCTCCGAGTCGCGGATCTCGCCGACCATGATCTTGTCGGGGTCGTGGCGCAGGATGGATCGCAGCCCGCGGGCGAAGGTCAGCCCCTTGCGCTCGTTGATGGGGATCTGGGTGACGCCGTGAAGCTGGTACTCGACCGGGTCCTCGATGGTGACGATCTTGTCCTCGGGCGAGTGAATCTCCGAGAGCGCGGCGTAGAGCGTCGTCGTCTTGCCGCTGCCCGTCGGCCCGGTCACCAGCACCATGCCGTAGGGCTCCTTGATGGCGCGGCGGAAGCGGCGGAGCTCGGCGTCGGCGAACCCGAGGACGTCGAGCCGCAGCTCGCGGAACTGCTCGCTGATGGTCTCCTTGTCGAGGATGCGGATGACGGCGTCCTCGCCGTGCACGGTGGGCATGACGGAGACCCGGAAGTCGATGGTCTTCCCCGGCACCCGCACCTTGAAGCGGCCGTCCTGGGGAATCCGCTTCTCGGCGATGTCGAGCTCGGCCATCACCTTGATGCGCGAGAGGATGGCGCCGTGGAACTGCTTGTCCACCGGCCGCATGGCGGGCTGCAGGGTGCCGTCGATGCGGTACTTCACGTGGACGGCGTCGTCGAGGGTCTCGACGTGGATGTCGCTCGCGCGGCGCTGCAGCGCGGTGTAGATCGTCGAGTCGACGAGGCGGATGATGGGGCTGATGTCGCTCGTGAGCCGCTCGACGGTCAGGCTGTCCTCGCCGCCCTCGTCCTCGTGCAGGATCTGCAGCTCGAAGCTCTCGGTCGCCTCGTCGAGGACCCGCTGCGACCCCTCGCTCTTCTTGAGGATGGACTCGATGGCCGACCGCGTCCCCACCGTGACCCGGATGGGGGTGTCGAGCAGCAGGGCCAGCTCGTCGATCCTCGGAAGGTCGATGAGGTCCGAGACGACGATGACCAGGGTGTCGCCCACCTTGCGGTAGGGCACGAAGCCGTAGCGGAGCATGAGGTCGGCGGGAATGGACCGGAACAGGTCGGCGTCCATGCTGAACCGATCCATGTCCGCGAACTCCACGCGATAGCGCTCGGCGAGCCGGCGGGCCCGCGCGATCTCCTCCTCGTGGTCGACGGCGGCCGGTCCGGCGCCGGCCTGCGGGTCCCCGGGCGGGACCGCGCCGGTCTCCGCGTCGCGGACGCCGCCGTCGTTCGCGTCGCGGACGCCGCCGTCGTTCGCGTCGCGGACGCCGCTGTCGTTCGCATCGCGGACGCCGCTGTCGTTCGCGTCGCGGACGCCGCTGTCGTTCGCATCGCGGACGCCGCTGTCGCTCGCGTCGCGGACGCCGCCGACCGCCGCCGCGGGATAGCGGGCGCTCATGACAGCACGGTCCCCAGCTGCAGGAGGGGCAGGTACAGGGCGACGAGGAGAGCGGCGATGACGAGCCCCATCACGATCAGCAGCACCGGCTCGATGACGGCCACGAAGCGCCCGAGCCGGGTGTCTATCTCCTCGTCGAAGAAGTCGGCGACGCTCGTCAGCATCTCGCGCAACGCCCCCGTCGCCTCGCCCACCTCGACCATCCGGATGACCACCGACGGGAAGATCCCCCGCGCCGCGAGGGCCGCCGCCAGCGCCTCGCCCTCGCGGACCCGTTGTCCCGCCGCCGCGAGCTGTTCCGCGTAGAACCGGTTGCCGAGGGCGCGCGCCGCGACGTCGATGGCGTCGACCAGCGGTATCCCGCCGCCGAGCAGGGTGGCCAGGGTGCGCGACATCTGCGACGTCGCGAACCGCCCCGCGATCGATCCGATGCCGGGCAGCCGCAGGACCAGACGGTCGAGCAGCGCCGCCCGGCCCGGCCGACGCACCCAGCGCCAGGCCGCCCACCCCGCGAGGGCGGCGCCCGGGACGATGAGCAGCAGGTTGCCCCTGACCGCGTTCGACACCGCCACCACGACGCGGGTCATCAGGGGCAGCTCGGCCCCGAACCCGGCGTAGAACGCCTCGAACTCGGGCACCACCTGCAGGACGATGATGGACACCACGATCATCGAGAGGCCCAGCAGGACCGCCGGATAGATCAACGCGGAGAGGGTCTTGCGCTGCAGGGCGGTCACCACCTTGACGTAGTCGACGTAGCGGCGGATGACCTCTTCGAGCCCGCCGCTCTTCTCCCCCGCCAGCAGCGAGGCGGTGTACATCCCGGACACCACCTCGCCCTGCGCGTCGAATGCCTCCGAGAGCGCCGCGCCGGCGTGCACCCGGTCGTGGACGTCGTCCAGGATCGTCCTGAAGCCGGGGTCGTCCATGCGCTGGCGCAGGATGTCGAGCGACTGCACGAGGGGCAGCCCCGCCCGCAGGAGAGTCGCGAGCTCCTGGTTGAACACCAGGAACTCCCGGGTCCTGATGCGCCGGCGGGGCGCCGGCGTGAAGCCGGACCACGCGAACGAGCCGCGGCGGCTGAGGGCGAGCACGTAGAGCCCCTTGGCCTCGAGCTCCTGCCGGAGCGCGGCCTCGCTCTCGGCGACGTGCACGCCCTCGATGACCTCGCCGGTCTCGGTGCCGAGTCTGCAGTGGAACTCCATGCGTCGGGGCCCGCGCCGCCGGAGCGCGCACCACGCCTCCGGGCGATTCTAGCAGTCCGCGGCCGGCCGCGCCACGGCATCGCCGGCGCGCGCGCGGTTGCCGCATGTTTCACGGCATGTTAGAGTTGCGCCGTTTTCGCACGTACGCGATCGGGCCGGCCAGGCGTCTGCGCGGGGGAACGGCGCCGACCGCTGGCGGGTCGGTGGGGCGCCCGGCGGAGCCGTCGGGCGGCGATGTCGGGTCGGGCTCGGATGCCACGCACACAGCGGAGAACGACGGCGATGTCTCTCGAAGCGCTCGGCATGGTGGAGACCAAGGGCCTCGTCGGCTCGATCGAGGCGGCCGACGCCATGGTCAAGGCCGCCAACGTGCTGCTCGTCGGCAAGGAGTACATCGGCGCCGGCTACGTCACCGTCTTCGTCCGCGGCGACGTCGGGGCGGTCAAGGCCGCCACCGACGCCGGCGCCGCCGCCGCGCGCCGGGTCGGCGAGCTCGTGGCCGTCCACGTCATCCCGCGCCCCCACGGCGAGGTGGAGAAGATCCTGCCCAAGGAGTCTGCACCGTAGAACGGTGCGGACTCCTGGCGGGTTGGTTGGGCGCCCAGCGGAGCCGTCAGGCGACGATGGGCGGGCGAAGCCCGCGACGCCGGTTGATCGACCCGCCCCGCATCCGGCCATGGCTGATCGGGCCTCCCTGAACGGCGCGGACCTCTGTCGGACACCTGACGCGCGCCCGTCCGGCGCCCCGCCCCGCGGCATGTCCCGCCATGGCTGACAGGGCCCCCCTCGTCGACTCGGACCTCGACTCGATACGCGAGGCCCGGCAGCTCGCGCGGCGCGCCCGCGCCGCCCAGACGCGCCTCGCCGAGCTGACCCAGGAGCAGGTGGACCGCATCGTCGCCGCCGCCGCGCAGGCCGCCGCCGCGCAGGCCGCCCCGCTCGCCCGGATGGCGGTCGAGGAGACCGGCTACGGCAACGAGGCCGACAAGGTCCGCAAGAACCTGTTCGCGGCCGAGACGATTCGCCGGTTCATCGAGCCCATGCGCACCGTCGGCGTCATCCGGCGGCTGGAGGCCGAGCGCGTCGTCGAGATCGCCGAGCCGTTCGGCGTCGTCGCCGCCGTCGTGCCGTCGACCAACCCCACTTCCACCGCCATCTACAAGATCCTCGTCTGCCTCAAGGCCCGGTGCGCGGTGGTCCTGAGCCCCCACCCCGCCGCCGCCCGGTGCGTCCGCCGGGTCGCCGAGTTGATGACCGCGGCCGCCGGCGGGGCGGGGATGCCGGACGACGCCGTCACCTGCATGACGACGGTGACCCTCGAGGGCACGCAGGAGCTGATGCGGCGCCGCGAGGTCGCCCTCATCCTCGCCACCGGCGGGCTCGGCCTCGTCCGCGCCGCCTACAGCGCCGGGAAGCCGGCCTACGGGGTCGGGCCCGGCAACGCCCCCGCGTACATCGAGCGGACGGCGGACCTGCCCAAGGCGGTGGCCGACATCATCGCCGGGAAGACCTTCGACAACGGCCTGCTCTGCTCGTCGGAGAACTCCGTCGTGGTCGACGAGGCGGTGGCCGGGGAGGCTCGCCGCGAGCTCGAGCGGCAGGGCGGCCGCTTCCTGAACGCGAGCGAGGCCGACCGCCTCGCCGCCGCCCTCGTCACCGCCGACCGCCTGCCCAGTCCGGAGCTGGTCGGCCGGACGGCGGCGGAGATCGCGGCCCGGACCGGCATCGACGCGCCGGCGGGGACCCGGGTCCTCATCGCCCCCCTCGAGGGGGTGGGGCGCGACCATCCCCTGTCGATCGAGAAGCTCTGTCCGGTGCTGTCGTTCTACGTCGTCGCCGACTGGCGGGCGGGCTGCGAGCGGTGCATGGAGATCCTGCGCTACGGCGGGATGGGCCACACCATGGCCATCCACTCGCAGGACGAGCAGGTGATCCTCGAGTTCGGCCTTCGCAAGCCCGCCTTCCGCATCGTCGTCAACACCCCGACGACCCTCGGCTCGATCGGCATGACGACGGGCCTCGACCCCTCGATGACCCTCGGCTGCGGCGGGCACGGCGGCAACATCACCTCGGACAACATCACGCCCCGGCACCTGCTGAACGTCAAGCGCCTGGCCTGGGAGGTGCGCCCCGCCGAGCCGCCTTCGCCCGAGCGGAGCGGCGGTGGCGTCCCGTCCCCGGCAACCCCGGCCGCCGGGCGCCCGCGCCCCGGCCGGCTCGACCCCGGGCTTCTCTCCCGCCGAATCGACACGTTCCTCGCGTCGCGAGGCGTGGGCTCGACCCCGCCCCCCGCGGTCGCGGGGCCGAGCGCCCCGGCCGCGCCCCCGGCGGCCGGGGCGGCCCCGCCGGATCCCGGCCCGGCCGCGCCCCCGACTCCCCGCGCCGCATCGACGGCGCCGGCCCCGATCGACGGGCCGGCCGGGCCGGGCGCGGCCGTCGAGTTCGTCTGCGAGGACGACGTCCGCCAGGCGGTGGAGGCCGGCCGGCGCATCGCCGTCGACGGCCGCACCATCATCACCCCGGCCGCCCGGGACCTCGGAGAGCGGCACCGCATCTTCGTGGAGGCCTGAGCCGGCGCGCGCCGCCGGCCCCCGGCTGGCGGCTTCTTCGGTGAGGCGCCTTCGCCACCGGTTTCGCTCGGCCGCCCGGGCCCGTGCGCGCCGGCGCGGCGCGGCGCCCCGGCGGCTGCGAGCAGCGGAGACTCCCGCTCCCGGCCGCCGGCGGGGCCGGGACGCTCGAGGCCCTGCCGCGCACTTCCTGCGAGAAAGCGTCCCCCGCTCCGGCTCGGTTCCTGCCATCCCCATCCCGTCCGAGCGCCGGCGAGCGGTGATCGAGCGCCGGCAGTCTACTTGCATGCAATCCCGCCGTGCTCGCCATCGTGCAAAGCGCGGCGCTGTTCGGCATCGAGGCGCAGCCCGTCCGGGTCGAGGTCGACGTGTCGGTCGGCGGGCTGCCGGCGACCATCCTCGTCGGCCTGCCCGACGCCAGCGTCCGCGAGAGCCGGGAGCGCATCGACAGCGCCATCCGCAACTCCGGCATCGAGCTCGCGAGGCGGCGGGTGACGGTCAACCTCTCCCCCGCGGACATCCGCAAGGTGGGTTCCGCGTTCGACCTGCCCATCGCCCTCGGCATGCTCGCCGCGGCCGGGCTCGTGCCCGGGGCCGGGCTCGACCGGACCGTCGTCGTCGGTGAGCTGTCTCTCGACGGCGCGGTCCGGCCCGTGCGGGGGCTCCTCCCGATCGCGGCCCGGGCCCGGCGGGACGGGGTCGAACGCCTCGTGGCGCCCGAGGCCAACGCCGGCGAAGCGGCGCTCGTCGCCGGTCTCGCCGTCGTGCCGGTGACTTCGCTGGAGGAGACCGTCGCGGTGCTGACGGGACGAGCCGGCCGAGCCGCGACGGCGGTGCCGCGCCCCGCCCCCGCGTCCCCCGCCGCGCCGGACCTCGCCGACGTGCGGGGGCAGCCCGTCGCCCGCCGGGCCCTGGAGATTGCCGCCGCCGGAGGCCACAACCTGCTCTTCGTCGGGCCCCCGGGGGCCGGCAAGAGCATGCTCGCGCGCCGCCTGCCGGGCATCCTTCCCGCCCTGACGGTGGACGAGGCCCTCGAGGTGACCACCATCCACTCGGTGGCGGGGCTGTTGCCGCCGGGCGGCGGGCTCGTGTCGACCCCGCCCTTCCGCGCTCCCCACCACACCGCATCGGACGTCGCGCTCGCCGGCGGCGGCGCGATCCCCCGGCCCGGCGAGATCAGCCTCGCCCACAACGGCGTCCTGCTCCTCGACGAGGCGGCGGAGTTCGCGCGCCACGTGCTCGACGCCCTGCGCCAGCCCCTCGAGGAGGGCGCGGTGCAGGTGGCCCGCGCGGCCCGTTCGGTGGTGTTCCCGGCCCGCTTCCTGCTCGCCGCCACCACGAATCCCTGCATCTGCGGCTATCTCGGAGAGCCGACCCGCCCGTGCCGCTGCTCCCCGCACCAGATCGCGCGATACCGGAGCCGCCTCTCGGGGCCGTTGCTCGACCGCATCGACCTCAGCGTCCGGGTGCCCGCGCTGCCCTTCCGCGCGCTGACGGAGGCCGGGTCCGGGGAGGCGTCGGCGCCGGTGCGCCGGCGGGTCGCCGCCGCGCGCGAGACCCAGCGGGCGCGGAACCGATGTCCCGACGGAGCGCCCGTCAACGCCCGCCTGCAGGGCCGCGCCCTCTCCCGCCACTGCGCGCTCGACGCGGCCGGGCTCCGGATTCTCGACGCGGCCAGCCGCCGGTTTCGTCTCAGCGCCCGGAGCTGCCACCGGTTGATGAAGGTGGCGCGCACGATTGCCGACCTCGCCGGCGATGAGACGATCGCGGCCGACCATCTCGCGGAAGCGGTACAGTTCAGGCTCGACGAGTGACGCCGGCAGGATGGTTGGGCGCCGAGCGGAGCCGAAGGCGACGATTGGCGGGCTCGGCGGCGGGTGTCCGGATCGAGACAGCGTGCCGATACTCCGGGACATGGGATCGCGCAGGACGGGAGCGTTCGGGTCGCCGGCTCCGCTGCTTCGGGCGGCCGGACTGGTGCTGGGGATACTCTTCGCCGCCCGGGCCCCGGGGGCCGGCGCCGCCGCCGCCCAGCCCGACGACGACCCGCGGGAGTGCCTGGCGCTGGCCGTCTACTGGGAAGCGGGCGGGGAGAGTCGCGAGGGCATGGAAGCGGTGGCCTGGGTCGTCCTCAACCGCCGCGCGCATCGCGACTTCCCACCCGCGGTCTGCGAGGTGGTCTATCAGGGCGGCACGCCCGCGCCCGGCTGTCAGTTCAGGTTCTGGTGCGACGGGAAGAGCGACGAGCCGCGGGACGCGGACCTCTGGGCCCTCGCCCTCGACGTCGCAACGGCGGCGCTGGAAGGCCGCAACGCCGATCCGACCGGCGGCGCGCTGTTCTTTCACGCCGCCGCCCTCGGCACCCCGCCGTGGAGGGTGCCGCGGGAACGCACCGTCCGGATCGGACGGCACATCTACTATCGTTAGCCGGCCCGTCGCCGCCCGGCGACCCGGGCGCTCACGGCCCCACGCCGACCGGCTCCGCGACGCTCCGGCCCCGGCGAATGAACTCCTCCTGCACCTCGCGCCGCGGCTCGCCGGGGGCGGGGGTCCTGAGGACGTACTCGCCGTCGGAACCGCAGTCCCACACCGAGCAGTTGTCCTGCTCGTAGGCGGCCAGGATCTCGTCGAGCTCGCGCTTGAGCGCGGGGTCCTCGACCGGGATCACCGTCTCCACGCGGCCGTTCAGGTTCCGCTTCATCCAGTCCGCCGACCCGATGAAGTGCTCCGGATCTCCCCCGTTGACGAACCGGAAGATCCGGCTGTGCTCGAGGAAGCGCCCCACGACGCCGAACACCCGCACCGTCTCCGACAGTCCCTTCACCCCGGGGCGCAGGCAGCACAGCCCGCGGACGTTGAGGCGGATGGGCACGCCCGCCCCGCTCGCGTCGTAGAGCTCGTGGATGATCTCGGCGTCCTGGAGCTGGTTCATCTTCGCGTCGATGCCCGACGGCCGCCCCGCCCGGGCGTGCTCCGCCTCGCGCCGGATCAGCTCGATGAAGCGGCGCCGCATCGACACCGGGGCGACGAGCAGCTTGCTGCTCTCGGGGTACGGGATCACGCCGGTCAACGAGTTGAAGACGGTGGCCACGTCGTTGCCGATCGACTCGTCGCAGGTCAGCAGCCCGATGTCCTCGTAGATCCGGGCCGTGCCCGAGTGGTAGTTCCCGGTGCCGACATGCGCGTAGCGCCGCACCCCGTCCGGCTCGTCGCGCACGACGAGGGCGAGCTTGACGTGGGTCTTGAGCCGCTCCACCCCGTAGGACACGTGCACGCCTTCCTTCTCGAGGAAGTTGCCCCAGGCGATGTTCGGGGCCTCGTCGAACCGTGCCGTGATCTCGACGAGCACCGCCACCTGCTTGCCCTGCCGCGCGGCCTCCGCGAGCGCCCGCAGCAGCGGCGAGTCGCGGCTGGTGCGATAGATCGTCAGCTTGATGGCGAGGACCGCGGGATCCGTCGCGGCCGAGTTCAGGAACCGCAGCACGGAGGCGTCGAAGCTCTGATAGGGGTGGTGCAGCAGGATGTCGCCGCGCGCTATCTCGTCGAAGATCGCCGAGGGGCTGTCGGGCAGCCGGTGAAGCCGGGGGTGGTCGACCGGCTCGTGCGGCGCATGGCGCAGGTCGTCGCGGCCCGGCCCGTCGACGCTCTGCAGGTCGCTCACCCCGAGGGGCGCCCGCGTGGGATAGACGTCGTCGGGGCCGATGCCGAGCTGGCGGCTCAGCCACGTCACCTGATGCTCCGGCATGGTGCTGTCCACCTGCAGCCGGACCACCCCCGCGAACCGCCGGGCCTTCAGCTCCGAGCTCACCTGCCGGACGATGCTGCCGGGTTCCGCCAGCGGCGCGTCGGTGCCGCCGTCCGCGTGTTCGACGTCTCCCTCCGCGGCGCGCGTGACCCGGAACACGTGGACGGCGGCGGGCGGCGAGGCGGGATACAGCAGGTCGAGGTTGGCGGCGATCACCTGCTCGATGGGCACCACGCCGGGGCGGTCGTCCAGGGGGATCCACCGCGGGCGGTTGCCGGGCACCTTGATGCGCACGAAGCGGGTGTCGCCGTCGTGCGGAATGAACACCGCGAGATTGAGCCCGAGGTTGCTGATGAACGGAAACGGATGCTCCGAATCGACGGCGAGGGGGTCAGTATCGGCTGGATGTTGCGCGCGAAGTAGGCGCGCAGGGCCGCGCGCTCGTCCCGCTTCAAGTCGTCGTGCCGCAGGATGGGCAGCCCCGCCCGGACCAGGTCCGGCACCAGCTCCTCGTGCCACAGCCGGCCGAGCTCTGCCACCTGGGCGAGGAGCTGGACGCGGCAGGCGGCAAGCTCGTCGGCCGGCGTCCGGCCGTCGATGGAGAGCTTCTTGGCCCGGTTGTCCATCTCGCGCTTGAGGCCGCTCATGCGCTTCATGAAGAACTCGTCGTGGAGCATCCCGATGATGCCCGCGAACTTGACGCGCTCGAGCAGGGGGAGGTCGGCGCGGCCGACGAGATGCAGCACCCGGCGGGCGAACCCGAGCCAGCTCAGCTCGCGGCTGAGGAACGCCCGGGCCGGTCCGAGGGCGGCGAGGCGGGCTCTGGTCGACACCGCTTCCCTTTCGATTCGGGGGCTCGCTGTTAATATCTCGCGGGGCTTCCGCTCACGGGAGCCTTCGATTATAGGACACCGTCGTGCCGAACCCGATCGAGACCCTTCCCGAGAACATCGCCGCCGTCGACCTCGGCTCCAACAGCTTCCACATGCTCGTCGCCCGTACCAAGGGGGGCGAGCCGGTCCTCGTCGATCGCCTGCGCGAGATGGTGCAGCTCGCGTCCGGCCTCGACGCCGACGGCCGGCTCACCCCCGAGTCGCGCGACCGCGCCATCGAGTGCCTGCGGCGGTTCGGACAGAGGCTGCGCCACATGGACCCGAGCGGGGTGCGCGCGGTGGGTACGAACACCCTGCGGGCGGCGGCCGACGCCGGCGAGTTCCTGGTCGACGCGGAACGGGCGCTGGGGCACTCCATAGAGACGATCTCCGGCATCGAGGAAGCCCGCCTGATCTTTCTCGGGGTGACGCGGACCCTGCCCGGACCCCAGCGCCGGAGGCTGGTCGTCGACATCGGCGGCGGGAGCACCGAGCTGATCGTGGGCGACGGGGCGCCCCTCGAGATGGAGAGCCTCTACATGGGCTGCATCACCTTCAGCCGCGCCCACTTCGGCGACGGCCGGCTCACCCCCGAGAGCTGGCGGCGGGCCGAGCTCGCCGCCCTGCAGGAGCTCGAGCCGATCACCGAGCGCTTCCGCGCGATCGACTGGGAGGAGGTGGCCGGGGCCTCGGGGACCATCCGGGCCATCGACGGCCTCGTCCGCACCTACGGATGGAGCCGGAAGGGGATCACCGCCGCCGCCCTGGGCAAGCTGCGCGACACCCTGCTGAGGGCGGGACGCGTCGGCCGGCTGAAGCTCGAGGGGCTGAACCCGAGGCGCAGGACGACCATCGCGGGGGGGGCGGCGATCCTGTCGGCCCTGTTCGAGGCGATGGGCATCGAGGTCATGCGACGCTCGGACGGGGCCCTGCGAGAGGGCCTGCTCTACGACTTTCTCGGCCGGATCCGCGATCAGGACGTGCGCGAGCGGGGGGTCGAGGCCCTGGCGGATCGCGCGCACGTCGACCGGCAGCAGGCGGCGCGGGTGAAGCGGACGGGTCTGTTCCTGCTCGCGCAGGTGGCGGACGGCTGGAACCTGGGGAACCGCAACGCGCGGCAGTTCCTGTCGTGGGCCGCCAACCTGCACGAGATAGGTCTCGACATCGCCCACAACCACTACCACCGCCACGGGGAGTACATCGTCGCCCATGCCGACCTGCAGGGATTCTCGCTGCCCGAGCAGCAGGTGCTCGCGACCCTGGTGCGGTCCCACCGGCGCAAGTTTCCGACCGAGGTCATCGCCGCCCTGCCCCGGAACTGGTCGGCGTGGACCGAGCGGCTGGCGATGCCGCTGCGCCTGTCGGTGGTCCTGCATCGGAGCCGAAGCCCCCTGCCCCTCCCCCCCATCGAGCTCGGCGCCGCCAGGAACGCCCTCGACCTGCGGTTCCCCCCCGGATGGCTCGACGAGCACCCGCTGACCCGCGCCGATCTGGAGACCGAGGCCGCCTACCTCCGGGAAGCCGGCTACCGGTTGTCGTTCGGCTGACCCGGAGAGCGTCGCTCACGGCTCCGCTCGCCGCCGAACCGACCCTGCCGGGAGTCGGCACCGTTCCAGGGTGCCACTCCCGGCGTCCGGCTCGGGTCCTCGGCGGTGCATGTCGGCCGGCCGACTACGGCTCGAGCCGGGCCAGCATTCGGGGGACGACGAGCCACAGCAGCTCGCCGAGGCCGGGTCGGACCTCGTCCCAGCCCGCCGCGTCCAACCGGATGCACGCGAGCGCGGCGGTCGGGAACCGCAGCGCCGCTCCGCCGACCAGGATCGAGGCGGTCTCGGAGCAGGCCGGCTCGTGTCCCACGACGAGCACGGTGTCGGCATCGGGGTCGGCGGCAGCGACGGACGCCAGCACGTCGTCGGGCGACGCGCCGTACAGCTCGGGGACGACGGCAACCGGGGCCCGCCACCCGCCGGCGTCGGCGGCGTGCCGCAGGGTCTCGACCGCTCGGACGGCCGGCGAGCAGAGGACGTGATCGGGGACCGGCCCCGCCCGCTTGAGGAACCGGCCCATGCGCCGGGCCGCCTTCACGCCGCGCGGGGCGAGCGGGCGCTCGCGATCCGGCCGCGTCGGGGCGTCCCAGCTCGACTTGCCGTGACGGAGCAGGAGAATCGTCTTCACGACCGCCCCTCGCCGACCTCTTCGAGCCGCCGCACCAGCTCGTCCCAGAGGGCGGCGTAGGCGCGCGCGGCCTCGCTGCTCCTCCGGAACGCGCACAGCGGCTCGCGCCGCGAGCTCATCTGCTCGACCGCGCTCGAATACGGAATCTCGGTCGCCAGCATGGGGCACGGCATCGCTTCCGGGGCTTCGCAGATCCGGCGATGCAGGGTCCGGCGGCGATCGACCATCGAGTAGAAGGGCAGCACGCGGACCGCCGCCGGCTCGCGGCGAAGATGCCGGGCGAGCTGGCGGAGGGTCCGGCGCGACAACGTCGTGGGGATGGTCGGCACGATCAGGGCGTCGGCGACCTGGAAGACCGCCTCCGAGGCGAGCGAGATGCTGGGGGCGCAGTCGAGAAAGACGTAGTCGTAGCCGGCCCCGAGCTCGCGGATTCTGCGGGTGAGGCGCCGGACGTACTTCGGGCTGTCGAGCAGCAGATCCAGATGGCGGTACGAGAAGTCGGCGGGAAGCAGGTCGAGCCCTTCGTAGTCGGTCTCGCGAACGTGACGGGCGAGGGCGCCCTTGCCGCGGACGAGCTTCCTGCCGCCCCCCCGGACCTTCATCCTGACCCGGAAGCACCAGGTGGCCGCGCCCTGCGGGTCGAGGTCGCAGATGAGGGTCGGCGCCCCCGACGCGGCGGCGAGCCACGCCAGGTTGACGGCGGCCGAGGTCTTCCCCACGCCGCCCTTGATGTTGTAGGCCGCCAGCACCTTCATCGTGAGCCGCGGTCTGCGTCCGGGGCTTCCGGACGGGAGGCGAGGAGCCGGTCGAGCTCGGCCGCGGTCCGCGCCGTCGCGAACCTCCCGACCGCGTCGGCGAGCCGCCGCCGCGCGGCGGCCTGGCGCGACTCCAGCCGGTCGACCAGGCGGCCCGCCGCGAGGAGCGCCGGCGCGTCGGCTCCGCCCGCCGCGAGGAGCTCGCGGGCGGTGTCCTGCAGCTCGCCCTGCTGGACCTCCAGATCGTTGTAGTCTCCGAGGTCGTCCTGCAGCCGCTTGAGGGAGCGGACGAAGGCGTTCACGCGGTCGGCGGCGAACAGGCTGCGGAAGAACTCGAGCAGGTACCGCAGCTTCTTGCAGGCGATTCGCAGCTCGTGGATGGCCTCGGCCGGGGTCTCCGCCGAGAGGCCGCGCCCGCGCTTGCGCACCCGTGCGAAGGCCCGCTCGATGCGCTCGCCCGCCACCTCGCGGATGGGGCGGGCGGCGTTCGCGCCGCCGCCGTCGGCGTCGGTCTCGAGAAGGCGTCGCCATTCCCGCTTCAGCCGCCGGTAGCGGGCCGAGTCGAGCCCCGCAAGCTGCTCTGCGTGCGCAGCCTCCCGCCGGCGCCTCAGGTGCTCGGCCAGCGGGGACAGATGGCCGCGCGCGGACGGCGGCAGCTCCGCCTCGTGACCCCGCAGGCTGAGCAGATGCACGTCGAGGTCCCGGGGCGGCCCCGTCAACCGGCCGAGCCAGGCGAACTCGCCGGCGAAGCGGCGCGTCAGGGCTTCGTCGAAGACGTCCCTGACCTGCCCGAGGCATGAACGGGTCCGGCGTACCGCGACCCGGAAGTCGTGCAGGAACTCGGGATCGAGGTCCGCTCGGAGCCCCGCCTCGTTGGCCTGCATCATCTCCCACAGGGCGGCGAGGATGCGCCTCACGGCGACGTCGGTGCGCGCGTCCGGGGCGAGGCGCAGGTCGAGCTTGCCGGTGTAGTCGCCGGGCCGGCGGCCGACCGCGGAGAGCGCGAGATCGAGCTCCGTCCCCGGTCCCGGCGCCAGTCCGAGGTCCTCCTCCACGAAGCGGCGCACGCCGCGGTAGGCCCGTTCGTACCCCGTCATCCGGGCAAGCCGCAGGGTCGCGGGCAGCCGCCGCCGGCGGCGCGTGGGACCGGCCGCGGTGCCGTGATCGAACGACAGGCGCACCACCGCCTTGTCTCGGCCGTCGACCACGGACAGCCGCTCGCTCCGGCGCTCGATCCGGACCACCGGCAGCAGCCGCCGGATGCCCGTCACCGCCTGCAGCTCGTCCCGAAAGCGGCCCGGGGGCAGGTCGCGGGCGAAGTCCGGCGGCGCCGCCAGGGTCGCGCGGTGGCGCAGGCCGCCGTCGAAGCGGTCCCAGCGCACGCTGCACGACCCGTCCCCCGCGTCGGAGAGGACGGTGCCGGCGCCGCGATAGAGGCGCCAGTCGAACGTGTCGAGATAGGTGCGGGCGGCGGCCCGGCCGTTCTCACGCCGGGTCGGGAACCGCTTCGCGAGCCGGGACAGGACGCCGGCCGCGGTCAGCGGCGCGTCGAGAAGGTACCGGTTGCACATCGATTCGCCCGATGGTACACCGTCGCCGGGCGGGACGGCGCTTGCACACCCTTTCACAATCACGGATCGCCGTGGTAGTATCCGTAGTCGAGAGGTGGGTGCTGGTCAAACGCTACTCATTCATCATCGCCAATCGTTCGACCGGAGTCGTCCACCGCTTCGCCCTGAGTTTCCGCCCGAAGCTGGTGGTCGCCCTGTTGTTCGCGCTTCCCCTCGGGTGGGCCGGCCACGCCGCCTGGCTCGACGGGTCCCGGTTCGATCCGGCCGAGTGGCTCAAGTCGCCCCGCTGGACGATGAACGACCGGCTGCGCTCGTTCAACGCCCTGCTCCAGTCCGAGGTCCACCGCCACAGCACCACCGTCGTCGACCTGTCGCGCCGGGTGGCCGCCCTGCAGCTCGTCGTCGAGGCCCTGAGCGATCAGTCCGTCGTCGATCCCGGCGTCAGGCAGGCCATGGTGCGGGTGGCGGAGGTCGATCGATCGCGAGGGGCGTCGGCCCTGCGGGCGGTGGCGGAGGCGGCGCCCACCGAGACCCTCGACCTGCTTCACGATCTGCTCGACGTCCTCGAGCTCGAGCTCGGGGTCGCCCACGGCAACATCCTCCTCCGACGGGATCTCGCCGCCGCCACGCCGTTCAACCTCCCCGCCCCGGGCCGCATCAGGTCCCGGTTCGGGTACCGGACCGATCCCTTCACGGACGAACGGACGTTTCACGAGGGGCTCGACATCTCCACCGGGTACGGACAACCGGTCCGGGCAACGGCCGGCGGCCGCGTCGTGGAGGCCGGGCGCAACGGCGGCCTCGGCAAGTTGATCGAGATCGACCACGGCTTCGGCCGGCGCACGCGCTACGCTCATCTGTCGGAGTTCGCCGCCCGCGTGGGCGAGGATGTCGACCGCGGCCAGGTCATCGGGTACTCCGGCGCCACCGGCCGCACCACCGGGTCCCACGTTCACTACGAGGTCCTGGTCGGCAACCGACCCATGAACCCGCTCCGGCTCGTGTTCGCCTCCGGCGGCGTCTCGGCCGACTGATTCTCCGCCTCGTTCGGGAACCGGCTTTCCCCCCGACAACGCCGGCGCGTCCGCGCCCCGGAGACGCCGGCCGGGGCCGGCGCGTCAGCCTCGTCGCAGGCAGGGCCCCGGTTTCGCGGGCGGGCGACCCGGTCGTCTTGACGCGTATAGACCCCTTCCCTACAATCGATCACATCCGTGTCTACCGGATCGACACCCGCCTTGGCCCGTCATCGACAGCGCAACGTCACGGAGAGACCGGCCCCGCCCGAGGAACGGCCGGCGGCCGGGACCGCAGGACGGCCCGGACTGCCGGAGGGGCGGTCGGGCGCCCGGCGGGGTCGCAGGCGACGATTGGCGGGCCGGGAGCCCACGCCGTAGAACGGCGGGGATTCCGGAGGGTGGGCCGGGCGGCCGCCCGGAGCCGCAGGCGACGATTCGGCGGGCTGGATTGCCCTCGACACGGTCTGGACTCGACCGATGCTGCAGAACGTCCTCAGGAAAGTCTTCGGCACCCAGAACGAGCGCGACCTCAAGAAGATGCAGCCGGCGTTGGCGGAGATCAACGACCGGGAGGAAGCGATCCGGACCCTCGACGACGCCGAGCTCCGCGGGCGCACCGCCGGCCTGCGCGAGCGCGCCGACCGGGGCGAGCCGCTCGACGAGCTGCTGCCCGACGCCTTCGCGGTGGTCCGCGAGGCGGGCCGGCGCGTGCTCGACATGCGCCACTTCGACGTGCAGCTCATCGGCGGCATGGTGCTCCACCAGGGCAAGATCGCCGAGATGAAGACCGGCGAGGGCAAGACCCTCGTCGCCACCCTCGCCGCCTATCTGAACGCCCTCGGCGGCGGCGGGGTCCACGTCGTCACCGTCAACGACTACCTGGCCCGGCGCGACGCCGAGTGGATGGGGCGCATCTACCGCTTCCTCGGCATGTCGGTCGGGGTCATCCAGCACGACCTGCGCGACCCCGAGCGCCAGGCCGCCTACGCCTGCGACATCACCTACGGCACCAACAACGAGTTCGGCTTCGATTACCTGCGCGACAACATGAAGTTCGAGCTCGCGCACTACGTGCAGCGCGGGCACCGCTTCGCCATCGTCGACGAGGTCGACAGCATCCTCATCGACGAGGCCCGGACCCCCCTCATCATCTCGGGGCCGGCCGAGCAGTCGACCGAGCTGTACTACGAGGTCGATCGCATCATCCCCCGCCTGAAGCCGGGGGCGGTCACCCAGGGCAACGTCAAGGCCGAGGACCGCGAGGCCCTCGAGGACACCGGCGACTTCCTGACCGACGAGAAGCACAAGACGGTCAGCCTGACCGAGACCGGCATGGCCAAGGCGGAGAAGATGCTCGCCAAGCGCCTCAACCCCGGCGGGCTCTACGACCCCGCCAACATGCCCCTCCTCCACCACGTCAACCAGGCCCTGCGCGCCCACGCCCTCTTCAGGCGCGACGTCGAGTACATGGTGAAGGACGGCCAGGTCGTCATCGTCGACGAGTTCACGGGGCGGCTCATGCCCGGCCGCCGCTGGAGCGACGGCCTGCACCAGGCGGTCGAGGCCAAGGAGAAGGTCAAGATCGAGCGGGAGAACCAGACCCTCGCCACCGTGACCTTCCAGAACTACTTCCGCAAGTACGACAAGCTGTCGGGCATGACCGGCACCGCCGACACCGAGGCGCCGGAGTTCGCCAAGATCTACAAGCTCGACGTCATGGTCATCCCCACCAACCGTCCCCTGGTGCGGATCGAGGAGGCCGACTCCGTCTACCGGACCGAGCGCGAGAAGTACGACGCCATCGCCGAGGACATCATCGAGAAGCAGGAGGCGAGCCGACCGGTGCTCGTCGGCACCGTCTCGATCGAGAAGTCCGAGCGCCTCGCGGGGCTCCTCAAGCGGCGGGGCGTCAAGCACGTCGTGCTCAACGCCAAGTTCCACGCCCAGGAGGCGGAGATCGTGGCCCAGGCCGGCCGCCGGGGGGCGGTGACCATCGCCACCAACATGGCCGGCCGCGGCACCGACATCGTCCTCGGCGGCAACGCCGAGTACATGTCGCGCCAGCGGGCCCTCGCCGAGCAGGCGGCGGAGCGGCTGCCGAAGGAGGAGGCGAAGTTCGTCGACGACGACGAGTTCGTCTACTTCTACCACCTCGAGCACTTCTACCGCGTGCCCCGGCCCGCCTGGGACCGCATCTTCGCCCAGTTCACCGAGCAGACCGCGGCCGAGCACGAGGAGGTCGTCGACGCCGGCGGGCTGCACATCATCGGGACCGAGCGGCACGAGTCGCGCCGCATCGACAACCAGCTCCGGGGGCGGGCGGGCCGTCAGGGCGACCCCGGCTCGTCGCGGTTCTACCTGTCCCTCGAGGACGACCTGATGCGCATCTTCGGGTCCGACCGCATCTCGGGGCTGATGGAGCGGCTGGGCATGGAGGAGGGGGTCCCCATCGAGCACCGCATGGTGACCCGGGCCATCGAACGGGCCCAGAAGCAGGTCGAGGCTCAGCACTTCTCGGTGCGGAAGCACCTGCTCGAGTACGACGACGTCATGAACAAGCAGCGCGAGAACGTCTACACGCTGCGTCGGGAGCTGCTCGACGGGCAGGTGCACGTGTCCGACGACGAGGTCGTCGACAGCCGCCGCTACCTGATGACCCTGGCCGAGGACCTCGTCGACCAGGAGGTCGAGGCCCACTGCGGCCGCGATACCGACCCCGAGGAGTGGGACACCGACGGCCTGTCGCGCGCGGTCGGCGAGCTCGCGGGGCTGCCGCCCGAGCAGATCGACGAGTTCGAGCTCGACGACAAGAACCCCGACGAGATGCTCGACGCGCTGTGGGCGGCGGTCAAGTCGCGCTACGAGGAGAAGGAGGAGGGAATCGACGCGGAGCTGCTGCGGCGGGTCGAGCGCGACGTCATGCTGCAGATCGTCGACACCCAGTGGAAGGACCACCTCTACAGCCTCGACCACCTGAAGGAGGGAATCGGCCTGCGCGCGCACGCCCAGCGAGACCCCCTCGTCGAGTACAAGCGCGAGAGCTTCGCCCTGTTCCAGGCGATGAAGGAGCGGATAGACACCGAGATGATCCGCTACCTCTGGCGCCTGCGGCCGATCGTGCAGGGGGAGGGCGCCGACGTCGCCCGGCCCGCGGCCCGGCAACGGGCGCCCGTGACCCTCAACGACCCCGGCGCCGCCGCCCCCGCCTTCGCGGGCGCCGCCGCCGCGGGCCGGGGGCCGCAGCCGGCCCGGACCGGCGGCGACGACGCCAAGGTGCGCACGGTGCGGCGGGAAACTCGCAAGGTCGGGCGGAACGAGCCCTGTCCGTGCGGCAGCGGCAAGAAGTACAAGAAGTGTCATGGGGCCTGACATGACGGCGGGCATCGACACCGCGGCGACCCGTTTCACGGCCACCGACATCGCGGTGGCCCTGACGTTCGACGACGTGCTGCTGGTGCCGCAGCGCTCCGAGGTGCTGCCGGCCGAGGTCGACGTCTCCACCCGGCTCACCCGGAACGTGACCCTGAAGGTGCCGATCATCAGCGCCGCCATGGACACCGTCACCGAGTCGCGCCTCGCCATCGCGATGGCCCAGCTCGGCGGCATGGGGGTGATCCACAAGAACCTCCCCATCGAGGACCAGGCGGCCGAGGTCGACCGGGTCAAGCGCTCGGAGAGCGGCATGATCGTCAACCCGATCACGCTGGCGCCCTCCAACCGCATCGTCGAGGCCCTCGAGCTGATGAAGAAGTACCGCATCTCGGGGGTGCCGATCACCGAGGACGGCAGCACCGAGGGGCGGCTCGTCGGCATCCTCACCAACCGGGACCTGCGCTTCGAACGCCGCATCGACCGGCCCATCGGCGAGGTGATGACCCGCCGGGACCTCATCACGGTGCCGGTCGGGACCACCCTGCAGGACGCCCAGACCATCCTGCACCAGCACCGCGTCGAGAAGCTGCTCGTGGTCGACAAGGAGTTCCGGCTCAAGGGGCTCATCACCGTCAAGGACATCCAGAAGATGATCACCTACCCCACCGCGTCCAAGGACGAGCTGGGCCGGTTGCGGGTGGGGGCGGCGGTGGGCATCGCGAAGGACACCATCGAGCGGTCGGAGGCCCTCGTCGGGGCCGGCGCCGACGTGCTCGTCGTCGATACCGCGCACGGGCACTCCCGCGGGGTGATGGCGATGGTCGGTCAGCTCCGCGAGCGCTTCCCGAGCGTGGAGATGGTCGCCGGCAACGTCGCCACCGCCGAGGGCGCCGAGTCGTTGATCGCCCTCGGCGTCGACGGCGTGAAGGTCGGCATCGGTTCCGGGTCGATCTGCACCACCCGGGTCATCGCCGGCATCGGCATGCCGATGATCTCGGCCCTCGCCGAGTGCGGGCAGGCCGCGCGGCGGCACGGCGTCCCCATCATCGCCGACGGCGGGGTGCGCTACTCGGGCGACATCACGAAGGCGCTGGCGGTCGGGGCCGGCGCGGTCATGATCGGGAGCCTGTTCGCCGGCACCGACGAGAGTCCCGGCGAGCTCATCCTCTACCAGGGGCGCAGCTTCAAGGAGTACCGCGGCATGGGCTCCATCGGGGCGATGCGCGCCGGCAGCCGGGACCGCTACTTCCAGGAGGACTTCGACCTCGCCAGCCCCCGCGAGGACGGCGAGAAGCTCGTGCCCGAGGGCATCGAGGGCCGGGTGCCCCACAAGGGGTCGATCGGGGCGATGATCCACCAGCTCGTCGGCGGCCTCCGCGCCGGCATGGGCTACTGCGGCTGCCCCACCATTCCCGATCTGCAGGAGAACGCCCGGATGGTGCGCATCACCCCCGCCGGCATGCGCGAGAGCCACGTGCACGACGTGGTCATCACCAAGGAAGCCCCGAACTACCGGTCGGAGTAGGCCCGGCTGCCTGCCTCTCCCCCGTCCGGCACCTCGATCACGAGCTCGCGCGAGTCGCCGGCGCGGTCGAGGATGCGGACGGACACCGCGTTCGGGACCGGGCGCGGCAACCGGTCGGCCCACTCGATGCAGACCAGGGCTCCGGCTTCCGGCAACTCTTCCAGTCCGAGATCGTCGGTCTCGGCCGGGTCGAGCCGGTACAGGTCCACATGCTGGACGCGGCCCCCGCCGTAGGCCTGGACGATCGTGAACGTCGGGCTGCTGACCTCGTCGGGGTCGATGCCCAGGCCCTCCACGAAGCCCCGCACGAACGCGGTCTTGCCGGCGCCGAGGTCGCCGAACAGCATGACCACGGCGCCGGGCGGCAGTCGGCGGGCCAGGTCGGCCGCGATGTCCGCCGTCTGGCGTTCCGAGTGACTCTGGTAGCGCGTGTCCACGTGCGTCCTCGTCCCGAAAGAAGGAGTCAGAGCTGCCGGCGCTCCGGCTCCTGGTCGTGCCGGCCGACCTCGCCGTCCTCCAGGCCGAGCAGGGCGGGCCCGAGCCGGTGCGCGAGATCGGTGGCGATGAGGCCCGCGTGGCCCTGCTCGGCCGCCGCGAGGTCGCCGGCGAGCCCATGCAGGCACACCCCCAGCCCGCACGCGGCCTCGATGCCCCGCAACTGCGCGATCCACGCGGCCAGCACCCCGGTGAGCACGTCGCCGGCGCCGCCGGTGGCCATGCCCGGGTTGCCGGTCACGTTGATCCACACGTCGCCGGCCGGGGTCGCCACCAGGGTCCGCGCTCCCTTCAGGACGACGAAGAGGCCCTGCTCCCCCGCCAGGTCACGGGCCACGTCGAGGCGGTGGGCGGTCACGTACTCTGCCGGCCGGCCGATGAGACGCCCCATTTCGCCGGCGTGCGGGGTGATGACCAGCGCGCGGTCCGAACGCCCCCGGAGGCCGGCGGGGTCGCCGGCGAACGCGTTGAGGGCGTCGGCGTCGAGGACCATCGGGACCGGGGCGCGGTCCACCAGCTCGCGCACGAACCGGGCGACGCCGTCGCCGCGCCCGAGGCCGGGTCCGACGGCCAGCGCGTCGCAGCGTTCGGCGAGCGCCGCCCCCGCCGCCCCGGCGGCGACGAGGCCCTCGCCGTCGTGGTCGAGCCCCAGGGTCATGTACTCGGGGGCGAGGGCGGCGACGGTGGGCCGGCAGGCGCGCGGCGTCGCCACCGTCACCAGGCCCGCCCCCGAGCGCAGGGCGCCGAGGGCGGCGAGGCCGGCCGCGCCCGTCTTTCCCGGCGAGCCGGCGGCGACGAGCACCCGCCCGTAGTCGCCCTTGTGGGTGTCCCGGCGCCGGCGCGGGACCTGCCGCCGGGCCCACGCCCGGGTGATGACGTTCACGCGGGGCCCGTCGACGGCGTCCACGACCGACTCGGGAATGCCGATGTCGGCGACGACCACCGCGCCGGCCCGGTCCGCGGCCGGGTCCAGCACCAGCGGCAGCTTCGGGGCGCCCAGGGTCACGGTGAGGGTGGCGGCGACCGCGTCCCCGATCGGTTGCGGCGCGTCCGCCGACAGCCCCGACGGCAGGTCGACCGACACCACCGGCACGTCCAGGGCATCGAGGTCGCGAACGATGGACCGCCAGTGCCCGTCGAGGGGCCGCGTCAGGCCGGTGCCGAACAGGGCGTCGATCACCAGATCGAATCGGCCGAGGTCCACCCGCGCCGTTTCCCACGCGGAACCGGTCGAGACGTCGACCGCGGGGACCCCCGCCGGCCGGAGCGCCGACAGGTTGACCCCGGCGTCTCCCCCGATACCCGCCGCCGGCGCGGCCAGGCACGCCTGCACCGCGACCCCGCGCGCCGCCAGCAGGCGCGCCGCCACGAGCCCGTCGCCGCCGTTGTTCCCCTTCCCGCACACCACGGCGATGCGCCCGCGGCCCGGCAGCGAAGGCCAGTGCGACTCGATGGCGGACACCACCTGCCGCCCCGCGTGCTCCATCAGCTCCAGCGACGGCACGCCGAGGTCCTCGATCGTCCGCCGGTCCGCCTCGCGCATCTGGGCCGTGTTCAGCACCCGCATCCTGTTCCGCCGTGATGGCGCGGCGCACCGCTCGGATTGCCGCTCCTGCCGCGAGACCCGCCGCCCCTCCCCGGCCGGCGGGAGTCTCGTCTGCGTTCGCGACCGGCGCGCCGCCACCGGTCGTTCCGCCCCGCCACCGGCCGGCCGGCGGCGGTCCCGCGCGTTATGGTACCGTGGTCAGCGTGGAATCGAACACTGTCGACACGCCGCCCGCCGCCCCCGCCGGCATCGCCGAGGCCATCGTCAACGTGAACGGGGTGGTGACGTCCGGCGACCGGGCAGCGGTCTCGGTCTTCGACCACGGCTTCCTCTACGGCGACGGCGTCTACGAGACCCTGCGCACCTACAACCGGCGGCCGTTCCTCCCCGACCGGCACCTCGCGAGGCTCCGCGCCTCGGCGGCCCGCCTGTCCCTGGAGGTCCCGCCCGCGAACGGGGAGCTCGAGTCCCGCATGCGCCACACCATGCGCGGCGTTCACCCGCAGGGGGAGGTGATGCTGCGGATCCTCGTCACCCGGGGGGTCGGCGACCTCGGCTACGATCCCGCCGTCTGTCGCACCCCGACGATCGTCATCATCGCCCGGCCCCACCGCGAGTCGCCGGAATGGGTGCACCGGGACGGGGTGCGGCTCGTCGTCGCGAGCGTCGTGCGCAACCACCCCCGCAGCGTCGACCCCGTCATCAAGTCCAACAACCTGCTGAACAACGTGCTGGCGATGCAGGAGGCGGTGCGCGACGGGGCCTACGAGGCGATACTCCTCAACCACCGGGGAGAGCTCGCCGAGTGCTCGCAGTCGAACCTGTTCGTGGTGCGGGACGGCGTCGTTCTCACCCCGCCGCTCGACGCCGGGCTCCTCGAGGGGGTGACGCGGAACCTGCTCTTCGAGGTGGGGGCCGAGGTCGGGGTCCCGGTGCGCGAGGCGGTGCTCCGCGAGTCGGACCTGCCGGCCGTCGACGAGCTGTTCATCACCAGCACCACCCGCGAGATCGTCCCGGTGGTCCGGGTCGGCGGCCAGACGATCGGGTCCGGCGCCCCGGGGGCGGTGGCGGGCCGCCTGCTGGCGCGGCTGCGCGAGCGGGCCGACGCCCTCACCCGCGCGGGTTGATTTGCCACGGCGGCGGGATGACCGGGCCGCACGGCTCCGCTCGCCGCCCAACCCAACCCTGCCGGGAGCCTGCGCCGCCGACCCTGCCGGGGGTCTGCACCGTGCTACCGCGCCGACGCCTGGTCCCCGTACGCCTCGACCGGCGGGCAGGCGCAGACGAGGTTGCGGTCGCCGTGGGCGTCGTCGATGCGCCCCACCGCCGGCCAGAACTTGTTCTCACGCACGAACGGCAGCGGGTAGACGGCCTGCTCCCGCGTATAGGGGTGGGACCAGGCGTCGGCGGTGGCCTCGGCCGCGGTGTGGGGGGCGTTCTTCAGCACGTTGTCGGCGGGGTCGGCGTGGCCGTCCACGATGGCCCGGATCTCGCCGCGGATGGCGATCAGGGCGTCGCAGAACCGGTCGAGCTCCTCGCGCGGCTCGCTCTCCGTCGGCTCGACCATCATCGTGCCCGGCACCGGAAACGACACCGTCGGGGCGTGGAACCCGTAGTCGATGAGGCGCTTCGCGACGTCGATCTCGTTGAGGCCGTGGCGCTTCAGCGCCCGCAGATCCAGGATCAGCTCGTGCGCGACCCGCCCGGTGGCCCTGGTGTACAGCACGTCGTAGTGCGACGCGAGGCGCGCCTTGACGTAGTTGGCGCCGAGTATCGCGGCCGCGGTGGCCTGCCGCATGCCGTCCGGTCCGAGCATCCGCATGTACCCGTGGGAGATGAGCAGAATGCTCGCGCTCCCCCACGGCGCCGCCGCGATCGCGGGAATCGCCCGCCCGCCGCCGACTCGCACCAGCGGATGCCCCGGCAGGTACGGCGCGAGGTGCTCCGCGCACGCGATGGGTCCCATGCCGGGCCCCCCGCCACCGTGGGGAATCGCGAACGTCTTGTGCAGGTTGATGTGGCAGACGTCGGCCCCGATCGCGGCGGGGCTCGTCACCCCGACCTGGGCGTTCAGGTTCGCCCCGTCCATGTAGACCTGGCCGCCCGCGTCGTGGACGACGTCGCAGATCTCGCGGATGGCGTCCTCGAAGACCCCGTGCGTGGACGGATAGGTGATCATCAGGCCGCACAGGGCGTCGCGGTGCGCCGCCGCCTTGGCCCGCAGGTCGTCGACGTCGACGTTGCCGCCGTCGTCGCAGGCCACCACCACGACCCGCATCCCCGCCATGGTCGCGGTGGCGGGGTTCGTGCCGTGGGCGGACGCCGGAATCAGGACCACGTCGCGGCCGCCGCCGCCGTGGTCGCGGTGCCAGGCGCGAATGACCATGAGCCCCGCGAACTCCCCCTGCGCCCCCGAGTTCGGCTGCAGCGACACCGCGGGCAGCCCGGTGATGGCGGCGAGCGACGCCTCGACCTCGCTGACCACGGTCCGGTAGCCCTCCGCCGTCTCCACCGGCGCGAAGGGATGGACGGCGGCGAACGCCGGCCAGCTCACGGCGCGTATCTCGGAGGCCGCGGTCAGCTTCATGGTGCAGGAGCCGAGGGGGATCATCGAGGTATCGAGGCCCAGATCGCGCCGCTCGAGCTGCTTCAGGTAGCGCATCATCTGGGTCTCCGACCGGTGCCGGTGGAAGACCGGGTGGGTCAGATACGCCGACGTGCGCACGAGGGGCTCCGGCCAGTCGGGGGTCGCATCGTTCGCCGTCGCCGCGGGCACGGCCCCGGGGTCGGGCGGCGGGGCCGGCCGGCCCAGGGCGTCGGCGACGAGCGACAGGATGTGCGCCACCTCGCCCGGGGTCGTGGTCTCGTCGAGGGCGATGCCCACCGCGCCGTCGCCGCGATACCGGAAGTGCATGCCGTCGGCGGCGGCCCCGGCCCGCAGGCGCTCCATCGCCTCGGCGGGCAGCGGCGCCGTGACGGTGTCGAAGAAGTGCGGGTGCGCGGGCGCGCGGCCCAGCTCGCGCAGGCCGTCGGCCAGCCGCCGCGCCAGCCCGTGCACGCGGGCGGCGATGGCGCGCAGGCCGTCGGGGCCGTGGTACACCGCGTAGAAGCCGGCGAGGTTGGCGAGCAGGGCCTGGGCGGTGCAGATGTTCGACGTCGCCCGGTCGCGCCGGATGTGCTGCTCGCGGGTCTGCAGCGCCATCCGATGGGCGGGGCGGCCGTGCCGGTCGACGGACAGCCCGATGATGCGTCCCGGCACCTGCCTGACGAGGTTGTCGCGGGTGGCGAAGAACGCCGCGTGGGGTCCGCCGTAGCCCATCGGCACGCCGAACCGCTGCGAGCTGCCCACCACGACGTCCGCCCCGCCCTCGCCGGGCGGCGCCATCAGCGTCAGGGCCAGCAGGTCGGTGCAGACGGCGGCCAGCGCCCCCGCCTCGTGGGCGCGCGCCACCACCTCGGCCACCGGGAGGACCGCGCCGTCCTCGGCCGGGGTCTGGAGGAGGACGCCGAAGACCCTCTCGTCGAACCGCATCGCCGCGGGGTCGCCCACCTCGACCGCGATGCCCAGCGGCTCGGCCCGGCCCCGCACCACGTCGATGGTCTGGGGAAAGCAGTGCCGCGACACCAGCAGCCGGTCCGCGCCGGGGGCGGTGCGCGCGCGGACGCGGTGCATCATCGCCATGGCTTCCGCCGCCGCCGTCGCCTCGTCGAGCAGCGAGGCGTTCGCCACCGGCATCCCCGTCAGGTCGCCCACCATCGTCTGGTAGTTCAGCAGGGCCTCGAGGCGCCCCTGCGCCACCTCCGCCTGGTACGGCGTGTAGGGGGTGTACCAGCCGGGGTTCTCGAACACGTTGCGCAGGATGACGCTCGGCGTGATGCAGCCGTAGTACCCGAGGCCGATGCAGGCCCGACCGGGGCGGTTCCGGGCGGCGATGCCGCGCAGGCGCGCGAGGTACTCGGCCTCGGTCTCGGGCCCCGGCGTCCGCAAGGGGGCGTCCAGCCGGATGTCGGCAGGCACCGCCTCGTCGACGAGGGCCTCGAGAGAGGCGGCGCCCACCGCGGCCAGCATCGCCTCGACGTCGTCGGGACGGGGGCCGATGTGTCGCTCGGAGAACCGGTCGGCTCGTGGGTGGGTCACGCCGCGGCCGCCTATTTCACCAGCTCGGCATAGGCGGCCGAGTCGAGAAGCCCGGACGCGGCGGCGGGGTCGGTCAGCTCGATCGCCATCATCCAGGTGCCGTGGGGGTCGGCGTTCACCGTCTCGGGGGCCGTCGCGAGCGCCGCGTTGACCTCGGTGACCCGGCCGGCCAGTGGGCAGTAGAGGTCCGACACCGCCTTCACCGACTCGATCGACCCGAACTGGGTCCCCTGCTCGAACTGCCGGCCCACCTCGGGGAGCTCGACGTACACCACGTCGCCGAGCTGGGCCTGCGCGTAGTCGGTGATGCCGACCCGGGCCGTCGTGCCCGAGATCAGGATCCACTCGTGGTCCTTCGTGTAGAGCCGGTCAGTCGGATACATGGCTGCTCATTTCGGGCGCTTGTAGAACGGCAACCGCACGACGCGGGCCGGCACCCGGCGCCCGCGGACGTCCACCTCGTACTCGGTGCCCGGCGCCGCGCCCGCGGCGGGGACGTAGGCGAGGGCGACGGCCTTCTCGAGGAACGGCGTGCGGGTGCCGCTGGTCACCCGGCCCACCTGCTCGTCGCCCGCGTAAACGTCGTACCCGTGCCGCGCGATGCCCGGCCCCGTCATCTCGAGCCCCACGAGCTTGCGGTCGACCCCGGCCTCGCGCTGCTTCACGAGCGCGTCGCGTCCGATGAAGTCCGCCTTGTCCCAGCCCACTATCCAGCCGAGGCCGGCCTCGAGGACCGTCGTCGTGCGGTCGATGTCCTGGCCGCTGAGCCGCATCGCCGCCTCGAGGCGCAACGTGTCGCGGGCGCCCAGCCCCGCCGGCTGCAACCCGTGATGTCGGCCGGCCGACATCAGCGCGGTCCACAGCCGGTCGGCCGCCTGCGGGGCCACGAATAGCTCGAGCCCGTCCTCGCCGGTGTAGCCGGTGCGCGAGATGGTCGCGCGGATGCCCGACACCTCGCCGGTCGCGAAGCGGTAGTACCGGATGGCCGCGAGCTCGACGTCGGTCAGCGGCTGCACGACGTCGAGGGCCCGCGGCCCCTGCACCGCGAGCAGGGCGTAACGCGAGCTGGTGTTCACGGCCACCGCGTCGCCGACGCCCGCGATGTGGTCGCGAATCCAGGCGAAGCCGGCCGCGATGTTGGCGGCGTTGACCACCAGCATGAAGTGGTCGCCGGCCAGCCGGTACACCAGCAGGTCGTCGACGAAGGTGCCCTCCGGCGTCGCGAGGGCCGAGTACTGGGCCTGACCGACCTCGAGGCGGCTCGCGTCGTTGGTGGAGATCCGCTGCACCGCGGCGAGGGCGTCCGCCCCGGCGACCTCGATCTCGCCCATGTGGCTGACGTCGAACAGCCCCGCCGCCCGCCGCACCGCGAGGTGCTCCTCGGTGATGCCGGCGTACTGCAGGGGCATGTCCCACCCCGCGAACGGCACCATCTTCGCGCCGAGGGCGACGTGACGGCCGTGCAGGGGCGTCTGGAGGGGGGCGGAAGCCGAGGCGTCGGTCATGACACGGTAGCGTCGGTGGCGGGCGGTCGGTGCCGGGAGCGCCGGCTTGCGGAAAGAGAGCCGGCCGCGGACATGGCCGTGGCCAGCCGTCAGTGACGCCGGAAAAGCGCTGATAGAAACGTACTATGGGACCCGCGGGGGGTCAAGGCGTGACCGCTTCCCCGCCCCCGGTCCCCGAGCGCGTCCCGAGCGTGAGCCGCCGGCAACCGGGGCGGGGCCGGCTCGACGGTCCCTCAGGACGGATGACGCAGGTACGACTGCAGCGTGTGGTAGCTGATGCCGAGCACCTCGCACGTGCGCCGCTTGTTGCGGCCGCAGCGCTCGAGCATCAGCCGCGCATAGCGGCTGCCCCACGCGCGCATCGATTCGGTCCGCGTGATCGACGGCTGCAGCAGCTCCGTGTAGTCGCGGGTCAGCTCGGCCGGCAGGTCCTGCAGGCCGATGGTGTCCTCGGTGGCGAGGGCCAGGGCCCGCTCGACGACCCGCTGCAGCTCCCGGACGTTCCCGGGCCAGTCGTGAGTGCGCAGGGCGTCGGCGGCGCTATCCGACAACGTCAGTCGGCGCAGCCCGTCATGCCGGGCGAGAAAGTGCTCGGTGAGCGAGACGATGTCCTCGCGGCGCTGCCGAAGCGGCGGAACCTGCAGCTCCACCCCGGCGAGGCGGTAGTAGAGGTCGGTGCGAAAGCGTCCCTCGTCTGCGAGCCTCCGCAACCTCTGGTTCGTCGCCACGACGATGCGGATGTCCACCGGGCGGGCCCCGTGGCCGCCGACCCGCTCGACCGAGAGCTCCTGAATGGCGCGCAGCAGCTTGGCCTGCGCCGCCGGCGACAGGTCGGCGACCTCGTCGAGGAACAGGGTGCCCTGGTCGGCGAGCTCGAACTTGCCGCGGCGGGCACGCACGCCGGTCGCGACCCGGTCCTCGATGCCGAACAGCTCCGCTTCCAGCAGCGTCTCGACGAGGGCGGCGCAGTTCACGGCGACGAAGGGTCCCTCGCGCCGTCGACTCAGCTCGTGCACCTGTCGCGCCACCAGCTCCTTGCCCGAACCGCATTCGCCCTCGATCAGGATCGTGAAGTCGGTCGCCGCCACCCGCTCGATGTGCTCCCGCAATCGGCACATCGGCGCGCTCGATCCGACCAGCGGCGCTGCCGGCTCCGGCGGCTGACCCGGCGGCGGCGCCGCCGCTTGATTTCGGGACGCGATGAGCAGCCCCACGACCCGGGCCGCCTGTCGCAGCGCCTGCCTGTCCCACGCGTCGAGCACGAAGCCGGGGCTGATGCTCACCTCGAGCGCCAGATCCGCGTACGAGGGCACCGGCATGGGGAACCGCAACGACGCGTCGCCTGGTCCCTCTCGCGCGGCCAGCGGAAGAGCGGGGGCCGCCGTCAGCCGCGCGCCGCGAATCGGTACGAGACGCTCCAGGGCCGCCGGCACTGCCGCCTCCAGCACGCCGGTCTTGGCACCGCCGGCGATTCTCGACTCGAGGACCGCGAGGAATTCCAGGAAGCGCCGGCCGCGTTCGACGAAGTCGTCGCCGCGAGCGAGCGGATTCGAACTCGACATCGACAGGTCAGCCATGGTGATAGCACGAGCCTGACAAGAATGCCGCCAGGGGCTCCGGGATGAACGCCGAACACAGTCCGTCATGGGTGCTGTGCGAGCAAGCGCACGAATGGTATTCAATCGACACGAGAAGATCAACGTGATTGCACGTACCCCGTCTGAACGCTCCGCTGCTTCTCGGCGGACCGAGCCGGTGTCGACCCCGGATCGACCGAAAGTCAGCCCCTCTCCGGAAGGTCCATCGGCGGGTCGAACCGCACCGCGCCACGGTAGACCAGGCCACGGTCCGGCAGGATGGCGGCCACCCAGGCCCGCACGAATTCACCCGGCGCCCGCAGCTCGCCGTCGGTTGTCGACAACCGCAGCACCGTCTTCATTCCCGGACGAAGCCGGGTCGCCGTTTCAACCAGCGCCCCTCCGGGAGAAACGTCCACCAGCAGCGCTTCCAGACCCGGCCGCAGGCTCACCGCCCGCAACCACGCGAGATCGGCCGCGGGGCGGCGAGGGTGCCGTCGCCGCTCGACGCGCCCTCCGGTCATCGGACCACCCATGACACTGTGTCCCGGTCGAATTCGAGAATGCGAATCCGGCCGGTCGCGCCCAGCACCCGCACCGCGAGCTGCCGACCCGACCGATGGTGCAGATAGAGCGTACCGCTCGTCGCGGTGCCCAGCGGGCTGAACGTCAGGCCATCGGCTGCGCCGAACCGAATCGGATCCGAGCCCGCCGGCAGCGTTGCGCCACCCGCTATGCCCGGCATGGCGGCCGCGATGCCGATGTCGACCCCGGGAAACCGGTCGCCGACACGCTCGAAGTCGGTCAGTCTCGCATCCACCCCGCTTCGGATGTCCCGCGCCCGCAGGCCGTCGCCGTCTCCGTCCGCGTACATCGCGTAGCGGTACCGTTCGCCATCGTGGTCGAACCGCAGTCCGACGTGGACCGACTGCGTCACCGCTCGCACCCGCGTCGACTGGATCAGGGCCGCGAGATGCCGGGCGGCGGCGGCGGCGCGCAGGCCGTCGAGCCCCGACCGCATCGACGGGAGCGCGAGCGCGGCCGAGACCCCGAGCAGGACGAGCACGACGCCGGCCTCGACCAGGGTGAACCCGGCGGCGTGGACCGGCGCAGCGGCGCGAGCCGGCTTCCGGCGTCTCCGCCGGGGTCGCGGCGCGCCCCGGGGCCCTGCCTCCGGGACGCGCCGCAATGAGCGGCTACGGGCGCTGGCCGGCATCGGGCTCGGCGGCCGCGACGGTCACCAGCGGCTTCAGCCTGAGGAAGGTGCGCTCGCCGATGCCGCGCACGTCCATCAGATCCTCGATTCTCTCGAAGCCGCCGTGTTCGCGGCGGTACTCGAGGATTCGCTCGACCGTGCGGGGCCCGACCCCCGGGAGCGTGTCGAGCTCCATCGCCGTCGCGTTGTTGAGGTCGATCAGCTCCGACTGCATGCGCGGCGCCTCGGAGGGTGCCGCCTCCTGGACCTGGGCTGCGCCCGGCTGGCCGCCGTACAAGGCCAGAACCACCGCCATGCTCCACAGAACTCGTCGCATCGCCTTCTCCTTCTGCTGCAAGAGACTCGGTAGCCGCCGGCCCGTCATCGGGCTCGGCAACCGTTCACCCCCGCCGCCGGTACGGCGACCCAAGAACCAGGTCGGGCACGCGGGCCGCCGCGTGGCGGCGGAGACCCTGAACCGGAGCAAGAAGCCGGCCACTCGTCCGCGCCTTGACGCCGGAAGAGACAAGTTGCGCGTTTTCAAGACCTTGCGATCGAGAGGCGGGGGCGCGAGGATGCGGGGTGGCGGCGCTCCGACCATCCGGACGGAACCGCTGGTCTACCTCGTGGCGCCAACCTCCGGCACGTTGCCGTCAACCGTGGATCCGGCCGGACACCGGTGGTTGACTCCTGCCGCGCGGGACGTCGCGGTCGCCGGCAAGACCCTGGGGCGCCCTTCGCACGGTTGGCAGGACCGGAGCGCGCACGGGACGGGGTCGTTCCCTCGCAGCCGGACGCGCGGACGCGCTGCGGACCCGGGGACTTTGCGCCACAGTGATGGTACAGACACCTCTCGGGGTCGGCTGGGCGCTCGGCGGGGCGAGACGACGGATCTTTGCACAGGGGGCCGAGTGACGTATACTGAAGTGTTCCGTCGGCTCCTGCCGTCGGCTGCGCGGCCCGCAGTCTTCGCGTCCCCATCGTCCAGAGGCCTAGGATTCAGCCCTTTCAAGGCTGAGACACGGGTTCGAATCCCGTTGGGGACGCCACCCTGCCCCGCCCTTTCCCGTACAATCCCGTAAACGCCCCTGACCTGCCGGAGTCGCGGTGGCGCGCATCATCGCGCTCCCCGAGGGCGACCCCCGGCACCTCGCGGATTCGCTGCGGGCCCCGTGGTAGCATGTGTTCCGTGGGGTTCCTCAAGAAGCTCAACGAGTTGTCGCCAGCGGTGACGCTCCTGGTACTCATCGCGGGTTTCGTCTGGACCGCTGCAACCCGGAACGCGCAATTCGAGGTAGTCACCCGGGACCTGGCCGAGCTGACTACGGACGTCGAGGCTCTTCAGACGGATGTGCGCCTGTTGCAGGAGACGCTGCCGCACATGGTGTCCTGCATGATCGACCTGCAGAGGTTCACGGGGGCGGGCGACGCGCAGCCTCCCCTACCGGCCAGCTGCGAGCATGCCCTCGCCCGAACCACGCCCGCCCAAGGCGACTGACCCCTCTTCCGACGTCGGTTCATTCGTGGGGGCCGCCGGCCACATGCCGGCTTGCGAACGATGAGACATGGAATCGCGCCGGCCCTGCTGACGGCCATGCTCTCCGGGGTTCCGGCCCCTGCGCCGGCCTCCGGCCAGACCGCCGTCGCGGGGGCAGCCTCCGCACCGGACGCCGCCCCCCTCGCCCTGACCCCGGCCGAGTACAACAACACCATCGCCGACCTCTTCGGCCTTCCCCGGGACGGCGACCGGTGGCCGGCGCGTCCCGCCGTCGCCGACCGCATCAGCCCCCGGCGCGAGCCGAGCAGGGGGGTCTTCGTGGCGCCGCCGCCCCCGCCGGCGTGGCCCTGGCGGTTCCCGCAAGAGGCCGGCCTGGACGGGTTCGAGGGCATCGCCGAGGGACAGGCGCCCTCGTCCTACCAGGTCGAGGAGCTGCACCTCGCGGCGATGCACTTCGCGTCGTTCGCCCTCGTGTCGCCGACGTTCTTCGCCTGCGACGGGTGGGCCGCGTTGCCCGCGGCCGAGCAGGCGGCCTGCGCGTGGGCGAGCCTCGAGCGCTTCGCCCGGCGGGCCTACCGCCGCCCCCTCGACGCCGGGGAGGGCCGGCGCCTCGAGGCGTTCTGGCAGGGCAACGCGGCGGCCGGGCCCCTCGACGAGGCGGTCGCGCTGACGGTGGCGGGCATCCTGCAGACGCCGACGTTCCACTTCAGGATCGAGCCGCGCGAGCGGGCCGATGCCTCCCCGCCCCTGAGCCGATGGGAGCTGGCGTCGCGCCTCTCCTACTTCCTGTGGGACTCGATGCCCGACGAGGCGCTGTTCGCGGCGGCCGAGGCCGGCGGGCTCGACACGCGGGCCGGCGTCGAGGCCCAGGCCCGGCGGATGCTCGACGACCCCCGGGCCCGCCCCGCCGTCGTGCGCTTTCACCACCAGTGGCTCGGCACCGACGACGTGCTGCTCGTCGCGCCCGCCCGACGGGCGTTCGGCCCGCTGTTCGGCCTCGCGGCGCGGCTCGCCACCGCGCGCGACGACGACGTGGAGTGGCCGGCCGTCATGGGCCCGGTGCGCCACTCGATGAAGATCGAGACGGAGCTCTTCGTCGAGCGGACCGTCTTCGACGGCGACGGCACCTTCACCGCGCTGATGACCGACCACCGCGGCTACATGTCGGACGCCACCGCGCCCATCTACGGCGACGGCGCAGAGCGCGTCGACGGCCCCGAGGTCACCCGGACCATCGACCTCGTGGTCGCCTCCATCGGCCGGCGGAAGCCGCTGACCCTCTATCCGGCCAGCTTCCCGCCCAAGGAGCGGGCGGGGGTGCTGACCCTGCCGTCGGTGCTCGCCCTCGGCGCCTACGCGGTGCAGCCGGGGCCCATCCCGCGCGGCGTGCGGGTGCTCGAGCGGCTCGCGTGCATGCACCTCGGCACGCCCGTCCAGGGGGCGGAGACGGCGCTGCCCCCCGACACCCTGACGGCCGAGAGCACCAACCGCGAGCGCACCGCCGCCGCCACCCGGCCCGGGACGTGCAACACCTGCCACCGGACCATCAACCCGCCGGGGTTCGCGTTCGAGCACTACGACGCCATCGGCCGGTGGCGCTCGCACGACAACGGCCGGCCGGTCGACGCGAGCGGCTCGCTGACCCTGGCCGGCGGGGAGCGCATCGCGTTCGCCGACGGGGTCGACTTCGCCCGGCAGCTCGCCGCGAGCGCCCGCGCGCGGGACTGCTACGTGCTGCACTGGACGCGCTACGCCCTCGGCGAGCGGCTCGACGACGCCGCGCCGGGGCTCGACGCGCTGCAGGCGGGCTTCCGCGCCGACGACTCCATCGAGGGTCTGCTGGTGTCGATTGCCGGCAGCGACCTCTTCCGCCGGCGGCCGGGCGCGGGCGCGCCGGGAGGCCACCAATGATCTCGCGACGACGTGCTGCACATGGGGGGGCTCACCCGCCGGCGGCCGGGCGCCGGCGCGCCGGGAGGCCACGAATGATCTCGCGACGACGCGTGCTGCGCATGGGCGGGCTCACCGCCCTCGGGGCGGCCGTTCCCGACGCCGCGCTGCGGGCCTTCGCGCCCGAGGCGGGTCCGATCCGGCGCCTCGTGGTCATCAGTCACTGCCACGGCTGGCCCTACGAGGGCTGGCGGATGCTCCACCCGGGCCGGTCCACCGACGAGCCGTGGACGCTCGACCTCGCGCCGCTCTCCGAGGGTGAGCTCAGCCGCGCTCTGGCCCCGCTCCACCCCCACCGCCGGCGCGTGCTCGCGCTCGACGGGCTGTCGCTGGCCACGGCCGAGCTCGACGCCGGGGGCAACCGCCACGACCGGGGCTGGATTCACGCGTGGACCGGCGACAACGCCGACTTCGCGGCGCGGGACACGCGGTCGGTCTCGCCGTCGCTGGATCAGCTCGTCGCCGCGCACGTCGCGAGACCCGACCGGCTGCCCTCGCTCGAGCTGTCGCTAGACGCCGCCCTCGAGGCGGGCCGGCCCATCAGCTACAGCCTCGGGGGCATGCGCCTGCCGGCCGAGCGCTCGCCGCTCGGGGCGTGGAACCGGGTCTTCGGGCCAGCCTCGTCGGGCGACGCGGTGGGCCGTCGCCGCCGCACGACCCTCGACTTCGCGTACCGCGAGTACCGCGAGCTGGCCCCCCGCTTCACGGCCGGGGAGCGGACCCGGCTCGAGACCCACTTCGGGCTCGTCGAGCGGCTCGGCCACCGGCTGGAGAGCCTCGCGACTCTCGCTTGCGAGGCCCCGGCGCGGCCCGCGGCCGAGTTCGAGCGCTACGACCTGGGGTTCGACGCGTTCGGCGACGTCGTCGCGGCCGCCTTCAGCTGCGACATCACCCGGGTCGTCACGCTGTCGCTCGGCGAGATGCCGACGGCGGAGTTCGGGGCCGATCACATCAGCGACAAGGTGCACAAGGGCATCGCCCACTACATTCACGAGGACCCCGCCAAGTACGCCGCGATGACCGACTACGTCCGCCATCACGCGGCCCAGGTCGCCCGGCTCGTGAGCACCCTCGAGGCGGTGCCCGACGCGGGCGGCGGGTCCATCATGGACAACACCCTCGTCGTCTGGGGCTCCGAGCTCGGCGACGGGTGGCACGGCTACGCCCACTACTGCCCGGTGCTCATCGGCGGCGAGTGGGCCTTCCGGACGGGGCGCTACCTGTACTGGCCGCACGAGACCCCGGCGGAGATGCGGGTGCCGTCGCAGGTGCTCGCGGGCGGCGCCACCCGGTTCTCGGGCATTCCCCACCAGCGCATGCTGGTGAGCGTGGCCCGGGCGATGGGGCTCGACCTCGACCACGTCGGATTGAAGCACGCCCGCGGGCAGCGGGGCGACTTCATCGACGTCAGCGGCCCGCTGGCGGGGCTCGTCACCTAGCGACCGGCCTCGCTGCAGGTGGTGGAGGAAGGACGAAGGAGAGTTGCGATGAATCATCGAGTACTCGTACGGTCGGCGGCGACGGTTGCGGTGGCGCTGCTCGCGCCGGCCCTGGCGGGGGCGCAGTCCACGCCGGCCGAGCTCCGCACCGAGTGGGGGGCGCCGGACCTGCGGGGCGTCTGGAACAACTCGACTCTGACGCCGTTTCAGCGGCCCGCCGATCTGGGCGACCGCGAGTTCCTGACGGAGGAGGAGGCGGCCGCCATCGAGCGGCGCAACGCCGACCGCAACCAGGATCTCGCGGGCCGCGCGGCGCTGCGGACGGTGGCCGACCCCGACGGCAGCGTCGACCGCGGCGTCGACGGCGCCCCCGGGTCCTACAACAACTTCTGGATGGAGCGCGGGAGCACGGTGCTCCCGACGCGCCGGACCTCGGTCATCGTCGACCCGCCGAACGGCCGGCTGCCGGCCCTCGTGCCCGAGGTGGCGGCGTGGCTCGACTCCGACGAGGCGAGGCGGCTCGCGGCGGTGCGGGGCGGGCGGCTCCCGACCGACCACTACGACCAGCTCGACCTCGGCGACCGGTGCATCTGGTACCGCGGCGTCCCGTCGTTCCCCACCGCGTACAACAACAACTACCAGATCTTCCAGACGCCCGACGTGGTGGCGATCGTGCAGGAGCACATCCACGACACGCGCTTCATCCCCCTCGACGGGCGCCCCAACATCCCCGAGTCGGTCCGCCAGTACGCGGGCGACTCGCGCGGCCGCTGGGAGGGAGACACGCTGGTGGTCGAGACCACGCACTTCAACGAGCACGCCTTCATCCGGAACTTCAACGCCAACCTCAGCCAGGCCCTGCACGTCGTCGAGCGCTTCACGCGCCTCGACGAGGACACCCTCGGCTACGAGTTCACGGTCACCGACCCCAACACCTGGACGCGCCCCTGGGGCGGCTCGCTGCCGATGTCGCGCAGCGGCGGCCCGATGTTCGAGTACGCGTGCCACGAGGGGAACTACGGCCTGACGAACATGCTCGCGGGGTCGCGCATGCAGGAGCGGGAGGCCGGGGACCGATAGCAGATCCCCCGGGCGAGTCTCCCTCGAACGATCGAGCGTTCCCGATGACGGCACTGCAGCAACGCGCCGAAGCAGCCGCGACGCGGTTCAGCGCGGCCAGAACCCCGGTGATGGTCGAATTCGCCATCGAAGAGCAGCTCGAGGAGTCCATGAGTGGCAAGCGGGAACCGACGCCGCCGCCATCGCTCTGAGCGCGACGGAGTTCTTCGAGCGCCGGGGAACATCACTCAGCGGGAGCTTCGTGACGCCGCAACAGCTTGCGGCCGATGTCGACGGGGCTTGATCTGCGAGCCCTGGAGCGTCGAGATCGTCCGCCGACTCCTGCCTGAACGCGAGCTGGTCGAACCAAGGCTGGTGTAGGAGTCTGCGCCGCGCCGCCGGCAGAGGAGGCGCAGACTCGCTGGAGGGTTGGTTGGGGGCCCAGGCGGCGATGGGCGGGCCGGCTCTGCCATGGCCGTCAAGACGGCGATGGGCGGGCCGGCTCTGCCATGGCCGTCAACCGCCGTTCGCGGTCAGGTACCGGCGGCCGGACAGCACCATGGCGCCGAGGCCCAGGCAGGTGGCCACGAGCCAGAACAGGCCACCGAGCCAGGGGATCGCGAACAGCAGATAGAGCACCAGGATGCCGACGGCCATGGCCGCGTACGGCGAGGGGTCGGTACTGCCCGCGCGGCTGAGCAGCTGCCCCCCGGCCCAGACCGCGATGGGGAGCTTCGCCACGTACACCGCCATCCCGAACAGCAGCACCGCGATGATGCCGACCGGCAGTCCGACCACCGTCACCATCACCACCGCCGCCCCGATCGGAACGATCAGGAACGCGCCGAACCCGAGCAGCGCGCCGAGGGTGGGCTCTCCCGCGACCGCCGCCACGAGCTGCCCGACCATGCGCCGGAACAGCGCGACGGCGAGGAGGCCGGCGAACATCGCCGCCCCGGTCTGCCAGCTCCAGAAGAGAACCCCGCCATCGTCGTCTTCGACCGGCTCCTGGTAGCGCACCTCGCCTCCCACGACCGCCGCCGCCTCCGGGCTCAGGGGTATCCGCGTCCGGTAGTCGAGGTCGCCCTCGATACGCGCGCCGGGGTCGAGGTCGAGTCGGTCGGCAATCACGGTGGCGTCGCCACGGACGGTGCCGCGGACGACGATCTCCCCCGCCGCCACGTACAGGTTCTCTTCCACCACGCCGTCGAGCTCCAACGAGCTGGCAGCCGCCACCACGCCACCCCTGATCACGGCGCCGTCGAGAATCTGCAGCCGGTTGCCCCCCGCGATCAGATCGCCTTCGATGGTCGCGTTCACGGTGACCTGGTCCCCGACCACCCGGGAGGAATCGCCCACGGGGCCGAGCAGGTCGACGGTCCTGGCCGCCGCGAACAGGTCGCCGTCGACCTGCCCGTCCACGTGCACACGCTGCGCGCCCGCCACCAGGTCGCCGGCCAGCCGGCCGTCGACGCGAATCGACTCGCTGGCGGCGTAGAGGTCTCCCTCGCGAACCTCGCCCCTCGGGACGGTCACCGCCAACGCACCCGCGAAAACGGTGCCCTGCCCGTCGGACAGCTCGCGAACCCCGCCGGTCCCGGCCGGGTCGGTCACCGCCAGACCCGCCTCGGGCGGTTGCGATCGGGACGGAGCGGGCGCGATGGCGACGGCCATGGTCAGGATCGAGGCGACAGACGCCCTTCGAAGCATGGTTCTCCTCCTGCCGCGCATGTTGTCGTCCCCGGGCCGTCGAGAGCAACCTGATTCCGATTGACGGTCACCGGCGGCGGGCCACCGGTCGGGAGGCGCCGGTGGCCGGTCGCACCACCCCGGTCCCTGGATCGCGCAGACGGAACCCGGCGGAACGAAACGGGAGAGCGGCCCGGCGCCCGGATGACGCCCCCGCGTTCCTGTCCGCTCACCACGGGAATATCTCGCGCAGCCGGCGGGCCTGCCGGCGAGACAGCGCGACCGTGCCCGCGCCGGCGCACACGATGGTGCAGGCGCCCGCGTCGGCGGGCCGGATCTCGGCGATCCTGCCGAGGTTGACCAGGCAGCTCCGGTGGGCGCGGAAGAACCGGCCCTCCAGCTCCCGCTCGAGCTCGGAGAGGGTGCGGTCGACGAGGAACCGACCAGCGGCGGTCCGGGCGAAGACGAGCGTGTCCTCCGCCTCGAACCAGACGATCTCGTCCGGGTCGAGCAGCAGGATCCCGGAGCCGCGCCGGACGCTGATGCGATCGGGCCGCGGCGCCCCGGCGGCTCCGGGACCGACGGATCGGCGTAGGGCCTCGAGCTCGTCGAGGATGCGCCGCGCGGGGCCGGCGCCGCCGATGCGCTCGCGCACGCGGTCGAGGGCCTCGGCGAACCGCTCGCGGCCGACCGGCTTCAGGAGATAGTCGAGCGATCGCACCTCGAACGCGGGGACGGCGTAACGATCGTAGGCGGTGACGAAGACGACATGGGGGACGTGCCTCACCCGGTCGAGGACGTCGAAGCCGGTTCCCTCCGGCATCTGCACGTCGAGGAAGCACAGGTCGGGCGTGATCTCGTCGATCAGCCGGACCGCCGCCTCGGCGTCGGCGGCCTCGCCCACGATCTCGAAGTCGGGATATGCGGCGAGCAGCCGCTTGATCCGGTCGCGGGCCGGCTTCTCGTCGTCGATGACGACGCAGCGGCAGCTCATGGCGCGCTCTCCGCGGCCCCTGGGGAGACCGGCGTTGTGGGCAGGGTGAGCCGTGCGCGGGTCCCGGCGCCGCCTGGCCCGACCGACAGATCGAAGGCCGCGCGCCCGCCGTAGAACGCCCGGAGACGACGGGCGATGTTGCCCAACCCGTGGCCTTCGCGGATGAGGCCCGCTCCGTCCCCGGACAGCCCTGCCCCGTCGTCGACGACGTCGATGCGCAGTACGTCCCCGTCGCGCCGGGTCGAGACGTCGATGCTGCCTCCGCGCGCCCGCGGCGCGAGCCCGTGCCCCACCGCGTTCTCGACCAGGGGCTGGAGGACGAGACCGGGCACCCGCACGCCCAGCGAGCCCGGCTCGACGTCCCACGTCACCTGCAGCCGGTCGCCGAAGCGGACCTGCTCGATGCGAAGGTATCCCCGGGTGAAGGCGATCTCGTCGCGCAGGGGGACGGGCGCCGTGTCGGCGGCGTCGAACGCGTAGCGGAACAGATCGGCGAAGGTCTCCAGCAGCTCCTCGGCGGTTCGCGTGTCCTCCTCGATGAGCGAGCCGATGGTGTTCAGGGTGTTGAAGAAGAAGTGCGGGTTGATGCGCGCCTGCAGCGCGGCCAGCTCGGCGCGGGCCGCCTCTTCCCGCAGCCGCGCCTCGACCAGCCGCACCTCCCGCATCTCGCGCAGGGCGTCCTGCAGCCGCAGCCGCATCTCCTCGTAGCCGAGCACGACGCCTCCGACCACGAGGGCGAGGACGCTGTTGAGGACGACGACCCCGACCGCGAGGCGCGGCTCGCGGAAGACGAACAGCGGATAGGCCCCGAGCACCGTCACGCTGCCGAGGACCGCGCCCGACAGGAGGGCGAGGACGAGCAGCGGGAACCGGAGCAGGCCCGAGCGCCCCCGCAGCCGCGGGAACAGCCAGACCGAGCAGACCATCGCGGTGAGGCCGACCACGTTGGCGAAGAGAACGGAGATGACGAGGATCGGGCGTTCGACGCCGTCGCCCTGGAACAGGCTGACGCCGAGGCCGACGGCGAGGCCGGCGAGGCTGCAGGCCGAGATCCAGAAAGCGGCCTGGCGACCGAGGCTGCGGACCGGGCGCGACCGGCTCACCGCACCCTCGCGAGGACGAGGGTGACGTCGTCGTGGGCGTCGACGGGGCCGCTCCACCGCAGGAGGGCTTCGAGCACGGTGTCGATGATGGCCTCGAGGGGGCGCGCCCGGTGCGCGTGCAGCAGCTCGACCAGCCTCTCCGCCCCGAACTCCTCGCCGTCGGGCGCCGGCGCCTCGGTGACGCCGTCGGTGAACAGCGCCAGCAGATCGCCGGGGACCAGCGTCCTGCCGCCGGTCTCGTAGGCCGCACCCTCGAACAGTCCGATGGGCATGCCGCCGTCCTCGCAACGCTCGGTGTCGCCTCCCCGGACGAGGATCGCCGGCAGGTGCCCGGCGTTGGTGTAGGACAGGCGGCGGGTCTCGGGGTCGAAGGTAGCGACGAACGCGGTGGCGTAGCGGGCGGCGGACGACGAGCCGCACAACGCCTCGTTCAGGCCCGCCGCGAGCGATCCCGGGGTCTTCGCGGTCGGGAAGCGGCTGCGCATCGAGGCCTGGAGGTTGGCCATGAGGAGGGCGGCGGGGACCCCCTTGCCGGACACGTCGACGATGGCCAGGCCCAGCCGGCCGTCGCCGTCCCGGAGGTAGTCGTAGAGGTCGCCGCCGACCGCGATGGCGGGCCGGCAGACGCCCGCCAGCTCCAGCCCCGCGACGTCGGGGACCTCGCGCGGCAGCAGCTCGCGCTGGACGTCGCGGGCCACCTTCAGCTCGCGCTCGAGCGCGTCCCGCTCCCGCAGCACCTGGTACGACGCCTCGATCTGGCGCCGCATCCGGTCGTAGGTGCCCAGGGCCACCGCGACCCCCGCCGCGAGAACGGCGTTGAACGCCATGAGCAGCAGGGCGGCCCGAGGCTGCGCGGCCACGTAGAACGGCTCGGTGAGGATGACCAGGATCGAGCCGAAGATGGTGCCCGACACCACGATCAGCGCCTCGAGCACGAGGCGCAGCCCTCCCGGCACGCGCGCCAGCAGCGGGAACACCACCCGGGCCGAGGTGTACGCGCTGAAGCCGACGACCTCGGCGAACAGCACGCTCAGCCGCAGGACGGGGCCGAGGTCCACGCCGGCCCCGAACGAGATGCCCGCCGCGAAGACCACGCCGACCGCGAGCCACGCGGCGGTCCATCCGACGAGAAAATGCCAGCCTGGAGCGGCCGCCGCCCCGGCCGGTGGCCGGGGACTGGGGGTCGGCGCCGCGGCGGGGGACGGAGTCATGGGGGGTGATGGAGACGCCCGCGAAGGTAGCCCACGGTCTCGCGCGCCCGTTCCGGCCGTCCCGTCGAACAAAATGCCCGACGCGGTCGGCTCTGTCAACGGAGCGACCGATCCGACACTCGCCCCTGCGGGCTCCTGGAACCGATGCCGTTCAGCCGCACCGCGCGCCCGTCCCGCGGCACGTGACGGGTTTCGCCGGCGACGACGCTCCACTCTCCGTTCCAGCGCTCGACGCGCGGCCGATGGCCGGGAACGGGTCGGACAGGCGGAAGGTGGTGTGGGCGGATACGAAGAAGAGCGGGGATGCGGGTGGTGAGGATGGTCGAAGCCGCCGGCGAGTCACCGCGGGCTGACGTCCTCGTGGGACGGCAGGTCCGTGTTCTCCGACACGAGGACGTCGAACTGCCGGTAGTTCCGGTACCGCCCGGTGCCCTCCATGACGACCTGGACCGGACCGCGCTGCTCCAGGACGCGGTCGCGCATCTCGGTCGGGACCCAGAGGTTCAGCCGCGGGTCGAGCCCGAACGACACGCGGGCGCGAGCGTCGACCGACGGCCGCTCGCCCATCGCGGGGTGATTCAGCTCGAACTCGGCCTCGAGCACCCGGCCCGACTCGGCGTCGACGCAGAAGCGGCCGCGGGTCGGCAGGTCGATGTCCCCGAAGCCGCGCGTCATCGTGGGATACGCGACCTCCTCGAAGCGCACGTTTCTCGCCGTGGCCGCGCCCCCGCAGCCGTCGCGGTCCGTGCGCATCGGTTCGAAATAGAACCGATCGAGGTTGGCCGGGTGGAGGAACAGGAGGGGGTAGGTGGGGACGTTGAACGTGCGGTGGGTCCCGCCCACGTTGTAGCGGGCGCTCTCCTCGCTGATGCGGCGGGCCCGGGCGAGGGCGCTCGACTCGCCGTCGATGCTCGTCCGGTCGTCCACGAAGAGGGACACGAGCCGGCTCCCCCGGTTCTCCAGCTCCTGGCCGTTGACTTCGACGACGTCGCGGAACCCGACCCACTGGCCGTCGCCGCCCACGCGTATCAGCAGCAGCTCCGACACCAGGCGCCGGCGGATCCGCCGCCCATACCTCCACCGCCAGGTCTGCTGGTAGTCCTCCTCCATCACCACGTTCGACAGGTCGTCGACGTACGCCGCCACGTAGGCCGCGGCCCGGCCGACGACCTCGTCGAGCCCGATTTCGTCCTGGGCCGCGACCGGCGCCGCGGGCAGGCCCGTGGCGAGCGCCGCCACCAGCAGACAGACGCGGGGCCCGTGTGCCGCCTCGGCGCGACGGTGCCCGGCAACGCCGAGGCCGACCGGCGGATACCGTCTTTCGTCCATCGTGGCGCTCCCGGGATTGCCCCCTTTCGTTGCGGAACTCTGCGAGTGACGGACTTCCCATTCGGGTCCGAGTCCATTCTACACTCGGCGCACAGCAACCGCGCCGTCGGACGGGTCGGGCGGAATCGGGCGGGGACAAGGGCATGATGATTGTGCGATAGTGTGACAAGGCGTGCGGAGCGCGGGCATGAGAACGACGTTCTCCTGAAGGACGAGTTGGTGGAACGCACTCGCGCGATGGCGACTCGAGAGCCGGGTGGTCGGGACCGGGTCGGCATGAAGTTGACGGGCCGGTTGCGCGCCCCGTGGCGGGAGGCGCAGACGCCCCGGCGGTTGGCGCGGGAGCCGCGGACCTCGTGGCCTGTCGGGGGAATCGGCGATCGGCGCGGTTGGTTGGCGGCGGCGATGCTGTTCTCCGCCGTAGTCGGACACGCCGCCCAGCAGCAGCCGGCGGTGACCGAGCGGGTCGACGTCTCGCGCGTCCTGATCGACGTGCGGGTTCTCGGCGACGAGGGCGGGCCGGTGGAGGGGCTCGGGCCGGGCGACTTCGAGGTGCGGATCGGCGGCGAGCCGGTCGACGTCGAGTCGGCGCTGTGGCTCGGCGCGGACGGGTCGGGTTGGGCGTCCCTGCCCTCGGACGAGGTCGAGGTGTGGACCGGCGGCGAGCCGGTCGACGTCGAGTCGGCGCCGTGGCCCGACGAAGACGAGTCCGGTTGGGCGTCCCTGCCCTCGGACGACTTCGAGGTGCTGACGGACGGGCCGGGCGACGTCGAGTCGGCGTGGGTCGACGCGGACGAGCTCGATTGGGCACCCCCGCCCTCGACCGACCTCGCCGCCGTCCTCACGCCGCGCGACCGCCGCCAGCTCGTGGTGTTCTTCGTGCAGAAGAGCCTCGAGGCGGACCGGGCGCTGGGCCTGCTGCGGCTGCTGCAGGACAGCGACGCGCTGCTGGCGGGGGTGGGGCCGGACGACCGGGTGGCGGTGGTCTCGTTCGAGCACCACTTCAAGCTCTGGCTCGACTTCACCGCCGACCTCGAGCGCGCGCGCGACGTGCTCGCCTGGGACGTGATGCACGAGGATCCGCCGGTGCTCGAGCCGCAGGCGGGGCCCTCGATCGTGGCGGGCATCGATCAGGCCGAGGGGCGGAAGATCTGGTACGTCGAGGACGCGGTGCGGCGGCTCGGCGAGGTGCTCGAGCCCATGCCCGGGGCGAAGTCGGTGATCCTGATCGGCTACGGCTTCGACCACGTATCCACGCGCTACGCCCGGGCCCTCGACGCCCTCGACGCGGCCCGCGCCGCCGTGTTCTCGCTCGACGTGACCCAGGCCGACTACCACACCTTCGAGCACGCCCTGCGCGACGTGTCCCACCACACCGGCGGGTTGTTCGAGACGACCTTCCTCTATCCGCGGCGCGCCATCGAGCGGATGGCGAGCGCGGTCTTCAGCGGCCGCTACGTGCTGTTCACCCGGGTGCCCGACCTCGAGCCGGGGTCTCATACCATCGACGTGGAGCTGCGGGGGGGCGACGGGCTCGTGCTCGCGCGCAGCACGTACGTCCACTGAGGCGGACGGCGGCGAGATGCCGCCGGCCGGCGCCCCGCCGCTCCCGCCGAGGTGCGGCAGCGGAATGGCGCCCCTACTGCACCGGGGCATCGAGGAGTGCGGTTGCTCGACCCTCGACGACCCTGCCTCGAACTGAATGCGGCGGGAAAGTGCCCCACGCGGGCGGCTCCGTCAACGGGGAGACCGATCCGACAGTGGCCCTCGCCGGCCCCTGGAACCGCTGCCGTTCACCCGCACCGCGCGCCCGTCCCGCAACACGTGCCGGGTTTCGCCGGTGAGAACGCTCCACTCTGCGTTCCACCGCTCGACGCGCGGCCGATGGCCGGGGAACGGGTTGGACAGGCGGAAAGTGGTGTCGGCCGACACGAAGAAGAGCAGCCCGGGGGCCGCGTCGCCCCGGCAGCGGGGACTCCGGAACACCAGGGCGTCCCGCCTGCCGTCGCCGTCGAAGTCACGCTGATCGGGGAGATCGAGACACATGTCGTCGGTCTCGCCGATCACGATGTGCTCGCGGTGGCCGATGCGGGCGACGAGGATGTCGAAGAAGCGGGCGCCCTTCACGACGTGGTAGACGATGTCGCGGGGCGGCTCGGGCGCATCGGTCGCGCCTTCGCCGGCAGCCCCGGTCTGCACCTCTGCCTGCGGTGTCGTCGCACCCGGCGTAGACCCGCGCGCGGGGGGCGCAGCCGCATCGGCGGCGGGGGCCGGCATGGAGGGTGGGGTCGCATCCGCGCCGGCGGGGACGGGAGCGGACGCGGTCGGACCTGCGCCGGCGGGGACGGGAGCGGGCGCGGCCGTACCCGCACCGCTGGCCGGGGCGGCCGTCGTGGCGGGGTTGCCGTCGGCGGGCGCCGGGTCGTCGGGGCCACCGGCCTCCCGCTCCGCTCCGATCCGGCACCCGGCGAGCGCCAAGCCGAGAACGACGACCGGCACGAGCCCGCGGCAGGCCGTCGTCGCCGCGAGGGAGTTCACCACGGGCTCCTCGTGAGAGGCCGGCTGCGCGCGCGCCGTGCCGCCTTGCCCGCCGCCGATCAGACGAGCACGCCGGCGTAGCTGTCGGCGTCGAAGCCGACGAGCAGGGTCTTGCCGACCCGCAGCAACGGCGCCCGCAGGTTGCCGGTGGTGCCGACCATGGCGTCGAGCACCGCGTCGTCGGGCGCGCCGCGGGGCTCGAACTCCGTCACCTTCCGGCCCTTGGCGACGATGACGCGCGACGCCGCCTCGGCCAGCCCGCGGGCGTCCGACCGGCCGAGCTTGCGGCTCGCCGGCACCCGTTCCTTCACGTCGATGCCGTTGGCCTCCAGAAACTTGGAGGCTCTGGAGCAGCTCGTTCAACCGGAGCGGTGGTAGTACCAGTCGACCTTCCTGGCCATCGTATCGATGCTCCAAGTCGCCCGCCGTCGCGAGGCGGCGATGCCGCTCGCCCGCCACCGTCGCGACGGCCGGCCGAAGCGTGTGCGAGGCGCTCGTTCGGGCCCCGGGGCTGCTATTCGCCCGTCGCCCTCTCGACCGCCCGGGCCCCGGTCAGCGTGCCGTCCATGCCGTAGTTGCCCTCGTGGCAGGCGTACTCGAAGATCGGGAGGTCGCTCTGGCGCATCGGGAGCTCCACGGACCACGGCTGCGTCCACGTCGTCGGGTCGTTCACCGTGAACGAGTAGAGCAGCACGTCGTCGCTCATGCGCCGGAACCGCTCGACGAGATGGAGGTTCTCGCTCGAGTTGCGGAAGCTCGTCTCGCGCAGGAAGTTCTTCGTCTCGACGACGAGGGTGTCTCCGTCCCAGTGGCCGCGGGACACGCCGGTCCACATCGGCACCGTGCCGTGGTCGCTGCCGTCCAGCGGGACGATGCGGGCGTTGTGCACCATCTCGTTGAGAATCACGACGTGGTCGGCGGTCTGGAAGATCTGGACGTTCATGTTGTAGGCGGCGGGCAGCATCGGCGGCCCCGAGTTGAAGCCGGTGATGCACCGCTCGCCGAGGGGCCGGTCCTCCGGGCCCCACGAGGGCCGCTGGTTGACGCGCAGGCGCTCGGCCGCCCGGGCCTCTGCCGCCTCCGTCAACGCCGGGACGCGGCCGTTCGGGGGATCGACGACGAGCGACGTCCGGCGGGTCTCGACGACGGAGTCGCCGCGGTCCCACCAGAAGTCGTTGTAGGCGAGGGCGAGGTCGCGGCTCTCGCGGGTGCCGTTCACCTCTCCCCGGGCGGTCGTCTCGAGCTTCCGGGCCTCCCGGTCGCGGTCGGCGTTGCTCTCCCGGACGCGCTCGGCGGCGTAGGCGGAGACCTCCTCCTCGGAGAGGAACGCCTGGTCCGCAAACTCCTCGGGACGCTCGAGGGGGGTCACGGTGCGGAAGTCCCAGACGCCGCTGATGTCGGGGTGCCCGTCCGGGGTCCGCAAGGTCTCGCTCCCGGACTGGCCGGCGGCCGGGGCCGAGAGCGACAGCGCGAGCACGGCGCTGCCCGCGAGCACGGCGATGGTTCGAATGTTCATGGTCCTCGTCACCTCTGATGAAAGACGGCGTCTACCCGCACCGCGGGCTGTTCCTCATGGCTGTTCGAACGAACTCCTCTTGCTGCCCGAATCGGACTTCGGCGCGGCGGCTCGGCCGGTTCGGTCCGCGTCGGCTGCTCTCTTTCCGGCCTCTTCGAGCTCGGCGAACACCGAGGGTGAAGGGCTTCGTCGAGGCGATCGTGAACGACCGCCTCGGCGCATTCCTCCCTACCTTCCCGCCTCGGCCGCGGCTTCCTGCACGCGCGCGCCCGCGAGGATGTTGTAGAGGCCGTAGTTGCCCTCGTGGCAGGCGTACTCGTACATCGGCTGGTCGTTCAACACCATCGGCACCTCGTAGGTCCACGGCCTCGACCAGACGGTGGGGTCGTCGATCGTCGCCTCGTAGTTCAGGACCCCGGGCGACACCCGGGTGAAGCGCTCGGTGAGACGGAGGTTCGCGTCGGTGGAGCCGGAGCGGAAGCTCGTCTCGCGCAGGAAGTTGGCCGTCTCGACGACGAGGGTGTCGCCCTCCCAGTGGCCGCGGGAGTCGCCCTGCCACTGCGGCAGGTCGATCTCCGGCCGCCCGTCGACGGGGACGACGCGCGCGTTGTGGTTCATCTCGTTGAGGAGCACCACGTGATCGGGGGTCTGGAAGATCTGCACGTTGTTGTTGTAGCCGCCCGGGGTCATCGGCGGGCCGGCGTTGAAGCCGGTGATGCAGCGCAGCTGCAGGCCGTTGGCCCCGAGATCCTCGACCCAGCCGCCCGGCGTCGGCGAGTGGTTGTCGACGCCCTCCCGCGCCGCGCGCAGCTGCGCCTGCCGCTCGGCCGCCTCGGGCACGAGGGCCGGAATCTTCCCGCTCGGTGGGTCGACCACCAGCGACGTGCGCCGGGTGCCGACGGTGGTGGTGCCGCGGTCGAGCCACAGGTTGTTGTAGAAGCCGGGGGCGCCCTCCTCGCCGCGGTCCACGCTCGCGGTGACCTCCGTTCTCACGGCGGGGCGATTCAGGAGCTCCTCGTTGCGGGCCAGCGTCTCCTGCTCGAGGTTCGCGGCCTCCTCCTCGGAGAGGAAGGCCCGGTCGCCCAGGTCGTCGGGACGCTCCATCGGCGTGATCGAGCGGAAGTCCCAGACGCCCTGAATGTCGGGGGCGCCCCACGCAGTCCGCGGCACCGCCTCGTCGGCGGCCTGACCGGCGGCGAGGGCCGGGGCCAGCATCCCCAATGCGACGGCGACGGCGATCGCCCGACCCGTTGCTGCGCGGTTTCGATGGTTCATGTCACCCTCCTCGTCCACTTGCCCGCCAATCGTCGCCGCAGGAGTCTCGCGTCGGCGATACTCCCAACGCAACTGCAGGTCGCGCTGCGGCCTCCGCTTGGCGCCCAATCAGCCCCGCGGGAGTCTGCGCCGCGGACGGCGCGGACTCCCGCCTCGGATACGCATGATCGCCCACTTCGGCGGCCGGACGCAAGATGCGGGGGGGCCGCCGACGTGCAGAAGCCGCTCCCTTGCATCTCCCGGCCGAGCAAGCAACGCCGTTCACAGGCAACCGCCGCCGGCCGACATCCCGGGGCGAAACCCCGGCCGCGCCGGTGCCGGGGGGTTCGGAAGCCCCCGAGCGGAGCCCCGGCCGTGCCGGCGCCGGGGGGTTCGGAAGCCCAGAGCCGCTCCGGTACCGCCGGACGCGTCAGTAGTCGGCCTGATCCAGCGAGAAGCTGACGATCTCCTCGTCGTTCCGGGTGAGCACGTGCCGGTTGGCGTAGGCGGGATGCACCCAGCTGACGTTGCGCAGCTCCCGGCGGTTGCCGGGGTTGGAGGTCGGCGCGATCAGCTGCGTGCGGCCGATCTCCTCGTAGCCGGCCGGGCTCAGCCGCGAGATGATCAGCTCGCCCCGGTCGTTGTTGATGAACACGCGGTCGCGGTTCTTCACCATGAACCCCGAGACCCAGCGGCGGCGCTCCACGGTGGCCTCCTGGGTCTCCCAGATGCGCTCGCCGGTCTCGGCATCCAGGCAGCGGAGCTGGCCGTAGCTGCAGATGCCGTAGATGTACCCGCCGTCGATGATGGGGGTGGCGAGCACCGCGTGCAGGCCCTCGGTGCGGATCTCGCTGTTGCTGCTCCCCTTCCAGGCGATGGTCGCCGCGGGGCGGTCCTGGTTGAGGGTCAGCATCATCGGGCCGTCGTAGAACGTGGTGAAGAACAGCCGAGCGCCCACCTGCACCGGCACCGCCACGGTCATGGCGCCGCCCACGACGTACGGCTGCCGCCAGTAGACGTCGCCGGTCACGGGGTCGAGCGAGGCGACCTCCTCCGGGTCCCAGGCGATGAGCTGCCGCGCCCCGCCCGCCTCGATGATGATGGGCTGCGCGACGCCGAGGTCGGCCTCGCTCGGCAGGGCCCGCCAGATCTCCTCGCCGGTCATCTTGTCGAAGGCGACGACCCGGGCGTCGGGCGGGCCGCCGACAAAGCAGATGAGCCGCTCGCCGTCCACGAGGGGCGCGCTCGCGAAGCCCCAGTCGAAGCCCCACCGCATGCGGTCGACGCCGTAGTCCTCGGCGTAGCGCTTTCGCCACAGGAGCTCGCCGGTGTCGACGGCGAGGGCCGACAGCACGCCGGTGCGCCCGAGAACGTAGACGCGGTCGCCGTCGACGGTCGGCGTGGCCCCCGGCCCGATCTCCCACTGGATGCCGGCGTAGTCGGCCTCCCACGACTGCGTCCAGAGAATCTCGCCGGTCGCCTCGTCGAGGGCGAGGGCCCGCTCGACCCCGCGCATGCCCTGCTGCGGCTCCCAGTCGGTGACGAACACGCGGCCGTCGGCCACCGCCGGCCCCGAGTAGCCGGCCTTGACCGGGGTGCGCCAGCGCGCCGTGAGCCCGCCATCCGGGAAGTCGCGGAGAATCCCCGTCTCGGTCCACACGCCGCGGCGCCCCGCCCCGCGGAACTCGGGCCAGTCCTCGGCCGCCACCTCCGGCGCGGCGCCCAGGAGGCAGGCCGCGCAGGCCATCGCCGCGGTCAGTCTCGCGCTGGTCATTCGTGCAGGTCTCCCGTCAAAGGCTCGGGACGAGTGATGGCGGGCATCCCCGACATATCTGAGAACCACGCCCAACAGATGCAAGTGAACCGCCATCGGTCGCACTTTCCCTCTACTCGTATGGTCAGAGCCGGACGGATGCCGTGCCGACTGCCGGAGGGTCACCGTGCGTCCAGCTCGGCGTAGAGGGCAACGACGGCGGCCTCCAGGTTCGTCAGATCGTAGTCGGCGTACCGGTCCGGCAGCTCCAGCCCCGCCGCCGCCTCCGCGACGCTGCGCCCGGCCGCGAACTCCCGCTCCACCGCGGCGACCAGGTCGCGCATGAACGCGGCGTACTCGGCGAGGTCGTTCCAGGTCAGGAACCCGCTCCAGGCGCGGGCCCTGCCCCGCTCCCGGCGCCCCCGGCCCGCGTAGGTCGAGGGGAACGGCCCGTGCCCGGTGATGACCCGCGCCACCCCGTCGATGGCCGCGACGACGCGGTCGAGCGTGTCGGGAAAGGCCAGCCCGCTGCCGCCGCGCTCGAGATCGATGACGGGGACCGCCTTGTCGGGGAACAGGCCCCCGAGGTAGGCGACGCCCTTCTCGGGAAAGACCACCACGACGTCACCGTCGGTGTGGGCGGGGCCGAAGTGGTAGAGGTCGATGCGGTCGAGGTCGTCGAGCAGCGTGAAGCGATCGGTGAAGGTGGTCGTCGGCAGGCCCGGCGCGTCCTCCGCGTAGCGCCCGTCGCGGAGCATCGCGGCCCGCGCGTTGGCGTGGGCGACGATCGTCACCGCGTCGGGGAACTCCGCGTTGCTCCCCGCATGCTCCTCGTGGGCGTGGGTGTTGATGATCGTCGTCACGGGGAGGTCGGTCACCTGCTCGACGGCCTCGCGCATGGCGTCGCCCCAGCCCGGCGGCTTGGTGTCGATGAGCACCACCCCGCCGTTGATCTCGTCGATGAGGGCGAGGCCGTTGCCGCCCCCGCCCCCGAGGTGGTACAGCACGTCCCGGACGTTCAGGGTGTCGATGCTGACGATCCGCTCCGCCTCGGTCTGCGCGAGGGCCGGTGCGACGGCGCCCGACAGGAGGACGGCGGCCGCGGCTGCCCCGATCCATCTCATTGCGACTCTCTCCGCTTTCTGGCCCCGGGCCCTTGCCTCGTCCGCGTCCACCCGGGCCGACGCCATCCGACGACCGCACCGAGCAACGCTGGTCCGCGTCCGCCGGCCGACCCCGGCTCCTCCGATGGTCGAACCTCGATCGGGTGCTGGTCCGCGTCCGCCGGGCCGACGCGGTTCCCGCGGATGGCCGACGCCCCCCGGTCGCACGCCGGTCCGCATCCGCCCGAGCCGACCCCTTCCGGGTCCGGCCCGGTTCCACGACGCCGACTCCTGCAGCTACAGCACGCCGGCCTCGTCCATCACCGCCTCGCACTTCCCGCGGATCTCGGTCGCCACCTCGAACGGGTCGCCCTGCACCAGCTCGGCCCGGAAGAGCTCGACCGAGAGCGCCCCCGTGAATTCCTTCTCGGCCAGCTTCTGCAGGATGCGCACCACCGGGGCGACGCCGTCACCGGGGATGATGCGCGAGTCGTTGTCGATGAGCTCGCGCGGCCCGTCGAGGAGGTCCTGGAAGTGGGTGTGGGCGAGCTCGCCCGGCTCGAGGAGGTCGAGGTCCTCGAACTTGCTCATGCCCGACCAGAAGTGGAAGAAGTCGATCATCGGGCGGACGGCGGGATGGTCCGCGGCCCGAATCATCGCCAGCGACGACGTCAGCGTCGACAGGTGGGTCGACGTGCGCGTGAACTCGATCATCGTGGTGAGGCCGAACCCCGCGGTGATCTCCGCCACCTCGCGGATGGCGGCCGGCGTGGCGTCGAAGTCGGCGGCGGTGACCGGCCGGTTCGTCACCGACGGCGAGTAGATGCGCTCGAGGCCGAGGCTCGCGAACTGCTCGCAACGCTCCCGCCACGTGTCGAGCGAGGCCTCGCGGGCCGGACCCGGAATCCACAGGTCGGGCAGGGCCACGGCGGCCGAGACCGGGGTCATCCCGTTGTCGGTCATCACGCGCCCCGCCGCCGCCAAGGTGTCGCCCGCGAGGAAGTCGACCAGCAGCGTGTCGTTGAGCTCGACGTAGCGGATGCCCGCCCGCGCCCAGCCCTCGAGCGAGCCGCGGTAGCCGGCCGCCCGCGACGTGTTCTGGTGCATGGCCAGCAGCATCTTGCCGGGCTCGGCCGACTGCGCCCCGGCCAGCCGCGCGAACGGCACGGCCAGGGGCGCCAGCAGAAGGTTGCGTCTCGTCAGCATGGATTCCCCCACTCGTCAGTCGCGTGCCGCCGCGTCCGCCTCGGCTTCCTGCACCACCGCGCCCGCGAGGATGTTGTAGAGCCCGTAGTTGCCCTCGTGGCAGGCGTACTCGAACAGCGGCTGGTCGTTCTTCACCATGGGGATCTGGTAGCTCCAGGGGCGGTCCCAGGCGCTGGGGTCGTTCACCGTCACCTGGTACATCAGCGTCCCCTCGGACACCCGGGTGAACCGCTCGACGAGGTGGAGATCGGCGGTGGTCACGCCGCCCCGGAAGCTCGTCTCGCGCAGGAAGTTGGTCGTCTCCACCACCAGGGTGTCGCCCTCCCACCGACCCCGCGAGTCGCCCATCCACTGGCGCAGGCCGTCGTCGAGGCTCGGGCGCCCGTCGAGGGGGATCACGCGCGAGCTGTGCACCATCTCGTTGAGCAGCACCACGTGGTCCTCGGTCTGGAACACCTGGAGGTTCTGGTTGTAGCCGCCGGGGGTCATCGGCGGGCCGGTGTTGAAACCGAGGATGCAGCGCACCGCGAACATGCCCGGCCCGAGGTCCTCGACCCAGCCGCCGGGGGTCGGCGAGTGACGGTTGACGCCGGCCCTCGCCTGCTGCTGCGCCTCCCGCCGCGCCGCCGCGTCGGCCGACAGGGGCGGCACGCGGCCGTCGGGGGGGTCGGTCACCAGCGACGTCTGCCGGGTCTCGCTGACCCGGTTGCCGGGGTCGAACCAGAACTGGTTGTAGTTGCCGACGACGTCGGCCGGCTCCTGGTCGTCGCGCACCGCGAACGCCGCGAGGCGCTGGGCCTCGAACTCGGCCGCCTCCTCGGGCGTGAACACCGCCTGACCGGCCAGCGCCTCGGGCCGCTCGAACGGGGTCAGGGTGCGGAAGTCCCACACGCCGTTCAGGTCCGGGGCGCCCCACGAGGTGCGGGGAGTCGCGTCCTCCCCCGCCGGCTGGGCGTGGGCCCCGGCCGGGGCGAGAACACTTGCCGCGAGAACGAGCGCCGTACATGCCGCCGCGTATCGCTGGATGGCCACGGACCTTCCTCCTTGTGCCTGGCTCCGGCAATCCGATGGAGCTGTCGACCGGCGCATCATCGCTCCGATGCCGGCCGCCGTCAACCCGGCCGGAGCGGAGAGCCAAGGACGTCGACAGTGACGGGGCGTTGGGGACCGACAACGTGTATGCTTGGGTGCGTGGCCGGAAGGACGATTGAGATCGACCTCGAATCGTATGAGTTGCTGACCGCAAGCAAGCGGCCCGGGGAGTCCTTCGAGCAGCGTGATCAAGCGCATGCTGCAGGCCGAGCGACACACGGCGTCGCATTTGCTCGATCACATCGACGAAGTCCTCTTGGCCGAAGACACGCTCGCCGCCATTGAGGCGGTGGTGGACGAGCGAAGCCGATGGCCTGACTGCCTCGCTGCCTGATTTCGCGGAGATTCGGTCGGACACCTTGTCGACAACGGAGGGTTCCGAATGCGGGCACGTACCGTCGCCGCGCTCAGCGTGCTGCTCGTCCTCTCGCTCATCGCCGGCTCGGCCCACGCACAGGCCCCGCGGCTGCCCGGCGGCCGGCCGGACCTGCAGGGGGTGTGGGACTTCCGCACCATGACGCCGCTGCAGCGGCCGGAGATGCTCGCCGACCGGGAGTTCCTGACCGAGGAGGAGGCGGCGACCCAGGAGAACCAGATTGCGGCGTTCCGGGCGAGCCAGCTCGAGCCGAGCGAAGTGCGCACCGAGCCGCTGCCGGCCGGCGGCGGGGGCCGCGCGGTGGGCGGCTACAACGACTTCTGGCTCGACTACGGCACGACCGTCGTCGGCGACCGGCGCACCTCTCTGATCGTCGATCCGCCGGACGGCCGGCTGCCGGCCCTGACCCCCGAGGGCGAGGCCCTCCGCCAAGTGGGCTCGCTCATCGAGGACCTGCCGATTCCGCTGCCGGTGCGGGTCCGCAGCGCCGGCACCGGCGCCGACCGGCCCGAGGACCGCGGCCTCGCCGAACGCTGCCTCGTCGGGTTCAACAGCGGCCCGCCGATGATGCCGAGCGGCTACAACAACAACATGCAGCTCTTCCAGACCCCGGACCACGTCGTCATCCTGAACGAGATGGTGCACGACCTGCGGTCCATTCCTCTCGACGGCCGCCCGCAGCTTCCGGACGGCATCCGCCAGTGGGCGGGCAGCTCGCGGGGGCACTGGGAGGGCGACACCCTGGTGGTCGAGACCACCAACATGACCGACAAGACCGGCAGCTTCGATCCGTCGGCCACCACCGCCATCGGCACCGGGCTGACCGTCACCCTGACCGAGCGGTTCACCCGCCTCGACGGCGACACCCTGCTCTACGAGTACACGGTGGACGACCCCGTCATCTTCACCCGGCCGTTCACCGTCGCGGTGCCGATGCGCCGGTCCGACGAGCCGATGTTCGAGTACGCGTGCCACGAGGGCAACTACGGCCTGCTGAACATCCTCAGCGGCGCCCGCGCCGAGGACGCCGCGGCCCGCTGAGCACCCCGGCGTGAGGACCGTCCCGGCGCCGGCGGCCCACACCGCGCCGCCACCGGCCCTCCCCGCCGCGGCCCGCGCATCATCGCTCCGATGCCGCCCGCCGGCGAACCCGCGGCCGCCACCCCGGCGCCGGGGTGCTCGTCCCGATCGGCTGACCAGGCGAAACGGCGAGACCCTGCCGCTCCCAGGGCCGGCCGGTGCAGGCTCCACCATCCCTTGAACCGCACGCCCATCCGCCGCGGGGAAAGCCGGCTCAGGACTCCTCGGAGTCGAGCCCGCCGGGGGCCCCGCCGCGAGACCCATCGCGATCGCCGAGGTCGTCGCCGATCCCCTTGTACCCAATGCCGTGATCGATGGTCAGGCAGTCGTGCACGGCGACGTTCCGGAAACCGCTCCACTCGCCCGAGCATCGAGCCAGTTCCGGATAGATCCCGCCAACCTCCTCCCGGCACCTGAAAGCGTCCCGGTCCGTCTCCGGCATCCGCAGGCCCGTATCGGAGATCCGCTGGTTGGCGACGTCGATGGTCGCTTCCATCCGCCCTGTCGTGATGATTCGCAGGTGTGCGGCGCCAACCGCTCCGAGACCCTACCGAATTGGTGTATCCACGTCTATCCACCGGCTACCGAGAATAGTCCGCGTCCATCGTTGACAGGGCGGGCAAGGGTCGACTGAAATCCCTCTCCGTCAGCGCTCTACTCGAAGGCGGCCTCCAACACACTCGGTACCCGGCCGGCCACGCCGTACCTCCAGAAGGAAGAACCGCCGGCCAGAGGTGACGGAACCATGTACAGCAAACAACTACACGACCTCCGCGTCGCCCCTTCCAAGTCCTCCATGCCCGCGCGATCGCCGCTCGCCGCGACCGCATCCGCCGCTTCTCCGCGGCCGCTCCGGTCGCGCGACAGCGCCCGACGCCACGGGGCCTGCACGCCCCGAAGACCACCTGCCCTCCGGGTACTCGCGCTCCTCCTGCTCGCCCTGAGCCATGTCCACGTGCAGGCCGGCCAGTCTCTCTCCAGCCGATCTTCACCTCCGCCGCCTCCTCGCAGCGCCCATGTCGACCCGCTTGCCAAGACCCCGCTTCACCCCGGCCAGCCCGGTCGAGAATCACCAGCACCGCGTTCGTCCTCCCCGGACGCCGTCGACCCCGCAACCCCGGACCGGGCCATTCGCGCCCCGGTGACGCGATTGCCGCCCCTTCCCCGCTTCGATCCCGCCGCTCGACGCTCGTTCTCCCTGGCTCGAGATCAGGACGAGGCCTGCGGACTGCAGGAATCCGACATCAACACCGGTCCCCGTCTCGTCGCCTGGCTCCAGTCGTTGCGCGCGGGCACACCCTGCATGGACTGGCTGTTCATTGGTCCCGATCGCCTCCGCCATGCCGCCTTCACGGACGACAATCTGATTCATGTCATGCGATTCGCCGCCGGTCTGGCCGAGACCTACGACGGTACGAATTCAACGAATCTCGCCATCTTCTTTTACTTCTTCCGGGGCGCATACTTCAGTGAGGCGTATGTCGAAGGATTGATTTTCTCCAGAAACGTCGATCAGGCGATGGTCGAGGCGCTGGATGCATTCATAGAGAACGCCCACTTCTATGACGTCACCGACGAGCATGGCTTCGTCCTGTGGGAGGTCTTCGTCTGTCTCGATTCTCTCGACGCGTACCGGGCTCACTATCTGCCCGCCGTCAAGGGATGGCTTTCGAGGTTCGGCGTCCGCCACGCGGAGCACTGGCACCTGGTGGCCGCCACGAACAGTCTCTTCTATTGGCTGTACCGGGGTCACTGGGATGACGAGTATCTCGAAGCCGCGCTCTCCGACGTCGAGCTGATGAATGTGCTGCGCAACCTGGCGCTCTTGGATGAGCTGTTGCAGGGCGACGCCGCGGTCCTGGTCGAGAACGCCGGGGGCGAGCTTGCACGCTTTCTGCAATATCCTGACGCCCCCGTCTATGGCGCCGCCCACCGGGGAGCGCGGTCCATACTCGCCCACTACGGTCCGGTGGGCCCCGGTGCATATGTATGGATTCGGGTGGTTCGTTTCGTATACTATCTCGACGCCTGTGTCGACTTCCGCATCTGCGGCATCATCGACAGGATCGAGGACCTGGTGCTGTCGATAGACTACTCTTGCGGCCGAGGCGTACACTTCCGCGTGCAGGACATGACGCCGTCCCAACTGCTGCGGGCATGCGGCAAGTTGATTGACCTCGAGATCTTCTTCCACCAGCAGCTCGAAACGCGCTGGGAACCGGTTGCCGGCGACCTCAACTCGACTCTTGAGGTGGTGGTGTTCAAGAACTGGGACAATTACGATCTGTACTCCGGGCTGCTCTTCGGCAACGATACGAACAACGGCGGCATCTACCTGGAGGGGGATCCGTCGGACCCGTCGAACACGGCCCGGTTCATCGCCCACCTGGCCGACTGGTTGCCGGACACGCCGGTCTGGAACCTGGAGCACGAGTACGTCCACTACCTGGACGGGCGCTTCAACATGGCCGGGGCCTTCTGGGACTACGGGATTCATTCGCACAAGACGCTCTGGTGGATCGAGGGGCTCGCGGAGTATGTATCAAAATGGTCGGAGCGTGCGTCGGTCGTCGAGTACGCCGCAGGTGGTTTGCCGCCATTGAGCGAGGTGTTCGGGATCACTTACGGTCATGGCGAGTCCGTGTATCCCATATCGCATCTGGCGATGTGGTTCATGCTCAACCGGCATGGAGACGACACTCGCACGTTCCGCGATTTTCTTCGCTTGGGCCATTATGATGGGTATCTGGGCTATCTGAACGATGGCATCGGCGCGAAGTATGACGAAGAATGGCAGCAGTGGTTGAGGCATCTGGGCGACGACAAGGGTCCGCGGGGCCTTGAGCCGGACGCGGTGGGCAGGTTGCCGGACCGCATGCTGACGTTGCGGCGGTCGCTTTCGGTGAACGTGTCGCCCGCGTTCGCCGACCCGGACGGGGGCGACCTGCGCTACGCGGTGTCGTCATCGGCCCCCGGGGTGGTGGCGGCGCGGGCGGAAGGCGGGCGCGTGATTCTGACCGCGGCGGCATTGGGTGGCGCTGAAATCGAGGTGACGGCGACCGACGCGCGGGGGGCGAGCGCGACGGCGTCGTTTCGGGCGAGCGTGACGGCGGCGTTCACGGACGACCCCTTGCGGCCGGGGGCGACGCCGGTCCGGGCCGTCCACTTCACGGAGCTGCGGCAGCGTATCGACGTCTTGCGGAGGGAGGCGGGGCTGGCGGGATACCGTTGGACCGACCCGGTGCTTCACGCCGGGGTCACCGTGGTCAGGCTCGTGCACCTGCTCGAGTTGCGGGCGGCGGTGTCCGCTGCGTACGGGGCGGCAGGGCGGGCCGCCCCGCGCTGGACGGACGCGGCCCCCACGGTGGGGTCGCTGCCGATCCGCGCGGCGCACCTGACGGAGCTGCGGGCCGCGGTACGGGCGCTCGAGGCGGAGTAGACGACGACGGTCCCGGATGGCCGATGCGATCCGGGAGACGCCGGGGTCGGCGAGCTCCGGCCGGGGTGCGGACCGTTGGGGGCCGATGACGGCCGCTCCGGAACGGTCCGCGTGCCCCTCCCCCAGTCGCAGTTCATCGGCCGTCGAGGGTCCGGTTCCAGGCGGCCACCTGCGTTTTCTGCGCCGCCAGCACGCCCGACGCATCCCCCTCGATGGTCACCGCGGTCATGACGTCGTTCTGGGCGATGGCGTCGACGACGTCCTGGCCGGAGACGACACGGCCGAAGACGGTATGCCGGCCGTCGAGGTGCGGCTGGGGCCCGTGGGTGATGAAGAACTGGCTGCCGTTGGTGCCGGGGCCGGCGTTCGCCATCGAGAGAATCCCCGCCGAGTCGTGTCGCCGATGGGAGCTGAACTCGTCGGCGAAGTTGTAGCCGGGTCCCCCGCGGCCGGTGCCGGTGGGGTCGCCGCCCTGGATCATGAAGTTGGCGATGACCCGATGGAACTTGAGCCCCTCGTAGAAACCGCGCCGCGCGAGGTTCACGAAGTTGGCCACCGTGAGGGGAGCGTCGTCCGCGAAGAGCTCGATTCGGACCTGCCCCTTCGACGTCTCGAACACTGCGACCAGATCGTTGCCTGCATTCGCCATCACCGTTCTCACCTCCAATGACCCGGCCGGCGGCGCATCCCGCCCGAGCCGGTTGCCGTGCGCCCCGGGGTTCCGGCCGCACGGCCGGTCGGGTCGGACCGGCCCATTCTCACATGGCTGTCACGCCGATGGCGCTGTCTGCCGCACGTCGTGCGGCCGGTCGCGGTCTCCCCGACCCGGGCGTCACGGGCGCCCCATCCCCCGGCCGGGGCGTGGCGCATGCCCATTGAACCGCCCGCGGGAGTGGATAAGGTGAGTCCCGCGGGTGGACGGTCGAAGTCCACACTGTCCACAAAGGAGCGTTGACATGCGGCAAGTTGTCCGGTTGCTTCTGATCGTCGGGGCGGTCGCGCTGCTGGCGCCGGCCGTGACCGAGGCCCACTTCAAGCTGGTCGAGCCGGCCCCGTGGATCGTCGAGAACCAGCGCGGGGATCCCCAGAAGGCCGGCCCCTGCGGCGGCTCGAACGACGACTGGGGCACCGCGAGCAACATCGTCACCGAGGTGGTCGGCGGCTCGATGATGCCCCTCAAGATCCTGGAGACCATCTACCATCCGGGGCACTACCGCGTGGCCCTCGCGGTGACTCGATGACCGAGCTGCCGCCCGATCCGGTGACCAAGACGCGGCCCAGCCACCGGGGCGAGTGGGACCGCCCGTGGTCGGTGGCCGCGATGGTCGAGGTGCCGGCGCAGCCGCCGCTGCTCGCCGACGGCCTGTTCATCCACCACGAGCGCGAGCCGACCCCGATCGAGTTCGAGACCGAGATCCGGGTTCCCAACATCAACTGCGACAGGTGCATCGTCCAGGTCATCCAGTGGATGGCGGAGCACGCCTACAACAACCCCGGCGCCTACAGCTATCACCACTGCGCGCACCTGCAGATCACGGCCGACGAGTCGCTGCCCCTCGACGAGGGCTGGCCGGCCCAGCACTGATCCGGCTCCCATCGCCGGCGGGGCCCGCTTCGGCGGGGCGCCGGTACTCCCCCCTGACCGGCCGCCGCCGCGGCCGGTCAGACCCTCAATCCGGCGGCGGCCCGCCCAGGCAGGCGCGGCACTCCTCGGCGGACATCTCCGCCGCGCAGAGGCCGTGGAGCGACTCGGCGGGCACGCCGATGCGGCTTCGCAGAAAGCGGTCGCAGGCGGGGCTCCTCGCCGCCCCGCCCGGGGCCGGCGCCATCGCCGCGAGCGGATACTGGCAGCTCTGCTCCACCGTCTGGACCGCGAACGCCAGGTTCGCGAAGGCCTCCCGGGCCTGGTTCATCTCGGTCGGATAGCGCTGCTCGGCGGAGCGGACCGCCACCATCTCCTGGCTGCAGTTGCTGCGGCGTATCGCGCCGGGGAACGGGTTCGTAGCCGGGTCGGCGTTGAAGTTCTGGCGATCCTCGACGCAACGGGAGTAGGCCTCCTCCCCGCTCCGGATCGCGGTCTCCGTCGACGCGACCCGGGCGGCGCTCTCGTGGACCGCCCCGGCGACGGCGCGCAGCTCCTCCAGATCGGACGCGCACTGCGCCCACTGCGCACCGGCCGGGAGCGCCGACAGCCAGATGCACGGCGCGGTGACGACGACGTGCCAGCGGAACCTCATGGTCTCCTCCCATCGGTCACCGATCGGTCCGACTCCGCGCGCGAGAGCCGGGCTGCCCCAAGCCTGGCGACCGCCGTGCATCACGCGGCCAGCCCCGCTCCCGCGTTCCGCCGCATTATCGCTCAACGGCAGGCTCCACCGGCCCCGCGCCGCACGCCGCCGGCGCTGCCCGGAGCCCGATGCGAGGACTCGAGGCTCCCGTCCCTACACCGCCCGGGGATGCCATAATGGGCCGCTTCCCACCGCGCACCGGGAAGCGAACCCGGAGGTATGACGATGAAGGCACTGCGAAGCCTCGCTCCCCTCGTTGCGCTCGGGCTGGCGGCCGTCGCGGCCGCGCAGGAGCCCGAGACGATCATCCGCGGCGGCGACGTCTTCGCCGCGGGCGGCCTGCGCCAGGCCGACATCCGCGTCGTCGGCTCCACCATCGCCGAGATCGGCACCGGCCTCGCGGCGCGCGGCGCGGGCACGCGCGAGATCGACGCGCGGGGCCGGCTGGTGCTGCCGGGGGGCGTCGACCCCCACGTGCACCTCGGCCGCGACCGGCTGGACGACTACACGTCGGGCTCGGCCGCGGCCCTCGCGGGCGGCCTCACGACGATCTCGAACTTCGGCGGGGTGGGCGCGGGCAGCACCCCGGCCGCGGCGGTGGCCCAGGCCGCCGCGGACGTCGACGAGCAGGCCATCGCCGACTTCATCTTCCACCCCATCGTCTCCGACCCCGCGACGGCCACCCCCGAGACCCTCGCGGAGCTCGCCGACACCGGGCAGACCACCATCAAGGTGTTCATGGTGCGGCCCACGTTCGACGCCAACGCCCCCGGCTTCGTGTCGACCATGCACGCCGCCCGCGAGAACGGCGTGCTCATGATGATGCACTGCGAGGACGCGGCGCTCGTGCAGATCACCTCGGAGCGGCTGCTGGCCGAGGGGCGCGGCGGCCTCGAGAACTTCCCCGACGCCCGGCCGGTGACGGCAGAGGTCGCGGCCACGCAGCGCGCGGTGTCGATGGCCGAGCAGACGGGCGCCGCCATGTACATCGTCCACCTGTCGTCGGCCGGCGCCCTGCGGGTGGCCGAGCGGGCGCAGGCGCGCGGCCTGCCGGTGTACGTCGAGACCCGCCCCATCTACCTGCACCTGACCCGCGAACGGTTCGACGGCCCCACTCCGGGCCTCTACATCGGCCAGCCCCCGTTGCGGGAGCAGAGCGACGTCGACGCCCTGTGGGACGGCATCGCCCGCGGGACCGTGCACGTCGTGGCCACCGACCACGTCGCCTACACGCGCGAGCAGAAGCTCGACCCGGCGCAGAACGTCGTCCAGCACCGCGCGGGGATGAGCAACCTCCAGGTGATGCTGCCGATGCTCTACTCCGAGGGCGTCCGGGACGGCCGGATCAGCCTGGAGCGCTTCGTCGAGGTCACCTCCAGCAACCCCGCCAGGCTGTTCGGCCTCTACCCTCGCAAGGGGGCAATCGCCGTGGGGTCCGACGCCGACCTCGTGCTCTGGGACCCGGAGGAGACGCGGACCATCCGCAACGAGGACATGCTGTCGAACAGCGGCTACTCGGTGCACGCGGGCCGGGTGATCACGGGCTGGCCGACCCTGACCATGCGGCGCGGGGAGATCGTGTACCGCAACGGCGAGGTCCTGGGAGAAGCGGGCAGCGGCGAGCTCGTGCGCCGCGACCGGTGGAGCGGCCCGCCGCTGTGATGCGGGCGGGGCGCCGCCGGAACGACCGGCGTCGGGGAGCCGGCGTCATGCGAGCCCCCGTGGGCGGCGGGCGCCCGCTGCCCGCGCCGCGCCTCGCCGGGCCCCCGCCGCGATGGAGATGAGAAAACCCGCGACGAGCCCGGGCAGCGCCGCGAGGTCCCGCCGGAAGGACTGCTGTTCGGCGTCGCCGACGATGAGGACGCCGCGCCGCATCGCGAAGAGGGTGAAGGCGGCCGAGACGACCGTCAACGCCACGGAGGCGGCCGTGGCGCGCCCGAGCTCGGCCGTGCCGGCCGCGAGGTGCACCCCGAACTCGAGCACGTGCGCCGCCACCGGGATGGCGACCATGACGACGAGGGCGGCCGCCCAACCCGGCGTGGCCCGGCGAAAGGCCTGGGTGAGCGCGGACCACCCACCGGTGCTCGCCACCCGATACGCGAACTCGACCCCCAGGGCCGTGCCCGCCGCCTCCACGCCCGACCCGCGCGTCACGGCCAGGAACAGAAGGCCCCGCACGGCGCCGCTCACGAAGGCCGCCTTCCAGTTCCAGCGCGCTACGAGGTAATGGCGCGGCCGCCTCACCAAGTCGGCGAGCACCGCCTTCACCGCGAGGCTTCCGGCCTCGCCGACCCGGCAGGCGCAGCCGGCCGCCTCGTGAGGCGGGTCGGTCGCGACCACACGCACGCGGGGCGCCCGGGCCTCGAGCGCGGCGCTTCCGGCGGTGTCGGCACACCTCGTCATGTCTGACCTCCGCGACGGAATGCGTCAGACATCGTCGAATCGGCTCACGCCTGTCGGGCAGGGCGCGGGGCGCGGGCCGGTCGGCTGTGCCGAGGACGTGGCCGCCGGGGGCGCGGCCGTCGCGGCTCTCCGCAGCCCGGGCCGCCGGCGCCGCGGGCCGACCATGTTCAGCCGGCGAAACAGACTGCACGCGAGGCCGCTCTTCCGAACCGGGGTCCGGGGGCGGCCGTCGTTCATCGCCGCCGCGGCGCGACGTGCAGGTCGAAGTGTTCGACGAGGGCCGTCAGCACCGTCATGGCGACGTGCCCGGGCAAGAGCAGCGGGAACTCGCGCCCGAGCGCGGGACAGAGCAGGCCGATCGCCGCGAACTGCAACACGATGCCCGCGTGCATGGGGTGGGAGAACCACGAGTAGGGAAACGACGTGACCCGGGCATGCGGCACCGCGCCGAGCTCGACCCCGTAGTACGTCCGGATCACGCCGAGGGTCCGTACCGCCAGCGCGTTCAGTACGATGCCGGCGACGAGCAGCGACCATCCCGCGACCGACGGCGCCAGCTCGCCCGACCGGACGGCGAGCGCTGCGAGCAGGCCGAACGCCACCGTCCGCCACGCGGCGGACTGCAGCGCGAAGCGCGCGGCCACGGTGCGCCGGAAGACGAACGCGGAGAGATTGACCGCGTGGTAGGCACAGCTCAGGCCGTAGACGAGCACCCGCACGTCCCCGACCACGACGAGCAGCGGCAGCAGCACCGCGAGCACCATCGCCGCCTGCTTGACGAGGCCCGCCGCCTGCGATCGCCAGTCCGCCATGGTCATGCGGAGCATCGCCGGCTCTCCGGCCGCATGGTCGAGCCCCCGTTTGTCGGTTGGGTGACGGCGCCGAGACTCACGGGTTACGGCGCGGGTGTCCCTCCTGACCGCGATGACGGCGGCGGCGTTCGCGATCCGCTGGCGCCCTCCCGGCGCGGTGGAACGCGGGGTTCACCACGGACTCCCATGGCGCATCTACCAGTACCTGACGGGGAGGCCATCCACTCGGCCGAAGCTCCGGCGGTCGCGCGTGGCCACCGAGTAGCCGAGACGCACCGCGGTCGCCGCAATCATCAGGTCGTGGGCGCCCATGGGTGTGCCCTTCCGCGCGAGATCCGCGGCCAGCGCCGCGTGCACCTGCGCAGCCTGCAGGTCGAAAGCGCTGACCGGGAGGATCGCAAGCCACCGCTCGGCGAACGCTCGCGCCTGCAGGAGGCGCAGGCCGCTGAGCCGGTGCGTGCCGTGGAGCAGCTCGGACGCGCTAATCGCGGCGATGCCCACGGGTTCGTCCGGGCCGGCCGCGAGCGCGGTCTCGAGGTCCAGCCGGCCACGTTCGGCCGCGATCAGGACGCTCGAGTCGATCAGGGTCCCCATCGGTTCTCGGGAACCTCGGGGCGATTGTACAGGGCGATGCCCTCCTCGACCGCCTCGAGGTAACCCTCGCCGGGCGACGGCACCGACCCGGAGCGGACGATCTCGACGAAGTCGCGAATCGTCACGGTCTTCGCCTTCACGGGGCCGATCTCCGCTACCGGCGTGCCGCCGCGCTCCACGACGTAGACGGCGCGCTCCTCCCGTACCCGATCGATGATCGCGCCGAAGTTCTTCGCGGTCTCCGTCGCGGTGACGACACGTGCGCCGGATGCCGCCGGTGACCGGGGCCCGCCCCCCCTGCCTTGCGATCGTTTGGTCATCCACGCATGTTACGGATTATGCGGAGCATGCGCAACATCGCGATCCGGGGCCGGGAGACGTTTCCGTAAACGGCCGGCCTCGGCCCTCCGCTCAGGGCAGGGCCAGCGCGAGCAGCTCTGCCCCGCCCGCCGCGCTCGACGTGCCCACGGCCACCGCGATGTACTGCCTCCCCTCGTGCAGGTAGCTGACGGGGTTGCCGTAGGGCACGGCCGGCAGCTCCACCGACCCCAGGTAGGCGCCGGTGTCCTTGTCGTAGGCGGTCATGGCCCGCGCCGCCTCGACCATGTCCTCGACGTATCGCCCGCCGGAGTTGACGACGAGCAGGGTCTTCGTGACGAGGGGACCGCCCCCGTGCATGCCGTTGTGGCCGCCGAGGGGCGGCAGCCCGAGGTGGCGCAGGGCCGGGTGGTTCCGCGGGCCGTCGCCGTGCGGGACCATCCAGGCATGGTCGCCGGTGTTCAGGTCGATGGCGGTGACCCGCTTGTAGGGCGGCTTGACGAGGGGCAGCCCCTGCGGCCCCGGCACCGGCTGCGCCCAGGGGTCGGTGAAGTAGCCGACGGTGGCGGGGGGCGGGTACTCGACCAGCTCGACCGCCCGCAGGCGGGTCTGCGACGGCACGAACAGGCGCCCCGTCTCGGGGTCGACGGCCGCGCCCGGCCAGTTGATGCCGCCGCCGGGGCCCGGCGACTGGATGATGGGCCGCCCCTCGCCCCGCACCGGGGGCGGCGTGAACATGGGCCCGAGCTGGGCCCGCTCGGCGATGCGGAGGGCCTCGGCGCGGAGCTCGGGGGTGAAGTCGATGAGGTCGTCGACGGTGATGCCCTGGAGGTCGAACGCGGCGGGTTTCGTCGGGAACGGCTGGGTCGGCGCGTACCACTCCCCCGGCACCGCGCCGGCGGGGACGGGCCGCTCCTCGATGGGCCACACCGGCTCGCCGGTCACGCGGTCGAAGACGTAGACGAAGGCCTGCTTGCTCGGCTGGGCGATGGCCTTGACGTCGCGGCCGTCGACGCGGATGTCGACGAGGTTGCCGGCGGTCGGGAAGTCGTAGTCCCAGAGCCCGTGGTGCACCGCCTGGAAGTGCCAGACGCGCTGGCCGGTCTCGACGTCGACGGCGACGATGCTCTCCGCGAACAGGTTGTCGCCGTGGCGCATGCCGCCGTACCAGTCGTTGGTCGGGGTGCCCGTCGGCAGGTAGACGTAGCCCAGCTCCTCGTCGACGGCCATCGTGCCCCACACGTTGGTGTGGCCGCTGTAGCGCCACGACTCGTCGTGCCAGGTGTCGGCCCCGAACTCGTCGCCCTGGGGATGGTGTGGAAGATCCACTTCATCTCGCCGGTGCGGGCGTCGAAGGCGCGGACGTGGCCGGGGTCCGCCTCGCGGCGCGTCAGGGAGCCGTCCTGCACGATGCTGCCCACGATGACGGTGTCGCCGACCACGGCCAGCGGCTGCGAATGGGTGAGCCGCGACCGGTCGACGGGCCGTCCGAGGCTGCCGCTCAGGTCCACCGCGCCGTCGGCCCCGAAGTCGGGGTACAGGCGGCCGGTGCGGGCGTTCATGGCCACCAGCAGCAGGTCGTGGGTGGCGATGAAGATGCGGGCGTCGCCGCTCTCGTCGTCCTCCCAGTACGACACCCCGCGGTGCTGCCAGCCCATGTTGGCCGGCCGTTCGAGGCGGTCGTAGGTGCGCGGGTCGTACGACCAGACCAGCTCGCCGGTGCCCGCGTCGAGGGCCGCGACCTGCCCGAGGGCGGTGCTGACGTAGACCAGCCCGCCGACCATCAGCGGCGCGGTCTTGAAGGGGCCGGGGCGGATGGCCTCGTGCTCGGCCGCGACCTCGCCCGAGATCGAGCGCCACCGCCACGCGACCTCCAGCTCGGTGAAGTTCTCGGGCGTGATCTGGTCGAGCGGCGAGTACTTGGTGTTGGCGGCGTCCGCCCCGAACGCCCGCCATTCGCCGACTGGCGTCCGGGTCTGCCCCGCGGACGGCACCGCCGCGCTGATCGCCACTGCGAGCGCCGCCGCACCCGCCGCCCAACCGCCTGGTCGCGCACCAGCCATCTTCTTCCTCCTGTAGATCTCCAAGCCTGGATAGACATCATATACGTATGTTTAGACGAAATTAGTGATATTTTAGGGGTGTTTTTGCCATGAGGAGGCTCGCTGAAAACACCCTGCAACGCTGGCTGGCGGCCCGCCGCCGGAAGCCGCTGGTGCTGCGCGGGGCGCGGCAGGTCGGGAAGACGACCCTGGTTCGCCGGTTCGCGGCGGCGGCCGGACTCGCGCTCTGCGAGGTGAACCTGGAGCGGCATCTCTACCTCGATCGGGTGTTCGAGAGCCTGGACACCGGCCGCATCCTGCGCGAGCTGGAGGCGCTCGCGGGTACCCGACTGGACCGGGCCGTCCTGTTTCTCGACGAGGTGCAGGCGACGCCCCATGCCCTGCCGGCCCTGCGCTACCTGTACGAGGACCGGCCCGACCTGCCGGTGGTGGCGGCCGGCTCGCTGCTCGAGTTCATCCTCGCCGACCACGGATTCTCGATGCCGGTGGGGCGCATTCAGTACCTGCATCTGGGCCCGCTGACGTTTCGCGAGTTTCTCGCCGCCGTCGACCCGGCGGCCGGCGACCCCATCGACGACCTCGCCCCCGACTCGCCACCGACCGAGGCCGCCCACCGGCGACTCGCGCGGCGGTTCCGCGAGTACCTCCTGGTCGGCGGCCTGCCCGAGGCGGTCCTGGCGTACTGCGAGTCGGGCTCGCCGGTGGAGGTGGCGGCGGTCCACCGTTCCATCGCCTCGACCTACGAGGACGACTTCGCCAAGTACGCGCGGCGGACGCCGCTCGCCCGGCTCCAGCGGCTGTTCCGTCTCGTGCCCCGGGCCGTCGGGCAGCCCGTGACCTACCGCCGCCTCGACCCGGATGCGCGGGCCGCGGACGTGGGCCGGGCCATCGACCTGCTCGTCAAGGCGCGCGTCTGCCACCGGGTCTCGCACAGCCACTGTTCGGGACTGCCCCTCGGCGCCGACGCCGGCAACCACGCGACCAAGCTGCTGTTCATGGACGTGGGGCTGATGAACCACCTGTGCGGCCTGGACCTGACGGACATCGAGGCGCTCGACAACACCCGGCTGGTCAACGAAGGGGGCATGGCGGAACAGGCCGTCGGACAGCAGTTGGCCTCGCTCGACGGCGGCGACCGCCCCCCCGAGCTCCACTACTGGCTGCGGCACGCCCGTCGCGGCAACGCCGAGGTCGACTACGTCGTCTCGCACCGAGACTGGATCGTGCCGATCGAGGTCAAGGCCGGGCGCAGCGGGTCGCTGAAGTCGCTCCTGCAGTTCGTCCACGAGAAGCGGCCGGCGGTGGCGGTGCGGTTCGACGCCAATCCGCCGAGCCTGCAGACGGTCCGTCACGCCATCCGCACGGCCGAGGGCGCAGAGGACGTGACCGCGCGCATCCTCTCGTTGCCGTTGTACGCCGTGGAGGCGCTGCCGCGCCTCCTGCAGGCGCTACGCCCGGACGCGGGTCCCTCCGCCCAGCCTGCCCGGAGCGAGCATCCAACCGGCTGAGGCGTCGATTCGCGCCTCGCCCGCGGACGGTTCAGCTTCGGTGATGACGCGGGTCTGCCCGGGCTGCCCGGGGCGAGCATCCAGCCGATTCGCGCCTCGCCCCCAAGTGGCACCCCGCACGCGGCGCGCCATCCCGATGGCGTCGCGCCCGGGGGCTCGGCGGAGGCGTCGACGATGGTCCGGTTTCCCCGATGCTCAGCTTGTGCGATAATGAACACATGCTGGACAACACCCACCGCCGCGGTTCGCTGATCCCGGAGCGAAGAGCCATGATGCGTATGCGAGGAATGTCGGTGATGCTGGCGGTGGCAGCGGCGGCCACAGGCTGCAACGACGCGCAGATCGCGTCGAGCAACCTGTCCCGGGCGGCGGACAACTTCGAGATCATGAGGCGTGTCGTCTTCCTGAACGGGATAACCGACACCTACCTGCTGTCGATCGAAGGACTCTGCTCGGTCGAGGACCAGTCGAATCAGTTGGAGGTCACCTGCAAGGTCGGCGAAACCGAGTACAAGAAGCACTTTCTCGGCCTCAGCGACAACGTGACCTACTTCGCCGAGCAGCTCGACGGCGCCCGGGTGAGCGCGTACCACTACCGGGTCGTGTTCAAGCCCCAGACCATCATCCCGGATATCGACTTCCGAGGCAGCGGTCGAGAGCTGCTCGACAACGCTTCGGAGAACGAGAGCCGCTGACGCGGCGGACATTTGCGCGATACTGTGGGGGCTGGCATGGACAAGACAACGCTCGAGGCGCTAGAGGCGTTCGCAGTCAGGGTCGAACGCGCCGCCGACCTCAGCGACCGCCGCGCTCGCGATGCCGACCGAATCTCCCGATGGACGGTCGGGATTGCCTTCGCCCTGAGCGGAGCCATCTTGTCGGCCGTAATCGCGCTGGTCTACCAGGTCGCCGCCCTCGCCGGCCAGGTACAAGCCCTGGCCTCTCTCCCCTGACACCGAGCAGGCAACCCGCGAGCAAGCTCCCGCGCCCCTCCGAGCCACCGAGCTGCAACATCCCGCCACCCTCGAGGCCGTCAGCGGCGAAAACCGACGGCCCCGAAAACGGCCCGGTCAGCGTCGCGCTTCCGCCGCGCGAACCGTGCTCGACAGCAGCATCGCGATGGTGAGAGGCCCCACCCCGCCCGGCACCGGCGTCAGCGCCCCGGCGACGGAAGCGACCTCGGGGTGCACGTCGCCGACCACGGTCGCGCCCCGCCGCTCGAGCACCTCGAGGCGCGGCGAGTCCGCCCCGAACAACGCCGCGACCCGGTCGCGGTCCGTCATCCGCGTCGTCCCCACGTCGATCACCGTCGCCCCCGGCTTCACGAAGTCGGCGGTCACGAAGCCCGGCCGCCCGATGGCCGCCACCAGGATGTCCGCCGACGACGCCACCGCCGGGAGGTCGCGGGTCCGCGAGTGGCAGATGGTCACCGTCGCGTGCCGGTGGAGCAGCAGGGTCGCCAGCGGCTTGCCGACGATGTCGCTGCGGCCGATGACGACGGCGCGGCGCCCCTCGATGGGGATGCCGTTCCGCTCCAGCAGCTCGATGATGCCGGAGGGCGTGCCCGGCACGAGGGCCGGCCGGTTCTGCACCAGCCGGCCGACGTTGACGGGGTGGAAGCCGTCGACGTCCTTGGCCGGATCGATGGCGTCGAACACCCGCTGCTCGGCGTCGGCCCCCATCCCCGGCGGCAGCGGGGACTGCACGAGCACGCCGTCGACGTCGTCGGCGGCGTTGAACCGCGCCACGATCGCCATCACCTCGTCGAGGGCGGCGTCGGCCGGCAGGCGCTGGAGATCGGCGCGGATGCCGAGCCCCTCGCAGGCGCGGACCTTGTTTCGCACGTAGATCTCCGACCCGCCGTCGTCGCCCGCGAGCAGGATGCCCAGCCCCGGGGGGCGGCCGGCCGCCTCCCGGAAGCGCGCGATGCGCGGCTTCAGGGTCCCGCGAATCGCCTCTGCCACCGCCTTGCCGTCGAGCCGTCTCGCCGCCGCCGTTCCGGTGCTCTCCATCCTTGCCTCACCCGCCGCGTCCGGCCTCGTTCTCACGATCGCCCCGCCGCCGTCCCCGTGCTCTCCGTCCTTCCCTTGCCCGCCACCCGCCGCGTCCGGCCTCGCTCTCACGATCGCGCGTGCATGTTAGCAGGCGCCGGCCGTCGACGCGCCGGCGGGGTCGCGGCGCCGGCGCCGGGCTGGGGCGGTGATCGATATGAACTGGCCAACTGCATCAGGGGCACCCGTCTTCTGCGGGCTGGCGCGCCCGGTACGTGGCGACGCGATTCCCGCCGGGGCCCCCGGCGGGCGCCGGCCGTCCACGCGCCCGCGGGTCGCGCGGTTCCCCCCGGTCCCGGCCTCCGCACCCGCACGGCCGTCGACGCGCCGGCGGGGTCGCGGCGCCGGCCGGCCGCGCATGGCGGTCGGCCGAGCTATATACTGTCGCCCGACACCGACGACAGGCCGGCCGTCGCGATCCGCTGGCGGCGGGATGGAAGCCAAAGGCATGGAAACCCTCGAGCAGCTCATCCAGACCGTCAAGTTCTTCGTCGACAGCTTCGGCATCCCGGTCGGCGAGCAGGTGGTGCCCCTCAAGGTCATCGCCCTGCTGGGGGCCGGCGCCTTCCTGACGGTCCGGCTCGGGTTCGTCCAGCTCCGGCGCCTCGGCCACGGGTTCGCGGTGACGTCGGGGCGCTACGACGACCCCGACGACCCGGGTGACGTGTCGCACTTCCAGGCCCTCACCACCGCCCTGTCGGCCACGGTGGGCATCGGCAACATCGCCGGCGCGGCGTGGGCCATCCACTACGGCGGACCGGGGGCGCTGTTCTGGATGTGGATGACCGCCCTGCTCGGCGCCGCCACGAAGTTCTCCGAGGTGACCCTGGCCCAGCGCTACCGCGACGTGCACCCCGAGGCCCACAAGCACGAGGGCACGGTGGCCGGGGGCCCGATGTACTACATCGAGCGGGGCATGGGCGAGCGCTGGCGGTGGATGGCGGTGTTCTTCGCGATCGCCCTCGGCTTCACCGCGTTCATCACCGGCAACGCGGTGCAGGCGAACACCCTCGCCGACACCCTCGAGTCGAACTTCGGCACCCCCAACGTCGTGACCGGCCTGCTCGCGGCGGCGGCGGTGGCCGCGGTCATCCTGGGCGGCATCACCCGCATCGGCCGGGTGACCGCGATTCTCGCGCCCCTGATGGCGAGCATCTACGTCTTCGCCGCCCTCCTCATCATCTTGATGAACGCCGGCGCGGTGCTGCCCACGTTCGCCCTGATCCTGCGGGAGGCGTTCAACCCGACCGCGGGGGTGGCGGGCACGGGCATCGGCGTCCTCCTGGTGACCCTCAACTGGGGGGTCAACCGCGGGCTGTTCTCGAACGAGGCGGGACAGGGGTCGGCGCCCATCGCCCACGCCGCGGCCAAGACCGAGGAGCCGGTGTCGGAGGGCGTGGTGGGACTTGTCGAACCGTTCATCGACACCATCGTCATCGTCACCATGACCTGCCTCGTGATCATCATCACCGGGGCGCACACCGATCGTGTACCGTCCGCGTTCACGCTGGCCGCCGGCGACCTGTCCTACGTGGTGACGGAGCCCGACGGGGCGCTGCGCGAGGCCGACCCGCCGGCCGCCATCCGCGTCGTCGACGGCCGCCAGGATATCGGGGCGGGCGAGGCGGCGTTCGCGTGGCACGACGTGCCGGTGGAGCGGTTCTACGTCGACGAGGCGCAGACGGTCCCCTTCAGCGGCACCATCGATCCGGGCGGCGGCGCCGCCGTCGCCGACGACGGCACCGGGTACGCCGTGCTCTACGGCGACGCCCCGGAAGGAGGCGCGCCGCTGACGCAGTTGGGGTTCCGGCGCGGGCTCAGCCCCCTCGGCGACTGGGGCGGGATCATCGTGGTGTTCTCGGTGGTGCTCTTCGCCCTCTCCACCGCCATCGCGTGGAGCTACTACGGCGACCGGTGCGCCGCGTACCTGTTCGGGGCGCAGGCCATCCTGCCCTACCGGCTCGTCTACGTCGGCATGGTGTTCCTCGGCGCGATGCTCGCCCCCGCCGCGGCCTGGGACCTCGGGGACATCGCCCTGGGCATCGTGATCCTGCCGAACCTCGTGGCCCTCGTCGTGCTGTCCGGCCAGACCCGGACCCTGATGGACAGCTACTTCGAGCGGAAACCCTGGTTGCGCGGCGGCGGCGGGAAGACCGCCGCTCAGCCGGCCTCGCCGAGCGCGTCCAGGTAGGCCCGCACCCGACCCGCCGGGTCGCCGCCGGCGAGCAGGTCGGAGATGACCGCGACCGAGGCCGCCCCGGCCGCGATCACGGCCGGGGCGGCCTCCAGGGTGATGCCGCCGATGGCCACCACCGGGCGGCTCCCGGCCGCCCGCGCGGCCCGCCGCACCGCCTCCAGGCCGACGGCCGCGTATCCCGTGTCCTTCGTCCGCGTGTCGCGGACCGGGCCGACCGCGAGATAGCTGACCGGCTGCGCGAGGGCGTCGTCGAGCTGCGACGCGTCGTGGGTGGAGAGGCCGACGACGGCGGCCGGCCCCAGCAGCTCGCGGGCGGCCGCGGCGGGGAGATCGTCCTGACCGACGTGAACCCCGTCGGCCCCCGACATCAGGGCCACGTCGCAACGGTCGTTGACGACGACGCGGGCGCCCCGCGGCGCCGCCAGGGCGACGATGTCGCGGGCCCACTCGAACAGCGTCCGGGTGTCGACGCCGGGGGCCCGCAGCTGCAGGAGGCGCGCTCCCCCGTCGAGGTACGCCCGCGCGAGATCGACGGGCGTCCGGCCGGCGCGGCTCGCGGAGCCCGCGTCGACGATGGCGTAGAGCCGGGGCCACCGGCTCACGCCGCCGTCGCTCCGCCGGCGAGGAACCGGTCGAGGAACGCGGTGTCCAGGCGGCCGGCGAGGAAATCGGGATCGTCGAGGATGCGCAGGTGCAGCGAGAGGTTCGTGTCGACCCCTTCCACCACCATCATCCCGAGCGCCCGCCGCATGCGGGCCACGGCCTCGGCGCGGTCGCGCCCGTGCGCGATCACCTTCGCGAGCAGCGAGTCGTAGAACGGCGAGACCATGTGGTCGGCGTGGGCCGCGGTCTCCACCCGGATGCCCGGCCCCCCGGGCAGCACGAGGGTCCGGATCGCGCCGGGGCTGGGCGCGAACGTCTCGGGATGCTCGGCGTTCACCCGGCACTCGACGGCATGCCCGGCGAGACGGACGTCGTCCTGCTCGAACGCGAGGGGCTCTCCGGCCGCGATCCGGATCTGCGCCTTGACGACGTCGACGCCGGTCACCGCCTCGGTGATGCCGTGCTCGACCTGAACGCGGGGATTGACCTCCATGAAGTAGAACCGGCCGTCGCCGTCCACCAGGAACTCGAACGTGCCCGCGTTCACGTAGCCGACGGACCGCGCCGCCGCCGCGACGAGCCCGCCGACGCGCTCGCGAACGTCCGCCTCGAGGCCCGGCGCCGGGGCCTCCTCGACGACCTTCTGTTGCCGGCGCTGCACCGAGCACTCGCGTTCGCCGAGATGCACGGTGCGGCCCCGCCGGTCGGCGAGGACCTGGAACTCGACGTGCCGGGCGCCCCCGAGGTAGCGCTCGAGATAGACGCGGGGGTCGCCGAAGGCCGCGTCGGCCTCGCTCACGGCGGCGCGGAACGCCTCGGGCAGGCGGTCCGGGGCCTCGACGAGCCGCATGCCCCGGCCGCCGCCGCCGCCGACCGCCTTGACGAGGAGGGGATAGCCGACCTCCGGGGCCGCCCGCGCCGCCGCCGCCGCGTCCTCCATGGGCTCGGTGCCGGGGACGAGGCGCAGGCCCGCCGCCCCCATGGCCTGGCGGGCCCGGGCCTTGTCGCCGAGCAGCCGCAGGACCTCGGGGGGCGGTCCGATGAACGCGATGCCGGCGGCGGCGCACCCCTCGGCGAGGTCCGCGCGCTCCGACAGGAAGCCGTAGCCGGGGTGCACGGCGTCGGCGCCGGTCGTCTCCGCCGCGGCGAGGACGGCCAGGCGGTTCAGATAGCTGTGCCGGCTCGGGGCGGGCCCGATGCACACCGTCTCGTCGGCGAAGCGGGCGGGGAGGCCGTCGCGGTCGGTCTGCGAATGCGCGACCACGGTGCGGACGCCGAGCTCCCGGCAGGCGGCGACCACCCGCAGGGCGATCTCGCCCCGGTTGGCGACGAGGATCTTTCGGAACATGTCAGGACGGCCGTGGTCCCGCGGACGGCAGGAGCGTGAGCAGCGGCTGGCCGTACTCCACCGCCTGGCCGTTCTCGGCGAGGACCTCCACGACCTCGCCCGCGAACTCCGCCTTGATGTCGTTCATCAGCTTCATCGCCTCGATGACGCAGAGAACGTCTCCCGGCTCCACCCGGTCGCCGACCTCCACGAAGGGCGCCGCGTCGGGTGCGCCGGCCCGGTAGAAGGTACCCACGACGGGGGCCTCGACGACCGTCGCGACCGGCTCCCGGGCGGCCGGCGGGGGGGGCGCCGCGGGAACCCCCGCCGCGACCGCGGCTTCGACCCGCGGGGCCGCCGCCTCCGTCTTCCGCGCGCGGACGCGCAGCTCCTCCGACTCGAGCTCCAGCTCGGCCAGGCCGTGCTCGCGCATCAGGCCGAGCACGCGATCCAGCACGGGGCCGATTCGATCCGGATCCATGTCAGGACATCCACCGACGGAAGCGGGCGTCACCGTGGGCGACGGCGCGAAGCGCCCGCGCGGAACATCGACACGACGCAACGAACTGTCCCGCCGCCCCCGGCACCGCAGCCCATTAGACCACAACGAGCTCGAGGGGCACGTCGGTCAGCAGCTCGCAGCCGGTGTCGGTCACGACGACGTCGTCCTCGAGCCGCACGCCCCCCTCCCCCGGCACGTAGACGCCGGGCTCGATGGTGACGACCATCCCCGCCGCCAGCCGCGTCTCTTCGGAGCCGTCGGCCGCGCGCGGCTTGCCGATGCGCGGCGCCTCGTGGACCTCGATGCCGAGGCCGTGGCCGGTCCCGTGCCCGAACGCCTCCCCGAGCCCCCGGTCGGTCAGCACGGTCCGGGCCGCGGCGTCCACCTCGACCGCCCGCACGCCCGGCCTCACCGCGGCCAGGGCCGCCGCGTGCGCCGCCCGCACCGCGTCGTGCCACGACGTGGCGGGCAGCGTCGCGGGGCCGAGGCTCGCCACCCGCGTCAAGTCCACGCAGTAGCCGTCGTGCACGCCGCCGAAGTCGAGCAGCACCAGGTCGCCCCCGGCCAGCTCGCGGTCGCCGGGCCGCGCATGCGGCAGGGCGCTGTTGGGCCCGCTCGCGACGACGGTCTCGAACGCCGGACCCTCGAACCCGGCGCGTCGGATCGCCCAGTCGACGTCCGCCGCCACGTCGCGCTCGCGGCGGCCCGGCCGCAGGCCGGAGAGCATCTCGGCCATCACCCCGGAGATGCGGGCCCCGGCCTCGCGCAGTATCTCCACCTCTTCCGCATCCTTCACCAGCCGGCCCGCCTCGACCATCCCCGAGGTCCGACACAGCTCGACCCCGGAGCCGGCGAGGGCCTGCTCGAGCCACGCGTGCCGGGCGAGGGTCATGTGATCGGCCTCCACGCCCACCCGGCATCGCCCGCGCGTCCGCAGGAGCTCGCAGACGGTCTCCTCGTACGACGACTCGACCTCGGCGAGGACGACCGGCGCGCCGGGGGTCGAGGCGTCGTCGAGCACGCGCCGCGCCGCCGTGACGTAGCGCGAGTCGACGATCAGGGTGGTCTCGCCGGCGCCCGCGAGCAGCATGCCCGCGCTGCCCCGGAAGCCGGTGAGGTAGAACACGTTGGCGGCGTGGGTGACGAGCAGGAGGTCGGGCGGAGCGTCGGGCCCCGCTCCCGCCGCGGCTTCCCCGGCCCCGGCCGGCGCCGTGAACAGGCGGCCTCGCCGGCGCGCCCGATACCCGTCCTTCCCCACGATGCCCCTCCGCGCGTCGGGCGGCGGCTCCATCGCCGCCGCCTCTCGTGGGGGAACGATACCGCAACCCGCGGCCGCCCCCTCCCGGAAACCGTCGCCTTCGGCTCCGGTTGCCGCCCACCAGCCCTGCCGGGAGCCGAAGGCGACGATGGGCGGGCCTGGCCCGGGGGCCGGTGGCGGCAGGGTGCCACCGGTGCAACGCGGGATCTCGCCACGGGCTCCCGGTCACCGCACGATGCGGGGCGTGAGGAAGATCATCAGCTCGTCGGTGCTCTCGTTGCGGGCCGAGCTCCTGAACAGCCAACCGAGCACGGGAACGCGGTGCAGGCCCGGCGTGCGGCTGCTCTGCTCGCTGCGGGAGTTCTCGTGGATGCCGCCGATGACCGCCGTCTCCCCGTCGCCGACCTGGACCGTCGTCGCCGCGCGCTGGGTCACGATGGACGGAATCGGGGGGTTGCCGAGGGCCCGCGCGAAGTCCGCGAAGGAGTTCTCGACCTCGACCTGCATGATGACGGTGTCGGCGGCCGTGATCCGGGGCGTCACGCGCAGGGTCAGCGCCGCCTCCTTGAACTCCACCGTGACGGTGTTGTTGGCGACCGTCTGGTACGGGATCTGGTCGCCCTGGAGAATCTCGGCCTGGACGTTGTTCTGGGTCGTGACCCGCGGACTCGAGATGATGTGCAGGTCGCCCCGGCTCTCGAGCGCCGAGAGGGTCAGGTCGAGGTCGAGGGGGCCGCCGTCCGGTCCCACCGCGACGCCGAGGGTAGAGGTCGGCGCCCCGACGCCGAGGTCGATGCCGGTCGCGAGGCGCCCGTCCCGACCGCCGCGGACCTCGCTGCCCGATGCCCCCGCCGTTCCCCCGCGACCCGGGACGTCGCGGCCGGCGAGGCCCCACTGCACACCCAGCGCCCGGGCCGAGTCGTGGCCGGCGCGCACCACCCGCGCCTCGATCTCGACCTGCGGCTCGGACCGGTCCAGGGTGTCGAGCAGAACGTCGAGGGCCGGCAGCCGATCCTCGAGGTCGCGCACGACGAGGGTGTTGGTACGCGGGTCGGTGAACACCTCTCCGCGCGACGACAGCGACGCGCCGGTGATCAGGGGCACGAGATCGTCCGCGCGGGCGTAGCTCAGGGTCCGCGCAAAAACCGCGAGCTCGCCCGCCTCCGCCTCGCGCCGGGCGAGGGCCGCCCGCGCCTCGGCCTCCTCCTGCAACCTCTCGATCGATGCGATTCGCACCACGGTTCCGTCCATCTCGTAGCCGAGGCCGTTGGCGCGAAGGATGACGTCGAACGCCTGGTCCCACGGCACCTGCGTGAGGGCGACGTTCACCTCGCCCCGCACGCTGGGATCGATGACGATGTTCAGGGCGCTGATCTCGGCAAACACCCGGAGCACGGCCCGCAGGTCCGCGTTCTGGAAGTCCATCGACACGGGGTCGCCGGCGTAGGTCCGGGAGACGCCGGAGGGCTGGCCGGGAAGCCGGGCGGTCGCGGCGGGAGCGCCGCCCCCGGCGGCGACGGCGAGCGGCGGCCCGGGAGCGCCGCCCCCGGCGGCGACGGCGAGCGGCGGCCCGGGAGCGCCGCCCCCGGCGGCGACGGCGAGCGGCGGCCCGGGAGCGCCGCCCCCGGCGGCGACGGCGGGCGGCGGCGGCCGGGAGCGCCGCCCCCGGCGGCGACGGCGGCACGCCGGCGCGCGCCCGGGCCGGCGCCGGCAGGGTCGTCGATCCGGGCCTCGGGCGGCGCCGTCGGCCGCGGAAACACCACCCGCAGCGTCGGTGCTCCGGGTTCCCCGGCCTCGAGGCGATACGGCGCGGAGCGCGACAGCTCGAGAACCACCCGCGTCAGCCCGACGGACTGCCGGTCGACCCGCACGCGGTCGACGGGCTCGATGCCCACGCGCGTGGCGGCGGCCTCGGCCGCGAGGCCCGGGAAATCCACCACCAGCCGGGGCCGAAAGTGGTCGACCCGGCGGACCGCGCCCGGCGACAGCCCGCCGTTCCCCCGGATCGCGACGGTGACCGCGTCGGGCCCCACCGAGGCCTCGACCGCCACGATCGCCGTCGCCGCCGGCACCGGCGCCGCACGCTCGCCCCCCGCCGCCGCGGCCGCGCCCAGCAGCAGCCACCCGATCGCCCAAGCCGCTCTTCCCCTCATCGCGCGCTCTCCCCGTCGCGAAGCCGCTTGCCCACCACCCGGTCCGCGACCGAGTCGGCCGCGTGCGGGGTCGCGCCCAGCAGCAGCCACCCGATCGCCCAAGCCGCTCTTCCCCTCATCGCGCGCTCTCCCCGTCGCGAAGCCGCTTGCCTACCACCCGTTCCGCGACCGAGTCGGCCGCGTCCCGCAGGAGCAGCACCTCCTCGGCGGTGATTCCCTGCACGGCGCCGTCATGCAGGCGTTCCCCCGGCCTCGCGACCCAGGCCCTCCCGTCGGGCCCCTCGAGCACCGCCAGTCGGCCGTCCCGGGTCGTGACGACGCCGCGCAGGACCACCTCGTCCACCGCCACGCCCGAGAGGCCGGAGGGACGGCCCTCGACGGGTCGGCCGGAACCCGTCGCCACCGGCCTCGCGAACGGGTCCCGGATGCCGTCCGCGGCCGCATCCATCGCGGTCTCCGGCCCCTGACCTGCTTCCCGGACCGTTCCCGGCGCCTGACCCGCTTCCTGGACGGTTCCCGGCGCCTGACCCGCCACCCGGACCACCCCCGGCCCCTGACCCGCCTCCCGGACCGTTCCCGACGCCTCGTCTCCGGGTCGCCCAGAGAGCTGCGACGGCGCGGCCCCGGCCAGCGCGAGGGTGGTCACGCTCAGGCCCGTCAACATCGCCGATCGCACCACGGCCACGCCGGTCATCTACTCTGCCTCCTCTCCGCCCGGCGGGTCGGGCGGGGACGCGCCGCGCAGCACGAAGGCGGTGGCCGTGCACTCGGCCGCGATGGTGCGGCCGGGCCCGGGCGGGTCGACGGCCCGGATCGCCACGTCGTCGATGGCGACGATGCGGGAGAGTCCGCCCACCCGGCGGAAGAACCGGGTCAGCCCCTCGTACGTGCCGTCGAGGTGCAGCCGGTACGACCATGCCGTCGGCGGCCCCTCGGGCGACGGGGGACGCGGACGGAGCGCCCGAATCGTCAGGTCGGACTGGAGCGCGAAGGTCTCCAGGCGCCGCAGCAACGCGGAGACGTCGTCCTGCTCCGGCCCGACCGCACCGAGCCGATCGAGCCGCGAGCCCAGCTCGTCGACCCCGTCGCGGGCCCGCGCCAGCCGCGCGCGCTCCTCGCGGGCCTCCATCAGCTCCGCCTCCCTGCCCGCCAGCGCCGCCCGCTTCGCGTCGAGCTCGCGCATGCGTGGCTCCAGCCACGACAGTCGAAGGCCCAGCGGCAGCGATGCGACGAGGGTCGCCGCCAGCCCGATGCGCGCGTACCGCGGAAGCCTCGTGAAGCCCGTCTCCATGATTTCCACCCGCAAGTCCTTGTTGCGTGACGTGCCCCTCGTGCCCTCGGCATCGGCCCGGCGCCGTTCAGGAGGACGGGAGCGAGAAGCGCGCTCGAATCTCGAAGTGAACCGCCCCCCCGTCGCGCCGGCTGTCGACGATCTCGATGGGCGGGAGAAAGTGCCCCGACGCCTCGAGCCCGGCCACCAGCTCGGTCAGGCCGGACATCGCCGCCGCCCGGCCGGTCAGGGTGACCAGGCCGCCCTCCAGCCGCATCTCCGTCAGCCAGGCGTCTTCCGGCACGACGCGGCCCACCTGCTCCAGCAGGCGCGCCGGCGCGCCCTGGGCCGCCCGCAGCGTCTCGGCCAGGGCTACCCGGCGCGCCAGATCGTCGCGGCGCCGTTCGACCTCGTCCCGCCGCGCGCCCACGCCGGCGAGGCCGGCGAGCTGACCGTCGAGGACCCGCATCCGCTCGTCCAGTCGGCTCGACTCGCGGCGAATCGCCAGCCCGTCCCGGGCCATGAGTCCCAGCGCCACCCCCACGACGACGACGCCCGCCATGGCCGCCCCGCGGGCGGCCCCGGACCGGGACGGACCTTCCGGAGGCGGCTCCGCGGCCAGCAGGTTGATGCGGATCATCGGTCGTCCCCCCGGCGCAGGGCGAGACCGACCGCGACCGCGAAGGCGGCGTCGGACTCCGGCCCGCGGTCCTCCCCCCACCGATCCGGATCGCAGCGCACCCGGCGGAACGGATCGAAGAGCGAGACGGGTACGTCCAGGCGCACCTCGAGCGCCGGCAGAAAGCCGGGGGCCCCCGCCGACCCGCCGCTCACCACCAGCTCGTCGACGCGCCCCGCGGCCGTCGCGGACCTGAAGAAGCCCAGCGTCTTGTCGATCTCCAGCAACAGATGCTCGCCGACGGCCCCGGCGTCGGGGTCGGCGGCGTCGGGGCCGGCCCCGCCCCGGGCGCGCCCTTCCTCGAGGGGACCGGCGTCGGCGAACGAGGGGACCGGCTCCGACGGCAGGGCCTCGGCGACGCCCCCCGGAGAGATGTCGCGGGTCAGCAGCGTCTGACCCCCTTCGACGATGTTGATGTTCAGGCCGCCCGCTTCCGCGTTGACGAGCATCGAGACGCGCCCCGGGTCGACGCCGTAGTTGAGCTCGAAGGCGTTCTGCAGGGCGAACGCCGCGACGTCGATGACCACCGGCACCCCGTCGGCGCGCGAGATGGCGCCGGCGCAGTCGGCGACCCTCTCCTTCTTGGCGGCCACCAGGAGCACGTCCATCGAGGCGCGGTCGGCGGCGTCGCTGCCGGCCTGCAGGACCTGGTAGTCGAGGTTGACGTCGCTCGTGTCGAACGGGATGTAGTGCTCGGCCTCGGAGCGGATCGACCCGGCGAGGTCGTCCTCGTCCATCAGGGGCAGGGTCACCCGCTTGACGATGACCGCGCTGCCGGCGACGGCGGCCGCCACCCGCCTCGTCCGGCTTCCTCGCCGGTCCAGAATCCTTCGGATGGCCCCGGTCACGGCCTCCAGGTCCACGATCTCCCCCCCGACGATGCTGCCGCGGGGCATCGGCTCGCGCCCGATCGCGGCCACCTCGCGGCCCCGCGACGTCCTGTGCAGCTCGACCGCCCTGATCGCGTCCGGGCCGACGTCGAGTCCGACCACCGATTCCCTGCGGCGAAAGATCATGCGCGTGCTCCTCGGGCGGCGTGGTCTCGGCTCGACGGCCGCCGCGACCGATCTCAATGCAATTCGCGGTCCACCCACGCGGGCGCGCTCGCGCCCCGCCGGCAGGGCCCCGCGCCGGGCTCGCCGCGCCCGGGCGCTGCGAAAACCGCAATCGACCCCGCCCGAAGGGCGGCAATTCTTGACACAAGGGGCGATTTGCGCGTAGCCTCTTGGTTTGCACATGCGGCCCGGGAGGCCGCCGGAGAGTAGATGTCCACGTATGTACCGTCGGCCCGGGGCATTGAACGGCGTTGGCACGTCATCGACGCGGGCGAGCAGGTGCTCGGCCGCGTGGCGACGGTCGCCGCGAAGCTGCTTCAGGGCAAGCACAAGCCGAAGTACGCGCCGTTCCTCGACACCGGCGACTTCGTGATCATCACGAACGCACGGCAGGTCAGGCTGAGCGGGGCGAAGGAAGAACAGAAGCTCTACCGCCGCCACAGCGGCTTCGAGGGCGGCCTGCGGGAGACGAGGGCCAAGACGATGCGGCAACGCATGCCGGCCCGGATGGTCGAGGAGGCGGTGCGCGGCATGCTCCCCAAGACCAAGCTGGGCAAGCACATGTACCGCAAGCTGAAGGTCTACGCGGGGCCCGACCATCCGCATGCGGCCCAGCAACCCGTTCGATTCGAGGTGTCCTGACGTGGCGGCGACGACTTTCTACGGAACCGGACGGCGCAAGTCTTCGACGGCGCGCGTGTTTCTGAAGCCCGGCTCGGGCGAGCTGGCCATCCGCGGCACCTCGCTGGAGAAGCGTTTCCCGTCGGAGGCGGTGCGGATGCGCATCACCGCCCCCCTGCAGGTGGCGGAGGCCGCCGACAAGGTGGACATTCTCGCGACCGCGAAGGGCGGCGGCGTCACCGGTCAGGCGGATGCGCTCCGGCTCGGCATCGCGCGGGCCCTCGTCGCTTTCGACGCCGAGCTGCGGCCGGTGCTGAAGAGGGCCGGCATGCTGACCCGCGACGCCCGGATCAAGGAACGCAAGAAGTACGGTCTGGCGGGGGCCCGCAAGCGGTTCCAGTTCAGCAAGCGCTGAGTCCGCCGCGGCGACCGGGCGGCCCCGGTGGTTCCGGCGTGAGCAGGCGGGTTGCGGCGCGGGCCGTCAGGGTCGGCCGGCCGCGTTCCGCAGAGGGGATGGAGGAAGCTTGACGTCGATCGCCATCAAGGACCTGCTCGAGGCAGGCGTGCACTTCGGGCACCAGACCAAGCGCTGGAACCCGAAGATGAAGCCGTACATCTTCGGGGCGCGCAACGGCATCTACATCATCGACCTGGGCCGCACGGCGGAGCTGTTCGCGAAGGCGGAAGCGTTCGTTCGCGACCTCGCGGCCGAGGGGAAGACGGTGCTGTTCGTCGGCACCAAGCGCCAGGCCCAGGACCTCGTCGTCGAGGAGGCCAGGCGCTGCGGGATGTTCTTCGTGAACCAGCGGTGGCTGGGCGGCCTGCTGACCAACTTCGTGACCATCCAGCGCAGCATCGCGCGGCTTCGCGACATGGAGGCGATGGCCGAGGACGGACGCTACGACACCTTCTCGAAGAAGGAGATCGCCCGCATCGAGAAGGAGAAGCGGAAGCTGCACAAGAACCTCGACGGCATCCGCCACATGTCCCGGCTGCCCGACGCGGTGTTCGTCGTCGACACCCGGAAAGAGAAGATCGCCGTCGACGAGGCCCGCAAGCTGAAGATCCCGGTCATCGGCATCGTCGACACCAACTGCAACCCGGACGACGTCGACTACGTCATTCCGGGGAACGACGATGCGCTGCGGTCGATCCGGCTGTTCCTGACCCGGATTGCCGACGCCGCCCTCGCCGGCCGCGACCGGCGAGAGTCGTCGCAGAACGCGCCGGCCGGGCCGGCGCCCGCCACCGGCGCCGCCCCGCCCCCCGCGGCGGACGCGCCGGCGCCGGCGGCGTCCCCGGCCTCCGCCTGAGAGTCCGCGGCGGGACTCCCGGGCGCCCCGCGGGCCCGGGAGTCTGCACCGCGGAACGGGCACGGACTCCTGCAAGGACCATGACGGGAATCACCTCGCCACGTGCGAAGCGCAGGAGTCGCCACGACACGGGCTGAGTCTGCGTGCAGGTGGCGACCTCATATCGATCACCATCCTGCCGGGTCGGTCGGGCGCCAGGCGGAAGCCGCAGGCGACGATTGGCGGGCCAGGCATCGCGCCGCCGAATTCGCGACGGGCCGGCGCCCGCCACCAGAGGCGTCGACATCCGGTACCGAACGACCCCTTCACGCCAGGCAGACACAGGGAACGCGCAGGAGGCCCGGAGACGACAGGCACCCCGCAACGGCGGGGACCGCGGGCGGGAGCCGCGCGGGCGCCGGCCGCCCGACGCAGCGACACCCCCACCGGGCCGCCAGGTCACCCATCGCGAGAGGTAGATTGAGAATGGCTATTTCCGCCGCACAGGTCAAGGAGCTCCGGGACAAGACCGGAGCCGGATTCATGGACTGCAAGGCCGCCCTCACCGAGGCCGAGGGCGACGTCGACAAGGCGGTCACGATCCTGCGGACCCGCGGGCAGGCGCGCGCCGCCAAGCGGTCGGGCCGGAGCACGAGCCAGGGTCTCGTCGGCAGCTACATCCACATGGGCGGGCAGGTCGGGGTGCTGGTGGAGGTCGGCTGCGAGTCCGACTTCGTGGCCCGGACCGACGAGTTCCAGCAGCTGACCCGCGAGGTCGCCATGCACATCGCGGCCGCGAGCCCGCTCTACGTCACCCGCGATCAGGTGCCGGGCGAGGACGTCGAGCGCGAGAAGGCGATCTTCCGCGCGCAGTTCGAAGGCTCGAACAAGCCGCCGCAGGTCATCGACAAGATCGTCGACGGCAAGATGAACAGCTACTACCAGCAGGTGGTGCTGCTCGATCAACCTTCCATCCGCGACCCCAAGACGTCGATCGGCGATCTGGTGACGGCGGCCATCGCCAAGATGGGCGAGAACATCAACATCGTGCGGTTCGCACGGTTCAAGATCGGAGAGGCCGCGGACTGAGTTCGGGGTCCCGCGCGACCTCGGCTCGGCTATAATCCCCGTCACTCGATGGCTGCCCCCGCCTACCGGCGCGTCCTCCTCAAGCTGTCCGGCGAGGCGCTCCTTGGCGATCGTTCGTACGGCATCGACCCGCCCGTCGCCGATCAGATCGCCCTCGAGGTGGTCGACGTGCAGCGGCTCGGGGTCGAGGTCGCCGTCGTCATCGGCGGCGGCAACATCTTCCGGGGTCTCGCCGCGAGCGCCCGCGGCATGGACCGCACCACCGCCGACAACATGGGCATGCTGGCGACGGTGATGAACGCCCTCGCGCTCTCGGACGCCCTCGAACGCCACGGCGCGGCCACCCGCGTGCTGACCGCGATCGAGATGCGCACCGTCGCCGAGCCGTTCATCCGGCGCCGCGCCATCCGGCACCTCGAGAAGGGACGGGTCGTGCTGTTCGCCGCCGGCACCGGCAACCCGTACTTCACCACGGACACCGCGGCGGCGCTCCGGGCCATGGAGGTGCGGGCCGACGTCATCATGAAGGCCACGAAGGTGGACGGCGTCTTCACCGCCGATCCGGCCGTCGACCCCGCCGCGACGCGGCTCGACGCGCTCTCGCACCACGAGGTGCTGGAACGCCGGCTGAACGTCATGGACACCACGGCCATCTCGCTGTGCATGGACAACAAGCTGCCCATCGTGGTGTTCAACCTGAAGACCCCCGGCAACGTGCGGCGGGCGGTGCTGGGCGAGCCGGTCGGGTCCGTGGTCAGCACCTGAGGCGCATCCGCTGCCCGGCGCGGGTCGAAGCGCAGAAAGGACGAGGGTCGCGATGAACGTCACCGACGGAAAGAGCGCCGTGGCCGAGGCCCGGGCCGGCATGCAGGGACAGGTCGCCCACGTGCAGCACGAGCTGGCCGGCGTGCGCACGGGCCGCGCGTCGATCGGCATCCTCGACTCGGTCCGGGTCGAGACCTACGGCACCCAGATGCCCCTGAACCAGGTGGCCACCCTCTCGGTGCCGGAGCCGACGCTCATCGTCGTGCACCCCTTCGACCCCGGCCAGATAGGCGCCATCGAGCGCGCCATCCAGCGCGCCAACCTCGGGCTGAACCCGGCCAACGACGGCAAGATCGTCCGGCTTCCCATTCCCCCCCTGAACGACGACCGGCGGAAGGAGCTCTCGCGCATCGTGCACGCCCTCGCCGAGGAGGGACGCAACGGGGTGCGCGGCGTGCGCCGGCACGTCAACGACGCCCTGAAGAAGCTCCTCAAGAACCACGAGATCTCGGAGGACGACGAGCGGCGGGCCCTCGACGACGTGCAGAAGGTCACCGACGAGCACATCGCGCAGATCGACGAGCTGCTGAAGGCCAAGGACGCCGAGCTCCTCGACCGCTGACGGGGGGCGCGACGATGGCGACCCGCTTTCACCTCGAGTGCTCCGTCTCCTGCGGCGCGGGACCGTTCGACGCGGGCCGCCGCCAGCACCTGTGCGCGTGCGGCCGCCCGCTGCTGGCGCGGTACGACTGGGACCGCATCGCGTCCACGTGGCCCCGCGAGTCCCTGCGCGACGCCGTCCCGTCGATGTGGCGCTACGCGCCGGCGCTCCCCCTCGCCGACGGCGACCGCCCCGTGACGCTGGGCGAGGGCTGGACTCCCCTCTTCCCCGCGCCCGCCCTCGGCGCCGAGCTGGGCCTCGACCGGCTCTTCGTCAAGGACGAGGCGCTGAACCCGACCAACTCGTTCAAGGCGCGCGGCATGTCCGCCGCCGTCACCCGGGCCCACGCGCTGGGGGCGGCCACCCTCTCGGTGCCGTCGGCCGGGAACGCGGCCTGCGCGCTCGCCGCCTACGCCGCCAACGCGGGCATCGAGGCCCGCGTCTTCATGCCCCGCGACGTGAAGACGCCGTTCATCCGCGAGTGCCGCGTGCACGGGGCCGAGGTCACCCTGGTCGACGGCCTGATCACCGACGCCGGCCGCATCGCCGCCGACGAGGGACGCCGCCTCGGCTGGTACGACGTCTCGACGCTGAAGGAGCCGTACCGGGCCGAGGGCAAGAAGACCATGGGCTACGAGATCGCCGAGCAGCTCGGCTGGCGCTGGCCGGACTGGATCGTGTACCCGACCGGGGGCGGCACCGGCATCGTCGGCATCTGGAAGGCGTGCGAGGAGCTCGAGCGGCTCGGCTGGGTGAAGGGCCCGCGCCCGCGGCTGGTGACGGTGCAGGCCGAGGGCTGCGCGCCGATGGTCCGCGCCTTCCACGCCGGCGCCGACACCGCCGATCCGTGGGAGGGCGCGGCGACGGTGGCCGACGGCCTGCGGGTCCCGGCCGCGGTGGGCGACGTCCTCGTCCTTCGCGCCCTCCGCGAGAGCGGCGGGACCGCCGTCAGCGTGTCGGACCGCGACATGGTCGAGGGCATGCTCGACCTCGGCCGGCGGGAGGGCATCGGCGCCGCGCCCGAGGGCGGGGCCACCCTCGCCGCCCTGCGGCGACTGGTCGGGGACGGTGTCGTCGCCAGGGACCACGAGGTGGTCCTGCTGAACACCGGCGGCGCGCTGAAGTACCTCGACGTCGTCGAAGAGGGCTGAACGCGGCCCGGGAGGGCCGGCGACGGCGGGTGGTGGACCGCATGGGATTCGAACCCACGACCTCCGCGTTGCGAACGCGGCGCTCTCCCGGCTGAGCTAGCGGCCCATCATTTAGAATCAATAACTTACCAGTGTTCGCGGGGGAACTGCAAGCCCCTGGTGCCTCCATCGCGTCTGCGGGACGACTGAGCAATGGCGTATCGGGCGGTTTTTCGCTGCATCGCGGGGTGTTCCGGCGAGCATCCGGTCTGGGATCCGATCTACCGGTGTCCGTCGTGCGGCGATCTGCTCGAGGTCGCCCACGACGTCGACAGGCTGAAGGACCGCTCGGCGGGGGCGTGGATGCGCCTCTTCGACGAGCGCTACAAGCGCACGACGTGGCCCTACGGCTCGTCGGTCTGGGGCAAGAAGGAATGGGTGTGCCCCGACGTCCGTAACGACTCCGTCGTGTCCATGGACGAGGGCGGCACCAACCTGTTCTGGGCCGAGCGCTTCGGGCGCGAGCTCGGCATGGACGACCTGTGGGTGAAGCTGTGCGGCAACTCGCACACCGGCTCGTTCAAGGACCTCGGCATGACCGTGCTCGTGTCGGTGGTGCGGCAGATCATGGACGAGGGCGGCGACATCAGGGCCGTGGCCTGCGCCTCGACCGGCGACACGTCGGCGTCGCTGGCCGCCTACGCCGCCGCCGGGGGCATCCCCGCCATCGTCCTCCTCCCGCGCGGCAAGGTCTCGACGGCCCAGCTCCTGCAGCCCATCGCCAACGGGGCGCTGGTGCTCGCCCTCGACACCGACTTCGACGGGTGCATGGCCATCGTGCAGCGCCTCTCGCAGGACGAGGGCATCTACCTCGCCAACTCGATGAACAGCCTGCGCCTCGAGGGTCAGAAGACGGTGGCCATCGAGATCGTGCAGCAGCTCGACTGGACCATCCCCGACGTCGTCATCATTCCCGGCGGCAACCTCGGCAACGTCAGCGCACTGGGCGCCGGCTTCGACATGATGGGCGACCTCGGCCTCATCAACCGGCAGCCGCAGATCGTCGTGGCCCAGGCCGAGGCCGCCAACCCCCTCTATCTCGCGTACCAGCGCGACTGGGAGTTCGAGCCGGTGGGAGCGAAGCCCACGCAGGCGTCGGCGATCCAGATCGGCAACCCGGTGTCGGTGCGCAAGGCGATACGCACGCTGCGGCGCCACCGCGGCATCGTCGAGCAGGCGTCGGAGGCGGAGCTGGCCGAGGCGGCGGCCCGGGCCGACCGCACCGGCATGTACAACTGCCCCCACACCGGGGTGGCGCTCGCCGCCCTCATCAAGCTGCGCGAGCGCGGGCAGATCGACGCCGGCGCCCGGGTGGTCGTGATCTCGACGGCCAGCGGCCTGAAGTTCACCGACTTCAAGCTCGGCTATCACGAGCGCCGGCTGCCCGACGTGCCCCCCACGTGGGCGAACGTCCCCGTCGAGCTGCCCAACGACTACGACGCGGTCCGACGCGCCATCGACCGGCACTCGGCCGACCAGGCGTCCGCGCCGTAGAACGGCGCAGGCCGCTCGCGGATTGGTGGGGCGCATCATCCACGGGCGCCCGGCGAAGCCGAGCACGAGATGGGCGGGCTCGTCGCAGTCTGACCGAGACACTGCCCTCGGCCGGCCGGGGCCGCGGAGGGGCCGGCGTTCGTGCTAAGATCGACGCAGGAAGCCGGAGCGAATGCCCATCTACGAGTACCAGTGCTCGCGGTGCCGGCAGGACTTCGAGTTGCTGGTCCGTGCGGGGACGGCCCCGCCTTGCCCGGCCTGCGACACCCAGACGCTGGAGAAGCGCCTGTCGGCGTTCGCCGTGGGTCGCACGGCCCCGGCTGCCGCGAGCCTCGCGCCCGGCGCCTGCGGCACTTGCGGCGACCCGCGGGGCGCCGGCGCCTGTTCGATGAGCTGACTTCGGCAGCGATGCCGGCCCGGCGTTTTGCGCGGTGGAACGGCGCCGCCTCCGGAGGAGGCGCAGACTCCCTCGAGGGTCGGTCGGGCGCTCGGCTGAGCCGAAGGCGCCGATGGGCGGGTCAGGCAGGCGAAGCCACCGGGGTCATGTCGCATCGGCCCTCGACCGATAGTACCGATAGCACCGAGGAGCGTAGAGCAGCATGTCCGTGCCGCGGATCACCAAGGAAGCCCTGAAGACCCGCCTCGAGGAGGACGCCGCCAACGCGCCCGTCATCCTGGACGTCCGGCTCAAGTACCCGTACGAGCACAGCACCATGACCCTGCCCGGCGCGGTGCGCGTGGACCCGGACGCGGTAGACACGTCGGGCCTGTCCCCCGACCGCGACGTCGTCGCCTACGACTCCGATCCCGAGGAGCTGGTCAGCGCGCGCGTCGCGGCGACCCTGATCCGCCAGGGATTCAGGGCGAGCGCGCTCGCGGGAGGGCTGCCGGACTGGATCACCGCCAAGTATCCCACCGACACGAAGGACGCGCCGAAGCAGGCGCCTCCCAAGGCCGGCAGTCTGAAGGGCTGACGCCGGGCGTCGGCGGGGGCGCAGCGTATCGATGCGATTCCCTCGTGTCATCGGCGTGATCGGTGTCGCGGCGACCTTGGCGACCCTGGTGCCGCCGCCCGCCGCGCACGTGGTGGAATCGTCGCCGGCGCGATATGCCGCGGTCGTGCGACCGGTCACCGGCGAGGCTCCCTTGGTCCGCGGCGCCCCGGCGCGGCTCGAGCGGCAGAGGCTGCCGGGCTTCGCTTCCGCGTCGTCCATGCCTCAGATGGCCGAGCTCCCGCTGCCCGCGCCGCTCTGGTACGACCAGAACCCGCGGCTCATCCGTGCAGACCACGCGGGCGGGCTCTCGCTCGACAACTTCCTGGTCGCCGGCGACGTGGCGACGCTGACTTTCGAGCGCCTGTCCGCCACCGCCGAGGACTACCTCGTCCGCGAGACGTGGCAGCGCAGCACCACCACCGCCATCGACGGACACCTGATCAGCGTCTTCAACCCGAGCTGGGACGGAGCCACGCTGTGGGACGGCATCGACTGGCAACGGCGCGGCTTCGACCAGCCCTACGTACGGTTGGGGTACCTCCTGATCCCGAGACCGTCCGATGCGGCGGACGGCGGCGACGCCGTCGAGAGGTTCCTCATCTGGTTGCGCGTGGCGCCGTTGAACGTGCCGCAGGCGCTGGTCGCCCGGATCGACGGCGACACCCAGTACGCGAGCCACGTCGTCAACCTCGTGATGCCGGAGTTCGGCGACCGCCGGCTGTCGGCCGGCGACTACGGCCACGAGCTCGACGAGGCGGCGAAGCGGTTCTATGCGCACTTCCACGACGAGTACGCGTCGATCGCGTTCGTACCGCGGCAGCAGCACGTCGTCCCCTACGACGCGTTCCATCACAACGTCCGGAACCCCATCTCGGGCCTCGGCGCCCTGCCCGTCTTCGACGATTCGCAGGCGTACGGCAGCGCCGGCGTGCTCCGCTCGGTGGAGTTGTATCCGAACGTCTCGTTCACGTCCAACGCCTCGTCGACGCACGCCATCAGCCACCAGTGGGTCGACTATTGGGACTGGTCGGCGCTGGGCGGCGGCATCGTTCGGGCCGGGCGCGACCCCGCGAGCCACACGCCCCTGCTATATCCCGGCGAGGTCTACGCCGGCGCCGTGCTCGACGTGACGCGACGGGTGGCGGCGGTCGGCGGTGGAAGCTCGTACGCGGTGGAGCGGACTCCGGCCCCGGCCATGCTGCATCCGACCACGCTCTATCGGATGGGGCTGATCGGGCCGGAGGCGGTGCCGGAGCTCCTCGTCTTCGAGAACCAGGGCCAGTTCGGCGAGGTCGACTCGTCCGCGCCCGGCGTCGGGACCGCGGTCGACGGCGGCGTGCGCCGCGTGCACATCAACGACATCCTGGCCGAGCACGGCACACGCAACGGACCCGTGGACGACGCGTGGTCGAGGGTGACGGTGGTGGTCTCGCGGGACGGTTTGCTGTCGGCCGAGGAGATGAGCTACTGGAACTTCTTCGCGGCCCGCCATGCGGCGACCGGCGGGACGACCTCATGGGAGGGCGTTCCGTCGTTCTTCGAAGCCACCGGCGGCGCGGTGCCGCTGCGAACCGACGTGACGCCGCTGCACGCGGCCAAGCTGGTCCAGGAGGTCGAGACCGGCGACGCGCCGATCGCCCCGAGGGAGTTCAGGGACGTGGAGCTCGACGCGCCGGTTCCCGCGCGCATGGCCGTCGGCGAGAGCGTGACGATCTCCGGTGCCGTGACCGCGACCGAGCGGGACGACTTCCACATCGCCTGCGCGGCTTGGCTACGCCACGGGAGCGAGGACAGCATCTTCGAGTGCGCTCCCATCGAGGGCGACCGTTTCTCGATAAGCTACAGGTTCACGGCCGGCGATGCCGGCCGGCACGCTCTACAGATCTACCTCTACTTTCCGGACGCGCCTCTGCCGCAGCTGCCCCGCGCCACCGTCTCCGGGATCACGGTAGCCGCGCAGCCCGCTCCCCCGGCCGCCCCCCTTCCGGACCCCTGATCACGACACGGACCGACGCCCATGCTCGACCGGACCCGCCCGACGGCGCTCTTCCTCGTCGCAGTCTGCCTGGGCCTTTCCGGCCCGATGTCGGGCGTCGGCGCCCAGACGCCCTCGGAGACCCCCGAGGACCTGCAGCGGGCGCTGCAGCGGCGCTACGACCTCGTCCGCGACTTCACCGCCGACTTCACGCACACCTACGAGGGCGGCGTGCTGCGGACCACCCTCGTCGAGAGCGGCAGGGTCAGCGTCAAGAAGCCGGGCCGCATGCGCTGGGACTACCGGGAGCCCGAGCGCAAGCTGTATCTCTCGGACGGCGAGCATCTCTACTCGTACCTGCCGGAGGACCGCCAGGTGATCGTGGGCGAGCTGCCGCGCGACGGCGAGGCCACCACGCCGGCCCTCTTCCTCGCCGGCCGGGGGAGCTTCGAGACCGACTTCACGGCGGCGTTCGACGCCGTCGACGATCCGCCCCCGAACAGCCGGGTCCTGCGGCTGACGCCGACCCGCGCCGAGCGCGACTTCGAGTTCCTGGTCGTGGTCGTCGACGCGCCGTCGCTGGCCATCGTCCGGCTGGTGGCCTACGACTTGCAAGGCGGCGTCTCCACCTTCTTCTTCTCGAACCTCCGGGAGAACGTGGGGCTGTCCGACCGCCCGTTCACCTTCGAGATTCCACGGGATGCCGATGTCATCGACACCACCGCCGCCGGCACGTTCCGCTAGCGGCCCGCGCCGGGGAACGGCGCCCGGCGCGGACGCGCGGATGGCTTTCACCGGCCGGCGCGAGCCTTCCGAGGGGCCGGTCGGCCGGGAAGGCCGCTCGCCCAGGCGCGATCCGGGGTCGCGGCGTCAGGTGCCATTCGCCCCGCGGTCGTGGCGCCCGGCGCCATTCGCCCCGCGGTCGCGGGGCCCGGCGCCGGGCGCCCGGCGGTCGCGGGGCCCGGCGCCATTCGCCGCGGCCGGGCTCGTCTCGGCCGGGCTGTGCCTGATCCTGGCCGCCGGCTGCGCGACCACCGCCCGCGACCGGGCCCGCACGGCGGAGCTGGCCGAGAACTTCGACGAGGCGGTGATCGAGTACACGCGGGCCCTCGAGGAACGTCCAAACGACCGGACCCTCCAGCGGGCGCTCGAGCGCGCCCGGCTTCGCGCCGCGCAGATCCACCAGGCGGAGGGACTCCGCCTCGCCGGCCTCGGCAACTACGAGGATGCACTGCTCGAGTACCAGATCGCGGCGGAGCTGGACGCCGCCAACAGCGACATCCAGGAGGCCCTGCGGCAGACGGCAGAGCTCGTGACGGCGAGGCGCGCCGCCTTGCAGGCGGGGCAGACCGCGACCGAGGCGCTGATCGAGCGTACTCGGTTCCTTCCCGCCGAAGGGCTGGAGCTACCCGACGAGGTGCTGCCCGACTCGCTCGTCTTCCGTGACGCGAGCACGCACGACATCCTCACGGCGCTGGGGCTGTTCGCTGACGTCAACGTCGTCTTCGATCCCGACTTCGTCGACCAGCGGACATCCGTCGACCTGCGCAGCGCCCAGCTCGCCGCCGCCCTCGCCGCCGTCACCCGAGCCACCGGGAACTTCTACCGCGTCACCGCGCCGCGCACCGTCACCGTGATTCCCGACACCCCCGGGAAGCGGACCGAGTACGAGGAGGAGGTCGTCCAGACCTTCTACGTGAGCAACGCGGACCTGGAAGAGACCGTCAACCTGCTCCGCCTGGTCCTCGACATCCGCCGGATATCCGTGGTCACCGCCACCGGGTCGCTCTCGATCCGGGACACGCCCGAGCGCGTGGCGGCCGCGGCCCGGCTCATCGCCGCCGTCGACAAGGCGCCGCCCGAGGTGGTGATAGACGTCGAGCTGCTCGAGGTCGACCGGCAACGGCTGCGGACCTACGGCCTCCAGTTCGCGACCGTCACCTCGGAGGAGGGTCCGAGCACCGCGGGCGTCGAAGGGTTGCTCACCGTCGATCGGTCCGGCGGCCTGTCCATCGATGAGCTCGGCAGCCTCGGGATTGCCGACGTCGTGGTGGCCAACCTGCCGGGACTGTTCTATCGCCTGCTGAAGCGGGACCAGCACACGAATACGCTGGCCAACCCCCATCTCCGGACGTCGGCGGGCGAGACCGCCACGGCGCAGTTCGGCGACGAGGTGCCGATCCCCGTCACCACGTTCACGCCGTTCGCGGCCGGCGGCCTGCAGCAGCAGCCGTTGACGTCCTTCCAGTATCGCAACGTCGGCGTCAACATCGAGATCACGCCGTTCATACACCACGAAGACGAGGTCTCCCTCGAGCTCCTCATCGAGGTGATCACCATCTCGGGCGTGGGGTACAACGACATCCCGACCTTCGGCGAACGGTCCATCACCACGACCATTCGCCTGCGGAACGGCGAGACGAACATCCTGGCCGGGCTCATCCGCGACGACGAGCGCGAGGTCCTCGAGGGAGTGCCCGGCCTGAGCGACCTGCCGTTCATCGGCCGGCTGTTCTCCCGCAACCGGCTGGAGACGCAGGAGACCGACATCATCGTCACGCTGACCCCGCGCATCGTCCGGGGGCTCGATCTCGAGGAGGCCGACCTGCGGGCGTTCCGCTTCGACGGCGACGCCGGCGCTCCCCTGGACGTGATCAATCGGAACTCGACCGAGCCGGTGCCGATTCCCGGCGCGCTGCGGCCGCCGCGCGACCCTCAGCCCGCGCCGCCCGGAGCTTCGACCCCGGCCAGGTCCTCCCCATACTTCCCCCGCCCCTCGATCCGCGGTGACCGGCGTCGACGCGCGGCGACCCGTGTGACGCACCGGATCCGGCGAGGATCCCGGAACGGGCAAAGGCCGCGCGGTTTCCCGACACGCGCTCCCAGGGCGCAATGCGCGGGGAACCTGTCGAGGCGCGGTCGGCCGAGCCCGCGCGCCGGTGCCTCGCACGCCCGCCAATCCTCGCGGCCGGCGCGGCGTCAGAGGCCCTCGACGTGTATGCGCGCGCCCAGGGCGAGCAGCCGCTCGACGAGTGCGCGTAGCCGCGCTCGACCGTCTCCAGGGGATGGATGCGGCTGGTGCCGTCGGCGGCCAGCGCCGCCGCGATGAGGGCCATGCCCGAGCGCAGGTCCCGGCTGTCGAGGGTGCGGCCGGTCAGGGCGGCGGGGCCGTTGACGATCATGCGGTGGGGATCGCACAGGAAGAGGTCGGCGCTCATGCCGCTCAGCTGCTCGAGGGCGAACAGCCGCAGCTCGTACATCCAGTCGTGGATCAGCGTCGCCCCCCGCGCCTGGGTGGCGAGCACGCAGATGAGGCTGACCATGTCGCTCGGGAAGCCCGGCCACGGCGACGTGGTTATCTGCCGCACCGCCTCGGGCCGCGAGGGGCGCAGCCGCAACCGGTCGCCGTCGACCTCGCAGTCGATGGCCATTCGCTTCAGCACCGAGGTGATCGGCTCGAGGTCGCCGGCGGCGGCGCCGTGCACGTCGATCTCGCCGCCCGTCACCGCCGCCGCGACGGCCCAGCTTCCCGCCTCGATGTAGTCGCCGCCGAGGCGATGCTCGACCCCGGCGAGCCGGCCGCCGCCGGCGACCCGCAGGGTCGACGTGCCGGTCCCCTCGACCTCGGCCCCCATCCGGGTGAGGAAGCGGCACAGCTCTGCCACGTGCGGCTCGCAGGCCGCGTGCCGGATCTCGCTCACGCCGGGGGCGGCGGCCGCGGCCAGCAGGGCGGTCTCGGTCCCCGTCACCGACGCCTCCACCAGATACACCGAGGTCGGGCGCAGGCCGTCCGGCGCCTCGAGCACGAAGTCGCCCCCGCGATCCGTCAGGCGACGCCCTCCCATGGCCTCGAGCGCCTGCAGATGGGCCGACAACGTGCGCCGCGCCGGGAAGTCGCCGCCGGGGGGGGCGAGGCGCACCCGGCCCCGCCGCGCGAGCAGGGGGCCGCACAGGAGCACCGAGCCCCGCAGCCGGCCGACGAGGTCGCGGTCGGGGACGTCGCCGGTGACCTCGGCGCAGTCGACCCGCAGGGTCGCGGTGCCCTCCCCCTCGATCACCGCCCCGAGCCCCCGCAGCAGGTCCGACATCACCTGCACGTCCTTGATGCGGGGGGTGTTGGTGAGGACGCACGCCCGGTCCGTCAGGAGGCAGGCCGCCAGCAACGGCAGCGCCGCGTTCTTGTTGCCCTCGACGTCGATCCGCCCCTCCAGGCGATGGCCGCCCTCGACCACCAGACTCGTGAGGCTGCTTCCGACCGGTTTCGCCATGTCGTCGTTTCCATGCCCGGGAGCCGCCCGTCTCACGGCTCCCGCCGGGCAACTCTCCGGGAATCCGCTTCGCGCCGGCCCGCCGGTCGCCGCCCAACGCGACCGCCGGGTCGCGCCGCGGCCCCCGCTCGGCCTCAACTCTGCAGGAGTCCGCGCCTCTCCGGGGAATCCGTTTCGCGCCGGCCCGCCGGTCGTCGCCCAACGCGACCGCAAGGTCGCGCCGCGGCCTCCGCTCGGCGCCCGACCACCCCGCCAGGGGTCCGCGCGTTCTACGGTCGCGTGTCCCCGGCCTCGAACTCGCCCAGATACACGACCTCGTCGCGCAGGGCCACGCCGAACCGCTCGGCCACCGCGGTCCGGCACGACTCGATGAGGCGGCGCACGTCGGCGGCCCGGGCGCCCCCCTCGTTCACGATGAAGTTCGCGTGCCGCGGCGACACCACCGCCCCGCCGAGGCGGCGCCCCTTGAGCCCGGCCCGCTCGATGAGGGCGCCGGCCGACCGCGGCACCCCGTCCGGCAGCGGGCCGTCCCCGGGACGCGGGTTCTGGAACACGCAGCCCGCCGACGCCTGCCCGAGGGGCTGCGTCCGCTTGCGAAAGGCCAGCGAGCGGCGGGCCGCCGCCCGCAGCGCCGCCGCCTCGCCCCGGCCCACGTCGAACTCGGCCCAGCGGACCAGCTCGCCGGTGTGCTGCACGCGGCTCTCATCGTAGCCGAAGCCCATGGCCGCGTGCGGCACCACGAGCTCCGAGCCGGCGCGGTCCACCACCCCGACCGCCGTCACGAGGTCCCCGATGAGGCGGCCGTCGAAGTGCGCGTTGCCGCGAACGGCGCCGCCCACCGTGCCCGGGGTCCCGGCCCACCGCTCGAGGCCCGACAGCCCGCGCTGGACCGTCCAGCGCACGAGGTGGTTGACGGTGACGCCGCCGTCCGCCCGCACCGTCCCCGCGGCGGTGCGCGAGATCGCCCCGTGCCGCAGGCGCACGACGAGGCCGCGCACGCCGGCGTCGGCCACGAGCACGTTCGAGCCGCCGCCGATGACGGTCAGCGGCAGCCCCAGCTCGTTCGCGATACGGATCGCCGCCGCGAGCTCGGACGCCCGCGCCGTCTCGACCAGCCAGTCGGCGACTCCCCCGGTGCGAAAGGTGGTCAGGCCGGCGAGCGGGGCCCGCCGGTGGAGGCGATCTCCGAAGAGCGCCGCGAGGCGGCCCCCCACCGCGTCGATCTCCGCGGTCGACGGCGGGGAAAGCGGGCGGGGGCCGGCCGGTCCGGTCGCGAAGGCGGCGGTCATCCGGCCGTCTCGGGTCTGCCGGCGCCCGTCTCGCGCCGCGGCGGCGCCAGCCGCATCAACCGCTGCTCCAGCTCGACGAGGGCCGCGAGGGCTTCGCGCTGGTCGCAGGCGTCGAAGGCGATCCAGTCTCCGGGGGCGAGCTGTCCGGCCACGCCGAGGTCGGCCGTGATCACGGTCCCCAGCACCGCGTAGCCTCCGGTGGTCTGCCGATCCGCCATGAGCACTATCGGCTGGCCGGAGGGAGGGACCTGAATCGTCCCGGCGGGCGTGGCGGTCGAGAGGACCGGGGCGGGATCGGCGAGGCCGATCGCGGGCCCCTGCAGCCGGTAGCCCATCCGGTTCGAGTCGGGCCCGACGGTGAAGCGGCCGTCGGGAAGGCGATCGAGGGCGCCGGCCGCGAACCGCTGCTCATCGGCGCCCGGCACGAATCGCACCCTGGCGCCGCCGGCAGGCAGGGGGCACACGGGGGCGCGCCGCCCTCCCGGAACCGGGGCGCCGCCGGGCGCCCCCACGTCCAGCCGGTCGCCGGGCCGGAGGGGCCGGCCGCCGAGGCCCCCGAGGCGGCTCGCGAGATCGGTGCTCCGGCTGCCGAGCCGCGGGGGCACGTCGACGCCCCCGCGCACCGCGAGGTAGGCGCGCGCTCCCGCCGTGCGCCGGCCGAACCGGAGACGACTTCCCCGGCCGGCGCGGGCGGCGACGCCGGCCTCCATCGGCCGCTCGTCGAGGAGCAGGTCGAACCGCGCGCCGGCGACGGCGAAGATCGTGTCGTCGAGGAACTCGATCTCCGGACCGACCAGGGTCACCTCGAGGGCGGCGCGGTCGGCCGGGTTGCCGACGAGCAGGTTGGCGGTCCGATGGGACACCGGGTCCATGGGGCCGGCGACGGGCACGCCCAGGTGCTGGCAGCCCCACCGTCCGCCGTCCTGCACGGTGGTCAGGAGGCCCGGCTCCGCCAGGCGGATCACGCCCCGTCACCTCTCGCCGGCGTCCCGGGCGGCAACGGCTCGAAGCGGACCCGGTCGCCGGGTCCGACGAGGCCCGGGGGATTGCGCCCGGCGTCGAACATCCGCACCGTGGTGCGGCCGATGAGACGCCAGCCCCCCGGCGCCGCGGTCGGATACACGCCGGTCTGCGCCCCCGCGATGCCCACCGACCCGGCCGGCACCGCGAGCCGGGGGGTCGGGCGCCGGGGCATCGCGATGCGGGGGTCCACGGTGCCGAGATAGGCGAAGCCGTGGAGATAACCGACCATGTAGACGCGATAGAGGGTCGCGGCGTGGCGCCGGACCACCTCGTCGGCCGGGCATCCCGCGAAGGCCGCCACCTCTTCCAGGTCCGGCCCCCCCGCGCCGCCGTAGCGCACCGGGATGACGACTTCGCCCGCCGCGTCCGCGGCCGGCGGCGGCGCGGACGCGGCCTCCTCGAGCGCCGCCCGCACCCGGCCGGCATCCGTCCGCAGGGGATCGACGTACACGGTGACCGAGTGGTAGCTCGGGACGATGTCGCGCACCCCCCGGAGCCGCCCCGCCTCGACCCGCGCCGCCGCCGCCGTCACCCGGGCGTTGACGCCGGGGTCGATGCGCGCCTCGAACTCGAGGGCGACGGCGGCGTCGCCGGCGGGCCGAATGCGCCAGTCCCGGGCCGGACGGGCCCCGTCGGTCAAGGTCTCCACCCTGTCATGGGTTGCTCATTCTGACACGATGCCGAGGAGTCTGCCGTCTCCCGCGTCACCGCCCGTCGAGCCGGGTCTCCACCGCGCCGGTGCGGGGCCCGGCGTCCTCGCCGCCGGACGACGACGACGCGAGCGCATCGAGGAGCCGGCCGTGGACGCCCCCGAACGCCCCGTTCGACATCACCACGACGAGGTCGCCGTCGCGGGCCTCGTGCGTCACCGCCTGCACGATGTCCGACAGCTCGGGCAGGAACCGGGCGCGTCCGCCCCCGGCCCGGATCGCCGCGGCCAGCTCCGGCTCCGAGAGGCGCTCGGCCGCCGGCAGGGCGGAGCGGTACACGCGCCAGATCAGCGTCTCGTCCGCGTCGCCGAAGGCCTCCGCGAACGCCGCCTGGAAGACCCGCCGGCACGCGGTGGCCGACCGCGGCTCGAACAGGGCCCAGATGCGGCGCGACGGAAACGCCGCGCGCAGCCCCGCCAGCGTCTCGCGCACCGCGGTCGGATGGTGAGCGAAGTCGTCGTACACGGTCACCCCGCGCTCTCGCCCGCGGACCTCGAGGCGCCGGCGCACGCCGGCAAAGCGGCCGATAGCGTCGATGATGGCGGGGGCTTCCAGTTCGATCGCCCGCGCGACCGCGAAGGCGGCCAGCATGTTCCGCACGTTGAAGGCCCCGACGAGGGGCATCCCCACCCGCCCGACCGGCGAGCCGCGGTGGACGACCGTCAAGCGGGTGCCGTCCGGGCCCGCCTCGACCTCCGTGGCCCGCCAATCGGCGTCGCCGGCCAGCCCGAAGGTCTCCACGCGGCACGGCGCCTCCTTCGCCATCTCCAAGGCGGCGGGGCTGTCGGCGCCGACGAGCAGCAGCCCGCGCCGCGGCAGCAGGGCGACGAAACGGCGGACCGCCACCCGGATCGCCTCGAAATCGGCGTAGATGTCGGCGTGATCGAACTCCAGATTGCCGACCACCGCGATGTCCGGCAGGTACTTCAGGAACTTCGCGGTCTTGTCGAAGAAGGCGCTGTCGTACTCGTCGCCCTCGATCACGAACTCGCGGCCCCGACCCAGCCGGCAGCTCGACCCGAAGTTCCCGGTCACGCCGCCGATGAGGAAGCTCGGGTCGCGCCCGCCCTCGGTGAGCAGCCACGCCACCAGCGACGCCGTCGTCGTCTTGCCGTGGGTGCCGGCGACGACGATGGAGCGGCGGTCCCAGAGCCACGTCTCCCGGACCGTCTCGGGCAGCGAGCGGTACCGGAGCCCGCGGTCGAGCACCTCCTCGACCTCCGGATTGCCGCGCGACACCGCGTTCCCGACGACCACGAGGTCGATGTCCGCGGTGACGTGCGCGGCATCGAAGCCGTCCCGGCACGGAATGCCCCGCGCCGCGAGAAAGTCGCTCATCGGCGGGTAGACGTGCTGGTCGGAGCCGCCGACCTCGTGCCCCTCCTCCTTGAGCATGGCGGCGAGGGTGGCCATCGCGGTGCCGCAGATGCCGATCAGGTGGACCTTCATCGTCTCGGTCTCGCCCGCCGATCGTCGCCGGCCGCCGGCGCCCGCCCGACCCGCGATGAGCCGGCACCGTCCGACGTGCGGGCCCCGGGTCGCGGGTCAGCAGACCGCCGCCTCGGTCACCGCCAGGCGGGGGCGCGCGCCGCCGGCCACCCGCACCTCGACCCCCAGCGGCACCGTCAGGGCCGGCCCCGACGTATGGCCGGTGGGAAACCCGAACAGCACCGGCCCGGGGAAGGCGGCGAGCAGATCGGCGACGACGCCGCACGCGGTCAGCTCGCCGCCGGGCTCGTCGCAGCCGGGCAGCTCTCCGCACACGACGGCGGCGGCCCGGCCGAGCACGCCGCTTCCGATCAACTGGGTCAGCATGCGGTCTATCCGGAACGGGCGCTCGCCGACGTCGTCGAGCAGCAGCACGTAGCCGTCGGGCGGGGAGAACGCCTGCGGGGTGCCGAGCGACGCCGTCAGCTGGGTGAGGGTGCCCCCGAGCAGGGGGCCGCGCGCGTCGCCCGGCCGGAGCGTCCGGACCCCGTCGCAGGCCAGCTCCCCCATCGGCGCCGGGGTCATCAGGCTGCCCAGGAACGAGTCGGGGTCGTAGCCCGCTTCGCCGCCGGCGAGGTTGACGACCATCGGTCCGTGGAAGCACACGACCCCGCAATGGATGGTGAGATAGACGAGGAGCGCCGTGAGGTCGCTGTGGCCGATGAACGCCTTCGGCGTCCCGCCGAGGTCGGCGCGGTCGAGCAGCGGGAGCAGCTGCGCGCTCCCGTAGCCGCCCCGGGCGCCGATCACGGCGGCGATGCCGGGGTCGCGCCACGCCGCGGTCAGGGCCGCGGCCCGGCCCCGGGCCTCTCCCGCCACGTAGCCCCGCCGCTCGAAGACCCCGTCGGTGAGCACCGGCTCGAGCCCGAGCCGCGCGATCTCGGCCACGCCGCGATCGAAGCGGTCCCGGTCGAACCCGCTCGCCGGCGCCACCACCGCCAGCCGGTCGCCGGGCACGAGGCGGCGCGGCTTCCGCATCAGGCGTCGACCTCCGCGATGGCGCGTCGCATGGCGTCAGGACTCGTATCCGCCGCCCGGGGCGGGATGTCGGCCGTCGGGCCGCGGCGCCGCGTCAGGCCCGCCGCATCGCCTCCGCCGGCGCCCGTCGGTGCCGGGGCGGACGTCGGCCGTGGGCGGCGCCGACGTCAGGCCTGCCGCATCGCCTCCGCCAGCGCCCGGTGCTCGTCGGAGCCGATGCGCTCCAGCAGCTGCCGGCGCGAGAGCGGGCGGCGCGGACGCTCGCCGGCGAGGAAGCGCGCCTTGACGCGCTGCTGGCGCGCGCACGCCGCTTCGACGAGGCGCGGGTCGAGGCGGCCGTCCTCGACGGCATGGACGATCGCCTCCAGCACCGACGCGTGCCGCTCGACCGACGTCCCGCAGACGAGAACGACGTCGCAGCCGGCCCCGATGGCCTCCACCGCCGCCTCCTCCACCGTCCGGCCGGCGGTGATCGCCCCCATCTCGAGATCGTCGGTCACGATGAGCCCGCGGTGGCCGCACTCGTGCCGCAGGATGCCGTCGACGATGGCCCGCGACAGGGTCGCCGGACGCTCCTCGTCGAGCGCGGGATAGACCACGTGCGCGGTCATCACCGCCGCCGCGTCCGCCGCGACCGCGGCCCGGAACGGCGCCATCTCGTGCGCCCGCAGCCGCTCCGGGTCGTGCTCGACCACCGGGAGCTCGTCGTGGGAGTCGACCCGGACGGCGCCGTGTCCGGGAAAGTGCTTGGCGCAGGCGGCCACGCCGCCTGCCTGCAGGCCGGCGACGATGCTCGAGCCGAGCCGCCCCACCGTGTCCGGATTCGACGAGAGCGCCCGATCCCCGATCACCGGGTCCGCGGCCTCGTCGAAGAGATCGAGGACCGGCGCGAAGTCGAGGGTCACCCCGACCGCCGACAGCTCCGCCGCCAGGGCCTGCGCAAAGCGGCGCGCCAGGTCCTCGGCGCCCCGCCTCCCGAGATGCGCCATGGCCGGCCACACGGTGAACGGCGCCCGCAGGCGGGCGACCCGTCCCCCCTCCTGGTCGATCCCGACCCACAGGGGGATCTCCCGCGCGAGCTCCCGGGCCGCGAAGGTCAGCTCCGCGACCTGCTCGGGCGCCTCGACATTGCGGGCGAACAGCACCACCCCGCCGAGGTCCCACTCGCGCGCGAGCGAGCGGAGCTCCACCGGCACCGTGGATCCGCCGAACCCGGCCATCATCACCTGCCCCACCTGACGATGCAGCGGACTCATGACCGGCCGTTCCTCTGGAATCGGAAGGGAAATCGGAAGGGATGCGCCCGGGGCGCGCGGCGCCGGCGTCTCGGGGCGGCGACCGGGCCGGGCGCCCCGGCATCCGGCCTCGCGCGAAGGGAACGCTCTCTCGTCACGACGGGTCGACCCCGCGCAACGGTGCGCCAGCCCGCCGACCCTCGCCTGACGGCTCCGCTTGGCGCCCGACCATCCCTGCACGAATCCGCGCCGTTCTGCGGCGCCGACTCGTGGTTGCGGCAGCGGGACCCTCGATCTGGAGCGGCCGGAGGCGATGGCCGGCGCCGACCGGCCGACGGAAGGACGACACCCCGCGATTATAATGCCAGGGTGCAAGTGCGCGCGTCGGCCCCCACCCGCATAGACCTCGCGGGGGGCACCCTCGACATCTGGCCCCTGTACCTCTTCCATCCGGGCGCGCAGACGGTGAACGCGGCCATCGGTCAGCGCGCCGCGTGCACGGTGTCGACGAGCCCGGACCACCGCGTGCAGATCGTGTCCGAGGACACCGGCGCCAGCCTCCGCGCCGACACGTGGCGCGAGCTCGCCACCGACGGCGACAACCGTCTGCTCGCGCACATCGTCCGGTTCTTCGAGGTCGACGGCGTGCGCGTGGCGACGCGCGCGGCATCGCCGCTGGGGGCGGGCATCGCGGGCTCGTCCGCCCTCAACGTCGCGGTGTGCGCGGCTCTCGCGGCGTGGAGCCGGGTCGAATTCGCGCCCGAGGAGCTCCTGACGCTGGCGATGAACCTGGAGGCCCGGACGCTGGGCATACCGACCGGCGTGCAGGACTACCGGCCGGCCTGCTACGGCGGTATCGCGGCCGTCGAGCTCGGGCCGGCGGGAGTCCGCCGGGTCCCCCTCGACGTCGACCCCGCCGAGCTCGAACGCCGCATCGTGCTCGCCTACAGCGGCGACTCCCGGTCGTCGGGGATCAACAACTGGGAGATCACGCGGCGGCACATCGAGGGCGACTCGACGGTCGTCGCGCACCTCGGGCGCATTGCGGAGATCGCGGCGGCGACCCGGGACGCCCTGATCCGCCACGACTGGACATCGCTGGCGCGGCAGGTGACGCTGGAATGGCGCGAGCGCCAGGCCCTCGCGCCCGGGGTGACCACCCCGGCCATCGACCGGTTGTTCGCCGCCGCGACCGCGGCCGGCGCGACGGCCGGCAAGGTCTGCGGCGCGGGAGGCGGCGGGTGCGTCTTCTTCCTCGTCGATCCGGACCGCCGCGACGCCGTGCGCGCCGCGCTGACGAGCGCCGGCGCCCGCCTCCTCGACAGTCCGATCGACCTCGACGGCCTCCGCGTCGAGAGGCTCGACTGACGACCCGCGAGCGGCTCCTCCGGCCGGGGCTTCACGCCCGGGGTGAGGACAGCGCGATCCCGGGACAGTCGACTACGTTCAGGATCGTCCCGATTGCCCGCGCTTCCCGTGCGCGGCACGTGGCAAGGTGATTCCCGTCCACCGTCCCTGGCGCCCTGCGCGGCCTCGCGCCGCCCCCCTTCGACGACCGTCACGGCTCCACGTAGCTGAGGTAGTTCGCGTGCGTGATCGTGGCCGTCGCGACCTCGCCCCGGCCGCCGAGCGAGCGAGCCTCCTGCTCGTTGATCGTGAAGTCGAACTGCCCCGCGTTGCCGATGTTGAGGGTAATCTCCTCCTCGGCCTCGTAGGACTCCTCTTCGCCGGCCTGCATGATGCGGGACAGCACCCGCTCGCCGTCAACCGTCAGCGACACCCAGCTCTCGCCGCGCGGCCGCAGCACGATGGCCAGGGGCTCTCGAACCGCCGGCGCCGCCGCCTCGACCTCGACCGGCGCGGGGGGCGGGGGGGGGACAGGCTCGGCCATCGCCGCGACCGGGCCGCCGGCTCCTCCCTGCGCCGGGGAGACGGTCGAGGTGCCGCGCAGCCCCAGGAACAGCAGTCCCGCCAGGGGCACGCCGACGATGAGGAGCTTGAACACGGTCTCGACCACCTGCCGGCGGCTGGGCATCTGCTCCTCTTCGAGCCGGATGGGGTCGTTGCCGGTCTCGGCGGGCGCCTGCGCCATGAAGTCGCGGGTCGTCTGCTCGGGATCCAGGCCGACCTCGCTCGCGTAGGCCCGGACGAAGGCGCGCGTGAAGATCCCGCCCGGCAACGGATCGAAGTCGTTCTGCTCGAGGGCCTCCAGCGCGCCGATGGAGATCTTCGTCGTGGAGGCGATGTCCCGGAGCTCCATGTTCCTGGCCTCGCGCGCCTCGCGAAGACGGGCCCCCACGTTCGCGGCCGGATCGGAAGACCCGGAATCTGTGGGCATGACGTTCAGTGTTTCTCCGAGCATCTGCGGATCTCCGCTGCGACTGCGCTGATTGAGTCGAAGGTGCCTGCGGGCCCGGGCTCCGCGAAGAGCCCGATCGCGGCCGCCCCCGCCGCACCGGCGGCCAGCACCTCTCTCGCATTGTCGACGGTCACGCCCCCGATCGCCAACACCGGAAGACGCACCGCCCGGGCTGCCGCGGCCAGCGCCCCCACGCCGCAGGGGGGGCGTCCCGGCTTCGACGCCGACGGGTAGACGGTGCCCAGGGTCAGGTAGTCGACACCGCCCGCCGCGGCCACCCGCGCCGCCTCTCCCACCCCGTGCACGGAACGCCCGACCAGGAACGCGGGCGGCAAATGGCCCCGCATCACCGGCGCCGGAACCGACGAGCTCCGGAGATGCACCCCCGCCGCCCCTGCCGACAGCGCCACGTCGAATCGCTCGTTGACCAGAATCAGGCTTCGGGTACCGCGTGCGACGTCGACCGCCCAGCGCACCAAGGTCACCGACTCGCGGTCGGAGAGGTCGGGCTCTCGGAGCTGAATCAGGTCGACGCGCGCCCGGACCGCCGACTCGATCTGCCTCTTCAGGAGGTCGGCGCCGTCGCCGTGCAGCGCGAGCCGGCGCCGGCTCGTGACCAGCGAGACGACCGGCCGCCTCGTCAGGGCTTCCGCGACCAGGAGCCGGCCTCCTCCGCGAGCGCGCGATCCACCCCGCCGTCGGGGGGCGCCAGCGGCTCGCTCCCGGCGCCGCGCCGCCGGCGGAGCGACGCACCCACCGCCGTCGTCAGCTCCCAGAAGCCGATGGCGAGGGTCACGAGGCCGACGCCCGACACCAGGCCCCGGACGCCGTGCAGCCGGGCCACGCTTCCCCAGGCGGGCAGGATCTCGACGAACAGGTTCCGCTCCCACACCGTCGACCATGGCGCCACGAGCAGCACCAGACCCGTCTCGAGGAAGTAGACGATCAACAGAATCCGCGACAGTCGGTGAATCTCGCCCTCCCCGCCGGGCCAGGGGCCCTCCGCACGATGGTATCAGACATCCGACGACGAGGACGGCCGGAACGTCCGGCGATGCACGGACGAACGGCCGTGGCGGGCCAACGCGGCGAGGTGCTCGGGCGTCGCGTATCCCTTGTGGCGGTCGAATCCGTATCGCCCGTCCGCCTGATGCAGGCGGAGCATCTCGCGGTCTCGGGTCACCTTGGCCACGATCGAGGCGGCGGCGATGCACGCGCACCGCCGGTCGCCGCCGACCACGCCGCGCTGGGGAATGAAGACGGACGGGATGCGGAACGCATCCACGAGCACGAAGTCCGGCGAGGGCGCGAGACCGCGCAGGGCATCCCGCATCGCGGCCAGGGACGCCCGATGCACGTTGAGCCGGTCGACCTCGTCCGCCCCCCGCACGCCGACCCCCCAGGTCAGGCAGGATTCCAGGATCCTGTCGTACAGCCGCTCGCGGGCCGCGCCGGTCAGCAGCTTCGAGTCCCGAAGCCCGACGAGACGCCGATGGGAGAGCACCACCGCGGCGGCGACGACGGGCCCCGCCAGGCATCCCCGGCCCGCCTCGTCGACCCCCGCGATGCGGGTGAAGCCCAGGCGGCGCAGCGCATTCTCCGCCGTGCGCCGGGCCGACGGCGGTCGATGGCGGCGCGCTGCCACCCGAGAGGGCCTACTTCGAGCCTTCGCTGGGCCGGCGCCGCTCGCGCAGCCGCGCCGCGCGCCCCCGCAGGCCGCGAAGGAAGTAGAGCTTGGCGCGCCGCACCCGGGCCGCGCGTCCTATCTCGATCTTGTCGATCGAGGGCGAGTGCAGGGGGAAGATGCGTTCCACGCCCTGGCCGAACGACACCTTCCGCACCGTGAACGTCGCCCGGGGACCGCCGCGGCGAATGGAGATGACGACGCCCTCGAAGACCTGGATGCGCTCCTTCCCCCCCTCGCGGATCCTGACGTGCACGCGAACCGTGAGGCCCGGCCGGAGGTCGGGGCGCTCGCGCAACTGCTCCTGCTCTATCGTCTCCATCACACTCATCTGACGCTCCACGTCTGCGTCGGCCGGGCCGGACCGGCCGCATCGCCGCTTGCAACGCGTTCCGCGAGGCCGATCACTCCTCGCCGACGCCGTCCAGTTCCTCCAGGATCTCCCGATCCTCGCTGTCGAGCGCCGCCCCCTCCAACAGGTCCGGCCTGCGCGCCAGCGTCCGCCTCAGCGCCTCCCGCTTCCGCCAGCGGCGTATCTGCCCGTGATGCCCCGAGAGCAGCACGTCGGGCACCGCGTGGGCGTCTATCTCCGCCGGCCGCGTGAAGTGCGGATGGTCGAAGGGCCCGCGCACGAACGAATCGTCATCGACGGAGCGGGCATCGCCGACCACGCCGGGAACGAACCGGGCCACCGCGTCGACCACCACCGCCGCGGGCAGCTCTCCCCCCGTCAGCACGTAGTCGCCGATGGAGATCTCTTCGGTGGCCACCATGTCCCGCACGCGGTCGTCGACCCCCTCGTAGCGGCCGCACAGCAGCACGACGTGCCGCAGCCGGCTCAACCGCAGCGCCTCCCGGTGCGAGAACGGCCGCCCCTGCGGCGACATCAGCGCCACCGCGTCGGGAGCGCCGTGCCGGCTCCGGATGGCGCCCACCGCCGCGATGAACGGCTCCGCCTTGAGCACCATTCCCGGCCCCCCGCCGTACGGCTCGTCGTCGACGGTGCGGTGCCGGTCGCTCGCGTAGTCGCGCAGATCGTGCACGCCGAGCCGCACGACGTCGCGCTCCAGGGCCCGGCCGAGGACGCCCTCCCCCACCATCGTCCGCATCATCTGCGGGAAGACGGTGACGATGTCGAACCTCAGCAGTGTCCTCCCCCGGTCGCCGGGCGCCTCACGTGGCGCCGCGGGCGCCACGCGAACGGTTGAGCTCGAGCAGCCCCTCCGGCGGGTCGAGAACGATCACCCGCTCGCGCGGATCCACCCGCACGCAGATCGGGGCGGCCAGGGGTACCTGCACCTCGGCGGACCCGTCCTTCACGACCAGCCGGTGCGCGCCCCCGCCTCCCTCGATCGAAGCCACCGTGCCCACCGTGCGTCCCGCCACCGTCTCCACCCGGCACCCGATCAACTCGTGATGGTAGAACGTACCGGCCGGCAGGCGTCCCAGCGACTCCAGCGGCACCCGAACGTCGGCCTTCGCCAGGGCCTCGGCGCCGGAGATGGTCGACACGCCGTGGAAACCGACGATGGGCCGTCCCCGATGGAAGCGCACGTCCCGGAGCACGAGCCGTTCGACGTCGCCGCCGCAACGCACGTAGACGGTGTTCCCGGGGCTGAACCGCTCCTCCGCAAAGTCGGTGTCCGGGTCGATGACGACGCGTCCGGCGTTCCCGTGCGGCCGGGCGACGCGGCCCACCGAGATCATCGAGTCCCAGGCCGGCCCGGCCGCCTCCGCAGACCCCGTCCCGGTTTGCCCGCCGGGCCTCTCCCCGCTGGAGCTCTCCCGCGCCGCTGCGTCCACTGCCGCCCCCGGCAAACCGTCTCTGCCCGCCAATCGTCGCCCTCGGCGCCGCTCGGCGCCCAACCAACCCGCCGGGAGTCCGTGCCGTTCACGGCCCGGACTCCTGGCGCTCGTCGACGAAGTCGACCACGACCCGCCGGTCCTCGGACTCGGCGGCGAGCCCCGCCAGCACCCGGATGGACGCCGCGGTGCGGCCCTGCCGCCCGATCATGCGCCCGAGGTCCTGACCCGCCGTCGACAGCTCGACGTAGGTCGTGTCGCGCTCCTCCCGCTCCGTCACGGAGATGTCCTCGGCGCGGTCCGCCAACTCGCGGGCGATGACCTCGACGACGTCTCGCGAACGGCTCATGCCGTCACCGCATCGCCACCGGTGCCGGCCGGCTCGTCGGCGGCGGTGGCCGGCTCGTCGGCGGCGGCCGGCTCGTCGGCGGCAGCGGGCGCCTCCGCCTCGGCCGGCGGCGCCGGCGGGGCGGGATGCCTCGCGAGCAGCGTACGGACGGTATCGGACGGGCGGGCCCCCTTGCCGATCCAGTACGCCACCCGTTCGTGGTCGACCTGCACGGTCTCGGGCTCCGTGCGCGGGTTGTAGTGCCCCAGCGACTCCACGAAGCGGCCGTCCCTCGGCGTATGCGATTCCATGACCACCACGCGGTAGAACGGCCGCTTGGTCGTTCCCACCCGACTCAATCGAATAGTCAGCATATCGGCTGTCTTCTCCTCGCCGCGCGACCTGCGGTCGCGTTGGGAGTCTCGCTGACGCGAGACTCCTGCGCTACGAGCTGCCGGGGCGGCAATCGTCACCCGGGCAACGCTGGCGCCGAACCTCCTAGCGCCCGGGGAATCCCATGCCCGGCGGCAGGCCCTTCACCCGCCGGCCGCGCTTCCCCTTCCGGGACCGCGATGCCGCGCCGACGGAGCGCAGCATCCGGCGCATCTCCACGAACTGCCGCAGGAGGCGGTTGACCTCCTGCACCGTCGTCCCGCTGCCCCGGGCGATCCGGCGGCGGCGGCTGCCGTTGATGATCTGATGCCGGGACCGCTCCTGCGGGGTCATCGAGTCGATGATGGCCATCGTCCGCCCGAGCGCCGCCGTGTCCACCTCGCCGGGCTGCTGCTGGGCCATCTGCCCCATGCCGGGAACGAGGTCCATGAGGCGATCGAGCGGGCCCATCCGCTTCACCGTCGTCAACTGGTCCCGCATGTCCTGCAGGGTGAAGTCGTTCCGCCGGATCTTGCTCTCGAGCCGCGACGCCTCCTCGCGGCTCACTACCTGCTCGGCCTTCTCGACGAGCGAGAGGACGTCGCCCATGCCGAGCATGCGCGACACCAGGCGGTCGGGCTGGAAGGGATGGAAGTCGTCGATGCGCTCGCCGTCGCCGACGAAGGTCACCGGCACGCCGACCACCGACACCACGGACAGGGCGGCGCCGCCCCGGGCGTCCCCGTCCATCTTGGTGAGCACGACGCCGTCGATGCCGACCCGCCGGTTGAACTCGCCGGCGCTCTTGATGGCGTCCTGCCCCGTCATCGCGTCGGCCACGTAGAGCAGGTCCGACGGCTCCACCGCGACCTTGAGCGTCTCGAGCTCCCGCATCAGGTCGTCGGCGACGTGCAGCCGTCCCGCCGTATCGACGAGCACCGCGTCGAACCCGAGCTCGCGCGCTGCGTCGACCGCCCCTTCCGCCCGGGCGGCCACCCCGGTGCCCGGGTCCGGCTCGTGCACCCGGACGCCGGCGTCGCGGGCCAGCACCCCCAACTGCTCGATGGCGGCCGGCCGCCGCACGTCCGTCGACACCACCAGCGCGTGCCGGCCCTGTCCCTCCAGCCACCTGGCGAGCTTGACGGTAGTGGTGGTCTTCCCCGCTCCCTGCAGCCCGAGCAGCAGCACCACCTGCGGCCGCTGGCGGGTCGGCGCCAGCCCGCCCTCGCCGTCGCCCAGCAGCGCCCGAAGCTCGTCGCGCACGATGGCCACGACCTGCTGGGTCGGCGTCAGGCTCCCGAGGACCGCGCCGTCCACGGCGCGGTCGCGCACCCGATCGATGAAGGCGCGGACGACCTTGAAGTTGACGTCCGCCTCGAGGAGAGCCAGACGTATCTCGCGTAGCGCCGTCTCGACCGACTCGGGGGTCAGCCGGGCCTCGCGGCGCACCGCGGCGAACACCGATTGCAGTCGTTCACTCAGCGAGCCGAACATCTGAAGCCAGGGGGAAAGCGGACCAGACGCAACCGCTTATGATAGCGCCGGTTGGGGCCCTCTTGTCAATGCGGCGATGCAGTGCGAGCCCGCTTCCACGAACGCCGGCTCGCCATCGACCGGCAGCACACGACGGCGCTCAGCCCCTCCCGTTCAGGCGAGGCGCATTGAATGGTGTCGCGGCCGGCGCCGAGGCAGGCCGCCGTCGCAGCTCACCGCCCGACGCATCCGACAGCGACCACAGCACGCGGTACACCCGTTCGGAGTGGTTCTCGAGTCGGACCAGATCGGGAGTGCCCCCGAGCAGGGCGCCGCACCGCTCGGCGTCGGCCCGGTCCGCGTGCAAGTGGCACACGTCGCCGCGCGTCACCATGTCACCGGGCCGCAGCAGTTGCGGCGACACAGCCCATGCCATCTCGCTCCCTCCTCTCGCCGCGAGGGGCCCCGGGCCGGCGGCGCAAACCCTCCCGCATGTCCATTCGGCGGTCTCGCGCCGGACCGCGTCGTCGGTCCCGCGGGCGACCTCGGCGCTCATTCAGAATCGAGGCACCATGCTTGCCGGCTCGTGCAGGCGTGTGGCCGGCGGGTCCGCCTCACACGGACTTCAGGGTGTGTCCCAGCTTGGCCTTCTTGGTCTGGAGGTACGACCGGGCCAGCCCGGTGGTGGGCACCTCGAGGGCGAGCGAGGACACCACCGACAGCCCGTAGCCCTCGAGGCCGATGAACTTGCGTGGGTTGTTGGTGAGCAGCCGCATGCTCTTGACCCCGAGCTCGCCGAGAATCTGGGCGCCGATGCCGTAGTCGCGCTGGTCGGGCTTGAAGCCGAGCCGCTCGTTGGCCTCCACCGTGTCGTACCCCTGGTCCTGCAGGTGGTAGGCGCGGATCTTGTTGTTCAGGCCGATGCCCCGGCCCTCCTGGTTCAGGTAGAGGAGGACGCCGCGGTCCTCGGCCGCGATGCGCTCCATGGCCCCGTCGAGCTGGGCGCCGCAGTCGCACCGGGCGGAGTGGAACACCTCGCCGGTGAGGCATCGCGAGTGCACCCGCACGAGGACGTCGTCGCCGGCGCCGAGGTCGCCCCGCACCAGGGCCACGTGGGTCTCGCCGTTGACGATGCTCTCGAACCCCACCAGCTCGAACTCGCCGTAGTCGGTCGGCAGCTTCGACGACGCGACCCGCCGCACCAGACGTTCGTTGCGCATGCGGTACTTGATCAGATCGGCGATCGTGATCATGAGCAGCTTGTGACGGCGCGCGAACCGCCGCAGCTGCGGCACGCGGGCCATGGTGCCGTCGTCGTTCATGATCTCGCAGATCACGCCGACCGGGTTGAGCCCGGCGATGCGGGCCAGGTCGACGGCCGCCTCGGTCTGGCCGGCCCGCACCAGCACCCCGCCGTCCCGCGACCGCAGGGGGAACATGTGGCCGGGGCGGGCCAGATCCCGGGGCCTGGTGGACGGGTCGGCGGCGACCCGCGCGGTCATGGCCCGATCGTGGGCCGAGATGCCGGTGCTGGTGCGCTCCTTCGCCTCGATCGAGACGCAGAACGCGGTGGCGAACTGGGAGGTGTTCTCCCGCACCATGAGGGGAAGGTCCAGCCGGTCGAGCCAGTCTCCGGGCATCGGGAGACAGATGAGGCCCCGGCCGTGCTTCGCCATGAAGTTGATGATCTCGGGGGTGGTCTTCTCGGCCGCGACGGTCAGATCGCCTTCGTTCTCGCGGTCCTCGTCGTCGACGACGATGACCATCTCGCCCTCGCGGATGGCGTCCACCGCCTCGTCGACGGGGGCGAACGGCCCGCGCCGGCGCGACTTGTCGGCCAGCGCCAGCCGCCCGCGGCGCGCCTGCCCGCCGTCGCTGTTCTCAGCCATGACGTCTCCGCTCGGGGGAACACCGCCTTGCGTCTTCCCCGCCGCCTCGCGGCGCCGGCGTCTCGCCCGGCCCCTCGGCCCCCCGCGCCGTCACGCGGGGTCGGCTCCCGGGCGCCGTCCGGCGCCGCCCCCGAACTCGCCGACCTCCAGGGCGCGGACCACGTACTTGCCGATGATATCGCACTCGAGGTTGACGACGGCGCCGACCTGGGCCCGCCCGAGATTGGTGTGCTCCCAGGTGAAGGGCACGATCTGCACGTCGAATCCGGCCCCCCGCAGCTCCGCCACCGTCAGGCTGATCCCGTCGACGGCAATCGACCCCTTCCGTACCAGGAAGGGCGCCATGCCGGCCGGGAACGACACCGAGACCCAGTGGAAGTCCGCCTCGTGCCGGATGCCCTCGATGCGGCCGGTCCCGTCGACGTGCCCCTGCACGAAGTGACCTCCGACCCGCGCATCCGCACGCATGGACCGCTCCAGGTTCACCGCGTCCCCCGGCGCGAGCCCGCCCAGGTTCGTCACCCGCATCGTCTCCGGCGACACCTCGGCCGAGAACGACGCGCCGTCGGCCCGGACCACGGTGAGGCAGACCCCGTTGACGGCGATGCTCTCGCCGAGGACCAGCTCGCGCGCCACCGGCGTCCGCACCCCGAATCGCAACCCTTCGGGAATCGGCGTCAGCTCGGCCACCTCGCCCGTCGCTTCAATCAAACCGTTGAACATCGGCCTCCAGCAGGACGTCCGCGCCCAGGCACCGGGTCCGGACCGGGCCGAGCGCGGCGAGAGAGAAACGCGTGTCCGGCATCCAGGGGACTCCCGCCCGCCCCAGGGTCACCGGGCACAGGTACAGGCGGACGCGATCGACGATGCCCGCCTTCCACACCGCCCGGTGGAGCTCGGCGCCGCCCTCGATCAGCAGGTCGCTCACGTCGTGGGCGACGAGGCGCGCCGCCGCGGCGGCGGGGTCGCGGGCCGGCAGGCGCTCGAGGGTGGCGCCCGCCGACTCGAGGGCCGCCGCCCGGGCCGGCCAGGCCGCCGCCGCCGCATCGGTGGTCACCACCACCACCGGACCGTGGCTCAGGGTCGTCAGCACCCGCGCGCCGGGCGGGGTGCGCATCCGGGTGTCGAAGATCACGCGGACGAACGGCCGCCGCCGGGCCGGCCCCCGGGCCGTCAACAGGGGATCGTCCACGAGCACCGTCCCCGACCCGACGCCGACGGCGTCGACCACCGCGCGGACCTCGTGCGCGTGCTCCTGCGACCGGCGGCCGCTCAGGCCGGTGCGCCGGCCGGGCGCGGCGGCGATGCGCCCGTCCAGGCTCGCCGCCGCCTTCAGCGTCACGAACGGCCGCCCCCGCCGCTTCACGGTGAAGAAGGCCTCGTTCAGGCGGGCGGCCCGCTCGGCCGCCACCCCCTCCACCACCTCGACCCCGTGGGCGCGCAGCCGCCGCACGCCCCCGCCGTCCACCCGGGGGTCGGGGTCCCTCACGCCCACCACCACCCGGCGAACGCCGGCCTCGACGATGCGGTCGGTGCAGGGGGGGGTCCGGCCGGTGTGACAGCAGGGCTCGAGCGTGCAGTAGAGCGTCGCCCCCCGGGCGGCGGGGCCGGCCTCCTCGATGGCCGCCACCTCGGCGTGGGGGGCGCCGGCCCGGACGTGGTAGCCGCGCCCGACGATGCGGCCCGCGTTCCAGAGGACCGCGCCCACCATCGGGTTGGGGCTGGTCGAGCCGCGCCCCCGCGCCGCGAGCTCCAGGGCCAGGGCCATCAACGCCTCGTCCGAGGCGCCGGGCGAGGCCGACCGAACGCGGTCGCCGCCGTCCCCCCTCCCCGTCACCATCCCGATTCGAACAGGGCGTCCACGTACTCCTCCGGCGAGAACGGAAGCAGGTCGTCGATCTGCTCTCCCACCCCCACGTAGCGGATGGGGACCCCCAGCTCCGCCGTGATCGCCGCCGCGATGCCGCCCTTCGCGGTGCCGTCGAGCTTCGTCAGCACGATGCCGGTGACCCCGGCCGAATCGAGGAACGCGCGGGCCTGCGACAGCCCGTTCTGGCCCACGGTGGCGTCGAGGACCAGCAGCGTCTCGTGGGGCGCGCCCTCGACCGCGCGTCCCGCCACCCGCCGGATCTTGTCGAGCTCGGCCATGAGGTTCGAGCGGGTGTGGAGGCGTCCCGCGGTGTCCACGAGGACCGCGTCGCGCCCCCGCGCCCGGCCCGAGGAGATCGCGTCGAAGACCACCGCGGCGGGGTCGGTCCCGGGACGGGCGCGGACGAAGTCGGCCTCGACGCGGCGCGCCCACACCTCGAGCTGCTCGACCGCCGCCGCCCGGAAGGTGTCGGCGGCGCAGATGACGGGGCGTTCGCCGGCCTGCGCGAGCAGCCGCGCGAGCCGGCCCACGGTGGTGGTCTTGCCCGTCCCGTTGACCCCCACGACGAGCACGACACGGGGTCGCGCGGCGGGCGCGGCGGCGGGCGCGGCGGCGTCGAGCACCCGCAGCAGCTCCGCCTTGACGATCGAGCGCAGGTCCTCGCGGCCGGCCCGGTCGCGCGCCGCCTCGACGAGCCGGGTGGTCGCGACGACCCCGAGATCGGCCTCGATCAGGATCTCCTCGAGGGCGTCGAGGGTCTCGATCGAGACGGCGGCGGGGGCCGGCGCGCCGTCTTCGGCGGGCGGGACCTCCGGCAGCTCGTTCAGCCGCAGCTCGACGGCGGTCCGCCGCAGGCCGGTCCGGAGCCGGTTGAGAAAGCTCACGACCGCTCCCTCCCGTCGCCGTCCGACTCGGGCCGCTGCCGGCGAAGCATCAGCTCTTCGACGGCCGCCCGTGCCGCGATCCGGCCCGCCAGCACCGCGCCCATCTGCGTGGTGATGGGCAGGTCCACGCCGTGCCGGCCTCCCAGCTCGAGGGCGGCGGCGGTCGTTCTCACGCCCTCGGCCACCGACTGCATGCCCGCCAGTATCTCATCGAGGGGCCGGCCGCGTCCCAGCTCGCGGCCCACGCGCCAGTTGCGGCTCAGGCCCCCGGTGCAGGTGAGCACGAGGTCGCCGAGCCCGCTCAGCCCCGCCAGCGTCTCCCGCCGTGCGCCGAGGGCGCAGGCGAGCCGGGACATCTCGGCGAGGCCGCGGGTGACGACGGCGGCCAGCGCGTTCGGCCCCAGGCCCAGCCCGTCGACCACCCCGGCAGCGATGGCGATCACGTTCTTCGCGGCGCCCCCGACCTCGACGCCGACGACGTCGTCGCTGGCATAGAGCCGGAAGCAGGCGCCGGCGCGGAACTCCTGCTGCACCGTGCGCACGACGTCGCCGCATCGGCCCGCCACCGACACCGCGGTGGGCGCCGCGCGTGCGACCTCGGCCGCGAACGACGGGCCGGACAGCACCACCACCGGGCGCGCGGGGCCGAGCTCCTGCTCGATGACCTCCGACATCCGGTTCAGCGTACCGGTTTCGAAGCCCTTGGTCGCGCTGACCACGGTCGTGCCCGGACCGACCGCCGGGGCGGCGCGCCGCAACAGCGCCCGCGCGCCGTGAGACGGCACCGCGAGCACCACCGCCTCCGCCGCGCCGACCGCTTCTTCGAGGGACGCCGTCGGGGCGACCGACGCGGGAATCGGGGCTCCCGGCAGGTAGGTCGCGTTGACGCGGTCCCGCCGCAGCCGATCCACGAGGGCCTCGTCCCTTCCCCACAGGCGCGTCCGCTTCCCCACCCGCGCCAAGTGAATCGCCAGCGCCGTGCCCCAGGCGCCGGCCCCCAGAACCGCCACGTCGTTCATCGATGCACCCGTGCCGCCATCGCCATGACCCCGATCCACTGTACACGCTACCCGCTCACCGGCCCGGCGGGCGGTCCGAGGGCCGTCGATTCCAGCACGTGGTATCGGACGCCGCGCGCCGTCTGCCGGCTCTCGTACAGGGTGACGTGGTCGACCAGCCAACCCGGGGTCTCCGGCCGGACCTCCGACAGGACCCGGTCGAGGTCGCGGCGGCATCGCGCCGGCCACCGCTTCATCCGCCCCAGCGTGACGTGGGCGCGCAACGGCCGGTCCTCCGGCGGGCGCCCCGCCGACGCGAGGCGGCGGTCGAGCTCGGACCTGAGCTCGGCCATCGCGTCTCTGCCTTCGCCGATGCCCAGCCACAGCACCCGCGGCGGGCCGGAAGGCGGAAAGCACCCGAGGCGCGACGGCCGGGCGAGAAACGCCCCCGTCTCGAAGGGCGCCCGAAGCACGGCGCGGAGCGCATCGGCGTCGGCCTCCGTCACCTCGCCGAGAAAGCGGAGGGTGACGTGCAACCGCTCCGGCGCGACCCACCTCACCCGTTCGTGCACGCTCTCCAGCAGGCCCGCCGCCGCCCGCCCCGCACGCTCGGCCGCGGCCCGGACCGCCGGGTCGGGATCAACCGCGGCGAAGACCCGCAAGCTCCCCCCGGCTCCGCAGCAGGGCCCGGCGCAGCAGGTCGAGCGCGACGCGGGCGGCCTGACCGCGGATAGCGGCGCGGTCGCCGGGCAGGCGCACGGTGGTCGCGGACTCCGCGCCGCCCGGACCCGCGACCGCGATGCAGACCGTGCCGACGGGCTTGGCGTCGGTCCCGCCGCCGGGCCCCGCCACGCCGGTGACCCCGACGCCGAGATCGGCGTCGCCGACACGGCGAGCGCCGGCCGCCATCGCCAGCGCCACCGGCTCGCTGACCGCCCCGTGGGCCTCGAGGACCTCCCCCGGCACCCCCAGCACCGCCTGCTTGACGGCGTTCGAATAGGCGACGACGCCGGCCTCGACGTATCCCGAGCTGCCCGGCACGTCCACGAGCCGGGCCGTCACGAGTCCGCCGGTGCACGACTCTCCCACCGCCACCCGGAGGCCGCCGCGCGCCAGCAGCGCCCCCACGACCTCGGGAAGGGAACGGCCGTCGGCGCTGAACAGGTGGTCTCCCAGCGCCTCCGCCAGCTCCCCGGCCGCGCCGTCGAGGACGGCGGCGGCGGCCGACGGCGACCCGGCCCGGGTCGACAGGTGCAGCTCCACGAGCCCCGGCGACGCCAGCACCGTCGTCTCGACCGCGGGGTCGGCCCGCCGCCACCGCTCGTAGACGGGCTGGGCCCGTTCCTCGACGTGCGACTCCCCGCGGCCCGCCACCCGCAGCACCCGCCGGTACAGCCGCTCTCCCGTCGCCCGCGCGGCGAGGCGGCCCTCGACCAGCCCCGTGAACATCGGCTCGAGCTCGCGCGGGGGCCCGGGCAGAAGGACGACCACCCGGCCGGCGTGCTCCAGCCAGAGCCCCGGGGCGGTGCCCCGCGGGTTGTCGAGCACCACCGCGCCCGCCGGCACCCGCGCCTGGCGGCGATTGTTCTCCGGCATCTCCCAGCCGCGGCGCGCGAAGCGCACCCGCAGCCGCTCGACGATGGCGGGGTCCTCGCGCAGGGGGCGCTCGAGCACGCCGGCCACGGTCTCGCGAGTCAGGTCGTCCTCGGTGGGGCCGAGCCCGCCGCAGATCACCACGAGGTCGACCCGGGCCAGCGCCGACCGCACGGCGGCGGCGAGGTCCTCGCCGCGGTCGCCGACGATCGACTTGCGCCGGACGACGATGCCGAGCCCGTTCAGGCCGGCGGTCAGGAACAGTGAATTGGTGTCGGAGCGGAACGGGGTCAGGAGCTCCGTGCCCACCGCGACGATCTCGGCCGTCGACAACGGGCGGTCGGGTTGCCGGGAGACCGTGGGTGTCATCGTGTCCGGTTCGGAGGCGTTGCGCCGGGGCTCCGGATGCGCGAGGCCGGGCTGCCCGCGGGGCCGGTTCAGGCGCCGGTCAGCCACAGGAGGAGACGCAGCAGCGCCTGCGCGTACAGCCCCGCGACGAGATCGTCGGCCATCACGCCCCAGCCCCCGGGCAGCCGTTCCGCGCGCCCGGCGGGAAACGGCTTGACGATGTCGAAGAGGCGGAACGCGAGAAACCCGGTCACCGCGCCGCCGAACCCGACGGGGACGGCGGCCAGGGTCACCAGCATGCCGGCGGTCTCGTCGATGACGATGAACCCCGGGTCGTGGCGTCCCGTCGCCGATTCGGCCTGCGTCGCCGCCACCACGCCGACGGCGATCACCGCCAGCACCACCGTCAACTCCACGACCAGGGACCCGGATGCGCGGACCGCCCAGAAGAGCAGCAGCCCCGCCGCCGACCCGAAGGTCCCGGGGGCGGTCGGCGCGTGGCCGCAGGGACCCATGGTGGCGACCCCGAGGACCATCCGCCGGCGCCACCCCGCCGCCGGCAACGTCACGCCGCTCCGCCCTCCGGCGGCGCTTGCGAAGGGGGAGCCACGGCCATCACCCGCGTGCCCGAGATCACGTCGTGCAGCCCCCGGCCCTCGCGGTCGCGGAGGGTCCACACGGCGCCGAGGGTCAGGGCCAACGGCGTCCAGAACGTGCGAGCCATCGCTCTCGGCAGGGAGACCGCCCCCCCGTCGGCATCGGTCACGCGCAGACCCCACGCCATCTTGCCGATGGTCTGGCCCCCGGCCGCGGTCAGCCCCGCGAGGTACCCCGCGTCGAGGAGACAGAGGAACGCCGCCAGGGGCGGCAACGGCAGGGCGTCGAGCGACCGCAGGTCGAGCCCGGCCAGCCGGAGGGTCAGCCAGACCACCAACGCATCGAGGGCCGCCAGCAGCGCGAGGTCGCAGCATCCGGCGCCGATACGCGCGCCAAGCCGGGCCGGATGCGGCCGCGCCTCGACCGCCGGGGCCGAAGCCTCGGGCGTCGCCGCGGCCCGGCGTCGCCGCTCGCCCGTTTCCGCGCCGCCTGCGTCGTGGGCCGACCGCCGCACGCGGAGCGGGGCGCGGACCCTCGGGTGCGGGTCCCGGGTCTCCACCTCGGGCGGGAAGAGCAGCAGATCGGGACCCGGGCCGGCCGGCGAGTCGCCTTCCGACACCGATCGGGAGTCCCGCCGGGGCGCGGGTCGGCCGGAACGGGACGGGGTCAGAGCAGCCTCCCGCCCTTCCGGGGCGACGGCCATCGTGGCAGCATCCGCATCGTGGTCATTCTAACAGCCGGCCCCGCCCCGGCGGGGGCGACGCGGGGTGTGCTATACGTGCGGCATGGGCTTGATAGAGGCGGTCCCCAACGTCAGCGAAGGCCGGCGTAGCGACGTCGTCGGCGCCCTCGCGGTCGCGGTCGGCGGCGTGCCCGGCGCGACCCTGCTCGACACCTCCTCGGACCCCGTCCACAACCGTTCCGTCTTCACGCTGGTGGGTGATGCCGCCGCCCTGAAGAACGCCCTGCTCGAGCTGTATGCCGCCGCCCTCGCCCGCATCGACCTCCGCGCCCACTCCGGCGTCCATCCCCGCATCGGCGCCGTGGACGTGACCCCGTTCGTCCCCCTGGATGCGGCCGGCATGCCCGCCTGCGTCACCCTCGCGACCGAGCTCGGCGAAGCCGTCGCGCGGCGCTTCGACCTGCCGGTCTACCTGTACGAGCAGGCCGCCCGCACCCCGGACCGGCGGCGGCTCGAGTCGATTCGCCGCGGCGGCTTCGAGAGCCTGGCCGCGAAGATGAGCCGGCCGGAATGGCGGCCCGACTTCGGTCCTGCGGCGCCGCACCCCACGGGGGGGGCGACCGCCATCGGGGCCCGGCGTCTGCTCGTCGCCTTCAACGTCAATCTCGACACCGGCGACCTCGACGTCGCCCGCCGCATCGCCCGGGCCGTACGTGCGTCGGACGGGGGGCTCGACGCGGTCAAGGCGATCGGCGTGAGGACCGGGAGCCCGGAGGTCGTACAGGTCTCGATGAACGTCGTGGACTTCGAGCGCACGCCGCTTCACGAGGCGTTCGAAGCCGTTCGCCGCGAGGCGGAGCGCCGCGGCGTCGAGGTGCGCGACAGCGAGGTGGTGGGCCTGGTTCCCGCCGCCGCCCTCCTGCCCGCCGCCGCCCGCGCCCTGCGCATCGACGGGTTCACCATGCACCGCGTGCTCGACCACCGCCTGCCGACGCGCGAGGGGTCCCCGCCGCCTCCGGTTCCCCCCGAGACGTGAACGCTCCCGGCCGGCCGCACCGCCGGCCACGGATCACCGAGAGTCGGGGCCGTCCGGCCGGCGCCGGCGGGCGGGTCGGGGTACGGCCGCTTCCTCACCAACGTGAACCGAGAGTCGGGGCCGTCCGGCCGGCGCCGGCGGGCGGGTCGGGGTACGGCCGCTTCCTCACCAACGTGAACCGAGAGTCGGGGCCGTCCGGCCGGCGCCGGCGGGCGGGTCGGGGTACGACCGCTTCCTCACCAACGTGAACCGAGAGTCGGGGCCGTCCGGCCGGCGCCGGCGGGCGGATCAGTCCTTGGCGTCGAGCAGGTCCTGCAGCTCCGTCATGAACTCCCCGACGTCGCGGAAGTCGCGATACACCGAGGCGAACCGGACGTAGGCGACCTTGTCGAGCCGCCGCAGCTCCTGCATCACCAGCTTGCCGACCTCCTTCGTCGGGATCTCCTTCTCCGGGCGCTCCTGGAGCATGGCCTCCACCTGGTCCGCGAGGGCCTCGACCGCGGCCACCGACACCGGCCGCTTCTCGCACGCCTTCAGCATGCCGGACGTGATCTTCTGGCGCTCGAAGCGTTCCCGGCTGCCGTCCTTCTTCACGACCATGTACGGAATCTCGTCGATCCGTTCGTAGCTCGTGAAGCGGCGGCCGCACGCCAGGCACTCGCGCCGGCGGCGGATGACCTCGCCCTCCCGGCTCTCGCGCGAGTCGACGACCTTGTCGCCGAGATGGCCGCAGAACGGGCACTTCATGTCGTTCTCCGGAGCTCACGGCCCCTGGCCCGGAAAGCGTCGCCCGTTGGCTCCGCTAGCTGCCCGATCAACCGGCAGTCCGCGCCGTCGGCGCCGCGGCCGGCCGAACCCGGAGAGCGTCGGCGCCGCGGCCGGCCGAACCCGGAGAGCGTCGCCGATGGCTGGGCAGCGCGCGAGCGTCCTGCCATGAACCGACCAACCCCACCGTGTACCGGCAGTCCGCGCCGTTCGGCGCCGCAGCCGGCCGGCCGACGCCGCCTCACGTCGAGCCGCCGCCCGCGTGGGCCGCGCCCTCGGGGGCCGGCGCTTCGGCTGGGGCCGGCGATGCGCCGGCGGCGCCGGGCGGCGTCGACGACGACGTCAGGCTCACCATCCCCCGGAACGTCATGCCGTCGCGCGCCATCCACGCCAGTCCGACGACCGTCACCGGCGCGAACGTCGCCGCGTGAAGAACCAGGGCGGCGCCGACGGCCGCGTCCACCGGCACCTCGTAGAACGCGGTCAGCCCCACCTGGACCGCCGCGTGGAAGCCCCCGACGCCGGCCGGCGTCGGTACCGACACCCCGAGGGCCATCAACGCCAGCAGGAGCAGGCCGCTGCTCGGCGGCACCGCGATGTCGAACGCGAGGCAGCCCCACCACGCGGTCGCGCCCACCAGCCCCCACATCACCAGCGACCACGCGACCGCCCGCAGCAGCCGCCCGGGGTCGCGAGCCACCCCCAGGCCGGCGCTGAAGCGCGTGATGAAGCGGCTCGCGGCCGCCCCGGGGCCGTGCGGCGCCAGCCGTTCCACGCGCGTCGCGAGCGCGACCACCCACTCGGGTCGGCGCGCCGCCACGCAGACCAGGGCCAGGAACACGCCGGCGCCCACCGCCACCATCAGCCCGCCCGCCTTGAGCGCACCGAGAACCTGCTCGTCGGTGGCCGGCAGCTGGCTGCTGAACGCGGCCAGGAACAGCCCGAAGAGCAGAATCACCGCGATCATGTCGAGAATGCGCTCGACCACGATCGTCGCCAGCGCCGCGCTCATGCTGAGCGACTCGCGGCGCGCGAGCAGGTAGGGCCGCACCACCTCGCCCAGCCGCGGCACGATCGTCGATGTCGCGAACCCGATGATCGTGGCCCGGGTCGCCGACCCGACGCCGACCGGGCCGAGCGGGGCCAGCAGCAGCAGCCAGCGCTTCACGCGAACCGCGTAAGCGAGGGCGATGCCGGCCACCGAGGCCGCGATCAGATCCGCCCGGGCCCGTTCGATCTCCGCCCACACCGACGCCAGATCGGTGCTCTGGAACACCCACGCCATGAGGGCCACGGCCAGTCCGACGACGCCGACGGTTCGAAGGTGGGTTCGCATGCGCTCGGTACGTCTGTCCGGAGCGTTTCGTGGAGCCAGTCGGCGACACGTCTCCGCGGCCCGCCGGCCGGTGTCATGAAGTGTCGGGGAGAACCGCGCAGGCCGACGGGCGGCCCGACGGGACCTGAGGCATGCGGCCGGCGGTCGCTTCCTTGCCGCATGCGCGTCTCTTCGGTAAGCTACGATTTTACATGCTTCCGGGCATCGGCCGCCTCCACGGACGATGCCCCGGCGGCCCGTGGCGAACCCTGCACTTCACCGCGCCCGGAGGGGCCGGCGGACCGTGCCGGCGCTCCTGACGATGCGTCAGGAGGGCGCAACCGGAATCCGGAATGAGGTAATCGTGACGTCCGCACCCGCACTGTTCGAGACCTCGCTGGAGGGACTGGAGCCGCAGCGCCGCGGCAAGGTCCGCGACATGTACACCGTCGGCGACCATCTCCTGATGGTCGCCACCGACCGCATCTCCGCCTACGACCTCGTCCTCGGCTCGACGATTCCCGACAAGGGCAAGGTGCTCACGCAGCTCTCGGCGTTCTGGTTCGCCCGCACCGGGTCCATCGTGAAGAACCACATGGTGTCGACGGACCCCGACGACTACCCCGCCGCCTGCCGCCCCCACGCCGAGACGCTGCGGGGACGGTCGATGCTGGTGCGGCGCACCGAGCCCATCCCCGTCGAGTGCGTCGCCCGCGGCTACCTCGCCGGCTCGGGCTGGGCCGACTACCGGCGCAGCGGCGCCGTCTGCGGGGTCGCGCTGCCGGCCGGCCTGCAGCAGTCCGACCGGCTGCCCGAGCCCATCTTCACCCCCGCGACCAAGGCCACCAGCGGCCACGACGAGAACATCACGGCCGAGCAGGCGGCCGGGATCATCGGCCCCCGGCTCCTCGCCCGGCTCCGCGAGCTGACCCTCGCCCTCTACGCGCACGGGGCCGAGCACGCCGAGTCGTGCGGCATCATCGTCGCCGACACCAAGTTCGAGTTCGGACTGCTGCGGGCCGACGGCGGGCAGGGCGCGGGCGGGGACATCGGGGAGGGGGACGAGATCATCCTGATCGACGAGGCCCTGACGCCCGACTCGTCGCGGTTCTGGCCCCGGGAGACGTACCGGCCGGGCGTCGCCCAGCCGAGCTTCGACAAGCAGTTCGTGCGGGATCACCTGGACGCGGTGCAGTGGAACCGGCAGCCGCCGGCCCCGTCGCTGCCGGACGACGTGGTGGCGAGGACTCGGGAGAAGTATCGCGAGGCGTATCGGTTGCTGACCGGGACCGAGCTCGACTGAGGTCGGGCAGGCTCTCCGCATCCACGGAGAGATCGGCATCGCGTCGGAGGCTGACTGTCAACGTCCGCGTTCCGCAAGCGTCGCGACCGCTTCGGCCACGAGCTGGACCTCGTGCCGCAGATCCTCGCTCACCACGTCGAAGTGGGTGCGCATGCGCTGCTCCACCTCCGTGATCTCGGTTCGCAGGCGTTGCTCCACGTCTGTGATCTCGGTTCGCAGGCGCTGCTCCGTGTCGGTGATCTCCGTTCGCAGGCGCCGCTCCGTGCCGGTGATCTCGGTCCGCAGGCGCTGCTCCGTCGCCTGCAGATCCTCCTTGGTCGCCAGCGTCGGCAGGATCTCCTCGATCCGGTCGACGCGACGTTCGAGGTTCTCCGTGCGCTGCTCCAGCTCCCGCGGTTCCGCTTGCATCGCTGCTCTCTCTCCTCGACGACGACGCCGGCCGCTCGCCACGCGTCGCCGCTCCGACCAATCGTAGCACCGTCGCGGGTCTCAGGCGGTCCGCACCGACACCCGCACGTCGCCGGCCGCGGTCGGCTCCGGATTGACGTCCTCCCGCTCGACTGCCCCGTCCATCAGGTGGATCACCCGGTGTGCGTGCTGCGCGACGTCCGCCTCGTGGGTGATCAGCACGATGGTGTTGCCTGACCGGTGCAGCCCCTCGAAGATCGCCATGATCTCCCGCCCCGTCTTCGAGTCCAGGTTGCCCGTCGGCTCGTCCGCGAGCACCAGCGACGGCTGGTTGACCAGCGCCCGGGCGATCGCCACCCGCTGGCGCTGCCCGCCCGACAGCTCGTTCGGCCGGTGGTCCATGCGGTCCTCCAGCTCCACGAGCTCGAGCGCCGCCACCGCCCGCTCGTGCCGCCGCCCCCCCGGCACTCCCGCGTAGATCAGCGGCAGCTCCACGTTGTGCAGCGCCGACGCCCGCGGCAGCAGGTTGAACGTCTGGAAGACGAACCCGATCTCCTCGTTCCGGATCCGCGCCAGCTCGTCGTCGTTCATCCGGCTGACGTCCTTGCCGTTCAGCCGGTACGTCCCGCTGCTGGGCGTGTCGAGGCAGCCGATGAGGTTCATCAGCGTCGACTTGCCCGAGCCGGACGGCCCCATGATCGCGACGAACTCGCCGCGCTCGATGTCGACGGACACCCCGCTCAGGGCGTGGACCGACTCGGCCCCCATGTGGTACGTCTTCCAGAGGTCCTCGGTGTGGATCAACGGCATCGGTAACGTGTCTCCTGCCGGCATTGATATCCAGGGCTGGTCCCTGGACCCGCGCGCTGTCTCCCAGTCTGACGCATCGGCCGGCCCCAGAGTTCCGTTCCTCGTGGGATCGCCCCCTCCCGGGCCGGAACGTCGGACCAATTGCCTGGACGATCCACCCGTGCATGGCGGACGGGCCACACCAGCCGAGGGACGCGGCCCCTTGATGCAAGTCAATGGTCCTCGCCCCTATTCGTGCTATTTCGTGTCAGCAATGACCTACTATCCAGAACCGCCCCCAGTCTGCTGGAGGCCAGTGCCTTCCACGACGGAGATCCATCGGAAGCGTCACTCACGCCGGACAGGAGGCCGTCGGTGGTAGCGGAGCGCACCGGGCACGGCGCTCGGCCGCCACTCGGTCGAACGCGGCGACGATCGGCTACCCGGCAGAAGCTCCGCCGCCGCTGCAGGCTGTGGCCGACACACATGACTTGCGGCCGAACGCCTCCAACTCGTCGCCCGCACTCGCACGTGCCGCGCCACCGGCGGGAGCAATGTAGAGACTGCCGGCGCCGTCTCGATCCGTGGGCCGCCGGCGCGCGGAAGCTGGAGGTGGCCTCTGCCTGACCAGTTGCAGCTGGCGAGGCGACCGTCGAGAGCTCGCGGCCCCGCACCCTGGCTCCGCCTCGCGGCGGTTTGCATCGTGATGATCGTCATCCCCGTAGCCCTCTACCTGTTCCTGTACCAAAGGTCACGGATCGAGGAAGCCACCATCCGCAACTTTCGAGCCCTCGACGACGCCGCCGAACGCGTCAACCAAGTGCTGGAGCATCTGACGAGCGTCGTCAATGGCTCCTCGTTTGGCGTATCCCCAACCATGCTCGATGAAGTGACCGAACGCCTCACCGGCGAGCGGCTGACATGCGGTCCCGAGCGCGAAGCCGGGCCGCCCGACTGGAGCCAGCGCCCCGAGGCTCCTCACGACTTGCTCGACTCGCTCCGGCCGACCGCCGCCGAACGCCTGGAGTTCCGGTATCGCCTCGCCGCGCACGACCTCTTCCGGCAGAACGAGATCGACCAGGAAGCGACCCGCAGGCTCTGGAACGAGTTGCACTGCCTCGTCGACATGCATCGCCGGTACTCCGCGCCGGACGAACCCATCGAGGTCACTGTCAACCCAACGCCGCGCATTCCACTACACCCTTCAGGCGCCCGCTGCGCCAACATGATGTCGGACGCCGGGTGCATACGTCTCCGGCGGCTGCTGGCGGCGGAGCCCTGTTCGGAATCGGAGCCGTCTCCGAGGCTTGACGCAACCCGGAACGGCATGGGGGCGATAGTCGTCGACTGTCGTCGTCTCCGCGAACGCCACCGGCAGCTCCACGACACCCTGAACGATTTCACGGCTCCGAGGCCGTGATTCGAGCCATCGATCTCTTCGCGGTCCGTAGCACTGCGCAGCTCGACGGGCTAATGCAGCAGGCCACCGGATATCTCTCTCGGTTCTTCGACAGCCACCTGATTGCGGACGGCGACGGACGGATCCTGTTCGAATCGGCTGCCTCGCTCACCTCCGCGACGGAAGCCGACGAAAACCAGGTGGCCACGCCCGCCTTCTCGAGGCACGTCGACATTTCCGAGCTCCTGCGCGTCGAGTCGGTGTCGCCCGACCGAACCCGCGCCGGCGACACCGCCGGAAATCGCGGCACGGTGTCCGCGTCGTCCTTTCGCGGCCGGTCCTTCGTGCAAATCGTCGGCGTCGAGAACATCGACCTGAGGGTATTCGTACATCCGTTCGTCATCGACAACGTGGACGTCCCCGACGACTCCGAACGCACCTCGGACGCGCCCCGCCCGTCGTCGCCCGGGGCAGGGCGGCCCACGTTCTACCTGGTCGGCATCGTCGACGAGAGCGAGTTCGGTAGCGCCGCCATCAAGCTGCGCTTGGCAGTGGTCGTCGACGCCACCCTCGTTCTCATCGTGTTGCTGACCCTGAGCCCCCTGTTGTGGCTGCGGACGGCCGGCGATCGCATCGTCGTACGGCGCCTCGCGTTGACCGGCGTCTGCGCGGTTCCCGTCGTCGGCGTCGCCCTGCTCACCGTGCTCGCTTGCGGCATGGTGACGAACCGCATCGACGGGCACGTCCTCGACGGGGCCCTGGAGCAAGTGTCCGACCGCATAGCCGAGCTGTTTGATCGGGAACTGGGCGAGGAGATCGGCAGGCTCCAGAGGAAGGTCCCCCGTCTCCTGGCTCGCGCCGAGAACGTGCAGCCGCGACGAAAGCCCGGCGACAAGATAGTCCTTTGGCCGATAACCGACCCGGAGGGAGAGTCGCTGACGCGGTTGGAGAGAGAGTTCTATTGCGACGATTCCGACCGAAACCTGGACTACGAGCCCCGGAGGCCCGAGATCCAGAACGTCTTCCTCCTGGATAGAGACGGTACACAGAGCGTGTGCCTCGGCGGCACCGCCCCGACCAGAAACCCCAAGCTCCAGTTGTCGTTCCGCGAGTACTTCACCAATCCAAAGGAGGGCGCCCTGTGGCGCCCGCCGTTGACTGCGCCGCCAAGGCCGGTCGTGTGCCGCGTCCGCGAAGCGCAGGACGAGGAATCGTTGATTCCATGCCTCGTGGACGGCCTGCCCGAGTCGTCGAAGCGGCTCTTCGACCTCCCGCGTTCGTCGATCTCCTCGACCGGCGTCGCCGAGACTCCGTACTTTCTCGAGCGCATAGACTCCGTGGTCGGCGGCCAGGTCGAGACGATCCTGGCTGTCAACACGGGGCGCTCCGAGACCCCGGTCGCGGCCACCACGGCCCCGCTCTACTCCCTCGACCGCGTGGTTCCGCCGCACCACGTCGACTTCGCCGTCATCCATCGGGAAACCGGCCGCACGCTGTTCCACTCCGACGACGACCTCGCCATGACGACGACCTTCGCCGAAGACACCGGCGGCGATCCCGTACTGTGGTCGCTGCTGCGATCGGGCGCGCGCGACACTGTCGGCCTCGTCTACACCGGCGTCCCGATTCGCGCCCACGTCCGATCGCTTCGCGAAGGAATGCCGTGGACGCTGATCGTCTACCGCGGCCACGAACTCGAAGATCGCCTGACAGCGGTAACCGCCGGCCTCGCCATCCTCTCCACGCTCCTCTGCCTGTCGCTCGCCTCCATCATCGTCGCCGTCGGCTTGCTCGTCGTGCACTGCCGCAGACCGTGCATGCTCCAAGGCATCCCCGTCACGCTCGGGCGCGCGATGGCGACGGGCTCCCGGTTCCTTTGGCCTTTCGCCGCGGTTGCGGGCGTCGCCCTTGCCTTCCTTCTGTACGGCCCATCGTCTGCCTGGCATCCCGGACCTCCCTCGAACCCGTGGCTTCCCTGGAACTCCTGGAGCCCAGCCAGCGGCCCGGGCCCGTGGCGGACCCTTCCGTTCTTTGCCGTCTGTTCCGTCATCGCGACGGTCTCGTTCCTCGCGTGTTGTGCGCTGGACTTCCGAACGCGAGCGACGCAGAACCAATACGGTGCCCCAACGTCTCGCAAGACCCTGGTTCTCGCCCTGCTCCTCACCGGTCTCGCCGTCCTGCCGGCCGGCCTCTGGTTCGGCCATCACCGAGCCGACCTGGGCGTGGGACTGAACCACTATCTCGTCGACCGCACCCTTGAATCGGTCGCCCGCGCACGGGAAAGCCACAGAATCGACAGGCTCAGGGCGCAAGGCGTCGCCTCCGCCCCCGCCGGCGACGGCGCGAGACTTCGACTGAACGAGAACTCCGAGCCCCGCGAGACTTGGCTGGCCCGGACGCTGCGTCACCTCGTGGCGTACTCCCGGCTGTCCAACGAGCTGATGCTCTACCGCGCCCTGCCTCCGGACACCGCCGAAAGAGCGGTTTCCTTCTACGGCGTGTTCCATACGACGTTCGGCTACGACATTCCCTGGCCGTTGTCGGGTCGCGACCTCCCACGCTTCATCGTCTTGTCGCTGGTTCTGCTGCTCTTGATGACGGCGGCGATCGCGGCCATCGCGTATTCAATCTGCGCGGTCTGCACGATCGTCAGAAGCCGCCGCGTCGGCGTCGTGAAGTTGCCGGACGCAGACTGCATTCTGGAGAATGCCGAAAAGGGAGAACCCTTTCTCTGCAAGCCTCTACGGGCCATCGTACTGTATCGTAGCGAAGAAGACCTTGAGAAATTCGTCGAAAAGCTGCAGAAGAGCTTCTCGCCCCGCCGTCACCACTTCGATGCGAAAGCCTCTCGACGCTGTTCTGTCGAGTGGATACCGAAGCCACAAGCGAAACACGAGGCGCTGCATGTATTCCGCGACCTCAAACAGGTGCTGCAGAACGACTGCGAAGGGCGCGCTCTGTTCCACGAACTCCAACGTCTGGCGACGAACGAGCAATCGGCCGTCCTGCTATTCTCCAGAGTCGCGCCCGACTATAGGTATTCCGATCGTCTCGGAACCCCCGACCGATGGCTCGACAGCCCTCGCCGCGCCGACGCGGATCCGCCAGATCGATGGACAGATCTCGCCCCGAGGTTTTGTTCCTATGTGCTCCGTTGTACCGACAGACGCGAGGAGTTCGAGCAACTGATCAAGGGAACGGCCGCAAACCGCAACATCAAGCATGCGCTGTTGAGGGAGGTCCGCGCAAACCCAGATCTGCTTCACGTGGCGTGGAACGCGTTGGCGAACCTCGACAAAAGATCCCTTGAAGACCCATATTCCTGGCAGCTTGCCGTCACGACGTTCCGCAAGAGCGCAGCCTCGTACTTCAACCGGATCTGGACGGAATCCACCCGGGAAGAGCGCCTGCAGCTCTACGCGCTCGCCCACCGCGGCGTGGTCGATTCCCGGCGGGCCGCGCGCTTTCCAGCCTCCTGCACCGTGGCCTCGTACGAGAAGACCCCGACACCGCCGTGGTGCGACTGCGCAGCGACGCCTTCGGCGAGTTCATCGAGCACGATGTCGACCTCGGGACCCTCAACGCGTGGCGCAGCGAAGGCGACGGTGGATCGTGGCGGTTTATCTGGCCCCCGTTGGCTATCACCGCCGCGCTCGGATTGGCGTTCCTGGCCCTGGCCAATCCCGAAATGCGCGCGACGCTGCTGACCACGCTGCTGGGGCTTGTCCCGGCGGCGTTGCCGCTTTTGCGGGGCGCACCCGGCGGCTCACCGCCCCAGCCGTAGCCGCCGGCCGGAAGTGGCAAGAATCACTCGCGTAGACCTAGGGGGAGAATCTGATGGAAAAAGACACCAAGTGGGTGATTGGCGCGATCATCGTCATCGGCATCGCCGTAACGGCCACCGTGAGCTCGCTGAACACACATCAGATCGGGCACGTCTGGAACGAGTTCCACAACCATGAGCGTCGTGTCGAGGACTCGACCAGCAACATCATCATAGAGTTCCAGCGTCTGTTTCACGAAATTCAAAGCGACGTCCGCGAGGACTTGCACGACGTCGAGGACGAGTTGAGAATGGTCAAGCAGGCTCTGGATGCACTGACGAGTTCCCCTGCCGTAACCGCGCATGGTATGGCCGAACAGTTGCGCGAGATCCAACATGCACTGCGGCACCTCAAGGACAGTCTTGACAACGGCCAGGATGCCGAGCAGTCGAGTGACCAAACCACCTCCACTCAAGAGCAGTCGCCCCCGAATTGAAAGGGTGCGCAAAGGCTGGACCCCCGGAAACGACGCACGTCCCCCCGGCAGAATCTCTGCGTGCTACTCCGGGTGCCCGAACGCGCACAGGATACGGGTGGAAACCGACTCTGTCGCCCGCACCACCTCGGGGTAACCGTCGTCGCTCGCAGTCCGCGAGATGGCGCATGTACCACCTTCGGCGAGCGGTTCCGGCGCAACCACCCGGGCGTCGTGCGGTGAAGCTGTCAAACCACCCGCGCCCGTACCGGCCGGACAACGCCGCCGCCGATCCGCCAGAAGTACCGCGACGCCAGCCAGCGGCAGCTGACCGCCACCGGTTCGGCGGACCGTCGGATTCGTTTCACCCCGGCCGACTACGCGGTTTGCATCGAACGTACCCGTCGCAGGTTTCGGTCGGTTCGGAATTTGCGTTTTTCGTCAGATCACCCCGCTCATGAGGTGGAGCACCAACGAGACCCTCCGCTTCCCCCAATTGCCCCGCCTCCGCGCTCCGCCGCCGCCACCCAACCACCTTTGATGTACGTCATGGACTTGCCGAGATTGGCCGGCAACAATTTCGTCTGTCCTTACTAGGCGACGCTGCGCCGAAGGAGACGCACCCATGGCCGTCCGCGCAACCTCGCAAGCCCGGAGAATGACCCGTTCGTCCTCACAGCCGCCGCACTTTCCCCGCGAGCTTTGTTGTCGGCGCAACACTACACGGCGCTGCCGAACCCTACACTCACTAGGCACTCGAATCGAATCGACGACCACCCGTCAACCCCATGCCAACCGCGTCTGCGCTCCCGCCATCCCTTCTTCCTCCGAGAGTCCCCCCCCCAAAAAAAACCGCCCAACGCAAACAGCGTAATCAACGCAACCAACGCACCAAGTCACCAACGCAACCAACGTAACCAACCTCCGGCCCCATCTCTAATGGATGTGCCCTGATGCCAGACGACACTTTCTTCACAACGAACAACGTAACGAAGGCGGACAAGAGCCTGCAACACCTCCGACGTGAGTGGCCACTTGCATTGCTCAACACGTTGTTGGTTGGCCTGCTGGTCGGGTTTGTTGCCGTGATGTTCCACGACGGGGCCCTGGAGCACTTTCAGCGGCTGCTTGGATTATCTCAAAAAAACGCAGTCCTTACGTTTCTCGGCCTCGGCATGGGTGGTTTGCTCGTTGCTTTGCAGGCATTGATGTCCTACAAGCGCGCCAAGGCCATGGAGGACGCAGCCCGCGCGCAGGCGGAAGCGGCCAGTGGACAAGCAAAAGTAGCCCTCGCCCAAACCCAAGCCAACGTGTACGTAGAACGCGGCCAGAAACAGCAGCGATTGAATAGCGCGATTGAGCACTTGGGCGACGAGTCGGTTTCGGTTCGGCTTGGCGGGGCCTATGAGCTTTTTGCATTAGCCCAAGATAACGAGCACCTTCGCAAGAGGGTCTTGAGAGTGCTCTGCGCGCACATTTGCGCCTTGACGCGTGAGACTGCTTACCAGGAGGCATATGCATCCAATCCGTCGGCCGAGGTGCAGAACCTCTTGACCTTGTTGTTTAATTCCGAAAGTGACAAGGAGTATGTTTTTGAAGGATGCACTGCGGATCTGTCGGGAAGCTGGCTTAACGGGGCGCAGTTTTCGGATGCATATATGCCCGGAGCTACGCTGGATCGGGTTTGCTTAAAGGGCGCCAGGTTGGATGCGGCGTGTTTGCACTCTGCCTCCCTTGTTGAAGCCAACCTGCAAGGAGCCGACTTGGTCTTTGCAGACTTGTCCTCCGCGTATCTCTTCAAAGCTGATCTGCTGGGTGTGTGCTTGTCGCATGCACGCCTGCAGACGGCGCAGTTGAACGGAGCACAACTGCAAGGCGCGGTTCTCTGCAGATCGCACTGGGAGGGCGCCGATCTGTCGAATGCGAAACTTCAAGGGACGGATCTAAAGGAAGTGCAATTCCAGGGTGCAACATTTGACAATACGGCGTTCCACGGGGTTCACAGTGACGGGGAGTATTTCGATACGACGATGGACTTTAGAGCTGCCATTCGAAGGCGGATTGACCAGCAGACGGACGAATCGAACGTGACTTTCAGCGGCGGAATCAGCCAGGAGACAGTGGAGGAACTTACTGGTGCTCTTGGGTCTGTATTCTCCGAACGTCTCAAGAACCAACTGAAGCGTCACGTTGGCAGGCAACGGAGCAATCGACCACCAGAAGGCGTGGTCATGGGGACCTACACCCGGGCCGAAGCGGAGGCGTGGATTGCTAGGGCGGACTCAACCGGGCCGTGTGGATCAGCGACGGCGGGGTGAATGCGTCGGGGTCGGCCGGCTATTCGGGGAGCGGGAGCTGCCGGCTCTCCTTTTCGCGCGCCTGGTCGAACGCCGGCCTGGGCTCGGCCGTGCGCACTTGCTGCAGCCAGAAGACCCCATCGTAGGGGATCGAGTTGCCCCGCGTGCCGATGAAATCGACGTCACCGTCCCCGTCCATGTCGCGGACGAGGAACTTGTCGAACATGCCGCGGACGCGGCGCGACACGTCGTGGCGGGTCCAGGCGCCGGTCGGGTCGTCGGGCTGCTCGAACCACGACAGGCGGCCGGCCCGGTGCGACGGGGAGAGGTCGGTGGCGTCGACGTCGCGCGGGGCCTGGCTGTAGGCGCCGGAGAATGCGTCGAGGCGGCCGTCGTCGTCGATGTCGGTCAGCACGAAGCCGACGAGGCGGTCGGGGGTGAGGCCGCCGATGACGTGCAGGCGCCAGGCGTCGGCGAAGTCGGCGGGCTGCTCGAGCCACGAGAGGCCGTTTCGCTCATCGCGGATGGCGATGTCGACGCGGCCGTCGCCGCTGAGGTCGACGAACTCCATGTTGAAGCCGGTGACGACGGCCTCGGGCTGGATCTCGATGCGGTGCTCGCGGAAGGCGATCGGGCCGCCGTCGGTGACGTTCTCGAACCAGAAGATGCGCCGTTCCATGCGCGAGCCGCCGATGACGTCGAGGTCGCCGTCGCCGTCGAGGTCGAAGGGCTGCGAGTTGATGGGGACGATGACGCGGGCCAGCTCGTGCTCGACCCAGGCATTGCCGTCGAGGGGGTCGTCGGGCAGCGCGAACCACGACACGGGGTGCTTCTCGATGGTGCCGCGGGGCGGGTTCTGGCCGCCCTTGTTGGCGGCGACGACCTCGGGGCGGCCGTCGTCGTCGAAGTCGGCGAGGAAGACGCGGATGTACGAGCCGCGGTCGAGGGTCGAGGCGGGGATGACCCGCTTCCAACGCTCGGCCCGGCCCGCCGGGCCGGGGTTCTCGAAGTAGATGAGGTGCGACAGCTCGCAGGCGACGATGACGTCGGGATAGCCGTCGCCGTTCATGTCGCCGATGGCCACGTCCTCGGCCGCGCCGGCCTCCTCGCCCTCGGCCAGGGTGTAGAGGTCCCACGTGTCGGGGTCGGCCGAGCCGTAGGCGATGCGGACGTGACCGTCGGGAACGCCGTCGTAGGTCGTGTCGGACTCGTGAACGGAGACGATGTCGAGGTGGCCGTCGAGGTCGAGGTCGGCCATGTCGAGCCCGTCGCTCCCGGCGAGGGCGACGCCGCCCACCTCGAGGTCGTCGATGATGTGCTCGCGCCAGGAGATGTACGAGCCGTCGGCGGCCTGCGCGCGTGTCGGCGTGTCGGCGATGGTCGTCTTGCCGTCGCCGGACTGGGCGTATGTCCCCTCCCCCGCCGCCATGCCGACGGCCAGCGCCACGGCACCCGCGAGAACCGCAACCCGCCCCGTCCGCCGTCGATTGACCCGTGCATGCATGACTCTGCTCCTCGACCCTCGAGCCCGTGACCCGCGGCCCGGCTCCTATTGCTCGACCGGCGGATTGACGGTCACGGTCACGTTGACCGGCGTCACGAAGACGGTATCGTCGGCCACCGCCTGCAGCAGGTAGGTGCCGGGCTCGCTGAACGAGACCTCGGTGACCGCCCGCCCGCCCTCGCCGATCTCGGGCACCCGCGGGTCGAACCTCACCTCGCCCGGTCCGCGCCAGTGCAGCCACGTGACGGCGAGGCCGGTGGCCGCCGCCTTGCGCGGGTCGACCATCGCCTGCGACTTGGGCCCGCGGCGGACCCGCCGCTCCGCGAGCCGCGGGTTCGGGGGCGGAACGCCGTCGTCGCCGGCGAGAACGGCGATCTCGAGCGTGTCGGGCAGGGTCACCTCCAGGTGGTCCTCCCCTTCCAGCCGCACGACGGGCCGCTGGTTGTCGGTGTAGCCCTGCCCCGAGCCCGTCCCCCGGTTCAGGCGCATGACGCCGCCGTCGATCTCCCACACCGGCCACAGGTGGCCGACGGCGCGGTCGGTCCGGCCGTTGTGGGTGACGGTCCACACCAGGTCCTGCTCGCGCCCCCAGTCGGCGGGCACCCGCACCGTGAACACGAACTGCTGGCGCCGGTTGTAGAAGTGCGTGGGCTGGCCCCGGTCGGCCGGCCCCGGCTCGAAGCGGTTGTTCGGACCGACGGGGATGACCGGCTGCTCCTGATAGTTGCGGTTCAGGTAGCCGAAGACCATGGTGAACGACCCGTCGTCGTTCCGCTCCCACCCCTCGAAGACCGGCTGCACGTTCTGGCCGCGGTTCCAGCGCTCCTGCGCCGCCGCGCCGGACGCGAAGGCCGCCGCCAGCAACACGACCGCGGCGAACACGCAGATGTTTCGACTCTGACCCTTCATGGCTGTTCTTCCCGTGACTCTCCTCACCAACGTTGTGCCCACGTCTCGTGACGTACCGGCCTCCTGACGTTCACCGCCCGAGGACAAAGGCGGGACGCATCTTGCCAGGTGCCGTGGCGCGCGCAGGATCGCAGAAAGCGGGACCGTCCTGGACGCAGCCGGCAAGGGTCATGTCGGTCACTGCCCTTGACGTCGCTCACGCCTCGTGACGTTCCCGAACCCCCAACGATCGAAGCCTCCGCGATCACGAGATCGCGAAGGCCTCGGTACAACCCCACGGCGCGCGACGAAGCCGGGCTCCCCCCGCCAGGCATCGTAGCCCGGGCCACCCAGCCGACCCGCGCAGGGTCGGCGGCCGCTGGAGCCGGCCCGGCTCGGCTCGGCGGCGCCGGTTACTCGTCGTTGTCGGCCAGCGCCTCGCGCGCCTCGACCTCCTGCTCGAACGCCTCGTCGTCGAGCTCGTACCAGCTCACCCACGCGAAGCTCATCTCGTCGCTCGACCGCTGGCCGAAGCCGGCCCAGTTGGTGGGGTCGTCGTTCCAGCGGTTGGCCTCCGAGTTGTCGTGCCAGCTCGTCACGTGGAGGAGGGTGCCCTTCGGCAGCAACGGGGCCACGTGGTCCTCGTAGTTGTAGACGATGTGCCACCCGAAGTCCCAGTCGGCGCAGCTCAGAATCTCCTTGCTGTTGTCGGGATAGATGGCCTCCATGCACTGCCGCTTGCCGAGGTTGTGCAGGTGGGCCTGGAACGCGGTGATGTGCGCGTTCTCGTTCAGGCGGTAGTACCCGTCGTGCCGCACGTTCGAGGCGCCGGCGGGAATGTCGAGGTCTTCGTCGTCGCCGACGTGGGCCGAGATGAGCTTGCGCTCGGGGACGACGCCCTTGGGATAGAACTGCAGGCCGACGCGGGTCCGGTCGGTCGTCTCGACCCCGATCGCGGCGTAGTGCATGTTGAACTTGATCTGCGCCCCCGCCTTGATGAGGCGGCCGGTGCCGTCGGGGAAGATGTCGCCGTTCTTGCCGAGCGCGTACTCGTTGAGGAACGCGTAGTCGTCGTCGTCCGACTCGGGGTCGGAGTTGCTCGTCACCGCGTGGTGGACGACCGGGAAGCCCTCGATGGACGGCTTGGTCTCGACCGCCTTCACCCAGCGGTCCTCGGTCAGGCCCGAGTCGGAGTAGAGGTCCCCCCACCAGTTGGGGGCCTCGGGGGCGACCACGAACGGCTCGGGAATCTCGACGACCCAGTCGGGCTCGCCGATCTTCCACTCGGCGATGTCGCGGAACTCGCGCGGCGCCGGCAGGTCCTCGGGGTTGCCGCGCGGCGCGCCCGCGTCGACCCAGCCCGCGATGGTCTCGATCTCGTCGTCGGTCAGCGAGTAGTCGTACTTGAAGCCCTGGACGCCGATGTTCTTGTCGATGTACCAGGGCGGCATGGTCCGGGTGACGACCTTCTCGCGGATCGAGCGGGCCCACGGCCGCGTCTCCTCGTAGGTCAGCAGCGACATCGGCGCGATGGAGCCGGTGCGGTGGCACTCCTGGCACGAGCGCTGCAGAATCGGGGCGACGTCCCGGGTGAAGGTGAGCTCGTGCGCCTCGTCCTGCGCTTCGGCGGCCGGCGCGGCCAGGAAGCCGAGCACGGCGACCAGGGCGACGGCGAGTCCGGCGCGGCAATGCTGAGTCGGTGACATCTCGAGGTCCTCCGGACCGAATCGGTTGAACCGGCGCTCCCGGCCGCGGGTCGCCGCAGCCGACTGCCTATTGTGAACCAGGACGCGCACGATGCCAAGCGCCGGCGAAGCCGCAACCGCGGGCGGATGCCGCCCCGCCCGCGGGGCAACGCCCTGGCGGCGACCGTCCCTTCGCTGCAGCCCCTGGCCTTGCTGGGGCCGTCGGGCGTCTCCCCGTCCCTACCTCAGCGCGAAGACGTACAGCGCGTTCCCCGTCTCGGGGTGCACGATGTCGGGGCTCAGCAGCGACGGCACGCGGCGCGGGCTGCCCCCGCCGAGCCCGGTCGACACCGCGATGTACTGCGTGCCGTCGACCCCGTAGCTCACCGGGAACCCCTGCACCGACGTGCCGAGCCGGGTCTCCCACAGGACCTCGCCGGTGGCGGCGTCGTGGGCGCGGAAGTAGCGGTCGACGTCGCCCGCGAACGCGAGCCCGCCGCCGGTGGTCAGCACCGCGGTCATGAACGCGGCCCGCTGCTCGACGCTCCAGCGCTCCTCGAGGGTGTCGACGTCATAGGCGGCGAGCTTGCCGAGGTTGCCGTCGGTCCCCGGCATCTCGAACCACAGGCGGTCGGCCTGCGAGCCCCCCGACCCGATCTCCAGGGCCACCTCGCGGCCCGCGATCTCGAGGCAGCTCTGGCTGAGCGGGATGATGAGCAGCCGGGTCTCGGGGCTGTAGCCCGTGGCGTGCCAGTTGTGGCCGCCGGCGGTGCTCGGGCACACCGACACCCAGTCGCCGATGCCGGCGTCGGCGATGTCCTGCCGGTAGGTCACGACGCCGGTGTCGGGGTCGATCGACTCGAACACGTTCTGGAACACGGTCTCGGCGTGGCCGAGGAACGCCCCCGTCTCTCGGTCGAGCTTCCACAGGATGCCGTGCTTGCCGATGGTGAGCAGCGCCCGACGGCCCTCGCTCTCCACCAGCACCTGCTCGAACCCCTCGTCGAGGTCGAGGGCCTCGCCGGGCACGTGCTGGCGGTACCAGCGGATCGAGCCGTCGGCGGGGTTCAGGGCGAGGGTCGAGTTCGTATAGAGCGCGGGGTCGTGGACGGTCAGCCCCCGGCTCGCGGGCACCCACGGCTTGGCCTGGGCGACGGGCCAGTAGAGGAGGTCGAGCTCGGGGTCGTAGCTGCCGGGAATCCACGAGTCGCCGCCGCCCCGCAGGGCCAGCGGCAGGTCGCCCCAGGTGTCGCCGCCGGGGTCGCCGGGGGCGGCGATGGTGAGGCGCCGCCACAGCTCCTCGCCGGTGTCGGCGTCGTGGGCGGTGATGAAGCAGCTGTCGGGCATGAACCGCGAGCAGCCGTTGATGCCGTTGACGACCCGGCCGTTCGCCACGATGGGCCCGCTCGAGTTGGAGTAGCCGTCGTTGTAGTCGGCCATCCGCGATTCCCAGACGAGCTCGCCGGTGCGGCTGTCGAGGGCCACGACGTGGGCGTCGCGCGCCCCCATGTACAGCTTGTCGCCGTAGATGGCGAGGTTGCGGCTGTTCGCGCCGCGCAGCGCCTCGGGCAGGGGCCGGCGGTACTCCCACAGCAGGGTCCCGGTGGCGGCGTCGAGGGCCTGGACGACGTTGCCGGGGTTGGCGAGGTACATCACGCCGTCGTAGACGAGCGGGGTCGGCTGGTTGCGGCCGTCGCCCATCGACCACACCCAGGCGAGCTGGAGGTCGCCGACGTTGCCGCGGTCGATCTGGTCGAGGGGGCTGTGCCCCCACCCGTCGTAGGTCCGGCGGTAGATCAGCCAGTCGTCCGGGTCGGGGTCGCGCAGCATCGCGTCGGTGACGGGAACGCGCTCGGGCACGGGCCGGAAGCTGCGGGTGCCCCCGTCCAGGGCGGCCGCGGGCGCTGCGGCCGTCGACGGCGCACCGGCGCCGCCGCCCGCGGGCGCGGTGACGCCGCCCAGGGCGACCGTCCCCGCCGCGACGCCGTTCTCGCGCAGGATGTAGGCGACGACGCTCGCGTACTCCTCCGGCGCGAGCGAGCCGCCGGCCCCCGGCGGCATCGTCACCTGCACCAGCTCGATCAGCTCGTCGACGTCCCGGTCCTCCCACGTCCCCCGAAACGTCGGCCCCGCCAGCTCCGGCGCCTCGAACGAGCCGGTGAGGTTCGACATGTGGCACGTCGCGCACATCTGCTCGTAGATCGGCTCGCCGGCGTCCGCCTCGGCCGCGGTGTAGCCCGCGGAGGCAATCTGTCCCGCCGCCGGCGCCGCCAGGGCCAGCGCCGCGGCGACGACGGCGGCGCTGCTCGTCCACGCGGAGCCGCTCGAGTGTCGGCTGCCTGCCCATCGATGCATCAGCATTCTCCCTTCACAGCCGGGCCTACCGTCAGTACGCCAGCGCGTAGCAGTCGCGCCGCGGGTCGCCGGCGGCAAGGCGGGTGCCGGTGGCCGGATCGATGAGGACCGCGGTCGCGCAGCCGGACATCCCGAACGGCGCCACCTCGTTGACGTGGTGCCCCCGGCGCCGCAGCTCGTTCGCCACCTCGGGCGAGATCCTCGATTCGAGGTCCATCCGGTTGAACCCCGCCGCGTGCGGCCAGAACGACCCGTGCAGGTGCTGGGTCCGCGCCCGCGGCCACGCCAGCGCGTCGTGCAGGTTGGGGTACCAGTCGTCCCAGAACTCGACGACGTTGAGGAACGCCTGCAGGATGGTCTGGTCCTGGTTGTCGCCCCCCGGGGTGCCGATGGCCATCAGCGGCTCGCCGTCCTTGAAGACGAGGCTCGGCGTCAGGGTGTAGCGGGGTCGGGCGCGGGGGCGGATCTGGTTGGCGCGCCCGGGGTCGAGCCAGAACTGCTCGCCGCGGGTGCTGAGGCCGATGCCGGTGGCGCCGAGGATGACTCCGCCGCCGGTCCAGCCGCCGCTCGGGGTGGCGTCGAAGACGTTGCCGTCGGCGTCGACGATGGCGACGTGGGTGGTGTCCTTCAGCCCCCCGGCCGACGGCACGAACGAGCCGTCGGCGTCGCTCGCCGCCACCCCGTCCTCGATGTCCGCGACCCAGAACGGCCACTCGTCCACCTCGGGGTCGTGGGGCAGCGGATCGCCGGCGCGGAACGCGACCGACGCCCGGCCGGGGTCGATCTCCGCCGCCCGCTCCCGCGCGTAGCCGGTCGACAGCAGGCCCTCGGCCGGCACGTCGACGAAGTCGGTGTCGGCGTAGTAGGTGTCGCGGTCGGCGTAGGCCAGCTTCATCGCCTCGACCACGGTGTGGATGTAGTCGGGGCTGTTGTGGCCCATCGCCTGCAGGTCGAACTCCTCGAGGATGTTCAGCGTCTGCAGCAGCACCGGGCCCTGGCTGTTGAACCCGTGCTTGTAGATGGTGTAGCCGCGGTACTCGGTGGCCGTCGGGGCCTCCACCCGCGAGTAGAACTCGGCGAAGTCGTCGAGCTCGAACGGCGCGCCGTGCTCCTGCAGAAAGGCGACCATCTCCTCGGCGATGTCGCCCTTGTAGAAGCGGTCGCGGGCGGCGGCGATGCCCTCCTCGCGGCCGAGATGGGCGTGCTCACGTTCCGCCTCCACCATCTTCTCGAGGGTGGCGGCGAGGGTGGGGAACGCGATGGTCTCGCCTGCCCCGTACAGCGACCCGTCGGGCTTCAGCCAGAAGCGCTGATTGTCGGGCCACGCCTCCATGAACCCGAGGTTCGCCTCGATGGCGCGGGCGGTGAGGGGCCGCAGCGGGAACCCCTGCCCGGCATGCTCGATGGCGCGGGCCGAGACCTGCTCGAAGCTCATCGTGCCCCAGCGCTCCAGCACCGTCAGGGCGCCGTGGAGCGCCCCCGGCACGACGGCGGGGTCGAGGCCCTCGCCGAGGAGGTCGCGGTCGCGCGACTCGTACCACTCGATGCTCGCGCCCTTCGGGGCCCAGCCCTGGGCGACGACGGAGGTGACCTCGCCCTCGGCGGCCGGGTAGACGAGGATCAGCGCCTCTCCCCCCAGCCCGTACAGATCCTGCTCGACGACGCCGCCGACCAGCAGCGCGGTGACGCCGGCGTCGAACGCGTTGCCGCCCTGCAGGAGGATCTCGAAGGCGGCGGCGGTCGTCAGCGGGTGCCCGGTGGACAGGCCGGCGGAGCGGCCCGACACCGCCGGGCGCTGGGCCTCGAGCGGCGCGGCAACGAGGACGGCGGCCAACGCGACGAAAACGACGGGCGCGGCGATCAGGCGGCGCCGTGCATGATTCAGCATCTCGACCCCCAGTGAGTCCGATCGTGATCCGCGGCGAATCAACGGCGCTCCTCCGCGAGCTGCTCCAGGTACAGGTTCTCCAGGCGCTCGACCGCGGCGAGGAAGCCGTCGGGGTCGACGAACGTGTCGGGGTGGTAGGCCTGCCCTCTCTCGAACTTGTCGTGCAGGCCGTACTGCCCCCCGTGCGCCGCGACCCAGACGTCGACGTCCAGGGCCTTCTGCTTGCGGAACGTCTCGGCGAAGTCGTCGGCCACCCCGGGATACGTCGGGTCGACCACCAGCCGCTTGCCGGGGTTGATGGTGCCCATGTTCGCGATGGCGACGCTGTACTCGCGGCCGTTCTCCTCCACGGTCATGAGGTAGCTCGAGCTGCCGGCGGTATGCCCGGGACTCTCCATCACCGTGAGCCGCGCGTCGCCCAGCTCGAGCACCTCGCCGTCGGCGATGATGCGGTCGACCTCGACCGGCGGGAACGAGACGCGCCCGCCGAAGTGCGGGTCGCTGAACCCGCCGTCCTCGAGCACCGGCGCGTCGTCGGCCGTCGCCCACATCTCGGCCCCGGTCGTCTCCTTGATCTCGGCGAGGGCCGCGGTGTGGTCCCAGTGCGCCTGCATCTGCAGCAGCACCCTCACGTCCTCGAGCCGGAACCCGAGCGACTCGATGTTCTCGCGGATCATCGCGGTCGAGTCCTCGAGCCCGGTGTTGATGAGGAAGTGGCCCTCGTCCGACGTCACGAGAAAGACCGCGAGGTCGTAGGTGCCCACCGCGTAGAGGTTGCCGATGACCCGGTGGCCGGGGAACGGCCGGGTCCACCCGTCCGGCTGCGCGGCGAGCGGCGCGGCGACGACGAGGGCCAGCACGGCGGCGACGAGGAGACGGCGCGGGTCGGTTCTCATGACGGTAGCTTCTCCCTCTCGAACGAATGGCCGCTGGGCGTCGCGTCGCGGAACGGCGCCGACCCTCGGCGGGGCGGGCATGAACGGATGCCGACCCGGTGTTGCGCGTGCCGCGCGGCGCACGCACGACCGGCTTCGGGTGATGGTTTCCATCAGCGTCGCCCGCGGCGAACAGCGCCGGCCCGCGACGGTCCTCGTCCTCACCGGCCGGCGGCCGCGGCGGCCAGCTCGTCCATGCGATGCCCGCCGAGAATGCCGGGCATGCTGTAGTTGCCCTCGTGGCACGCATACTCGTACAACGGTTCCTCGGCGCGCTGCATCGGAATCGACGCCGTCCAGGGGCGCGTCCACGTGTCGGGGTCGTCGACGGTGTACTCGTAGACGAGGGTGTCGGCGTCCACGCGGGTCAGCCGCTCGACGAGGGTCATGTTCCGCGTCGTCCCCCGCCACCGGCGCTGGTCGTTGAAGTTCGACGTCTCGATGACGAGGGTGTCGCCCTCCCAGCGCCCGCGCGACTCGCCCGACCACTGCCGGACGTCGTCGGGCAGGGCCGGGCGCCCGTCGAGGGGCACCACCCGCACGGTGTGGACCATCTCGGTGAGCAGCACCACGTGATCGGGCGTCTGGAACACCTGCAGGTTCTGGTTGTAGCCGCCGGGGGTGATGGGCGGACCGGCGTTGAAGCCGAGGATGCAGCGGTCGAACGCGCTGCGGTCGAGCCACGAGTCGGCGGGATGCTCCCGCAGGTACTCGCGCCGCGCCGTGGTCCGCTCGCGCCCCGCCGGCGACATCTCGGGCAGCCGCCCGTTCGGCGGGTCCACGACGAGCGACGTGCGGCGGGTGCCGACGGTGCGGGTGCCCCGGTCGAGCCAGAAGTTGTTGTAGAAGCCGGGGGCCCCCTCCTCGCCCCGGTCGACGCTCTCGGTGACCGTCGTGCGCCGGGCCGCGCGGTTGGCGAGCTCGACGTTGCGGTCGACCACCTCCTGCTCCAGGTTGGCCGCCTCCTCCTCGGTCAGGAACGCCTGATCGCCCAGCCGTTCGGGCCTCTCCAGCGGCGTGATGGTGCGGAAGTCCCAGACGCCCTGCAGGTCCGGGGCGCCCCACCCCGTCCGCGGCGCGTCCTGGGCCGAGGCCGACAGCCCGACCGCCGCCACCATCGCCGCGGTCACGGTTCCGAGAGCTCGATGACGCATCTGAACCCCTCCTGATTGGCGTCGAACACGCCCAATATACTCTCTTTTCGCCCGTGAGGACGGTCTCGTCCGGCGCCTCCGGCAGGCGCAGTGCTCACCGGCCGCACCGCATCTCCCCGCGCGCCGAAGGCGCTCGGAGCGAACCCGGAACCTCGCCGGCGGAGAATTCCGCGTCGCCGCGCCGAGGCGCCCGGGGGGAACGCGCTTCGGAGCGAGCGCGGAACCGTCGGGGCAGACTACTCCGCCCGCGGTGGGCTCCGACCGCCGCGCCGAGGCGCCCCGAGAGGTGCGCCGCTCCGGCTACCGGCCGGCCGCCTCCGCGGCGGCCCGCTCCAGGGCCCGTTCGCCGCTCAGCATGTTGGCGATGCTGTAGTTCCCCTCGTGGCACGCGTACTCGAAGAGCGACTCGTCTATCCGGCGCAGCGGCAGCTCGCCCGACCAGGGACTCGTCCACCGCGTCGGATCCTCGACCGTGAACTCGTAGCGGATGGTGTCGGCGTCGACCCGCGTGAACCGCTCGACGATGCGGAGGCTCTCGGTACGGCCCCCGTTGGCGGCGCGGATTCGCACCACGTCGTTGCCGAACGACGACCCCTCCTCGCTGCGGGCGATGCGGCGGGTCTCGACGACGAGGGTGTCGCCCTCCCAGCGGCCGCGCATCTCGCCCAGCCACTGCGGGACGCCCCGGTCGGGGCGCGGGCGGCCGTCGAGGGGGATGATGCGGGTGTCGTGGATCATCTCGACCTGGATCACGACGTGGTCGGGCGTCTGCAGGATCAGGTAGTTGTTGTTGTAGCCGGTCGGCAGCATCGGCGGCCCCACCGACCACAGCATGCAGCGGTCGTTGAGGTCCATGTCGGTCCACGTGTCGGCCGGTCCGCGCCCGGCCCGCGCCGCGAGGCGGGCGTCCTCGTCGGCCTGCGCCTCGGGGGTCAGCGGCGGGAGACGTCCGTCGGGCGGGTCGACGATGAGCGACGTCTGCCCCGTGGACGTGGTGCCGCGGTCGAGCCAGAAGTTGTTGTAGAACCCCGGCGCTCCGTCCTCGCCGACGTCCACGCTCTCGGTGACCTCGGTCCTCCGCGCCGGCCGATCGAGCAGGGCCGCGTTGCGGTCGAGGATCTCGCGCTCGAGGTTGGCCACCTCTTCCGCCGTCAGCCGGTCCCGCCCCGCCAGCTCGGCCGGACGCTGGAGCGGGGTGACCGTCTTGTTGGTGTAGGTGCCCTGCAGATCGGGGTCGCCCCAGGGGGTGCGCGGCGCCGCGTCCTGGCCGGCCGCCGCGAGGGCCGGGAATGCGACCGCCGCGACGACGATCGCGGCAACGACGGATCGAACAGTCATCTGGACCTCCGTGAGCCCCGCGGACCCCATTGCCGCCGCTTCGTCACGTCCGGGGCGGGCGGCTTCCAGGGCACGTCACCGGGCCGATCCATGCTACGCCGCCGCGCAGCCGCCGACAACCACGAACCGACTCGACGGTCGCCGGGCCCGGACGAGCGGAGTGCCGGCCGGTTCGGGTAATCTGACAGCGGACCGGGACCCAGACCACACCCCCGGTCCGGGAGGCCGACCATGAATCACTGGCTCTCGATGTCGATCGCCGCGGGTATGGTCGCGGCCGGCGCGGCGGCGGCGACCGCCCAGACCGGAGAGGCCGGTCACGGCGAAGAGACCTTCAACACGCGGCTCGTCGGCATGCACGACCTGCAGGCGCGCTCCGCCTACCAGCCGCTGCCGGTCCGGCAGGGCGAGCGCCGCATCGTCTACGTCGGCCACCACGCCGGCGAGCGGCTCAATCCCCTGACCGGCGCGGTCGAGCCCAACGGCACGTCCGTGGTGGACGTCACGGCCCCCGAGGCGCCGGTCTACCTGGCCCACATCGCCGCCACGGGCGGGACCAGCGGCGCCCAGATGGTGCAGGTGTGCGCGGGCGACGCCCTCCCCGGGGGCGAGGCCGGCCGCTTCTATCTGCTCCGATCGAACGGCAACGTGAGCCACGAGGTCTGGGACGTCACCGAGCCGGCCCTCCCCGCCTTCGTGCGGACGGTGGCCGAGATGGGCCGGACCCCCAGCGGCGAGCAGCACACCCACAAGAACTGGTGGGAGTGCGACACCGGCGTCGCCCATCTCGTCGGGACCGTCGACGGATGGCGCGCCCCCCGCATCCTGCAGATCTTCGACCTCGCCGACCCGGCCGCGCCGCGGCGCATCCGCGACTTCAGCCTGCCCGGGGTCCAGCCCGACGCCGCCGGCCCCGTGCCCGGCGGGTCGGGGGTGCACGAGGCGGTGCGGCTGGGGAACCGCGTGTACCTGGCCTACGGCACCTCGGCCGACGGCGCGGTGCAGATTCTCGACCGCGACCGGCTGCTGCAGGGCGATCCCGACGCCGCCGCGCCCCTCGCGGCGAGCCCCGCCGCCCTCGCGTACCCCCAGGTCGGCCGCATCGACCTCCCGTCGTTCTGGGGCGGGCACACCGCCATGCCCCTGCTCGACGTGCCCATCGCCGACTACGCCGGCAACCGCGACAATGCGACGCGGGACTTCCTCTTCGCTCCGAGTCGGTCGCCAATGCCTGCCAGGAGACGCGCCACGTCACCCTCATGCTCGACATCACCGACGAGGCCCACCCCCTGCCCGTCGCCACGTTCCAGGTGCCGGAATCGAGCGGCGGGTTCTGCGGGCGGGGCGGCCGCTTCGGCCCCCACGCGCCGCAGTGGTCGATGGAGCCGCCCTTCTACCGCAAGCTGATGGTCGTGTCGTGGTTCAACGCGGGCGCCCGGGTCATCGACGTGCGCGACCCGTTCGATCTCGAGGAGGTCGCGTACTACATTCCCGCCACCACCGAGCGCACCGACGAGCGCTGCGCCGTGATCGACGGCGTCGAGAGCTGTCAGGTGGCCATTCAGACCAACAACGTCGAGGTCGACGACCGGGGGCTCATCTATCTCGCCGACCGGGCCGACACCGGCCTCCACATCGTGGCGCTGACGGGGCCGGCCGCCGCGATACTGGAGGACTAGGAGTCTGCGCCGTAGAACGGTGCAGACTCAGCAGGGTTGGTTGGGCGCCCAGCGGAGCCGAAGGCGACGATGGGCGGGCTAGTCCCCCACCGGGACCCCGAAGGGATCCCGCGCCGCACGGATCGAGGGCGGCCGCCCGGCTCTCGCCTCCGGCCTTCCACGGTCCGTCGAGCGGGACGGCGGACGCGCGGCACGGATGGGCGTCATCAACCACACGACGTCCCGGGCCGATGTGCGCCAGACCCGGAAGACCGTCGAACGCCTCGGCGGCGACGCCATGGCCGGGCGGCCGCCCCGTGACCGTCAGGCGAGCCCGCGTCGGCGGAGCAGGTCCCGGAGCTGCTTCAGCTCCGGCAGCGCAATCCGATCCGGCTCTCGATCCAACGCCTCCTTGGCCTCGATGATGTCGTCCAGATCGGCGACCAGAATCGACACGCCGAACGCCCGCCGCCGGTGCGCCCTGGAAGCCAGCTCGTCGAAGGGTGCGAGCTGTCCGCGCCCCCGCGTCGGCGTACCGGCGATGACGTCGATGTCGCCATGGTCCGTCCGCCGGGTCGACACCTCGTAACGGCCGAAGGTGCTGGCGTCCAGCGGTACGTCGAGCGGTTCCGCGACGCCCGGCACGCGAAGCCGGGCGTTCGCGGCGCGCAGGGCACCGGCCAGCGCTTGCAGATTGTCCAGCTTCCGCCGGGGCACGATGTCGATGTCGAAGGTCGCGCGCGTCGCGCCGTGGGCGACGGCGGCGAGTCCGCCGACGAGCACGTAGGCGACGCCGTGGCGGTCCAGGAGACCAACGAGAGATTCGGAGTCGAGAGGCGGCGCGTCGGGATCGCCCATGCCTTGCCCGGCCGAGCCTCACGCCCGGGAGTCTGCGCCGCAGAACGGTGCAGGCTCCCGGCAGGGTTGGTTCGGCGGCGAGCGGAGCCGCCGGCGACGCTCTCCGGGCCGGGCTTCGCGTGACCGACCCGAACGCGCGGACGACGCAGGGGCCTCGCCGGTCCCGGTCGGGAAGCGCGGTTTCACGAGGGACTCCTGAGCTGGGCGGCGAGCTTCGTGAAGGCGTCGTTCGTGCGCAGGCGGTCCTCCACGCTGCGCGCCAGCGCGGCGTCGGCCGCCGCCCGTCTCTGCGGACTAGCGCGGGCCAACTCGATCCGGAGCTCGAAGCCGCAGGCTTCGACGCAGCGTCGCGCCGTCTCGAGCCTGGGGACGACCTCGCCTGCCTCGTACTTCGGAACGGTCCCCGGCGAGGTCCGGACGGCCCTCTCGAGATCGGCCTGGGTGAGCCCGGCCCGCTCCCTCGCCTCCCGAATCAGCCTCCCCAGGATCCAGGTCATTCTCAACCAACGATACCCGATCCCACGGGACGAAGGCTTCGATGATCGGAATCGCGCGCCTCGCCTTCACAGGCCGGGCCGCCCGGCGACCGCCGACAGGTCGGGCAGGTCGGGTCCCTGCACCCTGCAACACTGCACGTCGCGAGCCGCGAGCCCGAGAAGCACCGCAAGCCTGTTCCCCTGGCGACGCTGACGGAATCACCCTGCCGCGCCGAGGGCGTCGTCCCGCCTGAGGCGGCTCCCGCCGAGGGCGTGGCGACCGTGTGTCGATCACCATCCTCGCAGGACCGGACGGGTCCGCCCGCGCGCCCGCTCAGGGACCGAGCGGCGGCGTGTGCACCGGGAGGCGGCGAGCCCGGGTGGCCTGCTCGAAGGCGTAGCCGAGGGCCAGCAGGCGGGGCTCGTCGAACGCGCGGCCGAGGAACGAGAGGCCCACGGGGAGGCCGTCGCCGGTGAACCCGGCGGGCACGATGAGATCGGGGAAGCCGGTGAGGTTCGCGTACCGCGTGGCCGAAGGGCCTCCCCCGCCGGTGGGCGCGGGGGCGACATCGACGCGCCCGGGCCGCCGGGGCGACGTCGGGTACACGATGGCCGCGAGGTCGTCGGCGTCCATCAGCCCGCGGACCACGGTGCGCACCATCGGCAGGCCGTGCTCCACGACGGCGCGGTACTCCGCATCGGAGAGCTCGCCGCTCGCGTCCTCCCGCCGCATCAGGCTCCAGCGGCCGGGGTTGTGCCCGGCCCCGTCGTCCGGCGAGGCGAGCCGCACCGACCGCTTCACCAGGTCGGCGAGGCTCCCGTGGAACCGGGGCTCGAGGGTCGCGAGGTACTCCTCGATCTGCGCCCGGAACTCGCGGTAGCGGACGACGGTGTAGAAGTCGCCGCTCGCCTCGAGCAGCCACCGCGGAAACCGCACGTCGACGAGGGTGGCCCCCGCCTCGCGCATCACGTCGAGCGACGCCTCGACCACCCAGTCCACGTCGCCGTCCTGGCCGAGAAAGTCGCGGGCGACCCCGATGCGGGCGCCGGCGAGGGCGTCCGCGTCGAGATACTGCGTGTAGTCGGTCTCGAAGCGGTCGCGGCTCGCGGCGGTGGCCCCGTCGGCGGGGTCGACCCCGGTCATGACCCCGAGAGCGGCGGCGACGTCGTACACGTGCCGCGCCATCGGGCCCGCGGTGTCGAACGACAGCGCGAGGGGCACGATGCCGTCGCGGCTCATCAGGCCCAGGGTCGGCTTGAGTCCCGCGATGCCGTTGGATGTCGACGGCGAGCGCACCGATCCGCCGGTGTCGGTCCCCAGCCCGACCTGCGCGAACGCCGCCGCGATGGCCGCGCCGGTCCCTCCCGACGAGCCGCCCGGCGACCGGACGAGGTCGTGGGGGTTGCGGGTGCGCCCCCCCAGCGAGCTCATCGCCCCGCCCGAGGCGAACTCGCTCATGTTGACCTTCGCGAGCACGATGGCGCCGGCCTCGCGGAGCTTCCGGACGAGGAAGGCGTCGTCGGGGGGCAGCGAGCCTGCCAGCAGCACCGACCCCGCGGTGGTCGGCAGGTCGGCGGTGTCGAGGTTGTCCTTCAGGACGACGGGGATGCCGTGCAGCGGAGAGCGCGGGCCGCCGGACCGCCGCTCGGCGTCGAGCTCGCGGGCGCGCTCGACCGCGTTCGGATTGAGGGCGATGACGGCATTGAGAGCCGGGCCGGCGTCGTCGTAGGCGGCGATGCGGGCCAGGTAGCGCTCGACGAGCTGCTCCGACGTGAGCGTGCCGTCGTCGAACGCGCGGTTCATGTCCTCGATGGTCGCGGCGGTGACGTCGACGGTCTGTCCGGCGGCGGCGGTGACACCGGCGAGTGCGAGCAGCGGACGAGGCCGTGCCGCCAGAAGGAACGTCCACTCATGTCAGGCTCCCGGAATAATGACGGAATCACGATGACTCCGCGAAAGCATCGTCGGCCGGGAAGGATCCTCCCCCACGTCCAGCTCGCTGCGACCTTCACCTGCAGGCTCCCGCTGGAATGGCCCGCCCACGCCGCCTGCGGCTCTGCTGGGCGCCCACCACGAGGCCCGCACCGTTCTACGGAGCAGACTCCTGGCCGCCCTCCGGCAGGGCGAACGCGACGAGGCGCGCGTCCGGGCCGGCCCCGGTGGCGATCAGGATGAACTGCCGGCCGGCGCGCGAGCGATAGGTCATCGGGTTGCTGCTCGTACGGAACTCGGTGGCCACGCGGGTCACCTCGCGGCCGGTCTCGGCGTCGAACGCGTACAGGTACGGATCGCCCCCGCCGAGGAAGACGAGGCCGCCGCCGGTGACCATGGGGCCGGGCGCGCCCGGGGTGCCGAGCCGGTCGGGCAGATCGACGCCGCGCAGCAGCGGGTGCGCGCGCATGATGCGGCTGCCCTCGCCGAAGGGCACGCTCCAGGCGATGTCGCCGGCGTTCAGATCGATCGAGACGAGCCGCGCGTACGGCGGCTTGACGAGGGGTATCGGCCCGAGGCGGCTCCGCTCGGCCGGCACGTACCCGCCCAGCCCCCGGAAGATGCCGGCCGAGCCGCCGCGGGGGCAGTTGTTGGTGTAGGCGACGTCGACCTCGGGCAGCTCGGGATCGGTCTCGCAGACCTGGTTGGCCGACACCCCCTCCGACGTGCGCACGTAGAGCCGGTTGGTGGTGGGGTCGAGCGCGGCCCCGCCCCAGTTGGCGCCGCCGTCCACCCGCGGCCGCTGCAGCGTGCCCCGCAGGCTGGGCGGCGTGAAGAGCGGCCCCAGCCGGTAGGTCTGCAGCTCCTCCGTCGCGATGCGGTGGATCTCGGGCGTCAGGTCGTTGGCGTCGTCGAGCGAGACCCCCTGCGCCGCGAACGGCGGCGGCTTCGTGGGGAACGGCTGGGTCGGATAGGGCACCTCGCCGGGCACGTCGGTCTCGGTGTCGACGGGCCGCTCCTCGATGGGCCACACCGGCTCGCCGGTCACCCGGTCGAAGACGTAGGTGAACCCCTGCTTCGACACCTCGGCGACGGCGTCGATGGTCCGGCCGTCGACGTCGAGGGTCATCAGGTTGGGCGCCGACGTGAAGTCGTAGTCCCACAGCCCGTGGTGCACGGCCTGGAAGTGCCACTCGCGCTCGCCGGTGCGGGCGTCGAGGCAGACGAGCGACTCCGCGAACAGGTTGGCGCCGAGCCGCCGGCCGCCCCAGTAGTCGCTGCTCGGGGTGCTCGTGGGCACGTACAGCAGCCCGCGCTCGGCGTCGAGCGACATCAGCCCCCACACGTTGGCGTGCCCGGTGAAGCGCCACGAGCCGCCCTCCCAGGTGTCGGCCCCGAACGCGTCGTTCGACTGCGGCACCGTGTAGAAGACCCAGCGCCGCTCGCCGGTGTGCACGTCGAACGCCTGCACCGAGCCGGGGGTGTCGAACCGCTTCTGGATGCGGTCGGGCACGCGGCTCCCCACGATGACGAGGTCCTCGAAGACCACCGGTGGAGACGTCTGGTCGAACATCTCGTGGGTCACCGGGTTCGGGAAGCCCTCGGTCAGCAGCACCCGGCCGCCGTCGCCGAAGGCCGGAATCAGGGAGCCGTCGGACGCGTTCAGCGCGTAGAGGCTGTCGCGGCTGTTGATGAAGACCCGCATGTCCCCGCCCGCGCCCGCCTGCCGGTTCGCGGTCGCCGGCCAGACCGCCACGCCGCGGTGCTTGAAGCCGCCGGGAGGGCCGCCCTCCGGGCCCGTGCGCCACGCCTCGGGATCGAACGCCCACAGCTCCTCGCCGGTCTCGGCGTCGAGGGCGACCACTCGCGTGTACATGGTCGACACGTAGACGACGTCGTCGATCATCAGGGGCATGACCTCGAAGCTGCCGGGCCGGGTGCGGAAGGCCTGGTTGGGCAGCTCGTTGGGCTCCCAGGTCCAGGCGATCTCGAGCCCGCCGACGTTCGAGGCGTCGATGTCGGCGAGCGGCGAGTACTTCGACGCCCCCTGGTCGGCCCCGACGTAGGGCCACTCCACCATGCCGTCCGACGGCTCCTGCGCCGCCGCCCGCGAGCCCGTCGCGGCGATGAAGAGCGCCGCGGCGAGAACGGCCGCGGCGCCGACGGCGTGCGTGTCGCGCTGCTTCTGCATCGGATTCCTCGTTCCGGAAGTCTGGCCCGTAGCACGGAGCAGACTACCCGCAGGGTCGGTGGGCGGCAAGCGGAACCGCGGGCGTCGCTCTCCGGGCCCCGGCCGCCCGCGCCGTGCAACGGTGCAGACCGGCGGGATGGTCGGGCCGTGAGCCGAGCCGCAGGCGTCGCTCTTCGAGCTACGGCGTGCCGTTGGGCGGCCGGCCACCAGGCGCGAGCCGCGGGCGTCGCTCTCCGGGCTACCGTGGCCGACTCAGGGAAAGTTCGTCTTCACGATGCTGCGGTCGATAGCCTCGAGGGACGACACCCCCGCGAACGCCATCGCCTGTCGCAGCTCGGCGTTCACGATCTCCAGCACTCTCTGCGCCCCCTCCTCGCCGAACGCCCCCAGGCCCCAGCGCGACGCGCGGCCCAGGCACACCGCGTCGGCGCCCAGGGCCAGCGCCTTCAGCACGTCGCTGCCGCGCCGGAACCCGCTGTCGATGAGCACCGGGACCCGGCCGGCCACCGCCTCGACCACCTCTTCGAGCACCTCGAGGCTCGAGGGGCCGTAGTCGAGCGCCCGGCCGCCGTGGTTGGACACGATGACGCCGTCCACGCCGTGCTCGAGACACTTCTTCGCCCCGTCGCCGGTCAGGATGCCCTTGGCCAGCATGGGCACCTCGCACATCGGCCGGAGGTCGTCGAAGAGCCTCCACTCGTACCACAGCCGCCCGCGGAGACGCGGTAGGGATTGGGGGCGTCCGGCCTCGGCTCCCGCCGTGTCACCCGGCGCGGCGCCCCGCCGGTGTGCCTGACGTGCAGATCGCGCTCGTAGTACGAAGCCTGCTGGTCGATGGTCACCACGATCGTCTGCGCGCCCACCTCCTGGGCCGTGCCCAGCACCTCCCGGTTCGGCTCCATCTCGCGCGTCGCGTAGCGCTGGAACCACAGCGGCCCGCCCGCGCCCCCGCGCGCGATCCGTGGGAACGGGAGGCTCGACGCGTTGCTGACGATCATCGTGGTCCCGGTGGTCGTGGCCGCCCGGTGCATGCCGAGCTCGCCGTCCGGGTGCAGATCGCGCTGCCGCGCCGTCGGCGCGAGCATGATCGGGCTCGGCATCGCGTGACCGAACAGCTCGGTAGAGGTATCCACCGACGCCGCATCGACCCCGCCGCGCCCGATCAGCTCGACCCAGTCGAACGCGTCGCGGTTGCGGTAGAGCGTGAACTCCGACTCGGTCCCGTGCGCCGTGTAGTCGTAGACGGCCAGGGGGACGTTGGCCCGGAAGATGGGCTCGAAGTCGAACACGTCGCGCATCTCGTCGAACCCGAGAAAGCGCCGGTGCGATCCGAGCGGCCACGGGTCGCGCTGCGCGTGCAGCAGCGGCGACGCCGCCATGAACGACGCCAGCCCCGCCAGCGCCTTCCTCCGGGACATTCCCCGACGCCACCGCTGCTCGATCTTCCCCACGATGCCTCCTTCGCTGGAGAGACCCGACCGCTCCACCGGACTCCGGCGGTCCCCGCGGCGTGCCGGGGCCGGAGCGCCGTGGCGGCGCCAGCAGTGTATCAGCAGAATGGAATGCCGGGTGGTCGCCGACGAGCGCCAGAGGGTCGAGCCCGCACCGGCGCTGTAGCTGACCGACCCCGGTCGCGTTCGACGAGGCCGTCGGCGTTGCGGGTTTCGGCCGTCCACGGGGGCGGGGGAAGGAGGCCCGCCGCGGTCCGGCCGAGGCTCAGCTCCGACCGTTCGAGGGGTCGGTCGCGACCTCGACGAGCCGTCGCTGCAGGAGGTCGTCGAGCAGCCGGTCCACGTCCCGCTCGAGCACGTCTCGCGACACGTCGTACTCGGCGTGCACACGGTCGACGATGACGGCGGGGGTGGCTCGCTCCTCGATCAGGCTCCACACCATGGCGCCGACGTCGTCGAGGCCGAAGTAACGCCCCGAGCGCATGTCGGCCACGATGATCTGATCCCCCAGGCGGGCGCAATGGGCCTTCCCGGATACCTTCAACGGCGTGTCTGATTGCATGGCGGCTCCCGTTCAGGCGGCCTCGGCGTCCACCCCCGGGCGCTGCCGCCCGTGAAAGGCGTGCTGCAGCCACGCATCGAGGGTCAGGGTCGAGAGCAGGCCTCCGAGGTCGGGGGCGTGACCCTGCCGGGCCATGTGCAGCGCCGTGCGCAGACGTTCGCGGTCGACGGCGCCCAGCTCGACCAGCATCGACGAATCGACGAGCTTCTCGAGGACCGGCCATTCCTTCCGCAGGCCGTTGTACACCGCGTGCCCCGTCGACGCGTTCTGCGTGCGGCGCCTGACCCGTTCGGGCAGGATGCCCTTCATGGCCCGGCGGAGAATCGCCTTGGGCTCCCCGGGCACCGCCTTCAGGCTCCACGGCATCGCGAGGGCCAGCTCGACGAGCGGCCGGTGCAGGAACGGATAGCGGATGTCGCACGCCTTCTCCAGGTAGCCCCGCAGCAGGAAGCCGGTGATCCAGCCGATGCGCTCGACGTGCCACTGATCGGCGATCCCCCGCCCCGTTCGTGGCATGTTGCTGCTCCGCGAACGGTCCCTGAGGTTCCACCTCGCCGCGAAGCCCTGGTCGATCCAGTCGTGACCGCCCGGCGTCCAGCCATAGCTGATGCCCGCGCGCCCCATCAGGGGACCCAGGGCATAGCGCAACGCGAGGTTGCTCAACGGCATCTTCAGCGCCCGCTGCCACCGATCGAGCTCGCGCCACAACTGAGTCAGCCGGCCTCGGCGCAGCAGGTCGGCGAGGTGCACCGGCTCCTGGTGCTTGCTCAGGACCACCGCTTCCGCCCCGATGCCGCTCAGGAGCACCGGCACGTCCCCTCCCGCCATGAGGCGCCGTACCGCTCGTGCACACCGAAGAACGCGGCGGCCCCGTGCGGCTCCTCCCAGTGCTGCACGGCTTCCGAGCCGGCTGAACGGATGCTGGGCATCGCCGTCGATCTCGTGCGGCTCGACGTCGACGGTCCGCGCAACCGCCTCCGCCCACTCCCGTTCGTCGCTCACCCTCGACTCGCGAACACGACGCTGATCGTTGCCAAGCCGGGGCCGACTCCGTTGCCGGGCGCCACGCTCACGATCGACGACGAGTCGAGCCCCCCCGAGAGATCCGCCCAGACCGGATTCCAGCCCCCGACATCCGGCTCGCCACCGCGTCGGCGAACGTGTCCAGGAACTCTCACGTAGTCCTCCTCACCGCGGCCAGCCGAACGCCATCGCGATTTCGCCACCAATCCCAGTACCGCTCGATCCGAACGCCTCCCCTCTCGGCAATCAGACGATGGCCTGGTTCCAGCCGCGACAGCCCTCTGATACGGCGTGCAACCGGAGTTCGGACGATCCACGCCCAGCGCCAGCCGGTCCGCCACGTACTCCATGTCGACATGTCGGCGTCTGTGGACAGACGGCCAAGTTGCCGCAGCTGTGTGGCGAAGCAGACCAGTCGGCTCCCGCACAGCACGTACAGCGGCCGCACGCCGAGTGGATCTCTTGCGCATAGCAGCCGCCGCATCCTCTCGTCCCACAGACCGAACGCGAAGTCCCCGACCAGCTTCGACGCGCACGCGTCTCCCCAGGCCTCGTACGCGGCGAGGAGCAGCTCCCCGTCGTCGCCGACGCATCGATACCCCCGCGCCCCAGGTCCGCCAATCAGCTCCCCGCGGTTGTCGATCCGGCCGTCGAACACCAGCTACGCACCGAGCACGCATCCGTTCCTCGACCGCCGCACGACAGGGGAGCGACCCGCAACTCCCGGACCGCCGTCGTGCACGCCAGCCCGATACAGTCCCCGAACCAGTGGCTCCGCCGGCTCGAAACCAGAACGCTCGCGGCGTTCAGCCGCAGCCGACCGGCTCGCATCGTCGACCGAGCGCCTGGCCGTCGAGATGGACGCGCCGATCGCGCGCACGGTCGCATCGAGCGTCCCCCCATCAGACTCGGCAAAAACTCGCCTCGGAGCCCCGCCCGAAGCGCGGCACTGGAGGCCGCGCTCCTTTCCGCCGACGAACCCGCGCGGCCCGCTACTCAGGCTCGCGGGTCGAAGAATCGGCACGTACGGCTCGTGCCGCCAGTCGTCCGTGGAGTCGTCGAGCACCTCTCCCAAGCACTCGACCCAGGCATGGGCACCGAACGGATAGCGCTTCACGCCGATGCGCAGCGTCGCGGAACACCCCGACTCCGCAGGAGGATGTAAATGGTCAAAGCTCGCGGCAGACAGTCCAACGTCGACGATAATAGCAGCGTGTAGCAGTGCGCACCGCTTCCACGGTTCGAGCGCACCGTAATCGCCGCTGGACTCGAGCCGGAGATGCGACACCGACCGACGCCGCCCCCACCGGTCCACCAACAGAAACACGCGGGGAAAACCGAGCATACCGGAAGCCGACGTCCAGCACGACAAAACCAGGAGCGCCTGCACTGTCATCTTTCCCAGGGATGACGCTCCGCCCGTCGTCAGAGCCACGAACCCGTCTCCTGTCCCGGCCGCGGTCTCCTTCCTTTCGGCCGGATTAGTCAGGGCCAAGTGCCAACAATTCGACGCCGGTGCAAGCCCTTACGGCCCTCGTAGCAAGTAGGTGGAGGCCAGCCCACCGTTCAGTCCGTCGAGGCAGAGCCCGAAGCAGTCCCCCGTCATCACTTCGATGCGCCGAAGTCGACGACGCGCGGTGCAGCGTAGGCTCTTCTTTCGTTTCTTGTCGTCGCCATTTGCTCCGCCCTGTGTCTCAAAGGGCCATCTAACCGGTAAACACTTCCGTATCTCTCAGATGCACCGACCGCATTGCTCATCCGTCAAGCCAAGTCAATGACATGAATCAAACTTGGTCTCATCGCCACGAAGGGTACGGCTCCCGATCGCCATGCGGAAAGCCGGGTCGGGGAACACGAAGCGTCGACCAAGCAGAATCACGCTCAAGCGCTTCGACTCGCGAACGGTTTCGGGCGGGAGGAACGTCGATCCGATCTCGACCAACCGTGCGGCACTGCCGGCAAGAGGACCGTGAAGGTGGCACCACATCCCAGACGGCTGTCGACTGCGATCCGGCCGCCGTGCGCTGCACGACGTGTCTGGCGATCGCCAGCCCGAGGCCGGTTCCCGCCACCCCTTCGTTCGGATTCGTCACGCCCGGCATAGAACTCGTCGAAGATGCGTGCCTGATCTTCGGGCGAAATGCCGATGCCCCCATCTACAACGTCACCGAAACCTCGCGCCGCGCCGACGCAACTCCACGCGGACCCGGCGGCAGCTCCCCGAGTACTTCATCGCGTTGTCGAGCAGATTCACGAAGACCTGGTCATCGCCGCCGCGTCGACGCGAACCGCGGCAACTCCTCGGTCCGGATCTCACGGCTATCGTGAACCCCTCCTGCGTGCGCGGGTGTCGACCGCCGCCACCGCGGCCCGATCACGACGCTTCGATGCACGCCGTCACCAAGGGGGCGATAGCGAACCTCGCCGACTCGATACGGCCGAAGCTCAGTGTTGTCGATAAGGTGCCGCAGTCGGGTGCTCTCCTGCTCGATGCGGCGCCCGTACTCGACGACCTTGTCCATCGTGACCCGACCCGAGCGCAAGAGCTCCCCGAAGACCGCGATGGACGTCAGCGGCGTGCGCAGGTCATGAGAGACGTTGGCGACGAACCCGTTGCGGATCTCGCGAGCTGTCGCTCGCTCGGCGCGCCGCCCGCCACGTGAGCAGCACACCCACGATTGCCATGGCGCGACATCAGCGCCGACAGGACCCAGTTGTCAGGGCGTTGGACTGCAGCACGTGAGCGGCGGCGTGTGACGACTCTGCGCCGACAGTTCCAGGTCCCGGAACACGAAATCGAACGGCCGTCACCACGTCGGCCTGACCCGGCTCGTCGTGCGTGGCCGCCAGGACGCGTCCTCGCCGTCCCTCACCCGCACGATCAGGTTGTTCCTCACACGTCCTCGGGGAGCATGTCTCGGCGCCCGCAATGGCGCGCGGCAGATACTCGCGCTCGAACCGGTGCACGTCGACGACGAAGCCGACAAAGCCGACGGTCGCGAGCCGGAGTCCGTTACGAACCGGTAAAGGACACGGTTATCGGCATCCAGCTCGTCCACGTAGATCTCGGAGCGACTCAAGTTCTGCATCCATTCCAAGCGAAGCAGCGTAATCACACGCAATACAACCGCCTCAAGGCCGGAGTCGCACCGACTCCGATGTGGCCGGTCTCGGGGTCGTAGTACTGCGTCAGGCACGAGCATCCATCGAGCGACCCGGCGAACAGCAGCCTCGCCGCCGACGTATCGACCCCGTCGAAGTGCCGTGCGATCGCATCGAACCGCTGGTCGGCGAGGGCGTCCGCCGGCACCGCCAGCATCTCCTGCGCTGCATCCTCGTAGGTCCGCCGCACGTTCGCCGCAACCGCGTCCAGGTACTTCAGAAGGGTGGTCTGGTGCGCGATCACTGCACCCGGGCCAGCCGGGCGGCTTGACACGTACTGCAGAACGACGAGCGCCAGCAGTGGGACGAGAACGAACGCCACTTCGAGCCGCCACCGCCGATGAAACGATCTGAAGCCGTTCATCGCCGCCCTCCCCACGTGCAAAGACTATATACCTTCCCAGCACATGGGCAAGACGCAGGCGCCGGCGGAACGGACACCGTCACGCGTTCAGCGGCCAACCCACGTCGCGGCTGGCGGGGTCGGCCTCGCGGAAGCCGGACAGGTCGGTGATGATGAGGCGGTCGCGGCGCAGGCGAATCACGTCGTCCCGCTGCAGGCGGGCCAGCGACGCGGTGAGCTGGCTGCTCGAGAGCGAGAGCAGCCTCGCGAGCTCGCGGTGCGAGAACGGAAGGCGCAGATGCACCTCCTTCCGCAGGCCGGCCGTGTCGTTGGCGTCGAGGAGCCGGCGCAGCAGGTGCTTGAGACGCACCTCCGGCGGCACGCACCCCCGGCCGCCGGGGCGCTCGAGGCGGTCTACCATCTCGCGGCTGTACATCTGGGCGATGCGCCACGACAGGTCGGGGTCGACCCGCACGAACCCGAGGAACCGTTCGCGCGCCAGCGTCCGCACCGTGCAGTCGGTCGCCGCGACCACCGCGATCGGGGTCTCCCGCCCGGCAATGACCGATTCGGCTCCGAGCAGCCAGCCGGGGAACCGCAGGCCGACGGTGGCGGTGCCCTGCCCTGAATCTCGCCTCTCGAGCCTCACGATGCCGTCGGCCAGCAGATGCACGCGCTCCGGGGTGCGGTCCTGCGGCAGGAGCTCGGTTCCCGCCGGATGCGTCTCCGGCGGCGCCAGGTGAGCCCGCCACCCGTCGAGCTCTGCGACGGCCGGGCCCACGCCGCCTGCGTACCGTCCGACCGTGTTCATGGCGCCTGGGCCCGCCCCAACGCGTCCACGGGGTTCGTGAGCACCTCGCCCTCGTCGACGTCGTCGGCGGCAAGCCGGTGGACGTCGGGAACGACGATGGCCCCGTCCGTCACACGGATGACCCCGTCGTCGCGGAGCTGCCGCAGGAGCCGGCTCAGGTGTTCCGGCGTCACCGCGAGCAGGCTGGCGAGCTCCCACCGCTTGAGCGGCAGCGACAGGCGGACCGCGCCGCCGTTGCCGTTCGCGGGCGCGGCGCCCGTGAAGCGCCGCAGGAACCGTTCGAGACGCTGCCGCGAGGTCGCCGTGCCGAGGTCCGCCATCTGCTGGAACTGGCTCAGCACCTCGCGGCTGTGCATCTGGTGAACGTGCCACGACAACGCCTCGTGCTGCGCCATCAGGCCGAGGAACGCCTGCCTCGTCAACCGGCGCAGCCGGCACGACGTCACCGCTACCGCGCTTGCCGGATGGGCCCGGAAGGTCAGCACGAGGGCCGCGCCGAGAAACCAGCCGGGCCCGCGCAGGCCGAGAATCTGCTCTCGCCCGTCGGGGCCCGTCCGGACGAGCTTGGCGAGCCCCTCCTCGACGTAGAACACGTCACCCGGGTCGCCCCCCTGCTCTATCAGCACCGTCCCGACCGGGTACGACAGCGCCGAGGGCAACAACGGCAGCCAGACGTCCCTGCCCTCCATTCCGACGCCGCCGACTCCGTCATGCACTTGGTGGTCCATGCGCCGATCGTGGAGCCACGTATTGTAAATGTCATCATCCCGACGTCAATGTTGTCTTCGAGATGTAAATTTTCCAGCAAAAAACGCCGCGGATAGTGATAAAACATTGATGCTGGCGTTCGTGACGGCCCGACCCGTCGAGAGCACAGGTCGCTGACGCGCCGCAGTCGAGGAGAGCGAGTGACCGTAGCCGACGCCACCCCCCTGATCGCGCTCGCCCGGATCCACCGGGTCGAGCTCCTGCGGGACCTCTACGAGCAGGTGCTGATTGGCGCCGTCGTCAAGACGGAGGTCATCGACGCGGGCGGCGCGGAGCGGGCGCACGGCGTGGAGCAGCTCGAGGCCGCGGTCGACGCCGGCTGGCTCGCGGTCGCCGCCGCGACCGACCCCGAGAACGACCTCGCGCAACGCCTGTCCCGACGCTCGCGCCTGCACCCGAGCGAGGCGGAGTCGGTCGCCCTCGCCCACGTGCGGGAGCTGCCGCTGCTGGCCGACGACAAGGAGGCGCGGAGCGTGGCGAAGACCCTGGGCGTGCCCCTGATCGGCACCGCCTGCGTCCTCCTGCAGGCGTACCTGGGCCGCAGCTTCGGTCTGGACTCACTGGAGAAGGCCCTTCGGGACCTCGGCGAGACGCTCTGGCTGTCTCCCTCGGTGGTCGCCGAGATCCTGAGACGCGCCCGCAAGGCCAAGCGATGAAGAAGGAACAGATGGTCGGGGCCCGGCTGCCCGCGGATCTGGTGCGCGAGCTCGAGCTCATTCAGAACGTCGAGCAGTCCGACCGCTCGACCACCGTGCGCCGGCTGCTGGCGCGGGCAATCCGCGACTGGAAGCTGGAGCACGCCGCCCGGCGGTACGGCGAGCGCCGGATCTCGCTGTCCCGCGCCGCCCTCGATGCCGGCGTCTCCCTCTGGGAGATGATGGACTACGCCCGGGCTGGCAAGGTGTCGGTCCAGTACGATCTCGACGACCTCGAGCACGACCTCGAGGACCGGGCAGCGGGCCGCCGGAGGCGCTGAGCCCGCCCGGGCCCCGGCTCACCCCGTGAACTTGTAGCCGACGCGGTGCACGGTGACGATCCAGCGGGGATCCGACACGTCGTCCTCGATCTTCTGGCGCAGCTTGGCGACGTGCATGTCCACGGTGCGGGTGAGGGGGTGCATGGCGTCGAGGTCCCAGACCTCTTCCAGGAGCCGGTCCCGGCTCACGGCCTCGCCACGGTGCCGGATGAGGTACTCGAGCAGTCGAAACTCCCGCGGCTGCAGCGTCAGGGGCCGCCCTCCCTTGGCGACCTCGCGGGTCCGGAAGTTCACCCGCACGTCGCCGAAGCCGCAGGTGCTTTCCCGCGCGGCGAATCTGCTCGACCGCCGCAGCACCGCCTCCACGCGCGCCACCAGCTCCGTGAAGCTGAACGGCTTGGTGACGTAGTCGTCAGCCCCCGCCTTCAGCCCGACCACCCTGTCGAGCTCCTCCCCCTTGGCGCTCAGCATGAGGATCGGCACCGTGCTGCCCTGCTCGCGAAGCCTCCGGCAGACGTCGACTCCCGTCAGCCGCGGCAGCATGACGTCGAGGATGACGAGGTCTATCCCGGGTCGGGCGGCGAGACGGAGGCCGTCCTTGCCGTCGCGCGCCAGCAGCGTGGAATAGCCTTCGTAGTGCAGTCCGTCGGACAGCCCCGCGGCCAGCGACTGGTCGTCCTCCACGATGAGGATCTTGCCCAAGGCACCTCACTCACGAATCGCCGGGCCGAGCGGCCTCGGGGCGGCGCCGCCGCGCCGGCTCCCCTCGCCCCCATCGTCGCCTTCGGCTCCGTGGGGGACGCCCGACCGACCCTGCAGGAGTCCGCGCCGTTCCGCGGCGCAAGGCCGAGCACAACGATATCACCTGCCGAACGCCGGCAGCCGGCCGAGCCGGGCCGAGTCGAGGGTCGCGGTTGACACTCCCGCCCGCCGACTGCTAATCTTGTCAGTCTGTAACAGAGAGTGCTAACCCCTCCCCGCCCTACACCGAGCGCGGGGCGGGACTCCTTCCACAACTCAAGGGAGTCGGACACACCATGGCAATCAAGGTACGACCACTTCACGACCGCCTCATCGTGCAGCGTCTCGAGGAGGAAGAGCAGCAGGTCGGCGGCATCATCATCCCGGACACCGCCAAGGAGAAGCCGCAGCAGGGCAGGGTCGTGGCCGTCGGCAAGGGCAAGGTCAAGGAGGACGGCGGCCTGCAGCCGATGGACGTCGCCGAGGGCGACACCATCCTGTTCGGCAAGTACTCGGGGCAGGAGATCAAGCTCGACGGCGAGGAGTACCTCATCATGCGGGAGGACGAGGTCCTGGGCGTCGTGCAGCAGTAGCCGGCGACGGCGATGACAGTCCGGCGCCGGCCGCGGCCGCGCCGGTCACGCGAATTCGACCTGATTGGAGCACATCGACATGGCAAAGCAGATCGTCTACAGCGAAGGAGCGAGGCAGAACATCCTCGCCGGCGTCGACCAGTTGGCCAACTGCGTCAAGGTGACGCTGGGCCCGAAGGGCCGCAACGTCGTCCTCGACAAGAAGTTCGGGTCTCCCACCATCACCAAGGACGGCGTGACCGTCGCCAAGGAGATCGAGCTGAAGGACGCCCTCGAGAACATGGGGGCCCAGATGGTTCGCGAGGTCGCCAGCAAGACCTCCGACATCGCCGGCGACGGCACCACCACCGCCACCGTCCTCGCCCAGTCCATCTACCGCGAGGGCGCCAAGAACGTGGTGGCCGGCGCGAACCCGATGGAGGTCAAGCGGGGCATCGAGACCGCCGTCACCTCGGTCGTCGACAACCTCGAGAAGCTGTCGCGCGCCGTGAGCGGCGACATGATCGCCCAGGTCGGGCAGATCTCGGCCAACAACGACGAGACCATCGGCCGCATCATCGCCCAGGCGATGGACAAGGTCGGCAAGGACGGCGTCATCACCGTCGAGGAGGCGCGCACCCTCGAGACGTCGCTCGAGGTGGTCGAGGGCATGCAGTTCGACCGCGGCTACCTGTCGCCGTACTTCGTCACCGACTCCGAGCGGATGGAGGTGGTGCTCGAGAACCCGATCATCCTGATCCACGAGAAGAAGATCAGCTCGATGAAGGACCTGCTGCCGCTCCTCGAGCAGGTGGCCCGCCTGAACCGGCCGCTCCTCATCGTGGCCGAGGACGTCGAGGGCGAGGCCCTCGCCACCCTCGTCGTCAACAAGCTGCGGGGCACGCTGCAGGGCGCCGCCGTCAAGGCGCCGGGCTTCGGCGACCGGCGGAAGGCGATGCTCGAGGACATCGCGACCCTGACCGGCGGCAAGGCGATCACCGAGGACCTCGGCCTGAAGCTCGAGAACATCGGCATCGAGGATCTCGGCAAGGCCAAGAAGGTCACCATCGACAAGGACAACACCACCATCGTCGAGGGCGAGGGCACCCACGCCGCCATCGAGGGCCGGGTCAAGCAGATCCGCACGCAGATCGAGGAGACCACCTCGGACTACGACCGCGAGAAGCTGCAGGAGCGGCTGGCCAAGCTCGTCGGGGGCGTGGCCGTCATCAAGGTCGGCGCCGCCACCGAGACCGAGATGAAGGAGAAGAAGGCCCGCGTCGAGGACGCCATGCACGCGACCAAGGCGGCCGTCGAGGAGGGCATCGTGCCCGGCGGCGGCGTGGCCCTGCTGCGCAGCCAGACCGCCCTCGCGGACGTCAAGCTCGACGGCGACAAGCAGATCGGCGTGAACATCATCCGGCGCGCCCTCGAGGAGCCGATGCGCTGGATCGCCACCAACGCCGGCCAGGAAGGCTCCATCGTCGTGCAGAAGGTGCGCGAGCAGAGCGCCGACGAGGACGGCTTCAACGCCCAGACCGAGGTCTACGAGAACCTGATCGACGCGGGCGTCATCGACCCGACCAAGGTCGTGCGGGCGGCGCTGCAGAACGCGAGCTCGATCGCGTCGCTGCTGCTCACGACGGAAGCGCTCGTCAGCGAGATCCCGGAAGAGAAGAAGGACGCCGCGCCGGGCGGCGGCGCCCACGGCGGCATGGGCGGCATGGGCGGCATGTACTAGGCGCCGCGGCGGGGGATGGGGCCACCCCATCCCCTCGACCGCCGGTCCGGGAGCAGCCGGAGGACCCGGCTGCGCCGGCCGGAACGGGGAACACGACAAAGGGGACGGCCACCGCACGGATGGCCGTCCCCTTTGTCTTTTCGCGCGTGGCCCGCCCGTCGGGGCCAGGCTAGCGCAGGGTGAACGTCAACTCGATCGTCACGAGCACCGCGACCGGCTCTCCGAACCGGGTCCCGGGGAGGAAGCGCCACTGCCGGGCGGCCCTGATCGCCTCCTCGTCGAGTCCGAAGACCTTGTCGAGCGACCGGATCACCTCGACGTCGCCGACCGTGCCGTCCGGCAGGACGACCGCCTCCACGAGGACGATCCCCTGCACCTTGGCCCGCATCGCCTCGGCCGTGTACTTCGGCGTGACCTCGCGCAGCAGACGAGGGGTCTCGACGCCGTTGCCGGGCCGGAAGACGCCGCCCCCGGTGCCGCCGCCCTCGCCCGGTCCGAGGCCGTCTCCCTCCCCCGGCCCGATGCCGCCGCCCGATCCCTCGCCGGCGCCGCCATCGGAGCCGCTGCCGGCCGAATCGAGGGCGCCGCTCAGGAGGCCCTCGAGCAGCCCCGTCCGGGTCTGGATGGAGGCGCCCATCGGCACCGCAGAGAGCTGTATGTTCTGCGACTCCAGCGGCTCCGGGTCGGGCGCGACCTCGGGCGGCGCCTCCACTTCCTCGGGCACCTCGACCGGCACGTCGATGGTGTCCTCGCCCGCGGCCTCGACCTGCCGCGGCATCTCCAGCGACTCGTTCCCGCCGCCGCCCCCCCCGCCGCCGGGGCCCGCCTGCGGTATCCAGACGATGTCGTAGCTGGTGCGCTCCTCGAAGATCTCCTCGACGGGAGCGGTGCGGACGACGAGCAGGACGAGCACCACCGCCAGCAGGTGACTCGTGAACGAGGCGCCGAGGGCGCCGCGTATCCGCCCCCGCTGCACCCCGAGGAAGGGAACGTGCCCGGCCGACTCCCAGCCCGTGGCGGCGCCGGTACGGGGCTTTCTGCGCGCAGGGCCGGAAGTCGCCTGCCTCGCCTTGCGGCGGCGGCGCTCGGGCGGCGTATAGAGTTGCCGCCCCGGAGAGAACGGGAGTGGCCCGAGGTTCAAGCCATCGCTCACGCGAAGCGCTCCTCGCCCGGAGAATCACCGCCGGACGGCATCGAAGCCGCCGGACGGAGCCGCCCCAACCCACCCTGCCGCGAGTCGACGCCTCCCGCAGGAGGCGGCACCGTTCCTGCGGCGCCGACTTCCCGGCTGACTCGTCCCGTCGACGCCGGCCGGCCCGTCGTCGCCTGACGGCTCCGCCGGGCGTCGAACCAACCCTCCAGGGATCCGCACCGTTGCACGGCGCGCAGACGCCTGGACCGCCGCCAATCGTCGCCTGCGGCTCTACTACTGGGCGCCCGACCAACCCTTCAGGCGCCCGCGCCGCCCTGCCGCGCAGATTCCCGGCGCTCAGACGCGGCCGGCCCACGCGCCGATGGATGCGTTGCCCCCGCCGTACGCGAACATGACGGCGAGTGCGTCCGCCGCCCGCGGCTCGTTGTGCACACCCACGAGAACCCCGCCGCGCGCCGTCAGGGTCTCGAAGATGTACCCGTCATGGACCTGGAAGCCCGCGCGCCGGATGGTCGCGGCGATACCCGCGCTCCCGAGGTCTCCGGCGCCGCCCTGCAATGCACCGACCAGCGGCCCGTGCGCCACCACGGACCCGATGCGGGCGACATCCATCGTATCACCGTCCACCCCGAACGTCTGTTTCACCAGCTCCGCCGCCTCGGGGGTCTGCCGGCTGATGAGCGAGATCGACTCCGCCGGGAACCCCTCCTTCCCGAGGGCTTCGAGCCCGCGTTGCGCCCACTCGACGTCCTGGAACACCCCGATGGTGAAAGACTGCCGCGCTGTCTCGTCCATTCCGCGCCCTTGTCGGTATGCTGCCCCGCCGTCCACCTGAACCGCGTCCTGCCGGCGACGTGCCGAACGGACGCCCGCCCTCCAGTTTAGCCAGAGTTGCCGCCGATGGCAAAGGCCATGCCCGCTCGGCCTGCCCGCCCCGGGGGCGTCGCTCCGGCTCCGCTCCCCGTCCCGCCGATGCGTCAACGCCCCGCCGCGGAGCCGCTCCTACAGGACGACCCGCTTCTCGCCGACCCGCCGGGTGAGACGCTCCCGGTCCAGATGCTCCAGCAAGGGGATCGCGAACTTCCGGCTGACCCCGTAGCGTTCCTTGAAGGTGGCGACGTCGATGGTCGCACCCTCGCCCTCCGCCTTGAGGGAGACGAGGTCCGCCTTCAGCGACTCGACGGCGCCGAAGTCGAACACGAGCGGCCCCACCCTGACCACCGCCTGCTCGCGCGCCAGGCGCCTCAGCAACCGGTCGAGCGCCTCCTCGTCGATGCCGGCCTCTTCCCGCAGCGCGGCCGGGGCCGGCGGTCGCAGCCCCGCGGTCCGCAGGCGGGAGACGATCTCCTCGCTGGCCCGGAGCTCCTCCGGCGAGAGGGTCACCTTGTGGCCGGGCAGGGCCAGGTGATCGCGCGCCACGAGGCGGCCGTCGCCCGTCAACCCGTCGAGCACCGCCTCGAAGACCCCCGGGCCGGCGTGGCGGAAGACGCGCTCGCGCGCCTCCTCTCGAGGCATCCCGTCGCGCAACGGGTTGGCGCGATGGAAGTCGGACACCGTCGCCAGCAGCCGCTCGCCCCCGGCGCGCACCGCCTCGGCCTCGACGAGCCGGTCGCCGATGCGCCGCACCACCCCGGCCTCGCACAACCGCTCGACGACGGCGCCGACCGACTCGGGAGCGAGACCGGCCCGCGCCACGAGCGCCGCCGACGGCAGCCCCGTCAGCCCCCGCTCCCCGATGAGGACCGCGAGCGCGCGGTCGCCGTCGGCGGCGCCCGCGTCCGACAACCCCTTCAGCAGCCGGTCCATGCGCGCCCGCGTCGCGCCGGCCCGGATGCCCCCGCGCGGGGGGGACGGGTCGAGGACCCTGCCCCCGGCGATGGTCAGCGGCGGCGAGTACGCGCGCAGGATGAACCGGTCTCCCCGGGTCAGCACCGCGGCCCCCTCGAGGCGCAGTCGCGCGAACGCCCGCCCCCCCGGCGGCAGGGCATCGGGGGCGTCGCTCTGCGCGACCGCGCCGGAGAGGCCCGGCCCGAGGGTCACGCGCCCGAGCACCTCGCACGTGCCGTGGTGGAACCGCACGCGCGCGCCGTGCCGCAGCCGCCGCGCCGACGGCAGGAGATCGAGCACCGCGTCGACGCACCGCGTCGCCTCGAAGCTCCCGGGGGTGACCGCGGTCTCGCCCCGGGCCGCCACCGACGCGCCCGCGCCGGAGAAGTTGGCGGCCACCCGCTGTCCGGCCGCCGCGCTCGACTGGATGACGCCATGGACCTGCAGCCCCCGGACCTTCACGTCGACGCCGGCCGGCAGCACGGTCAGGGTGTCGTCGACGGCCATCCGGCCCGAGACCAGGGTGCCGGTGACGACGGTGCCGAAGCCCCGGACCGTGAACGCCCGATCGATGGGCAGGCGGGCCGCGCCGGCGGGCGCCCGCCCGAGGTCCCGGGCGGCCATCGCCAGCAACGCCGATCGCACGTCCTCCACGCCCTCGCCGGTCCGCGCGGAGACGGGGACCACGGGCATGTCCTCGAGCGGCGATCCGGCGAGCAGATCGGCCGTCTCGAGCTCGACCAGCTCGACCGTCTCGCGGTCCACCAGGTCCACCTTGGTGAGGGCCACGACTCCGCTCGTGACCCCGAGCAGACAGCAGATGTCGAAATGCTCGCGGGTCTGCGGCATGACCGACTCGTCGGCGGCGATGACGAGGAGCACGCCGTCGATGCCGCTCGCGCCGGCCAGCATGTTCTTGACGAAGCGCTCGTGGCCGGGCACGTCCACGAACGCCAGCCGCGTGTCGCCGTCGCCCCAGTGCGCGAATCCGAGATCGATGGTGATTCCGCGCGCCTTCTCCTCCTTCAGCCGATCCGGATCGGTGCCGGTCAGGGCCCTGACGAGAGCGCTCTTGCCATGGTCGATGTGACCGGCGGTGCCGATGACGACGTGGCGCGGCATGGCGTCAGCCCCGCCCCCGGGTACGCCGCGGCGAGCGTCCCCCCCGAGGCCTCGACGACCGCCGGTCGCCGGTCGCGCGGCCGCGGCGCGGGGCACGGATCCGCTCGGAGGCGCGGACCGCGTCGAGAATCTCCACCAGGCCGAGATCGATCTGCCGCCGCGCGGGGTCTGCGCGCATCACCTGCACGGCGACGCGATCGCCCAACCGGTAGACCTTGCCGGTCGTCTCGCCGCAGAGCGCGTGATCGGACTCCACGAACCGGTAGTGGTCGTCGGCCATCGCGGAGACGTGCACCAGCCCCTCGACGAAGTGCTCGATCAGCTCGACGAAGAGCCCGAAGCGGGTCACCCCGACGACATAGCCGGTGAACTCGTCCCCGACCTTGTCCGCCATGAAGCGGATCTTCTTCCACTGGACGACCTCCCGCTCGGCGTCCTCGGCCCGCCGTTCCCTGGCCGAGGCGTGGCGCGCGGTCTCCGGCAGCTCGTCGGCGAGCTCGGCGGCGCGATCCCGCGGAATCGGGCCCCGCCGCGACTCCCGCAGCAGGCGGTGGACCACGAGGTCGGGGTAGCGGCGGATGGGAGACGTGAAGTGGGTGTAGACCTCCGACGCGAGGCCGAAGTGGCCGATGTTGACCGCGTCGTAGTGCGCCTTCTGCATGGTCCGGAGCATGAGAAGGGCCACCGGCCGCTCCACCGGCGCGCCGTGCAGCCGCGCCAGCAGCCGCTGGAAGTGCCGCGGCTGCGCCCGGTCCGGGGGTGCGCCCAGCCGGTGACCGAGGGTCGCCGTGAAGTCGTCGAAGTCGGCGACCTTCGCCGGGTCCGGCGGCTCGTGGACGCGGAAGAGCGCCCCCGCGCCTCGCGCCTCGAGGTGGCCGGCCACCGTCTCGTTGGCGGTCAGCATGAACTCCTCGACGATGCGGTGCGCCGCGTTGCGCTCGGCCGCCACGATGTCCTCGACGGCGCCCGCCTCGTCGAGCACGAGCCGGGTCCCCCGCAGGTCGAAGTCGAGCGAGCCGCGGTCCTTCCGCCGCGCCGCGAGCCTCTGCGCCAGGGCGTCCATCGACTCGAGCATCGGCGCCAGGGCCGCGTAACGCCGCCGCACCCCCGCATCCCGCGCGGTCAGGATGGCGTCCACCTCGGCATAGGTCATTCTCGCATCGGAATGGATGACGCCGTCGTGCAGCTCGTACCGCACCACCCGGCCCCGGTCGTCGACGTCCATCAGACAGGACTGAACGAGTCGGTCGACCCCCGGATTCAGGCTGCACAGCCCGGTGGCCAGCCCGGCCGGAAACATGTGGATGGCCCGCTCCGGAAAGTACACCGATGTGCCCCGCCCGCGCGCCGACTCGTCGAGCGCGCTCCCCTCCGCCACGTAGTGGGCGACGTCGGCGATGTGCACGCCGAGCCGCCGGCGGCCGCCCGGCAGCGCCTCGAGGGTGAGGGCGTCGTCGAAGTCGCGCGCCGTCTCCCCGTCGATGGTGACCGTCGGCAACCCCCGAAAGTCGGTGCGCCCCTCCAGATCCGCCGGTGCGACCGCGTCCCCGAGGCGGGCGGCTTCCGCCGCGGCGGCGGGATCCTCCCCGTCGGGCAGCCGGTGCTTTCGGATGACGATGGCGGTGTCGACCCCCGGATCTTCCAGCCGGCCGAGCACCTCCACGAGGCGTCCGACCGGGCCGCGCCCCCGCGCCGGCCACCGCTCGACGGCGGCCACGACCATCTGCCCCGCCTCCGCCTCGATGCTCCCGCCGGCCGGGATCCGCAGGTCCATGGTCACCCGTTCGTCGAACGGAACCACGAATCCCGCGCCGGCGTCGTCGACCTCGTAACGGCCCACCACGTCGGCGTTCGCGCGCTCGAGCACCTCGACGATGCGGCCTTCCGCCCGGTCGCCGGCCCGCTCCACCCGCACCGTCACCCGGTCGCCGTGCAGCGCCTCGCCGAGATTGACCCCGGCCACGTAGACGTCGCCGCCGCCGTGGTCGGGGCTGACGAACCCGAAGCCGCGCGGGTTGACGGCCAGGCGGCCCGCCACGAGGTGCATGCGGTCCGCGAGGCCGTAGCGGTTCCCGCGGATCCGGACGAGGTCGCCGGCGTCGACGAGCCGGGCAATTTGCCGGCGGAACCCGTAGCGCTCGCTTCGCGCGATCTTGAGCACGCGCATCAGCTCCCGGATCGTGGCCGGATGGTGCACCCGGTCGCGGATCCCCCCGAGGAGTGCGGCGGCGTGCCCCTCCGTCCTGTCCACCGTGTCTCTCTGCGGCATGGCAGTCTCGCGCGGGAATCGGTCAGCGCGGCCGCGAGGTCGCGCCCGGCGCGCGGCCGGTGGCGTTCCGCGCCGGCGGAGCCTCCGGCGGGACCGTCAGGTCCCGCGGTCGCGCCAGCACCACCTGGACGTCTCCGACGTTGGTGCCGGTCGGCCCGGTGCGAACGAGATCGCCGAGCCGATCGAAGTACGCGTAGGCGTCGTTCTCGGCCAGGTAGGCCGCGGGCGGGTCCAGACGCAGGGTCCGGGCACGGAGAGAGGTCTCCGGGTCGACGATGGCCCCCGCCGCGTCGGTGGGCCCGTCGACGCCGTCGGTGCCGACGCTCGCCAGCACTGCCGCGGCGCCCAGTCCGCCCATCTCCTCCACCGCCGCCAGCGCCAGCTCCTGGTTGCGGCCGCCGCGCCCGGCCCCGGTCACCGTGACCGTGGTCTCGCCGGACGACAGGACGCACCAGGGTCCCGCCGGCGCCCCGGCCGCCTCGACGGCGCGCGCCGGATGCTCCGCCCCGGCGGCCCGCGCCTCGCCGACGACGGGCTCGTCGATCCGCGTCACGGCATAGCCGAGGCGGCGCGCCGCCTCGGCGGCGCCGGACATCGCGTCCCGCCGGCTCCCGATCACCCGGTACATCGCGCGATCCGCGGCCGGCGGCGTCTTCAACGTCTCCGGCACGAGCCCGTCCCGCCCCTGCTCGAGAAGCCGGCGCACCCCGACCGGCACGCGCGGCCGAATCGCCGGGCGCTCGACGATGGCCAGCGCCTCGGCGAAACGGGTGGCGTCGTGCACCGTGGGCCCCGAGCCGATCACGCCGGGATCGTCCTCGACGGGAAGGACCACGTCCGAGATTGCCAGCGTCAGCACGCGTCCCGCCGTCGCCTCGGCCAGGCGCCCCCCCTTGACCCCCGAGAGGTGCTTGCGGACGCAGTTGAGCTCGTCGATCGGCACCCCCGCCTCGAGAAGCGCGCGGGTCGTGGCGACCTTCTCGGCGAGGCTGACCCCCGCCGCCGGGATCGACAGCAGGGCGGACGCGCCGCCCGACAGCAGCACCACGAGGCAGCCGGAGGCCGGCGCGCCGGCCGCGCACCGCAGCGCCTCGCGCCCCGCCTGCACGCTGCCCGCATCGGGTGTCGGGTGACCGCCGCGGTGCCAGGCGACCGTCTCCGGCGACGACGCGGCGGCCCCGGGCCCCACCGCGACGCCGCGGCGAATGGGCCGATCCACGGCCGCCGTGAAGCCCTCGAGCATCCCCGCCGCCGCCTTGCCGGCGGCCACGAGGCTCAGGGGACCGCGCCCGATGAACGATCGCACGGCCGGATCGGCGAGGGCGGCGCCTACGAGGCGCGCCGGGTCCACCGCGGCGATCGCCGCGCGGACGACGTCGAGGGCGTGTCTGCGAACCAGTGACAGCGGGCGGGATGGAGATGTCAGGAGGAAATCAGTGAGTGACGGGGGGATCCGACCACGCCGACAGCTTCGTCACGCCGTCGAACGAGCGCAGCAGACTGCTGACGACCCGGTCGAGATCGGCGCCGCCCTTGGCGCAGAGCTCATCGACGCGCGCCATGACGTGGCACAGTGCGTCCTCCATCTCGGTGATGGTGCAGTCCGAATAGGCGTCCCGCAGCCGCCGGAGGCAATCGCGGTGCTTCAGGAACTCCTCGCGGTAGAACTCGGTGCGGATGTTGTCGAGCGAGAGAGACTCCCGTGGACGCAGGTCCACGAGGAGGCCGGCGAGAGCAGGATCTGGCCGCAACATGAATGACGTGAATCCAGTCTATGCCCGAACGTCGGGCGCTGTCAACGCGCCATGCCCCGCGGCGGGCCGCGATGCGCCGCCGCGGGGCCCGGCCGCCGCGACGGCGGCGCCTCGCGCGTCGCAGCCCGGAGAGCGTCGCCCTCGGCCCGCTCGCCGCCCAACCCGACCCTGCCGGGAGCCTGCACCGTGCTACGGCGCAGACTACTGGCCCGGAGGAGCGTCGCACCGTTCTACGGCGCAGACTCCCGGGAGAGCGCGCGCCGCAGGAGCTCGTTCACGAGCCGCGGATTCGCCCGCCCCCGGGTCTCCCGCATCACCTGCCCCACCAGGAACCCCAGCGAGCCCTCGTTGCCGCGGCGGAACCGGGAGACGGCGTCGTCGTTGGCCGCGATCACCCGGGTCACGACCTCGCGCAGCCGTTCCTCGTCGCCGATCTGCGCAAGCCCCTCGGCCTCGACGATCTCGGCGGGGTCGCGTCCGGTGCCGTACATGCGCTCGAAGACCGTCTTGGCCGCGCTCCCGCTGACGACCCCGCGGTCGACCATCCGGATCAACCGGCCCAACGCGTCCGGGGACACGCCGACGGCGCCGATCTCCTCCCCGTCCGCGTTCAACCGCCGGGCGACCTCGCCCATCACCCAGTTGGCCGCCGCCTTCGCGTTCCCGGCCGCCGCCGACACCGCTTCGAAGTACGCGGTCAGCGCGCCGGTGTCCGCGAGCTGCCCGGCCTCCCCGGCCGAGAGGCCGTACTGGCGAACGAGCCGCTGCTTCCGGGCCTCGGGCAGCTCCGGCAACCCCGCCGCAACCTCGGCGACCCACGCCGCCGACACCTCGACGGGAGGCAGGTCCGGCTCGGGGAAGTAGCGGTAGTCGTGGGCGTCCTCCTTGCTGCGCATGGATACCGTGCGGTGGGCCGCCGTGTCCCACAGGCGGGTCTCCTGCACGATCCGCCGCCCCGCGCGGACGGCCTCGGTCTGCCGGTCGATCTCGTACTCGAGCGCCCGCTGCAGGAACCGGAACGAGTTGAGGTTCTTCACCTCGACCTTCACCCCGAGGGCCGACTCGCCGGCCGGCCGGATGGAGACGTTCGCGTCGCAGCGCAGGCTGCCCTCCTCCATGTTCCCGTCGTTCACCCCGATGGTGGTGAGGATGCCCCGCAACCGGGTGAAGAAGACCGCGGCCGCGGCCGGAGACCGGAGATCGGGATGCGTCACGATCTCGATCAGCGGCACGCCGCTGCGGTTGAAGTCGAGGTGGGTGTGGCGGTCGGCGTCGCCGCCGGCCGCGTGCAGCGACTTGCCCGCGTCCTCCTCGAGATGCACGCGGATGATGCGCACGACGCGTTCGCCGCCGTCCTCCGCATACCGCACCTCGCCGTCGGTGGCCAGGGGATGCTCGTACTGCGAGATCTGATAGCCCTTGGGCAGGTCCGGATAGAAGTAGTTCTTGCGGGCGAAGATCGAGCGCGGCTGCACGGTGCAGCTCAGGGCCAGGGCCGCGCGCATGCCCAGCTCGACGGCGCGGCGGTTCAGCACCGGCAACGCCCCGGGCAGTCCGAGGCACACCGGACACACGTGGGCGTTGGGCGCCGCGCCGAAACGGGTGGCGCACCCGCAGAAGATCTTCGTGTCGGTGAGGAGCTGCGCGTGAATCTCGAGCCCGATCACCGGCTCGAAGGAGGTGTCGCTCACCGCCGCGCCAGCTCCTGGCGGCCGACCGGCACCCCGCTCGCGGGACCGGCCGCGGCCACCTCGGCCGAGACGTCGCCGGCGAACCGGCGGAAGTTCTCGGCGAACATGCCGGCCAGTCGACCCGCCTGCGCGTCGTAGTCGGCGGGGTTCGCCCAGGTGCGCCGCGGCTCCAGCACCCCGGACGGGATCCCCGGGCAGGCGAGCGGCACGTCGAACTTGAAGACCGGGTCGGGCGCCGTCGGCGCGTCGTTCAGGCCGCCGGACAGCACCGCGGCGATCAGGGCCCGGGTGTGCGCGATCGGCATGCGCCTGCCCACCCCGAAGGCCCCCCCCGTCCATCCGGTGTTGACGAGCCAGGCCCGGGTGGGATGCCGGGCGAGCCGCTCGCCGAGGAGCTCGGCGTAGGTGGTCGCCGGCGACACCATGAACGGGGCCCCGAAGCACGTGCTGAACGTGGCCGTCGGCTCCGTGACCCCGCGCTCCGTCCCCGCCACCTTGGCGGTATAGCCGGAGAGGAAGTGGTACATCGCGGCCGCCGGCGACAGGCGGGCGATCGGCGGCAGCACGCCGAAGGCGTCGGCGGTGAGCATGATCACGTGGCTCGGATGCCCCCCCCGCAGCGAGGGCACGTACGAGTCGATGGCCGCGAGGGGGTACGCCCCGCGGGTGTTCTCGGTGACCGAGTCGTCGTCCAGATCGAGCTGCCGGGTCACCGGGTCGATGGTCACGTTCTCGAGCACCGTCGCGAACCGCCGCGTCGTGGCGTGGATCTGCGGCTCGGCCTCGGCCGACAGCCGGATCATCTTCGCGTAGCAGCCGCCCTCGAAGTTGAACACCCCGCGGTCGCTCCATCCGTGCTCGTCGTCCCCGATGAGGTGCCGGGCGGGGTCGCTCGACAGCGTCGTCTTGCCGGTCCCCGAGAGACCGAAGAAGACCGCCACGTCGCCCGAGGCCCCGACGTTCGCCGCGCAGTGCATCGGAAGCACGCGCCGCAGCGGCAGCAGGTAGTTCATCACCGCGAACACCGACTTCTTGATCTCGCCGGCGTAGCTCGTGCCGCCTATCAGCACGAGGCGCCTGGCGAGGTCCAGCAGGATGAAGACGTCGGAGTTGGTCCCGTGGATCCGCGGATCCGCCCGGCAGGAGGCCGCGTTGATGACGGTGAGCTCGGGCACGTGGTCGGCGAGCCTCGCACGGTTCGACTCGGTGATGAGCAGGTGGCGCGCGAACAGCGCGTGCCAGGCCTTCTCGGTCACCACCCGCACCGGGAGGCGGTAGTCGGGGTCCGCCCCCGCGTAACAGTCCTGGACGAACAGGTCCCGGCCGCGCAGGTGATCGACGACCGTCTGGTGAACGGCGTCGAACCGGTCGGGCGTCATCGGGCGGTTCACGTCGCCCCAGGCGATGCGGCCCGAGCTCGACGGCTCGTCCACGAGGAACCGATCGCGCGGAGAACGCCCGGTGTGGGGGCCGGTGCGACAGACCAGCGGCCCCGACGTGGCCACCGTGCCCTCGCGGCGCGCCACCGCCTCCTCGTAGAGCGCAGCCGTGGACAGGTTCCAGAAGACCGATGCCGGGTCGACGATTCCGACAGACTCCAACCGCTGGTCAGCACTCACGTTCGACATCCGCCCTGCTTCTCCGACGCTGCCGTCCCGGCGGGCCCGCGGGCGCTCCCGCCCCGCGGCGCGGCCGCCCCTGAAGTGCCCGCCCGCCGGGAGCCCCGGGGCTGCACGCGGCCCCGCGCCCCATTCGCGGTGCGCAACCTCCTTCATCCCCGGCCGCCGGCGGCGACGCGCGGCGCCGACCGTCCGCATCGCCCGCGAGCGAACGGAACGGTCCCGCGACCGCGAGGCATGTCTCTCTGCTGGGACGGGAAAGGGCTCCTCCGCAGGGGAGGGCCCGCCTGGGGTGTGAAGAACCAGCCATCCGGACAACCGCACCGGGCGCCGCCGCGGGTCGGCCCGACGCCGTACCGAAATTTTATTATCGGTCTCGACGGGCGTCAACGCGAGGCGCCGGGAGTCGTGGAATCCGCCCCCGGGCCGCGGCGCCGGTCGCGCCCCGGGGGGCGGCGAGGAGCCACGGGGCGTCCGCTGACCGCAATCCTGTAATATAATGCCCCGGTGCGGCTCGTCACCTCGCCCGCAGCCGGCAGCGCCCCTGTTTCGCCACGCCATCGGCGCCGCGCGTCGATGGCCGCGACCGCCGGCGGCGATCCGCCTGCCGCCATCGAGACCAGGCTGGCGGGCGAGGTCAAGCACCTCCTGGCCGCGGGGCGGCGCGAGGAGGCGGCCGAACGGTTCGGAACCATCGTCGACCGGCAACAGCGCCGGGCCGCCCGCATCGCCTATCATTATCTCCGCGACCCCGCCGAGGTGGACGAGGTCGTTCAGGACGCGTTCCTGAAGGCGTTCACGCATCTGCCGTCGTTTCGCGAGGACCTGTTCTTCGAGCTGTGGTTCACGCGCATTCTCGTCAACGCCTGCCTCGATCGACTGAAGGCGCGGGGCCGGCGGGCGCGCTGGATGGTATCCGCGGAGGCCCGGGAGGGCCTGCTCCCGGACGGTCCGCCGACCCGCGAGCCGTCTCCCGAAGCGGCCCTGCTGGCCAAGGAACAGCGGGCTCGACTGGAGCAGGCCATCGACGGGCTTCCGTTGCGCCAACGCACGGCCATGATCCTGAGCCATTTCGAGGGTCGGCCGGCGCGGGAGGTCGGCGCCATCATGGGCCTCAACGAATCGACGGTGCGCGTGCACCTGTTTCGGGCGGTACGAAAGCTGCGAGACGTGCTCGACCGGGAGAGCTGGACGGGTCGGGAGGCCGCCCCGCCCGGCCGGCGGGCGAACCGCAGGCGGTGAACGGGCCCGCGGCGGTCGGACGCGCGACCGCGGCGGGTTCGACGCGAGAAGAATGACTGCGCTCCTGCAACGCTGGCGCACCCGCAACGGCGGCGGGCACCCTTCCGAGGACCGCCTGCTCGACGTCGTGTCGGGCGCCACCGACACCGCCGTCGCGATATCGACCGCCCGGCACCTGCGGACGTGCTCGCAATGCACCCGACGGGCCGGCGAGCTGCGGAGATTCCTCGACACGGTTGCGGCCGACGCGGGCGCCTCGTTCGACGAGGCCTTCCCGCCGGGCCGGCTCCAGGCCCAGCGAGCGCGCATCGACCATCGCCTGGCCCGTGTCGTCGGCGCCGTCGAACGGGCCCGGGTGCTCTCGTTCCCGTTCCCCCGCGCGCCCGAGCGCCGGCGGGACCCTCGCCCCAGCCGATGGGCGGTGGCCGCCACCGCCGCCGGACTGGCCCTGGGGATCGCAGCCGGGCAGCTCTTCGATCTCCGCTGGGAGCCCGCGATGCCGAACCTCGGTTCGAGCTCCGGGGTCGTCTCCGAAGCATCGGCCGGAGCCGGCGTGAACGCCACGCTCGACATGACCGGCACCATCGTGCTTCCCCCCGCGTCGACCGCCGGCGCCGCCCGCACGCCGCTCTCCCTGAGCGAGTTCGAGCAGGTCGTGGCCGAGGCGGCGCTGCTCGACCCCCTCGACGTCGCCACCGTCAGCCTGCCCGTGACCGAGCTCGCGTCCATCGATGCCCTCACGCCGCGCGTGACCGACCTCGCCGCCGCCGTCCGATGATGCGCGAGAGCCGGCGCCGGGCGAAGCCGCCACGCCGGAGGGCGCGCCGACGGCCATGACCGAAGCAGCGCAGCCGGTCCGGATGTTCCGCAAGGGACTCTCGTTGAAGCACGAGGTCGCGGACGAGCTGACCGCGCACTACCACAGCACCCTCGTGGACGAGGTGCGGGCAGCCGGCTACCAGCGGAGAATGGGGCGGCTGCACCTGTATCTGGCCAGCGAGTTCGGGTTCTGCTACGGCGTCGACCGGGCCGTCGACTACGCGTACCAGACGCGCCGTCGGTTCCCCGATCGGTCCATCTACCTCACCGGCGAGATCATCCACAACCCGAGGGTCAACGACCGGTTGCGCGATGCCGGCATCCGGTTCCTGAGCGATGCCGGCGAGGACGAGCACGCGCTCGGACCGGACGACGTCGTCATCCTTCCCGCATTCGGCGTCACCGTCTCGATGCTGCTGCGTCTCCAGCAGCAGGGCTGCACCCTGGTCGACACCACGTGCGGGTCGGTCCTCAACGTCTGGAAGAACGTGCGCCAGTACGCCCGCGACGGGTTCACCGCGATCATTCACGGCAAGGTGAGGCACGAAGAGACCGTCGCCACCGCCTCCCAGGCCCTGCAGTACCCGGACGGACGATCCCTGGTCGTGATCGATCGCGCCGAGACCGGGATCGTGTGCGACTTCATCCGGCGCGGCGGCGACGCCTCCGCGTTCCTGTCGAGGTTCGCGGGCGCCGCGTCGCCCGGCTTCGACCCCCGCCGGGACCTCGAGCGCATCGGCCTGGCCAACCAGACCACCATGCTGATGTCCGAGTCCCTCGCCATCGGCGAGATGATCCGCGAGGCCATGATCGACCGCTACGGGGACGGCGCCGAGCTCGACCGCCACTACCGGGCGTTCGACACCATCTGCAGCGCCACCCAGGACCGGCAGGACGCCATCGAGGTGCTGCTGTCCGACCGCGACCTCGATCTGATGATCGTCATCGGCGGTTACAACAGCAGCAACACCAGGAACCTCGCCCGCCTCGCCGGCCGGCGGGTGCCGACCTATCACATCGCCGACGCCGGCGACCTGCTGTCGAGGCGCGAGGTCCGGCACCGCCCCGTGCCCGACGGCGGGCCCGCGACGGCGACGGCGGCGGAAGCGCGGAGCGTCGACTGGCTTCCCGACCGGCCGGTCGTCAGCGTCGGCCTGACCGCGGGCGCGTCGACGCCGGACTCGGCCGTGGGCCAGGTCATCGACCGGCTCGGCGCCCTCGCCGCCGAAGGACCGGCACAGTAAACGCTCGCCGTTTTCCGAGAGTCTTGGAGTGGCAGGAAGCCGTCATTCCGCTGGAGGAAGATCGATGCGCTGGTGGGTCAGTCTCCTGGTCGCTCTCGTGGTGACGGGCGCCGCGGCGCCGCCCGACGCCGACGCGCAGAGCCGGCGGCCGCATCGCTGGTGGCAATCGGCGGAAGTGACGGCGCTGCTCGATCTGAGCCAGGAGCAGGCCGCCGACCTCGACCGCATCTATCAGCGCTCGCTGCCCAAGATGCACGAGTCCTACCGCCGCCTGAACGGAGAGGAGCGGACGCTGTCGCGGATGATCGCCAACATGCAGGTCGAGGAAATCGACATCACCCGTCAGATCGACCGCGTCGAGGCGGCTCGGAGCGAGCTCAGCAAGACCCGGACCCTGATGGTCTTCCGCATGTATCGCGTCCTGAACCCGGCTCAGCGCGCGGCGCTCAAGGAATGGATGAACCTGACACGGGACGACGACCCCTCGAGGCCTTCCGGGAGCCGGTGCGGCTAGTGCAGCGCCACACCCAGGAGTTCGGGTATGCGGTGCCGGCAAGTCGTTGAGGTGCGGAAGATTCGTGCCGCCCGGCGAGTCTACGTACATGAAACCGCGGCGAAGACCCCGGAATGCCGCTGCCCGTTGCGGTCGGCGTCACCGTCCGGCGAAACGTGAAGGAGCACCATTGTCATGTGCAGCGTCCCGCCCCGAGCAGTCGCCGCCGTCGCCCTGATGGCGCTCCTGAAGCTGCCGGCCGCAGCCGCCGCCCAGCCCTCCCGCGCCGATCGCGTCGACGACCTGCTGGCCCAGGCCCGCGAGCGCCTCGCCGCGGTGCAGTCGCCCGGGTCCGGTCCCCGGGTCGACCTGACCCTGGACGAGGCGGTGGCGCGGGCCCTCGAGCGCAACCTGGACCTCGCCGTCCAGCGGCTGAACCCGCAGGTGTTCGATCTGAACCTGGCCCAGCAGCTCGCGGCGTACCGCCCCACGTTCGACACCAACTTCTCCAACAACTCGCGCACCAACCCGTCGTCGACGCAGCTCGACGGCGGAGAGTCGGTCGTCAGCGACACCGTGATCCTGAACAGCGGGGTGAGTCAGGAGGTCGGGTGGGGCGGCGGCCGCTACCAGGTCAACTTCAACAACAACCGCTCGGCGTCGACCAACTTCTTCACCAGCTTCAACCCCAGCTATCGCTCGAGCGTCCAGGCCTCGTACACGCAGCCGTTGCTCCGCGGGTTCCGGATCGATCCGATACGGCAGGGGATCCGGGTCACCCAAATCAACCGCGACATCGCCGACATCGACCTGCGCCAGACCGTCACCAACACGGTGTCGGCGGTCCGGGACGCCTACTGGGAGCTGGTCTACGCGACGCGGTCGGTAGAGGTGCAGCAGCAGGCCCTCGAGCTCGCCGAGGCCCTCGTCCGCGACAACGAGGCCCGGGTCGAGATAGGCACGCTGGCCCCGATCGACGTGGTCCAGGCCCGTTCCGAGGCGGCGGCCCGCCGCCAGACCCTCGCCCAGGCCGAGCAGGCCCTGGCCACGGCCGAGCTCGTGCTCAAGCAGCTGATCGTCGACGGCACCGGCGACGAGTACTGGCGGGCGACGCTGAACCCCATCGACCTCCCCACCCTCTCTCCCGCCCCGATCGACCTCGAGGCGACCGTCCGCCGGGCCCTCGAGGAACGCACCGACCTGGAACGGTCGCGCCGTCAGCTCGACATCAACGAGGTGAACCTGTCGTCGATGCGCAACCAGCGGCTGCCCGCGGTCGACCTCACCGGCAGCTACCAGGTGCAGGGACAGGGCGGCACGCGCTTCTTTCGTTCGGGCCTCGGCGGCGCGGTGCTGACGGAGATTCCGGGGGGCATCAACGACGCGTTCGACCAGCTCGTCGACCTCGACTATCCGGTGTGGACGGTACAGCTCAACGTGAGCTATCCCATCGGCCCGAGCGCGGCCGACGCCGCCTACGCGCGGGCGCAGCTCCAGACCCAGCAGGTCCAGGCGCAGCTCCGGCAGCTCGAGCTGCAGGTCGCGACCGAGGTCACCAACGCCGTGCTCCAGATCCGGGCCATCGCCCGGCGCATCGAGGCCGCCACCGCCGCCCGCGAGCTCGCGGAGGAGCAGCTCGCGGCCGAGCAGAGCCGCTTCGACGCGGGGCTCTCGACCAACTTCTTCGTGGTCCAGGCGCAGCGCGACCTCTCGACCGCCCAGGACACCGAGCTTCGCGCCATCCTCGATCAGCAGAAGGCGCTGATCGAGCTCGACCGAGTGCAGCGGACGTCGCTGTCGCAGGCGGGAATCCAGATCATCCAGTAGCCGTCCGAACCGATCGCCGGAGGCACGATCGACCCGCGCCCGCAACGAGGACCGTCTCCCCATGAGAAAACTCGCCATCGTCGTCGTCCTCGCCACCCTCGGAATCACCGCCTACGGCTACCTGGGTTTCCGGACGTCGGAGTTCGTCCCCGAGGTCAGCACCGTCGCCCTCGCGCGGGGAGACGTGGTCGACACCGTCGGCGCGACGGGGGCGCTCGAAGCGGTGACCACGGTGCAGGTGGGCAGCCAGGTCTCGGGCATCATCGACGCGCTGTACGCCGACTTCAACTCCATCGTCCGCGAAGGGGAAGTCATCGCCCGACTGGAGCCGTCGCTGTTCGAGTCCCAGGTCGAGCAGTCGCGCGCCAACCTCGCGCGCTCCGAGGCCGACGTGGCCCGGCTGACCGTCGCCCTCGAGGACGCGCGGACCCAGCTGCGCCGATCGGAGGAGCTCGCGGCCCAGGACCTCATCGCCGCGTCCGAGCTCGAAGCCGCCCAGGTCGCGGTCCGGTCCGCCGAGGCCCAGCTTCAGTCGGCGGAGGCCAGCGTCATCCAGTCGCGGGCGTCGCTGAACCAGAGCGAGGTCAACCTGGGACACACCGTCATCACCGCCCCCATCGACGGCATCGTCATCGCGCGGCAGGTCGACGTGGGACAGACGGTGGCGGCGAGCATGTCGGCCCCCGAGCTGTTCATCATCGCGGCGGACCTGACCGAGATGCAGGTCATCGCCAACATCGACGAGTCGGACGTCGGCCGCATCCGGCCGGGCCAGCCGGTGACCTTCACCGTGGACGCGTACGCGGCGGAGGAGTTCGGGGGGACCGTCTCGCAGATCCGCCTCGAGCCGGTGGTGCTGCAGAACGTCGTGACCTACGCCACCGTCATCGACGTCCCGAACAACGATCTCCGGCTGAAGCCGGGCATGACCGCCACCGTCACCCTCGAGATCGCGAGGCGGGAGAGCGTGCTGCGCGTGCCCAACTCCGCCCTGCGGTTCCGTCCCACGCCCGACATGTTCGCGGTGCTGAACCAGCCGGTGCCCGAGATCCTCCAGCGCGGCGGCTCCGGTCCCGGGGGCGGCGGCGCGCGCCCGGGAGCACCGGGCGGCGGCCCCGGCGGATTCGGTGGACCGGGCGGCCCCGGCGGCGGATTCGGCCGACCCGGCGGCGGGGGCGGTCCGGGCGGCGGGGGCGGCGGATTCGCCAGCATGTCCGATGCGGAGCGCCAGGCGATGCGGGAGCGCATTCAGTCGATGACCCCGGAGCAGCGCGCCGAGTTCTTCGCCGCGCGCCGCGGCCAGGGCGGCGGCCCGGGCGGATTCGGCGGACCCGGCGGGCGAGGCGGACCGGGTGGGGCGAGGCGCCCCGCCAACCGGAACACCGGCCCCGCCATCCCCGCGGTGGAACGCGGCGCCCGGACCATCGACGCGTTGTTCTCGCCCATCCAGGTGGAAGAGACGAGCGGCCGGCTCTGGGTGATGGACGGAGACGAGCTGAGTCCGGTCGAGGTGCGCCTGGGCGTGACCGACGGCACGGCGACGGAGCTGGTCGGCGTGGCGGGTCCGCGCCCGCCGGCGAGACCGCCGGTCGACCCCCGGATCGTCGAGCTGCGCCAGCAGGTCGAGCTGATCGACGACCCCGCGGCTCGCCGGAGCCTCGAGCAGATGATCGAACGGCTCGAAGCGACCCCGCCGGACGCCCCCGCCGAGGCCCCGATGCTCGCCGCGGTGATCGAGGAAGGAACGCAGCTCGTCACCGACGTGAGCACGCCCGAGGCGGGCTCCGGCCCCGCGGCCCGGTCCTCGTCGCCGCTCATCCCGCAGTTCGGGCGCCGCGGCCGGCGCTAGGAGCGTTCCGCCGCAGAGACGGGCCAGGTTCCCGCGAGACGTCATGACGACGACCATCGCCGTTCACGAGCTCACCAAGGTCTACGACCTCGGCGAGGTCAAGGTCCGCGCCCTCCGCGGCGTGACGGCGGAGATCCGGACCGGCGAGTTCGTCGCCGTCATCGGGCCCTCGGGCTCCGGGAAGTCGACGTTCATGCACATCCTGGGGTGCCTGGACCGCCCGACGACGGGACGCTACGTCCTGGACGGACAGGACGTCTCCACCCTGTCGAAGAACACGCTGGCCACCGTCCGCAGCAAGAAGGTCGGCTTCGTCTTCCAGGGCTTCAACCTGCTGCCGCGCACGAACGCCCTCGACAACGTGGAGCTGCCCCTGCTTTACAACGGCAACGGCCTCCGCGCCCGCGACCGCCACCGCCGGGCCCGCGAGGCCCTCGCCGCGGTGGGCCTGACCGACCGCGCCCACCACCACCCCAGCCAGCTCTCGGGCGGGCAGCAGCAGCGCGTGGCCATCGCCCGCGCCCTCATCAACGAGCCCGCCATCCTCCTCGCGGACGAGCCGACCGGCAACCTCGACAGCCGCACCAGCATCGAGGTGATGGACATCTTCCAGCGCCTGAACACCGAGCGCGGCATCACCGTCCTCCTCATCACCCACGAGCAGGACATCGCGGAGTACGGCACGCGCATCGTCGCCTTTCGCGACGGCCGCATCGTCAGCGATCAGCCGAACCCCGTCCGGCGCGTGGCCGCCGACGAGCTCGCCGCGCTGCCCGACGACGACGACGCGGTCGGGCCCGCCCTGAACATCCTGCGCCGGGCCCAGGTGGAGCTCGCCGAGCAGGAGGCCGACGCCGCCGATGCGACCGCGGAAGCACCCGATCCGCCCCTGACCCCGCCGCCGGCGGAGGCGCCGGACACGCGAGAGAGCGGCGAGCCGCGCCCGACCACCGGTGGCCCGCCCCCGAAGGAGTAGCCCCGCATGACCCTGCTGCTGATCTTCCGGACCGCGCTCAAGGCCCTCGGACGCAACAAGATGCGCACCGCACTGACCATGCTCGGCATGATCATCGGCGTCGCCGCGGTCATCACCATGGTCGCGCTCGGCACCGGGGCGCAGGAGGAGATCGAGACCCAGATCCGGTCCGCCGGCACCAACCTCATCATGGTGCGCGCCGGCAACTGGAGCCGCGGCGGCGTCAGCGGCGGCATGGGCTCGTCGCCCCGGCTCAAGGTGAAGGACATCGCGGCGATCCGCGAGCAGGTCCCCGGCGCCCAGTACCTGAGCGCCACCGTCAACACCCGCGATCAGGTGATCGCGGCCGGCCAGAACTGGTACACCCGCATCGAGGGCGTCGACGTCGAGTTTCCGCTCATCCGGTTCTGGGAGATCGACGACGGCGAGTTCTTCACGCCGACCGACGTCGCGAGCGCGGCCAAGGTCGCGGTGCTCGGCTCGGTGGTCCGCGACAACCTGTTCGGGGAGGGCGTCGACGCCGTCGGCCAGCTGATCCGCATTCGCAACCAGTCGTTCCGGGTGATCGGCATCATGGAGGCGAAGGGCTCCGGATCGTTCGGGGAGGACCAGGACGACTCGATCTTCGCGCCCTACACCACCGTCCAGCGCAAGCTGCGGGGGCGGGACGGCACCAACATCTCCGGCATCACCATCTCGGCCCGCTCCGCCGACGAGATTCAGGAGGTCTCGGACGAGATCGAGGCGGTGCTGCGCGTCGAGCACGAGCTGATCCCCGGCGAGGACAACGACTTCATGGTGCGCACGCAGGACGACATCACCAGCATGCGCACCGGCATGACCCAGACGATGACCATGTTCACGCTGGCCATCGCCGTCGTCTCGCTGATCGTCGGCGGCATCGGCATCATGAACATCATGCTCGTGTCGGTCACCGAGCGCACCCGCGAGATCGGGCTGCGCATGGCGGTGGGGGCCAAGGGCAAGGACGTGCTGTGGCAGTTCCTGGTCGAGGCCATCGCCCTCAGCCTCGTGGGCGGCATGATCGGCGTGGGCTTCGGCTTCGCCGTCTCCGGGGGTCTCACCGAGTTCCTCCAGTGGCCGGCCCGGGTGCCCCCCGACGCGGTGGTGATCTCGGTCGGCTTCGCCGCCGTCATCGGCGTCGTGTTCGGCTTCTACCCGGCGTGGAAGGGCGCCCAGCTCGACCCCATCGAGTCGCTGCGCTTCGAGTGACGCCAGCCGCCCGTTCGCCGTCCGTTCGGCTGCGACCCCGGCGCGATCCCGCCCGGGGCTCGGCGGCGGGGCCGGCCGACCCCCGGGCCCGAGCGGCGGACGGGTGGGCTCGTCGGCCGTGACCCGCGACAGGACTCGACGGAGCCCGCACGCCGCCACACGTCGCGACATCGTGCCGGCGGACCGCATTCAGGCACTCCGGCGCGCCCCGATCCGCGGCGGCTCGTCATGCCGTCCCGAGCCCGGCGCGGGCTCAGGCCCCGCCCGCACGCAGTATTTTCAGCAGTTGAGACACGGTCTTGCCGGTGACCGGATCGATGAGATCGGGCGCAATCTCGGCCAGTGGCTCGAGGACGAAGGCCCGCGAGCGGAATCGCGGATGGGGCAGCGTGAGCGACGGCGACTCGACGGCCAGATCGCCTACCAGCACCAGGTCGAGGTCGAGCGTGCGCGGCGCGCCCCGATACGACCGGACCCGCCCCCGCTCCCCTTCTATCGACAGCAGCCGGGCCAGCAGCCGGGCCGGCGAGTCACGGGTCCCCCCCACGAGAACCGCGTTGAGAAAGAGGGGCTCGTCGACCGCGTGCTCGGGGGGGGTTTCGATGAAGCGGGAGACGACGACATCGGAGAGCGTCCGCCGCAGCCGGCTCACCGCGAAGGTCAGGTGGGACTCGCGGTCGCCGACGTTGCTCCCGAGCGCCACGGCCGCGCGTCGCTCCGGTGGTGCCATCGGCGCCTCGCCGCCCCCTCGGGAACCGCGGAGGGGTCGGATCCCGCGTGGCCGGCGTCAGCAGCCCGGCGGCGGCATCGTCACCGCGCGCTCTGCTTCTCCTTGCAGGTGATGCACACGCGGGTCCAGGGGATGGCGTTCAGGCGCGCCTCGGCCACCGGCTCGCCGCAGTCTCGGCAGACGCCGTAGGTGCCCTGCTCGAGCCGCCACAGCGCTTCCTCGATGGCCTGGAGAATCTTGGCGTCGGTCTGCTTCAGCTTGAGCTGGATGTGGACCTCGTTGTTGCCGGTCGCCTGATCGGCGAGGTCGCCCTGGCGACTGCTCGTCCCCTCGGCCGCCTGAATCGGCTTGGCGCCCGCCCCCACCGTCAGGATCTCGGAGCGCTTGCGCAACAACGCGTCCCTGTAGCGTGCCATGTCCATCGGGACTCTCCGGTACCGGCGCGCCGCCATGGAACCGCAAGCCGCCGGCCAGGCGAAACGCAGGCGGCCGCACCCGCTCCGTCGCCGCCGCCCGCATCGGACCGCATCCCGACAAGACCGCATCCGGGATGCACGTGCAACTGGAAATCATATCAGATGTTCGGGCCTCCGCTACTCCGCCCTGAGGGTGCCGAGCGGCTTGCGCCGCAGCGCGTCGAGGCTGGCCGCCACCCCCACGCTCCCCACCACGAGCGCCGTCAACAGCATGCCCCCGAGGTTCACCACGGGCGCCGGGTTCCAGTCGATCTCGAGCAGGTGGCGGCTCAGGCCCCACGTCAGGCCCAGGGCGCCCACCGATCCCACGGCGCCGGCGAGGACGCCCAGCGTGCCGTACTCGACGACGAGCATCGTCACGAGGCTGCGGCGGGTGGCGCCGAGGGTCTGGAAGATCGCGGTCTCGTAGCGCCGCTGGTACTTCGTCATCGCCACCGAGCCGACGAGGATGAGGACGCCGCTGAACACCGCGATGCCCCCGACCACCGAGATCGCGAGGGTGACGTAGTCGAGAATGCGACGCACGGTGGCGATCACCTCGAGCCCGTCGATGACCGAGACGTTGGGGAAGCCGGCGACCAGGTCGCGCTGCAAGCGGGCGCGGGCGGTCGTCTCCGGGGGGCCGCGCAGGAACGAGATGAAGCTGTGAGGCGCCTGGTCGAACACGCCGGGGCTGAACAGGAACATGAAGCCGCCGCTGCGCGAGTCGTCCCAGTCGACCGCGCGCACGCTCGACACCGTCGCCCGGATGTCGCGCCCCAGCACCCGGAACTGCAGCACGTCGCCCATCGCCAGGTCCAGCCGGTCGCGGATGCTCTCCTCCACCGACACTTCGGGCCGGCCGGGCCCGCCCGGTTCCCAGAAGGCGCCCTCGACCACCCGCTCGTTCGCCTCGAGATGCCCGCGGTAGGTCACCGTGAATTCACGGCCGACCCCCCGCCGACGCACCTCGCGGCGGGTCTCGAGCCGCGTCCGTCGTCCGTCCACCCCGGTCACGCGCGCCCGCAGCACCGGAATCAGGTTGGGGGCGTCGCCGGTCCGGTCCTCGACGAGCTCGCGGACGCCGGCCTGCTGGTCCTGCTGGACGTCGATCAGGAACATGTCGGGGCTGTCGTCGCGGATCTCGAGGGCGAACGCACCCAGCAGATTCGCCTGCACCGCGTGGATGCCGATGACGAAGAAGCTGCCCAGGCCCACCGCCAGGAGGATGACGCGAGTCTGGTTGCCGGGTCGCGCCAGGTTGAGCACGGCGTGGCGCACCGCGAACCGCGCCCCGGTCCCGAGGGGCTGTATCAGGCGGACGAGGGCCCGCCCGACCCCGTGCAGCACCACCGCGACCGCCGCGAAGCCGCCGCACACCCACAGGCCGGCCTCCAGCGACGCCGCCTGCCAGCTCGCCAGCCCCACCACCCCCGCCGCGAGGGCGCCGAGGGCCGCCCAGCGCACCCAGTCGCGCGCCGCGGCCGGGATCAGGTTCCACCGAATCAGGGCCAGCGGCTTGATGGCCCGCATCTCCAGCAACGGGCCGAGCGCGAACAGCAGCGACACCAGGACGCCCACCCCCAGCCCCTGCAGGACCGCCGACCCGGTCACCCCGTACGACAGGTTGTCGACCCCCGCGACCGCCGCCGCCTGCTCGGTGAGGGAGGACGGCAGCGCGGCCAGCATCCCGGCCGCCAGGGCCACCCCCAGCAGCGCGCCGCCGAGGCCCAGAACGGCGACCTCCACGACGTAGACGGCCAGCACCTGCCGGCTCGTCGCCCCGAGGCACTTGAGAACGGCGACGCTGCGCACGCGCTGCTGCACGAACACCCGGGTGACGCTCCACACCCCGATGCCCCCGAGCACCACCACCACGAAGCCGATCAGGCTCAGGTAGTCCTCGGCCCGCGAGAGGTTGCGGGCAATCCGGTCCTCGGTGTTGCGGTACGAGCGCACGCGCACGAACTCGTCGCGCAACGGCTCGCGCAGCGACGCCACCAGCGGGTCGACGCGGGGCTCGGGCACCCTCACCAGGATCTGCCGCTCGGCCCGGGTGCCGAGGGTCAGCAGCCCCGTCTCGAGGAGGTCGTCGTAGTCGACCAGCACCCGCGGGCCGAAGCTGAACGCGCCGATGCCTCCCCCGGGCTCGCGCAGGACGACGCCGCGAATCTCGAAGCTGCGGTCGCCGATGAGGATGTCGTCTCCCACCGCGACGTCGAGCTGGGTCAGCAGCTCGGGCCGCACCAGCGCCCCCCCGCCCGCGAGCAGGGCGTGGTCGTAGGGCCGCCCGCCCTCGAGCACGAAGCGCCCGTAGAACGGAAACGCGGCCTCGACCCCCCGCAGCTCGACCACCCGGGCCAGGATCTTCGTCTCGTCGGCCGGCCGGGCCATCGTCGGCGTCTCGATGGACAGGGTCCGGGCGAGCCCCGGCTCCGCGCCCAGGATGGCGTCGATGGTGTCCAGGGCGGCCTCGGACCAGGGCTGCTCCGACTCGATCTGCACGTCGGCCGCGAGCAGGGCGCGCGTCTCCCCGTCCATCGCCACGCCCACCTGCTGGATTACCGATCGCAACGCCACGATCGCGCTGACTCCAACCGCCACGCAGACGAAGAAGAAGGCGAGCCGGCGCCAGGACGCGCGCAGCTCGCGGCCGACCATCTTGAGCACGAACGTCATGCGACGCCCTCCACGACGGGCGGCGGCACCCGTTCGGTACGGCCGTCGCGCATGCGCAGCGTGACGTCGGTTCCCGACGCCAGCTCGTCGTCGTGGGTCACGAGCAGGATGGTCGTGCCCCGCGACCGGTTGACTCGATGCAGCAGCTCGACGATGTGCCTTCCGTTGGCGCTGTCGAGGTTCCCGGTCGGCTCGTCCGCGAGGAGGATCGGGGGCTCGTTGGCGAGGGCCCGCGCGATCGCGATCCGCTGCTGCTCGCCGCCCGAGAGCTGGGCCGGATAGTGCCCGGCCCGGCCTTCGAGCCCCACCTCGGACAGCAGCCCCGCCGCCCGGTCGCGCGCCCGCGCGGCGCCGGCGATCTCCAGCGGCACCAGCACGTTCTCGAACGCGGTCAGCGACGGCACGAGATGGAAGAACTGGAACACGATGCCGATCTTGCGGCCCCGGAGCCGGGCCAGCGCGTCCTCGTCGAGGCGGGAGATCTCCACGCCGTCGATGACGATCTCGCCGGTGGTCGGGGCGTCGAGGCCCGCGATGAGACCCAGCAGCGTCGACTTCCCGCTGCCGGACGGCCCGACGATGGAGACGTACTGCCCCGAGGACACCGTCAGGTCGAGGGGTTGGACGATGGTCAGCGGCGCGTTCCCGCTGAGGACGGTCTTGGAGACGTTGCGGAGCTCGATCATGCGTTCACTCGCGGGGCGACGTTGCTCGGAGCCGGGGGTCGGAGGGCCGCGGCCGGGGCTTCAGGGTCCAGCGCAGGCAGCAACCGCTCGAAGGCACCCCGGACCCGTACCGCCACGGCAGCCGGGCTTCATGGGTTCAGCGCAGGCAGCAACGGCTCGAGGGCGTCCCGGACCCGCATTGCCACGATCGCCGCCCCGTCCGGGTTCGGGTGAATGCCGTCGGCCTGGTTGAGGGCCGGGTCGGCGGCGACCCCGTCGAGCAGGAACGGCATGAACGCCACGTCGTGCTCGCGGGCGAGATCGGCGAACACCGCCCGGAACTCCGCCGTATAGACCGCCCCGAAGTTGGGAGGCGCCTCCATGCCCGCGAGCAGCACCCGGATGCCGCGCTCCGCCGCGAGCGCCAGTATCCGCGAGAGGTTGCGCCTCATCTGGTCGACGGGGAGGCCGCGGAGCCCGTCGTTCCCGCCCAGGGCGAGGACGAGGATGCGCACGTCGCCCTCGAGCGCCCACTCGGCGCGGCTCAGCCCCGCCGCGGTGGTGTCGCCGGACACGCCCGCGTTCACCACCGTCACCGCGTAGCCGTCGTCGCGCAACGTCCGCTCCAGGCGGGCGGGATACGCCTCGTCGACGTCGAGCCCGAGCCCCGCCGTCAGGCTGTCGCCCAGCGCGACCAGAAGCGGGCCAGATCGGGCGTCCGCGTCGACCTCGGCCGCGGCTGCCGGCGCCTCGCCCCGCGGACTCGCCCGCGCCGCCGGCCCCGCCGTCTCCTCCGGGACCGGGCCGCAGCCCGCAAGGCCCGCCCCGAGCAGAGCGGCCAGCACCAGCCGAGAGCCCCGCACGACCGCTTTCACCATCGACTTGATCTTATTACGCGAACGCCGCGCGGCGGTTCACTGCCCGTGCGGGACGCCGTCGGCCGGCTGCCCTCCATCCCGACCGCGGAGAGCGGACCACGCGCGCCAGTACAGGGCGGCGTTCACCAGCAGCAACGCTCCCCCCAGGACCGCCTGCATGCCGCGGGTCAGCCCGGCCGGGTAGATCAGCGCGGTGACGTAGTGCTCGATGAAGTCACCCTCGTAGCCCGACGCCCCCGCCCGCCGCCGCAACCAGATCTCGAGCGGGGTGAGGGGGCAGACGCCCCCGGACCACTCGATGCCGACGCCCCACGCCACGGCCGGCAGATGCAGCCACGCGACGCGCGGGGCACGCCGCAGGAGCAGCGCGCCGGCCGCCGCGAAGACGATGAACGCCGCGTGCGCCAGCAGGACGAGATCGGCGAGCACCCCGTACATCGTGGTCATCTCCGGCCCGCGAGGGCTCCGCACCCGGATCCGCCCGCCGTTGTGCGGCCCGGCCGCACGTGTAGAATAGGCCATTCCCCGGCGACCGTTCCGACCTGCTGCGAGGTGTCATTCCGATGAACGCCACCCTTCTCTCCGTTGTCGGCCTCGGGATGATCTTCATCGGCTACCGCTTCTACTCGAGCTTCATCGCCGAGAAGATCTACCGGCTCGACCCGGACTTCGAGACGCCCGCCCACTCGATGCGCGACGACGTGGACTACATCCCGACCAACCGGGTCGTCCTGTGGGGCCACCACTTCACGGCGGTGGCCGGCGCCGCGCCCATCATCGGACCCGGCATCGCGGTCATCTGGGGCTGGCTGCCCGCCTTCCTGTGGGTCATCCTCGGCACCATGTTCTTCGCCGGGGTCCACGACTTCGGCGCGGTGTGGGCCAGCGTCCGGAACAAGGCGAAGTCGGTCGGGGCCCTGTCCGGCGACGTGGTGAGCCCCCGCGCCCGCACCCTGTTCATGATCGTCGTCTTCTTCCTGCTCATGATGGTCAACGCGGTGTTCGCGGTGGCCATCTCGAACGAGTTCCAGGCGACGCCGAGCAGCGTCATTCCGGCGTGGACCGCGGTCTTCGTCGCCGTCGGCATCGGCATCCTCATCTATCGCATGGGGGTGCCGATCCTCTGGCCCACGGTGGTCGGCACCGTCATCCTCTACGCCGTCATCTACCTGGGCGAGCGCTTCCCCATCGAGCTGACGGCGGGCCTGGTGCCGGTGGGCGCGCAGTGGATTCTCATCCTCTTCCTGTACGCCGGCATCGCATCGCTGCTCCCGGTCTGGCTGCTCCTGCAGCCGCGCGACTACATCAACGGCATCCAGCTCTTCGTGGGGCTCGGGCTGCTCTACGGCGCGGTGCTGATCGCGAGCCCCACCATCGTCGCGCCGGCCATCAACCCCAACGTGCCGGCGTCGGCGCCGCCCCTCTTCCCCCTGCTGTTCGTCACCATCGCCTGCGGGGCGATCTCGGGGTTCCACGGCCTCGTCGGCTCGGGCACCACGTCGAAGCAGCTCAACAAGGAGACCGACGCCCGCTTCGTGGGGTACCTGGGCTCGTCCGGCGAGGGCTCCCTGGCGCTGGTGGCGATCATCGCGGCGACGGCCGGGTTCGCCACCCTCGGCGACTGGGAGGCCATGTACAGCGAGTTCGGCAACGGCGGCATGACCGCGTTCGTGCAGGGCGGCGCCCGCATCGTGTCGGCCGGCGTCGGCATCTCGACGGAGTTCGCGGCGACCCTGCTCGCGGTCATGGCCGTCCTCTTCGCCGGCACCACCATGGACGCGGGGGTGCGGCTGCAGCGCTACATCGTGCAGGAGTGGGGCACCATCTACAACATCCCCATCCTGCAGAACGGCTACGTGGCCACGGTCGCGGCGGTGACCGCGTGCCTGCTGCTGGCGTTCGGCGCCGGCGGCCCCAGCGGCGAGGGCGGCATGCTGATCTGGCCGCTGTTCGGCACCACCAACCAGCTGCTGGCCGGGCTCACCCTGCTCATCATCAGCGTCATCCTCGTGAAGCTGGGACGCCCCGTCCGCTACACGCTGATACCGATGGTCTTCATCACGACGATGGCCCTCGCCGCCGCCATCTACCAGCTCGGCAACCTGTACCGCGAGGGCGGCATCCTCTACCCGCTGCTGTGGATCGACGTGGTGATCGTGCTGCTGGCCATCTTCACGATGCTGGAGGCGGGCTCGGCGTTCATGCGGGAGAAGCGGGCGGCGGAGGCGGCGGCGAGCGCCTGACCTGGACGGGACCGATGACCAGGCGGGACACGCAAGGGAGCCCGAGCCCGGCATGGACCCGCCGCATGCGGACAGGACCGATGACCAGGCGGGACACGCGACGGGAGCCCGAGCCCGGCACGAACCGCGGACGGGGGTGGTTCGCCCGCTTGCAGGACCTGCTCGACGAGTTCTACGCCGCCCCCTACCGGGGGGCCCTGGCGCGGGCCCGGCGGGACGAGGACGACCTGTTCATGCTCTTCGTCTTCGCCGAGCTCATGGGGGTGCCCAACCCCGCCTCGTACTACACCCTCGAGCTGCAGCCGGTGCTGCTCGAGCGCTTCCACGAGTGGCACCGCCGCCAGGGGCTCGACCACTCGCCCCTCGACGGCTTCCGCTGCTGCTAGCGCGGCCTTGCGGTCCGCGGGCGGCGAGGGGCGTGGCGACGGCAAGCCGGATGCGGCACAAGGCACGGCTGGGCCGTCCATTGGGCGCGGGCAGCCGACGAGCAACGCTGTCCCCGCGGGAATCCGCCGGCGGTCGAACGCAGCCGGACCCCGGCCAGGGGCGACCGGTTCGGAAACGTCCCGGGGACATCACGCGGGAGCGCCGCCCTGCTCGACGAGATCCTGAACCGCCCCATCGTCTTCGTCGGGGGCAAGGGCGGCGTCGGCAAGACCACCACGGCGGCGGCCCTGGGCCTCGCCGCCGCCGCCCGCGGCCGGCGTTGCCTGCTCGTCTCCACCGACCCCGCCCATTCGCTCGCCGACCTCTTCGGCCGCCCCGTCGGCGACCGCGAGACCGCCATCGCCGACGCGCTGTGGGCGCTCGAGATCGACCCCGACCGCCAGGCCGACGCACACGTCCGAACCGTCAAGACCCGCATGAAGCGCCTGGTGCACCCGCGCCAGTTCGACGAGATCGACCGGCAGCTCGACCTCGCCCGGCTCGCCCCCGGCACCATGGAGGCGGCCCTGCTCGAGCGTGTCGCCGACATCATGGCCCTGGCGGGGCGCGGCTACGACCGCGTCGTCTTCGACACCGCCCCGACCGGCCACACCGTCCGGCTCCTGTCGCTGCCCGACATCATGGCGGCATGGGCCGACGGACTGCTCGGCCACCGCGAGCGCTCGGCCCGCCTCGGCGCCGCCCTCCGGCACCTGGGCGGGGGACGCGTGCGCGGCGACGAGCTGTCGCGCCTGGAGACCTCCGTCGACCACCAGCCGGGCAGTCGGGACGCCCAGCTCGACGAGCTCCTGCAGGCGCGGCGCCGGAAGTTCATCGGCGCCCGCGAGCAGCTCCTCGACCGCGCCCGCACCGCCTTCGTCTCGGTGGTGAATCCCGACCGTCTCTCGGTGCTCGAGACGGTCCGGGCGCACGAGGTCCTGCGCCGCTTCTCGATCCCCGTGAGCGCGGTGGTGGTGAACCGGGTGCTCCCCGACGACGCCGAGGGCGCCTTCCTCGCCGCCCGGCGCCGGCAGGAGAGGCGCTACCTCGAGAAGATCGAGCAGGCCTTCACGGGGATACCGCGGGTGCGCATCCCCTTGCTGCCCGACGACGTACACGACCTCGACACCCTGCGCGCGCTGGGCCGCCGCATCTCGGGCGGCGAGACTCGGCCCGACCCCTCCGCCGCACCCTGACGAAGCTCGACTCGCGGGGACACCGCGACGTGCAGCCGCGCGACGCGATCCACGCGGCCGTCATGCGCCGCCAGTGATCCGGACCGACGTCAGCTACGATCGCCACTTCGACGAGCTTCCGGACATCGAGCGCGTGACGCCTCGAGCAGGCTTTGAACCTGCCAGCCGCTGAAGGAAACCGGGACCGCGGGCCTGCTCCCTGTCAGTAGCGGTAGTGCTCAGGCTTGTACGGACCCTCGACGTCCACGCCGATGTAGCTCGCCTGCTCGGGGGTGAGGCTGGTCAGCCGGACCCCGAGGTGGTCGAGGTGCAGCCGGGCCACCTTCTCGTCGAGGCGCTTGGGCAGCATGTAGACCCGCTTGCCGTACTCGCCCTTGTTCTGGTGCAGGGCGATCTGGGCGAGGACCTGGTTGGTGAACGACGCGGACATGACGAAGCTCGGGTGGCCGGTGGCGCAGCCGAGGTTCAGCAGGCGCCCCTCGGCCAGCACCATCACGCTGTGGCCGTCGGGGAAGCGCCACTCGTCGTACTGGGGCTTGATGTGGACGTGCTGGATGCCCGGCGTCTTCTTCAGCCCGGCCATGTCGATCTCGTTGTCGAAGTGCCCGATGTTGCCGACGATGGCCTTGTCCTTCATGCGGGCCATGTGGCGGGCCGAGATGATGTCGCGGTTGCCGGTGGCGGTGATGAAGATGTCGGCGCGCTCGATCATGGCGTCGAGGGTGTTGACCTCGTAGCCCTCCATCGCCGCCTGAAGGGCGCAGATGGGGTCGATCTCGGTGACGACGACGCGGCACCCCTGGCCCCGCAGGGCCTGGGCGCAGCCCTTCCCCACCTCGCCGAAGCCGCACACGACCGCCACCTTCCCGCCGAGCATGACGTCGGTGGCCCGCGCGAGGCCGTCGGGCAGCGAGTGGCGGCAGCCGTACACGTTGTCGAACTTGCTCTTGGTGACCGAGTCGTTCACGTTGATGGCGGGAAAGAGGAGGGTGCCCGCCTCCGTCATCTCGTAGAGCCGGTGCACCCCGGTGGTGGTCTCCTCGCTGACCCCGCGGATGCCGGGGCTGATGCGCTGCCAGTGCCGCTTGTCGCGGGCCTGGAGGTTGCGCAGGAGGTCGAGGATGACGCCCCACTCCTCGGGCTCGGTCTCGGGGTCGAAGCCCGGCACCTCGCCGAGCTGCTCGAACTCGTAGCCCTTGTGCACGAGGAGGGTGGCGTCGCCGCCGTCGTCGACGATGAGGGACGGTCCGCCGCCGTCGGGCCACACGAGGGCCTCGTTGGTGCACCACCAGTAGTCGGCGAGGGTCTCGCCCTTCCACGCGAACACCGGGATGCCGCGCGGGTTCTCCGCTGTCCCGCCCGTCTCCGGCCGCCCCACGGCCACCGCGGCGGCGGCGTGATCCTGGGTCGAGAAGATGTTGCACGACACCCACCGCACGTCGGCGCCGAGGTCGTGCAGGGTCTCGATGAGCACCGCGGTCTGCACCGTCATGTGCAGGCTGCCCATGATGCGGGCGCCCTGGAGCGGCGACTTCCCCGCGTACTCCTGCCGCAGGGCCATGAGCCCGGGCATCTCCTGCTCGGCCAGGCGGATCTCGTTCCGCCCGAACGCGGCCAGCGACAGGTCCGCCACCTTGAACGGCTCGCGATCCGCCCGTACCGCCTCGTCGAACGCGTGCGTGGTCTCAACCGCCGTCGGTCCCATTCCCGTCTCCTTGCTGGCAGCCGTGGCGAGAGCCACGCGCACTCCAGTGCGATACGTCCCGCTTGACTGCGTTACCCGTCATGCGCCTTCTCGGGCCGCTGCCAGCGGGCGCGTCGGCGTCCGCCCGGCACCCTCCGGACGCGGTACATCACGGCGCCTTCACAATCCGGCGGCCAGTCACTCCGTTCTCGCGATCCGGTACAGCTTCGACTGGGTGCGCAGAATCACGCTGTCCCGCGCCACCGCGGGGGTCGCCAGGGCCATCTCGTTCAGCGAGTTCTTGTGGAGGATCTCGAACTCGGAGCCCGCCTTGACCACGAAGGTGTCGCCGTCCTCGCTCAGCAGGAAGATCTTCCCGTTGTAGCCCCACGGCGACGCGGTGAAGCCGTTGCCGATCTCGAGGCGCCGCCGGCCGTAGATCTCCTCGCCGGTGGCCGCGTCGTGCGCGAGGAGGAAGCCGCGGTCGAGCAGCGTGTAGTAGATGTCGCCGTAGACCAGCGCGGTGGTGTTGTAGGTGCCCAGCAGCGGATAGGCCCACACGACGTGGGAGTCCTGCGAGTAGGTCCGGCTGCCGGGAAAGCCCTCCTGCAGGCCGCTCGCGACCTCCTGGTAGATAGAGATGTCGCCGGCCGCCCCGGGCTGGATGGCGTAGACCGGGCGAAGGGCCCCGCCCGGGTACCCCGAGCTGATGTAGACGAGCCCGTGGCTCGTGAACGGGCTCGGGGTGGTCAGCAGCGACATCCCTCCGAGCTCCCACAGGACCTCGCCGTCGAGGTCGTAGGAGCGCACCCTCCCGGTGGCGGAGGTCACGATCTCGGTGCGCAGGGAATTCTCCCAGACGAAGGGGGTCGACCAGGTGTGCCCCGGCTCGTCGCGCTCGACCCGCCACACGTCCTCGCCGGTCGCGGCATCGAGGGCGGTCAGGAACGACCGGGTCGTGTTGTCGTTGAGGACGTAGAGCCGCCCGTCGTGCAGCGCGGGCGACGACGCGGTGGCCATCGCCTGCATGGTGTTGAACGTCCCGACGTCGCGGCGCCAGATCTCCTCGCCCTCGAAGTCGAGCGCCGCCACGAGCCCGATCGCCCCGAAGTAGACGTAGACGCGCTCGCCGTCGGTGACCGGCGTCTCCGAGGCGTAGCTGTTCTTGAGGTGCCGGGTTATCTCGGGCACCGAGCGGTGGAGCTCGCGCACCCACCGCACCGCCCCGGTCTCGAAGTCGATGTCGTACACCAGCCACCGGTGCTCGCCGTTCGCCGGCACCGACCCGTTGTGCTCGCCCGGGTCGTAGAGGCCGGGAATCGGCTGCACCTCGTCGGCGGCGGCGCTGACCGCGGTGGTGACGAAGATGTGGTCGCCCCAGACGATCGGCGAGCTCCAGCTCAGCCCGGGCATGTCGATCTTCCAGGCGATGTTCTCGGTCTCGCTCCACCGGTCGGGCAGGGCCGGGTCGTCGGCCACGTTGCCCGCGTTCAGGCCCCGGAACCGCGGCCAGTGCTGCGCCGCCGCATCCGGGACGGAGGCCAGCAGCACGCCGATGCCGAGAACGCCGATCAGGATGCGCTTCATCGTGTCGCTCCTAGCCCGCCCGTCGTCGCCTTCGGCTCCGCTGGGCGCCCAACCAACCCTGCCGGGAGCCTGACACCGTTCTACGGCGCAGACTCCTGGCCCGCCAACCGTCGCCTTCGGCTCCGCTTGGCGCCCAACCTCCAGGAGTCCGCGCCATTCAACGGCGCAGACTCCTGGTCCGGCCCGCGCCAGCGATGGCCATTCGGCGGACAATCGAGCGATTGTACCAGACCGCCACTGCCCCCCCTGCGAACCCCTTCCCGGGGAGGCGGCGCCCCGTCGATCGGGTCTTATTCGTGAGAGTCCTCCTCTTGCTTTGAGAAGAAGTGTGCGAACGCGGGGGAAATCGGTCAACCGGTTTCACTGAGCCGCGCAGCGCTCGTGGGCCCCGTTCGATTCCCGGGTTGGCACCGGCCCGAGCCGGCGTGAACTTCACTGCGGTCAGCAACCGGGCGACGGCGTGAGGGTCGAGCATGGGGCAACCCCACTCCCCTGCCGACATCGCTCCCCGCTTGTCGGACCCACGCACCGGTGGTCGCCGAGATCCCGGCCCCCGAGCCCCGGATTTTTTGGAAACCTCGCCGACAACGGCTACACTACGCAGATTGCCCGGCCGGGGAGCGTGCTCGAGACTCCCGGACCGGACACCCCGCGGAGCGCGCGAGCGGCGGTCGTCACATCGCAACAAGTGAGTGATCGGACCATGGTGAGCACCGCCCCGGCCGTCGTTGCGAGAATCGTGGTCTGTCTCGCGCTCGGTTCGATCGCGTCTCCGGGCCTGGCGAGACCCGCGGCCCCGCCGGCCGCCCCCGACGCGGCCCAGACCGTCGTCGACCGGACCTGCCGCCGCTGCCACAACGACCGGGCGCGCTACGGCAACCTGTCGCTGGACCGCTTCGAGGTCGCGGACGCCGCCGACGACCGTCCGCTGGCCGAGAAGATCATCCGCAAGGTCCGGACGGGCCTGATGCCCCCCGCGGGGACCGCCCGCCCCGGCGAGGCCGAGCTCCAGTCGCTCGCCGGCGCCCTGGAGACCCTGGTCGACGACGCCGCGGCCGGACAGCCGCTCCCCGCGCGCCGCAGCTTCCAGCGCCTCAACCGCGCCGAGTACGAGCGGTCCATCCGCGATCTGCTCGCTCTCGACGTCCAGGCGAGCGACTACCTGCCGCTCGACACCAAGAGCGCGGGGTTCGACAACATCGCCGACGCGCAACTGCTCTCCCCCACCCTGATGAACGGCTATCTCCAGGCCGCGGCCGAGATCAGCCGGCTCGCAGTGGGCGACCCGACGGCCGGTCCCCGCGAGGCGACCTACAAGGTCACGCGGTGGGTCTCGCAGCGCGAGCAGGTCGAGGGCGCCCCCTACGGCTCGCGGGGCGGCATCTCCGTCGTGCACACGTTCCCCGCCGACGCCGACTACCGGTTCCGCGTCTCGTTCCACCACGAGACGACCGGAGAGCTGTTCGGCAGCGGCCGCGGGGCGCTGCACACGGTCGAGCATCCGGAGCAGATCGAGGTCTCCATCGACGGCGAGCGCGTCGCCCTCCTCGACATCGACCGGTGGATGCACGTCTCCGACCCGAACGGCGTCAATCTCCGCACCGATCCGGTCCGGGTGACGGCGGGGCCGCACCGGGTCTCGGCCGTGTTCATCCGTCACCTGGAGGGCCCCGCCCAGGATCTCATCTCGCCCCACGAGTGGTCGCTGTCGAGCACGAGCGTGGCCAACGCCTACGGCTTCACGAGCCTGCCGCACCTCCGGGACCTCGCCATCCGGGGGCCGCTCGATCCGGTCGGCGTCTCCGACACGCCGAGCCGGCGGCGCGTATTCAGCTGCCGGCCGGCGGGACCGGACGACGCGCCCGCGTGCGCCCGCGGGATCGTCGACCGGCTCGGCGCCGCCGCCTACCGCCGGCCGCTGGCCGCCGACGACCGGCGCGCCCTGATGGCCCTGTACGAGACCGGCGCGGCCGAGGGCGGATTCGAGGCGGGCGTCCGGATGGCGCTCGAGGGGATTCTCGCCAGCCCCCACTTCGTGTTCCGCTTCGAGGCCCCCCCGGCCGGTATCGACGCCGCCGAGGGCTTCGCCCTCTCGGGCCACGCGCTGGCGTCCCGGCTCTCCTTCTTCCTGTGGGCCGCGGGACCCGACGCCGAGCTCATCGACCTCGCCACCGCCGGCCGGCTGACCGACCCCGCCGTCCTCGACGCCCAGGTGCGGCGCATGCTCGCCGACCCGCGGTCGGAGGCCCTCGCCACCCGGTTCGCCGCCCAGTGGCTGCGGCTGCCCGATCTCGACCCCTTGCACCCGGACGTCCGGACCTACCCCGACTTCGACGAGCAGCTCAAGCACGCCATGCGGCGGGAAACCGAGCTGTTGTTCGACCACCTGGTCCGGGAGGACCGGAGCCTGACCGAGCTGCTGACCGCGGACTACACGTTCGTCAACGAGCGCCTCGCCAGGCACTACGGGCTTCCCGGGGTCGCCGGCGAGCGCCATCGGCGCGTGACGTGGCCGGCCGCCCACCCCCGCCGCGGGCTGCTCGGGCACGGCAGCGTGCTGGCCCTCACGTCCTACGCCGACCGCACGTCGCCGGTGCTGCGCGGCAAGTGGGTGATGGAGGTGCTGCTCGGCAGCCCGCCGCCGCCGCCGCCGCCCGACGTGCCCGACCTCGACGACACCGCGGCCGCCGACGGCGGCCGCCTGCTGTCGGTGCGTGAACGCCTCGAGCAGCACCGGCGGAGCCCCGCGTGCAGCTCGTGCCATCGGATGATGGACCCGATCGGGCTCGCCCTGGAGCACTACGACGTGACCGGAGCGCGGCGCGTCAAGGACAACGGCAACGCCATCGACTCGGCCGGGGAGCTGTACGACGGCACCCCCGTCGCCAGCGCCCGCGACCTGCGCACCGCCCTGCTGAAGCGCCCGGGCGCGATCGCGAGCACGTTCGCCGAAAACCTGATGGCCTACGCCCTGGGCCGCCGCATCGAGCATTTCGACATGCCCGCGGTCCGCGACGTCGTGCGCGCCGCCGCGGCGGACGACCTGCGCCTGTCCCGCTTCATCCTCGAGATCGTCCGCAGCCCCGCGTTCCGCACGCAGGGCCCGCCGTCGGCTTCCCTGGAGGACTGACCAGCATGGCCTTCGTCACCGGCAAGCATCTCCCGCGGCGCACGTTCCTCAGAGGCGTCGGGACCACCCTGGCGCTGCCGTTCCTCGAAGCGTTCGTGCCCGCCGGCCGGCCCTGGCGCCGGGTGGCCGCGGCCCAGTCGCTCGACGACCCGACCCGGCTGGTGTGCATCGAGAACGTGCACGGGGCCGCCGGCAGCACCGCCTACGGCGCCTCGCGGCACCTCTGGGCGCCGGCCGCGACGGGGCGCGGGTTCGACCTGACGCCGAGCGCGCTGAGCCCCCTCGAGCCGTTCCGCGACGTGCTGACCATCGTGAGCGACACCGACGTGCGGCCCGCCGAGGCGGTCACCCCGCCGGAGATCGGCGGCGACCACTTCCGCTCGAGCGCCACGTTCCTCACCCAGTCGCATCCCAAGCAGACCGAGAGCTCCGACGTCCGGGCCGGCATCTCGCTCGACCAGCTCTACGCCCAGCGGTTCGGGCAGCGCACGCCGATTCCGTCGATGCAGCTCTGCATCGAGAACGTCGATCAGGCCGGCGGCTGCGCCTACGGCTACTCGTGCGTCTACACCGACACCATCAGCTGGGCGTCGCCGACCGAGCCGCTGCCGATGATTCGGGACCCCCGGCTCGCGTTCGATCAGATGTTCGGGGCCGGCGCCACCCCGGGCGAGCGGGCCGTCCGCCGCCGGCAGCAGCGCAGCGTGCTCGACTTCATCACCCGGGAGGTGGCCCGGCTCACCCCCACCCTCGACAACGCCGACCGCCGGCGCATGGACCGCTACCTGACGGACATCCGGGAGATCGAGCGGCGGATAGAACGCGTCGAGGCCCGCAACCTCGGGGGCGAGCCCCGGGAGCTCCCCAACTCGCCGCCGGGCGTGCCCGACTCGTTCGACGAGCACGTCAGGTTGATGTTCGACCTGCAGGCGCTCGCGTTCGAGACCGACATGACCCGGGTCTTCTCGTTCAAGCTGTCGCGCGACGCGACCGGGCGCGTCTACCCCGAGAGCGGCGTCACCCGCGGCTTCCACCCCGCCTCGCACCACGGCGGGCGCGAGCGCAACATCGAGGAGTTCGCGCGGCTCAACCGCTACCACGTGAGCCTGCTCCCCTACTTCCTCGCCAAGCTGCGGGCCCTCGAGGAAGGCGACGCGACCCTCCTCGACCGCTCGATGGTCATCTACGGCTCGCCCATGGGCGACCCCAACGTGCACAACCACAAGCGCTGCCCGCTCTTCGTGGCCGGCGGGGCGAACGGCCGCCTGCCCGGCAACCTGCACCTCCGCGCGGCGCCGGGAACGCCGATGGCGAACGTGATGCTCGACCTGATTCAGCGGCTCGGCCTCGACGACGTCGAGCGGTTCGGCGACAGCACCGGCGCGTTCTCGTTGATGGCCTGAGGAGCCCGATCCGCAGGGCCGGCCTCGCCTGGAGAAGACCATGCATCGAGCTCGGACCGGCGTCCTCGTGACGTTGCTGTGCGCCGCGGCCGGCCCCGTTGCGGCCGTCGACGCGCCCCTCGCCGACGCGGTCATGCGGCAGGACCACGAGGCGGTGCGGTCGCTCCTCGCGGCCGGCGCCGACGTCGACGCGCCCCGCGGCGACGGCATGACCGCCCTGCACTGGGCGGCGCGCCTCGGCGACGCCGCGATCGCGCGCCGGCTCCTCGGGGCCGGCGCCGACCCGGAAGCGGTGACCCGTCTCGGGCGTCACACCCCGCTGCACGTCGCGAGCCGCGCGGGCCACGCCCCGGTGATCGCCGCCCTGCTCGACCATCGCGCCGACGCCGAGGCGCTGACGTCGACCGGGGCCGCCCCCCTGCACTTCGCGGCGCAGTCGGGAAACGCCGACACCGTCGAGGCGCTGCTGGCGCACGGCGCAGATCCCGACGTGCGCGAGCCGCGGTGGGGCCAGACCCCCCTCATGTTCGCGGCGGGAGCGGGACGGACCGCCGTCGTCGCGCCCCTGCTGGCGTGGGGCGCAGACCCCGGCGCCACCGCGACCGTGGTGGACATCTCCGCCCGCAACGCGTTCGACCAGGCGGACAGCCGCCGGCGGCGCGGCCGCATGATCCGGGCCTTCGCGAATCCGGCCCCCCGCGGCACGTCCGACCGGGCGGGCGGCGGCCAGCGGGGCGGTCGCGCCGCGGCCCGGGCCGGGCGGTCGGCAGAGCGTGCGCCCAGGCGCCTCCAGCCGCAGCGCTTCCGCCAGACCCGGCCGCGACCGGCCGCGCGGCCATCGTACCGGGCCCCGGTTCGGCCGCGACCCGCGGCGCCGGCAGCCGAGGTAGACGGCCAGGAGCCCGAACCCCTCGGCTACGCCGATCTCGTCGGGAGCCACGGCGGGCTGACGGCGCTGCTGCTGGCCGCCCGCGACGGTCATGCGGAGACGGCGCTGGCCTTGATCGCGGGCGGGGCCGACGTCAACCAGGTGAGCGCCGCCGACGACACGAGCCCGCTGCTCATCGCGTGCATCAACGGGCACTTCGATCTGGCCCTGCAGCTCCTCGAGTCGGGAGCCGACCCCACGCTGGCCAGCGACGCCGGGGCCACCCCGCTCTACGGGGCGCTCAACATGCACTGGGCCCCGAAGGCGCGGCACCCCCAGCCGACCGATCACCTGCAGCAGGTCGCCTCGTATCTCGACGTCATGCGCGCGGTGCTCGCGGCGGGGGCCGACGTCGATGCGCGGCTCGAGCGGTCGCTGTGGTACACGACCTACAACCGCGACCTGCTCGGCGTCGACCGGGCCGGGGCGACCGCCTTCTGGCGCGCCGCCTACGCCCTCGACATCGAGGCCATGCGGCTCCTGCTGGAGCACGGGGCGGACCCGCACCTCCCGACCGTCACGGTGCCGAACCGCCGCCGCCTGCCCCATCCGGATCCGTCCGGCCTGCCCCCGGTTCCCCTCGGCGGCCCCGCCGTGTCTCCCCTGCTCGCGGCCGCCGGCGTCGGCTACGGCCAGGGCTACGCGGGCAACTCTCACCGCCACGTGCCCGGCGGCTGGCTTCCCGCGGTCCGGTTCCTCGTCGAGGAGGTCGGCCTCGACGTGCACTTCCGCGACCACAACGGGTACAACGCCGTCCATCACGCCGCCGCCCGCGGAGACGACGCCCTGATCCGCTACCTCGTCGACCGCGGCGTCGACGTCACCGCGGTGAGCCGGCGCGGACAGACCACCGTCGACATGGCCAACGGGCCCGTGCAGCGCATTCAGCCGTTCCCCGACACCATCGCGCTGCTCGAGAGCCTGGGCGCGAAGAACAACCACCGCTGCCTGAGCTGCTGACCCGCCGCTCGTCGCCCCCGGCCCGCCGCCCGACCAGCCCGCCCGGAGCGGAGCTTGCGCCGATCCGGCGAGCAGGCTCTCGTGCCGCGAAGACCGGTCGTTTCTTCGCGCCAGGGGCCCGGCGCGGCCGCGCGCCGCACCTCGCACCTCGCACCCTCGAGGCCGATCCGCAGCCCGCGCCTTTTGGGTTATCATGGCCCCTTGATGGCCCCTGCGCCCGTCGAGGTCGCGCTCACGCTACGGCCGCGCGCCCGTATCGATCTGCTCGATGTCCGCCGCCGCGTGTCCCAGACCCACGGGGACGTGCTCGAACCCTTCCCGCGGGCCCTGTACAGCTCGTTTCACACCACCGCCGGCTACCTCGAACAGAGCCTGGCGACGCGGTTGAACCGGAAGCTCGGCGGCCTCGGGTCGTACCTGTCCTTCTTCCGGGAGGTGTTCCCCGAGGGAGCGGGATACAAGCACGACGAGCTCGACCTCCGCGAGGAGCTGTCCGAGGCGCAGCGGCGGACCGAGCCCCGCAACGCCGACTCGCATCTGGCGTTCATCAGCGCCGGCCTGCGCAGCTGCGTCACCTACCGCGGGCGGAACGGCGAGCCGGTGTACTTCATCGACCTCGACGGCGTCAACCGGGGCCGGCCGCGCCAGCGCGTGACCACCGTGCTCGGCTACAGCGCCGAGGAAGAGGTGGCGCGCGACCGCGTCACCGTGCCGATGTCCGCGCACGCGGTCGAGTCGGTGAGTCTCAAGGACCCCCGCTTCGGCGTGTTCGAGCGCTGCGAGGAGCTCATCAGGCGGCACGGCGTCGACAAGGGCCGCGTCCGGCTCGCCCTCGGCCCCGGCGAGGAGCAGGCCGGCCTGACCGTCAACGAGTACGAGACCCTGCTCATGCGCCACGACCTCGCCGAGGTCCTGCGCAACCCGTTGCGGTTCATGGCCGAGAACAGCCGCGATCTGCTGTCCGATCCCCGGTCCATCCCGAACAAGACCATCAACTACGCCAAGTACGACCTGGTGCGGGTGTTCAACGAGGTGTTCGACGTCCTGCACCTGAGCGACTCGGTCGTCGAACGCATCCTGTCCCGGTTCTTCGTCGCCCCCGCCCGCCGCTTCCTGCAGGTGAAGCGCTCGGTAAGCCTGCCGGTCTCCGACCGCGAGACCCGCGGCGAGGGTCGTCTCGCGCAGGGGCGCTACCAGAGTCCGATCCTGATGCAGTGGCGGCGCAACGCGCCCTGCGCACGCGTCGTCGACATCACCCTGACCCGCTTCCGCTAGCAGCCCCGTGGCTCCGCGTTGCACCGCGCCCGGAGGGCGCCAGCCGATCCCGGAGGCACGTGCCTGACAAGGCGCGACGAGCAAGAGTATGGGACGACGGGCACGCCCCCGCAAGGAGACCGCCATGAACGTCGATCCGACGCGGCGCCGGTTCATCCACACCCTGGCCGTCGGCAGCGTCGTCCGGCCGATGCTGGCCGGCCGGCCCACGGCGGCGCAGCCCGGCTCGGGCGAGTCGTTCTGGGAGGAGGTCCGCCGGCAGTTCGCGTTCCGCGAGGAGCGCGTGCCGATGAACGCGGCCAACCTGTGCCCGTCGCCGCGGGCGGTGGCCGAGCGGGTGAGCGGCTGACCCGCGACATCGACGTCGACTGCTCGTTTCCGAACCGCGCGAAGTTCGGCCCCCTTCTCGAGGCCTCGCGCGAGGCGGCGGCGGCGCAGCTCGGAGTCGACGCGGACGAGATCGCCCTCGTGCGCAACACGAGCGAGGCCAACAACGTCGTCAACGCCGGGCTTCCCCTCGAGGCGGGCGACGAGGTCGTGGTGTGGGACCAGAACCACCCCACCAACAACGTCGCCTGGGACGTGCGGGCGGCGCGCCACGGGCTGACGGTGACGCGGGTGGCGACGCCGGCCGCCCCGTCGGGCTCGGGCGAGCTGGCCGCCGTCTTCGAGCGCGCCCTGACCCCGCGCACACGGGTGCTCGCGCTGACCCACGTCTCGAACGTGAGCGGCGTCCGGCTGCCGGTGCGCGAGCTCTGCGACGTCGCCCACCGCCGCGGCATCCACGTCCACGTCGACGGCGCGCAGAGCTGGGGGGCGCTCGACGTCGACCTGCGAGACCTCGGCTGCGACTCGTACACGGGCAGCGCCCACAAGTGGTTCCTCGGGCCCAAGGAGGTCGGGCTGCTCTACGTCCGCGCCGACCGGGTGGCGGGCATCTGGCCGAGCATCGTCGCCCCGAGCTGGGGCGGCGAGGTCGAGCCCCGGCCCCGCGGCGCGCGGAAGTTCGAGTCGTTGGGTCAGCGCGACGACGCGGCCCTCGCCGCCGTCGCCACCACCGTCGCGTTCCACGACCGGCTGGGCATGGCGCACGTGGAGGCCCGCATCGTCGAGCTCGCGACGGCCCTCAAGGCGGGGCTCGTCGAGGCCGGATTCGAGCTCGTCACCCCGATGGCGCCCGAGCTGAGCGGGGGCGTCGTGATCGCGGCCTGCGAGCCGGACCGCCGGGGCGCCCTGGTGGCGGCCCTGTACGAGCGCCACGGCATCGCCGGCGCCGCCACCGGCGGGCTGCGCCTCTGCCCGCACGTCTACAACACCCTCGATCACGTGCATCGCGCGGTTCGCGGGGCCGCGGCCCTCCGAGTGTGACCCCCGCCGTCCGATCGGCCGTGCCGGGACCCGACCGGACCGATCCCGAACACGGGCGATGGGTACCTCAGCAGGCTCCGACCGGACCGATCCTGAATCCGGGCGATGGGTGGCCGCGTACGGCAGCGCATCGGGTCCGCGCCGGCGCTCCGACCGGATCGGGAGCGGCCGGCACGCCGGCCGCCCGCGGGTGCGCCTGTGCCTGACAAGGCGAACGCCCGGCGCGTATTGGGTATATTGGGGCCGCCGACGTCAGGCAGCTCGTCCGAACGGCGAGGGCGGGCGCGGTGCATCGCCGCCGGACGGCAACGGGGACTCTCACCTCGCACGACCGAACCGAACCGACAGGGAAGCCGATGACGGAATCGAACGCCGCCGACACCGCCCGAGGCATCCGCTACGAGCCCGACGAGAAGCCGCCGCACCCCCTGGCCCTGGGGCTCGGCTTCCAGTACGCGATGCTCGCGGTGGCGGGCATCGTGGTCACCCCGGCCATCGTGGTGCGGGCGGCCGGGGCCGGCGAGGACTACCTGACGTGGGCGGCCTTCGCCGCCCTCGCCATCAGCGGCGTCACCACCGTGTTCCAGGCCCTCCGGCTCGGCTACATCGGCTCGGGCTACATCCTGATGATGGGCACCTCCGGGGCGTTCATCGCGGTCTGCGTCACCGCCCTCGCCGAAGGGGGGCCGGGAATGCTCGCCTCGCTGGTGGCGGCCTCGGCCCTCGTGCAGTTCGCCCTCTCGGCCCGTCTGGCGCTCCTGCGGCGCATCTTCACGCCGACCGTCTGCGGCACCGTGATCATGCTGATCGCGGTGACGGTCATGCCCATCGTCTTCGACATGCTGTCTCAGGTGCCGGAGGGCGCCTCGCCGTCGGCGGCCCCCGCCAGCGCCGCCGCCACGATCGTCGTCACCGTCGCGGTGACCCTGCGGGCGGCCGGGGTCTGGCGCCTCTGGGCGCCGGTCATCGGCATCGTCTCGGGCTGCGTGGTCGGCGGCGTCTTCGGCATCTACGACATCCGCCTCATCGCCGAGGCGGGCTGGATCGGCCTGCCCGCGGGAGACTGGCCGGGCCTCGACCTGAGCTTCGGGGTGACGTTCTGGTCGCTCCTGCCCGCGTTCGTCTTCGTGACCCTGATCGGGGCCATCGAGACCATCGGCGACAGCGTCGCCATCCAGCGGGTCTCGTGGAGGAAGCCCCGGGCCGTGGACTTCCGCGCCGTGCAGGGCGCGGTGGCGGCGGACGGGCTGGGGAACCTGCTCTCAGGCGTCGCGGCGACGGTGCCCAACACGACCTACTCGTCGAGCATCGCGGTGGCCGAGATCACCGGCGTGACCTCGCGCCTCGTCGGGGTGTACATCGGCGCCGTCTTCATCGGCCTGGCCTTCCTGCCCAAGTTCATGGCCCTCATCCTCGCCATCCCCGGCCCCGTGGTCTGGGGCTACACCGTCGTGCTGCTGTCGGTCCTGTTCGTCCTCGGCATGAAGGTGGTGGTGCAGGACGGCATCGACTACCGCAAGGGGGTGGTGGCCGGCGTCGCGTTCTGGATCGGCACCGGCTTCCAGCAGCAGTGGATCTTCCCCGAGGCCCTGGGCCCGTGGTGGGGCGGCCTGCTCGGGAACGGCATGACCGCGGGCGGCCTCGCCGCGATCCTCATGACCGGCTTCCTCGAGCTCGCCCAACCGCGGCCGCGGCGCCTCCGGGCCGGGTTGAACGTCGACGCGTACCCGAAGATCGACGAGTTCCTGGCCGGGTTCGCGGCCCGCCAGGGCTGGAGCGAGGCGATGACCGACCGCGTCCGCGCCGTCGGCGAGGAGACGCTGCTGACCCTCACGAAGGCCACCGGGGAGGGCGCCCCCCCCGACGGCCGCCACCTGCTGCTGACCGCCCGCCGCGACGGCCCGGCCGCCGAGCTGGAGTTCGTGGCCGCGACCGACGACACCAACATCGAGGACCAGTTGGCCCTGCTCGGGGACCGGAGCGGCGACGCCCCGGGCGACCGCGAGGTTTCGCTGCGCCTGCTGCGCCACTTCGCCTCGTCGGTGCGCCACCAGCAGTACCACGACACCGACGTGGTGACCGTCCGCGTGGAGCCGAGGGCCGCCGCGTCGTGATCGGCGGCCTCGCGAGCTCGTTCCCCGTCGAGCCTCGGGCGCTCGAGGCGCCGACTTCAGGATGCAGTCGAGGAAGGGCCGGATTCGCGCACCGGCACGCGTGGCGGCCATGGTCGCGAGCGGCAGCCGACGCCGCACGGAAGCGCCGCCCGTGACGGAAGCATGCTACGCTATCCGGATGGAGGCGTTCACGCCGTGGCGTTCACGCCGCTCACGCCCGCCTTGGTGGTCGCGCTCATTGCGTGGCTCCGCTCCGAACTGATCAGCCGGACCGACAAGCTCGACAAGCGGTTCGACGGCATCGACAAGCGGTTCGACGGCGTCGACAAGCGGTTCGACGGCGTGATCCGCGAGATCGCCGATCTGCGCGAACGCATGGCCAGACTCGAAGGCGCGCTCGAGGGGTTTCTCGCCGGCCGCCGCGACCGCGACGCCGCTTGACGTCGGGCTGCATCGGCCGACGCGCCGGACGCGCCGCTACGGCGCGCGGCCCCGGCCGGCCCCGAGCTGCGAGAAGCCGCCCAGCACCCGCTTGCCCAGCGCCGACGAGACGAAGTGGACCGCGAGCTCGGCCGTCTGGTTGCGCAGGTCGAGAACCGGGTTGACCTCGGCGACCTCCAGGGACAGGAGGCGACCGGACGCGGCGGCCCGCTCCATCACCGTATGGACCTCGCGGACGGTCAGGCCCCCGGGGACCGGCGTGCCGACGCCGGGGGCGGCGGCGGGGTCGAGGGCATCGACGTCGAGGCTCAGATGCAGGCCCGCAGTCCCGTCGAGGACGAGGTCCAGGGCTTCGTCGATGATCGGCGAGATGCCGCGCCGGTCCACCTCTTCCATCGTGTAGACGCGCACTCCGAGCGACGCCACCACCGCCGCCTCGGCCGGGTCGACGCTCCGGGCCCCGATCACGACGACGTTCGCCGGCGACAACCTGGCGGCTCCCGGCGCGAATCCGCCGACCCGCGTCAGCGCCTCCGGCCCCTTCCCGAGAATCGCGGCCAGCGGCATGCCGTGGAGGTTGCCGCTCGGCGAGGTCTCGGGGGTGTTGGCGTCGGTGTGGGCGTCGATCCACAATAGCCCGATCCCGTTGCGGGCGCCCGCCTCGCTCGGAGCCGACGCCATCCCCGAGACCGTCCCCACCGCCATCGAATGATCGCCGCCGAGGACCACCGGCAGCCGTCCCGCAAGTCGGACCCGGCGCACCAGCTCGGCGAGCGCCTCGAGGACCCTTGCGATCTCCGCGAGGTAGCGGGCGCTCTCGTCGCCGGGTCCGGCGAGCGACTCCACGACGGGAGCGGCGAGGTTGCCCTCGTCGACGACCTCCCGCCCCAGGCCCCGGATCCGCTCCACGAGGCCGGCGTGGCGCATCGCCGACGGTCCCATGTCGACGCCCCGGCGGCCCGCGCCGAGGTCGAGAGGGACCCCGATGACGGACACCGGGGAGCGCATGGACATGGCGATATGGTAGCCCGGAGGCGTCGCCTGCCTCTCCGACCCCGTCGTGCGGCCCGGCCCGACCAGCCCGGCCGGGAGGCGGCGACTCCCGCGGCAGCTGCGTTCCTCGGCGCAGACTCCCACCGTCTCGCCGCGACGCGGGGACCGGCCGCCGCCGGCACGTGTCAAGGTCGGCCCATGCTCCGGGGCGCCGCCGGTACGGCCCCTCGCCGGGACAGGGTTGCGGGCCGTCGGCCGGGGACGTCACCGGTGCGCGGCGCGCTGGCGCTGGCCCTCGGCTGCGCGCTCGCCGGGCCGGCCCTCGCCCAGCCTGAAGACCCCGGGCCGCGGCCCTTCGCGTTCACCGGCCGGGTCCACTGGGACGCGGCCGTCTTCGGTCGGGGCGAGAACGCCCGCGCCGGCAGAGGCGCCCTGGAGACGCGAACCCTGCTCCGCCGCGCCCGGCTCGGCGTGGAAGGCGGGGCGGGACGCTTCTCCTGGCTCTTCGTCGTCGACGCCGACGCCGACCGCGGCGGTCCCGCCCACGCGGTGGAGGTCGAGGACGCCGCCGTCTACTACTCGCCGTCGGACCGGGTCAGGCTCGGCGTCGGGAGGCTGAAGATCCCCGTGACGTTCGAGGAGAGCGCCTCGTCGAACGACATCCCCCTCATCGAGCGTGCGTTGCCGGTCGACGCGTTCACCGACGCGACGCTGGGCCCGAGGGTGACCAACGCCCAGGTGTGGATCTACGGCCGCGACCACCTCGTCGAGGCGGCGGTGCACCTCGCGCGCGACGCCGGCGGCGCGCCGGGCGCCGCCGGCGTCGGCGGGAAGGCGGTCGGCGTCACCGGCCGCGCCGTCTTCGCCCCCGTCCGGACGGGGACGAACGCCCTGCACGTGGGCGGCTGGGTGGACCGCTCCGGCGGGCCCGTCGGCGAGGCGCGGTGGGGCTACGGCTCCGAGCTCGACATCGCGGACGTCCCCGCCCTGACCGGCCGGCGGCCCGACGCGAGTCTGCGGGCGCTGGTCCACGGCGGTCTCGAAGCGGCCTGGCTGGACGGCCCGTTCTGGGCGCAGGCCGAAGTGATGGGCGGGCGGTTCGGTCGAGCGGACGGGGACGGCCACGCCGCCGGCGGATGGTACGCCCAGGCCGGATACGTCGCGGGCGGCGCCCGCCGCTACGACATGCGCGAGGGGACCTGGTCCGGCGTGGCCGCCGCGGACGCCGTCACGGCCGGGGGAAGGGGCGCGGTCGAGCTCGCGCTACGGTACAGCACCGTCGACTTCGGGGAGCCGGTGAACGCCGCCGACGCCCGGCCGGCCGGCGACACCGGCCACGCCGGCCGGCAGTCGAACGTGACCGCCGGGATCAACTGGTACCTCACCGGGCGGAGCCGGCTGATGTTCAACGCGATCCATGTCGACCTCGACGGCATCTTCGACCACCGCCGCCCGTCCCGCGGCGGCAACGAAGCGCGCACCTGGTACGCCGTCCCCGTCACCGGCACCTTCCGCATCTACGGCGTGCGCTGGCAGTACGACTGGTGACCAGCCATCGGGCGCCCGGGAGCCCGCGGCGGCACCGCGCGGCGCACCACGGCCTCCGGTTCCAGCCAACCTGAGAGCTGGCCGGGTCGCGCCGCCGGGGGTACGCAGCTCGTGCAGAACCCGAGAGCTGGCCGGGGTCGCGCGCCGCGGGCAGGCAGCTCGTGCAGAGGCCGCACTCCACAGGGCAGCCAGCCGCTGCATTCGAGCGGCGATGCAATCCCGCCTCGCCGCTCTCGGTGCAACGCGGGCTTTCACCGCGAGCCGCTAGCCCGCCCATCGTCGCCTCGGCTCCGCTGGGCGCCCAACCAACCCTGCCAGGAGTCTGCACCGTTCTACGGCGCAGACTCGTGGCCGTCGCTCGTCCGCACGTGCCGGGCCCATGCGCGGTTCGCCGCGTACCACTCCACGACCCGCTTCACGCCGTCCCTCCACGGGGTGTGCGGCTTCCAGCCCAGCCGCCGTTCCGCCCTCGACGTGTCCGCCCAGGTCGCCGGGGCGTCCGCCGGATGCGGCGGGTGGTGCTCCACGCGGGCGGTCCGCCCCACGCTGAGCTCGACGAAGCGCAGGATCTCAGTCAGCGGCACCGGGGCGCCTGCACCGAGGTTGAAGACCTCGTAGCCGAGGGGGGCGAGGGCGGCCACGGTGCCGCGCGCGGCGTCGTCGACGTAGGTGAAGTCCCGCGACTGCGTGCCGTCGCCGTACAGCCGGACCGGACGTCCTTCGTACACCCACTGCACGAACCGGAAGACGCTCATGTCGGGCCGCCCGGCGGGGCCGTAGACGGTGAAGTAGCGCAGGACGGTGACGTCGAGCCCGAACTGGTGGTGCCAGGCGTGGCACAACGCCTCGGCCGCCTGCTTGGTGGCCGCGTACGGGCTCCGGGGCCGGCTCGTGTCCGCGTCCTCCCGGTGCGGCATGGCGCCGTCCGCGTCGTAGAGGCTGGAGGTCGACGCGAGAACGAACTTCGGCACGCCGAGATCACGACAGAGATCGAGCAGGTTGAGGGTGCCGGTGACGTTCGCGTCCACGAAGGCCCAGGGGTCCTCGACGCTGGCGCGGACCCCGGCGCGGGCGGCGAGATTGAGCACGCCGTCGATGGCCGGCCCGCCGGCGCACGCCCCGCCGAGGCCCACCCGATCGCGCACGTCGACCCGCCGGAACGCGAAGCGCTCGCGGGCCCGCAGCCGGTCGAGCCGCCAGTGCTTGAGCCGGACGTCGTAGGCGTCGTTCAGGTCGTCGACGCCGAGCACGGCGTGACCGGCATCCAGCAGCTTCCCCGCGACCGCGGCCCCGATGAAGCCGGCCGCCCCCGCCAGCAGGTAGTTGGCCACTTGATCACGCGGCGGAGCCGCCGGCCAGGCGGTCCATGCCCGTCTCGTAGATCTCCCGGACCTGCGCGGTGATCTCGCGGTAGCGCGAGAGCAGCTCGCTTCCCGACATCGGCTCCCGGAGCCGGTGCGCGAACGGGTCGACGACGGCCGGATCCGTCGAGATGACGTTCCCCCCCGCGTCGGCGGCGATGCGCAGCACCGTCTCGAGGTCGCGGAGGAAGCCGTAGGCGCCGCGCAGCGCGTCGACCTCGTCGGGCCGCAGGAAGTCGGTGTCGGGAAACGCCGCCAGCAGGCGGCGCGCCCCCGCGACCCGGAACTCGGGACGGGCCGGCCCCTCGCGGAGCTGCAGCACCTGAAGCAGGAAGTCGATGTCGGCGAGCCCGCCGTGCCCGCGCTTGAGATCGAGGTGCTCGCCCCCCGCCTCGCCGGCGAGCTCGCGCTCGATGCGGGTGCGGATGCGCCGGGCGTAGTCCACCACGTCCGGCGACCACGGCGCGTACACGAACCCCCTGACGACCTCCGCCACCTGCTCGCCGACGGCGGGGTCGCCGCCCGCGAAGCGGCAGCGCGTCCACGCCATCCGCTCCCAGATCTCGGCGCGCTCGCCCAGATAGCGCTCGAAGGCCGCGATGGAGAGGGCGAGGGCGCCCATTCGTCCCTCGGGGCGCAGCCGGGTGTCGATCTCGTACGCCGCGCCCGCCCCCGTGCGCTTCGAGAGCAGGTCGTGGATGGCCCGCACGAACTTCTGCTGAGGCTCGAACCACGACCCGTCGCCGGCGTAGAGGAAGACGATGTCGAGGTCCGAATGCACGGTCAGCTCGCGGCTGCCGAGCTTGCCGAGGGCGAAGACGGCCCAGCCCGTCTCCGGACCCGCCGACGCCGGGCCCGGCGCGCGGTGGTGCGACACCACCCGCGCCGCCGCCTGCAGCGCGCAGTCGGCGACGAGCGACAGCTTCTCGTTCAGCTTGTCCAGGCGGCGCTCGGTCAGCCACTCGACGAGCGCCTTGAACTCCTCTATCGCCTTGACCCGCCGGAACGGATCGAGGCTGAACGCCGGCTCGGCCCCCGTCGTCACCTCGTCGAACCCCCGGACCACCTCGTCGCGAAACGTGTCGGCATCGACGACGGCGCGCCCGAGCGAGTCGAGGAGCTCGGGGTAGGCGGCGAGCCGCGCCGCGTAGAGGTCGCCGGCGTCGAGCCCCGACACGAACCGCCGGCGCAGCTCCCGGTCGTCGAGGAGGGTGCGGAAGAGGGCCCCGGCCGCGCCGGATCGGGCCGCCACCCGCTCGAAGCGGACGAGCATCCGGCTCAGCCCGGCCGGGGTCTCCCCCGCCAGCATCTCCGCCAGCAGGTTCGCGAGGAGGTTCCGCGACGACGACCAGCCGTGCGACGGGGCGGCGTCGAGGGCCCGCATGGCGTCGAGGGCGCTGGCCGGCTCGGCGACGCCGGCCTCGGCGAGTCGCGCCCGCGCCTCGTCGTCGGGCATGTCCCCCGCCAGAAGCCGGAACATCTCGCGGCCGGCGAGGCCGCCGTCCTCCTGCTCCCCTTCGAACAGGTCGGCGTAGACCGCGTGCACGCGGTCCCGGTGGCGGTTCAGCACCTCCGTCAGGGTCTCGAGGTCGTCGAACCCGAGCCGTCGCGCCAGCGCCCGCAGCCCCCGTTCGGTACCGGAGAGGGTGTGGGTCTGCTGGCCCTGCGCCACCTGCAGGCCGTGCTCGATGTTGCGCAGGAAGACGTACGCGGCGCCGAGGTCCCGCTGCACCTCGGGCTCGATGAACCCGTGCGCGCCGAGGTGGTCGAGGGCGGTCAGGGTGTGGCCGGTGCGCAGGTCCGGCGTCTCGCCGCCGTAGATGATCTGGAACACCTGCGCGAACAGCTCGATCTCGCGGATGCCCCCGCGGCCCTCTTTCACGTTCTGGTCCAGATCGCCGCGCTTGCCGTGCTCGCGGTCGGCCCGCGCCTTGTAGCGGGCGAGCTCCTCGATGGCCGCGTGGTCCAGGTACTTGCGGTACACGAAGGGGACGGTCAGCTCGACGAAGCGCCGGCCGAGGTCGAGGTCGCCCGCGATCGGCCGCGCCTTGATGAGCGCGAACCGCTCGAACGTCTCGCCCATGCTCTCGTAGTACTGCGCCGACTGCTTCAGCGAGTAGACGAGGTTGCCGCCCTGCCCCATCGGGCGGAGGCGCATGTCGACCCGGTAGAGGTAGCCCTCGCCGGTGTGCGCGCTGAGCAGGCTCGTGAGGCGGCGCCCCAGCTTCTGGTAGCGCCGCTGGGCGGTCCCGGTGGTGTCGTCCGGGGCGTCGTAGACGTAGATGAGGTCGATGTCGGAGCTGTAGTTGAGGTCGGCGCCGCCGAGCTTGCCCATGCCGATGACCGCGAACCGCCCCGGCAGCGGGCCGTCGGCCGCCGCCTGCTCCGCCGTCGCGATGTCCAGCACCTTGTCGACCAGGGTGTCGGCGAGGTTCGAGAGCTGGGCGGTCGTCGACGTCAGCGTCTCCCGGTTCAGCATGCCGAAGAGGTCCATGGCCGCGACCCGCAGCATCTCGCGGCGCTGGTACCTCTTCAGCCCGTCCACCTGGAGCTCGACGGGGCTGTCGCCGTCGATCAGCCGGGCGAGCTCGCGGTCGTAGTCGTGGCGGTCCGGCGGCGCGCTGTCGAGCTCGTTCCGCAGCCAGTGCAGGTAGCCGGGGTTGCGGATGAGAATCTCGCTGAGGAACGGGGAGGTCCCCAGGATCTGCATCAGGATGTCGAGGACGTGCGGGTCCTCGTGCAGGGTGCCGACGAACGACGCCTTCGGGGTTCGCGTGGCGACGTAGCGGCAGAACCCGACGACGGCGGCGTCGGGGTCGGGCGTCGTCGCGATCTCGTCGAACAGCAGGGGGGCGAGATTGCCGAGGGCCACGCGGCTGGTCAGGTCGCCGGCGAGCTGCTGCAGCTGTTGGTCGGCGGCCGCCCCGTCGCGCACGCCGCAACCCTCGATGAACCGCGCGGCCGCCTCGGGGCTGAGGTCTGCGCCCAGGAAGATGTCCTTCGGTGCGACGGCGTTCGGTTCGGACGGCATGGAACGTCCTTGCGGCGGGCGCGGCTCTACGGCGCAGACGCCTAGGCCACGTCGGTCTCCCCGGTCCGGATCACCCAGCTCTGCTCGACCGGCAGCACGAACACCCGGCCGTCGCCGATCTCGCCGGTGCGGGCCGCGTCCATGATGACCTCGACGGCCTCGTCGACGGCCTCGTCGGTCACGACGATCTCGATCTTGGTCTTCGGCAGCAGGCTGATGTCGTACTCGCGCCCCCGGTAGATGGTGGTGTGGCCGCGCTGGCGGCCGTGCCCGCGCACCTCGGTAACGGTGATGCCGGGGATGCCGCGCTTCGCGAGCCCGTCCTTGATGGCGTCGACCTTGCTGGGTCGCACGATGGCTTTGATCAGCTTCATTTGCCGTATCCGCGACTGGTTCGCCCGTCCCGCTCGAGTACGGGGCGGTTGGTCCCTTCCAAAACGAGTGTACACGTTCCGCGAGACGCTCGACACGCCGTCCCGCGGAATCGCCGAGATCCGCCGCGGCGACCGCGCGGCCCGGGCGAGGCACCGGCGCCCGGCCGGCTATCATACCGGACCGCCGCCCTGCGCCGCGCGTCGTAGTGGGCCCGCCCATCGTCGCCTCCGGCTCCGCCGAGCGCCCAACCAATCATGCCGGGCGCCTGCATCGTTCTGCGGCCCGGACTCCCGGTGAAGAAATCGAGGTGGTGGAGGCGGATCGGCGGCGGCCCGGCCAGCTCGGAAGCACCTCGAGCTCCATGGTGCTCTCTCGGTATGGGGAGTCGCGAACCGGCGGGGACCGCCATTCGCAGACCCTGCCTCGGAATCGGTCCTTCCCGTCAGCCGATCGAGCCGCCCCGCCCGCTCGCGTCACGCCGTCGCACGGGTTGTGGTACGATCTTCCGCCCGGGCCGCGCGTTGCGCCGCCCGCGACAATCGGATCTCCGCTCAGACGAGTCGCACCGCATGGTCGTCGGCATCCCAGCAGAGTCCTTCCCCGGCGAGCGGCGAGTCGCCACCGTTCCGGCGGCGCTTCCGGCCCTGACGAAGGCGGGCCTCGATGTCCTGCTGGAGCCCGGCGCCGGCGCGGCGGCGGGCTTCCCGGACGCCGGCTACGTCGAGAAGGGCGCGGCCCTCGCGAGCGACCGCGCGCACGTCTTCGCCACCGCCGACGTCGTTCTCCAGGTGCGCGCCCTCGGCGCCAACCCGCAGGCGGGGCGAGCCGATCTGGAGCTGATGCGGCCGGGGCAGGTCGTCATCGGGCTGTCCGAGCCGCTCGGCGCGCCGGCGGCGGCCCGGGAGCTCGCGGGCCGCGGCGTCACCGCGTTCTCGATGGAGCTCATTCCCCGCATCACCCGCGCCCAGAGCATGGACGCCCTGTCGTCGATGGCCACCATCGCCGGCTACAAGGCGGTGCTGGTGGCGGCCGAGGCCCTGCCCCGCATGTTCCCGATGATGATGACGGCGGCGGGCACCGTCACCCCGGCCCGCGTCTTCGTGGTCGGGGCGGGGGTGGCGGGGCTGCAGGCCATCGCGAGCGCCCGCCGCCTCGGGGCCAAGGTCGAGGCCTACGACGTGAGGCCCGCCGTCAAGGAGCAGGTGGAGAGCCTGGGCGCCTCGTTCGTGGACCTGCCCCTCGACACCGCCGGATCGGAGGACGCGGGCGGCTACGCGAAGGCCCAGGACGAGGCGTTCTACGCCCGGCAGCGCGAGATGATGGGCCGGGTGGTGGCGGGGAGCGACGTCGTCATCACCACCGCCCTCATCCCCGGGCGGCCCGCCCCGGTGCTCGTGACCGACGAGATGGTGGCGGGCATGACCCCCGGCTCGGTGGTGGTGGACCTGGCGGCGGAGCGGGGCGGCAACGTCGAGCCGTCGCGGCCCGACGAGGTGGTGACGGCGCACGGCGTGACCGTGCTCGGACCGACCAACCTGCCGTCCACGGTGCCGTATCACGCCAGCCAGATGTACGCCCGCAACGTCTCGGCCCTGCTGCTGCACCTCGTCCGGGACGGCGCGGTCGCGCTCGACCCCGACGACGAGATCACCGCGGGCACGCTGGTGTCGCGCGACGGCGAGGTCGTCCACCCCCGGGTCCGCGAGCTCCTCGAGACCGCCTGACATCGCGCCGAGGTCCCCATGGATGCGTTCCTGCCCCTGCTGACGATCTTCATGCTCGCGGTCTTCGTCGGCTTCGAGATCATCACCAAGGTGCCGCCGCTGCTCCACACCCCGCTGATGTCGGGCAGCAACGCCATCTCCGGCATCACCATCATCGGGGCCCTGCTGTCGGTCGCCTCGCCGAACCGCGCGACGATGGTGCTCGGGTTCCTCGCGCTCGTCATCGCGACCGTCAACGTCGTGGGCGGCTTCCTGGTCACGCACCGCATGCTCGGCATGTTCCGGAAGAAGGACTGAGGCCGCCGTGGACAGCGCGATCAACCTCGTCTACCTCGCCGCCTCGGCCCTCTTCATCCTCGGCATCCGCGGCCTGACCCATCCGCGGACGGCGGTGCGCGGCAACCTGATGGGCGCGACGGGGATGCTGCTGGCGGTGGCGGCGACGCTGCTCGACCGGCAGGTCTTCGGCGCCGGCCCCCAGGGCGTGGCCGTGATCCTCGCCGGGGTGGCCCTCGGCGGGGCCATCGGCGCCACCCTCGCGCTGCGCATCGCGATGACCGCGATGCCCGAGATGGTGGCGCTGCTGAACGCCTTCGGGGGCGGCGCCTCGGCCCTGGTGGCGGGCGCGGTGCTGGTGAGCGCGGTCGAGCCGTCGGCCCAGACCACGGTGGCCACCGTCGCCTCCGGCCTCATCGGCTCCGTCACCTTCTGGGGCAGCCTCGTCGCGTTCGACAAGCTGCGCGGGCTGCTGCTGCCCGACGCGCCGGTCGTCTTCCCGGGGCAGCAGGTCCTCAACGGCGCCATCGGGCTGGCGGCGCTCGGGCTCGGCGCGATGGTCGTCGCCGATCCCGGCACCATCGCCTTCTACGCGGGCCTCGTGGCCGTCGCGTCGGTGCTCGGCGTGTTGCTGACGATCTCCATCGGCGGGGCCGACATGCCCGTCGCCATCGCGCTCCTCAACTCCTACTCCGGGCTCGCGGCCGCGTCGACCGGCTTCGTGCTGAGCAACGACATCCTCATCATCACCGGCTCGCTCGTCGGCGCCTCCGGCATCATCCTGACCCGCATCATGTGCAAGGCGATGAACCGGTCGCTCGTCAACGTGCTGGTGGGGGCGATCGCCGAGGGCGGCGGGTCGAAGTCGGACGCCGACGCGGTCTACGCCGGCCGGGTCAAGAGCACCTCGGCCGAGGAGGTGGCGATGCTCTTCGACGGCGCGCGCCGCGCCGTCATCGTCCCCGGCTACGGCCTCGCCGTCTCGCAGGCGCAGCACCAGGTGCGGGACCTCGCGAACCTGCTCGAGTCGCGGGGCGTCGAGGTGGAGTACGCCATCCACCCCGTGGCGGGCCGGATGCCCGGACACATGAACGTGCTGCTCGCCGAGGCCGACGTCGACTACGACAAGCTCAAGGAGATGGACGCCGTCAACCCGTCGTTCGAGCAGACCGACGTCAGCCTCGTCATCGGCGCCAACGACATCGTCAACCCCGACGCCCGCACCGACCCGTCGAGCCCCATCGCGGGCATGCCGATCCTGAACGTCGACCAGTCCCGGACCGTCGTCGTCATCAAGCGCAGCCTCTCGCCCGGCTTCGCGGGCATCCCGAACCCGCTCTTCGCCGCCGACAACACCCTGATGTTCTTCGGCGACGGCAAGCAGGCGGTGCTCGACCTGATCGCCGCCGTCAAGGAGTCCTGATCCCGACCGGGTGCGCGCCACGGGCCGCACCCTGCCCCGACCGGGACCGCTCCCGTCGCGGCCACGGTGGGCGAACACGAGATGACGCAGCCCCCGGATGCTCCGCCGGCGTCGGATCGTCGTCCTGCCCCTCGGAGGGGCGAAGACGAGACGGTGCGGCGGACGGACCCGACGAAGGCCTTGAAGCTGTCCGGCGTGCGGCAGGTGTCGGATCGTCCTCCCGCTCCTCGGAGAGGCGAAGACGAGATGGTGGGGCGGACGGCGTCGGAGGCCGTGAAGTTGTCCGGGGTGCGGCTGGTCCGCGACCGCACGACCATTCTCGAAGGCATCGACTGGCTCGTCCGGGCCGGCGAGCGCTGGGTGGTGCTCGGCCCCAACGGCAGCGGCAAGACCACCCTGTGCCAGATTCTCACGCTCTACCAGCACCCCTCCGTGGGCTCCGTCACCGTGCTCGGGGGCGAGCTGGGCCGCGTCGACGTGCGGGCCCTCCGCCTGCGCATCGGGGTCACCAGCGCCGCCCTCGCCGCGATGATCCCGCCGGCCCTGACCGCCGAGCAGATCGTGGTCGCCGGCAAGCAGGCCGCGCTCGCCCCGTGGTGGCACCGCTACGACGAGGCCGACTGGGACCACGCGCGGCGCTGCCTCGCCCGCGTCGACTGCCTCGGCCACGCCGGGCAGCGCTTCACGACGCTCTCGTCGGGCGAGCGCCAGCGGGTGCTGCTCGCCCGCGCCCTCATGTGCACGCCGGGGCTCCTGGTGCTCGACGAGCCCAACGCCGGGCCTGGATCTCCCCGGCCGCGAGCAGCTCGTGCAGACCCTGGCCAACCTCGCCCGCACCGAGCCGGAACTGCCCGTAGTGCTGGTCACCCACCACCTGGACGAGATCCCGCCCGGTTTCACCCACGCCCTGCTGCTGGCGTCGGGCCGCATCGCCGCCGCCGGCCCCATCGAGGACGTGCTGACCCCGCCCGCGCTGTCGGCATGCTTCGGCCTCGCCCTGGAGGTCGACCACCGCCACGGCCGGTGGCAGGCCCGGGCCACGTAGCGGACCGTGCCCCGGACCGGTCAGGACCCCGCGAACACGCTGGCCCGCAGCGAATCGACGAGGGAACCGACGACCTTCGTGAAGTCGCCGCTCTCCGCGTACACCTGCCGCTGGGCGGCGCAGCTGGGTCCGGTCCGCATGAGGTTGCGGACGCCCGCCAGCTCGCGGTGGCTGCCCAGCCGCTTCGACACCGGCTCGATCGACTCCAGCAGACGGTGGATGGACTCCGACAGGGGCTCGAGCCGGCCCTCCTCGTCGACGATGACCTGGGCGTCGAGGGCCCACCGGGCCGCCCGCCACTTGTTCTCGCGGACGATCCAGTAGCGCTGCACCGGCAGGTAGACGCCGTTGTCGTACTGGTCGCCGAGCCACACCACCAGCGCCTGGATCAGCGCGGTCATCGCGACGATGTCGTCGAGGGTCGGCAGCCCGTCGCAGATGCGCACCTCGACCGTCCCGAACTGCGGGTGGGGCCGGATGTCCCACCAGATCTCCCGCACCGACTCGATGGCCCCCGCCCCCACCAGGGTGATCATCAGGCGCTGGAACTCGGCCCAGTTCAGCAGCCGGTAGGGCAGCCCCGCCGTCGGCAGGCTCTCGAAGATCTTCACCCGGCACGAGGCGAGCCCCGTCTCCTCGGCCTGGAAGAACGGCGAGCTCGCGGACAGCGCGAGCAGATGGGGGATGTAGGTGGTCAGGGCGTTGAAGATGGCGATGGCCTTCTCGCCGCTCTCGATGCCCACGTGCACGTGCAGGCCGAAGATCATCAGGCGCCGGGCCGGCCACTGGCAGCGGTTGGCGAGCAGGTGATAGCGCTCCTTGTCGGTGATCTTCTGCTCGGCCCACCGCGAGAACGGATGGGTGCCGGTGCTCGCGAGCTGATAGCCCAGCTCGTCGCACAGCCCGTACAGCCCGCGGAGCCGCTCGGTCAGCTCGCGGCGGACCGCCGCGACGTCGGCGCACGGGTCGGTGTTGATCTCGATGGTCGACTGGATCAGCTCCGGCTTGAGGTGGGCGACGGCCGCGCGCTCCAGGATGTCGGAGGCCCCCGACACGAGGTTCCCGGTCTCGGGGTCGATGATCTGCAGCTCCACCTCGACGCCGAGGGTGGGTGCGGGCGAGCCGTTGAACGAGATGCGCATCGTCGTCACCTGGGACCGGTCGTGGGAGTCCCGCCGCATCCGGGCGGCGCGGCGGCGCTCCGCGCCCGACGGACGCGTCAGTATACCGGCTCCCGACCGTCCCGGGCTGGGCGAGCGCGGCCGGGCGCCTTCACTTCCGCCGCCCGGGATGAGATAGTGGAACCGTGCGCGCCCCGCCAGCACGCTCGACCCTGGTCCGCTACACGCTCTACCAGATCCCGGAATGGGTGCTCGCGGTGGGCGCGGCCGTCCTGCTCTACCGCTGGGGCGTCCTGACGGGCTGGACCGGAGTCCTGCTCGTGGCGGCGGTGATGGCCAAGGACGCGGCGCTCTATCCGCTGCTGCGGACCGCCTACGAGAGCGACGCCTCGACCGCCATCGAGCGCCTGATCGGGCTGTCCGGCGTGGCCGTCGAGCTGCTCGCGCCGCACGGCTACGTGCGCGTCCGCGGCGAGCTGTGGCGCTCGGAGGCGACGGCGGCCGGACGCGAGATCCGCCAGGGCCATACCGTGACCGTCGAGGCGGTGCGGGGCACGACGTTGCTGGTCCGCCCCGCGCCGCGGCGAGGAGGGTCGAAACGCGAAGAGAGCGCCGCAGAGGGACGATAAGCCGAATTCTGTACCCGCCGCCGTCCGCGAACGGACGGACGCCGGGCGGCGACCATTCCTCTAGCCCCGCCGTCGCCGGCGGGGTCGAGCAACCTACCCGGAGGCTTCGGACGGGCCGCCCTCGAGCGCCTCCCTATTCGGTCTTGCTCCGTGCGGGGTTTAGCCTGCCATCCGCCTTGCGGCGGACGCGGTGCGCTCTTACCGCACCTTTTCACCCTTACCGCCCGGCGGTCCGGAACCGGAACGCCGGGAGGCGGTATGTTTTCTGTGCCACTTTCCTTCAGGTCGCCCTGACCGGGGATTACCCGGCGCACTGCCCTTCGGAGTTCGGACTTTCCTCCCCACCCGATGCCCCCGAAGGGCACCGCGTGCAGCGGTCGCCTGTCCCTCTGCGGCGCGTAGGCCATTCACTGTGCTCGCCAGGCGGTCCTCCTCATCAGGCGTCCGTGTCCTGCGAGATCCCGTACTGCTCCAGCTTCTTGTAGAGATTGCTGCGCGGGGTGTCGATGACCTCGGCCGTCCTCGAGATGTTCCAGCCGTGCTCGCGCAGCTTGTCGATGAGGAACGCGCGCTCCGCCCGCTCCTTGAACTCGCGCAGGGTGCCGGCCTGACTCGCGGCGAGGCCCGCCGCGCCGTCCCGGGGCCCCGTCCGCACCACCGCGCGGATATCGCCCACGTCGATGGTCTCCCCCGGAGTCATCACCAGCAGCCGCTCGACGGTGTTCTTCAGCTCTCGGATGTTGCCGCGCCACCGCTCACCGGCCAGCGCCCCGAGCGCGGCCGGGGTGAACTCGCGGGGCCGGAAGTTGTTGTCCCGGCAGAACAGCGCCGTGAAGTGGCGGACGAGCCGGGGAATGTCCTCCCGGCGGTCGCGCAGGGGCGGCACCCGGATCGGAATGACGCTGAGCCTGAAGTAGAGGTCCTCGCGAAAGCGCTCGTTGTCGATGTCCTCCTCGAGGTTGCGGTTGGTGGCCGCGAGCACGCGCACGTCGACCTCGATGGTCCGGGCCGACCCGAGCCGCTCGACCTCTCCCTCCTGCAGCACCCGCAGCACCTTGGCCTGGGTGCGGAGGCTCATGTCGCCGACCTCGTCGAGGAAGATGGTGCCGCGATCGGCCTGCTCGAACTTGCCGATCTGCTTCTGGGTCGCGCCCGTGAACGCGCCCCGCTCGTGCCCGAAGAGCTCCGACTCGATGAGCTCCTCGGGCAGGGCGGCGCAGTTCACCTGCACGAACCGCTCGCGGCCCCGCCGGCTGTTGCGGTGAATGGCCCGCGCCACCAGCTCCTTCCCGACCCCGCTCTCCCCCTGGATGAGCACCGTGCTCGTGGTGGGCGCGGCCCGCCCGATCGCGTCCGTCACCCCCCGCAGGGCCGGGCTCTCCCCCACCATCTCGTGACGGATCTCGGCGAGCGCGCGGTAGCGGCTGACCTCGGTCTTGAGCCGGTGCTGCTCCAGGGCGTTCCGGATGTTGACCTTGAGGACGTCCCCCTCGAACCCCTTCTCGAGAAACGTGAACGCGCCCTGCTTCGTCGCCTCGACCGCGGTGCTGATGGTGCCGTGGCCGGAGATGACGATCACGGGGACGGCGTCGCCGCGCTCCCGCATGCGCCGCAGGACCTCCAGGCCGTCCATCCCCGGCATCTTCACGTCGAGCAGCACGAGGTCGACGCTCTCGGCGCCGAGCAGGTCGAGCCCCTCGCGGCCGCTGCGCGCGAACAGGCACTCGTAGCCCTCGTACTCGAGGGTCATCTTGAGGGCGTCGCGCACGCCCTCGTCGTCGTCGACCACCAGAATGCGCTCGGTCATCGCCCTGCGCCGGTCATTATAAGTTCGCGGACCGGCCGGCGAACGCGGGACCGCGGCGGGTGGGAGCGGAAACCGCGCAATTCGGAGCGCCCGGTCTTCCGGTGTCGGGCCGGGCTGCCATCGAGAGTAGCTCGGAACGCGCGGGACGAGGGCGGTGCACGGGGCCGCGAGCGGCGCCCCGGGAGTCTGCGCCGCAGAACGGCGCCGGCGTCTGAAAGGCTGATTGGGCGTCCAGCGGAGCCGAAGGCGACGATGGGCGGGCCAGGGGCGGGGAGCCGGCGTCAGCGGTCCCGGGCCAGCACGTAGTCGGGCAGCGCCATGAGGGCGTCGAGCTCCGGGGAAGGGGGAAAACCCTCGAGAAACCGCTTCGCGGCCTCGGCGAACTCCGCCGCCCGCTCGAAGGCGAGGTCGAGCACGCGATGCTCGGCGAGCAGGCCGCGCAGCTCGTTCCAGGCGTCGGGCGAGAACCGGCGGTCCCGCACCAGAGCGTCGAGCAGGACCCGGGCCGGCACCCCCGCCTTCCGGAGCAGGTAGATCGCGGGCAGCGTCATCTTGCCCTCGCGCACGTCGCCGCCCACCGGCTTCCCGAGCACGCTCTCGTCGGCGGTGTAGTCGAGGAGATCGTCGACGAGCTGGAACGCGATGCCGAGACTGATGCCGTAGTCGCGCAGGGCCGCCTGCCGGGCCTCGGACAACCCGCCGAGCATCCCGCCGATCTGGGCGCAGCCGCCGAACAGGTGGGCGGTCTTGCGCCTGATGATCTCCAGGTGCTCTTCCTCGCTGATGTCCACGTCGCCAACCTTGGTGAGCTGGTACAGCTCGCCCTCGATCATGCCGCGCGTGACGTCGCAGAGCAGCCGCACGAGCTCGAGAGAGTCGACGGTCAGGGCCATGCCCATCGACTTGATGTAGAGGTAGTCGCCGAGGAGGACGGTGATGTCGTTGCCCCACCGGGCATGCACGGTCTCCCGCCCGCGGCGGGTGACCGCGTCGTCGATCATGTCGTCGTGCACGAGAGTGGCGGTGTGGATGAACTCCACCACCGCCGCGTAGAGGGTAGCGTTCTCGCCCCGGTAGCCGCCGAGCCGCGCGCACATGAGCAGGAGCGCCGGCCGCACCCGCTTGCCGCCGCTCGCCTGGAGATAGCGGCCGATCTCGGGTATCAGCTCGACCCGCGACTCGATGTGGCGGACGAACTTCTGCTCGACCGATTCCAGGTCCGCGCGTATGGGCTCGAAGATCTCGGCGAGGTCCGGGGGGACAGAGGTTCTCGACACGGCGGCGTCTCGCGCCCCGGATTTCAGCACAGTTGCGCTCCAAGTGTCAACGCAGCAACCCTTTAGGGCCGTGATCGACACGGATTCGTCAGCCGGATCGGGGCACGGGCCGCGTCGTGACGCTTCACGCACTTCGCAGTCGGCATGGCCACTCCCGTCAGCGTCCCTGGCGGCCGTTGCGGGACGCTCCGGCGACGGAGTCCCCGCCGAGGAACAGGGCCTCGAAGGCGGCGGCGGTACGCGCCGACACCTCGCCGGGGGACGTCCCGCGCACCCCCGCCAGCACCTCGACGACCCGGGCCACCCACGCCGGCTCGTTGCGGCGCCCCCGATACGGGACCGGCGCCAGGTACGGGGCGTCGGTCTCGACGAGAAGCCGGTCCCAAGGCACCACGGCGGCCGCCTCGCGCACGGCGTCGGCCCGCCTGAACGTCGCGATCCCCGAGAACGACACGTGGAAGCCGAGATCGACGGCCCGGCGCGCCGTCGCCGCGTCGCCCGTGAAGCAGTGGAACACGCCGCCGGGCGGCGGCGCCCCCTCCCCCTCCAGGACCGCGAAGGTGTCCTCGTCGGCCTCGCGGGTGTGGATCACGATGGGGCGCCCCAGCTCGGCCGCCACCCGCACCTGAGTCCGGAACACCTCGCGCTGGACGTCGCGCGGTGCGAAGTCGTAGTGGTAGTCGAGGCCGATCTCGCCCACCGCGCAGGCGCCGGACCGCGCGGCGACGGCTGCTCGCAGCCGCGGCTCCACCTCGTCGAGACACGCCGCGAGCTGCCCGGCCTGGTGGGGGTGCACGCCGACCGCGAACCGCACCTCCGGCCACGCCGCCGCCACCCGCCGGGCGCGGACCGCCTCGGCCCGATTGGTCGCGTCGAGGATGCACAGGGCGCCCCGCAGGCCGGCCTGCCGGGCCCGCTCGACCACGGCGTCGAGATCGTCCTCGAACGCCTCGTCGGCCAGATGGCAGTGCGAGTCGAACATCGGCGCGCCCCGGCCCCGACTAGCGGACCCGGGCCCCGGGAGGGGCGGCGTCGGGGTCGTCCACCCCCAGCAGGACCGGCCCCCCGCCGGGGTCCGTCGCCGCGAGAATCATGCCGTTCGACTCGACGCCCATCAGCTTCGCCTTCTCGAGGTTGGCGACGATGACCACCGAGCGTCCCACCAGGGTCTCGGGGGCGTAGGCGCGCGCGATGCCCGCCACCAGCGTGCGCTCGCCGGTCCCGTCGTCCACCGTCACCTTGAGGAGCTTCTTCGACTTGGGGATCGCCTCGGCCGCGATCACCTTCACCACCCGGAGCTGCACCTTCATGAAGTCGTCGAACGAGATGCGCGGCTCGTCCACCGGCGGCGGCGGGACAGCCGCGGACGGGGAAGGGACCGGGGCCGGGCCGGAGCCGGCCCGGGCGGACGGCGCCGCGGACGACGTGTCGTCGCGCCCGGCCTCCGTCTCCCTCCGGTCGCCCCCGGCCGCTTGCGGCACCGGCGCCGCCGTCGAAGTGTCGTCGGTCATCGTCCTCCCTCTCCCCTTCTCCGCGGCGACCGCGGCGGTCACGGCGGCGGTCTCGCCGAGGGCGCCGCCGGCCTCGAGCCGCGGCCACAGCGGCGGCCCCTTGACGACCTGCCGCGCCCCGCCCGACCACGCCGCATCGGCATCGAGCCGGCTGTCGGCAATCGGCCGGGTCTGTCCCATGCGCCGCCAGATCTCCGCGCAGGACGAGGGCATCGCCGGCCACAGCAGCAGCGCCGCGATCCGCACCGCCTCGACCATCTCGAACAGCGCCTGATCGAGCTCGTCCGCGCGGTCCGCCGCCTTCGCCAGCACCCACGGCTCCGACCGGGTGATGAACTCGTTGGCGGCGTCGACGAGATCGAAGGCCGCCGCCATCCCCGCGTGCAGCTCGTAGCCGTCGAGGGCCGCGCGGTACCGGCGGACCACGTCGGCGGCGCGGTCCGCGAGACGGGGCGCCGCGCCGGCAACCGGCGCCACCCGGCCCCCGCGGTACTTGTGGGCCATCGCGGTGACCCGGTTCACGAGGTTGCCGAAGTTGTTCGCCAGATCCGCGTTGTACCGCTCGTCGAAGCGCTCCCACGTGAAGTCGCCGTCCTGTCCGTAGACGATCTCCTTCACGAGATACAGGCGCAGGGGGTCGGGCCCCAGCCGGTCGGCGGCCTCCAGGGGGTCGACGCTGGTCCCGAGCGACTTGCTCATGCGCTGGCCCTGCCAGTTCACCCACCCGTGGCCGTAGACCACCCGCGGCAGCGCGATGTCCGCGCTCATGAGCATCGCCGGCCACACCACCGCGTGGAAGCGGGTGATGTCCTTCCCCACCACGTGCAGGTCGGCCGGCCACCAGGCCGCGAACTGCTCCTCGTCGCTGCCGTACCCGACCGCCGCCATGTAGTTGGTCAGGGCATCGAACCACACGTAGACCACGTTCGACGGGTCGAACGGCAGGGGAATCCCCCAGCGCTGCCCGGTACGGCTGATGGAGATGTCCTCGAGGCCGCGCTCGAGCAGCCGCAGCATCTCGTTGCGCCGGACCTCGGGCTGCACGAAGCCCGGGTGGACCGAGTAGTGCTCCAGCAACCGGTCCCGGTACCGGGACAGCCGGAAGAAGTGGTTCTTCTCCTTGAGCCAGTCCGGCTTGCTGCGGTGCACGGGACACTCGCCGTCGACGAGGTCCTTGTCCTGCTTGAAGGCTTCGCACGAGACGCAGTACCACCCCTCGTACTCGCCCTCGTAGAGGTCGCCGGCGGCGGCGATGCGCTCGACGAGGGTCGTCACCGCCACCCGGTGGCGCTCCTCGGTGGTGCGGATGAAGTCGTCGAACGACACGTCGAGCTTGGCCCAGACCTCGCGGAACACCCCCTCCATCCGGTCGCAGAAGGCCAGCGGGTCGAGCCCGAGCTCGGCCGCGCGCTGGAAGACGTTCTGCGAGTGCTCGTCGTTGCCCATGACGAAGCGCGTGGACAGCCCGCACAGGCGGCGATATCTGGCGATGACGTCGGCCGTCACCTTCTCGTAGGCCGTGCCCAGGTGGGGCCGGCTGTTGACGTAGTCGATAGCCGTGGTCAGATAGAAGCGGCTCATCTCTGCTGTACCCCGACCGCGCGCCGGGGGCCGCGCGGCCTCCCGCCGGCGGCGCGCCCCGCCCAATCCGCGCCTCGAACCGACGCGCGCCTCAACGCCCGCGCGCCCCCGCCGTCAGCCCAGCGTCGCGCGACGCCTGCACGGCGGCGGCGTGAACCTCCTTCGCCGACGCACGATGCTCGCGGGCCGCGCGGGCGCAGTCCTCGAACTCCGGCGCCACGTTGACCACGGCGCGCCCGCGCCGCGCGACCTTGCATCGTATCTCGCCGTAGACGGTCGCCACCGGCACGATCTCTCGCGCCAGCACCTCCCGGGTCGACTCTCCGTAGCGGAGGCCGATGGTGCTCGTCTCCCGGAACAGCGTCGCGCAGACGGCCTCCCGGCGTCCCGGCGGCGCGAGGACCGTGACGTGCGTCCCCGGGCGGTTCTTCTTCATCTGGACCGGCGTGTAGAACACGTCGAGCGCCCCCGCGTCCTGCAGACGCTCCATGAGCACCCCGAAGATCTCGGGGTTCATGTCGTCGATCTCGCACTCGACGGAAACCACCCGTTCAGAGGGGCCGGCCTCCGCCGCCTCGCCGACGAGGACCCGCAGCACGTTGGGATGGCCTCGGGGGTCGCGCGAGCCCGCACCGTAGCCGATGCGCTCGATGCGCATCGCCGGCAACGGACCGTACCCGCCCGCGAACTCCGCCACCAGCAACGCGCCGGTCGGGGTCAGCAGCTCGCCTCCCGGCGGCCCCGCATAAACCGGCGCACCCTTGATCAGCTCCGCCGTCGCCGGCGCCGGGACCGGCATCGTCCCGTGCGCGCAGGGCACCGTGCCGCTGCCGACGTTCAAGGCGGAGGCCACGATGCGCTCGGCCCCGAACCACTCGAGGGCGAAGACCCCGCCGACGACGTCCACGATCGAGTCGAGCGCCCCCACCTCGTGCAGATGCACCTTCTCGACCGGCATCCGGTGTATGGCGGCCTCGGTCTCGGCCAATCGCCGAAACAGGCGGGCCGCCCGCCTCCGGGACGCCTCGGACAGCGCCGACCGCTCGACCAGCTTCAGGATGCCGGAGAGATGGCGGTGCGGATGGCCGGCGCCGTCCCCCGCGGCCTCCGTCACCGTGAACTTCGTGGCCCCGACCCCGGAGCGGGTCACCGGCTCGGCCGAGACGACGCACTCGTCGCCGAGGGCCAGGCTCCCCAGGGCCTCCCGGAGGTGCTCGAAAGGCAGTCCCGCATCGAGCAGGGCGCCGATGAGCATGTCGCCCGACGCGCCGGAGAAGCAGTCGAGGTACAGAATCCTCCCCATGGGTTCCCGGGAGCGTCGCGCCGGCGGCACTTCCGGCGCGACCTCGAGAGCGTCCCCTAGAGCCGCCCCATCTCCTTGAAGCTGCAGTACTTGGCGTCGGCCAGAATCACGTGGTCGACCACTTCGATCCCCATCACCAGGCCCGCCTCGACGAGCCGCGCGGTCAGGGCCACGTCGTCGCCGCTGGGCGTCGGGTCGCCCGATGGGTGATTGTGGAACAGCACTATCGCCGCCGCCCCCCCGCTCGCGGCGGCCCGGAACACCTCTCGCGGATGAACGAGGCTGGCGTCGAGGGTCCCCGTCGACACCAGCGTGGTCTTGAGGACGCGGTGCTTCGTGTCCAGCAGCACGATGCCGAACTGCTCGACGGGGCGGGCCCCGTAGCTCGGCAGCAGGAAGGACGCGACCTCCCGCGGAGAACCCAGCCGCTCGCGGTGGTCCGGCGGCCTCACCAGCGTGCGCCGGCCCAGCTCGACGGCGGCGAGCACCTGCGCCGCCTTGGCCGCCCCGAGCCCCTTCAGCCGACACAGATCGCCGAGGGACTGCCGTGTCAACCCGTGCACGCCCTGCACCGCGGCCAGGACCCGGTTCGAGACGTCGATGGCGTTCGCGTCGCGGAACCCGTGACCGAGGACGATCGCCAGCAACTCGTTGTCGCCCAGACCTGACGGCCCGAGACGCTCGAGCTTTTCGCGGGGTCGGTCGTGGAGAGCGAGTGCCTTCATCGTACCACACGGCGGGGCCGCGGGCCGGCCCGGTCGAGGTGTCGGCCCCGTCACGGCCGGCCGCCACCTCGAGTCGCCTGCAAGAACCGGGCACATGTGGTGCGAAGCGAGGTTCCGTGGCGATTTGCGGCAGGAATAGCGTCTCCATCCGAGGGTGATCGCCGGCGGCGTCCCGTCCCTGCGGCGACGACGTACGCGTACGATGCGTGCAGGCCCCTCCATCGGGATTGCGGGTGCTGCGCTCAATCCCGCCTCCGACCCTCCAGGCGTCAGCGCCGTCTCACGGTGCGGGCTCCTGCCCGAGCCAGCGCCCGGTCATCACGATGTCCGCCCACCCCGTCAGATGGATGCCCTCTTCCGTCCAGCGCACGCGCTGCACGCCGCCCGGCGAAACCACCTCGACCTCGCGCGAGGCGCCGCCGAAGGCCGCCGCCGCCACCGCGCTCGCGCACGCGCCGGTGCCGGACGCGGCCGTCGGACCGACGCCGCGCTCCCAGATGAGTATCCGTATCCGGGACGCCGACTCCACGTCGACGAGCTCGACGTTGGTGCCGTCGGGAAAGGCCGGATGGGTGGCGAGGGCGGCGCCGAGACGGTGGAGGCGGCGCTCGCTCACCTCTCCCCCGAGCACGATGCACTGAGGGTTCCCGACCGACAGCTCGACGACCTCGACCTGCTCGCCGCCCGCCTCCACCTGCCGGCGACGGAGCCCGACCGGCGAGCCCATGAGGGCGTCGAACGTCGTCCGCCCGCCCGCCGACCCGACCCGCGTCAGCGGTATCGGGCCGGCATCGGTCTCGATGACCGGGCGACCGAGCGAGGGCCGTTCGCGGACGACGATCGCGGCCAGGCAGCGCACCGCGTTGCCCGACACCTCCGCCCGCCCCCCGTCCGCGTTGTAGAGGACCATGCGGGCGCCGGCCCCGGTGGCCGCGTGGAGCACGAGCCCGTCTCCCCCCACGCCGGTGTGCCGGTCGCAGAGGCGGCGGGCCAGCGCGGCGCGCCCGGCCTCGGCGGTCTGCTCGATGGGAACGAAGAGAAAGTCGTTGCCGTAGGCGTGGGCCTTGACGAGGTCGTGAGGCATGGTGGCCGGGATCCGTCCGGTCAGGGCCCCAGCGGGCTCCTGAACACCCAGGTGAGGCCGGCGGTCACGCCGAGCTTGGGATCGAGGGCCGTGAGCCCGGTGAACAACCCGCCGTCCAACCGGACCGCCCCGCGGGTATGGCGCAGCCCGAAGGTCATGCGGCCGCGGCTCTCGGTGCCGGGCGGCGGCGTCCCCCGCCGCGTGCTGATGCGCCCGTTGAGCTCGCCGACGATCTCCGACGCGGCGGTTATCGCCCGGGCCAGCGAGATACCGTAGGTCAGCACGTCGTTCTGGCGGTCGCCGCGCGTCGGGTCCGACAGAATGCCCACGCCGATGTTGCCGACGAGGCGAATCGACTGCACCGTCTTGCCGACGAGCAGCGACTGGAAGAAGTCCATGGTGTCGAGCCCGAGCCCGGTCTCGTTGCTGGCGTTGGGCAGCCGCGTCGCGAAACGCAGGGCGACGGCCGGCATCACCGCGCCCTCGTTGGCCAGCTTGACCTTGGCCCCGATCACGGCGTCCTCCCAGCCCCGCGTCGTGTCGCCGGGGACCTCGACCATGTGCGCCAGCGGCGCGTCGAAGCGCTCGGAGATGACGAGGCGGCTGATGGACACGGCCTCGAGCTGGATCTCGGCCCGGGACCCCATGCCGAAGCTGAGGCCGAGCCGCGGCAACCGCAAGAGCTGCCCCTGGAGCCCCGACACGGGAAAGATGTGGTTCCACGTGTTGTCGATGCCCGCCTCCAGGAGCACGAGGCCGTCCCCGACGGGCTCGGGATCTTCGGTCAGCAGCGGCCGCTGCTGGGCCGCCCCTGCCCCCGCGACGAGGCAGAATCCAATCACCCACCCCGCCAGACGCGTCAACCTGCCGCTCATCCCTCTCCCCGTTCAGAATGCCTTCCCGGTGTCGAGGAGGATCGTCACCGGTCCGTCGTTGACGGAGTCGACCCCCATGTGCGCCTGAAACACTCCGGTCTCGACGCGAACCCCCCGATCGCGGAACCGCCGGACCAGCTCGTCGTACACGGGGCGCGCTTCCTCCGGACGCGCGGCCGCGTCGAACGAGGGGCGCCGCCCCCGACGACAGTCTCCGTAGAGCGTGAACTGGGAAACGAGCAGGATGCCCCCGCCGACCTCGCGCACGGAGCGGTTCATGCGCCCGTCGTCGTCCGGAAAGACCCGCAGCCCGACGACCTTGTCGACCAGATAGGACACGGCGTCGCGCCCGTCGTCGCGTGCGATCCCCACCAGCACCAGCAGCCCCTGCCCAATGCTGCCCACCGTCCTCTCGTCGACGGTGACCCGGGCCGAGGTCACCCGCTGAACGACCGCTCGCATCGGTCTCCTGAAGCCCGCGCGCTCCCGGAGCCCGCGCGGATCGGCGCCCCCGGGCCCGGGCGCGCACGCATGGCGGCGCGTTCAGACGGCCGCCGCCTCGCCGGACGAGGACGGCGCCGCCGGGAGGGATGCGGCCACGCCCGCCCGAAGCTCCGACACCGGGTTCAGGCGCCGATCGAGCAGGTGGCGCCCCGCGACGTTGCCGAGCGCCTTCAGCATCGACTGCTTCACCCCCGGATGCTCCCGTTCGAGGTCGAGCAGAAGCCGCTTGACGCGCTGCCTCTGCAGGCCCAGGTCGCCGCAGGCCGGGCAGCAGCAGCCGATCACGGGCAGGCCCGCCTGCCGGGTGTAGTCCCGCGCCTCCTCCTCGCTGACGTAGACCAGAGGGCGAACGACCACGTGGCGTCGATCGTCGGACACCAGGCGGGCCGGCATCGCCTTCAGGGCCCCGGCGAAGAAAAGGTTCAGCAGCAGGGTCTCGATGAAGTCGTCGGCGTGATGCCCGAGGGCGATCTTGGTCGCTCCCACCTCGCCGGCGATTCGGTACAGGACGCCGCGCCGGAGGCGGGCGCACAGCGAGCAGGGGGTCGCCCGCTCGTCGAGCTTGTCGTCGATGATCGCGCCGATGGTCGTGTGCTCGACCCGCAGCTCCCAACCCCGCTCCGCGCAGGCCCGCTCGATCGCGTCGTGCCGGTAGTCGCGATAGCCCGAATGCACGTTCACCGCCACCAGGGTGAAGTCGACCGGCGCCCGCCGCCGCAGCGCGTCCAGCAGCTGCATCAGCGCCCAGCTGTCCTTGCCGCCGGACAGGCCGACCATGACCCGATCGCCGTCCTCGATGAGCTCGAAGTCGACGATGGCCTTGGTGACCTTGCGGGCCAGCTTCTTCTCGAGTGCGCTCTCGTAGGCCATGACTGCGCCGTCGGGGTGTCGTGCCGCGGACCGGTCCGCCGGGCGGCTCGGCGCGGGCCCGGCGAACGCGCCCGCCGGGCCCGCGCCGCACCATGCCCATGATACGACGAAAGCGGGCGGGGCGGTCCGCGCGGCTCTGCGCCTGGAGGCCGCATCAGTCGAGGAACGTCTGGGACCAGCGCTCGAGCACCATCAGGCCGAACAGGAGACGGGAATGGTCGCGGCGGCCGGCCAGGTGCTCGTCGATCCGGCGGGTGACCTCGCCGGGCTCGAACCAGCCCCGCCGCCGCACCTGATCGGGCCCCAGGAGGTCCTGCATGGGCAGGGCCCACTGGTTCCGCAGCCAGGTCCGCGTGGGCATGAAGAACCCCGCCGTCGGCCGCCGCAGCGTCGACTCCGGCAGAAGCGGGCGCAGCGCGAGCTTGAGGATGTACTGACGGTCGCCGTTCCGGATCTTCAGGGAGCCCGGCATCGAGAACGCCAGCTCCATGACGTCGACGTCGAGGAAGGGCGCCCGCGTCTCCAGGGAGGTCGCCATGCTCAGCCGGTCGACGGCCGCGAGCAGATCGTCGCTCAGGAACACCTGCAGGTCCGCGTACAGCTGGCGGTTGAGGATGTCGTCGGTGTGCGCGCCCTGCAGATGGCGGCGAATCGGGGCGTACACGTCGCTGTCGAGGAGGGCCCGGCGAAGGGCCGGCGTGTAGATGCGCCGCTTCTCGGGAACGTCGAGGACCGTCATCCACCGGTAGTGCGCGATGTTCTCGGGGCCCGTCGCCAGCCCCCGGGCGAATCGGCGCAGCCGGTTGATGACCCCCTGCTTCTTCTCGCTGTGCGGCAGCAGGGCCGTCGCCGCGGAGAGCAGCCGCAACGCGGCGTCGGGAGCCAGCTTCGAGACGCGCCGAGCCAGCGCCTCGATCCGGTAGGTCCGGTAGCCGCCGAAGAGCGCGGCCCCCCCGCTGCCGGACAGGGCCGTGGTCACGTGCTGGCGGGCGATCTGCGACACCAGGAAGATCGGGAACGACGAGGCGTCGGCGAACGGCTGGTCGAAATGGGCCGCCACGCGTTCGAACAGCGTGGCGAGGTCGGGGTCGACCACCGCCTCCCGGTGGTCGGTCCCGAAGTGCGACGCCACGGCGCGGGCCTGGGGCAGCTCGTCGTAGCCGGCGGCCTCGAAGCCGAGGCTGAAGGTGGCGACCGGTCGCTCGGCCGCCGTCGCCATCAGGCCGACGACGGCGCTCGAGTCGACGTCCCCCCCCATGAACGCGCCGAGGGGCACGTCCGACATCATCTGGGCGGCGACCGCCCGCGACAGCGCCTCGCGGAGCGCCGACGCCGCCTCGTCGTCGCTCCAGCTCCGGACCGGCACCGACGCGGGGTCCCAGTACCGCTCGATCTTCACGGAGCCGCGCTCGTAGATCAGGTAGTGGGCCGGGGGCAGGCTCCGGACGTCGGCGAAGATGGTCCGGGGGTTCAGCACGTACCCGTAGGTCAGGAACTGATCCAGCGCCTCGAAGTCCATCTCCCGCGACGCTTCCGGCCGCAGGAGCAGGGCCTTCATCTCGGATCCGAACAGGAGGCGCTGGGGGGTCTGCGCGTAGAAGAGGGGCTTCTCGCCGGCCCGATCGCGGCCGGCGAAGAAGCGGCGGTTGTTGGCGTCCCACAACGCGAAGGCGAACATGCCGCGCAGGCGGGTCACCACGTCGACGCCGAACGCCTCGTAGCCGTGCAGTATGACCTCGACGTCCGACCGGCTCCGGAACCGGTGGCCCCTCCCGACGAGCTCCCGGCGCAGCTCGGCGTGGTTGTAGATCTCCCCGTTCGCCACCAGATGCGTCGACCCGTCCTCGCTCGAGAACGGCTGCTGCCCGTTGCGGACGTCGATGATCGGCAGCCGCCGCATGCCGAGGCCCACCCCCGGCCGGACGAGCTGGCCGTGCTGATCGGGCCCCCGATGGCGCAGGGTCTCGACCATGCGATTGACCTGGGTCGGATCCACCGGGCGGTCCGGGTCGCGTTCGACGATGCCGGCGATACCGGACATGGGCAGTGGAGAAAGGGCGAAGCCGCCGCCGGCGGCCGGACCCGGCGCCGGCCGGCGCAGACGCGACGATGGTACAATGGGCGCCGTTCGTAATCACCAGTTTCTTTGGCGGATCGGGCGGATCGTTCCCTCCGCCGGTTCGTTTCTTCCCGCGCGGCATCGCCCGTCGCGGCGGTGGTTCCCGCGAATCCCGAGGCAAGTCCTCCATCGCCGGCGCCCGGCCGAAACCGGGACCGAGTCATGACCCACGCCGCCGCCCGCCTCGCCGTCGGGGCGGCCGCCGCGACGATCCTCGCCGCGTGCGGTGCGCCGGACGCCGGCCCCGTGCTGGCTCCGTTCCAAGCCGAGCTGGACCGGCTCGCGCGCGAGGCCGAGACCGCGCAGCGCATCGCCGTCGGCGGGGTGGACGACTGGCTCTTCCTCGCTCCCGAGCTGCGGGTGGTGGGCGTGGACGGCCTGCGGGAAACGGACCCCGGGGACGCGGCGGCGGAGACGGAGAGGGGCCCCGTCGCGACCATTCTCGACCTGCACCGCCAGCTGGAGGCGCTGGGCGTCGAGCTGCTCCTGGCCCCGGTGCCGCCGAAGTCGGTCATCTTCCCCGAGAAGGTGTCCGGCGCGGTGGCGGTCCCCATTCCCGTGCCCCGTCTCGACCCCGCCCTCGAACGGCTCTACGATCGGCTCCGCGCGGGCGGCGTCGACGTCCTGGACCTGACGGATCACTTCATCCGCGAGCGCTTCCACGCGGAGGGCCCGCTGTACTGCCGCACCGACACCCACTGGTCGGGCAGCGGCTGCACGACGGCCGCCGCCGCCATCGCCGCCGACGTCCGGGCCCGGCCGTGGCATGCGGAGCTCGCCACGGAGTCGTTCGGGGCGAGCTGGTACAGCATCGGCATCACCGGCGACCTCACCGGGCCCGACGGCGTCCCCGCGGCCCGGGAGGAGCTGCGCCTGCGGGGCGTCATTCGCGCGACGGGGCAGGACCGCACGGCGGTCGCGACCGATCCCGAGAGCCCCGTCCTGCTCCTCGGCGACAGTCACGCGCTGGTCTTCCATGGCGGCGGCGAGCTGCACGCGGCCGGGGCGGGGCTGCCCGATCAGCTCGCCTTCGAGCTCGGCCTCCCCGTCGATCTCGCGGCGACGACCGACCCCTCCCCCGTGGCCGCCCTCGACGCGCTCGTCGAGCGGGTTGGCGCCGACCCGGGCTACTGGGGCCGGAAGCGCCTCGTCATCTGGTGCTTCGCGGCGCGCGCGCTCGGCGCGCGCGACGACTGGCGTCCGGTATCCATCGCGCCGTGACCGAAGTCCCCCTCGTGGACCTCCGCGCGCAGTACGCGTCGATCGGACCCGAGATCGACGAGGCGGTGGCGCGCGTTCTCGGCAGCGGCCGGTTCGCGCTCGGACCCGAGGTGGACGCCTTCGAGCGCGAGTTCGCCGCCTTCTGCGGCGCCGGCCACGGCATCGCCGTCAACTCGGGCACCAGCGCCCTCCACCTCGCCCTCCTCGCGGCCGGCGCCGGACCCGGCGACGAGGTGATCACGGTCCCGTTCACGTTCATCGCCACCGTCGCGGCCATCCGTTACACCGGTGCGACCCCGGTGTTCGTCGACATCGACCCGCGGACCCGCACCATGGACGCGGCCCGGGTCGAGGAGGCGATGACCGGGCGCACCAGGGCGGTGATTCCGGTGCATCTCTACGGTCATCCCGCCGACCTCGACCCCCTGCTCGCCCTCGCCCGCCGGCGCGGCGTGGCGGTCATCGAGGATGCGGCGCAGGCGCACGGTGCCGAGTACCGCGGCCGCCGGGTCGGCGGCCTCGGCGACCTCGGCTGCTTCAGCTTCTACCCCACCAAGAACCTCGGGGCGTACGGCGAGGGCGGCATGGTGGTCACCGGCGACGAGGCGCACGCCCGCGCCGTTCGCGCGCTGCGGAGCTGGGGCGGCGACGACCGGCGCACGCCGCCGCAAGCCGGCTTCAACTACCGGATGGAGGCCCTGCAGGCCGCCATTCTCCGGGTCAAGCTCCGTCATCTCCCGGCGTGGACGGCGGCCCGCCGCCGCATCGCCGCCGCCTACGACCGCGCGCTCGCCCCGACCGGGGTCGTCGTACCGGCGGCCATATCCGACGTTCGGCACGTCTACAACTGCTACGCGGTGGAGACCCCGCACCGCGACGCCCTGCGCCGGGCGCTCCAGAGGGAGGGAATCGGGACCGGGCTGCACTACCCGGTGCCCATACACCTGCAGGCGTGGTGCGCCGATCTCGGAGGCGGGGCCGGCGACCATCCCCACGCCGAGGCGGCCGCCGCCCGAACGCTGAGCCTGCCCATCTATCCCGAGCTGCCCGAGGACGTGCCGGCGCGGGTGGCGGAGATTGCCGGGCGGGTCCACCGGGGGTGAGCTTCGGGCGCAGCCGGACAACGCTCGCGTTCCCGCGACGTCGCGGTCGCGGCGCCCGCGAGGCAGCCCTCGAGCCAGCCTTCGAAGTTGGGCATGCCGCCGCCGCGGGTCGTTTCACTCCCGGCGCCGGCGGACCTCCCGTTGCCGAACGTCACCCTCACGGCCGCGGCTCGGACGGTTCGTAATAGCGCCGGTAGTCCTGGCCGACGCCCCGCCGGAAGAGCCAGCCGCCGAGCGGGCCCAGCCACCGCAGCACGTGGTGCATGTGGCGCAGATCGGTCAGCTCGATGAGGTTGCCGTCGGGGTCGCGGGCGAAGAACAGGGTGTGGCCGTGGGGCGACCGCTCGGGCCGGCTGACGATCTCCACCCCCTTGTCCACCAGGTAGTCGTGCCAGCGCGAGGTGTCCCGCACGTTGAAGCAGAGATGGGTCAACCCGACCCGGTTCCAGGCCACCTCGGCCGCGGGCTGGTCCGGCCGGAACTCGAATATCTCGATCACGGCGCCCCCGGGGACCCGAATCCAGCCGATCCTGCAGGTCGGCTCGGGGGCGTCGACCCCGAAGAAGCCCCGCACCCGCTCCGCCGGGGCGTCCGACACGCCCACCAGGGGGCACCCGAAGACGTCCCAGTAGAACCGGACCGCCCGGTTGAAGTCGGCCACCGTGATGCCCGTGTGGCTGAAGGAGCGTACGCGCACGTCGGTGTCCCTCCTGCTCTGCCCTGTCATGCACCGGGCCGGAAACCCGGGCCCGGCAGCTCCATCGAGTCCGACGGCGAGGCCGCCGACCGCCCCTGCACTGCCGCCAGCCGCCGCCCGTCGCCTGCCGCCCGACCACCCTCCCGGCGACCGCCTTGCCAGCCCGCCAATCGTCGCCTTCGGCTCCGCCTGGCACCCAGCCAACCCTGCTGCGAGTCTGCACCGTTCTACGGCGCAAACTCCTGGCGTGCGTTTTCCCGCGGCGCAGGCTCGGGGGCCGCGGGCACCCCGCCCGGCGCGGCCGCCGTCACCGCAGGCCCGCAGCGCAGCTCCGTCTCCCTGATGTGGTCGGCCGCCCGCAGGGCCTGCGCGACGATGGTCAGGCCCGGGTTGACGGCCGCCGACGACGGAAAGAACGACGCGTCGACGACGAAGAGGTTCTCGACGTCGTGCGACCGGCACCAGGGGTCGAGCACCGAGCGCCGGGGATCGGTCCCGAAGCACAGGGTGCCGCACTGGTGGGTCGTGTTGTGGATGGACCGCGGATGGACGTAGACGATCCCGAGCCCGAGCCGGCGCAGCATCCGCCGGACCTCGCGGACCAGCCGCTCGTGCGCGCGCACGTTGTTCGGGCGGTAGTCCAGCCGGATGCGCCCGACGGCGTCGACCGTCACCCGGTTGTCGTGGCGCGGCAGGTCCTCGGTCATCGCGAGCCAGTCGAGCCCCCGCGCCACCCAGTAGTCGAAGAACCCCAGCGGCATCCACGGCACCGCGGTCTGGGCCATGACCCCGTGGGTCCGTCCCTGGGACTGGATCTGCCCGAGCGGGTAACCCCCGTCCGGCCCCTCGAGATAGAAGTCGTTGATCGCCACCGTCTTCTGGAACACGGTGCGGTTGCGGCGGAACGGATGGAACCCCGCCATCATCGTCGCGAGGTGCGCCATGTAGCGCCGTCCCACGAGGCCCGACGAGTTCGCGAGGCCGCGCGGGTGCTTCCCGTCGGCCGACTGCAGCAGCAGCCCCGCCGAGTTGACCGCCCCGCACGACAGGACGACGAGGGACGCCTCGACGCGGCGCCGCTCGCCGGCGTGGTCGACCTCCACCGCCTCGACCCGGCGGCCGCCGGGGTCCGTCAGCAGCCGCCGGGCCCGCGCCCCGGTCCACAGGGTGACGTTGTCACGCCCGGCGGCGGGACGCACGCAGCAGACGTCGGCGTCGCTCTTCGCGTCGCGGTGGCAGGGAAACGAGTTGCACGTGTCGCACAGGATGCAGCGTCCCGGCTCTCCCGGCCCCCGCAGCCCGAGGGGCAGGGGCGAGGGATGGAGACCCTGCTCGCGGATGCGGGCCACCCAGGCTTCCACCTGCTCCGCGTGAGGAACCGCGGCGTGCGGGAAGGGCTTCCGCGGGGCCTCGGTCGGATCCGCACCGGCGGTCCCGTGCACCTCGTACAGCCGCTCCGCCCGCTCGTAGTACGGCTCGAGCGCATCGTAGTCGACGGGCCAGGCCGGCGAGACCCCGTCGACGTGCTCCGTCTCGCGGAAGTCCTCGCGACGCATCCGGAAGAGGACGCTGCCCCAGAACTTGGTGTTGCCCCCGACGCAGTAGTGCATGTACGGGCGGAAGGGCCTGCCGCCGCCGTCCAGCCAGCGCTCCGACGTCTGGTAGCGCCGGTGCTTCCAGACCGCCGCGGGGTCCCGGTTCTCGGGCTCCAGGGGCACGAAGCGGCCCCGTTCGAGCAGCAGGATGCGGGCCGGGGCATCGGCCAGGGCCCGGGCCACGGTGCCTCCCCCGGCGCCGGTCCCGATGATGATGACGTCGTAGCGCTCACTCGGCATCGCGGCTCCGAGCCCCGGCGTGCGGCGGACGGATCCGGCACCGCTCACCCGGCCGCCCCCGACCGTGATCCTCCGCCGTCCGAACGAGGGCGGGCGTCTGCCGTGCGCGGCCGCGCAGACGCCCGACCCCGAGGCGGCCGCCTCGCGGCCCCGTCGCCCCGGGCATCAATCCTGCCGGGCGGCGGCCGGAGGCGCCGGGACGGCGTCGGCCGCGTAGATCTGGTCCATGATCCGCTGGTCGTCCATGGCCGTCTCCAGGCTCATCTCGGGCGGGCGCCCCGATCGAATGGCGCCCGCGAAGTCACGGTACATCGCCTGGTAGCCGCGTATGTCCCTCAGCCCCGGGAACAGCAGCCGCGGCCGGCCGCGGCCCCGCGCCAGCACGAAGCCGCCGTTCGACTCGAACGTGATGACCCCGTCCCGCCCGTACAGCTTCGACAGCCGGACCCCGCGCAGCAGCGAGGGCACCTCGCGCGAGTAGAACAGGGCGCCGGAGGCGCCGTTCGCGTACCGGAACGCGGCCAGCATGCTCTTCGAGCGCCGGTCCGGACCCCGCCGCGAAGGCGGCGGCGCGAACCCGACGGCGGCGGTGATGGCCGGCCCCAGGCTGTTGGCGAGGTGCAGCCAGTGGATGCCCTCCTCGAAGAAGGCGTCGCCGCCCGCCATGCTCTCGTCGTTGCGCCAGTCGTCGGCCGCCTTCAGGCGCTCGACCACCGTCGTGAAGTGGGCGAGCAGCAGATCGCCGATGACGCCGCGGGCGAGGAGACGCCGCAGACAGACGGCCAGCGGCTTGTAGTGATCGTTCTCGCCGACGAGGACCACCCGGCCGGCGCGGTCCCGCGCCGCCTGCACCCGCCGGTAGTCCGCCATGCGGAGGAAGGCCGGCTTCTCGACGAGCACGTGCTTGCCGGCCGACAGCGCCTGCAGGGCCAGATCGAGATGGAACCGAGGCGGCACCGCGACCACCACCGCGTCCACGCCCGGATCCTCGATCGCCGCCGCGTAGCCTCCGTAGCTGCCCGCCCCGCGGTAACGGCGCCGGTACGCCTCGGCCTTCGCCCGATCGCGGCTCGCGTAGCTGCAGGCGACGGTCCCCCGCAACCGCTGCAGGTGGCGGCTGTGCACCCCGGTGATGAACCCGCATCCGAGAAACGCAAGCTGCACCGTGCAGACCTCGGGTCACTCGTGTAGCGGAGGCGCCGGGTCGGCGGCCGGCGTCTCGAGCACCTCGCGAATGTAGTAGGTCGGCTTGTCCTGCGATTCGTGGTACGTCCTGACCTGCAGCTCGGCGAGGAGCCCCAGGGTCACGAGCTGCACCCCCGTGAACAGCAGCAGAATGCCGAACAGCAGCAGGGGCCGGCCCCCGATGTCCTGCCCCCCGAACAACCGGATGTACGCCAGCCACGCGGTGATCGCGGCCCCCGCCGCCCCCATCGCCAGACCGACGAGCCCGAAGATCTGCAGCGGCCGCGTCGAGTAGCTCAGCAGGAACTTCACGGTGACGAGGTCCAGGATCACGTGCGGCGTCCGCGACAGGCCGTACTTCGACCGCCCGTGGCGGCGGGGCCGGTGATTGACGACCACCTCGGCGATGCGCACCCCCTGCTCGCTCGCGATGGCGGGAATGAAGCGGTGCATCTCGCCGTAGAGGCGCAGCGACTTGACCACGTCGGCCTGGAAGACCTTGAGCGAGCAGCCGTAGTCGCGCAGCCGCACCCCGGTGACCCGCGAGATCAGGAGGTTGGCGACGCCGGAGACGAGCCGGCGGGTGATCCACGGGTCGCGCCGCGCTTGCGCCACCCGCAGACGATGTCGAACCCCTCGGCGAGCTTGTCGATCATCCGCGGAATCTCGCGCAGGTCGTTCTGGAGGTCGCCGTCGGCGGTGGCGATGAGGCGTCCCCGGGCCGCCGCGAACCCGGCCGAGAACGCCGCCGTCTGCCCGAAGTTGCGGCGCAGGCGGACCACCCGCATGCGGGGGTCCGACGCGTGCAGCCGGGCGAGCCGCTCGAAGGTGCCGTCGGTGCTGCCGTCATCGACGAACACCATCTCGTAGGTGCGCCCCCAGGCGTCCAGGGTGTCGGTCAGCTCCCGGTAGAGCTCGTCGACGTTCGGCGCCTCGTCGAGGAGGGGGATGACGACCGACAGCTCTGGATTCATCAATCGCGGGTGGAACGCGTGGTTCGGCGGGATTATAAGCCGGACGCCGCGGCCCCGGCCGCGGCGGGGCGATCGACGCGGGAGGGTGCCCCGCTGGAGGCGGGCCGGTCGAGTCGAGACGGGTGGGGAGTCCCTCCTGGAGGCGGGCCGGTCGAGTCGAAGCGGGCGGGGGCCCGGACGGAACGGGCGGGCGGGCCGGCCGCCGGTGGAGACCGGGCCCCGCTCGGGGCCGGACCCACCGGGACTCTGCCGTCGCCGCCCCCGTCCGGCCTCAGAACCCGACGTTGAACGTGAAGGCGGTGGTCATTCCCCCCAGGTCGATCCGCTCGGCGAGAAAGCCCTGGTCGATGCCGACGACGCCCTGGGCGTCCTGATAGCGGAACTCGATGCCCGCCGCGTAGCGACGTCCCCCGAACCGCAATCCCGCGAGGTAGACGCGACCGACGTCGCTGCCGTTCGCCGTGTACTGGCCCCAGAAGATGGGCGCATCCTCGTAGCCGAAGTCGATGAACTCGCCGACCTCGCTGTAGCGCCAGTTGAAGAGCCCGACCCCCGCGCCCGCGTAGGGCTGCACCACCGCCCGCCGCCCGAAGGGGAAGAAGCGGGCGGTTGCGGTGAGCGGCGCGACCCGCAGGGTGAAGTCCTGCTCGATCTCGGTGCCGTCGAGGTCGACGAACTGGTCGTAGACGCTGAACGCCGTGCGCCGGTACCAGCCGGCCCCGACCCCCACCTCCAGATAGTCTCCGACCCCGAGCAGCCACTCGGCGCCGACGCTGGCGCCGTTCAGGTCGTCCGGGAAGAAGTAGAAGTCCTGCAGGTTCGCGAGCAGCACGTCGTCGGCGATGCGCGTGTCCGCCCCCCGAACCGCGAAGCGCCCCAGGCTCAGGCTCAGCCAACTGTCCTGCGCCAGGAGCGGCGCCGGCCACGCGACCGCCAGCAACGCCGCCAGCGCCATCCCTCGCATCGACCTCATCGACATCTCGTCCTCCTCACGGGTCCTCGCCGGCCTTGGGCCACCCGTCCGGCCGCGACCGGGCTTCCTCGACCCGATACGGGAGTGAGCAACAGTCGTGCCAATCCTTGGATTCCTGACAACCTGCTTTCTTGCAGCAACTTGCAGTATTCGTGACCGAGCCGCCGGTGTCCATTCCAGGTCGCAGGCCGTCCGTTCGCGAGCACCCGTGGGCTTGCGAGCAGTGCAGTCGGCCGCGAGTGGATCGGGGAGACTCCGCCTCGAGACGCCCCCGTCCCGGACGGAGCCGCCCCGGCCTACGCCTCCGGGACGACGTCGAGGGTGTGGTCGAGCATCCGCTCGCCGTCGAAGATCCATCGGCCGGCGAACCGGCGGCCCGCGACGACCAGCGGCAGCCAGTGACGGTCGTCCTCCCACATCTCGTCGAAGGGGATCGCACCGACGTCGAACCACAGGGGCGCCGCCTCGTCGGTCTCCACCGGGTCGCCGTCGACGTCCGCCGCGCGGTACACGCGGACGAACGTCGAGTAGCCGTCGACGAACTGGAAGCAGTGCTGGCCGAGCCGGACGAGGCGGAGCGGGGTCACCCCGAGCTCCTCGCGCATCTCCCGGACCGCGCAGTCGTCGAACGTCTCCCCCGCCTCGCGCCGGCCGCCGGGGCCGTTGATCTTGCCGGCCCCGAGCCCGCGCTTCTTGCGAATGAGGAGGATGCGCCGGTCCCTGACGACGAAGACGAGGGTCGCAGGATCGACGGCCCGCCACGACGTCCAGTCGATCTCGCGCACGCGCCGGGCCGTCATCCCGCCGCCTCCCGCCCGGCGTCGGAGGACCCGGACGATCGACGCGCGATGATCCGGAGCATCTCGTCGTGAATCCGCCCGTTCGAGGCGACGATCTCGTCGCCGTGGGTGTCGAACGCGCCGCCGTCGAACCGCGACAGCCGCCCCCCCGCCTCCTCGACCACGAGGCTGGCCGCCGACATGTCCCAGGGGTGCAGGCGCTGCTCCCAGAACCCGTCGAACCGTCCCGCCGCCAGGTAGCACAGGTCGAGGGCGGCGGAGCCGAGCCGCCGCACCGCGCGCGCCCGGGCCACGAAGGCGCCGAAGAGCCCGACCAGATCGTCCACGTTGGCGTGCACGTCGTAGGGGAACCCCGTGCAGAGCATCGCGTCGAGGACCGAACCGGTGTCGGACACCCGCAGGGGGGCGTCGTTCAGCCGGGCCCCGGCGCCCCGTTCGGCGGTGAACAGCTCCCGGCGCGTGGGGTCGTAGACGGCCGCCACGACCGGCCGCCGGTCCACTTCCAGGGCCAGGCAGGAACAGAAGATGGGCAGGCCGTGCGCGAAGTTGACGGTGCCGTCGAGCGGGTCGAAGACCCACTGGTGGCGGGCCGCCGCCCGCCCGGGGCCGTTCCCGAGCTCCTCGGCCAGCACCTCGTGGTCGGGAAACCGCTCCGCGATGACCGCGCGGCCCATCCGTTCCACCTCGACGTCGATGGCGGTGACGAGGTCGATCGCGCCCTTCTTGCGGACGTGGAGATCGCCGCCGAGACGGTCGAGCTGGATCTCGCCGGCGCGCCGCACGATCTGGACGGCGGTGGCCAGCCACGCGGCAGGGTGCGCCATGTCGTCAGGCAGAAGGGTCCGCGCCGTCCTGCGGCGCGGTCCCTTGGGGGGCCGATTCGCGGGAAGCCGCCTGGAGGGTCTTCACCATCACCACCTCCATGCCCCCCTCCGGCGCCCGCCGGATGCGCACGTCGTCCATGAGGCTGCGCATGAAGAAGATGCCCCGGCCGCTCGACTTCAGCAGGTTCTCGGGGGCCAGGGGATCGGCAATCTCGACCGGATCGAAGCCGTCGCCCTGGTCGACGACCCGTACCGTCAATCGGTTCGGGTCGGAGGGGGGCGCCAGCCCGAACTCGACGGTGACGAGCTTGTCCTCGATGTCCCGGTTCCCGTGCTTGATCGCGTTGATCACGGATTCGCGGACCGCCACCCCGATCCAGTGAATCGCGTCGCCGTCGAAACCGACGATCTTCCCCAGCTCGTCGCTGACGACCTGGACGAAGTCCACCATGTCGAAGTGACTTCGGAACGTCAGACGAACGACAGGGTCGCTGGTCATGCGGCTGTGTCTCGGTGGGGATGAACGGTTCCCCCCGGCTCTCGCGGCGCACGCGCGGGACGCCGGACCCCCATGGTCCGCGGCAGGAGACGCGCCGCCCCGGCCGCGCTCCCGGCATCGGCCGCGGCGACGCAAGTGCGTAACATACTGTCGCTCCCCGTTCGGCGCAAGACCGGCCGCGCCGCCAACCTCCCCGCCGCGCCCCGGTCGCGCCTCCTGATATAGTGCTGGCGATGTCGTCCGTCGTCGTGCAACCCGCCGCCCGTGTCCGCGGTCGCGTCCCGGTACCCGGCGACAAGTCGATCTCGCACCGCTACGCGCTGCTCGCCGCCCTGGCGGAGGGCCGGTCGACCATCGACGGCTACGCGCCGGGGGCCGACTGCGCCTCCACCCTGGCCTGCCTCCGCGCGCTCGGGGTGCGCGTGGAGGGTCCCCGGGCAGCCGAGGGGGCGACCGGCCGGCCGGTCGTGACCGTCGACGGCCGCGGCGTCGGCGGTCTCGGAGCGCCGGCGGGGCCCCTGGATGCCGGCAACTCCGGCACGACCCTCAGGCTGCTGTCCGGCGCTCTCGCCGGCCATCGGTTCACCAGCGTCATCACCGGGGACGCCTCGCTCCGCCGCCGGCCGATGCGCCGGATCATCGAGCCCCTCGAGCGGATGGGAGCGCGGGTCGCCGGAGACGAGGGCCGCCCGCCCCTCACCGTCGCCGGCTCGCGACTCGAGGGCATCGACTACACGCCGCAAGTCCCGAGCGCCCAGGTCAAGAGCGCGGTGCTCCTGGCCGGGCTCCACGCGTCGGGCGACACCACGGTGAGAGAGACCGCCGCCACCCGGAACCATACGGAGCTGGCCCTCCCGATGTTCGGCGCCGAGCTGCGTCGGGTCGACGGCGGCATCACCCTGCGCGGCGGACAGCGCCTGCGGGCGGCCGCGCTGACGGTGCCCGGCGACCTGTCGTCCGCCGCGTTCTGGGCGACCGCCGCCGCCGCCCTCCCCGGCTCGGACGTCACCCTCGAGGACGTGGGGCTCAATCCCACCCGCACCGGCATCCTCGCCTGGCTCCAACGGGCGGGGGCCGTCGTGGACCTGCTGCAGGTCATCGAGGACACCGGCGAGAGGCGGGGCTCCATCCGGGTCCGCCACGGTGGCAACCGCGCGCTCACGGTGGGGCCCACGGACGTGCCCGGACTCATCGACGAGCTGCCGGTGCTGGCCGCGCTGGCCACGCACGGCGGCGAGCTGCAGGTGACCGGCGCCGGCGAGCTGCGGCACAAGGAGAGCGACCGCATCAGCGCGCTGGCCGACGGCCTGCGCGCGCTCGGAGGACACGTCGAGGAGATGGCGGACGGCTTCCACGTCGCCGGCGCCCGCCCGCTTCGCGGCGGCGAGGCCGACGCGGCCGGCGACCACCGGCTCGCGATGGCGTTCGCCATCGCCGCCCTCGGCGCCCGGCAGCCGAGCCGAATCCGCAACGCCCGCGCCGTCGACGTGTCCTACCCCGGCTTCTTCGAGGTGCTGGCGTCCCTCTGCGTCCCCGGGCAGCGGTCCGCGCCGTGACACGGCACGGATTGGGGCGGGACCGGCCGGGCGCCAGGCGGAGGCCGTTGCGCGACCTTGCGGTCGCGGGGGGAGCGTCGCCGGCGCGAGACGCCAGGCGACGATAGGAGGGCGAGCCGCCCCCGGTTCCGGCCCGGATGCGGCGTCTTCGATGCGCACTGACAAGATCTACCTGGTCGGGTTCATGGGGGCGGGCAAGAGCAGCGTCGCCGGCGCCCTCGGCGGGAAGCTGGGCTGGCACGTCGAGGACATCGACGACCTCATCGAGCGGCGCGAGCGCATGACCGTCGCCGACATCTTCTCGCGGCGCGGCGAGGCCTACTTCCGCCGCGTGGAACGGTCGGTGCTGGCCGCCCAGGTCCCGGTGCGGCACGCGGTCGTCGCGACCGGCGGCGGCACCTACGCGGACCCCGCCAACCGCTCCCTGATCGACCGCGACGGCGTCTCGATCTGGCTTGATGTATCCTTGACGCAGGTTCTCGAGCGATTGCCGAGCGACGGAAGACGACCGCTGGCCGCCGATCGAGCGGGCATGACGCGGCTCTTTCGCGACCGGCAGGCCGCCTACCGCCGCGCCCGCGTCCGGCTGGACGCCGGCGCGCCGGTCGGAGAGATCGTCGAGCGGATCATCGACCGGCTGGACATGTAGCCGGCCGACCTGGCGGACAGCCGATCCGCCGGGTGTCCGGCAACCGGCGGTGAGGCCGCGCACCGCGCCTGGACCGACGAGGCGCGCCCGCGGCGAGGCGGGGCCGTTCCCGATGCGCTTCCTGATTCTCAGCGACATACACGGCAACATCGACGCTCTCGACGCGGTACTCGCGCGCTCGCCACCCGAGTCCTACGACCGCTTGCTGGTGCTGGGCGATCTGGTCGGCTACTGCGCGAACCCGAACGAGGTCGTCGAACGCATCTTCCAGCTCGAGCCGGACGTCGTCATCCGGGGCAACCACGACAAGTTCTCGACCGGGGTGACGGAGCCCGACGACTTCCGCCGCGTGGCGTCGGAGGCGGCGCGCTGGACCCACAGGGCCCTCACTCCCGAGAACCGGGAGCGGGTGGCGGCGCTGCCGGCGGGACCGAAGCGGGTGAACCGCGAGATAGAGGTGTGTCACGGCACGCCGTCGGACGAGGACACCTACATCGCCGACGAGGAGGACGCGATCCGGGCCTTCGAGGCCTCGCGGCGCCCCATCTGCTTCTTCGGCCACACCCACGTGCCGGTGGCCTACGTGCAACGGGGGTCCGACGTGGCGGCGACCCACCCCATACCGGGCGGCCCCGACACCACCGTCATCAACGTGGACAAGAAGTGGCGCTACCTCGTCAACCCGGGTTCGGTGGGACAGCCCCGCGACACCGACTCGCGGGCATCCTACGCGGTCTACGACTCGAAGAAGCCGAGCATCGAGCTCCGGCGCGTGCCCTATCGCATCGACCTCGCGCAACAGCGCATCACCGAGGTGGGGCTTCCCGAGAGTCTCGCTTTCAGGCTCGGCCTGGGTCGCTAGAAGGCGCAGACCCCTGGAGGGTCGGTTGGACGCCGAACGGAGCCCCGGGCGACGAGGGACGGGCCGGGGCCGGCCGCGACCCTTCTCGGATCCGACCTCCGCGCCACGGCGTCAGGCCTCCCGGGCCTTCTTCCGGGCGGCGCGCTCCTCCCGGCGCCGCAGCTCCGCCGCGTAGGCGTCGGCGGCGGCGCGGGATCCGAGGATCCAGCCGACCACCAGCCCGAGCAGCAGGATGGCGGGGATGTAGACGAAGTGTCCGGCGGGCATCGTCGAGGGAGGCCTCAGCAGCCCGTGGCGGAAGTCCCCGCTGCATTCGAGCAGCGATGCATCCCGCCTGACCGCGTTGTTCGTCGGTTACATATGCCCAATATGCGCCCTCCTCACGCCTTGTCAGGCGGGCGCCTCGCTGCTCTCGGTGCAACGCGGGGTTCCACCACGGGCTGTCAGCCGTCGTCGCGGTCTCCGATGCGGCGGTTCACGTCGGCGAGCTCGGCCTCGACGGTGCCCAGCCGCTGCCAGATGGTCCAGAGGTAGCCGACGGCAATCGCCCAGACGACGGCGTAGGCGCCGGCCACGAGAGGCGCCGCCGGCATCTGGTCCTCGGGCGGAATGTCGTCCATCGGCACGAAGCCGTCCTGGGCCGCGGTCGTGGCGGGCTGGGCCGCATCGAGCACGGCCATGCCGGCCGCCGCGCAGACGACCAGTCCCATCACCAGCACGCGGGGCACACCCCATCGAGATGCCGCCCGCCGCCACGCGCCGCGCAGACGCAGAATCCCCACTAGTCCTCCTCCAACGCCAGGTAGAGACGATCGAGCGCCGCCCGCTGCTCTTCCAGCCGAGCCCGGGCCGCGAGCAGCGCCATGCACAGCACGATGAACCCGGCGAACGACCACCACAGCGGGAGCCCGAAGTCGACCGGGAGCGTGGGCACCACCGAGGTCCGGGGATGAACCGTGCGCCAGATCTCGGTCGAGACGTAGAGGAACGGCACGTTGGCCATGGCGAAGATGCCGACTCCCGCCGCGAGCCGCTCGGAACCGGCCCCGCCGTACTGGCGCAGGAGCAGGTAGGCGACCAGGATCAGCTCCAGGATCACCGCCATCGTCAACCGGGCGTCCCACTGCCACCACACCCCCCACGCCTTGATCCCCCACAGGGGCCCGGTGATGAGGCCCATCAGCCCGAACACCACCGCCAGCTCGGCCGCCGAGACGGCGAGGCGGTCGGCCGCCGGCTTCCCCCGGAACAGGTACTGCACGCTCGCGATGCCGAGCACGAAGACGGCCAGGAACATCGCCATCCACGCCGGGAAATGGAAGTAGAAGATCTTCTGGACCAGCCCCATCGTCGATTCGTAGGGAGCGCGGATGATGACGATGGGGGCGGTCACGAAGAAGAAGGCCGCCAGGCCCGCGAGCACCGGAAAGAGGCGTCGGTTCATCGCTGTCATTCTGTCATGACCGGCTCGAATGTCCATAGCGCGAGGGTCAGGAACACCGCGTCGAAGAAGAACAGCAGGCCGATCCAGAGCCGCGCCATCGCGAGGTTCGGCTCGGGGTCGATGAGCACCGCGGTGCCGCTGACCCCCATGATGAGCACCGGTATGGTGACCGGGTACAGCAGCACCGGCAGCAGGACGGCGCGGCTGCGGGCGCGCACGAGCATCGCCGAGAACAGGGTCCCCACGCTCGCGAACCCGAGGGTGCCGAGCGCCAGGAGCGCGAAGAGCCGAAGCGGGTGCCGGAACAGCGGGGCCTCGAACAGGAACGCGACCATGACCGTCACGATCGCCTCCACGACGGCCAGGAGCAGCAGCAGACCCGCCAGCTTGCCGACGTAGATGGCGGGGCGGGCCACCGGCGCCAGCAGCAGGCCGCGCAGGGCGTCGTGGTAGCGCTCGCGCTCGAACGCGCGGCCGAGGGCGAGGGTGCCGGAGAAGGCGACGGCGATCCACAGGATGCCCGCCGCCGCCCCCTCCACCGCGCGGCCGGCCCGCACGAAGCCGAACGAGAACACCAGCACGCAGGAGATGGCGAAGAAGACGGTCGTGAACAGCAGCTCGCGGCTGCGCGACTCGACGCGCAGGTCCTTGCGGACGACGAGCCACGCCACCCGCAGGAACTCCCTCATCGCGTCCCCCCGGCCGCGACGGCGGCCCGGTACCGTTCGCGCAGCGTCCCCTCGCCCCCGAGGGGCCGCAGCCGGCCCGCCCGCAGCAGGAGCGCCCGGTCGAGGAGGCCGTCGACGACGTCGAGGTCGTGGGTGGCGAGCACGACGATGCGCCCCCCCGCCCGCAGGCCTCGCAGCCGATCCACCAGCCTGCCGCACGACGCCTCGTCGAGCCCCGTGAACGGCTCGTCGAACAGGGCCAGCCGCGGGTCGTGCAGCAACGCGCGCTCCAGGGCCAGCCGCTGCCGCATGCCGCGGGAGAAACCCTCCACGACGTCGTCGGCCCGATCGTCGAGGCCGGCCCGGACGAGGGCGTCCGCGGCCGCGCGCCGGGCGTCGTCGAGGCCGTGGAGCCCCGCGAAGAACTCCAGGTTCTCGCGGGCCGAGAGCTCGGGGTACAGCTGCAGGTCGTGGGAAAGGAAACCGATGTGCGCGCGCAGGGCGGTCCCGGCCTCGCCGGCCGTCATCTCGCCGTAGCGCACGCTTCCCGCCGAGGGCGCGGCCAGGGTCGCGAGCACCGACAGCAGGGTCGACTTGCCGGCGCCGTTCGGGCCGAGCAGCCCGACGATCTCGCCGGCCGCGCAGTCGAACGTCACCCGGGACAGGGCGCGGCGGCGCCCGAAGTGACGGGACACGCCGGTCACCGCGACGCGATCGAAATCGACGGGGTTGGGAGTCGGCACGCCGCTCTCAGCACCCGGCCGGCCCCGGTGCGCCGGTCCGCGAACCCGGCCGGCCCCGGACCCGGAGGCGACGGCAGGTCACCACCTGGGCGTCGCGGGCGGGCCGGCGCTCGCCGGGCGCGCCGCGGCGCGGGGTGTCGCCACGGGCTGCTCGCCGCGCCGTCATGCCGGCGCCCGACCCGAGACGGCCGGCGCCGCGCCGACCGCCAGATCATCGTCCAGCTCCCACAGCACGTTCTGGAGCTGGTCGATCAGCTCGGCGCGCCGCGTCCCGTACCGCGTGGACCTGATCCGGCCCTGGCGGTGCTGGCGCTCCACCTTGACGAGGTCGGTGAACAGCTTCTCGCGGCGGCGCTCGAGGGCCTCGCGCCCGTCCGGCCCCGCCGGGTCTCCGGCCCCCGCCGACCCCACCATCCCGATGACGACGATGAGCGCCGACAACGCCAGGGTGACGATGCGGGGCCATCCGCTGTGGTGAGGCAGGCCGCTCAGCTCCAGGACCACCGGCTCTCCCGCCGGCACCCGCCGGCCGGTGCCCCAGATCAGGGCCGACAGCCCCGTCTCCTCAGCGCCCATCTCGCCGCGCCGCTCGATCTGGGCCGACGCCACGTCGAGCGCGCCCCACTGCTCGACGAATACCAGCAGCTGCTCGAAGTCCGCGGGAAAGACCTGCGACAGCACCAGGCCGTCGCCCGAGTAGGGCAGGATGGAGGCCACGTGCACCGGCGTGACGCCCGGCTCGAACGCGCCCTGCACCCAGACCCGCGGACCGTCGACCAGGGTCCGAGGCGTCGATCCCCCCAGCACCGTCCCCGACTGGGCCCCCGGGGGCAGTCGGAACTCGAACGGCGGCTCGGGCTCGACCGGCCAGGGCGACTGGTTGAACACGTCGAGCAGGTAGTACACCTCGATCTGCTCTTCGCCGAGCTCGACGAGGATGCGCGACTCCTGGCTCAGGGTCACCCGCCCGGGCCGCGCCGCGGGACGGGCGTCGGCGGCACCGGGGTCGCCCGACGCCCCGACCAGGAGGACCGCAACCCCGCCCCGTCCGGGCGCCGCGAACGGCAGCGACTCCAGCTCGACCCCGTCGAGCTCGGTGGCCACCGTGACCTGCTCGCCCGGGTTCAGGGTGAGGAACGTGGCGCGGCCTTCCCCGTCGGTCTCCGCCGTCGACGCGCGGTCGCCGGCCCGCAGCTCGACCGTCTGTCCGGCGACGTTGTTCGCGAAGCTCCCGCGAATGACGCGCACCGTGATCGACCCGTCGGAGAGATTGGGGTCGGGGCGGGGAATCCCCGACATCTGCCGCGGGTCCGGCTGGGCCAGCGCGGACGCGGCGAGGCAAAGCAGCAGCACGCCGGCGCCGACCGGCTTCGACACCGCCGCGCGCGAGCCGGCTCGCCGCGCGCGGACTCCACGGTCCGCGGGCTGACGGGTTCTCCCCGCCGCCCCGGGCAACCCGAACATCGCCGGCGGCCGCGCTCACGCCACCGCCCCCGACAGCGTCGCGCCGCATTCCTTGCAGAAGCGGGCGTCCTCGTCGTTGGAGGTCCCGCAGCCGCCGCAGGTCAGCGTCGCGACCTCGGCGGCGGGCGGCGGCGGCTCGGCGGCCCGGCCCAGACGCTCTTCCAGCTCGCGCTCGATCACGGCCAGGAAGTCGACCGCCTCGACGTCGAGCTGCTTCATCAGGCGAATGGCCCGCGCCCGCAGCCGCCGCCCCATCTCCTCGAAGTCGGCCTCCGACACCTTGCCCATCGCCCGGTCGAACTCGAGCTCCTTGATCGACCGCAGCACCAGGGTCTTCTCCCGCTCGACCGCGGCCCGGCTCCGCGTGCCGACCATCACGGTGGTCTCCTCGAACGTGCTCTGCGTCAGCGGCATGATCGCCCGGTAGATCATCAGCCCCACGAAGCCTGCCGCGCCGACGGCCAGGGTCAGCAGGATCGCCCCCACCGGGTCCGACGGCCTCGCGACGACGATGGCCGCCGTCGCCGCCCCGAGCGAGGCGAGGGCGAACAGGTGCCAGGGACGGAAAAAAGAGGTGTCGGTGGCCCGCTTCATGGACACGGTCACGCGCTGCGCCTTCTCGGCGCTTTCAGGAGATGGACTCGGAGCAGGCGGCACCAAGGGGGGAGGCGCCTCGCAGCTCTTCCCCGCACTCGAAAGACCCTGCGGAAGTCTCTACCGTTTCGGAGCGAAAACGGCTAGTGCTGCGTCACGCCATGATCTTCCGGTGCGGACCTGATCGTCTTGCCAGCACCGCACATCCGAGCTTCCGGCCGTGGCATTGCACTAATCGAGATCCCGGAGCTCGTCGTCCAGCCGCGCCTCGAGCCGGTCGCGCTCCAGGTCGACCTCCCGACCGTCGTCACCCGCCGCCTGCTGGCCGGGACGGGTCCAGCGCACCAGGGCGGCGCCCAGCGCCACCGCGCCGGTCGCGGCCAGGAAGTACGGAAAGAGCCAGGCGAGGCGGTTGAACCCTTCGTCGAGGGGCGCGGCCAGGGCCTCCTGGCTCTGGTGCTTGTCGATGTAGAAGCGCAGCACCTCGTCGCGGGTCAGCCCCTCGGCGACGAGGTTCCTGAGCTCCTCGCGGGTCGCGGAGGCCTCGGCGCACGTGCACTCGGCGAGAATCTTCTTGCCGCACCCCGGGCTCCCGCACATGCAGACGAGCGACCGCTGCAGATCGAGCTCGAGCGCGCTCGCGGGGACGTTGGCGTCCTGCAGGGCGCCCTCGATCTGGACCGGCTGGGCCGCGGCGAACGCAGGCAGCAGGGCCGTCAGCCCGAACGCGAGCAGCGCCATCGTCGCCGTCGACGCCGTGGCCGCCCCCTGCGGCACGGTCGCCCCCGCGTAGGCGAAGGCGCTCTCGGGCAGCAAGGCGATGCCCGTGCCCAGGGCCAGCACCGTGAAGCCGAACCAGATCCAGTTCACCAGGGGGTTCACGGTGATCTGGAAGCTCGCGGCCTGGTCGCTCAGCTCGTAGCCGGCCAGCACGATGTAGAGGTCGTCGGCGATGGTCCGCCGCATGGCGACCTCGGTCGTCGGCTCGGTCTCGTGCTTGAAGAAGAACCAGCGCGCCGGAAACAGCTCGCCGAGGACCTCGCCGTCCTCGAGCACCGTCATGTGCGCGGTGATCATCTGCTTCTGCGAGTCGGTGTTCTGGCTCAGCCGGTCGTAGCGCACGGTGTAGGGGCCCAGCTCGTGGGCGTCCCCCGGCCGCAGGAGCACCTGCGAGTCGAGCTTGTAGCCGGCCCCCGCGAAGCCCAGGAACATCAGCACGATGCCCACGTGCACGACGTAGCCGCCGTACCGGCGCCGCGAACGCGCCACGAGCCCGACCATCGCCGTCATCAGGTCGGTGCCGGTCGCCTCCCGCCGCACCGCCGCGCCGCGGATGAACTCCTGCCCGATGGTCCCGACCACGAAGGCGCACAAGGCGAAGCAGACCCCGGACACCCAGACCCGGAAGCCAAGGGCGTAGAGCCCGGCCCCGGTCGCCACCGCGAGCACGACCGGCCACGTGAACTGGTAGAGCAGGTTCGAGGGCGACGACCGCCGCCACGCCAGCAGCGGCCCGATGCCGGTCAGGGTCAGCAGGATGAGCCCGATCGGCAGCATCCACTTCGTGAAGAACGGCGGCCCCACCGTCAGCCGCATCCCCGTGACCGCCTCGCTCAGGGTCGGGAACATCGTCGCGAACAGCACGAAGACGGCCGAGAAAAGCAGGATCCAGTTGTTCACGAGGAACGCGGCCTCGCGCGACACCCACGACTCGAGCTCGTTCCGCGCCCGCAGGAGGGGCATCCGATAGATGACGAGGCCGAAGCTGAAGACGAGGAGGACGATCATGAAGACGGTGAACATCCACGCCAGGGCGATGTCCTGGCCGAACGCGTGCACCGACTGCACGATGCCCGACCGCGTCATGAACGTCCCGAAGATGGTGAGGAAGAACGTCATGATGACGAGCGTCATGTTCCAGACGCGGAGCATGCTGCGACGCTCCTGCACCATCACCGAGTGGAGGAACGCGGTGGCCGTGAACCACGGCAGCAGGCCCGCGTTCTCGACCGGGTCCCAGCCCCAGTAGCCGCCCCAGCCGAGCTCCTCGTAGGCCCAGATCATCCCCAGGGTCAGCCCCAGCGACAGGAAGAGCCACGACATCATCGTCCACCGGCGCACCGCCCGCAGCCACGAGTCGTCGAGGTGCCCGGTGATCAGGGCCGCGATGCCGAAGGCGAACGGAATCGTCATCCCGACGAAGCCCGTGTAGAGCGACGGCGGGTGAATCGCCATGTAGGGGTTCTGGAGCAGCGGGTTCAGCCCCCGCCCGTCGAGCGGCGCCTGCGTCAGGTAGGTCGCGAACGGGTTCTTGTGCACGATCATCACGAACAGGAAGAACATCTGCACGACCGCGATGACCGCGACGACGTAGGGAATCAGCTCGCGCTGGCGCTCCCGGTTCGAGTAGACGGCGGCCGACCCGAAGGCGGCGAGCAGCGTCACCCAGAACATGATCGACCCGTCGAGCCCGCCCCAATACGACGTGAACTGGTAGAACAGCGGCTGCGCCGAGTCGGAGTACTGGTCGACGTAGCGGATCGAGTAGTCCTCGGTGATGAAGGCGTGGACGATGACCGCCGACGCCAGGAGCATCAGGGCGGTGACGAGGTACGAGGCGCCGATGCCGCTCTCGATCAGCCGGTTCGAGCGGCGCCGCGCCCCCGCCACGGAGACGACGGCGGCGTAGGTGCAGACGACGAAGGCGGCCAGGAGGGTGAACGAGCCCAGGGATGCCATCGTGATGAGTCCTCGCTGAGGAGTGTTCGAAAGCCCGTCACGGACCGGGCGCGGCCACCCTGTGCGGGGCACGCCCGATCCGCGAACCTCATCCGGAGCGACGGCCCCGGCTCCCGTCCGGACGCCGGCCGGAGGAGCGCTAGTAGCTCGCCGCCGCCTCGCCCAGGGTGGGCTTGGGCTCGTACTTGGACGGGCACTTGGCCATCACCCCGTTGGGCTTCACCGCGAAGCCGTGGGGCGAGAGCTGCCCCGAGATGACCACCTCCGAGCCGTCCTGGAAGGTGTCGGGAACGATGCCGGTGTACTCGGCGTCGATCACGGCGCCGTTGTTCTCGACCTTGAACCGGTACTCCAGGGTGTTCGGCTTGACGAGCCGAGACCCCGGCACCACGTAGCCGTGGACCTGGAGGTTCTTGCCGTACCACGCCTCGGGCTCGGCGAGGACCTCGTCGACGTGCATGTAGTACTCGGTGCCCTCGGCGAGCGTCCCCCAGAGCAGCCCGCCGAACGCGGCGGACAGGACCAGGGTGGTCACGATCATCTTCACGGTCTTGGCTGGCATGCTGCTGCGTCCTCTGGCGCGAAGACCGCAATGCGTCTTCGGGCGCCAAACCGAAATCGCCGGATATGCGGAAGGATACCGTGACGAAGCCCGGCCGGTCAACGCCATGGACCCGGCCGGAGACGGCGATCCGGCCGCGGAATCCGCACGCTCACCCCAGGGGTCGCCCCCGGGGCGAGCCTGGCCCGCCCGGCCCCTCGCCGGCCCACGAGCGATGCTGGGCTCCACCGCGGGCGGCCAGGCTGACCAGCAGACGGTCGACCAGCTCGATCGGCAACCCCACGACGTTGGTGTAGGACCCCTCGATACGGGTGACGAACCGCGACGCCCGCCCCTGGATCGAGTAGCCGCCGGCCTTGTCGCCGGACTCGCCGCCGGCCACGTACCACGCCACGTCGTCCGGGCTCAGCGCTCGAAAGTACACCCGGGTCACCCCCACGCCGTCGCAGCGCCGGCGCCCCGCCTTCAGCGCCACGCCGGTCAGCACGTGGTGGTCGCGACCGGACAACCGTCGGAGCATGCGGGCGGCGTCCGCGTCGCCGTTCGGCTTGCCCAGCACGGCGTCGTCGACGACCACCACCGTATCCGCCCCCAGCACGATCGACCCCGGATGGCGGGGCGCTACCGCCGCCGCCTTCTCGCGCGCCAGACGCAGCACCATGGCGTCGGGCAGCTCGCCTTCGAGCCGGCGCTCGTCGATGTCGGCCGGCGCCGCCTCGAACCGGTACCCGGCCCGCGTCAGGAGCTCCGCCCGGCGCGGCGACCGGGACGCCAGCACGAGGGGCATCGAGCCCGTGTCGAAGCACCTCGCCGCATCCGACCCGCGTGGTCTCGGTGCATCGGGCGGCTTCGCCGCGGGCGGCATGGCGGTGGATGTTACATTACAGTGAACGAGATGCGGCGGAATCTCCCCACCGGAAGGGACGGCCGGTCGATGACCGCGGCAGGGCGTTGCACGACCGCCGCGCTGGAGATGCTGTTGCGCGACCAGCCGCTGTCTCCCGGCAAGGTCGCGCTGGCCTGGAGCGCCGCCGTCGGGCGCGCCATCGCCGGGGTCTCGAGCGTCGCGCTCGACGCCGAGGGCACGCTGACGGTCACCGTGGCCGATCGCCATTGGGCCCGAGAGCTCAACCGGTCGCGCCCGTTGATCACGGCGCGGATGAAGCAGTTGCTCGGAGACGGCGCCGTGACCCGCATCGAGGTATCGAGCCGCACGACCCCGAAACAGAGCCGCACGACCCCGAAGGAGAAGCAGCCTCATGCGAGAGTCGGTCATCGTCAGCGCCGCCCGCCTGCCCACCGGTAAGTTCCTCGGCGCCCTGAAGAGCCTGCCGGTCACCGATCTGGGGGCCCGGGTGGTCCGCGAGGCGGTCGCCCGCGCCGGCATCGAGCCCGCGCTGGTCGACGAGTGCATCATGGGCAACGTGGTGTCCGCGGGGGCCGGCCAGGCCCCCGCCCGGCAGGCCGCGATCCGGGGCGGGCTCCCCGACCACGTCGGGGCCCTGACCATCAACAAGGTGTGCGGGTCGGGCCTCAAGGCGGTCATGCTCGCCTCCCAGGGCATCGCGACGGGCGACATCGACGTCGCGGTGGCGGGGGGCATGGAGTCGATGAGCAACTGCCCCTACATGCTCACGCGGGCGCGCGAGGGCATGCGCATGGGCAACGCGGAGGTCCTCGACTCGATGCTCCACGACGGGCTGTGGTGCTCGCTCGAGAACCAGGGCATGGGCATCGCCTGCGAGGCGGTGGTCGAGCGCTACGGCGTCTCGCGCGACGACCAGGACGCCTTCGCCGCCGCCAGCCACCACAAGGCGGCGCGGGCCATCCGCGAGTGCTGGTTCAAGGACGAGATCCTGCCCGTCGAGATCCCGCAGCGCCGCGGCGACCCCGTCCGGCTCGAGTATGACGAGCCGGTGCGGCCCGACACCAGCGCCGAGGCCCTCGGCCGGCTGCGCCCGGCCTTCAAGAAGGAAGGCGGCACGGTGACCGCGGGGAACGCCCCGGGGGTGAACGACGGCGCCGCCGCCGTCGTCGTCATGGCCGCCGACCGGGCCGAGGCCCTCGGCCTGACCCCGATGGCCCGGGTGGTCGGGCAGGCGGTGAGCGGGCTCGCCCCGAAGTGGCTGCTGATGACCCCCGTCGAGGCCGTCCGCAAGCTCCTGGCCAAGGTGGGCTGGTCGATGGACGACGTCGACCTGATGGAGCTCAACGAGGCGTTCTCGGCCCAGGCCCTCGCGGTCGTCCGCGAGCTGGGCGTCGATCCCGAAAGGGTCAACGTCAACGGCGGGGCGGTCGCCCTCGGCCACCCCATCGGGGCCAGCGGGGCCCGAATCCTGACGACCCTGCTCTACGCCATGCGCAACCGGAACGCCAGGCGCGGGGTGGCCACCCTCTGCCTCGGGGGCGGCAACGGCGTCGCGCTGGCCATCGAGCGCTGACGAACGCCGGTCGGCGGCGTAGCGCCCGAGAGCCCGCCACGCCGACCATCGTCACCACGCCGAGGGCCGGCGGCTGGTCGTCGGGCGTCGGGGATCTCACCCGCGTCACGTCTATCCGCCCGCGGGCTGGCGGGACGGAAGCACCAGCCGCTCCAGCGCGTCGAAACGCTCCTCGAGCCTCCCGACCGCGACCGCGAGGGCGTCCAGCCGTTCATCGACGCGGGCGAGAGCGGCGCGGAGATCGCGAATCTCGGTGCGCAGATCGCCGTCGAGCCCGCTGATGCGTGCGTTCATGTCGCTGATGCGCGCGTTCATGTCGTCGATGCGCATATTGACGCCCGCGATCTGCATCGACAAGACGGTGACGACGGTGAGCCCGGTACCGATGACGGTCAGGATGAGCGCGCGCGTCTCACTCATGGGTTCAATTTAGCACAGGGGTGTGCGCTGCACAACGCCGCAAGCCATGCGACCGACAGGGAGGCGCCGCCCCGCCAGACCGTCGGGTGCGGCTCCGCTTGGCGCCCGGCCAACTCTCCAGGTTGTCTGCACCGGTGCCACGGTGCAGACTCCCGGCCCGCCCGTCTTCGCCTACGACTCCGCTGGGCGCCCTGCCGGGAGTCTGCACCGTTCTACGGCGCAGGCTCCCGGCGCGCGGACTCCGGTTCGAGCTTCCAGAAGGCGATGCCCCCGGCCTGCTTGCCGACGTCGACGGCGCCGACCCGCTCGCCGGTGGCCATCCGGTAGACCTCGACGGTGCCCGGATCGGCCCCGACGCCTTCCAGGGTGACGAACGCGAGCTCGGCGTCCGGCGTCACCACGACGCCGTGAGGGATGGTGCGGCTGGTAGCCCTGCGGGCGATCTCCTCCCCGCTCTCGAGGTCCCAGAACCCGACGGCGTCGCCGTTCTTGTAGGTGGCGACCATGCGCGTGCCGTCGGCGCTGACGTCGATGTTGTAGGGACCGGCCCCGGTCTCGAAGGTCCGCTCGATCCGCCAGTCCTCCAGGTCGATCTCGAAGATGCGAGCGACGTTGTTGCCGGTGACGTAGACCTTCCCGTCGGGGGTGGGGCGCGTGACCCAGGTCGGCATGACGCCGTCGCCGAGGGGAAGCCGGCGGGTGATCTCGAACGTGAACGCGTCGAGCTCGACGAGCTCGAAGTCCATCATGTTGACCGAGTAGAAGGCCGCCCCGTCCCGGCCGAGGCGCCCCCCGTGGGGCCGGACGCCGGTATCGACACGAGCGACCTCGCTCATCGTGTCCACCTCGACCACCGAGATGCTGCTGGGCTCCATCGGGCCGTGGAGGTTGAAGTTCACGGCGAAGAGCAGCCCGGTCGCCGCCGACACGTCGAGGGTCGCGGGGAAGAGGCCGAGGGTGACGTCGCCGACCCACGCGTCGGTGCCCGTCTCGTACTTGTGCACGCTGCCGTACGGGAACCCGTGGGCGATCGAGACGTACCAGTGGCGCCCGTCGGGGTCGACGTTGATCCCGTGCGGCCCCTCGATCTCGGCCGGGTAGCTGCCGACCGTCAGGGTCTTCACCACCTCGGCCCCCGCCGGCCCGTAGCGGACGACGGACACCTCGTCCTCGGACTCCGCCGCGACGTAGACGTAGTAGCTGCTCGCGGCCCCGGGCTGCGCGAACGCCGGAGGCGTCGCCCAGCCGGCCAGCAGAACGCCCGTCACCACCGCCCGTGTCGCCCAGCCCCTCTGCATCATGCCCCCTAGCCCGCCCATCGTCGCCTTCGGCTCCGCTGGGCGCCCAACCAACCCTGCTAGAAGTCTGCACCGTTCTACGGCGCAGACTCCTAGCGCGGCTCGCCGATGACTCGGCCCGGCCCGGTGCGCTCCTGCAGCTTCACCGCCCAGAGCCCGGTGTTCCAGTCGGTGAAGAAGATGTGCCCCTTGTAGGGCTGCGGCCCCCACACCATCGGGGCGTTGGCGATGTAGCCGTCCGGATCGGCCGGCTCGAACATCGCGATCTCGCGGCCCTGCCGGTACAGGTCGCCCATCAGCTCGCCGGAGACGTCGACCACCCGCAGCCCCCCGTTGTAGAAGGCGGCGTACAGCACGTCGTCCTCGACCCAGAAGTTGTGCGAGCCCGCCTCCGGGACCTGGTAGCGCGCCACCTCCTGCGGATTGTCCCAGTCGCTCCAGTCGATGACGTGCACCCAGCCCGCCGCCCGCGAGGGCGCGCCGCCGCGCGTCGGGCTGTAGCCGCCGTAGGGAAACGACTCGTCGCCCGCGAACAGGTAGAACTTGCCGGTGGACTGGCTGCGGTAGGGGAAGGCGGAATGGTTCCACCCGCTGGGGTAGGCGTAGCGGCCGAGCTCGACCGGCTGCTCGGGCGTCCCGCCGCGCCCGCCGCCGCCGACGTCGACGGCCACCACCCCGTCGGTCCAGTTCGACGAGAACGCCACCCCGTCGCTGACCCACACGTCGTGGATGCTGTGGCCGGCGGTGTCCAGCTCGAAACGCCCCACGCGTTGCGGGTTGCGGGGATCCTCGAGGCTGATGACGTCGTAGCGGCGGCCGGCGCTCAGCGCGAAGACGTGGCCCTCGGAGATGAACACGTTGTGCACGCCGCCGGTGAGCTGGTCGGTGAACTCGGACAGGATCGGCACGCCCTCTCGCGGGTTCCCCACGCCGAGGACGACGATGCCGTTCCGGCGGTTCGACGCTCCCTCGCGGCTGATGACCGCGATGTCGCCGTCCTCCGACACCTTGACGTCGTTGACGGTGCGGGCGTCGACGTTCACCTCGTGCAGCCGCTCGATGTTCGCGGGGTCCGTCACGTCCCAGATGTACGAGCGCCCGTCCGAGCCCCAGGTCCCCGTGATCGCGTAGTCCCGGCCGTCGGTCCCCTCCCAGATCCACAGGTCGGAAGTGTGCCGGTCGAGGACCCGACCGCGCCCGACCACCTCGAGCTCGCGGCGCACGTCCCGCGAGCCGACGGAGATGGTAGCCGACGCGGAGTGGCGGCCGGTGGTGGCCAGCACGGTGTACGTGCCGGAACGCTCGGCCACGAAGCGTCCGTCGGCGGCGATGTGGGCGGCGGCCCCGGCCGCGATGATCGTCGGCGCCGTCTCTCCCCCCACCGCGAACCGAACCGGCACGCCGCGCACCGGCAGCCCCCGCGCGTCCCTGGCGGTGGCGGTGAACCGGACCACGTCGCCGGTCGACGCGTCGGCAGCGCTCGCCCGCAGCTCGAGCGCGGTCACGGGGCTGGTCTCGACCTCGATGGCGAGACGGTCGCTGACGTCCTCGGCCGTCGCGGTGATCTCCACCGCCCCGGGGGCGTGCAGGGTCAGGAACCCGAAGGCGTCTACCTCCGCCACGGCGGCGTCGGCCGACGCGAACGCCACCGCGACGTCCGTCCGCATGGCGCCGACGGCGTCGACCACCTCGACCGAGAGCCGCGGCCGCGTGCCGACGTAGTACTTGGGCGGCGGGTCGGTGAACGAGACGCGCGCCACCGCCGGGGGCGGCACCGTCACCGGCACCTCGACCTGCACCCGCGCCTCGGGGCGCCGGTCGCGGCTTCGCGGATCGGCGGGCACGAGGGCCACGAGGGTGAACTCGCCGGGCCGGTACGCCTCGACCTCGCCGCCGCGCGTCACCCCGACGCTGCGCCTCGCGCGGGAGAAGTAGACGACCGTCGCGTCGTCCACCACCACGCCGTCCGCGCCCCGGACGGTGGCGGCCAGCGTCGCCGTCTCGCCGACCGCGAGGGTCAACCGGTCCGGCGTGACCTCGAGCGTGAGCGCTCCCGTCTCCGTTTGCGCCGCCGCCGGCCACGGCGCGACGGCGAGCGCCGCGACCCCGACGAGCACCGCCGTCGCGCTTCTGATGTCTGTCACGAGCTCCTCCCCCACCGTACGGCGCGGATTCCCGAACGACCCCGGATCACGGTCCTCCGACCACGGCGATCCGTTCGTTCATCGCATCCCACCCGACGGGAACCGAGCCATTGTAAACCCGCCGCGGGCCGCTCACGGAAACGCCGGTCGACGCTGTTCAAGCCCGCGCCCCGAGCGACCGCAGCCAGGCACCACAACGGACCAAAGCGACCGGCGGCGGCAGTGTCGATCGCGCATCGCCGCCCGAACCTCCGGGGTTAGAATGGGCCTTGATGCCGGAGGGCACCAGACGCGGCGTCGACAGCGCAGAGCTCCGCACGGCGATTGCCGCCGTCGTCTCGGGGCTCGAACCCGATCAGATCATCGTGTTCGGATCCGCTGCCCGGGGCGAGATGACCGAGGACAGCGATCTGGACCTGCTGGTCATCAAGGAGAACACGAGCGCCCCGCGACCGACCGACCCGCCGGACTTCCTCGGGGACGTTGGACGAGACGTCGACGTGCTGATCACCACCAGGGCCTCGGCCGAAGCCGGCCGGGAATACGCCGGCGACGTGCGGAGCACCGCCCTCGAGACGGGTGTGACCGTCTACACGAGGACAGGGTTCGACCCGATCGAGACCGGTGCGACGATGGTGAAAAGAACGCTGTACAGACCCGACCACGCCCAGGACTTCCTGGACCGGGCGGAACGGAAGTGGCGGACCGCCAACACCCCCCGGACCCACCCGGCGGACCGGTGCGAATACCTCCAGGCCTCGCTGGAGCAGGCCCTGAAGGGCCTGACGGTCGCGCAGGGCCGGCAGGTCGAGCACAGTCACAAGCTGAAGGCCCTCTGGGACGAGGCCGAACGCGACGGTGAGCGCATCGCGGCCGCCCGGAACGACGCCGACCTCGACGACCTGACGCGGTACGCCGGCGCCTACCAGTACTGGAACCCGATGCCCGGCATGCCCGAGAAGATCTGGAACGCCACGAAGACAACCGGCAGAGACGTGCTCGAGCACGCCCGCCGGCGGATCCCGACCCTCGTCGAAGAGACGAGGAAACGGCTGAAGAGCCGACCGCGAACACCCGGCGGCCAGGCCCCGTAGGTCGACGCGAAGAGCAGGACCCCCGAAGAGCGACCCCATCCTGTCCTCTCCGCCAGCCGGTGCGGCCCGCCGGTGATGCGGTTCGGCCCGTCCGCCGGTGGAGCCGCCTGGCAGATCCTGCAACTCCCGAAGCCTTCCCGGATGCGACCTCCTGCGTGCACGTGCTCGTGGGGCGAAAGTCCGACAACTGTTTAAGACATTGATTCATTTATGGATAGTCGACATCAGGCGTCATACTTTCGCTTGACATCGAGCCTGGCACGGTCCTAGAATGCCGGATCGTGACACCCCGGTCCCGGCCCCCGCGACAGCGCGACGGTCGAGGCGCCGGCCCCATCGACACGCGGCGTCCGGCCGCTCCGCCCGGACCCTCCGGAACGCTGACGCCGACCATTCGCGAGGTATCCATGCCCGAGGAACGCAATCTGCGCGAGCGCAACAAGGCCATCGACATGGCGGTGGGCCAGATAGAGAAGCAGTTCGGCAAGGGCGCCATCATGCGGCTCGGGCAGGACGCGGTCACCGCGGCGCCCCACATCTCGACCGGGTCGATCAGCATCGATCACGCGCTGGGCATCGGCGGCGTCCCCCGCGGCCGCGTCGTCGAGATCTTCGGGCCCGAGGCGTCGGGCAAGACCACCCTCACCCTGCAGATCATCGCCCAGGCCCAGCGGCGGGGCGGCGCCGCCGCGTTCGTCGACGCCGAGCACGCCCTCGACCCCACCTACGCCAAGAAGCTGGGCGTCGACCTCGACAACCTCCTCGTCGCCCAGCCCGACCACGGCGAGCAGGCCCTCGAGATCGTCGAGGTGCTGGTGCGGTCGGGCGGGGCCGACGTGGTGGTCGTCGACTCGGTCGCCGCCCTCGTCCCGCGGGCGGAGATCGACGGCGAGATGGGCGAGGCCCAGGTCGGCCTCCAGGCGCGGCTGATGTCCCAGGCCCTGCGGAAGCTCACCGCGGTGGTGGCGAAGTCGTCCACCTGCCTCATCTTCATCAACCAGCTTCGCGAGAAGATCGGGGTCATGTTCGGCAACCCCGAGACCACCACGGGGGGGCGGGCCCTGAAGTTCTACTCGTCGGTCCGGGTCGACATCCGCCGCATCGGCGCCATCAAGGACGGCGACCAGGTCGTCGGCAGCCGCACCCGGGTCAAGGTGGTCAAGAACAAGGTGGCCCCGCCGTTCCGCATCGCCGAGTTCGACCTGATGTACGGCGAGGGCGTCTCGCGCGAGGGCGACCTGCTCGACCTCGCCGTCGCCAACCGCCTCGTCGAGAAGAGCGGCACGTGGTTCTCGTGCGACGGCGAGCGCCTCGGCCAGGGGCGCGAGCGGGTCAAGCAGTTCCTGAAGGAGAACCCCGCGGTGTTCGATTCGATCGACGCCCGGCTGCGGAAGACGCTGAACCTCGCCGCCAACGTCGAACCGGAGGCCGCCCCGGCGGCGAAGGCGCCCAATCTCCGGGCCGCCAAGTAGCAGCGCCGACCGGAGAGCGAGGGTGGTGCTATGCTACGTACGATGTCCACGGACACGAAGTGGATCATCGGGACCGGCATCGCCGTCATCACGGCGATCGTCGGCACCGGCGGCGTGCTCGCCGGCCTGCTGCTGACGCAGATCAGCGGCGTGAACGCCCGCATCGACGACCTGCGCGACGACATGAGCGACGTTCGAGCCGACATGCGCGACATTCGGGCGACCCTGGAACGGTTCGACGCCCGGCTCGACGCCGTCGAAATCGCCCTCGCAAAGCTCGACCAGCGCCTCCTGACGATCGAACGGGTCGTGCTGCCCGCGGCCGAGTCCGGCGAATAGCCGCTCGGCCCCGGATCAGGGCGCCGGATACTCCATCGTGAACGGGTCGGGCAGCGCTATGTGCACGGCGTCGCCCGTGCGCAACGCTTCCAGCGAGAACTCCGGCCGGTCGGGGTCGCCGGCGAGAATCGCCTCGAGGTCGCCGACGACGAGAACGGCCAGGGCCTCCGGGTCGAGATAGCGCCGGGCTACGTCGAGCACGTCGTCGGCGGTCACCGCCGCGATGTTCTCGCGATAGGTGGCGAGGTAGGACGGGTCGCGGCCCGTGTACTCGTCCCGGGCGAAGAGCCCGGCCGTCGAGGCCGCGCTCGAGAAGTTGCGGGAGAAGGTCTCCACGAAGTAGGCGATCGAGTTCCGCAGCTCCTCGTCGGTGACCGGCTCGGTGCGGATGCGCTCGATCTCCTCCAGCACGATCGCCGTCGCCCGCGCCACCGTCTCGCTGCGCGACTGGAACCCGGCCTGGAACACCCCGTCGTAGTAGGTGCCGAGCGCGTAGTTCGAGAAGGCGCTGTAGGCGAGACCCTCGTCCGAGCGGACGCGGGTCAGGAGGCGCGCGCTGAACCCGCCGCCGCCGAGGATGTCGTTCATCACCAGCAGCTTGTAGCGGTCGGGATTGTCCCGGGTGGTCGCGAGATGGCCGATGGCCACGCGCCCCTGGTTCACGTCGTCCTTGTCCACCAGGTAGAGGCCCGGTGACGGCGTGAACTCCGGCGCCGGGACCGCCGCCACCGCCTTCGCGCCCGCCGCCCACCTGTCGAGCCGCCGCTCCAGCTCGGCGAGGATGGCGGCCGTGTCCACATCGCCCGACACCGCGAAGAGGAAGTTGCCGGGGTGGTAGTACTCGCGGTGGAACGCCACCAGGTCGTCGCGCGTGATCGCCTCGAGCGTGGCGCGGGTCCGCGGCCGGGTCGAGAAGTGCGCGTCGCCGCGCATCAGCCGCGCCCACTCGCGCCGCTCGATGCCCGCCGTCGCGTCGTTGCGCCGCTCCATCTGCTGCAGGGCCTGGCTCTTGGCGAGGGCCAGCCGGTCCTCGTCGAAGCCGGGGTTCCGGAGCATGTCGAAGAAGAGATCCAGACAGGCGTCGAGGTCGCGGGTCAGGCAGTTCATGCTGGCCCCGCCCGACGTGGCGCCGATGTTGCTGCCGATCTGGGCGGCGAGGAAGGCGGCCTCCTCGTCGAAGTCGGCCGCGCTCATCGTCGCGGTGCCGCCGGCCCGCATCTGGCTGCCGGTGAGGCCGGCGAGCCCGATCTTGTCCGGCGGGTCCAGGTACGACCCGGTGCGGACGGTCACCCCCACCGTCGCCAGCGGCAGCTCGTGGTCCTCGACGACGAAGACGACCACGCCGTTCGACAGCTCGTGCCGGTGGTCGGCCGACACCGGCGGCGTGAAGTCGAGCAGCTCGTAGGTCAGCTCGGACGGGTGGGCGGGAATCGGCTGGGCGGCCGCCGGCGCCGCCAGCAGTAGCGCCGCCAGGACCAGGGCGGCTCCGGGATTCTGCCCCGAAGAACGGTTCAGACGACCGTCAGGGTTGGTCGGGCGCCGAGCGGAGCCGCCGACGACGTGCTCCGGGCTGGCGCCGCGCCCGTGGATTCCGCGGGGCAGCGTCGGCCGCGAACGGTCGCGTGAACCCGGAAGACGGGCCCTGTCGGAAGCCGCGAGCCCCGGACCCGGGAAACGGGAGCGGGCCGCACGGTCCACCGGTCGTTCGTCTACGCGCGTCATCGCCCCTCCTCCGCCGCCGCCTGCCGCTCGCGCAGCAGATCGAGCACGACGGCCACCATGTCCTGGCTCTCGGGCGGCACCTGCGACGACATCTGCTCGAACTGCGCGATGAACTGCCCGAGCTGCTCCGCGTTCAACTGGCCGATCATCGCCTCCATCTGCCGGACCTGCTGCCGCTCCTCGGGGTCGAGCCCCGCGAGGCGCGGATCCGGCGCCTCGTCCGACGCCTCCCGGTAGTAGATGGCGACCGTCCGGTTCTCGGGCTCGAAGTAGGTGCCGGCCACCCGCATGATGTCGTCGGCGGTCACCGCGTCGTAGAGCGGCGGGTCGGTGTTGAGGGTCTCCCAGCCGCGGTACGCCTCGCGCATCAGCATCGAGTACATCAGGAAGAAGTTGCCCTGCAGCTGCCGGAAGTTGGATGCCGCGTTCTGGTTCTTCACCTTCTGCAGCTCGCGCGCGTCCACCGGCTCGGTCTTCAGCCGCTCCATCTCGGCGTACAGGGCCTGCTCGACCTCCTCGGGCGTATGCCCCTCGGCCGCGACCCCCCGCAGCTCGAACATGCCCTCGAACTTGAAGCCCGACTGCCCGCCGGACGCCCGGGTGGCCACCCCCTGGTCCTCCACCAGGGCCCGGTAGAAGCGGCCCGTCCGGCCGTTCAGCAACTGGCCCAGCACCACGAGGGCGGGCTCGTCGACGTGCCCGTCCGGCACCGAGTGGTAGCGGACGACGACCTGCGGGTTCGTCTCGGCGAAGGCGTGCATCCGCTTCTCGCTCAGCTGGGGCATCTCGCGCGTGCGCGGCTGCGGCGGGGGCCGGTCGCCGCGCGACAGGCGGCCGAAGTAGCGCTCGGCCAGCGCCTTCGCCTGGTCGGGGTCGAAGTCGCCCACGAGCGCCGCCGTGAGGTTGTTGGGCGCGTAGTAGAGGTCGAAGAACTCGAGCGCCTCGGCGCGGGTGATGCCCTCGAGGTCGCTCGGCCAGCCGATCACCGGCCAGCTGTAGGGGGACGACTGCCAGAACAGCGAGTTGAACTGCTCCTCGAACTTCCCGGTCGGGGTGCTGTCGATGCGCAGCCGCCGCTCCTCGTGGACGACGTCGCGCTCGGCGTAGAACTCGCGGAACACCGGGTTCAGCAGCCGGTCCGACTCCATCCAGAACCACAGCTCGAGCTTGTTGGCGGGGACGTTCACGAAGTACAGCGTGAAGTCGTAGCTGGTGCCCGCGTTCATGCCCGAGGCGCCCTGGCCCGAGTAGATGCGGCTGAAGTCCTCCGGGACGAGCAGCTCCTCCTGCTGCGCGAGCAGGTCGTCGAACCGGTCCATCAGCTCACCGTGGCGCTCGGTCCGGTGGGCGGGGTCTGCCGCGTCCTCGATGCGCCCCAGCCGCTCGGCCTCCAGCAGCGCCTCCTCCTCGACGCGCAGGGCCGCCTTCACCTCGTCGAGCTCGGCGATGATCTGCAGGTCCTGCTCGATGCTCCGGGTGCCGATGGCCGCGGTGCCCTTGAACATCATGTGCTCGAAGAGGTGCGCGACCCCGGTGATGCCGGGCCTCTCGTGGACGGACCCGACCTTGGCCACCCAGCCCGCCGCCACGTTCGGGTCCCCCGGCCGCGGCAAGAGCAGCAACGTCAAGCCGTTGTCGAGCACGACCTCCTCGACCGGCACCTGCTGCGCCCCGGCGGTGACGCCGACGCACACCGCGGCGAGCGCCAGCGCTCCGATGAATGTCCTCATGTTGCCCTCCAACGCGTCGCCGGCCGGGCGCCCCGGCCGGATTCCGCCCGAGTGTGTCACAACCCACCGGCCGAGCCAAGCGGACCCCGGCGACCGGGCCGGACTTACGCTACACTAGGAGTCTGCGCCGTAGAACGGTGCAGACTCCTAGCAGGGTTGGTTGGGCGCCCAGCGGAGCCGAAGGCGACGATGGGCGGGCTAGGAGCCGTCGCCGTAGATCGGCGCGGGCTCCTGCCGGGCCCCACCGGGCACCGGGCGGGGCCGCAAGGCGGCGATTGGCGGGCCGGCCCGGAGCGCGGGATCCGGCCGCCTGCGTGCGGCGCCGACCCCAACCGATCTGTCAGGCGCCCGCCCCGCCCGCGGCCCGGATGCCGGCTCGGCGAGCGCCCCGCGATCGACCGCCGGGCAGCCCATTGCGCAACGACCACGCCCCCCCCGCCTCGCCCGAGCCCGTCCTGCCGGGGTGGGTACGGGTCGCGGACGTCCTGACCCTGCTGCTCGGGGCGGCCGCGCTGCAGGCCGCGGTCTTCGGCGGCTTCCAGGTCCCCGGCCTTTCAGTCACCAATCCGTGGCGGCCCCTGGTGATGGCGTTGGTCGTCGCCGGTCTGCGCCATCACTTCGTACGCACGCCGCCCGCGCATGCCCGTCTGCGGGAATGGTCCCGGAGGATCTGGCTGACCGACGCGGCGCGAGCAACCCGGAAGGAGGACTGGCCGGCGGCGGACCTGAGGTTCTTCCGGACCGTCGACTTCGTCGTCCTCTCGGTGGTTTCGATCTCGTTCACGGCGGTCCTTCTGCTGGTCGTGAGCCGGTTCGACCCCCGAATCGCGGTCATCGCGGGGCTCATCGTCGCCACCGTCGTCCGGTGGTTCACCCCGGCCCGGTTCGACGCCCATCGCGCCTCCGCCGGCCGGCCGGTCGGTCCGATCCTCCTGCTGGTGCTCCTCGCGGCGCTGTCGTTCCGCACCGAGCCATTCCCGACCCTCGACGGCGACCGGGAACCGGGCATCTACGCCGGCATGTCGGCGCACCTCCAGCGCGAGGGCACGGCGTTCGTGCACGACCGGCTGCCGGAGGCGCTCCCGGACGAGCGGTCCCGGGAGATCTACCGTGCCGGCGAGCCCGACGACTCCGAGCCGGCGAGCCCGGCGCGGCCGGAGCTCGATCTCTCGCCCGCGCGCGACGGCGACGTATTCCGGCTCCAGCCCCTGTATCCGTTGTGGATGGCCATCTTCGGCGAGGCGTTCGGCGACGCCGCGCGGTTCCACGCCCTGGGGTTCTTCGGCCTGCTGGGGACGCTGGGCCTGTCGCTGCTGGCGTTCGAGCTGACCGGCTCGCGCCCGGCCGCGTTCGCGGCCGGGCTGCTGGTCGCGACCAATCCCCTCCACGTCTTCTTCAGCCGGTCTCCGGCCCCCGAGGCGGTGGCGCTGGCGTTCTCGTCATTGGGTTTCTACTACTTGGCGCGGGCCTTCCGCGGCGTGCGGCGCGCGGCTCCGGCGACGACCGCGTCTCTCGTCACCCTGGCCGCCGCCTGCGTGTCGCTCGTCTTCTTCGTCCGCGCCGCCGGATTCCCGTATCTCCTCGCGGCGGCGCCGCTCTTCGGGCTCGGGGTCTGGCTGAAGCTGAGGAACCGGGACGCCTGGGGCCGCTCGGTCCTCGGCTTCTGCGCCGCCGTCGCCGGGCTGTACGGCGTGTCGGTGCTCTACGGCCTGACATACGCCACCGGCGGCGCGCCGAGCGTCTACGGGCGGACGCTCGCGAGCCTGCTGGGGAGCGGCTGGCCGCTCGTCGTCGCGGGCATCCTGGCCCTCGCGGCGGCGGGACTGGCCGAGATCGCCAGGAACCCGCAACGTCCCGCGGTGCGGCGGCTCCTCATGGGGGCGGCCGATCCGCGACCGTGGATCAGGCTGGCCTCGTTGCTGGTCGCCGTCGCTCTCGCCGGCAGCTTCCTGCAGGCGTACCTGATCGGGTTCACCGAGCTCTACGCCGACGACCCCCTCTACCGGGAGCTCGGCATCGTCGGATCCGGAGCTCGCGTCTTCCTGCAGGCCGGCGCGACGGGCTGGCTCCTGTACGCGACGCCGTGGCTCGCCGCGATCGCGCTACTGGGCATGCACCGGCCCCCGCCACGATGGCCGCTGGCGCTTCTCTACGGCCTTCTCGCCGTCTGCATGGCCGCTACCCTGCTGGCGAGCATTCCCGTCGTCCATCGGCACTACGACCACGCCCGTCTCCTCGGCGAGATCGTGCCTTACGGCTTGGTTATCGCTGTAGCGGTCACCTTTCGCGCCGCCCCCGGCGCGTTCCGCCGCCTCGGCATGGCCGCGATACTGGCCGCGGTTCCGTTCCAGCTCTTCTTCACCGCGAAGCAGATGCCGGTCCGGGAGGGCGTGCAGTCGTACCACGTCATGAGCCGGATCGCCGGGGACGTGGGCAACGACGTCCTCCTGTTCGACGTCGAAGGGTTCCGGGAAGGGACGCGCTTCTCGACCGCGGCGCGCCTGCAGGCGCCGCTGACGCACTACTTCGGCCTGCGCATCTTCCCTTTCCACGGGGCGAGCCGGGTCGGGGACGTGGCGGCGTCGTTCGAGGGCGCGGTCGGCGGCAGGCGCCTCTGGCTGCTCACCCCCGCGGCCAACCCCCGCCCGGGGCTGGAGCTGCACGAGACCTTCGCCTACGAGGCCCCCGGAATGGGCGGCGCGGCGACGATTCCGGTGACCGTCGACGACCGGAACCGGCGGCAGATCCTGTTCCTGTACCGGCAGCGTTGAGTCTCTCATTCCGGGCGCCATGCTGCGCGATGCGTCGGGACCCGGGGGTGCCGCGGGCACGAGTCAGCCGGCCGGACGCTGCGGTCGCCCCCGATGCAAGTGCCGCGTGTCGAGCTGTTCCCATTCGACCGTGACTACGCCGGAATCGTGGGAGGAACGTCGTGGCAGTCGTGGTGGAACGCGGACGGCCGATCGCTGCGTTCGCCCGCGGTGGAGCTGCCACGCGACGACCCCGGTCAGGGCGCGGAATCCGCGCCGCGCAGGTCGATCGAGCCGACGGCAACACCGAGCGTGCGCGTGTCGCGGGTCCCGGGAACATGCGTGTCGCTCTGCAGGACGATCTCGAGCTCGGACCGCGAGAGCCGGCAGTCCCCCAGATCGAACGTGGCGTCCCAGCGCCCATGGATGGTCTCATCGAAGAGCATGCATCCGTCGACCGCGACGCGGAGCTGCTTGGGCGGACCGGTCATCAGCACGTCGACCGCGATCTCCGCCGGTCGAGAATCGATCGGCACCAGCAGCCGCGCATCCCCGCCGGTCCACCGGAACGGCCGCGCGCCCGCCCACTCCATGCCGTAGAAGCCGGACGCTTGCGCCCCGAGCATCTGAAGCTCCGCGTCCAGGACGAGGTTGCGCCACGCACGCCCGGGGCCGGAGCCGGCCGCGGCCGCCAGCGCGATGGTGCCGCCGGCGGACCCGCCGAGAATCTCGAATACCTCCAGCGCGTTGGCGCCGGGCTCGAGTCGCGCCGGATCGACGATCGCCTCCCAGGCGGCACGGCGACCGAGCACCGGAAACGAGTACGGGCGGGTGATCGCCGCGACCACCCCGTTCAGGGCGACCGCGAGCATCGGGGCCGGCGCACCGTCCGGCAGATCCGGCACGGCACCGGTTATGTGGACAGGCAGGAACTCCGCTTCCGGATCGACGTCCTGCAGCAGCGGCAACGTGTCGACAACCACCTCGAGGTCGGAGGGCCGCGCCGCTCGCAGGGGATCGGCCGGCCGGCCGATCAGCTCGCCGTAGCGGCCGTGAAAGGCACGAATGTCGAGCGGGTCGCCGGTCGCGAACCACTCGAACTTGCGGGCGGCGCTCTCCGCCACCCCGGCGAGGACGTCGCGCGGTCCCTCGACGCGGCTTCTCGCGCCGCCGACGAACATCACCCTGGCGGGCCGCGGCACGAGTGCCGGATCGAGCACGTCCGCGCCGTCGGCGGCCCACGGCAACTCGACGCCGAGCTCGGCCGCGAGCGTCGGCACTATGTCGATCACCTCGACGTTGGTGTCGACCACCCCACCCTCTCGCTGCCCCGGCCGCTTCACGAAGAGCGGCACCGCCCCGACGTCCGCGAACGAAGGTCGCGTCGGTTGCCGGAACGACGCGCCGGGCTGCAGGCTGGCGCCGTGGTCCGCGGTGACGACGATCAGCGCGTCGTCGTAGACGTCGACCTCGCGCAGGCGCGCCACCAGACGGCCGAGCAGCGTGTCGACGTAGCCCAGCTGAAGCAGGTACCGCTGGTGGTTGACGGCGGCGGCCCACCGATCGTCGACCCACCTGCCGCCCTGAAGGCCGACGTTCTGCCGCAGGGCCGTGTACTGCTGCCCCGTGGGCAGGTACAGCCACGGCTCGTGCGGCAGCAGCACGTGCATGAAGTGCAGCGTCGGACCGGCGCCGGTGATCGACTCGATGAAGCGCGTGACCGTCTGCCGCCGGTCGTCGACCCGCGCCGCCCGCCAGCGGTTCTGGAACGTGTCGTTGGCCAGGAAGTCGTTCCAGTTCTGATCCACGGGCGGCAACCGGACGGTCAGCTCGTCCGGCAGCACGACGGTCAGAAACACGACGGCGAGGTCGCTCACGACGCCCGCGAGCCAATCGCCCAGGGCACGCTCGGCCGGGCACAGCGATTCCGGGCAGAGCTCGGACAGCGGCTCCTCGACGTGCAGCCGATACCGGCTGCCCAGCAGCGTGAACAGGTTCCCCGGATGGTCGGCGGACACCGGCAGTCGGTCGGGCGACGGATACGTGCCGGTCAGTATCGCGGGCAGCGCATACTGGGTCATCTCGCCCACCGCGGTGGCGTTGCGAAACCACGTGGCGTCGTCGGCCAGCGCCGCGAAGTGCGGGAAGTTGGCGCGGTCGACGCTCCCCTCCCGGTCCAGCAGCGCCGCGAGCTGGAACTGGTCGAAGACCACCACCACCACCGGCGGCGTGGCGGCGAACGTCACGCCGTCGAGCGCACCGACATCCTCGGCCGGCACGAGCAGGCGGCCGACGCCGGGGTTGAGCAGGAACATCGCCGGCACGACGACGACGGCCGGCGTCAGGAACGTGGCGAACAACCGGACGGGCGGGAAACGGCGGTACGCATGTGCCGCACCGGCGCCCGCGGCTGCCGCCAGCGCGACCAGGAAGGAGCCGGGCGAGCCGCCGAGCGACTTGAGGGCCGCGAGCGCCACGACGCCGGCAAGCCCCCCGACGACCACGGTCGCGACACGCCGCCGCCACACGGGGCCGCCCGCGAGGCCGGCCGCCCGGACGGCGAGCAGGCAGGCGCCCGGACCACCCAGGCAGACCACCGCCACCAGCAGCAGGAGGCCGCCCGGCCACATGTCGTGGGCCACCAGGAACTCGGGGCTGCGCCCCACGACGTCGAAGACCGGTTGCGCGACGGCGAGGCTCCACAGGCCGACGATGTGCACCATCGCCCACCCGGCGTCGGCGGCCGACTCCTGCGGTAGCGACCGCGGTCGCCACCGCGCATGACGGAGCCATTCCCAGGCGCGGTGATGCAAGGGGCGCGTGCGTACCAGACCGTGCCGCAGGCCGAGGACGACGAGCAGCGCGACCAGCGCCCGCCAGGGCGTGGACATGGAGAACAGCGTGCCGATGCGGACCGCTCCGAAGACGGCGGAGACGAGCACGGCGACGGCGAGGGCCACCGAGAGGCCGTCGGCGATTCGCGCCCACGCCGGCAACGGAGGTTCCGAGCGATTGGGGCCGTTCATCCGCTTCAGGGCCGGCAGTGATACAGAGTACGGGTGCCCGAGGCCAGCGTCTCGTGGCTGACGTCGCCGAAACGCCGCTCCAGCGCGGCGGCGACCGCGGCCTCGGAATAGTCGATTTCCTGATCCCGGCGATTGCGGAGCAACCGATCCACCATCGGGTCGTCGCGTCCGACGAACTCCAGGACCACCTCGGCGCCGAACTGCGCGAGCCAGTCCACGAACCCGTCCAGCGGGATGTTCCGGCCGATCACGAGGTGGTGCACCAGCGCCAGACAGAGAATGAGCGCCGGTGCGCCGCGGTCCTCGAGCGGCCGTCGTTCGCGCCCGCGCCACCCCAGGCCGGGTGACGGGTCGGCGAGGTCGGCCACGAGCGGCAGGACGTTCCCCGGTCCACGGGCACTGAGCGTCCGGTACAGGCGCTCGACGACGACCTGATCGGCGTCGAGAGCGAGGACGCAGTCCGCATGCTCGGCCGCCAGACGGGAATAGCTGCCGGTGTTGCACCCGAGGTCCCAGACCAGCGGCCAGCGCCGCCGGGCCAGGACTGCTTCGACGAAAGCGACCTTGCGCTGCAGATCGGCGTCGTCGTAGGAGTGTTCCCGCTGATACTCCGACCACGTCGACCGCCGCGGCTCCCAGCGCAGCCGCTCCACCGTCTTGCGCAGACGGTCGATGTTGTGCTTGATGAGCGCCGCGCCGAAGCCGGCGTCGCGCAGCTCCTGTCGAACGTCCCCCGGCGCGTCCTCGTAGCGCGCCTGCACCTTCGCCTGGAGGTAGACGTGCGCCAGCACGCCGCGCCGCAGGAGGTCGCGGCCGGACAGCAACGCCCGGCACTGCTCCGCCGTAATCCCCTCGAGGCTTCCGCGCAGCCAGGGATGGAACGGCACGTTGCGGTACGCCTGCAGCAGGAGCGGATAGAGAAACGTCTCGCAGAACTGCCGGTAGCCGGCCCAGGGCTCGCCCGCGACGTACGACGTGAACGATCCGATGTCGATGAAGGTGGGACGCGCCCCCCACCACTGGATGTTGAAGGCGGTGGCGTCCTTGAGGGTCATGTCTTCGTCGAGGGCCGCACGCGTCACCTCGAGCTGGAGCAGGGCGGCGTCCTTGAGCATGCCGAACGACCACTCGTACGGGTACGACACCATCGGCAGCAGCTCGTGCTCGAGAACCGCCACCCAGCGGGGCGGAAGCGGCGGCAACGGGCCGGTGTCGGTCACCAGACGCGTCGGTACCAGGCGGCGATCGGCCATGAACCGAGCGTGAAAGCGGGTCGCGGCGAGCCGCTGCCAGTCGTCGAGGGCCCGGGCCGTCAGGCAGCGGAATGCCGCTCCGTTGTGAAGAAAGATGCGGGAATCCGGGTCGCGGAACGAGCCGGTGTCGAACCGTACGGATGGCTCTCGTTCACTCATCTGCTGCTGAACGAGCCGATGATGGGCCACCGGTACCTTCGGCGCCGGCTCGCGGCGTTCAGCGTTTGGGACGCTGGATTCTCTGGAAGACGGCCGTCATGCGATGCCAGTAGAGCCTCGCGATGACACCGACGGCGGCGACCCCGCCGAGAAGCGCCTGCAGCAGCATGCTGCCGGTCCCGGGGTCGAGATAGGCGCCGGCCGGCCTCTCGAGAATGAGCAAGAGAACGAAGACGACCAAGGCAGAGCGAAGCATCGGCGCAAGTATAACAGAACGATGACGGACTGCCCAGGCAGCCACAGGCAGCCCGCTCGCCTCGTCGCGGTCGCGATGGGGAGCCGGTTGCGCGGGAATTGCGGTGTGCGGTATCGTGGGGGATGCCGTAGAGCGTCGCTCTCCGCAGGTCGCGCCCCAGACGGTGTCCACGGCGTCGCACCCCCGAAGTGCCGAGGTAGCTCAGTCGGTAGAGCACATGACTGAAAATCATGGTGTCGCCAGTTCGATTCTGGCCCTCGGCACCACACCCTCCACGCCGGTCCGGACCCGGTCTTAGTCGAGCTCCGCTACAGCCGAAGCCCCCCGCAGCCGAAACGTCGCACAGCGACCATCGAGACGATGGACCGTCGCGAGAACCCGGAAGGCCCCTCCGGCCAAGGGGTCGACGCCTGGAAGAGATCGGACCGAATCATGCTCAAGAGCAACGACTTCCGCTTGGCGCTCGTTCTGTGCGGCGCCCTGCTGGCGGCGGCCTGCCAGGACGCGAGCCCCACCGCCCCGACCGAACCCGAGCCAGAGCCCGAGCCGGTCACCCTCAGCGGCACCTGGACAGGGTCGGCCACGGGCACCCTCATCGTGTCCGACGCCGTCACCGCGACGCTCACTCAGACCGGCACCATGGTGACCGGAGACTGGTCGATGCCGATGCCCGCCATCCTGGTCGGATTCGGGGCGCCCGCCGAGGTCGACCTGTCCGGACCGGTGACAGGAACGGCGACGGGCACGACGGCGGAGCTGTCCTTCGGGTTCCGCGACGACGTCGAGGTGTTCCGCCAGTACTTCGCGCCGGGTTGCGCCCTCTCCGTGACGGTGACGTCCTTCACGGCGACGACGCTGGATGGAACCTGGACGACCAACACGTCCTGCGTGCCGCCGGTCACGGACAACGGCACCCTGACGCTCACCCGCCAGTAGCGGAGACTCCCCCCGTCCTGCCGCCGCATCGACGGTGGACCGTCGGTTTCCCCGGCGTGTCGCCACGCGCGACGACACGCCGGGAAACGCTGCTCCGCACCCTACTCGGCGAGGGGGTCCGGCCGAATCTGGAACCGGACGATCTCGCTCGTCATCCCCTTGCCGCCCTCCAGGTGGAAGGTCGAGCCGGTGTTGAAGCTCGCCCACACCCCGCGGCCCTTCCAGCCCGCGTCGGGGTCGTCGATGCGGCCGTCGAGGCCGCGGCTGTAGAACCCGAGCGGATAGGGCACCCGCATGGTGACCCACTCCCCCGTCCCCGGCAGCAGGGCGAGCAGGGCGTCGGAGGTGGTGCCGGTGGTGATGGGCACGTTCGCGCCCAGGCCGAGGGTGTCGAACTGGTCGACCCAGTGGTAGTAGTGGTAGTCGGCGTTGGCCGACCCCTCGGTCCCCTTCATGCGCGGTCCGGGCGTCTGGTACAGGGTCCACCCCTCGACGCAGTGCTGACCGGTCGCCTCGGGGCCGTCGAGCACCTGGCACTTGCCGCGGTCGAAGCTGGCGACGTGGCCGCTGCCCCCCAGCGCCGTCCACACGAGCCCGTTGCGGTCGACGTCGATGCCGCGCGGGCCGTAGCCCCACAGATCGGGGTCGCCGACCGGATCGTAGGGCGGCTCGTAGACCTCGGCCTTGCAGGTCTCCGGCGGGTTGTCGCCCCGCTCGATCCGGATGAGCTGCCCCGGCACCGGGAACCGCCGGGTGATCCAGACCGAGCCGTCCGGGTGGGGAATGATGCCGTAGGCGCGCCGGAACTTGTCGAGGCTGCCGATGCGGGTGTCCCGCGCCGGGTCGATCTCGACCGCGCCGTCCCGATCGGGCTCGTTCCAGGGCCGGGTGATGACGCCGTCGCCGTTGGTGTCGATGACGGTCGGGCACCAGCCCTGGGCGGCCCGCTCGTCGCCGGTCTCGTCGTAGAGCCGGGTGTTCAGCCAGCCCACCGCCTCGGTCGAGCCGCTCAGCCACAGGGTGTCGTCGGCGTCGTCGGCGAACTGCAGGTGGTGGGTGAAGAAGCAGGTGTCGATGAGCTCGAACTCGCCGGTCTCGGGGTCGTAGTACGACACCTGGCGCGACTCGTCGCGGTGCTGAATCGGGTAGTACCGCGCGAACGGGTGGTCCGACCCCTCCAGGCACCAGCCGGGCACGTCGTTGGGCCGCACCGCCTGGGTGATCCAGAGGCGGCCCTGGTCGTCCATCATCGGGTTGTGGGCGCTCCGGCTCACCAGCCCCGCCGGCTCGTCGCCCCAGTAGAGCGACGGTACCCGCGTCGACGAACCCTGGTAGGAGGTGGCGCGCCGGGGGCGCTCGATGCGGGTCGGCAGGTCCATGCGCACCGACTCGTAGTTGCCGATGTCGGTGATGACGAGCCCCGCCCCGCCCACGCCGTAGATCGGCCCGTTCGGATAGAGCGTGGGGTCGCGCTTGTCGGTCGAGACGTTGTCGTGCACCATCCCGCGGGGGTGCCCCCAGCCCCACGACGTGAGGACCACGTTGCGCTCGACGCCCTGCGGCCGCGGCGGCGCCGGCGGCACCTCGCCGGCGCGGATGCGGTCCGTCCACTCCGCGTAGAGCCGAATCGCCCGCGGCCGGCCGATGCGGTTGATCTCGGCCGCCATTGCCGGCCCCGCCCCGCCCGCCTGGATGCGGTAATTCCAGGCGTCGGCGGTCGAGTCGAAGTCGTCGAGGTCCAGCATGGGCATCTCGCGCGTGGCGTGGTTGCCGAGCTGGTGGCAGAGCTGGCACCCGTCCTTCATTCGGTCGATCCAGTCGGCCTGGGTGCGCATGGCGGTGCCGATGCCGTTGCCGCGCGGGCCGGTCCCCGGGAAGTCGCTCGCCGGGGGCACCTCGAGCAGCGAGTACCAGTAGTTGGCGGGGTAGATCTCGGCCGCCTCGCGCGGGGTCGCGGCGGCGCGCACCGTCACGTCGAGCTGGTCGCCGGGCCGCGCGGAGGTCTTCTCGGAGTCGACCAGCCCGTAGCCGCGCACCCAGACCTCGTAGCTCGCGTCCGGCAGGTCGGGCACGAGGAAGCGCCCGGCGTCGTCGGTCACCACCGTCTTTCGGAACGACGTGTCGAAGTCGCCGGTCTCGGCGATCACCCACACGCCGGCCTCGGGGCCGGCCGCGCTCGTCACCGTGCCCGCGATGTCGTCACCGGCGGCCAGGACCCCCGGGGCGGGACCGCCCGCCAGGAGCAGCGCCGCCGCCAACAGGCTCAGCCCGGAAAGACCCGCCGTGCATCTCTCAGCGCCCATGTCGTCTCCCCTCCATGCGCAGCCGGAAGGCCGTCGCCACCCGGCTGCCCCCTTCGGCCGTTCGACCGGGACCCGCCCGCCGCCTCGTCACGTCCGCACTATAGCAACCCGCGACTCTCCCGCGCACGCAGAACGCCGTCTCGGTGCCATGACCCCCGACCACAACCCCCTGCTCGGCGAGCACCCGGCCGCCCCCGGCCTCATCCTCGCCAACGGGTATCTCCCTCGCCGCCCCGCCCTCTCCCGTGAGGGCCTCGGCCCTGAGCCCGCCATCGTCGCCCGAAGTTCCACCGGGCACCCGACCGACCCCTCCGGGAGCTCCGCCCCGTTCCAACGGCGCAGACATCTTGCCGGCCCATCGTCGCCCGAGGCTCCGCGGGGGCGCCCGACCGACCCCCCAGGAGTCGGCCCGTTCCACGGCGCAGACCCGCGGCGCCGCCGCCTCTCAGTCCAGCGCCGGGGTCGTCGGCGGGGGCTCCCGCCGGTGGGTGCCCTGCTCGTAGGCGTAGCCCAGGCGCAGCAGCGTCGCCTCGGCGAAGGGCCCGGCGAGCAGCTCGAGACCCACCGGCAGCCCGTCGTCGGTCAGGCCGGCCGGCACCGTCAGGGCCGGGAAGCCGATGACCGGGCTGAGATAGCGGTTGTTCCCGCGGGCGTACCCGTCCTCGGGGTTCGGATTGGTCAGGACGTCGGGGGCGATGACCGTCGTCTGGTGGTCGAAGGTCGCGTAGACCAGCGCATCGAGATCGTGGTCGGCCAGCACCGCGAGCACCGCACGCCGCAGGCGTTCCCGGGCCTGGAGAACCGGCAGGTACTCCTGCTCGGAGGTCGACCGGCCCACCACGTTCATCAGCCCCCGGGCCCGCCAGGGGTTGACCCGCCCCGACAGCAGGATCTCGCGCAGCGAGCGCATCGGGACCTCGGGCAGCTCGGCGAGGTAGGCGTCGGTCGCCTCCTCCGTCTCGAAGCTGTTCCTGACGTAGGTCGCCTGCGCCTCGTCGAGGCCCGGCACCTCGACCGGGTCCACCAGCTCCGCCCCGAGCCGCCGGAGGTCCGCCACGGCCCGGTCCACGACCCGGCGCACCTGCCGGTAGTCGTCCGACTCCGGATCCGTCTCGGCGTCCATCGCCTCGCGGACGACCCCGATGCGGGCCCCGCGAAGGCCGTCGGGGTCGAGGCCGTCCGCGTACGAGTCCGGCGTGCGGCCGGCGGCGTAGGCGGTCACCGGATCGTTCGGGTCGTAGCCGGCGATCGCGTCGAGCAGGATCGCGGCGTCCCGCACCGTGCGCGTCATCGGCCCCAGCGTGTCGCTCGAGGGGTTGGCGGGCATCATCCCGTGGCGGCTGACCAGGGGCACGGTGGGCCGCAGGCCGACGAGGCCGTGCACCGCGGCCGGGCCCCGAATGGAGCCGCCGGTGTCCTCGCCGATGGCGACGAGGCCGAAGTTGGCGGCGGCGCCGGCCCCGCTGCCCCCCGACGACCCGCTCGGGTTGCGGGTCGGGTCGTAGGGGTTCCGGATGATGCCGAAGCCCGACCCGACGTAGCGCGACGCGAACTCGCCCATGGTCGTCTTGGCGAGGATGATCGCCCCCGCCTCGCGCATCCGGGTGACGATGGTGGCGTCGCGCCCCGACATGAACCCGTCGAACAGCGCCGAGCCGTAGGTCGTCGGCATGTCGCGCGTCTCGACCTGGTCCTTGAGGAGCACCGGCACGCAGTGGAGGGCTCCGGTCGGCCCCGACTCCGCGAACGCGGCGTCGAGGGCCTCCGCCTCCTCCGCCGCCCGCGGATTGACGAGCTCGACGGCGTTCAACGCGGGCCCGGCCTGGTCGTAGGCCTCGATGCGGGCGAGGTAGCCCTCGACCAGCTCACGGCACGTCAACTGCCCCGCCGCGAAGGCGGCGTGGACCTCGTCGATGGTCGTCTCCATCAGGCGGAAGTCCTGGGCGCCGGCTGCGCCCGCCATCGACAGCGAGAGCGAGAAGACCAGCGCCGCCGGCCGCGCCGCGCGCGGGAACGTGGGGTTGCGGCGCCCTGCCGGCGCCGCCGGGGTCATTCGTGTCACGGGTTCTCCTTGTTCTGCCGCAGAGGCCGGATTATAGCCCCCTGCGAATCCGCTAGCGGGCCGGCGCGGGTTCCCGGCGCCAAACCGGGGACGACGTGCTACGCTGAGCGCGGGCGGGTTTCCGCGGCCCGAGCGCCCTGCGCGCGCCGGGGGGAGCAGCTCAGCACGCCGACCGTCAGGGACGGCAGGGAAGAGCGCCCTGCGCGCGCGGGGGGAGCAGCTCCTCGGTCACGTCGCCCCGCACGAAGTGCAGGAGTGCCCTGCGCGCGCCAAGGGGGGGCAGCCGTAGTCCGAGGCGCAGCGACGCGGCGTGAGGGAGCGCCCTGCGCGCAGGGGGGCAGCCGCGCCGCCGCAGACGCATGCACCGGAAGAGCTCGCTCGACGCGAGACTCCCGCCGCGACCCTTCAGTCGCGCCGTCTACCTGCGGCCGCCGATAGGATCCTGAGACCGCACCATGGAGTCCCTGTCCAACGAGATCGTCCTCGTCGCCGTCGTCGCGGCGTTCCTCGTGGGCATCTACCTGCTCCGGCACATCATCGCCTTCGCCTTCAAGCTCCTCGTTTTCGTGGGCCTGGTCCTGGCCGGGGTCTGGGCCTGGCAGCATCGAGCCGAGATCGTCGACGCGGCCAGACCCTGGCTCGGTCCCGTCGGCGACCGCCTGGGAGAGCTCGATCCGTCGGATATCCGGAGGGCGCTGTCGGATCTCCTCTCGGACGGGGAGCCGAGCGCGGCGGAAGCCACCGGCGTGACGGGCGGCCTCGACGAGGCGGAGGGCCCCGGAAGGGCCGACGTCCCTGGAGGACCCGCGAGCTCAGTGGCGCCGGGCGGCCGCGAAGGCCCCGACGGCAACGACAATCCGGACGCCCCGGGCAACCCCGACGCTCCCGAGTGACCGGCATCCATCGGCGTCGAGGCCCGGGACCGGCCCGAGCGATGCGAGCGAACCGCACGATGAGGAAGAACCCGATGTCAGCACAGCAGAAGAACCCGATGTCAGAACAGCAGAAGAACCCGATGTCAGCACAGCAGAAGAACCCGATGTCAGAACAGCGGATGGACCGGCGGACGCTTCTGAAGGCGATGGCCGCGGCGGGGATGGCCGCGCCGTTCGCGGCCGCGGCGGCCCCGGCCCGGGCCGCCGCGGCGGGCGGGACGGCGGCGGCGCAGGCCGACGTCGCGCCCTTCACCATCGAGGTCGGCGACGAGGCGCTCGAAGACCTCCGCCGCCGGCTCGCGGCCACGCGGTGGCCGCCCGACTCGCCGGGCGAGCCCTGGGGCTACGGCACCGACCGCGCGTACCTCGAGGAGCTGATCGCCTACTGGCGGGACGAGTACGACTGGCGCGAGCACGAGGCCGCGCTGAACGCATTCGACCACTACACGACGGAGATCGAGGGGCAGCGCCTGCACTTCGTACACCAGCGGAGCCCTCGCGAGGGGGCGCTGCCCCTGCTGCTGACCCACGGCTGGCCCGGCACCGTCTGGGAGATGCTGCCCTCGGTCGGCCCCCTCGCCGACCCCGCCGCGCACGGCGGCGACGCGGCCGACGGGTTTCACGTCGTGGCGCCTTCCATCCCCGGCTTCGGCTTCTCGGGCGAGCCCCTCGAGGGCACCGACATCGCCCGCACCGCCGAGCTGTGGGTGGCCCTGATGGACCGCCTCGGCTACGAGCGCTTTGGCGCCTACGGCAGCGACTGGGGGGCCGGGGTCACCCGGACGCTCGGCGCGGCCTACCCGGACCGCGTCGTCGGCATCCACACCCCCGGCGCGCCGCCGCGCGCGCAGCGCCCGCCCGAGACCGACGAGGAGCGCGACTACCTCGCCCGCGCCGAGGCGTGGTCGGTCGACGAGACCGGCTACCAGCGCATCCAGGGCACCAAGCCGCAGACCCTGGCCTTCGGGCTCACCGACTCGCCGGCGGGGGTCGCGGCCTGGATCACCGAGAAGCTCCGGTCGTGGAGCGACTGCGACGGCGACGTGGAGAACCGGTTCAGCAAGGACCAGATCCTCACCCTCGTCTCCATCTACTGGCACACCAGGACGATCGGCACCAGCGTGCGCTACTACTACGCCAACGGGCTGGGCAGCTCGCGCCCCCGGCGGGCGCTGTCGCGGGGACCGGTGCAGGTGCCGCAGGGCTTCGCCCAGTTCGTGGGCATTCCGTCGCGGACCGGGCCGCCCCGCTCCTTCGTCGAGGACGTGCCCGACAACGTCACGCACTGGTCGGTCTTCGACACCGGCGGGCACTTCCCCGCCATCGAGGAGCCGGATCTCCTGGTCGGCGACCTGCGCCGGTTCTTCCGCACGCTGCGGTGAACGTGGGACCGGATCGGCTTCAGAAGCCGCTGACGCATCCCGCGAGCGAGGCGGCGGCGACGGCGAGAGAAAGGGGATCCCGGGACGACACGCCGTGGAGCTGCGCCGCCATGCCACGGCGGATGTTCTCGGCCGCACACCTCGGCACCGGCCTGGAGGCGCACCGTGCGCCCTTCCCGGACCTCAACGCTGCAACGCGGTCATCGGCGGGACGGCGGCGGCACGACTCGCCGGGATGAGGGCGGCGACGAGCGCGCATCCCGCGAGCGAGGCGGCGGCGACGGCGAGTGAGAAGGGGTCCCAGGACGACACGCCGTGGAGCTGCGCCGCCATCAGCCGGGCGGCGCCGGCGGCGAGAGGCAGGCCGAGAACGAGCCCGACGGCCACGCGCCGGAACGCCTGGCGCAACACCAGCCCGACGACCCTGGCGCGGTCCGCGCCGAGCGCCATGCGGATGCCGATCTCGTTCGTCCGCTGCGCGACCACGTAGGCGGTGACGCCGTACACGCCGACCGCCGCCAACACGAGCGACACGATCCCGAACAACCCCGCGAGGCTCGCGACCGCCCGCTCCCGGGCGAAGGAGCGGTCGATCTGCTGCTGCAGGGTCCTGATGCTCGTGACCACCAGGTTGGGGTCGGCATTGGCCAGCGCCGTCCTCACCATGGGCTCGAGGCCGCCGAGCGCGGAGTCGGTGACCACCAGGATGCCCTGGACGAGGCGGGACAGCCGTTCGACCATTCTCCTGTAGTCGGTGCCGTAGTCGACGCGCTGGGCGAGCGGAACGAAGAACATCGGACCCGCCGGGCGGTTCGGCCCCGAGCCGGCGAACCTCGCGTCGCGCACCACGCCCACGATGCGGAACGTACCGGCGTTCTCGAGCCGCTCGACGCCGAAGTGCTGCTCCAGCGGATCGTCACCGTCCGGGAAGAAGCGCCTCGCGAACGCCTCGTTCACGACCGCCACCGGCGCGTTCGTCTCGTCGTCCGCGGCCGTGAACCATCGTCCCCCGACGAGCGCCACGCCCAGGTCCTGGAGATAGCCGGCGCTGACCCGGTTCCACGACGCCCCCGATTCGCTGGCCTCGTTCGGCGGGCGGCCGGCGACGAAGACCGATTCGCCCCAGTTGCCCGCGAGCGGGTTGTACAGCGCCAGTCCGGCCCCGCGCACGCCGGGGAGACCCGCGAGCCGTTGCTCGACGTCGCGATAGAGGGTCGACAGCTGCCGCGGCGTGTAGGTGGACGGCAGGCGCTTGAGGCCAATGAGCACGCGGTCCTGCACGTCGTAGCCGAGGTCCTGGCGCTGGAGGTTCGCGAGACTCCGCGCGAGCATGGTGGAGCCGGCGACGACCGCGACGGCCAGCGACGCCTGCACGATCAGCAGCGCCGTGCGCGCCCGGAAGGAACCGCCGACGCTGCGTCCCGAGCCGCGCAGGGCATCGATGGGATTCGTCCGCGCCGCGAGCCAGGCGGGCGCGACGCCCGCAAGGACGCCCGCCACGAGCGACAGCCCCGCCGCGAACGACAACGTGACGAGCGACGGCGTCGTCGCGATCGGCGCGAGCGTCGAGTCCGGGAGGGCCAGCGCGACCAGCAGGCGCGTGGCGCCGACGGCAACCAGCAGCCCGACCGCCCCGCCGGCCGCCGCGAGCAGCACGCTCTCGGCGAGGGCCTCCACGACGATCTGCCGGCGGGTGGCGCCGACCGCGAGCCGCATCGCCGTCTGCTCGCGGCGCGCGACGGCGCGGGCCAGCAGGAGGTTCGCGACGTTCGCGCAGGCGATGACCAGCACGAGCCCGCAGATGACGAGCAGGATCCGCAGGCTGGTGCCGTATCGTTCCTTCAACGAGATGCCCGCGAGGCCGATGCCCGAGCCTGCCGGCACGACCTCGATCGTCTGGTTGGGGAGCTCGCGGACGATGTCCGGCATCAGGTCGGCCGGGTAGTCGGCCTCGAACCGGATCCACTGCCGCAGGATGCCGGTCAGGCGGGGCGCCATGCCCGCGATCGAGGCGTCTTCCCGGAGACGACCGATCACGAACAGCCATGGCGAGGTCGACTGGCGGAGCAGCGAACCCTCCCCGGCAATCGTCGGCTCGTGCTGCAGGGGGATCCAGAAGTCGGGCGGAAACGCGCGGACGGTCTCGCCGAAGAACCCCGGCGCGGTTACCCCGATCACCGTGAACGGGCGACCTTCCACCACGAACGTCGAGCCGACCACCGACGGGTCCGCCCCGTAGACGCCCTGCCACGTACGATGGCTCAGCACGATGGCCGGCGGCGCCGAAGGCCGGTCGTCTTCGGCCGCGAACACCCGGCCAAGGAAGGCGCCGACACCGAGGGTGGAGAAGTACGTTCCCGTGACGTATCCCGCGCGCAAGGGCCGGGTCGTGGCGTCTTCCGCGCCCTGCCTGCGGACGCTCAACAGCGAGCCGCCCCAGTCGAAGGCGGTGACGTCCTCGAACTCCGCGGCCCCTGCCTGCAGCCGCTCGTACAGCGGAAACGAGAACACACCCCACCGGCCGTGGCGGCCCGTGACGGTGGTGTCGTCCCCGTCCCCGATCCGGTACAGGCGTTCCGGGTCCGACACCGGCAGCGGCCGGAGCATGACGCCGTCCATGAGCGTGACGATCGCGGTCGTCCCGCCCATGCCGAGCGCGAGCGTGACCACGGCCGCGACCGTGAACGCGCGCGACGCCCGGAGCTTGCGGCAGCCGTGGAACAGGTGCCGTCGGAGACTGTCGGCGACAAGAGAAGGTCCCCGCATCGCGGCGCCGCTCCCACCGTCATTCCGGCAGTCCGTGCTCGTCGTAGAGCTCGTCCTGCCAGACCTGCGACAACGTCCGGTCGGCCGCGGCGGATCGTGCCCGCCCTTCGCGCTCGCGGAATCGGTCGCCCGCCTCCGCGAGCCGTTCGAGCGCCGCTTCGACGCCGGCCCGATCCGGCCGGGCTCGCTCGGCCTGCGGCCCGGTCGCACGCAACGCCCGCTCGATGACCGCGGTCTTGCGCTCCCGCCCCCGCAGATCGAGCCACGCCGCCGACTTCTCGACGCGCGCGTCGAGGTCCCGCCGGTGCGCGATGTTGATGGCCACGGTTGGTAGTCCCCCGCATTATAGCCAAGGATCTGCCGTCACGACGGACCCGACCGTATACTGATGTGATGCCGGACACGGTCGGTGTGAACGATCACCCGCACTCGGCGCGTCGCACCCGCGCGCTGGCGTCCGACATCGGCGCGGCGGTCCCGGCCGCTCGCTCCGGCCATCCAGCACGCGTCGAGACCGCATCACCCCTCCCGGCCGCGCGTGGCGCGGGCACACAGTCCGCCGGCGAGCAGGCCGAACAGGTGGGCCTCCCAGGAGACCCCGGGATCGCGCGGCAAGATGCCCGCGAGCATGCCGCCGTAGACGACCGCCACCAGGACGGCGACGGCGATGGACTGGAGGCTGCGCTCGTAGTAACCGCGGCCCACCAGGAAGCCGAAATAGCCGAAGATCAGGCCGCTGGCGCCGACGTGGGCCGCGCTCCGGCCGAACACCCACAGGCCCGCGCCCCCGAGCACCGCGACGGCCAGCGTCGCCGTCAAGTAGTAGGCGACGCCGCGGATGGCCACCATCCCGCCCAGAATCACCAGGGGGAACGTGTTGGCGGCCAGATGCGCGAACGAGCCGTGCACGAGGGGCGCGCCGAGAAGGCCGGAGAGACCGTCGAACCGGCGCGGGACGACGGCGAGGGCGTAGACGAGGTTCTCGTCGACGAGCAGACCGTAGAGGGATACGGCCCAGACCAAGGCCGCGACGGCGCCCAGCGCGGCGGCCCGCGACTTCCAGGCGGACGGATCAATCACGTATCACGCTCCGGCTCGCGTGGCCTGCCTGTGCCACGTTCAACCGACCGCAGAACGCGGCGGCGACGACAGGTGGCGGGCGGCGGGTCGGTCATGTACACAATTGTCTGTCCGCAAGTGTGATCGACCCGAGTCGTCGCCCATGGAGGTCCCAATGGCACCGATGATCTCTAACCTGCATTATTCCTGAGGGTTGTCGAATCGGTCACGGGTGGGGTCTGATCGTCGGACGAGCGTAGCCTGCGGACTGTGTCGGCGGCAGGTTGCGGCGTGGTTGAGCCACCGTGGCAGGGTGGGGGCGTGCCCGAAGCGCGCGACAACGACAGCGCCGGCGGCCGCGGGGCGTCAGAGCGGCTGTGGGATTTGGCTGCAGACGGCAGGAGGACACGCTACCCCGGCGCGCGCGCCAAGGGCGAGTGGCTGTTGAAAATGTCAACTGCTGCGCGCCATGCGTCCGGTCGTCGATCGGGTCCAGATCGATCGATGGGTCACTTGGCCGCGGCCATTGAATTGACCTGGATCGTGTTGGTCTCGGAGTCCAACGTGCCGACGACTGCCACTTTCTTTCCGGCAAACTCTCTTGATTTGTCCTGGTCGCTCAACAGATAGATTGCTTTGCCGTCAAACAAAACGAACGGGACGGTGTGGTCATCGACGCAAGCGATGGCGCAGGCAGCGTCGGTCGACCCCATCCGCATTCCGGAATGATCGGCTATGGGGCACTCGTCATCGGTGATCGTGCCTGAGAACGTCTGTCTGCTCTGGGCTGCAAACATCGTGGCAGAGGCAAGAAGAGCGGAGGCAAGAAGACCTATCGGTAGATATTTCATGAAGCTCACCCAAGCAGAAGTCATTCGCAACCTGCGGGAAATCAGGGGGAGGTGTCACACGCACCTCCCCCTGATTCGTGGTCGAAAACCCCGAGGCCGAGAAAACTCTCTTGCCGGTTTATCGGCCCGGCAACATGATGTGGGCTTCCGGCGTGCCCTCAAACATCAGCCAGGCGCCGCCCGCGTCGCGAACATTCGGCAGTCCGATGTCCTCCGCCATGAAGTTCGGCATGCCGATAAACGTGTGCCAGATGGCGGTGTCCTGGCTGTCGCCCCGGAGGTTATACCAAATGGACCCGACTTCGGGCAGCTCACGCGTTCCGTCTTTCCCGGCGGCCACAACCAGATCCCTAATCCCTCCGGTGCCGCTGCTCGACAAGACGGGACGCCCGGCGGGCCTGCCTCCACTGGCCACTGCCAGCAGTGGCTGGGCCTTGGCCCCCATCTCCGCGAACGCTCGATTCTGCGCGATGCGCGCCATGTTGGCATCGCTGCTGACGCACTCCACCGACCACGGCCGCTCTCCAGGCCAGCCGGTCAGGTCGTAGCAGACCATACGGCCGGGGCCGGGCCTCAAAACTTCAAACGTGAAGTCGGCAGCCGTGACGTCGTCCTCCGGACTCTTCTCCGGATTCCGAATCCACTTGACGACCGTGGCGTTCCTGGCCATAGCCGCGTTCGGAGCGGCGAGCAACGGCTTTTGGATGGGGTCATTCGTATCGACCCGGCGCTCCTCGTAGACCTGCGCCTGCGCCGGCGCCGGCGCGCTCATCACAACCGCCATTACGCCGAGTACAAAAAGAGAGAGCGGTTTCATGTTAGTCCTCCAATCGCTATGCCTCAAAATACGGGTGCCCGAAAGTTTACCACGACGGCGCGTACTCTGTCTATCGAATTCTTCCGCCGACGGGCAGACCGCTCGGTACGCGCTCGGGAATCGTCCGGTCGAACGAGCCATCGCTCAGAGCAAACAAGAACTCGATCAGATCCACGTCTTCTTCGTCCACGTTCTGCAACGCGCGAAGCAGCGGATCGAGCTCCTCGTAGCTGACGTTCGGGTTCCGGGACTGCCCGGCGATGGTGGATTCATAGAACCCCACGACGGCGCTCAGCGTCCTGAACATGCCATTGTGCCCGTATGGGAAGGTCAATTCGAGGTTTCGCAGCGACGGCGTGCGAAACGCATAGCTGTCGCACGCAGCTCGGGACGCTGCAGTACGCGGCTCCTCAGGAGCTGCCGGGCAAGGAGGGTTCTGCGCGCCTCCGTCGGAGGCGGGCGTTGTGAGACCTGATGCAAGAGCGGGGTTGTCGGGCACGCCCATGACATGCAGCTTGTAATCGGAGAACATGGGCCCGTTGTGGCACCTGATGCACCCGATCTCCTCGAAGCGCTGCATTCCGCGGACCTGTTCCCGCGTCATGGCGCTGCGGTCGCCGCGCATGTAGCGGTCGAACGGCGAGTTGTTGGCCAGCAGCGACCGCATGAACGCCGCTATCGCCCGGCCCAGGTTTTCCGCGGTGACCGGCTGTTCACCGCCGAAGGCCTCGGCGAACAGGCCCGGGTACTCGGCGTTGGCCTGGAGCTTCGCCACCACTCTCGCGACAGCCTCATCCGCCGGGTAGGTGTCCCCTCGCATTTCCTCAAACGACTTGAGCGGTTCGAGCGCCTGCGATTCGAGGCTCCTGATGCGATTGTCCCAGAACGCCGGCGCACTCGCCGGGTCGTAGCGGCCCGATTCATCGATGCCGTTGAAAGCAACGTTCAGAACCGTCGGACTATTGCGTTTGACGAGAATCCCGTCACGCCGGAAGCGGCCCAGGCCGATGCCCTTCACGCCGAGCGACAGGTCGCGGGCCTCCGCATAGGCGCTTTGGGGATGATGGCACGTCGCGCAGGCTACGTCTCCGGGTCCCGACATAATTGGGTCCCAGAACAGCAGCCTTCCCAGCTCGACCTTTGCTGGGGTCGTCGGGTTGTATCCCGGCGCCTGCTGAGTCTCTGGCAGCGCCGACACACTGTGTTCAACGAAACCAGCTTCTTGTCCAACGGCACCAACTTGCATGAAAAGGAGTACGGCGACCGTAGCTGCCGCGACCAGCAGTCCGGCAGGGTGTTTCGCTCCGAACAAAACCTCACGGAATTGGCTTTTCGTCATTGCTGCCTCACTATCGCACGCGCTACTACGATTTCAGGCTCTTCCGCAGAATCTGTGGACCCCAATCGGCACTAACGGACCGCGGAACTTCAGGAATTCCCGGTGCCGATGCCGGCCGTGACACTGGCCGATGACCTTGCCGGTCAGCACGTTCAGCGCGGCGAACAACGTCGTCGTTCCGTGCCGCTTGTAGTCGTGGGTCATGGCGCCGCAGCGGCCCGGCTTCATCGGCAGGCCCGGCTGCGTGCGGTCCAGGGCCTGAATCCGGCTCTTCTCATCCACGCACAGCAATGCCCTGGCCTGGGACACCAAGCGGTGCGGCGCTGTCGCACTGCGCGCCCACATCTCCAGCGTGCTCCTGTCTTCGGCGTCGAGCTGCACCGGTGCGGCGGGGTGGTTCATGCCCAGCCGCATACTACTCAAGGCGCGGCTGACCGTCAAGCAGTTTTGGGGACACACCACCAGCCAGGCAGCACGTTGTCACGAGGACGCCCGGAGGCGATGATGAACGTGCCGAGTGGACGGCGCAAACCGACGCGGGAGGAGACACGGCGGTCGGCGAGAGGCCCGCCCCCCGCCAGCGCCGGGGAGTACCCCCGGTCGCCGGCAGGTGACGAGTTGCAGCCCGAGGCTGGCCCGCCCACTCGTCGCCTCCGGCTCCACTGGGCGCCCAACCAACCCTCCAGGAGTCCGCGCCGTTCCACGGCGCAGACTCCTACCCGTCGGTCGTCCGCGACAGCTCCGACAGCTCAGTGAGCCGCTCGCCGGTGCTGTCGCCGAACTTGTCGACAGGCACGCCCAGCGTGTTCAGCAGCGTGAGCTGCAGGTTCGTCAGGCGCTGCGTCTCGTCCGGGTACTTGACGTGGCGGCCGCTCGCGATGCGCCCGCCGCCGCCGCCCGCAAGCAGGAGCGGGAGGTTGCGGACATCGTGCGAGTTGCCCTCGCTGATGGCGCTGCCGTAGAGGGTGACGACGTTGTCGAGCACGGTGCCGTCGTCGCCGTCGGGCATCGACGCCAGCCGCTCCAGGAAGTACGCGAAGAGCGACACGTGATAGGCGTTGATCTTGGCGAGGCTCTCGATCTTGTTCCGGTCGCCGCCGTGGTGCGAGATCGGGTGGTGCGAGTCGGAGACGCCGATCTGGGGATAGGTCGCCCCGCTCTGCTCGCGGCCGATCTGGAACGTGATGACCCGGGTGGTGTCGGTCTGGAACGCGAGGGCCTGCATGTCGAACATCAGCCGCGCGTGCTCGTCGTAGCTGACGGGGATGCCGGCCGGCGACTCGACGACGGGCAGCTCGCGCCCCTGCGACTCGGCGTTCTGGATGCGCCGCTCGATCTCGCGCACCGACTGCAGGTACTCGTCGAGCTTCGCCCGGTCGCGGGTGCCGAGGCCGCCCTGCAGGCGGTCGACCTTCTCGAGCACCGAGTCGAGGATGCTGCCCTGCCGCCGCAGGCGCGCCGCCCGCACCGCGGGGTCGGTGCTGTCGACGTTGCCGAAGAGGCGGTCGAAGACGACCCGCGGGTTGGTTTCGACCGGCAGCGGCGTCGACGGGCCGGCCCACGCGAGCCGGTTCTGGTAGGCGCAGCTGAACCCGACGTCGCAGGTGCCGACGCCGTTCACGGTGTCGGCCCCCTCGAGGCCGAGCTCGAGCGACGGCAGCGGCGTGTCCTGGCCGACCTCGTTGGCGAGGATCTGGTCCATCGAGATGCCGAGCTGCAGGCTCGAGCTGCCGGTGGTGGGCAGCGGCTCGATGCCGGTGAGGAAGGCGCCGGCGGGCTTGGCGTGGGCGCCCGACGCCCCCGAGCGCGACCGCGCCCCGGTGTTGTCGAGCCCGCTCACCACCAGCAGGCGGTCGCGGAACGGCTCGAGCGCCCTCAGAGTCGGCGGGAGCTCGAACTCCCGGCCGTCGGCGAGCGGCGTCCACCGCTCCATGATGATGCCGTTCGGCACGTAGACGGTGCCGAACCGGAGGGGAGACTTCGCCGCGGTCTTCGCCAGCGCGGTCGCCGCCGGCACCATGCCGTCGAGCAGCGGCAGCGCCAGGGTGGCGCCGACGCCCCGCAGAACCGTCCGGCGAGGAATGGCCTTCTTGGTGATGATCATGACTCCGCTCTCCGCATCAGGAAGGGGGTGCTCTTGACGATGCCCGAAACCAGTGACGACCAGGTGATCTCGTCCGTCTCCGACTCGCGGCTGATCTGCCGGACCACCGGCATGTCGTAGTGCTCGAGGGTGCGCCCGAGGGCGTAGGTCAGCATCTTCTCGGCGACGGTCTCCACGAACTGCTCCTCGCGGTCGAGGATGACGGCGCGTAGCCCGGCCAGCCCGTGCACCTCGGTGCCGTCGACGAGGGTGCCCGAGGCGTCGATGGGAATCCCGGTGTCGAACGGCGTCCCCCCCTCGTTGGTGGCCCGCCAGCGCCCGATGGCGTCGAACGACTCGAGGGCGAACCCGAGGGGATCGATGACGTTGTGACAGCTCGCGCAAACCGCGTTCGCGCGGTGCTGCTCGAGGCGCTCGCGCACCGACCGCGGCGCCCCGTCCTCGCCCGCGGTGGGCAGGCTCGGCACGTCGGGCGGGGGCGGCGAGGGCGGCGTGCCGAGGAAGTTCTCGAGCAGCCACACGCCGCGCACCACCGGCGAGGTGCGGTTCGCGTACGAGGTGATGGTCAGGATGCTGGCGTGGCCGAGCAGGCCGCCGCGGCTGTCGTCGGGATAGTCGACCCGGCGGAAGTGGACGCCGTGGACGTCGGGGATGCCGTAGTGCCGGGCCAGCCGCTCGTTGACGAAGGTGTGGTCGGCCCGCAGCATGTCGAGCAGGGGCCGGTCGGCGCGGAGCTGGCTCTCGAGGAAGAGCTCGGTCTCCTGCCACATCGCCTCGCGCAGGTTCTCGTCGAAGGCGGTGTAGGTGGCGGTGTCCGGCGCCGCGTTCCGCAGCTTGCGGAGCTGCAGCCACTGCCCCGCGAAGTTCTCGACGAGGGCCCGCGACCGCGGGTCGGCTAGCATGCGCCGGACCTGACCGTCGAGGACGCCGGGGTCGCTCAGCTCGCCGCGCTCGGCGACGCCCAGCAGCTCGTCGTCGGGGATGCTGCTCCACAGGAAGAAGGACAGGCGCGACGCCAGCTCGATGTCGCTGACGTGATAGGCCGTCCCCGGCGCGGCCCCCGCGGGATCGGCCTCGATGCGGAACAGGAACTCGGGGTCGACGAGCAGGCGCTCTATCGCGGCCTGGATGCCGCCCTGGAAGCCCCCCTCGGCCCGGCCCATCTCGTAGAAGTCGAGCAGCGTGTCGACGTCGGCCTCCGCCGCGGGCCGTCGGAACGCGCGGCGGGCCAGACCCGCGAGGATGGTCTCCGCGCAGGCCCGCTCGTCCCCGGCGTCGGCGCCGGCCGGGTCGCACGTGAACAGGGCGTCGCGGGTCGCCAGGTCCGCGGTCCCGTCGGGGTCGTAGGGGCCGATGATCTGCACCACCGACACCGCGGGGTTGCCGTCCTGCATCTCGTCCTGGCCGTGCGAGTAGGTCGACCGGTCGGCGGGCAGCGGCAGCAGCCCCTCGGGCAGGGCCGACTGGCGCTCGAACGCCACCCCCACCCGGTGCCGGCCGCCGCTCACGGGGACGCGCACGTCGAGCCCCCTGTCGGCGTTGAGGGCGTACAGCTCCCACTCGGGGAACGACCGCGAGTCGTAGACCTGGTCGAACTTGCCGGCGTAGCCCATCGGCGGAAGCTGGCCGTCCTCCCACTCGCGGCCGACGGTGAACGTGCCGACGCGGGCGCCGTCGAGCCGCACGTCCATCAGGTGCGGCTGCCCCATGCCCCGCACGTAGCCGTACTCCTGCTTGCGCAGGCTGACGCGGATGACGTACTCGCCCGCGACCGGGAAGTGATGCTCGACGGCGACGCCGCCGCGGGACCCCAGCGGCAGGTCGAGGCTCACCGCCCCGTCCTGGTTCATCCCCCCGTGGACCGGGTAGGTGTGGGCGACCGGCCGGAGCGCGGTGTCGCCGACCACGAGCTGGCTGATGCGCTGGGCCGCGGCGAGGTAGCGGTCGATGAGGGTCGGCGAGACCGAGAGCACCTCGGCGATGTTGTCGAAGCCGTGATGCTCGTCGTCGGCCGGCAGCAGGGCGTTGGCGTCGATCTCGAGGCCGAACAGGTCGCGGACGGCGTTGGCGTACTCGACGCGGTTGAGCCGGTGCACGGCCGAGCGCCCCGGGTCGGGGGCGGCGAGGGCAGCGCGGTCGAGCTCGGTCTCGAGCCACGCCACGAACGCATGCGCGGCCTCGGCGTCGGGTCGCGGCCGGCCCGCCGGGGGCATCTCGCCGGCGCGCAGCCGCCGCACCACGTGCTCCCACGCGGCGGCGGCGTCGCCCACCTGCGAGACGTCCATCGAGTCGAGGGTGAGGTCGGCGGTGCGGGTCCGCTCGTTGTGGCAGGCCACGCAGTAGCGGTCGAGCAGGGCCCGGCCGTCCGCGGCGTTCGCCGCTGCCGCGGCCGCGAACTGCGGCAGCGACACGACGTTCCCCCGGGCGAGGTTCGCGCCCGGCGCCGGCTCGGCCCGCAGCTGGAGCTGGGCGGCCGCGGCCAGGGCCGACACCGCGAGGATGACGAGTGTCCTGCGCACCATGTTCGTTCCTCTCGTTCGTGCCTCTCGCGTCCCGCGACGAAACCCGGTGGTTCTACGGCGCAGACTCCTAACCGCCCGCCGCGCCCGCCAGCCGATCCACCAGCTCCCTCGCCGGGGTACCGTCCTCGTTCTCGACGTCGGGATCGGCCCCTTCCGCGATCAGGAGGCCGGCGACGGCCCCGAACCGGTTCCGCGCCGCGCCGTGCAGCGCGGTGTTGCCGCCGCGCCCCGCCTCGTTGATGCCCGCCGCGCCGCCGGCCTCGACGACGGCCCGCACCGTCTCGAGCACGAGGTCCTCGTTGCTCCACTCGGCCGCCACCAGCTCCGGCGCGATGAGCCGGCTCCGCCGGTTGGTCGACCGGCTCAGCCCGAGGCCCACCGCCGCCATCAGCGCCGTGCTCCCGTCCTCCATCGGAATCAGGGGGTCGGCGCCCGCCTCGGCGAGGGCGCGCACGAGGTCCGGCTCAAGATACTTGGCGGCGAGGGTGAACGGCGTCGCCCCCTTCTCGCGCAGGGTGAACACGAACTGGTAGGTCCAGCGGGGCACCGGGGTGCCGCGGACGAGCGGCGCGTCCGGGTCGGCCCCCGCCTCGAGCAGGGCCCGCAGCAGGCCGGGCTGCGAGCGCAGCACCGCCGCGTGCAGGGCCGTGTACCCCGCCCCCGCCGCATCGGGGTCCGCCCCCTGCGCCAGCAGGAACCCGGCGAGGTTCTCGTGGCCGCTCATCGCCGCCACCACGAGGGCGCTGTTGCCGTCGGCGGCCCGGTCGTTCACGTCCGCCCCCGCCGCCAGCAGGGCCCTCGCCGACTCGATGTCGCCGTGGCGCGCCGCGAACAGCAGCGGCGTGAACCCGCCGGCGTCGAACCACGCCGCCCCCTGCGGGCTGGTGGTGCTGCGCTCGCCGGTCCCGCGGAACTGCCGCACCGTCCGGGTCCGCGCGTCGACGGCGGCGCCGCTCTCGAGCAGCACCCGGGTCACCGCCGGCTGCCGGTTGGCCACCGCCCACATCAGCGCCGTCTGCCCCCGCGCCGGCTCGGCCGCGTCGACGTCCACGCCGTGCGCGAGCAGCGCCCGCACCGCCCGCGGATCGCCGGTGAACGCACAGCGCATGAGCAGCGTCTCGCCCGAGCCGAGCCCGAGGTTGGGATCGGCCCCCGCCGCGAGCAGCCGGTCGACGGCGTCCGCGTGGCGGTTGGCGCAGGCCGCCCACAGCGGCGTCGCCCCGTAGTCGTTGCGCGCGTCGACGTCCGCACCGGCACCGATCAGGCGCTCCAGCGCGTCGGCCTCGTCCCAGTACGCCGCCCAGTGCAACGCCGTGGCCCCGTCGGCCTGCGCGGCGTCGGGGTCGGCCCCCGTGTCGATGAGGGACGCCACGAGCGCCCAGTCGCGCGCCTTGGCGGCGTCCGCGAGACCGGCGTCCGCGCCGGCGCCGGACGCGCCGGCCGCACTGAGTCCCGAAAGCGCGAAGGCCATCGCACACACGACCGCGGATGCGCGGCCGGGGTCGGCGCGGCGCCACCCGAAGCATTGTGTCAAGTGCATGGAAGACTACCCGTTGCGCACAGTAAGGCAGCCCGCGGCCAATGTCAACGTGTCTCGGCCACGCGGGTGCACGTCAGGAATGTGAGATGACCGTCCGGGCGCTGTCGGGCTCTGGATTCATGGGGAACGACTTGGGCCGAGACCCCGCAACACGGCGACCCACGGGCCTCGGCGCCCGCGCACGAGGCGGCAGCCCGTCCGGCGTGGCGGCACGCCACTTTCCTGACGGCACCCCGGCCACGCTGCCCCGCCGTGCGGCGGTACCGCCGGTCCGAGCGCGGCCCCGTTCCGCGCTCCTGCGAGGTCAGAGCCAGGCGAACTTCACCGCGAACACCGCGGCGATCACGAAGACCCCGGCCGAGCACTCGCTCCCCCGCCCCGCCAGCACCTTGCTCACCACGTAGGTCAGGAAGCCGAGGCCGATGCCGTCGGCGATGGAGTACGTCAGGGGGATGGCGATCACCGTCACCACCGCGGCGCCGTACTCGGTGATGTCGTCCCAGTCCAGGCTCACCAGCGGCTTCGCCATCAGGCACGCCACGTAGAGGATGGCCGCCGCCGTCGCGTACGGCGGGACCGACTGGGCCAGGGGCGCGAAGAACAAGCAGACGAGGAACAGGCCCGCGACCACCACCGCGGTCAGTCCGGTGCGGCCCCCGGCCGCGGTGCCGGCCGCGCTCTCGATGTAGCTGGTGACCGGCGAGGTGCCGAGCAGGGCCCCGCCCACCGTGCCCGTCGAGTCGGCGATGAGGGCGCGGTTTATCCGCGGCAGCCGCCCCTCCGAGTCCAGCAGGTTGGCCTGCTGCCCGACCCCGATGAGGGTGCCGGTCGTGTCGAAGAGGTCGACGATGAGGAACGTCAGGATGACCGCGATCATGCCGCCCTGCAGGGCCCCGCCGATGTCGAGGGCGAGCAGGGTCGGGGCCGGGCTCGGCGGGACGGCCGCGAGCCCCATCCACTCCGAAACTCCGAACACGAGGCCGACCGCGGTGACCCCGAGAATGCCGATGAGCACCCCGCCCGGCACGCCCCGCGCGGTCAGGGCGACGATGGCGCAGAAGCCGAGCAGGGCCAGGATGGGCGCCGGGGCCAGCAGCTCGCCGGTGGTGACGAGGGTGGCCGGGCTGTCCTGGATGATGCCGGCGTTGGCCAGGGCGATGACCCCGAGAAAGACGCCGATGCCGGCCGAGATGGCCAGCTTCAGCGACCGCGGCACCGACTCGACGATCCACCGGCGCACGCGCACCACGCTCAGCACCACGAAGAGCACCCCGGACACGAACACCGCGCCGAGCGCGACCTCCCAGGAGTGACCCATCCCCAGCACGACGCCGTAGGCGAAGAACGCGTTGAGGCCCATGCCGGGGGCGAGGGCGATCGGGTAGTTGGCGTACAGCCCCATGATCAGGGTGCTGAACGCCGCCGCGAGGCACGTGGCGACGAAGACCGCCTCGAACGGCATGCCCGCGTCCGAGAGGATCTGCGGGTTGACGAAGGCGATGTAGGCCATCGTCAGGAACGTGGTCGCCCCCGCGGTGACTTCGGTGCGGACGTCCGTGCCCGCCTGCGACAATCCGAACTGGCGTTCCAGGAATGCGGTCACCGGCTCCTCCCGTCGCCGGCGGCGTCGGGTCGCGCCGGCGGCCTGGGCCCGCCGCGGCCCGGCCCGCGAGCGGCGGCCGGGCGGGGGGGCTCGGTCCACGGTGGGGAATGCAAGCGTCCGAGCGCGGGCGAAGGGTAGAGTCTACTTCCCGCACGAGGTTCCTCCAACCCGACGAGACGCGGGCCTCGCTGGACGTCGAGTCGCCGCCGGGGTGCCCTGGCCGGACTGCCCGGGACGGTCCGACACGGTTGGCCTCGGGCCCTATCTCTCCGGCCGTCGCCACCTCACGGGCGGAGCCGGCTCCTCTTTGAAAGTGACCTTCTCCGTCTCCAGCAACCGCAACGCCTCGCGGACCGCGGCCTCGAGCTGCGGGTCTCCTCCCGCGATCACGGGAGCAGGATCGTTCCGCACCTCGATGTCCGGCGCCACCCCCTCGGCCTCCACCGCCCACTCGCCGTTCACGTCGAAGAAGCCGCCGCGGGGCGCGACGAAGCCGCCGCCGTCGATCAGGGGCGGGGTGTCCCACGTCCCCACCAGGCCTCCCCATGTCCGGGTGCCGACGAGGGGGCCGACGCCCCGGAAGCGGAACAGGTAGGGCAGCAGGTCGCCCCCGGAGCCCGCGCGCTCGTTCATCACCATGACCTTCGGGCCGAAGAGCGCCGCCATGGGCTGGGTCCACGGCCTGCGGTCCCCCGCGCGCGAGTTGAAGTAGCCGGTGAGCTCGCGGTCCAGCATGTCGACGATGTAGTCGGCGGCGGAGCCCCCGCCGTTGTTGCGCTCGTCGATGACCGCCCCCTCGCGGTCCTTCTGCGCGTAGTACATGCGGTTGAAGTACTCGTAGCCGCCGCGGCCCGTGTTCGGCAGCCAGACGTAGGCGAGCCGGCCCCCGCTCATCTCGTCGACGCGCGCCCGGTTCGCGGCGACCCACGCCCAGCGGCGCAGGACGGCCTCGCTCGCGACCGGCTCCACGACGACGTCGCGGGCGTCGTCCGCGGACGGCGTGGACGACACCGTCAGGGTGATCGTCCGCCCCGCCGTGCCCTCCAGCAGGCGGTAGGGGTTGGCCGGCGCGCGCAGCTCGGCGCCGTCGACCGCGAGGAGGTAGTCGCCGTCGGCGACCCCCAGCCCCGGCATCGAGAGCGGCCCCGTCGTGCCCGGCGTCCAGTCCTCGCCGGAGTAGATGCGCGCGATGCGGTAGAAGCCGCCGTCCTCCTCCAGGTCCGCCCCGAGCAGCCCGGTGCGCGGATTGTCGAGCTCGGGATAGTCCCCTCCCCGCACGTAGGAGTGGCCCACCGCGATCTCGCCCGAGAGCATGTCGAGGAGGTGGTTGAAGTCCGAGCGGTGGCGCACGTCGGGCAGCCACGCCGAGTACCACGTCCACACGTCGTCCCAGGGCGCCCCGTGCTGGTTGTCGACGTAGAGGAAGTCGCGCATGAAGCGCCAGCCGTCGCGCAGCATCTGGGCGTACTCGGCCCGCGGCTCGACGCGCACGCGCATGCCGTCCATGTCGAGGGGCTCGTCGCCGTCGCCCGGCGGTGCGTCGGTACCGACGATGCGCCAGCTCGAGCCGGCGCGGTAGAGCAGGTGCCCGCGGTCGTGGGAGACCGTGGCCGCCAGCGCGCCCTCGACGAAGACCGCCGCCTCCCGCTCCTCCACCGTGTACTTCCGCAGCGTTGCGCCCGCCGGCGGCCCGGTCCCGCCCCCGGCGCCCGCCTCGGCCACGAAGACCGATCCCCGCGGGCCCGGCAGCAGCCCCGTGTAGTTCTCGAGCGGCAGCCCCGGCGCGTCGACGATGCGGCGCTCGATGCCGTCGACGTCGATCACCACGTCGGGGGGCGCGTCGTCGTCCGCCCCGGCCTCGCCATCCTCGTCCGCCTGCCCGTCACCCGCGCCCTCCTCCTCGTCGCTCCGGGGCAGGAACGGCGAGGGCTCGCCGGCGCGCAGCAACGCCAGGTAGAGGGCTCGGGTGACGGGACGGTCGTACGACGTCATGTCGAGCCAGCCCGTGTTGAGCCCGTAGTCGGTGGAAGCCAGGAAGTACAGATACTTGCCCGACGCGTCCCAGACGGGCGCGATGGCGTCGGCCATCCCGTCGGTGAGCTGGTGCGTCTCGCCCGACCTCGTGTCGTGGACCACGACGGCCCGGAGCTGGTTGTCGAGCCGGCGGGCGTAGGCGATCCACCGCGAGTCGGGCGACCACACCGGGTTCATCGACCGCTCGGGGTGGGCGAAGCGGTCGGTGTCGACGTGGTCCACCGCGCCCGACTCGACGTCGAGGACGAGCAGTCTGTAATGCGTGTCGGTGAACGCCAGCTTCGCGCCGTCGGGCGACCACTCGGGCCGGAAGTAGAACGACGGGTCGGGAATGTCGATGCGGCGCGGGCCCGACCCGTCCTGCCCCGCGACGACCAGGCCGTACTCGCCGCCCGCGTCGTTGAACCACGCGATGCGCGAGCCGTCGGGCGACCACACCGGATGGCGGTCGGCCACGCCGGGGGTGCGGGTCAGGTTGCGCCACGAGCCCTCCCCCGCCGGTACGCTGAACAGCTCGCCCCGCCACTCGAAGAGGGCGCGCCGGCCCGTAGGCGACAGGCCGGCGCTGCGCAGCCGGTCCGGCGGCACCTCCTCCCAGCGCGACCGCGACCAGTTCATGTCGCCGGCCGCGCGAATCTCCAGCTTCCGGGTGCCGCCCGACGCCGGATCGAGCTCGTGCAGGTAGCCCGCGTGCTCGTAGACGACGACGCCGGCGCCCGCCCCCAGCGACTTCACGTCGAAGTCCGCGTGCCGGGTGAGCTGCCGCTCCGCTCCCGTGCGGGGGTCGAACGACCAGACGTTGCCGGCCCAGTCGCGCTCGGACAGATAGTAGACGACGCCGTCCATCCACGCCGGGTCCATCTGGCGCTCGCCCTCCCACGGCGACGTCACCCGCTCCCACGTCGACGTCGACACGACGGCGATCGGCTGCGCCTGGCCGCCGCGGTAGTTCCGCCACTCCGGATCCCAGTGGCCGATCTCCTGGTACGCCACGAACGCCCCGTCCGCGGACATCTCCCCCAGGTAGGCCTGCGGGAGCGCGAGCGGGCGCGGCAGCCCCCCCGCGGGCGGCACCGTGTAGAGCTTCCACTGCATGGTCGGCACGCCCTCGCGGCCCGACCGGAAGATCACCTCGCCGTCCGGGGTCCAGCCCTGGACCACGTCCTCGGCCGGGTGCCACGTCAGCCGCTCGGGCTGACCGCCCGCCGAGGGCATGACGTAGACGTCGGTGTTCCCGCCGTACTGACCCGAGAAGGCGACCCACCGCCCGTCGGGGCTGAACGCCGGATCGGTCTCCGCGCCGTCCGAGCTGGTGAGCCGCGTGGCGTCCCCGCCGTCGCGCCCCACGATCCACAGGTCGTCGGCGTGCACGAAGACGATGTGCGACCCGCTCACGTCGGGCTGCCGCAGGAAGCGCGTCCCCTGGGCGTCGGCACTGGCCGACGGCGCGAGGACCGCGATGGCCAGCAGCGTCGCGAGAACGGCCGGCCGGCCGGTGGGCATCGTGTCGTCACGGAACATGGGTCGCTCCCCGTCTGATTGCGGAATCGTGACCGATACAAGGATGCGTCGCGGGCGCGCTCACGGACGCCCCTTGCCCGTTCCACCATTCCACCACGGGCTCCACCGTGCCGCAACTGCAGTGCGCACCGACCGGCGCCAGCCTCCCTACGGCTTGCTCGATGACCCAGGCAGGATTCCGGCCGCCCGCCTGCCACAGAGACACCTGTCAACGCGAGTGCGCCCCGACGGCCGCGTTCCGCTCGCGTCGTCCGTTCCGACGTGACCAGTCCCGCGCCTTCCCGTCGTGATACGTGGCGCTCGCCGAAGCGCCACGCCGGCCCCGTCGGAACCGCCCCCCCGGTGACGATGGCCTGGTCTCCGCTGCCGTGCCCTCGAGATCCCACACAGCAGCCCCGCCCCGTCAGCCCGTGGCGAGAGTCCACACTCGAAGATCGACACGACGGCCGTGATGTACTACACTCGCACGTATGGCGATGACGCGAGCCGTAACGACGGGTCTCAGCAATCGATGGAGGACGGTGCCCGACCGGGGATCCTGTCGCGACGCCATAGCAATTGCGTCGGACGACCACAAGGCAAGACGATGGCTCAACCGCCTCCGGGAACATAACTGACTGAGCATTCCCCCTGATCACCCTCGGTACTGTTGACGGACGAGTGCGGAAGGAGAACGTCTGCGCGCAACGACCCCGGTTCCTGGGCCGTCATCGGGGTCGGGGTAACGCTGGGGTTCGGGATGTGTGCCTGTTCAGCCGTCTCGGCGTGCCGATCCCTCGCACTCCCAATCGACGGCCATTCAGCCGACGAGTACGCGGTCACGCGTCGGCGAGCGACGTCGGCCGATCACTTGATTGGTGGTCCGTCCGCCCTACTCCAGCAGACCCGTAAGGCGGGCACCGTCGGCTGTCCCGACGGTGGCCAGAGCAAGTGTCGCCCGCGCTGTCAACGGAATGGGTGCCAGGTTGTCGACGTAGTGCGCGTGTACGATGCGATCGATCCCGGCCCCCACGAGAGGAGCGGCCGTTCGAAGGCTCGCCCTCAGAGCAACCGCATCCATTCGCGCCCCGTGAAGAACCATGTTCCTTTGACGGTACAGACGGCGGAATGCGCCGGTTGCATGCTCCTTGACAAGCAACAGAATCCGGCGCGGCTCGGAGAGCAGCTCCCGTGTCCGGACCAATGCTGCATGATCGGCGGCGGAGAGTCTGTCGTGACCGATGGCACCCTCCGAGATGACATGCACGACCATATCGCAGCGACGGCGGTTGTCGTCGAGGTCCTTCAGGCGCCCTGCCAACTCTCCGTCCCCACGGGAAAAGGCGTACGACAAGGCGGTCAACTCCGCCCTGGGATGTGAACAGGCCACCAGCATGGCCAAGCGATCAGCAGCCTGTACGCGCTCGGTTCCCGGCTCGCTCAACAGCGCTTCGATAGCCGCCCATCCACCCGCTACGGCAGCACCGGGTGAACTCGATTGCAGATGCGCCAGAAGCTCGATGGCCGCTCGAATCCTCACGGTCGAACGATCGTCGTACGGTTGATTCTCTCGTGCAGGCGCCACTGCGGCCCGAGTACCTGCAGTGGAACGAAGGTCGTAGAGTTGGTTTTCTCGTTCGAGCGCCTCCACCCAGACGCCGCGCCCCGCGCGGTCCAATCGATACGCCCGGGGCACGCCCTCTATCCAGACGTGACCCAGCAGCGCCAAGCTTCGTTTCGTACCAACCGCGATCCGCGCAGCCAGTTGATCCAGTAGTTCCGCAACACGCGCGACGGCGGCTTCCGGATCGAGCGCCTCAACCTGAAGCAGAAGGCCGCCGTCTTGACGGATTCCGCTCGCATCGGAGCCATTCCGCCGCAGCCACGCCGAGACGTCCCGAGCGGATCTCCACGCCGGCGGCAGTTGCCCCTGTCTCAGTCGAATCGCTCGAGCAATCGGAACCATGACCTCGAAACGGCGTTCTGACGCCTGCGCGAGACCCTCCGCATCGTCAACGATATCGGCGAACGAACGGTGGCCCGGCTCGTGATGCAGGCGGTACTTCCACCAACGATGCAGGAAGTCGGAACTGTAGCCCATGTCCAGCAAGTGGGATGCGATCGCCCGTGCCGCACGCTCAACGCGAGGCGGCGCGGGGCCTCGCAACACGCCGGCCCACCGCGCAAGGTACGACCCCCGTATCCTCGATGCCTGCTGCATCACAACTTCGTAGTCCAGGCCATGCAGGTGCAGCTCCGACTCCAGGCTGGTTTGGAGCGTTCTCCTCTGCTCAGCGGTTCCCGCCCCGGGATCCATTCCCACCATCTTCTGAGTGCCCTTGGCCAGAAAACGCAGAGCCCCCTGATGCAGGACCCCGGCGCTGACCGCGCCCGCCGCTTCCAGTACCTCTCGCAGGGTCAGGCTGAGGCCCACGTTCCAGAGCTTGCGGTTCCATGGAGATCTGTTGTGAAGGAGCTCCAGCAGCCGCCCTCCGAGGTGCACGTCCGTGTTGTTGACGGAACGAATCATGCTGAGCTATCCTGATGGCAGGACGAACGCGTCCGAGACCTAAAAGGGGCGAGTCCCTCAGCACCAGCGGCTCCATCGAGTCGCGGTCGCCTGAGGCGTGAGCCCCTTTCCCTTTCCGCAACACGGTTCCCGATCGACATCGACAGGCGCCGCCGGCTCCCGACCCGGGCGCTGTGGCACGTCGGGCGCGGCGGGAACGCTACCGCACGGGCGCAGCCGCGCCCCGCAGGCGCCGCCGGAAGTCGTCGGCACCGGTGCACGCCAGGGCCGCGGCGAGCACCGCTTCCAGCGCGAGATCGGGGGTACGCCGCACCGCCTCAGCGAGATCCGCGGGCACGTCGATGTCCCGGAGCCGCAACGTCGCCAGCACGGCGTCCGCGCGCCCCTTCGCCTCCGCCCGCCGGCTCACCGAGCGCATGATCGGATCGTCTTCCGGGCCCGTCCCCTCGCGCCCGCCCATGGCCCGCGCCACCCGCTCGAGCGCCCTCCAGGCCTCTGCGGAGATCGGCTCCTCCGTCAGCGCCCGATGAATCGCGGCCGCGGTCCAACCCGGAAAGGCCCGGCTCTCCGCCGCCTCGGCGTACCCCTCGTCCCGGCGCACGTGGATCGTCAGCCCCGGCCGTCGTGTCGAGTGGTCCCACGGCACCGCCACCCAGATCTCCGGAAAGCCGCATTCCTGGTAGACGCCGAGCTTCCACCGCCGCACGTCGGTGGAGTGGTCCACCTCGAGGACCACGTCCGGCAGCGTGTCCTCGCCCACCACCACCGCCGGCCCCGAGATGCGCGCCCGACCGGGGTGCAGGTAGAGGATCTCGTCCGCCTGCATGATCCACCGCTTGCCGCCCGCGGCGTCCAGGCGGAGCAGATCCGCCGAGCCGAAGCACTCGATGGGAGAGCCGCGCAGCGACGCGACCCGCTCGGCCAGTCGGGTCAGGCGCCGGGTCGGCTGCTCGTGCCAGATGGAGGTCGGCTCGCGGACCTTCCAGGCCGTCTCGGTCTTGCCGTCCCAGAACTCGAAGCGGCCGTCATGGGCGTCGAGGGCGCTCGCCGGCAGATGGAAGGACTCGCAGCCGGGCAGGTCCGGCGCCCGGTCGGAGGAGGGCGGGCGGGAGACCCGGACCGATGAACTCGATGCGTCAGGCGTGAACGCGGTCGATCGCTCCATGGACGCCTCCTGGCCGACAACGATTGTAGCTCGGAAGCCGCCGGTGGCCTGCCCCGACGAATCCCATGCCGTCGGGGTACTGCGCGACGCGCGGCCATGAGCCTTCGATCCCCCGGCGCGAACCACATCGACCCCGTGCCGCCGTCAGAGACTCTCCTCCCCCCGGCCAGGCGGCCGACGCGCGCCGGCGCGAACCGCATCGGCCCCGTGCCGCCCGTCAGAGCTCCTCGGGCCGTTCCTTGTCGCGGCGGACGAGGCTCGCGAGCACGCGGTCCGGCAGGTGCCGCACGAGATGGCGAACGAGCAGGGACATGCGCCAGGGGAACTCGTAGACCTTGCGCCTCCGGCGGATGGCGCGGGCGATGAGGCGGGCCGCGCGGTCGGTGTCCATCAGCAGGGGCATGCGGAAGCGGTTGCGGTCGGTCATCTCCGAGCGCACGTAGCCGGGGTGCACGGTGGTGGCGTGGATGCCGGCCCGGGCCCAGTCGGGCCGCAGGCCCTCGACGAGGCGGGTGAGGGCGGCCTTCGAGGCGCAGTAGCCGGCCGCGCCGGGCAGGCCGCGGTGGGCGGCGAGGCTGGAGATCACCACCACGTGGCCGCCGCCGCGCTCGCGCATCGACGGCACCACCGCCTCGATGGCGTAGAAGACGCCGAAGACGTTCACCCGAAACTCGGCCTCCAGGGCGTCGGCGGCGGGGACCAGGGCGTCGGTCCCCAGCGCGATGCCGGCGTTGGCGACGAGGAGGTCGACGGGACCCAGCCGCTCCGTGAGGCCGGCTATCGCGCCCCGGATCTCGTCGCGCCCGGTGACCCCCGCGGGTACGCATTCCGCGCGACCTCCCTCGTCGCGGATCTGCGCAGCCAGTGCCTCCAGCCGGTCCGCGCGCCGGGCGATCAGCCCGACCCGGTACCCGTCGCGGGCGAGCTCGACGGCGAGGGCCCGGCCGATGCCGCTCGACGCCCCGGTGACGATGGCCACCTCTCCCATGGCAGGTCTCCTCCAGCCAGCCGCGGCTCGACTCCGGCGACGGCCGGCGCGGCTTCGCAAGAGTCCGTGCAAACCCGGGGCCAACCGCCGCTTGCGCCGGCCCCGCCGTCCCGGTAGAGTGGCCGGACGGGACCGAGGGAGGATACCGATGGGCAGATCGACACGCAAGGAAGCAGGCGTCAGTCGGCGGGCCTTCATCAGGCGCGGCGCCACCGCCGGGGTCGGCGCGACCGCGCTGGCCGGGGTCGGCGCCCGGGAGGCCGAGGCCCAGAACTTCTGGGACGTCTCGGCCGACTTCGTCACCATCGGCGCCGGCACCGCGGGGCTCGCGGCGGCGGTGTCGGCCCTCGACCACGGCGCGTCGGTGATCCTGGTCGAGGAGAACGTCGACATCGGCGGCCACGGCATGTGCTCGGGCGGCAACGTCCACCTCGGCGGCGGCACCAGCAACCAGCGGAAGCACGGCGTCGAGGACTCGGCCGAGCAGGTGTACCGCGACTGGGTGCGCCACGACCACATGCAGAGCCGCTACAGCGACCGCGACCTCGTGCGGGCGTTCGCGGACGAGAACGCGGCGACCTTCGAGTTTCTCATCGAGAACGGCGTCCAGTTCCAGGACCACCTCGTGGGTCCCACCGGGGCGTCGCAGGTGCGCCGGCAGCAGCGCACCGTGCAGTGGCCCGTCGCCAGCGAGCGGGTGACGCACCACGAGACCCGCGTCGGCTCGGGCCTCGTCCGCGCCCTCGAGAAGCAGCGCGCGGGCCAAGGGGGCCGAGGTGCTGCTGCGGCACAAGATGACGAGCATCGTCCGGGAGGGCCCCTCGACGGGGCGGGTGCTCGGCCTCACCGCCGTCCACGACGGCCGCACCGTCAACATCCGGGCCAGGAAGGGGCTGCTCGTCGCCACCGGCGGCAGCACCAGCAACGTCAACCTGCGGCGCACCTTCGACCCGCGGCTGACCGAGGAGTACCAGGTGGCCGGCGAGCCGTGGTCGCGGCAGAGCGGCGACGGCGAGCTCGCGGCGATGGCGGTGGGTGCCTCGTTGTGGGGCACCGCCAACCAGACCGTCGAAGAGGGCATCGCGATCTCGAAGACGCGCCACATCGGGTGCCAGTGGGGTTACTCGAGCCTCATCTGGCAGCCCGACGCCCGCATCTTCGACCTCGCCCGCGCGTCGGGCCTGACCGTGACCGACTGGCAGGACGTCATCCTCGTCAACCAGCTCGGCCGGCGCTTCTGGAGCGAGACCGACGCCCGCTACGACTTCTTCGCGGCGGCCATGGCCGACATCGGGGACGAGTCGAAGCGGAACGGCGGGGGGCCGATCTGGGCGATCTTCGACCAGGACGCGGTGGAGCGCGAGGAGTGGGATCCGCGGCCGCCCAACGTCGACCCGGACGGCTTCTTCTACAGCGCCGACACCATCGCCGAGCTCGCCGCGGCCATCGCCAACCCGTTCCAGGCGAAGCCCATGCCGGCGGCCGCCCTCGAGGAGACGGTGGCCCGCTACAACCGGTTCGTCGACGCCGGCGAGGACGCCGACTTCGGCAAGCCCAACCCGCGCTACAAGGTCCAGACCCCGCCGTTCTACGCCGCGTGGTCGACGCCGATCCTGCACGACTCGCTCACCGGGCTGCGCACCAACCCGCGGGCGCAGGTCGTCGACATCCACGGCGACGTCATCCCCGGCCTCTACTGCGCCGGCGAGTCGCAGGGCGGGTTCGCGCAGCACGGCCTGGGCCGCTGCCTCGTCTTCGGCCGCATCGCGGGCCGCGACGCGGCGGTGAACGGCGGGAACGCCTGACGGGAAGCGCGACGGTGACCGACGAGGCGCCACCGCAACCGGCGCATCCGACGAGCGTCGCGTCTGGGGGGCGCCCTCCCCCATCGTCGCGGCCTCCCGGTTCACGGTCACGGTGGGGGTGAAGTGCGCCGCGGGGTGCCGGTTGGCCGGCCGGCCCGTCGTGATCCGGGACGAAGCCGGGCATCGACGTCGGCCACGGACGCTCTTGGCGCGGAGCCCAGGGCCGGCACGCGCGCGCTGTACGCGGCGGCGGTCACGCTGACCGCCCCGCCCGAGCCGGGGGTGCATGCCTGGACCGCGGCTTTCCCGGCCGCGGCCACCGAGCAGCCCGACCCGGCGGCGGCCGAGGCACCGCGACATGATGCTGCGGCGTGCATGTTCAGCTTCCGCACCGTCGAACCGGCCGGGACCACGGTGACCGTCACCGTGGTCGACCAGGAGACCGACGCCCCCCTCGCCAACGCCGACATCCACTTGGGCGCCTTCCGGGCCTCGACCGACGCCGAGGGGCAAGCGCGCATCGAGGCGTCCGAGGGCGTCCACGAGCTGTACGTGCGCTGCCCCGGCTACACGCCGTACACCGAACCCGTCACCGTCACCGGAGACGCCGCCCTGCGCGTCGCCGCCGTCCGCGTTTCCGACGCCGACCTCGACGACGATCAGGTGTGGATGTGAGGACGGCCCGCCTCAGTCCTCCTTCCACGGGTTGTTCGCGAAGATCCTCCTTCCAGCCAGCTCGGGCCAGAGGGCGCGCGACTGCATGGCGAGCGCCGCCATGATCGTCTCCGCGATGTCGACGGCGTAGAGCTTGTTCGGGTTGTTGCGCCCGGTCCGCCCCATCCAGTCCGTCTGCACCTCGGACGGGCAGACGCAGGTGACGTGCACGCCGTGCGGCCGCAGCTCGGCCTGCCAGCACTGGCTGAGGCCGCGCACCGCCCACTTGCTCGCGGCGTACACCGTCCCCGCCCTCGCCCCCTTCATGCCCGACGTCGAGGCGATGTTGAAGACGTAGCCCGACTGCTGCGCCTTCAGCAGCGGCGCCACCCGGTTCGTCAGGTCGACGAGCCCGAACACGTTGATGTCGAACAGGGCCCGCATGCGGTCCATGTCGATGTCGCCGACCTCGGCGAGGTAGCCGACCCCGGCGTTGTTGACGAGCACGTCGATGCCGCCCATGCGCCCCACCGCGGCCTCGACGGTGCGCCGGTTGTCGTCGGCCACCGCCACGTCCGCCCGCAGGCCGACGGCCCCGCTCTCCGCCGCCACCTGGTCGATGCGGCCCTGGTCGCGCCCCGTGAAGACCACCTCGTGGCCCTGGGCGCGGGCCAGCGAGACGAGGGCGGCGCCGATGCCCTGGCTGCCGCCGGTGATGAGAAAACGTCGAGTGTCCATGTTCGCTCCAGTTATGAATCCGCTAGACGCCCCGGTATTCTAGTGGCCGGGCGCGGGACTGACGCGGGCGAACTCGAGGGAGGGGGAGTCGACGATGGCGATGCGGGACGCGATGAGGTCGGTGGCGGTGGGCGCCCTGCTGCTGCGCGAGCGGTGGCAGAGCGGGGTGAGCTACAACCCCCTGTCGGCCGACATGGCGCAGGACCCCTACCCCACCTACGACGCGCTGCGCACGCGCGACCCCGTGCACCGCAGCCGGCTGATGGACGCCTGGGTGTTCTCGCGCTTCGCCGACGCCGACGCCATCCTCCGCGACCACCGCCACTTCTCCAGCGATCCCCGCAAGCGCGTCGCCTCCTCCGGCCGGCGGGCCAGCCTGCCGAAGGTGGAAGAGCCGAGCATGCTCTTCCTCGACCCCCCGGACCACACGCGGCTGCGCGCCCTCGTCAACAAGGCGTTCACCCCGCGGGCCGTCGCGGCCCTCGAGCCCCACATCCGCGAGCTGATGACCACCCTGCTCGACGCGGTCGACGATCCGTCCGCCTTCGACCTCATGGAGGCGGTGGCGAAGCCCCTGCCGGTCATCGTCATCGCCGAGATGCTGGGCATACCGCCGAAGGACCGCGAGCAGTTCGGCATCTGGTCGGACCAGCGCGCCCGCATCCTCGAGCCCACGCTGACCCCGGCCGAGCGGGAGACCGCCGAGTCGGCGATGCGGGCCCTCGACGCCTACCTCGAGCCGATCATCAGCGAGCGGAAGGCCGACCCCCAGGACGACATCATCAGCGCCCTCGCGCAGGCGGAGGAGGAAGGCGACCGCCTGACCGAGCGCGAGGTGCTCGTCATGCTGCGGCTGCTCCTCGTGGCCGGCAACGAGACCACCACCAACCTCATCGGCAACGGCATGCTCGCGTTGCTGCGCCACCCCGACCAGATGGCGGCGCTGCGGGACGACCCCGGGCTCATCCCGTCCGCGGTCGAGGAGCTGCTGCGCTTCGACTCGCCGGTGCAGGTGGACATGCGTAGCGCCTTGGCCGACTGCGACGTGAACGGCTTCCCGGTGCGCCGCGGCGACAGCATCGTCATGCTGCTCGGCGCCGCCAACCGCGACCCCGACCGGTTCGAGGCGCCCGACCGCCTCGACGTCCGCCGCGGCGACCAGAACCACCTCGCGTTCGGCCGCGGCATCCACCACTGCCTCGGGGCGCCGCTCGCCCGTCTCGAGGGCCGCGTGGTCCTCGAGTCGCTGATCGAGCGCTTCGCGTCGATGCGTCTGCTCGACGATCGCCCGCCGTTCCGCAGCAGCGTCGTGCTGCGCGGCCTCTCGTCGCTGCCTGTATCCGGCACTCCCAGCGCCTGACCCCAATCCGGGCGGGTCAGGACGCGGACCGGGAAGCCGATGACCCAACCGAGCCGGCGACGCTGGCGCGCAGCTCGTCCACGACCCATCGATTGAGGCTCTTGCCGTCGGCAGCGGCCGCCGCACTGATGGTGGCGTGGAGCTCGGGCGGAATGCGGACGTGGAACTTGCCCGAGAACTGGCGCCGCGGCTCGACGCCGTCCTCCCGGCACATGTCGAGGAACACCTCGAGCGACGCCGCGCCCTCGCGCCTGAGCCCCGCGATGTCCCGCGCGTAGAAGTCTGCGCCGCCGTTCAGCCCGACGAACTCGCCGCGGAACATGTCGATGTCGGGATCGAACTGAATGATCGCCCGGTAGCCCTCGATCTCCATGGTGTTTCTCATGGCTCCACTCCGTTGGCCCTCAGCCATTCCCGAATGCTGGCCACCGCCCCCTTGTCCGTCTCGGGTCCCGGGTGCGGCCGGTGAAACACGCGCCGCTCGCCGAAGAGCCGTACGCCCACGCGGGATCCCTGCCGCTCGCTCAACTCGCCCCCCAACTCGATGAACAGCGCTTCGATGTCCTTCCAGCGAATGCTGCCGCTCGTGGGGTGGCTGAAGATCGAGGCGAGAACCTTGGCCTGGCGGCGTTTCATGAGGTGGCGGTACCATGGAATGATACCATCCTCCCGAGGAGAGGGCCCGCTGGAGTGGTCGGCCCAGGAACCCGGAACCCCGCGCGATTCCGGGCGGCAATCTGGACTTGCCCGTGGGAACCGCGTAAGGTTCCTTCATTGGCGAGCACCGATCGGATACGAAGCCGTACGGCGGCGGATGGACGACATGATGCGAAACGGCACGAGGCATGATTGGAACCGACTGGCGGCGTGGGCGCTCGCCGCCGCACTCGCGGGTGGGTGTGCGGGCGAAGCTCCCGAGCCGATCGCCGAAGAGGGCGCGGTCCTGGACCAATCGCCGGGCTTCCCGGCGCCTACCTTCCACCACATCCGCGTCAACTCGGTCGATCCCGAGCGGGCGCTCGACTGGTGGGAGACGTTCTGGCCGGCCGGGCGGCGGACCACCGTGGCGGGGCTGCCGGCGTTCGAGGCGGACGGCGTGTATCTGCTGTACAACACCGTCGACGAGCCGGCTCCAGGGGCGTTCGACCCCGAGCGGCGGCAGTCGGTCCCCCAGAGCGCGTTCTGGACGACGGGGCCGAGCACCGACGGGCTCGCCCTCTACGAGCGGCTGACCGCGCTCGATCCGGAGGGCGAGCGGTTCCGGTTCCTGCCCGTCTACACCGGGCCGGACGACACCGAGGGGGTGCCGCACTCCGGGCTGGCGCCGTTCGGCGACCAGCTCCTGACCGTGGCCGAGATGGCCGAGCGCGCCGCCCGCGAGGGCGCGGACCCGGCCCGCGACCGCACGAGCGGTCAGGACTTCGGCTACCTCGTCGACCCCGACGGCATCCTCGTCGAGTTCAACGGGAACGCCGCGACCGAGGACCTGTTCTACGGCCACCTCCACTTCTGGCACGAGCAGCCGCTGTGCGCGGCCAACTGGTACGTCACGCACCTCGGCGTGACCCTGCCGCCCGTCCGCGACCCCGAGACCGGGGAGACGTCGCCGCGCCCACCGTACGACCCATGCGCGGTCGAGATCGGCGACGTCAGCTTCCCCTCGTTCCTGCCCGTGGGACAGCTCCGAACGCCGATCGCCAGCGTGCGCCTCGCCAACGCGGGGTGGATGTGGTACTCGCGCCAGTGCCGCGACGGCCGCTGCGGCCCCGAGCTCGACCGGCCGCTCTCGCCGTCGCGCGGGCAGGTGGTGAACCACGTCGCGGTCACCTACCCCGACCTCGACCCGGTGCTCGCGCACCTCGACGCGACCGGCGTGCCCATCCTGGAGGGCCCCTATCCGTTCGGCGAGACCCGCGCGGTGCTCATCGAGGACCTCGACGGGCTGGCGCTGGAGCTGATCGAGGCGGGCGCCGACTGAGCCGATGCGCCGAATCCTCCTCCCTCCGGTGCTGCCGGCGCTCTTCACGCTGCTCGGCGCGGTCGTGCACCGTGGCGCGTGGCGCGTCGAGCCCCTGCCGGCGCCGTGGCCCCTCGTTGCCGGTGGCGTCCTCATGACGGCCGCCCTGGCGCTGGCGGTGTCCGCGTTCGTCGTTTTCCGCCGGCACGACGAGAGCCTCGACCTCCGCAAGCCGACCCGGCGCCTCGTCTCCGCGGGCCCCTACCGGATTTCGCGCAACCCCGTCTACCTCGCCTTCGTCGTCTTCATCGCCGGCCTCGGCTGCGCCGACAACGCCGGCTGCCGTCATGCTCGCCGCCGTCCCCGCCTTCGCGGCCCTCAACTGGTACACCATCCCCCACGAGGAGGCGTACCTCCGCCGCACGCTGGGGGCCGACTATGACGAATACGCGGCGCGGGTCAGGCGCTGGCTCTGACGCGAGGCAGGAGCACCGGTCTACCGCGAGCGGGTCGTCAGCCGCGACCCGGCCGGCCTTGTCCGGATGCGGCCGGTGGAGACCTCAGCTCTCACCGCGGTTCACTCGGCCATTTCTTGGGCATCCATCAGATCGCTGATTTCCGCCAGCATCTCGTCGGCGTGTCCGGAATAGGCCTTCCTGAACTGCTCGTCGATCTCGCGTGTCTGCCTGGCACGCAGGTACATCTCGATCGCCGAGCGGATGAAGACCGATCTTCCCCGTTCGCGGACCTCGGGATCGGCATCGATACGCTGCAGAAGCTCCGCATCCATCGAGATCTGGACGAGTCGAGCCGGCATGTTGAGAACCTACCACGTGTTCTTGATGGGTGACATGCCGGCGTCGACAGCCCGCCTGCCGTTCGGGGATCAGCGCGTCGCGTCGACCGTTCAGCGCTCTCGTTCAGCCGCGTACGCCAGACAGACTCGCACGTCTTCGCGTGACAGTTGGGGGAACTCCGTCAGAAGCTGCTCCTCGGACGTACCGCCGCCCAGATACCCGAGCACGTCGTCGACCGTGATCCGGGTGCCTCGGATACACGGCTTCCCGAACCTGATCGCGGGATCGACCGAGATTCGCTCGAGCTGCTTCACACGATTCAGTGTACGCCAGTCGGGTCGTCCCGGAACGAGGGCAACACTTGCAGGGAACCCACGCCCACGCGGGCCCCCGGGTCGTCCCCTCAGCTCGCATTCTCCCCGCTGGTACGGAAGATCCGCGATCGGTGCCATGTGAGGTAGCGCTCGTGAGCGCCGTGGAGGCCGTCGACCTTCAGGGACCTGTCCAGCCCGAGAGCCGACCGGGCGCCGGGATGGAGAGCGTTCGAGACGAGCATCGTGCCGTCCCGCGCGATGGTGATGAAGCCGGCGTCGAACGCCGCATCGAGATGGGGCGCGAGCAGGAGGCCGTTGAACACGTCCAGGCGCTCGGCATCGGTGGCGCAGTCGGCCCAAGGCTTGATGTGGCTCGCGCGCAGCAGCTCGGGGACGTCGAGGCCGGTCATCGCGCAACGGCCATCCCAGTACTCCAGGAGGCCTCGGCGGAAGACGTCCTGACCGATTCGCTGGACGACCAGCCGCTCGGCTTCCGTTGCCCGCGGCAGATTCGCGGTCTCGTCCTCGAAGACGCGAAGCAGCGCGTCGGGCAGCGTCCGCGAGAGCTGGAAGGCGCGCCGCAGCAGGCGATGCAGCGCGGCGATGTCCCCGACCGCCCGCGCGCCGGCGGCAGCGCCCGGGAGCCGGTCTGTGCAGGCCGTGCCGAAGCCGGCCAGCCCGTCGATGACGTCCGCCCGGGAAGCGGCGGCGAGGAACCGGGACTCTCCGACGGCCGCGAGCCAGATGCGCAGGGACGTCTGGCTGCTGCCGAACGAGAGCCACTCGACCGTGCGCTCCCGCTCGAGATCGAAGCCGTTGTCCGTCGCGGCCTTCTCCAGCCGGGTGACGGTGACGGCGGTCAGCATCACCGACCTCGGCCCAGCGACCGCCGTAGCCACGAGACGCGGGTGCTCACGAACTCAGGAAGCGGACGCCTGCCGAGGAGCTCAGAGGCTCGGTTCTCGCGCTCGCTCCGGGTTGCCGTCCGGTTCTCGAAATCCCTCTCCATGCGCTTGCGCTCGGCGCGGACCGCAGCGACCCGTGCCTTGCGGAGCGCCTGATGATTCAGGTTGAGGATGCCGCGCCGCACTCGATCGCCATCGCCACGATCCGCGATCGCGAGCTCCAGCGCCCGGCGAATGGCATCCGCCAGCGTCACGTCCGCGCGGACGTAGATCCGGCCGTCGCTCGTGAAGCCGACGACCTCCTCGTACCGAAGGTCCACGGGCCATGGCATGTGGGAGTCGGCATCCCATCGGAAGGGGTGGTCGGCCTTGGCCGAGTCGCACGTCTCGGGCTTGGGACACGAGAGATAGAGATTCCTCCACTGCAACGCGCGGGCGGGCTCGCGGCTGCGGGGATACCAGTGGTCGATCCGAGGCGCCGGATGGCCTTCCGCGATCCGCCGCTCGCAGTAGATGCAGAGGGAGCGCTGTTCCCGGTACATCACGACCCGGAGCTTCTGCTTCGCGAGGCCGTCGAATGCCGAGCGAGCGAGGGCTACCTGGTCACGAGCCTCCCGCAACCTCGTCAGGTACTCGCTCTCGGCCTTCCGGAGGCTCGCCGGCGCTTGGTCATCCGGATAGACATCCGTCGGAGGCCAGGGCTTCGAGATGCCACGCACCCTATTCCTCCAGGTCCAGAAGCACCCTGGCTTCGATCAGGTCGGGGTCGAGGTCGCCCCAGCGGGCGAACAGCTTCCTGTACAGCTCCTCCGCCTCCTCTGTGACGACCCTTGTCGATGAGTTCGTGGAGCGTCTGCAGCTCCCGTGCTCCCTCGCGGTCGCGGTCCTCCGTGTTCATGTGCTCGCGCAGGATTGCGTTCGTGTCCCTGCCGTCGACGAACACCTGGCCTTCCTGAATCCTCCCGTCGACGAGCCGCCGAACCTGCCGGTTCTCGGCGCTGCTCAATACCTGCGGCGAGTGCGTCGTGACGACGAGCTGCAGTCTCGGGAAGGCTTCACGCAGGCGCGGAAGCGCCACGCGCTGCCAGCTCGGGTGCAGGTGTAGATCGAGCTCGTCGATGAGCACCACGCCCTCCACGCGCGCGGGCGCGGCGGCGCCGTCGAACTGATTGAGCATGACCGCGCGGCGGGCGATGTCGGCGACCAGGGCGATGAACGCGTGGTAGCCGTCGGACAGCTCCAACCAAGGGACTGCGTGCCCGTCCTCGAAGCGCACCACGGGACTCTGCGCCACTGGGTCGTACCAGGCGTCCGCCACACGGGGTCGCCCGGACCGTTGCCTCCATCACGGCCTTGTGGAAGAAGCGCTCCGGTTCCGCCCGCTCCCTCCGGCCCACGTCACCGAGCATCTCGTCCTGCAGCCACTGCAGCAGCGGCCCCTCGTCGAGGTCCGGGTCGAGCGAAACTCGTAGGCTTCCCAGCGATCCCCCGCGCGCTCGATCTTGCGACGCCGCCCGCGCTGGCGCCCCAGACGATCGACGCCGTACCACGCGAACAACGGCCACGGCTCTCCGGGCACCCGACCGTTTCCAGCGCCTCGAGAATCGGTCGATGCCGGTTCATGGCGCGTCCGGATCCCGGCCTGTGCCGCCGTCGACCACCCGACGGATTCGCTCTCGCCCACGTCGGCCGTCCACGCGAGCTCGCACCGACCGACCGGCTCCCTTCGCCCCTTCTCGTCGAGCGTGCGCAGCCTGATGTCGCGCGCCGCGCTGAACCGCGAGGTCTTCGGCGACCCCCGCTGGAACACCGCGAGGCCCATCGCCAGTGCGGTGAGCAGCGCGGTCTTGCCGCCGCCGTTCTCGGCGAAGAGAACGGTGGTGTCTTCCTCGATCGGCAGCGTCAACTTCGTCGAAGCAGCGGTAGTTCTCGGCGCGGATCTCTCGGAGGCGGAATCGGCTCATGTTGCCCTCCTCGGCGGTCCGAGCGGCGACTCGTAGGGTACGCCCCTCGCGGCGGCCGACGCCAGCGCATCGTAGGTCTCCAGCACCACGCGCTTCGTCCGGTACTCCCCGTGCTCGCGCTCCTCCGACTGTGCGACGACCGGGAACGTGTCGAGGATGTAGGAGGCATCGTCCCGGGAGATGCCGTACAGGTGGAAGAAGGCGGCGTCGATCTCGCACCGTAGCCGGAAGCGGCGGTCCGGATCCCAGAGGAAGGGCGGGCCGTCGTCGCCGCAATCCTCGGCGAACGGCTTCAGGTTCCAGGCGGTATAGACGAGCTCGAGGACGCGCGGGAGAAGCCAGTCGCGAATCCGCATCGACGGCGCCCACGGTGAGCGCGCCGCGTAGGCGTCCGGGCTGAGCGCGGGAAGCTGCCGCATGGTGAAGTACTTCAGGCTGACTCCACCGACCTTCTGCCTCGCGCAATAGTCGAACGGTATGCTCGACAGGTTGGCGTAGAGGCCGGCCACGAGTTGTGCATCGGGAGACGGAATCATCACCAGGAACTTGTCATTCACTGCAACTCTCGGAACAATGCACGCGATGACCGTTCGGGTATCGCTCGCTCGGGTGATGTCCCTCCATCCGAGCAGCCAACCCCGGTCCCAGAGATCATCCAGCCGCTCCGCCACTTCGTCCTGATGGACCCAGTACCTCGGCAGCGTCAGCCGCCCCGGATCGGCGTGCGCGACGCCGTCGAGCTCGGGAAGCTTGCCCTGGTTCGCCTGCGCCTGGCTCTGCCCCTCGTAGGTTCCGAATCGGTGGTCGAATTGGTGGACCATCTTCGCCTCGTACAGAGGCAGCATGGCTCTTCCGTCCCGCTCGAACCGGTCCCCGTCCAGCCTCCACCCCGCCGCCGCCAGCTCGGCCCCCGTGCGGAACAGCCCGGAGTCGTTGGCCATGTGGAACATGCTCAGGAATCTCAGGCCCCACGGATTCCCGTCCGGGTCGTTCTCTCGCCACAGCACGCCGGCGCGGCGGTACATCGCCAGGTTGATGTCCGCGTCGCGCTGCGATCTGAACGTCGGGCAGGTCCGTGTGTTCGGGTTCAGCGTGGCGAAATCGTCGGGCGTCAGGGTGAAGTGGCGCCAGCGGTCGTCGAGATCGACCGCGCGTCTCGCATAGAAGACGAGGTCGGCCTGACGGGACTCCCTGATGGTGAAGAGCACGAACCGATACCTGTGGTCGAGCCCCTTGAAGACGAGACTCTCGTTCTCGAAGTGATGGACGCTGGCAAGGGCGCTACCGTCGAGAAGGGCCTGGAAGTACTCCTTGGTGGTATCGTCGGTGACGATCCCGCTGGGCACGATGAATCCCGCACGACCCGCGAGGCGCCAACACTGTCCAGTTGTGCTCGGCGAACAGCGCGTACGTGTTCACGTCGCCCTTTCCGCACAGCGGGTAGCGCCCGGACTGCCGCGCGAAATGGCTCTGCCCCTGCGCGATGCGCGTGGCGGCGGTCCATTCCTTCCAGAGGTCCGGGTCCGTGGCGGGCAGCCCCGCAATCAGCTTCTTCCGCTCGGCCGCGTTCCGGGCTTGCGCGATCGCGGGCTCGCGCCGGGCGAAGAACTCCTGCTCCTGGAGCTTGACCCGCTCCCACGGCGGATTGCCGAGCACGACGTCGAAGCCGCCGCGCGCGAAGACATGCGGGAACGCCAGCTCCCAGTGGAAGATGCCGTAGTCCTCGACGATTCGTCGCGTGGTCTCGACCAGCGCCGGGGACGGCGGTCCGTTCCCATCGCGGAGCGCCAGCCAGGCGGCGGTCGTCGGCGCCGCGTCCGCACCCGGGCCGGGTTGGTCCTTGGGCCACAGGAAGGCGGCGCACCACGCGTCGGCCACGAGCTTCTCGTGCTCGTAGGTCTCCGAGGCCAGCAGCGCGTTCCACTGCCGCTGCTTCGCGGCCAGGGCGGCGACGTCCGCGTCCGAGGCCTGCTCGACCGCGTGGATGGCGTCGCCCAGGGCGGCGGTCTCGCTTCGAGGCTCGAACACCAGCCGGCGCTGACCGGCGATCTCCTCCCGGTTGCGCTTCTTGAGCGACCTGGTGACCTGCCTGCTGTCTCCCTCCAGGACCGTCCACGCGGCGTCGGGCACCTGGTCGCCCATGAGCGCGCGGGTCGCGCCGATGAGGGAATTGCCGCGGCGGATGTGGCTCTCCAGGAACGTCAGGGGCAGCCCCGGGTCGATCGACTCCATCCACAGGCTCACCTTGCAGAGCTCGACGGCCAGCGGGTTGCGGTCGACGCCGTAGAGGCACCGCCGCACGACGTCGCGGAGCGCGCGCTGATAGTCGTCCGGCGTGGGCGTGCCCCCGGCCCGGATGCGCGCCACGCGATCGGCGAGGCGGCGCGCCGCCGCGAGCAGGAAGTGCCCCGACCCGCAGGCGGGGTCGACGATGGCGAGGTCCAGCAGGGCCTCGTCGGGCCGGTCGGGATGCGCCCCGACCGTGCGCTCGACCACCGGATCGAGGGCGCTGTCGAGCAGGACCTGCACCAGCTCGTCCGGCGTGTAGTAGCTGCCCGTGGTCTTCCGCGCGTGGCCGCGGCTCTCGTCGGCGCCCGCGAAGGAGAACGACCGGCCGTCTCCGGTGATCTGCGGGACCAGCTCGAGCAGGCCCTCGTAGACGTAGCCGAGCTCGTCCGCGCCCATGTCGCGCCAGTTCACGCGAACGAGTCCGGAAGGCTCGCGAAGCCACGCGAGACGAAAGAGCGCCCCGAGCAGTTCACGGTTCTCGAGTCTCGCGGCATCGAGATCCGGGCACTCCTCGAGCGAGAACAGACCGGCGAGGGCGGGCAACCCGAGACGGGGCTCGCCGTCGGCGAGGCTGCGGAAGACGATGCGGACGGCCTCCCACAGGTCGCCCTGCCGGTCGTGGGCACTCCGACGAACAGCCCGGTCGCGGAGTCGGCGCAGGCCGTAGCCGTCGGCATAGAGTCGGCGAGCCGCGCCGGGGGCGTCCTTCGCGTGCAGCAGATCCCGCTCTTCGACCGTGAGCAGGAAGACGAGCCGGTAGACCAGTCGCAGGAGCTGCCCGAAGTACACGTCCTTCGTGAGCTCGCCCGCGTGCAGCGCCGCGCGGAGCTTCCGGTTCGCGGGATGGGACAGGAACCCCTGCCCCAGGGTCTCGAGGGCCTGCTGGAAGCCCGCGCTCAGCTTCTCCCGCGCCCGGGTCCCTTCCTCCCGCCCGGCCTCCCGCCACGCCTCGAGCGGGCACGTTCCGTCCGGGTCGTCGGCGCGGCCGAAGCGCGACTCGTGCGCGAGCAGCCAGAGCGCGGCGAAGTCGGGGTACAGGTCCTCCGTGAAGATGCGGCCGAGGTCGGCCTCGATCCACGCGGGGCGCGTGAGGCTCGCGTTGTCGCGCGCGATTCGCAGCGACAGCCCATCGGTGGCGAGGCCCCAACGCATCGCGCCGGATGCGTTCAGGGTCTCCTGCAGCAGCCCGAACGCGCTGCGGCGGCGCTGGTCGTCGCCCAGCTCGGGCAGGAGGGTGTCGAGGCCCGCTCCCGCCCGCGCGACGACGACGGGAACCCGGCCGCCGAGGGCGAAGAACCGGACCGGATACGAGCGATCGTCGATCGTCGTCGGCTCCGCGCGCGCGACGGACGCGAAACCGAGCGCGTCGCGCAGCAGGGGCTCGACGAAGCGCTCGGCGAGCGCGCGGGCGTCGCCGCCCGCGGTGCGGCCCGCCTCGAGCTCGTGAAAGCACGCCTGGGCGATGCGCCAGCTCCGCGCGATCTCGTCGCGGAGGTCGAGACCCTTCGGAACGCGGTAGTCGTCGGGCTCCTGCAAGCCGGCCCGGCGCTGGGCCAGCCGGCCGAGCCAGTCCGCCCCGAGCAGGCCGCCCTCGATGGAGAGGGCGTCGAAGGCCAGTCGGGCCTCGGCGATGCGGCTTCCGCGAGGCGTCATGGTCACGCCACCTTCGGCAGCAGCACGTAGACCCCGATCACGTCGGGGCGCGGAACGGCCTGCACGACGGTGCTCCCGGTCGCCCGGCTGGCTTCGCGAACGCGCAGGTGGTCGGCGAGCAGAGCCTCCGCGCGGGCGCGCGAGAAGGCCTCGATGTCCGCGGCGCGCTCGGGAAGCGCGCCGAGGGCGCGCGCGACCTCGCGCTCTCGAACGTGGCGCGGGGGATCGTCGGCGGGCGGGAGCGCGAGCAGCGCCAGCGCCTCGGGTCCGGTGACCGGCTCGGCCGCCCGCGGACCCGCCCAGGCCAGGGCGGTCGCCTCCTCCACCAGCGTCGTCTCCTCGCGCCGCTTGCGGGACACCAGTTGGTGGCGCAGCCGCAACAGCACGACGGTGGCGCGGGCTTGCACGCCCTCGGAGATCCAGCAGCCGGCGCGCCCCAGGACCGACGGGTCGCCGGCCGCGGCATCGACGCCGGCCACCGAGAGCGTCCGCCCGAGCAGCGTCTCCGCGAGCACCGCGACGAGGGGATGGCTGCGCTGCACGGGACGGCATCCCGGGGCGGCGGGATACGCGAAGTCGACCGCGACCGTGCCCGCGATGGCCTCGGCGGCCAGGCGTTCGCGGACCTCGGGCGGCAGCGCCGCGGTCGGCACCTTGAATCCCCGGCCGAGCGGTTCGAGACCGGAGCCGAGCCGGGCGAGGGCCCGGCCCGCGAAGCGCTGCACGTCGTCGCGGCCGCCGACCGCAGCGAGACTCTTGCGCCACTCGGGCAGCACCTCGTCGGGCTTGATGCGCCGCTGCGCGAACACCGTCCGGTTCTGTTTCGCCTTCGCCTTGACGTCCTCCCATTGGCCCTCGAACAGCTCGAGCTGACGGCTCTCGTGGACGGCGTTGCGGCCTCGCCGCCGCAGGAGCACGGCCTTGAGCAGCGCCTGCGTGAGCGAGTGGCCCTCGTCGGGCACCGGTACGGGAACGCCGAGCTCCTCCCGGATGCGCGCCGCCTTGCGCAGGATGACCTGGAGCACGGCCCCGTCCACCGGGTTGTCGCCGTAGAGGAGCGTGGCGCGCACCGCCTTGCTCGGCTGGCCGAAGCGGTCGACACGACCCTCGCGCTGCTCGTGGCGCGTCGGGTTCCACGACAGATCGTAGTGAACGACGGCGTCGAACCACTCCTGGAGGTTGATGCCCTCCGACAGGCAGTCGGTGGCGACGAGAACCCTGGCGCTCTCCGCCGCACCGAGCTGCGTCACGCGCTCCTCGCGCTCCTCGGGGGGCATCTCGCCGGTCACGGCCTCGACGGCGGCGCCCGTCAGGCTCGCGCCGAGGTGGCTGGCCACGTAGCGCGCCGTCGCGATGAAGCGACAGAAGACCACCACGTTGAACCCGCCCTCGACCAGCTCCTCGACCTCCGCCGCGGCGACCCTGAGCTTCGGGTCGCCGCTCTCGCCTGCAAGCCTCTCCGCCTGTTCGACCAGCCGTGCCAATGCCGGGCCGTCGCCGCCCGCCGGGGGCTCGACGTCGTCCGCGATCAGCGCGTCGGCCTCGCCGTCGAAGACGCGACCGAGAAGGTCCTCCCGCGCCTCGTCGTCGAGGTCCTCGCCCGCGCGGGTACGCAGGGCGAGCACGGCCGCGGCGGGGCTCGACGCCGCGCAGCGAAGGAGCGCCAGCGTTCCCCAGAAGTTCAGGCGCTGCCGCCGCTCGTCGCCGGCGCCCGTCTCGACCGCCTCGGCGCAGTAGTCGAGGACGTCGTCGAGGAACGCCTCCCAGGCGCCGCTGAGCTTGTACGTCACTTCCTTCGTTTCGCGGCGCGGGAAGATGTCGCCCTCGCGCCACTCGGCGATGTCGGGACGCCGCCTCTGGACGAAGTGGCTCGCGAGGCGTTCGCGAAGCCGCGCGCGCTCCGCGGCCTCGACCTCCGCCAGGCGCTCGAAGTCGCGGGCGAGCAGGCCGAGCAGCCGGTAGAAGGCGGCGTCATCGCCGCTGTGCGGCGTAGCGGTGAGCATGACGAGGTGCCGCGACGCGCTGTCGGCCAACCCCCGCAGCAGCTCGTACCGCTGATGCCGGCCCCCGCCGGCCGAGACGCAGGTGTGCGCCTCGTCGACGATCACGAAGTCGGGGCACGCCTGGAGAAAGTGGTCGCGCCTCTCCCGGGTCTTGATGTAGTCGAGACTGACGACGGTGTGCGGGTGCACCGCGAAGATGCTCACGCCGGGCGGAACGCCCCGTTCCAGACGACGCGCGCTCCGGGCGGTGACCGATGCGGCGCGGATGTTGAAGCGAACGTCGAGCTCCGCGACCCACTGGTCCACCAGGTGCGGGGGGCAGAGGACGACGGTGCGCTCGATGTCGCCGCGGTCGAGCAGCTCGCGCGCGATGAGCAGGGCCTCGATGGTCTTGCCGACCCCGACGTCGTCGGCGATGAGCAGGCGCACCGGGTCGAGCTTGAGCGCCATGAGCAGCGGCACGAGCTGGTAGGCGCGCGGCTCGACCGCAATCTGCCCGAAGCTTCGAAAAGGCCCCGCGCCCCGCCGCAGCGAGAGCAGCAGCGCATCGCGAAGCAGCAGGGCCGAGTCGTGCCCGCCGAGCTGATCCGCGCCGGGCAGCGGGAACCGCGCCTCGCGGACCGGCTCGATCTCTAGCGGCAGATGGATCAGTGTCCGATCCTCGTCCGATCCCGTGACGGGGCGGACCCTCAGCGTCTCGGCCGAGCTTCCGCCGAGGACGACCCACTCCCGCCCGCGGGCGTTGACGAGGCTGCCGGGCGCGAAGGCGACGTCGCTCATGACGCCTGCCCCAGGACCGAGGCCAGCCGCGCGAACGCGGCGCGCCAGCCAGCGGGATCTTCGAACCGGACTACCTCGAAGCCCAGATCCTCCAATGCCTGGAGAGCCGAGAGGTCGCCCTCGTCGATGACTGCGGCCGCGTAGTGCTTGCGCCACACATGCCGCACAGAACCGGCGCCTACTGCGAATGGCTCCGAATCCGGCGCGGGAAGACCGCGGCGCGCCGCTTCCGCCAGCCACCGCTCCTCGCGCGATTCCCCGCGCAACACTGTGCCGGCGGCCTGCGACACGGTGAAGGCGAAGGAAATCCCTCCCGCGGCAACAGTGTGAGTAGCGCCGAAAGGCCGCGTCTCCGCCGTCTGGGCTGTGCGGGCGCGAGCCAGCCGCAGGAGCAGCGTGCGGGCGTCCTCGTCGCGACGATCGAGCAGCTCGTGGTCGGGCTGGTTGTAGTACGACATCAGGCAGCGATAGCAGGCCGCCACACAGGCCGTGCCCGGCTGGTCCGAGAGATCCGATGCCGAATCGGGCAGAGCACCGTCGACGTCCAGATGCATGATCCTCAGCGCCGTTCGTGCAACGCTGGCGAGGCTCGTATGCTGGCTCACGAGGCGCGTGAGAACGCCGGCCCCACCCTCGGTGGCCTCGTAGAGCAGAAAGCCCTTGCGGACGTCACGCGTGGGCATCGGCTCGGCGAGCATCTCGCCCTGTTCGAGCTGGAACACCGCCTCGATGCCGCGCAGCATCGCATGCTGCACCGTGGCCAGCGCGACTTCGGAGAGCGCGTCGCCGACGGGCCGGAACAGTAGCGCGTTCTTGCGGTCCTGAACGCTGGGGACGATCCACTGCCGAGGCGAGGCCGTGGGATCGACGGGGCCCTCGTTGGCGTCTTCGTCGTCGCTCTTGGCCCAGTACCCTGATACCGGATCGATGCGAAAGCCGAGCACCTTCTTGTCGGCTCTCCGGCGCAGGCCCTTGTTGAGGCGCGTGATCGTCGCGCCGGCGCCGTACGCCATCTGCACTATCTCGCCGTCCTCGTCGGAGGCCGACGCGTGCCGGACGTCGATCTCCTGGTCGCGGATGGCCCATTCGAACGTCGTCTGCAGGTCGAAGCCCTGCCGCTGGCGTTCTTCGTCGTTCGCGGTGATCTGCTCGGCCGGCTGCGTGGCCACGTTCTCGATCCGATAGGTGTTGCCCACTACCTCGGCGTCACCGAGCGACGTCCCGCAGGCGTGGCACATCGACAGGTCGTCGCCGAAGTGTCCTCCACCGCAGCTCGTGCAGACTCTCACGGCCTTCGTCGGCAGTTGCGAGTCGGGCGTTGCCGACTCGCGGTGCCCGAGCGACAGGAGCGCCCGCACGACCCGGTAGGCGCGTCCCTCGTGGTAGACGAGACTGCGCGGGCCGAACTCGGCGAGCGCGAGGAAGCGCGGGCGCTGGAGATAGGTCTGCCGCCCGCGGCCATCTCGACTCGCGGGAATGTACGCGAAGAGGGGCAACCTGGGAAAGTTGTATCCGGGCAGAAAGCCCTCGGTGGCGAGGTAGCGGTACGTGTAGAAGTCGCTCGAGAGCGCGCTCGTGCCGCGCTGCAGCAGGTTGAGCTGGTCCACCGCCTGCGCGTGCCGTGTCTGCGCCGCCCGCTTCTCCCGGTACGGCGTCGAGTAGTCGTCCATGGTCCGCCGCGCGGCGTCCCGCTGCTCCTCGGCGGCGGCAAAGAGGTCTCGCCAACGGTTGAAGGCCTCGTCGAGGCGCCCCGCCGCTGACGCCGTGACGGCATTCGAATAGGCGTCCCGACCGGTGTACCAGGGTGCGAACTCGGCCGTGAGATCGTCGGCGACCGAGTCCAGCACGCGCCGAATCCGCTTACCTGCGTCTTCCGCGACGCGCTTGTGCTCGAGCGCGGCCTTGATGTCAGGAAGGAGCGGACGGCCGGCATCGTTGAGGAGGAGCAGATCCGCGATGCAGTTGTCGAGCGGCTCGTCGACGCACGAGAGCCACACCGCCTGGAGGTGGCTGTCGATCAGGTCCCGGTTCGTGAGCTCGAGGACCGGCGCCCGCACCTCGCCATGGACCATCTCCTTGGGGTCGCGGAAGAAGTACTGGTCGTGCGGGCTCTGCGACGACGCGTACGCGACGACCAGCGCGGCCTGCCCGTTGCGGCCCGCGCGTCCGCCGCGCTGGGCGTAGTTGGCGGGCGTGGGCGGCACGTTGCGCATGTGGACCGCGTTGAGGGCCGAGATGTCGACGCCGAGCTCCATCGTCGGGGAGCAGAACAGGACCGGCAGGAACCGATTGGTCTCTCCGACCTCGCGGAGCCGCTTCTCCTCCTTCGTGAGCTCTCCGCGCTCTCGCTCTCCGAAGCGGAAGCGCTTCTCACGGAACTTGCGGTTGTCGGGGTCGACCTGGGCGGTGTGCTCACGGGCCTCGAATCCGAACAACGGATGCGTCGGGGCGCGGAGCATCCCGGCGAGGTTCTCGTACAGGTCGCGGAAGAACTCGTTCCGTCTCGAGCCGCCGTCGTCCGACGGGTCATCGCCCAGCTTGAAGACGACGCACGCATCGTTGAGCCGCCAACCCGCCTGGTCGAACGGGGTGTTCTCCTCCGACACGAGGCCGTGCGTCGCCCCCACTCGGAGAAGGTCGTTGACGAGCCGGTCGAAGTCCTTCGAGCGCAGCTCTCGGATGGTGGTGTCGCCGCCCCAGAGACTCGACGCGCGCAGCGATCGCCCGAGGCCGCTACGTGAGCCGCCGCGCACGATCAGCTCCTGGTCGCGGAGCGTGCTCGCCCGGCGAGTGGGGGCGACGACCATCAGCCAGCGCGCGCCTCTCGGCTTCTCGTCGCTGCCGAATCCCCAGGGCGGCCGGAGGCGGCTGTGCGACTTCGCCACCAACTGCTCGAGAACGGCGGCATCCAGCACCTGGCTGCGGATCGCCATCCACTTCCGCATGTGGTCGAGCAGCTCGCGATAGACCTGCGCGCGGACGGCGTGGGTGGCCCGCCGCAGCAGGGGGTGCGAGTCGGCGAACAGCTCGTCGTCCGCGGCAAGGTCGTCGAGGCCGATGTAATCCACCCGCACCATGCCGAGCTGCTCGAGGTTCGGGTTGGTGTAGCGCCAGCCGCGTCGCTGATCGAACCAGACACGGTAGGCGAGCACTTGGCGAAACGTGCGCTCGGCCTCCTGCAGGTTGAAGCCGCGCAGCGTTGGCTCGAGCAGCCACTCCGTTCGGAGCTGCGGGTCTGGCCGGTCGAATCCAAGCGTCCGCTGTGCCCCGGCACCCAGCTCGTCGCTGCGGAGCCCCGTCGAACCTGCGTCCTGCAGCGCACCGAGGAAGCCCGCGCGAACCAGGCTCACGAAGAGGAAGTCGTTGAAATGGCCCGCCTGGAGCGCGGCGTCCTGACGGTTGTCGGTGAAGCCGAGGAGCTTCCGCGTGTAATCGCCCAATCCCGACTCGGCGCCGTGCATCCAGCGGAGCACGCTGGCGACGAGTACCGTGGTTGCCGAGCTGCGGCCCTCGGCCGACAGAGAAGCGAGACGCGTGCGATCGCGAGCCGCTCCACCCCGAGTGTTCCCACAGCGGAGACAGAGTCGGAACTTGCCGGGCAAGAACCACACCATCGTCCCGGAACCGACTCGCCCGTCGGCCGACACCATGAAGCGCCGGGCACGCGCCTTTCGGTAGTACGCCTTCAGCCGCAGGTTGCCGCCGGAGTCGAACTCGATCCACGTCTCGGGGTAGTCCTCGTCGCGGTCGTCGAACGCAAATCTGGAATCGCCGACCGGATGCGGTGTCAGGAAGCCGAAGACCTCGCTATCGGGGCCGTCTTCATCTCCATCCTCCTCGGCCTCTTCCTTCCTGGTCGGCGGCGCGTCGTCGATGTCGCGCGCGAGAAAGACGAACTCCCCGTCCGGCCGCGTCAACCGGACCGGGTGATACTCGTGCCCGCACTCGCGACAGAAGTGCACCGCGTAGAGGCGCTTTTCTGCTTGGCCCGGCAGGAACTGCTGACCATCGACGGTCACCGTCCGGGCGCCGGGCGGCTCGACCGTCGCGTAGGCGTGCCCGGCGCCGGAGATGAACTGGTGGAGCTTGAACGCGAAGAAGCTCTTCTCGCTCCCGCGCGGGTTCAGACGTCCGCACACGCTCGGGCACGCTCGACAGCAGAAGCAGGTCCCGCAGCGCGTTGCGGCACGCGGCGGGAGCCCGGCCCGATTCGTCCGAGAGCCTGGCCATCCGCCTCGGTCACCGTCATGGGCTTCGCCCGGACCCAGCGCTGATCGACCTCGGAGAACGAGATGCCGAGACGCGTCTCCACCCACACCGCGAGCGGGTGCTCCCTGAGCTCTGCGTCGGAGATGTCCGGCGATATGCCGGCATCGATGGCCTCGCCAAGGTGCGGCCTCACCGAATCCGCGGTGACGGTCGACTCGGTGATTCGCGCGAGCGTCTCGACGACGACGTTGCTCTCGGCGATCCCGCTCCCGAAGAGCTTCGAGGCCACGCCTGCCACCACGCGGTTCCTGTCGCCGATGGTCCCCTCGCTCGCCATCGTGGCCGACGTGCCGATGCACAGGAGGCTCTCGGGCTGGAGACGCTCGCGGACACGGCGCACGAGCAGCGCGACGTCCGCCCCCTGGCGGCCGCGATACGTGTGGAGCTCGTCGAGCACGAGGAACCGAAGGCCCTCGCAGTTGCCGATGACGCGGCGGTCGGTCTCCTCCTGCCGCGTCATGAGCAGCTCGAGCATCATGAAGTTGGTGAGGAGGATGTCCGGCGGCTCGTCGGCTACCCGCTTTCGCTCGTCTGCGTCCTCCTGCCCCGTATAGCGGGCGAACGTGACCGGCCGGTCTCCAGGCACCTGCCCGATGAACTTGTCGAGCTCCTCCATCTGCGAGTTGGCGAGCGCGTTCATCGGGTAGACGACGATGGCGCGCGTGCGGGGCTCTTCGCTCCTCCTGCGTTCGGCCAGCACGTGGCTGACGATGGGAACGAAGAAGCAAAGCGACTTCCCGGACCCCGTACCGGTGGTCACCACGAAGCTCTCGCCGGCCGCGGCGATCGCGATGGCCTGCTTCTGGTGTTCGTACAGGGACAGCGGCCGACCGTCCGCGCGGAAGATGTCGGCGCAACCGGAGTCGAGGGTGCCGTTCGCAACCAGGGCGCCGACGTCCGTCGATCGCTTGTAGCTCGGGTTGATCTGGATGAGCGGCTCGGGCCAGTAGCGCTTCTCGGCGTAGATGGCCTCGACCTGCTCCCGGATGTCGCGAGCGTGGATCGTCGTGAACGACGTCGCGAAGCGCTCGTACTCGTCGACGACGCTGTCGCGCAACGCGAAGACGTCGAGCGCCGGCCCGTTACCCGCCAAGGCCGAGTCCGAGCTCGGTCTCGCTGCGCTGCTCCCCGCCATCATTCCACCGGCTCGAGGCGCAGGATCGCCCCGTCGTCGGCGTCGGTCAGCACGTAGAGGAGCCCGTCGGGGCCCTGGCGGACGTCGCGGATGCGCTGGCGCAGCTCGGTGAGCAGCCACTCGCGGCGGGCCTCCTGGCCCTGCTCGTTGAAGACGATGCGCTCGAGGTGGCCGGTGTTGCGGATCATGCCGGTGCGCAGCGAGCCGACGAAGAGGTGGCCGCGCCAGGCGGGGAAGCGGTCGCCGTCGTAGAACACCATGCCGGACGGGGCGACGGAGGGCAGCCAGACGATCTCGGCCGGCTCCATGCCCTCCTGGAAGGTCCGGTCCGCGACCCGGCCGCCGGAGTACTCGCGGCTGTAGGAGACGACCGGCCAGCCGTAGTTGGCGCCGGGGCGGATGCGGTTGACCTCGTCGCCGCCGAGGGGGCCGTTCTCGTTGGCCCAGAGCTCCCCCGTCTCCCAATGCAGCGCCGCCCCGAGCTGGTTCCGGTGGCCGAGGGAGTAGATCTCCGGCCGGTAGCCGTCGCGGCCGACGAACGGGTTGTCGTCGGGAATGCCGCCGTCGTCGAGCAGGCGGACGACCTTGCCCACGGTGTCGCCGGGGTCCTGCGCCCGCGGGCCGCCGGTGGCCGCCCCGAACGCGCCGCCCACCGTCATGTAGAGGCTGCCGTCGGGGGCGAAGACGACGCGCGAGGCGGCGGTGCCGCCGACCGGGTCCGACTGGAAGAGGTCCTCGACGTCGGCCAGCCCGTGGTCCGTCAGCCGCCCCCGCGCCAGGGTCACCCACGCGCCCTCGCCGGCCGGCTTCGAGTAGGTCCAGTAGACGAGCCGGTTGTCGGCGAACTCGGGGTGCAGGGCCACGTCCATGAGGCCGGCCAGTCCCTGCGAGTAGACCTCGGGCACGCCGCTCAGCGGCTCGGGATCGAGGACGCCGGCGCGGACGATGCGCAGCCGCCCCGGCCGCTCCGTCACGAGCAGCCCGCCGTCGGGCAGGAACGCCAGCCCCCAGGGGTGCTCCAGGCCGCGGGTCACCACCGTCACGCGAACCTGGGGCTCCTCGGCGGTGGCGAAGACGACGGGCTCGTCCGGCAGGGGCACCGGCGGCAGGCCGGGAAGCTGCGCGGCGGCGTTGGCCGCCAGCGCAAGGGCACACCCGAAGACCAAGGCCGGCCTCAACGCCGGAACTCTGCATGAACCGCCAGTGCGAACTCTCATCGGGCAGCCTCCATCACGGTCGGGCGACCATCGGCGCACGAACCGGCCCGGTCTGGCCGGCGGCCTGGCGCGTCCAACGACAGCACGACCGCCGCGGCCGCGCCCCACCTCGACCACTCAAGACCGTCCTCGTCGCCATGGGCGACCTCGTTCATCGAGTGTCGGGTCGGCGCCTCGTCTTCGAATCAGCGCTTTCGTCTTCCTGGCCTGCGCCTCGTCCTCAAGCAGCGGCTGGCGTCCGGATCGGTCCCCTCGCCGCCGCGGCCAGCGGGCATCGAACCGTCACGGCTTGGAGCCGCCCGCCGGCTCAGGCTCCCGCTCGACCCGCCGCAGGCCGCGCAGGAAGTAGTCGGGCGCGACGTAGCGGGTGTGCCAGCTCAGCCAGTCGTCCTCGTGCCGCTGGTATACCGGATCGTCCTCGAGCTCGGCCGACACGTCGGGGTCGTAGACCGGCTGGTCGTGCGACGGCAGCGGCCCCACCGTCTTCGCGTGGGTGGTGTTGAAGTCGCCGTCCTTGACCCAGCCGTCGCCGATGAGCACGTAGTCGCGCCGCCACCCCGCCTCGGGCGGGGGCGGGGCCTCGAAGCGGAGCCGCATCTCGTCGCCCGCGTTCATGATGACGTAGCGGTCGTCCACCCCGGCGAGCAGCTCGCGCACGTCGCCGAACCGGGTGTGGAAGCCGACGAGGTCGCGCCACCGGGGGCGGTGGTTGCCGATCTCGTAGTCGGGCAGCTCGAGCCCGCGCGGCCCGAGCAGCGCCGTCCGCGAGTAGCCGCGGTAGCCGAGGTCGGCCACGGCCGGGTCGAGGCGCGTCTCCCGCGCCAGACCGGGGTCGAGCCGCGGGGCCTGTCCGATCCAGTCCCAGTAGATCTCGAGGTTGGTCCGCAGGCGCAGCCGCCGCGGCCGCGTGCCGTCGGGGAGGCGCGGCACGTCGACGACCATGGTCTTGAGCTTGCCGGCGGGGAAGCCGAGGTCGGGGTGCAGCACCACCCAGTCACCCTTCGCGTCCCGCCCCTCCATCGCCACCCCGCTGGGGATCGGGTGCTTCCCCTGCCCGAGGGCCACGTTGATGCTGCTGTCGGTGGGATAGACCCAGCCGTAGGCGAGCAGGGTCACCGCGTCCCACGTCTCCGTGGCCTCGTCGAGCTCGAGCTCGAGGTAGTGGGGCTCGGCGACCCCCTGGTGGGTGCCCTCGGCGAACGACGCCACGTAGCGGTTGTCCCGCTTCGCGACGAGCTCGCTCACGTCGGCGCCGGCGTCGTCCCAGACCCGGGTGACGGTGCGGGCGGGGCCGGTGACGACGGTGTCGAGCGGCACGGGGTCGCGGGCGAAGCGCTCGTCCACCCACACCTCGGTGTCGGGCGGATGGTCGACCACGAGCAGCGACACGTGGTCGAAGAAGTGCGTCTCCCACAGGTCGGCGGTGATGCGCAGGTCGTACTCGCCGTCCACGGCGGCGAGCTGATCGCCCCGGACGAGCACGCGGTCCTCGGTGAAGGCGATGTCGGCGGTGTCCTGGGCGTTGATGCGGAGGCCGAGGGGCGAGCGCCAGATGAAGTCGGTGACGAACTGCATCCGGCTGCCGTCGTGGGCGAAGAGCCACGGGCACGAGCCCTTGAGCCGCTGCTCGGCCGCGACGACCTGGTTGGCCGCGAACTCGAAGTCGGCCTGGGTCACGCCGTTGGGCCAGCTGATGCGGGTGACGTCGGCCTGGGTCTGCACCCCGAGCCCGAAGTGGGCGGGGGCCCCGGTGAGCACCTGCTTCTGGACGAGCAGGCCGGCCCGCACCTCGATCTCGCCGCCCACCCCGAACGCGTTGATGCGCTGGTCGCCGGCCGCGGTGTTGGCGCGGGGCCGGATCTGCTGCCAGCCGTAGCCGGCGTCGGCCTGCGCGGTCAGCCGGACCGGGGTGCCGTCCTCGACGCCGACGAGGTCGAGGAGGCCGTCGCCGGTCAGGTCGTGGGCGGCGAAGATCTCGGCATCGACGCCTGCGTCGAGCGGCTCGAGCCGGGACGCCTCGTCGGCCAGCCACAGCCGGGTGCCGGAGGCGCCCGACGCGAGCACGTCGAGGGCCCCGTTGTTGTCGAGGTCGGCGAGCAGCAGGCGGTGGGAGCCGGGGGCGGCGCCGCCGGGGAACGCGGCCCAGGCGGCGACCTCGTCGGTCTCCCAGGCCGCCCCCGTCCAGCCTGCCCGCCACAACCGGCCGGCGGCGTCGAGGAGCGCGAGGTCGAGCCGTCCGTCGGCGTCGAGGTCGCCGACCGCGAGGGCTATCGCCGCGGCCGGCAGCTCCAGGGGCGCGGCCGGGTCGAACCGCCCCGCCTGGCGGTTCTCGAAGAGGTGCAGCACGCCGTCGCCGTCGAGCAGCACCGCGTCGGGGTCGCCGTCGACGTCGAAGTCTCCCCAGCCGAAGCCGCGCAGCGCCGTCACGCCGGGAAACGGATCCTCCCGCCGCCACGTCCCGTCGGCGTTGTTGCGCAGGACCGCGGGCGCGCCGGCGGCGGCAGCGAGGACGATGTCGAGGTCCCCGTCCATCTCGGTGTCGGCGGCCCAGACGCCCCAGGCGGCGAGGACGGCGGCCGCGGCCGGCCCCGCGCTCGCGGGATCGGCCGCGGCGGGATCGGCCGCGGCGGCCGCGGCGGGATCGGCCGCGGCGCGGTCGGCCGGCGCCGGGGTCGCCTCGGCGAAGCCGTCCCCCCCCTCATCCCGCGTCCACAGGCGGAGCCCCCCCGGTCCGGCCAGGGCGAGGTCCATGCGGTAGTCGCCGTTCCAGTCGAGGGCGAGCAGGCCGTGGCCGGTCGGCGGCGCACTCGCCGGCCCGGCGGGGAACGGAAAGCCGGGTTCGCCGTCCGCGTCGCCAAGACGGCGCGCCGCCTGTCCGTTCGCCGCGAAGACCATCGGGGCCTCCTCCCCGCCCGGCACCACCGCCACCACCGTCTGATCGCCCGATGCGCCGGGATCGAGCGGCTCGGCGACGTAGGCGAGACTCTCGTCCCGGGGCGAAGCCGTCGCGGGCGGCGAGGGCAGCACGAGAAAGCGCATCAGCGGCTCGGCGATCGCCTCGGCGCTGACGCTGACGCGGGCCTGGTCCTCCCGGAAGGCGGGCAGCCGCACGAGGACGTTGCGCAGGAGCTGGGCCGGCCGCCGGGCCCGGTCCAGGTCCGCCTCGGCGACCGCTGCCGACAGCCCTTCGAGCTGGGTGACGGCGAGATCCGGCCAGCCGCCGGTCATCCCCTGCAGGCGCTCGACGGTGTCGGTGAGGGCCGGGGCGTCCTGCCGGCGGGCCGCCACTCGCGCGTGCTGCACGAGAACCGCGAGGTTGCCGGGCCGGCGGTCGCGGATTGCCTCGAGCTGGGTCTGGGCCTCGGCCGCCTCGGCGTCGCCGCCGTCCCGGTCGAGCTCCTGGGCGAGGGCGTAGCGGGCCCGCAGGTGGTCGGGATCGAGCTCCACCACCTGCCGGTACCCCGCCACGGCGTCCTCGAAACGGCCCTGGAAGCCGGCGAGCTGGGCCTCCAGGAATCGGACCTCGGCGCTGTCGGGGGCGAGGCCTCGCGCCGCCTCGATGTGCCCGGCCGCCTCCGCCTCGTTGCCGAACCCGACGTGCACCACCGCGAGGTTGGCCCGGATCGCGGGCTCGTCCGGGGCCAGCGCCGCCGCCCGCTCGAACGCCGCCTGGGCATCGTCGAGCAGCCCGACCTCGAGGGAGGCCAGCCCCGGTAGAACGCGCGCACCGTCTCGCGGTACTCGGGCGAGATCTGCGACGAGACGCCCGCGGGCATGCCCCCGCAGGCGGCGAGACCGAGGGCAAGGGCGGCGCCGCACGCCGCGAGCTTTCGAGATGCAGACACTCTCATCATCGTCCTGGTCGAAGTCCGGGTCGCCGAAGGTCGGCGTCGTGGAAGGCGATGCCGCGCCCGGCATGATAACAGGGACGCGCGCCGGAGACGGAGGGAGCAGCCCCGGTGAGGCGCTTCCGTGCGCGGCGAAGCCCGGCCGAAGGCAACCGGGCCGGCTGCCGTGACAACCGGGGTTGACGGCCTGCGCGACCGCCGCCCGATCCGGGGGTGCGGGAGGCCATTCGCCGGCGGAGGGCGCGGCGCCCCCGCGGCAACGGCTCCTGCAGTTTCCGTCACATCCCGGCACCGTCGTCACCCGCCCTGCCGCGAGTCGTTCACACCGCCGGTTCGGCGGGTTTCCCCGCATCGCGACCCGATGGCACGACCGTTGCGATCCATGCCGGGCGGAGCTGTCCGATCGACGCGGACATCCGACAGCGCGACATGGGGTCGCGCAGATCTTCGAGGAGGTCATTCATGAGGACGCGGAGATTCCTGGCCGCGGTGGTGTTGGCGGCGCTACCGCTCGTCGCCGGCGCCCTGCACGCGACGCCGAACCGTCACGTCATCGAACGCCCGCACGATACCCGGTGGCTGCACGCGCTGGGAGTCGATTGGGACTACTCGCTCTACATCGGCCGGATGGCCGCGGGCTGCCGGGACTGTCCGCTGGCGCTCGCCGTCGCCCGGTAGTGCGCCGCCGGGGCAGGTTCGCGACGACGGCGCCCGTTGCACGGAGAACGAGAGCGAGAGAACGGGAGGCTCCTGACACCGCGAGCAAGGAGAAAAGAGCGCGGGTCGAGTGACAGGAAGGAGGCGGGATGTTCAAGCGAGTGGTGGCGGCGGTCTTGATGGTAGCTGCGTTGGCGGTGTCCGTGCCGGGTTCAACGGTCGCAGAGGCACAGGAGGAGTGGTGCGGGCCGCCGCGTTGCGATTGGCCGCCGCCGGGATGTGAGCCGATTGTGCGGTGCGCGTACGTGCCCTGGTTGGGGGGTTGGTTCTGTTGGTTCGAGTATCCCTGCAGCGCGTGAAGACGCGTCCGCTTCTCGGTGGGCTGCTACGGGCTGACAGAAGCGGCGAGCCGGTCCCGCATGGTGCGGGACCGGCATGACGGCGCCCACGGTTGCCGTGCGCATGCCCACCGGCGAGGCAAGCCGAAGGTCGTCGCGGCCGCGGGGGTGCGCCCCCCGCGGCCCGGCGTGCGCGGCGCCGCCCGCGGGGGGGCGATCAGACCTCGCTCAGCTCGGTCAGCCGTCCGGTGCTGTCACCCACCCGCTCCGCCGGCACGTCGAGCTTGCCGAGCAGCGACAGGTAGAGGTTGGTCAGCGGGGTCCCCTCGGCAAAGCGGATGTGCCGGCCGCCCCGCAGGCGTCCCGCCCCGCCGCCCGCGAGCAGGATCGGCAGGTTCTGGATGTTGTGCAGGTTGCTGTTGCTCATGCCGCTGCCGTAGAGCACCATCACCTGGTCGAGCAGCGACCCGTCGCCGTCCGGGGTCTCCCGCAGCCGGTCGAGATACCAGGCCAAGAGCCCGGTGTGATGGGTGCCCACCTTGACCAGCTTGGCGAGGCTCTCGGGCTTGTTCTCGTGGTGCGACAGCGCGTGGTGCGGGTCGGGCACGCCTATCTCGGGATAGGTCTGGGCGGTCAGCTCGGGCGTCATCAGGAAGCTGACGACCCGGGTCATGTCGGTCTGGTAGGCGAGCACCTGCAGGTCGAACATCACCTTGACGTACTCGCTGAACGAGGCCGGCACGCTCGCCGACGGCCGCTCGACGACCGGCAGCTCCTGGTCAGACTGGGCCTCGGCCCGCTGGATGCGCCGCTCGACGTCGCGCACCGCCGCCAGGTAGTCGCCGAGCTTGGCCTGGTCGGCCGCCCCGAGCCCCTTCCGCAGCCGCGCCACCTTGCGGGTCACCGCGTCGAGGATGCTCCGGTCCTCGCGCCGCCGCGCGCGGCGCGCCTCGGGGTCGGTGGTGGCGCCGTCGCCGAACAGCCGCTCGAAGAGCGCCCGCGGGTTGCTCTCCATCGGCAGCGGGGTCGTCGGCGTGCTCCAGGACAGGGTGCTGATGTAGGCGCAGCTGAAGCCGGCGTCGCAGGCGCCGGCGAACTCCGGCAGGCCGATGCCCACCTCGAGCGAGGCGAGCTGGGTCTCCCGGCCGAGCACCTTGGCCGCGATCTGGTCCACCGAGGTGCCGGCCCGGAAGTCGGCCCCCTCGGTGGGCTTGGCGTGCACCCCGGTGAGGAACGCGCCGGTGATGCGCCCGTGGCCGCCGGCGGGGTCGCCCGGCATCTGCGCGGCGGGGGCGTGGTCGAGCCCGGTCAGGACCTGCAGCCGGTCGCGGAACGGCTCCAGCGGCTGCAGGATCGGCGAGAACTCGAACCCGCGGCCCTCGGCGGCGGGGGTCCAGTTGTTCATCACCGCCCCGTGCGGCACGTAGACCACCCCCAGCCGCGGCTTCGCCCTGGCCGCCGTCCGCTCGAGCGCGGTCAGGGCCGGAACCATCCCGTCGAGCAGCGGCAGGGCCACCGCGGTTCCGAGGCCGCGGAGCACGGTGCGTCGGGGAAGCGCGTGTCGGGTGATGATCATGACTCCGATCTCCTCATCTGGAACGGGAGACTGCGGGTGATGCCGAGGATTATAGACGACCAGCGGTAGTCGTCGGCGGCGGCCTCGCGCACGATGGCGCGGATGGCGGGGCGGTCGTAGTGCTCGACGCCGCGCCCGAGGGCATAGGTCAGCAGCTTCTCGGTGACGGTGGCGACGAACTCGTCGCGGCGGCCGTGCAGGATGTCGCGCAGCGCCGGCAGCCCGTCGAAGGCGGCGCCGTCGGGCAGCACCCCGGCGGTGTCGATGGGCGCCCCGCCGGCGTCGGCGTCGCGCCACTGCCCCACCGCGTCGAAGTTCTCGAGGGCGAAGCCCAGCGGGTCCATGCGCGAGTGGCAGCCCGAGCAGGCGGGGTTGGCGCGGTGCGCCTCGAGCCGGGCCCGCAGCGACGTGGCCTCGCCACTCTCCGCCTGCTCCTCCAGCTCGGGCACGTCGGGCGGCGGGGGCGGCGGGGGCGTGCCGAGCAGGTTCTCGAGGATCCACTTGCCCCGCACCACCGGCGACGTGCGGGTGGCGAGGGAGGTCACGGTCAGGATGCTGCCCTGCCCGAGCAGCCCGCGCCGCCGGTCGTCGTCCCACTCGACGCGGCGGAAGCGGGGGCCGTAGACGCCGGGGATGCCGTAGTGACGGGCCAGCCGCTCGTCGACGAAGGTGTAATCGGCGGTGAGCAGCTCGACGACGCTGCGGTCGTCCCGCAGCTGGCTGCCGACGAAGAGCTCGGTCTCGCGGACGAGGGCGTCGCGCAGGTTCTCGTCGAAGGCGGGAAAGGCGTTGACGTCGGGGGTGACGGTGCGCATGCGCCGCAGGTGCAGCCACTGCGCGGCGAAGCTGGTGACGAGGGTCTCGGCGCGCTCGTCGGCGAGCATGCGCCGCACCTGCGCCTCGAGCACCTCGGGGTCGCGCAGCCGGCCCGCGGCCGCCGCGTCGAGCAGCTCGTCGTCCGGGATGCTGGCCCAGAGGAAGAACGAGATGCGCGCCGCGAGCTCGACGTCGCTGAGGCGGTAGGCGCTCGCGGGCGGGGCGCCCGGCGGGTCGCGCTCGATGCGGAAGAGGAACTCGGGGTCGACGAGAATGCTCTCGAGGGCGCGCCGGACGCCGTCGCGGAAGTCCCCCTCCGCCCGCCCCTCCCGGTAGAAGGCGAGCAGGTCCTGCACGTCTTCGTCGGTCACCGGCCGGTGGAACGCCCGCCGGGCCAGCGTGCCGACGATGCGCGCCGCGCACGCCTCCTCGTCGGCCGGCGACGCGGGCTCGCAGACGAAGATGCGCCGGCGGCTGGGGGTGCCCGCAGCCTCGACGGCGGCGGCGACGCCCGAAGTCTCGACGGTGACGGCGGCCGAAGTCTCGACGGTGGCGGCGGCGCCCGGGGCCTCCCCGGCCGCGGCGGCCGTCTCCCCGTCGTAAGGCCCCTCGATCTCGAAGGCGTCGAGGGCCATCGGCTCGACGTAGCCGCGGCCGGTCGAGAACGTCCACAGCGGCAGGCGGGCCGGAGCCACCCCCTCGGGGGTCATCGTCCGTCCCGTGAACGAGACCGACACGAGCCGGGTCCCCGCCCGGGCCGCGAAGCGCACCGCGAGACCCTCGTCCGCCGCGCGTGCGCCCGGCGTCCCCGCCGGGGCGTCGTCGGGCCAGCGGCCCGCGCGCAGCAGGGCGACGCGCTCGCCGTCCACCCGGACGTCTATCTCCTGCGGCTCGTTGCGCCCCCCGGCCCGAAGCTCGATGCGCAGCACGTAGTCGCCGTCGCGGGGAAAGTGGTGCCGCACCGCGGCGCCGCCGCGCGAGCCGAACGGCAGGTCCTCGCCCATCCGCCCGTCCTGCATCAGCAGCGGCGACACCGGATAGCGCATGACGTCGGCATCGATCGAGGGATCCCCGACGGCGAGACGGCTGACCGTGCGCGCCGCGGACATGTACCGCGAGAACAGCCCCGGCGCGACGGTCAGGATGGCGGCGTTGTTGTCGAAGCCGAACGCCATGTCGTCGGCCGGCAGCAGGTCCTGCGCGTCGATCTCCAGGTGCAGCAGGTCGCGCACCGCGTTGGCGTACTCGAGCCGGTTCAGGCGATGGATCGCCGGCCGGCCGGGATTGGGATGGTCGGCCGCCCACTGGTCGAGCGACCGTTCCAGCCACGCGCCGAACGCGTCGTAGACCGCCGGCCGGGGCCGCGGGCGGCCGGGCGGCGGCATCGCCCGCGTGTGCAGCTTCTCGAGGACCCTCTCCCACAGCTCGGCGTCCGGGCCAACCCGGCCGAGATCGACGTCGTCGAGGGCGAGGCTGCCGGCCAGGGTGCGCCCGTTGTGGCAGGCGACGCAGTAGCGGTCGAGAACGGCCCGGAAGGTCGCGGCCTCCTCCGCGGACTCGCCCGCCGCCAGCCGCGCGGTCGGGCCTGCGGTCGGCGCGATCTCACCGGCCGGCTGCGCACCCCCGGACGACGTACTCATGACGATGAACGCGCAAACCAGCACCGCTGCGCCCGGCGCGTTCGCCACGGACCGACCATCGCGCATCATCGTTGTCTCCCTTGACGACCGGCTACGGCTCACCGCCGCCATCCACCCGCGGGACCAGGCGCCGCGCCCGGATGGCCTCGACCGGCGATGCATCCCCCGCTGCGCTGCTCCACGGTTGCATGGGCCCGGCATGCGCTCTCCCCCACGCCTGTCAGCCCGTGCCGGGGTCCATCGGCGCCCGTTCGGGGTCGTGCAAGGGGTGGTGGTTCGCCGGTTGCTAGCGGATGGCCCCCTGGCTGAAGTTCTCGATGAAGCTCGACCGCACGGTCTCGTCGCTGCCGAGGGCCCGCAGCAGGTCGGCGGTGCTCCCGCCCCCGAGGCCCGGCAGCAAAATGTGGCCGCCGCCCTCGGCGACCATCAGGGGCGTGACGCCGCGATCGTCCTCGAGGTTCACCAGCGCTCCCCGGTCGACGAGCAGCTGCACGATCGCGTCCGACCGGATGTGGGCGGCCCCGTAGAGGGCGCTGCGGCCCCTCAGGTTCACGGCGTTGACGTCGGCCCCCAGCTCCAGCACGAGCTCGACCGCCTCGAGGGCCTCGTGCCCGGTCACCCGCGTCTCCGCCGGCACCTGCCCCAGCCCCGCCGCGACCATGAGCGGCGTGTTGTTCTCGTCGGTCGCGGCCCGGGTGTCCGCGCCGGCCGCCGCGAGGCGTCGCATGACCTCGACGTTGGCGTCCATCGCGGCGAGCAGGAACGGGGTGGCGCCGAGCAGGCTCACCCGGAAGCGCTGGCTCGCAAAGCCGAACTGGGGCGGGTGGCGGCCGAGCCGGACGTCGGGGTCGGCGCCGTGGGCCAGCAGCGCGTCGACGAGGGCCAGCTTGCCGGCGCGCAGGCCGTTGAGCGAGCGCCACTCGGGGTCGGCGTCGGTGTCGATGCCCCGCAGGCGGCCGGTCAGCTCGGTGTGCCACGACCCCGCCGCCCAGTGCAGGGCGGTGTAGCCGGGGCCGTCGGCGTTCGGGTCCGCCCCGTGCTCGAGCAGCACCATCGCCAGTCCCGCGTGGCCGCGCACCGCCGCGACGTGCAGCGGCGTGGTGCCGTCCGGCGCCGCCGCGTTCACGTCGGCCCCCGCCGCGACGAGGTCGCCGACGAGGGCCGGACCGTCCTCGCGGGCGGCAATCAGCAGCGCCGTGAAGCCGCCCTTCGAACGGGCCTCGACGTCGGCCCCGTGCTCGAGCAGGGCCCGCGCCGCGTCGGCGTGTCCCGCGCCCGCCGCCCACATGAGGGCGGTCTGGCCGTGCCACGGCTCGACCGCGGACGGGTCGGCGCCGTGGGCGAGGAGCTTGCGCACCGCCTCGGCCGAGCCGGTCCGGGCGCAGGTCATGACCGGCGTCTCGCCGGTGCCGCGGGCCCGGTTCGGGTCCGCCCCCGCCGCGAGCAACCGGGCCACCGTCGCCTCGGCGGCGCCGTCGCACGCCAGTCCGAGCGGCGTCACCCCGTAGTCGTTGGCCGCGTCGACGGCGGCGCCGGCCCCGACGAGCAGGTCGACGAGCTCGACGGCGTCGTGGTACGCCGCCCAGTGCAGCGCGGTCGCGCCGTCGGGCTGGACCGCGTCGACGTCGACGCCCCCGTCGATCAACGCCCGCGACGCCTCGAAGTCCTGCGCGCGAACCGCCGCGATCAGGGCACGGCCGTCGCCGTTGGCCGCTTCCGCGGCCGCGCTCGCGGCCGCGGCGAGCAGGCCCGCGGCCAACCAGCACCATCCTCGTGACCGACTCTCGGCACCCATCATCGATCCTCCACGCGGGCCGATCCGTCGAGTGGACGCACCGATACCGGCCCTAATGATGCAGCTCGAGGGCCGAGTCCGCAACCCTGCCCGGCGACGACCGGCTCGCTTCGTCCCGGCCAGCTGCCCGAGCCGTGCCGTGGCGCCCCCGCGCCGGACCCGCGCCCGACGCACCGGCGAGGTGATCCGGCAGAACGACCCACCGACCACCCGGTCTCGAAGGCCGGCACGGGCGGCGACTTCGTCGGCGACTGCTTCGAGAACGGCCACGCGCCGAACGTGCCTCCCCCGGGGTCCCGGCGGCGGCCCCCTCGTCGGGGACCCGCGCCCGTCACGGAACCGTTGCGTTCCCGCCGGGTTTGGGTCAGCATTGGCGTGGGAGTCCACGATGACCCTCCCACCGCATTCGATCGGCGATGTAGCGCCGATCGCGGTGCAACGGGTTCCGCCAGGGCTCCCAGGGAGGTTGCCATGGCACTTCGAATCGACCAACGGGACGTCGACGCCGTCAAGGTGCTCGACCTCAGCGGCAAGGTAGCCGGCGACGCCGCCGACGCGCTGTGGGACCGGATCGACGATCTGCTCGACGCCGGAAACACGAAGCTGGTCCTCAACCTCGGCGCCGTGTCGTTCATCGACAGCGCGGCTCTCGGGGGACTGCTGTCGAAGCGCTCCGCGGTATTGGGCGCCGGCGGCAAGCTCAAGCTGCTCAACCTGAACGAGCGCGTCATGGACCTGATGGTGACGACCAAGCTCGAGATGGTGTTCGACACGTTCGAGTCGGAGTCGGATGCGGTGCAGAGCTTCTCGTAGCCCGGAAACCGTCGCCTGCGGTCCGTCGCCGCCCCGAGGCGCCGCCGCCCACACCAACCCTGCCGGGGGTATGCCCGTCCACGGCGCAGCCCCCGGCGTCGAGCCGGCGAGTCGATAACGCGTGTCCACTCAGGTCCCCTCGGGCGTCGTTCGGGTGCTGCTCGTCGAGAACGATCCCGCCGGCGCCGAGCGGGTGCGCGCTCTCCTGCAGGAGGCGCGGCGTCCCTCGTTCACCGTCGAGGTGGTGCCTGCCGCCCCGGACGAGGTGGCGGAGACAAACGCCCGCCCCTACGACGCGGTGCTGCTGGGGCTCTCGCCCGACGCGGCGCGCAGCGGCGAGGGCTTCGCGATCATCCGGCACCTCGACAAGACCGCGCCGGTGGTCGTCCTCGGCGACCTCGACGACGACGAGGTCGCGGTCAAGGCGGTCAAGCGCGGCGCGCAGGACTACCTCGTCAAGGACCACCTGATCCCCGAGCTGCTCGTGCGCGCCATCCGCTACGCGCGCGAGCGCCACCGGCTGCTCGCCGAGCAGAACCGGCGCCTGGACTACGAGCTGAAGATCGCCGCGTTCGTCCAGCAGTCGTTCCTGCCGGGGACCATGCCGGCGGCCCCCCGCCACGACATCGGGGCCTACCTGCACGCCAGCGGCCAGGTCGGCGGCGACTTCTACGACTGCCTCGAGCTGCCGGGCGATCGGGTGGCCCTGGCAGTGGGCGACGCGTCGGGCAAGGGCATCCCCGGGGCGATCCTCATGGCCGAGACCCAGGGCATCCTGCGGGCGGAGGCCTCGACGTGCGCGACGCCGACCGAGCTCGTGCAGACCCTCAACCGGGCGCTGCTCCACGAGAAGAGCCAGGACCGGTTCGTCACCCTCTTCTACGGCGTGCTGACCCTCTCGACCGGAGAGTTCACCTTCGTGAACGCCGGGCATCCGAAGGCGCTGCTGTTCGACGGCGACGCCGAGTCGGCGCTCGTCTCGACGGGGCCGCCGTTGCGGCTCTTCGCCGAGGCGACGTGGGAGGAGCAGACGGTCACCATCGCCGACGGCGGCCGGCTCGTCATCTACAGCGACGGGGTGACCGAGGCGCAGGACGAGGCCGACCGGTTCTTCGATCTCGACGGAATCCGGACGGTGATGGCCGAGCACCGGAACGCATCGGCGCCCGAGCTGGCCCGCCACATCTGCCACGCGGCCGAGCGGTTCGAGCGCGGGAACCCCGACCCCGGCGACGACAAGACCGTCGTCGTGATCCGTTCGCTCGACGGCTGATTTCACGCGCTGCGGCGCTTCAGCAGGGTGACCTGATTGCCGGTGGCGTTGTAGCGCACGTCGTCGAGGAACGTCTTCATCAGGAAGATGCCACGGCCGGTAGGCCGTTCCAACTGCTCGGGGGCGGTCGGATCCCGCACCCCGGCCGCGTCGAACCCCTGCCCCTCGTCCCGGATGACGAAGCATGCCCCGTCCGACTCCAGGCTCACGCTGACGTGAATTCGCCGGTCCCGGTAGGGGGCGGCGTGGCAGCGCTCTTTCGCGAGGGCCCGGTACGCGCGCGGGTCGTGGTCGCGTATCTCCGAGCGCACCTCGAGGTTGCCGTGGTAGCAGGCGTTGGTCAGGGCCTCGTCGAGGGCGGTGGAGACGCGGTGGCACTCGGACTCGTCGAACATGCCCGAGTGCCGGAGGACGCCGGTCAGGTAGCCGACGAGCGACGAGAGCATGTCGAGGTCGTTCTCGAGGACGAACGACGCCTCCCGCAGGCGTCCCTGGAGCAGCGTGTCGCTCTGGCGCTCGCGGAACACGTCGAGGATGCGCTTGACCACCTCGACGAGGTCGCGCACCAGCAGCTTCTTCGGCACGTAGCTCGCGGCGCCGGCCTCGAGGGCCCGCGCCGCCAGCTCCTCGCTCCCCCGCGCGGTCATCAGGACCACGGGGACGAGGGGGTGGTCCTCCTTCGCGTGCTCGACGAACGCGAGCCCGTCCAGCTCGGGCATCACGACGTCGGTCAGCACGAGGTCGACCTCGTGCTCTCGCATCCGGGCCAGGGCGTCCCGGCCGTGCTCGGCGTACACCACCTGCCACGATGCACGTTCGAGCAGGGTCCCGGCCAGCTCACGGTCGGCCGCCGAGTCGTCCACCACCAGGATGCATGCCACGATGTCGTCTCCGGCTGTTCCGGAAGTCCGCGGGCGCCGGGCGCTGCCTGCCGCCGCCACCGACTCTCGGCGTCCGCACCGCCCTATGGCCCGGCCGTCCGATCCCGAATCCCCTCCCGCAGCTCACCCACCGTGGCTTCGAGCTCCGGCTCGAGGTCGCGCCAAGCGCCCGCGGCGGAACCCGCCGTGCCCTCCCGGCAGCGATCTTCGAGAGCCTCGGCGAGGGCCACGACGCGGGCGCCCTCGAACGACCGGAGGGAGCCGGCGATCGTGTGCGCCACCCGGCGTACCACCGGCAGGTCGCCGGCCTCGAGCGCGCCGCGAAGCTCGGCGACGAGGGAGGGATGCTGGCCGAGGAACCCGTCGACCACCTTCGCCAGCAACTCCCGGTCGCCGGCCACGGTCTCCAGGGCCGAGCTCCAGTCGAGGCGGCGACCCGCCGGCGCTCCCGCCGCGTCGGATGCGGTCTCCGCCCCGGCCTCTCCCCCGACGCCGGCCCCCGCCTCGCCGTCCTCACCGGCCGCGGCCTCCCCCGCCTCGGCGGCCGACGCGTCCGGCTGCCCCCGCTCCACCACGGCGGCGATCGCGTCGAAGAGCTCCCGCGGGCGGTACGGCTTCAGCAGGAACCCGTCGAAGCCGGCGGCGAGGCACCAGGCCTCGTTGCTGCGCGACGCCCGCGCGGTCAGGGCCAGGATGGGCGTCGGGCCGGCGCCCTGCGCCTCCTCGCGCCGCCGGATGGCGGCGGTCGCCGCGTAGCCGTCCATTCCGGGCATCTGGAGGTCCATGAGGACCACGTCGAACCGTTCGGCCGCGCACGCGTCGACCGCCGCCACGCCGTCGCCCACGGTGCGCACCCGATGGCCCGCCCGCTCGAGGAACCCGACCGCCACCCGCTGGTTGGCGACGGAGTCCTCGACCAGGAGCACGCGCAACGGCACGCCCGCGACGACCGTCTCGCGGACCGGCGGCGTCTCGTCGGCGCCGGTCTCGGAGAGTCCGAGCCGCGCCGTGAAATGGAACGTGCTGCCCTTCCCCGGCTCGCTCTCCAGCCCCATGTCGCCTCCGAGGGCATCCACGAGGCGGGAGGCGATGGCCAGCCCCAGGCCGGTGCCCCCGTAGCGCCGGGTCGTCGACGCGTCGGCCTGCACGAACTCCTCGAAGACCGCCTGCTGCTTGCCCGGCGGTATGCCGATGCCGGTGTCGGACACGTCGAAGCGGAGCACGACGCCGTCGTCGACCGCATCTTCCCGCCGGACGTGCAGCGCGATGGCGCCCCGCCGGGTGAACTTGACGGCGTTCGACAGGAGGTTGGCGAGGACCTGCCGCAGCAGCCGCCCGTCGCCGACCACCGCGTCCGGCACGTCGGCGTCGACGTGGTGCGACAGCCTGACGTCCTTGCCGTGAAGGCGGGGCGCGAACGACTTCATCAGGACGTCGAGGCGCTCGCGGAGGCGGAACGCGTGGGGCTCGACGACCAGCTTGCCCGCCTCCATCTTCGAGAAGTCGAGTATGTCGTTGATGATGTCGAGCAGCGCGTCGGCCGAACCGCGAAGGGCGTCGAGATGCTCGCGCTGCCCCGCCGTCAGGTCGGTCTCGGCGAGCAGCTCCGTCATGCCGATGACGCCGTTGAGGGGCGTGCGTATCTCGTGGCTGACGTTCGCGAGGAAGATGCTCTTGGCCCGGTTGGCGCGTTCGGCCCCGTCCTTGGCCTCCAGCAGCTCCTCCGCCTGACGCCGCAGGTCCTCCTCGGCGCGCTTGAGCGCGCTCACGTCGGTGTGGCAGCCGAGCAGACGGATGGGCTCGCCCTTCTCGTTGCGGACGGCGAGGCCGCGGCACCGGACCCACACCGTGCTCCCGTCGCGGTGGCGGTAGCGGACGATCTGGTCGTAGGGATGGTCGGCGTCGGCGAGGTGCTTGGCGAAGTTGTCGAGGGCGAGGTCGCGGTCCTCCGGGAAGATGTTGGCCATCCACCACTCGGAGGTGTTGGGGATCTCGTCGTCGCGGTAGCCGAAGAGCTCCTTGAACCGCGGGCTCATCCACTCCTGGTCCTGGCGCTCGACGTCCCAGTACCAGATGCCGTCGAGCGAGCCCGCCTGCAGGAACTCGAAGATGGCCGGGTCCTTGCGGACCAGCGCGTAGAGCTCGGTCTTCAGATAGTGCTCGTCCTCGGCCATGCTGCACCTGCCGTCGCGTGCATGACAAGACAGTGAGGCGCCACCGGGCACGGGGCGCAAGCGACGACGGCCCTGCAGAACGTGTCCGCAGGGCCGTCGCAAAGGACACGGGGCGCCGGGGCGCCGCCGTCAGGTGATGATCAGCGTCCGCGGATGCTGGTTGTTCTGCTCGAGGAAGGTCTGCTTGACCTCGAGCTCCTCCGCCGTGGGCTGCCGGTAGCCGTTGGCGTCGGTCGCGCGCGAGGTGACGGTGTGCTCGCCCGGCGTCGCCCCGTGCCACTCGTAGGTGAAGAACTTCCACGAGTACTTCTCGGTCATCGAGGCGTCGAGGGTCGCCGCCTCCCACGGACCGTCGTCCACCCGCACCTCCACCGAGTCGATCGGGGTGCCGTCGTGCATGATCACCCCGAAGACGCGGTGGTGGTCGCCCACCTTCGTCACGCGGGCGATGTACGACTTCAACCGCATCTTCGTGATCGCGGTCTCGACCCACTTCAGCTCGCCGTTGATCATCTCCCCCTTCAGGGTGCGGTACCAGCGCGCCTGCCACTTGCCGAGATAGGGGTCCTCCTGCACGTGTATCTCGGTCAGGTACTTGACGTTCGGCGCCCCGTACCAGCCGGGGACCAGCAGCCGAAGCGGGCGGCCCTGGTGCGCGGACAGCGGTTCGCCGTTCAGCGCGTAGGCCAGGAGCGGCTCGTCCGACAGGGCGATGTCGCGCTGCAGGCTGCGGCCGTACTGCTGGTCGACGTTGTAGGTGCGGCCGCGGAACACCACCTCTTCCTCGCCGCGATCCGCCCCGAGGAAGACGATCTCGCGGGCCCGGTCCTGCAGGCCGGCCCGCTCGAGCACCGCGCGCAACGGGACGCCGGTCCACCGCCCGTTGCTCGACAGCCCGTTCAGCGGTCCGCGATTGCCCGAGCACTCGAACCCGAACACCAGCTCGCGGCTGGGCATGCTGCGCAGGTCGCCCAGCGACAGGCTGAGCGCGTTGTCCACCATGCCCGACACCTGCAGCCGATACGCGTCGGTGTCGACATCCGGATGGCCGTGGTGCTGGGTGGTGAACCACTGGTCGGCCGGCGTGATCGGCCCGTCGATGTGCCGGACGTCGATGATGCGGCGGTCGGGCGTCCGCTCGAGCACGATCTGTTCCGGCAGGTCGGTGAACTCGACGAGCTCCTCGTCCTGCGCCAGCGCGGGGAACGCCCACTCGGGCACCCCGAAGGCCGCGAGCCCGCCCAGCGCGGCCCCGCCCTTGAGAACTTCGCGACGCGTGGTCTGTTTCGCCATGAGTCTCTTCCCCTTCGAACTTGCGGCTCCGCCGCCGCTTCCGGATGAACCCCGCGGCCGGGCCCGGCCCGACCACGGCCATGCTACCAGCATCCCCAACGCTGCGCCAGACCGTCGGGCAGCTACGGCGTCGCCGCGTAGATGTCCTCGACGTACGGGGTCAGCCGCTCCGGCGCCCCGCCGCCGTAACCGGCGAACCGCTCCGGCACCTCCCAGCCCGCCGCGAAGTCGGCGGCCGACGTGCCCGCCGCCTTCGCGGCCTGGGCGTCGGCGACGAACGCGCCGACGAACTCGGCGTACTCGGCCAGGTCGGCCGGGGCCATCACGCTGCTGTGCCCGGTGATGATGCGCTCGACGTCGACGCCCTCCGACGCCTTGCGCAGGGTCTCGGGATAGTCGACGCCGCTGCCGCCGTTGTTCGAGTCCATGATCGGCAGGTTCTTGCCGGGGAACGCGTCGCCCGCGTGCATGACCCCGAGGGCCGGGAACACCACCCACGCGTCGCCGCCGGTGTGGGCGCGGCCGAAGTAGTGCAGCTCGACCGCGTCGTCGCCGTCGCCGAGCGTCAGGCGGTCGCTGAACGTGATCTCCGGCACCCCGTGCCCGTCGGCCCCGAACGGGCTCGGCCGCGCGGGACGCCCCAGCCCCCGCACCGCGTTGTTCTCGCCGATGAGGCGCTGGGTGTTCTCGTGGGCCACGAAGTCGACCGAGGCCGGGAACTCGACGTTGCCGTCCACGTGGTCGAAGTGGGCGTGGGTGTTGATGATGGTGGTGACGGGGTTCGGGGTCAGCTCGCCGATCTTGTCGATGAGGGGCTGTCCCCAGCCCACCAGCTTGGTGTCGACGAGCACCACCCCGCCGTCGGTCACGAACGCGGCCGAGTTGCCGCCCCCGCCGCGGAGGACGAACAGGTTGTCCTCGAGCTGCTCGACCTCGATGGTCCGCTCCTGCTGGCCGGACAGGCCGGCCACCGACACCACTCCCGCCAGGACCACCGCGCCGAGCGTCGCCACTCTTCTCATGCCATGCCTCCCGAAAAGAACACCCGTTGAACGAACCAGAACGTCCCGGCCGCGATGACCCCGACGGATCCCGCGACCGCCAGTTGCCGGCCGACCTTCTCGTTGCGCGCCCGCAGCCACGTGAGGGCCGAGGCGACGACCACCGCCACCGCCACCTGCCCGATCTCGACCCCGAGGTTGAACGAGAACAGCGACCAGCCCAGGGCCCCCGTCGGCAATCCCATCTCGCGCAGCACGCTGGCGAAGCCGAACCCGTGGATGAGCCCGAACACCAGCGCGATCCACACCCGCATGTCGCGCCCGCCCCGCACGAGGAGATTGTCGGCGCCGACGTAGATGATGCTCAGCGCGATGATCGGCTCGACGATGTTGCCGGGCGGCCTCACCACGTCGAGCACCGCGAGGGCGAGGGTGATGCTGTGGGCGAGAGTGAACGCGGTGATGACGAGCAGCAGCCGGCGCAGCGAGCCGCCGAGCAGCAGCAGCCCGACGAGGAACAGCAGGTGGTCGGGGCCGATCAGGATGTGGTGGATGCCCTGGGGCACGAAGCGCTGGATGACGGCCAGGGTCCCCTGGGTGCTGCCGACGAAGTACTCGTAGCGCGGATCGCCGCCGCTCAGGATCGCCTGGGCGGTCAGGGCCCCCTCGTCGTAGACGTTGACGAAGGTCTGGTGCTGCGGGTCGTAGGGGAACATCACCGCCTGGACGTCGATCCGCCCCGGCGCGCCTTCCAGCTCGACGCGGGCGCGCAGGCTGACCGACTGCCGATCCGGCAGCGGCTCGGGGTCGGACCAGGCCGCGACGTCGAGCCGGTTGCCGTCGACGGTGATCTCCAGGCGTTCCCGGACCAGGTTCGCGAGGGCTTGCGCGCGGCCGCCGAGCCCGCCGGGCTGGAGCACGCGGTTCGGCGGCTGGATGGCGAGCTCGTAGGCGACGTCGAACGCGTGGACGACGACCTCGAGTTCGATGGTCGTCGACTGGAGGCGGAGGTCGACGAAGCTGAACGGCGCCGGGTGCGCGGCGGCCGGCGCGGGAATCCACGCGGCCGCGGCGAGGATGGCGCAGGCGACGAGGCGACGGGCCAACCGGGTCATGCCCAACAATGGTAACGCAGACGGGCCCCGACCGAACCGCCGCGCCCGAGGCACACGACACGGACCTGACCATCACGCGCGGGCCGGCAGGGCAGACGCGCGATCCGAACCGCCGCGCCTCGCCGCCGGAGGCTCTATACTGGCGTGCGCACCGGGAGCCTTGGTCGACCCTGCGTTGGAACGAGTGGCGGATGCATCGCCGCTCGAATTCGGGAGCCTTGGTCGACCCCGCGTTGGAACGAGTGGCGGATGCATCGCCGCTCGAATCAGGGCGCGGACTTCATCACGGGCTCCTGGACTCGCGAGCGACTGGCGAGCGCACGGCAGCGGTCGACCCGCCGGCCGGTGACCGCGCCCGCCGCGACCCGGAGGGAGAACCACCATGTCCAGAGCCATGACCCGACGCCAGGCCATCCAGGGCCTCGCCGCCCTCGGCCCGGCCGCCGCCCTCGCCGCGCCGGCCGCCGCCGCTCCCCTGCCGCCGCCCCGGCCCGCCGCGGGCTCCCGCCCGGGCGCGTCCACGCAGCAGGACCCCATCGGCCCCTACGATCCGGACGTGCTGCCCGACGGCGTGCGCTCGCGCTTCGTCAACGACATCAACGGCCTGCGCGTTCACGTGCTCGAGGCCGGCTACGAGGGCGACCGTCCCGCCCTGCTGCTGCTCCACGGCTTCCCCGAGCTCGCCTACAGTTGGCGCAACGTGCTCGTGCCGCTGGCCGAGGAGGGCTACCACGTCTTCGCCCCCGACATGCGCGGCTATGGCCGCACGACGGGCTGGGACGCCGACTACGACGGCGACCTCTACTCGTTCCGCCGCCTCAACGTGGTGCGCGACGCCCTGGGGCTGGTGCACGCCTTCGGCTACCGCGAGGTGGCCGCGGTCATCGGCCACGACTTCGGCTCGCCCGTCGCGGCTTGGTGCGCGCGCATCCGGCCCGACGTGTTCCGATCGGTGGCGATGATGAGCGCGCCCAACGGCGGCGTCGCCGACCTGCCCTTCGACACCGCGGACGCCCCCCCGGCCGAGCCCGCCGAGCCCGGCCCCACCCTGTTCGACGACCTCGCGGCCCTGCCGCGGCCCCGGAAGCACTACACGCGGTACTACCGGACCCGCGAGGCCAACGCCAACATGTGGCGCGCGACGCAGGGGCTGCACGCCTTCATGCGGGGCTACTACCACTACAAGAGCGCCGACTGGCCCGGCAACCGGCCCTACCGGCTCGCGGCACGGACGGCGGCCGAGATGGCGAAGATGCCGACCTACTACATCATGGACCTCGCCGACGGCATGGCCGAAACGGTCGCCAAGCACATGCCGTCGGCCGACCACATCGCCGCCAACACGTGGCTGCCCGACGACGAGCTGCGGGTCTACACCGAGGAGTACGACCGCACCGGCTTCCAGGGGGGCCTGAACCACTACCGCTCGGGCGGCCTCGGCGCCCCCGAGCAGCAGCTCTTCGCGGGGCTGACCATCGACCAGCCGTCGATCTTCATCGCCGGCTCGAGCGACTGGGGCAGCTACCAGAGCCCCGGAAACCTCGAGCGAATGCAGGAGCAGGCGTGCACCGACATGCGCGCGGTGCACATGGTCGACGGCGCCGGCCACTGGGTGCAGCAGGAGCAGCCGGAAGAGACGGCGCGGCTGCTGATCGAGTTCCTGCGGGAGCAGGCGTAGCCCCGACGGACAACGGCGCCGCCTGCCGTCCCTCGACCCGGTCCGGAGCCTGCGCCGCCGCGAGCGCGCAGGCTCCGGGCCGACCGCCGGAACAACGAGACGGCGATGAGCTTCCCGGCCCGTTCAGCGGCGACGTGGCCGGGTGGCGGATCGGCCTGCCGGGACCCGGAAACGGCGCTGAGCTCCCGACCGGGCTCCTTTCGCCCCTCTCAAGTGCGGATCATCCGAGGAGAACGAGGTGGACTTCCTGGTCGCGCTGTTTCTCGCCCTTCCCGCCGTGGTGCAAGCCGATTCGCTGCGTGTCGAGCCGACGTGGGGCATCGCCGGTCACTACGGCACGTGGACGGTGACCTACGAGGTCGGGCCCGGCGGCCTGCGCACCGGCGGTGCGCTGCGCGTGCAGCTTCCCGACACCTGGCACGCCGGCCTGCGCAACTCCGCCAATCGGCTGCAGGCCACCGACCCCGCGGCCGACCACCACGTCTCGGCCGAGACGTCGCGGACGGGGGTGCGGCTGACCACCGAGGTGGAGTCCGAGTCTCCCAACTACCTGGTCAAGGCGTCGCGCCCCGGACTCGACGGGCGGATGGAGCGCTACGTCCACGTGGTGCGGGTCACCGTGGCAGATGGCGAGCTGGCGGCCGGTGACGAGATCCGCGTCGTCTACGGCGACACCCGCGGAGGCAGCCGCGGCCTGCGCGCGGCCATCGTCTCGACGCGGCCCGAGCCGATCCTCGCCGCCGTCGACCGGGACGGCGGCGGGGCCTTCGAGCCGGTGTCCCACGAGGCCACCCTCACCGCGCGCAGCGGCCTCGCCGCCGCCCTGCGCCTCAGCGGCCCCGCGACCCTCGTCGCCGGCGAGCCCGCCGCCCTGCACCTCGCGGCGGTGGACCTCTACGAGAACCCCGTCACGCAGTTCCGGGAAGAGGTGGCGCTGCGCGTCCTCCAGGGCGACGTCGAGGTGCCGGCGGCGGTGCGCCTCGACCCCGGAAGCGGCCATCGCACCGTCTCGTTCACCCCCCGCGGCCCCGGCATCGCCCGCCTCGAGGCGGTGACCCGCGCCGGCATCCTCCGGACGCGCAGCAACCCCATGCGGGTGCACGCGGAACCGCCGGCCGAGCGCATCTACTGGGGCGACCTCCACTCGCACACCCGGCACAGCTTCGACGGGGTCGGCGACGGCGCCTTCGACTACGCCCGCTACGTCTCCGGACTCGACTTCCACGCCGTGACCGACCACAGCCAGACCGGCCTCGACGGGTTCACGCGCGGGCTGGGGCCGCACGTCTGGGAGGAGTACCGGGCCGCCGCCGAGGCGCACGACGCGCCGGGCGAGTTCGTGACCCTGCACGCCTACGAGGCGTCGTTCCGCGCCCCGTACGGACACCACAACGTGTTCTTCCGGGGCGCGCCGGGCCCGCTCCTCGCGCCGCAGACGGTGACCCTGCCCGAGCTGTGGGCGCAGTTGGCGGCGGGGGAGGCGCTCACCATCCCCCACCACACCGGCAAGTTCCCGGCCCCGCTGACCACCGAAGCCCAAGACCACGAGCGGCGCCGCAACTTCGAGATCTATTCCGCGCACGGGCTGAGCGAGTCCTACGACCCCTCGCACCCCCTGGCGTTCGAGCAGAGCGACTTCACCAACTACTCCACCTCGGCCCCGGACGGCCTCAACGCCCAGGACATGTGGGCGCAGGGCCTCGTGCTCAGCACCATCGCCGCCTCCGACGACCACCGCTCGCACCCCGGCCAGCCCCACTGGGGCGTCGCCGCGGTCCGAGCGCCCGAGCTGACCCGCGAGGCCGTCTTCGACGCGCTGCACGCGCGCCGCACCTACGGGACCACGGGGGCGCGCATCCTCCTCGACTTCACGGTCGACGGGGCGCCGATGGGAAGCGAGACCACCGCCGACGGCCCGCCCCGGCTCCACGTCGAAGCCCACGGCACCGACGTCATCGACTCGGTGCAGGTCCTCCGCTTCTCGATCGCCGAAGGCGGGTTCTCCGTCCTCTTCGACCTCGAGCCGGACGCCCTCGACTTCTCCTGGTCCGGCGTCGACGGCGGGTTCCGCGACGACGCCATCTACTACGTGCGGCTGCGCCAGAGGGGCCACGTCCGGGGCCGAGTGGTGATGGCGTGGTCGAGCCCGGTCTGGGTGACGCGGGCGCCGTGATCGGCGCCGGCAGCCGACCGGAGGTCGTCACGAGCGCGGATCGACGGATGGCGTCGACTCCGAGGGGACCGGCTGGAACCAGCCCTTCTCCGGACACGCCAGCAGGGCGTCCACCAGACCCAGGTTCCTCCCCAGCTCGGTGCGAACGAGGCGATAGTCGCCGTAGTCAATCCGTTCGATCTCGAAGGTCTGGCCCGGTTCGATACCGTCCTGTCGCCGAAGCTCGGCGGGCAACGCGATCCTGCCCTTCGAGGAAACCGTGCACTTCATGGCAGCAAGATAGCATCCTGCGTCCGACGTCGCCGGTCGTGCCGTTCCGCTCCGCCCCGCAGCCACCGGCACGACGCCCTGGGCTGATCCAGACCCTACCCTTGACAGTCTATGTGAATCGCGCTACGCTCCTTGCATAGACAATCTATGACAAGGAGCAGCGCGTGAAGCCCAACCGCAACCCCGACATGCTGCGCGGCACGGTCGAGCTGCTCATCCTGACCGCCCTGAGCCGCGGCCCCCGCCACGGCTTCGGCATCGCCCGCTGGCTCGAGGCCACGTCCGACGACGAGCTGCAGCTCGAGGAGGGCTCGCTCTACCCGGCGCTGCACCGCATGGAGCGGCGCGGATGGCTGGAGGCCGAGTGGGGGATCTCGGAGAACAAGCGGCAGGTAAAGCTGTACCGGCTGACGCCCACCGGGCGCGCCCGGCTCGACAGCGAGACCCAGGGATGGACGGCGTTCGCGGCGGCGGTCGGCCGCGTGCTCCAGGCCGCCCACGCCGCGTAGGGGGTGGGTCGATGGCGCGAACACCGATGTGGCGGCGGTATGTCCGGTTCTGGGGATCCGACGTGCGCGCGGACGTGGACGCGGAGCTCGACTACCACGTGCGCGAGCTGACCGAGCGGCTGGTGCGGGAAGGCCGCGCGCCGGCCGAAGCCCGGGCGGAGGCGGAGCGTCGTTTCGGCGACTACGCCCGGGTCAGGGAGGCCTGCGTCGGCATCGACCGGGGGTGGGAGCGCCAGCGGCGCTGGCGGCAGCTCGCCGCGGACCTGTTGCAGGACCTGCGGATCGGCGTCCGCACCCTCGCCGGGAACCCGGGGTTCACGGTTTCCGCAGTAGTCGTGCTGGGTCTGGGCCTCGGCGCCGCGACCGTGATGGTCGGCGTGATCAACGCCGTCTTCGTTCGGCCGTTGCCGTTTCCGGACCCGGACCGCGTCGTCAGCGTGCTCCGCTACCAGCCGTCCGGCGTGGCCGGCGCTCATTCACAGGCGGCGGTGGCCCTCGCGCGTGACCACAGTCGCGCCTTCTCGGCCCTGGCCGGCATCGGCGTGAGCCCGGGCGTCAACCTCGCCAGCGACCACGGCTCGACCTACGTCCGCAACCTCGAGGTGACCGCCGGCTTCTTCCGGGTCTTCGGCGTCGAGCCGCAACTGGGCCGCGCCTACGCACGCGACGACGAGCCGGATCCCTCGACGGTGGTGCTGAGCCACGCCGCGTGGGCGGGCCACTTCGGCGGCGACCCCGACGTTGTGGGGCAGGACGTGCGGCTCGGCGGCCGGCCGCACACCGTCATCGGGATCATGCCGCCCGACTTCTGGTCGTACGACGAGGCCGACGCGTGGACGCCGTTTCGTCCCGACCCCCGCGGCATGGACGCGAACTACCGTCTCATAGGCCGGCTCGCGCCGGGATGGACCGCCGCGCAGGCCGCGGCCGAGCTCCAGGCCCTGGCCGTGAGCCTGCGCGACCAGGTCCCGGTGCGGGCCGCGCCGGACGGACCGGCGCCTGAAGACCCCAGGTACGGCGTGCAACCCTATCAGGACACCCTGGCCGCCGCCAGCGCAGGCCTCATCTGGCTGCTGACCGCCGCCGTGGGCGCCATGCTGCTGATCGTGTGCGCCAACGCGGCGGGACTGCTGCTGGCGCGCGCGGTGGGGCGCCGGCGGGAGCTGGCGGTTCGGTCCGCGCTCGGCGCCGGCCGCGGCCGCCTGCTCCGACAGCTCCTGACCGAGTGCACCCTGTTGTCGACGGCGGGCTGGGCGGTGGGGATGCTGGTCGCCGCCACGGGCCTGCGCACGCTTGCGTCCACCCAGCCCCGGCTTGCGATCTGGGACATCGGCGTCGATGCGCCGGTGCTGCTCGGTTCGCTCGGCATCGCGCTCGCGACGGGCCTGGTCTTCGGCCTGCTGCCCGGCGTGCTCGCCGTCCGCGGCAGGCCCGCGGACGCGCTGCACGGCGGCCGCTCGCGCAGCGTGACCCCGTCCGGGGGCTCCTGGATGCGCCGGTCGCTCGTCGTCGCCCAGGTCGCCCTGTGCACGATGCTGCTGGCGGCGGCGGCTGGGTTCCTGCGGACGTTCGTCGAGCTCAGTGCGTCGGAGCTGGGTTTCGAGCCCGCCAACGTGCTCACCGCCCGCGCTTCGCTGCAGGGTCCCGCCTACGCGTCCGGGGGAGCCGTGTCGGCACTCTATCGGCAGACGCTGGCCGACCTGGTCCGGGTGCCCGGCGTCGAGGCCGCCGCGGTCGCCAGCAACCTGCCGGTCGAACGCGGTCTGAATCTCCCGCTGCGCGAGGCGCCGGGGGGTCGGATCGCGGGGGTCGTCGACTGGCGCTACGTGACGGGTGACTACCTGCGGGTCCTGCGCATCCCGCTCGTGGCCGGCCGGGGATTCGCCGAGACCGACCACCGCGCCGGGGCGCCTCCCGTGGCGCTGGTCAACGAGGCGTATGCCAGGCGCCTGGGCGACGGTCGGCCCGTGATCGGCACGCGACTGCATGCGACCGTCATCGACTTCGACGACCACGCGCGCGAGATCGTCGGCGTGATCGGCGACGTGCGGACGCGCGGCGTCACCGCGACCCGGCCGACCGTATTCGTGCCGGCCGAGCAGGTTCCGGACGACCTGCTCGGGCTGATCCACGGGTTCCTCCCGCCGAGCTGGGCGCTGAGGACGCGCGAGGACCCCACTGGTCTCATCCCGTCCGTCGAGCGGGTCATCCGGGAGGCCGACCCGCTGCTGTCGATAACCGCGTTCCGATCGATGGACGAGGTGGTCGGCGGGGCGATCGCGGCCACGCGCTTCCGCACGCTCGTGCTCGGCCTGTTCGCCGCCGCCGCCCTGATCCTGGCCGCCGCGGGTCTCTACGGGCTCGTCGCCTACGCCGTGGCCCAGGGCACGAAGGAGATCGGCATTCGCCTCGCCCTGGGCGCCTCGACGAGGCGGATGACCGCGCGCTTCGCGCTGCAGGGCATCGCCCTCGCCGCCCTCGGGGCCGCGGTGGGAGCCGGCGGGGCGGTGCTCGTCACCGAGCTGCTGCGGCGGCTGACCCAGGCGCAACCGCTCGATCCCGGGACCCTCGCCGGCGTCGTGCTCGTCCTCGGCGCGGTCACCGCCGCCGCCACCATCGTCCCCGCCCGCCGCGCGGCGCGGGTCGACCCGATGCTGACGCTGCGCGCCGAGTGAAAGGGGGTGGGCCGATGGCGCGAACGCCGATGTGGCGGCGGTACGTCCGGTTCTGGGGATCCGACGTGCGTGCGGACGTGGACGCGGAGCTCGACTTCCACGTGCGCGAGCTGAGCGAGCGGCTCGTGCAGGAAGGCCGCGAGCCGGCCGAGGCGAGGGCCGAGGCCGAGCGACGCTTCGGCGACTACGCGCGGGTCCGGAAGACATGCGTCGGCATCGACCGCGGTTGGGAGCGCCAGCGGCGCTGGCGGCAGCTCGTCGCGGACCTGTCGCAGGACCTGCGGATCGGCGTCCGCGCCCTCGCCAGGAACCCCGGGTTCGCGGTTTCCGCAGTGGTCGTGCTGGGCCTGGGTCTCGGCGCCGCGACCGTGATGGCCAGCGTGATCAACGCCGTGTTCGTCCGTCCCCTGCCCTTCCCCGAGCCGGACCGCATCTTCAACGTGGTCGTGTACGGCGACGGGCCCGGTCCGGCGATCGCACACACGCAGGGGGTAGTCGCGCTCGCGCGCGACCACAGCCGGGCCTTCTCGGCGTTGTCGGGCATCCGTTCGACCCCCGGGGTCAACCTCGCCAGCGACCACGGGTCGTCATACGTCCGGAGCCTCATGGTGACGGCGGGCTTCTTCCGGGTCTTCGGCATCGACCCGCGGCTCGGACGCGCCTTCCTGCCCGAGGACGAGACCGATTCGTCGACGGTCGTGCTGAGTCACGCCGTCTGGGCCGGCCACTTCGACGGCGACCCGAACATCGTCGGCGAGGCGGTGCGGCTGGGCGGCCGGCCGCACACCGTCATCGGGGTCATGCCGGCCGACTTCCGGTCGTACGAGGAAGCCGACGCGTGGACGCCGTTCCGCCCCGATCCGAGGGGCAACGACCAGAACTACCGGCTGATCGGCCGGCTCGCGCCGGGGTGGACCGCCGCGCAGGCCGAGGCCGAGCTCCAGGCGCTGGCCGTCAGCCTGCGGGATCAACTCCCGGTGCCGGCCGAAGTGCCCGTCGGCGCGCCCGACGGGCCGCGGCCGGGCGTGCAACCCTATCGGGACGTGCTGGCCGACCGCAGCGAGGGCATGGTGTGGCTGCTGACCGCGGCCGTGGGCGCCATGCTGCTGATGGTCTGCGCCAACACGGCGGGGCTGCAACTGGCGCGCGCGGTGGGGCGCCGGCGGGAGCTGGCCGTCCGGTCCGCGCTCGGCGCCGGCCGCAACCGGCTGCTCCGTCAACTCCTCACCGAGGCCGTCCTGCTGTCGACGGCGGGCGGCGCGGTGGGGGTCGCGGCCGCGGCCGTCGGCGTGCGCGGGCTCGTCTCGACCCTGCCGCAGCTCGCGATCTGGAGCGTCGCCGTCGATGCGCCGGTCCTGCTCGGCTCGTTCGGGCTCGCGCTCGCGACCGGCGTGATCTTCGGCTTCCTGCCCGGCCTGGTCGCGGCCCGCAGGGAGCCCGCCGACGCGCTCGGGGGCGGCCGGTCGCGCAGCGTGACCACGGTGCACGGCTCCTGGACGCGTCGATCGCTCGTGGTCGCCCAGGTCGCCCTGTGCACGGTCCTGCTGGCGACGGCGGGCGCGTTCGTGCGAACGTTCGTCGGGCTCAGCTCGTCCGAGCTCGGGTTCGAGCCGGCCGACGTGCTGACCGCCCGCGCCTCGCTGCAGGGTCCCGCCTATCGGTCCGGAGACGCCGTGTCCGCGCTGTATCGGCGGACGCTGGACGATCTGGCTCGGGTGCCCGGCGTCGAGGCCGTGGCGGTGTCGAGCAACCTGCCGGTCGAGCGCGGCCTCAATCTCCCGATACACGAGGCCCCGGGAGGTCGGCTCGCGACGAGCGTCGACTGGCGCTACGTGACGGGAGATTACTTGCGGGTCCTGCGCATCCCGCTCGCGGCAGGCCGGGCATTCGGCGAAGCGGATCACCGGGCCGCCGCGTCACCCGTGGCCCTCGTCAACGAGGAGTACGTTCGGCGCTTCGGCGCCGGGCGGGCGGCAGTCGGCTCGCGCCTGCAGATGTTCCGCGACGACGTGCGCGAGGTCGTCGGCGTTCTCGGCGACGTGCGGACGCGCGGCGTCACCGCGACGCGGCCGACGGTCTTCGTGCCGGTGGAGCAGGTGCCCGACGACCTGCTCGGGCTGGCCCATGGGTTCTTCCAGGTGAACTGGGTGTTGCGGACGCGCGAGGACGCCACCGGCATGGTCGCGTCCGTCGAGCGGGTGATCCGCGAGGCCGACCCGCTGCTGCCGATAACCGCGTTCCGATCGATGGACGAGGTGGTCGGCGGGGCGATCGCCCCCACCCGTTTCCGCACGTTCCTCCTCGGCCTGTTCGCCGCCGTGTCCCTGATCCTGGCCGCGGCCGGGCTCTACGGCGTGGTCGCCTACGCGGTGGCCCAGCGAACGAAGGAGATTGGCATCCGCCTCGCGCTGGGCGCATCGAGCGTACGGGTGATGGCCCGCTTTGCGCTGCAGGGAGTGGCCCTCGCCGCCCTCGGCGCCGCGGTGGGAACCGGCGCCGTGGTGCTCGTCACCGAGCTGCTGCAGAGCCTGACCGAGGCCCAGCCGCTCGATCCGTGGACCGTCGCCGGCGTCGTGCTCGTCCTCGCCGCGGTCACCGCCGCCGCCACCGTCGTGCCCGCGCGCCGCGCGGCGCGGGTGGATCCGATGCTGACCCTGCGCGTGGAGTGAGCCGACAAGCGACGCCGGACTCACCGGCGCGCCGCGGCCAGACTCGCCTCGAGCCGCTCCTCGATGGCGCGCGCGCTGATGGCGCCGGCGTAGACGTAGAGCCGGCCGGGCAGCTTGTCGTCGAGGACCTCCTCGCTGACCCGCAGGCGGCGGCTGACGGCGAAGACGATCGGATGCGGCAGGCCCGCCTCGACCAGCTCGACGCGGCGCCACACCGCCTCGCGGCTCCAGTAGCCGAGGACCTCGAAGTAGACGCGGCGGCCGGTGTCGGCGTGGGTGAAGACGAGGTCGGGCACGCAGAGGCCGAAGCCCGGCACGTCGAGCAGCTCGTGCGCCACCTCGGCTGTCCACGCCGTCTTCATCTGTCGAAACCGTTCGAGCAACCGGGCGACCTCGTCGGGCAGGCGCGCGTCCTCGCCCGCCGCGCCCGTCGCCGGGTCGCCCTCCAGATGGAACTCGAGCGCCTGCCGCTCGGGGCCCCACAGGACGTCGGCGTCGAGCTGCCAGGGGCAGCCGCAGGCATCGAGGGCCGGCAGCAGGAGCGCGAGCTGCAGGCCGTAGGCGGTGACGGACCGGAACAGGCTGAACGGCCCGTCGATCTCGACGCGGCACACGCCTTCGGACGGCCGGGTCGCGACGTAGAGCAGCCGGTGGAACTTCAGCCGCCGGAAGAAGAACCGGAACCCGCCCGGATCGGGCCGGTCGAACGCGACGACGACGCGCACCGCGCGCAGGAGGATGGCCTGGTGCTGCGCGGTCTCGTAGGCGGCGACGAGGGCCGCCCCCCCGATGGCGTCGAACCGCGCGAGGACCTGGTGCTCCTTCAGGTCCGCGAAGAGCGCGTCGGGAAGGTCGCGCGCCGGCAGGCCGCACTCTGCCGCGGCCGCCGCCACGACCGCGTCGCGCTCGAACGCGCCCTCGTCGTCCAGGGCGCACCGGGCCGCCGCGGCGCGCGCGAAGACGGCGCGCCGCAGGGTCGGGGCATCCACGTCGCCCGGCGTCTCGAATACGCAGCGGTCCCGCACGAGCTTCCGCAACCCCTGGAGCAGCTTGTAGTCGGTGGGCTCGCACGGCACGTCGTCGCACGCCGCCTCGAACGCCGCGCGCGGCCGGCCGACTCCGGCCCGCGCGGCCGCGACGTACCCCTCCGCCGCCGCCAGCATGCGCTCGCGCGCGGCGCGCCCCGGCCGGCGGGCCTCGATGCGGCCGCCGCGGCGCCGCACGCGCACGAGGTCGGTCGTCAGCATGTCATTCTGCGGCGGAGACGCCCTCCAGACCCGGGACACGAGCGGCGCACCCGCACCAGGTCAGCCGTCGGCATGGGCCTCCCGGCGCCGCTCGCTCGTGAACACCTCGGTCGTGTCGTTCGCGACCAGCTCGTAGAGAACCGCGGTCTTGTCGCCCTGCTTGCGGAGGAGCCGGCCGAGCCGCTGCACGTGCTCGCGCGCCGACCCGCTGCCGGAGATGACGATGCCGACGCTCGCGGCGGGCAGGTCCACGCCCTCGTTCAGGACCTTCGACGTGACCAGCGCGTTGTAGACGCCGGCGCCGAGGTCCTCGAGGATGCGGGTGCGCTCGGAGACCTTCGTCTGGTGGGTGATGATGGGCAGGAGGAACCGGCGGGACAAGGCGTACGCGGCGCGGTTGCGCTCGGTGAACAACAGGGCGCGGTCGCGCCGGTGCCGGTGCAGCAGCTCGTCGACGTAGGCGAGCTTGGACGGCGCCGCGAAGGCGATCTCCTTGTGGCGCTGGTAGGCGGCCATCGCGCGCCGTCCCTCCGCGCTCTGCGACGAGCGCATGACGAACTGCGACCAACCGTCGGGGCTCGACATCCGGATGCCCTGGCCCACGACGAACGACCGGTAGACCGCGCGCGCCTCGTCGTAGGCGCGGCGCTCGTCGTCGGTCAGCTCCACGAGAATGCGCTCGACGTCGTGGTCGGCGAGATAGTCGCCGGTGAGGTCGCGGACCCGCTTGCGGTAGACGACGGGTCCGACCAGCGATTCGAGGTCGGCGTGGCGGCCGTCCAGGCGCTCCGGGGTCGCGGTCAGGCCGAGCCGATAGGGCGAGAGGCAGCGCTCGGCCGCCAGCGCGTAGGCGGGGCCGGGCAGGTGATGGCACTCGTCGAACACGGCGAGGCCGAAGCGCGCGCCGAGGTGCTCCATGTGGAGGAAGGCGGAGTCGTAGGTCGAGACGGTGATGGCCTCGACGCGATGGTCGCCACCGCCGAGGATGCCGATCTCCGAGCGGAACCGCTCGCGCAGCAACCGGTGCCACTGCCCCACCAGGTCGAGGGTCGGCGCCACGACGATGGTGTCGCGGCGCACTGCGTCCATGGCCAGCAGCGCCACCTCGGTCTTGCCGGCCCCCGTCGGCAGGACGACGACCCCGCGCCCCTGCGCGGCCCGCCACGCCTCGACCGCCTCGGTCTGGAACGGTCGAGGCTCGCGGCGCACCCGCAGCCCCCCGTCGAGAACGCCGTAGCCCCGGGCCTCGTCCTCGTACGCGATCCGGCGGCGCACCAGCGCCCGTACCACCGGCGCATAGGCGGCGGCCGGGGCGCGGAACCGCCGGGTCCGCGGGTCCCACCGGCAGGCGTCGGGCAGCCGCGGCCCGGAGGCCCCGTCGAACCCGCTGATGTCCAGCGTGCCGGCGGCGAAGCGAAGGCGGACAGTCATCTCGAGTGGCGGGGCGCCGCGCTCATCATACGCGGGGCCGCCGCGGCCGTGGAGCTCTGAGGACTCCGCGGGCTGCCCGGCGTCCCGACGTGCCCGGCGCGGCCGCGGACACGAGTCCGTCGTGCAGCGCCTCAGCCCGGAAGGGAGACGCGCCACCCTCTCGAGTTGACTCTGCGGCCGGGTGGTCTATGCTGTGCTCTGGGCGCACGCGCGGGTCACGGCAGGACAGCGGCGACGCCCGCACGGCGGTCGAAGACGAACGTCGAGGCAGTACGAGAGGAGTCCACAGATGTCCAAGCTCAGTCGGCTCGACCGGCGCGCCTTCCTGCGCACCACCGGCATGACCGCGGTCGCGGGCGCCGTCGGCGGCGCGGTTCCCCTTGCGGCGCAAGGCGGGGGCGGCGCCGTCCGGCAGGACGGCCGCTACGACTTCGACACCATCTACAGCCGCATCGGGACCGACTCGTCGAAGTGGGACGCCCAGATCGCCCGCTACGGCGCCGACAAGATCGAGGTCGGCATGGGCACCGCCGACCAGGACTTCCGCATCGCCCCGCCCATCACCGAAGCCCTCCGCAAGCGGATCGGGCACGAGAACTACGGCTACCTGTCGATTCCCGCCTCCTACAAGGCCTCGATCGTCGACTGGAACCGCCGGCGCTACGGGCTCGAGATCGACCCCGACACCATCCAGCACGCGCCCGGCGTCCACGCCGGCGTCATCAGCACCCTGCGCGCCTTCTGCCCCCCGGGCAGCAAGGTGCTCATGCAGACGCCGGGCTACAACGGCTTCTACACCGACATCCGGGTCGTCGGCTGCGTGGCCGAGGAGAGCCCCCTCAAGCTCGTCGACGGCCGCTACCGGATGGACTTCGAGGACCTCGAGCGCCGCATCGACCACGACACCCACGCGTTCATCCTGTGCAACCCGCACAACCCCACCGGCAACGTGTGGTCGCGCTCGGACCTGATGACCCTCGGCGAGATCTGCCACCGCCGGCGCGTCGTCGTGCTCGCCGACGAGATCCACTGCGACTTCGTCACGAAGGGCCACACCTACACGCCGTTCGCGACCCTCGACGACGAGGCCATCGTCCGGAACAGCGTCACCTTCAAGTCGGTGAGCAAGTCGTTCAACCTGTCGATGATGAAGTGCGCCTACCAGTTCTCGACGAACCCGGACTACCTGGCCCGAATCGCGGGCGTCGGTCAGCACCGGCAGTCGATGAACACGCTCGGCATCATCGCGGCCGAGGCCGCCTACAACGAGGGCGAGGACTGGCTCGACCAGCTCCTCGAGTACATCGACGGCACGCAGGACTTCGTCGAGTCGTACGTCAACGCGAACGTGCCGGGGGTGAAGGCGGTCAAGCCGGAGGGCACCTTCCTGTCGTGGCTCGACGTCGCCGAGGCGATGGACAGGACCCGGATGAAGCAGGCGGCCGCGGCGGCGGAGCGGCCCACCACGCCGGAGCAGGCGTTCCAGCGCTTCCTGGTGGACCACGCCCACATCCACCTGAACCCGGGGTCCAGCTACGGCCTCGGCAGCGACGGCCGCATGCGGATGAACATCGGCACGTCGCGCCAGCTCGTGGAACGCGCGCTGAGCAACATGGCGAAGGCCCTCGCCTGACGGCTGACGGGGCCGCGAGCCGCCGCTGGCGGCCCCGCCACGGACGTTCGGCGGCCGTGGTCGGTGGAGTGCGTCGCTGCGGCCGGACGCCGCGACGCACCGAGGTCGTCACCCGACAAACGGTTCACCGGGCGTCGGTCAGCGCCCGGCGACCTCCTCGCTCGTCCCCTGAATCACTCCGCCAGCGGATCGGGCCGGAGCTGGAAGTGGATGATGGCGCTGCGCCTCCCCTGCCCGCCCTCGATGTGCCAGTTCAGGTTCGATCCGTAGTTGGCCCACAGCCCCCGGCCCTTCCAGCCGGCGTCGGGGTCGTCGATGCGGCCGTCGAGGCCGCGGGCGAAGAACCCGAGCGGATAGGGCACCCGCAGGACCACCCACTCGCCGGTGTCGGGCAGCAGGGCCAGCAGCGAGTCGGACCCCGATCCGGGCGCGATGGGAACGTTGGGTCCGAGCCCCAGCGTGCCGAACTGGTCGACCCAGTTGTAGTAGTGATAGTCGGCGCTGCCGGGGTCGGTGACCCCCTTCATCTGCGGTCCGGGGGTCGGATACAGCGTCCAGCCCTCCGGGCAGTGCTGGCCGGTGGCGTCGGGCCCGTTCAGCACCCGGCACCGGCTGCGGTCGAAGCTGGCCATGTGGCCGCTGCCGGACAGCGCGGTCCAGATGACCCCGTTGCGGTCGACGTCGACGCCGCGGGGAGCGTGCCCGGTCTGCGCGGGGTCGACGGCGGGGTTCTCGACGGACGGCGGCTCGTAGACCTCGGCGATGCACGTCTCGGGCGGGTTGTCGCCGCGGTCGAGGCGGACGAGGCGGCCGGGGAACGGCCCGGTGCGGGCGACCCATCCGGTGTCGTCGACGGGATTGGCGATGATGCCGTAGGCGAAGCCGGCGATGCGGGTGTCGCGCCCCGGGTCGACCTCGCCGCCCGGCTCGTTCCAGGGCCGCGTGATCACGCCGTCGCCGTTGGTGTCGACGACGGTCGGGCACCAGCCCTGCGAGAGCCGCTCGTCGCCGGTCTCGTCGTAGAGCTTCGTGTCGAGCCAACCGACGACGTTGGGGTCGCCGCTGAGCCACAGGGTGTCCTGCTCGTCCTCGCCGAACTGCAGGTGGTGGGTGCCGTAGCAGCTGTCGATGAGCCCCCAGTCCTCGGTGGCGGGGTCGTAGACCGATATCTGCCTCCCGCTGCGGTCGATGGGGAAGTAGCGGGCCGAGGGGTGGTCCGACCCCTCGCGGCACCAGTCGGGGTTCTCGCGGCGTCGCACGGTGGAGGTCAGCCACACCCGCCCCCGCGCGTCCATCATCGGGTTGTGGGGGTTGGCGGGGGCGTCGAAGATGATCTCGTCGCCCCAGTACGGCGAGGGCTCGAAGCCGGGCGCGGTCGGGAACATCGACGGCACCATCTCCCGCGGCTCGCGCAACGGCACGTCGAGCTCGATCGACCGGTGCCGCTCGGTGTCGGTGATGACGAGCTTGTCGGTGGTGATGGACACGCCGTAGACGAGGCCGCCCCCGTTCACGGTGGGGTCGCGCTTGTCGGTGGTCACCTCGTCGTGCACGTACGAGGTCTCGCCGGCCCAGTCCCACATCGTCAGCACGAGGTTGCGCTCGACCCCGCGGGGCCGCGGCGGCGCCTCGGGCACCTCGCCGGCCGCGATGCGGTCGCTCCAGTCGGCGAACATCGCGAGCCCCCGCTCGCGGCCGAAGCGGTTGAGGACCCCGCTCATCTGCCGGCCGCGCTGGCCGAAGGTCAGCCGGTGGGCCCACGCGTCGGCCGACGAGTCGAACCCGTCGAGGTGGCCCATGTCGAACGTGAACCGGTTGCCCATCTGGTGGCAGAGCTGGCAGCCCTGCTTGGTGACGTCGACCCACGCGGCCTGGCTCTGCAGGCCGCGCGCGATGCCGTTGCCGGCGGGACCGGTGCCGGGGAACTCGCCGGCGGCGGGCGGCTCGAGCAGCGAGTACCAGTAGTTGGCGGGATAGACCCGCGCCGCCTCCTGGGGCGAGGCGGCGGGCACGGCGTCGAGGGCCAGGGTCTGCCCCGGCTCCGCCGTCACCGGGTCGGAGTCGACGAGGCCGTAGCCACGGACCCAGACTCGGTACGACGCCTCCGGCAGATCGGGGACGAGGAAGCGCCCCTCGTCGCCGGTGACCACGATCTTGCGGAACCCGGTGTCGAGGTCGTCGGTCTCGGCGATCACCCAGACCCCGGCCTCGGGACCGGCCGGACTCCGCACCGTGCCCCGCAGGTCGTCCCCGCCGGCCGGCGCCTGACCGGCGACCACCGACGTGACCAGAGCCGCGCCCGCGGCGGCCGCCAGTGAAACGAGACGTGCATGGCGTGTCATCGATCTCCTCCGTATCCCGGGCCGCATCGCGCCCGCACCCGGGCGGTCCGTCACTGCCCGCGGCTCGACGTGCGCAGCCGCCGGATCCGGTCCACCGCCGCCGCGATCTGCATCTCGAGAATCTGCTCGCCGTACTCGGCCCGCGAGCGCGACGGCGTGAAGCTGACGTAGTCTCGCCGCGTCACTGCCCGCGGCTCGACGCGCGCAGCCGCCGGATCTGACTCACCGCCGCCGCGATCTGCATCTCGAGAATCTGCTCGCCGTACTCGGCCCGCGAGCGCGACGGCGTGCCGCTGACCCCGTTGCCGGTGCCCCCGGTGCCCGGCTCCATCCGGTCGAGGCGGATCTTCGAGGGGTCGAGGAACAGCAGGGTCGACGTGTCGTGCATGCCGGCGTGCGTGCCCACGTCCTCGGCCCGCTCGCCCTGCTCGACCAGCCACTCGTCGCCCCGCCCCGGGTAGTAGTCGGTCAGGTGATGCACCCGGGCCGGTCCGTCCGCCCACTCCGCGTTCAGCCGCTCCGCCACCGTCGCCTGCGACCGCTGGTTGCCGCCGCTGTCGCCCATCAGGGCGATATCGACGAACCCGTGCTGTGCGAGGCTGCGCGCGGCGTACTCCAGCACCTGCTCGAACACCGCGGGCGGGGTGGTGATGGTGCCGGGAAAGCGCATGTGCCCGCTCGGCGGGTCCACGTTCCCCTCCGGCACGTAGGCCATGACCGGCGCGACCAGCGCGTTCCCGAGACGGCGCGCCGTCTCCCCCGCCTTGTGACGCACGAGGTAGTTGTGTTTCCCCAGTACCATGTGCGGGCCGTTCTGCTCGGTGCCGCCGGTGGGGATGATGATCGTCGTGGTCCCCGCCGCGACCGCGTCGCGCACCTCGGTCCAGGTCAGCTCCTCGAGAAACACGGTGTCCGGCGCCTGCGCGAAGGCGGCGCCGGCCAGACAGACGACGACGAGCGTGACGGCCGATCGCATGGACTCACCTCCACTGACGTGAGCTTCCCGGTTCACCCGGCAGGGGCATGCTACCACCTGCCGACGGCGGCCCGACAGGCAACGGGGGCGGTTCGCGTGCCGACCGGGATGGGTGGTCGGGGACGTATACTGTCGGGACGGCAACACGACGAAAGGAAACCATGACGAATCGGACACTCGTCGCCTTCTCGGCCGTTCTCGCCATCGCCTGTCTGGCCGCACCGCCGGCGCTGGCCGGTCAGCCCGCGTCGGCGGGGCGGGCGCCGGAGGGCTCCCCCGCGCCGCGCACCCCCTGGGGCGCGCCGGACCTGCAGGGCGTCTGGAGCCACGCCACCGTCACCCCCCTCGAGAGGCCCGAGCGCCACGAGGGGCGCGAGTTCCTCACCGCGGAGGAGGTCGCCGAGGCGAACATCCAGGCCGCCACGTTCGCCAGCTCCGAGCGCCGCGCCGAGCTGAGCCCCGAGCGCGATGTCGGCCTCGCCTACAACCAGTTCTGGTGGGACCGCGGGCTGTCCGACGGGCGGACGGCCCTCATTGTCGACCCGCCCGACGGCCGCATCCCCGCACGGACCGCCGAGGCCGAGGCCCGCGCCGAGGCGCGCCGCGCCGCCGCGCGGCCCCGCGCGCTGTCGGAGAACCCCGAGGACCGCGGCCTGTGGGAGCGCTGCCTCACCCGCGGCACCGTCCGACTCGGCGGCGCCTACAACAACAACCTCCAGATCTTCCAGACCGAGAACGTGGTCGCGATTCTGCTCGAGATGGTCCACGAGACGCGCATCATCCCCCTCGACACCGGCGCGGGACCGGCCCACGCGCCGCCGCAGTGGCTCGGCCGCTCGCACGGCCGGTGGGAGGGCGACACCCTCGTCGTCGAGAGCGACGGCTTCTCCGGACAGGCCCCGTGGCGCGGCTCGGGCGAGAACCTGCGCCTCGTCGAGCGCTTCTCGCGCCCCGACGCCAACACCCTGCGCTACGAGGTCACGTTCCGCGACCCGACCACGTGGGAGCGCGAGTGGACAGCCGCCCTCGACATGCCGAAGACCGGCGGCCTGATGTACGAGTACGCCTGTCACGAGCGCAACTACGGCATGGAGAACCTGCTGCGGGGCGCCCGCGTGCAGGAGATGGAGGCCGCGAAGGCCAAGTAGGCCCCTCATGCCGCGCGCAGGCTATCTCGTCGTCGTAACACTGCTGCTGCTCGCCCCGCCGCCGGCCCGCGCGGTGCAGGAGCCGCCGGCCCGCGCGGTGCAGGAGCCGCCGGCCCGCGCGGTGCAGGAGCCGCCGCGCCGGACGGGGACGGGCGCGCTGCTCCACGAGCGCTGCCAGCTCTACTTCGAGTTCCTCGGAAGAACCGGAGCGGGCCGCGAGGACACGTTCAGCCAGGACCCCTTCGGCATGGGCTACTGCGCCGGCCTCGTGCGCGGCGTAGTCATCGCGGCGCAGTCGTTCATGCCCGACCGGGTCTGCGTGCCGCCGGGCACCACCATCGCCCAGACCGTCCACCGGGTCATCCAGTACCTCGATCAGAACCCCCAGGAACGCAGCGAATTGGACGTGGAGCTCGTGCTGCGGGCGCTGGAGGACCGGTTCCGCTGCCCGTAAGACTCAACGTCCGGTCGCCGAAGGGGCCCGCGACCGGCGGCCGGACTGACTGCGAAGACCCCAAGTGTCGTCGACGAGCCCCCACCCGCTGCGGGGAATGTACCCCGGTACATTTAAATGAATAATGATTCATTTTCTAACCGGTGGATGGCGCAGGATGTTCTCGGGTCCGACACCGCCCGCGACGGTCACCGCACCGTCCTGTACCAGGCCCAGGTTGCCGAGGAACTCGTCTCGCGGCAGCGTGCTGCGCGGCGCCGCCGACCGGGCACATCTCGACCGGTGGTCGGCCGCGAGGGTGTTGCCGACACCGGACGAGGCCGAGGCAGCGCGCAGGCTTGCCTCGCTCGGCGAGCGCGGGTACCTGGCCGCGAGCGGCCGAGGGAAGGGCACGAGCTACCGGCTGGCGCGCGATCTTTCCGACCTGCTGCCCGGCCATCCCGGTACCGACGAAGGCCTGGACCTGGACGCTGAGGCCGTGCAAATCCGTATCCAGGCGATCCTCGCGGAACGCGGCCGATTGACCAACGCCGAGATACGCCGTATGTTCGGCTACTCTCGCGCCGAAGTCGTCCACCTCATGCGGTCCCTGCGGCAGCAGGGACTGACGGCTGTCGAGGGCCGCGTCCGCGGGGCCCACTATACCCCGGGTCCCAAGCTGAGTCCGACCCGTACGAGCGGCAATCGCCGAGGAGGTTCGTAGGTCGGACCCGAATTACAGTCTGCGGAAGAAGGACCATAGCGAACGAAGGGAACCGCGTAAACCGTAGAGCCCCTCCCCCCATCGCTTCTTGGCGGCGCCGCGGGCCAATTGGTCCGCCCGCTCCCGCGCCCGCCGGCCCGCCCGGCGCATCGCCGCTTCCGCGCCGATCAGGTCCGGGTCCCGCCGCCGCGCAGCCAGATTCGGTTGCGTTTTCACTCTCGACTCCCTTCCTCGAGGAGGAACGGAACGTAGTCGGAACTGTCGTACACCGCCCAGGTATCGACGAGGTCTCGGTAGATCCGTTCGAAGTTGCGCCAACCCGAGTGGAACCGCCTGCGAATCACCGCCTCCGGCACGTCGTGACCGCCTTCCGACACGCGTTGTGCGACTCGCGCGATCGCCGCCTCCGGCGTCGCAAGGCGCAAGAAGAAGAGCTTCACCCGGTATCCCTGTTTCCGCCACCGGACGATCCGACGCGCATGGCCGCGTCCGCTCAACGTCGTCTCGAGAGCGAAGCTATGCCCCTGGCGTGCGTGCGCGTCGACCTGCCTCAACACCAGCCGTCCTGCCTCCACGGCCACCCGCGCCGGCCCAAAGGGACTCAGTCCTGCCGCGATCAGATCGGCGTTGACGAATATCGGGCAGTCGGCTTCGTTGGGCAGGAACTCCGTCGCGAACGTGGTCTTGCCCGCGCCGTTGGGTCCCGCTACCAGGAAGACCCGCTTGCTCGCTGTCCCGGTCATGATCTGCGTATCGCCTGCGCTCACCGCTCGAACCGATCGATTTCCGCTCCCGCCCCTGCCACGCCCTCCACACAGAGAAGATCGACGATCAGCACCGCCGGTCGCGCGGCGGCTTCCGCGGCCGCCGCGAGCACCAGAATCGGCGACTCCTCGAGGTCGAGACGCCGTCCAAGATCCACGGTGGTGGATGAAACGAGACGAAAAGGCCAGAGACCCCGATCGAGTCGATCTGACCAGCATGAGCCAGCATGACGGTGTCGGACTCAGCCTGGAAGACAGCGACTCGGCGGCGCTTCGCGGCACGAGTTGCCCCCGAATCAACCGTCGGCGGGCTGCATTGAGGAACCGGTCTGTCGCGGTTCGAATCGCGGCACCCGCGGCGGCAGGGTCGGTCACGCGTCGCAGCAGGAAGCCACGCCGGCGCAGGTCGCCAACCAGCCCGTGGCGGGTGACGGTGCGATGAACGGAGTCTCCGGCGATGCCCCGCAGCGTGTCCACGACGCGGTGCGGATTGGCCAGGAAGAGCAACTGCGCGCCCAGTCGCACCTTGTCTGCCAGTTCCGGCTCACCGATGGTACGGATGTCGATGCGCCTCAGACGCTCGCGGGCGGTGGGTAGGTCACACGCCCAGGCGTCGATTAGCCTCTTGAGATTCTGCTGCCGCCGCTGGGTGGCCAGGAAATGGCGCTTGAACTCCTCCACCGACTCCGAGTCCCTTGCGGCGTCACAAAGCTCGACCAGCTCGGGCGCATCGCTGCCCGACACGAACACGAACCGATCCTCGTTGCCGGTGAGCTGTCTGCCGATGACTTCGACGAGGCCCTCGGTCTGGAGCGTCGCCAAGCGCCACTTGCCGGTCAGGTGGCTGCGCTTCGCCTGGTGAAACTCCCGTCGCGAGCCGGCGGCGACGACGAACTCCGCCTTCTCGAAGCCGGGATCCTCGATGCGGATGGCCTCGGTCTTGCCTCCGAGCATGCGCACGAACTCGGACAGGGTCCACCACGCTTCGTACCGGTTGCCGAGCTTGTCCGCGGGTCCCCTTGGCAGCGTCATGGCAGGCCCTCGCAGAGCGGAGTCATGATTCTATCCATGGGCCGCGGCCTTGCTCCCTTCTGCCGATACCTGAAACCTGCCAGACGGCCCATCAGGCGCCCGCCGCAACGTCCAGTTCGATGGTGTCCGCGCCGGTTGCACGCAGGCCCTCCGGCACGGGATCTCCATGCTTGATGCACGACTCGGTCAGCTTGCACGCTACGTCCTGGGCGATCTCGACGGTCTCGGCCACGGTTCTCCCTTGCGCGACGAGCCCTGGGACGGTTGCAGAGGTAGCCAGGTACTGAAGGTTCTCGAGCCGCTCGATGCGCAGGTGCATTCGATACGCCTCCGGCATGTCGTTGTTTCCATCCTGCTGGGAGTCGGCCGGCCACTCTTCTGTTCGATGATACCGGTTTCAGGGTCGCGAGCCGTCGCAGTCGCGCCCCGCGGCTCGGTGTGCCCTCCCGAGCGTCGCGTGGAAGCGGGACGTGGGCTACACTGGACGGGTGCGGAACGCTGGAGATTCCGCCGGAGCACCCGCGAGAACCGATGATGGCGTCCACCTCGCGACCCGTTTCGACGGAGCGCCGACCGGCCACGTCACGGGCCGCGGCGCCCGGCCTCGCCGTCTGCCTGTTCGCCGCCTGCGCCGGCGGCGCCCCCGAGCCCGACCCCGGGCCGCAGCCGGACTTCCAGCCGACGACCACCGTCGAGGAGCTGATGCGGGCGGTCATCGATCCCGCCGCCGACGCGGTCTGGGACGCGGTGGTCATCACCTCGACCCGGGAGGGGATCGAGCGCGAGGTGCCGGACAGCGACGAGGACTGGCTGGCCCTCGAGCACCACGCGGTGCGGCTGCTCGAGGCGGGGAACCTGCTGCAGATCGAGGGCCGGGCGATCGCCGGGCCCGACTCGGTGTCGGAGCTGCCGGGCATCGACCTCGAGCCGGCGGACATCGCGGTGCGGGTGGCCGGGCAGTACGACGCCTGGCTGCGGTCGGGCCGCGAGCTGCACGACGCCGGGGTGGTGGTGCTGGAAGCGGTGAGGGCGCGCAGTATCGACGCGCTATTGGAGTCGGGGGACCGCCTCGACGCGGCGTGCGAGAGCTGCCATTCCCGCTTCTGGTATCCCCCCGACGCGGCGGAGGCAGCATCCGAAGAGGCGCCTGCGCCGTAGCGGTTCGAACTACCCGGCCGCCGGGGTCAGGGTCTGGCGGCAAGCGAAGCCGCAACGGCTCCCGGGCTTCCGGCCCGCAATCTCGACCCCCCACCGCCGGAAACCGTTCCCGCGCCGCGCCGGACGGCCGGAGCGACGCGGGCTCTCTCCTGCGGCCGAGGCTACGGCGTGATCGGCGAGCCGTCCGGCCGCGTCAGCTCGGCGCAGCACATGCCGAACGTGCCGGGCGCGCGCGAGGGCTGCCCCACCGCCTTGATCTGGTCGCCGGCCTGGATGGTCTGCGGCGTCCACCCGCGCCGGCTCATCGAGACCGCGGCCCCCATCTCGATCTCCCAGTGGATGACCTCGCCGTCGTCGCCGGGCGCGTCGACGTAGAGGAACGAGTGCGGGTTCCGAAACACGAACCGGGTCACCTCGCCGACCGCCTCGACCCGCTGCTCGGGGTCGTAGAAGGGCGCGCTCGCGTGGTGGGCGATGGTCGGCGCGGCGATGGCGACCAGCAATGCCGCCGCTGCAATCCACAAGATGGCTCTCACGATGTCCTCCTCGGAAACTCGATACTTCACTCGACGACGGGACGTGGCCCGCCAATCGTCGCCTTCGGCTCCGCTTGCCGCTCAACCAACCCTTCCGGGAGTCCGCGCCGCTCTACGTCGCACGTTCCCGGCCCGCCACTCGTCGCCTTCGGCCCGGCTCGCCGCGTGATCGACCCGCAGGCGTCCACGCCACGCGACGGCTCGGACGACTACTGGTACCTCGGAATCAGGAACCGGCGCGGATGCCCCGCCTGCTCGGCGTCGCAGCCGTAGAGCTGCAGCTTGTAGCCCTCCGGCGCCGGCAGCCACCGGGTGGTGTACGCCACCGGCTCGCGGAGGAACATGGGGTCCTCGACGGTCAGGGTCAGCTTCAGCTCGTCGCCCTCCCGCCAGTAGCGCTCGGTCACCCGCTTCTGCTGCGACGACGGAATGCCGTTGTAGTCGTCGAAGCCGGTGATATCGAAGACGAAGTTGACCGTCTCGACGTGCAGCGAGCCGTCCTCGTAGTACCCCGTCGAGAATCCCTGCACCGTGAACTCGTTGGCCGGCGGCTCGCGGCCGTCGAGCCAGATGGTCCGGATCTGGTCGTCCTTCTCGTAGCGGAACAGCACCCGGTCGGGCCACTGCGTGACCTCCATCATGTAGGGGTCGTACTGCAGGGCCGGCGACGCCGAGGGCACGCAGTCGTACTTCGGGGCGATGGCCTCGTCGAATATCGACTGGAAGGCGAGCCCGCGCTCGTTCAGCACCGGGAAGTTCTCGCCCGGCACCCACGGCATGGCCGGGCCGTTGACCGGCCGGACCCCGCCGCCCCCGTTCCACACGCCGTCGAGGTGGGGCACCTCGGCCGGATCGACGCCGGGCTGGGCCAACGCCATCGAAGTGCTGGAGGCGATCACCAGCGCCGCACCCACCGCCGCCCGCAGGAACCGGCGAGCCGTTCCCCGGCCGCGGGTATTGGTTCCGATCATGTCTTCCTCCCCCGTCTCCTCGTCGCGCCGCGTCGCCTTCGTGCCCGCCGCGGACGCGCTCTGCTCGGTAAGCTACGTGCAGATTCTACACCGTCGCCCGGCCGATTACCGACTCACGTCGGCGCGGGCCGGGTCGCGCCATTCCACCGCGCCATCACGCCTGCGGCAGAGAATCACCCGCCGGCGCCGCACGGACAATCCTCGTGAGCCACCCTCGGAAAGACCGAGCGCCGCCGGAGAACCAGCCCGAGAAACGTCGCCGCCGGCCGACCCGGTCCCGACTGAGCGCGTCGGCCGGATGCCGGCAGGCGTGTGCGCCGCCGCACGAGGCGGACTCCTGGGGGTGGGTCGTCGTGCCGGGCGAAGCCGCGGGCGACGATTGGCGGCCTACGAGGCGGCCCGCCGCAGGGCGTGCAGCTCGCGGCCCAGGCAGTCCGCGAGGGCGCCCATGCCGGACACCCCCGCGGCGAGCTCCGCCTCGCTGTTGTAGTTGGTGTTGGTGTTGATGTCGTAGGTGTAGGCCGTCCCGTCCCGGTCGACGATGAACTCGACGCCCGCGACGTGGATGTCGTTGTCGGCCAGCACGCGCTCGAAGGGCGCCACGAGGGGATGCTCGAACCCGGGGACGATGCGGAACAGCGAAGCCCCGGCCTCGCCGACGGGGCAGAAGGCGTCGTCGACCCGGCACGCGTCGGCCGGACACAGCTCGAAGCCCTGGCTCGTGTCGACCTCGACGGCGTACATGAAGCGGCCCCCGACGAACTCCACCCGCGTGATGGTGGCGTCCGGCGACTCGATGTACTGCTGCAGCAGGGTCACGCCGTCGACCGAGGGCTCGAACTCGGGGCCGCGGACGTACTCGGCGAGGGCGGCGACGTCGTGGAAGAGCCGCACCCCGAGGCCCTTGCCGGCGCGGTTGTGCTTGGTGATGAACGGCGTCGTCATCGCCGCCGCCGCCGCGACGATCTCCTCGCGCCCCACCACCGCCACGGTGCGGGGGGTGCGAATGCCGTGCGCGTCGAGGGCCGCGTACTGGGCGACCTTGCTGATCTCGAGCTGCAGGGCCCGGCTGCCGTTGAGCACCCGCCGGCCGTGGCGCTCGAGCCACGCGAGCACCGCCGCCGTGTACTCCGGCCCGAACCGGTGGTCGCGGGTATGGGACGAGGCGCTCATCCGGTTGTAGAACACCCCGTCGGGGGGCCGGGTCCCGAAGTCGACGACGCCGGTGTCGAGGAACCACTCGTCGAACGGCAGCCGGCGCGCGTCGAGGGCCGTGCGCAACGGCTCGACCCATTCGTCGTTCTCGTGGAGGACGTGGATTCGGCTCATGTCTGGCTCTGGAACTCGCCGCATGCGTGCCCCCGCGCCGCCCCGCGCACGCGCTTCGGCCTCGCGCAGGTCCGGGCCCCAGCGACGAAAAGGCGCCGCCGCATTCGCGGCGCGGGTTCGCTACTCCTGGAACCGCGGGCTCACGACCTCCTAGAATCGCGGGTTCACGACGTTGTTGAAGATCGACCCGAACGTATAGCTGAACCCGAACGAGACACGATACCGCGAATCGGTGGCGAGCTGCCGCAGCTCGACCAGGATCTCCTCGTCGGTCAGCTCCCGCCCCGAGAGATACACCTGGTCGCGCACCAGCTCGGTGCTCGCGCTGGCGAACACCGACAGCCCCCGCACCACCCGGAACGACAGGTTCCCGAACACCGAGGTGCTGTACTTGCTCAGGTCGTTCACGTAGCTGTTGTAGCGCAGGCGGACGCGGCTGTCGCCCCACGGCTGCTCCACGTCGAAGGTGACCTCCACCTCCTGCGCGGCCAACGTCTCCTCCATCTTCCCGAAGATGGTCTCCTCGATGTAGTCGAACGACTCCAGCCCCATCTCGTAGGCGAACGTCAGGCTGCGGCGCGACGACTCGGAGTACGGGAAGACGTTGAACTCGATGCCCGGGAACACGCGGATCCGCCGGTCGCGGTTCAGGAACGTCGACGCGCTGGATCCCCCCCGGATCGAGGCCCCCCAGTGCTCCCCGAGGCTCTTCACGAGCTGCCCGTCCAACTGATGGCTGGTGCGCACGTCGCTGAACTCGCCGGTGCTGAGCTGGTGCACGTTCTCCCGGTAGCGGCCGTCGATCTCGGCCCGGATGATCCACTCCTCGGTGGTGCGGTTCGCCGACGCCGACCCGTTGAAGTTGCGCTGGTGCCGGGACGCCTCGCCCGACACCCGGGCGTTGGTGCTGAGGCGGAACACCCAGAAGTCCCACGGATCGTCGTCGGGCTGGGCCATCATCATCCGGAGCCCGCCGCCGGCGAACCCCGTCCCGACCCCGCCCCGGCTCCCGGGTCCAATCTCGATGTCGCTGGCCAGCGGCGTGTCGATGATGTAGTGGAGAAAGCCGACCCGAAGCACCTGGGCGAGCCCCTCGCGCGTCTCGTCGTCGGTGTCGGTGCGGCTCTCCGAGTAGTTGTAGCGGATGCTCCGCTCCGCGAAGTCCTCGAGGCCGATGAAGTCCAGGGTGTAGAGGCGCCCGCCGCCGCTGTTCTCGGTCGTGACGAGCACGTGCACCTGGGCGTCGTAGCGATCGCGCACGTAGTTGACGAAGGTGATCTCGCGCCGCAGGTAGTCGAAGTCGCAGCGGTTGCAGTCGAGGAAGACGCGGAGCGCGGCCGCTTCCGGGCCGATGGTCTGGGCCGCGCTCGCCCCCGCCACGAGGCAGCCCATCGACAGAACCCACCCGAGCCCGACGAGCGTCGCCCCTCGGCTCCGCCCGCCGCCCGACCGCCCCGCCCGGCAGTCCCGCGGCCCCGCCCCTCGGGCACCGCCTCGCCGACTCCAGCCCAACCGTCTCTCCCCGTCTCTCCGGCCTGCCCGGAAGTCGCCGCCCGCGTTCCCCGCCCGACCGTCTTCCCCGTTGTCCGCACCGCCCGCGGAGTGCGGGACCCCGCTGCACGCTCGCGCCCGCGACGAACCCACCGCGAGCTCGCGTCCTCGATCAGTATACGGGGTCGGGCCGTCGGGCCCGGCACCTTGACAGCCCCCGGCCGGCCGAGTACAAGGAGGGTTTGCACCAAGCAGTTTGACGAAGCCCCGATTCGAGGAAGAGGAGTCTTGCACATGCGACGAATCCTGATTTTCGGCCTGCTCGCGGCGCTCGCCGGCGCCGGGACGGCCTCCGCCCAAACCGACGTCACCCCCGTCGAGCCGTTCAAGGTCGGCACCTTCGACATCCACGGCGTGCCGCACGTCGGCGTCGTGCTCCGCGACAGCCTGGTGATCGACATCGAGGTCGCGAACCTGGCCCTCGAGGCGAACCCCGAGTACGCGAGGGTCCCGATGCCCGAGGACATGCTGGAGCTGATCGGGCGCTACGAGTACGGCCTGAAGTACCGGCTGTACGAGATCGTCAACGACGTGGTGGCGAACGGGCTGGGCGACGACCGGGCCGACTTCGTCTACGACGTGGACGAGCTGCGCACGCGGCCCCCGATCATGTATCCGGGCAAGATCCTGAACGCCGCCGTCAACTTCTACAGCCACGTGAACGAGGCCGGCACCCCCGAGGAGCGGGCGGCCGAGATCCGGCGGCGGCAGGAGCAGCGCGGCGTGCCCTACCTGTTCCTCAAGCCCAGCCGCGGCGCCGTGGTCGGCAACGGCGACCCCGTGGTGATCCCCTACGGCCGCAACCGCACCGACTGGGAGGTCGAGCTCGCCGCGGTGGTGGGCCGGCCCGCCAAGTACGTGTCGGCCCTCGAGGCGCAGGACTACATCTTCGGCTACACGGTCTCGATCGACGTCTCCGACCGCGGCGGGCGCCCGCCGGGCGGCAACGCCACCCGCTCGGACTGGTTCGTCGGCAAGGGCCACGACAGCTTCGCGCCGCAGGGCCCCTGGATCGTGCCGAAGGAGTTCTACGGCGACCCCATGGAGAACCTGCGGCAGACGCTGAGCGTCGGCGGCACGGTCCTGCAGGACGCGCAGGCCGGCGACATGATCCACTCGCTGTGGGAGATCGTGGAGTACGCGTCGTCGATCATCACCCTGTATCCGGGCGACGTGATCAACAACGGCACGTCGGGAGGCACCGCGGCCGGCTCGGCCGAGACCCGCACCGGCGACCGCTACCTGCAGCCCGGCGAGGTCATCGAGGCCACCATCGACGGCATCGGCACCCTGCGGATGCCCGCGGTGGCCGGCGACATGCCGCCGGACGACCTGACCGGCGCGGAGCTGCCGCCGATCGACACCTACCGTTAGCGCGTTGCGGGAGCGGACGTCCCTTCGCCGGGGCGCCCGCTCCCGCCTTCGCCGCCGGTCCCCCGTGCCGCCGGGCCGGTCCACGAGCCGCTCGAGACTCAACGAGGTACCGGGAGCCCGCCGCCGGGCTCGAGCGGCCGCAGGTCGTCCTCGTCGCGGTAACGGGGAATCGGCTCGCCCAGGGGGGGAAGCCGGGAGAGATCGACCTCGCTGACGGCGTGCAGCCCGCCCCCCGCGGGCCGGATGCGGTAGGTCGCCTCCGGCGTGCGCACGGTGCCCGCCACCACCTCGCCGTTCACCACCAGCGTCATCGTCCCCATCTCGACCCCCGCCAGGGGACCCGACAGCGAATAGCCGCCCGAGAAGGTCGGCGCCACGCTCTCGACGAGGCCCGTGAACGACGCGTCGTCGAACAGGTTCAAGGTGAGAACCCCCGACGGCGCGGCGGCTGCCGCCGCCCCGGGAACCGCGGCGGCGGTGTCCGCCGACGGCGTGAGCTGCCCGAAGTCGATGGCGACGAGGCGCCGCCGCAACGTGATGGAATCGGAAACGGCCGAGAGGTCGGGACCGGCGACGACCCCGGCGGGCGCCACCTCCCTGAACAGGCCGCCGGGTTGGCCCGCCGCCTCGCCGGCCGCCAGCGCGGTCAGCAGCGCCGCGGCGAGCGCCGTCGAGCAGCGGCCGGCAAGCGCGGCGCCGCACCCCGTGCGACAGCCCGGAACGTGTTTCCTGGCACCCATGCAACAACTCCTCCCAGCCGGCGGGCGCTCACCCAAGTGCGACGCCCTCCAATCGCTTCACCTGGCGCAATCACCGCGCGCGCAACTCCAACCGGTGCACCGGCAGCGCCGTCGGACCGGATCCACCGGCCAGTCCTCGTTGGCACGACGCGGCTTCGGCGAGGCACTCAGGGCGGTGACGGACAGTGCATTGCCACGTGGCAAGCCTGGAAGACAGCAGAAACGGCCTGCATTCCGGGGTATTGCCACATGGCAAGCCTGGAAGACCGCAGAAACGGCCTGCATTCCGGGGTGCACTGCTGGCAGCCCTATAGCGATCACTGTCCTTACTGGTACACCGGCACGACGTTGATGTTGCCTTCCACCTCGCCCACCAGAATGGTCCTGGTGTGCACATCCGGGTCCCCGATGCGGATGACCCCGTCTTCGCCGTTCGCGCCGGGGTTGCCGATGTACACGTTGTTGCTGCCCGTCTGGTTCCTGGTGCCGGCCCGGTACCCCAATGCGATGTTGTCCGAGCCGTCCCGGCTCCCGTACAGGGCCTGGTAGCCGATGGCCATGTTCTGGTCGCCCTGGTTGTTCTGGAGCGCCTGGCCCCGATGGCGACGTTGCCCAGGCCGGACAGATTCTCCCTCAGCGCCTCCTTGCCGATGGCCGTATTGGAGGATGCGTCTACCGCCTTGTCCATGGCGGCGGCGCCGATGGACAGGTTGCCCTCGCCGTCGACCAGGCGAGTCAGGGACCGGCGACCGAAAGCGGCATTGTCTCTGCCGGTGGTCAGGGATTGCAGCGTCTGGTAGCCGACCGCGGTATTGCCCGTGCCGTCCGTCACGGCTTCCAGCGACCTCCCGCCCAGGTGCGTATTGGTCCCGGAGCCGGCGTGGTCCTGCGAAATCGCCGGGTCACCGCCGACGACCGCGTCTCCACCGTACGCCATCGGCGCCAGCGGGGACGTCGAACCCATGGCCAGGATTGGGGCAGGCTCGCCCTGCGGTCCCGCCGGCCCGGCGGGGCCGACCGCGCCGAGGGTCGGATAGAACACCGCCCCCGCCCCGTCGGTCCACGAGAGGGCAAGCAGGTAGGTGCCGGGCAGCACCTCGGGCAGCCCCGTCACCACCCCCGACTCGGTCACCGACAGCACCGGCAGCGCCGTCATGCCGAGGGTCACGGTGGGCGCTTCGCCCGCGAAGTCGAAGCCGTTGATGGTCAGCGTCCCGTTCTCGGCGTCGACGAGCGCCTCGGTGATGAGCGGCTGGCGCTCCGGGCGGTCTGCGCACCGGCCTGCAGGTAGACGACGCCGGCAAGGACCGCCGACACCAGGGCCGCCGCGAACCACGAACCACGCATTCTCGTCATCGCAAGACTCCTCTCGTCACCGCCGTCCACGTCGTGAGAGCCGCCCGCCGCGCCGACGGCCGTGCCCCCGATCCCGCCTGAAGTCGACGGCGGACCGGCCGTCCCCGGCGTCCGCCCGCCGCGTTCCTGTCCCTGGCCCGCCCATCGTCGCCTGCGGCTCCGCTGGGCGCCCAACCAACCCTGCCAGGAGTCTGCACCGTTCGGCGCAGACTCCTAGCCCGCCCATCGTCGCCTGCGGCTCCGCTGGGCGCCCAACCAACCCTGCCAGGAGTCTGCACCGTTTACGGCGCAGACTCCTGGCGCCGATCCGGAGACGCCGCCTCGACCACCATCCCGGGACGCGGCGTGGTCGGCGCGTACACCGGTCCCTCGCGCGGCGCCGCCGCGGGCGGGTCCGCCGCCTCGACGGGCGCGCGCGGCCGCATCAACCGCTGCAGCCGCTCGCGCTGCTGCGCCGCGGAGACGACCGGCGGAGCCTCGCGTACCGGGCGGGGCGCTGGCGGCCGGCGCTGCCGCGACGCACCGTCCGGCGCCGCTTCGGGAGCACGGCGACCGGCGCGGATCCAGACCCGGTCGTACATCGACGCCCCGGCGCCCTGCGACCGCCGCGGGGCCGCGAGGAAGCCGGCCGCCGGCCGCAGGAGGAGCCGCAACGCCTCCCGCTCGGGGACGCCCTCGAGGTGAAGCGTCACGCGCGCCGAGCCCAACTCGCCCGCGCCTTCGAACCGCGTGCTCCCGGCCCGGGACCATTCGGCGAGGACGTCGCCGAGCGGCACCTCGGCCGCGGTCAGGGTGACACGGCCCTCCGCGATGGTCAACGCCAGCTCTTCGGCCCCGGCGGTCCAGGTGCCGACCAGCGACATCGCGATCGCGGCGCCGGCAACCCCGGCGACCCTTCTCTGCCTGCCGCCATTCACGCACCAACGATAGCACTTCGTCGACGGGCGGGGCCGCCGCGCGCACGACATCATTGTTGGATGGCGGTCCCTGGCGCTGTCGGGTTCTCGATTCACGGGGAACGGCTTGGGCCAAGACCGCCGGACGGAAGGGGCGTCGGCCGCGGCTACGGCCCGGCATCCGGTCGCGGCGCGATGCGCGGCGGGGGCGCGGTCACCCCGGGGTTGTTGCGGGTGCCGATGTGGATGGGCCCCACGTCCTCCTGCGTCAGCCCGTGCGTGCGGACGATGCGCGGCGTCAGCAGCATCACGATGTCGGTCGACTGCGCCGACTCGTCGTTGGCCGAGAAGAGCTGCCGGAGGATGGGCAGGCGCAGCAGCCCGGGGAACCCCTTGAGAATCTGGCGGTCCTCCTGGCTGAGGAGGCCCGCGAGCAGGTTCGACTCGCCGTCGCGGAGACGCAGCCGGGTCACGACCTGGCGCGTGCCGAACGTCGGCAGCGACTGGCCGGCGACGAGAATGGGCGGCCCCAGGGTGCTGTTCTCGACCTCGAGGTCGAGGACGATCTCGTTCTCGTAGGTGACCCGCGGGACCATCCTGAGGATGACCCCGACCGGCCGGTACTGGAACGAGGTCAGCGGGTTGAACGACGCGCCGCCGACGGCCAGGGGCGTGAACGCGGTGGTCGGCACGGGGATCTCCTGCCCCAGGTTCAGCTCGAGCTCGGCCCCCTCCTGCCCCCGGATCTGGGGCTGGGCCACGAGCCGGGTGTGGGTGTCCTGCTCGAGGAAGTCGATGACCGCCGACGGCACCGCGAAGTAGAAGTCGGCGCTGCTGACGCCGGAGACGCGGCCCGGGCTGAACAGCCCGGACGCGGCCGAGGCGCCGTCGTCGCCGTTCCCGGCGGGGACGCCGCCGGGCGAGTACGTCGTCGAGATGGAGTAGCGCGACAGGTCGAGGCCGTACCGCTTGGCGCGCTCGCGGTTGACCTCGAGGATCTCCACGTCGATGACGACCTCGGCCCGCGGCTTGTCGTTGGCGGCGAGCACCCGCTCGACGATGCCGACGACCGGGGCCGTCGCCCGGACGGTGATCGCGTTGGCCTCGACGTTCGCCACCAGCTGCGGCGCGTTGGGCGTGTTGGGGGCGCTCACCAGGGCGGAGAGCAGCTCGGCCAGGGTCTCGACGTTGCCGTGCGAGACGTAGAAGGTGCGGATGACCAGCTCGTCGTACTCGCCGCGCTTGTCCGGCGTCTCGGGGACGACGACGATCGTCGTCGGGTCCACCACCTTGTGAAACGCGCCGTTCGCGGCGAGGATGCGCGACAGGGCCTCCTCGAAGGTCACGCCGGCCAGCGACAGCGAGAGCGTCAGGTCCTCGAAGTCCCGGTCGTAGAGGACGTTGATGCCCGCCGCCTCGCCGAGGAAGTCGAGCACGTCGCGCAGGCTCGTCTCGGTGAACTCGATGACCAGCGGCTCGTCCGACACCGGGTCGAGCAGGGGCGGACCCGTGTCGAGGCGGGCCTGGCTGCGCATGGCCTCGATGGGGGCGGGGACGCGCGCGGCCTCCATGCGCTCGCGCAGCGTCTGCTGCAGGTTGGCGATCCTGACGCCGGTCTGCCCGTTCGACGGGTCGAGCCCGTAGGCGCGCCGGTACGCGCCGAGCGCGCCCGCCAGATCCCCGAGGGCCTCGAGCTCCGCCGCCGCCGCCTCGTGGTGGCGCGCGGCGCTCAGCATGGCCCGCTCGAGGGCGATTCGGTACTCGGGGCGGTCGGGATCGTCCTGCAGCGCCCGGCGGTAGTACTCGACGGCGGCGTCCCAGTTGCCTTCGCGCGCGGCCGCCGCGCCCTCGCGGAACGACTGGGTCGACGCGCACCCCGAGACGACGACCGCCGCCGCGATCAGGACCGCCGCCACAGGCTCCCGCATGCAGATGTGCCCCCTGCCCGCACTTCCGACGGCGTCGGCTTCACTCGCCGGTCGGCCGCAAGGTCAACCGCTCGCCGTCCTCGAGCCGTTCGAGCAGGAGGGCGGTACGGTCGAGCGCGACGATCCGGTAGCGTCCGACGACGATGTCGCCGACCCGTCCGTGGTGGACGCCGGCGCCGTCCGCGACGACGGCCACGCGGCCGACGCTCTCGGGCGCCTCGAGGATGCCGATGAACCGGACGGCCTCGGCCTCCCCGGCCGGCCGCCACCCGTCCACGGCCCCGAGAGCCACCGCCGGGCTCCCGCCCGCGGCGTCTGCCGCGGGCATCAGCGGCGGCAGCGACTCCCGTTCGAAACGAAACGGATTGCGCGTGGGGCCGCCGGGCGAGGCCGCGCCGCCCGACAGGGCGTCGAGCCCCACGTCGAGCGACGGTCCATCAGGACTATCGGCCGGTGGGCCGGGACTCGTGAGGGCGGGGTCGGCGGCGACTTCCCCGGCAGGGGGGCCGGCGGGCAGGGGCGCCGCGCAGGCGACGGACAGGAGGAGGCCCGGCAGGGCTGCGGGAAGACGCCGTCGGGGGGTGGCGCAGGACCTCCGGGACACGACGAGCCCAGACTATCACGCCGGTATCGGGCAGCCCTCCAGCCCCCCGCGCCGTTCCACGCGCAGACGGCTACCGGGCGACGCCGGCCGCGGCCAGCAGCAGCAGCAACGCGCGCTGGGTGCCGACGTGGGCGTCGCGTGGGCTCCACCACTCGTCGACGGAGTGTGCGCCGCCGCCGACACCGCCGCGGCCCAGGGCCACGGCGGGGATGCCGCGGGCGATGGGCAGGTTGGCGTCGGTCGAGGCGGCGCCCAGACGCGGCCGAAGGCCGAGGTAGCGGGTCACCGCGAGGGCGCGGCGGACGAGGGGGGCCCGCGGATCGACGAGGCCGGACGGCCGGTCGCCGATCAGCTCGAGCCCCGTGTCGAGCGGCGCCCCGCGGTGGCGGGTCCGGTTCTGCTCGTCGACGGCCCGCACGACCGACGATTGCAGCAGCGCGTCGAGCCGCTCCAGGTGTTCGGGGTCGGTGGACCGCATGTCGACCTCGGCCCAGGCCTCGCGGGGGACGGCGTTGACCGAGGTACCCCCGCCGATGCGTCCCACGTTGTAGCTGGCCGACGTGCCGACGCCGTCGACGGCGGACGCGGCGCGGTCGAAGTAGTCGATGGCCCGGGCGAGGGCGTGGGCGGGATTGGCGAGGCCGAAGTCGCCCCACGAGTGGCCGCCCGGTCCCGTCACCGTGACCCGGAACCGCCGCGAGCCCAGCGCCTGGTTGACGACCTCTTCGTCGGAGCCGCCGTCGATGGCGATGAACTGGTCGATGCGCGGCCCGCCCGGCCGGAGCAGGTGGCGCACGCCGCGCAGGTCGCCGAGGCCCTCCTCGCCCACGCTACCCACGAGGAGGACGTCCGCCCGCGTGCGCACGCGGGCCCGCTCCAGCGCCTCGGCGATGATCAGCAGGACCACCAGCCCCCGGGTGTCGTCGCCGATGCCGGGGGCGTAGAGACGGTCCCCGCGCCGGTGGACGGTCACGTCCGTGCCGGGGGGGAAGACGGTGTCGAGATGGGCGACGAGGGCCACCGCCCCGGGGCCGGCCGTCCCCGGCCGCCGCGCGATGACGTTGCCGGGCTCGTCGATGGTCACGTCGGCGAGCCCCGTCGCCCGCAGGAGCGCCGCGAACCGCCGCCCGCGCTCGGTCTCCCCGAAGGGCGGCGCGGGAATCTGCGTCAGCTCGATGAGCGGCGCCTCCGCCGTCCGTTCGAGGGTGCGGACGAGGGCGAGGGCGCGGCGCACCTCGGACCTCGCCGCGAGGGCTCGAATCGCGGCGTCGTAAACCGGGTCCGGCGGCTGGGCGGGCGCGGGGCGGGGACTGCAGACGGCCAGGGCAATCCCCGCCGCGATGGCGGAACTCTTCATGGCGTGCACCCCCCCGGGTGCCCCCGCCGTTCGGTCCGGAGGGGAGCGTCGCCCGCTCCCCGCCCGAACCACCCTCTCGATCGAGCGAATCGGCGCCCCCCCGCGGGAGGGTGTCTCCTACTGCGACTGCCCGGCCCGCTCCTCGGCGCGATGGCCGGCGAGAATCCCGTCCATCCCGATGTTGCCCTCGTGGCAGGCGTACTCGAACATCGGCTCGTCGCTCCGCATGAGGGGAATGCTGACTGTCCACGGCCGCGTCCACACCGTCGGGTCGGTGACGGTGACCTCGTACTCGAGGGTCCGGGGGCCGACCCGGGTCAGCCGCTCCACCAGATGGAGGCCGTCGGACGATCCGCGGAAGTTCGCGGTGGCCGAGAAGTTCGTCGTCTCGATGACCAGCGTGTCCCCCTCCCAGTAGCCCCGCGAGTCGCCGTGCAGCTGGCGGACGGACTCGGGCAGGTGGGGCTGGCCGGTGAGCGGGACCACCCGCGCGTCGTGGATCATCTCGTTGAGGATCACCACGTGGTCGGCGCTCTGGAAGACCTGGTAGTAGTTGTTGTAGCCCGCGCTGATGCTCGGGACCCCGTAGGTCACGCACCGCTCCTGGAGCGGCCGGTCGGTATAGCTGTCGGCGGGGTGCGCGCGCCGGTGCTCGGCGGCGGCGCGGAACCGCTGCCGCGCCTCGGGGGTGACGGCGGGGATGCGGCCGTCCGGCGGATCGACGACCAGCGACGTGCGGTTGCTGAAGTCGCGCTCGACGATCCAGAACTGGTTGTAGTTGCCGGTCGTGGGGTCGTAGGAGGTCGCCTCCACCCCCTCGATGGCGGCCAGCACGAGCTGGTCACCGAACAGGGCGTCGCCGTCTCCGACCGCGTTGGCGGCCGCCACGCGCAGGGCGGCCAGCTCCTCGTCGCTCAGGGTCTCTCTCCCCGCCCACGCCTCGGGCCGCTGGAGCGGCGTGATGTTGTTGTTGGCCCAGACCCCCTGCAGGTCCGCGCGGCCGTCCGGCGTACGAGGCACGACCCACCCGGTCTCGGCCGGCTGCGCGGCGGCCGTCGCCGGCGCGACCGCCCCGCCGACCGCGAGAACCGCGGCCAGACCCCATACCGTCACCCACTTCTCGCCCATGAACCTCACTCCTTCCGCCGTCAGCAGCGAATCATCCGGCGGCCGCGTCGCCCGTTTCCTCGCACCGCGCCTCTGCGGGTGCCGGCCCTCCCTTTCACGGCCGGCAGCGGCAGGCCGCCCCGGCGGCGGCAACCGCGCCTACCCTCTTCCGCGGGCCGTTCCCGGTCTCACGCAACGGGGTCATTCTAGAACACTGGGCGCTCGATTGCGCGGCAGGCGCGCACGCCCGGCGGCAGCCCCGCGGCCAACCCGGCGCCACCGGCCCCGGAGGGGTAACCTGTATCGCTACCCACGCGTCCGGCGCTCGCTTTCGGCCGGCCGCCCCTCGGCCCGGCCGCGAGAGCACGCGCCGGCCCGCATGCGTATAATTGGCGGCGGTTCCATTGCGCCTCGAGGTCCGGCCGGCGGCCGGGGTCTCTGGCGGACTGGGTGCGGCCCGCGAGGGCCGAGCGTATTCCTGACGGAGAGCACATGACTGAGACGCAACAGCTGGGACTGGCCGGACGGATGCTCATGTGGGTACTGGGCACCGCGATCTTCGTGGTCATCGCGCTCCTGCCGTACGCCCTGTTCATGCGGTTCGCCACCGACTACGTCGTGCACGTCACGATCCTGAGCTGCCTGGGCATCATCCTCCTCGTGCTCGTGGTCGGCACCATCTTCGGCCCGCTACGGACCGAGCCGCTGTCGGCGGCGCCCGACACCGGCGGGGGGGTCCGCTTCCTGGCCCTGATCTCGAACACCGTGTTCATCGGGCTGCAGATCGTGCTGGTCCCGCTGCTCGTGGTCGAGATCATCCTGCGGCTCGCCGGAGGCTCCCTCTTCTTCTAGCTCTGGCGGCCTCCCTGCCCGCGGATTCGCCGGCGGCCCGCTACCCGCGTGGGGACCGCCCTGGCCGGAACCCCGGCCGGCAGGGCCGGACGGCTTCCCCGCCCGCCGGGCGGAGCTCGCCCTGGCGGCCTTCCGTTCCTCCGCTCACCCGCCGGTGCGCCAACCGGCGCCCCGGCGCCCGAGCCGGGTCACGGCTCGACGATCGCAGCACCCGCGAGCTGGGCAATCGCGGCGAGGGTGGTCTGGCCGGCGTTCAGGCCGAGGCGGAAGTCGTCGTCGCTGAACGTGTCGTAGCGGTCGGTGGGCTGGTGCCAGTGCGGGTCCCAGCCCGCCCCGATGTGCATGCCCCGCTCGTTCTCCCGCAGGCTGATCGACGGCGTGACGTTCATGAACGGCGTCGAGTCGGTGGCGGCCATGTGCGGCCCGACCTGAGCCGGATAGTCGGTGGCGTAGGCGTCGTTGGCAGCCTTGAAGAAGAAGGCGAGGTCGCGCGACTCGGCCGCGAACTCCGAGTTCGACTGGAACTCGATGTTGACGTCGGCCTCGCGCCGCTGGACCGGGCTCACCTCCCCGTCGGGGCCGGGCGCCCCGTGGTCGAACAGCATCATGTCGTGCTGGATCATCCCCAGCCAGCGCGGCTCGGGATAGCGGCCCGACCCCGGCGGGTTCTCGAGGCCCTGCCGCTCGCGGCGCTGCTCGACGTAGGCCCGACTGCCGTTCAGGCCGGTCTCCTCGTCGTTCCAGAGGGCGAACCGGATCGACCGCTCGGTCCTCACGTCGGGGGCGCTGAAGATGCGCGCGAGCTCCATCACGAGCGCCGTCCCCGACCCGTCGTCGTTCGCGGCCTCGCCGAAGCCGTGCCCGTCCATGTGGGCGCCGAGGATGTACATCTCGTCGGGCCGGGTGGAGCCGATCTTCGTGCAGTAGACCTGCGAGCGGGCGCCGTCCACCGGCTCCTCCATGTTCAGGGCCCGCAACGCCTCGTCGGGCTGCGCCATCGGGTCGCGCTCGACGCCGGTGCGGCGCCGGTAGCCGAAGATGGTGCTGCCGCCGGCGCTGCTGCCGTTGCGGCCGATGCGGCCCCCGGTGGGCGTCGGCCCGGTGGGGTTCAGGGGCGGCGGGGTCCCGCGCGTGCTCGGGGCACGCACCTGCCGACCCGGCCGGGGCGCGTAGTAGCTGTAGAAGACGCGCTCGGTGGTGGTGCACCCCGCCTCCTCCAGCCATGCCTCGATCCAGTCGACGGCGTCGCGGTTGCGCCGGGTCCCCTGCCGCCGGTCCCCGAACTGCGTGAGGCCCTTGAGGGTGGCCTTGTATCGCTCCAGGTCGAGACGGCCGACCAACTCCGCGACGGCGTCCGCGACCTCGCCGGCGGGCGGTTGGCCGACCGCGCGGTCCGCGCCGACCCCGAGAACGACCCCCACCCCGACCGCCAGCATGATTCCTCTGTGCATCGCGTTCCCTCCACGCCTCGGGCATCGGCCCGGGCTCCGTCAGTTCGACCCGGTTCTCATCGACGTGCCCAGCGTGACCGGCGACGGCGACTACCGCCGCGGCGGACCGGCGGGCTCAGTCGCCGCTCTCCGCGATGCGGTAGAGGCCCGACGCGGTGCGGATGAGCAGGCTGCCGCGGGCCACCGCGGGGGTCGCCAGCGTCATCTCGTCGAGCGAGTTCCGCCCCAGCACCTCGAACTCCTCCCCCGCCTGCATGACGAAGGTGTCGCCGTCCTCGCTGAGGGCGAAGATCTTCCCGTTGTACGCCCACGGCGACGCGGTGAAGAGCGTCCCCGCGGTGATGCGCCGGCGCCGGTAGACCTCGTTGCCGCTGCCGGCGTCGTAGGCCATCAGGATGCCCCGGTCGAGGAGCGTGTAGTGGGTGCCGCCGTAGACGAGCGACGACGGGTTGTAGGACCCGAGCTGCGGGTGCGACCAGACGATGTAGTCGTTGCTGGTGGCGCCCTCGGGCAGCGTGATGTCGCCGCTCGCGCCGGCCCGGACGGCGTACACCGGCCGGTTCCGGTCGGCCACGTAGCCCGAGTTGATGTAGAGGAGGCCGTTCTCGGAGAACGGCGTCGGGATGACCAGCGACGACATCCCGCTGAGCTGCCACAGGAGCTCGCCGTCGAGCCCGTACGACTTCACGCCTCCCTGGCCCGTGGTCACCAGCTCGGTCCGCACGTCGTTCTCCCACACGAACGGCGTCGACCAGTTCGACCGCTCGTCGCGCTCGGTCCGCCACAGCTCGTCGCCGGTCGCGGCGTCGAAGGCGGCCACCCACGACGCCTCCTCGTTGTCGTTGACCACGTAGAGCCGGCCGTCGTGCAGCACCGGCGAGCTCGCGGCGCCCCACTGGCGGCGCGGCAGCCAGTCGAGGGGCGCCGACCACGCCCGCTCGCCCGCGAAGTCGACCGCGAAGAGGCCGATGTCGGCGAGATACACGTAGACGCGCTCGCCGTCGGTGACCGGGGTCTCCGAGGCGAAGGTGCTCTTCTGGTGGGTCGGCAGCTCGGGCACGCCGGTGTGCAGGGTGTGCGCCCAGCGCGTCTCCCCCGTCTCGAAGTCGATGTCGAGGAGGACCCAGCGCAGGGGCCGGTCCATGTCGGTGATGAAGGCGGCGGTCATGGTGCCGCCGAGCGAGCGCGCCCGGTAGTTCTCGATGGGCTGGATGGGCACCTCGTCGCCCTCGACCGCCGTCGACGTGAGGACGAAGACGTGGTCGCCCCAGACGATGGGCGACGCCCAGCCCCGGCCCGGCACGTCGACCCGCCAGACCACGTTCTCGTCCGGCCCCCAGCTCTCGGGCAGAGCGGGGTCGTCGGCGACCACGCCGGCCGCCTCGCCGCGGAACTGCGGCCAGTTGGTCTGGGCCGCCCCCAACGAAGCGCTCAGCAGGAAGAGGCAGACGCCGAGCGCGCTCAATCGCATGTTCATCATCGACTCCTCGAAGCTCTCGAACCGTTGCCGTCGAACGTTGCAGGTATTCTAGTACAACGGCGCCCGGAAGCCGCACCCCCGCGGAGGAACGAGAGATGCTCGCAGGCAACGTACGTACCCTGGTGGCCGGCGTTTCGGCCGCTCTGCTCATGGCGACGGGATCGGGGACGACCGCCGCCGCCCAGGACGGCGAGCACTTCGTGCCGTCCCGGCCCGAGACGGTGAGCTGGGGCTGGTTCCCCATCGACAAGCCGCCGGTGCTGACCATCGACTCCGGCGAGACCGTGCGCATCGACACCCTGTCGCACGCCGGGGCCACCCAGGACGACCATCCCGACCTGTCGCTGGTCGTGCTCGGGGTGACGCCGGACGAGATCCTGCCCGACGTGCTCGACTTCTGGGCGTCCCGGGCGGGACGGCCGCGGGAGGGCCGGAGCGGCCACGTCATCACCGGGCCGATCGCGATCCGGAACGCCGAGCCGGGCGACGTCCTCGAGATCCAGGTGCTCGAGATCGCGACCCGCGTCCCCTACGGCATCAACAACACGAGCCCCACGGGCGGCGTCTTCTCGCCCGCCTATCCCGGCTCGCGGCCCGACGACGCCGAGCGCGACATCGCGGCCGGCCGGCACCTCATCCGCACGGGCGTGGTGGACGGCCGCGAGGTCGCCCTCTTCGGCGACGGCATCCACGTGCCCCTGGCCCCGTTCATGGGCATCATGGCCGTCGCCCCCGACCCCGTCGTCGGCGAGCCCGGGGTCACCGTGCCCGGCGTCCAGGCGTCGCGGCCGCCCGGCCGCTTCGGCGGCAACCTCGACGTCAAGGACCTCACCGCCGGCAGCACCCTGTATCTCCCGGTGCTCCAGCCCGACGCCCTGTTCTACGTCGGCGACCCCCACTCGGCGCAGGGCGACGGCGAGGTCAGCGGCACCGCCATCGAGCAGTCGCTGACCGGCCGGTTCCGCTTCGTGCTGCACAAGGACCGCGAGCTGACGGCGCCGCGGGCCGAGACCGCCACCCACTACGTCCTGATGGGCATCGACCTCGACCTCGACCGGGCGCTGCAGAAGGCGGTCGAGGAGGTGGTGGCGTTCCTCGTCGAGGAGCACGGGCTCAGCCCCGACCGGGCGCTGTCGCTGGCGAGCATCGCGGTCGACTTCCACGTGGCCGAGGCGGTGGACCTGACCCAGGTGGTCACCGGGCGGGTTCCGAAGAGCCTGTTCGGGCGGTGAGGGCGTCACCCACTCCAGGGCGCAAATCCCTGTCGGGGTTGCATCCCGCGGATCGACGTGGTTCCGCCGTCCGCGGACCGATGAAGAAAGAAGCGTTCCTCGCCGATACCCATGTGAACGAGATGCGGCCCTGGGTCGCCGCTCGTTTCGACAGCACCTCGGGATGGACACATACGTATATCGATCGCAGGACGGGTAACCGCTGGTCCTGCGACAGCCTGACCGACGCGTTCCGACAATACCGCTGGAACCGCGAGTCGTGGCGCGAGAACAAGACTCGGCTCGATTCGTACCGCCGCGACCTCCGGGAAGCCGTTGGCAATGACGATGTCGACCGTGCCGCCGACGCGTGCGAGCGAATTCTGAGATGGGGCGGCGTCTGGGCGCGCAACGGAGCCTATCTGCAAAGGCGCCGGTCGAGCTTGCTCGACGAGCTCCGGCATCTGCGGGCGGTGATCGACGGGGACCACACGCCGTCGCCGAACGAGATGCGCAGGGATCCGTCGGGCGCGGACACGGAGTGCCGCATGAATGCCGGCTTCGTCAAGATCTACAGTCTGCTCTGCGACCATTGCGTCATCTACGACGGACGGGTAGGTGCGGCGCTTGGGCTCCTCGTCCGGCAGTTCTGTGAACACACGGGTCGCACCTCCGTCCCCCGCTGTCTGGCGTTCGCGTTCGGAAGCCCCAAGGAGGCACCGAACGCCAAACGCCGCAAGCTCCGCGACGCGAGCAGGAACGGCCTCCGGTTTCCTCGACTGAGGCCGAGCCCGCCGCATCACACCGCGCAGCTCATGCGGGCGAACTGGTTTCTGCGCAGCATCCTGGAGACCGGAGCGTGGCCAAGCCGCCCCGGCGAGGACGGGTGCCACGAACTCGCCGCAGGACTGTTCATGGTCGGCTACGACGTGCGGGAAGCGGCCTGAAGACGCATCCCCCAGCGCGTCTACAGGCTGCACACAAATCGACCATCATCGCTCCGGCAATCCCGCGACGGGCCTCGATCGGAGTCACCGCTGCCCGAGGGAACTCCTGCGCCACCAGCACAGAACCGCGCACACGTGCTACGGTACAGAAGCCAGAACAGGTGGAGTCCAACAGGACACGAGAGCGTCCACGGATCTTCGCTTGGGCGGACGACGCCTCAGAGGAAACAGCGCCCATGAAGGGCGCATATCGTGGACAATGAAGGAAAAACTAACAACAGTAACGCTCGAGCGGCTGATCGACGAGGCCGATCACCTGATAGCATGGTTTCCTCACGGGAATCGTGTGCTCTTGGCGAACGGCACATCACGGCCGATGACCGTACGAGATCAGTTCAGCGTATTCCTAGCAGAACTGCGGCGTCGAAATCCACCAGAGCCGTTCAGCTTCGATCTGGACCGGTTCCTCGACTACTGGCGCAACTGCATTCTCGCTCAAGACCCACCGGCACAGCGGCCGATCTCACCAAGGCGCCTCGAGAAGAAGGGCGGCCATTCCGTGCTGATTCCAAGCATCTGGGGGGTCTTGGCGCGACCAGCAACGCACCATTTTGATTTCAAAGCAGTCGTCGGAACGCCGGATCTGTGCGACCTTCACGTGCAGCGCGTGCAGCACGGTTTTCATCGAAAGCCCATCCTCGGGAAAAAGCACAGGTTCAATCCACCACCAGAGATGTGGATCTGCTACGGATCGCCGAAACAACTGCAAGGATTCATCTACGGGCAACGTGGCGAGAAACCGCAAACACCCTTGGCCGATCTCCGGGAATACGTCATCGAAGTAGCAGGCCACTCCCCTGATCGGGCAAGAAAGTACGCGGTCCTGCACGACTGGGCGGTCGAACACGAAGACCCTGCTGGCACATAAGGCAGCGGCAACCCGTCGAGGGCTATCGCGCCCGGCGCTGACGCGCGACCCCGACATCTGGACGTCGCCCAGGCCGCCGATCGAGCGAGGAATGTGGGACCGAACGTGGGACGGGAGCGCTGAGACGAGCGCACTCACGCAGCATAATCGTCCTGAGTAAATCACTCAAGTATCAACGATGCACGCTCGGGTGCGGCTGTGAGATCCACAGCGGCGTCCCGCGAAGCACGCGTGTCTCGCGTTCGGCGCCCTCGATCGGCAGGTGGCTCTGGATCGAAGCCCGAAACCGTCAGCGTGCTTCGAAGACGCTCGTCACGTCGAGCGAACAGTCGGGAAGGCATACGGAGCGAACGTGCTGGCCACGGCGGAAAACGCCATGGTCTGCGTAGCTGTCCTCGGCCAGCACGAGCACGGTCACCGTCTCGTCGATCGGGTTGACGATCCAGTATTCCGGAATCCGCGCTTCCGCGTAGTCCGCGCGCTTGTGCCGAAGGTCCCGGTCGGGGTCGTCGGGGCTGACCACCTCCACGACCAGGTCGGCGCCCGTCCAGAAGTCGTTTCCGCGCCGCGGGTCGCCGGCGTCGAGCAGGACCACGAGGTCCGGCTCGCGGAACTTGCCCGCTCGGATGCGCAGGCGCAACGGCGCGAAGAGCACCGTCCCGCCGAGGTCCGTGGCCCGCGGAAACAGCGTCAGGAACAGATGCCGCACGATGACCTGATGGCGGTCCGTGGGCATGGACAGGATCTCGAGAGTGCCGTCCGCGAACTCGATCAGTCTGCGGCGGCCGCCCGTCAGGCGCAGGTACTGCGCCTCGGTCCACAATCCCTGCAGCGGTTGCAGGTCGATGGTCGAGTCGCCGTCCGACGTCACGAGGCGCCAACTCTCCTGGCGTGCCGCAACCGTCATGTCACCGCCCCTACGATGGCCTTCGTGCCGCTGCTCGGGGCTGAAGTGCAGGTTACCACGCGCGATGCCTCACGAGCGGACTCCGCAGACCCGGCTCGGCACCGCATCGCGTTGACGTCGGCAACTTGCCGCCGTACCATGAGCAAATGCCGCCCCCCCTTCCGGAAACCACCGAGTCTCCGCCGACGGCCTTCCTCACCGCCGAGCAGCTCGGCGGGCGCAAGACCATCGGCCGTCAGGTCCGGTCGGATGCGGAGTTGGCCCGAGCGGTGGAGCTCGGGCTCCCGACAGCCGCGATCGACGCGCTCCGGAAACGGGGCGTCACGGATCGCGACATCGCGACCCTCGTCATCAAGCCGCGCACCCTGTCGCACCGGCGCGCGCAACGAAGCAGGCTGACGGTGGAGGAATCCGACCGCGCTGTCCGCCTCGCCCGGGTGAGGGCGCTTGCCGAGGAGACCTTCGGCAACCGGCGCAAGGCCGACCTCTGGCTCCACCGGGAGCTTTCGGTGCTGGATGGACGGCGCCCAATCGACCTGGTTCGTACACAGGTCGGCGCCCGCATCGTCGAGGACCTGCTGGCGAGCATCGCCTGGGGCGCCGCCGTCTGATGCACCTCTGGCGGCTGTCGGCGAGAACGTACGCGGAACGCTTCGATGGCGGGTACGGGCTCGGGAGAGACGGTCGATGGAACGGGCGAGGCCGCCGGGTGACCTACTGTGCGACCGGCCCAGCGCTCTGCGTGCTCGAGAAGCTCGTGCACATCAGCGACGCGTCCCTGCTGCCCGACGACATGATGTTCGTGCGCTACGAGGCGCCGGACGATCTGAAGATCGACGAGGTGCCGCTCGACAGCCTGCCGGAACGTTGGGACACGCTGGGCGGTCTCACCAGGCGTCTCGGAAACGACTGGCTGGACGGCGTCTCGGCCTGTCTGCTTCGCGTCCCGTCGGTCATCGTGCCGATTGCGGACACCCGCGACCGCAACGTCATCGTCAACCACCGCCACGAGGACGCCCACCGCATCACCATCTCGCGCATGGAGACCTTCCGGTACGACCCCAGGCTGTTCTCATTCGGGTAGCCGCCTCCGACCAACCTCCCGACGCAGCTCTCCGAGCCTGGACGTGCGGGACGATCTCCGCCGCGTCGCCCGCCTCTCACTCCGCCGCGTCCCTGAAGAACGGCAGCACGAACGGCAGCAGCCACAGCAGCACGACGACGATGGCGAGCACCGTGAAGACGTCGAAGCGGCGCGGGGGCGGGGGCCGGTTGACGGCCACCCGCACGCGGTCGAGCATCAGCCGGCCGACCCACCCCAGCACCGTCGCGAGGACGATCCACTTCAGCATCGCGGCTCAGTCGGCAATCGCCGGGTCCACTTCAGCATCGCGGCTCGGTCGACAGCATCGCGGCTCGGTCGACAGCATCGCGGCTCGGTCGACGATGCCGGTTCCCCCTCGAGCATCGCGGCTCAGTCGACGAAGCATCGCCTGGTAGGTCATCGTCGCGAGGTCCGGCCGGACGTTGAGGTGCGTGTAGGGCCGGATCTGCTCCATGAGGATGCCGATGAGCTCCTCGGACGGGTCGACCCAGAAGATGGTGCCGAAGGCGCCGCCCCAGTAGTAGGAGCCCTCCGAGCGCGGGGTGCCCGACGGGCCGAGGTCGGTGACCACCGCGTAGCCGAGGCCGAACCCGTAGCCGGGGCCGGCGAGCCAGATGCCCTTGTCGCCGGTGTGGTTGGCGGTCATCAGCTCGACCGTCTTGCGGCCGAGGATGCGCGCGCCGTCGAGCTCGCCGCCGTTGAGCATCATCTGGTGGAAGCGGAAGTAGTCGCGGGCGGTCGACACGAGGCCGCCGGCGCCGCTGAAGTAGGTGTGGGGCTCGGCCACGAAGCGGCTCTCGGCCGTCGGCGCCTCGGCCAGCTCTATCTTGCCGTCGGCGTCGGGGCGGTAGAGGGCGGCGAACCGGCCGAGCTTCGACTTCGGCAGATAGAAGTGGGTGTCCCGCATGTCGAGGGGCTCGAAGATGCGCTCCTTCAGGAACGCGTCGAGGGTCTGGCCCGACATGACCTCGACGAGCCGGCCCACGACGTCGGTGGCGCGGCCGTACTCCCAGTGGTCGCCGGGGTGGAAGTTGAGGGGCAGGGTGGCGAGCCGCTTCAGCATGTCGCCCACCGTGTCGCCGGGCTCGCGCGGCGCCACCACCCGCTGGAACTCGGGCTGGGTGATGCCGCGGTAGGTGTTGGCGAGCCCCGCGGTGTGGGTCAGGACCTGCTGCACGGTGATGGGCCGGGCCGCCGGCACCGTCTTGTAGCGGCCGGTCAGCCGCTCCTGCGGAGGCGCGGGGACCGCCACCTGCATGTCGGCGAACTCGGGCAGCCACTTGGCGATGGGGTCGCGGAGCTGGAAGCGGCCCTCCTCGTACAGCATCATCAGCGCCACCGACGCGATGGGCTTGGTCATCGACGCGATGCGGAAGATGGTGTCGTGGGTCATCGGCGCGCCGGCCTCGACGTCGCGCTTGCCGAGGGCCGAGAAGTGCACGACCTTGCCGCGGCGGGCCACCAGGGTCACCACCCCGGCGACCTCGTTGCGGTCGATGTAGCCCTGCATGACCTGGTCGAGGCGCTCGAGACGGGCCGAGGACATCCCCACCGCCTCGGGCTCGGCCGCCGGCACGCCGTCCATCTCGGGCACGTCGCCCGGCGCGCTCGCGCTCCCCGCGGCGACCGCCGCCGCCAGCACCGCGACCAGCACCCACCACTTCGTCGTCGATCTCGTCATCACTCTCTCCTCGATGTTCGCATCCGCCGGTCGCCCGGCCGTCGGTCCGGTTCGTGTCCCCCGGTCGCCCGGCCGTCAGTCCGGTTCGCATCCCCCGGTCGCCCGGCGGCCGGTCCGGTTCGCTCCCCGGTCGCCCGGCCGTCGGTCCGGTTCGCATCCCCCGGTCGCCCGGCCGTCGGTCCGGTTCGCATCCCCGGTCGCCCGGCGGCCGGTCCGGTTCGCATCCCCGGTCGCCCGGCGGTCGGTCCGGTTCGCATCCCCAGGTCGCCCGGCCGTCAGTCGTCGATGCCCCGCCCGCAGCGGGGCGCCATCATCCAGGTCCCATCCCGGTCCTGACGCCAGTAGCGCACCACCGGCGGGTCGGGCCGCTCGTCGTAGGGATCGATCTGCACGAAGCTGTAGCACGGAGGCAGCTGCTCGGGTTGCATCGACGCCAGCAGCTCGGCCTCCGACAGCCCCAGGCGCCGCCGGTGCTCCCCGAGCTGCCGGGGCGTCACCGTGCGCTGCCACGCGCCGCCGTTGATGACGATCGGGGTCGCGGCCCCCCGCACGGGCGAGAAGCCGTCCACGACGTAGGTCAGGCCGGCCTCGACGCGGGTGAAGTTGCCCTGGCGGTAGTCGGCGAGAAGGGTGTGACCGTGAACCATCACCGCGACGGGCCGCGGGTCGGTCAACTGCTCGAGGTGACGGCCGAACACGCGGTCGCGCGAGCCCCAGAAGTACTCGAACCGGGGCGCGTCGGTCTCCGGCGTGCGCGGGCACTCGGCGAGCGGGGGGCCGGTCGGGTCGAGCTGCGTCAGGATGCGCTCGAAGCGCCGCCGCGCCCGGCGAAGGGCGGCGCGGTGGTCGCAGATCGCGGTCAGCTCGTCATCGCTCAGGGACGCCATGAGGGCGGTCAGGCCGCCCGCGTCGAGGGCCCGCGCGGCGAGCGGCTTGAACCGGTCGTCGTCGGCCAGCGAGTCGACGAGGAACCTCGGCCCCGCCTCGCGCACCGCGGCGAGGTCCCAGACCGGGGACTCCACGTCGCCGCGGTCCAGGTCCATCCGGAACTGCTGCCACGACATGCGGAAGAGCAGGAACCGCAGCAGGTCGGGCGCCGTCGGCCCCGCGTCGTCGACCCCGGCCGCCGCGAGGGCCTCGCGCACGCCGGCGCCGTTGTCGGCGAGGTTGTCCACGATGGGGAACCGCGGCTCGTGGCGGTCGTACAGGGCCTGCACCACCGAGTGCCCCCACGGCCGCGCGAGGTGCCGCTGCCCTGAACGGGTCACGAACGGGACCGGCCAGCTCTCGAACCGGTCGGCCCGGCCCTCGATCTGATGCCCGTGCTCGGCGTGGATCAGCCCGTCGGCGGAGCGCCAGAACCCTTCCCCGGCCACCCCCACCCGCCCCGGCGCGGCCGCGAACGCCTCGACCGCGCGCTGCCCGACGGCCGGGAACAGCAGAGCCGCGTCGTGGTCGCCGGGCACGAGCACCACCCGGTTGTCGCCGGCGGCGGCGAACGCCGCGAGGGCGGCGGTCTCGTCGCGGTGCGCCGATAGCACCCGGTCCAGGCGGTCCAGCGCCTCGGCCTCGGTGCATCCCAGGGCCGGGTCGTCCCAGGCGCAGGCGCTGTCGCTCGCCTGCAGCAACTCGAACGTGTCGCCGTTCAGGACGAGGTCGGTCGGGCCGCTCTCCTCCACCAAGGCGGTCAAGAACCGCTGGAGGTCTTCCGCCCATCGGAAGTCCTCGTACGGCGACCACGAGCCGTCCGCCGCGCGCCCCTCGCCCAGGCGAAGGTCGCCCATCACCACGACCCGGCGCGGCGCGGCGTCGTTGCCCTGGCCGTGAAGCGCGACCGCCGACATCACGATGGCGAGCGCGAGAAACAGGCAAACCAGCCCGCGAACCGCCGGCGGACGGCTCCCCTCGCCGCCCGTCCGGGGCTCCACTCGGGAGACCGCCGCCGCGAACCCGCGCATCCCTGCCACCCTACTCCTCCTTCGCCAGCGAGAGCCGCACGATCTCCTCGTCGTTGCGGACGACGACGTGGCGGTTCGCGTAGGCGGGGTGCGACCAGTTGACGGCGCGGCCCGAGAGGCGCCGCCTCACGTAGGGGTGCGTGGGCTCGATGAGCGGGGTGCGGTCGACCTCGTCGTAGCCGTCGGGCGAGAACCGCGCGATGACGAGGTCGCCGGTGTCGGTGTTGACGAACCAGCGGTCGCCGTTGCGCACGAAGAACGCGGTGGCCCAGTTGGTGCTCTCGCCGATCAGGGCCTCGGTCTCCCACACCCGGCGGCCGGTCGCCGCCTCGAGGCACCGGAGGACGCCGTGGCCGTCGACCCCGTAGACGTGGTCCCCGTGGATGAGCGGGGTGCTGATGACCGAGTTCAGGGTGTTGAAGTCGAAGCCGTACTCGGGGTCGCTCTCGCCGACGCCCTCCCAGAGCACCTCCGCCCCGGGGCGGTCGTCGTCGAGCAGCAGCATGCGGGCCCCGCCGTACTGCGAGGTGAAGAACAGGTAGCGGCCGCTGTGGACGGCGGTGGCGGGGTTGATGCCCATGTCGACGATGTGGCGTATCTCCCAGTACACCTCGCCGGTCTCGGGGTCGAGCGAGCTGATGTCGCGCGGGTGCCACGCGATGAGCTGCCTGGCTCCCCCCGCCTCGATGATGATGGGCTGGCTGTAGCCGGGCTCCCAGTCCGACGACAGGGCCCGCCAGATCTCCTCGCCGGTGTGCTTGTCGAACGCCATCATCTTGGCGTCGGGCTCGCCCCCCACGAGGCAGATCAGCCGGTCGCCGTCGACGAGCGGCGCCCCCGACATGCCCCACGACGGCACCTCGGTGCCGAAGTCGGCGGGAAAGTCCCTCTCCCACCGCACCGTCCCGTCGGCGACGTCGAGGGCGAGCAGCCGGCCCATCGCCCCGAGCACGTAGACGCGGTCGCCGTCGACGGTGGGCGTGGCCCGCGGGCCGATGGCGTAGACGAGCTGCAGCCCCGCGTAGTCGGTCTCCCACTCGCGCGTCCACAGCACCTCGCCGGTCTCCTCGTCGAGGGCGACGGCCCGCTCGACGACCGCCGTCGACCGGGGGTCGAGGCGGCGGGCGTCGGTGACGAAGACCCGGCCGTCGGCCACCGCCGGGCCGGCGTAGCCGCCATGGATGGGGGTGCGCCAAGCCACCGGGAGGCCCCCCTCGGGGAAGGTCTCGACGAGGCCGGTCTCGGCGAGGACGCCCCGGCGGCCCGCCCCACGCCACTCGGGCCAGTCGTCGGCGTGCGCCGGCGGGACGAGGCCGCCCGTGATCGGCAGGGCCAGACCTGCGATCAGCAGCACCGGAAACCGCGAACGCTCATCGGAACGCGACATTGCCACTCCTTGCCTACCATCCCGACCCACGGTGCGCGAGGCACGTCGGGTCGACCCGTTGCCGTCCACGAGCACCATCACCCGGCTCGCACGCATCCTCGAGCTCCTCGGCCGGGCGCACAGGCGCTGGACGTCGCCGGCTCCCAGACCGCCAGCGCACCAGATGGACGTGTAGGATATGTCGATTCGCGGTCAGCCCGTCGGAACCGGCGGCATCGGCCCTTCGTCAGAGTCGGTTAGAACCATGACCAAGTTCCTGCTCTGGTGCATCCTGCTCGTGCTGTGCTGGCCGTTGGCCCTCCTGGCGCTGCTGCTCTACCCCATCGTGTGGGTGCTGCTGCTGCCCTTCCGGCTCCTCGGCATCGCGGTGACCGGGGTCTTCGCGCTGCTCACCGCGATCATCATGTTCCCGGCCCGCGTGCTCGCCGGTCCGAGGGCGTTCTAGCCGGGGACGCCGCCGGACCAGCTCCACCAGCACCTGGCGCCGCAGCCGCGCCAGACAACCCTGAGGGGTGCCGCCGTCACCGCACGGAGGGCATCGACGCGGCGCACGGCCTCGCCCTGAACCGCAATTCCACCCGCACCTAGCGCCCCACCCGCGCCAGACAGCCCTGAAGGGGTGCCGACGTCACCGCACGGAGGGCATCGATGCGGCGCACGGCCTCGCCGCGATCCACCGCTGGGCCGCCTGCCGCTGACGGCGACGAACATCCGTCCGCCGGCGGCGTGGCCCCGGGCGTCCGCGCCGGCTACGGCAGCTCGTTGTAGATCACCCGCACCGCCGCCTCGAGGCGCGTGGAGTCGTAGTGCGGATACCCGCTCGCGAGGCTGACGCCGGTCGCCGCGTCGTCCTCGCTCAGGCCCGCGGCCTTGGCCGTCCGCACCGCGTCCACGAGGTCCGCGTTGAAGCGCTGGAACTCCTCGAAGCTCTCCCACGTCGTGACCGGGATGTGCCCCGGCACCACCACGTCGACGCCCTCGATGCCGGCGATGGCCGCGGCCAGGGTCTCGGGCATGGCGAGCCCGCTGCCGCCGTTGCTCGTGTCGAGGAACGGCGCGTCCCGCCACGGGAACATGTCGCCGGTCTGCAGTACGCCGAGGGCCGGATACACGATGAACGTGTCCCCGTTCGTGTGGCCGGCCCCGAAGTGGTAGAGGTCGATGCGGTCGTCCCCGGAGCCGAGGCTCATCCGGTCGGAGTAGGTGGCGGCGGGCAGGAACCGAGCGTTGTCGCCCTGGAAGTTGTCCATGCGCTGCATGTTGGCCTTGGTGTTCTCGTGGGCCACGATGCGCGCCGCGTCGAAGAACTCGTTGCTGCCCACGTGGTCGCCGTGCGTGTGGGTGTTGACGATGGTGACGACGGGCTTGTCGGTCACCGAGCGGATGCGCTCGAGGATCACCGGCCCCCACCCGGGCAGCTTGGTGTCGACGATGGCCACCCCGTCGTCCATCACGAAGACCCCGACGTTGCCGCCGCTGAACAGCGACCGGTCGATCGGCGACGATCCGGTGATGACGTAGAGGTTGTCCTTGACCTGCTCGATGACGGCCGCGTCCACCGCGTCCGGATTGAGCTGCTGGAACCCGTTGACCCCGACCGACAGAACGCCGACCGCCACCACCGCGCCGAGCGTGATGCTGCGTCTCATCTCCGTTCACTCCCCTGCGTTCGCTGACCCCTGGACGTCCCCCGACGGGCTGCGCCCCGGCTGATAGGTTTACCACACCCGCCGACGCGGCCGGGCGCACCGGCACCGGGCCGCCGCGCTCCGGGTCCGGGCGAGGGGCCGCGGCTCTCCCTATTCGAGCCGGTCTCCGGGTGCCGGGGGCTGGCCGCCCTGGCGGCGCAGCAGCCGGCGCGCCGCGACGACGTCGGCCCGAGCCGCCCGTTCGGTGAAGAACGCCGCGGTCCGGAGGGCCGATTCTCCGCCACGGCGGTCGCCACGAACTGGTTGATGCTCGTCCCGTCGGCCTTGCTGATCTCGACCACGGCCGTCTTCAACGACGTGGGCAGCCGCAACGGATAGGTGCTGAGCTGCTTCTTCAGGACGACAGCCTCCTCGAGGCCTCCCGGGGCGACAGCAGCGCGATGCCGAACCGGGCCGGCGACTGCCCGAAATCTTGCCGGTTGAAGGTCACCAGGGCGTCGGCGGCGCCGTTGGTGGCGGCCTCGAACACCATCTCGTCCGCCGGGTCGCGGAGCTGCGGACGCCACAGGAACAGAGTCTCGACCGGCTCGGCGACCGCGCACAACGCCGTGACGAGCGTCTCGACCTCGACCTCGCTCAGGCCCGAGGCGATCCGCTGCGCCGGATCGCGGCAGGCCGCCTCGCACTCCGGCGCCAACGCCCCTGACAGCACCAACACGAACGACCTGCTCAAGGCGCGGTCGAGCAACGCGGCCGAAGCGCCGGCCGGGCGCCGAAGACCGGCGACGATGACGTTGGTGTCCAGCACCAACGCATCACGGATGATATGACGTTTCATCGCCGCTCCGTGGAGCGGGCGGCACCCTGAAGACAGGGAAACCCGAAGCCCCGGTCGCGTGGAGCAACGCGACTCCCGACCGCGCGAAGCGGCGCGGGCCGGCTCGGGCACCTGAACCTCTCGACGCCGGTATCGGGCGTGAGGGCCGCCCAGCCGTCCCCGGTCGACCCTTTGTGGGTTGGAGTTGGAGTGATCATTTGTGGCTCATCCCCTTCGGCATGTGACTGAACGTCCGTTCAGAATGCAGGGTCCGCGTCGGGCTGTGCTGAGGCACCCCTCTAAAGGGGGTTATGGGATAGCCTCGGGGGGCGGGATTCCGAGAGGGTGAAATCGCGGCCGCGGGAGCGGAAATCGAGGACCTGCTCACTCCAGCGCCAGCACCGCGGCGCCGAGTTCCGTCACGTGCGCCGCCCGGCTCGGGATCGACCCGCCGCCGGCGACGCCTGCGTCCAGCGCGGGGCCGCCCGCCCCGCCGCTGCGTACGCCTCGGCCAGCGCCGCACGCAGCTTCGAGCACACGAACCCGCGCCAGACCTTGCTGCGCTCCGCAGGGCGTCGACCCCGGCCACGACGGGATCGATCAGGGCTCCGGCAACCGGAGGACGGTCGCCCCTTCCTCATCCAGAATGCGGATGGCCGGGTCTCCATCCCCGGGCGCTTCGATGACGATGCGTGGACGCCCCTCGCCGTCGCGCAGCGTGAGGGTGGCTTCGCCGGCGGGAGTCGACCCCAGGAAAGCCCGGGGTGTCCCGCCGAACAGCTCCCGCAATCGAGCCTGTCTTCCATCTTCGGGAAGCGCCTCCATCGCGGCCTGGAGCTGCTCTCTCGATGCACCGACGGAAAGGCCCAGTTGGGCGAGAGCCTCGGGCATCGAGTGAACCGGCCGATCGCTCACTCTGAGTCCCGACTGCGATCCGTTGGGAGACTGATAGTGCATGAGGACCACGGTCTGATCCTGCTCGTGGGCATCCAGTGAGAAGTGACGCATCGCCTGGTATCCGCCCGGCGTCTCCCTGACTCCGAACAACATGCCGCCGACCTCGTCACCCTTGCCGTCGAAGAAGATGATGGAGGGAATTCCGCGTCGTTCCTCTTCCTGTCCCTCCATGAGCACCTCCCCATCGATGGTGGCGGCCGCGGGCCGTTGAGAATTGGCGAGCACCATCGCCAGGGAGCCGTCGGGCTCAACGATCTCCAGTCGTTCCGCCGTCAGCACGGCCGGCGCCGACGCCGTGGCAATCCAGGTCACGGCGGCCGACAACGCAAGCGTGAGGATCGCAATCGCACTCCACAGCAACGTCAACTGGCGCCGAAACCGCGTGCCGCTCCCCGACTGGTCTTGAGACTCCATGCTGCCTCCTTGTGGACGCGGCTAGTCTCAGGCCAGTCCACGTCCATCCGGATCCACCAAACACATAGATTGTCTATGGGACATACGAGACATTCCAACAGATGTTCCGTCTTCCTGGTGGCGTCGGGTGGGAGCTGCTCGGCGTGTCGACCTTCGCGACGTTCAGAATCGCCCGCTGCAAAGCACCTCCGAGGGTCGGTGGACGTCGCCTATCGGGCGGGCGCCTATCGAGCGGGAGCACCGCGGCTCGGCGATCCCGCCGACGTCAGCACTCTGTGGTTAACGTGAAACAGCGCAATGGTGGAGCTCACTCGACGCGAAGGGTCAGCATGGGGTCCACCCGCGCCGCGCGGCGGGCCGGGACGATGGTGGCGGCGGCCGTGACCGCGCCGAGGACGAGCACGACGCCGGCGACGGTCCAGGGATCGAGCGGCCGCGCTTCCGTCAGTCGCCGCAGCAGCTCGGTGACGAGCACTGTGCCGCCGGTTCCCACGACTGCCCCGATGGCGGCGAGGGCGATGCCCTGCCGCGCGAAGCGCGCCGTCACCTGCCTCGTGGAGGCCCCCAGGGCGAGGCGAATGCCGATCTCCTTCGTGCTCTGGGCCACGGCGTAGGCGACGAGCCCGTAGAGGCCGGCCGCGGCCAGGATCAGCGCGGCCGCGGCGAATAGGCCCAGCATGACCGTGTGGAAGCGCGGGGTCGCGATCGCGCCGCCGACCACCTCGTCCATCGACCGGAACGCAGTTATCGACAACCGCGGGTCGGCCTCGCGGATGACCCGCTCGACGGATGGGATGAGGCCGCCCGCGTCCTCACGCGTCCTCAGCGCCCAGCTCACCGGGAAGACCTCGTGGATCAGCTCGATCAGCTCGTCCGGCACCTGCTCCACCGGTACGAACACCGTCGGTCGAGTAGCCGTGACGCCGCGCGTCCGCACGTCGCCGAGCACGCCGACGATCTCGCGCGCGTGGTCGTCGAAGTCGAAGGCGGTCGCTTGCAGTCGCGCGCCGATCACCGGCCGACCGTCGCCCAGGCGCCGGACGTACTCGTCGTTGACCAACGCCACGGGCGGCGCGCCCGCACGGTGGTCCGCCTCGCCGAACGCGCGGCCGGCCACGAGCGGAATACGCAAGACCCGCAGGTAGTCTCCGGTCACGTAGCGCCAGTCGACGCTCCCAGCGACCCGGCCGCCCGGAGCCTCGCGCAACGGGAGGTTCAGACCGCGTTCGACCGGCACGTTGCTCGCGACCGCGGCGGCTTCGACGCCGGGCACGCGCGCCAGCTCGTCGAGCGTCCGCCGATAGAGCGCCGACATGGCGACCCCCGATCCGTAGTCGGGACCCTGCAGCGAGGCGCGTGCGGTGAGCACGTTGGCAGGCTCGAAGCCGAGTTCCGACGAGTTGAGTCCGACGAACGTGCGCAGGAACACGCCCACCGCCGCGAGCAGCACCGTGCACAGCGCGACCTGGGCGACCACAAGCGACCGGCGCAACCAGGTCCCGCGAACCGCGGTCGCGCCGCGCGACGTCCCGCCGTGCAACGCGTCCGCGGGCTTGCCGCGGGCCGCGAGGAGGCCGGGCAGTAGACCGAACGTCAAGCCGGTCGCAAGCGCGATCCCAAGCGATCCGAGCGCCGTCGGCACATCGACGGCGATCCCCCAGACCGCGAGCTGCGGCTGGGCGGAGACAAGCCCGCGTACACCCCAGACCCCGGCGAGAAGGCCCACCGTCCCGCCCGCCGCCGCCAGCAGGACGCTCTCGGTCAGGAGCTGTCTGAGCAGGCGGCCACGGCCAGCCCCCAGCGCGGAACGGACGGCCAGTTCCCGGCCGCGCCCCACGGCGCGCGCCAATTGCAGCCCCGCCGCGTTGGCGCAGACGATCAGCAGAATCGCGCCGACGGTCGAGGTGAGCAGCCAGACGATGCCCACGCTGCGGCCGGCCAGCACGTCCCGATAGGGCTGCACGCCCGGCCGCGGCCCGTCGGGCGTCACCGCCGGCAATTCGGCAAGCCCCGGAGGGAGCTGGTCGCGCAGGCTCATGGCCAGCGCCAGGAGCTCGGTCTCGGCCTGAGCGGCGGTCCACCCGGGCGCGAGCCGGCCGATCAGCCGATAGTTCCGGTCCATGCGAGTCGGATCGGGACGGAAGGGCGTCCACGCGTCGGCCGCCTCGTACGACCAGAAGTCGGGCGGCATGACCCCGATCACGGTGTGCGGGCGGCCGCCCAGCCGTACGACCTGCCCGACGATGCCGGGGTCGCTCTCGAAGTGGCCGGCCCAGACGGCGTGACTCAGCACGACCGTCGACGGAGCCGTCTCGTCCTCGCGCAGGAAGCCGCGTCCGAGCTGCGGATCGATGCCGAAGACCCGGAAGAAGCCCGCGGTCACCCTGAGGTTGCGGACGTACATCGACCCGCGGTCACTGGCGAGGTTGACCCCGGGGCTCGATCGGATGCCCGCCAACGCCGAAAAGGCCCGGCTGTGGTCGCGCGTGAATGCGACGGCCGCCTGCGGGTGCACGATGGACGGGCTGGGCCCGCCCTCGTGCATGACCACGTTGAAGATGCGGTCCGGTTCGGGAAACGGCAGCGGACGGACAAACACGGCGTTGATCACGCTGACCATCACCGTCGCGGCGCCGAGACCCAGGCCCAGCACGATCACTGCGGAAACCGTGAACCCGGGGTTCCTGGCGAGGGTGCGGACGCCGATCCGCAGATCCTGCAACAGGTCCGCGACGAGCTGCCGCCAGCGCCGCTGCCGCTCCCTCCCCCGGTCGATGCCGACGCACGCCTCCCTGACCCGGGCGTAGTCGCCGAAGCGACGCTCCGCCTCCGCCCGGGCCTCGGCCGGCGCGCGGCCTTCCCGCACGAGCCGCTCGGTCAACTCGCGGACGTGGAAGTCGAGCTCGGCGTCCACGTCCGCGCGCACGTCGGATCCCCAGAACCGGACATACCGCCGCCACATCGGTGTTCGCGCCATCGATCCACTCCTCATGCGGCCTGGGCGGCCTGGAGCACCCGACCGACGGCGGCCGCGAACGCCGTCCACCCTTCGGTCTCGCTCGTGAGCCTGGCGTGGCCGCGGGTCGTCAGCCGGTAGAGCTTCACCTGCCGCTTGTTCTCCGAGATCCCCCACTCGGCCTCCAGCCAGCCGCGCCGCTCCATGCGGTGCAGCGCGGGGTAGAGCGAGCCCTCCTCGAGCTGCAGCTCGTCGTCGGACATCGCCTCGAGCCAGCGGGCGATGCCGAAGCCGTGGCGGGGACCGCGGCTGAGGGCGGTCAGGATGAGCAGCTCGACCGTGCCGCGCAGCATGTCAGGGTTCCGGTTGGGCTTCACAAGGCCGCTCCTTGACATAGAGTGTCTATGGAACTAAAGCGTAGCGTGGGCTCGTATAGACTGTCAAGGGTAACAAGGGTAAGAAGCTACCGAGCGCGAGGGTCGCGACGGCGGGCAGCGTGAAGGCGCGGTCCGCCCAGCGGGGCCGAACGAGTTCCGGCCAGGTCGCGGTTTCGACGAACTGAGACCACGTCGCGACCGCCGTCGAGACCTCTGGTCGCTGTCGCGGCCAAGCGACGCCAGCGTCGAGTCGACCTCGACGACATCGAGGACCAGCACTCCCCTGTCGCCCCCGACCACGCCGTCGGCTCCACGCCCGTGATCGCGCAGTTAACGTAGTCCCCCTTATCGGACCCAAGGGCGGGCCGGGGGCGCGCTGCCGCAGTCCACCCAGCCGGGGGCCGCCTCGAGGTCGTCGCTCCTGGCGCTACTCGGCGCGCAGCGTCACCATGGGATCGGTTCGCGACGCGCGACGGGCCGGGAGCCAAGCTCCGGCAACCGCCGACGCGAGCAGGAAGAGCGCGGCCGCCGCGAAAGTCGGCGGATCAGTCGGCTCGGTTTCGTACAGCAGGGGCGTGAGCAACCGGGTCAGGGCGATAGCGCCGAGCAGGCCGAGGGCCGCGCCCGCCGCGGAGTGCAGCAGGGAGCGGCCGAGGACGTGGCGGATCACCGCGCCACGGGTGGCGCCCAGTGCCACCCGCACGCCTAGCTCCTTCGTCCGAGCGCTCGTCTCGTAGGCCACCACCGAGTACAGCCCGGCGCCCGCCAGGAACACCGCGAGCAGGGCGAACGCGGCCAGCAGCGTCGTGTAGAAGCGCGGCTCGGCGAGGGCGGTCGCGACCACGTCGTCCATGGCGTGCACGGTGACCGGCAGCTCCGGGTCGAGCCGCCACACCTGCTCCTTGAGCACCCCGATGGGGTCCCCGCCCGCGGCGGTCCGCACCAGCACGAACCGGGGCGAGCGCGACGTGCTGCTGGTGGTCCAGGGCAGGTAGATCTCGTACGGATCCGCCCGGTCGCGGTCGAATCCCTCGGCATGGACGGCGCCGGCCACGCCGACCACGGTGAGCCAGTCGCCGTCGTTCAGCGCGGACTGCTCGGGCATCCGAAACCGCTGCCCGACGGCCGCGCCGGACGGCCAGAGCCGGTCCGCGAGGTCCCGGCTGACGACCGCGGCATCCTGCCCGGCCGCTTCCGCACCGAACCCGCGTCCCCGGATGACGGGGATCCCGGCCGCCGGGAAGTAGCGGTCCGTGACGTAGTTGATCGTGACCATCGTCGAGGAAAGGCCGGCCTCGTCGGTCTCCAGCCGACCGAACGAGAGGAACGAAGGCAGGAACGGCACCTGTTCGGCCGGCGCGGCGGTCTCCACGCCGGGCGCCGCGGCGGTCAGGTCGGCGAGTTGCGCGAGGAAGCGGGAGCGCGCCTCCGGCCCCTGATAACGCGGGCCGGACAGTCGGGGCTCCAGGGCGACGGCGTTCTCCGCGGTCCAGCCGATGTCGACGTCGAGCTGCGTCCAGAGCGAGCGTCCCATCAGCAGAGCGCCGATCAGCAGGACCACCGCGAGGGCGTTCTGGACGGCCACCAGTCCGCCCCGCAGCCGGCCGGGGCCGCCGCCGGCGTCCGCCCCCCGCCCCTGGATCGGCCGCATGAGGTCGCGGCCGATCGTGCGCAGGGCCGGCGGCAGCGTCGCCGCGACGCCCGCGAGCAGGGCGGCCAACACCGCCCAGAACGCCACCCGCGCGTCCGGATCGATCGGGTTCAGCAGCCGGCGGGCGAGGTCCGGAGGCACGGCGGCGGCGGCGACGCCGATCAGCCAGGCCGCGAGGGCCAGCCCCAACAGCCCCGCGAGGGCCGAGGTGACCACCGATTCGGTCAGGAGCTGGCGGCACAGCCGCGGCCGGCTGGCCCCGGCCGCGGCGCGAATCGCGAACTCGGGCGCGCGCGCCAACGCCCGCGACAGGAACAGGTTCGCGGCGTTGGCGCACGCGATCAGCAGCACGCAGGCGACGGCGCCGAACAGCAGGAACAGCGCTCCCCGCCGTTGCTGCACCCAACTGAAGCGGGCGTCGATGCCGAGCCCCGCGAGCTGGTTCAGCGACCTGAGCCGGGTCGTGACGCCCGAAGACGCCCACGCGGCGTCCCACTGGGGCGCCAGGGCGGCCGCGCGGGCGTCGGCCTGCTCGAACGAAACGTCCTGCGCGAGGCGCGCCAGGACGGACACGAAGGGTGGGCGGCCGGGGCCTGGTCCGCCGCGGCCCGCCTCGAAGGGTTCCCAGAACGTGGTGTCCGCATCGGGAAACCGGAACGACGCCGGCATCACCCCCACGATGGTGAGCACGCGGTCGCCGAGGCGTAGCGCGCGGCCCACGATGCCCGCGTCCCGGCCGAAACGGGTCTGCCAGACCGTGTGGCTGATGATGGCGACGTCGCGCCCCGCCTCGTCCGGCGCGAAGGACCTCCCGAGCTCGGGTGCGACGCCGAGAAGCGGGAACATGCCCGGCGATACTCGCGCACCCGGCAGGGTCTCCGGCTCGGCGCCGCCGGTGAAGACGCCCTCGGTGCGGCCGTACGTCTCGACACGTTCGAACAGCGTCGTCTCGTTGCGCCAGTTCTCGACCATCGCGACCGGCTGCGCGGGACCGCCGCCGGACGGTCCCCACCGGTGCAGCTCGACCAGCCGATGCGGCTCGGCGAAGGGCACGGCGTTCAGCAGCAGGCTGTCGACGATGGCGAACACCGTCGTCGTCATGGCGACGCCGAGGCCCAGGACGAGGACCACCGCGATGGTGAACCGCGGCGACCGGCGCAGGCCGCGGACGCCGTAGCGCAGGTCCTGCAACAGCGTGTCGAGCCAGTACAGGCTGTCGGCCTGATGGTGCGCCTCCTTGACGGCGGAGACCACGCCGAGGTCGCGGTGCGCGGCGCGGGCCGCTTCCCGTTCGCTCATCCCCCGTTCGAGGTTCTCCTCGACCGCCATCTCCAGGTGCGTGCGGAGCTCGTCGTCGAGCTCGCGCCCGGCCGCGGCGCCGCGCAGACGCGTCCCCACGCTCGTCAGCCATCGCCGGAGAATCATGGTGTCGCCTCCAGGAACAACGCAACGATCGCCGCCGTCCGCTCCCAGCTCTCGACCTGCTTCCGGAGCTGGCGCCGGCCGGCGACGGTCAGCGCGTAGTACTTTGCGCGCCGGTTCTTCTCCGAGGTGCCCCACTCGGAGCGGATCCAGCCGTTCTGCTCCAGACGAAGCAGCGCCGGGTAGATCGACCCCTGGTTGATCCGGAGCCGCTGGCCGGAGGTCTGCTCGATTCTGCGGGCCAGCCCGAACCCGTGGAGCGGCTCCATCGCATCGAGGGTCTTGAGGACGAAGAGGTCAAGCACGCCGTACGGCACGTCCGCCCGCGATTCGGCCATGTTGTCTCCCTACACACGAGCATGATGGATCTCCTTCGTGTTGTCTGTCAACAGGTCTATTTCTCGGTTGACGTAACCCCCCGTTATCCGACCCAATGGAGACGACCAGCGGCTCGACGGAGGGGTCACGGGGAACCCCGGTGGCCATGCCGCTCGCCGTCAGCAGGGATCGTGCCTCGACGGTGCTGTCCGCGAAGCGAAGGATCGAGTGGCCGTGCCGATTCCCGTCGACACGGCGGTTTCGTGGACGTTGGGGTTAGCGAAGACGGCTGCCGGTGCGGCTGCCGGTGCGGCTGCCGCACCGGCCGGCGACGACGGGCAGCGCGGGCTGGCTGTGCCGCATGGGAACCCGACGACTGACGCTTCACGCCGCACAGCCTGCCGCTGACGTAGAATCGACCGAGTGCAACCCGGCGTGCCGCGGTGCGACACCGTCGTGCCCCCCGGCCATGGCCGGGGGGCCTTCGGACGCGAGCGGTCGAGACAGCGCCAGCGGACGAGCGACGTCGGCCCGGCAAGGTGCGACCCGCCAGCCCGCGGGATACGAACACCGGGAGGATCGATGCCCAAGCGGAAAGTCCCGAGCCCGCAATCGGCGGCGGTGCTGCTCTGTGCCGGGGCCCTTCTCGCCGGGGCCTCGGCCGCCGCCGGCCAGGACGTCGAGTGGCGCGCCTACGCCGCCGACGCGGCCAGCTCCAAGTACGTCCCTCTCGACCAGATCGACGCCGAGTCGGTCCACGACCTGGAGATCGTGTGGCGGCAGTCGACCATCCCCGACGCCACCCGCGGGGGCAACGACCTGCGCGCGCCCGCCGCGTCGCAGAACACCCCCCTGATGGCGGGGGGACGGCTGTACATCAGCACCGGGCTCGGCATGGTCGCGGCCCTCGACGCCACCACCGGTGACGTGCTCTGGTTCGACGACCCGCCGGCGCCAGAGGGCGTGGAGCGCCCGCGCGGCCGCCCGACGCGCGGCCTCGGCTACTGGACGGACGGGGACGACGTCCGGGTGATCGCGATCCTCGGCGACCGGCTCGTCGCCCTGAACGCCGAGACGGGGCGGCGCTATCCCGACTTCGGCGACGGCGGCGAGGTCGACCTGACCGAGGGCTACGACGACCCCAGGGTCGAGACGTTCCGGTGGCAGTCGGCGCCGCTGGTCGTCGAACGACGTCATCGTGGTCGGCTCGCTCATCGGCGACATCGTCAGCCACACCATGCCCGCCCTCAAGGAGATGCCGCCCGGCGACGTGCGCGGCTTCGACGTGCGCACCGGCGAGCAGCTCTGGATCTTCCGCACCGTCCCGCGCGAGGGCGAGCCGGGCAACGAGACGTGGCTGACCGCCCTGAACGAGGACCGGGCGTCGTGGGAGTACACCGGCAACACCAACATGTGGGCGTCGCCGAGCGCGGACGAGGAGCTGGGCTACGTCTACCTGCCCCTGTCGACGCCGACCAGCGACTACTACGGCGGGCACCGGCCCGGCGACAACCTGTTCGCCGAGAGCCTGGTCTGCCTCGACGCCGCCACCGGCGAGCTCGTCTGGTACTTCCAGGCGGTGCACCACGGCCTGTGGGACTACGACTTCCCCGCCGCTCCGACCCTGGTGGACGTCACCGTCGACGGCCGCGAGATCGAGGCGGTGGCGATCACGAGCAAGCAGGCCCACACCTACGTCTTCGACCGGGTCACCGGCGAGCCGGTGTGGCCCATCGAGGAACGTCCCGTGCCCGCCGGCGACGTGCCGGGCGAGTGGTACGCGCCGACCCAGCCGTTTCCCACGAAGCCGCCCGCCTACGACCAGCAGGGCGTGAGCATCGACGACCTGATCGACTTCACGCCGGAGCTGCGGACCGAGGCCCTCGCCATCCTCGACGACTACGTGTGGGGACCGTTCTTCACCCCGCCGTCGCTGATCGACGACCGGCCGGGCGGCACGCAGGGCACGCTGGTGGTGCCCGGCCTCGTCGGCGGCACCGACTGGAACGGGGCCGGCGTCGATCCGGAGACGGGCATCCTCTACGTCCCCTCGGTCCACAGCGGCACGGTCGTGGGGCTGAGCCGGTCGGAGCACCCGCGGTCGGACGTCGACTGGGTCATGCGCGGCGCCCGGCACATCCCCGGCCCGCGGGGGCTGCCGCTGTTCAAGCCGCCCTACGGCCGCCTCGTCGCCATCGACCTCAACCGGGGCGAGCTCCTGTGGACGGTCGCCAACGGCGACGGGCCCAGGGACCATCCCGCCATCGCCCATCTCGACCTGCCGCCCCTCGGCCAGGGCGGTCGTGCGGCGCCCCTCGTCACCCGCAGCCTCGTGTTTCTCGGCGAGGGCGCCAACGTGGGCGCCGCGTTCCTGCCGCCGGGCAGCGGGGGAAAGATGTTCCGCGCCTTCGACAAGCGGAACGGCGAGATCGTCTGGGAGATGGAGCTGCCGGGGGGCACCACCGCCGCTCCCATCAGCTACATGGTCGCCGGCCGGCAGTACATCGTCGTCACCGCGGGCTGGGACGACATGAGCAGCGAGTACGTGGCCCTCGCCCTGCCGGAGACGGCGGGACGATGAGCGTTTGACCCGCCCGGCGCCGGGGGCTACTCTTGATGTGATCGCGACTCGGCTGGATTCGAAGGAGGCCGGAGATGAGGCAGAGACAGGTCGTAGCGCTCGGCGCCCTCGCCGCCATCGTGGCGACAGCGGGGCTGGCCCCGCCGGCGGCGGCCCAGGACGGGCCGCGCACGGCGTGGGGCGCCCCGGACCTGCAGGGCGTGTGGGACTTCCGCACCATCACCCCGCTGCAGCGCCCCGAACGGTACGGAGACCGCGAATTCCTGACCCGGGAAGAGGCGGCCACCCTCGAGCAGGGCGCCGTCGACCGGGACGAGCGGCTGCTGCTCGCGCCGCCCCGGCGCACCGAGGCGGGCGGCAGCGTCGGCGCCTACAACAACTTCTGGATGGACCGGGGCACCCGCACCATCGGAACCCGGCGGACGTCGCTCATCGTCGACCCGCCGAACGGGCGCATGCCGGCCCTGAGCGAGGCGGGGCAGGCGCGGGCCGACGCGCGGCGCGAGTACCGGGCCGAGCACCCCGCCGACTCGTGGCTCGACCGCAGCACCTTCGACCGCTGCATCCTCGGCTTCAACACCGGGCCCCCGATGACGCCGGGCGGCTACAACCAGAACATGCAGGTGTTCCAGACCGAGGACACCGTCGTCATCCTCAACGAGATGGTGCACGACTCGCGCATCATCCCCATCGACGGCGCGCCGCGCACCGGCATCGGGTCGTGGACCGGCGAGTCGCGCGGGCGCTGGGAGGGCGACACCCTCGTCATCGAGACCGACAACTTCACCGACAAGACCCGCTGGCGCGGCTCGAGCGAGAACATGACCCTGGTCGAGCGGCTGACCCGGCAGGACGAGGACACGCTCGTCTACACGTTCACGGTGACCGACCCCGACACCTGGGTGCAGCCGTGGACGGCCGAGATCCCGATGCGGCGGGGCGAGGAGCCGCTGTACGAGTACGCGTGCCACGAGGGCAACTACTCGATGGAGGGCATTCTCGCGGGCGCCCGCGCCGACGAGCGGGCGGCGGCCGAGCAGCAGTAGGCCGGCAATCGTCGCTTGGGTTCCGATTGCCGTGCGACCGAACCGCCGGGAGTCGTCGCCTCCTGACAGGGGCACCGCCGCCGTTTCCAGGGCGCAGATTCCCGGCGATGTCGCGGGAATACCGGCGGGTGGAAGGCCGTCGCCTCCACCCGCCGGATCACCACACGCCCCCCTTGCGTGCCCGCACCCCTAACCGGCGTCTGCGCCCTCGATCGCCCGCGTGAGGGCCGGGGTGCGGCCGAGCAGCCGGGCGTAGAGCGCGAGTTGGGCGCGGTGGTACTCCTCGTGGGCGATGCCGTGGTGCAGCCAGGTGAGGCGGGTCCCGCGCTCGCCGTCGAAGCGCCGCACGTACTGCAGCATCTGCACCTCGCCGGCGGCGCGGAGCTGCCGGGCGCCGTCGCGGTAGCTGGTGCGCAGCAGGCGCAGCCACTCCGCGCGTGGGCGGGGCTTCTCGACCCCCCTGGCGTAGTGGCGGATGAACGCCGGGAAGCTCTTGCGGGTGAAGTCGGCGGCGGGTCGCGTGAGCTCGTTCGTCCACATCATGCCGGTGGCCACGACGTGACCGACCAGCTCGGCCACCGAACGCGCGCCGGGCGCGGGCCGGAAGTCCCAGTCGCGGGCGGGAATGCCCGCCGCCTCGGCGATGACGCCCTGCCGGGCGCCGTCCCACGCCTCTATCGCTTCCTCGAGCAAGGTGTTCATGGGCACCAACACTCCCCGGAGCTTCCTCGAGCAAGGTGTTCATGGGCACCCGGTCTTCCGAGGTTCCCGCTCGCGGGGCGCGGCAAGGTGATTTCCGTGGCCGTCCCAAGTCAACCGCGCGAGACCATCGACTCCGAATCCTCCGCCAAGCCCGACGACGGCGCAGCCAGCGCCGCCAGCACAACCGTCACGCGCCGGATTCCTCACTCGCAGACGACGCCGTCGCCGTCGCCGTCGCGCATGTACGCGTACGCGGGATGGCTCCGAGGGACCGGCGCGATGCCGTGCCGACGCGCCTCGGCACACGTCACCCGGCCGTTCCCGTTGTCGTCCCAGGGAATGCGGCCGGCCGGGGCTCCCGATGGGCCGCGGTCGCGCGCGCGGGCCCGCGACGCCGCCGGGTCCCAGAGTCCCCGGCCCGCCGACCGCGCCTCACGCTCGAGCCGCCGGAACCGATCGAGATACCGGAACGGGAACCGCGTGTAGGCATGGCCGTAGCCCTGCCTGATGATCTCCGCGTTGGCGAGCGTCCCGTCCGCGAGGTGGACGTAGGCGAGGGTGCGCCCGTAGCGGTCCGTCCGGTCCCGGTCGTACTCGAGGCGGACGCGCCGGCCTTCGAGCAGCCGCTTCGTGAACGCGCTCGCCTCGCGGCCGAAGAACTCGACGGGCCGGCCGGGGCTCACCGTCTCGGGCGTGTCGACGCCGATCAGCCGCACCCGGCCCACGCCCTCGACGACGATGGTGTCCCCGTCGACGACGCGCTCGACCCGCTGGGCGTCGGCCGCCGCCGGCACGAGCACGTGCGGGACCGCGGCCAGCAACCACGGCATGGCGATCGCCGAAACCTCGATCGCGCGGAGACGTCGCAACATCCGCCACCTCGGACCGGCGGGGGGTCGACGTGGCAGGAAGTGCCACGGACTCGCCGGTGGAAGTGTGAATTATCGCGTACATCGACCGCGCAACGGCGCCTCGGGGCGGGGCGCCTCTCCCGGGTCATGCGGCGGGCCGCCGCAATCGGCGTGACGACCCCGATGTCGAGAGGCGCATGAGCCGGCCCCCCGGCCGACGCGCGGCCGCGGCCTCGAGACGGGCGATTGAGAGGGCTGGAGCGGGTCGGGCGAAGCGACTCGACGACTCGGACCGGACTATCGCTCGCGAGGCCGCCGTTGACGGCCACGGGCTCCGGGTCGGAAGAGGGCTGGAGAGGGGTCGGGCGACGGGACTCGACCACTCGGACCGGGCCATCGCCCTCCAGGCCGTCGTCGACGACCACGGGCTCGGGGTCAGACGTCGAGGAAGCGGTCCCGATACCGCGGGTCGGGGACCGGGCACGACGTGTGGCGGCCGAAGAGCCGGTAGCGGTGGGCGGCGACGCGGTCGTAGAGGCGGTCCCGCAGCGCGGCGGGGACCCAGCGCAGGATCGAGGCGAGCCGCCACGGCCAGCCGAGCTGACCGAGGACGAAGAGCGCGGCGGCCGACCGGTTCAGCACGCGGGCCGCGTCCGACCGGTAATCGACGACCACGTGGACCGTCTCGAGCCGGTCGGGATCGCGGCCGAAGGCCGCGACGAGGTCGCGGCCGACTGGGCCCTGCAGCGTCGCGAAGCGGAACCGGCCCCGGTGGTCGCGCGCGAGCACGAACCGGACGAACCGGTCGCAGAGCCCGCACACGCCGTCGTAGAGCAGCAGATGCCGGCCCGAATCGAGCCCGGAGGGTCTGCTCGCTCGAGTCATCGGCGCCTCGACGTCCTCTCCTCCCCGCGCCGAGTCCAGGGCGGCCGCGCCCCCATCTGCCGTTGCGACGCGCCTGGCTCCGCGGCGGCGGGACGGGGCGCGGTCAGAAGCGCAAGAGGCGCGTGGCCTTGACGACGAAGGCGCGGTTCTGGAGGAACGGCCCCCGCGGGTCGAGGGTGTCGCGCTCGTCGGTGTAGACCACGAACAGCTCGCTGCCCGGCTGGTACTCCCAGCGGAAGCGCAGGTTGGTGCCGAGCGAGTCGAGGGTCGAGTTGTACTGCACGAGCGCCGCCACGAACATGCGCGGGGTCAGCGTGTAGGTGGTGCGCACCGAGACGAGGTCGGTCCTGAAGTCGCCCTCGGGGAGATCGAGCCAGTTGAACGACAGCGACGGCTCGACGTTGAGCTGCGACGAGAGGTAGATGCGGCCGAACGTGTAGCCGACGCCGGTGCGCTCGCCGCCGAAGAACCCGCCGCGGTCGAAGCTCAGCCCGCCCGACACCGTGCGCTGCTGGCCCGGCGCGTAGACGATGCGGGTGTTGGTGAAGCGGTAGGCGCCGGCGGGAATCGTGATGTCCGGGGTCATCGGAAACGACTGCTTCAGCAGCTCGTAGCTGTCGGTGGCGCCCGCGAAGAACATGTCGCCGTTCTCGAACTCGATCCCGAACAGCCCCTGCTGCGCCCGCGTCTCGAGGAGGCCGGCCCCGTCCGTGGTGTAGTCGAGGCTGCCCTGGAAGAGGAACTTGCGGATCGACGCGATCGACAGCGGCCGCGGGCTGAACCGGCCCTCCACGAAGTTGCGCCGGAAGTCGTGACGGCGCACGAAGCCCACCTCGGGCCGGAAGTCGGCCCCGACGCCCAGCCGCTCCGCGAGGAACCCCCAGCGGTCGCCCCGGTAGTCCAGCTTCGCCTGATAGCTCATGGCGTCGTCGGCGGCGACGCCGGGCAGCCGGCTCTGCGCAAGGTAGGACGTGACGTTCAGGTTGTCGTAGAAGGAGAAGAGCCCGTCGACGCCGAACACCTGGTTCGACCCGCTGCCGTCGAGCGACACGGAGCGGCCCGTGAAGAGCGCCCCGACCGCGCTGCGGCGCAGGATGTCGCGCTTGACCCGCGCGACCGAGAAGTTCGTGGCCGCGGCCCGGCCGGCCTGCTCGGTCTGCACGTTCAGCACGCCGATGCTGTAGGGCCCGGCCTTGCCGGTCAGCCGGCCGCCGGCCCGGATGGGGACCGTCCGGCCGTCCTGGAGCCCGATGCGCCGGCTGAAGAACATGATCGGCGCCGTCCCCGAGAACTGGCCGCCCCCGAAGTAGAACGCGGTGGAGTCGCTGGTGAAGCCGCCGCCGAAGTCGAAGATGCCCTGCCCCTCCAGAAAGAACTCGCGCTTCTCGGGAAAGAAGAGGCTGAAGCGGGTCAGGTTGACCTGCTGCTCGTCCACCTCGACCTGCGCGAAGTCGGTGTTGTAGGTGAAGTCGGCGGTGAGCCCCTGGGTGACGCCGTACTTGACGTCGAACCCCACGTCGCCCCCCGTCAGGGTGCGCTCGTCGGCGGCCCGGGCGAGGTCGGTGGTGACGTCGGAGATGCCGTAGGGCTTGACCTCGAGCCGGGTGCCCGAGGCCGGCACCTCCAGCCCCACGAGCGTCGCGGCCGACGACATCTTGTAGGCCCCCGCCCAGCTCAGCGAGGCGGGGATGGGGGTCAGGAACGAGGTCTCGTTGGTCGACGCCACCCGGCGCTGCACGTTGAGGCCCCACATCTGGGCCGGCCCGGCCCGATACCGGAGAGACTTGAAGGGGATGGCGATCTCGACCGTCCACCCCTCGTCGAACCGCCCCGCGGCGACGTCCCACACCGTGTTCCAGTCGATGTTCTGGCTGCGCTCGTCGGTGACGAGGGCGTCGAAGAGGCCCCCGATGGCGTTGGTGGTGAACGCGAACGCGTTGCGCCGGTCGTAGAAGGTGTCGAGGACGACGCCGAGGGTCTCGTTGCCGTACATGCCGTAGCTGTCGCGCTTCATCTCGTTGGCGACGATGCGGTCCGGCGCGGCGCTCCAGCAACGGGCCGACACGTACAGGTTGTCGGCGTCGTAAGTCACCCACACCTCGGTCTGGTCGTCGGCGGGCGCGCCCTCGACCGGCTCCTGCTGGATGAAGCCGGTCACCGGGGGCACGTCCCGGTACACCCGCTCGTCGAGCCGGCCGTCGAGCTGCAGCGGCCCGTCGAGCCGGATCGCCCGCATGGTCAGCCGTCCCGCCTCGTCCCGCGCCGCGACCTCGGGCGGAAGGGGCGGCGGCGGACCGTCGATCAGGGTCGGCGCCGCCGCGAACCCCGCCGCGGACGACCGTGCTCCGGAACCCGCGCCGGCCGTTCCCGCGCCCGGAACCGCGCCGGACGGGCCGCCTCCGAGTGCCGTAGCGGAAGCTCCCGCTCCCGGGTCCAGGCCGGACGACCCCGCCCGACCCGCGCCGGACGCCCCGGTTCCCGGGGCCGCGGCGGACGGTCCTCCTCCGCGACCGGCGGCGGACGACCCCGCGCCCGGAACGGCGCCGGTCGGGCCGCCTCGCGGGACCGCGTCGGATGCCCCCAATCCCGCACCCGGACCGACCACCCCCGCCCCCGGGGCCGCGGCGGTGCTCTCCGCCTCTCTCCCGGAAGGAATGAAGGCCGACGCCTCCCCGAACCCCCCGTCCGAAGCCGCGCGCGGGGGCGGCGGGCTCGATCGCAACGGGGTCCGCGGCGGCCGCGGGACCGCCGGAGGCGGCGCCGCGCCGGCCGGGGGCCGCGACCACCGGGCCTCACCGGCCGCCGCCTCCGCGGGCCTCGCCCCGCGCGCCGCCGCGGCGAGGCGGGCGGCCAGCTCGTCCTGCAGGCCGAACAGGTCCGCGAGCGCCCCGTCGACGCGCGTGCCGGCCACGACGCGCCCGGTGGCCGGGTCGAGCAGCCGCGCGGTGATCCGCAGGCGGCCGCCCACCCGCTGGTAGGCGCCGGCCACCCGCAGGCCGGGCGCCGCCGTCCCCCCCGCCCCGCCGAGATCGGCCGCGAGGGTCTCGGCGATGCCGTCGCCGATCCAGGCGTCGGCGGGGTCGCCCGACAGGTTGGCGAAGGCGGCGACCTCGACCGGGCCCGCGGCCGCGGGGGCCGCCGACGCGGACTGGCCACGCGCGGGCGCCGAGCCCGCGGCAACGGCGAGAACGAGACCGACGGCGGCGAATCGGCGGGTCGCGGCGACAATCACAACCCCTCATCATAACCGCGCCGCCCCGCTCGCTCCCCCGTCGCGCCCCGGGGCCTAGCCGCGGCGCCCTCCGCCGCCTCCCGGGAACGCACGCCTGCGGGGCCTCGCCGCGGCGCCCTCCACGGCCTTCCCGGGCCCGTGCCCCCCGAGCCTCGCCGCGGCGTCCCCCGAGCCTCGCCGGGACACTGCTTCGGCACCCTTCCGCGGCGCGCTCGGCGGCCTTCCCGGCCGCGCCCCGGGGTCGCCCCCGTCCGCCTGGTACACTGCCGGGACGCATGCGGCACGCAGGCATCGTCTGGCTGGCCGGGGGGCTCGGGTGCCTGGCGTCGGGCGTCGCGGTGGGCCTGTCGCTCTCGTTCGAGGCAGGGGCGGCGCTCGCCCTGCTGGGCGCGGGCGCCATCGGGGCCGGCGCCATGGCGCGGGTACGGGGGCCGGCCCCCGACCCCGACGAAATGGCCGAGCTCGAGCGCCGCCTCGACGAGCTGCGCGGGCTCGACGCGCGGCTGAGCGCGGCCGGGGTATCGCCGGTCGAGCGGACCTACGACGAGCTCCTGCGCCGCCGTCCCGACACGCCGACCTCTCCCGCGACCCTCGACGAGCAGGAACGCCGGCTCGGCGAGATGATCCGCGACCGTTGTGACCGGGTGTGGGAAGGCATCGGCGACCGGCGCTACGTCCGGCGCGAGGACGGGCGCATCGTGGACCTCGACGGCGGCGCCATCTTCGCCGAGCTGCGCGACGTCGTGCAGGAGGTCGCCGGGCTCTACCACGCCGGGTCGGACAACGCGGTCCTCGAAGCGCGCACCGGCGACATCGCCCTCGCCGTGCGCTCGGCCGTGGGCGAGCTGCTCGAGGCGGTGCGGCAGGTACCGTTCGTCGATCCGGCGGGCTGGTCCGTCAAGACCGTGGTGAACCAGCTCGAGCAGGCCCAGCAGGGGCTGGCCCTCTACCGGAAGCTCGAGCCCTGGGAGCACTACGTGAACGGCGCCCTCCTCGCGGCGCGGCTCGCCAGCGGCTCGAACCCGGTCGGGGTGGTGGCGTGGACCCTGGGCACGCAGGTCGCCAAGCGCCTCGGGAAGCGGTTCGTCAAGTCGCGCGCCGAGGTATGGCTGAAGACGCTGCTCGAGAGCTCGGTGGCGCTCGTCTACCTGCGCGTGGCGCGCATCTACGACCCCCTGCGCTCGTACCGGGGGCCCGACTGGATCGCCCTCGTCGAGGCCATCCGCGTGCACGCGTGCATCCCCGGAGTCGACCACAACCGGCGGCACCTGCTCGACCGCGTCCTGCGCGCGCCCATCCCCGACGAGTTCGCGAAGATGGCCCTGCTGCGCGCGCTCGCCGACGACCGCGCCCCGGCGGCGCCGTCGGTCCCCCCCGTCGACCTCGACGGGCTGCGGCCGGCCGACCGGCAGGCGGTGGCCGCGCGCCTCGCCGACCTGCTGTCGGGCATGCACGGCCTGCAGGCCCCGGCGGCGCGGGCAGCGGTCGAGGCCCTGCAGCGCCGGCTGCCCCTGCCCGTCGACCTCGGCGCCTCGGCGCGCCCGGAGGCGGCACGGGCGGCCGACGGGTTCGCGCTGCTCGCCGCCCTCGCCCGCGACCGCCTCGGGGCCGACCGGGCCGCGGCCGAACGGGCGGTCCGCGGCGGGGCGTTCCACGAGCGCGTGAAACAGGCGGTGGGCGACGGCGACGCGGATCGGATGCTGGACGACGCGGCCGGGGCGGCCTTCGGCTCCGGGGCCGGCGACACGGAACCGCCCGCGCCCCCGCCGGCCCTCGTGGGCGACGGCCTCGCCGAGCCGCTGGTGACCTCGGTGGCCGATCTGCTCTCGACCGCGCCCCCTCCCTGGCCCGTCGAGCACGACCACCTGGTGCTGCTCTACGCGTCGGTGCTGCTGCCCGAGCGCCGGCAGGTGGCGGCGGCGTGGAAGCGCTATGCCGACGCCGCATCGCGCCGCCTCCGCGAGCGGCTGCCCCTGGCCGACCTGTCGGCGTGGGCGCCCGCCGCGGCGCCCGCGATCCTGCGACAGCTCGGCGACGGAGACCCGCCGCTCGCCGTGCTCACCGCCGCCACCCCGGCGGGCCGGCCGCGGTGGCTGGCGTTCCACCGCGACCGGGTCGTCGTCGGCGCGGCGCCCGACGGCGACCTCGCCATCGACGACGGCGAGCCCGAGGTCCACCCCCTGCGGCCCGGATTCCACCCCCTCGCCCCCGTCCGCCTCGCCCGCCGCCGCGGGCGCCTCAGCGACGACCTCGTGCTCCGCTGCGGCGACGAGCGCCTGACCGTCGCCAGCGCCCGGATCGGCAACTTCGACCGGCGCTTCGGCCCCCTCCTCGACGCCCTCGACCTCGACCCGGACGGCCTCGACCGCGAGGGCTGACCGGGCCAGGACGCGCCGCCGCTCCGTTGACCGCCTGGCCCGCAGCCGTGGTACGCTTGCCAGGGCTTGTTCGACAGGGGTGGGTTGATCCCGGAGGTTGAACCCTGGACGCGTCGACCGCCATCGCGACCGCGAATCGCCGCTCCTGCTGACCGCGGCGACCGTGTGAACCGCCAAACCTCGATGGACACTCAGCGCCCTTTCGAGTCCGGGACCGGGGACGCCGTTTGAGGCTGTCGTCATCCACCCGGCGACCTCGGACACCCTCCTGCAGCTCGCGGACCTCGACCAGCCTGCACCCACTACCACCGCGATTCCGCAATACGGTGGCTGGCCGATGACAGACCAGGAAGCCGACGTGAACCAATGGCAACAGAGAGCACGGCACGCAGCCGGCTGGAGCGCATCACCCTGAAGGGGTTCAAGACGATCCGCGAGCTGATCGACTTCGAGCCTCACTCGCGGACGGTGTTGATCGGCCCCAATGGCGCCGGGAAATCGAACTTCATCTCGTTCTTCCGCATGATGAGCTGGGCGCTGTCCGGCCCCGACAAGTTGGCGTTGTACGTGAGCCAGCAGGGCGGTTCCCGCCGGCTCCTCCACGATGGACCCGCACGAACCCGGGAAATCGAAGCGGAGCTGACGATCCGAACTGCCGCCGGAGAGAACGAGTATGCCTTCCGGCTGTTTCATGCCGCAGGAGACACCCTGGTATTTGCCGACGAGGGGTACCGTTTCTCCCGCGCGGGGTGGCCGAGCAAGGCGCCCGCGAAGCCGCTCGGTGCCGGACACAGGGATCCCCAGCTCCTCACCGCGGCCGTCGACGATCAGACCGCACAGGTCATCCGCACGCTGTTGCGGAAGATTGTCGTCTACCAGTTCCACGACACGTCGGACACCGCCCGCATCCGGGGCAGGTGGTCAGCCGACGACAACCGCCGGCTCAAGGAGGACGCAGCCAACCTGGCGCCCGTGCTCTACCGGCTACAGACGCGAGACCGCCGTTACTACCAGCGCATCGTGGACACCATCCGGCTGGTGTTGCCGTTGTTCTCCGATTTCGAGCTCGAACCGGACCGCGGCGGCCTCTTGCTGGCATGGCGTGAACGCGACACCGACGAGGTGTTCAGTGTTTCGCAGGCGTCTGATGGCCTCCTGCGGATAATCGCGTTGATCACGCTCCTGCTGCAGCCGGCGCAAGACCTCCCCGACGTGTTGATTCTCGATGAACCCGAGCTTGGGCTGCACCCGTCGGCAATAGACGTGGTCGGTGGACTGATAGCGGCGGCAGCAACGAACATCCAGATCATGGTGGCAACCCAGTCGGTCCCGCTGGTCGACTGCTTCGACCCCGAGGATGTGGTGGTCGTCGAACGCCGGGACCGCGCATCCACGTTCAGGCGGCTGGACCCTGCTGCGCTCAAGGAGTGGCTTGAAGAGTACTCCCTGTCCGAGTTGTGGGAAAAGAACGTCATCGGAGGTCGCCCCTGATGTACCTCCGCATCAACTTCATCGTCGAGGGACAGACCGAGGAGAACTTCGTCAATACAGTGCTGCGCGACCACTTCGCGGCCCGGTCGATTGTCACCGCGGCACACTGCATCACGACCCGGCGGGAGCGGCGAGCGAAGCACATGATGTATCGAGGTGGTCTCACGACCTGGCAGCACGCGCGGGACGACATTCGCCGATGGCTGCGGGGAGACGGCAGTGAGAACGCGAGATTCACGACCATGTTCGACCTGTACGGGCTGCCCACGGACTTTCCCCGCTACGCGGACGCTGCGCAGGCATCCGATGCCTACGCGCGCGTAGAGCTTCTGGAGACCGCGCTGAGCGAGGCCATCGACGACAAGAGGTTCATTCCATACATCCAGCTTCACGAGTTCGAGGCCCTGTTGTTCGCCGATCCTCGGAAGCTCGACACTCAGTTCCCGGACCGACCGATTCCGATTCGGCAGCTCGTCGATACGGCGGCGGGAGTCAATTCACCGGAGCTCGTCGACGACGGACCGAACACCGCACCATCAAAGAGAATCATCGCGGCGATACCGGAATACGAGGGCAGCAAGGCGTCTGCCGGCTCGATTGTGGCCGCGAAGATCGGATTGCCCGCCCTGCAATCGCAATGCCGCCACTTTCGGGAATGGCTCGAGCGGCTCACGGCAACCGCCTGACGGTCACCATACTCGGCGCCGTCACCTCGCGGATGTCTGCCGGTGCACACCGGGCTGGCGAGGCCCCAGCAACCGAGCGGCCGAGGCCCCTCTGCCGGTCGGCTCCCCGAACCGACTTGCGTTCGGAATCAAGTCCCGCCGGGCGCGGCGCCAAGGCGACGCTACAATGCCGCGTGCCCGGCTTCCTCCCGGCCGCCGCCGGCGGTCCGCCGTACTTCGCCCTGTCGCGCGACCTGTTCCTCCGCCTGCTCGGCCTCGTCTACCTGCTGGCGTTCGCGTCGCTCGCCCCGCAGATTCTCGCCCTCGTCGGCGCCGACGGCCTGCTGCCGGCGGCCGGGTACCTCGATCGCGCCCGCGACCTCTGGGGCGGCGCCGCGTACCATCGGCTGCCCACGCTGCTCTGGCTCTGGCCGGGCGACGGCTTCCTCACCGCGTCGTGCTGGCTCGGCGTCGCCCTGTCGCTCGCGGCCATGGCCGGCGTCGCGCCGCGGGCGGTGTTCGCGGCCCTCTGGGCCTGCTATCTGGGGCTGTCCGTCGCGGGACAGGAGTTCCTGCAGTTCCAGTGGGACCGGCTGCTGCTCGAGGCGGGGCTGCTGGCCGTGCTCTACGCCCCGCCGGGGCGGCGGGTGCGGCTGGGGACGGGGGGCGAGCCGAGCGCGGCGGCGCGCTGGCTGGTCTGGGGCCTGGCGTTCAAGCTGACGTTCCTCTCGGGCGTCACCAAGCTGACGAGCGGCGACGCGGCGTGGCGCGGCTTCACCGCCCTCGAGCACCACTACGAGACCCAGCCCCTGCCGACCTGGGTGGGCTGGTACTTCCACAACGCCCCCGACTGGTTCGGCGTCCTCTCCGTCGGCGTGATGTTCCTCGTCGAGATCGCGGTCGCCTTCGCGATCCTCGCGCCGGCCCGCTTCCGCGGGGTGCGGATGGCGGGCTGCGGCCTCCTCTGTCTGCTGCAGGTCCTGATTGCCGCGACCGGCAACTACGGCTTCTTCAACCTCCTCGCCGTCGTCCTCTATCTGTCGACGCTCGACGACGACGCGGTCGCGTCGCTGCTCCGGATGGGCGTCTCCCCCGCCGGCATGCCTCAGCGCGCCCGGCCGCCCGGACCGGCGTGGCGGCGGGCGGCGCGGACGGGGGTGGCGGCGGCGCTGGCGGGGCTCAGCGTGCTCGCGACGGTCCGCGAGGTCCGCCGCCCCGCCCCGATGCCGGCCTGGGTGCGCGTCGTGCTCGACGACTGGGCCGGTCCGTTCCGCTCCGTCAACGGCTACGGGCTGTTCCGGGTGATGACGACCGAGCGCCCCGAAATCGTCATCGAGGGGAGCGCGGACGGCGCGACGTGGCTGGAGTACCCGTTCCGCTGGAAGCCGGGAGACCCCGCCCGCGCCCCCGGCTTCGTGCAGCCGCACATGCCGCGCCTCGACTGGCAGCTGTGGTTCGCGGCCCTCGATCCGCGCGGCAACGCCCACTGGCTGCTGCCCCTCGCGGAGGGCCTGCTCGAGGACGACCCGGCCGCCCTCCGCCTGCTCGGCGGCACCCCGTTCCCCGACGGGCCGCCCCGTTTCGTCCGGCCCGTGATGTACCGCTACCGGTTCACGACCCGGGAGGAAGCCGCGGGCGGGGACTGGTGGACGCGGGAGCGGCTCGGACCGATGACCGAACCCCTCGGCCGCCGGGGCCCGGAGTGAGACATCGGGACGCTCCCGCCACGGGCTTCCGGCCCGCCCATCGTCGCCCTCGGCTCCGCTGGGCGCCCGCCGACCCTGCCAGGAGTCCGCACCGTTCCACGGCGCAGACTCCCGGCCCGGAAACCCTTGAGTTCTGACGCTTTGGGGCCTACAATGCCCGGATGAGATTTGGGTCTTCCCGGGCCGTTTCCCGCATCAGGACGCTGCCCGCCGGGGCGGTGATCCTCGGTCTGGCCCTGGCGCTCCCCGCCGGCGCCCAGGAATCGGCGGGCGGAGGGGCCGCGGCGGCGCTCTCGCCGCCGGCGGCCGACGCCCGCCAGCTCCTCGACCGCTACTGCATCGCCTGTCACAACGACCGGCTCGAGACGGCCGGGCTGAGCCTGGAGAACATCGACGTCGCGCACGTGCCGGCCGAGGCCGAGATCTGGGAGAACGTGGTGCGCAAGCTGCGCACGAGCACCATGCCCCCCCCGAACCGGCCGCAGCCGCCGGCCGGGGCCACCGCCGCGATGGCCTCGTGGCTGGCGTCGACGCTCGACGCCGCGGCGTCCGCGAGCCCGAACCCGGGCCGCACCGAGACCCTGCGCCGCCTCAACCGCACCGAGTACCAGAACGCCATCCGCGACCTCCTGGCCCTCGACGTCGACGCCACCACCCTGCTGCCGCCCGACGAGAGCGGCTACGGCTTCGACAACGTGACCGTCGGCGACCTCCCGCCGGCCCTGCTCGACCGCTACATCTCGGCCGCCCAGAAGATCAGCCGGCTCGTCATCGGCAGCACCCAGACCTCGCTGCAGGCCGACGTGATCCGCGTGCCCGCGGACACGACGCAGGAAGAGCACGTGCCGGGGCTGCCCCTCGGCACCCGCGGCGGCGTCGTGATTCCCTACACGTTCGCGCAGGACGGCGACTACGACATCCAGGTCCGGCTCGCCCGGAACCGCACCGGCAACATCGGCGGGCTGCGGGACCGGCGGCCGCACGAGATGGAGATCCTGCTCGACCGCGTGCCCGTCGCGAGCTTCACGGTGCAGCGGCCGGAGCGCGGGGACGATGCGCTGGTCGACCGCGACCTGCAGGTGCGCGCGTCGGTGACCGCCGGCCCCCACGACCTCGGCGTCACGTTCCTGAAGAGCGCCTCGTCGCTCATGGAGACCGAGCGCCGGCCCGGACAGTCGCACTTCAACGAGACCCGTCATCCCCGGTTGACCCCGGCCGTCTACCAGGTGTCGATCACCGGCCCCTACGCCCCGCAGGGCGTCAGCGACACCCCGAGCCGCGAGCGGCTGTTCGTGTGCCGGCCGGCGCAGGCGAGCGAGGAGGACGGCTGCGCGCGGGAGATACTCTCCACCCTGATGCGGCGGGCCTACCGGCGGCCGGTCTCGGACGCGGATCTCGACGGCCCGATGGCGTTCTTCCGCGAAGGCCGGGCCGGCGGCGATTTCGACGCCGGCATCGGCCGCGCGCTGAGCGCGGTCCTCATCAATCCGCAGTTCCTGTTCCGGGTCGAGGTCGACCCCGACCGCGGCGGCGGCATCCCCGCGTATCACGTCAGCGACCTGGAGCTGGCGTCCCGGCTCTCGTTCTTCCTCTGGAGCAGCATCCCGGACGACGAGCTGCTGGACGCGGCGATACGCGGCGAGCTGAGCGACCCCGACGAGCTCGAGCGGCAGACCCGCCGGATGCTCGCCGACCCCCGCGCGTTCAACCTCGCCAGCAACTTCGCCGGGCAGTGGCTGCGCCTCCGCAACCTCGCGGCGCTGAGCCCGAACGGGCGAATCTTCCCCGACTTCGACGACAACCTGCGGCAGGCGATGCGGGAGGAGACGGAGCGGTTCATCGACAGCGTGATCGACGAGGACCGCAGCGTGCTCGACCTCCTGCGGGCCGACTACACGTTCCTGAACGAGCGCCTCGCCAAGCACTACGGCATTCCCGACGTCTACGGCACCCGGTTCCGGCGGGTGGCCCTCGACCCCGACAGCCGGCGCGGCGGGCTCCTGCGGCACGGCAGCGTCCTCGCCGTCACCTCCTACGCCACCCGGACCTCGCCGATCATCCGCGGCGTCTGGGTCCTCGACAACATCTTCGGGGCCCCGCCCCCCCCGCCGCTCCCCGACGTGCCGGCCCTCGAGGAGAACGAGGTGGCGGCCAACCTGCCGATGCGGGAGCGGCTGGCCCAGCACCGCAACAGCCCGGCGTGCGCGAGCTGCCACCGGACCATCGACCCCGTCGGCTTCGCCCTCGAGAACTTCGACGCCCTCGGCCGCTGGCGCGATCAGGAGGGCGACAACGGCGTCATCGACGTGTCGGGCGGGTTGCCCGGCGTCGGGGCCCTCGTCGGGGTGGACGGCCTCGAGGACGGCCTGCTGAGCCGGCCTGATCTGTTCGTCGGCCGGCTGACGGAGAAGCTGCTCACGTTTGCGCTGGGCCGGGGCGTCGAGTACTACGACGCGCCCGCCGTCCGCGCCATCGTCCGCGAGGCCGAAGCGGAAGACTACCGCTTCTCGTCGCTGATACTCGGCATCGTCAAGAGCGTTCCGTTTCAGATGAGGAACCCCACATGATCATCACCAAGAAGGCGTTACCGCGGCGTACGTTCCTGAAGGGCGTGCAGGCGACCCTGGCCCTGCCCCTGCTCGATGCGATGATCCCCGCGGCGACCGCCCTCGCCCGGACGCCGGCCAAGCCGATCCGGCGCTTGGGGTACGTCTTCATTCCGATGGGCTGCGACCACCAGCGGTGGACGCCCGCGGATCGGGACGAGCTGGGCCAGCTCACGCCCATCCTCAGCCCCCTCGAGCCGGTCAAGGAGCAGCTCACGGTGGTGACCAACACCGAGCTGCAGCTCTCCTACCCGGGCACGCACGACACGTCGAACTCCGGGTTCCTCAGCGCCGCCTACGCCAAGCACACCGAGAGCTCCGACTACTTCCTCGGCACCACCGCCGACCAGCTCGCGGCCCTGCAGATCGGCCAGGACACGCAGCTGCCGTCGCTCGAGCTGTCGATGGACCTGAACCCGCTCGCGGGCGTCTGCAACAACGGCTACGCCTGCGTCTACCAGAACTGCCTGTCGTGGTCGTCCCCGACGACCCCGCTGCCGTCGGAGGCCCATCCCCGCATCGTGTTCGAGCGGCTCTTCGGGGAGGGCGGCACGGCGGAGGAGCGGCAGGCCGCGCTCGAGAGCCGGGCGAGCCTGCTCGACTCGTTCGGCGAGGACATCGCGCGGCTCAAGGGCGCGGTGGGGGCGGCCGACCGGGCCCGCGTCGAGCAGTACCTCGACAGCATCCGCGAGGTGGAGCGCCAGATTCAGCGGGCGGAGGCGGCGGCCAGCGACAACCTGTTCCCCGACCTCGACCGCCCGGTGGGCGTGCCCGACTCGTTCGCCGACCACGCGCGGCTGATGTTCGACCTGCAGGTGCTGGCGTTCCAGGGCGACATCACCCGCATCGTGACGTTCCAGCTCACGCGCGAGCTGAGCAACCGCACGTATCCGGAGATCGGCGTGCCGGATCCGCACCACCCGACGAGCCACCACGGCAACGACCCCGAGAAGCTCGCGAAGATCGCCAAGATCAACACGTTCCACGTCTCGCTGTTCGCCGAGTTCCTCCGGAAGCTGAAGGAGACCCCCGACGGCGACGGGTCGCTGCTCGACCAGACCGTCTACATGTACGGCAGCGGGATGGGCAACCCGAGCCTCCACGACCACGTCAACCTGCCGATCCTCGTGGCGGGCGGGGCCGCGGCGGGCCTGCAGGGCGGGCAGCACATCCGCTACGAGACCGGCAAGCCGCTGGCCAACCTCCACCTCACCCTGCTCGACCGGGTGGGCGTGAAGCTCGACCAGTTCGGCGACAGCACCGGGACCGTCGACACCCTCTTCGACCCTGTCGCGGTGTAGCGCAACGGCCGATAGGTAATCAGGGGCCGGCGCCTTCCTTCACGGAGGCGCCGGCCCCGCAGCTTGGCCGGCGGCGATCGGCGCCGAGGCGGCGATGGCCGGGCCGGGAGAACAACCGATGCATCCAGGACGAATCGTCCGACTGTCGGTGCTGGCGCTGGCGCTGGCCGGAACCGCGTGGGCGGCCGGCGAGGCCCCGCTCGCCGACGCGGCCGAGGAGGGGAACGCCGCGCTGGTCCGCACGTTGCTGCACGCGGGGGGCGCCGACGTCAACGCGGCGCAGGTCGACGGGATGACCGCCCTCCACTGGGCGGCGTACCACGACGACGCGGACACCGCGGGGCTGATCGTGCGGGCGGGCGCCGACGTCGACGCGGTGAACCGCTACGGCGTGCCGCCGCTGTCGCTGGCCGCCACCAACGGCAACGCCGACCTCGTGAGGCTGCTCCTCGACGCCGGGGCCGACCCCGACGCGGCGCTTCGCGGCGGTGAGACGGTGCTGATGACCGCGGCCCGCACCGGCAGCCTCGCCGCGGTCGAGGCCCTGCTGGCGAAGGGCGCCGACCCCAACGCGCGCGAGGCCCGCGACCAGACCGCCCTGATGTGGGCGGCGGCCGAGGGACACACGCCCATCGTGGAGACGCTGCTCGCGGCCGGCGCCGACGTGCACGCCTCGCTGCGATCCGGCTTCACCCCGCTCTTCTTCGCGGTGCGGGGAGGACACATCGCCGCCACCCGGGCCCTGCTCGGCGCCGGCGTGGACGTGAACGCGGAGCTCACCCGCATCAAGGACGGACCGGATCGAGCCGTCAACAACGCGACCTACCGGCCGGTCGACGACGGCATGAGCCCGCTGCTGCTGGCGGTGCGCAACGGCCACTTCGAGCTCGCCGTCGAGCTCATCAAGGCCGGCGCCGACCCCAACGACCAGCGCACCGGCTTTGCGCCGCTGCACACCCTGAGCTGGGTGCGGAAGCCGGACGCCAGCGACCGGGGCGACCCCGCGCCGGAAGGGGCGGGCCGCCTCACGAGCCTGCAGTTCGCACGGGCCCTCGTCGCGCTGGGGGCCGACGTGAACCTGCGCCTCGAGCAGGGCAGGCGCCCGCCGCACACCGCGTCGGGTCTGGAGATGGAAGGGGCGACGGCCTTCCTCATGGCTGCCGACCGGGCCGACGCGGGCCTCATGCAGCAGCTCCTCGAGCTGGGGGCCGACCCGTTCCTGCCCAACGCCGAGCTGAGCACGCCTCTGATGGCGGCGGCCGGCCTCGGCACCAACGCGCCCGACGAGGAAGCGGGCAGCGAGGCCGAGGCGCTGATCGCCACCCAGCTGCTGCTCGATCTCGGGGCCGACATCGACGCGGTGGATGTCAGCGGGGACACCGCGATGCACGGCGCGGCGTACGGCAACTTCCCCGCGGTCGTGGGACTGCTGGCCGCGAGCGGTGCCGATTCCGAGGTCTGGAGGCAGACGAACGCCCGGGGGCGCACGCCCCTGTTCATCGCCGAAGGGTTCCGGAACGGCCTGCCGAGGATGTCCCGGCCCACCATCGACGCCCTCGAGCTCATCATGGCGCGGGAGGGCATACCGACCGACGGGCCGCGACCGGTGCACATCGACCAGTATTCGCGACCGGCGCAGCAACAGCAGTAGCCGCCGTACGACTTCCGGCGGGAGCAGGGGCCGGAAGCCCCTGCTCCTTCACCGCATTCTGACCCGAGCCTCCGACGTCCCTTCATTCGCGCGACCATTCCAATCGACCTTCGCCGTACCCGTTGCCGAATTCCGACGTTTGCGTCCCGACTTCGGGGACCACTTTGGCCTGACCGATGTCACGACGACGATCCGCGCCCACGCCGCTCCGCCCCGTTCCGACCCGCCGCCGCTTCCGCGCCGCCGCGCTGGCCGGCCTCCTGAGCGTTACCGCCCTCGTCGCGGCGAACAACGCCGACGTGCGCGACTATCTGGACCTGGCGAGGAGACACGAATCGAGGGGCTGCGCTCTCAGCCCGTCGAACAGCACGGCCATCGGCTACTACCAGATGACCCTGGCCGCCCTGCGGGACATCGGCTTCAAGGACGATGACGGGAGCTGGGTCGAGAACGAATGGGGCATCACCTCGGACGAGGAGTTCCGGTGCCACCGCACCGCCAACGACGAGGCGATGAAGCGGTTCACCGAGAACAACTGGGCCATGCTCGCCGACGAGGTGAAGGACCGGATCGGCAGGAGCGCCTACGGGGTCGTCATCGACGCCGCCTCGCTGCTCGCCGGCGCGCACTTCCTCGGCGCCCGGGGCATGAACGACTTCGTCCTCTGCGGCATGCACGTCACGTGCATCTCGGAGTTTGCGGTGCTGACCAATGGCGGCGACCCCGCCAGGATTCACCGCAAGCTGATCGAGCGCCTGAAGAAGGCGACAGGACTGAACGTGTCGGAGCTGACCGGCGGCTCCTGACCCCGACACCGCACACCCGCCCGGCCGGGTAGTCAAGGTCTTGCCGTCAGGACCCGGGAGTGACAGGATCGAGTCATGCCCGCCACGACGGTCTCCGCGTTGCTCAAGCTTCCCGCCTCGGCACGTGCCGCGATTGCGATGGCGTTGTGGGATAGTCTCACCGACGCCGAGCGTGATGCGGAGCTCGTCCTCACCCCGGAGCAGGAGACGGAGTTGGACCGGCGCTGGGCGGCGCATCTCGAAGACCCCGCCTCGGCGATTCCCTGGAACGAGATACGTCGTCAGCTGGGTGGCCGGTGACACGGTCCGTCGGATTTCGGGCCGAAGCCGCGGTTGAAGTGTCGGATGTGCGGCGTTGGTACGAGAGTAGGCGCCCCGGTCTCGGAACCGAGTTCGTAGGAGCCCTCGATCGCACGGTTGCGCGAATCGCGGAGAATCCGGCGACGTTCCCCAAGGTGCACGGGGCGATTCGGCGAGCGGTGCTCCGGCGCTTTCCGTACGCTGTCTATTTTCGAGCGGTTGGCGACACGGTCGTCGTGCTTGCCGTGCACGGCCGACAACATCCCGAGCGCTGGCGGTCTCGTACATAGTGAAACCGCTTTCGTCACGCCGCCAGCGCCACGTCGGCCCGAACCGGCGGGAGCCCCGCCCTACATCATCTCGCGCGGCATCGCCAGGTGCACGAGGACGGCGGTGACGAGCAGCACGGCCGCGGCCAGGAGCAGCTCCAGGCGCGCCGAGCGCAGCAGACGGCCCGGGCCGGAGGCATCGCCGAGCCGTGGCGTGAGCCGACGCCAGTTCCAGGCCCCGACGGCGCCCGTCGCCAGGAAGAGGACGACCTTGAGGAGCAGGGCCCGCCCGTAGGGGGTGACCCACAGGTCATCCACCGAGGCGAGGTAGAACACCCCCGTGACGACGCCGGAGAGGGCGATCGTCGCAACCGCGGCGAAGGCCATGGGCGAGAAGCGGCGTACGAGATAGGCGAAGCGCCCCGGTCCCTGCGGCTCCCGGCAAACGGGCGACGCGACGGCGACGACCACGGCCAGGGCGCCGACCCACAGGCCTGCGCCGACCCCGTGGGCGACCTGGGCGAGATGCGGCAACCAGGTATCGAAGCTCGCGGCATGACCGGTCAGCGGCAGCGTGATCCAGGCGCCCGCCGCCGCGAGCGCGGTCAGCCACCAGCCGCTCCGTGGCCGCCGGGTCCACCAGGCGGCGCCGACCACGGCGAGGACGGCGGCGCCCGCCTGGGGCTGCCAACCGCCCGCCCACCGGCTCTCGACGCCGATGAGGCGCACGAGCTCGAGAGTGACCGGCTCGTCGAGCCCGAACACGGACCACGTCTGCGCGTAGAGGCGGGCGGCGGCGGCGAGAACCAGGACCACCGCGGAGACCGAGGCGACGAGGCGGAGCCGGCGGTCGACGGCGCCGCCCGGGGGCTCGACGACGCCGGTCGCAAGCGTGAGCAGACGGCTGACCGCGACGGCGCCGGTCAGCCCCATCAACCCGAGGTAGGTGACCCACTTCGCGCCGGCGAGCAGGAGCAGCGCGAACGATTCGCCGTCCATGACACCCAGCCCTTCAAGTCGTGGGCTCCGGCCCCCTTGGCGCCCGAATCGGCCCCGCGGGCGGTCTCCGGGCCGATCCGACCGCCGTCCGACGGCGAATCGGTTTCAGCCGGGAGCCGAGGGCGTCATCGTTCCAGGTCATTCGGCGGCGCGCACCGTGAACGCGAACTCCCCGCGCTGCGTGTGTCCGTCGTCGCCGGCCGTCCGCCATCTCACGGTGTAGTCGCCGGCCGCGAGCTTCGACGGCAGCATCGCCATCAGCGACTTGTCGTCCCGCACCTCCGTCTTCCCCAAGGTCACGTCGCCGTCCGCACTCTGGAGGGTCAGCCGACTGATGACGGGGTCGGGCGACTGCGTGAACCACATCCGGATGTGCTGCGGAGACTCCGACAGCACCGCGTCGGCCTCCGGCATCGTCCTCTGCACCGCCATGTGGGCAGCGACCAACGCGACGGACGCGGCGACCAGCGCGAGACACCAACCGACGGTCTTCATCGTGCGCATCGTTCGATTCTCCTTTCTCCGTGTCTTCCGAGCCGGGGTCGTGCGCGCCGGCGGGCACGCCTCAGAACCCCATCTCCGTGCCGACGTAGACGCTGCGGCCGAGCTCGGCGATCCGCAGGCGCGTGAACGGATTGAACGAGTTCAGGTGGTTGACGTAGTAGCGGTCGGTCAGGTTCTGCACGCCGGCCCGCAGCGTCAGCCCCTCGCGCATCCGCACGCCGCCCATCAGGTCGATCGTGGTCCAGCCGTCGGTCGGCGCCTCGAGCCGGGCCGAGGCGACGCGCTTCTGCGCGGCGGTGTTCGTCACCAGCAGCTCCACCCAGCGCGTCCTCCCCGGATTGTGCACGTCGAGGGCGTACACCTGCTCGAAGGGCGGCACCCCGAACAGCGGCTCGTCGAACAGCAGGTCCTCGGACCGCACGTACGACCAGCCGCCCCGCACGTCCATCCACGGCCCCACCGCGGAGGTCGCGGTCGCGTCGAACCCGGCGAAGCGCGCGGCGTCCGCCTGCACGTAGCGGAAGAGCTGGTCCGGGCTGAGCGGGAGGCGCCGCGCGAGGTTGGGGTCGTGGGCCACGGTGATGTAGTCGTCGACGTTGCGCACGAAGACGTCGAGGGCGAGGGTCGCCTCGCCGACGTGCAGCGTCGTGCCCGCGTTGAGCTCCAGGCTCTTCTCGGGCACGAGATGCGGATTCCCGACGAACTCCGCCGCGGTCTGGAACTTGACGGCCGGGAACCGGTCGGCGAAGCGCTCCAGCGCCGACGGGTTGCGCACGGCCCGGCCCACCCCCAGCGTGACCTGCCACTTGTCGGTCAGGCGCAGGCTCGCGTTGGCGGCGGCGCTGACGCTGGTGTTGGTCTGCGCGAACCGATCGCCCGACACGAGCATCGCGGCGCCGTGCCCCTCGTCGTGCGTGCCGTGGTCGTGCATCCCGTGATCATGCATGCCCTGTCCGTGCGTCGGGGTCATGCACCGCGCCGTCACGCAGTGGAAGTGGCCGCGCACCTCGTGCAGCGCGTACTCGGGGATGGCGTTGCGGGCGAAGAAGGACGTCACCGGCCCCACCCCGGCCTGCTCCCGATCGACCCGCACCGTGGCCCCGACGGTGCTCCGCCCGCGGTCGACGAGCACCTGCGCGTAGCCCCCGGCGTTGGTCATGGTCGCGTCGGGCCACACCGGATGCCGGTCGTGGTGGACGTCGCCGGTATCGCGGTCGCTGACGGTCTGCGTGGCGCTCTGCCGAAGCCGGTACGCGTCGAACCCCAGCTTGTAGCGGAGCGGACCCGTCGCGAGGGCGGCGTGGAAGCGGCCGCCGACGGTGTCCGACGACGCGGGCAGGTGCACCCGGATGGGGAACGGCGGCGTCCGCCGGCGGTCTCGCACCGCCGTCGGCTTGCCGTCGTTGTTCATCAGGTGGTCCTTGCGGTTCACGTAGGCCCGGCCCGCGAGCTCGGTCAGGACCCCCGAGGCCGGCGCGTGCGAGAACGCCAGCGCGTGCGAATGCGTCTCGAAGAACGTCGCGTCGAGCAGGCGCCCGGGATAGTCGATGTCGTTCTGCTGCTGAAAGCCGCCGCTGTACTCCAGCAGCGTCCGCGGCCCCAGGCGGGCGCCGAGGTCCCAGCGCGTGTCGAACGACTCGTACTCGCCCTCGACCGTGTCGCCGGCGCCGTCGGTGTAATCGCCGCCGATGCGGGTGTTGTGCTGGAAGGTGAACCGCACCCGATCCGAGCTGCCGTAGAGGCTGGCGAAGCCGTCGTTGGCGCCGCCGTTGCTCCCGTAGTTGTAGCCGGCGCGGCCGCCGACCTGGAAGCCGCCGGCGCCGAACGCGGGCTTGAACGTCTCGGCCTGGACGGCGCTGAGGGCGCCGGCGCCCCAGGTCAGGGCATACGGCCCCCGCACCACGCGGAGCGACTGCAGCGCGTGGGGGCTGACGTGGCTCAGGGCCGAGTCCATGCGGGCGGGGCCCGCCGCGAACGTGCGGGTCCCGTCCACGAAGACGCCGATCTGCTCGGCGTAGAGCCCGCGGACGGACGGGTCGAGGTTGATCGCCCCGCGGCGGAGCGCGGTCACCCCCGGGTGGCTTCGAAGCGACTGCGCGAGGTCCTGGACGACGCGACGCTCGATCTCCGACGCGGGCGCGACGAGCTCCGTCGCCACCTCGGGCATGAGGGCGCTGACGCTCACCTCCTGGGCGAACGACCCCACCGCGAGGGTGATCGCGACGTCGACCCCGCCCGGGCCGACGGTGACCGGCTCTTCGCGCGGCGAGAACCCGAGCAGGCTCGCCGCGAGCACGTAGTCGCCGGCGCGCAGGCCGTCGAGCGCGAACGCGCCGCCCCGATCGGTGACCGTCGACGCCACGAAGTCGCGCTCGACGGTGTGAAGGACGACGGCGACGCCGGGCAGCGCCAGCCCCTGCGCGTCAGTCACCGAGCCGGCCACCGTCCCCCGTTCCTGTGCGCTCGGGCTGGCCGAAACGGCCAGACTCGCCGACAGGAGCGCCGGCAGCAACGCGCGGAAGGGACGGCCCCCTCTGCGCGCGACGAAACAGACCCTGTACACCTCGGACCTCCCTGGTGCACCCCCTCGCCGGGGCGTCGAACGGGCGAGCGCCCCGGACGCCGCCTGCGGGAAGGCGCAACGAACCGTGAATTGCGAACGGAACGGGAAACGGTGCGAGCAGGGTCAGGCCCGCGGAGGCGGCGGGCCGAGAAGGCCGACGAAGGAGTCGGCGGCCTGGCCGCGGTCGGCGACGCGGTCGGCGGCGGCGGGGTCGGCGGTCAGCTCGAACGAGTCGGGCGTGAAGCCGGTGAGGCCCAGCAGCCCGATGAGCGCGTCGTCGAGGTTGCCGCAGCCGGCCATGCGCGGCTGGTCCGGCGGGGGGTCCGTCTCGTCGGCATGCCCGCGCTTCAGCGGACACATCGCCCCGTGCTCGCCGCCCTCGCAGCACGCGAGCACCGCGCTCCCGTCCGCGGCCATCGCGGCCCGGCAGCAGAGCGCGGCCGGCAGCAGCGCCAGGACCGTGAGCTTCCAGGCGATGACGGCGGCAACCGTGCCCGTGCGGAAGGGTCGAACGGAACCCATGGCAATAGTCCAATCGTAGCTGATCGCCAGCGCTTCCCGCAAATCGTGCTGCGCCTGGATTCTGACCCGGGTCGCCGATCGACCGATGTCGCAATGGAACCGGACGAGCGGCGACCTTCCCCGAAGACGCGCCGCCCCCGGCGGGCCGATTTGTGCAGTACGGCGGGGAGATCGGTGCGAGAATGGGCGGTACGCCTTGTACCGCAACACCGGTTCACAGCAGCCGCTTTCGCCAGGAGGAATTGTCCAGGGAACAGTGCCTTGACAGCGACGAGAGAGAGATAGACGCGCTGAAGGATGTTCGGTCGGCGGTCGTGCGGTCGGCAGCGTTGGTCCGTGCTTCCACTGGAGGTGGATCCCATGCGTACTGTCGTCGTCACATCGCTCGCTGTCCTTCTGACCTGCGCCCTGGCCACGCCGGCCTTCCCGCAGGGAACGTCCGCGATTCGCGGCATCGTCTCGGACGAGCAGGGTGGCGTCCTTCCGGGCGCGACCGTCCTCGCCACCCACGAGGATACGGGCACGTTCCGGGAGACCATCACCGGACCCGAGGGCGAGTACCTGCTCGCCAGCCTGCAGCCCGGACCCTACACCCTCACCGCCCGGCTCGCGGGCTTCCGCGAGCTCAACACCGAGAACATCGTCCTGCAGGTCGGGCCGACCGTGCAGATCGACCTCTCGCTGCAGATCGGGGCGCTCGAGGAGTCGCTGACGGTCACCGGGGAGTCGCCGCTCGTCGACCTCACCTCGGCCCAGGTCGGCGGCAACGTCTCGACCGAGGAGCTGCGGGACCTGCCGTCGTCGAGCCGCAACTTCACGAGCTTCATCGCCCTCCTGCCCGGGGTGCAGCTGACGCCGTCGAGCAGCCCGAGCTCGTCCGGGGTGCGCATCAACGGCCAGAACCAGACCGGCATCATGTTCATGCTGGACGGCGGGGCCAACAACGACGACCTGCGCGGGGGCCAGTCGCAGGCCAAGCCCGCCCTCGAGTCGGTGGCCGAGTTCCAGGTCGTCACCAACCAGATGGACGCCGAGTACGAGTCGGCCACCTCGGGGGTCGTCAACGCCATCAGCAAGACGGGGACCAACGAGTTCCACGGCAGCGCGTTCGGCTTCTACACGAGCGCGGCCCTCACCGCGCCGGACTTCCTCGTCAAGCAGCGGGGCGGCGAGAAGCCGGACACGGCGCTGCGGCAGCTCGGCGGCACCATCGGCGGCCCCGTCGTGCAGGACAAGGCCCACTTCTTCTTCAGCTACGAGCGCCTCGATCTCGACCTCGGGGAGAGCCGCTTCTATCCCGAGCGGCCGGACCTGAGCTTCACGGGGGTGCAGGAATCCAACTTCGACAACTACCTGCTCCGCTTCGACGACCAGATCAACTCCGATCACAACTACTCGATCCGCTATCTCTGGGACCACCAGCCCACCAACGGCAACCCGGCCGGCAACCGCACGCAGGAGACGGTGACCAACGAGCGGGACGACGACTGGACCCTGGTGGGGACCTACAACTGGATCGTCGGCACGAACGCGGTCAACACCATGCGGGCGTCGTGGACCTACGAGCGTCCCAACTGGGGCTCGCTGGGGTACCACGACACGAACGACCAGACCCTGGAGCCGCCCACCATCCTGCTCAAGAGCGGCATCATCACCCAGGCCGACTCGTTCGCGCTGGACCGCAAGATGCAATCCTACGCGTTCCAGAACGCCTTCAGCTGGTTCGTGCCGACCGACGGCGGGGACCACGACTTCAAGTTCGGCATCCAGTACAACAACGCCCAGCACCGGCGCGTCGACCAGATCGCGATGAACGGCGTCTTCCAGATGGCGAGCGACATGCCGTTCGACGCGAGCGACCCGTTCACCTACCCGGAGCGGCTGACGATACGCATGCCGGTGCCGGACCGGCCGTTCACGTCGGTGCACTCGGGCGGGCTGTTCCTGCAGGACAAGTGGCGCATCAACGACCTGACCCTCAACCTGGGGGTGCGCTACGACGTCCACATCGCCCCCATCAAGGCGTTCTTCAACCCGCTGTTCGACGACCCCGACGCCTACCCCGTCGACAAGAACAACATCGCGCCGCGCCTGGGCTTCGCCTACGACGCGGGCGCCAACTCGGTCATCCGCGGCGGCTTCGGCCGCTTCTACGAGCGGCTCTGGGTCAACCGCTTCGAGAACTTCGTCCGCCGCGGGGTCTACGCCACGTCGCAGCAGGTCGACTTCCCGCTCGACGACATCGATCCGGGTCCGAGCCAGGGGATGTTCCCCACTCACCCCCTGCTCATGAACGGGCCCACCCTGAACCGCGACCTCATCGCCCAGGCCGTGCCCATCGGCTCGTCCTTCCGGAACTTCGGGGCGGTGTGGCTGGACACCCCCAATCGCCCCGTCGCCCACCAGGACTCGGTGTCGTTCGGCTACGAGCGCGAGCTCAGCCCCCAGGTCTCGTTCGGCGTCGACTACGTCAAGCTCTGGGGCCGCGACCTCCCGCTGCGCTACAACCTCACGCCGCGCGTCCGGGCCGGGACGAACAGGACGGACCCGATCACCCGGGTCGACTTCATGGGGCTCGCCGACCAGTTGGGGATCGCGCCGTTCGCCAGCGACGTGTGGATCATCGAGAACAACGCCAGCTCGGCCTACGACGGCCTCAACTTCCAGATCGAGAAGCGCTACGCCGACAACTGGAGCGCGCGCGTGGCGTACACCCTCGGCTACGCGCGGGGCAACAACGACGGCGACCCCAACGACGAGGTGAACGTGGCCCAGGTCATGGAGAACCGCAACCTCGATCTGCTGTGGGGGCCCAGCCAGTACGACCGGCGCCACCTCCTGACCCTGAGCGGGCAGATGGAGATACCGGGAACGGGGGGCGTGACCCTCAGCGCCGTCGCCCGCTACATGAGCGGCACGCCGTTCACGATCCACGACAGCAACTTCGATCCGGACATGAACGGACAGCTGGTCGACCCGCTGCCGGCGGGCACCTACAGCGGCGCCGGGCAGAACGCGATCTCGGTGGACAACGCGGGGGGGCTCCGGGGCGCCTACGGGCCCGACTACTTCCAGCTCGACCTGCGCTTCGGCTACCGCTTCCGGGGGAGCGGCGAGCAGACCGTCGACATCTTCGGCGAGCTCTTCAACGCGACCAACCGCGTGAACTGGGTCAACCCGTCGGGCGACCGGCGGTCGGGCAGCTACCTCGTGACGACCCGGCTCCTCGCCGGGGGCTATCCGCGGCAGTTCCAGGCGGGCATCCGGTACGGGTTCTGAGGAGGAGGAGTCGCGGGCGGCTCGCGGACGCACCGCGAGCCGCCCCCCGCGGTCGCCCGCCAATCGCCGCCGTCGGCTCCGCTCGGCGCCCAACCAACCCTCCAGGAGTCCGCGCCGTTCCACGGCGCAGACTCCTACCGCAGCCGTTCGGAGACGGCGGCGACGGATTCCGAGAGGGCGGCGACAGTTTCGGCAACCAGCCGAATCTGGTGCTGCAGGCCTTCGGCGACCACGTCGAAGTGGGTGCGCAGGCGTTGCTCCGACGCGGTGACCGCGTCGGAAACGTGGGCGCGCATGCGCGCCTCCGATGCCGCTATCGCATCGGAAACATGGTCCCTCGTCGCGAGGGTCGGCAGAATCTGCTCGATCCGATCGACCCGAAGCTCGAGCTCTTCCATACGCTGTTCCAGTTGCTCGCTCTGCATGACCCCCGCTCCCCCATTCGACGGCAGCGACGGACCGCAGACCGGTCACGTGACCGCGCCATCGCAGCACGATGCGGGAGCAAGAGCCGTGCCGGAGTCAGGGAGCGTTCGAGACGCCGGCCGCGACCACGGGATCGATCCAGTCCGTGAGTATCCGGCGGCGCGCGATGCGCCACTTCCCGTCGACGCGGCGCAAGCGGTCCTCGTAGCGGCCCTGGAAGACGATGCGGGCGGGGTCGCGGGTGCTGACGACGGTGACGTACGAGCGCATGGTCGCCTCGTCGCCGGCGCCGTCGATGACGAACGTCGACGGCATGTGCCGGCTGCCGGACGGCTCGCCGTCCCTCGCCAGCGACCTCAGGGCGTCGCCCGCGATCTCGTATCCCTGCGCCACCATCTCCATCACGCCGTCCTCGGTGAAGACCTCCGCCCACGCCGCGGGCTCGCCGAGGTCGAGGGCGTGGCTGTAGCGGCCGGCGAGGTTCCGGATCTCGACGTGGTCGTCGGCGGTGAGCGCGGCGGGCGCCCCGCCGCCCGGTGCCGCCTCCGTGTTCGCGGACTGGGCAGCGTGAACGCCCCAAGCCGAGGCAGCCGCCGCAAGGATCGACAGGACGAACAGTCTCTTGGTCATCGACGTCCCTCGCTCGCCGCCGTGGTCAGTACCCTTCCAGCACCGGGAAGCGCTCGTCGTCGGGCAGCGGCTGCACCCCGAAGGCGTTGAGCAGCATCGACACCATGCGGTAGCGGGCGGTGGTGGCCGCGATGCTGATCATCTGACGGGTGTCGTAGCGCTCGGCGAGCGCGTTCCACGTCTCGTCCGAGACGGTGGTGTCGCGGTACATCTCGTTCGCGGCGTCTATCAGCAGGCGCTCGGTCTCGTTCCAGCCCGCGGCGTCGTGCCCCTGGGCGATCCAGTAGGGCTCGAGCCCGTGGTCGCGGGCGCGGCCGACGCTGCCGACGTGCTTGGCCCACTCGTAGACGGCCTGGGCGTTCCAGCCCGTGCGCAGGATGAGCAGCTCGCGGTCGTGCGGCGTCAGCCCCGAGAGCTCGGGGTTCAGCACGAAGCCGGAGGTGGCGCTGAACGCGTCGGCCATCGCCGGGTGCCGGCGGAACGTGCGCGAGACCCGGAGCCCGGGGCCATCCACGGGGTGGATGCGCGGGCTGGCGAGGGGCGGCTCGCGCACCGGGACCAGCACCCGATAGGCGACGTCGCGGGTCGGGATGCGCGGCCCCGCCCCGTCGTCGGGCTGGACGCCCAGGGCGTTGAACACGATCGCGACGGCGGTGGTGTCGGCCACCGTCGCCACCGCGTCGATCAGCTCGTGCTCGCCGTAGCGCTCGGCCAGCGCCGCCCAGGTGGCGTCGGTGACCGAGGAATTGCGGAAGAGCTGATCGGCGAAGCCCACCAGGACGTCCTCGAACGGCTCCCAGCGCTCGAGCGACGGCCCCTCGGCGAGGTTCGTCAGATCCTCGTCCGTCAATCCGGCGTCGCCCGCGCCGACGGCGTGGGCGGCCCAGAGGACGGCGTTCTGCGTCAGCCACGCCGTCCTCAGGGCGAGCAGCGCGCGGTGGCGCGGAGACAGGGTCGAGCCGCCGGTGACGTAGTCCCTGAACGCGAAGATCCGGTCGGCGAGGGCGGGCACCCGCACCAGCGTGCGCAGGGCGTTGCCGAGCCCGGCGGTACCCGCATGGCGCTCGACGACCTCGCGCTGCGCGTCGGTCCACTCGGCCTCCGCGAGCGGCCCGATGCGCGGCGCGCGCAGGCGGCGCTGGGGCAGCACGCTGCCCGGCAGCCCCGTGATCGCCCGGGCCGGCTCGATGCGCAGCAGGGCCGCGTCGTCCTCCTCGGTCAGCACGTAGAGGAAGCCGTCGGGCCCCTGCCGGACGTCGCGGATGCGCTGCTTCAGCTCGGCGAGCAGCCACTCGCGGCGCATCTCCTCGCCGCGCTGGTTGAACACGATGCGCTCGAGGTGGCCGGTCCGCTGCATCCGCCCCACCGTCATCGAGCCGACGAAGAGATTGCCCCGCCACGCGGGGAACCGGTCGCCGTCGTAGAACGTCAGCCCCGACGGCGCGATCGACGGCCACCACAGGACCTCGGGCCGCTCGAACCCGTCGAGCCACGGCGTGTCGGACACCCGCACCCCGGTGTACTCCCGGCTGTCGGAGGCGACCGGCCAGCCGTAGTTGCGGCCGGGGAGGATGACGTTGGCCTCGTCGCCCCCCTGCGGCGCGTTCTCGGTCGCCCAGAGCTGTCCGGTGTCGGGGTGGAACGTCAGGCCGAGCTGGTTGCGGTGGCCGAACGAGTAGATCTCGGGCAGGTGGCCGGGCCGGCCGACGAAGGGGTTGTCGGCGGGCACGCTGCCGTCCTCGTTCAGGCGGATGACCTTGCCGACGTGGGTGCCGGGGTCCTGCGCGCGCTGTCCCGTCGTCTGCGACCGGATGGCCCCGCCGACGGTCATGTAGATCTTGCCGTCGGGCCCGAAGGTGACTCGCGAGGCGGCGACGCCGCGGCCGAACCCCTCGGAGACGAAGACGTCGCGCACCTCGGTCAGCGCCCCCGCGTCGAGGCGCCCGCGTGCCAGGGCGATGGTCGCGCCCCGGCGGCCGTCCTGCTCCATCGGCTTCGAGTAGGTGAGATAGACGAGGCGGTCGTCGTCGGGATGGAGGGCGATGTCCATGAGGCCGGCGAGCCGCGTGCCCAGGTAGACCTCGGGGGTGCCGGGTATCGGCCGCGGGTCGAGCACGCCGTCCCGGATCAGCCGCAGGGCGCCGTTGTCCCGCTCGGTGACGAGGATGTCGCCGTTGCGGCGGAACGCCATCCCCCAGGGATGCGAGAGCCCCGTCGCGATCGGCACCACGCGGATGCGCGGCTGCTCGGCGCTGTACAGCACCACCGGGCCATCCGGCACGGGCACCGCGGGCACCCCGCTCAGGGCGGTGGTGCGCTGGCCGACCTGGGCCGACGCAACCCAGGCCGGCCGAAGCCGCTGACGAGGAGCGCGGAAACGGCGAAGGACAGTACCGCCGACGTGACGGTCAAGGAATGGTGCGACCTCCGTGCCCCCTGTCAGGGGGGGTTGACTCCTCCCGTCGAGGGAGGCACGCGCGCCGGAGCCCGTCGTCCGACACCGGGCATCGAACAGGAGCCGGCGCCGCCGACCGGTTCGAGGGTTAGCCGGCTAGGCTGCTGGCCCGCCAATCGTCGCCGTGGCGCCCGACCAACCCGGGAGTGCGACCTCCGGGCGCCGCCTACTCGTCGTCGGTCAGCGCGGCCCGGGCCTCGCGCTCCTCGGTGATCCGCTCGTAGTCCTCGTCGGTGATGAAGATGACCTGCTGGTTCGCGTGGGCCATCTCGTCGACGGTGCGCGGCCCGTAGCTCACCCACTGGCGCGGGTCGGGGTTGTTCCGGTTGGCCCGGGTGTTGTCGTGCCACGTGGTGATCTGCATGACCGTGCCCTTCGGCAGCACCGGCGCGTGGTCGGGGTCGTAGATGTAGTTCAGGTGCCAGGTGTTGTCGAAGCGGTCCGAGTAGTTGATGACCTCGCGGTTGCCGTCCGGGTACAACGCCTCGAGCAGGAACGCCTTGCCCCGGTAGTGCATGTGGGGCTGGAAGTTGTGGAGGATGGCGGGCGCCGGCAGCACGTAGGTGCCCTGGTGCTGGACCACCGAGTGCGGGGGAATCTCCAGCGTCTGGGCCGCGCTCGCCCCCATGCCCACGAACTCGGCGCTGTACTTGGGCGGCGCGTCGTCGGGATAGAGCCACCAGCCGACCGAGAGCACGTCGGTCACTTCCTCGCCGACCGCGTGGTAGTGGATGTCGAACTCGACGTGCGAGCCCTCGCGCACCAGCTTGCCGACGTTCTCGGGATAGATCTCGCCCTGCTTGCCCTGCGCCCACTCGGTGAACAGCTCGCGCACCTCCTCGGGGTCGGTGGCGCGCTTCTGGGCGACCGCGATCACCGCGTCCACCCCGATCTGCCCCGCCCGCAACGCCCGCTCGGCCTCGATGAGCTCGGTGCCCTTGGGCTGGTGCAGGTAGGTCGAGGCGTGGTGCACGATGCGTCGGCCTTCGAGCGACGGCTTCGTCTCGGACGCCCGCACCCACACCGGCGCCGTCAGGTTCAGCTCGGCCCGCGGCCGGAACCACGCGTCCTGGCCGTCGGCGGGCATCGTCCACGGCTGCGACTCGACCACGATGTCGGGCGGGCCCAGCCGGTCCTCGAGCTCGAAGCGGTCGCCGGCCGGCCACACCGCCGGCGGCGGCATGTCGGCGGGGTCGCCCAGCGGGGCCCCCGCGTCGACCCAGCGCACGATGGTGTCGATCTGCTCGTCGGTCAGCGACCGGTCGTTGATGAAGTGCTGGATGCCCACCGTCTTGTCGAGGTGCCAGGGCGGCATCTCACGCGACTGCACGCGGGCCCGGATGGACCGCGCCCACGGCCGCGTCTCCTGATAGGTCACCAGCGACATCGGGGCCATGCTGCCGACCCGGTGGCACGTCTGGCACTTCTGCTGCAGGATCGGCGCGACGTCCCGGGCGAAGGTGACCTCGTCGCCGGCCGTCTGCCCCGCCGCCCCGGCCGGGACCAGCACCACCGCCGCCCCGAGCAACAGACCGACCGCCGCCCTTCGCCCCGTCTCCGCAAGCTGTCGATGCCTCATCGCCCTCTCCTTCACCGTGTCCGGCCCACTGCGTCCCCGCCGACCGCTTCGTCGCGTCCGAGCCGCCGTGTCCGGCCGCCCGCCGTCACCGTGTCCCGCCGACGGCGTCCATTCGGTGTCCCGCCCTGTCCGGAGCAGCGCCGCCCTGCCGCTCCGCCGGTCGCAGAATCGGCCGCCGCGGCTTTGCGGCGTCCGGCGGCGCGTGTTCGCGTTCGACTCAGTCCCTGTCCTCCGCGGCGCCGACCCGCACGCGCACGTAGCCGTTCGTCCAGCAGCACTGGTTGCTCTGCCGCGACCCGTCGGAGACGACCGCGTAGAGCACGTAGTCGCCCGGCTCGGACAGCGTCGCGGTGGTGGCCGCGCGTCCCGTCACGCCTTCCGGGCCGTCCCCGATCTCGACGTCGGGGCTCTCGTCCTCGAAGCTGACCGGGCCCGGTCCCCGGAACTTGCGCCAGGTCACCGTCAGCACCGGCTCGTCCCGGCCCGACCCGAGCCCGTCGTCGCCGACCCACAGGTCGAGGGCCAGCGCGTCTCCCGCCGTGACGGTGCGATCGACGACGCCCCCCGACGGTCCCGAGAACCCCGCGTCCGCGGGGTCGAACCTGACCACCGGCGGACCGTTCCCCGGACTGGGCCCCGCCGCCGCCCGGAACGGCTCGATCAGGTACTCGCCGTCGAGGTTGACGGGAATCTCCAGGGTCTCGCCCCGCGAGGTGAGGCTCCAGGTGACCTCGGTGTCCGCATCCGGCAACGTGATGGTGAACACGCCAATCTGGCGGCGCGGAAAGAAGTACGTCGGCTGGCCCTGGTCCTCGGGACCGGGGGCCACGCGGTTGTCCGGCCCCACCGGGATGGCGACCTCCTCCACGTGGTTGCGGTTGAAGTAGCCGAACGACGCGACGATGGTCCCGTCCGGCCGCTGGTACCAGCCCTCGTAGACCGGCGACACGCTCTGCCCGCGGTCGTGCCGGATCAGGCCGCCGGCCCGGGTGACCTGGGCGTCGGCGACCGCGGGGCCGACGATGCCCGCGGCCACCACCACCGCCGCGCCGATACGCGCCCGCCGGCCTCCCGGCGGCGCCGCTCCGCTACGCATGATCGGCGATTTTCTCAGTACGCAGAGTCCATGTCCAGATTCGGTTCCCCCGGCCGGCAGCTCCTCGCGCGCATCTGGAGCCAAGGCAGCGGGGAGTGTCCTTGGGGCCGGACGGTCTCGGTTACGGCAATGCACCGACACCAACGCCAGCCGCCGGTTATACTACCGGCATGAGTATCAGGCTGCAGGTCGTGATGGACGAGGTGGAGGTCGGCGAGTACCGCCGCCTGGCGACGCGCGACGGGCTGACTCTCTCCGAGTGGGTCCGCCAGAAGCTGCGCCTGGCCGCACGAGAAGCACCGTCGGGCAGCGTCGACCGGAAGCTCGCCGCGATCCGCGCGGCCGCTCGTCACGACTTCCCCACCGCGGACATCGACCAGATGCTGCGCGAGATCGAATCGGGCTACGAGTCGTGATCCTGATCGACTCGAACGTGCCGATGTACCTCGTCGGCGCCGAACATCCCCACAAGACCGACGCGCAACGGCTGCTCGAGCGCCTCACGATGGACAATCGGCGGCTGGTCAGCGACGCGGAGGTGCTGCAGGAGATCCTGCACCGCTATGCCGCGCTCGGCCGGCGAGACGCGATTCAGCCGGCCTTCGACGCTCTGCTAGGCACCGTCGACGACGTGTTCCCGGTCACGGCCGACAACGTGACCAGCGCGCGCGACATCCTGTTCGGGTCGCCGGGACTGTCGGCCCGCGACGCCATACACGTCGCGGTGATGCGCCAGCACGGCGTGGAAGAGATCCTGTCCTTCGACCGTGGATTCGACGACATCCCCGGCATCAGGCGTGTCGCAGTCTGACTCGGCCCCTCCGAGGTCGGCCGCTCCGCGCCCTCCGACGGCGCCCCGGAAGTCTGCGCCGTGGAACGGCGTGGACTCCTGAGAGGGGTCGTTGGGCGCCCGGCGGAGCCGCAGGCGACGATGGGCGGGCTACGGAACGCTCGCTCGCGGCGCCACGCCGGCCCGCTCCATCACCCCGCGAATGGCGGCGGCGGTGGCCGGGTTGTCCTGGATGCCGCGGCCGAGGGGCACGTTCTCGACGATGTCGAGGGGTGTCCACTCGCGCGAGTTCGGACGGTTCCAAACCGTGGGATCGGCGCCAGCGTCGGCGAGGAACGCCACCACCGTGGGCACGTGCTTGTAGGCGGCGCCGTGCATGACGGTCTCGCCGTTGTCGTCGACCCCGTTCAGGTCGCCGCCCAGCGACAGGGCCACCTCGACCGCCTCGAGCACCTCGGGCTCGGTGCCGGGGTCCTCGCCCGGCGACGACGTGCCGACGCCGGCCGCGACCATGAGGGGCGTGGTGCCGTCCTCGTTGGGCAGCAGCGGGTCGGCCCCGAGCTCGGCGAGCAGGCGCATCAGCGGCGCATCGCCGGTGCGCGCGGCGAGGAGGAACGGCGTGCCGCCGATGAAGTTCATGCGGGTGATGCCGGCCGGCGGACGGGTCGTGACCCGGGCGTTCAAGTCGGCGCCGGCGGCGGCGATCTTCTTCACGAACTCCAGGCTGGTCATGGCGCCCGAGCCCTTGGGCGCGGGGTTGTTGCTGCCAGCGATGCCCGCCTTGCGCACCCACGACACCTGGTGCAGGGCCGTCCACCCCCGCGTGGCGACGTTGACGTCGGCGCCGCGGTCGACGAGGAGGGCCGCGAGCTCGTAGTGGGCGTTGGCGGCGGCGAGGAGGAAGGCGTTCAGCCCCGTCGCGCCGCGCTCGGCGCTGGTACCGCCCCGGCGCCGCTCCTCGATGACCGGCAGCGACTCTTCGACGTCGACTCCGGCCTCGAGCAGCGTCTGCACGACGCCGATCTCGCCCTCGCGGATCGCGAACAACATCGGGGTCCAGCCCCGCTCGGACCGTGCGCTGACCTCCGCGCCGTGCGACAGCATGGTCGGAATGAGGTGCGCATGCCCCTCGGCCGCCGCCCACATCAGCGCCGTCTGACCGCGCCACGCCTCGGCCGCGTTCACGTCGGCGCCGCGGTCGAGCAGCAGCTCCACCACGTCGAGCGCCCCGGTCCGCGCCGCCGTCATCAGCGCCGTCTCCCCCTCGGCCAGCGTCGTGTCCGGATCGACCCCGGCGTCGAGGAGCAGCCCGACGACGGCCGCGTTGCCGTTCACGCAGGCCAGGGCGATGGGCGCCACCCCGTAGCGGTTCGTCGCGGCAGCGTCCGCCCCCGCCGCCAGGAGCAGCTCGACGATGCCCGCGTCGTCGGCGTGCACCGCCCAGTGGAGCGGCGTGGTGCCGTCCGGCTCGGCCGCGGTCACGTCGGCGCCACCATCGAGCGCCGTGCGCACGGCGGCGGCATCGACGGCCTTGATGGCATCGAGCAGCCCGGCGTCGACCGCCTCGGCCGCGGCGGCGCGGGCGGCGCCGGAGGCCGCGACGGCGGCGACGAGCAGCCACGCGGCAATCGGACGAAACGCAGGCCGTGGAATCGAGCAACGCATGGAATGCCTCCCGTGAACAGGCCCAAAACGACTCGCGGGCTGCCGGCCCCGGAAGCCGACAGCCCGCGATCTTGCTGCTGCCGCTCCCGCCGCTACAGCGACAACGGCTCGACGATCTCGCCGGTGCGGCCGGTGCTGTCGGCGAAGTCGTCGAGGTGCACCCCCACGTCGTCGAGCAGCGTCAGGTGCAGGTTGGCCATCGGCGTCAGCTCGTCGTACTTGACGTGGCGCCCGCCGGCGATGCGCGACCCGGCGCCGCTCGCCACCACGATCGGCAGGTTGCGGTGGTCGTGCACGTTCGGGTTGCCGAGCCCGCTGCCGAGCATGTAGGTGGTGTGGTCGAGCAGGCTGCCGTCGCCGTCCTCGGTGTGCTCGAGCTGGTCGACCATGTAGGCGAAGAGCGACACGTGGTACTGGTTGATCTTCGCGAGCTGGGCCAGCTTCTCGGGGTTGTCGAGGTGGTGCGACGTCGGGTGGTGCGGCTCGGGCACGCCGATCTGCGGATAGGTCCGCGTGCTCGCCTCGCGCGCCATCTGGAACGTGACGACCCGCGTCAGGTCGGCCCGCAGCGCGAGCACCTGCAGGTCGAACATCAGCTTGACGTGGTCCTCCCAGACGTCGGGCACGCTGGTGGGGCGCGTGAGGTCGCTCAGCGGCGAGGCCGACGCCGACGCCTCGGCGCGCTCGATGCGGCGCTCGACCTCGCGGACGGTGTCGAGGTACTCGGCCACCTTGTTGCGGTCGCCGGCCCCGAGCTGCGACTGCAGGCGCGACATGTCGTCGAGCACCCAGTCGAGGATGCTGCGGTCCCGGTGGAGCTGCGCCTTGCGCTGCTCGGGGGTGCCGCCCTTGCCGAAGAGGCGCTCGAAGACGATGCGGGGGTCCGCCTCGGTCGGGTTCGGGGCGGTCGGCGACGCCCACGACAGGCTGTTCATGTAGGCGCAGGCGAACCCGTTGTCGCAGTTGCCGACCTGGGCGATGAGGTCGGTGCCGAGCTCGAGCGACGGCAGCGGCGTGTCGCGGCCGACCTTGCGGGCCGCGATCTGGTCGACCGAGGTGCCGTTGACGTAGTCGCTGCCCTCGGTGCGCTTCGGCCGCACGCAGGTCAGGAACGCCGAGTTCGCCGACGCGTGGTTGCCCGAGATGTGCGCGTCGTTGATCTCGAGGTTGGTCACGATGGTCACGTTCTCGAGGTTCGGCAGCAGCGGCGACAGCGTCGGCGACAGCGTGGTCAGCCGGCCCGTCTCGGCCGGCGTCCACGGCACCGGGTTCATCCCCATGGGGATGTACACGTAGCCGAGCCGCCGCGGCGCGGCCGCCGCGGTGTTGGCCAGCGCGGACGACGCCGGCACCATGGCGTCGAGCAGCGGCAGGGCCAGGGCCGCTCCCGCGCCACGCAGGAACGTCCGCCGCGGCAGGGCCATCTTGCTGATCATCATGACTGCGATCTCCTCATCTGGAAGGGCGGACTCTCGACGATTCCGAGTATGAGCGAAGAGAAGCGATAGTCGTCGCGGGACGCCGCGTCCACTATCGCCCGGACGGCGGGGCCGTCGGCCGGCTCGATGCCGCGCCCCAGCGCATAGATCAGAAGCTTCTCGGTCACCGTGCCGACGAACACCTCCGGGCGGTCGAGCACGGCCCGGCGCAGACCGGCCACGCCGTCGAACGGCTCGCCCCCGGGCAGGTTCCCCGACGCGTCGATGGCCGCCCCGCCCTCCCCCTCGGCGTCGCGCCACCGGCCGATGGCGTCGAAGTTCTCCATCGACAGCCCCGCCGGGTCCATGATGCGGTGGCAGACCGCGCAGGCGGGGTTCTGCCGGTGCGCGACCATCCGCTCGCGCATCGACATGACGTCGGTCGACGACGCGCTCTCCTCGAGGGGCGGCACGTTGGGCGGCGGGGGCGGCGGGGGCGTCCCCAGCAGGTTCTCGAGAATCCACTTGCCGCGCAGCACCGGCGAGGTCCGCGTGGCGTAGGACGTGACGGTCAGGATGCTGCCGTGGCCGAGCACGCCCGCGCGGGGGCTGCCGGCGGGCAGGGCGACGCGGCGGAAGTGATCGCCGTAGATGCCCGGCACCCCGTAGTGGGTCGCGACCCGCTCGTTGAGGAACGTGTAGTCCGCGGTGAGCAGGTCCGTGACGCTGCGGTCCTCGTCGACGACGCTCCGGAACAGCATCTGGGTCTCGGTGCGGAAGCCCTGCCGCAGGTTGTCGTCGAAGTCGGGGAAGGCGCGGGCGTCGGGGGTGACCGCGTCGAGGTTCCTCAGGTGCAGCCACTGCGACGCGAAGTTCGTGGTAAGCGTTGCGGCCCGCGGGTCGGCGAGCATGCGCCGCACCTGGGCCCGCAGCACATCCGGCTCGCCCAGCCGGCCCGCCGCCGCGACGTCGATCAGCTCGTCGTCGGGCAGGCTGCTCCACAGGAAGAACGACAGGCGCGAGGCCAGCTCGAGGTCGCCGACGCGGTACGCGGTGCCCGGCTCCGCCCCCGCGGGGTCGCGCTCGATGCGGAACAGGAACTCGGGGCTCGTCAGCAGGGCCCGCAAGGCCGTCTCGACCCCCGCCTCGAACCCGCCCTCGGCGTACCCCTCGCGATAGAAGCCGGTCAGCTGCTCGATGTCGCCGAAGGCGACGGGCCGCCGGTAGGCGCGCCGGGCCAGCGAGGCGACGATCGCGGCGGCGCACGCCTCCGCCTCCTCGGCCGTGTCGTCCGCGGGACGGCACGAGAACACGCGGTCGCGGCTCGGCGTCTCGCCGATGCCGGTGGGCTCGAACGGCCCCGCTATCGAGATGGTGCGCACCGCCGGCTGCTGCCGGGGGTGGCGGTCCATGTTGAAGTGGGCGTCGTAGGGCTGCCGGGTCGTCTCGAGCAGGGCCGAGTTCTTCTTGATGAAGGCGGCGCCCACCCGGTGCGGCCCCGCCGTGACCGGCACGCGGACGTTCAGGTGGTTGTCGATGCCCTCGTCGGCGTAGTACGTCGCGTTGGCCTGAATCACCATGTTCGTGCTCGGCTCCATGGTGAACAGGCCCAGGCGCTCGCCGTCGAGGGTCAGCTCGACCTCGTGCGGCTCGGTCAGCCCCTCGACGTTCTCGTTGCGGTTGCGCTGCAGGCGCACCTGGATCTCGTACTCGCCGTCGAACGGGAAGACGTGCTCGACGACGGTGCCCCCGCGGGTCCCGAACGGCAGGCCGTCGACGTGGTCCTCCTGGGTGCGGTCGGCCGGCACGATCACCACCCGGCTGTCGGGGGCCGGGGCGCGGCTGCCCACCGCGAGCTCGCTGACGGTCCGGGCGGCGGCGAGATAGCGCTCCATCAGGGTCGGCGACAACCCGCCGGTGTTCACGTTGTCGAACCCGAAGGCGGCGTCGTCCCGCGGCAGCAGCGCGGTGACGTCTATCTCCAGGGCGAGCAGGTCGCGGATGGCGTTCTGGTACTCGGTCCGGTTCAGCCGCCGGAAGGTCTCGGTGCGGCCGGGGTCGGGATTGGCCCTCGCCGCGTCGTCGAGGGCGGTCTCGATGGTGGCGAGCAGGCGCGCGTGGGTCTCGGCGTCGGGGCGCGGCCGGGGCCGGGGAGGCATCGCGCCCGCGCGCAGCTTCCGGACGACCTTCTCCCACACCTCGGCGTGGGCGGCGACGTCGGCGAGGTCCACGCCCTCGAGCGACAGGCCGCCGGTCTGCAGGCGGTCGCTGTGGCAGGTGACGCAGTACCGCTCGATGACGGCCCGCTCCGAGGCGGACGCCCCGGCGGCGGACGCGGACGGCGCCGGCTGCGCCTCCACGCCGGCTGCAGACAGGACGATGCCTGCGAAACAGACGGCAGCGTACCGCACGAGCCGACCTCTCAGCATGGTCCCCAAGCCTCCGGTCATCCGGGCCCCCAGACTGCGGGTAGTCTCGTCCGCGCGTATTCTACCCCATTTCGCCGCCGGTTGGATCATCTCGGTGACAACAGCCCCACCGCCCGTGCCTCGCCGCGGCCGCCGGCGAGGATGCCGACCATCGAGCAGCTCCCGTCGTGCACCCGTACTCGAAAATCGACACGCGATCCGTGCGCACGTCAGCAGTCGACCAACGGATACCTGTCTCGCGCCCACTCAGACATCCGGCAACAGCTTCGCGACCGCTCGGGCGAAGTCTTCCAGGTCGCCGAGATCGCTCTCGATGGAATCGTACGAACGGCCGTGGTCGATGTCGAGATACGCATGGGCCAGCACGTTGCGGAAGCCGACCCAGGCCGCCACGCGATCGGCGAGGGCGTCATCGACGACGCCCTCCTCCGCGAGCACCGCAATCGCATCCCGGTAGGTGGACGGCTGCCGGTACCCCTCGTCGGCGATGATGTGGTGCGCGATGTCGATCACGCACTCGCACGCCAGGTGCAGGAGCCGCTCGGCCAGGTGGTGCAGACCGGACTCGCGCACGAACTCGTCGCGTGAACGCCTCGCGAACGGGCGCAGGTCAGCCAGATAGCCCTCGAGCGCGTTCAAGCGAGTCGAGAGCACGTCCCGATCGACCACCGATCCTCCCCGCCGCGAGTCGCCGGGCCTGGGCGTTCCGGAGCAGGCGGCGATAGGGCTCGCGGTCGCCGTGCTCCCGCATCGTCCGCACGCGCCACGCACGCCAGTCGGCCGGGTTGCGCTGCATCACCAGCCGGCCGTGCTCGAAGATGCGCTGCCGCAGCAGCTCGGGCGCCTCGTCGACGAGCACGACGTCGACGCGGCCGCCGGGCGCCAGACCGGCCAGCGCGGCGGCGGCGCGCGACACCAGCCTGCGACGGCACGCCGGGTCGGCCTTCGTCGGCAGAATGGCGACGTCGAGATCGCTGTCCGGGCGAGCCCGATTGGTCGCGTGCGAACCGAACAACGCCACCGTGCCCACCCCGTCGACGTCCGCGACGGCTTGCGCGATCCGCGCCTCCAGGCCCGCAGCCGACGTCTCCATGCACTCCGCCATCGTATCCGACCGACCGCGCATCGGATCACCTCGAGGGCTCGGCCGGCTCCGCCGCCCGCTCCTCGGCGCGGGCGCCGGCGAGGATGCCGGCCATCGAGTAGTTGCCCTCGTGGCACGCGTACTCGAAGATCGACACGCGATCGGAGATCCGGGTCATGGGCCGGGACACGGTCCACGACCGCGTGAACGTGCGGGGGTCGTCGACGGTGAACCGGTAGTCGATGGTGTCGGCGTCGACGCGCGTGTAGCGCTCGGTCAGGTGCAGGGTGTCGCGCGAGCCCTGGTAGCTGGTCTTGGGGTCGAAGTTGGTGGTCTCGACGACCAGGGTGTCCCCTTCCCAGCGGCCACGCGAGTCGCCCATCCACTGGGTGACGGACGCGGGCAGGTGCGGGCGCCCGTCGAGGGGAATGATGCGCGGCTCGTGGATGAGCTCCTGGAAGACGACGACGTAGCCGGGGGTCTGGAAGATCTGGTAGTTGCTGCTGTACCAGCTCCCGATGCCGTTCCACCCGCGCGAGATGCACCGCGTCCAGGGGCTGAGGTCGGCGTAGGTGTCGGGCGAGTTCGACGGCCCCCGCGTGCTGCGCTCGGCGCGCTCGGCCTCGATTCTCGCGCGGCCCTCCGCCGACAGCGCCGGGATGCGCCCGTCCGGCGGATCGACGATGAGCGACGTGCGGGGCAGGGCGCGGCCCACGTCGCGCCAGAACGCGTTGTAGTTGCCCACGCTGCCCTCCGGCGGCGGCAGATCGAAGTTGGCCCGGTTGGTCGCCTCGATGGTGGCCGCCTCCTCGATCGGCAGCGTCTCCCGCCCCGCGAGCGGCCCCTCGGCCGGCCGCTCGAGCGGGGTCGAGGTCTGGCTGTTCCACTGCCCCTGCAGGTCGGGGTCGCCCCAGGGCGTGCGGGGTACAGCCGACGCCGCCGGTTCCTGGGGCGGCGGCTGGCCGCCGGCCGGCGCGGGCGCCAGCGCGACGGCGATCGGGATCAGGGCGGCGAGCCATCGCTGGGCCATGTATTCCTCCAGAGCTGCGGAGAGCCGCGGGGCGTGCGCAGGCTGCATGATCGCCCACTGGCGTCGCGCCTGCAAGGCCCGTGGCGGGGTATTGCGCGCGCCGCCCGCGCAAGGCATCATGCGCGTAGTGTGGACGATGCGCGTGGAGGACGTGCCATGAGCCGACGATACGGTCTCTCTCTGCCGGCGGCGGTCATCGCGGGCGCGCTTCCCTTCGCGGCGGCGGGCCAGTCGGCCGGGGGCGCCGACGCGCGGACGCCCTGGGGCGACCCCGACCTGCAGGGCATCTGGACCAGCGCGACCTATACGCCGCTGGAGCGCCCGGAGACGGTGGCCGACCGCGCTTTCCTGACCGAGGAGGAAGCGGCCGAGCTCGCGGCCCTCGTGACCGAGGACGGCGTCGACCCCCTGCGGGCGCGCGGCATCCTCGGGGCCGAGACGGAGGAGGAACGGCGGGCGGTGACCCGCCAGACGCAGGAGAACATCCACTACGACAACGCCATCTGGCTGACGGAGGAGCAGCGGAAGACGTTCTCGACCCGGCGCACGTCGCTCATCGTCGACCCGCCGAACGGGCGGATCCCGCCACGCATCCCCGAGGCGGTGGAGCGGGAGGCGAAGCGCCGGGAGGCCAGCCGGCATCTCGTCTACAACCTCGACGAGCCGTCGTACGAGGGCTACCACACCCGCACGCTGCAGGAACGCTGCCTGGTGTGGCGGCACGAGGGGCCGCCGATGGTGCCGCCGTCGTACAACGACATGCTCCAGATCTTCCAGACGCCCGACCACGTCGTCGTCATGCAGGAGATGAGCAACAACCCGCCCCGCATCATCCCGCTCGGACAACCCCACCTGCCGTCGCGCATCCGGCAGTGGCCCGGCGACTCCCGCGGGCGCTGGGAGGGCGACACGCTCGTCGTGGACACCGTCAACTTCAACGAGAAGACCCACTACGAGGGGTCGACCGAGGCGCTGCGCGTCGTGGAACGCTTCACCCGCATCGACGCCGAGACGATCCGCTACGAGTTCACGGTGCAGGACGACAGCACCTGGGCGCACCCGTGGAGCGTGGAGTTCCCGCTGATGAGGCGCGAAGGCCCTCTCTACGAGTACGCGTGCCACGAAGGCAACCACGACATCCGGCACATCCTCGAGGTGGCGAGGAACGTCGAGCGGCAGGCGGCCGGAGAGGCACAGGACCGGTAGAAGGCGCCGGACGGTCTGCCTCGATGATGGCGATTGCACGGCGGCCCGTCGTCGGCGTCATGGGCGCGAGCGGCGCGTCGCATGCGGAACGGTCGCGGCGCGTCGGCGCGTGGATTGCCCGCGCCGGCTATCACCTGCTGACGGGCGGCGGCCCGGGGGTGATGGCGGCCGTCACCGAGGCGTTCGTCGCCGTACCGGACCGCCGCGGCCTCGCCGTGGGCATCCTGCCGGCGAGCGGCAGCGGCGGCACCGATGAAGCCGCGGGCCGGCCGCCCCCGGGCTACCCCAACCCCTGGGTCGAGATCCCCATCCGTACGCATCTCGACCGCCTCGGAGAACGCGGCGGCGACGAACGCTCGCGCAACCACGTGAACGTGCTGTCGTCCGACGTCCTGATCTTCCTGCCGGGCTCCGCCGGGACCGCGAGCGAGGCGAGGCTGGCGTTACGTTACGGACGGCCGTCGATCGCCTGGCTCGATGCGCGAGCGGACCTGCCGGGCCTGCCGGACGCGATTCCCGTCGAGCCCGAGTTCGCCCGGGTCGAGGCCTTCGTGCGGGACGCCTGCGAACGCCGCCGCAGGCACGCCGACCCGTGAGGGCGATCCTCGCGGGCGGCGCACCGCACACGAGAGACCGGCGGATGCGCCGGTGGTCCTCGCGGCCCGAAGACCGACATGACCCCAGCTCCGCAATCGTCGCCCGCGGCGCCGATTCCCACCCGACCGAGCCTGCCCGCGGTCTGCCCCGCTGCGTGGCCCAGACTCCGGGGCACGGTGCGCGCGAGCCTGCTCCTCGTGCTCGGTCTCGCCGCGGCCGGACTCGGCTGCGGGACGGCTCTACCCGAGACGACGCGCCCCGGCCCGCGGGCCTGCGCCGAGTTCCTGTCGCGCACCGACTTCGACGTCAGCGTCATGGACGCCGAGCTCATGAACCCCGGCGAAGACACGGAGTACTGCTGGGTCGACGCCATGATCCGCCCCAACATCCGCTTCGCCGCGAGCCTGCCGACGAGCTGGAACGGGCGGTTCGTCATGCGGGGCGGGGGCGGCTACGCCGGACAGCAGCCGGTGAAGGGGCGCGACGATGCACTGCGGGACGAGGGCTGGGTCACCGCCTCGACCGACACCGGGCACGACGCGGCGCGCTATCCCCTCGCCAGCTTCGCGTACGACAACCGGGACGGCGAGATCGACTACGCCTACCGCGCCGTCCACCTGACCGCGGTCGAGGTGAAGGCCCTCGTCGCCGAGTACTACGGCCGGCCCGCCGACTACGACTACTGGCTCGGCTGCTCGACCGGCGGGCGGCAGGGCCTGATGTCGGCCCAGCGCTTCCCCGACGACTTCGACGGCATCGTCGCCGGCGCGCCGGTGCTCGACTTCACCAACACGCAGATCGGCGGCGTGTGGTTCGCGCGGGCGATGCGCGAGAGCCCACTCGGGCTCGAGAAGATCGCGAGGGTCGGCGAGGCCGTCTACGCGGCCTGCGACGGCCTCGACGGCCTCGAGGACGGCCTCATCGACGATCCGCGGCAGTGCCGCTTCGACCCGCGCACCGACTACCCGCGGTGCGAGGGCGCCGACCGCGTCGATTGCCTCACCGAGGGGCAGAGCGAGACGCTGGCGAAGATCTACGGCGGCGTCGTCAGCCGCGGCGAGCCGTACTTCCCCGGCCAGCCGCTAGGGGCGGAGCTCGGCGACCCCCTCGGCGGGCCCGCGTCGCGGACGAGCGGCTGGGGCCGCTGGTTCGTGGACCCCGCGGGCGGCACGCCGCTGCTCGAGCTCTTCGGGGTCACCTTCATGCGGTACATGGCGTTCACCCGCGACGACCCCGAGTGGTCGCTCGACGAGTTCGACTTCGACGAGGATCCCTACCGCATGGACGCCATCCGCGGCATCCTCGACGCCACCGACCCCGACCTCACCCGGTTCCGCGACGCCGGCGGCCGGATGATCACCTACCACGGCTGGTCGGACACCGCGCTCAACCCCCTGATGGCGGTGAGCTACTACGAGGACGTGCTGGCCGAGACGCCCGACGCCGCCGACTTCTACCGGCTCTACATGGTCCCCGGCATGTTCCACTGCGCGGGCGGCCGCGGCGTCAACACCATCGACGCCCTGCCCGACCTGGTGGCGTGGGTCGAGAACGGCGAGGCGCCGGACCGCCTCGTCGGCCGGCGCGTCGGCCGCGAAGGCGAGGTGCTGATGACGCGCCCGGTCTGCCCCTACCCCGAGGTCGCCCGGTACACGGGCTCGGGCGACGTCGACGACGCCGCGAGCTTCGTCTGCCGGCCGCCGGCCTCCTGACGCGCAGGGACGTGCAACGTACCCGCACAACAGACCGGCCCATCTGCCGTGTGTCCGGTGATACGCTTGAAACAACCAGAGTAATTCGCCACCCAACGCCCTGCTCGCCCGGGGCGATTCACGTGACTGTAGAATGGAGCCGGGGGAGGACATGGCGAGCGAGCTTCGGGAACGCATCGTCCAGGATCCGGTGATTGTCGGTGGCGAGGCCGTGATCCGCGGCACGCGCGTGACGGTTCGGACCATCCTCGCGAGCCTCGCGGAGGGCGCCCCAGTCGACGGGATTCTCCGCGACTTCCCGACGCTCACGGCAGACGACGTTCGAGCCGCGATCGCGTTCGGGGCGGCCTCTGCGAAGGACGACCTCGCGCCGGCTGCGACTCGCGTCAGGCGGTGAAGATCAAGCTCGACGAGAACCTGCCCGGCCGACTCGTCCAGGCCCTCACGGATCTCGGGCACGATGTCGATACGGTCGTCCTCGAACGTCTCGCCGGACAGGACGACCATGCCGTGTGGCAGGCCGCCCAGCGGGCGGGCCGCTTCCTGATCACCCAGGATCTCGACTTCTCCGACGAGCGCCGGTATACGCCGGGGACCCACCGCGGCCTGCTGCTGGTCCGCCTCGCTTCCCCCGGCAGAACCGCGCTGCTCGGTCGTGTCCAGTCGCTGTTCGCTGTAGAGGACGTCTCAACGTGGGCCGGCTGTCTCGTCGTCGCCACCGATCGGAAGCTGCGGGTCCGGCGGCCCGAGCCCCGCCGGACGGAACCGCGGACCGACGCCTGAACCAGCCCGGCCCCTATCCGCGCAACATGGCCGCCGCACGGTCGGCCAGCGAGGCGAGCACCTGCTCGAGGGCGGCCCGATGCGCCTCGACCACGCCGTCCGCCGCGGGGTCGGGCACGTCGAACGGGGCCCCGATGGCCACCGCCATCGAGCTGAACGGCCGGGGAACCTGGGTCCGGTCCCAGCTCGAGGCCGACCAGTGGCGCTCGGCCTCGATGTGGAAGGGCAGGATGGGGCTGCCGGTCACCCCCGCGAGCCACACCGCGCCGGGCTGGACGCGGCGCGCCGGTCCGCGCGGGCCGTCGACGGTGAACGCGGCGGGGCGTCCCGCCGCGACGTCGCGCTTGAGCTGGATGAGGGCGCGCCGGGCGCCGCGCGAGGTCGAGCCGCGGGCGGTGCCGTAGCCGAAGCGGCGGATGATGCGGGCGATCCACTCGCCGTCGAAGTTCCGGCTCGTCATGACGACGATGCCGCGATCGCGCCAGAAGTACGTCGCGGGCAGAATGCGCCCGTGCCAGAACGCGAAGACGGGCTGACGCCCGCGCGCCACGATGGCCTCGTGGTGCTCCATGCCCTCGACGCGCCAGCGGAGGGTCCGGCAGAGCGCGCCGATGAGCGGCGCCCCGACCGCCGCGATCGCGCGGGCCTGAGCGAGCTGCCAGGGGGTGAGGGAAGAGGAGGCCGCGCCCGGGCCGGCGCCCACGCTACATCCCTTCGTACTCGGGGCCGCCGCCGCCCTCGGGAGGCACCCAGTCGATGATCTGGTAGGGGTCCATGATGTCGCAGGTCTTGCAGTGCACGCAGTTCGACGCGTTGATCTGCAGCCGGCGGCCGGTCCCGGTCCCGTCGTCGACCATCTCGTAGACGTTGGCGGGACAGAAGCGCACGCACGGGTTGCCGTACTCCTCGCGGCAGCGGGTGCGGCAGACGTCGGTGTCCTGCACGAGGAGATGGACCGGCTGGTCCTCGTCGTGGCGGGTCCCCGAGTAGTGCACGTTGGTGAGCTTGTCGAAGGTGAGCGCGCGGTCCACCTTGACCGCGTTGCTCGGCGTGTCCGGATCCGCGGGACCGCCGGGATAGTAGCCGGCCAGCGAGGTCAGCCGCTCGTGGCCGGGCTCGCTCGACCGCGGCCGCGCCGGCCACCGGCCGCCCGTCAGCCATGCCAGCCCCGCGACGGCGGTGCCCGCGACCAGCCCCGCCCCGAACGCCTGGTGGACGTTGCGGACCGGATACAGCTCGCGGCGGATGCCGCCGCGGTTGATGAGCTCGCGGTACCGGACGAGCTGCGCGGCCGACACGTCGCCGGCCCGCACCGCCGCGAAGGCGGCGTCGGCGGCGTGGATGCCGCTGTGCATCGCGAGGTGGATGCCCTTCAGCCGCATCGAGTTGAGGAACCCGGCGGCGTCGCCGACGATCAGCGCCCCGTCGAGGTGGCACCGGGGAATGGCGTACCAGCCGCCCTCGGGCAGCGCCTTCGCGCCGTAGCGGGTCATCTCGCCGCCCGCGAGGAGGCCGGCCACGAGGGGGTGCTGCTTGAACCGCTGGAACGCCATGTGCGGATCGAACCGCGGGTCCCGGTAGTCGAGCCCCACCACCAGCCCGATCGCCACGCGTCCCTCCGGCAGCACGTAGATGAAGCCGCCGCCGAACTCCTCGTGCCGCAGCGGGTAGCCGAGGGTGTGCACGACGGTGCCCGGCGCCTCGCGCTCCGGCGGAATCTGCCAGAGCTCCTTGATGCCGATGGCGTAGGTCTGCGGGGCCCCGGCGTCGAGCCCGTACCGGCGCACGAGGGTCTTGGTGAGGTTGCCCCGGACGCCGTCGGCGAAGATGGTGACGGCGGCGCGGATGTCGACCCCCGGCTCGAAGGCCCCCTTCGGCCGGCCCTCCTTGTCGAGGCCGCGGTCGCCGGTCCTCACCCCGACCACCCGGTCGCCCTCGTACAGCACCTCGGTGCCCGCGAACCCCGTGAAGATGTCGACGCCCTCCGCCTCCGCCTGCTCGGCGAGCCAGCGGACGAAGCGGTTGAGGGAGATGACGTAGTTCCCGTGGTTGCGCAGGGGCGGCGGGGTGATCGGCGCCCGAAGCTGCGACCGCGCGGTCAGGTAGTAGATGCGGTCCTGCCGCACCGGCGTCTCGACCGGCGCCCCGCGCTCCTTCCAGTCCGGCAGCAGGGCGTCGAGGCCCGACGGGTCGAGCACCGCCCCCGACAGCATGTGCGAGCCGGTCTGGCGGGACTTCTCGAGCACCGCGACGGCGAGGGGCTCGCCCCCGTGTTGCCGCTGAAGGGCGGCGAGGCGGATGGCCGCCGACATCCCGGCCGGACCGCCGCCGACGATCAGCACGTCGACGTCGAGGGTTTCGCGCTCCATTACGTGTCGAGGGCGGCGATTATGGCGGGCACCACGTCGAACAGGTCGCCGACGATGCCGTAGTCGGCGACCTCGAAGATGGGCGCCTCGGCGTCCTTGTTCACGGCCACGATGGTGCGAGAGCCCTTCATGCCCACCAGGTGCTGGATGGCGCCGGAGATGCCCAGGGCCAGATAGAGCTTCGGGGCGACGGTCTGGCCCGAGCTGCCGATCTGGCGGTCCATGGGCAGCCAGCCGGAATCGCAGATCGGCCGCGACGCCGCGACCTCGGCCCCCAGGGCGGTGGCGAGGGACTCGACGAGATTCAGATGCTCCCGGCCCTTGATGCCCCGCCCGACCGCCACGATCCGCTCGGCCTGGGTGAGGTCGACGGCCTGCTTCGCCTCCTGGAACGGCGCTTCCACCGACTGCCGGATCGTGCCGGGCTCCAGGGTCAGCGGAAGCGCGGCGACCGGGGCCGGGGCCGCCCCCCGCTTCAGCGCATCGGGCCGGAACGCGCCGATCTGGAAGCTGACGAAGTGCGGTGCGGGGCCGGTGGGAGCGACGTCGGCCACGAACTTCCCCTGGAACATGGGGCGCACGAACGCCAGCCGGCCGTCCCGCGGCCTCACCCCCACGCAGTCGGCGATGAACGAACGGCCGAGCCGCGCCGCGAGCCGGGGGGCGAACTCGCGGGTCTGATAGGTGTGGGCGAGGAAGACGAGGTCGGGGGCGGCGTCGGCCACCACCGCCGCGAACGCCGCCACGAACCCGTCGGGGGTGTACGACGCGAGCTCGGGATGGCCGACGGCGAGGACCGACTCGACCTCGGCCGCGGCCAGCTCGGCCGCCACCGCGCCCGGCTCCCCGCCGGCGACGGCGACCCGCACCGGCTGACCGATCTGCTGGGCGGCGACCAGCGCCTCCCAGCTCGCGTTGTTCAGGGCCCCGTCTCGTTGCTCCGCGATCACCAGCACCATGTCGATAAGCTCCGGGGCCGGGGTCAGATCACCCGCGCCTCTTCGCGCAGCGCCTTGACCAGCTCGGCCGCCGCGTCGGCCGGCGAGCCGTCGATCATCCGCGTCTGCTTGGTCTTCTCCGGCACCCGAATCTCGAGAATCTCCTGACTCGGTGCGAGATCGGCGGCCGCCTCGACGACGCGGACCTCCTTCCGCTTCGCGGCCATGATGCCCTTCAGGGTCGCGTAGCGGAGCTGGTTGATGCCGCTCTGAATCGTCAGCAGGGCCGGCGTGGGCATCGACACCCACTGGAACCAGCCGCCCTCGAGCTCGCGCTTCACCCGCAGGCGCCCGTCGGCCACTTGCACCTCCATGATGATGGTGGCATGGGGAATGCCGAGCAGCTCGGCGAGGACGACGCCGGTCTGGGCGAACCCCTGGTCGTCCGACTGCAGCCCGGTCAGGACGAGGTCGAACCGCTCGTCGCGGACCGCCCCGGCGAGGGCCCCGGCGACCATGGACGCGTCCGCGGCGGCGAGGCCGTCGCCCTCGACCCGGATCGCCCGGTCCGCCCCGCGGGCCAGGGCCTCCCGGACCACCTGGCTGGTTCGCGCGGGGCCGGCACAGCAGACCACCACCTCGCCGCCGTGCTGCTCCTTGAGCCGCAACGCCTCCTCGAGGGCGTAGGCGTCGGGCTCGTTCATCTCGAAGCTGGCGTCCCGGTCCTGGACCCAGGTGCGGGCCTCGTCGACCCGCAACGGCCACTCGCGCGTCACGACCTGCTTCACGCAGACAGCGATCTTCATTCCTTCCTCGTCATCGCGCGGCCCGGTCCGCCGCATCATGCATGGCCCGGCAAATCGTCGCCCTCGGCTTGCCGCCCGACCCCTCCGGCGAGTCTGCGCCTCGTCCGGAGTCTGCGCCTCCTCCGGAGGCGGCGCCGTTACTGCGGCGCAGACTCATGGTGGCGTCGAAAGAGCAGCGAGGCGTTGGTTCCGCCGAACCCGAACGAGTTCGACAGGCCGTACTCGAGCGACGCCGGCCGCTTCACGTTGGGGACGTAGTCGAGGTCGCAGTCGGGGTCGGGGTTCTCGAGATTGATGGTCGGCGGGAGGACCTGCTCGCGCACCGTCAGCGCCGTGATCCCGGCTTCGACCCCGCCCGCCGCCCCGAGCAGGTGGCCGGTCATCGACTTCGTCGACGAGACCGCGAGGCGGCGGGCGTGGTCCCCGAAGCACCGCTTGATGGCCAGCGTCTCGATGCGGTCGTTGAACGGCGTGGAGGTCCCGTGCGCATTGATGTAATCGACCTCCTCCGGCGCGATGCCCGCCTGCTCGACCGCGGCCCTCATCACGCGGAGGGCACCGTCCCCGTCCTCGGCGGGGGCGGTTACGTGATGGGCGTCCGCGGACATGCCGTAGCCCACGAGCTCCGCGTACACGGGCGCCCCGCGCGCCAGGGCCCGCTCGCGCTCCTCGAGGATGACGACGCCGGCGCCCTCGCCGATGATGAACCCGTCGCGCTCACGGTCGAAGGGGCGGCACGCGCGGGTCGGCTCGTCGTTGCGGGTCGAGAGGGCGCGCATCGCCGCGAACCCGCCGACGCCCATCGGGGTGATCGCCGCCTCGGACCCGCCCGCGACCATGACGTCCGCATCGCCCCGCAGAATCGTCTCGAAGGCGTCGCCGACGGCGTGCGCCGACGCCGAGCAGGCGGTGCAGGTCGCCGAGTTGGGTCCCTTCGCGCCGAGGCGGATGGACACCTGACCGGCGGCCAGGTTGATGATCGCGGCGGGGATGAAGAACGGCGAGATCTTGCGCGGCCCGCCCTTGATCAGCGCATGATGCTCGCGCTCGATGGTGCTGAACCCGCCGATGCCCGAGGCGATGTACACCCCCACGCGGGGCGCGACGTCCGGCGTCACCTCCAGTTGCGCATCGGCCCGCGCGCAGTCCGCGGCGGCGATGGCGTACTGGATGAAGACGTCCATCTTCTTGACGTCCTTCCGGGTGATGAAGGCGAGCGGATCGAACCCCCGCACCTCGCCGGCGATGCGCGCCGCAAAGCCGGAGGCGTCGAACTTCGTGATCGGGCCGATCCCGCTCCGGCCCGCGCACAGCGCGTCCCAGGTCGCCGACGTACCGATACCGAGCGGCGACACGAGGCCGACGCCCGTCACCACAACCCGCCTGCTCACAGTCACTCCCGTCCGAACCGCCCCTACTTCTTCTTCGAGTGCGCCTCGATGTACTCGACGGCCTCCTTGACGCGGGTGATCTTCTCCGCGTCCTCGTCGGGAATCTCGAGGCCGAACTCCTCTTCGAACGCCATCACGAGCTCCACCGTGTCGAGCGAGTCGGCCCCGAGATCGTCCACGAACGACGCGTCCGAAGTCACCTCTTCCTCGTCGACACCGAGCTGCTCCACGATGATGCCCTTCACCTTTTCAGCAACCGCCATTCACTCGCCTCCTACATGTACATTCCACCGTTCACCGCGAGCACGTGCCCCGTCACGTACGCGGCCTCGTCGGACGCCAGGAAACCGATGGCGCCCGCGACGTCCTCGGTCGTTCCCAGCCGGCCCATCGGTATCTGCGCGAGCATCGCCGCCTGCGCCGGCTCGCCCAGCTTCGCCGTCATGTCGGTGTCGATCATGCCGGGGGCCACCACGTTCACGGTAATCCCGCGCGAGGCGACCTCCCGTGCGAGCGCCCTCGAGAACCCCTCCAGACCCGCCTTGGACGCGGCGTAGTTGGCCTGTCCGGGATTGCCCATCCGACCCACCACCGAGCCCACGTTGATGATGCGGCCGCCACGTTGCCGGATCATGGGCCGCAACACCGCGCGCGCGCAGTTGAACGCCGCCGTCAGGTTCGTGGCGACCACCGCGTCCCAGTCGGCCGCCGACATCCTGAGCGCGAGCTGGTCGCGCACGATGCCCGCGTTGTTGACCAGCACGTCGACGCGGCCGAACTCGTCGAGCGCGGTCCGGACCATCGCGTCGATGCGCGCCGGGTCGGTGACGTCGGCGCTCACCGCGACCGACCTGCCCCCGGCGCCGCGGATCTCCCCCGCGACCGCATCGGCATGGTCGCCGCGCGCCGCCGCCACCACCGCCGCCCCGGCCGCCGCGAGCCGCCTGGCCGCCGCCCGCCCGATGCCGCGCGAGGCGCCGGTCACGATGGCGACCCGGTCCGTCAGCGAGCCGGACATGGTGCTCCCGGTCACGCCGCGAGGGCCGCCACCGCCCGGTCGACGCCGTCCGGATCCGCGACCGACAACAGGCGCGCGCCCCCGTCGATCCGCTTGATGAGGCCGCTCAACACGTTGCCCGGACCCACCTCAACATACGTGTCGACCCCTTCCGACGCAAGGCGCCGGACGACCTGCTCCCACCGGACCGGCGCCGTCACCTGGTCCACCAGGGCGGAGACCGCGGCGGCGGCGTCGCGCTTCGGCTCGGCGTCCAGATTGGCCACCACGGGAATGGCCGGATCGGAGACCACGAGCGCGCGCAGGTCCCGTTCGAGCCGATCCTGCGCCGGCTGCATCAGCGCGCAGTGAAAGGGGGCGCTGACGGGCAGGGCGCGAACTCGCCTGGCGCCGAGCGCCCTGGCGCGGTCGCCGGCCCGCCGCACCGCGTCGACCGCGCCGGCGATGACGACTTGACCCGGGGCGTTGAGGTTGGCGGCGCTCACCACCTGCTCCCCCGCCGCCTCCCGGCACGCCTGCTCCACCATCGGCGCCTCGAGCCCCATCACCGCGGCCATGGCCCCTTCGCCCACCGGCACCGCCTCCTGCATGTAGCGGCCCCGGTTCGAGACCGTGCGCACCGCGTCGCCGAACGACAGCGTCCCCGCCGCCACGTGCGCGGAGTACTCGCCGAGGCTGTGGCCGGCGAGCCAGCCGGGCCGCACCCCCCGGCTCGTCAGCGCCCGGGCCGCCGCCGTCGAGACGGTGAGCAACGCCGGCTGGGCATGCTCGGTCAGCACGAGCCGCTCGGCCGGACCCTCGAAACAGAGCCCGCTGATGCCGACCCCGAGCGCGGCGTCGGCCTGCTCGAACGTCTCGCGGCACTCGGGCAACCCCTCGGCGAGCGCCTGCCCCATGCCCACGTGCTGCGAACCCTGGCCCGGAAATACGAATGCGATCATCGACTGGTTTCGACGACGGGCGAACGACCGCGACCACGAGGCGGACCGGGTCAGGCCTCCTTGACGGGCCGCACCTGGCGGCCGCGGTAGTAGCCGCAGTGGGGGCACACCTGATGCGGCGGCCTCCGCTCGTGACACTGCGGGCACTCGCCCAGCTGGACCGGGCCGAGGTTCTGATGGGTGCGGCGCTTGGCCGTGCGTGACTTGGAATGACGTCGCTTTGGATTGGCCATGTGATTCTCGAGTCCGCGCCGTCCTACGGCGCCGACTCCTCTCGCTCCAGGAGCCGCTTCAGCCCCGCCAGCCTGGGGTCCTCCCACTCGTCGGCGCATCGACACGGCGCCGTGTTCCGGTTGCCCCCGCACACCGCGCAGAGCCCCCGGCACTCCGCGCGGCACAGCGGCTTCATGGGCAACGCGAGCTGGAACTGCTCCTGAACGAGATGCCTCAGGTCGATCTGCTCGTCCCGGTAGAACGCGGTGCTCAGGTCCTCTTCCTCGATGCGGACCTCGCCGTCTCCGCGGTTCTCGGAGGCCGGCAGATACAGGAGGTCCACGTCGATCCCGGCGTCGAGGCGGAACGGCTCGAGGCATCGGCTGCAATCGAGCTCCAGCCCGCCCTCGATCCGACCCGACAGCCGATAGTCGCTTCCTCCCTTGGAGACCAGCAGATCGAGGGTGACGACCTCCGGCACCCGATACTGCCGCCCCCCGTCCGGGGTCAGCGACCCGGCCGGAAACCGCCGGCGAACGTCGGTCCGCGGTCCCTCGACGGTCCGCAGATCGAGGTGCGTGGAGGTCGCCGCCCCCGCCGTCCCGACCGCCCTCGGCTCCATCTCCATCGACTCCGACCACGGGGGTGACCGGCTCAGGGACCGGGCGCCGGACGAATCCCGCATTATAACCAAGGTTTCCGTCCCGTTACATCCAAAGGGGGAAATCTCCTCGCCCCGAGCCGCCCGCCCCCCGCCCGGCGGCCCCCGGCGCCCAGGGTCGGGGGATGAACAGGCGCTGGTACAGGTGGACCGCGAACCGATCCGTCATGCCCGCGATGAAGTCCCGCGCCGCCGCATCGATCCCCTCCGATTCCACCGTGCGGGAGTCGAGAAACGCCTCCGGCGCCCGACGCACCCTCTCCCAGAGCCCGCCGATGATGCCGGAGGCCTTGGCCACCTCGGCGGTGGCGGCCCGGTTCTCGTACACCGCGTCGAAGAGGAACGCCCGCAACGCGGTCAGCGCCCCGAGGACCGGCGCGCTCATGCGGAGCTCGACGTCGGGCCTCGTGGCCCGGGTCGCGGTCACCACGTCGGACACCAGCGCCCCGATGCGCTCGGACGAGGTCCGGCCGAGCCGCTCCAGGGGCGCCGCGGGCAGATCGGAGGTGTCGATCACGCCCGCGCGGACCGCGTCGTCGATGTCGTGGTTCACGTAGGCGATCATGTCGGCGACCCGCGCCACCTGCCCCTCGAGGGTCGCGGCGCGGCGGGACGGCTCCACGCCGAGGGGCGCGCCGTCCTTGCCCTTCGAGTGCTTCGCGATCCCGTTTCGGACCTCCCACGTCAGGTTGAGGCCGCGGTGGTCCCTCTCGAGCACGTCCACGATCCGCAGGCTGTGCCCGTAGTGGTTGAACCCCCCCGGCATCAGGCGGCCCAGGACCGCCTCGCCGGCGTGCCCGAAGGGCGGGTGGCCGAGATCGTGGCCGAGGGCGACGGCCTCGGTCAGGTCCTCGTTCAGCCCGAGCACCTTGGACACCGTGCGCGCGATCTGCGCCACCTCGAGCGTATGGGTGAGGCGCGTCCGGTAGTGGTCGCCGGCCGGCGAGAAGAACACCTGCGTCTTGTGCTTGAGCCGGCGGAACGCCTTGCTGTGCAGGATGCGATCGCGGTCGCGCTGGAACGCGGGCCGGATCGGGTCCTCGGGCTCGTCCCGGAGCCGCCCCTTCGACTCCCGGCTCCGCGACGCGCAGGGCGCGAGGTACTCGGCCTCGCGGGCCTCCAGCTCGTGTCGAATCATGAGAGCACGCATCCCGTTCCGTTGCGGACGGCGGCTTCGAGCAGCTCGGCCGCCGCGTCGCACGCGGCGGGATGCTCACCCGGCGTCCCGATCCAGTGCACCGACGCCTCCTTCCTGAACCACGTCAGCTGCCGGCGGGCGTAGCGGCGGTTCTCGCGGACGATGAGCTCCCGGGTGCTGCGCAGATCGCGCTCGCCGCGAAGATGCGCCAGGGCCTGACGGTACACGAGCCCGCCGAACGGCCCCGCGTCGTCGGGCACGCCCCGCGCGAGCAGCCCCCGGATCTCGTCAAGCAAACCTCCTGCCAACTGCCGGTCGACCCGATCCGCGATGCGCGCCTCGAGCTGCTCCATCGGCAGCCGCAGGCCCACCGCGACCACGACATGGCCCGCGATCGGCGAACGCGTCCCGGCAAAGTGGTCGGTGAGGGTCCGCCCCGTCAGCAGGAACACCTCCAGCGCGCGGACCAGGCGCTTCTCGTCGGCGGGATGGACCCGCTCGGCCGACGCCGGATCGTGACGCGCGAGCAGCCGGTGGAGGGCGCCGGGGCCCCGGCCGCGGGCCACCCGCTCGAGCCGGGCCCGGAGCCCGGCGTCGCGTCCCGGGCCCTCGAACAGCCCCCGCGTCAGGGCCCGGTAGTAGAGACCGGTGCCGCCCGCCACGATCGGCAGCCGGCCCCGCGCCGTCACCTCCCGCACCACCCGGGCCGCGTCGCGGCCGTACCGCGCCGCCGAGTACACCTCGACGGGCTCGACGACGTCGATCAGATGGTGCGGTATCCCCCGCTGCCGGCCGGGCGGGACCTTGTCGGTCCCGATGTCGAAGCCGCGATAGACGGCCGTCGAGTCGCATCCCAGGACCTCGCCGCCGGCCCGCGCCGCGAGCGACAGCGCGAGCGCGCTCTTGCCCGTCGCCGTCGGTCCGACGACGGCCAGCAGCACCGGCCGCCCGTCGGGGTCCCGCAAGCCGGGGGGCGGTCGCACGTCACCCCAGGAGCGTCAGGAGCAGCACCACCGTCAACAGGATCAGGAGACCGAGCTGCTGGCGATCGGTCGGTCGCGGCGCCTCGGTCATTCCCGAATCAGCGGTACTGCGGCGGCGGCCGCTCGTTGAAGTAGAACGTCACCGTGAAGAAGACGCTGTCGTCCGGATACTCCGGGGGCAACGGGTAGGTCGGGTTCGATCCGCGGATCGCGTTGTAGGCCGAGTTGGTGAACGCGTCGACCGTGGACGGCCGCTCGACCGCGAGGTCCGTCAGCGTCCCGTCCATGTGGACGTTGAAGGTCAGGACGACGCTCCCCGACATCGACATCGCGGCGTAGGGAATGAACCAGTTGCGGTAGATCTGGGAACGGAACCGCGCGAGCCACGAGCCGAAGTCGACCCCCTTCGAGTCGAACTGGATGTCGGGGCCGTACTCGTCGGTACGGCCGCGCAGGTTGTAGTACTGCCGGTTGCGGGCGACGCTGTCGAGGCCCCGCAACGCCCGGTTCAGGATCCTCCCCGTCAGATCGCCGAGCGGACGCGGCCGCGAGAGGCGCTCCGCCAGCCGCGACGGGGACTCGCCCTCTCCCTCCCCGGGCTCCGCCTCGGCGCCGTCCCCGGCCTCCTCCGGCGCGCCGTCTTCGATGCCGTCGAACGCCTCTTCCACAGCCTCCTCGAACGCCTCCGGATCGTCGCCGAGCGAGGTCAGCGGGTCCAGCCCGTCGGCAGGGTCCGGCGTCTGCACGAACTCGAACGTGTTCCCCTCGGAATTGGGCAGGTCGTTCAGGGGGTCCTCGGCCTGGGTCGGCGACCGGGCGACGCGATCCTGGTCGGACAGGTCGGCCGCCAGCGGGGAGGCGGGCGCCGGCGGGTCGACCAGGGTGTCGACGAAGATGAACCGCGGTGCGTCGTCGGGAACCTGGCGCAACGCCAGCTGCTCCGCCTCGGCCAGCTGCGCGAGCTCCGCGAGGCGTTCGGCCCGGCGCTCCATCGCCTCCTGCACGAACGGCAAGCGGGGCCCCAGGAGCACCAGCAGCGCGATCAGCAGGTGGGTGAAGAAGGAGAGGAGGGCGCACTCGCGGTAGGACATCGCCGACTCGACGGTCGGCGTCTCGAAGCGGCGGCTCTCGAAATCGAAGTACATGGGCCGGGAGCGTGGCTCCCAGTATAACCCGCCCTCGGCGCACCGGGGCCCGGCGACCCCGCCGCGTCCCACCGGCGGCCCGGTGCAACCCGGCCCCCTGCAACGAGGTCTTCAGGAACCCGCCGGCTTGCGGGCCACGTAGAGGTAGACGATGCCGAGAGCGAGGCGGTCGACGCGGACGTCTTCGAACCCGCCCTCCCGCAGCACCGCGGCCAGCGCGTCCGGCCCGAGGAAGGCATGGACCGACGCGGGCAGGTAGGCGTACGCCTCGGCGTGCCGCGACAGCCACCGGCCGACGCGGGGCAGCACGTGCCGGAAGTACCAGAGGTACGCCCCCCGGATCAAGGGCAGGCGCGGCTCCCCGAACTCGAGGATCGCCAGTCGGCCGCCCGGCTTGAGGACGCGGGCGATCTCCCGGACCGCCTGCGCCGGATCCACCACGTTCCGGATGCCGAACCCGATGGTCGCGGCGTCCATCGTCGCCGGCCCGCACGGCAGCCGGCAGGCGTCGCCCCGGACCAGCCGGACCCGCCCGCCGAGCCCCGACGCCCGCACCTTGCGGCGCCCGATGTCGAGCATGGCCCCCGCGAAGTCGACCCCGAGGACCGCCCCGGCCGGCGCGTCCCCGCGGCACGCGGCGATCGCGAGGTCCGCGGTGCCCGTGCACACGTCGATGACCCGGGCGCCGGCCGGCGCCCCGACCGCCGCCACCGCCTGCCGCCGCCACCGCCGGTCGAGCCCCGCGCTGAGCACGTGGTTCAGGCGGTCGTAGCGGTGGGCGATGGCGTCGAACATCCCCGCGATGCGCCCGGGCGTCTTGTCGAGCGGCACCGCCCCGTCCCCGCCCGGTCGGCGCGCCCGGTTCCCCGTCATCCCGTCCATGGGGGATAGAGGGCGTGCGGGACGCGGAGCGCGTCGAGGATCTTCCCGGCCATGAAGTCCGCGAGGTCGTCGAGGGTGCGGGGGCCCTGGTAGAACGCCGGCATCGCGGGCAGCACCGTGGCCCCCGCCTCGGCCGAGGCCACGAGGTTGCGCAGCTGCGGCAGGCTCATGGGGGTCTCGCGGGGCACGATCACGAGGGGGCGGCGCTCCTTGAGCATGACGTCGGCGGCGCGTTCGATGAGGCTCCGCGACAGCCCGTGCGCCACCCCCGCCAGGGTCTTCATGGAGCAGGGCACGATGGCCATTCCCGCGCAGGCGTAGCTGCCGCTGGCGATCGACGCCCCGAGGTTGCGGTTGCTGTGGACGACGAGGGCGCCGGCCTGCACGTCGTCGCCGTAGCGGGCGGTCAGGTACTCGAGCAGCCGGTCGCACGAGGCGGCCTCGCCGAGCTCGTCGTGCAGCAGGCGCCGGCCGAAGTCGGAGACCACCAGCTCCACCCGGAAGCCGCCGGCGAGAAGGGCGGCGACGGTGCGCACCGCGTACAGGGCCCCGCTCGCCCCGGTGATGCCCACCGAGACGCAGCGCCCGCGATCATCCGGCATGGAGGGCCCCGGCCGTCGCGGCCAGGTAGAAGAGACCCACGTACCCGTTCAGGTCGAACGCCTCCTTCACCCGCGAGAGGTCGTCGGCCCGAACCATGGACTGCTCCCACGCGAGCAGCGCCGCGACCCCGCCGACCCCGGCGAGGTACCAGGCGCCGAGGGGGGCGACCAGGGCCACCGCGGCCATCGCCGCCACCGTCGCCGCGTGCAGCCAGCGCGCCATCACGAGCGACCGGTCGACGCCGAAGCGGACGGGAATCGAGCGCAGGCCCTGGGCGCGATCGAACTCCAGGTCCTGGCAGGCGTACAGGATGTCGAACCCCGCGACCCACGTGCCGATGGCCAGGGCCAGCAGCCAGGGCTCCCATCCGCCCCCCCCGCCCGCGGCCAGCCAGCCCCCGACCGGGGCGACGGCGAGGGCCAGCCCGAGGTACATCTGCGTCCACGTCGTGAACCGCTTCGCCAGCGAGTACCAGAACACGATGGCGAGGGCCAGCGGGGACAGCGCCAGGCAGATCCACCCGAGCTGGGTCGTCACGAGGACGAAGGCGACCGAGGACACCGCCACCAGCCCGATTGCGTCCCTCCGCGAGAGCGCCCCGCGCGGCAGCTCGCGGTCGGCGGTCCGGGGGTTCAGGGCGTCGAAGCGCGCGTCGACGAGCCGGTTGAACCCCATCGCGGCGGTGCGCGCGGTCACCATCGCCGCGACGATCCAGCCGACGCGGGCCAGTGTCAACGGATGCTGCTCGGCCGCGAGGAGGGCGCCGACGAGGGCGAACGGGATCGCGAAGACCGAGTGGCCGAACCGCACCAGCGAGAAGCACGATCGGACGTAGCGGATAGCCGAAGCCGTCATGTCGAGCCGCCTGGGTGCCGGGAGGACGCCCGCCGCACGCGCTCGGGGCGCCGCGCGTCAGCGACGGCGTTACGGATTCCCAACGCACGCGCGCCGGACGCGCACGAGGGCGCGGCGCCGTCAGCGGGCGACGCCGTCGAGCCGCACCACGCGGTCCGGCGTGATCCCGCCCAGGAGGTATTCTTCCACATCGCCCACGCCGGGGGGAATGCGCACCCCGATGAGGTCGGCGCGGAGGCCGGGCGCGACGGTTCCGAGCTCGTCGTCGAACCCGAGGGCCTCGGCCCCGTGAAGGGTGGCGCACGCCAGCAGGCGGCGGGCCGGCGCCGACGGGGCGAGGCGGCGCATCAGGGCGAGCTCGCCGAACAGGTTGAGGTCGGGGACGCTGGCGAGGCTGTCGGTGCCCACCGCGAGCCGCACCCCCGCCCGCAGGAACCGCTCGATCGGCGGGTGGCCCACGCCCGTCCAGGCGTTGCTGCGCGGGCAGGTCACGAGGAACGCGCCCCGGTCGGCCAGCCGGCGCAGCTCCGGGTCGGTCAGCTGCACGCCGTGGACCGCCACGAGCCCCTCGCGCAGCCAGCCCAGCCGGTCGAGGTACTCCACCGGCCCGCACCCCGGCGGGCCCCAGGCGGGGTCCCAGCGCCCGATCCGTTCGAGCAGCCGGCGCCACGCACCCTGCCCGGTGCGCAGGAACTCGAGCTCCTCCGGCGACTCCGCGAGGTGGATCGACCGGGGACCCTCGAAGCGGTTCCGGGCCGCCGCGTCGAGCGCCGCGAAGGCGGCGGGACCGACCGAGTAGGGGGCGTGCGCGGCCAGACCCACCCGCAGCCCGCCTGCCGTCTCGAGGGAGCGAAGGTCGTCCGCGGCAGCGTCCACGGCGGCGTCGGCACCGGCGTCGGGAAAGGCGAGAACCTCCCTGAACAGCCGCGCCGGCATGCGCGCCTCGGCCAGGATCGGCGCCGCCGCCGTCGTGTTGCCGATATCGCCGAACAGCCCGGTGCCCGACGCCCGCGCCTCTGCGACGGCCCGGCGCATCGCGTCGGGATCCGGCGACCCCGCCTGCGCCCGGCGCTCGAGCAGTCGGTCGACCCACGCGGGCATCGACGCGGCCGGCGGCACGGCGCCCCGCAACCCCGACAGCTCCAGGTGGGTGTGGGCGTTGACCAGGGCCGGCAGGACGGCGGTGCGCCCCAGGTCGACGACCGGCCCCGGGGTCGCGCCGTCGGCCGCCCCGACGCCCACGATGCGGCCGTCGCGTACGTCGACGCGACCCCGGCGCAACGGCGGCGCCGCGATCGGCAGCACCCAGTCGGCGATGTAGCGCTTCATGCGGGCGAGCGCCCGTGTCCGCGTTCGGGGAACCGCGGGCCGGCGCGGCGCGGATCAGGCCGGCCGCGGGCCCGACGCCGCCCGCTGCTCCTTGCCGGGACGGCTTCGCGCCGGGTACCGGGACAGCTCGTCGGGCACGGTGGCGTCGCCGGCCGCGCGGGCCACCGCGAGGGTCGTGCGCCGGGGTATCGCGCGGCGGCGGAAGAGCGGGTCGCCGAGGACGTCGTAGGTCATGTTGCGCCGCTTCGGGACGAAGCCGGCGTCCTCGATGTTCCGTACGATCTCGGCCTCGTCCATGCAGTACTCGGCCCCGGCGGCGCGGACCACGTTCTCCTCGATCATCACGCTGCCCATGTCGTTGGCGCCGAAGGCGAGGCTGAGCTGGCCGACCTTGCCGCCCTGCGTGACCCACGACGCCTGCAGGTTGTCGAAGTTGTCGAGGACGATGCGCGACAGCGCGAGGGTCCGCAGGTACTCGATGCCGGTCGCCTCGACGCCGGACAGCTCGGTGTTGGCGGGCTGATAGCTCCACGTGATGAAGGCGGTGAACCCGCCGGTCTCGTCCTGCAGCTCCCGCAGGCGGCAGAGGTGCTCGACCCGCTCGGCGGGGGTGTCGACGCTGCCGTACATCATCGTCGCCGTCGACCGCAGGCCGGCCTCGTGCACGCGGCGCATCACCGAGAGCCACTCGTCGGCGGTGGCCTTGGAGTAGCAGTTCAGCTCGCGGCGGACGCGGTCGACGAGAATCTCGGCGCCTCCGCCGGGAACGCTGTCGAGTCCCGACCCCACCAGCCGGCGGACCACCTCCGCCACCGGCTCCTGCGACAGTCTCGACAGGTGCAGGATCTCGGGCGGGGACAGGGCGTGGAGCCTGAAGTCGGGATAGCGGGCCTTGACCGCCGAGAACAGGTCCTCGTACCACTCGAGCGGAAGATCCGGGTTGTGCCCGCCCTGCAGCAGGAGCTGATTGCCCCCGACGGCCCGGGTCTCGTCGATCTTTCGGAACAGCTCGTCGAAGCCCAGCACGTAGCCCTCGCCGGAGCCCACGGGGCGATAGAACGCGCAGAAGTTGCATCGGGCCACGCACACGTTCGTGTAGTTCACGTTCCGGTCGATGATGTAGGTCACCACCCCGGACGGGTGCTTGCGGGCCCGGATGCCGTCGGCGAGGCGCCCGAGCAGCGCCGTCGACGCCCCGGTGTAGAGCTGCAGCGCCTCGCGGCCGTCGATCCGGCCGCCGTCGCGCACCCGTTCCGCGATGGACGCGATGCTCATTCCGCCGGCCATTCGTAGAAGCGGATGTCGCGCTGCACCTGGACGAGGCGCTGCTCGTACGCGTACTCGTAGAACTTCCGCAGCCCGTCCTGCGCCCGCTCGTCGAGGCCGAACGACACGTTCTCCCGGAGATAGCGCCGGGCGATCTCCCGCTGCTCCTCGTCGGGGCAGTGGCGGGCCACGATGTCGTCGACGGCCTGCTCCCCCCGGGCGCGGGCCGCCGCGAGGGCGCGGCCGTGCTCGGCCGTCAGCGCGTCGCGCCGCCCCGCCCACGTCGCCCACACGAAGGGCAGCGAGGTCAGGACCGTCCATTCCTCGCCGAGGTCGACCTTCTCCAGGCCCTGCTCCTCGTGCTCGAGGAACAGCGCGGCGTCACCGATGATCATGGCGGCGTCGCACCGCTTCAGCATGACCGGCAGCTCCGGCCGCAGCCTGACGAGCTTGGGCTCGATCTCCCACGACTCCGCGCACAGGATCCGAAGCAGCGTGGCCGCGGTCCGCGAGCTGCTGTCGACGGCGATGGACCGGAGCGACGTCACCGGCCGGGTGGTGAACAGGGCGACCGAGGCCACCTCGCCCTCGGACGCCACCGCGAGATCGGGCACGATGCGGTAGTCGGGGTTCTCGAGGTACTCGATGGAGGGAATCAGCGCGAGGTCGGCCGACCGGTCGTGGAGATGGTGGGCGCACCGGGCGGGCACGTCGAACCGAAGGTCGAACAGATCGGTCCTGCCTTCCAGGCCCTCGACGAGCGGCCTCGCGTTCAGGTACTCGACGGCGGCGACGCGAGCTGGACTCATGACTGGAGTGCCTCGAAACGGCCGTTCCGCGGCACGGGCACCAGGCCGGCCGCCGTGATGTTCCGGCGAATCTCCTCCCGCGGCGACCGGCGCCACCCCTGGTCGTGCGAGGCCGCGGCCGGCACCGCGTCGACGTCGTCGGCGCCGAACGTCAGCGCCACCTGGGCCAGCTTCGGCCCGTGGCGCGACCAGTCGACCTGAATCGAGTCGATATTGTCAACCAGGAGCCGCGCCAGCGCAACCTGCCGGAGGTCGCCGTAGCCGGTGGCCGGGGGCGACGGCTCGACCGGGGGCAGCGGGGCGAGGGCGCGGCAGACGCCGCCGACGCCGTCCCAGGAGCCGACCCGTTGCAGCAGCCGCCCGGCGTCGTCCCCCGCCGCCCCGCCCAGGGTCAGGCTCGAGACGCGGAGGCCGCTCTCGCCGAGGACGGCAACCGCGGTTTCCGGCTCCGGCGCATCCGCCGCGAGCGAGGTCAACCGGGCCAGCCCCGCTTCCCGAAGCTCGACGAGGAGGTCGCCGAGGCGCGCCGCATCGTGGCCGCACAGCGCCTCGAGGTCGCCGTAGGCGAACCCGGTGACGGGCGTCCCCCCGGCACCGGCGGCCAGGGCCCGAACCGCGGCCACCGCCGCCGAGGCCGTCTCCGGCCGGCCCGTCAACCGCAGCTCCCCGGCGTCGGCGGCCACCGGGTCGGGGAGGGCCGGGGCGTCGACCGGCACCGGCACGACCTGCACGAACGTGGTCCGGTCTCCGTGCCGGCGCCGGCGCGCGCCGTCGGCGGCCATGCCCAGCGCGATCAGGTCGTGCCCGCCCGTCAGCGCCCGCCAGTCCCCGTCGTCGAGCGCCTCGCCGGCCTCGACCTTGTCGAGCACCGTTGCCAGATCGTCATGCATGGACCTCACCCTCTCCGCCACTCCCGCTTCGCCTCGCCGAGCTCCCCGCCGGCCCTCACCGACGGACTGAAGCAATCGCCCTGCCGACTCGCCCGCCGGTCCCGGCTGGCCACCGACCGGGCTCGCGCCGAGCTCCCGCGAGCCCCTCATCCACGGACCGAAGCAATCGCCCTGCCAGCTCGCCCGCCCATCGTCGCCGGCGGAGCTTCGCGCCAGCGAGACTCCCAACGCGACCCGCAAGGTCGCGCAGCGGCCTCGGCCCGGCGCGCCGCCAAGCCTCCAGGCGTCCGCGCCCTTCTACTACGGCGCCGACGCCTCGCCCGGGGCGTCGCGCAGCGCCGCCGCCACCCGCACCGCGAGGGCGAGCGCCCGCCGGCCCTCGGCCCCGTCGACCCGCGGGGTCGTCCCCCCGGCCACCGCCCGCGCGAAGTCGTCGAGCTCGAGGGCGAGGGGCTCGCCCGGCGGCACCTCCACGCGCCCGCCGTCGATGGCCGGGGTCCCGTCCCCGGTGCGCCGGACCCGCCACGTCTCGACCTCCCGTCGCGCGCAGTCGACCGAGATGTACGCGTCCCGCTGGAAGAACCGCAGCTTGCGCACCCGGTCCCGGCTGATCCGGCTCGCGGTCAGGTTGGCGATGCATCCCGACGCGAACCGCAGCCGGACGTTGGCGATGTCGACGTGCCCGGTCAGCACCGGGACTCCGACCGCCTCGATGGCCGCGACCTCCCCGCCGACCGCGGTCCGCACGATGTCGAGGTCGTGGATCATCAGGTCGAAGACGACGTCGACGTCCAGGCTTCGGGGAGAGAAGGCGCCGATGCGATGCACCTCGATGAAGCGCGGGGCCTCGACCAGCGGCAGGGCCGCCGTCACCGCCGGGTTGTAGCGCTCGGTGTGCCCGACCGCCAGCACCGCCCCGCTCGCCCGCGCCGCCGCGATCATCTCGTCGGCCTCGTCGAGCGACCGCGCCATCGGCTTCTCGACGAGCACCGAGATGCCCCGCTCCAGCAACGGGACCGCGACCGCGCGGTGCCGATCGGTGGGGACCGCGACGGTCACCGCGTCGACCCGGCCGTGCAGCGCCGCCGCATCGGTCTCGGGGCGCACGCCGGCCTCGGACGCCACGCGGGCGGCGGCCTCGGGATCGATGTCGACGACGGCTTCCAGCCGGACGCCGGGAGAGGCGGACAGGATGCGCGCGTGATGCCGGCCGAAGTGCCCGGCCCCGACCACCGCCATCCGCGGGGCGCCGCCCGCGGCCGCGGCGATCATCGCCGGCGGGCCCGCCGGCGCGGGGCCCCGCGGGAGGGCGCGTCGCCGGAGAAGGCCGCGGGCGGGCTCATTCCGCCCCCGGCTCCCGTCCCACCACCGCCGCCCCCTGGGCGTCGGCCCGCGCGTAGAACCGCGGCCCGTCGAGCACCAGGGTCCGCCCGGCGTCGACCGACAACGCCCTGGCGCCCGCCTTCTCCATCGCGGCCAGCGTCGGCAGGCCCACCACCGGCACGTCGAACCGCATGTCCTGGGCGGGCTTGCCGACCTTGACGATGCAGACGCCCGGGCCCGCGAGCGCGCCGGCGCGGGCGATGACCGCGTCGGTGCCCTCCATCGCCTCGACCGCCACCACCGCGCGGTCCTTGACGGCGATGGTCTGGCCGATGTCCAGGGCGGCCACCGCGTCCGCCATGCGATAGCCGAAGGCCAGGTCCGCCTGCTCGTCCGCCGACGGCGGCCGGGCCGTCAGCACGCCGCTCCCGGCGAGCAGCGGGCGCAGGAAGGCGGTCGAGTTCTCGAGCTCGATCCCGTGGTCGGCGAGGACGTCCGCCACCGCCGAGATCACCGCGTCGGTGTTCCTCGTCCGGAGACGGCCGAGCACCTTCAGTCCCGCCAGGTCGGGAACGATGTCGGCGAACAGCCGCGTGTGCTTGACCTGACCGGCCATGACCGCGCGGGTCACTCCCGCGCCCTTCAGAATCGAGATGCACTTGCCGACCTGCCCCAGCGAGACCCAGTGGACGGCGGCCGGCGGATTGCCGGCGGCCGCCTCGGCGAGGGCCGGGCTCGTCTCTTCCCTGATGGCGACGATGGTCACGTCGTGGCCGAGCCGGCGCGCCCCCTCCAGGGCCAGGAACGGAAACCGGCCGTTTCCCGCGATCAGGCCGAGCCGCATGGCGTCTCCCCGTCCCGGCCCCGGCGCTGCGCCGCCGGGAATCCACGCCCCGCCCGGCGTCCGCCGCCGCTCCCCGCCCGCGTCCGCCGTCACTCATCGCCCGGCGCCACCTCGACGCGGCGGGTGCGGCGGCGCAGATGGACCCCGCGGCGGGACGAGCGGATGAAGTCGACGAGGTAGGCCACCTCCGGGCCGTCCAGGGTCCGGTCCTGCTCGATGCGCTCGAGGGCCTGGGTGGTGTTGAGCTTCGACTGCAGCAGGTGGCGGAACGCCCGCCTGAGCTGCGTGATCGTCCCCGGGGGGACGCCCCGGCGCTCGAGCCCCAGCGTGTTCAGGTCGTAGATGCGGGCCCGGTTCCCGACGCTCCGCGCATAGGGGAGCGCGTCGAGGGTCACCACCGAGGCGCCGCCGACGAAGGCGTGGCGGCCGATGCGGCAGTACTGGTGCACCCCGGAGACGGCCCCGATGAACGCGTGGTCCTCCACCGCGACGTGGCCGCCCAGCATCACCGCGTTGGCGAGGATGGTGCGGTTGCCGATGCGGCAGTCGTGGGCGACGTGGACGTAGGCCATGAAGAGGTTGTCGTCCCCGATGCGGGTGACGCCCCCGCCCTGCGCCGTCCCGCGGTGAACGGTGACGAACTCCCGGAACACGTTGCGCCGGCCGATGACGAGGGTCGTGCGCTCTCCCCCGAACTTGGTGTCCTGGGGAATCAGGCCGACGGAGGCGAACGGGAACACCTGCGTCTCGTCGCCGATCTCGGTCCACCCGTCGATGACCGCCGACGCCCCGACGAGGCAGCCGCGCCCGATGCGCACGTGCGGCCCGATCACCGCGTTCGGCCCCACCACCGTGCCCGCCCCGATGCGCGCTCCCGGGGCCACCCGCGCGGTGCGATCGATGCGCGCCTCGTCGAACAGCAGCCCCAGCCGCAGCTCGGCCTCGACCACGACGTGGTCGCCCACGTGGGCGACCGCCGCCACCACCGCCATCCGCCGCCGGCGGCGGCGAATCGACACCGAGACCCGCAGCCGGTCGCCCGGCACCACCTGACGCCGGAAGCGGGCGCTGTTGACGCCGCGGAGCACCGCGCGCAGGGTCGCGGTCTCGCCGTCCGGCTCGAGCAGCAGCACCGCCGCGGCCTGGACGAAGGTCTCGATCATCAAGACCCCGGGCATCACCGGATTGCCCGGAAAGTGGCCCTGGAAGAACTCCTCGCTGACGGTGACGTTCTTGACCGCGACGAGGCGAGCCCCCGGCTCGTGCTCGATCACGTCGTCGAGCAGCACCGAGGGATAGCGGAAGCAGAGGCGGCCGAGGGCCCCGTCGAACCCGTCGGCGAGGCCGGTGGCGGCCGGTACCGAGGATGCCGGGCTCGACGTCACTCTCCTCCCGAGGCTCGGTCGAGCTCTTGAATGACGTCCGTGGAGATGTCGAGTGAGGGATCCGCCCAGGCGAATATCCCCGTGGCTGCGTTGAAGACGAAGTGGAGTCGCCTGCGTGTCGCGACCTGATTGATCGCCGGTATCAGGCTGTTCTGAAACTGGAGCTGCAACTGCTGATCGAGTTGCTGGAGCTCCGCGTCCGCGTCCTGGGTCAACCTCTGCAACTCCAGATCCAGACGCTGGATCTCCTGCTGCTCCGCGAGCTGGGCCTCGGGGCTCATCACGCTGGAGTTCTGCTGGAGTTGTTGCTGTCGGGTCTGCAGTGCCTGCTGGCGCCCCAGGAGGTCCTGCTGCCTCTGCTGCATCAGCTGCTGAAGCTGCTGGTTCGCGGCGCGGCCTGCGGCCGACTCGGCGGCGATGCGCGCCAAGTCGACATAGGCGTACCTGGCGTCCACCGGGAACGGCAACGGGGCCTGCGGCGCCTGCTCTTCCGCCCGGACGGACCCCGGCATCAACCCGACACAGGCGACAATCGCCGCCGCCACTGCACTCAGCAATCTCATCAGACCTGTCCTCGATCGTTATCCGACCCTTGCCACCCGAGCTCCAGGGTGATGGCGCGCGCCGCCCACACCCGAAGCACCCAATACGATACCAGCTTCCCCCCGATACCCGCGAACGCCGGCTCAGAACGTGGACCCGACCGCAAACTTGAAGACGCTCGCCTCCTGGGGCTGGAAGCGATCGTTGAGGATGCCCTCCCGCTGGGGGTTCCAGGCGTAGATCAGCCGGAACGGCACGTTGAGGACGGGCATGAAGAACCGCAGCTCCACCCCCGTCGACGTGAAGAAGCGGTCGGCCGAGAACCGCTCCCCGAAGTCGGCGACCTGGCCGGTGTCGTAGAAGAAGAGCAGCCGCACGGGGTTGGCGATGGCGAAGATGTACTCGGCGTTGAAGAGCAGGCTCTTGTTGCCGCCGATGACGAGCCCGCTCCCCGAGACCACGTTCCCGGCGGCGTCGAAGACGAGCGGGTCGTTCGGCCCGACGGTCCGGATGTCGAACCCGCGCAGGCTGAACTCGCCCCCCATCGCGAGCAGCTCGAAGATGGGCAGCGTCTCGGTCCCCGCGATCGGCGCGATGTACTCGCCGCGCGCCCGCAGCCCCAACGTCAGCTTCGGGTGATGACGCAGGAACCAGACGCCCTCGAGCGAGGGCTTGTAGAAGTGCGTGTTGCCGCCGAGCACGCTGCCGGGGGCCACCTCGAAGGCCGCGGTGTACCGCTGGCCGGTCATCGGGAAGATCGGGTGGTCGACGGTGTTGTAGACGAACGACGGGGTGACCGAGCTGATCGTCCGCGCCCCGCCCTCGCCGAGCAGCAGGGCGTCCTGCAGGAACGGGTTGAACTGCAGGAGCCGGGGGTTCAGGAACGCGGGGTTGATCTCGCCGACGTCGGTCTCCTCGAACGAGTACCCGAGGAAGAACTGCGACCATCGCCCCGCCCGCATCCCGAACGACGTCGTGGCGCCGATCGAGCTCTGCGTGAACTGGTTGATGAAGCGGATGTCGCGGCGGAAGACGTTGAACCCGGCGGTGATGGGCTTGCCGAAGAGATACGGCTCGGTGAAGCCCACGACGTAGTTCTTGATGCGCTCGCCGTTCTGGAGCGACAGCGACAGCGACTCGCCGCGGCCGAGGAAGTTGGTGGTCTGGAACGCGAGCTGCAGGAAGAAGCCGTCGAACTGCGAGGCGCCGGCCCCGAACGTCAGCTGGTTGAGGTTGGTCTCCTCGACCTCGAGGGTCAGGTCGACCTCGTTGTCCACCCCCGGCCGCTTCTCGATCTGGATGGCGTTGTCCTCGTCGAGCGGCTCGAAGTACCCGAGCTGATTGAGCCGCCGGACGCTGAACCGGAGCGCCTCGGTGTTGAAGACGCCCCGCTCGAACAGGTTGATCTCGCGCCGGATGACCTCGTCGTGGGTGGTGTTGTTGCCCACGAAGGTGATGCGGTTGACGAAGTACTGCTCGCCCTCCTGCACCCGGATCGTCACGTCGACGACCGGGTCGCCGTCCATCCGGGCCGGCGACCCGTCGTCCTCGAGGCGCGGGACCAGATCGGGGAACACCGTCATCTCGTAGTAGCCGATGGCCCCGTAGGCCTCGCGGGCCACGTCGAACGCGTCGCGCACGACCTGCTCCGAGTAGTAGTCCCCCGGCTCGAGCCCCGAGAAGATCCCGCTCAGGGCCTCGGTCCGCAGCACGTCGTGCCCGTCGAAGTCCAGGGTCCCGACGCGGTACCGCTCTCCCTCGCTCACGGGAATCCGGAGCCGCACCGGCCGGGTCTCGCCCGACTCGGACATGTCGAGGTACTCGAGCTCCGGCTGGCCGACCTGGGCCTCGATGTAGCCGTTGTTCCGGTAGTGCGCCACCAGCAGGTCGGCGTCCTGCTCGAACCCGAAGGGCCGGTAGGTCCCCCGGCCGCCGATGAACGAGAACAGCCAGCGCTCCTTCGTGAAGCGCATCTGGCCCTTGAGCGACCGCTCGCTGACGTTGTCGTTGCCGACGAAGGAGATGTCCGAGACCTGCACCTTGGGCCCCGCGTCGATGTGGAACGTGAGCTCCACGACCCGGGGTCCGCCGGCCAGGGGGGCGATCTCGTGGGTCACCTCGGCGAACTGGAACCCCTTCTCGGCCCACATCTCCCGCAGCAGCCCCTCGGTCCGCCGGATCACGCCGGGGCCGATGCGGCTGTCGAGGCGCAGCTCGATGCCCACCGACTCCATGGCGTCGTCGATCTCGGCCCGGTCGTACTCCTCGGAGCCCTCGAAGTTGACGATCCGGACCCGCTCGCGCTCCTCGAGCAGGAAGACCGCCCGGCGGCCCTGGACCCCGTTGGGATACGGATCGTCGACGATCTCGATGGTCAGGTCGGTCAGGAAGCCGGTGTCCCACAGCCGCTGGAAGTCCTCGAGCAGGACCTGCTCGATGGTCTCGTCCCAGGGCGTCCACCGTCCCTGCGAGGGCAGGCTGACGTAGTCGTCGATCTCCATGTAGTAGAGATACGTGTTGCCTTCCACGCTGAGGACGTTGCCCTGGGTGGGGGCCAGTACCTGGAGCGTCGTGAACAGCGTCGGCGAGTCGGGCGGAGGCAGCGGGGTCGGCTGGAACTGCCCGCCCCCCGCGCGCGGCTCGCCCGCCGCGCCAGGTTCCCCCGCCGCCGCGGCGGCGCCGACGGGGCCGAGCCCGACCGCCAGGGCGATCGCAACCGCCGGAAGTGGTGAACGTCTCATGGTCTTCCCGTCCGTTCCTGCCGGGTCCCCTTTGCCGGCGGGGGACGAAATCGCCTCCCGCCGATCCTTTAGACGCTCGCGGTCAGCCGGCGGCCGTCGTAGGTCCGCGCCGCGTCGCGATAGCTCAGCTCGCCGCCGTCGAGGTACACCTCGATCTCGCCGCCCCGCAGGCGTCCGCGTATCAGCTCCTCGGAGAGCGGGTCCTCGACGTACCGCTGAATCGCCCGCCGGAGCGGCCGCGCCCCGTACGACCGGTCCTTGCACGTCATCTCGATCACCCAGTCGACCACCTCCGGGGCGAGGCTGATCTGCAGCTTGCGGTCGACGAGATGCTCGTTGAGCTGCTCGACCAGCATCTCCGTGATGCGCCGCAGGTCGTCGTCGACGAGGGCGTCGAAGACGATGACCTCGTCGAGCCGGTTGAGGAACTCGGGGTTGAAGGTGCGCCTCACCTCGCCCAGCACCATGTCGCTGACGCTGCGCTGGACCTGGCCGGCGTCGGCGGGCTGGAACCCCAGCGAGGCCTTCTTCTGGATGAAGCGGGCCCCGATGTTCGAGGTCATGATGATGATGGCGTTCTTGAAGCTGATGCGGTTCCCGAGCCCGTCGGTGAGGTGCCCGTCCTCGAACACCTGCAGCAGGATGTTGAACAGGTCGGGATGGGCCTTCTCGATCTCGTCGAGCAGCACCACCGAGTAGGGATGCCGCTTGACCTTCTCGGTGAGCTGGCCGCCCTCCTCGTGCCCCACGTAGCCGGGCGGCGACCCGATGAGCTTCGAGACCGAGTGCTTCTCCATGTACTCGGACATGTCGAAGCGGATGAGGGCCGAGTCGCTCCCGAACAGGAAGCTCGCGAGGGCCCGCGCGAGCTCGGTCTTCCCGACGCCGGTGGGCCCGAGGAACACGAAGCTGCCGACGGGCCGGTCGGGCGACTTCAGGCCCGCGCGCGACCGCCGTATGGCCCGGGCCAGGGCCGACGTGGCGTGCTCCTGGCTGATGACCCGCCGGTGGAGCTCGCTCTCCATCTGCAGCAGCCGGTCGCCCTCGTCCTTGTTGATCGACGTCAGGGGCACGCCGGTCCACGTCGCCACGACGCCGTCGATGTCCTGCTTGCCGACCTCGATGGGGGCCGTGCCGACCCGCTCGTCGAAGCGCTCGCGCACGTACTGGAGGTTCTCTCGGGCGACGACCTCCTGCTCCTTGAAGTACTGGGCCTTCTCGAAGTCCTTCTGGGCCGCCGCGCTCTCCATCTGCGCGACGGCGGCGCGGATGTCGCGGTTGATGTCGCCGAGCTCCTCGCTGAACCGGGCCTCCCGGAGCTTGGCGCGGGACCCCGCCTCGTCGAGCAGGTCGATGGCCTTGTCGGGCAGGAACCGCTCGGTGATGTAGCGGCTCGACTGGTAGACCGCGGCCTCGAGGGCCTCCGGCGTGTAGGTGACGTGGTGGAACGACTCGTAGCGGTCCTTCACCCCGAGCAGCACCTCGAGGGCGTCGGTCTCGCTCGTGGGCTCGACCTTCACGGCCTGGAAGCGCCGCTCGAGCGAGCGGTCCTTCTCGATGTGCCGCCGGTACTCGGCCGGGGTGGTGGCCCCGATGCACCGGATCTCGCCGCGCGACAGGGCCGGCTTGAGGATGTTGGCGGCGTCGAGCGACCCCTCGGCGGAGCCGGCCCCCACCAGGGTGTGCAGCTCGTCGATGAACAGGATGATGTTGGGGTTCTCGACGAGCTCCTTCATGATCGCCTTGAGGCGTTCCTCGAACTGCCCCCGGTACTTGGTGCCGGCGACGATGAGCGAGATGTCGAGGGCGAGGAGGCGCTTGTCGGCCAGGAAGTGCGGCACCTCGCCGCCGACGATCCGCTGGGCGAGGCCCTCGACGATGGCGGTCTTCCCGACCCCCGGCTCGCCGATGAGCACCGCGTTGTTCTTGTTGCGCCGGCACAGCACCTGCTGCACCCGCTCGAGCTCGAGCGGGCGCCCGATGAGGGGGTCGAGCCGGTTCTTCATCGCGCTCTCGGTGAGGTCGCGGCTGAACTCGGCGAGCAGCGGCGTCTCCTTGACGCGCGTGAGGGTGGTCTTCTCGTTCAGGAGCTGGACGACGTCCTCGCGCACGGTGTTCAGCCGCATGCCCTTCTCGACGAGAATCGACGCGGCGACGCAGCGCTCCTCGCGCAGGAGGCCGAGCAGCAGGTGCTCGGTCCCCACGTAGTTGTGCAGCAGCCGGTCGGCCTCCTCGGCCGCGAACTGCAGGACGCGCTTGGTCTCGGTGCTGAAGGGGATCTCCACCGACGTCGACACCTTCTCGCGGAACACCGTCCGCCCCTCGATGTCCTTGCGGATGCCCTCGAGCGAAAGGTGCGAGCGCGCGAAGATGCGGCTCGTCAGCCCCTTGCCCTCCCGGATCAGGCCGAGCAGCAGGTGCTCCGTCTCGATCGAGATGCTCCCGAGCTGACTCGCCTCGTAGCGAGCGAAGAACAGGACCCGACGTGCCCGCTCGGTGTAGCGCTCGAACATCGGTTGACCCCTGACTTCACCGTGACAACCGGCGGCATCGACACGCTGCGGGACGCCGGCGAGACCGTACAAGGCTGGTTTTCGCCATTATAAGGCAAGCCCCCGGGTCGCCCCGCAAGCGCCGGTCCTCCCGGCCGTGGCCCGGGGGTCTCGGCCGCGGGGGCCGGCTGCGCTCGACCGGCGCGGCGCGGGGCCGGCCGGCGGCCCTCAGGCCGGGCGCAGACGGCCGTCCTCGAGGCGGAGCACGCGGTCGCAGGCGGCCGCGAGCTGCAGGTTGTGGGTGGCGATGAGCGAGGTGAGCCGCCGCCCCTCGTGGAGGCGCCGCAGCAGCGCGTGGAGGTCGCGGCCGGTCTGCTCGTCGAGGTCGCCGGTGGGCTCGTCGGCCAGCAGGAGGGCCGGCTGCATGACGAGCGCGCGGGCCACCGCCGCGCGCTGCTGCTCGCCCCCCGAGAGCATCCCGGGCCGGTGGGTCAGCCGCTCGCCGAGCCCCACCTCGCGCAGCAGCGCCTCGGCCCGGCGGTGCGCCTCGCCGCGCGCCTCCCTCGCGATGCGCAGCGGCATCGCCACGTTCTCGACCGCGCTGAACTCCGGCAGCAGGTGGTGGAACTGGAAGACGAACCCGACGTGCCGGTTCCTGAACGCGACCCGCTCGTCGTCGCCGACGGCGGACAGCTCGGTCCCCGCGATGGCGATGCTGCCCCCGTCGATGGCGTCGAGTCCGCCCACGCAGTGCAGCAGCGTGCTCTTCCCGACCCCGGAGGCGCCCACGACGGCGATCATCTCGCCCTCGCCGACGGCCAGATCGAGGTCGCGCAGCACCGACAGCCGGCGGTCGCCCACGGCGTAGGACTTCGAGAGGGCGCGAACGTCGAGGAAGGCCATGAACGGAAACGGAGGATGACGCAAGCCGGCCCGCCGATCGGCGCCGAACGCGACCGGAGGGTCGCGCTGCGGCCCCCCCGCCCGGCGCCCCACCAATCCTACAGGAGTCCGGGCCGTCGGGCGCGGTCTCCTACTCGTACCGGAGCGCCTCGGCCGGATCGAGCCGCGACGCCTGGCGGGACGGGTACAGGGTGGCGAGCAGGCACACGACGAGCGAGCCCGCCACCACCAGCAGGAAGTTGCCCGGCTCGACCCGGAACGGCACCCACCCCATGTCGTACACCGAGGCCGGCACCCGGATCCACTGATAGCGGTCGGCGGACCACGACAACGCGACCCCGGCCGCGGCGCCGACCGCGGTCCCGACGGTCCCGATGATGCCGCCCTGCAGCACGAAGATCCGCCGGATGCTCCGCGACGAGGCCCCCATCGTCTTGAGGATGGCGATGTCGCGGCTCTTCTCCATGACGAGCAGCACCAGCGAGGCCACGATGTTGAGCGCCGCCACCACCATGATGAGCCCGATGGTGATGCCGATCGCCATCTTCTCGAGCCACAGGGCCGAGAACAGCGCCTGGTTCAACTGTCCCCAGTCCTGGGCGAAGTACTCGGCCCCGAGGGTCTCGGTGACCGCGGCGGCCACCGCGGGCGCGTCGTCGAGGTCCTCGACCCGCAGCTCCATCATGTCGACCTGCCCCTTGTTGAGCAGGCGGCCGGCCACGTCGAGGGTCACGAAGCCGTAGGCACCGTCGTACTCCCGCAGGCCGAGGTCGAAGACCCCGACCACCTCGAGGCGCCGCAGCCGCGGAAACAGCCCCATGGGGGACAGCGTCGCCCCCTGCGCGGTCAGCACCGAGATGGTGTCGCCGACCGACGCCCGCAGCGAGCGCGACAGCTCGTCGCCGATGACCACGCCGCCCAGGGCGCGGTCGCGCGGCTCGGACAGCGCCGCGAAGCTGCCCCGGACGATCGACTCGGCGACCTCGCTGACCTGCGCCTCGAGCACCGGGTCCACCCCCTTCAGGGTGATGAACGCGTCGACGCCGTGGGCCGTCGCCATGCCGAACCCGAGCGTCGCCGGGGCCGCGGCGACGACGCCGGGCACGGTCAGGAGCCTCGCCGCCTCCGCCTCGTGATCGACGAAGCCGCCGCCGAGCTTGTACACGTAGACGTGGGCGGCCGCCCCGACGATGCGGTCCCGGATCTCCCGCTGCATCCCGGTCATCAGGGCGAGCGCGATGACCAGGGCCATGACCCCGACCGTGACCCCCAGCGCGGAGACGGCGGAGATCACCGAGATGAACGCCTGCCGGCGCCTGGCCAGCAGGTAGCGGGTGGCGACGTAGAGCTCGAAGGGAAGCGTCATGCCGTCTCGCGGATCCGGCGTCGGGTCCGACCCTGCTACCTGGCGCGCATGAGGGGAAACAGGATCACGTCGCGGATGGACGGGCTGTCGGTCAGTATCATGACGAGCCGGTCGATGCCGATCCCCTCGCCGGCGGTCGGTGGCAGGCCGTACTCGAGCGCCCGAACGTAGTCCTCGTCCATGCGGTGGGCCTCCTGATCGCCCCCCTGTCGATCGCGGATCTGGGCCTCGAAGCGCCGCCGCTGCTCCACCGGGTCGTTCAGCTCGCTGAAGCCGTTTGCGAGCTCCATGCCGGCCGCGTAGAGCTCGAAGCGCTCGACGGTGTCCGGATCGTCGTCGCGCTGCTTCGACAGCGGCGACACCTCGGTCGGGAAGTCGTGCACGAACGTCGGCTGCACCAGGGCCGGCTCGCACAGCCGCTCGAAGATCTCCAGGGCGATCTTGCCGGGCCCCTGGTCGGGCGCAGTCTCGACGCCGAGGCGGCCGGCGATCCGCGCCGCCGTCTCGCGGCTGCGCAGGTCCGATTCCGAGACCGGGGACCCGAGCCGTTCCGCGGCCGCATCGCACGCCGCCTGCCGCAACCTCACGCGCGGATAGGGTCCGCGAAACGACACGCTCCGCCCCCCGAAGGTCACCGCCGCGTCATCCGTCCCGCCGGACGCGCCCGCCCTTTCGGGTGGCGGCCGCCCGTGCTCCGGCTCGGGCGGGGCCGCGCCGGGCGCGCCCGGGCCGTCGACTCGTACCCGCGTCCGCCCCGGCTCCGGCGAAACCGCACCGGACGCCCCGGCCCCGTCGCCGGCCGGGCCGGCCGGGTCCCCGGTGGATTGCGCGACGTCCCGCGCGACCGTCTCGAGGAGCTCCTCGGTCATCGTCATCAGGTCGCGGTAGTCGCTGTAGGCCCGATAGAACTCGAGCATCGTGAACTCGGGGTTGTGCTGGGTCGAGATGCCCTCGTTGCGGAAGTTGCGGTTGATCTCGTAGACCCGCTCCATGCCGCCGACGACGAGCCGCTTGAGGTAGAGCTCGGGCGCGATGCGCAGGTACAGCTCCATGTCCTGCGCGTTGTGGTGGGTCACGAACGGCCGGGCCAGGGCGCCGCCCGCGATCGGCTGCATCATCGGCGTCTCGACCTCGAGAAAGCCGCGGTCCGGGTGCTCCATGAACCGGCGGATCGACGCCAGCACCCGGGCGCGCGCCTCGAACACCGCCCGGGACCCGGGGTTGACGATGAGGTCGAGGTAGCGCTGGCGGTAGCGGGTCTCCACGTCGGTCAGGCCGTGCCACTTCTCCGGCAGGGGCCGATGGCACTTGGCGAGGAACTCGATGCGGGCCGCCCACACCGTCAGCTCGTCGGTCCGGGTCCGGAACAGGCGGCCCTCGACCCCGATCTGGTCGCCGACGTCGAGCAGCGCCGCGACCCGGAAGTCCCGCTCCGACAACGAGTCCTGCCGCACGTAGACCTGTATCCGCTTCCGGCCGTCGGAGATCACGAGGAAGCGGGCCTTCCCGAAGCTCCGCACGACGAGGACGCGGCCGGCCGTCGCGGCCTGAATCTGCGCCGCCTCGAGCTCCGCGCCCCCGGCGCCCCCGTGGGCGTCCACGAGCGCGGACACGGTCTCGGTGCCGCGGTCCGGGTCGCTGCCGCGAAACGCGTTGGGGTAGACGGATACCCCCAGGTCGGCGAGCGCGGCCAGGTTGGCGCGCCGCTGCGCCTGCTGGTCGTTCTCTCGGAAATCGGTCATCGGAATCGTCGCCGGCGGCTCCGGTCGCCGGCCCCTGGGACGGTGACGGGAATCACCTTGCCACGTGCCGCGCACGGGAGCCGCGGGCGCGCGGGACGATCCTGAACGCAGTTGGCAAGGTCATATCGATCACTGTCCCTGGCTCCCACCCTCGGCTCCATCGTGCGGACCCGCGGCTCGAGTCGTCGCCGGTCCGGTCTCGCGCCGGTCGCCGTCGAGCCGGAGCCGGACCGCGTCGAGCACCCCGTTCACGAAGCGCGGGGACGGCTCGTCGCTGAAGGTCCGGGCGAGCTCGATCGCCTCGTCGATCACCACCGCGGGGGGCGTCTCGCCCGCGAGCAGCTCGTACACGGCCAGCCGGAGGACGAGCCGGTCGATCACCGCCATCCTCGAGAGGCGCCAGTTGTCGGCGGCCGACTCGATGAGCGGATCGATGCGGTCCAGCGCGTCCAGCGTGCCCCGCAGCAGGCCCTCCGCGAACCGGCGGGGGCCGTCGGGGGCCGGGTGCGCCCGCCAGTAGAGATCCACCGCACGGTCGACCCGCCGCCCCTCGACCCCGCCGACCTCGCGCTGATGCAAGCTCGGGCGGGCACGGGCCAGGCCCCCCGCGCGCGGCCCCTCGACCCCGCCGACCTCGCGCTGGTACAGCAGCTGGAGGGCCGCCACCCGACCCTGATGTCGGCCCGCCGGGTCGGATGCGGGCGCCCTCACGCGGAGTGCCCCCCCGCGCCGGGGGGCTCCAGCCGCCGAAAGAGACGGGCCATCGCCAACGCGGCGTCCGCCGCCTCCCACCCCTTGTTCGACGGGCCGGCCCCGGCCCGGGCCAGCGCCTCTTCCGCCGAGTTGGTGGTCAGCACCCCGAACGCCATCGGCACCCCGCTGTCGAGCGCCGCCTGCGTGAGGCCGTGAGCGACGGCCGCCGCGATCACCTCGAAGTGAGGCGTCTCGCCGCGGATCAGGCAGCCGAGGCCGACCACCGCGTCGACGCCGCCGGCCGACGCGAGCCGCCGCGCCGCCTGCGGCACCTCGAACGCCCCCGGCACCGGCGCCACCACGATCGCGTCCTCCGCCACGCCGGCCTCCCTGAGCGCCGCCATCGCCCCGTCCCGCAGCCGGTCGGTGACGAAGTCGTTGTAGCGCGACACGACGAGGCCGACGCGGACGCCGCCGCTCTCGTCGCTCGCGGTCGGGCCCTGCGCGCTCACCGGCCCGTGAACCTCGCCTTGCGCTTCTCCAGGAACGCCGTCGTGCCCTCCCGCGCATCGTCGGTCGCCCAGACGAGCCCGAAGGCGGTCGCCTCGAGGGCGGTGGCGTCGGCCATCGACACGTCGAGGCCGTGGTTCACCACGTCGATGATGCGGCGCACCGCCTCCGGCGCCTGCGCGGCGATGGCCGTCGCCAGCCCGAGGGCTTCCGCCGCAAGCGCGTCCGGCTCGACCACCCGGTTCACGAGGCCGATGCGCCAAGCCTCCTCCGCCGTGACCGGCGCGCCGGTGAGCATCATCTCGAGGGCCCGTCCCCGCCCCACCAGGCGCGGGAGCCGCTGGGTGCCGCCGTAGCCGGGGATGATGCCCAGGGTGATCTCGGGCAGGCCCAGCTTCGCGGTCCTCGCCGCGACGCGGCAGGTGCAGGCCATCGCGACCTCGCAGCCGCCGCCGAGCGCATAGCCGTTGACGGCGGCGATCACCGGCTTGCCGAGGCCCTCGATGAGGTCGCACATCCGGTGCCCGGCATCGGTGAGGGCGCGCGCCGTCTGCGGCGTCAGGCGCGCGAGCTCGCCGATGTCGGCCCCGGCGATGAACGCGCGGTCGCCGGCGCCGGTCAGCACCACGGCCCGGACCTCGTCGTCCTTCCGGAGATCGCCGAAGACCCCGGTCAGGGCGGCGACCGTCTCCGCGTTCAGGGCGTTGAGCACCTTCGGCCGGTTGACGGTGACCGTGGCCACCGCTCCGGTCCGTTCGGTGAGGATCCGATCGTCGTTCATGAAGTCCCTTCCGGTCGACGAGCGCGCCCGCGCACCACGCGCGAGCGCCACGCCCACAGGGCGCCGCAGACGACGGCGGCGCCGGTCGCGTCGGCGACCAGGTCCGACCACTCGGCGGTGCGCCCCGGCACGAACCACTGATGCAGCTCGTCGGTCACGCCGTACAACGTCGCCACCGCGGTCGCCAGCAGGGCGGTCCGGCCCGTGACCGCGTCCCAGCGCGCCGCCGCGAAGGCGCGGAGCAACAGGGCCGCCAGCAGGCCGTAACCCAGCCCGTGCCAGATCCCGTCGTCGATCGCGCGGGCCGCCGACGGCACGCGCGACAGGCCCGAGGCGGCGAAGATCAGGGCCATGGCCGCCCACACCGGGCCCCAGACCCGAAGATGCGAGCGCATGCCGTCCCGCGGTCCGCGAGTCATCGAATACCAGCGGCGGATCACAGGGGGAAGGGATACATGATCCAGCCCAGCACGAGGGCGGCGGCCACGAAGCCGGCGAACAGCCGGCCGCCCAGCTTCAACTGCTCGGCCGGCTGGTCCTGCATCAACACCGCGAAGATCAGCGACACGAACCCCGCGAACAGCATCATCACCAGCAGATGGCTCGACATCTTCCTCCCGGCCGGCGACCGCCGGCGGGCCCCGTCCACCGCCCGGCCCGGCAATCCTCCGCCGAACGCGACCGCAAGGCCGCGTTGCGGTCTCCGCCCGGCGCCCGACCGACCCTGCCGGCGTCCGTGCCGTGCTGCGACGCGGACCCGCGGCGGCGACCCTGCCCGATCCAAGCCTAACAGGAGTCGGCGCCGCACGGCCCGACCGTCGTCGCGGGCTCCCCTGGCGCCCGACCGACCCGCCGGAGTCCGCCGTCAGGACGGTGACGGGAATTACCTTGCCACGTGCCGCGCACGGGAACCGCGGGCGCGCGGGACGATCCTGAACGTAGTCGGCAAGGTCATGTCGATCAATGTCCTTGCTGCCGCGCGGACTCCGGCGGCGCGGATCCCGGGCGGCGGCCCAGCGCCACGTCGTAGGCATCGAGGGCGACCAGCATGTTCAAGAGGCCGGAGACGATGATGAACGTGTTGCCGTACTCGAACGACTCGGCGACGACGCGGCCCTCGCCGAGTCCCGCCACGCGGGCGATGAGGTAGGGCAGGCCGTTGCCCAGATCGGCGAACGCGGCGAGCAGCACCAGGGGCTGGCCCGAGTCGAAAGGAAACAGCCGGCCGCCGAGCCCCAGCCCGATGGTGAACATCAGGGAAATGGCGACCAGGAACACCAGGCCCTTCTGTCGGCGCGCCAGCCACAGATGACCGCCCCCCGGAACCACCCAGCCGAGCGCCGCCGCCGCCAGCGCCTGGTTCCGGTCCGGGCCCGGCTCGGCCGCCGGGGCCGCCGGGGCTACGCGAGATCGCCGCGAATCACGAGACTTGCGACCCATGTCACCGCCACTCCCAACGGCACGCCCGCCGCCGCCCTCAGCTCCCCGATCGACGGCATCCAGCCGACCATCTCGGCCGCGAACGTGATGCCGGTGGGCGCCGCCGCCGCCAGCACCGCCCACCGCAGCCACGCGGGGGCCCGGTTGGCCGCGGCGCCGCCCCCTTGGCCGACGCCCGCGGCCGTCAGCCGCGCGGGGGCCCGGTCGGCCGCGGCGCCGCCCCCTTGGCGGGCGCCCGCGGCCGGAGGCAACGCCCCCCCGCCGGCCCACATGCCGCCCGGCCGGCGCCCGGGCCGCTCCGCCGCGCCGCCGCGCCGCCGGAACCCGACCGCCGCGAGCACGCCCAGCCCCGCGCCCAGGTACAGCCCCGCGCAGCGGGCGCACACCGGCATCTGCACGCCCTCGGGATGGAACGACCGCTCCGGACGCTGGTGGCAGACGAGCCCGCCGATCAGGTACGTGCCCGCCGACACCAGGGTCACCGCCGGCCCCCCGATGTCGCGGGCCAGCGCCGCCGGCGTCAGCAGGACCAGGAGCAGCCAGCCCAGCGTGACCGCCGTGAACGCACCGCCGATCCACCGCCGCGCCCGCTCCGTCACAACGCCTCGAACTGGGTCAGCCGCTTGAACGCCTGGAACCGCTGGTTGATGGTCTTCGACGACGCCTTGAGCAGCCCGTCGAGCCCGAAGTCCTCGACGGCCAGCGAGCCGAGGGCGTTTCCGGCGATGGCGGCCCGGGTGAGCACCTCGTCGCTGATCTCGCGGGCCGACGCCAGGTACCCCATGAACCCGCCCGCGAAGGTGTCGCCGGCCCCGGTCGGGTCCCTCACCGTGTCGAGCGGCATGCCGGGCGCGGCGAAGAAGCCCTCGTCGCGCGTCATCAGCACCCCGTGCTCGCCGCGCTTGATCACGAGAAGCCGGGGGCCCATCCGCTGGATGGCGCGCGCCGCCTTGACGAGGTTCGACTCGCCCGCGAGCTGGCGCGCCTCCTCGTCGTTGATCACCAGGGCGTCGATCCGCCGCAGCACCGCCCGCAGCTCCTCCGGCGTCCCCTCGATCCAGTAGTTCATGGTGTCGGCGGCCACGAACCGCGGGCGGTCCACCTGGGTCAACACCTCGGTCTGCAGGGCCGGATGGATGTTGGCGAGGAAGACGAAGGGCGTGGACCGGTAATCGTCGGGCAGGACCGGACGAAACCGCTCGAACACGTTCAGCCGCGTGTATATCGTCTCGCGGGTGTTGAGGTCGAAGCCGTACTCGCCCTTCCAGCGGAACGTCTCGCCCGGCACGCGCTGCAGGCCGGCGGTGTCGATGCGCCGCCCCGCGAAGACCCGCGTCTGCTCCTCACCGAAGTCCTCGCCCACCACCCCCACGAGCCTCACGTCGGTGAAGAAGGACGCGGCGACGCTGAAGTAGGTGGCCGCCCCCCCGACCACCCGGGACGCCTCGCCGAACGGCGTCTTCACGGAATCGAATGCCACCGAACCGACGGTCACTATCGGATGCACGACCGCACCGCCCCTTCCCGCCCGCACGCGCCGCCCGGGGGCGCCGCGACGATGCGCACGCCGGGTGCCCGCCCCGCCGCGCGGCGCCGGCCGGCAGGCCTCCCGCCGACGCGCCGCCACCGCCGAGCTGCTTCTGCTTCCAGCCCGCCCATCGTCGCCTTCGGCTCCGCTGGGCGCCCAACCAACCCTGCCAGGAGTCTGCACCGTTCTACGGCGCAGACTCCTGGGAGACATACTTGCCGAGGATCGGCGCAAGATCCCGCTTCACGGCCGGCGGAATCAGCTCCGGCCGCGTAATGATAGCCGAGGCGAGCGCCGTCGCGCACTCGCAGTCGCGCGCGACCGGCAGGCGCGAGGCCGCCTCGCGCACCACCCGCTGCGCGGTGACCGCGTTCTGCTGCAGCGTGGCGATGACCATCTCCACCGTCACGTCGTCGTGGCCCTCGTGCCAGCAGTCGTAGTCGGTGACGAGGGCGAGCGTCGAGTAGCAGATCTCCGCCTCGCGGGCCAGCTTCGCTTCCTGCAGGTTGGTCATCCCGATGACGTCCATCCCCCAGGCGCGGTACAGCCGGGACTCGGCGAGGGTCGAGAACTGCGGCCCCTCCATGCACACGTAGGTGCCGCCGCGATGGACCGTCGCCCCGGACCGGGTCCCCGCCTCGACCACGATGTTCCCGAGGACCTTGCAGAACGGATGCGCGAAGCCGACGTGGGCGGCGACCCCGCCGCCGAAGAAGGTGCCGACGCGCCCGCGGGTCCGGTCGAGCAACTGGTCGGGGACCACGATGTCGAGCGGCCGGTACCGCTCCTGCAGGCTGCCCACCGCGCTCGCCGACAGTATCCACTCGACGCCGAGGGTCTTGAGCCCGAAGATGTTGGCCCGGAAGTTCAGCTCCGACGGCATCAGGCGGTGCCCCTCGCCGTGCCGGGCGAGGAAGGCGACCCGCCGGCCGTCGAGGTCGCCCACGACGTACGGCGCGGAGGGCGCGCCGAAGGGCGTCGACACCTCGACCGTCTCCCGGTTCGTCAGCGCCTCCATGTCGTACAGGCCGCTGCCCCCGATGACCCCGACTCGAACCTCCGACTCTGCCATCTTCGCGGCTCTCCCCTCAGGGCCGGCGCGGCGGCGCGAGACCGCTCCTCGACGCCGGCGGAACGTCCCGGCCCGCCGCCCCGCCGCTCCTCACGGAAGGGCCCGCCGCCCTCGATCGTGCAACACGGCGTCCTGCCGCGGGTCGCGCCTCACCGGCCGGGCTCTTCCTTGAGCTCTATGAGCACGCCCTGCGCGGCGGAGGGATGGATGAAGGCCACCCGGCTGCCGCCCGCGCCGGGCCGCGGATGCTCGTCGACGAGCCGGATCCCGCGGTCGCGCAGGCCGGCGAGGGTCGCCGCGAGATCGGCCACCCGCAGGGTGATGTGGTGGATGCCGGGGCCGCGGCGCTCGATGGACCGCGCGATGGCCGAGCCCTCGTCGGTCGCCTCCAGCAGCTCCAGCGCCGTCTCGCCGAGGGGCAGGAACTGCGCGCGCACGCGCTCGGACGGCACCTCCTCCGCCTCGCCCACCTCCAGCCCCAGCGCGTCCCGGTAGAAGGACAGCGCCGCCTCGAGGTCGCGAACCGCGATACCGATGTGATCCAGCGTCGCCTTCATCCGGCCTCCATGCCTCCCGAGCGCAGCCCGCCGGCGGCCCGGGCGGCGGTCCCGCCGACCGCCGCGTCCAGTATGCGGTCGGCCGCGGTGTACGGATCGATCGCCCCGTCCGCCACCTGGTCGACGAGCCGGTCGAAGCCCCCCGGCTCGAGGGCCCGATGCTCGGCGTGCTCCAGGAAACGCCGCGAGACCAGCTCCCGGACCCGGGTCCTCGCCCGCGCCCGGCGCCGCCCCGGCGCGCCGTCCCCGCCCCGCGCCCGAAACCGCCCCACCGCCTCGACGACCTCCTCGATCCCCTGTCCCTCGGTCGCCCGGGTCCGCAGCACCGGCGGCCGCCAGTCGCCGGGGCCGTACTCGTTCAGTTGCAGCACCGCCTCGATCTCCGCCGCCGCCCGGTCCGCCCCCGCCTGGTCGGCCTTGTTGACCACGAACACGTCCGCGATCTCCATCACCCCCGCCTTCAGGGCCTGCACGCCGTCGCCGCCGCCGGGCATCGTCACCACCAGCGTGACGTCGGCGGCGCGCGAGATCTCGACCTCGGCCTGCCCCACCCCCACCGTCTCGATGACGATGACCTCGAACCCCGCCGCGTCCAGCACCAGGGCCGCGTCCGCGGTGGCCCGCGACAGCCCGCCGAGCCGGCCCCGGCTGGCCATGCTCCGCACGAAGACCCCGTCGTCGCCGGCGTGGGCCTGCATGCGCACCCGGTCCCCCAGCACCGCGCCGCCGCTGAACGGGCTGCTCGGATCGACGGCGAGAATCCCCACCGTCCGCCCCCGCGAGCGCAGGACCGCCGTCAGGCGGTCGACCAGGGTGCTCTTCCCCACCCCGGGCGGGCCCGTCACCCCGACCAGGTATCCCCGGCCGGTCCGCGCGTGGACCGCCCGCACCATCGACGCCGCCGGCGGCCCCTCGGCCTCGACCCGGGAGATCGCGCGCGCGACGGCCCTCCGGTCGCCCCCGAACACCGCGGCCGCGAGCTCGCGGGTGTCGGCCGTCATGGCGCGGCGTCCAGGTACTGCCTGGCGATGATGAGGCGCTGGATCTCGCTGGTGCCCTCGCCGATGGTGGTCAGCTTCACGTCGCGGAAGAACTTCTCGGCCGGGTAGTCCTTCACGAAGCCGTAGCCGCCGTGAATCTGCACCCCTTCCTCGGCCACCCGGACCGCCGCCTCGCTCGCGAACAGCTTGGCCATCGCCGACTCGCGCGTCGTGGCGGCGCCGCCGTCCTTCAGCCACGCGGCGCGGTAGGTGAGCCAGCGCGCCGCCTCGATGCGCGTGGCCATGTCCGCGAGCTTGAACTGTATCGCCTGAAACGACGCGATGGGGTGCCCGAACTGCTCGCGCCCGACGGCGTGACGCCGCGCCGCCTCGTAGGCGCCCTGGGCCAGGCCCACCGCGAGGGCGGCGATGCCGATGCGCCCGGCGTCGAGGACCCGCATGGCGTCGATGAACCCGTGCCCGGCCTCGCCGAGCAACTGGTCGTCCGGCACGAAGCAGTCGTCGAGCGACAGCCCCGCGGTGTCGCTGGCGCGCATGCCGAGCTTGTTCTCCTTGCGGCCCGGCGTCAGGCCCGGCGCGCCGCGCTCGACGATGAAGGCGGAGATGCCGTGGGCCCCCTTCGCCGCGTCGGTGACCGCCATGATCACGAACGTCTCGGCCAGGGTCGCGTGCGTGGTGAAGGTCTTCGAGCCGTTCAGGCGCCATCCCCCGTCGACCCGGCGCGCGCTCGTGCGCAGGCTCCCCGCGTCGCTCCCGGCCCCCGACTCGGTCAGGGCCCAGGCGCCGAGGCGCCGGCCGGCGGCGAGGGGAGGGAGCCAGCGGGCGCGCTGGGCCTCGGTCCCGAACAGGTGGACGTGGGCCGACGAGAGCCCGTTGTGGGCGGCCACCGAGAGGGCGATCGACGGGTCGACCCGGGCCAGCTCCTCGATGCAGATGCAGTAGTCGACGGCGTCGAGGGCGGCGCCGCCGTAGCGCTCCGGAAACTGGATGCCCATGAGCCCCAGCCCGCCGAGCCTGGGCAGGAGTACCGGGGGGAAGCCCTGGGCCTCGTCCCAGGCCATGCGGTCGGGGGCCAGCTCGGTTTCCGCGAACTCGCGAACGGACTGTCGCAGGAGGCGCTGCTCGTCGGTCGGCCGAAAGTCCATCGAGGTGCTCCGGCCACTGTATCACACCGTTTTCGCCGGTCCGCGAGGGGCCCGCGGCTCCCCGGGGGGAGCCCGGCGGCCGCCGCCGGCTCTGGTATCATTCCCGCAGGCCCGGTTTCCTCGTCCCTCTTCCCGCCGCGTGCTGCGGTCCAACCATGTCGCCAAGACCCGTCACCGTTTCCCTGCTGCTCCTCGCCGCGCTGCTGGCCGGCGCCTCGCGGGCCGAGGCGGACCTGACCGCCTTCCTCGGTTCGAACACCACGCCCACCAACCGCCCCGTCCGCGGCCTCGCGGTGGGCATGTCCCTGCTGCTGCTCGGCCTGGAGTTCGAGTACTCGGACACGTCGGCGGACGAGAGCGGCAACGCGCGCCGCCACGCCGGCATGTTCAACGTGCTGGCGCAGACGCCGACGTTGTTCGGACTGCAGTTCTATGCCACCGTCGGCGGCGGGGTGTACCGCGAGGAGGGGGCGGAGCTGCTCGAGAACAGCGCCGCGACCAACTCCGGGGGCGGGGTCAAGGTCGGCCTCATCGGGCCGCTCCGGATGCGGTTCGACTACCGCGTCTTCCAGCTTCGCGGCGAATCGTCGCCGAACCGGACGCACCACCGGTTCTACACCGGCGTGAATCTCGCCTTCTGAGCACGATCGACTCCGCCTCGGGACCGGACCCGGCGAGGCGTCTGCGCCGCAGAACTGCACTCACTCCCGGAGGGCCAGTCGGGCGCTTGGCGGACCCGTCGAGCGACTGTTGGCGGGGCGGGCGCACGAACGCCAGCCGCGGCGCGGGCATCCAGGCCTCCGCCCCGCGGCTGGCGCTCCGAATCCGGCCGGGTCGTCCTAGTACGACGCCACGACGCGCAGGTCGAAGACGCCCTGCTGCGCGAGACTGGTGCTGCTGTACAGGGGAACGAGCGCGCGGACCTCGTCGCCGTTGTTCGGCGGGCCCGGCGGAAAGTGCTCGGCCAACACCCTGATCGGGTGATACTCGCCGCCGGCCTGGACCGAGCTGACGTGTCCGAAGTAGACCGCCGGTCCCCCCGCCGCCGAACGGTACAGCGTGAATCCGGCGTTGCCGCCGCTCCGGGCCGCGAGCGACTCTCCGTACGCCCGAATCACCCGTTCGAAGTTCTCGGTCTGGCCGTCGTTCACGACCCACTGCCACAGGCCCGAGTTGCCGTTGAGAATGACGCTCGGGGCCTGCGCCTGCGCCGGCCGGGGCGCCATCCAGCTGCCGAGCACGACGCCCACGACCAGCGCCGACAGCACCGCCGCGCCCACCCAAACCGGAGTCCTCCGCTCTCGCCACATCGTCCGCATCTGCTCCTCCTCGTGTCCCGGGCTCTACCCGACTGGGCCGACCCCGCCGAACAAAAAAGCGCTACTCTACCGCAACTGCGCCGCCGCGCCAAACACGTTCGACCGATGACACGCGCGGCGCCCCGCCGCGCGGCCCTGCCGACCTCCCGGAGCGGACCGGCCACCGCCAAGGGCGCTACTGTATCGCAGGTGTCCCGTTCGGCCAAACGAGTCGCCCGGCCCGCCCCGTGACCGCCCCGCCGGCCGGATCAAGGCCCCGCGACCGGGACCAGGTTCAGCAGGATCTGCCCGTCCGCGAAGGCCCCCGCGTAGGTCTCGTACAGCGTCTGCGCCTCGGTCGGGAAGGCCTCGTTGAGAATGCCGGGCACCCAGTAGTCGGCCCCCGGCACGACAGGGTCGATCCAGGAGACGTACAGGCGCCCGCCGTCGGCGAGCGGTTCCTCCGCCTTGTACGTGCTCCAGCCCTCCGCCTGCTGCCGCCGTTCCTCGCTCTCGCTGTCCGCCAGCGCCTCCGCCACCCGCGCCATCGTCTCCTCGTAGGCCGTCTCCCCGCCGGCGTTGACGAAGTAGAGCACCATGCCGGCGCGGGCGGTGAACTCCCGGGGCCGCTCCTGGACCAGCGGCGGCTCCGGCTCGGGCGCCGCCTCGGTATCCGCATCCGGTTCCGTCGACTCCTCCGGCACGGCATCGGCCTGGGTCGACTCCTCCGCCGGCACCGACTCCGCCGGCGCCGGATCCGCCTGCGCCGGCTCGTCCGGGCTCGGCGCCGGCCCCTCGGGCGGCTGTGGCGCCGGACCCGACTCCGCCGGGGCGGGAGCCGGCTCCTGCGGGGGCTGCGAAACCGGGGCCGGCTCCTGCGAGGCCGGGGCCGGCTCCTGCGGGGGCTGCCCGGACGCCCCCCCGATCGCCGCCGCCCCGGGAGACGCCCGCCGCCGCACACGAACCCGAGCCAGAACGCCGCCACGACGGCGGCAACGCCGCCCCTCCGCCCCCGCAGGTCCGCCATCCCCATCCCGCCTTCCCCCCGATTCGGCAACCGCCCACGACCCCGCGGGCTTCCGGCCCGCCACGTCGCCTGCGGCCCCGCCCGGCGCCCGGCCAACCCACCAGGAATCTGCGCCGCTCCACCGCGCAGACCCCGGTCCGCCATCGTCGCCTGCCCGCCCGGCCCCGGCCAACCCTGCAGGACCGCGCACGGTCCACCGCGCAGACTTCCGGCCCGCCCAATCTTCGCCTGACGGCCCAGCGCGCAATCGTTGACGAATCAGCCCGCGTACCCGGACATTCAGTGATGACGCAGCACTAGACGAACACCTGCATCACTTCGCTGGCCAGCAGACGGCCCTTCCGGGTGAGGCGGAGGCGTTCCCGGTCGTCCTCCAGCAGGCCGGCCTCGACGCATCGAGCCAGCTCGGCGTCCCAGCGCTCCCACACCCGGATCCCGTACCGCCGCTCGACCGCAAGAACGTCGACCCCCTCGGTGAGGCGCAGCCCGAGGAAGAGGGCGTCGGTCGCCCGCTCCTCGGTGGACAGCACCCGCTGCTCGGCCACCGGGCTCGCCCCGTCCGCGACCCTCTCCACATAAGACACCGTTTCGCTCACGTTGCGCCAGCGCCGGCCGTCCCGCGTGGAGTGCGCGCCGCACCCGAACCCGACCCACGCGCCGTCCGACCAGTACTTGAGATTGTGACGGCACCGGCGGCCGGGCCGGGCCGCGTTCGAGATCTCGTACTGGCGGTACCCGGCCGCCGCCAGACGGTCGAGGGCCGCGTCGTACATCTCGGCCGCGGCGTCGTCCGGCGCCTGCGTCCAGCCCCCCCGGGCCATGTCTTCCCGCAGCGGGGCGTTGGGATAGAGCTCGAGCAGGTAGAACGAGACGTGGCCGGGGTCGAGCTGCAGCAGGACGTCGAGGGTCTCGCCCCAGTCGTCGGGGGTCTGCTCGGGCAGCCACACCATCAGGTCGACGCTGATGTCGTCGAACCCGGCGGCCCGGGCCGACTCGAACGCCTCGATCGCCCGCGCCGCCGTGTGCACGCGCCCGAGGCGGCGCAGCTCGGGGTCGCGGAACGACTGCACGCCGAGGCTGAGTCGGGTCACCCCGGCCGCCCGATAGCCCTCCAGCCGCGGCCTCGACGCGGTCTCCGGGTTCGCCTCGAGGGTGATCTCGGCCGCCGGATCGAGGGCGAAGGCCGATGCGCACCGGGCGATGAGGCTCCGGACGTCGGCGGGGTCGAGCACCGACGGCGTGCCGCCGCCGAAGAACACCGAGTCGGCCCGCCCGCCGTCCCCCGCCGACTCGATCTCCCGCGCCAGCGCCGCCAGGTACCGCCGCTCCAGGTCGCTGCGGACGAGCTCCCGGTTGAAGTTGCAGTAGTTGCAGATGGCCTCGCAGAACGGCACGTGGAGGTAGATGCCGAGGGGGCCGGCGGAGGGGATGGCGTTCTCTGGCATGGCGCCCGATGGCCGTGCGCGTCGCGCGCGGCGGGAGGACGGTCGGGGTGAGGAGGGCGGCCTCAACCGCCCACGCGCCCTCCCGACCACCCCAGATCGCTCTTGCCGGACTTCAGGCGGGCGCGGGCCCGGGACGACGTCTTGGCCGGCAGCTTCCGCCGGGGCTTCGCCTTCCACATGCGCGTGAGGTCGTCGCTGCTGGGCGGGAACTCGAAGTCGCGATAGTCGGGACCGTCGTACTCCAGGAACTCGCACATCTCGCGAAGCCGCGAGTGCATGCGGACGCCGACGCGCACGAGGAGCGAATCGAACGCCTCGGGGTCGGGGACGTCCTCGTAGTTCGAGGTGAAGATGGTGGGGCGGCGATCGTTGTAGCGGGTGTTGACGATGAAGTTCATCGTCTCTTCCACCCAATCCGTCCCGCGTTCGGCGCCCAGGTCGTCGAGCACCAGCAGCTCCGCCTCGACCACGGGGCGGAGCACGTCCACCGCCGAGGCGCGGGTCACCGGGTCGTAGGTGCTGCGAATCGTGTTGAGCAGGCTCCGCGTGTCGTAGTACAGGCCCCGCGCCCGCTTCTCCGACACCACCTGCCGGAGGACCGCCACCGCGATGTGGGTCTTGCCGATGCCGGGAGGGCCGATGAGCAGCAGCCCCTTGTCCACGACCGGGAAGGCCTCGACGAAGCGCCGCGCCCGATCGACCGCCCGCAGGAGCTGCGGGTTCTCGTAGGTGACGAACGTGGCGAGGTCGCAGGCGCGATAGCGGGACGGAATGCGCGCCGCCCCCAGCAGGGTCCGGGCCGCGTCCTCGCGCCAGCAGGCGCAACGCTCGACCCGGAGCACGCCGTCGCCGGGCACCTTGCGCCAACGCGTGCCGTCGCAGTGTGGACAGGACATCGGAGGAGTCGCGCCCCCCGCCGGCTCCCGGGACGGCCGCCGGCAGGGTGGAAACCGTCCGATCAGTCCGCGCCCCCGCGCTCGCGACCACGCTCGGGCGCCGGATTCTCCACGCGGACCAGATCGGTAGGCGACGATCTTACCAGCGCGGTGCCCAGCCGGCGCTCCCAATCTCCGAGCCCGCGGGCGAGCTCCTGCTTGACGTAGGCCATGAACTCGTTGACCTCCGCCTGCATGCGGTCCATCTTGCTCCGCATGTTGAGGATGATCTCCACCCCCGCGAGGTTGACGCCCAGCTCCCGCGTCAGCGTCAGTATCGTCTCCAGCTGCTCGAGGTCCGCGTCGGAGTACTGCCGGGTGTTGCCCTCGGTCCGCGACGGCTTCAGCAGCCCCTCGCGCTCGTAGAGTCGCAGCGTCTGCGGATGAATGTCGTAGCGGCGGGCCACCGCGCTGATCATGTAGTAGCCCTGCCCGGATCCCCTGCCTGGCATGTCCCACCCGCTTTCTGACGCCGCTCGCGCGCGCCGTCACCACAGCCCGTCGCGCACGTCCTCGGTACTGGTCTCCGCGAGCTGACGCATCAGCTCCTTCGATCGCTCGTCGAGCACGCGGGGAAGGACTATCCTGACCTCGACGATCAGGTCTCCCGGCGCGCCGGTGCGCGGCGACGGGACCCCGCGGTCGCGGAGGCGGAACCGCTGGCCCGACTGGGCCCCCGGCGGAATGCGCATCCGGGCCCGGCCCGCGACGGTCGGCACCTCGACCCGCGCTCCCAGCGCCGCCTCGTGGACGGCGATCGGCAGGACGAGGTGCAGGTCGTCGCCCTCGCGCCGGAACAGCGGATGCCGCTCGACGGCCACCGTGACGTACAGGTCTCCGGTGGGGCCGCCGCGGCGCCCGGCGTTCCCGCCGCCGGAGACCCGCAGCCTCGTCCCGTCCGTGACCCCCGCCGGCACCGGCACCGCGATCGCCTCGATGCGCGACAGGACCCCCTCGGCCCCGCACACGCCGCAGGGCCGGTGCCGGCGGCGCCCGGTCCCGCCGCAGTCGGCGCAACGGCGCGAGAACACCATGTGCCCCCGCATCCAGCGGGAGTGCCCGGCGCCGGCGCAGCTCGAGCAGCGGCTCTCGGCGACGCGCCGGGCCCCGGCCCCCCCGCAGGCGTCGCACGCGGCCACCCGGGTCACGGTGACCTCGTGCGCCCCTCCCCGCATCGCCTGCTCGAACGTGATCTCCAGCGTCGCGTGCAGATCGACGGCCGGCGCCTCCCCCGGCGCCCGGCGGCCCGACTCGGCGATGACCTCGGCGAACAGGTCCCCGAAGCTCGACGGGGCGTCGCCGCGGGCCGAGGCCCCGGAGAAGTCGAAGCCCTCGAAGGCGACGTCGCCCTCCGGGGGCGGGGACGCGGCGAGGCCGTGCGCATCGTAGTCCCGGCGCCGCTCCGGATCCATGAGGGTCTCGTAGGCCTCTGTCATCCGCCGGAAGACGGCCGCGGTCTCGCGGTCCCCGGGGTTGATGTCGGGATGGTACTTCCGCGCGAGACGGCGGTAGGCGCGCTTCAGCTCGCCCGCCGACGCGCTTCGCTCGACCCCGAGAATGACGTACAGGTCCATGCGCCCGTCTCAAGCCGCGGCCGGCCGCGGCGGCGGTCCCCCGCCCCATTCGAGCGGCGCGGGGACCGGCCGCGGCCGGCCGCGCTCACTTCTTGTCCTCGACCACCTCGGCGTCGATGACCTCGCCGTCGCCGCCGCGCGCGGCGCCCCGGCCGGGCCCCGAACCGGCGCCGTCACCGTCGCCGGACGCGCCATCCTGCGGGGGGGGCGGGGGCTCGCTCGCCTGCTTGTACATCGCCTCGGCCGCCTTGTGCTGCACCGCGGTCAGCGCCTCCATCGCGGACTTCAGGGCCGCGTCGTCCTCCGACTCGAGGGCCTTCCTCACGTCCGCCACCGCGCTCTCGATGGGGGCGCGGTCCTCGGCCGACAGCTTGTCCCCGGCCTCCTGCAACATCCGCTCGGCCGCGTAGACGGCCTGGTCGGCCTGGTTGCGGGCCTCGATCGCCTCCTTGCGGGCCTTGTCCTCGTCGGCGTGCGACTCCGCCTCGCGCATCATGCGGTCGACTTCCTCCTTGGACAGGCCGCTCGAGGCGGTGATGGTGATCTTCTGCTCCTTGCCGGTCCCCTTGTCCTTCGCCGACACGTTGACGATGCCGTTGGCGTCGATGTCGAAGGCCACCTCGATCTGGGGCACGCCGCGCGGGGCCGGGGGCAGCCCCACGAGCTGGAACTTGCCGAGGGTCCGGTTGTCGCGGGCCATCGACCGCTCGCCCTGCAGCACGTGCACCTCGACGCTCGTCTGGTTGTCGGCCGCGGTCGAGAAGATCTCGCTCTTCTTGGTCGGAATGGTGGTGTTGCGCTCGATCAGGGTGGTGCGGACGCCGCCCAGGGTCTCGATGCCGAGCGAGAGCGGGGTGACGTCGAGCAGCAGCAGGTCCTTGACCTCGCCGGCCAGCACCCCCGCCTGCAGGGCCGCCCCCACCGCGACCACCTCGTCGGGGTTGACGCCCTTGTGGGGGTCCTTGCCGAACAGGTCGCGGACGATCGCCTGCACGCGCGGCACCCGGGTGGAGCCGCCGACCATGACGACCTCGTCGATCTGCGACGCGTCGAGCCCCGCGTCGGCGAGGGCGCGCTTGACCGGCGCCACCGTCTTCTGCAGCAGGTCCTCGACGAGCTGCTCGAAGCGCGCGCGGCTCAGCTTCATGGCGAGGTGCTTGGGACCGGACTGGTCGGCGGTCACGAACGGCAGGTTGATCTCGGTCTCGACCACCGTCGACAGCTCCATCTTGGCCTTCTCCGCCGCCTCCTTGAGACGCTGGAGGGCCATGCGGTCCTTGCGGAGGTCGATGCCGTCGCTCTTGTGGAACTCGTCGGCGATCCACTCGATGATGCGCTGGTCGAGGTTGTCGCCCCCGAGGTGGGTGTCGCCGTTGGTGGACTTGACCTCGACGACGCCTTCGCCGACCTCGAGGATGGAGATGTCGAACGTCCCGCCCCCGAAGTCGTAGACGGCGATGGTCTCGTCCTTCTTCTTGTCGAGCCCGTAGGCGAGGGCGGCGGCGGTGGGCTCGTTCACGATGCGCTGGACGTTGAGGCCGGCGATCTGGCCGGCGTCCTTGGTGGCCTGGCGCTGCGCGTCGTTGAAGTACGCGGGCACGGTGATGACCGCGTCGGCGACGGACTGCCCCAGGTACTCCTCCGCCGCCTGTCTGAGCTTCTGGAGCACCATGGCGGAGATCTCGGGCGGCGACAGGTCCTTGTCCCCGGCGCGGACCCGGGCGTCGCCGTTCGACCCCCTGATCACCTCGTAGGGCACCATCTTCATCTCTTCGCTGACCTCGTCGAACTTGCGGCCCATGAAGCGCTTGATGGAGAACACGGTGTTCTCCGGGTTCGTCACCGCCTGGCGCTTCGCCACCTGTCCGACCAGCCGCTCGCCCGAAGTGGCGAACGCGACGACGGACGGCGTGGTCCGGCCGCCCTCCGGGTTCGTCACCACTGCCGGCTCGCCGGCCTCCATCACCGCCACCACCGAGTTCGTCGTACCGAGGTCGATGCCGATCACCTTGCCCATAACACCATGTCCTGAAAGAGTTTACGAACCGGCACCCGCACGCGCGGGAACGCTGACTAACAGTGGACAGATTATATAATCTTAGCTTTGTGATGTAAACCCTGTCCGCACTCCGACCGGAGCGTCCGGGCCGACGCGGGCGCCTCGTCAACCCTTCCCGCCGGAGGCCGGCGCGGTCCCGGTCGACCGCCCGCCCCCCGCCTTCTGCATCAGGTACGCCTTGATGAACGGGTCGAAGTCCCCGTCGAGGACCCGTTCCACGGCGCCGGTCTCCACCTTCGTGCGCAGGTCCTTCACCATCTGGTAGGGATGGAGCACGTAGCTGCGAATCTGGCTGCCGAACCCGATGGCCTTCTTCTCGCCGCCGATCTCCTCGAGCCGGTCCTGCTGCTCCTTCTGCTTGAGGTCGTACAGCCGCGCCTTGAGCACCTTCATGGCCGCGTCGCGGTTGCGGTGCTGCGAGCGCTCGTTCTGGCACGACACGACGATGCCGCTGGGCAGGTGGGTGATGCGGACGGCCGAGTCGGTCACGTTGACGTGCTGCCCCCCGGCCCCGCTCGACCGGTAGGTGTCGATGCGCAGGTCCTTCTCGTCGACCTCGACCTCCACGTCCTCGGGCAGCTCGGGCCACACGAACACCGAGGCGAACGACGTGTGCCGGCGGGACGCCTGGTCGAAGGGCGAGATCCGGACCAGGCGGTGCACCCCGGCCTCGGCCAGCATCAGCCCGTAGGCGTAGTCGCCGGCGACGGTGAGGGTGCCCGCCTTGATGCCCGCCTCGTCACCCGGCTGCCACTCGATGACCTCGACCTTGAAGTCGCGCCGCTCGGCCCATCGCAGGTAGGCGCGGGCCAGCATCTCCGCCCAGTCCTGCGACTCGGTGCCCCCGGCGCCGGGATGGATGGTGACGATGGCGTTCTTGTCGTCGTGCTCGCCGCCGAGCATCTTCTTTATCTCGCCGGCCTCGATCTCGGCCGCGAGGGCGTCGAGGGCGGCCACGAGGTCCTCCGCCACCGGCTCGCCCTGCCCGATCCAGTCGACGAGAACGCCGAGGTCCTCCGCCTTGCTCCGCAGCGACTCCGCGAGGTCGCGGTCGTCCTGCAGGCGCCGGCGGCGGCGCAGCACCTCCTGCGCGCGGTCCGGGTCGCTCCAGAAGTCGGCGGCGGCGGCGCGCGTCTCGAGCTCGCGAAGCTCCCGGTCGGTGCCGGGGGTGTCAAAGATAGCCGCGCAGCGCGAGCGACCGCTCCACGAGGTCCTGGTAGCGCTTGAGCTGTTCGTCGATCTCGATGGTCACGTCCGTCCTCCTGTGATGGTCTCGTCCGCCCGGCCCTCCGGACCGGCGCCCCCTCCCCGGCCGGCGCCGACCCCGGCCCGCCCGTCGTCGCCTGTCGGCTCCGCCGGGCGCCCGACCAACCCTGCCAGGAGTCCGCGCCGCTCCCGGCGCAGACACCTGGGCTCGCGGCCGCGGCGCAGCCGCGCGAGGTTCGAGCGGTGGGTGAACACGATGAAGGCGGCCAGCGCGGCCGCCAGGTACACGTCTTCGGGCGGCACCCCCGCGTCCGGCCGAGTCCGCAACGCCAGCAGGATCGCCGGCATCGCCGCGGCGGCGCCGACCGAGGCCGCCGACACGTAGCGCGACAGCGCCAGGAGCGCCGCGAAGACCGCGAGTCCGCCCGCCACCGCCCCCGGATGGGTCGCGAGGACCGCCCCGGCCGCGGTGGCGACCCCCTTGCCCCCGCGGAACCCCGCGAAGACCGGGTAGCAGTGCCCGAGGGTCGCGGCCGCGCCGGCGGCCAGCCCCAGCGTCGACGCGGGAACCGGGCCGTCGCCCGCCAGCCGGGACGCGAGCAGGGCCGGAATGTACCCCTTGGCGGCATCGAGCGCCAGCACCGCCAGGGCCGGCCGCCAGCCGAACGCCCGGAGCATGTTCGTGGCGCCGGGGTTGCCGCTGCCGTGCCCGCGGACGTCGCTCCCGTACAGCCGCCGGCTGATCGGCACCGCCGTCGGGCACGATCCCGCCAGGTATCCGGCGAGCACCGCGAGAACCAGGGTGGAGACCAGGATGGCGCCTCCGGAGCGCCTCTACGGCGCAGACCGCGTGACCCACGGCTCGAACCGCTCCTCGGTCCGAAGCCGAAGGCCGACCCGCTCCGCCTCGAGGCGGTCGGCGAAGGGTCCGACCCCGACGCGATGCAGCGCCCCGGGGACCCCCGGCATCGGCTCGACCACGGCCGGGTACCCCTTCGCCTCCAGGTCCGCCGCCACGTCGCTCGCCGCCGCCGCGCCGCGGACGCTCATCACCTGCACCACGAACGCCCCCGCGGGCGCGCCGGCGAACGGACCCGGCGGCGCCGGGGCCCCGGCGCCGGCCGGCCCGGCCGCCGCCGCGAGCTCCAGGGTCTCGGGCACCGGCCCCGTCCCGCGCAGCCGCTCGAAGTAGCTCAGGCCGCCGAGCCGCGGCGCCGGCGCGTCGTCCGGCACGGTCCGCGCCCCGGCGACATCGAGGCCGTCGGCGGCGGCCGGGAACGCCGCCGCCCCTCCGGCGCCGCCGAAGCCCGGGGCCGACAACCCCCGCCCGACCTGCACCCCGCACAGGAACGCGACGACCGCGGCCAGGACCGCGATCATGGTCAGGAACACGAGCTGCTTGGGGCCGACCGTCAACTCAGGCCGAGGCGTCCTTCCCGTCATCGCTGTTGGTCTTTTCGGCCTCGGCGGCCTTCGGCAGCAGGTTCATGAACTCGACGGGCACCGGGAACAGGATCGTCGAGTTCTTCTCGGTGGCGATCTCGGTCAGCGTCTGCAGGTAGCGCAGGGTCACCGCGAGGGGCTGGGTGGCGATGACCCCGGCCGCCTGCGACAGGCGCTCCGACGCGTTGAACTCGCCCTCGGCGTGGATGATCTTCGCCCGCTTCTCGCGCTCCGCCTCCGCCTGCTTCGCCATCGCCCGCTGCATGTTGTCGGGCAGGTCGACGTGCTTCACCTCGACCGCCGACACCTTGATGCCCCACGGATCGGTCTGCTGGTCGAGCAGGTGCTGCAGGTCGCGGTTGAGCCGCTCGCGCTCGGAAAGCAGATCGTCGAGGTCGACCTGCCCGAGGACGCTCCGCAGCGTGGTCTGGGCGAGCTGGGACGTCGCGTAGTTGAAGCTCTCGACCTCGACGATCGCCTTCTGCGGGTCCATCACCCGGAAGTAGATCACCGCGTTCACCTTCACCGACACGTTGTCGCGGGTGATGATGTCCTGCGGCGGGACGTCCATGACGATGGTCCGCAGCCCCACCCGGACAATCCGATCGATGGGGGCGAAGACGAGGATGACCCCCGGCCCCTTGGGCTTCGGGAGCAGCTTGCCGAGCCGGAATATCACCCCGCGCTCGTACTCGTTGAGGATCTTGATCGAGCTCGCCAGGTAGAAGGCCACCATCAGGCCCACGATGAGCATGGGGTTGTTGAGCAATGTCGTCACTACAGTCTCTCCCCGACCCGTTCCGCGGGCCGCTCGGGCGACACCGTCAGGGTCATGCCGTCGATGGCGACGACGCGCACGCGCGCGCCGCGCGGGATGGGCTCGCCCGCCGTCGCCGACCAGATCTCGCCGTGGGTCGACACGCGGCCGAACCCGCTCGGCTCTATCGGTTCGACCACCTCGCCCCGCTTGCCGACCATGCCGTCGACCCCGGTCACCGGCGGGCTGAGGTGGGCGCGGACGGCCAGCCGCCCCAGCAGGGTCACCAGGACCGCCAGCGCCCCCATCACCGAGAGCACGAACGGCCACCCCGGCTGCAGCTCGGGCAGGGGCGAGTCGATCAGCATCACCGCCCCGAACACCATGCTCAGGAGCCCCCCGGCCGCGAGGGCGCCGAAGGTGGGGGTGAGCATCTCGAGAATCAGCAGGACGAGCCCGAACAGCAGCAGCAGCAGCCCGACGTAGTTGACGGGCAGAATCTGCAGCGCGAAGAACGCCAGCAGCAGGCACAGCCCGCCCGCGACCCCGGGCAGGATGGCGCCGGGGCTCCACAGCTCGATGGTCAGCCCGAGGGTGCCGAGGCTCAGCAGCAGCACGGCAATCTGCGGATGGGCGATGGCGCTCAGCAGGCGCTGCCGCCACGTCATCTCGATCGGCTCCACCCGCGCGCCGGCGGTGCGCAGGACCTCCTCCCGCCCGTCCCACCGGGTGACGGCCCGACCGTCGAGCGCCTCGACGAGCGCATCGAGGTCGTCGACGACGAGGTCGATCAGGGGCGGCTCGGCCGCGAGGGCCTCCTCCTCGGTGAACGACCGGCTGTCGACCACCGCCTCCTCGGCCAGCTCGACGTTCCGGCCCCGCTGCGCGGCCAGCGAACGCGCATAGGCGGCGACGTCGGAGGCGGCCTTCTCGGCCACCGTCTCGTCCATCGGCTGCCCGCTGCCGGCCACCGGGTGCGCCGCCCCCACGTGGGTCCCGGGGGCCATGGCCGCGACGTCGGCGGCGATGGTGATGAGGAAGCCCGCCGAGGCCGCCCGCGCCCCGCTCGGGCCCACGAACACCACCACCGGTACCCGCGACTCGATGATGGCGGTGTTGATGTCGCGGGTGGAGTCCACGAGCCCCCCCGGCGTGCGCAGCACGAGGACCACGACGTCGGCCTCCTCGGCGGCGGCGTTGTCCAGGGTCTGCACGATGAACTCGGCCGAGGCGGGGTGGATGAGGGCGTCGACCTCGGCCACGTGGACCACCGGGGTGCCGAGGTCTTCGCCGGCGTCGCCCGCCGGCGTCTCGAGGCGCTCGCTCTCACCGGCCGCGGGCGTCTCGGGGGCGCCGCCGGGCTGCCCCGCGGGCACCGGGCCGTCGAACGCGGTCAGGATCGCCCCGATCGCGATCAGCCGAATCGGCAAACGAAACCGCGGCGCGATCATGTCGATTCCTCGGGGGCCGGGCGATCGGGAACGGCCGGTCGACCCGCACCCCGTCTTCCATGTTAACGCCTAGCCGCCCCCGGCAAAAGGTCTCCGAGCATATCTGGTAGAGTTTGGGGCGCCGTGGGAGGAACGCCGTCCGACGCGCCGGGGACCGGGGCCCCTTCACGCCACCGGCCGTGACCGCCACCGTGTACGCGGCGGCGATAATCGCGGGTGGCCGGGGGCGCCGCCTGGGCGGACTCGACAAGAGCGAGCTCGTCGTCGGCGGCCGGCGCATCATCGAACGACAGCTCGCGGTGCTCGGCCAGGTCGCCCCGCACGTCCTCGTGGTCACGGACGACCATCACCGCTTCCGCGCCTCCGGGCTTCGGGTATGCGGCGACTGCCTGCCGGGGACGGGTCCGCTGGGAGGCCTGCACACTGCGTTGACCCGGTCGCCGGCCCGGCGGACCCTCGTCGTCGCCGGCGATCTGCCGTTCCTGTCGGGCGCGTTCCTCCGCCACCTCGCGGGCCGGGCGGCGCACGCGGACGCGGTGGTCCCGCGGAACGCGGCGGGCCTGCAGCCGCTGTGCGCGGTCTACGATCGGGGCTGCGCGGAGGCGATCCGCGCCCGGATCGAAGCCGGGCGGCGACGTCTGGTGGACCTGGCGAGCTGGCTGCGGGTGACCGAGGTGGGACCCGACGAGGTGGCCGCCTTCGACCCCGACGGCATGCTCCTCTTCAACGTGAACACGCCGGCCGACCACGCCCGCGCGGTCTCGTGCGCGGCCCGTCGGGCCGGGCCGGGAGCGCGGCCCCCCGTGGCCGGCCCCGGGTGAACCGATGGAACGCCGTCCTCGAACCGGCCCCGGACGACGTCCGGGGCGATGCGCCCCCGACCCGCGTCACCGGAGCCGCCGCCCCGCTCCGAGGTGCGCGGGGCCGGCCGCCTGAACCGAGCGCCTCATCCCGACCGAACCGAGCATGATACTGCCACTGCACACGGACCTGCGCCGCGCCATCACATCGGCCCTCGAAGAGCTGTACGGCCTCGCGCCCGACGCGATGCCCCCCATCGTGATCGAGTATCCGCCCAACCGGCGGATGGGCGACCTCGCCGTCACCGTCGCGTTCGACCTCGCCCGCGTCCTCCGGAAGGCGCCCCGCCTCATCGCGGCCGAGATCGCCCGCGCCGCGGCCGGCCGGGGAGACCTCGGCCGTCTCGAGGCGACCGGCGCCGGCTACCTCAACCTGTTCCTCGATCGGCCCCGCTTCGCGCGCGCCCTCATCGGCGGGGAGCCTCCGGCGCCCGCGTCGGGGGAGCGTGAGAAGACCATCGTCGAGCACACCGCCATCAACCCGAACAAGGCGGCCCACGTCGGCCACCTCCGCAACGCCGCCCTCGGCGACACCCTGTGCCGGCTGCTGCGGTTCCGCGGGGCCGACGTCGAGGTCCAGAACTACATCGACGACACCGGCGTGCAGGTGGCCGACGTGGTGGTGGGGCTGCGGGAGCTCGAGGGCAAGGACGTCGACGACGTGCGCCGGCTCGCGGCGGAGCCCCGGTTCGACCACTACTGCTGGGACCTCTACGCGCGGGTGACGCAGTGGTACGAGGAGGACGACGCGCGGCTGTCGTACCGCCGGGACGCCCTGCACGACCTCGAGCACGACGCCGACCCCACGGCGGCGATGGCCCGCGCGGTGACCGGCAGCATCGTGCGCTGCCACCTCCGGACGATGGCGCGGCTCGGGATCGAGTACGACCTCCTGAGCTGGGAGGGCGACATCCTGCGGCTGGCGTTCTGGGACCGCGCCTTCGAGATCCTGAAGGCCTCGGGCGCCGTCCGCCTCCAGGCCGACGGGCGGCTCGCGGGGTGCTGGGTGATGCCCATCGACGACGCCGGCGAGGCGCGACGCAGGGCGACGCCGGCAAGCCCGGGGCGACGCAGGGCGACGCCGGCAAGCCCGGGGCGGCGCAGGGCGACGCCGGCAAGCCCGGGGCGGCGCAAGGCGATGCCGGCGGCGACCCCGACGCCCGCCTCAAGGTGATCGTCCGCTCGAACGGCACCGTCACCTACGTCGGCAAGGACATCGCCTATCAGCTCTGGAAGTTCGGCCTGCTGGGCCGCGACTTCCGTTATCGGCGGTTCGACGCCCAGCTCTCCGGCCGCCCCCTGTGGACCACTTCGAGCACCGCCACGCCGGACGGTGGAGGCACCGCCACGCCGGACGCCGGAGGCACCGCCACGCCGGACGCCGAAGGCACCGCCCGGGGGCGGAGGCGCCGCCGCGCCGGACGGCGGAGGCGCCCCGCCGCGGTTCGGCCGCGCCGCCGCCGTCTACAACGTCATCGACACCCGCCAGAGCTACCTGCAGCGGCTCCTCGCGCAGGCGCTGGCGGCCCTCGACCACCCGAAGGAGGCCGAGCGCTCCATCCACTTCTCCTACGAGATGGTGGCGCTGTCGCGCAGCACCGCCCGCGCCCTCGGCCATGCCGCCGGCGACGACGACGGGAAGCCGTTCGTCGAGGTCTCGGGTCGCAAGGGGCTCGGGGTCAAGGCCGACGATCTGCTCGACCAGGTGACGGCGCGGGCCGAGCAGGAGGTCGCGGCCCGCCACCCCGACCTCGCGGAAGGCGAGCGCCGACGCACTGCCGGGATCATCTCGACGGCGGCGGTCCGCTACTTCATGATCAAGTTCTCGCGCGGCAAGGTCATCGCCTTCGACATCGACGAAGCCCTCAGCTTCGAGGGCGAGACCGGGCCGTACCTGCAGTACGCGGCCGTCCGCGCCCGGAAGATCCTGCAGAAGCTGCACGAGCGCAGCGGCCTCGCGGCCACGGACATCGCGCAGAGCCTGGCGACGACGCCCGACGCCCCCCTCGCGGACGCCGCCGGCGACGAGCTCTGGGGCCTCGTCCTCGAGGCGTCGCGCCTCGACGAGGTCGTCGACCAGGCGGTCCGGACGCTCGAGCTGTCGGTCCTCGCCAAGTACGCCTTCGGGCTCGCCCAGCGCTTCAACGGCTTCTACCACAGCAGCCCCGTCGTCGCGGAGCCCGACGAGGCGACCCGGCTCTGGCGCGCCGCCGGCGTCGCCTGGTTCGAGGCCCGGATGACCCGCGCCCTCGCCCTCATGGGCTGCGAGGTGCCGGACCGGATGTAGGGGCCGGCCGCCGGTCGGCCAGGTCTCGCGAGGCCGCCATGCTACGCCCGGTCGAGGGCGACCACCGTCTCGACGTGCGGGGTGTTGGGGAACATGTCGAACGCCCGGACCTCGCCGAGGCGATAGCCGGACGACCGCAGCGCGCGCAGGTCGCGGGCCTGGGTGGCGACGTCGCACGAGACGTAGACGATGCGCCGGGGGCGGCGGCGCGCGAGCCGGGTGACGACCTCGCGCGAGAGGCCGGTCCGCGGGGGATCCACGATGACGGTGGCGCCGGAGAGCCGGCCGCAGCGTTTCAGGTAGGTCTCGACCGGCGCCCGGACGACGTGCAGATCGCCCTCGAGGGGGCGCCGTTGGCGGCGAGGTCGGCGGCGCTCACCCGGTCGCGCTCCACCGCGGTGACCCGGGCCCCGCCGCGCGCCGCGATGCCCGCCGCGAAGAGCCCGACCCCGGCGTACAGGTCCACGACGTCGCCGCCGCCGGCGAGCTCGGCCGCCGCCGCCGTGAGTCCGGCCACGAGGTGACGGTTCGCCTGGAAGAACGCGTCGGCGTGCCGGCGCAGCACGAGGGTCTCGGCCCGGGGCGACGGCAGGAAGGCAGCCAACGGATCGGTGACGAAGGGCGAGCCCACCACCAGCAGCGGCCCCGGCAGCGCCACCGACGCCACCGACAGGCCCGATACGCCCGCCTCCTCGGCCAGCGCCTCCCAACCCACGTCGACGGCGGCGACGGGGCCCTGCACGAGCAGATGCAGAACGCACCGATGCCCGGCGAGATCCTCGGCCAGCTCGACCGTCCGGACGCCGCCCGCCAGCAGCCCGGGGGCCCGCTCGTTCAACACCGCGACCACGCGCTCGGCCCCCGCCGACAGCACGCCGGTGCCGGCGACGCCGCAGACGCGGTGCGAGCCCTCCTCGAGGAACCCCACCCCGCCGTCGCCGGCGTGCAGGCGCGCGCGCATCCGGTAGCCGGTCTCGGGCGAGCCCGCGACCGCCGGCGGCTCCGGCAGATCGATGCGCCCGATGCGGCGGAAGGCGTCGCGCACGATCTCCGACTTCAGGGCGAGCTGCCGCGGGTACGCGACGTGGGCCAGCGAACGGCCCCCGCAGGAGGCGGGGACGTCGACGGGGCGCCGATCCGGCGACGGTCGCATCACGTCGAGGGTGCGGGCGAGAATCGCGCCGCCGCGCGTCCCTTCGACCGCCGCGCGCACCTGCTCGCCGGGAATGGCCCCGGCGACGAGGACCACGCGCCCCTCCCAGCGCGCGATCATCCGGCCGCCGACCGCCGGCCTCTCGATGGTCAGCGTCGGGAGGGCGGCATCCTCAGGCCGGCGTTCCGGAACTCCGGCCGCAAGGGGACGCTTCACCGGGTGATGCCGAGGAACAGCGCCATCGCGCGGTTGATGCGCATCATGTCGGCTTCGTCGAGTCGGCCGATGGCGCGGCCGAGCCTGCCTGCACGAACGGACATCGTCTTGTCGACCATCACGCACGACGGCACCCGCAGGCCGTTCTCGGGGGATGGCTCCAGCGGCAGTCGGAACAGAGGCGTCGGCGGTGTCACGGCGGAAGTCACCGGGAGGACGGTCACGGTGGCGTGGCCCGCAAAGAGGTCGGACTGAACCACCACCGCCGGACGCGGCTTGCCGAAGTCGCCCGGCAGGGCGACGGTGACGAGATCACCGCGCCTCAATCCCGGTCCCCGAGATCGTCGAGCGCCGCGTCGAGGAAGCTCATCAGCTCGGGATCGGCGCGGTCTGCGGCAGCCGCGAGGGCCACCTGACGGGCGCACTCCTCGGCGAAGCCCTCGACGCGAGTATCGGGCACCCAGACCTGTACCGGGCGAAGGCCCTGCGCTCTGAGGGCATCCCGGTGCTTCTGCACGCGTTCGCCTACGGTTCGGCTCGGCATGGCGGGGCTCCCTGGTGCAGATTCACGCTGTTACATGTAACATATCTTCCCGGCGTGGAGCAAGGGTCCTGCACGCCTTCCCCGCGACTCCCGTGGTCTTCCGCGCGGCTGGCGCGCAAGCGGTGCCCGACTCTCCGCGAGGGCTGCGTGCATCTCCCCCGAAGCCGCCGCCCCGACTCCTACTCCTCGAACCGCACCGGCGGCAGGCCGAGGCGGCCCCGCAGCAGCCGGTCCACGCTCGCGTCCACGGCGCGGGCGAAGGCGTCGGCGTCCAGCCGCGACCTGAACGACGACAGCTCGTCCCGGGCGTCGGCCTCGAGGCCGTCGAGGTCCGGGCCCGCCGCCTCGCGCGCGGCGGCGAGCAGCGCGCGGTCGATCGCCTCGAGCCGTTCGGCCACCGCCCTCCTCGCCGCGCCGCGGGCGCCGCGCACCGCCGGGCGGAGGGCGTCGAGGTCGGCGACGAGCCGAGTCAGGGCCGCGCGCAGGCAGTCGGGCATCTCTTCGCGCGCGAGCCGGTTGGAGGCCGCCTCGAGGATGCGGTCGACGTGCCGGGGCAGGGTGAGGCGGCGGCCCGACCGCGTGCGGCGATCGGGGCCCTCCCCGCCGTCGGGGGCGTCGCGCGCCGCCGCGCCCACGCCGACCGCCCGCCGCCACTCGTCGAAGGCGTCGAGCACGTCGGCCTCGCAGAACTCGATGCGCAGCGGCCGGCGATGAGGACCGGTCGCCCGGTAGCGGGCGAGCCGGCGGTCGATGCCGGCGGTCACGACCTGCAGCGGCACCCCGGCCTCGGCCCATCCGCGCACCTGCTCGAAGGCCGGCCCCACGATGCGTATCAGGTGCCCCTCGTTGCAGCGGCAGAGATACGACTCGATCTCGCGGCAGTAGGCCCCGGGATCCATCATTCGACCGGGCCCCGCCGGCGGGGCCGTCCGGGTCGGGCGCGACGAGACGGCCGCGGTGAAGGTTCCATCATTCGACCGGGCCCCGCCGGCGGGGCCGTCCGGGTCGGGCGCGACGAGACGGCCGCGGTGAAGGTCCCATCATTCGACCGGGCCCCGCTGGCGCCGTCCGGGTCGGGCGCGACGAGACGGCCGCGGTGGAGGTTCCATCATTCGACCGGGCCCGCCGGCGGCGCCGTCCGTGCCGGGCACGACGAGGCGGTCGCCTTCGTGGAGGCTCCATCATTCGACGGGGCCCCGGTTGCGGATCCAGGCGAGCCGGAGACCGTGCAGGGTCAGGTCGGGATCGACGTGGTCGATGGTCCCGGTCTCGGCCGCGATGGCCGCGGCGAGGCCGCCGGTGGCGACGCTCACCGCGGGCCGGTCGCCGGCCAGCTCGGCACGCAGGCGCGTCAGGAGCCCCTCCACCATGGCGACGTAGCCGAAGTAGAGCCCCGACTGCATGGACGCCACGGTGCTCGCGCCGATGGCCTGCCCCGGCCGCCGGACGTCGACCCGCGGCAGACGCGCGGCCCGCTGGAAGAGGGCGTCGGCAGAGACCTCCACCCCCGGGCAGATGACGCCGCCGACGTAATCGCCGGCGGCGGAGATGACGTCGAACGTGGTGGCGGTGCCGAAGTCCACCACCACGATCGCCCGGCCCGCCCTCCCGTACCGGTCGAGCGCGGCGAGGCTGTTCACGAGCCGGTCCGCGCCGACGTCCTCCGGCGGCCGATAGCGGACGCGCAGGCCGGCGTTGGCGGCGTCGACGACGAGGGCGTCCACCCCGAACGCGTCGCGCGCCATCCGGGTGACGGTGCCGGTCAGGGGGGGAACGACCGACGAGAGGACGACGCCCGACACCCGGGCCGTCTCGAGGCCGCCCTCCGTGAAGAGCCGGCTCACCAGCACCCGCAACTCGTCGGCGGTCCGGCCCCGCAAGGTCTCCAGCCGCCAGCTCTCGCCGAGCCGCGTCCCGTCGAAGATGCCGAAGACGATGTTCGTGTTGCCGACGTCGATGGCCAGCAGCATCGGCCCCCCGTCCGTCAGGACAGTGTTCACCATGAGGTCGCCAACCGCATCCGGGTCAGCCTGTCGGGCGGGGCCGGCACGCGCGCCCGGCGAGGCGATTCCGTCAGGGTCCTTGGCCGACGTGACGCACCTCGCCACCGGACAGCCGTTCGCGGCGCCCTTCCACCCGGACGATCAACGCGCCGTGCTCGTCCACCCCCTCGGTGACGCCGCGGCGGCGGACCGGCCCCGCCGACCACTCCACGGCGGCGCCGCGGCTCGACGGGGCCAGCGCCTCCCACCGCCGCAGGAGGGCCGGGATCCGACCCGACTCGACCTCGCGGCACCGCGCGGCGAGGGCCGCGAGCATCTCCACCAGCAGCGCCGCGGCATCGACGGGGCGGCCCGACAGGCCTTCGACCGAGCCGGCCCGGGACGCCAGCTCGGGCGGCCAGGCGCCGTCGCGCAGGTTGACGCCGATGCCCACGACGACCCGGTCGACCCGGTCGCCCACCGTCGACGCCTCGGCCAGGATGCCCGCCACCTTGCGGCGGCCACCGGCGTGCTCGACCACGACGTCGTTCGGCCACTCGAGCATCGCGTCGAGCCCGGCCGCCCGACCGAGGGCCTCGGCCACCGCCACGCCGGCCGCCAGCGTCAGCACGGGGGAAGAGGCGGTGCGCAGCAGCACCGACACGTAGAGGCCGGTGCCGGGGGGAGAGAACCAGCGGTTCCCGTGACGTCCCCGGCCGGCCGTCTGCTCGTCCGCCACCACCACCGTGCCGTGCGGCGCGCCGTCCCCGGCGAGGGCGGCGGCGACGTCGTTGGTCGAGCCGACCCGCGGATGGTGGTGCACCCGGCCCGCGAACGGCCCGAGGCGCGCCGCCGCGGCCCGGAGACGCGCCTCGAAGGGACCGGGAGACGGACCGCTCACCGGTCGCCCCATCCGCCCGCCGCGGCCACGGGAGACCCGGCGCCAACGAGGACCGGGGCGGTCGCGGCCGCCGGCGGTCACGGCGCCGGCGGTCGCGACGTCAATGGTCACGATGCCAACGGTCACGGCGCCGGCGGTCACGGAGGCAGCGGTCGCGACGTCAATGGTCACAACGCCAGCGGTCACGGAGACAGCAGTCACGGAGACAGCTCTGCCAGCACCTCGTCGAGCTGCTGCCGGCGCTGCCGCGCCGCCGCGTGCCGGGCCTCGGTCTCGGCCACCACGTCCGGGTCGGCGCGCTCCCGGAACTTCGGGTTGCCGAGCTTGCCCTCCAGCGAGCCGAGCTGCTTCGAGAGCTTGTCGATCTCGCGGCGAAGCCTCGCCGTCTCCGCCGCCCGGTCGATGACCCCGGCGAGCGGCAGGTAGAGCCGCATGCGGCGCACCACCCGGCGGACGGTGTCGGGGTCGGCCGGCGCCGAGTCCACGAACTCGAACCCCTCGAGGCCGGCGAGCCGGCGCAGATAGTCGCCGTGACCGTCGAGCACCGCGCGCTCGCCGGGCTCGGCGCCCTCGATGCGCAGCCGCAGCCGGCGCGACGGCGGCACCCCCAGCTCGGCCCGGACCGTGCGCACCGCGGTGACGACCTCCTGCAGGAGCGCCAGCACCGACACCGCCTCGTCGTCGGCCCATTCCGGCACGGGCTCCGGCCAGGGGGCGCGAGTGACCGTCCGGGCCGCCCCGTCCGGCGTGCGCCCGTCCTCGGCCGCGTCCGCCGGCGCGGGCAGGGTCTGCCACAGCTCCTCGGTGACGAACGGCATGAACGGGTGGGCGAGGCGCAGCACCCGGTCGTGCACGGCGAGCAGGACGGCCCGCGCCCCCTCGCGGTCGCGGTCTTCCGCGTCGTCCTGCAGGTGCGGCTTCACCAGCTCGATGTACCAGTCGGCGTACTCGTGCCAGATGAAGTGGTAGAGCCGGTCGGCGGCGACGTCGAACCGGTAGCCCTCGAGGGCCCGGGTCACGTCGGCCGTGAGCTCGCTCACCCGGTGCAGCACCCAGCGGTGGATGGTCCCGAGCTCGGCCGTCGGGGGGACCGGCGGACGCTCGGCCATCGACCCCGGCAGGTTCATCAGCACGAACCGCGAGACGTTCCAGATCTTGTTGACGAACTGCCGGTAGCCGCGCAGGCGCCCCTCCGAGAGCGAGATGTCCATGCCGGGAGAGGCGAGGGCGGCCAGGGTGAACCGGAACGCGTCGGCGCCGATCTCCTCCATCACCTGCAGGGGGTTGACGACGTTGCCCTTCGACTTGCTCATCTTCTGCCCGTGCGCGTCGCGCACGAGCGAGGTGATGTAGACGACCTTGAAGGGCACGTCGCCGGCGAACTTCATGCCCAGCATCATCATCCGCGCGATCCAGAAGAAGATGATGTCGAGGCCGGTGATCATGACGCTGGTGGGGTAGTACCGCGCGAGGTCGGCGGTGGCGTCGGGCCAACCCATGGTGCTGAACGGCCAGAGCCCCGAGCTGAACCAGGTGTCGAGGACGTCGGTGTCCTGGCGCAGGGGGCCGCCGCATTCGCAGGCCTCGGGCGTCTCCTCCTTCACCACGACCTCTTGGCACCGGTCGCAGTACCAGGCCGGCACCCGGTGTCCCCACCAGAGCTGGCGCGAGATGCACCAGTCGTGGATGTTCTCCATCCACTCGAAGTAGGTGCGGGCCCAGTTCTCGGGCACGAAGCGGGTGCGGCCGTCCTTCACGGCGGCGATGGCGGGCTCGGCGAGGGGCTTGATGCGCACGAACCACTGGGTCGACACCAGGGGCTCGACCACGGTGTGGCAGCGGCTGCACTGCCCCACCGCGTGCCGGTGGTCCTCGACCCGCTCGAGCAGGCCCTCGGCCTCGAGCCGCTCGACGATGGCCTTGCGCGCGGCCAGGCGCTCCTGCCCCGCGTACGGCCCCGCCTCGGCCGTCATCCGGCCGTCCTCGCCGATCACCACCACCTGGGGCAGGTCGTGCCGCCGGCCCATCTCGAAGTCGTTGGGGTCGTGGGCCGGGGTCACCTTGACGGCGCCGGTCCCGAACCCGGCGTCCACGAACCCGTCGGCGACCACCGGCAGCTCGCGGCCGACGATGGGCAGGCGCAGGGTCCGGCCGACGAGGCCGCGGTAGCGGTCGTCCTCCGGATGCACGGCCACCGCGGTGTCGCCCAGCATCGTCTCGGGCCGGGTGGTGGCCACCGTGACGCCTTCCCGGCCCCCGGCGCCGTTCTCCCCGTACGGATAGCGCACGTGATAGAGCCGGCCCGCCTGCTCCTCGTGCACCACCTCGAGATCGGAGAGGGCGGTGCGGCAGCGGGTGCACCAGTTCACGATGTACTTGCCGCGGTAGATCAGCCCCTCGCGGTACAGGGTCACGAAGACCCGGCGCACCGCCCGAGACAGGTCGTCGTCCAGCGTGAAGCGCTCGCGGCTCCAGTCGACCGACGACCCCAGGGTGCGCATCTGGCTCGTGATGGTGCCGTGGCTCTTCCGGCTCCACGCCCACACCCGCTCCACGAAGGCCTCGCGACCGAGCCCGTGGCGGTCCGTCCCTTCCTCGGCGAGGTGCTTCTCGACGACGTTCTGGGTGGCGATGCCCGCGTGGTCGGTGCCCGGCAGCCACAGCACGTCGTGGCCGGTCATCCGCTTCCAGCGGCACACGATGTCGGGCAGGGTCTGGTTGAGGGCGTGGCCGATGTGCAGCACCCCGGTGACGTTGGGCGGCGGCAGCACCATGCTGAACGGCGGGCGGGACGACGCCGGATCGGCGCGGAAGGCGCCGCTCGACTCCCAGAACGAGTACCACTTCGGGTCGACCGTGGCATGGTCGAACCCCTTGCTCAACTCACGCATGTCACTCATGGTATCAAGCCGCCGGGCGGCGCCGGACCGGCCCGCCCATCGTCGACTGGCGGCTCAGCCGGGCGCCCGACCGGCCCGTCCGGAGTCCGCGCCGTGGCTGACGGCTCCGCCGGGCGCCCGACGGGCCCGTCCGGAGTCCGCGCCGTCCTGCGGCGCCCGACGCCTCGCCCCATCGTGGCCCGACGGCTCGGCCGGGCGCCCGACCGGCCGCCCGGGAATCCGAGCCGCTCTGCGGCGCAGACACCTGGCGCGACGGGCGGGCGGGAACGGAATCGGAGCACGTCGTCGGGGGGGATGGCGCGATGCGCCGAAGGAATGGATGCCGCGGCGGACGCGGGCCGCGGTCAGGCCGGCTCGATGCGGCCGATCTGGTCGCGCACCAGCCGCTCCGCCACGCGGGCCACCACCTCGGAAACCAGCTCGCCGGTGACGTCGTCCGACAGGCGCTCGACCACCCGCTCGGCCACCCGCTCGACGAGGTCGTCCTCGTCGGGGGTCGCGGCCTGACGAGGCCAGGGATAGGCGGCGCGGGCCCGGTCGAGGTCTCCCTGCTCGGCCGCGAGGAGCGCGGCGAAGGCGGCGGCGAGCGAGGGCGGCGCCGGCGCCTCGACCGCGGGCACGGCGGGCACGGGCGGGGTCGCGTCACCGGCCTCCTCGTCCGGGGCATCCCCCCCCTCCTCGTCGTACGACGCCGGGGGTTCCGGGTTCGGGACCGAGGGCGAAGCATCGGCGGACGCCGGAGCCGCCGAATCCGGATCGGCGGGCGAAGCATCCTCCGCCGGCGCCGGCGCAGCCGGGTCCGCGGACGAAGCATCGGCGGTCGCCGGCCCGGCCGAATCCGGGTCCGCCGGCGAGGCGTCGGGGGCCGCCGCGACGGGCTCCTCCGCCGCGTCGCCGCTCCCCTCGTCCACCGCGATGGGCTCCTCCGCCGCGTCGCCGCTCCCTCCGTCCGCCGCAGCCGGCGCCGCGACGGGCTCCTCCGCCGCGTCGCCGCTCCCCCCGCCCGCCGCGTCCCGCGCGCCCGCCTCCCCGGTCGGGGCCGGGGCCGCGGCATCCGCATCCGCCGGCAGGCCGAGGAGCTCGCGAACCCGGTTGAGCACCGCCGTCGGCTCGAACGGCTTCACGAGCACGGCGTCGCAGCCGACCTCGCGGGCCCGCTCGTCGTCGACGGGCTCGAAGGCCCCCGTCAGCAGCACCACCGGGATGCCGGACCGGGCGCTCTCGGCCTTCACGAACGCCGAGACCTCGTAGCCGTCCTTCTCCGGCATGTTGGTGTCGGCGAGGACGATGTCGGGCGGGTCGGCGGCGATGCGCTCGATCGCCTCGCGCCCGTCGCCGACCGTCACCACCCGGACGTCCTCCTCGGCGAAGGTCATCTCGATGACGCGCTGAATGGTGACGCTGTCGTCGGCAAGCAGTAGCGTGGCTGGCATCGGCAGGTTCGGCCCTCGACCGGGAGCGTAGCAGACTGACGGGCCGCGTCACCGGCCCGCGGCCGCGTCGGCCGCCGCCGACGGGCCGCCGGCGACTCCGGGCGCGGCCCGGTGGCGCTCGCGAATGAAAGCGACGATGTCCCGCATGGGGGTCCCGGGCTGGAACACGCCTTCGATGCCGATGGCCCGAAGACCCGGCAGATCCGCGTCGGGAATGATGCCCCCCACGACCACGAGCACGTCGTCGAGGCCCTTCTCGCGCAACAGCTCCATCACCCGGGGGCAGACGTGGTTGTGCGCCCCCGACAGGATGGACAGCCCGATGACGCCGGCGTCCTCCTGCAGGGCCGCCTCGACGATCTGCTCGGGGGTCTGGCGCAATCCCGTGTAGATCACCTCCATCCCCTCGTCGCGGAGCGCGCGCGCGATCACCTTCGCGCCCCGGTCGTGACCGTCGAGCCCCGGCTTGGCGATGACGACGCGAATGGGCTCCATCACGGCTACGGCTGCACGCGGAACGCCACGAGGGTCGACGCGGTCTCGTCGCCCGCCTCCGCCGACAGCTCCAGCAGGTAGTCCCCCCGCGGAAACGGCGAGAGCTGCAGCAGCACCTCGTGGGGGCGGTCGCCCTCGGGGGCGGCCACCGGCAGCTCCATCATGGCCGTGCCCTCGCGGCTCAGCAGCCGGGCGCGCACGCGCGGCGCGACATCGCCGGGCGCGTAGGCCTCGACCCGGAACAGGAGCTGCTCGGTACGGCGGAAGAAGCGCGACGCCGTGGGCAACGCGTCGGCGTCGGCAATCAGCCCGCGCATCTCCACCGCGTTCCGCGCCCGCAGCACCTGGGGCGTGCTGAGGGCGACGTCGGGGGCGGTGAAGTCGGGCGCCAGCAGCTCGTCGATGTCCCGGTCGAGCAAGTCGCCGTACTCGTCCTCGATGCCGATGTTCAGCTCCAGCGCACCCGGATCGACGTCGAACCGTACGCGCGGCGTCCGGCCCCGCCCCGGCACCTCTCCCCGAAAGTAGGCGCTGCTGTCGCTCATCGCCATGAGCATCACCTGCGACGCCGACTCCCGGCGGCGGCCCGAGCGGTCGCCGCCGATCGGCTCCCACACGAAGGTCAGCTCGGTCCTGCCCTCGTCGCCGCGCCGAGCGCCGACCCAGGTCCGGACGTAGCGGCCCCGCCGCGGCTCGGCGAGGGTCGCGAGGGCGGTGTCGACGGCCCGGGGAGGCTCCGGCTTGGGCGGGGCGAGCACCCGCGCCGCGTTCTCGGCGGTCAGCGCGTAGTAGCCCCTGCGCGCCCGCACGCGAACGTCGTCCCGCAGCACCTCCACCTCTATCTCGTGGAACTCGCCGTCGGTCGGGGCCGCGGACGAGCTGTACCCGAGGAGGTAGTACGCGCTCTGGTCGCTCACGACCTGGGTCAGACCCGGCAACAGGTCGTTGCGGTTGACGATGGCGCGGCCGTCGGTCTCCTCGGCCAGCACGTGCAGCGTGTCCTGAAGCTCGCGCAGCATGCGGTAGTCGGTGCGCATGTCGATGGGCACCTGGCTGGAGTCGAACTCCCCGGTGGCCAGCCCCCGCGGGTCCACCATGTAGAAGCTGGTGTTGTTCCGGTTGGCTATGTCGGCAGTGTAGACCAGCTCCGAGCGCATGTACGACATCTCGAAGAACTGCTGGGTCTCCTCCATCCGCGACTCCCCTGCCAGCGGGTCGAACCTCGCCGGATTGAAGAGGCCGCCGGCCATGGCGTCGATGTCGCGCAGCTGGGGCGGGACGTAGTTCGAGTAGCCCTCGCTCAGCACGATCACCGACTTGCGCCCTTCGCGCAGTCCGCCCAGGTGGATGGCCAGCGCCTTCAGGGCCGACAGGCTGACGTCGTTGCGGATCATCTCGACCGTCGTGGTCGGGAAGTTCGCGTACACGTGCTCGTACATGTTGCGCGGCTGGTAGTCGTACTTGACGCCCTCGAAGGCCTCGAGGGCCCGCACGATCTGATCGTGGTTGCGGGTGAGCCGCATGTCCATGATCGGCGTCAGGGGGTACATGATGCCCACGAGGTCGGTCGGGCGCAGCTGCGTCTCGACGAACTCCACGAGGTCCCGCCGCATCCGAATCGCGTTGGTGTCGCGCACGTGGTAGTCGTCGAGGAAGAACACGAAGATGCGCGAGTCCGTCCGCGCCGCCTCGCGCTCCTGGTCGTAGTCGTTGCGGATGCTGGAGGGCGGCGGCAGCGCGGGGTCCGGCACGCCGGTGTGCTCCACCAGCCGGAACGACTCGATGGTCTGCTCGACCTCGTCCTCGAAGACGCGGAAGTCGTCAGCGGTCAGGTCGAGGATCGGGTTGCCGTCCTCGTCGGTGACGATGGCGTCGACCCGAACGAAGTTGATGCCGGTGCGGAACACCGGGGTCTGCGCCGCCGTGTCGGCCCCGCCCGCCTGGTCGGCGGGAGACGCCTGCTGCTCCTGGGCGGGCACGCCGGCGCCCGAAAGGAGCACCCACGCGACCGCCAGCACCGGGGCCGCCCACCCGAACCGTCGCACCAGGGACCGGATGCCGACCCCCCCGCGCTCGCGCCATCGACTGCTCGCCATGCTCGCTTCCCCCTGCAAGGAACCTGACGCCATCATACCACTCGGATTCCGGCCGCCCGGCCCCGGTCACGGCGTGCCCCCGGCCCCGCCGGCGTCCGCGCGCTCGCGTATGATCTTCGTGACGGGCCCGGCCCTCGACGGACGGGGACGACGGGCTTCCGCGGCCGGGATGCCCGCGGCGCGGCGCCGCCTCCCGCCCCGCGCACCCCGGACCCGAAGGAAGAAGGGCACCCGCCATGCGCCTCGAGCTGACGGCCGAACAGGCAGCCTTTTGCGCATCGGCCCAACGGTTCGCCGAAGAAGAGGTGCGGCCGCGGGCGGCCGAGATCGACGCGACCGACCGCTTTCCCGCCGATCTCGTGGCGCGGGCCGGCCGCCGCGGGCTCATGGGCGTCACCGTCCCCGCCGCGGCGGGCGGCGCGGGCCGCGACTACGTCAGCTACGCCGCGGCCATCGAGGCGATTGCCGGGGCCAGCGCCACCCTGGCCGCCATCCTGTCGGTCAACAACTCGCTCGTCGCCGAGGTCGTGGCCCGGTTCGGGTCGGAGGCCCAGCGCGGGGCCTGGCTCCGGCGGCTGGCCGGCGGCGCCGCCGTCGGCGGCTTCGCCCTCTCCGAGCCCGACGCGGGCACCGACGCCGCCAATCAGCAGACCCGGGCCGTCCCCGACGGCGGGGGCTACCGCCTGACCGGGCGCAAGGTGTGGGTGGCGAACGGGGCCGCGGCCGACGTGTTCATCGTGTTCGCGGCCACCGAGCCGGGCATCGGGGGCCGGGGGGTCTCGGCGTTCCTCGTGCCCGCCGGCGCGCCGGGGCTGGGCGCGTCGGCCACCCCCGACACCCTCGGGGTCCGCGGCCTGGGCTGCCGCGACCTCGAGCTCGACGGGGTGCGCGTCCCCCCCGAGGCGATGATCGGCGACGCCGGCGCCGGGTTCCGCATCGCGATGTGGGCGCTCGACGGGGGGCGGGTGGCCATCGGCGCCCAGGCCGTCGGCATCGGGCAGGCCGCCTTCGACGAGGCGCTGGCCCACGCCCGCGGCCGGCGGACGTTCGGGCGCCCCATCGCGCGCTACCAGGCCGTGCAGTGGATGCTCGCCGACATGGCGACCGAGATCGAGGCGGCGCGCATGCTGGTGTACCGGAGCGCCGCCGCCAAGGACACGCAGGAGCGCAGCGCGGCGGAGGCGGCCATGGCCAAGCTCTACGCGTCCGAGGCGGCCCACCGCGCCGCCGACCGGGCGATGCAGATCCTCGCCTCGGCCGGCTACCGCCGGGGCTCGACGGTCGAGCGGCTGTTCCGCGACGTCCGGGCGACGGAGATCTACCAGGGCACGTCCGAGGTGCAGCGCATGGTCATCGCCGCCCACGTCCTCGCCGAACCCTGACCCTGGCCGCCCGTGGTGGAAATCACCGCTGCATTCGAGCAGCGATCGCCCGCGCCCGGCAAGCGTCGCCTGCGACTCCGATTGCCGCCCGGCCACGCCTGCCGGCCGTCTGCTCCGTGACCGGCGCAGACGGCCGGTTGCGTCGTTCGTCGGTCATCGACATTCGCCCTCCTCACGCCTTGTCAGGCGGGCGCCTCGCCGCTCACGGTACAACGCGGGGTTCCACCGCGGACTGCTACGCGCGGGCGGCGAGCCGTTCGAAGATCGGGGCAAGGCGCTCCCGCGTCCGGGGCGGGGTCTCGGGCACCACCCGGGTGCTTCCGACGACGGTCATGAAGTTGGTGTCGCCGTCCCAGCGGGGCACCACGTGCAGGTGGAGGTGGCCGGGGATGCCCGCCCCGGCCGGCCGCCCCAGGTTGATCCCCACGTTCAGGCCATGAGGCCGGTACGCCTCGCCGAGGGCAATCTCCGCCCGCTGCGCCATCGTCATCAGGTCGCCGAGCTCCGACGCCGTCGCCTCGGCCAGCGACGCGATGTGCCGGTTCGGCACCACCATCAGGTGGCCGTTGTTGTACGGGTACAGGTTGACGATGACGAAGCACGTGTCGGCGCGCGCCACGATCGGCGAGGCGCCCGCCGCCGTCTCCCCGGCCTCGGCGAGGGCCGCGCAGAAGACGCAATCGCCCCGCGGGGCCCCGGCGCTGCCCGTCACGTAGTCGAGCCTCCAGGGGGACCAGAGTCGCTCCATGGGCAGGCCCCGAGTCTGCGCCATGGAACGGCGCGGACTCCGGCAGGATTGGTCGGGCGCCGGGCAGGGCCGCCGGGCGACGACCGGCGGGCCGGGACTCGCCGGTGCGGGCGGAGCCGCCGACTCAGAAGCCGGTGCGGGCGGAGCCGCCGACTCAGAAGCCGGCGCTCCCGCCGGGCTCCTGCATCGCCGCCGACACCGGCTCGGGCAGCCCGGGGCCCGGTCCCGCGCCGGCCGGCTCGCGGTTTATCAGCTCCCTGAGCTCCTTGCCCGGCTTGAAGTACGGGATCCGCTTCGGGGGCACGTCCACCCGATCCCCGGTCTTCGGATTCCGGCCCTTGCGCGGCTCGCGCTGCCGGAGGCGAAAGCTGCCGAAGCCCCGCAGCTCGATCTTCTCGCCCCGGCGCAGCGCGGTGATGATGCTGCGGAACACCGTATCGACGATGACCTCGGAGTGCTTCTTGGTCAGATCGGCGGCTCGAGACACTTCCTCGACGAGCGCCGCCTTGGTCACGCTCCCGCCTGCCACCAAGATCTCCCCCCGCTCCATGGGTCGAGCCGTGCACCGGCAGCGCCGGGAGTCTGCGCCGCAAGACGGTGCAGACTCCCGGCAGGGTTGGTTGGGCGGCGAGCGGAGCCGCAGGCGACGCTCTCCGGGCTAGGTCTGATGCTTGAAGTGGTCGCCCAGGGTCACCTCCGGCGATCCCGACGCCGCACCGTAGGCCTCCCAGTCCGCCTCGTAGTCGTCCGACTTCAGGGCCCGGATGCTGAGGCCGATCTTCCGCTCCGACGGGCTCAGCTTGATGATCTTCATGCTGGTGACCTCGTCGACCTTCAGCTCGACCTTGTCGCGGCCCGTGTCGTCGTCGAACTCCGACACGTGGATGAGGCCCTCGATGCCCTCGGCGAGCTCCACGAACGCCCCGAAGTTGGTGATGCGGACCACCTTGCCCTCGACCACCGACCCGACCTTGTTGTTCTCGAAGAACTCGTCCCATATATCGGTCGCGAGCTGCTTCAGCCCCAGCGACAGCCGCTGGTTGTCGGGGTCGACGTTGAGGACCATGGCCTCGACCTCGTCGCCCTTCTTCACGACCTCGGACGGGTGCTTGAGGCGCTTGCTCCACGACATGTCCGAGATGTGGATGAGCCCGTCGATGCCCTCCTCGACCTCGACGAACGCGCCGAACTCGGTCAGGTTGCGGACGCGCCCCTTCAGCCGGGACCCGATCGGGTACTTGTCGGCGAGCTGATGCCACGGGTTGGCCTCGATCTGCTTCAGCCCGAGCGAGATGCGGCGCGCCTGGGGGTCGACGCCGAGCACCATCGACTCCACCGTGTCGCCGACCGTGAGCAGCTTCGAGGGGTGCTTGACCCGCTTGCTCCACGACATCTCCGACACGTGGATCAGACCTTCGACGCCCGGCTCGAGCTCGATGAACGCCCCGTAGTCGGTCAGGCTGACGACCTTGCCGCTGAGCCGCATGCCGACCTGATAGCGCTCCTCGACCGCCGTCCACGGGTCGGCGTGGAGCTGCTTGTAGCCCAGGGACACGCGCTCGGTGGCGCGGTCGAACTTCAGCACGATCACGTCGACCTCGTCGTTCACCTTGAAGAGCTCCGACGGGTGCGCGGCCCGGCCCCACGACATGTCGGTCACGTGGAGCAGCCCGTCGAGCCCGCCCAGATCGATGAACGCGCCGTAATCGGTGATGTTCTTGACGACCCCCCGGAACACCTTGCCCTCTTCGAGGGTGGCCAGCGTGTGCTTCTTCTTCTCGGCGTTCTCCTCTTCGAGCAGGGCCTTGCGGGAGAGCACGATGTTGCCGCGCTTCTTGTTGACCTTGATGACCCGCATGCGCAGCTCCTGGCCGCGCAGGGCGTCGAGGTTGCGCACCGGGCGCACGTCGACCTGCGACCCCGGCAGGAACGCGCGCACCCCGATGTCGACCGCCAACCCGCCCTTGATGCGCTCGATGACGCGGCCGATGACGACCTTCTGATCGTCGTACGCCTTCTCGACCTCGTCCCAGATCTTCATCTTCTCGGCCTTCTCGCGCGAGAGCACGATGTGGCCGTCCCGGTCCTCGGTCCGCTCGAGCAGAACGTCGACGGCGTCGCCCGGCTGGACGATGCACTCGCCGTTCTCGTCGAGGAACTCCTGGATGGCGATCATCCCTTCCGACTTGTAGCCGACGTCGACCACCACCTCCGACGACGACACCTTCAGCACGGTGCCGGTAATCACCTCGCCTTCGGCGATGTTGCGGAAACTGCCCTCGTACAAGGCGAGCAACCGCTCGTACTCCTCCCGACTCGACGCCTCACCGTCGTCGTCGTACTGATCGGCCATGATCATCATGGGAGCGGGTCGCGCCTTCTCCGAGCGGTCCACCTCGACGTCTTCTACCTTCGTCATGGAATTGCGAATCCTCCTTGTGAGTGCCCCTCGCCGCCACGCGGCGCGGCCGTCGACACGAGCGCCCGCCGGGACCCGGGTCCCCCCCGCCGGCGCCACGCGTCGATTGGCGATAAGCCGCAGACTATACGACAGTTACCAAGACGCGTCAAATGCGATTCGAGCCCCGATCACCCCGGCCGCCCCGCCCCCCCGCGCGCCGCCAGCCCGCGCCGCACGATGGCCAGCACGCGCTCGATGACCGTCTCCAGCACCAGGCCCGTCGTGTCGACGCGGACCGCGTCGTCGGCCATCACCAGGGGAGAGCTGTCGCGCGTGCGGTCGGAACGGTCCCGCGCCTCGAGCGCGCTCGCGACGTCCGACAGGGTCGACGCGTTGCGGCCCAGCCCGTGCGCCGGATCCGCGGCGCGGCGCGCGGCCCGCTCCTCCGGCGCCGCGTCCAGGTATATCTTCACGTCGGCGTCCGGAAACACCGTCGTGCCGATGTCGCGGCCCTCCATCACCAGGCCGCCGAAGGCCACGTAGGCCCGCTGCCGCCCCACGAGGACCTTCCGCACCGACGGCATGCGGGCGACCCGGGCGGCGGCGGCGTCGATGGCGCCGTTGCGTATCCGGTGCGTCACGTCGTGGCCGGCGACCCTCACCCTCCCCGCGTCCTGGATCAGCTCCACCTCCTCGGCGAGGCGCCGGACCGCGGGCTCGTCGTCGAGGGCGAGCCCCCGGTGGGAGGCCAGCCACGCGACCGCCCGGTACATCGCGCCGGTGTCGACGTAGCGGCATCCCAGCGCCTCGGCGACGGCGCGGGAGACGCTCCCCTTGCCGGCCCCCGAAGGCCCGTCGATGGCGATCACCGGGGTGATGCGGGCCGGGACCCCGGTCGGCTTCATCGGCGGACCCGGCCGCCCGGGGCGGCGGGCGGCTCCCCGTCGACGGCGCGCCGCAGCGCCGCCACCTCGCCCCGGGTCAGGTCTCGGAACTGGCCCGGCCGCAGCGTCCGGTCCCGGATCGGCCCGATCGCCACCCGCCGCAGCCGCACCACCGGGTGCCCGACCGACTCGCACATGTGCCGGATCTGGCGCTTCCGCCCCTCGGTGACGCCGATCCGGATCAACGACTGGTCGCCGGCGCGGCCGCGGCCCGCGGCCACGAGGCTGGCGGCGGCCGGCAGGGTCCGCCGACCGCCGACGACGACGCCGCCGGCGAGACGCCTCAACGCCGAGGCGTCGGGCACGCCGCGCACCCGCGCCTCGTACACCCGTTCGACCCGGTGCCGGGGATGGGTCAGCCGGGCCGCGAGCTCGCCGTCGTTGGTCAGCAGCAGCAGCCCCTCGCTGTCGTAGTCGAGCCGCCCCACCGGATAGACCGACTCGCGGACCCCCGACAGCAGGTGCATGACGGTGCGGCGCCGCTCCGGATCGTCCCGGGTCGTCACCACCCCGCGGGGCTTGTTCAGCAGCAGGTACCGCCGCCGTCCCCCGCCGCCGATGCGGCGCCCGTCGACCCGGATGTCGTCGGCGGCGGGATCCGCCTTCGCGCCGGGGGTCGACACCACCGCGCCGTTGACGGTCACCCGGCCCTCGCGCATCAGCGACTCCGCCGCCCGGCGCGAGGAGACCCCGGCCGCGGCAATCAGCTTCTGCAGCCGCACGCCGGGGGTGGTGGCAGCAAGGGAGGTCACGGCAGCCCTCAGTGTATCTGCCCGGACGGCGGGGCGTCGGGGTCGCCGGGGGTCTCCACCGGATCGTCGAACGGCAGCGCCGGGGCCTCCGCGCCGCCCGCGACCAGCGCCGACGGCACCTCCATGCCGAGCGCCTCGGCCATCTCCTCCACCTTGGGCAGGTCGTCGAGGTCGCTCAGGCCGAACTGGTTCAGGAACTCCCGGGTCGTCGCATAGAGGAACGGCCGGCCCACCACCTGCTTGCGGCCGACCACCTTCACGAGGTGGCGCTCGAGCAGCGTGCCGACGACCCCCGACACGTTCACGCCCCGAATCTCCGCGATCTCGGCGCTCGTGATCGGCTGCTTGTAGGCGATGACGGCCAGCGTCTCGAGCGCCTGCACCGACAGGCGCTGCTTCGAGTGCTGGTGGAACAGCCGGCGCACCCAGTCGTGCAGCTCGGGCCGCGTGCAGATCTGGTAGCCGCCGGCCACCTGCACCATCTGCAGGCCGCCCCGCTCGTCGTACTCCGCCTGCAGCGCCTCGATCGCCCGCTCGATGTCCTCCTTCGGCGCCCCGTCGAGCAGCTCGACCAGGGCCGCCGGCGTGAGGGGATCCGGCGAGGCGAAGATCAACGCTTCCAGAATCGGCTTGAGTTCGTCCGACATGCCAGCCCGCCCATCGTCGCCTGCGGCTCCGCCGGGCGCCCAACCAACCCTGCCGCGGTCCTGCGCCGCTCCCCGGCGCAGAACCCCGGTCCGCCCATCGTCGCCTGCGGCTCCGCCGGGCGCCCAACCAACCCTGCCGGGAGTCTGCGCCGTTCCCCGGCGCAGAAGCCCGGGTGGTCCAACCCCGAAACCCGCCCAGACCCTCGTGGCCGCGCTACGCGCGACCGCCTCCAACGCACGAAAGAAACAGCGGAGCAAGCGCGCCAGCGGCACGAGCCGCCGCCGCGGCCAGGCGATCACCTGCCCCGACCGGCCTCGTCCCCAGGGTCGCCGGTCGTCTCGATCGGCCTCGGCGCGTCCTCCGGGGTCTCGCGGCGGTACACGCGGATCGGGCCGCACGACCCCGACTGGAACACGCGTATCAGCTTGAGCCGAATCATCTCCAGCACCGCGAGGAACGTGGTGATGAGCTCGGCCCGGCTGCCGTCCTCGGCGAAGAGCTCCTCGAACCCGCAGGCCCTGACGTGGGCGAGCCGCTCCATCAGCTGCCGGGTGCGCGTCTCGATGGACACCTCGGCCGACGGCAGGGGCACCCCCGGCCGCTCCCGGGCCCGCTTGAGGACCGCCTGGAACGCCTGCAGCAGCCCGAACAGGTCGGCCTCGAGCTCGCGCTCGAAGGGCTCGCCGGCGAGATCGGCCAGGCGCTCGTCGGCGAGTCCCCACTGCGCGTTGCGCACCGTCTGCCGCTCGTGCAGCAGCTCCGCCGCCGCCTTGAACCTCTGGTGCTCGATGAGGCGCCGGACCAGCGCCTCCCGGGGGTCCTCGGCCTCTTCCGCCGCCTCGGCCTCCGTATCCGGCCGGGGCACCAGGGTCCGCGCCTTGATGTGAATGAGGGTGGCCGCCATCACCAGGAACTCGCCCGCGGTGTCGAGGTCGAGCTCCTTCATCAGCTCGATGTACTCGATGTACTGCTGCGTGATGAGGACGATGGGGATGTCGTAGATGTCGATCTCGTTCTTGCGGATGAGGTGGAGCAGCAGATCGAGCGGCCCCTCGAAGTTGTCGAGGCGGACCGGGTAGTCCTCGAGGACCGACTCGAACTCGCCGGTCCCCGCCGTCCCGGCCCCCGTCTGCTCCGACGCGGCCCGGTTCGTCATCCAGCCCGCCAATCGTCGCCCACGGCTCCGCCGGGCGCCCGACCAGCCCCGCCGGGCGTCTGCACCGTTCCACGGCGCGGACTACCAGGCACCATAAGCGAGCCCCACCGCCTCGCGGACCTGCATCATCGTCTCCTGCGCGATGCGGCGCGCCCGAAGCGACCCGTCCATCAGTATCTCGCGAACCCGCCCCGGCCGGGCCAGCACCTCGGCCCGGCGCTCGCGCAACGGGCCGAGGGCGGCCTCGAGGGCGCGGGCGAGCTTCTTCTTGACCTCGACGTCGCCCACCGTGCCGGCACGGTAGCGGGCCTTCAGGTCGTCGACCTCGGCCGTGTCGGGGTTGAACGCGTCGTGGTAGACGAACACCGGGTTGCCCTCGACGGTGCCCGGGATGTCGGCGCGGATCCGCTTCGGATCGGTGTACATCCGCATCACCTTCTTCCGCACCGTCTCCGCGTCGTCCGACAGGCTGATGGCGTTGTCGTAGCTCTTGCTCATCTTCCGGTTGTCGAGGCCCGGCAGCCGCGGAAAGCTCGTGAGCAGGGGCTGCGGCTCGGGGAACAGCTCGCCGAAGAACCCGTGGAAGCGCCGCACCACCTCGCGGTCGAGCTCGAGGTGCGGGACCTGGTCGTCGCCCACCGGCACGTAGTCGGCCTTGTAGATGATGACGTCGGCGCCCTGCAGCAGCGGATAGCCGAGGAAGCCGAGGGTCGACAGGTCCTTCTCGGCGAGCTGCGCGATCTGCTCCTTGTAGGTCGGCACCCGCTCGAGCCAGGGAATCGGCACCACCATCTGCAGCAGCAGGTAGAGCTCGGCGTGCTCGGGCACCTGCGACTGGATGAACAGGGTGCTCCGCTCGGGGTCGACGCCGGCGGCGATCCAGTCGGCGGCGTTGTCGCAGGCGTTCTCGACGAGCCCGCCGGTGTCGGCGTACTCGCTCGTCAGCGCGTGCCAGTCGGCGACGAAGTACATGCAGTCGTAGTCGTCCTGCAGCCGGGCCCACTGCTGCAGGGCCCCGACGAGGTGGCCGAGGTGCAGCTTGCCGGTCGGACGCATGCCGGAGACGACGCGGGGCTTCACGGCAGCAACCATCCCATCAGCAGCGACATCGGCGGACCGATGATCTGATACAACCCGCCCGTCGCCATGAGCACGAGGAGAATCACGAACCCCCAGGGCCGCACGAGCCGGTCGTAGGGCTCGGCCAGCCACTCGGGCAGCAGCCCCGCCAGCACGTTCCCGCCGTCGAGGGGCGGCACCGGAATCATGTTGAACACCGCCAGCAGCAGGTTCAGCTGCAGCATCGCGAACGCGAACGTCGCCACCACGCCCGCCCACCCCTCGGCCGCCGCCAGCCCGCCCGGCACCGAGGCCAGCACCCATGACGCCCCGATTGCGAGGACGATGTTGCTGGCCGGCCCCGCCGCCGCGATCACCAGGAAGTCCTGGCGCGGCCGCCGCAGGTTGGCGGGGTTGACGGGCACGGGCTTGGCCCAGCCGAACACGAACCCGCCCGCGAGGATGCCGAGCAGCGGCAGGATCACCGTGCCCACGGGATCGACGTGCACGGCCGGGTTGAGCGAGATCCGGCCGAGGTGCCGCGCCGTGGGATCGCCGTACCAGTCCGCCGTCACCGCGTGTGCGGTCTCGTGGATGGTCAGGGACAGGAGCAGGACCGGGAGGATGACGAGGAGCTGACCGATATCGGGCAAGACGAGTCAGGATAACGTACCAGTCCGCCGACCGTCGCCCGTGGCCTTGCGCCGCCCCGACCAACCCGGCCGTCCGCGCCGGCCGCGGCGCGAGCTGCCCGCCCGCGAAGTGGCCCGGCACCACGTCGGCCGGCTTGCTACGGCGCGGTCCGCTCGCCTGCGAAGTGGGCGAGCACCGCGTCGGCCAACTTGGCCCCGACCACCGGCACCAGCTCCTCGCGGGTCGCGCGGCGGACGTTGGCCACGCTCCCGAACCGCGTCAGCAGCACCCGCCGCCGCCGCGGCCCCACGCCGGGGATGCCGTCGAGGGCCGACCGGAGGTCGCGGCGCGACCGCGCCTTGCGGTGGAAGGTGACCGCGAAGCGGTGGGCCTCGTCGCGCATCCGCTGCAGCAGGAGCAGGGCCGGGCTCGCACGGTCGAGGACGATGGGCTCGGCCGCGTCGCGGGTGAAGACGAGCTCCTCCTGCTTGGCCAGCCCCACCGCCACGAGGTTCGACAGGCCCAGCGACGCGAACGCCTCGTAGGCCGACGAGAGCTGCCCGCGCCCCCCGTCGATGACCACCAGGTCGGGCAGCGGCCCGCCGTCGTCGAGGAGCCGGCGGTAGCGGCGGCCGACCACCTCGCGCATCGACGCGAAGTCGTCGAGCAGGCGGGGGTCGGCGCCGGCGGCCGGGTCCGACGCGCCGGGAGCCTGGTTCGCCCGGCCGGCCGCGGCGGAGGCCTTGCCCTTCCCGCCGCGCCGGCGGCGGGGCGCCGGCGCGCCCGGCGGGGCGGTGCGCTCCTCCCCCCAGCTCGTGCCCCGCACCCGGTACTTCCGGTACTCCTTGCGCACCGCGCGGCCGTCCTCGCAGACCACCATCGAGCCGACCGTCTCCGCCCCCTGCAGGGTCGAGATGTCGAAGCACTCGATGCGGCGGGGCGCGGCCGGGAGGCCCAGCACCACCCGCAGCTCGTCGAGGGCGGCGGCCCCGGCCCGGGCCTCGTCGCTGTAGCGCGACCGGTAGGCGAGGGCCGCGTTGCGGGTGGCGAGATCGAGCAGCCCCCGCTTGTCGCCCCGCTTCGGGACGCCGATGCGCACCTTCCGCCCCGCCCGCTCGCCGAGCCAGCTCGCCAGCGCCTCGGGCTCGTCGATCTCGACCGGCAGGTGGATCTCCGGCGGCGCGGTCCGCTCCTCGTAGAACTGCTGCACCGCCGCCTGCACCGTCTCCCGCTCCGGCGAGCCCGCCCCCGCCGGCACGTCGGCGGCCAGCTCGACCCGCTCGATGACCCGCCCCCCCCGCATCTGGAACACCTGGATGATCGCGCCCGAGGGCCCCACCTTCACCCCGAACGCGTCGCGGTCGCCGAGCCGTACCGACGACATCTTCTGCTGGCGGTCGCGCAGGGTCTCGACGGTCCGGATGGCGTCGCGGGTCTGGGCCGCCTCCTCGTAGCGCAGGTCGTCGGAGGCCTCCGCCATCCGCCGCTTCAGGTCGGCGATGAGCTCGTCGTTCCGGCCCTCGAGAAACAGCTTCGTGTGCTCGACCGCCGCGGCGTACTGCTCGGGCGTGCACAGGCCCTCCACGCAGGGGGCGACGCAGCGCTTGATGTCGTACTCCAGGCAGGCGCGCCCCCGCCGGCCGTTGATGACCTCGTTGCACGAGCGGATGCCGAACAGCTTGTGGGTCAGCGACATCGTCTTCCGCGCGAGGGTCGCGGGCAGGAACGGCCCCGCGTAGGTGTGCCCGTCGCGGGGGTCGACCCGGCGCGCCACCAGCACCCGCGGGAACGCCTCGCCGGTCGTGAGCTGCAGATACGGGTAGTTCTTGTCGTCGCGGAGCAGGATGTTGAACCGCGGCGACCGCTGCTTGATGAGGTGGGCCTCGAGGGCGAGGGCCTCGACCAGCGAGTCGGTGACGATGACCTCGAGCCGCGTCACCTCGTCGAGCAGGGCGTTGGTCTTGGGGCTCGACCCGTAGGCCCCCAGGTAGCTGCGCACCCGCGCCCGCAGCGAGCGCGCCCGGCCCACGTAGAGGGTCTCGCCGGCCGGGTCGAGGTACAGGTAGACGCCGGGCTGCTCGGGCAGCGCCGCGATCCGCTCCTTGAGATCACGAATGGCCATGGACTACACTGTGGGGTTCGTGCTGTCGGGGGAGCGCCGCGCCGGGGGCGGGCGCACCGACGGTATCCTATCAGTCTGCGCCGCGGGCGCGGGGCGGACCGGCAGCAGCGTCGGTTGGCCGGCGGGGCGGCGCCGAAGGCGACACTTCCCGACCAGCGCCGCATCTCCCCACCATGACGTTCACGGGCGCCATCGGCGCCGCCTGCATGTTCCCCCTCCGCGCCATCATCCGGGCGTGCGTGGCGTTGCGCATTCACCCCAACGTGCTCACCCTGGTCGGCGTCTTCATCAACTTCGTCGCGGCCTGGTTCTTCGCGCAGGGCGAGTTCGTCACCGCCGGCTTCGTCATGCTGGTGGCCAACATCTTCGACTTCATCGACGGGAAGGTGGCCGAGGCGACGAACCTGGCGTCGCGGTTCGGGGGCTTCTGGGACTCGGTGATGGACCGCTTCTCGGACCTGTCGCTGTTCATCGGCGTCATCTATCTCTACGCGCAGCTCGGGCGCACCGACTACGTCATGATCGCGGCCTTCGCGATGATGTTCTCGGTGATGACGAGCTATACGCGGGCCCGCGCCGAGTCCATGATCGACAAGTGCAAGGTCGGGTTCATGGAACGCCCCGAGCGCATCGTGCTGGTGATGATCGGCGCGTTCACGAACCGGATGGGCGCCGTCCTCTGGGTGATACTGGTGCTGTCCATCGTCACCGTGCTCGACCGCATCTACTTCACGTGGCGGGCCCTCAAGGCCCAGGAGGCTGCGTCGTGAAACGGCGCGGATTTCCGGAGGGTCGGTCGGGCGGCGAGCGGGGCCGTCAGGCTGCGCTCCATGGGCCGGGAGGCTGCGTCGTGAGCTGCCGGACCGTCGGGCGGGCGGTGAGCGGCGCCGTCAGGCGATGCTCGCCGGGCGGGGAGGCGGGGGCGCAATGACCATGCAGCGACTGCTGACGCTGCCGGCGCGGGCGGTCTGGCACGCCCTGTTCTGGACGTTCGAGCGGGCCACGTGGCAGTACGACCTCATGGTCATCGCCATCCTCGCGTTCGTCTGGCTCACCCCGCCGGACTGGATCGGCGACCCCACCGCGAGCGGCCCCGGGCTGATCGGCATCATCCTCGAGCGGTTCAGATAGACCGCCGCGCGCGGGACGTCCCGCGCCCCCCGGAGCGCGAGGCCGGCGCAGGGCGTCGGCGGGCGGGGCCGCCCCCCGCGGCGTCACACCACATCCCGCTCGTCGAAGCCGAGATCGAGTCCCTTCCCGTCGAAGCGGATGTCCCGGGCCGCGATTCGGTCGCGCAGGAGGCGCCGCACCTCGCCGTAGTGCTCCTGCGGCACGTCGAGATGCCGCACCAGGTTGCGCACGCGGTCGATGAGCACCAGCGTCGGCTCGGCGCCCGCCCGCCAGGACAGGCCGCCGATCCGGTCGTAGGGCACGAGCCCCTTGTTCGCCCACACCCCGGTGTCGTAGAAGCCGCGCCCGATGCGCAGGCTCAGGGGAAACGCGTAGCCGTAGTAGATGAAGCCCATCGCCTCGGCGAACGCGTCGGCGAGCGGACGGTCCCAGACGACGAGCTTCAGGAACGCGAGGATCCCGAGCACGATGCCCAGCCCCAGCGACACCACGTAGAAGGACGTGCGCCGGCCCGGCCACGTGAGGACCGCGGTCGGACGCAGGCGCAGGAAGCGCAGGAACCGGCTCAGCAGCCGGAGGTTGGCGACCAGGAACCCCGCCCCCAGGACCCACAGGGCGGCGGGCAGGACCGAATCGACGAAACCGGAGAACAGGTCCACGTCGGCCACGGATCCGCCTCCCGCCGGCGGGCGGTCATGCCCGCGACTGATACTCGCCGGTCTCGGTGTTCACGCGAATCCGATCGCCGTTGCTGATGAACGGCGGCACCTGCACGACGAGCCCCGTCTCGAGGGTCGCCGGCTTGAGCTGCGCGTTGGCGGTGGCCCCCTTGATGGCCGGCGCCGTCTCCTGCACCGTCAGCTCGACCGTCATCGGCAGGTCCAGCCCCACCGGCTCGCCCTCGAACAGCGACACCCGGATGGTGGCCTCGGGCAGCAGGAAGTTGACCGAGTCGCCGAGGGTGTCGGCGGTCATCTCCACCTGCTCGTAGTTCTCGAGGTCCATGAAGTGGAACGCGTCGCCGTCGCGGTACGTGAACTGCATCTCGCGGTCGTCGAGGGCCGCCCGCTCGACGAACTCGGCCGACCGGAACTTGTGGTCGAGCAGGGTGCCGGCCTTCACGTTCCGCATCCGCGACTGCACGAACGCCTTCCCCTTCCCCGGGGTCAGGTGCGTGACGTCCATCACGCGGTAGAGCTCGTCGTTGTGCTTGACCAGCATGCCCTTGCGCAGGCGTGTTGCTTGAATCGATTCCATGACGACAAATGCGACGCCCGAACCGCCGACCGGTCCGGGCGGATGTTCAGTGGACCCACGACACAAACGACGGATCGTACCACAACGCCCGCGGCCCGCCAGCCGGCGCCCCGGCGCCCTTACCCGTCGGCCTGCTCGCGGCAGAGGACCGGGCGCAGGTGGCGCCCCGTGTGCGACCCCTCGGTCATCGCGATCTGCTCCGGGGTGCCGGCGGCGACGATGCGGCCGCCGGCCTCGCCGCCCTCCGGCCCCAGGTCGATGACCCAGTCGGCCGACTTGACGACGTCGAGGTTGTGCTCGATGACGAGGATGCTGTTCCCCGCCTGCAGCAGCTTGCGGAACGCGGCGAGCAGCTTGGCGACGTCGTCGAAGTGCAGCCCCGTCGTCGGCTCGTCGAGGATGTACAGGGCGCGGTCGGCCTTGCGCGCGGCGAGGTGCGAGGCAATCTTGATGCGCTGGGCCTCGCCCCCCGACAGGGTCGTCGCGGGCTGGCCGAGCCGCAGGTAGCCCAGCCCGATCTCGTCGAGCAGGCGCAGGCGCCGGCAGATCTTCGCCGACCCCGCGAAGAACGCGAGGGCCTCGCGCACGGTCATGTCGAGCACGTCGTCGACGTTGCGGCCGCGGTAGCGCACCTCGAGCACCTGCGGCTTGAACCGGCGCCCGTCGCACTCGTCGCAGGGCACGAACACGTCGGCGAGGAACTGCATCTCGACCCGCACCACCCCCTCGCCCTCGCACGCGTCGCACCGGCCTCCGGGCACGTTGAACGAGAAGTGGCCGGGGGCGAGGCCGGCCGCGCGGGCGTCCCGGGTGTGCGAGAACAGCTCGCGGATGGGGTCGAACGCCTTCAGGTAGGTGACCGGGTTCGACCGCGGGGTGCGCCCGATGGGGGTCTGGTCGACGAGGGTGACGTCGTTCACCAGCTCCGCCCCTTCGAGGCGGTCGTGGCGCCCGACCCGCTTGTCCCACCCCCCCTTCTGCCGCTTGATGGCCGCGTACACCACGTCGTGCACCAGCGTCGACTTGCCCGACCCGCTGACCCCGGTGACGCAGGTCAGGGTGTTCAGGGGAATCTCGACGTCGATGCCCCGCAGGTTGTGCTCGCGGGCGCCGGCGACCCGGATCGCCATGGGCTGCGGGTGCTTCCGCCGGCTCGACGGCAGCGGGATCTTCAGGTCGCCCCGCATGTACTTGGCGGTCAGCGACTGCGGCTCCTCGAGCAGGGCGTCGAACGGGCCCGCGTGGATGACCCGCCCCCCCTGCTCGCCCGCCCCCAGCCCCAGGTCGACGACGACGTCGGCGGTGCGGATGGTGTCGGCGTCGTGCTCGACCACCAGCACCGTGTTGCCCTGGTCGCGCAGCTGCCGCAGGATGGCGATGAGCCGCTCGTTGTCGCGCGGATGGAGGCCGATCGACGGCTCGTCGAGCACGTAGAGGGTGCCGACGAGGGCCGAGCCGAGGGCCGTCGCGAGGTTGATGCGCTGCGCCTCGCCGCCCGAGAGCGTCGACGACAGGCGGTCGAGGGTCAGGTAGTCGAGTCCCACGTCGCGCAGGAACGAGAGCCGCCGGCGTATCTCGCGCACCAGCCGGTCGGCGACGACCCGCTCGCCGTCGCCGAGGGCGAGCCCCTCGAAGAACGCGGCGGCCGCGCCCACCGTGAGGGCGCACACCTCGTCGATGGTCCGCCCCGCGACCTGCACGCCGCGGGCCTCGGGCCGCAGCCGGGTCCCGTCGCAGCCGGGGCACGTCACGTAGCCGCGGTAGCGGCTCAGGAACACCCGGACGTGCATCTTGTACTTCTTGCGCTCGAGCGACGCGAAGAAGCCCCGCACCCCCGCGTAGCCGGCCCCGTCGCCCTCGATGACGAAGTCGCGCTCGGCGTCGCTCAGCTCGCTCCACGGCGTGTCGAGCCGCACCGCGCCCCCCTGCGCCGCGCGCATCAGCCGGGTGAGCTGGGGCCGGTACTCGGGCTTGCTCCACGGCTCGACGGCCTGCCGCCGGATCGACCTGGTGCGGTCCGGCACCACGAGGTTCAGGTCGAGCTCGATGACGTTGCCGAAGCCGTGGCAGGTGGGGCACGCCCCGAACGGGTTGTTGAACGAGAAGAGGCGCGGCTGCGGCGCCTCGTAGCCGATGCCGCAGGCCCGGCACTCGAAGCGCTCGCTGAACCGGTGCTCGGCCGCGGGGCGCCCGGCGCCGTCGACCTCGAGGGCGAACGCCGAGCCGCCGCCCTCGAGGTACGCGGTCTCGATGGAGTCGGTCATCCGCCCCAGCAGATCGGGGCCCACGCGCACCCGATCGAGCACGATGCGCAGCGAGCGCCGGCCCGCGAGCCGGGACGGGTCCACCTCGTCGAGGCGCGCCACCCCGCCGCCGGCGGCGGCCGCGCCGTCCCCGTCGTCGACGATGATGCGGGCGAACCCCCGCTTGCGCAGGCTGGCGACGGCGGCCGAGACCGGATCGCCGGGCACCTCGACGGGGGCGCCCCCCGGCCGTTCTCCGGGCTCGACGGGCTCTCCCGGCGCCGACGATTCGCCGGGCGCCGACCCGTCTCCCGCCGCCGACGATTCGCCGGGCGCCGACCCGTCTCCCGCCGCCGACCCGTCTCCCGCTGCCGAACGTTCTCCCGCCGCCGACGATTCGCCGGGTGCCGACCCGCCTCGCGCCGCCGACGATTCGCCGGGCGCCGACCCGTCTCCCGCCGCCGACCCGTCTCCCGCTGCCGAACGCTCGCCGGGCGCCGACGGCTCCCCCGCTGCCGACTCCTCCTCGTCGACGCCGGCCGAGGGCACCGCGGCGTCGGCGCCGTCCACCGCGTAGTCGAACCCCAGCAGCAGCCGGGTCCCCGCCGGCAGGGCCGCCAACTCGCGCGCCGCCGCCTCGGCCGACTCGCGCTCCACCTCGCGCCCGCACTGCCGGCAGATCGTGCGCCCGATGCGGGCGAAGAACAGCCGCAGGTAGTCGTGGATCTCGGTGGTGGTGCCCACCGTCGACCGCGGGTTGCGCACGCTGTTCTTCTGGCGAATCGCGATGGCGGGGCAGATGCCGTCGATGTGGTCGACGTCGGGCTTCTCCATCCGCTCGAGAAACTGCCGGGCATAGGCCGACAGCGACTCGACGTACCGCCGCTGCCCCTCGGCGTAGATGGTGTCGAAGGCGAGCGACGACTTGCCAGACCCGCTGACCCCGGTGACGATGATCAGCCGGCCCGCGGGCAGCGTCAGGTCGATGTTCTTGAGGTTGTGCGTACGGGCGCCCCGAATGACGAGGTGGCCGTTCGCGGCTGCCGCTCGGTCTTCTGGCATGCGAGATCCGCCGCCCGCGAGCGAACGCGCGGCCAGGCGGGCGAGCCGCCGGTCCCCGCGCACCGTCACGGGCGGTACCGTAACTCGCCAGTGTACCGCGGGCCGTGCGCCGCCGTCCAACCGTCGGCGGCATTGGTGCACGACCGGTAAGTTGTGCGCCGCCACGCAAGACGGGTTGCCACTTCTCATGTGCAGGCACGGGCCCATGGATCCGGCGGTCTTGGCCCAAGCCGTTCCCGTGAATCGAGAACCCGACAGCGCCGGGGACCGCCATCCAACAATGATGTCGTGCACCCGCGGCAGGATCCCGATCATCTCGAGACCATCGAGTAGCGGCGTGACGGCCGCGACCTTCCTGCTCGCGGTCTCACGTCGTATGATGACGCACGCCGATGCGCCATCCGCAGCCCGGGTCCGACAGCGAGCGCCGCCGGTTCGCCGAGCTGCAGCAGCGGCTGGAGCCGCTGTACCGGCGGGTCTTCGCCGACCGCCTCGCCCCGAGGACCGTCGTCGTCGTGCCCAGCCTCAGCCTCGACGCCGACACCCTCGCCAAGGTCCGCGGGATCGCGCACTACGAGGAACGCCTGCTCTGCCTGCTCATGCTGCTGCGCATGCCGTACACGCGCGTCGTGTACGCGTCGAGCGTCCCGATACACCCGACCATCGTCGACTACTACCTGCACCTGCTGGCGGGGGTGCCGCACAGCCACGCGCGGCAGCGCCTGACCCTCGTCGCGTGCGGCGACCCCTCGCCCACGCCGCTGACCGCCCAGATCCTCGCCAGCCGGTCCGTGCTCCGGCGGCTGCGGGCCGCCCTCGGCGACCCCGCCCTCGCCCACCTCGTCTGCTTCAACGTCACGGCGCTCGAGCGGACGCTGTCGGTCAGGCTCGGCATCCCCCTCTACGGCTGCGACCCCGTGCTCAACGACCTCGGCTCGAAGACCGGCGGGCGCCGCCTCTTCAAGGAGGCCGGGGTCGCCGTACCCGACGGGTTCGAGGCTCTCCGGGACGGCCGGGACGTGGCCGCGGCGCTGGCCGCCCTCAAGCGCCGCCGCCCGTCGCTCGACGCCGCCGTCGTCAAGCTGAACGAGGGGTTCTCGGGCGAGGGCAACGCGCGATTCCGGTTCCGCCCGAGCGACGCGGGGACCGGCTCGGAGGCGCGCATCGCCCGCCGCCTCCCGACCCGCCTCGAGTTCGAGGCGGCCGCCGAGACCTGGGACCGCTACGCCGGCAAGCTCGGGCAGATGGGCGGCATCGTCGAGGCGTTCGTCACCGGCGACGAGGTGCGGTCGCCGTCGGTGCAGTGCCGCGTCGACCCCCGGCGGGTGGTCGAGGTCGTCTCGACCCACGAGCAGCTGCTCGGCGGCCGATCCGGCCAGGTGTTCGTCGGGTGCGAGTTCCCGGCCGACCGCCGCTACCGCACCAGGCTGCAGCGGGCCGGCGAGCGGGTGGCCGACGTGCTCCGCGACCGCGGGGCGCTCGGCCGCTTCGGGGTCGACTTCGTCGTCGTGCGCGAGAAGGGGCGCTGGCAGCCCTACGCCATCGAGATCAACCTGCGGAAGGGCGGCACCACGCACCCGTTCCTCATGCTCGACTTCCTCATCGACGGCGTCTACGATCGGGAACGCGACACTGCCCTGTATCGGACGCCGACCGGCGAGCCGCGCTACTACGTGGCCACCGACAACCTGCACGAGAGCCGCTACGAGGGCCTGAGCCCCGACGACCTCGTCGCGATCGCGATCGAGCAGGAGCTGCACTTCCGGGGATCGAGCGAGGAGGGCGTGGTCTTCCACCTGATCGGGGCGCTGCAGGAGCACGGCAAGCTCGGCATGGTGTGCATCGGCGCGGACCGCAAGCGGGCCCGCCGGTTGTACGATCGGACCGTCGAGATCCTCGATCGCGAAGGCAGCGGCCGGGCCCGGCGCGGGCGCGCCCGTCACCGAAAGCCGCCGAGGCTCCCGGCTTGATCCCGGGGGCCTCGCCTCGACCGCGAGGCCCCGAAGAGGAGAACGGATGACTCACGGAAGAACGCGACCCTGCTCCCGAATCGCCGCCGCCGCGGCCGTGCTCGCCCTGCTCGCCCCCGCAGCCTCGCCCGCCACGGCGCAGACCGACCTCCGCGTCCTCATGCGACAGAAGCTCGAGCGGGCGCAACAGCTCTTCGGGTCCGTCGTGCTCGGCCGGCTGCCGGCCGTCGAGCGCGATGCGGCCGAGCTGGTCCGCATCAGCGAGACCGCCGCCTGGATGACGGCGCCGACGCCCGCGTACTTCACCAACGCCGACCAGTTCGAGGAGGCCGCCCGCGACCTCGCGGCGGCCGCCGCGTCGGGCGACCTCCCCGAGGTCGCCTCCGCGTACATGACCATCGTCGAGACCTGCGTGCAGTGCCACCGCGAGGCGCTGCCGGGCCCCTCGCGGTGAGCCGGGCCGCCGCCCCTGACGAGCCGGCGTGCCCCGTCGCGCCGGCCCGCGCCGCCCGCCGACGAGGGCGATCATGGGAGCGTGAGCCCCTCGCCTTCCACCGCTTCGTGGAACGCGTCGCCGCGGGCCTTCGACCCGAAGAGCAGCGCCTTGTCGGCGCGCCGCTCTACCGCGTCGACTCCCGTTCCGGGAGGGCGAAGACGTAGAGCCCGTTCCCGGACGGGGGTTGGTAGATGTCGGGGCTGAGCACCCCGCTCAGGCCGCGGAAGATGCCGACGCCGGTCGGGACCGCGACGTACTGCCTGCCGCCCGCGGCGTACGAGATCGGGAACCCGTGACCGGACTGACCGAGTCGCGTCTCCCAGAGGACCTCGCCGGTGTAGACGTCGAGCGCCCGGAAGTAGCGGTCGACGTCGCCCACGAAGGCCAGCCCGGTGGCCGTCGTCAGGACCGACGTCAGGAAGATGGCGCGCTGCTCGCGACTCCACACCTCCTCCATCGTCCGCACGTCGTACGCCGCGAGGCGGCCGAGCATGCCGTTCGTGCCCGGCATCTCGCGGAGCTCGATGGCCGAGACCCCGAGGCCTCCGCCCCCCTCCACCAGCTCGACGTGGCGGCCGGTCAGCGTCATGCACACCTGGTGCAGCGGATAGATGATCACCTTCGCCTCGGGGCTGTAGCCCGACGCCTGCCAGTTGTGGCCGCCGTACAGGCTGGGGCAGGCATCGACCGCGTCGTCGACGCCGGCGTCGCGGATGTCCTGCCGGTAGCTCACGCGGCCGGTCTCCATGTCGATCGACTCGAAGATGTCCTGGTGCAGCATCTCGGCCAGGTCGACGAAGGCCCCCGTGCGCCGGTCGAGCTTCCAGAGGATGGCGTCCTTGCCGGCCGTGAACAGCCACTCGTGATCGTCGACGTCGACCAGCACCCGCTCGAAGACGACGTCGAGGTCGAGCGTCTCGCCCGGCACGTGCTGGAAGTACCAGGCGACCTGCCCCGTGCGCGGGTTCAGGGCGAGCGTCGAGTTGGTGTAGAGGGCGTCGTTGTAGGTCGACATCCCGCGGCTCGCGGCCACCCACGGCTTGGCCTGCGCGGTGCCGATGAAGAAGAGGTCGAGGTCCGCATCGTAGGCGCCCGGAATCCAGGTGTCGCCGCCGCCGCGCAGGTGCGGCGGGATGTCGCCCCAGGTCCCGCTGTTGACGTCGCCGGGCTGGGCGATGGTCGACGTGCGCCAGAGCTCGTCGCCGGTGTCGGGGTCGTGGCCGGTGATGAAGCAGCCTTCGTCCTCGAAGCGCTCGCAGCCGTTGATGCCGCTGACGACGACGCCGTTCGCGATGCTCGGCCCGCCCGTCTGGGCGAAGCCCTTCCGGTAGTCGGCCCGCGTGGTCCGCCAGACCGGCTCGCCCGTCCGCGCGTCGAGGGCGACGATGGCCGCGTCGTAGGTGGCCAGGTAGACCTTGTCCCGGTAGAGGGCGATGCTGCGGGTCGCGCGCCGGCTCTCCGCGTCGTCGGGATACCGGTGCCGGTGCTCCCAGATCAGCTCGCCGGTGGCCGCGTCGAGGGCCTGGACGACGTTGCCGGGGCTCGCCAGGAACATCACGCCGTCGTGGACGAGCGGCGCGGTCTGGTTGGTGCCCTCGGGCATCGCCAGCGCCCAGGCCAGGCGCAGGCCGGCCACGTTGCCGGGCCCTATCTGGTCCAGCGGCGTGTGGCCGTGGTTGTCCCGGGTGCGCCGCCAGGTCAGCCAGTCCTCCGCCGGCGGATTCCGGAGCAGCTCGTCGGTGACCGGCGTCAAGCCGGAGACCTCGCGGTTGACGAACGCCCGCAGCCCCGGCACCGCGTCCACGTCGCGGGGCTCGTCCGCCGACGCCGCGCCGGACTCCGCCAACGCCGCGTCGGACTCGGCCAACGCCGCGTCGGATGCATCCGCGGTGGCGGAGGCGCCCCCTGCCGGAGCGGCGCCGGGCTCACCGACGATGGCCGTGGCGTCGGCGGTGAGCGCCCGCGGTCCCGCCGCATGGCCGTTCACCTGCAGCAGGTAGGCGACGATGCTCAGGTAGGTTCCGCTCGGGAGCGATTCGCCGAGCCCCGGGGGCATCTCGGCCCGCACGTACTCGTACAGCGCCGCCGCGGTCTGCGAGCCCCAGTTGCTCAGGAAGCCCGGACCGGTCAGTTCCGGCCCGTGCAGCCCGCCCCGCAGCGTCGTTCCGTGGCAGGAGGCGCAGGAGCCGTCGTAGGCCGTCCGTCCGCTCGCGGCCTGAGCGTCGAGAAACGCACCGCCCTCCGCGGGCTGGGCCCCGGCCGGTGCGGCGATGCCGAGGGCCAGCCCCACGGTGGCCAGGCTCGCGACGCCGGCGAGTGGTCGTGTCCTCCGCGACGCCCGACCGTCCCTGCATCCGCCACCATGTTCCGCGCGTGTCCGTCTCGGCATCGACGCGTCTCCCTTTCGGGCAACCTCGCCGGGCCGCCCGTCTGGTCCGTGATTATAGGTCGCGGGCCCCGCGCTCGATGTCGCCCTCGCGAAGTCGCCGCCCGCCGACACGACCGCTTCGACCGCTCGGCCAACCGACACCGGGGCCGCCCCCCTCCCCCCCGACGTCCAGGTGCGGCCACACGGACCCGCCGACTACGCCGATCTACGCCGCTCCGACGCTCCCCAAGCAGCCCGACGACATCCGCCGCCTGCGTGCTGCGGCCGGGGCATGAGCCGGGACCCCGCGGGGTCGCGCCCGGCGGCGCCAACGGAGTACAATGGGGGAATCGTGACGACGAGGTTCGGAACACGGCCACACATGCCCCGGCCGCCTCAGCGCCCGCTGTGCCGGCCCCCGCAGCCCGTTTGGCTGCCGTACCGGCTGGCAGTACTTCGCGACATCCTCATAAGTCACTGATTCTAAAGGGTTGCCGGCGTAGCTCAGTTGGTAGAGCAGCTGATTCGTAATCAGCAGGTCAGCGGTTCGAGTCCGCTCGCCGGCTCCAACAGGATCCACGACGCCTAGCGGCGGAGACGCGTCGAGCAGCCGAGCGCGCCGGGTTTCCACGCCGGCGCCGTTGCGCGACCATCTGTCTGAGCACTCCGTGGATGCCGCCTTCACGTCGGCGTTCGGGGACTGCCTTTGAGAATCGTCTCCAGGTCGCCTTCAGTCCTGGCGGCTTCCCGATGTCCGTTCGAGCAGCTCATGCAGTCGAGGCAGCGCGCGCCGGTCCTTCTCGCGGTCGGCGGCGGTCTTCGACCGAATCACGTCGGCCAGGGACGCGACGAGAACGGAGACGCCTTCGGTGGCCACCAGCGGGACGGCATCCCGTTTGAGGTCGTGGTAGCCGCCGGTGCCGGCGGGCGAAAACGAGACGTCCAGGGCGCCAGCGCGCGTCGTCAGGTTCAGGATGGCGTCGGGGCCGAGATTACGGAGGAACTGGGCCGAGCAATCGAAAGGCAGGCCGTGCGGAGCGTGCAGAACGGCCGCCATACCGCCGATGAGGATGAAACGCACGTCGGCCTCGCCCAGTACGGCGAGCATCGCAGCGGGGTCGAACAGCGATTCAGTCATGGCTTCGCTCGCGCAACTGGCGGCGGGCGCCCAAAACGAACCGGGCGGCGCGGGCGGCGTCGGCAAGACGTTCGGCGGGCGTTCGACGGAGGGCGCGGGGGAACAGGCTGCTCGTCCCCGGGTCGGGATGACCGAGACTGACGCGGATCTCGAAACCGGCCGCCCGGACCAGCCGTTCGACGAGGTCGGTGGACGGCGTGCGAGCGCCCGACTCGATGCGGGCGACGGTCGACTGCGGAACCCCGGCCCGGCGGCCCAGGTCGGCCTGGGTGAGCCCGGCCCGCTTGCGTGCCTCCCGGACGAGATTGCGGAGGACCATCCCTCCCTGTCATAGCCGATTGGCTATGCTGGCGCAATCCGGCGGAGAGCGCGCCCGCCGACTGTCAGATTGCGGCAATCGCCACTGCCGCGCATGGCGGTTGCGACGCGCAATGTTCGGGACTTCGAAGACGTCGACATCGAGGTCGTCGATCCTTGGGCGGCGGCCTGATCCTGACGCACGCCCGCCCCACGCACGTCGCGCCCCGCCTCGTCGTTCCGGCGCGAGACAGCCTCGGCGAGGTCCGCGCATATCACCCCCGCGCATGTACCGGGAGGGCGGCGCATCGACGCTTGGGCCCGAGGACATCCGCCGCCGGCTGGAAGCGGCGCTCCGGGCCGGCGCACCGACGTGGAATCCGTACGGGTGACGAGCGACACCACGCTGGTGCCGCAGCCGCCCCGAGCGACCCGCGGGGAGTGTCAGGAACCGGCGGCGCTCCTCCCCCGGAGCGGCCGTCGCTCGTCGTCGTCGACCGATCGAGTACCCTACACAGAGCCAGACCATCACGACCTGGAACATCTGCCCTGCCGGGGAGCGGGACCCCGAGAAGGTCGGCGTCATTGCCGTGCAGAGTGTCGTGTCTGTCGCAGAGCTCGGATCCGAAGGACCCACTGGTCCTCGCGGTTGCTTCAAGAACTCGATGAGTGGACTTGAGTCCTCACCGTTGCCCGTGACGAACGCCCCTGTAACGAATACAAAGACCCTCATCCGCGAGTGCCTGCTGCTCGTCGTTCTGGTCGGGGGCTGGATTGTTCTCCTGCCGGTACTGGCTTTCTTGTTCTACTCGCCCCATGAAGGGGGGCCGATCCACCTGATGGGGCTGCTCTTGAGAGACCTGCTCGTGGACCGGCGACCGGGTGTTTGGGGCCTCATTCTGACTCCTTACACCGTCGTTCAACTCCTCCGTCTGTTCGGCGCGGCCGTGGGAATCACCCGGCGCCGAGGCTGAGTCTCAAGCGTCCGCCAGCCGACCGCCGAAGCGCTGGCGATCGTGTGGTCGCTAGTGGTCCCTCAGGAACTGCTTCGCTTCCTCGACCGTCGGCGCGTCCTCCGCCCCGCGCCACTGAGCCACGAGCTGCGCGTACTGCGCGCGCGCGGTGTCCGGATCGCCGGCGGCCACGGCGGCGCGGGCGAGCCCGCGGAGCGAGAGCGAACGGTTCGGCGTGCGCCGCAGCGAGCGCTTGAACTGTTCGACGGCTTCAGCCGGCCGATCCAGCTCGAGCAGGATCTCGCCATACAGCTCGTGCGCCGGCTTGAGCGGGGTCGGCGCCCCGCGCGGCGCGCCCCTCGACTCGGCCAGCTCGATCGCCTTGTCCATCGAGGCCGCCGCGGCGTGCGCGTCGCCCCGCGCGGCGTGCAGGAGCGCCGTGACCTCGTGATGCGCGATCGCCGCGACGGCACCGTCCAGCGCGGCCAGCGCCTCGGCCGCCGCGGCGCCCGCCGCCAGGTCGCCGGTCCGCACGGCGCTGATGCCGTTCGCCAGGTGCCCCGCCGCCGCGGCATGCGGCGACACCTCGATGACCTGCCACTGCTCGGTCTCGATCACGTACCGCGGCCGGGTGACGGCTGCCCGCTGCAAGGCAATCGGCGCCTCGGTATTGGCGATGACCATCTCGCCGTTCTCGACCGCCTGCCACGCCTTGGCGTAGTCACCACGCTGCAGGTCGCCATACTGGCCCCAGTCGAGCGCATGCGTCAGATTCCTGGCATTGAAGTACCGTTGCGTGTCCGATTCGTAGGTGTCCTGCCGCTCGAACATCTCGATCGCCGCCGCATACGAGGCGGCGTTCGACGACGAGACGTCGTCCCACATCCCGAGCTGGATGAAGATGTGCGACGGCATGTGCAGCGCGTGCACGACACCGGACGCGATGGCCGCGAAGCGCGTGGCCGCCGGCAGCGCGATAGCCGCGTGAATCGGGTCGTCGAAGGCGTGAATGATGTAATGCGCGGCGCCCGGATGATCCGGATTCTCGTCGAACACCCGCAGCGCGATGGCGCCCGCTCTCACGTTCGTGCGATACGGCTCGTAGCCATAGTCGCTCGCGGTGGCCAACAGCGCCAGCGCGTAGAACGCCTGCACCTCGTGATCGTCGGGGTAGGCGGCGGCAAGCCGCTCCATCTCGTCCGCGTACGCGACGCGGCGGTCGGTCTCCTCGCCTGCGCCGAAGAACAGGGCGTCCACGGCGCGGACGAATCCCTTCTCGCGCTCGGTCGGGACCTTGGCCAACCGGGCCTCCCGGGTCGGCCCCAGCCGCTCGAGCGCCTGCCGCGGCAGGTCCCACTCCTGGAAGCGCTGGAGGGGGTGGTTGTAGCTCATCGCCTCGCCCCAGTAGGCCATGGCGAAGTCCGGAGCCAGGGCCTGGGCCTGACGGAACTCCAGGGCCGCATCCTCGAGGCCGAAGCTGTGGAGCATCGCCGCGCCGCGGAGAAAATGGACCTGGGCATCGGGGGGGCCGGAAGTCGGAAAGTCGATGACCCCGAGATCCGACGGCAGGGCGGCACCGGACGTCGCTTGCGCGGCGCCGTCCGGGACGGCTACGGCCATGGTCAACGCGACGCACACGACGGCGAGGGTGACAGTTCGCATCTGGTCTCTCTCCCGATTGTCGCCCCGACGCGCAGAGGCCGGTCGACTCTGATCTACCGCGGTGGCGACGCGCGATTCCACACGAAACGCGGCCATCGTATCACGCCCGGCCGTCGACAGGCGGTGGCACGCTCCCCTGACGCGGCGGCGTCCCGATGAGGGTGCGGTAGAATGGGGCCTCGAGAGGCGACGAGCTCGAAGTCGAGGCGCTCGAGCCGGATGCGGTCTACGACGCGAAGAGCCTTGGCCTGGGTGCGGCCTTCGTCGCGAAGTCGAGCGCACGATCCGGCCCGAGCACCGACAGTGGCCCGTTCGCCATCCTGAAAGGAGCGCTCAGATGAGGAAGAGAAGAAACCAGCTTGCAGCCACGGCGGTCTTCGTTGCCTTGTTGCTGTGCGGGCTGTCGGTCGTGGCCCAGCCACAGGCACAGGAGCCGCCTCCGATGGGCTTCTTCGTCACCAGTGTCGGCCTCGGTGACGGCGCCAACCTGGGTGGGCTGGAAGGCGCGGACGCCCATTGCCAGTCGCTGGCCGCCGCGGTGGGCTCCGGTGAGCGCACGTGGCGGGCCTACCTGAGCACCCAGGGCTCCGGCGCCGTCAACGCCCGCGACCGGATCGGGGAAGGACCGTGGGCGAACGCCGAGGGCCTCGTCATGGCCACCAGCGTCGAGAGCCTGCACTTCGACAACTCCAACCTCAACTGGACCCACTCGCTGGACGAGAACGGCAACCAGTTCCCATCGCGCATCGACGGAGACCCCGACTTCACCGAGCACGACGTGCTGACCGGCTCGCAGCTCGACGGCACGGCGTTTCCGGAGAGCGACGACCGCACGTGCGGCAACTGGACCAGCAACGGCGAAGGCAGCGCCATGCTCGGCCACGCCGACCGCTACTCCTTCACCACCCCGGGCTCGCCCTGGAACACCGCCCACCCGTCACGCGGTTGCTCGCAGGACGATCTCGTGGCCACGGGAGGGGCCGGCCTGTTCTACTGCTTCGCCATCGACTGATCGACGTTCGATGAGGGCGGCGGCCGCCGCCCTCATCGAGGTCCGGTCCGCTCGTCACCGGGCACCGGACATGCCCCTGACGCCGAGAGGCGGTTCCGTGCGCCGGCCGCGCGCGGCGGCGTGGATGAAGGGCTGCCTGTCCTCGACAGGCTCGACCCCGCCCTCGGGGCAGCGGGACAGGCGGCCTGCCCGGAGACGGGCGCACCTTGCTACTCGGGACTCCTGTTCGATCGACACAAGCAGCCGTGGATTCCATCTGGGGGGGCAGGCGTGCGATCGGGCGACGGGGGCGGCGGCGTTGAGGCAGGGCGGGTCGCCAAGGAACGGTATGGGGGCTGACCCGTCAGATCGGCTTACCGGACTTTCGCCTGGAAGGGGTCCAACAAGCTGACAGTAGAGAGCTGCACTTTCGTCCCGTGGCGGACTCCATGGGCGAATGTGCCGTCGCCCGGAAGGCGAAAGCCGGAGATGAGATTGAACACGCCCTGATGCCGGAAGAGATGGCGAATGCTCCCGAAGAAGCCGAGGGTCACGAAGCGCCGGGGCAGGCACCCCCAGAAGGCCCTCACCGACGCCTTCTGCCGCAACGTCGCCGAGGCCGGCCGATACGCCGACGGGAACGGGCTCTACCTGCACGTGGACCCCTCGGGGGCCCGACGGTGGGTGCAACGCCTGGTGGTGCAGGGTCGTTCCCGGGCCCTGGGCCTCGGCGGCTACGGCCTGGTCTCGCTGGCGGAGGCCCGCGCCAAGGCGCTCGCCAACCGCAAGCTGGCCCGCGCGGGCCGCGACCCCAAGACGCCGGCGGTTCGGCCTCGATCGCCGGGCGTGCCGACCTTCGAGGAGGCCGCGGCCAAGGTGGTCGACATCTACAGCGGAGCTTGGCGGCAGGGCAGCAAGACGGCGAGGCAGTGGCGGGCGAGCTTCCGCGACCACGTCTTCCCGTACCTCGGCGACACGGGCGTCGACCGGGTGACGTCGGCCGACATCATGGCCGCGCTGCAGCCCATCTGGACGCGGAAGCACGTCACCGCCCGGAAGGTGCACCAGCGCATCGGCGCCGTCATGCGCTGGGCGATCGCGCAGGGCTTCCGGACCGACAACCCGGCCGGCGAACCGATCACGGCGGCGCTGCCGCGACGGCCGGCGCCGGTCGAGCACCGGCGGGCGCTGCCGCACGGCGAGGTGGCCGCGGCCATCGTGACGGTCCGCGGCGCCGACGCCTGGGTGGGGACGAGGCTCGCGTTCGAGTTCCTGGTGCTGACGGCGACGCGGTCGGCCGAGGTCCGCCTGGCGAGGTGGCGCGAGGTCGACCTGGCGGCCCGCGTGTGGACCATCCCGGCCTCGCGGATGAAGGCGAAGCGCGAGCACCGCGTGCCGCTGAGCGGCCGGGCGGCCGAGGTCCTGGGCGAAGCGGCGGAGCTGCGGCCTTCGCCGGCGCCGCACGAGCTGGTGTTCACGAGCGTCCGCGGCGGGCTGATCGACGCCTCGACGATCTCGAAGCTCGTGGCCGAGCTCGGCATCGCGGCGGTGCCGCACGGCTTCCGGTCGTCGTTCCGCGACTGGGCGTCCGAGCGCACCGACTATCCGCGGGAGGTGGTCGAGGCGGCCCTGGCCCACACGGTCCGGAACCAGACCGAGGCCGCGTATGCCCGGTCCGACCTGTTCGAGCGCCGGCGCCACCTGATGGACGACTGGGCCGGGTACGTGACGGCGGCGGCCGGTCAGGCGGCGTCGCAGGGCGGCTAGGAGTCTGCGCCGTAGAACGGTGCAGACTTCCAGCAGGGTTGGTTGGGCGCCCAGCGGAGCCGAAGGCGACGATGGGCGGGCTAGCTGCGGGCCGGACGGCTCGTCAACGCGCGCGCGTCCTCCGCTCCGCTCCGGTCCTTCGGATGACGAGCCGCCCGTCCTCCGCTCCAGGCTGCAGATACGGGCCTTGCGTCGTTCATCTCCGAGGTGGGCGCGATCGGCGCCACGGCCGTAGCGATTTCTTTCCCACCTCGAAGATCGATCCTGAGAACTCTCCCTGGTCGTCGCCGGAGCGTCAGGCGAGCGGCTTCACCCGGACCGGTTACAGTCTCATGGAGCACATCGGTCACGGCACCGAATGCCCTCCTGATCCGTCGCCCTCCCCCGACACCATTATCGTGCCGAGTGCAGGCCAACCTCAGACCGTCGGCAGTTCCTATGAGCGGGCTGAGCGCAGCATTGAATCGGAGGAAGAACGACGTAGTACCCGGCGTGCTGCTCGCGCCCAGGCCGGTAACCTCAACGGGCTTCGTCCCGGTGGTCCCCAGGGTGGTGCCGTTGATGGCGAAGACCTCGAATCAGCAGCTCGCATGACCGCGTGCTCCGCGGCGGGCTTGCCGCGCCCGCAAACGCGAGACGCACGGTTCATCGCGCGCAAGGGCGGCCGGCGCCTCCGCTCGCGCGAGCTCCGGACGGACTCTGGAGAACGTGATGCCGGGGGCACCGGGGCCTCTCGGTCGCCGGGACCGACATAGTGACAACACGTGCGTGGTCACGCGCTCGCACGTGCACGTCGGCAGAGAATCCCCTTTCGTGACCAGCCCGGCAAAAAACACTGCGGGATCACAAAACCGGTACTTTTTTGCCCTGCGGGATCACATATATATCGTGTCAGTTGTGTACTATCCACGTTGCCTATCGCGGCTGCTCGTTCATGTTGCGGAAATGGAGCCCGAAGAGGGGACGCTCCGGCGAGCGTGCGCGAAACGGCATTCTCGACGGCTCCTGAACGCGAACAGAGAAGCGAGAGCCAACGAGAATCGAGGCGGCGCGGGGCCTTTCAGGCAGTACACGGCGGCCCTCCCCACAATGGTCGCTGGCCGGGGCCCCGCCCGCCACCAACCGCCGCCAAAGCCGGAACACGTCGTGAAGCCGGAAGAGATGGCGAATGCTCCCGAAGAAGCCGAGGGCCACCAAGCGCAGGGGCAGGCACCCCGAGAAGGCCCTCACGGACGCCTTCTGCCGCAACGTCGCCCAGGCCGGTCGGTACAGTGACGGGAACGGGCTCTACCTGCACGTGGACCCCTCGGGGGCCCGGCGGTGGGTGCAGCGCCTGGTGGTGCACGGCCGCTCGCGGGCGCTGGGGCTCGGCAGCTGCCGCCTGGTCTCGCTGGCCGAGGCCCGCGCGACGGCGCTCGCCAACCGGAAGCTGGCGCGCGAGGGCGGCGACCCGACGACCCTGGGCCGGCGACGCTCCCCGGGCGTGCCGACCTTCGAGGAGGCGGCGGTCAGGGTGGTCGACATCTACAGCGGGGCGTGGCGGCAGGGCAGCAAGACGGCGGGCCAGTGGCGTTCGAGCCTCCGCGACTACGTCTTCCCGCACCTCGGCGACATGAGCGTCGATCGGGTGACGTCGGCCGACATCATGGCCGCGCTGCAGCCCATCTGGACGGGGAAGCACGTCACCGCCCGGAAGGTGCACCACCGTGTCGGCACGGTCATGCGCTGGGCGATCGCGCAGGGCTACCGGTCCGACAATCCGGCCGGCGACGCGATCACGGCGGCGCTGCCGCGCCGGCCGGTTCCGGTCCAGCATCGCCGCGCGTTGCCGCACGGCGACGTCGCCGCCGCGATGGCAGCGGTCCGCGCGGCGGATGCCTGGACCGGGACGAAGCTGGCGTTCGAGCTGCTGGTGCTGACCGCGACGCGGTCGGCCGAGGTCCGGCTGGCGAGGTGGTGCGAGGTCGACCTGGTGGCCCGGGTGTGGACCATCCCGGCCTCGCGGATGAAGGCGAAGCGCGAGCACCGGGTGCCGCTGAGCGGCCGGGCGGCCGAGATCCTGGGCGAGGCGGAGAAGCTGCGCCCCGCTCCGGCGCCGCACGAGCTGGTGTTCACGAGCGTCCGCGGCAAGCGGATCGACGGCTCGGCGATCTCGAAGCTCGTGAGCGACCTCGGCATCGCGGCGGTGCCTCACGGCTTCCGGTCGTCGTTCCGCGACTGGGCGTCGGAGCGGACGAGCCACCCGCGGGAGGTGGTCGAGGCGGCCCTGGCCCACGCGGTCCGGAACCAGACCGAGGCCGCGTATGCCCGGTCGGACCTGTTCGAGCGCCGGCGCCACCTGATGGACGACTGGGCCGAGTACCTGGCCGGGACGCGGGGGCAGGTAGTCTCGTTGAAGCGCTGAAGCGGCCTCCGCTTCCCGAGAATCGCGCCGAAGACGACGAAGTCCCGCCCGCCGGCCCCCGCCACTCGGACAGCAGCCCCCTCCGCCAGCGCCGGCTACCGGGCGATCCACGCCCGAACTGTCCGAAGCCGGTCGAGTGTGATATTTTTGCCGTGTACAGAGTCTAGTTGGCGACAGAAAGGCGATTTATTGACGGTCAACCGCGCTGCATGCTTGCTGCGTCCGCTTGCCGCAAGCCGGGCCTGGGAGGTGAATCGGTGAAGGAGAGTCCCGCCACGTTGCGGCGACAGGTCAAGGCGCTCGAGGAGCGCGTCTCCAGGTTGAGCAGCGCCGTCCTGCGCATCAGCTCGAGCCTCGACCTCGACACGGTGCTGCAGGAGGTCGTCGACAGCGCCCGCGCGCTGGCCGACGCCCGCTACGGCGTCATCACGACCGACGACGGCACCGGGAACGTGCAGGAGTTCGTCACCTCCGGCTTCACGCCGGCCGAGAAGCAGCAGATGGCCGACTGGACGGACGGGCCGCGGTTGCTCAAGCACTTTCGCGACCTCGAGGCCCCTCTGCGGCTGTCGGGCCTGCGCGACTACGTCAGTGCGCTCGGCTTCTCCTCGAACCTGATGCGGTCCGACACGCTGATGGGCACGCCGATGCGTCACCGCGACGAGCACGTCGGCAACTTCTTCCTCGCCGAGAAGGAGGGCCGAAGGGAGTTCACCGAAGCCGACGAGGAAGTGCTCGTGCTGTTGGCCTCGCAGGCCGCCACCGCCATCGCCAACGCCCGCACGCACCGCGACGAGCGGCGGGCAAGGGCCGACCTGGAAACGCTGATCGAGACCTCGCCGGTGGGCGTCGTGGTCTTCGACGGCGCCACCGGCGAACCGGTGTCGGTGAACGGGGAGGCGCGGCGACTCGTCGAGCGCCTGAGCATGCCGGGACGCTCTATCGAGAACCTGATCGAGGTGGTCACCTGCCGGCGGGCCGACGGGCGAGAGATCTCGCTGGCGGAGTTCCCGATTGCGCAGCAGATGGTCGGCGCCCGCAACGTGCGCGCGGAGGAGATCACGCTCTCGGTCCCCGACGGCCGCAGCATCACCACCCTGGTCAACGCCACGCCGATCCGTTCGGCGGACGACACGGTGGAGTCGATGGTGGTCACCCTGCAGGACCTCGCGCCGTTGGAGGAGCTGGAGCACATGCGCGCCGAGTTCCTGGCCATCGTGAGCCACGAGCTGCGGACGCCGCTGATCTCCATCAAGGGCTCGACGGCCACCGTGCTGAGCGCCTCGACGATGCCCGACCCGGCCGAGATGCTGCAGTTCTTCCGGGTCATCGACGAGCAGGCCGACCACATGCGCGGCCTGATCGGCGACCTGCTCGACCATGGGCGGATCGTGACGGGCACGCTGTCGGTGTCGCCCGAGCCGATGGACGTCGCCGCGCTGCTGGACCAGGCGCGGAGCACGTTCCTGAGCGGCGCCGGCAACCGCACCCTCGGCATCGACCTGCCCGATGACCTGCCTCGAGTGATGGCCGACCGGGCGCGCCTCCTGCAAGTCCTCGGCAACCTCCTGTCGAACGCGGCGAGGCACTCTCCCGAGTCGGCTCCCATCCGCATCACCGCCGTGCGCGACGGCGTGCACGTGGCGGTCTCGGTGGTCGACCGGGGCCGCGGCCTCCGCGCCGAGCAGTTGCCGCACCTCTTCCGCAAGCACTCGCCGGCCGGTGGCGAGGACGCGCGCGGGGCCGGCCTCGGCCTCGCCATCTGCAAGGGGCTGGTGGAGGCTCACGGTGGCCGCATCTGGGTCGAGAGCGCCGGTCCGGGGCGCGGCACGACGTTCACCTTCACCGTGCCGCTGGCCGGGGAGACCGCCGGCGGCGCCGGCGCGACGCCGGTCGCGCCGCGGAAGGCGCAGGAGAAGACCCGCATTCTGGTCGTCGACGACGACCCGCAGATGCTGCGCTACGTCCGCGATGCGCTCACCCGGGCGGACTACGACGCCATCCTCACCGGCGACTGCGAGAAGCTGGCCGACCTCGTGAGGACCCACGCTCCCGCGCTGGTCCTGCTGGACCTCCTGCTCCCCGGCACCGACGGCATCGTGCTGATGGAGCGCATCCCCGAGCTCAGCGACCTGCCGGTCATCTTCATCTCCGCCTACGGCCGGGACGAGACCGTCGTCAGGGCGCTGGACGCGGGCGCCGCCGACTACATCGTCAAGCCGTTCTCGCCGTCGGAGCTGACGGCGCGCATCCGGGCAGCCCTGCGCCAGCGGTCGGAGCCCGAGCCGTTCGAGCTCGGCGAGCTGACCATCCACTACGACCAGCGCCGGGTCGCGGTGGCCGGGCGGCCGGTGGAGCTGACGGCGACCGAGTACGACCTGCTACGCGTGCTCTCGATCAACGCGGGACGAGTGCTGACGTACGGCTCGCTGCTGCGCCAGGCCTGGGGCAGGCGGAGGCCGGAGGCCACCGACCCGAAGCTCGTGCGCGCCGTCGTGAGGCGGCTCCGCCGCAAGCTGGGCGACGAGGCGGCGAACCCGGCCTACATCCGCAACCAGCACGGCGTCGGCTACCGCATGCCGGCCCCCAACGAGAGCGAGTGAGACCGGTTAGGACGGTGACGGGAATTACCTTGCCACGTGCCGCACACGGGAACCGCAGGCGAGCGGGGCGTTCCTGAACGTAGTTGGCAACGTTATATCGATCACTGTCCTTACTGTCGCGACGAGACGAACGGGCGCCGCCTGGTTGGCGCGGCGCCCGTCCCGAGGACCGCCGTCGTTCGTTCCGCCCGAGGGTCCGTCAGAACCCGTACCGACTGCAACAAGGTCAACACCGTGCGCATCGCGAGACCTACGAGTCGGCCTACCGGGGCAACCCCTGTCGTCGAACAGGTGAGCGCCGAGGGCGACGAGGGTGAAGGCGTGGACGAAATGGTCACGCCCGCCGTACTCATCGGCCCGCCGGCGGCCACGGCGCCTTCGACAGCCAACCCCCGAGGCGGTCCCCGTAGGCGAAGACGGCGGGCAGGCCGCCGGTGTGGACGAAGAGCACGCGGCTGCCGGCGGCGATGCGCCCCGCGCGCACGTGGGCGACGAGGCCCGCCATCGCCTTGCCGGTGTAGACGGGGTCGAGGAGCAGGGCCTCGTGACGCGCGGCCAGCTCCATGGCCTCGCGCACCATGTCGTTGAGCCGGCCGTAGCCGGGCGCGAGCGCGGCCTCCGACACGTCGACCTCGCCGGGGTCGAACGCGTCGGGGTGCCCGATCATCGCGGCCAGCGCCGAGGCCACCTGACTCACCCGTGCGCGTTGCCGGCGCGCGTCGCGCCGCACGCAGATGCCGCGCACCGGCGTCTTCGCGCCCAGCGCGCGCAACCCGACCGCGAGGCCCGCGTGGGTGAGCGCGCTGCCCGAGGCGCAGACCACCGCGTCGAACCCCGTGCCGAGGGCCGAGGCCTGCGTCGCCACCTCTTCGGCGGCCAGGACGTAGCCGAGCCCGCCGAGGGGCGCGTGGCCCGGCGCGGAGTGGATGACGTAGGGCCGGCGGCCCTCGTCGGCGAGCGCCCGGGCGAGGCGCTCGAGCGCGGCGTCGGCCGCCCCCTCGTCCTCGCCGACGGGCAGCGAGTGCAGCGTCGCCCCGAGCAGCCGGTCGAGCAGCACGTTGCCCGAGGCGCGGTAGAGGCCGCCCGCCTCGTCCACGCGCTCCTCGAGCTGGACGTGCGCGTCCATGCCGAGCCGGCGCGCGCCGGCGGCGGCGACCCGCACGAGGTTCGATTGCACCGCCCCGGTGACGAGCACGGTGTCGGCGCCGCGCGCGCGCGCCTCGCCGAGGTGGAACTCGAGCTGGCGCACCTTGTTGCCGCCCAGGGCGAGCCCGGTGCAGTCGTCGCGCTTGATCCACAGCTCGATGCCGAGGGCGGCGCCGAGGCGCGGGGCGGCGTCGAGCGGCGTCGGCGCGTGGCCGAGCCGCACTCTCGGGAAACGGTCGACGGCGGCGAGAGGGCGGGAGGGCCTCAACGCGCTCGGGGGGTGTCCACGACGTCGAACGGGTGCGTCGCGCCGTGCTCGACGAGAAACGCGACGACGTCGTCGAAGCCCTCGTCCAAGGCCGCCCTGACCGCGGTCCGCCCGCGCGCGTCGGCCGCGTCGACGTCGGCGCCGAGCTCGACCGCGACCCGGACCGCTTCCAGCGTCGCGGCCTCGACCTCGGCGAAGTCGGGTCCCCGCCCGAGCTCCGTCGCCTCCGCGACCCTCGCGCGGTGGTCCACCGACCAGAGGGGGTCGCGCCCGCCGAGGCCGACCGCCGCCATGAGAGCGGTGGTCTCGCCTTCATCGCGCCACATCCGGCCCGCCGACGTCCGCGGGTCGCGGGTCCACCAGGCCGGGCCGTGGGTGGCGAGGGGATCGGCGCCGTGGCGGGCGAGAAGGCGCATGAGGCCGGCCTCGCGGTGGCGCGCGGCGAGCCAGTACGCCGGCGCGCCGACGTACCACGGCGGGAAGTAGAAGTCGGCGCTGTCGCGCGTGTACCGGGTCGAGGCCGACACCCTGGCGTTCGGGTCCGCCCCCGCCGACAGCAGCGCCTCCGCCAGAACCGCGTCCCGGTGCAGGATCGCCGCGTGCAGCGGCGCATAGCCGCCCCCCGCCGCGTTCGGGTCGGCGCCGCTGTCGAGCAGGAACGCGCCGACGGCGCCGCTGCCGCTGAGGGCGGCGACGGCCAGCACGCCGGCCCCGTCGGGCGTGGTCTCGTTCACGTCGGCGCCCGCCGCCACGAGCAGCCGCGCCGAGGCGAGGTCGCCGACCCGGGCCGCGAACAGCAGCGGGGTGAACCCGCCGCTCTGCACCTCGGTGATGTAGCACTCCTCGCGCGGCACGCACTCCAGGCCGTAGTTCGCGTAGGTCGAGATGGTCTTGACGGTCTCGGTGAACACGGTCGAGCGCGCGCCCGCGTCGGCGCCGTGGGCCAGCAGCACCTCGACGACGGCGGGGTGCCGCTGCGCCACCGCCCACATGAGGGCCGTCTGCCCGCCGTACGCCCCTGCCGCGGTGGCGGCGTCGACCTCGGCCCCCGCCGCCAGCAACTGTCCGACCAGGTCGGCGTCGCCGGTGCGGGCCGCCGTCATCAGCAGCGTCTCTCCGAACGGCAGCGCCCGGTTCGGGTCGGCCCCGGCCCCGAGCAGGATCCCGGCCATGGCCGGGCTGCCGTTCTCGCACGCGGCCCAGAGCGGCGTGACCCCGAGATCGTTCGCGGCGTCGACCTCGGCCCCGGCGCGAACCAGCCGGGCCGCGAGCTCGCGATGGTCGTGGTAGCTCGCCCAGTGGAGCGCGGTCGACCCGTCGCCCTCGCGCGCGCCGACGTCCGCGCCCTCCTCGAGCAGCGCGCGCACCGCGCCCCAGTCGGCGCGCCTCGCGGCGTCGGCGAGCGCCGCCTCGGGCGGCGCCGCCGCGGCGGCGTGAGCGCCCACCAGGGCCAACAGCAACCCGGACCGGCAGACGTGCGCCATCCGTCCCAACATCGGCATCCTCCTCCGCCCCGGCAAGCCGCTACACCTCCGACAGCGTGTCGATCTCGTCTATCGGCAACGCCTCCGTGCTGCCGCCGACGCGCTCCAGCGGGAAATCGAACTTGTCCATCAGGGTCAGCAGCAGGTTGGCGTGCGAGACCCCGTCGTATACGAGGTGCCGCCCGCCCTTCAGCCGTCCGCCGGCGCCGCCGAGCACCAGGATGGGGACGTTGTTGCCGGCGTGGCGCGTGCTGTTGGACATGCACGTGCCGTACACGATGGTCATGTTGTCGAGCATCGACCCGTCGACGTCGGGCGTCGCGCGCAGCCGCTCGAGATAGCGCGCGGTCAGCGCCGCGTGGTACGCGTTGACCTTCGACATCCGGGCGATGAGGGCGGGGTCGTTGCCGTGGTGCGACAGCGGATGGTGCGGATCGGGGACGCCCACCTCGGGATAGGTCCGGGTGCTCTGCTCGCGGCCGAGCATGAACGTGGCCACGCGGGTGATGTCGCTCCGCAGGGCGAGGAGCTGCAGGTCGAACATCAGCTCGACGTGCTCCTCGAACGTGGCCGGCACGCCCCGCGGCTCGTTGGGGAAGGCCTCGGGGTTCACGTCGCTCTTCGATTCCGCCACCTCGATGCGCCGCTCGACGTCGCGGATCGCCGCCGTGTAGTCCTCGACCTTGCGCCGGTCGTCGGCCCCGACCCGGCGCTCGACGTCGGCCAGCTTGTCCATCACCGAGTCGAGGATGCTCCGCTTCTCGGCCATGCGCGCCCGCCGCACCGCGGGGTCGGTCGAGCCGCTGTCGCCGAACAGCCGCTCGAACACCGCCCGCGGGTTGTTCTCCATCGGGAGCGGCGTGGTGGGCGTGCGCCACGAGATGGTCTGCGTGTAGGCGCAGCTCAGGCCCGAGGTGCACTGCCCCGCGTTGGCCTCCTTGTCGATCGACAGCTCGAGCGAGGCGAGCGGGGTCGAGGCCCCGAACTCGCTCGCGAGCAGCTGGTCGATCGACGTGTCGGCCACCACGTCGGTCTCCGACGTGCCACCCCGCCGCGTGCCCGTCAGGAACGAGCCGGAGGCGCCGGCGTGGACGTAGGTCCACGACGCGTTCAGCCCCGAGAAGACGAGCATCTGGTCGCGGAACGGGGCGAGGGGCCGCAGAATCGGGGTGAGCTCGAAGTCGCGCCCCGCCGCGGCCGGCGACCAGTGCTCCATCGCCATGCCGTTCGGCACGAAGATCGCCTGAAAGCGGCGCACCGGCCCGGCCGCGTTCCGGGCCAGCGCCGACACGCCCGGCGCCATCGCGTCGAGGAACGGCAGCGCCACCGTCGCACCCACGCCGCGCAGGACCGTCCGGCGGGACAGGGGCTTCGTCGTCAAGATGTTGTTGCCTCTCATGTCAGTCCTCGCATCGGCCTGCATTCGGTTACGCAAGCCGCAACCTGTTCCCCGTCACTCCGCCGCCCGCCGCATCAGGAACGCCGGGCTCTCGACCACCCCGAGAACGATCGACGACCACCGATGATCGTCGGCGGCCGCGTCGCGCACGATGGCGCGCACCGTCGGCTGATCGTAGTGGCGCAGCTCGCGCCCCAGGGCGTAGGCCAGGAGCCGCTCGGTGAGGGTGCCCACGAACCGCTCCGGCTCTTCGAGCAGCAGTCCCCGCAGCCCGGCGAGGCCCACCGCCGTCACCCCGTTCGGCAGGGTGCCGGCGGCGTCGACCGCGTGGCCCGTCTCGGTGACCGTCCGCCACCGCCCGATGGCGTCGTAGTGCTCGAGCATGAAGCCCGGCGGATCGATGCTCCGGTGGCAGCTCGCGCACGCCGGGTTGCGCCGGTGCATCTCCAGGCGCTCGCGCATCGACGCCGGCGCGCCGCCGTCCCCGCGCTCGGGCAACGCGGGCACGTCGGGCGGCGGACCCGGCGGCGGCGCCCCGAAGATGGCCTCGAGCAGCCACCGCCCCCGCAGCACCGGCGAGGTCCGGTGCGGATAGGAGGTCAGCGACAGCAGCGACCCGTGGCCCAGCAGCCCGCCCCGCTGATCGAGGTCGGGCAGCTCGACGCGCCGGAACCGGCTGCCGTAGACGCCGGGGATGCCGTAGTGGCGTGCCAGCCGCTCGTTCACCCAGGTGTAGTCGGCGCCGAGGAGGTCGAGGACGCTGCGGTCCTCGTCGATGGTGCCGGCGATGAACCGCGCCGTCTCCTGCCGGAACGCCTCCACCAGGTCCTGGTCGAAGTCGGGATAGACCGAGGGCTCGGCCTTCACGTCGTCGAGGTTCCGCAGGTGCAGCCACTGCGCCGCGAAGTCGCTGACCAGGGCCTCGCTGCGCGGGTCGGCCAGCAGGCGCCGCACCTGGGCGCGCAGGACGGCGCGATCGGTCAGCCGGCCGCGCTCGGCCGCGTCGAGCAGCTCGTCGTCGGGGATGCTGCTCCACAGGAAGAACGAGAGGCGCGAGGCGAGCTCGAAATCAGTCAGCGCGTACGCCTGCCCCGGCTCGGCGCCCGGCGGGTCCTCGAGCACGCGCAGGAGGAAGTCGGGGTCGACGAGCAGCCGCTCGAGGGCGAGCTGGATGCCGGTGTCGAAGTCGCCGCCGTCCTTCGCCCTACCGTCCCGGTAGAACTCGAGCAGCGTCGCGACGTCGCCCTCCGTCGGCGGCCGGCGGTAGGCGAGGCGGGCCAGCCGCGACAGGATGCGCCCGGCGCACGCCTCCTCGTCGGAGGCGGCGGCGGGCCGGCACGTGAAGATGCGCCGCCGGCTCGGCGTGTCGTCGGGGACCGCGCCCTCGTACGGTCCCTCGATCGTCAGCGACTGGACCTCCGCGTTCCCGTGGTACTTCTCGTCGTTCGAGAGGACCGCCCCCTTCATGACCGGCTGCAGCGGTCCCTCGGGCTCCCACCGGTTCCGGACGAAGGAGACCCCGACGACGTGGGGTCCGCCGCCGACCTCGGCCCGGACCTCGAGGTGGGCGGCCGACTCGCGGACGTAGCGCTCCCACTCGGGGTCGCCCGCCTCGGCCGGCGACCACGTGTGGGGGGCCGGCGTGCCCGGCGCCTCGCCCCCCACGGTGAAGCGCTCGACGAGCCGTCCGTCGATGCGAAGGTCGAGCAGGTTCCTGCGCCCCATGCCGCGGACGTAGTCCTGCCAGTTGGTGGTCAGCCCGATGCGGAAGATGTAGCTGCCGTCGGCGGGGAAATGGTAGGTGGCGGCGAGGCCGCCGCGGGACCCGAGCGGCAGGTCCTCGCTCTGCCGGTCGCCTTGCGTCAGCAGCACCGAGTTCTCGAACCGCGCGAAGTCGGGCGCGGTCGTGACCCCGGTGGCGAGGCGCGAGATCTTCCGCGCCGCCGACAGGTACCGCTCGAGCTGCGACGTCGAGATGGACAGCACCTCGGCGTTGTTGTCGAACCCGGTGTCCGACGTCTCGTCTCCCGGCAGCAGCGCCGCCACGTCGACGTCGAGCGCGAGAAGGTCGCGGACGGCGTTGCCGTACTCGGTGCGGTTGAGGCGGTGCATCGAGCCGGTCCGCCCGGGGTCGGGGTTGGCGGCGGCGGCCTCGTCGATGCGCGCGGCCAGCCACGCGGCGGCCGCGCGCGAGGCCTCCCGGCCCGGCCGCGGCAGGCCGGCCGGCGGCATCGAGCCCGCGTCGAGCCGCTTGATTACCCGCTCCCACCGCTCGGCGTCGGCGCCCGGCCGCTCGGCGTCCACCGTGTCGAGCGCGAGCCCCGTCGCGCGGAGCTGCGCATCGAGGACGGACGCGGCCCCGCCGGCCGCGGTGACCCGGCCCTCGTTGTGACAACTGACGCAGTAGCGATCCAGGAGGCCGCGGACGGACTCGGGGGAAGCCGGCGCCTGGGCCGCCGCGGCGGCGAGAAGGCGGCCGGAGGGAGGGCCGGGAGCCCAGCTCCCCGCCGTCCCCACGGCAGTCGCAACGGCTGCGAGCATGGCCGGCACCGAGCCGGCCCGCAATGCTCTCATCGTCTCTTCCGGGTCACTGCCCGCCGTCGGTCGGCACCGACGCCGGCGCCGGGAACGGATACCCAGGAGGCCCGTAGGTGTAGTACGCCCCCAGGTCGTCGATGGCGTCCATGTCGGGATAGAGCACCCCGAACGCGGGCGCCTCGCGGCTGCCCCGCGGCGAGTACCAGACGGCCCCGTCCCGCGTGATCTGGATCTTGGGCGAGTCGGCGTGCCGCTGCGGCTTCGGATAGAACGTGAACTCCTCCGTCCGCGGGTCGAACTTCCAGAGCGTGGCGCCGTAGTCGCCGTCGGTCCGCTGGCCGACGTCGGGGGCCCAGATGTTGTCCCAGGGGTCGGCCGCGACGTCGTAGGGCTCGGCGTTCTGCTGCGGAATCGTGAACTCGGTCATCTTGCCCGTCGACTGGTCGAGCTTGACCAGCTTGCCGGCCCGCTTGCCGGCCGAGTAGATGCCCCACCAGATGTTGTTCTGCGAGTCGACGTTCAGCCGCCGCGTGTGCCCCGGGTAGGTGGGCGCGGTGAACTCCGTCCACGAGTTGTTCGACGTGTCGAACTTGACGATCTTGCCGCCGCTCCACAGGGCGATCCAGATGTTGTCGTCGCGGTCGGCGACGACCCCGTAGGGGATGGAGTGCGGGGTCGGGATGCGGAACACCGACACCTCGCCGGTGGCCCGGTCCCACTTGCTGAGGGCCCCGCCCATGATCCAGCCGACGTAGATGTTGCCCTTCGAGTCCATGGCCAGCGACTGCATGAACTTGGTCGGGTTGCGCACCACGTCGTCGGGGTCCATCGGAATCTGGTACTCGAACGTCTCGGTCTCGGGGTTGAAGCCCAGCAGCCGCTTCTCCGCGGCCCCGGTGCGGCCCCGGTGCTCGGGCAGCCAGATCAGGCCCGACGGGTCGATGAGGATCTCGTGGTTGCCGTTCCGCGGGTCGGGATACAGGTACTCCCACTGCTCGCCGGTGCGGGGGTCGAGCTTGACGAGCCGGTGCGGCACGCCGCGGTCGACCAGCCAGACGTTGCCGTCGGCGTCGAAGCGCGGGTCCTGGCCGTAGCGGCCGACCCGGTCGCGGGCCCACGGCTCGGCGTTGACGCCCTCGTCGGGTCCGTCCTTGGCGAGGTAGTACTCGATGTACATCGCCTTGCCGAGGGCCTCCTCGTCGACCGGCGTCTGCTGCTCGATGCGCACGCGCCGGCGCTTGCTGTCGGGCCCGAAGTTCTCGACGACGTAGGCGAGCAGGTCGTCGCGGTCCTGCCGGCCGAAGCGGAACATCGACGCCCGGAACGACAGCAGCCCCTGGCCGTAGCGGGTGGGGTCCTGCTCGCCGAGGGTGCTGCCGACCATGTGGTCGATCCAGGTCATCCACTGCCGCTCGGTGCCGGGGCGCGTCGGGAAGAAGTTCTCGCCGTGGCACGCCATGCACACCTGCTCGGCGACCTCCTTGCCCCGCCCCGGCGGGTAGATCTCGTCGTAGCTGGCGTACTCGAACGCCCCGGCGCGGCCGCTCTCCATCGCGGTCCGGCCGGCGGGGATGACGAGCGGCGGCGCGTCGCCCGAGAGCGGGCCCAGCGTCAGGTCGACCTCGGCCGCGTCGCCCGCGCTCACCGTGATGGTCTGCACGTCCGACTCGAGGCTCTTCGTGCTCGCGCTCACCTCGTAGGTGCCGGGGAACAGGGCGACGGCCCGGTAGCGGCCGCCGTTGGTGTACACCTGGTACACCATGTCGCGGTCGAGGTTGCGCGCGTAGACCTGCGCCGCCGTGAACGGCTCCGAGGCGGTCACCATCCCCGACAGGGTTGCCGTTCCCGGCACCTCGGCCTGCAGGCCGGCCCCGGTCAGGGCCACGACCGCCGCGCACAGCGCCGCGGCCGCCAACCGGGCGCGACAGGGCCTCGCACCGAGCTTCTTCGAAAGCACCATCGTCTGCTCCTTTGGACGATTCGACCAGTTGTGTCCGACAAGAGAATGCGCCCGGCGGCGGGTCAAGTCAAGTCTCGGCGCCCGCCGGCGGCCGGGTGCACGTCACCGCCCCGCTGCCTTCCGGCCGATGCGCTACGATGACGGTACGCAGTCCCGCGGGCGGGACCACGCCGATGGCCGAGCGCTTCTTCAACACCTCCGGGCCGGTGGTCGCCGAAGACCACTACTGCATTCCGCCGCTCGGGCGGCTCGACCTCGACGAGATCCTGCGCCTCATCGACGCGAAGCGCTACTTCGTGCTGCACGCGCCGCGGCAGACCGGCAAGACCTCGGCGCTCCTGGCGCTGCGCGACCTGCTGAACGAGCGTGGGGCCTACCGTTGCGTGTACACGAACGTCGAGACCGGACAGACGGCGAGGGGCGACGTGGCCGCCGGGATGCGGACCGTGCTGGCGGAGATCTCCGAACGCGCCCTGGTCGCCCTGGGCGACGGCTTCCTCGACGGGACGTGGGAGCGGACGCTGGACCGCGCCGGTCCGCACAGCGCCCTGCGCCAGGCGCTCGGCCGGTGGTCGCTGAACGACCCCAGGCCGCTGGTGCTCCTGCTCGACGAGATCGACACGCTGGTGGGCGACACGCTGATCTCCGTGCTGCGCCAGTTGCGCGCGGGGTACGACATGCGTCCCGCGGCGTTCCCGCAGAGCGTGATCCTGTGCGGCGTCCGCGACGTGCGCGACTACCGCATCCACTCCGAATCGGCGGGCGAGATCATCGCGGGCGGCAGCGCCTTCAACATCAAGGCGGAGTCGCTGCGCCTGGGCGACTTCGACCAGGACGACGCGCGCACCTTGCTCGGCCAGCACACCGCGGAGACCGGGCAGGCGTTCACGGAGGGCGCGCTCGCCGCGGTATGGGACCAGTCCCAAGGCCAGCCGTGGCTGGTCAACGCGCTGGCCTACGAGGCCTGCTTCAGGAACAAGGCCGGCCGGGACCGCTCGCGGGCGATCGACGAGGAGGCGGTCATGGACGCCCGGGAGGCGCTCGTCCTGGGCCGCCAGACGCACCTGCACCAGCTCGCGAAGAAGCTGGACGAGGAGCGCGTGCGGCGCGTGATCGAGCCGGTGCTGAGCGCCGACGCCGCCGGCAGGGCCGGCCCCGACGACGTGGAGTACGTCCGCGACCTCGGCCTGTTGGCGCGCAGCGGCACGGCGCGGATCGCCAACCCGATCTACCGGGAGGTGATCCCGCGCGAGCTCATGTACCCCCGCGAAGCGGAGATCGCCCACGAGACCGAGTGGTACGTGAAGCCGGACGGCGACCTCGACATGGACGGCCTGCTGAGGGGGTTCCAGGGCTTCTTCCGGGAACACTCGGAGCACTGCATCGAGCGCTTCCAGTACAAGGAGGCGGGGCCGCAGCTGCTGCTGCAGGCGTTCCTGCACCGGATCGTGAACGGCGGCGGGCGGATCGAGCGCGAGTACGCCCTGGGGCGCCGGCGCACCGACCTCCTGATCGTGTGGCCGCCGGCCCGCCCCGGAGGCGCCGCCGACCCCGGGACGCCGGCGCGCCGTCACGTGGTGGAGTGCAAGACCAAGATCCTGCGGGGAAGCCCCGAGGAGACGACCCGCGAGGGCGTGGAGCAGACCCTGGCTTACATGGACCGGTGCCGCGCCGAGTCGGGCCATCTGGTGGTCTTCGACCGCGCCGAGTCGACGCCGTGGGAGGAGAAGCTCTACCGGCGCCGGGAGTCCCTCGACGGACGCGCCGTGACCGTGTGGGGGGCGTGAGCGACCCGTGGCTCAGGGTTCGATCCCCAGCTCGCGCCTGATCTCGGCCATCGTGAAGGTGCGGCCGGCGGCGTGGTCAGCGCGGCCCTCTTCGACCGCGCCGATTGCCTCTTCGCTCAACTCTTCCTCGGCCCGGCCAGCCTGTGGCCGCGGGGGCGGAACCCCGCGTGGGCCGGTCCGTGCCGGCCGTACTCCTTCAACGGCATCCTCGTGAGGAATCGTCTCATCCCACAACAGACGGCGCTCGACCTGGTCGAGCTGCCGCCGGGCATGCGCGACAAAGCCCTGGATGGATTGGCAGGTGCTTGCCGCAACGCCCTTGCAGCCCGTGGAGAAAGTCGACAGATCCGGGTCGATCTGAGTGGTGGAGTGCCGTGGACTTCACGGCATGGCAATGGGCAAGAAGCCGGCGGGTCGACCGAGCCCGCCGATGTGGGTGACGGCTGCGGACCTTCCGAAGAGCGCGGGGCATCCCTTCTTCGAACGGCTGAATCGGATCCTGGAGAAATCGGGATTCGACGCTTTCGTGGAGGGGTTGTGTTCGGTCTTCTACGCGGAGCGGATGGGTCGTCCGAGTCTGACCGGGGCGATATTTCCGGCTTCTGTTCATCGGGTATTTCGAGGGTCTGTCATCGGAGCGCGCGATTGCGTGGCGGGTCGCGGATTCGCTGAGCCTGCGGGCTTTCCTGGATCTGGACGTGACGGAGCCGACGCCGAACCACTCGACGCTGTCACGGACGCGGCGTCTGATCGACGTGGAGACGCACGCGGCGGTGTTCACGTGGGTGCTGGAGCGGTTGTCGGAAGCGGGTCTGGTGAAGGGGAAGACGATCGGCGTGGATGCGACGACGCTGGAAGCGAACGCGGCGATGCGGAGCATCGAGCGTCGGGATACGGGGGAATCGTACGACGCGTTCGTACGCGGGTTGGCGGAGGCCTCCGGCATTGCGACGCCGACGCGTGCGGAGTTGGCGCGTTTTGACCGTTCGCGGAAGGGCAGGAAGACGTCGAATGACGAGTGGACGTCTCCGCAGGACCCGGACGCGAAGATCGCGAAGATGAAGGACGGCCGGACCCATCTGGCCCACAAGACGGAGCACGGGGTCGACCTGGAGACGGGAGCGATCCTGTCGGCGACGGTTCAGGACGCGTCGGAAGGTGATACGGCGACGCTGCCGGAGACGCTGACGAAGGCGGCGGAGCAGGTCGAGGCGGTGCGACCTGACGGCGAGGGCGTCGAAGAGGTGGTGGCCGACAAGCGGTATCACAGCGACGCGACGCTGGTGGCGCTTGACGAGATTGGTGTACGCAGCTACATCGCGGAGCCGGAGCGTGGTCGGCGGGTCTGGCAGGACAAGAAGACGGGTGAGACGCCGCCGGAGAAGCGTGCTGCGCAGTCGGCGCTGTATGGGAATCGTCGGCGTATTCGCGGGAATCGAGGCCGTCGTCTCCAACGATGCCGGGGGGAGCTGGTGGAGCGGCCTTTCGCTCACCAGTACGAGACCGGGGGTCTCCGTCGGGTGTGGGTGCGCGGCCACGAGAATGTGCGCAAGCGGGTGCTCATCCAGGCGGCGGGCTGCAACCTTGGTCTGTTGCTGCGTCGCCTGACGGGCGTCGGTACGCCCCGGAGCCTGCAGGGGCGGGCTTTCTCGTCGATTCTCGGGCTGATCGACCGCCTCATGGACCTCTGGGGGCGTCTGAACGGCCTCTGGGGGGCCAAATGGGCTCCGGACGCCTCTTGGGGCTCAGCCGCTCGCCCCCAAGCTGCTTGAGCAGGCCCGCTCACCGAACGGACTTCGTCCACGGGCTGCTAGTCGGTGCCTGAACCCCCAGCCGCCGACTGCCGCAGGCCCATCGCTCGTCGCGAACCGGCCCCTGCCGGCAGGTCGGCGCCGAATCGCCTCACTCCAGCGCCACCAACGCGGCGCGTATCTCCATCACGTGCGCCGCCCGGATGGGAGTCGTACCCTCCACCGGCAGCGCGTCGGTCCACCGGGGCGGCGTACTCCGCGCCGTTGCGTAGGCCGCAGCCAGCGCCTCCCGCAGCTCGAGCAAATGCACGAGCCCGACCGGAGTCACCCCCGCCCTGAGGACGGGATCCGTCCACGCGAACCGCCCCAGCCCCACGCGCGACCGCAGCGCGTCGATGCGGGTCCGCAGCTCCGTGAAGTGCACCGCCCTGACCCGTGTCACCCCGGGAACCAGCGGATGGTCGGTGAATTGCCGCGTCACCGTCACCGCGAACGACTGGGTCGCCGTCGTGTTCGAACCGCCCGCGTCGGTCGCAGTCACCGTGACCGTCGCCCTGCCGGCCGCCACCGGGGTCACCGTCACACTGCTACCCGATACCGCCACCGACGCAACGGCCGGCGCCGAGGAGGCCGCTCCATAGGTCAGGGCGTCACCGTCCGGGTCCCGGAACGCGCCGTCGACGTCCACCCTCACCGGCGCCCCGCCCATCCCCAGGGTCACCGGCGGCAATGCTCCCACCGCAGCCGGTGGCCGGTTGCCCCTTCCCACCGTCACCCCGAACGACTGCGTCACGCTCAGGCCGCCCGGATCCGTCGCCGTCACCCCGATCGCCGCAACGCCCTCGCTTGCCGCCATCAGGGTCACCACGCTGCCCGCGACGCGCGTCGCCACCACCTGCGGCGCGGACGACGACACCGTGTAGCTCAACTCTTCGCCCTCGGGGTCAGCGAACGCCCTTGACACGTCCACTTCCAGCGTGCCCGCTGACGTGAAGCCGCGGTCCGGCAGGTTCTCCAACACCACCGGGCGACGATTGGCGTCGGCGGGGCGGCCAACCTCGCCGAACAGACTCACGGACAACTCCGGCGCGAGTCCGTCGTCGTTCGGAATCTTCAAGACCGCATGGTGGTTTGGGTTGCCCACGGTGCGGCCATCGTACGACACCACTACCGCGCATGAACCACCCGGCTGCAACCGGCCGCACCCGTCGGACAGCACGGAAAACGCGGCCGGATGGCGACCGCCGATCGCCGCCGACCCCATGGCGATGCGCTTCGTGCCGCCGTTCGTCACCGTGATCGTCGCTGTCGTCTGCTCGTCATGAAGGTGGGCGACGATTGACGGCCCGACTGTCAGCGGCGTAGTCTCGATCAACAGCTCGATCGACGTTGGGTCCCCCTCTTCGACGCAATCCACGATTTTCATGCGGATTCCTCGATACGGATCATGGAACGGACTTTGCGGCCGCACTATCGATTCGCCTAGTATCTCCCGACGCTGCCCGTTCGTCAGTTCGATACCGTATCCGTCGAAGATGTACGTGTTCTTGCTATCAAAGCTCCCACCCCCGTGCCCGAATACGCCTGTCGCCTCAAGCCGAACATCCACCTGGCACGGACTCAAGTCCTCGACGACTGAACGCCGGAGCGCAAAGGTCCACGGGCTGAATTCTCTCGTCTGAAGCCAGTAGTACGCCGGCTCCCCCTGTGCATCGATGCCCAACGGCACGCGGATCGCCTTCGGCCTGGAATCAAGCGACTCCAGAGTCGTGATCCGGTATCTACCCCGGTTGGCCTCGATAACCTGGTCCTCACCCAGCCAGCCGGCTTGCGCCTGCCACGTCGCGTGGACGTGGAGCGGGAAGAGCTCCTCGTACTTGTGGTCCCCACCGAGCACATCCCAGTCCGCGTTGGCGATGATGCTGGAATCACTCCGCCTCGTCTCCCTGCAGTCGTCATCCACGCAGGGATAAGTGAAGCACGAGTCGTTCTTGTCCGTCGGATCGATCAGGCTGGCCGGGACCGGCGGCTCCTTGGGGCAGCCTATCAAGTACGAGTGAACGAAGCCGAACGTGTGCATGTACTCGTGCGCAATGCGGCCCTTCTCCACGCAACCCATGTCGTAGCCGCTGAGCCACGCGGCCCCCAGCTCGAAGGTCCCGTTCGGCGTACTCCACCGGACGGGTCCAAGGTACGCCTGGCACCCGGGGTACCCCTGCTCCAGCGGAAAGATGAACAGCAGCACTTTGTCGTACTGGCTCAGGTCGGCGTGGTAGGAGATCGCGCTGACGGCGTCCTCGACCACACCGCGGCCCCCGAGCGGGTAGTCGGTACGTTGCTTGTCGACCGTGATCCAGTCCAGCACGTCGAAGTCCACGCTGACCAGGTTACGCGAGGTCTCCCAAGTGAAGCGCGCCAACGAGTCGTCGTTGCGCCTGAGCAGGTTGACGATGTCCTCTCGACTGAAGGGCCGCTGGGCTTCGTCGACGTCCCGGAAGTCGACCAGCGCGGCCAGTACGGCGTCCCGGTCGGATGCCCCGGTCGACGACGACCTCACCGTTACCGCGATGGCCTGGGTCGCGCTCGCGCCGTCGGGATCGCGGGCAGTGATGGTGACCGTCGCCGTCCCCGCCGAAACCGGAGAGAGCGTCACCGTGCTGCCCGACATGGAGGCCCTCGCCACCCCCGTACGGCTCGAACCTGCCTCGTAGGTCAGCCGGTCCCCGTCAGGGTCCGTGAAATACCGGGCCATGTTCATCGACGCCGATCCGCCGCCGACCGTCAGCGTCTGCGGGGGAACCGAACCGGTGGCACGAGGTGGCTGGTTGGTGGTCCCTCCGCCGGGCAGAGCGTCTATCCGCCACCGTGACGTACCGGCTATCCTGCTCGCCTCGAACCCGTTCAGGTTCATGGCGTTGCCGGAGCAGATTCCTCCGTAGCAACCGCGGCCATCCGACCGGACCTCGAAGCGGTTGGTTCCCACCGAGATGTTGGGAATGTCGACCGTACAGTAGTCGCCCGGGTCCAGCTCCTGCCCGACACGACAACGATCCGACTGGGCGGCCCCCGATGCGGCCAAGATGAAGAGCTGACCGACCAGGAACAAACCGATGGCCACCCATCGCCCTTTTGTCATGACACCCCTCACATCCTGGTCCCCGAGCGGGTCGGTCCGAAACTCGGACCGCCATACTTCTCCCAAGGCTCGATTCCTACCTGCCCGCGACGGCTCTGGATCGGGTGCACATGTCACTCCAGCGCCGCCACCGCGGCGCGCAACTCCGTCAGCAGGTCACCCTGATGCCTCGCCACCCGCCGGAGCGGCGTCGGTCTGTCGCGGCGCAGGCCACGCCCTCGCCGGTACGCCGCGGCAAGCGCCTCACTTGGCTCCAGCAGGTGCGCCAGACCCCGGTCAACCACGCCCGCAGCGCCAGGCCCGTCCAGCCGAACGGGACCAGCCGTGCCTCACGCGCGGGACGTCAATCCGCATCCGCGAGTCATCGATGAACACCGCCGTCACCCGCACCGGACGACTACGCTGCCCTCAGACCGTCGGCGGGCGGGGTGACACCGGCTGCGGGACGCGCGGCCCCGGCGCTCGAGCGACCTCACTCCAAGGCGACCACGGCAGTGCGCATTTCCGTCACGTGCACCGCACGGATCGGCGCCGTCCCGCCGACCGGCGCAGTGTCGGTCCAGCGTGGAACCGGCCGCCCTGACGCCGCGTAGGCCGCGGCGAGCGCCTCGCGCAGCTCGAGCAGGTGCACGAGCCTCACGGGCGTCACCTCCGCCCGCAGCACGGGGTCCGTCCAGTGGAACGGCACCAGCCCCGCCGCCACCCGGCGGGCGTCGATCCGCACCCGGAGCTCCGTGAAGTGAACGGCCCTGACAGGCGTCACTCCGGGCCGCAACGGGTCATCGGTGAACCGGCTACGACCCGCGGCCTCCACTGTCACCGCCACCGACTGCGTCGCGCTCTGGCCGTCGGGGTCGCGGGCGGTGACGGCGACCGTCGCCCTCCCCGCGGCCACCGGCGTGAGAGTGACCGTGCTGCCCGACACGGAGACGGCAACGACCCCCGTGCTGCTGGAACGCGCGGTGTACGTCAGCACATCATCGTCCGGGTCGTTGAAGTACTGCGCCGCTCGCAGAGACGCAGCGCCGCCGCCGACCGCCAGCATCTGCGCCGGAATCGAGCCCACCGGCCGCGGAGCCCGGTTGGTCTTCCCGTTCGTGGATTCGTGCCGCGCTGCCATGAGCGCCTCGAACGCGTCCACCTTGCCATACCCCCACAGCGTGTTCGGGGTCTGCCCCGTGAACTCGTCGGTCCGTGCCGTCTCTTGCAGGATCCGCTTGACCGAGAGGGCGTCCAGCGTCGGGTCGACCTCGAGCATCAGCGCGATGATGCCCGCCACCACCGGCGCCGCGGCGCTCACGGCGCCCGCCATGCCGTACAGCCCAGCGCCGTCCACGATCAGATTGCTCCTGAAGGTGGCCCAGAGCGACCGTGGGGCGTAGGTCGCGACAATCCTGTCTCCGGGGGCCGAGACATCGACCCCGATCCGCCCGTCGACCGTCGGTCCAACGCTGCTTCCCGTCCACAGCTCGCCGACGTTGCCCTCACCGACCAACCTACGGTCGATACCATCGATGTCGGTCCATTCCGTGCGGACGACGTAGCTGTTGGGCGTCACGTTTCGAAACGCCGTCGCGCCGTCCCAGATGCTGCCCGGCGTCATGTGATTCAGGAATCGGCCCGACTCCCCGAACGGCGTGTTGAGGGAGGCGTCGAAGCGGATGTCGGAACCGGTGGAACTGCCTTCGTGATCCAGTCTCAGCACGTAGTCGCCCGCTCCGGCGGCGCCGTCGAATTCGATTCGCAGCAGCCGCTTGCCGTTCGCCGAACCGTAGAAGTCATCTCCCCCGCGATGGTGGAAGACCCGAACGCCGGCGCCGGCTGCCTCGAACTGCGATGACGGGTACGGACCGAGCTTCCCCGTCGGGGTATCGATCGACACCGCAAACCCCGCGTTCTGGTCGTACCACGACTCGAGGACACCCGCGCCTCGGTCGAGCGCGAATCGCAGGTCCACGGTCCCGCCGTTCGGCACGTCTCCGGCCGCGCGGTTCTGCGTCTTCGAGGGAACCCCGTCGTCTCCGGTTCCGGTGACGAACACCACGCCGGGGTGACCGGGACCGACGGTCTCGTCGATCTTGCGAGCGAGCGCGCTCGTGCCGTCGGTCGGTCCGCCGATCGACCCGAGATTGAGCAGCATCACCACCGGCATCGACAGCTCCCGCGCCTTGTCGATCACGAAGTCGATGGCGACAGGAAGCGCCGAGTAGTCCCAGAAGTCGGGCTCTCCCGACCCCTCTCCGCCGACGACCTTAACCGCGATGATCGTCGCGTTCGGCGCCACCCCGCGGTACTTCCGGTCGGGATGGTTACGCCCGTTCCCCGCGGCGATGCCGGCTGTCGTGGTCCCGTGACCGATGGCATCCCGCGTTGCCAGCGTCGTGCCGGCGGCAAGCGCCCGATCGATCTGCTGCCTCGTGTAAATGGTGCCGCGTCCGTAGCCGTTCTCCGTGTCGTCGGCGCCGGCATCGTCCGACAGGTCGAAGATGTACGCGATTCGCGTCGAGCCGTCGTCATGGCGGAAATCGTTGCTCTCCCAGTCGATGCCGCGGTCCAGGATCGCGACAATGACGCCCGCCCCCGACACGCCCAACGCGGCGACCGCCCTGTCGACACCCGTCTCTACACGGACCCGGTCGAGAGCCAGACCGAAGCCCCCCAAGCCGAAGATCAGAAGCAACGCAAGAAGCGTCTTGTTCAAGGATCGTCCCCTCACGGGCTCCGGCGAGCGCGCACCTCGCTCGTGAGCCGTCCCCGCCCCCCTGTGACGTGGTGCCAGTGGGCTATGGCCCGGTCGCGGTAGCGGGCGTGCTCGTGCAGCAACCCCGCGACTGGTTCCTGTGCCGGGAGCAGGAAGTACACGAAACCGGTATTGAACGTCTCGCGCGCCCACTCCGGCGACGGGATTCGCGGCCCCATCGCGGCCAGCACCTGTTCCATGGTCACGACTTCCTTCTCTGCCGCGTGCGCTCCCCCCCAACCCGCGCCGGTCTCCCGGAGATTCCGAAGCACGAACATGTCCGGCACCTCTTCGGGGGCGGCCAAGCCCATCAGGTAGAGGTCGAGCCAGGAGAAGCCGCCGCCCCTGCTGGTCCACCCGCTCGTCGGCGTGAAGGTCCCGTCCGGGTTCTCGCGCCAGTAGTTCCCACCCATGACCGAGCCGTTCTCCCGACCCCGCCACGGAAACGGCGCGGGAGCATGGAGCCCCTTCATCCAGTGGACAGGGCTGTCCGGATCGACCAGCGGCAGCCGCTCGCCGTTCGTCGAATACCCGACATAGGCGAGCCAGGTGTGGCCAATCTCGTGGGCGAAGTACGTCAGGCCGGAGTCGTAGGGACCTCGCCCCGCAGCACCGTGGTCGACCACCGTCCTCGCCTTCATCCAGACGGGATATCCCCAGGAATTCGACAACCGCGTGTCGCAAGGAGGTACCTCATCGCCCTCGATCCCGATTCCCTCCACCTTGATGTTCCCGGGGTAGGACCCGGCAAAGCCGTGCGCAGGACCAGTCTGCTGCTGGTCCACGCGAAACTGGCTGTTGAAGGCGAAGAAGTCGAACTCATCGCCCAGGACCTCGACGATGCGGCAAGAAACCTCTGCAATGTCCCGGATCATCGGGTAGCGGAATATCTCGCTCTGAGCGGACGAGGGCCGGGGATCCGGCTGGGACAGGTCGGCTTCGTCGGGCTCGTCCGGGAGATCGACCACCGTCGGCGTGCTTCTTCGATTCCCGCTGGTCCACGTGCGTGCGACGGCGTCGTATTCCGCCGTGGAAGCGACCACGGAAGCGGCGACGCCCGGAAACCCGCGAAGCCTGATCAACAGGCCGATTCGGTTGTCACCCGCCTCGACGTCATATGGTCTGGCTGCATCCCACCTCGCCTCGACGCGTCCGTCGGGCTTCAACGACACCCCGTACAGGAAGTCGCGGTCGTCTCGGTCGTACTCGCTCCACCACGGCTGGTCGGCGTCGAGCTCCAGACGATAGACGGCCTCACGGCCCCGAACCGGACGAATGGGACCTCGCGTCGTGAATTCGACCAGTACATACCTTGGGTTCGAGAGGCTGTAGACGACCGTTTCCAGAAGATCCAGATGAGCGGGAAGGGAAGGGTCCGCCCGGTCGGGAATCCCTCGCCCGAGCACCCCTGTCGTCCTCAGGTCCGTCGGAAACAGCCCTGCGATGCCGTCCCGGAAAGCCTCGTCCGGGTCCTCGGGGTCATGTCCGTAGCTGAACGCGACGCGGCCGTCGGCATGCAGGACCGCCTGAACGCCGAAGGGCTCCTTCGGCCTCCGCCCATAGACGCTGAAAGCGACGTCCTCCATCATCCACGTGATGACCGCCCGGTCCGCCCTGCTCGAGACGTTCACTGATCCGCCGGCGTACTTCTTGTACAGCGCACTGATCGTCGGCGGCCCCACGAAGGCATCAGCGATCTGCTGCATGGTGCCGAACCGCCGGGGCTCGGTGCCGGAGAACGGGTGCGGGGCGCCGAACGTGACCGCGCCCCGGTCACTGACGAAGAACGACCCCCACTCACGTCCGGAGAACGCGAACCCGAAGCCCAGCTCGATCTGGTCACCGTCGCGGACCGTGCCGCCGAGCTCGTCATCCCAGGCAAGGCCCAGCACCGAGCGAGCGTACCCGCCCTCGCCATCCGGCGTGAAGATCAGCGTGCGGCCTGCCAGGTCGAGCAAGTTCGCGGCGACGATATCCTCGGGCGCCAGCTCGACGAGAATCTGACTCCTGTCGGTGACCGAAACCCCCTGAGTGACCGGTGTGATTGTGATCGGCGAATCTTGAAGCTCGACGAACCGCTGCCGGTCGAAGTACGCCAGCCGATTGGGGATCGCGTTCAGAACCGCCGACCGGTCCGCCGCGCTCAGCCGCTCCGGCCGCTCGCGCACCGCGAAGTACGGCAGGATGCTCTCGGCGACGTCCTCCCGCGCCGGGAAGTCGCGTGCATAGGCGGAGATGAAGACGCCGCCGTCCGCCTGCTGCGCCGCGAGCCAGCCCGGCGCCGCCCCGTGGTCGCCGTCCAGAGAAACGTGCGCCGCTTCATGGAAGAACACCTCTTCGATGATCCCCCTGTCGATGTACGACCGCCCCCTGTCGGTGTGAATCAGGAAGCTCCGGTCGCGCCAGTTTCCGCCGAACAGCTCGTCGCCGGCATTGACCTGCACCTTTCGGGCCCTCGACAGCATGAACGCCGGCAGCCGGCCCAGCGCCGGCGCGTAGGTGTCGACCTCCGCCCGTGCCGCGTCGACGCTTCCGAACTCCGGGTTCACCTGAAACTCCAGCTCCTGCTCGTGGATCCGCACCGCGAACAGGAATGCGTCGACGGTGGTCCATTCCTCAACCCGACGGTCGTAGATCAACCTGTCACCGCGTCCCGTGTAGGTCACGTCCCCGAGATTCGTCGGGTCGGACGGTCGGAGAACGTCCGGGAAGAACGCGGTTCCCGAGAAAGGCGGCTCCCTGGTGTGGTCGAGCACGAAATCGACCGTCCGATTCCGGTCCATCGTGACCTCGACCGAGGCGGCAACGTGGTGGGCGCCGGCCGCAGTAGCCGTGACCTCGCCGCTGAGGTTCGTGAACCTGTAGCGCCCATCGGCGGCGGCCGAGGTCGACTGCCCGGTGTCGAGACGCACGGTCGCTCCGGCGACGGCCGTCCCGTTCGCCCTGCTGTCGCGGACCGTCCCGGAAAGCGTGAACGACGTTGCCTCCGGGTTTCGGAGGGCGGTGACGGCCGCGCGAAGCTCGGTGATGTGAACCGCCCGGACTACCGTCGCGCCGGCCCGCAGCGCCGGGTCCGACCAGGCTGGCCGCGGGCGTCCGCACGCCGTGTAGGCCGCATCGAGGGCTGTCCGCAGCTCCGTGACATGAAGCGCGCGGACCGGCGTCACCCCAACCGTGAGCGCGGCGTCCGTGAAACGAAAGGCCGTTCCGCGGCAGCCGGTCAGCAGGTCGTTGATACTCGCCCGCAACTCGTCGAAGTGCACCGCCTTGATGGGCGTCCGGCCTGGTATCAGCGGGTCGTCCGTCCAGACAGTCTGAGCCGCAGCCCCTGTCGCGAGGATCGCAACCGCGGCAAGGACGCGCGCAGAAGCGGAGAGGGCGCACATGCTGGTCGACATTGGTCCATCCTTCGAGCCAGCGCCTGACCCGACACGGCGCGGGGCACGACACCGCGGTGATCGGCGCGAGCCGGCGGCTGCCCCGCAGGGCGGCGCTTGAGGCGCCCTACTAGCGCGAACGAGAGACGATGCTCCCATGATGCGAGGCGTCCGGTGGAATTGTCCCGGTTTCCCGAGAGAGTCGCCGGGCGCGGGTTCCGGACGCACGCGAACCGCGCTATTCCGGCGCCACTACCGCGCCGCACAGCTCCGTCACGTGCGCCGCGCGGATCGCGGTCGCCCCCCCGGCCGGCGCCGTGTCGCTCCAGCGCGGCGGCGGGCGCCCCGCCGCCGCGTACGCCGCGGCGAGCACCGCCCGCAGCTCCAGCAGATGCGCGAGCCTGACCCGCGTCACGCCCGCCCTGAGCACCGGATCCGTCCAGCGGAACCGTCCCAGTCCCGCCGCCGACCGCAGGGCGTCGATTCGCGTCCGGAGCTCCGTGAAGTGGACCGCCCTGATCGGCGTCACCCCGGGCCTGATGGGGTCGTCGGTGAACGGAGCCGCCGCGGCCGCGACCGTCACCCGGAACGACTGGGCGGCGCTTCAGGCCGCCGGGGTCCGTCGCGGTCACCCGGATCGCCGCCGTGCCCCGGCCCACCGCGGTCAGCATCACGCGACCGCCGGCCGCCCTCACCCTCACGACGTTCGCCGACGACGACGAGGCCCCGTAGGTCAGCGCATCGCCGTCGGGGTCGTCGAACGCCTGCGACACGTCCACGGTCAGCCTGCCGTCGAGCCCCAGCCGCCGGTCGGGCAGGGTGCCCACCGCCACCGGGGCCCGGTTGGCGTGCGGCGGGCGATCCCCCCATGCCGCCGCCGCGCGACCCGTGGCGTTGAGGACGGCAAGACGAGCACCACCCAGCGCTTGACGCGCTCCGGGTCGTGGCGCTGCGGCTACGTCACCCGACGGCCGTCGACGCGTCCCGCGTGGCCCCCAAGCATTACGATGGCCCTGGCCGCCACGCGTGTGCTGCAAACCGTTCCCGAGGCTCGTCATGGCTCACAGGACTGGAAGCTCGACGCCGTGCACTCGCGGGCAAGTTGGATCGCCTGGTTGACCTCCGCGGAGGTCATCTCGCGCTCAGCAAGCCCCCTTAAAAGGCCAGCCATCGTCGCCTGACTCGTCCCGTTTGCCACCGCGATGCTGAACCACATGTGTGCGAGCACGGAACTCGGGCGTACTCCACGGCCCCCGTTGAGGTACACGCCTGCGAGGCCGAATTGTGCATCAGCGTGGCCATGTTCGGCCGCCCGTCGAAACCATCGCTCCGCCTCCCCCTCATGCTTGTCCACGCCGTTACCCGGCGTGTACGCGAGCCCAAGCTGGGCCTGCGCCTCGGCGTCGCCCGCTTCAGCTGCCGCTCGGAGCCGCCTAACTTCCTCCGGCTCATCCTCTGACACGGTGTGCGCCACCCAATTCGAATACGCGACATCAAGACGTTCCCGCGCGTCGCGATGGCCCTGTTCAGCCGCGCGTCGGAGCCACCGTACAGCTTCCGCGGCGTCCGGCAACATGTATTCATACATGCGCCCGAGTCTGTACTGCGCGTCCGCGTTCCCTTGTTCAGCCGCCCGTTGAAGCCACCGTACCGCTTCATCATCGTTTCGTTCCACACCACGACCAATGGAATACGCGTATCCGAGCAGATTCTGCGCGTCGGGGTTGCCCTGTTCAGCCGCCTGTCGCGAACGCCTCACGGCCTCCACGACGTCCAATGGCACATCGTCGCCAAACATGTGCATGCGTCCAAGTCTCGCCTGCGCCGTAGCATCCCCGCGGTCAGCCGCCAATCGAAGCCCCTCCACGGTGTCGCGGCGCTGCTCCGCAGCCTGCAAGGCCTGCCGCAAGTCAAACGCGGCTGATGGGAGGTCCCGGGACGTCGACGATGCACCAGACTCCGAACGCGCGGGTGGGTTCTGCAACGTCTGCAGTCTCTGCAGTGCCAAGCTGAAGGCCAACGAGTCGATTTCCCCGCCACGCAACCGCGACCGCGCTTCGCTCACGAGACGTTGCGCAGGGAAAGGGCGTGCCGCCGGAGGGACACGGCTGCTCGGGCCGCCCCCCGGCCAGAACTTGTTGCGCGATGTTGTCCGGCGACCCCCGTGCGAGCCATTCGGCATCGCAAAGACCGGCATCCTGTGCCGCCCCCACCGGCATTTGCATCGCCGCCGTCAACGCGAGTCCAGCAGTCGCAACCACGCTATAGCGAACCACGAATCTCAGCAGCATCATCGTTCTCCTATGATGTCAGAATCGCTCACCAAGGTCGTGACCAGGATTTCATGTAGGACGCGTAGCGTCTCCGTCCAGGGTTGCAGCCGGTCATGCTTGGCACGTGGGTCACAGTCTTCATTCTTGATCTCACTCCTGCCCTACATGGGCGACGGCAAGGTCGCCACTTGACTGCCATCAACTCCATCTCGACCCAATCGGAAGGAGTTTCTGCCTCAATCACCCACCCTCGCGATTACAGGCACCCACTGCGGAACATCCTCCAGCTAGCCGTGGTATCCCGAGCACTACCCCAACCGCCGCCCCAACCACCGCCACGGGCACCCGGACGCGCGGGGCATCGAAGTTCACCGCCTTCCGGCTCCGTCGCCCCCGGCCGGCGTCAGTGACACTCTCGAAGGCAAGGCCAGCCGGGTAGAGCCGCACCCGCACGGTTCCGCTCGCACCCGAGACGTTTTCATTCCAGCGCTATTACGGCGGCACGCAGCTCCGTCAGGTGCGCCGCACGGATCGCGGTCACCCCCCAGGCCTCTGCCGTGTCCATCCAGCGTGGCGCCCGCCGCCCCGCCGCCGCGTACGCAGCCGAGAGCGCCTCCCGCATTTCCAGCAGATGCACGAGCCTGACCGGTGTCACCCCCGCCCTCAACGCCGGGTCCGTCCAGCCGAACCGGCCGAGCCCCGCCTCGTCCCGCAGGACGTCGATCCGCGTCCGCAACTCCGTGAAGTGAACCGCCCTTATCGGCGTCACCCCGGGCCGGATCGGGTCGTCGGTGAAGGGCGCGGTCACCCGCACGTCGAACGACTGCGCGGCGCTCAGGCCGTCTGGATCGGTCGCCGTCACCTCGATGGTCGCCCGGCCGATGCCCACCGCCGTCAACGTCACGCGTGCACCCGCTGCACGAGCGGTCGCCACGTGCGGAGCCGACGAAGACGCCAAGTAGCTCAGAGCGTCGCCGTCGGGGTCGTCGAACGCCCGCGATACGTCCACGTCAAGCGTGGCGCGCGCATTCGGCAGCCGCACGTCGGGCAGCGTGCCCATTGATTCCGGCGGCTGGTTGCGCCTCTCCACCGTCGCCGTGAACGACTGCGTCGCGCTCAAGCCGCCGGGGTCCGTCGCCGTCACCACGATCGAAGCCGTCCCCTCCCCAACCGCGGTCACCGTCACCCGAGAGCCCGCCGCCCGCGCCGTCGCCACCTGCGGCGCAGACGACGACGCCGTGTAGGTCAGCGCCTCGCCATCGGGATCCACGAACGCCCGCGACACGCTCACTTGCAGCGTCCCCGGCAGCGTCAGCGCCTGGTCTCCGAGGGCGCCAGCAACCGCCACCGGCGGCCGGTTGGTCGAATGCCACGCAACCGACTGTCCTGATGGCGCGACGGAAAGCCATTGCCGGTCACCGTCCCACCTGAACGGCGGAGTGAGCGCGTTCGACCGCACGCGATTCCCAACAGCGTCTTCGGAGGTGTCGCACTCGTTCAGCCAACCATTGCGGTCGAAATCGAGGCATGCGAAGTCCCCCTGCGAATCGAACCGCCCGTCGACGTTCCCATCGACGACGATGACCGCCACCCGCTCCCCCGACGGCGCTGTCACCTCGCCCTTCCAAACACTCCCGCCCTGAACTTCGAGGCCTCTGTTTGGGTAAACGGGGTCGTCCGATTGAGACCGGAACGAGATCGCATATGGCAACACCTGACCCCCAGCATAAGGTACCTCCAGAATCGCGATCGCGGTTCTGGTAACCCAGTCGTCCTCCGTCGACGCCAACAGCAGCGCCGGTCCGTCGTCGGTGAGGTCCCGGTTGCGATTCCTGTCGACCCAAATGCGCTCAAACCGGTTCTGGTAGTACGTCTTGAAAAACCCGCCCGCCGAGAACTGTTCAACATCGCACAACGAGGACACCAGAACGGTCGAACACGACTCTGACCTGACAAATCGGTCGACCATGATCTCGAACCGCCGATCCACGCTATCGCCCAGCTCAAGAAACTGGTAGGACTGAACATGCCCTTGCGGTACCGGATAGACAACGGCTGCCGGCTTGTCCGCATGCACCGTGGCTCGCGTGCCTTCAAGGTATCCTTCGTAGTTCGCAATACTACCGCCCGCACTATGACGCACGAATGCTAGATTACGGCCCAGGTCCGTTCCAACCAGCGGCTGCGGATCTTGTGCATCCGACAGCCCGTCGTTGTCGTCATCGCCATCGAGCCTGTTCCCGATGCCGTCGCCGTCGGTGTCGAGTTGCTCTCTCGAGTCCAAGGGGAAAGCGTCGCCGGAGTTCCAGACGCCGTCCCCATCGGCGTCCCGATCGCGCGCGTCAGCGATTCCGTCACCGTCCGTATCGCGCCAGTCCACCGGGTCACGCGGCAGCGCGTCGATAAAGTCGGGCGCGCCATCGTTGTCGTCGTCGAGGTCCGACAAATCCCCCGTCCCGTCTCCGTCCGTGTCGCTAGGACTTCCTGCGCGTTCCGGCCCTGCACCGGACAACAACCACTCGTAGATCGCGCTCCGCGGCGTCGCGCCCTTGAAGCAGTGTCCCCCCGGCGCGTCCAGGTCTGCAGCAGTTCGCAGACCCAGCCATTCCGAGTAATACCGAGACATCGACATGGCCGCTGGGTACAGAAAGTCCTCCGTCGTTGCCTCAATGAACACGCTGAAGCGGTCGCTCGCCGCATCGGTAGCGGCGGGCGTCCACTGGAACGTGGGTCTCCAGGGCGTCCCGAGGAACGGTGGGGTGACCGCATACGTGTCGTGGGAATCGTCGCCGTCGAAATCCAGCCAGAAGCAGCCGCACCAAGCGTGGAAACCGCCGCCGTAGCTGCCACCGTAGTACTCAACGAATTTGGCCAGAAAGCAGGTTCCCTGCGAAGCACCCGAAAAGACGACCTTGTCGTAGTCGATGGCGAGCCGCTCATTGAGGCCGCTCTGCAGCAGCTCATGGATGAGCCGGGCATCGCTGGAACCCCATAAACGCGTTCCGTCGGCGCCGACACTGGGGCCGATCAGACCTCTCTCGCCGAGCGAGAGGTCCTCGGGCAAAGAGAAAGGGGAGGCTGGCACGACGACCGCCAAACCGAAGTCAAGGGACTCGTCGATCAAGCCCCACTGCCTTTGTCGGAGATCCTCGGCTGTACCACTGCTATTGCCGTGAAGGAAGAGAAGAACGCCACGCAGGTCGCTTAGCTCCCAGTCGCTCCTGACCCAGAGGCGGTACAGGAGAGTCCGCCCCGTCGAGTCAGTGAACGAGTCGTCATGCCAGATCGTGGGCTGGGCCTGCACGATGGCGGGCAAACAACAACCGGCCGCGACTACTGCCCAACGTGCGGCTACTTGCATGGCTGGTTACCTCAGCTTTGGGTTTAGCGACGCAGTATCAGAAGAGCTATCGGTCGCGCGTCCCCTCGTACGGTGCTTTCACATTGAAGTCGGACACTACCGTATCACCCGGTCAACCCCATGGCGTCGAGGTCACGGCCGATTGGGTAGCGGTCGGTTTCGACGGAAGTCCCGACCGCCTTCACACCCGTTTTGACCGGCTGTCGGCGCCGCCCGCAGGCGGAAGACAATACCGACCGCGGCAGCGTTTTGTTGTTTGAGCATGCTGCTTCCGCTTTCTGCAAGTTGCTTCGGCTTCGTGACGGAGTCACCAACGCGGCTTCCGGCCGCGCGGGAACCGCGTCATTCCAGCGCTATCACGGAGACGCGCAGCTCCGTCACGTGCACCGCGCGGATCGGGGTCGCCCCCCCGGCCGCCACCGTGTCGCTCCAGCGCGGCGCCGGCCGCCCCGCCGCCGCGTACACCGCGGAGAGCGCCGCCCGCAGTTCCAGCAGATGCACGAGCCTGACCCGCGTCACGCCCGCCCTGAGCACCGGGTCCGTCCAGCGGAACCGGCCCAGTCCCGCCGCCGACCGCAGGGCGTCGATTCGCGTCCGGAGCTCCGTGAAGTGGATCGCCCTGATCGGCGTCACCCCGGGCCTGATGGGGTCGTCGGTGAACGGAGCCGGGGCGGCCTCGACCGTCACCCGGAACGACTGGGAGGCGCTCAGGCCGCCGGGGTCCGTCGCGGTCACCCGGATCGCCGCCGTGCCCCGGCCCACCGCGGTCAGCGTGACGCGGCCGCCGGCCGCCCTCACCGTCACGACGTTCGCCGACGACGACGAAGCCCCGTAGGTCAGCGCGTCGCCGTCGGGGTCGTCGAACGCTTGCGACACGTCCACTGTCAGCCTGCCGTCGAGCCCCAGCCGCCGGTCGGGCAGGGTGCCCACCGCCACCGGGGCCCGGTTGGCCCGCGGCGGCTGATCCCCCCACGCCGCCGCCGCGCGACCCGTGGCGTTGAGAACGGCAACCGCGTCCGCCGCGCCGGTCACGCCGGACCCGGCTCCGTGCGCGACGCCCAGGGGGTCGCCGTCGTGGCGCTGGAGCGGATTCGAGAACCGCAACAGCGGTGCGCACCAAGCGTCGGCCAGCCCGCAATGGACCTCGTAGGCCATGATCGTCGTCCAGCGGGTGGAGGGCGGGGCGCCCGACTCGAACATCCGCTGGTTCACGTAGCCGTATCCGGGGTGCGAGAACACGCCGCCTTGGTTCACCTGCACCTGGAAACGGTCGTGACTCAGGCCCATGTTGTGGCCGAGCTCGTGCGCGAAGACGATGCCGCCGCAGTCCCGGCGGGTGATGCCGAAGGCGCCGGGCCAGCCGAGCCCGGGGAGGAAAGCGATGCCGCAGACGTTGTATGGACGGCCGACGATCAGGTGCGCAACGTCGGCGCCGGTCCGATCGAGCAGGGCGTGCACCTCGTCAAGCTCGCCGTCCTCCGGATCCGCGAGCTGGTAGACATCGCGCAAGCCGAACGTCTCGGCGTACGGCACCTCCGAACGGCCCGTCAGCGCCACGCGCTGGCGCACCCCGCTCGCCGCGTAGGCCTCGTTGGTCTCGGCGATCATGAGGTCGATCTCCGCCTCGATCGCGGCGGCCCCGCCCGCCGCCTCCCGCGCCGCTGGCGTGTAGGCAACTACGACGTCGATCGTCACGTCCCTGTCCGACCCGCACAGCGGCCCCAGGAACTCGATGGTCGCCAGCCATTCCCGCCAAGCGGCCGGAGCGCACGTCCCGGTGACGAGAACATCCAGCTCGCCGAGAGCCGACTGCTCCAAGCCGGCCGGAAGCGGCCCCGACAGACCCCACGCATAGGACAGGTCGAGCCTCTCGAGGCTCGCCAGGTTTCCAAGCGAGGTGGGGATCGGCCCCGACAGGTCGTTGAGGGAGACGTCCAGCGTGCGGAGACTCGCCAGGCTGCCCAGCTCGCGCGGAATCCGGCCGGTCAAGTCGTTCCCGCCGAGCTCCAGCGTCTCGAGGCCCGCCAGGTTTCCGAGTTGCCTCGGGATCGCACCCGCCAGTCTGTTCCCTGTGAGCGACAGCCGCTCGAGGTTCGTCAGAGCTCCGAGGGCACCAGGGATCTCGCCCGTCAACTCGTTCCAACGGAGGCGCAGCCCCCTGAGTTGCGCCAGATTCCCCAAGCTCTCTGGAATCGGCCCGGTCAGGGCGTTCCCGCCGAGGTCCAACCGCTCCAGGCTCGTCAATCTCCCGAGCTCGACCGGGATCGGACCACTCAGGTCGTTCTCGTGGAGGAACAGCGAATCCAGGCTCGTCAGGCTGCCCAGTGTGGCCGGGATCGGGCCGGTCAAGCCCGCTGTATCCAAGCGTCCGGAGAGGTTCAGCTGTCGAAGTCGGGCCAGATTCCCCAAGCTCGCCGGAATCGGCCCGGTCAAGTCGTTCCGGCCGAGAGACAGCGACTCCAGGTTCCCCAGGGTTCCCAACGCCGGGGCGACGAAACCCTCCAGGCCGTTGTCGTACAGATCCAGCTCCGTGACCCGACCGTCGGCGTCGGTCGTCACGCCGTACCACTCGCCCAGCGGCGCCGATGTCTTCCAACTCGTGCTGTCCGTCCAGTCCGGGCCGCTGGTGGCGTCGTAGAGCGCCTCGAGCGCCGCCCGATCCGACTCCACGCTACCTTGCGGGTCCGCGTCGGCCGGCCCTTCCACCGTCGCCGAGAACAATCGCGACACGCTCAGTCCACCCGCATCGGTCGCCGTCACCCGGACCGTCGTCGCACCCTCGCTCACTGCCGTCAGCGTCACGACGCGGCCCGCCGCGACCGCCCGCACCACCCACGGCGCGACCGACGCCGCGCTGTAGGTCAGCGCGTCGCCGTCGGGATCCGTGAACGCCCGCGACAGGTCCACGTCCAGGGTGGCGCCCACCGCCTGCAATCTGCGGTCCGGCAACGTCCCCACCGCCACCGGCGGCCGGTTGGCCGCATCGTCGGGGCGGTCTCTCCAGGCCGCCACCGCGGGTCCCATGGCCTCGAGGACGGCCACCGCGTCCGAGGGACCGCTGACGCCCGACCCCGTACCGAAGGGAACGCCCAGCGGGTCGCCGCCGTAGCGCTGGTGCGGATTCGAGAAGCGGGGCAACACCGAGCATGGGACGTCGGCGAGGCGGCAGTGCCGCAGATACGACATGATCGTGGTCCAGCGACTCGACTCCGGCGCCACCGGGTCGAACACCCGCTGGTTCACGTAGCCGTACGCCGGGTGCGAGCCCACGCGGTCTTCGAGCAACTGGACCTGGAACCGGTCATGGCGCAGTCCCATGTTGTGGCCGAGCTCGTGCGCGAAGGTGATGCCGCCGCAGTCGATGCTGGTGACTCCGAAGACGCCGGCAAGTTGCGCTATGCCGCAAACGTAGGAGTCGAAAGAGACCAGATGCACGAGGTCGGCGCCGGTACGGTCGCGCAGGGCGTGCACCTCGTCCATGTGGCCATCCGATGGGTCCGCGAGGCGGTCGATGTCGAGCCCGGGGTCGGCCTCGGTGTACGGCACCTCGGACCGCCCCACCAGCGCCACGCGCTGCCGCACCCCGCTCGCTGCGTAGGCCTCGTTGGTCTCGGCGATCATGAGGTCGATCGCCGCCTCGACTGCGGCGGCGCCGCCCGCCCACTCGCGCGCGGCCGGCGTATAGACGACGGCGAGGTCGATCGTCGCGTCCGTTCCCGCTCCACACAGGGCCCCGTAGAACTCGATCGTCTCGAGCCAATCCCGCCACGCGGCAGGCGCACACGCTTGAGTCACGAAGAAACCCAGCTCCTCCAGCCTCGACTGGTCCAGACCGGCGGGGAGCGGTCCCAAAAGGCCCCAGTTGTACGACAAGTCCAGCCGCTCCAGATTCGACAAGTTTCCCAATTCCGGTGGAATCGCACCGTTGAGAGCGTTCCCATAGAGGTCCAGCCGCTCCAGATTCGACAAGTTTCCCAATTCCGGTGGAATCGCACCGTTGAGAGCGTTCCCATAGAGGTCCAGCCGCTCCAGATTCGACAAGCTTCCCAACTCCGGTGGAATCGCGCCGCTCAGGGCGTTCCCGGCCAGGTCCAGCGTCCCGAGATTCGTGAGATTACCCAACGCGACGGGAATCGGGCCAGTCAGCGCGTTGTCGGAAACGCGCAGATACGTCAGGTTCGCCAGACCGCCAAGTTCGACGGGAATCGGACCGGTCAGAGCGTTCCCTAGGAGGTCCAGAAAATCGAGATTCGCCAGACTCCCCAGCTCGACCGGAATCGGGCCCGTCAAGGCATTTCCGGCCAGCGACAACCAGCGGAGGTCGACCAGACCCTCCAGCCACGTGGGGATTGGACCGGTCAGGGTGTCGTTCCAGCCCAGCCGCAGGCTTCGCAGGTTGGTCAGGCGGCCGAGCTCGACCGGAATCGGGCCGGTCCAGGCATTCGTATCCAGGCCCAGATCGCGAAGCTGAACCAGGTTCCCCAACCACGCCGGAATCCGACCGGTCAACCCGTTCGAACCGAGATTCAGGCTCCGCAGCCTTGCCAGACTCGCCACTTCGCGCGGGATCGAGCCGGTCAAGTCGTTCGCTTCGAGATCCAGGTTCTCGAGCTTCGCCAGACGCCCCAACCACGTCGGAACTGCGCCCGTCAGGTCGTTGTAGCCCAAGTTCAGCGACCGGAGGTTCGCCAAGTCTCCCAGCTCGTTCGGAATCGCGCCGGTCAAACCGTTCGAGCCGAGATGCAGTGTCTGCAGCTTCGCCAGCCCTCCCAGTTCGCGCGGGATCGGGCCGGCCAACTCGTTCACGAGAACGGACAAGGTCTCGAGGTTGACCAGGCGTCCCAGATCGACCGGAATCGCTCCGCTCAGCTCGTTGTAGCCGAGGTTCAGCGTCCTGAGGTTCACCAGGTCTCCCAGCGCTGGCGGAATCGGACCGGCCAAACCGTTGTACCTGAGTGCCAGACCCGTCACCCGGCCGGCGGCGTCGGTGGTTACCCCGTGCCACTCGTCCAGCGGAGCCGCCGTCTTCCAGTTCGTGTCGTCCGTCCAGTTCGCGCCGCCCGTCGCGTCATAGAGCGCTTCCAGCACCGCGCGGTCGGATGTCTCAGTCGACGACGACCTCACCGTTACCGCGATGGCGTGGGTCGCGCTCGCGCCGTCGGGATCGCGCGCGGTGACGGTGACCGTCGCCGTCCCGGCCGAAACCGGAGTGAGCGTCACCGTGCTGCCCGACACGGAGGCCGTCACCACGCCCGTGCGGCTCGAACCAGCGGTGTGCGTCAGCCGGTCCCCGTCAGGGTCCGTGAAGTACCGCGCCACGTTCACCGCCGCCGATCCGCCGCCGACCGTCAGCGTCTGCGCGGGAACCGAACCGGTGGCGCGAGGCGGCTGGTTGGTGGTCCCTCCGCCGGGCAGCGCATCTATCCGCCACCGCGACGTGCCGTCTATCCTGCTCGCCTCGAACCCGTTTAGGTTCATGGCGTTGCCAGAGCAGATTCCTCCGTAGCAGCCGCGTCCATCCGACCGGACCTCGAAGCGGTTGGTTCCCACCGAGATGTTGGGAATGTCGACCGTACAGTAGTCACCCGGGCTCAACTCCTGCCCGACTCGACACGCATCCGACTGCGCGGCGGCCGTACCGGCGAGGACCGCGAGCTGGCCGAACAGCGCGATCGGCACGACGACCATCCACGTCGCTTCCTTCACAGGACAACCCCTCGCATCGCCCCCTTGCATACCCCTGAACCCGCGTCTATCGCACGATCGCCAGCAACCCTGTCAGGACGGTGTGTACCGACCTTCTGCGCGCATCGGCAGCGGGCACTGCCTTCTTGCTCAACGAACCGGTCCTGTTGCAGCAGCGGAGATCGACTCACCGGGCGCCCCTGCCGTTGAGGCGCGAACCGAGACCCTACACGTCAGTCGGGAGGCGCCCGTAGAGATCGTGCCGAATATGAGGTAGTTCTTCGTCTGCCCCGCCCACATGTTAAAGAGGAACTCCGTGCCCACGGATTGGCCATTTGCCGTTGCGGTGACAGTCACCGAGGACAGCGCCCTATGGGCCGTGACCGTCCCCCCGATGCTGACGTTTACGACGCCTCCGGCCACCCTAGCGCCACTGCAGCTTGTTATCCTGATCGTGAGCGCGTCTCCTCCTCCTCCCGATTCCACGGTCACCCGCACCCCGGTCGAACAGTTGTTGTCGGTATCGCTCTCATCGCCGACCGGCTCGACGCACGCGCCGTAGTAGTAGGTCCCCGCCGAGCTCGGTGCCGTCAGGCTGATCGACTCTGCTCCGCGCGCACCCGCTGCAAGAGCCGAAACCCGATCGCTGCCGACCGCCGTATCGCTCGAGGAGATTGTCGAGTTGGTCGAGCGGTAGTAGCGCAGCGTGGTCGCGGCGGAGCGGGCCGAGCCCCGGTTGCGAACGGTGGCCGACAGGGTGAACGACTGCCCCCCCGTGAGGCTGCTGTCGCTGACCGACGGCGACCCAACCACCAAGTCCGGCATCAGGCCGGTCGGGGCGGCGTTCTCCAGCTCGACCACCGCGCCCCGCAGCTCGTTGACGTGGACGGCCCGGATGGGGGTCGTCCCGGCCCGGACCCTCGCGTCGCTGTAGGTCGGCCGCGGCTGGCCGGCAGCGGCGTACGCCTGATTCAGTGCGGTCCGCAACCTGTCAGGTGCGCGCTCCTGACCCGGGTGACGCCCGGCGTCAGCGCCGGGTCCGTCCACGCGTACGCCGACAGGCCCCCCGTCGTTCGCAGCGCATCGATTCGCGTCCGGAGCTCCCGGAAATGGACTGTTCTTACCGGCGTCACGGCCGGCACGAGCGGGTCGTCGGTGAATCCGTTGACACCCCCGCCGGGCTGCACAGTCACCGAGATGGCCTGCGTCGCGCTCTCTCCGCCTGGGTCGCGGGCGATCACGCTGACCGTCGCCGTCCCTACCGCTACCGGCGTCAGCGTGACCGAGCCGCCCGACACTGCAGCCGTCACTATGCCGATGCGACTCGAACGCGCCGTGTACGTCAGCGGGTCGCCGTCCGGGTCCGTGAAGTACCGCGTGACGTTCACCGGCGCGGTGCTGCCCACGTTTAGCGTCTGTGCAGGGATCGAACCGACCGACCGAGGCGGGCGGTTGGTCCCGCCGCCGTCGCGCGGTAGAGCATAGGCGTACAGCTTGTTATCCGACCAGTCCGCGACCCACATCGTCGCGCCGTCCGACCAGATGCCCGACACGGTGGTGTTTCCCGCGGCGACGAGCGTGTCGAAATCCTTGTCCCGGTCGCGCGCTCCGGTAGCCAGAACATAGGCGTAGAGCTTGCGGTCCATCCAGTCCGCGACCCACATCGTCGCGCCGTCCGACCAGATGCCTTCCGGCCTGGTGTTTCCCACGGCGTCGAGTGTGTCGATGTCTTTGTCCCCATCGCGAGCTCCGGTCGCCAGAACATAGGCGTAGAGCTTGTCGTCGACCCCGTCCGCGACCCACATCGTCGCGCCGTCCGACCAGATGCCTTCCGGGCTGGTGTTTCCCACGGCGTCGAGTGTGTCGATGTCCTTGTCCCCATCGCGTGCTCCGGTGGCCAGAACATAGGCGTAGAGCTTGTCATGCGTCCAGTCCGCGACCCATATCGTCGCGCCGTCCGACCAGATGCCGCGCGGCCGGTTGTTCCCCGCGGCGCGGAGCGTGTCGATGTCCTTGTCCCCATCGCGTGCTCCGGTGGCCAGAACATAGGCATACAGCTTATTGTCCACCCGGTCCGCGACCCACATTGTCGCGCCGTCCGACCAGATGCCGCGCGGCGAAGCTACCTCGTCCAAATCGATATCCAGATCCGGGAGCCGTCCGCCGCCGCCACCGGGCGCCCGCACCGTCACCGCGATCGCCTGCGTCGCGCTCGCGCCGTTCGGGTCGCGGGCGGTGACGACGACCGCCGTGGTGCCCGCCGCCACCGGCGCCAGCGTCACCGTGCTGCCCGAGACAGTAGCCCTCACGACCCCAGTCCGGCTCGAACGCGCCGTGTACGTCAGCCGGTCCCCGTCAGGGTCCGTGAAGTACCGCGCCACGTTCACCGACGTCGATCCACCGCCCACCGTCAGCGTCTGCGCGGGGATCGAACCGATGGCGCGAGGCGGCTGGTTGGTTCCTCCGTCCTCCTCCACCGTCACCGCAATGGACTGCGTGGCACTCGCGCCATCAGGATCGCGCGCGGTGACGGTGACCGTCGCCGTTCCCGCCGCTACCGGCGCCAGCGTCACCGAGCTGCCCGAGACAGAGGCCCTCACGACCCCAGTCCGGCTCGAACGCGCCGTGTACGTCAGCCGGTCCCCGTCAGGGTCCGTGAAATACCGCGCCACGTTCACCGATGTCGATCCGCCGCCCACCGTCAACGTCTGCGCGGGAACCGAACCGGTGGCGCGAGGCGGCCGGTTGGTGGTCCCTCCGCCGGGCACAGCATCTATCCGCCAGCGTGACGTGCCAGATATCCTGCTTGCCTCGAACCCGTTGAGGTTCAGGCCTCCGCCGGCGCAGATGCCGCCGTAGCAGCCGCGGCCGTCCGAAGTGACCACGAACCGATTCGTACCGACGTTGATGCCGGGAATGTCGACCGTGCAGTAATCTCCGGGATCCAGTTCCTGCCCGACACGACAGGCGTCCGGCTGCGCGGTTGCCGTTCCGCCGAAGGCAGTCAAGCTGGCGAACAGAACCAACAACCCGATACCCGCCCACCGCGCTTCCCTCATGACGTTCCCTCACATCCGCGTCGCCGAGTGAATGCTCTCGAAAGGGGGCCTACTGATAGACCGGCACGACCCTGATGTCGCCTTCCACCTCGCTGCGATCTGACGGTAGCTGTATCCGAGCTCCGCGCGCCCGACGATCAGCCGGCGGTCGCGGTCCGTCAAGCGCTCCAGACCGGCTGCGTAGCGGTTCCGGGTCTCATCGTCGACCAACCGCCGGTACTGCGGTGCCGCACTGTCGGACAACGGAGCAGGCGCATCGGGCATGATTGCGTTCAGACGACGCTTGGCGCGCCGCAACTGGTCATTGATCCGGTTCTCGACAGCACGCAACAGATATCCCTGGAGCGCCCTGGCGTGTCTGGGCTCGAACGAGTCGAGCCTCGCAAAGGTCTGGTGCAGCGTGTCGTGGACGATGTCGCTGGTGTCGATGCCGTCACGCGCCCACGGCGGCAGGCGGCCCCGTGACCTCCGCCGGAGCCAGCACCTGTATCGCGTGAACAGCGTGTCGATCGCCGACCGACTGCCCCGCCGTGCCCGCGCGAGGAGACGCCGCTCCGAGGCGGACTCGCCGGAAGCAGATTCGCCGCCGGGCTGCGCCGAGTCAGGGTCGAGGTCGGATGGCATGATCGTGCCGTGGACCAACGGTGTCACCACAGGCCGGATGAAGCGCTGGAGTGAACTCGAACCACCGCTTCTGTCGCACTCCGGCCGGAGCAGCAACCATACACCATCTTGGCGTTATATTTCTGACATACTCAGCCTGAAACTAGAGACTTTTTGGCGATAATCCGTCCTGTGTTCCCTGTACGGGAACACCGAACAGCAACGGGGGCCCCTGGCCAGTGCCGGAAACGGTGGTGAGTTCAGGCCCGGGGAGCGAGCCCGCGGTTGGGCGCCTGCTCGCGCCCGGGGATGGAGACGACGGCGACCGCGGCGAGTGCGAGGCCGCCGCGCTGCCGGCCGCGGCCGACGAGCCGCTGAATCGTTGCTTTCCCGCCCGGCGCGACGACGGGGAAGATCGTCAGGCGATGATGTCGTGGATGACGCGGCCGTGCACGTCGGTGAGGCGGAAGTCTCGGCCGCTGTAGCGGTAGGTCAGCTTCTCGTGGTCGATGCCCAGCAGGTGAAGAATCGTGGCGTGCAGGTCGTGGACGTGCACCGGGCTCTCGACCGCCCGGAAGCCGAAGTCGTCGGTGGCGCCGTAGGTCATGCCGCCCCTTGACGCCGCCGCCCGCGAGCCAGATGCTGAAGCCGAAGGGGTTGTGGTCGCGCCCGTTGACGACGCGGCCCGCCGCCGAGCCGCCGCCGGTCTCGAGCACCGGGGTGCGGCCGAACTCGGTGGCGCACACGACCAGCGTCTCGTCGAAGAGGCCGCGCGACTTCAGGTCCTTGATGACCGCGGCGAAGGGCCGGTCCGAATCGCGGGCGTTCTTGCGGTGCTGGAAGATGTCGCTGTGGGCGTCCCACGGGTCGCCCTTGGCGTAGTAGACCTGCACCATCCGCACGCCCCGCTCGACCAGCCGCACCGCCATCAGGCAGCCGCGGGCGGTGCTGCCGGGCCCGTACAGCTTCTGCGTGGTCGCGCTCTCCTTGCGGATGTCGAAGACGTCGGGGGCCTCGGTCTGCATGCGGTAGGCGGTCTCCATCGCCTGGATGGCGCCCTCGATCTCGGGCGCGTCCTGCCCCAGACGCTCGATGTACAGCCGGTTCAGCCTCTCGACGAGGTCGACCTCGGGGCGCTGGTCGTCGAGCCCGGTCGCCTCGTTGCGGATGTGCGGTATCAGCTCCTGCGGGTCGAAGTCGCCCTCGATGCGGGGCACCTTGTCGGAGATGTACGTCCCCTGGTGGACGGCGGGCAGGAACGCGTTGCTCCAGAGCGGGGGGCCGACCACGGTGGGCTGGTCGGGACAGAGGACGACGAAGCCCGGCAGGTCCCGGTTCTCGACGCCGAGCCCGTAGGTGAGCCACGCCCCCAGCGAAGGCCGCCCCGGCTGGATGTGCCCGGTGTTCATCATGAGCAGCGACGGCTCGTGATTGGGAATGTCGGTGTGCATCGAGCGGATGACGCAGATGTCGTCGGCGCAGCCGCCCACGTGGGGGAAGAGCTCGCTGATCTCGATGCCCGACTCGCCGTAACGGTCGAAGCGGAAGGGCGATTTCATCAGGGCGCCGGTCCGCCGCTCGGTCTCGATGGCGCCGGTCGGCATGGGCTGGCCGTCGTACCGCTCGAGGGCCGGCTTGGGGTCGAAGGTGTCGACCTGCGACACGCCGCCGTTCATGAACAGGAAGATGACGTTCTTCGCGCGCGGCTCGAAGTGGGGCGCGGGCAGCGGGGCGCCGGCCGGCGAGACGAGCCCGCCCGCCGCCTCGAGCATCGACGCCCGCACCATGCCGGCGAAGGCCACCATGCCGAAGCCCGCGCCCATAGTGCGCAGGGCCTCGCGCCGGGTGCGCGGCTGTCCGCAGGTCGCGCCGCAGCCGTGGCGGCGGTGAACGTGGAGTCGTTGCGGCATGGGACGGACTCCTACTCGATGAACCTGAACTCGGCGGCGCTGAACAGCGCCCGCGCATACTGGGTCCACGCCCGCATGGAAGCCTGCCGCTCCTGCAGACCGTCCGGCTCTTTCGCGGACGCCCGCCGCTCGGCCAGGAACGCCAGCCCCGCCTCGAGCTCGGCCTCGGAGACATCGCGAGCGTAGAGCAGCGGATAGGCGACCCGGATCATGGCCGCGTCCGGGAAGTGCGCGGGTAGCTCGTCGTCGCCATCGTCAACGCCCTCGTCCGCGCCTTCGCCATCCCCCGCAGTCTCGTCCCCGCCGGCCTCCTTCGCCAGGCGCCTCACCAGCCGCTCGGCCTGCCGGCGGACGAACGGGCTGTTCATGAAGAACAGGCTCTGCTGGGGCACGTTGGTGGCGTACCGGCGCTCGGCGGACAGGTTGGGGTCGGGAAAGTCGAACGTCTGCAGGTAGTCGTCGAGCTGGAAGCGGCTCACGGTGCCGTAGAGCGTCCGCCGGTCGTTGTCCTCGTCGTCGAGGTCGAGGGACGGCCCCCCCACCTTCGCGTCGAGGCCCCCCGAGACGTGCAGCAGGGCGTCGCGGATGCTCTCGGCGTCGAGCCGGCGGCGGTCGGCGCGCCAGTAGTAGCGGTTGCCGGCGTCGACGGCCTCGTTGGCGGCGTGCCGCCCGGCCCGGAGCCGGTAGGTGGCCGACAGCATGATGTCGCGGTGCAGCCGCTTGAGCGACATGCCGCCGTCGACGAAGCGGGCGGCGAGGTGCTCGAGCAGCTCGGGGTTGGTGGGCCGCTCGCCCGCGAAGCCGAAGTTGCTGGGCGTGTCGACGATGCCCGACCCCATGTGCCAGCGCCAGACGCGGTTCACGATGACCCGCGCGGCGAGGGGATGCGACGCCACGGCCTCGGCGAGCTGGAGTCGGCCGCTCCCCTCGGTGAACGGCGCCGCGCCCTCTTCCGCGAGGACGGTGACGAAACCGCGCGGCACCTCCGCGCCGAGGTCGGTGGGGCTGCCGCGCACGTGCAGCCGGATGTCGGCGAGGTCCTCGGCCTCCTTGTCCCGCACCCCCATCACGAACGGCAGGTCCGGCAGGGCCTCCTCCAGCTCGTCGATGCCCGCTCGCATGGCCTCGACATGATCCGCGGCGACGCGGCCGAGCTGCCGCTCCAGGCCCCAGCCGCGGAAGCGCAGCAGCCCGGGGGCGGGGAAGAACGTGTCGAGGGTGTTGTCGAGGTCGCGGCGGTAGACGTCGGTGTACAGGTTGAGGCGCTCGCGCTCCATGGTGTCGAGCTCGAGCTGGTGCCGGTCGAAGAAGCTCTCGAAGCCGTTCGGCATCGGGGTCGACTTCACTTCCTCGAGCGGCGTGCCCTTGGCGATGATCCTGCGGTTGCGCTCTTCGAGCTCGGCCTGCTCGGCCGCCACCTCGAGCAGCAGGCGCTGGAACGCGTCGGCCAGCTCCTGCGCCTCGTCCTCCTCGGCGTCGCCGCGGGCGATCATCGCCTGCCAGTCCTCGAGGTAGGGATAGTGCCGGGGCTCCTTGCCGAGGAAGCGGATCCAGCGCTCGAGGGTCTCCAGGTCGACCCTGGCCCGCGACGCCGCGCGGTCGGGCGGCAGCTTCTCCTGGCCGGTGACCCGCCACGCCGCCATCATGTACCTCGACGCCTGCATGGTGAGGACCCGCGCGAGCTGCTCGCTCTCGGTGCGCAGGTACTCGGCCAGGCTCTCCTCCAGGTCCTCGATGAACGCCTTGTCCTTCTCCCAGGCCTCGGCCTCGGCCTCGTCCGCCAGCAGGTACTCGTGATAGTCGGTGTTGTTGAAGATGCCGGCGAGCGCGTAGTAGTCGTGGGTGCCGACGGGGTCGTACTTGTGATCGTGGCAGCGCGCGCACCCGACGGTCAGGCCGAGGAACCCGCGCGTCGTCACGTCGACGCGGTCGTGCCGCTCGTCGGCGCGCGCCACCGGGGGGTTGGCGAGGTCGTAGTACCACGGGCCGCCGCCGAGGAAGCCCAGCCCGCCGAGCGCCCGCGTGCGCTCCGGCTCTTCGAGCAGGTCGCCCGCGAGCTGCGCCTTCACGAAGAGGTCCCAGGGCATGTCGCGGTTGAAGGCGTCGACCACCCAGTCGCGCTGGACCCAGGCCGACGGGTAGCGCTCGCGCCCCGACCCGTCCTCGGCCAGCCCGCGGGTGTCGTCCTCGCCGAAGCGGGCGACGTCGAGCCAGCGGCGGCCCCAGCGCTCGCCGTAGTGGGGCGAGGCGAGCAGCCGGTCGACGACCCTCTCGAACGCGTCGGGCGATTCGTCGGCCAGGAAGGCGTCGATCTCGGCCGGGGTCGGCGGCAGCCCCGTCAGGTCGAAGGTCGCCCGGCGGACGAGCTGACGCCGGTCGGCGGGGCCCAGGGGGACGAGCCCCTTCTCCTCCAGCCTGGCGAGGACGAAACGGTCGATGTCGTTGCGCGCCCAGCCGGTCCGGGACGGCTCCGGCACGGCCGGCGCCGCGAGGGGGCGGAACGACCAGAAGGCACGCTCGGCCGCGGTGACCTCGCGCCGCGGCATCGCCGGGCGGGCGAGGTCGGCCGAAGCCGTCGCCGACGCCGCCTGCGGCCAGGGCGCGCCCATCCGGATCCACTCGACGAGCCCCTCGACGTCCCGCGCCGCCAGGGGGTCGGCGTAGCGGGGCATCTCGCCGCCCTCGATCTCGTGGCGCACGGCGCGGACGAGCAGGCTGCCGTCGGGGTCGCCGGGCACTATCGCGGGGCCCGAGTCGCCCCCCTCCAGCAGCGCCTCCCGGGAGTCAACGCGCAGGCCGCCCGACTGCAGGCGCGCGTGGCACGCGTAGCAGTTGTCGGCCAGCACCGGCCGCACGCGCGTCTCGAAGAAGTCGGTGGGGGATTGCGCGCCGGCAGACGCCGCAAGACAGAACGCCGCCAAGGCAATCGGCGCAACGGGTCGCAAGCCGGGCCTCCGTTCCTGGAGCGAACTCGCCGACCGGGCGAGACGCAGACGCGCGACCGCAGGCACGCCTCTCTCGACCGATTCTACGGCCCCTGCAGGCGGCCCCCGGGAAAGGATGTCGGGCGGCGGCGGGCGCGCCCGCCCCGGCAGGTAGAATCGGGCGCAAGATGACCACCTCCCCCCACCGCGCGGTCGCCGCGCCCGTCGCCGAGACCGCGCGCATCGACTCGATCGATGTCCTGCGCGGGTTCGCCCTCCTCGGCATCCTCGTCATGAACATCCAGGCGTTCGCGATGCCCCAGGCGGCCTATTTCAACCCGACCGCCTACGGTGACCTCGAGGGCGCGAACCTCTGGGTCTGGCTGACCGGCCGGATGTTCTTCGACCAGAAGTTCATGACGCTCTTCTCGATGCTCTTCGGCGCCGGCATCGTGCTGATGGCGGGGCGGGCCGAGGCCCGGGGGGGCGCCGGCCGGGTGCACTATCGGCGGATGGGCTGGCTGCTGGTCATCGGGCTGCTCCACGCGCACCTGCTGTGGTACGGCGACATCCTGTTCACCTACGCGGTGTGCGGCATGGTGGTCTACCCGCTCCGCCACCTGTCGCCGGGGCGGCTCGTGGCGCTGGGGACTACCCTGCTCGCGATCGGCTCGGCCCCCTCCGTCGGGGCGGGGATGTCGCTGCCGTACTGGCCGGAGGAGGCGCTGTCGGCGTTGACCGACGAGGCGTGGCGGCCGACGCCGGAGGTGATCGAGGCCGAGCTCGCCGTCTACCGCGGCGGCTGGCTCGCCCAACTGCCGAGCCGGTCCGGGGACGCGCTCGCGCTCCAGACCGTCCTCCTGATCTTCTGGGGGCTCTGGCGCGCGGGCGGGCTGATGCTCATCGGGATGGCCCTGTTCAAGGGCGACGTGTTCAGCGCGCGCCGCTCGGCGCGCTTCTACGCGGGGCTGATCGCCGCGGCGGTCGCGGTGGGCCTTCCCCTGCAGGCGTACGGCCTCTCCCTCGACTTCGCCCGCGGGTGGCCGGTGTGGTCGTTCTTCATCGGCATGCAGTTCAACTACTGGCCGAGCATCGCGGTCAGCCTCGGCTACGTGGGGCTGGTGATGCTGGTCTGCCGCAACGCCGCGCTTCACCGGCTGACGCGCCCGTTCGCCGCCGTCGGGCAGACCGCCCTGACGAACTATCTGCTGCAGACCGTGCTGTGCACCCTGGTCTTCTACGGCCACGGGCTCGGCTGGTTCGGCTCGGTCGACCGCGTGGGGCAGATCGGCGTGGTGGCCGCGGTCTGGGCGGTGCAGCTCGTCGCCTCGCCGCTCTGGCTGCGCCGGTTCCGCTTCGGCCCGGCCGAGTGGGCGTGGCGCTCGCTCACCTACGGGGCGCGGCAGCCGCTGCGGCGGGCGCCGGCGCCCGAACCCGCACGCTGACGCATCGGGCGCGTCCCCCCCCGGGCATCGCGCCGACGGCGCCGGAACGGCCGCCTGACCGGTCCTGACGCGGCGCCCGGTTCGGCATGATCGGGCTTGCCGGGCACGCGGCGATCGCGAACACAAGCTGCCCCGACCGGGTGAGGGGTGGGCGACGCGACGGATGCGGCAAGTGGCCGCACCCTCCAACCTTGGAGGGGAAAGCCGGCAGCGCGCTATAATCGCAGCATGGCGACTCGGGCGACAGCCACGGGCTCGCCGCCGAGGATCGACGACGGCGGACCCGGAGCGGACGGACCCGCGGCGGCCGGGAGTCCGCGCCGTGAAACGGCGCGGACCCCGGCAGGGTTGGTTGGGCGCCCAGCGGAGCCGTCAGGCGAGGAGGGGCGGGCGAGGTTCCACGACCTGGACGCCCTGCGCGGCTTCGCCATGCTGCTCGGGATCCTGCTGCACGCCGGGGTCTTCCTCGTGCCCGTCGAGTTCTGGCCGGTGCACGAGGCCTATGCCTACGACACGGCGCCGGAAGCCAACGTCTACGCGTGGTTCCTCTCCATCATCCACGGCTTCCGGATGCCGCTGTTCTTCCTGCTCAGCGGCTTCTTCAGCGCGATGCTGTGGCAGTCGCGCGGGCTCGACCGCCTCGCCCGGCACCGCCTCGATCGCGTCGGCCTGCCGCTGCTCGTGGGCGCGTTCACCGTCGTGCCGGCCATCGGCTGGGTCGAGCCGGGCGGCTACTCGCTGCTCGAATGGCCGCTGGCATGGCTCGACGGCCTGGAGCACCTCTGGTTCCTGTGGTACCTGCTGCTCCTGGTGGCGGGGCTCGTGGGGGCCGCCCGCCTGGGCCTCGCGTTCCGCCACCCGGCGTGGTGGCTGCTCGTGCCCCTCGCGATCGCGCCCCAGTACGCGATGCACGAGCAGGCTTTCGGCCCCGACACCGCCGACCGCCTGATCCCGGCCGGCCGCGTCCTCGCCTACTACGGCATCTTCTTCGCTTTCGGGGTGTTCTTCCGGCAGCGCAACCTCGCGGTGCGGCGGTGGTGGACGGTCTTCGTGGCCCCGGCGCTGCTGCTGCTTCTGCCGGCCGGGGTGCTGCTCCTCTACGACGCGGCGTTCCCCTATGCGGGAGAGGCGTGGGTCTGGCCGGTGGCCGCGGTCGTGCAGGTCGCCTTCGCGTGGCTGATGTGCTTCGGCGCGATGGGGCTGTTCCGCTGGATCGCCTCGAGGGAGCGCTTCTGGGTGCGCTACCTGTCGGATGCGTCGTACTGGCTGTACCTGACGCACCTGCCGCTGGTCATCGGCGCGCAGCGGCTGATGGTGGAGTGGCCGGTCAGCGTGCACCTGAAGTTCGCGTTGATCAACATCACGGTCGTCGCCGCTCTGCTGCTCGCCTACCAGATGGGCGTTCGATACACGGCGATCGGGACGATGCTGAACGGGCCGCGCTTCCCCCGTCCCGCGTCGCCCGGCCGCCCGTTGGTGCCCCGGACGGAAGTCGGATAGGTGCCGATGGGATACTGCCCGTAGATGCGGCGAGGAGCGGCAGGGCACCGGGCGGGGCCCGGGCGGGCCACCGGGCGCCGCCGGCAACGCACGAGAGTCGAGGGTGGATGTGCATGGTTCTCCAAACACCTCGGGAGGCAAGCATGACTCGGAACACGGGCGTTCTCATCCTGCTCCTGGCGCTGTCGCCGGTCATCGCCGCGGCCCAGGACGGCGGCATCGCCGGCAGCGTCGTCGACGAGACGGGGGCCGTCCTGCCGGGCGCGACGGTCTCTCTCAGCGGTCCCGGCGAGGCGCGCGTCGCGCAGTCCGACGGCAACGGCGACTACGAGTTCCCGGCCCTGCCCCCCGGCGCCTACACCCTGACGGCCGGGCTGTCGGGCTTCTCGGACGAGACCCTGGAAGGCATCGCCGTCGCGGACGATCTGGTCGAGGCGCCGCCCCTCGTGCTCGCCATCGCGAGCTTCGGCGACACGGTGGTCGTCACCGCCTCGCGCACCGAGGTCCGGGTGGTCGACGCGCCCGTCACCACCTCGGTCGTGCCCGCCGCGACCCTGGAGACGACGGCCAGCACCAACGTCGGCGAGGCCCTGCGCTCGGTGCCCGGCGTCAACGTCATCCAGCTCTCGGCCCGGGACGTCCAGGTGACGAGCCGGCAGTCCACCGGGCCCCTCGCCAACTCGCAGCTCGTGCTGATGGACGGCCGCAGCATCTACCTCGACTTCTTCGGCCTCGTGCTGTGGGACACGCTGCCCGCCAACCAGGGCGACATCGAGCAGATCGAGGTCGTCCGCGGGCCGGCGTCGGCGACCTGGGGGGCGAACGCGATGACCGGCGCCGTCAACATCATCACCCGGCCGCCGCGCGACTCGGTCGGCACGACGGTGAGCATGAGCGGCGGCTGGATCGACCGGGACGCGGGGTCGACCATCGGGCAGGGAGCGGGAACCATGTTCGGGGCCAACGCGACGGTCACCCGGGCGCCGAGCGACACGCTCGCCTACCGCATCAGCGCCGGCTACTTCCAGTCCGACGCGTTCCCCCGCCCCACCGGGCAGGTGCCGGTCACCGAGGACCCGCGGGTCCCGGGCCGGATGGTGGGCGGCGCGACGTATCCGCTCGACGGGGCCGGCCCGTTCGGGGCCGCGTTCGCGAACCGGGGCACGAGCCAGCCCAAGTTCGACGTGCGGGTCGACCAGGAGGTCGCCAACGGCGGCCAGCTCTCCTACTCGGGCGGGGTCGCCGGCACCGAGGGCCTCTCGCACAGCGGCGTCGGGCCGTTCGACATCCAGCGCGGGTCGTACGTGGGCTACGGCAAGGTGGGCTACACGCGGGGCGACTTCCGCTTGCAGGCCTTCACCAACATCATGAACGGCGACGCCCCCAACCTGCTGCTGGCCGACCCCGCCACCGGCCAGCCGGTGCAGCTCGGGTTCAAGGGCAATACGTTCGACGTCGAGATCGGCAACTCGTCGTTCCTCGGCGAGCGGAACCTGCTGACCTACGGCGGCAACGTGCGCCGGAACACCTTCGACATCACCATCGCCCCGGAGGCCCCCGACCGCCTCGAGTTCGGCGCCTACCTGCAGGACGAGATCTTCTTCGACCGCTTCCGCCTCGTTCTCGGGGGACGGGTCGACAAGTTCGGCAGCGTGTCGACGCCGGCCTTCTCGCCCCGCCTGTCGCTGATGTTCAAGCCCGGCGTCGACCACTCGGTGACCGTCTCCTACAACCGGGCGTTCCGGTCGCCGTCGATCATCAACAACTTCCTCGACATGAACGTCGTCTTCCCCGTCGATCTGAGCGGCCTCGCGGTGTTCCGGCCCCTGCTGCCCCTGCTGCTGCCGCCCGGGCTGCCGCCGGCGGCGGCCCAGGGGGCGCTGCAGCAGCTCGAGCAGCAGCTCGACCAGACCACCGCCCAGCCGTTTCCGCTGGTGGTCCAGTCCCTCGGCAGCGACCTGCCCTTCGGCGCCGAGTCGCGCCCCGGCCTCACGGAGGAGTCGCTGACCGCCTACGAGCTCAGCTATACGGGCACCTTCGGCGGCACGACGGCCGGCGCCGCCGTCTACCTGAACCGCCGCGACACCCCCATCGCCTTCACCGAGGTGGCGCCGAACGTCGATCCCTACACGGCGGAGAACCCGCCCCCGGGCTGGGTGCTCCCGCCGCAGGTGCTGACGTTCATGGCGGCGGCGGCCGGCATCTACCTGCCGCGCACGGGGTTCACCTACTCGAACCTGGGGCCGACGCGGCAGGTGGGGGCCGAGCTGTGGTTCGACCAGCGCATCTCGCGCTCGACCTCGGCCTGGTTCAACTACTCGTGGCAGGCCGAGCCCGAGATCCTCGACTCGGACGACCCGTCACTGCCCCGGTTCCTGCCCGAGGAGCTCACCCTGCCCCCGACCCACCGGGTGAACATCGGCGCGTCGCTGAACGGCACGCGGTTCCTCGGGAACGCATCGATCAGCATGGCCACCGCCGCCTTCTGGTCGGACGTGCTCACGCCGGCCTTCCACGGCTACACCGACGGCTACACGATGGTGAACGGCAGCTTCGGCGTGCGGTGGAACAACGGGGCCGTCACGACGCTGCTGAAGGTGACGAACCTGCTCAACCAGAGCATTCAGCAGCACATCTTCGGCGACATCCTGCGGCGCACGGTGGTCGGCGAGGTGCGGTTCAGCCTGTAGGAGCCTGCGCCGTAGAACGGCGCAGGCTCCTGGAGGAGAGTTGGTTGGGCGCCGAGCGGAGCCGTCAGGCAACGATTGGCGGGCGAGCGGACCGCATGCCCCATCGGACGGGCGGGCGGGCTCGGCGCCCGGCCCGTTCGAGGAACTCGCCGAACGTGACCGTCCGCCCGCCTGCCCTCGCGGAATCCCGCCTACGCTCGTCGTTGCCGGTCCCGTGCACCTCGCCGCGGAGTTAAGATGGAAGCAGCGCGGCTCCACGCCGGCCGATGCCGGTGCGTCTCCCGGCATAAGGGAGACGTGGAGGCCGCGCGTCATGAAACGGAGGTGAACCATGCAGGGAAACACCCAGGTGATCGACGCGCTGAACCGCGCGCTGACCATCGAGCTGACGGCGATAAACCAGTACTTCTGCCAGGCCAAGATGTGCGCCAACTGGGGATTCCACCACCTGGCGAAGAAGCACCAGGAGGAGTCGATCGGCGAGATGAAGCACGCCGAGCAGCTCATCGACCGCATCCTGTTCCTGGAGGGAACCCCCGAGATCGCCCGCTACGACGTCATCCGGGTCGGCACCGACGTCAAGGAGCAGCTCGAGAACGACCTGCAGCTCGAGCTGAAGGGGGTGAAGCACTACAACGAGGCCATCGCCCTGTGCACCCAGCTCGGCGACAACGGCACCCGCGAGATTCTCGAGCCGATTCTCGCCGAGTCGGAAGAGCACGTGGACTGGGCCGAGACCCAGCTCTTCCGCATCGAGAAGGTCGGCATCGAGAACTACCTGAGCGAGCAGATGGGAGGCCACGAGCGGTAGGGGCCCGGCCGTGCCAGCATCGGGAAGATGACCGAAGCCATGCAGATCGCTACAGACCTGCTGACAGCCGCCGCGGCGCTCGGGGCGTTCGCGCTCGGTGCATGGAGCGCCTACCAGTTCGGGAGGGTGCGACGCGAGGCGACGGATCAGGCCGGAGGGCCGGCGTAGGTCTCGCCGGCCGGGTCGGACAGGCAGGGGGGCGGGCCCGACCAGCGGGTCAGGCAGCTCTCGAGCCGGCCGTGGCAGGCGGTGCAGCCGGTGCCGGCCTCCGTGGCGCGGATGAGCTCGCGGACGGTCTGGACGCCGTTCTCCTCGACCGTCGCCCGCAACTGGCCCTCGGTGACCTGCAGACACGCGCAGACGATCCGATCCTGCCCCGCCCTCTCCATGTGGCCTGCATCATAGCACGCCTGAGAATGAGACGCGATCTCAATCGAGTCTCAGGGGGTCGCCCGCCACGGCGCCCGGGAGGCGCCGGCCCGCGGGGATGCCCGACACGGCACCGCCCTCACCGGTGGCCCGAGGTGGGCGGCAACGGCACGAGCCGGTGGGTCACGGTGCGGGCGGGTCGGCTACGGCATGAGCCGGCCGGCTACGGCACGAGCCGGCCGGCTACGGCACGGGCCGGCCGGCTACGGCACGAGCCGGCGGATCACCCCGTCGTGCTTGTTGAGCAGGAAGATCCGGCCGCCGGGCCCGGCGTCGATGCGCACGTCGGCGCGGCTCGTCGGCGGCCGCCCCTGCTCGACGTTCTTCTCCCGAATGAGCTGCAGGAACGTGCGGATCTCCCCCTCGTGCTCGAACAGCACGCGGCGAATCGGGTCCTGGCCGCCCTCGGGCAGCTCGTCGGCGTCGAGGTGGAAGACCTCGCCGTTGGGTCCGTCGCCGAAGAGCAGCCGGTTCTCGAGCTGCGGGATGGCGTCGTCCCGGTAGACGACGAGCCCGGTGGCGTGCGAGCGCGGCCCCAGCAGCGGGTCGAGCTGGCCCCACTCGACGACGGGCCAGGCGAGGCCGGGCTCGCCGCGCGGGTCGACCAGGCTCACCTCGCGGCGGCTGATGAACCGGAAGCTCCCCTCCCAGTCGTTCCAGCCGAGGTCGGCGCCCGACCACACCGGGCTGATCTCCTCGACGATGTTCTGCCCGATGTCGGCGAGGAACATGTTGCCGTTCCGCGCGTCCCAGGCGAGGCGCTGCGGGTTCCGCACCCCGTAGGCGTAGATCTCGCCGAGGGTGAGGTCGTCGCCGTCGCCCGCGAACGGGTTGTCGGCGGGGATGCCGTAGCGGCCGTTCGCGCTGTTCGAGCCGAGGGGATCGATGCGCAGGACCTTGCCGAAGATCGAGCCGAGGTCCTGCGAGAGGTCGAGCGGGTCGCCGCCGCTGCCGCCGTCGGCCGACCCGACGTAGAGCAGGCCGAAGTCGGGGTCGCCCGGCGTCGCGAGGGGGTTGAAGGCGAGCTGGCCCCCGTTGTGGTTGCCGAACGGCTGCTCGACGCGCAGCAGCTCGCGCGGCGGGCCGCCGTCGTAGACCGGCGAGGCGGCGTCGGCGGCCGTCCACTCGAGCAGGATCGTGTCGTGGGCGTCGCTGCCGCCGCCAGGCACGAAGTCGGCCGGGGGCGACGTGTTGCTCGAGTCGGTCCAGGCGTAGAGCTTGCCGTACCCCGGCGCGCCGGCCTCGGCGAACTGCGGATGGAGGGCGAAGCTCTGGAAGCCGCGCTCGCGGCCCCTCGCGTGGACGTCGACAGCCCAGCGCGGGTCGGTGAGATCCAGGTACTGCGTGACCGTCCCGCCGTCGTAGCTGACGGTGTAGACGAGACCCCACATGTCGCTGACGAACAGCCGGCCGGTACCCGGCTCGTCGACGAGCCGCATCATGCGCGCCGTCTCGCCGCGGAAGTCCGGCAGCACCGCGAACTCGACGGCGCCGACCGTGATCACGCCGTCGGTCGCGGCGATGGGTGCCGCGAACGGATCGTCGCTCGTCTGGGCGCCCGCGACCGAGACGGCCAGCAGCACCGCCCCGGCCGCGGGGCCGAGTCGCTCTCTCGCGAACGTCATGGCCCCGCCTCCCCTTCAGTTACCGTCGTAGACGTGCTGCACGGTCGCGTCAGTTGCCGTCATAGACGTGCTGCACGGTCGTCCGGAGGCTCCCCTCCGGCGCCGCGAAGTCGCTGTACTGGCCCGGCACGCTGTAGGCGGCGACCACCTCGTCGACCGACAGCCCCGCCGCCTTGCCGTGCTGCGCCTTGCTCACGACGTCGTTGAAGAACCCGCTGAAGTCGACGAACTCGGCCCACGTCACCGGCGTGGGGTTGTGCCCCGGAATGACGGTGTCGACGCCGGAGACGCCCGCGACCGCCTTCTTCAGGGTCTCGCCGAACTCGTTGGCGCTGCCGTTGCCGTTGGCGACGTCGATGAACGGCAGCCCCTTGCGCTGGAACATGTCGCCGGTGTGCATGGTGCGCGCTTCCCGGAAGACCACGAACGTGTCGCCGTCGGTGTGGCCGCGGCCGAAGTGATAGAGGTCGATGCGGTCGGCGCCGTTGAAGAGCGACATGCGGTCGGAGTAGGCGAGCTTCGGCAGGTACCCGGCGTTCTCGCCCTTGAAGGCGTCGCAGTTGGTGACCGGCTGGCAGGTCTCGCGCGACATCTGGGCCAGGGTGTTCTCGTGCACCACGAAGCTCACGGTGTCGGGCAGCTCGGTGTTGCCGCCGCTGTGGTCGAAGTGGGTGTGGGTGTTGATGACGTGGGTGATGGGCTTGTCGGTCAGCTCGCCCACGGCGGCGATGATGTCCTGGCCATAGCCGTTGATCTTCGTGTCGACGAGCGCGACGCCGTCGTCGGTGATGAAGATGGCGGTGTTCCCGCCGCCGCCCATGCCCTGCACCTCCGGCGCGTTCCCCAGGACGTAGAGGCTGTCGGTGATCTGCTGCACCGCGAGGGCCGCCCGCTCCTGCTGCGCCTGGTACGTCGCCCCGGTCAGGACCACGCCGATTATCGTGAGCATGGCCAGGTATCTGCTTCGTCTCATCTCTCCTCCTCGCGCGCCGGACGACGGCACAACGGCACTATACCGGTCCAGCCCCGTTCAGGCCAGCGCTTCACCCGTTGCTCCGGGCCCGGTCCGACCATCGCCGTGCGCCCCGGCAGGACCATGGACGACTCTACTTGACTCGAACCCGCTTCCGATCTACTCTCACTGAGACGTCTCACTGAAATGTCTTAGTGAAATATCCAGGTGACTCGCCCATGGCGCGACCATCCAACACATTGCAGGGCACGCTGGATCTGCTCGTCCTGAAGACCCTGGAGCGCGGACCCAACCACGGGTTCGGCATCACCCTCCACATCCGGACCGCCTCGGAAGGAACGCTGCGCGTCGAGGAGGGGTCGCTCTACCCCGCCCTCCGCCGGCTAGAGAGCGACAAGGTCATCGCCGGGGAATGGCAGACGACGGAGAACGGCCGCCGCGCGCGCGTCTACCGGTTGACGGACGCGGGGGTCAGGCGGCTGGCGGAAACCGAGCAGCGCTGGGTCGAGCTGACCCGGAGCACCGCGCGGGTCCTGGGGTACGCATGATGGGCATCTTCACCCGGCTGTTCCGCAGAGGGTCCCTCGACGAGGACGTCCGCGAGGAGGTCGAGTCGCACATCGCGATGCAGGCCGACCTCTACCGGCGGTCGGGCATGCCGCCCGACGAGGCGCTGCAGGCGGCCCGCCGGCAGTTCGGCAACGTCACCGCCGTCCGCGAGCGCATCCACGACTTGTACGGCTTCGGTTGGGTCGAGACGTTCATCGGCGACGTGCGGCATGCCGCGCGGAGCCTGGCCCGGAACCCGGCCGTGTCGCTGGCCGCCGCCCTCACCGCCGCCATCGGGGTCGGCGCGGTCGCGAGCATGTTCAGCGTGCTGCAGACCCTGCTGCTGGCGCCCCCGCCGCACGTGGAGGCGCCCGACCGGGTGTTCCGACTGCACGAGCTGATGCCGAGTGCCCGCGCTGGAGAAGAGCCGGCCGAGCCCCGCACGGGAACCCCCTACCCGTTCTACGAACGGCTGGTCGAGGATGCCGACACCCTGGAGTCGGTGGCCGCGTATGCGCGGACCGATCTCGCGGCGGGCGCCGGACCCGACGCGCGTATGGCCCGGGCGGTCATGGTGTCCGCCGGGTTCTGGCGGACGCTGGGGATCCGGCCGGCCCTCGGGCGTCTTCTGCTGGACGCGGAGGCGCATCCGGCGACCGGCGCGCGCGTCGTCGTGCTCGGTCACGGGTTCTGGCAACGCCGCTTCGACGGCCGCCGCGACGTGGTCGGGGAGACCCTGCGGATCAAGGGCCAGCCCTACGAGATCGTCGGGGTCACGCCGCGCGGCTTCCGAGGCGTCGAGCTTCCCGACGTCGACCTGTGGCTTCCGCTGTTGGCGTGGGACGACGGCTCGAGCCGGCCCGTCAGGTGGCACACGTCCGGAACGTGGTACGTCCTGACCCTGGTCGGGCGCCTGAGACCCGAGATCACCCTCGCGCAGGCTGAAGCGCAGTTGACGGGCCTTCAGCGGACGTTTCTCGAAGAAGCCGTCGATCCCCTGTTCCCGCCAGATGCCGCGCGCCTCGGGAGGTATCGGGAGGCCCGCGTGCTCCTCGGACCCGTCACGGGCGGGCTGGGATCCAATCTCCGGCCGATTCCGGAGGCCCGCGTGACGGCCTGGCTGTTCGGGGTCGCGGTGGTGCTGGTTGCAATCGCGTGCCTGAACGGGGCCGGCCTGCTGCTGCTGCGGACGATGCGCCGGCGCCGCGAGATCGCGGTCCGGATCGCCCTCGGCATCAGCCGCGGGCGCCTGGCGCGGCTGCTCCTCACCGAGAGCCTCATGCTGGCGCTGCTCGGGGGAGCCGCCTCGTTCGCGGTGGTGGTCCTCACGCGTGCGTGGCTGCAGCGCACCATACTGCCGGCGATGGCGTGGGAACCGGCCGCGATCATCAATCCGGGCGTTCTCGCCGTGGCCGTCGCGGCCACGCTCGCGACCGCGCTCGCGGCCGGACTCAGCCCGCTCTGGTACGTCGGGCGCGTTGCCCTTCCGGCCGTGCAGGGCCGGATCCTGGACGCGCCGGCTCGGCGTCCCCGGCTGCAGGGCGCGTTGCTCGCGGCGCAGGCGGCGCTGACGGTGATGCTCCTCGTCGGCGCCGGCCTGTTCCTGCGGAGTCTGTACAACGCCGCCACGCTGGAGATCGGTCTGGATCGCGACAACGTGCTGTCCGTACGCGTCGATTTCACCGGCGCCGGCCGCAGCCCGGACGACATGGCCCGGTTCTACGAGGCAGCGCTCGAACGCGTCTCGACCCTCCCGGGCGTCACGCGAGCGAGCCTCGCGCGGGGCGTCCCCCTGCAGTCGCTCTACGCCGGTGGCTTTCGCCTGCCCGGGACGGAAGACATGCTCGCCATGCCGGACCGGGGCCTGCCTTTCGTGAACTACGTGACACCGGGGTTCTTCGACACCACGGGCATGCGCATCCGGGCGGGACGCGGGTTCCTGGAGGCAGAGCGCGCGCAGGGTCGTGTCATGGTCGTCAACGAGACCCTGGCGCAGTTGGGCTGGCCGAACCGGTCGCCGATCGGCGAATGCGTCCATCGGTTCGACGAGGAGGCATGCACGACCGTGGTGGGCGTGGTGGCCGACGCGCGCCGCTCCGGGCTCGTGGAAGATCCGTATCCGTACTTCTACGAGCTTCTTCCTGCCGGCGACACGGGCCCACGCGCACTCCTCGTCCGAACCGCGCCCGGCCGGCCTCGCCTGGACACTGCGCTGCGCGGGGAGATGCTCGCGCTGGACTCCGCGTTGCCCTACGTTCGCATCGAGACGCTGGGCGAGGCGCTGAATCCGCAGATCCGTCCGTGGCGCCTGGGCGCGTCGCTGTTCACGGTGTTCGGGTCGCTCGCCGGTCTGCTCGCCATGATCGGCCTCTGGTCCTCGGTGTCCTACGCCGTCTCGCAGCGCCGGCACGAGTTCGCGGTGCGCCTCGCGGTAGGGTCGAGCCCGGCCGGACTGGTGCGGCTGGTCCTGAACGACGGCCTCCGCACGGCGCTGATCGCGTGCGCGGCCGGCCTGCTGATCGCGGCCGGCACGACGCCCCTCATCCGCGACCTGCTCCTGCAGGTTTCACCGCACGACCCCGCCGTGTTCGCGGCCGTCGGGGCCGGCGTCCTCGCCGCCGCGACCCTCTCCAGCCTGTGGCCGGCCCTGCGCGCGTCCCGCGTCGATCCGGCGGAGACGCTTCGGGCCGAGTGAGCCGCACCCGGATCTCGTCGCGAATGATGGTGCCCGGGTCGACCCGCGGCGCCGACGCGTGCCCGACGTCGGCGCTCCGGGGCCCGTGGCGAGAGTTCCCGCAGCATCGGACGGCGATGCACCCCGCCCCGTCCATCCCCCTTGGCCTGCGTTGCTCTGCAGAGTGCGTGCGGTCTGCGGGTGCCTGCGCGCCAAACTCGTGCTCGTCGCGCCTTGCCGCGTTCGGGCGCTCTTCAGTCCGTTGGCGCCCTCGCCGGACTCGCCGCAACGCGGAGCCTTCATCACGCACTGCTCGACGCGTGGGCCTCGCACCGAGGTCGGCACCGAGCGGGTCGCGTAACATACACGCTTCGGAGGAGAAGCATGAGACGAGCCGTCACCGCCCTATCCGTCGCTCTGGCACTGGCCTTGGCCGCCGGCATCTCCGGACCCGCACCGTGGTCGGCGCCAAGTGCCGCAACCACCCGTGCCGCCGCGAACCAGGCCGGCGCCGGCGACGCCATCGAGCCGTTCACCATCGACATCCCCGACGGCGTACTCGCCGACCTGAAGGAGCGGCTCGCGCGCGCCCGCATGCCCGACGAGCCCGAGGGCGTCGGGTGGGATCTCGGGATGAACCAGGCCTACCTGACGCAGCTCGTCGAGTACTGGCGCGACGAGTTCGACTGGCGGGCCCAGGAGCGCCGGCTCAACCGGCTCGAGCAGTTCAAGACCCGCATCGACGGCCTCGACATCCACTTCGTGCACCGCCGGTCGGCCGAGCCCGACGCGTTCCCGCTCATCCTGACCCACGGCTGGCCGGGCACCTTCGCGGAGTTCGACAAGGTCATCGAGCCCCTGACCGACCCCGTCGCCCACGGCGGGCGCGCCGAGGACGCCTTCCACGTCGTGGTCCCGTCCATCCCCGGCTACGGGTTCTCGGACCGGCCGCGGCGGCTCGGCTACGGCCGCGACCGCACCGGGGCGATCTTCGCCGAGCTCATGGCGCGCCTGGGCTACGAGCGCTACGGCGCCCAGGGCGGCGACCTCGGCGCCGGCATCAGCCGGTGGCTGGCCGCCAACGACTCGGAGCACGTGGCCGGCCTCCACCTCAACCTGTGCACCGCCGGCCCGCCCGACCCCGACGACCCCACCGCCGGCGTGCCCCCCGAAGAGATCGCCCTCATGGAGGAGCGCGCCGCGTTCTGGACCGACGAGGAGCGCGGCTACAGCCACATGCACGGCACCAAGCCGCAGACCCTCGGCTACAGCCTCAACGACTCGCCGGTCGGGCTCGCCGCCTGGATCGTCGAGAAGTACCGGAGCTGGTGCGACTGCGACGGCAACCCCGAGACCCGGTTCAGCAAGGACGAGCTGCTGACGACCCTCACCATCTACTGGGCCACCGAGACCGCGACCTCGGCCGCCCGCTACTACTACGAGGGCCGGCACGGCGCCAACGCGCCCGACCCGCCGCGCATCGAGGTGCCGACGGCCTGCGCGGCGTTCCCCGGCGAGTTCCGCTTCACGCCGCGGCGCTGGCTCGAGGCGCGCTACAACCTCGTCCGCTTCACGATGATGCCGAGCGGCGGCCACTTCGCGGCGAGCGAGGAGCCGGAGCTGTACGTGGACGACCTGCGGGCGTTCTTCCGGGAGCTGCGGTAGCACGGCGGGCGGTTCCCCAGAGCCGGTCGCTCCGGCTGGCACACCCGGTCCCGGGCACCTCGAGCAACCGAAGGAGGCCATATGGTCGCGCACTCCGACGCAAGTTTTCCGTATACCCCGAGAGAGCGTGGCGGCTCGTTCCGGCCGCGAAAGCTCGCCGTTCCCGTCCTCCTGGTCGTGCTGTCCGCCCCCGCGACCGCGCAGGAAATCTGGGTCCCGACCGGACCGCCGGAATCTCGCGCCGGGGTTCCCGGGGAGACCGCAAACTGGGCGGCCCTGTTCGACCCGGCGCAGTACGAAGAGTTCGCGAACATGACGAGAGGGCGCGGGCCGACCCTGAACGAGCTGCCGCCGCTCTCGGACGCCGCGAGGTTCGGCTACGTGTTCTACTTCGCCGAGCAGAACCGCCACTTCGTCGTCGACGCCGACGACGACGGCGGTTACGTGCTGTACGCCGATGTGAATGCGAACGACAACCTGCTCGACGATCAGCCGAGGGACCTCGAGCCCCGGAACGGACTTCACACCACGCGGTTTCTGCTGTCGGCAACCGAGACCTGGGAAGGACAGGAGCATACCTACCCCGTACGACTTCAGCTCTACATCAAGCCGGTCACCGATCCGGACACCGGCGAGGAGACGCTGCAGTTCTGGTGGGACGGGCAGACGCTCAGGTATGGAACGCTACAGGTGGGCGATACGGTCGCCGAGTTCGCCGTCTTCGGGCGTCTTGGATTGTACGGAGACAGGCACCACGAGGTCTGGTTCGATCTCGACGGCGACGGACGAGGCGTGAACGATCGCCGCTCGGACGAGCGATTCCGCGTCCGGGACGAGGTCGTGACGATCGACGGACACGCCTACGGGTTCAGCGTCGATCGCTACGGGCGCCACCTGATCCTCGAGCCTCGCGGCCGCGGGGCGGCGCGTCCGTCGGTTGCCATCGGCTCCCTCGCCCCGGACTTCCTGGCGCGGGACGTCGACGGACTGGCCCACCGGCTGTCCGATTACCGCGGCCGGGTCGTGCTGCTGGACTTCTATGCTGCGTGGTGCGGTCCCTGCAACAGCGAGGCCTGGCTGCTCGCCGACCTGTATCGCGACTATCACGACCGCGGCCTGGTGATCCTCGGAATCACCCCGGACGATCCGGCCGCCATCCGGAGCTTCCGGGAAAGATACGACCATCACTGGCCGCTAATCCAAGACGGGAGCGAGGCGTGGGGAGGCGAGTTGCACCGGCTGTACCGGGTGATAGGGTATCCGACCCACTATGTCGTGGGAAAGGACGGCACCATCATCGGCGGCCGGATCGACTGGGACACGTTCGACGGGGAGCTGAGGCAGGCGCTCGATCTTCCTGACTGAGCGCGGTGGAGACCCGTTGGACGGCACTGGCGACCGCGGACAGCAGCGGCCGCACGCTCGCCGTCAGCACTGCCGCTTCGAGCACGAGCCTCGCCGAGGCGAGAGCGTCACCGTACCGGTGACGGCTGAGCCGACCGGCTTCCGCAGATGATCGTCATGCGTGTCGGCCCCTCCTGGTCGGACTCGAGAGAGCGGAATCCGTGGACGCTCAGGACTTCCCGGACGAGGGTCAGTCCGATGCCCTGGCCTCGCGGCTTGGTGCTGAAGAACGGCGCTCAGTCGGCGTGCAGCGCGGCGGCGATATCGAGGCGCGCGGCGCGCCGGGCGGGCAGGTCGGAGGCGAGGCCGCCGGCCGCGAGCAGCCCGATCAGGCCGCCGGCCAGCGTCGCCGCGTCGTGGGGGGCGATGCCGTAGAGCTGGCTCGCGAGAAGCGGCGTCAGCGCCACGGCGGCGGCGAGACCGACGAGCGCCCCCGCCGCGACTAGGCGAAGCCCCTCGGCGAGGACCATCCAGCGCACCGAGGCCTCGCGGGCGCCGAGGGCGGCCCGAATCGCCAGCTCGCGCGTCCGCTGGCCCACCGCCATCGTCAGGACGGCGTACAGCCCGCCCATGGTCAGCACCAGGGTGACCAGGGCAAGGAGGCCCGCGAGCAGGGCCGGCGCCCTCCAGCGGGCGAGCGCCTCGTCGACCTTGTCGCTCAGCGTGCCGGCGCCGCTCAGCGGCACCCCGGCGTCGAGGTCGGCGAGCACCCGCCGGACGTGCTGCAGGGTCGCGCCCGCGTCGGCGGGCGACCGGGCGTGGAGGAACGCACGGGAGTAGAAGCGCTGCTGGGCGAGGGGCAGGTAGGCGAGTGGGCGCGTCGGCTCCGCGAGGGCGCGGTAGCGCACGTCGTGGACCACGCCGATCACCGTCCGGTCCCCGCCGCTGAACGGGAACGTGAGTACCCGACCGACGGCGGGGCGGCCGGGCCACAGACGCTCCGCCAGCGTGCGGTTGACCATCGCCACGAGCGCCGAGTCGGCGTGGTCGGCGGCGGTGAACTCGCGGCCCTCGCGCACCGCGACGCCGAGGGTGCGGAAGTAGTCGGCGGACACCGCGTTCCCCAGGACCAGCAGGGAGGTCCCCGGAACCTCTACCGAGATGTTCATGGTGAACTCGCTGAACGGGGTGTGCCAGGCGAGCGCCGCGGAGGTCACCAGCCCGCCGCCGCGGAGCGCGTCGAGGAGACGCCGATGGAAGACGTGCGCCTCGGCCTCCGAGTAGGCCGTGTGGAGCTGGGCGACGACGACGTCCTCGGGGACGAAGCCGCGCGGGATCGACGCAACGCCCTGGGCGCTGCGCAGCAGCAGCCCCGCCGCCACCACCAGGACCACGGACACCGCGACCTGCGCCGCCACCAGGGCCCGCTGGCGCCCGCTACGGCCCGTCGTCCTGGGGCCCGGCGCCCCCGCGAGGGCCGGCGGCCGAAATGCCGTCAGCAGCAGCAACCCGAGGCAGACGGCGGCCCACGTCGCCCCGGCGACGGCCAGCGTCCACGGCGCGGCGCCGGCGCCCGGGCCCGCCGTCGCCGCCCCGAGCGGCGCCAGCTGCGGCAGTGCCGACAGCACGGGCCCCACCCACCGCAGGGCCGCGAGCGCGGCCAGCCCGCCGGCCCCGACGAGCAACGCCAGCTCGGCCGCGAGCGGCCGGACGAGGTCCCGCCGCGACGCCCCCAGCGCCCGGCGCACCGCCAGCTCGTGGGCCCGTTCCACCCCGCGGGTCAGCAGCAGCAGCACCAGGTTGCTGCACGCCGCGAGGAGGAAGATGCCGGTGATCACGGCCAGGATGGTCAGGAACCGGGCGGCCTCGCGGTGAGACTCGGGTCCGAGCCGGACGTGATTGACGGGCCGGGCGACGTACCGCCAGTCCTCGGTCCCCATCCCCATCGCCGGAAACTCGGCGATCAGCCGGTCCCGGGCCACCGCCGCCAGCGCCGTGGCGTCGCCGAGCGACGTCGACGCGCCCAGCCGCCCGACCGCGTGCAGCAAGCCCCCGGAGGGACCGAGGAGGATGCCGACCCTGGCGGGCGGCAGGAGCTGGTGGATTGCCGACACCGGGACCCAGAAGTCCGGATCGTGGGCGGGGCCGGAGAGCGGGTTGGCGGAGACGCCGACGACGGTGACGACCTGCCGCCCCAGGCGCACGGTGCTTCCGACGACGTCCGGGTTCCGGCCGAAGTGCGTCGTCCAGGCCCGGTGGGACACCACGGCCACCGCCGGCGCGCCGCCGGGGTCGTCGTCCCGCGGCGCCAGCAGCCGGCCGCGCGCAGGCACCGCCGCGCCCAGCACCGTGAAGAAGTCGCCGGTCACCAGGGCGACGTCCACCCGGGCGGGGGTGCCCCCGGCCTCGAGCGTGAAATCGAGGATGCCGAAGGCCGCGAGGGAGAACGCCTCCGCCTCGGCCCCCACCTCGCGCAGCCGCAGGTGCGCGGGATGGCCCAGCGTCGAGGAGGAGTAGCCGTTCTCCGACACCATCTGCAGCGTGAAGAGCCGGTCCGACTCGGGCAGGTCGAGCGGCCGCCAGAAGTGCCGGTCCATCGTCGACAGCACCACCGCGGGGATGCTGAACGCCAGGGCCAGCGTCAGCACCGCGATCACCGCGAATGTGCGGCGGCGGGCCAGCGAGCGGAACGCGCGGCGAAGATCGCCCGGCACGGCATCCGATCATGCCGATCCCGGCGAGGTCTCGCAAGGAAGCGACGCCGAGCGCCGTGGCGTCCGGTCCTCACCCGCCGACGGCAGACCCTTCTCGCGCCCACGCCGAGCAGTCTGCGCCCGCGGACGCTCGAAGGTACTTGGGGGCAGTCCCGCGAGTCCACCGCCCCGATGGCGATGTGAGGCGTGCGGCTTGGCCAGTTCGAGGGGTCGTGGCCGTCGCGCGGCCAAGGCGGGCCGACGCCGCTACTCGGCGTCGCAGCGTGGAATCACGGGCTGGCGGGGGATGTCGGGGGATGAGCCACACGCGTCTTCGAGGCCGCGGTCGGATGACGTTCGAGAAGGCCGCCGCTATAGCGGCGGCCGGTTCTCCCCGCTCCCGCCCAACGTATAGTGGGAGCGGTGCTGCACGCGGACGTCGTCGCGATCGCGCACTTCGACCCGCAACCGCCGGACGGTCGAATCGGAATCGCCCACCGTGAAGCCGAGAATGTAGTAGTCGCTGGTCTCGGCGTCGACCTGCCGAAACGCCTCGTCGAAGTCGTTCCGGTTCACGATGGCCCGGCCGCCGGTCGACTCCGCGAGCGAGCGCAGGCTGTTCTGCGCCGTGAAGATCCACTCGTTGAACGACCTGCGGTCCCTCAACCGGAAATGGGCGGCCTCGGGTCCGGCCACCAGTCCGCGCGGATCGACGGTGTAGAACGACGCGTTGGCCTGGTTGGCCGCCGCCGCGAGCTCCGCGATCTCCCTCGCCAGCTCGCCGTCGCTCGGCGCGTCGCTGAGGATCGTGTCGCCCTCCGCGTCCATGATGGACCGCTCGAGCGTGGCGATCGGGTTGCTGGACGTGTCGCTTCCATGATATCGGGAGCGTTCCGAAAGGAACGGGTTGAAGTCGTAGCCGCCACTCAAGTAGACGACCACCTTCCGCAGGTGCTGTACGGTCTCCAGGCCCCGGATGATATTGCGCATGGTGTTGAAGGCCATGCGGGCCCGTACCATCAACTCGGCGACTCCCAGCGGTTCCGGCCTGAAGTTCTCGATCAACTCGTTGGGATTGAAGCCTCCGCCCATGATGCGGGCCGCCGCGTCGTCGAGCCGGCCCCGGTCGTCGGTCACGTCGATCGCAATCGACGACTGTCCCGTCGACACGACACCGAACAGGTCGCCCTCGTGGATGAGGTTCTGCGTCACCTGCTCGAACACCGCGCGCGTGCGCAGCGTCAGGCCCTCTTCGATGTTCAGATCGTCGACGAGGATGACGACCAGCCGCCCCCCCGTTTCGCCGGCCGGGCGGGGCGGGGGTGGAGGCGGGAGGACCACGCCCCCCGGCAGTCGCGTCGGCGGGGCGAGCTGGTTGCCCGTGCGCCCGCCGACGACGGGCACCAGGGAGACGACGGGCCGCGGCCGATCGTCCTCGAACACGAGGAAGTCCTCCGCGGTCAGGTCGGCCAGGAAGAGGCCGCTCCGGTCGCGCGGAACGACCACCGTCGTCATCAGCGTGATGCCGGAGCGGAACATCGCTTCCGGGGCGGGATCCGCCGGTAGGTCCGTCGGCTGAGGTTCTCGTCGCTGCCCCTGTGCGGCAAGAACCGCGCCAAGCACCACCACGAGCGACATTGCCGCAGCCGCGATTGTCCTGAAGGGTCTCCCTTTCGCCATCGCTTCCACCTGAGGCTCCTTCCCCGCAGTACTCGTTTCGAGGCCTGCTCGGCGTTCCCTTCGCGTTGCGGCCCGCGTGGCCGAGCCTCCCGGGCGCCCCGTTCGTCAGAGTGCTTCGGCCGATGTCGTTCCCATCGTCCGCTCTTGACTGGAGCGACAGTTGCCGGGCGGGATTGGCCCCGCTGTGGAATGGCGCCTGGTCACCGCGCACCGGACGCCCGGTTGACAGACCCCCTGGTCGCTGGATCTCGGCGTGGGTAGGCGGCGAGGTCGCGTCCTCGAAGACCGGTTCCCGCGGGCCCATCGGGAGCGCGTTCGTCGGGCCGTGGGCCACCTCGCCGCTGTCGGGCCTACGCACCTTGTCTTCAGTTGGGAGAGGGTCGCTCGACGTTTTCGACGACGATAATCCGAACCGGCCCCCGCCGGGATTCCAGCCGCAGTCCGAGCTGCTGCTCCAGGGCCTCGAACACGGACAGACCCTCGGCGGGAGCACTCCTCGAGGCGAAGGTGGGAGAATCCGGGAAGTAGCTCCCGGCCTCGATAGACTCCAGAACGATGTCGAACCGTCCCGCCAGCCCCGTCTCGTCCTGCACCAGGCGTGCGGCGGGCGCCTGCAGAACGGTGGCGAGATCCACCATCGTCCGCGCGCCGAGATCGACCGTCATCAGGCCGTTGCGGAGGCTGAAACGCCTCGAGCAATGGGTCCCCGTCGGAAACGGGACCGTTGGCGGACCCTCCCGTTCCAATCTGGCGCGCCAGGCATCGCAGTCGGTCGTCGACGGACGGATTCCGTCGCCCAGCTCGCCGCCGGGGTTCGCCGGCACCAGCGCATAGTGGGGCATCTCCCGTTCCTCGACGCGCGCCCGCAGTGCGAATCGATCCGCCAGGAGGTTCCGCAGCATCGCCTGCAGGCGCGATTCGTCCACCGGCCGAGCGCCGGGCAAGGTCGCCTCGATATCGTAGCGTGGACCGTCGCTCCAGTCCGGACCCCCGACGACCCGGCGGAAGTCGAGGCCATGGGCCTTCGCGACCAGCCATCTCAGGTGGTGGCCCCGGATCTGCAGGCGCCCGTCGGGGCCCGCGCGGAAGCGCATGCCCTGCCCGGGCGGGCTCTCACGGACCGACGCCGCCTCGAACGAGGCATCGCCGTCCTGAGCTTCGGCAACGAGGGCCGCCACTGTCCTGGCCAGAACGGAGGCGCCCGACCCCGGCGCGGCCGCGCGCAGCGGAACCGTCGCCCCCGCCGTCCAGACCGCCGCACCCAGTGCCGCGCACATCCCGATGGCGAGAGCCGTCGACCGGCGTTCGGACATCGTCGCCTCCTTCTCGAACAGGGCATCGGTACGGACGCGCAGCTCCGTCGACCTGAGCACCGGCGCCGCGAGCGGCAGCGCACGCGGGTGCCCCGCCAACGCGAGGAGGCACCGCAAGTAGGCGCGCCGATCGCCGGTGCGGCGCACCACCGCGGCATCGACGACCTGCTCCCGGTGCAGCCGGATGCGTCGGCGGATCAGCCAGACCCAGGGATGGAACCAGAGAAACGCCGTTACCACTTCCTCGACCACCGCCGCGACGAAATCGCGCCGCTCGAGGTGCAGCAGCTCGTGGCAGACGATGCCCCGCTGGAACGCCGGCTCGAGCCGGTCGAAGGCGGCCGGCAGCACCACGGTCGGGCGGAACAGGCCGAAGCTGCAGGGCATCCCGACATCCGGACGCCGAACGAAGGCGGCCGACATCGGGAAGCGGGGCAATCCCCGCGCGGATTCCGGCCGCGGGACCCGGTGCGCCGCGCGGGCGAGCCCGTGGAGCCGCGCCAAACCCAGCCCGAGCCACGCCAGCCGGACGAGAACACCGGCAGCCAGGAGCCCCAGAACCCACGTCCAGGGGTCGACGCTCCCGCGTTCAGCGGGGAGGGCGATGACGCTCCCGACGACCGGGACGCCGGCGCCGCCCGCGAGCTCTCCCGCCATGCCGGCCAGGGCCGGCGCCCCGTGGGCGGGTGTCGCCGCGACCGGTTGCCAAGGCTGGATCCACGGCGCCAGCACCAACAGGAAGAGGACGGCCAGCCAGTACTTCAGCAAGAGGCCGCAATCGCGAAGCCGCAGAACGGCGACTCCGAGCCAGGCGGCCACGGCCACCACGCCGGCCTGCATCCAGTGGGCCGCGACGTTGTGCGCCAGCAGCTCAGCCGTCATCGCCGTTCTCCTGCCCGTTGAGCCGGCTCGCGATATCGCGCAGGTCGTCCGCGCTGAGTCGCTTGTCACGGATGAGGTGCTGGACGAGCGGTTCGGCCGAGCCGCCGAACACCCGGTCGACGAAGTGGCGGACCAGCGCCCGCAGCACCCCCTCGCGGGTGGACCGCGCGCGATAGACGTGGGCCCGGGCCGCGCGGCTGACTTCCAGATGCCCCTTCTGCTCGAGAATCCGCATCGTCGTCAGCACCGTGGTATAGGCGACAGGGCGGCGCTCGCGGAACGCCTCGTAGACCTCGCGCACGGTGACCTCGCCGCGGTCCCAGACGACCTGCATGATCTCGAGCTCCTGGTCGGCCAGGGGAGGACGTTGGCGCGGCATGTCTACGGGCTGATTAGTACTAAACGTGGCGAAGCTTGTCAAGGCCGAGTGAAACGGTTCTTGCCTGGCGTCGAGTGCCGAGCGGTCGGGAATGCCTGCGGGCCAAGGCGGCGATGCGCGAGAGCTGCGGCAGGGTCCCGGGATGCGGTGGACGGCTTCCCGGTGATCGCGAGGGTACGCCGCCGGTGCAGCGATTCGCGGTGCGCCGGCCGTTCACTCGACGAGCCCGCCGCCCCACCCGAGCGTCCATGTACTCGTGCACTGGTCGATCCGCCTGTACATTTCGGCAACACTATTGCGGATTTGCATGGAAATTCCACAGCTCCCGAGCCGCCACTGATTCTCCGTGCCGGCACCCCTCGAACCCGCTCAGGAGCCCGCCGGGCGCGGCCTGAATGCACGCCGCCGGATCCTGGCGACGACCACCCCGACCAGCACCACGACCGTGGCCAGGGCCAGCACGGGCGCCGTGAGCGCGAGAAGGGACAGTCCGATGGCCGCCCCGTTCTCGGCCGTCGAGACCGCCGGGTTGCCGAAGCCGCCGGTGACGAGGGTCGAAGCGCCGCGCAGCAGGGTCGTTCCCGCCTGGACGACAGCCGCCGCCCCGCCGCCGGTCACGGCGGCCACGCTCCAGCTCAGGAGCGGTGTCGAAGTTTCGACGTTCGCCGCCGACACCAGGGTGCCGGCCGTCACCGCCGCCGGCATCGCGACCGTGTCCAGCAGGTTGTCGAGCCACGGGACGTAGTAGGCGGCGACCTCGCACGCCATCGCCACCGCGAACGTCGACAGGGCGGGGGTCGCCGCCATCCACTCCAGGCCCTCGGTCAGCTCGAGGAAGCCGGCGCGGGCGGCCAGCCCCGTGATCAGCACGGGCAGGAAGACCCGGAAGCCGCAGGCCGCGGCCAAGCCCACTCCGAGACCGACGCTCATCACAGTCTCCACGGTTCAAGCCCTCGTTTCGGCCCGGCTCGCAATCCGCGATGGGGAATCACCCCGCCGATCCACCGATCACAGCCATGAGAACAATGCAGCGTTGATGGCGCGAGGTTGCCCTCGGCCCCACAGGCGGTATATTCACACAATGAAGTCGGTCGCTACCGTCCTCCAGGCTCGCAACGCCGCAGAGGTCCGGCGAATGTCGCAGGCCGAACGAGTCGAGCTGGCGTTCCGTCTGGGCGACGAGGTCATCGAGTCCATCTGCGCCGCCCACGGCGTCGACCGGCGGACCGCGATTCGCCTGATCGAACGGCACCGTCAATCGACCCGTCAGCCCAGCGCCTGTCTCGAACGGTTGATCGGCTGAGCCTGCTCCATCGGCAATCCTGGGCGGGCTGGCACGCCTTGCGCCGGCGCCCGCCGGCCCGCACAGTCCCGCTCAGTCGATGGCCTGCCGGTCGACGCCGGCCGATTGTGCCGCCCTCAGGAGAGCCCGGTCCAGCGTGGCGAGCGGCAGCTGCATCCGCGCGGCGAGCTCCAGGTACATCGCGTCGTAGACGGCGATGCCGTGTGCGTTCGCCAACTCCAGCGCCGCACCCCACGTGCGGGACGCGGAGACGGGGTCGACCTCTATCGGCAGCGCATCGAGGTGCGCGCGAATCTCTGGCCACTCGTCCTGCGCGATCGAAGCTCCGAGGTTGACAGACAGAACCCGATCGACCAGTCGAGCAGCCCGGACAACCGCGAACACCAATCGTGTTGACAACAAAATTGATATCGAATACTGTAATAACAATTACGTTGTCAACAACCTGGAGGGATCATGAAGCTAGCCACTGGCCGCTGGGTAAGCGGCAGCGACTTCATCGATCGCGAATCCGAGTTGCGGATTCTGGATGAACGGGTTCGCGCCGGCAACCACACCCTGCTGACGGGACAGCGCCGGATGGGGAAGACCAGCATCGCTCGTGAGCTTGGGCGGCGGCTCGAGGCCCAGGGGTGGGTCTTCCTCTTCACCGATGTCGAGGGCGCGGCCGGCGCGGAGGACGTGGTCGCCAACCTCGCCGAAGCGGTGCATCCGGTCCGATCGGTCTCGTCGCGCTTCGCGACCACGATGCGCTGGTTCAAGGACAACGTCGAGGAGTTCAGCCCACGCGACTTTCGCATCAAGTTTCGAGCCGCGCTGAACGCCGGCAACTGGCGTCGGTACGGCGAGCAGCTCATCCGCGACTGCGCCGCGCATGAGCAGCCGGTCCTCCTCGTCATCGACGAGCTGCCGATATTCCTCAAGCGCATGCTCGGTCAAGACGACGGCGCCCAACGGGTCGACGCGTTCCTGAGCTGGCTCCGCGAGGTCGTTCAGGGGCTCGACGCCGGCTCCCTGGTCCTCATCGTGTCCGGCAGCATCGGGCTCAAGCCCCTGGTGCAACGGCTCGGCATCCCCGACCGCATCAACCATCTCGATCCCTTTCGCCTGGGACCCTGGGACCGTCACGCCAGCGTCACGTGTTTCCAGCGACTGGCCGAGAGTCACGAATTGCCAGTTGAGCCTGGCGTGGCAGAGGCCGTGTACGACGCGCTCGGCACAGGCATTCCCCACCATGTGCAGTCCTTCTTCGCACGGTTGCGGGAATTCACCATCATGCACCGGCGAGACCGCGTGACGGTGGAGGACGTCGACACGGTCTATCGCACCGCCCTTCTCGGACCGTCAGGGCAGAACGACCTCGTGCACTACGAGACACGCCTCAAGGAGGGGCTGGAAGACGAACGCTACGCAATCGCGATGGAGATCCTCGCTGAAGCCGCCACCCAAGAGCGGTTCACACGATCTGCACGGGGCCACCTCGAACAGCTGTACGCGCCGGTCGTCGACGATGCGCCAGGTCGTATCGCCGACGTCCTCGAGGTCCTGGTGCACGACGGCTATCTCGAAGCGGGCGACGACGGGTTCCGATTCCCGTCGCGGCTGCTGAAGGACTGGTGGTCGGCACGTTTCCGCGACCACTACATCCCCCTCGAGGATCGTCGGGAGCGGCCATGACCGAGGGGGCTTCGATGAACGACGCAGTCGATCGGCCGATCCGCAAGTTCAATCCGGGCACGTTCCAGTCGGACGACGAGGTCGTCAGACAGTTCGTGGTCAGGCAGGAGGAGCTCCACCTCGTGCTGCATGTCATACGCGGCAATATCGATTCGCCGTCGTGCCAGCACGTGCTGGTCGTCGGACCGCGCGGTCGAGGAAAGACCATGCTGCTGGCCCGGGTCGGCGCGGAGCTGCGGACCGACAACGCGCTCTCGGAGCGTCTGTTTCCCGTGCGGTTCATGGAAGAGAGCCAGGAGATCGCCACCCTCGCCGACTTCTGGCTCGAAGCGCTGTTCCACCTCGCCCACGCGAACGCGACCGGCAATCCGGAGTTCTCCCGAGACCTCCTCGCGACGCACGCCGATCTGACCGCTCGGTGGCGCGACACCAACATAGAGGAGTGTGCGCGGGCCGCCTTTCTCGAGGCGGCGGATCGGCTGGACCGAACGGTCGTCCTCATGGTCGAGAACCTGCAGTCCCTCTGCAGCGACGTCGGCGACGATTTCGGCTGGCGCCTTCGCGAGACGCTGCAGTCGGAGCCTCGAGTCATGCTGCTGGCCACCGCGACCAGTCGGTTCAAGGGGCTGGACGATGCGCAGCGGCCGTTCTTCGAGCTGTTCCGGATCGTCGATCTCGAACCGCTGAGCACGGATGCCTGCCGGCGCCTCTGGAACATGGTCAGCGGCGACGAGCAGACGAGTCGCGAGATCAAGCCCCTGAGAATCCTGACCGGCGGCAGCCCCCGCCTGCTGGTCATCGTTGCGACGTTTGCACGGCATCGGTCGCTGCGCCAGCTCCTGGAAGATCTGGTGACGCTGGTCGACGACCACACCGAGTACTTCCGCAGCCATCTGGAGGTCCTTGCCAAGACCGAGCGCCGCGTCTATCTCGCGGTGATCGACCTCTGGCAATCGTCGAGCGCCCACGAGATCGCGGCGCGAGCCCGCATGGACATTCGCACCGCATCGGCGCTGATCGCGCGGCTGGTCGACCGGGGCGCAGTCGTCGCGGAAGGAACGGGCAGGAAGCGGAGGTACGCCGCCGCGGAACGTCTCTACAGCATCTACTACAAGCTGCGACGCGAACGCGACGAGGCCGGGCTGGTGCGCAACCTCATCCAGTTCATGACGGTGTTCTACCGCCGCGACGAATTGGCCGACATGGTTGGCACGTGGCGTGTGGAGGCGGCGGATTCACCGGCCATTCGGGAGGGACTCGAACGGGCATTGGCCGCCAGCGACACGCCGGGCCTCCGGTTGGAGGTCGCCAAGGCGCTGTTCACCAAGGGCGTCAGGCACCATGCGCGCGGGGAGCATGAGGCGGAGCTGGCCGCCTTCGACGACCTGGTCGCGCGTTTTGGCGCAATCGACACCCTGGAGCTCCAGGTACCAGTTTCCCAGGCGCTGCTCATCAAGGGCATCACCCACGGCCAGCGCGGCGAGTCCGAGGCGGCGCTCGCAACCTACGACGATCTGATCGCGCGTTTTGGCGCCAGCAACGCTTTGGAACTTCAGGTGCCGGTCGCCCAGGCGCTGCTCAACAAGGGCATTGCGCACGGCCAACGCGGCGAGCCCGAGGCAGCGCTCGCAGCCTACGACGATCTGGTCGCGCGCTACCGCACCAGCGACGCCCCAGTGCTCCAAGTGGTGGTTTCCCAAGCGCTGTTCAACAAGGGTGTTACGCACGGCGAGCGCAACCAGTCCGAGGCGGCGTCGGCCGCCGTCGACGATCTGCTCGCTCGTTTCGCCGACAGCGACACCCCGGAGCTCCAGATGCAGGTTGCCAACGCCCTGCTCATCAAGGGCATCGTGCACGGCCAGCGCGGCGAGTCCGAGGCGGCGTCGGCCGCCGCAGACGAACTGCTCGCTCGTTTCGCCGACAGCGACACCCCAGAGCTCCAGGTGCAGGTTGCCAACGCCCTGCTCATCAAGGGCATCATGCACGGCCAGCGCGGTGAGGCCGAGGCGGCGTCGGCCGCCGCAGACGAACTGCTCGCTCGCTTCGCCGGCAGCGACACCCCGGAGCTCCAGGTGCAGGTTGCCAAGGCCTGCCTCCTCAAGGGCATCACCCACGGCCAGCGCGGTGAGGCCGAGGCGGCGCTGGCAGCCTACGACGATCTCGTCGCGCGTTTCGGAGCCAGCAGCGCCACAGTGCTCCAAGTGGCGGTTGCCCACGCACTGTTCAACAAAGGCATTACGCACGACCAGCGCGGTGAGACCGAGGCAGCGCTGGCAGCCTACGACGATCTCGTCGCGCGCTTCGGAGCCAGCGACACCCTGGAGCTCCAGGTGCCGGTTGCCAAGGCGCTATTCAACAAGGGCATCACCCAAGACCGCGAGTCCGAGGCGGAGCTGGCAGCCTACGATGAACTCGTCACACGTTTCGGAGCCAGCGACACCCTGGAGCTCCAGGTGCTGGTCGCCCAGGCGCTGATCAACAAGGGCATCACCCACGGCCAGCGCGGCGAATCCGAGGCAGCGCTGGCAGCCTGCGACGATCTTGTCGCGCGTTTCGGAGCCAGCAACGCCCCTGAGCTCCAGCTGCCGGTCGCTCAGGCGCTGATCAACAAGGGCATCGCCCAGGACCAGCGCGGCGAGTCCGAGGCAGAGCTGGCAGCCTACGACGATCTCGTCGCGCGTTTCGGAGCCAGCGACACCCTGGAGCTCCAGGTGCAGGTTGCACAGGCGCTGATCAACAAGGGCATCACCCACGGCCAGCGTGGCGAGCCCGAGGCGGAACTGGCCGTCTACCACGATCTGGTCTTGCGTTTCGGCGCCAGCAGCGCCCCAGAGCTTCAGGTGCGGGTTGCCAGGGCGCTGTTCAACAAGGGCATCACCCACGGCCAGCGTGGCGAGTCCGAGGCGGAACTGGCCGCTTACGACGATCTCGCCGCACGTTTCGGCACCAGCAACGCCCCGGAACTTCAGGCGCAGGTTGCCAAGGCGCTGCTCAACAAGGGGGCGCAACAGATCGAGATCGGCCGCGCGGAAGAAGGCCTGCGTACCAGCGACGAGCTCGATCGTCGTTTGGCTGCGGTCACTGACAACGAGTCCAGCGCGCTCGCATTCCTGCGGTGGCAGGCAAAGTGGATGAGAACGCACGCGCTGCTCGTACTGAACGAACGCCCGGCGGCCCTGAGCGCGTTTCAATCGGTGTGCGCCATGTTCGTCGTCGGCAACGAAGCGATGCTGCGTGAAATGCTGGCGCGTGTGCGCATCCTGATCGCAGCCGGCGCGTCGGAGCGCGATCTCGTCGAGATCCTGTCGGCGGACAGCAAGACCGCTGACGCGTTGGCACCGCTCGTCGTCGCCCTGCGCCGCCTGGCCGGCGAGCCGGTTCGTGCACCGGCTGAGGTGCTCGAGGTCGCTGCCGATATCTGCAAGAACATTGAAGAGGCGAAACGGTTGGGGGCTGGTCGAGGGGCCCACAAGCGCAACCATTCATGAAGCGAACTTCATGAAGCACAACGTGGGCTGCGAGCACGAGGGGCGAACCGCTACAAAGATCAGCGGCCGAGACGGCCGGGGTGAAGGAATCACCCCGGCCACCCGGCGAGGAGGGCGCTACGACAGGCCGGTCAGCTCCTTCAGCGTCCCGGTGCTGTCGCCGAAGTGCTCCACGGGCACCCCGAGCTTGTGCAGCATGGTGAGCTGCAGGTTGGTCATCGGGTTCTCGCCCTTCGGATACACGAGGTGGCGGCCGCCCTTGATGGTGCCGCCGTCGTGCCCGGCGAGGAGGAGGGGGACGTTGTCGTACACGTGGGCGTCCCCGTCCCGCAGGGCGGCGCCGTAGAGCAGCATCGCGTGGTCGAGCAGCGATCCGTCGCCGTCCGGCGTCGACGCCAGGGTGGCGAGGAACTCGCTGTAGAGCTGCATGTGGTACTGGTTGATCTTGGTCACCTTCTCGATCTTCTCGAGATCGCCGCGGTGGTGCGTCAGCGGGTGGTGCGGGTCGGGGACCCCGATCTGCGGATAGGTGGTGCCGCTCTGCTCGCGGCCGATCATGTAGGTGAAGACGCGGGTGACGTCGGTCTGCCAGGCGAGCAAGAGGAGGTCGTACATCAGCCGCGCGTGGTCCTCGAACGAGACGGGGATGCCGGCCGGCTGGTCGAGCAGCGGCAGCTCGCGGTCGGCCTGCCGCTCGGCGATCTCGATGCGCCGCTCGATCTCGCGCACCGCGTCGAGGTAGTTGCCGAGCTTGCGGCGATCCTCGCCGTCGAGCCGGCCCTGCAGCCCCGCAATCTTGTCCATGACCGCGTCGAGAATGCTGCGCTGCTGCTGCGCGCGCGCGAGCCGCACGTCGGCGCTGGTGCTGCCGGCGTCGCCGAACAGGCGCTCGAACACGACGCGCGGGTTGGTCTCGCGCGGCATCGGCGTGGTGCGGTCGTGCCACGAGATGTTGAGGTAGGCGCAGCTGTAGCCGGTGTCGCAGGTGCTGACGCCGTTGAAGGTGTCGGCGCCCTCGAGCGAGAGCTCGAGCGACGGCAGGCGCGTCTCGCGGCCCAGGGTCTGCGCCGCGAACTGGTCCATCGACGTCCCGAGGTCGAGCTCGGAGCCCTGCGTCTGCTCGGCGTGCAGGCCGGTGAGGAACGCGGCGGCGGGGCGCGAGTGCGACCCGAGGGCCTCGCCGGGCCGCGCGAAGGCGGCGCGGTTGTCGAGGTTGGTCAGCACCGTGAGGTGCTCGCGCACCGGCGCGAGCGGCTTCAGCAGCCGCGGCAGGTCGAACCCGGGGGCGTCGGTCGGCGGCGTCCAGTTGCCGTTCCGGGTGATGATGCCGTTCGGCACGTAGACCACGCCCAGCCGCTTCGCGGGGCTCGCCGCGGTCCTCGCGAGCGCGGTCAGCGGCGGCACCATGCCGTTCAGCAGCGGCAGCGCCAGCGCCGTGCCCATGCCCCGCAGCACGGTGCGGCGCGCGATGGTCTTCTTCGTGACGATCATGATTCGACCCTCCTCAACTGGAACGGGGCGCTCCTTACGATACCCTGAATCAACGCGGACCAGCGATGGTCCTGCTCCGCCGCGTCCCGCACGATCTGCCGGACCACCGGCATGTCGGGGTGCTCCAGCCGCCGCCCGAGCGCGTACGTCAACAGCCTTCCCGTCACCGTCCGGATGAACTCCTGCTGCCGATCGAGCAGCAGCTCGCGCAATCCGGCCGGACCCTCGAACCGCGTGCCGTCGGGCATGACCCCCGAGGCGTCGATGACGGGGCCCCGCTGCCCCGGCATCCGCGGGTCGTCGGTGGTCCGCCAGCGTCCGATGGCGTCGAAGTTGTCGAGGGCGAAGCCCAGCGGGTCCATCACGCGGTGGCAGACCGCGCAGGTCGGGTTGCGCCGGTGCGCCTCCATGCGCTCGCGCTGCGACGTGGGAGCGGCGCCGGCCGCGTTCTCCTCGAGCGGCGGCACGTTGGCCGGCGGCGCCGGCGGCGGCGACCCGAGCACCCGCTCGAGCAGCCACTTGCCGCGGTTCACCACCGAGGTCCGGGTGGAGTACGACGTCAGGGTGAGGATGCTCGCCTTGCCGAGCAGCCCCGCCCGCCGGTCGTCGGGCAGCACCACGCGCCGGAAGTGGTTGCCGTAGACGCCGGGAACGCCGTAGTGGCGCGCCAGACGTTCGTTCAGGAACGTGTCGTCGGCGCGCAGCAGGTCGACCACCGCGCGGTCCTCGCGCAGCTGGCTCGCCATGAAGAGCGCCGTCTCGGTCTGCATGGCGTCGCGAAGGTTCTGGTCGAACGCGGGGAAGATGGTCGGGTCGGGCGCGACGTTGCGAATCTTGTGCAGCTCGAGCCACCGGTCGACGAAGTTGCCGGCGAGCGAGGCGGACCGCGGGTCGGCGAGCATGCGGCGCACCTGCTCGTCGAGGACGGCGGGCCGCGCGAGCTCGCCGCGCTCGGCGAGGGCGAGCAGCTCGTCGTCGGGGATGCTGTTCCACAGGAAGAACGAGAGCCGCGACGCCAGCTCGATGTCGTCGATGCGGTAGACCGCGTCGCCAGCGTCGGCCGGCGGGCGCGGGATGCGGAACAGGAACTCGGGGTCGACGAGCACCCGCTCGAGCACGGTGCGGACGCCCGCGTCGAAGTCCGCCCCTCGGCGCGCGGTCTCGAAGAAGCCGTACAGGTGGTCGACGTCGGCCGCGGTCACCGGCCGGCGGTAGGCGCGCCGGGCGAGGGTCGAGATGATCTCCCGGGCGCACGCCTCCTCGGCCGCGCCGTCGGCGGGGCGGCAGACGAAGAGCCGCTGCCGGCTCGCCACGTCGTCGGGCGTCGCGCCGTCGAACGGCCCGCCGATGACGACGTTGCCCACCGCCGGCTCGCCGCCCATCTCCTCGTCGGTGCTGTAGCCGAACGTCGACATGTCGACCGGCGGCTGCAGGACGCCTTCGTCGAGAGCGGGGTGGTCCACGAACGCGACGGCCACCGTCCGGAGGCCGGCCTCGACCGGCACCCGCACCTCGAAGTCGTCGTCGGCGTGGTTGGCGTACCACTCCCACTCGGCCCCGCCCATCCCCGAGCTGCCGCAGAAGCTCGCGATGCAGCGCTCGGCGTCGGGGCTCAGCCCCCCGCCGGCGATGAACGTGGCGACGAGGACGCCGTCGACCCGCACGTCGAGCTGGTGGGCGACGTTGCCGATGCCGCGGATGTAGTTGTAGAAGTTGCGGCGCAACCCGACCCGGATGCTGTACTCGCCGTCGAGAGGGAAGTAGTGTTGCGCCGCGATGCCACCGCGGGTGCCGAACGGCAGGTCGTCGCTGGTGTGGTGGTCCTGGATCTCGCGGTCGGGCACCCGGTAGGTGTCGAAGCGCGGCCGCAGCCCGGCGTCGCCCACCGCGAGCTGACTGACCTGCCGGGCCGCGTAGAGGTAACGCTCCATGAGGGTCGGCGACACCGACAGCACGTCGGCGATGTTGTCGAAGCCCTCGTCGTCGTCGTCCGGCGGCAGCAGGGCCTCGGGATCGACCTCGAGGCCGAGGAGGTCGCGGACGGCGTTGCCGTACTCGACCCGGTTGAGGCGATGCGCGACGGTGCGGCCGGGGTTCGGGTCGGCGGCGGCGGCGCGATCGAGCTCGTCCTCGAGCCAGGTCGCCACCGCGTCGTAGGCGGCCTCGTCGGGGCGCGGCCGGCCGACCGGCGGCATCATGCGCGACCGCAGCTTCAGCGCCACGGTCTCCCAGGCGGCGGGGTGCGCGCCCACGTTCGCCGCGTCGAGCGGCTCCAGCGACACGGGCACGCGCCCCGCCGCGTAGCCGCCGTCGCTGTGACAGGTGATGCAGTAGCGGTTCAGCATCGCCTCGACCGGGGCCGAGGACGATGGCGCGGCGGTCGGGAGCGCTTCGACGCCCGCCGCCGATCTCGCAGGGGCCTGCGCCGGCCCCGCCTGCCCCGCCGTCGCGGCCGCGGCCAGCAGCAGGCATCCGGTCGCCGCGGCGAACCACCCGGCCGGCCGGGTCGCGAGGCCCCGCCGCGGCGTCACGACGGTACGCGCTCTCTCGTGGGTACGCGCTCTCTCGTGCGCCATCTCGTTGCCCCCTCCCCCTAGCCCGAAGAGCGTCGCCTGCGGCTCCGTTTACCGCCCAACCAACCCGGCTGGGAGTCCGCGCCGCTTTACGGCAGACTCCTAGCCCGCCCATCGTCGCCTTCGGCTCCGCTGGGCGCCCAACCAACCCTGCTAGGAGTCTGCACCGTTCTACGGCGCAGACTCCTAGCCCGCGCACCGCACGAGCAGTCCGTCGGCCGCGTGGCACATCATCTGCCGCGGCGTCCGGTTGCGCTCGTTCGCGGCGTTCAGGTCGCCGCCGTGGTCGACGAGCAGATCCACCACCGCCGGCCACGCCTTGAAGACGGCTGAGTGCAGGGCGGTGTCGCCCGCCGCGTTCCGGGCGTTCACGTCGGCCCCCAGGGCCAGCGCGAACTGCGTTGCCGCGAGGTTCGGGCCCTCGTCGGCGTGCAGGGCCTCGGCGACCTCGGGCGGGACGCGCCGGTCGTGGCGGTCGATCTCGCCGTTGGGCCAGCTCGCCCCCGACGCCATCATCAGCGGCGTCGTCCCGTCGCGCATCGGCAGGAACGGGTCGGCGCCGCTCTCGGCGAGGATGCGCATGATGCCGACGTCGGCGTACTTCGCGGCGAGCAGGAACGGCGTCGCCCCGACCAGGGACCCCGGCAGTATCCACCAGTGGGTGGCGCGCGGCACCCGGCTGCCCTTCGTGAGGCGAACGTCCGGATCGGCGCCGTAGGCCAGCAGGGTCTTGACGAGGGCCGCGTCCGCGCGCAGGACCGCGGTGTGCAGGGCGGCGTAGCCCGCGCCGGCCGCGTCGGGATCGGCGCCGCGGCTCAGCAGGTACGCGGCGAGTTCCCCGTGGCCGCTGAAGCTGGCGACGACCAGGGCCGAGGCGCCGTCGGGAGCGGTCTCGTTCACGTCGGCGCCGGCGTCGAGCAGCAGCCTCGCGCTCTCCACGCTCCCCTGCCGCGCCGCGAAGAGCAGCGGCGTGAATCCGCCCAACGGCAGGTTCCCCGCGCGGTCCGCTCCCCGGCCGCCGAGGCTCACGAGCAGCGAACGGGCCTCGGAACGCCCGTGCACGTCGGCGCCGTGCTCGAGCAACACCCGCACGACGTCGGGATGCCCCTGGGCCGCCGCCCACATCAGCGCGGTCTGTCCCCGCGAAGACTCGCGCGCGTTCACGTTGTCGGCGCCAGCGTCGAACAGGGCGCGCACCGCGTCGGCGGCCCCGGTGCGCGCGCAGGTCATGAGGACGGTCTCGCCCATCGAGGTCGCGGCGTTGGGGTCGGCGCCGGCGGCCAGCAGCCGCTCGACGACCGGCGCGTTCCGATTGATGCAGGCAAGCGACAGCGGCGTGACGCCGTAGGCGTTGGCGGCGCCGGGCCGCGCGCCCGCGTCGAGCAGCAGGTCGACGGCGGCGGCGTTGTCCCACCGCACCGCCCAGTGCAGCACCGTCGCGCCGTCGCCCTCCGGCGCGTTCACGTCGACGCCCTGCTCGATGAGGACGCGCACCGCGGCGTCGTCGCCGCTCCTCACCGCCTCCTTCAGCCGGACGTCGGCCGCCTCGGCCGACATGCCGCCGCCCCACACCAGCACGATCGTCCACGCAATGACCCGAGTCGCGACGCCAGTGCGCATGCTCTCCCCCCCCTCGCGACCTGCTGGATGGCCGTCGCCGGTCAGCGCGCGGCGTACGTCCGGCTGTAGCCGTTGCGGCCATTCGTCATCGTGTACGTGCCGTCCGCCTGCACCGACGCCTTGAGCCAATGGCCCTGGCAATCGTCGGTGTCCTCGAAGTTGGCGATCATGTCGTCGGCGGTGTTGTGGCCCTCGGCCTCGAGCGCGAGGTGCGTCTGCCAGATGCCCTCGACGCCGGGGACCTCGGCGATGCGGTCGTAGTGGTGCGGCGCCGTGATGCCCTTGCGAGGGCCGTTGTTCACCACCACCACCTGCGGCTCGATGGCCCACAGGTGGGCGGGGGCCCCGGCCCCGTCGAACGCCCCGTGGCGGCTGGTCTGGTAGACGGTGACGGTGCCGAGCCGGTTGACGGGGCACGACAGCTTCATCTCCATGTCCCAGTCGAGGTCGCCGAGGTCGACGAAGCGGAACCCGCCGTAGCTGAAGAGCGCGCCCAGGGTACGCTGGTTCTCGGGCGAGGCGGGCGGCCGGCTCTCGGCCCCGGCGCAGTGCGGGTTGGGCCCGCCGTCGTTGATGGGGTCTGCGATGAGCTCCATGTTCGACGAGATCATCCGCACCTCGACGTCGCCCATCGACAGGACGTCGCCGGCGCCGGCGACCAGCCGCGCGTCGCCGGCGGTCTCCAGGTAGACGTCGCGCCACTGCTGGTTGCGCTCCTCGGTCTCGCCGCCGTGGTCGAGGTACGTCTCGATGTCCACCATCCCGGCCAGCTCGGCGAGGCTGCCGACGTGGTCGGTGTGGAAGTGGGTGATCAGCATGTAGTCGAGCTTCTCGAGCCCGGCGTCCTCCATCGCGGCCACGATGCGCCGGGCGTCGCGGCCCTCGGGCCGCGGCCAACCGGTGTCGACGAGCATCGACTCGCCGGACGGCGCGACGACCAGGGTCGCGCCCCCGCCCTCGACGTCGATCCAGTAGACGTCCATCGTCTGCGCCGCCGCGGGCGTTGCCGCGCCCAAGGCGCAGGCCAGGGCGCAGAAGATCACGCCTATCGGACGTGCCGACGTTACGGCGTCTCGCATCATGACCTCCTGCTGCCGGGACGAGGGCAGTCTACCGCACTTGTCCGGGCAGGCGTGAGGATTAGCGGTTGCGACGTTCCCGGTTCGTTCCCCCGGGCGGATGTCGCGCTCACGGGGCGGCGCGGCGCGTCGACCGACTGGTGGGCGAGGCCAACGCCGCCGCGGCAGGGCTCACGCGGCGGCGCGTCACGACGGCCGCCCGGCTGCGAGGCGTCCGGCTTCGAGGAGGTCGCTCGTCACGGCCGCACCCTGCGGAAACGGGCAAACCGGGCGCCACACGCGCTATGCTGATCGGCGGTGACGACTAGGCGCCGCCTGCCCATCGGCCTGCAGACCTTCCGCGAGCTCCGCGAGGAGGGCTGCTACTACGTCGACAAGACCGGCTTCATCGCGCGGCTGCTGGACGAGGGCAAGCACTACTTCCTGTCGCGCCCGCGGCGGTTCGGCAAGAGCCTGTTTCTCGACACCCTCAAGGAGCTGTTCGAGGGCAGCGAGCCGCTGTTCGCCGGCCTCGACATCCACGATCGCTGGGACTGGTCGGTGCGGCATCCCGTCGTGCGGCTCGACTTCGGCGCCGGGCACTTCGGCGAGCCCGGGTACGTGCATGCCAACGCGATGGCGCAGCTGGCCGACGCCGCGGAGGAGGCCGGGGTCGCGGTGCGCTACGACACGGCGCCGGAACGCTTCCGCGACCTGCTCCGCGCTTTGCACGCGCGGACCGGTCGGCGGGTAGCCGTGCTGGTGGACGAGTACGACAAGCCGATCCTCGACGCGCTGGAGACGCCCGCGGTCGCGCGCGGGAACCGGGACTATCTGCGCGGGCTCTACGGGACGATCAAGTCCAGCGACGCCCACGTCCGCTTCACCTTCCTGACCGGGGTCAGCAAGTTCTCGAAGGTGAGCGTGTTCTCCGGCCTCAACAACCTGACCGACATCACGATCGACCCCTGCTATTCCGCCATCTGCGGCTACACCGAGGCGGACCTCGACACGGTGTTCGCTCCGGAGCTGGCGGGTCTGGACCGCGAGCGGATTCGCGACTGGTACAACGGCTACAGCTGGACGGGGGACGACGGGGTCTACAACCCGTTCGACATCCTGCTGCTGTTCCGCCGCGGCACGTTCGCGGCACACTGGTTCGAGACCGGCACGCCGGCCTTCCTGGTGGAGACGCTGTTCCGCCGCCGGGTGAGCTCGCTGGAGCTGGACGGCCTGTTGAGCAGCGACGATCTGTTGTCGTCGTTCGACGTCGACGCCATCGCCACCGAGGCGCTGCTGTTCCAGACCGGCTACCTGACGATCAAGGAGGTGCGGGACCGGGGCGGGGTCCGCCGCTATCGCCTGGGCTATCCCAACCGGGAGGTGCGGCAGAGCTTCAACCAGAGCCTGCTGCGGAAGCTCGTGCAGGATGGGACGCGCCAGACCGCGAACAGCGATCGGCTGTACGACCTGATGGAGGGAAACGACTTCGCGGGCATGCAGGCGCTGTTCCAGGCCTTCTTCGCCAGCATCCCCTACGAGTGGTACACGAACAACGCCGTCGCCGGCTACGAGGGCTACTATGCCAGCGTCTTCTATTCGTACTTCGCCGCGTCGGGCTTCGACGTGACGGTGGAGGATTCGAGCAACCGCGGGCGGGCGGACATGGCGGTGCGCTTCGCCGGCAACGTCTATCTGTTCGAGTTCAAGGTGGTGGAGCACGCGAGCGAGGGCGCCGCACTGGCGCAGCTCCGCGAGCGGGGCTACGCCGACAAGTACCGCGCGTCGGGCGAGCCGATCCACCTGATCGGCGTGGAGTTCAGCCGGGAGACACGCAACGTGACGGCGTTCGCGGTGGAGCGCGTCTGAGATTCCTCAGTCCATCCTTGTTCCCGCATCCCCCGCGCCCGCCTTCCCACACCCCCTGGAAGCGGTTCGATCGGTACCGGCTGCTCACCCCGACGATCGCGCGCGCGAACGGCAGGTCATCACATGCCATACGCACCTGGATCAGCTGGCGGACAAGCTCAGGGAAGACCGGGTGCGGCGGGTGGTCGAGCCGTTGCTGACCGGGTCGGAGACGCGGGCCCAACTTCGCCGCGAGGTCCGGTAGACGCCCTTCAGGAACGTTGCACCATCCGCCGAACCGTGACCGGTAGCGGGCGGTGCAGATCCGGCCGCAGTGGTGGAGGCGCCGCGATCCGTCGCCCCTCGGCAGGGCACGCCGAATCGCGACCGTCAGCCGGCCGTGCAGATCCGGGGGCATCGATCCGGACCCCGCGGGCAGCGACAGGCCCAGCCTGGTCGACGGGCCGTTCCCGGCCGGACGCGGGCCGCAGGGTGGAAGGCGGCGCGATCCGCCGCCACTCAGCAGGAGACGCAGTTGTCGTTGTTGACCGCGCCGAGGCCCTCGAGCAGGGCCAGCGTCTCGGGGAACGGCAGCGTGCGCTGGTACGGGCCGTTCGCCATGTCCGCGGTGGTCTGGCCGCGGCGGCTGATTACCATCACGTCGGCGCCCTGCTCCACGAGATAGCGCACCATCTCGGTGTCGCCGCGGGCCGCGGCGTGGTGGAGCGCGGTGTAGCCCTCGTGGTCGCGGATGTTGACGTCGACCCCGATCTCCTCCACCAGGTAGCGAACCGACGGCAGCCAGCCGTCGGGCACGTGGCGGTGGGCGTTGGACTCGAAGCCCTCGCCGTAGCCGACCCCCGAGGCGGCGTGGATGGGCCACACGCCGGGGCCGCCGGGCTCGACCGGGGGCAGGCCGGACGGGTCGGGCGCCGCCTCGTCGGCGTTGCGGCGGCGCCGCGGCTCGGGCGCCCGCGTGGGCACGTTGGGGTCCGCCCCGTAGGCCCGGAGCAGCTTCATGGCCTCGACGTCCGTCGCGTAGGCGGCGCGCCAGAACGGGGTCGCCCCGTCGACGCTCTCCGAGCAGCAGTGGTTGTAGGACATGTACCAGAGGTGCTTGCGGGTCCGCACGTCGGGGTCCGCCCCCGCCTCGAGCAGCGCCTCCATCACGTCGAGGTAGGTGGCCTCCTGCTGATCGTGGGCGCGGGGCTGCGGGTAGCGCGCCCGCGGCGCCCACTGCAGGTTGAGGGCCGCGAACAGCGGCGTGGCCCCCCCGTCGGTGGCGACGTTCGGATCGGCGCCGCGCTCGATGAGGCGCAACGCGAGATCGAAGTGGCCGTTCATGGTGGCGATCTGCAGCGGGGTCGTGTTGTCGCCGCTCGCCCGATTGACGTCCGCCCCCGCGTAGAGGAGGGCCATGGCCACCTCGGCGTGCCCCTGGCGGGCCGCGTGCAGCAGGGCCGTCAGCCCGCCCTGCACGCCGACCTGCTCGGTGTAGGAGCGCGGGGTGCCGCGCTCGAGCTGCGCGCCGGCCCCGAAGTCGGGAATGTCGTCGAGCGCCTGCACTTCCCGGGCCGCCCGGACCGCGGCCTGGACCTCGCTGGCGGTGGGTTGCCACCCCTGCCGCTCGTCGGGCGGGGCCGCCGCGCGGAAGCCGTCGAGCACCTGCTTGCGCCGCTGCGCCGCCGCCCGGTCCATCGAGTCGAGGGCGGGAAGGTCGACGACCCGGGTGGCGACCTCGAGATCCGCGCCGCGCTCCATCAGCACGTTCACGGGCCCGAGCCGGTCGGCGGCGGCCGCGAACATGAGCGGGGTCTGCCCCCAGGTGCGCTCGCGGGCGTTCACGTCAGCGCCGTGATCGAGCAGGGCGGCGACGGCCTCGGCGTTACCCGCCTGCGCGGCGAGGTGCAGCGGGGTCGCCCCGCTCGCGGTCAGGGCGTTCGCGTCGGCCCCCGCCTCGAGCAGCGCCTGCACGACCTCGGCCCGGCCGCTCCGCCCCGCCACGTGCAACGGCGTGTGGTGGCCGATGCGGGTCGTGGCCTCGGGGTTGGCGCCGGCGTAGAGCAGCATCCCGGCCATCTCCGGGTCGCCGTGCATCGCCGCCCAGTGCAGGGCGGTCATGCCGTCGGGCCGGGCCGTCTGCACGTCGGCGCCTCTTTCGAGCAGGGCGCGGACGGCCTCGGCGTCGCCCCGGACCGCGGCGTCCGCCACCGGGGAATCGGCCGCCGCCGCGACCAGCGACCACGGGGACGGCGCAGTGCAAAACGCCGCCAACGCCAGCGCGGCCACGCCCGCGCGCAGTGACAGTCTCATGACCCTCGTCTCCCGATGTTCCGCACCCGGCGTACAAGGCCGAGCGCCAACCCGCCGCCCTCGATGCTCCGACCGCACCCCGATCACCGGCCCCCGGGGTCCGAGGCTCGGCGCCGACTCGCCGCCCTCCGATACCGACGGCCAGCGCCCCGCGTTCGGCGTACGAACCGGGCGGCCAACTCGGCCCCCCGGGTTCCTGCCCACGAAGCCGGCCTCCTGGTATCGGGCGCCGACCGGCCACCCCGACTTCCGGCACCGAACCCGGCCGTTGGCGCCCTCCGTCGACGTCGCGCGTCGACGCCGTCAGATGCTGAGCGCGAACTCCCCGGTGCTGTCGCCGAAGCTCGACCTCTCGTGCCCGAGCGCGTGCAGCAGGCTGAGCATGGCGTTGGCCATCGGCGTCCCCTCGGGCGCCCTCAGATGGCAGCCGCCCGGGAGCCGGCCGTTGGCGTGGCCCAGCAGGAGCAGCGGGCAGCGCTTGTGGTTGTGCAGGTTGGGGTCGCCCATGCCCGAGCCGTAGAGGATGACGCTCTTCTCGAGCAGGTCGGCGTCGCCCTCGTGCACGTCCTTCAGCTTGTCCATCAGGTACGTCAGCAGGCTGACGTGGTAGGTGTTGATCTTGTTGAACTCGACGATCGCGTCCTCGCGGCCGCCGTGGTGCGACGCCGAGTGGAACGGCCGGTCGGTGCCGCTCAGGGGGTAGACCCGGCCCGAGGCGTCGCGGCCCATCTTGAACGAGAACACGCGGGTGACGTCGCTCTCGAAGGCGAGGGCCTGCACGTCGAACATCAGCTTGACGTGCTCGTCGAACGAGTCGGGCACGCCGGCCGGCGCCGCCGGCAGCTCGCGCGGCTCGCCGCTCATGTTGCGCTCCTCGACCCGCTGGATGCGGCGCTCGATCTCGCGGATGTTGTCGAGATAGCGCTCCATCCGCCGGCGGTCCGTCGCCCCCAGCTCGCGCTTGAGCTCGGACACCCGCGAGGTCATCCAGTCGAGGATGCTCGCGTCGGTCTTGCGCCGGGCCGCGCGCTCCTCGGCCGTGCCCCCGACCCCGAAGAGCTGCTCGAAGGCGACCCGCGGCGACCGCGTCACCGGCAGCGGCTCGGTCGGCGACGCCCAGCTGATGGAGTCGGTGTAGACGCACGTATAGCCGTAGGCGCAGCCGCCGGCCTGGTCGACGTTCTCGATGCAGAGCTGCATGGACGGGATGGGCGTCTCCTGGCCGAACTGCTGGGCGTGCAGCTGGTCGAGGGAGGTCCCGGCGAAGACGTCCGAGCCCTGGGTCTGCTTCGGATGCGACTGCGTCAGGAAGACGGAGCTGGTCCGGAAGTGGTCGCCCCCGATCTCGGGCGGCGAGAACGCCTCGGCCATCCCCACGTCGGTGTCGCTGACGATGGTCAGGTGCTCGCGGTACGGCTCGAGCGAGCTCAGGGCGCCGGCGCTCAGGTCGAAGTCGCGGCCGGCCTTGGCCGGGGCCCACAGGTGCTGCGTGCCACCCCAGGCATTCGACCCCGCCGCCCCGTGCACCATCTCGATGGTGACGAGACGGGTCGGGTCGAGGGCGGCGGCGGTGGCCGCCGAGACCCGTCCCGCGGGACGCATGGCGTCGAGGAACGGCAGGGCCAGGGTCGCGGTCCCCACGTCACGGAGGAACGTCCGGCGAGGAAGGTGCTTTCCGGTGATGAACATGAGTCTGTCTCCCAGCCTGCCTGTCTCGTCTCCTGAATGTGCCGCCCGTCAATCGCCGCGACTTCGACGTCCCTACTGCACGATCGCGCCCGTCTCGCCCATGTCCGCGGGCTCCGCCCGCTGCATCGTGAACGCGGGGCTCCGAACGACCCCCAGGATGAACGACGACATGCGGTAGTCGTTGTCCCGGGCGGCCCGGGCGATGCGCCGGACCGTCGGCATGTCGTAGTGCTCGACCCGCCGCCCCAGGGCATAGGCCATGAGGTTCTCGGTGAACGTGCGGGCCAGCGGCGCCTCGAGCTTCAGCAACGCCCCCCGCAGCTCCTGCGGGGTCGACACCGGGGTCCCGTCCCACATCTCGCCGCGGGTGTCGAGGGGCATGCCGTTCTCGCGGATGCGCCACTTCCCGATGACGTCGAAGTTGTCGAGGGCGAGCCCGAGCGGATCCATGAACCGGTGGCACGCGTTGCACGTCGGGTTCGTCCGGTGCATCGCCATCCGCTCGCGCGTCGTGAGGGCGCGGCCGTCGACGACCGTCGCCGTCTCGTCGAGGTCGGGGATGTTCGGCGGCGGGGGCGGCGGGGGCACGCCGAGCACCACCTCGAGCACCCACTTGCCCCGCAGCACCGGCGAGGTCCGGTTGGCCATCGACGTCAGCATCAGCACCGAGCCGTGGCCGAAGAGGCCGCGCCGCTGGTCGCCGCGGTACTCGACGCGCCGGAACTGCGGCCCCGCGACGTCCGGTATGCCGTAGTGGCGCGCGAGCCGCTCGTTCACGAAGGTGTAGTCGGCCGTGAACAGGTCGAAGAAGCTGCGGTCCTCGCGCACGAGGCTGTCGAACAGCAGCTCGGTCTCGCGGCGCATCGCGTCGGCGAGCTGGCGGTCGAAGTTGGGGAACCAGAACGCGTCGGGCTGCACCTGGTCCATGTCCTGGAGCCGCAGCCACAGCGCCGCGAACCGGGTGGCCAGCGACTCGGCCCGCGGGTCGGCGAGCATGCGCCGGGTCTCGGCCTCGAGCACCGCGGGGTCGGAGAGCTCGCCCGCCGCCGCCCGCGCCGTCAGCGCCTCGTCGGGGGGGCCGCCCCAGATGAAGAAGGCGAGGCGCGAGGCCAGGGCCACGTCCGAGACGCGGTAGTTCTCGCCCGGCGCCACGGGACCGGCCGGCCGCTCGATGCGGAACAGGAAGTCGGGGCTGGCCAGCGTCGCCTGGAGCGCGGTGCGGATGCCCGTCTCCCAGTCGCCCTCCGCGAGGCCCGCCTCGTAGAACCCCATGAGGTCCGCGAGATCGGCATCGCTCAGGGGCCGGCGGTAGGCTTGGGCGCCGAGCCGCGACACGATCTCCTCGGCGCAGGTGCGCTCGGTGTCGGGAGAGGTGGGGCGGCAGCTGAAGACCCTGCGGCGGCTCGGCGTCTCCGAAACGCCCGTCACGTCGTAGGGACCGTCGATGATGAGGTCCCGCATGTGCGGCAGCGCGGTGACGCCGTAACCGAGATCGCCGATCTCGGTGTCGACGATCGACCACTCGTGCGGGGCGAGGACGTCCTCGACCGGCCCTTCGAACTGGCGGACGAAGACTGCGGACACGCGCCGGGGGCCGGCCCGCACGAAGATCGGCGCCTCGACCTCCAGGTTCACCCCGTTGGGGTCGGAGGTGCGCAGCCACTGGTCCATGGCCAGCACCGCCATCGGCTCGCCGTCGACCGAAATCTCGATCTGCTCGTTCCGTATCGTCGACCCCGACAGGCCGCCGGTGGTCGTGTGCTGGAACGCCATCCGGAAGACGTAGTCCCCGTCGGCCGGGAAGTTGTGCACCACCGAGAAGCCGCCGCGGGTGCCGTAGGGGGCGCCCTCCACCCGGTCCCACTGCGAGTACGCGCGCGACTTGGCGTAGGTGGTCTGCTTGGGCAGCGCGTTCGGGTTGCCCACCGCGAGCTGGCTCACCTCGGCCGCGGCCCGCAGGTACCCGTCGAGCAGCGTCGCCGACAGCAGCTGGACGTCGGCGATGTTGTCGAAGTTGGCGCTCATGGTGTCGAGCGGCAGGTAGTCGCCCGCATCGATGTCGAGGGCCAGCAGGTCGCGGACGGCCTGCTGGTACTCGTGGCGGTTCAGGCGCTGGAAGGTGCGATAGCCGGGGTTCGGGTGGGCCGCGGCGGCCTCGTCGACCACCGACTCCAGCGTCTCGACCAGCGACGCGAGGGTCTCCGCCGGCGGGCGCCGCATGCCCGGCGGGGGCATCATGTTGGCCCGCAGCTTGCGGATCATCTTCTCGGCCCGCTCGGCGTCGCCGCCCGCGGCGCCGACGTCGAAGCCGTCCAGCGAGAAGTTGCCGGTCAGCATCCGGTCGTTGTGGCAGCGCTGGCAGTAGGTGCCGACCACGCCGTTCAGGGCGTCGTGGTCGAGGGCGGCCGGCGGCGGCGGGGCCGCCTCCTGCGCGGCGGCGTTGGCGGCAGCGCCGAGGACGGCGAGCCCGGCGGCGAGGACCGCGGCGGACACGGCAGGGACTCTCATCATGGGATCGCCTCGAACCGCCGGAACACGAATCGCGCAAGTTTAGCAGATCCCGGCCCTCTCCGCCTCACCGCCCGAAGACGACCCGCAGGTCGCGGCCCGTGACGGCGCCGCGGGCCTCCAAGGGCCTGACAGCCCGTGGCGAAGTCCCCGCTGCATTCGAGCGGCGATACATCCCGCCTCTCCCTCGTCGCGCCTTGTCCAGGCGGGCGCCTCGGCGATCCGCTGGCGCCCCTCCCGGCGCGGTGCAACCCAGGCTTTCGCCACCGGCTATTGAAACCCTGGCTTCGACTCGACGCGCCACCTCTGGCGGCCGGCAGCGCGGTACGCTATACCTGTCGACACGGCACAGGTGTCCAGGAGACTTCCCATGTCCCACGCCGTAGGATTGGACGGGCATGCGCGGCGCACCATCGCCTGCGCCTTCATCCCGGCCTTCGCCGCCCTCCTGATGCAGTGTGCGCACGGACAGCCGGGGACGACCGGACGGCCGCCCGTGCCCCCGGAGCCACCGGCTGCGCAGTCCGGCGAACAGCCGCCGCCTCTGCTCCCCCAGCCGCCGGCCGCGCAGACCAACGTCTTCGCGGACTGCGCCGACTGCCCGGAGATGATCGCCCTGCCCGAGGGCGACGTGGCCCTCGGCCGGTACGAGGTGACGCTAGAGGAGTTCCGCGCCTTCGTCGAGGCGGTGCCGGAGGCCGCCGAGGCGACTCGCCGGTCCTGGTGGCGCCCGGGGTACTCGCGGCGTCCCGTGGAGCGCGTGAGCTGGCACGAAGCGCAGGCGTACGTGAGCTGGCTGTCGCGGGAGACGGGCCACCAGTACCGTCTGCCGACCGAGGCGGAATGGGACCGAGGCGCAGCCGGCAGCCCCTTGGGGTGCTTCTCCTTGCTCAGGAGTCTGTCCGGAACCTGCACGGTCGGCTCCTACGCGCCGAGCGACGCCGGCCTCTTCGACATGGTGGGCAATGTCTGGGAGTGGATGGACGATTGCTGGGACGGGGATTGCGGTCGAAGGGTGGTGCGCGGCGGGTCCCATGCGAGCCCGAACTCGGACCTCAGCCCGGATGCGCGAAAGTGGGGCCGTCCCGAGATCAACGATGCCGGGATCGGCTTCCGGGTCGCCAGGACCCTGGTCTCGCGCGAGGTGTTCCGGGACTGCGACGTCTGCCCGGAGATGGTGCGCCTCCTGCCCGAGGGCGAGGTGGCCCTCGGGCGGTACGAGGTGACGCTCGAGGAGTACCGCGCCTTCGCCGCGGCGGTACCGGATGTCGCCGCGCCGCGTTGCGGAATCCTCTTTTCCCGAAGCTGGCAGGACCCGGGGTACGTGCAGACCGGGCGGCATCCGGTGGCGTGCGTGAGCTGGAACGAGGCGCAGGCGTACGTGGAATGGCTGTCGCTGAGGACGGGCCGCCAGTACCGTCTGCCGACGGAGGCGGAATGGGACCGAGGCGCGGCCGGCAGCCCCGCCGGGTGCTTCGGCGTGGGCGGAACCTGCGCGGTCGGCTCCTTCGAGCCGAGCGACGCCGGCCTCTTCGACATGATGGGCAATCTCCGGGAGTGGACGGACGGCTGCTGGGACGGGGACTGCGGCCGAAGGGTGAGGCGCGGCGCCGGTTACGGTTACGCGCTGATCCCGCGCGAGATGCCCACCTCTTTCGCGCGAGGGCAGGCCGTCCCCGACCATCGCGATTCCCTGACCGGCTTCCGGGTCGCCAGGACTCTTCCGCCGAGCGACGGAGATTCCGTCGAGACCGCCCGAACAGGGGGTCCGACGACCGATGGGACCCGGCCCCGGGATCCGGAAGCGCGGATCACGGAGACGAGCGACGGCCGCGCCGCCCCGCCCCGCGAGGCCGAGCACCCGGTGGACCCGGGCACCGGCGCGGTCGCCGGCATCGCCGTGCGCGACGCCGATGCCGGCGACACGACGAGGGCCGAAACGCCGGTGACGGCGGCCGGGCGGGTCGAACACGTGTTCGTCGAGGTGCTGGACCAGGCGGGGCGGCCGGTCCCCGACCTGGCCGCGGCCGACTTCTCGCTCCAGGAGAACAACGTCGATCTCGACGTCGTGGCGGTGCGTCGCGGCACGCCGCGCCCGATGCGCATCGCGCTGCTCGTCGACAACGGCGGCCGCATCGCCGCGCGGGCCGAGCGGGACGCGTTGCGGGGCGGGCTGACCGCCTTCCTGCGCACCCTGCCGCCGCGGCACGAGGTCTCCCTCTACACCCTCCGGGGCCGGTTTCGCCGCGTTGTCGGCGCGACGACCGACCGCGGCGACCTCGACGACGCGATTGGCCGCGTGCGCGTCGGCGCGCGCGCCCGTGTCGGGCTCCTCGACAGCGTCCGCGAGGTCTCGGAGCCCCGCTACGAGGACGACGAGCCGTTCCCGGTAATCGTGCTGGTGCTGCCGAACGGCGACGAGGACCGCGGCGGCGCTCGGGAGGAAGCCGATCTGCACATGGCCCGACTGGCCGCCGCCGGGGTCATGGTGCACGCGGTGGTTCTGGAGCCGCGGAGCGCCGTTCCCGGCGTCGCCCGGGACCTGACGCGGTTGCTCCGGGGCGTGTACATGACGCTCACGTCACGTACGGAGCTGTCGTTGGGACTGGCCCGGCTTGCGAGTCGGCTGGCGGACGGCTACGAGCGGATGTCGATGCGGTACCGGGTGAGCTACGTGCACTCCGGCGACGAGGACGCGGAGATCATGGTCGGCGTGAAGCGTTCCGGCGTCGATGTTCGACCCTTGCCGCAACTCCAGTTGCATTGAGGTCACCGGTCCACGGTCAGGGAGATGTCCAGGAGACTTCCCATGCCCCACGCGGCAGGATTGAACGGGCTTGCGCGGCGCACCATCGCTTGCGCCTTTGTCCCAGCCTTTGCCGCCCTCCTGATGCAGTGTGCGCACGGACAGCCGCTTCCGCTCGAGCAGCTGCCGGCCGGGCAGACCAGCGTGTTCAAGGACTGCGCCCACTGCCCGGAGATGGTCGCCCTGCCCGAGGGCGACGTGGCCCTCGGTCGTTTCGAGGTGACCGTGGAGGAGTGGAGGGCCTTCGCCGAGGCGGAACCGGATGCCGCCGAGGCGCGCTGCACCCAATACATCCCGTTTCGCCGTAACTGGCAGAACGCGGGGTACATTCAGACCAAGCGCCATCCGGTGGCGTGCGTGAACTGGAACAAGGCGCAGGCGTACGCGGGATGGCTGTCGCTGGAGACGGGCCGGCAGTACCGTCTGCCGACCGAGGCGGAATGGGACCGAGGCGCAGCCGGTGGCGGCGGGGGGTGCAACCCGAACTTGTGGAACGACATCGGAACCTGCGTGGTCGGCGCCTTCTCCTCCCCGAGCGATGCCGGTCTCTTCGATACGGACGAAAATGTCTCGGAGTGGACCGACAGCTGCTGGGACGGGGACTGCAGCCGCAAGGTGATACGCCACCGGCAGCGGGGCTCCTGGCATGTCGAGCGAAGCGGGGGCACTCCCGACTACGGCGGGAGCCGGCTTGGCTTCCGTGTCGCCAGGACTCTCCCCTGAAATCCCAGGCACGTGAGGGCCGGCCCGACCCCGGGAGTCTTGCTGCCCGGCGTCCGCTTTCGGAGGCTGGTCAATCGCCGCAGCTCGGGCGGGAGCGCCCCGCTCCGGTCCTTGGTCTGCAGGACCAGCCCCACCGCACGCCCTGCGCGTTCGATCGCCGGTCCGAACGCAGCGGACTTCCGGCGCAGGTGATAGGATGATGCCCATCGGGAGCGACCCGGTGGCCATGCAGCAGCCCCCGCCGAGCAATCGTCCGAACCAGCCATTGGACCCCGTCCACACGCGGGCCCCGGTCTTCTCGCCGCGTAGCGGGTCGGCCGGCACGCCGGTGACGGTGGAGACGACCAACCTCCCCGCCATGACCCCGATCTACCTCGGCATGGGGGCCACCCGCTCGAGCTTCGAGGTCCTCGCCCAGCTCGTCACCGACGAGTTCGGCACGATGTCGACGGTCATCGACGTGCCGACCTGGGCCACCACCGACCGGACCCACTTCTTCGTGCTCGTGGATGTCTACTTCCGGCCCCTCGCGGTGTCCGCCCCCTTCCACGTCACCGAGCCCGACGGCACCCTGCGGCGCGAGGGACGTATCGCGGACGGCGGGGGCAACTGCCTCGTGCTCGAGGAAGGGGGCGAAGGCGGCGAGCGCTACGTGGTGACCGGCGACCGGCAGGGCCTCGCGCCGGGGGACGACGTGGTGGTCGAGGGCCGCCTCGCCGAAACGGCCGACTGCCCCGACGGCATCGCCCTCGATGTCGTCCGGGTCATACCCCCGAACTGATTCGGCCGACCGCCTCGACGGCATCCCTCAGAGGTCGTCAGGGTCATACCCGGCAACTGAATCCCCGTTCCCGAACGATGTCCGACCCGGCGTACTCGACGTTCCGTAGCACCGGTCGAAGCTGGCGTCGTCCGGGCGGACTCGCGACCCTCTTGCGCGCCCACCCGAAGCTCGTCCACCGGCGGTTGGCACGGTACCTGCTCCGCATTTCCGCACGGACGGGCTGAAACGGAAGCGGCGTCGCAGCGTGTGGTAGCTTGGGGAAGTCGTGCGCGCCATCGCGCCGCCGGAGATCCCGACCATGATCCGACCCGCACCTGCCGCGGCCCCGATCCACTACCCGAGCTCGGACGGCAAGCCGATGGCGGAGAACGACGCCCAGCGCAACGCCATCATGTACGGCATCGGTGCGTTGACCCGCCACTTCAGGGACCGCCGCGACGTTTACGTCTCCGGCGACCTGCTCATCTACTACGAGGAAGGCAATCCGCGGGTATCGATCGCTCCGGACGTCTTCGTGGTCTTCGGCGTCGAGAAGCGCGAACGGCCCAACTACAAGCTGTGGGAAGAGCGGAGGGCGCCGGCCTTCGTCCTCGAGGTGGCCTCGCCGAGCACGTGGCGGGACGACCTCGGGCGGAAGCGGTCGGTGTACGCCCGGCTCGGCGTGCGCGAGTACTGCCGGTACGATCCGGCCGGCGACCATCTGCCGGCGCGACTCGAGGGCGAGCGGTTGACGCCGTCGGGCTACGTCCGTCAACCGGCGTTGACGGCGCTCGACGGCACGTTGACGCTCCGCAGCGAGACACTGGACCTGGAGCTGCGGGCCGCGCCCGGGCGCGAGCTGCGCTTCCGGGACCCGGCGACCGGCAACGATCTGCGCAGCCACGACGAGGAAGCCGAGGGCCGCCTGGCCGCAGAGGCACGTGTGGCGGAACTGGAAGCGCTGCTTCGCGAGCGATCCGGCTGATCCGAACGACTTCCACCGCGCCACCGACCCGCAAACGGGACCGCGACCACGCATCTGGCAGAACGAGAATCCAGACATGGAAGCCAGCCAGAAGCGCCCCGCGACCGGCTGGCCCCTGTCGGACGCCAAGCGCCGGTTCAGCGCCGTCGTCGACGCCGTTCTCGCGGGCGCGCCGCAACGCGTGACCCGGCGAGGGAAGCCCGCCGTCGCGGTGCTCGCCCGGGAGATCGTCCGCCGACGGTTGGCACGGCACCTGCACTCACCTCCCCGCACGGACGCCTCGACATGGAGGCGGCGTCGCAGCGTGTGGTAGCTTGGGGCAAGTCGCACCGCCGCGCCCCCGCGAGGGCCCCGACGATGATCCGACCTGCACGTGCCGCCGTCCCGATCCACTACCCGAGCTCTGACGGCCGGCCCATGGCGGAGAACGACGCCCAGCGCAGCGCCATCATGTACGGCATCGGCGCGCTGGCCCGCCACTTCAGGAACCGCCCGGACGTGTACGTTTCCGGCGACCTGCTCATCTACTACGAGGAAGGCAACCCGCGGGTGTCGATCGCCCCGGACGTCTTCGTGGTGTTCGGCGTGGAGAAGCGCCAACGGCCCAACTACAAGCTGTGGGAAGAACGCCGCGCCCCGGCCTTCGTCCTCGAGGTGGCCTCCCCCAGCACGTGGCGGGACGACCTGGGCCGGAAGCGGTCGGTCTATGCCCAGCTCGGGGTACGCGAATACTGCCGATACGACCCGGCCGGAGACCACCTGCCGGCGCGGCTCGAGGGCGAACGCCTGTCGCCGTCGGGCTACGTCCGTCAACCGGTGGTGACGGCGCTCGACGGCACGTTGACGCTGGCCAGCGAGACGCTGGGGCTGGAGCTGCGGGCGGCGCCGGGGCGCGAGCTGCGCTTCCGGGACCCGGCGACGGGCGGCGACCTGCGCAGCCACGACGAGGAAGCCGAGGCCCGCCTGGAAGAAGCGGAGGCACGCCTGGCCGCCGAAGCCCGCGCTGCGGCCGCCCAGGCGCGGGTGGCCGAACTGGAAGCGATGCTTCGCGAGCGGTCCGGCTGATGCTCGAGGTCGGCCCCGACGCGGTCGCACAGGGCGTGCACCTCGTCCATGTAACCGTCGCCGGCGTCCTCGAGGCGTTCGGAAGCGTCCCGCACGAATCCGCAGCGCCTGGCGACCGGTTCACCGACCCGCCGGCGGGCGTGGGGACGATGGGGCGGTGACGGATCCCGCCCTCGCGTCACGGAGCCCGCCGGCCGATTCTTCGTCCCGGACGGAGCCGCCCTCCGCTCACTTGCTTCCGAAACTGACGTTCACCGCTGCCTGCGTCTTCACTCTTCCGTGAACATGCCCGTGCTCGTCATGCCTGCGGCCGGGCGGATCTCGGACCGGGTACCGCCGGCTCGGCCCGCTCCCGGTCCGGCGCCGGGTCGCTCCGGCCGTCGATTCGCGCCAGCAGCGCCGCGCACTCCGCCTGCCGCGCCTCGAGGGTCTCGCCGGCGTTGCGCAGGCGCAGCACCTGTGCCTTGGTGCTCTCCAGCTCGGGCGCGAAGGTATCGCGCAACTGCTCGACGTAGTCGCGAAGCTGCTCCTGGAACCGCGCCTCGAGGGTCTCGGCCAGCTCGACGCGCAGGGTCTCGACCTTGCCGGCGAGCTCGCGCTTCAGGCGGGCCCGGCGCTGGGGCAGGATGAACAGGCCCGAGGCGACGAGCAGGGTCGCGCCGACGGTGCCGGTGACGTCGAGGCCGAGGGTCGTGAACGCGGCGGTCAGGGCCGCCCCCAGCCCGATGACGACGGCCTGGACCCCGAACGTCTTGGCGATGGCCGCGTTCACCGCCGCCACGACCTCGTCGGCCTCGCGCTGGGCGTCGAAGAGCGCGAGCCGCCGCCGCACCGGCTGGGCGAGACGGGTGAAGATCTCCTCGCGGTTGTAGACGTACTGCGGGCTGACGAAGCGCGTGCGCCCCGCCGCGTCGCGCAACGCCTCGCGCCGCTGGCGCAGCAGGCCGTCCGCCTTCTCCCACATCGCGAGGTTCTGGCGAACGAGCCAGTCGATGAGGGCCTGCACCTCCTCCTCGATGCGCTGCGGCGCGTCGGCCACCACCTCGTTGCGGAACCGGTTCTCGACGACGTCCTTGTCGCGCAGCCGCATGATGTTGGTCAGCCGCACGAGCTCGTCGAAGAACCGCTGGCCGCGCCGGTCGAGCTGCCAGAGGATGTTGGTGATCTGCGACTGGTAGCGAGAGACGTCGTCCCGCATCCGCGTCTCGTAGGCGTCGACCTCGGTGAGGATCGACGCGAGGGCGGAGTGGTCGCCGTGCACGAGCCGAAGCCGCTCGGCGAGGGCGTCGGCCTGGCGGGCGAGCACCGGGGTGAGGCTCTTCAGCGGCGCCGTCAGCTTCAGCCGGACGCGGTCGCGGTCGCGCAGGGTCGACCGGAAGAACGCGGTGAAATCGGTCCACTCGCCGAGGCCGGACGACGGCTCGCCCGACGTGCGCTCGCGCACGACCTCGCGGGCGCTGATGGCGAACAGCGGCGGCTCCTCGCCCAGCGCCTCCTTTGCCTGCTGCTGCACGTAGCGCTTCACCCGCGCCGCGTGGTCGGGGCCCGACGCCAGGTCGACCTGGTTGACGATGAACACGACGTGCTTGCCCCAGCTCAGGATGAGCTTGAGGAAGTCGTGCTCGCTCGCCGAGTACGGGCGCAGCAGCGAGGTGACGAAGAACACGATGTCGGCGCGGGGCACGAAGCCCTCGGTCAGCAACTGCTCTTCGCGCTGCATCGAGTTCGTGCCGGGGGTGTCGACGATGTTCAGATCCTGCAGCACCTCGACCGGCAGCTCGTGCACGAGCAGGCGCGGCTCGGCCTCGCGCACCGACTCGATGGCGCCGTGGCGCAGCAGGTGCACCGAGCGCGTCGTGGGCAGCTCGCCGGTCTCGAGGGCGTCGGCCTCGAGAATGGCGTTGAGGAACGTGGACTTGCCGGCGTTGAACTCGCCGACCACCATGATCAGGAAGAGCTCGTCGAGCCGCCGCCGCATCGCCTCGAGGGCCTCGACGTCGCCCGGCACGAGGTCGAGGTCGGCGAGCAGGGCGCGGCTGTCGTCGAACAGCGCCCGCTGCTCGTGCACCAGCTCGCGTTCGTCGGGGGTCAGTAGCGGGTCCATGCGGCCACAGCCTCAGCCACAGCCTCAGCCTGTCGACGGTTCGCTGGCGCCCTGCGGGCGCGGGTGCAGATGCGGGGTTCCACCACGGGCTGCCGGGAGCACGGACGACGGCGCCCCGGCCTGGCCGAGGCGCCGCGCGACAGAGCAGAGCGAACGCGGGCCGGGACCGTCCGGCTCACGAGGAACGGCTGAAGATGTGGACGGCGGTCTCGCCCTCCTGGCGCTCGCCCGCCCCGACGACCACGAAGACGTGCGTGTCGGTCACGGCGACGTCGCGGGCCGGCTCGCCGGTCGGGTGCGTTCCGGCCGGCGCCGGGGCCGAAGGATCGGAGATGTCGACGATGGCGACACCGGCCTCGGCGTCGGCGACGAAGACGAGCGAGCCCGAGAAGGCCACCCGCGCGGCGCGCCCCGGCGTCTCGAAGGTCGCGGACCGCACCGGGCGGGTGGGGTCCGAGGCGTCGTAGATCTGGAGATGGCCGCCGCCCGCCCCTGCGAGCAGTCCGGACACTTCGCCGGCCTCGCGCTGCACCTCGATGGCGCGGGGCGCGGCGGGGGCGTGCAGGATGCCGACGGGCTCGGGCGGCCCCGGCGCCGACAGGTCGAAGACGTACAGCCCGGTCGGCGAGTCGGTGGCGTAGGCCATGGGCCCCGAGGTCACGACGTCGCGCGCGTATCCGTCGAGGAAGAACGAGCCGGCCCCGGTCGGTGCCGTCTCGTCCGTGGCGTCGACGAGCACCATGCCCTCCATGTGGTCTATGAGCACCACCCGGTTCTCGTACACCGCGCCGATCTTGGTCTGCCCGAGGGTCTCGTGGTTGCCGAGCACCGTCGGCGACGCGGGGTCGGAGATGTCGAGAATGGCCACGCCGAAGAAGTTGGCGCCCACGTAGGCACGATCGCCGCGGACGCGGAACCCCCAGATCTCCTGGGGCAGCTCGGTCGCGCCCATCCGCACCGGCGCAGCCGGGTCGGACACGTCCCAGACGGTGAACGACGAGTGGTGGGAGACGTACACGTGGTCGCCCTGCACCCGGATGTGCTCGGCCGGGCCGGGTATCTCGCCGACCTTGGTCAGGGTGACGGTCTGGGCGCCGGCGGGCGCGGATGCCAGCGCCAGCAGCGCCAGCCCGCCGACCGCGGCGACGGCTCTCATGGTCCTCTTCACGGCTGCCCCCCCTCTGCAATCCGATAGAGCTTCGTGCGGGTCCGCAGGATGAGGCTGCCGTTCGCCACCGCGGGCGTGGCGAGCGTCATCTCGTTGAGCGGATTGGTGTGCAGAATCTCGAACTCGGGCCCCGCCCGGACGACGAACGTCTCGCCGTCCTCGCTGAGCAGGAATACGCGGTCATTGTACGCCCACGGCGACGCCGTGAACCCGTTGCCTATCTCGAGCCGCCGCCGCCCGTAGACCTCGTCGCCGGTGCGGGCGTCGTGGGCGACGAGGAACCCCCGGTCGAGCAGCGTGTAGTACTGGTCGCCGTAGACGAGGGCCGACGTGTTGTAGGTGCCCAGCAGCGGATAGGCCCACGCGACGTCGTCGGACGACGCCTTGACGCCGGGGAAGCCGAAGTTGAGCCCCGTCCGCATGTCGTCGGGCGACCAGATGGAGATGTCGCCCGACGCCCCCGGCCTGACCGCGTAGACCGGGCGCAGGCCGCCGCCGGGATAGCCCGAGCCGATGTAGAGCAGCCCGTGCCGCGAGAACGGCGTCGGCACCGTCAGCCCCGACATGCCGTGGATCTCCCACAGCAGGTTGCCGTCGAGGTCGTAGGAGCGGACGCCCTGGGTGCCCGCGGTCACGATCTCGGTCCGCAGCTCGTTCTCCCACACGAACGGGGTCGCCCAGTTCTGGCCGCGCTCGTCCCGTTCCACCCGCCAGACCTCGGCCCCGGTGTCCCGGTCGAGGGCGACCATGAACGAGCGGGTCACGTTGTCGTTGACGACGTAGAGCCGGTCGCCGTGCAGCGTCGGCGAGGCGGCGGAGCCGAACCCCCCGGTGGTCTCGTACGCCCCCAGCTCGGTGTACCAGACCGTCTCGCCGCTCATGTTCAGGGCGGCGACGACGCCGGCCGTCCCGAAGTAGACGTACACCCGGCGGCCGTCGGTGACCGGGGTCTCCGACGCGAAGCTGTTCTTGATGTGCCGCGCGATCTCCGGGGCGGCCTGGTGCAGCTCGCGCTCCCACCGCACGGCGCCGGTGTGGAAGTCGATGTTCCAGACCACCCAGCGGTGGACCTCGGACGAGCGGGTCGCCCCGTTGTCGTCGCCGGGGTCGTAGAGCCCCGGGATGGGCTCGACCTCGTCGCCGGCGCTGATGGCCGAGGTGACGAAGATGGTGTCCTCCCAGACGACCGGCGAGCTCCAGCTGAGCCCCGGGAGGTCGATCTGCCAGACGACGTTCTCCGTCTCGCTCCAGGTATCGGGCAGGGCGGGGTCGTCGCCGACGTCGCCGGCGTTCGGCCCCCGGAACTGCGCCCATTGCGCCGGGGCGGACGCGGGCGCGGCCAGCGCCAGCAGCAGGGCGACGACGACGAGCGGGTATCGGTTCATGTGTGCCTCACGCGTTCCGGGCGCGGGGCGACGTGCCTCGCGCCAGCCCGCCCATCGTCGCCTCCGGCTCCGCTGGGCGCCCAACCATCCTGCCAGGAGTCTGCACCGTTCTACGGAGCAGACTCCTGGTGTGCGTTGTTACCGACTCGCGCCGTTCTTGTCAACAACGGCGCCGGGCCGCGGCGCCGTTCGCTCGGGCCGGACGACCGTCAGGATGCACGCGGAACCGCGGCCGACCTGCGCCGCGGGCGCGCCCGCCGATCGTCGCGGCCGGGTCCGAAGGCGTCGGTGAGCCCCGCGCCCGCCATGCGCAGCCCGAGGCGACCGCCGGCCGTTCGCGGCCGGGTCACCCCGACCCATCGCGGATGTCCACCCTCCGCTCAGCCCGTCGAGCCTGCGGAACCGCCCGACCCGCCGCGCGAAGGCCGGCATCCGAATTGACACCCCGCGCGCCCAAGGCCCAAAATACGCTATCGGAGTGTGCGCCTGCAGTTCGTTCCGCGGAAAGGAACCACGGTCCATGTCTGGATTTCGGGTCATCGCCGCCGCCATCGGGACCGCGCTGATCTGCGCGACGGCGGGCGCTGGGCAACCGGCCGCGGGTCAGACGGGCGCCCCTCACGACAGCCACCGCCAACTGCTCGACCGCTACTGCGTCACCTGCCACAACGACCGGCTCGAGACCGGTGGGCTCTCGCTCCAGTCGATGGACATGGCGAACGTCGCCGGCGACGCCGCCGTCTGGGAGAGGGTGGTGAGCAAGCTGCGCGCCGGGGCGATGCCGCCGCAGCCGCGGCCCCGCCCGGCGCCGGCCGCCTACGACGGCTTCCGCGCGTGGCTCGAGACCGAGCTCGACCGCGCCGCCGCCGCCGACCTGCAGCCGGGCCGGACCGAGGCGCTGCACCGGCTGAGCCGCGCCGAGTACCGCAACGTCGTCCGGGACCTCCTCGACCTCGACGTCGACGTGAGCGACCTCCTGCCCGCCGACGACACCAGCTACGGCTTCGACAACATCGCCGGGGTGCTGGGGGTCTCGCCGACCCTCATGGAGCGCTATCTGGCGGCGGCGCGGAAGATCAGCCGGCTCGCGGTCGGGTCGCCGGTGCCCTCGCCGATCGCGGAGACGTTCCGCGTCCCCTCCGACCAGGGGCAGGACCGCCACGTGGCGGGGCTCCCGTTCGGCACCCGCGGGGGCCTGGTCGTCGACTTCAACTTCCCCGAGGACGCGGAGTACGTGATCTCGGTCGTCCCCGACGGCCCCCTCTTCATCGAGCCCCACGAGCTCGAGCTGACCCTCGACGGCGAGCGCCTCGAGGTGTTCACGGTCGGCCGCGCCCTCGAGCCGGGCCAGCGCCGCAGCCAGTACGCCGAGGCGGACGCGCGCGAGGTCCGGGTGCGGGTCAGCGCCGGCCCCCACCGCGTCGGGGCCGCCTTCCTGCGCAAGACGCTGGCCGAGCCGGAGCGGACCCGCAAGCTCTACAAGCGGCCGTTCACCGGCGAGGGGTCGGGCGCCGACTCGCGCTACCAGCCCTATCTCGAGCGTCTGACCATCGCCGGGCCGTTCGAGTCGCGCGGCTCCGCGCCCGCCGTCGACACCCCGAGCCGGGCGCGCATCTTCACCTGCGAGCCGGGGGCCGACGCCGCCTCGGCCGCCGCGTGCGCGGGCGACATCCTGTCGGGCCTCGCCCGGCGCGCGTTCCGCCGGCCCGTCACCGGCGAGGACGTCGACCGCCTGCTCGACTTCTACGAGCAGGGCGTGGCGACGGGCGGGTTCGACGGCGGCATCGAGCTCGCCCTGCGGCGCCTGCTCGTCAGCCCCGAGTTCCTGTTCCGCATCGTCGAGGACCCGCCGGGCCTGCCGCCCGGGACCGCCTACGAGCTCGGCGATCTCGAGCTGGCGTCGCGGCTGTCGTTCTTCCTCTGGAGCAGCATCCCCGACGACGAGCTCCTCGACGCCGCCTTTCGCGGCGAGCTGCGCGACCCCGGGGTGCTCGAGGCCCAGACCCGGCGCATGCTCGCCGACCCGCGGGCCGAGGCCCTCGTCACCAACTTCGCGGGTCAGTGGCTCGGCCTGCGCAACGCCGCCGCGGTGCAGCCCGACGAAGACCTCTTCCCCGACTTCGGCGAGGACCTGCGGCAGGGCTTCCGGCGCGAGACCGAGATGCTCTTCGACGCCATCCTGCGCGAGGACCGCAGCGTCGTCGAGCTGCTCTCGGCCGACTACACGTTCCTGAACGAGCGGCTCGCGGTGCACTACGGCATCCCCAACGTGCGCGGCAGCCACTTCCGGCGGGTCACGCTCGACGACCCTGGCCGGGGCGGGCTGCTCGGCCACGGCAGCATCCTGACCGTGACCTCGCACGCCAACCGCACGTCGCCGGTGGTGCGGGGCAAGTGGGTGCTCGAGAACATCCTCGGCACGCCGCCCCCGCCGCCCCCCGCGGACGTGCCGGCCCTGGAGGCCACCACCACCGGCCGCACCCTGACCATGCGCGAGGCGATGGAGCAGCACCGCGCCAACCCGGTGTGCGCGAGCTGCCACCGGGTGATGGACCCCCTGGGCCTCGCCCTCGAGCCGTTCGACGCCATCGGCCGCCGGCGCACGCCGAACGAGACCCGGGTCCCGATGGACCTGACCGGGGTGATGCCCGACGGCACCGTCTTCGACGGCCCGACCGGGCTGAAGGCGGCGCTGCTCGCCCACCCCGACCGCTTCGTCACCACCGTCACCGAGAAGCTGCTGACCTATGCCGTCGGCCGCGGCGTCGAGCACTACGACGCGCCGGCCGTCCGCGCCATCACCCGCGCCGCGGCCGACGACGGCTACCGCCTGACGACGCTCATCCTGGGCGTCGTCAAGAGCCCCCCGTTCCGGATGAGGAGCACGGAGTCATGATCATCACGAAGATGTCGCTGCCCCGCCGCACGTTTCTCCGAGGCGCCGGCGCCGCGCTCGCCCTGCCCCTGCTCGACGCCATGGTGCCCGCGGCCACCGCGCTCGCCCGCACCGCGGCCCGCCCGACGAAGCGGCTCGGCTTCATCTACATCCCGAACGGCGCCAACATGTCGCAGTGGACGCCGACCGCCGACGGCCCCCTGGAGCTGTCGCCGATCCTGAGTCCGCTGGCCCCCGTCAAGGACCACGTGGTCATCCCCACCGGCCTCGCCCACCGGCAGGCCGAGGCGTGGGGCGACGGCAACGGCGAGCACTCGCGGGCGAGCGGGGTCTGGCTGAACGGCGTGCACCCCAAGCGCACCGAGGGCGCCGACGTCCGCGCCGGCACCACCGCCGACCAGATCGCGGCGGCCAGGCTGGGTCAGGAGACCCCGCTGCCGTCGCTCGAGATCTCGCTCGAGAACAGCTTCGTGGTCGGCAACTGCGACAACGGCTACAGCTGCGTCTACACCAACACCATCGCGTGGCGCACGCCGACCACCCCGCTGCCGATGGAGCACAACCCCCGCGTGGTGTTCGAGCGGCTCTTCGGCGAGGGCGGCACGAGCGCCGAGCGCGCGGCGCGGCTGCGCGAGGACCGCAGCATCCTCGACGCGGTGCGCGACGACATGGCGCGGCTCGAGAAGCGGCTCGGGGCCGGCGACCGGCGGCGGGCGCACCAGTACCTCGACGCGGTCCGCGAGATCGAGCGCCGCATCCAGCGGGTGGAGGCGCAGGCCGGCGACGGCGACCTGCCCGAGAACCTCGCGCGTCCGGTGGGCATTCCCGACTCGTTCACCGAGCACGCGCGGCTCATGTTCGACCTGCAGCGCCTCGCGTTCCAGGCCGACGTGACCCGCGTGTTCACGTACCTGATCGGCCGCGAGCAGACCGCCCAGAGCTACCCCGAGGTGGGGGTGCCCGACGCGCACCACTCGGTGTCGCACCATCAGCTCGACCCCGGCCGTCTCGAGCAGTACGCCAAGATCAACACGTACCACGTGGACATCCTGTCCGGGTTCCTGCAGTCGCTGCAGGCGACCGAGGACGGCGACGGATCGCTGCTCGACCAGTCGCTCATCCTCTACGGCGGCGGCATCAGCGACGGCGACCAGCACTCGCACATCGACCTGCCGCTGATCCTCGCCGGCGGCGGAGCCGGGCAGTTGAAGGGCGGGCGGCACGTGCGCTACCCGACCGACACCCCGATGACCAACCTGCTGCTGGCGATGCTGGACAAGGCGGGGGTGGTCGAGCCCGAGCAGTTGGGCGACAGCACGGGGCGGCTGCCCCTGGAGCCGCTGACCGTGTAGGAGTCCCTGCAAGCCGCGCGTCGCCGCCTTCCGGGAGAGGGGGCGACGCGCCTGCAGGGTCGGGTTGGGCGCGGCGGATCCGCAAGCGACGATTGGCGGGCCGGCGCACCGAATCATGAGTCCGGGCATCGCACGAACTCGGCGGTTGGCGAGCTTCGTCGACAGTGCGCCGGGCGAGACGGCGCGAGCAGGCGGGAACGATGACGCACACCAAACCGGCGATTCGCGCGGGGTACCCGCTGGCCGCGGGAATGGCGATCGCGGCCGCGGTCACGGTCGCGGCGGCCGCCGCACAACCGCCGCGCATCCCTCTGATTGAAGCCGTCAAGGCCGCTGACGCAGACGTCGTAGAAGCCCTGCTCGATGCCGGCGCCGACGTCGGCGCGGCCGAACCGGACGGGACCACCGCGCTGCACTGGGCGGCGCACAACGACGATCTCCGACTCGCGGGGCGGCTGCTGGAGGCGGGCGCCGCCGCGGACGCCACCACGCGCTACGGCATCGCGCCCCTCGCGCTGGCCGCCACCAACGGCAGCGCCGAGATGCTGGGGTTGCTGCTCGAGGCCGGGGCCGACGCCAACCGCGCGTCCGGCGAGGGCGAGACCCCGCTGATGACGGTCGCGCGGACCGGCGTCGCGCCCGCGGTCGCGGTGCTCCTCGAGCACGGCGCCGAGGTGGACACGGTCGAGGGCTGGCGGGGGCAGACGGCGCTGATGTGGGCCGCCTCGCAGGACCAGCCGGACGCGGCCGGTGCGCTGATCGCGGCGGGCGCCGACGTGCACGCGCGGTCCGGGGGCGGGTTCACGCCACTGCTGTTCGCGGCTCGGGAAGGCAGCCTCGCGGCGCTCGACGCGCTGCTCGGGGCCGGGGCCGACCCCGACGACACCCTGCCCGACGGCACGAGCGCCCTCGGCATGGCCGTCTACAACGCGCAGTACGAGATCGCGGCGCGGCTGCTCGCGGCCGGGGCCGACCCCGACGCGCGCGGGCAGGGGTGGACGGCGCTGCACCAGGTGGTGTGGACGCGGCGGCCGAACCTCGGGCGCAACCCGCCGTTCCCCGTGCCCCTGGGCCGGCTGGACGGCCTCGACATGGCGCGCATCCTGATCGCGCACGGCGCCGACCCCAACCTCGGCCAGACGGCGGAGCCGCGCGACGGCAACCGCAACATGCTCGACCGCGTGGGTGCAACCCCGTTCCTGCTCGCCGCCAAGGCGGCCGACGTGCCGATGATGCGGCTGCTCGCGAGCCTCGGGGCCGACCCGAACCTGACCACCGCCAACGGCGCGACGCCGATGATGGCGGCGGCGGGAGTCGGCATCTGGAAGATCGGCGAGAACCCCGGCACCAACGACGAGGCGCTGGCCGCGGTCGAGCTGGCGTGGGCGCTGGGCAACGACGTGAACGCGGTGGACGGCAACGGCGACACCGCGCTGCACGGCGCCATCCACCGGGGCGCGGACGGCATCGTGCGCTTCCTGCACGAGAAGGGGGCGAAGCTCGACGCCGTGAACGGGACGGGCTGGACGGCGCTGTCGATCGCCCAGGGCGTGTTCTATCCCAACACGTTCAACCGGCACCCGCACCTCGTCGCACTGCTCGAGGAGCTGGGCGCGGACCCCGCCGCGGGCGCCCGCCGGCGCGTGGACCTCGCCCCCTGGGAGCGCCAGGCGCTGGCCGCCGATACACCCCGGCCCTGACCGGGTGCTGCCCGCGCCGATGGCAGAATGACCGCGCCGCCGTTCGCGGCGTCATCACGCCGGACCTGCGACGGTCCGGCGACGGCTGAAACCACCGACAACGACCGACGATGAGCACCGAGAAGCACACCTTCACCGCCGAGGTTCAGGAGCTCCTGAACCTCATGGTCCATTCGCTCTACTCGCAGAAGGACATCTTCCTGCGCGAGCTCGTCTCGAACAGCTCCGACGCCCTCGACAAGCTGCGCATCGAGGGCCTGTCGGATCCGAAGCTCCTGCCGGAGGGCGACCTGGAGATCAGGCTCGAGTCCGACCCGGAGGCGCGCACCCTCACCATCTCGGACAACGGCATCGGGATGACGCGCGAAGAGGTGGTGCGCGACATCGGCACCATCGCGCGCTCGGGCAGCCGGGAGTTCCTCGACGCGCTGAAGGCGAAGCAGGGGGCCGGCGGCGAGGGGACGGCGGCGGCGACCGCCGACCTCATCGGACAGTTCGGCGTCGGCTTCTACTCGACGTTCATGGTCGCCGACCGGGTCACGCTGACCACCCGCCGCGCCGGCACGGACACCGCCGTCCGCTGGGAGTCGACGGGCGACGGCACCTACACCCTCGACGAGGCGGCGCGGCCCCAGGCCGGCACCACGGTCGAGCTGCACCTCAAGCCGGCCGACGAGGAGGACGGGCGGCGCGACTACGCCGACGCCTTCGTGCTGCGCGAGATCGTCAAGAAGCACTCCGACTTCGTGGCCCACCCGATCCGCATGAAGGTCGAGCGGCAGGAGCCGGTCGTCGACAACACCGGCCAGCCCGTGAAGGGGGTCCTGCCGAAGACCGTGGTCGAGGACGAGACCTTCAACTCGATGAAGGCCATCTGGACGCGGCCGCGGAGCGAGGTCGGCGACGCCGAGTACAACGAGTTCTACCGCCACCTGTCACACGACTGGCACGACCCGCTGGCCACGATCCCGGCCGCGATGGAGGGCGCGTTCAACGCCCGCATCCTGCTCTTCATCCCCCCGAAGGCCCCGTTCGACCTGTACCACCGCGAGCGCATCACCAAGGGGGTGCAGCTCTACGTGAAGCGGGTCCACATCATGGACGACTGGAAGGCGCTGCTGCCCGAGTGGCTGCGCTTCCTGAAGGGGGTCATCGACTGCGAGGACCTCTCGCTGAACGTGTCGCGCGAGATCCTGCAGCACGACCGGCAGGTCAAGTCGATCCGGAACTTCGCGATCAAGAAGACGCTCGAGGCCGTCGGCAAGCTGCGCAAGGACAAGCCCGACGCGATGCGCACGTTCTGGAAGGAGTTCGGCGCGGTCCTCAAGGAGGGGCTCGCCACCGACGGCGAGCACCGCGACCGGCTGCTCGACCTCATCCTGTGCGCGACCACCCACGGCGACGAGCCGACCACCCTCGCCGACTACGTCGAGCGGATGAAGGACGGCCAGGAGCACATCTACTACCTGGGCGGGACCTCGCTCGACGCGGTGCGCCACTCGCCGCACCTCGAGTCGTTCGCCCGTCAGGGCATCGAGGTGCTGTTCTTCGCCGACCCCGTCGACGAGTTCTGGCTGGAACGCGAGCTCACCTTCCAGGACAAGAAGTTCGTCTCGGTCAGCAAGGGCGAGGTCGACCTCGGGACCGGCGACGCCGAGGACGAGAAGAAGGACGCGGCCGAGCGGCCCCAGCTCGACGGCCTGCTGCAGACCCTGCGCACGCACCTGCAGGACGACGTCAAGGAGGTGCGGGTCTCGGGGCGGCTCACCGACAGCCCCGCGTGCCTGGTCGGCGACCAGGACGACCTGAGCCCGCAGCTCGAGCAGATGATGCGGCAGCTCGGGCAGGACCCGCCCCGCACCAAGCGCGTCCTCGAGATCAACCCCGACCACCCGTTCATCGGGCGGCTCGCGGCCATCCACGCCGAGAACGCGCAGTCGCTCAAGCTGAAGACCTACGCCCAGCTTCTGCACGGGCAGGCGATTCTCGCCGAGGGCGGCACCCTGCCCGACCCCGGCGCCTACAGCCGCATCGTCATGGAGGTCGCCAGCGAGGCGGTGACGGCCGGCGCGCCGCCGCCCCCGCGCCTGGGCCTGGAGACGGACGAGTCTTCGCCGTCCGCGTCGTAGTGTCCCGGCCGTGAAGTTCGCGAATGCTCTGGATCGCTGCAAATACCCATGAACACTGGAGAACTGCCGCGTAGAATTGTTCCGCGAATCACGGTTCAGGACACTTGGCAACGTGTTCGATACCAGGTGCCGACCATGCCCGAGCGCAGCCCCGTCTCCGAGGTTGCCCGCGCCCGGCGCACGGCGGCAAGATCGTGTCAACGCCACTGGTGAGGAGCCTGTCATGAGATTCCCCGACACTCGCGCGCTCGCCGTCCCCCTGCTGCTCCTGCAAGCGTGCGGCGGAGCCGAACCGGCCGCCGACCCGCCGGCGGAGGAAGCCGCCGCCCCGCCGCCGTACCGCGCGTTCGTCACCAACGAGACGTCGGGAGACCTGACGGTCATTGCGGGCGGCACCCACGACGTGATGGCGACCATCCCCCTCGGGAAGCGCCCGCGCGGCATCAAGGTCGATCCGGCCGGCGAGCGCCTCTTCGTCGCCCTCAGCGGCTCGCCGCCGGCCCCGCCGGGGGTCGACGAGTCGACGCTGCCCCCGCCCGACCGCTCGGCCGACGGCATCGGCATCGTCGACATCGCGGCGGGACAGGTGGTGAACGTGCTGAACGCGGGCACCGACCCCGAGCAGGTGGCGGTGAGCCTGGACGGCACCCGGGTCTTCGTGGCCAACGAGGACGCGGCGCTCGCGAGCATCGTCGACATCGAGAGCGGCGAGATCCTCGCCCAGCTCCCGGTCGGGGGCGAGCCCGAGGGCGTGACCCGCAGCCCCGACGGCCGGTGGGTCTACGTCACGTCGGAGAACGACAACCAGGTCTCGGTCATCGACACCGAGGCGCACGAGGTGGCCGCGGTGTTCGACGTCGGGGCCCGGCCGCGCTCGTCCGCGTTCTCGCCCGACAGCACCCGCGCCTACGTCACGGCCGAGAACGGGAGCACGGTGTCGGTCGTCGACACCGCCGACCACTCGGTCATCGAGACCATCGAGCTGACCGGCGAGATGGTGCGGCCGATGGACGCCAAGGTCTCGCCCGACGGGTCGCGGCTCTACGTCTCGACCGGCCGCGGGCGCACGGTGGCGGTCATCGACACCGCGACCAACGAGCCGATCACGCAGGTGGAGGTCGGCGAGCGGCCCTGGGGCATCGACCTGAGCCCGGACGGGCGCTACCTCTACACCGCGAACGGCCCCGGGAACGACGTCTCCATCGTCGACACCGAGACCCTGGAGGTCGTCGCGACGGTGGAGGTGGGCGTGCGCCCGTGGGGCGTCGTCATCGTGGAGTGAACGGGCCCGCTGGCGCGGCACCACCGCCCCGGTAGCGATACGTCCCGACGTGCCCCAGGCCGGCCTCGTCCGGCCTGGGGCTCCATCCCTTTCCGCAGCCGGCTCCCCGCCGCACAATCGTCGGCGCGGGCGTGGTTCGCCTTTCCCGGAGAGCATCCCGATGCGCGCATGGCAACGACTCGGCCTGTCGGCGGCAATCCTCACCCTCGGCACCGGACTCGTCTTCACGGCCGGGCAGCAGCGCCCGACGTTCACCCCCGAGCAGGAGGCCCGGCTGCAGATCCGCCAGGTCAAGGACGGCCTCTACGTCCTCCCCGGCTTCGACGGCGGCCAGTCGGGCGGCAACGTCGCGGTCCGGGTGACCGACGAGGGCGTCATCATCGTCGACAACAAGTTCCCGTACAGCTACGACTTCATCACCGCCCAGGTCGCGAGCGTCACCGACCAGCCCATCCGGTACGTCCTGAACACCCACCACCACGGCGACCACGCCGGCAGCAACGCCGACTTCATGCGATCGGCCGAGGTCATCGCCCACCGCAACGCCCGCGCCAACTTCGTCCGCAACGACCAGCCCGGCGCCCCGCGGGTGACCTTCGCCGACGAGACCGCGGTGTTCCTCGGCGACGCCGAGGCCCAGGCCTTCCACTTCGGCCGCGGCCACACCGACGGCGACGCCGTCATCTACTTCCCCGACCTGCGCACCGTCCACACCGGCGACCTGTTCATCTACGGCCAGCGCCTCGACGGCAGCACCCTGGCCCCGTTCTGGGACTACGGCAACGGCGGCAGCGCCGCCGAGTGGCCCGCCACCCTCACCGGCCTGCTGGCCCTCGACTTCGACACCGTGATCCCCGGCCACGGGGAGATCCTCGCCAAGGACGACGTCCGCGCTTTCCGCGCGAAGCTCGAGACCGTCCTCGACCGGGTCCGAGCCGAGATCGCGGCCGGGGCGACGCGCGACGACATCGCCTCCCGCGTCGACACCACCGACCTCGACTGGCCCCTCGCGCCGGTGCGGATTCAAGGCGTGTACGACGAGCTGACGGCGCAGTGATCACGGGCGGTCCCCCGAGGCCCTTGACCGCCAGCGTCGCCCGTTGTCATGACAATCGACAACAGTGTTGCCGATTGTCATGACGTGAAACCCATCACCCCCGAGCCTGAGCCCATGCCGGCGGATCGCGGCTTGCCTATCGTCGCCTACGGCTCCGCTGGGAGCCGACCGACCCCTGCCAGGAGTCAGTACCGTTTCTACGGCGCAGACTCCTACGTCAGCTCCGGCGTGAACGTCACGTCGCCGGCGGCGGTGTCGCCGGGGTCGAGCACGATGAGGCCGGCGTCGGTGCGGCCCTGCTCGGCCATGTTGAACCCGTCGATGCAGTTGGTGGCGGGCTCGACGCAGAAGAAGTCGCGGCCGGCCGGGGTGTAGACGACGAGGCAGGCGTAGACGGGGTCGGCGTCGATGCGCAGCCGCGCCGGCCACTCCGGCCACTCGATGACCGCCTGACCGCCGAAGCGGGTGAAGTTGTTGTCGAGGGCGGTGGCGTCGGGGTCGAGCCCGGGGCCGCCGAGGAGGAGCTGCGGGGGCGGGGGCACGATGCGCACGGGCATGACGTTCTCGTCGGCCTCCCACATGGGGCCGACGTCGGCGCGCACCCGGACGCCCGGGGTCCGCACGAAGTAGGGGTGGAGCCCGAAGCCGACGGGCATCGGGTCGGGCGCCTCGTTGGTCACCGCGAACCGGACCCGGAGGCGCTCGTCCGTGAGGTCGAACGTCTGCTGCGCCGCGTAGGCCCAGGGCCACGCGCCGGCGGGGTGGCGGTACTCCACCGTCAAGCGCGCGGCGGCCCGTTCGACGACCGTCCACGGCGCCCGCCAGCCGTGGCCGTGGATGGCGTGGGGCTCGGGGGGGAAGTTCTGCGGCAGCCGGATCTCGCGGCCGCGGAAGCGGAACCGCGCGTCGCGGATGCGGTTGGAGAACGGCACGAGCGGGAAGCTCGACGTCCCACCGGCGGATCGGGCCGCGAGGGCCTCGGGCGCGGCGGGACGCATCCACTCGAGGGTCCGGCCGTCGCGTTCCGAGGCGTAGCGGGTGATGGACCCGCCGACCTCGGGAGCGACCTCGAGACGCGTCGAGCCGGCCCGGAGGCCGACGATCTCCGGAAGGCCCTGGCCCATGACTCGATCCTACGCCCAAACTCGCCTGCCCCGCCAATTCGTCGCCGGCGGCTCCGCTCCGGCGCCCGGCAACATGACCAACCTGCTCCCAGGAACCGCGAAAGCTGATATCGTTCAGGTTTGCACGAAGCTACCCGCCGGGAGGATCCCATCATGACATCGAAGCTCGCGGGGGCGACGACGGCGATACTCGCGCTGGCGATCGCCATCGGAAATGCCCCGACCACAGCCGCACAGGAAGAGATGGCCGACAACCCGTTCTTCGCCGAGAGCCCGCTGCCCCATCAGCATCCGCCGTTCGACCGCATCGACGACGCGCACTACACGCCGGCGTTCGAGCGGGGCATGGCGGACCAGATCGCCGAGATCGAGGCGATCGCCGGGGCCTCGGAGCCCCCGACGTTCGAGAACACCATCGTGGCCCTCGAGCGGTCGGGCCAGCTGCTGAACCGCGTCGCGGCGACGTTCTTCGCGCTCTCCAGCGCCGACACCAACGACGCCATCAACGCGATTCGCAACGAGATGGCCCCGCGGCTCGCCGCCCACACCGACCGCATGCTGCTCGACGCCGGCCTGTTCGCCCGGGTCGAGTCGCTGTACGAGCAGCGGGCGGACCTTGGCCTCGACGACGAGTCGCGGCGGCTCGTCGAGGAGTACTACGTCGACTTCGTGCGGGCCGGCGCGCGGCTCTCCGACGCCGAGAAGGAGCGGATGCAGGCCATCAACGCCCGACTGGCCGAGCTGTCGAGCCGGTTCACCCAGAACGTGCTCGACGAGGTGAACGCCTCGGCCGTGGTGGTCGAGTCGCGCGACGAGCTGGCGGGGCTCTCCGAGGGCCAGGTCGCGGCGGCCGTCGCGGCGGCGGAGGCGCGCGACCTGGAAGGCCGCTACGTCATCCCGCTGCTGAACACGAGCGGGCAGCCGGCCCTCGCGTCGCTCGAGGACCGCGGCCTCCGCGAGCGCATCATGCGGACCTCGCTCGTCCGGGGCAGCCAGGGCGGCGAGTACGACAACCGCGGGGTCATCACCGAGATGGCCCGGCTGCGGGCCGAGCGCGCGGCCATGCTCGGCTACCCCAACCACGCCGCCTACATCCTGGAGCGGCAGACGGCCCGGACGGTGGACGCCGTCAACGAACGGCTCGCGAGCCTCGCCCCGCCCGCGGTGGCCAACGCGGAGCGCGAGGCGGCCGACCTGCAGGCGATGGCGACGGCGGAGGACGCCGACCTGGAGCTGGCCGCCTGGGACTGGTCGTACTACACCGAGAAGGTGCGGGCGGAACGCTACGCCTTCGACGCATCGCAGCTCCGGCCGTACTTCGAGATGGACAACGTGCTCGAGAACGGCGTGTTCTTCGCCGCCAACCGGCTGTACGGGCTGACCTTCGAGGCGCGCCCGGAGCTGCCCGTCTACCACCCGGACGTCCGGGTGTGGGAGGTGTTCGACGCCGACGGCGAGGCGCTGGGGCTGTTCATCGGCGACTTCTACGCCCGGGCGTCCAAGCGGGGCGGCGCGTGGATGAACGCGTACGTGTCGCAGTCGCACCTGATGAGGACGTCGCCGGTGGTGGGCAACCACCTGAACGTGCCGAAGCCGCCCGAGGGCGAGCCGACGCTGCTGACCTTCGACGAGGTCACGACGATGTTCCACGAGTTCGGGCACGCCCTGCACGGCTTCTTCTCGGACGTGCGCTACCCCTACTTCGCGGGCACCTCGGTGCCGCGCGACTTCGTGGAGTACCCCTCGCAGGTGAACGAGATGTGGGCGACCTGGCCCGAGGTCCTGAGGAACTACGCCGTCCACCACGAGACCGGCGAGCCGATGCCGGCGGACCTCCTCGACCGGGTGCTGGCGACGCAGCAGTTCAACCAGGGCTTCGCCACCACCGAGTACCTCGCGGCCTCGCTCCTCGACATGGCCTGGCACCAGCTCACGGCCGACGAGGTCCCCGACGCGGTCGGGGTCGAGGCGTTCGAGGCGGCCGCCCTCGAGGCGGCGGGGGTCGGGCTCGAGACGGTGCCGCCGCGCTACCGCAGCACCTACTTCTCGCACATCTGGAGCAGCGGCTACTCGGCCGGCTATTACTCCTACATCTGGAGCGAGGTGCTCGACGCCGACTCCGTCGAGTGGTTCAAGGAGAACGGCGGCCTGCTGCGCGAGAACGGCGACCACTTCCGGAGCACCCTGCTGTCGAGGGGCGGCAGCGTCGAGGCGCTCGACCTGTTCCGTGCGTTCCGGGGGGCGGAGCCCGACATCGGGCCGCTCCTCGTGCGGCGCGGCCTGAACTGACCGGGCCGCGTCGTCCGTTTCGCGGACCGCCCGCCTCTGCCCGCGGAGCCGGGCGGTCCGCCCCGCGCAGGGGTGCGGCCGCCTCCGCCGCGGCGCGACGGTACCTCCGCCAGGTCCCGAGCGTCAGGCGAAGCCCGCCTCCGCCCGTGCGTGGAACGGCACGCCGCCCCGCGCCCAAGCCCTGACCGTCCTGACCCGCCTCCGTCCGTGCGCGGGGCGGCAGCCTCCTGTCCTGGGGGAGCGTACGGCCGCCGAACGGTGATATCATCGTCCGGCGCCTGAGGCTTCAAGTCGCGAGGGTGCGTCATGGGAGTCGCGACCATTCGGACAGCGGAGGACACGCTATCGGTTCCACGGTCGGAATCGCAGCCGCGCGTGCGGCTGCGGCTTGCGGTGCGCGTGTTTCTCGCGCTCGCCCTGCTGCTGGCGGTGACCATCGTGGCCACGTCGGCCACCCTCCTCTACAACGCCGCCGCCACGCTGCAGGACGAGGCCGAGGCGAACGCGGTCAACCTGTCCGAGCTGTTCTCCGCGAGCTTCGCGGAGATGGGCGAGATCTCGGTGGCCAACGTCGCCCGGACCCTCGACGCGACCCTCGACCCGCAGATGATCGCGCAGGCCCGCATCGCCGCCCATCTCACGGCGGCGGCGGAGGCGGCGGAGTGGAGCCCGCCCCGCATCATCCGCATGCTGGAGGGCATCGTCGCCGAGACGGTGCTCGACGAGTTCTGGATCACCGACGAGACGGCGTACTCGTACCTCACCAACGTCCGGGACGAACGGGGCGACCTCGTGCCCTTCCAGTTCAGGGCGGACCCGGCAGTGCAGCCGCAGGCGTCGAAGTTCTACGTGCTGCTCCTCGGCGACGACGGCGACGTGATCACGCAGCCCGCCCAGGTGCGGGAGATCGACAACCAGGTCTACAAGTACGTCGGGGTCGGCGGGGTCGACAAGCAGCGGATCGTCCAGGTCGGCAACGGGATCGTCTTCAGCGACCAGGAGATCCTGACGAGCCGCTACACGTCCGAGCGGGCCGACGTCTCCGCCATCATCGAGGGCATCCTCGGCCAGCAGATGGCGGCCCAGGCGACGATGCTGGAGCGCTTCATCGCCGCCGCCGAGGCGGCGGATTGGACGCGGGACGACATCGACTTCCGGCTGCGGCGCCTCGCCACCCAGACCGTCATCGGCGAGATCCGCGTCGCCGACGCCAACAACGTCCCCCTCTACTCGAGCCTGCTGCCTCCCGCCGCGGGCGGGGCCGCAGCGGGCCTGGTGCGGCCCGAAGATCTCGACGAGTTGCCCGATGAACCGCCGGGCGTCGTGGAGCATCCGACGGCGGCGCGGCCGTCCGACGGCGCCCTCTACAAGTACGTCACCGTCGCCACCGGGGAGTCGGCGCGGCGTGTCCAGGTCGGCGTTCCCATCGAGAGCGCGTCCGGCAACCTGCTCTACTCCGTCTACCAGCGCGAGGCGGACGTCCTGGTCCGTTCCGGCAACCAGGACCTCGACGCCCTCTGGGTCGTCAACCTCAATCGCGAATTGGCCGCGGCCGCCCGGCGAACCGAGGTGCAGACCACCGAAGGCGTCGACGCCTGGGATCTGTTCGAGGACCGCGCCGCTGCGGTCATGGACAGCGCCATGGACCAGGGCCGCGTGATCAGCGAGGTGAACCTCAGCCTGTTCTCTCCGGAGGAGCGGGGCATCTGGGTCGCCTCGCCGCTCATCAACACCGGCGGAATCCCCATCGGGGGCCTCGCCATCGCCGTGAGCCTGGACGAGATCTCGGACACGGTGATCGGGGAGACCGTGAACACCGTCGTCATCGCGTTCGTGCTCCTGGCTCTCACCGGCTTCGCCGCGGCGAGAGGCACGCGGTGGCTGACCCATCCCATCGAGGTCATCGCCGACGCCGCCCGGCAGGTCGAGACCGGGAAGCCCCCCGACAACGAGGCGATGCAGGAGGTCATCGACCGCACCGACGAGCTCGGCAGCCTCGCCCGCGTCTTCTCCGACATGACCGTGCAGGTCTTCAACCGCGAGGAGCAGCTGGAGACGATGGTGGCGGCGCGGACGCGGGAGCTGCAGACCAGCAACCAGCGCCTGCAGATCGCCCACGAGGCCATCAAGCAGGACCTGTCGATGGCCAAGGTCGTGCAGGAAGCGCTGGTGCGGGAGGGCGACGCCGAGTTCGGGGCCTTCTCGGTGTCGGCGCGGATGACCCCGGCTCAGCAGATCGGCGGCGACTTCGTCGAGTTCACCGACGCGTCGGGCGGCAAGCTGTCGTTCGTCCTCGGCGACGTGTCCGGCAAGGGGGTCGCCGCCGCCCTGTTCATGGCCGCGTCGCAGTCCGCGGTGATGGGGGCTTTCGCCGAGCTCACCGGCATCTCCACCATCGCCAACGAGGCGAACCGGCGGCTGTGCCAGCAGAACCCCATGGGGCTCTTCGTGACCTGCGTGCTCGGGGTCCTCGACGTGGAGAGCGGCCGTTTCGACTACGTGTGCGCCGGGCACGAGCCCGCCTACGTCGTCGGCCCCGACGACCGGCGCCGCCCCCTCCCCATGACCCAGGGGCTGGCCATGGGGCTGATGGACGACTTCGACTACGCGAGCGGCAGCGAGGTGATCCAGCCCGGAGAAACCCTGTTCATCTACACCGACGGCCTGACCGACGCGGTGGACCTCGGCGGCGAGCTGTTCGGGAAGGAACGCCTGGAAGCGACGCTGGACGGCGCGTCGCGACGGTCCACCTCGGAGATCGTGGACCACGTCTGGAGCGAGATCGGGGCCTTCTCGACCGGGGCCGCCGCCGCCGACGACATGACCTGCCTCGTGCTGCGCCGCCGATGACCCCGCCGGCACCCTGCTGACACGACGAGTGGATGGCCGCACCGCATGTTCTGCTATAGTGGCTCGCTTGCAGGTCGACGATCACGTTCGAAACCATGCCTGACCTTCATGTCTCGCTGCCGGCCAAGCTGACCGAGGTGCGCAACCTGTCCGCTTCCGTCGAGGAGTTCGGGGACGCCAACCGGTTGCCGCAGCCGACGGTGTTCGTCATCAACCTGGCGCTGGACGAGCTGATCACCAACGCGGTCACCCACGGCACGTTCAACGTGCCCGATCCGACGATTGACATCCATCTGAAGGCCGAACGGAACGTCGTGACCCTGACCATGGAGGACAACGGGTCGCCGTTCGATCCGACGGCGATGGACGCGGACGACGTGGACACCACGTCGGCACTGGAGGAGCGGGCGGTGGGCGGCCTCGGCCTGCACCTGGTCAGGACCTTCGCCCACGACATGGCCTACGAGTTCGTGGACGGCAGGAACCGCCTGACGGTACATCACCACTTCAAGTCGGAATCCGAGTGACCGCGCGGTCGACGGGTCTCCGCCGAGGGGCATCGATGAACATTGAAGTCGCAGAAGAACGTGAAGACGGGGCGCTGATTCTGCTCCCGGTGGGACGGCTCGACAGCGCGAACGCGCGCGCGTTCGAGTCGATCGTCATGGAACACATCGGCAACGACGAACGGAAGCTGATCTTCGACTTCGGCCGTCTGTCGTTCATCAGCAGCTCGGGGATGCGGGTGCTTCTGATCGCGGCGAAGCGGCTCAGCGCGAACGAAGGCACCATCGCCCTGTGCAACATGCAGGACCACATCGAGGAAGTGTTTCGCGTCAGCGGCTTCGATCAGATCATTCCGATCCGCGACTCGCGCCAGGCGGCGCTGGAAGTCTCCTGACCCGGTGTTTCGTCGTCGGTGCGCACGACGTCGATGCCGCAGATGGCGACCCTTGAGGTCCCGTGGGGCGGGTGCGACAGCCGGCCCGGCGCCTCGTGGAGCGGGAGGCTGTGCTCCCGGGGCGCGCCGTCGGGCCCGAACATCTCGTCGTACGTAGGAGGCGGGGCCGATTTCGTACGCGCCGAGGTCCATGACGGTCTCGGTCAGAGCCGCCAGATGATCAGGAGCTGCAGCAGGTTCTCGTCGGTGTCGGTGCCGAGCTTGTTCGGCCAGTACTGGTACTCGCCGCCCAGGAAGAGCTCGTTCGCCTGACCGCTGATCGCCTTCCCGAGGTCCCACACGAGCTGGGGCTGGGCGAGGATCCAGCTCCGGACCTCGTTCCCGAACTCGTCGGTGACGCGGTGGATGTACTCGGCGTGGCCGAAGAACGCGAACGACTGCGTGCCGACGTCGAACCCGGCGCCCCAGTTGACGTCGAACATCCAGCTGTTGCTCGTCCGCGGGGCGGCGCTGCCGGTGTTGCCGTCGATGAACGCGGTGAAGTCGGTGTTGAGGAAGAAGAAGCCGGGCACCGCCCAGGACAGCCGGACGCCGGGCAGGTACTTGAAGAAGTCGGCGTCGCCGCCGAAGTTGATGCCGCCGATCAGGGCCACGTCCCGGAGAGCCCCCCCGCCCACCGTCCGGCCCGACATCCTGCCGAAGCTCAGCGTGGGGTACCACTCGCCGTAGAAGTCCTTGTCGTTGAAGCCGTCGACGAGGTCGTCGTCGATGTAGTCGATGAAGAAGAAGCTGTCGCCGAGCGACCAGCTCGACGCCTGCTGGAACGTCAGGATGCGACTCGGCGTGGACTCGGCCGAGAACGGATTCACGAGATTGCCGTACTGGAACTGGAACTCGGTCTGCGCGGCCGCCGGCGCGGCGGCGACGCCCGCGAGCACCGCCGCCAGTCCCCAACGCCGCCAGCCCTGAACGGTTCTGCTTGTGATCAACTGTGACCTCGCCGGCCCGTGTTCCAGAGCCATCAGCCGCTCGTCCCGCCAACAGGAACGCCTGGCCCGCCCACCGTCACCCTCGGCTCCGCTGGACGCCCGACCAGCCATCCGGGAGTCCGCGCCGTTGGCACGGCGCTGGCCCCTGGCGCGGGTAGCGGAACGTCATTTCGCCGCGGACCACCAGGTACAGGAGGCCCACCCCCACGGCCACGGGGAGGCCGTTCTCCACGATCAGGCGCAATGAACTCCATCGTGACCACTCTCCGCGCTGACTTGATTCCGCCGACAAGTATAATTCGCCGGTGCCGGAATCGAGCAGCGCCCTCTCGAGGGCGCCGACGCCGGCGGCGTCGGCGCCGCGCGGACAGTCACCGAACGTCGCCGACTACGTCGCGTTCGACCGCGTCAGCAAGAGCTACGACGGCCGCACTCTCGTGGTGCGCGACCTCGACCTGCGGATCGCCCGGGGCGAATTCCTCACCCTGCTCGGGCCCTCCGGATCGGGCAAGACGACCTGCCTGATGATGCTGGCCGGGTTCGAGGCTCCCACCTCGGGGGTCATCCGCATCGCCGGCCGCTCGGTGCACCATCTGCCGCCGCGCCGGCGCGGCATCGGCATGGTGTTCCAGAACTACGCCCTCTTCCCGCACATGACGGTGGGCGACAACCTCGCCTTCCCCCTCGAGGTGCGCGGGCTCGAGCCCGACGACCGCCGCGCCCGCGTCCGCCGCGCCCTCGAGCTCGTGCGGCTCGAGGGCCTCGAGCAGCGGCGGCCGGGCCAGCTGTCGGGCGGCCAGCAGCAGCGCGTGGCCATCGCCCGCGCCCTCGTGTTCGAGCCGGACCTCGTCCTGATGGACGAGCCCCTCGGCGCCCTCGACCGCCGCCTGCGCGAGGAGCTGCAGTACGAGATCCGGCGCATCCACCGCGACCTCGGGGTCACCATGGTGTACGTCACCCACGACCAGCACGAGGCGATGGTGATGTCGGACCGGGTCGCCGTGTTCCGGGCCGGCGTCGTCGAGCAGATCGCCTCGCCCGAGGCCCTCTACGAAGAGCCCGACTGCTCGTTCGTGGCCCGGTTCATCGGCGAGAACAACCGCCTTCCAGGGCGGGTGACCGGCGTCCGGGGCGACATCTGCGACGTCGACGTCGGCGGCCGGCCGGTCCAGGCGCTGCGCGTCGTCCCCTGCGGGGCCGGCGACCCGGTCCTCCTGTCCATCCGCCCCGAGCGCGTGTCGATCGCGCCGGAGCCGGGCATGTACACCAACGAGTTCGAGGCGACGGTCGACGACGTGACGTTCCTCGGCGACCACCTCCGCATCCGGGTCACCGTGTGCGACCAGCCGGACTTCATCGTGAAGATCCCCAACCTGGTCGGGCACGGCGCGGTGCTCGAGGGAGACCGCATCCGCATCGGGTGGACGTCGACCGACAGCCGGGTCCTGGACGCCGACGGCGGGGAGGGCGCGGCATGACCCGCGTCGCCGGGCGATTCGCCGCCGCCGGACGATTCGCCGCCGCCGGCCGCCTGGCGGCCTCGGTGTCCGCGGCGGCGGCGGCGACGGTGCTGGCGACCGACTGCGGGCCGCCGCCCGGCCAGTCGCTCACCGTCATCTCGTGGGGCGGCTCGTACGCGCGGGCCATCACCCGGGGCTACCTCGAGCCGTTCACGGCCGAGACCGGCATCGAGATCCGTCTCGACGACTACAACGGCGGGCTCGCCCAGGTGCGCGCGCAGGTGGAGACCGGCAACATCCACTGGGACGTCATCGACCTCGAGACCCCCGACGCGGTGAGCGGCTGCGACGAGGGCATTCTCGAGCCCATCGGCCCCGCCCTCCTCGCGCCGGGGGCGGACGGGACGCCCCCCGAGGACGACTTCCTGCCCAACGCGCTGCTGGAGTGCGGCGTGGGCACGTCGCTCTACTCCAACGTCTACGCCTACAACGCCGAGCGCCTGACCGGCGACAGGCCGACCACCCTGGAGGACTTCTTCGACCTCGAGCGCTTTCCCGGCCGCCGCGGGCTGCGGCGCGTGCCCTTCGCGAACCTCGAGCTCGCCCTCATCGCCGACGGCGTGCCCCTCGACCGGGTCTACGCCACCCTCGACACCCCCGAAGGGCTCGACCGCGCCTTCCGCAAGCTCGACACCATCAAGGACCAGGTGGTGTGGTGGGAGGCGGGCGCGCAGCCCCCGCAGATGCTGGCGGACGGCGAGGTGGTGATGAGCACCGCCTACAACGGGCGCATCTTCAACGCGCAGAACCTGGAGGACCAGCCGCTCGTGATCGTGTGGGACGGCCAGGTGCTGGACGTGGGCCAGATCGGCATCGTCGCGGGAACGCCCGATCTCGAGGCGGCCCTCGACCTCGTCAGGTTCGCCTCGACCACGGCATCGATGGTCGCCGTGAGCCGCTACATCGCCTACAGCCCCGCGCGCCGTTCCGGCGCCCCCCTCGTCTCGACGCACGCCGACACCGGCATCGACATGAACCCGCACATGCCGGCCTGGCCGGCGAACACGAGACGCGCGCTGCAGAACGACTGGGCGTGGTGGAGCGACCACATGGACGAGATGAACGAGCGCTTCAGCGCCTGGCTGGCCCGGTGACCAGACCCGCCCTCCGCGCGGCGCGGCTGACGCTGCCCCTCGTCGCCTTCATCGGCGTCACGTTCGTGGTGCCCTTGGCGACGATGCTCGTGCGCAGCGTCTACGACCCGGTGGTCGCCGACGCGCTGCCCGACACCCTCGCGGCGCTGCGTGACTGGGACGGGCGGTCCGATCCCGGCGAGGCGGCGTACGCGGCGGCCGCGCGCGAGCTGCTGCGCGCCCGCGAGGAACGGACCATCGGCCGCGTGGCGAGCCGCATCAACCGGGTGCGGGGCGGCCTGCGGAGCGTCGTCGTGCGCAGCGCGCGGCGGCTGCAGGACTTCTCCGGGGGGCCCTGGCGTGCGGTCATGCTGGAGATCGACGGCCGCTGGGGCGACGCCGCGACCTGGCAGGCCGTCCGCACCGCCGGCGACCGCCTCACCGCCCGCCACTACCTGAACGCGGTCGACCTGCAGCGGCTGCCCGACGGGTCGATCGCCCGCCAGCCGCCCGAGCGCCGCATCTACGTGGCCCTGCTGTGGCGCACCCTCGTCGTCAGCCTCGGCATCACCGGGCTGTGCCTGCTGCTCGGCTACCCGGTCGCGTATCTCATCGCCCACGCGCCGCCGCGCCGCGCCGGCCTGCTCCTCGGGCTCGTCCTCCTGCCGTTCTGGACGTCGCTGCTCGTCAGGACCACGTCGTGGATCGTGCTGCTCCAGACCCAGGGGGTCGTCAACGACCTGCTGGTCGCCCTGGGACTGGTCGCCGACGACGGCCGCATCGCCCTCATCTACAACATGACGGGCACGGTGGTGGCGATGACCCACGTGCTGCTGCCGTTCATGGTGCTGCCGGTCTACTCGATCATGCGCGCGATTCCGCCCCAGCAGATGAACGCCGCCGCCTCGCTGGGAGCGAGCTTTCCGCGGGCGTTCCTGCGCGTCTACTGGCCCCAGACCCTCTCCGGGGTGGGCGCGGGGTCGCTGCTCGTCTTCATCCTCGCCATCGGCTACTACATCACGCCGGCCCTGGTGGGCGGCCAGAGCGGCCAGCTCATCTCGAACTTCATCGCCTACCACATGCAGACGTCGCTGAACTGGGGGCTCGCGGGCGCCCTCGGCGGCATCCTGCTGGCCTGCGTGGCGGTGCTCTATCTGGCCTACGACCGGGTCGTCGGCCTCGATCGCATGAGGCTGGGATGAGCAAGACCGTGACCGAGCCGGGACGACCACTTGCGCCGTCGACCGCGCCCGGCGGGAAGCAGGAATGAGCATCGACGCGGTCGAGCCGGGCGCCCGCGTCGGACGTGTCGTCTACCTGTCCGCCTGTGCGCTGATCTTCACGTTCCTCGTCGCGCCCATCCTCGTCATCGTGCCGCTCAGCTTCAACGCCGAGCCGTACTTCACGTTCACCGAGGGGATGCTGCGCCTCGATCCCGAGGCCTGGTCGCTCCGCTGGTACCGCCAGATCGTCACCGACGACGCGTGGCGCCGCGCCCTCGGCAACAGCCTCTTCATCGGCGTCGCGTCGACGGTGGTCGCCACGGTGCTCGGCACCCTCGCGGCCCTGGGCCTGTCGAGCCCCGCGATGCCGGCGCGCCGCCTCACGATGGGGCTGCTGATCTCGCCGATGGTCACGCCGCTCATCATCTCGGCCACCGGCATGTTCTTCTTCTACTCCACCCTCGGCCTGTCGCAGACCCACCTCGGGCTCATCCTCGCCCACGCCGCCCTCGGCACCCCGTTCGTCGTCATCACCGTGACCGCCGCCCTGTCCGCCTTCGACACCAACCTGACCCGCGCCGCGGCGAGCCTCGGGGCCGACCCGTTCCTCATCTTCCGCCGCGTGCAGCTCCCGTTGATCGCCCCCGGCGTCGTCTCCGGCGCCCTCTTCGCGTTCGCCGCCTCGTTCGACGAGGTCGTCGTGGTCCTCTTCATGGCCGGCGAGAACCAGCGCACCCTGCCCCGGCAGATGTGGGCCGGCATCCGCGAGCAGATCAGCCCCGCCATCCTCGCCGTCGCCACGTTCCTCATCGCCTTCGCGGTGCTCCTGCTGCTCACCGTCGACTGGCTCCGCCGGCGCGGCGAACCCGCCAGCGGCGGGGCGTGACGGTCTGAACCGGGAATGCGACCCGGTACGGGCCCATCGTGAGGTGCGACATGAGAGTCAGCGTCGAGATAGATGACGCAACCCTGAACGTGCTACGACGGCTGACCGGGGAAACGGAGGCGCCTGGGGCGATCCGTCGCGCCGTCACCGAGTTCGTCAGGCGGGAACGCGTGCGCGAGTTCGGACGGCTGCTGCGCGAGGGGGCGTTCGACTACCCGTTGACCAACGACGAGGTCGAGTCCGCAGATCGCTGACCGCTACGCCGCCGGGTGGATGCGACCGCAGAGGCCGCATCCACCCGCGTCTTGCCCGACTACTTCGCCAGCGCGTCGGGGCGGATCTGGAAGTGCACCACCTTGCTCGGGGTGCCCGCGCCGGTCTCGGCGTGGAACGGGGCCCGGGTGCTCCAGGTCGCCCAGACGCCCCGGCCCTTCCAGCCGAGGTCGGGGTCGTCGATGCGGCCGTCCATCCACTTGGTGTAGAACCCGAGCGGATACGGCACGCGCAGGGTGACCCACTCGCCGTCGCGCAGCGCGAGCAGGCCCTCGGCCGCGTTGCCGGTGTTGATGGGCACGCCCTGGCCCAGCCCCAGGGTGTCGAACTGGTCGACCCACGTGTAGTAGCTGCCCTCGATGCTGCCCGAGGCGTCGATGCCCTTCATCTGGGGCATCGGCTCCTCGTACAGCGTCCACCCCTCGGGGCAGTGCTGGCCGGTCGCGTCCGGCCCGTTCAGCGGCCCCGTGCACTTGCTGCGGTCGAAGCTCGCCATGTGGCCGCTCGCGAGCGGGGTCCACACGACGCCGTTGCGGTCGATGTCCATGCCGCGCGGCGAGTAGCCGTCCTGCACCTCGGCCCCGGGGTTCTCGAACGGCACCTCGTAGAACTCGGTCAGGCCGTCCTCGGACGGGTTGTCGCCGGTGGGGTCGAACCGCAGCACCGCGCCGGGCATGCCGAGCGACGATCCCCAGATGCTGCCGTCGACGGGGTTGTAGGCCACCCCGTAGAAGCCGGAGCGGATGCGGGTGTCCTTCGTCGGATCGGCGGGCTCGCCGGGCTCGACCCACTCGTCGCGCACGCCGTTGCCGTTGGTGTCGAGCACGAGCGGGCTCCAGCCCTGGGCCGCCTCCTCGTCACCGGTCTCGAGGAACAGGTTGGTGTTGAGCCACCCGATGACCTGCCCGCCGCCGCTCGTCCACAGGGTGTTGTCGTCGTCCTCGGCGAAGATCAGGTGGTGGGTGCTGTAGCAGGTGCCGACGAGGGTCATCTCGTCGGTGGCGGGGTCGTACACCGCGAGGTGCCGGTTCGCCCGGGGGTTGGGGAACGCGCGGGCCGACGGATGGTCGGACCCCTCCAGGCACATCGGCGGGTTCTCGGGGCCGCGCACCCGCGAGGTCAGCCAGACGCGGCCGTCCTGGTCGAGCATGGGGTTGTGCACGTTGGACTGGCTGTCCCAGATGGCCTCGTTGCCCCAGTAGGGCGAGGACGCGAGAGGCGGCCCCGCCGCCACCGGCGTGTCGGGGTCGCGCACCGGCACCACGACCTCGGAGATGGCGTTGGCCACCGGGTCGAGCACCGGCACGTAGTCGGCGCTGGCCTCGAGGGCGCCGTAGATCGGGCCGTAGGCGTTCACGGTGGGGTCGCGCTTGTCGGTCGACGCCTCGTCGTGCAGGTAGGCGGTGGGGTCGGCCCAGTCCCACTGGGTGACGACCACGTTGCGCTCGACCCCCTGGGGCCGCGGCGGCGCCTCGGGCGGCACCTCGCCGGCCATGATGCGGCCGGTCCAGTCGGCGTACATCTCGAGCGCGCGGCGGCGGCCCATCCGGTCGAGGCCCCCGACCATGCTGCCCCCGGCCTGCCCGGACTGGATGCGGCGGTCCCAGGCCGCCACCAGCGAGTCGAACTCGCCGAGCTCGGGCGGAATCTCGCGCGTGGCCTTGCTCCCGAGCCCGTGACAGGCGGTGCACCCGCCCGACTTCAGGCCGCGCAGCCACGCCGCCTGGTTGGGCACGTTCGGCGAGATGCCGTTCCCGTCCTGACCGGTGCCGGGGAACTCCTCGGGCCCCGGGACCTCGAGCAGCGCGTACCAGTACCCCGAGGGGTAGTACTGCGCCGCCGCCTGCGCATCGGGCGCGACCACCGCCGTATGGTCGACGCGAGTGCCCGGCGACGCCTGCTGCTTGGGCGAGTCGACGAGGCCGTAGCCGCGGGCCCAGACGTCGTAGGTGGCGTCCGGCAGGTCCGGCACGACGTAGCGGCCCTCGTCGTCGGTGACCACGGTGCGGTTGAACCGCGTCGGCAGGTCCATGGTCTCGGCAATCACCCAGACCCCCGCCTCCGGCCCGTTCGGCCCGGTCACGACGCCGCCGATGTCGTCGTCGTCGATGGCCACGGCCATCTGGGCGCCCGCCCCCGGCTGCAACGCCAGCATGCAGACGGCCAGGCCGCCCGCGAGCGCTCCGAGAAACGCCATCCTGCTTCTCGTCATCTTCTCTCTCCCTGTTCGTCTCTACTACGAACCTCGATTCCCGTCACGCGGGCACTGCCCGCGGGCTGTCCGTGCCGGCTATCGGACGGACCGGCCGCGTGCGGCGCGCCGACCGGGCGCGTGCTCGTCTTCAGTTCCCGTCGGCCCTGAGCGCCGCCGCCACGGCGGGCTCGTCCGCACGATTTGGACATGGACATGCCACAATGTCAACCGACCTCCGGAAACCCGCGACGGAGCCGTCCGGGGGGACATGGAGGCGGAGATCCCGTCGGCGCCCGCCGCGCCGGGTATGATGCCGAGATCCAGGAGCCCGTGGCAAGAGCCCCGCTGCACCCGACCGGCGATGCTTCCCGCGCGGACCGCGTTGCGCCACGGACCGCGTCCGCTTCGCGGCAGCCCGTAACGCACGTGCGTCTCCTGCGCTCCCTGCCCCGCGGGCGGCCCGGCCGCGCCTTCACCGGTCTCGGCGCTGCGCGCGTTCTCGCCTTGGGCTCGCGGCTCGCCGTCGCGGCCGCCCTCGCCGCCCTCGCCGGGTGCCAGACGCAGTCCTGGGAGCAGTACATGGATGCGGCGGCCTTCGCCTATCAGGACGGCCGCACGGAGGAGGCGGAGTCGTTCTTTCTCCTCGCCGCCCAGGCCGCCGAGGAGCTCGACGACACCGACGCCAGGCGGGCCCTGACCCTCGGCAACCTCGCCGACCTGTACCGCGCGCAGGCCCGCGACGAGGAGGCCGAATCGGCTTATCTCGAATCGCTGGCCATGCTGGAAGCGATCGACGGACCGGACTCGCCGCGGGTGGCCCGGTTCGTCGCCGACATCGCGGTGTTCTACACGGCCCTGGGCCGCGTCGAGGAAGCGGAGCCTCTCTACTGGCGGGCGCTGGAGGCGCTCGAATGGACGCACGGGTTCTACCACGACGACGTGCTGGAGCTGCGGACGGTACTCGCGGGGTTCCTGCTGCAGCAGGAGCGGTACCTGGAGGCGGAGCCGTTGTACGTCGAGGTGCTGGCGATCCTGCTCGACACGCCGGAGCCGGACCGCGACCTGGACCGCGTGCTCACCGTGCTCGACGAGTACGCGGCCCTGCTGCGCGCCACCGGCCGGGTGGACGAGGCGGCGGAGGCGGCGGCGCGGGCGAGCGACATCCGGGCGCGGTTCTGACCCGGGAGTCTGCGCGGCCATGAGCGTTAGGTTGGGCGCCGAGCGGAGCCGAAGGCGACGATTGGCGGGCTTGGACGGACGGGCGCGGCGCGGACCGCGCGTGGAGAACGCAACACCGACCCGGCCCGCGTGTGCGGGCCGCGAGACGACGAGGACATCATGAGACGCGCGATCGCCCTGGTATCGGGACTGCTGCTGTCGGCCGGCCTCGCCCACGCGCAGGCGACCGTCACCACCGTCATCGGCAACGGCGCGGCGGGGCTCTCCGACGCGCAGGTCGCCAACCCCTACGGCGTCGTCGTCGGCCCCGACGGCGCGCTGTACTTCTGCGACCTCGACAACCAGCGCATCCGGCGGCTCGACCGCGAGACCGGCGCCACCACGACCATCGCCGGCAACGGCGACCGGGGCTGGTACGGCGACGGCGGCCCCGCCACCGAGGCCGCCCTGAACATGCCCCACGAGATCCAGTTCGACGGCGAGGGCCACCTCTACATCGTCGAGCGCGACAGCCACGTGGTGCGACGCGTGGACGCGGAGACCGGCGTCATCTCAACCGTCGCCGGCACCGGCGAGGCCGGCTTCTCGGGCGACGGCGGCCCCGCCGTCGAGGCGATGCTCCGGCGACCCCACAGCATCGCCTTCGACCCCGAGGGCCGGCTCCTCATCTGCGACATCGGGAACCACCGCATCCGCCGCGTCGACCCCGCCACCGGCCTCATCGAGACCTGGGCCGGGACGGGGGACCGCGAGCCGACGCCCGACGGCGCGCCCCTCGCCGGCACCCCCCTCAACGGCCCGCGGGCCATGGCCAGCGACCCCGACGGCAACCTCTACCTCGCGTTGCGCGAAGGCAACGCCATCTACCGCATCGACCTCGCGGCCGAGACCATCCACCACGTGGCCGGCACCGGCGAGCAGGGCTTCACCGGCGACGGCGGCCCCGCCGCCGCCGCGACCCTGGCCGGCCCCAAGGGGCTCGCGTTCGCCGAGGGCCGGCTCTACGTCGCCGACACCGAGAACCACGTCATCCGCATGGTCGACACCGCCACCGGCCTCATCTCCACCGTCCTCGGCGACGGCACGCGAGGCGACGGCCCCGAGGACGACCCCCTGCGCTGCCGCATGGCGAGGCCGCACGGCATCTTCTACGAGACGGGTCGCGGGCTCTACGTCGGCGACAGCGAGGCCCACCGCATCCGGCTGCTCGAGTGATGCACTTCCGGCCTCGATCGCGTTTCACCTGGAGCAGGCCGGTCGGCTGCCCGGAGCAGCGCGCCCTGTGCCGGCACCGCCGGCCGGCACGTCACCGCTGCGTTCTTCCGACTACGTCGCAATATCATCAGTTTTCTGTGAATTGATGATACGTGGTAGAGTTGCATCAATTTTCATCAATTCTGACAAAATTGATGAATTGCTGCGTCGCGGCACTACCGCGGGAACGCAGCCAGGGGGTGCACTCGTGAAGCGACCCCGTTCCCCGCTACCCATCGAGAGGCTGCTCGCCAAGCATCGCGATCGGCTGCCGGCGGTCCTCGTGCAGCACCCCGTTCACCCGACCGTCGATGGCCGCTATCCTCACTGGGATACGCTGCGCCGTCTCGATCCGCCGGGGGACCTGAGCAGCGAAGAATGGTGGACGGGAATCAAGCTGTCCCGAAGCGGCCTGTTTCGTCAGATTCCGTTGTGCGACGCGCGCGGACGGCCGTTCCGCTTCATGCTGCCCGACCCCGTCCAGGAGGCGCTGCACCGGATCGACAGCCGGGCCAGCGGGCGGATTGGAGTGGCCGACACGGTGGTCAACCGGCAGACCCGGGATCGGTTCATCGTCAACTCGCTGATCGACGAGGCCATCACGTCGAGCCAGCTCGAGGGCGCCTCCACGACGAGGGCCGCCGCGACGCGGATGATCCGATCCGGACGACGGCCCCGGGATCGCAGCGAACGAATGATCCTGAACAACTACCGGGCCATGGAGGCGATCCGCACGATGAGGGAGTCGCCGCTGACCGCCGACGCGGTCCTGGCCCTGCACGTCACGCTGACGGCAGATACGCTGCGCGATCCGGCCGACGCCGGGCGTCTGCAGCGGCCGGAGGACGACCGCGTCGAGGTGTGCGACGCCGACGACCAGGTGCTGTACCACCCGCCGCCGGCGGAACAGCTTCCCGAACGCCTGGACCAGATGGTGCAGTTCGCGAATCGGGACGCCGAAGACGGCGCCTTCATGCACCCCGTCGTTCGCGCCATCCTGCTGCACTTCTGGCTCGCCTTCGACCACCCGTTCGAGGACGGCAACGGCCGCACGGCCCGCGCGCTGTTCTACTGGGCGATGCTGCGCCACGGCTACCGGCCGTTCGAGTTCGTCTCGATCAGCCGTTTTCTCAAGAAGGCGCCGGCGCAGTACGCCCGGGCGTTCCTGCACACCGAGACCGACGGCAACGACCTGACCTACTTCATCGTGCACCAGGTGGACGTGATCCGGCGCGCAGTCGACGACCTCGATGCGTACCTCGAAACCAAGGTCCGGCAGGTGCAGCGGGTCGAACGCATGCTCAGGCGTTCGACCGACCTGAACCACCGCCAGCTCGCCCTGGTCGCCCACGCCGTTCGGCATCCGGACGCCGAGTACACCACCCGGTCGCACCAGACGAGTCACAACGTCGCCTACGCGACGGCCCGCGCCGATCTGTTCCGGCTTGCAGAGCTCGGGCTCCTCGATCAGCGGCGGATCGGCCGGCGCACCCACGTCTTCTCCACCCCGCCCGACCTCGAGACCCGACTGGAATCGCTCGCCCCGGCCGAGTGAGCCGATTCCACCGGATGCCCGGTAGCTGTTTCGCGGTCATCCGTCGCCATCGAGGCCGGCGGCGACGCGCGATGCGAGTGGTGGGCGTCGCGTTCCTCCGGCGACCACGTCGCGACGCGGTCTGTGGTATACCAGCCTCTATCGACAGCCGCGATGGTATCGGCCAAGGCATTCGGCCGATTCCGCCGGCGGCGATGCCCAGCCGCCGCATCGCTTCCGTCGGTGCCTCCGATGGAGGGGGCACGGTCGCTGGCGGCGGCGCCGGATTGATGAACAATCATCAATGTTCATCAATTTTCGTGAAACTGATGAGATCGAGCCCGGCGGCAAACGCCAGCGCGCCCGGGTTTCGGGAGGACTCGCGATGTCACGTGGTCAGCTCGCGGCGGCGATGGTACTCGGCATGGCGTTCGGCGCCACCCCTGCGCACGCGCAGCCCGCGCAGGACGACTTCCACCACCTCGGCGAGATCAACAAGGCGTCCATCGTCATGCTGGCCGAGATCGGCCTGGTGCCCGAGCCGATGGCGGCGGAGATCGCCCGCGGCATCGCGGCGGTCGTCGCCGGGCAGGACGAGCCGGGCGCCGCGCGCTCGTCCGACTACCTCGACTTCGAGGCGCGCCTCGTCGAGGTCGCGGGCCGCGACGCGTCGCGGCTTCACACCGGCCGGAGCCGCCAGGACATCGGCTCGACCTTCCGGCGCCTCGCCATCCGCGGGGCCCTGCTCGACGCCTACGAGGCCCTGCTCGCGCCGCGCGACGCCCTGCTCGACCTCGCCTCGCGGCACACCGGGACCATCGTGCCCGCCTACACCCACGGGGTGCAGGCCCAGCCGACGTCGCTGGCCCACTACCTGCTGGCCTTCGCCGCCGCCCTCGACCGCGACGCCGAACGCCTGGAGGAGGCGTTCGCGCGGGTGAACCGCAGCCCCCTCGGGGCCGCCGCCCTCGCCACCTCCGGGTTCCCCCTCGACCGCGAGCGCCTCGCCGAGCTGCTGGGATTCGACGGCGTCGTGGAAAACGCCTACGACGCCAACCACGTCTCGTCGGTCGACTCGAAGACGGAGGTCGCCTCGACCCTCGCCATCTCCGCCCTGTCGATCGGCCAGCTCATGGAGGACGTGCACGTCCAGTACCACGACCCCGCCCCCTGGCTGGTCCTCGACCGCTCTCTCACCGGCGTCAGCAGCATCATGCCGCAGAAGCGGAACCCCGTCATCCTCGCGACGCTCCGGCGGCTGGCGAGCACCGTCATCGGCGACGCCCAGACGGTGTTTCTCAACGCGCACAACACGTCGACGGGCATGGCCGACTACCGCGCCCCCGACCAGCTCCTGGAGACTCTCGCCAAGGCCGTGGAGATGTACAGGACCTACGCGCGGGTCGTGAACGGGCTGGTGGTCGACCCCGCGCGGTCGCTCGCCGAGGTCGACGCCGACTACGCGACCATGACCGAAGTCGCCGACACGTTGCTGCGACACGCCGACGTGCCGTTCCGCATCGGCCACCACTACGCGTCGGAGATCACCGAGTACGGCCGCGCGCAGGGCAAGCGCCCCAAGGAGCTGACCGCCGACGAGCTGCGCCACCTGTACGACGAGGCCTACGGCGAGCCGCTGCCGGTAGACGTAGCGCTGATCCAGGCCGCGCTCGACCCCGAGCAGATGGTCGCCGGCCGGCGAGGCCTGGGCGGGCCGCAGGCGGCGGAGGTGACGCGCATGCTCGAGGCTGGCCGCCAGCGGGCGGACACGAGCCGGGGCTGGCTGCGCGATACGCGGGCACGCCTTGCTGAAGCACAGTCCGCGCTCCAATCGACATTCACCCGCTTGATGGAAGCCGGCCGCTGACGATTACGCTTGGCACGCCGAGACAGCGTGAGCATGGCCGTCATGTACCCGGACGCAGAACGCCTTGCTGGAAGGCCTTCACTTCACCCAAGCCGCCCAGCGGCTTCGCCAACAGGAAGTAGTTGGCCGGATCCAGAAAGTTGCGGAACGCGGCTTGCACTTTGGCGATAGGAATTCGTTCCAGGGGCCTCCGAAGATTCAGCCCGACGGGCTCAACGTGGCACAGCTTCCATCCATGGCGATTCACGCTGTACTCCCTCAGCGGGCACTGGTAACGCGCCTGTTTCCGTTCCTCAAGCCCAAGCGCCATCGCCACGGGGATCGCGTCGCGTTCGAACGACTCCCGAACCTGCGCGATGCTCGGCGTCATACCCGCCACGGCCAGCCAACACCCCCACTGTGCCGGCGAATTGTCGCACAGGACCAGTTCTCGCCCTGATTCATGAACGACCACCGAGCCTCGCCTCCCGGCGCCCTTCCTCACGAGCAACGGGATGTCCCGGGCGAGTTCCCACTCGTCAATCAGCTTCGTCCACCGTGTTCTTACGGACTCCTCCACGAACCGCACGCAGTTCGGACTCCTGTTCACCGTAATGGCCAGTTCTTCCAACCCGGTGCGGACGTCGTCGGGTGCTCGCTCGGCGGCGTCGGGGAAAGCGTAATCCGGCGTCATCCCGGCTGACCCACCGTCGGTGTCCGGCAGAACCAATTGCGCGTTGCGGCGGAAGAACCTGCCACGCTCCCCCCTGGAGAAGTCGTATTCTGGTTTCATTCCTTCGACTCATACTGCCGCCGCTCGCGCTTCCCTGCCCTTCGAGCAGAGATGATGCGAACGGCACCCGCGTCGACGCCGATCTCCTCGTATGTGTGAACGACCACGAGCAGAGCTCCGTTGGCGGCCTGACCGAGGGTCAACCAACGTTCCTCGGCCGCGCCGTGGTCCTCGTCCCGAACCGACATGGCGAGAGGATCGTTGAGGACGGTGGCGGCCAGAGCGAACGTGACGCGGTGCTTGCCGCGGTTCCTCCTTGCCTTGACCGGATCCCAGGTAACGTGATGCTGGAACACGATCGTGCCGAACTGAACGACAGCGCCAACTACTCCGACGAGTCGTCCCGCGGAACCGCCCTGCCGTGCGCCACCTGCGTCACCCGTGGCAGGCCATGTCGACCAAGCCACGCACGGTGGCCTCCATTCCCCAGACTGCGTACGCGGGCCGAGAACGCCAGCGGCCCTGGCACGGCCCCCTTGTGCGATGCCGCCGGCCCCGCCGCCCAGAGCGTCTGCCGCGTGCACCGCCGGCCACTCGGCCCCGGCGGCAGAACGAGGGTCTGCGCGAACCCCTTCCGCCCGCCCACAAGGCCCATCCCGCCCCTGCTACCGAGGGTACTTGATCTGCAGCCGCTCGTACATGCGGACCACCGCGCGCGGGTCGGGCCGGGCCGCGTTCGGGCCGTAGTGCTGCGTGTGGGCGCTGAGGTCCACGCGCCGGGCCGCGCTCTGGGCGGAGACGCCCTGGGCGTAGAGATCGTTCACCTGCCGGTTCAGGTCGCGGAGATACGCCTGCAGGTGGTCGATCTGCTCGCGCTCGGTGAACGGCGTGCCGTGGCCGGGCACCATGACGTCGAAATCGAGGGCCTTCAGGCGGTCGAGCGACGCCGGCCACTCCTCGACGTAGCCGTCGCCCATGTACGGCAGGCCGTGGCCGCCGGGGCGGCCGACGAAGAAGTCGCCGGTGAACACGATGCGCTCCTCGGGGAGGAACACCAGGGTGTCGCCGCCGGTGTGGCCGCGCCCCGGGAAGTGGAGCTGCACCTCGCGGCCACCCTTCACCAGGGTCATGGTGTCGCTGTAGGTCAGGTTGGGCGGCGTCGGCACCGTCTCCTGCAGGGCCTCCCAGTGGGCCTCCTGGATGCGGAGCTGGGTCTCGAGCCGCGCCCGCTCCGCCGCGTCCTCGGTCGCCGCGATCTGCGCCTTCCGCTGCTCGATCTGGTCGGGGATCACGGCGGTGAACGAGCGGTTGGTGCGCTGGCTGAGCACGTCGGACGAGAGCATCGTGCGCACGAAGTCGTGGCCGATGATCTCCACGTCGTCGCCGAAGATCTGGTTCCCGTGCGCGTGGTCGAAGTGATAGTGGGTGTTGAAGACGTAGCGGACGGGCTTGTCGGTGAGGGTGGCGATGCCCTCGAGGAGCCCGCGCGCGGCGGCCGGCGTCACCGCGGTGTCGACGATCATGACGTGGTCGTCGTTGATGATGACGAGCGAGTTGCTCATGACCGTCATCGACCCGCTGGCGATGGCGAACCACACCCCGTCGGCGAGCTCCTCGAAGCGGTGGCTGGGGCTGCCGTCAGGGCTCTGCAGGGCGGCGCCGCGGGTCTGCCACTGGGCCGCGAACACGGCCAGGGCCACGATGGAGAGGGTCATCAGAAGTCGTTTCATCGGTCGTTCGCCTCCAGTAGAACGCGCTCGTTGCGGGCCGGGAAAGCGTCGCCTTGCGGCTCCGCCTCGCCGCCCAGTCAATCCTCCAGGAAACCGCACCGTTCCAAGGTGCAGATTCCTGGCCACGCGCCCCGGGATCGGCGCGTGGTGGTGTTCCAGATAGAGATAGCCGCTGTAGAACCCGGTGCGGTCGGGGCGGTGCTGCCGGTCGCGGACGTGGATGGTCAGCGTCCGCGGCACCTGCGCCGCGTAGCAGTTGTCCCGGGCCGCGGTCTGCAGGTGCAGGTACGCCATGCGCTGCTCGCGGGTCTGGCGGTAGCGCGGGCGCTCCGCCGACCCCACGTCCGAATAGGCGCCGCCTCGCATGTCGTCGAGGGGCGACGGCCGGTGGTTCGCCCGCCGGACGCTGCGCCGGTCGCCTGCCTCGACGATCCGGTCCACGATGGCCTGGGTCAGCCGCGACATCGCGATGCACTCGTCCCGCCGGCACTCGGGATGGTCGCCCACCTCCTCGACGCGATGGACGATCGGATCGCCGAGCCGGGCCTGGAGCTCGAGGACGTCCGGGGGCGGCTCGCCGAAGTGCACGATGCCGTCCACCTGCCGGATCACGTAGCAGTCGCCGGGATGCAGCTCGACGACCTCGACCCCGTCGTGCTGCGCGGGGAGCACCCAGTGCCAGGTCTCGGGCGCCGGCCGCCGGTCGGGTTGCGGTGCCCCCGCACGTCCCTCCGGCGCGGCCACGGCCAGCACGCCGCCCATCGCCGCCACGACGGCAAGCCCCGCTGCCGCCAGTCGCCGCCGGCCGCGGATCCGTTCGGGCATCGGTCCGGCCATTCTAGCCCGGAAACCGTCGCCGGGCGGCTCCGATTGCCGCACAACCAACCCTGTCGCGAGGCTACCCCTTTCGCGGTGTCGACTCGCCACCCGGACAACCGTCGTCCGGAGGCCCGATTTGACGCGGTGACCGGCCTTGCCCGGCGGGGTGGCGGGTGGCGGTATCATTTGTGCACTTCGGTGACGAAGCTCTACACCTGCGAGGAGCGACGACGATGAGACGACGGGTTCACCCGATTCTCTGGATGCTGGCCGCGGCGGTCCTGGCCGCGCCGGCGGCCGCGCAACAGGGTGCTCCGGCCAACGGCGAGTGGCCGACCTACGGCGGCGACGTCGGCAGCACCAAGTACTCGCCCCTCGACCAGATCGACGCCGGCAACTTCGGCGACCTCGAGATCGCCTGGCGCTGGCAGTCGGCCGACGCCTGGGTCAGCCTGACGACCCCCGGCGGGGGCGAGTGGCGGGCGCGGTCGGACGTCATCTTCGGCGCGCTCGACGCGGCCGACCCCGAGCGCTGGCGCGACCGCCAGCCGCCCTACACGAACAACCTCAAGGCGACGCCGCTGATGGTCGGCGGCCGGCTGTTCATCAACATGCCGACGTCGCAGGGCGCGGCGGTGGACGCCGCCACCGGGGAGACCCTGTGGGTCTACAACCCGAAGACCTACGAGGCCGGCACGACCACGATGACCGCGCGGTGGAACCAGCGCGGCGTCGCCTACTGGACGGACGGGTCGGCCGAGCGCATTTTCTGGGGCACGAGCAACGGCTACCTGCTCTGCGTGGACGCGGCCACCGGGAGGCCCTGTGCCGACTTCGGCGAGAACGGCCGCGTCGACCTGACCCGCGACATCCCCCGCGCCGGCCGCGGCGACCGCGACTGGCTGAACGCCCTGCTCTACTCGGTGCAGTCGCCGCCCCTGGTGGTCGGCGACACCATCATCACGCCGTCGTCCATCTCGTCCTACAACATCACCCGGGAGGCCCCGCCGGGGTGGATGCGGGGGTTCGACGTGCACTCGGGCCGCACGAAGTGGACGTTCCACACCATTCCCCAGGGCGACGAGTTCGGCAACGACACCTGGGGCGGCGATTCGTGGCGGGTCACCGGCAAGGTCGGCGTGTGGACGATGATGAGCGCCGACCCCGAGCTGGGCCTCGTGTACCTGCCGACGAACACGCCGGCCCCCGACTACTACGGCGGGCACCGGCCGGGCGAGAACCTGTTCGCGGAGAGCGTGGTGGCGCTGGACATCGAGACCGGCCAGCGCGAGTGGCACTTCCAGGCGGTGCACCACGGCCTGTGGGACTACGACTTCCCCGCCGCCCCGAACCTCGTCGACATCGAGGTGGACGGGCGCCCCATCAAGGCGCTGGCCCAGGTGAGCAAGCAGGGGTTCCTGTACGTGTTCGACCGGGTGACCGGCGAGCCGGTGTGGCCCATCGAGGAGCGGCCGGTGCCCACCGACACCGACATCCCCGGCGAGCTGGCGTGGCCCACCCAGCCCTTCCCCACCCGGCCCGCGCCCTTCGAGTACCAGGGCGCGACCATCGATGACCTCGCCGACTTCACACCCGAGATCCGGCAGATGGCCATCGACGCGGTGGAAGGCTTCCGCCTCGGTCCGCTGTTCACGCCGCAGAGCCTGAGCGGGACCATCCAGCGCCCCAGCGCGGGGGGCGGCGCCAACTGGTCGGGGGCCGCGGTCGACCCCGAGACCGGCATGCTCTACGTGCCGTCGGTCAACGCGTTCAGCGTGCGCAACTACCGCGACCCCGAGCCCGGCGAGGGCGCCACCCTGAACATCATCGAGGCGCGCGGGGCCGGCACGCGGTCGCCGACGATGCCGCAGGGCCTGCCCCTGTTCAAGCCGCCCTACTCGCGGATGACGGCCATCGACCTGAACACCGGCGACCACGTGTGGATGAACCCGCTGGGCGACGGCGACCGGGTGCGCAACCACCCCATGCTGCGCGACCTCGACCTGCCGCCCGTGGGCGGCGACCACAGCCGCAGCGGGCCGCTGGTGACCCCCACCCTGCTCGTCTACGCCCTGACCACCGGCGGCTCGACGGGCGGCCCCCGCCTGCTCGCGGTCGACAAGGCCACCGGCGAGGAGCTGGCGTCGGTCGACATCCCGCGGGGAGCCATCGGCACCCCGATGACCTACATGCTCGACGGCCGGCAGTACATCGCCCTGACCGTCGGCGGCTCGCCGGTGCCCGAGCTCATCGCGCTGGCCCTGCCCGAGTAGCGGTCGGCAAGCCGACGATGACCACGGCTCCGAGTCCGGCTCGAACCCGCCTGATCGGGGCGGCCGCCCTGGCCCTGCTCGCAGCGGGAGCTCCCGACGCGGCGGCCCAGGCCGGCGCGACGACCGGCGTCATCCGGGGCGTGGTCCGCGATCCGCTCGGCCAGCCCATGCCCGGTGCGGTCATCGTCGTCCTCCACCGCGAGACCGACCTGCAGACCATCGTCGAGACCACGCCGGCCGGCACGTTCGTGCGGGCGCTCCTGCCGCCGGGCACCTACGACCTCACGGTGACGGCGGACGGGGGATACGGCGTGGAGCGCATCGAGGGGGCGGCGCTCAGGGTGGGCGAGACCCTCGACCTCGCGGTCGACCTGCGGGTGGTGGCGGCGGAGACGGTGACGGTGGCGGCGGACACCGCGCTGCTGGTCTCGACGGCCGACGTGACGAGCTCGCAGCGGGTGGCCGAGGAGGTGGTCGACCGGCTGCCCAGCAACGGCCGCAACTACCTCGACCTGGCCCTGCTGACGCCGGGGGCGTCCATCTCGCAGGGACCCGACGGCGACGTCCTCAACATCGCCGGCCAGCGCGGCATCTTCAACAACGTCATCGTCGACGGGGCCGACTTCAACAACCCGTTCTTCGGCGAGCAGCGGGGCGGCCAGCGGCCCGCGTTCACCTTCAACCAGGACGCGATCGAGGAGATCGTGGTGGTGAACCAGGGCGCGACGGCCGAGTTCGGCCGCTCGGCCGGGGGCTTCGTCAACGTCATCACCAAGTCGGGGACGAACGACGCGAGCGGATCGGCCCACTACTTCGGGCAGTGGGACGAGATCTCCGCCGCCCACTCGCCCGCCCGGGGCGGCGGCGAGCCCGACTTCGGGCGCAACCAGCTCGGCGGCACCCTGGGCGGCCCCCTCGTGCGCGACCGCGCGTTCTACTTCCTCGCCTACGACCAGCAGGCGGCGGCCGAGACCCGGCAGACGGAGCGCCGCGTCGCGAGCCCGGCCGAGCTGGCCCGGCTCGAGACGTTCCTCGAGACCCGCTGGCCGGGCCTCTTCGACGACGAGTTCGGGCCCATCCGCCGCACCGACGACGCCCGGTCGCTCCTCGCCAAGATCGACGTCACCCTCGACGCCCGCCACCAGCTCAGCGGCAAGTACAACCACACGTGGGCGGAGCAGGTGAACGGCACCTTCGACGTCGACTCGTGGGGACGCTCGGCCAACGGCATCGAGGGGGACCGGTCGCACGCGTTCAACGCCGGGCTGCGCTCGCTCCTCGGCAACACGTTGTCGAACGAGTTCCGCGTGCAGTGGGCGCGCGAGGACCGGCCTCGCTGGTACGACGGCCCCCTCATGCCGGGGGCGGCGCGGCCGGGGCCGCCGCAGTTCGACCGGCTCGGGGGACGCCCCTTCCCCGACGTCGGCATGGACTTCGCCGACGGCTTCCGCATCGGGCTCCCGTTCTTCCTGCCCATCGACCCCGCCTGGGACACCCGCCTGCAGGTGCTCGACAACGCCTCGGTCCTCGTGGGCCGCCACCTCGTCAAGGCCGGGGTGGAGTACAACCGGACCGGCGCCGGGCAGCAGTTCATCGGGTTCGCCAACAGCCGCTACCTCTTCGACTCGGTCGAAGGGTTCATGAGCTTCGCCACCCGCGGCAACCGCTACGTCACCTGCTCGGACGGGTCGAGCAGCGACGCCGGCGTCTGCCCGGCGGGGGCGGAGATCACGGGGCCGGTGCTGCTCTACCTGCAGTCTGCGACGGTGCCCGGGGTGCCGCCCGACCAGCTCGGGCTGCAGCAGCTCCGGACCCAGGAGCTGGGGCTCTTCGTGCAGGACACGTGGACCCCGCGCGACCGGCTGACCCTCGACCTCGGCCTCCGCTGGGAGGGCTCCTGGCACCCCGACATGTTCGTCGCGCCCGAGGACACGTTCTTCGCGCCCTATCTCGACGATCCGCGCTTCCCCTCGGACGGCCGCATCCCCCACGACCTCGACAACTTCCAGCCCCGCGTGGGGATGGCGTGGGACGCCGGGGGCGACGGCCGCACGGTGGTGCGGGCCAACGCCGGGTCCTACGTCGCGCGCATCCCGATGCTGGTCTTCGCGGGGCACCGCACGACGAACGGCGCCTTCCAGCAGATCATCTTCCGCAGCAGCGCCGCCTCCCCCGCCCTCGGGCCGGTGCCGGCCCTCGACGAGCAGATCGACGGCTCGGCGACCCTGCCGTTCCTGCCCGACGTCCAGGTCGCCGACCGCAACCTCGAGCTGCCGCGCACGTGGTCGTTCAGCGCCGCCGTCGACCGCGACCTCGGGCGCGGCCTCGCCGCGAGCGTCACGTTCACCCACGCCCGCACCGACGACCTCTTCCGCTTCGTCAACCGGAACGACCCCGTCCTCGGCACGCCGTTCGGCCTCGGCACGCACCCCACCGGCGGCGGCCTCGGCGCCCTCACCGTGACCGAGAGCAGCGCCCGCTCGCGCTACCACGGGCTGACCCTCGGCCTGCGGGGACGGAACGCGCTCGGGGGCCGGCTGACGTTCGAGACGAACTACACGCTCGCGTTCGACCGATCCGACGACGACAACGAGCGCGACCCGTTCACCTTCCGCTACGCGAGCGCCGCCGACCTCGCGCCCGAGTTCGGCTGGTCCGACCGCGACCGGCGCCACGGGGCGAACGGCTACGTCCTGCTCACGCTCCCCGGAGAGGTGCGGTTCGACAACGCGTTCCAGTACCTGTCGGCGTCGCCGGTTTCCGAGCGGTGCGCCGTCCCGGGGACGCGCGCCGCCCAGCCGTCCGACCGGATCTGCGCCGACGGGTCGATCCTGCAGCGCAACACGCTGCGCCGCGAGAACGAGTTCGTGACGTGGGACCTGCGGCTCGCCCGGCGCTTCGGGCTGGGCAACGGGACGACGGTCGAGCCGGTCTTCGAGGTATTCAACGTGCTGAACGCCGACAACATTCTCGACACCGCCCAGGGATCGCTGCTGTTCAACTTCGACGGCACCATCCGGAGCGGGCTCGGCGACACCCGGCGGGCCCAGGTGGGCGTGAATGTCCGGTTCTGAGACCGGCCCGATCGCCGAGCCGACGGCCTTCCCCGCCCGCTGCGAGTCGATGCCCGCTGCCGCCCCCGCTCGGGTCGGACCGCCGGGCGGAAGCGTTCCAGTCCACGAGGAGTCCCATGTCCGTTCCTGAGCCCGAGCCCATCATCTTCGATACCGATTCGGCCGTCTTCAACGACGACGCGGCGGCCCTCGCGATGCTCCTCCGGCGGCCCGACCGGGTCGAGGTGCTCGGGGTCACGGTGGTCGCCGGCAACCACACCGTTCCGCAGGGCGCCGAGCACATGCTGCACCTGCTGGAGCTGGAGGGGGCGGGGGACGTCCCGCTCCACCTGGGCGCGCGCGTTCCCCTCGTCAACACCCCCGAACGGGCGGCCCGGCAGGAGGCGCAGTGGGGACCGATCTCGTTCAAGGGCGCCTTCGACGAAGGGCCCGACGTGCTGCCGCCGCACGGGGGGCGCTTCGCCGCCGTCCGTCCCCGGCCGGCCGACGCGGCGTCGTTCATCATCGACGCCATCGAGAGCCGGCCCGACGAGGTCACCCTCGTCGCGGTCGGCCCGATGACCAACCTCGCCCACGTGTTCCGCGCCCGGCCCGACCTCGCGCCCCGCGTCAGGCGCCTCGTCTTCATGGGCGGGGCCGCCCGCGTGCCGGGGAACGTGACGCCGGCGGCGGAGTTCAACCTCTGGTTCGACCCCGACGCGGCCGACGAGGTGCTCCGGGCCGGCGTGCCCTCCGTCGTGATGTTCGGCCTCGACGTCACCAACCACGCCCCGGTCCGCAAGTCGCTCTTCGACCGCATCGTCGCCGCGGACACCCCGCTCACCCGGCTCATGCAGCACCACATGGGGCCCCGCTACGCCCGCGACGCCGCCGCGACCTACTACGTGTGGGACTGCATCACCGCGGCGTGGCTCATCGACCCGTCGGTGGTGACGGTGTCCGAGACGCTCCCGATCGCGGTCGAGACGGCGTTCGGCCCCGCGTGCGGCGCCACCACGGTGACGCCGCCCGGCGATCCCCGCGGCCGGCCGGTCGAGGTGATGCTGGATCTCGACGTGGGCGCCTTCTACGACCTGTACGCCGAGCTGCTGACGGCGCCCCTGCCGTGACCGGCGGCATCCCGGCGAGGAGAGAACTCGAAGGACAGGAGAACGCCGCGGGCCCTTCGCGGTGGGGCGATCAGGTTCCGCCGGTGGCCGCGACGACGCTGGCCCGGAACTGGATGGACGCGGTGTCGTCGTCGTCGTCGGTCGCCGAGTAGACGTAGTTGGTCGCCGCCTGGACCGCGGTCGGGGTGCCGGAGATCGTGCGCGCGGCGGCGTCGAAGGTCAGCCCGGCCTGGAGATCCGGCGAGAGGCGGTAGGTCAGGGGCGGGTTCCCGCCGGTCGCGGCCGGCAGCGACATGTGGATGGCGACGCCGACCGTCCACGTCTGGTCCGGGACGAACTCCGCGAACGACGGCTGCAGATCCTCGTCGTCGGGCGAGAAGGGGTTGAGGGAGCCGACGGAGTCGCACCCCGCCATCAGGCCGGTCGCGGCGACCAGCGTCACGGACAGCAGGACGTTTCGGTTCATGTCGGGGGTCAGCCGATCAGAAAGTCGAGCGCCTTGACCAGGCCCACGCCGGCGGCAACGGCGGCGTACAGCTTGTTGGTCATCCGCAGCTCGAGTTTCTCCATCTCGGCCCGCAGATCGTCCCGCACCTTCGAGAGATCGTCCTTCGTCGCAAGGTTGCCGCCAATCGCGATGCCGATCTGCTCGGTGACCGCCTCGGCCTGCGAAGGGTCGAAACCTGCGTCGCACAACGCCTTGACGGCCTTGTGAGTGTCAAACGCAAGCGTGGCCACGGAGGTGTCTCCAACCGACTGTCCGCACTCCCCAACGCTACCAGACATCCGGCGCGGCGGGCAAGCGACCCGGGCGCCCGCGGAGTGTCCGAGGCGCTCCGGCGACATCGCGCACCCCGTCCGTTCACGACACGGGAAACCGACGCATCGCGATAAACTCTCTGGCCATGTCCGACCTGCCCGCGGCCGGCGCCGAGGCGCCGGCGTTCTCGCTGACCGACCGGCAGGGCGGCCCCCTCGCGTTCGACGGCGGCGGCGACGCGCCCGGGGCCACCCTGCTCTTCTTCTTCAAGCACGACTGCGCGACGTGCGAGCTGACGGCGCCGCTCGTCGAGCGACTCCACCGCGCCCTCGGGCCGCACGGTCTGCGGGTGGCGGGGGTGTCGCAGGACCCCGACGCCGACACCACCGGGTTCGTGGAGCGGCACGGCCTGAGCTTCGACGTGGCCCTCGACGCCGACCTCACGGTGTCGGCCGACTACGGGTTCGACGCGGTGCCGGCCCTGGTGCTGGCCGGCGCGGGCCGCCGGGTGCGGCGCAGCTTCGAGGGGTTCGCGAAGCGGGACCTGACGGGGCTGATCGCCGAGGCGGCGGCAGCCTGCGGGGTCGCCGCGCCCGAGATCGTCCGCGACGACGACGGCCTGCCCGAGCATCGCCCGGGGTGCGGCTCGAAGATCCACGACCCCGAGGTGGCCCGGCGCCTCGCCGTGCGGCGCGGCGCGGCGACGCTGGGGGCGCGGCGGGTGCGCATCCCCGTCGACGACGATCCGTTCGAGTTCATGGCGTCGCAGGGGCTCGGCGACGGGCTGCCGGTGGTGCCCCCGACCGAGGACCGGGTGCTGCGGATGCTCGAAGGGACGAGCCGCGCGGCCTCCGACGTCGTGGCCCACGTGCCCCCGAACCTCGCCCCCGCCACGGTGGAGAAGGTCGCGATCAACGCGGTCATGGCCGGGTGCCGGCCCGAGTACCTGCCGGTGGTCATCGCCGCCGCCGAGGCCGCCTGCACCGACACCTTCAACCTGCACGGAGTGCTGGCGACCACCTACTTCGCGACGCCGGTCATCGTCGTCAACGGGCCCATCCGACAGCGCATCGGCCTCAACTGCGGCGGCAACGTCTTCGGGCAGGGGTTCCGGGCCAACGCCACCATCGGGCGGGCGCTGCAGCTCCTGGTGCGCAACGTCGGGGGCGGCCGGCCCGGCGAGGTCGACATGTCGACGCTGGGCCAGCCGGGCAAGTTCACCTGCTGCATCGGCGAGCGCGAGGAGGTCAGCGGCTGGGAGCCCCTGCACGTCGAGCGCGGGTTCCCGTCCGGGGCGAGCACCGTCACCGTCTTCGCCGGCGAGGGGCCGCGGGCCATCCGGGACCAGCTCTCGCGGACCGCGCGGTCGCTCGGGGCCAGCATGGGCTGGTGCATGGAGACGGTGGCCCACCCGCGGCTGCACCGCATGGGCGAGGTGCTGCTGGTAGTCAGCCCCGAGCACGCGAGGACCTTCGCGCGCGACGGCTACTCCAAGGCGGACCTGCGGGCCCGCATCCAGGAGGTGACGGCGAGGCCGCTCCGCGATCTGCTCCCGGACGACGAGTGCCGGAAGGGCATGGTCCCCGGCGCCCTGCCCCCGGAGCTCCTCGGGCCGGACGGCCGGCCGACGCCGGAGGCGCTGGACACGCCCCTGCCCAAGTTCCGCCGCGACGACGACATCCTGATCGTGGTGGCGGGGGGCACCGCCGGCAAGTTCTCGGCGGTGGTCGGCGGCTGGGCGAGCGGCGCCGCCGGCTCGGTGGCGGTGACGCGGGAGATCACGGAATAGCGCGAGGCGGTCGTACCGGGCCAGGCTCCCACGGGACCCGGGAGCCGCGAGGCGATGCTTACGGGCTAAGATCGACCCGCTGGAACCTCGGGGCGGAGCCGGAACGCCGCAGCACGCAGGTGAACGACATGCAGAACGAGTCTCCCGTCATTCTCGACCCCACCGACGAGCGCGCCCCCATGGGGCGGCAGCCCGCGGCCCGGCCCGCCCGCCTCGAGGGCGCGCTGGGCATCATCGACATCGCGAAGGCGCGGGGCGACGTCTTCTGCGACGAGGTGGAGCGGCTCGTCCGCGAGCGGTTCCCCTCGCTCGACGTCATCCGCCTGCGCAAGCCGACCTACACCAAGCCGGCCCCGGACGACCTGCGGGAGGAGGTGGGCGCCCGGTGCCGGGCGGTCATCCAGGCCCTCGCCGATTGAGGGTCCTGCACGTCGTGCAGTGTGCACGACCTGGTCGACTACGAGGCCCGCGGCATCCCCGCCGTCATGGTGGCGTCGAGCGAGTTCGTCCGCCCCGCCCGGATGCAGGCGGAGGCCCTGGGCATGCCCGAGATCGCGAGCGGCTCGGTGTTCGTGCCCCATCCGATACAGGACGCCACCGACGACGAGATGCGGGCGAAGGCGCGGGACGCGCTGGACGCGATCCTCGCCGCGCTGACGGCCCCGGCGTAGCCGACGCGACGGAACCCCGCGTTGGAAAGGGAAGGGTGCGGAACGCGGTAGACGGCATCTCGCCGCGCTGACGGCCCCGGCGCAGGCCCGTGAACCCCAGCGCTGGACGGGGAGCGACGACGCCGGCGGGCAGACGAACGCCCGCGGGCGATGGGCGCCATCCTGACGACGCGCGTTCAGCAGCGCGCCCGGCCGAGCCACGGAGGAGCCCGCGCATGGACGCCATCGCGCCCGCGACCATCGTCGTCTACCTGGTGGCGGCCACCGCCGTCGGCAGCCTCATGGCCCGCCGCGCCGGCAGCTCGGCGGGCTGGGCGGTGGCCGGGGGCGGCATGTCCACCGCGATGGTGGCGTTCGGGGTCGCCGGCACCCGCATCGGGGGCGCCGGCACCTACGGGGTGGCCGGCGACGTCATCACCGGCGGCGTCTGGAACCTGTGGTGGTACGGCATCAACACGTTCCTCGCCCTCGCCATCGTCGGCATCTTCTTCGGCGTCTACTACCGGCGCTTCCGGCTGCACACGGTCGGCGAGCTGTTCACCATCCGCTTCGGCACGCGGCGCTGCCAGTGGCTCACGAGCCTGTGCGTGCAGACCGAGTACGTCGTCGTCAACCTCATCGAGGCCTACGTCATCGGGGTCATCCTGAGCACCCTCACGCCCCTCTCGATGTTCGGCGGGGTGATGGTGGCCGCGGTCATCTTCTCCACCTACGTCTCCCTCGGCGGGCTGTGGGGCACCGCGGTCACCAACCTCATCCACTGCTCGGTCGTGCTCGTCGGCCTCCTGTGGGTAGGGCTGGCCGGCATCGAGCAGCTCGGCGGCTGGCCCGAGGTCACCGCGGCCGTCGGCGACCAGCTCGCCGAGGCCTCCCGGAGCGAGACGGCCTGGTGGGGGTTCGCGGGGGCGGGATGGCTCCCGGTCATCGGGATGTTCTTCGCGGCGTCGGTGCACACGCCGGCCGCCTCGGTGTACACGAACTACTCGACGGCGGCCCGCACCGAGCGGCAGATCGCGCCGGCGTTCCTGCTCGGGGGCCTGATAGCGGCCGCGATGTCGGTGCTCGCGGGCCTCATCGGCATCCTCACCACCGCCCGCTACGGCCTCGACACCGGCCTCGGCGGCTACCGCAACCTCACGACCCTCGCCTCGGAGATCGACCCCGTGGTCGGCGGGGTGGCCCTCGCCGCGGTGCTCGCCGCGGTCATCTCGTCCGGCGGCCCCATCCTGCTGTCGAGCGCCACCATGGTGGTCGACGACTGGCTGCCCGCGGCCCGCCGCCGGACGTCGGAGCAGCGGCTCAAGGCGTACCGCGTCACCACCACCGTCTACGCCTTCGCGGCGGCCGTCGCGGCGTGGTACGTCGCCACCCGCACTTCGATCTCCATCCTCGACCTGCTGCTGTTCGGCTTCGCCATGGTGGTCCCGCCGGCCGTCGCCCTCGGCTACCTCATCTACTGGCGGCGGACCACCGAGCAGGGCGCGTGGTGGGGCATGGCGGTCGGCTACGGGGCGGGCCTGGTCTGGTTCGCCGCGATCAAGGTCGCCGTCGCGTCCGGGCTCACCGCCCCCGAGTCGGCGGGGCCCGTCGTGCGACTTCTCGTCGAGGCCCTCACGGTCGGCGGCGAAGGCGTCGACCCGTCGTACTTCACGTTCTTCGTGCCCCTCGCGGTCGTCCCCATCGTGTCGCTGATGACCGCGGACGACGACGCCGGCGGAGACTTCTACGAGGTGGTGTCCGGGCGCAAGCGGCTGGCTCCGGAACCGAGCTGACGGGTCGCGCTCCTCTCGCGGCCGGCGGCGCGCGGACGAGATTTCGGACCGACGAGCTCTGCGACCAGCAGGCGCAGCGGTTCGCGGGTCGGCTTCGAGGCCCTGCCGCCGCGATCGATCTCCCGACCGGAATCATCGGCAACCCCCGGCCCTTGCCCGCCGTCCAAGGAAAGTGATGGCGGAAACGCGGGTCATCCACGCGGTGGCACCGGTCACGGCGAGCGACGACGAGTCGGCCTTCGAGGCGCTCTATCGCACCCATGCCAGGCGCATCTACTCGCTGGCCTACCGGTTCGCGGGCAACGCGGCCGAGGCGGAGGAGCTGCTGCAGGAGATCTTCCTCCAGGCGTACCGCAAGCTCGGCGGCTTCCGCGGCGAGGCGGCCCTCGGAACCTGGCTGCACCGGCTCGCCGTCAACCGCTGTCTCGACCACGTGCGCAGCCGCACCGCGCGGCAGGCTGCGGTGACCGAGCCGCTGAATGCGGAGCAGCCGGCTTCGCCCCGCGCCGGGGCCGGCCCGATCACGCATCTCGACCTCGAGCGCGCCATCGCGCAGCTTCCGGACGGGTGCCGCATGGCCTTCGTGCTGCACGACGTCGAGGGGTACGGGCACCGGGAGGTCGCGGAGCGGCTCGGCATCGCCACCGGCACCTCCAAGTCGCAGGTGCACAAGGCGCGGCTGCGGCTCCGCCGCCTGTTGAGGCGACCATGAGCAGGGACCATCACGCACCGTCGCCGGGATCGGCCTGCGACCGGCACGCCGACGCGCTCGCGGCCCTGGTCGATGACGCCCTCGACCCGCGCGACCGCGGGCCGCTCGACGACCATCTCGCCGGCTGCGCGGCGTGCCGCGATCTCCTGGCGGACCTGCGGGAGATCCGATCGCTCGCGGCGGCCCTCGAGCCGATCGAGCCGCCGGCCCGGGTCCGGCGCGCCGTCAGGCGGCGGATCGCGGCCGCGGAGCGGGACGAGACGCCACGGCGCTCGATTGGATGGCGGCACGGGTGGTCGCTCCGCGGCGCCGCCCTCGCCGGCGCCGCCGCGATGGCCGGGGCGGTACTCTTGATCGGTCCCACCGACTTCACGCTGCCGCCGCCGTCGAACGAGCCCGCCGGTCCTGCGCGGGAAGCCGTCGCGGCCACGCTGGAGCAGATCGAACGCCCGCACGCAGACGCCATCCGCGAGCTCGAGCAGCGCATCGGGACCGGCGCTCCGATTCCGGCCGCCGCGCGCGAAGCGCTGACCCGCGACCTCGCCGTCGTCGACGACGCGATTGCCGAGAGCCGGTCGGCGGTCGCCGCCGACCCCGGCGCGGCCGTCCCGCGCGAGCGGCTGCAGGCCGGCCTGGCCCACAAGCTCACCCTGCTCCGGACGATGGCCGCCCTGGAGCTGGACGGCGGCTGACAGGGGGGGCGGGCCCGCGGGCACCGCCGCCGACCCGAGCGCGGCGACCCCGTGCGAGCGGCTGCAGGCCGGCCCGGCCCGCAGGCTCACCCTGCTCCGGACGATGGCCGGCCTGGAGCTGGAGGGCGGCTGACGCGAGGGCGCGGGGCCTCCAGGACCGCCGCCGGGACGAGAGGGAGAACGGGCGCGCGGCCGCGCCGAACGGGCACGGCCTGGTGCGGGGGGGACGGCGAACGCAAGAGAGGCAGCGGACCGACACGGAGAGAGACCATGACCAGACAGTTGCTGTGGCGGGCGAGCATCGTCGCCCTGACGATCGGGGCGGCCGCGACCGCCAGCGGCCAGACCGAAGAGCTCGTCCGGACCATTCCCATGGCGCCCGGCGGACAGTTCACGCTCAGCAACATCGCGGGCGACATCACGGTGGCGGGCAACGACGACGCCGTGTTGACGCTGCGCGCGACGAAACGGCTCGTCGATCCCGGGGCCGTCAGCGACAACGTGGCCCGCGATGCCCTCGACCGGGTCGAGATCGAGATCCGCGACCGGGGCGGTCGCGTCGCGGTCGAGGCCGAGTATCCGCGCCGCGGCCTCTCCGGCCGCCTCGCCGACCTGTTCCGGGGCGGGCGGATGGCGGTGGCGGTGGACTACGCCGTGACCGTCCCCCCCGGCGTCGCGGTGGCGATTGAGTCCGTATCGGGCAGCGTCACCGTCGAGGGCGTCGACGGCGAGACGAACATCGAGACGATCAGCGGCGACGTGCGCCTCTCGTCGCTGCCGCGGCTCGCCGAGGTCGAGATGGTGTCGGGCGATCTGCTGATGACCGATGTCGGCCACGATGACGATCTGTCCGCCGCGGCGGTGAGCGGGCGCATCACCATCGACGGGGTCCGGGCGCCGCGGGTCGACGTGGAGGCGGTGAGCGCGACCATCGTGCTGACCCGCGTCGAGGCGCGACGGGTCGACGTGGCGACGGTGTCGGGGCCGGTGAGCTTCGACGGCCCCCTCGACGCCGAGGGCCGCTACGAGCTCGAGTCGCACTCGGGCAGCATCCGGGTGACGGTGCCTCCGGGAACGGGATTCGATCTCGAGGCGGAGTCGTTCAGCGGCTCGCTCAGCTCGAACGCCACCATCGCGCTTCGCGGCGGGGGCGAGTATGGCGACCTGGCCGTGAGGGCAAACTCGATAGCGATAGACGATACGGATCCGGACAACCCGACCGTCGAAGCCGACGCACCCTTGATCCAGTGGAGCATGAACCGCAACGGCACGCGCGAGCTGGAGGGCACCGTCGGCGGCGGCGGCGCCCGCCTGGAGCTGTCGACCTTCAGCGGCGACATGACCATCGTGGTGGACGACGCACGTTGACGGAGCAGGCGGGCGGGAGCGGCGCCGCTGGCGAGAAGCGGCGCCGCTGGCGAAAGCGCTAGTTGTCGCCGACCGAGAACAGGAGGTCCTGCGTCACCTCCTCGTCCTCCCGGTTGTCGGTGACCTTGATGGCCAGGCGGTAGTCGCCGACCGGGAACCCGCCGAGGGGGATGTCCAATCCGTCCATCAACTGGAACTGCCTCACGTCGAACCCCGGCGGAAGCGTCTGGTCGTTGAATTCCCGCGGGTCGGTGCGGTTGAAGAACTCCTCGCCGCCGTCCGTCCGCGTGTAGAACTCATAGTCGATGGTGATGTCGGGCATGCCGCCGCGGTGTCCGGTGTTGTAGATGGCGAAGACGAAGCCCAGCAGGTCCTGCCTGGTGTAGTCGCCGTTCAGCCGCGGCTCGACGAGGTTGGCGCCGACCATGTAGGGAGACCGGGCGAGCTCGTCCTCCGACGGCGCCTGGGTCAGTTGCCGCACGGCCTGGGTCAGGATGACGGTGCTGGTCTGCAGCTCGTCGTTCCAGAGGTCGGGAATCGTGACCCGCTCGTGCAGAACGGTGATCGGCGGCACGAGGGTCCGCCTGGCTTGCCGCCCGAAGGCATCGATGGACGCCTCCACCGGCGCCTCGCCGTCGAAGCTGTAGCGGATGGCGATGTAGAGGTCGTAGTCGCCGCCCTCGGCCTGCAGGTTGCCGGGGATGCGAACCCGACCGGCCTCCCGCGTCCCGGACTCGGCGTAGAAGCCGTTCTCGAACGGCAGTTCCGGCGAGTCCGAGCCGGGCTCGGCCAGGGCCACGTACGTCACGACGTTGTCCGGGACGTCGTTGTTCGGGTCGCTCACCGCCGCCGGATCGATGAGCAGCGTGAAGGGGACATAGGTGAGGTCGTCCCCGCCCTTGAGATAGCTGGGCAGAAAGGTGATGGCGCCCGCGTCGGGGGCGCGCGCCCCCCGGCGGGCCGCGTCCACGGCCGCGACCAGGGTGCGCAGCTCGGCGTTCTGCCACTCTTCGAGATCCTGCGCGCCGACCGGCGCAACCGCCAGCAGCATCGCCGCGACGCATCCGGCCGCGGCGCACGCGCTTCGGAGTAGGTCCTTCATGGATGTTGATCTCCTGAACGGGGTGAATCTGCGGAAACGATTAATCATAGGCAACGAACCGCCCCAAGTCAAACGACATCTCCTCAACAAATTGAATCAAAAGGGTTTATACCGCCACGAAGCACCGGACCGCCAGCCCCCCAGTCGTCGGCTGCGGCTCCGCCTGGCGCCCCCAACCCTCCAGGAGTCCACGCCGCTCCACGGCGCAGACTCCTGGTGGACCGTCCTGCATGAAAGCCCGTGCATGCCGTTGCCCGTCTTTCCGGCGGTTGCCGGGCTCACGTCGGCGACCGGACGGGGGAAGTTCGTCCAGGGCAGTCAACTAGTGGACTGTCCCAGAGCTGACTTTGCCGTCCTTCGCTGGTTCTTGGCGGCAAACGCTGGCAGAACGTCCCGCGACATGGGCAGCTTCTCTCAAGGACGGTCCACTAGTGGAAGTCCCGGCTGCCGACCGCGTTCGGCCCCGCGTCGAGCTCGGGGCGCCACAGCGCGTCGGCGACGAGGTGCACGACCTCGCCCGCCTTCTGAATCGTGCCGGTCACGCCGAGGAACGACGCGGTCCTCGCGATCAGCGCATGCGCCTCGAACACCCGGTCCCAGATCACGAGGTTGACGAACCCGGTCTCGTCCTCCAGGGTCATGAACACGACCCCGCCCGCGGTGCCGGGACGCTGGCGGCAGATGACGAGGCCGGCGTAGCGCGTCTTCCGCCCGTCGCGCATCGCCGAGACGGTGCGGGCGTCGGGGAGGCCCCGGGCCCCGAGCTGCGCCCGCAGGGCGGCGAGGGGATGGCCGCGCGGGCTGTGCGCGCTGGTGCGGTAGTCCCACGCGATGGTCTCGCCCGGGTCCAGATCGTCGAACCCCGGGGTCTCGTCCCGCGCGGCCCCGGGCGGCAGGACCGGCGCCCGCGCGCGGACGAGGCCGCGGACCTGCCAGAGCGCGTCTCGGCGCCGCTGCTCGAGACCGGCCAGCGCCCCCGCCTCGGCGAGACGGCCCGCCATCCGCTCGTCGAGGCCGGTCCGGGCCACGAAGTCGGCGATCGAGCCGAACCGCGCCTGCCCGCGGGCGGCCTCGATGCGGGCCCAGTCGCGCGATTCGGACAGCCCCTTGACGTACCGGAGCCCCATCCGCACCGCGAACCCGGGCGTCTGCGCCGTGGAACCGCGCCGCCTCCGAGGGAGGCGCTGCCCCCGGAAGGGGCGCAGGTTCCCGGAGGGCCGGACGGGCGATGAGCGGCGCGGCAGAGCGGCAATTGCCGGGCTCGACTGCGCCGACCCCATCGACCCGCCCGCTCCGACCGGCCCCGCCGGAGAAGACGACGCCTCGGCCGGCTCCAGCGTGCAGTCCCAGTCGCTGCGGGCGACGTCGACGGGGCGCACGTCGACGCCGTGCCGCCGGGCGTCGTCGACGATGGTGGCCGGCGCGTAGAACCCCATCGGCTGCGCGTTGAGCAACGCGCAGGTGAAGACGTCGGGATAGTGGCATCGGAGCCAGGACGTGGCATAGGCGATGAGCGCGAAGCTGGCCGCGTGGCTCTCGGGAAAACCGTAGTCACCGAAGCCGCGAATCTGGTCGAACACCCGCTCGGCGAACTCGGGGGCGATGCCCTTGGCCGTCATCCGGCCGACGAGCCGGTCGCGGTGGCGCTCGATGCGCCCGCTGCGCCGCCACGCCGCCATGTCGCGCCGCAGCTGGTCCGCCTCGCCGGGGGTGTAGTCGGCGGCGACCATCGCGAGCTTCATCACCTGCTCCTGGAACAGCGGCACCCCCAGCGTCTTCGCGAGCACCGGCTCGAGGCACGGGTGGGGGTAGGCCACCGCCTCCTCCCCGTTGCGCCGCCGCAGGTACGGGTGCACCATCCCGCCGGTGATGGGCCCCGGCCGGACGATGGACACCTCGATGACGAGGTCGTAGTAGCTGCGCGGCCGGAGCCGCGGCAGCATCGCCATCTGCGCCCGGCTCTCGATCTGGAAGACGCCGACGGTGTCGCCGCGGCAGATCATGTCGTAGGTGGCCTCGTCGCCCTCCGGAATCGCCGCCATCGACAGCGTGCGGCCGTAGTGCCGCGCCAGCAGCTCGAACGACAGGTCGAGCTGGGTCAGCGCCCCCAGCCCCAGCAGGTCGACCTTGAACAGCCCGAGGTCCTCGAGGTCGTCCTTGTCCCACTGGATGACGGTACGTCCGGGCATCGCCGCGTTCTCGATCGGCACCAGGTCGTGCACCGGCTCGTGGCCGAGCAGGAAGCCGCCGGGGTGGATGGACAGGTGGCGGGGAAAGTCCCGGATCTCGCCGGCGAGCCGCACGAGGTGCGCCGCCGCCGGGCCCTCGCCGTCGATCACCTGCCGCACCGTGTCCCCGTCGACGGCGTCGTAGTGGGACAGCCGCTTGGCGAGCCGGTCGACCGCGGTCTCGGGCAGCCCCAGCGCCTTCCCCACCTCGCGCACGGCCGAGCGGGCGCGGTAGCGGACGACGTTGGCGACCATCGCCGCCCGGTCGCGCCCGTACTTCTCGTAGACGAACTGAATCACCTCTTCCCGCCGCTCGTGCATGATGTCGAGGTCGATGTCGGGCGGCTCGGCCCGCTCGCGCGACAGGAAGCGCTCGAACAGCAGATCGACCCGGGTGGGGTCGACGGCGGTGATGCCGAGGCAGTAGCAGACGGCCGAGTTGGCGGCCGACCCCCGCCCCTGGCAGAGGATGCCGTGGCGGCGGCAGAACTCGACGATCTCCCACATGGTGAGGAAGTAGCCGCAATAGTCGAGCTCGTCGATGAGGACCAGCTCCTTCGCAATCTGCGTCCGCACCGCGGCGGGAACGCGGCCGCCGAAGCGCCGGCGCGCCCCCTCCTCGGCGAGCCGGCGGAGCCAGCTCGACGAGGTGTCGCCGTCGGGCAGGCGCTCGGACGGATAGCGGTAGCGGATCTCGGCGAGCGAGAAACGGCACCGGGCCGCGATCTCGACGGTGCGGGCCACCGCGGCGGGGTCGTCGCGGTACAGCTCGGCGAAGGCGGCCGGGGCCTTCAGGCCGTGCTCGGCGTTGGCGCGGATGCGGCGCCCCGCCCGGGCGAGGCTGGTACCGTGCCGGATGCAGGTCAGCACGTCCTGGAGGTCGCGGCGAGCCGGGTCGTGGTAGAGCACCTCGGTCGCCGCCGCCAGGGGCAGGCCGATCTCCCGGGCCCGCGCCCGCAGCCACCCTTCCCGGGGCGCCTCGCCGGCCACGCGGTGACGCGCCAGCAGCCCGCAGGCCCGGTCGCCGAAGGCGTCGCGGAGGGCGGCCAGGGCCGGGCGGTCGCGGTCGGCGTCGGCCTCCACCGCCCAGTGGGCGCCGGGCCAGAGGGCCAGCAGCCCCCCGGCGTGCTCGCAGACTTCGTCGGCGGTGACGCTGCACTCGCCCTTGGCGTGCCGGCGGCGGCCCCGGGTGACGAGCCGGCAGAGGTTGGCGTAGCCGGCGCGGTCGGCGGCCAGCAGCACCACCTGCGCCCCGCCGTCCAGCGACATCTGGGCCCCGCAGATCAGGTGCACGCCGAGCTCGCGGGCCCGCACGTGGGCGCGCACGATGCCGTACACGCCGTCCCGATCGGTCAGCGCGAGGCCGGGCAGGCCCAGGGCACGGGCCTGCTCGACCAGCTCCTCGGGATGCGAGGCGCCTTCCAGAAACGAGTAGTTGCTCTTGCACCAGAGCGGCGCGTACTCCACCTCGGCCCGTTCCCATACGGCTCATGTCCACCGCGGTTTCATTCCACCGCGCCCTGCTCGAACCAGGCCCGGCGGCGGCGGTCGTAGTAGATCCAGCGCCAGGCGCGACCGCCGGCGCCAGCGAAGTAGTACTCGCGGTGGATCGGGGTCCTCCACCAGCCTCCCGACACCACGTAGGGCCCGCGCATCCCGGAAACCCGGCCGGTTGCAGCCGCTACTGACAGACCATGGTCGTCCCGGTCCGCCGCGGCCGCCGCGGAATCGTGACCGGCGCCGCCCGACACCCCGCCGGCCAGCTCGCGCTGCCGCGGGGACGACACCCGGCGCGGCGCGGCGAAGAGACGCCGCACCAGCGAGAGGACGCCGGCCGGGGCCGGGACCGGGCGCAAGACGTGGTCCAGCGGCAGCCAGGCGAAGGCCGCCTCGGGCAGATGCCCGTCGGCGAGCGCCGCCCGCACCACCGCGCCGTCGCCGAACTCGGCCCTGACGCGGGCCACGGCGCGGTCGGCGGCCCGGAGGTCGCGCCGGGTCCCCTCCTGAAAGAGCCGCAACTGCTCGCGGGTCGCCCGCGCCGGCGTCACCGACAGGCCGATCTCGATCACCCCGGCGGACAGGGTCAGCCCTTCGACGCGCAGATGCACCAGGTTCAGGACCTGCCGGACGTCGAGGGTCGGGGCGGCAGGGCGGATGCGTTCGACCCGCTCGACCCGCGGCGCCGCGGCCGGCGCGTCCGGCCGCAGGCGAAGCTCGAGGCCGGCCAGCGCCTCCTGCCGCGACGCCATCACCCCGAGCAGCGGGTCGAGGGCCTGCTTGACCCGGAACAGCAGACCCTCGACTCCGGTCTCCGGCGCGTCGAGGTCGAGATGGCGCGCGAGCGGCTCGACCGCCGGCGCGGGCTGGAAGGGGACCACCAGGTCCCCCGCCGCCTCGCGGTGCAGCCGGTGCGCCTCGCGGCCGAAGCGCCGGCGGACGCCGGCGGCCGGCAGCCGCAGGAACGCCCCGACGGTGCGGACCCCGAGCTTGTCGAGGGCGTCGCGCAGCGCGGGGTCGACGTCGAGCCGGCGCAGGGGGACGCGGCGGGCCGCCCGCCGCTCGGCCGCGGCGTCGTCGAGCACCGCCACCCGGCCGTCCCGCCCCCGGCCGTCCGCTTCCGCCCCGGCCTTCGCCAGCGCATACGTGCCGAACCGGGTGAAGCCCACCACCACCCGGCCCCGAAACCCGGCCGCCCCCAGGTGCGCCCACACCCCGCGCCCCCAGTCGACGAGGGAGGCGAACAGCGGCTGCAGCCCGGAGGCGTCGAGCCAGAACACGCCGGGACGGGCGCGGGACGGCTCGACGCCGGGCGTGAACCGCCGGAGCAGGCCGGCAATCGCATCGACGCCGGCCGCGACGTCGCCGGGGGGCACCTCGGCCGCGCGGAGCCCGCCGGCCAGCGAGAGCCCCGTCGCATACGACATGCCGGGAAGCACCCCGGCCCGGCGGGCCGGCTCGTTCACCCACTCGACGACTCCCTGCGGCCGGTCGCGGTCGACCACCGCGGTCGGGTGCGCCGCCCACGCGGGATGCCGGCGCATCAGCAGTTGCAGCGGCAGCGCCGGCACGTCAACACAGGCCATCCGGTCCACGACACACCTCGACGTGTCTCCACCCGGGCCCGCCCCGCTTGTCCTTGAGCACCCGGGCGGTGCACGCGAAGGCGCCGGTCCCGAAGCGGCCGGCGCCCTCCCCCGCCGGCGCCGGACCCGCCGACTCCTGCCGCGCCTCGGCCCTGAGCGACACGAGGGAGCCGAGCGACGCGTCGCCGCCCCCCTTCCGGGTCAGGAACAGCACCGCCGACTCGTGCTCCCGGGCCAGGCCGAGCAGGCGCATCTGCATGGGGACCGGCACCCGGGCGGCCTCGCCGAGGTCGAGCACGAGGAGGCCGAAGGCGCCCGAGCGGGCCAGGTGCTCGGCCGCGCGGGGGAGCTGCCCGGCCGCCGGCAGCCGGACGACGACGAGGGCGTCGAGGTCGACGCCGCCCCGCGCCGCGTCGGGGGGGAAGAAGGCGCTGTCGTCAGCCGTCAGCCAGCCCACCGGCTCGCCGGCCCGCTGGGCGTCGAGCACCAGCGAGAACGCCAGGGTCAGCCCCGCCGCCCCCTCCCGGCTCGACAGCTCGGCGAGGCGCCCGGCGAGGGTCGCCAGCCGCCACGACCTGAGCGGCCCGCCGGCCGGCCCCGGGGCGGCGGGCGCACCCGGGAGCGGGGACGCCACCATGCGCCCCGCCAGTCGCGGCGGCAGCTTCAGCGTTGCGGCGCGGGCCATCGCGCATCCCCATCAACTTACGGTGCGTCGAACTTCGACGACCTTGCCGAGCACCGCGGCGGCAGCTTCACGTTGCGGCGCGGGCCATCGCGCATTCCCATCAACCTGCGGTGCGGCGCATCTCGAGGACGACGCGTCCGGGCGCCCCGCCAGTCGCGGCGGCAGCTTCAGCGTTGCGGCGCGGGCCATCGCGCATTCCCGTCAACCTACGGTGCGTCGCACCTCGACGACCCTGCCGAGCAGGGTGATCTCCCGGTCGGACCGGATGGGCGCGAACTCGGGGTTCTCCGGGTGCAGCTCCACCCGGCCGGCCCGCCGGCGCAGCCGCTTGACCGTCGCCTCGCCGTCGACCAGGGCCACCACCAGCGCCCCCGAATCGGCGGTCGGCTGGCGCCGCACGATCACCAGGTCGCCGGGCAGGATGCCGGCCCCCACCATGCTGCGCCCCTGCACCCGCAGCGCGAACAGCCCCGCCCCCGCCCGATCGGCGGGCACCGGGACGTAGCCTTCGACGTCCTCGACCGCCTCGGCCGGACGCCCCGCCTCGACCCGCCCCAGCAGCGGCACCCAGCCCACCGGCGCCGCCGGCTCGCCGCCCATCGGCAGGCGATAGCCCCGCGCCTTGCCGCGGGCCGCCGACAGCTTCCGCTCGGCCACGAGCTTCTCCAGGTGGTACCGCGCCGTGTGCGGCGTGCGGAAGCCGAACACCTGCTGCACCTCGCGCACCGTCGGCGGGTCGCCGGCGAGCAGCCGGTCGCGAACGAACCGGAACACCCGGTCGCGGGTCCGCCCCGCCCGTGCCTGGCTCATGGTCGGAGAATATAATACATATGTATCATGATCAACCCTGCGCCCTCCCGCAGATCCGCCGCATGCAGGATGATTGGGTTATGGACAAGTTGACCAGAGAGGAACGGGACATCGCCGAAGCGTTCGAGCGCGACGAGCTGCGGTCGCCCCGGAACAAGGCCGCGATGATGAAGAAGCACCGGGAGTACGCGGCGGCCACGTTGCGAGAGGACCGGGCACCCCCGGGCCGCTACGCGCCGGCCCCACGCGCCCGATCAGGTCGGGCAGGTTGACGAGCCGGACGGCAACCCCGCGGTAGTCCCGGCGTACGAGGTCGCGGTGTCGTCGGTCACGACGAGTTGTCGCCGTCGGAATGCGGGCGCGAAAGGCCCTCACGTTGCGCGCGTCGAAGCGGCGACACGCCACTTGCGCTCGATGGCCACGATCCAAGGGTCGCGACGACCGTATGAGGGCGCAAGTGGCAGATAGTGGCACCAAACGCAAATCCGGGTTGCGTTTGGTCGCGCACCATGGCCGCATCGAGGACAGTTCCGCCTGAAGCGCGGCGGAGGGCACGTCGGGAAGGACCCGCGCGTGAACGTGGAGATTCTCGGCCGAGCCCCGGATGCCCTCGCCCCGTCGAAGGCCATCCCCACCAGACCCCGCCAGAGGCCGAACAGGCCGCGTCGAGAACCGGCCGGGTCCGGCGGAAACGTCGGACCCCGGCCGGCCTGCCTAGTCGATCTGGTACTCCGGCGTGCTCATGATGAGGTGCGCCGCCATGCGCAGCGGGTCCTCCAGGTAGGTCTCGGCGCGGGCGAGGTCCGAGGTCCCCAGCTCGTCGTCGAGCAGCGTCACGATCGCGTCGCGCATGCCCGCCGACACCGGCATGCGCAGGAACCGCGCCAGCAGGTAGTCGACGGCCTCGCCGGTGGTCGCCGCCCCGCTGTCCATGACCATCCGCGTCATGTCCACCCGCGCCGCGCCGCGCGGGGTCGGAATCAGCTTCTGCATGGCCCGGGCCGCCGCGGTGTAGCCGGAGACGCGGGTGTTGAACAGCTCGTCCCGCTCGAGGGCGGCGAGGTCGAACGCCGACATGTTCGCCGGGTCGTCGTCGAAGGCGATGGCCGCGCCGTAGTCGAAGCCCCGGCGCAGGCGGTCGCCCACGACCCCGTCCCCGCTGTACGAGAGGAAGTTCGGGTCGCGGAAGTTGACGATGTCGGGGAACAGGTAGTCGAAGGCGACGTTGCCCCGCTCCTGCAGCAGCGCCGGCGTGATCCAGGCCCGGCCCTGCGCCCAGCCCGCCACCGACGGCGGGTTCAGCAGGTGCTGGCCGAGCGCGATGGCGGTGCTGTTGAAGTCGGGCACGCCGGGCACGTCCTCGGCCCCGAGGTGCTTCAGCATCGTGACGATGTGCTCGACCGGCCCCTTGATATGGGCGCCGTAGCTGGCCTCGCTGTAGAAGTCGCGCGACAGGAAGATCGTCCGCATCAGCGGCTTCAGCTCGTAGTGGTTGTCGCGGAAGACGGCGCCGAGCTCGGCCTGCAGGGCCGGCGACGGGTCCTCGCGGACGAAGAAGCGGTAGATCTTGGACGCGATGTACTCGGCCGTGATCGGCTGCTCGAGGATGATGTGGAGCACGTCCACGCCGTCGAAGTTCCCGGTCCGCCCCAGGAAGGTCTTCTCCCCGTCGTCGTGCTGCCCCACGTTGACCACGAAGTCGAGGTTCTCGAAGTTCCAGCCGGTGAAGGCGCGGGCCGCCTCGCGGACGTCCCGCTCGGTGTAGTTGCCCACCCCCATGGAGAACAGCTCCATCACCTCGCGGGCGAAGTTCTCGTTGGCCGCGCCCCTCACGTTCACCCCGGCGTCGAGGTAGTAGAGCATGCCCGGGTCCTGGGCCACCGCCACCAGCAGCTCGCCGAAGTTGCCGGTCGCGTGCCGCTCGAACGTGTCGATCTGGAGCAGCATCTTGCGGTAGTCGCGCACCTTGTTCTGGGCGGTGGCGAAGTGCCCGTGCCAGAACAGGGCCATCTTCTCCTGGAGCGGCCGGTGGGTGTCGAGCATCCGCTCGGCCCACCAGTAGCCGACGCGGCGGGTCTCGAGCCCGGTCGCGCGCAGCCAGTAGAAGAACCGGTCGGAGATCGGCTGCCCGTGGCGGTTGACGTGGTCGGGCTTGACCCGCACCCCCATGCTCTCCCCGTTCCTCATCCCCAGCTCGGTGGCGGCGGGGCGGCTCGGCGGAAAATTGAGCAGGCCCTCGTCCCAGAACCCGGAGTGCTCGAACGGCGGCAGGTGGTCGTTGGGGATGTCGTCGTAGTCCACGAGGGAGCGGACGGCCTCCTCGGGGGTCATCCCGGCCAGCTTCCGGATGTCGTCCGGCGTGCCGCTGAAGCCGGCGCGGCCCAGCAGGTGCTCGGCGCGGTCGAAGCTCCAGTCCACCTCGGTGATCGGGGTCAGGTCGCCCCGCCATTCGGCCGGCCCCGGCTCCCAGGTCTGCGCGTCCGCCGGCGCGGCGCCGCCGGTCAAGCAGAGCGCCAGCACGGCCGCAACCGCCGCGGCACGGTGGTGTCGAGTCGTCATGGGATGTTCCCCCCTCTAGTGCAGCCGGCCCCCGGTCCGAGCCGCAAGGCCCGTCTGGAATCTCCATTGTGGCCGGGCGGCCTGCATTGTCAAGGCTTGGCCGACGGCGGCGAGCGCTTGGAGAGCTCTGAACGGCGCGAATGGGTGCGCCGCATGTGGGATCGAATGCCCTCGTCCATGTCCTCGACGCTCCTGCGAGCCGGGGGCCGGCCGAACACGGCCTTGTGAATGTCCAGCGACGAGTATCGCCGCCGGGCCGTGGTCTTCGATTCGCTCGGTTCCATGATCCTCCCTGCCCGCTCCGTCGGACGATTGTCACTCGCCCTGCCCGGCCAGATCCAGCCCTGGAGCACATCCCCGGCTGTCCAACCGTGCGCTGTCCGACCCCTGCGCTGCTCACGCTTTGATGTGAGAAGATGGGCCGCTGGAGTCCCGACATGACGAAACAGATCATCTCCATGTTCGCGGCGGGCCTGGTCCTGGGCCTCTCCACGGTCCACGCGCAGAGCGGCGCTTCCGGCGCGTGGGACCGGCAAGCGGCCGCCGACTACCTCGACCAGCGGGTGGAGTGGTGGTCGGGCTGGGAGACGGCGGCGCGGGAGCGCGGGACGTTCTGCGTCTCGTGCCACACCACCGCCCCCTACGGCCTCGCCCGGCCGATGCTGCGGCCGGCGGCCGGCGCCGGCGAGACGACGCGGCCCGAGCGGGCACTGCTCGACAGCGTGACGACCCGCGTCGCCCACTGGAACGAGGTCGGCCCCTTCTACGCCGACGAGCGCTACGGCGCGCCCAAGACCAGCCAGTCGCGGGGGACGGAAGCGATACTCAACGCCCTGGTCCTCGCCCGGCAGGACGAGCGGACCGGCGCGCTGAGCGACCGCACCCGCCGGGCGTTCGACAACCTCTGGGCGCTGCAGCGAACGAGCGGCGCCGACGAGGGCGCGTGGCCCTGGCTGCACTTCGACCTGGCGCCGTGGGAATCCGACGAGGGACCGTACCACGGGGCGGCGCTGGCCGCCGTCGCGGTGGGGTTCGCCCCGGGCGGCTACCGCGCCCGCCCCGATATCCGGGACAAGGTCGCCCGACTCGGCCAATACCTGCGGCGCGAGCTCGATGCCCAGCCGCCCTTCAATCGCGTCATGGTCCTCTGGGCCTCCGGCGCGCTCCCGGACCTGCTGGCGGGCGCGCAGCGACAGAAGCTCATCGGCGAGATCGCCGGCCTGCAGCGGGAGGACGGCGGCTGGACCCTCTCGTCGCTGGGCGCCTGGGAACGGCGGGACGGGACGCCCGTCGGCACCGAGAGCGACGGCTACGCGACGGGGCTCGTCACGCTGGCCCTGCAGCAGGCCGGCCTGGCGCGGGACCACGCGGCGGTCGCGGGCGGGCTCGCCTGGCTCGCCCGGAACCAGGATCCCGACGGGTCGTGGCCCGCGTCGTCGCTCAACCGCGAGCACGACCCGGCGTCCGACCGGGGCCGCTTCATGCGGGACGCCGCCACCGCCTACGCGGTCCTGGCGCTGACCGCCGACGACGGCCGCTGATCGCACCCGTGCACCGGTCGGGCGGTACATCCGCTTCATGCGAGACGGCGCCACCGCCTACGCGGTGCTGGCGCTGACCGCTGACGACGGCCGCTGATCGCACCCGCGCGACCGGTCGGGCGGTACATCCGCCCGCCGCGACGGACGAAGGCGCTCGCCCGGTTCAAGACGGCTCCGCAACGAGACGGGCGAGGCTGACGCGCTTGGTCCGGCGAGTCGGTTCCCGAACCGGCCGGGGGACACGGCCGGCGTCGACAAGGACGACTGCAATCCGGAAACAGAGCACGCCCGGGCGGTGCGTTCGCCGGCCGGGACGAGCCGGGGACGGGCGGTTTCGCGCCGGGAACGACAATCACCAATCGGGGAAACGGAGCACACACGGAGGGACCTTCAGATGAAGCACCGAGCAGGCATGCGTACGGCGTTGGCGGTGGTCGCGGCGGTAGTCGTCTCGGCGGCGGGGGCGGCGCCCGCGCAGCCGGTCACCGGGCCGACGAACGAGCACCCCAACCCGTTCGAGACCATCAACGACCACTTCAAGATGCCCGAGGGCCGCACCTGGGGCTCGACGAGCGCCGTGGACATCGACATCGACGGCACGTCGATCTGGGTCGGCGAGCGGTGCGGGGCGAACAGCTGCGCGGAATCGGACCTCGACCCCATCCTCAAGTTCGACAAGGACGGCAACCTGGTGAAGAGCTTCGGGGGCGGGATGTTCATCTTCCCCCACGGCATCCACGTCGACCGGCAGGGCAACGTCTGGCTCACCGACGCCCAGGGCCCCCGGGGACGCGGCCCCGCCTACGAGGGCAAGGGGCACGCCGTCTTCAAGTTCAACCCCGACGGCGAGCTGCTGATGACCCTGGGCCGGCCCGGTGTCGGCGGCGACGGCTCCGGGCCGCTTCTCAACGAGCCGAACGACGTGCACGTCGCCCCGAACGGCGACATCTTCGTGGCCGAGGGCCACAGCGGCCAGGGCGCCGGGGCGAGCTGGGACACCGTCGCCCGCGTCGTCAAGTTCGACCGCCAGGGCAACTTCATCAAGTCGTGGGGCGGCATCGGCACCGCGCCGGGGCAGTTCCGGACCCCGCACGGCCTCGCCATGGACTCGCGCGGCCGCCTCTACGTCGCCGACCGCGGCAACGTGCGCATCCAGATCTTCGACCAGGACGGCAACTACATCGACCAGTGGAAGCAGTTCAGCCGCCTCAGCGGCATCTACATCGACGCCGACGACAACATCTACGGCGCCGACTCCGAGTCGAGCCCCACGTCGAACCCGGGCTGGCGCCGCGGCATCCGCATCGGCAACGCCGCGACCGGCCACGTGCGCTTCTTCATCCCCGACCCCGACCCCGAGCCGCGAGGAACGACGGCGGCCGAGGGCGTGGCGGTGGACGCCGAGGGCAACGTCTACGGCGCGGAGGTGGGCCCGCGGCAGCTCGTCAAGTACGTCCGGCGCGAGCAGTAGCCATGACGCCGGGTCCCGGACGGCTCGGCGGCCGTCCCGGGCCCGGCGCAATCACCGGGCCCAGCCCGCAAAATCGCCGCCTTCGGCTCCGCTCGGCACCCAGCCAACCCTCCAGGAGTCCGCGCCGTGCTACGAGCGCAACCCCTGGTTATCGGCCCCTCGACTGTTGCGGGTCCCGAAACCGCCCCGGACGATCTCCCCGCCCGGCTAACGGCTCCCGCTCGTTCTCCTGATGATGGGAGCGCAGCGTTCCCTGTGCCGGTGCCTTCGGCAACGAAGCGGACAGCGCTCGTTCCGCCGCGGCCGGCGCGCGGTGCGCTCGCTGAAGCAGGGTTTCGACAAGGGTCCTGAAGTCGCGGAACGCGTCGCGAGCGGCGACGGCATGACTACCGAGGGCACCATCGCCTGCGGAGAGCGAGAAGATGGGCTTGCGTGCGTCCTGGGCAAGGGGAATCAGGCTGCGGTAGTGCTTCACGGTGGCGATGCAATGCTCGTCGGCTTGCGGGTCCAGCGCAGCCGCGGGCGTCTTGTCGCCCAGCACGCTGCGAGAGTACTCGGCCGGCATCTGCCTCGCCCATCGGTCGTAGGCCTTGACGGGACGGCTCAGGCGTACTCCGTGCTGCTGAATCAGGTAGCCGATTGGCTGCATCTTGCCGGCCGGCAGGTCGAAGTCGGGCTCGGCCCAGTTGTCGAGGCGCTTCTTCCAGTCGCCCCGCCAGCGACGCAGGGTCGGACCCAGGTTGCGCAGCCCCTGCCGGGAGAACAGGTCGGCGGCAAGCGGCACCGCAACGAAGTCCGTGGCGATCAGGGCGGAACGGTTGATGGCCCCCAGACTGGGGCCGACGTCGACCAGCACGATGTCGGCGCCCGACGTCCGTGCTCCTCTCTGAACGACCTGCCAGAACGCGGTAATCACGCGAAACGCACGGTACAGGTTCGTGCTTCCCAGGCAGTTCGGCCATTCCGTGGACAGCAGATCCTCGAAGCCGGACAGGGACAGGTCACCTGGCAGCAGGTAGAGCCTGTCCGAGGGTCGTCGCAGCTCGGGGTCCTTGACGTCCCCGACCTGGGTGAGCGGCGCTACACATTGGTGGATCGTCCTGCCGGACGAGGACGCCTCGTCGTTCCAGAGCTCGGCCAGCGTGTCCTCATCCAGGAACGCCGAGGTGAGATTGGCCTGGGGATCGAGATCGACGACCAGCACCGTGTGGTCCAGCTCGGACAACATCCATGCTGCGTGGTAGACCAAAGAGGTCTTCCCCACGCCGCCCTTGTTGTTGAAGAATGTCAGTACGGGCGTCATCACGTGCGGGCCCTCACCGTGCAGTGAACCCAGTTCGGCTCCACGCGGAAGTCAGGTTCCGGCTGCGCATTGTTCAGCAGGGCGCGCCGAGCCGTCGGGATTCCCGCGCCGTAGCGCTGGGCCAGTCCGAGAACCCGCATCGCTTCCGCCAGAATCTGGTTGCGATAGTCCACGATGCCCGGCCGCCCGAAGTTCTCGGCGTTGAGAGCGCCGTAGGGTCCGCCGGGACTCGTGATCTCGATGCGATCGTCGAACCAGTAGACATGGATCGGCGCGTTCGTGCCTTCGTAGGTCCTGTGCATGACGGCGTTGCGAACGAGTTGCTGGAGGGCCGCCATGGGATAGGTCGGCGTACGTGTCTCAACGGGCCCTGACGTAAAGTCGACAGCGATCCGATTGTGCGCCAGCAGCTTGTCGTCCAGACCGCGGACCAGATGGGCGATGGGTCCGCTGCATCGCCCATCGTCGACCACGGGGTCGGCGAGCTCGGTGCCGGCGATCCGGAGGAACTGCGCGAATGCCGCGGGCAGGAAATCCTGCGGGCTCCTGCCCAGGACCAGGATGCCGGCAATCGTGGGCCTCGGGTCGTCGACGCCGGCGATCATCTTCAGGGCGGCGAGACGTTCCTCGGTGCTCCGATCGTTCTCGGCCAGAGCCGCCGCGTCGACAGCCTGCGGGAGGTACTCTTCTTCGAAGCGCCGCAAGTCGAGATCCGCGATGCTTGCGGTGGGCACGGGTTGCGCATCGAAATGCGGGTCGCGATGCCTCCGCTTCTCGTTCAGAATCCGTTCGTCCTGGGCGCTGGCGATGGCGCGCCTCGGCCCCACGCGGATCCAGATCCGTCCCCGGTGACGCACCGGCGGCGTGTCCGACGGCATGACGGTGACGACCGCAACGGGAGCCCCGAGCAGCACGCGCCTGTCGACGGTCATCGTCGGCGGCGGAACGATGTTGCCGTCCGTCTTCACGTCGGCCAGTTGCAGCAGGAGCTGGTCCGTGACTTCCAGGCCCACCGGTGCGCCGGCGTCGTCCGCTCCGACGAACACGACTCCGGGGCGCTGGTGGTCCGGCAGATCGTTGGCGAAGGCGCAGACGGCTTGCCGGATCTTGCGGGGATTGTCTCCCTGCAGCGATTCCTTGCGTTCGACCAGATCGGACTCCAGGTCCGCCAGCATCTCTTCGAGCTCGTGCTGGTTGTACGGGGCAGTCACTCAGGCCCTCCGCGCGTCGATCTCATCCCTCCGGCTCGTAGCTTACACCGGCGCTCTGGAGTCTGAAGGTCCGTCAGATTTACACTTGACAATTATATCTACCATGTGAACAATGGCGTTGTCGAGTGTGGAGAGCAGCATGACCCGGAAGCAATCGATCCAGAAGCAGGTGCTCGCTGCGGCTCAGCGTCTCTGCCGGACCAGGGACGACTGGACGTTCACGCCGGCAGAGATCGTCCGCTCCCTGCCCGGCGTGAACGAGGCCACGGTGCGGACCGAGGTCACCGGGCGATGCTGCGTGAACGCGCCCGATCATCATGCCCGGCGCTGGCCGTACTTCCGCCGCGTGCGCCGCGGCCTCTACCAGATCGAACCCGCGTTCCGCGAGTCCCCCGCGGAGACGGCCGCCACGCACGCCGGCCCGGAACGCGCCGCCGTCCTCCGGGTTGCGGAGACCGCTCCCGCGTACGGCCAGGAGGACGTCGAGATTCGCGACACGGTTCATGCCGTGGTGACCGAGAGCGAGGGATGGTACGTGGCGGAGTGCCTGGAGCTGGCCGTCGTCACCCAGGCACAGTCGTTCGACGAGCTGCTCGCCAACCTCCGTGAGGCGCTGGCGCTGCACCTGGAAGGCGAGGACCCCGTGTGGCTGGGCCTGTCGCCCGCCCCGCGGCTGTCGGTGAGCTACGAAACGGCTCCCCTCGGCGCGTGATGCCGCGGCTGCGGCGGCTGTCGTCCCGCGACGTGCTGCGCATCCTCCACCGGTTCGGCTTCGCGGTTTCCGGACAGAGAGGCAGCCACGCCAAGCTGGTGCGAGTCACTCCCGGTGGCGAGCGACAGATCCTGATCGTGCCCGTGCACAGAAACCTCGCGACCGGCACCCTGCATGCCATCTATCGAAAGGCAGTGCGCTTCGTGCCTTCCGTCGAGCTGCGACGGGCGTTCTTCGCGGACTGAGAGAAGTCGTCTACGTTGTCTCGGCGCAACGCGGGATCGACCACGGCTCCTCGCCGGCGCACGACCGGAGCCCCGCGTCACTCCGGCAGGGCGAAGACGTAGAGCGCGTTGCCGCCCTCCGGCTGGAAGATCTCCGGCGTGAGCTGCGCGGTGAGGCCCCGGAACGCCCCGGCCAGCGAAGCGGGGACGGCGAGGAACTGCCGGCCGCCCGCCTCGTAGGTGATGGGATAGCCGTGCGCGGCGGCGCCGAGGCGGGTCTCCCAGAGGACCTCCCCGGTCCGGACGTCGAACGCCCGGTAGTAGCGGTCGGCGTCGCCCGCGAAGACGAGGCCGCCGGCCGTGGTCAGCGTCGACGTCAGGAACGCCGCCCGCTGCTCGCGGCTCCACAGCTCTTCCATCGTCCGTACGTCGTAGGCGGCCAGCTTGCCCACGTTGCCGTTCGAGCCCGGCATCTCGCGGAACTCCGACCGGCCCGCCACTCCCCCGCCGCCCTCGACGAACTCCACCTCGCGGCCCGTCAGGTACATGCAGGCCTGGTGGAGGGGGATCACGAGGGCGCCGGCGCCGGGGTGATACGCCGACGCCTGCCAGTTGTGACCGCCGAGGAGGCTGGGGCAGGCGGGCACGCGGTCGCCGATCTCGGCGTCGCGGATGTCCGGCCGGTAGGTCAGCTCGCCGGTGGTCCGGTCGATAGACTCGAAGACGTCCTGGAAGACCGTCTCGCGCAGGTCGACGAGGGCGCCGGTCCGCCGGTCGAGCTTCCAGAGGATGCCGTCCTTGCCGATGGTGAAGAGCCACTGCTCGCCGTCGGCGTCCACGAGCACGCGCTCGTAGACGATGTCGAGGTCGAGGGTCTCGCCCGGCGCGTGCTGGAAGTACCACTCCACCTGCCCCGTGCGCGGGTTCAGGGCCAGCGTCGAGTTGGTGTAGAGCGCGTCCTGACGCGTGGTCATGCCGCGGCTCGCCGCCACCCACGGCTTCGCCTGGGCGGTGCCGATGTAGAAGAGGCCGAGGCCCGGATCGTAGCTGCCCGGGATCCAGGAGTCGCCGCCGGCGCGCAGGTACGGCGGCGTGTCGCCCCACGAGGCGTCGTTCGGGTCGCCGGGGAGGGCGATGGTCGACGTGCGCCACAGCTCCGCCCCGGTGTCGGGGTCGTGCCCGGTGATGAAGCAGGTCTGCTCCTTGTAGCGGTTGCAGCCGTTCATGCCGCTGACGACGACGCCGTCGGCGACGACGGGGCCGGAGTTCTGGCGGAAGCCCTGCGTGTAGTCGGCCTTCACGGCGCGCCACGCCTCGGCCCCGGTCCGCGCGTCGAGGGCGACGAGGGCCGCGTCGTGGGTGGCGAGGAAGACCTTGTCGCCGTAGAGGGCGAGGGTGCGGGTCGCGGCCCGCTGGGGGGCATCGTCGGGCAGGGGCCATCGATACTGCCAGATGACGTCGCCGGCGACCGCGTCTATCGCCTGCACCACGTTCCCCGGACTCGCGAGGAACATCACGCCGTCGTGCACGAGCGGCGTCGTCTGGTTGTTGCCCTCGCGGATGGCGAGCACCCAGGCGAGCTGCAGCTGGTCGACGTTGTCGCGCGTGATCCGGTCCAGCGGACTGTAGCCGTGGCTGTCGCGCGTCCGCCGCCAGCTCAGCCAGTCGCCGGGCGGGGGGTCGGCAAGCAGCGCGTCGGTGACCGGGGTCAGCTCGCGCGGCACCTCCCGGTTGACGAACCGCGTCGGCCGCCGCCGCGGCGCCTCGCCCCGCTCGGCCGCGCGCCGCGCCTCGGCCACGTCCGCGGCGTCGCCGATCGCGACCGCCGCATCGGCCGTCAGCGGCGCGTCGCCGGGCCGGGCGCCGTTCGCATCGAGGATGTACGCGACGAGGTCCAGGTAGACCCGATCGGTGAGCGATCTGCCCAGGCCGGGGGGCATCTCGTCGCGCACGTACGCGAACAGCTCGTCCGTCGTCTGCCCCGCCCAGCCGTTCAGGAAGTCGACCCCGCGCAGGGCCGGCGCCTCCGCCCCGTCCAGCCCCTCGCCGTGGCACTCTCCGCACTGCCGCGCGTACACCGTCCAGCCGGCGGCGGCCTGCTCCGCCGTGAAGGACCCCTCCGCGCCCGGGGCCTGCGCCGCCACGGCCACGCTGCCCGGCCGCACACCCGGTTCGCCGAAGGAGCCGCCCGCCACGATCAGTCCGGCCACCGCCACCCGGATCCCCACCGACGCGGCCCCGACGAGAGTTCCCCTCGACATGATCGCACTCCCCGGCGCCGTCCGAGGGCGCCCGCAGATCCCGGGCCGCCCGTGCGGCGGGCGGCCCCGTTCAGATCAGGATACGCTCGATCTCGGCGACCGTCACCGTGCCCACCGTCCGGTCCTGGAGCTTCGTCATCTTCGGCGATGCGGGGCCGGCGATGGCTGCGCGTGATCGAGCGTCCCGCCGTTCAACGGTTACCCCGGCGATGCCCGTCCGCATCAACGTCGCGGCCCGCGCGAGTTCGGGCGCCTGCGCCGCCCGGCCAACCTCGGCGACGTCGGCCGGCAGACCTCCGACCCGCCCGGGGCCGCGCGGCCGAGACGGCCGTTCCAGGGGCGAAGTGTCTCCGAGGCGCCGGCATCGAGACCTTCGGAAACCCGGTCCATTCCTCTCCGGAGCCGATCCGGCCGGGACCTCGGCGGCTCCCCCGCCGTTCGGGGTCAACCTGCTCTCGGTGTTGAAGCTGGGGCGATTCGAGCTGCTGTCTTTCGACATGTTGGTGAACGTTCGTGTCAAAGAGCCGCAGATCGCCCGCCCGCCCCCGAGGCTGTCCCCGAGAGGGGGTTATGGGATAGCCGCGGGCGAGGCCGACGACGAACGCGGAGGACCGTCCGCCCAGGAACGGAGACGCAGAAATCTCGGAACAGTGGGCGGCCACCCAGGCGCACCAATCCGCTGCTCCACCAAACCGGACCGGCGTTTTCCACAGCAGAGGGCTAGCGGTATGGTCGGGTCGCCAGCAGCCCCGTCAGGACGCGCCCGCCAGTGCCAGGGTCGGATCGCCGCGTTGTGATGTAGCTGTAGCCGTGCCGCGTCTTTACGAGGCGCGCCTCGAGGAGCAACCATTCGTAGCCAGGGCGAACGAAGTCGTGTACCTTGAGCGCCGAGAACCGCCCGCTGCCGTCGTTCAGCCAGATGAGTGGCTGATTCGGTCGCAGGTATTCGGCCACAATCCCGGCAGAGGGCGTCGGGCTCATCACGAAGTCCGCCGCCCCGTCGCCGTTGAAGTCGACGACGTCCACCCGCTGTGCCCACGGCGCACCGGTCGCGACCCCCGCGTTGCCGCTCGACTGCTCGTGAGGCTGCAGCCGGAGGGAAGTCTCGTCGGCGAACGCGCGGTCGCCCCGGTTCATCAACAGCTGGACGAACCAGCCGTCGTAGAAAGGGTCCAACTGGGTCCCGACGATGACCAGGTCGAGCAGGCCGTCTCCATCCGCATCGAGCGCGGCGGCGTCGAGATCGGTATGCCCTCTATGGCGGCCACCATCCCCGGGACGGTCACCGAGAGCGAATGGTGCGGACGTAGGCAGAGTCGTCTTGTCCCGCTCGCTGAATGCTCCTGCACGGTTCCAAAAGACGAATGAGCCAGGGCTGCCATCTCGACGTAGGCGAGGGCCCTCGCCGACAGCAATCAGCTCCGGCAGCCCGTCGCCATCGAGGTCCGTCAGCACCGTCCCAGTGATGGCGTAGCCCCCATTCGTGTAGAAGTGCAGGGTTTCGCCGTATGCCGGCAGGATGGTTCTGTCGACCGAGAACGAGCCGTCGCCGCCGTTCAACGCCACGTAGGGCAGGATCCTGTCGTCGTCCCCGATGTTGCCGACGACGATGTCGGGCGTTCCCAGGCCGCGGATATCGCCGATCGCCGCCGAGTGCGTGAAGTCGGTGAGCTGCGGCAGCTCGCTGGTCGCGTCGCGCCAGCCGCCCCCGGGCCGAGACAGGTACAGGCGGTTCTGCTCTCCCGGCCACGGCGCGCGGTCCCACCCGCCCATCGGGAGGAACATGTCCGGCAGCCCGTCGCCGTTCAGGTCCCCGAATTGCGGGCAGCAGCTTGGGTTGACGGTGTTCAGCGTGTCGACCGGGAACAAATCGGCCGGCGGTCGCCCGAACCCGCCGTCGCCGTCGCCCAGGAAGATCCGTCCAGGTTGCGGGCGGGGATTCTCCGCCGTACCCTGATAGGTGTAGCCCAAGAGAACGAGGTCCTCGTTCCCGTCGCCATCCAGATCCGTGGACGTGGACAAGTGAAAGTCAGGCTGGTAGCTCGGTCGATGATGTCGAGCGGGAGCATCGTGTAGTACGGCTCCAGCGACGGGGCGGGGCCCTCGAGGATCTCGACCGCCTCGCGTAACTCCATGACGTGGGCCGCCCTGACGAGGGTGCGTCCCGTCGTCAGAGTGCGGTCCGTGTAGGCCGGCTGCCGCTGCTCCCTCGCGTCGTACACGCCACCGAGCGCGGCGCGCAGCTCCGCGACGTGGACCCGCCTGATCGTGGTTGCCCCAGGCGTCAGAACGGGGTCCGTCCACCGCACGGGCGACAGTCCCGCGCGGGCCCGCAGTGCCGCGACCCGCGCACGTAGCTCGTCGAAATGGTCCGCCTTGATCGACGTCACGCCGGGACGGATGGGGTGGTCGGTCCATCCCGACGCCGGAAGTGCAGACACCGGCGGCTGCGACGTGCGTCCCAGGATCTGAGCCGCAGTGTCGTCAACCGAGACGACAGCAACAACGACGAGCGCCGTAGCGGCACCCCGCATGGCTCCTCCTCCCCTTGCCGACAGTTGCACGACTGCGCCGAGCGCCGAGCCGGCGGAGAAGCCTCCCCGGCCGGACGCCAGCCGGCGGTCCGCTACAAGGCCGAATCCCTGGCGCGACCTGCAGCACCCCCGGCTGGGAGGACCGCGGCAGGGCGAGCTCCGCGAGCAGGGGCAGAAGGTCCACGCGTCCCCGCGCCGCCTCGCGGAGACCTCCATCAGCCCGAACGCCCGCGGCCGGGCGCGTCGGCGAGCGCCTCGGCGGATGCCGTCGGCGTGTTCCGGGCACCGGCGCGCCGGCAACCTGAACCCGGCCGCTGAACGAACTGCCCCGGGTCCTCGCCGGTCGCCGCCACAGCAACGAGTCCCAGGCGGATCGGCCCTCGAGCGCGGCCGCCTCGACGCCGTGATCGCTGGGCTTCCTCTTTCATGGTATTGGGGGATGCGCCGGAGCGAGGTGAGCACGCTGGGCGACGAATCGACGATGAGGCGTGCCGACAGGCTTACGGATACGGCCGGGTCGCCAGCAATCCCGTCACGATGAGACCGCCGCTGCCCGGGTTGGTCTGCGGCGCAATGAAGCTGTACCCGTGCCGCGTCTGCATGAGGCGCGCGCCTTTGAGCAGCCATTCCTCGCCCGGTCGAACGAAGTCGTGCACCTTGAGCGCAGTGAACTGCCCGCTGCCGTCGTTCAGCCAGATGAGTGGCTGACTCTGCGGCAACTGGCCTCCCCCCGGACCCGATTGGACCGCGAAGTCCGGCGCGCCGTCGCCGTCGAAATCCAGGACTTCCACCCGCTGCGGCCAGGGGGCGCCGATACCCTCACCGACGATGCCGCCGAACCGCTCGTGCGGCTGCAGTCGACGGGACGTCTCGTCGATGAACCTGCGGTCGCCGCGGTTCATCAACAACTGCACGAACCAGCCGTCGTAGGACGGACGCCCTTGAGTGCCCACGACGAGCAGGTCGAGCCGACCGTCACCGTCCGCGTCGATCGAGGCGGCGTCGAGGTCGATGTGGCTGTCCACGAACGGCGCGGCGATGGGCAGGACCGTCTTGTCCCGCTCGCTGAACGCTCCCGACCGGTTCCAGAAGACGGTCGAGTGCCGATTCCGGTTGAGAGGGTCGTTGGCGTCCGCGGTCACGATCAGCTCGGGCCGCCCGTCGTCGTCCAGGTCCGTCAGCACGGTGCCGGGGAAGAGGTGGCCCGTTCGGGAGTCCATCGTCTCGCCGGGACCGACCGGCAGGATGGTTCGATCGACCAGGAACGACCCGTCGCCGTCGTTCAGAAGCGCGTACGCCAGGATCCTGGGGAGGTAGCCGTTGCCCACGACGATGTCGATCGCGCCGCCGCCGCGGATGTCGCCGATGGCCGCCGAATGAGAGAAGTCGCTGAGCTGCGGCAACCCGGTCGTCGCATCACGCCAACCGCCGCCGGGTCGCGACAGGTACAGCCGATTCTGTTCGCCGGGAAACGGCTCGGCATCCCAGCCACTCGCCGCGACGAACATGTCCAGGCGCCCATCGCCGTTCAGGTCGCCAAAAAGCACTTTTGCAGCCTGCACAGTGTTCAACGTGTCGGTCGGAAACAGCGCGCTCGGGGCCCGCGTGAAGCCGCCGTCGCCGTCGCCCAGGTAGACGCGCCCCGGCTGGGGCCGGTAACTCGACACCCCGTCTGTCGGATAGTCCGCACCCAGGATGATCAGATCCCCGTTGCCGTCGCCGTCGAGATCCGCGGACGCGGCGAAGATGTTATGGGACGGATAGGTCGGGTCGACCACGTTGAACGGGAGAAGATGTGCGTAGAACGAATCGAGCGACGGAGAAGGAGACGCAACAACTTCGACCGCCTCGCGCAGCTCGGTAACGTGGGCCGCCCTGACGACGCTGACCCCGGCGGTCACCGCCGCGTCCGTGTAGGTCGGTCGCGGTCGGCCTGCCGCGTCGTACACGGCGTCCAGGGCAGCGCGCAGCTCGGTCAGATGAACACTCTTGACCAGTGTGACCCCGGGCGTCAACACCGGATCGGTCCACTCGAACAATGGCACACCCGCCCGGTCCCGCAGGGCCGCGATGCGCGTGCGCAACTCCAGGAAGTGGATGGCCCTGATCGAAACCGCACCGGCACGGAGGCGGTCGGTCCATGGCCCGGTCGCGGCTGTTTCGCTCATCTCAGCGGCTTCGGGGTCGGCCCTCGAGTCGCCGGAGTGCCGGACAGGGAAGGGGCAACACGGAGGCTGGGCCGCGGCCGCGGAAGGCGTGGCGACAGCCACCAGGGCCATGATGAACGCCACGGTGACGCTCTTCGATCCTGTCATGGAGACTCGCTGCGGGAAGGCGCGGTCCATCGGGCAGGGCCGGCGACGCCGACGACTGCGGAGAATGGCCGCCGAGGAACGGAGACGCAGAGACGGCGGCCGGGGTCCGCGCGGGCCAGGGACGGGCCCCGAACGTCAGACGCGCTCACCGCGTCGTAGCGCAGCGCCGACGCCGTCGCCCCGCGTAGTCGGTCAGCATCAGGTAGTTCTCCTGGTCCACCTGCACCCGCGAAGTAAGAACAGCGCGACGTCGTCGCCCCGCACTCGTCGGCACGGCGACGAGCAGTACAGCCAGCACTACCAGCGCCCACCGCCCGCGGCCCAAACGCCTTCGTCCCGCGGCCGCCGCTAGCCCCACGAGGCGCGCCGCCGGCCCGTGTCCCTGTTGCGACCATGCGTTGCCCCCCAACCTCTCAGCCGCAGGGTAATCGTCTCCCCCCGTTTTTCGCGCCTCCAAACTTGGTGGGGACCCGGTTAACACATTCCGCCCTATATCCGACCCAGGGGCGGGCCGGCCGCCTCCTGCCGCGGTCCGCCCAAGCGGGAGGTGCTGCAGGGTCGAGCCGCCTCGAGATCCCGTCGACGTCGGCCGCGTCGGCGACGTCGGCCCAGCGCAGGGCGCCTGCGTCGAGGCGGCCGCGCTCGCCGACGACCTCCTCGGACTGTCGGTCGCGGCCGTGCCCGGTGCGGCCTCGTGGCAGGTGGCGAGGACGGCGGCGAGGTCCGCCGCCCCCGACGGCCGCGCCTAGCCCCTGCCCGCGGCCGCGGCGGGACGGGTTCGGGGCGAGGGTGGTGTTCCATCTTCAACCCCCGCAGCCGTTCGAGCCACGTGTCGCCGGCCTCGGAGACCCGGACCCTGAAGCGGTTGATGCCGGGGCTCGAGCTGGCGGCCCGGCGTGATCCGGGACGATGAGCGCGTCGACCAGGCGGCGGCCGCGGCCGGCGTCTCCAGCCCCCACTCCCCTGCCGACCTCGACCCCCCGCCGTCGGACCACGCGACCCGTGATCGCCGAGATCGCAGTTGACATAGCCCCCCGTTATCCGACCCACGTCGGGCCGCGTCGTACGTGCCCCCGCAGCCGCCCTATCCACCAACAGGGCGGTACGAACGTGGCGAATCGTTAAGATGGGGCGGCAATCACAGGACGAGGACTCGATCGGAGGCCTTCCATGACCGCAACCCGTCTCGCAACCGCGCTGACCGCCTTCGCGCTCGCGGCCACGCCGGCGCTCGCCCATCCGCTCGACGGGTTGACCGCCGCGGAAATGCTGCGCGTCACCGAGATCCTGCGCGCGGCGGGCGAGGCGGACGAGCGGACGCGATACCCTCTCATCGAGCTGATCGAGCCGCCGAAGGCCGACGTGCTCGCCTGGTCGGAGGGCGATCCCGCGCCGCGCCGCGCCCTCGTGCATCTGCTCGGCGAGACCGGCTTCCGCACCGCCGTCGTCGACGTCACGGGCGGCGCCGTCGTGGCCGCCGGACCGGCCGCGGGGCAGCCGATGGTGCTGTTCGAGGAGTTCACCGGCGCCATGGATGCCGCCCTCGGGCATCCGGAGATGATCGCCGGGCTGGCGCGGCGCGGCCTGACTCCCCAGGACGTGTTCTGCCTGCCGCTGACCGCCGGCAACTACCTGACCCCCGAGTACGAGGGCACGCGGCTGATGAAGGTGCCCTGCTACCGCAACCCGACCGGCTCGAACTACTACGCCAAGCCCATCGAGGGCCTGTTCGCGGTCGTCGACCTGTTGCGGAGCGAGGCGACCCGCGTGGTCGACGAGGGCGCCGTCCCGCTGCCGGCGGACGACTGGGGCTACACGCCGGACGAGGTGGCCGCCCGCGCACCACTGCGCCCCGCGACCAGCCCGGTCCGCCTGGCCCAGGCCGGCGGCCCCGGGTACTCCCTCACGGGCTCGCTCGTCGAATGGGACGTCTGGCGCTTCCGCCTGCGCGTCGACAAGCGCCCCGGCATCGTGCTCTCGAACATCGACGTGCGCGACGGCGAGCGGTGGCGTTCGGTGCTCTACCAGGCCCACCTCTCCGAGGTGTTCGTGCCCTACATGGACCCGTCCCCGGGCTGGTACTTCCGCACGTACATGGACAGCGGCGAGTACGGCTTCGGCCTCTTCCTCAGCCCGCTGACGGCCGGGGTAGACTGCCCCCGCCATGCCACCTTCCTGCCCGCCCTCGTCAACGACGACTTCGGCGGACCGCTGGAGATTCCCGACGCGATCTGCATCTTCGAGCGTTACGTCGGCGATCCGGCGTGGCGCCACTTCGAGGTGTTCGCCCAGGGCGAGACGACCTCCGTGCCGGCCGAGGGCCGGCCCGCCACCGAGCTGGTGGTGCGGACCGCCTCGGTCGTCGGCAACTACGACTACCTGATCGACTATCGCTTCCGGCAGAACGGCGCGATATCCATCGACGTCGGCTCGACCGGGCAGGACGCCGTCAAGGGCGTCGCCTCCGCCTCGATGGAGGACGCGACCGCCGCCGCCGACACCGCCCACGGCGCCCTGGTGGCGCCCAACCTCGTGGCGCCGTTCCACGACCACTACTTCAACTTCCGCCTCGACTTCGACGTCGACGGCCCCGTCAATCACCCCGCCATCCTGGAGATCGTGACCGGCGAGCCGGCCGACGACAGCCCGCGCCGCTCGTTCTGGACGGTCGAGCGCTCGGCCCCCGCCTCGGAGCTCGAGGCCCGCTACACGCTGAGCGCGATGGCGCCCAAGTACTTCCTGGTCGCGAACCGGGCCGAGCGCACAGGGCTGGGCCATCACCCCGCCTACATGGTCCGTCACGGCAGCGTCGCCTACGGCCCGTTCGACTACGCGGCCGACCCGCCGATGAAGCGCAACGCCTATATCGAGCACACCATCTGGAACACCGTGCACGACCCGGCGCAGCGCTACGCCGGCGGCGAGTTCCCGATGCAGAGCGACGGCTCGGACACCCTGGCCGAGTGGGTGAAGGCGGACCGGCCGTTGCAGGGCACGGACGTGGTGACGTGGTTCACGGCCGGGTTCCACCACCTGCCGCGGGCCGAGGACTGGCCCGTGATGTCGACCGACTGGAAGACCATTCACATCGTGCCCTACAACTTCTTCACCCGGAACCCGGCGCTGACGATACCGGCGCGGCGCTGAGCAAGGGGAATCATGCCGGCACAGACGGTCGTCACGCCGGACGGCGTGGAGCTCCACACGGAATCCGCGGGCAGCGGCAGCGCCATCCTCTTCGTTCACGAGTACGCCGGCGACCATCGGAGCTGGGAGCCCCAGGTGCGGCGGTTCTCGCGGAGTCACCGCTGCATCACCTACGCGGCCCGGGGCTACCCGCCGTCGCAGGTGCCGGACGACGCCGGGGCCTACTCGCAGCAGCACGCCGTCGACGACGCGGTTGCGGTGCTGGACGGACTCGGCGCCGAGACGGCGGACGTCGTCGGCATCTCCATGGGCGGCTTCGCCGGGCTGCACCTGGCGATGCAGCACCCCGCGCGCGTCCGCTCGCTGGTCGTCCTGGGCACCGGCTACGGCGCGCGTCCCGCGGAGGCGCAGCGCTTCCGCGGCGAGTGCGAGGCCATCGCCCGGCTGATCGACGAGTCGGGGATGGAGTCGTTCGCCCGCCGGTACCTGTCCGGGCCGGCGCGCGTGCAGCTCCGGAACAAGGACCCTCGGGGTTGGGAGCAGCTCGTGCGCGAGCTGGGAGAGCACGCCGCGGACGGCGCCGTGCGCACGATGCTCGGCGTGCAGCGGCAGCGGCCGTCGCTGTACGCGCTGGAAGCGGAGCTGCGCGAGATCGGGGCGCCGGTGCTGATCCTCGCGGGGGACGAGGACGACGGCTGCCTCGAGACCAGCCTGTGGCTGAAACGCGTCATTCCCCGGAGCGGCCTCGCCGTCCTGCCGAAGTCGGGCCACACGCTGAACCTCGAGGAGCCCGACCTCGTGAACGCGTTCATCGCCGACTTCCTGGGCAGGGTCGCGGCCGGGGCGTGGGGACCCCGCGACCCGCGCGCCATCCCGGGGGCCATCACGGGAATCTCGTAGCCCGGAAGCGTCCCGTCCGGCCCCCACCCAACCAACCCGGCCGGAGTCCAACCCCTCCGTGGCCGGGGTCCGCCCGGAGAGCGACCGCCAGCGCGTTCGACGCCGCCCGCCGGCCGCTCCAACCAACCCGGCCGGAGGCCCACCGTCCCACGGCGCAGGCTCCGAGCCCGGAGAAGGGCGCCAACAGCTCCGCCCCGCCCTCGCGGCCCCGCCCGCCCCGACCAACTCCGTTCTACCGCGCAGATCCCTGCCCCGGAATCCCCTCCCGCTTTGCGTCGACGGCACGGCGGGTGACATGATTGGGCACACGCTCCGGGACCGTCCGACCCGCCCCGGGATCATCCAGGTCGGCGGTTGCCGGTCTCCCGATATCGAGGAGGTTGGACATGAGGCGCAGTGTGCTGTCTTCGAGCCGGGTCGCGGCGGCGGGGATCGTCGCCGCCGCCCTGTCGCTCGCCGCGGTCCTCGCGGCCCAGGCGCCCGGCGGGGCGATCCCGATGGACGCCGACGACATCGCCGGGGTGGTCACCGGCCCCGACGGCCCCGAGGCCGGGGTCTGGGTGATCGCCGAGACCCGGGATCTGCCGACGCGCTTCGTCAGGATCGTGGTGACGGACGACGCGGGGCGCTACCTCCTGCCGGACCTGCCCGAGGCCGCCTACGACGTCTGGGTGCGCGGCTACGGGCTGGTCGACTCCGAGAAGGTGCGGGCCGAGCCGGGCGAGGCGCTCGATCTCACCGCCGTCGCCGCCCCCGACGCGGCGGCCGCGGCCGAGTACTACCCGGCGCAGGACTGGTTCGCCCTGCTCGAGGTCCCGGCGGCCGACGAGTTCCCCGGCACGGGGACCGACGGCAACGGCATCTCGCCCGACATCGAGAGCCAGGGCGAGTGGATCCGCTCGGTCGTCAACACCGACGGCTGCACCGGCTGCCACGCCCTGGGGAACAAGGCCACGCGGGAGATTCCCGAGGCCCTCGGCGACTTCGACTCGCACTTCGCGGCCTGGGACCGCCGGGTGCAGTCGGGGCAGGCGGGCGCCACCATGGATGCACGGCTGGCCGTCGTCGGCCGCGACCGCGCGCTCGCGATGTACGCCGACTGGACCGACCGCATCCAGGCCGGCGAGTACCCGACCAACGCGCCGGCCCGCCCGCGCGGCGTCGAGCGGAACGTCGTCGTCACGATGTGGGACTGGTCGGACCCCGAGGCGTACATGCACGACCTGATCTCGGCCGACAAGCGCGACCCCAACGTCAACGCGAACGGTCCGGTGTACGGCGCCCCCGAGAACAGCACCGACGACATGCCCGTCGTCGACCCCAACACGCACACGGCCGGCGTGGTGCCGCTGCAGGTGCGCGACGCCGACACGCCGAACTCGGCCGACACCCCGCCCAAGATGCCGTCGCCGTACTGGGGCGACGAGGTCATCTGGCACAGCCGCAGCGTCGCCCACAGCTTCGCCATGGACAGCCGGGCGCGCGTGTGGATAGCGGCGCGGGTGCGCGCGGCCGAGACCCCGGCCTTCTGCCAGCCGGGGTCGACCCACCCGTCGGCGCAGGCGTTCCCCATCGAGCGCAGCAACCGCCAGGTGCAGATGTACGACCCCGAGACGGGGGAGGTCACCACCGTCAACACCTGCTTCGGCACCCACCACCTGAACTTCGCCTACGACGACAAGCTGTGGTTCTGCGGCAGCGGGCCGGTCGTCGCGTGGTTCGACACCAAGGTCTTCGACGAGACCGGCGACGAGGAGCTGGCCCAGGGGTGGACGGTGCAGGTGCTCGACACCAACGGCAACGGCCGGCGCGACGAGTACGTCGAGCCGGGCGAGCCCATCGACCCGACGAAGGACGCCCGCATCGAGCGCGGCTTCTACGGCGTCGCCCCCAGCCCCCTCGACGGGTCGATCTGGGGCTCGACCCTCGGGTTCCCGGGCGGCCTCGTGAGGCTCGTGCCGGGCGACGACCCCGTCGACACCGCGCTGGCCGAGTTCTACGAGGTGCCGTGGAACGACTCCGGCGCGGCGGTCGAGGGATTCTCGCCCCGCGGCATGGACGTCGACAGCGACGGCGTGGTGTGGACGGTGCTGGCGAGCGGCCACTTCGCGAGCTTCGACCGGACGAAGTGCACGGGTCCGCTGAACGGGCCCACCGCCACCGGCCGGCACTGCCCGGAGGGCTGGGCGCTCTACCAGTTCCCGGGGCCGAACTTCAAGGGGGCGGTCGATTCCGGGGCCGCCGAGTCGGCGTACTACAACTTCACCGACCGGTTCGATCTGCTGGGCCTCGGCGAGAACATTCCGCTGGCCACCGGCAACCTGTCCGAGGGCGTGCTTGCGCTGGTGGACGGCGAGTTCCACAACTTCCGCGTGCCCTACCCGCTCGGGAGCTTCTTCGGCAAGGGCCTCGACGGCCGCATCGACGACCCCGACGCCGGCTGGAAGGGACGGGGCATCTGGACGACGTCGGGCAGCCGGACCCCGTTCCACGCCGAGGGCGGGACGGAGCGCGTGGCGCCTGTGTTCAAGTTCCAGGTGCGGCCGGACCCGCTGGCCCATTAGCTGTGAACCGAGGGGCCGGCGCCAAGCGTGGAAGCCGGCGACAGTCACTAAGCGCCACCGTGCCGAACCCGGCCGGTGGCGCCGCCCTGGTCGCGCTCGCAGGGGTTCCGGCTCCCGTTGTCCTCGACAGGCAGAAGGTGCAGCAAAGAGCGCGAGCATCGCCGCCGGGCGCGTACCGGCGTACAGCGACGAGCGTCGAGCGCAAGGCGGTTCAAGGCAGCCTCACGACCCCGCCGCCGTCACCTCACTCTGCCGCCGCGAGGCGCGTCGTCGCTGTCGTCACGGGCGGATTCCATCCGATCGATCTCCTCCTTCCTCGCCCCGCGGGCCGTGCTGCTCCACGAACTGCCGTTGCCTCTCCGGGCTGTGTCGCCTCAGGCGCGCCGAGCGACTGTTATCAGATTAAGATAACCTATGCTCGATGACGCCGCCCAATCGCGATCCGGGGCTCGACACTCTGCTCGAGCTGCACGGTCAGACGCTGTTCGTCGACGAAGCCGGACACTGGGTGAAGTTCGTCGCCATACGGGTCGGCGTTACGCCTGAACGGCCGCATGGGCTCAGCTACTCGCTGACGCTGCACGCCCCGGACGGCGCCAGGCTGGTCGGTTTCGACAACGCGCACGCGGTGGGCGGGCGTCGCGGCCCGGGAAAACGCAGGCACCGCGAGCGCGACCACCGGCACCGCTTGCGGAACGTCCGGCCCTACGGCTACACGGATGCCGCGACGCTGCTGGAGGACTTCTGGAACGAGGTGGATGCCGTGTTGAGAGAAAGAGGATCCATCCCATGAAGACGCTGAGGATCGGCATTGCCGACTATGACCGGATGAAGGCGCGCACGATGGCCATCGCACGCGGGCAACACAAGCCGGCCAGAGGCGAACCGACGGTCTGGTTCACCTCCATCGAGAGCTTCGCCAAGGTGCTCTCCGGGCGCAATCGCGAGCTCCTGACGTTGATTGCCCGCGAGGAGCCGGACTCGCTCACGGAGCTCGCGGAACTCGCGGGGCGAAACAAGTCGAACCTGTCGCGGACGCTCAGGACGATGTCGCGCTACGGGCTCGTGGAGCTGAGGCAGGGACGGCGCGGCACCGTGATTCCGCGGGTCCCTTACGACCGGGTGAGCCTGGATGTCCCGTTGACGGCCGCCCGCAACACGTCGCGTGAAGCCCGCGCCGCGGGTTCGTCACCGTAGCGGCGCCCGCCGGCTGTCATCCGTTCGCGCCCCGGCCCGCAATCCAAGTGCCCTCCAGGACCGGCGAACGGAACATCGACGCCGGAAGCTGCCACGCATAGAATCGGACTGTAGCCGGAGGATCATGTCAATGAACCGATACCCGCACTCGACCGCCGCCATGTGGCTCACCCCCCTGTTGCTGGCAACGACGGCGCTGCCGCCCGCCGTCGTCCAGGCGCAGACGCCGGCCGACGACTTCGTTCCGGTGACGGACGAGGTGCTGCAGGATCCCGACCCGGCCGACTGGCTCATGTGGCGGCGGACCCTCGACGGCTGGGGCTACAGCCCGCTCGATCAGATCGATCGCGACAACGTGGGCGAGCTGCGCATGGTCTGGACGCGGGCCCTCGCGCCGGGTCTCCAGCAGGGAACGCCGCTCGTCCACGACGGCGTCCTGTACATGCCCAACCCGCGGGACGTCATCCAGGCCCTCGACGGCGCGAGCGGCGATCTCCTGTGGGAGTACCGGCGGTCGCTCCCCGACGACGTGGACGAGTTCCTCATCACCGTCCTCGCCGAGGTCAACCGCAACCTCGCCATCTACGACGACCTCATCATCGACACCAGCGTCGACGACTACGTCTTCGCCCTCGACGCCGCGACGGGCCGGCTGGCCTGGGAGACGCAGATCCTCGACTACCGGACGCACCCCGCCAACCAGACCTCCGGCCCCATCATCGCCGGCGGCAAGATCATCTCGGGGCGGAGCTGCACCCCGGCGGGCGGTCCCGAGGCGTGCGTCATCACCGCCCACGACGCCCGGACCGGCGAGGAGCTGTGGCGCACGCGCACCATTCCCGCGCCCGGCGAGCCGGGGGACGAGAGCTGGGGCGACGTGCCCTACGAGGAGCGCAAGCACGTGGGCGCCTGGATGGTGCCCAGCTACGACCCCGACTTGAACCTCATCTACATCGGCACGTCGGTGACGTCGCCCGCCCCGAAGTTCATGCTCGGCGGGACCGACAAGAAGCACCTGTACCACAACTCGACGCTGGCCCTCGACGCCGACACGGGCGAGATCGTCTGGTACTACCAGCACCTGAACGACCACTGGGACCTCGACCACCCGTTCGAGCGCCTGCTGCTCGACACCGCCGTCGCGCCGGACCCGGCGACCGTGCCCTGGATCAACCCGCGGCTGCGGTCAGGCGAGGTCCGCAAGGTCGTGACCGGGATTCCCGGCAAGACCGGCATCGTCTATACCCTCGACCGCGAGACCGGCGAGTTCCTGTGGGCGACGCCGACGGTCACGCAGAACGTGATCAGCGACATCGACGGCGCCACCGGCGCGGTCACCGAGAACTCGGAGGTCGTCTTCACGGGCGACGGGCAGACGGTGCTGGCCTGCCCGACCCTGGTGGGCGGCAAGGACTGGGAGGCGGGGGCCTACAGCCCGGCGACGGGGCTGATGTACTTCCCGTTGCGCAACGCCTGCGCGCGGATGATGGCCACGGCCGGCGGCGACAGCGTCGCCACCTCGCTCTACGCGCTCGTCGTGCGGAGCGAGCTCGCGCCCGGCACCGACCAGCTCGGCACCGTCCAGGCGATCTCCCCGGAGACCGGCGAGCTGAAGTGGACCTACGAGCAGCGGGCCGCCACCACGTCGCTCGTCGCGACGGCCGGCGGGCTCGTGTTCGGCGGCGACCTCAACGGCCGGTTCCGCGCCCTCGACGCGGAGACCGGGGACGTGCTGTGGGAGGTGAACCTGGGCTCGCCCATCACCGGGTTTCCGATCTCGTTCGCCGTCGACGGCCGGCAGTACGTCGCGGTCAGCACCGGCAGCTCGCGCACCCTGGTGTACTTCGCGCCCCTGACGCCCGAGCTGCGCCCGAGCATGGGCAACAACCTGTTCGTCTTCGCCTTGCCCGACTAGAGGCGCGGCCGGCAGGGAATCGAAGCCGAGACGGCTGGGCCCGCTTCGCCGACCGGCGCGGCCGGCGAGCCGCGCCAGGATCCGGTCGAAGCCGCTGGCGCGCCCCCCCGGCGGTATGATCCCGGCATGATCGCGAGGCTCCCCGCTTGAAGCCGCCACGCGCCGCCGCGCACCGGAGCCGCGGACCGGGCCAGCCGCAACTCTTCCGCGAGTGGGTCGGCGGCCGCTTCGAGGCGCCCTTCTTCGTCCACCATCGCGAAGAGCCCTGCCGTCCCCACATCGTGCTCTGGGTCGAGCTGCCCGACGGGTTCGTCGTCGGACAGGCGGTCGTCCTGCCCGACGAGGCGGCCGGGGCCGTCGCGCTCGCTCTGCGCACCGCCCTGACGCAGCCGTTGCTCGGCCCGCCGCGCCGGCCCGACGTCATCCGCGTCGCCGACGCCGCCACCGCCGCCGAGGTGCGGGCCGAGGTCGCCGGCGCGATACCCGTCGACGTCGCGCCGACGCCCGAGCTGCAAGAGCTTCTCGAGCACATGGTCGCGTCGCTGACGGCGGACGCCGGCGACGAGCCGAGCTACTTCGCGTCGGGCCGCGTGTCGCCCGAGGCGATCGAGAAGCTGTTCACGGCCTGCGCCCGCCTGTTCGCGATGAGGCCGTGGAAGGTCGTCGACGACATCCAGACGATCCGGATGGACATCCCCGACCTGGACGTCGACGGCGCCTGCGTCTCCGTCATCGGCGGCCTCGACGAGCACCACGGGCTGTTGATCTTCCCCTCGGCCGAGGGCTTCGAACGGTACCTCGAGGCCGTGGCGACCGGCGCCCTCGAAGAAGGCGTGGGCCCCGGCACCGGACTGCTGTCGCTGCTCTTCGAGCCCGCGACGGAGCTGCCGCCGTCGATGCGGCGCGAGGCGATGGAGCACGGGTGGCCGGTGGCGGGCCCCGACGCCTACCCGTCCGTGGTACGGCTGGAGCCGGACGGCGCGGCGCGTCCCCTCGTCGAACGCGACGTCGACATCGCCACCGCCGCCGCACTGGCCCTCGGCGCGTTGCTCGCCAGGCACGCGGCGGTCTTCGAGTCGGACACCCCGGCGCCCGTCTGCGAGTCGTACTTCGACGACGACGACCGCGAGGTGCGGCTCACCGCTCCCTTCGAGGCCGCGGCGGACTTCGATCTCGAGCCCCCGGGATCCGAACCCGACGACGACTTCGCCTCGTTCGCCCGGTCCGCGCCGCCGGAGCCGTTCCGGCCGCGGGCGGGCCGCAACGACCCCTGCCCGTGCGGCAGCGGCCGCAAGTACAAGAAGTGCCATCTCGCCGCCGACGAGGCCGATCATGCCCAAGCCTGCGGCGCGACCGTAATCCACGAGCTGGACGAGCGCCAGGTCCTTCGCCTCACGCGGTTCGCGCTCGACCGGTTCGGAGAGAAGTGGCAAGCCTTCGAAGACGACTTTGCCGACGCGGCCGCCGCCGCGCCGCTCGCCTGGCCCTGGTCCGTCTACGGCTTCGAGGTGGACGGACGGTCGGTCGCCGACGCCTACCGCGCCGCGCACGGGCGCCGCTGCTCGCCCGAGGAACGCCGCTGGCTGGACGCGCAACGGGCCGCGTGGCTCTCGGTGTGGGAGGTCGAGGCGGTCGAGCCCGGCAAGACCCTGACGCTGCGCGACCTGCTGTCCGACGAGCGGCGCACGGTGCGGGAGTCGCAGGCGTCGCAGATCCTGGTCCGGTGCCACGCGGTGCTGGGCCGCGTCGTCGACCACGACGGCGTCTCGCTGCTATGCGGCACGCACCCGCGCCCCTTGCCGCCCTTCCATGCGGCCGAGGTCGTCCGGCGCGCCCGCGGCCGCCTGCGGCGCCGCCGCGCGGTACCGGTCGAGCGGCTCCGGGATGCCTCCCTGGGGCGCTATCTGATACGGCGCTGGGAGGAGGCGGTCGAAGACTGCGACGCGCGCGGCGCAATCCCCCGCGACCTGCGCAACCAGGACGGCGACCCCCTCCTGTTCACCGTGGACCGCTTCGAGGTCACCCCCGGCGCGGTTCGAGCCGTCGATACCGGCATCGCCGAAATCGACGGCGCCTGGCAGGAGCAATCGGACGGCGACTCGGCGACCTGGACGTTCGTTCGCCCCGACCCCACAGGGGGGGATGGCGACGGGATCGTCGTCGGCCGCGTCGAGCTGAACGCCACCGAACTGCGGGCGGAAACCAACTCCCGGGCCCGCGCGGACACGCTGCGGGAACGCATCGAGGCCGCGTGCGGCGCTCGCATCCGCCACCGCTCGCGCGAGCACGCCGACCCGGTCGCTCTCGTGGACGGGGCCGAGGGGGCGCCGCGCGAGCCGGCCTCACCGGAGGAGGACCGCGCAGTCGCCGAGTTCAAGGCCCGCCACTACGCCGACTGGCCGAACCGGCCGCTGCCGGGGCTGAACGACAGGACCCCGCGCGAGTGCGTGCAGACCGCGGCGGGTCGCCGGGCGGTCGACCTGCTGCTGAAGCACATGGAGCACCTGGAGCACCGCGGACCGGGGCGGCCCTTCGACTTCTCGACCATTCGCCGCGACCTCGGCCTCAACCCGCGCTGAGGCCGGGTCGCCACCCTTCGCGCCGGCACGGCGACGCTGGAGATCAGAAGTCGGCGGGCGGCGGTGCGTTGTTGCCGTCCCAGTCCTTGACGGTGCCGTCCGGGTCCTTCAGGAACCCGAGCAGGCAACCCGGGGAGCCGTCCCTCACGGGGTGGCAGCGGGCCTTGACGGCGTCGCCGGGCTCGATGTAGCCGCGGGTGATGCCGCTCTCGGCCAGGTGGTTGCGGTCGCTGGCCTCGAGCGCCCAGATCTGAGGCTCGCCGTCGGGGCCCTCCACCTCGAGGTAGAGCCAGGAATGGGGCACCAGCAGGTGGAGCTCGGCGACCACGCCCTCGATGTCGGTGAACTCCTCCGAGTAGTTGCCGTGGGAGTGGTGCCCCCGGCGGGCAGGACGAAAGCGACCGCGCAGACGACGGCGAGACCGAGCTTGAACCGCATGATGACCCTCCTCACTGGCGTCGACCGTCGGAGACGGCGACGGTAGCCGCCACGTAGTCTCTTCACTCCCGAAACACGACCGGCCTCACTGCAACGACGCCGCAGGTGCCGCGCCACGTCGCGGTCTTCGGACACCGACACGGGTACCATCGCCCGCAATCGTTGACAGAGCACCGCGCCCCACACCCGAACGCCCGGTCACGACGCAGCACCAGTGTCCTGAACCCTGGTTCGCGAAACAGCTCTACGCGGCAGTCTTCCAGTGTTCACGGGCATTTGCAGCGATTCAGGCATTTCACGAACTTCGCTCACCGGGACACTAGAACACGGCCGGAACGCGGGGCGGCGCCGGGAACCCGTTCGAGTAGGGGCCCTCGTAGCGCAGCCCGTTCCCTTCTTCGTCGAGCCAGCCCAGCGACTGCTGGAAGAGCGCCGGCTCGGGGTAGCCCCGCGGGACCGTGCCCTCCGCGACGTAGAGCTTGTCCTCGTGCATGTAGATCGACACGAACGTGCGGGACTCGTCGGGGTTGGTCAGGTGCATCTGGTGGCCCTCGACGCGATCGAGCGAGTTGTAGCCCAGGTGGGTCACCTCGGCGTCCCGCTGCATGAACGTCCAGGTCGCGTAGAGCATCGCGCCCCGCACGTCGTGGCGCCAGTACCCCTCGCCGGTGGACCCGCCGCCGCTGCAGCGCTCGGCCCCCGGCGGGCAGCCGCCGGCCCGCTCGGTGAGGATGCGCTCGACGTGGCTGTAGTCGGCCACCGTCACCGAGAAGCGGCTCGGGCCCCTCTCGGCGCGAATAGACGCGCGCGGGCACCTCGGCCCCCATTTCGGAGACCCACGTGGACTCGGTCACCGTCGGCTCGCCGGGGAAGTTGCAGGTGAACCGGTCCTCCTGGCTGGCGAACTCGGTCCAGTCCTGCGCCGCCCCCGGCGCGGCCATGAACGACGACGGAAGCCGCCGCGACGACTGTCATCAGGCGCATGGTCGTTCCTCCCGATTGAAAACTCTCCTCAGGGCTCCTGCCGGCAGCGGTCCGCCCCCACCCCGCGCCCCTCGGCGCCCACGTCGCGATAGACCTCGTGGCAGCTCGCGCAGGCCTCGTTGAGCTGGTCGGTGACCGCGATGACGGCGTCCCAGTCCCGCGACTGCGACGCCCGGTAGGCGGCCCGTCCCGCCTCGACGACCGCCGCCGTGTACTCGCGCCAGTCGGCCCGGTCGACGGGAACCGGCCGGCCGTTCTCGCACCGCCGGCCGGGCACCAGGAAGAGGGGCGCGGACTCGGCGATGGCCAGCGCCGCGAGGTCGATGGACTCCCACCCCGGATAGACGGTGTCCCCCCACTCGACGAAGTCGAAGGGCCGGGTCCCCGTCGGCTCCGGCACGTCGGCCCCAGGGTCCTTGATCTGCGTGTTGAAGACGATGTTCGAGGCGGGGAAGGCGATGGCCCGCATCAGCTGCGCGAGATTGGCGATCGGCGCGACCGGCAGGTCCCCGCCGCCGGCGGCCGCGGAAGCAGTGGACACCGTGGGAAGCGCGATGTCGGCCAGCGCGGCGTCGGCCAGCTCCGCCTCTGCGGCCGGGAACCCGCCGGCCTCGAGGATGTAGGCGGTGAGGTCGATCGACTCCTGCCGCGAGAGCGGCGCCGTCGCCTGCAGGGGCATGGTGTTGTGGATCTTGTCGACGAGCTCCACCAGCGGCAGCGCGCTCCAGATCGACAGGAACCCGTCTCCGGCCAGCGGCGGGCCGACGCTGCCCTCGAGCGCCTCGCCGTGGCAGGTCACGCACTGCGCCTGGTAGACCTGCGCGCCCCTCGCCGCCTGCCCGGCGGTGTACACCCCGTCGGCCACGGTGCGCGACGGCTGGGCGCGCGCGGTGAGGACGAACGCCCCCGCGAGCGCGCCGGCGCAGAGCATCGCGGCCGCCGCCCGGCGAACGGTTCCCCGGCCGGGTCGAATCATGCGCATGATGAACCCTCTCGAGCCTGTCGCCGACGGCCCCCCGGGACGCGCGCGCCATCCCGTCGGAGCGTCCTGATAGATGGTAGCAGGCATCCCGGATGCCACGCTTCCTTCCGATTCCCTGGCGACGCTGCGCTTCGCGAGCTTCGTCATGCGGGACACCCGCTAGAAGACGACGAGGAACCGGCCATCCTGAACGACGGCGGCGACGGTGCTTCCCTCGATGACCGTCCCGGCCCCGCCGCCCGGCTCTCCCACCGGGCGGCCGCCGGCGTCGAATACCTGCCAGTGCAGCGAGCCGCCGAAGCTGAAGCCGGGGCCGTCGCCCCAGGCGAGCAGGGTGTCTCCGCGGGCATCCACGGCGACCGCGGGGTTCTTGCGGCGGAAGCGCGCCTCCCCCGGCGGCGAGCGCGCGTCGTCGAGCCGGCCGGCGCCGGCGAAGTAGACCTGCCCCTGCGTCTCCCACGCCACGGCAAGGCCGTCGAGGCCGGCGAAGAGGCTCGTGGTCGACACAGGGCAGGCCCCCAGCTCCCACGGCTGGACCAGCCGGTCGGAGAAGGTGCGGCCGTGGTCGGTCGACCTGAGCAGCCGCTGCCCCCGGCGCACGTTGTCGCCGGCTCCGCGGTACGACACGTGGACGGCGCCGCCCGGCGCGATCAGCGCGCTCAGGCCGCAGCAGGCGCACGCGCCCTCCGCCTCCGCGCTGACGCGGCGGGCCGGCTCGAAGGTCGCCCCGCCGTCGCGCGACAGCGTCAGGAAGACGCTCCGCCGGGCATCCTCGAACGCGCCGGCGTGCCAGAAGACGTAGACGTTGCCGCCCCCGTCGGCGGCGACGGCCGGGCCTGCCTCGAGGGCGCCCGCCTCGCCGGCCGGCAGCTCGCGCTGGGGCTCGAAGCCAGGATCTTTCGCGCGGCTCCGCGTGTAGAAGAACGCCGGCGGGTCGGCCTGCAGCCAGACGACGTGGAGCCGCCCGTCGGACCCCAGCGCGAGCTGCGCGCCGTCTATCGGGCCCACGCCCGTCACCGAGAGCGCCCGGCTGTTGACGCGCTGCGGCTCGGACCAGCCCGCCGCGCCGGGCTCGCGCGTCACGTGGAAGAGGTCGCCGCGGCTCGTGTCCCCGGCGGCGTACACGACGTGCAGCGCGCCCCCGCCGTCGACGACGGCCCGCGGCATGCGGCCGCCCTCTGGAATCCTCAGCGTCTCGACCGCCGCGCGCGGCGACTCGACCGCAGCGTGCTGCGAGAGGCCCGCTCGGGCGAAGGCCACCAGCAGAAAGACCGCGATCGTCACACGGCCGCATCGAAGCAGCGTGACCATCACGAGCCTACCTTACCGCCCATCGGCCGCCCCCGCAAGGCGCGGGAGAGGACCGCACCGGCGGAGCCGCCTCGACTCCCACCCCTTGTTCCGCCGGGCAACCGGCCGGGTCAGGACGTCGAGAACCACTTGGCGCAGGGACATCAGGTCAGGTCCCAGCCCGGCAGGGTGGCCGCCTGCCGGACCCACGCCGCCATCTGCGCCTCGTCGAGCTCGCCCTCGTGAACGTCGACCCAGCGCGCGTCCCTGTCCTTGCCCGAGCCGGGCGGGACGGGCCGCAGCGACGCGCCCCGGAAGAAGGTCACCTTCACGTAGCGGGTGAAGACGTGGACGTTCAGGAACCAGCCCCGGCCCGCGACCCCGTAGAAGGGCGAGTTCCACCGCACGCACTTGCGCACGCCGGGCACGGTGCGCACGATGAGCGCGTCGAGGCGGCGCCCGACGTCGCTCTTCCAGCCCGGCATGGCCGCGATGTACGCCTGCACGGGGGCGTCGCCGTCGGCCTTCGCGATCTGGGGGTTGCCGCCCGAGAGGAGGACCGGCTTCGCCTTCGCCCGGCCGGCGACGGCCTTCCCCGCGTCCTTCGTCGACTTCCCGGGTGTCCGACCAGCCATTGCTCTACTCCATCCGGGTCCGTCCGCGCCGCTCCCCGCGGACACGCTCGGGCCGGACGCCCCAGCCGACGAGCCACGCGGGCAGGTCGCGGATCCACGGCACGGCCGGGGCGATGCGCGCCGCCCACGGGAGCCGGAACGGCTCGTCGCGCAGGGCCCGCGCCACGAGCTGGCGCTGCACGAGCGCCTGCACGGTCTGGATGAACCGCGTGGGCCATTCCCGCCGGCGCTGCACGGCGGCGAGGTGCGCATCGGTGAGGTTGCCGGCGACGAGCGGCTCCGAGAGCAGGTTCGCGGCGGCGACGGCGTCCTGGATGGCGTAGTTGATGCCGACGCCGCCGATGGGCGACATCACGTGGGCGGCGTCGCCGATGGCGAGCAGGCCCTCGCGGTGCCACGTGGGGATGCGGCTCGACTCGACCGACAGGAAGTGGACGTCCTGCCAGTCGCGGATCGCGTCCATCCGATCGGCGAGCTCGGGAAGCAGCGCGGCCAGCTCGGCGCGCAGCGCGTCGAGCCCGGCCTCCCGGACGGCGCGGCTGTTCCCCTTGAGGATCGTGTAGCCGAGCTGCCACTCGCGGGCCCGCGCCAGCACCACGACGAGGCGGCCGCCGCCGATCCGGAAGCCGGTCATGTCCGCCGCGCGCTCGTCTTCCCGGCGAGGCAGGACCAGCCACATCACGTCCATCGTCGCCGCGTTCCGCCTCGGCACGAAGCCCGCGAGCTGACGCACCCGCGACGCCCGCCCGTCGGCCGCGACGGTCAGGGGCGCGCGTAGCTCGCGGTCGCCTTCCCCGTCCCGGTAGCGGACGCCGCGGACCGCGCCTCCTTCCACGATCAGGTCGGTGACCCGGGCCCCCAGGCGCAGATCGAAGCAGTCGCGCTTGCCCGCCTCGCCGACGATGAAGTCGAGGAACTCCGCCTGGGGGATCATCGCGATGTAGGGGAACCGCGACCGGAGCCGCGTGAAGTCGGCGAGAACGGCGGTGGTCCCGCCGCTCTGCAGGGTCATGCGGCGCATCCGGGCGTGGTCGCGCGCGAGCAGCGGCTCCGCGAGCCCGAGGTCGTCGAGCATCTCGAGCGTCGAGGGGTGCACGGTGTCCCCCCGGAACGCCCGATCGAAGTCGTCCCTGGCCTCGAGCAACGCCACCGACACGCCCCGGCGGGCGAGGAGCAGGGCGAGGACGGCGCCGGCAGGCCCGCCCCCCACGATGCAGCAGCCGACCTGGTCGCAGCTCCGGTTGCCAGCCATCCGCCATCCATCGCGCGCTTCCACAGCCTGCCGGACCTGGCCCGCCCACCGCCGCCTTCGGCTCCGCTGGGCGCCCAATCGATCCTACCGGAGCCTGCGCCGTTCGACGGCGCAGGCTCCTGGCGGGGTCTCTGCAACCCCCGGATTCCGCGGGCGTCGGAGGGCAACCGCGCGAGCACGAGCTGTTGTGCATATAGCATGCGTATGTATACTGCACGCATGAACAGTGCGGCGATCATCAAGCGGTTGGAGCGTGATGGATGGCGGAACGCAGGGGGTCGCGGCAGCCATCAGAACTTCACGCACCCCAGCAAGCCGGGCCGCGCGACCGTGCCGCATCCGAGGAAGGACCTGTACGTGACGACGCTTCGCAACATCTACCGGCAGGCCGGCTGGGACTGGAGAGACCGATGATCCTCTACCTCGCGAAGCTGCACGCCGAGGCCGACGGCGGGTACAGCGTCGAGATCGTCGACCTGCCGGGGTGCTTCACCGAGGGCGACAATCTGGCCGAGGCCGTCCGCAACGCCGAAGAGGCGATCCTGTGTCATCTCGACGGCATGATCGCCGACGGCGAGCCCATCCCCGACCCGGATGCGGTCGGCCGGACCGCCGTCGAGCCGGGGGCGTTCCTGGTGGGCATCCAGGTCGATCTAGACAAGCTGGCGATCTCGAACAAGACCGTCCGGCTGAGCGTGACCATCCCGCGGCGCGCGCTCGCGCTGATCGACCGCGCCGCGCAGCTCGCCGAGACGTCCAGGTCCGGCTTTCTCACGCAGGCCGCCCTCACCTACATCGAGCGGCACACCGCGAAGGGCCCCTGAGGCCGGGGGGCCGCCGCGGTGCAGATCTCCCCGAGGACGACGCGGCGGCAGCCCCGGGGCGCCCCCCTACCAGTCGATACGGCCGGGATCGCCGGCGTAGACCGACCGGATGAACGCCAGGATCTGCCAGACTTCGTCGTCCTCGAGCACGCTGTAGACGGTCGGCATCGTCTGCTCGGGCATCTCGCCCTTGATGAGCCGGAACAGCACCTCGTCGTCGCTGCCGAACACCCAGGCGTCGTCGATCACGGAGGTGGCCATCCCGCCGCCGCCACCGCCGCCGTGACAGCCCTGGCAACCGACCTGGAAGTACAGCGTCCTGCCTTCCGCCGCCATGTCCGCGTTCCCGGTGAACGGGTTGAGCCTCCGTGGCGCCGGCGCCGGGTCGACCGGCGCCGAGGCCGGCGGTGCGGCGTCGGCGTTCGGATCCGCGGCGCCGGACGCGCCGATGGGAACGACCGGCACGCCGTACTCCTCCAGAATGGCCACGATCTCGGCCCGACGCCGGTCGATCGCCGCCTCCAGCCGGCCCTTCAGCTCCTCGTTGCCCTTCGCGACGCCCATCGAGATGTCGAAGGACAGCGGCACCCCCGGCTCGTCCTCCAGCGGGACCAGCTCGAGCGGCGCGTCCGACGTCCTGGCCGCCCAGCCGGCCAGCGGACCCCAGGCGACGGCGACGTCCACCGTGCCCGCCACGAGGTCGTCGAGCAGCTTCCGCGGCCGGTCCCGGTCGCCGCGCGGATCGAAGAACAGCGAGTAGGTCGAGATGTTGTCGAGCAGGCCGCGCCGCGCCAGGCTCTCCTCGGGCGGCGTGTTGACATGGACGCCGATGCGAAGCTCGTGCAGCTCCGGCGCGTCGAGCGACCGGAAGTCGTAGCCCCGGTCGCCGCGGTACGCCATGACGTAGGACGACCGGTAGTACGGCTTCGTCCAGAGCACGAAGTCGAGACCCTCGGGGACCCCGAAGATCACGTCGCACGTCCCCGCGTCGATGGTGTTCCGGACGAGGCCGCGCTGGTGCGGCCACCACGCGTAGACGGGCGTCGCGCCGAGCTCGGCCGCGACGACCGCGGCAATCCGGTTCTCGAACCCCTCGAGCCGCTCGTTCGAGAACGGCAGGTTCTCGGGATCGCCGCAGACGCGGAGCGCCGGCGCCTGCGCGAGCACCGGGGCCACCGGCGGCACCCGGGCCGCCAGCAGCGCGCAGACCCCGACCGCGGCGGCAACGCCTCCGGCGACGACGCCCCTGGCAGTACCCATCACGGCAATCTCCGCGGGCCTATTCCTCGAGGGCGAAGACGTGCAGCGTCCCACCCACGGAGGTCACCCTGTCGAGCCCCGAGTCGTAGGCGGCGCCGACCGCCCCCAGCGCCCCGAGCGGGTCCTCGCGCGACAGGTCCGCCGCGACCGGGAGGCCGAACCACCCGCCGATGCCGGAGTAGATCGCGACGTACTGCTTGCCGTCGGGCGCCACGAACGTCATGGGGTTGCCGATCGATCCCGACGGCAGCCTCGTCTGCCACAGGGGCTCGCCGCTCCTGGCGTCGACCGCCTTGAACCACCGGTCCATGGTGCCGTAGAAGACGACGTCGCCGGCCGTGACCACCGTGCCGGTCCACACCGGAAACGGCTCGGTGATGCCCCAGACCTTCTCGCCCGCGGCCGGGTTCCAGGCCATGAACTCGCCCTGGTAGCCGCCCGGCCCGGCGAAGATCCGCACGTTCGCGCCGACGTACGGCGCGCCGGCGATGTAGCGCACCTCGAAGCCCTCGTAGTTCATGCACAGGTTGTTCGTGCCGGCGTAGATCAGGCCGGTGCGGGGCGAGAACGACACCGGCTGCTGGTTCTTGGCGCCCATGGCGGAGGGGCAGATGTCGAGAGTGTTCACGCCCTGGCGGGTGCGCTTCTCCGGGACCTCCACGGGGCGACCGGTCTCCAGGTCGATGCGCTCGGCCCAGTTGGTCGCCTCGACGAACTTCTCGGCCGACAGGAGCGTGCCGTCGGTGCGGTCCAGCACGTAGGCGAAGCCGTTGCGGTCGAAGTGCACCAGCGCCTTCACGTCCCGACCGTCGATGTCGAGGTCGAGCAGCACGTGCTCGTTGACGCCGTCGTAGTCCCAGGCGTCCCACGGCGTCATCTGGTACGCCCACTTCGCCAGACCCGTGTCGGGATCGCGGGCGAAGATCGTCATCGACCACTTGTTGTCGCCCTCGCGCGGCGTCGGGTTCCACGTCCCGGGGTTCCCGGTAGAGTAGTAGATCAGGTCGAGGTCGGGGTCGTACGCGTACCAGCCCCAGGTGGCGCCGCCGCCGTTCCGCCAGCGGTCGCCGGGCCACGTCTCGGTGCCCGCCCCGGCCCCGCCGTAGTGGGGATTGGCCTCGTTGAAGTCCGGCGCGAGCATGACGTCCTCGTCCGGGCCCATGCTGTAGGCCTTCCACAGCTGCTCGCCCGACTCGACGGCGTAGGCGGCCACCCAGCCGCGGATGCCGAACTCGCCGCCGGAGACGCCCACGATGTACTTGTCCTTGACCACGAGGCCGGCCATCGTCATCGTCTCGCCCCGCAACGGGTCGGCGTTCCTCGTTTTCCACAGCTCCTCGCCGCTCTCGGCGTCCAGGGCCAGGACGTGCCCGTCGAGCGTCGTCATCAGAATCCGGCCGTCGACGTAGTTCACGCCGCGGTGGACCAGGTCGCAGCAGGCGACGGGCACCGCGCGGTCGTCCTGGACCGGCGTGTACCGCCACTTGATGGGCCAGCCGTCCTCGGCGAGGTCGATGGCGTAGACGTGGTTGGGGTACGCGCTGTGCACGTACATCGTCGAGTCGACCACCAGGGGCTGCCCCTCGTGACCGCGCAGCGCGCCGGTCGAGAACGACCAGACCTGGGTGAGGTCCGCGACGTTGTCGGCGGTGATCTGGTCGAGCGAGCTGTAGCGGGTCGCCGAGTAGTTCTTCCCCGGCAACACCCACTGGTTGTCGTCGTCCTGCCGCGACATGAGATCGTCGTTGGCGGCGATCGCCAGCGGCAGCCCCAACGCGAGAGCCGCGATGGCACAGATGCTTCGCTTCATGGCTGTTTCTCCTTCCCTAGAGCAGCCCGTGGCGACAGTCCCCGCTGCTCGAGCGGCGATGCATCCCGCCTGACTGCGTTATTCGTCGGTTGCATATGCCAACATGCGCCCTCCTAACGCCTGTCAAGCGGGCGCCTCGGCGTTCGCTGGCGCAGTGCAACGCGGCGTTCCACCACGGGCTGCCAAGCCATCCTCGAACGCCCCGGTCGCTCCTGCCGGGGCGACTCGTGCCGAGAATGGCGGTTCCCGGGACCCGCGTCAAGGGCCAATTTCAGTTCGCCAACGGATGGGGCCGGAACTGGAACTTCACGAGGATCGGCTTCGACACCGACCGGTACTCGCCGTCCTCGACGGCCAGCCCGTCCTCGGCGTGCCACACCGTGTCGGAGCCGGTCGACGAGTAGACGCCGCGCCCCTTCCAGCCGGCGTCGGCGTCGTCGATGCGGCCGTCGAGGCCCCTCGGGTGGAAGCCGGCCAGGGATAGGGCACGCGCATGACCACCGTCTCCCCGGTCTCGGGCAGCAGCGCCACCAGCGAGTCCGAGCCGGTGCCGGTGGCGATGGGCACGTTCTCGCCGAGGCCCAGGGTGTCGAACTGGTCGACCCAGTTGTAGTAGTTGTAGTCGGCGCGAACGTCGGTCCCCTTGAACACCGGGCCCGGCAGGGGATGGAGGGTCCACCCCTCGGCGCAGTGACGGCCGGTGTGCGCCTCGGGCCCGGTCAACGATCCGCACTTGCTGCGGTCGAAGCTCGCGAGATGGTTGGTCCCCGACAGCGCCGTCCAGATGACCCCGTTCGTGTCGACGTCGAGGCCGCGGGGCATGAAGCCGCGCTCGCCCGCCGCCTCCACGTCCCAGCGCTCGGAGGGCACCTCGAACACCTCGGCGATGCAGCTCTCCGGCGGGTCGTCGCCCACCACTAGCCGGACGATCCGGCCCGGGTAGGAGTCCTGCGCGCCCCAGACGGCCCCGTCGACGGGGTTGACGATGATGCCGTACGCCCCAACCGTGACCCGCGTGTCGCGCGCCGGGTCGAAATCCCAGGTGCTCGCCGTCGGGTCCTCCTCGAAACGGCTGCCGCGCTCCACCGCCGGCTCGTTCCACGGCTTCGTGATGCGGCCGTCGCCGTTGGTGTCGACGACCGTGGGACACCAGCCCTGCGCGAGCCGTCCGTCGCCGGTCTCGTCGAACAGCTTCGTGTCGAGCCAGCCGAAGACGTCGCTGTTGGGCCGGCTGAGGAACAGGGTCTCGTTGTCGTCGTGCGCGAACTGCAGGTGGTGGCTGCCGAAGCAGGTGTCCACCATCGTGAACTCCCCCGTCTCGGGGTCGTAGTAGCTCACGTTGCGGCCCGACCGCTCCACCGGGAAGTACCGCGCGTACTCGTTGTCCGAGCCCTCCAGGCACCAGTCGGGCTGGTTCTCGGGCGGACGCAGCGTCGCGGTGTACCAGACCCGGCCCCGGCGGTCGAGCATCGGGTTGTGGATGCTCGCGGGGTTGAAGCGCGCCAGATCCGCGAGGCGCGACGGCGGATAGCCCGACTGCGCGTAGGACGCCCGCATGGTCGAGCGGTCGGCGAGGGTGGGGATGCGCACCATCGTCGCGGTGTGGGTGTTCGGGTCGAGCATGGCGAGGTTGTCGTTGGCGATGTCCACGCCGTAGATCGGGCCGTCGGCGTTCACCGTCGGGTTGCGCTTGTCGGTGGATGCCTCGTCGTGGATCTTCCCCATCTCGTCGGTCCACTCCCACTGGGTGAGGACCAGGTTGCGCTCGACCCCCCGCGGGCGCGGCGGCGCCGGCGGCACCTCGCCGGTGGCGATGCGGTCGCTCCAGTCGGCGAACATGCGCAGCCCGCGCCCGCGGCCGAACCGCGACATCCACATGCTCATCTCGGCCCCGCGCTGCCCCATGCGCACGCGCGCGTCCCAGGCGTCGGCGCTCGAGTCGTAGTCGAGCCCGTCGGGGTGCCCGCGCGTGAACTCGCCGCCGACCTGGTGGCAGCGCAGGCAGGCCTTCACGTTGTAGAGGTACTCGTCGCGGGTGCGCAGCTCCTCGCTGATGCCGTTGCCCTCGGGGCCGGTGCCCGGGAACTCGCCCGCCCCCGGCGGCTCGATCAGCGAGAGCCAGTACGCGGCGGGATAGACCGTGGCGGCCTCCTGCGGCGTGCCGGCGACGACCGTCGTCAGGCGCAGGTCGTCCCCCGGCGCCGCCGTCACCGGCGTCGAGTCGACGAGCCCGTATCCCCGCACCCAGACCGAATAGCCCGCCTCGGGCAGCTCGGGCAGCAGGAACCGGCCGTCGTCGCCGGTCACCACGATCTTGCGGAAGGTCGTCGGCAGGTCGCCGGTCTCGGCGATCACCCAGACGCCCGCCTCGGGGCCGGCGCCGCTGGCGACCACGCCGGTGATGGCCACGGGGCTCTCCTCCTGCGCGCCCGCCGCCAGCGCCGCCGCCGCGGCCAGGACCATTCCCACCGCCAGCCGCTCCCGTGTTCGTCTCATCGCGCCCTCCCTCGTCGGCCGACCGACCGTCCTCGCGCCGACCATGACCGTTTCAGCGGGTTGGCGTCAAGCGCGGGCGCGGGCGGGACCCGGGCGCGTCAGTCGCGGAGGGTGATCTTCTGGACGCGCCAGGTCAGCAGCTCGGCGACCCAGACCTCGTCGGCCGACGGGCACGCCAGGCCGTGGATCCAGCCGAACTGGCCGACGGCCTGGCCGTCCCGGCCGAAGTAGCCCAGCACGGTGCCGTCGAGCGCCATCTTGTAGATGCGGCCGGGGAACATGTCCTGGGTGAACATGACCGGGTCGGGGCCCGGCGTGATGCAGATCGAGTTGGGCCACAGCGAGTTGTAGCTGCCGTCTGGCAGCCGCCCGAAGCTCGCGACCTGGGGCGCGTAGTCGGCCGGCACCGGCGCCTGCCGCCGCAGGTCGGCCAGCGTGATCTCGCGCACGAACGTGCCGTCCGACTCGAACACCTGCACGCGGTTGTTGGACCGGTCGGCCACGTAGACGCGGCCCCGGTCGTCGGCGGCGATGCCGTGGGGGACACGGAACTGCCCCGGCCCGCTGCCCCGCTCGCCCCACGAGCCGACCCAGTTGCCGTCGGCGTCGTACTTGGCGACGCGGGCGTTGTTGTAGCCGTCGCTGAAGTAGACGTTGCCGTCGGGATCGAACGCGACGTCGGTCACCTCGTCGAACAGCCCGTCGCGCGCCGGCGGCGGCAGGGCGTCGGGCGACTCGTAGTACGGCGGGCGCAGCGAGTGCGGCGGGCAGTACGGCCCGGTGCAGCGGGGGTACCGCGCGTGGGTCGATTCCGCACGACGCCCGAAGACCTGCAGCACGCGGCCGGCCGGGCTCAGCTTGACGGCCATGCTCGAGCCGTTGTCGACCAGCCAGATGTTGTCGTCGGCGTCCACGCGAACGGCGTGCGCCCACGCCTTCGAGTAGAGATTGCCGCCGATCTCGCGGACGAAGCTGCCGTCGGGGGCGAACTCGTAGAGCGACGCGGCCCGCGGGGCGATGATGGTGGCGTCGGTCCCGGACCGGGTGTAGACGAAGACGTGACCGCGCGAGTCGACGGCGACGCCGGCGTTCTCGCCGAGATAGAGGTCGGGCGGCAGCTTCAGCGGCGCCACCGCATCGTACTCGAGCTCTGGCGCGGGCTGGCCGTGGGCGGCGCCGACGGAGAGCAGCAGACAGAACGTGGCGACCAGGGCGGAAACGCGCATGTGGAGACCTCACTCTCTGTTGTGGTTGTCCGACGACGGAGGGCCGAGTGCGGCCGGTCGAGACGGCCACCAGTGCCGGTTGCAGCGCTTCGCTTCGCGGCGGCCACGAGTGCGCCTCGTCAGGGGCGCCCGCGCGGCGGAGCGCCCTCCCGCTGCGTCACGACGGTGACGGAGCGACCTTGCCGCTTGGCAGGCCCGGAAGACGGCAGAGACGGGCTGCGTCGACGTGCAGTTGGCAGACTCTATATCGCGATCACTGTCCTGGACGCGCGCGCCGGCTACCGTTCCTGCGGGACGAAGACGTCGCGGGCGGGCATCTCGACCGCGGGCAGGGTCTCGGCGTTCATGACCGCGTCGGGGGCGACGATGCCGTTCTCGGCGAGTATCCACGCGACGAGGCCGTAGACCTCGTCGGCAGTCAGGGTGCCCGGCGCGTCCGACGGCATCGCGCGGCGGATGTAGTCGAAGAGGGTCGTGGCATAGGGCCAGTAGTTGCCGACCGAGAACGGCACGTCGTCGCGGCCGGCGCGCCACGCCTCGTAGGCGGGGCCGAACGGGGGCGTGCTGTCGGGGTCGTAACCGACCAGCCGGTCGGCGACGCCGCCTTCGCCGGCCGCACCGTGGCAGACGGCGCACTGCGCCGCGTAGACCGGGGCGCCGCTCTCCGCCGTCCCCGAGCCGTCGGGGAGGCCGGCGCCGTCGGGCATGACGTCGATGTCCCACGCGGCGATGTCCTCGGCCGTCGCGGGGCGGCCGAAGCCGAGCCGTCCGTCCTGCGGTTGCGCTGCCGCTGCCGCCGCGAGGCCGACGAGCAACGCGAAGGCAGCGCCCACGGCGCGGGTTACGCGTCCCATGGCTCCTCCACCCGGTACTCGACCTGCCCGCTCGGCCGGATGCGCCACGCGGTGATGGGGTTCAGGTGGTACCGCCGCGCCCGCCGCCCGCGCTCGGCGCGCAGGGCGGCGCGCGTCGGCTGCACGTAGCCGGTGTCGTCGACGGCCCGGCTCATGATCTCGGTCTCGGCCCCGTCCCAGCGCCACAGGTGGCGGAAGCGGGTGTGCGCCTGCCGCAGCACCGGCGCCTGCAGGCGCGCCTCCTGCCAGGTGCCGCCGCCGTCGGTGCTCACCTCGACCCGCGCGATGGCGCCCCGTCCCGACCACGCGATGCCGCGCAGCTCGATCCACCCCGGCTCGACGACGTCGGGCCAGGCCGGCGCGGTGATGATGGAGCGGGCGTCGAAGACGAAGCTGAACTGCCGCGCGGTGCCGTCGGCCAGCGGGTCGGTGTACTTCGAGGTCTCCTCGCGCGTCATGAACGGCCGGTCGGCGAGCTCGAGGCGCCGCAGCCACTTGACGTTCGAGTTGCCCTCCCACCCCGGCAGCAGCAGCCGCGCCGGATAGCCCTGCCCCGGCCGCAGCGCCTCGCCGTTCTGGGCGTAGGCGACGAAGGCGTCGTCCCGCGCCTTCTCCATGGGGACGCTGCGCGTCATCACCGCCGCGTCCTGGCCCTCGGCGAGGAACCAGGTGGCGTCGGGGCTGGCCCCGACCTCGCGGAAGAGCGTGGCCAGCGACACGCCCGTCCACTCGGTCGTCGACGTCATGCCGCAGACCCCCTCGGGCTTCGTCTCGGGCCCCGCCCCCGTCGGGTAGTTGCCCGAGCACTCGAGAAAGCAGATGCGCGACGTGGCCGGAAAGCGCTTGAGGTCGGCCAGGGTGAACACCATCGGCCGCTCGACCATGCCGTGGACCAGCAGCCGATAGTCGTCGGGGTCGACGGCGGGGATGCCCGCGTGGTGCCGCTCGAAGTGGAGGTCCGACGGCGTGATGGTGCCCTGCAGGTCCTGCAGCGGCGTGCGCGAGGCCACCGGCCCGCGCGCGTCGCGCTGGATCGTCACGTGGGGCGAGCGGGCGCCCAGCCGGCTGGCCCCCGGCCCCGCCTGACTGGTGGTGTCTCCGCTCTGCGCGCGGGCGCGCCCGGCGGCGGCCGGCATGGCCGCGGCGGCGAGCGCGCCGGCCAGCAGCTCGCGACGGCTGACTCGGTTCGGCATGGAATCTCTCCCGGTGATTGACTCCTGCATCCTACTCCGAGCGCAGGGTTTACGGAAGCCCTGTCAGCGGCTATGGTAGACGGCGAGGGTGCCCTTGCGAGACGGGCGCCCCTACCGAGGAGGTAGATCCATGACGGTCGTGAGAGGTCGAATCGTCGCAACGGCGCTGGCGGCCGCCTTCGTCGTGCTGGCGGCCGGCCCGGCCGCCGGCCAGGACGCACCGCGGACCCCATGGGGCGCCCCTGACCTGCAGGGCATCTGGGACTTCAAGACCGCCACGCCGCTCGAGCGGCCCGAGGACCGCGGCGAGCAGGCGTTCCTGACCGAGGAGGAGGCCGCCACCATCGAGCAGGAGCGCGTGGAGCGGAACATCCGCCTCTGGGAAGCCGCGCCCCGCCGCACCGAGGCCGGGGGCAACGTCGGCGGCTACAACAACTTCTGGCTCGACTTCGGCACCACCGTCATCGACGACCGGCGCACGTCGCTCATCGTCGACCCCCCGAACGGGCGCATCCCCGCCCTGAGCGACGAGGGCCAGCGCCGTGCCGACGAGCGCCGCGCGTACCGCGAGGCCCACCCCGCCGACTCGTACACCGACCGCAGCGCGTTCGACCGCTGCATCCTCGGGTTCAACACCGGGCCGCCGATGACCCCCGGCTTCTACAACCAGAACATGCAGCTCTTCCAGACCCCCGACCACGTCGTGGTGCTCAACGAGATGGTCCACGACTCGCGCATCATCCCCCTCGACGGCCGCCCCCGCCCCGACATCGAGTCGTGGACCGGCGAGTCGCGCGGGGTCTGGGAAGGCGACACGCTGGTGGTCGAGACCACGCACTTCAGCGACAAGCACGGCTACCGGGGGTCGACCAAGGACCGGCATCTCATCGAGCGCTTCACCCGGGTCGACGCGGACACGCTGCTGTACGAGTTCACGATCAGCGACCCCGCGACGTGGTCGGCGCCGTGGACGGCGCGCATTCCCATGAAGTCGACCGAGCTGCTGCTGTTCGAGTACGCGTGTCACGAGGGGAACTACGCGATGCCGAACATCCTGGGGGGTGCGCGGCTGGAGGAGCGGAACCGCGAGAGCGGGCAGGATTGAGGGTGCGGGGCAGGTAGGGGCTGAGCGCCGATGCCGCTCGCCCTCCCGCTCAGGAGCACCGATGACGAGAAAGCTGACCGCGATCATCGAACGCGAGGACGACGGTTACGTCGCTCTCTGCCCCGAAGTGGATGTCGTCAGCCAGGGAGATACCGTCTCCGAAGCGAGGGACAACCTGGAGGAAGCCCTCGCGCTGTTCTTCGAGACAGCCTCCGCGGAGGAAATCGAGGGCCGCCTGCGCGACGAAGTCTACGTGACGCAGGTCGAGGTGGCGGTTGGGTAAGCTGCCTGTTCTTTCCGGCCGCGACGTCTGTCGGATTCTGGCGGAACACGGTTTCTCGGAGGTGAGAAGACGCGGGAGCCATGTGGTGATGCAGAAGGCCGACAAGGCCGGGACCGTGACCATCCCCGTACCGGACCACGCCGAGTTGCGGGCGGGCACGCTGAGCGCGATCATTCGACGATCGGGCCTCCCGCGCTCCGAATTCGAGTGAGGCCATTAGCCCCCGGACGAAACCGGCCTTCGCCTCTACGGCCCATCGTCGAGCGGCCACGCGACGTTCCAGGCGCGACGCGTCACCCTGCCCGGACGGAATCCTGGCGCGGGACCCATGAGAGCCTTCCCGATCAGGATCGGGGTTCCCATTCACTGGTGTCTCCCGTGCGCTCGTTGAACTCTCCGGGGTCTGGCACGGCGCCGTGCCTCAGGAACGGTCCCGGTGCGAACATCAGGCAGAACTCCCGTGCCGTCCGACCTTCGGCCAGCACCCACGTTTCGTCGAGGAACCGCTCGGGTTCGTCGACCCAGGATGGCGGCCCGTTCCTATAGCTGTCAAGAGAAGTCTTGCCAGCGTAGCGGCGCACCCGCCCGCGCAGGCCTTGAAATGAGCTGCCGGGCCGACGGTCGGGAAGGCCCGAGAACCGCGCGGGAAGCTCGCCTGCACCGCTGTGATACCATGCCTGCACGTACAGCATGCAGTACACCATCCGGGCCGTTCCCGACGAGGTCGATCGTGCCCTCCGGCAGCGCGCCCGACGCGAGTCGAAGAGTCTCAACGCGGTCGTCATCGACGCGCTGACCCGCGGGCTGGCCCTGGACGCCGCCCCCGCGAAGCACACCGATCTCGACCACCTGGTCGGCACGTGGCAGGAGGACCCGGACTTCGACCGCGCCGTCGCCGAGTTCGCGCGCATCGACGACGAGTCGTGGCAATGAACGTCGCCCTCGACACGAACGCCTACAGCAACTTCATGCGCGGGATTGCCGCCAGGGTCGAGCTCCTCCGCACGGTGCAGTCCATCGTCCTGCCCCTCATCGTGCTGGGTGAGTTGCGGGCCGGTTTCGCGGCCGGCAATCGCGAGTCGACGAACGCCGCCAACCTGCAGCGGTTCCTCGCCAGTCCGCGGGTGTCCGTGCTCGCGCCCGACGAGCAGACGACGCACTGCTACGCGCAGCTGCACCGGCAGCTTCGCGACGACGGAAGCCCGATACCGACGAACGACCTCTGGATCGCGGCCCTCGCCGGCCAGCACGACCTCGTGTTGTGCACGTCCGACCCTCACTTCCGGCTGATTCGGCAGTTGGTGATCTGCTGAGCTCTTCGGCCGCCTGGGGCTGGCAGACCCTGCAGGCGGCCCGGTTCCTCCATCGATTCCCGGCCGATGCGCGGGCGGCGCTCGCCCTCGTGCGGAATGCGTCGGATGTGCAGTCGCGCCTCGTCGCCCCGCGGCCCGCGCGGCGGTCACGAGCCCCATGTTGTGCCCCGTCTCGTGCGCGAAGGTGTAGCCGCCCGCCGCATGGACGGTGAGGCGTCTGGCCGTGGCCTTCCGCACCGTCGACCAGAGCAGGTCGCTGACCGGATCCGCCACCACGCGCAAGGCCGAGATTTCGACGAGACCCTCGGCCCCGGATCTCGCTCGAACCCGACACATGTGCTACACTCCGTAACGTGACTATTCGTAACGCCATCCTGACCGAGCTGCAGCAGGCCGTCATGGAGGCGATCTGGTCCGGCGGCGAGGCCACCGCGGAGCAGGTGCGCGAAGGGCTGCTGCCAGCCCATCCGCTCAAGGACTCGAGCGTACGGACGGTGCTGAGGCGCCTGGAAGCCCGCGGCTACCTGAGCCACCGGGTGGCGGGCAAGACGTTCGTCTACCGGGCCAAGCTGCCGCCGCAGGGCATTGCCGCGTCCGCGGTGCGGCGCATCATCGACCGCTTCTGTGCGGGCTCGACCGAGCAGTTCCTCGTGGGCATGGTCGACGAGCAGGTGCTCTCGGTGGACGAGCTCGAGCGTCTCGCGCGCCGGGCCAGAGGCAAGGCGAAGGCGGGGCGAGGGGGGCGGTCATGAGCGGGACGAGCGGGATGGTGCTGGAAGCCCTGGCCGACGCGTCGCTGCGGGCGGCGCTGGTCGCCGCGTTCGTGGCGGCGGTCCTCGCCGCCCTGCGGGTGCCGGCCGGCGCGACCCGGCACGCCGCGTGGACCGTCGTGCTCGTCGCGATGCTGCTGATGCCGGCGCTGTCGCGCCTCGTGCCGGCCGTCGGCGTGCCGGTGCCGCCCGCCGCGCGCGACGTCGTCGCCGCCGCGGTCGCCGCGACGCCCGGCCCGCGGACCGAGTGGAATCCGGCCGCGACGGCTCCCCCGCCGCTGACGCCACCTCGCCGCGAGCCCGGCGTTCCCCGCGACGCGGCGCCGGCCGCGCCTTCCCGCGGCGAGTGGTCCTGGACGGCGACGGCCCTCGCCGTCTACGTCGCCGGCCTGGCGCCGATGCTGCTGCGCCTCGTGCTCGGATTGTGGGGCTCGCGGCGGCTCGCGCGCAGCGCCCGGCCGCCCGAGGGGCCGGCCCGCCGCCGGCTCGGCGCCCTTCCCTTCCAGGTCCTCGAGTCGGACCGCATCGCGGTGCCGGTCACCGTCGGTCTGTTGCAGCCGAACGTGGTGCTGCCGTCGGGCTGGGAGCTGTGGTCCGAGGCCAAGCTCCAAGCGGTGATCGCGCACGAGCGCGCGCACGTCGCAAGGCGCGATCCCCTCGTGGCGGGGCTCGCCTCGCTGAACCGTTGCCTGTTCTGGTTCCATCCGCTCGCCTGGTGGCTGCGGCGCACGCTCGCCCTGACCGCCGAGCAGGCGTGCGACGAGGCGGCCCTGAGCGGGGCGGGCGCACCACAGCCCTACATCGAGGTGCTGCAGTCCATGGCCGTCGCCGTGCGTGCACGGGGGGGCCGTTGTTCCTGGGAGGGTGTCGGCATGCATGGTAGCCCGTCGCTGACTCGCCGAGTCGCGTACATCCGACGGCTCGAGCCCCGCCGCGCGGGTTCACCGGCCTCCAGGGCCGCCCTGGTTGGCTGCTGCTGCCTGATCGCAGTCGCCGTCGCAGCATGTCGCCCCGTCACCGACGTGACGGGAGATCGCCTTCCGGACATCCTGCGGGAGATCGACGCCGCCACTCGCGCAAGCTGGCCCGTCGAGCGGCTCATCGACCAGTTTCCCGACACCGAGGTCGCGGTTGCGCAGGAGGACCGGCCGCGGGCGGAGGAGATCCTGCTCGAGCGCCGGACGGAAGACCCGACAGGACCGTGGTCGGCTCGACTGGGCCGGTTCTACGCGGCGAGCGTCATCGGCCACCGCGTGCGGCTCACCGACGGCGGCCCGCTCGTGGAAGTGACCGACTTCGATCCAGACAGCGCGTTCGCGGCCCATGCGCGCACCAGCATTGCCGCGTCGAGCGATCCGATCCTGCTGGCCGCCGCTGCCCACTACCTGCTGAATGCGCCGCGCTACAACCGCAGCAGCTTCCCCCAGGACCGGCTTCTCGCCAAGGACTGCCTTGAGCGCGCCGCGCGGCTCGATCCGGAGTCCGTGCCGACCCGGACGATGCTGGCGGACCTGCTGGCGAGCGAGCGAAGCCGCGCCGCATGGCTACGCGACCGCGCCGTGGCCCCGGCCGAGCAGTACGACGCCCTGGCCGCCCTCCCCCCGGCCGAGCGCTTCGAAGCGATGGCCGAAGCCGCGGTCGACGCGCTGCAGAGCGTCCGCGGGGCCGCGCGGTTCGACGACCGCAACCTGGCGGGCTACATCGAGAGGAAGACCGACAACGCGAGACGCTTCGCGCGCGACGTGCTCGACCTCGCGCCGCGCTTCGCGGGCGTGCCCGATGCCGGCTCGTTCATCTACCGGGCGCACATGACGCTCGCCTCGACGGCCATGCTCGACGGCGACGTCGACGCGGCCGTCGAAGCGCTCCGCCGCGCCTCCCTGTCGCCCCCGGCCGAGGGGCTGACCTACGGTCACGGCGTGGCCCCATGGCGCGTCCTGCTCGACCTCGTGGACGCCAGCGAGCAGGCCGCGGTCGTCGACTTCCTCGAAGCCATGGCCGAACGCAACCTCGCGGACCGCGACCGCCTGCTCGCGGCGGCGGACGACGTTCGCAGCGGACGGCCTCCGTCCCGGCTGTTCGAACGCACCGCCCCGCCGCGATGACGCACGCGAGACGACCTCCGGGCACGGACCGCCAATCCGAACGGTTCGGTGCCGCCCATGACCGCTCAAAGGCAGGCGTCGGCCCCCGGTGTATGCGGAGTGCTGGACAGACCAGTCGCGAGATGTCCCAAGAAACCCTCGTGATTGCCCGCCATCCCGACGTCATGAGCGGTACTCCGGTCTTCGCCGGCACGCGCGTGCCATTCCAGTCGCTGCTCAATTATCTACAAGCCGGGCAGACGCTCTCCGAGCTCCTGGAGGTCTTCCCGGCGGTTTCGAGAGAACACGCGATTGCCGCTCTGGAACAGGCGATTGCCGCTCTGCTGAACCGTGCGTGTCCTGATTGACGAGTGCCTGTCGAAACTCGTGCAGCGCAGTACGGACAGATGTTCGAATACCCGGAGCCCGAGCGTGCTATTCGTCAGCGGCCATCATGCGGCGGACGGTCGCGATCAAGCCCGTCACCATCTCGTCACCGAAATCGCCGTGGCTGAACCCGTGCACGATCGCGTTTCTGTATTTCCTCGCTTCGGCCAGATCGCGGTATTCTTCCCTGGAGACGATCCCCAGGAAGACCGCCCTGTCCAGGAAGTACCCCGGACTGTTGACCGCCGGATTCGAATGGTCTTGATCGGTTACCAGCACCCGGGTTGCGGCCTCGCAGGCCGACCAGGCGAACACGAGGGCCCCCTCGGACATGCCCGATTCCAGTGCCTTCTCCGCGTCCGCTAGCCGCTGAAGAACATGTCCACGAGCGAAGGGACGCGCTCCTTCGGGCGAGTCCAGCTTCTCGGGCTCGGCGACGAGCACCAGATCCAGACTCCAGCCGGGCTTCGCATCGACAGCCTTCGCCAACTCCCTGATCCTCGGTTCCGCCGCCAGGGACGTGCGTGACTTGACCTCTATGACCTTCACCTCGTCGTCCTTGCTGACAAGCAGATCCGCGCGAAACCCCGGCAGGAAGTCGAGCGGAGCGTCGAAAGCCACCGCGTATCCCTTCCTCCGGTAGTCTTCCGCCGTCTTGCGGGCCAGAAGATACTCGGCGTTGGTTGCTTGTTCCATCACATTTCGATCTCCCGGGTCACCGCCTCGGCCACGCCGATATGGAGAAACGGCTTCCCGTCGCCAAGCGATTCCAGCACGGCGGCGGAAGGGTTCCGAATCAGCAAGTCGCCCAGCTCCCGCTTGCGGCAAAACAGGTCGGATACCTGCCGGTCGTCATGGTAGACGATCCCCTTCAGCGCATCCAGAATGGGCTTTGGAACATTATCGACATCTGGGGAACGGCCATCGTAGAAGTACGTGATTGTCACTGCTACCGCCCGGTCGTGCGGACGTTCCGTACCCCACTCCTGCTTGGCGGCCTGCTGCACTTCCTGGATCCAGTCCCTCCGCCGCTGGCGCCGCTGCCGACCTCGGCGCGTCTGGTTGGACACTGGAGCGCCCGTCATCACGAGTTCGAACGGTATCGGCATCCCGATGCCTGAAGTGGACGCTATCGGCGGACTCGACGGTCCTTCGCACAACGGATCCTCTGTTTACCGGTGTCACTTCCAGTATTACATGCGATCGGTCCGGTCTGCCAGCCGGGCGAACGAGAACCAATACGACGCGGCTCCAAGGCCGCCTCTCGTATACCACGGGACTGCGGCGCCGAGCGGTCTGGAACCCGTTGAAGGACTGCCGCAGTTCCCTGGGCGCGTCGCCGACTGCAAACCCTGAGCCCGCGAAACCGGCATTTGCCGGCGCGTGCCTCGGGAACGCGAGAAGACGTACCCCGAGGCGGCCGGGGCAGCAGGGGCGCTCGGCGACGTCAAAGCCGATTCAGAGCCGCTCCGCGCCGGGCCGGCCGTCCTCGACGACGAACGACGCCCGCGTCGAGATGGGGCTGCCGGGCCGGGTGACGTACTCCAGGACCTGGTAGTCGGCCCGGCATTGCTCGGGCGTCAGATGGCAGCGCACGTAGCCGCGCTGGCCGTTGAAGAACCGGATGGCCGGGTTCTCCGCGAGGAGCGCGGCGGTGGAGTCGCGGGTGTCCACGCCGTCGCCGCCCGAGCTGATGGAGGTGCCGACGAGCTCGGTGCCGACCACCGGCGCGGCGGGGTCGCGGTAGTCGACCTTGAGGTCGGTGACCCAGTTGCTGTGGATGTCGCCGGTGAGGACGAGAGGGTTCGCGGGCCGGCGGGTCGCGAGGAACTCCATGAGCCGGCGCCGTGCGGCCTCGTAGCCGGACCAGACGTCTGCCGAGTAGGACTCGCCGTCGCCGGGCGTGTAGTCGATCCGCGCCATCATGATCTGCTGCGGGATGACGCTCCAGCGCGCGGTCGAGGCGTCGAGCCCGTCCATGAGCCAGCGCTCCTGCACCTCGCCGAGCGGCGTCGCGGCGGGGTCGTAGATGCCGTCGCAGTTTCCGCGGCGATCGCCGCACGGCTGGTCGGTGCGGTACTGCCGCGTGTCGAGCACGTGGACCGAGGCGAGATCGCCCCAGGCGAAGGCGCGGTAGAGCTGCAGGTCGGGACCGTTCGGCAGCGACGACCGGCGCAACGGCATGTGCTCGTAGTACGCCTGGTAGGCGGCGGCGCGGCGCCGCCGGAAGAGCTCGGCCGGCAGCCCTTCCTCCTCCGACACGAGGTTGGCGTAGTTGTTGTCGACCTCGTGGTCGTCCCACGTGACCACCCACGGAAACGCCGCGTGCGCCGCCTGCAGGTCCGGGTCGCTGCGATAGAGCGCGTACCGGTTGCGGTAGTCGTCGACCAGCTCGATCTCGTCGCCGGTGTGCCGGCGCACCCGCCCGTCGCGCCCCTCGTACTCGTAGATGTAGTCGCCGAGGTGGAAGACGAGGTCGAGGTCGTCCTCGGCCATGTGCCGGTACGCCGTGAAGTACCCCTGCTCGTAGTGCTGGCACGAGGCGAAGGCGAACCGCAGCCGGTCGGCGCGCGCTCCCGCCGCCGGGAGCGTGCGGGTCCTGCCGACGGCGCTCTCGTCGGCGCCGGCGCGGAACCGGTACCAGTACCAGCGCCCCGGCTCGAGCCCGTCCACCTCGACGTGCACGCTGTGGCCGAGCACCTCGCGGGCGACGCTCGTGCCGCGTTGGACCACGTCGGCCATCCGTTCGTCGCGCGCCACCTCCCAGACGACCTCGACGTCGTCCGGGGGCATGCCGCCGCCGTTAAGCGGGTCGAGGGCGAGGCGCGTCCAGAGGACCACGCCGTCCGGCGTCGGATCGCCCGACGCGACGCCGAGGGGAAACGCGGAGGGCTGGAAGAGAGACAGGCCCGAGGTGCCGCGGGCGGCCCCGAGCCCGAGCAGAGCCAGGCCGCCGGTCAGCAGATCGCGACGGTCCAGCCGTCGCTGGAGCAACGAATCGACACAGGCTCGATCGGTCATCGCCAGTCCTCCCTTGCCGCAGTCTCGCATGAGCGCATGCCGGTATTATGGCGCATATGCCTTGACAATCTACAGTATCTGATTCATTGTAGATTATCTTCATATCGGAGGGCCGCCCATGCCGTTGCGCGTACCGCTCGCTCGTCTGTTGCCGTGGCTCCGCCGCCGCCGCGCAAAGCGGGCGGAGACGGACATCCGGCGCGAGCTCTCCCTGCACGTGGAGCTCGAGACGCAGCAGAACATCCAGCGCGGCATGTCGCCCGGGGACGCCGCGCGGGCGGCGCGGGCGACGCTCGGCAACGCCGGGCTCATCCGCGAGGACGTCCGGGCCCTGTGGCGCTGGCGCTGGCTCGATCAGTTGCTGCAGGACGTACGGTGCGGCACCCGCGCCCTCGCCCGCCGCCCCGGGTTCGCGGCAATGTCGGTCGCCACCCTGGCCCTCACCATCGGGGCGACGACAGCCATCTTCACCGCCCTCCACGGCATTCTCCTGCGCCCCCTGCCGGTCGCGGAGCCGGACCGGCTGGTCCGCATCCTCGGCATCGGCTACGTCGGCGAGCTCGTCGAGCTGCGCGAGCGGGCGCGCACCCTCGACGTCTCCGCCTACGTCCCGCCGGACGACCGGACCCTCACCGGACTCGACGAGCCCCTGCGCGTCAGCGTCGTGCCGATCGCGGGCGACCTGCCGGCCCGCCTCGGCCGGGCGCCGGCGCTGGGTCCGGGCTTCCGCCTCGACGACGAGCGCCCCGGCGCCGCGCCGGCCGCCCTCCTGAGCGACGCGCTGTGGCGGCAACGCTTCGGCGCCGATCCGGCCATCGTCGGGCGGACGCTGCCGCTCGACGGGGTCGCCCACGAGGTGCGGGGCGTCATGCCGCCCGACTTCGACTTCCCGTCGGCCGGGGTGGACCTCTGGGTGCCGATGACCGTGGACGCGGCGAGCCCGGTCGGCCTGTGGGCGCGCACCGCGTTCCTGGTCGGCCGCCTCCGTCCCGGCGTCTCCCTGGAGGCGGCGACGGACGAGATGAGGGCGCTCGGCCCGCAGTTCGCGGGGCTGTTCCCGTGGCGGATGCCCGACGACTACGGGACGCGCGTCGGCCTCAGGACGTGGCGCGAGGACCGGCTGGGCGAGGTCCGCCCGATGCTGCTCCTGCTGCTCGGCGCGGTCGCCGCGGTGTGGCTGATCGGGGCCGTGAACCTGACCAACCTGCAGCAGGTTCACGCCGCCGCGCGCCGGCACGAGCTCGCCTTGCGCAACGCCCTCGGGGCCGGCCGCGGCCGCGTGGTCCGGCAGCTCCTGACCGAGAGCGCGCTCGTCTGCCTGCTCGGGGGCGCGGCGGGCCTCGCCGTCGCCTGGGCCGGCGTGCCGGCCCTGGTCGCGCTCCTTCCCGCGGACGTGCCGCGGGCGAACGGGATTCGCGTCGACGGCGTCGTCCTCGGCTTCACCGCGGTGCTCTCGGTCGTGACCGCGCTGGCCGCCGGCACCCTGCCGGCGCTGCGCGCGGCGCGGGCGGGCGAGGAGGCGGCGCGGTCGGGCTCGCGCGGAAGCGTCGGCGGAACGACGGGCCGCGGTCTCGACCTGTTCGTCACCGTCGAGACCGCGGCGGCCGTCACCCTCGCCATCGCGGCCGCCCTGCTGGCCCGGAGCCTGGCCTCGCAGCTCGCCGTCGACGTCGGACTCAGCCCGGAGCGCCGCGTCGTGGCCGAGGTCGCGCCGTCGGCTGCGCGTCATCCCGACGATACCGCCAGGCTCGGCTTCTACACGGCGCTGGAGCAGCGTCTGCGCGCCCTTCCCTTCGTCCGCACGGTGGGATTGTCGACCGTCTTCGAGCCCTTCGGGGCCGGCTTCGGCTTCAGCGTGTTCACGATCGAGGGACGGCCGAACCCGGCCACCGAGGGCGGAGAGTGGCCGTCGACCGACCTGCGAACGGCCGTGAGCCCCGACTACCTGACCGCCCTCGGCGTGCCCATCGTCGAAGGCCGCGGCTTCACCGAGGCCGACTCGAGCGGCGCGCAGCGCGTCGTGCTCGTCAGCCGGCGCCTGGCCGAGACCTGGTGGCCGGGCGAGACCGCGGTCGGGCAGCGCATCCAGTTCCCGGGCAGTCAGGGAGACGCCGACCCCTGGCGCACCGTGGTCGGCGTGGTCGCCGACGTCCGCTGGCAGGGGCCCGCGAGCGAGGAGGGCACGACCTTGTATCTGCCCCTGGCCCAGCACCTCGGCGCCGTCGACGCGATGTCCGTGGTGGTCCACGCCGGCGCCGACCCGGCCCTGGTCACCGACAACCTGCGGGCGGTGGTCGCCTCGCTCGACGCGGAGACGCCGGTCAGCCGCATCCGTGCGATGGACGACGTCATGGCGCAGGCCGTCAGCCGTCCGCGCTTCACGACGACCCTGGTGCTGGGGTTCGCCGTCCTCGGCGTCGTCCTGGGGATGATCGGGGTCTACGGCGTCGTCGCCTACGGGGCCGCGCGCCGGCGCCGCGACATCGGCATCCGGCTCGCCCTCGGCGCCACCCGCGCCGGCATCCGCGCGCGTTTCGTGCGTCACGCGCTGGCGTTCGCGGGCGCCGGCGTCGTCATCGGAGAGCTGGCCGCGGCCGTCCTGATGGCGTCGCTCTCCTCTCAGCTCCATGGCGTCGGCCCGTGGGACCCCGCCACGTACCTGGCGGTCCCGGTGCTGTTCGCGCTGCTCGCGGGGCTCGCGGCCTACGTGCCCGCGCGCCGCGCGACCGCGCTCGACCCCGCCACGGTGCTGCGGAGCGAGTAGTGGCCGAGTCATGGCTCGCCACGAGCTGCCGGTCCGACGGCACGCGCGGTCTGCGCACGCGGCGTTGAGGTCGCGGAACCTCCCCATCCCCGGCCCTCGCCCCCGATGGCGAGCGGGTGGAGCGCGGCCCCCTCGCGCCGTCGCTGCTCCCCTGCCCGCTCGCCCGGCCCCTCGGCCCCGATGACGAGTGGGTGGAGCGCGAGAGGCCGCTGCGGCGCAGTGGCTTCGGGCACGCCCGGCGAGCCCCTCCAACGCGGCCGGCCCTCCATCCGGCAGCGCCCGCCCGAAACCTACATGCGCCGGAACAGGCGCCCGTAGGCGGCGCTCACCCGCAGCACCTCGGGGCGATCCTTCAGCGTCAGGCGATAGCGCCCGCGCAGATCGCGGCGCGCCGCCTCGATCGCGGCGACGTTGACGATGCCGCCGCGGTGGATCCGCCAGAACCGCGCGGGATCGAGGCGCGCCGCCAGCTCCGAGATGGGCGTGCGCACCAGGTGCTCCCGCTCGCGCGTCACCGCCGCCGTGTACTTGCGGTCGGACCGGAAGAAGCAGACATCGTCGACGGCGACGAGCTCGACCCGCTCCCCCTGTCCGACGCGCAGCCAGTGCAGGTACTCGGGCGTGTCGGCCAGGCGCCGTATGAGCGATTCGAGGACCCGCGCGTCCGGTTCGTCGCGGTCCCCGCCGGCCAGCCGGCGCTTCAGGCGATGCACGGTCTCCGCGAGGCGCGACCCGAGCACGGGCTTGAGGAGATAGTCCACCGCCGCCCGCTCGAACGCCTCCACCGCATGGGTGTCGTACGCCGTCACGAACACGACGGCGGTGTCCGGGCCGGCGCGCCGCGCGACGTCGAGGCCCGAGGGCGGCGGCATGCGGATGTCGAGGAAGGCGACGTCCGGCCGCAGGCGCTCGATGGCCTCGAGGGCCGCCGCGCCGTCCCCGACCGACGCCACGATGCCCAGCTCGGGCCACGCGTCCGCGAGCAGGCGCCGGAGCTCGGCCCGCAGCGCCGGCTCGTCGTCGGCGATCAGCGCCCTGGCGGCGTCGCCCACCGTCAGGGCGCCTCCGCGGCCGCGACGGGAGCGGCGGGAAACCGCAGCTCGGCGCTGACGCCGCCGCCGGGGGTCTCCTCGAGGGCCAGCCGCCCGCCCGCGCCGAACGTCGCCTGCAGACGCTCGCGGACGCTGGCGAGGCCGACGCCCTGCCCGGCGGTGTCCGGATCGAGCCCGATGCCGTCGTCGGTCACCCTGATCCGCACCACCCCGCGCGACCGGTCCGCGCGCACCACGACGCGCCCCCCCGCCGGCGACGGCTCGATGCCGTGGAGCACCGCGTTCTCCACCAGCGGCTGCAGCAGGAGCGGCGGCATCGGCACCGCCTCGAGGCCGGGGTCCACCTCCACCTCGAAGGTCATCCGTCCCGCCATGCGCAGCGACTGGATGTCGAGGTACGAGCGCACCACCGCGAGCTCGTCGCCCAGCGTCCCGCCGGCGCGGCGCGTGCGCGACAGCGAGGCGCGCAGCAGCGACGTCAGCCGCTCCAGGAGCCGCGCGGCCCGGTCGGGATGCGTGCGGATGAGCGAGATGACGTTCGCCAGCGTGTTGAACAGGAAGTGCGGCTCGACCTGCGCCTGCAGCACGCGCAGCTCGGCCTCGGCCAACGCCTTGTCGCGGGCCAGGGCGTCGCGCCTCGCCCGCTCGAGCCGGTTGCGCACCTCCCACAGACGCTCGACCGCGATGGAGCCGGCGAGGCCCGCGCCGCTCAGCAGGACCCCGATCAGCAGGAACGCGTTGCTGCCCAGCAGGAACAGGGCGTCGCCGTCCAGGAGAACGCCGCCGACGGCGAGGCCGAGGACCATCCCGCACGCCGTCGCGACGGTCTCCGCCGCCCACCGCGGCAGCCATGGCGGCCCGTGCCGGTGCGCGAGCAGGTTGAAGGCGTGGATGGAGAACCCGATGGCGTAGCTGGTCGCGAAGTACGCCGGCTCGAGCCGCTCGGCCATCGCCAGGCTCAGCACGCCGCCGACCAGCGTGCAGAACGCCGCGTTGAGCGCCCACCCCCAGCGCGCGGGATGCTCCCGAATCGACACCTTCAGCCACGCCGTCATGGTCGGAACTCGAGCTCGAAGCCGCCCAAGCGCGCGGGATGCTTTCGAATCGACACCTTCAGCCACGCCGTCATGGTCGGAACTCGAGCTCGAAGCCGCCCAAGCGCGCGGGATGCTCCCGAGTCGATGCCTTCAGCCACGCCATCATGGTCAGAACTCGAGCTCGAAGCCGCCCACCGGGAGAAGCCCCCACTGGGTGGCGCGGTCCGGACGATTGTCGTCCCTGTCCCAGTAGTAATGGAAGACGTTGTCGCGGTCGTAGACGTTGAGCACGCTGAAGAAGCTGACGAGGGTGACGCGCCGGTAGTGCCGGCGGTGGTCGAAGCGCAGATCGAGCCGATGGTAGGCGGCGTGGCGCTCGGCGTTGATCCGATCGCGCCGCACGACGCCGGCCCCCGCCTGCGCCGACAGCACCGGGTCGAAGGGCGAGTAGGGCCGCCCCCCGGCGTACCGCCAGCGCCCGCTGAGCTCGAAGCGGTCGTTGGGGCGGTAGCCGACCACCACCGACGCGACGTGCCGGTGGTCGAACGTCCGGTCGCGCTCGACCCCGGTCGCGTCCGTGTAGCGGGACACCGCCCAGGCGTAGCTCACCAGGCCGTGGACGTCCCGCGCCAGCTTCTTCCGCACGACGCCCTCGACCCCGTGCGACCGCGCCCGGCCGCCCCCGACGAGGCGCCCCGGCGCCGGCGTCCTGAAGTCGGCGAACCGGTCGACGACGAGCGCGGTCGGATCGTCGGGGTCGAACGGCAGCCCGCGGTAGTCCTTGCGGTACGCCTCGACGCTCAGCAGCGTGCTCGGCGTCAGCCGCCGCCGCACGCCGGCCACGTAGTGGTTGGCGCGCTGGTCGTCGAGGCGGCGGTTGTCCGGGTGCTGGACGAGCAGCCACGCGGGCAGCGTCTGGCGGTAGACGCCGGCCGCCGCGGTCAGCGTCGTCCGGGGGTCGACCTCATAGGACAGTCCGAGGCGCGGCGACCACGCGCCCCGCCGGTTGATCGTGAAGTGGTCGAAGCGGCCGCCGAGCGTCGCGGTGAGGCGCGGGCCGACCGACTGCTCCACCGAGGCGAAGGCGCCGGTCTTGCGCCCGGTCAGCACCGCCCGCACGTCGAGCTGCTCGTCGCGCGTGCCGAGGCGCGTGCGGTCCGACCGCGCGAACAGGTCGAAGTCGCCCGACAGCCGGCGCGCCGTCACCCCCCACGCCAGCGCGGTGCCGGCGCGCGGCCGGTAGCGCCAGTGGCTGCGCAGCACCAGCTCCTGCTCGCGGGAGTCGTTCTCGAACAGCGACCGCGCCCCGTCGTCCGCCCCCTCGGTGACGTGCACCCCGTAGTCCGCGCGGGTCCGCGCGACCGAGGTCTCCGCATACCCGTTGGCGCTCCACAGCCAGCGCCAGTTGAGCCCGCCGACGTACTGCCCGGCGCGGGAGACGACCGCGGCGTCCTCCCGGTCGTCGAGCGAGAGGTCGATGGCGTCGAGGCCGCCGAGGCCGAGCACCTGCAGTCGATGCGTCGGGCCGAGGTCGACCGTCGCCATGCCCTGGAAGTCGCTGTACCGGGGAACCGCCCCGCCGGTGCCGATGGCGCCGACGATGCCGGCGATGAGCTCGAGGTAGCTGCGCCTCGCCGACAGGGCCCACGACCCGCGCCCCCGGCCGAGCGGCCCCTCCACGAGGACGCCGGCCCCGGCCATGCTCGTGGCGACCTCCGCGTCGACCTCGGAGCGGTTGCCCTCGCGCTGGGTGACGACCATCACCGACGAGAGGCGGTCGCCGTGCTCGACCCCGAAGCCGCCGGCCGAGAAGCTGACGTCGGCGATGAGGTCGGTGTTGAGCAGGCCGATCACGCCGCCCGACGCCCCCTGGGTCGGAAAGTGGTTGATGTTGGGGATCTCGATGTTGTCGACGACGGTGAGGTGCTCGCCCGGGCTGCCGCCCCGGACGATCAGGTCGTTGCGCTGATCGGTGGCCATGCCCACGCCCGGCAGCACCTGCAGCATCCGGCTGACGTCGCCCGCCGAGCCCGGCGCCCGCCGGATCTCCTCGTAGCTGAAGCTCACGGTGCCGACCGACGCCTCCTCTTCCGCCGAGAAGTAGTCGGGAGTGACCTCGACGACCTCGCGCACGGCGGGGCCGGCCGCGTCGAGCGCCACCGCCAGCGGCGTGACGCGGCTCGGCCGCACGACGACGTCGTGCAGAATCGCCGACTCGTAGCCGGCCAGCACGACCTGCACGCGGTGCAGCCCGACCGGCACGTCCGCCAGCGTGAAGCGCCCGTCGTCGCCGGTGACGGTGGCGAGGCCGCGATCGAGGACCACGACGGCGGCCGTGGCGAGCGGCCGGCGCGTGGCGGCGTCGAGGACATGACCGTGGATGCCGCCGGGGCGCGGCGCCTCCTGTGCCTGCGCCGCGACGGCCCCGGCGAGCAGCGAAGCGACGGCGCAGACGCGCCACGGCGTCGGAGCGACGCGCCGACCGGGATTCCTGTCGCGGGTTCCGATGCCGGGCATCGAATCACGGTAGCCGGGCCAGGCTGACAGGGGAACCCGCAGGCGACAAGGACGCCGTCCGCCAGGGCGAACTTGGCTTGGCGCGGAATGAAACGGATCGCCGGGCTGGGAATCACCTCCGTCGGCGGAAGCTTCTCCCGCGTGGCCGACCTTGCTCTCCGGTCGCTTCGTCCGACCGACGCGCTGGCGGCAACGGCCCGGTCCGTTACCGTCGGCCGCGTTCCTCGGCGCGGGCGCCGCGGAGGATGAGGGGCATGCTGTAGTTGCCCTCGTGGCAGGCGTTCTCGAAGACGGGGCCGGCGGCGCGGGTGATGGGGAACATCACCGTCCAGGGCCCGGCGAACGACTCGGGGTCGTGCGCCGTGAACTCGTAGTGCAGCCGGTCGGGGCCGGCGAGCCGGATGCGCTCGACGTAGCGCGCGTTCGGCCCCGTCCCCTGTATCGTCCATACGCCCTTGAAGCCGGTCGTCTCGACGACGAGGGTGTCGCCCTCCCAGCGCCCGCGGGAGCTCCCCTGCCACTGGCGGAGCCCCGTGGGCAGCCGCGGCCGTCCGTCGAGGGGGATGATGCGCAGGTCGGAGTTCTGCTCGTGCAGGATGGCGACGTAATCCGGCGTCTGGAAGATCTGCGCGAGCCGGTTGGGGGACACCGCCAGCAGCGGCACCGTGCGCCCCATGATGCAGCGCTCGTAGCGCTCGCGATCCTCCGGCCCGTCGGCCGACCGCAGGCGGATGGCGATGCCCAGCGTGCGCGCCCGCTCGCGGCCGGCCACGGTGCGCGCCGGCAGCCGCCCGTCGGGCGGGTCGACGACGAGCGACGTCCGCCCGTCGGTCAGGCCGCCGGGCTGCCACCAGTCGGCGTTGAGCTGCAGGTCGCGCTCGCGCCCGATGGCGGCGTGTCCGCCCGACCAGGTACGCCGCTTCTTCTTCGGGCGTGAGCACCGCCCGGCCCGCCAGCGCCGCCGGCCGCTCGAGCGGCGTCGTGCTGCGGTACTCCCAGTAGCCGCTCAGGTCCGGCGCGCCCGAGGGCGTGCGGGGCGCTTCGGCCGCCTGCGCCAGCGCAGGAGCCGGGGCCATCAGCAGAAGGACGACGAGCGACAGGCTGCGCATGACGACCCACGATACTGCAGAATCGCGTCGTGCGCACCCGGCCGCGCTGCCTTACGGAGCCGACCGGTCGATCTGAACCCGCCGCTCTCTCCGCCGCGCGTGCGGTGCTCGACCACCTCGGAGACCACCCGGCTGCCGCGGCTCCCGGATTCGCCAACGGCCAACAAGCCGGGCCGGTGTCGCGCAAGTACAGCTTGGGCATCACCAGCCGCCTGCGCTACCTCACGTCGAACGCCGGCACGTGGAAGCATGCGGCGACGCCAAGTCAAGATCGCATTTTGAATTGGCCTACTGCGGCCACCTGCGACACCGCCTGGCCGCACCATCGCCCCCGCTTGCCGGTAGCCACAACCTGACTCGGACTGCGAGCCGAACGGTCCTCAGGTTGAGGTGGGTTCCCGTGAACACCAGAGCCACGACTGCTCCGAACACCACGCTAGCCGCCGCCGCGCTGGACTATACTCGCCGTACGAGGACCGCGCCAGATGCCACAGAAGCGTGATGCCGCCGACCCGGGCGACGCCTTTTCCGCATCGCGGCGGGATTTCCTGAAGTGGAGCGCCCTCGTCGGGGGCGCGACCGCGCTGGGCGGGGGCGGGCTGCTCCTGTCCCGGTACCCGACCGGCGGGGCGCCGGCCGGCGTCTCCACCGCCGGGGCCGCCGCGGCCGCGACCCGCGTCTTCCGCACCGCCAACACCCCCGAGTGCCTGCACTGCGCGCTCCTCGCCCACGTCGAGGACGGCCGTCTCGTCAAGGTGACCGGCGACCCCGACTTCAACGTGCTCGCCTGCGCCCGCGGCATCTCGCGCATCCGCCAGCTCTACAGCCCCCACCGCCTGAAGTACCCCATGCGCCGGGCGGGCCGGCGAGGCGAGGACCGCTGGGAGCGCGTGAGCTGGGAAGAGGCGCTCGACACCATCGCCGAGCGCTACCGCCGGATTCTCGACGAGGACGGCAACCGGGCGTTCCTCTCGTTCGGGGGGACCGGCAACTGGTCGGCCCTGTCGACGGGGGTGCGGGGACTCTACTCGGCCTGGTGGAACCGCTTCGGGGGGGCCACGCCGATCATCTCGCAGCTGTGCTGCGCCTCCGTCAGCTCGGGGTTCAACGCGATCTTCGGGGGCGGGCGGTCGGAGTTCCGCGACGAGTGGGTGCACAGCCGGTACTTCCTCGCCTGGGGCAACAACCCCGCGGTGTCGAACCAGGGCTACGTCAAGAACATCTTCCAGGCGCGGGAGGAGCACGGGGCGCGGCTGACGACCATCGACCCGCGGCTCAGCGAGACCGCGGCCCTCTCGGACCGCTGGATCCAGATCCGGCCGGGAACGGACGCCGCGTACGCCCTCGGCATGATCAGGGTGCTGCTCGACGAGGGGCTGTTCGACGAGCAGTACGTCCGGCGCTACACCAACGCCCCGTTCCTGGTGCGGCTCGGCGAGGGCGGCTACGACCTCGAGGCGGCGTCGCGCACGTGGCCGGCCGGCGGCGAGACGCTGCCCGTCGACCTGCGCGACCTGCGGCTGCTGACCAACGGCGGCGGCGGCGCCGGCGGCTTCGTGGTCTGGGACGAACGCGCCGGGCGGCCCGTCGCCGCCGACACGCCGGGCGCGCAGCCGGCCCTGCGCGGCAGCTACACCGTCGACGGCGTGCGCTACCAGCCGGTGCTGGAGTGGGTGCGCGCCATCGCCGCGCGCTACACGCCCGACGTGGTGCAGCGCATCACCGGCGCCCCGCCCGACTCGATCGCGGCGCTGACGCGCGAGTACGCGGCCGCCAGGCCCGCCGCCATCATCCAGAACATGGCGGGCGCGCAGCGCACCGACCACGGCACCCTGACCGTCATCGGCCACCTCTACCTCGCCTCGCTCACCGGCAACGTCGGCGTGCTCGGCGGCGGCGTCAACGACAACGGCGGCTACCTGAGCGAGGGCGGGACCATCAACACCCCGGTGCCGACGCAGCGCAACCCGCGCATCGACGGCATCCCCGCCACCAAGCTCGGCGAGTACCTGGTCGAGCGCAAGCCGCACCCCATCCGCGCCATCCACGTGGCGGGCAGCGGGGTGCTCACGCAGTACCCGAACACCCGCAAGATCATCGAGGGGCTCGACAACATCGACCTGATGGTGGTGCAGGACATCTTCATGACGACGACGGCCCGCTACGCCGACTTCGTCCTGCCGGTGACCACCCTGTTCGAGACCCGGAACCTGCTGGCGGGCATCCGCAGCCGCTACATCCAGCTCATGGAGCAGGCCATCGAGCCGCTCTTCGAGTCGCGCTCCGACCGCTGGATCATGACCGAGCTGGCGAGGCGGCTCGGCTTCGGCGACGACTTCGACAAGCCCGACGACGAGCTGCTGCGCCACGTGCTCGAGCCGACGGGGGTGACGCTGGAGCAGCTGGAGGAGGGCCCCGTCAATCCGATGCCCGACCCGTGGGTCCCGTTCGCGGACAAGCAGTTCAACACGGCGTCGGGCCGCATCGAGCTCTTCTCGCTTTACCTGCAGGAGCGTGGCTTCGACCCGCTGCTCGAGTACCTGCACCCGGTCGAGGCGCCCTGGGTGGACCCGGCGCGCGCCGCGCGCTACCCGCTGCAGCTCATCAACCGCAAGAACCACAACCACGTCAACTCCAGCTTCCACCACCACGACTTCCTGACCGAGATCTGGGCCAGCCAGGTGCTGCAGATCCACCCCGACGACGCGCAGCCGCGCGGCATCGAGGACGGCGCGCGCATCCGCGTCTTCAACGACCGCGGAGAGATCGAGGCGATGGCGCAGGTCACGAAGGGCATCATGCGCGGGGTGGTCAGCGTGACGACGGGCTGGGGCGCCGTGAACGAGAAGCAGACGGCGAGCATCCTCAGCCCCGACAAGTACGAGCCGATCTCGCTCGGCCACACCCTGAACTCGTCGATGGTCGAGGTCGCCGGCGGCAACGCGGCATCCAGGGGGGACGCGGCATGAGCGACACGAAGAAGCAGGTAGCGTTCTTCTTCGACGCCAACCGGTGCACCGGCTGCCGCACCTGCGAGGTCGCGTGCAAGGTCGAGAACGGGGTCGAGCTGGGTCCGCGCTGGCGCAAGGTGCGCACGGTGGAGGGCGACCAGGACGGCGGCCCGTACATGTACCACGTGTCGATGTCGTGCAACCACTGCGAGGTCCCGGTGTGCGCCGAGGCCTGCCCCTCGGGCGCCATCACCAAGCGGCCCGACGGCATCGTCATCGTCGACGAGAGCAAGTGCATCGGCGCCCGTCTCTGCGCCTGGGCGTGTCCCTACGACGCGCCGCAGTTCAGCGAAGAGACCGGCAAGATGGAGAAGTGCAACTTCTGCTCGCACCGCATCGACGCCGGCACCGGGGGGCCCGCGTGCGCCGAGGCGTGCCCGACCAAGGCCCTGCAGTGGGGCCCGCTCGACGAGGTGGCCGCGAAGGCGGGCGCCACTGACCAGTTCGGGCCGCTGCCCGACGCCGACATCACGAAGCCGGCCATTCGCTTCATCCCCCTCAAGCTCGTCCGCGCCTGACCGCGCCGCCCGGATGGAGACGCGCGACTGGTCGCTCGTGTTCTTCACGGTCCTGACCCAGGCGGCGGTGGGGGCGTTCCTCGTCCTGCAGGTGCTGCGATACTTATCGGGGCGGCGCCACCCCGGGCACGGCGGCGGGACACCGGTCCCGACCCTGGCCGTGCTCGCGGTCCTGTCGGTGGGCCTGCTCGCGGCCCTCTTTCATCTCTCCGACCCGCTGCAGGCCGCGCGCGCCGTCGTGAACTTCTCGACGTCCTGGCTCAGTCGCGAGATCGTCTTCGGGAGCCTCTTTGCGGTGCTGCTGGGCGGGCTCGCATGGGTGGAGCGGCGCGGACCCGAGGCGGCGCCGCCGAGCCGAGCGCTCACGGCGTGGCTGCCGTGGATGGCGGGGGCGGCCGGCGTGACGTTTCTCGGCTGCCAGATCGCGATCTACCTGCTGCCGGCCCAGCCCGCCTGGAACAGCTTTGCGACCCCGGCCGCGTTCGGAGGCACGGCGTTGCGGCTGGGCGTTCTGGGCGTGACGGCCGGGCTCGTCGTCCGAAACGCAACCGGCGGCCCGGAAGACCCGATGCGGACAGGCTTGGTGTCGCCGGCGACCCTGCGCGGGCTCGCGGCGGCCGGCATCGCGGCGCTGGCCCTGGAGTTCGCCGTCGTGCCGCTCCATCTCGCGGCGCTGGCCGCCGACGGCACGGCGGCCGCCGCCGCGAGCGCCCAGCGGCTCAGCGGCGACTACGGCGGCGTGCTCCTGCTGCGGCTCGGGCTGCTGGCCGTGGCCGCGGCGGCGCTGGGCGGAGTCCTCGCCGTCATGCGCGAACCCGTGCGAGCGTCCCGGCGCCGACTCGCTTCGACCCTCGCCAGCGGCGCATTCGGCCTGGCCGCGGTGTCGGAGATCTGCGGGCGCTTCCTGTTCTATGCGATGCAGGTGAGGGTCGGCATTTGAGCGCTCCCGCGTCGAACGAAGCGGCGACGGTGCCGGCCGAGTGGCGGCGGCGGCAGGAAGGGCAGGCCCTCGCCTACCACTTCCTCGGCCGGTGCTTCTACGAGGCGCCGCGCGCCGAGTGGCTGGCCGTGCTCGCCCGCGACCGGCTGTTCGAGGCGTGGCCCTTCCCGTCCCGCGACGACGGCACCGCCGCGGGGCTGGCGTTGCTGAACGCGTTCTGCGCGGGCTGGGACGCGGCCGGGCTCGGCGCCCTCGAATGGGACTTCAACCGGCTCTTCGTCGGCCCCGGCGAGATGCTCGCCCCGCCGTGGGAGTCGGTCCACCGCAGCAAGACGAAGCTCACGTTCCAGGAGCCCACCCTGCAGGTGCGCGAGCTCTACCGGCGGTTCGGCGTCGAGGCGCCGGCCGTCCACCGCGAGCCCGACGACCACCTCGGGCTCGAGCTGGCCTTCGTGGCGACCCTGTCCGACCAGGCGGCCGGGGCCGCGGGGCGGGACGACACCGCGCACGTCGCGCGATGCTTCGAGACCCAGAGGGATTTCCTGCAAGACCACCTGCTCGCCTGGGCGCCGGGCTGCCTGGCGCTCGTCGAGAAGCACGCCGAGACCGACTACTACCGCGGCGCGGCCCGCCTCGCCCTCGGGTCGCTCTCGGAATCGGCGCGCCTCTGCGGTGCCGGCGCCACGGATCCGTCCCGGTGACACCGCAGCCCTGAGCGCCTTGTCTCCCCGCTTCACGTCCGAACGTCTCTTCACGTCCGATCGGGAACGGCGCCTCTGGGCCTGGACGCTGGCCGTCGTGGCCGCCATCTACTCGACCCTCGGCCTGGCCCGGACACTGGCCGCGGCACTTGGCGACCTCGGCCTGGGCGTCGGCCTCTTCATGCTCTGCTGCCTGCTGGTGCTGGCGACCGCGGTGACGCAGGGCCTCAGGGTGCGTCCGGGCGGGGCCGAGATCGCCGTCGCGCTGGGCGTCGCGGCCGCCTACCTCCTGGTGCTCGTGCGGATGTCGATTCCGACGGAGCGTTCCCATCTCATCGAGTACGGCGTGGTCGCCCTCTTCATCCACGAGGCCCTCACCGAGCGGGCGAGCCGCGGCCGCCGCGTCCCCGCGCCGGCGCTGCTCGCGGTCGTGGCGGCCGGCCTCGTCGGGGTGCTCGACGAGTGCCTTCAACTGCTGATACCGAGCCGGGTGTTCGACCCCGTCGACATGCTGTTCAACGTCCTGGCGGCGATAATGGCGGTGGTCGCGAGCAGCGCGCTGCGCTGGGCGCGATCGCGACGTTGAAGTTCGAGAGCCAGGAGGGAGTGAGATGAAGGCGCGCTACGACGAGGCAACGGATACGCTGACGCTCATCGTGCGCGACGCGCCGGTAGCCGAAAGCGATGAAGACAATCCCGGCGTGATTCTCGACTACGGCGAGGGTGGTTCTCTCGTCGCGCTGGAAGTGCTCAACGCGTCCGAGATTGCAGCTCGCGGGCGAACGAGCGCTCGTCGCTCTTCTCGGCCAGCAGCACGCTCTCGGGAACATCGACCGCGATCTTGCGGATGGCCATCGCCTCGTTCCGCAACACATGCTCCGTGCTGAGAATGGCGATTTGGATGACCGACGTCAAGGGCCAACCTCGCCGTCTACGGGCGGAAGGTAAAGCTGATGGTCATCCGCGTGTCGACCGGCACGCCGTGGAGCAGGGTGGGCTCGTAGCGCCACCCGCCGACCGCCTCGACGGCGGAGCGGGCGAGGTCGGGGTGCACCGTCGTCATCGTCTCCGGGTCCACGGGGGCGAGAATCTGAAGCACCTCGACGGTGCCGTCGGTCTCGATCAGCGCTTCCAGGACGACCTTGCCCTCGAAGCCGCTGCCGCGCACGGACGCCGGGTAGACGGGGGCGACGTCGCGGAGCTTGATGGGTGGCGCTATCGTGCCGCCCTGGTTCCGGTTCTGCAGGTACCGCTCGCGCGTGGCGTCGCTGATCTCCCTCACCTCGGAGGGGGACTCGCCGGTGTCCGTCACCGTGATCGTCTCCTCCACGGAGCCGAGCTCGAGCACCAGCTCGTCCTCGATCCGCTCTCCCGCCTCGAGCGAGAACCGCCGGAACAGCCGCGCGAAGCCCGGCCTGGCGGCCATGAGGCTGTACACGCCCGGCTCCAGGTCCGCGAACTCGAAGCGGCCGGCGTCGTCGCCGGTCACGCGCAGTTGCTCCCCGGTCGCGCGGTCGGTGAGCGTGAGGCCGGGATTCTGCACGACCTGCCCGGCCTGGTCGACGACGGTGCCGGCGATGCCGGCGGTCTGCGCGGCGAGCTGCAGGCTGGCGACGAGAATCGAGGCCAGGGCCAGCCCTCCCAGGATCCAGAAGCGGCCGGGACGCGTCAACGGACGCCGGTTCGTGCGCGGATTCAACATGGTGGACACCCTCCGTTCCAGTTGCGACGGACGCGCCATTGCCGGCGCCGGCAGCCACGTCCGCCCGTGTTTCCGAGCCTCTCTCGCCAGCTCGACGAGGTGCGTCGCGAAAGTGGCGGCGGCGACGCCGTGCGCGAGCACCACGTCGTCGGCCGCCTGCTCGCTCTCGCGGCGGAGCCTCGCCCGCAGCACCCACGCCAGCGGGTTGAACCACCAGACGCACGACAGCGCCTCGGCCGCCAACTGCACGACCCAGTCGCCGCGGCGCGCGTGGGCGAGCTCGTGCAGCAGCACGACCCGCATCCGTTCCGCCGACCACTCCGACGCCGATTCCGGCAGCATGACGACGGGCCGCCGCCAGCCCCACGTCGCCACCAGCCCGGGGACGGGCCCGAGCAGGAGGTCGACGCCGCGCCGGCAACCGCACGACCCCGCGAGGTCGCTGCACAGCCGATGCCACGGCCCTCCCGTCACCCGCCGCGCCGACGCGCGGAGGCGGCGGAGCCTCGCCAGTCCGACCAGCAGCACGCCGACACCGCCGACGGCGCCCGTCAGCCAGATCGCCGCGCCGAGCCGGCCCGCGGCCTCGTCGATCGCGGCCACCACCGCCGGTCGAGACGAGCCCGAGCGGCGCCCCGAAGGACCCGCTCCGCCGCGGGGAGCGCGGCGCCCGGGCCGGCCGGTTCGGCGAGCGGGGCCGCGTGGGGACGCGGGCGGAGCGCTTCGAACACCGGCCCGGCGCGCCACGCGAGCGGCCCGACGGGGGCCGCCTGCAGGCCGGGCAGGAGCGGAAGGACGTGGATGGCCGGGGCCGCGCACGCCGCCACGACGCCGACGGTCAGGACCCAGTGCCTCGCCGCGGCCGACCTCGACCGCAGGCAGAGGGCGCCGGCCAGGGCGAGGAGCAGGATGGCCGACACCTTGAAGGTCAGCGCGGCGAGCGGGATCATCGCGGCTCCTCCCGCTTTCGTCGCGGGCTACGCTCCGGCCGCCGGCCGGCCGGCCCGCCGCCCTGACGCTCTCCGGCCCGCTGCCCCCCTCTCGCTTCCGTGACGATCCGCGCGATCCGGTCCAGCTCCGGGTCGGTCAGACGCCTGGCCTCGCCGCCGAGCAACGCGGCCACCGCCCGCTCGGCGGAGCCCTCGAAGAACGTGTCGACGAGGTGACGCAACGCCGATCGGCGCGCCGTCCGCGGGGACGTGACCGGACGGTACACGTAGCGCAGCCCTTCCTCGTCGTGGCGCACGTGTCCCTTCCTCTCGAGAATCCGCAGTTGCGTGCGGACCGTCGAAGAGCTGAGGTCGCCCGGAAGCTCGTCCCGCACGATGCTGGCCGGGGCCCGGCCGTGCCGGAAGAGGATGTCCATGATCTGCCGCTCGCGGCGCGACAGGGGGCTGTGCCAGGGTGTGGTCATGAGCTTCGGGGATCGCCGCCGGCGCGGCTGCCGCCATGCGTTAACTTTTTGGCGACTAGCCAATAAATTAGCAGCCCGGAACCTGCATGTCAACCCCCATCGCGGCCGGACCGCGCCGCGTCGCTCCAGTCACTCCTTCACAGCCCGTGGTGAAACCCCGCGTTGCACCGCGCCCGAAGGGCGCCGGCGAAGGGCCGAGGCGCCCGCCTGACAAGGCGCGACGAGGGAGAATATTGGGCATATTCGACCGAGGAGCAACGCAGTCAGGCGGGATGCATCGCCGCTCGAATGCAGCGGGGACTTTCGCCACGGGCTGTTCAGGGCCTGTGGCGGACCGCGTGCCCGGCGGCATGGACCCTGTCGTGTCTCGCTTGAATGACGCTCTGGATCATGTTTTCATACATGACACATGACCACCATGCTCCAGATTCGCAACGTGCCGGACTCCCTTCACCGACGACTGAAGGCCCGGGCCGCCATGGAAGGCGTGTCGATGTCGCTCTACGTGCTTCGGGAGATCGAGCGAGCGCTGGCCCGACCGAGCCGGCACGAGCTGCTCCGGGCAATCCGCGAGCAGCCGGACGTCGTGCTCGACCGCTCGCCGGCAGACGTGCTCCGCGAGGAGCGCGGGCGGCGTTGATGGTGCTGGATGCCTCCGGCGCCATCGAGTTCCTGCTCAACACGGCCCGCGGCAGGAAGGTCGGTGCAAGACTGGCCGATGACACGGAGGTCGTGCATGCGCCCCACCTCATCGACATCGAGATCGCCCATGTGCTGCGGCGGTACGTTCTGGACGGGACCTTCGACGAAGGGCATGCGGCCCGAACGCTCGGACACTGGCGGCAGCTCGATGTCGAACGGTACCCGCACGAGCCGTTCCTCGACAGAGTCTGGGGCCTTCGCGACAACGTCACCGCGTATGACGCGGTCTACGTCGCTCTGGCGGGAGCGCTCGGAGAGCTGCTGGTTACCGCGGACCGGAAGCTCGCCGGCTCCCCGGGGCTGAACGTCCGCGTCGAGCTGTTGTAGGGAATCCTGACGGGCGACGAGTATTCCGCCCGCTGCAACCGAAGACGGCGGGCGACGCGTTCCGTCAGGGGGATCCCCGGCCCGCCTGCACGCCGATCCGCTCCTTCAGGTGGCGCCCGGTATGGCTGACCGCGTGCCGCGCGGCGACCGCCTCCGGGGTGCCCTCGGCGACGATCCGGCCGCCGTTCCGGCCCCCCTCGGGGCCGAGGTCGACGATCCAGTCGGCGGCGGCGACGACGTCGAGGTTGTGCTCGATGACGACGACGGTGTTGCCGCCCGCGATGAGCCGGTCGACGATCGCGAGCAGCCGGTCGATGTCGGCCGGGTGGAGGCCGGTGGTCGGCTCGTCCATGACGTAGACGTTGCCGGACCGGGTGAGCTCGGAGGCGAGCTTCAGGCGCTGCGCCTCGCCCCCCGAGAGGGTGGACAGCGACTGGCCCAGGCGCAGGTAGCCGACCCCGACGTCGGCGAGAAGCTGCAAGCCGCGCCCGACGGCGGCGAGCGGCGCCCCGCCGGGGCCGGCCGAGGCGAAGAAGGCCAGGGCGTCGGTGACGGTCATCTCGAGGACATCGTGGATGGAGCGGCCGCGCCACCTCAGCTCGAGGACGTCGTCGCGGTACCGGCGGCCTTCGCAAACCTTGCAGTCGAGGCGCACGTCGTCGAGGAACGACAGCTCGACCTCCAGATAGCCCCGGCCCTTGCACTCCGGGCAAGACCCCTCGGCGTTGAAGCTGAACAGCGACGGCGGGACGCGGTTGGCGGCGGCGAACAGCTTGCGGATCGGGTCGAACACGCCGACGTAGGTGGCGGGGTTCGAGCGGGACGAGCGGCCGACGGGGCGCTGATCGACGACGACGGCCTCGGCCCCGCGTCCGCCCTCGGCCCCGCGTCCACCCATGGCCCCGCGTTCGCCCTCGGCCCCGCGTCCACCCCCGGCTCCGCGTCCGCCCTCGGCCCCGCGCCGCAGGGTCTCGACGAGCTCCGCGACGAGCGAGCTCTTGCCGGACCCGGCGACCCCGGTGATGCACGTCAGCACGCCCCTTGGTATCCGGACCGTGAGGCCGCGCAGGTTGTTGGCGCTCGCCTTGTCGACGACCAGGGTGTCGCGGAACCGCCGGCGGCCCCGCCGCGCGGGGGCGGCCCGGCCCCTGGCAGCGCCGTCGGCGCCGGCCGGGCCCGGCCGGATCTGCCCGTCGAGCCGGCCCCGCAGCGCGCGCGACGTGGCGCCGTCGGCCTGCAGCAGATCGTCGAGACGGCCCGAGAAGACCACCTCGCCCCCGCCGTCGCCGGCGCCGGGGCCGACGTCGACCACCCAGTCGGCGGCGCGGATGACGGCGGGGTCGTGCTCGACCACGAGCACGGAGTTGCCCCGGTCGCGCAGGCGGCGCAGCATGGCGATGAGGTGGTCGATGTCGCGCGGATGGAGCCCGACTGTCGGCTCGTCGAGGATGTAGACGAGGTCGACGAGGTCGCAGTCGAGCTGGCGCGCCATCTTGACCCGCTGGCTCTCGCCGCCCGAGAGCGTCGGTACCCCGCGGTTGAGCGACAGGTAGCCGACGCCGATGTCGATCAGGTGCCGGAGCGTCCCCCGCATCCGCGCGACGAGGGTCTCGACGACCTCGCGGATCGGCGCGTAGTCGTCGTGGCCGGCGAGGTCCCCGAGCGCCCGGTCCAGCTCCGTCAGCTCGCACTCGACGAGGCGGCCGATGGTCCAGCCGCCGGCCAGCTCCACCGCCAGCGCGGCGGCGTTCAGCCGGGCGCCGCCGCAATCCGGGCAGGGCCGCTCGCGGAACAGCCGCCGGTACGCCTCCCGCGCCACCTTCGGAATCTGGTCCTCGTTCTTGTCGACGTGGAGCCGCTCGAGCTTGCGGGCCACCCCGTCGAAGGGCCGTTCGTAGGTCTCGCCCTGGTGCACCTTCCTGACGATCAGGCCGTCGGCCCAGAGCAGCCGCTGCATCTCGGCCTCGCTGAACCGCCGGAGCGGCCTGTCCGGCGGGACCACCCGGGAGCCGACGATCTCGCGCCAGTACCACTTGCCGACGGCGTAGCTCGGGTGCCGGATGGCGCCCTCCTCGACGCTCCGGTCGAGGTCGAGCAGCGCGTCGACGTCGATGCGGACGCGCTTGCCCAGGCCCTTGCACGCCGGGCACATGCCGTCGGGATGGTTGAACGAGAAGCGGTGCGACCAGCCGATGTGCGGCCGCCCGCAACGCGAGAACAGCATCCGCAGGTAGGTGTAGACCTCGGTGACGGTGCCCACGGTGCTGCGGCTGCTCGCCCCGAGGCGCTTCTGGTCGATGACGATGCAGGGCGAGATGTTCCGGATGACGTCGACCGGGGGGCGCGTGAGCTGGGGCAGGCGGCGGCGGGCATAGGTGCTGAACGTCTCGACGAGCTGGCGCTGCGCCTCGGTGCAGATGGTGTCGAAGACGAGCGACGACTTCCCGCTGCCGCTCACGCCGGTGAAGGCGACGAGCCGGTGCTTGGGGACGTCGACGTCGATGCCCTTCAGGTTGTGGGTCCGGGCGCCCCGAATCTCGATGTGGGTCATGCGCGTCGATCCTCGCTGGACTAAGATCGTATCCGCGTCACTTCCGGGGGGCTGACCATGCGATGGATCGGAGCGAGGACGACGGCGCGCGGCCTGGTCGGGATGCTGCTGTTGACGGTCGCGGCGGCGGGGCCGCCGGAAGCCCTCGCCCAGGCCGGCGCCGACCCGAAGGAGTGGCGCTTCTACGGGGGCGACCCCGGCCACACGAAGTACACGCCGCTCGACCAGATCACGGCCGACAACGTCGACCGGCTCGAGATCGCGTGGACCTGGACGTCGGTCGACGAGAAGCTGCGGGCGGAGAACCCCGTCATCGGCGAAGGGCGCCGGTTCCGCACCTACGCCTACGAGGTCACCCCCCTGGTGGTCGACGGCGTGCTCTACGTCACCACCAACCTCGGGCAGGTCGCGGCCGTCGACCCGACGACCGGCGAGACCCTGTGGAGCTACGACCCCGGCCTCTACCTCGACGGCCGCCCCGCCGTGCACGGCTTCCTGTCGCGGGGCCTCGCATACTGGTCGGACGGCGAGGAGGCCCGGCTGCTCTACGCGGGCGGGCGGACCTGGCTCGTCTCGGTCGACGCGAAGACCGGCGAGCCCGACCCCGACTTCGGCGTGAACGGGCGCGTCGACCTCACCCGGGGTCTCGGCCGCATCATCGACACCAGCCAGTACGCGGTCAGCTCGGCCCCGCTGGTGGCCGGCGACACCGTCGTCGTCGGCTCGGCCATCACCGAGGGCACCGGCCGGAAGGAGGCGCCGCCGGGGCACGTCCGCGGCTACGACGTCCGCACCGGCGAGATGAAGTGGATCTTCCACACCATTCCCCACCCCGGCGAGTTCGGCCACGAGACGTGGGGCAACGACTCGTGGAAGTGGGCGGGCGGGGCCAACGTCTGGTCGAACATGAGCGCCGACCCCGAGCTGGGCTACGTCTACCTGCCCGTCGGCTCGCCCGTGACCGACTACTACGGCGGCCACCGCCCCGGCGACAACCTCTTCGCCAACTCGCTCGTCTGCCTGGACGCCGAGACCGGCGAGCGGGTGTGGCACTTCCAGTTCGTGCACCACGCGGTGTGGGACTACGACCTGCCGGCGGCCCCGAACCTCATCGACATCACCGTCGACGGGCGGGAGATCGCCGCCGTCGCCCAGATCACGAAGCAGGGGTTCACGTTCGTCTTCGACCGCGCCACCGGCGAGCCGGTGTGGCCCATCGAGGAGCGGCCCGTGCCGCCGTCGACGGTCCCGGGCGAGCGCACCTCCCCCACCCAGCCGTACCCGACGAAGCCGCCGCTCTACCTGACCAACGGGTCTCTCGAGGAGGACCTGATCGACTTCACCGACGAGCTGCGGGCCGAGGCGTTGGCGATCTACGAGCGGCACACCGCCGGCCCCCTCTACACGCCGCCCGCGCTGGGCGGCAACATCGTGCGGCCCGGCTGGAGCGGGGGCGCCAACTGGTGGGGCGCCGCCTTCGACCCCGAGACCGGCCGTCTCTACGTGCCGAGCTGGGCCCACTTCTCGTTCGTGGTGCTCGAGCCGGGCGACCCCGCGCGGTCCGACCTGACGATACGGCCGCGGGTGAGCAACCTGCCGGGCCCGCGGGGGCTCCCCCTCTTCAAGCCGCCCTACTCGCAGCTCGCGGCCCTCGACATGAACGCGGGCGAGAAGCTGTGGAGCGTGCCCCTGGGCGACGGCCCCCGCGACCACGAGGCGCTGCGCGGCATGGACCTGCCGCCGCTCGGCAGCTACGAGAAGGGCGGCGGGCCGCTGCTGACGAAGACCCTGCTCTTCATCGGCCAGGGCATCGAGTCGAACCGGCTGCGCGCGTTCGACAAGGACGCCGGCTACGAAGTGTTCGAGATGGAGCTGCCCGCCCGGTCGTCGTCCGCGCCCATCAGCTACCTGGCCGACGGCCGGCAATACATCGTCCTCGCCGTCGGCGGCGGCGACGCCCGCGAGCAACTCGTCGCGCTGGCGCTGCCGTAGCCGAGGCGCCGACCACCGTCGGCGCCGTCCACGCGGCGGACCGGACGGTCGGTTATACTCGACCATGTTTCTGGTCAACTATGTCGACATGATCAAGGTCAATCTCGCCGAGGCCAAGACACGCCTCTCGCAGTACGTCGCCAGCGTGGAGCGGGGGGAGACCGTCGTCCTCTGCCGCCGCAACGTGCCGGTGGCGGAGATCCGCCGGCTGCCGCGGCCATTGACGGAACCCCGACCGGTCGGCACCGACCCCGACCTGGTGGTGCCTGACAGCTTCTTCGAGCCGCTTCCCGAAGAGCTGCTCCAGGCGTTCGAGGGAGTCGGCGGTGAAGACGCGAGCGACACGCGCAAGCGGAACGACGGGTGACGCGTGCGCGGGGAGGGTCCGCAGATGGCCTGGCAGGGAGAGGCGCCGTGACCCTCCTGCTCGACACGTGCACGTTTCTCTGGTTGGTGGCCGACGATCCACGGCTGCCGCCGCGCGCCCGGACCGAGTGCCGCGCCCCGTCCAACACCGTTTACCTCAGCGCCCTCTCGGTGTGGGAAATCACGATCAAGCATCGGCTCGGCCGGATGCCGCTGCCCGACGCGCCGCAACGGTTCGTCGCCAGTCGCCGCGCGCGGCTGCGCATCGAGCCGCTGCCGTTCGACGAGAGGGACGGCGCGCACGACGGGCTGCTGCCCGCGCACCACCGGGATCCGTTCGACCGCGGCCTGGTATCGCAGGCGATCCTCCGCGGAATGACGATAGTGACGCCGGACCCGCTGATCGCACGGTACCCCGCGCCCGTCCTCTGGTCGTGATCATCCCGGGAGCATCACCATGAAGACCGTCATCATCGGCATCGCGTTGCTCGGCGTCGCGGGGACCCTGCTGGGAGCGACCGCCCGGCAGGACGAACCGCCGATGGTCTTCCAGCGCGTCTGCAACATCGTGCCGGGCCGGGAGGCGGCCGCCGAGGCCCTGGCGCGGGAGATGGTCGACATCGTCGAGGGAAGGTACCCCGGCGCCGAGATGTCGGCGAGAACAGGCCGCTGGATGACGGGCTTTCAGAACATCGAGCGGCCGGTCAACCAGATGCTCTTCAGTGAGCGGCACCCCGACGAGGACATGCGCCAGGACTTCAACGAGATCCTGATGGGCGACGACGAGTTCCGCGCCCTGCAGCAGAGGATGGCGGGGGTCATCGATTTCAGCAGTTGCACCGAGACCCGGTATCGCGCACGGCCGTAGTGGGCGGCGGGCTCCCGGAGGGCCGATCCAAGGGGTTCTTGGACATATCAGAAACTCGCCAGGCAGACACGGCAATCTCGCGGTGCGACGTAGCGCCGGCGGAGCCGGCGAGCCGGCGGCCGGCAGTTGTCGGTGACGACTCCGACGCGTTCTCGCCGCTGGACACGGCCCGGAGGGAGGGCACGATGAAACGAGCATTCGCACTCGTGGTTCTGGGGAGTCTGCTGGCCGCCCTGGCGGCGCCGGCGGCGGACGCGCGGGTGGTGCGGATCGTCGTCGAGCGGACGACGCCGTACGCCGGCGGAGAGGCGTTCGGCGACGTCGGTCCGTTCGAGCGCCTCGACGGCACCGTGCACATGGAGGTCGACCCGGCGATCCGCTGAACGCGGTGATCGTCAACCTCGACCGCGCGCCGCGCAACGAGCGGGGGATGGTCGAGCTCAGCGCGCCGTTCTTCATCGTCAAGCCGGTCGACATGGCGCGGGGCAACGGGAAGCTGCTGTACGGCATCAACAACCGCGGGAACGCCATCGAGCTCGGCTTCCACACCTTCCCCGCGACCGGCCCCGACGCCGACGACGGGCTGTTCTTCCGCCTCGGCTACACCCTGGTGGACGCCGGGTGGGCCGGCGACGTCGTGACGACGGCGACGCGGCTCGGGGCGCACCTGCCGGTGGCGGTGCAGGCCGACGGCAGCCCCGTCGTCTCGCGCATCCGCATCGAGTATCCGTCGGACCCGACGGCGTCGGGGGCCGTCACCCACACCCTCCCCCTCAAGGGGAACGACCGGTTCGTGAGCTACGAGACGGCCGACACCGACACGTCGCACTCCACCCTCACCGTCCGCGACGCCATCGACGGCGAGCGCCGGCCGGTCGCGGCCGACGGCTGGGCGTTCGGGACGTGCCCGTCGGGCGAGGCGTCGCTCGCGCCCTCGACCACCGACATCTGCCTCTTCGACGGGTTCGACCCCGACAAGGTGTACGAGCTGATCTACCCCGCGAAGAACCCGTGGGTCATGGGCCTCGGCTACGCGGTCACCCGGGACGTCGCCTCGTTCCTGCGCTACGAGACGGCCGACGACGCGGGGACGCCGAACCCCCTCGCCGCGAGCGCCGACGCCACCGGCATCCGCCGCGCCTACGGGCTCGGCATCTCGTCGACGGGGATGTACCTGCGCGACTGGCTCTACCTCGGCTTCAACGAGGACGAGGCGCACCGCCGGGTGTTCGACGCCGTGCGCATCCACATCCCGGGAACGCACCGGTTGTTCGCCAACGTCGAGTTCGCCGACCCGAACATCTACTCGCGCCAGGACCGGACGACCGACTTCACGTCGCAGTCGGTCCCGCCGCTGACCTACGCGGTGACCACCGACCCGGTGACGAACGTGCGCGACGGCATCCTCAAGCGGCCCGCCACCGACCCGCTCGTCTTCCACGTCGACACGAGCAACGAGTTCTGGCAGATGAAGGCGTCGCTGAACGTCCACGACGGGCACGGCGACCCGGTGCCGGTGCCCGACAACGTCCGCTTCTACCTGCTGGCCAGCCACCCCCACGGCGGGGCGGCGGGGGTCGGGGCGAGGCCGACGGCGATTACGGGGCCTGCGCGTACGTGACGAACACCTACCGGAGCGCGGCCCCGGCGATGCGCGCCCTTCTCGTCGCCCTCGACGACTGGGCCGACCGCGGCATCGAGCCGCCCCCGAGCGCCTACCCCGACGTGCGCCGCGGGACGCTGGCCACCGTCGACGAGGTGGCGCGCACGTTCCCCGCCATTCCCGGCGTCGCGTTCCCGACGCGGGTGAACGGGCTCGACGCGCTCGGCTTCGGCCCCACGTTCGGCGCCGGGGGCGGCCGGCAGACGGTGCTGCCGCCGACGCGCGGCGGGTCGTACCAGGTGCTCGTGCCGACGACGGACCGCGACGGCCACGACGTCGCCGGCATCCACACCGTGGACGTCATGGCGCCGGTCGGCACCAACACCGGCTGGAACCTGCACGCGGCCGGCCCCCGCGGACGCGACCTCTGCTCGCTGACGGGGTCGTTCTTCCCCTTCGCCCGGACCCGCGCGGAGCGGATGGCGAGCGGCGATCCGCGGCTGTCGCTGGAGGAGCGCTACGGCGACCATGCCGGCTTCGTGGCCGCGGTACGGCAGGCCGCGGACGAGTCGGTCGCCCGCCGTCTCCTGCTGCCCGAGGACGCGGAGGTGCTCGTCCGGATGGCGGAGGAGAGCGACGCGCTGCGGTGACCGCGCGCCGAGCGGCGAGCCCCGGGCCATCGATCGGTGCCGCCTCCTGCAACCCCGGTGCAGGCCGGCTGCTGTCGTCCGGAGTCTGCGCCGTGGAACCGCGCCGACTCCTGGAGGTCTGGTTGGGCGCCATGCGGAACCGCAGCGACGATTGGCGGGCCAGGTAACCGACTTCGGCGGGACCCCGGCCCGCTGGCGCTTCCCGGGCGCCATCGGCACGCGGACGGCCTGTCGTGCATCATCGTCCCCCGCAGGCGTCCACGTCGGTTAGACTGCCAAGTGATCCGCGGTGCCAGGCCTCGCGCCGGATTCGGCCGGGCGGGCGGGGCCCCGCGACTCGACGGAGGTCGGCGATGAGCGTCATGGGAGCAGACGAGTTCGTACGGCGGCTCGATGCCGCCGTCAGCGTCGGGGACGTCGAGGCCGTGACCCTGGCCGTGCAGCACGAGATCGAGAACGCGCCCGGGCGGCTCCAACTCGACGAGCGTTTCCGGCGCACCCGCCCGGACCGCTACGCGAGGCGGCTGCTGCACCGCGACCCGGCTCGCCGCTACACGGTCCTCGTGCTCGCCTGGGCCCCCGGTCAGGGGACCCCGATTCACGACCACCCCAACCTGTGGAGCGTCGAGGGAGTCCTCGAAGGCGAGCTGGAGGTGACGCAGTACGCACCGCTCAAGGAGGAGGCCCACCGTTGCCGGTTCGCCCCGGTGGAGTCGCACCGGGTCGTCGCGGGCGACGCCAACTTCCTGATCCCGCCCTTCGAGTACCACTCGCTGACGAACGACCTCACCGACCGGCCGTGCGTGACGCTTCACGTCTTCGGCGGCGAGCTGATGGAGATGAACACCTTCGATCCGGCCGGCGACGGCTGGTACGAGCGCTCGCTGACCCGGGTCTCCTACGACGATTGAGGCGCGGAAGGAAGCGCTCGAAGGTTCATCGAGCAGGGCGTGCCGGGACCCGGGTGTCGTCGCGCTCCGCGGGTTGCGCCCTATCGCGGCTCGGACGCTTCGGCCGCCGCCCGCTCCTCGGCCCGCGCGGCCGAGAGGATGTTCGCCAGGCCGTAGTTGCCCTCGTGGCAGGCGTACTCGAACACCGGTCCCTCGGTCTTCCGCAGCGGCACCCGGGCCGTCCAGGGGGCTTCCCAGATGGCGGGGTCGTCGACCGTGAACTCGTACTGGAGGATGTCGCCCTCGCGGGTGAAGCGCTCGACGAGCCGCCGCGGCTCGCTGCCGATCATCGTCAGCTCGCCGTCGAAGTGCATCGACTCGACGACCAGCGTGTCCCCCTCCCAGCGGCCGCGGCCGTTGCCGCCGAACTGGGCGAGGCCGCTGCGGGGACTGCCGTCGAGGGGGACGATGCGCACGAAGTGCATGCTCTCGGCGAGGATGGCGACGTGGTCGGGGGTCTGGAAGACCTGCACGTTGTTGTTGTAGGGGCCGGGCACGATGGGGAAGCCGATGGTGCCGAGGCAGCGGTCCATCAGGTTCAGGTCCTCCCACGAGTCGAAGGGCCCGGGGCCGAACGAGCCGGCGACGGCGGCGCGCCGCTCGTCCGCGCCGTCCACGGTGGGCGGATGGCGGCCGTTCGGCGGGTCGACGATGAGCGAGGTGCGCCGGTCCGGAACGGGTTCGGTGCCGAAGTCGAGGAAGACCCGGGTGTGTATCTCGTGGCCGGGCACCGTCTCCCCGCTGTCGATCGACTCGAACAGGTCGGCCGACCGGCGCGCGAAGGTCGCCGCCTCCTCCTCGCTCATCACCGCCCTGTCCCCGTATTCGTCCGGCCGCGCCATCGGGGTGGCCGAGCGGTAGTCCCAGACGCCCCCCAGGTCCGGCGCGCCCCAGGGCGTCCGCGGCGTGTCCGCCGTCTGGGCCGACGCCGGCCCGGCCGGCCACAAGAGCAGGGCGCCAAGCAGTCCCACTGCCGGCCAGCCACGAGTCATCGTCTCTCCCTCCAAGTTACGTTGCGCGCAGGTACGGTGCGCGCAACGACCGCGTTCGGTGACCACGTCAGTCGTGGTGACCGGCCCTCAGCTCTTCGATCGACTCCAGCAGACGCCGCGCGTTCGCAGGACTCCTCAGCAGGTAGGCGGTTTCCGCGAGGCCCTCGTAATCGTGCAATGACAGCATGACGACGGCCCCGCCGTTCCTGCGCGTGATGACGACCGGGGCGCGATCGTCGCAGACGCGGTCCATCGTCTTCGCGAGGTTTGCCCGAGCATCCGAGTACGTGATGGTAACCATGGCTTCGCCTCCGCCGACCGTCGGTACAGAATATGGTACGAGGCGACCGAACAGAAATCCCGAGGTGTCGACGATGCGATGGATCGGTGCACTGACGATGCGGGCGCTCATAGCGGCGGCGTGTCTGGCCGGGGTCCCGGCCGAGGCGCAGTACGGCGCGCCGGCCGGCGGCGAGTGGCGCAGCTACGCGGGCGACAGCGGCAGCACGAAGTACTCGCCGCTCGACCAGATCACGGCCGCGAACTTCGCCGACCTCGAGGTGCGCTGGCACTGGACGTCGGTCGACGCGCACCTCGTCCGCTCGACCCCCGGCGGCGACTCGCTGGTCGCGGCCGACACCCTCTTCGACATCCTGCAGGGGGACGAGCCCGACCTGTGGACGGCATGGGACGGGGTGCGCCAGACGCGCGCCCGGCCGACCATCCGCTCGCTGGTGGCGACGCCCCTCATGGTCGACGGGGTCCTCTACCTGAGCACGCCGCTCTACCGCGCCGCGGCCATCGACGCGCGGACCGGCGAGACCCTGTGGGTGCACGACCCCCGCGCCTACGAGTCGGGCATGCCGGCCATCGCGCAGTGGCGGCACCGCGGCGTGGCGTACTGGGAGAACGAGGGCGACGCCCGCATCGTGTGGGCCACCGGCGACGGCTTCCTCGTCGCCGTCGACGCGAAGACCGGGCTGCCCGACCCCGACTTCGGCGACAACGGACGCGTCGACCTCACCGACGGCGTGCCCCGCGCGACCCGGGGCGAGCGCGACGTCCTGAACCTGCTGCCCCTCTCGTCGCAGTCGCCGCCGATGATCATCAACGACACCATCGTCGTCGGCTCGACCATCAACGACCGCACCATCACGCGCGAGGCCACCCCCGGCTTCGCCCGCGCCTACGACATCCGCACCGGGCGGCACCGGTGGGACTTCCACACCGTGCCCCAGAGCGCCGACGAGTTCGGGTCGGACACCTGGCTGAACGAGTCGTGGCGCTACAGCGGCAACACCAACATCTGGTCGATGATGAGCGGCGACGAGGAGCTCGGCTGGGTCTACCTGCCCGTCGGCACACCCACGAACGACTACTACGGCGGCCACCGGCCCGGCGACAACCTGTTCGCCGAGAGCATCGTCGCCGTCGACGTCGAGACCGGCCAGCGGCAGTGGCACTTCCAGACCATCCACCACGGGCTGTGGGACTACGACCTGCCCGCCGCCCCCAACCTGCTCGACATCACCGTCGACGGGCGCGAGATCAAGGCGGTGGCCCAGGTCAGCAAGCAGGGCTTCGTCTACGTCTTCGACCGCGTGACCGGCGAGCCGGTGTGGCCCATCGAGGAGCTGCCGGTGGCGACCGACACCGACCTCGAGGGCGAGGTGATGTCGCCCACCCAGCCCTTCCCCACCCGGCCCGCCGCGTTCGAGTACCAGGGCACGTCGATCGACGACCTCGTCGACTTCACGCCCGAGATCCGGCAGATGGCCGTCGACGCCGTCGAGGGCTTCCGGCTCGGCCCCCTCTACACGCCGCAGACCCTGCGCGGCACCATCATGCGGCCGCCCGTGGGGGGCGGCGCGAGCTGGTCGGGCGCGGCCGTCGACCCCGAGACCGGCTACCTCTACGTGCCGTCGACGAACGGCCACTCGACCATCCAGCTCACCGAGCCGGAGCCGCACGAGCAGTCGACGCTGCGCTACATCCGCCGCTCGGTCTCGGCCGGCCCGGTGATGCCGCGGGGGCTGCCGCTGTGGAAGCCGCCCTACACCCGCATGACCGCCATCGACATGAACACCGGCGAGCACGCGTGGATGGTCCCCACCGGCGACGGCGACCGCATCCGCAACCACCCCATGCTGCGCGACCTCGACCTGCCGCCCGTCGGCGGCGACGCCAGCCGCAGCGGCCCCCTGCTGACGAAGACCCTGCTGATCTACGCGCTCACCGCGGGCGGCAGCGACGGCGGGCCGCGGCTGGTGGCCTACGACAAGGCGACGGGGGCGGAGATCGCGTCGATCGACCTGCCCGCCGGGGCCCTCGGCGCGCCGATGACCTACCTGCTCGACGGCGTGCAGCACATCGCGCTGACCGTCGGCGGCGAGGTGCCGGGGCTGATCGCCTTCCGGTTGCCCGCGGGCGATGCACCGGCCGGGGCGGAGCGGGCGGCAGCGGAGGGGGACGAGCCGGCGGCGGCGACCGGCGGCTGACGCCGGTCCACCACGAGGCCCTCATGGAGAAGCGCAGACTCCCCATCGGCATACAGACGTTCCGCCGCATCCGGGAGGAAGGCTACTACTACGTGGACAAGACCGCCCATGCTTGTCGACTCGCAAACGACGACGGCACTCACTACTTCCTGTCGCGCCCGCGCCGTTTCGGCAAGAGCCTGTTCGTGGACACCCTCAAGGAACTGTACGAGGGCGCCGAACCGCTGTTCCGCGGGCTGGCCGTCCACGACGGCTGGGACTGGTCGCGGCGCCACCCGGTGGCTCGGCTCAGCTTCGGCAGCGGCAACTTCAAGCGACCCGGCGCCCTTGGGGACAGCGCAACAGCACAAATCGAGGACATTGCGCGACGGGCCGGTGTCGCCGCGGACGGCGGCGGCGCGCCGGTACGCTTCCGGCGCCTGCTCGAGGCCTTGAGCGAACGGGCGGGCCGGCGAGTCGTCGTGCTGGTAGACGAGTACGACAAGCCTATCCTGGATGCGCTGGACGAGCCGGAGCAGGCCAAAGCCAACCGCGACGACCTGCGGGGGCTGTACGGCACGATCAAGGACTGCGACGCCTTCGTGGAGCTCACCTTCATCACCGGGGTGAGCAGGTTCTCCAGGGTCAGCCTGTTCTCCGATCTCAACAACCTCATCGACCTCACCGTGGACCCGGCCTACTCGGCCATCTGCGGCTACACCGAAGCGGACCTCGACACGGTCTTCGCCCCGGAGCTGCCGGGCCTCGACCGGGACGAGATCCGCGCCTGGTACAACGGCTACAGTTGGCTGGGGACCGAGCGGGTCTACAACCCCTTCGGCCTGCTCAAGCTGTTCCGCAGCCGCGAGTTCGAGGCGCACTGGTTCGAGACCGCGACGCCCCGGTTCCTGGTCGACACGCTGATCCGCCGCGGCTTCGCGGCCCCGGATCTCGAGAAGATCCACGCCAGCGGGGCCCTGCTGTCGGCCTTCGACGTGGAGGCGATGGCGCCCGAGGCGCTGCTGTTCCAGACCGGCTACCTGACGATTGTCGACTCGGAGCGGCGCGACGGCCGGCGGCTGTACCGCCTCGGCTATCCGAACCGGGAGGTGCGGCGGGGCCTGAACGAGAGCCTGCTCGACGCGTTGGCCCCGAGCTGGCGAACCACCGAGGACGCCGGCGCGCTGCGCCGGCTGCTGGCGGCGGCGGACTGGCCGGGCGTCGAGGCGCTGTTCCGCCGGCTGCTGGCGGGCATCCCGCACGACTGGCATCGCCGGAACGAGATCGCCCGCTACGAGGGCTACTGGACCAGCGTGTTCTACGCCTGGTTCCAGGCCGCGCTCGACGGCGTCACCGTGGAGGAGGCCACGAGCCGCGGCCGGCTGGACCTGGCGGTGCGGCTCGGGACGGACGTCTACGTGTTCGAGTTCAAGGTGGCCGAGCGCGCGGAGCGCGGCGCCGCCCTGGCGCAGTTGCAGGCCCGCCGCTACGGCGACAAGCACCGCGCCCCGGGCCGCGCGGTCCACCTGATCGGCGTCGAGATCAGCGCGGAGTCCCGAGACGTGGTCGCGTTCGAGACCGCCACCTGCCCCGGCATGGCGTCAGCGCGAAGAAGCAGTTGACGCCCGAGTTCCAAGTCGGAGGCTACACGGCGCCGGTCGGCACGGCGTCGGGCGTTGCGCGGGGACGCCCGGCGCGCGCCAAGGCCAGTATCTCTTCCTGGATCATCGCGCTCCGTGGATGGTGGCTCAGGCACATGGGGCTGCGCACGCGTTGAAACGTCACCCCGTCGCTCGCGGTGAAGAACTCCCCGGGCCGCAAGCGAGCGATACCCCTCGCGTCGCCGCCCTTCTGAGCGGCCATCTCCTTGGCCGCCGCGATCTGCACGGGAGCATTGAGCAGGCCGAAGAACTGCGTCGTCGCGTTGCCCGCGATCCGGTTGTGGAGCCCCTTCGGCGCCTGAGTGGCGAAGATCAGGCCGAGGCCGTACTTCCGGGCCTGCGAGGCCAGGGCGAGCGTGCTGTCCGTGGTCGCGGTACGGCCCGTTGAGGGCGCGAACGACTGCGCTTCATCCATGACGAACAGGCCGCCCAGCGGTCGGTCACCGGCCGGGTGCTTCTTCACCCAGGCGAAGAGCGCCATCTGCAGCTGATTGACGAAGTGCTGTCGCTGCTCGTCGTTCGGCAGCCCGACGAGACTGATGACGGAGATGCGGGCGCGTCGGCGCCCCTCCGGCTGGAGCAGGACCGATGGATCGACGGCCTCGCCGGTCCCGCCCAGCATGGGATCGTTCACAGTCTCGGCGAGCAGGGTCTCGGCGATCGTCGCCGCGAGCTTTGGACCACCGGCGAGTCGACTGACGCCCGCCGGCAACGCCGACAAATAGCCGAGGAATCGCTTGAGGTCCCCCCCGCCGCGTTGCACAAAGGCCGCCAGGGCCTCCTTCAATACGGCCCGGCCCTGGCTGAGCTTTGCGCCGGACGCGGGCAGGCCCGCGCGCGGGACGAACGAGGCGACGGCGTTGTCGAGCGCGATCCCGAACTCGTCCGGGTCGTCCGCCACGTCGCGCAAACCGACCAGCGGTTCGAACGAGAGGGGGCGCCCCGTCGTCAGGCGCGGCGTCCACACGACGACCTCGGTGTCTCGAAGGTAGGTCACCGCCTTCTCCGCGTCGCCTGGGAGCCACGCTCCGGGGGGCTCGGGCCAGGGCAGACCGAGTCGCGCGAGGTCGTTGTTGGGATCGAGCACGACGGCCGAAACGCCCTTCAGCGCGCACTCCTCGACGAGCCGGCGGATGAGCACGGTCTTGCCGGAGCCGGAACCCGCGAAGATCACCGTATGGCGCCGCAGGTCCTCGAGGGGCACGGTTACTTGCCAACCTGTGCCTTCTGCGGTGCCGATGAGAATGGAATCCTCGGCGGCCGGCCGGGACGCCTTGGCGGCCTCCGACGTCGCGGCGGTCTCAGACCACCCTGCAGCGTTCTCAGGCCGTGCGGCAGTCGTGGGAGGTGCGGCAGTCGTGGGCGGTGCGGCGGCCCCGGCCGGCTGAGCCGACATGGACGGCGTAGTGGTCGGTGCGACAGTCGAGGGCGGTGCCGCAATCGTGGGCAGTGCGGCAATCGTGGGAGGTGCGGCGGCCCCGGCCGGCTGAGCCGACGTGGACGGTGTGGCAGCTCTGACCGGCCCACTGACCCCCGCCAGTTCGGCAGTCTCCGAGGGTGAAGCAGCCTCGCGCGATTCGCCGGCCTCGGCCATCGCGGCCGAGGCCGCACGCTCGGCACTCAAGGGCGCGAGCAGCGCCGTCTGGGTCGCGTGACGACGCTCCCTGAGCCAAGTGGCAAGCCCCGTCGGCTGCTCTTCCAGAAGCTGCTGCAAGGCCCGGAACACCTTGAGGTCAACCTCCGGCAGCGTCACGACGGTGCCGCCGTGCGTCCGGAACCCGTCGAGCGCCTGCTGTGTCTTCGGGCCCTGGGACCACGCCGAGTTGCGCAGGACGAAGAGCCGCCGCCGAGCCCTGGAGAGCTCGAGCCCCGATGCCGTCACCGCGGCCCGCAGCCGGTTCAGCGACGCCATCGGGTTGGCATTCAGGACCGCCCGGAACGAAGAATGCACCTCATCGTCCGTGCCTGCGTCGACTATCCGCCGCAGCCGCGCATGCAGCGAGGGCTTTCGCCCCGGCGGCGGATCCACCGTGAAGTCGCCCGCCGCGGCGTTCTCCTCAGCCCACGCGGTCAGGCCGGCGCGCAGTAGCGGCGGCAGGCCATGGTCCACCGTCTTCTCGTCGAGAGCGTCGGCGACGGTCGCCTCCTGAACCAACCGCCTGAACCGTTGGTCGAGGACGGGGTCAAGCGGCTCCTCACGTGGCGGATGATCGCCACCCGGCCCGGACTCGTCCGGCAACTGCTTCAGCTCGGTGAGTTCGGTGACGCAACCCTGCTCCACACCGCGCGCGCAGTGGGCCTGAACCAGGTTGATCAGGCCACGCGGAGTGAACTGGTCCGCGTCGGCAAACGCGGTCGACGGCACCGGCCAGGTCGCGTACGGAGGCGTGAACCCGGCGCGGGTGTAGGCCACTCGGAGGTACGCGGCGATCAGCGCCACCCCGACCCTTGCCGAAGGGATTGGACGAAGGTAGACAGCCGCCGGATACCGGTCGTGCGCGGACGCCACCGACCGCTCGCGGATCAGCGTCCAAGTGTCGATCAAGCACGACACGACGACCAGCGAGTGCTGCACGTCCTCGGCGAGATCCATGAGTCCCGTCGCCATCTGATCCAGCAGCAATTGCTGCTCTCCGCCCGACAGCGACCGTCCGAGCGCCACCAGTCCGTCGAGCTGATCGACCGCCACAAGGGCTGCAAGCCCCGCGGCACCCGTGAGCCGGTCGAACGCCCCGACCACATCCCGGCACGGAATGTGGGCTGCACGGATGAAATGCGCGCGACTCGCATCGAGATCGACTTCCTGCCCTTGCAGCAGCGCGTTACCGATGTCCTGTTGTGTAAAGTCCTCGCTGTTGGCCAGGATGAGCGCGAGCGCCACGTCGAGAGCCACCTGGTCCCGGTGCTGACGTCCGAGCAACCCCTGCAGTTTTCGGCGAACGGCCCTCAAGTGCGTGAGGTCGAGCGTTCCCGCCACCAGGCAATCAGTCTCATCGCGCTGCAGTCCAATCGCTTCCCCCAAGCCCCGGAAGACAGTGCTCAACTGGGTCCCGCCTTCCGCCAGGTCACGATGAAACGCGTCCATGTAGGCGATCGCCAGACCGTCCCAGAACCGCCGCGCGCTACCTGGGTGAAAAAGAACGAAGACTTGGCCCCGCTCGATCACCGCGTGGCGGACGCGTCCCAGGAAGTGCGACTTGCCGATGCCCGGCCGCCCCTGTATGACGAGGTTGCCGACGGAGTCACCGTCGCGCACGCGATCGAGCGTCTCCAGAACCCGGTCGAACGCCCACGTGTGAATGCCGTCGACGTGGATGATGTCGTCGCGCCAGATGTCGCGGCCCTTGTGAACCGTAGAGAACGCGACCTGTCCGAGTGCCTTCAGCTCTGCGTCCACAGCCTTCACTCCATGCTGATCAGGTGCATGTCGTCCACGCCGAGGCGAAGGGCGGCGTCCCGATCCGCCTGCGTCAGCCGGCCGCGATCCTCGTGCAGCGTGAGATTGACGTCCTTCTTGCGGAACATCCGGATGAGCTCCTGGTCCACCTCGCGTCGGGACCAATCGCCGAGCTGAGCGCGGAGGTCACGCAGCTCCACCCAGTCCCACGGGCGGGGCGCGAGGCTGCGGTAGGCCTGCCGAATCCGATCCCGGAGCGAGCCGGCAGGTTTCGGAGCCGGGGAAGCGAACAGCTCCTGGAGCAGCATCCCCCGCGCATCAAGCGCGACCTTCAGGCCGTTGAGAAGCGCGTACAGCGCGCCGCCGGTCGAGCGCGCCCTCGGCGGCACTCCGGCGTCGAGTTCGGCCACCGCCCAGGCCCAGCCGGCATCCGTCAACTCGTGGACGTAGCCCTTGGCTCCCCGGCGGCTGTGGAGAAGCCCGTCCTGGTTGAGCTTGACCCGAACGGGCTTCTTGACGTCGATTCCATAGCGCCGCTTGAGTTCCGCGTTCCGCGTCTCCTTGTTGAGGGCCATGAGCGCGATCATCGCGGCGCGCTCCGGAATTCCATACGCCATCTCACGTCTCCCGTACTGTCGACTGCCGCCGGTCCTTCAGGAATCGTTCGAGCTCGTCGACGACGCGGGCCACGTCGCCGAGCACCTCGTCGTTCGTGTATCGCAGAACCAGGAAGCCCGCGCGCTGCAACGCGCGATCGCGCGCCCGGTCCGCGGCGTACTTGCCCGTGTCCAGGTGGTCGGGTCCATCCAGTTCGACGACGCACCGCTCCCGCTCCCACATGATGTCGACCCGGATGGGGTTGGCCAGGACGCTTGACGACCACGTCTCGTTCCAGGCGCGGCCCGTTGCCCACGGCGACCTTGCGAGATGCGCCTCGAGGCGCTGCTCCGCCGGACTGAACGCGTTGGGCCGGCCGCGCAGCGGCGTGAGGTAGGCAGGGCGTGGCGCGGTCGGCGGAGCCGACGCCGGCATCAGGTCATGGAGGGAAGAACGGGGAACTCGAGTCATCGAGGCGGTCGGGATCCCGAAGAGCCAGACGCTGAGCTCCCCCGGCCCGGCCAGCCAGAGCGCGTTCGCTTCCGCGACCTCGATCTGCGCGGTGGTCCACGAACCCGTCAGCTCTACCATCACGACGAGGCGTTCGTACCCGTAGGCGCGGAGGATCAGCTTCCGGGCCTGACGCACGGCCGTCTCTCGCGCGAACTCCGCCACCGCGAGCGGCCGTCCGCACAGCGACGCCTCCGCGGCCGCGAGGAGGAACGGGCCGAACAAGTCGCTGCTGGCCGCGGCTCGCTCGCACATCGCACGCAGCGCCGTCAAACCCGCCCCACCGGGCCCCGCGAGACGTTCCGCCTCCGGGAGCCAAGCGGGGTACGTACCGGTAATCGCTTCCGACAACGCGTCGATGACCTGCTCCGTGAGATCGCGCAGGCCCGGGCTCGCGACATCCACGGCGACCGTCAGGATCGCTGCCTCCACCCCGTGAGCCGATTCGACGACCTCTCGCACCACGACCGGAGACACCTCGGGCCAGCTCACGAGGGGCTCGCGCAGCAGCGCGTCGATCTCCGCATTGGTGCGGACGGTGCCGCGCCGAGGGGCCATGGGCACGAGGGCGGATGGTACTCGAACGATGGGCCATGGGCCACCGCAGCCGTAGCGGTTGCCAGACCGGGAGCCTCCCGATCCCGTCAACGCCGCTTGTCGCCCCGTATCGCGATAAGGCAGAACTCCGAAGAGGCCGTTTCACGCCTCGCGGCGCTCCCACGCAGAGGAAAAGCTCGCGGACAGCCGGTCGAGGTCATCGAGGATCATGTCGGCGGCCTCGCACCGTTGAAACCAGAACCGGTCGAGATCGGCCTGCCGCTCGACGGGGCCGGTATAGTGCTGCCGCACGCCGTACTCGCTGCGGACGAGCTGAATCGCCCACACGTGAGGCGCGAACTCGACGTCGGAACGCCCGATGTTCCGGTTCGCCCGGCAGTACGCCGCGACGAACGCGAGGGCCTTGCCGTGCCAGCCGGGGCCGGCGGTCACCGTTTCCGGCGCGAGCGCGGCCCGGCCGATCTCGAACGCGGGCAGGAACCGCTCAGGCGGCCGGAAGTCCACGACCGCGACCAGCTCGCCCCCGCGGAACAGAATGTTCCAGAGGCTGTAGTCGCCGTGCAGCACCTGCCGTCCCAGCGGCGGAAGGGACGCAAGCAGCGAGGTCGCTCGCGGCAGCAGGTCCAGCCGCCGGCGCAACAGGGGCACCGTCCGGCGGTCGAACTCGTTCTGCTCCTCCCGCTCTTCGACGGCTCTCAGGTAGCGTTCGAACGCCGCCCGCTTCCGGCCTGCGTCGAGAGCGAGCCACTCACCCGCGGTGTCGCGACGAGCCGGTCGGCCCCGCAGGCAGGTGTGCAGCCGACCGAGCATGTCGCCGGCCTGCGCCATCTCCGAGCGTGAGAGCGCGATGCCGGAGGTCGTGTCGGGAAAGTGCTCGAACAGGGCAAGAGTCAGGTCGCCCTCCGACCACAGCAGTTCGCCGACGGCGGAGGGAATGACCAGCGGCACCGGCGACCCCGCGGCCCGTGCCTCCTGGGACAGCTTCAGCGCGGCTGCCTCCCCCGCGACGTCGGCACTCGGCGGGTACTGCTTCAGGAAGTAGTCGGCCGCGGACGTGCACACCAACCAGTTGGTGGTGCCCAGGCCCTTCGCGATACGCGCTATGGAGTGCGCTTCACACCGGTAGTGTCTTGCCAGCGCGTCCGCCAGCCGCCGTGCCGCAGCGGACACCTCGTTCGCCTGACGGGCCGACTCCGAGGCAGTCAAGACGTCGACTCAATGCGGTGTGGCATGGTGCCAGGCGCGCTGCGCGGTGTGACATGGCGCCGTCAGTCGCTGCTCGGCGGCCGTCCGGCGCATCGCTTCCGACGCTCCGCGAGCGAGCGTATAGGCGAGGCAGGCGCGGAGTCTCCCGCGCCCGCGCGCGGGCCAGTCGGTCGCCACTGAGGCGATAGGCGGCGTTGCCCTTGAGGGCGAGGGCGATACCAACCCCTCAAGATGCTAACCGAGGTTGGCCTCTCCCGAGTGCCCGCGAGTGCCCGCGACCGGCGGCGCGCTAGAAGCGGAACAGCCGGTTCACCTTGACGACGAACCCGCGGTTGCGGAGCTCCGAGAAGCGGTCGGGGCGCAGGGGGTCGGTCTCGCGGTCCTCGGTGTAGACCACGAAGAGCTCGCTGCCGGGCTGATACTCCCAGCGGAGCCGGAGGTTGTTGCTGACGGTGTTGGTGCTCGAGTTGTACTGAATCAGGCCGCTGAAGAACATGCGCGGCGTGAAGGAGAAGTTCACGCGCGACACGAGCAGGTCGGTGCGGAACGATCCCTGCGGCGAGTCGATCCAGTTGACCGACACGCTCGGCTCGAGTGAGAGCTGCTGGGTCACCTCCATGCGGCCGCGGCTGAAGCCGACCGAGCGGATGGTGCCGTTGAAGTAGTCGCCGGCGCGCACCGTGACGGTTCCGTTCAACCGGCGCTGCGCGCCCGGCGAGTACGTGCCCTCGACGTCGAAGAACTGGTAGCCGCCGACCGGGAAGGCCACCTCGTCGGGCCCCGGGGTGAACTCGCGGTGCAGGAACTCGTAGTTGTCGGCCACCGAGAAGCCGAACCGGTCGCTGTTCTCGAGCTCGGTGGAGAACGCCAGCTGCGTCTGCCGCGTCTCGACGATGCCGAGGTCGGCGGTCTCGATGTAGTCGTAGCTCCCCTCCAGCCGGAACTGCCGGATGCCGGCCAGCGACCGGGGCCGCGGGCTGTACCGCGCCGTCCCGTAGGTGCGGCGGAAGTTGTCGCGGCGCAGGAAGCCGACCTCGGGGATGAAGTTGTCCTCGACCACCAGGTGCTCGACCTGGCCCCCGTAGAGGTCGCCCGCGTAGTTGAAGCGGCCCTGATAGCTCAGGTCCTGCCCGTCGTTCCCCGGGGTCTGCGTGCGGGCCGCGTACGCGAGAAAGCTCACGTTCTCGTAGAACGAGAACGTCGCGTCGGCCCCGTAGGCTTGGCTCGAGCCGTCGCCGAGGAGCGAGACCGAGCGGTTCGTGAAGATGCCGCCGACGCTGCTGCGGCGCAGGATGTCGCGCTTCAGCCTCACCACGGTGAAGTTCGTCATCTCCGCCCTGGCCAGCTCGTCGTCGTCGGCCTGGATGTTCAGCAATCCGACGTCGAACGCGCCGATCTTGCCGGTGACCCGGCCGCCGCCGACAATCGGGACCACGGTCCGGTTCTGCAGCCCGATCTGCCGGCTGTAGAACAGGGTCGGGGCGTTCCCGCCGCCGAAGAAGCCGCCGCCCTGCCCGCCCCGCCGGAGGGCCCCGCCGAAGCCGCCGCCGATGCCCCCGCGGGCGAAGTCGAAGATGCCGCGGCCCTCGAGGAAGAACTCGCGCTTCTCGGGGAAGAACAGGCTGAACCGGGTCAGGTTCACCTGCTGCTCGTCCACCTCGACCTGGGCGAAGTCGGTGTTCCAGGTGAGGTCGGCGGTCAGGTTCTGGGTGATGCCGTACTTCACGTCGAGGCCGCCGTCGCCGCTGCCGGCGTTGACGGTGGGCTCCGACGCGGCGAGGTTGGTGCTGAGGCCGCCGATGCCGTAGGGCTTGATCTCCAGGTTGGCGCTGCCGCTCGGGGCGTCGAGCCCGACCAGGGTCCCCGCATCTGAGACGCGGAAGATGCCCCCAGGCCCCGACCCCGCCGAGATCGGCAGGGCCGTGATGTAGGCCCACTCGTTCTTCCGCCGCACGTTGCGCCGGAGCTGCACCCCCCAGATCTGCGAGGGCCCGGGCCGGTAGCGGAGCGACTTGAACGGAATCTCCATCTCGACCGTCCAGCCGCCCTCGAAGCGGCCGGTGCGGACGTCCCAGATGGGGTTCCAGTCGCTGTTGGGGTTGCCCTCGTTGGTGATCTGGAAGTCGGCGATCGCCCCGAGGGGATTGGTGTAGAACGCGACGCCGTTCCGGCGGTCGTAGAAGGTGTCGAGGATCACCGCGAACGTGTCGTTCTGCCGGAGCTGCCGGGTGTCGCGGCGCATCTCGTTGGCCACCCACTGGCTCGGCGGGGCCGAGTCCCAAACGCGCGCCGCGACATAGATGTTGTCGTCGTCGAACAGAATCCAGGCCTCGGTCTCCTCGGTGGCCGGCGCGCCCTCGTCGGGCGACTGCTGGATGAAGCCGGTGATGGCGGGCACCGTGAAATAGACGTTCTCGTCGAGCTGCCCGTCGAGCCGGATGCCCTCGGGCAGCTCGACGGCGCGGAGGGTGGCATTCCCCTGGTCGTCGCGGCGAATGACGTCGGGCGCGAGCGGCGGCGGGGGGCCGTCGATGACGCCCGGCGCGAAGCGCGGCGCCTCGAACCCGGCCCCGCCCGCGGGCGCCGACGCGGCGTTGGTTGCGGACGGCGGCGCGGCGGCCGCGGGCGGCGGTGCGGCGTTGGTTGCGGGCGGGTTCGAGACGCCGGCCGGTCGCGCCCCCCGCGCCAACGCGGGCAGCCGGCCTGCCGGTCCCCCCCGCCTCGGCTCGGTCGGCCCGCGGCCGGCCGGAGGCCCCGGCGGGAACGATCCCTCTCCGAGCTCGAAAGGCTCCGGTCGCCGGCCGGCCGCCAGCCGCGCGACGGGACTGCCCGAAGCCTCCGAGCCGGCGGCCGCAAGCAAATCCGCGGCCACCCTGTCCTGAAGCGCAAACAGATCCCCGGCGGCGCCGTCCACCACCGTCGCAGCGACGACGGCCCCCGTGCGCGCCTCGACCAGCCTCGCGGTGATACGCAGCCGATCACTCACCCGCTGGTAGCCGCCGCCGACCACCCAGCGCGCCCCGGCGGCCCGGCCCGTCTCCACGAGGATCGCGTCGGCTGTCGCGGTCCCGCCGGGCACGCGGCGCGCACGCGGGGAGCCGCCGACGAGGGAACGCACCGACCACCGCTCGCCGATCTCCGCCGCGACCACCTCGGCGATGCCCCTGCCGAACCACTCGTCGGCAGGCGCGCCGCTGATGTTGACGAACTCGGTGACGACCACCGCCTCGGGCGAGACGCCCTGGGCGCCGACGCAGACCGCGGCCAGCCAGCAGAGCAAACCGGCCGACGCGACGCGAGCCGGATGGGCGTGCATCACACGGATAGACGCCGAGCGAAGAACCGCCGTTTCACTACGCGATGCCGCGGACGTGGCGGGGACGCGCGTGATCGTGTGGGCGTCGCGACGCAGCGGCAAGCGTGAGCCGTGGACGTACAGTTTGAAGATCGGATCTTCGGTTTGCAGCACGCTCTCTGGCCGTCGCCGGCGACTTCCTCAAGGGCCTCGCCCACTGGCGCTCGCTGTCGGGGCGGTCCACCCCGGCCACCGTCGTCTACGGCGGGCGCGAGAGCTACGTCCGGAGCGGCGTCGACGTCCGCGCCTGGCGCGGCTCGGTGTGAGCGACGTAGTGGGCGACGACGCGTGCATCCGAAGGGCGCGCCCATCGCGCGAGTCCCACGCACGGGCGCTGCCCTGAGGCGCACGGTTGCCGGTCACGGCGAAGCCGCCGACGAGGTCCGCTGGATTCCTGCCACGGCTGGACAACTGACAGGAACTTCCCCAGCGCCAGTCGCTCGGAACGGCCCGGCGGCGACACCGCCGCCGGCACGCGGCGTTGACACCCGTACCCGAGGGAAATACCGTTGCCGGGCAGCGCAATGGTGCGCCCTGCCCCTGTGTCCGGCCGCCATGGCGACACAACCAGCGGGTCGCGGACGTCGATGGCTCGAGAAGATCGAGCTGATTCTCGCCCACCTGGCGGCCGTGGCGATGGGATTCGTCCTGATGGTCGTCGGCCTCGGCCTGGGCGTGACGATGATCATGCTGCCGGTCGGTCTCGTCGTCGGACTGCTCGGCGCCCTGCTGTTCGTGTGGGGTCTCCTGGGTCACCTGGGGAATGGCCGCTGACCGTCGCGCGGCGCGAATCGTCTGCATCGGCGCCCCGCGCCCCGCAAGACGCGGACCTCGACGCTTCGCCAGTCCCCTCGACCAGGAGTCTGCGCCGTAGAACGGCGCGGACTCCTGGAGGGTTGGTTGGGCGCCCAACGGAGCCGAAGGCGACGATGGGCGGGCGAGGAGTCGCCGTAGAACGGCGCGGACTCCTGCAGGGTTGGTTGGGCGCCCAGCGGAGCCGCAGGCGACGATGGGCGGGCTACGGTTCGCTCGCGACCTTGCGGAACTTGCGCCGAATCTCGTCCAGCGGAACATCGCGCACCGGTTGATGGAAGCTCCAGAGGTGACCCTCGAGGTCCTTCGCCTCGTAGCGCCGCTCGCCCCAGAACTGGTCGGCGGGTTCCGACACGATCTCGGCCCCGGCGGCCCGCGCACGCGCGCAATGCCCGTCGAGGTCGTCGACGTACACGATCAGGGCCTGCGTCGCCGTCCCGGCGGTGGCGGGGCTGACAATCCCGTGGCCGCCGGCCGTGCCAATCATGACGCCGACGCCGGCGACGGCGACCTGCGTCAGATAGACCGACCCTTCCGGGTGCTCGAGCCGCGCGGCCGGGACTTCGACGAAGCCGAACGCGCGCTCCAGGAACGCCACGGCGGCGGTCGGATCGTTGTACGCCAGGCGAGGCATCACCCGGACCTGTGGCATCGAGTCAACTCCGTTCGACCGGCAGGCCCGGCCGCTACGTGCGCAGGCGCTGCATGAACCACCAGTGGTGACCCTCCAGGTCGCGGGCCTCGTAGGTCCGGTCCTTCCAGTACCCCTCGCCGTAGTCCTGGGTTGCCGGCTCGACCGTTATGGCGGCACCCGCCGACCGGGCCCGCTCGCAGTGAGCGTCGACATCGTCCACGTACACGGCCAGCGCCTGCGTGTTCGCGCCGCCAACCGCGCCCGGCGACTGAGGGTACGTCCGGTCGGAACGCAGGCCCACCTGTCCGACCATGATGAGGCCGCCATCGAGAACGAGCTGCGAGTGGGCGATCTGCCCCCGGTCGTTCTCGACCCTCACCTGCACTTCGAAGCCGAAGGCGCGAGTCAGCCAGTCGATCGCAGCCGCGGCGTCGTCGTAGAACACGGCCGGTGCGATTCGGGGCCACCCGTCGGGGGGTTTCTCCATGCGGTCTCCCGTCGTCTGAATTGCGCCTTGCCCCATCCGGGGGCTCCGTCGCTCGGATCTCCCGCGCGAGGCAAGACGGCTTCCGCGTGGTCTGTTTCGAGGCCTGCCCGGCGTTCACTCGCGTTGCGGCGGGATTCGCACCCGCCTGAGCGATGGCGCCCTTCACGGCAAACCGAAGACGAACAGGTTGTTCCCGTAGCTCGGACGAAGCTCCGGCGTCAGGCCGACGAACGCCGACGCGCTCGCGGCGGTGCCGGTGCTGACCGCGACATACTGGCGGCCGTCGACCGCGAAGCTGATGGGAAAGCCGGTGACCGGCGAGCCGAGGTTGATCTCCCACAGCACCTCGCCGGTCTCCTGGTCGAGGGCGCGGAAACGCCCCTGCACGTCGCCGCCGAACACCAGTCCGCCTCCGGTGGCGACGAGCGACAGCGTCGCGGCCCGCTGCTCGCGGAGCCAAGTGGTCCGGCCCGTCTCGGCCGAGATCGCCCGAACCGTGCCGAGCTGGTCGGTGCCGGGCGACAACTGGAAGCGTGCGGCGAGCTGGTAGATGGCGAGCCCCTCGTCCGCGGTCGCCAGCACGCGCGCGCACGAGTTGCGCAGCGGGTAGTACATCGTGTTCGTCAGGGGGCTGTACGCGCCCGCCTCCCAGTCCTTGCCGCCCAGCCACCCCGGGCACGACAGGATCTGCTGCCCGTACGAGCTGAAGATCACCTCGGGGTTCTCGGTGACATCGCCGGTGGCGCCGTCGATGTCGCTGATGAGATTCTGGCCGACCGTCGGCGTGGCCCAGAGGAACTCCCCGGTCTCGCGGTCGAGGGTGTACACCACGCCCGTCTTGCCGGGAATGCCGGTCACCACCCTGCGCAACTCCCCGGCCCGCAGCCGCGGATTGATCCAGCTCACGGCGTCGGGGTCCGGGGCCACCGCGGTGTCGACGAGAAGCCGCTCGAAGGGATGGTCCATGTCCCAGTGGTCGTTCAGGTGCTGGTAGTACCACCGGATCTCGCCGGTGTCGGCGTCGAGCGCGAGCGTCGAGTTGTGGTAGAGGTGCTTGTTGCCGCTGCCGCCCAGCAGGAACTTCGGGGCGGGGGACGTGACCGACGTCCCGACGTAGACGAGGTTCAGCTCGGGGTCGTAGCTGGGCACCATCCACGACCCCACGTGCACCCGCTCCTCGTAGGGCACGCCGCCCCAGGTCTCGTCGCCGGGCTCGCCCGGCGCGGGCACCAGGCGGGTCCGCCACAGCTCGGCGCCGGTCGTGGCGTCATGCGCGACGATCACGCAGGCCGCCGGCCCGCCGGCGGGCCGGCAACTGCGCCCCGAGACCACCTTGCCGTTGGCGACGATGGGCCCCGACGAGTGCCGCGCCGCCCCCGTCTCGTAGTCGAAGATCTCGGTCTCCCAGGCCAGCTCCCCGGTGGCGGCGTCGACGGCGTAGACGTAGCCGTCGTTGCCGGTGTCGATGATCACGTTCCCGTAGATCGCGACGTTCCGGTTGACGGAGACCAGCCCCGCCGCCGCGGCCAGCGTCTCGGCGGCGCCCTCCGGCGTCTCCCGGCGGTACTCCCAGAGCAGGTCGCCGGTCGTCGCATCGATCGCCTGCAGGTGGTCGTTCGGGTTGGGCATGTACAGGGTGCCGCCGTAAACGAGCGGCGTGCCTTCCTGGTAGCCGGACGACAGGGCGCGGGTCCACACCAGGCGCAGGCGGTTCACGTTCTCTCGGTCGATCTGGTCGAGCGGGCTGTAGCCCCAGCCGTTCAGGGTGCGTCGCCACATGAGCCAGTCGCCGGGCGCCGGATCCCGCAGCATGGCGTCTGTGACGGGAGGAGGCGCGGGAGCCTGCGCCGCGGCCGGAACGGCCGCGGCAACGAGGCCGATCAGGGCGAAAACGACAAGTCGCATCATCCGGCTGGCGGCTCGCGAGAGGTCGCTCCGCACGAACTTGTGAATCATGGTCCGTACAGGATACCCGCAGTCGGCGCGGACGCGCTCGTTCAGGACGTGCAATTTGAAGATCGGATCTTCAGTATGAAACACTACCTCTGTGATTCCGAGGCATCTCTCGGCGACGGTGGAACGGGCGGCGGCGCAGTATCCGGTCGTGTCGGTGAACGGACCGCGACAGTCCGGGAAGACGACCCTGCTGCGCAGCGCCTTCCCGCGCCACCGCTACGTCTCGCTCGAGTCGCCGGACGAGCGCACGTTCGCCCTCGAAGATCCACGCGGCTTCCTGGGCCGCTTCGGCGGACCGGCGATCCTGGACGAGGCGCAACGGGCCCCCGACCTTTTCTCGTACATCCAGTCGATCGTCGACGACGATCCGGCTCCCGGCCGCTTTCTGCTGTCGGGCTCTCGGAACTTCCTGCTGATGCAGCGCATCTCCCAGTCGCTGGCGGGGCGGGTGCGCCTGACCAGCCTGCTCCCGTTCTCGCTGGCCGAGCTGGCCCGGCGGGGCGCGCCGGCCATGGGCGACCTGCTGTCGGCCGGCCCCCGGCAGCCGTCGCCCGACGGCGCCTGGACGATCCACGCCGTGCGGGGCTTCTACCCGCGCATCCACGACCTCGGGCTCGATGCGGGCGAGTGGTTGGCGCAGTACTTCCAGACGTATCTCGAGCGTGACGTGCGCGACCTGACGCAGGTCGGCGACCTGGAGGCGTTCGGCCGATTCGTCCGGCTGTGCGCGGGCCGGGCCGCCGGGCTGCTGAACCTGTCGAGCCTCGGTAACGACTGCGGCGTGAGCCACGACACGGCCCGCCGCTGGCTGTCGGTGCTGGAAGCGAGCTTCGTGACCCTTCGGCTCCAGCCGTACTACCGGAGCTTCAACAAACGGCTGACGAGACGTCCCAAGCTCTACTTCGTGGACACGGGGCTGCTGTGCTGGCTGCTGCGGATCCGCGACGCCGCCCAGCTTGCGACGCACGCCGCGCGCGGGGCGGTGTTCGAGAACCTGGTGGTTGCCGAGACGCTGAAGGCGGCCTGCAACGCGGGGCAAGTGCCCGACCTGTACTTCTGGCGCGACCAGCGGGGCCACGAGGTCGACCTGCTCGTCGACACGCCGGACGGCCCGCACGCGGTGGAGATCAAGTCGGGAGAGACCGTCGCCGGCGACTTCTTCAAGGGCCTCGCCCACTGGCGCTCGCTGTCGGGGCGGTCCAGCCCGGCCACCGTCGTCTACGGCGGGCAGGAGAGCTACGTCCGGGGCGGCGTCGACGTCCGGGCCTGGCGCGACTGGACATGAGCGACGCGGTCGACGACGCGTGCATCCGAAGCGGGCGCCCATCGCGCGAGCCCACATACGCCGGGCGCTGCGCCGAGACGCACGGTTGCCGCCGTCTGCATCGCGTCCGGCGACCCCTTGTCGACGGTGGAGGCTCGGGACACGCGGGCCGGTGCGGTGCTCGGGGCCGGCCGGCGGCACCCTAGCATGGCGAACGACCGCGCACGCGACGGGACGCGGGCGGCGCTCGGTGTAGGCGCACGCAAGGTGCTAGACAACCGGGGGTACTGATGCGATTGTGCCGGTCTGGATCACTCACACCGGTAAGGAATTCCCCTCCGCGCCAAAACTGGCGCCTCGATTTCTAGGGTCTCTGCCATGCCGGACAGCATGTTCGCGAAGGCGACTGGAGAACGGCCGGAGTCCTGCGTCAAGTTGTAGCTGTTGATAACGTCGGCTTCCCCGGCGAATAGCAAAGGTACTCTGTTGAGTGCCTGCACAACATCCAGCGTCAGCGGACAGCCACTATCACCATCAAGGATGTGACGGTCTTGTACGAGCTGGTTGAGAACTTCGAGCCGTTGTACTTGGACGAACATACCTGGCATTTGCTCGGTCATTTCTCCAAACGGGCTGTTCGCGGAGCGTGGAAAGAAGCGATTTAGGACCTGAACAGTTGACCGATCCAGTACTGGAGAGAGAAAATACCAATGAACACACCGAGCAATAGCTTCCTTTTGAGAATCCAAGAAATGGCCCCAAGTGGGGCTGCGAAATCTGTGGCGTCTTCTTCTCCCATTTCGGAAATCCCCTTTCTCCCGCGCTAAGGCTACCTGCGCGGCACCCCGGTCGTCAACCTCGATGTACACGATACTGGGCCGCCCTAGACCGTTTCGGACGGGTAGGCGACCGGTGGGCGGTAGTGTGGTAGAGTGGCCCGTCCGACCTCTGAAAACTCAATGAAACCGAGGGTCTTCTGATCCTGCCGGTAGTACCACCGGATCTCGCCGGTGTCGGCGTCGAGCGCGAGCGTCGAGTTGTGGTAGAGGTGCTTGTTGCCGCTGCCGCCTAGCAGGAACTTCGGCGCGGGGGACGTGACCGACGTCCCGACGTAGACGAGGTTCAGCTCGGGGTCGTAGCTGGGCACCATCCACGACCCCACGTGCACCCGCTCCTCGTAGGGCACGCCGCCCCAGGTCTCGTCGCCGGGCTCGCCCGGCGCGGGCACCAGGCGGGTCCGCCACAGCTCGGCGCCGGTCGCGGCGTCATGCGCGACGATCACGCAGGCCGCCGGCCCGCCGGCGGGCCGGCAGCTGCGCCCCGAAACCACCTTGCCGTTGGCCACGATGGGCCCCGACGAGTGCCGCGCCGACCCCGTCGCGTAGTCGAAGATCTCGGTCTCCCAGGCCAGCTCCCCGGTGGCGGCGTCGACGGCATAGACGTAGCCGTCGTTGCCGGTGTCGATGATCACGTTCCCGTAGATCGCCACGTTCCGGTTGACGGAGACCAGCCCCGCCGCCGCGGCCAGCGTCTCGTCGGCGCCCTCCGGCGTCTCCCGGCGGTACTCCCAGAGCAGATCGCCGGTCGCCGCATCGATCGCCTGCAGGTGGTCGTTGGGGTTCGGCATGTACAGGGTGCCGCCGTAGGCCAGCGGCGTGCCCTCCTGGTAGCCGGACGACAGGCCGCGCGTCCACACCAGACGCAGGCGGTTCACGTTCTCCCGGTCGATCTGGTCGAGCGGGCTGAAGCCCCAGCCGTTCAGGGTGCGTCGCCACATGAGCCAGTCGCCGGGCTCCGGATCCTGCAGCATGGCGTCGGTGACGGGAGGAGCCTCGGGGGCCTGCGCCGTGGCCGGAACGGCCGCGGCAACGAGTCCGAGCAGAGCGAAAACGACAAGTCGCATGATCTTCCTCAGCTCGCCGCCGCGTCGTCCAGCGGCTCGATTCTCAGCACCGCCCCCGCCTCGTGATCGGTCGTCACGTACAGCAGGCCGTCCGGTCCCTGCTTGACGTCGCGGATGCGCTGGTTGAGCTCGGTCAGGAGCGGGATGTGCCGCACCGGCAGGCCCCGCTGGTTGAACACGATGCGCTGGAGCTGCGTGGTGGACATGCCGCCGACGAAGAGGCTCCCCTTCCACGCGGGGAACGCGTCGCCCGTATAGAGGGCCATGCCGCCGGGCGAGATGACCGGGTACCAGTAGAGCAGCGGCTGCTCCATGCCCGGCGCGCAGGGCGCGGGCAGCTCCGGACCCGTCCCGCCCGTGCCGATGGTGGTCTCGCCGGTATACGCGCGGCCGTAGGAGACGACCGGCCAGCCGTAGTTGCGCCCCGGACGGACGATGTTGAGCTCGTCGCCGCCCTGCGGCCCGTGCTCCACCTCCCAGAGCTCGCCGGTCTCGGGATGGATGACGAGGCCCAGCGGGTCGCGGAACCCCAGGGCGTAGATCTCCGGCCGATAGGCCGGGTCGCCGACGAAGGGGTTGTCCTCGGGGGCCGTCCCGTCGTCGTTCAGGCGAAGGATCTTGCCGGCGTGACTGCCGGGCTCCTGGGCCTGCTCGGCCGTGCCGACGCGGTTGCCGCCCCCGTGCTCCCGGTCGCGCAGGGGCATGCCGATCGACATGAAGATCTTGCCGTCGGGGGCGAAGATCAGCCGCGCCACGCTGAAGCCGCTGACCCGGGCGTCGGAGACGAAGATGTCCTCGACGTCGGTCAGGGCGTTGGCGCCGTCGAAGCGGCCGCGCGCGAGCACCGACGTTCCCGCGGGCGCCTGGGACACGGCCGGGTCCACCGGCACGTCGTCGCTCGCGTCGGGTTTCAGGTACGTGAAGTAGACGAGCCGGTTCTCGGCGAACCGCGGATGCACGGCCACGTCCCACAGGCCGAGCCGGCCGCCAAAGCTGTTGAGCACCTCGGGCATGCCGCGGATGGGCTCGGGATCGAGCACGCCGTCGCGGATGATGCGCAGGCCGCCCGAGCGCTCCGCGACCAGAACGTCGCCGTTCGGCAGGAAGTCGACGGCCGACGGACGGAAGAAGCCCTTGATGGGGACGACACGGAACCGCTGATCGCCGAAGCCCAGAATCTGCGGCTCGTCGGGCAGGGTGTCCGGGCCGATGCCCCGGCGGCCCTGCTGCGCGTTGCTGATGGCGATGAACAGGCACATCGTGAGGACGACGAGGAGCGCGCGCGACCGTCTCGGCGAGCTTGCGAGCGTCATGGTGAACCTCCGACAGATGACAGAGCCAGTCCCGGCGGCGCGAGGAAGTCCTCCCCGCCACCACACTGATCATCGGCCAAGAAGGCGAACGAGGACAAGACGGAGGAGCTCGAGGCGCTGGTCTGCCAGCAGGGCTCACGAGAGCCGGGGCGAGCACGCGCCGGCCCGCCGACGACGCTGGAGCGCGGCGTGCGCGACCTGACGCAGGGCGGCAACCTGGAGGCGTCGGCCGTTCGTCCGGCTGTGCGCGGGCCGGGCCGGCAGCCTCCACCCCCGGAAACGCGCACCGCCGGATGTAGCATGGCTGTATACGCTTGGCGTTGACGGTGGTGCCAGCGCGGAAAGGGCGGGCCGATGGGCGGTTGGCAGGAGTGGTTCAAGGTGCAGGCGGCGCTCGACGACCGCGAGTGGGACTTCAGGACCGTGGACGGCATCGCGGGGGAAACCGGACTGGCCCCGGACGCCGTGGTACGGCTGCTCGGCGAACATCGATCCGAGCTTCGACAGATCCTCTTGCGGGACGGACGGATCGGCTACACGCTGAAGTCCCGGCCGAAGACTATTCGTGAAATCTTCGCCGAGATACAGATGTTCGCGAGACCGTAATGGCAGGACTCGTCCTCTGCGGGGTCGGCGGCGGCATTGCCGTGGAGATTCTTCGCTTCTATCGCATCCGAGACGACCTGCACAAGGGCGCACCGGACTGGTCGAAGAGCTGGCTGTACTGGGTCGTCACCCTCGCCATGATTGCGCTCGGCGGCGTCCTGGTGGGGTTGTACCAGAGCTCGGGCGACGTGGAGCTCAACGGTCTCCTGGCGTTCAACATCGGCGCCTCGGCACCCCTGATCATCGCGAACCTCACGGATCGGGCGCCGTCCGGCCTCCAGGTCGACTGAACCACCCGCCGGATTGACGCGGGAAGCGCGGAGGGCCAGCCACAGGCTGGACGCCAATCGCCCAACTCATCGACGGTCCTGTCGTCGGGGCCGGGCGCTCCCCGGTTGCGCCGGACACGCACCAACGCCTCCTTCAGGTTGCCGGGCTCGACGACCGCCTCCATCGGCGGTTGCTGCCTCGGCTCGCCGCTGCGTCGTCCAGCGGCTCGATCCCCAGCACCGCCCGTCTCGTGATCTCGTCGTCACGTACAGCAGGCCGTCCGGTGTCGCAGACCAGGGCGCAGATCTCCGGCCGATGGGCCGGGGTCGCGGACGAAGGGATGAACCCCGAAGCCAGGATCTGCGGCTCGTCGGGCAGGGTGCCCGGGCCGATGCCCCCGGCGTTTGTACCCGTGGTCACTACCGCGGCTCCGGGCCTGCGCCTGCCCGCGAGCGGTCGGCTATGGCTATCGGGGGCCGAGCTGGCCAAGCCGGTTGATCATGTCGATGTTCGATCGGCTCGTGCTGTCGAGGATCGTGCGTTCGCCGCCGTCGTCGACGGCGGTCCGGATGGCGGCGAGGACCTGGGGTGCGGTGACGGGACCGTTGTTGTTGAGGTAGGTGGCCACCCCGGACTGGACGAGGGCCCTGCCGGCGTCGCGGGCAGCGTACGTCTCAGGTTCGAGGGGGCCTGCGCCGATGGTCTTGCGAATGGAGAGCGTGTCGTCCTGGAGGTCGATCTCGAGGCGTGTGTAGCGGTGGGCCTGGAACGCGGCAGCGGCCTCGGGCCCGAGTCCCGAGCCGGTGGTGCGGCGGGAGCTGCGAATCGAGTCGTGGAAGTTGTCGGCGAGCATGCCGGCGGCGTTGCGCCAAGCGCTCTCGATAGCCGCGGCCCGTTGCCTGGAGACCATGCCCGCAGCAGCTGCGAGCGCGGCGGGTTCCTCGTCGGCGGCGGTCAGGACGTCGAAGACGTCGCGGACGAGCACCTGGTCGACGCGTTCGAGCTTGCCGCACAGGATCTGGTGGCTGGAGAGGACCGTCTCGAGCTGGCCGTCGACGGTGGCGACGGCGTGCCCGTAGGGGGGGTCGGGTCGGAAGGTGGAGATGTCGAGAAAGCCGTGCTCGAAGGCGATCTTCACACGCCCGCCAGCGACGGCTTCGGGAGTGCCGCCAAGCTCCTTGACGATGTTGCGGTCGTTGTCCTGCAGCAGATCGATGAGGGTGTTCCGACCGGGAAGGAGCACGTCGATGTCGGTGCTGATCCGGTGCTTCCAGCGGGCTGCGAGGATTGTGCCGCCGCCGAGGTGCGGAGGAATGACCCCGCCGAACATCTCAGGCGGTATTGCGTGAACGATGCTGCGTTTCGCGGCCCACAGGCTGGCTGCGGGTTCGGGAAGCGTCAGGTTCTCCATGGGTTGTCCGGGCGCGGAAGAGGCGTCGCGAAGGCGTTGATCTGGCGGATCCGCGGTGGCGGTACGGCGCCCTGGCGCTTAGCGGCTCGGGCGAGCTGCCGCCAGGTGAACGCGCCTTCCGTGTGGGCGTTGACGAGGTCCTCGAAGGAGGCTTCGTTGATGAGCACGGTGGCTATGGACCGTTGGCGGTTCGTCGGGTCATCGGCGCGCAGGGCGTCGTAGAGCTCGACGCTGGTCGGGCGAACCCGCCAGCCGGCGCAGGCGCCGCCGAGCAGTCCCCGGATAGTCCGGGAGTCGGGACCGGTGGCGTTGCGGTCCGCGTCGAGGTGAATCGCGGCGAGGTCGTCGGCCGTGGAGTACTCGTCGGGGAAGGCGTCGATCGGGGCGAGGGTGGGCTGTGTGGCGTCAGCGTGGCGCCGGCGCTCGGTCTCTGCCTTGCTCCAGGCCCAGATCTCGGTCTTCCGGGGGTCGGCGGCTTCAGGGGGGAGGCCGGTCGCGCGTGCCGATGGGCTCTCCGTCCGTTGTTCGAGCCTCCCCCCGGCGGGGCCGTCAACCGGGGTGGACGGGCGGGCCGAGAGCGCCTCCCGCCCGCGGGGGCGGCGCCCGCTGGCGGACGGTCGTTTGACGGTGCCCGTGGCCATCGGGTCGATCATCAGATCGTACGAGCAGTCCTGACAAGCCCCCGCGACCCCGCCGTGTTCGCCGTCGTCGCGGCCGGCAGACACCACCGACGGCGACGCGGTCTCAGTCGTCTCCACGAAGGCCCCATTGGACGTCCTCCTTCATGAAGGCTTCGGTCAACTCGGACGTGCGGGATTCGAGGAAACGTCGGAGTGCTTCCGCCAGCAGCTCGTCGAGGTCGCTCGCACATCCCTCGGCGACGAACGCGCGCGCCTGCTCGGCCAGCGCCGCCGGCAGTTCCGCCTCGATTCGCACCCTCTCCATGTTGTCAAGGTACCACGTCCCGCGGATGGGGCACCCGTTCTCGGCGCCAAGGGCGCGCCGACCAGTCGCCGCCGGACTCTCACCGGCCGTCGCTCTCGGCGTTTGGTTGGCGACAACCTTGCATGAGTTGTCGCGCAGTACGAGCGGGAGCGTACGCGACGAGGCCTCCGTCATGCCCTACGATGTCGAGTACACGGACGAGTTCGAGACGTGGTGGAACGGGCTGACGGCCCGGGAACAGGAGGACGTTCGGCCCGTCGTGAGATTGCTCGAAGAGCGAGGGACGCGGCTGGGAGACCCGTACTCGTCGAAGGTCAGGGGGTCCAGGCACGGGCGCATGCGCGAGCTCCGAATCCAGAGCGGCGGCCGGCCCATCCGAATCTTCTACGCTTTCGATCCGCGGCGTACGGTGATTCTCCTGATTGGCGGCCACAAGCGGGAGCAGGACCGGTTCTACGAACACTACTTATGGCGTGCCGATGCGATTTATGATCGGTACCTGCAACAACTCCGGCACGAGGGAATTCTCCAACCGGAGCGAGGACGGAAACGATGAACCACAGGCCTTTCAGGGAGCTGACGAAGGACTGGCCGCCGGAGCGTCTTGCAAGGAACGAGGCGAAGGTCGAGAAGATGCTCGCCGAGTTGGATCGGCGCGAACGTGAACGGACACGGGACGAGCGCACGTCCCGTGCCGCCACCGAGGAAGCTCAGAGCGGGTCACCGCGACCGACGCGCTGACCCGAGCGAGCGATTCGCAATCTCCGGGTCACGCGGGCTGCAATGCCCCCGGGAAACCCTGGTGGCGGTTGCCGCCGAGGCAGCTGACGCTGCCAACTTCGCCGTCAGGCCTGCCCGGGTCGCGGGCGACGGATCCCAACTCAGCGACAGCGCCACCCCCGCGCGCGGGAAGCCTTCGGCCGTGTGAGCCAGCATGGTGCGGACCCGTACATCGACCGACAGCCCGATCGACGAGTGCGACCGGGCCCCTCAATCGACGGCCGCCCGATGCCTCACTCCGGCAGAGCGAACACGAAGAGCGCGTTCCCACCTTCCGGCTGATAGATCTCCGGGCTGAGCTTCGCCGTCAGGCTGCGGAACACCCCGCCCAGCGCGGCGGGGACGGCGATGAACTGGCGGCCGCCCGCCTCGTAGGTGACCGGGTAGCCGTGGGCCGACGAGGCGAGGCGGGTCTCCCAGAGCACCTCGCCGGTCTCGACGTCGAACGCGCGGTAGTAGCGCGCGCCGTCGCCGGCGAAGACGAGGCCGCCGGCGGTGGTGAGGGCCGAGGTCAGGAAGGGCGCGCGCTGCTCGTGGCTCCAGAGCTCTTCCATGGTGCGGACGTCGTAGGCGGCGAGCTTCCCGGTGTTGCCGTCGCTGCCGGGCATCTCGAGCAGCTCGTAGCGGCCGGCGGTGCCGCCGCCGCCCTCGATGAACTCGACCTCGCGGCCGGTCAGGTGCATGCACGCCTGGTGGAGGGGGATGACGAGGGCGCCGGCGCCGGGGTGGTAGGCCGACGCCTGCCAGTTGTGGCCGCCGAGGAGGCTCGGGCACGCGAAGACGCGCTCGCCGATGGCGATGTCCTGCAGGTCGTCGCGGTAGGTCAGCTCGCCGGTGTCGCGGTCGATGGACGCGAAGATGTCCTGGTGGACGGTCTCGCGCAGGTCGACGAAGGCGCCGGTGCGCCGGTCGAGCTTCCAGAGGATGCCGTCCTTGCCGATGGTGAAGAGCCACCGCTCGTCGTCGGCGTCGACGAGCACGCGCTCGTAGACGATGTCGAGGTCGAGGGTCTCGCCCGGGGCATGCTGGAAGTACCACTCGACCTGCCCGGTCTGCGGGTTCAGGGCGAGGGTCGAGTTGGTGTAGAGGGCGTCCTGCCGCGTGGTCATGCCGCGGCTCGACGCCACCCACGGCTTGGCCTGGGCGGTGCCGATGAAGAAGAGGCCGAGGTCGGGGTCGTAGCTGCCCGGGATCCACGAGTCGCCGCCCGCGCGCAGGTACGGCGGCGTGTCGCCCCACGAGGCGTTGTTCGGGTCGCCGGGGAGGGCGATGGTCGACGTGCGCCACAGCTCTTCGCCGGTGTCGGGGTCGTGGCCGGTGATGAAGCAGGTCTGCTCGGTGTAGCGCTCGCAGCCGTTGGTGCCGGTGATGACGACGCCGTTGGCGATGACGGGGCCGGCGTTCTGGCGGAAGCCCTGCGTGTAGTCGTCCTTGACCGAGCGCCACACCTCGTCGCCGGTGCTCGCGTCGAGGGCGACGAGGACGGCGTCGGCCCGCGCGAGGTAGAGCTTGTCGCCGTAGAGGGCGAGGGTGCGGGTGGCGCCGGGGCGCGCGTCTTCGGGCAGTCGCGCGCGGTACACCCAGATGACGTCGCCGGTCACCGCGTCGATGGCGCGGACGACGTTGCCCGGACTGGCGAGGAACATGACGCCGTCGTGCACGAGCGGCGTCGTCTGGTGGTTGCCGGGCCGGACCGAGATCGACCACGCGAGCTGCAGATCGCCGACGTTGTCGCGCGTGATCTGGTCGAGGGGGCTGTAGCCGTGGCCGTTGCGGGTGCGCCGCCAGCTCAGCCAGTCGCCGGGCGGCGGGTCCGCGAGGAGGGCGTCGGTCACCGGGGTCAGCTCGTGCGGCACGGTCTGGTTGACGAACCGCGACACCCGCCGCCGCGGCCGCTCGCCGGCCTGGGCGGCGCGCTGCGCCTCGGCGATGTCCGCGGCGTCGCCAATCGTCACCGCCTCGCCGACGGCCAGGGTGCGGTCGCCGGGCAGGGCGCCGTTCGCCTCGAGCATGTAGGCCACGAGGTCGATGTAGGACTGGTCGCTGAGCGCGCCCTCGGCCCCGGGGGGCATCGTGTCGCGCAGGTACTCGAACAGCTCGTCGGTGGTCTGACCCGCCCACGTGTTCAGGAACTCGACGCCGGACAGCGGCGGCGCAATCATGCCCTCGAGGCCGATGCCGTGGCACTCGCTGCACTGGACGCCGTAGGCGGACCAGCCGCTCGCCGCCTGGTCGGCGGTGAAGGCGCCGTCCGCGCCCCCGGGCTGCGCCGCCGCGAGGACGGCGCCCGGCCCGGCCGTCAAGCCGGCCGCCACGAGCAGTCCGGCCGCCGCCCGGACCACGGCCGCCGCGAGATCCGTTCCCCAACCCGATCCGCCGACCTCGACGCGTGCTCGCTTCGACATGATCCGCAACTCCTCGATGACCTCGGCCGGCGACAGCACACCGCGCGGCCGCCCGTGCCGCCCTTATACCACCAACGCGGTGGCGGCGCCACGTTCCCCGGCCGAACGGGCACGATACGATTCACCAAGGAGGGTCGCGACGTGACGGAGCTGCTGGAGGAGGCGTTCGCGAAGGCGGCCCGGCTGCCTGACCACGAACAGAATGCGCTCGCGCGTTGGCTCATGGACGAGCTGGAGTCCGAGCGGCGCTGGTCCCGCGCTTTCGAGACTTCACAGGGTCTACTGGCAGAGTTGGCCCGGGAAGCGCTCGAAGACGATCCCGCCGGCCGCACCGAACCGCTCGACCCCGACCGGCTGTGACGTCACGCCTCACCCGTCGCTTCCGTGCGTGTTTCGACCGCCTGCCGCCCGACATCCAGAGCCAGGCCAGACGCGCCTACGCGCTGTTTCGCGACGATCGTCAGTCGAAACCGGGCACGTCCCGCACCCACGCGGTGGGGCCGTCCTCCCACTTGTTGTGGGTCAGCCGGACCACCGTGCGGTCCGAGAGGCGGACGGCGTGGAGCTCGCCGTAGGGCTGGGGCTGGAAGACGACCCGCAGCAGCGGCAGCTCGTCGCCGAGCTCGGCGCGCTGGGAGGTGAAGAGCACCCACTCGTCGTCGGGCGAGAACCGGGGGTGCATGTCGTGGCCGGGGCTCGTGGTGAGGCGTTCGGGCGGGCCCGCCCGGCCATCGGCGTCGATGGCGACGGTGTAGAGCTCGAAGTTCCCGTCCCGCAGCGACGTGAACGCGACGCGGTCGCCGGCCGACGAGAACGCGGGCATGGTGTCGGTGGCCTCGTGGTGCGTCAGGCGCCGCACGTCGCCGCCGTCGGCGTTCATCAGGTAGATGTCGGCGTTGCCGCCGCGCCGGCTGCGGAAGACGATGCGGCGGCCGTCGGGCGAGAAGTCGGGCAGGGCGTCGTTGGCGTCGGAGTCGGGCGTCAGGCTCACGAGGCCGGTGCCGTCGCTGCGGATCTTCCAGATGTCGACGTCCACGGCGTCGGAGGCGAACGGCGGCCCGACGATGAACGCCAGCCACTCGCCGTCCTTGGACCAGGATGGCCCCCAGGCGGAGTCGGGGCCCCGGTAGCGGTCGGCCCCACCGGCGAGGTCGTGGATGACGCGCTTCCCGGTGCCGTCGGGCCGCGACGCGACGAGGCGCGCGAACGCCTCGCTGGTGGCGATCTCGCCCGACGTGGGATCGACGGCCGGCAGATAGCCGCGGATGCCGACCAGGGACACCTGCCGGTCCGGCATGTCGACGGGGAGCGGCGGGTGGACGAGGAACGCCCCCGGGGCGTCGCTCTCGAACACCGACGCGTCCGCGACCGGTCCCGGCCCGTGGGCGAGGAGGCGGCCCGAGGCAGGATCGAAGGCCGGCGCCCAGTAGTCGCGGGCGGCGTCGCTCTCGACCCGCGGGTCGGTGCCGTCGGGCCGGGTGGACACCAGAGTCCACCGGCCGTCGCGGTTCGCGGTGTAGGCAAGGCGACCGTCCGGACTGAACGTCGGCGACAGCGCCGCCTCGTCCGGGGCGGAGATCGCGTCGGGGCCCGCGGCGGCCATCCTACCGACAGCGGCGCCATCGGACCCGGGGCCGGCGGCGCCATTGGGCCCTGGATCGGCGGCGCCATCGAGCCCGTGCCCGGCTGGGCCATCAGGCTCGTGGTCGGCCGCGCCGTCGACTCCGGTGCGGTAGATACGCGACTCGCCGTCGCGCTGCGAGTAGAAGAAGACGCCCTGCCCGTCCGGCGTCCACGCCGGGGCGCCGTCCCAGCTCTCGTGCCGCGTGAGGCGCCGTACGCCAGTCCCGTCCGCCTCCATCACGTACAGCTCGCTGGCGAGGTAGGTCGGCCCCGGGCTCGCGCCGGTGCTCGTCGCCACCGCCGTGTCGCGGCTGCTGGAGAAGAGAATGCGCGTGCCGTCGGGCGAGAAGGCGGGGTTGTAGTCTCCCGCCGCGTGGCGCGTCAGGTTGCGCGCCTCGCCGGCCGAGGACGGGTCCTCGGGCCGGAACGGTATCTCGAACACGTCGGCGTTGCCGTCCCGGGTGCTGACGAAGAGCAGGCGCCGGCCGTCCGGCGAGATGGCCGCCGCGTCCTCCATGGCGGGGCCCCCGACCAGCGGCCGCGGCGCGGCGTTGCCGTGCAGGTCGAGCACGTAGAGGTCGGGGCTGCCGGTCCGCTCGGAGGTGAACACGACCCAGCGCCCGTCGGGCGAGATGGCGCCGTTGTAGTCGAGGCCGGGGTCCGTCGTCAGCCGCCGGGGCTCCGAGCCGGGGCCGTCGAAGAGGTAGAGGTCCCAGTTGGCGGGCAGGATGCTGCTGTAGACGATGGTCTCCCGGGCCGGCTCGGGCTCCTGCCCGCCCCGCACGGGAACGGTCACGGCGACGGCGACGAGCAGCGCGCAAACCGCGACGAGCTTGACAGACCTCATCCTTCTCACCTCCATCGTCGAAATCCCGCCCGCATCACTCCGGCAGCGCGAAGACGTAGAGCGCGTTGCCCCCCTCCGGCTGGAAGATCTCCGGCGTGAGCGACGCGGTGAGGCTGCGGAATGCGCCGCCCAGCGCCGCCGGCACCGCGATGAACTGGCGCCCGCCCGCCTCGTAGGTGATGGGATAGCCGTGCGCCTTGGCCCCGAGGCGGGTCTCCCAGAGGACCTCGCCGGTCTCGATGTCGAACGCCCGGTAGTAGCGGTCGGCGTCGCCCGCGAAGACCAGCCCGCCCGCCGTCGTCAGCGTCGACGTCAGGAACGCGGCGCGCTGCTCGTGGCTCCACAGCTCGTCCATCGTCCGCACGTCGTAGGCGGCCAGCTTGCCCACGTTGCCGTTCGAGCCGGGCATCTCGGTGAACTCCGACCGGCCCGCCTCTCCCCCGCCGCCCTCGATGAAGTCCACCGCGCGGCCGGTCAGGAACATGCAGGCCTGGTGCAGCGGAATCACGAGGGCGCCGGCGCCGGGGTGATAGGCCGACGCCTGCCAGTTGTGCCCGCCGAGGAGGCTGGGGCAGGCGGGCACGCGGTCGCCGATGCCGGCGTCGTGGATGTCCTGGCGGTACTCGAGCCGACCCGTGGTGCGGTCGATCGACTCGAAGACGTCCTGGTACACCGTCTCGCGCAGGTCGACGAAGGCGCCGGTGCGGCGGTCGAGCTTCCAGAGGATGCCGTCCTTCCCGATGGTGAAGAGCCACTGCTCGCCGTCGGCGTCGACGAGCACCCGCTCGTAGACGATGTCGAGGTCGAGGGTCTCGCCCGGCGCGTGCTGGAAGTACCACTGCACCTGCCCGGTGGTCGGGTTCAGGGCCAGCGTCGAGTTGGTGTAGAGGGCGTCCTGCCGCGTCGTCATGCCGCGGCTCGCCGCCACCCACGGCTTCGCCTGGGCGGTGCCGATGTAGAAGAGGCCGAGCTCCGCGTCGTAGCTGCCGGGAATCCACAGGTCGCCGCCGGCCCGCAGGTACGGCGGCGTGTCGCCCCACGAGGCGTCGTTGGGGTCGCCGGGCAGGGCGATGGTCGACGTCCGCCACAGCTCCTCCCCGGTGTCGGGGTCGTGCCCGGTGATGAAGCAGGTCTGCTCCTTGTAGCGCTCGCACCCGTTGATGCCGGACACGACGACGCCGTCGGCGACGACGGGGCCGCCGAGCTGCATGAACCCCTGCTGGTAGTCCGCCTTCACGGTGCGCCACACCTCGGCCCCGGTCCGCGCGTCGAGGGCGACGAGGGCGGCGTCGTAGGTGGCGAGGAAGACCTTGTCGCCGTAGAGGGCGAGGGTGCGGGTGGCGCCCCAGCGCACCGCGTCCTCGGGCAGCGGCGACCGGTACTGCCAGATGACCTCGCCGGTGACCGCGTCTATCGCCTGGACGACGTTCCCCGGGTTGGCGAGGAACATCACCCCGTCGTGCACGAGCGGCGTCGTCTGGTGGTTGCCCTCGCGGATCGCGAGCACCCAGGCGAGCTGCAGCTCGTCGACGTTGTCGCGCGTCACCTCGTCGAGGGGGCTGTAGCCGTGGCCGTCGCGGGTCCGCCGCCAGCTCAGCCAGTCGCCGGGGGGCGGGTCCGCGAGGAGGGCGTCGGTCACCGGGGCCAGGTCGTGGGGCACCTCCCGGTTGACGAACCGCGTCGACCGGCGCCGCGGCCGGTCGCCCTCGCGCGCCGCCCGCTCCGCCTCGGCGATGTCCGCCGCGTCGCCGATCGTCACGGCCGCGTCGGCCGTGAGCGGCGCGTCGCCGGGCCGGGCGCCGTTCATGTCGAGGATGTACGCGACGAGTCCCAGGTAGACCCCGTCGGCGAGCGAGCCCCCGAGGCCCGGGGGCATCTCGTCGCGCAGATACGTGAACAGCTCGTCCGTCGTCTGCCCTGCCCAGCCGTTCAGGAAGTCGACCCCGCGCAGGGCCGGCGCCTCGGCCCCGAACAGCCCCTGCCCGTGGCACTCGCCGCACTGCCGCCCGTACGCCGCCCACCCGGCCGCGGACTGGTCGGCCGTGAACCCTCCGTCCGCCGCCTGCGGCTGGGCCGTCGCGACGACGGCGCCCGGTCCGCCGGCCGAGCCGGCCAGCACGATCAGTCCGACGGCGGCCACCCGGAACACCGCTGCCGCCAGCCAACGCGATCCCCCGACTCCGACGCGAGCTCCTGTAGACATGATCCGCAACTCCTCGGCATCGTCCAACGGCGCCTCCACACGGCGCGGTCGACTACCCCGCCCTTCCAGGCACTCCGGCGGCGTCCCCGACGCGCCACGTCGTGTGGCCAGCGAATCCAGTCACCGGTCGCGCCGTGTCACCCGGGCGGCGAACCCTGTCGGCGGTCGCGCGCCGCGTCATCCCGGCCGGTGAACCCCGGCGCAACCCTGTCGCCGCGCCATCCCGGCGGGGCGAACCCGGCGAGGCACGCGCCGCGTCATCGCGACCGGCGAACCCCGCCGCGGCCGTGTCGCGGCGCCATTCTGCCGGGGCGAACCCGGCGGCGACCGTGCGCCGCGTCACTCCGGCAGGGCAAAGACGTAGAGCGCGTTGCCCCCCTCCGGCTGGAAGATCTCCGGCGTGAGGGTCGCGGTGAGGCTGCGGAACGCGCCCCCCAGCGCCGCCGGCACCGCGATGAACTGCCGGCCGCCCGCCTCGTAGGTGATGGGATAGCCGTGCGCCTTGGCCCCGAGGCGGGCCTCCCACAGGACCTCGCCCGTCTCGATGTCGTGCGCCCGGTAGTAGCGGTCGGCGTCGCCCGCGAAGACCAAGCCGCCCGCCGTCGTCAGCGTCGACGTCAGGAACGCGGCCCGCTGCTCGCGGCTCCACAGCTCTTCCATGGTCCGCACGTCGTAGGCGGCCAGCTTGCCCACGTTGCCGTTCGAGCCCGGCATCTCGAGGTACTCGGACCGGCCGGCCGCGCCGCCGCCGCCCTCGACGAACTCCACCTCGCGGCCGGTCAGGTACATGCAGGCCTGGTGGAGGGGGATGACGAGGGCGCCGGCGCCGGGGTGATACGCGGACGCCTGCCAGTTGTGCCCGCCGAGCAGGCTGGGGCACGCGGGCACCCGGTCGCCGACTTGCGCGTCGCGGATGTCCGGCCGGTAGGTCAGCTCGCCGGTGGTCCGGTCGATGGACTCGAAGACGTCCTGGTACACCGTCTCGCGCAGGTCGACCAGCGCCCCCGTCCGCCGGTCGAGCTTCCAGAGGATGCCGTCCTTGCCGATGGTGAAGAGCCACTTCTCACCGTCGGCGTCCACCAGCACGCGCTCGTACACGATGTCGAGGTCGAGGGTCTCGCCCGGGGCGTGCTGGAAGTACCACTCCACCTGCCCCGTGCGCGGGTGGAGGGCCAGCGTCGAGTTGGTGTAGAGCGCGTCCTGCCGGGTCGACATGCCGCGGCTCGCCGCCACCCACGGCTTCGCCTGGGCGGTGCCGATGTAGTAGAGGCCGAGCTCGGGGTCGTAGCTGCCGGGAATCCACTGGTCGCCGCCGGCGCGGAGGTACGGCGGGGTGTCGCCCCACGACGCGTCGTTGGGGTCGCCGGGCAGGGCGATGGTCGACGTGCGCCAGAGCTCCTCGCCGGTCTCGGGATCGTGCCCGGTGATGAAGCAGGTCTGCGCCTTGTAGCGCTGGCACCCGTTGGTGCCGGTGACGACGACGCCGTCGGCGATGACCGGCCCGGCGTTCTGGCGGAAGCCCTGCGTGTAGTCGGCCTTGACCGTCCGCCACACCTCGCGGCCGCTCCCCGCGTCGAGAGCGACGAGGGCGGCGTCGGCGGTGGCCAGGAACACCCGGTCGCCGTAGAGAGCCAGGGTTCGGGTGGGCGCCCGTTGCGGCGCGTCCTCGGGCAGCGGCGAGCGGTACTGCCAGATGACGTCGCCGGTGACCGCGTCTATCGCCTGCACCACGTCGCCGGGACTCGCGAGGAACATCACCCCGTCGTGCACGAGGGGCGCCGTCTGGTGGTTCCCCTCGCGAATCGCCAGCACCCAAGCCAGCCGCAGCTGGTCGACGTTGTCGCGCGTAATCTGGTCCAGGGTGCTGTAGCCGTGGCCGTCGCGGGTCCGCCGCCAGCTCAGCCAGTCGCCCGGCGGCGGGTCCTGCAGCAGCGCATCGGTGACCGGAGTCAGGTCGTGCGGCACCTCGCGGTTGACGAACCGCGTCGGCCGGCGCCGCGGCACTTCGCCCGCTTCCGCGGCCCGCCGCGCCTCGGCGATGTCCGCGGCGTCGCCGATGGGCACCGCCGTCTCGGCCGTCAGCGGCGCGTCGCCGGGCCGGGCCCCGTTCGCGTCGAGGATGTACGCGACCAGCTCCAGATAGACCCGGTTGCCGAGCGAGCCCCCGAGGCCCGGCGGCATCTCGTCGCGCACGTACGTGAACAGCTCGTCGGTCGTCCGCCCCGCCCAGCCGTTCAGGAAGTCGACCCCGCGCAGGGCCGGCGCCTCCGCCCCGTCCAGCCCCTCGCCGTGGCACTCGCCGCACTGCCGCGCATACTCCGTCCACCCCGCCGCGGCCTGCTCGGCCGTGAAGCCCCCGTCCGACGCCGGGAGCTGCGCCGACGCGACGGCCACGCCCGGTCCGCCGACCGAGACGCCCACCGCGATCAGTCCGGCCGCTGCCGTCCGCACGACCGCGGCCGCGACAATCGGTCCTCGCCAATGCGAACCGCCGACTCCGACGCGGGGTCTCTTCGTCATGATTCGCACTCCACGCTGCCGTCGGACGGCGCGGGTGCGCCGCCGCCCCTCGACGCCCTTATACCACCAACACGGTGGCGGTGCGACCCGGGCTCGCCCCCCGGCGACGACGCCCGCTCGGGCGAACTCGATGCGGGCCCGCATTCTCACCGCGTCGGGTGCCTGACCCGCGATCGTCGCCTGCGGCTCCGCTTGGCGCCCGGCCGACCCGCGCCGTCTGCGGCGCAGACATCCCGGCCAATCGTCCTGCAGGACGGCCGCCGCAACCGCGGGGTCACGCGCCGCGTCACACCGGTCAACGTGGAGAAGCCCGGCGCCAAGGTCGCCCGTCCCGGCCCACCCGCCGGCCGGCTCAGTCCAACAGGTCGAGCAGATGGCTGTACTTCACCGTCAGGCTGCGCCCGGCGCCGAGGGGCCGGAACCGGTCGAAGCCCTCGATGTCGTCGTAGACGATGAAGAGCCCGGTGTTGGCGTCCGCGAGCATGGCGAAGCGCACGTTCGAGGACCAGAGCCGCCGGCGGTCGTTGTACTGCACCAAGGCCTGCACGAATACCCGCGTGGTGAACGAGTAGTTGAGGCGGAGCCGCGCGAGGTTGGTCACGAACGCGCCGCCGGGCAGCTCGAGGTCGTTGCGTTCCAAGGAGACCTGGGTGTTGAAGCGCTCGCCGAGGCGCAGGCTCAGCCGCGGGCTGACGGTGGACCGCTGCCCGCCGAAGAGCCCACCGAAGACCGAGAAGAACTCGAGGCTGAGGGGGGCGCCCTGGTCGGTGCGGAACCGAAGCTGGGCCTCGGCGTGGTCGTAGCGGTCGGCGGGGACGAGGACGTCGGGGTAGATGGCGAACGGCTCGAGCACGCCCTCCGTCGTCAGGTTGAGCGCGGTGCTCGCCCAGAACCCGTTGCGCCACTCCATCGTGTTGTCGAGGTGAATCCAGTCCGACTCGACCCGGCCGGTGTCGAAGTCGCGGATGAGGAAGACGGCGGCGTGCGGCGTCCACTCGTGGAACCCGACGGAGTTGTCGGGGCGGAACGCGGTGCGGAAGGCGCCGTCGAAGCGGCGGTATCCCCGCCGGGCGTAGAAGCCCGCCTCGGGGTTGAAGCCGGGCGCGACCTCGGTGAGGCCGCCGCCGTAGCGGTAGCGCTCGGACTCGTAGCTGGCCGCCACGTTCCAGGCGTGGGTGCCGCCGGCCACCCCGGGGGTCTCCGTCCCCGCCCCGAACCCCGACAGGGTCACCGTCTCGCCGATGCCCCACCGCCCGTCCACCGCGTAGCTCCGGTTGAAGTCGCCGCCGCCGGCGAGCTCGCCGGCGGCGCGGCGGTCGACGACCATCGCGCCCACGTTCGACCGGTTCGGCAGGTCCTGCCGCACCCGCGCCACCGTGAAGTTGTTCGCGGGGGTCCCCGTCTCGTCGACCGCCGCCGTCCGCATGTTCAGCACGCCGACGTGGGTGTTGGCCCCGACCTGGCCGGTCAGCCGGCCGCCGCCCCGGATGGGGATGCGCTCGCCGTCGTCGCCGATGCCGACGCGCCGGCTGAAGAACAGCTCGAGCTCGCCCGGCTGCCCCACCGAGAAGAGCCCCGCGTTCTCGAGAAAGAAGGGCCGCTTCTCGGGGAAGAACAGGTTGAACCGGTCGAGGTTGATCTGCTGCTCGTCCACCTCGACCTGCGCGAAGTCGGTGTTGTACGTCAGGTCGAGGGTGAGGCTCGGGGTCACGCTGTACTTCAGGTCCGTCCCGACGTCTCCGAGCCGCGTGGCGCGGGCGTCGACATCGCGTCGCAGGGTCTTTCCGAGCACGTAGGGGTTCAGCTGGAGGTTCCGAGGCGGCGGCACCTCCAGGCCGCGCAGCTCGCCGGCCAGCGACAGCCGGTTCAGGTTGAACTGCCGCGGCAGCGGCGCCCAGTACGACTGCTCGTTCCGGTGGCGGATGTTGCGCTGGAAGTTGACGCCCCACGTCTGGACGGGGCCCGACGCGTAGCGCAGGGTGCGGAACGGGATGGCGAACTCCGCCGTCCACGCGATGTCGGTGACCTGCGCCGCCACCTGCCACACGCCGTCCCAGTTCAGGTTGAACCCGCCCCCCGAGCCGCCCTGCTGCTGGCTGCCGGACCGCTGGACGAGGCCGCCGCCGATGCCTCCGCTGCCCTCGCCCTCGTTGGTGAGCTGCCCGTCGTACTCGAGCCCGGCCGGGTTCGTCCCGAACACGAACCCGTTCTGCTCGTCGCGGTAGGTGTCGAGGACGATCTGGAAGCTGTCGGTCTCGACCAGCGACGAGTCGCGCCGCGCGTCCGAGACGATGATCGTGGCGGGATCGCGGACGAAGCAGACCACCCCGAAGTAGATCGCCTCGTCGGTGTAGACGATGCGCACCTCGGTCCGCTCCGACGCCGGCTCGCCCTCGTCGGGGGTGTTCTGGCGGAACCCGGTCTGGGGGGATCGCGGCGGCCCAGACCGCCTCGCCCAGCACGTCGCCGTCGATGACGGGTGCGCGCTCGACGGCCAGGCGCGCGCGACCGGGGGACCGGGGCCGCCGATGCCTGCGCGCGCACCGGCCCGACCGCCGATGCCTGCGCGCGCACCGGCCCGACCGCCGATGCCTGCGCGCGCGCCGGCCCGGCCGGAGCCGACTGCGCGGCGCCGGGGACGACGGTCAGACCCGCTGCGGCCAGGGCGACGGGGAGGACTACCCTGCCGGACAAGCCCACGGGTCTACGGCCCGTCGGGAAGCGGGCCGAAGTCGGGCGGCGGCACGCGGTGCCGGGTCGCCGCCTCGTAGGCCGACGCCGCCCTCAGCACCGCGGCCTCGTCGCCCGGGCCGGCCCAGAACATCATGCTGATGGGCAGCGGCGTCTCCAGCCGCGACGCCTCGTAGCCGGGGGCGGCGTCGTACCGGTCGCCGGCCGCGTTCAGGACGTAGCGCGGCTCGTAGACGACGTCGTTGAACCCGGCCGGCACCACGATCTCGGGGGCGCCGATGAGCGCGGTGATGGTCTGGGTCGACCCCGACGCACCGCGGCCGTTGACGCTGGGCTCGCTGGGTCCGCCGACCTTCTGGTGGGGCAGGGTGTTCTCGGGGTTCACGAGCACGTCGAGGCGGTTCTCGCGCATCACCTTGGCCAGCACGAGCTGCATGACCGCGCGCATCTGCATGCGCTCGGTGTTGCCGGCCGAGCGGACGTCGTCGAGCGCGGCCCAGTTCGCCGAGCCCGCCTCGGCCGCGGCCGAGAAGTACTTCGTGTTGGCGTCGAGGCTCGCCATGTCGGTGACCCGCTCGTCGCCGCGCCGGGCCAGGTACTGGTCGATGTGGAAGCCGAAGGCCCGGGTCGCGGGCGAGAGGGTCACGCGGCGCAGGTTCAGGTTGGCCGCGAGGGGCGCGCGGCCCTCCGCGAGGTCGACGAGGTAGCGCGTCGACGTCACGTCGTGGCCCGGCACCGCGAACTCCAGCGCGCCGTCGCGGGTCTTGGAGAAGTACTCGGGCATGTGGATCGGCAGGATCTCGGCCAGCGCGTCCTGGAACGTGTAGTCCATGTCGGGCAACGTCGGGGTCGTCGGGATGGAGTGCGTCCCGCGACTCGACGAGCGCCGCCCCGAGCCGGTCGCGGAGGACGGTCTTGATCTCCTCGTCGATCCGGTCGCTGATCGCCGCGTCGTTCAGCGTGTGCTTGACCATGTACTCCCGGACGATGCCGATGCGCATGCCGGCCAGGGGCTGCTCTCCCCCGTCGCCGGGAACATCGCCGACGACGAAGCCGGCGTAGGGCTCGTCGGAGACCAGCGCACCGGGCACCGCCGTGTAGATGTCCCGCGGATCGAAGTAGCCCAGCGCGGGGTCGACGAGGGCGTCGAGCACGAGGGCGGCGTCGCGGACGGTGCGGCAGTTGATGCCCGCGCGGTCCACCAGCGGGTTCGACCCGACGGCGCCGCCGTAGGGGATCAGCCCCTTGGTCGTCAGCAGGCTGACGGTGGCGTTGCGCGACGCCGGCCCCTTGCACGACCCTCCCGTCTGCTCGCAGAAGGCGCAGGTGACGAGGTTCGCGGACACCGCGACGCCCGACCCCGAGCTCGAGCCCCGCGGCGAGCGCTCGGTGTCGTAGGGGTTGCAGGCCTGGCCGCCCCACGTGCTCCGCTCGGCGTAGCCCAGGTAACGGGCGGTCGCGGCGGCGGGCCCGCCGGGGTTGCCGATGCCGCCGTTGAACTCGGTCGCGTTGGCCTTGGCGTAGACGACGGCGCCCTTCGCGCGCAGCCGCTCGACGATGGTCGCGTCGGCCGGCGGCGCGTCCATCGCGAAGTCGATGTCCGCCGCCGTCGTCGTCCGCATGTCCCGGGTGTCGTAGACGTCCTTGAACCCCAGGGGGATGCAGTACATGGGCATCGCCGTCAGATCCGGCTCCGAGCCGTAGCGCGCATCGAGCTCCGCCGCCCGCTCGAGGGCGTCGGGCTGCCGCCGGAAGGCGTCGCAGGCGGCGGGGCAGTCGGCCGGAATCTCCCCCGTCTCGGGGTGCGCGTCGCACGCGCCCGGGCAGCTCACCGATCGCTCGCCGCGCAGGTTCAGCGTGCTCAGCGCGTTGACCTGACCCGCGTCGGGGACACCCGCGACCATGCCGTACTGCGCCTGCACGGCGGGGTCCGACAGGGTGGGCTCCATCCGCCCCAGGTCGAGCGGCATGCCGCGATACCGGTCGAAGTCGGGAAGGATGCTCGAGACCGGCACGGTGGACGTGGGGAAGCGCACCGGCGCCCCGGCGCGAACCGGGCCGCTCGCCGGCGCCACCGGCGCCCCGTCGAGGGTGACGAGCCGGGTGCAGGCGCCGTTGTAGGCCCGGGCCCGGTCGACGTAGGCCTGCACCACGCCCTGACAGCTCGTCCGGCCGTCCCGGATGGCCCGGTGAATGTCCTCGATGGTCGCTTCCTCGACCTGGAAGCGGTCCGCCTGACCCGTCTGCGGCTGCGCGGCCGCGATCGCCGGCATCAGCAGCAACCAGGCCCCAACGGCCATCGCTCTCGCCGCCGAACCCGGCGCGATGGCTTCCGAGTCGTCGTCGATGCCTTCATGCCAACCTCCCGAAGGGCAGGAGCCAGGGTCAGGGCCCTGACGGGGCCATGGGTCTCGATGGTGTCGTCGGATTATACGGGGAGGCGGCGTCTTCGGCGGCCAGCGGCGACTACCGGTCGCGGCGACCGAGAAGCGGGCCCTGCGGGGGGATGCCCGCGGCCTTGCCGACCTCGCTGGTGTCGCAAGCGCCGGAGTGACCTGCCGGCCGGGCTCTATTGCCTCGGCCGGATCAGGGTGTGCGCGAGGCCGCTCCCATCGGGCGCCAGCTCACCGTCGCCGGCCGGCATTCGGCTCATCGAGAGCATGTAGGCGACGACGTCGGCGTACTCCTGGTCGCTGAGCGACGCGGGGTTGTCCTCGGGCATCGTCAGCCGCGTGTACGCGAGCAGGGCGGCCAGCGAGCGTCCCTCCCATACGCGCAGGAAGCGCGCCCGCGCCAGCGGGGGCGTGGACAGCATGTCGGGGTCGTCGGGAGCGCCGTTCAGCCGCCGGCCGTGGCACAGGCTGCAGGCGCCGAAGTAGACCTGCCGGCCCCGCGCCGCCTGATCCTCGGTGTAGGCGCCGTCCCAGACCGACGCCCCCGGTTCGGCGTCCGCGAGCCGGGCCAGCACCGCCGCCGCCTCGTCGGCCGTCACCGCGCCGAAGCCGTTCGTCCAGGCGTTGCGGACGTAGCTCGCGACGGCGGCGGTCTCGGCCGCGCTCAGGGAGGGGAACGCCGGCATGTTCCCGATGCCCTCGCGGACGGCGCGCAGGACGCGGGCCGCGTTGCCGAGGCGCTCGTTGCCGTTCAGGGCGGGGAACACGGTCGAGCGGCCCCCGCCCGAGTCGCCGTGGCACAGGGCGCAGTGCTGCCCGTAGAGCTGCCCTCCCTCGACCACCGCTTCATCGACCTGCGCGGCGGCCGCGCCCGGGACCAGCAGGCACGCCAGAAGCCCGTGGAAGAAGCCCCGCCGCGTTCGGCCGGCGCGGCGCGCGATATCGCCGCGGGCTCCCGGACCCGGACCACGAACCAGGATGTCTTCCATCAGCCGAACCCCCACGTCGTGTCGGCCCCGTTCGCGCCGAGGAGGGCCTGCCCGCGCACCGCGAGTCGGTCCGCCTCGCCGAAATCAGGACCAGATATCCGCATCCGAGAGCTCGCGATCCTGCTCGAGCTCCGCCCGGATCCTCGTGTCGCCCTTCACCTCTCCGTCGAAGCGGAAGGGAATGCAGCCCTTCCCGGAGACGAAGAGCCGGTACTCGCCGGCCGGCACCCGCAGCTCGGCCACGCCGCGCGCGTCGGTGACGGTCCGGTACGGATGCGCGACGACCCGCGCGCCCTCGACCGGAACGCCGGTCTCCGCATCCACCGCCTCCACCGTCACGAGGCAAGCGGGCGCCGACACCACCCGCACGCCGAAGCGCGCGCGGCCACCGGCGTGCGCGTCCGCCGCGCCGCCCGGCTCCGCCACAACGCCCGTCGCGCCCGCATCGCCCGCCTCCGCCGAACCGCCCGCCTCCGCCACAACGCCCGTCGCGGCCGCATCGCCCGGCTCCGCCACAACGCCCGTCACGCCCGCATCGCCGCCCGCCTCCGCCAAACCGCGGCCCGAACCCCGGCTCCGCCACAACGCCCGTCACGGCATCGCCGCCCGCCTCCGCCAAACCGCCCGCCTCCGCCACAACGCCCGTCACGGCCGCATCGCCGCCCGCCTCCGCCGCACCACCCGCCTCCGAGGCGCTCGGCTCCGAGATGGCGCCCGGCTCCGATCGGTCGCCCCCCGCCGGGGCGGCATTCGTCACCGCCACCGCCTCCCAGGCGTAGAGGCCCACGGCGTCCGGGGCGACGAGGGCGACCTCGGCATGGTACAGCGCATCGGTGCCGGGCCACGGCTCCCCGCCGAGGGCCGCCGTCGCCCGGCTGCCGCCCTGGTGGTCGCGCACCTCCACCCGCCAGCCGTCGGGCCGGCACCGGCGGAACAGGCGACCCCCAGCCTGACCGCGAAGCGCCGGCCGCGCTCGACGGCCGGCGGCACGTCCCAGACGACGACGCGCGTGGCGTGCGGCGGCGGGGCCTCGGCGTCCACCGCGCGTGACGACGGCTCGGCGTCGGACACGGCAGTCGCCGGCTGCGGATCGTCGTGACGGTCCATGGTCGGTCAGCACCTCAGGCGGGATCGATCTCTTCGGGCGATCGCCTCCAGGCAGACGACCCGGCTCCGCGTGAACGCCGGCGACGCCGCTTCGCCGGCTCCAGCCTCGAGTCCACCTTCGCGCGCGCTCTCGGTTACGCGACGGGCGGCACCGGCCCGGCGGGTCCGAATCGGCCGGGGACGCCCTCATCATACGACTTCCCGACGTTCCTCGCCCAAGTGCGTACCCCGTCGTGCGCGGCGCCCCCAGCGAAGGCCGCGGACGTTCCCGGCACTCGGCCGGCCCGCGCCGCGGGACGTCCCCGCGGCTTCCCGACGGCTTCCTCCGCGCCACGGGGCGCGACCGGCGCCCGCCGTGCCGGCGCCCCGAATCGCGGTGTTACGATTGCCGGGATGGCATCCCGGCGGCTCGAACACCACGAGATCGAGGCGCTCCTGCGCGGATCGCCGGCGGACCGGCGGCGGCTGCTCGACTACTGGAACGAGCTGGTCGGCAGGCTCCCCCCCGAGCTGGAGCACCGGCGCCCGTGCCTGCTCGGCCCGCCCGAGGCGTTTCCCGACGATCCGGCGCCGGCATCGTACTTCAGGCACTGGACCGACCACGACCCCGACCGCATGGGGCCGCGCAGCATCGCGGTCGCGCGGCGCCTCGCGACCAGTTGCGCCGGCTGGGCCCGCCGACCCACCGCCGGGGAGTTCTACGACGCCATCCACAGCGGCGAGGTCGATGCGAGGCAGCGATGCCTCATCAGCACCTGGGCCGAAGAGGCGAGCCGCCTCGACGTGCTCGACGCCTGGGGCGAGCACGTCTACACGATCCGGCAGCTCGTCGCCGCCTTCCACAAGGTGGAGGGACTGCGCACGTTCACGAGCTTCCGCTGGCTGAACAACATGGCGACGACGCCCGAGGCCGACGGGATCCCGCTGTGGAACTGCTGAGCCTGCCGTCGCCGGCGCGACGGCTGTGGCAGACGACGCGCGGTGTTCTCCACCGGGCCCTCTCGCAGATGGGCAGGCCCCAGTCGTGCTGGCACCTCGGAGGCGGCACGCTCCTCGCTCAGCGCTGGGCCCACCGCGAGAGCACCGACATCGATCTGACGGTGCCCGAGGGCAGCCGAATACTCGAGCTCGACAAGCGCTTCGGCGGCACCCTGGAAGCCGACATGTACGCCCTCGGCGCCCGGGACGTCCTGATGGGCGCGACACTCCACCGCATCGTCTTCGACGAAGGAGTCGTGGACATCGCCGAGCTGGACAGCCGGCCCGCGTCCGGCCACCGGCGGGTCCGGATCGACGGCCACGAGGTCGCGGTGAAGAGCACCGCCCAGATACTGCGCGGCAAGCTGGAGCGGGCGCTGAAGCGGGAGAGCCCGGCCAGAGACCTGTTCGACGTCGCGGTGGCGCACCACGCGGCCCCCCATGCCCTGGCCTCCGCCGTCAACATGCTCGATGCAGAGACGATCCGGGGCGTCGGGAACCACTGGAAGACGAACGCCTACCGGCTCGAACAGGAAGCGGGCACGAAGCTGCTGCGCATCGCCCCCGAGTACGAGCCGGAACGACGCCGACTCGTCGACCGCGCCGTGGAGCGGCTCGACGGCGCCGTCTACCGGCAGGTCACGATTCGAAAGGACGCGGGCAACGTCGCCGTCCTGACCCGGACCGGCGCGCACGTACGGAACACCATCCCGGTATCGAGAGACGACGCGGCCGAGACGCTCGACGCCGCCGGCATCGGGGCGTTTCTCGACCACGCCGTGCGGGGCGGCGCGGAGGCCGTTCTCGCCGACGTCCTGGCCGCCTTCGACGCCGGCCCGTCTTCCAGCCTGGTGATCTTCGACTGGAACGCGGGGGCGCCGGTCATCCGGTGACGGCCCCCGGGTCGCGTCGGCGCCGGCCGTCGAAGTTCGCGGCACGGTCGGCGGCCGCCTCGCCCGGCGCCGCTTCCCGCGCGGCTCGCGTCGACCGGGCGCGGCGCGCGGTCCTGCTCGGCCATGACCGAGCGCGGGCTAGCCCGCCCACCGTCGCCTTCGGCTCCGCTGGGCGCCCAACCAACCCTGCTAGGAGTCTGCACCGTTCTACGGCGCAGACTCCTAGCCCTCGTCGGACGGCTTCCCGGCGGCGTGCGTGCCGGCGATGTAGCCGTGCACGTGGCCCTTGCCGAGGCCGTGCTTGTTGAACCCGCCCACCGCCTCGCCGCCCGCGTAGAGGCCGGGGATGGCCTCGCCCTGCATGTCCACGACCTGCTGGCGGCCGTTGACCCGCAGGCCGCCGTAGGAGTCGTGCCAGACGACCATGATCGACAGCGCGTAGAACGGCGGCCGGTCGATGCGGTACATGGGCGCGTCGGCCTCGCGCTCGAAGTCGGGGTCGGCCCCGGCGTCCACGTGCTCGTTCCACTTGGCGACCGTCTCGGCGAGGTGGCGCAGCGGCACCCGCTGGAACTCGTGGCCGGCCTTGATCTTCTCGGCCAGCTCCTCGATGGTGTCGGCCTTGAAGAAGTAGCCGTTGTCGGCCACGTAGGGGAAGTAGAGCTCCCAGCCGGTGCGGTCGACGGCCTCCTCGTCGAAGATGGCCCACAGCGGCCCCGAGTAGTAGTCGGGAGCCTCCGACCCCTCGTTGATGGCCAGCGCGGCGTCGAGGCCGTGCTCGTAGCTGTACATCTCGCGCACCCACTTCGCCTGGCAGTTGCGCCAGTCGAGGGGCTTGTGGTCGAGCCCCCGGCCGGGGGTGGCGCCGTCGCCGGGGTACCGGCTGCCGGCGGGCCGGGAAGGCAGGCGGACCTCGTTGAAGAACCGCTTCCCGACCTGGTTCACCGCGATGAACTCCTCGAAGCCGGCGCTGCCGACGTTGACCCCGGCCGAGCCGCGGAAGCCGAACGTCGGGTGCCCCGGCATCATCGTCGTGTACGCGTCCCGCGTGCCGAGGCGGGTCGAGATGTGGAACGTCGTCGGGTACGACAGGTTCTGCTGCATCCCCGCGAGGTTGGCGCCCACCCGCAGGCCGGCGACGAGCGCGCTCGCGTCCTGGCCGTGGGGGCCCTGCAGAGCGAGGCCGCTCGTCGGGAACGCGGGCTCGCGCATGGCCGGGTAGAACATGCTGCGCACCTGGGGGTTGCCGGCGTGGCCGCCGCTGGCGAGGATGATGCCCCGTCGCGCGCGGATGGTCACCGTCTCGCGCCGCTCGTCGACGTTGCCGTTCTGCCAGTAGCTCTGCATGAGCTCGCCCGTCTCGGGGTGGTGGCGCGGCGAGTAGTTGGCGCGGATGCCCACCACCCGGCCCGAGAACGGCTTCTCGCGGATCAGGTCGGCGAAGGCGCGGTGCAGCATGAACTCGACGCCCTTCTCGCGCGCCGAGAACTCGAGCGGCCGCGCGAGGGCCGCGCCGTTGCTGACGGCCCCGGGCGCGACCGAGCGGCTCGCGTTGTTCATCTGCACCGGCGCGAACGCGCTCGTGCGCTCGGGGTCGGCGACGCCGGCGTCCTCGGCGGTGATCGTGCCCGCCTTGATGTCGGTCTTGTCGCCGAGCATGAGGAAGGCCCGCGCGCCCCGCGCGCGCGACAGGCCGCCGCCGCCGTGGGTGCCGCCGGCGCGCGCGAACCGGACGTAGTTGTCGATGAGGAGCTGCCGCGTGGCCGGGCAGTTCTCGGCCCACGACCGCGAGAGCTCGCGCTCGTTGTAGCGGTACGGGCTCTGGCCCTTGCGGTCGAGGACCGACCAGTCGGTGAGGTCGGTGAACAGGAGGTCGACGCTGTCGTCGAGCTCCTCGGGATCCTCGGTGGGCTCGACGGTGATGAACCCCTCCTTGTCCTTCTCGCCCTTCATGTCCCGCACCTGGACGGGGTCGCCGCCCCCGAGGGACACGAACGACCCGCTGTGCAGCATGCGGCCGCCGACGTCGTAGTTCGCGTCGACCACCAGCACGCTGGCCCCGAGGTCGCGCGCGCGGATGGCCGCGGTGAGGCCGGCGCACCCGCCGCCGGCGATGATGACGTCGACCTCGTAGTCCCAGGTAACGTCCTCGGCCGAGGCCGGGGCCTGCGCCTGCGCCGGATCCGGCGCCAGCAGCGCGCCCGCCCCCAGGCCGGCCGCGGCCCCCGTCTTGACGAAGTCCCGCCGGCTGACGCCCTGCTCGTTCTCGAGCCGCGGGTCGTCGTGGTCGTTGTCGCGCTTCTTCGCCATGTCCAATCTCCCCTCACGTCGCGTTCGCGAATCGTCTGCAACACTACACCGAAATGCCGAACAACGCGGCGGCGTTGCCCCCCAGGATCGCGATTCGCGGTCGGCGTCGCTCAGCCCCGGGGTGTCGAGGACGTGGTCCACCACGTCGAAGCGCGGAACCCGGGCGTCGCCCGGGTTCGCCGTCCACGGAAACGGGTAGTCGGTCCCGATCACGATCTGGCTCGCACCGAGCACGGCCACCAAGTGACGCAGCGCGGTGCCCGAGAAGACGAGCGCATCGACGTAGAGCCGCCTCACGTAGTCCGTGGGAAGCTGCGCCAGCGGGCCGGTGCACTGCGCGGGGCGCGTGGCGCACCCGTAGTCGGACCGGTCCGCGTAGGACGGCAGGTAGCCCCCGCCGTGCGCCGCGCAGAGCCTCAGTCCCGGGAACCGGTCGAGCGTGCCCTCGAAGATCAGATGGGACAGGGCCAGGGTCGTCGCCAGCGGATTGCCGATGACGTTGCCCAGAAAGCCGTTTCCCGCCAGCCGCGACGCGAGCTCGGGAACGCCCTGCGGATGCAGGAAGATGGGCACGTCGAGCTCCTCGGCCTTGGCCCAGAACGGATCGAAGCGGCGCGAGGCCAGCTCCTCGTTCCCCACGAGCGCCCCGACCGAGCCGCCGCGCAGCCCCAGCTCGGTGACGCCTTCCTCGAGCTGCTCGGCCGCCAGCTCCGGATGCTGCAACGCCGACGTGGCGAGCGCCACGAAGCGATCCGGGTTGGCCGCGCAGATCTCGGCGAGGCCCTCGTTCTGCGCCCGGATCAGCCGGGGAGCCAGGTCGCGGTCGACCCCGTACCAGAACGGGTTGATGCTGAGGACCTCGACGTCGATGCCCGCCGCGTCCATCGCCCGCAGGCGGTCCGGCCCGATGGTTAGCAGCGCGTTCGGCCCCGGACCCGCCCCCATCATCTCGCGGATGCCGGGAATCTCGCAGTGAGCGTGCACGTCGACCGTGGTGACCCGGCGCCCGCCCACGACGACCTGCCGGCGCGCCCCGTCGCTCGCCGGCTGCACGGCGGCGCCGGCCGCGCCCCGCACGCCGGCCCCGGCCACCGCCATGCCGGCCAGCGCGCTCGCCGTCCGTCCGATGAAGTGCCTGCGGGTCGGCATCTGCTCCTCCCCCGCCCTGCGGGCGACCCGGCCCGTGACCGGGTCGAGATCGGTCAGGCCGATTATGCCACTCCGAGGGAGACCAACGCGCGCCAACGCGCGATTCGGGCTACAACCGACTCGGTGGCGGCGACTCGATTCGACGGGAAGAAGCCGTCCGGCTCGGTTGGCCAGGTTGCTCTCGGCGATGCGGGCCTCGCGATCGGTCAGCGAAGCCGGCGGCGAGCACCCAGAGCTTCGAGTTCCCGTCGGGGCCGACGAGGAAACGTCACCCGCCGATGAAGTCGAGATAGCGGGTGCGACCGAGCGCGCGAGGCGCCCGAGTTGGGCGCGCGGGATGCAACGGGCGACCATGAACTGACCGAAACAACGCGAATTCAGTCAGTTGCAGGGCCCGTATTCATGCTCCCCGGGAGTCGAACGACTCTACCGTCCATCACCTCGCTCTCGTCGCCACCGTCCATCACCTCGCTCTCGTCGCCGGCGCCAGAGGGAATGGCGCGTAGTCGATCGTCGGCCGACCGGGCAGTCGGGCGGCCGCATCAACGACACGGGTCGACCCATCGCAGACTCGGAAAGCGCAGGAAGTCCGCGTCGGTCGTGTAGAGCACGTAGCCTCTCTGCATCGCGAGCGTCGCGAGGTGGGCGTCGGTGGTCATGTTGCCGGCGGTGCCGATTCGCTCCAGATTGGCCCGCAACCCGCCGAAATGCCGGTCCGAAGGCTGGGCGACGTGCACGTGGGGAAGCCGCAGCCAGCTCTCGATGCGGTCGAGCACCTCGCCGACGGGCAGCGGCCGGAGGAGGACGCGCGGGTGCGTGGTGATCCGGACGAACCCGAGCATCACGACCCAGGCGAGGCCCACGCCCTCGGTTCCCGCGAGGCACCGGTCCCACCAGCGTCTGGCCGGCTCGTGGACGGCGGAATCGCTGTTGTGCGCGTGCACGAGGACGTTGACGTCCGGCAGAATCATCTCGTGCGCGCGAGGGACTCCGCGGCGGCCTCGGCTTCGAGGTCGTCCGCGAGCTGGTTCAGCTTGTCGAGATCGACGCCCGGCCGGAACCCGAAGGAGTGCGGGATCGTCGTGGGCGTCGGGACGTCGCGCGGCGCCATCTCGCGGGACAACCCGGCGCGCAACGCCCGGTTGACCATCTCCTTGAACGACACCCCCAGCGTGGCCGCCTGCTGCCGCAGCAGCGCCGCCAGGTCATCGTCGAGCGTCAGCGTGGTCCGCATGGCGCAGGCATCATAGATGCTCATCAGATATGATGTCAAGGCATCACGCCAAACGGCCGGTGGAGAGCCTGTCGCCGGGGCGATCGCCAATGGGCTCCCGGTCGAGCACCCGGACCGCCTGCTGACCGCCACGCCGCTTGGCGTCGGGCGGGAGCGAGACGACCTGGACGCCTTCACATCGCAGATGCCGACTCTCGCGGGCGGATTCGAGAACGAAGACGCCGGCGCCCTCATTCGGGAAAGTGACCTCGTCCGGCGGGGCATTGCGGCCTTGACACTGCTGCTGCCATTCGGGCACACTTCCATCGTCAAACGATGGGAAGAAAAAGCGGCCCCGAGCTCCTGCCCGGCACCCTCGACCTGCTGATCCTGCGGACGCTCGCCGCCGGATCGCAGCACGGCTACGGCATCGCATCCCACCTGAAGACCGTCTCCGACGACGTGCTGCAGGTCGGCGAGAGCTCGCTCTATCCCGCCCTGCAGCGCCTGCTGCTGAACGGGTGGGTCGAGGCGGCCTGGGGCACGTCCGAGAACAACCGGCGCGCCCGGTTCTACTCGCTGACCGAGGCCGGCCGGCGGCAGTTGACGCAGAAGCGCGACGAGTTCGACCGCATCGTCTTCGCCATCCACCGCGTCCTCGACGCGACGTGAAGGAGGTGGGCATGACCCGGCTGCTGCGGCGCCTGCGCTACCTGCTCCGGCGCGACCACCACGAACGCGAGCTCGACGACGAGCTGCGGTTCCACCTGGACATGAAGCAGCAGGAGCTGGAGTCCCGCGGCGTGGAACGCGCGACGGCGGCGGCAAGCGCCCGGCGCGCGCTCGGCAACCTGCCGCTCACCCGCGACAACGTGCGCGACGTGTGGATCGCACCGTGGCTCCGAAGCGCAGCGCAGGATGTCCGCTTCGCGGGACGTCTCCTGCTGAGAGAACGCGGGTTCACGCTCGCCGTCGTCGTGGTGCTCGGCGTGGGGATGGCGTTGACCGGCGCCATGTACACCGTGGTGAACGCCATCATGTTCGGGTCCCTTCCCGGTGATGACGGCGAGCGCATCGTGTCGCTCGGCACGCGGGATGCACAGGGGCGTACGGCGGGCGTCTCGTTGGCCGACTTCGAGGACTGGCGAGACGGGAACGAGACGTTCGACGGGATGGCCGTGATGTTCGGGACCTCCCTCAACGTCAGCGACGACGAGATCGCCCCCGAGATGGTCGTCGGGGGCTACGTCTCTCACGATGCGTTCCGGCTCCTCCGCACCCCCCCGCTCCTCGGGCGCGACTTCCTGCCGGCGGACGACGTCGACGGCGCCCCCGGGACGGCAATCCTCTCCCACGGCCTGTGGATGAGCCGCTACGGCGGCGACCCGGACGTGATCGGCCGGACGATTCGCGTGAACGATCGGCCCTCGGTGCTCATCGGCGTCATGCCCGAGGGATTCGCGTTTCCCTTTGCGACCGCGGTCTGGGCGCCCGTCGGACCGACGTTCGGCGGATCGGACCGAGGCCGCGACGCGCGGACCCACCAGGCGTTCGGCCGGCTCGCCGACGGGGTGTCCCTGCCGCGCGCGCAGGCCGACCTCGACGTCGTGGCGGCCCGGCTCGCCGAGCGATACCCGGAGACCAACGCGGGCATCCGGCCGACCGCCGTGCGGTTCGCGGAGCTCGTGTCGGACGACGAGAAGAGCCTCCTGCTCGCGCTGCTCGGGGGCGTCGTCTTCGTCCTGCTGATCGCGTGCGCGAACGTCGCCAATCTGCTGCTGTCGCGCTCGGCGCGCAGGGCGCGGGAGATGAGCCTCCGCGTGTCGCTCGGGGCGACGCGCTGGCGGCTCGTGCGGCAGTTGCTGGTGGAGAGCGTGCTGCTCGCGGGGATGGCGGGACTCGCCGGCGCCGCCCTGACCGGCCTCGCCATCCGGCTGGTGACGACGCAACTGGGCGGTCCGGGGGCCTACTGGATCGAGTACTCGATGGATGGGCGCGTGCTGGCGCTCGTCGCCGCCACCTGCCTGGCGGCCGGGCTCGCGTGCGGCGTCGCGCCCGCCCTGCACGCGTCGAGGACGAACGTGATCGACCGCCTGAAGGACGGCGGCCGGACCGGCAGCGGCGCCGCCGGCCTCCGCGCCCGCCGGTGGGCGACGGGGCTGCTGACCGCGGAGGTCGCGCTGACGCTGGTGCTGCTGGCGGGGACCGGGTTGATGGTGCGGAGCTTTCTCGCGCTCCACGAAGAGAGCCTCGCGGTCGATGCCGCGGGGCTCACCACCATGGGCGTCAGGCTGTCGTCGGCGAAGTACCCGACCCCCGGGGCGCGCAGGGCGTTCTACGAGGAGGTCGAGGCCCGGCTCGGAACCGTGGGCGCCGTCGACGCGTTCACCATGGCGAGCGTCAATCCCCTCGGGTTCGGGTACGCCCGATCGCTCTCCATCGACGGGCGTCCGGCCGAGGCCGGCGTCGAGCCGCCGCGCGTGACGTACGTGACGGTCGGGTCGGACTACTTCCGGACCCTCGGGCTTCCGGTCCTTCGCGGGCGCGCGTTCACGCGGCTCGACGGGACCGCGGGTCACGAGAACGCCGTCGTCAACGAGCGCTTCGCGACGATGTTCTTTCCCGACGGCGATCCCATCGGCCGGCGGATCCGGCTGACGAACCCGAACGTGATGGCCGAGGAGCTGCCGTGGCTGACGATCGTCGGCGTGTCGCCGACGGTGCGCCAGATGGCACGGACCGGGGGGCTTCCGGATCCCGTCGTCTACTACCCCTTTCGGGGCGACAGCGGGTTCTTCGCCCGGCTCATCGTGCGGAGCTCGCCGGGATCGGGCGCCGTGACCGCGATTCGCGAGGAGATGCGCCGGCTCAGCCCCGACCTCCCGCTCTTCGCGGTGGGACCGCTCGAAGAGGCCATGGCGGGCTCGCGATGGAACCAGCGCTCGCTGGGCGCCCTGCTCGGGATGTTCGCGGTCGTGGGGCTTCTGCTCGCAGGGGTCGGCGTGTACGCGGTCGTCGCGTACTCGGTGGCGCAGCGGACCCACGAGATCGGGATACGCATCGCGCTCGGCGCGACCGCCGCGCAGGTCGTCCGGTCGGTCTGTCACCGAGCCGCCGCTCCGCTCGGCCTCGGCCTGCTCGCCGGCCTCGCCGGCGCCGGCGCCCTCGGCCGCACCCTGGAGGCGTTCCTCGTCGGGATCGAGCCGTTCGACGCGGCCACGTTGCTGGTCGTGGCCGCGCTGCTGGCCGGCGTCGTGCTCGTCGCGAGCCTGGTCCCCGCCCGCAGGGCGGCGGGGGTCGACCCGCTGACGGCGCTTCGGTGCGAGTAGCGCGCGGCGGGTGCAGTACCCCTGGAATCGGTGCGTGTCGGCGCAAGACGGACGCTTGGCACAGAGATCGACAGGAAGCTGCCAACCGTATTTGGGCGCAACCACGTTTCCTGCGCCCTGGTCGGCAAACACACTGCCGCCGCCAGCCGCGGCGAGCAGGCGCCCATAAGTCTCTCTTATGTTATTGTCGAAACTATCAATTTGACTTTGGCTTGGCCTAGCCCCAGACTGGCGATCCAGGTGCGAGACGCCGTCTGGCCGAAGTGGGATTCTCGCACGTACCCGTACCTTGACCATACCTGTGGTTCCCCGTTCCTGGCGCCCATGAGAGCGACGGGCGGATGGCTCGATGAGAGGGAAGCCGCCGGAGCACTGGAACAGACCTCGCGTCCGGATGCCATGTGTCGGTATCGGTTGGCGGCCCCGGAAGGAAGTTGGATGAGAGCGTCATCGAGAATCGCCCTGCTCGCGTTCATCCTCGCTGCCGGCGCGGAAGCGCCGGCGCAGGACGGCTCCGTGTCCTTCGACGCGATGGGGTGCCGATCCACTACGTCGACCGGGGCGCCGGCGAGCCGGTCGTGCTCCTTCACGGCTTCACCGGCTCCTACGCGCGGCACTGGGAGTCCCCGGGTGTCATCGAGGCGCTCACGCGGGCCGGGTATCGCGTGGTCGCGATGGACTGCCGCGGACACGGGCAGAGCGGAAAGCCGCGAAGCCCGAACGACTACGGGATGGAGATGGTCCGTGACGTCGTCCGCCTCCTCGACCACCTGAACGTCGACCGCGCCCACGTGGTCGGGTATTCGATGGGCGGGGCAATCGTCAATCGGCTCCTGGTCGAGTACCCGCACCGCCTGCTGACGGCCACGCTGCTCGGCGCCGGGTGGGAGGGAGACGACCTGGACGCCTTCACGTCGCAGATGCTGGCGCTCGCGGACGGATTCGAGAACGAAGACGCCAGCGCCCTCATTCGGGGAGTGACGGCATCCGGCGGGGACGGACCGACCGACGACGAGATAGCGGCCCTCAACGCCTCCCTGTTCGCGCGCAACGCTCCCCATGTGCTGGCCGCGGTCGCGCGGAGTCTGCCGGGGCTCTACCAGGTTCGGGGCGAGAGCCTGCGCGGCGTCGCGCTGCCGGTGCTGGCGATCATCGGCGAGCACGACCGCAATCGGGAAGCGGTCGACCGGATGGCGGGGGTGGTGGCGGATCTCGAGGTCGTCGAGCTGCCGGGGGCCAGCCACGCCTCCAGCGTCAGGCCGTCCGCCGATCCTCTTGTCCGGTTTCTCGACAAACACCGCGGTCGCTGATATGGCGACCTCGGGCGTCTCCTGCCCAACGCTGCCTTGACACTGCTGCTGCCATTCGGGCATACTTCCATCGTCAAACGATGGGAAGAAAAAGCGGTCCCGAGCTCCTGCCCGGCACCCTCGACCTGCTGATCCTGCGGACGCTCGCCTCCGGATCGCAGCACGGCTACGGCATCGCGTCGCACCTGAAGACCGTCTCCGACGACGTGCTGCAGGTCGGCGAGAGCTCGCTCTACCCCGCCCTGCAGCGCCTGCTGCTGAACGGCTGGGTCGAGGCCACCTGGGGCACGTCCGAGAACAACCGGCGCGCCCGGTTCTACTCCCTGACCGAGGCCGGCCGGCGACAGTTGACTCAGAAGCGCGACGAGTTCGACCGCATCGTCTTCGCCATCCACCGCGTCCTCGACGCGACGTAGGAGGCCGTGCATGACCAGGCTGCTGCAGCGCCTGCGCTACGTGCTCCAGCGTGACCGTTACGAACGGGAGCTCGACGACGAACTGCAGTTCCATCTGGAGATGAAACTCCGGGAGCTGGAGTCGCGGGGACTCGATCGGGCCGCGGCGACCCTGGCCGCCCGGCGCTCGCTGGGCAACCTGCCGCTCACCCGCGACCACGTGCGCGACGTGTGGATCGCGCCTTGGCTGCAGAGCGTGGCGCGCGAGCTCCGGCATGCGCTGCGAGAGCTTCGACGGTCCAAGCGCTTCACCGTCTTCGCCGGCCTGACGTTGGCGGTGGGCATGGGCGCCGCGGCCGCGGTCTTCGCGGTGCTCGACGTCATCGTGCTCCGCCCGCTGCCCTACGCGGAGCCTGACGGCCTGATGGCGTTCCGTTCGGTGGATCAGCGAGATGACCGGCCGTCGCAGTTGTCGTATCCCAACTTCGTCGATTTTCGCGAACGGAACCGGGTGTTCGACCATCTGGTGTCCTACCGCGACGCGCAGTTCACCCTTGGCGAGTCGGTGCCGCCGGCACCGGTCGCAGGGCAAGTCGTCTCCTGGGACCTGTTTCCCCTGCTCGGAATCCAGCCGGCGCTGGGCCGCGGGTTCCGGCCGGAAGAGGAACAGCCGGGAACGCACGTCGCCATTCTCAGCCATGGCCTGTGGACGAGTCAGTTCGGCGGAGACGAACGGATTCTGGGCGAGCCGATCTCCCTCGACGGGATACCGTTCACGGTCGTCGGCGTGACCCCCGAAGGCTTCCAGTTTCCCCTGGATGTTCTTGCGGTCGACTTGTGGGTCACCCTCGCCGAAGACGTCGAGGCGAGGCATCAGCGGGGAGCGCGGGTGCTGGACGTCATCGGCCGTCTGCGACCCGGCATCTCCGTCGAGCGGGCGCGTGCGGAGATGGACGCGGTCGCCGGCGCGCTGGCGGAAGAGTATCCGGACAGCAACGGCAGCATCGCGAGGACGTCGATCGGACCGGAAGCGGAGCGGGTGGCAGGACGGGGCCGGACGATCGTGTTCGGCCTGCTCGCCGCAGTCGTGCTCGTCCTCCTCATCGCGTGCGGGAACGTGGCGAGCCTGTTGCTGGCCCGCAGCACGGAGCGTGCCCGCGACTTCGGCTTGCGGATGGCGCTCGGCGCGTCACGGCTGTCGCTGACGCGGCAACTGATGATCGAGAGCGTGACGCTGGCCTTGCTCGGCTCGGCGGGCGGCGTGCTGGTGGCGACCGGAGCCTTGAACCTGATCGTGCCGCTGGCCGCCGACCGTCTGCCACGGCTGGCGGATGCGGTCATCGACAGTCGCGTGCTGGCCTTCTCGGCGGTCCTGGTCGTGATGACCAGCGTCCTGTTCGGTCTTGCTCCCGCCCTCCGGGCGGCATCCGCGGATCCGGCCGGCGCCGTCCGGGAAGGTGCTCGGACCGTGACGCTCGGCCGCGATCGATTCCGCAGCGTGCTGGTGGCCGGGCAGGTCGCGCTCGCCTTGATGCTGCTGGTCGGCGCCAACCTGCTGATGTCCGGGTTGGTGGCCCTGACCCGAACGGACCCGGGTTTCAGACCGGACCATCTGGTGGCCTTCGACATCACGACCGCCGAGCCTTACACGGACGAACAGGAAGTGGCATTGTCGGACCGTGTGCTCGGGCAAATGGCGGCGGTTCCCGGTGTCAGTGCGGCGGCCGCCGGAAGCCCGTTGCCGTTGCAGGGCCACGTGATGAGATTGGCGTTCGACATCGAGACCAGACCGATGGCGGCGTCGGCAAGACCGCGCTCCGACGCTGCGATCGTCACGCCCGGCTACTTTGCCGCGATGGGGATTCCGCTCCTCGCGGGCCGGGACTTCAACGCCGGAGACGATGCCGGGACGGCGCCTGTCCTGGTGGTCAATCGAGCCTTCCAGCGAAGGTTCTTTCCCGGCGAGGAGATCATCGGCAAGCGCATTCGGCCCGGCGCGGGACTCGACCCCGTGATGCGCGAGATCGTCGGTGTCGTCGACGATGCCAGGCAGGCGGTGGCGGGAACCGACGCCGACCCCATCTACTACTTCCCGTACAAGCAGTTGCCGTGGCGCATCGGCACGATCGTGCTGCGCACCTCGGTCCCGCCGTTGAGCACCGTGCCGGCAGTGCGCGAGGCGTTGGGGGCACTGAACCAGAACCTGACGATGCAGAGGCTTCGAACCGGGGAGCAACTGGCGGCCGCGGTCATTGCGCCGGCCCGGTTCCTGACTGCCCTGATGGGCACGTTCGCGGGCGTCGCGATGTTGCTGACGGTGGCCGGCCTGTACGGTGTGCTGTCGTACATGGTGGCGAGTCGGCGGCATGAGCTGGGGGTGCGGATGGCGCTCGGCGCCGGGCGCGCGACCACTGTCCGCATCGTCTCGCGCCGGGCCGCGCTGTTGGTGCTTCCCGGTGTGATCGCGGGCGCGGCGGGCTCGTTCCTCCTGGGGCGGCTGCTGGGCAGCATGGTGTTCGGCGTTCCGGCCGACCTTGCCATGGTCGTGGCCGGCGCCGGTTCGGCGATGGCGGTGACCGGCTTGGCGGCGGCGGTCGTCCCGGCGGCGCGGGCCGCGTCCATCCACCCCGTGCAGGTCCTGCGCGCCGAGTAGGCTTGCCGCGCCCTCCGGACGTACCTGCCGGTGGTGGGGGGCCATCCCTTGACGGCTCCGCGGTCGGACTGGCGCGCCAATAGCGCGAGCCCAAGGGCGCCGCTTCGGGCACAAACGACCGGCGGTCCAGCCGAGATCGAGGAGGCTACGAGATGGGAACGTCAACCGAGACCGTACACAGCAGGCCGACCGGACGGCTGCTTCTCGTTCTGGCCTTGGTGGGCGCCTGCACGTCCGGTTCACCCGGTCTCGATGAAGACCTCCGTGCCATCGAGGCACTCAACCAGCACGACGTCGACGCCGTGCTGTCGGGCGACATCGATGCGCTGATCTCGCAGTGGACAGATGACTTCGTGGTGATCACGCAGGGCTCCATCGTGCGAGGCCGCGACGCCAACGCCGCGCTGATGGAGCCCGCCCGGGAAATGGCCGGCCAGCTCGAGCCGCTGGAGCACGTGCTCGACTTCGAGGAGACGATCGTCGCCGGCGACTACGCGATCCAGTGGGGCACCGTCCGATCGAGCTCCCGGGCGCGCGCGTCCGGGGAGGTGTTCTCCGGCGGCGGCAAGCTGATGCGCATCCTGCAGCGCCAGCCCGACGGGTCGTGGAAGATGCACCGGACGATGACGGTGGGCGACCCCGCCAGCGAGTAGGTGCGGCTCTCCCGAAACCAGAATGGCCGGGGCGCTGAAACCGCATAGCCCTTGCGCTCGTGGCGGCCTCACGGAAACGACACGTGGGTGAACGCCTCGAGCATCGCCGATTCCGATGGTGACGCCAGGACATGCTGGGTCGCGAAGTCGTCGGCTCGCGGATAGCCTGTCTCTCGCACCCGCGCCGCCGCCGCATCGAGGTCGAACTCCGTGTGGCGGAGCTCCACCCCCGGCCCGAGCAGGAGCCAATCCGCCCCGGTCCGCCCGAACGGCATTCCCACGCTCCCGGCGTTGACGACGCGAACGCGGCCGAGCCAGCGGTCGAACTGCATGTGGGTGTGACCGCAGACGACGAGCGGGGCCGTCACTCCTTCGAACGCCTCCAGCAGACCCTCCTCGGGCGTCAGGCGGGTGAAGCACTCGCACTCGCTTCGTGGCGTCCCGTGGCAGAACAGGACCCGCCCCACCCCGCCGACCTCGAGCTCCTGCGTCCCCGGCCATCCCTCGATCAGCGCGAGGTGCTCGGCGGGCAGCTCGCCCGCGGTCCAGCGCAACACCTCCCGTTGCGGCTCCGCGAGCGGCTCGCCGGATGCGGTGCCCCAGTACGTCACCGCGTCGGGGTCGTCCGCCCCGACCTGCGCCAGCACCGCCAACTCTCCGTTGCCGCAGATGAAGTGCGTCGGCGTGTCGAGCTCGAGAAGCAGCTCGACGGTCTCGCGAGGCATCGGGCCGGGAACGACGTCGCCCCCGACCAGCACGTGGTCGACCTCCGCGCTTCGGACTTCCCCGAGCACCGCCTCGAGAGCCGGCAGGTTCGCGTGTATGTCGTAGAGGGCGGCAACCCGCGTCGCACGATACACTTGCTTCTCTCCTCCGCTGGTCAGTCCACCGAACGAGGGTTCGACGCCGAACCTCTGGTCTGGACACGGGTGGCGCATCCCATGGAGCACCATGTCATCGCCCCGGCAACGAACGCCGCGACCCCCCATCGTCCAGCCATGCGCGTCATGACGTCAGTCCCCGTCGCAGCCGCAGCATTCGATTCCCTCCCCGCTGGAATTCGTACGCCACCGGCTCGACCGTCACGTTTGAAGCCCGCGCGCCGAAGAAGTCGACGACCCCCTCGACGTGCGGCGATGGTGTCCCACCGATTTGCAGCAGCGGAAAGACCCGCACCTCGGCGGCGACCCGCAGCATCTCCTCCAGGGCACGGATGTGAAAGGCCAGGTCGAACTGCTCGCTGTACAAGAAGAGCAGGTGGGAAGACAGGGCGAGATCGAACGTGCAGTCGCCGAAGGGCAAGTCCGGCAACGACGCGTCCAGATAGCGACCTTCGGCCCTGCCCCGCGGGTAGTCCGCGATGAAGCGGCGCATCGCGGCCATCCGTCGCCGGCCCAGCTCCTCGAGCGACGGGACGTGGGTCCAGACGAACTCGTCCGGATGCCGGCGCATCTCGTCCATCACCTCATCGAACGTCTCCTCGACGCGCCGTTCGATGGCCGCCGCCGACGCGGCATAGAGCGGATCGACCGAGACGACGGCGCAGCCTTGCGCCGAGAGCTCCGCGTTGAAGCTGGCGGGGCCGTCTCCGCAGCCCAGGATGCGGCCACCGAGCTCAGACTCGCCCAGACCGAACATGGCCTGATACTCCGCCGAGTTCCGCCCCCAGGGCACCACTCGATCGATCGAGAACGGCATCAGCCGCAGCCTCCCCGTCCGGCGCCGAAGCACCCGTGAACACGACGCCGCCGGCGGCGTCTGCGCCAGGCCCCGGCAGTGGAACATCGGCTGTCACGGCGCACGTCGCGAGGCCGGACGAGTTCGAACACGGACCGGGAGTCAGTCGGCAACCTCATCACCATCGAAGACCGGCACGCCGCAAGGCGCGGTGAACTCGTTCGCCGGGAGATTCCCCGTGTTCACGGTGCCGGCCGGCTCGAAGCACAGCACGTACGCGTCCTCCGCGGCAGCGGTGCGGTGCTCGACGCCGCGAGGGACCAGCACGCAATCTCCTGGCTTCATGTCTACCCGCCGATCGCGGTACTCCACCGAGAACCGTCCCTTCCACACCAGGAAGAACTCGTCGGCGTCATCATGACGGTGCCAGGGGAAGACGCCCTTCACCCTGATGAGCTTCACCTCCTGCCCGTTGAGGGCGGCGATGACGCGGGGGCGCCACGCTTCGTCGAGACGCTTGCAGCTCTCGTCTACGCTGATCTTCTCCCTCATCACCGTCCTCACGAGGACCGTCCCGCCGGCCCGTCCCATTCGGCGGCGGGGCTTCCCGACCACACCCAGATCACGTAGTCCACCAGGGGCGGGGTTCCGCCCAGTTCGCGGAGTCGCGTCATGACCTGCCCCCGATGGTGCGTCGTGTGCGTCACGACCTGAAGCACGGTGACGCCGAGGGTGACGTCGCCGCTCGGAGAGCCGAAACGCTGCTTCATGCGTTCGCCGAAGGCGTCCGACACGGGCTCGGCCAAGGCCCGCGCGCCCACCGATTCCAGGAACCCGCGCGCCGTCGCGTAGTACGGGCGCGCCCACTCGTATAGGGCGACGACAGGGTCCGGGGCCTTCGTCGCCGTTCGAGGCTGGCCGGTCCACAGGCTCAGGAACGCCTGCTGCGTATCGTGCATGTGGAAGAGCTTGTCGCGGAGCCACGGATCGTCGTGGGCGTCCGCCGTCCTCAGGATTTCGGACCAGACCCTGGCGTCGGCCCACTCCATGTGGGCGTAGAGCACGCGAAGCAGTTCGGGGGTGTACATGGCGGCGTCAGCGACGTCGGCGACCTACCTTGGCCGCGGTCAATCGGACGGCAGCAACTCTACACGCCGAAGAATCCGGCGCCGACCCGGCTCACCGCACTCGGTCAGGCCGATGTCGGCGCAATCGCGGACGACGGTCTCGACAGGGTTGTCCATGGCGGCTCGGACAATCCGACCGGATGCCAGGTCGACGATCAACTCGACGTCGAACGTCTCCTTGCCGACGGCGGCAACGTATCTGCCGCCCTCCCGTCTGACCTGCACCCAGTTGTTGGCTGTGTCGGCCACGGGTGCGCGCATCCAAGTCGCGGGTATCCGGATGGCAGGCGCCTCCGGCACCACGTGCCTCACCAGCAGTCGGGCGACACCGTTCGATTGATCGACGTCCGTCAGCCTGATGTCGAAGTCTATGGAGCCCTCGCCGATCCCGGCGGCGATCTCCAGCATCGTCTGCCGCCCGATCTTCTCGCCGTCCTCGAAGCCCAGCGCGGAGATCGCCGCGCTGGCGGTCGCGACAGCCGGGTAGCCCTTGGATGCCAGCACGCGCGCCCCGATTGGATTCCAGACGTTCGGCAGCACGAGGACCGCGTGGTCCGAATGGAGCTCCCGCAGGGTGCGTGCCCTGAGGCGCTGTTCGGCGGTGGTCATCTGTCTCCTTTTTCTCTCGATACCGTCCGTATGGCTGGACCCGGCGGGCGTCGAACCATGTTAGCAGGCGGCGGCCCGGCAGGAATCGGAACTCGCTCCCCGGCGGTTCACTCGAAATCCCGCAGCGCCGCCAGGGGGTCGATTCTCGTCGCGCGCCACGCCGCCAGCAGGCTCGCCGCCGCGCATACCGCGACGAGCAGGGCGGTGTCGCGCAGTGCGGCCTCGCCCAATGGTAGACGGCGGCGAGCGAATCGAGGTCGCCTGGAGTCCGCCGGGCCGCCCCGTCCAGAGGCTCAGGATCGCCTGTTGCGTGTCGTGGATGTGGAACAGCGTGTCGCGGAGCCGCGAGTCGTCGGCGGCGCCTGCCGTCCTCAGGACCTCTGACCAGACCCGGGCGTCGGCCCACTCCAGGTGGGCGTAGAGCTGACGAAGCAGTTCGGTGGTGTACACGGCGCGGCCTCGAATTGTACCGGGTCCCAAATCGGGAAGGCCTGAAGTCCGCCGGCCGTGTCACAATCCCGTCATGGACGTGACCCGACCGCCTCGCAGCCGATTGCGATCCGTCCTGCGCTGGACTCCGCCCGTCGGGCTCGGCCTGGTCCTCGTCGCGTCATGGGGCCTGTTCCTGTCGGGCGGCATGGCGGCCGTCGTCGGCTGGGTCTTGCTGATCGAAGGGGGACAGTTGGCGGGGCCGCTGTCCCTGCTGGTGCTGGCGGTCCATGCCTTTCGCAAGCACAGGTTCAGCCGCCCCATGCAGGCCACGCTGGCGCTCGCCCTGCGGGTGCTCTTCCGGCCCGGCCCCATCGTACCGGACCGCGGGGCCGGGAGCGCGAGGTTGCCGGCCGTGGCACAATGCACGGCCAAGCGCCGTCACCCGAAGCGCGGTCGGGGTCGATCGGGAGAACCCGAGCGTCGGATGGCGACCCCGGGAGCCTGGTCAACCCGTCCAGGGAGACTGGACACACCACTCGATTGGCAAGGCGCGGGCGTGAACCGAGAGACCGAATCGACCACCGATCCAGTCCGACGCGCGGTGCAGGAGCTGGAGCGGCGCCGGAGAACGGAGACGGTGCCGCGACGGTGCACGCTGAGCCCCCCCGAAGCCTTCAGCGCGGACCCGGCGCCGCCCGAGGCGCTCGAGAGGCTGTGCCCGGGGATCGACCGGGCCGAGACGGGACGGAAGGCGCGGGCCGTCGCGGGGCGAATCGGCTCGAGTTGCGCCGGCTGGGCGAGGCCACCGACGCCGGCGGAGTTCTACGAAGCGGTGCGCGCGGAGCGGCCGAGCGAACGGCAGAAGGCCGTCGTGCTGATGTGGGTCACCGAAGCGACCACCCACGAGATCATGGCGGCGTGGGCGCAGCGCGCCTACACGTTCCGCCAGCTCGCCCGGGCAGCCGCGAGGGCCGGCCTCACCTACCCGGCGCCCATCCAGCAGTTGAACTACATCGCCGCGCCCTTCCCCCAGCGGGACGGCCCGCGACCCGCATGACGCTACCGGAACCGGCCCGCCGGCTCTGGCTCCTCGCGTACGGCGCCATCGAGCAACACGTCAACGCCCTGTCGAGAGGCCCGCACGAGATACGCCTCGGAGGCGGCACCGTGCTCTCCGCGCGCTGGCGGCACCGGACCAGCTTCGACATCGACCTGACGCTGAGCCCGGAGGCGAACATCACACGGTTGACGGCGGAGAACAACCCGGCCCTCGACGCGGCGCTCCGGGCGCTGGGCGGAACGCCGGAACACGAGCCGCCGAACTACAGGGTGAAGTTCGAGACGGGGTGGATAGACATCGCGACCCTGGAGCCCCGACCTGCGAAGGGAGCGGCGGCCACCGTGGTCCACGGTAAGACGGTGCAGGTGCTGAGCACGACCCAGATCCTGCGCGGCAAGCTCGAGCGCGGGACGCGCAGCCCCGTCCGCGACGTCTTCGACTTCATCACCGCGGGGGCGATCGACCGCGGCGCGCTGGCGGCGGCCGTGAACTGCCTGGCGGCGCCGAGGATCCACGAGATCGCGTTCTGGTGGGATCAGGCCAACGAGAAGCTGAGGACCGAGGCCGGCGCGCAACTGTCGCACGTGCCCGAGCGCTTCCGGCGGGACCCTGCCGACCTCGGCGTCCAGGGCGCGGAATCGCTCCGCGGGGCAATCTACGAGCGGACCGCCATCTACGCCGGAGCCGGCAAGGCGTATGCGGAGATCGCGACGCTTGACGGCTACGAGGCCGGCTTCGACGTTGGCGGTGAAGAGCTGGTCAGCCGCGGTCTGTACGACCACATCGAAGCCCTGACCGGCGACGCCGAGGGCGTCAGGGAGAGAATCGCGACGGCCTGCGAGAGGCGGGGCGCTCCGACGAGAGTCTGGGCGAGCCGCCTCGGAAGAGCGGAGGGCTAGTCGCCGACCGTGGCACAATGCCGCCACGAACGACCGCGCCGTCGCGCAGATGGCGGCCGGCGGGCCGCGTGGCAGGGGGCGATTGATCCGTGCGATACGGCTTCCTGGTCGAAACCTACGAGACGGAGCGCCTCAAGGTGCTCGGTGTCTGGAGCATGTTTCGCGATGAGGATCTCCCGGTTCGTCCGCATGCCACGGACCGGCGTGGTCGCAGCGTGCACGAACAGATGGTGCACCAGTGCGTCAGCGAGGACCTGTGGTTCCGCACGATGCTGGGTATCGGGACCAGCGTGTCCGCGCTTCCGGAGATCGAGAGCAGACTCGATTTCATCGAACGATATGCCGCGAGTTCCGCCGAGCGGCTGGACGCGCTGAGATCGCAGCCCGAGCCCTGGTGGGAAGGTGAGACCCGCTTCTTCGATACGGCCCGATCGCGAGCGTGGGTCGTTGTCCGACGCATCGCGCACACGTCTCATCACCGCGGTCAGCAGATGGCGATGCTTCGGATGCTCGACCGCGACCTGCACAGCAACTACCGGCCGACCTCCGATACCGGCGGACTGATGCGGAACCAAGCACCCGTGGTCTACGCCTACCCGAATGTCGAGGAGCTGCTGGCCGGCGAGCTCGCAGGCGGACGCAAGGCGCCGCTCCCGGGCCCCGGAGAACAGCCGCCCACCGAGCGTCCCCGCAACTGAGGTGCCAATCCGGCTTCGCTATCGCCTGGCGCGAAGGGTGCAGCTCGAGTCGCGCGGTCTCGAGAACCGGACCCGACATCACTCGGACTCCCGCAGCGCCGCCAGGGGGTCGATTCTCGTCGCGCGCAACGCCGCCAGCAGGCTCGCCGCCGCGCACACCGCGACGAGCAGCCCGGTGAGCAGGGCCAGCGCCCCCGCATCTCGTGGGGCCACGCCGAACAGCAGCGGGCGAAGCAGCTCCGCGGCGGCGAGGGCCGCGCCGAGACCGACGGCGGCGCCGAGCAGGGTGAGCACGACGGCCTGCCCCCACACCAGCCGCAGCACGTCGGCCGCCTGCGCGCCGAGGGCGCGGCGCACGCCGATCTCCCGGGTCCTCCGGGCGACGCCGTAGGCGACGGTGCCGAAGAGGCCGACGGCGGCGAGGCCGAGGGCGAGGCCCGCGAGCAGCGTCGCCAGGGTCATGTTGAAGCGCCACGGGCGCATGGCGTCGTCGACGAGGCCGCGGAGCGGCGTGACGGACCGGACGACGAAGTTGGGGTCGACCCGAGGCACCTCGGCACGGAGCGCGGAGGCGAGCCGGGCGGCGTCGCCCTCCCCCCGGACCACCAGGTGGTTCAGGCCCATCGACACCTGCGTGAACGGCACGTAGAGGCCGAACCGCCCGCGCGCGATCTCCCGGTACCGGGCATCCTCGACGACGCCGACGACGGTCTGCCACGCCGGCGCGCCGTCGGAACCGGCCTGGGCCCCGATCGCGATCAGGCGCCGGCCCACGGCGCCGCCGGCCGGCCACAGATAGCGCGCGAGCGACTCGCTGACCACGACCGCGGCGGGCGCGTCCGCGGTGTCGCGGTCGGTGAACGTGCGGCCCGCGACGAGATCGAGCCCCATCGCCTCGAAGTAGCCCGGCGACACGGATTGCAGGGTGACCGGCGGCCGCTCCGGCCGGTCGGGTCCGTCGAGCGGCTCGCCCTCGAGCACCACGCCGCCGTCCACGCCGACGACCCCGTGCTCGAAGGGCAGCAACATCGTCCCGCCCGCCGCCTCGACCCCGCGCAGGGCCCGGACGCGGGCGAGGAGCTCCCGCCAGGCGATCCGCCTCGGCGCGGCCTCCTCGTACGCGCCGTCCCTGGGGCCGAGGGTGAGCGCGAGCACGCCCGCGGGCCGGTAGCCGAGATCGACGCGCGCCACGTTGACGTAGCTGGACGCGAGGAGGCCGGCCCCGACGGTGAGGACGAGGGCCATCGCGACCTGCGAGACGACGAGCGTGTTGCGCGCGCCGGCGCCCGCGCGCCCCGGGGTCGCGCCATGCGCGCCGTCGCGCAGCCACGCGACGAGCGGCACCCGGCCGGGGCGCGGAGACGCCGCCGCGGTCATCGCGAGCGCGAGCGCGACGGCGAGCGCCGCGGCGATGGCGACCGACGTTCCGTTCACCGCGGCCTGTTCCAGCCTCGGCATGTCGGCGGGGCCGAGGGCGACGAAGACCGGCAGCGCCGCCGACGCGAGGGCGATGCCGCCGGCCGCGGCGGCTCCCGTGACGAGCAGGGTCTCCAGCAGGTGGGCGCGGAACAGACGCCCGTAGCCGATGCCGAGCGCGCACCGCACCGCCGCGTCGCGCCGGCGCGCCTGCGCGCGCACGATCATCAGCCCGGTCACGTTGGCGCCGGCGATCAGCAGCAGGAGCGCCACCCCGCCGAGGAGAACGAACAGGGCCGCCTCGGCGTTGCCGAAGACGTAGTCGGTCAGGGGCGTGACGACCGCGCGCCGCGTGCCCAGCCGCGAGAGGTGCGCCTCCCACAAGCCCGGCACGATGACGTCCATCTCCGCCCGCGCCTCGTCCAGGGTGCGGCCCGGGGCCAGGCGTCCGATGACGTAGAGGACCCCGAGGCCGCGCTGCGCGCCGGCGTCCATCCCGTTCTCGCGGAAGATGCCGGCGAGCTCGCGGCCGACCGGCGTCCACACCTCGGCGCCGGGCGGGAACTCGAACTCGGGCGGCATGACGCCGACCACGGTGAAAGGCTCGCGCCGCGCGCCGACCGGCACCGTCGAACCGACGACGTCGGGGTCGCCGTCGAAGTACTGCCGCCACGCGGCGTGGCTCAGCACCATCACGCGCTCGGCCTCGAACCCGTCCTCGTCCGGCAGGAACGCCCGGCCGAGGAGCGGCTGCGCCCCCAGGGTGTCGAAGAACGACGCGGAGACCGCGCTGATGGTCAGCCGGACCGGCGGGTCCTCCTGCACCTCCACCTCGCCCCACGTCGTCGAGCCCATCGCGGCCATGCCGGCGAACGACCCCGCCTGCGCGCGCCAGTCCTCGAAGTTCGGCAGCGAGACCTCGATGTGGGGGTTGTCGCTGCTGTCGTCCTTCTCCCACAGGACGACGAGCTCGTCCTGGTCCGCGAACGGCAACGGCTGCAGGAGGACGGCGTCGACCACCGCGAACAGTCCGACGGCCAGCCCGAGGCCGAGGGCCAGGGTGAGGGTCGCCGCGAGCACGAAGCCGGGTTGCCCGGACAGGCCGCGGACGGCGTAGCGCAGATCCTGGCCGCACTCGTCGGCGAGCCGGAGGCCGCGCGCCGGCCGGCGCGCATCGCCGGCGGCCGGCCGGGAGCGCCCGGTCGACCGGCTCAGTTGTTCTGGGCGCCCGCGTTTATCCACTGCTTGATGACGTCGATGTCGGCCTGGGACAGGAACGGCCCCCCACCGGCATCTGCACGCCGACGATGCCCGCGCGGCCGTCGAGCTTGTGTATCAGGTAGCTGTTCTCGGCGTCGTTGGGCTCGACGAGGTCCAGCGCCACCTGGACGCTCTGGCGGTTCACGAGGTTGGAGAAGGCCTGGCCTTCCCGGAGATCGAGGTCGGCGTCGGTCGCGTGGTCGCCGTGATGACCGATGCAGGAGTCGTTGAACACGACGCTCTGGATGCTCGACAGGGTGGCGGTCAGAGCGCCCGGAGTCGGAGTCGGGGTCGTGGTCGGCGCGGTCGGCGCGGTCGGCGAATCGCTCCCGCAGGCCGCGACGCCGATGGCGAGAAGCAGAAGCAGCGTGGAAGCGGAGATCGTCCTCATGGCGATAGCGTAGCCGACGGCGTGCGGCGGGTCCAGCGAGGGTCGCCTCGGAAACGCGGCATCGCCAGGCGCCGGGCCGCCCGGGAGGGGCGCGGTTGCACCACGGCCTCCTACAGGTAGAGGTGCAGCTGCGCCAGCAGGGTCCGCACGCGCACGCCGGTGAGCGGCAGGTGGTCCCGGTAGTACGACAGGTTGACGTGCCAGTGGGTCCGCGGGTAGAAGTCGAGGCCGTACACCATGCGGCGGACCTCTCCCCGCGGGTCGGTGTCGGTCCAGCGCCACTGCGGGGAGATGCGCAGCCACACGCCGCGGAGCGCCTCGACCGACGTCTGGTTGGCGAGGATGTAGGCGCGGTCGCTCGCGGTTCGCGCCCGGAACCCCGCGTCCGCGTGGGTCCAGGTCGTCAGCCAGGAGACCGGCGCATACCCGAAGGACAACCCCGTGTTGAGGCTCCTCGGGTCGACCTCCGATGCCCCCCGGTGCAGCACGGAAGCCGCGAGGACCATGCGCGGACCGACGTCGAGCTGAAACCGGCCGGCCGCGGTGAACGCGCGCCGGCCGTCGTCGGCGACGAGAGACTCGGCGCGCCCGGGGCCGGCCGAGACCTGCAGGAGCGTCCGGTCCGTCGACAGGCCCACCTCCACGCCGTAGACCTGGCCGTCCTGCGCGAGGTCCAGCCCCTCGCGGGTGAACGACGTGTGGTCGGCGAACCGGACGCCGTAGGCGGGAAGAAAGCGCCCACCCCGGACGCTGATCGCGTCGGTGGCCTGATAGGCGACCCAGTGCTCGTAGGACACCGGCCCGGCTCCGCCGAGCGCGGGCTCGCGCCCGATGGACCCGTACGCGGTCCACCGGTCCCGGCGCCAGGCGGCCTGGAGATCGAGGTTCATGAGGAAGTTGCGGTCCGCCAGGGCGCGGCCGGCCACGTCGACGCCGACGTGAGACGGCCTGACGTCGAGGCCGAGCTGCAGGGGGCTCTCGCTCGAGAGCGCGCCGAAGAGGAAGCCCTCCTCGCCGCGGGCCCCGCCGGCCGGGGCCCCGCCCGCCCCCTGCCGGCCGAACGTCGAGATCTCCTCGCGCGACAGCGACCGCCCGTAGGGGGTCAGGAGCCCGCCTCCCGAGGCCGAGTAGTGGCAGGCGGTGCACCGCGGGTACTGCTTCGAGAGGAACGTGGGCTCGCCGTAAGCGGGGCCGGCTCCCCATCCCCCCAGGAGCAGCGCCGCCCAGATGCTCAGCCGGGCCGCCGCCCCTAGCCGTGCCCGTCGGGTCAGGAGCAACACCGTCCGGAAACCCGGCCTGGCCGCCGCGCCGAGCCGTGCCGTTCGGGTCATGATCGGCCATCCGGCGGCGTCTCGACGCCCTCCGCATCGAACCGCACCGTGACCTCGACGACGTCCCGCACGCCGATGCCGAGGTAGCGGGGAGGCGGAATGCCGAACGCCTCCAGGCTCAGCGGGAACACCGCCTCCACCTGAATCCGCCCGCCGCGCCGGCGCAGCTCGGCTTCGCCCTCGATCGCCCGCCGGACGCCGTGCAGGACCAGAAAGCCCGAGAACCGCGTGTCGCGCCGATCGCCCCCGGTCGGCGGCGGATCGTCGAGCACGATGCCGGAGAGGACGGCCTGGCGGAAGTCCGGGCCGCGCCCGACCTCCAGGTAGTCGTCCCGGAGGTGGCGGTTGCGCAGCTCGATGCCGGTATCCAGGGTCGCGAGATTCACCCGCAACTCACCCGAGAAGGCGGCCGCGTCGTTCGCGGAAGGCCGGAGGTCGCCGGACAGCGACGACGTGACCGCGTCGAACGAGCCGCCCACCGTCAGCCGGCAGCGGACGCGGACGTCGCCGGCCGCCACCGTCCACGACCCGGCCCCGCCGGGGGAGGTCTGGGCGCCGGCCGGGGCGGCGATGGCCGAGCCCAGGACGACCAGGAGGAGAACCGCGCCGGCCGTCCCGGGCCAGGCAGACGCGCCGGCCCGCCCACGCCCGCCAACCCGCGGTGAAGCCGCGCCCCGCCCCGAGCGCGGCAAGGCGCCTCCAGGGCCGGGCGCGCGGTCCGGCGGACAGGGACCAACGCGGGCCGGACCAGGTCCCGGGAACAACGCGGTCCACGCAGGATGCATCGCCGGTCGCCTTCAGCGGCAATCCTGCCGCGGAGCCTACTGTTCCAACTGCTCGAGCGCCGCCAGGAAGTCGCTCCAGGGCACCGGCTCGCCGTGCACCGGGGCCAGCGTCTCCACGTCGAGGTTCATGCGTTCCACCTGGGTGTGCAGGGCGCGCATCGACGGCAGCTGCCCCGGCCTCGGCGGCTCGTGGGTGTCGAACAGGGCCGACTGGAACGCGACGCGCTCCGCCGGCAGGTAGGCCATCAGCATCCCCGCGACGTGCCGGAGCGGCTGCACGTAGTAGACGCGCAGGATCCGGGAGTTGTCGGTGATGACGTAGTTCTCCTGGACGGCCTCGTAGTTGTAGCCCTCGGCGAGCTCGGTCGGCGGCCACTTCGAGATTATGTCGGGCTTGATGGTCCGCGGCTCGTAGGTCAGCACGTCGTGGTTCAGGAACTCGAGGTTGATCATGTGGGTGACGATGGTCGACCCGACGTGCAGGTAGGTGCGCAGCCCCCCGATGTGGTCGAAGTGCGGGTGCGACGCGACGACGAAGCGGATCGGCTTGTCGGGGGCCAGCTTCGTGATCCGGTCGATGACCTTCAGGCTCCACTCCTCGTCCCCGGGGGCCTCGAAGACGGCCACGAAGTCGCTGAACTCGATCATGTAGCTGGCGGCGGGGTTGCCGCCGAGGCGGTAGACGCCGTCGGCGATCTCGTCGACGGTGACCTCGGTGGTCCAGTCCGCCTCGGCCACCGACTCGGGCACCGGCACCGGGTCGCCGCAGTCGTTGGGCCGGATGTCGGGGAACGACCCGCCGTAGGCGTTGTGGCCGGTGCTCTGGCGGTAGAACTGCCAGTTGTCGTCCCAGCCCTGGTGCGAGTGCCAGTTGGTGGGCCACTTGACGTTGCCGAACGAGACGAAGTTGGTGGACTCGTGCTCGATGTTGAAGTCGCCGAGAGCGGGGATGTTCACCGTGGTCTTGAGCCGCTGGATCAGGTTCTGGGGGTTGATGGTGGCGTCCACGCGGTACTTCCCGAACATCTCTATCGCGACCACGTGCATCTTGACCGGCGCCACGACGTTGCCGTCGCGGCCCTTCTCGATCTGCTCCCAGCGCCAGAACGCCACCGGGTTGGCGCCCGGCATGCGGGCGGCCTTGAGGAACCCGTGGGGGTTCAGCCACATGTCGAGCTGGTACACCTCGGCGATCTCGGGATGCACCGCCACCGGCGCCCCGTCGCCGTCCATGTGCCACGAGAACTCGCCGTTGGTGACGTGGGTCTGGCGCGTGTGAGCCTGGGTGGGCGTGCCGCTGCGCCAGCCGAGGCCGTACTTCCAGGACGCGGGCGCGAGGCCCGGCTCCCGGTCGAACGTCTCCACGCTCGTGCCCGCCTCCCAGTTGATGGTGCGGGTGTAGTTGTCGAGCGAGCCGATGCGCGGCCAGTCGACGTTGACCGCGTTCTCGAACGTCTGGCCCACCGCGCCGGCGTAGCCGCCGCTGCCGGAGTACGAGAGGCAGCGCAGATCGGCCTCGCCGATCTCCTCCGCGACGGCGGCGAGAAGAGGTGCCGGGTCGACGAAGCCCGGGGGAAACTCCTGGGCGGCCAGGGGACTCCCGGCCAGCACGAGCACGACCACGCCGACAAGACGCTTCTTCATTTGCCTACCCTCGTCTCGGTACCGCGCGGCCGATCGCCGCATCCGCTGCCGACACTCCGCGACGGGCCGTCCCAACACGCCCTCCGCCCAACGATTCCCCCGACACGCCCGGCAGCACGCCGGGCCAGTCGAGACGACCTGGCTACAACAGACGCTCCACGTGAGGCGCCAGCTCCTCGTACGGAAGGTCCCCCGGGTTGTAGAGCCGCACGATGCCCTCGCGGTCGATGACGACGAGGGTCGGGGTGGTGCTGACGCCGAACTCCAGGAAGTTGCGCTGGCTGACCGGCGCGCTCATCCACGACGGAATGGGGAACCGCTCCTGGTAGGCGCCGCGCAGGTACGCGAGCTCCTGCTCGGGCGTCGCGTCCTCGCCGCGCTGCACGTAGCCGTAGAGCTGGGTCGGGCCGAGGACGACCAGGCCCTGGTCGCCGTAGGCGTCGTGGAGCTGCTCGAGGGCGGAAAGCTGCCGCTTGCAGTCGGGGCACCAGTGGGCCCAGAAGAACGCCAGGACCACCTTCCCCTTCAGGCTGTCGGCCGACGGCAGGGGCGTGCCGAGGTCGTGCTCGACGTCGAGCACCGGGAACGGCTCGCCCTCGAGGCTCAGCAGCAGCACGTTCTTCTGGATGCGGGTCTCGATGGACGTGCCGCGGTAGCGCTCGCGCTCGGCGGTCAGGAACTCGACGCCGCCCGCGCGGTCGCCGCGGGCGTCGTGGACCCGGCTCAGCACCTCGATGCCGGCCCCCAGGGCGAGGGGCAGCTCGTTGTCGGCGTCGAGATCGCGCTCGGCGAGCAGGGCGGCGCTGCCGTCGCGCGCCTCGCTCGCGTACCGCTCGGCCACGTCCCAGCGCTCGGCGAAGCCGGCGCCCCGGCCGAGCCACGACGCCGCGAGCAGCCAGCGCGGCGACGCCGTGTCGTGGTGCGGCCGCTGCGCCTCGATGAGCGCCTGCGCGGCGTCGACCTCCTCGGCCCACGCCATGTCGCGCATCTCCATGACCAGCTCCGAGAGCTCGAGCGGACCCGCCGCCGGCTCCGCCTCGACGCCCACCTCGGCCGGCGCCGAGCCACAGGCGAGGCTGAACGCCAGCCCGGCCATACCTGCAAACACCGTCAGCTTGCTCGCTGTCATCTCGGACGCTCCCCCTGCCGTTCTCGGCACAGAATCTCCATCTCCACCGCCCCATTCTACTCCCGCCGGGTGATCAACGTCCCGTGCGCGCGCGGCGGCCCGGGGAGGCCGGCTTCGTCGGCACCAAGTCGGCGTATACTGCCGGGAACATGTCTTCGATACGCGCGTGCGCGGCCCTCGGCGGCCTCGCGCTGCTCCTGGCCGCTTCCTGCGGCGGCGGAGGCGGAGCGCCCGGCGCGGCTTCCAGCCCCGCCGCCGACAGCGTCCCCGAGGCGGCCGCCGCCGAGGTCCCCGAGCCCGACCCCGGACCGCAGCCGACGTTCATCAACCTCCTGCCGTGGGGGGAGGTCGACTTCACCCGGGGCGAGTTCCCCTCGCGGGACGAGTGCAACGCCTTCGTGAGCGCCCTGCCGAACTACTCGCGCTACACCACCCCCGAACGCTGCGAGCCGATCGACGACCCGGTGTACTGCACCGAGTGGCAGGACCCCGACGACCCGCTGGCCAGCCTCGACTGCTTCCGGGGCGTGGGGGGCTGCGAGGTCGAGCTGCGCCGCCACGACCTGCTGGCGGACAGCGGCGGCCGGACCATCGCCGCCCGGTGCGAGCCGGCCTCCCTCGCCGACGCCTGGGCGCGGCACCAGGACCTCGACCCCGACCCGGAGCCGTGAGCCAGCAGGACGGCAGCGTCCCCTACCGGCTCGGCCGTCTCGCCGGCCGCAAGGCCCGCAAGGCGACCTGGGTCTGGCATTCGCTGACCGGCGACGACGACAAGGCCATCGAGGCCGAGTACGGGGTCGGCGCGGACATGGCGGCGGTGGTGCGGGCGAAGAGCGGGGCCGAGGCCGACCCCGCCCTGCGGACGCAGCTCGACCAGACCGTGACGGCGCTGGCCGCGGTGGTCCGCAACCGGCTCCACCGGTTCGAGGTCGGGGTAGTGGGCGACGAGGCGCCGACCGCCTACGCCCTGCCCGGCGGCTTCATCTTCCTGACCGCCTCGCTCGCCGACCTGTGCCGGCGCGACCGTGACGAGCTCGCCTTCGTCGTGGCCCACGAGATGGCCCACGTCATCCGGCGGCACGCGGTCAAGCGGGTCCTGCGTCAGACGGCCTATTCCGCCGCGTCGATCCTGACGCCGGGGCGCGGGGTCATCGCCCCGTGGCTGCATCGCATCGGGCTCGAGTGGCTGGAGCGCGCCTATTCGCGAGAGCAGGAGCTCGAGGCGGACGCCTTGGCGGTGCTCTTGACCCGGGCGGGAGGATTCGACCCGGAAGGCGCGCTGCGGTTGTTCGAGCGGCTACGCGCCCTGGAGCCGGCCGGTGGCAGGGGCATGGGCGCTTATCTGTCGACCCATCCGCCGGTCGACGAGCGCGTGGCGGCGCTGCGACCGCGCCTGGCTCCCCGTTCCAGCTCCGGCTGAGGCGGCGCGACCGCGCGACCTGACGGACCGCGGCGGGAGTTCCGACGGCGCGGACTCCTCCCGTTTCTACGGGGTGGACTCGTGGGACGGCCGGTCCCGCGACCCGGCGTCCAGCCGGGCCTGCAGGGCTGTCTTGATGCCGCCGATCTCCTCTCGCTGCCGCTTGTAGCGCCTGAGGTGGTGAGCCGCGGCGTCCAGGATCTCGGCCAGCTCGGTATTGCCGATCCACGCCCCCGCCCGGTTGCGCGCCGCGATGTCCTGGGCGGCGTGGGTCTGCTCGAGGACGAGCGCGGTGTCCTCCGCGATCAGCGCCACGACGGCGGAAACGAGGGCGACCTGGCGGGGATCGTCGAGGGTTTCGGCGAGCTCCCGAAGCGGCGCGAGGCGGTCGTCGTGCTGGTCGGTCATGGATCTTCCGGGCTACGGCCGGCCGATGCGTGCGCCGTGCCGTGCAACGTAGAATACAGTACGCGGACCGCTCGGATGCGCGAGCCCGGGAGCCGGAGCGAACGTCCGAAACGCGGTCACCGAGTCGGTCCTCACGGATTGCCCGGGGCCCGAGGGCCGCTGGACGCCGACCCGAGGCGACCCGGACCCGATTGTCCGCGCGCGGTACCAACCAAGCCGGGAGTGACGATTGGCCAGCGGTAACGGGACTTCCAGTCGCGGTGCACCACGCGGCCGAGCCCGGACGGCGGGGACGGCGATGGGCCTCCTCGCGGCCGGCGCGCTGTGGGCGGGTTGCTCCCCGGCTCCGGCCGGGGAGGGCGCGGCGGACCCACCCGACGCCGGTGGCGGCACGGAGACGGTCGTGCTGGCCGTCGGCCACGAGACGCGCTGGCGCCAGCTGCGCATCGAGGGCGAGACGGATCTGCCGGACGGGGCGGTGGTCACCTGGCAGGTCACGCACGCCCTCGCCAACGAGCTGCCGCGGGGCGAGTGGCCCGCGCAGAACCTGCTCGCCGACGGCGAAGCGGTGGTTCAGGACGGCGTGTACTGGACGCGCCTCAACACGACCTACTGGACGCCGGGCCGGGTCGACGTGCGGGTGCAGTTCCCGGTGGCCCCCCAGCCCGACCCCGTGCGGCTCCGCTACGGCGCGTTCGGCGAGCACCTGACCGGCGAGAACGTGACCTCTCTCGGCGGCTCCCGGATCGTCACCGTCGAGCACGCCTTCGACTGGACGCGCTGAGCGCGCCGCCTGACCACGCCGTGTCCTTGTTCCGCCCCGCCGTCGACACCCTCCAGCCCTACGTGCCCGGCCGCCAGCCGGCGGCCGGCGCGCGCGTCGTCAAGTTGAACACGAACGAGAACCCGTACCCCCCGAGCCCGCGCGCGCTGGCCGCGCTCGCCGCCCTCGACGGCGACGAGCTGCGCCGCTACCCGGACCCCTCCAGCCGGGCGTTCCGCGAGGCGGCGGCCGAGACCCTCGACGTCGACCCGGCGTGGATTCTCGCCGGCAACGGCAGCGACGACGTGCTCACGATGCTCGTCCGCTCGGTCGCCGGTCCCGGCCGCGCCGTGGTCTACCCCGCCCCGACGTACGTGCTGTACCGCACCCTCGCGGGCATCCAGGAGGCCCCGGTGGTCGAGGTGCCCTTCGACGACGACTTCGTCCTGCCCGTCGCGGCCCTCGCCGGGGCGGGAGGCGCGCTGACGTTCGTGGCCAACCCCAACAGCCCGTCGGGAACCGCCGCGCCGACGTCCACCCTCGCCCGCCTCGCCGACTCGCTCGACGGGCTGCTGGTGATCGACGAGGCGTACGTGGCCTTCGCGGAGGCCGACGCCCTCGACCTCGTCCGACGCCGTTCCGAACGTCGTCGTCCTGCGGACGCTGTCGAAGAGCCACGGGCTGGCCGGCCTCCGCCTCGGCTACGCCATCGCGCCGCCGGCCGTGCTGGAGGGGCTGGGGAAGGTGAAGGACAGCTACAACGTCGGCGCCGTGGCCGACCGGGTGGGGGCCGCGGCCATCCGCGACACCACCTACGCTCGGCGCATCGCCGGCCGAATCGTCGAGAGCCGGGGCCGCCTCGCCGGGCGCCTCCAGGAGCTGGGTTGCCGGGTGTGGCCCAGCCAGGCGAACTTCCTCCTCGTCCGGCCGCCGGACGGCGACGCCGCCCGCGCTCACCGCCGGCTCGAGGAGCTCGGCGTGCTCGTGCGCTACTTCGACGAGCCGGCGCTGGCCGAGGCCCTGCGCATCACCGTCGGGACCGACGAGGAGAACGCCGTGCTCCTCGACGCGCTGCGGCAGATCCTGTAGGGACCCGCCGCCACCCGCGTTCCGGTCGCCGCCATGCCCATCGCCGTCGACGTCGCGATTCTGCTGTCCGGCGCCGCCCGGACCATCGTCGAGCGTCTGAACGCGGGGTTCGACCACGCGCCGAGGGCCGGGTTCCGGTTCGGTCCGACGTGCCATGCCCACGTCACCCTCAGCCAGCACTTCGTGCGCCGCGAGCGGCTGTCCGAGGTGCAACGGCTCGTGGGCGACGTGGTCGGCCGGCTCGACCGGTTCGAGCTGCGGGTGACCGGCGCGCGCGCCGGCCGCACCGCGCAGGTCCTGTCCGTCGAGGCGTCCGCGTCGCTGCGGCAGCTTCACGAGCGGCTGATGGACGCGCTTCGCGACGACGAGGTGGCGGGAGACGCGGCCGCGTTCGAGGCGAGCGGCGCGCCGGCCCGGCCCGCGGACGTCGCCTGGGTCGCGGGGTTCCGCGCGCGGTCGAGCTACGCCCGCTACGATCCGCACGTGACCGTCGGCATCGGGCCGCGGCCGCTCTCGACCGCGCCGTTCGACTTCCCGGTGGAGGAGATTGCCCTCTGCCGGCTCGGGCGGTTCTGCACCTGCCGCGACCGGCTCGCGAGCTGGACGCTGTGAATCGCGCGGGGCAGCGCCGTGCCGGCCGCGACCTGGACAGCCCGTGGCGAAAGTCCCCGCTGCATTCGAGCGGCGATGCATCCCGCCTGGCTGCGTTGTTCGTCGGTTACATATGCCCAATATGCGCCCTCCTCACGCCTTGTCAGGCGGGCGCCTCGCCGCTCTCGGTGCAACGCGGGGTTTCACCACGGGCTGTGGAGCCGGGCGGAGGAGACCGATGGAGCTCGAGTTCGTCCCGCTGTTGAGGGCTCAACGGGACATCTACCGGCTGCCGCGCGGCCGGGAGCGCTTCGAGGCGTATCTGCACACGATGGTCGATTCGCGCACCGGCGACCTCGCGTTTCCCCTGGTCGACATGAACCCGATGGGGAAGGACCACCTGCCGCCCCTCCTCGATCGGCTGCTGGAGCTCGACGCCGAGACCGTGGGGGCCGCCGCGACGGCCGCGGCACAGCCCGCGACGGCGGACGTCGCCGGCGCGTTCCGGGTCGGACTGGTCGTGTCCGACGATGCCCGCGGCGGCTGGACCGACCGCCATTGCAACGAGCTGGGCCATCGGTTCGACGGCGGAGCGCTCTACAGGCGCGGCTGGATCGTCGGCCTGCTCTGGACCAGCGAGACTCCCTCGAGGACCGGTGTGCGCCGCGAGGTGCTGACCAGCATCCATCGCCTTGCGCACATTCGCCGCCGCGGGCCCGCGACGACCATCGCCGCGATGCTGAAGCAGGAAGGGGAGGCGATGGCCGCGGCCGGCTGCCGCGAGCCGGCGCTCGATCCGGACGACCTCGCCTATACGCGTGAGATCATCGAGCCCTATCTGGCCGCCGCCGACCGGCCGACCGTCGTCGCCTGCCTGTACGGCGACGAGGCCGCTCGGAAGCTGGGGTACCGACCGCTCGGGTTCAGCCCCCGGGCCGGGCTCGCCCTCGCCCTCGACGCCGCCCGCCGGCAGCGGGCGGCGCCGCGATCCCGATGCCTCACCGGCGAGCTCGCCGAACCGCCGGGCGAGCGTCCGGAGGATCTCCGAGACGACGATGACGCCGGACCTCGGCGTTGACCGCTCACGCCACTCCCGGGCGAGCTTGCCACGGCGGGCCGTATCGGGAGAGCATACGGCCGGATCGGCGGGGAGAACCGGGCGAAGCGCGTCCGGTACATTCGACCCCTTGCGGCTTCCCGCGCCCCGACCGCGCCGCGGGCCCCGCGGCGCCTTCGATTCAGGAGGTCCCCAGATGTTGCGCAGACTCGTCGTCCTCGGCTCCGTCGCCCTCCTCGCGGCGGGCGGACTCTACATCGCCACCGGCACGCACGCTGCCGCCGGCGCCGGCGAGGCGGCCGGGCAGGAGGCGTTCACGCCCCGCGAGGTCACCCCGGCCGACATTCCCGCGGACATCCACGAGGACTCGTGGGCACGGCTGCCCACCATCCAGCGCGAGGACCTCGACGCGGAAGGCCAGCGCGTCTTCGACATCATCGTGAACCCGGACAGCCGCTACTCCACCGGGCTGCGCGGCCCCATCGGGATGTGGATGTACAGCCCGCCGATGGCCGAGCACCTGTTCCCGGCCAGCACCTATCTGCGCTTCGGGGCGGACGGCACCCGGGACCAGCGGCTGGCGGAGCTGGCCATCCTCACCGCAGCCCGGTCGCTCGACAGCCAGTACGAATGGTCGGCCCACGAGGGGCTCGGCCGGGGGGCCGGCCTTGAGGACGGGATCATCGACCTCGTCCGCCACGACCGTCCGGTGGCGGAAGGCGAGGGGCTGCCAGGATTCGGCGAGATGGAGCGCACGATCGTCCAGGCCACCCGCGAGCTGATCCGGGAGCCGAAGCTCAGCCGGGAGACCTTCGAGGCCGCCCAGAGGCTGCTCGGCAACCAGGGAATCGTGGACCTCGCGGGCCTCATCGGCCACTACACGCTGGTGAACTACACGCTCAAGGCGTTCGACGTCCAGCGGCCGCCGGGCACTCGGTTGCTGCTGCCGCTGACGGATCAGCCCTGACGCGGCGCGGCGGTCCGACCGGTCCCGGCCAGCCCGCCAATCGTCGCCGAACGCGACCGCAGGGTCGCGTTGCGGCCTCCGCTTGGCGCCCGACAAACCGCCAGGAGTCCGCGTCGTCCCACGGCGCCGACTCCTGGCGGGAAAGCGCCGCCTTGCGATCCTCCCCCGCCTCCGGGCCACGGGCTCACGAGTCGGATAGCGGGAAGTCCTCCCGCCCCGGCTGCGTTCGGCCGGGCTCGGCCGGCCCATTGCGATGCTCGGAGGGCTCCCTGCTCCCGGCGAGACGCCGCCGCTCGGCGAGGATGAGACCGTACTCGGCCGCGCGCCTCCACACCCGGTTGGCCATCTCCGTCAGGTGGACCGCGCGCAGGCCGTAGTAGAGGAAGACGCCGCCGACGACGCCCAGCACCAGCGCCTGCAGCGCGTCGACGGCGGGCCCGCCGAGCTCCGGGGCGAGCCGGCCCAGGCCCTGGTAGACGACGAACCCCAACCCGGCCAGCAGCGGCCCGGTGACGGTCCGCACGCTCCACGACGCCACCCGCGACTGCTTCTCCATCGACGTCGCCACCGCCCGCAGCCGCTCGACCCCGCGGGCGATGCCGTCGAAGTCTGCCCCCAGCAGGACGTCGCGCAAGGTGACCTGGGCCCGGCACGCCCGCGCCACCCGGCGATCGCCGCGGAGCCAGGACACCCCATCGACCGACACCGTGAATTCGGGGAATCGCGTGCGCAGCCCGGCGACGAGCCGCCCCTGCCCCGCCTCGGTGTGCTCGTGCAGGGTCGAGGCGGGGTCGATGTCGATGCGGCGCCGGGACGGCGTCAGGACGAGCTCGTGCAGCTCGCCGCTCTCGGGGTTCTCGACGTAGGCGGCGGCGTGAGGCGCCAAGCCCTCGTGCAGCACCGCCTCGTGGTCCAGGCACGGCAGGCGCGGCACCGCGGCGGCGAGGTCGACCTGCAGTCGGTACAGCTTGACGGCCCGGAGGCGGACGAGCGACGCCAGCTCGGCGAAGAACCGGCTGCCGACCTCGCACGTCCCGGGCGCGGACCCGACGGGGACCGCGCCGATGCGCTTCACTGGGGTCGCTGTCTCCCGTTCCATCGCGCGATCGGGGGGAACTGCGGCGCCGCCTCTCGCGTATCCCCTGACGGTATCCACGCGCCGACGGTATCGGCGCACAGCCCCCCGACGGTGGGCTGCGCCCGCTTCCGACCGTATCGACGCGTTGGCACCGGGGGGAACGACGCCGAGCCTGCGAAGGTCTGCCAGAATAGCACGCGCCCGCGGCGCCGCCATCGAGCCGGAGGGGTGCCGCGCGGGAACGACGCCGTGACGACGAACGACAATGACGACGACGGTCGTTGTCGAACCGACCCGCGACCCGTCGCACCGGACCGCCCCCACTACGGCGTGGCGACGTCGAACCAACCTCCGACCCGCCGCGCCGGGTCGCGCCGTGACCGCGTGAGAAAGAGGAGAGAATCGATGTCGGACCAACAGTGGTACCGGGCCGAGGGCGGAAACCAGGTCGGCCCGATGTCGGAGGCGAAGCTGGCCACGGACATCCGGAACGGCGACGCCGACGCCTCGACCCTGGTCTACACCGCCGGCATGGCCAACTGGACCCCCCTCGGCGAGGTGCCGCGCCTGCGGACCCACCTGCCGGCGGAGACCCTCGCGGTGCTGCCGGTGCCGGCGGGCCGCATCGCCCACGAGATCGACTACCACGTCGAGGGCGTCGAGATGCAGTTCGTCGAGATCGAGCTCGACCCCGGCGAGAGCGCGGTCGCGGAAGCCGGCGGGATGATGTACATGCACAGCGGCATCGCCATGGAGACGGTGTTCGGCGACGGCAGCGAGCCGCAGCGGGGCGGGTTCATGAACAAGCTGCTGGGGGCCGGCAAGCGGCTGCTCACCGGCGAGAGCCTGTTCATGACGGTGTTCACCAACAACGCCCACGGGAAGGCGCGGGTGGCCTTCGCCGCGCCGTACGCCGGCAAGATCCTGCCGATGGACCTGAGCCAGCTCGGGGGCGAGCTGATCTGCCAGAAGGACGCCTTCCTCTGCGCGGCCAAGGGCGTCTCCATCGGCATCGCCTTCCAGAAGAAGATCGGGGTCGGCCTGTTCGGCGGCGAGGGCTTCATCATGCAGCGTCTCGAGGGCGACGGCCTCTCGTTCCTCCACGCGGGAGGCAGCGTCCACCAGCTGGACCTCGAGCCGGGCGAGACGCTGCGCGTCGACACCGGCTGCCTCGTGGCCCTGCAGCCTACCGTGAGCTACGACATCCAGTGGGTGGGGGGCATCAAGACCGCGCTGTTCGGCGGCGAGGGGCTGTTCTTCGCCAACCTCACCGGGCCGGGACAGGTGTGGCTGCAGTCGCTGCCCCTGAGCCGCCTCGCCGACCGCATCTACAAGGCGGCGCCCCAGACCGGCGGACGCCGGCAGGGCGAGGGCTCGGTGCTCGACCACGCGCTGGGCATCGGCAACCTCATCGACGGCAAGTAGCGGGCCGGGGCGGCCGGAGGAACCTCCCGCAACGACAGACTGCGGCAGCGCGGCCCGAAGTGCATGGGGCCGGACGGCGGGTGGCGGAGCGACGCCGTGGCCGCGCCGCCCTCCGCTCGTCGCGGCCCTGCTCTGGTGTACCGGTGGGAGCCCGAGTGCGCCGGCCGCCGACCGGGCCGCCCGCTGTGGGGAACCGCAACGAGGATGATATAGTTCACCCTCGGATTCGGTCTCTTCGCCCGCCCGCGGCCGCGCGCCTGCGTCAGGCCGCGCCGGGCGCCCGAGGCCCCCGCGCAGGTGCGTACGGCGGCGCCTGCCGCGTGCACTCTTCGGCAACCGGCGTCAACCGGGCGGCGCGATGCCGCCTCTGATCGCCCCCAGACAGACGAGGTATGAGAGAAATGCGGAATCCGTCCCCCAACCCCGGTCGCCGCGTCCCCGCGGTGTGCCTGCTGGCAACGCTCTGCCTCGCGGCAGCCCTCACGACGACGACCGCCGCCCAGGATCAGACGATCTGGGACGGCGTGTACACCGAGGAGCAGGCGGCCCGCGGGCAGCGCACCTACGACCAGGAGTGCGCGGCGTGCCACCTCGACGACCTCATGGGTGACGGCATCGCGCCGTCGCTGATCGGCTCGGCCTTCTTCTTCCGGTGGAGCGAGCTGTCGATGGGCGACATGTACACCGCCATCCGCACCACCATGCCGCAGGGCGCCCCGGCGAGCCTGAGCCCCTCGGGCTACGCCGACATCTCGGCCTACATGCTGCAGAGGAACGACGTGCCGGCCGGAAGCATGGAGCTTCCCAGCGACACCGACGGTCTCGACGCCATCATGATCACCGAGGCGCAGTAGCCTCGGAAGCTCTCCGCCGGGGCCGGCTGCCGGCCCCGGCGCCCCACCCTCAGCCTCGCCCGGGCCCGCCGCGCGGGACATCGCGCCGGGCGCTCATCCGGAAAGAGCCCGGTTCGCCGCCGCTTCCCCGCCGTCGAGCGCTTTCCGGCCGGGGCCGCAGCTTCCGAGAGACCTCCCCCGCGGCGGTGCTCGTCGCCCCGCGACCCGCCGGCGCCCTGCCCGGGCGCAGGCTTCGTCTCCCGTACTTCGGCCCCGCGGACCCATCCGAGGGCGGATTCTCGCCCGAGGTGACCGCGTGTTCGCCGCGCTTCGCTCGTTCGCCGGCCGGCCAAGCGGGCGGCGGCGCCGTCCTAACTCGACAGGGGCGCGGCGTGTCGGCGAACTCGCGCCGCGACCCGCGGATCCGGGGAGGGATCATCGACATGGCGACGACGACCTGCATGAGACGGAAGCGGTGGGGCATCGCGGTGCTGGCGGCGCTGGCCGCGCCGGCGTTGGCGTCGGGAGCGGAGGTAACGGTACAGGAGGAACGTGAGGAGACGGAGCGCACGGTGGTGAGGCGGTTCGAGATCGGCGGGTCGCGCCCCGAGATCGGCGTCTCGGTGCGTGACGTCGAGGAGGCCGCCGAAGGCGCCGAGGGCGCGGTGGTGACCGACGTGCGCGCCGACGGCCCGGCCGAGGCCGCCGGCATCGAGGCGGGGGACGTCATCGTCGAGTTCGACCGCGAGCGCGTGCGCAGTGCCCGCCAGCTGGCGCGGCTCGTCGAGGAGACCCCGGCCGGACGGGCCGCGCCGGTGCGCGTGCTCCGGGACGGATCGCCGGTGACGCTGAACGTCACGACGGCGGAGCGGTCCGGCTTGAGGGCCCGTTTGCCGCGGGCGTTCGCCGACCGCCTGCGCGTCGAAGTGGACGAGGTCGAGGAGGTGGAGGAGCGCACTCGGGAGCTCGCGGAATCGGTGCAGGAGCGCGCCAGGGAGCTCGCGGAATCGGAGGAGCTCACGGTGCTCCGCCGGTTGCCGGAGGTCTTCCGCGGCTTCGCCGCCCGGCGTCCGGGGCGCGTCCGACTGGGCATATGGGCCGAGTCGATCGGCGGACAGCTCGCCGAGTTCTTCGGGGCCGAGGCGGGCATCCTCGTCGAGCACGTCGACGACGACACGCGGGGAGCGGCCGCGGGTCTGCGCGCGGGCGACGTCATCACCGCGGTCGACGGGCAGGCGGTAGACGATCTCGCGGCGCTTCGCCGGCAGCTCGCGCGCCTCGAGCCGGGCGCGGCGTTCGACATGACCATCGTGCGCGACCGCACCGAGACGTCCCTGACGGTCGAGCCGGCCGAGGAGGAAGAGCAGAGCCCGCGCCCGCGGCGCCGCGGATCGGCGATCTGATTCCCGCGGCTCCCGGATCCTCGCCGGACCGGAGCCGCGCCGCCGTCTGCGCGATGACGACGGCAACGCGCGGCCACGGGTCCTGCCCCCGTGAAGAGGACCGCGCAGGTCGGAACCATCTCGAGGGTCTCGAAGCAGTCCGGGCCGACCAGGCGACAGTTGCCGACGGACCCGGCCACCTCGGCCGCGTCCGTCGGCGTCTCGCCCGTCGCCGCGGCGACCTCGATGAACACCTCGTTTTCCGAGGGCAGACGTTGCGTGATGCTGATTCACGGCGGGCCGGCGACCGTTGGGGGTGAGCGGGTTGGAGACGTGGACCGTTTGCTGCTGTTGGCCGGGGTGCGGGTTCCGCACGTGATGCTGGACGGCCCCGAGTGATACGATGGTCGTCAGGTTCCCGCCGCAACCAGCCGCCTCGGCGCGGCGCCCCTCGCCCAGGGCGGGCTTCGCTGTCGGACGCCCGGCACCGGCGCGGAGACCGCGAGAGACTCGTCCATGGACTCCTACTACCATCCCCCCGATCTGGCGAGGTTCGGCGACGTCGGCAAGGACGCGCCCGAGCTGTGGGAGAAGTTCTCGGCGTGGTACGACGCGGTGTTCGCCGAGGGCGCGTTGACCGAGCGCGAGAAGGCGCTGATCGCGCTGGCGGTGTCGCACGCGGTCCAGTGCCCCTACTGCATCGACGCGTACACCACGGCGTCGCTCGAAAAGGGCGCCGCCCCCGACCAGATGACCGAGGCGGTGCACGTCGCCGCCGCCATCCGAGGGGGGGCGTCGCTCGTCCACGGCGTGCAGATGCGCAACCGCCTCGACAAGCTGTCGATGTAGCCATGTCGCTGCCCACCCTGCTGAACACGCGCTCGCCGCTGGCCCCGCCCGCCGCCCAACGCGCGCGGCTCGATGCGCTGCCGCTCGCCCGCAGCTTCCCCCGGGCGGCCGCGTCGGCGGGCCACGACCCGTTGCGGCCGGCCGAGACGACGACGCTGCAGATCAACGTGGGCAAGCGGTGCAACCAGGTCTGCCGCCACTGCCACGTCGACGCCGGCCCGGACCGGCGCGAGGTGATGCCGGACGAGGTGGTCGAGGCCTGCTTCGCGCTGCTCGCGGCGACGAACATCCCCACCGTGGACATCACCGGCGGGGCGCCCGAGCTGCACCCGCGGTTCCGCGACATGGTGGCGCGGGCGGCGGGGCTCGGGCGGCGCGTGATGGACCGCTGCAACCTCACGATCCTGACCCTGCCGGCCTACGAGGACCTGGCGGGGTTCCTTGCCGATCACCGGGTGGAGATCGTGGCATCGCTGCCGTCCTACGCCGGCGCGATGACGGACCGCCAGCGCGGCGACGGCGTCTTCGAGCAGTCCGTCGAGGCGTTGCGCCGGCTCAACGCCCTGGGCTACGGGGCCCCCGGCTCGGGCCTCGAGCTCCACTTGGTGACCAACCCCGTCGGGGCGTTCCTGCCGGCGGGGCAGGCCGCCCTCGAGCGCGACTGGAAGCGCGAGCTCGACCGGCGCCACGGCATCCGCTTCAACCGGCTGTTCACCATCACCAACATGCCCATCAGCCGGTACCTCGACTGGCTCGAGCAGTCGGGGAACCTGCAGGGGTACATGGACCGACTGGTGCAGGCGTTCAACCCCGCCACCGTCGACGGCCTGATGTGCCGCGACACGCTCAGCGTCGGCTGGGACGGCCGGCTCCACGACTGCGACTTCAACCAGATGCTCGACCTTCCCGTCGAGCCGTCCGCGCCACAGACCGTGATGGACCTCGCGCGCGGCCTGCCGGGGCCCGACGGCGGCCCGGCGTCACCCGCGCTCGCCCTCGCCGCGCTCGAGCGCCGGCGCATCGCGACCGGCCCGCACTGCTTCGGCTGCACCGCCGGATCCGGCAGCTCGTGCGGCGGCGTGACGGCCGCGACGTAGAGACGGTTCCCCGCCGCCAGGCTCCCCGGCGATCCGACCTCGGCGTCCAATGGACGCCCACCACCCTCGGCAGCGACCAGCACCGGTCCGCCCGCCGCCACATGCGCTACGTACCCGCGGTCCAGCCACGTGGCGGCCAGGACGCGATGTCATGGCCCATGCCGCGGACCAGTGTTCCGAACGAGTCTGTGAGCTTCCGGAACGACCGCGAACGCCGATAGGCCGCCGGCAGCGAGAACCTCCCGCTGAACGCCGGTTGGTCGGCCGTCTCCAGATACGTCGCGCCGTGCTCCATTCGGGCCTCCAGTTGCGCCTTCGCGCCGCGCGGACGCTCGGGATCCGGATGAGCCTTGGCGTCGATCCTGACGCTCCGATAACCCCGCAACGACTCGATTGACGCCAGGAACCACGCCTCGTACTCCTTCTGTGCCAAGACGACGCCACACGGCACTCCGGCTGCCGCTTCCGTCGCCCAGGCCTGTACGGTCGGCCCGAGATGGGCGGGACAGTCAGTCTCTCCGTCCAACAGGATGAACACTCCCCCGCAATCCCGCTGCACGAGTGCCAGCTGTACCGCCTGCCGCACCCCAGCCTCCCTCACAAGACGGTTGCGAGGCCTCCGAATCGGTCTTCCGATGCCCACGCTCCAGACTTGTGCCTCGTCCACAAGTCGCCGCAACAAGACCGGCAAAGCCGCGGCGTCGCCGTGACCCTCCACGATGGGTTGGATCCTCACATCGGACCTTCCTCCAAACACCACAGGACCCCATCCCTTCATCCATTCGGACCTGCCGGTTGCTCGGGGGTCAGGGCGTTCGAGCGCAACAGCTCACCCGCGCCCATGAGCTGTCTCTCCAAGGCCGTCCGCACCGACTGCGAAGCGCGGTCGATTCTGGTGAATCCGTGCTCCCAGCTCAGGATTCGCAGGTGTCTGTCCTCAATCCACTTCGCGTCGAGAATGTCCGGACTATGCGTGGTGACGACCAACTGCATGGAACGGCCGGCCAACCGCAGCACGTCGAGGATCGAACCGAGGGCCCCCGCATGAATGGATGCCTCGGGCTCTTCGATGATCACCAGCGACGGCGCTGGGCGCTGGAAGACCGCGGTGATGAGCCCCAGTACGCGAAGCGTGCCATCGGACATGCTGAAGGCTTCGAACTTGATGGGGTCCGCTCCCGCGCGATGCTGTGTGAATTCCAGGGTCAACTTGTTGCCGTGCTTCTTCGGTCGGACTCCGATCGTCCCCGGAACGACGCTCTCAAGCAGCTCGCAGATCCGCGTCCACTCCTGCGCGGGCGACTTCCGTTGGATCTCACGCAACACGCTGGCAGCATTCCTGCCATCCGATCGCAGGCCGGAACCGCCATCCGCGTCCTGCATCGCTCGTAGCGCCGACGGCTCTATCCTGTACGTCCGCATGCCCGACATGAAGCGCAAGATCGCCCCGAAACGCCTGTCTCCACCCACCAGTGGCAATGCGAGTGCGTTCGGTTCGATGACGGGAGCAAGTGATTCTATGGTGCTTCTCCACTTCGTCGAACCCTTGGCGGTCTGGCGGTGAAACGAGTCCCCTGTCCCATCAGCCCGCTCAACATGACACGTCTCATACGCAACCTCGAACTCGTCGCCTCTCCGAGGAGCCAGATCGATGTAGTAATCGCCCCGGACCGTATCCTTGTCCAGGTCTTGCAGGAACACCCGCAAGGTGAGGTTCGCGGGTCGACCCCTTGCGGATCTGCGATGGGACACGGCAGAGAACCCCCCGCGTCGTTCGATCACGGCCTGTAGCGGAGAGGCCATCGCTTCCGCGAGGAATGCGAAAGCGTCGGCGAAGTTGCTCTTGCCGGAACCGTTCCGTCCGACCACAAACGTCGGATTGTCGAAATCCACATGCTGAAACGAGAGACTACGGAAGCTCGACAAGTCCATCCGTCGTAGAATGCAATCGACCATGCGTCACCTTCGGCGTCGAGAACTATGGTTTCTGCAGACGCTTCCAGGATCGTACAGAGCCCTCCGGCTCCCTGCAAGCTTCGGGATCTCTCGCTCCCCTACCGCCGGAGTATCCGCGGAACCGGCGGCCACCCCTTGCCGCGGCGCAGGCGGACCGCTTCGCGAAAGCCCTTCGATGACCCTACCCCTACCTGCCCCAGCGGTAGCCGAGGCGCGCGTAGTAGTAGCCGCCGCTCATGCCCCACGGCGTGAACTGGCTGTAGGGCAGGCCGAACCGCGCCGCGAACAGGTCCATCCGGTCCGAGTAGGTGTCGAGGACGTTCTGGCCGCCGACGGAGAGGGTCGCGGCGGGGGTGAGGGGGACGCTGGCCTCGAGGTCGAGGATGAATCGGCCGGCGAGGACCGGGGCGAGAGCGCCGCGCGCCGAGCGCGCATCGATGTGGTCGACCCACGACCCGTAGTAGTGGAGGCGGCCGAGGAGGCCGACCCGGCCCGCGCGCTGGTTGACGGCCACGTTCCAGCGCGTCTCCGGCACGCCCCGCTCGATGGCGAGCACGTCGCCGGGGCCGAGCAGGTCCGAGGGCCTCGTCACTTCCGTGTCGGTGTGGTTCATCGCGAAGCTGAAGACGGTGGCGCCGCCCAGCGCGGGAGGCGTCCAGGTGGAGACGACGTCGACACCCCGCGTCCGGGTCGAGAAGTCGTTGATGAAGAACCGGAAGAAGGCCAGGGTGCGCGCCGACGCGATGCCCTCCGACAGAAGCTGCGCCCGCTCGTCGGCGCCGAGGGTGAAGTTCTGCGACAGGGCGAGGCGGTTGCCGACGTCGACCTGGAAGTAGTCGGCGGTCAGGGTGAACGGCCCGGTGTCGACCACCACCCCCGCCGTCGCGTTGACCGAGGTCTCGGGGTCGAGGGCCCGGCCGCCCCGGAGCTGCGCGGCCCGGAAGGTCGACGGGACGGTGGCGCTGTCGACGAGGTCCAGCGTCGTGGGGTCGATGGTCGACTGCACGTTGAACGTGTTCTGCTGCCCCGGCGTCGGGGCGCGGAACCCGGTGCTGACGCCGCCGCGCACGGAGACGGCGCCGGCCAGCGCGTAGCGGGCCGACAGCTTGCCGTTCGTGGTGGCGCCGAATACGTCGAAGCGCTCGAGCCGGAGGGCGCCGCCGACCGTCCAGCGGCCTTCGTCGGGCTCCCGCAGCTCGACGTCGCCGTAGACGGCGGCGTTGGCGCGGGTCCACGTGCCGGCGGTGTAGTCGGGGAACCCCGCGAAGCCGTTCGAGCCGGACACGAAGCCCTGCGCCGCGTAGGGACCCACCCGCCACGAGAGCGGCTCGCCCTCCCGGATCGTGAACCGCTCGTCCCGCCACTCGGCCCCGCCGGCGAGATGGACCATCTCGGTGGCCGCCCAGGACAGGTCGAGGTTCAGGTTGACCTCGGCCTGCCGGTACAGGCCCGGATCGAAGTCCCGCGGCGTGTCGGGCCCGAGCGAAGCGTTGACGGTGTTGTAGAGGAAGAAGTCGGCCTGGTGCGCGCCGTAGCCGGCGCTGGCGTTCCAGGTCAGGCCGTTGGCCGCGGTCCGGCGCAGGCCGGCGACGGCCGACACGTCGCTGATGACCCCGCTGAACGAGGGGGTGAACCCGCCCGGCGCGATCTCCTGGAAGTTGAAGCAGTCGGGGTCGGCGAAGACCTGCGCGAGGGCCGCGGGGTCCGGGCGGTCGTCGGTGATGGTCACCGTGGGGCAGCCCGCCGAGCCGTCGCGCACGCCGTCGCGGGCGTCGAGCACGTCGCCGACGAGGAGCGTCTGCCCGCCGTCGAGGCTGAAGATGTTGGCCCGCGTATTGGGGTTCCGGTAGTAGAACCCCTGCGTCGACGTCCGGCCCGCGTAGTTGGCGTGAGCCGTAGAGCTCGAGGCCGTTCGCGGACCGGTGGCCGAAGTTGCCGAACAGCTTCAGGTCGTCCTCGCTCGTCGGGTCGCCCCACGGCTGCGCGGGGTCGGCCACCGCGGTGTTGCCGGCGGCGGCGAGGGCCGCCGCGTCGGCGCGCTGCACGCTGCGGTCGGTGGGGCCGGTGTTGCCGTACTCGAAGCTGAGGTTGGCGAAGCCCGTCGTCGCCGAGGGGCAGCCCGACGTTGCCGGCGGCGCGGTAGGCGTCGCCGTCGCCCGCGCGGTAGGTACCGGTGTCGATCTCCAGGCTGCCTCCCGACCGGTCGTCCTTGAGCAGGAAGTTCATCACCCCGGCGATGGCGTCCGACCCGTACTGCGCCGACGCGCCGTCGCGCAGCACCTCGACCTGCCGCAGCGCGATGGCCGGAATGGTCGAGATGTCCGGGCCCTGGGTGCCGTCGGTCACCCCCCCGAACCAGACGAGGATGGCCGACCGGTGGCGCCGCTTGCCGTTGACGAGCACCAGCGTGTGGTCGTGGGCGAGGTTGCGCAGACTCGCCGGCCGCACCAGCGACGCCGCCCCGCTGATGGGGTGCGTGGCCACGTTGAACGACGGCACCAGCGTCCGCAACTGGTAGTCGAGCGAGTGCGCCCCCTGGCTGGCGACGTCGCGGAACGGGATGGCGTCGATGGGCACCGGCGACGCCGTCACCGACCGCGGCCGCGCCCGGCTGCCGACCACCACCACCTGCTCCTCGAGCTCGACCGCGAGCTCGACCAGCAGGGTGACAGCGGCGCCCGCCGCAGCCGCGACCCCTGCGCGCACCACCTCGTGGAAGCCGGGAAGGGTGAAGCGCACGTCGTAGATGCCCGGCCGCAGCCCCGCGATTGCGAAGGCGCCGGCGCCGTCGGTAACGGCGGTCGCGACCGACAGGCCGTCCGCCGCGGTGCGCACCTCCACCGTCACGCCGGGCAGCACCAAGCCCGTCGCATCGGTGACGGCGCCGTCAATGACCGCATCCTGAGCGTGGGCGACGCCCGCGCCCCCGAGCACGAAGATCAGGGCGAGAGCGGCCCAGGGCAGCAACCGTTGCGAGCGACGATTCATGGTCCTGTGCCGTGCATCTTCATCTGCAAACTGCTCCCCGCCTCCGGGTCCCGCCGAGGCGTCCCGGTCTTGAGAGCAGCCTGGGGGTCGCGCTGTCGAACGGCGCGGACTCCCAGAAAGTCGGTCGGGCAGCAGAGGCCAGGAATCCAGCCTCGCCCCCCACCACCTCGCCTCCTCGTCAGCGCCGCATCGAGGTTGCGGGTTCTTGCCGCCATGGTTGGGCGGGAGACGCCGGACTAGTCCACCCGACGCTCGAGCTCCTCCGCCGAGATCGTCGCTTCCTTTCGGCGCGCCTCGATGAGGTCCCAGAACGCGGGACTGGTTTCGAGAATCACCGTCTCCCAGTCCTTGCCCTCGACGCCGAGCAGGACCGCCGCGGGCGCTCCACGGCGCGTGACTACAACGCGGTCGCTCTGCGCGGAATCGACGACGTCCTTGATGTTCTTCTGCAGGTCTCGTACCGAGATCGTCTTCACAGTATCTGCTCCGTTGTCGTGTGCGGCGGCTTGCGTCGGACCGCGCGCACGAAAGACCACCCGGCCGACTTCTTCCGCCATCAGCGGCCCGCGCCGTCCGCCTCGGTGCGCAGGGCGGCCAGCGCGGCGTCCGCGGTCGGGCGGCAACCGCCGGTCAACGTCCGGGCGAGGGCGCCGGTGACGTTGGCCACCGCGAAGCTCATGCCCTTGAGGTTCCGCTCGGGGGGAACGCCCGGCGCCGGCCGGGGATAGCCGGACGCGCGGCAGACCGGCCGCTGCTCCGCATCCGATCCCACCTCCACCGAGAGTCGCGGGCAGGTCCAGTCGAGCTCTACCGCCACCACGCCGTCCAGCGTCCCCGGCAAGTACCGCACCTCTTCGTGACGCCCCGCGCTGACGATCAGCGCCCCCGCCGCCGCGGCCCGCTCCGCGGCCGCGCGCAACGCCGCGGCGTGCGCCGGGTTCGCGGTGCCGAGGCTCAGGTTGACGAGGTCCGCGCCGTGCCGCCACGCCGCGTCGATGCCGGCGATGAGGGTGTCGATGGACGCCGACAGCGTCCGGTCGAAGACCTTCACGATGAACAGGTCGGCCCCCGGCGCGCGCTCCTGGATGGCCGCGGTCACCGCGGTGCCGTGGCCTACGCGGTCGAGACAATCGCCGCCGCCCCCCGCGCCGGGTGCCACGCTCAGCCCCCCCGCGATGCTCCCGATGTGCGGATGAGACGGATTGACGCCGCTGTCTACCACGGCGACCCGCACCGGCCTCGACGGGCGCGGAGCAGTCACGACTCGCGATCCGCCGAGAAGAGCTCTGCGAACCGCCCTCCCCGCGCCATCAGCTCGTCGGGGGCGCCCTCTTCGACGACGCGCGCGCCGTCGAGGACCGCGACCCGATCCGCCCGCCGCGCGAGGGCCGCGCGGTGCGTGATGAGCACGGTGGTGCGCCCCCGCATGACCGCCTCGAACCCTTCCGCCACCTGCTGCTCCGACTCCGGATCGAGGGCCGCGGTGGGCTCGTCGAGAATCAGCACCGAGGGCGCGGCCAGGAGGGCCCGCGCCACCGCCAGCCGCTGCCGCTCGCCCGCCGACAGCGCCGCCCCGCGCTCCCCCACCACCGTCTCGTGGCGGTCCGGCAGGGTCGCCACGAACCGCGCCAGCCCCGCCCGGGCGGCCGCCGCCCGCACCTCCTCGTCGCTCGCGCCCGGGCGCGCGTAGCGGATGTTGTCGGCGATCGAGGCGTGGAACACCGCCGGCTCCTGCTCCACGAGCCCGACGTGCGCGCGCAGGTCGCGCAGCCTGAGCGCGCGGAGGTCGCGCCCGTCGAGCCGCACCGTCCCCGCGTCGGGGTCGAGGAACCGCAGCGCGAGGTCGGCGATGGTGCTCTTGCCGCCGCCGCTCGGGCCGACGATGGCGAGACAGGCGCCGGCCGGCGCCCGCAGGGTGACGCGCTCCAGCACCGGGCCGCCGCGATCGAACGACAGGGTGACGTCGTCCAGCTCCAGCTCGCCGCGCACCTCGGCGAGCGCCTCGGCCGACGGCGGCTCCACCACCTCGGGCTCGACGTCGAGGATCTCGTGCACCCGCCCCAGCGACACCCGCACCGTCGCGAAGCTGGCGTACAGCCCCATCAGCGCCTGCACCGGAGCGAACAGCCGGAGCTGGTAGGCCATGAACGCCACGAGGGTGCCCAGGGTCAGCGTCCCGTCGATGACCCGCTGGCCGCCGTACAGGAACACCAGCGCGGTGCTGCCCGACAACACCAGCCCCGGGAGCCCGCCCGACAGGTAGGTGGTCCACTGCATCGCCATGAGCGCGTCGACGAACCGGCCGTTCCGGCGCCGGAAGCGCTGCACCTCGCGCTCCTGCGCGTTGGCGGCGACGACGAGCCGCACCCCCTGCAGGGTCTCGATGAGGAAGCTGCCGATGTCGGCGCTCCGCTCGCGCAGCACCGCGACCCGCTTCTCGAGGCGGCGCCGGTAGTGCACGAGGGCCCAGATGCTGACGGGGAGGGCGGCGGTGCCGAGCAGCAGCAGCCGCAGGTCGAGGTAGGCCAGCATGACGACCGCCCCGACGAGGAACAGCACGTTCCCCACCCACGCCAGAACCACCTCGGACGCGATGCGCTGGATCTCGCCGATGTCGTTGTTCAGCCGCGACATGACGTCGCCGAAACGGGTCCGCGCGTGGAACCGCGGCGAGAGCCGCTGCAGGTGGCGGTAGAGGGCCAGGCGCATGTCGAAGAGGACGTCCGCCGACACCCGGGTGTAGCGCAGCCCGCTCCACACGTTGAGCCCGAACCCGGCCGCGGTGACGGCGACGAACACCAGCACGACCAGGCGCAGGGCGCCGGCGTCGCCGGCGAGGATCGCCCCGTCGACCAGCGTCCGGGACAGCAGCGGGACCACGAGCGAGAAGCCGGTCGAGACCAGGCTCAGCATCACCACCAGGGTCAGCTGCCACCGGTAGGGCCTGAGATAGGACAGGGCGCGGCGAAAGTGCGGGTCGAGCACGCGTGAAAGGATATGCCGAACCTGCGACACGACAGCCCCGATTCGGCCACAATGGCGGGATGAGTGCGGCGCCGGTCGAGGTCGTGGTCATCGGGGGCGGCCCCGCCGGCGCGGCGGCGGCCCGCCTGCTCGCCGCCTGGGGCCACGCCGTGCAGGTGCTGGCGAAGCCGGCGGACGACGCCCGCGCCCTGGGCGAGTCGCTGCCGCCGAGCTGCCGCAAGCTGTTCGACCTGATCGGGGTGACCGGGGACGTCGAGGCGGCGGGCTTTCTGCGCAGCACCGGGAACACGGTGTGGTGGGGCGGGCGGGACCCGCGCGCGGTGCGGTTCGCGGGGGGCGGCATCGGGTGGCAGGTGCGGCGGAACGAGCTCGACGGACTGCTGCTGCGCCTCGCGTCGCAGGCCGGCGCCGCGGTGGAGACCGGCGCCGTCGTGCGCCAGGTGGATCTGCCGTCCGCGTCCCGCTCCGCCGGCGCGGCGGAGTCCTCGACACGCTACCTGGCCGGCGGCGCCGCCCGGTCCCTGACGGCGCGGTTCGTGCTGGACTGCTCGGGCCGCGCCGGGGTCGTCGCGCGGCACGGGTTCCGACGGCACGCGGCCGGGCGCACCACGCTGGCCCTCACCGCGGTGTGGTCCCGGCGCGGCGGGTGGGGCCTCGACGACGAGTCGCACACCCTGGTCGAGAGCTACGGGGACGGCTGGGCGTGGTCGGTCCCGGTGACGGCCGAGCAGCGCTACTTCACCCTGATGGTCGACCCCCGGGTCACCCGCCTGGCGCGCGGCGGGCCCCTCGCGCCGTGTTACGAGGCGGAGCTCGCGAAGACCGCGGCGCTCGGCCCCCTGACCGCGGGGGCCTCGCTCGACGTCGAGCCCTGGGGCTGCGACGCCTCCGTCTACGACGCACGTGCCTACAAGGCCCCCGGCATGCTGCTGGTCGGCGACGCCGGATCGTTCATCGACCCGCTGTCGTCCTACGGCGTCAAGAAGGCGCTGGCGTCGGGGTGGCTCGCCGCCGTCGCCGTGCACACCGCGCTGACCGACCCCGCGCTGGCCGGCGTGGCGCTCGACCTCTTCGACGAGCGGGAAAGAGAGATGCACGGCGCGCTCGAGCGGCAGTCGGCCGAGTTCTTCGCCGAGGCGGCGGGCCGGCACGACCACCCGTTCTGGACCGACCGGGCCGAGGCGGGCATGCCCGAGGCGGCCTCCCTCGCCCCCCCCGAACCGGGCGTCGAAGCCCTGCGCCGGGACCCCGGCGTCCTCGCCGCCTTCGAGGCCCTCCGGCGCGCCCCGGCCCTGCGGCTCCGGCGCGGCGACCGGCTCGGCGTCGTCCGCCGGCCCGCCATCACCGCCCGGCGGATCATCCTCGAGGACCGGCTCGTCGTCCCCGGCTGGCCGGACGCCGACGCCGACCGGGGCCTCCGGTTCCTGCGCGACATCGACCTCGTCCGGGTGGTGGAGCTGGCCCCGCTCCACCGGCAGGTCCCCGATCTGTACGAGGCCTACAACCGCGTCTGCCCTCCGGCCCCGCTGCCGGACTTCCTCGGCGTTCTGTCGGTCCTCATCGCCAAGGGCGCGCTGGAAGCGGGCGAACCGCCGTCAGGGTGAGAGGGCGTGGAAGGGCGACGACGCACCCGGGATGGCGATCGTCCTCACCGAGCCCTCCGGATCGTCGCCAGCACGTGGGAGAGCTCGAACGTGAACTCCGCCTCCGGGTTGCCGTTCCTGCGCAACGCCTCCTGCGCGCGAATGACGCCGCGCCCGAACGCATTGACGTACCCCAGCGTCGCCAGGGCCTCGGAAACGACCGGATTGCGGTAGTCCGTCTGACGCGGGAAGTTCTCGGGCGAGGCCATGCCGTACAGCCCGCCGGGATTCTGGATCTCGATCCGGTCGTCGTACCAGTAGAACCGGACCGGCGCGTTCGATTCGTACGAGCGGTGCATGATCGCGTTCAACAGCAACTCGCGAATCGCCGCCGGCGGGTAGTCCATCGCCGTCCTCTCGCGGAGGGCCGATTCCGCCACGGGACGCGCCCGGACGGGAAGGGAGACGAACGCCTCGACCTCCCTCAGAACCGTGATCAGGTCGCCGCTGAAGCGTCTCTCGGCGATCGGGTCGTCGGCCATCGTCGTCCCGTCCCACCGCACGAACTGAATCCACGCGCCGGCCACCCAGCGCAGGGGGTCTCTGGCGAACAACAGCGCCCCCGCGTTGGTCGGGCAGCCGGCGGCGAGGTCGTAGAACCGCAGGGAAGCCATCTGTTCCTCGTCGGAGCGACTGTTCTCGGCAATCACGGCCCGGTCCACGGCGGCGGGCAGGTAGCCGACCCGGAACAGATCGCGCACCAGGTCGTCGAGGGTGCAGCCGCGGCAGGGGCGAACGTCGAAGGTCCGCTGCAGAGCGGTGCGTTTCTCGATCAGGATCCGCTCTTCCTGCTGATTGGCGCCCCGACGCGAGGGCCCGACCCGAATCCAGACCCTCCCCTTGTATCGCACGGGGGGCAGATCCGACGGCAGGACCTCGATCACGGCCACGTCGCCCTCGGGCAACGCGTACTTCTGAACGGTCATGACCGGGAGCGGCTCGAGGTTGACGTTCGAGCGCAGCTCCCCGAGTCGACGGAGCAGCGGGTCGTCGACGGTCAGACCGGCGACAGAGCCGTCGTCGCCGGCCCCGACGATGAGATGCCCCGGCTGCCGGTGGTTGGGGAAGTCGTTGGCGAAGGCGCAGACGGCCTCGCCGAACTTGTCCGTGTTCGTCGTCGAGACCGTGAGCTCGACGCGGTCCGACTCCCGGGCCGCCATGAGCGCGCGCAACTGCTCCGTCGTCAGCATGACCCCGCTCCGGCTACAGCGTACATCAGGGGGCAGGCGGGAAATGACGGCCGACCGGTGCGCCGGCCGAGGAGGCGGGCGGCCCTTCGTGCCGGGTCTGCGCCGGGCCGGCTCCACCACGACGCGAGCGGTGTCGCGTCCCGGCACCGAACCGTTTCACGAGTCGACGGGACCCTCGTGCCCCCGCTCGACGACAGAGGTGTCGCCCGGGCATTCGTGCCGGTTCGGCGGAAGCCGCGAAGCTGACAGACGCCGCCGTATGTGCTACAAAGGTCCGTTCGCCGGAGTCGACCGATGCCCCAGCCCCGCCTGAAGCTCCTGTTCGGCGCCCCCCTCGTCGCGTTGCTCGCGGCGGCCGGCGCCGCCGCCCAACCGGCCGAGACCGACGGCCCCGGCATTCCCGTCCACGACGAGACGGTGCGCGAGGCCTGCGGCTCGTGCCACCGGCCCGACGACGCGGGCCGGCTGTCGCGCATCTCGTTCCGGCGCACGACGCCCGAGGGGTGGCAGCAGACCATCCGCCGCATGGTCACCCTGAACGACGTGGCCCTGACGCCGGAGACGGCCCGCGAGGTGGTGCGCTACCTGTCGAACAACCTGGGCCTCGCCCCCGCCGAGGCGCTCGACGCGGCCTGGGAGGCGGAGCGCCGCAGCGACGACCAGCCTTACGACGACGCCGACGTCGAGGAGACCTGCATTCAGTGCCACTCGATGGGGCGCGTCATCAGCCAGCGGCGGACCGGCGAGGAGTGGTCGCTGCTGATGGCGATGCACCGGGGCTACTACCCGTTCACCGACTTCCAGGCGTTCCGCCGCGGCAACCCCGGCGACGGCGAGCCGCAGGCGGTCGACCGGGCGGTGGCCCACCTGTCTGAGCGGTTCCCGTTCGAGACGGCGGAGTGGGCAGCGTGGTCGGCGACGATGCGGCCGCCCCGCGTGGGCGGCTCGTGGCTGCTGCGCGGGCACGCGCCGGGCCGCGGCGCGGTCTACGGGCGGATGACGATCACCCCGGTGGCCGGCACCGAGGACGAGTTCACCACCGATGCGACGTACACCTTCGCGCACACCGGCCGGACGGTCGAGCGCACCGGCCGCGCCATCGTCTACACCGGCTTCCAGTGGCGGGGCCGGTCCATCCCCGGCGACCCGGACGACGACGAGCTGCGCGAGGTGATGTTCGTCGAGCGCGACTGGCGCACCATGAAGGGCCGGTGGTTCACCGGCGGCTACGACGAGACCGGCATCGACGTCACCCTGGAGCGCCTCGGCGACGCGCCGGCGGTGGCCGGGGTGCATCCGCCGTCTCTGCCGGCGGGAGCCACCGCGACGGTCCGGGTCCACGGTCAGAACCTCGGCGCGGCGTCGGCCGAGGCCATCGACCTCGGCCCCGGCGTCTCGGTGCTCGACGTCACGGGGACGACCGGCGAGTGGCTCGACCTGCAGGTGCAGGTCGACGCGGACGCGGCCACCGGCGGTCGCGACCTGGTGCTCGACCGGACCGCGGTGACCGGCGCCCTCACCGTCTACGACCGGGTCGACCGCATCGCGGTGACCCCGCGGGCGGGCATGGCCCGCGTCGGCGGGGTCCGCTTCCCCAAGCAGTTCCAGCAGTTCGAGGCGCGGGCGTGGCACGACGGGCCGGACGGCGAGCCGGCGACCGACGACGACCTCGACCTGGGGATGGTCGACGCGCGGTGGTCCATCGAGGAGTACGCGGTGACCATCGGCGACGACGACATCCGCTATGTGGGCGACATCGCGGCCGACGGGCGGTTCGTCCCCGCCGTCGACGGGCCGAACGTGGAGCGCAGCGGCAGCCGGAACAACGTCGGCGACGTGTGGGTGGTGGCGACGTGGCCGCCGGACGCGGGCGACGGCGACGGGCTGACCGGACGCGCCCACCTCCTCGTCACCGTACCGCTGTACCTGCGCTGGGACCCGACCGCCGTGGAGCAGCCATGAACAGCCTCGGCGCATCAGCATCCGCGCGCTCATCGTCCGCGCCGGAACCCCGCCGGGGTGGCGGAGCCATGAGCCCGGGTGCATCGGGACGAGTCGCGCGCGCTCACCGTCGGCGCCGGCACCCCACCGCCGTGGAGCAGCCATGAGCGTGCTTGCCCAGGGAGAGTTCCATCCGTTCACCGCGGCCGGCCGCCGGTTCCTCTACCTGGTGCCGAGCGCCGCGGTGTTCGCGCTCGACGAGCCGGCGGCGGCGCTCATCGACGGCCTCGACGGCCGGCGGGTGCCGCGCGAGGACCTGCTCGCCGACGTCCGCGCCCGGTTCCCCGACACCGACCTCGGGCAGACGCTCGACGAGCTCGAGCAGGTGCACGCGGTGCGCACCGTCGCCGCCCCGGCGCCTCCGACACCCCCGGCGCCGGCGATCATCCCGCTGACCCCGTTCCCGCTGACCACCGCGGTCCTCAACGTCACCAACCAGTGCAACCTGAGTTGCTCGTACTGCTACGAGTACAGCGAGGACAAGATCGTCGACACTACCAACGGGTCGCAGCCCAAGTTCATGAGCGAGGAGACCGCCCGCAAGAGCGTCGACCTGCTGATGAACGAGTCGGGCGACAACCGGGTGGTGCACGTGAGCTTCTTCGGCGGCGAGACGCTGATGAACTACCCGGTCCTGAGCCGCGTCGTGCCCTACGCCCGAGAGCAGGCGGCGGCCCGGGGCAAGCGGGTCGAGTTCAACCTGACGACGAACGCCACCCTGCTGACCGGCGAGATGATCGGGTTCCTGGCCGAGAACGACATCTCCGTCACGGTGTCGATGGACGGCCCCCGCGAGATGCAGAACCGCTTCCGCGTCTTCCACGACGGCCGCGGCAGCTACGACGAGCTGCTGCCGCGGGTGCGAGAGCTGCTGCGGCGCCACACGAGCCGGCCCATCGGGGCCCGGGTGACCCTGACGTCGCAGGTGAGCGACGTCGTGAGCATCTACCGGCACCTGACGGAGAAGATCGGGTTCCAGGAGGTGGGCTTCGCCCCGGTGACGACCTCGCCGGGCCGCGAGTACGCGCTCGGCGGGGAGGGGTTCGACCGGATGGTCGAGCAGTTCACGGCCCTCGCCGACGAGTTCCTCGAGGCGGCCCTGGCGGGGAAGCACCACGGGTTCTCGAACGTGAGCGAGACCCTCGAGGAGATCCACAAGGGCGCCAGCAAGGCGTACCCGTGCGGGGCCGGGCTGGGGCTGGTGGGGGTCGCGACCGGCGGCGACGTCGGCCTGTGCCACCGGTTCGCGGGCTCGGACGAGCACAAGCTGGGCACCGTCGACGACGGCCTCGACCGCGAGGCCCAGAACGCGTTCCTCGAACGCCACCACCTGGCGAACAAGACCGACTGTCACACCTGCTGGGCGCGCCCGCTGTGCTCGGGCGGGTGCTACCACGAGGCGCACACCCGCTACGGGACGAGCGAGCGACCGAACCTGCACTACTGCGAGTGGATCCGCGGGTGGACCGACGTCTGCCTGCGCGTCTACGGCGAGCTGGCGGCACGGAACCCCGAGTTCCTGCGCCGGTTCGAGTGAACGACGGCGAGACCGAGAGACAGGGGCGCCCCGCGGTTCTTCCCGCCGGGCGGCAATCTGTGCCGGTTAGAGTGAACGGCGGTGAGACCATGAGACACCTGAGAGCCATCAACCAGAAGGCCGCCCGCGTCGAGCGGAGCGTCGTCGCGCCGCCGCCCGACGCGTCCCCCGACGGGGACGTCGTCGCGCTGCAGCAGCAGGGCTCGGGCCCGCCCCAGCAGCCCGAGGGGCCGCACATCCCGCTGGGCTGTTCGCTCGTGTTCCAGCCGGGCTGGGAGGCGGACCGCAACGGCGGCACGGCGGGGCTGTGCCAGCCGGTCGAGCGCGACCTCTTCGACTGCCACCGCGGCTGCTTCTGGCCCGCCCACGTCCCCGACCAGCTCAACCACACGCCGGACTGGACCGGCAAGTGCGCCGCCGCCCAGAAGGACTGGCGCAACATCGACCTGATCTTTCCGTAGGCGTGTGCCTGCCCCTCGTTCGGGAGCTCGACCCATGCGCGAACTGATCCGCACGCTGGCGATTCTCGTCCTCCTCCCCGTCGCCGCGCCGGCCCAGCCCGCCGGCGGGCTGACGGGCGGCGACGGCACCTTCTACGTCGGCGCGTTCCCCAACCGCATCTACGTCATCGACGAGGCGACCGAGCAGGTCGTCGACACCATCGAGATGACCCTCGGGGGGCCGCCCAACGACATGCGGATGTCGGCCGACGGCACCCGGATGTACATGCGGGACCGGACGTTCGAGCAGATCGAGGTGATCGACCTCGAGACGCGAAGCACCGTCGACACCTTCACCCTCAGCGAGGGCTCCACGCAGGTGCGCATCCGCAGCCTGGTGGTGTCGCCCGACGACGCCTACGCCGTCCTCCTCGCCGACACCGCGATCAAGCACCTCGACCGGTACGAGATTGCCCCCCGCCGCCTCCTCCAGGTGGACCTCGCGTCGCACGAGATCATGCGGGAGATCCCGTGGCCGGACGGCGAGGAGCGGACCGGCGCGAGCATGATGTTCTCGCCCGACGGCGGCCTGCTCTACCTGTTCGGCGGCGAGATTCTCGCCCTCGACACCGACTCGTTCGAGGTGGTCGACCGCTGGGAGCTCTCGTCGGTCGAGGCGCCCGACCTGGAGCGGTTCAGCTTCGGCTTCGGCGTCGACCGCAACGAGGAGCCCGGCTACTTCACCAACCTCTTCCGCGTGAGCGACCCCGTGCAGAACCGGCGCCTCATGGGCATCGCGCGCATCAACCTCGCCGAGCGCGACGTCGACTTCTACACCCTCGGGCCGGACGAGCCGCTGTCGTCGTTCTCGCTCGCGCCCGACCGGCGCAAGGCCTACGCGGTCCTCAAGCGCATCGGGCACTACGAGATCTGGACCTTCGATCTCGAAGGCCGCCGCGTCGAGCGGCGCGAGGTCTTCGAGGGGCGCCCGCGCATGTCGCTGGCCGTGAGCACCAACGGCCAACTCCTCTACGTCCACCAGGCCGGCGCCACCATCGACCTGCTCGAGGCGTCGACCTACCGCTACCTGCGCACCATCAGCCTCGACGGCGACATGACCAACCTGTTCCTGGTTCCAGGCCGGGGACAGTGACGGGAATCGAACCTGCCCGGCGCAACCGACTCCTCGCGACCGTGAAGTCCGCCGTCGACGACTGCCTCGATCGGCTGGAGCGGGAGCACCGGGATGCGCTTCTGCACTTGACGGTCGAAGGCATCATCCCCGCCCCGACGCCCGAACCGCTCGAGGCGATTCGGCGAGGGGTCTGCGTACTCCGGCCTGCCTGGAAAACACCGTCGAGCCGGCCCTTCTGATCCTGGACCCCAACCCGGCCGGCAACGCGAACCAGACGCGCGGTGCCGCGGCGAGCCGGGCCACTCGGTGGTCTTCGACCGCGACGACCGCGCGCCCCTGCGCGCCCCGCTGCCTTCCGGCCGAATGCGCTACGATGACGGTACGCAGTCCCGCGGGCGGGACCACGCCGATGGCCGAGCGCTTCTTCAACACCTCCGGGCCGGTGGTCGCCGAAGACCACTACTGCATTCCGCCGCTCGGGCGGCTCGACCTCGACGAGATCCTGCGCCTCATCGACGCGAAGCGCTACTTCGTGCTGCACGCGCCGCGGCAGACCGGCAAGACCTCGGCGCTCCTGGCGCTGCGCGACCTGCTGAACGAGCGTGGGGCCTACCGTTGCGTGTACACGAACGTCGAGACCGGACAGACGGCGAGGGGCGACGTGGCCGCCGGGATGCGGACCGTGCTGGCGGAGATCTCCGAACGCGCCCTGGTCGCCCTGGGCGACGGCTTCCTCGACGGGACGTGGGAGCGGACGCTGGACCGCGCCGGTCCGCACGGCGCCCTGCGCCAGGCGCTCGGCCGGTGGTCGCTGAACGACCCCAAGCCGCTGGTGCTCCTGCTCGACGAGATCGACACGCTGGTGGGCGACACGCTGATCTCCGTGCTGCGCCAGTTGCGCGCGGGGTACGACATGCGTCCCGCGGCGTTCCCGCAGAGCGTCATCCTGTGCGGCGTCCGCGACGTGCGCGACTACCGCATCCACTCCGAATCGGCGGGCGAGATCATCGCGGGCGGCAGTGCCTTCAACATCAAGGCGAAGTCGCTGCGGCTGGGCGACTTCGACGAGGCCGACATGCGCGCCCTGCTCGGCCAGCACACCGAGGAGACCGGACAGGCGTTCACGGAGGGCGCGCTCGCCGCGGTGTGGGACCAGTCCCGGGGCCAGCCGTGGCTGGTCAACGCGCTGGCCTACCAGGCGTGCTTCGAGAACAAGACCGGCCGGGACCGCTCGCGCGCCATCGACGGCGAGGCGGTCATGGACGCCCGGGAGGCGCTCGTCCTGGCCCGCCAGACGCACCTGCACAAGCTCGCCGACCAGCTCCAGGAGGAGCGGGTGCGGCGGGTGATCGAGCCGGTGCTGACAGGCGGCGCGGACGGGGCGGACAGAGTGAACCCCGACGATGTGGAGTACGTCCGCGATCTGGGCCTGCTGGCGCGTAGCGGCCCCCGCCGGATCGCCAACCCGATCTACCGGGAGGTGATTCCGCGCGAGCTCATGTACGCCGACGAGGACATGATCCTCCACGAGGCGGAGTGGTACGTGAAGGCGGACGGCGACCTCGACATGGACGGCCTGCTGAAGGGGTTCCAGGGCTTCTTCCGCGAGCACTCGGAGCACTGGATCGAGCGCTTCCAGTACAAGGAGGCGGGGCCGCAACTGCTGCTGCAGGCGTTCCTGCAGCGGATTGTCAACGGCGGCGGCCGCATCGAGCGCGAGTACGCCCTGGGGCGCCGGCGCACCGACCTCCTGATCGTGTGGCCGCCGGCCCGCCCCGGAGGCGCCGCCGAGCCTGGGACGCCGGCGCGCCGCCACGTGGTGGAGTGCAAGATCCTGCGGGGAAGCCCCGAGGCGACGGTCCGCGAGGGCGTGGAGCAGACCCTGGCCTACGTGGACCGATGCCGCGCCGAGTCGGGCCATCTGGTGGTCTTCGACCGCGCCGAGTCGACGCCGTGGGAGGAGAAGCTCTACCGGCGCCAGGAGTCCCTCGACGGACGCGCCGTGACCGTGTGGGGGGCGTGAGCGACGCGGCGCTTGGAACGACTCCCGAGTTCTGGTTGAACCTGCAGCGGATGCACGACCTCGACCTGGCGCGTACCGTCGCGGACGTCAGCCGCATCGAACCGCTGGTCGCGGCAGGCCCGGAGTCCGCTCCGCAGGGATGAAGCCCGCCGACGCTCTCGGGGTTCATCCGGTCGGTGGGAACGTCAGGGCGCGTCGCGGTCGATCGGCAGCCCGCCGTGCTCGGCCTCGCCAGTCCACTCCGCATTGACACGTATTACGTGCGCACATACCATGTGGCGCATGAACGTGACGATGTCCATCGACGAGCGGGTGGTCGCCGAGGCCCGGCGTATCGCCGCCGCCCGGGGAACCAGCCTGAACCAGCTCGTGCGCGACTTCCTGAACGAGCTGACGCGGGTGGACGACGCGGAGTCGGTGATCGCGCGGCTCGACGCGCTGTGGGGCGAGGAGAGCTATCGCTCGCAGGGGTCGTGGACGCGCGAGGAGCTGCATGAGCGGCCGTGAGTTTCTGGACACGAACATCCTGATCTACGCGCACGACGCGCGGGATGAGCACAAGCGGGCCCGCGCCCGCGAGCTGATTCGGCGCCTCCTGCGCGAGCGCCGCGGCGTCCTGTCGCTGCAGGTCCTGCAGGAGTTCGTCGCCGCCGCCACGCGGAAGCTCGGGATGAGCAGCGAGGATGCCAGGACTCGCATCGTGCAGTACTCCCGTTTCGACGTCGTGACGCTCGGCGCCGCCGATCTGGTCGCGGCGATCGATCTGCATCGGCTGCATCACCTGTCGATCTGGGACGCGCTCGTCGTGCGGGCGGCCCTGAACGGCGCCTGCACGACGCTGCACACCGAGGACATGCAGTCCGGCTACGTGGTCGAGTCGCTGACCCTCCGCCAATCCGTTCCAGTCACGATCGTGATGCGCCGACGCCCGAAGACCGGCCCGTCGGACGCGGCGAACCGCGTGACGATCGTCGTCGGGTCGCCTGCGAGTCGGACGTCGACCAGGTGACCCGCGTCCTGGAGGAGATCGTGACGGGTGACTCTCTCGTCCTGGAGACCCCGGAGCCCTCCGTCGCGTTCGAGGAGTTCGGCGACAGCGCCCCTGAAGTTGTCCATCCGCGCCTATGTGCACGACGTGGAGGAGCGGCTTCCCGTCATCCATGCACTCCATACCGCCATCGCGCACCGGTTCCGGCAGGAGCGCATCGAGATCGCCTTTCCGCAGATGGACGTCCACGTCCGTTCGAGCGCCCCGGAGCAGGTCCGCGACCCCGCGCGACCGCTGCGTTTTCCGGGCGCCTCCACCCAATGACGCGGAGCGTTTTTGATCGCAATCCCGCCGCGACACTCGGGACGAGTGCGACCAGACGAGGGAATCGCTCGACGACGCCTCGGGTCACCCGATGAAGCGCGTGGCGATCAGCAGCACCAGGGCGGGGACGACGGTGACCGCGATGAGGTCCATCAG